>CP191473.1:0-4682650 GCA_050507695.1 Salmonella enterica | reverse complement strand
ATTATCCCAGCCGGGACGGACAACAGGGGCTGCGCGTTGCACTACAACCTGCGCCGCCTGAGCGGGCGCCGCAACGCTGGCGGGTTCTTTCAGTGTATGGTTAACCGGGCGAGAGCCGACCTCGAAATGGAGTTGCGGCGCATCTGTGCCACAAAAATCATTAAGCAAGCCATTGATATTATTTAGGTATTTGTCTCTTACCCAATCAAGCACGAAACGGTTTGGCGCATACAAAGCCAGCGTGTTATCGCTCAGTTCCGCCTGTAACGGGCGTATCCACATACTGAATTCTGTGGCTGGTAACTCATCCTGCAGTCGGGCAAGACACTGCTGCCAAAGCGAAAGTGACACGGCGGACTCCACTCGAACGAAAATCGATAAATAGTAAAGACAGAGACATTAATGTTTTTTGACACACGTCGGTAAGACCCAACCGGGTGACGTGCGAACCGCTCTTGGCGGTTTCCCCCGAATAACGATTCTGGATCGCGATCGGGACCGCGGATCATAGCGTAAACCGAGCCAGAGATCTTCTGTTTCTCACAGTTTCTTTATGATTTATCCACAGGGCAATGTGCAATCGGCTAAGTGTAAACGATCCAGACTGGAATGCGGGACGTTTTAAGTTACATATTGGAAAATTTAATGAGTAAAGATAATTTTCTGCTTAAATGATCTAATTATGATCCCGTTGGATCCTTGCTCTTTGCCATTAGCACCGTATAATTCTCCCCCCGGCGCGTCATGCTCCTCTTCAGGCGTCGAGCGCTGCCTGTTTTTTGCGCTGTTTTGTGCAAAAATGAGTGCGCTATAAGGAAAGAGAATTGACTCCGGAGTGTACAATTATTACAATCCGGCCTCTTTAATTACCCTTGGCTCGCGCGCCTGTCGTTCGATATCCGTTCAGGCATACGCAAAAGTCAGTGAATTTATTCAAGTTTAGGTAGAAATCGCCATGAAACGCACTTTTCAACCGTCTGTACTGAAGCGCAACCGTTCTCACGGCTTCCGTGCTCGTATGGCAACTAAAAATGGTCGTCAGGTTCTGGCTCGTCGTCGCGCTAAAGGCCGCGCACGTCTGACCGTTTCCAAGTAATAAAAGCTAACCCCTGAGTGGTTAAGCTCGCATTTCCCAGGGAGTTACGTTTGTTAACTCCCACTCATTTCACTTTCGTCTTCCAGCAGCCACAACGGGCTGGCACGCCGCAAATTACTATACTCGGCCGCCTGAATTCGCTGGGGCATCCCCGTATCGGTCTTACCGTCGCCAAGAAAAACGTCAAACGCGCACATGAACGCAATCGGATTAAACGTCTGACGCGTGAAAGTTTTCGTTTACGCCAGCATGACCTGCCGGCAATGGATTTCGTGGTGGTGGCAAAGAAAGGGGTTGCAGACCTCGATAACCGTGCTCTCTCGGAAGCGTTGGAAAAACTATGGCGCCGCCATTGTCGCCTGGCTCAAGGCTCCTGATAGGCCTAATTCGGGTCTATCAACGCCTGATTAGTCCGCTACTCGGGCCGCATTGCCGTTTCACCCCGACCTGCTCTCACTACGGAATTGAGGCATTGCGCAGGTTTGGTATGTTAAAAGGCAGTTGGTTGACAATGAAACGCGTATTAAAATGCCACCCTTTACACCCAGGTGGAGACGATCCCGTCCCGCCAGGGCCTTCTAAAACCAGAGAACACTAACGATGGATTCGCAACGCAATCTTTTTATCATCGCTTTGTTGTTCGTGTCTTTCATGATCTGGCAAGCGTGGGAGCAGGATAAAAATCCTCCTCAAACGCAGCAGACCACGCAGACTACGACCACCGCAGCGGGTAGCGCAGCCGACCAGGGCGTACCGACCAGTGGCCAGGGGAAACTGATTACGGTTAAAACCGATGTGCTTGAGCTGACCATCAACACCCAGGGTGGTGATGTTGAGCAGGCACTGCTTTTAGGTTACCCGAAAGAGCTGGGCTCCAGCGAGCCGTTTCAGTTACTGGAAACCACACCACAATTTATCTACCAGGCACAAAGCGGCCTGACTGGTCCTAATGGCCCGGATAACCCCGCTAACGGCCCGCGTCCGCTCTATAACGTAGATAAAGATACCTTTGTACTGGCTGATGGTCAGAACGAACTGGCTATCCCGTTCACTTACACCGATGCCGCAGGTAATACTTTTACCAAAACGTTCACGCTGAAACGTGGCGAATACGCGGTGAACGTGGGTTATAACGTGCAGAATGCCAGTGACAAGGCGCTGGAAGTGGCAAGCTTTGGTCAATTGAAGCAATCCATCAACCTGCCGTCACACCGCGACACAGGTAGCAGCAACTTTGCACTCCATACTTTCCGCGGCGCTGCGTACTCTACGCCTGACGAAAAGTATGAAAAATACAAGTTCGATAACATCGCCGATAACGAAGAGCTGAACATCAACTCTAAAGGTGGTTGGGTCGCGATGCTGCAGCAGTATTTCGCCACGGCGTGGATCCCACGTAACGATGTCGAAAACAACTTTTACACCAAAAATCTGGGTAATGGTGTTGCTGCTATCGGGTATAAATCTCAGCCTGTTCAGATTCAGCCTGGCCAGACCGGTACGCTGACCAGCACCCTGTGGGTCGGTCCTGAAGTTCAGGATAAAATGGCAGCCGTAGCGCCTAATCTGGATCTGACGGTAGATTACGGATGGTTGTGGTTTATCTCTCAACCGCTGTTTAAATTGCTGAAGTGGATCCATAGCTACCTGGGTAACTGGGGCTTCTCTATCATCGCTATCACCTTTATCGTTCGTGGCATCATGTACCCGCTGACTAAAGCGCAGTACACCTCCATGGCGAAAATGCGTATGCTGCAGCCGAAGATTCAGGCCATGCGTGAACGTCTGGGTGATGACAAACAGCGGATGAGTCAGGAGATGATGGCGCTGTACAAATCTGAGAAAGTGAACCCGCTGGGCGGCTGCTTCCCGCTGCTGATCCAGATGCCGATCTTCCTCGCATTGTACTATATGCTGATGGGCTCCGTTGAGCTGCGCCATGCGCCATTCGCTCTGTGGATCCATGACCTTTCCGCGCAAGACCCGTATTACATTCTGCCGATTCTGATGGGCATCACGATGTTCTTCATCCAGAAGATGTCGCCGACGACCGTGACCGATCCGATGCAACAGAAGATTATGACCTTTATGCCGGTCATCTTTACGGTGTTCTTCTTGTGGTTCCCATCAGGTCTGGTGCTGTACTATATCGTCAGCAACCTGGTGACCATCATCCAGCAGCAGCTGATTTATCGTGGTCTGGAGAAACGTGGTTTGCATAGCCGCGAGAAGAAAAGCTCCTGATAAGTAGTGTGCCGGATAAACAGTACTCTCCGGCAAACAAACGATACCGAGGCGGTCAGCAGACCGCCTTTGTTGTTTTATAATTCGGAAAAACGAGCATGAGCCATAATGACACTATCGTCGCACAGGCAACCCCACCGGGACGCGGTGGTGTTGGCATCCTGCGTATTTCTGGCAGCAAAGCGCGCGACGTCGCGCTGGCGGTTTTAGGCAAACTTCCAAAACCACGCTATGCCGACTACCTACCGTTTATGGATACCGAAGGTAACGCGCTGGATCAGGGCATTGCGCTGTGGTTCCCCGGCCCTAACTCCTTTACTGGTGAAGATGTGCTGGAGCTGCAAGGCCACGGTGGCCCAGTGATTCTGGATCTGCTGCTCAAACGCATTCTACTACTGCCGGGGCTGCGTATTGCTAAACCTGGCGAGTTCTCTGAACGCGCGTTCCTCAATGACAAACTTGATTTAGCCCAGGCCGAGGCGATTGCCGATCTGATTGATGCCAGTTCTGAGCAAGCCGCACGCTCAGCGCTAAACTCACTGCAGGGTGTATTTTCTACGCGGGTCAATCACCTGGTGGAAGCACTTACTCACCTGCGCATCTATGTTGAAGCAGCTATCGACTTCCCGGATGAGGAGATCGACTTCCTCTCTGATGGCAAAATCGAAGCCCAGCTTAATGATGTCATTGCCGACCTGGATGCGGTACGTGCCGAAGCGCGTCAGGGGAGCCTGCTACGTGAAGGGATGAAAGTGGTTATCGCAGGTCGCCCGAACGCAGGTAAATCCAGTCTGCTAAACGCGCTGGCCGGGCGTGAAGCGGCAATCGTCACGGATATTGCAGGCACGACTCGCGATGTCTTGCGTGAACATATCCATATTGATGGTATGCCGCTACATATTATTGATACCGCGGGCTTGCGCGAAGCAAGCGACGAAGTGGAACGCATTGGCATTGAGCGTGCCTGGCAAGAGATTGAACAGGCCGATCGCGTGCTATTTATGGTGGATGGTACAACCACTGATGCCGTTGATCCGGCGCAAATATGGCCTGATTTTATTGCCCGCTTACCCGCTAAGTTACCGATTACCGTAGTACGCAACAAAGCCGATATTACTGGTGAAACGCTGGGGATCAGTGAAGTGAATAATCACTCACTTGTGCGACTTTCGGCGCGTACCGGGGAAGGGGTCGATGTTCTGCGCCAGCACCTCAAACAGAGTATGGGCTTTGATACCAGTATGGAAGGCGGTTTTCTTGCGCGTCGTCGTCATCTGCACGCGCTGGAAGCGGCGGCTAACCATCTGCAACAGGGCAAAGCACAATTGCTGGGGGCATGGGCCGGTGAACTGCTGGCAGAAGAGTTACGTCTGGCACAGCAGAGCCTGAGTGAGATAACCGGAGAATTTACCTCCGATGATTTGCTGGGGCGCATATTCTCCAGTTTCTGTATTGGTAAATAATAAGGCGTGTATTCAGAAACCAGATGAATAAAATGTAAAGATTGTCGGTGGGACTTTGCAGAAATGAATTTTCACATTAAAACCTATGCTATAGGCGATAATGTTGATTATCGAGTCGTTGAATTCAGACCATTATCATGGAGCGAAAAATGGCTACGCATTTTGCCAGAGGGATTCTTTCAGAAGGGCATCTAGTTTCAACACGCCTCTCACAGGCCTGCCATGAAATTGCTCGTCAGATGCCTGAACATCGCCGTTCGCGCTTTCTCGCCTCCCGCGCCTTGCTCGCTGAAATGATGCTGATGCTCTATGGCATCAGCGAACTCCCTGATATCGTTGTCGAGCCCAGCGGGCGGCCAAAGTTCGCTGATAGCAGCCTGCCACATTTTTCGCTGGCCTATGCGGGCAATATGGTAGGTGCAGCCATTACGACCGAAGGTGAGTGTGGTCTGGATATGGAACTACAGCGGGCAACTCGCGGTTTCACTACAAGTCAGGGGCATAAGGCGCCTACTTTCACCAATAACGAGCAACTGTGGATTAACAATCAAACCGATACCAATGAAGCGCAAATGCAGATCCTGACGTTGCGTCAAAGCGTAATGAAGTTAATTCATCATTTAGATTATCAAGCAGATTTATTGCAGTTACTGCCAGGAGCCGGTCGGCTTCGCGTAGCACCCCTGGCGCAGGTGGAAGTGATGTGTGATGCCGAAGATGTTTTGATCTGGTCAGTTGCGGTCGCACCTGCCATTGAGAGCCTGAAAGTCTGGGAGTTTGATAGTCTAAAAGGGTGGCGTTATCTCACAGATGTACAAACACGAGCAAACGATCCGGCTTCCCGTCTAATGCGTTTCACCAGTTTGCCCGTCGAAAAAACAGTGATTGAAAATTAATACACCCTCTCCCATGTTGAGAGAGGGTGAGCGAATTAATGCGCGTCAATAAAGATAATTTTCAGCAAGAACAACAACGCAACTATGATCACACATGGGCTGAGATCGCGCAGGCGGCCAGTACCTATCTTCATCACGCAATAAGAGATAAAGCCCAGCGCGATACCTTCGGTAATTGAGAAACTAAACGGCATCATTACCGCGGTAATAAATGCGGGCACAGATTCGGTTAAGTCGTCCCATTTCACACGCGCAAGGCTGGATGTCATCAACACACCCACATAGATCAGTGCCCCGGCAGCGGCGTAAGCCGGTACCATGCCTGCCAACGGCGACAGGAAAATCACCAGCAAAAAGAGCAGACCAACAACTACCGCCGTCAGGCCGGTGCGACCACCAACGGAGACGCCAGAAGAGGATTCAATATAAGCAGTAACAGATGAGGTGCCGATAAACGACCCCGCCACCGAAGAGATACTGTCCACATACAGCGCTTGTTTCATGCGCGGGAACTTGCCTCTTGCATCCACCAGCCCGGCTTTATCTGTTACGCCAATCAGCGTACCGGAGGAGTCAAACAGGTTCACCAGCATAAATGAGAAGATGACCCCTGCCAGCCCAAGATTAAACGAACCAGCCAGATCGACATTGCCCACCACTGTCGTCACGCTCGGCGGAGCAGAAACAATACCGTGATACTGAACATCCCCAAGCAACCAGCCCAGCAGAGTGGTCACGACAATGGAGATCAGCACCGCAGCGTGAATGTTACGTGACGCCAGAATCGCAATGATAAAGAAGCCAAGCACACCCAGCAGCACACTGTGAGACGTTAAGTTACCAATGCTGACCAGCGTATCTTTATTGGCTACGATGACACCTGCGTTTTTCAGCCCCATCATGCCGATAAACAAACCGATACCACTGGTGATGCCTACACGCAGGCTAAGCGGAATATTCGCTATCATCCAGTAACGGACGCGGAAAATTGTCAGTAGCAGTAGACCTACCGCACCCCAGAAAATCGCACCCATGCCGATCTGCCAGGACAACCCCATCGCACCTACGACGACGAAAGCGAAGAAAGCATTCAGACCCATTGCCGGAGCTAACGCTACCGGTAGATTGGCAACCAGCCCCATCAGGATGCTACCAAAAGCGGCAATCAGACAGGTAGTAACGAATACCGCGCTGGTATCCATCCCGGCGACGCCCAAAATCTGTGGGTTAACAAAAACGATGTAGACCATCGTTAAAAACGTCGTGAAGCCGGCGATCACTTCAGTGCGTGCCGACGTACCGTGTTCATGCAGTTTGAACACCCGTTCAAGCAGCCCCTGGCCCGATGCCTGAGTAGTCTGTTGTTGGCTCATTATCTATTTCCGGAAAAGGAGGGAAAATTCGTCGCTATCCTATACCAAAATGAGACAATGTTGACGATTCGCAGACACTTTTTTTCATTGATTTTACTTATACGGCAACGATTGCGTTACGCCATCTGCGTTAAGTAAACGATAAACTAGCACTAACAGGAAACGGCATGTCCCACATTGAAGCCATATTTTTCGACTGTGACGGCACTCTGGTCGACAGTGAAGTAATTTGTTCGCGCGCTTATGTGCATATGTTTAAAGCTTTTGGCATTACGCTGGACCTGGAAGAGGTCTTTAAACGCTTTAAGGGCATGAAGCTCTACGAGATCATTGATGTGATTAGTGCAGAACACGGGGTTAATCTGCTTAAAGCCGATTTAGAGTCGGTATACCGTGCAGAAGTGGCGCGCCTGTTTGACGCTGAGCTTGAAGTTATTGCTGGCGCTAACGAGTTACTGAACGCCGTAAGCGTGCCGATGTGTGTTGTATCCAATGGCCCGGTCAGCAAGATGCAGCACTCACTGGGTAAGCTCGGCATGCTACACCACTTCCCCGAGAAATTATTCAGCGGCTATGACATTCAACGCTGGAAACCCGATCCTGCCCTGATGTTCCACGCAGCCGAAGCGCTCAATGTTGATCCGGTTAATTGCATTCTGGTAGACGACTCAACCGCCGGGGCGCAATCAGGTATTGCCGCTGGGATGGAGGTATTCTACTTCTGTGCCGATCCCCATAACAAACCCATCGACCATCCGAAGGTAACGACTTTTACTGACTTAGCCGAGCTACCTGCGCTATGGCGCGCACGCGGCTGGAATGTTACGCACTAGACTGAAAACAGGCTGCCCGGTGGCGCTGTCGCTTACCGGGCATCTGACTTACTCTTTCGGATCTTTACCCGCGAGCAATTTATCCAGTTCATCACCGCCAACATGACGGAAATCCTGGCCTTTCAGGAAGTAGAAGATGTATTCGCAGATATTCTGACAACGGTCGCCGATACGCTCAATAGAACGGGCGCAGAACAGAGCGGTCAATACACTCGGAATGGTGCGGGGATCTTCCATCATATAGGTCATCAACTGGCGGACGATCCCTTCGTACTCTTGATCCACTTTTTTATCTTCGCGATAAATACGCACCGCTTCATCCAGGTCCATACGGGCAAAGGCATCCAGTACATCATGAAGCATTTGCACGGTATGGCGGCCTAGCGACTCCAGGCTCACTAACAACGGTTGATGCTGTTGGGAGAACTTCTCCAGCGCCGTACGGCAGATTTTATCAGCCACATCGCCAATACGTTCCAGCTCGGCGATGGTTTTAATGATAGCCATCACCAGGCGCAGGTCGCTGGCTGTTGGTTGGCGCTTTGCAATAATGCGCACGCAGGCTTCATCAATGGCGACTTCCATCATATTGACCTGCTTGTCGCCCTCAACAACGCGCTTTGCCAGCTCGCTGTCCTGGTTATGCATGGCGGTGATTGCATCAGAAAGCTGCTGCTCCACCATCCCCCCCATGGACATGACCTGAGTGCGAATACTCTCCAGCTCAGCGTTAAACTGCCCGGAAATATGCTTATTTAGATTGAGATTGTCCATACTGCACTCCGAATCAACCGTAGCGGCCAGTGATATAGTCTTCAGTCTGTTTCTTGGCGGGCTTAGTAAACAAATCGTCCGTATTGCTGAACTCAATCAACTCGCCCAGATACATAAACGCTGTGTAATCAGAACAACGCGCAGCCTGCTGCATGTTGTGCGTCACAATAACCACGGTGTAATCCTGCTTCAATTCCGTGATTAGCTCTTCAATACGCCCGGTTGAAATAGGATCAAGCGCTGAGCATGGTTCATCCAGCAGCAATACTTCCGGGCGAATCGCTATGCCACGCGCAATACACAAACGCTGCTGCTGACCACCGGAGAGAGAGTAACCGCTCTGGTGCAGCTTATCCTTGGTTTCATTCCATAACGCGGCCTTGGTTAAAGCCCACTGTACACGTTCATCCATATCGGCACGGGAGAGCTTTTCAAACAGGCGGACACCGAAAGCAATATTGTCATAAATTGACATCGGAAACGGCGTCGGCTTCTGGAACACCATGCCTACTTTCGCTCGCAACAGGGCAATATCCTGAGTATTGGTAAGAATATTGTCGCCATCGAGCAAAATCTCACCCTCAGCTCGCTGCTCCGGGTAGAGAGAATACATTTTGTTAAAGGTACGCAGCAGGGTGGACTTCCCGCAGCCGGACGGCCCAATAAACGCCGTCACCTGGTTTTTGGCGATATCCAGGCTGATATTCTTTAGTGCATGGAATTTACCGTAATAGAAGTTCAAATCGCGAACCTGCATTTTGCCCGGCATCGTTTCAACCATACTCATCTCTTTCATTCCTCAACTCGACGCCGCTTTTGCCGCGCCGCAAAAAATTAACCGTGTTTACTCTTCGCGAAAATGATGCGCGCCAGAATATTCAGCAACAGTACACAGAGCGTAATAATCAGCACCCCGGCCCAGGCCAATTGCTGCCACTCAGCAAACGGACTCATGGCGAATTTGAAAATCGTCACCGGCAGGTTGGCAATAGGTTGCATCATATCCGTGCTCCAGAACTGGTTGGAAAGCGCGGTAAACAACAATGGCGCGGTTTCACCCGCAATACGCGCTACAGCCAGCAGCACCCCGGTCATAATCCCGGAGACTGAAGCTTTCAGGGTAATGGCTGAAATCATCTTCCACTTTGGCGTACCAAGCGCATAAGCGGCTTCACGCAGGCTGTCTGGCACCAGTTTCAGCATATTCTCGGTGGTGCGAATCACGATAGGCACCTGCAATAGCGCCAGTGCGATCACCCCAGCCCAACCGGAGAAGTGTTGCATCTGGGCCACCACAATGGTGTAAACAAACAGACCAACCACGATTGAAGGAGCAGAAAGCAGAATATCGTTAATAAAACGAATCACCTCCGCCAGCCACGACTTGCGTCCGTACTCCGCCAGATAAATCCCTGCCAGAATACCCAGTGGCGTACCGATAGCCGTCGCCCACAGGATTAGCAGACCGCTGCCCGCGAGGGCGTTAGCCAGACCGCCACCGACAGTATTCGGCGGCGGTGTCATTTCGGTAAACAGCGCCAGCGACATACCATCAACACCACGCGTAATCGTGGAGAAGAGGATCCAGACTAGCCAGAACAAGCCAAACGCCATAGTCGCCATTGAGAGTGTCAATGCGAAACGGTTTTTCATGCGACGGCGCGCCTGCATCTTACGGCGCGATTCGGCCAGTTGTGCGGTGCTTTGTAATTCGAGCGTAGCCATCAGCGCGCCCCCTCATTTTTCGCCAGACGCATGATCATAAATTTAGAGATAGCCAACACGATAAAGGTAATAACAAACAGGATCAGACCCAGTTCCATCAACGCGGCAACATGCAAGCCTGACTCAGCTTCGGCAAACTCATTCGCCAGCGCAGAAGTAATACTGTTCCCCGGCATATAGAGCGAGGCACTGTCGAGCTGGTAGGTATTACCGATGATAAAGGTCACCGCCATCGTTTCACCTAGCGCACGGCCCAACCCGAGCATAACGCCGCCAATCACCCCATTTTTGGTGAACGGTAAAACGATACGCCAGATTACCTCCCAGGTGGTGCAGCCAATGCCATAGGCTGACTCTTTCATCATCACCGGGGTTTGTTCAAATACATCGCGCATTACGGCCGCAATGTAGGGAATTATCATAATTGCGAGGATCACCCCGGCCGCAAGGATACCGATACCAAATGCCGGGCCGGAGAAGAGTGCGCCAACAAACGGAATATTGGAAAGCACATTACCCACTGGCTCCTGGAAGTAGGTAGCAAACAGCGGAGCGAAAATAAACAACCCCCACATGCCGTAAACGATACTGGGGATGGCCGCCAGCAGCTCAATCGCTATACCAAGCGGGCGTTTGAGCCAGCCAGGCGCTAGTTCGGTCAGAAACAGGGCGATACCAAAGCTCACCGGTACAGCAATCAGCAGTGCAATCACCGAGGTGACAATGGTCCCGTAAATAGGCACCAGAGCACCATAAATGTCATTTGGCGCATCCCACTCTTTAGTCCACAAAAATGAGAAACCAAACTTCTGAATGCTCGGCCAGGAGGAGATAACAAGTGACAAAATGATACCGCTGAGCAGCAATAGCACAATCAGCGCAGCCAGTCTGACTAGCGCGCTGAAAATCATGTCACCTTTTTTACCCGGTGGGTTAAATACAGGCTTGGTTGCAGCCATAAATCACTCTTTACGTTAAACATCATTTTGAACGATGCCCGGTGAGGCTTACGCTTACCGGGCCTACAAATACAATATGTTAGTGTTTTTTTGTAGGGTGGATAAGTGAAGCATTATCCACCATCGTTACGAAACTTACTTAATACAGCGCCTTGCCACTGCTATCTTTCACATTGGTCTTCCAGGCCGCGCGAACTTGTTCTACTACACTATCTGGCAGGGTAGCGTAATCCAGAGCATTTGCCTGCTTGCCACCATTTTTATAAGCCCAATCAAAGAACTTCAGCACTTCAGTACCCTGTTCAGGTTTAGCCTGCTCTTTGTGCACCAGAATAAAGGTAGTAGAGGTGATTGGCCACACATCGTCACCTTTCTGGTTAGTCAGATCCTGGGCGAAGGATTTGCTCCAGTCGATACCTTTCGTCGCGTTGGAGAAGCTCTCTTCTGTCGGGCTAACGGCTTTACCATCAGCAGAGATTAGCTTGGTATAAGCCAGGTTGTTCTGCTTAGCGTAAGCATATTCAACATAACCAATCGAACCGGGTAAACGCTGTACAAAGGCTGCGATACCGTCGTTGCCTTTACCGCCCAGACCAGTTGGCCAGTTTACAGTAGAACCTGAACCCACTTTAGACTTCCACTCTTCGTTCACTTTTGCCAGATAGCTGGTGAAAACGAAAGAAGTACCAGAACCGTCAGCGCGACGAACAACAGCAATGTTCTGTGAAGGCAGTTTCAGACCTGGGTTAAGCTTAGCGATCGCTTCGTCATCCCCATTTTTTGATTTTGCCAAGGTAGATATCGCCCAGTGTTTTACCATCCAGCACCAGCTCACCCGTTTTCACGCCCGGCACATTGATTGCCAGCACGATACCGCCGATTACAGTCGGGAACTGGAACAGACCTTCCTGAGCCAGTTTATCATCCGTCAACGGAGCATCGGAGGCGCCAAAATCAACCGTTTTAGCAATGATCTGTTTTACGCCACCAGAAGAGCCAATACCCTGATAGTTGATTTTATTACCCGTTTCTTTCTGGTAGGTATCAGCCCATTTGGCATACACCGGCGCAGGGAATGTTGCACCTGCACCTGTCAGGCTTGCAGCTGCGTTTGCAGCAAAAGCACTCAGAGAAAAGGTCGCGGCGACAACAGTTGCGACAGTGGTACGCATAACGTTCATAATGTCTCCTGCTAGGGATCGTAAATCGTTGTTTGGGTTGCTACTCGGAGCAAAGTAGGACAATTTGATGACAGTTATATGTGATGATTGTTACTGTTTGATGACACACAAAAAAATTTTGGATTTTGTTTATAAAAACAATTTACAATCAATAAGTTAACATTCATCAAGCAAGAAAGATTTCAGAAATATTTTCTTTTTATGACAATAGTAAAGTAGTTGAAACTGACGAGAATTCCTCCAAAAAGCAAAAAAAGCTGCTTACACAGTAACCTTCCAGGTGAGCTACATGCCACGTCTTACGATCACACTCTTCCCGATGTTTTGAATTAATGGATTTCAATCAATAAAGCGAAATGTTTCTTTATAGAAAACCATTCAGAAATGATGACCAATAGGCACTATCTAAGCTGATATCTCACCATATGCGCACAATTATTGGTAATTCCATAACAGGGAAGATAAGGAAGGTCGCAATGCCATATGAAAATAAAATAGTACACGGTTGCATGTCACCCAAATATCCCGAAGACAATGCACCATCGCTAAAAAATGAAAGACTGCGCCCCACAACTCAGGAAGGGTTTCAGGTCGCAGAGTATGCCGAAAAAATACGTTTATCAGATAAACCGCCTGGCTTTATTTTTATTTGCCTGGCTGCGGCAACCCATCCCGACATCATTGATGGTAAGACATTGGTTTTAACGAAAGATAATGGCGAAATTTTCGTGGCATCTGATCCTGTTAAAGGGACGCTATGGCCCGTCAATACACAGCCGTTAACCGAGGGAAGCCAACAAGTCGCAGAGGTTCGCATTGATGATGTTCAATACCTTGCCAGTGTCGACAATAGATTTATTGCTGTTGAGGGGAGCGATGCGTTCTATAAAGCAATACTCTCGGCCGTAAAACAGTGCAGTAGCGATACCCTCACCACTGACCAGGTAAAAAATTTTCGCTTTGCCCTGGCGGATATCATAGAACAGCATGCAGATGAACTATGGCAATGCTGGCGAAACTGGTATGAGGGCAATGATAATACTGAGCCAGATAAAGATATCTGGTACGACGCACAGGAAACGCCAGAAAAAACCATCTCTCTCACTGAAGACTGTAAAAGATGCCTTAAACAGCTTCTTTCTCATTTTGGTGAAGTAAAAGAGAACGAGTTATTTCTGTCCGGGCTCGCGAAATTTTTCCCGATGTTTCCTCTGGAAATAGTCCTGACAGCGCAAAATCTTTATTCCGTTGTCAAAGAGAGAAAAAACCTCGACTTAGCCATTCTGAATTCATTAACACTGGTCTCTACATGTCTTGCCAAAGGAAACATCCTCGCCAGCACCGCACAATTTATCCGCAATAGCCTCATAGAATACTTCGATGATGGACAGATAGCCGAAGGTAATAGCCGCCTCGCTTATGACCATTTCTTTACCGCCCTGGCGTTGCTGGCAATTGCCGGTAGACATTATTGGCGCAATAACAACCCAATGCCGCAACGTTCATTTCTGCAGGTACCGGTTTATCTGGCACGCATATTACAACGCGCGAGCCTGTACTGGAGCCAATTAGAGCGCATGGCGCTGCTGGCAACACCCGACTGTAGCATGCAAGTAGAGGACGGTAACCTGTATGAGTGTGTCAATGAACCTGGCTATAAACAGCGATACAACCGGGAATTATGGACCTGCAAAAATGTCCCTAACACAGATCTGACAACACAATGCTCCACTCAATTGACAGCGGAAGAGCTTCAGCGCACGCAAACTGAAGGCTACCTACATATGATTCGTAGATCGTCTTCTGCGGTTCCGGATAAAGCGCCAATCGAGGAGCCGGTTGAAATACCTGCCGCAGCCTCAGCCGGTAGAAAACAGACCTCTATTGAGATGACTCCGCTGATGGCTCCTGTCGCAGTGACCATGGGAGCGCAGCTGCCTGCGGCGATAAGCAGAAACCGATGGACTCCCGGTGTAAGCGCAGTAGCAGGAGCTATTTCCGCTATCGGTGCAGCCGCAGGCCTGGGATGGGGTCTCTATAATTACATTACTAAAAGCAGTAAACGCACCGCCCAGGAATCTAATCATTCCCTGGTGCAGCCCCTTGCAGATAGCAGATTGCAACAGAAACCTCATTCTGTTGTGCGTGAAATACTGAAACAAGGCATGCGCTCACAGGCGGTGCAAAAAAGTATTGTCGATCCACTTTCCGCGATTATTAATGACAGTATGAAGGGCCAGTCTTTATCCGGAGACGAGAAGAAGCAACGGCGCCAGCAATCATTATCGCTGGCGATATCGGCGTTACGCCCAACTTTATCGATGGAAGAGTGCCGCGCGCTGTATCAGGGAAGCGCTGATAAACCACTAGCGGAACGGTTCACTGCCCGCGAGGGTTATATTCATGTCGCGATTAATGGTCAAAGGTTTCGGTTATGGACTCTGGATGATGACACGCCTTATATAATTGATAATAGTGGAAAGCTTCGTTTTATTCGCTTTAATCAAAATGATCAGAGTTGGGAATATGTAGATGAGATATTCAACACTGGTTACTCTGCGGTAAATGGTGTCAATAGAGAACAATATCGTATTGCCGTTTCGCCATTTAGTCGTATCACTATTGATAATGTTCGTAATCTGGCCACACTGCAAAATGCTGGAGGGAAAAATATTACCGGAGTATTTATTGCTGGGGATTTTATTCCTGCCTGGGGAAGCATTAAGGATGATGTTATTTATACAGATACAAAATTACCATCCAGAGTAATCGTGAGAAATGACTATGGTTGGGAATTTGAACGTGCATCTTCATCAATAGATGATTATGTAAAAATCATGCTTACCGAGCAAAATGAATATATCGATAACCCTGCCCAAAAGTATATAGGTGCTACAGATACTGATGGTGTGAGTATGAACAGGGATGCAGAATTCTTTGTGAAGAATAATTATCTTTATTATCCCATAGAGGGTATATCCACCAATATCTATTCATTATCAAATGATATGAAAACTATCATTGAATACGATCGCGGGATATTCAAACTAAGAAATAACATCGATGTGTTGCGTAGCCTACAAAATCATATCGAGATAACGCCCCTCGGAACATTTCGTATTGAAACAGAAGCGTTAAATTACATTAAAGAAAATGCAGCTCGTACAAAGCTTTCGTCAGGGTTCAGGATAGCAAATGGACTTTACAAAGATGCCAGATCCCATGAAATTATCGGTTTTATTGTTAATGGCATCAGCTTTAAGGTAAAAACCTTTACTGATAACCACTTGCATTTAGAAAGAATATATGGAAACCAGTCAATTCCGTTGATATTACGGTTAGATGCAGACACATGGATCCGCATAAGGGGTGAGGAGAGAAAGCCATATTATAAATACAAAACGGTATACTCCTATTACACATTAAAACCAGAAGATACTACACCGAATTATATTTCAGTAAAGATCGAGGAAAACCTTCATCGAACGTTGCAAAAAATTATCGATAACAATGAAAATATCGACTTCGTTCCAGGCATCGACCAGCTCAGCAAAGTAAATAAATTTACGATCCCTGTCTATTATAAAGACAAAAAAAACCAGTCTGACTATTTTTTATACAAAGGCCGTTTTTTCCCTGCTATTTTTACAGATGCAACCGACCTCGCTAACCCGACCGGACTGCACAGCTTGAGTATTTTTAGTCGTGGGGATTTATTCAGCAAAGCTAACCCTATAGCCACTGTCGTTCTGGAAAACAGAGGGAAGCATGTTGAAATAAAAACACAAGAAGCAGCTCTGTCTGAAATGTTCAATATTAGTCAGAAGGAGGCCTGTTTATTAGTAGAAAACAGGCCATGGCGATCACAGGCAGGAATGGTTGCTGTGGAAGAAGCTGTCAGTGAAGCACAGGCAATAACAGAAAGGATAACAATAGCATTACCCAAAGAAGTAACGAAAAAACAAAGTAGACGACAGAATATAGCTATTCAAAGACAATTGGCGATCTCCAAACTCTACCCATCTCGCATCAAAAGAAATCAACTAGAGTTCTTTAAGCTAACAGCTGATAAAAAAACACTTAACGATAGCGAGCAGAAATATCAGCAGACCATAACTGATATTGTAAATTTTATAAAGCAGGATATCATCAAACTACTCGATAACACCCTCTATTATAATAATCAGAACTGGCCGATTGTTCACAGTTATTTAAATGAGGCCCTGGGTGTTTACAAGCATGAATATTTATCTGATTTTTCAAATGACTGGCAAAAACTGCTTCATCGAATTGAAACTACTTTAAATAAAGATGATATCTACTTAGTTCAGGGGAAAAGCATAAACCTCACGCAGGATGAAAAAGAAGCTGGTGCTATTTTATTTATCTCAACTTTCGATAACAATATTTATATAAACATAGATAAAATGGAAGCAGGCAATAGTGCGCAAATTAGACTAATCACTGAACTTATTCAGGCTGTTGCTTATAAAAGTGGGTTGAATCGTAATCTATTTGATATCAAGAGAGTTAATGGAACTTATATTCCAGTCAAAAATGCGATAGAAGATATAGCAAAGTCACTTACACAGAATGAGTTAACTCAAGAACAGCTTAAAAACGTGCAGGCGATGAGTAAGACGTATCTGAAAAACATTCCGGCATACAGTGCCAATGTTGACGCTCTGGTGGTACCTGAAACTCTGGCTTATTTAGTGAAATATGACCCTGCCTTTCGGGCATGGCTTATTCGCTACTCCGCTTCAATGGTAACCCTTCTTTCACTTGACGCTTTTTATCTACTATCGAGGGACAAAAAAAATACCTCGATGGTTGATACCTGGATAAATAAATATGGTGAACTGCGTGGCAAGGCATCGACGGTAGCGTTGACTACCACGCCGCCAACGGATGCAATGGCTACCTGGACATCATCAAATAGGATATCCCCCGACCCGGCAGCAAATCACCTGGTCCATAACAAGGGAGTAAAACTTTTCCGCGATGGGCAACAGGAGTCAGAACTCGATCTTGAACAGGAAAGACGTCGGGAGGATGTCTATATTCCTGGTGTTCACGATAAAGTATTTCTACCCGATCTGAAAGAAAACCAGCATAACGATGAGACAGAAGTCTTTGTACCCGGCTATGGCAACGTTAAAACGATAGTGATCAAAGGGCTCGAATGCCTCGGTGACAAAAAGTTAACTGCGGCACAAGAATTGAGAAATATAGGTAAGGCTTTTCAAAAACCATTTATAGAAAATACGCTGGCCTGGCAGGAGACATATCACCTGGATTTTGAGAACAAGGATTGCCCATCTCCGGAAGAGGTCCACTGGACGACTGAAACAGCAGATGTCGTTGATACAGCATTCACTACATTGATGATGATACCCCAGTTCTGGCCCGTTTTCTTTCTTCAAACGATATTGGGGCCATTTTTGCAACAACTGGCCAACGACATTGAAGGTAGAGAGGTCAGTGCCTCAGACAGGTTATCTCTGTATCTGAATGCGATATTACAGGCAATCACGTTGGGTATGATCAAAGCATCAACGCTCAAGGGCTCGCAGAGGATCAGAGCCTTTCCCGCGCCGAGAATAAAGGGTCGAACTGCAGAGAGTCCTGCGGAAAGGCCTTTCGAAGAACCTACTGAAAAACCGGAAGATATCTTCCATAAACGCTTTAAATCCTATAAAGATGGCAAGGAAGAGATTGAGGTTGACGGAACAACCTACCCAATGCTGATCACTGAAGACGAGCAAAACCTTATGATCAGCGATACAACGGGACGTTATCGTTTTATCAGATTTAACCAATGGAATGAAAAGTGGGAATTCACCGAGAAAACATTGGATGATACATATTCCAGGATAAATCAGGAAAAATATCGAAAACTACTAATAGAGTTAAGCAATGATGCAACAATAGAGCTGGGAGAGCATGACGTTTTCACCATAAAAGAACCAGGCAAATGGGAGATGACAGGAGTATTCATTGGCATTGATTTTATTCCGGCACAGCTACAACATATTGGCGAGGGGACGATAGCGTATACCATTACCGAGTCCGTACCCTATGAGGATCAAAGGGTACTCATTCAAACTAAATATGGTTGGGAATTTGAAGCCAGCTCGGCGAAAATGGATAATAATCTCGCGTTTCTTCTGGATTCGGGAAATATAGTGCATACTAACATTGCAGAAGATGCCATCGGTGCAATATCAGAAAAAAACGGAATTTGCTACGATGACGATGGTCTCGAATATATAAAAAGAAACCATAAATATTACAAGATTGAATCACAAGGCAGTAATAAATACAAACTAACAAATCACGAAAGTGCAGAAATAGAATTTAAAAACGGTTATTTTTCATTACAAAGTGCTGACAATTTTGTTTTCACTTTAGAAAACACCCCAGTTCAAGATGGCTCATTTTTTCTTGAATCAGCAGCGCTGCGCTATCTTTATAAAAATGCTCTCACCTCAATACAATCTGTTCCTCACCCACTTGGTAAGGGAATATATGAAGATAACAGCCACCTTCAAATTGGCCTATTAATTGACAATACACAATTTGTAGCAACAAAATTTGCAAATAATGAATTACATATTCAATATAGGCCTTCATTAGATAAGCCAGGTGATATCAAACTCTGGTCATCAAATAAAGTCTGGTACCTCAGTAGAGAGACAGCAGAGGAGTCTGCGATTGAATACGTACAATGCCGACCAGCACGGGCCCCTGGCCTCGGTACAATATGTCTGCGTTCTGATGTTACCCCGGAGAAGAACCTGCACCGCTTACTTAAAGCATCCACTGGCGATGTTCCGGCACCAGACGATCTGGAAACAGTAAGCAAATTTACTATTCCTTATTTATATCAAAGTAAAAGCACCCAAGGAATTTATTTCAGATATAACAATAAATATTTCACCGCTGATGTACTCGATGAGAGCAATATAGATAATCCAACTGGATATCCTTGTGTCAGAATTTTTTCAGGAAGCGACTTCTATAATCAAAAAGCTATTATAACAACTATTGTGAGTGTTCACGATGAGAATCCAGTTAAGCTTGTTGATATGCTCACTTTTATCACTAACAGACTGGGCGGCAATACAAAAGAAGCGTTACAACATATTAAAAAAGCACCTTATATCGACGTAGAAGATATTGATGCCTTAGACAGATTAATCATTGATACAAAAATGAGTGGTAAATCATATATTGAGATGCCCGACGCTATAGATATCAAGAGAGAACAAGGATCGCCGTTACCTGAGGCCAGTTTGCAAGAGTTAGCAAAAAAATCACTCTTCTCTGAGGCGGTGCTAAAAAATACCGATTACACTATTAATATCTACGATCTCACTCCGCCGCCAAAAACAAAAGATGCTTACCTAACTGAAGCTGTACTGCTAGTGGATGATGCTATTAATCATCTGGAGCAGCGTCTACTTCCTTCAGTCCTGGACTCCCTCAGACCGGATGACTTCAGTAACCCCTTAGTTGAAGATTATCTGACAGAGGTTCTCGATAATAATTCTCCTGCATTTATTGCCGATGTGCAGGCCTCATTAAATTCACGCATTGACATCGCCCTAAAAGGGCTACGCAAACGCAAGGTAAAACTTGTTTCTATTACCAGTAAATCTGAGAATCAACATGTCCAGTACCCGAGAACAACAGATCGTGCCGCTTATACTCATCCAGATGATAATGAACATCTGTTTATCAACATCGATATGATTGATATCAGTAACAACGCAAAATACGCAACTCTCCAGGATTTGAGTGGCGCCATTCTAACTGAAATATTTAAATCGACAGGGTATACCTCTCATATAATTGATCTCCCGATGAACAATGGGATATATATAAATATAAAAGATGCTTTTAAAAACTTACAAACTAATGTAGAGACGGCAACTTTACATCATGATTATATTTCTGAGTTAGATAAAGTGATTTTGAGATACCAAACAAAATCAACCATATATAAATCTCATGCCGATCTATTTTCTGACATCACCAAAAAAAGCAAAAAATTTAGTTATATTTTTGAAAACGACTCCGCTTTCAAATTTCACTGCATTGCTAATTCAGATGATTTCATGGCATTAATTACTCAGGATATCTATTATTGGGGGGAGGCTAATAGTCATGATAGTTCAACACTTAATTCATGGTTAAGAAAATATGGTGTTCAACGCGGTATGGAAATATCTCAGCCAATAATTGATAGCCGTACCAATACCCTGGCGCTTGCTGACATAGCTGTTCAGGAGCTATCCAGATTCAACCCCTCATGGACTTTATATGTTGAGCCGGTAAGGAGTATGAATAAAATATATATAACAACAGGCGACACACTGTTCCTGTCATATGACCATGAATATTACGAACTGAGTTTCATTGGCAAAAGCGGACGCGTTGTGGCTCTTGGAGCCGAAAAAGATGCTCGTCATGCTTATTACTACGATCCAGATTCTGGTGATATCTCTCCTATTCTTTCACGGTCGGCATTTTACAAAACTATTGAATATAATTATGATCTCGATCTTTATGCGTTGAGCACCCCCGGTTCAGATGTCAGTGAAGTATACAAATACGATAAAATCACGAAAAAATTAGTCCCTACCGGAGCTAACAGAATTATACCCATGTTCGGCAAAGTGACACGAATAGAATTCCCTGGTTTCGATATTTATCATACTCCAGGTGCGTCGTCAGATATATATTTGCAGGGCTATGGTCAGTTATTAGACTCACACTATACAGTACCATCGAATGTTAAAGTCGGTTTTTATGCCGCGAAAGGACATCACTTAAGCCTGTACAGAAACAGCATTGAACATTTGCTTGAAGATCGATTACCTAAAAGAGAAATAACATTACCAGGAGAGACTATCGATGATTATAATATCTTGTCTTTTAATAGCTTATCGCAAAGTTATTATCACCTGGCCAGAAAATTTAACAAAGACGTCATTAAAATTACCACTGAATCAATATCGTTAGAAAAACTCTTACAGGGGGTTTCTAATATATACCCCAATAAAAAAATAGAACTTCATCTCTTTATGGGACGTTCTTCCGGAGACATCCATCTACCTAAAGAATTGATGGAATCGGGTGGCGCTAAAACGCAAACAGATCCGCTACCTTCACATATTTCTGGGACAAACATTCCACCTGGTAGCATTACTCAATTTGTCCCTCTACCGAAAAATATCAATTACTTAACAAGTGCAACCCTTGATCTTTTTGAAAAAGAAGCCTTAGATATAAAATTCGAAAGAGTACATTATGATGTTTTCCGCGGTCTGGATACAGGTAGCCAGGCAAGTAGCAAAATCCCACCTTATATACTCGAGACTCGCCAACAGATTTCAGATGCTATGAAGGAGGCAGTGTCAACGCTTGAACAGGCATTTATAAAACTTACTGATCCTGATTATGAAGAAGTTGTCGAAAAATACTTATCGTATGCCATTGATAATACCAACAAGGACATCATCGAACAGGTACATACCAGGCTCCAAGACGTTACATTGCGTGTACGCAGTCTGCTGAAAGAAAGCCAGGCGAATAATTATGATAATATTGTCATTATTTCCACCAAACTAACTAAAGACCCCAAAAATCCAGATTTATATATAAGTGATTTTGACTTTGGTGAAGACCTGGAAGTTGCCTATGTTATCCAGGGTGACAGTAGAAACAGGGTCTACATCGTGAACGACCTGTTCTTTAATATAAAAAGGGTCCCAGAAGAATTTCATGACAAGATGGCTCGATTGCAAATCGACACAATGATCCATGAACATTCTCATCTTGCCGTTTCCAGCATTGATGCTGCTTATGTACTGGATAGTACACAAGCGCCAAAGGACGCTCAATATATTTTCAATAAAATTAAAGAGATTGTAGAAACACAGGGTATTGAAGGGAATGATATCGCAGATAAATTTATGGCTCGCCTTTACAGGCACCTAAATATAGATCCACTTGATGGACCAGCGGCAAATAAACTGATCAAAGATAACCCTGCATTGATGGTAAATATCGTGCTGGAAAATGCCGATAGCCTCTCATGGTACCTTTACGATATCGCAAAACTCGAACCAGCAAGTCAAGTTCCTCGCTCCAGAAGAGCAATCAGTACAGCCTCGCCTTCTTTTTCCGAAGCGCTTGTTAAATTGCTTATTGCCATAGCGCTAAAAAAAGACTCATAGCGCATAAATAAAGCGATAAAAAATCCGGTATACCTTTTGAAGGGTATTACCGGATTTTTCTAAGCGTTCGCCCTAATGGGCAAATTTTATTCTACTGTCACCGATTTCGCCAGGTTACGCGGCTGGTCAACGTCGGTGCCTTTAATCAGCGCAACGTGGTAAGCCAGCAATTGCAACGGCACAGTGTAGAAGATAGGCGCAATCACATCCTCCACATGCGGCATATCAATAATATGCATATTGTCGTTGCTACTAAAGCCAGCATCCTGGTCGGCGAAAACATAAAGTACACCGCCACGTGCACGCACTTCTTCAATATTGGATTTCAGTTTCTCCAACAGCTCGTTGTTTGGTGCCACAACGATTACTGGCATATCCGCATCGATCAGCGCCAGCGGGCCATGTTTCAGTTCGCCTGCGGCGTAAGCTTCTGCATGAATATATGAGATCTCTTTCAGCTTCAGCGCGCCTTCCAGCGCAATTGGATACTGATCGCCACGCCCCAGGAACAAGGCATGATGTTTGTCAGAGAAATCTTCAGCCAGCGCTTCGATACGTTTATCTTGCGACAGCATCTGCTCAATACGGCTTGGCAGTGCCTGCAAACCGTGAACGATATCGTGCTCAATGGAAGCATCCTGTCCTTTCAGACGGCTCAGTTTTGCCACCAGCATCAGCAGCACGGTTAGCTGGGTAGTAAAGGCTTTAGTCGACGCTACACCGATTTCGGTCCCGGCATTGGTCATCAGCGCCAGATCGGATTCACGAACCAACGAGGAACCCGGCACGTTGCAAATCGCCAGCGATCCCAGGTAGCCCAGCTCTTTCGATAGACGCAGCGCAGCTAACGTATCCGCCGTTTCACCGGACTGAGAAAGGGTAATCATCAGGCTATTGCGGCGTACTGCAGATTTACGATAACGGAACTCAGAGGCAATCTCTACATCGCATGGCACGCCTGCCAGTGCTTCGAACCAGTAGCGGGAAACCATACCGGAGTTATAGGAGGTACCGCAGGCAACAATCTGAATATGCTCCACTTTAGAGAGCAGATCATTGGCATTCGCGCCCAGCTCACTCAGATCTACTTCACCATGGCTGATGCGACCAGTAAGGGTATTTTTGATTGCATTCGGCTGCTCAAAGATCTCTTTCTGCATATAGTGGCGATAAATACCCTTATCGCCCGCATCGTATTGCAGATTAGATTCGATAACTTCACGCTTAACCTGCGTGCCAGACTTATCAAAAATGGTGACGCTACGACGAGTAACTTCAGCAATATCGCCCTCTTCGAGGAAGATAAAGCGACGTGTAACAGGCAACAACGCCAACTGGTCGGAAGCAATGAAATTTTCACCCATTCCCAGGCCGATAACCAACGGGCTACCAGAACGCGCAGCCAGTAGCGTGCCGGGATCGCGGGTATCCATGATAACCGTGCCATAAGCACCACGTAACTGTGGGATAGCGCGCAGTACCGCATCGCGCAGTGAACCGCCCTTTTTCAATTCCCAGTGCACAAGATGCGCAATAACTTCGGTATCCGTTTCTGATACGAACTCATAACCACGCGCTTTCAACTCTTCGCGCAGCGGTTCATGGTTCTCGATGATGCCGTTATGCACCACCACGATATGTTCTGAAACATGCGGATGCGCATTCGCTTCAGAAGGTTCTCCGTGCGTCGCCCAACGAGTGTGAGCAATACCAGTACCACCATGCAACGGGTGTTCTTCCGCTGCCTGAGAAAGCATCTGTACTTTACCGAGACGACGCAGGCGTGTCATATGACCATTGTCGTCAACAACGGCCAGACCCGCTGAGTCATAACCCCGGTACTCCAAACGACGCAAACCTTCGAGAAGAATTTCTGCAACATCACGCTGCGCAACAGCGCCAACAATTCCACACATATTTTTTGATTCCGAATTTGGCTATATGCCTTTGTTGTCGGTCAACCTGTATGCCCTTTTGGGCGCCCCGAGCCTTGTAGAGAGTGGGGTTATTGTTATAGATACTGCTTTTGGGGCCGAGGATTATGTTATCCCCTCACCCGTCCCTCTCCTCAAAAGGGAGAGAGATAAAATATGTGCCTTTCTCCTTTGGAAGAAAAAGCTATTTTTTCTTCACCGGACGGCGCCAGCCCTGTTTCTGTACTTGCCGTACTCGGCTTAATACCAATTCGTTTTCAGCAACATTGCGCGTTACCGTTGTGCCAGCGGCAACCGTCGCGCCTTTAGCAATGGTAACCGGAGCGACAAGCTGGCTGTCAGAGCCCACAAAAACATCGTCGCCGATAACCGTCTTATGCTTATTAGCACCATCGTAATTACAGGTAATGACACCCGCGCCAACATTCACGTTATCGCCGATTTCTGCATCACCAAGGTAAGTCAGATGACCGGCTTTAGAACCTTTGCCCAAACGCGCTTTTTTCATTTCGACAAAGTTACCCACATGCGCGCCAGCCAGCAGTTCTGCCCCTGGCCGCAAGCGGGCAAACGGTCCGATGGTACAGTGCGCCTCCAGACGTGCATTTTCTACTACGCTATAGGGGCTAATTTCGCAATCGTCACCGATTTCACTGTTTTTAATGACACAGCCGGCACCAATTTTCACGCGATCGCCAAGTTTGACGTTCCCCTCGATTATCACGTTAGCATCGATTTCAATATCTCGCCCGTGAACAAGGGTTCCGCGCAGGTCGAAACGCGCCGGATCGCGTAGCATAACCCCCGCCAGAAGAAGCTTTTCAGCCTGCTCGTCTTGATAGGCGCGCTCCAGACGGGCCAGTTGCAGACGGTTGTTAACCCCTTCCACTTCGCTAAGGTGCTGTGGATGTACCGCCGCAATTTCACGCCCTTCCTGGTAAGCAAGGCCGATAATATCGGTAATGTAGTATTCACCCTGTGCATTATTATTGGTGAGTTTAGCCAGCCAACGTTTCAAATCAGCGCCGTTAGCGATCAAGATACCAGTATTAATTTCCTGAATCTGTTTTTGCGCTTCATTGGCATCTTTTTGCTCAACAATACCGGTAATTACGCCATTATCCCGAGTTATACGTCCATAACCGGTAGGATCATCAAGCTTTACCGTCAGCAACCCGATACCGCCCTGTGGTTTCGCCTCACACAAACGTTGCAACGTCTCAACTGAAATCAACGGCACATCGCCGTAGAGCATCAAAATATCTTCGTCATCAGCAAAAAAGGGGGCAGCCTGCTGCATTGCATGACCGGTGCCTAACTGTTCGGCTTGCAATACCCAGTTAAGTTTATCTTCAGTCAGGCTTTTTTTAAGCAGATCGCCACCGTGTCCGTAGACCAGATTGACGTTACTGGCGCCAAGTTTATTGGCGGCATCAATGACATGCTGAACCATCGCTTTGCCTGCAAGGGTATGCAGCACTTTGGGAAGATCGGAGTACATGCGTGTTCCTTTGCCTGCGGCAAGGATAACCACGCTCATTTTTCTGTTCAACATACGCATCCTTACTGTCATTTGGGTGAGAAGTAAAACTCTTTCATTTTGAAAATTCTACATATTTTGTAGCATAAAATGCACTGCTGACGAAACGCTCAAAATTAACGTTTACCAGCTCGTTTAACCCTATTTTACGAGCAAACAAGAACAAATACGTAGTGTAAAAAAGTGCCATTTTCTTGCCCTGCTAACTCCTACAATGAGTTAGCGTTTTTTTTTGCCTTGAATAAAGATTTTTAAAAACAAAACACCGTTTTAATTATCTAGTATTGTGACATACGAAAAAGAAACAGCATTTCACCTTGTTGATAATGGCCAGTAATTATCACTCAGGAGAATAAAATGAATTATAAATTACCTCTGGCCTTAACTCTTTGTAGTTCGATGATGATCACCACAGCGGCGGCGTCCCCAGGCATGGTCTGGCGAGCAATCGCCTTCGGGCAGTCAACTGATGTGAATTTTTCATCTAACGTATTGCCGGAAAAAATTGGCGTTAATGATGTGACCATCGATGGCAAGAAGCTCACCGCGACTGATCCGGCCGATCTGGCAAAACCTATCACCATTGAAAGTCGCGGCGGTAAAATTGCTAATTCTCATGATGGCCTCACCTTCTTCTACACCGTACTCCCCACGACGCAAAATTTTGTCTTGCAGGCAACGGTCACAGTGGATCAGTTTGGCCCGGAAAATGGCGCAAAACCCGCAGCCCAGGAAGGTGCCGGTTTGTTGGTACGCGATGTCATAGGCCAACCGCGCCAGCAACCATTGAAAGCGGGCTATGAGGAGTTTCCTGCAGCGTCCAATATGGTGATGAACGCTATTATGACGCAGGATAAAAAAGATAGCTTTCGCGTAAAAATGCAGGCCATTACACGGGAAGGCATCAGCCAGCCCTGGGGTAATGCTGGGGCGGCAATCAATAAAGAGAGTTATCAGGAAGAGATTGATCTTCGCCAGACTCCGACATTTCGCCTGAAGCTTGAACGCACCAATGAAGGATTTGTTACCGCATGGGCACCTCAGGATAGCGAGCAATGGATCAGCCGTAGCATTCCGCGCGCGGATCTCATCAGCATGCAGGATAAGGATCACTACTATGTTGGTTTTTTTGCCTCGCGCAATGCAAAAATTACCCTTTCCAACGCTTCATTAACCACCAGCAACGCAGAAACGGTTGTTTCACCGCCATGGCAAGCAAAACCTCAACCGGTATTGCTGCAAATCGCTTCACCTGAGAAAAGCCTGAGTGAAAAATATACCCTGCAGGCGCGCGCAAATTACGATGGGCTGTTTAGCGCCCGCCAGAACGAAGTGGTGATCGGTAATGAAAAACCCGTGAAGGCGGGAGAACTCTATTCACTGCCTGCCACCCTAAACGGCGATACAACCTTTGCCTTGACCTTCACCCCGACCAACGACGCGAACAGCCAATCTCTCAGTCAAACAATAACCGTTAAGAAAGTTTCTGGCCCCCATACTTCGACGCTCTATGTAGCCGCAGACGGAAAAGCTGATGATGAAGGTACGGCTGCCTCTCCGCTGGATTTATCCACCGCTATCACTCTGCTACCTCCTGGCGGCAACATTGTGCTGAAGGCGGGCAATTACGCACGGACAGAGATTCCGCTTAGTGCCAGTGGGGTTAAAGGTAATAACAAAACCCTGCAAGCCGAGGGTAAAGTGGTGATCCATGGCTTGTTGGTCGATGCCAACTACTGGCATATCAAAGATATAGAAGTCACAGATAAGAGCTTACGGATTCAGGGTAGCCATAATTTAATTGAAAGAGTGGTGGCATGGCGCAATGACGACACGGGTATCCAGATCTCTTCACCGGAAAAAATTGGCCGGGCGCTGTGGGCCAGCCATAACCGAGTGATCGACTCTGAATCCTGGGGCAATGAAGACTCAGGCAAAATCAATGCCGATGGTTTTGCGGTGAAAATGCGCGTAGGCGAAGGCAATCGCCTTGAAAGATGTCATGCCCACGACAATATCGATGATGGTTTTGATCTGTTTAATAAAATCGAGGATGGGGCAAACGGTGTTGTGGTGATCGAGGATTCAATTGCCGCTAATAACACCAGCAACGGTTTCAAACTGGGAGGAGAAGGGCAGCCTGTTGCGCATCAAATCCGTAATAGCAAAGCAAGCGGCAACCACCTTGACGGTTTTACCGATAACTTTAACCCTGGCAAGCTAGTGGTTGAGAACAACGTTGCCATTGATAATCAGCGCTTTAACTTCATTTTCCGCCCCAGCCCGTATGGCGATGCACCGACACAGGGTGTGTTTACTGGCAATGTTTCACTGCGCAGTAAGCCCGGAAAATATGATGATGCCGTGGTGGGGAATATTGATGCAACGAACTACTTTATCGTCAGCGGAAAAAGCATAAATCAGGCAAAAAAGGAACTGGACAGCAAAGCGTACCTGGCCCGGCTTAATCAGTAATGACCGATGGCGCTTCGCTTGTTCCCGGATACGACGCGGGTTTTCAAGCGTGGCGCCACTCGGCAACGGCTTCAATTACAGATTGAAAGTACCGAAAGATACGTTCATGTTGTTGAAGAAGGCGATGATTTTGTTCAGCAGTTTCATAATGGCACCTTAATAGTGGAAGATATTATGTGATTTACTTCACAAAATTAAGTCTACTACGCATTTTTTAACCAGGCAATAAATTTGTGATGTAAGTCACAAATTTATCAAAATCGCATTTCATTTGCTTACCCGAAGCATAAAAAAAAGCCAGCCTGAAATCAGACTGGCCTTTGAACGTTCAAGCCGGTGTTACATCGCTTTTTTAGTCAACTCGATAACACGCAGTTTCGCGATGGCTTTCGCCAGCTCCGCAGACGCCTGAGCGTAATCCACGTCACCGTGAGAACTCTTAATGTGCTCTTCTGCTTTACGCTTCGCTTCCAGGGCTCGCGCTTCGTCGAGATCCTGACCACGGATTGCGGTATCAGCCAGAACGGTCACGTTGCCAGGCTGCACTTCAAGAATGCCACCTGACAGATAGATAAACTCTTCATGACCGTGCTGTTTCACGATGCGGATCATACCAGGCTTAATGGCGGTGAGCAGCGGCGCGTGTCCTGGGTAGATACCCAGTTCACCTTCACTGCCCGTTACCTGGATTTTTTCGACCAGACCAGAGAACATCTGTAACTCTGCGCTGACGACATCCAGGTGGTAAGTCATTGCCATATCACCCTCCGATTAAGGCGTTAAAGTTTTTTGGCTTTTTCCACAGCTTCGTCGATAGAACCGACCATGTAGAACGCCTGCTCCGGCAGGTGATCGTATTCACCTTCCATGATGCCTTTGAAGCCACGGATGGTGTCTTTCAGGGAAACGTATTTACCCGGAGAACCGGTGAATACTTCCGCAACGAAGAACGGCTGGGACAGGAAGCGCTGGATTTTACGCGCGCGAGCTACCACCAGTTTGTCATCTTCAGACAGTTCATCCATACCCAGGATGGCGATGATGTCTTTCAGCTCCTGGTAACGTTGCAGAATAGACTGCACGCCACGAGCAACATCATAGTGCTCCTGACCAACAACCAGCGGGTCCAGCTGACGGCTGGTGGAATCCAGCGGGTCAACGGCCGGGTAGATACCCAGAGAAGCGATCTGACGGCTCAGTACCACAGTTGCATCAAGGTGCGCAAAGGTGGTCGCTGGAGACGGGTCAGTCAAGTCATCCGCAGGGACGTATACCGCCTGAACAGAGGTGATAGAGCCAGTTTTGGTGGAGGTAATACGCTCCTGCAACACGCCCATCTCTTCTGCCAGCGTCGGCTGGTAACCTACCGCTGAAGGCATACGGCCCAGCAGTGCGGATACTTCAGTACCGGCGAGGGTATAACGATAGATGTTGTCAACGAACAGCAGAACGTCACGACCTTCGTCACGGAATTTCTCAGCCATGGTCAGGCCGGTCAGCGCAACGCGCAGACGGTTTCCCGGCGGCTCGTTCATCTGGCCATACACCAACGATACTTTATCGATAACGTTGGAATCGGTCATTTCGTGGTAGAAGTCGTTACCCTCACGAGTACGCTCGCCCACACCCGCAAACACAGAGTAACCGGAGTGTTCGATCGCGATGTTACGGATCAGCTCCATCATGTTTACGGTTTTACCTACACCAGCACCACCAAACAGACCGACTTTACCGCCCTTAGCGAACGGACACATCAGGTCGATAACTTTGATGCCAGTTTCCAGCAGTTCCTGAGAGTTTGACAACTCTTCATAACTCGGTGCTTCGCGGTGGATAGCCCAACGCTCTTCTTCACCGATGTCGCCTTTCATGTCTACTGGTTCACCCAGTACGTTCATGATACGACCTAGAGTTGCTTTACCAACCGGGACTTCGATCGGGTGTTCGAGGTCAACAACATTCAGACCACGACGCAGACCGTCGGAAGAACCCATCGCGATGGTACGTACGATACCGCCGCCGAGCTGCTGCTGAACTTCCAGCACCAGACGCTCACTACCATTTTGTACCTCAAGAGCATCGTACACACGCGGTACGGCATCCTGAGGGAATTCGACGTCAACTACGGCGCCGATTACCTGGACAATTTTTCCAGTAGCCATCTTGAATCCTCTACGAATTAACCTGGTTATACCGCGGATGCACCACCGACGATTTCGGTGAGTTCCTGAGTAATGCTGGCCTGACGAGCCTTGTTGTATACCAACTGCAGCTCTTTAATCAGGCTGCCACCATTATCGGTTGCGGCTTTCATCGCCACCATCCGTGCGGCCTGCTCGCTGGCCAGGTTTTCAACAACACCCTGATAAACCTGGGACTCGACGTAACGGCGCAGCAGCGTATCCAGCAGCGCTTTCGGATCGGGTTCGTACAGGTAATCCCAGGCTTTATGCTTCAACTCTTCATCTTCTGCAGCCGGCAGCGGCAACAGTTGAGTAATGGTCGGAGTCTGAGACATGGTGTTGATAAATTTGTTGCTGACAATATAAAGCTTGTCCAGACGGCCTTCGTCATAGGCCTGCAACATCACTTTTACCGGGCCGATCAGTTCGGACAGGGAAGGGTTGTCCCCCATACCTGTCACCTGAGCGACAACGTTACCGCCGACGGAATTAAAGAACGCTACGCCCTTAGAGCCGATCATCGCGAGTTCGCTCTGAACGCCTTTATCGGACCATACTTTCATATCCGCCAGCAGTTTCTTGAACAGGTTAATGTTCAAGCCGCCGCACAGACCACGATCGGTCGACACCACCAGGTAGCCCACGCGTTTGACGTCGCGTTCTTCCAGGTAAGGGTGCTTATATTCCAGATTACCGTGAGCAAGGTGACCAATCACTTTGCGCATGGTATCTGCATAAGGACGGCTGGCCGCCATTCTGTCCTGCGATTTACGCATTTTGGAAGCGGCGACCATCTCCATCGCTTTAGTGATCTTTTGCGTGTTCTGGACGCTTGCGATCTTACTACGTATCTCTTTTGCGCCGGCCATGAGCTTCTCCTCAATGCCTTGCGGCCTGCCCTAAGGCAAGCCGCCAGACGTTACCAGGACTGGGTTGCTTTAAAGGAGTCGAGGATGCCTTTCAGCTTGCCTTCGATCTCGTCGTTATAGCCACCGGTCTGGTTGATCTCTTGCATCAGCGGAGCGTGGTCACGGTCAACATAAGCCAGCAGAGCGGCTTCGAAGCTACCGATTTTCGCCAGTTCAACATCCGCCAGATAACCACGTTCAGCCGCAAACAGAACCAGAGCCTGCTGCGCGACAGACATCGGCGCATACTGTTTCTGTTTCAGCAGCTCGGTCACTTTTTGACCGTGGTCGAGCTGTTTACGGGTTGCATCGTCAAGGTCGGAAGCAAACTGAGAGAACGCCGCCAGTTCACGATACTGCGCCAGCGCGGTACGAATACCACCGGACAGTTTTTTCATGATCTTGGTCTGCGCTGCACCACCCACACGGGATACGGAAATACCCGGGTTTACCGCAGGACGAATACCGGCGTTAAACAGGTTAGATTCCAGGAAGATCTGACCATCGGTAATGGAGATTACGTTGGTCGGAACGAACGCGGAAACGTCACCCGCCTGGGTTTCGATAATCGGCAGCGCGGTCAGAGACCCGGTTTTACCTTTCACTTCACCCTTAGTGAAGTTTTCAACGTATTCCTCGTTAACGCGCGCAGCACGCTCCAGCAGACGAGAGTGGAGATAGAATACGTCGCCCGGATAAGCTTCACGTCCCGGCGGACGACGAAGCAGCAGGGAGATCTGACGGTAAGCAACAGCCTGTTTAGACAGGTCATCATAAATAATCAGCGCATCTTCACCGCGATCGCGGAAGTATTCGCCCATTGCGCAACCTGCGTACGGTGCCAGGTATTGCAGTGCAGCGGATTCAGAAGCGGTCGCCACAACAACGATGGTGTTAGCCAGCGCGCCGTGCTCTTCCAGTTTACGCACCACGTTAGAAATAGTGGACGCTTTCTGACCGATAGCAACGTAGATACATTTGATGCCGGAATCACGCTGGTTGATGATTGCATCGATTGCCAGTGCGGTTTTACCGGTCTGACGGTCACCGATGATCAACTCACGCTGACCACGACCAATTGGGATCATGGCGTCAACGGATTTGTAACCAGTCTGAACCGGCTGATCAACAGATTGACGATCGATAACGCCCGGTGCAATAGCTTCGATAGCAGAGAAGCCGTCGTTATCAACCGGACCTTTACCATCGATCGGCGCACCCAGGGTGTTCACCACACGACCCAGCAAGCCACGGCCTACCGGAACTTCAAGAATACGGCCAGTACACTTAACCTTCATGCCTTCGGCAAGGTCAGCATACGGACCCATCACTACTGCACCAACGGAGTCGCGCTCCAGGTTCAGAGCGATAGCGTAACGGTTACCCGGCAGAGAGATCATCTCACCCTGCATCACATCGGCCAAGCCGTGGATACGGATAACACCGTCGCTTACAGAAACAATAGTACCTTCGTTGTGAGCTTCACTCACAACACTGAACTGAGCAATGCGCTGCTTGATCAGTTCGCTGATTTCGGTGGAATTCAGTTGCATGCTCCAGTCCCCTTAAGACTGCAAGACGTCTGCAAGGCGTTCAAGACGGCCGCGAACGCTGCCATCAATGACCATATCACCCGCTCGGATGATAACGCCAGCCATTACAGACTTATCGATTTTGCAATTCAGCTTCACTTTGCGTGACAGTCGTTTTTCCATCGCTGCACTGATTTTCATAAGCTGTTCTTCACTCAGTGCGGTAGCGGAAGTCACTTCAACTTCTGCTGTAGCCTCGCTGGCTGCACGCAATTGAACAAACTGCTCCAGAACATCAGGGAGCACCTTCAGACGCCCATTTTCAGCCATCACCCGAATCAGGTTTTGACCATTGGCGTCAAGCTGCTCACCACATACTGCGATAAACGATTCGGCAAGCGTTTCCGGCGCCAGTGCACCAGAGAGTAGCTCAGCCATTTGTTCGTTTTTTGTCACCTCAGCGGCGAACATCAGCATATCCTGCCAATGTTCCACGCTCTGGTGTTCGACGGCAAAGTCAAAAGCTGCTTTGGCGTAGGGGCGAGCTACCGTTACAAATTCAGACATCAGCCCCTCCCTCCTTACAGTTCAGCGACCAGTTTATCCACGATGTCGCTGTTAGCAGCTTCATCCACGGAACGTTCGATGATCCTCTCGGCGCCGGCAACAGCCAGCAGAGCCACTTGTTTACGCAGCTCTTCGCGAGCACGTTTACGCTCGGCGTCAATTTCCGCCTGCGCCTGCGCCACGATTTTGTTACGTTCCTGCTCGGCTTCTGCTTTCGCTTCGTCCAGGATCTGAGCACGACGTTTGTTCGCCTGTTCAATGATTACCTGAGCTTCAGCTTTCGCTTTTTTCAGCTGGTCGGTCGCATTGGCCTGTGCAAGGTCAAGGTCCTTTTTAGCTCGTTCTGCGGAAGCAAGACCGTCAGCAATTTCTTTCTGACGTTTTTCGATGGCTGCAATTAACGGCGGCCATACATACTTCATGCAGAACAGAACGAACAGGACAAACGCGATGGCCTGGCCGAGGATTGTTGCGTTTAGATTCACAGCACAATGCCTCTTATCTGGTTAACGTTCTAAACAATTGCTTGTAAAGCAACCCTATCTACTACGCGACAGCAAACATCACGTACAGACCCAGACCCACAGCGATCATCGGGATAGCATCCACCAGACCCATAACGATAAAGAACTGAGTACGCAGCAGAGGAATCAGATCCGGTTGACGCGCAGCGCCTTCCAGGAATTTACCTCCGAGGATGCCGATACCGATCGCAGCACCGATTGCCGCCAGACCCATCATTACAGCGGCAGCCAAGTACAGCAGATCCATATTCAGGTTTTCCATGACAGTCTCCAGTTTGTTTCAGTTAAAACGTAGTAGTGTTGGTAAAAATCAATGCTCTTCAGATGCCATCGACAGATAAACGATCGTCAGAACCATGAAAATAAAGGCTTGCAGCGTGATGATCAGGATGTGGAAAATGGCCCATGGCACATTCAGAATCCACTGTGACCACCACGGCAGAAGACCCGCGATCAGAATGAAAATCAACTCACCCGCATACATGTTCCCGAACAGTCGCAGACCGAGTGAAACCGGTTTGGACAGCAGGCTTACACCTTCAAGGATCAGGTTGACCGGGATAAACACCGGATGGTTGAACGGCTGGAGAGTCAGCTCTTTAGCGAAACCGCCAATACCCTTCATTTTGATGCTGTAGAACAGAATCAGGATAAACACGCCTAACGCCATGGAAAGAGTGATGTTAACGTCGGCAGACGGTACCACACGCATAGCAGGCAAGCCCAGTACATGCTCAGCAATGTACGGCAGCAGGTCGATAGGCAGCAAATCCATCAGGTTCATCAGGAATACCCAGACGAAAATCGTCAGGGCCAGCGGTGCGATCAGCTTGCTTTTGCCATGGTACATGTCTTTAACGCTACCATTAACAAAACCAATCACCAGCTCAATCGCAGTCTGGAATTTCCCCGGGACGCCGCTGGTCGCTCTCTTCGCTACGCTACGGAACATCACCAGGAACAACAGACCCAGAACCACTGAGAAAAACATGGAGTCGATATTCAACGTCCAGAAGGTGGCCGGGGGGTTATTCGGATCAACCAGTGAGAATGTACGCAGGTCAATCTGAAGGTTATTCAGATGGTGACCTATGTACTCCTGTGGTGTTGAGATTTCTCCTGCAGACATGATGCCTCTTACCCTTTGTTGTTAATTACAGCGGGTGCCAGTATCTGTACAACCAGCACCGAAACCCACGTCACTATCAGTGGCAAAAAAACCACCTTAAAAACTGCCAGCGCCACGACGAGTAACACAAATGTCACTAACACCCTAAGCCCTTCACCCACAGCGAAGGTCCAGGCTACGCGCCCTTTAGCAGGCGTATGTGTCTGGTGACGCCAGGCAAAAAATATAAAAAACATATTCGGCAGCCAGGCTGCCATCCCCCCACACCAGGCGGAGATGCCCCAGAAGGGGTCTTTGAGGCTAAACAGCAATCCAATTGCCATTACCACAACAAACTGTATCAGCAGGAGCCTGTGAGCAACGCTTCGATTAAAGAACAGCATCGACATCAGCTTTCTATACTCCTGCTCCCTTTGAGGTATATCGCGTGTCGTATAAAACGTTCTTTACGGCTCAGAGTCAAGCTGCAAAAAGCGGTCAAATTATACGGTGCGGCCCGGTGATTTCAAACAATAAGTAGCAAAAAGGTGAATAAATGTTTAAATAATTTTCCCGGAGCCTGTTTTTTAACTTTTAGAGAAAGTGTGAACTCTCATGCAAAAATACAAATAAAGCGAAAACACTGCTTTTAAAGCGTGCTCTGGCTCACAAAATAAACATCAGGGTTTCCTGAAGATTATCTGATTTATAAATACAAAACTTTCTATCTTTCTGATATGTAGATGAATTTATAGCAACTCTTTTTAAAATACCCGCATAAAACCAAGAAACCTTCCATTGACATTTATAATAATTATTTAACATTCCATTATCGTTTTGTGCCCGGATTTTTAGCGGGCTGATATTTTCACTCTTTACTATTTGGTTTTTAATTATCTGCATCTCGTTAACTGGCAGAAAAATCCACGTAAACAAGCGGTAAAATATCAGCAGCAGGACAGCCCTTTTTTAAACCGACTATTAACATCCTGGGTCAAATACCAATTCGACATTTTTTTGATAAAGATTAAATTTTGTTTGCCTTAACCACCACCAGATGACGTTCGCCATCCAGATGTGGAACCTGTAATTTAACGATATTTTCTACCGTCAGACCAGCGGGCAAAAGGGCAATCTCATCCTGCGGCACCAGCCCTTTAAGCGCGTAGAACGCCCCCTGCTCCGTCGGCAGATGACGACACCAGCTCACCATATCATTCAGCGAAGCGAATGCACGGCTGATTACCCCATCAAAAGGCGGGTTAGCAGGGAAATCTTCTACCCGGCTTTGTACCGGCTCAATATTCGTCAGCTTCAATTCATGCTGCACCTGACGTAGAAACCGGATACGTTTGCCGAGGCTATCAAGAAGTGTGAAATGAGATTCCGGGCGAACTATAGCGAGCGGAATGCCCGGCAGACCCGGACCGGTGCCCACATCGATAAAACGGGAACCCTGCAAGTAAGGCGCCACCACGATACTGTCGAGGATATGGCGTATCAGCATCTCGTTCGGATCGCGTACCGAGGTAAGGTTGTACGCTTTGTTCCATTTGTGTAGCAGTTCAACATAAGCCACTAGTTGCTGTTGCTGGGCTAATGACAGTGAAATGCCTGCTTCATCCAGCAGACGAGAAAGTTTATTGAGCACGGTTCAGACCTGTGGGATTTTTCGCCCGGTAACGCATGACGCCGCCGGGCAATAACCTAAGATTAAGCGCTGCGGCGCAGCATACCTTGTTTTTTCAGCCATACCAGCAAAATAGAGATGGCTGCCGGGGTGACGCCAGAAATTCGCGATGCCTGACCAATGGACGAAGGTTTATGATCATTAAGCTTAGCGATCACCTCATTGGATAAACCGTTTACCTGACGATAATCCAGCGTGGCAGGTAGTAGCGTATTTTCATTGCGCTGCTGTTTTTCGATTTCATCCTGCTGGCGCGCAATATAACCCTCATATTTTACCTGGATTTCGACCTGCTCTGCAGCTTGTTGGTCTGCCAGTGCAGGTGCAAACGGCGCTAACTGAACCAGCTGTTGGTATGTTATCTCCGGTCGACGCAGGAGATCTTCGCCGCTGGCTTCGCGCGACAATGGGGTTGTGAGCAGCGCATTAACCGACGGTGCATGTTCAGAGGCCGGAGAAACCCATTGTGATTTTAAACGCTGGCGTTCAAGCTCGATGCTTTCCAGCTTCTCGTTGAAACGCGCCCACCGTTCATCATCCACCAGCCCCAGTTCGCGGCCAGCTTCGGTTAAACGCAGATCCGCGTTATCTTCACGCAGCATCAGACGGTATTCCGCCCGTGATGTGAACATCCGGTACGGCTCTTTGGTGCCCAGAGTGCAGAGATCGTCTACCAGCACACCAAGATAAGCCTGATCGCGGCGCGGAGCCCAGCCCTCTTTTTCCGCCGAAAAACGCGCGGCATTCAGACCTGCCAGTAGTCCCTGAGCCGCAGCCTCTTCATAGCCGGTAGTGCCGTTGATCTGTCCGGCAAAGAACAGACCATGGATAAATTTACTCTCCAGCGTTGGTTTGAGATCGCGTGGATCGAAGAAGTCATACTCAATGGCGTAGCCCGGACGGACGATCTTCGCGTTTTCCATTCCCTGCATTGAACGGACAATCTGCATCTGCACATCGAACGGCAGGCTGGTGGAGATGCCATTCGGGTAAATTTCGTTAGACGTCAGTCCTTCTGGTTCCAGAAAGATCTGGTGCTTATTGCGATCGGCGAAGCGCATCACTTTGTCTTCGATAGAGGGGCAATAGCGTGGACCGATCCCTTCAATCACACCGGCATACATTGGGCTGCGATCAAGGTTGTTACGAATAACATCGTGGGTTTTCTCGTTGGTATAGGTGATGTAGCACGGCACCTGGCGTGGATGCTGAGCCGCATTGCCCATAAACGAAAATACCGGCATTGGGTTATCGCCGTGTTGCTGTGCCAGTACACTGAAATCGATGGTACGCGCATCAATACGCGGCGGCGTACCGGTTTTCAGGCGGCTTACACGCAGAGGCAGTTCCCGCAGACGACGAGACAGGGGGATAGACGGCGGATCGCCAGCACGGCCACCGCTGTAGTTATCCAGCCCGATATGAATTTTGCCGTCAAGGAAAGTTCCCACGGTGAGTACCACCGCTTTAGCACGGAACTTCAACCCCATTTGGGTGACAGCTCCGACCACACGATCGTTTTCAACAATCAGATCCTCAACCGCCTGCTGGAAGATCATCAGGTTGGGTTGGTTCTCCAGCGCAGTACGTACAGCCTGCCGATAAAGTACGCGATCCGCCTGGGCACGAGTCGCCCGAACAGCCGGGCCTTTGCTGGCGTTTAGTATCCTAAACTGGATACCGGCCTGATCGATCGCTTTCGCCATCAGCCCGCCAAGCGCATCCACTTCTTTTACTAGGTGTCCTTTCCCAATACCGCCGATCGCCGGATTGCAGCTCATCTGCCCCAGCGTGTCGATATTGTGTGTCAAAAGCAGAGTCTGTTGACCCATACGCGCTGCGGCCATAGCGGCCTCAGTGCCTGCATGACCCCCGCCAATGATAATGACGTCAAAAGGATCCGGATAAAACATGGTGGTATGCCTCGCCTGAGCGGTTAAAAAATTGGGTTGATGCCCGGGTCGTGGATTCTACTCAACTTTAGTCCAGTGAGAAAGTATCCGGATCCTGGGTATTAAAAAGAAGATCTTTTATATAGAGAGATCTGTACTGTTATGATCTCTTATTAGGATCGCGATGATCTGTGGATAACCGCGATCATCACTTTAAGATCAATTCATTAGGCTGGATCATTAGCTGTTAATGATCGGTGATCCCATACCGTATAAGCTGGGATCAGAATGACGAGTTATACACAACTCAAAAAGTGTACTGCGGTTATACTTTGGATAACTACCGGTTAATAAGTGCTTTTAAGCATAGTTATCCACATCTGATCGCGCGATCTTTAATCAATATTGAGTAAATTTTTCCAGGATCCCAGCCATTCTTCCGCTGGATCTTCCGGAATGTCATGATCCAGGATGTTAATCTTCAGCGTTTCACCAATCTGTTGGGCCCCACACGCTTTCAATGCAACGTCCAGTTTTTCGATAGCCTGACAAAAGGTGTCATATTCACGGCTACCGATACCGATAGATCCAAAGCGCACCTGCGACAAATCCGGTTTTTGCGTTTGCAGATCGTCGAGGAAAGGTTGCAAATTATCAGGCAGATCGCCAGCACCATGGGTAGAACTCACCACCAGCCAGATGCCTTGCGGGGTAAGCTCCTCCAGCAGAGGTCCATGCAGCGTCTGGGTACTGAATCCTGCAGCTTCTAACTGTTCCGCCAGATGTTCCGCTACATACTCCGCACCGCCAAGGGTGCTGCCGCTAATAAGCGTGATGTCTGCCATTAATTACTCTGCTCCGTTCTTCTCGCCATTCAGCATCAATAGGTTGATCAGATGGCTGGAGTCAATAAATAGAGGCGTATTGTACGCTGTGAATGGGTTGGGATCTACCTGTGGACAATACGGGTATTAAAATGAGATAGAAACGCCCTGTTAAGGGCGGATCGTGCGCATGATGGGGTTTTGCAAAGAGATCAATGTTTCAGTGGACTGAATTTCATCAATTGTTTGGATCTTGTTGATAAGTACCTGTTGCAGGGCATCAATCGATCGGCACATGACCTTAATAAAGATGCTGTAGTGGCCGGTGGTGTAATAGGCTTCGGTCACCTCCTCCAGGCTTTCCAGCTTTGCTAACGCCGAAGGGTAATCCTTTGCGCTTTTCAAAATAATGCCAATGAAACAGCAGACATCGTAACCTAGTTGTTTTGGGCTGACGTCAATCCTCGCCCCGGTGATAATCCCCGCCTGCTTCATCTTCTCTACGCGAACATGGATAGTGCCCGGACTGACGCCAAATTGTTTAGCCAGTTCTGCGTAAGCGGTGCGCGCGTTAGCCATTAAGGCGTCAAGGATGCCGCGATCCAGATTATCGATTTGATAATTTTCCATATGTTTTTCTTATGCTGAATGAAGATTCATACTATTTTAGCCGGTTATTTTATCGAATAAAAAGTCATGCAGCCTTTTTTATTGATGATTATTGAATAATGACTGTCTTCTGTTGCTTAATTAACAGCAACAGGACACAGGAGTTAAATAATGAAAACCGCTTACATCGCAAAACAACGTCAGATTGCCTTCGTGAAATCCTTCTTTTCCCGCCAACTGGAAGAAAAATTGGGCCTGATTGAAGTCCAGGCTCCGATCCTCAGCCGGGTTGGGGATGGCACGCAGGATAACCTGTCGGGTTGCGAGCAAGCGGTACAAGTAAAAGTGAAAAACCTGCCGGATGCCCGTTTTGAAGTTGTGCATTCACTGGCTAAATGGAAACGCCAGACACTGGGTCAGTATGATTTCAGTGCAGGAGAGGGGTTATATACCCATATGAAAGCGTTGCGCCCGGATGAGGATCGCCTCAGCCCTATTCACTCCGTGTATGTTGATCAGTGGGATTGGGAGCGTGTGCTGGGCGATGGTGAACGTCAGATTGCAACATTAAAAACAACGGTTGAAGCGATTTGGGCTGGTATCAAAGCCACCGAAGCCGCAGTCAGTGAGGCTTTTGGTTTAACCCCTAAGCTGGCGCAGCAGATCCATTTTGTGCATAGCGAAACGCTGCTCAAACGTTTTCCTGATCTTGATGCAAAAGGCCGTGAGCGTGCAATTGCTAAAGAGTTGGGCGCCGTTTTCCTGATAGGTATTGGCGGTAAACTCAGCGATGGCAAACGCCATGATGTCCGGGCTCCTGATTATGATGACTGGAGCACTACAGCTGAAGAAGGGTTTAGCGGGCTGAATGGCGATATCCTGGTGTGGAACCCGGTACTGGAAGATGTTCTGGAGCTTTCTTCTATGGGCATTCGCGTTGATGGTGAAGCCTTAAAGCGACAACTGAAGCTGACGGGTGATGAAGATCGGCTGCAACTGGAGTGGCATCAGGCATTGCTGCGTGGCGAGATGCCGCAAACCATTGGCGGTGGCATAGGGCAGTCGCGTCTGACGATGCTGTTACTGCAACTGCCACATATTGGGCAGGTGCAGTGTGGAGTCTGGCCTGCACAAGTTCGTGAGCAGGTTTCTGGCTTACTTTAACGCCGCCAGCGGCGTAACAGACGGCTACGTAACCCGGTATCAAAGCGCCAGATATGGTCAAAGATACGCATGATACCGGGTTTACCGTGAACAGACATCGCAACCGCGTGAAAGCGGTGTTGGTGTACCCGTTGCAACTCCTTTACCTTATTGACTACCTCATCAGGTAAGCGCTGGGCAATAAAATCGGAAATCACGACCGCATCGGCATCAAACCACTCGCCACCCTGCATTCGTTCAATAATTGCCCGCAAGCAACTCGCCAGGTCGGTGCCGCCACGAAAACGCTGACTAAGAAAACGAATCGCCTGTTCCAGCCCTTGCTGGCTGGTCAGCTCATAGCGCACGACTTCGCTGGAAAAGAGCATAATAAAACAGCGGCGGCGGTCCGCCAGAGCAATACGCATCAATGCCAGGCAAAATGCCTTCGCGCACTGCTCATTAAACCCCCCCATCGATCCTGATGTATCAACGCAGACGATAAATGGCCCGCGCGGCTGTTCATCAAAATCCTGATGCGTCACCGGGCGCTCGGTAACCTTTTCCCGCCACGCATCGCCATGCAACCGATATGTCAGTAACTGCTTTTCCACCAGCCGTCGATAAAACTCATACTCCAGTTCAGTTATCCCAAGCGTCGCAAGCTCCGGCGGCAATAGCCGCAGAATATCATCACTTTGATGCAGTCCATCCACCTGTTCCGGTACGGTGGATGGCTCGCGCACCAGCGTGCGAAAGGTTTCCATTGGCGCATCCTTACGGGGAACTGATTTTGCTTCTCGCGAACGACCTAATTGCTCTGCCAGTTGCCGTAGTTCCGGTTGTTCGCTGAGAAATGCGCCATATTGAACAATTAACTGATAATCGCCGCGTTTAAGCTCTCCGGCGCTCATATCCCAAAGCCGGCCAGCCGCGTTTTCATTTTCTATCAAAACGGGCTCTAACTGGCCGCTTAGCGTCATTCTTTCCTGCACTTCGCTTAGCAGTTGCTCTCGCTCTGCTTCCAGTAGTTGCTGATTGAAGGTGGTGGTTTGCACCACCAGACTGAGCCGCCAGCGTTGTAAAAATAGGGTATGCAATGCGGGAGTGAATACTGGGTTATCGGCAACCATTTGCCGTGCTTGTGCGGCAAACGGGGAATGCACTTTATCCAGCAGGTTTAAAATCTGCGGCAACTGAATAATAAATTGCGACGTTGAAAGCAGTTGCTGTTGCTGATAGCTCAATACCTCTTCCGCCAGTTCTGGCGGCACTTCTGCTTCTTTTAGATGTTTTCTGAGCGCTTCACGCCAGCGAGGAACATCATCGGTGATCGCCTGTTTAAGCCGCGGGAATTTCTCGAAAAAAATCGCCAGTTGCGGGGAGGCCAGCAGAACGACGATCAACTCTTCGATCAACGCCTCTTCGCTGATCGTGAGCATAATGTTCACTGTTTCCAGCGTTAGCATTGGCGCGCCTGTTGAATCTGCGTTCTAACATCCTGCAGGCTGGCTTCAATACGACCTAACCAGTCGCTGGAAATAAACAGACATTTTTGCTGTTCGCTAAAGCGGGTGTGCTGCTGGTGCCAGTTATTATCTAATGCTTCCAACTGTTGTTTGATCTCTTCCGGAACGCTCTGTGTGGCGCTGCCGGGTAACGCCAGCCTTGATGCTTGTAAACTCACGTCGCGGATAAGCAGATGCAGGCTGGCATCGACTTCCAGATCCAGCGGCTGGGCAAACCCAATACCGTTAAGCTTGCCGCGAATCTCTCCCCCTTTTGCCAGCCATTGCGCTAGTGCGCTACGTTTAATCGTGACGTGAATAACTTGCATATCATGAAGTTTCAGCGGCTGCTGCAGCAGTAACGTTAATACCGGTTCGTTCAGATCTTCTGGTAAATCATAGTGTGGGCGACGGCTAAACATCCCGCCCTGGCGGCTGACTTTCAATGCCGTTTTATCGCTTTGTTGTTGCTGAAGCTGGATATGTTGTTGGGTGATGGTGCTCAGTTGCGTCAACATTGATTGCTGCTGCCAGGCGTGCCCGGTCATCAATATTTCCAGCTGCTGTTGCAACAGTCGCATGCTCTCGGCGTCATGCCACAGGCAATCTTTCAGTAGAATCAAATCGATTGGTGCAACGGCGTCGCGACCACTGAAAAACGCACAGGACTGTAACAGATGAATGGACTTTTTCCAGCGGCGGTCAGAGACATAAGGCGCATTTGGCAGGGCTTCTAGCTGCTGGCGGAGTATGTAGATCAGCTCAAAGACATGATCCGGCAATTTCACCTGGCTGATTTCTACTTGCCATTGCGCATACTCTTCATCCGTAATTTGTAGCTCGCCGGGTACCGGATTTTCATTCTCATCCTGCTGGCTAACCAGCATGGAGCGGAAGTTACCTTTCTCTTGCACTTTGTCTAACCACAGGCGAATTAACATGCGGTCATACAGTGCTTCAAGGCTGCTATCTGCTTCAGGAAATTCATTCGATGCCGCCACCAGCAGGCGCATAGGGATCTTCTCTTCCTTTGCGCCGTTTCTAAAACGCCGTTCATTGATGGCGGTGAGCAGCGTATTGAGAATCGCCGGGCCTGCTTTCCAGATTTCATCAAGAAAGACAATTTCCGCTTCTGGTAAATAACCACTGGTTAAACGCTCATAGCGCCCTTCATCTTTCAATGCCTGGATGGAGAGGGGGCCAAAGACCTCTTCTGGTGTCGAGAAGCGCGTCATCAGGTATTCAAAAGCGCGAGCATGTTTGAAAGCATACTTCAGGCGACGAGCTATAAGGCTTTTTGCAATACCTGGTGGGCCTAACAGAAAGACACTTTCTCCACTCAGGGCAGCCAGTAAACAAAGGCGGATCGCATGACTACGCTCAAAAAGGCCTTTTTCCAGCGCGCTGCTTAAGCGGGAAATTCTTTCAGCTAATAAATGTGAGTGCGCCATAATAATCTGCATCCTTTCGCCGTTTCACCCGGCGTGAAAAAACGAGTATAACCGTTAGAGTGAGGGCATGTAATAGACTGAAGTTCGTCTGAGTTTTCTTTGCGCCAGGTTAATACGGCTGCATTTAGGGGTACGATTTCGGCGATAATCGTGCATACTGTGCGCTTTTTGTGGGCCAAGGGACTAAGCACACATTTGTCCTTCAAACAAAAGATTAGTCTATGAGCACTGATAATAAACAATCGTTACCCGCTGTCACACTTGCGGCTATTGGCGTTGTCTACGGTGATATTGGCACCAGTCCACTTTATACACTTCGTGAATGCTTATCCGGTCAGTTTGGTTTTGGCGTTGAGCGTGATGCCGTATTTGGCTTTTTGTCACTGATTTTCTGGTTGTTAGTTTTTGTTGTTTCCATCAAGTATCTGACCTTCGTCATGCGTGCGGACAACGCCGGTGAAGGCGGGATTTTGACATTAATGTCGCTCGCGGGGCGCAACACTTCTGCCAAAATGACCTCTGTGTTGGTGATTATGGGGCTGATTGGCGGTAGTTTTTTCTATGGCGAGGTGGTTATTACGCCAGCTATCTCGGTGATGTCGGCTATCGAAGGGCTGGAAATTGTCGCCCCTTCGCTGGACACCTGGATTGTCCCGCTCTCTATCGTGGTGCTTACCCTGCTGTTTGCTATTCAGAAGCACGGTACTGGGCTGGTGGGGAAACTGTTTGCACCCATTATGCTGGCGTGGTTTTTGATTCTGGCGGTGCTTGGCGCGCGTGGAATTATTGCAAACCCGGAAGTTCTCCAGGCGCTTAATCCTGGCTGGGCGGTTCACTTTTTCCTTGAATACAAAACTATCTCTTTTGTCGCCCTTGGTGCCGTCGTATTGGCAATTACCGGCGTTGAAGCGCTGTATGCTGATATGGGGCATTTTGGCAAACTACCGATTCGCGTTGCGTGGTTTATCGTCGTGCTGCCATCACTGGTACTGAACTATTTTGGCCAGGGCGCTCTGTTGCTGAAAACTCCGGAAGCGATTAAAAACCCTTTCTTTTTGTTGGCACCAGAATGGGCGCTAATTCCGATGTTGATTATCGCAACGCTGGCAACGGTGATTGCTTCACAGGCGGTGATCTCTGGCGTTTTTTCACTGACTCGCCAGGCGGTGCGGCTGGGTTATCTAGCGCCGATGCGTATTATTCACACCTCGGAGATGGAGTCCGGACAGATCTATATCCCTTTTATTAACTGGCTGCTCTATTTTGCCGTGGTGCTTGTGATAGTCAGCTTTGAGCACTCCAGCAATCTGGCTGCGGCATATGGGATTGCCGTTACCGGAACAATGGTTTTGACCTCCATTTTATCTATGACAGTGGCGCGGAAAAACTGGCACTGGAATAAGCTGCTGGTGGGGTTGGTAGTGACTCTCTTCTTGTGCATTGATGTTCCGCTGTTTTCAGCGAACCTTGATAAGATCGTTTCTGGCGGTTGGTTGCCGTTGAGCCTTGGGCTGGTGATGTTCCTGGTGATGACAACCTGGAAAAGTGAACGCTTTCGCCTGCTGCGTCGTATGCACGAACATGGTAATTCTCTGGAGGCGATGATTGCTTCGCTGGAGAAATCGCCACCGGTGCGGGTACCGGGCACTGCGGTCTATATGTCCCGTGCGCTTAACGTTATCCCTTTCGCCATGATGCATAACCTTAAACATAACAAGGTATTACATGAGAGAGTGATTCTGTTGACGCTGCGTACAGAAGATGCGCCATATGTGCATAATGTACGCCGTGTTCAGATTGAACAGCTTTCACCGACCTTCTGGCGCGTGGTGGCCAGCTATGGCTGGCGCGAAACGCCGAATGTGGAAGAGGTTTTCCATCGCTGCGGCCTGGAAGGGCTAAGTTGTCGTATGATGGAAACGTCATTCTTTATGTCGCATGAGTCGCTAATTCTGGGTAAACGCCCGTGGTATTTGCGCTTGCGCGGTAGACTCTATCTCGTATTACAACGCAATGCTCTGCGTGCACCTGACCAGTTTGAAATACCGCCTAATCGGGTGATTGAACTGGGAACACAGGTTGAGATTTAATATTTATCAAACCCCTCTTTAAGAGGGGTTTTTAGTATTAACTTCTAAAAATATGAGCCAAAAAAGAGCGTCATTTTATTTGTCATATCTATAAGCGAAACGTTTCGATGTTGATCACATTTATGCGATGACGCGATGGTTTTTTGCTCATCCGTCATATTATATTATCACCAGCGAAACGTTTCGCTAGTGGAGCATAAAAATGAAAAAAGGTATGGTCCTGAACGCTGACATTTCAGCGGTCATCTCTCGTCTTGGTCATACAGATTCGTTGGTGGTTTGTGATGCCGGGTTGCCGGTTCCGCGAAATACACAGCGTATTGATATGGCATTAACTCAGGGCGTTCCCACCTTTATACAGGTGCTGGAAGTAGTGACCACAGAAATGCAGGTTGAGGCAGCTATCTTAGCGACGGAGATTAAACAGCATAATCCGCAGCTCCACGAAACGTTGCTCAAGCATATTGAGCAACTGCAACAGCACCAGGGAAATACAATAGAAGTGCGCTATGTTACGCACCAGCAATTTAAACAACTGACTGCAGACAGTCATGCGGTAATTCGCAGCGGGGAGTGTTCCCCGTTTGCGAATATTATTCTCTGTGCTGGCGTCAACTTCTGATCCTGAGGCCACCATGGACGCATTATTGCAACTTAAGGGGATCGATAAAGCTTTCCCCGGCGTAAAAGCTCTCTCTGGCGCGGCGCTGAATGTCTATGCCGGGCGCGTAATGGCGCTGGTTGGCGAAAATGGCGCTGGCAAATCCACAATGATGAAAGTGCTGACCGGTATCTATACCCGTGACGCCGGGTCTTTACTCTGGTTGGGTAAAGAGACCACGTTCAGCGGACCCAAATCTTCTCAGGAAGCGGGTATCGGTATAATTCACCAGGAATTAAACCTTATTCCCCAACTCTCTATTGCCGAAAATATTTTCCTCGGTCGCGAGTTTGTAAATCGCTTTGGCAAGATTGACTGGAAAAAGATGTATACCGAGGCAGATAAGCTGCTGGCAAAACTCAATTTGCGCTTTAAGAGTGAACGGCTGGTCGGTGAGTTATCCATCGGCGATCAGCAGATGGTAGAAATCGCCAAGGTTCTGAGCTACGAATCACAGGTCATCATTATGGATGAACCGACCGACGCCCTTACCGATACCGAAACAGAATCGCTATTTCGCGTGATCCGTGAACTGAAAGTGCAGGGGCGCGGTATTGTCTATATCTCTCACCGTATGAAAGAGATTTTCGAGATTTGCGATGACGTTACTGTTTTTCGTGACGGCCAGTTTATTGCTGAGCGCGAAGTGGCGACGCTGACGGAAGATTCGCTGATTGAGATGATGGTCGGGCGCAAACTGGAAGAACAGTACCCTCGTCTGGATAAAGCCCCTGGAGAGATCCGCCTGACTGTCGATAATCTCTGTGGTCCAGGCATAGAAAACGTCAGCTTCACGCTGCGTAAAGGTGAAATCCTCGGTGTTGCCGGGCTGATGGGGGCAGGGCGGACAGAACTGATGAAAGTTCTGTATGGCGCGTTGCCGCGTACCAGTGGCTATGTCACCCTGGATGGTCATGAAGTGATAACCCGCTCACCGCAAGATGGCCTGGCCAACGGCATTGTTTATATCTCCGAAGATCGCAAGCGTGACGGCCTGGTGCTTGGCATGTCGGTAAAAGAGAACATGTCGCTGACTGCACTACGCTACTTTAGCCGTAGTGGCGGCAACCTGAAGCATAAAGATGAACAGCAGGCGGTGAGCGATTTTATTCGTCTGTTTAATGTGAAAACGCCGTCTATGGAGCAGGCTATTGGTTTGCTCTCTGGTGGCAATCAGCAAAAAGTCGCGATTGCCCGCGGGTTGATGACGCGCCCGAAAGTCCTGATCCTCGACGAGCCGACTCGCGGCGTTGATGTCGGCGCGAAAAAAGAAATTTATCAGTTAATCAATCGCTTTAAGGCCGATGGTCTGAGCATCATTCTCGTCTCGTCCGAAATGCCGGAAGTGCTGGGGATGAGCGATCGAATTATGGTGATGCATGAAGGGCATCTCGGCGGTGAATTCACACGCGAGCAGGCCACTCAGGAAGTATTGATGGCTGCCGCTGTGGGCAAGCTTAATCGTGTGAATCAGGAGTAAAAAAGATGACTACCCAGGCTGTTTCTGGTCGCCGTTATTTCACCAAAGCATGGTTGATGGAACAAAAATCGTTAATTGCCCTGCTGGTGCTGATAGCGATTGTTTCGACCATGAGCCCGAACTTTTTTACCGTCAATAACCTGTTAAATATCCTCCAGCAAACTTCGGTGAACGCCATTATGGCGGTCGGCATGACGCTGGTGATCCTGACATCGGGTATTGATCTCTCGGTCGGTTCTCTGTTGGCGCTAACCGGTGCAGTGGCAGCCTCTTTAGTGGGTATGGAAGTAAATGCGCTGGTGGCAGTTGTCGGTGCGCTGGCATTAGGCGCTGCCGTAGGCGCGGTAACAGGAACCATTGTGGCAAAAGGCCGCGTACAGGCATTTATCGCTACTCTGGTAATGATGCTATTACTGCGTGGCGTAACGCTTGTCTATACCAATGGTAGCCCCATTAATACAGGCTTTACCGCTAACGCAGATGTGTTTGGCTGGTTCGGCATTGGTCGTCCATTCGGTGTACCGGCACCGGTTTGGATCATGGCGATTGTGTTTATTGCCGCCTGGTATCTGTTGCATCATACCCGTCTTGGTCGCTATATCTATGCACTGGGCGGTAACGAAGCGGCAACGCGCTTATCGGGCATCAGCGTAGATAAAGTAAAAATTATCGTTTACTCACTGTGCGGCTTGCTGGCTTCACTGGCGGGCATCATTGAAGTGGCGCGTCTTTCTTCTGCACAACCTAATGCGGGAACAGGCTATGAGCTGGATGCTATCGCTGCGGTTGTATTAGGGGGAACCAGCCTTGCGGGCGGTAAAGGTCGCATTATCGGGACATTGATCGGCGCATTAATTCTTGGCTTCCTCAATAATGGATTGAATTTGTTGAGTGTTTCATCCTATTACCAGATGATCGTTAAAGCAGTGGTGATTCTGCTTGCGGTGCTGGTAGACAACAAAAAGCAGTAATTACCTACACAACAGGACATCATGAATATGAACATGAAAAAATTGGCCACTCTGATTTCTGCTGTTGCACTGAGTGCCACCGTTAGTGCTAATGCGATGGCAAAGGACTCAATTGCCCTGGTGATTTCCACGCTGAATAATCCGTTCTTCGTTTCGCTGAAAGATGGCGCGCAAAAAGAAGCGGACAAGCTGGGTTATGAGCTGGTGGTTCTGGATTCACAAAACAACCCGGCGAAAGAGCTGGCTAACGTACAGGATTTGACGGTACGCGGTACCAAATTGCTATTGATCAACCCGACTGATTCTGATGCTGTCGGTAACGCTGTAAAAATGGCTAACCAGGCAAAAATCCCGGTAATCACCCTTGACCGTATCGCTTCCAGTGGTGAAGTTGTAAGCCATATCGCTTCTGATAACGTTCTCGGTGGAAAAATTGCCGGTGACTATATTGCGAAGAAAGCAGGGGAAGGGGCAAAAGTTATCGAATTGCAGGGTATCGCCGGAACTTCCGCAGCGCGCGAGCGTGGTGAAGGTTTCCAGCAGGCTGTTGCCGCACACAAATTTAATGTTCTCGCCAGTCAGCCGGCAGACTTCGACCGCACTAAGGGTCTGAATGTTATGCAGAACTTGTTAACTGCGCATCCGGACGTTCAGGCCGTGTTTGCTCAGAACGATGAAATGGCGCTGGGTGCCCTGCGTGCGTTACAAACCGCCGGTAAAACCGATGTGATGGTGGTGGGTTTCGATGGTACGCCAGACGGTGAGAAAGCTGTTAATGACGGTAAACTGGCTGCGACAGTTGCTCAGTTACCGGAGCTGATTGGCGCGAAAGGCGTTGATACGGCTGATAAAGTGTTAAAAGGCGAAAAAGTTCATCCGAAACTGCCGGTTGACCTGAAACTGGTCATCAAGCAATAAGCAAGTGTTCAGGTCATTACCTTGACCTGAGGGACAACGTAAAAAGAAAAACATGGCACGCGCCACCGGTTCCGGTGGCGCACTTTACGGACAAGCTCACATGAAAACCGCAGGCAGACTCGTAGTCCTGGGAAGTATTAATGCCGATCACATTCTTAATCTTGATACCTTTCCTGCACCCGGTGAAACGGTAACTGGCACCCATTATCAGGTTGCATTTGGTGGCAAAGGCGCTAACCAGGCGGTGGCAGCCGGGCGTAGCGGCGCTGATATTGCTTTTATTGCCTGTACCGGTGAAGACGATATTGGGGCGCGAATTCGCAAACAGTTAGCAAGCGACAATATAGATGTTGCGCCAGTCAGCGTGGTGGCGGGGGAGTCGACCGGTGTGGCGCTGATTTTTGTAAACGGCGAAGGTGAGAATGTCATCGGTATTAATGCGGGAGCGAATGCGGCGCTCTCTGTCGATCGCGTGCAAGCGCAGCGCGAGCTGATTGCTGGAGCCTCGGCGCTACTGATGCAGCTTGAATCCCCTGTTGAGAGCGTGTTGGCAGCGGCACGTATTGCGCAGCAAAACCAGACAACTGTGGCTCTGAATCCTGCACCGGCACGCGCACTTTCTGATGAGCTGTTGTCGCTGGTGGACATCATCACGCCGAATGAAACCGAGGCGGAAAAGCTTACCGGGATAAAAGTCGCCAGCGATGATGATGCCGCTCAGGCTGCGCAGGCGCTCCATCAAAAAGGCATTAACACAGTCATCATTACTCTGGGTAGCCGCGGCGTATGGGCTAGCGTTAACGGCAAAGGAAAGCGTATTGCAGGTTTTAAAGTCAAAGCCATCGATACCATCGCGGCAGGTGATACTTTTAACGGTGCGCTGATGACGGCGTTACTGGAAGGAAAAGTGCTGGATGAAGCGATCTGCTTTGCTCATGCGGCAGCGGCGATTGCCGTTACGCGTAAAGGTGCGCAACCTTCGGTCCCGTGGCGCAAAGAGATAGATGATTTTCTGAGCCAGCAGAGGTGACCCTTGGCCACCATGAAGGATGTCGCCCGCCTGGCGGGTGTTTCAACGTCGACGGTTTCTCATGTTATTAACAAAGATCGCTTTGTTAGTGAGACTATCCGTGAAAAAGTTGAATCAGCGATAAAAACCCTCAACTATGCCCCTTCCGCGCTGGCGCGCAGCCTGAAGATCAATCAAACCCGCACTATTGGTATGCTGATCACCGCCAGTACTAACCCTTTTTACTCAGAGCTGGTACGCGGTGTTGAACGTAGCTGTTTTGAGCGTGGATACAGCCTTGTGCTCTGTAATACCGAAGGGGATGAGCAGCGGATGAATAGCAACCTGGAAACGCTGATGCAAAAACGCGTTGATGGGTTATTACTCCTGTGTACCGAGACGCACCAGCCTTCGCAAGAAATTATGCAGCGCTACCCTTCCACTCCGACCGTGATGATGGATTGGGCCCCGTTCGATGGCGACAGCGATTTGATTCAGGATAATTCGCTACTTGGCGGCGACCTGGCTACACAATATTTGATTGATAAAGGCCATAAATGTATTGCCTGCATTACCGGGCCGCTGGATAAGACTCCCGCACGGTTGCGGTTACAAGGCTATCGTGCAGCGATGGCCCGAGCCGGGCTGGTTATTCGCGAGGGTGATGAAATCGAGAGTGACTTTGAGTTTGGCGGTGGTTTTAATGCCATGCGGAAATTGCTGGCAATGCGCGATCGGCCGCAGGCCGTATTTATAGGCAACGACGCGATGGCGTTTGGCGCTTACCAGGCGCTGTATCAGGCAGGACTAAAGGTCCCGCAGGATATGGCCATTGTTGGTTACGACGATATTGAACTGGCGCGCTATATGACGCCGCCGCTCACCACTATTCATCAACCTAAAGATGAACTGGGTGAGCTGGCTATTGATGTGCTGATCCACCGAATGGCGGAGCCTGGCTTGCAGCAGCAGCGCTTACAGCTCACGCCGATATTAATTGAGCGGGGTTCAGTCTGATTTTTTATGCCGCTCTTTGATGAGATTGCGCCCATCTTTTGCTTTGAGCAGCATAAAAACCAGTGCAGAGAAGAGAGTAATGACTCCCATCGTTATAAAGGTGTAGTGGAACTGCTCGACGGTATTAGCGCTATCAATGCCTTCATAAAAACGCAGAACCGCGGCGCTGACAGCCACCCCCAGGCTGATTGACAACTGTTGCGTGACCGCCAATACGCTGTTGCCACTACTGGCATTTTCATCGGTCAAGTCAGCCAACGTGATGGTATTCATCGCAGTAAACTGGGTAGACATTGCCATACCTAATACAAATAGCGGCAGCACCAACATCCATACCGCCATTGACGATGATTGCAGTGAGAACTGAGCGATCATCAAACCAATAAACAGGGTGATACCGACCAGTGTTTTGCGATAACCGAACCACCGTAACACCTGCGTTACGGTGGATTTCGCCAAAATTGATCCCAGTGCGGTAGGTGCCATCATGCACCCGGCAATCAATGCCGGGTAGCCAAAGCCTACCTGCAACATTAAAGGCATCAAAAAGGGCACACAGCCAGTTCCCAGCCTTGAGGCAATGTTACCCACAACACCTACTGAAAAGGTGCGCGTCTTAAAGATATTAAGTGGAATTAGCGGTGTTGGGTGGCGACGCGCATGGAGGATATACGCCAGCAATAATGCAATACCACTGCCGATAATCATGAAGGCTATCCAGCTGGCTACCAGCTTTTCACCAAACAATTCCATGCCGCTGGAAAAGAGAACCAGGCTTAGGCCGAACAAAAAGAACCCGCCCATATCGAAACTGCGGCGCGGGGTCGTAAAGTTCGGCATATATTTGCGAGCGTAAAACAAGCCGGCGAGGCCAATAGGGATATTTATCAGGAAGATCCAGTGCCAGCTTGCCCAGGTGACCAGCACACCGCCCATTACCGGGCCCAGAATGGGGCCGACCAGGCCTGGCATGGTAACAAAATTCAGCACCGGCAATAACTCACTACGTGGATAAGCACGCAACAGCGCGAGCCGCGCTACCGGCATCATCATTGCCCCGCCAACACCCTGGACAACACGGAAGATAACCAGCATGGACAGTGAATTAGAAAGAGCACAAGCCAGCGAACCGAGTGTAAAGAGACTGACCGCCAGCATAAAGACTCTTCGTGTACCGAAGCGATCGGCCAGCCAACCGCTTACCGGGATGAGCATCGCCACTGTGAGGGTATAACTGATGATGGCGGATTGCATGGCCAATGGAGATCGATTAAGGCTCTGTGCAATCGCGGGTAAGGCGGTGTTAAGGATAGTGGCATCCAGCGCCTGCATAAAAAATGCCATTGCCGCAATCCACGGCAGGCCCGCCATACTCCGTGCTTTTTTCTTTGTCATGCAATTTCCTGTTATTTTACCGCCGGGGCATTAGGCGTCATCAGCAATAACTGGCAAGCCTGCAATGCGCTTTCCCCATCACTTTCCTGAATAGCATCGACAATCGCCTGGTGAAGGTCGAGCTTTACCACCTCATTTTGTGTTATCGAGGTGAAATAGGTATGGTAGATCGAATGAAATAATGAAGAGAAAGAGATGAGAAAGGGGTTTCCGCTCATTGCATAAATGTGTTCATGCCACGCCATATCGACGTCTATCCAGCGTTCGCGGTTAAAATGCTTTTTCAGGTAGACCATCTCTTCCATTAAGGTATTAAGATGCGCTTTTTGTTTCGCACTGCCAAGCTGAGCGGCTAGCGTACAAGCCTGAGGTTCAAGGCTGCTGCGCATAACAAGGAAGTGTTGAATAACTTGCTGAAAATTATCCTCGCTCATCCACCAGGACAACAACTCCTTATCAAGGAAATTCCAGTTTCCCTGAGGCATAACTCGCGTGCCAATACGTGGTCTGGGCAGAACCATCCCCTTTGCTGTTAATGTCTTAACTGCTTCCCTAACTGCCGTGCGGCTAACGCCAAATTGCTCACCCAGTTCCATCTCTCCCGGCAGAATCGTACCCGGCGCATATTCACCTCTTAGAATTTGTTGCGCTAGCTTCTCTGCCAGCACCCAGGAGATGTTTTTCTGCGCAGCGAGTTGTTGTGCGTTTAAGGGCATTTCTCACTTCCTTTTTTTCTTTATCACTCGTTAGTATGCCATTCGTTCTAAAGATGCGGTGCTAAAAACAGCAGAACCATTGTTTAATGACGCTTTTTACTGCGTGTTGTTGAAAAAAGAGACGGTTGAAAACTTTTTTTAAATTAGGGGTTGTCAGGGCGGATTAACTCCCTATAATGCGCCTCCACTGACACGGCACAACGGCATACACACCGGCCTGTCAGGTGAAAGCAAACGAAAATAAACGGTTGACTTCACAGCGGGAAAGCGTAATATGCACACCCCGCGCCGCAACGAAAAAGCGAAGCGGCACTGCTCTTTAACAATTTATCAGACAATCTGTGTGGGCACTCAGAGGACATGGATTCTTAATGCCGAAAGGCAAAAATGAATACCAAGTCTCAACGAGTGAACACGTAATTCATTACGAAGTTTAATTCAGCGAGCATCAGACTTTTAAATTGAAGAGTTTGATCATGGCTCAGATTGAACGCTGGCGGCAGGCCTAACACATGCAAGTCGAACGGTAACAGGAAGAAGCTTGCTTCTTTGCTGACGAGTGGCGGACGGGTGAGTAATGTCTGGGAAACTGCCTGATGGAGGGGGATAACTACTGGAAACGGTAGCTAATACCGCATAACGTCGCAAGACCAAAGAGGGGGACTTTCGGGCCTCTTGCCATCAGATGTGCCCAGATGGGATTAGCTGGTTGGTGGGGTAACGGCTCACCAAGGCGACGATCCCTAGCTGGTCTGAGAGGATGACCAGCCACACTGGAACTGAGACACGGTCCAGACTCCTACGGGAGGCAGCAGTGGGGAATATTGCACAATGGGCGCAAGCCTGATGCAGCCATGCCGCGTGTATGAAGAAGGCCTTCGGGTTGTAAAGTACTTTCAGCGGGGAGGAAGGGGTGATGGTTAATAACCATCGTCATTGACGTTACCCGCAGAAGAAGCACCGGCTAACTCCGTGCCAGCAGCCGCGGTAATACGGAGGGTGCAAGCGTTAATCGGAATTACTGGGCGTAAAGCGCACGCAGGCGGTCTGTCAAGTCGGATGTGAAATCCCCGGGCTCAACCTGGGAACTGCATTCGAAACTGGCAGGCTTGAGTCTTGTAGAGGGGGGTAGAATTCCAGGTGTAGCGGTGAAATGCGTAGAGATCTGGAGGAATACCGGTGGCGAAGGCGGCCCCCTGGACAAAGACTGACGCTCAGGTGCGAAAGCGTGGGGAGCAAACAGGATTAGATACCCTGGTAGTCCACGCCGTAAACGATGTCGACTTGGAGGTTGTGCCCTTGAGGCGTGGCTTCCGGAGCTAACGCGTTAAGTCGACCGCCTGGGGAGTACGGCCGCAAGGTTAAAACTCAAATGAATTGACGGGGGCCCGCACAAGCGGTGGAGCATGTGGTTTAATTCGATGCAACGCGAAGAACCTTACCTGGTCTTGACATCCACAGAATCCTGCAGAGATGCGGGAGTGCCTTCGGGAGCTGTGAGACAGGTGCTGCATGGCTGTCGTCAGCTCGTGTTGTGAAATGTTGGGTTAAGTCCCGCAACGAGCGCAACCCTTATCCTTTGTTGCCAGCGGTCCGGCCGGGAACTCAAAGGAGACTGCCAGTGATAAACTGGAGGAAGGTGGGGATGACGTCAAGTCATCATGGCCTTTACGACCAGGGCTACACACGTGCTACAATGGCGCATACAAAGAGAAGCGACCTCGCGAGAGCAAGCGGACCTCATAAAGTGCGTCGTAGTCCGGACTGGAGTCTGCAACTCGACTCCACGAAGTCGGAATCGCTAGTAATCGTGAATCAGAATGTCACGGTGAATACGTTCCCGGGCCTTGTACACACCGCCCGTCACACCATGGGAGTGGGTTGCAAAAGAAGTAGGTAGCTTAACCTTCGGGAGGGCGCTTACCACTTTGTGATTCATGACTGGGGTGAAGTCGTAACAAGGTAACCGTAGGGGAACCTGCGGTTGGATCACCTCCTTACCTGAAGAACCTGCCTTTGTAGTGTCCACACAGATTGTCTGATGAAAAGTGAATAGCAAGGCGTCTTGCGAAGCAGACTCAGTGTCCCCTTCGTCTAGAGGCCCAGGACACCGCCCTTTCACGGCGGTAACAGGGGTTCGAATCCCCTAGGGGACGCCACTTGCTGGTAACGTAAGTGAAAGTTGCGCCCAACATATCATTAAAGATGACTTACGAGTCATGTTTAAGATATTTGCTCTTTAAAAATCCGGAACAAGCTGAAAATTGAAACACTGAATAACTGCAAAGTTATTCGTGGGTCTCTCAAAATTATCGCAACACTGAAGGTGACACCTCAGGCGACGTGAGCAGCATGAAGACAAGGCGTACCGCGCACAGCGAGCGCAGTGGACTGTGTGTCCATGAGCATCGCGCGCACGGAACAACGCCGTATTCACGCAGCACAACGAGCCGGAAGGAAAAGACATCTTCGGGTTGTGAGGTTAAGCGACCAAGCGTACACGGTGGATGCCCTGGCAGTCAGAGGCGATGAAGGACGTGCTAATCTGCGAAAAGCGCCGGTAAGGTGATATGAACCGTTATAGCCGGCGATGTCCGAATGGGGAAACCCGGTGCACTCAGTGCATCATCATTAACTGAATTCATAGGTTAATGAGGCGAACCGGGGGAACTGAAACATCTAAGTACCCGAGGAAAAGAAATCAACCGAGATTCCCCCAGTAGCGGCGAGCGAACGGGGAGGAGCCCAGAGTCTGAATCAGTTTGTGTGTTAGTGGAAGCGTCTGGAAAGTCGCGCGATACAGGGTGACAGCCCCGTACACAAAAACGCACAGGCTGTGAGCTCGATGAGTAGGGCGGGACACGTGGTATCCTGTCTGAATATGGGGGGACCATCCTCCAAGGCTAAATACTCCTGACTGACCGATAGTGAACCAGTACCGTGAGGGAAAGGCGAAAAGAACCCCGGCGAGGGGAGTGAAACAGAACCTGAAACCGTGTACGTACAAGCAGTGGGAGCCTCTTTAATGGGGTGACTGCGTACCTTTTGTATAATGGGTCAGCGACTTATATTCTGTAGCAAGGTTAACCGTATAGGGGAGCCGAAGGGAAACCGAGTCTTAACCGGGCGTTAAGTTGCAGGGTATAGACCCGAAACCCGGTGATCTAGCCATGGGCAGGTTGAAGGTTGGGTAACACTAACTGGAGGACCGAACCGACTAATGTTGAAAAATTAGCGGATGACCTGTGGCTGGGGGTGAAAGGCCAATCAAACCGGGAGATAGCTGGTTCTCCCGAAAGCTATTTAGGTAGCGCCTCGTGAATTCATCTGTGGGGGTAGAGCACTGTTTCGGCCAGGGGGCCATCCCGGCTTACCGATCCGATGCAAACTACGAATACCACAGAATGTTATCACGGGAGACACACGGCGGGTGCTAACGTCCGTCGTGAAGAGGGAAACAACCCAGACCGCCAGCTAAGGTCCCAAAGTCATGGTTAAGTGGGAAACGATGTGGGAAGGCCCAGACAGCCAGGATGTTGGCTTAGAAGCAGCCATCATTTAAAGAAAGCGTAATAGCTCACTGGTCGAGTCGGCCTGCGCGGAAGATGTAACGGGGCTAAACCATGCACCGAAGCTGCGGCAGCGACGCTTATGCGTTGTTGGGTAGGGGAGCGTTCTGTAAGCCGTTGAAGGTGTGTCGTGAGGCATGCTGGAGGTATCAGAAGTGCGAATGCTGACATAAGTAACGATAAAGCGGGTGAAAAGCCCGCTCGCCGGAAGACCAAGGGTTCCTGTCCAACGTTAATCGGGGCAGGGTGAGTCGACCCCTAAGGCGAGGCCGAAAGGCGTAGTCGATGGGAAACAGGTTAATATTCCTGTACTTGGTGTTACTGCGAAGGGGGGACGGAGAAGGCTATGTTGGCCGGGCGACGGTTGTCCCGGTTTAAGCGTGTAGGTGTGTGCTCCAGGCAAATCCGGAGCGCTCTAACACTGAGGCGTGACGACGAGGCACTACGGTGCTGAAGCAACAAATGCCCTGCTTCCAGGAAAAGCCTCTAAGCATCAGGTAACACGAAATCGTACCCCAAACCGACACAGGTGGTCAGGTAGAGAATACCAAGGCGCTTGAGAGAACCCGGGTGAAGGAACTAGGCAAAATGGTGCCGTAACTTCGGGAGAAGGCACGCTGGTGCGTAGGTGAAGTGACTTGCTCACGGAGCTGAAACCAGTCGAAGATACCAGCTGGCTGCAACTGTTTATTAAAAACACAGCACTGTGCAAACACGAAAGTGGACGTATACGGTGTGACGCCTGCCCGGTGCCGGAAGGTTAATTGATGGGGTCAGCGCAAGCGAAGCTCCTGATCGAAGCCCCGGTAAACGGCGGCCGTAACTATAACGGTCCTAAGGTAGCGAAATTCCTTGTCGGGTAAGTTCCGACCTGCACGAATGGCGTAATGATGGCCAGGCTGTCTCCACCCGGGACTCAGTGAAATTGAACTCGCTGTGAAGATGCAGTGTACCCGCGGCAAGACGGAAAGACCCCGTGAACCTTTACTATAGCTTGACACTGAACACTGGTCCTTGATGTGCAGGATAGGTGGGAGGCTTTGAAGCGTGGACGCCAGTCTGCGTGGAGCCATCCTTGAAATACCACCCTTTAATGGCTGGTGTTCTAACGTGGACCCGTGAACCGGGTTGCGGACAGTGTCTGGTGGGTAGTTTGACTGGGGCGGTCTCCTCCTAAAGCGTAACGGAGGAGCACGAAGGTCAGCTAATCCTGGTCGGACATCAGGAGGTTAGTGCAATGGCATAAGCTGGCTTGACTGCGAGCGTGACGGCGCGAGCAGGTGCGAAAGCAGGTCATAGTGATCCGGTGGTTCTGAATGGAAGGGCCATCGCTCAACGGATAAAAGGTACTCCGGGGATAACAGGCTGATACCGCCCAAGAGTTCATATCGACGGCGGTGTTTGGCACCTCGATGTCGGCTCATCACATCCTGGGGCTGAAGTAGGTCCCAAGGGTATGGCTGTTCGCCATTTAAAGTGGTACGCGAGCTGGGTTTAGAACGTCGTGAGACAGTTCGGTCCCTATCTGCCGTGGGCGCTGGAGAACTGAGGGGGGCTGCTCCTAGTACGAGAGGACCGGAGTGGACGCATCACTGGTGTTCGGGTTGTCATGCCAATGGCACTGCCCGGTAGCTAAATGCGGAAGAGATAAGTGCTGAAAGCATCTAAGCACGAAACTTGCCCCGAGATGAGTTCTCCCTGAGACTTTAAGTCTCCTGAAGGAACGTTGAAGACGACGACGTTGATAGGCCGGGTGTGTAAGCGCAGCGATGCGTTGAGCTAACCGGTACTAATGAACCGTGAGGCTTAACCTTACAACGCCGAAGATGTTTTGGCGGATTGAGAGATGATTTTCAGCTTGGTTACCGGATATGTAAGTACAGAACCGTGGTTCTGTACAGGGCACAAAGAATTTGCCTGGCGGCACTAGCGCGGTGGTCCCACCTGACCCCATGCCGAACTCAGAAGTGAAACGCCGTAGCGCCGATGGTAGTGTGGGGTCTCCCCATGCGAGAGTAGGGAACTGCCAGGCATCAAATTAAGCAGTGAACCGGGGCAACAAACCGGTAGTTGTAGAAAAATTCGGTGGAGCGGTAGTTCAGTCGGTTAGAATACCTGCCTGTCACGCAGGGGGTCGCGGGTTCGAGTCCCGTCCGTTCCGCCACCCTTATTTAGGGGCGTAGTTCAATTGGTAGAGCACCGGTCTCCAAAACCGGGTGTTGGGGGTTCGAGTCCCTCCGCCCCTGCCAGAAACAATCCTTAGCGTCTGCTAAGGATTTTTTTTTTGTTTTTTTTCCGCCACTCTCTCCTGAATAGTTTTCTCTTCGGCTTCCCTGCCTTACGAGCATTACAATACTTTGATCTGTAAAAGTTCTTTAATCTGATTTTGCTTATCGCTATTTTGCAGCCAAATGGCGTAAAGAGGGCGGGAAAGCGTGGCTGTATCGGCTACAGGATAGAGTCCCTCTTTTTGATTAGCCCATGCAACAGGCAACCACGTACAGCCATTGAGCAGTAGCAACTGTTGGTGTGCGACTTCTGCTGAACTGGTTGTTAACGTTGGCACATCATCGCTGGCAATCAGCCCAGACTCATGTTGCTGGAAGTCCGGCCCCCACTCCAGGCGCAAATAATTAAGCTCAGATTTTGTCTTTTCTGGTATTGCACAGTACAGCGCAAGGGTGAAATACCCGAGGAGCTGGCTGCTAAATTCATCCATTTTCGGCGTTTCAGTCGTGATCAAAAGATCCAGTTGCCTTTCGTGTAGCTGTTTAACCAGTGATTGCCGTTGAGCTATACGAGCTTCGAATTGCCAGTTTCCTTCCAGATCATAAAGCCGGGACAGCCAGTTGCTCAACATGCACTCCCATAATGAGGCACTGGCGCCAATAGAAAACTGATGGTGACGCGAGGTGTGTGCCACCTCCTTTCTTGCCGCTTGCCAGGTGCTCATTAATGTTTCTGCGTATGGCAGAAGCTTCTCGCCAGCAGGGGTCAGACGGATATTGTTGCGATGACGAGTAAAGAGATTAACCCCAAGTTGGTTCTCTAGTTGGCGAATACGAAAACTCACTGCGGACTGAGTCAGATAAAGAGCTTCGGCAGCCCGACCAAAATGGCGAGTCCTGCTCACTTCAAGAAATGTTTTCAATAATTCCGTATCCACACTTTTCTCCGCAAAATTATTTGTCGTAATGATTTAAATGTTTTGTTTTACACTCTGTCAAGCGTAACTAATACTCCGCGCCATAAATAGCTCGGCCAAAGAATTAGGAGCGTGCAGGATGGCGGAAAGCTTTACGACGACAAATCGTTTTTTCGATAATAAAAACTATCCACGCGGGTTTTCTCGCCACGGTGATTTCACTATCAAAGAGGCTCAACTGCTTGAGCGTCACGGTTCTGCGTTTAATGAGCTGGAGCTTGGTAAGCGTGAACCGCAGACTGACGAAGAGAAGCAATTTGTTGCCGTCTGCCGTGGAGAGCGTGAACCGCATACCGAAGCAGAACGTGTATGGATCAAGTACATGTCACGTATCAAACGCCCGAAGCGCTTTCACACGCTGTCCGGTGGGAAACCGCAGATGGAAGGCGCGGAAGATTTCACTGATTCCGACGACTAATCTCCCTTACCGGCAAAATAAAAAAGGGGCTTGCCCCTTTTTTATATCAGCATCTTTTGTAAGTGTATAAATAAACGGTCAATAGCGCGATAACTCAGCGCCTCTTGCAAATGTACACGCTGAATGACCTCTTCATGCTCCAGATCTGCAATAGTCCTTGCGACTTTTAAGAGCCGCTGCCAGGCACGCACAGAGAGCCCCAGATGAATTAGTGTCTCTTCCAGCCAGCATCCGTCTTCCTTCGACAACCTACAAAATTCCTTCGTTTCACTACTTTCCAGATGGGCATTTAGTTTTTTCTGTCGCCGATACTGATGCATATGTGCCCGGATAACACGTTCACGCACCGCTTCACTGCATTCGCCTTTGCGTTGTGCCTGACTCATCAAGCCCGCAACTGGCAACGGGACCTCTAATGACAGATCAAAACGGTCGAGAAATGGCCCGGATAATTTTCCCAGATAACGCAGCGTTTGTTCTGGTGTGCAGCGATTATGATTCCCCTGGTAATGTCCACTTGGGCTGGGATTCATTGCCGCGATAAGCTGAAAGCGTGCTGGGTAGGTAACCTTTGCGCGTGTTCTTGAAATATGGATTTGCCCGGACTCTATTGGCTCTCGCAAAGCATCCAGCACCCGGCGTTCGAATTCTGGTAACTCATCGAGAAACAATATGCCGTTATGAGCCAGCGATATTTCTCCGGGTTGGGGTAGTGAACCACCACCCACTAATGCACTCAGGGATGCGCTATGATGCGGCGATCTGAAGGGGCGTCTCTTCCACTGGCGCGTAATGGCTTCGGTGTTCACTACGCTTATCACTGCTGCCGTTTCCAGCGCTTGTTGGTTCGTTAATGGCGGTAGGAGTCCAGCCAGACGGGTGGCGAGCATGGTTTTCCCTGTACCCGGAGGCCCAATCAACAGCAGATTATGGCCACCTGCTGCGGTGATCTCCAGCGCTCGCTTCCCTTGTTCCTGACCGATAACATCACTGAGATCCTCGCTATTCTCCGCTTCGTAACCTCCAGAATAGACGGGGGCCAGCAAGGTATGTTTACCCTCCAGAAAGGCACAAACCTCCTGTAAATGGTCAGCAACCAGACAATGTTGCGTCTCCACCAGGCTGGCTTCCGCTTCATTTTGCTGAGAGATGATGATCTTCCTTTTGGCTTTTACCGCTTCCATTACGCAAGAAATCGCACCAGGAACGCCGCGTAAGCCACCTGTAAGGGCGAGTTCGCCAACAAACTCATATTCACTCAGCCCCTGCGTCGTTAGCTGTTCAGAGGCGGCCAGGAGCGCAATAGCAATAGGCAGATCGTAGCGTCCCCCCTCTTTTGGTAAATCTGCAGGGGCGAGATTGATGGTGACCCGTTTAGCCGGAAATTCGTAACCGCTGTTGAGGATTGCGCTGCGTACACGGTCACGCGCTTCTTTAACGGTCGTTTCAGGTAGGCCAACGATTGTTAACCCAGGTAGCCCACTGCTGATATGAACTTCAACCGTCACCAGCGGAGCTGTTACCCCCAGAGCCGCGCGCGTATAAGTCACTGACAATGCCATAACACCCCCCTTTGGGAGCATTATTCTTTTTTTGCGCGATGTTTCTTCGCTCAGATAAGGTTATTGCGCTGAAGTTTCCATCATATCTCTGCACGGCGATATTTTTTGCATGTCATCGGAAAGGTGATCGCATTGCCATCTTAAAACTGGATTTGTGGGGATAAGCGTCCGGAATAGTGAATTTTTTTCATTTGTTTATTTTATCTAATAAATCAATTACCTGATTTGAATTTGTTAACTGCATCATAAAATTTACCATAAATATTTCTTGTGTCTTAACGCGAAACTGTGATAACTCTTTAGTTATTCCTTCGAACATGAAGCCAGAACGAACAAAAATGACAGCCCTTCTACGAGTGATTAGCCTTGTTGTGATTAGTGTGGTGGTGATTATTATCCCACCGTGCGGGGCTGCACTTGGACGAGTAAGAGCTTAAAAAACAAGCCTTAACGAACTAAGACCCCCGCACCGAAAGGTCCGGGGGTTTTTTTATGAGCTAAAAACATCAATGAGGATCAGAATATGACTTGTAGCATAAAATTCTGTTTATCCGGATATCATACGGGGAACTAACTATGAATGGAGCACAATGGGTAGTACATGCGTTGCGAGCACAGAAAGTCGATACCGTATTCGGCTATCCAGGTGGCGCGATTATGCCGGTTTACGATGCATTGTATGACGGCGGCGTTGAACACCTATTGTGTCGTCATGAACAAGGCGCGGTAATGGCAGCCATCGGCTACGCTCGCTCTACCGGTAAAACGGGCGTTTGTATTGCCACATCCGGTCCCGGCGCGACCAATCTAATCACCGGCCTGGCAGATGCGCTGTTAGATTCTGTTCCCATCGTTGCTATCACAGGCCAGGTTGCGGCTCCGTTTATCGGCACCGATGCGTTTCAGGAGGTCGATGTGCTGGGTTTATCGCTGGCCTGTACGAAACACAGCTTTCTCGTTGAGTCACTGGAAGAGCTGCCCCGCGTAATGGCCGAGGCTTTTCATATCGCGAGTTCTGGTCGCCCTGGTCCTGTTCTGGTCGATATCCCTAAAGACATCCAGTTAGCCCGCGGAACGCTGGAACCGCACTTTTCTACCGTGGAAGATGAACCTTCTTTACCGCAGAAGCAGATCGATCTGGCGCGCCAAATGATTGCAGACGCTGAAAAACCGATGCTTTACGTGGGTGGTGGTGTCGGGATCGCGCAGGCTGTACCCACACTGCGCCAATTTTTAGCTATTACACAAATGCCGGTAACCTGCACGCTGAAAGGGCTGGGTGCGGTTGAGCCTGACTATCCTTACTATCTCGGTATGCTGGGCATGCATGGCACCAAGGCGGCAAACCTTGCGGTACAGGAGTGTGACTTGCTGATTGCTGTCGGCGCACGCTTTGATGATCGAGTTACCGGTAAGTTGAATACCTTTGCCCCCCCATGCGAAAGTCATTCATATGGATATCGATCCGGCAGAGATGAGCAAACTGCGCCAGGCGCATGTCGCTCTGCAGGGTGATTTAAACGCGTTATTGCCAGCTTTACAGCAAACATTGAACATTGAAAAGTGGTGTCAACACAGCGCCGATTTATGCCGAGAATATGCCTGGCGTTATGACCACCCTGGTGAGGCGATTTTTGCGCCATTGTTATTAAAACAGCTCTCTGAACGCAAACCTGCCAATAGCGTCGTAACTACTGATGTCGGGCAGCATCAGATGTGGTCCGCCCAACATCTTAGTTTCACTCACCCGGAAAATTTCATCACCTCCAGCGGTCTGGGTACGATGGGTTTTGGTCTGCCCGCCGCCGTTGGAGCGCAAATTGCCAGACCCAACGATACCGTTATCTGTATCTCCGGTGACGGCTCCTTCATGATGAATGTTCAGGAGTTGGGCACCGTTAAACGAAAACAGTTACCCCTGAAGATTGTTTTGCTGGATAACCAGCGATTAGGAATGGTTCGCCAGTGGCAGCAATTATTCTTCAACGAGCGTTATAGCGAAACCACCCTGACTGATAACCCCGATTTTCTCACTCTGGCCAGCGCCTTCGGCATCCCCGGCCAGCACATTACCCGTAAAGACCAGGTTGAAGCAGCACTCGACACTCTGCTTTCGAGCACAGGGCCTTATCTGCTTCATGTCTCAATTGACGAACTTGAGAATGTCTGGCCGCTGGTCCCGCCTGGTGCCAGCAATGCACAAATGCTGGAGGAATTACCATGATGCAATATCAGGTTGCCATTGAGGCTCGTTTCAACCCGGAAACATTAGAGCGCGTATTGCGCGTGGTACGCCATCGAGGTTTTCAGGTCTGCTCCATGAATATGGAGACCACCAGCGATGCGCAGCATATAAATATCCAATTGACCGTTGCCAGCCTGCGGCCTGTCGAATTACTGTTTAGCCAGTTGAGCAAACTGGTCGACGTTGCCAGGGTTGATATTCAGCAGCGCGACACATCATCACAATCACAACAAATCAGCGCATAAGCGCAATAGGAATTAAGAATGACGACGAAAAAAGCAGACTACATTTGGTTTAATGGCGAGATGGTTCGTTGGGAAGAAGCAAAAGTTCACGTTATGTCCCACGCACTGCACTACGGTACTTCTGTGTTTGAAGGTATCCGTTGCTATGACTCCCATAAAGGACCCGTAGTCTTCCGCCATCGTGAACATATGCAGCGCCTGCGCGACTCTGCCAAAATTTATCGCTTCCCGGTTTCCCTGAGCGTGGATGAGCTGATGGAAGCTTGCCGTGCGGTGATCCGTGAGAACAAACTAACCAGCGCTTATATTCGTCCGTTGGTTTTTGTTGGTGATGTAGGTATGGGGGTGAATCCGCCTGCGGATTATAACACTGACGTTATTATTGCTGCCTTCCCATGGGGAGCATACCTGGGGGCTGAAGCGTTGGATCAAGGCATCGACGCTATGGTTTCGTCCTGGAATCGTGTGGCACCGAACACTATTCCGACCGCAGCGAAAGCAGGTGGCAACTACCTCTCTTCGCTGCTGGTGGGTAGTGAAGCTCGTCGCCATGGCTATCAGGAAGGTATCGCGCTGGATGTAAATGGTTATATCTCTGAAGGTGCGGGTGAAAACCTGTTTGAAGTCAAAGATGGTGTGCTGTTCACTCCGCCGTTCACCTCTTCTGCGCTGCCAGGGATCACTCGCGATGCCATTATCAAACTGGCAAAAGAGCTGGGTATTGAAGTTCGTGAACAGGTCCTGTCGCGCGAATCACTTTATCTGGCAGATGAAGTCTTTATGTCTGGCACTGCGGCGGAAATCACCCCGGTACGTAGTGTTGATGGTATTCAGGTTGGCGAAGGTCGTTGCGGCCCGCTCACCAAACGTATTCAGCAAGCATTCTTTGGCCTGTTCACCGGTGAAACCGAAGATAAATGGGGCTGGTTGGATCAGGTAAACCCTTAATTAAAAGCGGGGTGGCATGTACCGCCCCGTAACATTGACACTGGGAGTAACAAAGCATGCCAAAGTACCGTTCAGCCACCACTACCCACGGGCGCAATATGGCGGGAGCCCGCGCGCTGTGGCGCGCAACCGGAATGACTGATGCCGATTTCGGCAAACCGATCATCGCCGTCGTGAACTCGTTTACCCAATTTGTGCCGGGTCATGTCCATCTGCGCGATCTGGGCAAACTGGTCGCGGAGCAAATCGAAGCCGCTGGCGGTGTAGCGAAAGAGTTCAATACCATCGCTGTGGATGACGGTATCGCTATGGGCCATGGCGGCATGCTTTATTCTCTGCCATCGCGTGAGCTAATTGCCGACTCGGTGGAGTACATGATTAATGCCCACTGCGCTGATGCGATGGTCTGTATCTCTAACTGCGACAAGATCACCCCAGGGATGCTAATGGCCTCCCTGCGCCTGAATATTCCGGTGATTTTTGTCTCCGGCGGCCCGATGGAAGCCGGGAAAACGAAACTTTCTGACCAGATTATTAAGCTCGATCTGGTCGATGCCATGATTCAGGGGGCAGACCCTAAAGTCTCTGACGACCAGAGCGAGCAAGTAGAGCGCTCCGCGTGTCCGACGTGCGGCTCCTGTTCCGGCATGTTTACCGCTAACTCAATGAACTGCCTGACCGAAGCGCTGGGGCTTTCGCAGCCCGGCAATGGCTCGCTGCTGGCAACGCATGCCGACCGTAAAACTTTATTTATCAACGCAGGCAAACGCATCGTTGAGCTGACCAAACGCTACTATGAGCAGGACGATATCAGCGCGCTGCCCCGCGCTATTGCCAACAAAGCAGCCTTTGAAAATGCCATGACGCTGGATATTGCGATGGGCGGCTCAACCAATACCGTCCTGCATCTGCTGGCCGCCGCGCAGGAAGCGGAAATTGACTTCACTATGAGCGATATCGATAAGCTCTCCCGCAAAGTGCCACAACTGTGTAAGGTCGCCCCGAGTACGCAGAAATATCACATGGAAGATGTGCATCGCGCCGGTGGCGTACTGGGCATTCTTGGCGAACTGGATCGCGCCGGGCTGTTGAACCGTGATGTGAAAAACGTGTTGGGCCTGACGTTGCCGCAAACGCTGGAGCAGTACGATGTAATGCTGACCAAAGATGAAGCGGTTAAAAAAATGTTCCGTGCAGGGCCGGCGGGTATTCGTACTACCCAGGCTTTCTCTCAGCAGTGCCGCTGGGATACGCTGGATGACGATCGTGCCAATGGCTGTATTCGTTCGCTGGAACATGCTTACAGCAGGGATGGCGGCCTTGCCGTGCTGTACGGTAATTTTGCGGAAAATGGCTGCATTGTGAAAACCGCAGGCGTTGATGACAGCAATTTGCAATTTACCGGCCCGGCAAAAGTGTATGAAAGCCAGGATGCAGCAGTAGAGGCAATCCTTGGCGGGCAAGTGGTTGCAGGGGATGTAGTGGTGATCCGCTACGAAGGGCCAAAGGGTGGACCGGGGATGCAGGAAATGCTCTACCCGACCAGTTTCCTGAAATCCATGGGGCTTGGTAAAGCCTGCGCACTGATTACTGATGGACGCTTCTCCGGCGGCACATCAGGTCTTTCAATTGGTCACGTCTCTCCGGAAGCTGCCAGCGGCGGCAATATTGGTCTGATTGAAGATGGTGACATCATTGCCATTGATATTCCAAATCGCGGTATTCAGTTACAGGTGAGCGATCAGGAGTTGGCTGCCCGGCGTGAAGCACAAGAGGCTCGGGGTGATAAAGCCTGGACACCGCGCGATCGTGAACGCCAGGTCTCCTTCGCACTGCGCGCTTATGCTAGCCTCGCGACCAGTGCAGATAAGGGTGCGGTACGCGATAAATCTAAACTTGGGGGTTGATCATGGCCGAATCCCAACCGCTCTCCGCCGCTCCTGAGGGGGCGGAATATCTTCGCGCTGTGCTGCGTGCGCCGGTTTATGAAGTGGCGCAGGTTACACCGCTGCAAAAGATGGAGAAGCTCTCTTCGCGTCTCGATAACGTTATTCTGGTGAAGCGAGAAGATAGACAACCAGTACACAGCTTTAAGCTGCGCGGGGCTTACGCGATGATTGCCGGGTTGAATGCTGAGCAGAAAGCGCATGGTGTGGTCACTGCCTCGGCGGGAAATCATGCTCAGGGCGTAGCCCTGTCCTCTACACGCCTCGGCATAAAATCGCTGATAGTAATGCCAGTGGCTACCGCGGATATAAAAGTTGAGGCGGTGCGCAGTTTCGGCGGCGAAGTGCTGCTATATGGCGCTAACTTTGACGAGGCGAAAACTAAAGCTATTGAGCTTGCGCAACAGCAAGGCTTTACCTATGTTCCACCTTTTGATCATCCGATGGTGATTGCCGGACAGGGGACGCTGGCACTGGAGCTATTGCAACAAGATGCCCACCTCGATCGCGTATTTGTGCCGGTAGGCGGCGGCGGTCTGGCTGCGGGAGTGGCAGTGCTTATCAAGCAATTGATGCCGCAAATTAAAGTGATCGCGGTGGAGGCGGAAGATTCCGCCTGCCTGAAAGCAGCGCTGGATGCCGGGTATCCGGTTGATTTGCCGCGCGTAGGGCTATTTGCTGAAGGCGTGGCGGTAAAACGCATCGGCGATGAAACCTTCCGCCTGTGCCAAAACTATCTTGACGATATCATCACGGTTGATAGCGATGCCATTTGTGCCGCAATGAAAGATCTGTTCGAAGATGTTCGTGCGGTGGCGGAGCCTTCCGGCGCGCTGGCGCTGGCAGGGATGAAAAAGTATATTGCCCGACACAATATTCGCGGCGAGCGCCTGGCCCATGTGCTCTCTGGCGCGAACGTTAATTTTCATGGCCTGCGTTATGTTTCTGAACGCTGTGAATTGGGTGAACAGCGGGAAGCGCTGCTGGCGGTGACTATTCCCGAGGAGAAAGGCAGTTTTCTCAAGTTTTGCCAGTTGCTTGGCGGACGTTCTGTTACTGAATTTAACTATCGGTTCGCTGATGCCAAAGATGCCTGCATTTTCGTTGGTGTGCGCTTGAGCCGCGGGCTGGAGGAGCGAAAAGAGATCCTTGAACTGCTCCACAACGGTGGTTATAGCGTGGTCGATCTCTCCGACGACGAGATGGCGAAGCTGCATGTGCGCTATATGGTCGGCGGTCGCCCTTCAAAGCCTTTGCAGGAGCGACTGTATAGTTTCGAATTTCCGGAGTCGCCGGGGGCATTATTGAAATTCCTGCACACCCTTGGCACCCACTGGAATATTTCGTTATTCCACTACCGTAGCCACGGTACCGACTATGGGCGTGTACTGGCGGCGTTTGAACTGGGGGAGCATGAAGCGGATTTCGAAACCCGGCTCAATGAACTCGGTTATGAATGCCATGATGAAACACATAACCCGGCGTTCAGATTTTTTCTTGCTGGCTAGTGGTTAGGCAGAATCTTCCAGAACGCGCTAACAAGCGGCTCATATAGCCGCTTTTTTTGTGCACAAACGCCAAGCTCAAACGGCGTTTTTTCATCACTGCGTTCAAGGATCATCACCCGATTGCGCACAGGTTCCGGGCTATTTTCCAGCACCACCTCTGGTATCAGCGCTACGCCACAGCCAAGAGCAACCATGGAAACCATTGCTTCATGACCGCCAACAGTGGCGTAAATAGAGGGGTTACTGATTTTCTGACGTCTGAACCACAGCTCAATGCGTCGGCGCACCGGTCCCTGGTCCGCCATGATAAAGGGAATCGTAGACCAGTCTGGTTCTGGCTGTGAAACCTGATTACGCACCGGACATGCGAGGGCTGGTGCGATCAGCACTACCGCTAAATTCTCTAACATTGAGAATGCTACTGCGCCGGGGAGTGTTTCTGGTTTACCGGCTATAGCAAGATCAGCCTCGCCCGTTAGCACTTTTTCCATAGCGTCGGCAGCATCGCCGGTAGTAAGTTTGATCTCAACCGAAGGATGCTCTGCACGGAAGCGATCAAGAATAGGCGGTAGGTGGCTATAGGCTGCAGTTACCGAGCAGAACAGGTGCAACTCCCCGGAGAGCGAGGGACCTTGTTGATCGATAGTGTGTCGAAGCTGCTGATACTGTAATAAAGTTTGTTGTGCGAATACCCGTAGCTCTTCGCCCGCTTCGGTAAGTGTGACGGTACGGTTATCACGTACAAACAGCGGCTGGCCGAGGTCTTCTTCCAGGCGTTGAATCTGCCGCGAAAGTGTCGAGGGGCTGACGTGCATGGCGCGCGCGCTGCGGCCAAAATGGCGGCTTTCTGCCAAATGCAGAAATGTTTTCAGATCACGTAAATCCATGAGACCAGCTCCACAAATTTATATTGCATAAATTGCAATATCACATTGTTAATATATCAATTTAAGCAACACATTTCCTGTCATATAGTGGGTTCATTCTCGCGAATCAGCGAACTGAACAATAAGCACAACAACACAACGACGAGGTTCCATCATGGCTAACTACTTCAATACACTGAATCTGCGCCAACAACTGGCGCAGTTGGGCAAATGTCGCTTTATGGGGCGTGAGGAATTTGCCGATGGCGCAAGCTACCTTCAGGGTAAAAAAGTGGTCATTGTCGGCTGTGGTGCGCAGGGGCTGAACCAGGGGCTAAATATGCGCGACTCCGGGTTGGATATCGCTTATGCCCTGCGTGCTGAGGCTATTGCAGAAAAACGCGCCTCCTGGCGTAAAGCAACAGAAAACGGTTTTAAAGTAGGGACTTATGAAGAACTGATCCCGCAGGCGGATCTGGTGGTTAACCTGACGCCGGATAAACAGCATTCCCATGTTGTGCGTGCTGTTCAGCCGTTGATGAAAGATGGCGCGGCGCTGGGTTACTCCCACGGTTTCAATATTGTGGAAGTAGGCGAGCAGATCCGTAAAGATATTACTGTGGTCATGGTGGCGCCGAAGTGCCCTGGCACCGAAGTACGTGAAGAGTACAAGCGTGGCTTCGGCGTGCCAACGCTGATTGCCGTTCACCCGGAAAACGATCCAAAAGGCGAAGGTATGGCAATCGCCAAAGCATGGGCCGCGGCCACCGGTGGTCATCGTGCGGGTGTGCTGGAGTCCTCTTTCGTTGCCGAAGTGAAATCTGACCTGATGGGTGAGCAGACCATCCTCTGTGGTATGTTGCAGGCGGGTTCGCTGCTGTGCTTCGACAAGCTGGTGGCCGACGGTACCGATCCGGCTTATGCCGAGAAACTGATTCAGTTCGGCTGGGAAACCATCACTGAAGCACTGAAGCAGGGCGGTATTACCCTGATGATGGATCGCCTCTCTAATCCGGCAAAACTGCGGGCCTACGCACTCTCTGAACAGTTAAAAGGTATTATGGCTCCGCTGTTTCAGAAGCATATGGACGATATCATCTCCGGTGAATTTTCTTCCGGCATGATGGCCGATTGGGCCAATGATGATAAAAAACTGCTCACCTGGCGTGAAGAGACCGGCAAAACGGCTTTTGAAACAGCGCCGCAGTATGAAGGTAAAATCGGTGAGCAGGAGTACTTTGATAAAGGTGTACTGATGATAGCGATGGTGAAAGCAGGCGTTGAGTTGGCTTTCGAAACCATGGTGTCTTCGGGCATTATTGAAGAGTCTGCCTATTACGAGTCACTGCATGAGCTGCCGCTGATTGCGAATACCATTGCCCGTAAACGCTTGTATGAGATGAATGTCGTCATTTCTGATACTGCTGAGTACGGTAACTACCTGTTCTCATACGCCTGTGTTCCGCTGCTGAAAGAGTTTATGACCACTCTGCAAACGGGCGATCTGGGTACAGCGATTGCTGAAGGCGCGGTAGATAACGCACAGTTGCGCGATGTTAACGAAGCAATCCGCGGCCATGCTATTGAGAAAGTTGGCCAGAAGCTGCGCGGCTATATGACTGATATGAAGCGTATCGCAGTGGCTGATTAATCATTTACCCTCGCGCCTTTGGCGCGAGGGTAAACTTTTAGTTGCGATACAACACCTTAATGATGTGGTATCCAAACTGGGTGTGGAGTGGGCCGGTTGGCTCCAGCACCGGGCAAGAGAATACGACTTTATCGAATGCCGGCACCATCTGTCCCTGACGGAATTCCCCTAAGTGCCCCCCTTTTTTGCCTGACGGGCAAATAGAGTGTTTCTTCGCCAGCTTTTCAAAATCGCCGCCGTTTTTAATTTGTTCCAGCAGATCCTGAGCCAGTTTCTCTTCTTTAACAAGGATATGCAGTGCTGCCGCTGTTTTAGCCATGATCGAACCTTGAGTCGCTTGGTTGAGGCTGGCTATACTAGCACGCTTCTGCAAACTTCATCCTTCACACAGCCTCTTTGATTGAGTGACCTTTTTATGCGTTTGAACCCCGGACAACAACAAGCCGTCGAATTTGTCACCGGACCCTGCCTGGTGCTGGCGGGTGCGGGTTCCGGCAAGACACGAGTGATCACCAATAAAATTGCTCACCTGATCCGTGGATGCGGCTATCAGGCGCGACATATCGCGGCGGTGACCTTTACCAATAAAGCCGCGCGGGAGATGAAAGAGCGTGTCGCCCAAACACTGGGGCGCAAAGAGGCGCGCGGCTTGATGATCTCTACTTTCCATACCCTGGGGCTGGATATCATCAAGCGTGAATATGCCGCGCTGGGGATGAAATCCAACTTTTCGCTGTTTGACGATACTGACCAGGTAGCTTTACTTAAAGATCTGACCGAAGGGCTGATCGACGATGATAAGTTGGTGTTGCAGCAGTTGATCTCGACTATCTCGAACTGGAAGAACGATCTACTGACACCGCCGCAAGCGGCAGCGCAGGCGAAAGGGGAGCGGGATCGTATTTTTGCGCACTGTTACGGTCTGTATGATGCGCATATGAAGGCGTGCAATGTTCTTGATTTTGATGATCTTATTTTACTACCGACGTTATTGCTGCAACGCAATGAAGAGGTTCGTGAACGCTGGCAAAACAAAATCCGTTATCTGCTGGTGGATGAATATCAGGATACAAACACCAGCCAGTATGAGCTGGTGAAATTGCTGGTAGGTCAGCGTGCACGCTTTACGGTAGTCGGCGATGATGACCAGTCGATCTACTCCTGGCGTGGCGCCCGCCCGCAAAACCTTGTGCTGCTAAGTCAGGATTTCCCTGCATTACAGGTTATAAAACTGGAGCAAAATTACCGCTCTTCCGGGCGTATTTTGAAGGCAGCAAATATTCTGATTGCCAACAACCCGCACGTTTTTGAAAAACGTCTCTTTTCAGAACTGGGTTATGGTCCGGAGCTGAAAATCCTCAGCGCGAATCATGAAGAGCATGAAGCCGAACGTGTCACTGGCGAGTTGATTGCTCACCACTTCGTCAATAAAACACAGTATAAAGATTACGCGATCCTCTATCGTGGTAATCACCAGTCACGGGTATTTGAAAAGTTCCTGATGCAGAACCGTATCCCGTACAAAATCTCCGGCGGCACTTCATTTTTTTCCCGCCCGGAAATTAAAGACTTGCTGGCCTATCTTCGGGTACTTACCAACCCTGACGATGACAGCGCCTTCCTGCGTATCGTTAATACACCAAGGCGTGAAATCGGTCCGGCTACGTTACAGAAGTTGGGCGAGTGGGCCAGATTGCGCAACAAAAGCATGTTTGCCGCCAGTTTTGATATGGGACTAAGCCAAACGCTCAGCGGTCGCGGCTATGAGTCACTGACGCGCTTTACTCACTGGCTTGGCGAAGTACAACGGCTCTCTGAGCGTGAACCTATTGCCGCGGTGCGCGATCTTATCCATGGCATCGACTATGAATCCTGGCTGTTTGAAACCTCTCCCAGTCCCAAAGCTGCCGAAATGCGGATGAAAAACGTGAATACGCTCTTTGGCTGGATGACCGAAATGCTTGAAGGTAGTGAGCTGGATGAGCCAATGACACTGGACCAGGTGGTCACACGTTTCACTCTGCGCGATATGATGGAGCGTGAGGAAAGTGATGATGAATCAGACCAGGTCCAGTTGATGACGCTGCACGCCTCAAAAGGCCTTGAGTTCCCTTATGTTTTTCTGGTTGGCATGGAGGAAGGGTTGTTGCCACATCAGAGCAGCATCGATGAAGATAATATCGATGAAGAGCGGCGTCTGGCCTATGTGGGCATCACACGGGCACAAAAGGAGCTGATCTTTACGCTGTGTAAAGAGCGCCGTCAATATGGCGAACTGGTGCGCCCGGAGCCCAGCCGATTTCTGCTGGAGCTACCGCAGGACGATCTTATCTGGGAACAGGAGCGCAAAGTCATCAGTGCTGAAGAGCGGATGCATAAAGGACAGGCCAATGTCGCGAATATTAAAGCGATGCTGGCGAAGGCCAAAGGCAAATAATCAGACTATTTCCAGCGGCCAGTGTACATAACTTTGCCATTGGCTCTCTTGCTCGATGAGTTCTGCCCCAAGCGGATGATTTTCCAGCCAACCTGTTGGTAAGGTCAGGTTCAGCTTTTCCCCCTGTGCAGAAATGCTAATCTCTGGTAGCAAATCATCCCGACGACGGCTGGCAAAAAGAATAGCCAATCGCAGCAGGCGGCAAAGATGCTCGGCGACGCGGGGAGGAACTGCATTTTGCTGATGTAGTGAGGAGAGGTCGACCGGATTTGTTTGGTTTAACAGCAGTGTGGCGAGCAGCTTTTTCTGGGCAGGCGTGAAGCCTGGCAGGTCGAGATTACGCACCAGCCAGGCGGCATGCAGCGGTGCCTGTTTAAACTCAATGCTCAGACCAATTTCATGTAGTTCGCAGGCAACTTGCAGCATTTTGCGGCTATATGCGTCTAAATCCCACTCTTTTTCGACAGCCTTAGCAAAACAGCCGGCTAATTTTGAAACGCGCCTCGACTGCTCGGTATCAATCATAAAACGGCGTTGAATGTTCCGTAACGTACGGCTGCGAATATCTTCATCAACCGCCAGGTGCAACATGCCGTAAACGAGGCCTTCACGGAGCGCGCCGCCGGCTAACGTCATGCTTTCGATATTCATTTCGCTGAAGATAGCGATGAGGATTGCCAGCCCACTGGGGAACACTAACGCGCGTTCCAGCGTCAGACCTTCGATCTCCAGCTCTTCGAGTCGTCCGCACTGGATAGCACGCTGTTTAAGCTGCTGGAGTTTGGCGAGAGTAATACGCTCATCCATTCCCTGCGCCATCATAATCTCTTGCAGCGCCTGGACGGTGCCGGAGGCACCAACGCAGATTTTCCAGCCGTGGCGACGAAGTTCATCGGCAACCGGGAGTAAGACATCACGCGCCGCGCTTTCCGCAGCGGCAAAGTTTTCCTGCGCAAGATTACGATCGGTAAAAAAACGCTCCAGCCAGGTCACGCAACCCATAGAGAGACTGAATAGCGAGGTAGTTTGGGCGCCAGTACCGGTGACCAGCTCTGTGCTGGCGCCACCGATATCCACGACCAGACGCTGATCTGCGCCGCCGGTAGTATGGGCAACGCCCTGATAAATCAGGCGTGCTTCCTCCTGGCCGCTAATAACCTGCACCCGGCAGCCCAAAATTTCCTGGGCTTTATCAATAAAGTGCTGGGCATTCACAGCCAGTCGTAGCGTAGCGGTCGCGACAACGCGGATCTGCTCTTGTGGGATATCCTGCAGTCGTTCGGAAAAGAGTCGCAGGCATTGCCAACCGCGCTCCATCGCTTCCTGCGAGAGATAATTTTCGCTATTCAGACCCGCGGCCAGACGGACTTTGCGTTTGATACGGGTAAGCGTCTGGATGCTTCCCGCCACCTCGCGCACAACCAGCATATGAAAACTGTTAGAACCGAGATCAATAGCTGCATAGAGCGAGGCGGAACCGAGCATAAAATTAACCTGAACGACGACGATTACGAGGCGCACCACCGCTGCGACGCGGGCCATTACCAGAACGTGAACGGGTCAGACGTTTCGGTGGCGGCAGTTCATTTAGCAGGGCTTCCGGGTTGTATTTACTGACCGGAATAGAGTGACCGATATAGGTTTCAATGGCTGGCAAGTTGAGCGCGTACTCTTCACAGGCCAGGCTAATAGAATGTCCGCTGGCACCCGCTCGCCCTGTACGCCCAATGCGGTGAACGTAATCTTCGCAGTCGTCCGGCAGGTCATAGTTAAAGACGTGCGTTACGGCAGGGATATGCAGGCCGCGAGCGGCAACATCAGTAGCCACCAGAATATCGAGATCGCCACGGGTAAATTCTTCAAGAATACGCAGGCGTTTTTTCTGCGCCACATCGCCGGTCAGCAGGCCAACGCGGTGACCATCGGCTGCCAGGTGGCCCCAAATGTCTTCACAACGGTGTTTGGTATTGGCAAAAATAATGGCGCGATCTGGCCACTCTTCTTCAATCAGCGTTTGCAGTAAACGCATTTTTTCATCGTTGGACGGGTAGAACAGTTCTTCCTGGATGCGGTGGCCGGTTTTCTGCTCCGGTTCAACTTCCACATATTCCGCATTGTTCATTTGCTCGAATGCCAGTTCGCGAACCCGGTAAGAGAGGGTTGCAGAAAAGAGCATGTTCAGACGTTGATTGGTTGCAGGCATACGGCGGAACAACCAGCGGATATCTTTAATAAAGCCCAGGTCGTACATACGGTCGGCTTCATCGAGAACCACGACCTGGATCGCGCCCAGATTAATATGATTCTGCTTGGTATAATCGATCAGACGGCCTGTAGTGCCGATAAGAATGTCGACGCCACTTTCCAGCACTTTTAGCTGCTTGTCGTAACCGTCGCCACCATATGCCAGGCCCAGTTTCAGACCAGTAGCTTGCGCCAGCGGCTCGGCATCGGCATGAATTTGTACCGCGAGTTCACGTGTCGGAGCCATGATAATGGCTCGCGGCTGGTTAACTTTTCGGTCTTCAATTGCCGGGTGTGAGAGAAGATAATGAAACGTTGACGTTAAAAACGCCATCGTTTTGCCGGTACCTGTTTGCGCCTGACCTGCAACATCGCGGCCCGCCAGCGTTAGCGGGAGAGCCAGCGCCTGGATAGGCGTGCAGTTATGAAACCCTTTCTTTTCAAGGGCTTCTATCACCTTTGGGTGCAGGGCGAAGTCGGAAAACTTCTGTTCTGTTAAATGTGTTTTGCTCATAGTGTGGTAGAATATCAGCTTACTATTGCTTTACGAAAGCGTATCCGGTGAAATAAAGTCAACCTTTAGTTGGTTATTGTGCCGTCAATCTCTACGGATTGATGCTACACCAACATGCCAGGCTTATTCCTGTGGAGTTATATATGAGCGATAAAATTATTCACCTGACTGACGACAGTTTTGACACGGATGTACTCAAAGCGGACGGGCTTGTCCTCGTCGATTTCTGGGCAGAGTGGTGTGGACCGTGTAAAATGATCGCCCCGATTCTGGATGAAATCGCTGATGAGTATGAAGGCAAATTGACCATTGCCAAACTAAATATTGATCAGAATCCAGGCACTGCGCCGAAATATGGGATTCGTGGTATTCCGACCCTGCTGCTGTTCAAAAACGGCGAAGTGGCGGCAACCAAAGTTGGAGCATTGTCCAAAGGGCAACTGAAAGAGTTCCTGGACGCCAATTTGGCATAATCCCTGGCTCTGCCGGGCGTCCAGCACGCCAAAATTATTTGGAACGCTGGACGACTGGCTTCAGGCATGCTAACTTACATTTGACTTCGTTTTAAACTTACCTTAAGTAGTTTGAATCTTGCATTACCCCGATACTTCCCGGTGAGCATTATCGCCGCGTGAGAAGTTGACAAATTCCGGGCTTGTCACTTATTCCGTCTCGTCGTTTCAGTTCTGTGTTCTTCCTTATGACCAGACACCGATTAGACATGAGTTGATGGCCGTTAACAGGCATGGATGACCCTGCCATACCATTCACAACATTAAGTTCGAGAATTACCCCGAGTTTAAGAACCCACACCATTATGAATCTTACCGAATTAAAGAATACGCCGGTTTCTGAGCTGATTACTCTCGGCGAAAGTATGGGGCTGGAAAACCTGGCCCGTATGCGCAAACAGGACATCATTTTTGCCATCCTGAAGCAGCACGCGAAGAGTGGCGAGGATATCTTTGGCGACGGTGTGCTGGAGATTTTGCAGGATGGATTTGGTTTCCTCCGTTCTGCAGACAGCTCCTACCTTGCCGGTCCCGACGACATCTACGTATCTCCCAGCCAAATCCGCCGCTTCAACCTCCGCACTGGTGACACCATTTCAGGTAAGATTCGTCCGCCTAAAGAAGGCGAACGTTACTTTGCGCTGCTGAAAGTTAACGAGGTGAACTTCGATAAGCCGGAGAACGCGCGTAATAAAATCCTGTTCGAAAACTTAACGCCGCTACATGCCAATTCCCGTCTGCGGATGGAACGTGGCAACGGCTCGACAGAAGATTTAACCGCCCGCGTACTGGATCTCGCTTCACCAATTGGCCGCGGACAGCGTGGCCTGATCGTCGCACCGCCAAAAGCCGGTAAAACAATGCTGCTGCAGAATATTGCGCAGAGTATTGCTTACAACCACCCGGATTGCGTGTTGATGGTTCTGCTGATTGATGAACGTCCGGAAGAAGTTACTGAGATGCAGCGCCTTGTGAAAGGTGAAGTGGTTGCTTCCACCTTTGATGAACCCGCTTCCCGCCATGTGCAGGTTGCTGAAATGGTTATCGAAAAGGCTAAGCGTCTGGTTGAGCACAAGAAAGACGTTATCATTCTGCTTGATTCCATCACGCGTCTGGCTCGCGCCTACAACACCGTTGTACCGGCTTCCGGTAAAGTGTTGACCGGTGGTGTGGATGCTAATGCCCTGCATCGTCCGAAGCGTTTCTTCGGTGCTGCGCGTAACGTGGAAGAGGGCGGTAGCCTGACCATCATTGCCACCGCGCTTATCGACACCGGTTCTAAGATGGACGAAGTGATTTACGAAGAGTTTAAAGGCACCGGTAACATGGAGCTTCATCTCTCCCGTAAAATTGCTGAAAAACGTGTCTTCCCGGCGATTGATTACAACCGTTCCGGTACACGTAAAGAAGAGCTGCTCACGACTCAGGAAGAGCTGCAAAAAATGTGGATCCTGCGCAAAATCATTCACCCGATGGGGGAGATCGATGCCATGGAATTCCTCATTAATAAGCTGGCAATGACGAAGACGAATGATGAGTTCTTCGACATGATGAAGCGCTCTTAACAAAAATAAACCCCCGAAACGCCACGTTTTTACGTGGCGTTTTTCATTTGTGGGCTATACGCTATAGGCGTTGGGACAGGTATCGTCCGACACAGGCCATACCAATGGGTGATATTCGGGGTATGAATATTTCATTTGGTTGAAAAGCAAACAATAATGTCTGTGAATGACTTGCTTTCTCCTTTTATGGGGTATGGCAACGTCGTTATACTGCCAGGATAAACATTAGCTGAGAGCATGCATTGTGAATTTACTCACTGCCTTTACTGAATTAATCAGTATTTTTCTGTTCACAACCATTTTTCTGTTCTTTGCCCGTAAGGTGGCGAAGCATATCGGTTTGGTGGACAAACCCAACTTCCGTAAACGGCATCAAGGCTTAATTCCGCTGGTTGGGGGCATTTCAGTCTATGCCGGGATCTGCTTTACCTTTAGCATTGCAGATTACTACATCCCTCATGCCGCTCTCTATCTCGCTTGCGCGGGAGTGTTGGTTTTTGTCGGTGCATTAGATGATCGCTTTGATATCAGCGTAAAATTTCGCGCATCTGTGCAGGCATTGATTGCCATCGTAATGATGGTGGCAGGTAAACTCTATCTTAGCAGCTTGGGGTATATCTTCGGTACGTGGGAGATGGTGCTTGGGCCGTTTGGTTATCTGCTGACGCTATTCGCCATCTGGGCGGCAATTAACGCATTTAATATGGTCGATGGTATTGATGGTCTGCTGGGGGGGTTATCCTGCGTCTCCTTTGCTGCCATCGGCATGATTTTATGGTTTGATGGGCAGTTCAGCCTCGCGCTTTGGTGTTTTGCGATGATCGCTGCCATCCTGCCTTATATTCTGCTTAACCTCGGTGTGCTGGGGCGTCGCTATAAAGTCTTTATGGGGGACGCAGGTAGCACGCTGATTGGCTTCACTGTTATCTGGATTCTACTGGAGACGACACAGGGAAAGACACACCCGATCAGCCCTGTGACTGCGCTGTGGATTATTGCCATTCCTCTGATGGATATGGTGGCGATTATGTATCGCCGGTTGCGTAAAGGGATGAGCCCATTCTCCCCGGATCGTCAACACATCCACCATTTGATTATGCGAGCAGGTTTTACCTCACGTCAGGCATTTGTGTTAATTACCCTTGCCGCGGCCTTGTTGGCAGCCATTGGCGTCATCACTGAGTATCTTCATTTTATCCCTGAGTGGGTAATGTTGGCGTTATTCTTGCTTGCATTTTTCCTCTATGGCTACTGTATCAAGCGTGCATGGAAAGTGGCGCGTTTTATCAAGCGGATAAAACGCAGAATGCGCCGTAACAGAGGCCAAAAATCAACACTAACCAAGTGAAATCGGGAAAGCGATGATTCAACCAGCATCAGGAGCATCTTCAGCGGGAACGGAAAATGAACTGGATATTCGTGGTTTATTTCGTACCTTATGGGCAGGAAAATTATGGATTGTAGGGATGGCGCTGCTATTTGCGTTGCTTGCGCTAGCCTGGACATTTTTTGCCCGCCAGGAGTGGAGCGCGACGGCGATAACCGATCGACCCACCGTTAATATGCTGGGGGGGTACTACTCCCAACAACAATTTTTGCGCAATCTCGATTTTAAAGCCAATCAGGCACCGGTGGATCAGCCGTCGGTAATGGATGAGGCCTATAAAGAGTTTATTATGCAGCTCGCCTCCTGGGATACACGTCGTGATTTCTGGTCGCAAACGGATTATTACAAGCAGCGACAGGTCGGCAACAGCAAAGCCGATGCCGCCATGCTGGATGAGCTTATCAACAACATCCAGTATACCCCGGGGGATGTCACCCGTAATCTTAATGATAACATTCGGTTAATCGCTGAAACTGCACCTGATGCTAATAATCTGCTGCGGCAATACATTGCGTTTGCCAGCCAGCGCGCGGCCAGTCATCTAAACGATGAGTTGAAAGGAGCGTGGGCAGCGAGAACGATTCAGATGAAAGCCCAGGTCAAACGCCAGGAGGCAGTAGCGAAAGCCATCTATGAGCGGCGTCAACATAACGTTGAACAGGCGTTAAAAGTGGCCGAACAGCACAATATTACGCGTAATGAAACCGAAGTTCCGCCTGATGAACTTCCAGATTCAGAACTGTTTATGCTGGGCCGCCCGATGTTGCAAGCGCGTCTGGAAAACTTGCAGGCGGTGGGGCCACAATTCGATCTGGACTATGATCAAAACAGGGCCATGTTGAACACACTCAATGTCGGCCCAACGCTTGATCCACGTTTTCAGACGTACCGTTATTTGCGCACCCCGGAGGAACCGGTTAAACGCGACAGTCCACGTCGTGCTTTCTTGATGATCATGTGGGGAATTGTTGGCGCGTTAATCGGAGCCGGAGTTGCGTTAGTGCGCCGCCGTTCGAACTAAACATCGCCTGAGGTGAAGGCCTGGTGCCTTCATCATCTAATCGAAGAGAATCGTTGTGAAAGTACTTACCGTATTCGGCACACGACCAGAGGCTATTAAAATGGCGCCACTGGTCCATGCGCTGTCAAAGGATCCTGACTTTGAGGCCCGAGTTTGCGTTACCGCGCAGCATCGGGAGATGCTTGACCAGGTGTTGAATCTTTTCTCTATTGTCCCGGATTACGATCTAAATATTATGCGCCCCGGGCAAGGGTTGACTGAAATTACCTGCGGTATTCTCGAAGGACTCAAACCTATTCTTGAGTCGTTTCGCCCGGATGTGGTGCTGGTACATGGCGATACCACCACCACCATCGCTGCAAGTCTTGCTGCATTCTACCAGCGTATTCCTGTTGGGCATGTTGAAGCGGGTCTGCGCACGGGAGATCTTTTTTCACCCTGGCCGGAGGAGGCGAACCGTACGCTGACCGGACATCTTGCAATGTACCATTTCGCACCGACGGAAAATTCTCGCCACAACTTATTGCGGGAAAATGTTGCCGATAAGCGTATTTTTGTTACTGGTAATACGGTGATTGATGCGCTTTTGTGGGTACGCGATAGCATATTGAATGATGCTTCGCTGTCTCAAGAGCTGACTGCGCGTTACGACTTCCTTGATAGCGGTAAAAAATTGATTCTGGTTACCGGCCATCGGCGAGAGAGCTTTGGGCGCGGATTCGAACAGATTTGCCACGCGCTGGCGGACATTGCCGCGCAGAATGATGATGTGCAAATCGTCTATCCCGTACACCTGAACCCGAATGTTAGTGAGCCGGTGAACCGTATTCTGAGCCACGTTAAAAACGTAACCCTGATTGAACCGCAGGATTACCTGCCGTTCCTCTGGCTGATGAATCAAGCCTGGCTGATTCTGACGGATTCGGGAGGTATTCAGGAAGAAGCGCCATCGCTGGGTAAACCCGTGCTGGTAATGCGAGATACCACTGAGCGACCGGAAGCGGTGGATGCCGGAACCGTCAAACTGGTTGGCACTGATCGCCTGCGCATTGTTGAAGAAGTGACGCGTCTGCTTCGCGATAACGATGCCTGGCAGGCCATGAGTCGAGCACATAATCCGTATGGAGACGGGCAAGCCTGTGGTCGCATTTTGCACGCACTGAAAAATAATCGGGTAACACTATGAGCTTTAATACCATCTCCGTTATTGGCCTTGGCTACATCGGTCTGCCAACCGCTGCCGCGTTTGCCTCCCGGAGTAAGCAGGTTATCGGCATTGATATCAATGCTCATGCCGTTGAGACCATCAACCGTGGCGAGATTCATATCGTCGAGCCTGAGCTGGATAAAGTGGTGAAAGCGGCGGTGGATGGCGGTTACTTGCGTGCAAGTACCACACCGGTAGCGGCAGATGCTTATCTCATTGCTGTGCCGACGCCGTTCAAAGGCGAGCATGAGCCGGATTTGGCCTATGTGGAAGCGGCGGCTAAATCCATTGCGCCAGTACTGAATAAAGGCGCGCTGGTGATCCTGGAGTCCACTTCGCCAGTGGGCGCGACCGAGCAGATGGCCGAGTGGCTGGCAAAAGCGCGTCCGGACCTCTCTTTTCCCCAGCAAGCAGGGGAAGCTGCTGATATCAATATCGCCTATTGCCCTGAGCGCGTTCTGCCTGGGCAGGTGATGGTAGAGCTTATTAAAAACGATCGTGTGATTGGGGGGATGACCCCGCGTTGCTCAGCGCGCGCCAGTGAGTTGTATAAAATCTTTCTTGAAGGTGAGTGTGTGGTGACGAACTCCCGCACGGCTGAAATGTGCAAGCTTACCGAAAACAGTTTCCGCGACGTTAATATCGCTTTTGCCAATGAACTGTCGCTCATCTGTGCCGATCAGGGGATTAACGTCTGGGAGCTGATTAGCCTGGCAAATCGCCATCCACGGGTGAATATCCTGCAACCAGGGCCGGGTGTTGGTGGTCACTGCATCGCTGTCGACCCGTGGTTTATTGTGGCGCAAAACCCTCAGCAGGCGCGGCTGATCCGCACCGCTCGTGAAGTAAATGATTTTAAGCCTCAGTGGGTGCTGGAACAGGTGAAAACCACCGTTGCCGATTGCCTGACTGCGAGCAACAAGCGAGCCAGTGAGCTTAAAATCGCCTGTTTCGGGCTGGCCTTCAAACCCAATATCGATGACTTGCGCGAAAGCCCGGCGATGGAAATCGCACACCGTATTGCTCAGTGGCACAGCGGTGAAACGCTGGTGGTAGAACCCAATATCAACAAACTTCCCGCGCGGCTTGCTGATCAGAGTGTTCTCGTCAGTACGCAAGATGCGTTGGCACAGGCCGATGTGCTGGTAATGCTGGTTGACCATAACGAATTCAAAGCAATTAACAGAGACAGCATTAAGCAGCATTACATCATTGATACCAAAGGCGTCTGGCGTTAAGGGAAACCCCATGGCTTTGCACGGCACGCTAGAGGAACTGGGATGGGAAAGCGCTTTTTTTGGTCTGCGTAGCGCGATTCTCCGTCTGCAACCCGATGCGCCAGTATTAACTGACGACGATTTCGCTCGCTGGCAACGCGTGCAGATCAAACTACCAGCGGCGCAAACCGGACAACTGGATACATTGCAGCAACACGGCTTCCAGCTGGTAGAAGGGGAAGTTGATCTCACGCTGGCGATATCAGCAGAAGGTGTTGATGCGCATGCAGATGTTGCCTGTATGGCTGATATCCCTGCGCTACGCCAGATGGCGACAGAGATTTTTGCACAAAGCCGTTTTCGCTCACCCTGGTATCCACCAGAGGCAAGCGGGCGTTTTTACGCGCAATGGATTGAGAATGCGGTAAGAGGTGAATTTGATCATCAGTGTCTGCTGTTGCGCCATGAACAGGGTGAAATTGCGGGCTTTGTCTCTTTGCGCAAGCTTAATGAGCAGGAAGCGCGTGTCGGTCTGTTGGCCGGGCGCGGCGTAGGTGAACAACTGATGCTGGCGGCGTGCCAGTGGGCAAGACAGCAGCAACTTTCTTTGGTGCGTGTGGCAACCCAGCTTGGGAATACCGCTGCGCTTAAACGCTATATTCGAAGCGGTGCGAACGTGGATAGCACTGCTTTCTGGCTATACAGGTGAATCTATGATCCCCTTCAATGCACCACCAGTGGTGGGAACGGAACTTGACTACATGCAGTCGGCAATGGGTAGCGGCAAATTATGCGGTGATGGTGGATTTACCCGACGCTGCCAGCAGTGGATGGAGCAGCGCTTTCACAGCGCAAAAGTTTTGTTAACGCCTTCCTGTACCGCTTCGCTGGAGATGGCTGCGTTGTTGCTGGATATCCAGCCCGGTGATGAAGTGATCATGCCGAGTTACACCTTTGTATCGACCGCAAATGCTTTTGTGTTGCGGGGCGCGAAAATCGTTTTCGTGGATATCCGTCCGGATACAATGAATATTGATGAAACGCGCATCGAAGCGGCTATTACCGAAAAGACACGGGCAATCGTCCCGGTGCATTACGCGGGTGTGGCTTGTGAAATGGACACCATTATGGCCATTGCCAGGCAGCACAATCTGTTTGTGGTAGAAGATGCTGCTCAGGGAGTGATGTCTACTTATAAAGGGCGTGCGCTGGGCACCATTGGGCATATTGGTTGTTTTAGCTTCCATGAAACCAAAAACTACACGGCGGGTGGCGAAGGTGGCGCGACGCTGATTAACGATCGCGCACTGATTGAGCGCGCTGAAATTATTCGCGAAAAAGGCACTAACCGCAGCCAGTTTTTCCGTGGCCAGGTTGATAAATACACCTGGCGGGATATCGGTTCGAGCTATTTGATGGCGGATCTTCAGGCGGCATATTTGTGGGCGCAACTGGAGGCAGCAGACCGTATCAACCAGCAGCGTCTGGCGCTGTGGCAAACGTATTACGACGCGTTAACGCCGCTAGCTCGCGCTGGACGTATTGAGCTCCCCTCAATCCCGGAAGACTGTGGTCATAACGCCCATATGTTTTACATCAAGCTGCGTGATGAGGCAGACCGCGGCAAACTTATCGCTTTCCTGAAAGAAGCCGAGATTCTCGCCGTGTTTCACTATATTCCACTGCACAGTTCACCTGCAGGTGAAGCTTTTGGGGAATTTCATGGTGAAGATCTGCACACCACGAAAGAGAGTGAGCGATTGCTTCGTCTTCCGCTGTTTTACAATTTGACGGCGATCAATCAGCGTACGGTGATCAGCACCCTCCTGAGCTATTTCAATTAACATGTCGTTGGCAAAGGCATCAATCTGGACTGCTGCAAGCACGCTGGTCAAAATTGGCGTGGGCCTGCTGGTGGTCAAACTCCTTGCGGTGGCTTTCGGGCCTGCGGGTGTTGGTCAGGCGGGTAACTTCCGCCAGTTGATTATTGTGCTTGGTGTGCTGGCTGGCGCCGGGATATTTAATGGCGTCACTAAATTTGTAGCCCAGCACCACGACGATCCGCTACGTTTACGTGTAGTGGTCGGTACCTCATCGGCGATGGTGTTAGGTTTTTCAACGCTGCTAGCGCTGATTTTTTTAGTGGCCGCAGCCCCTATCAGTCAGGGATTATTCGGCCATACTCAATATCAGGGGCTGGTTCGTTTGGTGGCGCTGGTACAGATGGGGATAGCCTGGTCGAACCTGCTGCTGGCGGTGATTAAAGGTTTTCGCGATGCGGCGGGTAATGCGCTGTCGCTGATTATCGGTAGCGTAATCGGTGTGCTTGCGTGGTATGCCTGCTTCAGGATTGGCGGCTATCAGGGAGCTTTATTGGGGCTTGCGCTGGTACCGGCACTGGTCGTAATCCCGGCGCTGGCAATGTTGATGCGGCGTGGGAAAGTCCCTTTATCCTTCTTTAAACCGCAATGGGATAGCGCACTGGCAGGTCAGTTAAGTAAATTTACACTGATGGCGCTAATTACCTCGGTAACGCTGCCGTTTGCCTATGTGATGATGCGTAACCAACTGGCGGCGCATTATAGCTGGGATGAGGTGGGGATTTGGCAAGGGGTGAGCACCATCTCTGATGCTTACCTGCAATTTATTACCGCCTCGTTTAGTGTGTATCTGTTGCCCACGTTATCGCGCCTGACGACAAAGCAGGAGATCTCGCGCGAAATCGTGAAGTCGCTGAGCTTTGTGTTACCCGCAGTTGCGACAGTGAGCCTGGGAGTCTGGCTACTGCGGGATGTGGCTATCTGGCTACTCTTTTCTGACAAGTTTATCGCTATGCGCGATCTCTTTGCATGGCAGTTGACCGGGGATGTATTAAAAGTTGGCGCTTATGTATTTGGTTATCTGGTGATCGCCAAAGCGTCGCTGCGCTTTTATATTTTGGCGGAAGTGGGGCAGTTCATATTGCTGACGCTTTTTGCTCGCTGGTTGATTCCGGCGCATGGTGCTATCGGCGCTGCGCAGGCTTATATGTGTACCTACATTATCTATTTCGCCCTCTGTTGTGGCGTGTTTTTGATTTGGCGTAAGAAGGCATGAGTACACTGATTCACGTATTGGGATCGAATATCCCTCATCATAACCAGACGGTGCTGCGATTCTTTAATGATAATCTTGCGGCAACGGGCGAGTATGCTCGCGAATTTATGATTGCCGGAAAAGATGATGGGCAGAGTGCGGAATATCCCGCCCTGACACTCCACTTTTATCCGGGCAAAAAGGCGCTGGCAAAAGAAGTGATCAGCAAAGCGAAAGCCAATCGCCAGCAGCGATTTTTTTTCCACGGGCAGTTTAACTTTGCGCTGTGGTTAGTACTGCTAAGCGGTGCGATTAAAGGTGAACAATTTTACTGGCATGCCTGGGGCGCGGATCTGTATGAAGTTTCACGCAGCCTGAAATTTCGCCTCTTCTACCCGCTGCGACGTATGGCGCAGCGCCGTGTTGCCTGCATTTTTGCAACGCGTGGAGATTTAAGCTGGTTTGCTGAGCGTAATCCAGACGTGAAGGGGGAGTTGCTCTATTTTCCTACGCGCATGGATCCTGCGCTTAATAATATGGCGCATGAACGACCACGGGAAGGGAAGCTCACTATTTTGCTGGGTAATTCCGGTGATCCGAGCAATGAGCATATCGCTGGATTGCAGGCTATTCACCGTCAGTTCGGTGATACGGTGAAGATTATTGTGCCGATGGGCTATCCGACCAATAACGACAGCTATATCGATGCGGTAGAGCGCGCGGGGCGGGCACTTTTCAGCGCAGAGAACCTCGCTATATTACGTGATAAAATGGCCTTTGACGCCTATTTAGCGCTGCTGGGTCAGTGTGACCTGGGCTACTTTATTTTTGCTCGCCAACAAGGGATTGGAACACTTTGTTTGTTGATTCAGGCGGGCGTACCCTGTGTTCTCAACCGGCAGAACCCGTTCTGGCGCGATATGGTGGCGGAGAACGTTCCGGTGCTGTTCACTGATGATGAGTTAAGCGAGCCGCTGATACGCGAAGCGCAGCGGCAACTGGTGACTGTGGATAAAGACGCCATTACTTTCTTTAGCCCGAATTTTATTGAGCTGTGGCATAAAGCACTGCGCACTGCGGTGGGGAACGTCCAATGACATCACTCGAATTTAGCGGGCTATTTATTCTCTGGCTACTGGCAACGTTGTTTATTGCGACGTTGACCTGGTTTGAATTTCGTCGCGTGCGTTTTAACTTTAATATCTTCTTCTCACTGCTCTTTTTGCTGACCTTCTTTTTTGGTTTTCCCCTTACCAGTATGCTGGTGTTCCGCTTTGGCGTCAGCGCGGCTCCGCCGGGCATAATGGCGCAGTCGCTGCTGGCCGCGGCCTGTTTCTATGGTATCTACTATGTGACTTACAAAACGCGACTGCGGACGACGGTAGATTCAGCTCCTCGTCGACCGTTATTCACCATTAATCGGGTGGAAGCGCATCTGACGTGGATCATTCTAATGATGATTGCGTTAGTCAGCGTCGGCATCTTTTTTCTGCACAACGGTTTTTTGCTGTTCCGCTTGCACTCTTACAGCCAGATTTTTTCCAGCGAAGTCTCCGGTGTGGCGCTGAAGCGCTTTTTTTATTTCTTTATCCCCGCCATGCTGGTGGTCTATTTCCTGCGGCAAAATAGCCAGGCCTGGTTCTTTTTTCTTGTTAGCACCGTGGCCTTTGGTCTGCTGACCTATATGATTGTTGGTGGCACGCGCGCCAATATCATTATCGCCTTCGCGATCTTTTTGTTTATTGGCATTATTCGCGGCTGGATTTCGCTGTGGATGCTTGTCGCTGCGGGCGTGCTGGGTATCGTTGCTATGTTCTGGCTGGCCCTTAAACGCTATGGGCTCGATGTTAGTGGTGATGAGGCGTTTTACACTTTCTTATATCTAACCCGCGATACTTTCTCACCATGGGAAAATTTATCGTTGCTGTTACAAAACTACGACAAGATTGATTTTCAGGGTCTTGCGCCGATTGTGCGTGATTTCTATGTGTTTATTCCTTCCTGGTTGTGGCCAACGCGTCCGGGAATTGTGATTAATACAGCCAATTACTTCACCTGGGAAGTCCTCAATAATCATTCGGGTTTAGCTATCTCACCAACGTTAATCGGCTCTCTGGTGGTGATGGGCGGCGTTTGGTTTATCCCGCTGGGTGCCGTGGTGGTGGGACTGATCATTAAATGGTTTGACTGGCTTTATATGCTGGGCAACCGTGAAACGAATCGCTATAAGGCGGCCATACTACATAGCTTTTGCTTTGGCGCTATTTTCAACATGATTGTGCTGGCGCGGGAAGGGCTGGATTCGTTTGCTTCTCGCGTGGTCTTTTTCCTTGTGGTTTTTGCCATGAGCCTGCTGTTGGCGAAGCTGGTTTACTGGCTCTTCGAAAACGCCGGTTTGATACATAAACGTGGTACGCGGGCAGGCAAGCCCCTCTCCCAAATGTAAAAAGGAATAACATGACGGACAATACAACAGCGCCGCTTTATGAATTGCGCGGTCTGAAATTGATCGGCTGGCGTGATATGCAGCATGCGCTGGACTATCTGTGGGCTGATGGGGAGATCAGGCAGGGCACGCTGGTCGCCATTAATGCGGAAAAAATGCTTACCCTTGAAGATGATGCGCAGGTACGTGCGTTAATCGATGCGGCAGAATTTAAATATGCCGATGGAATAAGTGTCGTGCGCTCTCTGCGCAAAAAATTCTCCCATGCCAGGGTCTCGCGCGTTGCGGGTGCCGATCTCTGGGAAGCCTTGATGGAACGCGCCGGAAAAGAGAGCACACCGGTGTTTCTGGTTGGTGGCAAAGCTGAGGTTCTGGCGCAGACAGAGCAGAAACTGCGTGCACAGTGGCAGGTCAATATTGTCGGCAGCCAGGATGGTTTCTTTCAGGCTGATCAGCGTCAGGCTCTGTTTGCCCGCATTCGTGACAGTGGAGCGAAAATCGTTACCGTCGCGATGGGCTCGCCAAGGCAGGAGATCTTCATGCGCGACTGTCGCGAAATTTATCCTGATGCGCTTTATATGGGCGTTGGTGGCACCTATGATGTATTCACCGGACAAGTGAAACGTGCACCGAAAATGTGGCAACAACTGGGTCTTGAGTGGCTCTATCGTCTGCTTTCACAACCGAGTCGAATCAAGCGTCAGCTACGTTTGCTGCGCTATCTGCGCTGGCATTACACCGGCAACCTGTAATCCCCTTCGGCAGTGTTGTCGCTGCCACCCTTCCTCTTTATTGCTGCTTTTTTGTGCTATTCATATATTTTTTGTATGGATCGTTTGCCATTTCGCGTGATTTAAGAAACCATTCGCTCACTTATTGCAGTGTCGTGGTGTTTTTTCGCCCATCGTTTTCGATCGGTGCCGCATGACCTGTGTGAGCCGAGAATTAATTCATAACAATAGCCCGCTGAGCGGGCAAGCAAGTAGCAAGCACAACGAGGATTTATGGCAGAAAGTAAACCAGAGCTTCAGCGCGGGCTGGAGTCTCGTCATATCGAATTAATCGCGCTGGGCGGCACTATCGGTGTGGGGCTCTTTATGGGCGCAGCCAGCACGCTGAAGTGGGCAGGCCCATCGGTATTGCTGGCATACATTATTGCCGGCATTTTCGTTTTCTTTATTATGCGCTCGATGGGCGAGATGTTATTCCTTGAGCCGGTAGCGGGTTCCTTCGCTGTCTATGCGCACCGCTATATGAGCCCGTTCTTTGGTTATCTAACCGCCTGGTCCTATTGGTTTATGTGGATGGCCGTAGGTATTTCTGAAATCACCGCCATTGGCGTTTACGTACAGTTCTGGTTTCCTGATCTTGCCCAGTGGATACCCGCGCTAATCGCGGTGGCCCTGGTTGCACTGGCAAACCTGGCGGCAGTGCGTCTGTACGGTGAGATTGAATTCTGGTTTGCAATGATCAAGGTGACCACCATTATTGTGATGATTGTGGTGGGGCTGGGAGTGATCTTCTTTGGTTTTGGTAACAATGGTCATTCAATTGGATTTAGCAATCTGACTGATCATGGAGGGTTCTTTGCCGGTGGCTGGAAAGGTTTTTTAACCGCGCTCTGTATCGTAGTTGCCTCGTACCAGGGCGTCGAGCTGATCGGCATCACCGCCGGTGAGGCTAAAAATCCGCAGGTGACGTTGCGCAGCGCGGTCAGCAAGGTGTTGTGGCGTATCCTGATTTTCTATGTTGGGGCGATTTTCGTTATTGTTACCATCTTCCCATGGAATGAAATTGGTACCAGCGGCAGCCCCTTTGTGCTGACCTTTGCCAAAATTGGTATTACGGCGGCTGCGGGCATCATCAACTTTGTTGTACTGACGGCGGCGCTTTCTGGCTGTAATAGCGGGATGTATAGCTGTGGACGCATGCTCTATGCACTGGCGAAGAACCGCCAACTGCCAGCGGTGGCGGCAAAAGTATCGAAAAGCGGCGTTCCAGTCGCAGGGGTGACGATCTCTATCTTTATCCTGCTTGTGGGCTCCTGTCTGAACTATATTATCCCTAATCCGCAGCGCGTCTTTGTGTACGTCTACAGTGCCAGCGTTTTACCCGGCATGGTACCGTGGTTCGTCATCCTGATTAGTCAGTCGCGTTTTCGTCAGGCACATAAGCAGGAAATTGCCTCTCACCCGTTTCGCTCAATACTGTTTCCCTGGGCAAACTGGTTAACAATGGCTTTTCTGGTATGCGTGCTGATTGGCATGGGGTTCAATGATGATACGCGTATGTCGCTGTTTGTCGGCGTTATCTTCCTCATTATAGTGACGCTGGTGTATAAGGTTTTTGGCCTTAATCGACATGGCGTTATCCGCCGACCGGGGGAATAAGCGGTAAAGTGCGCAAAGCGTAACCAAACGCGCATTTTATTTAAAAAAGCACTAGACAGTCGCGCCCGAAGTCCGTACTATCCACCCCCGCAACGGCGCTACGCGCCCGTAGCTCAGCTGGATAGAGCGCTGCCCTCCGGAGGCAGAGGTCTCAGGTTCGAATCCTGTCGGGCGCGCCATTTTAACCCGGCGCTTGAGCTGCGGTGGTTCGTGATTATCACGAAACCGCGTGAAAAGATTTAACAGTGGTGGCTATAGCTCAGTTGGTAGAGCCCTGGATTGTGATTCCAGTTGTCGTGGGTTCGAGTCCCATTAGCCACCCCATTATTTAGTTGTACAAAGTTTTGTGGAATGCGAAGGTGGCGGAATTGGTAGACGCGCTAGCTTCAGGTGTTAGTGTCCTTACGGACGTGGGGGTTCAAGTCCCCCCCCTCGCACCACGACTTAAATTGAACTAAAAATTCAAAAAGCAGTATTTCGGCGAGTAGCGCAGCTTGGTAGCGCAACTGGTTTGGGACCAGTGGGTCGGAGGTTCGAATCCTCTCTCGCCGACCAATTTTGAACCCCGCGTATAGCGGGGTTTTTTTATGGTTTTTTCCTGCCAGATACCTTTTCTTTTACTGTTGCCAGACAATGACATTCCAGTCTCTTTTGTCGCTATTTTGCGACATATAATCAATTGATTTGTATGAAAGAAATATATTTTTCGGCTTTGTGTCGGCTTAAGGCGACAGTATTGGGCCAGGCCAATGAGCGTGGTATCAAAGAAATGGCAGAGAAAGGCTTAATTTCCTTATTTTTTAGAATATTGCATAGCGTAACGCATTATTACTGCGAAACTGGCACAAGTTGTGCAATAATCTCTTTGTAGATGCTCATTCCACCTCTTATGTTCGCCTTCTGGCTTCATAAACTCAGGAATGATGCAGAGCCGTTTACGGTGCTTATCGTCCACTGACAGATGTCGCTTCGGCCTCATCAGACACCATGGACATAACGTTGAGTGAAGCACCCTTTGAGTTGTCAAAGACCTGTTTTAACGCCTGCCGATTTGGCAGGCGTTTTTTTATGGCTAAATCGGGGAGTTATTGCGGGGGTTGCAGCGTCAGTAACAAGCCGTCGCGGCGCATGGCGGCAGCTTCTTCCGGTTGGTGCATTCGATCGAGGCAGTCGGCCAGCCAGGCATAGTCGAAAGCATCAGGGCGCTGTTTCAGCGCGGCGCGAAACGCCAGGCTTGCTTCCTGCCACTCGCCATGCTTCATCAGCGACTGGCCCAGCGTACTCCACAGCAAAGGCCGGTCACCCTGGATTTTAATCTGCTGACGCAGCACTTTTTCGATCTGCTCAGGGTTATTGGTTTTCAGCCGCGGGATCACCTCTACCAGACGATCATCATACTGTCGTTTCAGGCCATCAAGAATGATTTGCTGGGCGGTGTCGTGATCAGCACACTCGATCAGATGCTCTGCCATCGCGACCTGCAACACTATCTGATGACGGGTTCTGCGGCTCTGGTTCTTCCACCAGATTTTTAACCCTTCGCTCCCCTGATCGGCACGCACTTGATCCATAATTCCTGTCCATGCCTGCTGCTGTAATGCGTCACGATGTTCTTCATCGCCGACATCGGCTTTTTCCATCGACGGGATAATATCAAGCAGCGATGTCCATGCGCCGGTGCGAATGTAGGCCTGCTCTGCCAGACGCAAAACTTCCGGATGACGTGGGGTAATTTCCAGTAACTTATCCACGCCATGGCGGGCCGCATGGTTTTCATTACGCGCCAGTTGCAGACGAACGCGGGTGATTTCCACCGGAATAGGGTCCTGTTCCGCCAGCTCTGAAGCGCGCTCCAGGTGTTGATTCGCCCGGATTTCGTCACCGCGCTGCTGAGCGGCTTCCGCCGCTAACAGATAGTTCACCACCGGCTGCTCTGCGTGATCGGCATTTTTTGACATTAGCTTTTCAACTTGCTGGTAGTCACCCTCAGCCAGTTTCAGTAATGCTTGCTCGGTCTGTTTACGTGCGCGACGACGCTTACGCCCAACAAACCAGCCGCGCGTATGCGCGCCAGTGCGGGAAATACGGCGCAGCAGCCATTCAACGGCAAAGATAACTAACAGCGCCAGGATAAGGATAATAACCAGACCGGTAACACTGGTTTCAATATTGTAATTATCGGTCTGGATCAGGACATAACCCTGGTGACCTGCCAGCATTGGGCCGAGCACGATCCCGGCTAATAACAGTGCAAAGAGTAATAACACTTTTAACATGATTATTCTCCCTGCGTTGCGTCGGTAGCGGCAGGCGTCTGTTCAGACGTAACCACGGGTTGCGCCAGCAGGTTACGCACGCGGGTCTGCATCAGTTTTTCCAGAATCGGTTGGCTTTGCAGGGACTCCGGTAGATCCATGGCGATGCTTTGCTGGCTCAGCTTATCGACCTCTTCAAGGAAGGCCTTAGTTGCAGCATCATCCGTGTCGTAGTAAGCACGAACCCAGGTGGAAACGTTATCCAGCGCCTGCTTGTAGGTCTCTTCCTGATGGCGTGGTACGGCTTGCGCGGCGACCAGCAAGCGTGAGCGGATATTCTCACGCAGATAGATATCCTGGTTTGGCGCCAGTAGCGGCACCGCAGTCTCATCGCGGCGACGAATGGTGATAAAGCTATCCATAAAATTCTGCCAGCTCTTTTGCAGATTTACGCGCCATTCGCTAATAGAACTGGAAAGCTCATCACTGTCGGCATCCATCGGCGAGTCGTCATCGTTATTATCTGCCAGACGCAGATTATCAATTTGATTGGAGAGCTGATTCAGTTTGAGAATAATGCCGTCGTAATCAACCTGCGCCACCGCCGAAAGGCTGGCGATATCGTCAGTAATGGCGCGACGCGCGGCAATAAGGCTTGGGTCATTCATATCAGCCAGACTGGCATCGGCGCTTTTTAGCAAGGCCGCTGCGGTGGTGACATCCTGATCGCTCCATAGCTTGCGGCCAGCCAATTTCACAAGGAAATCCGCCTGTGCCAGTTGCCAGGTTTTCGCATCTGCGCCGGAAATGGTAGCGACTTTTTGTTGCACTTCATCAAGCTGTTTTGCCAGTGCCTCTCGTTGGCTTTTCGCCTCTTCAAGCTGCCCGGCCTGTTGTTTAATCACGCCCTCCAGCTCGGTGCGTTGTTTATCCTGCGCCTGCTGTAGCGCGATAACTTGATTGGCCATCTCGCCATTATTATTGTGCAGGGTCGTGACCTGCTGTTTAACCCAGCCATATAGCCCAACGCCCGAGGCCAGCGCAATAGCGATGGCGATCGCGCTGAGCGCAAGGCTGGTCCTGTTAGCGCTTTTGCTCTTCTCAGCTTGTTCCGGCGGCGGCGTTACGCCATCAGCCGTTTTGGTTTCTTCAACCAGGGCGGAGGAGTTTTGTTGTTCCGTCATCATGGCTTCCCATTATGAGAGTTATTGTAATGCGCGAAGCAGCGCATCGTTGTCTGCATTGTCAGCGACCTGAATATCCTGCCAGCCCAGTTCCCGGGCGAGGTGCGCCAGACGTTCGCTAACCACAATCAAGCGGCAGCGAAGTAACCAGTTTTCCCGATACCAGCAAGGAATAAGAGAAAACAGTTGTTGTAACATTTCGCCGCTGGTAACCACTAACGTGTCCACTCCACGTGTATACCAGCGCATAGCCTCTTCCGCACCGTCATAAAATTTAGCTCTGCGTTGGTAACACTCACTAAATTCAACAGTTGCACCGCGTGCTGCCAACGTCTGCGCCAGCAACTCGCGCCCGCCGTTACCGCGTAAGATTAGCGCATGCTTGCCCTGAATATTTTGTAATTCAGGTAATTGTAGCAATACTTCGCTAATTTCCTGATCGAGTGGGTAGCGTACATCAAGATGACTTACGGTATGTAGCGCCAGCGCGGTGGTTCTTCCGATGGCAAAATAGTGCGGCTGCGTTGGGAAGTGTAAACCGGCCTGTCGTAACTGGGCATGGGCAAACGTGACGGCATGCTGCGAGAGGACAAATACCAGATCATTGTCGGTGAGTGCGGCAAGCCGCCCCGGCAGCGTGGATAAATCATGCCCAGGAGTGAACTCGATCAACGGAAAGCTCCAGGCCACCTGCCCCAGTGTGCGCAAGCGGCTCACTAATTCTTCCCCTGCCGGGGATGGGCGAGTGACCAGAATACTCATGCGGGGGTATCTCCGTTATAGACTTCAGCCAGAATGGCGCGGGCTCCGTTATTCAGCAACTCTTCTGCCAGTGAAACGCCAAGCTGTTCCGCATCTGCCGGACTGCCTCGACGCTCACCGCGGATTACCGTGGAACCGTCCGGCGCGCCTACCAGTGCGCGTAGCCAGATTTCACCCTCGATCAGCTCAGCATAGCTGCCAATCGGTACCTGACATCCGCCTTCAAGGCGTGTATTCATTGCTCGCTCGGCCTTAACGCGCACCGCGGTATCTTTATGATTCAGCGGCTCAAGCAGCGCTCGGGTACGGGCATCATCCAGACGGCACTCAATCCCCACCGCTCCCTGACCAACCGCGGGTAATGAGGTTTCCGGCGCAAGGGGCTGGCGAATACGGGACTCAAGGCCGAGGCGTTTAAGGCCAGCGACGGCGAGGATAATGGCATCATAGTCTCCGTTATCAAGCTTACTTAAACGTGTACCCACATTGCCGCGCAGCGAGCGGATAACCAGATCCGGGCGTCGCTCTGCCAACTGGCATTGACGGCGTAAACTTGAGGTGCCAACAATGCTACCTGCAGGTAGCTCATCCAGCGAACTGTAGCGGTTGGAGACGAAGGCATCGCGGGGATCTTCGCGCTCACAAATCGTCACCAGGCCAAGTCCTTCAGGGAACGCTATCGGTACATCTTTCATTGAATGTACAGCGATATCTGCACGATCTTCCAGCAGGGCCAGCTCCAGTTCTTTAACGAATAACCCTTTGCCACCTACTTTTGCCAGTGGGGTATCAAGGATAACATCGCCGCGTGTCACCATAGGCACCAGTTCTACGGATAATCCCGTATGTCTGGCTTCCAGGCACTGCTTAACGTATTGTGCCTGCCAAAGCGCAAGGGGGCTTTGCCGTGTGGCAATTCTCAAAACATTGTCTAACATGCTTGTTACCGTCGTTACCAATCGTTGACCATCCTAACATTGTTGCCTTAGGGTGTCAGTGTTCGCGCCAGGTTGCTGGAGAAGAAAGGTATTGCCCGCCACTAATAACGTATTTCGGAATTTACAGATAACGTTTGGTGCTACACTGGTTTGTAGCGCAACTTTCTTTACGGTCAATGAGCAAGGTGTTAAATTGATCACGTTTTAGACCATTTTTTCGTCGATATTCGTGTAAAGAAGGGGCGAAAAAGATGACGGCTATTTTGGATTTTCTGTATACACCACCTGCTGAAGGTGAATGTGTATAAATATCAGGCGAATATGTCTTGTACCTCTATATTGAGACTCTGAAACAGAGACTGGATGCCATCAACCAATTGCGCGTAGACCGCGCGCTTGCTGCTATGGGCCCTGCTTTCCAGCAGGTTTACAGTCTACTGCCGACATTGCTGCACTATCATCATCCGCTGATGCCGGGTTACCTTGAGGGTAACGTTCCCCAGGGCATTTGCTTCTACACGCCTGATGAAAATCAACTCCATTACCTGAACGAGCTTGAGCTGCATCGTGGGTTACCGCCGCAGGAATCGCCGCAGGGTGAGTTGCCTATTACCGGCGTTTACACCATGGGCAGTACCTCATCTGTGGGTCAGAGCTGCTCTTCAGATCTGGATATCTGGGTCTGTCACCAATCCTGGCTTGATAATGAAGAGCGCCAGTTATTGCAGCGTAAATGTAGCCTGCTCGAAAGCTGGGCCGCGTCGATGGGCGTGGAGGTGAGCTTCTTCCTGATCGATGAGAACCGTTTCCGCCACAATGAAAGCGGCAGCCTTGGCGGTGAAGATTGCGGCTCCACGCAGCACATTCTTCTGCTTGATGAATTTTACCGCACCGCTGTGCGTCTGGCGGGTAAACGTATTCTGTGGAATATGGTGCCATGCGATGAAGAGGAGCATTACGACGACTACGTGATGACGCTTTACGCGCAGGGTGTACTCACGCCAAATGAGTGGCTGGATCTGGGGGGCTTAAGTTCCCTTTCAGCGGAAGAGTATTTTGGCGCCAGCCTGTGGCAGCTCTACAAAAGTATCGACTCACCGTATAAAGCGGTGTTGAAAACGCTGCTGCTGGAAGCCTATTCCTGGGAATATCCCAACACACGCCTGCTGGCAAAAGATATTAAGCAGCGTCTGCATGATGGCGAGATCGTATCGTTTGGCCTCGATCACTACTGCATGATGCTGGAACGCGTTACTCACTATCTGAACGCTATTGAGGATCCGACGCGTCTCGATCTGGTACGGCGCTGTTTCTACTTAAAAGTCTGTGAAAAACTGAGCCGTGAGCGCGCCTGCGTTGGCTGGCGTCGTGAAGTGATTGCGCAGCTGGTGAAAGAGTGGGGTTGGGACGACGCCCGCCTTGAGATGCTGGATAACCGCGCAAACTGGAAAATCGATCAGGTGCGTGAAGCGCACAACGAACTGCTTGATGCCATGATGCAGAGCTACCGGAACCTGATCCGCTTTGCACGACGCAATAATTTGAGTGTTTCCGCCAGCCCACAGGATATTGGCGTATTAACCCGTAAACTGTACGCAGCCTTTGAGGCGTTGCCGGGTAAAGTGACACTGGTCAACCCGCAAATTTCGCCGGATCTCTCTGAACCGAATTTAACCTTTATCCATGTGCCGCCTGGCCGCGCCAACCGTACGGGTTGGTATCTCTATAATCGCGCGCCGAATATGGATTCTATCGTCAGCCACCAGCCTCTGGAATATAACCGCTATCTGAATAAGCTGGTTGCCTGGGCCTGGTTCAATGGTCTGCTGACGTCACGTACAAAACTATTTATCAAAGGCAATGGCATCGTTGATTTAGCGAAGTTGCAAGAGATGGTGGCAGATGTGTCACATCACTTCCCGCTGCGTCTTCCTGCCCCGACGCCAAAAGCGCTTTATAGCCCGTGTGAAATTCGCCACATGGCGATTATTGTCAACCTGGAGTATGACCCGACGGCGGCATTCCGTAACCAGGTTGTCCATTTCGATTTCCGTAAGCTGGATGTATTCAGCTTTGGCGAGCAGCAAAACTGCCTGGTGGGCAGTGTCGATCTGCTTTATCGCAACTCGTGGAATGAGGTGCGTACGCTGCATTTTAATGGCGAGCAGGCGATGATCGAAGCACTGAAGACCATCCTTGGTAAGATGCATCAGGATGCCGCGCCGCCAGACAGTGTAGAAGTATTCTGCTATAGCCAACATCTGCGCGGTCTGATTCGCACTCGTGTCCAGCAACTGGTTTCTGAATGTATTGAACTGCGTCTTTCCAGCACACGGCAGGAAACAGGCCGTTTCAAAGCGTTGCGCGTTGCGGGTCAAACCTGGGGCTTATTCTTTGAGCGCCTGAATGTCTCCGTGCAAAAACTGGAGAACGCGATAGAGTTTTACGGCGCGATTTCTCATAACAAGCTGCACGGTCTTTCGGTACAGGTCGAGACAAACCACGTTAAATTACCTGCGGTTGTCGATGGTTTTGCCAGCGAAGGGATTATTCAGTTCTTCTTTGAGGAGACAGGCGCAGAAGGGTTCAACATCTATATTCTGGATGAGAGCAACCGTGCGGAAGTCTATCACCATTGCGAAGGGAGCAAAGAAGAGCTGGTGCGCGATGTCAGCCGCTTCTATTCGTCATCCCATGACCGCTTCACTTACGGTTCTAGCTTTATTAACTTTAACCTGCCGCAGTTCTACCAAATCGTTAATATCGATGGGCGTTCGCAGGTGATCCCCTTCCGCAACCAGGCCATTAGCGCGGCTACCCCGGCGAATCAGGATAACGACACCCCACTATTGCAGCACTACTTCTCCTGATATGTTTAGCCCGGTATGTTCACCGGGCTACAGCTCAGCGGAATGTCACTGTTTCGCCCGCTTGCTGGCTGGCGGCCTGCTCCAGCAAATCCCAGAAGGTTTCACCGCTACGATCGCAAACCCACTCATCACCTTTCAGGTTGAAATGGTAACCGCCCTGTTTGGTTGCCAGCCATACCTGATGCAATGGCTCCTGCCGGTTGATAATGATTTTGCTGCCATTTTCAAAGCTAATGGTTAACACGCCGCCGTTGATTTCACAGTCGATATCACTGTCGCCGTCCCAGTCATCAAGACGTTCTTCAATGGTGAGCCACAGGCCGTCGGCGAGGTGATGAAATTCACTGTCGTTCATTCTCTTTTCCCGTTTTTTATGATGGCTGCAGTATAACGCGAAATATTTCCCGATGCCCTAAACGCGCAAACTCTTGCTTTTGTGTCTTCTCCTGCGATGATAGAAAGCAGAAAGAGTGAACTTACAGGCAACTTATAATGAAAGATCTATTTCGCACGCTGGCCATACTGCTGACCCTGTTCAGCCTGACGGGTTGTGGTTTGAAAGGGCCGCTTTATTTCCCGCCCGCCGATAAGAATGCGCCGCCGCCAACAAAAAATCCGGATAACACGATTCAGTCATCGACTCCGGAGCGTAATGATCGCGGAGATGATGGCTCTCCGACTCAGGTGAATTATTGACGTTACCGTTCTGTATCCGCGTAAATGGAGTAGATGATGCAGTTCTCAAAAATGCATGGCCTTGGCAACGATTTCATGGTCGTCGACGCGGTGACGCAGAATGTCTTTTTCTCACCCGAACTGATCCGTCGACTGGCGGATCGCCATCTTGGCGTGGGGTTTGATCAGCTTCTGGTGGTTGAGCCTCCTTACGATCCTGAATTGGATTTTCACTACCGTATTTTCAACGCCGACGGTAGTGAAGTATCGCAATGTGGTAATGGCGCGCGCTGCTTTGCCCGTTTTGTACGTTTGAAAGGTTTAACCAATAAACGTGACATCCGCGTCAGTACGGCGAATGGACGTATGGTATTGAGCGTAACGGAAGATGAGTTGGTGCGCGTCAATATGGGTGAACCGAATTTTGAACCCTCGCAGGTGCCGTTTCGCGCAAATAAAGCGGAAAAGACGTACATCATGCGGGCAGCGGAGCAGACCATCTTGTGCGGTGTTGTCTCTATGGGCAATCCACACTGCGTCATCCAGGTTGATGATGTTGATAACGCGCCGGTAGAAACATTAGGGCCGGTACTGGAAAGCCATGAGCGCTTTCCAGAACGAGCCAATATCGGCTTTATGCAGGTAGTGCAAGACGATCATATCCGGTTGCGCGTCTATGAACGCGGCGCGGGTGAAACCCAGGCCTGCGGCAGTGGAGCCTGTGCGGCTGTTGCTGTTGGTATCCAGCAGGGATTACTGGCAGAGAATGTTCGCGTGGAGCTACCCGGCGGTCGGCTGGATATCGCGTGGAAAGGCCCGGGACAACCTCTTTATATGACTGGCCCGGCGGCTCATGTCTATGACGGATTTATTCATTTATGAAGCAAGTTGAGGAACAGCAGCAGGAGAACTCAGGCGGGCTGGATGACAGCGCGGTCGCTGAGTATCTCTTGCAACACCCCGAATTTTTTATTCGCAATGCGCGGCTGGTTGAACAACTGCGCGTACCGCACCCGGTGCGTGAGGCTGTTTCGCTGGTTGAGTGGCATATGGCGCGTTCGCGTAACCACATCAGTGCGATGGAAGAAGATATGACGCTGTTGATGGAGCAGGCCAGCGCCAACGAAGGCTTGTTTTATCGTCTGCTACGCCTGCAAAGATGGTTGGCGTCTGCATCCAGCCTCGAAGAGATGCTGACTCGTTTACATCGCTGGTCGCGGGAGTTAGGGCTGGCGGGAGCAACGATCCGCCTCTTTCCTGATCGCTGGCGTATTGGCGCGCCATCTGGCTTTACCCATCTGGCCCTTTCCCGGCAGGCTTTTGAGCCGCTGCGTATCCAACGTCTTGGTCAGCAGCATCACTACCTTGGTTCCTTAAACGGGCCGGAGTTGCTTCTGTTGATACCCGAAGCGAAGGCCATTGGCTCCGTGGCGCTGTCACTGATGGGAGAGGAGGGGGATCTTGGTGTCGTGCTGTTCAGCAGCCGCGATGTCCACCACTACCAACAAGGACAAGGTACTCAGTTGCTACAGGAGATTGCGCTCATGCTGCCTGAACTTCTGGAGCGCTGGATCGAGCGCATATGAGTGATTCTCCTCTGTTGTTAGCGGTGTCAAAGTTTCTGCGTTACCTTGGCGTCGAGCGCCAGCTCAGTCCCGTTACGCTCCTGAATTATCAGCGTCAGCTTGATGCCATCATCGCACTGGTCAGTGAAATCGGCCTGCAAAGCTGGCAACAATGTGATGCTGCGATGGTGCGAACTATCACGGTACGCAGCCGACGTAAAGGGTTGGGTCCGGCAAGCCTTGCGCTGCGCCTGTCGGCGCTACGCAGCTTCTTTGACTGGATGGTGAGACAGGGCGAGCTGCCCGCCAATCCGGCGAAAGGTATTTCTGCTCCTAAAGCCCCCCGTCATCTTCCCAAAAATATTGATGTTGATGATGTTAACCGGCTGCTGGATATTGATCTTAACGACCCTCTGGCGGTACGCGACCGGGCGATGCTGGAAGTGATGTATGGTGCCGGTCTGCGTCTGTCGGAGCTGGTAAATCTGGATATTAAGCATCTGGATTTGGAAAGCGGCGAAGTGTGGGTGCTGGGAAAAGGCAGTAAAGAGCGGCGTCTGCCCATTGGCCGTAATGCGGTTATCTGGATTGAACACTGGCTCGATCTCCGTGGATTGTTTGGCACTGAAGAAGATGCGCTATTTTTGTCAAAGCTGGGTAAGCGGATATCGGCGCGTAATGTGCAAAAGCGCTTTGCCGAGTGGGGAATTAAGCAGGGGCTGAACAGCCATGTGCATCCGCATAAGCTTCGCCACTCTTTTGCCACGCACATGCTGGAGTCGAGCGGCGATTTGCGCGGCGTGCAGGAGTTGCTCGGTCATGCCAACCTCTCGACAACCCAAATTTATACCCATCTTGATTTTCAACGCCTTGCTTCGGTGTACGACGCGGCGCATCCGCGTGCCAAACGGGGGAAATAATGCATTTTTACCGCCCGCTGGGGCAGATCTCAGCAATCACCTTTGACCTTGATGATACCCTTTATGACAATCGGCTGGTGATCCAGCGAACAGAGCAGGAGTCACTGGCCTTTGTCCGCAATTATCACCCGGCGCTCAATGGGCTGGAAAACAGCGATTTTCAGCGTTTGCGCCAGGCGTTACGGGAAACCGAACCGGATATTTACCACGATGTTACCGAGTGGCGGCGGCGTTCAGTTGAACGCGCCATGTTAGATGCTGGTTTGACGGCGGAAGAAGCCGCAGCCGGGGCAGAGGCTTCGATGGCCAATTTCGCCAAATGGCGTAGCCGTATTGACGTACCAGCAGAAACACACGAGACCCTGGCAAAACTCGCCAACAAATGGCCACTGGTCGCCATCACCAACGGCAACGCGCAGCCGGAGTTATTCGGACTGGGCGACTATTTCAAATTTGTCCTGCGCGCCGGGCCGCATGGGCGCTCAAAGCCGTTTAGCGATATGTATCATCTGGCTGCGCAACGGTTGAATGTTTCTATCGGCGAAATCTTACATGTGGGTGATGACCTGGTGACTGATGTTGCTGGCGCCATCCGCAGCGGTATGCAGGCCTGCTGGATTAAACCCGAAGGTGCTGATCTGTTGCAGGCGAGCGATAGCCGTTTGTTACCGCATGTGGAAATTTCACGGTTGGCATCCCTCACTACGCTGATATAATCACCAACTGTTCTGTATAGATCCACAGTAATTTACCCGGCGGTGCCCATGGACGTTTCTTATCTTCTCGACAGCCTGAATGACGAACAGCGTAACGCCGTAGCCGCGCCGCGCAGCAATATGCTGGTATTAGCCGGGGCCGGGAGCGGTAAGACGCGCGTGCTGGTGCACCGCATCGCATGGCTTATGAGTGTGGAGAACTGCTCGCCCTATTCAATTATGGCGGTTACCTTTACCAACAAAGCGGCGGCGGAGATGCGCCACCGTATTGGTCAGTTGATGGGCACTACCCAGGGTGGCATGTGGGTGGGGACTTTTCACGGGCTGGCGCACCGCCTGCTGCGCGCCCACCATATGGACGCTAAATTGCCGCAGGATTTTCAGATCCTTGATAGCGAAGATCAGCTAAGACTACTGAAACGGCTGATTAAGGCGATGAATCTCGACGAGAAACAGTGGCCGCCGCGCCAGGCAATGTGGTACATCAACGGGCAGAAAGATGAAGGCATTCGCCCGCATCATATCCAGAGTTTCGGCAATCCGGTCGAACAGACGTGGCAAAAAGTCTACCAGGCGTATCAGGAGGCGTGCGATCGCGCCGGGCTGGTGGATTTTGCCGAGCTACTGCTGCGCGCCCATGAGCTGTGGTTGAACAAACCGCATATCTTGCAGCACTACCGTGAACGCTTTACTAATATCCTGGTGGACGAGTTCCAGGATACTAACAACATTCAGTATGCATGGATCCGTTTACTGGCGGGGGATACCGGCAAGGTAATGATTGTTGGCGACGACGACCAGTCTATTTATGGCTGGCGTGGCGCGCAGGTAGAGAATATCCAGCGTTTTCTCAACGACTTCCCCGGCGCGCAAACGATCCGTCTGGAGCAAAACTACCGCTCCACTAGCAATATTCTCAGCGCGGCTAACGCCCTGATTGAGCATAACAACGGTCGTCTTGGCAAAAAGCTATGGACCGACGGCAGCGATGGCGAACCGATCTCGCTTTATTGCGCTTTTAACGAACTGGATGAAGCGCGTTTCGTTGTTAACCGCATTAAAACCTGGCAGGACAACGGTGGCGCATTGCAGCAGTGTGCCATTCTCTATCGCAGCAACGCCCAGTCGCGTGTGCTGGAAGAGGCGTTATTACAAGCCAGCATGCCGTACCGCATCTATGGCGGTATGCGCTTCTTTGAACGCCAGGAAATTAAAGATGCGCTCTCCTATCTGCGACTTATTGCCAACCGTAATGACGACGCAGCCTTTGAGCGCGTGGTGAATACCCCGACGCGCGGTATTGGCGATCGTACGCTGGATGTCGTGCGCCAAACTTCCCGCGATCGCCAGTTAACGCTGTGGCAGGCCACGCGTGAGTTGCTACAAGAAAAAGCGTTGGCGGGTCGTGCGGCCAGTGCCTTGCAACGTTTTATTGAGTTGATTGACGCACTGGCGCAGGAGACGGCAGAGATGCCTCTGCATGTCCAGACTGACCGGGTTATCAAAGACTCCGGCTTGTGGATGATGTACGAGCAGGAGAAGGGCGAGAAAGGCCAGACGCGTATCGAAAACTTAGAGGAACTGGTCACCGCAACGCGCCAGTTCAGCTACAACGAAGAAGATGAAGACCTGATGCCGTTACAGGCATTTCTCTCTCATGCGGCGCTGGAAGCGGGTGAAGGACAGGCTGATACCTGGCAGGATGCAGTGCAACTGATGACGCTGCACTCGGCGAAAGGTCTGGAGTTCCCGCAAGTGTTTATCGTTGGCATGGAAGAGGGCATGTTCCCCAGCCAGATGTCGCTGGATGAAGGGGGTCGTCTGGAAGAGGAGCGCCGGCTGGCCTATGTGGGAGTGACGCGGGCAATGCAGAAGCTCACGTTGACCTATGCAGAGACGCGCCGTTTATACGGCAAAGAGGTATACCATCGCCCCTCCCGTTTTATTGGCGAGCTACCGGAAGAGTGTGTGGAAGAGGTACGGTTACGTGCCAGTATCAGTCGCCCGGTCAATCACCAGCGCATGGGAACACCGATTGCGCAGAGTGATACCGGTTATAAGCTCGGCCAGCGTGTGCGACATGCAAAGTTTGGTGAAGGCACGGTCGTCAATATGGAAGGCAGTGGTGAGCATAGCCGTTTGCAGGTTGCATTCCAGGGGCAGGGTATCAAATGGCTGGTTGCCGCTTATGCCAAGCTGGAAACTGTCTAACTTTCAGAAAAATATCATTATTTTGTCATAATCTGCTAGCCTTATACGCTGAAGGGTAAATATTGCTCTTTAGCGTTTCGTTGCGTGTTGACGCTTCATTTGTGCTGGCGTAACATGCGCGCACGATCACGCTAAGAGGACATTCGCCTTGGACACACCCAGTAGATACTGGCTCAATTCCCTGTTATTCAGGAACAACTCCTAAGGCTATCTCCTTTTGCTGATGGCCTTAGTGGTTGTCAGCGACCCGCTTTATCTCCCGTCGCGCTGAGTCAGGCTGTTTAATGGTCTGAAACCCAATTTGTTTCTGTGTGCCCACCGAACTGTCCGATAATTTATGCATTGGGAGTCCCGGTCATGCTGAGCGCATTTCAACTGGAAAATAATCGATTAACCCGTCTTGAAGCTGACGAAATCAGGCATCTTGCCAGCTCTGTTTGGGTTGATTTAGTCGAACCGGACGACGAAGAACGTAGCCGTGTGCAAACAGAGCTGGGGCAGAATCTGGCAACCCGGCCTGAACTGGAAGATATCGAAGCATCGGCTCGTTTCTTTGAAGATGAAGATGGCCTGCATATCCACTCCTTCTTTTTTTATGAAGACGCGGAAGATCATGCGGGTAACTCAACGGTGGCATTCACCATTCGCGAAGGTCGGCTCTTCACCCTGCGCGAGCGGGAACTGCCGGCTTTCCGTCTCTATCGTATGCGCGCCCGTAGCCAGGAGATGGTGGATGGCAACGCGTATGAACTACTGCTCGATCTTTTCGAAACCAAAATCGAACAGCTTGCGGATGAAATCGAAAATATTTACAGCGATCTGGAAAAATTAAGCCGGGTGATCATGGAGGGTCAGCAGGGCGATGAGTATGACGAGGCGCTCTCAACGCTGGCGGAGCAGGAAGATATCGGCTGGAAGGTACGTCTGTGTCTGATGGATACCCAACGCGCGCTGAACTTTTTGGTACGCAAAGCGCGTTTGCCTGCAGGTCAGCTGGAGCAGGCCCGTGAGATCCTGCGTGATATCGAATCCCTGTTGCCGCACAACGAGTCCCTGTTCCAGAAGGTGAACTTCCTGATGCAGGCGGCAATGGGCTTTATCAATATCGAGCAGAACCGTATTATCAAGATCTTCTCGGTCGTGTCCGTGGTGTTTCTGCCACCTACGCTTGTGGCCTCCAGCTACGGTATGAACTTTGAATTTATGCCAGAGCTGCACTGGAGTTTCGGCTATCCCGCCGCGATTATCTTTATGATCCTTGCCGGGTTAGCACCCTACCTCTACTTCAAGCGCCGTAACTGGCTCTGAAGCTATTGTGGGCAAGGTTCAGCAGTTTGGCTGAACCTTGCTCTTATTAGAGGCTCCAGCTCTGAATGCCTTTAACTTTGAGTTCGTAATACCAAATATTTGCCCGCCATGCGGTATAGACATTCACGATATAACCGATAAAGTCCAGCCCGGAAAATTCGGCGATAACAATAATTAAGAAGTTGAGCAGTAAAACTAAAATCGCCTTTTTCCACAAACCAAGAATCAACAAATAAATGACCGAGAAAAAGTAGGCGAATATATTGAGCATAACTTTTATTTTCTGGCCGAAAGTCAGTTCTTTCAACGCGTTTCGCCAGGCTGGCGTTTGCCCCCAGAAAGCGGGAAGGCCATTTTTTTCATAAAAGTCGAAGCGGAATTTCCATTTTTCGCTCAACCTGGGATCATTTTTATAATCATAATCTTTAGTCATACTCATTTTCTCTCTCCTTCAAGCATACCCTGATTGTTGAGTTTTTGCTGCGTCGGTGCCAGAACCAACATAAGAAAAACGATGCAATCGAATCCGTTATTGATTTTGATAGCTGCGTTGACATACTCCTCATCAGCGGCATAGCCAACAATCGCCGCGCCGAAGTAAACCAACAATGAGGGAATAACGACATATCGTGCTTTTATACCGCTATCTCTGGCACGCTGGGCATTGATATTCATTTTCAGAAAAGCGAAAGCAATAATGCAAAGCAGAAAAGGAACCGGCGATTCATCCAGGTTAAATACAATGGTGAGATAAATTATATGCAGCAGAATATAAAAAAGGATATATGGCGCACGCGAGAGGGACGTTTTGCCTGAGGGCAAAAAGATGTTGCGAATCATCCAAATTCATCCTGAATAAGTATATAACGGAGTACAAGACTGTAGCACTCCGTGGTTAGTTATGCGATTACTGGATAAATTAACCCACCAATCCTTGTAGGTAATAGATAATATATCATCCGTTGTTTCACGCTTTTTTACGTAACCGGTGTTGGGTATAAAGCGCATCCATAACAAATATCGCCAGCGCAAGCCAGATAAACCCAAAGGTGACCATTTTATCTGCGCCTGGATGTTCATCGTAGAAGACCACGGCCAGCAAAAACATTAGCGTCGGGCCGATATACTGGAAGAAACCAAGTGTCGACAGCCGCAGGCGCGTTGCCGCACCGGTAAAACAAAGTAGCGGAACTGTGGTCACAACCCCCGCCGCTATCAGCAGCAGATTCAGCGACAGCGGATTCTGTGCCATATGGCTGGTTGGGCTATCTGTAATGCCGAATAGCCATATGGCCGCAACGGGGAGCAGCCACAGCGTCTCCACCAGCATTCCGGTTTGCGCCTCGACAGCAATTTTTTTACGCAACAGCCCATAGAACGCGAAACTGAACGCCAGACCGAGGGCAATAATCGGCAACGAACCAAATGTCCAGAGCTGCACAAGCACACCGATCGCTGCCAGCATCACCGCCAGCCACTGCATACGGCGAAAACGCTCACCCAGGAAGAGCATTCCCAACAGAATATTTACCAGTGGGTTAATAAAGTAGCCGAGGCTGGCCTCCAGCATATGGTTGTGGTTCACGGCCCAGATAAAGAGCAGCCAGTTGCCACCCACTAATACGGCAGACAATGCCAGTAGCAGGATCTTTTTCGGTGTTTGCAGCAGTGCTTTTACACTTCCCCATTGGCGGCTAATGGAGATGAGTGCCAGCATAAAGAAGAAGGACCAAATGACGCGGTGAGTAAGGATCTCGTCAGCCGGAACATACCAGATGGTTTTGAAATAAGCCGGGGCGATACCCCAAATAAAATAAGCGGCCAGGGCGAGAAGCACACCCAGCCGCGTCTGTTTTGCATCCATTGGGAAAACTCATTGCTTAAAGATTTTCTCATGTTACCCGATTTTGATGACTACCTCACCCCACCATATAAGTAGCAGTGGCGCTAGCGATATGCAGCTGATCTTCATTGTGCAACTCAACACGGGCAACGGCGACTTTATTGCCCGCCCGCAGCAGCGTACTGCTGGCGGTAAAGCGGTTTCCGCGCCCGGGGCGTAGATAATCAACGCGCAGATCGATAGTCCCCATTTTTGAAAAGCGCTGACGTAACTCCTCTTCGCTAATGGTCTCATGACGCGTCAGTGTGCTGCCAACGCACACCAGGCCTGCGGCAACATCCAACGCTGAGGCGATAACACCGCCATGTAAAATGTTTTGCGCCCAGTTACCCACCATCATCGGTTGGTTGTTGAAATTTAATCGTGCGTACTCTTTCTCAAGACTCGCTAATTCAAGGCCCAGGGCGCGGTTAAACGGCATATGATTGACAAAAATATCGCCAATGAGTTTTAACGCTTCATCCGCGGTAAGAACAACTGACATAGGCTACTGATCCGATGAGTTAATGGATTGTTGATTTTATGCTTGGTTTTTGTTGATTTCCACTTTTCTCAGCGATACCTGAGCAGTCACGCAAGAAATATGTAGAATACTCCGCGGGATACTCTTCAGTTCAACGTACTTATTCGGGGGCACAAAACCGATGCGGACTTCGCGGGGTTGGTTTTTCGCAGTACTCGTACTGCCATTTGCAGCATACGCACAGGAAGCAACCATAAAAGCGGTTCATGATGCGCCAGCCGTACGTGGTAGTATCATCGCCAATTTGTTGCAGGAGCACGATAACCCTTTCACGCTCTATCCGTACGACACCAACTACGTTATCTACACTGCAACTGATGATCTGAACAAAGAAGCGATTCGTACCTATAACTGGTCTGATAATTCACGTAAAGATGAAGTGAAGTTTCAGTTGAGTCTGGCGTTCCCGTTCTGGCGCGGTATTCTGGGGCCAAATTCGGTGCTTGGAGCCTCCTATACACAGAAATCCTGGTGGCAGCTCTCTAATCGTGAAGAGTCCTCACCATTTCGGGAAACGAACTATGAGCCTCAGCTGTTCCTCGGCTTTGCGACCGACTATCAGTTAGCCGGCTGGACACTGCGGGATGTGGAATTTGGCTATAATCACGACTCTAATGGTCGCTCTGATCCCACTTCCCGGAGCTGGAACCGTATCTATACCCGCCTGATGGCGCAAAACGGCAACTGGCTGGTAGAGGCGAAACCATGGTTTGTGGTGGGCGATACCGATGATAATCCGGATATCACAAAGTATATGGGTTATTACCAACTGAAAATTGGCTATCAGTTGGGCGACGCGACCTTAAGTGCCAAAGGCCAGTATAACTGGAACACCGGCTACGGCGGCGCGGAAGTGGGCATTAGCTACCCCATAACTAAACATGTACGGCTCTACACCCAGGTTTATAGCGGCTACGGCGAATCACTGATTGACTACAACTTCAATCAAACGCGCGTGGGCGTCGGTGTGATGCTCAACGATTTGTTTTAAACATTGCAGTTTCAGACGCAGGCGCTGAAAATAGCGCCTGTTTTTATTTCGAGCAAATGGAGTCACTGTGGCACAGGCGGAAGTATTGAATCAGGAATCGCTGGCTAAGCAGGTGTTGCAGGAAACCTTCGGCTACCAGCAATTTCGCCCGGGCCAGCAGGATATTATCAATACCGTACTCGGTGGTCGCGACTGCCTGGTGGTAATGCCAACCGGCGGTGGGAAATCCCTCTGTTACCAAATTCCGGCGCTGGTGCTTGATGGCCTGACGGTCGTGGTATCGCCGCTGATCTCGTTGATGAAAGATCAGGTCGATCAACTGCTTGCCAACGGTGTAGCGGCGGCGTGCCTGAACTCGACGCAAAACCGTGAGCAGCAACTGGAGGTAATGACAGGTTGCCGCAATGGTCAAATCCGCCTGCTCTATATCGCTCCTGAGCGCCTGATGCTCGACAATTTCCTTGACCAGTTGCGCCAGTGGAACCCGGTACTACTGGCGGTGGATGAAGCTCACTGTATTTCCCAGTGGGGTCACGATTTCCGCCCAGAATACGCGGCGCTTGGTCACCTACGGCAGCTGCTGCCTGCGGTGCCGTTTATGGCGCTGACGGCCACCGCCGATGACACCACCCGCCGCGATATTGTGAATCTGTTAGGGCTCAACGATCCCCTGATTCAAGTCAGCAGTTTTGATCGCCCGAACATCCGCTATATGTTGATGGAAAAGTTTAAACCTCTCGATCAACTACTGCGCTATGTACAGGAACAGCGTGGCAAGTGCGGCATCATTTACTGCAATAGCCGGGCAAAGGTGGAAGATACCGCCGCCAGGCTTCAAAGCCGTGGTTTCAGCGCGGCGGCTTATCACGCCGGGCTGGAAAATGAACTGCGTGCGCGGGTACAAGAGCAGTTCCAGCGCGACGATCTGCAAATTGTGGTGGCGACGGTGGCTTTTGGTATGGGTATTAACAAACCCAACGTGCGCTTTGTCATCCATTTCGATATTCCCCGCAACATCGAGTCTTACTACCAGGAGACGGGGCGCGCCGGGCGTGATGGGCTGCCAGCGGAAGCGATGCTCTTTTACGATCCGGCAGATATGGCCTGGCTGCGACGCTGTCTGGAAGAGAAGCCACCAGGGCCATTGCAGGATATTGAGCGACATAAGCTCAATGCCATGGGCGCATTTGCGGAAGCGCAGACCTGCCGCCGACTGGTGCTTTTGAACTACTTTGGCGAAGGTCGTCATGCACCATGCGGTAACTGCGATATTTGTCTCGATCCGCCGCGCCAGTATGATGGCTTACAGGATGCGCAAAAGGCGCTGTCTGCTATCTACCGCGTTAACCAGCGTTTTGGTATGGGCTATGTAGTCGAAGTGCTGCGTGGGGCTAATAACCAGCGTATTCGCGAGCAGGGCCACGACAAGCTCCCTGTCTACGGAATCGGTCGCGATCACAGCCATGAGCATTGGGTTAGTGTGATCCGCCAACTTATTCATCTCGGATTCGTCACGCAAAATATTGCCCAGCACTCTGCCTTGCAACTTACCGAAGCGGCGCGACCAGTGCTACGCGGGGAAGTGCCGCTAATGCTTGCGGTGCCGCGTATGGTGGCATTGAAATCGAAGGTGATGCAGAAAGCTGCAGTAGGCAATTACGATCGCAAGCTCTTCGCCAAACTGCGCAAACTACGTAAGGCCATTGCCGATGAAGAGAATATCCCTCCCTATGTGGTGTTCAACGATGCGACGCTGATAGAGATGGCTGAGCAGGTGCCGCTATCACCGGGTGAAATGCTCAGCGTCAACGGTGTGGGCGTGCGTAAACTTGAGCGTTTCGGTCAGGAGTTTATGGCGCTGATCCGCTCTCATATCGACGGTGATGACGAGTAGTCAGCGCAGTAGAAAAGTGCCAGAATGGTGACTCCCTGAATTATTTTCCCGCGAGTAATCTATGTTGATGCTATTTCTCACCGTGGCGATGGTGCACCTCGTTGCACTGATGAGCCCTGGGCCTGATTTTTTCTTCGTCTCCCAAACGGCTGTTAGCCGCTCACGTAAAGAAGCCATGATGGGCGTGCTGGGTATCACCGGTGGCGTGATGATCTGGGCGGGTGTGGCCCTGCTTGGCCTGCACCTGATCCTCGAAAAAATGGCGTGGCTGCACAACATTATTATGGTCGGCGGTGGCCTCTATTTATGCTGGATGGGCTACCAAATGCTGCGCGGTGCGTTAAAAAAAGAAGCGCAACCCACCAGCGCACCGCAAGTCGAACTGGCAGCCAGCGGTCGTAGTTTTATCAAAGGGTTACTAACAAATCTTGCCAACCCGAAAGCAATTATCTATTTCGGTTCAGTTTTCTCGCTGTTTGTTGGCGATAGCGTCGGCGCCAGCGCGCGCTGGGGTATTTTTGTCCTTATTGCCGTGGAAACATTCGCCTGGTTTACCGTTGTCGCCAGCCTGTTTGCTTTACCACAGATGCGTCGCGGTTATCAGCGGCTGGCGAAGTGGATCGACGGCATTGCCGGGGTACTATTCGCTGGTTTTGGTATTCATTTAATCATCTCGCGCTAAGTGCGGCAGGCCGGATACGCTCGTGAGCAATCCGGCGCTTTCTCAGGCCTGGTGAGCTGTGGCGAGCAACACGCCGACAATGATAAACAGCGAACCAAACACTCTATTTAGCCCTTTCATCTGCTGCGGACTTTTCAGCCATGCTGTAATACGCTGCGCTAATGCCGCATAACCTGTCATGACGATGATATCCAGCACGACAGTGGTCACGCCAAGTACCAGATACTGCAATGCTTGTGGCTGATGCGGTACGATAAATTGCGGAAATAGCGCGGCGAGAAAGACAATACTTTTCGGGTTACTCAAGGTCGTCAGCAAAGCCCGTTTAAAAAGATACCTGTGCGATTGCGTATGGGCCAAAGCATGCAGATCAACCGCACCTGCGGCACGCCACTGTTCTATGCCGAGCCAAATCAGATAAGCCACCCCGGCCCACTTAACGGCTTCAAAAGCTAATACAGAACCGGCAAAAAGCGTTCCCAACCCCACGCCGACCACGACTATTTGAATAGCCAGCCCGGTTTGTTGTCCGGCAAGTGACGCCGCCGCGCCGCGATAACCGTGGCTTATCGATGAAGTCATAGTATTGATGGCACCAGCACCTGGCGAAAGACTTAAAATCAGGGTAGTCAGTAGATAAGCGAACCACCACTCGAAGGTCATAACATACCTCTTCACTGTTTATTTTTTGCACATCATATAGAGGCGAGTGAGAATAACTCTTAGTAAAACGAGCTTTTTAATACTTAGGGCTGGTTGCAAAATCAGAGGGGGCATGAGGAAAGAGCCAGCGCAGCCCCTTCCCGGAGATTAATATTCCTGTCGTGGTCTGAAATCGGAATTTACTGATCAGGCATGACGGGCGGAAGCCAGCAGCGCTCCGACCAGCACAAACAGCGAACCGAACACCTTATTCAACGCCTTCATCTGGTGCGGGCCCTTGATCCAGGCCGCAATCCGTTGCGCCAGCGTGGCATAACCAATCATCACGATGATATCGACAACGATAGTCGTCACCCCGAGTACCACATACTGCATTATTTGCGGCTGGTGGGGCACAATAAATTGAGGGAACAGGGCGGCAAGAAAGACAATACTCTTCGGATTGGTCAGGTTTACAAACACCGCCCGCTTAAACAGCCGTCCACGTGACTGGCTTTGCGCCAGCGCATTGAGGTCGATGGCGCCCGCAGCCCGCCACTGTTGGATACCGAGCCAAATCAGATAGGCAGCGCCCGCCCATTTTAGTACTTCAAACGCCAACACTGATCGCGAAAATAGCGTTCCCAGCCCTACGCCGACCAGTACGATATGGATACCCAACCCGGTTTGCAGCCCAGCGATTGAGGCTACTGCGCCGCGATAACCATGACTGATGGACGTTGTCATTGTGTTAATGGCGCCGGATCCGGGAGAAAGGCTTAATATAAGAGACGTTAGCAGATAGGCGAACCACCACTCAAAGGTCATGAGAAATTCCTGGTTGTCTGTTTTTATGCCACAATACGCTAATGTCAGCGGAATTTGCTATCAGTCACAAAAAAACGATTTTATATGACTAACAGGGGCGAAATCCCGATGTTTCGGCATAAATCGGCATGGGAAAGCAGAGAAAAAGCGTTTGCGGCCTTCACTATGGGGCCGCTGACAGATTTCTGGCGCTCGCGTGAGGAAGATGAATTCACCGGCGTTGACAGTGTGCCGGTGCGTTTTGTCCGTTTCCGCGCGCAGGGCAATGATCGCGTCATTGTGATTTGCCCTGGGCGTATCGAAAGCTATGTGAAGTATGCCGAGCTGGCTTATGATCTGTTCTATCTCGGTTTTGATGTGTTAATTATCGATCATCGCGGTCAGGGGCGTTCCGGACGTATGTTGCCCGACGCTGGCCGTGGTCATGTGGTCAATTTTAGCGATTATGTGGATGATTTGGCGGCATTCTGGGAGCAGGAAGTTGCCAGCGGGCCATGGCGTAAACGCTATATCCTTGCCCACTCGATGGGCGGCGCTATCTCTGAACTTTTTTTACAGCGCCATCCGCAGGCGTGCGACGCGATTGCCATGTGCGCGCCAATGTTCGGGATTATTATTCGTCTGCCGGAGTGGATGGTGCGACCTTTGCTCGACCTGGCCGAAGAGTATCCGCGCTTGCGTGATGGTTATGCGATTGGTACCGGTAGCTGGCGTGCGTTACCGTTCGCTATCAACGTGCTGACCCATAGCCGCCAGCGTTACCGCCGCAATCTGCGTTTTTATGCCGATGAACCTACATTACGGGTTGGGGGGCCGACCTGGCACTGGGTACGGGAAGGTATCCAGGCCGGAGAACAGGCGTTGGCAGGTGCTGCACACAATACTACGCCGACATTACTTATCCAGGCTGAAGAAGAGCATGTGGTTGATAACCGTATGCATCAACGTTATTGCGAAATTCGCGCCGCAGCGGGCTCTCCTTGTGACGGTGAAGAGCCGTTGGTTATCCCCGGCGCGTATCATGAGATCCTTTTTGAAAAGGACGCTATGCGCTCAGTCGCACTCAACGCCATCGTCGACTTTTTCGATCGGCATAACTCCTAATAATTGAGGTTAAATTTTCTTATGTACCAGGTTGTTGCATCTGACTTAGATGGCACATTGCTTTCACCCGACCACACACTCTCACCTTTCGCTAAAGAGACGTTGAAGCTGCTTACCACCCGCGGCGTTAATTTCGTCTTCGCTACCGGTCGCCATCATGTGGATGTCGGGCAGATTCGCGACAACCTTGAGATCAAGGCATATATGATAACCTCCAACGGCGCGCGAGTGCATGATACGGATGGGAAACTGGTCTTTACGCATAACCTTGATCGCGACATCGCTACCGATCTCTTTGCGGTGGTACATAACGAACCGGATATCGTGACCAATGTCTACCGCGACGATGAGTGGTTTATGAACCGCCATCGCCCGGATGAGATGCGTTTCTTTAAAGAAGCAGTCTTCCAGTATTCGCTGTTTGAGCCCGGTCTGCTGGAGCCTGAAGGCATTAGCAAGGTCTTTTTTACCTGCGATAGCCATGAAAAATTATTGCCGCTTGAACAAGCCATCAACGCCCGCTGGGGCGATCGCGTGAATGTGAGCTTCTCTACGCTTACCTGTCTGGAAGTGATGGCGGGCGGTGTATCAAAAGGTCATGCGCTGGAAGCTGTTGCCGGGGCGCTCGGCTACGGCCTGCAAGAGTGTATCGCCTTCGGTGACGGGATGAACGATGCCGAAATGCTCTCTATGGCCGGCAAAGGCTGCATTATGGGTAACGCCCATCAGCGTCTGAAAGAGCTGCACCCTGAACTGGAAGTCATAGGCACTAACGCTGACAATGCCGTGCCGAAATACCTGCGTAAACTGTTTCTTGAGTGATTATTATTTAGTCAGTTGTCAACCTTAAACTCCGCTACAATGGATGCTCATTAATCCAAGAGACATTCATTGTGGCGTTACTCATCATTACCACAGTTTTGTGGGCTTTCTCTTTCAGTTTGTATGGCGAGTATCTTGCCGGGCACGTTGACAGCTATTTCTCCGTGCTGGTGCGCGTGGGACTGGCAGCGTTGGTATTTTTGCCTTTTTTGCGCACGCGTGGGCATAACGTCAAGACTATCGCGCTTTACATGCTGGTTGGGGCCATGCAACTGGGCATAATGTATATGCTGAGTTTCCGCGCCTATCTCTACCTCACCGTCTCTGAGTTGTTATTGTTCACCGTGCTTACGCCACTTTATATCACGCTCATTTATGATCTTATGTGCAAGCGACCGTTGCGCTGGGGCTATGCTTTGAGCGCTCTGCTGGCAGTAATTGGTGCCGGGATTATCCGCTACGATCAGGTGACCGACCATTTCTGGACGGGTCTGATCCTCGTGCAGCTTTCCAATATCAGCTTTGCCATAGGCATGGTGGGTTATAAGCGTTTAATGGAACTCCATCCAATGCCACAACATAATGCGTTTGCCTGGTTTTATATGGGCGCTTTTTTAGTGGCAGTGGTGGCCTGGTTCCTGCTCGGCAATGCGCAAAAACTTCCGGCAACAGCCTTGCAATGGGGTCTGCTGGCCTGGTTGGGCGTGGCGGCATCGGGTATCGGTTACTTTATGTGGAACTATGGCGCAACACAGGTAGATGCCGGGACGCTCGGCATCATGAACAATATGCATGTGCCCGCCGGACTGCTGGTGAACCTGGCAATTTGGCACCAGCAGCCTCACTGGCCGAGTTTTATTACGGGTGGGGTTGTGATAATGGCCTCACTGTGGGTACATCGCCGTTGGGTCGCTCCGCGCTCCTCACAAACGGCAGATGATCGCAGGCGTGATTCCGCGCTGAGCGAATAAATGCCTCTGTCACTGGCTGACGCTGCTCGCCATCGCGCACGGCGGCGTACAGCCGGCTCCATAAACCTTCCCCCAGGGTTTTGGTGACGACCAGACCCTGACGTTCAAAACTCTCCACAACCCAATGCGGTAGCGCCGCAATACCCATACGAGCCGCTACCATCTGAATCAACAGTAGGGTGTTATCCACGCTTTTCAATGACGGGCTGATCCCGGCGGGTTGCAAAAAGTGGCGCCAGATATCAAGGCGGCTACGTTGCACCGGATAAATTAGCAAGGTTTCGCTGGCGATATCTTCTGGGGTAATACGCGTTTTTGCCGCCAGCGGATGGTCCGGTGCCAGCACCAGTCGCACCTCAAAATCAAACATCGGTGAATAGTGCAGGCCGCTGCGCGGCAATATGTCAGAGGTCAGTACCAGATCCAGCTCACCCTGCTGCAGCGCAGGCTGAGGATCGAACGTTACGCCCGATTTAAAATCCATCTCCACCTGCGGCCAATTTTGGCGGAAGTTCTCCAGCGCCGGCGTCAGCCACTGAATACAGCTATGACATTCAATAGCGATACGCAGTGTTGCCTGCTGCGGCTCATTGCAAGCCTGTAAGGCGCGGCTGATTTGCGGCAGCACCTGATTGGCGAGTTGCAATAAAACCTCCCCTTGCGGGGTAAAGCGTAAGGGTTGGCTTTTACGCACAAATAACCGGAAGCCAAGGCGCTGCTCCAGATCGCTGAACTGGTGGGAAAGCGCGGACTGCGTTTGATGCAGCGTTGCCGCTGCCGCTGCCAGCGACCCGCAGTTCCGTAACGCTTGTAGCGTTTTCAGGTGTTTAATTTCGATCATGAATGTCCTTCACTTCGGCATGAACAATTTGCGCTTGAGGAATATACAGTACCTCCCGATTATGGATGTGTAAACATCTGGACGTCCAAATACTGTATCTTTCGAATTTATTAAGAGGCAAAAAATGACGATTATTAGCCACACCCTCGGTTTTCCTCGCGTTGGCCTGCGTCGCGAGTTGAAAAAAGCGCAAGAGAGTTACTGGGCTGGCAATAGCAGCCGCGAAGAGTTACTGGCAACGGGTCGTGAGTTGCGCGCCCGTCACTGGCAGCAGCAAAAACAGGCGGGCATCGATCTGTTGCCCGTTGGCGATTTCGCCTGGTATGACCATGTTCTGACTACCAGCCTGCTGCTGGGCAATATACCGGATCGTCATCAAAACAAAGATGGATCGGTCGATATCGACACGCTATTTCGTATTGGTCGCGGTCGTGCACCAACAGGTGAACCGGCTGCGGCAGCGGAAATGACCAAATGGTTTAACACTAACTATCACTACCTTGTTCCGGAGTTCAGTAAAGGCCAGCAGTTCAAACTCAGTTGGACTCAGTTACTGGATGAAGTTGATGAAGCGCTGGCTCTGGGCCATGCGGTAAAACCGGTACTGCTCGGCCCGGTGACTTATTTATGGCTGGGTAAGGTAAAAGGCGAACAGTTTGATCGTTTGAGTTTGCTCAGCGACATTCTGCCTGTCTATCAACAAGTACTTGCTGAACTGGCAAAACGAGGCATTGAGTGGGTTCAGATCGACGAACCCGCACTGGTACTGGAGCTGCCAGCGGCATGGCTGGCTGCTTACAAACCGGCTTATGATGCGTTAACGGGGCAAGTTAAACTGTTGCTGACGACCTATTTTGAAGGTGTTACGCCGAACCTGGAAACGATTACCGCATTGCCAGTACAGGGTCTGCATGTCGATTTGGTGCATGGTCAAGATAGTGTGACACAGCTGCATCAACGTTTACCCGCCAACTGGCTACTCTCTGCCGGTCTGGTAAATGGGCGTAACGTCTGGCGCGCCGATCTGAGTGAAAAATATGCACAGGTAAAGGAGCTCGTTGGTCATCGTCAGCTTTGGGTTGCCTCCTCCTGCTCTTTGCTGCATAGCCCCATCGATTTAAGTGTCGAAACGCGTCTTGATGCCGAGGTAAAGAGTTGGTTCGCTTTTGCCCTGCAAAAATGTCACGAGCTGGCGCTATTGAGCGATGCGCTTAATAGCGGTAACACCGAACCTTTGCGTGAGTGGAGTGCACCAATCCAGGCGCGTCGTCACTCAACGCGGGTACATAATCCCACCGTGGCAAAACGCCTGGCGGCAATCACCTCCCAGGATAGCCAGCGTTTCAGCCCTTACGCACAGCGTGCCCAGGTACAGCGCGCGCGCTTTAACCTGCCGGCATGGCCAACCACAACTATCGGCTCATTCCCGCAAACTACCGAGATCCGCGGTCTGCGTCTGGATTTCAAACAGGGACGTTTAGATGCCAGCCACTACCGCACGGGTATTGCGGAACATATTAAACAGGCGATTGCTGAACAGGAGCGCCTGGGCCTGGATGTATTGGTACACGGCGAAGCGGAACGCAACGATATGGTGGAGTATTTCGGTGAACATCTGGATGGTTTCGTCTTTACGCAAAATGGCTGGGTGCAGAGCTATGGTTCTCGCTGTGTGAAACCCCCGGTTGTGATTGGCGATATCAGCCGCCCTGAACCCATTACCGTTGAGTGGGCGAAGTATGCGCAATCCCTTACTGACAAGCCTGTGAAAGGTATGTTAACCGGGCCGGTGACCATCCTCTGCTGGTCATTCCCGCGCGAAGATGTCAGCCGTGAAACTATCGCAAAGCAGATTGCCTTTGCGCTACGTGATGAAGTGGCTGATCTGGAAGCGGCAGGCATCGGTATTATTCAGATTGACGAACCGGCGCTACGTGAAGGACTACCGCTGCGTCGCAGCGACTGGAATGACTATCTCGCCTGGGGTGTGGAAGCATTTCGTATCAATGCTGCGGTGGCGAAGGATGACACGCAAATCCACACGCATATGTGCTATTGCGAGTTTAACGACATTATGGACTCAATTGCCGCGCTGGATGCTGATGTAATTACTATCGAAACATCACGCTCGGATATGGAGCTACTGGAGTCGTTTGAAGAGTTTGAATATCCGAACGAAATCGGACCAGGGGTATATGACATTCACTCGCCAAATGTACCGAGCGTCGAGTGGATTGAAGCGCTACTGAAAAAAGCGGCTCAGCGTATTCCTGCCGAGCGTCTGTGGGTAAACCCGGATTGCGGCCTGAAAACCCGGGGTTGGCCAGAGACACGTAGTGCACTGGCTAACATGGTGAAGGCAGCACAGAACCTGCGTCAGCAATAATCCTGATGCGCCGCCTGTTGAATAACCGGCGGCGCAATAAACTTATTTTTTGCTGTACTGGGCAAACCAGTCCAGCATACGTTGCCAACCCTCTTTTGCTGACTCTTCATGATAACTTGAGCGGTAATCAGCATTAAACGCATGCCCCGCGTCCGGGTAAACAATGATTTCTGCTTTAGCATTCGCGGCACGCAGAGCCTGGCGCATGGTCTCCACCGTATCGAGCGGAATCCCCGTATCCTGCGCGCCATAAAGACCAAGCACCGGCGCATTAAGTTCGGTGGCGATATCTACCGGATAGCGCGGAGAGTTCAACGATTTCTCTCCCACCAGCTTGCCATACCATGCCACTGCGGCTTTGAGTTGTGGGTTATGCGCGGCATACAGCCAGGCGATGCGGCCACCCCAGCAAAAACCAGTGAGTAGTAACTGATGGGCATTACCACCGTTACGCCCCGCCCAGCTGGCGACATGATCGAGATCGGCCAATACTTGAGCATCCGGCACTTTACTTACCAGGTTACTGAAAAGCGTTGGAATATCAGAAAAAGTATTCGGATCCCCCTGGCGGAAATAGAGCTCAGGCGCAATGGCGAGATAACCTTCCAGTGCCAGACGGCGGCAAATATCGCGAATATGTTCGTGTACGCCGAAAATTTCCTGCACCACGATGACGATGGGCAACGGCCCTTCGGCATTTTTGGGTCGGGCATAAAAAGCGGGCATATTGTCGCCCTGCGTCGGAATCGTGATTTCGCCCGCGATCAGGGCCTCTTCCGACGTATGAACAGTGGTGGAAGCGAGGGGTGAAGCTGCAGGTGCAAATCCCGGTTGTTTGGTTGTTGTCATGTTTTTCTCCATACCCTTTATTAGCGCTTCAATAACTATAGACTGGAAGGCCTGGCACACGCATTAATAGTCTCGCTTAGCTGCGCTGCCCTCTGCACAATGATATTGTGATGCTCGTCACTTTATAGCGGAAATAACATGCAAGAATTTTCATTCATAGTGATGATAATCACGTAATGATGCTGATGTCTTCTATAAAGTAGCTTTTTGCCTCTCCAGATAAACCCGACCACAGAGGAGTCTGTTATGTCCAAGTCTGATGTTTTTCATCTCGGCCTCACGAAAAGTGATTTACAAGGGGCTACGCTCGCCATCGTCCCTGGCGATCCGGAGCGTGTGGAAAAGATCGCCGCGCTAATGGATGAGCCGGTTAAGCTGGCATCTCATCGTGAATTTACAAGCTGGCGCGCCGAACTTGACGGTAAACCGGTAATTGTGTGTTCAACGGGTATTGGTGGGCCATCCACTTCTATCGCCGTTGAAGAGCTAGCGCAATTGGGGATTCGCACATTTCTGCGCGTGGGGACTACTGGTGCCATCCAACCGCATATCAACGTCGGCGATGTGCTGATTACGACAGCCTCCGTGCGTCTGGACGGTGCCAGCTTACACTTCGCACCGATGGAGTTCCCGGCGGTAGCGGATTTCGACTGTACTACTGCTTTGGTCGCCGCCGCTGACGCGGTTGGCGCAACGAAGCATATTGGCATAACGGCTTCTTCCGACACTTTCTACCCAGGCCAGGAGCGTTACGACACTTTCTCTGGCCGCATCGTTCGACACTTCAGAGGCTCAATGGAAGAGTGGCAGTCGATGGGTGTAATGAACTACGAAATGGAATCTGCAACGCTGCTGACAATGTGCGCCAGCCAGGGACTACGCGCCGGGATGGTTGCCGGAGTCATTGTCAACCGTACCCAGCAGGAGATCCCGAACGCTGAGACAATGAAGCAGACCGAAAGCGACGCGGTAAAAATTGTCGTGGAAGCTGCGCGCCGTCTTTTATAATTAAGGCTCTCTAAACGCAAACTACCTCAAGAATGGTAAACGTTGGGGTAGTTTGTGATAGTTCGAATACTCACCGTAACACAATATTTTCACTCTTTTTTGCGTAGCACCTCCTGGAAAAACCCCTTTCAAACTGGACGTTTATACAGCACAATTCCGGCATAAGAATTTTGCGTGAGGGAGCGTGATGGAGAGTTCTATCATCGTTATGGCAGCGATTGCGCTGGCCGGGGTTTTGATTGGCTGGTTGGCAGCCAGTTGGCGCGGAGCGCAACAGCAGGCAGCGCTGCTTGCCGAGCAGCGGGAAGTTTTTAGCGAACTGAGTGCTGCCCGGCAGCAGATAGCGCAAAACGAACACTGGCGCGAAGAGTGCGGGCTGCTTAATAACGAGTTGCGCAGCCTGCAACACATCAATAGCTCACTTGAGGCCGACTTACGCGAAGTCACTACCCGCCTGGAGTCTACCCAACTGCACGCCGAAGAGAAGCTGCGCCAGATGCATAGCAGCGAACAGCGCCTGAGCGAGCAGTTTGAAAATCTCGCCAACCGCATCTTTGAGCAGAGCAACCGTCGGGTGGATGAACAAAACCGCCAGAGTCTCAATGGGCTACTTTCGCCGCTGCGTGAACAACTTGATGGTTTTCGTCGCCAGGTGCAGGAGAGCTTCGGGCAGGAAGCGCGGGAACGCCACACGCTGGCTCATGAGATCCGCAATCTGCAGCAGCTTAATGCGCAGATGGCCCAGGAGGCGATTAACCTTACCCGCGCACTAAAAGGCGATAACAAAGCTCAGGGCAACTGGGGCGAAGTGGTGCTTAGCCGCGTGCTTGAAGCCTCCGGGCTGCGAGAGGGCCATGAATATCAGACCCAGGTCAGCATGGAAAACAGTAGCCGTGCGCGTATGCAACCCGATGTTATCGTGCGTCTGCCGCAGGGCAAAGATGTGGTGATTGACGCAAAAATGACGCTGGTGGCGTATGAACGCTACTTTAATGCAGATGATGAATATACGCGGGAAACGGCACTGCAGGAGCATATTGCCTCTGTACGCAACCATATTCGCAGTTTGGGGCATAAAGATTATCAACAACTGCCAGGTCTGCGCAGCCTTGATTACGTACTGATGTTTATCCCTGTCGAGCCGGCTTTTCTGATTGCCATCGATCGCCAACCCGAACTGATCACCGAAGCGCTGAAAAATAATATTATGCTGGTCAGCCCGACGACATTGCTGGTTGCGCTTCGTACTATCGCTAACCTGTGGCGTTATGAGCATCAAAGCCGTAACGCACAGCAGATCGCTGATCGAGCAAGCCGCCTGTACGACAAAATGCGCCTCTTCGTTGACGATATGTCCTCCATCGGTCAGGCTATTGATAAAGCACAGGATAACTATCGCCAGGCGATGAAAAAACTGAGCGCCGGGCGTGGCAACTTACTTGCCCAGGCCGAAGCATTCCGTGGGTTAGGTGTTGAGATCAAGCGCGAGATTAATCCGGAATTAGCGGCAGAGGCAATGGCACAGGACGAAGAGTCTCGTCTGCGAGAAGGGTCGAGCGGCGTGAATGATCCTAAAGAAGACAAAGTATTGGATACCTCTTCTTCTGAAGAAGCTCAGGCAGCGCGGGCATCGCTGGGGGGTTGAAACATAGGGCAATTGCGCCCAATCTGTTACACTTCACAAACAATTTATTGAATAGCAGGCAGCAAGATGGCGGAAGATTCAAAAGAGACAACACACTTTGGTTTTCAGACCGTCGCCAAAGAAAATAAAGCGGACATGGTGGCGCATGTCTTTCATTCCGTAGCGTCAAAATATGACGTCATGAATGATTTGATGTCGATGGGCATTCACCGTTTATGGAAGCGTTTTACCATCGATTGTAGTGGTGTTCGCCGTGGACAGAAAGTCCTCGATTTGGCGGGCGGCACGGGCGATCTTACGGCGAAGTTCTCCCGCCTTGTGGGTGAAACAGGTCAGGTCGTGCTGGCTGATATCAACGAATCCATGTTGAAAATGGGGCGTGAGAAGCTGCGTAATATCGGCGTGATTGGTAATGTCGAATATGTGCAGGCGAATGCCGAAGCGCTGCCGTTCCCGGATAACACCTTCGATTGCATCACTATCTCTTTTGGTCTGCGTAACGTGACTGAAAAAGAGAAAGCGCTAAAATCCATGTACCGCGTGTTAAAACCCGGCGGACGTCTGCTGGTTCTGGAATTTTCCAAACCAGTCATTGAACCGCTGAGCAAAGTCTATGACGCTTACTCCTTCCATGTGCTGCCGCGCATCGGTCAGCTGGTGGCGAACGATGCCGAAAGCTATCGCTATTTGGCTGAGTCCATCCGCATGCATCCCGATCAGGAAACCCTGAAAGCGATGATGCAAGACGCGGGTTTCGAAAACGTTGACTACTACAATCTGACCGCCGGTATCGTTGCTCTGCATCGTGGTTACAAGTTCTGACAGGAGTGCGTATGCCTTTTAAGCCGATGGTTGCCGCCGGAATAGAGCGCACGCTGAATGCGTTTTTATATCGTGAGAGCGCGCTGAAAGCGGCGCGTCAGCGTTTGCACGGCAAGGTGTTACGCATCGTGCTGCAAGAGTTTTCCTCCCCCTTTGTGCTGGTGTTTAGTGAGCGTCAGGTTGATGTACTGGGTAAATGGGAAGGCGAAGCTGACTGTTCCGTTATCACACAACTCCAGACACTGCCTGAGCTGCGGGATCGCCAGCAACTAACAGCGCTTATTCGCAGTGGCGAGCTGGAAGTGCAGGGTGATATTCAGGTAGTACAAAACCTGGTGTCGTTGATGGATATGGCGGAGTTTGATCCTGCAGAAGTGCTCGCTCCCTGGACTGGCGATATTGCCGCCGAGGGCATAGGCAAGATTCTGCGCAGCGGCGCTAAATTTATTCGTCATGGCTTTCAACGCCAACAATGCTATGTGGCTGAGGTCATAACCGAAGAGTGGCGTGTCGCGCCTGGCGCACTGGAAGTCGCCTGGTTTGCCGAGGAGACGGCAGCCCTTGAACGTGCAACGGATGCATTTGCTAAACGCCTGGAAAAACTGGAGGGCAAATGACGCCCGGAGAACTACGGCGCCTTTATTTCATCATCCAGACTTTTTTGAGTTACGGGCTTGATGAGCTCATCCCCGACATGCGACTGACTCTACCGCTGCGGCTCTGGCGCTGGTCACTGTTCTGGATGCCAAACAGGCATAAAGAAAAAGAGCTGGGTATGCGTTTGCGCCTTGCTCTACAAGAGCTGGGGCCTGTATGGATTAAATTTGGGCAAATGCTCTCCACCCGCCGCGATCTCTTCCCGCCGCTGATTGCCGATCAACTGGCGATGCTCCAGGATCGTGTGGCCCCTTTTGATGGCAACCTTGCCAAACGCCAGATTGAAAAAGCGATGGGCGATATCCCTGTCGAAACCTGGTTTGACGACTTTGACATTGAACCGTTGGCTTCCGCGTCTATTGCGCAGGTACATACCGCGCGGTTGAAAGAGAACGGCAAAGAGGTGGTCATTAAAGTGATTCGCCCGGACATTCTGCCGGTCATCAAAGCGGATCTTAAGCTGATTTACCGGCTGGCGGGTTGGGTGCCACGCCTGTTGCCGGACGGACGTCGCCTGCGCCCGCGTGAAGTTGTGCGTGAGTACGAAAAGACGCTGATCGATGAACTGGATTTGCTGCGCGAAGCAGCTAATGCAATCCAGTTGCGCCGCAACTTTGAAAACAGCCCGATGCTCTACGTGCCGGAGATCTATTCTGACTATTGCAGTCAGGATATGCTGGTTATGGAGCGTATTTACGGTATTCCTGTTTCGGATATCGAAGCCCTGGAAAAAAACGGCACCAACCTGAAGCTCCTTGCAGAGCGCGGTGTGCAGGTCTTTTTCACCCAGGTTTTCCGCGATAGCTTCTTCCATGCGGATATGCACCCTGGAAATATTTTTGTGAGCTATGACCATCCGGAAGATCCGCAATATATCGGCATCGACTGCGGTATCGTGGGGTCGCTGAACAAAGAAGATAAGCGCTATCTGGCTGAAAACTTTATTGCCTTCTTTAATCGCGACTATCGCCGGGTCGCCGAGCTGCATGTGGATTCTGGTTGGGTACCGCCGGATACAAATGTCGAAGAGTTTGAGTTTGCGATTCGCACAGTCTGTGAACCGATCTTCGAAAAGCCGCTGGCAGAGATCTCATTCGGTCATGTGCTGCTTAATCTTTTTAATACGGCCCGCCGTTTTAATATGGAAGTGCAGCCGCAACTTGTTTTGCTACAAAAAACGCTGCTTTACATTGAAGGCGTGGGGCGGCAGCTCTATCCGCAGCTTGATTTATGGAAAACGGCGAAACCTTTTCTTGAAACCTGGATCAAAGATCAGGTGGGTATCCCCGCACTGGTGCGGGCACTAAAAGAGAAAGGGCCTTTCTGGATCGAGAAAATGCCTGAACTTCCTGAACTAATCTACAACGGCTTGCAACATGGCAAACAATTGCAACACAGTGTTGATAGAATCGCGAATGAACTTCAGGAAAATCATGTACGGCAAGGGCAGTCACGTTATCTTTTCGGCATTGGCGCGACATTGCTGCTGAGCGGAACGTTACTGCTGATTAATCGGCCGGAATGGGGTTATGACCCGTTGTGGTTAATGGCGGGGGGTATTGCTGTCTGGCTGCTTGGCTGGCGCAAAACGCGCTAAATAAATGCCGCGCTGCAGAGTGACCAGTTACAGGTACAGGTTAAACGATACAGTGTATACTGTGGCCTGTTTTTAACCTCATATGCGACAGAGGATCAGGTATGGGTGGTATCAGTATTTGGCAGTTGGTGATTATTGCGGTCATCGTTGTGTTGGTGTTCGGTACGAAAAAGTTCCGCACTATCGGTTCAGATCTCGGCGCTGCGCTGAAAGGCTTTAAAAATGCCATGAACGACGATGAGAAAGAGAGTAAGCAAGATAAATCTGCACAGGATGCTGATTTTACAGCGAAATCTATCTCCGATAGCAATAAGCCCGACGAGGCTAAAAAAGACGAAAAGCGTCACGATAAAGAGCAGGTGTAATCCGTGTTCGATATTGGTTTTGGCGAGCTGTTACTCGTTTTCGTAATCGGCCTGGTGGTACTGGGGCCTCAGCGTTTGCCTGTGGCTGTGCGTACCGTGGCGGGCTGGGTGCGTGCGCTACGTTCACTGGCAACCACCGTGCAGAACGAACTGGCGCAGGAACTGAAGTTACAGGAATTTCAGGACAGCCTGAAGAAGGTGGAAAAAGCCAGCCTGGAAAACCTGACGCCGGAATTGAAAGAGTCGATGGATGAACTGCGCCAGGCGGCAGAATCAATGAAGCGCACCTACAGCGCTAACGATGCCGAAAAAGAGAGTGATGAAGCGCATACCATCCATAATCCGTTGGTGAAGGATAATGAAGCGCAGCATCAGGGCATAACGCCTGCCGCCGCTGACCATCATGCCAGTGCGCCGGAGCAAACGCCCGACTTGCCGGAAGAGAAAAGAACACCGGTGATAAACAGCGTGACGACAGAGACTGCTCCGCTTTCCGACTCCCCATCTTCAAGTGATAAATCCTGACTATGGCAGTAGAAGATACCCAACCGCTGATCGCGCATCTTATTGAACTGCGTAAACGCCTGCTGAACTGCATTATCGCCGTCGCTGTGATTTTTCTCGCGTTGGTCTATTTCGCGAATGATATCTATCAACTGGTTTCCGCGCCGCTGATCAAGCAGATGCCGCTGGGAGCCACAATGATCGCTACCGATGTGGCATCACCCTTTTTCACCCCGATCAAGCTGACATTCATGGTGTCATTTATCCTGTCAGCACCCGTCGTGCTTTATCAGGTGTGGGCATTTATTGCCCCGGCACTGTATAAGCATGAGCGTCGATTGGTGATGCCACTGCTTGTCTCCAGTTCGCTGCTTTTCTATATCGGTATGGCATTCGCTTATTTTGTGGTGTTCCCGCTGGCTTTTGGATTTCTGACGCATACCGCGCCGGAAGGGGTGTTGGTCTCTACTGACATTGCCAGTTACCTCAATTTTGTTATGGCGCTATTTATGGCATTTGGCGTCTCGTTTGAGGTGCCCGTTGCCATTGTATTGCTGTGCTGGATGGGGGTGACAACGCCTGCCGATCTGCGGCAAAAACGCCCGTATGTGCTGGTGGGTGCTTTCGTTGTAGGTATGTTACTGACTCCGCCAGACGTCTTCTCACAAACGTTACTGGCAATCCCGATGTACTGCCTGTTTGAAGTTGGGGTCTTTTTTGCGCGCTTTTATGTTGGCAAGCGGCGCACGCCTGACGAAGAGAGTGATACAGAAACCACAGAAGAGTAACTTGCAGCCGCCCGTCAGGGCGGTTGTTGTATGGAGAGATGCATGTTTGATATTGGTGTGAACCTGACCAGTTCTCAATTTGCCAAAGATCGGGATGAGGTGGTGATACGCGCGCAGCATGCGGGCGTAGCGGGAATGCTGATTACTGGCACCAATCTTCATGAAAGCCAGCAGGCACAGCAACTGGCGCAACGTTATCGCCACTGTTGGTCTACGGCAGGCGTTCATCCGCACGATAGCAGCAACTGGTGTGATGAAACCAGCTATACCATTCGTGCGCTGGCTTCGCTACCGCAGGTGGTGGCGATTGGTGAATGCGGGCTGGATTTTAATCGTAATTTTTCCACACCGCAGGAACAGGAACATGCATTTGCCGCTCAGCTTGCGCTTGCTGCTGAACTGGGCATGCCGGTTTTTCTCCATTGTCGCGATGCGCATCTTCGCTTTCTGGAGCTTCTCGATCCCTGGCTTGATAAACTGCCCGGCGCAGTGTTGCACTGTTTCACTGGTTCCCGGCAAGAGGCGCAGGCGTGCCTCGATCGTGGCCTTTATCTGGGTATAACTGGCTGGATTTGCGATGAGCGTCGCGGTCAGGCACTGCGGGAACTGGTTCCGTTTATTCCGCTGGATCGATTACTCATTGAAACAGATGCGCCTTACCTGCTGCCACGAGATCTCATGCCAAAACCAGCCTCCCGGCGTAATGAACCCGCCTTGCTTGGGCATATTCTTGCAGCCGTGGCCTCGCGGCGTAATGAAGATGCACAGTGGCTGGGCACCATGACGGATAACAACGTGAAGCGGCTGTTTGGCATTGATTTTTAACGCGGAAGTCAGGCTTTGCGAAAATCAGTGTTTTTGACGCTTTGCACAACTTGTTTATTGAGCAAGTTAAGCAGCAGCACGGAACGCGCCTCGCCATCAGCCTCTTTAAAAATGGCTTTCAATCCTTCAAGCGCCCCTTCGGTAATGATGACATCATCGCCGGGATATGGCGTATCGGGATCGGTAATACCCTCGGGCTGGTAGATAGACAACTGATGAATAACGCTTGGCGGTACGCTTGCCGGATGCTTACCAAAACGTACAAAATGGCTGACGCCTCGCGTCGCGTTGATTGTCGTAGTATGGATAACTTCGGGGTCAAACTCTACAAACAGATAGTTGGGAAAAAGAGGCTCGTTGACCGTAGTGCGTTTGCCGCGAACAATTTTTTCCAGCGCGATCATTGGGGTCAGGCAGCTTACGGCCTGACGTTCAAGATGTTCCTGGGCGCGCTGAAGCTGGCCTCGTTTGCAGTAAAGTAAATACCAGGATCGCATAATGGCTCTTTTCCTTAAGTTCGGACGCAAGGATAACAAAACCGCAGCTTGATGGCTAAGGTGATTATAACTGGCTCAGTCAGTACCGTCGGAATTCACGCCAATTTAACAAAAATACAGCAACCTCAGGACGAACACCGTATAATAAAACGCTTATCTGGAGGCAATCATACACCGCATGAAATACAACGATCTACGTGACTTTTTGGCGCTACTTGAACAACAAGGCGAGCTAAAGCGCATTACGCTCCCGGTCGATCCTTACCTTGAGATGACCGAAATAGCCGACCGCACCCTACGTGCTGGAGGTCCGGCTTTGTTGTTTGAGAACCCTAAAGGTTATGCGATGCCGGTACTGTGTAATCTGTTCGGCACGCCTCGTCGTGTTGCGTTGGGCATGGGGCAAGAAGATGTCAGCGCGCTGCGAGAAGTGGGCAAGCTGCTCGCTTTTCTGAAAGAGCCTGAGCCACCAAAAGGTTTCCGCGATCTTTTCGATAAACTACCGCAATTCAAACAAGTGTTGAACATGCCGACTAAACGGCTGCGTGGTGCGCCTTGCCAGCAAAAAGTGGTGCAGGGCGAAGAAGTCGATCTGACTAAAATTCCTGTTATGCAGTGCTGGCCAGAGGATGCTGCCCCGCTAATTACCTGGGGTTTAACCGTTACCCGTGGGCCGCATAAAGAGCGGCAGAATCTGGGAATTTATCGCCAGCAAGTGATAGGTAAAAACAAACTGATTATGCGCTGGCTCTCTCATCGCGGTGGAGCGCTTGATTTTCAGGAGTGGCAAGCGGCTCATCCTGGCGAACGCTTCCCTGTTGCCGTAGCGCTGGGTGCCGATCCGGCCACCATTCTCGGTGCGGTGACACCTGTGCCAGATACCTTGTCTGAATATGCCTTTGCCGGGCTATTGCGCGGCACGAAAACTGAAGTAGTGAAGTGCGTTTCTAACGACCTTGAAGTTCCTGCTAGTGCAGAAATTGTTCTCGAGGGATATATTGAAGCAGGTGAAATGGCGCCAGAAGGTCCTTATGGCGATCATACGGGCTACTATAATGAAGTCGATAGTTTTCCGGTATTTACCGTTACCCATATCACTCAGCGCGAAGATGCCATTTACCACTCAACCTATACTGGCCGTCCTCCGGATGAACCGGCGGTTTTGGGTGTCGCGTTGAATGAAGTCTTCGTGCCGATTCTGCAAAAGCAGTTTCCAGAAATTGTAGATTTCTATTTGCCGCCTGAAGGGTGTTCTTATCGTCTGGCGGTCGTTACCATGAAGAAGCAGTACGCGGGACATGCGAAACGCGTCATGATGGGTGTGTGGTCATTCCTGCGCCAGTTTATGTACACCAAGTTTGTGATTGTGTGTGATGACGATGTCAATGCTCGTGACTGGAACGATGTTATTTGGGCGATTACCACCCGTATGGATCCCGCTCGGGATACGGTACTGGTGGAAAACACGCCGATCGATTACCTGGACTTTGCCTCGCCGGTTTCCGGTCTTGGCTCAAAAATGGGCTTGGATGCCACCAATAAATGGCCCGGTGAGACCCAACGTGAATGGGGGCGACCGATCAAAAAGGATCCTGCTGTGACGGCGCGAATCGACGCCATATGGGATGAACTGGCCATTCTTAATGACGGTAACGGTGCCTGACGAAGCGCCGCCGTTTTTGCCCGAAAAGCTCTGAGTAATTCTGGTTGCGGCCTGGCCGCAATTTGAAGTGTGACGAGTATTGACCCGACAGAGGGAGCGCATGACAACCTTAAGCTGTAAAGTGACCTCGGTAGACGCCATCACCGATACTGTATATCGCGTCCGTTTAGTGCCGGAAGCGAGTTTCTCCTTTCGCGCAGGCCAGTATTTGATGGTCGTGATGGATGAGCGAGATAAACGCCCCTTCTCAATGGCTTCCACTCCCGACCAACATGATTTCATCGAACTGCATATCGGCGCGTCTGAATTAAACCTTTACGCTATGGCAGTAATGGATCGCATTCTGAAAGACCGCGAAATCGTGATTGATATTCCGCATGGCGACGCATGGTTGCGCGACGATGAAGATCGTCCGATGGTGCTGATAGCTGGCGGAACAGGTTTTTCATACGCACGCTCGATTCTGTTAACCTCGCTGGCACAAAGACCGGAACGCGAAATCTCCATTTATTGGGGCGGGCGCGAAGAGAAGCACCTCTATGATTTGGCCGAGCTGGAGGCGTTGACAGTCAAGCATCCGAATTTGCGGGTTGTTCCGGTTGTCGAACAGCCTGAAGAGGGCTGGCGAGGGCGCTCCGGAACCGTTCTGGCTGCGGTATTGCAGGATTTTGGTTCCCTCTCCGGGCACGATATCTATATCGCAGGGCGTTTTGAAATGGCAAAAATTGCCCGCGACTTGTTCTGCAATGAACGCGGCGCCCGCGAAGACCGCTTATTTGGCGATGCTTTTGCGTTCCTTTAATGCTTTAGAGAACCTGTAATCTCTCTCCGTTTGGGGAGAGCGGGGGAGGGGAAGAAAAAGCCCGCCCCTGACAGGCGGGAAGTACAACTATCTTTAAACCTTTAAACGCGTTCGAATACCGTCGCGATACCCTGACCTAAACCTATACACATTGTCGCCAGACCGAACTGGGCATCTTTGCGTTCCATCAGGTTCAGCAGCGTGGTGCTGATACGGCCACCGGAACAACCCAGCGGATGACCAAGAGCTATTGCGCCGCCATTAAGGTTGATCTTCTCATCTATCTGCTCCATCAAGCCCAGATCCTTAATGCACGGCAGGACCTGTGCGGCAAACGCTTCATTCATTTCAAACAGATCGATATCGCGAACACTCAGGCCCGCTTTTTTCAGCGCCAGTTGTGACGCTGGAACCGGACCATAACCCATAATCGACGGATCGCAACCCACCACCGCCATTGAGCGTATGCGAGCGCGAGGTGTTAAACCCAGCTCACGGGCACGGCTTGCACTCATCACCAGCAGGGCTGATGCGCCATCAGAAAGTGCAGAGGAGGTGCCTGCCGTAACCGTACCGTTTACCGGATCAAACGCGGGTCTTAAGGTTGATAGTGTTTCTACCGTTGTTTCCGGACGGATCACTTCATCATAATTAAACTGTTTTAACACACCATCGGCATCATGGCCTCCGGTGGGGATAATCTCCGCTTTGAAAGCCCCGGACTGAGTTGCCGCCCAGGCTCGGGCGTGAGAACGCGCGGCGAAACTATCCTGCATCTCACGGCTAATACCGTGCATCCGGGAGAGCATTTCGGCCGTCAGACCCATCATTCCGGCGGCTTTAGCGACATTGCGGCTAAGACCTGGGTGGAAATCGACGCCGTGGCTCATCGGGACATGTCCCATATGCTCGACACCGCCCACCATGCAAACCTGCGCATCGCCGGTCATAATCATACGCGCGGCATCATGCAGTGCCTGCATAGATGAGCCGCACAACCGATTGACGGTGACAGCGGGCACAGAGTGGGGGATCTCTGCCAGTAGCGCAGCGTTACGAGCGATATTAAAACCCTGCTCCAACGTTTGTTGCACACAACCCCAGAAAATATCATCAATCGCACTCGCTTCAAGCGCAGGATTGCGTGCCAGCAGGCTACGCATTAAGTGTGCTGAGAGGTCTTCTGCTCGCACGTTGCGAAATGCACCGCCTTTTGAACGGCCCATCGGGGTACGAATTGCATCGACAATGACAACCTGTTCCATTGTGACTCCTTAAGCCGTTTTCAAATCGCCTACCGGGCGCGCAGGTTCAACCACGGGATAGTAAGGTTCGTTGTGACGCGCCTTTTCAAGCAGTCCTGCGGGTGCTTCATATAATGGCCCAAGGTGCTGATAGTTCTGGACCATATCGAGATATTTTGCACTACCGAGGGTATCCAGCCAGCGGAAGGCGCCACCGTGGAACGGCGGGAAGCCCAGACCATAGACCAGCGCCATATCGGCTTCTGCTGGCGTAGCAATAATGCCCTCTTCCAGACAGCGCACCACTTCGTTGACCATCGGGATCATCATGCGAGCGATAATCTCTTCGTCGGTAAAATCGCGTTTTTCTTTGCAGATTTCCGCTAACAGGCCATCCACAACGCCGTCTTCCTCTTTCTTCGGCTTGCCTTTGCTATCTTCTGTATAGCGCCAGAAGCCGAGACCGTTTTTCTGGCCCAGTCGGTTAGCGTCAAACAGTGCATCAATAGCGTCACGGTAATCTTTCTGCATCCGTTGCGGAAAGCCTGCCGCCATGACCGCCTGCGCATGGTGTGCAGTATCAATCCCCACGACATCCAGCAGATACGCGGGGCCCATAGGCCAGCCGAACTGTTTCTCCATTACTTTATCGACCTTGCGGAAATCGGCACCGTCGCGCAGTAATTGGCTAAAGCCATAAAAATAGGGGAACAGGACGCGGTTAACAAAAAAGCCGGGGCAGTCATTAACGACGATCGGTGTTTTGCCCATCTTGCTCGCCCAGGCAACGACAGTGGCGATGGTCTGCTCTGATGTTTTATCGCCTCGAATCACTTCAACCAGCGGCATACGGTGCACAGGGTTAAAGAAGTGCATACCGCAGAAGTTTTCAGGGCGTTTTAATACCTTAGCCAGTTCACTGATAGGAATAGTGGAGGTGTTCGAGGCCAGCACGGTATCCGGGCGCACTTTATCTTCTGTTTCAGCCAGTACGGCTTTTTTCACTTTCGGGTTTTCAACAACCGCTTCCACTACCACATCTGCACGCTCAAAGCCTGCGTACTCCAACGTTGGTTGGATAGTGGCAATCACTTCAGCCAGTTTAAGGCCGTCGATTTTTCCGCGCTCAAGTTGTTTGTTCAGTAGCTTGCCAGCTTCTTTTATCCCGAGGGCAAGAGATTTCTCGTTGATATCTTTCATCAATACCGGCACGCCTTTCCAGGCTGATTGGTAAGCAATGCCGCCACCCATAATGCCAGCGCCGAGAACCGCGGCCTGTTTGGGCATGTCGATACTTTTGGTCAGTTTCTTCGCCTGACCTTTAACGTATTGGTCGTTGAGGAAAATACCAACCAGCGCACGCGCCTCTTTACTGTGTGCCAGTGGCACAAAGCTTTGATTCTCTAGTTTCAGCGCTTCATCGCGGCCATATTTTGCGGCAGCTTCAATCGTTTTTACCGCTGTAATGGGGGCAGGGTAATGTTTACCCGCTGTCTGCATCACCATCCCTTTTGCGATAGTAAAGCTCATGGCAGCTTCAATTTTGCTGAGTTTGAGTGGTTCCAGCTTCGGCTGGCGTTTGGCTCTCCAGTCAAGATCGCCATTAATAGCCTGCAGCAATACTGCTACAGCGCCATCACGTAATTTGTCCGCCTGCACAACACCGTCGACCAGGCCAATTTTCAGCGCCTGTTCTGCACTAACATCTTTTCCGGCAGCAATGATCTCCAGTGCGCTATCTGCACCCAGCAGACGAGGCAAACGTACCGAGCCACCAAAACCCGGCATAATGCCCAGCTTTGTTTCCGGCAGACCAATGCGCAAATCCGGCGTTGCCAGACGATAATCGGTCGCCAGTACGCATTCGCAACCGCCACCCAGAGCGTAACCATTCACTGCGGAAATGGTGGGTACAGGTAAATCTTCCAGCCGGTTAAATACGCTGTTAGCGAAGTACAGCCACTGGCTTAGTTGCTCTGCCGGAACCAGGAACAGTGAAAGGAATTCGGTAATATCAGCACCAACGATAAAAGCCGCTTTTTCCGAACGTAGCAGCAGACCTTTTAATTCTGTTTGTTTTTCCAGTACATCCAACGCTTCGCCGAGGCTGGCGACCGTCGCTGTATCAAGCTTGTTTACTGAGCCTGCGGCATCGAACACCAGTTCCGCGATACCGTCTTCCAGCCAGTTAAGGTACAGGTTATTGCCTTTGTAAAGCATGTCAGTCTCCTGAATCCAGCAAGGGATCTGGTCATACCAGATGAAGCGGAGTGTGGTTTTTATGTTAAACAATTGCAAATAACTTATTAAAAATATGCTGAGCCGATCACGCTCGGTGGAAATCACGCAGCTTTAAACAGGTGTGCTAAGATGCGGTGACTTGTGGTCATAAAAAAACAGAAGGAAAAATGATGGACTCACTGGCAGCGCTTTATAAAAATCATATTGTTACGTTGCAAGAACGCACCCGAGACGTCCTTGCGCGCTTTAAGCTCGACGCACTACTCATCCACTCTGGCGAACTGTTTAATGTCTTTCTTGACGATCATCCGTACCCGTTTAAGGTCAATCCGCAATTTAAAGCCTGGGTACCGGTAACGCAGGTGCCAAACTGCTGGCTGCTGGTGGATGGCGTGAATAAACCGAAGCTGTGGTTCTATTTGCCGGTGGATTACTGGCACAACGTTGAGCCGTTGCCGACTTCCTTCTGGACCGAAGAGGTGGAGGTTATTGCATTGCCAAAAGCCGATGCTATTGGCAGCCAGTTGCCTGTTTCTCGTGGCAACATTGCTTATATCGGGCCAGTCGCCGAGCGCGCGCGCAGTCTTGACATCGCCGCAAGTAATATTAATCCGCAAGGCGTGATCGATTTCCTGCATTATTACCGTGCGTATAAAACCGATTATGAGCTGGCATGTATGCGCGAAGCGCAAAAAACGGCGGTGATCGGTCATCGCGCAGCGCAGGAAGCTTTTCAGTCTGGTATGAGCGAGTTTGATATCAATCTCGCCTACTTAACCGCGACCGGACACCGCGATATTGATGTGCCTTACGGTAATATCGTGGCGCTCAATGAACATGCATCTGTGCTGCATTACACCAAACTTGACCATCGTGCACCGGCAGAAATGCGTAGCTTCCTGCTTGATGCCGGGGCCGAGTACAACGGCTATGCCGCTGATTTGACGCGTACCTGGTCGGCAAAAAGCGACAACGATTATGCGCAACTGGTGAAAGATGTAAACGAAGAGCAGTTAGCACTGATTGCGACCATGAAGGCTGGTGTTAACTACGTTGAGTATCATATTCAGTTCCATCAACGCATCGCTAAACTGCTACGTCGGCATCAGCTCATTACCGATATGAGTGAAGAAGCGATGGTGGAGCAGGATATTACCGGACCATTTATGCCGCATGGTATTGGGCATCCGCTAGGCCTTCAGGTGCATGATGTCGCTGGGTTTATGCAAGATGATCGCGGCACGCATTTGGCTGCGCCGTCGAAATATCCTTATCTGCGTTGCACACGCGTCTTACAACCGCGCATGGTATTGACCATCGAACCTGGTATCTATTTTATTGAATCGCTGCTCGCGCCGTGGCGCGATGGGCCGTTGAGTAAACATTTTAACTGGCAGAAAATTGAAGCGCTCAAGCCATTTGGCGGTATTCGTATCGAAGATAACGTGGTTATCCATGAGAACGGTATTGAAAACATGACGCGGGACCTGAAGCTGGCGTGATGGAGAGCTGGTTGATACCCGCCGCGCCGGTCACTTTTAGCGAAGAGATCAAAAAGAGCCGTTTTATCACGTTGCTGGCACATACCGATGGCGTGGAAGCGGCTAAGGCGTTCGTTGAAGCCGTCGTGCCGAACATCCAGATGCACGACACCACTGTGTGGCGTGGGTCGCCGGGCCGCCCAATGATTCGCAGCAACTGGGCTTTTCTGATGATGGTGAACCCGCGGGGACGGCGGGTAAACCGATGCTCGCCCAGCTTATGGGGAGCGGTGTCGGTGAAATTACCGCCGTAGTGGTGCGCTACTATGGCGGGGTTCTTCTCGGCACCGGCGGATTGGTTAAAGCGTATGGCGGCGGGGTGCAGCAGGCGCTTAATCAACTGCTAACCAGCCGCAAATTGCCATTAACCGAATATACTTTGTGTTGTGATTATGCACAGTTAGCTGGTATTGAGGCGCTGCTTGAGCAATTTGAGGGGAAAATTGTCGCTAGCGAATATGAGGCCGCCGTGCATTTGCGGGTGGCTCTGGCGAACAGCAGGCTGGAGGCATTCGAGGTAAGACTGGCTGATTTTAGCCGTGGCGCATTGCAATTGTTAAAAACTAACGAATAATCCCCACCTGATTTTCTGAATACCAAAGGAAGCGGCAGAGATGCATTTTCGCGCCATAACCCGAATCGTTGGACTGCTGGTTATCCTCTTTTCCGGAACCATGATTTTACCTGGCCTGGTAGCCCTTCTTTACCGTGATGGCGCAGGGCGTGCATTCACCCAAACATTCTTAGTCGCTGTGGTGATTGGTTCCATTTTATGGTGGCCAAACCGTCGCGAAAAAGGAGAGCTCAAATCCCGCGAAGGTTTTCTGATTGTGGTGCTGTTCTGGACTGTGCTGGGGAGCGTAGGGGCATTACCTTTTATCTTCTCGGAAAGTCCCAATCTGACTGTGACCGATGCATTCTTTGAGTCCTTTTCTGGCCTGACAACTACCGGTGCCACCACGCTGGTGGGGCTGGACACATTGCCCCACGCCATTCTTTTTTATCGTCAGATGCTGCAATGGTTTGGTGGGATGGGGATCATTGTGCTGGCGGTGGCGATTCTGCCAATACTCGGTGTGGGTGGTATGCAGCTCTATCGTGCCGAAATGCCTGGGCCGCTAAAAGATAATAAGATGCGTCCGCGCATTGCTGAGACGGCAAAAACGCTCTGGTTTATCTATGTGTTGCTGACGGTCGCTTGCGCACTGGCCTTGTGGTTCGCCGGTATGCCAGCCTTCGACGCTATCGGTCATAGTTTTTCAACCATCGCGATCGGCGGCTTCTCAACACACGACGCCAGCGTCGGTTATTTCGACAGCCCAACCATTAATACCATTATTGCTATCTTTTTATTGATCTCAGGATGTAACTACGGCCTGCATTTTGCGCTATTCAGCGGGCGCAATATCAAAGTGTATTGGCGCGATCCTGAATTCAGAATGTTTATTGGCGTGCAGCTGACGCTGGTGATCATTTGCACTGTCGTGCTGTGGTTCCATGATGTTTACAACTCAATATTGACGACGGTAAATCAGGCCTTTTTCCAGGTGGTATCTATGGCGACGACCGCCGGGTTCACCACCGATAGTATTTCCCGTTGGCCGCTTTTTTTACCCGTGCTGTTGCTATGTTCTGCATTTATTGGCGGCTGTGCGGGTTCAACTGGTGGTGGTCTGAAGGTCATTCGTATCTTGTTGCTGTTTAAACAGGGGAACCGCGAGCTGAAACGTCTGGTACACCCTAACGCAGTATATAGCATCAAGCTTGGCAACCGTGCATTGCCGGAGCGCATTCTCGAAGCGGTATGGGGTTTCTTCTCTGCTTACGCGCTGGTCTTTATTATCAGTATGTTAGCGATTATTGCTACTGGTGTGGATGATTTTTCAGCTTTCGCTTCGGTAGTGGCGACGCTCAATAACCTTGGCCCTGGCCTGGGGGTCGTTGCGGATAACTTCGCCAGCATGAATCCGGTGGCGAAGTGGGTTCTCATCGCTAATATGTTATTTGGTCGTCTGGAGGTCTTCACCCTGCTGGTGTTGTTTACCCCTACTTTCTGGCGTGAATAGGGAGCCTTAAGTGAAAACATTAATTCTATTTTCGACCCGGGACGGGCAAACGCGAGAAATTGCCTCCTGTCTGGCTTCAGAGCTTAAGGAAAAGGGCATTTATACCGATGTGGTGAATTTGAATCGTGCGCCGGAGATTGAATGGAATAACTATGAGCGCGTTGTGATTGGCGCATCTATTCGCTATGGGCATTTCCATCCGGCGCTGGATCAATTTGTCAAAAAACATCAGCAGGTTCTGAACCAACTGCCCAGTGCGTTCTTTTCCGTTAACCTAGTGGCCCGTAAGCCGGAAAAGAGTGCGCCACAAACGAATAGCTATACGCGCAAGTTTCTTCTTGCCTCACCGTGGAAACCAGATGAGTGCGCTGTGTTTGCTGGCGCGCTTCGCTACCCGCGTTATCGCTGGTATGACCGTTTGATGATCCAGTTGATTATGAAGATGACGGGTGGTGAAACAAATACGTCAAAAGAGGTGGTCTATACTGACTGGCAGCAGGTAGCGAATTTCGCCCAGGAAATAGCTCAACTAAAGCACAAATCGCCCGTTTAACCGACATAGCGGCGGAAAAATAAGCGAACGAAAACTTTTTTTAAATTAGGGGTTGTCAGGGCGGATTAACTCCCTATAATGCGCCTCCACTGACACGGCACAACGGCATACACACCGGCCTGTCAGGTGAAGGCAAGCGAAAATAAACGGTTGACTTCACAGCGGGAAAGCGTAATATGCACACCCCGCGCCGCAACGAAAAGCGAAGCGGCACTGCTCTTTAACAATTTATCAGACAATCTGTGTGGGCACTCAGAGGACATGGATTCTTAATGCCGAAAGGCAAAAATGAATACCAAGTCTCAACGAGTGAACACGTAATTCATTACGAAGTTTAATTCAGCGAGCATCAGACTTTTAAATTGAAGAGTTTGATCATGGCTCAGATTGAACGCTGGCGGCAGGCCTAACACATGCAAGTCGAACGGTAGCAGGAAGAAGCTTGCTTCTTTGCTGACGAGTGGCGGACGGGTGAGTAATGTCTGGGAAACTGCCTGATGGAGGGGGATAACTACTGGAAACGGTAGCTAATACCGCATAACGTCGCAAGACCAAAGAGGGGGACCTTCGGGCCTCTTGCCATCAGATGTGCCCAGATGGGATTAGCTGGTTGGTGGGGTAACGGCTCACCAAGGCGACGATCCCTAGCTGGTCTGAGAGGATGACCAGCCACACTGGAACTGAGACACGGTCCAGACTCCTACGGGAGGCAGCAGTGGGGAATATTGCACAATGGGCGCAAGCCTGATGCAGCCATGCCGCGTGTATGAAGAAGGCCTTCGGGTTGTAAAGTACTTTCAGCGGGGAGGAAGGGATGATGGTTAATAACCATCGTCATTGACGTTACCCGCAGAAGAAGCACCGGCTAACTCCGTGCCAGCAGCCGCGGTAATACGGAGGGTGCAAGCGTTAATCGGAATTACTGGGCGTAAAGCGCACGCAGGCGGTCTGTCAAGTCGGATGTGAAATCCCCGGGCTCAACCTGGGAACTGCATTCGAAACTGGCAGGCTTGAGTCTTGTAGAGGGGGGTAGAATTCCAGGTGTAGCGGTGAAATGCGTAGAGATCTGGAGGAATACCGGTGGCGAAGGCGGCCCCCTGGACAAAGACTGACGCTCAGGTGCGAAAGCGTGGGGAGCAAACAGGATTAGATACCCTGGTAGTCCACGCCGTAAACGATGTCGACTTGGAGGTTGTGCCCTTGAGGCGTGGCTTCCGGAGCTAACGCGTTAAGTCGACCGCCTGGGGAGTACGGCCGCAAGGTTAAAACTCAAATGAATTGACGGGGGCCCGCACAAGCGGTGGAGCATGTGGTTTAATTCGATGCAACGCGAAGAACCTTACCTGGTCTTGACATCCACAGAATCCTGCAGAGATGCGGGAGTGCCTTCGGGAGCTGTGAGACAGGTGCTGCATGGCTGTCGTCAGCTCGTGTTGTGAAATGTTGGGTTAAGTCCCGCAACGAGCGCAACCCTTATCCTTTGTTGCCATCGGTCCGGCCGGGAACTCAAAGGAGACTGCCAGTGATAAACTGGAGGAAGGTGGGGATGACGTCAAGTCATCATGGCCCTTACGACCAGGGCTACACACGTGCTACAATGGCGCATACAAAGAGAAGCGACCTCGCGAGAGCAAGCGGACCTCATAAAGTGCGTCGTAGTCCGGACTGGAGTCTGCAACTCGACTCCACGAAGTCGGAATCGCTAGTAATCGTGAATCAGAATGTCACGGTGAATACGTTCCCGGGCCTTGTACACACCGCCCGTCACACCATGGGAGTGGGTTGCAAAAGAAGTAGGTAGCTTAACCTTCGGGAGGGCGCTTACCACTTTGTGATTCATGACTGGGGTGAAGTCGTAACAAGGTAACCGTAGGGGAACCTGCGGTTGGATCACCTCCTTACCTGAAGAACCTGCCTTTGTAGTGTCCACACAGATTGTCTGATGAAAAACGAACAGTAAACCTCTACAGGCTTGTAGCTCAGGTGGTTAGAGCGCACCCCTGATAAGGGTGAGGTCGGTGGTTCAAGTCCACTCAGGCCTACCAAATCCGCTTCCGTGCCTTGTTGTGGCAAAGCTCGCATACTTCAGTATGCTTCGCTTCCCCACGCCGCGCCCGGAAACGAATTACTGGTGAAGGGGTTCTGACTACGATGGGGCTATAGCTCAGCTGGGAGAGCGCCTGCTTTGCACGCAGGAGGTCTGCGGTTCGATCCCGCATAGCTCCACCATCTTACTGTTCGTCATAAAAAACTTCAGAGTGCACGTAACGCGTGTGCTGCGAAGTTTTGCTCTTTAAAAATCCGGAACAAGCTGAAAATTGAAACACTGAATAACTGCAAAGTTATTCGTGGGTCTCTCAAAATTATCGCAACACTGAAGGTGACACCTCAGGCGACGTGAGCAGCATGAAGACAGGGCGTACCGCGCACAGCGAGCGCAGTGGACTGTGTGTCCATGAGCATCGTGCGCACGGAACAACGCCGTATTCACGCAGCGCAACGAGCCGGAAGGAGAAGACATCTTCGGGTTGTGAGGTTAAGCGACCAAGCGTACACGGTGGATGCCCTGGCAGTCAGAGGCGATGAAGGACGTGCTAATCTGCGAAAAGCGCCGGTAAGGTGATATGAACCGTTATAGCCGGCGATGTCCGAATGGGGAAACCCGGTGCACTCAGTGCATCATCATTAACTGAATTCATAGGTTAATGAGGCGAACCGGGGGAACTGAAACATCTAAGTACCCCGAGGAAAAGAAATCAACCGAGATTCCCCCAGTAGCGGCGAGCGAACGGGGAGGAGCCCAGAGTCTGAATCAGTTTGTGTGTTAGTGGAAGCGTCTGGAAAGTCGCGCGATACAGGGTGACAGCCCCGTACACAAAAACGCACAGGCTGTGAGCTCGATGAGTAGGGCGGGACACGTGGTATCCTGTCTGAATATGGGGGGACCATCCTCCAAGGCTAAATACTCCTGACTGACCGATAGTGAACCAGTACCGTGAGGGAAAGGCGAAAAGAACCCCGGCGAGGGGAGTGAAACAGAACCTGAAACCGTGTACGTACAAGCAGTGGGAGCCTCTTTAATGGGGTGACTGCGTACCTTTTGTATAATGGGTCAGCGACTTATATTCTGTAGCAAGGTTAACCGCATAGGGGAGCCGCAGGGAAACCGAGTCTTAATTGGGCGTTAAGTTGCAGGGTATAGACCCGAAACCCGGTGATCTAGCCATGGGCAGGTTGAAGGTTGGGTAACACTAACTGGAGGACCGAACCGACTAATGTTGAAAAATTAGCGGATGACCTGTGGCTGGGGGTGAAAGGCCAATCAAACCGGGAGATAGCTGGTTCTCCCCGAAAGCTATTTAGGTAGCGCCTCGTGAATTCATCTGTGGGGGTAGAGCACTGTTTCGGCCAGGGGGCCATCCCGGCTTACCGATCCGATGCAAACTACGAATACCACAGAATGTTATCACGGGAGACACACGGCGGGTGCTAACGTCCGTCGTGAAGAGGGAAACAACCCAGACCGCCAGCTAAGGTCCCAAAGTCATGGTTAAGTGGGAAACGATGTGGGAAGGCCCAGACAGCCAGGATGTTGGCTTAGAAGCAGCCATCATTTAAAGAAAGCGTAATAGCTCACTGGTCGAGTCGGCCTGCGCGGAAGATGTAACGGGGCTAAACCATGCACCGAAGCTGCGGCAGCGACACTATGTGTTGTTGGGTAGGGGAGCGTTCTGTAAGCCGTTGAAGGTGTGCTGTGAGGCATGCTGGAGGTATCAGAAGTGCGAATGCTGACATAAGTAACGATAAAGCGGGTGAAAAGCCCGCTCGCCGGAAGACCAAGGGTTCCTGTCCAACGTTAATCGGGGCAGGGTGAGTCGACCCCTAAGGCGAGGCCGAAAGGCGTAGTCGATGGGAAACAGGTTAATATTCCTGTACTTGGTGTTACTGCGAAGGGGGGACGGAGAAGGCTATGTTGGCCGGGCGACGGTTGTCCCGGTTTAAGCGTGTAGGTGTGTGCTCCAGGCAAATCCGGAGCGCTTTAACACTGAGGCGTGATGACGAGGCACTACGGTGCTGAAGCAACAAATGCCCTGCTTCCAGGAAAAGCCTCTAAGCATCAGGTAACACGAAATCGTACCCCAAACCGACACAGGTGGTCAGGTAGAGAATACCAAGGCGCTTGAGAGAACCCGGGTGAAGGAACTAGGCAAAATGGTGCCGTAACTTCGGGAGAAGGCACGCTGGTGCGTAGGTGAAGTGACTTGCTCACGGAGCTGAAACCAGTCGAAGATACCAGCTGGCTGCAACTGTTTATTAAAAACACAGCACTGTGCAAACACGAAAGTGGACGTATACGGTGTGACGCCTGCCCGGTGCCGGAAGGTTAATTGATGGGGTCAGCGCAAGCGAAGCTCCTGATCGAAGCCCCGGTAAACGGCGGCCGTAACTATAACGGTCCTAAGGTAGCGAAATTCCTTGTCGGGTAAGTTCCGACCTGCACGAATGGCGTAATGATGGCCAGGCTGTCTCCACCCGGGACTCAGTGAAATTGAACTCGCTGTGAAGATGCAGTGTACCCGCGGCAAGACGGAAAGACCCCGTGAACCTTTACTATAGCTTGACACTGAACACTGGTCCTTGATGTGCAGGATAGGTGGGAGGCTTTGAAGCGTGGACGCCAGTCTGCGTGGAGCCATCCTTGAAATACCACCCTTTAATGGCTGGTGTTCTAACGTGGACCCGTAATCCGGGTTGCGGACAGTGTCTGGTGGGTAGTTTGACTGGGGCGGTCTCCTCCTAAAGCGTAACGGAGGAGCACGAAGGTCAGCTAATCCTGGTCGGACATCAGGAGGTTAGTGCAATGGCATAAGCTGGCTTGACTGCGAGCGTGACGGCGCGAGCAGGTGCGAAAGCAGGTCATAGTGATCCGGTGGTTCTGAATGGAAGGGCCATCGCTCAACGGATAAAAGGTACTCCGGGATAACAGGCTGATACCGCCCAAGAGTTCATATCGACGGCGGTGTTTGGCACCTCGATGTCGGCTCATCACATCCTGGGGCTGAAGTAGGTCCCAAGGGTATGGCTGTTCGCCATTTAAAGTGGTACGCGAGCTGGGTTTAGAACGTCGTGAGACAGTTCGGTCCCTATCTGCCGTGGGCGCTGGAGAACTGAGGGGGGCTGCTCCTAGTACGAGAGGACCGGAGTGGACGCATCACTGGTGTTCGGGTTGTCATGCCAATGGCACTGCCCGGTAGCTAAATGCGGAAGAGATAAGTGCTGAAAGCATCTAAGCACGAAACTTGCCCCGAGATGAGTTCTCCCTGAGACTATAAGTCTCCTGAAGGAACGTTGAAGACGACGACGTTGATAGGCCGGGTGTGTAAGCGCAGCGATGCGTTGAGCTAACCGGTACTAATGAACCGTGAGGCTTAACCTTACAACGCCGAAGATGTTTTGGCGATTTGAGAGATGATTTTCAGCTTGGTTACCGGATATGTAAGTACACAATGATTTGCGCAGCGGCAAGGCGGCAAGCGAAGGAAAGGAAGGAGCATACAGGAGTATGTGACTGACTTTACGAGTGCAGTCAACGCGGCTGATGCGATAAAGCATTGTGTACAGGGCACAAAGAATTTGCCTGGCGGCAACAGCGCGGTGGTCCCACCTGACCCCATGCCGAACTCAGAAGTGAAACGCCGTAGCGCCGATGGTAGTGTGGGGTCTCCCCATGCGAGAGTAGGGAACTGCCAGGCATCAAATAAAAGAACCCTGACCTCACGGTCAGGGTTTTTTGCTTTCGGGGCTCATCCAGCGCAAAATAAAAGTAGTAATCTCTTCAATATTATTAAGATCAAGCACCGGGACATTGAGATCCAGAGCTACATCGCTGGCTACAGCAACAACATATTCATCCAGCGTCAGTTCCTGCAAGCTGTGCCCACAGTCGCTTCGCCAGAGCAAGAGCTTTGCCACGGGTTCATCCTTAAATCCCTCAATTAATACCAAATCCAGTTTTGATGTATCCAACCGACTAACAAGATAAGTCAGGTCTAATTCCGGTTCTTCAGGGGTTTCTGTCATCAAAGCCCAACGTTGTGAGCTTGCGACCAACGTTTGTGTCGCACCAGCTTTACGCAGTTCATAGCTATCTTTGCCTGGTTTATCCACATCCATATCATGATGCGTATGTTTAATTAACCCTGAGCGAATACCATGCGCACAAAGCGCCGGGATTAGTTTTTTGAGCAAGGTTGTTTTGCCGGTACCGCTCCAGGCGGCGATAGCGAGTTGGGTAATCACAGTTGCTCCTGCCATTGTGCGAGATCATCAGGGGTATTCACATTTGCGAATGCAGTTTTGGTATCGCTGAAATCAACTGCATGTCCCCCAACTTCACGTAAAAAAACCATTACCCGACGCTCCCCACGGGAGAGGTAATTTTCAAGAAGAGGCAAAATAGTGCGGTGTATCAGCGCAATGGTGGGGTGATCACGCTCTCCATCATGTACCCAAACTGCGGGGGCTTGTTGGCGTTGCGCCCATAACCGGCTAACTAAATCTTCCGGGATAAGCGGGGTATCGCAAGGGCAAAACAGAAACCACTCATCACTGCTTTGTTGCATTACCGAAAGCATCCCAGCTAATGGACCGGGAAAATCATGCAGCGTATCTGTAATTACCGGCACACCACTGGCCCTGTAAGTTTGCAGATTGCGGTTGGCGCTGATTATGATACGGGTGACCTGCGGTATTAGCTTCTGCGCGACATGCTGCCATAAAGGGGTACCGCTAAGCTCCAGTAAGCCTTTATCTTTTCCGCCCATACGCGAGGCTTTACCTCCCGCCAGTATGACACCCGTAACGACTCTATTGCCTGACACTAATATCGCCTCTTTTATTGTGGGTTTGACCCTGCTAACGTATCTCCATCAAGAGTAAGGAGTACGATCATGAAATGTAAACGTCTGAATGAAGTTATTGAACTTCTCCAGCCAGCCTGGCAGAAAGAGCCAGAACTGAACTTACTGCAATTCTTGCAGAAACTGGCGCAAGAAGCAGGTTACGATGGTGAACTCGCTGATTTAAGCGATGATATTCTGATCTATCACCTGAAAATGCGCGACTCCACGAAAGATGCAGCCATCCCTGGCATTCAGAAAGATTATGAAGAAGATTTCAAAACCGCTTTGCTTCGCGCGCGCGGCATAATAAAAGAGTAAAACCTTGTAAGCGGCGCCACCGAAAGCGCCGCAAAATGATATTCTGCAGTATTCGTTATATTTTCGGATAGCAGGATGACCCGCAACGCTTTTACTTTCCAGACCCTACATCCGGATACCATCATGGATGCGCTGTTCGAGCATGGGATCCGTGTTGATTCGGGTCTTACTCCGCTTAATAGTTACGAAAACCGAGTCTACCAATTTCAGGATGAGGATCGCCGTCGTTATGTGGTGAAATTTTATCGCCCTGAGCGCTGGACTGCGCAACAAATTCTTGAAGAGCATGAATTTGCACTGGATCTGCTGCGTGATGATGTTCCGGTCGCCGCGCCTCTTGCCTTTAACCAGCAGACTCTGCTGACTCATCAGGACTTTTTCTTTGCTATCTTCCCCAGTGTCGGTGGACGGCAATTCGAAGCTGACAATCTGGACCAGATGGAATGGGTTGGACGCTATCTTGGTCGTCTGCATCAAACCGGTGGCAAAAAACGTTTTTCCTCGCGCCCGGATATCGGCGTAAAAGAGTATCTGCTTGAGCCTCGCCAGCTATTTGAAACGACAATGCTTATTCCGGCGGGTTTGAAGGATCCGTTTCTGCAGGCTACTGATAAGCTTATTGATGCAGTAATGGCGCAATGGCACAACCGTTTTAACCTGCTACGCCTGCATGGTGATTGCCATGCTGGAAATATTCTCTGGCGTGACGGTCCCATGTTTGTCGATTTGGACGATGCTCGTAATGGTCCTGCTGTGCAGGATTTATGGATGCTATTGCATGGCGACAAAGCTGAGCAACGCATGCAGTTGGAGATGATCATTGAAGCCTATGAAGAGTTCAGTGAATTTAACAACGCGGAGCTTGGTTTGATAGAGCCATTGCGTGCTATGCGTCTGGTTTATTATTTAGCGTGGTTAATTCGTCGCTGGGACGATCCCGCATTTCCTAAAAATTTCCCCTGGTTGAGCAGCGAAGATCACTGGCGCAATCAGATTGCTATTTTTCTTGAGCAGGTGAAAGTTCTGCAAGAACCACCACTGGCATTAACCCCAATGTATTAAACGGAGATATTTAACCATGAAGAAGATTTGGCTGGCGCTGGCGGGCATGATCCTGGCTTTTAGCGCTTCTGCGGCACAGTTCACTGAAGGTAAACAATATACTACCCTTGATCAGCCAGTGGCGGGTGAACCACAGGTGCTTGAGTTCTTCTCGTTTTACTGCCCCCATTGCTACGATTTTGAGCGCGTATGGCATGTTGCGGATAACGTGAAACAAAAACTGCCTCAGGGCACCAAAATGACCAAATACCATGTTGAGTTTCTGGGGCCGCTGGGGAAAGAGCTGACCCAGGCGTGGGCAGTGGCAATGGCATTGGGTGTGGAAGACAAGATAACGACACCATTATTTGAAGCGGTGCAAAAAACGCAGACCGTTCAATCAGTTGCAGATATTCGCGATGTATTCATCAACGCCGGAGTAAAGGGTGAAGAATATGACGCGGCATGGAATAGCTTTGTCGTGAAATCGCTGGTTGCGCAGCAGGAAAAAGCGGCGGCGGACCTGCAATTACGCGGTGTGCCTGCGATGTTCGTAAATGGGAAATACATGATTAACCCACAGGGTATGGATGCCAGCAGCATGGATATTTTCGTTCAGCAGTATGCTGACACGGTGAAGTATCTGGTTGAGAAAAAATAATCACAAAATGCCGGTCACTGACCGGCATTTTTGTATTGCGACTTAATCATATCAATGCGCTTGTCTTTGCCAACCCACAGTTTGTTCAGCCATTGCTGAAAACTACGCTTAAAATTCTTGTCATTAACGTAATCTCCGTGCAATGACGCTTCCACCGGCAATAAATTGATACGTACCACAATGCGCGTCAACTTACCGCTAAGCATATCCTGGAAAGGCTTTCGGTCATTTTCTGGGTAACAGAGCGTGACATCTAATAATTTATCAAACTGCGTACCCAGCACATTCAGCGCCATTGCAATCCCGGCGGCTTTTGGGGGAAGCAGATTTTTAAAAGGGGAGCGCGACTGGCGACATTTTTCTTCCGTAAAGCGCGATCCTTCAACGAAATTTACGATTGTCGTGGGACAAGGGCGGAATCTCTCACAGGAACGACGTGTTGTTTCCACATCTTTACCTCGTCGCTCGGGGTGGCGAAGCAGATAGCTACGGGAATAGCGGCGCATAAAAGGCATATCCAGCGCCCAGCAGGCAAGACCGAGAAATGGCACCCAGGCTAGCTCTTGCTTGAGGAAGTATTTATTCATGGGGATATGTTTGCGAAACAGCACACATAACACCACGATATCAGCCCAGCTATGGTGGTTGCAGATGAGTAAATACCAATTTTTCTTACTCAGCCCTGCCAGCCCTTCAACATCCCATTTTAAGTATGGGTTAAGGTGTAATAATGCACTCAGACCCGCGCACCAACAGTACATCATAAGGTTGCAAAAAGTTGATATCGCACGCCACAGTGCGGGGATGGGGAACATAAGTTTGATCATTCCGGCAAGGATAATCGGAATGGAGCAAATAACAGTAACCAATATGGTCAGCAAGACACTCAGAATGAGAGTGAATACTGCAAGCAATCGCGACATAGTTAAATAATTCAGAAGATTAGCGCTTAAAAATGCATAAAAGAGAAGTGTAAGGCGCTGATTTTATCAGAAATCGTATAAAAGGAACGGATAAACGATACTGATAATATCTGGTTGTTTTGGTGAGATAAAAGCAAATTGCCTTTTCTTATATCCACATAGAGTAAATTACCAGCGGAAAGCGACGCTCATCTCCCATTGTATTATAACTAATTGAAATATATCCATTTTTATGATTTTCAATTTATTATTTATTAATATAAAAAAGTTCAGGCAGAAAATATGCACAAAGTTATCCACAGGTTGATTGTGCTCAGACCGTCGGCGTTGACGAAATCTTTTCCGGCATTTACCGGGAAAAATTCATGTTTTTACTCTGTCTGTGGCATCCTTTAACTATAAATTGATAAACAGGCACGGACATCATGGTTCAGATCCCAGAAAACCCCCTTATCCTAGTTGATGGCTCCTCTTACCTTTACCGCGCTTATCATGCGTTCCCGCCCCTGACTAATAGTGCCGGAGAGCCTACAGGCGCGATGTACGGCGTGTTGAATATGCTGCGTAGCCTGATTTTGCAATATCAGCCTACCCATGCTGCCGTCGTGTTTGATGCGAAGGGTAAAACCTTCCGCGATGAGTTGTTCGAGCATTACAAGTCCCATCGGCCACCCATGCCAGATGACTTACGGGCGCAAATCGAGCCGTTACATGCGATGGTCAAAGCAATGGGATTGCCATTGTTGGCGGTTACTGGCGTAGAAGCGGATGATGTGATCGGTACGCTGGCGCGAGAAGCGGAAAAAATGGGGCGGCCGGTGCTCATCAGTACGGGCGATAAAGATATGGCGCAGTTGGTCACACCCGAAATCACTCTGATCAATACCATGACCAATACCATTCTGGGTCCTGAGGAAGTGGTTAACAAATATGGTGTACCACCGGAACTGATTATCGATTTCCTCGCATTAATGGGTGACTCCTCGGATAACATTCCGGGCGTGCCGGGCGTAGGAGAGAAAACAGCGCAGGCGCTGCTGCAAGGTTTAGGTGGTCTGGACCGTCTGTATGAAGAGTCTGATAAAATTGCCGGGCTAAGCTTCCGTGGCGCAAAAACTATGGCTGCGAAGCTGGAGCAGAATAAAGAGGTGGCTTACCTCTCTTATCAACTGGCGACCATAAAAACAGATGTGGAGCTGGATCTAACCTGCGAACAACTTGAGGTGCAGCAACCCGCAGTGGAAGAGTTGCTCGGCCTGTTTAAAAAGTATGAGTTCAAACGCTGGACGGCAGATGTAGAAGCGGGCAAATGGCTGCAGGCGAAAGGCAAATCCGCAGCAAAATCGCAAGAAACAATCGCAGTAGAAGCCGAACCGCTAGCCGTAACGCTATCTGCCGATAATTATGTCACCATCCTTGATGAGAAAACGTTGCAGGAGTGGATTGGCAGGCTGAAAAAAGCACCTTTCTTCGCCTTCGATACCGAAACAGATAGTCTTGATAATATTAGTGCGAACCTGGTTGGGCTCTCTTTTGCGCTCGAACCTGGTGTGGCGGCTTATGTCCCGGTCGCGCATGATTATCTTGATGCGCCAGAGCAGATCTCCCGTGAGCGGGTACTGGAACTGCTCAAGCCACTGCTGGAGGACGAAAAACTCCTCAAAGTGGGGCAGAACCTCAAGTACGATCGCGGTGTGCTGGAAAACTACGGTATCGAGCTTCGTGGTATTGCGTTTGATACCATGCTGGAGTCCTACACGCTTAACAGCGTGATTGGCCGCCATGATATGGATAGCCTTTCTGAGCGCTGGTTGAAACATAAAACCGTGACGTTTGAAGAGATTGCGGGCAAGGGCAAAAATCAGCTTACTTTTAACCAGGTTGCGCTGGAGCAGGCCGGGCATTATGCGGCGGAAGATGCAGATGTCACATTACAACTGCATTTGAAAATGTGGCCAGAGCTGCAAAAACATGCTGGTCCCCTCAATGTGTTCCGGAATATCGAAATGCCCCTGGTTCCGGTGCTTTCTCGCATTGAGCGTAACGGCGTCAATATCGACCCTGACGTGCTACGCAAGCACTCTGAGGAGCTCAGCTTACGTCTGGTAGAACTGGAGAAAAAAGCGCATGAGATCGCTGGTGAACCGTTCAATCTCTCCTCCACTAAACAGCTACAGACCATTCTGTTTGAAAAACAGGGTATAAAACCGCTGAAGAAAACGCCTGGCGGCGCACCGTCGACGTCGGAGGAAGTACTGGAAGAACTGGCGCTGGATTATCCTTTGCCGAAAGTGATTCTGGAATATCGCGGGCTGGCGAAGCTTAAATCTACCTATACCGATAAGCTGCCATTGATGATAAACCCGAAAACCGGGCGCGTGCATACCTCTTATCATCAAGCGGTAACGGCGACGGGGCGTCTCTCTTCCACGGATCCAAACCTGCAAAATATTCCGGTACGTAATGATGAAGGTCGCCGTATCCGCCAGGCATTTATCGCACCGAAAGATTATGTGATTGTCTCCGCGGATTACTCGCAAATTGAGTTGCGTATTATGGCGCACCTGTCGCGGGATAAGGGTTTACTCACTGCCTTTGCACAAGGAAAAGATATTCACCGGGCAACGGCTGCGGAAGTTTTCGGCTTGCCGCTGGAGAGCGTCAGTAATGAGCAGCGCCGTAGTGCGAAAGCCATTAACTTTGGCTTGATCTACGGCATGAGCGCTTTTGGTTTATCGCGACAGCTTAATATTCCCCGTAAAGAGTCGCAAAAGTATATGGATCTCTACTTTGAGCGTTATCCCGGCGTGCTGGAGTATATGGAGCGTACCCGCGCACAGGCTAAAGAGCATGGCTATGTGGAAACCCTTGATGGGCGTCGTCTCTATCTGCCGGATATTAAATCGAGCAATGCGGCCAGACGTGCAGGCGCAGAGCGCGCAGCAATCAACGCACCGATGCAGGGTACGGCAGCGGATATTATCAAGCGGGCGATGATTGCCGTTGATAGCTGGCTGCAAAACGAGAAGCCTCGCGTGCGTATGATTATGCAGGTTCACGATGAACTGGTGTTTGAAGTGCATAAAGACGATGTAGAAGCGGTAGCGAAAAAAATCCATGAGCTTATGGAAAACAGCACCACGCTTGATGTTCCGCTACTGGTGGAGGTTGGCAGCGGGGAAAACTGGGATCAAGCGCACTAAGTATTCGTCAAACAAAGGACTTTTCTGTAAGTAAGCAACATATCAATAGGGGTTTTGTGATGATCATTAGAATTCCCTATGAAAAAGCTGAAAAAAAATTACAAAAAGTGCTTTGTCCAGATCCAAAAAGGGAGTAGAGTTAAACACGTAGGGTACAAAGGTAAGATGTTCTATCTTTCAGACCTTTTACTTCACGTAATCGGATTTGGCTGAATATTTAGCCGCCCCAGTCAGTAATGACTGGGGCGTTTTTTATTGGGCGAAACCGTGCCTTTATAAGCCGAATAAGCGTAGCGTTATCCGGCAGTAGTTCAGCCTCAGGCATTGTTCTCGGTAATAGGCTGCAGAGAGCTGTACCAGCCATCGAGCTTTTCACGCAGCTTGTCTACGCCCTGTTTCTTCAGTGAAGAGAATGCTTCTACCTGTACATCACCATTAAAAGCAATTACCGCTTCCCGAACCATGCTTAACTGTGCCTTACGCGCGCCGCTGGCCAGCTTATCGGCCTTTGTCAGCAACACAAGTACCTGCAGATTGCTGTCGACAGCCCACTGGATCATCTGCTGATCGAGATCTTTGAGAGGGTGACGTATATCCATCAATATCACCAGCCCCTGTAAACTTTGGCGTTTTTCAAGATACTCACCCAGCGCACGCTGCCATTTGAGCTTCATCTCTTCGGGCACTTCTGCATACCCGTAACCAGGCAGGTCAACCAGGCGTTTACCATCAGCAACTTCAAACAGATTAATAAGCTGGGTACGGCCCGGCGTTTTGGAGGTGCGGGCGAGGCTTTTTTGGTTTGTCAGGGTATTAAGTGCACTTGATTTTCCTGCATTGGAGCGGCCAGCAAAAGCCACTTCGATACCGGTATCTGCAGGTAAGTGGCGTATATCAGGCGCACTCATGACAAAATGCGTCTTTTGGTAATTCAGGTTAGTCAAAATGGTCGTCTCCATTTGCAAAGCGTGCGGCGATTATACCTAAAGCTGGGCAAAAGGCTTTTTTTCTCGTCAACGATATGTTTGTGAGTGATTAATGACCGATTTGTAGGATATTTGCTATTTTTACTATGCGAGTTTCCACCATAATATTAGCTTGGAAAATAGTTTAAATTTATAAAATCAATGAGTTGAGTATTTAGAATTTTCTTAATTTTGTCTCTTTCGACATAAACTTACTTGTCAGTTTTATTCAGCAAGGTAAAGTTATGAGCAAGCAGGAAAGCTTAATAAAGGAAGGATGACTCACGGAGCGAGGGTCAGGAACGCCAGGAGGCGAAGACAGGATTTGCGTCAGGAAACGTTTAACAAGGATACAGACCGCAACAGGGAACGTTTCATGCTAACGGAGCGACAGGGAGAGTCGACAGCGTTCAGGGAACGAGAACCCAATATGGGTCAGGGTCAAGAAAAAAGGCGACAGTTTGCACTGTCGCCTTTTTTCTTTGCTTGCTTTCTGCTAGATTCCGCGACAATTCTATACTGTAGAAAATGACTGAAGACGACCATTATGAAAAAACCGTCCACCAATCCGCGCGGTAAGCCGCAGCGTAAAACGCGTGAAGAATTGAACCAGCAAGGCCGCGATCATAAGCGTCAGAAAAAGCATCGTGGTAACGCCTCAGGCAGTCGCGCGAACGGCGGCGGTGACGCTTCCGGTTCCGGAAAAGGCAAACAGCAAAAAGATCCGCGCATTGGCAGTAAAACACCAATCCCGCTGGGTGTGACACACACCCAGGTCACTAAGCAGCACAAACCTAAGAGCGAGAAACCTATGCTTTCACCGCAGGCTGAGTTAGAGATGCTGGAAACGGACGAGCGCCTGGATGCGCTGCTGGAACGTCTTGAAGAGGGCGAAACGCTGAATGCTGAAGAGCAGGCATGGGTTGATGCCAAGCTGGACCGCATTGATGAGCTAATGCAGCATCTGGGCCTCTCTTATGATGACGAAGAAGAAGAGGAAGAAGAAGGCAAGGAAGATATGATGCGCCTGCTGAAAGGCGGCAAATAACCCTTCTTTATGGGCTTTCCCATCCTGCTTATAACCCTTCCGGTTATATGTTATCTGGTGTGGTTATTCGTTAAACTACAGCGGTTGTCGCAGCGCAAACAGCGGCTGCGCAACCGGCTAATGATCCGCAAGCGGATCGGGCCGGGCCGCCGGAACCGCCAGCGGCATCATCGGAAGGAGTGAGCAATGTCAGAGCAAATCATCGACTGGGATCTGGCCCTTATCCAGAAATATAACTATTCCGGGCCGCGATATACCTCTTATCCTACTGCGCTGGAGTTTTCTGACGCCTATGGTGAGGACGATTTTCACTATGCCGTAGCGCGTTATCCCGAGCGTCCACTGTCGCTGTATGTGCACATTCCGTTTTGTCACAAACTCTGTTATTTCTGCGGTTGCAATAAAATAGTCACCCGCCAGCAGCATAAAGCCGATCAATATCTTGATGCGCTGGAACAAGAGATTATTCACCGTGCTCCGTTATTTAAAGGCCGACATGTCAGTCAACTGCACTGGGGCGGCGGCACGCCAACTTATCTGAATAAAACACAAATTAGCCGACTGATGGCGTTGCTGCGTGGTCATTTCGCTTTTAATACCGACGCGGAAATTTCGATCGAAGTTGATCCCCGGGAAATTGAACTGGATGTGCTCGATCATTTACGTCATGAAGGGTTTAACCGCCTGAGCATGGGCGTCCAGGATTTTAATAAAGAGGTTCAGCGGCTGGTCAATCGCGAGCAGGACGAAGAGTTTATCTTTGCGCTGCTTAACCATGCCCGTGAGATTGGCTTCACCTCTACCAATATTGATCTGATTTATGGGTTACCTAAGCAGACGCCAGAAAGCTTTGCTTTTACGCTACAACGCGTCGCGGCACTTAATCCGGACCGTTTAAGCGTATTCAACTATGCTCATTTGCCCACCCTTTTTGCCGCGCAGCGCAAAATCAAGGATGCCGATTTACCTTCCGCACAGCAGAAGCTCGATATTTTGCAGCAAACCATCGCCTCGCTGACGGGTTCCGGCTATCAGTTTATTGGTATGGATCACTTTGCCCGTCCGGATGACGAGCTGGCTGTCGCGCAGCGTAACGGCGTATTGCACCGTAATTTCCAGGGCTACACAACGCAAGGCGATAGCGATTTACTGGGGTTGGGTGTCTCAGCGATCAGTATGATTGGCGATAGCTACGCGCAAAACCAAAAAGAGTTGAAGCTTTATTACCAGCAGGTGGATGAGCGTGGTAATGCGCTGTGGCGTGGAATCGCATTGACTCGCGACGACTGTATTCGCCGGGATGTGATTAAGTCGCTGATATGCAATTTTCGCCTGGATTTTGCGGTAGTGGAAAACCTGTGGGAAATTAATTTCCACCACTACTTTGCCGAGGACTTGCGGCTACTGTCGCCGCTGGTTAAAGATGGGCTGGTGGCGAAAAGCGAGCAGGGACTACGGGTAACGCCTAAAGGACGCTTACTGATCCGTAATATCTGCATGTGTTTTGATACTTACCTGCGCCAGAAAGCGCGGTTGCAGCAATTTTCACGCGTGATTTAAATACCCAGGCTTTGTTTGCTAATGTTCAAAAGGGCAATTAGCTAAACAGGCCAACGAGCGCTGCGCAAAGCACTGCCGCGATTGCTGTTTGCGGCGTCTGGCTTGCCGTTATGCCAGACGTTACCATATGTATTACTGATTCGAGCATGATTTAATCCCCCCATAAATGGGCAAGATTTTACTGGACTGTCAAGAACAGTAAAGCGCAAAAATGCAGCAATTTGCGCCTTCTGTTCCATCTTTACACTTTTATCCTGAGTTAATCCATCCCCAGCTCTTTCAGCTTACGTGTCAGGGTATTACGCCCCCAGCCAAGTAAGCGTGCGGCTTCCTGTTTATGCCCCTGGGTGTGGCGCAGCGCAGTAGTTAACAGGGTGCGCTCCATCTCGGGTTGTGCTTCAGAAAGCAGGTTTTGATGTCCAGAACGCAGGGCGCGATCTGCCCATTGCGCCAGCAAAGTAGCCCAACTATCCGGCAAGCTCTGTGATGGGCTGTCCGTGATGGTGGTTTCAAATAGCTCGCCGGGTAAATCTTGTATCAGCACTTCCTGGCCTGCGGCCATTACGGTTAACCAGCGGCAGGTATTTTCCAGTTGGCGCACGTTGCCCGGCCACGGCAGGCGCGTTAATGCCGCTTCGGTTTCCGGATGCAATTGCTTTGCCTCTACCCCCAGTTCACGTGCCGCGACCTGTAAAAAGTGACGCGCCAGGCGAGGAATATCCTCACGGCGCTCACGTAGAGGGGGCAAATGAACACGAATGACGTTCAGACGGTGGAATAAATCCTCGCGGAATTTACCCTCCTGCACACGCAGCTCCAGGTTTTGGTGTGTGGCAGCAATAATACGTACATCCACTTTTACTGGCGCATAGCCGCCTACGCGATAAAACTGACCATCCGCCAGCACACGCAGCAAACGTGTCTGCACATCCAGCGGCATATCACCAATCTCATCAAGGAACAAAGTACCGCCGTCGGCCTGCTCAAAACGGCCCTGACGAATGGTATTCGCGCCGGTAAACGCGCCTTTCTCATGACCAAACAGCTCTGATTCGATTAAATCCTTTGGGATAGCCGCCATATTTAGCGCAATAAATGGAGCCTTCACCCGCGGGCTGTGGCGATGCAATGCATGCGCGACCAGTTCTTTACCCGTGCCGGATTCGCCGTTAATCAAAACGCTGATTGATGAACGTGACAGACGGCCAATTATGCGAAACACATCCTGCATGGCTGGCGCTTCGCCGATGATATCCGTGGTCGGCCCGCTGGCCTGCACATTGCGTGGCTGCTGCTGTTCCTGATAATGGCTGATTGCACGTTCGACGAGCGCAACTGCTTCATCAATATCAAAAGGCTTGGGCAGATAATCAAACGCCCCTTGTTGATAAGCGCTCACGGCGGCGTCCAGATCTGAATGTGCGGTCATAATGATGACTGGCAGCATCGGATGGCGTTGCTTGATCTGTTTTAATAATGCGAGCCCATCAATCCCTGGCATACGAATATCCGAAAGCAGTACATCAGGAGTTTTGGTGGTTAGCGCATCTAACACTTCATTGGCACTTTCAAACGTTGTACAACTCAAGCCTGCCCCGGTGAGCGCGCGTTCAAGCACCCAACGGATGGAGCTATCGTCATCAACGATCCAGACTATCCCTCGTTGCATAAACACCTCTACTTCCGAATAGGCAGGTACACCGAGAATTCGGTATGACCGGGCCAACTGGTAAATTCAATTTTGCCAGAATGTTGATCAATCAAGCTTCGTGCGATAGACAACCCAAGCCCAGTACCCCCTTCGCGCCCGCTTACCATAGGGTAGAAGAGAGTATCCTGTAGATTCGGCGGAATACCGGGACCGTTATCTTCCACATCTATTCTTGCTGCAAGACGATAGCGCACCCCGTGAAGAGTGAGCTGAAAAGCCGTTCGGGTACGCAAAATAATTTCGCCGCCTTCTGGCCCTAACGCTTGTAGAGCATTACGGACAATATTCAGTAAAACCTGCTCTATTTGATCGGGATCGTGGGCAAATTCCGGCAAACTTGGGTCGTAATCACGCACCAGAGTGACATTGTCTGGTAGTTCCATCGACACCAGTTTCACCACACGCTCCGCAACTTTGTGGATGCTTTCGGTGACATGCATCCCCGGTTGTTGTGGGCCCAACAGGCGGTCAACCAGGTTACGTAGGCGATCGGCTTGCTCAATGATAACCCGCGTATATTCAGTCAATGCCGGGTCGGGCAAGGCTTTACTCAATAACTGTGCTGCACCGCGCAATCCACCAAGTGGATTTTTTATTTCATGCGCCAATCCACGAACCAGATCCCGCGCCGCAACCTGTTGTGCATGCTGAAGCTGTTCCTGGCTTAAACGTCGCTGGTTGTCCATCGGTGCCATCTCCAGCAGAATTAGCCCTTCTGGCAAACGTTGCGCGGTTAGCGACAGAATATGTGAACGCCCATCAATGACTAATGTCACTTCGTTATCTGTAAATCCTTGCCCCGCTTGTAAACTTTCACGCAGCAGATCGATATTTAATGAGAAGTAACTCAGCAATTCAGGCAGAGGAGTACCAAATAATTTACGCGAACTTTGTGCCAGCAACTGCTGCGCAGCCGGATTTGCGTAATGTACCGCCAGTTCGTCATCAACCAACAATATGCTGTTGATTAAAGAATTGAGGATCTGCCCAGCATTGGGCAGCACGCCGCTTGCCATTTAGCAGTCTCCCAAACAGTTGCACCAAACTAGTGCAGTATAGCGTTTCGTGAATAATAATCGCGCAAAATCAGGTTGTTGATGGAGAAAAAAGCCCATCATGGGATGGGCTAAGGTTTCCACGGCAACAAAATCCTGCTGCGCCTTTCTTGTTGTGACAAGAAATTAGCAAGGATTACAACTAATTAAACGCTGTAATAGAGTTCGAACTCTACCGGGTGCGGTGTCATACGAACGCGATCGTTTTCTTCTATACGCAGAGCAATGTAAGCATCGATAGCGTCGTCGGTGAATACGCCGCCTGCGGTCAGGAATTCACGGTCAGCATCCAGAGCGTTGAGCGCTTCTTCCAGAGAGCCTGCAACCTGCGGGATCTCTTTAGCTTCTTCAGCCGGCAGATCGTAAAGGTTTTTATCCATTGCTTCGCCCGGATGGATTTTGTTTTTAATACCATCCAGACCCGCCATTAACAGAGCGGCGAAGCACAGGTACGGGTTAGCTGCCGGATCCGGGAAGCGTACTTCGATACGACGCGCTTTCGGTGAAGCAACAACCGGGATACGGATTGAAGCAGAACGGTTACGGGCAGAGTAGGCCAGCATAACGGGGGCTTCGTAGCCCGGGACCAGACGTTTGTAGGAGTTGGTCGTCGGGTTGGAGAGGGCGTTGATCGCTTTAGCGTGTTTGATTACGCCGCCGATATAGTACAGCGCGGTTTCAGACAGGCCGGCATATTTGTCGCCAGAGAACAGGTTGGTACCGTTTTTGGAGAGAGACATATGGCAGTGCATGCCGGAGCCGTTATCACCGAACATCGGTTTCGGCATAAAGGTTGCGGTTTTACCGAAGCGGTGAGCAACGTTGTGCACGACATATTTATAGATCTGAATTTCGTCCGCTTTTTTGGTCATGGTATTGAAGCGGGTAGCCACTTCGTTCTGACCTGCGGTGGCAACTTCATGGTGGTGAGCTTCAACAACCAGACCCATCTCTTCCATCACCAGACACATGGTGGAACGGATATCCTGTGCAGAGTCTACTGGCGGAACCGGGAAGTAACCCCCTTTGACTGCCGGGCGGTGCCCTTTGTTACCACCCTCATATTTGGTGGTGCTGTTCCATGCGCCTTCGATGTCGTCAATAGCAACGCTGGAACCAGAAATAGATGTGCCGAAGCGAACGTCGTCAAACAGGAAAAACTCTGGCTCTGGCCCGAACAGTACAGTGTCAGCGATACCGGTAGCGCGCAGATAGTCTTCCGCACGTTTAGCAATGGAGCGCGGGTCGCGATCGTAGCCTTGCATGGTGCCTGGCTCAAGGATATCGCAACGGATGATCAGAGTCGGTTCTTCGTAGAACGGATCAATGACAGCGGTAGAGGCGTCTGGCATCAGCACCATGTCGGATTCGTTGATGCCTTTCCAGCCACCAATCGAAGAACCATCAAACATTTTACCTTCTTCAAAGAAGTCAGCATTTACCTGATGAGCTGGGATAGTGACGTGCTGTTCTTTACCTTTCGTATCAGTGAAGCGTAAATCTACAAACTTCACTTCGTGCTCATTCAGCATCGTCAAAACGTGTTCAGCGGACATACTTAAACTCTCCCGGAAATTGTCATGGTCATCGTCGTGGAAACGAGGTCTTTAAATAGTGCGTAAAACTGGCGTGGTTGCCGTACAATAGCTAAAGCGAAATCTATGCCAACTTTCAAATGCCCCTAAAAAGGCGTTATCATGCCCGGCATAGTGCAAAAGGGCTGCACCATGATGGTTAATCTGCACCAATATAGTGCTTACATGTAAACACAAGGCACCATATTGGTGCAATTTTCGTTAATCGCCCCTTTTAACGCTCCGTGAAAACGATCACAAAGCATCTCTGCAATACTTGTTTGTGGAGGATGATTGTGATCCTGTTTAGTCCTTCGATTAATACGTGTACAATAACGCGCTATTTCTAATGCCTGAGGCAAAGTTGTGATCGAAAAATTGCGTAACATCGCCATCATTGCGCACGTTGACCATGGTAAAACTACCCTGGTTGACAAGCTGCTGCAGCAATCCGGTACGTTCGATGAACGTGCTGAAACACAAGAGCGTGTGATGGACTCCAACGATTTGGAGAAAGAACGCGGGATTACCATCCTCGCGAAAAACACCGCTATCAAATGGAATGATTATCGTATCAACATCGTTGATACCCCAGGGCACGCTGACTTCGGTGGTGAAGTTGAGCGTGTTATGTCCATGGTTGATTCCGTGCTGCTGGTGGTAGACGCCTTTGACGGCCCAATGCCGCAAACGCGCTTCGTGACCAAAAAGGCATTTGCCTATGGTCTGAAACCGATTGTTGTTATCAACAAAGTTGACCGCCCTGGCGCGCGTCCTGACTGGGTTGTTGATCAGGTATTCGACTTGTTCGTTAACCTTGATGCGACCGACGAGCAGTTGGATTTCCCGATCGTTTATGCCTCTGCGCTGAACGGTATCGCGGGTCTGGATCACGAAGATATGGCGGAAGATATGACTCCGCTGTACCAGGCGATTGTTGACCACGTTCCAGCACCAGACGTCGACCTTGATGGTCCGTTACAGATGCAGATCTCTCAGCTCGACTACAACAACTATGTTGGCGTAATCGGCATTGGTCGTATCAAACGCGGCAAAGTTAAGCCGAACCAGCAGGTTACTATCATTGATAGCGAAGGCAAAACCCGCAACGGTAAAGTGGGTAAAGTCCTGGGTCATCTTGGTCTGGAACGTATTGAGACCGATATTGCCGAAGCCGGCGACATCATCGCTATCACCGGTCTGGGCGAGCTGAATATCTCCGACACCATTTGCGACCCGCAAAATGTAGAAGCGCTGCCTGCATTGTCTGTTGATGAACCGACAGTAACCATGTTCTTCAACGTCAACACCTCTCCGTTCTGCGGCAAAGAAGGTAAGTATGTTACCTCTCGTCAGATCCTTGACCGCCTGAATAAAGAGCTGGTGCATAACGTTGCCCTGCGTGTGGAAGAGACGGCTGATGCTGATGCGTTCCGTGTTTCCGGTCGTGGTGAACTGCACCTGTCTGTTCTTATCGAGAACATGCGTCGTGAAGGTTTCGAAATGGCGGTTTCCCGTCCGAAAGTTATCTTCCGCGAAATCGACGGTCGTAAACAAGAGCCGTTCGAGAACGTGACGCTGGACGTTGAAGAGCAGCATCAGGGTGCCGTAATGCAGGCCCTTGGTGAGCGTAAAGGCGATCTGAAAAACATGAATCCAGATGGCAAAGGCCGCGTACGTCTTGACTACGTGATCCCAAGCCGTGGCCTGATCGGCTTCCGTTCTGAGTTCATGACCATGACCTCTGGTACCGGTCTGCTGTACTCCACCTTCAGCCACTACGACGATGTTCGTCCGGGCGAAGTGGGCCAGCGTAACAACGGTGTACTGATCTCCAACGGTCAGGGTAAAGCGGTTGCGTTTGCGCTGTTCGGTCTGCAGGATCGCGGCAAGCTGTTCCTGGGTCACGGTGCGGAAGTTTACGAAGGCCAGATTATCGGTATTCACAGCCGTTCTAACGATCTGACTGTAAACTGCCTGACCGGTAAGAAACTGACCAACATGCGTGCGTCCGGGACTGACGAAGCAACGGTTCTGGTTCCGCCAATTAAAATGACGCTTGAACAAGCGTTAGAGTTTATTGATGACGATGAACTGGTAGAGGTAACGCCGCTGTCCATTCGTATCCGTAAACGCCACCTGACGGAAAACGATCGTAAACGCGCTATGCGCGGTGCAAAAGAAGATTAATTTCTCCTTTGTCTGCCAAAAGGCCGCTGAGATTTCAGCGGCCTTTTTTATTTCTGCGCGTGAAGTGGTTAACTATCCAATCGCATACTTTCCCGCTACAGTTAACTTTCCTCGGCAGGCAAGGAGAGATAAATGCTCTATATCTTTGATTTAGGTAACGTGGTTATCGATATTGATTTCAACCGGGTGCTGGGTGCCTGGAGCGATTTCAGCCGTGTGCCGTTGGCAACGCTTAAACAGAATTTCAGCATGGGTGAGCCCTTTCATCAGCATGAACGCGGTGAGATTAGCGACGAAGAGTTTGCCCGGGCCCTTTGCGAAGAGATGGAGCTGCCCCTGAGCTATGAGCAGTTCTCGACAGGCTGGCAGGCGGTGTTCGTTGCGTTGCGCAAAGAGGTCATTGAAATCATGCATAAACTGCGCGCACAAGGGCACCGCGTGGTGGTGTTGTCCAACACGAATCGCTTGCATACCACATACTGGCCGGATCAATATCCTGAAATCCGCGCGGCTGCCGACCATATTTATCTCTCGCAAGAGATGGGCATGCGCAAACCAGAGGCGCGAATCTATCAACAAGTTTTAGCGCTGGAGGGTTATTCCGCCGACAATACGGTTTTTTTTGATGACAATGCCGACAATATTGAAGGCGCCAGGCAGAACGGCATCACCAGTATTTTAGTGGCCAGCAAAGCGACTATCCCGGACTATTTTGCGAAGCAGTTATGCTAAAAAATGTTCAACAAAGGGTATTACAACACATGCTGCCGTTTTGGGCATGGCTGAAATTACTTTGGCAGCGCATTGATGAGGACCATATGACGACGCTGGCCGGGAACCTCGCGTTTGTCTCATTACTCTCTCTGGTGCCACTGATTGCCGTAGTTTTTGCGCTGTTTGCTGCGTTTCCGATGTTTTCTGATGTCAGCGTCCAACTGCGCCACTTTATTTTTGCTAATTTCATCCCGACCACTGGGGATGTCATTCAAAACTATATAGAACAGTTTGTTGCTAACTCCAGCAAGATGACTGCCGTAGGGGCGTGTGGGCTGATTATCACTTCGCTACTGTTGATGTACTCCGTTGATAGCGCACTCAATGCTATCTGGCGCAGTACGCGTATTCGACCACATGTCTATTCATTTGCGGTTTACTGGATGGTTCTGACGCTTGGGCCGCTTCTGGCGGGGGCAAGTCTTGCGATCAGCTCATATTTGCTGTCGCTGCGCTGGGCAAGCGATTTGAATAGCGTGATAGATGATGTGCTGCGCATCTTCCCGCTTATACTTTCCTGGCTCTCATTTTGGTTGCTTTACAGTGTGGTGCCTACTACCCGCGTACCCAACCGCGATGCGGTGGTAGGGGCCTTTTTTGCTGCCGTTTTGTTCGAAGTTGGGAAGAAAGGATTTGCGCTCTATATCACCATGTTCCCTTCTTATCAGTTGATTTACGGAGTGTTGGCGGTTATCCCCATCCTGTTTCTCTGGGTCTACTGGACGTGGTGTATCGTCTTGCTTGGCGCAGAAATAACTGTCACTCTCGGTGAATATCGAAAACTCAAACTGGCAGCGCAACAGGCAGAAGCAGACGAACCATGATTGCATTAATTCAACGTGTATCCCGCGCAGATGTTAGCGTGGCGGGTGAAGTGACGGGCGAAATCGGGCCTGGACTTTTGGTGTTGCTAGGTGTCGAAAAGGATGACGATGAACAAAAAGCCAACCGCTTGTGTGAGCGCGTATTGGGATATCGCATTTTCAGCGATGCCGATGGCAAGATGAATCTCAACGTTCAGCAGGCAGGCGGGAGTGTGCTGGTGGTGTCACAATTCACTCTGGTGGCAGATACCGAACGCGGTATGCGCCCAAGCTTTTCTAAAGGCGCAGCCCCGGACAAGGCTGAAGCACTGTACGAATATTTTATTGAGCGTTGCCGCAGTCAGGACGTATTTACTCAAAGCGGGCGATTTGCAGCAGATATGCAGGTTTCGCTGGTCAATGACGGCCCCGTAACATTCTGGTTGCAGGTATGAGCCAGCTTGCTATGCGGCCCCCGGTAATAAGAGAGAATACTGTTATGTACCATCTTCGAGTACCACAAACGGAAGAAGAATTAGAGGCTTATTACCAGTTCCGCTGGGAAATGCTGCGCAAACCTTTGCATCAGCCGAAAGGTTCCGAGCGTGATGCATGGGATGCGCTGGCGCATCATCAGATGGTAGTGGATGAAGAGGGCAATCTGGTAGCGATTGGCCGGTTATATATTAATGCAGATAACGAAGCATCGATCCGTTTTATGGCGGTGCACCCTTCGGTGCAGGAAAAAGGGCTTGGTACGCTGATGGCGATGACGCTGGAGTCCGTGGCACGCCAGGAGGGTGTTAAGCGTGTTACCTGTAGCGCGCGTGAGGATGCGGTCGAATTTTTTGCCAAATTGGGGTTTATCAATCAAGGAGAGATCACCGCGCCGCAAACGACGCCGTTGCGTCACTTTTTGATGATTAAGCCCGTCGCCACGCTGGATGACATTCTGCACCGCGGTGACTGGTGTGGACAACTACAGCAGGCGTGGTATCAGCATATTCCGCTAAGTGAGAAGATGGGAGTGCGTATTCAGCAATATACCGGGCAGAAGTTTATTACCACTATGCCGGAAGCCGGTAATCAGAATCCGCACCATACTTTATTTGCTGGCAGCTTGTTTTCTCTGGCAACCCTTACCGGTTGGGGGCTTATCTGGCTGATGCTGCGCGAACGCCACCTGGGCGGCACCATTATTTTGGCCGATGCGCATATCCGCTACAGAACACCTATCACCGGCAAACCCACGGCGGTGGCTGACCTCGGCTCGTTGAGCGGCGATCTTGATCGTTTAGCGCGAGGAAGAAAAGCACGCGTGCAACTGCAAGTTGAGTTATTTGGTGATGACAGGCCGGGTGTGGTTTTTGAAGGGATCTATATCGTTCTGCCAGCCAGACCATTTGGCTCTTATGAAGAGGGAGGAAATGAAGAAGAGTAGGCTAACAACGCACCTGGTAATGCAGGGGCGTTATTATCTTTTCCCTTCGCTACACCCTTGCCACCCGAGTGGCTACATCTCTTATTACGTCCTGCGCAGCCTGGCTGATGCCTGCGAGCTGAAAGAATCCATGAATGACTCCGAGATAGCGTGCGCAGGTACAGGTGACACCCTGGTCTGACATATGCTGATACAGCGCTTCACCTTCATCGCATAGCGGGTCAAACTCCGCGGTGATGATATGAGTACGGGGGAGCCCATTAAAATCATCACGCCATAACGGGCTGACATCAGGCAGCAGGCGATCTGTTTGGCCGAGATACATCTCATACCCCGACAACAATGCTTCCTGAGTGATCACGTAGTCCGTACCATTAAAGGTATAGCTGTCGAAGTAGGCCGTAGCATCCAACATCGGGTAGATAAGGATAAGCTGTGCCGGGAGCCATGCCGCCGCAGCTTTTAGGCGCAATGCGGTAACTAACGCCAGATGCCCGCCCGCGCTATCACCCGCAAGCGTGATCCGTTCGCGATCGATACCCAGTTTCTCAGCGTTTTTCCACACCACATTAGCGCCTTTTTGCGCATCCTCATGGGCGGCAGGCCAGGTATGTTCCGGTGCCAGGCGATACTGTACGGCTACCGCCTGGCAACCACTATAAAACGCAAGCTGCCGCAGTTGCTTATCGTGCGTAGCGAACCCGCCGCTGATGAAACAACCGCCATGGTAGTAAAGCAAAGCAGGTAAATTGCCGCTGGCTTCTGGTGGGGAAAAGAGACGTAACGAGATACCTTCGAAGGTAACGTCTTCCACCTGAACACGCGTTTCGGTTTCTCCAGCCAACACTGCGCTGGCAACGTAACCTGCGCGTCGCTCCGTGATGCTTTTCGCGCGAGCTGAAGGACGCCCGGCAGCAATAAACTCTTTTACGATTGTGGCAATGCCCTTTTCCAGTGCCATATTAATTCTCTTCATCTGTATATATATACAGCCTTTATAGCCTGGAATACGTTAAATGAAAATAGGGAACTGAAGCGCGATTAAAAAACTGGAAGGCGGGTCGAAAAAGTAATGTTTATAGAATCCAGCGAGTTACGCACATCTGAATTCTGAGCAGGCTTTGTATGTAAAGCGCAGGTCGGGTAAGCACGCTTACCACGACCTGCCAGCATTATTCCCCTTCGCCTGGGAATAAGAATGGGTTGATAGAGCTACGGGCGAAACCTTCCTGTTCCATGCGGGCATCAAGCACCAGTGAGGCTAAGTCATCTGCCACTGGCTCCACATTTGGGTCTTTTTCCTGATAGAGAATCTTCAGGTAAGTGCCACAGTCGCCACAGCTTTCTGTTTTGACCGCTGCTTGCTCGTTATCCAGTGACCAGTAGTGCAAATCGCGGGTTTGCTCGCAGTTGCTGCACTTCACGCGCACGACATGCCACTCGGTTTCACACAGGTTACAGTGCAGATAGCGCAGCCCTTGCATGGTGCCAATATGCACGATGCTGGAAACGGGCATTGAGCCACATACCGGGCAGAACTGACGCTGTTCACCGTACTCAGCACGCGCTTTGCCAGGGATTAAGCTAGCCATTTGCGCCCAGTAGAGCGACAGTGCGGCCCAGATAAACGGCGCTTTATCGCTGCTTACGGAAGTAAAATCGGCAGCAAATAGCGCGCTTGCCATCGCTTCCAGTTCCTGTGCAGAGGCTTTTTCCAGATTCTCAATGACTGCCAGTGCCGTACCGCTCATCTCCGGTTTTAGCTCGGCGATCAGCGAATGGAGCAACTTGTGCCAGTGCGTATCGCGTGGCAACACATGAATATCCAGCGGCGGCTTACCCTGGCTGGCAGCTTCTTTAATTCGCGCTGTCAGGTCGATTTGCAAAGGATGGTCATACAGCACCACTTCCTGGGCATGAGCGATCAGTGCGGCAAAACGCAGGTAATCACCCAGAGGGTTGTTCTCCGCCAGTTCGCGCAGTCGTTCAGCGCGGCGGTTATAGAGATTTTTAAGTCTGGGGAACAATAACGGCGGAATTACTTCCGCCGTGCGTTTATCGCTCTTCTCCAGCTCATCTTGCGGGATTATGCGAATACTCATTCAGTCGATTTTTCCGTTGTCTTGCGAACTTCCCGGTACCAACGTGGGTGGTGCTTCTTAGCCCACGTGCTGGTTACCCAGCCTTCTACCATCGCGGTTATGGTGCCTTTAACCCACAGGGCGGCATAGATATGCACCATAATAACCACAATTAACGCAACTGCGGCAAATGAATGCAGCATCAGCGCCAATCGGATCACCGGAATGGGGAATACTGGTGCGAAGTAAGGGCGCCAGATAACCACGCCGCTCACTAATAACAACACCAGGAAAATAATCGCCGCCCAGAACACACACTTCTGACCGAAATTATAGCGCCCGGTGTCGCCCACTTCCTCATTGACGACTATCTTACGAATATTCTTCGCCCAAAAGATATCATCCCTATTAATGAGATTGTGGTGCCAGTAGCGGAAAAACATGATGATAAATGAAGCGAACATCACCACGCCGACGAACGGATGGAGGATGCGCGCCAGTTGTGGCGTGCCGAGAATACCCATTAACCAGTTGAAGGATGGGAAGAAAAACCCCAACCCGCTCACCGACGCCAGCACGAAGCAGAAGGCGGTGATCCAGTGGTTGATGCGCTCCGGTGCCGTATAGCGCACGATGGTGTCACGTTTTTTCATTTGCGCACCTCGTCTTTCTCTTCATGCAGGTTGTCATCTTCCTCTTCTGCGCGGTTCGGACCGACACCGACATAGTGGAAGATGCTGGCAGCGAAGGTCGCAGCAAAGCCGACCGCCGCAAGAGGTTTCCAGATGCCTTTCCAGAACTTCACGGTTGCGCTGATTTCCGGGTTCTCTGGCAAGCCGTGATACAGATTTGGCTTGTCAGCATGGTGCAGCACGTACATAACGTGTGTACCGCCCACACCGGCCGGATCGTACAGACCAGCTTGATCGTAGCCGCGAGTTTTCAGTTCCGCCACGCGTTCGCCAGCCAATGTTTTCATATCCTCTTTGGAGCCAAAGTGGATAGCGCCAGTCGGACAGGTTTTCACACATGCCGGTTCCTGGCCCACGACAACACGGTCAACGCACAGCGTACATTTGTAGACGCGGTTATCTTCCGGGTTAAGGCGCGGTACGTCGAACGGGCAACCTGCGATGCAGTAACCACAACCGATGCACTGTTCGGACTGGAAATCGACAATGCCGTTTGCATACTGGATGATAGCACCTTCAGAAGGACAGGCCTTCAGGCAACCAGGATCCGCACAGTGCATACAGCCATCTTTACGGATCAGCCACTCCAGTTTGTCGTTTTGCTCCACTTCCGAGAAGCGCATAACGGTCCATGACTTGGCAGTCAAATCCGCCGGGTTATCATAGACCCCAACGTTATGCCCCACCTCATCACGGAGATCGTTCCATTCGGAACAGGCCACCTGACAAGCTTTACAGCCGATACAAGTGGTGACATCGATAAGCTTCGCCACTTCCTGTTGGTGATCCCGCGCTTGTGGCGCGGGAGTGAAGCCGTTAGTCGCGGAACGACGGATGATGTCTTGAGATTGATAAGCCATAAGTCGTCTCCGTTAGACCTTTTCCACATTCACCAGGAACGCCTTAAACTCTGGCGTTTGGGTGTTCGCATCGCCGACAAACGGCGTTAAGGTATTGGCGATAAAGCCTTTCTTCGCTACACCCTCGTAACCCCAGTGAATTGGAATACCGATGGTATCGACATCCTTTCCGTTAACTTTTAGCGTGCGAATACGTTTGGTCACCACAGCCTTGGCTTTGATATAGCCACGGTTGGAGGAGACTCTCACCGTATCGCCCTGGGCAATGCCTAGCTTACCGGCCAGTTTTTCACCAATCTCGATAAACTGCTCAGGCTGCGCGATGGCGTTCAGCAACGCATGTTTGGTCCAGTAGTGGAAGTGCTCGGTCAGACGGTACGTTGTACCGACATACGGGAACTTATCTGCTTTACCCATTGCTGCCATATCGTCTTTAAAGACGCGGGCTGCCGGGTTCGAGATAACATTCGGATGCAGTGGGTTGGTCCCCAGCGGCGTTTCGAATGGTTCATAATGTTCCGGGAACGGCCCTTCCGCCAGTTTATCAAGCGCAAACAGGCGGCCCATGCCTTCTGGTTGCATGATAAACGGCCCAACATCGCTACCAGGCGCGGCAGTACTGTAGTCAGGAATATCCGCACCAACCCATTTGCCGTTGGCGTAACGGATCAACTGGCGTTTCGGATCCCACGGTTGACCCTGTGGATCGGCAGAAGCACGGTTATACAGGATGCGGCGGTTAAGCGGCCATGCCCATGCCCAGCCCAGCGTATTGCCAAGACCTGACGGATCGGCGTTGTCGCGTCGCGCCATCTGATTACCGTCCGGCGTCCAGCTACCGGCAAAGATCCAGCAACCGCTTGAAGTCGTACCGTCGTCACGCAGATGCGCGAAGGTCGCAAGCTGATTGCCTTTTTTCGCCAGCACATCGCCAGTTACCGGGTCGATGATATCCGCCAGTGCCTTACCGTTACTTTCCATCGCTACTTCTTCAGCCGATGGGTTTTCCGGTGTTGAATAGTTCCAGGTCATGTTCAGAACCTGTTCTGGATTCGCACCGCCTTCTTGCGCATACATCTTACGCAGACGTAAGAAGATACCCGCCAGAATCTCACCGTCGTTCAGCGCTTCGCCAGGGGGCATCAGCACCTTTCCAGTGCCACTGCAGCCAGCGACCAGAGTTAACGATAGAACCGTTCTCTTCGGCGAAGCAGGTGGACGGCAGACGGAACACTTCGGTCTGAATTTTTGCTGGATCAACATCATTCTGCTCGCCATGGTTTTGCCAGAAGGTCGAGGTTTCCGTGTTGAGCGGATCGATGGTCACCAGGAACTTCAGCTTCGACAGGGATGCGACTACCTTGTTCTTATTGGGGAACGAGGCAACCGGGTTAAAGCCCTGACAGATGTAACCATTGACCTTACCCTGGTTCATCATTTCGAAGTATTGCAGGACGTCATAGCCCTTATCCCACTTCGGCAGCCAGTCAAAGCCCCAGCTATTTTCAGCCGTCGCTTTATCGCCAAAGAAGGCTTTCATCATCGAAACGAAGAATTTCGGGTAGTTACTCCAGTAGTTTACCTGGCCTTCCCGCAGCGGTTTCGGCGTGTTGGCGGCAAGATAAGTCTGAAGATCGGTCTGTTTTTCGCTCGGTAGCGTCATGTAGCCCGGCAGGCTTTGTGACAGCAGACCAAGGTCGGTCAGACCCTGAATATTGGAGTGTCCGCGCAGGGCATTTACGCCACCACCGGCCATCCCCATGTTGCCAAGCAGCAACTGGATCATCGCCATGGTACGAATGTTTTGCGCACCAATAGAGTGCTGTGTCCAGCCCAACGCATAGAGGAACGAAGCTGTTTTATCTTTTGCGCTGGTTTCAGCGATGTATTCACACACCTTCAGGAAATCTGCTTTTGGCGTCCCGCAGATGTTTTCAACCACGTCCGGCGTATAGCGAGAAACGTGCTGTTTTAGCAGATTCCACACGCAGCGCGGATGGGTGAGAGTGGGATCACGTTTGGCGTATCCTTGCTCATCCAGTTCATAGTTCCAGCTGGTTTTGTCGTATTGACGCTTATCTGCGTCGTAACCAGTAAACAGACCATCATCGAAGCCAAAGTCTTCACGCACGATCAAACTGGCGTTGGTGTAGGCCTCGGTGTATTCGCGGTTGTATTTTTCATTGTTCATCAGGTACAGCAACACGCCCGACAGGAAGGCAATGTCAGTACCAGAACGAATTGGCGTATAAAAGTCCGCAACAGAGGCGGTACGCGTAAAGCGCGGATCGATAACAATCAGCTTCGCGCCATTGTGGATCTTGGCTTCCATCGCCCAGCGGAATCCCACCGGATGCGCTTCTGCCGCGTTCCCCCCCATCACAATGATAAGGTTGGCGTTTTTCATGTCGACCCAGTGGTTGGTCATCGCACCGCGACCAAATGTTGGAGCAAGACTTGCTACCGTTGGTCCGTGTCAGACACGCGCCTGGTTATCGACGGCTAACATGCCGAGTGCGCGAGAAAATTTTTGTGTTAAATAGCCGGTTTCATTACTGGAAGCAGATGCGCACAGCATCCCGGTGCTCAGCCAGCGGTTTACCGTGGTGCCCTGAGCGTTTTGCGCAATGTAATTAGCATCGCGATCCGCCTTCATTAATTTGGCGATGCGATCAAACGCTTCTTCCCATGAAATCCGCTGCCATTTATCGGAGCCTGGAGCGCGATATTCGGGATATTTCAGGCGGCTTTCAGAGTGGATAAAATCCACCAGGCCTGCACCTTTCGGGCAAAGTGCCCCACGGTTTACCGGATGATCCGGATCCCCTTCAATATGGAAGATTGATGCTTTGGCGTTCTTTGCGCCGTCGCCGAGACTGTACATCAACAGTCCACAGCCAACGGAACAATATGTGCAGGTATTACGGGTTTCACGGGTGCGCAACAGCTTATATTGCCGCGTCTCCGCCAGGGCGACACTCGGGGCAAAGCCCAGTGCCGCAGCCGTTGTTCCTGCCATACCGCCAGCACAGATCTTAAAGAACTGCCTTCTGCTGACCTGCATGGTCTACTCCTGGTATCGACATTACTCTTTATTTTTTTCTTTGCGGTGATTTGCGCAAAGGTTCAGAATTGCTGTTCATCCCGCTTAGCCTGCGGGCTAAGCAACAAAGAATACCACAATGTGGTTTCGCTCATTTCGGGGTAAAGGGGTCAAAAGTCACATCTATTTGCCCTTTCCTCGAGGGATACAGGCAAAGGATATCATATTGTCGGGATATCTTGTCGGTGATGGTTAATACAAAGTGAACAATTTACATACTAAAAAGCACAGAAATGCAACATTAGTCACGGGCGCACGTCAGGTATCCCTGTGGAAACGTGATAACTTGCAACATACCCTGCTTGATACGCTGGCAGAAGAGGTTCCCGTTGCCCTGGTTTACAATGGCATTTCTCATGTGGTGATGATGGCTTCACCCAAAGACCTTGAATGGTTTGCTATTGGTTTTTCTTTATCCGAAGGGATTATTGAAGACCCGGCAGAAATTTATGGTATGGATGTTGTACCTTCCTGTAATGGCCTGGAGGTGCAAATTGAGCTTTCTAGCCGCCGTTTTATGGGGTTAAAAGAGCGCCGACGTGCACTGGCCGGGCGAACCGGCTGTGGCGTTTGCGGGGTCGAACAACTCAATGATATCAGCAAGCCCATTCCCCCTCTGCCGTTTAGTCAGACCTTCAGTTTGAACGCCCTCGATGCAGGATTAGCCCATTTAACTGATTTTCAGCCTGTCGGGCAGCTTACCGGCTGCACACATGTGGCAGCATGGATGTTACCTTCCGGTGAGCTGGCGGGCGGGCATGAAGATGTGGGGCGCCATGTGGCGCTGGATAAGCTACTGGGGCATCGAGCAAGAGAAACCTGGGGCCAGGGGGCGGTGCTGGTATCAAGCCGCGCCAGCTATGAGATGGTGCAAAAATCGGCGATGTGCGGGGTAGAGATCTTGTTTGCGGTGTCGGCAGCGACAACGCTCGCGGTAGAAGTGGCTGAGCGCTGCAATCTGACGCTGGTGGGGTTCTGCAAGCCAGGCCGGGCGACGATTTATACTCATCCCCAGCGTTTAGTAATTTAATGCCATCAATAATAAAAAAGCGCCGATTGGCGCTTTTTTTACCGTCAGCTAACCCCTGCCAGGCGTAGCAGTGCCGTGACCAGCGCCGCAGAGAGAATAACGACGATCAGCGGCATCTTACGCCAGGCAAGAAAAATAGCGAACATGACTCCCAGCAGCCTTGCCATGCCGGCAAAATGTTCACCTTCATACAGTGTGGCGGCCAGCGCCACAGCAAACAGTAGGGTGGTTGCCGCATCAGATAGCAGTGCCTGAGCGCGTTCTGAAAGCGCCAGCCGGTTGCCAAGTTTCGCGCCACCGAGGCGCATTAAATAAGTACCGGCAGAAAGAATGGCGATACCGCCAATGATAAGCGCGACACTGGCCATTATTTCTTCCTCGTCAGTAAGCCCAGTAAAGAGAGCAGAACCGGTAGCCCCACCGGGGTAAAGGGAACAGCAGCAAGAGACAGGACTGCGCCGCTGGATGCCCGGATTAATGTGGTTCTCTTCTTCAGCGCAGGCAGCACTAGCGCCAGCAAAATAGCTGGAAAGACGGCATCAAGACCGATGGTTTCTGGCGCAGGCAAAAGTTTACCTACAGCCGCCCCCAGCAGCACGCCTGCGGGCCATAACAGCGCGACACCAAGCCCGCACAGCCAGTAGGCAGCTTTACGCTGTTCAGGCGTCTCCTGTGACAAGCCAAAAACCACACTTTCGTCATTCATGATGTGACAACCGAGAAAACCCGCCGCCCGGCTACCCACAAGCTCACGCACCGTTACGCCAAAAGGTACATGGCGGGCATTAACCAGTAACCCTGCTACCGCCGCAGCCAATGGATTGCCGCCGCTGGCGACAATACCAATAAACATAAACTCCGATGCACCAGCCAGTACCAGCATAGAAAGCGAAAGGGGAACCCATAGTGGAAAACCGTATGCCATCGCCAGCGAACCATAGGAAACAGCAACAACGCCCACCGCAAGGCAAACAAGGAATATTGCTTTGATTGTGTCGCCTGAAAGGCATGAGAAGTGTCGTGTGAACATAGCTGAAATGTTATAGCAAATATTTATACAGGTTAAAGAACATAACAGAATGGTTATGTTAATAAGAGGCTTTAACTTGATTAAAAGAGCGATGTGCGTATGTGGAAGCGAAGTAAGCGGTGCTTTTGAGAAAAAGCGCACTCGTTCCCCTCACGAGGAGAACGAGTGCGTATTCTTATGGCAAATAGAATACTTCTTTCAGCTCCGCACTGACCGGGCTGTTATCTGGATTGGTGGGCATGACTTCACGCATATATTTCCACCAACGTTGGCAGACTTCGGTACTCGCGACTTCCTTCCAGCGTTCTTCAGATTCCAGTTCCACCGTGGCGAATAGCAGGTTGCGTTCTTGATCAAGAAAGATGGCGTAATGGTGTGCGCCGCTCTCTTTTAGCACGGCCTGCAGCTCTGGCCAGATGGGATTATGACGACGTTCGTACTCAGCGTGGGCGCCAGGATTGACCTGCATCACAAAGGCCTTACGAATCATAATGCCTCCAGGTAGAGTTCACGCACTTCGTCGCGGCTGGCAGTACGTGGGTTACAGGGGGCGCAGGGATCAGCAAGGGCTTTATCCAGCCAACCTTCAATATCCTCTTTGGTTACGCCGAGTTGGCGAAAGCCGGAAGGGATGCCCACACGTGCGCTGAGTGCGCGGATTGCGTTAATCGCTTCTATGCTTGCCGCTTCATCGCTCATTTTGCTGATATTTATCCCCATTGCCTGAGCAACACGGGCAAAACGAGCAACCGCATTCGGGCGGTTAAAGTTTTCGATAATTGGCAGCAGGATGGCATTACAGACGCCATGCGGCAGGTTATGCGTCGCACCAGGCTGGTGTGCCAGTGCATGAACCAGCCCAAGCCCGGCGCTGTTAAAAGCCATGCCGGCGAGATACTGACCATAAGCCATCTGCTCCCGCGCTTCGAGATTGTGGCCATCATCTACTGCTTTCGGCAGCCAGAGGCTTATCAGGCGAATCGCCTCCAGCGCATTGGCGTCGGTTAAGGGGTGCGCGCCGACGGAAACATAGGCTTCCACCGCGTGGGTTAGGGCATCCATGCCGGTGGCAGCGGTAACGGCCGCTGGGATCTCCAGCATGACACTCGCATCGTCAACGGCAATATCCGGGATAATATTCGGATCGATAATGACCTCTTTAACCTGGCGCGCAGAATCAATGATTACCGCATTACTGGTCATTTCTGCCGCTGTACCGGCAGTGGTATTGATTGCCACGAGGGGTACGCCGGGATTTTTCACCTTACCCACACCGGAATAGGCAGTAGAGGGCCCCGGGTTGGCGGTAAGGATTTTCACCGCTTTCGCTGTGTCGATCGGGCTGCCGCCACCGAAAGCGATAATGTAGTCACAAGCGGCAGCCTTATACGCGGCAAAGCCTTCTTGCACTAACTCTTCTGTTGGATTGGGAAAGACGCCAGCAAACAGATGGTAAGTCATATTGTGTGCTTTCAACGCGGCAAAAAGACTATCAAGCAGGCCTAGCTTCACCAGTTGCCCATCGGTGATAATTAACGCCTTGCCCCATTGTTTATTGGCGACCAGATTGACCATATCTTTAATCGCACCTGCACCGTGCAGGCTGATTTTGGGTAGTGCTAACATAAAGCTCATGATTACTCTCCTTGATATTTAACTTCAGAATTCTTTCCCTCTCCCTCCGGGGAAAAGGGGCAATCATGCCTTTCGTCGCTGCATAATCCGCCGGGTAATAATGGGTAGCGAGATCACCACAATCAGCATTGCGCCGACGATAATCGACATCACTATGCCCGGTACGTTAAGTAGACTCAGGCCAAAGGTTACCAGCCCCATCAGGAAGGCGGCGATAATCACGCCCACCATACTGCCGGAGCCGCCGAGGATATTGACGCCTCCCAGTACGACCATTGTTACTACCGACAGCTCCCAGCCCAGCGCAATCGTCGGTCTTGTACTGCCAAGGCGGGAAGTCAGCAGTACGGATGCCAGGCCAGCCATTAGCCCAACCAGCGCAAACAGAATTAGGTTGTGTCGCTTCACATTGATGCCGGAATACCAGGCGCCGGTTGGATTATTGCCAATGGCAAAAGTACGACGGCCAAAGTTGGTTTTATGCAGCAGAAAGGAGAAAACTATCGCCAGCACGATAAAAAGCGTGAACTCAAACGAGAGTGCGCCCCATACATAACCCTGACCAAACCAGGCGAAGCTTTCCGGATACGCATTCAGCGCCTGATCGCCAAGCAGAATGTAGGTAATACCGCGATAGAGGCTCATGGTGCCGATGGTGATGACAATCGACGACAGGTTAAAGCGAGTCACCAGCAAGCCATTAAACAGCCCGCACAATAGCCCCACGCCCAACCCTGCGCATACCAGCAGCGGCGTGTCGACGCCGGCCTGGGCGCAAAAGCCCATTACTGTCGAACTCAGCGCAATGGTGGAAGCAACGGACAGATCAATCTCGCGAGCGATAATTAACATTGCCATTGGCAGAACAATGATCGCTTTTTCAGTAAAGTTGAAAGTAGCGTCCGAAAGATTCCAGATATTGAGAAAATAGGGTGATGCCAGCGCATTGATAACAAATACCGCCAGCGTGACAGCCAGTAAAAACCCCTCCCAGCACAGCAGACGCTGAAAAAATGAGGGTGATGCGGGGCCATTTTTTACGGCGTCAGAGGTCAATATTTTGCTCATGATTTCACCGCCTGTTTCTGCCGTGCCAGCGCAGCATCGCGCAGAATCAATCGCCCTTTGCGTTTATTTCCGCGTTCATTAAGCATCACGGCAATAACAATGACTGCGCCGGAAATTGCCATTTGCCAGAAGGGGGAGATGCCAATTACCGGCAGTGCATTGTTAATAACACCCAGGAAGAGTGCACCACACAGGCAGCCGAGTACCCGGCCCGTGCCGCCCATCGTGCTGATGCCGCCAATCACGCAAGCCGCCACTACCTGCAACTCAAAACCGTTGGCCACATCGACATACGCCACCGCAAAGCGTGAGATCCACAAATAGCCGCAGAAACCAGCAAGCGCACCGGCCAGGCAGAAACTGACAAATTGCATTTTGCCGGCGTTAATACCGGTATAGTACGCAGCCGTAGCGTTGCCGCCAGCAGTGTAAAGCGCTCGTCCGGTGCGGCTATAACGCAGGAAATAGCCGACTAAAAGCAGCACGGCAATCGCGCACCAGCTTAGTAACGGCAACCCCAGCAGGGTCGAACGGGGCAGGCCAAGAAAATCGGCGCTCATCTGATGCGAATTTACCCAGCCCCCCTCTGAGAGTAAAAAGATAATCCCGCGATAAATACTCATGGTGCCGAGCGTTACCACAATAGCAGGAATGCCCATTTTCCATACCAGCAGGCCGTTAATGATGCCCATCAGCAGTCCGAGCACCGTTGCCAGCAGCAGTAAGGCCCATACAGGGATCTCCGGATGATGGAAGTTCAGCAACGCAACAATCATGCCCGTGAGCGCCAGATTGGCAGCCATCGACAGATCGATACCTTTGGTCAGCAACACCATCATTTGTCCAAGCGCGAGGATGATCAGAATGGCGGTATCGTTGAACATCTCAACCAGATTGCCTGGGCTGATAAACGAAGGGATACGGCTACCAATAGCCAGCACCAGCAGGACAATGACTCCGGCCAGCAGTGCTTCGCGATGCTTAAGCAGTTGTTGCCACATTATGCTGCCTCCTTCCCGGCGCCGCTGGCGGCGCTGACAATAGTTTCAGCCGTGGCTTCTCCGGCGCGATATTCTGCCGCCATCAACCCTTCGTGCATCACGATCACCCGATCGCTCATCCCCATCACTTCAGGAAGCTCGGAAGAGACCATAATTACCGCCAGCCCGTGCGCGACCAGCTCAGACATAAACTGATGCACTGCAGCTTTCGAGCCGATATCAATACCTTTCGTGGGCTCGTCGAGAATAATTACCTCGGGATGGGTGGCGAGCCATTTGCCGATAACCACTTTTTGTTGATTACCGCCGGATAGCGTTTCGACTGCCTGTTTCCAGCTAAACGCCTTAACCTGCAAGCGCTTAGCGTACTCGTCGGCCAGGGCCCACTCTTTAGTCTCGTTCAACACGCCGTTGCTGTTCAGCTTACTGAGCTGAGGCAAGCTGATATTCTGCGCAATAGAGAGCTCGATAATTGCCCCCTGCTTTTGCCGCTCTTCTGGTACGCAGACAATACCGGCTTTGATAGCATCTGCTGGCTGGCGAAAGTGCTGGGATTGACCATTGAGAATAATTTCGCCAGAAGAGGGGCGGGAAACACCGGAAAGAGCCTGCATAAGCTCTGTGCGCCCGGCGCCTACCAGGCCGTAAAAGCCGAGAATCTCCCCTTTACGCAACGAGAAAGTGATATGCGCAAACTCAGTCGGATGGCAGAGATCTTTGACTTCCAGTACCGTCGCGCCAGGTTCACAAGCCACTTTGGGCCAGCTTTGGCTAATACTGCGGCCGACCATCATGCCAACCATACGCTCTTCAGTAATATCTCTGATCGCCCCAGAATTGACATACACCCCGTCGCGTAAAATGGTGTAGTAATCCGCCAGCTCAAAAATTTCGTCGAATTTATGCGAAATAAACAGAATCGCTTTGCCTTCCTGCTTCAGACGCTCAACGATTTGATAGAACTCCAGAATCTCATGCTGGGAGAGTGCAGCGGTGGGTTCATCGAGGATGACTACCTGCGCCTCAAACGATAGTGCGCGGGCAATGGCGACCATATGTCGTTGCGCGATACTCAGGGTTTTCAGCGTAGCGCGCGGATCAATTTGTACTTCCAGGCGGGCCAGAATTTCCTGCGCTTGCTGATGCATGGTAGGCCAGTCGAGTTTCTTCAAAAGACCCTTACAGATGTACTGACCGACAAAAATGTTTTCAGTGACCGATAGTTCATCGAACAGTACGGTTTCCTGATGGATTGCGGTGATGCCGACTTTATGTGCCGATTCTGGCGTGGGGAGAGAAATAGGGATCGCTTTGTAGAGGATCTCCCCCTCTTCAGGCTGATAAATACCGGTCATGACTTTGACCAGCGTGGATTTCCCCGCGCCGTTTTCACCGATTAATGCTGTGACTTTGCCAGGCCAGAGATCGAGCTGCACATTCTCAAGGGCGCGCACACCGGGAAAAACTTTGGTGATACCCTTAAGCGACAGCAGAGGAGTCGTGGATGCCGTCATGATAGTTCTCCGCTTTATCCCTCTCCCTTGTCGGGAGAGGGATATTAAAAGGATCAAAAAATCTTCGAGAACTTATCAATATTGCTGGCATCGTAGACAAATGGCTTAGCCATCGCACCGTTGCCATCGGCATCCAGTTTCACTTTGCCAAGTTTACCCATACTGGCTTCGCTCTTCGTGGCGCTCCCTTTCACCAGGTCATCTGCGATATAGATAGCGGCATAACCGAGATCGATTGGGTTCCAAATCGCGAAGCTCTTGCTGGCGCCAGATTTAATCGCTCCTGCCATTTCAGACGGCAGTCCCAGACCGGTGACATAGACTTTGCCAATCTTGTCCTGATCTTTAACTGCCTGCGCAGCGGCCACAATACCGACAGAAGAGGGGGAAACGATCACTTTTAAATCGGGATACGATTTTAACAAGCCGACTGCTTCACGATAGCTCTTATCAGAAAGATCATCGCCATAGGCTACGGTCACCAGATTAATTGAGGGGTATTCAGGCAGTACCTTTTTCATCTCCGCAATCCAGATATTCTGGTTGGTGGAGGTGGGGGTTGCGCTCAGAATCGCCACGTCACCCTTTTCCACATTCAGCGCTTTCAGCGCATCAGCAGCAAGCTTGACGTTGGTTTCGCCAATCAGCGCGTTGTTGGAAGGATTGAGATGGATTTGGCGTCCGGCCTTGGCCACGCCGGAATCCCAGGAGACGACTTTAATGCCGCGTTGCATTGCTTTTTTCAAAACTGGCACGAGCGCATCAGGATCGTTGGCGGAGATAGCGATCGCATCGACCCCCTGCGCGATCAGGCCGTTTAGTACTTCGATCTGGGCTTCGGCGGTGGTGGTTGTCGGCCCGGTATAAATCACTTTAACGTCGCCTATCTCTTTGGCGGCTTGCTGCGCGCCGGTATTTGCTGCCTCGAAAAAGCCATTACCCAAAGATTTCGCCACCAGGGCGATTTTTACTTCAGCTAATGCCGAACCGGACAACGCCAGAATGGCAACGGTGAGGATCAAGCTTGCTTTTGTTTTCATCGCTTTTACTCCACATAAGTGAGTTGTAGGGCTTGCAGGTGAGGTTTCGCCCCGTCTGCTTGAGCGGGGCGCGATGTTTTTATTGGTACAGGTCTAATGCTGATTGCAGTGGTATAACGCCGAAACGTTGGCCCAAAGCGATCAGTTCTTGCTGAGTGATAGTCTGTTTCATACCACCCATTGAGTAAATTTTGACTAATACTTCTGCTGATTTTTCAGCGGTGTCGATAAGGCCAAATGCTTCATCCAGCGTTGGCCCACTGCCGAAAACGCCGTGGAACGGCCACAGCACCAGTGAATGTTTACGCATTTGTTGTGCGGTTGCCTGGCCAATCTCATCCGTGCCCGGCACCATCCACGGCAGGATACCTACGCCATCCGGGAACACCACCAGACACTCGGTACTGCCTTCCCATAGTTTCCGGGTGATGAGATCCGCTTTGTTTTCCAGTACATACGTTAACGCAATCAGGTTGGTCGCATGGCAATGCATGATCACACGGTCTTTGCCGCCGGTGGCTTTGATACGCTCGCAATGTGATAAAAAATGCGCGGGTAATTCTGAGGTGGGTACAGCTTCGTTCGTCAGCCCCCAAAGAATGTGGTAGCCCGCGCCGTCACTGTCCACTTTTACCACCCCTAAATTTGCCGTCGGATCGAGCTGTACGTTACGGAAGAATTTGCCAGAGCCAGTGACAATAAATGGTGTATTAGCAAGTAGCGGCATCGGCTGGCTAAGCGGGATATAGCACGGCTGCGGGTGAAAGTCCGCTTCAAATGGCGCGATATCCGCGCTATCCAGACGCAGGGTCAGGTTACCGCCGTTGCGCTCATCCCAGCCTTTCAGCCAGGCATCGGAGGTGGCTTTAATCATGCCCTGGACGAACCAGGCGTCAATAATGGTCTGCATAGTATTATGGTTCCTGTTAAGTCGGTGCGGGTTTTTTCCCTCACCCTAACCTTCTCCCCAAGGGAAGAGGGGATTATGTAGTACACACGCTCGCCCTTTTAGGGAGAGCGTCGGGTGAGGGTTATTTACCCGCGCTTGCTCAACACATCTTTCTCATATGCCCGCACACTCTCCAGCCACTGGCTTCCCGCCGGGGTATCGTGACGCTGGCAATACATCTCCCACACCGCCTGCCATGGCAGGGATTTCTGTTCTTCCAGCAGTGCCAGACGAGCGGTGTAGTCACCTTCAGCTTCCAGTCGACGTAACAGCTCGACGGGCTCAAGCAGCGCACGCAATAGCGCTTTTTTCATATTGCGTGTGCCGATAACCCACGCGGCGATGCGGTTGATAGACGCGTCGAAGAAGTCGAGGCCGATATGTACGCGATCAAACAATTGATGGCGGATGATTTCACTGGCGATGGCCTGTGTTTCGTCATCCAGCAGCACCACATGGTCGCTATCCCAACGTACCGGGCGACTCACATGCAGTAGCAGACGCGGCACATAGAGCATAGCGGCTGAAATTTTGTCGGAGATAACTTCAGTGGGGTGGAAGTGGCCGGCATCCAGGCACAGCGCAGTCTGGCGGCTGGTGGCGTAACCCATATAGAATTCGTTGGAACCTACGGTATAACTCTCAGCGCCGATGCCAAACAACTTGCTCTCGACGGCGTCGATATGGTGCGCAGGATTGAGCTTTTCGCTGATGACTTCATCCAGGGCATTTAACAGGCGTTGGCGCGGTGCGAGGCGGTCAATGGTGACATCCTTCATCCCATCCGGGATCCAGATATTCATCACCGATGGCGTTCCCAGTTGTTCACCGAAATAAGCCGAAACGCGGCGGCTGGCTTTCACATGCTCAATCCAGAACTGACGTATCTCATCGTTAGCATGTGAGAGTGTGAAACCGTCAGCACTTAACGGGTGGGAAAAACAGGATGGATTGAAATCCAAACCCAAATTGTTGGCTTTGGCCCATGCTACCCAGTTTGTGAAGTGCTCTGGTCTGATTTCGTTACGCGCCACTGGCGCGTCGGATTCCAGATAAATAGCGTGCAGATTTAATCGTTTAGGGCCGGGGATCAGGCTTAGCGCCTGTTCCAGGTCGGCGCGCAGCTCACTGGCATTGCGCGCTTTACCTGGGTAGTTGCCGGTTGCCTGAATACCGCCGGTCAGGCTGCCCTGTGGATTTTCGAAACCGGCGACGTCATCGCCCTGCCAGCAGTGCATCGATACAGGCAAACGATCGAGCTGGCGCAGCGCCTCCTCGACATCGATGCCCACAGCGATAAAACGCTGTTTGGCAATTTCCCAGGCGTGTTCAAGTTGAGAGGTCATGCGCAAAGCTCCTTTGTCTGTCGTTTGTGCGAAAAGCGCGCGACGTGGCGAGCGATTTCATTATCAGGATTAGGGGTAAACGTGATGAGTCGGTGGTTCGCCGCCACCAGTTGGCGAAAATCATCAATATTGCTTAATTCATCTAGCGCCATCAGTTGCACCCCAATGTTGCCAAGCGTCGAGGCTTCCACTGGCCCAGCGATCACCGGCAACCCGCAAGCATCGGCGCAAAGCTGGTTGAGTAAGCGGTTTTGGCAACCCCCACCAACGATATGCAGACAGCTAAATGGTGTGCCGCGCAGACTCGCCAGCTCGCCAAGCACATCGGCATAAAGCAGCGCCAGGCTATCGAAAATACAGCGCGCCAGTTCGGCGGTGTTTTGCGGTACCGGTTGGTTTTCCTGCTGGCAGGCGGCCTGGATTTCAGCGCTCATGTTGTCAGGGTTGATAAAGCGATCATCGTTGGGATTGATGGTGAAGCGGCAAACAGGGAGTTGTTCGGCGGCGGCAATTAAAGCGGGCAGATCGTTTACCTTTTGCTCCTGCAATACGCGCTGCAACAGCCACAGTCCCATAATATTTTTCAGCACCCTGTAGCGCCCTTCAGCGCCACCCTCATTGGTGATATTTGCCGCCAGCGCGTCATCGCTGGTGTAAGGGATTTTGCTTTCGAACCCCATTAACGACCATGTACCGGAGGAGAGAAAGGCCGTATCTTTATCCGTCAATGGCGAAGCGATGACCGCGCTGGCAGTATCATGGCTGGCGACGGCAATAACCGGTATGGCATTCCCCTGCGGGCAGGCCCAGTGACCAATGACATTACCCGGATGCGTTGGTGTGCCAAACCAACGGGCAGGAACACCCGCCCACTTCAGTAGCGTGCTGTCCCAGTTATCACTATTGATATTGATGAGTTGGGTGGTGGTGGCGTTGGTATACTCCCAGTTGAGATTACCGGTGAGGCGAAAACTAAAATAATCAGGGATCAACAATGCGTGCGCGGTCTGCTCAATCAGTTCCGGTTGTTGTTCAGCCAGCGCCCGAAATTGAAACAGCGTGTTGAAGGGGAGAAACTGAATGCCGCTGCGTCGATAAATATCGGTTTTTCCGGGCTCCTGTAAAGCACGGTGCATAATGCCTTCAGTGCGATCATCACGATAGGATACCGGCAGCCCGACACGTTTACCTTCGCTGTTAACCAGCACGAAATCCACGCCCCAGGTATCAATACCAATACTGTCTGGCTGAATTCCCAGTGCACAGACCTTCTCCAGACCAAGGTGAATTTCCGCTTCCAGCGCATCAAGATCCCAGCAATCGAAACCATCTACTTTTTGCAGACAGTTAACGAAACGGTGAATTTCACGCAGTGTGAGTTTGCGCTGTTGGCGGTTAAAACGCGCCAGCATTACGCGTCCGCTGGAGGCACCTAAATCAACCGCAACACAGTGGCGAAAAATCATCATCGGGTCCTTCTTTGAGTCATTGCGTGCAGTCTAAAAAAGGAGCGTCGGTGATACCTTCTTACTACTGACAGTGACGATTTAGCGCTGGCAAGAAAGCAAAGATGAACGTGAGATAGTTCACGTTTTGCCGTTCTGCCCATGGGGTTTGGCATTGTGACCCTCGCCACAATTCCTGATCTTTCCACTCGTATCTTGAAAAAACGGCAGGCTATGCGCGAAATGCTGTCAAAAATTTAAGGTGAGGAGAGGAACCGTTAATTACTATTTTGAGAATTCTTCTCATTGTCGGGGGCAATCATGACCGTACTTCATAGCGTGGATTTTTTTCCGTCAGGTAAAACACCCGTCGCCATTGAACCGCGACTACCCCAGGCAGCGTTTCCTGAACACCACCATGATTTCCATGAGATAGTGATTGTTGAACATGGCACGGGCATCCATGTTTTTAATGGACAGCCCTATGCCATTAGCGGTGGGACTGTCTGCTTTGTCCGCGACCATGATCGTCATCTGTATGAACATACTGACAATCTTTGTTTGACCAATGTGCTTTATCGTTCGCCGGACGCGTTCCAGTTTCTTGCCGGTTTAAATCAACTTCTGCCGCAGGAGCAGGATGGGCACTATCCCTCTCACTGGCGGGTCGATCAGCACACGCTGGGGCTGGTACGCAATATCATCAGTCAGATGGAAGCATTGGCAACCGAGGCAGATATGCACACCACGGCCAATCGGGAAATCCTCTTTATGCAGCTACTTATCTTGTTGCGGAAAAGCAGCCTGCAAGAAGAGGCGGGCAATAGCGATGCGCGCTTAAATCATTTGATGCTCTGGCTGGAAGATAACTTTGCAGAAGATGTCTGCTGGGAGTCGCTGGCAGAACAATTTACCCTTTCGTTGCGCACCTTACATCGCCAGCTTAAGCAATCCACCGGCCTGACGCCACAGCGCTACCTTAATCGGCTACGGTTGATTAAGGCGCGGCATATGCTGCGCCATAGCGATGAGAGTGTTACCGATATTGCGTTTCGTTGCGGGTTTGGTGACAGCAATCACTTCTCAACCCTGTTTCGCCGTGAATTTAGCTGGTCGCCACGAGATATTCGCCAGGGGCGCGATACGCTGCTTCAGTAACGAGAAGGCTATCACCGATTTTTTGCCGTGAATCCGCTAATAATTATTGGGTTAATCACGGCAGAGGTCTCTTTGTGGCAGGCCAGTTAATACTTCGTAAAGCGGACTTTTTCCCCCGAGCCGGGCAGACGGTTGCGGTGGCGGATCGTTATCCGCAAAACGTCTTTGCTGAACATACCCATGAGTTTTTCGAACTGGTGTTGGTATGGCGCGGCAATGGGCTGCATGTGCTTAATGACCGACCTTACCGTATCACTCGCGGCGATCTGTTTTATATTCGCGCAGAAGATCGACACTCCTACGCCTCGGTTAATGACCTGGTATTGCAAAACATAATCTACTGTCCCGACCGTCTGACGCTGAACCTCGACTGGGCTGCTCATATCCCTGGTTTTGCCGGCACGTCATGGATACCTCATTGGCGGATTGGCAGCACAGGCATGGCGCAAGCACGGCAGGTCATCAGCCAACTGGAGCATGAGAGTACCAGGAGCGATCCGCTTGCCAATCTGATGGCTGAAACTTTGTTTGCGCAACTGGTCATCACCTTGAAACGCCATCGTTTTGCCACTGATAATCTGGCCGCAACTACCAGTGAAGCGCTGCTCGATAAATTGATCACTGCGCTTTCCGGCAGTCTGAACCGTAGCTTTCTGCTGGAACATTTTTGTGAGCAGGAGCAGTGCAGTGAGCGGGCACTCCGCCAGCAGTTTCGCAGCCAGACCGGTATGACTATCAATCACTATCTGCGTCAGCTACGTATCTGCCATGCGCAGTATTTACTGCAACATTCTGAGCAGATGATCAGTGAAATTGCGATGCAGTGTGGATTTGAAGACAGCAACTATTTTTCGGTGGTCTTTAGCCGGGAAGTAGGAATGACGCCGGGGCAGTGGCGTCATCGTAGCCGTGTTGTTGCCTTGAGCTAAGGGCGCAATGAGCGAGTTATCAGGGTGAACCGCATCACAAATCGCTATACATAACCAGAAGTTATAACCTTAGAAAAACTACGGCATTGATAAGCGTTTTCAATATCATTTAATTAACTATAATGAACCAACTGCTTACGCGGCATTAACACATCTGCCGCAAGACAATAATGGAGATGAAAATGAGCTATACACTGCCCGCTTTGCCGTATGCGTATGATGCCCTTGAACCACACTTCGACAAGCAGACGATGGAAATCCATCACACTAAACACCATCAGACCTATGTAAACAACGCTAATGCTGCGCTGGAAAGCCTGCCGGAGTTTGCGAACCTGCCTGTTGAAGAGCTGATCACTAAACTGGACCAGCTTCCGGCAGATAAAAAAACCGTACTGCGCAACAACGCAGGCGGTCATGCCAACCATAGCCTGTTCTGGAAGGGGCTGAAAAAAGGCACGACTCTGCAGGGTGATCTGAAGGCCGCTATCGAGCGTGATTTCGGTTCTGTTGAGAAATTTAAAGAAGAGTTTGAAAAAGCTGCAGCTACTCGTTTTGGTTCCGGCTGGGCGTGGCTGGTATTAAAAGGCGACAAACTGGCTGTTGTTTCTACCGCTAACCAGGATTCTCCGCTGATGGGTGAAGCGATTTCTGGCGCGTCTGGTTTCCCAATCCTTGGTCTGGATGTGTGGGAACACGCTTACTACCTGAAGTTCCAGAACCGTCGCCCGGACTACATTAAAGAGTTCTGGAACGTAGTGAACTGGGATGAAGCTGCTACCCGTTTCTCTACAAAAAAATAACCCATATTTTACCTGGTATAAAAACTCGTCAGCTATCTGACGGGTTTTTTTTATGTTTTTTGAAATACGAACGGAAGGATATATGTTTAAATTAAATCTTTAAAAAGTAAGGTTGTTATAATATGAATATTGCTGCTACTCTCCCGCCTCCTTATGAAGCCCCGCCTTCATATTTTCAGTCTCAAATCTATGCAAACGTACCGGAGATTATAAAAAAAACACAACATATACGTGTTTCGATGAAAAACCGGGGACAAACAAATCATCACATACTTGACAAAACTTCTGACACCGCATGTCAACTCCTGATGTACACCAAATTAAATAAGATGAGTAAAGCCAGGATACAAGAAAGTGAACTTCGTACGCTTGCTAACTCTTTGTATCAACAGTTAAAAAACACCATTTATCATAAAGATGCTCTTGCAGTACAAATGACCACGAAATTTCTTTCTTATAGTATCAGTTAAGTTAACTATTAATCATATATACTACTTTATATAGCATGTTACTAACCTGTCTCTTTATTACGCCAGGTTAGTAACAAAATATAGCGTTTTCTGAAATAAAAAAACAAAACAATATGGTAACTATCCAGCATCCACTTAATTGAAGGAACTCATGTTATGGAACTTCACAAAATTGGAAATTGGGTTAGTGGATTATTTCAATCTAAAATTGAAAATGAAGCTGAACCAGAAAAAGCTATGTCAAAGATGCAAGTAGTTAAAGCGGAAAAGAAGATCCATCCCGATACAGCTGAAGAAATAGCCGAGGCTGGATATGAAATACTGACATCATTAAATAGAATTAAAAACAGTGCATATAAGAAAGATGAAAAAGTCAGAATAATTTTTGATGATACCAGTTTAACGACAAAAATATTAATCGTTAGTGCCGAGAGATGTGATAGTGAAGAGGTAGAGAAGAGAGCTAAAGAGTTAAATGAATGCATGGATAGCCTATTCTCATGTGTTGGCAATCCTTTTATAAAAGAACATATAGAACATGCACAAAAGAAACGTGAGTATATTAATGAAAAAGTGAGTAATGATGACTCCAAAGAAAAATAAGGCAATGCCAGACTGTTTTGTCAGACTGGCTTTATATTATTAAATATTAAATGTCGTATCGATGAGCTGACACTGTTTATTATCAAGTGTACCGCCATAATTGCGGGATACAGGTGTGCAGTAACCAAACTTTCGTGACACAACCGTTTTGATAGTAGTAACAAAATCATCGCCAATAGAGTAGATCGCCATAAATTTACCGATCTCGCGTTGCGTTTCATTCAGCGCAGTTAAATCACCGCGCCGCCAGGCATCACGCGCCTGCACAAACAGCTCGGGCATTATATTATTTAACCCTGATATCACGCCTGCACCACCAGCCAGCAGGTTGGGAATAAAGTATTCGTCATAGCCAGAGAGCACCGCAAAATCTTCGCGTATTTTTTCTGTTGCCAGAATGATATTGCGCGTATGAGACTGGCAATCCACTGTGTCTTTAATACCGGCAAAAAGAGGAAACTCTGCCGCCAGTGTTGCCACTAACTCGGGCGTTAAATCACATCCTGTCCGCGCCGGAAAATTATAGGCGAACCATTTGCCTTGCAGTGTGTTACCCACCGCACGAAAATAACTTAACAACTGCCTGGCGCTCTGTCCGTAATAATAGGGCGGCAACACCATCACCGCTTCATAGCCGACGCGGTACGCTTCATCTGCCATACGCAACATATCGTTGAAGCAGGTCGAAGAGATGTTAGCAACCATTGTTATTTTCGACATGGCACGAGCTTCACGAATCAACAATAGACGCTCTTCAAGGGAAAAAGAGGCGAATTCGCCAATGCTACCCATTAGCAAAATCACATCAATATTCGCCGCGCTGAGGCGGGTGATATGCTGGCTTAATCCTTGAAGCTCGATACTGCCTTCGCTATCCATTGGCGTGATTGAAGGACACCAGACGCCGGAAAAACGGTTTTTTTGTGTCACGGCTTGCGCTCCTTGATTAATGAAATATCGTTTCAAATATTCAATATCAGAGATAGCACGTATGGAGATCATGCACATGAATCTGGCTCTCACTTTGCAGGCTTTTTCGGTAAATAATATGGTCTAATAGGAAACACTATGAGGTACTCCAGGAGGACATATGCACTATCCGGTTGCAGTATTTATCTGAAAAATAAAGGATTATGCTGGTAGTCGACCTAGCGCCATTGCCAAATTACAGGTTGAAGGGGAGCTAAATCTCACGGAAAGAGGAATCGCGGGGGACGAACAGGCGGAGAAAAAGATCCATGGCGGGCCGGATCGTGCCCTTTGTCATTATCCACGCGAGCACTATTCGCACTGGGCCGAAACTTTCCCTCAGCAAGCTCCGCTGTTTTGCGCACCCGCATTCGGGGAGAATCTTTCAACCCAGGGACTTACCGAAAAAAACGTTTTTATCGGCGATATCTTTCGCTGGGGCGAGGCGCTAATTCAGGTCACACAGCCTCGCTCCCCCTGCTATAAGCTCAATTTCCATTTCGCTATAAGCGATATGGCTTCGCAGATGCAGGCAAGTGGGCGTGTAGGGTGGTTATATCGGGTGATTTCTGCGGGGAAAGTGTCAACAGAAGCCCCGCTGGAGTTAGTATCCCGGGTTAGTGATGTCAGCGTGTACGAAGCCGGAGCCATTGCCTGGCATCTGCCTTTTGATGATGAGCAATATCATCGCCTGTTGTCGGCTGCGGGGCTTTCGGCAAGCTGGACACGCACCATGCAAAAAAGACGCATCAGCGGCAAGATTGAAGATAGTTCGCGGCGATTACAAGGCAGTTAATGCCCTTTCCTGAAGGAAAGGGCAATTCGTCAGGAACGTTTGTACAAGGGCAGCCAGAGCGTTAAACGCAAACCCCCCAGCGGGCTGTCATCTGCTTTTACCCAGCCGCGATGCTGCTGAATGGCGGTTTCAACAATCGCCAGTCCCAATCCGGTTCCCCCGGATTCACGATCGCGTGCTTCGTCAGTGCGGTAGAAGGGGCGGAATATCTGCTCCCGGTCTTCTGCGCTGACGCCCGGGCCATCGTCGTCGACGTTAATCGTAATACCGTCTTTATCTACCGCAAAGCTTACTTCGATTTTGCTATGTGAGTAGCGCAGCGCGTTACGTACGATATTCTCCAACGCGCTTTCAAGAGCATTTGGATTTCCATACAGAGGCCATGGGCCTGGCGGGAATTTCACGGTCAGGCTCTTGCCCATCTGCTCAGCTTCGAAAGCCGCGTTATCCAGCACTTCATTCCACATCTGATTCGCTTTGACCGTTTCGCTAACCAGTGCGTTTTTCTGTTGATTGCGCGACATTACCAGCAGATCGTTAATCATGCTGTCGAGCCGTTGCGCTTCCGTTTCGATGCGCTCCAGTTCTTTGCTCTCCCCACTGCGGCGGCGCAGCAACGCCGTTCCCAACTGCAGACGCGTCAGCGGCGTGCGTAGTTCATGCGAGATATCTGACAGCAGGCGTTGCTGGGAGGTCATCATTCGTTCCAGCGCGGTGACCATCTGGTTAAAACTAGCCCCTGCGGCAAGAAATTCCTGCGGCCCTGATTCCAGTTCAGGATGCTGGCGTAAATTACCCTGGGCCACTTCATCTGCGGCATTTTTCAATTTACGCGCCGGTTTTGCCAGGCTCCATGCCAGCCACAATAACAGCGGAGAGCTGATAAGCATGGTGACAATCAGTAGTAATAACGGACGGTCAAACAGCAGGTTGATAAAATCGGACTGTGAATTGCTGGCGGGGCGGATTAGATAGAGCTGGTAACTATCTTCCCCGTCACGCACGGAGAATGGGCCCACCATTTCGACACGACCATACTTTTTCTTCTGTGGATGGTCGGAGTTATCTGCCTGGCCGATAAAATTACGGATAATCTGCATCTCATGGCGTTCAGCGCCAATAACGCGCCCTTCGCTGGTGACCAGCAGCAAGCGTTGACCCGGCGGAGCCCATTTGTCGATAGCACGAAACAGCCTGCGCCACCACATCAGGTCATTCGGCGGGTCATTCGCCAGTTCCGCTTCAACGTGCTGTTCAATCATCACACCCTGGCGCTGTTCGCTATCGAGCAGCTCGGTCATTTGACGAGAGTCCAGCTTTGGCACCATCAGTACCAGCATCAATACCAGCGCCAGCGTTAACCAGAAAATGGCAAAGATGCGGGCGGTCAAACTTCCTATCATGAGGCGGATACCATCAGGTAACCGCGACCACGCAGGGTTTTAAACCATGGATGGCCATCCTTGCGGTCCGGCAGTTTGCGTCGCAGGTTTGAGATATGCATGTCGATGGCACGATCAAACGGCGTTAAGCGTTTACCCAGCACTTCCTGACTTAAATGTTCACGTGAGACAACCTGGCCTAAATGTTGTGCTAACAAGTAGAGCAGGGTGAACTCGGTCCCCGTTAGTTCCAGCGACTGACCGTCAAAACTGGCTTCCTGGCGGCCTGGATTGAGGCTCAGAGCATCAACTTCCAGCGTTGGTGAACTATTGTCACTATTTTGCTGCTGTTCACTCCAGTGAGAGCGGCGCAAAATCGCACGTATACGCGCCACCAGTTCACGATCGTTAAAGGGTTTAGGCAAATAGTCATCTGCACCCAATTCGAGACCCAATACGCGATCCAGCTCGCTACCACGAGCCGTTAACATAATTACCGGAGTCTGGTGTGTCTGGCGTAACTCTTTAAGGGTGTCGATACCATTTTTCTTTGGCATCATGACATCAAGCAATAACAGGTCAATGCTGTCATCCAGAAGTTCGAGCGCCTGCTCTCCATCATGGGCGACTAGGACATTGAAACCTTCCATGTCGAGGAGCTCTTTTAAAAGGGATGTAAGCTCTCGGTCATCATCTACTAAAAGGATTTTATTCATTTTTTAAATACCTCCGAGGCAGAAATTACGTCATCAAGACTTGCTAATCCATGACTTTACGTTGTTTTACACCCCCTGACGCATGTTTGCAGCCTGAATCGTAGACTGATTCTCGTTGATTCGCGATACGGAAACATTACCGGAGCAAATGATGCGCATAGTTACCGCTGCCATCATGGCCTCATCGCTGGCACTCACTACCGTGTGCCAGGCCGCTGAAGTCGTAACAGGCGATAACTGGCACCCGACTGAGGGTTTCGCCCAGCGCAGTGTCCAGAGCCATATGTTTGACGGGATTCATCTAACTGAGAACCAGCGTCAACAGATGAGAGATTTAATGGCACAGGCTCGGCACGATCAGCCTCCTGTGAACGTCGGCGATATAGAGACAATGCATAGCCTTGTCACCGCCGAGATATTCGATGAAAACGCTGTGCGCGCTCAGGCAGAAAAAATGGCGCAAGAACAGGTAAAACGTCAGGTTGAAATGGCGAAAGTTCGCAACCAGATGTATCACCTGCTCACGCCGGAGCAGCAAGCGGTGTTGCAACAGAAACATCAACAACGGATGGCCCAACTACGTGATGTCGCGCAGTTACAACAAAGTTCTCCGTTGACCATTTTTAGCAGTAGTACCAGGCATTCCCAGTAACTAACCTGTTTTCCTTGCCATAGACACCATCCCTGTCTTCCCCCACATGATGTGGGGTTTTTTTTTATCAGGCACTTAGAAAAAATCCCTTATAAATCAATCCTCCTTGCAGCAGCCATAAGCAGTTACAAGAAGGATATAGCGCTACGGGTGTAGACAAGATGTAGACAACATTGTCACACCATCAGCCCGCCGCCAAGAGGGTTTAACGTTACTGCGTGTTGCAGGTAATCAGGTGCAAGGTGAGCATAAACCATCGTCTGTTGTATGCTGGCGTGCCCCAGAATTTGCTGTAACGCAATAATGTTTCCCCCGTTCATCATGAACCAGCTTGCGAACGTATGTCTAAGCACATGCGTGGCCTGCCCGCGTGGTAAGTCAGGCTTAACCAGCCTGAGCCGTTCGCAGAAGTTTTCATAGTCAACTTTGAACAGTGGCCCGGTGTCGCTGGTCTTGATCTCTTTCTCCAGTTCTTCCGATATCGGAACCGTGCGCTTTTTCCCATTTTTGGTCTTAAGGAACGTCACACGCCCGTGATTAACCTGCTCACCTCGCAGCGTGCTCCCTTCACCCCAGCGTGCGCCAGTGCTGAGGCATAGCAGTGCTACACGTCGATCGTCGCCGGTCAGAGTATCCAGCAATTTACTGATCTCTGATTTGGCGAGATAAGTCATAGCTGGCGGCGCTTCTTTCAGTGGTTCCAGACCCTTACAGGGGTTTTCCTTTCTGAACTCTTCCAGCTTTATCAACGTGCTGAACATCCCGGACAAACGGTAAATATCCCGGTTGATCGTTGCTGCGCTGATACCGTCTTCCAGCCGTTGGCTTCGGTGCTGTGCAATCATTCGCTTGTTCAGTCGGTTAAAGGCTGGATCACCAAGCGCCCTGATTGTTTTATTCAGGTGCCGCTTTTCAATCTCGCCATTTTCCTGAGTCTGTCCATATAGCAGCCACCAGGTATCTAACAACTCGCTTAAGGTGCGGCGGTCAACGCTCGCGCCCAGCCATTCTTTTTTGTCGGCGTTGGCTAATACATAACGCTCAAAAAGAACAGCCTCTTGTTTCTTCTCAAATCGCCTGCGGATACGTTTTCCGTTACGTCCGCGCGGCCATACGTCCACTTCATATTGACCACCTTCGAGCTTCTTAATCGACATAAGAAAGCCCTCCGGCGTTTATTTCCCCATCCTGATAACAGATAGTGAAAATGTAATGTTTATAGACAGTTAACCAGTTTGTTTCTCGGCGCGGTCTGATCCAGTTGACTCTGGCCCAATGTGTGCGAGGGCCGGTGCGATTTGACCAGCTTGAGGGGCGGTCTTATCAGTCATAAGCCAGAGCGTGTATTTTGCGAAACGTGAATGCTGAGTGATCTTAAGCAAGATATCGCTACCAATGCTCTCCACTCTTCCTGTCTCGTAATACTTCTGCGTGCCAGCAGGTATTCCAGTTAATTCAAAGAATTGCTGCCTTGTTAACCCCTCCGCATCCCTGATAGCTCTGATTTTTTCACCCACGCCGCTTGACGGGGTAGGGATCTCTACCATAACATTCTCCTTAAGGGTGGTAATCTCTACCATGAGCAACCGCCAATATAAGCAGTTACAAGCCGAAATAAGCGCCTGGCGCCGATGGGGATTATGACACATGACAGAGAAAGAGTTAGAGGGGTTCATTGAAGTGCGTCACGCCGTTGACGCGGTTCCATACCCTAAATTTGCCGAGTTAATCGGTAAGAAGCCCGCCACGGTTAAGAGCATGATTGAAGACGGTAAGTTGCCGATCATCCCGTGGAAGAACCCGGAAAGTCTGGGCGCCCGTGCTGAGAATTGGATCTATATTCCTGAGTTCAATCGTGCAATGCGTGACGCCTACTACAACCGTCCGAGAGAGCAGCGCGACGCTTGGTTGCTGTGGATCGGTCTTTGAGGTTATCGCGATGAGCCAGAAAACAGCCAACCACGAAAACCGGATGCGTGAATGCAACGACATTCTGGACAGCCATTTAAAAGATATGCAAACGGGCTTCATGATTCGCACCAATAGTGGCGAGTTTATGATCAGGGATAAAAAGCTGATTAAGAAAATAACCAAAGACGTGGCCCGCCATGTTGATGGTGAATTGCTTAAATTGGGAATGTGAGGGGGCTTTTGTGGTTGTGCAATTAATACAGTTAAGTCGTCATTCATATTTATATCGTGGCTTCACTATTCAGAAATGCCCGCGTAATCCATTTACGTTTAAGCACTCTTATCGTATTTCCAGCAATGGTGATTATTACGGGCGTGACTTTGCTTTAGCGGAAGCCATGCGCACGGTTGATCAGATGTATAAGCAAGGGGGCAGTAATGCACGATGAAGGTCCATCACTGGCAAGCCTGCTTAAGCATGGGTGCCAGGTCACACACTTCAAGAACTCACGCGGCTGGCTGGAGACGCCGGACGGAAGATTTTTTAAGCCCGAACCGGCGAAGGTTCAATTTATCAAAGGTAAAAATAAACCGTTTATTTATACCCAAAGAATAAATAAAGGATTCCTGCTTGCACTGGCTGAATTATTTAAAAAGCTAATTAAGTAATTCGGTTTTAAAAAATCAACTCTGTTTTCTCCGCCTCTTTATTAAGTGGCGGCGGTTCAACTCATTCTTTTTTTGAGGAAGAGATAATGACCAGACGTGATCAATATAGCTTCATTTTGCATGTTCTTTTACCTGCTATCGAAAATGAAGGTTTAACCATTAAAACCCGCCGTGATGGCGAGTTAACCCTTTCTGCCAGTGGGTCAGTAACCACCAATTTTATAAGCAATCTGCGCCAGCACTGCATTGAAGAGTTACAGCGCCCTTCTATTCCAGCTTCCCATTACGGAGTCCTGTAAAATGATCCGCCCGTTCATCAAATGGGCAGGGGGTAAAACCCGTGTCCTTCCTGACCTGCTGCCGCACCTTCCTAAAGCCGACTGCCTGATCGAACCGTTCGTAGGCGGCGCATCGGTATTTCTGGCGACTGAATACCGCCGCTATGTGCTGGCTGATATCAACCCGGATCTTATTAACCTGTATCGGGAAGTCACCCGTTACCCGGACTTAGTGATCGATGCGGCCCGCGAACTGTTCAACAGTAAGAACAGCCCGCAGGGATACAACGAAGTCCGCGCCGCGTTCAATAAGCAGGTGGGTACGGTTAAAAGCGGTGGGTTGCGTTATGGCGCTGAAATGGCGTGCATCATGCGTGCTGCTCAATTCCTGTATCTGAACCGCCACGGTTATAACGGCTTATGCCGTTACAGCCGTAAGACCGGCTTTAACGTGCCGTTTGGCAAGTATAAGAGCGTCTACTTTCCTGAAAATGAAATCCGCCTGTTTGCCGAAAAGGCCAACGATACAAAGGCAATATTTCTTTGCGCGCCGTTCCAGCGTTCTCTACAGGTCGTCACGGGTGGCGATGTTCTCGTTTACTGCGATCCGCCTTACCTGCCTGAGAGCAAAACAGCGGACTTCACCCAATACCATACCGAACCATTCACGGAAGACAACCACCGCCAGTTAGTCCAGGCACTGCTGGAAGTTAACCGTAAGCATGGCGTGAAGGTCGTCATTTCCAACAGCGACACCGAAGCCACCCGCGCGATTTATCAGCCCTTCAAGATGCACGAAATCAGCGTGCAACGTTCCGTCAGCACCGACAAAGACAACCGCCAGAAGGCCAAAGAAGTGATCGGCGTGCTGCCTGTCTGCGACTGCTGCGGGCGTTACGGCGGCGGTTGCCCTGATTGTGGCGCCGTGATGGGTGATGCGACTTACAACGCGATGGTTGCGGCGGGCACGTTTGACGATCTGGAGGCTTTTTAATGAATCTTATAGACGCCTGGATCGTTGAAATCATAAGCGTGAGTCGTGGCGAGATTGTGCCGTATTGGTTGGTTGAGGCGAAAGTAACAGCTTATGGAAGGGAGTCAATAACCACAATTCTGAAGAAATCAGAAGAGGAAGCCAAAGCCGTTAAAGTAGGGGATGTAGTTCAAATATGACCACGGAAACCCGTGGCCGTCGCGCCCCTTCTCCACCTCCACCGTATCCGGGTAGCACTGACAATGCTATCCCTTACGCTTATGGGGGAAACAAACCATACCAGCCTATTGGCGTTGATGTAGCGCCGGGGCTGGATGGTTTCGACTATCTCACGCCGGACGGCACGCGTAAGCATATTGCGTTCAGTGAACTGGTAGCGGAAGACGAAAAGCCGGAGCGCAGCAAGCTGCTGCGTCGCCGTCTGGCTTCACTTCCGCAGTATATCCGCCGCCACTTTGCCGCGAAGCTGGATGCACTGGATGCGAAAGACCGCAAAGCGGCAGATCACTGGCTGGTTAATACCTTTGAGCGCCACGTATTAACGCGAATTGATAGCGTGAACAGTGTTTACCAGCCTGACACTGTGATGCCCGGCATTCTGCTGCCAATCCGCGATCAGCTGTTCCGTATGCTCTGGGCAGGGAAGAAAGAGTTAAAAAGACTGGCTTATACGCTTGCCGATATCTTTACGAGCGAGTTTATACGCGAGTCCGATCACCAATTGGCACGCACCGGAGATCCTGAGTTCGCGGCGCTTTCTGGCTATGGCCGTATTGCGTCGCTGGCGGTGCATCTGAAAACTCCGATCCCCGGCTGGACGGCGTATTGCAATGAAGAACTGGAAGCGGAGGACGCGTTACGCGCGGTTCTTCGCCTTGAGTCATCGCAGTGGTGGTTAAACCGCCTGCGCTGTATCCATGCCCGGTGGCGTGAGCATTTGATGATCGCAGCGGGATACGTCCAGAAAAAATCTTCCCCATACAGTAGCGCCCCGTGCCTTACGGAATGGTTGGCCCAAAAAAAGGCTAACCGTGAATACCTTAAGGCTATGGAACTGGAAGACCAGGACACGGGCGAACGCATTTCACTGATCGATAAAGTCGCCGGTAGTGTTGCCAATCCGGCCAACCGTCGCCGCGAACTCATGACGAGAATGCGCGGATTTGAAGATCTGGCGAAGCTGGAAGGGCTGGCCGGTGACTTCTACACGCTGACAGCACCTTCCCGTTACCACTCCATGCAGCATAACGGGCGCCGCAATAATAAATACTGTGGCGCATCGCCGCGCGAGACGCAGCAATATCTTTGCAAAGTCTGGGCGAGAACCCGCGCAGCGTGGAAGAGAAAAGGGATCCGCGTCTTTGGTTTTCGCGTGGTCGAACCGCACCACGATGCAACGCCACACTGGCATTTACTTCTTTTTATGCGCCCGGAATGCGTCGAGCAGGCGCGCGAAATCTTCCGTAAATATGCCCTGAAAGAAGACGGCAACGAACCGGGAGCGCAGGAAAACCGCTTTCAGGTTGTGCCGATCGATGATGCCCACGGCAGCGCAACCGGCTACATAGCGAAATACATTTCGAAGAATATCGACGGCTTCGCGCTGGATGGTGAGAAGGACGACGAAACCGGGGAAGACCTGAAAGAAATGTCACTCCGCGTTAGCGCGTGGGCATCGCGCTGGGCTATTCGTCAGTTTCAGCAGATCGGCGGTGCACCGGTCACGGTATATCGCGAACTTCGCCGCTTGGGCGATCGCGAACTGGTGTTACACCCTGAACTGGAAACCGCCCGGCAGGCCGCTAACGGTGGCGAATGGGATAACTACGTATTAGCCCAGGGTGGCCCGTTGGTTGAGCGCGATAAGCTGCGCATCCGTCTGAATTATGAAACCACTGAAAACGGCAACGCCTACGGCGATAACGTCCAGCGAATCACCGGTATCTATTGCCCGATTACGGGCAATGACTCTTTGATCTTCACCCGCACCACTCAATACAAAATAGTGCCGAAGCGCCAGAGCGCTGACGGTATGGCCGTTGACGTTGGTTTTTCAGGCGGCAGTGCCGCCCCTCGGAGTTCTGTCAATAACTGTACGCGGGATCCCGCGACAGGTGCAGACGGTCTTGAACATGCCGATCACGAAGTGGGCGAGACGGTGAATTTTGATGCTCTTTCACGGCAAGAAAAGCGGGAACTGGCGCAGCGGTTAAGTGACGATGTACGCGCTAAGCGGAAAACGCGGCCACCGGAACGGGAAGAGAGAGCAGGGCTATCAGTCAAAGAGCAGCAGATTAGTGAACTGCTGGCGCTGCGTGGGATTGACGCCAGCACCGGAATGGTCAGATCGATAATGGCCGGAGCATCAATCGCGTGCGGTGACCTCGTTTTGACCGTACAGGACGGGCGGTTAGTAGCCCGTAACCGCGCAGGTTCAGGACTAACAGTAACTCTAACTGACGAAGGACTTAACACAAGCAGGCGAGCCAGCAGTGAATTGCCGTCGCAGATTATGGCAATGCAGCAACAAGCAAGCAATCTCATCAATCGTATGAAGGTAGCGTTTAGACATGGGAAGTGTGATTTATGAAGCATACTGTAATTTCATATAGTATTCCGCTTTCCTGATCGATGAAAAAGTGCAATACTATAAGTAGTCCAGTTGTTTGTTTTTATAATTCGTTTAAAATTAAGAGGTTATTATTAAGATGGGCGACTTAAGTGGTATTCAGTCAGATTTAGCCCAGCTAGTTAGACTGGTAATAGCTGAACAGTATGACGATGTTCGGTTGTATGTCGCTCGCTTGGTGCGCAAATATCGGGAAACTATGCCTGCTCTATCAGAGCAGCTTGATCTTTATTTACGGAATAAACCGCAGAAGCCTGCACAAGGGTTGCGTAAGGTTACGACGCCAAAAACAACACAGTCTCAGGTCATGCCTGTGGACGAGGATTCAAGGTTAACCTTACTTAAAGCACCAAGTGAAAAGATTACCAGTAAGCCATTGCTTTCCAGCCAGATAGAAGACTCGTTGGATCAGATTATTCTTGAACGGAAGCATATCGACCGTCTTAAGGCCCTTGACTTACAACCAACACGTTCCGCCATTTTTGTTGGCCCACCTGGTGTGGGTAAAACGCTTACGGCAAGCTGGTTAGCTCAGAAATTAGGTGTTCCTTTTTACGTTCTGGATTTAACTGCTGTGATGAGTAGTTATCTGGGGAAAAGCGGAAATAACCTTCGTGCGGCTCTGGATTTCGCAAAGAAAGGGCCATGTGTTCTTCTGTTAGATGAAATTGACTCTATTGCAAAAAAGAGAAGTGATGATTCTGATGTTGGAGAATTAAAGAGACTTGTTACTGTCATTCTTCAGGAAGTTGATGAATGGCCTTCTTCAAGTCTGTTACTTGCTGCAACTAACTTTGCTGAGCTCATTGATCCGGCACTATGGAGACGTTTTGATTTGGTACTCAATTTTGAGAAGCCGAATAGTGAAAGCATTAAGGAAGCTATTAAACGCTTTTTAGGCCCTGACTACGCAATTTTTGCACGTTGGATGGATTTGCTTGTCATTATGTTCAAAGATGAATCTTTCAGTAATATTGAGCGTTCTATAAACAAATTCCGTCGCTCAGTTGCGTTAGGCATTTCTTCAGATGAAGAGTTAATTGAATCGTTCATTAAAGATGGTTTATCAGAATTAGATAGGAATGAGCGTAAAGAAATAGCTGTTAATTTAAAAAGAAACTCTAAATTATCCCAGCATGCCATATCAGACTTAACTGGAGTCAGTAGGGATACAATTAGAAAATATAGTCCAAAAAAATCTAACGCAGCATAGATAAGGAGTATGTATGGCGAAAACTAATTTTCTGATCGGACGAGGTGAATTGTTAACCAGTGATATTCCTAGTCCTAAAAGAGTCCCAGGGAAAGCTGAGGTTTACTCTCTTTATGAATCGAAACAACGCTTATTGCCACAAATTGCATCTACTATCGAAAACTTTGCAAAGTTACCCAGTCGGGCGTGTCCTAATGATTATGCCGTAGCAAAGTTGACGGTAAATCCAAGCTATATCGCGCGCTCTTTTTTCCCTGCGAAAATGCTTAAGTCTACCGGATTGACGTCAATTGGCAGCAGGACGGTTAGAATTACGCCTCAAAGCTGGAAGCGCAAAGTTGCTGTGTCAGAAGTCACTACGACACAAATGTTTATTGCCGGTAAAAGAGAATCCTTCGAAGAGTTACCTCACTGGGTGTCCGGACTCAAAGAGTTAACAGACGAAGCGATTGATTTTGCTCGTATAGAACAGTTTGAAGCCTATTTACCTGAAGAGCGTATTGTTACCGCAGGTGATATGGATTCTTCGTATTTTGAAGTTGGTGTACATTTGCTGGCAGATGATGGACAAGACTTGATTCAGCAACAATTTGTTCGGTTCGCGTCAACTCTGAATATCAAGGTACATACTTCATTAGCTTTTACCGCTGGCACGTTGTGGTTCGTGCCAATCCAAGCTGATCGAGTTGCCATTGATAAGCTTGCGAAATTTACATTCGTACGCGTAATTAGACCTGTGCCAAAATTACGCGGAATTAGGCCAATACAAAGAGCTTCTGGCCCTTTAGCTCAGTGTAAATTACCTACGGAAGGCCCAATATCTTCAGAAATAAAAGTCGCCATTCTTGATGGTGGCTTACCATCAGAGCACGCTATATCTCCTTGGTTAAAGTCTTATAGAGTTTTGGACGATCATGCGGAAGATGACCCTGATGGTTTAGATCATGGTTTAGCTGTATCTTCGGCTTTTTTATTCGGGCCAATTAGTAACAAATCAGAGGTGCAAAGGCCATACTCTTATATTGATAACTTGAGAGTTTTAGACAATAAAACCTGCCAGGAAGATCCGCTGGAGTTATATCGAACTTTGGGCTTTATTGAAGAGGTGCTTCTGTCTCGTCAGTATCAGTTTATTAATCTAAGTTTAGGCCCGGATCTACCAATTGAAGATACGGAAGTTCATGCTTGGACTTCCGTCATAGATGATTTATTAAGTGATGGCGAGACGCTAATGACTGTTGCTGTTGGGAACAATGGCGAAATGGATCGAGAGTCTGGTAATGCAAGAATTCAAGTACCATCTGATTGCGTTAATGCCTTGGCTGTTGGTGCTTGTGATACTGTCAATGAAACGGAATGGAAACGAGCGCCGTATAGTGCTATTGGGCCGGGTAGAAGTCCCGGCGTGATGAAACCTGATTTAGTTGCGTTTGGCGGTGATATAGACGAGTACTTTCATGTTTTGGGAAAAGGTAAAAAACCTGTAATCACACCGCAACGGGGAACAAGTTTTGCCTCACCTTACGCTTTACGTGCAGCCGTTGGCGTTCGGGCTATTTTAGGCAGTGATTTGAGCCAACTGGCGATCAAAGCTTTGTTGATTCATGCCTCAAAACCGCTTGATCACCCATGCGCTGAAGTGGGCTGGGGGAAACTGCCTGAAGACTTGAACGACATTATTGTCAGCCCGGATGGTGTCGCACGTATCGTCTACCAAGGTGAATTGAAACCTGGAAAATACCTACGCGCTTCTCTTCCCATCCCTGAAGGTGGCTTGAAAGGTAAAATAAATTTATCGGCAACTTTCTGCTATGCAACAACAACTGATCCGCAAGATTCGGCTTCATATACAAAGGCTGGCCTAGAAGTTACATTCCGTCCAAATGATTCAAGAATTAAGGACGGAAAACAGAATGCTGAAACTAAGGGATTTTTTGAGCTAGCCAAATATTCAACTGAAAGTGAACGGCGTTCTGATATGGGCAAATGGGAGACCGTGTTGCATAGCTCGAAGAACATGCTGGGATCTACTCTAAAAAATCCTGTGTTTGATATTCACTATAACGCCCGTGAAGCAGGTGCCAGCATAGCTAGTCACAAGGCGGAAAAGATAAAGTACGCTCTGATCATTACTGTGAAGGCTGCGAAACACCAAGACCTGTATAACGAAATTCTACGTGCTTATAATCAGGTGTTAGTGCCAATTCAGCCTCAAACATCTATTCCGATTCGTTCGTGATCATTTCGGTACAGTAAACCGCTCAACCAGAGCGGTTTTTTTATTGCACATTTATGCGCAGAGTTGCACAAATTGTTAGATGGTGATTTTTCAAGAGCAGACCAGACGGGGCGGGCCTTCCGGTGGTCTGCACATTTGCACAAAAAAAGGGGTTTCTGCGTGCGGGCGAGGCGGGGGAACGAGCGCGCGCTGAGGGGTGGGATAGGGTCGGTATTATCTGCGCCGATTTTCGCGCCGCTGCGCCTCGCTGCTGCGTCGTTTTCGGTTCGCCGTGGTGGTTGAGGTAAAAGAAAAGCCCCTGCCAGCGGGCCGCTGAGGGGCTTACGTGCGGTGTGGTCAGTTATGGCCGTGTAGGCCTTTGCGCGGTGGTGGTGGGTGTGTTCGGGCTGGCGTCAGATCGCTGTCTGCAACAGTGCGTAAGGGTTGAAGCGCACCACGTTGATCCCCAGCCAGTCGTTTAACTCTTTCAGGCTTTCTTGTATCGGGGCCAGTTCGTTGATGGAAAACACCTTCGCCGCTTTCTCTACGTCGCCGAAGCCACCGGAGTTATTCGGCATTACCCCCATCAGAACGGGCGGCACGCGGTGCGCGGCTAACAGGTCGTCGCGGGTGGCGTCTTTGATGCCGGTAAACTCATCCTTAGCCGCCACCTGGCTGAACGGCATAATTTGCAGGCCGTCTTTTTTCCCGCCCGCCGCGTAGACAAACAGGTTTTTAAAAGCACCGTTTCCGCGTGCATCTTTCAGCGACTTCTTAAGCTTTTCCACATCGTTATTATTCGCCACCGGGTCAGTGAGGTAGACGATCACACCCGCATGACTGCCGTTAATGTAGTAGTTGCGGCGGAACACCGTTGCTTCACCGTTCAGCATGGCGCTTTGTAGCGCGGCCAGATATTCCGGCGCGCCGTAGATCTCCTGGTGCGGGCTGGGGTTCTTGATCTGGCAGACGCTGCCCGGTTCGAACGCGTGATCGTCAACGTAGCGCGGAACAAACCAGAATTGAGCCGGGTCTATGCCGCGCCGCGTATATTTCGCCTGGCTGTGCCGCAGTTCAATCGGCTGGCCGAGTCGGTTGCGGCGGCATTCCATGTAACAGTTACCGAAAATTAAATAATCCTGCACCCAGGCGGTGAACTCCTGCCGGGTCAATAGCGGGTGTGGTATGTAGCAACTGGCGATAACATTGCGTTTAAATATCAGCGGTGACTGGTGATAGGCGGCAACGTCGAACATGCGCGCAAGCCCGTAGGGGCTGATCGGTGGTTCATACCAGCGGCCATTGTTATGGCATTCGAGGCACTCCATAAGAGACGCGCGATCGTTGACTGCGATCGGGTCGCCAAAGCTGAAAGATTCCACGCTTTCCAGCGGGGTGGCTGCGTTGCTGGCCGTGCTGGCTGGCGCAGCAGTTGGCGCCCTGAATTTCTTTTTGCCGCTCAATTAAAACTCCTCCACAAAACTGCCGTTATCGCCGGTCACTTCCGCGCCGATCGGTTCGTTGTAAATGCCCTGCATAGTTGCCCATGCCAGATCGCCGTGATTGCTGCCACGGGCGCGATCTGACTGGTAGGTAATAACGCCGCCAGCGGTGACTTTACGCACGGTCATAAACGACTGTGCGAGATCCATCATTCCGGCGTCGAACTCAAAGCGCCCGGCACGAATGACCATCAACATTTTGAGCACCATCGACCGCTTAAGAACCGGTGAATAGTTGTATTTAACCGCCTGCGGGAAGAACTTGATCACCAGTTGATAAACCGCATCGCCGATCCCCGTGCCGTCGATAGCAATGTGCTGCACGTTGTAGCGGGTGGTGATCTCTTTAATAAATTTGGCCTGCTCTTCGTACTCCATGCCGCGTAACTGGTGGCGTTCTACCGCGCGCAACTTACCACCCGGCACGGCTGGCGGGGCCAGCACAACCAGCCCGGCGCTGTCGCCTTTGCCGCTGCTGCCGTTGGGGTCATAGCTAACCCAGACAGGGCGATTACCCAGCGGGCGGGGTGCAAACGGGTTCCAGTCCGGCCATGCGTCCGGCATGTAGCCATCAACGCCGCAGCCCAGAATTGCGTTGTAGTCGAAGGCGCGTTCCCCGGCTTTAACGAAGGTACATCCGTACAGGTTGGCATATTCGTCAAGGGAGTTTTCGCTACGGATTTCATCAATATCAACCAGATCGAAACCGAGCTTCATTGCGTCTTCCAGTGTGACTATCTGGCGCCAGATGTTATCCCCGCACAGTTTGCCGTTTTTCAATGCCTTATGACTGGTGTCGATATCCACCCGATCGGAGCGGCGGCGGTTTTTATTGAACTGATCGCCAGTCCAGAAAGGATAGGCTTCATGTTCTTCACTGGAAGGCGTCGAAAAGTAGGTGCGGCGCAGTCCTTTTTGTGTCGCCATGCCTGCGGCCACTGAGCGCAGTTTGATGAAATTACTGATCCAGAAGGCTTCATCCAGGTACAGATCACCGGTGTAGCTCTGTGCCGTCGCGGCGGAGGTGCCGAGAAAATACAGGATCGCACCGTTGCTTAACTCAATGGCATCACCGCCTTTTAGTTCTACCCCTATTTCCCTTGCCAGCTTCTGAATGAACCGCTTGAACTGGAACGCCTGGGCGCGGCTGGCTGACAGGAATATCTGGTTATTTCCGGTTTCCAGCGCACGCAACAGCGCTTCGCGGGCAAAGTACCAAGTGGCACCAATCTGGCGGGATTTGAGGATAAAGCGGTTACGCCGGTTCCACTGTTTGAACCAGCGTTTTTGATGCTCGTAGAGCGAATCAAAGACCAGGGCGCGAAGCTGGGTTATCTGTTCTTCGGTGAAATGGTTTTTCGGAGTCTTCGCCTTCTTCTCTTTCTCCTGGTCGCGTCGCTCATGCCGTTCAAAGCGGTCAAGCTGGCGCGCCAGCAGGTCAATTTCTTTGAAATCCTTCGGGGTTTTTTCGTCCTTTTCCACCAGGCGCAGGTAACGAACGTGCGTGCGATCCTGCACCCGCTGCATGGGGGTGGCTTTATCCCATTCATAGCGGCGGCGCCAACTGTAGATCGTGTTAATGCTCACCCCGATTTCCTTAGAAATCTGAGTGATGCTAAACGCCTGCCAGTAGAGGCTTTTGGCTTTTGTGCTGAGGTCTTCGGCTGTATTCATGGCAACAGGCTATCGCGCTCGCGCGCGCAACAATATCGCCGCTTGTTGTCGCCTGAGTCCGACAAAGTGAAGGCTTTGCGCCTTCCTGCTGCAAAGGGAATGATTGGGGCACTGGTTAATATCAATCGCTTACCAACCCGGAGCTTTGTCACCATGCCAATGACAAATTTTTTCCGCGCCGCAGTAGAGGGCGCAACCTGTGACGGCCGCGTGCTGGAACGTCAGCACATCACCGAAATGGCCGAACAGTACGATCCCCAGGTCTATGGCGCCCGCGTCAATCTGGAGCACATTTTAGGCTGGTCGCCGACAAGCGATTTCCGCGCGTATGGTGACGTGGTTGAAGCCAAAGCCGAAGAGATTGCCGAGGGCCCGTTAAAGGGCAAACTGGCGCTTCTGGTGAAGGTGGACGCCACGGACGAACTGGTAGAACTGAAAGGCAAACGCCAGAAAATCTACCATAGCATTGAAGTGCATCCGTCCTTTGCAGACACCGGCAAAGCCTATCTTATGGGGCTGGCCTGTACTGATAACCCGGCGAGCTTGGGCACCGAAATGATGAAGTTTTGCACCCAGAACGCCAGCGCCAACCCACTGGCCGCGCGTCACTACGCACCTGAATGCTTCTTCACTGAAACCCTGGAATCATCTCTTGAATTTGCGCAGGAAGAGCCGCCAGCGTCCGACACCGGGAAGAATTTCTTTTCCCGTATCAAGGAAATGCTGACCGGAACCCGCCAGCACTTCGATCGTGAAAATGGCGATATCCGCCAGGCGGTTGAACTGGTAGCGGAAAGCCAGGGTGAATTGCTGGACAAGATGGAAAAACTGAGCGCAGGGCAGCTTAAGAACAAGCAGACCGCCGAAGCGGTGGAGAAGTTGCGCTCTGAGTTCGACGAGATGAAAGCGCAGCTTTCTACCCAGGACGCCAGCAAATTCCGCCGCCCGGAAGCGACCGGCGCAACTGAAAAATCTAACGCCCAGCTTGCTGACTGCTGATCGCCGCCAGTAACGAAGGAACTGTACAGGAAATATAACTATGCGTAATTCTACCCGTGAATTGTTTGATGCGTATCTTGAGCGACAGGCTGAACTGAATCACATCAACAAATCCCACGTAACAAAGTCGTTCAGCATTGATCCAAGCGTTGAGCAGACGCTTGAAGACAAGGTGCAGCAGTCTTCCGAAATGTTGAAGCTGATTAACATCTACGGCGTTAACGATCAGACCGGCGAAAAAATCGGTCTGGGTGTGAGCGGCCCGATTTCCAGCACCAACAATTCCACCACCGATCGCCGTCAGCCTGTTTCCGTCACGGCGCTGGATTCGAACAAGTACACCTGTAATAAGGTGAACGCGGATACTTTCGCCTCTTATGCGCAGCTTGATGCGTGGGCTAAATTCCCGGATTTCCAGCAGCGTCTGAGCAATCAGATCATTCAGCGTATCGCGCTTGACCGCATCATGATCGGCTTTAACGGAACCAGCTATGCGGATAAGTCCGACCGCAACGCTAACCCTCTTTTGCAGGATTGTGGTATCGGCTGGCTGCAACAGTACCGCGCGAACGCGCCGCAACGAGTCATGAAAGATATCACCGTGACCAGCCGCGACGATTCCAACCAAGTGATCGCTAAAGGTGATTACGGTAACTACGACTCGCTGGTTTATGACGCGGTTAACTCACTGATGGACGAATGGTACAAAGATTCGCCCAATCTGGTGGTGATCACTGGTCGTAACCTGACGGTTAGCCGTTCGTTCCCGATCATCAACGCCGTCAGCACCAATAACCCGAACTCCGAAGCGCTGGCCGGTCAGTTGATTGCCTCGCGTAAGACGATCGGCAACCTGCCTTCGTTCATCGCGCCTTTCTTCCCTGATGGCAGCATGTTTATCACTTCGTGGGAAAACCTGTCGATTTACTGGCAGGAAGGTGCGCACCGTCGCCGTATCGTGGAAGAGCCGGAATATAACCGCGTCTCTACCTACAGTTCGTCAAATGATGCCTATGTTGTTGAAGATTACGGCTTCGGCTGTCTGATCGAAGGCATTACCGCCGCCGAACCAGCACCGGCACCATAAATCAGCGCAGGCCAGCTAACTGCTGGCCGCTTTGGGGGCATCATGTTGACACCTGCTCAACAACATTTTAATCGCGTGATGGCTGAACGCCGCCACGCCAGCCGTGAGCCGTCGCAGCTTGAAATGACGGCCTACGAAACCATGCTTCACCGCCTGCGACTGGATAAAGCCCGTTTGAGCCGTGTCCAGTCCCAGAAGGCTAAAGCGGATTTAAAACGCGAACTCTTGCCGGACTATCAGCCGTGGATTGAAGGCGTACTTACGGCAGATTCCGGCCAGTCTGACGACGTGTTAACCACCGTCATGATCTGGTGCTGTGACTGCGGAAACATCGCCGAAGCCCTGCGCATTGGTCAGTACGTATTGCGCCATAAGTTACCGATGCCGGATCAGTATCGCCGCACCACCGCCACCGTACTGGTGGAAGAAATTTGCGATCCCGTCCTGGCTGCATTCAAAGCTAACCCGGCTGTTGCACCGGTCGCCGCTGACCTGCTGGAAGCGTTACGGGGCTTAACCCTGAACGAAGATATGCCGGATGAGGTGCGCTCAAAGCTGCTTAAGGCGCTGGGGTATACGCTGCGCCTGACTGACAACGTTGAATCGCTTACCGCTGCGGTTGAATACCTGCGCCAGGCGGCAGTGTTGAACCCGAAAAAAGCAGGCGTAACCCGTGATATTGAGCTTCTGCAACGTGCGCTTAAGAAGTCCGGGCAACCTGCTGACGGTGACGGCGCAGACGGCAAGCCAGAAGCAAACAGCACCGAAACCCAGGCGGCAACGCAGCCAGCCCAGCCAAAAGCGAAGCGGGATACCAAAAAGCCCGCCGCTAAAAGCAAGCCGGCAGCGAAGAAAAGAACCACGACAGCCCGCCAGAAGGCGGCGTAATAACCGAACGTGCCCCCGCGCACCCAGGCGGCACGGCAGGCGAAAACAGGCAACGCCGCGTCTTCGTCCTGCCGTCCACCGCCTGACTTATACGGAGTAGAGATCATGAGTCTGGTAGCCACTGAGCCAGTACGGCCACCATCCGATCCTGTGCCTGATGATGGCGGCGCGAAAGTTGAAAGCCTGCCATTCTGGCCGGTCATTTCGCTGGCTGAACTACGCCGCGCGATGCGTCTTGATGGGCAGGTGACAACCGATCGCCTGATGTCGCGAACGGTGGAAGCGGTGGCCCATGTTAATGATCAGCTTTTCCTGTGGCGCCAGGTGCAGATTGATGCGGGCTATGAGTCATTGGCAGAAATTCCGGCCAGTCCGGTGAATGGCACTTCCGTGAAGGTATGGCGCTATAAAAACGCCGTGTATTCACTCACTAAGGCGCTGTTGATTGAAGGCTACCGCGATATTGACACCACCAGTAAAGGCGAAGACCACGCGGCGGCATTGAGCACGCAGATCGATACGCTGTGGCGGGATGTGCGCTGGTCAATCCGTGATATCCAGGACGAAAGCCGGGGCCTGGCGGAGTTGGTGTAATGAACGTTCAGGCGCAGCAAAACGACACGATCGACCTGCTTTGCTGGCGCTATTACGGCAGAACAGCAGGCGTTACCGAGGCGGTGATCGATGCCAATAAGGGCATTTCCGCCGCCACTGAGTTGCAGGCCGGGCAGATTGTCTACCTGCCAGAGATCCAGCCGCCAGCCCAGCGGGAAACCGTGCAGCTATGGGATTAAGGGGGAGGGTATGCACGACACACCACCGGGATTACTCGAACAAACAATGAAATGGATCGCTACTTATCTGCCGACACTGTTTGCGGCTGGTGCGGCGCTGAGTATTTCGGCGCTAATGAGCCTTTACGATGGGCAGTCTTTGCTTAAAACCGCCACCGGATCGCTGGTATGTGGGATTGTCACGCTTGCTGTGGCCGGTTCGCTGGAATATCTGGGGCTTCCGTCCAACGCAGTAACATTCGTGGGCGCCTCAATCGGATTTATGGGCGCGGATAAAGTCCGTAACAAAGTTACCGGATTTATCGAAAACCGAATCGGAGGGATGAAAGGTGGAGATGAGCAATAACGGCATCAACATGCTGAAAGGCTTTGAAGGGTGCAGGCTGGCCGCTTATCAGGATTCTGTAGGCGTCTGGACGATCGGTTATGGATGGACTCAACCCGTCAACGGCGTGCCGGTTGGCAAGGGCATGACCATCACGCAGGAAACTGCCGATAACCTGTTGCGTAGCGGTCTGGTGCAGTATGAAAAAGGCGTTACGGGGCTGGTTAAAGTCACTATCAATCAAAATCAGTTCGATGCGCTGGTTGATTTTGCCTACAACCTGGGCGTAAAGGCGTTGGAAGGTTCCACACTGCTGAAAAAGCTGAATGCTGGCGATTTCACCGGGGCTGCGGCTGAGTTTCCAAAATGGAATAAAGCAGGTGGCAAGGTGTTGCCGGGGCTGGTTAAGCGTCGGGAAGCCGAGCGTACATTATTTCTGGCCTGATCATTTTTAACTGTGCTGGCCGTGCGTATCGAGCGCGGTCATTTTTGACAGTGCTCCAGCACGTCCGGTAATGACAGTGCGAGCTGGCGAGAGGTTTAGTGATGGGGTTGTCAGGCTGGAAAGTGATCGTTTGTCTTGTGCTGGCCGCTGCTGCTGTATGGGGTTTTAGCCACTGGCGTTACAGCGCTGGTTACGGTGATGCCGATCAGCACTGGCGTGAAGAGTGGGCGCAACGTGATGCACGCGATGCCAACGCGCTGGCGAAAAGGCAGGCTGAGGCAAGGGTAGAAGAACAACGCCGACAAGGTGAAATTGATGCGATCAGAAAACAAGCCAGCCAGCAGCTTGCTGGCGTGCAGGCTGATGCCGATCGTGCCCGTGCTGCTTCTCGTGGGCTGCACGACAGGGCAGACAAACTCGCCAGGCAACTGGCAGACCGTGAACGCGCCTGCGGTGCCGGAACTCCCGGCAGAAGCGAGGCAGAAACCAGCGGCGCCATACTGCTCGCCGACTTGTTCCGCCGCGCTGACGATCGAGCGGGGCAACTGGCAAAAGATGCTGATGAAGCAAGAGCCAGAGGATTAGCCTGTGAGGCTGCGTATGATGCGGTTAAGTCCGGGAGGGATAAGTAATGCTTAAACCCGATTTGCTGCGCCAGATGATAAGCCAGCATGTGCCCTGGCTGCGTGAGAATCCCGATAATCTGGCGGTTTACCTGCGTAAAGGCCGTATGGTCAGCACCGGCCAGCGTGCTGCTGCGTTTGAGTATCGCTATACGCTGGAAGTGCTGGTGATGGATTACCCTGAATCTCTGGATACTATCAGCGTGCCGGTGCTGGCATGGGCGCGCTTATATCAGCCTGATCTGTTGTTTAACCCGGACAGGCAGCAGCACGGCATAACATTCGAAGCCGATATCCTGAGTAACAGCACGATGGACGTGCTGATCCAGATTCAGGCTGATGAAGCGGTGATCGTCACCCGTGAAGATGGCGAGATCGTCACCCGTCACCGTGCTGACCCTGCACCGGGGCCAGAAATTGGCGCGTGGTCACTGGTATTTGTTGATGAGGTCAGCGGCGAAACATGGCAGGACAACAAACCGATCCCCTCTTCCAGCAGTTAGACGACTGGCTAGCCAGCGTGGCCGCGCAGCTTTCGCCCGGGCACCGTCGCAAGCTGACGCGCGACGTTGCGATCGGGCTGCGTAAGCGCCAGCAAAAGCGTATCGCCAGCCAGAAGAACCCCAGCGGTGAAAGCTATCAGGCCCGCCGCCGCAAAATCCTGCGAACCCAGGGCGGGATAAAGTTCATATGGAATGATGAGGCCAGGGAGTTACGCAACTGGCGAACCACGGGCAGGGGTGAGCACCGCGCAATCACCGGCTATGACGTGGATCGCGGTGCCCTGCGCACGTTCTATAAGCGCGATATCCAGCGCTATATTGAAATCAATCTCAACCAGTCAAAGCAAAACCGCACCAGAAAGGATCCGATGTTCCGCAAGCTGCGAACCGCACGCTTTCTTAAGGCTTACGGTACGGGCGGCATGGCTGTGGTTGGCTTTCAGGGGCATACCGCCGAAATTGCCAGCGTTCACCAGTACGGTGAAGTCGATAACGTGGTGCCGGGTGCCCGTGCACGCTACCCGGTGCGTGAACTCCTGGGAATGACCGAGGGGGATTTAGACTGGCTGGCCGATACTGTTGTCGCCTTCATGCAAGAGATTTGATTGTCACCAACCCGCCACAATGGCGCCGCGTTGTTTGCGCGCGCGCGACTCCTGATACTGACTGCATAACCCAAAAGCCGAAACGGTCGTAAAGCCTGCTACCGGGTGGAAGCGACGCCGGACAGCGTAACCGGCACCACGGGAAACAGTCAGCACTATGAATTTAAACGAACTCTATCGCCTTATCTGCAATCTCGCCCGCATTGGCACCGTGCTGGAAGTGGATACGGAAAAGTACCTTGCGCGCGTCGAAACAGGCGAGAACAAAACCGACTGGATCCGCTGGGCAGTGCCGCGCGCCGGTGAAGCCGTGACGTGGTGGGCGCCGACAGTGGGCGAACAGGTTTATATTTTGTGCCCCTGCGGTGAGATGGAAACGGCATTCATTGCCGGAAGCCTTTACAGCGAAGACGCACCGCCGCCAGATGCTGGCGCTACCACCTGCGTGATCTTGCACCCGGATGGCGCCCGTATCTCATATGACCCGGAGGCCAGCGCGCTGGTTGTCAGCGGGGTGAAAACGGCAAGCGTCACCGCGTCGGAATCCATTACCGCCACCGTGCCGGTGGTAACGGTCAAGGCAGATACGCGCGTTACCCTGGACACGCCGGAAGTGGTCTGCACCAACAGGCTGATCACCGCCACGCTGGAAGTACAAAACGGCGGGGAAATGAAGGGCAATATTACCCATTCAGGCGGATCGCTTTCGTCTAATGGTGTCGTTGTCCATTCGCACAAACATAGTGGCGTTCAGTCCGGTGGTAGTAATACAGGTGGCCCGGTATGAGTACAGTCCGTTACAGCGGCATGAATGCCAGTTCAGGCCATGCCATCACCGACAACGAGCATATAGCGCAGTCTATCGGCGATATTCTGTTAACGCCGATCGGTTCCCGTGTAATGCGCCGTGCTTATGGTTCGCAGCTTTTCAACCTGATAGATCAGCCGGTCGATAACGCCATAACGAAGCTGCGCGTTATGTCTGCCATCTATAGCGCCCTGTATTTATGGGAACCGCGTATCTCTCTGACCAGTATCACCCTGAGCGCGCCGGGTGCCGGTCGGCTGGTTGCCACTATCCAGGCCAACCGCACCGACAATCAGACGCCATTTAACGCTGATATCACATTGAGGGGCCAGGCATGAGCGGCACGATCGATTTATCGCAGCTACCGCCGCCCGTGGTGGTTGAACCGCTGGAATTCGAAACGCTTTTCGCGCAGCGCAAGGCGGCATTTATTGCGATGTACCCGGAAGACGAGCAGGAAGAGATCGCCCGCACGCTTGAGCTTGAATCGGAGCCGATCACCATGCTGCTGGAAGAGAATTGCTATCGCGAATTGCTGTTGCGCCAGCGGGTGAATGAAGCGGCCCGCGCGGTGATGCTGGCTTATTCCACGGATAGCGATCTGGATAATCTGGCGGTCAATTTCAACGTTGAACGTTTGACCATTCAGGAAGAAGACGACAGCGTTACACCGCCAATTGAAGCCGTGATGGAGTCTGACGCGGATTTACGCACGCGTACCCAGCAGGCTTTTGAAGGTCTGAGCGTGGCCGGGCCAACAGCGGCGTATGAATTTTGGGGGCGTTCAGCAGACGGGCGCGTAGCTGATATTTCGGCGGTCAGTCCTACCCCTGCCTGCGTCACCATTTCGGTGCTGTCGCGCGAGGGTGACGGAACGGCCAGCGATGATCTGCTTTCCGTTGTCGCTGCCGCCCTGAACGATGAAGAGGTGCGCCCGGTGGCCGACAGGGTAACGGTGCAGTCTGCGGAGATCGTGCCGTATCAGATCGATGCAACGCTTTACATCTATCCGGGGCCGGAAGCCGAACCCGTCCGGCAGGCATCGGAGCAACAGTTACAGGCGTATATTGCCGCGCAGAATCGCTTAGGGCGTGATATTCGTCTTTCAGCTATCTACGCCGCTCTGCACGTCGAAGGCGTCCAGCGCGTAGAACTGGCGCAGCCTGTTGCGGATATCGTGCTGAGTGACTACCAGGCATCGCACTGCACCGAATACACCATAACGGTGGGTGGTTACGATGAGTAATGACCTGTTACCACCCAGCGCCAGCCGAATGGAGCGAGTCGCCGCGCGCGTCTGCGCGTCGTTGGGTGAAGTGCCTGTGCCGCTGCGCCAGTTGTGGAGCCCGTGGACGTGTCGGGCTGATCTGTTGCCCTATCTGGCGTGGGCCTTCTCCGTTGATCGCTGGGATGAGGCCTGGCCGATAAGCACAAAACGAAAAGCGGTGGCCGATGCGTTCTACCTGCATAAGTACAAGGGTACAACGGGCGCCATGCGCCGGGTTGTGGAGCCGTTCGGCTTCTTCATCCGGGTTAACGAGTGGTGGAACATCGACACCGCACCGGGCACCTTTACGCTGGATATTGGCGTGGAAGACCAGGGCATTAGTGAAGAAACCTATCAGGAGCTTGAACGCCTGATCGCCGATGTGAAACCGTGCAGCCGTCATATGTTGGGAATGTCTCTTCACCTGCAAACAACCGGCGATTTGTATATCGGCGCTGGCAGTTATTCCGGCGATACGCTGACCGTGTACCCGTATTTCCCTGAAACCATAGCCGTGGGCGGTGATGAATACACCGGGGCGGCAATCCATTTAATTGACACCGTGGAGATCGCAAGTGGCGACTAAATATTATGCCGTGCTAACCAATATAGGCGCGGCGAAACTGGCAAATGCCACGGCATTGGGTGCGCAGGTTGAGATTACCCAGATGGCTGTAGGCGATGGTAACGGCGCATTGCCGACGCCGAACCCGGCACAAACGGCGCTGGTTCATGAGTTGCGCCGCGCGCCACTCAATACCCTGAGCATTGATCCTAACAACGCCAACCAGATTATTGCCGAACAGGTGATCCCCGAAGACGTGGGCGGGTGGTGGATCCGTGAAATTGGTCTGTTTGATAAAGACGGCGATATGATTGCCGTAGCCAACTGTGCGGAAACCTATAAGCCACAATTGCAGGAGGGAAGCGGGCGTGTGCAGGTTGTCCGCATGATCCTGATCGTCAGCAGCACCGCCGCCGTGACGCTGAAAATTGACCCTTCGGTAGTGCTGGCAACTAGGCAGTATGTTGATGATGCAATAGAGGCACACGAACAGGCGGATAACCCACATCCTCAATATTTACAGATTGATAATGCTCTACAGGAAATCGCTGATGCCGGTACTGCTGCCATTTCGAATACGTTGAAAAATCTTAGCCTGACGGGGACTCATTTTGGTGCCCTTCTGGGGTGTAAAAAAATCACTTCATCCGGCACTTATAAAGCGTCACCAGGGACAAAAATGGTCATAGTCGAATTGCTGGGCGGCGGTGGCGCTGGCGGTGGGAGTGCAGCATCGGCATCCGGAAAACAAGCCTTTGGTGGCGGTGGCGGTGCTGGCGCATACCTGAAAACGATGCTGACAGAAGGTTTTGATAATGTCTTTGTAACGATAGGAGCTGGCGGGACTGGCGTTACGGGGGCTGAGGGTGGAAATGGAGGAGATACAAAGTTCGGTAATAACGTTGTTGCGGGCGGTGGTAAGGGCGGTTCACCAATGATGACACAAGGAGGCGGTCTTGGTGGTGGGGAAGGCAAAGGCGGCGTTGCCTATGGTGCAAATATTATCGCATCGACAGGCCATGCGGGTTGGTCCGGTATGGCATTTGATGTTACGTATGCCGTGTCTGGTCGCGGTGCTGAATCAGTGCTTTTCCCTGGCGGTCAGGCAAGTGGCACGCAGACCGTGAATAATGGTTATGACGCGTTTGAATATGGCTGCGGTGGCGGTGGTGCGTGCTCTCGCTCAACAGCCACAGCCTTTAAGGGCGGGGCTGGTTCACAGGGCATTGCTATCATCTGGGAGTATGCATAATGGCTATTATGGCAATCATCAAAAATGATGTAGTGGAAAATATTGTTGTGGCTGAACCCGATTTAACTATTCCGGGATATGAGGTTATCTCCATTGAGAATACTGGAATAGCGGGTGAAGGTTACAGAAGGGATGAAACAGGAAGCTGGATCCCTCCTGAGGTAGTGGATAATCCAGAATATGCGAATGACCAGAATTTGTAGCATGCAGACATTTTTAACCGTGCTGGCCGTGCGTATCGAGTACAGTCGTTTTTAACGGTGCTGTAGCACGGTCAGTTATGGCAGTGCCGCCAGGAGGAGAAGCGGGCAAGGGCCCGCTTTTCTTATATCGAAAGGTTGGTTTTCACCAGAGAGAAGAGATCGTCGGTGGTCGTTTCAGCCAGCTTTTCCCGTATGTCCTCGCTTACCCGTTTCAGGTTGAGCGTAAAATCAATTTTCTTCGCCTTTCCGTCCTTAAAAAACTCCGTCCGGTTTTGCGTGATCTGCTCAATCACATACATGCCGTAGATCCTGCCTGTGCCTTCTATCAGGGGCCACGGGCGCCCAGAAAAGGCCATAGTTTCCAGCATGACCAGCGACACATCACCGCCGCTTATTTCGGGGTACAGCGTGCCGCTGAGTACGAACGGTTCTTCATCTGCGCCGATGAACTGATAGCGCGGGGATTTCCCCACGCGATCGTTTTTGACGTGCCGCCAGGAGTTGGTTTTATTCGCACTCTGGTAAGGCGTGGTTTGCAGTGAAAAGGGGAACATCCCCAGAATCATCATCATGATATTGCCCTTAGACGTGATCGGTCAGTTGGGAACGCTTGCGCCGGTCGGCCTGCTGCTTCGCTAACGCAAGTTCTTCGCGCACGCGCCTGATAATGGTTTCTTCATCCAGTTTCTGGCCGCTAAAGTCGAAGTTAAGGTTATATACATCACCACCCGGTGCAGGCATCAGCGCAGCTACGGAAGCCGCAGACGGCGACGCCGAAACGGGCACCCGTGCGGCGGGCTTCTCAACCTGCCACGGCGTAACGGAAGCGATCAGCGATCCGGCCTGCTGCGTCGCCCAATCGGTAAGGGATGGTAGCTGGCGCTGCGCCTGCTTAAGCGGTTCCGAGTATCCGCCCCGGATCGGGATATAGGGCTGCTTATTCTTGAAGACGATTTCGCCGGGCCCGTCTTTCTTCTCCGTGGTATTGGTGGCGATTTTGTCCAAGCTGCTGCTCATCTTCGGCACGATGTTGGCCGGGCCTTTGAGCGAGTTAAGTAGGTTTTCCTGCTTTTTCTGCTGGTCTATAGCCTGCTGTTGCTTCTGGTTAGTTTTCTTCTGCTGATCGTCTTTCGGCGACCAGTTCCAACCCTTTTTAACCATTTTCTTTTGCTGCGGATCCCACTCCCATACAACAGGGTCTTTGTGCATACTTTCCGCAGCTTGTTGCGCTGCTTTTGTTGCGTCGGGGATGGCGCCGAGTTTCTCAAGTATCCATCCAATCCCGTTAGCGACGGCTTGAATAGGCAGCGTCAGCGCGCTAATTGCGGCCCCTACAACCTTGCCGAACGTTTCCCCGGCACTGGTGCAGGATGCAAGCGCTTCACTGGAAAATTGGATCGGTTCCAGCAGTTTGGTAAACCACTCCCAGACCCCGCTGATCGCGTTGCCGATACTGTCAAAAATCGGGGCCAGTGGTGCAAATACGGCGTTAAATGCCTGCGTTATAGGTTGAAGGCCAGCCATCAGGCCGGTAAAGAAGCCGCTGAAAAACGCTTGTATTGGTTGCCAGAATTTAATGACGGCCACTGCTGCCGCAGCAAAGAGCGCAATCAGCCCCCAGACGGGCGCAGAAATGCCAGCCAGTAGAGTGATAAGCGGGCCGAAGACCATGCGACTGGCGCTTAATAATGCCTGCATAGGCGAGCCAGCAAGCCACTGGAACGCACCACCCAGGCGCATTACGCCGCCAGTCAGCCGCGCTATTCCACCTTCCCCGGCCAACGTGGTGAAGCTGAGGCGAACAAGTGCCATTGGGCCGAGTACCGCACCAATGGACAGCATCAGACCACCCACGACAACCAGCAACGCGCCTATGGCTGCGGTGACTTTCATGATTGAACCAACCAACGCCGGGTTTGCCTCAACCCAGCGGCGGACGCTGCCAACCACCTTACTGACAGTAAGCATGATATCCATCAGTGGTTCGCGGAGCGTTTCTCCTGCTGAACTGAATGCGTTAACCGCGCCGGTTTTGGTCAGTTGCCACTGAGCAGAAAGGGAAGCTTTATTGATATCAGATTCCCGATTCATGGAACCTTTAGCGGCTGCGCCCTGCGTCAGTTCTATCTGGCGGCGTAGTTCGGGCAGGTTGTTTGCAAGTTTCTGCGCATCATCGCCGAACTCTTTGCCGAAAATCTGGGTAAGGTTCGCTACCTGCTGATCCGGGGCCAGTTTTTTGGACGCTTCCAGCACTGAAATGATTGTGCCCATCGCGTCCACTGACATGCTCTTCTGGACTTTTTCGGCACTGAGGCCGAGGGCGTCCAGACCCAGCATAAAGTTTTTGCCCTGAACCGTAGCGATTGAGAGTTCGCGCACCATTGCATTGGTGGCACTGGCGGCAACTTCGGCAGGGGTGCCAAGCGTCAGAAAGGTGGAACCCAGCGCGGCGGCTTGCTTGTAATCCAGTTGGCTGGCAAGCCCGCCAACGCGCTGGAGTACGTCGATAATATCGGAGCCTTTCGACTTCGCGTTATCGTCCAGGTAGTTAATGGCGTCGCCCAACTGTTCAATATTTTGGGTAGGGATTTTATACAGCCCGGCAATTTTACCCAGGCTTTCAGAAAGCTGATCGGCGGGCAGTTCAAAGGCTACCGAGGCTTTTGCCGCCATGCTGGCGAAAGCCAGCAGATCGGCTTTTTGTTTTTCCCACGGATCATCGCTGTTTGCCACGCCCATGCGCGCGCCACCTTCGACCAGGGCGGCATAGTCAACAGCGCCGTTAGCCATTGGTAGCTTTTCGCTGGCATCCATGATCGCCCGCTGCATTTCTTCATACTGCGGGGTGCGGTTGCCGCTGTCGTCACGCAAGCCGTTTACCTGTTTGGCTACGCCTTTCATGGCGTCTTCAAGGCTGCTGTATGATTTAACCGCGGCGGCGACAGGTGCGAGGGTTGCCGCCCCTACTGCGGCGGTTTTCATCCCTCCGCTCATCATCTTTTCGCCGGTTTCTTTGGCGCGGCTGTAACGGGCCTGCGCCTGGTTAACAGCGTCAAGCCGTCGCTGCTGTTCGGCAAGCTGGCGGTTGTATTGCGCGGTGCGCTGGTTGATCTGTTCCGTCGCCCGGCTGGCGCTGCTGATCGCAATGCCTTCGCTGTAGAAGCTGGCGCGCAACTGATTAAGCTGCGTCTGCTCGCCTTTCTGCTGCTGGGTTAACTGGCGAATGGCTGCACGTTGCTGATTGAGGGCGGCAACCTGTTCGGCGCTGCGCTGACGTAACGGGCCATAAGCCGCCGCCATTTGCCGGGCCTGTTCTTTCGCCTGGGCCAGTTGTTCGGTGGTTTTTTTATTGGCTGAGGTGAGGCGGTCAAAGCTGGTTGCCTGACGCTCAAGCCCTTTAATGCTGGTTTTGGTCTGGTTGATTTGAGACGCCAACGCGGCGGCACTCTGGCGCGCCGCGTTGACAGGGCGGGACATATTATTCAGGGCGCTGAATGCCACCCTGATATTTAAATTGCGGTCTGCCATTTAGTGATCTCCACCACTGCGCGCAGCCGCCTGATCACGCCATAACAGTATTTCCTGTACCGTCATGGCGTCCATCTCTACCGGCCGCCAGTGGAATATGACGGCGATATCTGCCATCAGGTCTTCTATGCGTTCGCAGGGGCATCGGATGATTCGTTGCCCGTATCCGTCGCGGTCAGATCCGAAGAGGGTTGCAAAAAATCAACCACCGCGTTGGCTAACTGGCAAAAATCCCAGGTATCCATTCGGGCAATCTCATCGGCGGTTAATGCCGGAGCGGTAACGCGGGGCAGCAGAATAACCAGTGCGTCATAGTTGGACGTCAGCACGTCATAGGCTTTTAAGCCACGCAGTGATCCAGCCTGTTTAAGCACGGAAGTGATCGCCACTTCGGTGATTTTGGTCTTACCGCGCGTAATAGGGGCGGTAAGAATAACGGTGTTTTCTTTGGTCTTGCTCATGGTGCCAGTTTTCCTTATAGGCCGATGTTAGCGCGGTGTTTTTCCAGCACATCCACACCGGCAACTTTGTAGATCATGTTGAGCACATCAATTTCGATAATTTCTTCGCTATTGATGGTCAGCTTGTAATAGGTGTTTTTCAGGGTGTACTTATGCGAAGTATCATCCCCAACCTTTGCCGAACCGGGATCCAGTTCAGTGAAGCGGCCACGCGTCTGGATTTCGCACGGTACGGCGTCGCCGGTCGCGTCGTCCTGGTAAGAGCCAGCAAAGCGCACCTGCATTCCGTCCGCAGTGGTAACGCCCCATTTTTTCATTAGCCCGGCATCCATACCGCCCAGCGTAATATCCATATCCAGGGCGCCAGCGTCGAAGCCCAGATCCACCGCAACCGAACCCGGCATACCGCCCGCCTGGTAATCCTCGGTTTTTTTGGTGAGTTTGGCGGGGGTTATTTCCGGCACCATGCCGAAATAGTTATCCCCGTCAAAGAACATATTGAAATATTTGAGTTTCTTAGGCAGTGCCATAAGCGCCCCCGGTTAGTTATTCACTGCGCTGGAAAACGTAGCGAAATATTCGTCGGTGAACTCCTGTACCAGGCTGAGATTTTCCAGCGGTGGAACAGGGGTGTAGTTGTACTTAATGGTCAGTTGACCATTGCGCAGGGTTTCCGAGGTATTCGGTTCCGGGTCGTACCAGCAGCGGGCGCCCAGCAGCTTGCCAGCCGTCACGTATGAGGTCAGCTTCTTATTGATGCCGTCCACAATGTCCTTAACCAGTGACGGGGTAAGCGGTTTATCAACATAGGCGAAGTGGGCTTCGGCAACGGTATCAGCAACGATCTGCGCGGTTCGGGTATAGCTTTCGAAGATATACGTTTCCGCGTCGCAGGTGCGCGAACCCCAGATGCGGTAGCCGTCCTGCTTGATCAGCGTGGTAACGCCTGCGGCGTTCAGTTCGTCGGCGTCGGTATCGGTGCCCTGCAACGTGAAATAGATATCCCGATCCATCCCCAGCACGTTATTAACGGGCACGTTGGAAATGGTTTTATGCCAGCCCTGAGTTGCGTCGATTTTGGCGCGCATCCCAACCGCATGGGCACCCACGGGCACGGTGGCATTCGCCCCGGCGTTGGTGTCGTAGCAGATGAAATTAGGCCAGATAACCATCATTTCACGCTGGGAAAACTGCTCGCGGTATTCCTTCACTTCGGCAATTGTGTTGCAGCCGTTCGCTGCAACGTAAGCAAACGCGCGCAGCTTTTCGGCAATGACGCCGAGTTGTGCGGCTACCGCTTCCGTATCAAGCCCAGGAACAGCCAGTACCCGCGGGCGCACGCCTACGCGCATTTCGGCAGACAGCAGCGCGTACATGCCGGTAAAGCGCCCGTTTGCATCGGTGCCGCCAATAACCAGTTGATCCTGTGTCTGTGCGGTGCCACCTTCTGGCGGTTCGATATTTGCAGCATCAGCAACGCGGATCACAATGGTTTGCGGGCTGGTCTGGTCTGAAATCGCTTTCAGGGTGGTATACAGGGTGCCGGTTTTGCCTGCCTTGCCCAGCATGTTAGCCACGCGGGTGATCAATACAGGTGTATCCAGCGGGAACGCTGTTTCGTCCGCATCATCAGCGGTGCAGACAACGCCGATCACCGCCGAATCAATGTCGGTGATCATCGTGCTAAGGTCGGTGGTTTCCGTGACGGTTACACCGTGATGGTAGTTAGTGGCCATGTATTTGCCTCGCCAGTTTAATGACTGCGAATATCATTGCGGCAATGGCAGGCCGATGCGATGAATAAGGGTTGTCAGCAACCTGCAACAATGACGGGGCGTTGTTCATGCGCGCGCGCGTGGCGACGATGTACCCCATCATGATGAAGGGGTTGATATGGACACGACAGAAAACCGATATTCGCCGCGCCCGGCGTTCAGTATTGAGATTGAGGGTAAGCAGCTTACGGCGCTGGATAACCGGCTGATCTCCCTTTCTCTGACAGATAACCGGGGCTTTGAAGCGGACACGCTGGATCTGACTCTGGATGATGCTGACGGGCAGGTAGCATTACCATCACGCGGCGCAAAGATATCGGTGGCGCTGGGCTGGGATAATGATCCATTGGTTTTTAAGGGAGTGTATACGGTTGACGAAATCGGACACGCTGGCCCGCCTGACCAGCTAACGATCAGTGCCAGAAGCGCAGATTTCCGCGATACCTTCAACGTGAAGAGGGAATATAGCTGGCACGATATTACCGTGGGGGATATGGTCGCCAGCATTGCCAGCCGCTACGATCTGCGTGCGGGCGTCAGCGAAGAACTGGCGAAGATTGAGATAGACCACGCTGATCAGACGAGTGAATCAGATATCAGCTTCTTAACGCGCATGGCCGAAATGCTGGGCGCGGTGGCAACCATTAAAAACGGTATGCTTCTGTTTATCACGCCGGGCAAGGGAGTGACGCAGAGTGGCAAGCCGCTGCCGGTAATCGAGATCGTCCGGTCAAGCGGTGATAAACATCGGTTTAACGTAGCTGACCGCGACGCGTACACAGGCGTAACTGCATACTGGCTTGATCTCAACTTTGGCAAAAAACCATCCACTACCGTGAAGAAAACCACCCGCAGGCGACGAACCAGCCAGGCCAAAAAGAAAGAGCCTGCATCCAGCAAAAAAGAGGGTGATTATCTGGCCGGGGCCGAAGGTAACGTTTTTGTTATCCGTAAAACCTTCAAGACGGAAAAGGCGGCGAAGCGTGCCGCTGCGGCTAAGTGGCGGGAGTTGCAGCGTGGAGCGGCGACGTTCAGTATCACCCTGGCGCGTGGCCGCGCAGATTTGTACCCGGAACAGCCCGCCAGCGTCTACGGCTTTAAGTCCACGATCGACAGTGGGAACTGGACGATAACGCGGTGCGTTCACGATATTGGCGGGGGAGGGTTTACCACGTCGCTGGAACTGGAAGTAAAAATCGACGACTGGACAGCGGAGAGTGACGATTCAACGTCTTAAGCGTTATACTTGCGTTGATATTAACCAGTCCTGAAAGGAGGCCCGCGTATGGCAATGCGCTGTCCTCGCTGCCGTGCAATAGCAAAAACCAGAACCAGCGTTGAGCTGAGTTTGCTTGTGCGGCGCAGCTATCACCAGTGTCAAAATATGTTGTGCGGGTACTGTTTCACCAGCATGACGGAAATAGACGGTTCACTAAACCAGACCCAGCCAGCGCCCGGCGCGATGGTGCCACAAGAAGCTTTTCCAAGAAGTCACCACGGCGAAGATCAGTTATCGCTGGCACTCTAAAATAACCCGCCTATATGGCGGGTTAATTTTTATTTATTCAAACAAAATCAACTGATAGGCTTTATGGCGGTTATGTAACCATGTCTATGGAGTCTAGGAAAATGGCATTAGTAAACTGCCCGGAATGCAGTAAAGAAATTAGTGATTCAGCGTTTAAATGCCCGTCTTGCGGCCATCAGGTCAGAAAGCCGAAGCGCTCATTTTTTGGCAAGATCGTTAAGTGGATATTTATCCTGTTTAACATCTTTATGATCTATTGCATTTTTGCCGGGGCTGGCGGCAGTAGTGACGTTATCAATAACGCAGCCTCAGACGCAGAACGGGCCGGAGCCGCAATTGGTACGGGGCTGGGGATGATGATGCTGGGAACCATCTGGGTTATTGGCGATATCATTATCGGAATGTTTGTTTTCTTTACTCGCCCGAAATCATGAAAGGTAATGGTATGAAAAAGATAATCATTGCTATGGCGCTTTGCTCTTCTGCTGTATCAACAGCGTATGCGGTAGAACCAGTTAAAGCCGATATTAACAATGACGCATTAATGAAATGCCAATCCGAGGCAAAAAGTGATGCGCGTTTAGCTTGTTACGATAAGGTTCTTCCACCGAAAGTAGCCGAAGAGGCTAAGCCAGTTGTAGGAGTTGGAAAATGGCAGGTATCCACGAAAACTTCACCCGTGGATGATTCAGAGAATGTTTATGTTAGCCTTTCTGCTAATGATTCTTTCCGGTCGCAGTTTGGGGAATCGATCACACCAAGTCTTTACATCACTTGCCGCGAGAAAAAAACAGAACTTTTCCTCAATTGGGATACCTATCTTGGGTTGAACGAAACACAGATGTTATCTCGCTTGGATAAACAGAAGGCAAAAACGAAAACATGGGACATATCTAGCGATACCAAATCGGTATTTTATCGTGGCAATGTCATCGAGTTCGTCAAGGCGCTGAGCCAGGCTAACTCAATGTTTACTCAGATCACGCCTTACAATGAAAGTCCCGTGAGTGCGACATTTGATGTTGCTGGTCTGTCAGAGGCATTGAAGCCACTTCAAAAAGCGTGTGGATGGAAGTAATGCGGTGTGCAGCCCCGTAATGCACGGGGCTTTGTTTGTCGAAGTGTAGTCAAAATGTAGACGAAGATTAGAATAAATCCTTTTATTCCATTGTGTTAATGACCGGATTTCTTCACCATCCCTGTCTTCCCCCACATGATGTGGGGTTTTTTTTATCAATAACTTACATGCAATCGAAAGTAAAAACAGTCGCTTACCGAAAACTGTGAGAGTTTGGAGTTGACCCTGACCCGAAATCCTGCGCCATTCAGAAACAGAATTCCGGCATGATCCATACTTCCCTGAACGGAGGTTGTGCCGATGAAAAAATCACTCTTCACCGAAGAGCAGATTGTCTTTGCCCTGAAGCAGGCTGAGCTGGGTACGCCGGTGCGCGGCGCGGTACTGACCCTGTTTCTCGGTTGGAAAGATTCCGCGTTGATCAAACCGTCGAGGTGTTCATTATGTTCCATTGCCCGTTATGCCAACATGCTGCCCATGCGCGTACCAGTCGTTACATGACAGACACCACCAAAGAACGTTATCACCAATGCCAAAACGTTAACTGTAGTGCGACGTTTGTAACGCTGGAGTCAGTCCAGCGGTATATCGTGAAGCCTGGCGAAGTGCGGCCAGTCAGACCGCCCCCAACAATTTCAGGACAACAAAATTTGTGGATGTGACAATATGCAGAAGCCGGCAATTATGTTGGATTCTGCCTATAGCTGAGGTGTGAAATTGAAGAATAGTGGGCTATTGACGTTCATGGAAGAGTGATGTAGATTTGTAGTCACTAGCGATTAGTGGGATCTCTTAGAGATACGTTAGCGTCAACCCGTAAGGGTCGCAGGCCGCGCCGCGATAACCAATGACCTCCACCTTCCAATTTAGCAGTAAGAAAAAGCGACTTTTTAGTCGCTTTTTTGCTATCTGCGCCGCCGCCTTTGTTGCGCCTGAACAGCAAGATTTTCACCTGATAACCGCGCATCAATGATTCGCCAGATGGGAAAGTACCCTTGTACCCCTACCGGAGAAGCCCACTTTTCTTCGGGATGGCATGAGGTTACAAGCAATCGTATATCGCTATTCTGATGATTGCTTTTATCAATTTTGAAGAACAAGCGGAAATCACGACCCATACAATGTTCTTCTAGGTAATAAAAGGTTTCACGTCTTTCTTTTAATGCTCGTCCAAGATATACATTTGTTTTAATAAGTTGAGGTATCAGGTCTGGAAGTAGTAACGAGCCTTCATACCGATCCATGCAAAAATACCGGCCATCATCGGCATGGTGATACAAATACTCATCATCAGTGCCATCAGTTGGAAAGTGATTGGTAAAGCAATGGTTACTGTAAGATAGAAAAACTCTGATGGAGCGTGCTGGAAACTTATCATTAGCGGGGCGTGTAACAGTAATTACCTTCGCAGCTAAGTGCGAAAGCGTATAGGTGTGATTCGCTATTGAGAAATCAGGCCATCGAAGCAGCATATAAATCCATTAGAGTGTGCTAAAAATTATGGAAGCAATTCCAAAACTTGCCAATTTTACCATAATTAAATGCTCCATGAAGTCGCTGATATGAAGTGTTTGCGATGCTGATCATTTCTCGTTAAATAGTGTCCTCCTGAATTGTTTTTGAAACTGTAGAGAAACTGCCCACTTATGGTGCCAGTCCATAACGCGGACAGAATCTATATTAATAAAAGTATGTAATGTGGTCACAATGTGGGCATCGTATGAAGAAAATTCTTTTTTTTCAAGTGGATATAATTGGATTTATAACACTATCTCTGTCTTCCCCCTCTATGATGCGGTCTTTTTTGCCGAATATTTATTGCTACTTCAATTTAAAATAATAAGTTATGGTGGCTGCACTGGTCTGGACACGTGAAAAGTTACCTGCTGGCTTCAATCCCTTCTGATGCACTTCTAGAATTAAAAGTATTGTTGTGAATGAAATAGTATTTTTCTGAATTGTTTGTAAAATCTTCAAGTTATTAATAAAAATAAAGGAGATAACATGTCAGGAATGGTTTTTTGTCGGGGATGTGGCAAAGAATTGCATAGCACTGCCAAAGCTTGCCCTCACTGTGGCGCAAGCCAAAACATTGGTGGAAGTAAAAGTAAGATTACCGCGGCCTTGCTCGCTTTCTTTCTGGGAGGATTCGGCGCGCATAAATTCTACTTAGGTAAGATAGGGCAGGGGATTCTTTATCTCATTTTTTGCTGGACTTTTATCCCTGCGCTGATCGCCTTCATTGAATTCATTATCTATCTGTGTACTTCTGACGAAGATTTCGCCAGAAAGTATGGCTAAATGATTGGTTTGCATCGGTAGGTTGTGAGAAAGAAAAGCACTGTACTAAGCGCAATACCGATCAGTTAAGGATCGGTTGACCGATCCTTAAACTGCGGCACTATAACGGCTTCCATAACAGGGAGCCGTTTTCTTATGCCACTTCTTAATGACCTGCTCGATTTCAGTGACCATCCACTTATGCCACCGCCCTCTGCACAACTGTTTGCAGAGCACCTTCCCGTCGAGTGGATACAGCACTGCCTGACGCTTTCTGCTCATGCGACCGTTCGCCGCCGTCGTTTACCGGGCGACATGGTTATCTGGATGGTGGTGGCCATGGCCTTCTTCCGCAATGAGCCAATTACCGATGTGGTTCGCCGTCTGAACCTGAGCGCGGATGGCGAAGCGGGGATGAACCTGCTGGCCCGCAGCGCTGTCACCCAGGCGCGTCAGCGCGTGGGAGCCGCCCCGTGGAATGGCTCTTCCGCCAGACCGCACAGACATGGGGCGCGGAACGTTACCTGAAGGATGACTGGCACGGCCTGCAACTTTTTGCCATTGATGGCGCGCAGTTCAGGACACCTGATGAACCTGAGTTGCGTGAATATTATGGCTCTGCCAACACATCCACTGAGCGGCAGAGCGCCTACCCCGTTATGCGTCTGGTGGCGTTAATGAATCTGGGAAGTCACATTCTGCTGAATGCCGTGACCGCGCCTTACCGGCGGAGCGAAACCGTGCTGGCCCACTCCATGCTCGCCACCATCCCGGATAACTCCATTACGCTGTTTGACAAGCTCTTTTACAGCGCAGACCTGCTGCTGACGCTGAATCAGCAGGGTTGTAACCGCCACTGGCTACTGCCTGCGTGGAAGAATATCGCATCAGAAACAGAAGAAAGTTACGGTCCCGGAGACAGGCTTCTGAAACTGAAGGTGTCACAGCAAGCGAGGAAAAAGAATTCTTCACTGCCAGAGTTCTGGTACGCCCGGGCGGTGACTTATGACGTGAACGGTGTGGAGAAAACGGTGCTGACATCACTCCCGGCAGACCGCTACAAAGCAAAAGAGGTGGCGGAACTTTACCATTCACGATGGGAAATCGAAGTCGGGTTCAGAAACCTGAAAAGCAGCCTGTTGAACGATGCCCTGGTACTGAGAAGTCGTAAGGTTGAGCTGCTGGAACAGGAGGTCTGGGGTATGTTGCTGGCCTATAATCTGATACGGCGTGAGGCGACAAAAGCAGCGGAGAAACACAAAAAAGCGGCGTCAGAAATCAGCTTTAAGTTCGCGTTCCGGTTTATCGCGACAGAGATGATAGTGCTGGGAAACACGGCGTCACCGGGGACCATCCCGAAACGACTGGAGCATCTGCGGGGTGCTCTGGAAGCGGTGTTCATAACAAAACGCCCCCGACCATCAAGGGCGAGGGCAGTTAAGATATCAAAAACCCGTTATCCGGTGAAACGCAGTACCGCTCCGCTTAAGTGAACGGCATTGTGTACTAAGCGGGGCTTTTTTGCCGGTATGATCACCACCGCTGTTTTCCCCTCATGGTGAGGATCTATTTTTACATACAAATCCATCGCTTAATCCACTCATTGTTCTGGCGTGTGATTCGCTATACTTCTCGCTGAGTAAAGCTGGAGGGTTTATGAAGGAATCCTACGGGCGGCTGGTTACCCGTGCAGCGGTCGCGGCGACCGTCATGGCATCGTCACTACTGCTGATTAAAATTTTTGCCTGGTGGTATACCGGCTCGGTCAGCATTCTGGCGGCGTTGGTGGACTCACTGGTTGATATCGCTGCCTCTTTGACGAATTTACTGGTGGTGCGCTACTCCCTGCAACCAGCGGACGAAGAACATACCTTTGGGCATGGTAAAGCGGAGTCGCTGGCCGCACTGGCGCAAAGTATGTTCATTTCCGGTTCGGCCCTGTTTCTGTTCTTAACAGGAATTCAGCACCTGGCGAATCCGAATCCATTACAAGCCCCGGTTATTGGTATTGCTGTAACAATAATTGCGTTACTTAGTACTGTGATATTAGTCACTTTCCAGCGCTGGGTAGTACGTAAAACACACAGCCAGGCCGTGCGGGCGGATATGCTTCATTATCAGTCTGATGTTATGATGAACACCGCAATTCTTATTGCGCTTGGCCTGTCGTGGTATGGCTGGCACCGGGCAGATGCGCTGTTTGCGCTGGGGATTGGCAGCTATATTTTGTATAGCGCTTTGCGCATGGGATATGAAGCAGTTCAGGCGTTACTGGATCGAGCATTACCCGATGAAGAACGGCAGGAAATTTTTACTATTGTCACTTCCTGGCCGGGTGTCAGCGGCGCTCACGATCTTCGCACGCGACAGTCGGGGCCGACCCGCTTCATTCAAATCCATTTAGAAATGGAAGATAACCTGCCGCTGGTTCAGGCACATATGATAGCTGAGCAGGTCGAGCAGGCTATTTTGCAACGTTTTCCGGGGTCAGATGTGATTATTCATCAGGATCCCTGTTCAGTCGTACCTCTGGGACGATAAGCTCTTATGGGATCTCGTATTTCATTGCCAGAGAGTCATTAAGGCCAGTTTTTATGGATAAATTACCGCCATTTGGCCTGACCTGAATCAATTCAGCAAGCAGGGATTGATATACTATTTGCAGCATAGTTGTTCGCTCCCAGGGGGAGTCGCTTCGGGCCAGAGAATTTCCATTTTGCGTTACTAAGTTCAGAGGTAGTCATGATTAAAAAAATCGGTGTGTTGACAAGTGGCGGTGATGCGCCAGGCATGAACGCTGCGATTCGTGGTGTTGTCCGTGCAGCGTTGACAGAAGGTCTGGAAGTAGCGGGTATCTATGATGGTTACCTCGGCTTGTACGAAGATCGTATGATTCAGCTCGACCGCTACAGCGTGTCCGACATGATCAACCGCGGCGGTACCTTCCTGGGGTCTGCGCGTTTCCCGGAATTCCGTGAAGAGCATATCCGCGCCGTGGCTATCGAAAACATGAAAAAACGCGGTATCGACGCGCTGGTAGTTATCGGCGGCGACGGTTCCTATATGGGGGCTAAGCGCCTCACCGAGATGGGGTTCCCATGCATCGGCCTGCCAGGCACCATTGATAACGACGTTGCGGGTACTGATTACACCATCGGTTACTTTACCGCTCTGCAAACGGTGGTAGAAGCCATTGACCGTCTGCGCGACACTTCCACCTCCCACCAACGAATCTCTATTGTTGAAGTGATGGGACGTTACTGCGGCGATCTGACTCTGGCGGCGGCGATTGCGGGCGGCTGTGAATTTATCGTATTGCCAGAAGTTGAATTTAATCGTGAAGACCTGGTAAACGAAATTAAAGCCGGCATTGCCAAAGGTAAGAAACATGCAATTGTGGCCATTACCGAACATATCTGCGATGTCGAAGAGCTGTCGAAATATATAGAAAGCGAAACTCAGCGTGAAACTCGCGCGACCGTGCTGGGCCATATCCAGCGTGGTGGTTCACCAGTTCCTTACGATCGCATTCTCGCTTCCCGCATGGGGGCATATGCTATCGAACTGCTGCTCCAGGGGTTCGGTGGGCGCTGCGTCGGCATCCAGAACGAAAAACTGGTGCACCATGATATTATTGACGCTATCGAAAATATGAAGCGTCCATTCAAAGGTGACTGGCTCGACTGTGCGAAAAAACTCTACTAATCGCGAATACGCCCTCTGTTCCGGAGGGCGTTTTTATCACCTGATATATGCTACTAAGTTATATTCAATCTTTTTTTATTCTTTAATCATTGGTTCTCTTTCTGGCACGCTGGCTTTATCAAAATAGATAACCAGTGAGAGCGGGCAATGAATAAGTTTGGTATGGGTTTAACTTTACTTCTGGCCTCAGCCGGTGTTCTGGCTAAGGACATCCAGTTACTCAACGTCTCCTACGATCCAACGCGTGAGTTGTATGAACAGTACAACAAGGCCTTTAGTGCGCACTGGAAACAAGAGACGGGTGACAATGTTGTTATTCGTCAATCCCATGGCGGTTCTGGCAAGCAGGCGACATCGGTGATTAATGGTATCGACGCTGACGTGGTAACGCTTGCGCTGGCTTACGACGTTGATGCTATTGCCGAACGTGGCCGCATTGACAAAAACTGGATCAAACGTCTGCCGGATAACTCTGCGCCTTACACTTCGACCATCGTCTTTCTGGTGCGCAAAGGGAACCCCAAACAGATCCATGACTGGAACGACCTGATTAAACCCGGCGTCTCCATTATTACGCCTAACCCGAAAAGCTCTGGCGGTGCGCGTTGGAACTACTTAGGCGCATGGGGCTATGCTCTGCACCAAAACGGTGGCGATCAGGCTAAAGCGCAAGAGTTCGTGAAGGCACTGTTTAAAAACGTTGAAGTGTTGGACTCTGGCGCGCGCGGTGCCACCAATACCTTCGTTGAACGTGGTATTGGTGATGTGCTGATTGCCTGGGAAAACGAAGCGTTGCTGGCAACTCATGAGCTGGATAAAGATAAATTCGAAATCGTAACGCCGAGCGAATCTATTCTTGCAGAACCCACCGTTGCCGTGGTCGACAAAGTGGCAGAGAAAAAAGGGACGCAGCAAGTCGCGGAAGCTTACTTGAAATACCTCTATACTCCGGAAGGCCAGGAGATCGCGGCGAAAAACTTCTACCGCCCGCGCGATCCGCAGGTGGCAGCAAAATATGCCAGCGCTTTCCCGAAACTGAAGCTGTTTACCATTGATGATGTGTTCGGCGGCTGGACGAAAGCGCAGAAAGAGCACTTCTCTAACGGCGGTACTTTCGATCAAATCAGCAAGCGTTAATCTTCCCTGCTCGCCCTCTTCGGAGGGCGATATCATATTCAGACTCTGTTAAATCAGCGTTTACCCTTCTTTTTGATATTTTACGGTATCATTCCGGTTCTTATGCAGAGGAAGCGGAAACATGAAAACAATACGTCGCATTGGTTTAGGCTTGCTTGTGCTGCTCTTGCTGGCAGCGGCTGGTGTATGGATTTGGTTTGAGAGCGGCAACAGGAATGCCCTGCGCCAGATCGTCATTGAGCAATGTTTACCTAATGCGCGCCAGCACAACTCTCCCGCGCCTTGTGAACAGGTGAATCAGGCAAGCGGCTACGTGCTTATGAAAGATCGCAACGGGCCATTACAATATCTTTTAATGCCGACTTATCGCATTAACGGTACTGAAAGCCCGCTATTGCTTAATGCGCATACACCGAACTTTTTCTGGCAGGGGTGGCAATCTCGTGAGGTGATGAGCAAAAAACATGGCGCTCCGGTGCCGGATAACGCTATTGCATTGACCATCAACTCCCGTATCGGACGGACACAAGATCATCTGCATATTCACATCTCCTGCCTTCGTTCCGATGTGCGCGAGCAGTTGAATGTTAATGCCGCACGCATCAGCAGCCGGTGGCTGCCCTTTCCTGGCAGTTTGCGTAGCCATCAATATCTGGCACGACGCGTAACCGAAGCCGAACTCGTACAGCGCAGCCCCTTTTTAATGCTGGCGGAAGAAGTGCCAGAAGCCAAGGCGCATATGGGGCGTTTTGCGCTGGCAATGGCGCAACAGGCGGATGGTTCTTTTATTTTGCTGGCGACCGAGCGCAATTTGCTGGCTTTGAATCCCGCTTCGGCTGAGGAACTCCAGGATCATCAATGCGATATCCTTAAATAACCCCACTATAATTCGCGTTTACTCCGCAGGCCTGTCGCCTTAGACTTGCTGTAAAATTCTACAGGAGACAGGCATGTCGCTCTGGCTTTCTCACCCTCTGTTTCTTCCCTCGATTATTGTCGGCATCACAATTGTGCTGTGGGCAACGTCACTGCTGCCGGAATTCATCACGGCGCTGCTGTTCTTTACGGCGGCGATGGTGGCAAAAATTGCTCCGGCAGAGGTCATCTTTGGCGGCTTTGCCTCTTCGGCATTCTGGCTGGTCTTTAGCGGCTTTGTGCTGGGCATCGCCATCCGTAAAACGGGTTTGGCAGATCGGGCGGCAAGAGCTCTCTCGGCAAAATTAACCGACTCGTGGCTGCAAATGGTCGCCAGCGTTGTGCTGTTAAGTTATGCATTAGCTTTTGTGATGCCTTCAAATATGGGACGCATTGCCTTGCTTATGCCGATTGTTGCTGCGATGGCGGCCCGGGCGGGTATCAAAGAGGGAACGCGCTCCTGGTATGGTCTGGCGCTGGCGGTAGGGTTTGGCACTTTTCAGCTTTCTGCAACAATCCTGCCTGCCAATGTACCGAATCTGGTAATGAGCGGTGCGGCTGAGGGCTCTTATGGTATTCACCTCAACTATCTTCCCTATTTGTTGTTACATACACCCGTACTCGGCATTCTGAAGGGAGGGATCCTGATTGGCTTGATTTATTGGCTATTTCCGGGAAAACCCCATGCACCACGCGAACAGTTGCCCGCAAAACCGATGAGCCGGGAAGAGAAACGTCTGGCCTGGCTGTTGGCGGTGGTACTGGCAATGTGGGTCAGTGAGAGTTGGCATGGCATCGGGCCAGCATGGACCGGCCTTGCGGCGGCCTTTGTAACCTTGCTACCGCGAGTTGGTTTTATAAGTGGTGAAGAGTTTTCCAGCGGCGTGAATATCCGCACCTGTATTTATGTGGCCGGAATCCTGGGACTGGCTATCACTGTTACGCAAACGGGTATTGGCGAAGCGGTAGGCGAGGCGCTACTGCATGTGATGCCGCTTGACCCTTCGCACCCTTTCACCAGTTTCCTGGCTCTGACGGGCACGACTACCGCACTGAATTTCATTATGACCGCCAACGGCGTACCGGCGTTATTTACTACACTGGCGCAAAGTTTTTCTGATGCCACCGGCTTTCCGCTGCTGTCGGTGATTATGATTCAGGTGCTCGGATACTCTACGCCGTTGTTGCCGTATCAGGCGTCGCCGATTGTCGTTGCGATGGCATTAGGGAAAGTGCCTGCCCGTGCAGGGATGTTATTATGTCTGGCGTTAGCGGTAGTGACGTATATCGTACTGTTACCGCTGGATTATGCGTGGTTTAGCATACTGGGGAAATTATAAGAATTGACCCTCACCACGACTTTCTCCCGGAAAGGGATAAGCTGCGGTGAGGGAGAAACAGTTACGCCTGTTTCGCGGCTTCTGCGGCTTTTACAATCACAGCAAAAGCATCGGCTTTCAGAGATGCACCGCCAACCAGCGCACCGTCAATATCCGGCTGGGTGAACAGCTCGGCTGCATTGCCTGCATTCACTGAGCCGCCGTACTGGATGATCACTTGCTCAGCGACTTTTGCATCAGCTTTAGCAATATGGTCGCGGATAAATTTGTGTACTGCCTGTGCCTGTGCCGGAGTCGCGGATTTGCCAGTACCGATTGCCCAAACTGGTTCGTAAGCAATCACTGCGCCTTCGAATGCTGCTGCACCCTGAGTTTTCAGAACTGCGTCGATCTGACGTGCGCAAACTTCTTCGGTTTTACCCGCTTCGTTTTCCGCTTCGGTTTCACCGATGCACAGAACGGGGATCAGACCTTGTTCTTTCAGCACTGCAAATTTTTTCGCAATAAGATCATCAGATTCTGCGTGATAAGTACGACGCTCAGAGTGGCCGATAATGATGTATTTGGCGCCGATATCTTTCAGCATTTCAGCAGAGGTTTCACCAGTGAACGCGCCAGACAGGTTAACATCAACGTTCTGCGCGCCAAGAATGATATGGCTACCATCAGCGGCACGTTTTGCCAGGTCGAGATACATTTCAGGCGGCGCAATTGCGACTGTACAGCCTGTTACGCCTGCCAGCGCGGTACGCAGGTTAGCGACCAGTTCGTTTACCATGTGGCGGCTGCCGTTCAGTTTCCAGTTACCCATCACTAAAGGATGTCGCATTTTTACTCTCCACGCGCTTGGCGAATTAGGGAATTATGGCCGCCCGTCAGGGCAGCATGGTCTGTGAAACAGTATAGAGATTCCTCTGGGCGAAGGCTTTGCTTTTTGTCATTTATTGTTCTCTTACAGTCCTTCGGATAACGTTAGCTTAATCGGTTCAACAGCGAAGGTCAGCCCCTTTTCACCGTTATCTGCGACGACATAGCGTACCGCGCCCTCCGTTTCGGCGTAGTACGCCTTATTTTTGCCATTTGCCAATAGATTTTGCAGCTTCTGTGTACTTTGTGCCGGGGTCAATGTGGGGGAAAACGCACGAATAAACGCAGCCATGTATGCTTGCGCTTTAGTTTTCGCTGCTTTTTGCTCTGGCCCTTGCACTGGTAGCCAGGTAACTTGCATTGATTTTATTTTTAGCGTGCCGCGTTCAAGTGCGGTGGAAGCATAGAGATTTTCGTTGATTTTAGTCGCCGCGCGGGTCAGATTTGCCTGATCGTTATGACTGTTTACAGCACGAAATTCATTAAGCATCAGCGCAGGATTATCCGCATTAAACTTTTCGCGAAACTGGCTAATGGATAGATCGAAGGTCGGCGCGCCGGGCAATAAATAGGGTGCCGTCGCCGCCACAGGCGGTTCTTCCGCCATTGCTGGTAAGCAGAAGACCAGTGCAGAAAATAACAGCCAACCCGGGTAACACCACGCTTTCATTCACAATGTCCTCTGTGCAGTTTGCCAAAGATTAAAACGATAACGGGCTGGCTTGTCAAAAACTCCTGCCGCCAGGGTACACTACGCATCATTACAATAAGCAGGAACCTTACATGGGCATACAGCAGTGGTTATTTTCATTTAAAGGGCGTATCGGGCGTCGTGATTTCTGGGTCTGGATCGTTCTTTGGGGGCTGGCGATGACTGCGTTATTTGCGGGAGCAAATGGCGGTATGCTCGATTACCAGACGGCGGCGTTTATCCTGGTTTGCCTAATCTGGCCAACGGCTTGCGTGGTGGTAAAACGTCTGCATGATCGCGGTCGTCATGGTGCATGGAGCTTACTGCTTATTCTTGCGTGGATGCTGCTTTCCGGCCATTGGGATATGCTGAATACAACCCTGCAATGGGCCGTCGGGCGTTTTATTCCCGTGGTGATTATAGTGATGCTAATCATCGAGCTGGGCGCGTTTATCGGCACCCAGGGGGAAAATAAATATGGCAAAGAGACGCAGGAAGTAAAATTCCGCTGATTACCAGTAGTGCTCGGCAGTAATATGCCCTGGGCGGCGGCGCAGATGTTTCGCCATTTGCCGTGTATCTTTGAGCAGCTGCTGAGTATCACGCACCATTTGCGGGTTACCGCATAACATAACATGGCTGGTTTGGGTGTTCATTGGCAGCCCGACCGCCTCTTCCAGCGCGCCGCTTTCAATTAGCGCAGGCACCCGTCCGGTCAGGGAGCCGGAAAGCGTTTCCCGACTGACAACCGTCTGAATACGCAACTTCCCTTCATAGCGCTTTTGCAGCTCCAGCATTAAGGGCAGATAACTTAAATCCGCCGCATAGCGCACGGCATGGACCAATACCAGATTGTTAAAACGTTCCAGATCCTTGCCTTCTTGCAGAATCGATAAATAGGGCCCAATTGCGGTACCGGTCGCCAGCATCCACAACGTGTCGCAGTCTGGCACCTCATCCAAGACAAAAAAACCCGCAGCATCGCTCACTATCTGAATCTCATCGCCAGGCTGAAGTGCCGCCAGATGTGGACTCAACTTGCCTTCCGGCACGGTTACAAGATAGAACTCCAGATCGGGATTACTCGGTGCGTTAACATATGAGTAGGCGCGTTGTACGCGCTCACCGTCAATTTCGAGCCCAAGTTTGGCAAATTGTCCGGCAGTGAAGGGGTGAACGGGGGCATGTACGGTGAGACTGAATAGCGCATCGGTCCAAAATTCTACTTTGGTGACTTTTCCTGTTACCCATTCCGCCATGGTTATCTCCTGTTCTGTAGCGTTACCTTATCTTCGTGCCTGAAGCGCGATATTTCCAGCCCTGCCGGGCCGGAAAGCTCAATTGAACAAATTACAGTATATGACGCTGCACATCCGGGTCTTTGCGATCCAGATAGTGAATGGACTGAATACGACGAATGGTGCGTGATTTACCACGGATCAGCAGTGTTTCTGTCGTGGCGATATTACCTTTACGGCTGATCCCGTCCAGAAGGTCACCCTTGGTGATGCCTGTCGCCGAAAAAATAACGTTGTCGCTGTGCGCCATTTCATCCAGGCGTAGCACTTTCCCGGCTTCGATTCCCATGCCACGGCAGCGCTTTAATTCTTGTTCGCCAATACGGCGGTTCTCCTCGTTATCGCCTTTTACCTGGTGACGAGCCAGCAAACGGCCCTGCATATCGCCATCCAGAGCGCGGATGACAGCCGCAGAAACGACCCCTTCCGGCGCGCCACCGATACCATACAGCACATCTACTTCGCTATCCGGCATACAGGTAAGAATAGAGGCCGCGACATCGCCATCGGGAATGGCAAAGACACGCACGCCCAGCCCTTGCAGCTCGGCAATAGCCGCGTCATGGCGCGGTTTAGCGAGGATCGTAACAGTGAGTTCAGTCAAAGGCTTACCCAACGCAGCGGCAATATTACGCAGGTTATCGGCGAGCGGAAGATTGAGGTCAATTGCGCCTTTTGCACCAGGACCGACAATCAGCTTTTCCATATACATATCTGGCGCATTCAGAAAGCAGCCTTTATCGCCGACAGCCAGCACCGCTAGTGCATTCGCCTGGCCCATTGCGGTCATGCGTGTGCCTTCAATGGGGTCTACTGCGATATCCACGGCATCGCCTTTACTGGTACCGACCTTCTCGCCAATATAGAGCATTGGCGCTTCGTCGATCTCCCCTTCGCCGATGACGATAGTGCCGTCAATATCTACCTGATTGAGCATGATGCGCATAGCGTTAACCGCTGCACCATCCGCTCTGTTTTTATCGCCGCGTCCCAGCCATTTGTAGCCAGCCAGCGCAGCCGCTTCGGTAACCCGGGAAAATTCGATGGCAAGTTCTCGTCTCATAACACGCTCTGAAGTGAAAGAAATTGCCCGAAGTTTATCACAGGGGAGGGAGGTACGGTTTCTCCCTCTCCCTTTTAGGATGAGGGCTGTGCCGAGGGGGGAGGTAATGGCTGCGTGGTTTCAGCCGATGATGTAACGATCCCACCTTCAACCACACCGCCGTGCATATTCTGCTTAACCTGCTGTTTTTGCGTATTTATGGCCTGCAACTCAGCATTTACGGTCGGTTTCAGCGGGGCATCAACACTGATTCTGCCACTGCCGGTAAGCTGCAAATTGCCATCGCCATTAATAGGTAATACAGGCCATCCCCACTGTTGTAAGACATTCACTGGTACGCCACGCCCGCTCAGGCTGATATTAACGCTACGTTCCGGCGTCTGGGAGACCACAGCGGTAGCTTCCAGTATTCCTTGATCAGTAAAGGCACTAAGTTCACTGATATTAACGGTGTTGCTGTTGGCATTCAGCGCCAGTGACGGGCGGCGTACATCCACGCGGTTAAAGGTGGCCGCAGCAGCGTTAAGCTTTGCCGTGCCGTTCCAGACACCCCATTTGTGGTTGCGCGCCAGTTGCAGGTTATCACCATAACCATCCAGCGCTGTTAACTGCCAGGGAAATGCCGGATCGATATCAATTACCAGGTTACGGCTGGCACTGAATTTCTTCAGCGTCACGCTCTCCAGCCAGTCAGGGAGTTGATCCATCCATAGCTGCTTCCAGTTTTCTGGCAAGGTGTATTCCAGACCCACAATTGCCGCATCGTTTAGCACCAGAGCGCGTTCATCGCGCGACCAGTTGCCCATAGCACGCACCATGCCGTTTTCCCAGCGAGAAGTGAACTGCTGCAAGGCTACTCCCTGTGGGGAGAAGTTTGCATTAAGGATGGGGTCAAACAGATGCAGTGAACCATAGATAAACTCGGTAGCGTTCATTGATAATCGACCATCTTCACTTCGCCAGTCACCTTTTATCAGCGTCAGGTTGTTCAAACTTAGATCGAGATCGGTGACAGCCCACTCAGGACCTTGCAGACGCGCATCTGTTACTTCAAGGTGACCAATCTCCAGCGAAGGCAAGGTGGTGAGAGGTGCAAAAAAATCGAGGAGAGATTTATCGCTTTGCAGGCGGATATCGTTCAGACGTAGATTGTTCACTACCCAGCCGCCATTGGCATCCCGCCGCGCATCTCCCGTCAGTGCACCACGAGCTATATCTGCGCCAATCGTTGTCAGATTAACGGTGTTGTTATCAATATCACCCTGAATAAGCACATTACTGATGGGCACGCCGTTTAATGTTAACGATCCGGCACTCATCTGGATTTGCGCTTTGCTGCCCAGTGCATTGCCAGCGGTAGGCTGCCATGGCATCACGCCACCTGTAACGCGCTGCGCACTCAGATCCCAGCCGGTGGCCGGGCTATTAAAAGCCATATTGCTTAATTGCAGGCGATCGGCCTGAAAAGGCAGCGGTGCGGTGGTCGGGGAGAGATTCAACGTACCATCCTGCAAAAGGATCGTGTTGGCATGAAGAGGGTTGACCAACTGGCGGCTGCTCAGACCGATATCCACCGTTTTGGCTTCCAGCGTTGCGGATTGGCCTTTACGCCCAAAATTGACGTTTTGCAACACGATATGGGAAGGCGAGGAGAAGCGATGATCCATAACGTCGAATGTGAGGTGATAATTGCTGTTGTTATTCACCCAGTAACTTACCTGTGTTGCCCCCCAGCGCGTTTGCAGCAGGAAATAACAGGCTAGCAGTGCCAGAAGTAGGACAATAACAACAGTAAGAAGCAGCTTTCCAAGAAATTTCACGATGACTTTCCCGAAGTGTTAATAAGGGATTTATGCACGATTTATGCGCAATGCTCAAGGGAGGAATGGTGAAAGGAGATTACAGCGGCACCAGCCTGGGCCTGGTGCCGCTGTATTCATCAGTTTTTCTCTGGCGGAAAAATCAGATTCAGCACAATAGCAGTGATACCACCTGCGGCGATGCCGGAGGAGAGCAGGTTTTTCAGCCAGTCAGGAGCAAACTGAAGGATCTGCGGCTGCTGAGACACGCCTAAACCAACTGCAAGAGAGAGTGCAATAATCAGTATCGCACGGCGATTTAACGGCTCGCGGGAGACGATACGCACACCAGAGGCCGCAATCGTACCGAACATTACCAGTGTGGCACCGCCAAGCACTGGTTCAGGGAGCTGCTGTACGAAGGCGCTAACCGCGGGGAACAGACCGAGCACCATCAACATTATCGCCACGAAGAAACCAATATAGCGGCTGGCAACACCGGTCAGTTGGATTACGCCGTTATTCTGACCGAAGCAAGAGTTCGGAAAGGTGTTAAAGACCGCAGATACAAATGAATTAAGACCATTTGCCAGCACGCCACCTTTCAGACGCTTCATATACACCGGACCGGTAACGGGCTGCTCGGAGACGTCAGACGTTGCTGTGATATCGCCAATCGTTTCCAGCGAGGTGATCATAAACACGAGCATCAATGGCAGTAACAGGCTCCAGTCGATGCTCAGTCCGTAATAGAGCGGCGTCGGCACCATAAAGTTATCCGCCGGGGCGTTATATTCCGGCAACATACCCATCACCATTGCCAGCACATACCCTGCAGCCATGGCAATCACCAGCGAGGCAATGCGTAAATAGGGATTACGCTGACGGTTAAGCAGAATAATGATCGCCAGCACCACGCCAGCTAGCAGCAGGTTTTTTGGCGCCCCAAAAGTGTTGTTTCCCATTGCGGCAAAACCGCCACCCACCGATGTCAGGCCAACCTGAATGAGCGACAGGCCGATAATCATTACCACCACCCCGGAAACCAGTGGGGTAATAATGCGGCGGGCAAGTGGTAAAATGCGTGAAATTACCATTTCAGTACAGCTTGCCAGCATCAGGGTGCCGAAAAGCGCCGCCATCATCGTTGGTACGTCAGCCCCACCGGTTTTTAATGCGGTTCCGCCCATTATCAGAGGAGCAACGAAATTAAAGCTGGTGCCTTGAATCGATAGCAGACCAGAACCAACCGGGCCCCAGGCTTTAATTTGAATAATAGACGCTACGCCAGAAGCGAAGAGCGACATGCTGATAATGTGCTGAGTGTCCTGAGCGGGTAAACCCAGAGCCTGGCAAATCAGCAAACCTGGCGTGATGACGCCGACAAACATCGCCAGTAAGTGCTGCAATGCGGCAAACAGGGTTTGTGGCAACGGCGGGCGATCTTCAAGGCGGTAGATAAGTTCGCTGGGTTGAGTGCGCGCAACCGGTTGCGCATTTTCAGACTCCAGGGTGTTAATGGACATTTCAAGCGTTCCCCTGATGGAAAAGCGCTGATTTTATCGGACTGTCATGCAAAAGCAAACGATTGCCAATTAAAGAACATACATTTCTAAGGGATGTTGTTTTGGCAGGATAGAGTTCTAATACTCAGGCGTTTGAATAGCGTTCGGTTTCCGGCATCCAGCGATCGATAAGACCTTCAGCCAGTTGTGGATAACGCTCATGAATGTGGCGGGCGATTCGCTGAACTTCAGGAATCAGCGCTTGATCACGTAAAAGATCGGCTACTTTAAATTCTGCATTACCAGTTTGACGCGTGCCAAGCAGCTCACCAGGGCCACGAATTTCCAGATCTTTTTGCGCAATCACGAACCCATCATTACTATCCCGCAGAACTTGCAGGCGTTTTTGTGCCGTTTTTGATAGCGGCGATTTATAGAGCAGAACGCAGTGAGATGCCACGGCACCACGTCCCACGCGGCCCCGCAATTGGTGAAGTTGCGCAAGTCCAAGGCGCTCGGGGTTTTCGATAATCATCAAACTGGCATTCGGCACATCCACACCCACTTCAATAACGGTGGTGGCCACTAATAAGTGCAGCTCGCCCTGTTTGAAGGCCTGCATCACTGCCTGCTTTTCAGTCGGTTTCATGCGGCCATGTACCAGGCCGATTTTTAGCTCCGGCAGCGCGTGTTTTAGTTCTTCACTGGTCGCTTCGGCGGCCTGGGCTTCCAGCAGGTCGGACTCTTCAATCAATGTACACACCCAATACGCCTGACGGCCTTCACCGATGCAGGCGTTGCGTACACGTTCGATAATGTCGTTGCGTCGGCTATCCGGGATCGCCACCGTAGTGACGGGGGTGCGCCCCGGCGGCAGTTCATCAATCACCGAGGTATCAAGATCAGCGTAAGCGGTCATGGCTAATGTTCGTGGGATAGGCGTAGCGGTCATAATTAATTGATGCGGATGAAACCCTTGCTGCTGCCCTTTTTCCCACAGCGCCAGCCGCTGATGAACCCCAAAGCGATGCTGTTCATCAATGATAACCAGTGCCAGACCATTAAACTGTACCTGTTCCTGGAAGATGGCATGTGTGCCTACCACCATCTGCACCTGACCACTGGCAATCGCTTCTTGTTGCGCCTGGCGTGCTTTACCTTTTTGTTTACCGGCGAGCCAACCCACCTCTACGCCGAGCGGAGCAAACCAGTTGCGGAAATTATTGGCATGCTGCTCCGCCAGCAGTTCCGTTGGCGCCATCATTGCCACTTGTTTACCGTTGGCGATTGCGCGTAGTGCAGCCAGAGCCGCCACCAGTGTTTTACCGGAGCCGACATCCCCCTGTACCAGGCGCATCATTGGAATATCCAGCGCCATATCGCGCTCGATCTCGGCAACAACACGCGCCTGAGCGCCGGTAGGTTTAAATGGTAGTGACGAGAGTAGCGCTTGTTTCAGTTCATCTTTTGCAAGGAGGGGCTGCGCATGGTAGCGCTGAGCGCCAGCACGCAGTGCCAGCATACTCAGGTTATGCGCCAGCAACTCTTCCAGAATCAAACGACGCTGCGCGGGGTGCTGACCACTCTCCAGGTCGGTGAGTTGCAATGATGGCGGAGGTCGGTGCAGTGTACGCAGAGCATCAGGCAGACTCATCAACCCTTGTGCCAGTTCCGGCGGTAGCAGTTCACTGATTGCGCAAGTCGCTAATAAATCCAGCGCCTGATCGGTGAGCTTACGCAGGGTGGCTTGCTTCACCCCTTCTGTTGTGGGGTAGACAGGAGTTAGCGTCTCTTGTAACTCAGGAGTGCTGTGATCGCCCTGGATACGGTACTCCGGGTGGATCATCTCCGCGCCATACTTCCCGCGTTTCGCTTCTCCGTAGGCCAGCACTCTGCGGCCAGTAGCGAGGCTGTTTTTCATTGCCGCGTTGAAGTTGAAAAAGCGCAGGGTAAGGATGCCGGAACCGTCGCTGATCTGGCAGGTCATCATCCGACGACCGCCGAAAGTGATATTGCAGTTCAGCACTTCACCCTCTACCGTGGCATAAACACCGGGAAGTAGGTCGGCAATAGGGTAGAGTTGGGTGCGATCTTCATAGCGCAGCGGCAGGTGCAGTAGAAGATCTTGCACCGTGTGCAGGCCGATTTTTGCCAGTTTACTGCTTTGCGCCGCGCCAACACCGGTAAGGGAGTTGAGCGGAATGGCATCGAGTAAACGGCCTTTCATCCTGTTACCCTGCCGCTTGCATCGTTGCCCACCACGTCGGGTCGGCTTCAATTTCGCCCTGGGCATTCACCCGCGGATAGGGCAGGCCTTTGCGTTTGGCAACTTTCGCCAGCACCGGGTAGCCGCCTTCAAACAGAAGGCGCTGCTGTTCTGTGTCCGGCAGCATACTATTTTCGCGCTGGTACATACCGGCATTCTGCCGCTGGCGTTGTGCTTCATAGAGAATGAGTGCGGAAGCGACAGAAACATTCAGCGACTGCACCATACCGATCATCGGAATGATAATATCCTGGTCCGCCAGGTCCAGCGCTTGTTGGGATATACCGGTTTTCTCCTGACCCATTAGAATACAGGTCGGGCGTGTGTAGTCGATTTCACGAAAATCGACGGCTTTGTCAGAGAGATGCGTGGCGAGAATCTGCATACCGCGCCCTTTTAGTTCATTTACCGCATCGCCGATGGTGCGGTGGGTTTTTACTTCCACCCAGCTATTGCTACCAGCAGCGGAAGAGGCCATCGTGCGCATGCGATTCCCTGGCCAGACGGCATGAACTTCATGTACGCCGACGGCGTCTGCGGTACGGATGATAGCAGAAACGTTATGAGGTTTATGGACCTGCTCCATACAGACGGTCAGATCAGGCTGGCGCCTGGCGAGCATCTCACGGATACGCGCATAACGCTGAGAATTCATAAAATCAGTTTCGGTTACGGGTGACTTTAATCACGTCCGGCATTACGCGGATCTTACGCATAATATTTGCCAGATGAACGCGATCGCGTGCTGTGAGGCGGATAAAAGCGCTATACACACGACCATCTTTCTCTTCTGTATTCAGACTTTGAATATTAGAAGAGGCGGTATTAATGGCTGCCGTAAGGTTAGCCAGCGCACCCTGATGGTTGAACATATCCACCTTGATCTCGGTGATAAACTCCTGTGCGGTCTCTTTATCCCACTCCACCGCCATAAATTTCTCTGGCTCTTTTTGATAGCCACGAATATTACGGCAGGATTCATGGTGGATGACCAGCCCTTTGCCGGGGCTAACGTGGGCGACGATCGGATCGCCGGGGATAGGGCGACAGCATTTTGCAAAGGTAATCAGTACACCGTCAGCGCCTTTAATCGGCAGGTGGCCGTTGCCGCTGTTAGTCGGCATCTGCATTGCCTGAGCTGCTTCCCCCTGTTGCAGGTTTTTAGCTACCACGACGCTCATCGCGTTCCCTAGGCCAATTTCCGCCAGCAGATCGTCAAGCGATGCCAGCTTCATACGCTCCAGCTCGCGCTGAATATGTTCCGCTGGAATTTCAGCAAGCTTACGGCTGCCGCCCAGCGCATGGTTCAACAGGCGGCGTCCCAGGCTTACCGAGTCGTCTCGCTTGAGGTTCTTCAGCATCTGGCGGATTTTGGCACGGGCTTTGGAACTCACGACAAAGTTGAGCCATGCCGCGTTTGGTCGGGCTCCCGGAGCAGTAATAATTTCTACTGTCTGACCACTGCTTAGCGACTGCGAAAGTGGATAAGGCTGGCGGTCAACACGCGCCCCTACGCAGGCGTGACCAATATCGGTATGCACGGCATAGGCAAAATCCACTGGCGTGGCGCCAGCAGGGAGTTCAACAATACGGCCTTCCGGGGTGAAAACATAAATCTCATCGGGGAAGAGATCAGATTTAACGCTCTCAATAAATTCAAATGAGCTACCGGCGCTCTGTTGCAGCTCCAGTAAGCTTTGCATCCAGCGCTGGGCGCGGATTTGTGCGGTGGTGCTGCTTTCACCGTGTTCTTTATAGGCCCAATGTGCGGCTACCCCCATCTCTGCCATCTGATCCATATCTTCGGTACGGATCTGAACTTCAACAGGTACGCCATGTGGCCCAATCATTGAGGTGTGCAGGGATTGATAGCCGTTCGCCTTAGGAATGGCGATATAGTCTTTCACTCGGCCAGGACGCGGCTTGTAAAGGCTATGCATCTGACCGAGCACCCGATAGCAGGTATCCAGGTCATGAACGATTACGCGAAAGGCGTATATATCCATGATGGAGTGAAAGCGCTGCTCCTTTAACACCATCTTTTGGTAGATGGAGTAAAGATGCTTCTCGCGTCCGCTAACTCGACAAGGAATACCCGCTTCCTGTAAACGCCCTTCGATTTCAGAGAGGATCTTCTGGATCATCTCTTTGCGGTTGCCGCGCGCCGCTTTAACCACTTCTTTAATTACACGATAGCGGTTTGGATGCAGTGCTTCAAAACCCAGCTCTTCAAGCTCGGTTTTGATGTGGTGAATACCTAAACGGTGCGCCAGCGGGCTATAGATTTCGAGGGTTTCACGGGCGATACGGCGACGCTTATCAGGGCGAAGAGAGCCCAGCGTGCGCATATTATGGGTGCGGTCAGCCAGTTTGATGAGAATGACGCGGATATCCTGCACCATCGCCATGATCATCTTGCGAAAGTTTTCGGCCTGCGCCTCTTTTTTATCCTGAAACTTGAGCTTATCAAGTTTGGATACCCCTTCCACCAGTTCGGCAACGCTTTTGCCAAACAGTTGTTCCATATCCTGATAAGTGGCGGGGGTATCTTCAATCACATCATGCAGCAGCGCGGCCATCAGCGTTTCGTAGTCGAGTTTCATCTCGGCCAGAATACAGGCCACCGCGACTGGGTGTGTGATGTAAGGTTCACCGCTTGAACGTGTCTGGCCCTCGTGAGCATCACGTGCGACAAGGTAAGCCTGCCTGAGACGTTTAATTTGGTCTTCAGGCAGATAGTTTTGAATCAGTTGATTCAGGCTTTCAAACAGATACAAGGGTGACCTGCAGGTTAATTAACGACGACCTTCAGCAATGGCGGTTACGGCCTGCAGTTCTGCGGCTTCCTGCTCTTGCTGTTCCTGGCGCTCGCGTACGTCGAGGATCTGGTTGTTGATCAGACCTTCTTCGATCTCGCGCAGTGCAATAACGGTGGTTTTGTCGTTTTCTTCCGGTACCAGCGGATCTTTACCGCCAATCTGCATCTGACGAGCGCGACGCGCGGCGACCAGTACCAGGTCAAAACGGTTACCAATTTTCTCTACAGCGTCCTGAACAGTTACGCGTGCCATACTTAAAATGCTCCACAGGTGAAGAAATGACTGGGCATGATACTGAAACCAGGCTCAGTCTGCCAATAGTTTGCTGATTAAAGCGTCATGTCGCTGCTTTTGGCGGCCCATACGCAAGCGTTCAGCGCGAATAATGGTTTTCAAATCGCCAAGGGCGGTGTCGAAATCATCATTCACAATAAGGTAATCATATTCCGCGTAATGGCTCATTTCCGCAACTGCTTGCGCCATACGTTTTGCAATGACCTCTTCGCTGTCCTGCCCACGTCCGCGCAAGCGACGGTCCAGCTCCAGTTTCGATGGCGGCAGAATAAAAATGCTGCGCGCATGCGGCATGCGGGAACGAATTTGCTGCGCCCCTTGCCAGTCGATATCAAGGAATACATCCACACCGGTAGACAAGACTTGTTCAATGGCCTCGCGGGATGTGCCGTAATAGTTACCAAACACCTCTGCATGTTCAAGGAAAGCGTCATCATTAATCATGGCTCTGAATTCATCATGATTAACAAAAAAATAGTGCTCGCCGTGCACTTCACCCGGGCGTGGCGCTCGCGTGGTGTGCGAAACAGAAACTTGCGTGTCGTATAGCGGTTGGGTTTTCAGCAAAGCCTGGATGAGGCTTGATTTACCCGCGCCGCTGGGAGCGGAAACAATATATAGCGTGCCTTGAGCCATGAGTGTCTTTTGTATGTCAATTGCGAAAGGTAACTTACATACGCTCCTATTATACACATCAGCGCTATGTGACGTAGTGTTTGTCACACTTTTTACTATCGCAGGTTGAGAGTTGTGTACTCTTTCCCTGATTTATCTGCAAATTTCCTTCCCGATAGCGATGCAGGAAAGCAATATGAGATTGTATAAACCCAAAAAGGCCATGATTTACCATGGCCTTTGTTAGCACTCTGAAGCCCATTTAACATGGGGTTATGGATGTGCGTGGACTTTGAAAGAATTTACTCGATGTTCTGGATCTGCTCGCGCATCTGCTCAATCAACACTTTTAGCTCAATAGCCGAGTTGGTGACATCGGCGTTGATAGATTTTGACGCCAGAGTGTTCGATTCGCGATTGAACTCCTGCATCATAAAGTCAAGACGGCGGCCTACCGCTTCTTTTTTCTTCAGGATGTTATATGTCTCTTTCACATGTGCTTCGAGGCGATCCAGCTCTTCCGCCACATCAATACGCTGAGCCATCAGTACCAGTTCTTGCTCAAGGCGGTTGTTTTCGAGTTGCACCTGCGCTTCTTCCAGCTTGCTGACCAGGCGCTCACGCTGCCATTGCAGAATTTCTGGCATACGAGCTCGCACTTTTATCACTTCGGCGCTTACGCCTTCCAGCCGCTGTTCGATCAGTGCTTTCAGTGCCTGGCCTTCGGTTTCACGGGCGATAATAAAATCATCCAGCGCGCCATCCAGTGCGGAGAGAATTTGCGCTGCAATAGCGTCCAGATCCTGCTCCTGTGCGGCCATAACGCCAGGCCAGCGCAGGATATCGACCGGATTGATTTCGCCCTCGTCGCTTTGCATCTTGACCCAGTTAGCCGCAGAGACGAGCTGCTTTGCCAGTTTTTCGTTGAGGATCAATTCACTTTGCGCACTGGCATCCGGCTCGAAACGCAAATTACATTCCACTTTGCCGCGGGTCAGGCGGGCACGGAGACGTTCACGAACAACCGGTTCCAGGCTGCGGAACTGTTCCGGCATACGGAAATAGGTTTCCAGATAACGCTGGTTTACCGAGCGCAGTTCCCATGAAGCTGAGCCCCATTCACCCTTGATTTCACGCCGGGCATAGGCGGTCATACTGCGGATCATAGACGTTCCCGTTTTTTAAGAGATGTGGGGGGATTATAGCTTTCGGGGCGCCATGAGGATAGGAATAACCTCGGTAAGCCAGTATAATGCGCAGCCACATTCGTAACAGCCGGAGAAATTACCATGCGTCCAGCAGGCCGTAGCGCTACTCAAGTGCGTCCCGTCACCCTGACCCGTAACTATACAAAACACGCAGAAGGCTCCGTGCTGGTTGAATTTGGTGATACCAAAGTGCTGTGCACGGCATCCATTGAAGAGGGTGTTCCGCGTTTCCTGAAAGGCCAGGGGCAGGGTTGGATCACCGCGGAATATGGCATGTTGCCTCGTTCCACGCATACGCGTAACGCGCGCGAAGCGGCAAAAGGTAAGCAGGGTGGTCGCACCATGGAAATTCAGCGTCTGATCGCCCGCGCACTGCGTGCTGCTGTCGACCTGAATGCGCTTGGCGAATTCACTATTACGCTCGATTGCGATGTTATCCAGGCTGATGGGGGAACCCGTACTGCATCCATTACCGGTGCCTGCGTCGCGCTGGCAGATGCGCTGAATAACCTGGTAAAAGCCGGTAAGCTGAAAACCAACCCAATGAAAGGGATGGTGGCAGCGGTTTCTGTCGGTATAGTTAATGGTGAGGCCGTGTGCGATCTTGAGTATGTAGAAGATTCTGCCGCTGAAACCGATATGAACGTAGTGATGACCGAAGATGGTCGCATGATTGAAGTTCAGGGTACGGCAGAAGGCGAGCCTTTCTCCCACGAAGAGCTGCTCACTCTCCTGGCGCTGGCCAGAGGGGGGATAGAATCTATTATCGCGGCGCAAAAAGCGGCATTGGCAAATTAATAATTAAAGGCGACTGATAGTCGCCTTTTTTATGCTGCGCCGTAGCGCAAAATCCAAAAGCAATTAATAAAGAGAGACAAGGAGCGAATCCATGAAACCATATCAGCGCCAGTTTATTGAGTTTGCGCTTAACAAACAGGTACTAAAGTTTGGCGAGTTTACGCTGAAATCCGGGCGTAAAAGCCCCTATTTCTTCAACGCCGGGCTGTTTAATACCGGGCGCGATCTGGCACTGTTAGGCCGTTTTTACGCCGAAGCGCTGGTGGATTCTGGCATTGATTTTGACCTGCTGTTTGGCCCAGCCTATAAAGGTATCCCGATCGCCACTACGACGGCTGTTGCGTTGGCAGAACATCATGAGCGGGATGTCCCATACTGCTTCAATCGTAAAGAAACAAAGGATCACGGGGAAGGCGGAAACCTGGTTGGCAGCGCATTACAAGGCAGGGTTATGCTGGTTGATGATGTAATCACTGCAGGGACCGCCATTCGCGAGTCGATGGAAATTATCCAGGCGAATGGCGCTCAACTTGCTGGCGTATTAATTTCGCTGGATCGCCAGGAACGTGGCCGTGCTGATATCTCAGCAATCCAGGAAGTGGAACGCGATTATGGCTGCAAGGTGATCTCTATTATTACTCTTAAGGATTTGATTGCTTACCTTGAAGAGAAACCTGAGATGGCCGATCACCTCGCTTCTGTACGTGCTTACCGCGAGCAGTTCGGGGTATAACTTTGAGCCCGGCAGGTTTACTGCCGGGTGAGTGTCACACCAGTTTTGCCCCCTGCGTGTTGACGTAGAGTGAATAGACAGAGGTACTGGCCGCCATAAACAGGCGGTTACGTTGTTCACCGCCAAAACAGAGGTTTGCACAGCGCTCCGGCAAGTGAATCATGCCAATCGCTTTACCCTGCTTGTTAAATACGCGCACGCCGTCCAGTTCCTCGCTACCCATCCCCCAGCCACACCAGAGATTTCCATCCATATCACAAGCAATACCGTCTGCCGTACCGTTACCGCAATCAATATGCACCCGTTTATTCTTTAGTTGGTTATCCACAATATCCCACGCCAGAATTAAACGATTAGGGGTAGCGCGGCTCTCCACTACATAAAGCGTTTTCTCATCTGGCGAAAAGCAGATACCATTTGGCCCCTTCACTTCACCCAGTACGACTTTAATTTTTTGGCTTTCAGGCTCCAGGCGATACACATTTTGTGGGAGCTGTGGCGTAGCTTTATGCCCTTCATAAAAACCGGTAATTCCAAAAGGCGGATCGGTAAACCAAACCGAACCATCTGATTTCACAGCAATATCATTAGGTGAATTGAGCGGCTTGCCATCGAAGCTGTCCGCCAGCACCGTAATAGTGCCGTCATATTCGGTACGTGTAATACGGCGCGTATCGTGCTCGCAGCTAATTAAACGTCCTTGTCGATCGCGTGCATGACCATTGGCGTTGTTCGCTGGCTGGCGAAAAATATGGGATTCTCCGGTAACCTCGTCCCAGCGCATGATCGCATTGTTAGGTATATCGCTCCACAGCAACATACGACTATCACCGAACCAGACCGGTCCTTCCGCCCAGCGACAACCCGTTGCGATTTGTTCAACCTTTGCGCTGGATACCATATAACTGCGAAAACTGTCATCAAGCGCAATAATGCTCGGATCGGGGTAACGTGCCGAGGGGGTCCAGGCGGCAATACTTTTTTGACTGAGTAATAATGAGGCGGTGGCGATGCCTCCCAGTTTAAGCAGTTCCCGACGTGATGTTGCCATCAAGTCTCTCCTTATTTGTAGGGTATGTATGAGGAAATTTCTTTTATGTAGAAAGATACTGCCACTGGGAGATTAGGAAATGTTGGGCGCAACGGCATCTGGCATCTTAACGAATTCTGTTGGGCTTTTTCACAGATTGGCGGGAATAAAAAAAGCAGCCACGACGGGCTGCCTGGATCAGTTATTGTAATTGGGCGGCTAATAATGGCCAGCGGGCTTCAAAGTCATCGGTCGGGCTGTATTTGAATTCGCTGCGCACAAAGCGCGACAACATACCTTCGCAAAACGCCAACAGTTGGCCGGCGAGCAGTGTTTCATCAGTACTGTAACTTTCGCCTTCACGCATCTTTCTTTCGCGTAGCACCTGACGCAATTGCGCTTCGATGCGTTCAAAAAGCTGATTAATACGCCCTTGCAAACGATCCTGTTCAAACATAAGTGCGTGACCGGTCATAATGCGTGTCAGGCCTGGATTACGTTCACCAAAACCGAGAATCAATAATACGATCAGGCGTAGGCGGGAAGTCGTATCTTTCTCGTCTTTTAAGATCAGGTTGATACGGGTAATCAGGCTGTCTTCAATAAACTCGATCAGGCTATCAAACATGCGCGTTTTGCTGGGAAAATGGCGATACAGCGCCGCTTCGGAAACGCCAACGGATGCCGCCAGTTTCGCCGTAGTGATGCGCTGGCTGCCATCGCTGGATTCCAGCATGAGTGCCAGAGATTGCAGGATCTCTTCGCGACGGTTCCTTTTCGCAGTTTGTTTTTCTGCCATGTTCTAAAATACCCCTGAAAATAAGTACTCGCTGGCGAGCAGCCACACAGCGGCCGCAAACGCAGTACGTTTGCGGTGATTTTATCGCGTTATATCGCCGAGTGATCCGTTAATAAGGGCCGTTTATTGGCGCCCGGAATGACCGAAGCCGCCTTCACCACGTTCGGTAGAGTCGAACTCTTCCACTAGGTTAAATTCCGCTTGCACGACGGGTACAAATACCATTTGCGCGATGCGTTCGCCCGGCACGATGGTAAAGCTCTCCTGCCCGCGGTTCCACACGGATACCATCAACTGTCCCTGATAATCAGAATCAATAAGGCCAACCAGGTTACCCAACACCACGCCATGTTTATGGCCTAAACCCGAGCGTGGCAGGATAACCGCAGCCAGTGAAGGGTCGGCGATATGGATAGCTAATCCGGTAGGCAGCAGTGTGGTTGCACCCGGAGCTAACTCTACGGCGTCGTCAAGACAAGCACGCAGGTCAAGACCGGCTGAGCCGGTGGTGGCATAAGTTGGCAGTGGAAACTGTTTGCCAACACGCGGGTCCAGAATCTTAACGTCGATTTTTTTCATCATAACGGGTAACAATCTCGTCCAGTAATAAATTTCCCAGAAGTTCCTTGCGCTCAAGCGGTAAACGTTTATCGCCATCCTGCCAGAAGAGGTGTAATGCGTTGTTATCACTGTTAAAACCTTGATCTGTTTGCGAAACGTCATTGGCGCAGATCAAATCAAGGTTCTTGCGGGCGCGCTTTCGCCGGGCGTATTCTTCCACATTATTTGTTTCGGCGGCAAACCCAACAACATAAGGGCGATTAACGGAAAGTGCGGCAACACCGGCAACGATATCAGGGTTTTTAACCATTTTTATTGTGATTTCATCGCCTTGCTTTTTAATTTTTTCTTCAGCTACGGTAGCCGCACGATAATCTGCAACTGCAGCGCAGCCAATAAAAATATGCTGCTGTGCTGCGCTACGTTGGACGGCAGCTTCCATCTCCAGCGCGGTGGTGACATCCTGGCGCTGGACGAACGGCGGTGTAGGCAATGAAACCGGCCCGGCGATCAGCGTAACATTCGCTCCCCGCCTTGCTGCGGCAGCGGCGATGGCGAAGCCCATTTTCCCGGAACTCAAATTGGTTATGTAACGCACCGGATCCAACGGTTCGCGGGTGGGGCCGGCAGTAATCATAATATTGAGATGTTGCAGATCCTTAACGGGTTGTAAATGTGCGGCGGCCATATCGACAATGGTCAGAGGATTCAGCATACGTCCCGGCCCGATATCACCACAGGCCTGACTACCACTGTCCGGCCCCCACAACAACAGACCACGTGAGGCGAGCACCTGTAAATTATGCTGGGTGGCGGCGGCGCGGTACATCTGTTGATTCATCGCCGGAACCACGGCAACAGGCGAAGGCGTGGCGAGGCAGATGGTAGAAACCAAATCGTTCGCCATACCTGCGGCAATGCGGGCTATCAGATCTGCAGTGGCGGGCGCCAGAATGACCAGGTCTGCCCATTTGCCCAGTTCAATATGACCCATCGCCGCTTCAGCCGCAGGATCTAGTAGGCTGTCCGATACTGGATACCCGGATACGGCTTGCAGGCTCAGCGGCGTAATAAAAGCTTTCGCGGCCTCGGTCATTGCTACGCGCACTTCAGCACCACGGTCGCGCAGACGGCGCACTAGCTCAGGCGCTTTGTAGGCTGCGATACCACCGCTTATGCCAAGGACAATTTTTTTACCCGCCAGACTCATCATGATTCTTTCCTGCTTGGATCTCATCAGAAGTTGAGCATTTTATCACAATCCTTTTGTTGTCGTGTCTTTGGTCGAATTCACCTTTGCGAAGTGCTACGCAGTCCCAGAAATCGGCACTCGTTGCTGACGTGCAGACTATGGCAGCATGGTTGCAAGAGATGAAGGAGAGGAAAATGGATATTGTTTTTACCCCCCTGAAACCACGAGAAAAGATGCTGAAATTTGGGGTGGAGTCCCTTACCGATATTGAGTTATTAGCACTGTTTCTGCGCACCGGAACGCAAGGAAAATGTGTTCTTACGGTTGCCCGTGAGCTCCTCCAGCGTTTTGGTTCCCTGTACTCGTTACTCTGCTCTGATATTGAAGATTTTCACGATGTGCAGGGTATCGGCATGGCGAAATATGCTCAACTGAAAGGTATCGGTGAGCTGGCACGGCGCTATTACAATGCGCGGCTGTTGGAAGAGAGCTCGTTGCTCAGCCCTGAAATGACGCGGGAATTTATTCAGAGCCAGCTCGCCGGGGAGGAGCGTGAGATCTTTATGGTGATTCTGTTGGATAACCAAAATCGAATATTAAAACATTGTCGTCTTTTTTCCGGCACTATCAATCAGGTTGAAGTGCATCCGCGAGAAATTATTCGTGAAGCGCTGAAAGCCAATGCGGCCGCGGTGATCCTTGCGCATAATCATCCCTCCGGAAATCCTGAACCCAGTAAAGCTGATAGACAGATCACGGAACGCGTGATAAATAGCTGTCAGTTTATGGGGATTCGGGTACTCGACCATCTGGTGATTGGGTGCGGGGAGTACGTTTCTTTTGCCGAACGTGGTTGGATTTAGACCACTTTACGCGATCCATCGGGATCTTTGTCTGTTCGGGACTTGAGCACACCGCCGACTCGGCGTATACTACGCCACCTTTGAGAATCTCGGGTTTGGCATTTGGGCCTGGCAATCGAGAGTTCACATTGAACTGCGATGACTGGGCTGTAAAGCCTGACGAGGCGCCAATACCCCATACGAAGCTCGAGCTAATTTGATTTTTGGAGAATAGACATGTCCCGAGTCTGCCAAGTTACTGGCAAGCGTCCGGTGACCGGTAACAACCGTTCCCACGCACTGAACGCGACTAAACGCCGTTTCCTGCCGAACCTGCACTCTCACCGTTTCTGGGTTGAGAGCGAAAAGCGTTTTGTCACCCTGCGTGTATCTGCTAAAGGTATGCGTGTAATCGATAAAAAAGGCATCGATACAGTTCTGTCCGAACTGCGTGCCCGTGGCGAAAAGTACTAAGTACTTAGAGGAAATAAATCATGGCTAAAGGTATTCGTGAGAAAATCAAGCTGGTTTCTTCTGCTGGTACTGGTCACTTCTATACCACTACGAAGAACAAGCGTACTAAGCCGGAAAAACTGGAACTGAAAAAATTCGATCCAGTTGTCCGTCAGCACGTTCTTTACAAAGAAGCTAAAATCAAATAATTTTAGTTTCCTTGAACAAAAACCCCGCACTGGCGGGGTTTTTGCATTTCTGAACACCCGCAAGCCGGAGATGAGATGCCAGAGTTACCCGAAGTTGAAACCAGCCGTAGAGGAATTGAACCGCACCTGGTTGGTGAAACCATACTTCATGCCGTGGTTCGCAATGGCCGCTTGCGTTGGCCAGTTTCTGAAGAGATACACAGTCTGAGCGATAAGCCTGTGCTCAGTGTTCAGCGACGCGCTAAATATTTGCTGCTGGAGCTCCCTGACGGCTGGATTATTATTCATCTGGGTATGTCCGGTAGTCTGCGAATTCTTCCCCATGAGCTTCCCGCAGAAAAGCATGACCATGTCGACTTAGTGATGAGTAACGGCAAAGTACTGCGCTACACCGATCCCCGACGCTTCGGCGCCTGGTTATGGACGAAAGAGCTGGAAGGACATAATGTGCTGGCGCATCTTGGTCCGGAACCGCTGAGCGACGCGTTTAATGCGGAATATTTCCAGCAACGCTGTGCCAGGAAAAAAACGGCAATCAAACCCTGGTTGATGGACAACAAGCTGGTGGTGGGCGTGGGAAATATCTATGCCAGCGAATCGCTGTTTGCCGCAGGGATCCATCCCGATCGCCTGGCTTCATCGCTCTCAGCGCAGGAATGTGAGCTGCTCGTACGGGTTATCAAGGCGGTATTGTTACGCTCGATTGAACAGGGCGGAACTACGCTGAAAGACTTCCTGCAAAGTGACGGTAAACCGGGTTATTTCGCCCAGGAGTTGCAGGTTTACGGACGGGGAGGGGAACCTTGCCGTACGTGTGGCACGCCCATCGTTGCAGCCAAACATGCGCAACGCTCGACATTTTACTGCCGCCGCTGTCAGAAATAGTATTGGCTCATATCAGCCGCAGGCTGTAGGGTTATTTGAGTTTAGCCAGCAGCGCCTGAAGGACATGAGGCGGCAAGAAGTGAGCAACATCGCCTTGATGGCGAGCGACCTCTTTAACAAGCGAAGAGGAGATAAACGACCACTCCTTCGATGGCATCAAAAAGACGCTTTCCAGCTCTGGCATCAGGTGGCGGTTCATATGCGCCAACTGCATCTCATATTCGAAATCGGCAACAGCGCGTAAACCGCGAATCAGAATATTGGCCTGTTGTGCCCGTGCAAAATTGGCCATCAAATCACTGAAGCCCACAACCGTCACGTTTGGCAAATGTGCCGTTGCGGTTTGCGCCAGCGCGACGCGTTCATCAAGGGTAAATAAGGGCTTTTTGCTCGGACTGGCAGCGATTGCCAGAATCACCTGATCAAACATGACCGTGGCGCGAGAGACAATATCAATATGTCCATTGGTAATGGGATCAAAAGTGCCTGGATAAATCGCACGCTTTTGCATATCTAACCTTATTGCGCTTTCGGTGGCAAATAGGGCTCCAGCAGTTGCAACAGAAGTTGTAACGCCCCCTGATTCTGGTAAAGCACTTCTACGGCATGGCGACCATAAAAACTACGATAATCTTCGTCAGTGAGTAAAGAAGTAATTTCTTTAATCAACGACTCCGTATCGGTCACTTTAATCAGCCCATCCGCTTGTGTCAGGCGCGCACAGATGTCTTTAAAGTTGAAAGTATGTGGCCCCATCAATACAGGAATAGCATGGGCGGCCGCTTCAAGTGGATTATGGCCACCACGTTCAACCAGTGAGCCGCCAACAAACGCCAAATCAGCGATGCCGTAAAGCAACATCAGTTCGCCCATCGTATCGCCTACGACAACCTGCGTGCTGGCTGAAGGCACTTCACCTGATGAACGGGTGATATAACTTAAACCTGCGTTGCGCACCATTGTTATAGCATCGGGAAACCGCTCGGGGTGACGGGGAACCAGAATCAACAGTAAATCAGGAAACTGCGTTAATAGAGCCTGGTGTGCCGCCAGCAAGATGCTTTCTTCCCCTTCGTGTGTGCTGGTTGCAATCCAGACCGGACGATGAGGAGCCCATTGACGGCGAAGGGCTACGGCTCTGGAGGCTAGTTGCGGCGTAACGGAAATATCAAACTTCAGGCTGCCGGTAACTGTAAGCTGGCTACGTTTAGCCCCTAAGGCAATAAAGCGATCGCCATCTTCACTGTTCTGCGCCGCAATCAGCGTAATACGGCGAAGCAGGGTTTGAATAAATTTTCCCAGCTTTGCGTAACCTGCGGCGGAACGCTCTGAAAGACGGGCATTCGCAATAACGAGCGGGATATTGCGCTTATGTAGGGTTCTGATCAGATTTGGCCACAGCTCGGTTTCCATAATCAGCACCAGCTTGGGGTCGATCTTATCGAGAAAACGATTTAACGCGCCGGGAAGATCATAAGGCAGATAAACGTGTTGAACATCGCCACCAAAAGCGGACATGACGCGCTCTGAACCCGTAGGCGTCATTGTGGTAACAGTAATGGGCAAATCGGGGTAACGGTGACGCAGGGCACGTACTAGCGGTATTGCCGCCAGGGTTTCGCCAACTGAAACGGAGTGCAGCATAATGCCGCCCGCCTTCAGGGGCTTATGATAAAATCCGTAGCGTTCACCCCAGCGCTTGCGATAGGCCGGAGCTTTAGCACCACGCACCCACAGACGCAACCAAATCAGCGGCTGAATAAGGTACAGCAGTGTGGTGTAGAGCAATTGAAGCATATTACTTTGCTGGCTTAGGAATGTGCTGGGGATTTTATGTATTTAGCCTTGCTAATGCCATCATTTTTCCCGGTTTAAGCCCAATTACCGACAAATGAGCTGTTAACACATGTTCTCCAGCTTGTATTTGATTACAGGGGCAATTAATAACCTGACCTGCCTGGTCGGCGAAACGTCAAGTATAGCGAAGCGAGTATTGTGCTGGTTATTACTTTTTGTTTTTAAAGGTATTAATAATGTTTTAGCTCAAAAAACATTCATGTCGGATTGCGCTTTAATAAGTGGTACACTAAGCCGCAAATTGAGCACGACGTCAGTATCCAGGTAGCTGTTGAGCCTGCGGCGGTAGCGTGCTGTTTTTCCGTTTCTTCCGGGTAATATATATACAAAAGAGCCGCTTGTGGAACAATCGTTTAAACGAATTCTGATTATAAAAATGCGTTTTCATGGCGATATGCTGCTGACAACACCCGTTATCAGCACGCTAAAACGTAATTATCCTGAGGCAAAAGTCGATGTGCTTCTTTATCAGGATACGATACCCATTTTATCGGAAAATCCAGATATCAATGCGCTCTACGGCATAAGTAATAAGGGCACTGGATTAAAAGAGAAAATTCAAAATTTCCTCTCCCTTATGAAAGCGCTCCGGGCAAACCAGTACGATTTAGTTGTAAATCTTACGGACCAGTGGCTTGTCGCGCTGCTGGTGAGGTTGCTGAATGCAGAGGTGAAAATCTCACAGGACTTTGCGCATCGCCAGTCTGCATTCTGGAAAAACAGTTTTACGCAGTTAGTCCCTTTTCAGGGAGAGCATTGCGTCGAGCGTAATTTATCGGTTCTTTCACCGCTCGGACTAGCGGATATTTGTCGTAAAACGACCATGCGCTATGCACCTGAACACTGGGAACGCATGAAAAATGAGCTCAACAGGCTTGGTTGTGGTGAGAAATATGTTGTTATCCAGCCGACAGCGCGCCAGCTTTTTAAATGTTGGGACAGTGATAAATTTGCGCTGGTTATTGATTCCTTGCAGGAACGTGGATACCAGGTTGTGCTGACCTCCGGTCCGGGGGCTGAGGATCTGGCATATGTTAATGAGATTGCCAGTCTCTGCGCTTCCAAACCTATCACTGAGCTGGCGGGAAAGACGCGGTTTCCGGAATTGGCTGCGTTGATTGATCATGCGGTATTATTTATCGGTGTTGATTCTGCGCCGGGACATATTGCGGCGGCGGTACATACGCCGGTAATTTGTCTTTTTGGCGCTACTGATCATATTTTCTGGCGTCCATGGACAGATGACATTATTCAATTCTGGGCCGGAAATTATCAAACGATGCCACCGCGCTCGCAGTTGGATCGCAATAAAAAATATCTCTCCGTTATTCCCGCTGAGGATGTCATTGAAGCGACGAAGAAAATGCTCCCGGTGGGAGGCTTATAGTGATAATTGCGTTTTGCCTTTATAAATATTTCCCGTTTGGTGGCTTACAACGAGACTTTTTGCGTATTGCACAGACTGTTGCTGCGCGTGGGCATGATGTACGTGTTTACACGCAATCCTGGCAAGGTGAAGCCCCGGAAAATCTGGAAATCATCATCGTCCCTGTTAAATCACGCACCAATCATGGGCGTGGGGCCGAGTATTACGCCTGGGTTCAGCATCATTTACGCATTCACCCGGTAGATCGCGTCGTTGGCTTTAATAAAATGCCGGGTCTGGATGTCTATTATGCCGCCGATGTGTGCTACGCCGAAAAAGTTGCCCGCGAGAAGGGTTTTTTCTATCGATTAACCTCCCGTTATCGGCATTATGCTGAATTTGAGCGCGCAACTTTTGCTCGAGGTAAACCGACCCAATTGCTGATGCTGACCGAGCGGCAGATCGCTGATTTTGAAAAGCACTACCAGACTGAAGCTGAACGTTTCCATATTTTGCCGCCTGGTATTTATCCTGACCGTAAATATAGCCAGCAACCGCCTGATGCGCGTGCGGTCTTTCGCCAGAAAAATAATATCGCGAAGCAGGAGTTTTTATTATTACAGGTCGGTTCGGACTTCAGACGTAAAGGTGTGGATCGCAGTATCGAAGCACTTGCCGCATTACCTGAAGCGATACGACGTCAGACGAAATTACTGATTGTCGGTCAGGATAAACCGGGTCGTTATCTGGCGTTAGCTGAAAAACGCGGTGTTGGTAAAAATGTACAGTTTTTCGCCGGTCGTGACGATGTGGCTGAGTTGATGGCTGCTGCGGATATTTTGTTGCATCCTGCTTATCAGGAAGCTGCCGGCATTGTTCTGTTAGAGGCTATTACTGCCGGATTACCCGTAATTGTGAGTTCGGTTTGTGGCTATGCTCCTTATATCGTTGATGCGAAGTGCGGCGACGTTATTAAAGAGCCCTGGCAACAGGAGGCTTTAAACAAAGCCTTATGCAACGCGCTCAGTAATCCACATCTGCTTGAAGAGTGGGCTGAAAATGCGCGGCGTTATGCGGATACACAGGATCTTTATAGCCTGCCAGAAAAGGCGGCGGATATCATAATTGGTGATTTGCATGGTTGAACTGAAAGAGCCGCTGGCGACGCTTTGGCGCGGAAAGAATGCGTTTGAAGAGGTAAAACAGTTGCGAGGTGAGGTCTTCAGAGAGCTTGAAACGCGCCGTACTCTGCGCTTTGAGCTTGCCGGGAAAAGCTATTTTCTGAAGTGGCACCAGGGAACGGCATTCAGTGAGGTGGTGAAAAACTTACTTTCATTACGTTTACCTGTATTGGGTGCAGACAGAGAATGGAAAGCAATACATCGCCTGCATGAAGCGGGCGTTGATACCATGCATGGCGTAGGATTTGGTGAAAAAGGCGCAAATCCCATCAATAAAACCTCCTTTATTATCACGGAGGATCTGACACCGACAATCAGCCTGGAAGATTATTGCGCGAACTGGCCAGCCAACCCGCCTGCACCACATATTAAGCGCATGATTATCAGGCGAGTCGCAACGATGGTGAGAAAGATGCACTTGGCTGGCATCAATCACCGCGACTGCTATATCTGCCATTTTTTATTGCACTTACCCTTCGAGGGTAATGAGGCGCAACTGAAGATTTCGGTTATTGACCTGCATCGAGCGCAAATCCGTTCTCATGTGCCTCGGCGCTGGCGCGATAAGGATCTGATAGGGTTATATTTTTCGTCCCTGGAAATTGGTCTGACGCAGCGTGATATCTGGCGTTTTCTGAAGATCTATTTTGCCAAATCGCTACGGGATATCGTGGCCGGGGAGTCCGGTTTATTAGCCAGCGCACAATCGAAGGCGGAAAAAATCCGCGAAAGAACAGCACGTAAATCACTCTGAAGAGCGAAAGTGATAATACAATGAAAATTGCATTTGTTGGCGAGGCGGTATCAGGTTTTGGTGGGATGGAGACCGTAATTAGGACGGTAATAAATTCATTACAGAGTGCAGAAGGTTTTGCAGTCTGCAGTATGTTTTTTTTCTGTCGTAACGATAAAATGGATAAAGAGTGGCTTAACGATATACCTGTTGCTTATTCATTTTCAAATACAAAACTGTCATTTTTACGACGCCTGAAGCATATACGCGCTTTCTCAAAATGGCTGAGCGAAAATACACCTGATATTGTTATTTGCATTGATGTTATTTCATGTCTCCTCGCCAATAAATCTCGGATAAAAAGTGGATTAGAGTTCCCGATATTTTCATGGCCTCATTTCTCATTAGATCATAAAAAACACGCTGACTGTATAGTTTATGCTGATTATCATCTTGCTATCAGTAATGGTATAAAACAACAGATGTTAGCAAGAGGGGTACCTGGCAAAAACATCGGCGTTATATACAATCCAGTTCTTCCTCAGGAAGATACCATACCTTCACCGCGTAGCGATGAAAAGGCGACATTTTTATATGTCGGGCGTATGAAGTTTGAAGGACAAAAAAGAGTAAAGGATTTGCTGGATGGTCTTTCACGAATAAAAGGAGACTGGCATTTACATGCTATAGGGGATGGCTCAGATTTCGAAAAATGTAAGTCATATGGCAGACAGTTAGGAATTGATAGCCGTATTACCTGGTATGGATGGCAGGGAAATCCCTGGGATATCGTTAGGCACGATATTCAAAGAGTATCCGCTTTATTACTAACGTCTTCATTTGAAGGGTTTGGTATGGTGCTACTGGAAGCTATGGCGCTGGGTATTCCTTGCATTAGCAGCAATTGCATTGCAGGTCCAGAAGATATTATTCAACAAGGTGTCAATGGCTATCTCTATCCTCCAGGGGATCTAATTGAGTTTATTCGTGCAATGCAGAGATTTGTAGACCAGCGAAATTTTTTCGATCCGCAAAAAATTAAGCAATCAATTAGCCAATTTTATATAGACATCTACGATAAAAACATGCGAGCAACTATTCTCTCAATGATGAAACAGAGCAATTCATGAGCCAAATCTATTTTAATGAAAAAGAAGTTATTTTATCTTTGCAAGATTACAACTTTCTTTTTGATGACGCTAAAACTGTGTTCAACATTTCATATGGTATTGATAAAAATTTTCTATATGGATGTGGCATTTCTATTGCTTCAATTTTATTACACAATAAAGAGTCACAGTTAGCCTTTCATGTTTTTACTGACTATATTACCGAGAATGATAGCAAAAAATTCGCGGCGTTAGCGGAGCAATATCAATCCCGGATAATTATATATTTAATTAACTGTGATGCTTTAAAATCATTACCCAGCACAAAAAATTGGACGTACGCGACTTATTTTCGCTTTATTATTGCAGATTACTTCGCTGATAAAGCAGATAAAGTTCTTTATCTGGATGCTGATATTGCCTGTAATGGTAACATACAAGAGCTAGTTGATTTTAAATTTACAGAACAACAAATAGCTGCAGTAGTTGGCGAAGGAGATATTGAGTGGTGGAAGAAACGCTCAGTGAGCCTTGAAACACCCGGATTAGTAAATGGCTATTTTAATGCTGGTTTTTTGCTAATCAATATTCCGGTTTGGACAAAAGAAGAAATTTCCAAAAAAGCAATAGAGATGTTACGTGATCCAGTGATGGTCAGCAAAATCACCCATCTTGATCAGGATGTACTGAATGTTTTATTAGTAGGTAAGGCTTGTTTTTTAGATAAAAAATTTAACACACAATATAGTATTAATTACGAACTTAAAAGAAATAAGTTCAATCCAGTTAATGAGAATACAGTATTCATCCATTATATTGGTCCAACGAAACCCTGGCATAAGTGGGGTGATTATGACGTATCACGAAGCTTTATTAATGCTAAAAACAATTCTCCATGGGAAAATGACAAACTGTTAACACCCAGTAATGCAAACCAATATAGGTATTGTGCAAAACATCTATTACATCAGAAAAAATTTGTCAGCGGTATACAAAGTTATCTCATGTATTTCCTGAAAAAATTACAAACTAAATTATAAACATAGGTGATGCAGTGGACTCATTACCCAAAATTGAAATTTCTAGTTTTAAAACTTATGATTGTCGAGATAATAACAAGGAAAGTTTATTAAATATAGCTTATGGTGTTGACCGGAATTATTTGAACTGGATTGGCGTTTCGATCACGTCAGTTGTAATAAATAATGATATTGCAATCGACTACCATATAATTGCGGATGAATACGAAGAATTATTTCTTGAAAAAATCCATTTATTGGCAAAACAATATAAGATAAAAATTAACCTGTACTTAATTAATTCCGAATGCCTCGATAAGCTGCCCAGCACCAAAATTTGGTCACGGGCAATGTATTTTAGATTATTTGCGTTTGAGTATTTTAGTGACCATTTAGAGAAGCTGCTTTACCTCGATGCTGATGTTTTTTGTAAAGGTAGCTTGAACGAGTTGGCTGCTTACGATTTGTCTGGTGTTACAGCCGCTATCGTCAAAGATGTTGATTCGATGCAACACAAAGCGGCTGAAAGATTAAGAGACCCTGATCTTAAGGGGCATTATTTCAACTCAGGAGTTATGCTGGCAAATCTTGCAGAGTGGGCTAAAAATGATCTAACGAAACGCACTCTGGCTATTCTCCAGCAAGAACATACTAGCGATATCGCATACAAATATCCGGACCAGGATGTCCTTAATATTTTATTGAAAGATAATGTTTTCTTTATGCCACGAAAATTTAATACAATTTATACCATAAAGAGTGAGCTGAAAGATAAAACACATCAGAAATATAACAGTATCATTTTTGATGATACTGTTCTTATACATTATACAGGGGCAACTAAGCCCTGGCATCAGTGGGCTAATTATCCCTCCGTTATTTATTATAGAAATGCCCTTGCAGCTTCACCCTGGAAAAATCAGCCCCCACGTGAAGCGAGAACAATTATTGAATTTAAGAAAAGATATAAGCATTTGCTGGTTCAGCACAAGTTTTTTTCTGGCCTTATTGCCGGTTTTCAATATCTTCTGCGGAAATACTCTTTGCGATAAAACAGAATAAAAATAATGGTATATTTATGAGTTCTAAACGTATAGTTGATGACTATGTGGTTTTTACAAAATCAGATAGTGAAAAATATCTTAGCATTCTCAAGGATTTTCTGTCATATAATCATCAAACCCTAAAGGTTTTCCGCAATATCGAAGATACCAAAGTTGTATTAATCGATACTCAATATGGCAAGGTAATATTAAAAGTATTCTCGCCAAAAGTGAAAATAGTTGAACGTTTTCTGAAGTCGATGCTAAAGGGCGATTATTACGAGAAGTTATTTTTCCAGACGGAAAGAATCAGGCAAGAGGGATTGAAGTCTATAAATGATTTTTATCTACTTGCTGAAAAGAAAACGCTACGCTTTGTGCATACTTATATCATGTTGATTGAATACATTGATGGCGTAGAGCTCTCTGATATTGAAATAATAAATGATGATCTCAAAGAGAAGATCGGTGAGTCTATTTCAAAACTACATCAACATGGTATGGTCTCTGGCGATCCGCATAAAGGGAATTTTATTCTTCAAGGTAATGAAATTCGGATTATTGATCTATCAGGTAAGTCTGCATCTTCTGTGCGAATGGCAAAGGACCGAGTCGATTTAGAACGACATTATGGTATTATCAATAATAAGAAAGATTTAGGCTATTATCGTTTGATGTACAAGAAGAAAATAAGAAATTTCATTCGTAAATTGAAAGGCAAAGAAATCCGCTAACTTTTGATAATCTTTTGATGATTATTGTTAAAACCCTTTCCTAATTTTTTTTGAACTTAATATCGCTAACGTACTTGCTATTCGCATGAGGCAATATTAGCTTATACCTGCAGGTTATTATGAATAACATAAAATATATTACTCATTCTGATGTTCATCATCTCATCGAGCAAAAAACTTCAGATGACGTGGTTATTTTTCTTTCGGGTCCCACCTCCAAAAAGACCCCGCTCTCTGTGTTACGCAGCAGGGATGTTATTGCTGTTAATGGCTCAGCGGCGTATCTGTTAGACAATAATATCCGGCCTTTTATTTATGTCCTTACTGATGCTCGTTTTTTGCATCAACGACGTGATGATTTTTATAATTTCAGCCGTCATAGCCGATTTACAGTAATCAATACGGATGTGTATGAAGCAGCTTCCGCACAGGATAAAAAATATCTACGTGAGCATTGTCTGATTCTTCGTGCATTTTACAAACGTGAAAAGGGCGGTATCGCTAAGAAGCTTAAATTTTTGATATTGTCTGCTGTGCATAAAAAGTTGCTTATTAATGTACCATGGTCTAAAAAAGAAAGATTAGTTGGTTTTAGCAAAGATATCGCACTGGGATATTGTTCTTGTCATACTGTTGCTTATACAGCAATCCAAATCGCGTATTCACTACGTTATGCAACTATAGTGTGTTCGGGGTTAGACCTTACGGGGAACTGCCAGCGATTCTATACTGAAAACAGCACGCCACTGCCATCCGAACTCAGCAAAGATTTGCCAAAAATAATTCCATTTTTTAGGTTTATGCGCGAATCAGTACCTGAGATGAACATTTATAATTTGTCCGATGATACTGCTATCAGTTATAATTTTATTCCGTTCATTAAAGCTGAAAACTTTGAACAAGCAGCTACTCGTAACAATTTAAATGCAACTAAAGAGGTAGTGTTCGGGTCATAAGCGTGTAAGTAAATTAAGTTATTTTGCTAATATACTAATTTTCTATCGGTATCAATAATGCGTCTCGGAACTTTTCATAAGAAAAAAAAACGTTTGATAAATTTAATCAAGATCAATCTATTGTCTTTTTTCTATAAGACTAAACATAGAGTCTCTCTTGAAAATAAGATTATACGAACTTGTTTGTTAATTCATGATAATAACAAGATAGGTGATTTGATTGTCCTGAGTGCATTATATAGAGCCCTGGCTCAGAAAGGCATTAAACTTTATATTCTAACGGGTAATAATGGCTATGCCTTTCTGAAAGGGCATCCAAATATAACTCATTTTTTTGTTAAAAATTCAAGTAATGTTTCTGATACACTTAGATTGCGAAGAGAATTAAGAAAATATCATTTTGATATTGTTTTAGATCCTTTCGAGACTTTCCCATGTTTTACCCACTCTTTATTGTTGGCGGGCTTGAACGCTAATTATATTCTTGGTTTCGATAAGTGGTATAAACGTTACTATACAAGTTATGATGCACATGATGAAAACTTGCATGAACATATGTCTATGCGGGTGAAAGTCATAATGCAACATCTCTTTGGCTCAAATGTTGTTTATGATGAACGTTATGATTTATACCTCCCGCCAGAGGTAGAGGCGTCAATTAGAACCTTTATTGGTAATACACATATAGTAATTGTTAACCCTCTGGGTGCTAAAAAAATTTGTCGGTTAACATCTCAGCAAATTGAGTTCATTCATGGCTGGCTTAGAGATAATCGTCCTGATCTGAGGGTAGTTTATACTGGCCACCCTGACGATTTGCATTCGATTAATATAAAGAATGTTGAAACATTACCATACAAAGACTTCATTTATGCTATTGCCCTGGCGAAATATTGCAGCTTTATGATATCGGTTGATACAGCATTGGTACATATCGCTTCGGCCTATAATCGACCAATACTCGCTATTTATCCGGCCGCACGCAGAGCCAGCTATCCTTCCCCGCTCATCTGGGCACCTAATAATGATCATGCACTACAAATTATTTCTCAAACATTTAGCGTTAGTGATATAGATCAACTAACTTTATTAAGTAGTTTGGAAAAATTTTTTACTCAACAAAAAAGTGAGTCATAGACTCACTTTTTTACGCGAAGATAACTATCTTTCTCGCTTTGAGTTAAACAAAAGCATTACCATAATTCCACATATTATAATGATTGGAATGCTTCTTGACCAAATTATTACGTCGCTTAAACCCAGACCTATTATTGCCAATGCAAAAATAAATAAGCCAAGTGAACGATAATAGTAGACTGAGAAAAGTAATGCGACGTAAAAAGATAAAGTGGATATAGCCCCGACCAACCCTTTTAAAGAAGCGCTTTCGATGAGTTCATTATGTAAGTGAATATTGAGAAATGGTAGTGTTGAGCTTAAAGATTTATTATGCGTTATCATTGCTTCCGTTTTTTTAGCTCTCTCCTCGGCCGATCTCCATTTTAGTGGTTCATTCTGGAAAATAGTAATTCCCACCTCATACATAGCAAGGCGAGCACCAAGAGATGAATGGCTATTATCCTGCTGATATAAGTCTATATCTTTTACTGCTGCTTCATAGCGGTGGGCAATAGGTTTGCTGAAGATGAGCCCAAGCATGATGAGTAGCACAAGAAAAGCACATACTGATAGAAATAGCTTTTTGGGTTTTTTGTTATAATGAGTTGCAATAGCAATGCAACAAATTATCGGGAAAATCAGAACTGTTGAACGTGTCTGCGTCATGATAAGTGCGGCAAGAATGAGTACCGCATTTACTATGAAAAGGAGAGGATGGTTTTTTTGCGTATAGAGAATTGAAACGGCACTGATGAGCCCAAGTAGCATGATTGAATAAGCGGCACCTGTTGATGTGCCTATTCCGAAATCGACACGGTCCATTCCTGCAGAATATTTCTGGAATAGTGCGAGGCCAAATATCAGGAAGGAAATACTATAAAAGCAATAAAGGATTATATCCTTTTCAAATTTAATCCTTGATGTGGCAGCCAAATAGACCATGAATGCACCAAAGATGAATATTTTTGCCGTGTTGATATAGCTGTGATAAGTCCCTCTGAAAAATGAGTTCTCAACTTTAAACAACTCATACCAGATAATATCTACGACACCTATAAAAAGTATAGAGGCAGGAATTATCATTGTTTTCCAGTCAGTATTAGCTGGTTTACCTCTGATTATTAGTGTCAATAAAGCCAGAATGCTGCTTATATTGAATAATTTCATGCTTAGGTTGTTATCAACCATTGCGATCAGTAATGTAATTGTACTGAAGATAAAGGTGATAATTTCGAGGTGGAAGGCCACCTTTGTGTGTGTATTTTTCCAGTTATTGCAGATCATTGAGATTGGCATCAACAAAATCCTTTAATTTAAAGTCAAAATCTCACTCATTACCGTCGCTGCGCTCAAATTTGTTAGTGAGAAGTTAGTTGAGCGGCATATATGTTGATTCCTCCCATACCCACCAATTAGCCCCGGGTCCGTTGGTCCGTAAAGCGTAATATTAGGGCGATCCAGTGCTGCTGTCAGATGACTTAAACCTGTGTCCACTGATACGACAAAACGTGCACCGGCCAGAACTCCTGCAACCTCCTGCAGACTCATGCGTGGTAGTACTTCCACAAAATCAAATCCTTCTGCTAGCCTTTTTGCACGGGCTTCTTCATGCGGTGCTCCCCACGGCAATTTTATGCGAACCCCCGAATCTTTGAGCAACTCTATCAATTCGCGCCAATGACTCTCAGGCCAGTGTTTATCATCACGGGTTGTTGCATGCAAAAAAACAACGTAAGGAGAGTTTGCGGTATTCTCAATCGCGAAATTCCGGGCAATGGCGTAATCCCCCTGGGTTTGTGGTTTGTTGTAGCCCAGACTTTTGGCAAATAGCTCACGGGTGCGCTCAACCGCATGCTGCTGCTTTGCAATGAAATGGCGGCGATTATAAAACAGGCTTGCCAGGGGCTCGCGCGCGGTCTTCCAGTCCATACCATGCTTTACGCCATGCGCCAGTCGCGTCACCAGCGCAGCGCTTTTTACCAGCCCTTGCGCATCAATGATTGCATCATAATTCTGCGCCTGAACTGTATCGCGAAAAGCTTTGCGTTCCGCTTTAATTGGCGCAGAAAACCAAGCTTTGCGCCAGCGGCGAATAGCGACAGGAATTACCCTTTCGACTGCGCTATGCCAGGATGGGATCTGTGCAAACCCTTCTTCCACTACCCAGTCGAAGCGGATACCTGGAATTGCCTCCATGGCATCGGTAAGCGCAGGCAGCGTATGCAGCACATCCCCCATCGAAGAGGTTTTAACAATCAATACTCGCATTAATTATCCTTGCGCAGCCAGCAACAGACCGTTTAGTTCTTCCAGCACGCGCTGAGGCGTAATATCAATCAAGCTTTGATGATAACCTTCAGCCGCTTCACCCTTACGCACTTTGTGATAGCCCGAAATCAGGCGAATAACGCGCGCTTTATGGGACAGGGGGGGAGTGAAGTCAGGACTACTTGGGCCATATAACGCGACTAGTGGGCGGTTGAGTGCGGCAGCGACATGCATCAGGCCAGAATCATTAGTAACAACGGCGCTACAGGCGGCTATTAGCACAACAGCTTGCTCAAGTTGCGTTTCGCCTGCCAGATTACGGCACCATGCCTGCTGCTCCGGATTCAGGGAAGCAAGGATTTGATTGCCCGCTTCATGATCCTTTGCCGAACCGAATAGCACCACCTGATAACCTTCGTCGACAAGCTGCTTCGCCAGCTCGGCATAATGATAATGCGGCCAGCGTTTCGCCGGACCAAATTCCGCGCCGGGGCAGAAGCCTATCATTGGTCGCTCATCAGAAATACCGAATGCGGCGCAAGCCTGTGTTTTTTCGCCCTCGTTGACCTGCAACTGCGGCCATAGTAGTGGCTGCGGCAAATCTTTCGCCGAGTTCATCACACCCTTATCGTAAGCAAGCGCAACATAGCGCTCCACCATCAGCGGCCAGGCCTGCTTATTCAGCACGCGTGCATCATTGAGCAAGCCGTAGCGCATTTCGCCGCGCCAGCCGGTGCGATGTGGGATACCTGCAAAAAAGGGTACTAACGCCGATTTAAAAGAGTTGGGCAGGACATAGGCGCGGTCATAGCGCCGTTCGCGCAGGCTGTGACCAAGTTTTCGACGCGCACCAATCTCCAGTGCGCCGTGGCCCAACGGCATCGGAATCGCTTCGCTGACTTCTGGCATCCGTGATAAAAGCGGACGGCACCACGCGGGTGCCATCACATCGATTATCGCCTGGGGAAAACGTGCTTTGAGAGTGCGATAAAGGCTCTGCGACATCATCATATCGCCTACCCAGGATGGGCCGATCACAAGAATTTTCATACTTATGCGTCGCGGTTCAGCCAGGCCATATATTCGGTTACGCCTTCGGCGACGGTTTTAAACGGCTTGTCATAGCCGGCAGCACGCAGTTTTGTCAGATCCGCCTGGGTAAAGGCCTGGTAGCGACCTTTAAGTTTATCCGGGAAGGGAATGTACTCAATGCTGCCTTTTTTATGGAAAGCCAGTGTTGCATCTGCAACTGCCTGGAAAGATTCTGCTCGTCCGGTGCCGAGATTGAAGATGCCTGAAACACCACTTTCCAGAAACCATAAATTCACCGCAGCCACATCACCTACGTAGACAAAATCACGTTTGAAGTTTTCGCTGCCCTCGAATAATTTCGGGCTTTCACCATTATTCAACTGCGTATTGAGATGGAAGGCTACGCTCGCCATACTGCCTTTATGTCCTTCGCGCGGGCCATAGACGTTGAAATAGCGGAAACCAACAATCTGCGAATTAGCTTCTGGCAGGATTGCGCGGACATACTCATCGAACAGTAGTTTTGAGTAGCCGTACACGTTTAGCGGTTTTTCATATTCACGCGACTCGATAAAGTCAGAAGTACGACCGCCATAGGTCGCGGCGGAAGAGGCGTACAGGAACGGAATTTCGCGCTCCAGACAGTAGTGAAGCAGCTCTTTCGAGTATTGATAGTTATTATCCATCATATACTTGCCATCCCACTCTGTCGTGGAAGAGCAGGCACCTTCGTGGAACACCGCTTCAATATCGCCGAACTCTTCTCCTGACATAATCTGAATCAGGAAATCTTCTTTATCCATATAGTCGGCAATGTGCAGGTCTACCAGATTGACGAATTTGGTGCCGTCTTTCAGGTTATCTACCACCAGAATATCAGTGATGCCTTTATCATTGAGGGCCTTAACGATGTTGCTTCCGATAAAACCCGCGCCGCCGGTCACGATGATCATAACTGTACCTTTGAAAAATGGAGCGTTGAGACTATCTCACACACTAATAGTCTTATCATACCATCACATCGCCGCCCCTTCAGCCATTCCCCCAGCTAACAGCATGGCTATGCGTGATTTATTCTACAAAAAAGATAAAGGATGACGCGTCATCTCGTATCGATGTATAGCTTTGGGTAATATGTTCCGATATTTGCCATTTCTGGAGAATTGCGATGCGTAAGGATTTTTATCAGCAGCTAACGAACAACCTGGAAACCGCGAGAGCGGAAGGGTTATTCAAGGAAGAACGCATTATTACATCGGCTCAACAGGCCGATATCACGGTAGCGAATGGCAGCCATGTTATTAATTTCTGTGCTAATAACTATCTCGGCCTGGCTAATCATCCTGATTTAATCGCGGCGGCAAAAGCCGGTATGGATAGCCACGGTTTTGGTATGGCGTCGGTACGCTTCATTTGTGGTACCCAGGATACCCACAAGGCGCTTGAGCAGAAGCTCGCCGACTTCCTCGGTATGGAAGACTCCATTCTTTACTCCTCATGTTTCGATGCTAACGGTGGGTTGTTTGAAACCTTGCTCGATGCCGAAGACGCCATTATTTCCGATGCCCTTAATCACGCCTCGATTATTGATGGCGTGCGTCTATGTAAAGCTAAACGCTACCGCTATGCCAATAACGACATGCAGGAGTTGGAAGCTCGCCTGAAAGAGGCCCGTGCAGCGGGTGCGCGCCATGTGTTGATCGCCACCGATGGCGTATTTTCGATGGATGGCGTTATCGCTAACCTGCAGGGCGTTTGCGATCTTGCAGACAAATATGATGCGCTGGTGATGGTAGATGATTCCCACGCCGTTGGTTTTGTCGGGGCCAATGGCCGCGGTACGCATGAATATTGTGAAGTGATGGGGCGAGTAGACATCATTACCGGTACCTTAGGTAAGGCCCTTGGCGGCGCGTCTGGCGGCTATACTGCGGCGCGTAAAGAGGTGGTGGAGTGGTTGCGCCAGCGTTCTCGTCCCTACTTGTTCTCTAATTCGCTGGCGCCCGCCATTGTTGCGGCCTCCATTAAGGTGTTGGAGATGCTGGAGTCCGATGCGGAGCTTCGCGATCGTTTGTGGGCAAATACCCGACTATTCCGCGAAAAAATGACGGCAGCAGGCTTTACGCTGGCTGGTGCTGATCATGCCATCATTCCGGTGATGCTAGGGGATGCCAACGTGGCACAAAATTTTGCCCGTGAACTGCAAAAAGAGGGGATCTACGTCACTGGCTTCTTCTATCCAGTGGTGCCGAAAGGTCAGGCGCGTATCCGCACGCAGATGTCTGCGGCGCATAGCCCTGAACAGATTGAGCGTGCGGTTGAAGCCTTTATCCGCATTGGGAAACAACTGGGCGTAATTGCCTGAGGAGCGAGATGAAAGCGTTATCCAAACTGAAAGCGGAAGAGGGTATCTGGATGACTGATGTGCCGGAACCGGACGTTGGTCATAACGATCTACTGATTAAAATCCGCAAGACGGCGATTTGTGGTACCGATGTGCATATCTATAACTGGGATGAGTGGTCACAGAAAACCATCCCTGTGCCAATGGTCGTCGGGCATGAGTATGTCGGCGAAGTTGTCGGTATCGGCCAGGAAGTGAAAGGCTTTAAAATTGGCGATCGCGTTTCCGGCGAAGGTCATATTACCTGTGGCTACTGCCGTAACTGCCGCGCCGGACGCACCCATCTGTGTCGAAATACTATTGGTGTGGGTGTCAACCGTCCCGGCTGTTTTGCAGAGTATTTAGTAATTCCTGCCTTCAACGCTTTCAAAATTCCTGACAATATCTCTGATGACCTGGCGTCGATTTTTGATCCCTTTGGTAATGCGGTTCACACCGCACTCTCTTTCGATTTAGTGGGCGAAGATGTGCTGGTTTCTGGCGCGGGTCCAATCGGAATTATGGCTGCAGCGGTGGCAAAACATGTTGGCGCGCGTCATGTGGTGATCACCGATGTTAATGAGTATCGCCTGGAGTTGGCGCGTAAAATGGGCGTCACGCGTGCCGTCAATGTTGCCAAAGAAAACCTGCAAGATGTAATGGCGGAGTTGGGCATGACGGAAGGGTTTGATGTGGGTCTGGAGATGTCCGGCGCTCCGCCAGCTTTTCGTACCATGCTTGATACCATGAACCACGGCGGTCGTATCGCCATGTTGGGGATTCCTCCGTCAGATATGTCCATCGACTGGAATAAGGTGATTTTCAAGGGCCTATTTATCAAAGGTATTTATGGCCGTGAGATGTTCGAAACCTGGTATAAAATGGCCGCTCTGATTCAATCTGGTTTGGATCTTTCACCTATTATTACCCATCGTTTCGGCGTTGATGATTTCCAGAAAGGCTTCGATGCAATGCGCTCGGGGCAATCCGGCAAAGTAATACTGAGCTGGGATTAGCAGATAAAGGGCTGGTAATACAGCCCTTTTTATTTTACGAAAACTCTCAAAAATCTACCCTTCACTGTAAATTCTTGTCAGTGTCAAAAATGTTTCGTATTCGCGCAATAGTCTCATTACCTGTAGCGGTAAGATAATTATTCTGTATTTGTATTGATTTATATCGTGTGGCTTGCAACGAAACGTGGAAACGCATGTCATAAAGTATGCATGGATTAAGGTTAGTCTTAACCTTTTATTAAGCTAACCAAACTAAAAATAAAGTTTTGCTGTTTCGATAATCAGGTATTTTTTTATGATGAATAGCTCAGCTACTCTCAGTGTTATTATCCCGCTTTACAATGCGGGTAATGAATTTATTGCTTGCATGGAATCATTAGTAACGCAAACTTGGACTGCGCTTGAAATCATCATTGTAAATGATGGCTCGACCGATCATTCTGCCGAAATAGCAGAGAGTTACGTCCAAAAATATCCTCATATTCAGCTTATCCACCAGCCTAACGCCGGGGCTTCTGTCGCCAGAAACCGTGGGCTTGAACAGGCTACGGGTGAGTATGTCGCTTTTGTTGATGCTGATGACATTGTTTATCCCGAAATGTATGAAACATTGATGAAAATGGCGCTGGAGGACGATCTGGATGTCGCGCAATGCAATTCAGACTGGTGTGAGCGTCAGTCCGGGCATACATGGCAATCCATTCCACTGGATCGTATACGTTCAACAGGGGGGCTCTCTGGCCCGGATTGGCTGCGTATGGCTTTGGCTTCTCGCCGCTGGACACATGTTGTCTGGATGGGGGTTTATCGTCGCGATGTCATTACCCGCAACAACATTACTTTTGTGCCGGGGCTGCACCATCAGGATATCATCTGGTCGACGGAGTTTATGTATAACGCTAAACGTGCGCGTTATACCGAACAATCACTCTATAAATATTTCCTGCATGACACTTCAGTTAGTCGCCTGAAGCGGGGCGGGTTGCAACATCTCAACTATCAACGTCACTATATCAAGATCACCCGGTTACTGGAAAATCTGAACCAGAAATATGCCGATAAGATTACTATCTACCCGGAATTTCATCAGCAGATAACTTATGAAGCGCTGCGCGTCTGCCACTCGGTGCGCAAAGAGCGCGATTTAATTATCCGCCAACGGATGATCGCTGAGATTTTTACTTCAGGTATGTTTAAGCGAATGGTGAGCAATGTACGCAGTGCCAAGTTGGCCTATCAGGTGTTGCTGTGGTCTATTCGCTTGTACAAATGGCGGGACAAGACCATTTCACAACGCCGCCTTGCCCGTAAGGCCCTGAAAATCTACTAATTACTCCCGGCGCCAGCCCTGCCACTGGTGCTGGAAGTACTGTACTACCGCGCTCTCGCTAATGCTTTCGCTTACTACGCTAAAGAAACGGGTGGCGTGAACAGGTGCAGGCAGCTGCTTCGTTTTACATAGCTTCACGCCGCTAAAGGGATTGCGCGGTGTTTGCTGCTGTGGCGCAGGCATACCGGGAGAAGAGGAGTCAGGTCGCGAAGTGTCTACCTGCGGTTCATTCAAAAGGCTACTTGGGCGCACCAGTGTAATATCTGCGGGCAGGCTGGGTAGCATTTGCTGTAATACGTGCACGGTAGTGGGATGCGGGTGCCCAATCGCGATGGCGGAACCGTTACGGCGAGCTAGTGTGACGGCGCGATTAAACTGACGGCGAATATCGCCTTCATTCTGCGTATCATCCAGAAACACCTTGCGTTTAATCACTTTCACACCCGTATTCGACGCCGCGCGCAGTGCCTGGCTGTTGCCGATGGTCATACTGTCGAGAAAATAGAGGTTATAGCGCTCCAGCGCCTGCATAACTTTCTGCATACCAAACAGGCTGGAGGTCATGGCGCTGCCCATATGATTATTCAGCCCCACGGCGTAAGGCACTTTGCTGACCGCATCGCTGATGATACGTTCGATCTCGGCACTACTCATTTCTGGGCGCAAGGTATCTTTTTCCAGCGGCTGCTTACTGAGGGGAGCCATTGGCAGATGGATCAGCACTTCATGCCCACTATTGTGCGCTTTTATCGCCATTTCTCTGGCATGTGGCGCGTTAGGCAATACGGCGACGGAGATCGACGGAGGCATTGCCAGCACCTGATTTTCCGTCTGTGGGCGATAGCCGAAATCATCGATCACGATCGCCAGCTTGCCGGCAATGGCCGGAACGGAGAACGCCAGTATACTGGCGAAAGAAACAACAATACGGCGAAACTGAAACAAACCTTATTTTCCCAACCACGGCTGTGGATTGACCGCCTGACCCTGACGGCGAATTTCAAAATAGAGTGAAGGCCGGCCCTGGCCGCCACTACTGCCAACAAGCGCTATCGGCTGACCGGCACGAACCTGCGCACCAACACTTACCAACGCGCTCTGGTTATAGCCATAAAGGCTCATATCGCCTTTGCCATGCTCAACCACGACAACCAGACCATAACCTTGCAGCCAGTCGGCAAGAATCACGCGTCCATCAGCAATGGCTTTAACCTCACTTCCTTCAGACGCACCGATAACAATCCCTTTCCAACGTAGCTCACCCTGCAATTGTTCGCCATAACGATGCAGTAATGGGCCGCGAACCGGCCATAAGGCCTGGCCCGATGGCGAGCCCAATCCGCCGGTGCGCGACATCAAAGAGCGTTCGCTCTCTGTCGGTTTATAGGTCGTACCTTTACGGCTGGCCTCTTTTTGACGATCGCGTACGGCCTGTGCTTCGCGGGCTTCACGTTCGGCTCGCGCTTTGGCTGCTGCCTCTGCGCGTGCCAGACGGTCACGCAGGCGGGATTCGTTAGCACGCAGTTCGCTGAGTTGCTGTTGCCCCTGTTGAATCGAGGACTCAAGGCCTGAAAGCGTTTTTTTACGCTCGCTGCGCGCCTGCTCAAGCTTAGCCTGCTGTGCTTTTTGCTCATACAGCAGCGTTTGCTGCTGACTCTGTTTTTCTTCAAGCTCTGCTTTTTGCGAGGCGACATCTTCCCGCGTCTGTTTTAACTGGGAGATGGTCTCCTGACGCGCCTGGTTAAGATAGCCAAAATAAGCCTGCAAACGCTGACCACGCTGGCTCTCTTCACCACTTAGTATCAATTGGATGCCGGTATGCTCGCCCTGACGAAAAGCGGCATCGAGCTGAGCTGCAAGATTACGCTCCTGCGCCGCTCGCTGACGTTCCAGTTTGGCGATTGAGGCACTCATCTCATCAATTTGTTTATTGAGCTGATCGAGCGTTTTTTGCGTTTCGCGTAACTGGCGAGCCGCTGCGGATATGGCTTCTTCCTGCGCCTTAAGCTGGGCAAGAAGGCTGGAGCGTTGTTGCTGTTGCTGGCGAACCGCGCGCTCTTTCGCCGCGATATCTGCCTGAATGGATTTTAGCTGGTCACGATCATCTGCGTGAGCAGAAAAGGTGCACAGCAATGCGCCAGCGCTAAGTGCGCTGGCGCAGAGCAGGGGTCGAATGCCACCCCATGATATTGCAAAAAACGCTTTTCCCCTCATGGGGAGGGATTATTCCACGATGAACAGCGGCTTACCAGTCATCTCTTTCGGGATTTCCATACCCATTAGCGTCAGCATTGTCGGCGCGATATCAGAAAGTTTACCACCCTCGACGGCTTTCACGTTTTTGTCGCCAACATAAATCAGCGGTACCGGCAAGTTAGTATGTGCGGTATGAGCCTGACCCGTTGAAGGATCACGCATCTGCTCAGCGTTGCCGTGATCGGCAGTAATGAGGAGTTGTCCGCCCACTGATTCAACGGCCTTTGTTACTTCGGCAACGCAGTGATCCAGTGCTTCGACTGCTGCAACGGCGGCATCAAAAACGCCGGTATGTCCGACCATATCGCCATTCGGATAGTTGCAGATAATGGTGTCGTATTTGCCGCTGGTAATTGCGGCAACCAATTTTTCGGTCAGTTCAGCAGAGCTCATTTCCGGTTGCAGGTCATAGGTGGCAACCTTCGGTGAGTTGATCAGAATGCGATCTTCACCCGGGAACGGTTCTTCAACGCCGCCATTGAAGAAGAAGGTGACATGGGCATATTTTTCTGTTTCGGAGATACGCAGCTGCGTTTTGTCTTTTTTGGCCATCCATTCACCAAACGTATTGGTCAGTGATGTCGGCGGGTAGGCGCAAGCGGTATCAATGTCTGCTGCATATTCGCTCAGCATTACGAAATCGCAAAATTTCACCACTTTTTTACGGGCGAAGCCGTTGAAGTCACGATTTACAAAGGCGCGAGTGATCTGGCGGGCCCGGTCGGCGCGGAAGTTCATAAAAATAAGCGCGTCACCATCTTCCATTGCCGCATCGGGTTGGCCGCTGGCGCGAATGACGGTCGCTTTCACGAATTCGTCATTTTCATCACGCGCGTAAGCTGCCTGCAAACCAGCAACCGCACTATCAAAGGTGTATTCGCCTTTTGCCAGCGTCATCAGGTCATAAGCCTGCTCTACGCGTTCCCAACGGTTGTCGCGGTCCATGGCGTAGTAACGACCAATAATACTTGCCACGCGACCTTTACCCAGCATGGCAAACTTTTCTTCAAATTTTTTCAGTGAGGATTCAGCGCTGCGCGGTGGTGTATCACGGCCATCAAGGAAAGCATGCAGATAGATTTTTTCAGCGCCGCGCTCAGCCGCCAGCTCTACCATCGCCATGATATGATCTTCATGACTATGCACACCACCTGCAGAGAGCAGACCCATAATATGAACAGCTTTACCTGCTGCAGTGGCTTTATCCACTGCAGCGGTCAATACGGGGTTACTGAAAAAAGTGCGTTCTTTAATTTCAACGTCCAGACGGGTTAAATCCTGATAGACGATGCGCCCTGCGCCAAGGTTAACATGACCCACTTCGGAGTTACCCATCTGTCGATCCGGCAGGCCAACTTCCAGACCTGAGGCATCAATCAGGGTATGTGGACGTTTCGCCCAGAGCTCATCCATAACCGGGGTTTTTGCGTTAAAAATCGCGTTATCCTGCTGGTCTTCACGGTAGCCGTAGCCATCCAGAATCACCAGTACCATAGGTTTTTTAGCAACCGACATTTCGACAACCTCATGCTCACAAGACAAAAAATTTTGCGTAATTTTACTACAGCTGAATCGATAAAATAGCCGCAGAAGATCAAAGAAAGGGCGGGAGGGCGGAGTGCTTTTCGTCAGTTAAGTACATTTTTTCTGGAAGAGGCCGCAGAAAATGCATTCCATGACGCTCGCTGGCTGTATTTGCCACACTGCGCAGGTATACTCCTGTCCTGGTTTTTTAAACACTGAGTTCGGAGCAGTTACCCCAGATGCAAGAAATTATGCAATTTATTAGTCGCCACCCCATACTTTGTATCGCCTGGATTGCGTTACTCGGTGCGGTGCTGTTCACCACGTTCAAAGGTATTGCGTCTAATGTGAAAGTGATCACTCGCGGCGAAGCCACGCGTCTCATCAACAAAGAAGATGCCGTGGTTGTTGACTTACGTCAGCGCGATGATTTTCGTAAAGGACACATTGCAGGTTCCGTGAATTTGCTGGCAAACGAGATCAAAGCCAATAATGTAGGTGAGCTTGAGAAACATAAAAGCGTGCCAATTATTGTTGTTGATGGATCTGGTATGCAGGCACAAGAGCCAGCAAACGCGCTGACTAAAGCGGGCTTCGAGAAGGTGTTTGTGCTGAAAGAGGGCATCGCCGGCTGGAGCGGAGAAAATCTGCCATTAGTCCGTGGTAAATAATTTGCCCGATGGGGTCGTTCCCATAGGGTCAAATCTGGAGAAAAGTTATGGCCAATATTGAGATCTACACTAAAGCAACGTGCCCGTTTTGCCATCGCGCAAAAGCGCTGTTGAGCAGCAAGGGCGTTGAATTTACCGAGCTGCCAATTGATGGTGACGCGGTAAAACGTGAAGAGATGATTAAACGTAGTGGCCGTACGACGGTTCCGCAGATTTTTATCGATGCACAGCACATTGGCGGCTGTGATGATTTATATGCGCTAGAGGCACGTGGCGGGCTGGATCCGCTGTTGCGTTAATTGTAGGGCGCTACAACACACAAGGGTAATTCACACATGTCTGAACAAAACAACACCGAAATGACGTTCCAGATTCAGCGTATTTATACGAAAGATATCTCTTTCGAAGCGCCGAACGCCCCCCACATCTTTCAGAAAGAGTGGCAGCCAGAAGTAAAACTGGATCTGGATACGGCTTCCACCCAATTGGCTGAAGGTGTGTATGAAGTGGTGCTGCGCGTTACCGTAACGGCTTCACTGGGTGAAGAAACTGGCTTCCTGTGCGAAGTGCAGCAGGGCGGTATCTTCTCCATCGACGGTATCGAAGGTACTCAGATGGCTCATTGCCTGGGTGCATATTGCCCGAACATTCTGTTCCCGTATGCCCGTGAATGCATCACCAATCTGGTTTCCCGCGGTACTTTCCCGCAACTGAACCTTGCACCAGTTAACTTCGATGCGCTGTTCATGAACTACCTGCAACAGCAGACTGGCGAAGGTGCTGAACAACATCAGGATGCCTGATGAACGCACATAATGCTGCAATGACTGTGATCGGTGCCGGCTCTTACGGCACCGCTCTTGCCATCACACTGGCAAGAAATGGCCACCAGGTTGTGCTCTGGGGCCATGACCCAAAACATATTGCGACCCTGCAACATGATCGTTGTAACGTCGCATTTCTTCCTGATGTGCCTTTTCCTGACACGCTTCAACTTGAAAGCGATCTTGGCCGTGCGCTGGCCGCCAGCCGCAACATTCTGGTGGTTGTGCCCAGCCATGTCTTTGGTGATGTGCTGGCACAAATTAAGCCATTGATGCGTGACGATGCGCGGATTGTCTGGGCGACTAAAGGCCTAGAAGCGGAAACGGGTCGCTTGTTACAAGACGTAGCGCGCGATGTGCTGGGTTCTGATATTCCTCTGGCCGTGATTTCCGGCCCGACATTTGCCAAAGAGTTAGCAGCGGGTTTACCGACGGCGATCTCTCTGGCGTCAACCGATCCACAATTCGCTGAAGATCTGCAGCAGCTTCTGCACTGCGGCAAAAGTCTTCGCGTCTATAGCAACCCGGATTTTATTGGCGTGCAACTTGGCGGCGCGGTGAAAAACGTGATTGCTATCGGTGCCGGTATGTCCGACGGTATCGGCTTTGGCGCAAATGCGCGTACCGCGCTTATTACCCGTGGTCTGACCGAAATGTCGCGTCTTGGCGCGGCGCTGGGGGCCGATCCCTCGACCTTTATGGGCATGGCGGGGCTTGGCGATCTGGTGCTTACCTGTACCGATAACCAATCGCGCAATCGCCGTTTCGGCATGATGCTTGGTCAGGGTATGGATGTGCAAAGCGCACAGGAGCAGATTGGTCAGGTGGTCGAAGGCTACCGCAATACTAAAGAAGTACGCTCACTGGCGCACCGGTTTGGCGTTGAAATGCCAATAACCGAGGAAATTTATCAGGTATTGTATTGCGGAAAAAACGCCCGCGAGGCAGCATTGACGTTATTAGGGCGGTCGCGTAAGGATGAGCGCGGTAACCGTTAACTGTCAGTAAGTCTCAAAGCCTAACGATACGGCCAACGTAGAGTGGCCGATCGTTTATCTATTGTCTGGAGTAAGCAATGCCGTGTGAAGAACTGGATCTGGTCTGGAAAAATATCAAAGCCGAAGCCCGGGCGCTGGCGGAATGTGAGCCTATGCTGGCCAGTTTTTACCATGCAACGCTTCTCAAGCATGAAAACTTAGGTAGCGCGCTAAGTTATATGCTGGCTAACAAGCTCGCTTCACCCATCATGCCGGCTATTGCTATTCGCGAGGTGGTGGAAGAGGCTTACGCTGCCGACCCGGAAATGATCGCCGCTGCCGCCTGTGATATTCAGGCCGTGCGTACGCGCGATCCGGCAGTAGATAAATACTCCACACCGCTGCTCTATCTGAAAGGGTTTCATGCCCTGCAAGCCTACCGTATAGGCCACTGGCTGTGGAAACAGGGGCGCCAGGCATTGGCGATATTCCTGCAAAACCAGGTGTCGGTAAGCTTCCAGGTAGATATTCACCCGGCGGCGACCATTGGTCGCGGCATTATGCTGGATCATGCGACCGGTATTGTGGTCGGTGAAACCGCTGTGATTGAAGATGATGTTTCGATCCTGCAATCGGTCACGCTCGGTGGGACCGGGAAAACCAGCGGCGATCGGCACCCGAAAATCCGCGAAGGCGTGATGATTGGTGCCGGGGCAAAAATCCTGGGTAATATTGAAGTCGGTCGCGGCGCGAAAATTGGTGCTGGCTCAGTGGTATTACAACCGGTGCCGCCGCATACCACGGCGGCGGGCGTTCCGGCGCGCATCGTTGGCAAACCTGAAAGTGAAAAACCGGCGATGGATATGGATCAGCACTTTAATGGCGTAAACAATGGCTTTGAGTACGGAGACGGCATTTAATTTTCTGGCTTTATCAATGACGCCAGAAAAAATAAGTGCGCTAGCTACGTAAAACGGCCCCTGGGTAGCCCAACTGTCGCCAGGCTTCATACACCACAACCGATACCGCATTTGACAGGTTCATACTGCGGCTATCTGGCATCATTGGAATGCGGATTTTTTGTTCAGCCGGCAGGGCGTCAAGGATGGTGCCGGGCAACCCGCGCGTTTCCGGTCCAAACATCAGATAATCCCCGTCCTGATAACTGACCGCGCTATGTGCCGGTGTGCCTTTCGTGGTCAGAGCAAACAGGCGCTGTGGCTTTTCCGCCTCAATAAACGCGGCATAGTCGTGATGACGTTTGACTGCGGTAAATTCATGGTAATCCAGCCCTGCGCGGCGCAACCGTTTATCGTCCCAGGTAAAACCCATAGGTTCAATAATGTGCAGGCAAAAGCCGGTATTTGCGCACAGGCGAATGATATTGCCTGTATTTGGCGGAATTTCTGGTTCGTATAAAACGATATTTAACATATTGCTGCCCCTGTAATAACGCGGGGCAGCATAGCAGAAATTTCCCTTTGCCTCCTGCAGGAGGAAAAGGGAATTTGTTACGCAGCGTTACCCTTGGTCAGTGGGGCAAGGGCGGCAGGTAACTGGCTCAGCTCCTGAACAAGAGACTCTTTGCTGATTTCGCTAATAGATTTTGTACTGGTCAGCGTCATAGCTACTCGCATCTCTTTTTCAATCAGATCCAGCAGATTCGCGACACCCTGACGGCCATGTGTTGCCAGCGCGTAAAGGTAAGCACGACCCAGCAGGACGGTGTCCGCACCGAGTGCGATCATACGTACCACATCCAGGCCATTACGAATGCCGCTATCTGCCAGAATGGCAATATCGCCTTTCACCGCATCAGCAATCGCAGGTAGCGCACGGGCGGAAGAGAGTACCCCGTCAAGCTGGCGGCCACCGTGGTTGGAAACCACAATTCCATCCGCACCAAAACGCACCGCGTCACGGGCATCCTCCGGATCGAGGATCCCTTTGATCACCATTGGGCCATCCCAGAATTCACGGATCCACTCGAGGTCCTTCCATGAAATCGAGGGATCGAAGTTCTTCGCCAGCCAGCCAATATAATCTTCCAGACCAGTCGGCTTACCGAGATAAGTAGAGATATTGCCTAAATCATGTGGCCGGCCATTAAGACCTACGTCCCATGCCCATTGCGGATGTGTTGCCGCCTGCCAGTAGCGGCGCATTGCCGCATTTGGGCCGCTCATACCAGAGTGAGCGTCACGATAACGTGCACCAGGGGTCGGCATATCAACAGTAAATACCAGTGTTGAGCAGCCTGCTGCTTTGGCACGCTCCAGAGCATTACGCATAAACCCGCGATCGCGCAGGACATATAGCTGGAACCACATCGGCCGTTTGATAGTAGGAGCCACTTCCTCAATCGGGCAAATGGAGACAGTGGATAAGGTAAAAGGAATGCCCTTTGCGTCCGCTGCGCCTGCTGCCTGCACTTCGCCGCGTCGGGCATACATACCGCACAACCCGACGGGTGCCAGAGCGACGGGCATTGAGAGTTTTTCGTTAAATAGCGTAGTCTCCAGGCTTAAATTGGACATATCCTTCAAGACCCGCTGGCGCAGCGCTACCTGTGACAAATCTTCCACATTACGGCGCAACGTATACTCGGCATACGCGCCGCCATCGATATAGTGAAACAGGAACGGCGGTAGAATGCGCTGCGCTGCCGCACGGTAGTCGCTGGCTTGGGAAATAATCATGCTTTTTTCTCCCTGGATTGAGTGAGTTGCTCGCCGGGCAAGCGGGTAATGCGCGCCTGGCGGGCCTGATCTTCATCGAATTGGCGAATCGTGGTATGGACGAAACCGAGGTGCGCCATCATTGCCTGACGCGCGCCATCAGCATCGCCAGCGAAGATGGCGTCAATCACAGCCCGATGTTGCTCGGTAAGCTGCGAAAAGATAGGGGGGACAAGGTACATACGCTGGCGGCTTTGCTTAACAGAAGATTGCAGCAGGTCGAAAAAACCACGCATAGTCTGTAACAACACAATATTGTGTGAGGCTTCGGCGATGGCCAGATGCAAGCGCACATCTGCTTGCGATGCCAGGTCCGGGTCATCGGATTGTGTGGCGTCAAAGCAGAGGGCAATCTTCTCCTTATCGGCGTCCGTGGCGCGCATTGCCGCATGCCATGCGGTACTGGCTTCAATAGCATGACGGGCTTCCAGAATATCAAAGCTATAATCCGGGTCGTCATTAAGCAGGGGTTTTAGCGGCTGGACGATGTTTTGTTCTGACCAGTTTTCATGTTGCCAGCGCACAAAGGTGCCGCCACCGCGACGGCTTAGCAGTACGCCTTCACTTACCAGGCGTGAAAGCGCTTCCCGCAGGGAGTTACGTGAAACGCCAAGTTGTACCGCCAACTGGCGTTCGGCGGGCAATTTCATGCCCGCTTCCAGTTGTTGTTCAGTAATCAACGCCCGCACACGTTCGGCAACATCGTCTGCCAGGCGTCTGGGTAGCACTTTCATGGAATCATCCAGGTAAGGACATATGCCTGAAGTGTAGTAATCACACCCACCATACAGGTAAAAATCAGGCTGTGTTTAACAGTAAAGCGGAACAGATCTGACTCTTTACCGACCAGACCGACAGCTGCACAAGCGATAGCTATCGACTGTGGTGAAATCATCTTGCCGGTTACACCACCGGTAGTATTGGCTGCCACCATCAGCACATCCGAGACGCCAATCTGCTGGGCTGCCGTCGCTTGCAAAGCTGCGAACAAAGCATTGGATGAGGTATCGGAGCCCGTAAGGAACACACCCAGCCAGCCGAGGAACGGCGAGAAGAAGGTAAACGCACTACCAGTATGAGAGAGCGCCAACGCCAGTGTTGATGACAAGCCAGAGTAGTTAGAGATGAAAGCGAAAGCTAACACCATGCCGATGGAGTAAATCGGCAGCGCCAGCTCTTTCAGCGTGCTGGTAAAGGTCGCCACTGCCTCTTTTGGCTTCATTCGCAGCCAAAAGACAGAGAGGATTGCCGCAAACATAATGGCGGTGCCAGTGGCAGAGAACCAATCGAATTTATAGACCGCAGCATAAGGGGTGGCTTCGTTTACCACTGGCGGCATACGCGCGACCAGCTTGTCGAGATATGGAACGGAAATATTGAAGACCCAGTCATATAGCGCACCGCCTGGGACAAATAGCGCCTTAAACGGTGGAATACTCCACAGGGTTACCGTGGCCGTCAGGAACAGAAACGGCGACCAGGCGCGCAGGATCTGCCCGGCGCTGTACTTCGTGCGTTTTAGGTCAAGATCGACCTGTGAGGCTCCCATATCACCGAAGCGGAAAATACGCACCGGCTGCCAGCGCCGCAGGAACAGAGTCAGGCACACCAGCGAAACCAGGGATGAGATAATATCTGGCAACTCCGGCCCGATAAAGTTAGAGCTGAGATATTGGGCAATGGCGAAAGAGCCTCCGGCCACGACAACCGCTGGCCATGTCTCCTTCACTCCGCGCCAGCCATCCATAATCGCCATAATCCAGAACAGGACAATCATCGTCATAAAGGGTAACTGACGACCTACCATCTGACCGATTTCAAAGCTATCCAGCCCGGTAACCTGGCCTGCGACCAGAATCGGAATACCCATTGCACCGAAGGCAACGGGTGCGGTATTGACGATCAAACATAACCCTGCGGCATAGAGTGGATTAAAGCCCAGCCCCACCAGCAGAGCAGCCGTAATTGCGACTGGTGCGCCAAACCCGGCGGCGCCCTCCAGGAACGAGCCGAAGCAGAAACCAACAATAATCAGTTGCAGGCGCTGATCCGGGCTAATGGAGAGTACTGAAGAGCGAATAATGTCGAACTGGCCGGTCTTCACTGAGATCTTATACACAAAGACCGCTGCGATAATGATCCAGGCAATGGGCCACAAGCCGTAAAAGAAACCATAAATGACCGAAGCAAGGGCGTGATCCATCGGCATATCATAGAACAGTAGCGCTACGCCGAGCGCAATCGCTACAGTCCAGCTGGCGGCAACATAGCCTTTCAGTTTGAGCTTTATCAGGGCGAAAAAGAAGAACAGGATCGGTAACGAAGCGATGAGGCTGGAAAGCCAAAGGTTACCAGCCGGGTCATAATTCTGTTGCCAGAGATTCATGCAGGTGTCTCCTGAGAACCACAGCAAAACTTCCGAGCGGCAAGTCTGCGCCTGCGCTACATCACAAGTTTTGTAAATGTGGTCCTGCCAATGCGATTTTGTAGGGGTGGTGATAACGAATGGTTATCTAAATGTTACTGGCTAGCAATGGTTGTGTGACGAAATTTGATAGAATTGTGAAGCGGAAAGAGATTTATGCCTGATTGGTAGGGCCAATTTTGACTCATGCTGACAGAGATGATCGGCCCTGATCCTGGTAACGGATCAGGACTGTAAAATTAAAATTCGCTATTTGCGTAGCCGGTCATTGCCTCAAGGCCCATCTCACGGCCCAGTGCAGTCATTGGATGCACAACGACCAGACCACGAACACTTTTTTTCAACTTACCGAGGTCAGCCTGCTCTTTTTTAGTAATGGCGCGACTGAATGGCATCTTCATCAGTTTCTGCGCTTCTTTACTCAGCTTCTGGCTGTATTGCTCACGCAGACGGGTTATCTCCGCTTCCAGCGTGGTAATTTCTTTCTCCAGCTCGGCGTATTTATCCGCCGCTTCAACTAAAGAGAGTTCGGCTTGTTGGTGGCGGATGGCGTCGAGACGATCGCTCAGACGTTTGATTTCATTTTTTTCAACTTCTTTCATGGGACTCAGTTTCTTCAGGGGAAAAAATAAGGATACAGTATTTGTGACGATGCTTACTTATGAAATGCCTTTTTTAAGCTGATTCGGGAAATCAGCTCTGTCAGAGAAAGCACCATGGTCGAACGCACGATTTGCTGATAACGCTGTTTTTGCATAGCAAACAGATCAGCATCGCGGGTATCAAACTGTGGCGTAGGGGGAAAGGTGGCTACACAGTGCAGTTCACCAAATGGCCCGAGGATTTCGTCGTCGGTAAAAGCGTATTCAGTGCCATCGTGATTCAGCTCTTCGCGCAATGCCATCAACAATTCTGCATCTTCGTACTCTGCCCGGGAAATAACGCCAAGGCCGTAAATAAGCTTCAGGCGTACCGACAAATTTCCCAGCGGTCCATCGCCATCAAGCAGTGGCTCTACAGCATATTTCACCGCATAATCATCTTTACGAAACACCTGCAACACCAGAATATTGATGGCCTCGTTGAGCAGCTCGACGGCGGCAATCAAAAAGCTGCGGACGGTTTTTCCAGCATTCAGACGCTCGAGCACACGGTTTTCGAAAGCCTGCGTTTGTTCCATTATTTCCTGCATATCTGACAGTTTCGTTAACTGGCGCGGGGGCTCTCCGCGCCATAATCGACATCATGCCTGAGCGTTATAGGCTCTGACGGCTTCGTTAACGACCGGACTGTTGACGTCCAGGCCAGAAATATGCGCCAGTGCGGCTTGCGGGCCTTTCTCCGCAATAAGCTGTGCCAGCTCCTGTGCCTGCGGATCCTGCTCACTGCGGTAGTGCATCGCAGCGGCGATCCCTTTTACCAGATTGTCATGCGGTAGGCTATATTCCAGCGTACCCAACAGCGGTTTGATTAAACGATCGCCCGCACTTAGTTTACGCAACGGTTGACGGCCAACACGCTCAACATCATCTTTCAGATAGGGGTTTTCAAAACGGCCAAGGATTTTCTGGATATAGGCAGCGTGTTTGTCGGCATCGAAACCGTAACGCTTGATCAATACGGCACCACTCTCTTCCATTGCCCCTTTTACGATTGCACGAATATTGGCATCCAGAATAGCGTCGCGAATAGTTTGATGTCCGGTCTGCTTCCCAAGGTAGGCGGTTATAGCATGTCCGGTATTTAGCGTGAAGAGCTTGCGTTCAACAAATGCCATCAGATTATCAGTGAGTTCCATCCCGGGAATATTTGGCAGGGTGCCTTTAAACTGGGTTTTGTCGACAATCCACTCGCTAAAGGTCTCAACGGTGACTTCCAGCGGATCTTGAGTGGCGGATTCTGACGGCGGAACAATACGGTCAACGGCGGAGTCGACAAAGCCGACATGCTCTTCGACCCAGGATTTATCATCATCTGCCAGCGCGCTCAGTACATGGCCTTTGAGCTGAGTTGTACCACGCACCATATTTTCGCAGGCGATGATATTGAGTGGCGTGGTGACGCCTTGTGCTTTACGTTTTGCCAGACCTTTGGCGAGAGTAGGGGCGATACGCTCCAGTACCACAGGACCAACGGCAGTGGTTATCAGGTCAACGCTGGCAATCAGTGAGACGACGTCGTCCCCGATACTGCTTACAGCATTAACACCGGAAACCGTATCCACCTGCTCTTTTTCACCAACTACATGTACCTGATAGCTATGACGGGCATTTAAGGCATCGAGAACCACTTGATTCACATCGGCGAATGTTAGTTCAATTCCCGCGTCGGCCAGCAACTTGCCGATAAATCCTCGTCCGATATTACCTGCGCCAAAATGCAATGCTTTCATAGTGTTAACCTTCATCAAAGTTTTGACCCGAGAGGGCTGGGGTGAGAAAACATGGTAATTTCCCCTCACCCTAGCCCTCTCCCCTAAGGGGAGAGGGAAGAGGTTTGCCACCTTTGCCTCCCCAAAAGGGGAGGCCAGAGAGCAACTTACTTATTCAGCAGCGCCAGCACTTCTTCAACGCTGTCAGTATGCGCCAGACGCTCGATGACAGTCTCGTCATCCAGTGCGTTGGTCAGACTGGTAATTACCTGAATATGCTCATTGTTACGTGCCGCGATGCCAATTACCAGACGGGCAATCTCATCTTCCTCTTCGCCGAAGCGAACACCTTCTGGATACTGGCAGAAGACGACACCTGTTTTTAGCACGCGATCTTTGGCTTCCACCGTACCATGCGGCACTGCGATAGACTCGCCCAGGTAAGTTGGGGTCAGTTTTTCGCGCTCCAGCATTGCTTCAACATATTCCGGCTGTACATAGCCACCGCTGACCAACTGCTCGCCTGCGAAGCGAATAGCCTCTTCTTTGGTGCTTGCCTTGCGGCCGAGGAAGATATTCTCAGCACCCAGTTTGAACAGGTTACCGTTAGAGGCATCGAAACTATCCTGCAAGCTGCTACGGACTTTAACTTCATTGTCGCTATGGCGCTGGGCAGCGACCAGGCGTTCGGTCAGGTTGGTATAGAGGCCACTATCCAGGAAGTTTGTCAGCGAAATATGCTGTGCCTGAGGAGCCTGGCGCATCGCGCGCTCGGTCAGATCGCGGTGGGTAATCACCAGGTCTACATCTGATGGCAGGCTGTTAATAGCGCTGTTAGTCACAGAGATGTTGGTCAGACCCGCATCCTGCACTTTCTTACGCAGTACGCCCGCGCCCATGGCACTGGAACCCATACCCGCATCACAGGCAACGATGATTTTACGCACATGGCTCAGATCGTTGGTGACATCACCCGCAGCCAGCGGCGTTGCGCCTTTGGATTGCGCTTTCATATCCTGCATACGGCGAGTTGCGGCTTCGATATCTTCGTCTTCTTCTTTCACTTTGCTGGTTTTCAGCAGGATGGCAGAGATGACGAACGAGACGATCAGCGCGGCAAAGATAGCGGTAAGGTTAGCGAAATAAGCACCTTTTGGTGTCATTGCCAGCACCGCCAGGATGGAGCCAGGAGACGCAGGGGAAACCAGGCCGCCGTTCAATACGCTCAGCGTGAATACGCCAGTCATACCGCCGAGAATAACGGCAATCAGCAGACGCGGGTTCATCAGCACATACGGGAAGTAAATTTCGTGAATACCGCCCAGGAAGTGGATAATCGCCGCACCGCCAGCAGACTGTTTAGCGCTGCCGCGACCAAAGAACATATAGGCCAACAGCACGCCCATACCTGGACCCGGGTTAGCTTCAATCAGGAAGAAGATGGACTTGCCGAGGTCATGAGACTGCTGAATACCCAGCGGCGAGAAGATACCGTGGTTAATGGCGTTATTGAGGAACAGGATTTTCGCCGGTTCAACAAAAATAGACGCCAATGGCAGCATATCATGGACAACCATGAAGTTAACGCCTGCGGCCAGTACCTTGGAGAGGACTTCTACCGCCGGCCCAATGCCGAGAAATGCCAGGATGGCAAGGATCATACCGATGATGCCAGCGGAGAAGTTATTCACCAGCATTTCGAAACCGGATTTGATTTTGCCGTCAACGAGAGCGTCAAATTTCTTGATGCAGTAACCACCCAGCGGGCCTGCAATCATTGCACCGAGGAACATCGGCATATCTGCGCCGACGATAACGCCCATGGTCGTGATTGCACCGACAACGCCACCGCGGTCACCGCCTACCAGCCGTCCACCGGTATAACCGATAAGCAGCGGCAGCAGATAAGTAATCATTGGGCCGACGAGTTTCGCCAGCGTTTCGTTTGGTAACCACCCTGTAGGAATAAACAATGCAGTGATGATACCCCACGCGATAAACGCGCCAATATTTGGCATCACCATATTGCTGAGAAAACGACCAAAGCTTTGCACTTTGATCTTGATATCGGATGACATAAAACACCCCTTCTTATGTTTGCTAGCGCACAGGCCGGAAGCCCGAGGTTTGTTGTTAACGTGGCGGCAGAGGTAGCCGGACCTGGTTATCTGTGAAGCGAAATCTCGCACTGAATTAACGCGCTGTCCAGACAGCACATTTTTATGTGACATAGATCACTATGTGCAGGGGGTGTTCAGAGCAATTTGTGTGATTAATGTCACAATATGAGAGTGTAAAAAAAATACAAAGGCTAAAAATCAGGCGAAATACATAAATAAACGTGATGACGGTCACTTTTTTATGGTCCGCCTTTATCCTTTGTTTGTGATGTTTATCACAAAATATTTTCCCAGGAATTTTCTGAATGTGATCTCAGGCAAAGTCCATTTTTGCTAACCCCGGGTTTTGTAACCCACTTTCACTCCTTCTCATGATCACATTATGCGAAGAAATTATTACATTACTTCCAGATCCCGCTGCCGTGATTCATACTTAATTTTTGTGGTGCAAAAGGACGACGCAATGAAACTTATCGGCAGTTATACCAGCCCTTTTGTACGTAAGGTCTCCGTGATCTTGCTGGAAAAAGGCATCACCTTTGAGTTCGTCAATGAGCAGCCTTATAACGCCGATAGTGGTATCTCCCATTACAATCCGTTGGGTAAAGTACCTGCGCTTGTTACCGACGTAGGGGAAATCTGGTACGACTCGCCAATTATTGCTGAATATATTGATTTGTTGGGTATTGAGCCAGCAATGCTGCCAACGGAGCCAAAAGCCGCGTTAAAAGTGCGACAGATTGAAGCGCTAGCTGATGGCATCATGGATGCGTCGCTGGTGTCGGTAAGGGAACTGGTCCGCCCGGTTGAACAGCAATCTGAGATTGAGCTTCTGCGTCAGCGAGAGAAGGTGAGCCGTGGACTGGATATGCTGGAAAGCTATCTACAAGATGGTACGCTGAGCGTTGATACGGTCAATCTGGCAACCATCGCTATCGCCTGCGCCGTTGGTTACATCAACTTTCGTCGCGTCTCACCGGGATGGTGTGTTAACCGTCCGCTATTAGTGAAGCTGGTAGAGAATTTGTTCCAACGTGAGAGTTTCGCGCGTACTGAACCACCAACGGCTTAATAACCATTATGTCCGCCTGAGCAAAGTCGCTGTACAATCCCTCTCACGTCAACTCTCCTCCTGCCGGGAGGGGGCAACCAACTTCAGGCCTTTGCATGACTACTCTTTACAGCCAGATCCCCTCAACCGATCGCCTGTTACGTGACGAGGCGTTTACTTCACTGGTAGAAAAATTCGGCCATAGCCGCGTAGCGCAAACGCTGCGTCAGTTGCAGGATGAGGCGCGCGAGCAAATCCGCGCGCAACATACGCTTCCTGACTGGTGTCAGGACTGGGCAGAGACAGTTTTGCTGCGTCTTTCCCAAAGTGATGTCAGCGCGTTTCGTCCGGTGTTCAATTTGAGCGGTACGGTGTTGCACACCAATCTGGGGCGTGCAGTGCAGCCGCAGGCCGCGATTGATGCCGTAGCGCAGGCTATGAGTTCGCCGGTGACCCTGGAATATGACCTCGACGGTGCCGGGCGAGGTCATCGCGATCGTGCGCTGGCGGAGCTGCTATGTCGCCTGACCGGGGCGGAAGATGCCTGTATCGTCAATAATAACGCCGCAGCGGTGTTATTGATGCTGGCGGCAACAGCGGTCGGCCGGGAAGTGGTCGTTTCGCGCGGTGAGCTGGTGGAGATTGGCGGTGCGTTCCGTATCCCTGATGTGATGCGCCAGGCTGGTTGTGTGCTGCATGAAGTGGGGACGACTAATCGCACTCATGAGAAAGATTACCGCCAGGCTATCAACGATAACACTGCGCTGTTAATGAAAGTGCATACCAGCAATTATCAAATAGCAGGCTTTACCAAAGCGGTGGATGAAGCCGAACTGGTGACACTTGCCGACGAGTATGGGCTGCCAGTGATTGTTGACCTGGGCAGTGGTTCGCTGGTGGATTTAAGCCGCTATGGCTTACCCTCTGAACCCATGCCACAAGCTTTAATTGCCGCAGGTGTCAGTCTGGTGAGTTTTTCCGGCGATAAACTGCTCGGTGGTCCACAAGCGGGCATCATCGTTGGCAAAAAAGCGCTCATTGAACAGTTGCAACAGCATCCATTAAAACGTGCCCTACGGGCAGATAAGATGACGCTGGCGGCACTGGAAGCGACGTTGCGCCTCTACCTGCACCCGGAAAAACTCCACCAAAACTTGCCAACGCTACGTTATCTGACGCGGCCGGAAGCAGAGATCCGTGAGCAGGCTCAGCGTTTATGTACTGCATTGAGTGCGCGCTATAACGAGTTCTACCTGCGGGTAGAATCCACTTTTTCGCAAATCGGTAGCGGTTCGCTACCGGTGGAGCGCTTACCAGGCGCGGCATTAACCTTTACGCCGCGTGACGATAGCGGACGTCGGCTGGAGAGGCTGGCGGCACAGTGGCGGGCGCTGCCGCAACCGGTGATTGGCCGTATTTATGATGGTCGCCTGTGGCTGGACTGCCGCTGTCTTGAGAATGAATCCCGATTGCTGGAGATGTTGTTGAAATGATTATTGCCACTGCCGGGCATGTTGACCACGGCAAAACCTCCTTGATTGAAGCGATTACCGGCGTCAATGCCGATCGTCTGCCGGAGGAAAAAAAACGCGGCATGACTATCGATCTCGGTTATGCCTATTGGCCGCAACCTGATGGGCGCGTTCCGGGGTTTATTGATGTCCCGGGCCATGAGAAATTCCTGACAAATATGCTAGCAGGCGTCGGCGGCATCGATCATGCGCTACTGGTGGTAGCCTGTGATGATGGTGTAATGGCGCAAACACGTGAGCATTTGGCGATTCTGCAATTAACCGGTAATCCGTCGTTGACCGTAGCGCTAACTAAGGCTGATCGGGTGGATGAAGCTCGTATCAGCGAAGTCCGTAGTGAAATTCAGCTTACTTTGCAGACCTTTGGTTATCAGCAGGCGGCTATTTTCGTCACCTCCGCCAGTGAAAACCGCGGCATTGATGAGTTACGCACGCATTTACTGCAACTGCCGGAGCGCGCACATCCGGAGCATCAGCGCTTTCGCCTGGCTCTGGATCGCGCTTTTACGGTGAAAGGGGCCGGGCTGGTGGTGACCGGTACGGCGCTTTCCGGTGATGTTCGTGTGGGAGACATCCTGTGGCTGACGGGTGTGAATAAACCGATGCGAGTACGCGGCTTACATGCACAGAACCAGCCGGTAGAACACGCACATGCCGGACAGCGTATAGCGCTGAATATTGTTGGCGATGCTGAAAAAGAGGCGCTAAGCCGCGGCGACTGGTTGCTGTCGCAGCAGCCACCAGAACCAACGGAACGGGTTATTGTTGCTCTGCATGCCCATACGCCTTTGACGCAGTGGCAACCGGTGCATATTCACCATGCTGCCAGTCATGTCACCGGACGGGTGTCCTTACTGGAAAACGCTCTGGCGGAACTGGTTCTTGATACCCCGCTGTGGCTGGCAGATAACGATCGGCTGGTGGTGCGTGATATCTCCGCGCGCAATACGCTGGCGGGGGCGCGAGTGGTAACGCTGAACTCCCCACGTCGTGGTAAGCGCAAAAGTGACTATCTTCAGTGGATTGCTGCTCTGGCGCAGGCCACTAGCGATGAGCAAGTACTTTCTGTGCATCTTTCACGTGGTGAGGTCAATCTGCCCACTTTTGGCTGGGCACGGCAACTTAGCGCAACGGGTTTGACCAACCTAATCGACCACCCTGAATTTATTCGTGCGGGTGACAATCTGCTGGATACGACGGTTGCGGCGCGCTGGCAGCAAAAATTGCTTGATACGTTGGCTATCTATCACCAGCAGCATCGTGAAGAGCCGGGGCCGGGACGTGAGCGTTTACGTCGCATGGCGCTACCGATGGAAGACGAGGCGCTGGTGTTAACGCTTATCGAGCGTATGCGTGAAAGTGGAGTAATCCACAGTCATCATGGCTGGTTGCATCTACCGGAGCACAAGGCAGGATTTGGCGATGAGCAGGCGCAACTGTGGCAAAAAGTCGCGCCGCTTTTTGGTGACGAACCCTGGTGGGTACGCGATCTGGCGAGAGAGATTGGTGTCGAGGAACAGGTGATGCGTGTTGTGCTGCAACAGGCCGCGCAGCAAGGGCTGATAACGGCAATCGTGAAAGACAGGTATTACCGTAACGATCGGATTGTGGCCTTTGCCAGTATGATCCGCGATTTGGATCAAGCGCGCGGTTCTACCAGCGCGGCGGATTTTCGCGATACGCTGAATGTCGGGCGTAAGCTGGCGATACAAATCCTTGAATATTTTGACCGTATCGGTTTTACCCGTCGTCGGGGAAACGATCATATTTTGCGCGATAAGGCATTGTTCATAAAAGAGTAGGGCAGAGCGCCAGAATTATTCTGCCAGATGATAAATCTGCCCTCTTTACCTGATACGATCAAAGCACTGGAGCGGTTTTTTCTGTCACCCTTGGTTTTTTAGCGTTGGCGGAGTGGAGAATGAACCGTTTTATTATTGCGGACCCGGCCAAATGTATTGGCTGCCGTACCTGCGAAGTGGCTTGCGTGGTCTCGCACGAAGAAAACCAGGATTGTTCTATTGTCACCCCGTCTCGTTTCACCGCTCGTATTCGCGTGGTGAAAACAGGCGCTTTTTCTACGGCCGTAACCTGTCACCACTGCGAAGACGCCCCGTGCGCCAGAGCCTGCCCAATGGGAGCTATTGTGCGCAATGATATCGGGGTAATCGTTGAACAATCCCGCTGTATTGGCTGCAAAAGCTGCATGATTGCCTGCCCGTTCGGGGCTATGCAGGTCACTTTAATCGGCGAACGTGCACAGGCGCTTAAGTGCGATCTCTGCCATCATCGTAAGAGCGGCCCGGCGTGCATTGAAGCCTGCCCTACCAGCGCACTGAGCTGCCTCGATCCTGTGCATCTGCGAGAAGAGCGGCTGCATAATCTGCCATTCTGTTAATTAGACGAAATGCGCTGCAGAAAAAAATGCCCCGTAAGGGGCACAAAGAATGATATAGCTGATAGGATTTTTATTAGAGCATAGCCCACTATGCCGATGGCTAATCCGGACGAAGTGGTGAATTTTCCACTGGTGTTGGAATAATTAAGTGATTAAATTAATGTTCAATACGCATTTCTTAAGACACAACAGTCCAGCCATCCTCATTGTGTAAGGATGTTTAATTTATTGACAACCATAATGGCAAAGTGAACATTAAAGTGAATGCGTTATTAATAATTGTAAGAGGTATTTCCCGGACGGCAATGTTTCTGAGTTAATATTTTGCAAAAATATGATTATTCCTAAAAAACAGATTGTTAATGATAAAATAAATTTATTTATCAATAAGTTAAAAATCTGCCTGGTTGTTAAGTTTCACTTAAGTTATCGCGTAATATTTAGCTGTGGTTAAATGGAAATATATTTTCGATGCGCTATAAAATATGCGAAAAATCATTTTATTTTTTGACGATGATATATTTATGAAAAAACAGCACACTAATAAAAAAAGACCACTTTATTAGTGTGCTTAAATTTATGATGTCAAACACCCTCTTAAAGAGTGCTTAATATTATTTAAGCGTTATTTTCTTGCCAGGCTTTTTCCACCTCTTCGGCGAGTATTTTAACACCCGCTTCAATAAGTGAAGGTTCTGGTACATAGTTCATGCGCATACATTGGTGAGTATGTGGCCAGGGTTTATCCAGCCCGGGGAAGAAATAGTTGCCGGGCACCATTAGCACGCCACGCTTTTTCAGCCGCTGATAGAGCAACTCGGTGCTGACAGGCAGGTCTTTGAACCATAGCCAGAGGAAAATAGCCCCTTCTGGCTTATGAATCAGGCATCGCTCCGCGGGCAAATAACGCCGCAGTATGGCGATAGTTTCCTGCACCCGCTGAGAGTAAAACGGCTTAATGACCTCTTCGCACAGGCGCAGCAGATCGTTGCGTTTAATCATCTCGCACATCATTGCTGGCCCGATGCCACCAGGCGCCAGGCTGATAATGCCATTCATATTACGGATAGCTGCGATCACCTTCTCATTAGCAATGATAATGCCGCAGCGACTGCCCGGGAGGCCCAGTTTAGACAAACTCATACAGAGAATAATATTGGGGTTCCATAGTGGGCGCGCGTCGCTAAAAATAATGCCCGGAAAAGGCACACCATAGGCGTTATCAATTACCAACGGAATATTGTGCTGGTTGGCTAAGGCGTCAAGTTTTATCAACTCTTCGTCGGTAATCACATTACCGGTGGGGTTGGTCGGTCGCGACACGCAGATCATGGCGGTCTCTTCGCCAATATGCAGATGTTCAAAATCGACGTGGTATTTAAACTGTCCATCCGGGAGCAGTTCGATATTGGGGCGAGTAGCGACGAATTGATCTTCTTCCAGCCCTGAATCGGCATAACCGAGATATTCCGGCGCCAGCGGAAAGAGCACCTTTTTGCTGCTACCATCGGCACGGCGACCGGCAAAGAGATTGAACAAGTAGAAAAACGCGCTCTGGCTGCCATTTGTTAGCGCAATATTCTGTGGCTCAATATCCCATCCTAATTCGTCGCCTAACATCGCGGCCAGCGCCGTTAGCAGCTCACTTTTACCCTGTGGACCATCATAATTGCATAGCGCATCAGTGGCTTTGCCGCTTTCCACCATATCGGCCAGCAGGCGCTGGAAATAATCGGTCATCGCCGGGATTTGCGCCGGGTTACCTCCGCCGAGCATAATCGCTCCTGGGGTACGTAAACCGTCGTTAAGATCTTCCATCAGGCGCGTAATGCCTGAATGGCGGGTAAATTTGTCGCCAAAAAGTGAAAATGTCATCGCTACTGCTCTGTAGGGCTACGGGTCAAAGTGGCTAACCATAGCGCTACATCCGACGTGGTGCAAATAACCATACTAGCGTTTGTATGGTTATTTGTTCTTGTCTTTTGAAATAATTTGGAATAATCATCCGTAGTTTTACTTATGATTGAGTCCTGCCCAGACGACCATCACTTTGTCATCGCCTTGTTCACGAACAAAACCGTACCCTTGATGAAGTGTCAGCGTTGTGTGCTTCCCGGCCCCCAGAGCCGGGTGACGAGCACGGAATTGCCCCAATATCTGCCAGTGGCGCAAGCTCTGCGCAGCTTTGCCGTTAAGATCCTGCCAGTTCATATCAGATCGGGTGCCCTGTAGCGGATCGGAACCCGTCGGGCCGAAGGGACGCGACGTTTCATCGCCGTAAAAGATCTGGACAGCACCTGGCGAGAGCATCAGCAGCTCCGCTGATTGTTGCCCACCTTCACGGAACAGCCGGGTATCGTGAGAGGAGAGGTAACTCAGCACATTAAAATTCTGTAATTTCTCCGCCATTTGTTGCCAGATGGCATCCATATTTGCCAGACAGGGCACAGCACTTGCAGCCTGTTCCTGATAATCGAAATTGATCATCGCGTCAAAGCCGTGATTATAATAATCACTCTGCATGACGCCATGGCCCCAGGATTCGCCCGTCATCCAGAAGGGAGCGTCGTCAATTTTCTTCTGCGGATTGGCCTTTTTCCATTCAGCCAGTGCCTGAGTTGCCTGGCTTTTTAGTTGCTGCCAGCTCTCCAGTTCCACATGTTTAGCCGTATCTACACGAAAGCCATCAATACCGTATTCACGCACCCATTGGCTTAACCAGTGAGTGAGGTAATCGCGTGGGGTAAAGCCATCAATTTCACGGGCGCGTGTGTCAGGTTTATGCCGATAGAACACTGGCAATCCAGAAGGGATAGTGGATTCGGTTTTTAAATCAGGTAAAAAGGCCAGCGACATGGTGAGATCATCAAAACCGGGATTATCATAGTCGCCGATATCGGTACGAATCCACGCTTTGCCCCACCAGTTTTGCCACGCAGTTTTGTCACTGAAATTAATGTAATCGTTAAAGCTGTGCCAGCTCTGCCCAGCTGCGGGTCGCCAGTCGCTCCATTTATCCCCGAGGATTTTTTTTCGCTCGCCCTCTTTCAGATATAACGCGCCAAACTTAAAGGTCTGCATATCCGCCAGTGTAGCGTACCCGGTATGATTCATCACCACATCAAACAGGATGCGAATACCACGACGGTGAGCTTCATCCACCAGCGTACGTAGATCCTCTTCGCTGCCCATATTGGCATCAAGACGGGTCCAGTCCTGAACGTAGTAACCATGATAAGCGTAGTGGGGAAAATCGCCCTTGGTACCGCCGCCTACCCAGCCGTGAATCTGCTCCAGCGGTGAGCTTATCCACAGTGCGTTAACGCCAAGCTGTTGCAAATAATCAAGTTTGCTGGTTAATCCTTGCAGGTCTCCTCCGTGGAAAGTCCCCACCTCCTGCATACCGTCTTTGTGCCTTCCATAACTGAGATCGTTGTCGGGGTTGCCATTCACAAAGCGATCGGTAAGGACAAAATAGACGGTGGCGTTGTGCCACTGAAACGGTGCCGGGCTGTCTGTCTCCGCGCTTTCTAGCAGTAACAGGCCATTGCTATTGGCTGCTGGCTGGAAAGTAACTTTACCTGCGCGCACAGTGGCAGTTTGCTGGCTGTAAAAATCGCGCACGAGGCTCCCTTCCGGGAAGGTATTGGCAACGTTTAACGTCAGTGGTTTGCTCTCTGCGACAGGGCACTGGCGCAAAGCCTGAACTGGCTTATCTGCAGTGTCGTTTTGCACCGTTAGCATCAGCGTAGGGGTGCCAGAGCGGGTATCGATCTGCAACTGGTAACCACCATCGCGGAAGATACGCCATTGTGGTGCGCTGCCGTCACAGGGCTTTAGCGATAACATCTGATTCAATTTGATGCCCGTCGCAGGCTGCCAACACTTCTGGCCCTCCTGCAAATTGAACGCCAGCGCCCCTTTTTTCAACGTAGTATGGCTGCGCCAGACCCCTGCACCGTCATGCGTCAAGGGGGGAAATCCTGTCGCAGACCAATCGGCCAGCGCAATACCGGGTATAAGTAGTAACAAGAGTACAGAGCATTTCATAGGCGATCCCTGTGACGGCATTTATCTCAGTTTGTCACCATTCATAGGGGGTTAACTCATCCTGTGGATGTTATCGCCAGGGAGGAGTTGGCAGGGTGAGCGATCGCGCGCACAAAAACCGTTTAGATTTGCGATTACCGCCACATTACTTCTCTTCTGGTTACTTTATGTTCAGTTTACCCCGGGATTGTTTCGGATTTGGATTATTTCTAAGCGTGCCTGTTACGGGTATTTTTGGTATGATCTGAAGTTCGGCTCCCAATTTTTTTAAAAAAGAAGGTGTTGGAACGACAATATCCGACCAGGAGATTCAATGATATCGATTCCCATGCGACGACCTGGGGCGACGATACTCATGTTTTTTACCCTGATATTTTCGGGGGGAGTGCAGGCAAAGACGCACGAACAAACAGCGAGTCACCAAGCCCACGTCACAAAGGCAAATGTAAGCGTTAAGAAAGAGGCAGTCAGTAAAAAAGAGTATTCTCGCAATAGTGTAAAAAGTAGTTCACTTCCTGACTTGCGAAAATACCCTTCCGGAACACCAAGAAAAAAAGCGTTTCTCCGGACAGTAATGCCTTATATCACCAGCATAAACTCAGCGATTACTGCTGAGCGTAACTGGTTGATGAGTAAACAGTACGACAGTCAATGGTCGCCTGCTGAACGCGCGCGTCTGAAGGATATCGCTAAACGTTACAAGATCAGTTGGAACGGGAACACGCGCAGTGTCCCCTGGAGCAAACTACTTGAGCGTGTAGATATCATCCCGGCCAGCATGGTAGCAACCATGGCGGCTGCGGAAAGCGGCTGGGGTACTTCTAAGCTGGCTCGTAATAACAACAACCTGTTTGGTATGAAATGTGCCAAAGGGCGTTGTAACAATGGATCAGGTAAAGTTAAAGGTTACTCGTACTTTAATTCTGTTCAGGAGTCTGTAGACGCTTATGTCACAAACCTGAACACGCACGGAGCTTACGCCTCTTTCCGTAAATCGCGTGCGCAGTTACGTAGGGCGGATCAGGAAGTTACCGCTACCAATATGATTCACAAGCTCAAGGGTTACTCGACCCAGGGGGCGAAATATAACAACTATCTGTTTGCCATGTACCAGGATAACAGGCAGTTGATTGCCGCCCATATGTAACTTGCTAAACGCCTTCCTCCGGAAGGCGTTTTTGTTTTAGACAAGCACTTCGCTGTAGCGATCGCGGTAATCTTTTGGCGTGCTGTTGTACTCTTTGCGAAATACCGAATAGAAGTATTGCAGTGACGGGTAGCCGCACATCTGGGAAATCTCATTAATTGAGAGAGATGTCGATATCAGCAGACTACGCGCTTTTTCCAGCTTCTCCGCATGAATAACGGCATGGATAGTTTCCCCTATCTCCTCTTTAAAGCGCTTTTCCAGATTCGAACGGGAAATGCCCACCGCATCCAGCACCTGATCGACTTTAATGCCCTTACAGGCATGGTTACGAATATAGTGCATTGCCTGGATCACCGCCGGGTCGTTGAGTGAACGGTAGTCGGTAGAGCGGCGGGCGACCACCCGCACCGGTGGTACCAGCAGACGTTGCAACGGCAGGGTTTCTTTATTCAGCAGACGATGCAGCAATTTTGCTGCCTGGTAGCCCATTTGTCGCGTTCCTTGCGCCACAGAGGAGAGAGCCACTCGGGAGAGGTAACGGGTTAACTCCTCGTTATCAATACCAATAACACACAACTTTTCCGGCACGGGAATATGCAGATGGTCGCAGACTTGCAGAACGTGGCGGGCGCGGGCATCGGTCACGGCAATAATTCCTGTTTGCGGTGGCAATGTTTGCAGCCAGTCCGCCAGTCGGTTTTGCGCGTGTTGCCAGTTCTCCGGTGCGGTTGTCAGCCCCTGATATACCACGCCCCGATACTTTTCCTGAGCGACAAGCTGGCAAAAGGCATGTTCCCGCTCCACGGCCCAACGTTTGCCACTTGAAGCAGGCAGGCCATAAAAAGCAAAGCGATGCACTCCTTTCTCTTTCAGATGCAGAAAAGCGCTTTCTACCAGCGCGTAATTGTCAGTGGCGATGTAGTGTACGGCAGGATAGTGTTCCGGTTGATGATAGGAACCGCCCACGCCAACAATGGGAACATCGACATCTGTCAGTAGATGTTCTATCTCACTGTCATCGTAGTCGGCGATCACACCATCGCCGAGCCACTCTTTGATATTGTCGATACGCGTACGGAAATCTTCTTCAATAAAGATATCCCACTCTGATTGCGACGCCTGCAAATACTCACCAACCCCTTCAACAACCTGGCGGTCATAGGCTTTATTGGCATTGAATAACAACGTAATGCGGTGGCGTTTTTCAAACATGACGGTATGCTTCCTGAAGATTTATCATTTCTGATTATCATATTCAGCACACTACCGGATAAAAATGATCCGGCAGTGTGATCCTCCTCAGGTCCGACGTTTGGTTGCTGAATCCATCCACACCGCCAGCAGTAAAATTGCCCCTTTGACAATGTACTGCCAGAAAGTGGGGACATCCATCATGCTCATGCCATTATCCAGCGAAGCCATGATAAACGCGCCCATCACCGCACCAGCCACGCTGCCAATCCCCCCCGCGAGGCTGGTTCCGCCAATCACACAGGCAGCAATCGCATCCAGTTCGGCAATATTTCCCGCCGAGGGTGAGCCGGCCCCCAGGCGTGAACTGAGAATCAGCCCGGCAATTGCCACCATCAAACCATTAATGGCGAATACTGCCAGCTTCGTGCGCTCGACGTTGATACCAGATAGCCGGGCCGCTTCCAGATTGCCGCCGATAGCATATATTCGCCGTCCAAAGGCGGTACGGGTAGCCATAAACATCCCGGCCAGTAACAAAAAGGTGAGGATCAGTACTGGTGTGGGAACACCACGATAATCATTCAGCAGCCATATAGCGCCAAGAACAATCACTGCAATAATGGCCTGGCGACCCACCACTGCCGTGGAAGCCGAGGTCGTCAGCCCAAGAGCCTGGCGGCGCATACGCCCACGCCACTGCCAAAGTACAAAAGCCAGTAACCCGAGAGCCCCAGTGGCAAAACCAATACCATCGGGCAAATAGCTCTGGCCGATTTGTGACATTGCGGCGCTGGTGGGAGAGACCGTCGTACCATTCGTGATGCCAATTAATACGCCACGAAAGGCTAGCATCCCGGCAAGGGTGACAATAAAAGAGGGGACTTTACGATATGCCACCCACCAGCCATTCCATGTGCCCAATAACAGGCCAAGCAGCAATGTCACCGCAATGGTCAGGGGCAGTGGCCAACCCAGCCAGACGTCGAAAATAGCCGCAGCGCCGCCCAACAGACCCATCATCGAACCGACAGAGAGATCAATTTCAGCCGAGATAATCACAAACACCATTCCCACCGCCAGAATGCCGGTGATGGCAGTTTGCCGCAGCAGGTTAGAGATATTACGGGCGCTCAGGTAAGCGCCATCAGTCATACTGGTGAAGAACAACATAATCACCACAATGGCGGCGATCATGACAAATACTTGCAAGTTAAGGGATTTTAGCCCTGAGAAAGGCCCTGGTGAGGCGGTGGACAACTTAATTTCAGATGGGTTGGTTTTCGACATGATGTTCGCTCCTCAGTGCCGCTTCCATGACCTGCTCCTGGGTCAGATTACGATTAATAAGATCGGCTTTTAGCTTGCCTTCATGCATTACCAGCACCCGGTCGCTCAACCCGAGCACTTCCGGTAGCTCGGATGAGATGACAATGACGGCGATCCCTTGCTGTACCAGTTGGTTAATCAGTTTGTAAATTTCATACTTTGCGCCGATATCAATGCCACGCGTCGGCTCATCAAGAATGAGTATGCGTGGATTAAGCAGCAGGCAGCGTGCAAGAATCGCTTTTTGTTGATTGCCGCCGCTCAGGCGACCAATAGCCAATTCCGGTGAGGACGTTTTAACCTTCAGGCGCTGCAATGACTGTAGAATGCAGGCCTGCTCCGCAGCATCGTCCAGCGCGCTTAACGTCCCCGCAAACTGATCGAGTGCCGCAAGTGTGATGTTTTTTCCCACCGCCATGACGGGCACAATTCCGTCTCTCTTGCGATCTTCTGGCACCATGGCGATACCGTGGGCGATGGCCTGCTGACAATGTTGGATCGCTACACGTTTGCCATCGATGTAGATATCGCCTTCCCAGCGCCCAGGCCAGACACCAAATAAGCACTGCACCGCTTCGGTACGACCCGCTCCCACGAGCCCTGCGATACCGAGGATCTCTCCACGTTGCAGGCGAAATGAAACATCATTAACGCGTTTAATATGGCGATTAACCGGGTGCCATGCGGTGAGATGCTCGACCCGCAGTATCTCGTCGCCAGCGGTATGCGGCTCGTTGGGATAGAGGGCGGTTAGCTCGCGGCCCACCATCATGGTGATGATATCGTCCTCACTCATGCCAGCGGCATCCCTGGTACCAATATGTTTGCCATCGCGAATCACACAAATTGTGTCGGATATCGCTTTGACTTCATTGAGCTTGTGAGAGATGTAGATGCAAGCGATATCGTGATTGCGTAAGTCACGAATGATGTCCAGTAAAATGGCGGTTTCCTGCTCCGTGAGCGAGGCGGTGGGTTCGTCAAGGACCAGCAACCGTACCTGCTTATTTAACGCTTTGGCGATCTCTACAAGCTGCTGTTGCCCAAGCCCTAAATCCCCGACACGGGTATCTGGCGACAGGGTGAGGCTGACCTGTTTAAGCAATTTCTCGCAGCGAAGCGTCATCAGATCGTAGTCCATCACGCCGTGACGGGTGATTTCCGTACCAAGAAAGATATTCTCCAGTACCGTCAGATGTTTCACCAGCGCCAGCTCCTGGTGAATAATGGCGATCCCTTTACGCTCGGTGTCACGAATATGGCTTGCCAGCAGCGGTTCGCCAGAATAAATGATCTCCCCTTCGTAACTGCCGACAGGGTAGATCCCGCACAGCACTTTCATTAATGTGGATTTACCGGAGCCATTCTCGCCGCACAGTGATAACACCTCTCCCGCGCCTTAAGACGCAGGCTGACATTATCAATCGCCTTCACCACGCCAAAAGCCTTGGTGATATTTTTCATTTCGAGTAAATCGGGCATGGCTACTCCATGTCATTCACGCGCTTAGAGTGGCAATAACTGCCTGGCGCGCCGGGTAAGGCGCGCCGCCGGTGTTACAGTTGATTTTTTCTGATGGAAGCCATCTTTAATCACGGTGGCGTCTATATTCTCCTTCGTCACTTCGATAGGGGTAAGCAGCCGGGCAGGGACATCCTTCAGACCGTTGTTCAGGGAGGAGTCGGCTTTTGGTTGCTGACCGTTACCTAACTCAATGGCGATTTCTGCTGCGGTATTAGCTAATTGTGTAATTGGTTTATAGACCGTCATTGTCTGGCTGCCGTTAATCAGCCGTTTTACCCCCGCCAGATCGGCATCCTGGCCAGAGATCGCCACTTTTCCTGCCAGACCCTGGGCGCTTAATGCCTGAATTGCCCCTCCGGCGGTAGCATCATTGGAAGCAACCACGGCATCAATTTTGTTGTTGTTAGCTGTCAACGCGTTTTCCATTATTTTCAGCGCATTTTCCGGCAGCCAACCATCTACCCACTGATCGCCAACAATTTTAATTTTTCCGCTGTCGATATAGGGTTTTAATACTTTCATCTGCCCGGCGCGGAACAGCTTCGCATTATTATCGACGGGCGATCCGCCCATCAAAAAATAATTCCCTTGTGGCACTTTGCTGACCAGGCTTTGCGCTTGTAATTCCCCAACTTTTTCATTATCAAAAGAGATATAGAAATCGATATCTGCATTATTAATCATGCGGTCATATGCCAGCACTTTAATTCCTTCCTGTTTCGCTTCTTTGATCACATTACTTAAAACCTGACCGTTATAAGGAATAATAACCAGCACATCGACACCACGGTTAATCATATTCTCGATTTGTGACATTTGAGTCTCTTCATTACCGTTTGCAGATTGCACAAACACATCGGCCCCGAGCGACTCGGCCTTTTTCACAAAAATATCGCGATCTTTTTGCCAGCGCTCCAGGCGCAGATCGTCAATCGCCATGCCGATCTTCACCTCTTTGGCGTGACCGACAACGCTTGCAAGCAGCAGGGAAGCACAGAGAGTAAGGCAAAGGTTCTTTATCTTCATAATAGTAATACCTTTCGTAGGGTGATGGGCGAGATAAATGAAACATGCACTGCTTGAGATGTTGAAAATTCTTAACTCAGAAACGCAGACTGGCAATTACAGATTTTTATCCAGGCATTACGTTTTTTGGTTTATTTGTTAATTTATGACCGTGATCTTACTTTATTAAAAGTTAATTGCTTGTTGCATAAAACTCAGAGTGCTGCTCCGCAGAAGAAAACATATTATTTTGCGAGCTGGCGCACGTTTGTGGATTATCTCAATCGCAGTGTGAAATAACGTAATTGAGCAAGGGGCAGAGAGGATCCAGTATTACTAAAGAATTTAACACCCGCCGCAAATACCTGATAGTGGAGCTCATTATGCAAGCTTATTTCGACCAACTGGATCGCGTACGTTACGAAGGCCCTAAAACCGCCAACCCTTTAGCGTTTCGTCATTACAATCCGGATGAGTTAGTGCTGGGTAAGCGAATGGAAGACCATCTGCGTTTCGCCGCCTGTTACTGGCATACGTTCTGCTGGAACGGTGCGGATATGTTTGGCATCGGCTCTTTCGACCGACCGTGGCAACAGCCTGGTGAGGCGATGGCGCAGGCAAAACGCAAAGCAGATGTCGCTTTTGAGTTCTTTCATAAACTAAATGTCCCCTTTTATTGTTTCCATGACGTCGACGTTTCACCTGAAGGTGCTTCTCTGAAAGAGTATCTGAATAACTTTGCGCAGATGGTGGATGTGTTGGCGGAAAAACAGCAGCAGAGCGGTGTAAAACTGCTGTGGGGAACGGCGAACTGTTTCACCCATCCACGCTATGGGGCAGGTGCAGCCACCAATCCAGATCCAGAAGTCTTTAGCTGGGCGGCGACGCAAGTGGTTACTGCCATGAATGCGACCCATAAACTGGGTGGGGAAAATTATGTGCTGTGGGGTGGTCGCGAAGGTTACGAAACCCTGCTTAACACTGACTTACGCCAGGAGCGCGAGCAGATTGGCCGTTTTATGCAGATGGTAGTCGAGCATAAGCATAAAATTGGTTTTCGTGGGACATTGCTGATCGAACCAAAACCACAGGAACCCACTAAGCACCAGTATGATTATGATGCTGCGACTGTGTACGGTTTCCTGAAACAGTTTGGTCTGGAAAAAGAGATTAAGCTGAATATCGAAGCGAACCATGCGACGCTGGCGGGGCACTCGTTCCACCATGAGATTGCTACTGCTATTGCGTTAGGGATCTTCGGTTCGGTAGACGCTAACCGCGGTGACGCGCAATCGGGCTGGGATACCGATCAGTTCCCGAACAGTGTCGAAGAGAACGCACTGGTTATGTATGAAATCCTCAAAGCGGGGGGCTTTACCACGGGTGGTCTTAATTTTGACGCCAAAGTCCGTCGTCAGAGCACCGATAAATATGACCTTTTTTACGGCCATATTGGCGCTATGGATACCATGGCGTTAGCGCTGAAAGTGGCAGCGCGCATGATCGAGGATGGTGAACTGGATAAACGTGTGGCGAAGCGTTATGCCGGTTGGAATGGTGAGCTGGGCCAACAAATTTTGCAGGGGCAGCTTAGCCTGGAAGAGCTGGCGAAACATGCTGAACAGCAAAACCTGGCGCCTCGCCATCAGAGTGGGCATCAGGAACTGCTGGAAAACCTGGTGAACATGTATCTCTTTGATAAATAACTGCCGCGAAAAGGAGTGGTCACTATGTATATCGGGATCGATCTCGGTACCTCTGGCGTAAAAGCTATTTTGCTAAGCGAGCAGGGAGAGGTGCTGGCTTCCCATACGGAAAAGCTCAGCGTATCACGCCCGCATCCGTTGTGGTCGGAGCAAGATCCCGAACAGTGGTGGCAGGCAACGGATCGCGCAATAATGGCGCTGGGTACGCAGCATCCTCTCTTGCGGGTCAAAGCTATCGGCCTGGCCGGACAGATGCATGGCGCCACGCTGCTGGATGAAGCAAATCACGTTTTGCGCCCGGCTATTTTATGGAATGACGGGCGCTGCGCTGAAGAGTGCCAGATACTCGAAGCGCAGGTGAAAAGCGCTCGCGCTATCACCGGCAACTTAATAATGCCCGGTTTTACCGCCCCTAAGCTGTTATGGGTTTATCGACATGAACCAGAAATTTTCTCTCGCGTGGCGAAGGTACTGCTGCCCAAAGATTATTTACGGTTGAAAATGACCGGTGAGTTTGCCAGTGATATGTCCGATGCGGCGGGAACGATGTGGCTGGATGTGGCGAAACGCGACTGGAGCGATGAAATGCTGGCGGCCTGCCATCTTTCCCGCAACCATATGCCTGCGCTATTTGAAGGTTGTGAAATCACGGGTGAATTACTGCCAGCAGTGGCCAGCCGCTGGAATCTACCGGCGGTGCCAGTTGTGGCTGGCGGCGGCGATAATGCGGCTGGTGCAGTCGGCGTTGGTATGGCTGATGCCGGGCAAGCGATGCTCTCGCTAGGCACTTCTGGTGTCTACTTTGCTGTCAGTGAAGGGTTTCTCAGCAAACCAGAAAGCGCAGTACACAGCTTCTGCCACGCGCTACCGGAACGCTGGCATTTAATGTCGGTCATGCTCAGTGCTGCATCTTGTCTGGACTGGGCAGCCAAATTGACTGGGTTAGGATCCGTTCCCGCGCTGATTAGTGCGGCAGAACAGGCCGACGAGAGTGCCGGAGATCTCTGGTTTTTGCCGTACCTTTCAGGAGAACGCACACCGCATAATAACCCACAGGCGAAAGGCGTGTTCTTTGGCCTGACCCATCAACATGGGCCTGGTGAGCTTGCCCGTGCGGTACTGGAGGGCGTGGGATATGCACTGGCTGATGGCATGGATGCGGTCCACGCCTGCGGCGTGACGCCACAAAGTATTACGCTTATTGGCGGTGGGGCGCGCAGTGCCTGGTGGCGACAGATGCTGGCAGATATTAGCAATATGCAACTGGATTACCGCACAGGTGGCGATGTCGGCCCGGCGCTCGGCGCGGCGCGTCTGGCGCAGATTGCGGTTAATCCGCAAATACCGCTGAGCCAACTATTGCCGCAACTACCTATTGAGCAGCAGCATATGCCTGATGCCGCGCGTCATGCCCATTATGTCACGCAGCGGGTTACCTTCCGGCGCATCTACCAACAACTGCTGCCGCTGATGTCTTAAGTCCCGACTCGTGAGTGGGCCGGAATCAGCCTGAAGTTGTCCTTTTTTGGTCTTAGCAGATGAGTGACTCCTTGCCAATATAGTGTCATACCCACTGGCCAAGGAGTCCTCAAATGTCTCATATCGCCCTTATTAATATCGATACTCAGCAATCTTTCTTTCATCGCGAGTTCTGGCAGGAGAAAGATTTCCCAGCTTTTCAGCACGCTATTTCCACCCTAATTGCAGGTTGTGAAGCGCGCGATATTCCGGTTGTTGATATTTTTCATGTCTCCGATAACGGCCCATTTTCCCTGGAGAGTGGCTTTGTCACGCCAATGCCATTCCTCAGTCACCAGCCGGCAGCGACCTTTCACAAGCATGTGCATAACGCATTTACCGATACCGGACTGGATCGCTGGTTACGCGTTCGGGAGATCACCCATCTGATTATTTGTGGCATTCGTACTGAGCAATGTTGTGAAACAACGGCTCGCGTGGCAGCGGATATAGGCTATCGCGTGACATTCGCCAGTGAGGCGACATTGACCTTCCCCATGACCCATAAAGGTATTACGCTGGACTGCAATACGTTGCGCCATCGCACCGAAATGGTACTTGAGGGGCGCTTTGCCGCGATTAAAACTGTTCAAGAAATCCTGGAATTAATATGACGATTGATGTCTGGTTTGTGATGTTACCCGGCGTGTTGGCTCTGGATATGGCCGGCCCGGCGGAGGCCTTTACGTTGGCGAAAGACGCATTTTCCTTGCATTACATCGGACCAGACAGCGAAGTATCAACCTCCATAGGCCTGACAATAGGCGGTATTGCACCGCTGCCAGCAACACTGCCGGAAGGGTGCCTTTTGGTACTGCCTGGCGTATGTGATTCGCCGCGTTATTTCGCAACGCCGCAGGCGGAAAAAGTTCGCCACTGGCTAATGTGTCAGCAGCCGTTAATCCATAGCCAGAAAGTCAAATTAATGTGTGTCTGCTCTGGAGCGTTATTGGCGGCGCAGGCCGGGCTAATGAATGGTATTCATTGCACGACGCATCATGATGTCATTAAGCGTTTAAAGGCTGCGGCCCCGGCTGCGTTGGTCAAAGAAAACCGTATATTTATCGAAGATCGCGGGATATGGACCAGCGCCGGGATTACTTCAGGTATTGATCTCGCACTGCATTTGATAAACCGCCAGTGTGGGCCTGAAGTCGCCCTGGCTGTGGCACGGGAAATGGTCGTTTGGTTTCGCCGTTCCGGCGATGACCCTCAGTTATCGCCATGGCTACGTTACCGTAATCATTTGCACCCGGCTATTCATCGCGCGCAGGATGCACTGACGGCTGAACCCCAGAAGTACTGGCAATTAGCCGAAATCGCCGAACGAGCGCATATTAGCCCTCGTCATCTGTCGCGACTATTTCAGCATCATTTGGGTATCAGTGTGCGTGATTACCTGGAGCAGCTCCGTCTGGCGGTGGCGGAGCAGTGGCTATTGCAGGGGCATGGTGCCGAACAAGCGGCACTCGCCGCCGGATTTTCTTCGCCGCGGCAATTGCATCGGGCACGTTTGCGCAACATCAACTAACGAAACGCAGCCTGTCGATTCGCTGTAGTAACATCGACAGCGCCAGGCTTGCCAACAAGGTGACGGAAAAGATCCACAGAATATCCAGCAAGGGTGAGCTTTCGAGCTCTATGCCGCGTGTGCGTAACGCGTGAATTATCAGCGCATGGAAACCATAAATGCCCAGTGAATGCTGCGAAATCAGCGTTAATCCCGGCAATGTGCGGCTATTCAGCGTGTTTTTAATTAGCGTGAATAGCGATATCGCGCAAAGAAATACCAGCGGGCCGCAGTAGCGGTACCATGTGTCGGCAAAATTCCCTCGCCAGTTCAACTCATATAACGTGCCACGGGAAATGGCGAAAACAGCCAGCAGGAATAGTACGGCGCAGGTTGCCGTCAAAATGCGTTTTTGGGTTTCCATCATACCAATAGCACGCCCGAGAATGCCGTAAAGCACATAGTAAAAAGTGTCGCCATTGATATAGAGATTGACGGGTAGCCATTCCACGCCATCGATTTTTTGCGAAACGGTATTGGGGTTCGCCACAATACCAATCACCACTATCAGCGCCAGCAACATTTTACCACTCACCGCTTTAACCTGTATTAGTGGTGATACAAGGTAAATAACGATAATCGCGAAGAAAAACCATAAATGGTAGAACACGGGTTTTTGCAGCAGATTTTTCAACGATAATTCACTATTTATTGAGGTGAATAATACGATATAAAGCAGTGATATAAGACTGTAAAACAGCAGACACAGCGCAATGCGTAAGAAATGGCGCGGCTGTGCGCTGCGTTGACCAAAAAAGAGGTAGCCGGAAATCATAAAAAACAGCGGCACGCTGACGCGAGAAGCCGAATTGAGGATATTGGCAATATTCCAGTCGAAGGTGCTGACGCTTGCCGGGTTAGTGATATACCAGGTTGTGGTATGGATCATCACCACCATCAGACAAGCTATTCCTCGCAGATTATCTATCCAGTAAATTTTCCCCTGCATCGGTTCCTCTATTTTGCATCTAAATAGCCTCTGACTCATGGTTTTCCCACATGTCACTTTGGATAATTCTGAGTTTACCTGCGCGCACTTGTGCCGTTTTGTATCGGTTTGCAGAATATAAAAGTAATTATTATTTTTATTAAAAATAGCAGCCCGCGAACAAGGCAGTAATAAAATGATTAAATGGATAGTGCCAGCGCTGATATTGCTTTTAGCAGGATGCAGTATATCTTCAGAAATAACTGCGCAGAAAGCACAAAACGCCAAACCCGACCCCGCTCATATTCCTGGCATGGAGCAACTGTGTCGGCAGAAAGCCGCACATCGTTACAACACGGGGGTGCAACAAATTGACGTTACTGGCTTTGAGCAGTTTCAGAGCAGCTATGAGATGCGTGGTGTGACACCCCGCAACGAAGTTTTTGTTTGTGCTTTTGATACCAAAGGTCAGTTTATGCACCTTTCAATGCGCTAAACGACGTGATAAGCACGCGTTATCGCCTGTTTTTGCGTTTCGTACTGTATATCTCGCAGTCAGCGGGTATACTGAGCCCTTCCTTTAAATCCACACGTATCCAGCACGAAAGAATATGCAAAAGTTTGATACCAGGACCTTTCAGGGCCTGATCCTGACCTTACAGGATTACTGGGCTCGCCAGGGCTGCACCATCGTTCAACCATTGGACATGGAAGTCGGCGCCGGCACCTCCCATCCGATGACCTGCCTGCGGGCTCTCGGCCCTGAGCCGATCGCCGCCGCCTATGTGCAGCCATCACGCCGTCCGACCGATGGTCGCTACGGTGAAAACCCGAACCGTTTGCAGCACTACTATCAGTTTCAGGTGATCATCAAACCGTCACCGGACAATATTCAGGAGCTGTATCTCGGATCGCTGAAAGAGCTGGGTATGGATCCAACGATTCACGATATTCGTTTCGTGGAAGATAACTGGGAGAACCCAACGCTGGGAGCATGGGGGTTGGGCTGGGAAGTGTGGCTCAACGGTATGGAAGTGACTCAGTTCACTTACTTCCAGCAGGTGGGTGGCCTTGAGTGCAAACCGGTTACCGGTGAAATCACTTATGGTCTGGAACGTCTGGCGATGTACATTCAGGGCGTCGATAGCGTTTATGACCTGGTATGGAGCGATGGCCCGTTGGGTAAAACCACTTACGGTGACGTGTTCCATCAGAATGAAGTAGAGCAGTCTACTTACAACTTTGAATATGCGGATGTCGATTTCCTTTTCACCTGCTTTGAGCAGTTTGAAAAAGAGGCGCAGCAGCTACTGGCACTGGAAAATCCGCTGCCGCTACCTGCTTACGAGCGCATCCTGAAGGCCGCCCATAGCTTCAACCTGCTGGATGCGCGTAAAGCCATCTCCGTAACGGAACGTCAGCGTTATATTCTGCGTATTCGCACGCTGACCAAAGCAGTGGCTGAAGCGTACTACGCTTCCCGTGAAGCCCTTGGCTTCCCGATGTGTAACAGAAACAAATAAGAGGCGGCCATGTCAGAGAAAACTTTCCTGGTGGAAATCGGCACCGAAGAGCTGCCACCAAAAGCATTACGCAGCCTGGCTGAGTCCTTCGCTGCCAACTTTACTGCGGAACTGGACACTGCGGGTCTTGCGCATGGTGAAGTCCAGTGGTTTGCGGCACCGCGCCGTCTGGCGCTGAAAGTCGCATCACTGGCGGCGTCACAACCCGATCGTGAAGTTGAAAAACGTGGCCCGGCTATCTCTCAGGCATTTGACGCAGAAGGCAAACCGAGCAAAGCCGCAGAAGGCTGGGCGCGGGGCTGTGGGATCACAGTCGATCAGGCTGAACGTCTGGTCACCGACAAAGGGGAATGGCTGCTCTATCGCGCTCATGTGAAGGGCGAGAGTGCGGAAGCACTGCTGCCGAATATGGTAGCCAATTCGCTTGGAAAATTGCCGATCCCTAAACTAATGCGCTGGGGTGCGTCGGATGTTCAATTTGTGCGCCCGGTGCATACCGTTACCCTGTTGCTCGGCGATAAAGTTATTCCGGCAACCATTCTGGGTATCAATGCCGATCGCGTGATTCGCGGCCACCGCTTTATGGGGGAGCCGGAGTTTACTATTGATAATGCCGATCAATATCCGCAAATTTTGCTGGAGCGCGGCAAAGTAGTCGCCGATTACGAAACGCGGAAAGCTAAAATCAAAGCGGATGCTGAAGCGGCGGCGCGACAGATTGGCGGCAATGCCGATCTGAGCGACAGTCTGTTGGAAGAGGTCACCTCGCTGGTGGAGTGGCCGGTAGTGTTGACTGCAAAATTCGAAGAGAAGTTTCTTGCGGTTCCGGCAGAAGCGCTGGTTTATACCATGAAGGGCGATCAGAAATATTTCCCGGTATATGGCAACGACGGCAAGCTACTGCCTAATTTTATTTTTGTCGCCAATATCGAGTCGAAAGATCCTCAGCAGATTATTTCGGGTAATGAAAAAGTAGTGCGTCCGCGTCTGGCGGATGCGGAGTTCTTCTTCAATACTGACCGTAAAAAGCGTCTGGAAGACCATCTGCCGCGCCTGCAAACCGTGTTGTTCCAGCAGCAACTGGGCACGCTGCGTGACAAGACCGATCGGATTCAAGCGCTGGCAGGCTGGATTGCCGGGCAAATTGGTGCTGATGTTAACCATGCTACCCGCGCAGGCCTGCTTTCTAAATGCGACCTGATGACCAATATGGTGTTCGAATTTACCGACACTCAGGGTGTGATGGGGATGCATTATGCGCGTCATGACGGTGAAGCTGAAGACGTTGCCGTTGCGCTGAATGAACAATATCAACCGCGTTTCGCTGGTGATGAGCTGCCTTCAAATCCGGTAGCCTGCGCGCTGGCAATTGCCGACAAGATGGATACGCTGGCGGGCATTTTTGGGATCGGTCAGCACCCTAAAGGCGATAAAGACCCGTTTGCACTACGCCGTGCTGCGCTGGGTGTGCTGCGTATTATCGTTGAGAAAAACTTGCCACTGGACCTGCAAACTCTCACCGAGGAAGCGGTACGTCTGTACGGTGACAAATTGACCAATGCAAAAGTGGTCGACGATGTGATCGATTTTATGTTGGGGCGTTTCCGTGCCTGGTATCAGGATGAAGGATTCACCGTAGACACTATTCAGGCGGTGCTGGCCCGTCGTCCGACCAAACCGGCGGACTTCGATGCGCGTATGAAGGCTGTTTCTCACTTCCGCACGCTGGAAGAAGCAACGGCGCTGGCGGCAGCCAACAAACGTGTTTCCAATATCCTGGCGAAATCTGACGAAACGCTGAACGACATCGTACATGCATCAGTGCTAAAAGAAGCGGCAGAGATTAAGCTGGCTGGCAACCTCGTTGTTCTGCGCGATAAGCTACAACCTTACTTCGCTGAAGGTCGCTACCAGGAAGCACTGATTGAGCTTGCTCAGTTACGTGAACCGGTGGATGAATTTTTCGAACAGGTTATGGTCAATGCTGAAGATAAAAATATTCGTATTAACCGCTTAACTCTGCTTGCTAAATTACGTGAGCTATTCCTGCAAGTCGCGGATATTTCGCTGTTGCAGTAATAATTATGTTTTAGACGTTTCACTCGATAAAAAGGCCCGCTAAATAATAGCGGGCCTTTTTTATTTAAAATAATAGAGCGTCAATTAATAACATTCGGCTAAATGCAATAATGTTTCTTATTGATTATAAGTGGATATATTTCAGAATAAATTAAGGGAGATGGCGTGTCCTTTTCCGTTAGAATAACGGTGGGTGCTTGAGACTGTTTGTCTCAGGCAGTCGCCGGAAGACAGACAGAGAAAAGCCCACCTGATTATAAATCAAAGTGAACTACACCCATTTTGTTGGACTCTCTGTTGCATCCATTGGTTGAACTCACAGCACGAAGCGTACGTCAGTATTCAAAAGATGAAAGACGATAACCTGGCGTATAGCATTTGCTATACATTCTCATTATGCTACTCTGTAAAGCAAATGCTATACGGAGGTATTTCATGAAATCAGATGTTCAACTTAACCTCAGAGCCAAGGAATCTCAGCGCGCACTCATCGATGCCGCTGCGGAGATCCTTCACAAATCACGTACCGACTTCATTCTGGAAATGGCCTGTAAGGCTGCCGAGGATGTTATCCTCGACCGCCGCGTCTTTAATTTTAACGATGAGCAATACGCAGAGTTCATCAATATGCTTGATGCACCGGTCGCAGATGATCCCGTTATCGAAAAACTGCTGGCAAGGAAACCTCAGTGGGACGTGTAACAGCACCAGAACCGTTATCCGCTTTTCATCAGGTGGCGGAGTTTGTCAGCGGTGAAGCCGTGCTTGATGACTGGTTAAAGCAGAGGGGCCTAAAAAACCAGGGTCTCGGAGCGGCCAGAACGTTTGTGGTTTGTAAGAAGGACACGAAACAAATAGCCGGCTTTTACTCTCTGGCCACCGGGAGCGTCAACCATACAGAAGCGACAGGCAATCTTCGGCGTAACATGCCAGATCCCATCCCTGTCATTATACTTGCCCGTCTTGCTGTCGATCTCTCATTCCGCGGAAAAGGGCTTGGCGCTGATTTACTTCATGACGCAGTGCTTCGTTGCTATCGGGTTGCCGAGAATATTGGTGTACGTGCAATCATGGTTCACGCGCTTACGGAAGAAGCCAAAAACTTCTATATTCATCATGGTTTCAAACCATCACAAACTCAGCAGCGGACATTGTTCCTGAAACTCCCTCAATAGGATGCGAAGACCATTACGCCCAAACCGCTACGAGCGAGAATCGGATGGTACGTATATTGTTAACTCAGTAGAACCTCTTCACGAAAGAAGATGACGATTCGGCTACGGGACAGTTTATTTTGCTGAGCTATCTAACAATAATAAATCAAGGGATGGGGGGAATACGCGGAAGTTATCGTAAACCCCCGAGTATTCGGGGGTTAAATAGAACCAAAATCAATCAATAAGCTGCTTACTCAACATCGGATTTGCATGAAGGAGGCGCATCAGTTTCATTTCGGTAGCAGAAGGTCGGACGCGTTGTGATTCCCATTCCTCGACCATCGCTACACTGACTCCCATCACACGAGCAAAGTCATCAATTTTCAGCCCGGTTCCACGTCGCAATTGTTCAAAATCATTAAAGGAATTTTGCATTTTGCTCTGGGTGACCGTCTGCGCTACATCTTTGTTAAAAACAATCTGTTCCAGACTGCTCAGCAGTTCAAGCATAGGTTCCTTATATTCCATTGAGCACTCCTCATAAAAAATCACACTGCGGGATCGTGATACAGCAGGTTAAGAATAGTCAGGAAAATTCCTGGTTGTGAGTTGTGCCAGTAAAAATTTTTCCAGCAGGGGGCGGCAGAAGCATCTTCAGTCACTTTTGCGCTTTAATTCCTTGATTCAGTGAGATCTGTTTTGCTCAGTATATTTTTGTAAATCAATAGAGAAAAAAGGCATGAAGCAAGTCGGCAGATGATGGACGAAAAAGGCGAGGCAAAAGCGTTAATTTTCCTTAATAAGAATGCAAGGAAAGGGTATCTTGCGGCGCTGACCTGGACTATCCTTGTCAGCGTCAGGCACACGAGTGCCGATGTGCGCTTTTATGGGTGAAAGGAGTAATAAAATGGCGACAGGAAAGTCCTGCTCTCGCTGGTTTGCGTCTGTTGCGGCGCTATTGATGGTAGTTAGCCTGAGTGGGTGTTTCGATAAAGAAGGCGATCAACGTAAGGCGTTTATTGATTTCCTGCAGAATACGGCAATGCGCAGTAGTGAACGATTGCCAGCCCTGACGGCGGATCAGAAGAAACAGTTCGGCCCGTTTGTTTCTGACTACGCCATTATTTACGGCTATTCCCAGCAGGTTAATCAGGCGATTGATTCCGGTCTGCGTCCAGTGGTCGATAGTGTTAACGCGATTCGCGTCCCACAGGACTATGTGACTCAACGCGAGCCGCTGCGACAGGCTAATGGTGCGCTTGGTGTGTTAAGCCAGCAGTTGCAAAACGCAAAAACGCAGGCTGACACTTCTCATGCGGCTTTAAAACAAGCTGACGACCTTAAACCGGTTTATGATCAGGTTTTCGACAAGGTGGTGACTAAACCAGCCAGCCTGTTGCAACCTTTAATCCCGGCGGCGCAAGTTTTCACGCAGCAGCTGGTACAGGTCGGTGATTTTATTGCCCAGCAGGATACGCAGGTAAGCTTTGTCGCCAATGGTATTCAATTTCCAACTTCTCAGCAGGCTAGCCAATATAACGCATTAATTGCGCCGTTAGCCTCGCAGCACCAGGCTTTCAACCAGGCCTGGACAGCGACCATTAACGCCATGCAGCAGTGATTCAGTCCTGAATAAAAGAAACGAGGCGCCTGAGCGCCTCTACATTCTTTTGCTAAGTCCCGGCTAAGATGCCGGGATTTTTACTTACGCAGCCGCACCTGCTCTACAGCATGGTTAGCACTTTTGGTCATAATCAGGCTGGCACGCTCACGCGTTGGCAAAATGTTCTCTTTCAGATTTCGTTCGTTAATCTCTTTCCACAGCGACATGGCTACCTCGATCGCTTCCGCTTCTGTTAATTTTGCATAATTGTGGAAATAGGAATCGGGGTTGGTAAACGCCCCTTCACGAAACTTCAGGAATCTATTGATATACCATCTTTGCAAAAGATCTTCCGGCGCATCGACATAGATAGAGAAGTCGACAAAATCGGAAACAAAGACATGGTGCGGATCATGTGGGTAGTCCATACCGCTTTGTAAAACATTCAGCCCTTCGAGAATTAATATATCGGGCTGGGCAACGGTTTTATCGCCATTGGGGATCACATCATAAATTAAATGCGAATATACCGGTGCGGTGACATTGGTGACCCCGGATTTAATATCAGAAACGAATTGCACCAGGCGATGCATATCATAGGATTGTGGAAACCCTTTTTTCTTCATTAACCCGCGCTCTTTCAACACCTGGTTCGGATGAAGAAAACCGTCAGTGGTTATTAGCTCGACTTGACGGTGCTCCGGCCAACGACTCAGCAGCGCCTGCAAAACACGAGCGGTGGTACTTTTCCCCACGGCAACACTGCCTGCAATACTGATGATATATGGGATCCGCTGCCCATTGGTGCCGAGAAACTGTTCCAGCACGGCTTGCCGACGCAGATTCGAACTAATATAGAAATTGAGTAAACGGGATAGCGGCAGATAGATCTCCGCTACCTCCTCCAAAGAAAGATCCTCATTAATACCTTTTAATCTCGCAATTTCGCCTTCAGTCAGCGTCATAGGTACGGAATCACGAAGAGCAGCCCATTGGCTGCGATTAAACTGTAAGTAAGGCGTCATTAACGTTTGCTCTTTTGTACGCATAAGCTTTTATCAGCCAGCCCGTACCGTTCAACAAGGATGCTTGCGGTAATGTTATGGCTCGACGTTATTGAGATAAGTTGGTTCAATGGGCAGGAGGTTAACACCAGATGGCGGGGAATAATATGAAAAATCTCGCCTGCGTGCTGCGCTACAGGGAAAGTATCAACCGCTTTAGTTTCACTAACAACAACCTGAACTTGCTGATTTAGCGCAAATAATTGCGAGAAGGAAATGGTATCAGCGCACTTTTGCAGGCCATGCCTCATATATTCTGAAAGGAATATATTGTTAAGTGGCAAAGTGAAGGTAGCGATTCCTCTAAATCGAAGCGGTGAAACGGTGTTTTTTCGCCCGACGTTGCATGAAATGACAGCATTTCTTCGGTTGGTCGTGCAAAATGTGAGCGATAAAACAATTTGTGCAATTTTTTAGTTGCATCAACTGCTCTGTCTCCCTAGAATGCGCGCTACTTGATGCCGACTTAGCTCAGTAGGTAGAGCAACTGACTTGTAATCAGTAGGTCACCAGTTCGATTCCGGTAGTCGGCACCATCAAGTCCGGTGGGGTTCCCGAGCGGCCAAAGGGAGCAGACTGTAAATCTGCCGTCACAGACTTCGAAGGTTCGAATCCTTCCCCCACCACCATTTTCGGTTACGCTAAAACGTAACCAGAGTTGGTGTCAGTAGTAATCAGCTCGAAGGGAGAGAGTCTTCTCCCAATAAACAGAAAGCACTGGGTAGCCGAGTTTCAGGATGCGGGCATCGTATAATGGCTATTACCTCAGCCTTCCAAGCTGATGATGCGGGTTCGATTCCCGCTGCCCGCTCCAAACGTGCTGATATGGCTCAGTTGGTAGAGCGCACCCTTGGTAAGGGTGAGGTCCCCAGTTCGACTCTGGGTATCAGCACCACTTCACTTCTCCTCCCTGGTTTCTCTCTGTTATTAGCATTCAACGAGTCGGGCATGTTGCCTGGTTGATGTGGTGATATCACCGATTTATCCGTGTCTTAGAGGGACAATCGATGTCTAAAGAAAAGTTTGAACGTACAAAACCGCACGTTAACGTCGGTACTATCGGCCACGTTGACCATGGTAAAACAACGCTGACTGCTGCAATCACTACCGTTCTGGCTAAAACCTACGGTGGTTCTGCTCGTGCATTCGATCAGATCGATAACGCGCCGGAAGAAAAAGCTCGTGGTATCACCATCAACACCTCTCACGTTGAGTATGACACCCCGACTCGCCACTACGCGCACGTAGACTGCCCGGGCCACGCCGACTATGTTAAAAACATGATCACCGGTGCTGCGCAGATGGACGGCGCGATCCTGGTAGTTGCTGCGACTGACGGCCCGATGCCGCAGACTCGTGAGCACATCCTGCTGGGTCGTCAGGTAGGCGTTCCGTACATCATCGTGTTCCTGAACAAATGCGACATGGTTGATGACGAAGAGCTGCTGGAACTGGTAGAGATGGAAGTTCGTGAACTGCTGTCTCAGTACGATTTCCCGGGCGACGACACACCGATCGTTCGTGGTTCTGCTCTGAAAGCGCTGGAAGGCGAGGCAGAGTGGGAAGCGAAAATCATCGAACTGGCTGGCTTCCTGGATTCTTACATCCCTGAACCAGAGCGTGCGATTGACAAGCCGTTCCTGCTGCCGATCGAAGACGTATTCTCCATCTCTGGTCGTGGTACCGTTGTTACCGGTCGTGTAGAGCGCGGTATCATCAAAGTGGGTGAAGAAGTTGAAATCGTTGGTATCAAAGATACCGCGAAATCCACCTGTACTGGCGTTGAAATGTTCCGCAAACTGCTGGACGAAGGCCGTGCTGGTGAGAACGTAGGTGTTCTGCTGCGTGGTATCAAACGCGAAGAGATCGAACGTGGTCAGGTACTGGCTAAGCCGGGTTCAATCAAGCCGCACACCAAGTTCGAATCAGAAGTGTACATCCTGTCCAAAGATGAAGGCGGTCGTCACACTCCGTTCTTCAAAGGCTACCGTCCGCAGTTCTACTTCCGTACAACTGACGTGACTGGCACCATCGAACTGCCGGAAGGTGTTGAGATGGTAATGCCGGGCGACAACATCAAAATGGTTGTTACCCTGATTCACCCGATTGCGATGGACGACGGTCTGCGTTTCGCAATTCGTGAAGGCGGCCGTACCGTTGGCGCGGGCGTTGTAGCAAAAGTTCTCAGCTAATCGCTGATAACATTTGACGCAATGCGCAATAAGAGGGCATCATTTGATGCCCTTTTTGTACGCTTTCAGATCAGAACCTGGCTCATCAGTGATTTTATTTGTCATAATCATTGCTGAGACAGGCTCTGCAGAGGGCGTTAGTCCGAAACTCGCCAGAGCATTTCGGTTTGGTTGCCTCGCTTATGCGGGGCAAAAATATTTGTCTGAATTCTTGTGACAGGTTGGTTTATGAGTGCGAATACCGAAGCTCAAGGCAGCGGGCGCGGCCTGGAAGCGATAAAGTGGGTTGTTGTTGCAGTACTGCTGCTTGTAGCTATCGTTGGCAACTATCTTTATCGTGACATGATGCTGCCGCTCCGCGCGTTGGCAGTTGTTATTCTGATTGCTGCAGCAGGTGGTGTCGCGCTGTTGACGACGAAGGGGAAAGCGACCGTTGCTTTCGCCCGTGAAGCGAGAACCGAAGTACGTAAAGTGATTTGGCCAACTCGTCAGGAAACGTTGCACACCACATTGATTGTGGCTGCGGTAACCGCAGTCATGTCACTGATCCTGTGGGGACTGGATGGTATTCTGGTTCGCCTGGTTTCCTTTATCACTGGCCTGAGGTTCTGAGATGTCTGAAGCTCCTAAAAAGCGCTGGTACGTCGTTCAGGCGTTTTCCGGTTTTGAAGGCCGCGTAGCGACGTCGTTGCGCGAGCATATCAAATTACACAACATGGAAGAGTTGTTTGGCGAAGTCATGGTTCCGACCGAAGAAGTGGTCGAGATCCGTGGCGGCCAGCGTCGTAAAAGCGAACGTAAATTCTTCCCGGGCTATGTCCTTGTCCAGATGGTTATGAATGACGCCAGTTGGCACCTGGTACGCAGCGTTCCGCGCGTAATGGGCTTCATCGGTGGTACTTCTGATCGTCCGGCGCCGATTAGCGACAAAGAAGTTGATGCGATTATGAACCGCCTGCAACAGGTTGGTGATAAACCGCGTCCGAAAACATTGTTTGAACCGGGCGAAATGGTTCGCGTTAACGACGGCCCATTTGCTGACTTTAACGGTGTGGTTGAAGAAGTCGATTACGAGAAATCGCGTCTGAAAGTATCCGTCTCTATCTTCGGTCGTGCGACCCCGGTAGAGCTGGATTTCAGCCAGGTCGAAAAAGCGTAAATATTCGGCGTTCAAACGTTGCACAAGGCGTGAAGTTGGAATACAATTTCGCGCCTTTTGTTTTTATGGGTTCTGAACCCGTAAAACGCATTTAAACACGGGGAGCCTTTAGAGGCGCTATACCCAAACGAGGAAAATTCAATGGCTAAGAAAGTTCAGGCCTATGTCAAGCTGCAGGTTGCGGCTGGCATGGCAAACCCGAGCCCGCCAGTCGGTCCGGCTCTGGGTCAGCAGGGTGTTAACATCATGGAATTCTGTAAAGCGTTTAACGCCAAAACTGATTCCATCGAAAAAGGTCTGCCGATTCCGGTTGTTATTACCGTTTACGCTGACCGCTCCTTCACTTTCGTTACCAAAACGCCTCCGGCAGCAGTTCTGCTGAAAAAAGCGGCTGGTATCAAATCTGGTTCCGGCAAGCCGAACAAAGAGAAAGTAGGTAAAATTTCTCGCGCTCAGCTGCAGGAAATCGCTCAGACTAAAGCCGCGGACATGACTGGTGCTGATATTGAAGCGATGACTCGCTCAATTGAAGGTACTGCACGTTCCATGGGCCTGGTAGTGGAGGATTAAGAAATGGCTAAACTGACCAAGCGTATGCGCGTGATCCGTGACAAAGTTGATGCGACCAAACAGTACGACATCAACGAAGCCATTACTCTGCTGAAAGAGCTGGCTACTGCTAAATTCGTCGAAAGCGTAGACGTTGCCGTTAACCTCGGCATCGACGCGCGTAAATCTGACCAGAACGTACGTGGTGCAACCGTACTGCCGCACGGTACTGGCCGTTCTGTTCGCGTAGCTGTATTTGCCCAGGGCCCGAACGCTGAAGCTGCTAAAGCAGCTGGCGCAGAGCTGGTAGGTATGGAAGATCTGGCAGAACAGATCAAGAAAGGCGAAATGAACTTTGACGTTGTTATTGCTTCCCCGGATGCAATGCGCGTTGTTGGTCAACTGGGCCAGGTTCTGGGTCCGCGTGGCCTGATGCCAAACCCGAAAGTTGGTACCGTAACACCGAACGTTGCTGAAGCTGTTAAGAACGCTAAAGCGGGTCAGGTTCGTTACCGTAACGACAAAAACGGCATCATCCATACCACCATCGGTAAAGTGGACTTTGATTCTGACAAACTGAAAGAAAACCTGGAAGCCCTGCTGGTTGCGCTGAAAAAAGCAAAACCGTCTCAGGCGAAAGGCGTGTACATCAAGAAAGTCAGCATCTCCACCACCATGGGTGCAGGCGTTGCTGTTGACCAGTCTGGTCTGAGCGCAGTGGCGAACTAATTTTCGCCTTTACGTGGGCGGTGGATTTGTCTACAATCTTACGCCCATGATTCTGCGTAGCAGATTAGAGTGATGTAAGACATTCATGTTGGGGTCAGGCGGTAATTGAGCGAATCGCCAGGAGCATAGAAAACTATGTGTCTGGTGCGTGAAGGCAGCCAATATCACCACAGCATGAAGCGTGAAGCATAAAAGAATTGTGTTCGTTGGAGCCTGGCCTATCCAGGCCTCCGTCGAAGACCGCAGGTGTCCTTAAAGACTTAATTCCCTGCGTAGACGGTGACAGAACCTAAAGATTATTTTTAAAGTACTCTTTGGCTTGTTTCTGCTCACCGTATTAAGACGCTCTTTTCTTTGAGAAGAGTGAAGTGAGTTCCAGAGCATAAGCTCTGGCAAACATCCAGGAGCAAAGCTAATGGCTTTAAATCTTCAAGACAAACAAGCGATTGTTGCTGAAGTCAGCGAAGTAGCCAAAGGCGCGCAGTCTGCGGTTGTTGCGGATTCCCGTGGCGTTACCGTAGATAAAATGACCGAACTGCGTAAAGCAGGTCGCGAAGCTGGCGTTTACATGCGTGTTGTTCGTAACACCCTGCTGCGCCGTGCTGTTGAAGGTACTGCTTTTGAGTGCCTGAAAGACGCGTTCGTTGGTCCGACCCTGATTGCATACTCTATGGAACACCCGGGCGCTGCTGCTCGTCTGTTCAAAGAGTTCGCGAAAGCGAATGCAAAATTTGAGGTCAAAGCCGCTGCCTTTGAAGGTGAGTTGATCCCGGCGTCGCAAATCGACCGCCTGGCAACCCTGCCGACATACGAAGAAGCAATTGCACGCCTGATGGCAACCATGAAAGAAGCCTCTGCTGGCAAACTGGTTCGTACTCTGGCTGCTGTACGCGATGCGAAAGAAGCTGCTTAATCGCAGTTTTCTTTGTAAAGCATTCGCTTACGTATAAACTTATTCTGATATTCAGGAACAATTTAAATGTCTATCACTAAAGATCAAATCATTGAAGCAGTTGCCGCTATGTCCGTAATGGACGTTGTAGAACTGATCTCTGCAATGGAAGAAAAATTCGGTGTTTCTGCTGCTGCCGCTGTAGCTGTTGCTGCTGGCCCGGCTGCTGAAGCTGCTGAAGAAAAAACTGAGTTCGACGTAATTCTGAAAGCCGCTGGCGCTAACAAAGTTGCTGTTATCAAAGCAGTACGTGGCGCAACTGGCCTGGGTCTGAAAGAAGCTAAAGACCTGGTAGAATCTGCTCCGGCCGCTCTGAAAGAAGGCGTGAGCAAAGATGACGCTGAAGCTCTGAAAAAATCTCTGGAAGAAGCTGGCGCTGAAGTTGAAGTTAAATAAGCCAACCCTTCCGGTTGCAGCCTGAGAAATCAGGCTGATGGCTGGTGACTTTTCGGTCACCAGCCTTTTTGCGCTGTATGGTGCCGGTAGCGTTTCACACTGTTTGACTACCTGTTACCTTTACAATGCTTGTTTCTATCGACGACTTAATATACTGCGACAGAAAGCTTTTTCTGTGTAAACCGCAATGAAATGATTTAAGCGTGATAGCAACAGGCATTGCGGAAAGTACTCCACTTTCCGGTCAACAAAATGGTGTTGCATAAACTGTCCTTTCGATGGGCAGAGTGGGTCGACTTGTCAGCGAGCTGAGGAACCCTATGGTTTACTCCTATACCGAGAAAAAACGTATTCGTAAGGATTTTGGTAAACGTCCCCAGGTTTTGGATGTTCCATATCTCCTTTCTATCCAGCTTGACTCGTTCCAGAAGTTTATCGAGCAAGATCCTGAAGGTCAGTACGGTCTGGAAGCGGCTTTCCGCTCCGTGTTTCCGATTCAAAGCTACAGCGGCAATTCGGAACTGCAATATGTCAGCTACCGTCTTGGCGAACCGGTTTTTGATGTTAAAGAATGTCAGATTCGTGGCGTAACGTATTCCGCTCCGCTGCGTGTAAAACTGCGTCTGGTGATCTACGAGCGCGAAGCGCCGGAAGGCACCGTAAAAGACATTAAAGAACAAGAAGTATACATGGGCGAAATTCCGCTCATGACCGATAACGGTACTTTCGTTATTAACGGTACCGAGCGTGTTATCGTTTCTCAGCTCCACCGTAGCCCTGGCGTCTTCTTTGATAGCGACAAGGGTAAAACCCACTCATCTGGTAAGGTGCTTTATAACGCACGTATCATTCCTTACCGTGGGTCGTGGCTGGACTTTGAATTCGATCCGAAAGATAACCTGTTCGTTCGTATCGACCGCCGTCGTAAATTGCCGGCAACTATCATTCTGCGTGCACTGAGCTACACCACTGAGCAGATTCTTGATCTGTTCTTTGAGAAAGTTGTCTATGAAATTCGTGACAACAAGCTGCAGATGGAACTGGTGCCGGAACGCCTGCGTGGCGAAACCGCTTCTTTTGATATCGAAGCGAACGGCAAAATGTATGTTGAAAAAGGCCGTCGTATTACCGCGCGCCATATTCGTCAGCTTGAAAAAGACGAAATTCGACATATTGAAGTACCGGTTGAATACATTGCAGGCAAAGTTGCCGCCAAAGACTATGTGGATGAGTCCACTGGCGAACTGATCTGTCCGGCGAACATGGAGCTGTCGCTCGATCTGCTGGCGAAGCTGAGCCAGGCTGGTCACAAGTGTATTGAAACGCTGTTCACCAACGATCTGGATCATGGTCCGTACATTTCTGAAACTGTACGTGTCGATCCGACCAACGATCGTCTGAGCGCGCTGGTAGAAATCTACCGCATGATGCGTCCTGGCGAGCCGCCGACCCGTGAAGCCGCTGAAAGCCTGTTTGAAAATCTGTTCTTCTCCGAAGACCGCTATGATCTCTCTGCGGTTGGTCGTATGAAGTTCAACCGTTCTCTGCAGCGCGACAGCATCGAAGGTTCCGGTATCCTGAGCAAAGAAGACATCATTGATGTTATGAAAAAGCTCATCGGTATCCGTAACGGCATTGGCGAAGTGGATGATATCGACCACCTTGGCAACCGTCGTATCCGTTCCGTTGGTGAAATGGCGGAAAACCAGTTCCGTGTTGGTCTGGTGCGCGTAGAGCGTGCGGTGAAAGAGCGTCTCTCTCTGGGCGATCTGGACACCCTGATGCCGCAGGATATGATCAACGCTAAGCCGATCTCCGCAGCAGTGAAAGAGTTCTTTGGTTCCAGCCAGCTGTCGCAGTTTATGGACCAGAACAACCCGCTGTCTGAGATTACGCACAAACGTCGTATCTCTGCACTCGGCCCGGGTGGTTTAACCCGTGAGCGCGCAGGCTTTGAAGTTCGAGACGTTCACCCGACTCACTATGGTCGTGTATGTCCGATCGAGACGCCTGAAGGTCCGAACATCGGTCTGATCAACTCCCTGTCTGTGTATGCGCAGACTAACGAATACGGCTTCCTTGAAACACCGTATCGTAAAGTGACTGATGGCGTGGTGACTGACGAGATTCATTACCTTTCTGCAATTGAAGAAGGTAACTATGTCATCGCTCAGGCAAACACCAACCTGACGGAAGAAGGTCGCTTCGTAGACGATCTGGTAACCTGCCGTAGCAAAGGCGAATCCAGCCTGTTTAGCGCAGACCAGGTAGACTACATGGACGTTTCCACCCAGCAGGTGGTTTCTGTCGGTGCGTCCCTGATCCCGTTCCTGGAACACGATGACGCCAACCGTGCATTGATGGGTGCGAACATGCAACGTCAGGCGGTTCCGACTCTGCGTGCTGATAAGCCGCTGGTTGGTACCGGTATGGAACGTGCTGTTGCCGTTGACTCCGGTGTTACCGCAGTTGCTAAACGTGGCGGTACTGTGCAGTACGTGGATGCTTCCCGTATCGTTATCAAAGTTAACGAAGACGAGATGTACCCGGGTGAAGCAGGTATCGACATCTATAACCTGACCAAATATACCCGCTCTAACCAGAACACCTGCATCAACCAGATGCCGTGTGTCTCTCTGGGTGAGCCGATTGAGCGCGGCGACGTGCTGGCAGATGGCCCGTCCACCGATCTCGGTGAACTGGCTCTTGGCCAGAACATGCGCGTAGCGTTCATGCCGTGGAATGGTTACAACTTCGAAGACTCCATCCTCGTTTCCGAGCGTGTGGTCCAGGAAGATCGCTTCACTACCATCCACATCCAGGAACTGGCGTGTGTGTCTCGTGACACTAAGCTGGGGCCAGAAGAGATCACCGCTGATATCCCGAACGTGGGTGAAGCTGCGCTCTCTAAACTTGATGAATCCGGTATCGTTTACATCGGTGCGGAAGTGACCGGCGGCGATATTCTGGTTGGTAAGGTAACGCCGAAAGGTGAAACCCAGCTGACACCAGAAGAAAAACTGCTGCGTGCGATCTTCGGTGAGAAAGCGTCTGACGTTAAAGACTCTTCTCTGCGCGTGCCAAATGGTGTTTCCGGTACTGTAATCGACGTTCAGGTCTTCACCCGCGATGGCGTGGAAAAAGATAAACGTGCGCTGGAAATCGAAGAGATGCAACTGAAGCAGGCCAAAAAAGACCTGTCTGAAGAACTGCAGATCCTTGAAGCTGGCCTGTTTAGCCGTATCCACACTGTGCTGGTCTCTGGCGGTATCGAAGCTGATAAGCTCGACAAGCTGCCGCGTGACCGCTGGTTGGAGCTGGGCCTGACTGACGAAGAGAAACAGAATCAGCTAGAACAACTGGCTGAGCAGTACGACGAATTGAAGCACGAGTTCGAGAAAAAACTCGAAGCGAAACGCCGTAAAATCACTCAGGGCGATGATTTGGCACCGGGCGTGCTGAAGATTGTTAAGGTGTATCTGGCCGTTAAACGTCAGATCCAGCCTGGTGATAAGATGGCGGGTCGTCACGGTAACAAGGGTGTTATCTCTAAGATCAACCCGATCGAAGATATGCCTTACGATGAAAACGGCACGCCGGTAGACATCGTACTGAACCCGCTGGGCGTACCGTCTCGTATGAACATCGGTCAGATTCTGGAAACTCACCTGGGTATGGCTGCAAAAGGTATTGGCGATAAGATTAACGCCATGCTGAAACAGCAGCAGGAAGTCGCGAAACTACGCGAATTCATCCAGCGAGCTTACGATCTGGGCGCTGATGTTCGTCAGAAAGTCGACCTGAGTACCTTCAGCGATGAAGAAGTACTGCGTCTGGCAGAAAACCTGCGTAAGGGCATGCCGATCGCAACGCCGGTATTCGACGGTGCGAAAGAGTCCGAAATCAAGGAACTGTTACAGCTGGGTGGCCTGCCGACTTCCGGTCAGATCACCCTGTTCGACGGTCGTACCGGTGAGCAGTTCGAGCGCCAGGTAACCGTTGGCTACATGTATATGCTGAAACTGAACCACCTGGTTGATGACAAGATGCATGCGCGTTCCACCGGTTCTTATAGCCTGGTTACTCAGCAGCCGCTGGGTGGTAAGGCTCAGTTCGGTGGTCAGCGCTTCGGTGAGATGGAAGTATGGGCGCTGGAAGCTTATGGCGCCGCTTACACCCTGCAAGAAATGCTTACCGTTAAGTCTGATGACGTCAACGGTCGTACCAAGATGTATAAAAACATCGTGGACGGCAACCATCAGATGGAACCGGGCATGCCGGAATCCTTCAACGTACTGTTGAAAGAGATCCGTTCGCTGGGTATCAACATCGAACTGGAAGACGAGTAATTCTCGCTCAAACAGGTCACCGCTGTCGGGGTAACACCCGGCAGCGGAATGTGCTAACTCCGACGGGAGCAAATCCGTGAAAGACTTATTAAAGTTTCTGAAAGCGCAAACTAAAACCGAAGAGTTTGATGCGATCAAAATTGCTCTGGCTTCGCCAGACATGATCCGTTCATGGTCTTTTGGTGAAGTGAAAAAGCCGGAAACCATCAACTACCGTACGTTCAAACCGGAGCGTGACGGCCTTTTCTGTGCGCGTATTTTCGGGCCAGTAAAAGACTACGAGTGCCTGTGCGGTAAGTACAAGCGCCTGAAACACCGTGGTGTTATCTGTGAGAAGTGCGGCGTTGAAGTGACCCAGACTAAAGTGCGTCGTGAGCGCATGGGCCACATCGAACTGGCTTCCCCGACTGCGCACATCTGGTTCCTGAAATCTCTGCCGTCCCGTATCGGCCTGCTGCTGGATATGCCGCTGCGCGATATCGAACGCGTTCTGTACTTCGAATCCTATGTGGTTATCGAAGGCGGTATGACCAATCTGGAACGTAACCAGATCCTGACCGAAGAACAGTATCTGGACGCGCTGGAAGAGTTCGGTGACGAATTCGACGCAAAAATGGGTGCCGAAGCTATTCAGGCCCTGCTGAAAAGCATGGATCTGGAGCAGGAGTGCGAGCAACTGCGCGAAGAGCTGAACGAAACCAACTCTGAAACCAAACGTAAGAAACTGACGAAGCGTATTAAGCTGCTGGAAGCTTTCGTACAGTCTGGTAACAAACCAGAGTGGATGATCCTGACCGTGCTGCCAGTGCTGCCGCCGGATCTGCGTCCGTTGGTTCCGCTGGACGGCGGTCGTTTCGCAACGTCGGATCTGAACGATCTGTATCGTCGCGTGATCAACCGTAACAACCGTCTGAAACGCCTGCTGGATCTGGCTGCGCCGGATATCATTGTACGCAACGAAAAACGTATGCTGCAGGAAGCGGTTGACGCCCTGCTGGACAACGGTCGTCGTGGTCGTGCAATCACCGGTTCCAACAAACGTCCGCTGAAATCTTTGGCCGATATGATCAAAGGTAAACAGGGTCGTTTCCGTCAGAACCTGCTCGGTAAACGTGTTGACTACTCCGGTCGTTCTGTTATCACCGTAGGTCCATACCTGCGTCTGCATCAGTGCGGTCTGCCGAAGAAAATGGCGCTGGAGCTGTTCAAACCGTTTATTTACGGCAAGCTGGAACTGCGTGGCCTCGCCACCACCATCAAAGCCGCGAAGAAAATGGTAGAGCGCGAAGAAGCTGTCGTTTGGGATATCTTGGACGAAGTTATCCGCGAGCACCCGGTACTGCTGAACCGTGCACCAACACTGCACCGTCTGGGTATCCAGGCGTTTGAACCGGTACTGATCGAAGGTAAAGCTATTCAGCTTCACCCGCTGGTATGTGCGGCTTATAACGCCGACTTCGATGGTGACCAGATGGCTGTTCACGTACCGCTGACGCTGGAAGCCCAGTTAGAAGCGCGTGCGCTGATGATGTCTACTAACAACATCCTCTCTCCGGCGAACGGCGAACCTATCATCGTTCCGTCTCAGGACGTTGTACTGGGTCTGTACTACATGACCCGTGACTGTGTTAACGCCAAAGGCGAAGGCATGGTGCTGACTGGCCCGAAAGAAGCTGAGCGTATTTACCGCGCTGGGCTGGCCTCTCTGCATGCGCGCGTTAAAGTGCGTATCACTGAATATGAAAAAGATGCTAATGGCGAATTCGTAGCGAAAACCAGCCTGAAAGACACGACTGTTGGTCGTGCCATTCTGTGGATGATCGTACCGAAAGGTCTGCCTTTCTCCATCGTCAACCAGGCGCTGGGCAAGAAAGCGATCTCCAAAATGCTGAACACCTGTTACCGCATTCTGGGCCTGAAGCCGACCGTTATCTTTGCTGACCAGACGATGTACACCGGCTTTGCGTATGCAGCGCGTTCAGGTGCATCAGTGGGTATTGATGACATGGTGATCCCGGAGAAAAAACACGAGATCATCAGCGAAGCGGAAGCGGAAGTTGCCGAAATCCAGGAGCAGTTCCAGTCTGGTCTGGTAACCGCTGGCGAACGCTATAACAAAGTTATCGATATTTGGGCTGCGGCGAACGATCGCGTATCCAAAGCGATGATGGATAACCTGCAGACTGAAACCGTTATTAACCGTGATGGTCAGGAAGAGCAGCAGGTTTCCTTTAACAGCATCTACATGATGGCCGACTCCGGTGCGCGTGGTTCTGCTGCCCAGATTCGTCAGCTTGCTGGTATGCGTGGTCTGATGGCGAAGCCGGATGGCTCCATCATCGAAACGCCAATCACCGCAAACTTCCGTGAGGGTCTGAACGTACTCCAGTACTTCATCTCCACGCACGGTGCGCGTAAAGGTTTGGCGGATACCGCACTGAAAACAGCGAACTCCGGTTACCTGACTCGTCGTCTGGTAGACGTGGCGCAGGACCTGGTTGTAACCGAAGACGATTGTGGCACCCTTGAAGGTATCACTATGACGCCGGTTATCGAAGGTGGCGACGTTAAAGAGCCGCTGCGCGATCGTGTTCTGGGTCGTGTGACTGCTGAAGACGTTCTGAAACCGGGTACCGCAGATATTCTGGTTCCACGCAATACACTGCTGAACGAACAGTGGTGTGACCTGCTGGAAGCGAACTCTGTTGACTCTGTGAAAGTACGTTCTGTCGTATCTTGTGACACCGACTTTGGTGTATGTGCGCACTGCTATGGTCGTGACCTGGCGCGTGGCCACATCATCAACAAAGGCGAAGCCATCGGCGTTATCGCAGCACAGTCCATCGGTGAGCCGGGTACACAGCTGACGATGCGTACCTTCCACATCGGTGGTGCGGCATCTCGTGCGGCTGCTGAATCCAGCATCCAGGTGAAAAACAAAGGTAGCCTCAAGCTCAGCAACGCGAAGACGGTTGTGAATTCCAGCGGTAAACTGGTGATCACTTCTCGTAATACCGAGCTGAAACTGATCGACGAATTTGGTCGTACCAAAGAGAGCTATAAAGTGCCTTACGGTGCGGTTATGGCGAAGGGCGACGGTGAGCAGGTTGCTGGCGGCGAGACCGTAGCAAACTGGGATCCGCACACCATGCCGGTTATCACCGAAGTGGCGGGCTTTATTCGCTTTACCGATATGATCGACGGCCAGACGATTACTCGTCAGACCGACGAACTGACGGGTCTCTCTTCACTGGTTGTTCTGGACTCTGCAGAGCGTACCGCTGGTGGTAAAGACCTGCGTCCGGCGCTGAAAATCGTTGATGCTAACGGTAACGATGTGCTGATTCCGGGTACCGATATGCCGGCTCAGTACTTCCTGCCGGGTAAAGCGATTGTGCAACTGGAAGATGGCGTACAGATCAGCTCAGGTGACACCCTGGCGCGTATTCCGCAGGAATCCGGCGGTACCAAGGATATTACCGGTGGTCTGCCGCGCGTTGCGGATCTGTTCGAAGCACGTCGTCCGAAAGAGCCTGCAATTCTGGCTGAGATCAGCGGTATCATCTCCTTCGGTAAAGAGACCAAAGGTAAACGCCGTCTGGTAATTACGCCGGTTGATGGCAGCGAGCCGTACGAAGAGATGATTCCAAAATGGCGTCAGCTCAACGTGTTTGAAGGTGAACGTGTAGAACGTGGTGACGTGGTTTCCGACGGTCCGGAAGCACCGCACGATATTCTGCGTCTGCGTGGTGTCCACGCGGTAACTCGTTACATCGTTAACGAAGTACAGGACGTTTACCGTCTGCAGGGCGTTAAGATCAACGATAAGCACATCGAAGTTATCGTTCGCCAGATGCTGCGTAAAGCCACTATCATGAACGCGGGCAGCTCCGAGTTCCTGGAAGGTGAGCAGGTAGAATACTCTCGCGTTAAGATCGCAAACCGCGAACTGGAAGCGAATGGCAAAATCGCTGCAACTTATGCACGCGATCTGCTGGGTATCACCAAAGCGTCTCTGGCAACCGAGTCCTTCATCTCCGCGGCATCGTTCCAGGAGACCACTCGTGTGCTTACCGAAGCAGCCGTTGCGGGCAAACGTGACGAACTGCGCGGTCTGAAAGAGAACGTAATCGTGGGTCGTCTGATCCCGGCAGGTACCGGTTATGCGTACCACCAGGATCGTATGCGCCGTCGTGCTGCGGGCGAACAGCCTGCTGCGCCGCAGGTCAGCGCGGAAGAAGCTTCCGCCAGCCTGGCAGAACTGCTGAACGCAGGTCTGGGTGGCTCAGACAACGAGTAATCGTTTCGTGCAATAAAAAACCCGCTTCGGCGGGTTTTTTTTCGTCTGCTCAGTGAGTAGCAGTACCATGTTTGTTAGTTTTGTGGCGGCAATCGCCGATAGAGCTCAATCATATCTCCCGCCAGATCCTGAATGACCATTGCATTCATTAGGTGATCCTGCGAGTGTACAGTGATCAGGTTAACCGGCAGCTTACCGGTGCCTTCATCCAGCCCGATCAGCTGGGTCTGAATTTTATGCGCACCTTTCACGAACTCCCGCGACTCTTCCATCGCAGTTTGTGCGCCATCGAAATCACCTTTGCGTGCCAGTTGCAGAGCACTTAGCGCTGAACTGCGTGCTGCTCCTGCATTAACTAGCAGCTCCATGATAATGGTTTCTAACTCTTCCATGTGGTTACTCCAGAAGCTTCAGGGCCTTATCCAGTACGACATCGCCTTTCATCATGCCGTAATCCATCATATCGATCACCGCCACTTTTTTGCCGAGCGGTTCTGCTTGCGCCTGTAATGTAGCGAGCTCGTACTTCACTTGTGGGCCCAGCAACACGATATCTGCGGTCGCAAGGTTATCTTTAAACTCCGCGACAGGTACCGCCTTGATAGAAACCTCGACCCCTTTCTTCTGCGCTGCGTCTTGCATACGTTGCACCAGCATGCTGGTGGACATACCTGCTGCACAGCATAAAACGATGTTTTTCATAGTCAGCCTCGGTGTTGATGGGTTAACAGATAATTATCCGAGGCATGGGCTTCAACAACCGCTTTACGGTGATTGTGTGTAGGGCATCACAAAGAATCCCCCATTATAATGAAACCGGTTGCAATCATATCGTTATAAGTGTGTACCCACGGTTTGAATCTGGTTTTTACCTTGCTGTTTCGCTTTATAAAGGGCTTCGTCCACACTGGCTATTAGCTGATTCAGCGGTTCCATATGCCACTCGCCCAGCCCGGCGCTAAAGGTGACCCCGAGACCCTCTTCACGCCAGCGGCGATTCTCTACATTGGTACGCCATTGATTTAATAATTGAGAGGCATTTTCAATATGCTGATCGGGGAAAATCACCGCAAACTCTTCGCCGCCATATCGATAGAGGGATATCCCATGTGACTGCATAACTTGCATCCCTTCACGTGCTACGTTGCGCAGCACAATATCGCCATTCAAATGACCCCATTTATCATTAATGGATTTGAAATTATCGACATCGACCAGCGCAAGAGCAAAGGCGTGGTGATCGTTCATCAGCGTGGAGATTTCGTTATCAAAGGCGCGGCGGTTTTTGCAATTAGTTAGCGCATCGATCGTCGCCTGGCGCGCCCAGGACAGTTCACGTTTTTTATTGCTCTCTATCGCCTTGCTTAGCAACGCTTCCAACTTCGGAGCGCGGCGAACATCGCCAGTTTCGATAGCATTAAGGATGTTCATCAGTACATTGCGCGACGCATGGCGCAAATAAAGGCCGAACCAGATAATGATCAACCCTGCGATAGCAAATCCCAGGGGAACAATCATGGTTTCATGCCGAACAATCTTTGCCAGCGTATTGTTTGAAACTTTATAAATGACCAGCCAGTCCGGATTAGTAAATGAGTAGTAGTAATACCAACAGCTGCTTTTTTCATCAAATATTAATCCCTCTCCGCTGGTCATTTTTGCGAGAACGTCTGGGCTAAGGAGAGTTTTAAATAGCATGCTGGTATCAGGGTGGAGCATCACTTTTCCGTCACGATCAACAACGAAGAACTCGCCTGGCATGGGGGCTTGCACTGAACGCAGCGGATAACTCATGGAGGCGACATCAAGGTGAAAAGCCAGTGTCCCTTTTAGTTTTCCGTTGGGTGCAATCACCGGTTTATAAATTGTTACCGTAGGCTTCTGGGTAAAATAATCGATATAGGTAGGGGTGTAGTGATTGAACAGACTGGCTTCAGCCTGATGCATAAACCATGGACGCTTACTGGCATCAAAGGTTTTGCTTCGATTGCTATCAAGGACTTGAGGGGCTCGCAGATAGTGCCCTTGATAATCAGCGAGTGAAATTGATGAGACAGAAGGCATAAGCGTCAGTAACTGCATCAGCAATTGCAGTCCTCGCTCTGGGTCAATATTGACGGTTTTATTCAATTGATCATTGATGGAGAAAAAAGAGACAGCGCGATTAATAATATAGTCATTCTCTCGAAGAATAGACTGTGTGTAATTGACCGCCAGGTTATGGGCGAACATTTGATTCATAGAATCATATTTTTCATGTATCTCCTTTCTCAGAGTGAGGCTCACCAGAATGGCAATGACCAGGAAACTGATAAAAACCCCGGTAATGCTGATTAGGAGGGGGGCGGAAAAAGAGAGTTGTCTGCTGTCAATTTTCATATCCTTTGATCATACAAATAGAGAGAAAGTTACAGTACAGAGCGCAGCAAAAGGAGGCTATTTCCCCCAATTCGCTGCGTTACGGTCCGAGGAATGTTATGTGGTTAACTATAACTAAAACAGACTATAGATTGACTTAAGCTTGCGTTCAATAGCATTTAAAACTGACTTAAATCAATTTAAACGATAGATAAAAGCTAATTTGTTATGAGAGGCGGAGCGGGAGAGAGGGAGAGAGCCTGCCCGCTCCGGTCAGAATTATCTCCTGACACAGACATCATGAAGAATCGGGCGAGGCTATACCATCACCCGATTGTTGTTTCCCATACCACGCCGCACACTATTGTTGCGTTATCACGCTACTGCAAAATCTTTGCGGCGTGCGTCCCAACCAGCTATCCCAGTCTTTCCATACCGGCTGTAGTCCCTGGGCACGCAGGGCATCCGCTACCTCTTGTGGTCGGCGACCATCATGGGGTGAAAATTGCTCCAGTTCCGGATGATCATCAGCGTAGCCCCCCGGTTGCGTCTTAGAAAAAGCGCTAACGTTGTTAATAGCCAGCGGGATCACGTGATTGCGAAACCAGGGTGACTCCCGTGTCGAAAGCGATAATTCCACCTCCGGCGCCAGCAGGCGAAATGCGCAGATAGTTTGTACCAGCTGTCGTTCGTCCATTAATGATGCAGGAGCAATGCCACCCGCACAGGGGCGTAAACGTGGAAAAGAGACGGAAAAGCGGCTCTGCCAGTAGTGCTGCTGCAACCAGAGCAGATGCTCAGCCACCATATAACAATCCACTCGCCAATTATCTGCAAGGCCAATCAACGCCCCAAGCCCAATTTTATCGATTCCCGCCCGACCAAGCCGATCAGGGGTCTCCAGACGCCAAAAAAAATCCTGTTTTTTACCGCGCAGATGATGCCGGGCATACTGAGCTTCATGGTAAGTCTCCTGATAGACCATGACCCCATCCAGCCCGAGTATTTTCAGCTCGGTATACTCTTCTTCAGTAAGTGGCTGAACTTCCATTTGCAGTGAGGAAAATTGGCGGCGTATTGCCGGGAAGTGGTGGCGAAAATATTCCATCCCCACTTTACCCTGATGCTCTCCTGTCACCAGTAACAGATGCTCAAAACCCAATTCACGCAATGCCTCACACTCACGGGCTATTTCGCCGTCATCCAGCGTTTTGCGCTTCAAATGATTACTCATTGAGAAACCACAATAGCTGCAATCATTGGCACAAAGATTAGAGAGGTAGAGGGGAACATAAAAGCTTACTGTATTGCCAAAGCGTTGCCGGGTAAGCCGTTGCGCTTTTTGCGCCAACGGTTCGAGGAAATCACTGGCAGCGGGGGAGAGCAACGCCATAATATCTTCCCTTGTCGGCTGGCGGGCGCAGAGTGCGCGTTCGACATCGGCTGCGGTTTTACTATTTATGCGTAGGCTAATATCGTCCCAGTTAAGCTGGCGCCAGCGGTCAGTGAAGGTGTTCATCGCGCCGCCTCCAGAAAGTCGGTTAACGGGCTGGTGGCACAAGCGTAACCGGTTTGTGATCCCGGTACTGCCTGGCGGGCAAGATAACCTGCCTCGACGGCAAGGCAAAAGGCTCGGGCCATACTGACGGGATCGTTTGAGACAGCAATGGCGGTGTTAACCAGCACCGCATCTGCCCCCATCTCTAGCGCCTGGGCCGCGTGGCTGGGGGCACCTATACCGGCATCGATTACTACCGGTACGCTGGCTTGTTGAATGATAATTTCCAGCATCGCTCGGGTTTCCAGCCCCTGATTTGAACCAATTGGCGCGCCAAGCGGCATCACTGCCGCGCATCCGGCCTCTTCCAGCCGTTTGCACAACACCGGATCGGCTGCGCAATAAGGCAATACCACAAAGCCCATTTTTACTAATTTCTCTGCTGCGCGCAGCGTTTCAATAGGGTCTGGCAATAGCCAGCGGGCATCAGGATGGATCTCTAGTTTCAACCAGTGTGTCCCTAGCGCTTCCCGCGCCAGTTGGGCGGCGAAAATAGCTTCTTCGGCACTTTTTGCCCCCGAGGTATTTGGCAGTAGCGTCACCCCGGCATCGCGTAATGGTTGCAGAATGCCATCGTTATGCTGGCGCAAATTGACGCGTTTCATTGCCAGTGTTACCAGCTCACTACCCGAGGCGCGGATAGCATCAATCATTAACTGCGGCGTGGCGAATTTACCTGTGCCAGTAAACAGTCGGGAAGAAAAAGTTTTCTCTGCAATGCGTAACATCTCAACCCCCAGCTATAACCTGAAAAAGCAGGATGCTATCGCCATCCTGTACCAGCGACTCGTCCCACTGTTCGCGGGGTAAGATCTGCCCATTAATGGCCAGGGCGACACCAGGTTTTAATTGGTGCAGTTGGCTAAGTAGTGCGGCGACAGACATCCGTGGCGGACAATCCAGACATTCATCATTGAAACGTATCTGCATTCTGCCCTCCGCATACCGGGCAAGTACTGGACCGCTGTAAGGTGAGTGTTCGCCAAAGATTGGCACGGGCATCAAACAGGCGAAGTTCTCCACCAGCGGTCGGCATACCACTTAACAGCTTGATTGCTTCCAGCGCCTGCATCGCCCCCATCACCCCAACCACGGGCCCAACAATGCCTGCCGTGCGGCAGTTGCGTTCCGATTCGCGTTCGTCTGGCCACAGGCAGCGGTAGCACCCCTGTAGCCAGGGGGGTGTCAGCACCATCAATTGGCCGCCAAAACCAATTGCACTGGCTGTGATCAGTGGTGTTTCCAGTGCCACACAGGCAGCATTCACCGCCTGTCGTGTCGGCATGTTATCGCTGCAATCAAGAACCACATCTGCCAGCTTAACCTGTTCAAATAACGCGCTACCGCTTAATCGCTCCTGCAGGGTAATCAGTTCAATATCAGGGTTGAGGTGATGTAAGCACCGGGCTGTTGCCAGAGTTTTGGGCTGGTTGATATCGTCAGTGGTAAAGAGGATTTGTCGTTGCAGGTTGCTTAGATGTACGGCGTCATCATCTGCCAGTACCAACGTGCCAATACCCGCTCCGGCAAGATACGCCGCTGCGGGTGCGCCAAGACCGCCAAGTCCAATGATCAGCACCCGGCTGTCGAGCAGTTTTTGCTGACCGGTAATGGCGATTTCCTCCAGTAAAATTTGGCGGCTATAGCGCATAAAATCGCTGTCATTCATCTCCCACCCCCGCGAGATCAAGGAGCTGTGCGGTGGCTTTCTGCCAATCGTCCGCCTGGGTGATAGCACTCACCACCGCAATGCTACCGACACCCGTTGCCAGAACATCCGGGGCACGTTGCAGGCTGATACCACCAATAGCAATAGTCGGATAATCTTTTAGCCGCGTGATGTGTCGAGCCAGTTGCTCCAGCCCTTGCGGCGCAGAGGGCATCTGTTTGGTTTGTGTGGGGAATACATGACCAAGGGCGATATAGGAGGGGCGTGCAGCCAGCGCGATATCGATTTCCATATCGTCATGAGTCGACACGCCAAGTCGCAGATCCGCCTGACGAATCGCATCTAAATCAGTAGCAGTTAAATCTTCCTGGCCGAGATGAATGCCGTAGGCCTGGTGTTTAATGGCAAGTTGCCAGTAGTCATTGATAAAGAGACGTGCGTTGTAATGACGGCCAAGAGCGATAGCGGCAATAATATCCTCTTCCACTTCTTCGTCCCGTTTATCTTTAATACGCAATTGCAAAGTGCGTACTCCAACGTCAAGCAAGCGGGCTATCCACGCAACACTGTCGACAACGGGATAAAGTCCCAGACGAAATGGCACTGTCGGGAAATTGGGCTGATACATCAGATCTCCTCCTTCTTCAGATAAATTTCGCCGCCACGTGAACGAAAATCTTGTGATTTAGCCTCCATCCCGGCATCTATCGCCTCTTTAGCCGCGTGATCGCGCACTTCCTGAGAGATTTTCATAGAGCAGAATTTCGGCCCGCACATCGAGCAGAAGTGCGCCACTTTGCCGGACTCTTGCGGTAAGGTTTCATCGTGATAAGCGCGTGCAGTAAAGGGGTCGAGCGCCAGGTTAAATTGATCTTCCCAACGAAACTCGAAGCGCGCTTTTGACATCGCATTGTCACGAATTTGCGCGCCAGGATGGCCCTTTGCCAGATCTGCGGCATGGGCGGCGATTTTGTAGGTAATAAGCCCTTGTTTAACATCCTCTTTATTGGGCAATCCTAAATGCTCTTTCGGCGTGACATAGCAGAGCATGGCGCAGCCAAACCAGCCAATCATTGCGGCACCAATACCCGAGGTGAAATGATCATAGCCTGGTGCAATATCGGTGGTGAGTGGCCCAAGAGTGTAGAACGGCGCTTCGTGGCACTGCGCCAACTCCTCCGTCATATTGCGGCGAATCATTTGCATAGGTACGTGACCCGGGCCTTCAATCATCACCTGCACGTCATACTCCCAGGCGATTTTGGTCAGTTCCCCCAGCGTATGGAGTTCAGCAAACTGGGCCTCATCGTTAGCATCCTGAATGGAGCCAGGGCGCAGACCGTCGCCCAGCGACAGCGAGACATCGTAGGCAGCGCAGATTTCGCAGATCTCCCGAAAATGGGTATACAGGAAGTTTTCGCTATGATGGGAGAGGCACCACTTCGCCATAATCGACCCACCGCGTGAAACAATTCCGGTCAGTCGCCGGGCTGTCATCGGGACATAACGCAGCAGCACCCCAGCGTGGATGGTGAAATAGTCCACTCCTTGTTCAGCCTGCTCTAACAGCGTATCGCGGAAAATTTGCCAGTTAAGATCTTCAGCGATCCCCTTCACCTTTTCCAGCGCCTGATAGACAGGAACCGTACCAATCGGTACCGGACTGTTACGCAGGATCCATTCACGAGTTTCGTGGATATTACGCCCGGTTGAGAGATCCATTACCGTGTCAGCTCCCCAGCGTGTTGACCACACCAGCTTTTCGACCTCCTCCTCAATGGAAGAGGTCACGGCCGAATTGCCGATATTGGCATTCACTTTCACCAGAAAATTGCGGCCGATAATCATCGGCTCAGATTCCGGGTGATTGATATTGGCAGGAATAATGGCGCGCCCGGCCGCAATTTCATCGCGCACAAACTCCGGGGTAATATTCTCCGGCAGTTGTGCTCCGAACCCTTCGCCCGGATGCTGGCTGCGTAAAACTTCACTGCGCACCCGTTCACGCCCCATATTTTCCCTGATGGCGACGAACTCCATCTCTGGTGTGACAATCCCCTGGCGGGCATAGTGAAGTTGCGTTACACGCAGGTGCTCTTTTGCACGTACTGGTGTCGGTAAATTGCTAAAGCGCAGTACATCCAGACCTTCATCTGCCAGCCGTTGCCGGGCATAAGCGGAGCTGCGTTCATCCTGGGGTTCGCTGTCATTCCGTGCATCAATCCACGGTGCCCGTAGTTTTACCAGACCTTGATGGACATCAATAGCAATGGCCGGATCGCCATAGGCTCCCGAGGTGTCATACACCGGTATTGCTTCATTTTCCTCAAATTGCGGTTGCTCTTTCGTTCCGCCAACCCGCGTCGGGCTGAGCTGGATTTCGCGCATGGGTATGCGAATATCGGGCTGGGAACCAGTAACATAGATTCGTTGCGAATTGGGGAAAGCAGTGCCTTCCAGTGTATCGATAAAGCGTTGCGCCTGAGCGCGTTGTTCACGGCGGGTTAATGTGTTTGCAGACATAGCGCATTCCATAATTTATGAGATGGCTTGTCAGACGACGGATGGAGTAATGGCAGCAAACCGCCCGTTAGGGTGGTCGTTGTGGTTGGATTACTCTTGTTCCCTTCGCAGGTATTAGCCTGATCAGGTTCCGCGGATCCCGAATTAACGGTCTCAGCCCCGTACACTTCATCCTTTGCGCTGCCTCTTTGTTGGCTGCGTCTGCTCACCCCGGTCACTTACTGATGTAAGCTCCCGGGAATTCACAGACTTGCCGCCGCGATGCAGCACAAATGATTTTGTGTACACACTTCATCCTCTGCGCTGCCGGTTTGTTGGCTGCGTCTGCTCACCCCGGTCACTTACTGATGTAAGCTCCCGGGAATTCACAGACTTGCCGCCGCGATGCAGCACAAATGATTTGGTGTACACACTTCATCCTCTGCGCTGCCAGTTTGTTGGCTGCGTCTGCTTACCCCGGTCACTTACTGATGTAAGCTCCCGGGGATTCACAGACTTGCCGCCGCGATGCAGCACAAATGATTTGGTGTACACACTTCATCCTCTGCGCTGCCTCTTTGTTGGCTGCGTGAACGATGAGTGCGTGTAGGCACTCCGACAAGATTGATCCCGCCCGTGGGCGGGAGACTACAGGTAAATTACGCGTTAATAGTTAAGAACTCAAGCGGGGCGCGCCATCCCGGTGTCGTCATTGGCGCTTTCGCTGAGGTTGTTATCAAATGCCAGCACGATAAGTTGATCCTCCAGCGTAAAGCGAGCGGCTATAGCCTCCCCAATGGCGGAAAGCGCTTTTTGAAACTCAAGGCAGTTATCGTCATCAATGGAGTTTTCCAGGCTGGAGTCATAGTAGTTCATGATTTCGTTGGTGTTGGCTTCCAGCAGCGGATAGATCCTCGTGGCGGTGAAAAGTGGATTGGTCCCTTCCATTTCGCTAATGATGCGTTCATAAATACTGAAATGGCCTGCGGAAAGATATTCCACAAGGTTATGACAAAATTCATCCAGCGCTTTCTCATTGAGCTGCATGAAAGAACCTTTTACGGGTTTGATGCCAACCAGATTGTAATAAGAAACTAGCAGTTGCTTACGTACTTGCAGCCAATGGTCGACAAGTTTGTTACTTCCTCCAACGCGCTCTGTCAGGCTTTCTAGCTGGTTTAGCATAATGACTCCGCAATATGTATGTTCAAAAGGTTTAACTGAATTTAATAATAGTGTTAGTAACATGCCAGTGAAGCTAAGGTAGTGCAACGAATGATAAGTATTATTAAAGCATCTGATCGTGGCTGGTGGATTGTCAGCCATGAACAAAAATTATGGATGCCCGCTGGAGAATTACCACATGGCGAGGCAGGAAATTTCGATCTTGTGGGGCAGCATGCTCTTCATATCGGTGAATGGCAGGGTGAGCCCGTATGGCTGATCCGCCAGAATCGGCGGCAGGATATGGGATCGGTGCGGCAGGTCATCGATCAGGATGTTGGACTGTTTCAGCTTGCCGGGCGCGGTGTACAGCTGGCGGAATTTTACCGTTCCCACCAATTTTGTGGCTACTGCGGGCATACCATGCACCCTAGCAAAACCGAATGGGCGATGCTCTGTGGGCACTGCCGTGAACGCTACTATCCGCAAATTGCGCCATGCATTATCGTTGCCATTCGTCGGGATGACAGCATCTTGCTGGCGCAACATACGCGCCACCGCAACGGTATCTATACCGTGCTGGCGGGGTTTGTCGAAGTGGGCGAAACCCTTGAGCAGGCGGTAGCTCGTGAAGTGATGGAAGAGAGCGGCATTACAGTTAAGAACCTGCGTTATGTGACCTCTCAGCCCTGGCCTTTCCCACAATCTTTAATGACTGCCTTTATGGCTGAATATGATAGCGGGGAGATCCATATCGACTCGAAAGAGTTGCTGGATGCAGGCTGGTATCGCTTTGACAACCTGCCGCTACTTCCGCCTCCGGGTACGGTTGCTCGTCGACTGATTGAAGACACCGTGGCTTTGTGTCGGGCAGATTACGACTGAAATAGATATACTGGTGGCCTGACGCTTGAGGAATCAACAATGACCGAACTGAAAAACGATCGTTACCTGCGCGCGCTACAGCGCCAGCCAGTAGATATGACTCCGGTGTGGATGATGCGCCAGGCGGGACGTTATCTACCGGAATATAAAGCTACCCGCGCACAAGCCGGTGATTTTATGTCGCTATGCAAGAACGCCGAGTTGGCCTGTGAAGTGACGCTTCAGCCGCTGCGCCGTTACCCGCTGGATGCGGCGATCCTCTTCTCGGATATTCTTACCGTACCGGATGCTATGGGGCTTGGTCTCTATTTCGAAGCGGGCGAGGGGCCGCGCTTTGCTTCCCCAGTGACCTGTAAAGCCGACGTTGATAAGCTCCCCATACCCGACCCGGAAAACGAACTTGGTTATGTGATGAACGCAGTACGCACCATTCGCCGCGAATTGAAAGGCGAGGTGCCGCTGATCGGTTTTTCTGGTAGCCCGTGGACACTAGCGACCTATATGGTAGAAGGCGGCAGTAGTAAAGCCTTTACCGTTATTAAGAAGATGATGTATGCCGAACCGCATACCCTGCATGCACTGCTGGATAAGTTAGCGCAAAGCGTCACCTTATACCTCAACGCGCAGATTCGCGCTGGTGCGCAGTCAGTAATGATTTTTGATACCTGGGGTGGGGTGCTGACCGGGCGCGATTATCAGCAATTCTCACTCTACTACATGCATAAGATTATCGATGGCCTGCTGCGTGAGAACGAAGGGCGCCGTGTACCGGTCACGCTCTTCACCAAAGGCGGAGGGCAGTGGCTGGAAGCGATGGCAGAGACGGGATGTGATGCGCTGGGGCTGGACTGGACCACGGATATCGCCGATGCCCGTCGCCGTGTAGGTCACAAAGTCGCGCTGCAAGGCAATATGGACCCGTCCATGCTTTATGCCCCTCCCGCGCGCATTGAAGAAGAAGTGGCCTCTATCCTGGCGGGATTCGGTAAAGGCGAAGGCCATGTCTTTAACCTTGGTCATGGCATCCATCAGGATGTTTTACCGGAACATGCCGGAGTCTTTGTTGAAGCGGTGCATCGTCTCTCGGCCTCCTGGCATCAATGAGGATAAGTTATGGATCTTGCGTCACTACGTGCTCAACAGCTTGAACTTGCCTCGTCGGTGATCCGTGAGGATCGTTTTGATAAAGCTTCACCAACGCTTATCGGTGGGGCGGATGTTGGTTTTGAGCAGAGCGGAGAAGTGACGCGAGCGGCGATAGTGCTCCTTTCATGGCCAGCGCTGGAGCTGGTGGAATATCAGGTGGCGCGCATTCCTACAACCATGCCTTATATTCCAGGCTTCCTCTCTTTTCGCGAATACCCTGCGTTGCTGGCCGCCTGGCAGATGCTGTCGCAAAAGCCGGATCTGCTATTTGTTGATGGACACGGTATTTCTCACCCCCGTCGCCTTGGCGTTGCCAGCCATTTTGGTCTGTTAATAGATACCCCCACTATTGGCGTAGCAAAAAAACGACTATGCGGTAAGTTTGAACCTCCTGGCGATGAACCTGGCGCGCGCTCTCCCTTGATCGATAAAGGCGAGAAGCTGGCGTGGGTCTGGCGTAGTAAAGCGCGCTGTAACCCACTATTTGTCACTACTGGCCATCGCATCAGCCAGGATAGTGCGCTGGCGTGGGTACAGCGCTGTATGAGGGGTTACCGTTTACCCGAGCCGACACGTTGGGCTGATGCCGTTGCGTCCGGTCGTCCGGCGTTTACGCGTTGGCAGGCAATTCAAGCTGATATCGGGTAAACTGCGGCTAATTACCGTTGTCGAGATACCACCATGTTACAAAACCCAATTCATCTGCGTCTGGAAAAGCTGGAAAGCTGGCAGCACGTTGTTTTTATGGCCTGCCTGTGCGAACGCATGTATCCCAATTATGCTCTGTTCTGCCAGCAAACCGAATTTGGCGATGCCCAGGTCTATCGTCGAATCCTTGACCTGGTGTGGGAAACACAGATTGTTAAAGATGCGAAGGTAAATTTCGACAGCCAGCTTGAAAAACTGGAAGAGGCCATTCCCGCTGCCGATGATTACGACCTTTATGGTGTCTACCCGGCAATTGATGCTTGTGTGGCCTTGAGTGAACTGATCCACTCACGGTTAAGCGGTGAAACGCTGGAGCACGCGATTGAGGTGAGCAAAACCTCCATCACCACCGTTGCGATGCTGGAAATGACTCGCGAAGGTCGGGAAATGACAGATGAAGAGCTGAAAGATAACCCTGCTGTTGAGCAGGAATGGGATATTCAGTGGGAAATTTTCCGGCTTTTGTCCGCCTGTGAAGAACGCGATATCGAGTTGATAAAAGGGCTGCGCGCGGACCTGCGTGAGGCTGGTGACAGCAATATCGGTATAAATTTGCAGCAATGAGGCAATAAAACGTGATTTAAGGCCTGTTTTGTCGCGCCAGAAGGCTTCCCTTCCTACCCCCGTCTGGTCTACATTTGGGGGGCGAAAAAAAGTGGCTATCGGTGCGTGTATGCAGGAGAGTGCTTTTGAGGCATATCCGTCGCACTCGATGCTTAGCAAGCGATAAACACATTGAAAGGATAACTTATGAACAAGACTCAATTAATTGATGTAATTGCAGACAAGGCTGATCTGTCTAAAGCGCAGGCGAAAGCTGCACTGGAATCCACCCTGGCTGCTATTACTGAGTCTCTGAAAGAAGGTGATGCTGTACAACTGGTTGGTTTCGGTACCTTCAAAGTGAACCACCGCGCTGAGCGTACTGGCCGCAACCCGCAGACCGGTAAAGAGATCAAAATTGCAGCAGCTAACGTGCCAGCATTTGTATCGGGTAAGGCACTGAAAGACTCTGTTAAGTAAACAGGTGTTGCAGTGAACAGTTTTGTCGAAGGGGCGGTTGCGCCCCTTTTGTCATTCTGGCGACGGCCGCTGACGCTGGTGGGTGCGCTATTGTTGGCTGCCTGTAGCCATGATTCCGCGTTGCCGCCGTTTACCGCGAGTGGTTTTGCTGACGATCAGGGCGCAGTACGTATCTGGCGCAAAGATTCTGGTGATGAGATTCACCTGCTCTCAGTTTTTAGTCCCTGGCATCACGGTAATACTACGCTGGGTGAATACCGTTGGCAGAATAATGCCCTTACCCTTGTTGAACTCAATGTTTACAGCAAACCGCCTGAGTATATTCGGGTGCGCTTTGACGATCGCGGTGAACTGAGTTTTATGCAAAGGGAAGTGGACGGTCAAAAACAGCAGCTCTCCAGTGATGACGTGGCGCTGTATCGTTACCGTGCGGAACAGATTCGCCAGACCAGCGATGCGCTGCGCCAGGGGCACGTAGTACTGCGCCAGGGGCGTTGGCAGGGGGACAAAACCGTCATAACTTGTGAAGGGCAGAAACTGAAGCCAGATTTGGAGGCGTTTGCATTAGCGCGTATTGAACGTCGCCAGAGCCGCTCTGCCGCTGCCGTGAGCGTAGCATGGCTGGAGGCGCCTGAAGGTTCTCAGCTTCTACTGGTGGCCAATGAAGACTTCTGCCATTGGCAACCTACTGAAAAGAACTTCTAATACTTGCAGCCCCGGAGGGGGAAGAAAAACGGGCGGCAATAAAGCCGAAACCGCCCGTCGGAGATTGTAGGTGCAACTGCCGCGTTATTTTTGTTCGCGGGCAATCGCACGATAGCCAATGTCTTTACGGCTAAAGCAGTCGTCCCAGTGGATATCTGTCATCAATTTATAAGCACGCTGTTGTGCCTCGGCGACAGTATCCCCCAGCGCGGTTACGCACAGGACACGACCACCGTTGGTCAATACACGCTCATCAGCAGCAAGCTTAGTCCCTGCGTGGAACACTTTACCGTCTGCCAACTCTTCCAGCGGCAGGCCGTGGATGACATCACCGCTGCGATAACTGTCTGGATAGCCTCCGGCTGCCATCACGACACCCAGCGATGCTCGCTCATCCCAGTCGGAACGTTTCTCATCCAGTTTGCCTTCACAGGCTGCCAGACAAAGCTCCACCAGATCGGATTTCATGCGTAGCATAATGGGCTGCGTTTCTGGATCGCCAAAGCGACAGTTGAATTCGATAACTTTGGGGTTGCCCTGTTTATCAATCATCAGCCCGGCATAGAGAAAACCAGTGTAGGTGTTACCTTCTGCTGCCATACCGCGTACCGTTGGCCATATAATGCGCTCCATCGTGCGTTGGTGTACCTCATCGGTCACCACCGGAGCCGGAGAGTAAGCCCCCATACCGCCAGTATTCGGTCCGGTATCACCATCGCCAACGCGTTTGTGATCCTGGCTGGTGGCCATGGGTAGCACATGCTCACCATCAACCATCACGATGAAACTGGCTTCTTCGCCATCAAGGAACTCTTCAATCACGATGCGATGACCCGCGTCACCAAATGCGTTGCCTGCCAGCATATCGTTCACTGCGGCTTCTGCTTCTTCCAGGGTCATGGCGACAATCACGCCTTTACCTGCGGCGAGACCATCGGCTTTGATCACGATAGGCGCGCCTTTCTCGCGCAGGTAAGCCAGTGCCGGCTCGATTTCAGTAAAGTTTTGGTATTCCGCAGTGGGAATGTTGTGACGCGCGAGGAAATCTTTAGTGAAGGCTTTGGACCCTTCCAGTTGCGCAGCGCCCTGCGTGGGGCCAAAAATTTTCATACCAGCAGCGCGGAAGGCATCCACTATACCAATCACCAACGGCGCTTCCGGCCCTACAATGGTTAAATCAATCTTTTCGTTCTGCGCAAAGCTTAACAGCGCCGGAATATCCGTGACGCTAATCGCGACATTTTGCAACGTGGGTTCCAGTGCTGTACCGGCGTTGCCCGGTGCGACAAAAACGGTTTCAACCAACGGTGATTGAGCCGCTTTCCACGCCAGTGCATGTTCGCGCCCGCCGTTACCAATTACTAATACTTTCATTGTCTGCTCCGTGGATTAATGACGGAAGTGACGCATATCAGTGAAGATCATTGCGATGCCATGCTCATCTGCAGCGGCAATCACTTCATCGTCACGGATAGAACCACCCGGTTGAATTACGCAGGTCACCCCCACAGCAGCGGCGGCATCAATACCGTCGCGGAATGGGAAAAAGGCATCGGAGGCCATGGCGGAGCCTTTTACTTCCAGACCTTCGTCAGCCGCTTTGATCCCTGCGATTTTTGCCGAATAGACACGGCTCATCTGGCCGGCGCCAATACCGATGGTCATATTCTCTTTCGCATAGACAATAGCGTTAGATTTGACGAATTTAGCCACCTTCCAGCAGAACAATGCGTCACGTAGCTCCTGCTCTGTGGGCTGGCGTTTACTCACTACGCGCAGTTCATCCGCGCTGACCATGCCAAGGTCGCGATCCTGGACCAGCAGTCCACCATTTACACGTTTAAAATCGAGCCCAGGTACACGCTCTTTCCACGCACCGCATACCAGTACACGCACGTTTTGCTTAGCCGAGGTCACTTTCAGGGCTTCTTCGCTGACCGAAGGGGCAATAATCACTTCGACAAACTGGCGGGAGATTATCGCCTGAGCGGTTTCGGCATCCAGTTCGCGGTTAAACGCGATAATGCCGCCGAAAGCGGACGTGGGATCGGTTTTATAAGCGCGATCGTAGGCCTCAAGAATGGAGCTACTGACTGCTACACCACAAGGGTTCGCATGTTTCACAATGACACAAGCTGGTTCACTGAATGTTTTTACGCACTCCAGTGCTGCGTCGGTGTCGGCAATATTATTATAGGAGAGCGCCTTACCTTGCAGTTGTTGTGCAGTGGCGACAGAAGCTTCCTGCACTTTCTCTTCTATATAAAAAGCGGCTTGCTGATGGCTGTTCTCACCGTAACGCATATCCTGCTTTTTAATAAAGTTCAGGTTCAGGGTGCGAGGGAAACGACCGGCAGGCTCTTTACTTTCACTATGATAAGCCGGGACCAGACTACCAAAGTAGTTGGCGATCATGCTGTCATACGCGGCTGTATGCTCGAAAGCTTTAATGGCAAGGTCGAAACGCGTGTCTAACGTTAGCGAACCTTCATTAGCATCCATTTCGTTGATAATAATGTTGTAGTCACTACTTTTGACTACGATGGCGACATCTTTATGGTTCTTTGCAGCGGAGCGCACCATTGTCGGGCCGCCAATATCAATATTTTCTACCGCATCTTCGAGTGAACAACCTTCTCGGGCAACGGTCTGGGCGAAGGGGTAGAGATTTACAACCACCATATCGATTGGCGCAATGTCATGTTGCGCCATGATTGCATCATCCTGACCGCGACGACCAAGAATACCGCCATGAACTTTAGGGTGCAGGGTCTTCACACGTCCATCCATCATTTCCGGAAAACCAGTGTAGTCAGAGACTTCTGTCACTGGCAGGCCCTTTTCTGCCAGCAGACGAGCGGTTCCACCCGTAGAGAGCAGTTCTACGCCACGCTGAGAGAGCGCCTGAGCGAATTCGACGATACCGGCCTTGTCAGAAACACTGAGCAGTGCGCGGCGGACTGGACGACGTTGTTGCATGGTAATCCCCTGGATTTTGCTTGAACAGAGAGCGTTATTTTTGCGCGGGCATTGTAACGAAAACGTTTGCGCAACGCTCGCGAATTTTTAGCATTTTCCCTGTCTGTGGATAACTCTGTGTGTAAGCAGGTATAAGGCGGCATTTTGCTGTGGAATGCAGCAATCAGTTATTTTTATACAAATTATCTATTGCGGGGGGCGGAGAACTCCCTATAATGCGCCTCCATCGACACGGCGCTGATGAACAACTTCACTCAGCAACGTTAAGTCGGAAGAGAAAATCCCTGAAAAACGGGGTTGACTCTGAAAGAGGAAAGCGTAATATACGCCACCTCGCGACACAGCGCTGAAGCGCGTCGCAACTGCTCTTTAACAATTTATCAGACAATCTGTGTGGGCACTCAGAGGACATGGATTCTTAATGCCGAAAGGCAAAAATGAATACCAAGTCTCAACGAGTGAACACGTAATTCATTACGAAGTTTAATTCAGCGAGCATCAGACTTTTAAATTGAAGAGTTTGATCATGGCTCAGATTGAACGCTGGCGGCAGGCCTAACACATGCAAGTCGAACGGTAACAGGAAGAAGCTTGCTTCTTTGCTGACGAGTGGCGGACGGGTGAGTAATGTCTGGGAAACTGCCTGATGGAGGGGGATAACTACTGGAAACGGTAGCTAATACCGCATAACGTCGCAAGACCAAAGAGGGGGACTTTCGGGCCTCTTGCCATCAGATGTGCCCAGATGGGATTAGCTGGTTGGTGGGGTAACGGCTCACCAAGGCGACGATCCCTAGCTGGTCTGAGAGGATGACCAGCCACACTGGAACTGAGACACGGTCCAGACTCCTACGGGAGGCAGCAGTGGGGAATATTGCACAATGGGCGCAAGCCTGATGCAGCCATGCCGCGTGTATGAAGAAGGCCTTCGGGTTGTAAAGTACTTTCAGCGGGGAGGAAGGGGTGATGGTTAATAACCATCGTCATTGACGTTACCCGCAGAAGAAGCACCGGCTAACTCCGTGCCAGCAGCCGCGGTAATACGGAGGGTGCAAGCGTTAATCGGAATTACTGGGCGTAAAGCGCACGCAGGCGGTCTGTCAAGTCGGATGTGAAATCCCCGGGCTCAACCTGGGAACTGCATTCGAAACTGGCAGGCTTGAGTCTTGTAGAGGGGGGTAGAATTCCAGGTGTAGCGGTGAAATGCGTAGAGATCTGGAGGAATACCGGTGGCGAAGGCGGCCCCCTGGACAAAGACTGACGCTCAGGTGCGAAAGCGTGGGGAGCAAACAGGATTAGATACCCTGGTAGTCCACGCCGTAAACGATGTCGACTTGGAGGTTGTGCCCTTGAGGCGTGGCTTCCGGAGCTAACGCGTTAAGTCGACCGCCTGGGGAGTACGGCCGCAAGGTTAAAACTCAAATGAATTGACGGGGGCCCGCACAAGCGGTGGAGCATGTGGTTTAATTCGATGCAACGCGAAGAACCTTACCTGGTCTTGACATCCACAGAATCCTGCAGAGATGCGGGAGTGCCTTCGGGAGCTGTGAGACAGGTGCTGCATGGCTGTCGTCAGCTCGTGTTGTGAAATGTTGGGTTAAGTCCCGCAACGAGCGCAACCCTTATCCTTTGTTGCCAGCGGTCCGGCCGGGAACTCAAAGGAGACTGCCAGTGATAAACTGGAGGAAGGTGGGGATGACGTCAAGTCATCATGGCCTTTACGACCAGGGCTACACACGTGCTACAATGGCGCATACAAAGAGAAGCGACCTCGCGAGAGCAAGCGGACCTCATAAAGTGCGTCGTAGTCCGGACTGGAGTCTGCAACTCGACTCCACGAAGTCGGAATCGCTAGTAATCGTGAATCAGAATGTCACGGTGAATACGTTCCCGGGCCTTGTACACACCGCCCGTCACACCATGGGAGTGGGTTGCAAAAGAAGTAGGTAGCTTAACCTTCGGGAGGGCGCTTACCACTTTGTGATTCATGACTGGGGTGAAGTCGTAACAAGGTAACCGTAGGGGAACCTGCGGTTGGATCACCTCCTTACCTGAAGAACCTGCCTTTGTAGTGTCCACACAGATTGTCTGATGAAAAGTGAATAGCAAGGCGTCTTGCGAAGCAGACTCAGTGTCCCCTTCGTCTAGAGGCCCAGGACACCGCCCTTTCACGGCGGTAACAGGGGTTCGAATCCCCTAGGGGACGCCACTTGCTGGTAACGTAAGTGAAAGTTGCGCCCAACATATCATTAAAGATGACTTACGAGTCATGTTTAAGATATTTGCTCTTTAAAAATCCGGAACAAGCTGAAAATTGAAACACTGAATAACTGCAAAGTTATTCGTGGGTCTCTCAAAATTATCGCAACACTGAAGGTGACACCTCAGGCGACGTGAGCAGCATGAAGACAAGGCGTACCGCGCACAGCGAGCGCAGTGGACTGTGTGTCCATGAGCATCGCGCGCACGGAACAACGCCGTATTCACGCAGCACAACGAGCCGGAAGGAAAAGACATCTTCGGGTTGTGAGGTTAAGCGACCAAGCGTACACGGTGGATGCCCTGGCAGTCAGAGGCGATGAAGGACGTGCTAATCTGCGAAAAGCGCCGGTAAGGTGATATGAACCGTTATAGCCGGCGATGTCCGAATGGGGAAACCCGGTGCACTCAGTGCATCATCATTAACTGAATTCATAGGTTAATGAGGCGAACCGGGGGAACTGAAACATCTAAGTACCCCGAGGAAAAGAAATCAACCGAGATTCCCCCAGTAGCGGCGAGCGAACGGGGAGGAGCCCAGAGTCTGAATCAGTTTGTGTGTTAGTGGAAGCGTCTGGAAAGTCGCGCGATACAGGGTGACAGCCCCGTACACAAAAACGCACAGGCTGTGAGCTCGATGAGTAGGGCGGGACACGTGGTATCCTGTCTGAATATGGGGGGACCATCCTCCAAGGCTAAATACTCCTGACTGACCGATAGTGAACCAGTACCGTGAGGGAAAGGCGAAAAGAACCCCGGCGAGGGGAGTGAAACAGAACCTGAAACCGTGTACGTACAAGCAGTGGGAGCCTCTTTAATGGGGTGACTGCGTACCTTTTGTATAATGGGTCAGCGACTTATATTCTGTAGCAAGGTTAACCGTATAGGGGAGCCGAAGGGAAACCGAGTCTTAACCGGGCGTTAAGTTGCAGGGTATAGACCCGAAACCCGGTGATCTAGCCATGGGCAGGTTGAAGGTTGGGTAACACTAACTGGAGGACCGAACCGACTAATGTTGAAAAATTAGCGGATGACCTGTGGCTGGGGGTGAAAGGCCAATCAAACCGGGAGATAGCTGGTTCTCCCCGAAAGCTATTTAGGTAGCGCCTCGTGAATTCATCTGTGGGGGTAGAGCACTGTTTCGGCCAGGGGGCCATCCCGGCTTACCGATCCGATGCAAACTACGAATACCACAGAATGTTATCACGGGAGACACACGGCGGGTGCTAACGTCCGTCGTGAAGAGGGAAACAACCCAGACCGCCAGCTAAGGTCCCAAAGTCATGGTTAAGTGGGAAACGATGTGGGAAGGCCCAGACAGCCAGGATGTTGGCTTAGAAGCAGCCATCATTTAAAGAAAGCGTAATAGCTCACTGGTCGAGTCGGCCTGCGCGGAAGATGTAACGGGGCTAAACCATGCACCGAAGCTGCGGCAGCGACACTGTGTGTTGTTGGGTAGGGGAGCGTTCTGTAAGCCGTTGAAGGTGTGCCGTGAGGCATGCTGGAGGTATCAGAAGTGCGAATGCTGACATAAGTAACGATAAAGCGGGTGAAAAGCCCGCTCGCCGGAAGACCAAGGGTTCCTGTCCAACGTTAATCGGGGCAGGGTGAGTCGACCCCTAAGGCGAGGCCGAAAGGCGTAGTCGATGGGAAACAGGTTAATATTCCTGTACTTGGTGTTACTGCGAAGGGGGGACGGAGAAGGCTATGTTGGCCGGGCGACGGTTGTCCCGGTTTAAGCGTGTAGGTGTGTGCTCCAGGCAAATCCGGAGTGCTTAAACACTGAGGCGTGATGACGAGGCACTACGGTGCTGAAGCAACAAATGCCCTGCTTCCAGGAAAAGCCTCTAAGCATCAGGTAACACGAAATCGTACCCCAAACCGACACAGGTGGTCAGGTAGAGAATACCAAGGCGCTTGAGAGAACCCGGGTGAAGGAACTAGGCAAAATGGTGCCGTAACTTCGGGAGAAGGCACGCTGGTGCGTAGGTGAAGTGACTTGCTCACGGAGCTGAAACCAGTCGAAGATACCAGCTGGCTGCAACTGTTTATTAAAAACACAGCACTGTGCAAACACGAAAGTGGACGTATACGGTGTGACGCCTGCCCGGTGCCGGAAGGTTAATTGATGGGGTCAGCGCAAGCGAAGCTCCTGATCGAAGCCCCGGTAAACGGCGGCCGTAACTATAACGGTCCTAAGGTAGCGAAATTCCTTGTCGGGTAAGTTCCGACCTGCACGAATGGCGTAATGATGGCCAGGCTGTCTCCACCCGGGACTCAGTGAAATTGAACTCGCTGTGAAGATGCAGTGTACCCGCGGCAAGACGGAAAGACCCCGTGAACCTTTACTATAGCTTGACACTGAACACTGGTCCTTGATGTGCAGGATAGGTGGGAGGCTTTGAAGCGTGGACGCCAGTCTGCGTGGAGCCATCCTTGAAATACCACCCTTTAATGGCTGGTGTTCTAACGTGGACCCGTAATCCGGGTTGCGGACAGTGTCTGGTGGGTAGTTTGACTGGGGCGGTCTCCTCCTAAAGCGTAACGGAGGAGCACGAAGGTCAGCTAATCCTGGTCGGACATCAGGAGGTTAGTGCAATGGCATAAGCTGGCTTGACTGCGAGCGTGACGGCGCGAGCAGGTGCGAAAGCAGGTCATAGTGATCCGGTGGTTCTGAATGGAAGGGCCATCGCTCAACGGATAAAAGGTACTCCGGGGATAACAGGCTGATACCGCCCAAGAGTTCATATCGACGGCGGTGTTTGGCACCTCGATGTCGGCTCATCACATCCTGGGGCTGAAGTAGGTCCCAAGGGTATGGCTGTTCGCCATTTAAAGTGGTACGCGAGCTGGGTTTAGAACGTCGTGAGACAGTTCGGTCCCTATCTGCCGTGGGCGCTGGAGAACTGAGGGGGGCTGCTCCTAGTACGAGAGGACCGGAGTGGACGCATCACTGGTGTTCGGGTTGTCATGCCAATGGCACTGCCCGGTAGCTAAATGCGGAAGAGATAAGTGCTGAAAGCATCTAAGCACGAAACTTGCCCCGAGATGAGTTCTCCCTGAGACTATAAGTCTCCTGAAGGAACGTTGAAGACGACGACGTTGATAGGCCGGGTGTGTAAGCGCAGCGATGCGTTGAGCTAACCGGTACTAATGAACCGTGAGGCTTAACCTTACAACGCCGAAGATGTTTTGGCGATTTGAGAGATGATTTTCAGCTTGGTTACCGGATATGTAAGTACAGAACCGTGGTTCTGTACAGGGCACAAAGAATTTGCCTGGCGGCACTAGCGCGGTGGTCCCACCTGACCCCATGCCGAACTCAGAAGTGAAACGCCGTAGCGCCGATGGTAGTGTGGGGTCTCCCCATGCGAGAGTAGGGAACTGCCAGGCATCAAATAAAAAAACCCTGACCTCACGGTCAGGGTTTTTTGCTTTTCACGCCCCGCCAACTTCGTATTCTGCAAAAAGAGAGCAGAAATACGACGTGAAACTTTCTCACCTTCCTCTTGCAGACTCGACATTTTGCCTATTTATGGGTATCGTCGGCTATCTGGATGTCTAAACGTTTAAACGTATGCTGTGAGGATATAAGGTATGCCTATTCGGGTGCACGACGAGCTGCCAGCCGTCAATTTCTTGCGTGATGAGAATGTGTTTGTGATGACCACATCGCGTGCGACAGTTCAGGAAATTCGCCCGCTTAAGGTGCTCATTCTTAACCTTATGCCGAAGAAAATTGAGACTGAAAACCAGTTCCTGCGTTTGCTATCAAACTCACCGTTACAGGTAGATGTTCGCCTGTTGCGCATCGACTGTCGCGAATCGCGCAACACGCCAGCAGAGCATCTGAACACCTTCTATTGCAACTTTGACGAGATCTGCCACGAAAACTTTGATGGGCTCATTGTTACTGGTGCACCGTTGGGTTTAGTGGAATTTAATGATGTAGCTTACTGGCCGCAGATTGAGCAGGTTCTGGAGTGGGCAAAAGAGCACGTTACCTCAACCCTATTTGTCTGTTGGGCGGTACAAGCGGCTTTAAACATCCTCTACGGCATCCCCAAACAGACCCGCACGCAAAAGCTTTCAGGCGTATACGAACATCATATTCTCCATCCCCATGCCCTGCTGACCCGCGGATTTGACGATGTTTTTCTCGCGCCGCACTCCCGCTATGCAGATTTTCCGTCGGCGCTTATCCGCGACTATACCGATCTTGAGATCCTCGCGGAAACCGAAGATGGCGATGCGTATCTGTTTGCCAGTAAAGATAAGCGTATCGCTTTTGTCACTGGGCACCCCGAATACGATGCTCATACGCTGGCAAGTGAATATTTTCGCGACGCCGAGGCAGGGCTAAGCCCAGATTTGCCGTATAACTATTTCCCGAAAAATGATCCGCAGAATAAACCGCGCGCTTCCTGGCGCAGCCATGGAAATTTGCTGTTTATTAACTGGCTCAACTATTACGTCTATCAGATCACTCCATACGACCTCAGTCATATGAATCCAACGCTGGATTAAGCGTTTCAGCCCTCCATTACAGGCGCCTTCGGGCGCCTTTTTTGTTTAAGAAAATCACTTCACATCATAAATAAATTATAAATTAATAAATATCAATAAGTTGCATTGATAATTAATTAAAAATGGAAATTGTTTTTGATTTTGGAAAAAGAATTGTCCAGGATTGATCTTGCTGAACGAAAACTGCACAGATCGTTTCGTTCGCATTGGGAAATGTCTTTGGAGCGGAAAAGAGGAACGGCAAGATGACACAGCAGGCGGCAATGACTGATGAATTGTCCTTTACCCAGCCTTATGGTGAGCAGGAAAAGCAGATCCTGACGCCAGAGGCGGTAGAGTTTCTTAGCGAACTGGTGACGCGTTTTACTGCTAAACGCAACCAGTTGCTGGCAAGGCGCGTACATCAGCAACAGCAAATTGATGCTGGCACATTGCCAGGATTTATTTCGGAAACGGCTTCCATTCTTGATAGCGAGTGGACGATTCGCGGGATTCCACACGATTTGCTTGACCGTCGCGTGGAAATCACCGGACCCGTTGAACGCAAAATGGTTATTAATGCCCTGAACGCAAATGTGAAAGTGTTTATGGCTGATTTTGAAGATTCGCTGGCACCCAATTGGGACAAGGTTATTGATGGGCAAATTAATCTGCGCGATGCGGTAAAAGGCACCATCAGTTACACCAATGAGACTGGCAAAATCTATCAGTTAAAACCTAACCCCGCGGTTCTGGTATGTCGTGTACGCGGCCTGCACCTGCCCGAGAAGCACGTTACCTGGCGTGGTGAAGCGATCCCTGGCAGCCTGTTTGACTTTGCTCTCTATTTTTTCCACAACTATAAAAATCTGCTGGCCAAGGGCAGCGGCCCTTACTTCTACCTGCCAAAAACCCAGGCCTGGCAAGAAGCGGCATGGTGGAGCGAAGTCTTTAGCTATGCGGAAGACAGGTTTAACCTGCCGCGCGGCACGATTAAAGCCACACTGCTAATTGAAACACTGCCTGCGGTTTTTCAGATGGATGAGATCCTGCACGCGCTGCGCGACCATATTGTGGGCCTGAACTGCGGTCGTTGGGACTACATTTTCAGCTATATCAAAACGTTGAAAAACTACCCGGATCGCGTGCTGCCCGATCGCCAGGTTGTCACGATGGATAAGCCCTTCCTCAACGCCTATTCCCGCTTGCTTATCAAAACTTGTCATCGCCGCGGCGCATTCGCGATGGGCGGTATGGCTGCGTTTATCCCTAGCAAAGACGCCGAGCGCAACGACTGGGTTCTGAACAAAGTTAAAGCCGACAAAGAACTCGAAGCAAAAAATGGTCATGACGGAACCTGGATCGCCCATCCTGGTCTTGGCGATACAGTGATGGAAGTTTTCAATGCGGCGCTTGGCGAAAACCAAAACCAGCTGTTTGTCAGCCGCGAAGAGGATGCACCCATCACCGCAGAACAACTCTTGGCTCCCTGTGAAGGAGAACGTACCGAAGAAGGGATGCGAGCCAATATTCGTGTGGCGGTGCAGTACATCGAAGCGTGGATCTCGGGTAACGGCTGCGTGCCTATTTATGGATTGATGGAGGATGCCGCCACCGCAGAGATCTCTCGCACCTCCATCTGGCAGTGGATCCACCACGAAAAAACCCTCAGTAACGGTCAACAGGTTACTAAAGCACTGTTTCGCACAATGCTGAATGAAGAGATGCAGGTCATTCGTCAGGAACTCGGTGATGAGCGCTTCGTCAGCGGACGCTTTGATGAAGCTGCCCGCCTGATGGAACAGATCACCACCTCTGACGAGTTGATTGATTTCTTAACGCTGCCCGGCTATCGCCTGCTGGCTTAATCACCACCTAAAAATATGGAGCATCTGCACATGAAAACCCGTACTCAACAAATCGAAGAATTACAAAAAGAATGGACTCAGCCGCGTTGGGAAGGCATTCGTCGCCCTTACAGCGCCGAAGAGGTGGTGAAACTGCGCGGTTCAGTCAACCCGGAGTGCACGCTGGCGCAACTGGGAGCAGCTAAAATGTGGCGTTTACTCCACGGTGAATCGAAAAAAGGTTACATCAACAGCCTTGGCGCGCTCACCGGGGGACAGGCGCTGCAACAAGCGAAAGCCGGGATAGAAGCGGTTTATCTCTCTGGTTGGCAGGTGGCGGCAGACGCTAACCTTGCTGCCAGCATGTACCCGGACCAATCGCTCTATCCGGCGAATTCGGTGCCGTCAGTCGTGGAAAGGATCAATAACACCTTCCGCCGTGCGGATCAGATCCAATGGTCATCTGGTATTGAGCCTGGCGACTCGCGTTTTGTGGACTATTTCCTGCCTATCGTCGCTGATGCAGAAGCCGGCTTTGGCGGCGTGCTTAATGCTTTTGAGTTGATGAAATCGATGATTGAAGCCGGTGCAGCGGCAGTTCACTTCGAAGATCAGCTCGCTTCGGTGAAGAAATGCGGTCATATGGGAGGGAAAGTGCTGGTGCCGACACAGGAGGCGATTCAGAAGCTGGTTGCCGCTCGCCTGGCTGCTGACGTACTTGGCGTTCCGACTCTGGTGGTCGCGCGTACTGATGCGGATGCTGCCGACCTTATCACTTCAGATTGCGATCCATACGACAGCGCCTTTATTACCGGGGAGCGTACCAGCGAAGGCTTTTACCGTACCAATGCGGGTATTGAGCAAGCGATCAGCCGTGGTCTGGCGTATGCGCCCTACGCCGATCTGGTGTGGTGTGAAACTTCAACACCGGATCTGGAGCTGGCTCGCCGTTTTGCTGATGCCATTCATGCGAAATACCCTGGTAAGCTACTGGCCTACAACTGCTCGCCGTCATTTAACTGGAAAAAGAACCTTGATGACAACACCATTGCGCGTTTCCAGCAAGAGCTCTCGGATATGGGCTACAAGTTCCAGTTCATCACGCTTGCCGGCATTCACAGCATGTGGTTCAACATGTTCGACCTGGCCCATGCCTACGCGCAGGGTGAAGGGATGAAACACTACGTTGAAAAGGTTCAGCAACCCGAGTTTGCTGCGGGTAAAGAGGGTTACACCTTCGTTTCGCACCAACAGGAGGTGGGTACCGGGTACTTTGATAAGGTCACGACCATTATTCAGGGAGGGGCTTCATCAGTCACCGCGCTAACAGGCTCCACTGAAGAAGCGCAGTTCTAATTTTCCCCTCTCCCTACCCTCACTCCAATGGGGTGAGGGGCCCTCTCTTTGAGGAAAGACTATGTCGCGTGGCCTGGAACTGCTGATTGCACAAACTATTCTACAGGGCTTCGACGCTCAGTATGGACGCTTTCTGGAAGTGACCTCCGGCGCGCAGCAGCGCTTTGAACAAGCAGATTGGCACGCCGTCCAGCAGGCGATGAAGCAGCGTATCCACCTCTATGATCACCATGTTGGCCTGGTCGTTGAGCAATTACGCTGTATCACTGACAGTAAACATCCAGATGCCGATTTTTTGTTGAGGGTAAAGGACCACTACACTCAGTTGCTACCTGACTACCCGCGTTTCGAGATTGCCGAAAGTTTTTTTAACTCTGTTTACTGTCGCCTGTTTGATCACCGCTCTTTGACACCCGAACGTCTATTTATCTTTAGTTCACAACCTGCGCGGCGTTTTCGTACTCTTTCTCGCCCGCTGGCAAAAGCTTTTTACCCGGAACGGGGATGGGAAACGCTGTTAACAAAAATGCTCTCCGATTTGCCACTACGCCTGTCGTGGCAGGATAAATCGCGGGATGTGGGCTATATCAATGCCCATCTGACAGAAACTTTTGGCAGTGACATTCTCAACCACGCTCATTTGTTAGTGGCTAATGAACTGTTCTATCGCAACAAAGCGGCATGGCTGGTTGGTAAGCTTATTACACCCACAGCTACCTTGCCTTTTCTATTGCCAATTCATCGCAGCGATGAAGGCGAACTATTTATTGATACCTGTCTGACTACTCATGCAGAAGCCAGCATCGTATTTGGTTTCGCCCGCTCTTACTTTATGGTTTATGCACCGCTACCTGCTGCAACGGTGGAGTGGCTGCGTGAGATTCTGCCGGGAAAAACAACCGCTGAGCTTTATATGGCAATTGGTTGCCAGAAACATGGTAAGACCGAAAGTTACCGCGAATATCTCAACTATATTAATGCCAGTGATGAGCAATTTATTGAAGCGCCAGGCATTCGCGGCATGGTAATGCTGGTCTTTACCCTGCCGGGGTTCGATCGGGTTTTTAAAGTGATTAAAGATGTCTTCCCGCCGCAAAAAGAGATGAGCGCCGCCCATGTGCGCGCCTGCTATCAACTGGTAAAAGAGCATGATCGTGTCGGACGCATGGCTGACACTCAGGAGTTCGAAAACTTTGTGCTGGAGAAGCGGCAGATCTCCCCAGCGTTAATGGCACTCTTGTTAGAGCAAGCGCCGGGGAAAATCACCGATCTCGGCGATCGTATTGTTATTAGTCATCTCTATATTGAGCGCCGCATGGTGCCGCTTAATCTTTGGTTCGAGCAGGTGCAAGGCCAACAGCTACGCGATGCGGTGGAAGAGTACGGTAACGCGATTCGCCAACTGGCCGCAGCCAATATCTTTCCCGGCGATATGTTATTCAAGAACTTCGGCGTTACGCGACATGGGCGCGTGGTGTTCTATGACTATGATGAAATCTGTTATATGACCGAAGTGAATTTCCGCAACATTCCCGAGCCGCGTTACCCGGATGATGAGCTGAGCGCTGAGCCCTGGTATAGCGTATCGCCGGGGGATGTTTTCCCGCAGGAGTTTCGTCACTGGCTTTGTGCCGATCCGCAAATAGGGCCGCTATTTGAAGAGATGCATGCCGATCTTTTACGCGCCGACTATTGGCGTGAATTGCAGGAGCGTATTCGCAATGGACATGTGGAAGATGTCTACGCCTACCGTAGGCGACAGCGTTTTAGCGTGCGCTTTGGCCCTGCAAACCTACAACAGGCAGGCTAAGCTGTCTGCCGCATTCCCCCATACGCCAGCGTTACCTCTTTCGCGCCGCGGATCACCATAGCGCCGATTTCGGTCACACGATCATCTGTGATACGCGAAATCGGCCCGGAGATGGATATCGCGGCGAAGGGCTGCCCATGCTCATCATAAATACAGGATGCCACGCAGCGCAGTCCTAACGCATGTTCTTCATCATCAAAGGAGTATCCGCGCTTGCGTGTCTGTGCCAGGTCCTCTTTCAGATGCACCGGCGATACTAACGTTGCATGGGTATAGGCATGCAACCCCTGACGATGTAGCAGATTGCTGACCTGTTCATCGCTAAGCCGGGCTAAAAAGGCTTTCCCCGCTCCCGAGGCGTGCATGGGTAGCTTACCGCCAATTGGCGCGGACATACGCATCAGTTGGGTACATTGCACCTGATCGATAATAATGGCCTGATGGTCGCTTTGATCCAGTACGGCCAGATTGACCGTCTCGCCCGACTCTTCCATTAATTTGCGTAAGATCGGGTGGACAATCGCCATCAGGTTACGGCTTTGCAGAAAACTACTGCCGACGATAAAAGCATGTGCGCCCACCGACCAGTGGCCCAGCTCTCCAACCTGGCGAACAAAGCCCAGTTGTTGCATAGTGGTGAGTAGCCGATGGGTCGTCGAGTTGGGCAGACCTGCTTGTTGTGCCAGTTCTGTCAGCGCTATGCTGCCATTGGATTCTGCGATCCATTCGAGTAATTTCAAACCACGGGTCAGCGACTGGACTTGTCCGGAGGCTGGCGCGGCGGCGGCAGTAGCTTTTCGACCACGTTTGGCGGGAATGGAAGCGACCATGACTGGCTCCTTTTTCTGTATCGTGGAAATCGTTTTCGTTTTATTGAGTATAACTCATCTCGTTGCCAGACTGATCGGATGAGTGATGCTGAACATCTCTCATGTTTGCCCCGTGTCGCTTTCCCGGTCAGTGACTTTATGCCACTATCTTCTGCTGGTCTGTTGACCTGGTGAGACTTGTCGGGAGCACGTGTGAGCAGCAAAGTTGAGCAACTGAAGCAGCAGTTAAATGAACGTATTCTGGTTCTGGATGGGGGCATGGGCACCATGATCCAGAGCTATCGCCTGAGTGAACAGGATTTTCGCGGTGAACGTTTTGCCGACTGGCCCTGTGACCTCAAAGGTAACAATGACTTACTGGTACTGAGTCAGCCGAAAGTCATTAGCGATATCCATGACGCTTACTTTGAGGCGGGCGCGGATATTATTGAAACGAATACCTTTAACTCCACACCCATCGCTATGGCGGATTACCAGATGGAATCCCTGTCGGCGGAGATTAACTATGCTGCTGCTAAACTGGCGCGCGCCTGTGCAGACAAATGGTCAGCGCTGACGCCAGAGAAGCCACGTTACGTCGCGGGCGTACTCGGGCCGACTAACCGTACTGCTTCGATTTCACCTGATGTCAACGATCCGGCATTTCGTAATATCTCTTTTGATCAGCTTGTCAGCGCTTATCGCGAATCCACCAAAGCGCTGGTGGAAGGCGGAGCGGATTTGATTCTGATTGAAACCATCTTCGATACTCTCAATGCCAAGGCGGCTATCTTTGCCGTGAAAGAGGAGTTTGAAGCGCTGGGCGTTGAGCTACCGATCATGATCTCCGGCACGATTACGGATGCCTCCGGACGTACGCTTTCCGGGCAGACAACCGAAGCCTTTTATAATTCGCTACGTCATGCCGATGCGCTCACCTTTGGCCTGAACTGTGCGCTGGGGCCGGACGAGCTGCGCCAGTATGTGCAGGAGCTTTCGCGCATCGCCGAATGCTATGTCACCGCGCACCCAAACGCGGGTCTGCCGAATGCGTTTGGCGAATATGATCTGGATGCTGACACTATGGCAGCCCAGATTGGCGAATGGGCGCAGGCTGGTTTTCTCAATATTGTTGGCGGTTGTTGCGGTACGACGCCGCAACATATCGCCGCAATGAGTCGCGCGGTTGCGGGTCTGCCACCACGTAAATTGCCAGAGTTGCCTGTTGCCTGCCGCCTTTCCGGTCTTGAGCCGTTGAATATTGGTGATGACAGTCTGTTTGTAAACGTGGGTGAGCGTACCAACGTTACCGGTTCGGCAAAATTTAAGCGGCTGATCAAAGAAGAGAAGTACAGCGAGGCGCTGGATGTCGCGCGCCAACAGGTAGAAAACGGCGCGCAAATTATCGATATCAATATGGATGAAGGGATGCTCGATGCCGAAGCGGCGATGGTGCGATTCCTGAATCTGATTGCTGGTGAGCCGGACATTGCCCGCGTGCCGATTATGATCGACTCCTCTAAGTGGGAGGTGATCGAAAAAGGGCTGAAATGCATTCAGGGCAAAGGCATTGTCAACTCGATCTCAATGAAAGAGGGTGTTGAGCCGTTTATCCACCATGCGAAGCTGGTGCGGCGCTACGGCGCAGCGGTGGTGGTGATGGCCTTTGACGAGGTGGGTCAGGCTGATACCCGCGAACGTAAAATTGAGATCTGTCGCCGCGCTTATAAAATTCTTACTGAAGAGGTTGGTTTTCCGCCAGAAGATATTATTTTTGACCCGAATATTTTCGCCGTCGCGACGGGTATTGAAGAACACAATAACTATGCGCAGGACTTTATTGGAGCCTGCGCAGATATCAAACGCGAATTGCCGCACGCGCTTATTTCCGGCGGTGTATCAAACGTTTCATTCTCGTTTCGCGGGAATGACCCGGTGCGTGAAGCGATCCATGCCGTGTTCCTCTATTATGCCATTCGCAACGGCATGGATATGGGGATCGTCAACGCAGGTCAACTGGCGATTTATGACGATCTCCCTGCGGAACTGCGCGATGGGGTAGAAGATGTCATCCTTAATCGTCGTTCTGATGCCACCGAACGTATGCTGGATCTGGCGGAAAAATATCGTGGTAGCAAAGCTGCCGACGATGGAGCCAGTGTGCAACAAGCTGAGTGGCGTAGCTGGGATGTGAGAAAACGCCTCGAATACTCACTGGTAAAAGGTATCACCGAGTTTATTGAGCAGGATACCGAAGAGGCGCGTCAACTTGCCGCGCGGCCCATTGAAGTGATTGAAGGGCCATTAATGGATGGCATGAACGTGGTGGGCGATCTCTTCGGCGAAGGCAAAATGTTCCTGCCGCAGGTGGTGAAATCAGCCCGCGTGATGAAACAGGCGGTGGCGTATCTCGAGCCCTATATCGAAGCAAGTAAAGAGCAGGGATCAAGTAACGGCAAAATGGTCATTGCGACCGTAAAAGGCGATGTGCACGATATCGGTAAAAATATTGTTGGCGTGGTGCTGCAGTGCAACAATTACGAAATTATCGATCTTGGGGTGATGGTTCCGGCTGAAAAAATATTGAAAACTGCCCGTGAGGTTAATGCTGATCTGATAGGCCTTTCTGGGCTGATTACGCCGTCGCTGGATGAAATGGTCAACGTGGCGAAAGAGATGGAGCGTCAGGGTTTCACCATTCCGCTGCTGATTGGCGGGGCCACCACCTCGAAAGCACATACGGCGGTTAAGATTGAACAGAACTACAGTGGTCCGACGGTCTATGTGCAGAACGCCTCGCGCACTGTCGGGGTTGTGTCGTCGCTGCTTTCTGCTACTCAGTACCATGATTTTGTTGCCCGCACCCGCAAAGAGTATGAAACCGTACGTATCCAGCATGGACGTAAGAAACCGCGCACTCCCCCCGTCACCTTGCAGGCTGCGCGGGAAAATGATTTAGCCTTCGACTGGGAGAACTACACGCCGCCTGTTGCACATCGGCTGGGAGTACAGGAAGTGACTGCCGGTATAGAGACTCTACGCAACTATATCGACTGGACGCCGTTCTTTATGACCTGGTCGCTGGCGGGCAAATATCCCCGTATTCTGGAAGATGAGGTGGTTGGTGTTGAAGCACAGCGCCTGTTGGCTGATGCCAACGAGATGCTGGATAAACTTGCTGCTGAAAAGCTGTTAAATCCCCGCGGTGTGGTGGGCATCTTTCCGGCTAATCGCGTTGGAGATGATGTTGAAATCTATCGCGACGAAACCCGTACTCAGGTACTCACCGTTGCTCATCACCTGCGCCAACAGACTGAAAAAGTGGGCTTTGCTAACTACTGCCTCGCCGATTTTGTCGCACCGAAACTGAGCGGCAAAGCGGATTATATTGGCGCTTTCGCGGTAACCGGTGGGCTGGAAGAAGATGCGCTGGCCGCGGCTTACGACGCTGCTCATGATGATTACAACAAAATCATGGTTAAAGCGGTGTCAGATCGCCTGGCAGAAGCTTTTGCAGAATATCTGCATGAGCGGGTGCGCAAAGTTTACTGGGGGTATGCGGCCAATGAAAATCTCAGTAATGAGGAGCTGATTCGCGAAAATTATCAAGGCATTCGCCCGGCTCCGGGTTACCCCGCCTGCCCGGAACACACCGAGAAAGGGACAATATGGCAGTTGCTGGATGTCGAAAAACATACCGGGATGAAGCTGACCGAGTCTTTCGCTATGTGGCCAGGGGCATCGGTCTCGGGCTGGTATTTCAGTCACCCTGACAGCAAATATTTCGCTGTGGCGCAAATTCAGCGCGATCAGGTGGAAGATTATGCCCGACGCAAAGGGATGCCCGTGACAGAAGTCGAGCGCTGGCTGGCATCCAATTTAGGTTACGATGCGGATTAAACCTCTGAGGGGCATTTCAACATGCCCCGTAGTTTCTTTTCACGAAAATTTCATTGCGCCAACATATTAGATACTGAAATTAAGAACATTCTTAAAAGATATATTTTCTTAGACCATAATAACCATTCATGCGTATGATGAGGTGACGTTTTCTGCCAGGGTTATTAAAATAGATGGACATTTATGATATAAGAAAAAGAAATCTATTGGCGAAGGACTACGAGAATATTCTTGCGCCAGATAGTGCAAAAAATATAATTAGAAAAGAGTATTTTATTGAGAGTGCCCCTAATAACTTGTTGGGGAGTATTGATGGTTACGCAATTAAGCGAAACCATGGCTTCAAATATGGTATGCCTCACGATCCGTTAGGGCATCAAAAAGAGAAATATATTGAAGGCCTGATTGATAGAGGCATAGTGGTGGTGGTGCGCCCCAACGTTGGCGTGCGTAATCGCTTCTATTATCCTTTCTTTATTGCCGAAAATGCAGAGCTGTTTTGCGTACAAAGCCTCTCATTTAATGCTGTCTTTATCAGGAATATACTCAATGGTTTTAAAGATAGCGTTGCGATGCATGGACACCCGGCGCCAACGCGCAGCACCTTTGTGCCAGTAACACCTGAGTACGGACCTGGTTACTGGAAAACCAGCGAAAATGATTTGCATGGGGTTAAAAACGCGGCGGTTATGTTACTCAATCGCGCTACAAGTATGGGGGATACAGGGCGTGTATTTGGCTCCGAGGGTAAGGATTATATGAACACCTCACGGGATAAAATTCAACTTTGGACACCGATTCCTGATAGCATTGCTGCTGATACGCGGGAGTTTCTTTATAACCGCTCTGTGATTAGGCGCTATGGTGAAAAGCGGGCAATTTATCAAAAATACCAGGAGAGCGATGATGCCTGGACGCAATCCGGCAAGTCATGGCAATGGATTCCTGGCGTAAGGGATGAAGATTATGAATTTAAGAAATAAGATTTTTATTTTTTGGGGTGTTATGGACGTTCTGGCATTAGCCAGTTATTTGTTTTTTTCCTTACAAAGCGGCAACGTTCCATTCTATTCCGATATTAAGGGGTTCTATTCAACGTTAGCGCAATTAGAAGCCCAGGGCTTGGCTGGCGTGCTCTATCAGATACTTTTCTTTATCCATATTGCATTAATTATTTCATTAGCTATTTCCGCATGGTCATTCTTGGTTAAGAAAAATATCAATACCATTTTCTTTATCGCTCAAGAGATTGCCCGTTTCTTCTCTTTGACATGTTCAATTGCCCTGATTCCACTGCTGATGAACATCACTGGGTTCAGCGCGGCCTGGGGGGCTATCGGGCTGTTTTTTATCTCTGAAGCGCTTAAAATCGGCTCGGTAGTCTGGGCAAAACGTAACGGTCATCCCCGGACAGACACTACCCTCGCCAGCTAAGATTATCCCGCGGCTTGTCACAAATTCGTCATTTTTCGCATTACGCAGGATGTTAAAACAGCCTCCTGCACCTTTTCTCATATTAACCCCTTATACTTAATCAAAATAATGATAAGGAGGATCCTACGCTGTGTTGATTTTGCTACACCTTCTTTCTGCGGTGGCTTTGCTGGTGTGGGGCACGCACATTGTGCGAACTGGCGTCATGCGCGTATTTGGTGCTCGTTTAAGGACTATCCTCAGTCGCAGCGTTGAAAAAAAACCGTTTGCCTTCTGCGCGGGGATTGGCGTAACAGCGCTGGTGCAGAGTAGTAATGCTACCACCATGTTGGTCACCTCGTTTGTGGCGCAAGATTTAGTCGCCCTTACACCGGCCCTGGTGATTGTGTTAGGGGCGGATGTTGGTACCGCGCTAATGGCGCGAGTTCTGACCTTCGATCTTTCCTGGCTATCGCCACTGCTTATTTTCCTTGGGGTGATCTTTTTTCTTGGTCGTAAGCAGACACGTGCCGGGCAGTTTGGGCGTGTAAGTATTGGCCTTGGGCTGATTTTGCTGGCGCTGGAGCTGATTGTGCAGGCGGTCACGCCCATAACCCAGGCGAACGGAGTGAAGGTCATTTTTGCTTCCCTGACCGGTGACATTCTGCTTGATGCGCTCATTGGCGCGGTATTTGCCATTATTAGTTATTCCAGCCTGGCAGCGGTGCTGCTAACGGCGACACTGACCGCAGCAGGGATCATTTCGTTTCCGGTAGCGCTCTGTCTGGTCATTGGTGCGAACCTCGGTTCCGGCTTGCTGGCGATGCTCAATAATAGCGCTGCGAATGCCGCAGCAAGACGGGTGGCGCTCGGCAGTCTGCTCTTTAAACTGGTGGGCAGCCTAATTATCTTGCCGTTCGTGCATCTTCTGGCGAGCTCCATGCAGAAGTTGCCGCTGGCTGAAGCGGAGCTGGTTATCTATTTTCACGTCTTTTATAACTTGATTCGTTGTCTGGCGATGCTGCCTTTCGTTGGCCCAATGGCCCGCTTTTGCAAACGCGTTATTCGTGATAATCCTGAGGTGGACGCACGCCTTAAGCCCAAGCATCTCGACAGTTCTGCCCTTGATACGCCGACATTAGCGCTGGCGAACGCTGCCAGAGAGACTTTGCGCATGGGCGATGTGATGGAGTCAATGCTGGAAGGGTTGCATAAAGTGATGCATGGTGAACCACGGCAGGAGAAGGAGCTGCGTAAGCAAGCTGATGATATCAATGTCCTCTACACGGCGATCAAACTCTATCTGGCGCGGATGCCCAAAGATGAGTTGGCGGAAGAGGAGTCGAAACGCTGGGCTGAGATCATAGAGATGTCACTCAATCTGGAGCAAGCGTCTGATATTGTTGAACGCATGGGCAGCGAAATCGCCGACAAATCGCTGGCAGCGCGACGGGCATTCTCCGTCGAAGGACTGAAGGAACTGGACGCTCTGCATGAGCGGTTGCTTAACAACCTTAAGCTGGCGATGTCGGTCTTTTTTTCCGGCGATGTCACCAGTGCCCGGCGCTTGCGGCGCAGCAAACACCGCTTTCGTATTATGAACCGCCGCTATTCCCATGCGCATGTTGAACGTCTGCATCAACAAAACGTACAGAGTATTGAAACCAGTTCGCTACACCTTGGTTTACTGGGGGATATGAAGCGACTGAACTCGCTGTTTTGCTCGGTCGCTTACGGCGTGCTGGAACAGCCGGATGAAGATACGGAACGAGAAGAGTATTAACCCCTGGCAGGCGCTTGCTAGCGTCTGCCGCGCTTTTGCGTACTGGCTGACCAGGAAAAAGTTGCCTCAGCATCGGGTTTGTAAGCCTGCTGTTTTTTAGCCTGGCGGGCTTTTTTGGCAACGAGTTCACGTTGCGCCATCAGCTTGTCGATATACTCTCTTTTCACCAGATTCGCCTCGGAATTACTGAGTGGGCGTCCGTGCGCGATACGGGCGCGATCAAGCAGCGTTTTTAGCTCTCGCTGTTCGCTCTCCGTCATCTCTTTTTGTGTCAATCGGGGGGTAGCCATGGAATATTCTCCTGATGAAGTGCAACGAGTGTACGCGACGAATGGACGTTATGCATATCAATCGATCCTATAAAAATTCTAACAAGGCGCGAGATCGAGGCGCTGTTGCCAGATAGCAGCAAATTCGCGAATAAACTTTGCATCGAGGATATTTTCTCTCATATCTGCTCCAATTCGCAGGCCTAAAGCATAATGGGTTGCGTCGAGGAGTGTTTCAGTCGCTAAACACTGTTGGATAAATGCCAGACCACGCATATTGATCGCATGATCTAATTTAATATCGACAGACTTCTTTCTGCTGAACTGCGCACAAATAGCATTCGCCTTCTGTTTTGCATCGCATTCCTCCCCCCTATTGGCGATGACTGTAACAGCGCTACCAAGCGCATAGAGTCGCTCTCCGCGCCCCTTAAATTGGTTCACATCGGCAATCAACGTCAGATGGGGATCGTTTCTTACTGCGCTATTGAGTAAAAGTTCTTTGTGGATTAAGCGAGTATCAGAGTGATAACTTTTGATATCCAGCGTGGAGGTCTCTTCAGCCACAGAGGCGTTGAAAATATCAGGGGGTGGAATGATGCGGCTTCGCCAATGCATAATTTTCACCGCTCATACATGAGCTTTACTATTAAGAATCACGCCAGATTTACAGAATAGCGTTGAAGTTACTTTCAAAAAAAGAATTAGTGACGAATTTTAAATGACAAACATGGTAAAAATCGTCTAAAGGCCAGAGGATTTCTCTGGCCTTTCCATGCAGTTAGTTCTCTTTCACCGTTTCAATATCACGGTTACTCACTGCTTTTCCGGACCAGTAACCTGCCAGTAATGAGCCGGAAAGGTTATGCCAGACGGAAAACAGCGCCCCAGGCAGTGCGGCGAGAGGAGAGAAATAAATTTTCCCCAGAGCCGCAGCCAGGCCGGAATTCTGCATACCCACTTCGATAGCCAGCGTGCGGCAGGTGGACTCGTCAAAACCAAACAGACGCCCACCCCAGTAACCACCGAGTAGGCCGATGCTGTTGTGTAGGATCACGGCGATAATCACGACCAAACCGACAGAGGCGATATGCGATGCGGAGCCTGCCACTACCGCACTGATAATCGCCAGAATACACACCATTGAGAACGCCGGCAGGTAGGGTTCTACCGCTTTCACCACGCGTGGTAAAAGATGATGCACAATCAGCCCAAGGCCGATGGGGATCACGACAATTTGCAAAATGCTAAACAGCATTCCCATAACATCAACCTGGATATGTGCATCCACATACAGCCGTGTCAGTAGCGGCGTTGCAATGACGCCGACCAGCGTAGAAACAGAAGAGATAGTCACCGAAAGGGCAACATCCCCTTTTGCCAGATAGATCATCACATTCGATGCCGTACCGCTGGCAACGCTACCGACCAGCACCATGCCCGCGGAGAGGTCCGGCGGCATCTTAAATATGAGCGCAAGTAGCCATGCCGCCAGCGGCATCACCAGATAATGCAGGAAGATGCCCGCCGCCACCGGAGCCGGACGCGAAAGCACGCGTTTAAAGTCGTCGAGCTTCAGATGCACGCCCATGCCAAACATAATTAGCATCAGTAACGTGGTGACCCAGGGGCCGATGGCGATGAAAGCAGGTGGCATATAATAAGCGAGAATCGAAAGCAGCAGTGCCCATAACGGGAACAACCGCGTGAGAGTTGCGAGCATAGGGTTTCCTTGCGAATGTTATGTTGTGTTTTTATAAAAAAGCCGGGATCGAGCCCGGCCATATTTATGGTTTATCGCGAGAGGGATAATTATTCAAATAAATTATGATGCAGTTTTTGCACGACCTGCTCAGCCTCGGTGCCTGGCACAAGGAAACAGAGATTATGACTGGAGGCGCCGTAACAGATCATACGGATATTAAACGGCTCCAGCACACCGAATACCTCTTTACCCACGCCACAGGCTTTTGACAAGTCGTTGCCAATAAGCGCAACCAGCGCCAGGTTCTCTTCCACTTCCACACGACACAGCGCTGATAGTTCAATTAAGAGCGATTGAGTTAGCAGCGTATCTCCCGTCGATGTTGAACCTGTTGTATCCAGCGTCAGCGCAACGCTGACTTCAGAGGTCGTTATCAAATCAACAGAGATGTTATGCCGCGCCAGAATGCCGAACACTTCAGCAAGGAAACCGCGGGAATGGAGCATATTCAGACTATGAAGCGTCAGCAGCGTTTGCTTACGACGCAGCGCCAGTGCGCGAAATAGCGGAGGATTCGTTGTTTTATTGCAGACCAGCGTTCCGCCCGCTTTAGGGTCTTTGCTCGAACCTACAAATACCGGGATATCGCTGCGTACCGCCGGCAGTAGCGTAGCCGGGTGCAGCACCTTAGCGCCAAAGGTGGCCATCTCTGCCGCTTCTTCGAAAGCAATTTCATCAATGCGTTTTGCCGCCGGAGCTACGCGAGGGTCGGTGGTATAGATCCCCGGCACATCAGTCCAGATATCTACCCGCGTTGCGTGTAGTGCTTCGCCCAGCAATGCGGCGGTATAGTCACTACCACCACGGCCTAATGTGGTTGTGCGCCCTTTTGCTTCGCTACCAATAAAGCCCTGGGTGATAACCAGACCGTCAGCAAGACGCGGTGCAAGCTGCTGGGCTGCGAGCTCAGCGAGGGCGTTAACATCGGGCTCAGCCCGACCAAAGCGGTCACTGGTGCGCATCACTTTACGTGCATCAAACCATTGCGCTTCAATGCCCCGTTCGCGCAGCACTTCAACAAACAGCAATGTTGACATCAATTCACCGTGACTCACCAGTTCATCGGTCAATGCAGTTGAGGTAGCCAGTGAGGCCGCCTCCGCCAGGGTGGTGATATTCTCCAGCAGGCGTTCGATCTCTTCGCGAATAACATCCGGATTAGGCATACGCTCCAGAATACCGAACTGAATGTGGCGAATAGCGTCGAGTTTTACGAAGCGCTCAGTGGCTTCCAGCCCCTCTGCTAGCGCAACCAGTAGGTTAGTGACGCCCGCAGACGCAGAGAGCACCACCAGGCGAACATCTGAGTCAGAGAGCACCACATCCGCACTGCGGTTCATGGCATCGTAATCGGCAACGCTGGTGCCGCCGAATTTGGCGACAACTAAATCTGTCATATCAACCCCGTGTCAGGTAGTAGATACCTGCACGTTAGCAGGTGATGCTTTTATAAATAAAAGGTGAGCGGGTATGCTGTCAACGCCGGGATTATGCGGATTTTTCATGGTGCTTTCCTCATCAGTAAAATGACTTATGTCCGCATCGCTTATGGTGATTTTTTCGCCTCCCTGGCCACCGGTTCGCGGGGATTGACAAAAATCATCACATTTTTTCCGTCAGGCGCTACAATCGACCGCAGTCACAATTCTCAAATCAGAAGAGTATTGCTATGAAAAATATCAACCCAACGCAGACCTCTGCCTGGCAGGCATTGCAGAAACACTATGCGGAAATGAAAGATGTCACTATCGCTGAGCTGTTCGCCAAAGATAATGACCGTTTCACTAAGTTTTCCGCTACGTTCAATGATTTAATGCTGGTGGACTACTCAAAAAACCGCATCACCGAAGAGACGCTGGATAAACTGCTGGCACTGGCAAAAGAGACCGATTTGGCAGGTGCGATTAAGTCGATGTTTTCTGGCGAGAAGATCAACCGCACGGAAGACCGCGCGGTGCTGCATGTTGCGTTGCGTAACCGTAGCAATACACCGATTTTAGTCGATGGCAAAGATGTGATGCCGGAAGTGAATGCTGTGCTGGAGAAGATGAAAACCTTCTCTGAAGCAATTATTTCAGGAAGCTGGAAAGGCTACACCGGCAAAGCGATCACTGACGTGGTGAATATCGGTATCGGGGGTTCTGACCTCGGTCCGTTTATGGTGACGGAAGCGCTTCGTCCGTATAAAAACCATCTCAATATGCATTTCGTCTCCAATGTCGATGGTACGCATATCGCTGAAGTGCTGAAACGAGTGAATCCGGAAACTACCCTTTTCCTGGTGGCTTCTAAAACCTTCACCACGCAGGAAACCATGACTAACGCACACAGCGCGCGCGATTGGTTCCTGAAAACGGCGGGTGATGAGAAACATGTTGCTAAACACTTTGCTGCGCTCTCAACCAATGCGAAAGCCGTGGGCGAGTTCGGCATCGACACTGCGAATATGTTTGAATTCTGGGACTGGGTAGGGGGACGTTACTCTCTGTGGTCAGCGATCGGCCTCTCTATCATTCTCTCTGTTGGCTTTGACAACTTTGTCGAGTTGCTTTCCGGCGCACACGCCATGGACAAGCACTTCTCCACGACTGAGCTTGATAAAAACCTGCCGGTACTGCTGGCGCTGATCGGTATCTGGTACAACAACTTCTTTGGGGCCGAGACTGAAGCGATCCTGCCGTATGATCAATATATGCATCGTTTCGCAGCTTACTTCCAGCAGGGAAACATGGAGTCCAACGGTAAGTATGTTGACCGTAATGGCAATGCCGTTGACTACCAGACTGGCCCAATCATCTGGGGTGAGCCGGGCACCAATGGTCAGCATGCGTTTTATCAATTGATCCACCAGGGGACCAAAATGGTACCGTGCGATTTTATCGCGCCAGCCATTAGCCATAACCCGCTTTCCGATCACCATCCGAAGCTGCTTTCCAACTTCTTCGCCCAGACAGAAGCGCTGGCCTTTGGTAAATCTCGCGAGGTTGTTGAGCAGGAATACCGCGATCAGGGTAAAGATCCGGCACAACTTGATTACGTCATACCGTTTAAGGTGTTTGAAGGCAATCGTCCTACCAACTCCATCTTGCTACGTGAAATCACACCTTTCAGTCTTGGTGCGCTGATCGCGCTTTATGAGCACAAAATTTTCACCCAGGGCGCCATTCTGAACATCTTCACCTTCGATCAGTGGGGCGTTGAGTTAGGTAAGCAACTGGCGAATCGTATTCTGCCTGAGCTTGGCGATAAGCAGGCGGTCTCCAGCCACGATAGCTCAACCAACGGGCTGATTAATCGCTACAAATCCTGGCGCGGTTAAGTTAAAAGGCGTCGCTTCGGCGGCGCTTTTATTTTTGAATTATGGAATGCTTATATATAAACAATTACGGCTGAGATAGTTTATGAATAAATAATGGAGAAAATTCTGATTCGTTATTATTGAAACATTGATCAGGTTTATCCGAAAAAGATGTCATACGTTGTAGTTATTGCTATAGATTTTAGGACTAGCCTCATTGTACCCTCACTTCGATATTATTTAATTTGTTGATTAACATCACATTTCCTCTTTTGGTTTCTTCAAATAACTTGCGATTAGCCAGTTATCCTAAAACCGTCTCGCTTATTTCCGCAGGCGCAATTCATCTGCTTTAGTTGTGTATACTCGATCACGCCTGAGCTTTTTCAGGTAAATCTCCATTCATTCAATGAAGGGAAATTGATATGAAAAAAGTCCTGTATGGCATTTTTGCCATATCCGCGCTTGCGGCGACTTCTGCCTTTGCGGCACCGGTGCAAATCGGTGAAGCGGCAGGGTCGGCAGCGACCTCTGTTTCTGCGGGTAGCTCTGCAGCGACGAGCGTCGGGACCGTAGGTTCTGCGGTGGGTGTCGCTCTGGCGGCAACCGGTGGTGGTGATGGCTCCAATACGGGGACCACAACCACCACAACCACAAGTACTCAGTAATTACGGGTACATTAACTATAACCACACTTCGGTGTGGTTATTCCGTCCCTTTCGGAGAAGAGTCGTGAAGCGACCTGCAATCATTTTGATTTGCCTGCTTCTTCAGGCATGTTCGGCCACTACCAAAGGCCTTGGGAATTCACTGTGGGATAGCCTGTTCGGTACACCAGGCGTACATCTTACAGATGACGATATTCTAAATATGCCCTATGCCAGCCAATACATGCAGCTTAATAATGGGCCACAGCTTTTTGTGGTGCTCGCTTTCGCAGAAAACGGGCAGCAGAAATGGGTGACGCAGGATCAGGCCACTATCGTGACGCAGCATTACCGCATCGTAAAAACCCAGCTCGGCGGGGACAACTTAATTGAAGTGAACAATCTGGCCTCCGATCCGCTGGCAAAACCGAATCAAATTATCGATGGTGCTACCTGGACGCGCACCATGGGTTGGACTGAACATAAACAGGTGCGTTATGCCACTGCACGTTCAGTGTTTAGCTGGAATGGGACCGATAGCGTAAAACTGGGTAGTGATGAAACTGCCGTACGTATCCTGGATGAAGAGATAACCACCGATGAGAAAAGCTGGCGCAACCGCTATTGGGTCGATGACGAAGGGCTAATCCGACAGTCTGAACAGTATCTTGGCGCAGCCTGGTTCCCGGTGAAAACCACTCTGATTAAGGCGGCGAAATAATGAATAAAAACCTTATTTTCCCGCTGCTGTTAAGCCTGGTTTCGCCGCTTACGCTGGCTGCGGGTAACGTCGAGGTATATACCGCTGGCGACACGAAACCTAAAACATTATCGAATGCGGAGCATCTGGTTGATCTGGTAGGGCAGCCCAGACTGGCAAATAGCTGGTGGCCTGGAGCGGTGATTAGCGAGCGCAAGTCCACTCTTGAACAACAGGCGCGACATCAAACATTGCTGGCGCGTTTAGCTGCCCTGGCGGCAGAAGAGAGTGGCGATGACGCCGCGGCAATCAACGCCTTACGCCAACAGTTGCAGGCGGTGAAAGTCACCGGCAGACAAATTGTTAATCTTGATCCGGATTATGTCCGTGTGCAGCCCGCAGGCAATCCGCCTCTACAGGGGGATTACACCCTGTGGGTAGGTCCACAGCCGAGTACCATCACTATTATTGGGCTGGTAAGCCAACCGGGAGAAAAAACATTCACCCCTGGGCGGGACGTGGTGAGCTATCTGGATGAGATGAATCTACTGAGCGGTGCTGAGCGCAGCTATGCGTGGGTTGTTTATCCCACCGGGCAAACGCAGAAAGTGCCGGTAGCGTACTGGAATCGACGACATGTTGAACCTATGCCTGGTAGCGTCATTTTTGTAGGTTTTGCGCCGGGTTTATGGAGTAACGAGTATGACGAGCTCAACGCCGACATTCTTCAGTCTCTGACGCATCGGATACCGGAATAATAATGAAAAAATCGTTTGTATTAAGCCTGGTGGCGCTTGGCATTAGCGCTGCCTGTAACGCAGAAACGTATCCGGCCCCCATAGGCCCGTCACAATCGGATTTTGGTGGTGTCGGTCTGCTGCAAACCCCAACGGCGCGTATGGCGCGTGAAGGCGAATTAAGTCTCAACTACCGTGACAACGATCAGTACCGTTACTACTCAGCGTCGGTGCAGCTTTTCCCGTGGCTGGAAACAACACTACGCTACACCGATGTGCGAACACGAAAATATAGTTCGGTGGAATCCTTCTCCGGCGATCAATCCTATAAAGATAAAGCCTTCGATTTGAAATTGCGTCTGTGGGAAGAGGGCTATTGGTTACCTCAGGTCTCTGTTGGCGCGCGTGATATCGGTGGTACAGGTCTGTTTGACGGTGAGTATGTGGTAGCGAACAAAGCCTGGGGAGCGTTCGACTTCTCCCTTGGTATTGGCTGGGGGTATCTTGGCACCAGCGGTAATATTAAAAACCCGCTCTGTACATACAGCGCTAAGTACTGCTCGCGCGATAATAGCTACAACCAGGCCGGTTCGGTAGATGCAGGGCAGATGTTCCACGGTCCGACAGCACTGTTTGGCGGGGTAGAGTATCAAACGCCCTGGCAGCCGTTACGTTTGAAAGTTGAGTATGAAGGCAATAACTACCAGCAAGATTTTGCCGGTACGCTACCACAGCGCAGCAAGTTTAATTTCGGCGCGATTTATCGCGTTACCGATTGGGCCGACATTAACCTGAGCTACGAGCGCGGCAACACCTGGATGTTTGGTTTTACCCTGCGTAATAATTTCAACGATCTCCGCCCGAGCTATAACGATAATCCGCGCCCGAAATATCAGCCGCAGCCACAGGACGCCATTTTGCAACACTCCGTCGTGGCGAATCAGCTCACTCTGCTGAAATATAATGCGGGCCTGGCAGAACCAAAAATCCAGGTGAAAGGCGATACGCTGTATGTCACTGGCGAGCAGGTGAAATATCGCGACTCTCAGGAGGGCATTGAGCGGGCGAATCGCATTGTTATGAATGACTTGCCGAATGGTATTCGCACTATTCGCGTGACGGAAAATCGCCTTAATATGCCGCAAGTGACGACCGAAACGGACGTTGCCAGCCTGAAGCGCCACCTCGAAGTTGAACCGTTAGGGCATGAAACGGAGCTGGTGCAAAAACGCGTCACGCCAGTTGTGCCGGATAAAACGGAGCAGGGTTGGTACATTGATAAAACAACCTTCGATTTCCATATCGATCCGGTGCTGAATCAGTCGCTCGGTGGGCCGGAAGGCTTCTATATGTATCAGTTAGGTGTTATGGCGACCGCCGATTGGTGGTTAACCGATCACTTACTGACTACCGGTAGCTTATTCGGCAATATCTCCAATAACTATGACAAGTTTAATTACACCAATCCGCCATCAGACTCTTCGTTGCCGCGTGTCCGTACTCGCGTGCGTGAGTACGTGCAGAACGATGTCTACGTTAATAACATGCAGGCGAACTACTTCCAGTATCTGGGCAATAACTTCTATGGTCAGGTTTATGCCGGTTATCTGGAGACAATGTATGGCGGGGCAGGTACAGAAGTTCTGTGGCGTCCTGTCGATGGCAACTGGGCATTTGGTCTGGATGCTAACTACGTGAAACAACGTGACTGGCGCAGTGCGCAGGATATGATGAAGTTCACTGACTATAGCGTTAAAACCGGACATTTAACGGCGTACTGGACTCCGCCATTTGCTCAGGATGTGCTGATTAAAGCAAGCGTCGGGCAGTATCTGGCGGGGGACAAAGGCGGTACGCTGGAAGTGGCTAAACATTTCGACAGCGGTGTGGTTGTTGGTGCGTATGCCACGATCACTAACGTTTCTCCGGAAGAGTATGGCGAAGGGGACTTCACTAAAGGGGTGTATGTCTCGATTCCGCTGGATCTCTTCAGTGCTAACGCGACCCGTAGTCGCGCGGCGATTGGCTGGACACCGCTGACCCGCGACGGTGGTCAAAAACTGGGTCGCAAGTTTGATCTCTATAGCATGACAAGCGATAAGTCTTTGAACTTCAGGTAGTCGTACCCCCCCTCTCCCGACGGGAGAGGGGGAGAGTAAAGACTTCCTCATTCTTCGCTGGGAACATGATGCGCCTTGGTTGCGGCAAACAGTAGAGCGAGATGCTTATAATCCGCATTACTCGCGCTTTCTTCACTCTCTTCTGCTTCCCGTTTTTGTTTTCCCGGATGCTTCAAATCTGCAATATGCTTAACAAAGATTGCGAAGCTATCGGCATTCTCTGCCAATAAATTTGCTCTTAACATTGGGCTTTCTTTAAGAATTTGTACGGCTTCTGCTTCTGTCAGAATTGTTTTTAGGGAAAAATAGCGGTTAATAAGCGGTACGAACTCCGACCATATTTGAGTGTTTTTAATTTTGCCACTGGCAATCAATTCATTAATTTGCTGCATGCCACGCTGCGCGTCAGCAATATTGAGCGTGCCGCTGGCATAGTCATCTATATCCATTTTGATATAAGTAATGTCAAAGGTGTTCGCCGCAATATGAGAAGCTTCGTGAGTAAATACGTGTGGTTGCATAGCATCATTGCGATCAATGATTTTATCACCGGTTTTCATAACAGGATATTTGTCGTTGACAATATATATTCTTCGGAAAGCATCCCCCGGCACCATAAAGGCTGCGGGAAAATTATTAATTGTCTCGATATCAGAAATTGCACTCTTATAGGTTCCGGGATTGTTTAAGTCAGGAATTTGTCTGGTAGAAACTATCCCCACATTGTTGTAATCTATCTGTGCTGATTCATCAAGAAAATCTCTTACACGTGATACATTAATTTTGAATCGTTTGACAACCTCTTGTAGGATATTTTCATCGCTAACATCAAAGGCGAATGAAAAATAACTCATAACGTCACGGCTATACACGTTGTCGTTTAACTTATCCCAGGCCTTGTCAAGATTGGTATGCGCTTTAATCATATTTTTTCTTGCCTGAATCCTGGCACCCATAATATATGCAGGAACCTGATTGCTGGGTTCGATAACAGAATGCAGTCCATAATAAATATCATAAGGGGTATCATGTAAAAAATATGTGATACATGCTTTAGCATTCAGATCAGCAGTCTTAAAACGTGTGAAAATGTTAATTTCTCTGAGTGGTAAAAAACCTGAGAGTGTAGGTCCTGCTTCAACTCTGCCCCCCTCGATAGGTTGATCAAATATCCAACGGTCGGTAGGTTCAGTTTTAGCAAACGGCATATCAATATTTTTAAATGATAGCCCACTGGTACCAGGCACTGGAGGAAACATTCTTTTATCTTCAACGGCGCGGCACATATAAAGGTGGATTTCTATTTTATGGTCATGGAAGACATTAGAAATAGAGCTTATTAAATCGCTTGAATGTGTATCACTGGAGAAAACTTGCACGAAATTTGCGTTGTATTTTTTAGCCATATGGTAGTGGTTTACTGGTACACTGCTAAAAGGTTTAATAACGTAATCTTCAATTATTTGGCCAGCGACTTTAAATTCTCTGGGTTCAAATTTCCCTCTGAGCAGGTCATCTGCATTACCTTTATAGGGTACTAATTGCTGCTCTCGGTAAGTGTAGAAATTCAATTTGCAGTTTTCCGGAACGGCACTGTGTGTTTGCAAAGCTTTACCGTGGCCTTGCATATAGATATCATTTGTTGCCCCTTTAGGATGGAACACATTAAAAGAGGGGAACTCAATTCGTGTAATATCACCAGGTAAATGTAATATTCTGGTAGCACCTGTAGGTACCAATCTTTCTCTTAGTGCATCGTAGGACAATATTTCTGAGTAATCTGAACCGGGAACACGACTTTCAAACAGTTCAATATCATCGTGATAAGTTAACACCTTATTACGTGTCGCTTGTTTTTGAATCGGTTCGATGGCCCCGGTGATTGGATAATAATAATAAACCTGACGAATTTCGTCCGTATTGCCAAGGGTAATTATCCTGGCGCTTTTACCCAGAAAATCAGCCGGATAAAGTTCATCATTCCATTGATAGACAATAGGATATTCTTCTGAACTAAAGAGATTTTTCTTCTCCGGCAATTCGGTAAGTATAGTTATTTTCTCTTTGGCAAGTAGGTGAACGTCAACCCGCACGGTAGTCATCAAATCAGCAATTTGCTCAGTTGCAGGGTCAATTTTGAGTACATTACGACGTTGACCATATTTTTTGACCCAAGGGTGAAGCATCGTCGTATCCTGGGTGACCGAAGAGATGAGATAGTGTAAATCCTGTGGTATTAATGTTGAAAAAGAGTCTGAATTAAGCGTCAATTGCGCACGAAAACCTGGATCATTGCGTAGAAAATAACTGAATTTACGCCAATCCATTGGTACCTCGAGTAATTTATCAAGCTGTTGACGATATACCGGTGAAGCTTTGAAATATCGTGTTATGACATCCATCATTGCGGTGGAATCACCAGAGGCTGGATTATCCTTTCTAAGAGCATTTTGGATATATCGATAGGCATCTTTTACATTGAGATAGATGCTGTTACTTTTTGGAATATTGAAGATATGATCAGTCGTCCCTGTTGCACGGTGGGCGGCTTCGAGAAGCGCGCCGGTAAATTCCCGAGGATTGATATGTTTTGCGTTTTGATCAATCTCAATCATATCTATATTGATAAAAATATTATCCTTATCCAGATCATGAATGAACACTACCTCATTATTACTTTTAAGATATTGTGGATGCGTGTTTAGAGGTTCCTCAACAACTGAAAGTAATTTTATTTTCCGTCGTGATAACTCCTCTTTGGCCAGATTGAGATGAGACAAAAATGAACTCTCGAGGTCATTCATAAAAACATTATCATCTTTTTGGAATATCTCCATAAAATAATCCTCAACGAGAGGATGATTATGGTGATCCGGCCGAAGGGCATCAGTGACACTGGTTAAAATATTGTTCTGTGCATAATCAACCTGTCTTGATACATAATCGATAGCATCGTCGACATAATCATCATTTTTCGGTGCAGGAGCATCTAGATCGTATACCTTAATTTTGTATTGTTTGTTTTTCAGGACATGTCTTGGGAATAAGGACTTTTTAGCAGCATCCAGCAATGTCTTCTCAGTTATTTTAGCTTTCAGTGGCCTGAGTTTCTTTATGGGCTGTTCAACATAGAGGTTATCTGCCATTTGAACATCATTGATTAATCTATCTATCATATTAATATTTTCAACTTCATTATAAAGGGATTTTCTGTTATATAATGTCGCTTCTTGTGGGCTTACCTTGAGCTTTTCGGCAACAAACGTTGACATATCTGCCATTTTTATTGTGTCACCATCATCAATGACTACCATCAGTGATATGTTTTTTTCCCGACGAAAGAAATCAGTACGCCCGGTTATTTTCAAACAAGGAAATCCAGTTGGGTTTTCTACTTTGTTGCTGGCTTCAATTATTTTTGCATTGAAAAATTTATTGGCGTACTTGAAATAATATTTGGTGGTCTGCGGATCCTGATACAAAAATGGAATTTCATCTACCCTCACTTCAACGAGTTTATGCGCATCAGGAACTCTATCGCTGGCCATGCCATTACTGATCTCATTTATCAGGCGCTTGCTAAGGGTTGTCTCTATCGCTATTTTAGCACCGAGGCAAGATGTCCCAGCCCCTGGTGTTCTGGCAATACGGCATGACGATAGCTCAGTATAATCAAAGTTTTTTACCTTTGATTTATCTCTGATACGAACCCAAGAGTCTTTATCTAACCAAAATGTAAGTGGTGGCGCGTTAACATCTGCGGAGTCTATTTTTATATGCATCTCTTTGTCGGTATGAAAACTAACCAAAAAATGTTCATTGTTGACGACAAAAGCGGTATGAGATCCCTGTTCGTTGGTATAAAGCCCATGACCAAGTGGTACCGTTAAATGTTCAGTACTTCTTGCTGCTTGTCCTTGAAGGAGAAGTAATCCGGACTCTTCGATATGGAATTTGGCCCCTTGATCCGTTACTACTTTATTTTTAAACGCGACAAGAATATTGTCGGCATGCTCTAAAGAAAAATAACCATTCTCAAATTTGAGTACTGCATCATCGTGGTCAGGCAGTTTTAGCCTGATCTGTCCATCAGTGGAAGGCAATTTCTCAGCTTTATAATATTTGTAATCTCTTTTGATATAGGTATGACCAACTTTATCAGGGCTAAGTCCGTCAGCTTTGCGAATTGCGCCAAAAACATTTTGCGCAATGTTCTCTCCGGTGTCTTCCTTGCTGTTAAGGAGAATGTCAATGTAATCCCCGGCCTTCACAGATTTACGTTCAAAGCTCCATCCGGATTCATCCCAGGTCAGCAAACGTTGTTGCTGATGAGATATTGTCCCGAGGGTTGTACGAGCGGATATTTCGTTGTCCAGTCTTAGCATTTCAGCAGGTATAAAATCGACACCGATAAAAACGCCGGTAATATCCTCCTGGTCATGTTGTTTTATGGTGAAAAAATCAAATTCGGCGGGTTCAATAACTGCCTCTTCAGGTAGTTTTTTCAGCCGCATGCGAAATTCATTTTGATTTCTTTTGGCCTCTTCTTCTACTACTTTTTCTATGTCAGTATCAAAATTCCAGTGATTTTCTTTACGATCGAAATGGATAAATCGATTAAGGCCTTGCTCATTATTAATCAGTGGTTTTTCATCATATGATATTCGTAATGGAAAATCTTTCCCTGCAATTTTCACCGCCACTTTCATTGGTGTACTCCCGCGACCGCTGCCACGATAAGACGAGAAACGTCTCATAATGTTTGGCGCTTTAGCTTTTACGATTTTTTTTATACTGGGGTTGCGTATAAAATTGGCACGTTCAGCACTAGTAAAAGTCGGCATCTCTTGACGCACTATTGATGTCCCCGTTAATGCAACATTCAATATCATTGCTAACCTTTCTTCTTTGCTTACCGGCTTGCCTTCAATATCATCGGCAAGCATTTGTAACATTGGACCTACAAAACCTTTCAATAAATCAACAGCTTCTAAACGCGGTATAAAAGAAATTACGGTGTTGATAAAGAGATCTATGGTGGTTGTTATGGAAGTCAACCATTGCACATCCTTTGGCGGTGGGCAGTCCCCTATTCTGAGATCAACGTAAAGGATCTCCTGCCATGCTTGTGCATTGGCCGTCACTGTATTTTCCAAAGAGCGGCCAATTTGTCTGAGCTCTTCGGAAAAGGTTAAATCTTTATCACCGAGGCAGTAGAGCTCTGGTATCTCAACTATGGTTACGTTGCCATGACCAGGGACAAACACTTTTTCCTCCGGTTTTTGAGGATAATAGTCTCCCTGATCGGGAATAAAGATTTTATCATGCGCACGTTGAATTGGAGAAAATCTGTCTTTTGAAATCTTGGCTGAAGCCAGAGGGTGGTGAAAATATCGTATCTCGCCGTGTGGTCCATCGTTTTCGTTAGTGACAAGTGTTGTTTGTGCAGTTGATTCATCGTAAGCATTTGTCATCGGGGATGAGCGTAATTCCCCATACTTCTTAAGCCATGCCTCTACGCCCGTAATAGTATTTTGTGCCTGAGCCAGTAAAAAAAAAGTATCAAGTGATAGCGATGTTAAAAAGGAGGCGGAATAAAGCATCAGGTGTGCCCGATAAGCGGGATCAAATTTCGCAAGAAAAGATAGTGCCTCTGAGGTTAATAAAGAATTGCTATTTTGATATGGTGGGACATGTTTAAAATATTTTTTACTCTCTTCCAGTAAATCATTCAATTGTTGCGCGGGTAATTCTTTTTTTTGTAAAGCTGATATCAGTTTTTTCTGCGCATCCATTGCTGGCATGTGGATATTATTTTCCTGTCTGGTATCGATAAAGTCACTACTTACCCCCTTCATATAAGCAACAGAATGTAAAAGTTCAGAAATTAACCTGATTTGTGTCTCGTCATCAGGATCCAGTTTATTGGCATTGATATAAATGACTCTATCAGAAGGCGATGTGTAAACGATATTGCCTGATTTTTTCTCATCGTCAGTTAAAACTACATCGCTGCCATATGTTAATAATACCTTATTGACAGCCAGGGAATCTTTTATTTTTTTTAAACGCTCACGCCATGTATATGCAAAATCAGTATGAAACTCATCGCTATCAATGCCTAGCACATCATTCAAGTAAGATTTAACAACTGGCCAGGAGGACGTATTATAGTAAAGTGCTTGCTGAAGAGAGTTTAGGATGATAGTTTTCAACCGTTCGATGGCGCTTTTTACGTAATTGCTGGCTATTGTCTTTTTTATGTCAGGAGAATCCTGATCTGTTGCTAACGTGTAGAACTCAAGTTGATTAAAATTAACATTTCCAGGATATAACATTTTAGTTACGTTATTTTTAAGCGATTCTATATCCCATGTTTGATAGGTCAACTTGACAGGCTTCTTTGGGCAATCAACATAGAAATTATTAGAGGCAAGAACTTTACTCACCGCCTCATCAACTAACTCCATTCCAGCAACGTGACGCCAGGGAAATTTACTAATATACGAAGCTGCCATATCTGTGCTAACTTTCATTCTCTCGGCAAAGAGACTTTCCTGACTTTTTATTTCGTACTTATCTGTCTTTTTTTCAATGACTATCGTTGCAATGTTATTATGATCGGTCAAGAAGTTATTCTGCGCAGATATTTCTATAATATTAAGTCCCATAGGGCAGGTTGAGTTCTTTTCTTCAATAATAGTTGCCGGGAAGTATTTATTATTATGTAAAAAATAACTGTTATTGGTTTTGGGATTAATCCAGACTAAAGGTAAATCAAAGCCTTTTTTGTTAATAAGCTCCCCGTTTGTTGCGGCCGACTCTGATACGTCCACACCATTATTAGCATTCTGCAATTTATTATAAACATCAGTTTCCATAAAAACAGGAAGTTTTATTTTCCCGGAACTTAACCCGGACATATCACCAGTGGGAAGTGCGGTATAAGGTATCTGTACCACATGGTTTCTTATCCGTAGCAGAGTGTCACCGATTAATTTTAAAATAATGTCATATCCACGGGCATAGTTATTTGCATTAAGGATGCGGATGTGTCTATCTGCAAGAACATGAACTATATATGTTTTATCTTGAACAGTAAAAAACTTGTAGTTTTTGTCATTCACCCAAACGCCATTATACTTATATTTCAGCTTTGCAAGATTGGGTTCAGTTCGTTTGCAGTGTTTGTCAAGATAATCCATTGCATCTTTTTCGATATAACAAGGGGTTGGAGAATTTACCTTTATTTTTTCACTTTCAAATGGGACAATAATCTCCAGGGCATTTATTAACTGCATCATCCCATTGTTATATCTTATTTCTGCATTATCAAAGTCAGGCAGTGTGGTAATATTTCTCTTGTTGGCTTTATCTTCTTTAATATTAACAGGGTAATACTTATGGTCTTTTTTCAGGAAGTTTTTACCTATATCACTAATACTCAAACCTGTTTTAGTGTTAATTTCTCCAATCTGTTTGGCGCTAGCATCTGTAGTAACGTTATTTTTACTTTCCAGCAATAGTTTAAGATTCTGATCCATTTTTACTGATGCGGGTTCAAAATACCAACCGTAGTCGCTGCGGACGAGTAATTGTTGTTGGTTTTCATAGCCGGTAATATTGGTATAAGCCGTTCCGCATTGATTAATAGCACACCTTGCGGGTATAAATTCTCCCGCGATCATCACTCCTGTAGTCTGATTTTTTCCGGGGATATTAATATTAATTAAATTATTGGTAGGATCGGCTTCTACTCTGTAGTTTGGAGCTAAAGTCACCAATGGAATGGTGTACTTTGCTACGGATGCTCCGGTTTCTGTAGCATATTGTAAATTGTCATACTCACGGACAATCTCCCATTTTTTGCTTTGCTGATTAAATCGAACAAAATTGCAACGTCCATGTTCGTCGATAATAAACGGTGTATTATCAGGCCGTAGCCATAATTGCGCTGGTTTCTTATCTACAACAATATTTGCCTGCTCATTGCGGGCGGCAAAACGCCATGCATACTGTAATTCTCCCCCTGGACTATTGCTCTGATACAGACGCGCGAATTCTTGCGCCGTCAGAGTAGAAAACAAGGCGTCTATCATCAGCGATAGCTGCTGCGATGCTTCCGTCACGTCATCACTGGGCTGCAACGGCGCGTCACCTTCCAGCTTCATTAACAACGGAACGAATACTGCCTCAGTCACAACACTCTCATCCATGCCGGGATAGTGTTTCAGCACTTCGTCCAGTTCGTTACGAAACAGGGTTTTGGAAAGCAGGGTGTAAACCGCTTTTTTTGAATTTGCACTATTCGTCGGCGTTGGCATTACCGTAGTGGGAGATATCAACGCAGCACCCGGTGCGGCAACAGCTCTGGCATGGGGGAAAAGCTGATCAATTTGAAAATCCGGTATCATGTCAGCATTATTATCCGGCATCGGAGTGTCTGGGCTATTTTTCATCCTGTATAAACCCAGCCCCAGGCCTAATGTACCGACGGTAGCGAAAGCTGAGACAACAGCTAATATCAACCGCGCATGGGGGTGTGACGGACGTGAAGGACCTTCCTGTAATTGCCGATTGAGAAGGGCGGCTTCTTCAGATGCCTGGTGGAGTTCCCTACCGTTGGCTACCACTTCCGTCATTTCAACGCGTTCCGCCTGCGGCGCACGACCAAAGAGTCGTGCCATCCATTGCCAGGCCTGTTGTGGAAGTTTAAAAACAGAGGGCGAGGGCGTAACTGCTTTCAGTCTATTTACCAGAAGTGATGAGGATTCACTGTTAGCGGGTAAAGAGGGAATTTCTGCCTGGGCATTCATATAAACTGCGGGTAACGATTTTGGCATATACACTCCAGCTGGTTATATAATATACAGCCACCAAAATACGCATCCATTAGTTTCTTTTCTTACAAAAAACAGTAACTCCCGATTAACCTATCGCTAACTAATAGTACCTGATTTCTCGGGGTTGCCTGCGCACGCATTACTTTCGTGAAGAAAATATAAGCAAAGAATGTGGATCCAGATCACATTTTTGGGTTATACAAAAGCTCCGCCCGCATAAATTGAGGTGTTGTCATGGTGTCGCTCACTCGTCCACGCGTTGAATTTATTTCAACTGTGCTACAGACCGTATTAAGCCTTGGCTTGTTAAGTCTGGGGCTGATTCTGGTGGTTTTTTTAGGAAAAGAGACACTGCATTTGGCTGATGTACTGTTTGCCCCGGAGCGTACCAGCAAATATGAACTGGTAGAGGGGTTAGTCGTCTACTTCCTCTACTTTGAATTTATTGCGTTGATTGTGAAATATTTCCAGTCCGGTTTTCATTTCCCGCTACGCTACTTTATTTATATCGGCATTACCGCGATTGTGCGGTTGATCATCGTCGATCATAAGTCGCCGATGGACGTATTGATCTACTCCGGAGCGATCCTGCTGTTGGTGATCACCCTGTGGTTGTGCAACTCCAAACGGCTAAAACGGGAATAAAAAATGGCGATCCGGGGATCGCCAAACGGGACTTACAAGTTCCAAATTGAGGGGTAATAACAGTGGCTTTGGATGATAAAACTTAACCCTTTACTCCCCCTGCGGTCAGGCCATTAACCAGCCAACGCTGGGCGAGCAGGAAAACAAAGGTAATTGGAATTGCAGAGAGAACGGCTGCCGCAGCAAAATCGCCCCACAGGTAGTTTTGCGGGTTGAGGTATTGCTGCATTCCCACTGCCAGCGTGTAGCTATCCACATCGCGCAGTAGTAAGGATGCAACCGGCACTTCCGTAATCGCAGCGATAAACGACAGGATAAACACCACCGCCAGAATTGGCACTGACAGCGGCAGCAGTACCAGACGAAATGCCTGCCACGGTGTCGCGCCATCTAATGCCGCCGCTTCTTCCAGCGAGTTATCAATGGTTTCGAAATAACCTTTGATCGTCCATACATGCAGTGCGATACCACCAAGATAGGCGAAGATCACTCCGCCATGCGTATTAAGGCCGATAAACGGAATGTATTGTCCAAGACGGTCAAACAAGGCATACAGCGCTACCAGCGAAAGTACTGCCGGGAACATCTGGAAAATAAGCATCCCTTTTAACAACGTTGCTTTGCCAGCAAAACGCATACGGGCAAATGCATAGGCACAGGTAGTTGAGAGCGCGACAATCCCTATCGCCGTAATCCCGGCGATTTTCACTGAGTTCCACAACCATAGCAGCACCGGGAAAGGCGGCGGCGTTACGCGACCATCGGCATGTTCAACGCTAAAGCCTAACGCCAGTCGCCAGTGCTCCCAGGAGATCTCGTCCGGGATTAAACTACCGGTGGCAAAGTTACCTTCACGCAATGAAATAGCGATGACCATTAGTAACGGAAACATAATCGCGGCAATAAACAGCAGCAATAACAGATGGGTGATAAACAATCGCATTTTTTGCGATTTCGGCTGCACCATAGCCATATCGTCCTCCTTAATCGAATTTCATGCGCGTGGCTTTCAGATTGACGATAGCCAGCAGACCCACCAGCAGGAAAATCAGCGTGGCGATAGCTGCGGCAAGCCCAAAGTCCTGCCCACCGCCGCCTTCAAAGGCAATACGGTAGGTGTAGCTAACCAACAAGTCGGTATACCCCGCAGGGGTGGTGGTACCGATACGGTCGGGGCCGCCATTGGTCAACAGTTGGATCAGCACAAAGTTGTTAAAGTTAAAAGCAAAGCTGGCGATCATTAGCGGCGTAAGCGGCTTGAGCAACAGCGGGAAAGTGATACGGAAAAAATTCTGCAACGGCCCTGCACCGTCCATCGCCGACGCTTCATAGAGATCGTCTGGGATCGCTTTTAGCAGCCCCATGCAAAGGATCATCATGTAGGGGTAACCGAGCCAGGTATTGACGATCACGATCATTGTGCGCGCCGTTGTTGGATCGCTAAACCAGGCGGGTTTGAGACCGAACAGTGTGCTCAGCATCATATTGATCTCGCCAAAACTCTGGTTGAACAGCCCCTTGAAGATCAGAATCGAGATAAACGATGGCACCGCATAAGGCAGAATTAATAACACGCGGTAGATAGCCTTGCCTTTTAATGCTTCCCACTGTACCAGGCAGGCCAGCACCATACCCACGGCAACGGTCAGCACCACGGTGAGGAGCGAGAACACTACCGTCCAGATAAAGATAGCGACGAACGGCTTCTGGATACCTTCATCGGTAAAGACGCGGGTAAAATTGTCCCAGCCGATGGTCACGGTGTAGCCGGGGCTTAATTTTTCGCTCCCCCAGGAGCCATCACTATTAATCTGCTGGAAGAAGCCAATATCATTATTCGCCCGATATTTTACGCCGCTTTGGTTATTGGTCAGCGTACCGTCCTGCGCAAGCTGATAGAGCGGCCGGGTGCCTGAGAACTGACGCAGTGAACTCATAATCACTTTGCTCTCATCCGGTAGGATGGCGGTCAGTTGGTTCAGCGCCTGGCGATTTTGCGTAATCACGCGTAAGTTAGCGCGTTCACTCGCCGGCAGCGTAGCGGATTCTTTTAAGGTTAATTGTTGTTCAACGCCGGGCGTGAATGCATCGGAGATGTAATATTTACCGCTTGCATCATCGGTCAGCGCCAGTTGCCATTTATCGCCTGACGGATAAAGACCGAAGTTATAAGCTTTACCCGCCTCATACGAACGCTCAAGTAGAACTTGCTGTGCACGTTCCTGAGTGAGCTGGTTAGTGCTGCTGTAATTGGTAAAAGCGATAGCGATGGTACAAATCAACGGGAACAGGACAAACAACCCCATGCCCGCCAGACCAGGATAAACGTAACGCCAGGCATAGGCTTTACGGTTGGCGAAAATATAGAGCCCCGCAGAGCTGAGGATCAGTGTGGTTATGGCAAAAAGGTATTCCCCCTGGGCATACATCAAAACAACAAGGTATCCAACCAGCAATCCCATCAGGGCAATAGTCGCCCACGCGAGCTGCGGGCTATGCCACCAGTGGCGTTTTTTTACTACATCCATGGGGTTTCCTCTTACGCTTTATCCTTCAGGCTGCCTCTGTGTTGAGTCGTGAAGCAGCCTGAAAGATTTCACGTATACAACGTATTTGCTTTCCCTTATCCCAGTGGGATAAAGCGTTTAGACATTACTTAGTGATACGGCTCTGCGCGTCTTTTAACGCGGCGTCGACAGTCTGGCGACCACTTACCGCATTAATAACGGCGGTGCGGGTGGCATACCAGAAAGCAGACATTTGCGGGATGTTCGGCATGATTTCGCCTTTTTCCGCGTTATCCATGGTGGCCGCGATACGCTGATCTTTCGCTAATGTTTCCTGATAAGATTTCAGTGCTACTGCGCCCAGCGGTTTGTCTTTGTTGACTTCTTCCAGACCCTCATCGGTTAGCAGGTAGTTCTCAAGGAACTCTTTTGCCAGTTCTTTGTTCGGGCTGGCAGCGTTAATACCCGCACTCAGTACGCCAACAAAGGTTTTGGATGGTTTACCGTTGAAGGTTGGCAGGGTCGTTACGCCGTAGTTAACCTTGCTCTTATCAATATTGGTCCATGCCCATGGGCCGTTAATGGTCAGAGCGGTTTCGCCTTTATTAAAGGCAGCTTCAGCGATGGAGTAGTCTGTGTCAGCATTCATATGTTTGTTTTTAACCAGCTCAACCAGGAAGTTGAGGCCAGCTTTCGCGCCCGCGTTATTCACGCCGACATCTTTCACATCATATTTGCCGTTTTCGAATTTAAATGCATAGCCACCATCCGCAGCAATCAGCGGCCAGGTGAAGTACGGTTCTTGCAGGTTGAACATCAGTGCGCTCTTACCTTTCGCTTTCAGCTCTTTATCAAGCGCAGGGATCTCTTCCCAGGTTTTCGGCGGGTTAGGAACCAGATCTTTGTTATAAATCAATGATAAAGATTCGACAGCAATCGGGTAAGCAATCAGTTTGCCATTATAACGAACGGCATCCCAGGTGAAGGGGACCAGCTTGTCCTGGAAGGCTTTATCCGGGGTGACTTCTGCCAGCAGGCCGGATTGTGCATAGCCGCCAAAACGGTCATGGGCCCAGAAAATAATGTCCGGGCCGTCGCCAGTTGCTGCGACCTGCGGGAATTTCTCTTCTAACTTGTCCGGGTGCTCAACGGTAACTTTGATACCGGTGTCTTTCTCAAACTTTTTACCGACTTCGGCCAGACCGTTATAGCCTTTATCGCCATTGATCCAGATAACCAGCTTACCTTCTTCTATTTTTGCAAGGGCAGAGGCGGAAAACATCATCGTCGCCAGTGCGGATAATGCGAGGATGCGTGCGCCCGTTTTGATTTTCATATATCCCGTCCTTTTGGTGATGTGCTCGTGGATTGCCTGAAGTGGCTTAACGGGCCTAGTCTCCTTTTTTGACAAGCGCTTCTCATCCTCCTTCACGCTACGCCCCTGGGGGTATTTATGTGATCTCCGTTACAAAACTGGGGGTTATGCGGCGTAGCGCACACAAAATTGGGCCGAATTTTGCAGTGCCCATCACGAAATTGGCCGTAACCGCCATGGGCCACACTCGACGTACTCCTTCTCATCCTCCCGCCTCCTCCCCCATAAAAAACCGGGGGGTGGAGGATTTGCCCACTGTAAAGATGCTGCATAGTCGGCCCACATTGAATGTTTCTGTTGGTGACCAGTTGTAACGAAGGGAGAAGGGCATGGCGAGCGTACAGCTTCGTAATGTAACGAAAGCCTGGGGCGACGTGGTGGTATCAAAAGACATTAATCTCGATATTCACGAGGGTGAATTCGTGGTGTTTGTCGGCCCGTCAGGCTGTGGTAAATCGACGCTGCTGCGCATGATTGCCGGGCTGGAGACAATTACCAGCGGTGATTTGCTGATTGGCGACACACGTATGAACGATATTCCACCTGCGGAACGCGGGGTGGGTATGGTGTTCCAGTCCTATGCGCTTTATCCGCACCTCTCGGTGGCGGAAAACATGTCTTTCGGCCTCAAGCTGGCAGGTGAGAAAAAAGAGACCATTAAAACGCGCGTTACGCAGGTCGCTGAGGTATTGCAGCTAGGCCACCTGCTCGATCGCAAACCGAAAGCGCTTTCAGGCGGGCAGCGTCAGCGCGTAGCGATAGGCCGCACGCTGGTGGCGCAACCGCGCGTATTCCTGCTCGATGAACCTCTTTCCAACCTTGATGCCGCGCTGCGTGTGCAGATGCGTATTGAAATTTCCCGTCTTCATAAACGCTTGGGTCGCACGATGATTTACGTCACCCACGATCAGGTAGAAGCGATGACGCTGGCAGACAAGATTGTGGTGCTCGATGCCGGACGCGTAGCGCAGATAGGCAAACCACTGGAGCTTTATCACTATCCGGCAGACCGTTTTGTCGCGGGGTTTATCGGTTCACCGAAGATGAACTTCCTCCCGGTCAAAGTCACCGCTACTGCCATTGATCAGGTACAGGTCGAGCTACCGAACCGCCAGCAGGTATGGCTCCCGGTCGACAGCGCCAATGTGCAGGTGGGGGCAAATATGTCGTTAGGCATTCGCCCGGAGCATCTGCTGCCATGTGATATCGCCGATGTCACCCTCGAAGGGGTGGTACAGGTTGTGGAACAGCTCGGCCACGAAACACAAATTCATATCCAGATCCCCGCAATACGTCAAAACCTGGTTTACCGCCAGAACGACGTGGTGCTGGTAGAAGAGGGTGCCACATTCGCCATCGGCCTGCCGCCGGAGCGTTGCCATCTGTTCCGTGAAGATGGCACCGCCTGTCGTCGGTTGCACAAAGAACCCGGCGTTTAAGCATTCCAAAAGAAACACGTCATTTTTTTCGCTGTGTAGACACAGGCAGAGCGCGAAGGGGGACGTGAAAAAAGAAAAGCAATGATCTCAGGAGATAGAATGATGACTACTCTGCGCAAACTCCCACTGGCTCTCGCCATCGCGGCAGGCGTTATGTCTGCTCAGGCGGGTGCTGTAGATTTCAAAGGTTATGCACGTTCTGGTATCGGCTGGACCGGTAGCGGTGGCGAGCAGCAGTGCTTCCAGGCAACTGGTGCAGGCGCCAAATATCGTCTCGGTAACGAATGTGAAACCTACGCAGAATTAAAACTGGGTCAGGAAGTGTGGAAAGAGGGCGATAAGAGCTTCTATTTCGACACTAACGTGGCTTATTCCGTATCGCAACAAAATGACTGGGAAGCAACCAGCCCGGCGTTCCGTGAAGCGAACGTACAAGGTAAAAACCTGATCGACGCGCTGCCTGGCTCCACCATTTGGGCCGGTAAACGTTTCTATCAACGTCATGATGTCCATATGATCGACTTCTACTACTGGGATATCTCTGGTCCTGGTGCGGGTATTGAAAATATCGATCTGGGCTTCGGTAAACTCTCTTTAGCGGCAACCCGTTCCTCTGAAGCAGGCGGCTCTGTTACTTTCAGTAGCCCTGGCGTTTATGACGTGACTAAAGATTTAGCCAACGACGTATTCGACATGCGTTTAGCGGGTCTGGAAACTAACCCGGATGGTGTGCTGGAACTGGGTGTCGACTATGGCCGAGCAAACAGAACAGACGACTATCGTTATGTTAATGAAAATGCTTCAAAAGATGGTTGGATGTTCACCGCTGAGCATACTCAAAGCATGCTGAAAGGCTACAACAAATTTGTGCTCCAGTATGCTACCGATGCTATGACTACCCAAGGGAAAGGCATTCCGCAGGGGAATTATAACACCAGTAACTATGATGATTTTATCGGCGGCAACAATGACGGCAAGTTGTGGCGTGTGCTCGATCATGGCGCAATCACACTGAGCGATCGTTGGGATCTGATGTATGTCGGTATGTACCAGAAACAGGATCTGGATTCAAAACTGGGTGCTGACTGGTGGACCGTGGGTGTGCGCCCAATGTTTAAATGGACGCCGATCATGAGCACTCTGCTGGAAGTCGGCTACGACAACGTTAAATCTCAGCAGACTGGCGACAAAAACAGCCAGTACAAAATTACCCTTGCTCAACAATGGCAGGCTGGCGACAGCATCTGGTCTCGCCCGGCTATCCGCGTATTCGCAACTTATGCGAAATGGGATGAGAAATGGGGCTACATCAAAGATGGTAATGATGTAACGCGTTTCGCCGCTGCTAACAACTCAGGTTTCAATACTACCAGCCGTGGTGACAACGACGAGTGGACCTTCGGTGCTCAGATGGAAATCTGGTGGTAATCGATTGATTCCCAACGCGTAGTGAATAAAAGAGGGGCGTAAGCCCCTCAATCTTAGATGAGCGCGCTATTGCCTGGCTACCGCTCACTCTGTATCAAAGGTGATAACAATGAAAATGAAAAAAAGTCTCATCGCCCTGTGCCTCTCCGCTGGCTTACTGGCGGCAGCGCCTGGGATTAGTTTCGCCGACGTTAACTTTGTTCCGCAGAATACCACTGCCGCCCCGACTATCCCGGTTTCGGCGCTGCAACAACTGACCTGGACGCCGGTCGATCAATCAAAAACACAAACGACTAATCTTGCCACCGGCGGGCAACGGCTGGATATCGCGGGGATCAGCGGCCCGGTTGCCGCCTATAGCGTACCGGCCAATATCGGCGAACTGACGCTAACGCTCACCAGCGAAGTCAATAAACAGGCCAGCGTATTTGCGCCGAATGTGCTGATTCTTGATCAGAACATGACCCCTTCAGCCTTCTTCCCCAGTGAATACTTCACTTATCAGGAGCCGGGCGTCATGAGCGCCGACCGTCTTGAGGGTATGATGCGCCTGACTCCGGCGCTGGGGCAGCAAAAAATCTATGTGCTGGTTTTTACCACAGAAAAAGATCTGCAACAGACCACCACGTTAGTTGATCCCGCTAAAGCCTATGCAAAAGGAGCCGGTAACGCAGTGCCGGATATTCCGGACCCGATTGCGCGCCACAGCACAGACGGTACGTTGAAGCTGAAAGTGAAAAACAGCAACGGCTCCAGCGTGCTGGTGGGCCCACTGTTTGGTTCCTCTGGCCCTGGCCCGGTTACCGTAGGCAACACAGCAGCACCGGTTTATAGCTCACAGCCTGCGCCAGCCGCGGCGCCAGTGGCTGCCCCGGCACCCGCTGTGAAAAGCGAACCGATGCTTAACGACACGGAATCTTATTTTAACGATGCCATTAAACAAGCCGCAGCCAAAGGCGACATCGATAAGGCACTGAAATTATTGAATGAAGCAGAACGCCTCGGGTCGAAAACCGCCCGTTCCACTTTTATCAGCAGTGTAAAAGGCAAGGGGTGATACTCTCCCCGCAATGCTGATATTTGCAGTAGCTGGTGCGTCTCCTGGCGCACCCTTTTTACTGGCGCAGCAGTGCGCTGTTGCATCTCTGTTGCGCTGATGAAAACTGAAAGCAGTTTCCCCGCACTGTAAGCCTGTTCTGCGATACAATAATTCTACGTTATGTACCGGAGAGTAAGGCATGTCACACCCCGCGCTTACGCAATTGCGTGCGCTGCGCTACTTTGACGCAATCCCCGCGCTCGATCCGCAACTGCTGGAGTGGTTGTTGCTGGAAGATTCCATGACCAAACGCTTTGAACAGCAAGGTAAAAAGGTCACTGTTACGCTTATCCAGGAAGGATTTGTGACGGCGGATGCAGTAAGAGAAGAGTCCACGTTATTGCCTGAAGAATCGCGTTACTGGCTGCGTGAAATCATTCTCTGCGCCGATGGTGAGCCCTGGCTTGCCGGGCGTACAGTCGTACCGGAGTCGACCCTCAGTGGGCCGGAACTTGCGCTGCAGCAACTGGGTAAAACACCGCTTGGGCGATATCTCTTTACCTCCTCTACACTTACGCGTGATTTTATCGATATAGGTCAACACGAGCAGCTCTGGGGGCGTCGTTCCCGCCTGCGTCTGGGAGGAAAACCATTGATGTTGACCGAACTATTTCTACCCGCGTCACCGCTGTACGAAGAGGAAAAATAAATGGAGTGGAGTCTCACGCAGCATAAGCTTTTGGCCTTTCATCGGCTTATGCGGACAGACAAACCGATAGGCGCGCTGCTACTGCTTTGGCCAACGTTGTGGGCGCTATGGGTGGCGACACCGGGCGTGCCGCCTTTATGGATTCTGTTGGTATTCGTAGCGGGCGTCTGGCTGATGCGTGCCGCAGGTTGCGTGGTGAATGATTACGCGGATCGTAAATTCGATGGACATGTTAAACGCACGGCGGGCCGCCCGTTACCCAGTGGTGAAGTAACGGAAAATGAAGCCAGAGGGTTATTTATTATTCTGGTGCTACTGGCTTTCGCGCTGGTGCTCACCCTGAATATGATGACCATCCTGCTTTCCGTTGCTGCGCTGGCGCTGGCATGGGTTTACCCTTTTATGAAGCGCTATACTCATCTGCCTCAGGTTGTGCTGGGAGCGGCGTTCGGCTGGTCAATTCCGATGGCTTTCGCGGCGGTTAGCGAATCATTGCCGTTGAGCTGCTGGATTATGTTCCTCGCCAATATTCTTTGGGCAGTGGCGTATGACACACAATATGCGATGGTTGATCGTGATGACGACCTGAAGATTGGGATCAAGTCGACGGCAATTCTTTTTGGCCGTCATGACAAATTGATCATCGGTATATTACAGGTAGCTGTGTTGGCGCTCATGACGCTTGTTGGCTGGCTTAACGAATTGAGCTGGGAGTATTACTGGACCATATTTGTGGCCGCCGTGCTGTTTGTTTACCAGCAAAGGTTAATTGCGGGCCGCGAACGTGAAGCCTGTTTCCGCGCATTTTTAAATAATAACTATGTTGGGCTGGTGCTGTTTTTGGGGCTGGCGTTTAGTTATATACAGTAAGATTTTCCTTCATTGTGACGCCTCCCCCGCAGGGGAGAGCGTCACAGAGGTCAGTCATTCTCAATCGTCAAACGCACATCCGACGTAATCAGCTCCGCCAGCATCTGATAGACGCTTAAGGTCTGCGTCGGCTCCGCATCTCCGGTATCGCTAATATAGCCCTCGTCACGCAGTGTCAGCACCAGCGTGCTGAATACCGCTTTATCGAAGAACTCTGGTGCATTAATACCATGCAGTACCGACAGGCGCTGCGCCAGCGTGCGGCTCTCTTTTTCCAGCGTACTACGGTTGATCGAGGGGTTCGCGCTCAGCAGCCAGAACGTAATGGCATAGCGTTGCAGCGTTTCACGCGCGCCTGCGGCCAGCAGTTGTAGTGTGCGTGAGTGAGGCGGGTTGATGCTCAGTTGCTCATCTTTCACGGTGATAAGCCCCTGGCGCAGCAACTCCTGCGTCAGATCTTCCAGCACCTGAACCAGTTCTGCTTTTTCCCAGCGCAGGAACAGCTCGGCTTTCAGCATCGGATAGAGCAACTCAATATGGCGCAACATTTCGCTACGGGAGATAGTGCGATGTTGAGTAATTATTGCTGCTATTAACGACGGCAACATCAGCATATGCGCGATATTATTGCGGTAATAGGTCATCAATACCGCCTGCTCGCGCGGCAGGATGATGATATCGCCGATGGTATCTTTCTCGACCTCGAACTTATTCATTTGCAACGCGTGGTCGATAAGCTCGCCAGCGCTGGCTACAGGTGCCGTTGAATCCGGGGAGTAAGGCACATTACGCAGTAAATCGAGGTAGCAATTGAGCTGTTCGGTCAGTTGCTCACGCGTTAACGAGCGCTGGCGGGAGGCGAGCAGCGCGGTGCAGCACAGATTCATCGCATTAGCGGCACCCGCGTTGTTAATGCGCACCATCAAATCAGCGGCAATACTGTTCACTGTTGGCGTCAGCCATGCCGGGCGGATCGCTTCGATCGGATCGATAGACTCACGCCACTCCGGCACATGATGATTCAGGTAGTTCATCAGTGGGATCGGTTCACCGAAGTTAACATACCCCTGGCCAAGGTTACGCAGCTTGCTTAGCCCGCGCACCATCTGCAGCAGATTCTCTTTCTCTTTCGTGGCGCCGCGCAACTCTTTGGCGTAGGTTCCTACCTCCATCACATGCTCGTAACCGATATAAATCGGCACCAGCGTGATAGGACGCGTTCCACCGCGGAGCATGGCCTGAATGGTCATCGACAACGTACCCGTTTTCGGATCCAGCAAACGCCCGGTGCGTGAACGGCCGCCTTCGACAAAGTATTCCACTGAATAGCCGCGACTGAATAGCTCGCCCAGATATTCACGGAATACCGTGGAGTAGAGTTTATTGCCTTTAAAGGTTCGGCGGATAAAGAACGCGCCCAGGCGACGGAAAATCGGCCCTGCAGGCCAGAAATTCAGGTTGATACCCGCAGCGATATGCGGCGGCACTAATCCCTGGTGATAGAGCACATAGGAGAGCAGTAGATAGTCCATATGGCTGCGATGACAGGGAACATAGACTATCTCATGACCATCATGAGCCAGTTGTCGCACGCGCTCGGCGTTATTGACGTTAATCCCCTGATAGAGCCGGTTCCAGGTAAAGCCAAGAATACGGTCGGTCAGGCGAATCATTTCATACGAGAAGTTGGCGGCGATCTCTTCCATCAGGGCGATAGCGTTTTGCTGCGCCTTGTCGTGGGAGATCTTTTTGCTGCGCGCTTCATCTTCCACTGCTCGCGCGATCGCTTTGGATGAGAGCAGTTTATTGAACAGATCCTGGCGTGCGGGCAGTCGTGGGCCAACAGCAGCCAAACGCTGGCGGGCAAAGTGCATACGTGCGACACGCGCCAGTTTTTGCGCAATAATTTTATCTGTACCGTGCTCGGTCGCCATGCGACGCAGTGATACTGGCGGGGAGAAACGCACAAAACTATCGCGACCAAGCCAGGAGACAGCAAAGAATTTTTGGATGCCGTTCAGCATACGCAAAGGCGGATTAACTTCACCTTTTTCGCGCCCTGGTGAGCGACCAAACATTACCGAAACCGGTACCATCTGCACATCCAGGTCTGGATGGCTGCGGTGCAAGTCCAGATATTCATGGAATAACTTGATGGACTCTTCTTTCGGTGTGTAATAGGTGAATACACGCGGTCCGCCGTGGATAAAGACGTAACGTGGCAGCAATGCCCCGTCGATCTCCAGCGGTTCTAAAGGGTCAGGCAGATCATGTGCCAGACACTGAGCGCGCAACGTCAACAGGTCTGCCTTTGAGTTATAAGGCAGTACATACATAATTGGACGTGAGGTGTCGAGACCCAGTTCCTGTGCAGGTTCTGCGGGGATCGACTTACTTTTTACCAGCACGCTTAATGGTAAATTAAGTAGTTTGTAGTAAATTTGTGGCCAGCCGGACATAAACGATGTAAAGCCTCTGGTTAATGGTGCCATTGCGCCGCAAGAATATCAGAAAGCACGCATAATTTCTGTTGTACTACTGCGTGCTTACACAACATTGACGCTTATTACGTAAAAAGGTTCTTTTAATGGCCAATAATACCACTGGATTGACCAGAATTATTAAAGCTGCGGGTTATTCATGGAAGGGCGTTCGCGCCGCCTGGATTAATGAAGCAGCGTTTCGCCAGGAGGCGGTAGCGGTGATCCTTGCTATCGCCATCGCTTGCTGGCTGGATGTGGACGCCATCACTCGCGTGTTGCTGATAGGCTCCGTCACGCTGGTGATGATTGTGGAGATTCTTAACAGCGCCATTGAAGCGGTAGTAGACCGGATTGGCCTGGAATTCCATGAGCTTTCTGGCCGGGCGAAAGATATGGGCTCGGCGGCGGTGCTGATTTCTATCCTGCTGGCGCTGTTTACCTGGGGTTCTCTGCTCTGGTCACATTTTCGCTAATCTTTGCTGAATTTAACACCGCTACGGTTTTTTGCTTAAATTTGGTTTCAAAATCACCTTTGACTGTATATACTCACAGCATAACTGTATATACAACCAGGGGGCGGAATGAAAGCTTTAACGGCCAGGCAGCAAGAAGTGTTCGATCTGATTCGCGATCGCATCAATCAGACGGGCATGCCGCCGACGCGTGCGGAGATCGCGCAGCAATTGGGGTTCCGTTCCCCGAATGCGGCTGAGGAACATCTTAAAGCGCTTGCACGCAAAGGGGTAATTGAAATTGTCTCTGGTGCGTCGCGCGGTCTCCGCCTGCTGGTGGAAGAGGAAGATGATAGCGGACTGCCGTTGATTGGCCGTGTAGCGGCAGGTGAGCCCCTGCTGGCGCAACAGCATATTGAAGGTCATTATCAGGTCGATCCCGCTCTGTTTAAACCCCATGCGGATTTCCTGCTACGTGTCAGCGGTATGTCCATGAAAGACATCGGTATTATGGATGGCGATCTGCTGGCGGTACATAAGACGCAGGATGTACGTAACGGTCAGGTTGTTGTCGCGCGTATCGAAGATGAAGTTACTGTTAAACGCCTGAAAAAGCAGGGTAACACCATTGAGCTGCTTCCGGAAAACAGCGAGTTCTCACCGATTGTTGTCGACCTGCGTGATCAAAACTTCACCATTGAAGGGCTGGCGGTAGGGGTTATTCGCAATGGCGAATGGCTGTAACGCCTCTCTTATCTGCTGCGGTGGTGCTTTACCCTCCGCAGCGTAAATTTTCTCTCTCCTGTTACCCTCAACGCTATGCAATTAATAACTGCATCCGATAAAGCGCTGTGGCGGCTTGCGCTGCCAATGATCTTCTCGAATATCACAGTCCCGCTGTTGGGGTTAGTGGACACGGCAGTGATCGGGCATCTGGACAGCCCTGTTTATCTGGGCGGCGTAGCGATCGGCGCAACGGCAACCAGCTTCCTCTTTATGCTGCTGCTGTTTCTGCGTATGAGCACCACCGGATTAACCGCTCAGGCCTTCGGCGCGCAAGATGCCTGCGCGTTGGCGCGTGCTTTGGTACAACCCCTGCTACTGGCGTTGGGCGCCGGTCTGTTGATTGTGGCGCTGCGAACGCCGCTTATCGACCTTGCCCTGCATATTACCGGCGGCAGTGAGGCGGTGCTGGAGCAGGCGCGGCGGTTTCTCGAAATCCGCTGGCTCAGCGCACCCGCCTCTCTTGGTAATCTGGTGCTGCTTGGCTGGCTGCTGGGGGTGCAATATGCCCGTGCGCCGGTGATTTTGCTGGTGGTGGGGAATCTCCTCAATATTGTCCTCGATCTTTGGCTGGTGATGGGGCTACAGATGAATGTGCAGGGGGCCGCGCTGGCAACGGTGGTTGCTGAGTATGCGACCTTTGCTATCGGGCTGCTGATGGTACGGCGGGTGCTGGGGATGCGTGAAATCTCCTTTGCCTTGTTGAGAAGAGCATGGCGCGGTGGTGTTGGGCGGTTACTGGCGCTAAACCGCGATATTATGCTGCGTTCATTACTGTTACAGCTTTGCTTTGGTTCAATAACGGTCTTCGGTGCTCGTCTTGGCGGCGAAACCGTTGCAGCTAACGCAGTATTGATGATGTTTCTGACCTTTACGGCTTATGCTCTGGACGGCTTTGCCTATGCTGTGGAAGCCCACTCCGGGCGAGCCTATGGCGCGCGGGACGAAAACGAGCTGCTAAGTATCTGGCGGGCTGCTTGCCGTCAGGCAGGATTAGTGGCGCTGGCCTTCGCTGGTCTATATGCCCTCGCGGGGGAAAAGATCATCGCTCTGCTAACCTCATTGCCAGAACTGCAACAACTGGCCGGGCACTACCTTTTCTGGCAAATACTCCTGCCTGTAGTCGGGGTATGGTGCTATTTGCTGGATGGGATGTTTGTCGGCGCGACACGCGGTAGCGATATGCGCAACAGTATGGCAATAGCCGCTGCGGGTTTTGCCATCACACTGCTTAGCGTTCCACTGCTTGGCAACCATGGTCTGTGGTTGTCGCTCACCGTTTTTCTCGCGCTGCGTGGGCTATCGCTGGGTTGGATATGGCGTCGCCACTGGCGCAATGATAGCTGGTTCGCCAACCCCTGATTCGCTTAACTTTCCTCGTCTCGTTTTCACTGTTTTACAGTCATATAATGGTTAATTATTCCTAATATTAATCAATACGCGAAATCCTTAACTACAATAATAAGTACGTTCAGCAAACAAGAACGTAATTTTAACCGAACGATAAGGAGTCAACTATGAATAAAGACGAAGTCGGCGGTAACTGGAAGCAGTTCAAAGGTAAGATGAAAGAGAAATGGGGCAAACTTACCGATGACGATTTTACAGTCATTGAAGGTAAACGTGACCAACTGGTAGGTAAAATCCAGGAACGTTATGGTTACCAGAAAGATCAGGCGGAAAAAGAAGTTGCGGATTGGGAAAAACGCAACGAATACCGCTGGTAGCCTCCGTTACCCTGAGGGGCTAGTTCTACCCGTAGGTACAAGGATGTACCTCCCTTTTCCTTCATCTTTCACGTTTTTTCTGCGTTGACCGCGTTCCCTCACTCAGGTCACATACTGATGTATGCTCCCTGAGATTCGTTCACTTGTCGCCTTGCCAAAACGCGAAATCTTCGGAAAAGCCTGTTTTTATTTTTTCTTTCACGTTTTTTCTGCGTTGACCGCGTTCACTCACTCAGGTCACATACTGGTGTATGCTCCCAGAGATTCGCTCACTTGTCGCCTTGCCAAAACGCGAAATCTTGCGGAAGAGCCTGTTTTACATTGTTACGATGGTGACAACCAGATAGCTCAGCGGGGTTTTTTCTTTATCTGGATGGTGTGGTCGTGATGACACTCACCCTGGTGACGACAGGCTTCTATCTCTACACATTCAGCGCATAAGCCATGCGCTTCTAATATGTTATGGCGTAGGGCAAAGCCCATTTTTGCCGCCAGCGCATGCATAATATCTTCCACACCTTCAGCCTGTTCCTCTTTTACCGCGCCGCAACGATCGCAGATAAACATTGCGGAAGTGTGCGTCGGCTGATCAAAGAGATGGCACAGCACGTAGCTGTTCGTCGACTCCACCTTATGAACAAAACCTTGCTCTAACAAAAAGTCGAGAGCGCGATAAACGGTGGGTGGCTTGGCCTGTGGTTCGCTTTCACGTAGCAAATCGAGTAGATCATAGGCACTGATTGCACCCTCTTGCAGACTCATAAGACGCAACACTTCAAGACGCTGGGGAGTCAGGCGCACATTGCGCTGCGCGCAGAGGGCTTCTGCCTGCGCTAACATTTCTTGCGAAGTGGACTTATCCATAGGCGCTCTCTGGTTGGTTGAAACAGTAAACTCACACTTTATCATGTCCTGCTTAAAACACCGAACATGTGTCCGGTGCTCTGTCCGATATTTCCTTCACTAAATCACCGTCGTCTTCTATAAATAGTGAGAAGCATTTTTATAATGATAAGTTTTTCATATTCAGATGATTTAGCCGCCTTTTAACGGCTTATTCACAGCAATAATGCACACCTGTTTGTGCAAATACTAACAGGCTTAAGACTCTTTGATTACGAGATGCATACTGTGAAAAACAATCTTAAACTTTCGATGGTGGCAATTGCTGTCTCTTTCTGTGTGGTTAATCAGGCGGGAGCGGCCAATACCTGGGCTGAAGCACGTAATGATGCAATGGGAGGGACTGGTGTCGCATCAGCAAATTATGGCAGCGGTGTTTTAATTAACCCGGCGTTACTGGCAAAAGCAAAACCGGAAGATGATATTACGATTATCTTACCGAGCGTGCAGGCGCAAATTACCGATAAGGATAACTTGCGCGACGAAATAGATGATATCAATGACAAAATTGACTATTACAGTGATGTAGTCGATAACCTGACCCCGGCAGAGATTATCGCCGATCCTCTTGGCACAATAGGTGAGTTTCAGAGCGCCGCCAGAGACCTGGCAGATGAACTTGAATTTCTAAAAGGCAAAACGGCGCAGGCAAAAGCTGCGGCGGGGATCGCGGTAAGTATTCCCAATGATGTGCTGTCCGTAGCGTTTGTTACTAAAGCCTATGCCCACGCCAGGGTAAATTCTTATGTCGATCAGCAGGATATTGACTACCTGCGTAGCATTCAAAACAGTGATGTAGTCGCGGGGGAAGAGGCGTTGAAGGCTGCGCTATCACCAAACGGCAGCCAGGAAATTACTCAGAACCTGAATTCTACCGCTTCAGGACGCGCAGCCATCGTCTCGGATTATGGCGTCGCGGTGGCCCGTCAGTTTGATGTTGCCGGTGTGCCGCTATCCGTTGGCGTTACCCCTAAACTGCAAAAAACCTGGGTCTATAACTACACTGCCTCAATTTATGATTACGATAGCAGTGACTGGAATAGCAGTCGTTACCGCACGGATGACACTGGCTTCAACATCGATGTCGGCCTGGCGGCAGACTTTGGTGAGAACGTCACTGTCGGGCTGACCGGGCAAAACCTCATCTCCCGTGATATCGACACGCAGGATGTCCTGATTCGTAACGGTAGAACCGGTGAAGTCGTTAACTACAAAGATACCTACCAGATTAGCCCGGTTGTGACTGCTGGGGTGGCGTGGCATAACGATCTGGTGACGTTGAGCGCCGATGGTGATCTTACCGAGACAAAAGGCTTTAAGAGCGAAGAGAACTCGCAATATGTCGGTGTCGGTGGCGAAATCCGTCCTCTGAGCTGGTTAGCCGTTCGTGCAGGCTATCGTGCTGATGTCAAAGGCGACGACAAAAACGTCTTCACTGGTGGTGTTGGTTTCTCACCCTTCAACCGCGTACATATCGACCTGATGGGGCTGGTGGGCGAAGATGAAACCTGGGGTGCGGGCGCACAGCTTAGTCTGACCTTCTAAAATAAACCGGAGGCTTTGCGCCTCCGGTTATTTTTTACTTGCTACTCAGCTTATTAAAGCTAGTCATCAGGTTACGGTAGTCTGGAATATGGTTAGAGAATAGCGCGCCCAGACCTTCAATATCGTTACGCCAGTCGCGGTGTAATTCACATGCGACACCAAACCATGTCATTAATTGCGCACCGGCTTGCGACATACGTTCCCATGCAGAATGACGCGTTATTTCATTGAACGTGCCTGAAGCATCAGTAACAACGAAAACCTGAAAGCCTTCTTCAATAGCGGAAAGCGCAGGAAAAGCAACGCAAACTTCAGTTACAACGCCCGCAATAATAAGCTGTTTCTTACCTGTGGCTTTTACCGCGTTAACGAAATCTTCGTTATCCCAGGCATTGATATTGCCAGGGCGTGCAATATAAGGTGCATCGGGAAACTGCTCTTTTAGCTCCGGCACCAGTGGACCATTAGGGCCAGTTTCAAAACTGGTCGTCAAAATGGTGGGCAATTTGAAATACTTCGCCAAATCACCTAATGCCAACACATTATTCTTGAACTTGTCTGGATCGATGTCTCTGACGAGTGATAACAAACCTGTCTGATGATCCACCAGAAGGACGGCGGCATCGTTTTTATCGAGGCGAACATAGGGTTTAGTCATATCAACTCCCTGTGACCTGTTGAAAAGTTGTCGGTATAGGTCTCTATCTCCATGACCCACTAAGAAATATAGAAGTGGTCGCGACTTATACAAGGTGAAAAAGTGCCGTTGCGGCTGGCCGTTATCTCTGCCATGTCCGTACAAGCCTCTATGTTACAATTAGCTCGCTGTGGCCTTGTGGTCGCGATAACATATGTAATGATCTAAAGACGGTAATTTTTGAAGATGAGTAAAACCAGCCAAACCAGCACAACATCGATAAATACTGACAATCACTGGAATGGGCGGTTTAGCGTAGCTCCCATGCTCGACTGGACGGACAGACATTGCCGTTACTTCCTGCGCCTGTTATCGCGGCAGACGTTGCTGTACACCGAAATGGTGACTACCGGGGCGATTATTCACGGTAAAGGCGATTATCTTGCTTATAGTGAAGAGGAGCATCCGGTTGCGTTGCAGCTCGGCGGGAGCGATCCAGAACAACTGGCGCAGTGCGCAAAGCTTGCCGAAGCGCGCGGCTATGATGAAATAAACCTCAATGTCGGCTGCCCGTCTGATCGCGTACAGAACGGTCGCTTCGGTGCATGTTTGATGGGTGAAGCCCAGTTAGTTGCTGACTGTGTTAAAGCCATGCGCGATGTGGTGTCTATTCCTGTCACGGTCAAAACGCGTATTGGCATTGACGATCAGGATAGTTATGAATTCCTTTGTGACTTTATTGGTACCGTTGCCGGTAAAGGTGAGTGTGAGAGCTTTATTATCCATGCACGTAAAGCCTGGCTCTCTGGATTAAGCCCCAAAGAGAATCGTGAAATCCCGCCGTTAGACTACCCGCGCGTCTATCAGTTGAAGCGTGACTTTCCGCATTTAATGATGTCGATTAATGGCGGGATTACATCACTGGCAGAGGCCAAAGCGCATCTGGAACATATGGACGGGGTTATGGTTGGGCGCGAAGCCTATCAAAATCCCGGCATTCTTGCTTCCGTCGATCGGGAAATATTTGGCGCAAGTACAGCAGATGCCGATGCAGTTGCGGTGGTGCGTGCCATGTATCCCTATATTGAACGCGAGCTGAGCCAGGGCGCTTACCTTGGTCATATTACTCGCCATATGCTGGGTCTGTTCCAGGGCGTACCGGGTGCGCGTCAGTGGCGTCGTTATCTCAGTGAAAATGCGCATAAAGCGGGGGCTGATGTTGCTGTGGTTGAACATGCGCTAAGTTTAGTGGCATCGAAACGTTAAAATTTCACCAAAAGTTCGTCAAATTCACTAAGTCCCGTAGCCTGCTGCGGGATTTTTTATTAAACAAATCAATGAGTTAATATTTGGCATGCTTCTTGTAAATAAAGAAAAGAGATATTTTTATTGAGGGAAGCGCCATGCTGGAAATTATTTTTATTGTCGGCTTTTTTATCATGCTCTTAGTTACCGGTATTTCGCTATTGGGGATTATTGCCGCCCTGGTCGTGGCTACTGCGGTGATGTTTCTGGGCGGGTTGTTCGCTTTAATGATTAAACTGCTGCCCTGGTTATTGCTGGCAGTTGCCGTGGTCTGGGTGGTTCGTGCGATTAAAGAGCCGAAAATTACCGGTTATCAACGCAATAACCGTTGGCGTTACTAAGGTATTGCGGGGTCTGTCACATCCCTGACACATTTCCTGGCGTATCGCTTATAACCGAATAGGATTTGCTTATCAAATCTGTCACTATCGCGGCGTTAGAGAATTCATCGAGCTGTACCCTACAATACAGCCGAACTAAAAAGAAAGGGCTTCCTCAGGGAAGCCCTAATTCTTTCAGCGCGTTACACTCATGGGATCAATAAGCTTGAGCCCTGGGTTACACGGCTCTCAAGGATCTCATGCGCCCGCTGCGCATCGTGCAAAGCAAACTTTTGCTCTTCAGCAACCTCTACTTTAATCACCCCACTGGCAATTAACGAAAAGAGTTCGTTGCTGGCTTCTTCAAGCTCCTCACGCGTGGTGAGATAGCCATTGAGAGAGGGGCGGGTGGCATAAAGCGAACCTTTCTGGTTAAGGATCCCCAAATTGACGCCAGTTACCGGGCCGGAAGAGTTACCAAAGCTGACCATCAAGCCGCGACGGCGCAGACAGTCGAGGGAAATTTCCCATGTATCTTTGCCGACTGAGTCATATACCACGCCCACTTTTTTGCCATCCGTTAACTCTTTCACCCGTTCAACCACATTCTCTTCACTGTAGTTGATCACCTTCCAGGCGCCTGCCTGCAATGCACGCTGCGCTTTTTGTGCAGAACCAACGGTACCAATCAATTTCGCACCCAGCGCTTTGGCCCACTGACAGGCAATAAGCCCGACACCGCCAGCCGCAGCGTGAAACAGAAATACTTCCTCTGGTTTAATCTCCCAGGTTTTGCGTAGCAGGTAAAACACCGTCAATCCCTTAAGGAATGACGCAGCGGCCTGTTCGAAGGAGATGGCGTTTGGTAGCAGGGCAACTTTGTCGGCAGGCACGTTATGCACTGAGCTGTAAGCGCCCAAACCAGATTGCGCGTATACCACACGGTCGCCCGCTTTGATATGCGTTACGCCACTACCGACTTTACTGACGATGCCTGCCGCTTCCGTACCCAAACCACTGGGTAACGAGGGGGGTGGATACAAGCCACTGCGGACATAGGTGTCGATGTAATTGATACCTATCGCTTTATTTTCCACCTGAACTTCGTTCGCAGCAGGATCTGCGGGGGTAAATTCCACCGCTTGTAGCACTTCTGGACCGCCGTGCTTATGAAATTCTATGCGCGTTGCCATGCTTCCTCCTGAACTCTGTGATAATCTTTCGAACCATTCATCATCTTGGTAACTCCATTCACTATGGCAGGAAATAAACCCTTCAACAAACAGGCTGAACCCCGCGACATCCAGGTTGAGGGGATGAAAGTGCCTCCGCACTCTATTGAAGCGGAGCAGTCGGTGTTGGGCGGTTTAATGCTGGATAACGAGCGTTGGGACGATGTCGCCGAGCGCGTTGTCGCGGAAGATTTCTATACACGCCCGCATCGCCATATTTTTACTGAGATGCATCGCTTGCAGGAGATGGGTAAACCCATCGATCTGATTACCCTTGCGGAGTCGCTGGAGCAACAGGGGCAACTGGAAATTGTCGGTGGCTTTGCTTACCTGGCTGAGCTTTCCAAAAATACGCCAAGTGCCGCCAACATTAGCGCCTATGCAGATATCGTGCGCGAGCGTGCGGTAGTTCGCGAGATGATCTCTGTCGCCAACGAGATAGCCAATGCTGGTTTTGATCCGCAGGGTCGCACCAGCGAGGATCTGCTTGATCTGGCGGAGTCGCGCGTCTTTCAGATTGCCGAAAATCGCGCTAACAAAGATGAAGGTCCCAAGAGTATCGATCAGATCCTCGAGGCGACGGTAGCGCGCATTGAGACGCTGTTTCAGCAACCTCACGACGGTGTTACCGGTGTGGATACCGGCTACCAGGATCTGAACAAAAAGACTGCGGGCTTGCAGCGTTCAGATTTGATTATTGTTGCGGCGCGTCCATCGATGGGTAAAACCACTTTCGCCATGAACCTCTGCGAAAACGCCGCGATGTTACAGGATAAACCGGTACTGATTTTTAGCTTAGAGATGCCCGCAGAGCAGATCATGATGCGTATGCTGGCATCGCTCTCCCGCGTGGATCAGACGCGTATCCGTACTGGACAGCTCGACGACGAAGATTGGGCGCGTATCTCCGGCACAATGGGCATTCTGCTGGAGAAACGGAATATGTATATTGATGACTCCTCAGGCCTGACCCCCACAGAAGTGCGCTCTCGGGCGCGGCGAATTTATCGTGAACATGAAGGGCTAAGTCTGATTATGATCGACTACCTTCAGCTTATGCGAGTGCCGTCGCTCTCAGATAACCGTACGCTGGAGATCGCGGAAATCTCCCGCTCTCTTAAAGCATTGGCAAAAGAGTTACAGGTGCCCGTGGTGGCGCTATCCCAGCTTAACCGTTCACTGGAACAGCGTGCCGATAAACGCCCGGTAAACTCGGATCTGCGTGAGTCTGGCTCTATCGAGCAGGATGCCGACCTGATCATGTTTATTTATCGTGATGAGGTTTATCACGAAAACAGCGACTTAAAAGGCATCGCCGAGATTATTATTGGTAAACAGCGTAACGGCCCGATTGGTACGGTACGTTTGACATTTAACGGACAGTGGTCGCGTTTCGATAATTACGCAGGGCCACAATATGATGACGAATAAATCCCCTTCATTGTTACTGTAAGGCAAGGAAAACATGCAAGCGGCAACCATTGTAGTAAACCGCCGCGCTCTGCGACACAATCTGCAACGTCTGCGTGAACTGGCTCCCGCCAGTCGGCTGGTTGCAGTCGTGAAAGCGAACGCCTATGGACACGGTCTTGTTGAGACCGCGCGAACGCTCCCTGATGCCGATGCTTTTGGCGTCTCCCGTCTTGAAGAAGCTCTCTGCCTGCGTAAGGGGGGGATCACCCAGCCCATCCTGCTGCTGGAGGGCTTTTTTACCGCAGCCGACCTGCCGTTGGTTGCTGAACATCACCTGCATACCGTCGTTCATAGTGTAGAGCAGCTTGCTGCGCTGGAAGCAGCGACGCTTAGCGAGCCGGTAAACGTATGGATGAAGCTCGATACCGGTATGCATCGTCTTGGTGTCCATCCGCACGAAGCAGAGGCCTTTTATACACGCTTATCCCGTTGCAAAAATGTGCGCCAGCCGGTGAATGTAGCCAGCCATTTCGCCCGCGCCGATGAACCGCAATGCGGTGTCACGGAGCGACAGTTAGATACTTTTATGTCCTTTACTGACGGGAAACCTGGTCTGCGCTCTATTGCTGCATCCGGCGGCATATTACTCTGGCCGCAGTCGCATCTCGACTGGGTGCGGCCGGGTATTATTCTTTATGGAGTTTCGCCGCTGGGCAGCAAACCCTGGGGTACAGATTTTGGCTTTCAGCCAGCAATGACGCTTACTTCGCAGCTTATCGCTGTCAGAGATCACAAAGCCGGCGAGGCTGTTGGCTATGGCGGTACCTGGATAAGCGAGCGCGATACGCGGCTCGGTGTTGTGGCAATGGGCTATGGTGACGGTTATCCACGTGCCGCGCCTTCCGGCACGCCGGTGTTAGTTAACGGGCGTGAAGTGCCCATCGCCGGACGCGTAGCAATGGACATGATTTGTGTCGATCTGGGGCCAGATGCGCAAGACCGCCCTGGTGACGAAGTCGTGTTATGGGGTGAGGGTTTACCTGTTGAGCGTATTGCAGAAATCACCAATGTGAGTGCTTACGAACTTATCACACGTCTGACTTCCAGGGCGACGTTGGAGTATGTTGAGTAAAAGAATTCCCCTTGTCACCTCTGGACGTTGCTGTTTGGTGTTTATCGAGATGCCGCAGAACAGGTGTTGAACGAACGTTTTGCACAGCGTATAACGCAAATAATCTCAACATTCGGTATTTGAGCTGTTATTTCTTACCGGAATGTTCTGCCCTCTCGATCTTCCCTGATATCCGGTTTATTGTGGAGGCTCTTGCCTACTGTAAACCCGGAGATTACAGACGTGTTTCAGAAAGTTGACGCCTATGCTGGCGACCCTATCCTTTCGTTAATGGAGCGTTTTAAAGAAGATCCACGTAGTGACAAAGTGAATCTCAGCATTGGCCTCTATTACAATGAAGATGGCATTATTCCGCGTTTGCAGGCCGTTGCCGAAGCGGAAGCGCGCCTCAATGCCGAGCCGCATGGAGCCTCTATCTACTTGCCGATGGAAGGGCTTAACAGTTATCGTCGCGCCATTGCGCCGTTATTATTTGGTGCACAAAATCCGCTGTTGGAGCAGAAACGCATCGCCACAATCCAGACGTTGGGTGGTTCTGGCGCGTTGAAAGTGGGGGCTGATTTCCTTAAACACTACTTCCCCGACTCTGCTGTGTGGGTTAGCGATCCGACCTGGGAAAACCACGTCGCCATTTTTGAAGGTGCCGGTTTTGTAGTAAGTACTTACCCCTGGTACGATAGCGCCACGAATGGCGTACGTTTTGCGGCGTTTATCGATAAGCTGAAAACGTTGCCGGAGCAGAGCATTGTCCTGTTGCACCCCTGCTGCCATAACCCTACCGGTGCGGATTTGACCAATGCACAGTGGGATGAGGTGGTGAGTGTACTGAAAGCGCGTAATCTGATCCCGTTTCTCGACATCGCTTATCAGGGCTTTGGCGCGGGCATGGAAGAAGATGCTTACGCCATCCGCGCGATTGCCGCTGCCGGGCTTCCTGCTTTGGTAAGTAACTCTTTTTCGAAGATTTTTTCTTTGTATGGTGAGCGCGTCGGTGGTCTTTCGGTAGTTTGTGAAGATGCGGAATCCGCCAGCCGGGTGCTGGGTCAACTGAAAGCCACTGTGCGACGCAACTACTCCAGCCCACCCAATTTTGGCGCACAACTGGTCGCGACTGTGCTGAATGATGAGGCACTTAAAGCTTGCTGGCTGGCAGAAGTTGAAGCCATGCGCACACGCATTCTGGCCATGCGTCAGCAGTTGGTTAGTGTGCTGAAAGAGGCGGTACCGGGCGGTAATTTTGACTATCTGCTTAAACAACGCGGTATGTTCAGCTACACGGGCCTGAGTGCCGCGCAAGTGGATCGCCTGCGTGACGAATTTGGCGTCTACCTGATTGCCAGTGGCCGCATGTGCGTAGCCGGGCTGAATAGCCAAAATGTCCATCGCGTGGCGCAGGCTTTTGCTGCTGTGATGTGAGTACTCACTCACTTTGTTGGCGATCCTCTGCCTATTGCAGAGGATTATCCCGCCGGGTCGCTGTTTTTTTAAGCAAAGTTGACCTGGCGGGTTTCACCTTTTCCCATCATGCTGCACACTTAAAAGGTCACTTGCCAAAAGGAGCAGCAGATGTGGTATCAACAAACGCTTACGCTTAGCGCCAGGCCGCGCGGCTTTCACCTGGTTACCGAGGAGGTACTGGGACAGCTCCATGACTTATCCCGCGTCCGTATTGGTTTGTTGCATCTCTTGCTTCAACACACTTCAGCTTCTCTCACTCTTAATGAAAATTGTGATCCCACCGTACGCCACGATATGGAGCACCATTTTTTAAAAGCTGTACCGGATAACGCGCCATATGAGCATGATTACGAGGGGGCAGACGATATGCCATCACATATCAAGTCTTCCATACTCGGCGTTTCGCTGCTGCTCCCCGTTCATAACGGGCACATACAGACAGGGACATGGCAGGGGATTTGGTTGGGAGAGCATCGCATCCACGGCGGTTCGCGGAAAATCATCGCGACACTACAAGGGGAATAAAAGATGACAATTTCGGAACTACTGGAATACTGCATGGAAAAGCCCGGCGCAGAGCAGAGCGTTCATAGCGACTGGCGAGCCACGCAGGTCAAGGTCGCGGATGTCCTTTATGCACTGGTAAATGAAGTGGAAGGGCGACCGGCGGTATCGCTAAAAACCAGCCCGGAACTTGCGGAGTTATTACGCCAACAGCATAGCGATGTACGCCCCAGCAGGCATCTTAATAAAGCGCACTGGAGCACCGTTTATCTGGATGGTTCGTTGCCAGATTCGCAAATCTATTATCTGGTTGACGCTTCGTACCAGCAGGCGATAGAGGCATTACCAGAAAATATTCAGCAGCAACTTTATGCTGCAACCCCCCGGTTGTAGCAGTTACAACCGGAGGGAGGTTACCCGCGAGGTTACTTCAACAGGGGTTTAAGGAAACGTGCCGTATGTGAGGCTTCGCATTCGGCAACGGTTTCCGGGGTGCCAGAGACCAGTATCTCCCCACCGCCACTACCGCCTTCAGGGCCGAGATCGACAATCCAGTCTGCGGTCTTAATCACATCAAGATTGTGTTCAATCACCACAATCGTGTTGCCCTGATCGCGCAACTGGTGCAGAACATCCAGTAACTGCTGGATATCGGCAAAATGCAGGCCGGTAGTCGGTTCGTCAAGAATATAGAGTGTCTGGCCTGTTCCACGTTTTGACAGCTCGCGCGCCAACTTCACGCGCTGGGCTTCACCACCGGAGAGTGTTGTGGCCGACTGTCCGAGGCGAATATAGGTCAGACCGACATCCATCAGCGTTTGCAGCTTACGCGCCAGTGCGGGTACGGCATCAAAGAATTCACGGGCCTCTTCGATGGTCATATCCAGCACTTCGTGGATGGTCTTGCCTTTATATTTAATTTCCAGCGTTTCGCGGTTATAGCGTTTGCCTTTGCACTGATCGCACGGCACATAGATATCCGGCAAGAAGTGCATTTCAACCTTGATCACGCCATCGCCCTGGCAGGCTTCACAGCGCCCACCACGGACGTTAAAACTAAAACGCCCCGGGGTATAGCCACGTGAGCGCGATTCAGGCACGCCGGCAAACAGCTCACGTACTGGCGTGAAAACACCGGTATAGGTGGCCGGGTTTGAACGCGGCGTACGACCAATCGGGCTCTGATCGATATCAATAACTTTATCGAAATGCTCCATACCCTGAACATCACGGTACGGCGCCGGTTCGGCAATGGTCGCGCCATTTAACTGACGCTGGGCAATCGGGAACAGCGTATCGTTAATCAGTGTTGACTTGCCGGAGCCGGAAACACCGGTAATGCAGGTGAACAGACCGACCGGCAGCGTCAACGTCACATCTTTGAGGTTGTTGCCGCGTGCGCCTGTCAGCTTCAGCACTTTAGCCGGATCTGCTTTGACGCGCTGTTTTGGCACCGCAATCTTCCGCTTACCACTCATATACTGGCCGGTGAGTGACTCCGGCACCGCCATAATGGCATCCAGCGGGCCCTCCGCCACAACTTGCCCACCGTGCACGCCCGCGCCAGGGCCAATATCAATAACATGATCCGCAGCGCGAATGGCATCTTCATCATGTTCGACGACAATCACCGTGTTACCCAGATTACGCAGATGGATCAGCGTACCGAGCAGGCGTTCGTTATCGCGCTGGTGCAGGCCGATAGAGGGCTCATCCAGCACATACATTACACCCACCAGACCCGCGCCAATCTGGCTTGCCAGACGAATGCGCTGGGCTTCGCCGCCGGAGAGCGTTTCTGCGGAACGAGAGAGGGTCAGGTAGTTCAGGCCAACGTTGACCAGGAACTTCAGGCGATCGCCAATCTCTTTCAGCACTTTTTCGGCAATTTTTGCACGCTGCCCAGAAAGTTTCAGATTGTTGAAGAACTCCATCGCATGACCGATGCTCATATCGGAAATGGTCGGCAGAGGGGTGTTTTCAACGTAAACGTGGCGTGCTTCACGGCGCAGCCGCGTACCATCGCAGGTGACGCACGGGCGGTTACTGATAAATTTCGCCAGCTCTTCACGTACCGCACTGGATTCCGTCTCTTTGTAACGGCGCTCCATATTATGCAGCACCCCTTCGAAAGGATGACGACGCACCGACGTATCACCGCGATCGTTCATATATTTGAATTCGATCGCCTCTTTGCCGGAGCCGTATAGCACGACCTTTTGCACATTAGCGCTCAGGCTTGCCCACGGTGCTTCAACGTCAAATTTATAGTGATCCGCCAGCGATTTCAGCATCTGGAAATAGTAGAAGTTACGGCGATCCCAGCCGCGGATCGCTCCGCCCGCCAGCGAGACTTCGGGGTTCTGAATAACCCGGTCCGGATCAAAATATTGCTGTACGCCAAGACCATCACAGGTAGGACATGCGCCTGCCGGGTTATTGAATGAGAACAGACGCGGTTCGAGCTCGCGCATACTGTAACCACAAATCGGGCAGGCGAAGTTGGCGGAGAAGAGCAGCTCTTCAGCGTTGGGTTCGTCCATATCGGCGACTACCGCCGTACCGCCGGAAAGCTCCAGTGCGGTTTCAAATGATTCCGCCAGGCGCTGAGCCAGATCGTTGCGCACTTTAAAGCGATCAATGACCACTTCAATGGTGTGTTTCTTTTGCAGTTCAAGGTCTGGCGGATCGGAAAGATCGCATACTTCGCCATCGATACGCGCACGGATGTAACCCTGGCTTGCCAGGTTTTCCAGCGTCTTAGTGTGCTCGCCTTTACGCTCTTTAATGACCGGCGCCAGCAGCATCAGGCGTTTGCCTTCTGGCTGTGACAGAACGTTATCGACCATCTGGCTGACGGTCTGCGCGGCCAGCGGCACGTCGTGATCCGGACAGCGTGGCTCGCCAACGCGGGCGAAGAGCAGACGCAGGTAGTCGTGAATTTCCGTAATGGTGCCGACGGTGGAACGCGGGTTGTGCGACGTCGATTTCTGCTCGATAGAAATGGCAGGCGACAGACCTTCAATATGATCAACGTCCGGCTTTTCCATCAGCGATAAGAATTGACGTGCATAAGCGGAGAGTGATTCAACGTAGCGACGCTGCCCTTCGGCATAAAGCGTATCGAAAGCCAGTGAGGACTTTCCTGAACCCGACAGCCCGGTGACGACAATCAGCTTGTCGCGAGGGATGACGAGGTTGATATTTTTGAGATTGTGGGTGCGGGCGCCCCGTACTTCTATCTTATCCATTCACCTTTCCCGATAGATACACTTTAATCTTTCAAGCTGCCTTTTGCTGGGCTGCGCCCCGGCGCGTCTTGAACTCTTTAGTGTAGAACGCTGTTTGCCTGGTGTGTTTGAAGGACAACCGGCGGTCAGAAACGGCTAATTATGACACAATTTAACCTGAATGAATATACAGTATTAGAATGCATATTCCATATGAGTATGCAAAAATGTATGCAGCAGGGAGATTATCTGGAATCGCCTTCGCAGCTATTAAAATGCAGCTTTGTAATGGTACAATCGCGCGTTTACACTATTTAGACACGTTTTCAGGAGACACAATCATGGCCAGCAGAGGCGTAAACAAGGTGATTCTCGTCGGACACTTGGGTCAGGACCCCGAAGTACGCTATATGCCGAGCGGTGGTGCTGTCACCAACATCCGCGTAGCGACTTCCGAATCCTGGCGCGACAAGCAGACGGGCGAAACGAAAGAGCAAACCGAGTGGCACACCGTTGTGCTGTTCGGCAAACTGGCGGAAGTGGCAGGCGAATATCTGCGTAAAGGTTCGCAGGTTTATATCGAAGGTTCCCTGCGTACCCGTAAGTGGCAGGATCAGAGTGGCCAGGAGCGCTACTCCACTGAGATTGTGGTGAACGTCGGCGGCACCATGCAGATGCTGGGTGGACGCCAGGGCGGCGGCGGTGCCCCGATGGGCGGCGGTCAGCAGCAGGGGGGTTGGGGACAGCCTCAGCAACCACAGAGCGGCGGCAATCAGTTTAGCGGTGGTGCTCAGTCTCGCCCGCAGCAGCAGGCCCCGGCTCAGTCTCAGTCTAACGAACCGCCGATGGATTTCGACGACGACATTCCGTTCTGAGTGCACGAATTTTCGACTAATAACCCCGGTTCTCCGGGGTTTTTTTATGGGCGTAACGCCTGCGCCAAAAAAAGCGCCCGCAGGCGCTTTCATTTATTAAGTCAGAACCATTGGCCACGTTGGCGGTGTCTGGCTGGAGACTTCAACCATCACTTCCACCATATTGTGCCAGATTGCTGAAATATCCATTACCGTGATACCGAGCAGGCTGGTGGCAAACCAGCAGGCGGCTACTATCCCCATACCGCTACTGATCACCGCCAAACCCATATAGTCAGCCTGACGAAAGCGAATGTTCAGCGTACTGGCCATGAACATCAATAGAGCACTCACTAACGGCCAGCGTAACAATGCTACGCTGGTGGTAAAGATAGCCATCAAACAATCCTCAACAAGAATCATCTACCCAGGGAGACGGCTCTGTACAGGGAGAGATGCCGCGGCAATCCGTCGGGTAACATACAATGTGAAACTGTGCATACTGTTTCATCATTTTGTGAACTATATCACAATTGTGTGTTAATTCACCAGAATGAAAAAAGAGCATCTGAAGATTGTTTACCTCCGCAGTTATCAACGGATATATCGTTATTTTGTAGACGATATATTTTCGTGGCGAAGGAATAAAATCGCGCAAATTCATTGTGATAACGTGGCTTATATTAAGCATTCTAATTAACCGCCGCGTTTGCAGTTTACGGATCATCTATTATGCTAGTTTTGTTGGTTCAATTATCTGTACATGGTTATTCAGGGGGCTTGATCTTTCTCTATATATTTTTCTTGTAACGATTTTTGTACATAGGTGTCATTTTGGTTGTGCGAATTAATGGGAATTTTCTTTTTTCTTCCTGATTTAATCATGGCAGGTCGTGCCTGATGCTAAATAACTAGTGAAAGATAAAATGAAAACAGATAATTCCGCCGTTCCTCTGGGGGACGGTGCAGTGGCTCTGACGGTTTTGGCGAAGCTGATGCCGTGGTTTACTGCACAACGAACAATGGACGAAATCCTTCGTGCCATCACCACTAGCATGGGCGCAAGCCTTGTCTGGGTTATAGTTGAACAGGACGGAGATCGGCAAATTGCCAGCTCTGGAGAGTTCGATTGCACCTTGCAAGATGCCCAATATCTGCTTGAAAAAACACAACTATGCCGGCAGCATCGTGCGTGGCGGGTTATTTGCTGGCGACGCCATGTTGGCGATCTATTATTTGCTGAAAATAATAGCTATCCGCATAAATTACAGAGCGGCGTTCTTTGCAAAATTCAATCTAAAGAGACAGGGCCACGCGGTTATTTCTTTTTAGGATTTACGCAAGCATTAACCTCGTTATCGATAATAAAAAATATGGTCACCATTTTAGTGGAGAAATTAAAAGATTATCTCGCTGAAATGGTTGTCAGAGAACGTACCGCCAAAGAGATGCAACGTATTGTCACACAATATAAAGTCTTATTTGACCGGGCTCCGGTATTGATGAACTCTTTCGATAAAAATAATCGCTGCGTTTTATGGAATGGGGAATGTGAACGATTATTTGGCTGGAACATACATGAACTCAATCAACAACCCGACCCTCTCGCGTTGTTTTTTCCTGATCCAGTAGTACGGCAGCGCGTGCGTGCTTCAGTCAATACTTCTCCCGTCGTCGATATGCACGAGTGGTATCCGATACGGCGTGATGGTGAAGTATTAACCGTGCTGTGGTCCAATATTCTGCTTCCTGACCGTTCAATCCTTAGCATTGGCCTGGATATTACGGAACGTAAGAAAGCAGAGGAGCAGCTTGCCAAAAAAGCCACTATTGATGACCTTACTGGCTGCTATAATCGTTTTTCCTTACTACGACAGTTAAAAGAAGCAGTACTGGCATGCAAAGCCAATGATCCGCGTAGCCATTTCAGTTTATTGATGTTGGATCTTGATCATTTTAAAAATATCAATGACCGCTGGGGCCATCAGATCGGCGATGAGGCGTTGGTACATTTTTGCGAGCTGGTTCGGGCATTTAGTCACCCGAAATACTGTTTTGGCCGTTTAGGTGGTGAGGAATTTCTGATTTTAATGCCGAATACCCGTTGCAAAGCTGCGTTACGTTTTAGCCAGAAACTACGCAGCGTACTATTACGAACACCATTATTAAATGATGGCGAAAAAATACCCTTATCCTTTAGCGCTGGTTTAGTATTTGTGAACGGGAAACAGGTCGATAGTTCAGAAATTCTTAACCTTGCGGATAATGCCTTGTATGATGCAAAACGTAGCGGGCGCAGTAAGACCGTGATTGCCGGGGATTTTTTAGAAATAAAGGAGGCATTATGAAGAATAATTCAGCGCAGATAAAAAAACTTCTGACCGATCGCCTCGTTTTTAATCTGCGGTAAGTTTGACTTAATCATTGATACGCTATTGCATTAAGCCAAACCTTATATAGAAGAGTATATAAATAGTTTCCTTAATAAAAACATTAGTCGCACTTGCTGTTTGCCTTATAGTTGAATGTCATCTTCATAGCCAAATATTAGCTTTTAAGCAAGAAAAGTCAGTTGATAATCTCGTATGATTCATGCAACGTAATCACCTGTTTATCAAAGCATCCTGCCGAACATTACAGGCACAGACAATGCAGGGAACCAGGCGGACATGAATCATAGCGTGCGTCGCAAGATGCTCAAAGCAGGCGGGATCATCCTGATAGTGCTGCTATCGGTGATGTTGTCTCTATGGTTTGCAGATATCCGGGCGAAAAAGGAGACGAGTACGCAGTTGCGCACTTTCGCTCAACGGGTACTGAACAAAACGGAAGTGGTTATTCAGCAAGCGGATGAGCTAAGCCTGGCTGCCCAAAAATACCGTGGGGCAGTTTGTACGCCTGAGCACCGTGACGCCATGCTGAATTTGGTGCGCGGCAGTTTATATGTTTCTGACTTGATTTATGCACGTGGCAGCAATTTTCTCTGCTCAAGCGTAATGGCGCCAACACAACCCTATACGATCTCTCCTGCCGATTATCATCGCGGACCCGGTGTTTCCGTTTATTATTATCGTGATACCCCTTTTTATTCAGGCCATAAAATGGTCTATATGCAGCGTGATAACTATGTTGCCGTTTTGAACCCACGCATCTATAGCGATGTAGTAACCAATGATGAGCTGACCTATGGTGTATACGATACGGTGAGTGAACTCTTTTTCTCACTGAGCAGTAATGCAGATAGTGCAATACTGGCAAAACTAGTCCATAGCCACAATGCAATTTTTCAGCATCAGCAGCGTTTTTATACCATTGCTCATTCCAGTAAAATCCCAATTGCTATAATCGTTTCGGTACCCAGCGAGCGTTATTTCAATTATCTCTATCATCAGGCTACATTGACGCTGCCACTGGGGCTAATTTGTAGCATTGCTATTTTATTGCTGTGGTCACGTATACGTCACGAGTTTAACTCTCCGCGTCGCAGACTACGCCGGGCATTAGCTCGCCGCCAGCTACGGCTTCATTACCAGCCGATAATAGATATTAAAAATGGCAAGTGTGTTGGCGCAGAAGCGTTATTACGCTGGCCAGGTTTCAATGGACAGGTGATGAGTCCAACTGAATTTATTCCGCTGGCGGAAAAAGAGGGCATGATTGAAAGTATTACCGATTATGTCGTCGACGAAGTCTTTAGTGATTTAGGCGATTTTCTCGCAGAGGTTCCCCATATTTATATCTCGATCAATTTATCAGCTTCTGATTTTCACTCTTCTCGCCTGATTTCGTTAATTGCTGATAAAGCCAGGACCTATTCAGTGCGTGCTGAGCAAATTAAAATTGAGGTTACTGAACGCGGGTTTATTGATGTGCCTAAAACTACCCCTGTGATTCAGGCTTTCCGCCAGGCAGGATACGAAATAGCGATTGATGATTTCGGTACAGGTTATTCAAATCTGCATAATCTTTACTCTCTGAATGTCGACATTCTGAAGATCGATAAATCTTTTATTGATACCTTGACGACTAATAGCACCAGCCATTTAATCGCCGAACATATTATTGAAATGGCGCAAAGCTTGCGACTGAAAATCATCGCTGAAGGGGTAGAGACTGCAGAACAGGTGAGCTGGCTGTTAAAACGTGGCGTCCAGTTTTGTCAGGGCTGGCACTTTGCGAAGGCGCTGCCGCCCCAGGAGTTTAAACGCTGGGTGCAGAAGCAGCCTTCGTTAAATTAGTCTGTGCTCAGGCGTGATGACGATAATCAGTGGGGGTGCGGTCATATTCCCGGCGAAACACTCGTGAAAATGTCTGTTGCGAGACGTAACCCAGATCCATCGCAATATCAAAAATAGGGCGTTGTGTTGTGCGCAGCGCCTCTGCCGCCAGCAATAAACGGCGCTGGCGTATGTAGTCGCCTAACGTTTGATGCATCACCGTGCGGAACATCCTTTGCAAATACCATTTCGAATAGCCTGATTTTTTAGCGACAACATCAATATTCATTGGTTGGTCGATATGTTCATCAATCCATTCAATTAGTGTCTGAATAATTTGCTGATGGGACATAAAGCTTCCTCATTTCCCGATTCGTCGTTTTGTCTTGGAGCGAGTATAATTCCTCAAGTTAACTTTAGGTAAAGAGGTTTTATGGAAAAGAAAACGCCACGTATTAAAGCGCTGCTGACCCCCGGCGAAGTGGCGAAGCGCAGCGGGGTTGCGGTCTCTGCGCTGCATTTTTATGAGAGCAAGGGCCTGATTAAAAGTAAGCGTAACTCGGGGAATCAGCGGCGATATACGCGTGATGTGCTGCGATATGTTGCGATCATAAAAATTGCCCAGCGTATCGGTATTCCGCTGGCGACTATTGGCGAGGCGTTTGGGGTCTTGCCTGAAGGCCACTCTCTTAGCGCAAAAGAGTGGAAGCAGCTCTCTTCACAATGGCGGGACGAGCTGGATCGACGTATTCATACCCTGATGGCGTTGCGTGATGAGCTTGATGGCTGCATAGGTTGCGGTTGTCTGTCACGCAGTGATTGTCCATTGCGTAACCCTGGCGATAAGCTTGGTCAGTTAGGTACCGGCGCGCGTTTACTGGAAGATGATTAATGTGAAAAAACTAAAGCGCCCGTTGGGGCGCTTTAGTCGTTTTTCCGGTCTTTTGTCTTTCGCTATATCCCGCTACACGGCAGGAGGGTTTCCCCCGACATCAACACACCTTAGTCTGTTTAAGGTTCCGGGTTGTACTGACACTTTAAGTGTAGAAGCTCTGTGCAAATATGACGGTTTTTTGACCATTTTTATTATAATTTTTTCACCACTATTGCACGGTTTTTCTATAGTTAAATGGTATAAATCAGCGGGAGAAAATGATGCTTTCAGTCCATCATCTGAATCAATCGCGTTCACAGCGCGTGCTATGGGCATTAGAAGAGCTGGGCGTACCGTATCAGATAGTTCGCTACCAACGTGAAAAAACGATGCTGGCTCCGGAATCATTAAAAAAAATACATCCGCTGGGTAAGTCACCGGTTGTCGAAGATAATGGTCTGATCCTTGCTGAATCAGGCGCAATTTTAGAATATTTGCAAGAAACCTACGACACGCAGCAGCGCTTTAAGCCGCAAGATCCACAACAAAAACTTGATTACCGCTTTTGGCTCCACTATGCGGAAGGCTCATTGATGCCGTTACTACTCATGAAACTGGTTTTTACCAGCCTCGGTAAGCCGCCAGTGCCGTTTGGCATACGCAGCATCGGTAAAGTACTGGGTCAAGGTGTAGAAAAAGCCTATTTAAATAAGCAAATCGTAACCCATGCGCACTTTATCGAGGCGCAACTGGCGCAACGCAGTTGGTTTGCTGGCGATCAGCTTAGCATGGCTGATATGCAGATGAGTTTCCCGGTATTCGCCCTGCTCGCTCGCGGCGGTGTGGACAACCTGCCTAATCTGCGTGCATGGAAAAAGCGGGTGGAAAAACGTCCAGCCTGGCAGCGAGCGATAGTGCAAGGCGGCCCTTTCGATCTCCCTGGTGAATAAATTGCTAACAGTTTGTTGGAATATATCGCCGTAACGATAACGTTTGCGCATGAACCGGTCACTTACTGGCCTCTTTGCGTCAATTTTGCCGAAAAGCGCAAAAGTTCAGTTGAAATGCGTTATCCAAACGCTAGATAATCGTTTGCCTTTTTCTAAACACCCGTTGTTTGCGCGGAGTTAAACGTTTGCTTTTTTGTGGCCCTTTGCCACAACGCAGTTCAGGGATAAGACGTTTAACTGGCAGCGGACTGTCAATCACGCAGTACAACTAACGCTCAAAATTTTCAGGGGATGTTTTCTATGTCTACGCCTTCTGTGCGTACTGGCGGTTCGCTTGACGCTTTGTTTAAAATTTCTGCTCGCGGCAGTACTGTTCGTCAGGAGATAGTGGCTGGTTTAACCACCTTTCTGGCAATGGTCTACTCGGTAATCGTTGTTCCCGGTATGTTGGGTAAAGCAGGCTTTCCACCAGCCGCAGTATTTGTCGCTACCTGCCTGGTTGCAGGGGTTGGTTCTATTGTGATGGGGTTATGGGCTAACCTGCCACTGGCTATCGGTTGCGCGATCTCTCTTACCGCCTTTACCGCATTCAGCCTGGTGTTGGGCCAGCAAATCAGCGTTCCGGTGGCCCTTGGAGCCGTGTTCCTGATGGGTGTTCTATTCACCATTATCTCTGCTACCGGTATTCGTAGCTGGATCTTGCGTAATCTGCCGCAGGGCGTTGCACATGGTACTGGCGTCGGCATCGGCTTGTTCCTGCTATTAATTGCAGCTAATGGCGTTGGCCTGGTAATTAAGAACCCGCTGGATGGCCTGCCGGTTGCGCTGGGTCACTTCGCCAGCTTCCCGGTAATCATGTCGCTAATCGGTCTTGCAGTGATTATCGGCCTGGAAAAAATGAAAGTGCCGGGCGGCATTCTGCTGACTATTATCGGCGTTTCCATCGTAGGTCTTATTTTCGATCCGAACGTGCATTTTTCCGGTGTTTTCGCTATGCCATCCCTCAGTGATGCCAACGGTAATTCGTTGATTGGCAGCCTGGATATTATGGGCGCGCTGAATCCTTTGGTGCTGCCGAGCGTGCTGGCGCTTGTGATGACGGCGGTATTTGATGCGACCGGTACCATTCGCGCTGTAGCAGGCCAGGCTAATCTGCTGGATAAAGACGGGCAGATTATTGATGGCGGTAAAGCGCTGACCACAGACTCATTGAGCAGTGTCTTTTCCGGTTTGGTGGGAGCGGCTCCGGCGGCGGTTTATATCGAATCTGCGGCGGGTACGGCAGCCGGAGGGAAAACCGGGCTGACGGCGATCACCGTTGGTGTGTTGTTCCTGTTGATTCTGTTCCTTTCCCCGCTCTCATATCTGGTTCCGGCATATGCAACTGCACCTGCATTAATGTATGTCGGTCTGCTGATGCTGAGCAACATAGCGAAAATAGACTTTACCGATTTCGTTGATGCGATGGCAGGGCTGATTACTGCCGTGTTTATCGTGCTGACCTGTAATATCGTTACCGGCATCATGATCGGTTTTGCCTCTCTGGTGATTGGTCGTATCGTATCTGGCGAGTGGCGTAAGCTGAATATTGGTACTGTGATTATCGCAATTGCCCTCGTAGCGTTTTATGCAGGCGGTTGGGCCATTTAACCGTTAAATAAATACACATCAGGCGGCTTATTGCCGCCTTTTTTTTGCCCACAAGTTGCTTTCTTTGCGTTAAGCTGAGTACTCTTGCTTCAGGTGTGAAGCTTTATGACAACACTTTGCATACAGGGAACGCATGGAAATATTTTTTACCATACTCATTATGACGCTCGTCGTTTCTCTCTCGGGCGTAGTTACACGTGTTCTGCCTTTTCAAATCCCCCTGCCGCTGATGCAGATTGCTATCGGCGCGCTGTTGGCCTTCCCCACGTTTGGTCTGCATGTGGAGTTCGACCCGGAGCTATTTCTGGTGTTGTTTATCCCGCCACTGCTGTTTGCCGATGGCTGGAAGACGCCAACGAGAGAGTTTCTTGAACATGGCAGAGAAATATTTGGTCTGGCGTTGGCGCTGGTGCTGGTCACTGTGGTCGGTATTGGCTTTTTAATTTACTGGATGGTGCCGGGTATTCCGCTGGTTCCTGCGTTTGCGCTGGCAGCCGTGCTCTCTCCTACCGATGCTGTGGCATTGTCCGGTATTGTTGGCGAAGGGCGTATCCCTAAAAAGATAATGGGGATTCTACAGGGCGAAGCGCTAATGAACGATGCGTCCGGCCTGGTGGCGCTGAAGTTCGCTGTCGCAGTGGCGATGGGCACGATGGTCTTTACCGTCGGCGGCGCAACGCTTGAATTTCTGAAAGTGGCCATCGGCGGCTTGCTGGCGGGGTTTGTGGTCAGTTGGCTCTATGGACGCTCGCTGCGTTTTCTCAGCCGCTGGGGCGGTGACGAACCTGCAACCCAAATTGTTCTGCTGTTTTTGCTGCCGTTTGCCTCCTATCTCATCGCTGAGCATATCGGTTTTTCCGGCATTCTTGCTGCGGTGGCGGCCGGGATGACCATTACCCGTTCTGGCGTAATGCGTACCGCGCCGTTGGCGATGCGTCTGCGTGCTAACAGTACCTGGGCGATGCTGGAGTTCGTTTTTAACGGCATGGTTTTTTTACTGTTGGGCCTACAACTGCCTGGCATTATGGAGTCTTCGCTGGTGGCGGCAGAAGCCGATCCCAACGTGGAAACCTGGATGTTATTTACCGATATCCTGCTGATTTATGGCGCGCTGATAGTGGTGCGTTTTGGTTGGCTGTGGGTAATGAAAAGGTTCAGCCAGCGTTTTTTAACAAAAAAACCGATGGAGTTTGGCTCCTGGAGCACCCGTGAATTGCTGATCGCCTCTTTCGCCGGGGTTCGCGGGGCGATTACTCTTGCCGGTGTGCTCTCAATCCCACTGCTGCTGCCTGACGGCAACGTCTTCCCGGCTCGTTATGAACTGGTTTTCCTTGCTGCGGGTGTGATCCTGCTTTCGTTGTTCGTGGGGGTGGTTGCGTTGCCGCAGTTGTTGCAGCATGTTGAAGTGCGGGATCACGCACAACAGCAGAAAGAGGAACGGCTGGCGCGGTCAGTGACCGCAGATGTGGCAATTGTCGCCATTCAGAAGATGGAAGAGCGTCTGGCGGCGGATACCGAAGAGAATATCGATAACCAACTGCTTACAGAGGTGAGTTCCCGGGTAATCGGTAATCTGCGTCGCCGCGCAGATGGGCGTAATAATGCTGAAAACTCTTTCCTCGAGGAGAACTTAGAGCGCCGTTTCCGTCTGGCGGCACTGCGTGCTGAACGTGCGGAGCTTTATCATCTGCGCGCGACCAGGCAGATCAGTAATGAAACCCTGCAAAAGTTACTGCACGATCTCGATCTGTTGGAGACGCTGTTAGTAGAAAGTAAATAGCTACCTCCTGGGGGGCGGGTTCTCCCGCCCCTTTTTTGCTTCTGTCATGGCTGTTTTTTCAGCCGCGAAACCAGTTCAAATTCGCTAAAGTTTACCGGACGTTGCTGTTGCATTGAGATATTTCCCGCAATACCGGTAAGGATCGACATCGCCCCTGCGCGATGGTCTGCTGCCCGTTGTAGCGGGTCATATTGTGGCTCGCCAAACAGATCCGCCAGCATGGCATTATCGCCACCGCCATGCCCACCCTCGCCGAGAGTAAAGTCGGCTTTCCACGGCGCAGAAAACATCGGGAATATAGTGATATCGCAGGATTCGAGGCTACCTTCATTTTCGCGCTTACCGCCCGCGTTAACATAGGATTTCTCGACGATTTTCATCTCCAGACGCCCCTCACTGCCGTTGAACACAACGTTTAAACCTTCCCATGGCAGGTAAGTATTCAGCGAGTAGCTAAGTTGGCACTGATTCTGATATTTCACCAGTACCGACATCGTGTCTTCAATAGTAATACCGTCATTAAATACGCTCTGATCACGCCAGTAGTTATCTTCATGTTCCGCGTCGAGATAGAGGGCTTTTAATTGCGGATTGTCCTCCATATGCAGGGCGAAGGGATCTCCTTGCGCTGCGGCATAACCATGAGTACGCGGATAAAATTGGGTGATGCCACGCCTTTCTGCATTTTCTTTGCCATAAAAACGCAGGCTGCCTTCGGCATAAACACGCTGGGGGTAGCTCCCAAGCCAGAAGTTCATCAGGTCAAAATGGTGGGTGGACTTGTGTACCAGCAATCCGCCACTATTACGCTTTTCCCGATGCCAGCGGCGAAAATAATCTGCACCATGTTCTGTATTAAGCAACCATTCGAAATGTACTGAATAAACCTCGCCGATGGTATTGTTCATCAACAATTCACGCACTTTGCTATGGTGCGGAGCATAACGGTAATTAAATGCTACACGCACCGTCTTCCCTGTTTTTTCAATAGCATCAAGAATACGCAACGCGCGCTGTTCGTCGATGGTCATTGGCTTTTCGGTAATAACATCACAGCCGGCATGTAAAGCTCGGACGATATAATCATCATGAGTTCTGTCCATGGTCGTGACGATAATAATGTCCGGGCGAGTTTCTGTAATCATCGCTTCAAACTGCTGTGCTCGCCAGGTTGAAACCGGGGCTGCACCTGCTTTTATTAATAACTGGTTTGCGTAATTCATGCGTGTCTGATTACTGTCGCAAAATGCGACCATTTGTGCTGTTTCCTTCCATTGCCCCCCGATTGCGGAGATATATAGTCCTGAGCGTCCTCCGGTACCCACAAGCGCATATTTTTTCATAGTGCCCTCATAAATGAATAAGTGTATTGACGTATCAAAAACGACGTTTCATTTTTATTTGGGTAATGTAGCGCGCTGGTGGGAGATGGATATGATGATAGCGGGAAAATGTGATCCCCGGCCAAAAAGACCGGGGAGGGGGATTAATGAGCGCGTCCCTGGTCGATACCGATACCGGTTTGGGAACGAATAAACTGTGCGCGGAAGAGCTCGCGTTCGCGGCTACCCTCTTCAGAGTTATCGGTTGCTGAGAATACCCAGATACCGATAAACGCGACGGCAATTGAGAAGAGTGCCGGGTACTCATACGGGAAGACAGGCGCAGCATGTCCAAGAATCTGGACCCAGATGGTCGGGCCGAGAATCATCAAGATTACTGCTGTGAGTAGCCCCAGCCAGCCGCCAATCATTGCCCCACGGGTGGTCAGTTTCGACCAGTACATTGAGAGCAAAATAATTGGGAAGTTACAGCTGGCGGCAATTGAGAAGGCCAGACCCACCATAAAGGCGATATTCTGATTCTCAAACAGTATCCCCAACAAGATGGCGACCACGCCAAGGATCAACACGGTAATTTTCGATACCTTCAGCTCCTGGCGCTCGGTTGCACCTTTACGGATGACATTGGCATAAAGATCGTGAGAAACCGCAGAGGCGCCAGCCAGCGTCAGCCCGGCAACCACCGCCAGAATAGTGGCGAAGGCGACGGCGGAAATAAAGCCAAGGAACAGATTACCGCCTACGGCATCGGCCAGATGTACCGCCGCCATATTGTTGCCACCAATGAGTGTACCCGCCGCGTCTTTAAACGCCGGATTCGCCCCTACCAGCATGATGGCGCCAAAGCCGATGATAAACGTCAGGATATAGAAGTACCCCATAAAGCCCGTGGCGTAGAACACACTTTTGCGCGCTTCACGTGCGTCACTGACGGTGAAAAAGCGCATCAGGATATGTGGTAAGCCAGCGGTACCGAACATCAGACCAAGACCGAGTGAAAGCGCAGAGATCGGATCTTTTACCAACCCGCCAGGGCTCATAATGGCGCTGCCTTTCGGGTGTACCGCCATTGCTTCGGTAAAGAGATTATTAAAGCTGAAGCCGACATGCTTCATTACCATAAAGGCCATAAAACTGGCGCCAAACAGCAGCAATACAGCTTTAATGATTTGTACCCATGTTGTGGCGAGCATACCGCCGAATAGCACATACATCACCATCAATACGCCAACCAGTACCACGGCGATATGGTAGTTAAGGCCGAATAGCAGCTCGATAAGTTTGCCTGCCCCGACCATTTGTGCAATTAAGTAGAGCGCAACGACGACGAGTGAGCCGCAGGCGGAAAGGGTGCGGATGGGGCCTTGTTTCAGGCGATATGACGCAACATCGGCGAAGGTAAAGCGCCCCAGGTTACGCAGCCGCTCAGCAATCAAAAACAGAATAATCGGCCAGCCGACAAGAAAGCCTAACGAATAGATAAGCCCATCATAACCAGAGGTATAGACCAGTGCGGAGATCCCCAGGAACGAGGCTGCTGACATAAAGTCACCGGCAATTGCCAGTCCGTTCTGAAAACCGGTGATATTTCCCCCCGCAGTATAGTAATCACTGCGTGAGCGGACGCGTTTAGAAGCCCAATAGGTGATGTACAGTGTCAGCGCTACGAATATCAGGAACATAATGATTGCCTGCCAGTTGGTTGGCTGGCGTTCCACTGCGCCGGTAATGGGATCCGCTGCGTAAGCCGTGAGAGGCAGTATGGCAGCAAGTGCCGTCAATACTCTTTTCATAATGCTTTTACCTCATCCATAACGGCCCTGTTAAGGCGATCAAATTCACCATTTGCCCGCCAGACATATACCCCGGTCAGTAAAAACGAAATCACAATCACGCCAATGCCAATTGGAATGCCGCGCGTGACCGTTGTTCCTGCGTGCAGTGGCGTGCCAAGCCAGTTGGGGGCGAAGGCGATAAGTAAAATAAAACCGACGTAGATAATCAGCATGATGATCGAAAGAATGAAGGCGAACCGTTGCCGTTTTGACACTAACTCCCTGAAATGCGCACTGTTTTCTATCTGCTGATAAATAGGGTTATTCATCGCAGGATCTCCAGAAGTATTTTCCCTTTGTCTTTTGTGCCGCAGGAATGTTGGCTGCACTCACCCACCCCAGCCACATAGCTATCTATGCTGCCGGGGGAGTTCGTGTGCGCCTTCCTGCTACACAAAATCCATTGGGAAAAAGTTTTATTATTCTCTCTCCATTAAGATGAAGAGAGGCATAGGAAATTAAGACGGCATAGTAATGGCTTGCTTCTCTTCGAGCAGTTTTTCCACTACGCCCGGATCAGCCAGCGTCGAGGTATCGCCGAGGTTGCTGGTATCACCAGCGGCGATTTTGCGCAGTATACGGCGCATAATTTTGCCGGAGCGGGTTTTCGGCAGAGAGTCTGTCCAGTGCAGTACATCTGGTGTGGCCAGTGGGCCAATCTCTTTACGCACCCAGTTACGTACATCGGTGTAGAGTTCAGGAGAAGGCTCTTCACCATGATTGAGAGTGACATAGGCATAAATTGCCTGGCCTTTGATATTGTGTGGAATGCCCACCACCGCAGCCTCGGCAATTTTAGGGTGCGAGACTAACGCCGATTCAATTTCGGCTGTGCCCAGTCGGTGACCTGAAACGTTAAGCACATCATCCACGCGGCCGGTGATCCAGTAGTAGCCATCTTCATCACGACGCGCGCCGTCACCACTGAAATAACAGTTTTTGAATGTTGAGAAGTAGGTTTGCTCAAAGCGCTCGTGATCGCCAAAGAGTGTACGAGCCTGTCCAGGCCAGGAGTCAGTAATCACCAGATTACCCTCGGTTGCGCCTTCCAGCAGTGTGCCTTCGTTATCTACCAGTGCAGGTTGCACGCCAAAGAAGGGACGCGTAGCGGAGCCCGCTTTCAACTGCGTTGCGCCGGGCAGGGGGGTGATCATAAAGCCGCCGGTTTCTGTTTGCCACCAGGTATCGATTACCGGACATTTACCATTACCAATTTTTGACCAGTACCACTCCCAGGCTTCCGGGTTAATCGGCTCGCCGACAGAACCGAGAATGCGCAGCGAAGAGCGGTCGGTGCCAGCAATGGCTTTATCGCCTTCAGCCATTAGTGCGCGAATTGCTGTTGGCGCGGTATAGAGGATATTAACCTGATGCTTATCCACGACCTGGCTCATGCGTGCCGGGGTTGGCCAGTTAGGTACACCTTCAAACATCAGGGTCGTCGCGCCACAGGCCAGCGGCCCATACAGCAAATAACTGTGACCCGTTACCCAACCGACATCCGCAGTACACCAGTAAATATCACCCTGGTGATAATCGAAGACATATTTAAAGGTGGATGCGACATAAACCAGATAGCCGCCGGTGGTGTGCAGCACCCCTTTGGGCTTACCGGTTGAGCCGGAGGTATAAAGGATAAACAGGGGATCTTCTGCACCCACTTCCACTGGCTGGTGTTGATCGCTGGCGTTATCCGTTAACTCGTTCCACCACAGATCGCGCCCGTCATTCCAGTCGATCTTGCCACCGGTACGTTTCAACACCACCACATGCTCGACGCTGGTGACATTGGGGTTTTTCAGCGCGTCATCGACATTTTTCTTCAACGGAATAGCGCGACCAGCGCGCAGCCCTTCATCGGCGGTAATCACCAACCGTGCGCTGGAATCGATAATGCGCCCGGCTACCGCTTCCGGCGAGAAGCCGCCAAAAATCACCGAGTGCACGGCACCAATTCGCGCGCAGGCAAGCATAGCAACTGCAGCTTCTGGCACCATCGGCATATAAATCGCCACCACGTCGCCTTTCTTAATGCCCAGATCGGTTAAGACATTAGAGAAACGGCAGACATCGCGGTGTAATTCGCGGTATGAGATATGTTTACTTTGGCTGGCGTCGTCCCCTTCCCAAATGATCGCTGTCTGCTCGCCACGTTCTGCGAGATGGCGGTCGAGACAATTGGCGGCCAGGTTTAGAGTGCCATCTTCATACCATTTAATAGAGATATTGCCGGGGGCGAAGGAGCTATTTTTTACCTTGGTATAGGGGGTGATCCAATCGAGGATTTTGCCTTGCTCACCCCAGAATATGTCAGGATCACTGACTGATTGCTGATATTTGGCCTCATACTGCTGCGGATTAATCAGGCAACGTTCCGCAATATTGGCGGGAATATCATGTTTATGTATTTGGCTCATGGCTATTGCTCTCCTTGTAAGATGTTAATAATATGTCACATAAACGTTAATTGTAGAGGCTTGGCCGGGTTTGTTTACTATTTGCGCGATAGATCACGCATTGGTAGCACGGATACACAAACCTGTGACACGGATGGTTTACAGGGAGAGAACAGGAAAAGGTACAAAGCTCGCTCATAACAAAGGGTTATGGAATAGGCCAGACTGATGGAGCCTCGTAGCAGTAATGGCAAAAAAAGCTGTTTTTGTCTCATTAAAACCGCTGCTAAATCAATACAGTCGCAATTATCAATTTGCTGGATTATTGGTCGCCATAACCGCACGTGACAGTTGAATTTCTTGTTAATGACGCATTAGACGATATTTAGCTGCACAAAAAATGCGCAAATAAACGATGTGATGGCAATAATTTTGTAAAGCAAATATTGCATTTCAAAGCAGTAAAAAGTTTTATATAACAAATACTTATTTGCAATAACTAAAATAAAAGACGGTTTTTATATGAAAATTCAGTCAAACCCCCTCCCGGCAAAGGGTTGCGCGCTATACCCTGCAAATGGTACTGATAATAAGCGTTAAAAAACCCCGCAATACCGTGCGACGCAAATCATACCCATTCAGTATGTGCCGTTCCCGAGTATGGATGGCGCTTCATTGAGGATGTCTGTAGTTATGAAAAACATGAAAGTCAGCCTGGCCTGGCAGATACTGCTAGCCCTGGTGCTGGGTATTCTACTGGGTAGTTACTTGCATTATCAAAGCGATAGCCGCGAATGGCTGATTGCGAATTTCCTGTCTCCGGCGGGCGATATCTTTATCCATTTGATAAAAATGATTGTGGTGCCGATCGTTATCTCGACGTTAATTGTTGGCATTGCGGGTGTAGGCGACGCAAAACAGCTTGGTCGTATTGGTGCGAAAACCATTATTTATTTCGAAGTGATCACTACGGTTGCCATCGTACTGGGTATTATGCTGGCAAATGTGTTCCAGCCGGGGGCGGGCATCGATATGTCGCAACTGGCGACGGTGGATATTTCGAAATATCAAAGTACGACGGCAGAAGTGCAAAGCCATGCCCATGGCCTGATGGGGACGATTTTGTCACTGGTGCCAACTAATATCGTTGCGTCAATGGCGAAGGGCGATATGCTGCCGATCATCTTCTTCTCGGTTCTTTTTGGTCTGGGGCTTTCTTCATTGCCCGCTACCCATCGAGAGCCGCTGGTAACGGTGTTCCGTTCCATCTCTGAGACGATGTTCAAAGTCACACATATGGTGATGCGCTACGCGCCGGTGGGGGTGTTTGCGCTGATTTCAGTGACCGTGGCGAACTTTGGTTTTGCTTCTCTGTGGCCACTGGCGAAACTGGTTATTCTGGTTTACTTCGCCATTATTTTCTTTGCCCTGGTTGTGCTGGGTGCCGTGGCGCGTATTTGCGGGCTAAGCGTCTGGATTCTGATTCGCATCCTGAAGGATGAGCTGATTCTGGCCTATTCTACCGCCAGTTCTGAAAGCGTGCTGCCGCGTATTATTGAAAAGATGGAAGCCTACGGTGCTCCGGCATCCATCACCAGTTTTGTGGTTCCGACGGGCTACTCCTTCAACCTTGATGGTTCTACGCTTTACCAGAGCATTGCGGCAATCTTTATCGCACAGTTGTACGGTATTGAGCTGTCGATTGGCCAGGAGATCATTCTGGTGCTGACGCTGATGGTGACCTCTAAAGGCATTGCCGGTGTACCAGGCGTCTCTTTTGTGGTTCTGCTGGCAACGCTTGGCAGCGTGGGGATCCCGCTGGAAGGGTTGGCATTTATTGCCGGTGTTGATCGTATCCTGGATATGGCGCGAACTGCGTTGAATGTGGTCGGTAACGCGCTGGCGGTACTGGTTATTGCCAAATGGGAACACAAGTTTGACCGCAAGAAAGCGTTGGCTTATGAACGCGATGTATTGGGTAAATTTGACCGGACGGCCGGGAATTAACGTACAAGAAGTTACGTGATTCAACAAAGCCGTATTTTATCAGGCCCGGTAAGCATTAACATTACCGGGCCTGATACGCATTAAAGTATGGGATCAAAAATAATGGTCATCGTGCCACGGTAGGTATCGGGCCTGGTTTTTAACATATACTCGATGTCCCATTCAAATACCTTGATATCAATATAACCCTGCCTATTCTGACCCGTAGTTTGTGTGTGATACCGAAAACTTTGTTCATCTTTAACGGTACGAATTTCCATACGCGTAACTCGTGAGCCGGTATCGGCATTAACTATATTATCCGGCAGAGTCAGCCAGCCGTTGACAGGGATCTCCTGCGCTGTTTTGTCGCTTAACAGCCCACATTCAACACCCAGATATTTGCCACACTGGCGCCATACCGTAAAATCGCCAGTACTGGAAATATTAAAATAGCTACGTCCAGTTAATGGCATGTATTTGCCAGTAGCATTTATACGCTCCCAGTTAGCTTGCCCTTCCTCTTCTGTACAGACTTTTCCGTTTTCACACGGGCGCAGGGTAATGCTTCTGTTTTCCGGGGTCGTGGTGACCAGCAGCTCATGGTCAATGGTAAGGGTAAAATTGATATCGAGCCTATTGGTACTGGCCTCATAAATATCGCCAAAATCAATATTCCCTCCAGGTCCGACAGATAAGGGGACAGTAGCGGTATAAACGCCAGCCCCCATTTTTAAAGGGTCGGGAGTATCAAGATCGAAAGAGATACTCATGTCATAAAAACGTGAAGGCTCTGTTCTGTTCACCGTGCTGACTTTGTAACATGGCCCTGGGGTGGAAGAGACCTTCCATAAAAAATGGTGCCATTGGTCTGAACCTATCCAGGAGCCTGAGTCTGTACAGGGCGGGGCTGCGAAGGCAAAACTGCCACCCTGCCAACTGAGGTTGTTATCGGTACGAGCATAACGAGCACTAAATGCATTTGCTCTGAATGTTATTGTCGCTTTCTCGCCTGTGCTTTGATTGGTTACCACGAAGCTTCTTTCTCGGTTGGTTAAACCGAAATAGGGATTGTTGCGGGGAACATCATTAGCTGTAATAGGGCGTTTTAAGGTGGTCGTTATCGGTAAGGCCACGCTGACAACACCGGCCGGACACTGGTTCGGCCATATCAGACAGTACCCACTCTGTGGCGTAGTAATGGTGAAACTATTTTTGCTTTGCGAAGGTATATATTTCGCTGTTATGTCTATCGAGGCCGCGAAGGTCCAGGAGCTTATCAAAAATAGAATAAATACAGCAACTAAACGAAACTTTATAAACATCTCTACATCCCCTAAAGCGATATTACGACCAGAACCCACAGTGAGATACATCGTGCCTTTATATACCCTCACTCATTGTGGTATCGTCATAGCAAAACCATTACTGCAGCAATAGAGTGTAAGCTCAGAGTAGCCAGTACCATTATCAGGCGAAGGAGTAATAGCATATTATTCACCTTTTATTTTCACAGGCAGGCATTGAATAGCGCTAATAAACTGTACTTTTTTATTCGCATCCAAATCTGATGGAAGTGCGCATTGCAAATCAGGCTGGTTATTTCCCGTTGTGAGTGTAAGTGTGCGATTTTTTATCCCATTATCCAGCGTTAAAACACCGTCGGCATTAATCATACCTCCGCTCACATCGCTTTTAACGTAACGGTTTTTAATTGTATGACCATGCTCATTTAGCAACATCCCTACCAGCGTAAACGTTTTTACTGTTTTAATTTTCATATATTGCACACTGCCGCGATTCATCTGCACACTCTGGCGCTCAGGAAATATCTGCACACTTTCACCGCCAGTCGTACTAAATTGTATATCGTCCTTTTTCCATATCCCGGTTTCAATTATGTTCCGACCTGGATGAAGGCGTTTTTCGTGCATATTTCCAGAGGCTAAAATCTTAGCGTTCTTGTCATCTGAGTCGACATCAACAATGAGTGCCGATTCCATGCCGCGGCTTTCGTTGCCATTAATCGAGGACATTTTACCGCCACCTATCACCAGTACCTGGCTCAGGTTTGCTCCCCCAGTGTTGGTATTGCTGGTGGTACTATGTTGTGCATACATATCACCGCTAACCCACGGAGTGTCCACAGCGCCATTGCCACTGATTACCGTGTCCGCTGTGCTAAACGAGACCCCTGCGCCCGCGGTGCGTATGGCATGGCTATTATCTTTCGGCTGCCACTGATAATTCAGGCTCGAATAGCCTTGATCCTGTTCTATTCCTGTATCAAAAGAGAGCGAATGTTGTGCCGCTGGCATCAACGCAAAGGAGGCACCAAATGAAATTCCATAATCGCGTTTCGCATCTCCAAATCCTGGTCGATCGAATGCCGTAAAGCGAAAATTGACATCCCGGCCAATTAGGCGAGCCTGAGTTGTTAAAGAGACATCTGTGGCGATACTGCCGTGCGTAGCTGAATCACTATATTGCGTATTCAGAATCAACGATGATGAGTAAGGGAGCCTTGAAGAGAAAGAGGCTCCCCATGTTTCGCCATAATTACGTATTGAACCACGGTAACCATCGCTATCCATCAGGCTCGATTTCCAGTAGAGGCTGGCAGAACCAATGGCATGGAAATTGTGATAATAGCGAATGTCTGCCAGCTGCTGTGACAAATTATTGCTATTACCCAGGGTGTATTGGGCAATTAATCTGTCCTGTTGGGAGAGAGTAAGATCAGCTTGAGTACGTAATTGATACTCTCCCTGTGATGCTGTACTGCTTAATCCCAGAATTGCGCGCGGGTGGGCAAGAAAGTCGATTCCTCCCCCAACACTGTACGGGTTATTCTGACGTGCGTGAGAGTAACCCGTTTCAATTGCCCGGCGTTGTCCACCCCAAAAATTCATACGCCAGCGTTTGTTGGGATCACTCCAACCCTGCGTTTTATAAATCTGCTCTTCCTGAGTATCGGTCAACTGCCCGTTTTCGAGGATCTTAATCGTAATATTATAAATACCGACCGGTAGAGGGCGAGTGTCAAGAACCTGAACACCTGGCTGAAGTTGTTGTGTATGGATCAGCCGGCCATCACGCCAGACTTCTGCAACAGATTGGTTATGCCCGGTAACATATATTGGCCAGGCACTGACGCTGTCGGTAGTCATTAGTAATGCATCAGACGTTCCCCACATAACACCAACAACGGAGTCATAACCAAACCCGGATGTCTGCACATTGCCAGTATCATTTTCTGGGGAAAAAAAACCTAATCGAAAGAAACTACCCTGCATCTCTTTTTGGGTAAAAAGAGCATAGAGACTGGAGTTGCTATAGTTATAGGCACCCTGTGTACCTGAAGATTGAAATGAGGCCCGCTGGCTCCAACCCGCCAGTGAAGATGTTAGCGTGGAATTCATCCCCCAACTTTTTGCAGCCTGCGTTACCGAGGTCGATAAGTCATTAGAAATAATCAAACCACTGGCCGTATCTTCCGGCACGGTAATATAGTCGCTGGTTAACTGGCTGGTTTCATATGTCGATGTATAAAGCTTGAGGGTTGAACTATCCAGACGGTATTCAACGGCCATTAATCCAGATGGGCAATGCGCAGTGCATTTGCCAACAGTAACGCCTTTGCGCAACACGTCGGACCATAAAGTGATAACGCTGGGATCTACTTTTTCTGATTCGTTGAAATAATTGATCAGTGTTACATCGCCGTTCTCTTTCAGCGCGACGTTAGCATCAAAAATATAATCATCATTAAGGTATATTTGTAGAGTAATCTCAGAGTTATAAAAATACCGTTTAAAATCTTCAGGTAATCCCTTTACATTCGTTGCAAGTTGCAAATCATCTGCTGAAACAATAAAAGGAGTCAGCGTAAGAAATAATAAAGGTATTTTCATAAAAATACCGCCACAGCGTGTGGCGGTGTCCTCTTAATATATAATTAATGATGACTTTTAACTACGGCGTTACAGCCTCTTCAAAAACTATTGCAACCTGGCCAGTAAAAGAACCGTTAACGGTCAATGGTTTATTATCTGACTGACTGATACGCAGCATGGTGCGGCCACCTGCAGCAGCAGCGGTGGAGTCCACCACGTTTTGTGCGGTATTGCTTAATTCAACATTATTAAATTCCACTTTCAGCGGAATAACATCAGAACCATTAGATAGAATGGCATCACCATTCGCATCGGTATTGGTCAATGTGGCCTGAATACCACCGGAGGTATTCTTATATTGGAATTGTTTTTCAAAAGGTTTCAGCTGGGATGTATTCAGATCATATTCCATATCCTGAACTTGATTGATCCAGCCGCTATCTACCGGTACAACCTGAAATGAATCTGAAGGAATTTCTGCCTTCAAATCGATAGAATAGCTCTGCTGGTTAGCAGCAAAAGCCATTGAGCTGCCAAATACAGCTACCGACAGCACGCTGGCTGTCAGATATTTTTTAACAAATTTATTATCTAACATCTTTAATTACCAAATTAATACTTAGTGAGTTCCATGTTATGGATTGCTATTTTCATAACGATTAAAAAAACAGAATAGTTCTGTTTCCTTTCCTTATTGCTAAGGATAAGCTCGGTTAAAAAGCGTTATTTCTTAATGGATTCATACTGGATAGTTTTCCAGCTGGCTTGTAACCAATTAACTCAAAAGTCAAATTCCTTCTTGTTATATCCTTCAATAAGAGTAAAGAGCGTCTTTAACCCCTTTTGTGTCTCAATTTTCTTTGTTCGTCCTGGTAACACAAATTGTCGGGAAGCGCCGCTACAATCCGTATCTACCTTTTTACAACAACGTATATTTTCAAGCGCTATTGTCGTATTACCATTATTTTTTACGCTAATTGGACCAGAGGCTGTAGGTTGTATTTTGGTGTTAAAAACAGCGTGTTCTGGCTGAACCATTACCAGGGTACCGTAACCGGCTAAAATGTTGAGCCCTGCGTTCAGTGTTTTTTTACGATAAGCTTCGACCTCATGGCTGTTTAAACCAAAGCTATCATCCACTTCGGGCATAACAGGCGTGAATCTTACACGATAGTACTTTTCGACCTTGCGGTCTCCTGGCCATATAAATCTGACAGTCTGGAACCCTGAAGGTGCAATAATCATCCGCAACGGCGTTACGATCAGACGATCTTTTATTAACTCGCGGCCATCCGTTTCCACAACCGGAGACTCAACTTCTTTACCTTTTTTATCCGGGAATATTTCAAGCAGCTCTACCCGGACGAAAGCAGTGGAAGTCCCTGTATTATAAATACGCTTTGTCATCGCCTGTTTATCAGGCGCAAGGAAGTCATACATACTTCCTATACCGATTGAAGGTGTCGCTAAGGCATTAAAGCTTATACCGAGGATTAATAAAATAATCGACATTCGGTGTAGTGCTGAAAAATACATTCATTTATATCCAGTACGTTCAGGAATTTCTCGGCACGATAGCATTGAAGTTATTTCACAACAAGTATAAAGGGCATTATTGACGTGTTCGGGCTTAATTTTTTGACTTGTCAGATACTGTCTAATGTATGTGTCGGAAAAAGTTATAAAATAATGAAAATTTTATTTATGTAAAATGTTCTATGTTGAGAGTGGATTGGTATTTTTTATAATTAATTTTGATGAGGTTTAAAGGGTAGTTAGATATATTTTTAATTTTTTTTAATGTTTTTTTGCTTTATATATCTGTGTTCAGGCCATTCATGTAATGGCTGTAAATGAGAAATCTTTCATGTTTTGCACGCTCCCCGCACTTTGCGGGGGAGCGTGCTGGTATCAGCCGATTGCACTTTCGCGCAGGTGGGATTTCAATTTGTTGTACTCCTCAATCACATATTGCTCGGCGGCCAGCTGGTCGGCGATCGGTTCTATGCGCACGGCACAATATTTATATTCCGGGGTCTTTGTTATAGGGCTTAAGTTCTCCGTGACCAGTTCGTTGCAGGCACCAATCCACCACTGATAGGTCATATAGACTGCCCCTTTGTTAGGCCGATCGCTAACCTGTGCGCGGGTGATGATTTTTCCTTTGCGTGAATGCACCCACACCAGCGCTTCATCTTCGATGCCCAGGCGTGCGGCGTCAGCAGTATTGATTTGCGCATAACCAGGCTCATCCGCCAGTGCTGAGAGCGCCGCACAGTTGCCCGTCATTGAACGGCAGGAGTAGTGGCCCACCTCACGTACGGTGGAGAGCACCATCGGATACTCCTCGGTGAGTTTATCCTTTGGCGCGACCCAGTCGCAGGTAAAGAACTTTGCCAGCCCATTTGGCGTATCGAACTTCTCTTTAAACAGATACGAGGTGCCCTGATCGCTAGCTGAGACATCACGGCACGGCCACTGGATATAACCCAGCTCACCCATTTTCTCGTAGGTCGCGCCATAGAAGTCCGGGCATAAATGACGTAACTCATCCCAGATCTCCTGCGTGTTGTGATAGTGCATCGGGTAGCCCATCCGGGTGGCGATCTCACAGATTATTTGCCAGTCTGTTTTCAAATCCCACTTTGGCTCTACCGCTTTGAAGAAGCGCTGAAAACCGCGATCTGCTGCGGTATAAACACCTTCATGCTCACCCCACGAGGTGGATGGAAGAATAACATCCGCCGCGGCTGCGGTTTTGGTCATAAAGATGTCCTGTACAATCACCAGCTCAAGATCGTCAAACGCCTTACGTACCGCCGATAACTCTGCGTCGGTCTGCAGGGGATCTTCGCCCATGATATAGGCTGCACGGACTTCACCATGCGCTGCCCGATGTGGCAGCTCGCTAATACGATAGCCAGTATGCGCAGGCAGGCTTGCCACTCCCCAGGCTTTGGCAAATTTTTCGCGATGCGCGTCCTCTTTCACATACTGATAACCAGGGAAAGTGTCCGGCAGAGCGCCCATATCGCAGGCCCCCTGCACATTGTTCTGTCCGCGTACTGGGTTCACACCCACATGCGGTTTGCCCAGATTACCGGTAAGCATGGCAAGACTGGTCAGTGCGCGCACAGTTTCTACACCCTGATAAAACTGGGTTACTCCCATGCCCCACAGAATGCAGGCGGTTTTTGCGCCAGCATACATCCGCGCGGCCTGGCGAATCGTCTGCGCATCCACTCCGGTGACCGCTGCCACCGATTCCGGCGTATAACCGGCAACAATTTTTTTATACTCTTCAAACCCTTCTGTACGACTGGCCACAAATGCCCGATCGTAGAGGTTTTCTGCAATAATCACCTGCCCCATGGCATTAAGCAGGGCGATATTAGAGCCATTTTTTAAGGCGACATGCATATCAGCAATGCGCGCGGTTTCAATTCTGCGCGGATCGCAGACAATAATTTTCGCCCCGTTCTGTTTCGCCCGAATAATATGATTCGCAACGATAGGGTGAGAATCCGCCGGGTTGTAACCAAAGATAAACACTAAATCAGTGTTATCGATTTCATTGATAGCATTACTCATTGCGCCATTTCCGACCGACTGGTGCAGACCTGCAACCGAAGGGCCGTGTCAGACACGAGCGCAGCAATCGACGTTATTTGTTCCAATAACGGCGCGCGCGAATTTTTGCATTATGTAGTTGGTTTCATTCCCGGTACCACGCGATGAGCCGGTAGTCTGGATCGCATCCGGACCATATTTCTCTTTGATGGTGCTCAGTTGGCGGGCGACATAATCCAGCGCTTCACCCCAGGAGACGGCCTCCAGCTTGCCACCGCGCTGACGACGAATCATCGGTGTTTTCAGTCGCGGGGTAAGAATTTGCGGATCGTTAATAAAATCCCAGCCGTAATACCCTTTCAGGCAAAGAGTGCCCTGGTTGGTTTTCCCCTGCGCGGCTTCTGCCCGAACGATTTTACCGTTATCGACCACCAGGTTGATCTTGCAACCCGAAGCGCAGTACGGGCATACCGTGACGACTTTTTTCATCACTTTTGCTCCAGTTAATATTGTTACTCCCCATTATGCCTCTTATTTGCCATAGCGTTATTGGGGTTATTAACGGATATTACGCCCGATTTTTGGTCAAAATACTGACGAAATACAGGGAATTGTCAAAATGTTCCGCCGCGCCGCTTTGCTTAAGAATTTGAGATTCCTCCGCTGTTCGCTCTTTAGCTGCTGACTTAACGTAACGCCAGCGCCATTTTGAGATAAGTTGTATGAAACGTTATGCCCTCACATTACTGTTTGGCACCCTCATCATGAGCGGTCAGATGGCCCATGCCGATATTATTGACGATGCTCTTGGTAATATTCAGCGCGCTATTGGCGATGCCTATGAGTCGGATAATAGCAGTGAAGATGACCGTAGCTATGATGATGAAAATGAGAGCCGACGCAGTGATGAACAGCGCAGGCAGTATGATGAAGGGCGTAGGAAACTTGACGAACGACGCCGCCAGCTTGATGAGCGCCAGCGCCAACTCGATGAGGAGCGACGCCAGCTTGAGGATGAACGACGCAGACTGGAAGACAGCTATTATCGCTAACAGCGCTACGCAGGTGCGCGCAGGCCGAGGCGTTCTGGAACAATATCTTCCAGCAGCGCTACCAGATGCGGGTCCATAAAATGGTATTGGTCAGGAATATCAAGCACATATAAAGGCTTATGCTGCACAAGACGGCTAAAGTCGGCCAGAATTGAAAGCTTATGCTTTTCTTCCATCACACAAATGACGTCTGCCCACGAAAGAATAGCGGGTGAAACCGTTTTTCTTGCATGGCGTTGAGTGCCGGCGGAGCGGGCATTCATCCCTGGATAGCGACGAAACACATGCTCTGCCGTTGGGCTTCGCCACTGGTTTCGGCTACAAATAAACAGCACATTCATGGCAAATTGATACTCTTTAGTGCCGCGTGATACTAATTATTTTTTGTCACACGCGGGTATACAAGGCCCAGTTGCGTGATACGCAACAACTCTCGGAGCGAATATTTACGCTTATCCTGCAAGTTACCGCTTTGTTGGCTGCGTCTGTTCACCCCAAACATTCACGGAAAGAATATATCCATATTGTGCAGGCTAATCCAGCACAATCCGCATGCCATCATAACCCGCTTCAACTCCTTGAGGCAGCGGGTTTTTCATCATCCATTGATCTAGAAGATGACTGATATGAGTTAGGATCACTTTCGGGCTGCCAATCACTTCATTAAGGGTGATAACGGCGTTCAGATCATTATGGTTTTTCGGAATCTCTTTACGTGGCTCAAAGCTACAATCTATGACCATAACCTCAGGGCGATTATTAAGTAAAAATTTGAGTGTCTTATCCGGTAATCCCGCCGTATCAGAAAGCCATGCCATTCGACTGTGAGCAGTCTCAAGTAGATAGCCAAAGGTAAGTTTCGAGTGATTCAGCGGTAATGGGGTGACTTGCAAACCTTGCAGATCGAACACGACAAAGGGGGCGACAGTATGGCTGAAATCCAGCAAACCGGGGTGCTTGAAGAGATCGTCACAGCCCAGCTCGTCCGGTGGGCCATAGACCGGGATTTTCTCGCCCACCCCCCAGCGCAACGGAAATAATCCCTGTACATGATCCATATGGTAGTGGGTCAGCAAAAATTGCTGAAACTGACCTGCGGGGAAATGGTCCATTAAGTCGGGGATACCGGCATCCAGCAGCGTGACCGCCTCATTAAACTTTACTGTCGCACTACAGGGTTTACGTCGATAGTGCGGGTGCCGGCGCGCGCGATGGCAGGCGGTACAATGGCAGCCAAATACCGGGACGAGCTGCGCATTGCCGGTGCCAGTGAGGGTAACTGTTAAGCTCATGCTTTCTCTCACAAGGTATGATGAACGCAAACGGCGCGTTGCTATTGCGCCGGTGTCATTACGCACTTTTCCCTTGTTGCGCGTGTATCAACTGGATTAATCCTTCGACTGACTGTAGCAGATTGCCATCGTTATTGAGTGTTGCGCACCCGACGGGGTTAAAGCGCGCCGCACGTGCAAGCCGCGCGGCGATTTCCGCCGCGTTTTCCCGTCCTCGTTGCTCCAGCCGCTGGCGCAAAATTCCAGGTGATACCTGAAGATGGACCGGCAGGAGTAAGTTGCCATATTTCGCCAGAGCCTGCGGCAGATGCCCACGTGAACCATTAACCACAACATGAAAACCTGCATCTAGCCAGATATTGATTTCAACGCCAATACCGTAGTAATAGCCGTTGGCATACCAGCTTAAAGTAAAAAGCTGCTGCTCATCGCGGGTGAAAAACTCCTCTTCACTGAGCGCAATATAATTTTCACAACCGGCGTTAGCCGGGCGCGTAATATAGCGGTGTGCGACCAGCAACTGTGAAGCAACCTGTTTGCGCAGCGCCACCAGCAGCGAATCTTTACCCGCGCCGGATGGCCCCATTAACCAGATTAATTTACTCATCAAAAAACCCTTGTCCCTTGTCGCCAGACATGGTCGATATGTACATGGTCCCCCTTGTTGTGTACCAGTACCAGATCGGCCCGTTTCCCTTCATCTATCACCCCGCGATCGCTGAGATTTAGCGCTCGCGCAGGGTTGGTGGTTACCAGGCGAATAGCCTGCGGCAAGGTAAAGGAATTCTCTGGTGACGTGGCCACGCGAAATGCAGCATCCAGCAAGCTGGAGGGGTAATAATCCGATGAGAGAATATCCAGCAGACCAAGCTCTGCCAGGGTATGAGCCGCTACGTTGCCGGAGTGAGAGCCGCCACGCACGATATTTGGCGCGCCCATCAGTACATTTAAGCCGAACTCGCGGGAAGCGGCAGCCGCTTCAAGGGTGGTGGGGAATTCAGCCACCGCTATGCCTAACTGGTGAGACTCCTGCACATGTTCGCGCGTGGCGTCATCATGGCTGGCAAGGGGTAAATTACGCGACCGGCAGATGGCGGTAATAGCCTGACGATTCGGCTGTGACCACGTTGCCGCCAGCGTCAGTTGCTCTTGCTCAAATGAATCCATCTGCTCATTGCTGAGGTGATATTTGCCCTGATAATACTCGCGATATTTTTCATAACTGGCGTACTGCCGTTGGCCTGGGGAGTGATCCATTACCGATACCAGCGAGACCGACGGCCGATTGACCAACTCTTCAAATAGCGGCAGCGTAGTGTAGTGGGGTAGCTCACAGCGTAGATGCAGGCGATGTTCGGCGCGATTCAGACCACGACGCTGTGTCTCCTCGACGGCATTGACCATTTTCTCCAGATTTTCCAGCCGGTCGCCGCCATCACGAACATCGCCAATCGCCACGGCGTCCAGTACGGTGGTAATACCGCTGGCAACCATCAATGCATCATGGCTGCTCATCGCCGAGTGTGCAGGCCAGCTTACTTTTGGCCGTGGGGTGAAGAATTTATCCAGATTGTCGGTATGTAGTTCAATCAATCCGGGTAAAAGCCAGCCGCCCTCACCATCGTGCGCACCGGGATGGCTACTTTGGCTCTCGGCAAAATCGTGGATTTGACCATCAAGAATTTCCAGCGAGCCGTTTACAACCTCATCTTTAAGGATCAGCAGCACATTATTGATGATCATGCGGCGATCCCCATTGGATAGAGGCGATCCGCGACCTGTTCACGTACCTCCTCGTCATGAAATATACCGACGATTGCTGCACCGCGCGCTTTGGCCTGAGCAATCAGGGCAACAACGGCTGCGCTGTTTTTCGCATCCAGTGAGGCGGTGGGTTCATCAAGCAGCAAGATCGGGTAATCGACAATAAAACCGCGAGCAATATTAACGCGTTGTTGCTCACCACCCGAGAATGTGGCCGGAGCAAGGTGCCATAACCGTTCGGGCACATTCAGATGCGCTAACAAATGACTGGCTTTTTGCACACAGCGTTCACGACTTTCACCAAGGGCGATCAGCGGCTGCATTACCACTTCCAGAGCATTGACGCGAGGGATCACACGAAGAAACTGGCTTACCCAGCCAATGGTATGACGGCGTACCTCCAGCACTTTACGCGGCGGCGCTTGCACTAAATCCACCCACTCATCGCCATGTTTCACATGAATATGTCCGGCATCGGGAAGATAGTTCGCATACAGTGAACGCAGCAGAGTTGATTTTCCACTGCCGGAGTGCCCGTGCAGGGCGACGCATTCACTGGTATCGACGGTAAGCGATGTCTCGTGAAGCACTGGCAGATGCACACCGTTTTGCTGATGCAGAACAAAGGTCTTGCTGATGTTTTCCACGCGCAAAACTTCCATCTAACGCTCCTTAATTTTGCAGTACTGAAGAGACCAGCAATTGAGTGTAAGGGTGGTGCGGATCGTCCAGTACGCGATCGGTTAACCCACTTTCCACCACCTCTCCTTGCTTCATCACTAGCAAACGATTTGCCAGCAGGCGCGCGACACCCAAATCATGGGTAACCATTACCACCGCGAGGTTCATCTCCACCACCAGGCCACGCAGCAGGTCCAGCAGCCGTGCCTGTACCGAGACATCCAGTCCGCCGGTTGGCTCATCCATAAAGACCAATTTTGGTCGGGTCACCAGGTTGCGGGCGATTTGCAGACGCTGTTGCATACCACCGGAAAAGGTGGTGGGTAGATCATCAATTCGTGAGCAGGGGATCTCCACATCTTCCAGCCACTGTTCGGCGCTGGCACGGATGGTCCCGTAGTGACGTGCGCCGGTGGCCATTAATCTTTCGCCAATGTTGCCTCCCGCTGAGACATGGCGGCGCAAACCCTCAAGGGGATGTTGATGTACCACCCCCCATTCCGTACGCAACAGGCGACGACGTTCTGCCTCGCTCATGTCGTACAGATTGCGGTTCTGATAGTGAATTTCGCCCTGTTGTGGTCGCAGGCGCGCTGAAATGGCGTTAAGCAGAGTGGTTTTTCCTGAGCCTGATTCACCGACAATGCCCAACACCTCCCCAGGCCAGAGATCGAATGTCACTCCACTAAAACCCTTGCCGGGCGCATACAGGTGAGTGAGCTGAGTTACCGAAAGCAGTGGGTGGGTCATTTGCGCAATGCCTCGCTCTGTTGGCGGCAATAATCGGTGTCAGAGCAAACGAACATCCGCTTACCGGTATCGTCGAGTACCACCTCATCGAGATAGCTATGTGTGGAACCGCAAATTGCGCAGGGCCTATCCCATTTTTGTGGAGCAAAGGGGTAATCATCAAAATCAAGACTGGTGACACGCGTCCAGGGTGGCACGGCATAGATACGTTTTTCCCGCCCGGCCCCGAATAATTGCAGGGCGGGTGTCATATGCATTTTGGGGTTATCGAACGCCGGGATTGGCGATGGGTCCATAACATAACGGTCATTGACTTTAACTGGCCAGGCATAACGGGTGGTGAAGTTGCCAAAACGAGCAATATCCTCATACAGCTTCACCTGCATTACCCCATACTCCTCCAGGGCGTGCATGGTCCGGGTCTCGGTTTCTCGTGGCTCAATAAAGCGCAGCGGCTCAGGTATGGGGACCTGGTAAATAAGGATTTGGTCTTCGCGAAGGGGTGTTTCCGGGATGCGATGGCGGGTCTGAATCAGCGTGGCTTTGTCGGTACGTTCTGTTGTTCGAACACCTGTAACGCGGGTAAAAAACTGGCGGATAGAGACGGCGTTGGTAGTGTCGTCTGCGCCCTGGTCAATGACTTTCAGTACATCTTCTTCACCAATCACGCTGGCCGTAACCTGGATACCTCCAGTACCCCAACCGTACGGCATCGGCATTTCACGCCCGCCAAACGGTACCTGATAACCTGGAATGGCAACTGCTTTGAGCAACGCCCGGCGGATCATGCGCTTGGTTTGCTCATCGAGAAAAGCAAAGTTATAACCGGTCAGGGTATTTTCCATGATGCTTCTCCTTGTGCATCGTTCTGAGCAGATCCAGCTCAGCCTGAAAATCGACATAGTGAGGCAGTTTAAGATGTGAGACAAAGCCTGCGGCTTCGACATTATCGGCATGAGCCAACACAAACTCCTCGTCCTGTGCCGGGCCATCTACGGGTTCGCCATAGTCGGCAGTTTGTAGCGCGCGATCGACCAGCGCCATCGCCATCGCTTTGCGCTCACTCATGCCAAATACCAGGCCATAGCCACGCGTGAAGTGTGGTGCATCTTCTGGCGGTGCGATAAAGCCATTGACCATTTCACATTCCGTCACCAGCAGTTCGCCGATATTCACCGGGAAACCCAGCTCTTCAGGAGTGATATGGATATCAACATAACCGCTGCGGATCTCACCGGCAAAAGGGTGATTACTGCCGTAACCGCGCTGGGTCGAGTAGGCCATTGCCAGCATATAACCTTCATCACCGCGCACTAACTGTTGCAGGCGTGAAGCGCGTGAGCAGGGATAGACTGGCGGCTGACTGGTGATATCATCCGGTACGGCGCCGCTGTCCCTCTCTGTTTTTGCCAGCGCTTCTTTTGCCAGCAGACTAAAGACATGGGGGGAACGCTCTTCTTTCTGCCGTTCCTGCGCGGTATGCAACGGTGGGCATTCACTGGCGGCGAGCAGAGAAAAATCGAGCAGGCGATGCGTATAGTCATAAGTGGGGCCAAGTAACTGACCGCCGGGAATATCCTTATAAACTGCCGAGATGCGTCGTTCTAAACGCATATTGGCACTTTCAATAGGTTCGCTCACCGCAAGTCTGGAGAGCGTTGTGCGATACGCTCGCAGTAGAAAAATAGCCTCGATATTATCACCGCTGGCTTGTTTGAGCGCCAGCGCCGCCAGTTCCCGGTCAACGATGCCGCCTTCTGTCATCACGCGATCGACTGCCAGATACATCTGGTCGGCAATTTGCCCGACATTTAACTCCGGCAGAGTTTGATCACCCCGGCGTTTATGTTCTTGCAGCGCATGAGCAGCAGCAATCGCCTTCTCGCCTCCCTTGACAGCAACATACATCAGCACACCTCCACATGGGTTGTTCTGGGTATTGCCAGCGCGCGTTCTCCACAGGTAAGAATCACATCAATACCGGTCGGAAAAGAGTGCGGGCGGTCGGTAAATTCATCGGTAATGCACTCGGGCAGTTGCGGAGCAATCATTCGCTCTTCGAGGATACCCGGGCCAGTCAGGCGCAACATACGTCCACCACTTAACCCCTGTAGTTGTAAAATCAGCGTGACGCCAGTTTCCGGGCTGACCGCTGTTCCTCCGGGCAGGACGCTAAGCTGCTCGGCACATAGCGTATGGTCCGCCACGGCAAATAGCGATTGCTGCGGTTGTTCTATCAGCGGCGCACCGGTATGAAAACGTAAGTTTTTACGCACCAGATCATTACTCAACGAGCCAGAGAGCCAGATAGGCGTATCGTGATCGCTTAAGGTGAGCAAGACGCTGGTAGATGCCGGATTGAGTGGGGGCCAGCCATATTTTAGCTGCGGTAATGAAACGATAACGCCAGGTTCGCTCATGGCTTTTAACAGACGACGAAAGGTATGTTGGGCATCGTGAACCGCTGAGGTAAAAGCGGGTTGTAGGGTCATGCGTCTTCTCCGCGCACCAGAGTGAAAAAGTCGACCCGGCTGGCGTTAATTTCGGCCCGGCGCGTCTCAAGACGTGTGGCGCGATCTGCTTCCAACGGGGCAATAAGAGAATCCATAAGCAACGTAAACCAGGCTGGTTCTTGTAATAACGCATCGCACACGGCGCAGCGCTCAGCGTGGGCCATATTGCGACCAATCACCCAACTAAAACCCGCCGTGCCGCTGGCAAGCCGTACCGTTGCACGGGTGATCGTGGCGTCGCCGGGAAAGAAACGATCGCCAGTGCCGCCCATACGTGCCTGAATTTGTACCAGGCCGATTTGAGGGGGGCGCACCAGCTCATACTCCGGTTGTAGCTCAAGAAAATGCATTTTTTCTTGTAGCAATACCGGCGTGGCATGTGCCAGTGCCGCCATCCACCGCTGGCGGGTTGGGGTATCGAAATGCATTAGGTTAGTGCTCCATGGTAAATTCGATCATGTCGGCGCGGGTCAGGCTGACGGAATACTCCGTGGCATTGATGTCGCCCTGACGATGGTTAAGGGTGCGTACACAGAGCAGGGGAGCCATATTGGGGATCTCCAGCCAGCGGCTCTCTTTTGCCTGTGCCCTGCGGGCGCTGATACGTGTTTGTGTTCGTTTCAGACTGATTCCGGCCTGCTCGCGCAAAAAATCATGCAGCGAACCACTATCAAATGTTTGTAGGAGCGGCCACAGGCTCATGTCGGCAAAGTAGTGATCGATCAGGCACAGGGCGATGCCGTTGACTCGGCGGCGAGTGCGTAGATGAATAATATTTGTACCCTCCACGACTCCCAGTGCCTCTGCGATGTGGCTGGACGCCGGACGCAGTACCGCGAGCAGGCGCTCGCTGGTGGGATGGCTGCCCTGATCAAGTAGGTTTTGGCTAAATCGTGCCTGCGCATTCAGCGGGTAATCAAATGGACGCATTAAAACCAGTACACCACGGCCCTGGCGTCGCTGCACCCAGCCCTTCTCCACCAGTTGATCGATGGCGCGGCGTAAGGTATGGCGATTTACTTCAAAGCGGGCGGCCAGTTGATGTTCCGCTGGCAGCCAGTCACCGCAGCGGTAGTGAGTACGCAACTCAAGTTCCAGCTTTGCGGCAATTTCCTGATAGCGTGTCGGAAAACTGGTCGGATGTCTGGATAAGTTCATCGTCATCAATGCCCCTGGGGAGAGTTAAAAGAGAAAGTCCGGGAAAGAGAGGGCAGCATTGGTGCAACAAGATCTTCGTTCGCATAATGACACCTCCCTATGTCGTTGATGCTGGCGAATTATTATTTTATTTAGGTTAAGTAATAATTACTTATCGATGAAGATTTGGTGACAGGCAGATGAATGCAAGAAAATTAAAGGGTTAAAGAAGGCGGGAAATGAGCATCTCCCGCCGAAGCATTAGTTCTTTTTCACGAATTCTGATTTCAATTTCATGGGACCAAAACCGTCGATTTTACAGTCGATATTATGATCGCCTTCGACCAGGCGAATATTCTTCACTTTGGTGCCAATCTTCAGCATTGAAGAACTACCTTTGACTTTCAAATCCTTAATAACAGTGACGCTATCGCCATCGGCCAGTAGATTGCCATTGGCATCTTTAACAACTAACTCATCGGCGTCATGCGTGGGTTCGAGATCGTTCCACTCATGCGCACATTCCGGGCAGATGTACATGCCATTATCTTCATAAGTATATTCGGAATTACATTTTGGACAGTGGGGGAGAGACATGAAGAGATCCTCAAAAGTACACACAAAGTCGGGCATAATCCGACACGAAAAAGGCACAAAGCCATAAAGTCTATAATTATACAACAAAACCGCATAGTTTTCGGTGTTATTAAACTTTTAAATAAAATATAAAACTGATGTCAGTGACATAACCTGTCATTACCTTAAGTAATTCTTATAAGCGAAAGGCTGCGGAGTAACACTTACGCATGATATTTAAATTATTTTCTGGCGGAAATTGCCAGCATTTACTAATTCAGATATGGTGAGATGGTTATCTGGTATTATTCGCAAACAAGCAATCATGCCTGCAGAACCTACCATCTATGGTGGAATGTTACCTCTCAATTCGGGTGGGTAAATAAATGAAGATATATCCTGGTTGTTTCCAAAATGCGCTAAGCTCCAAACGCTCTGGTCTTTAATGTCCGGAGCGCTGGCATTGGCTTTTTTGAGAAAAATAATTATATTTTACTGATTATTATCAGTAGCTTAAGTAATTTTAGATATTTTCCACACGTAATTATAAAAGCCGAATCTGCACTTATAAAACTTCCGGCTAAATAAAACCAAGAAAATTTGCGTTAAGGAAAGACTTTTATCATGCACACACAAACAATCTTCGAATTAAGCCAGGAAGCAGAAAGGTTACTGCAACTTTCATTGCATAATCTCCAGGCTCTAAAAAAAATGCCGGTAGCGACGTTTGATGAGACGAACGTTATTGGTATAACTGAAAATAATGTTTTGCCTTTGCATTTCAGCTCTCGCGGTATCGAAACGCAACAGGCCACGCTGCATAATGAATTACGGAAAATAAACCGCCTGGAAATGGTGTTGGCCATTGTTGGCACGATGAAAGCAGGCAAGTCGACCACTATTAACGCAATAGTGGGCACCGAGGTTTTGCCTAACCGCAACCGTCCCATGACGGCACTGCCTACGCTTATCCGCCATACTCCTGGTCAGAAAGAACCCGTGCTGCACTTTTCCCATGTCGGGCCAATTGATGCGCTAGCGCAGCATCTCCAGGCGCGGTTGGTCAACTATGATAGAGACAAGCTGGGACAAAAAGTTGAAATCGATAAAGACATGACCATGCTGCTGGAGCGTATTGCTCAAGGGGATGCTTTCGATAAGCACTATTTAGGCGCGCAGCCGATCTTCCACTGTTTAAAAAGCCTTAATGACCTTGTGCGGCTATCGAAAGCACTGGATGTGGATTTCCCATTTTCTGCCTACGCCGCTATCGAGCATATTCCGGTTATTGAAGTGGAATTTGTCCATCTCGCCGGGCTGGACAGTCAATTAGGGCAACTGACTCTGCTGGACACCCCAGGGCCAAATGAAGCAGGGCAGCCCCATTTGCAAAAAATGCTTAGCGAACAGCTTGCCCGCGCTTCGGCAGTGTTGGCGGTGATGGATTATACACAGCTTAAATCTATTTCCGATGAAGAGGTCCGGTTGGCTATTTCTGCGGTTGGACGATCGGTGCCGCTGTATGCGCTGGTGAATAAGTTCGATCAGAAGGATCGCAACAGCGATGATGAAGATCAAGTCCGTGCCCTGATTTCCGGTACGCTAATGAAAGGCCATATTAATCCGTCACAAATTTTCCCGGTCTCCTCAATGTGGGGATATTTGGCGAACCGCGCGCGTCATGAGCTTAAACATTATGGCCGTCTGCCTGACGCGAAAGACCAGCGCTGGGTACAAGATTTTGCTGAAGCCGCATTGGGCCGCCGCTGGCGCAGTACCGATCTGGAAGATATTGAACATATTAATCACGCCGCTGAACTGCTTTGGGAAGATTCACTGTTTGAGCAGCCAATCCGCAAGTTGCTACATGCAGCCCATGCGAATGCGTCGCTCTATGCACTGCGCTCGGCGTCGCATAAATTATTAAATTACACTCAGGGTGCGCGTGAATATCTGGATTTCCGCCATCAGGGGTTAACTGTCGCTTATGATAGCCTGGAGCTTAATATCGCACGTCTGGAAGAGGATATGGCGCTGCTGCGCACCACCCAGGAACATGTTAGCGACGAGGTTGAGCATGAAGTGGAGGAAGCACTGGCGGCGGCGGAAATCTTTATAAATGGCCAGCAGTTTGAAATTGTTGAAGCCATAGATGGCTGGTTCCACGATGGCAATCTGATGGAACTGGTCAATGAAAGCCATGCCGATTTGCGCTTTGACGAAAGTTTCAGCCCCGGTCAACTGATTCTTGAAGATGAGGGGCAGGCACAAATAGCATTAAGTAAAATTCGCTCGGCATGTGAAACCATTTTGCTGGCGGCGCAGGAGCGGATCAGCCGTGAACTGGTGCATCGTTTTGATGAGCTGGAAAACACCCTGGCGCGTTCATTGAATGATGCCATGCGGCCGATCGAGACGCGGGTTAAAGCGGATCTCAGCCACGCCGGTTTCCGCGCACGCATTAGTTTCCCGGCATTCACGCCCAGTATGCTCAACTTCGATACGCGGGTGCTTTTTAACAATGCCATCGCCCTGGAAGATACCCCTGCCGGACAAGGGCCACGGCCAGGCAGCGTGCGAGATACAGTTTCCCGCTGGCTGAATAACCCTAACTGGGGCTGGGATGACTATGTGGCTACCCGCACTCGTTATGTTATTGATATTTCTTCATTGCATAAGAAATTGATCGAACATATTGCACATTTCTGTGCGCAAATTCGTAAAGCTTTAGCAGCGCAGGTCGATGTCTCAGTAACGGCGGGGATGGCGACCTTTTTCGCCGAGTTTTCGTTAAGCCTTGCGGGGCTACAGGAAAGTTTGCGTGACAGCCTGGCGATACGCCAACAAAACGAATCGTCAGTATCCACGTTGCGGCAACATCTGCAACAGTGCATCAGGACAGCCAACTGGATCCATGAGGATGCACGTCTGTTACGCGATGATATACAAACTCTTTTCGCAGCAGAGCAACCATGAAAAATCGACTTCTGGACGGGCCAGGGCGAGTACTGGAATCTATTCACCCGAAATTTATCGTGGATTTGGTGCAAGGTATTGATGCCTCGCGCCAGGCCCAGATTGCGCCCCAACAGCAGTTATTTCGCGAGCGGCTGGCCCAGGAGATCATCGCACAAACGCAATTGCGTTCGTGGGCAATGTCCGGCGTGTTCAATGAAAACGAGACACTGCGTTTAGGTCTGGCGGAGAAACTCGCCAGTATGCTGGATCCCGGTCATCTGGCGCTAACGCGCATCACGCTGAAGTTGACGGTGCAGCAGCAGACAGAGCGCCGTGCTTCCAGCATTACTCCCGGAATGCAACAGCAATACGATGAGCTGGTTGAGTACTTTAGTCAGCGTGCCGTATGGAAAGAAAAGGCGCTTACACAGCGCGGGCTCACGGTACAGGCAGGGAATCATAGCGACCAGGTCTTTGCCCACTGGCGAGCGGGTAACTATAACGGTTGGTCACTGGCGGGTCGTTGCTATATCGCGCTGGAGGAGCTGCGTTGGGGGGCGTTTGGTGATGCTTGCCGTCTGGCTAATAACGACGTGGCAACCATGTTGAAAGATAATCTGCGTTTAATGGCCGCCGATTTTCTCGCCCAGGGAATCAATGCCTCTCCTGCCACGCGTCACTTTTATCATCAATGGCTGGCAACGCCCTCAACGCCAGATCTAATGGACAACAAAGACTTGCTTGGTTGGCTGGGTGATTGGTGTGATACCGATCGTCACCCGATTTGCTGGTCTGTCACACAAAGCTGGCAAACCGTTGCGCTGGGAATGCCAAGGCTCTGCTCCGCTATGCGTTTAGCCACGGCGATGGTGGATGAAGTGTTTGAAGAGCAAAATTAGGTGGCTGGAAGCGCTACGCTCACCTGACCGGGAGCGTAGCGTCATCTGATTACGGTCAGTGATTCAACGACTCTGTAGTCGCTTCTGCTTGTTCTGCTGCTGTTGGTAGATTACCGAAGCGTTTTGCATAGAGTGCAGTGATAATCGGAACCAGAATTGCGGTGATAATCACGCTTGCCGCTACCAGTGCGGTGGCGGATGCCGCTACTGGTTCAAACGCCGGGTTAATCTGCGCGATAATCACCGGGTTCGCGACCGCCGCACCTGCGGCAGAAGAGGCTGCCACCCCTGCTGTACCGTTGCCGCCACCAATGACGCGGTCGGCAATAATCAAAGGGATACCGGTGATGATAATTACTGCTACGCCGAGGAAGATACCCAGCAGTCCAGTATCCATAATCACGCTCAGATTGATGGTATTACCCAGCGCGAAGCCAAAGAACGGGATCAGCACTGGTGTTGCCTTGCTGAAGAATGCCCGCAGATCGTGATCCAGGTTACCAAGAGCAAAACCGATCAGGAACGGCAGCACTGCGCCCACAAAGTGATGCGGTTCGAAAGAGGCCAGACCGGCAGAGCCCAGAATCACCATCGTCATCAGCGGGCCGGATTCCAGCGACATCAGAACAAACGCCCCGGACTCTTCCTTACTGCCGTACTGATTCATCAGACTGGCATACAGGCCGCCGTTGGTCATATCCATCGCAGATACAATTGCCAGCACTGAGAGTCCAGCGAAGAAGCCCGTCTGAATGCCAGTATCAGGAATAAAGGTTGCGGCAGTCATTGCCACCAGCCATGCAACTGCGATTTTGGTTAATACCAGTGTGCCAGATTTGCGCAATACCGTACCGGTAGCGCGCAAATCAATAGATGCTCCAATACAGAAAAACCACACCGCCAGAATAGGCACAGTGCCGGTAATCATTCCTTTTGTAAATGAACCGAAATAGGCGCCGGTATCCGGTGCCAGAGTATTAAGGATTGCGCCTAACAGCAGCGGTATTAGCATCATCCCGCCGGGAATACGTTCTATAGTGGCCTTGATTTTCATAATGAACCCTCACTTCTCGTCATGTGTAATGAACGAGGAAAAATGAAAAATAATATTTATTTATTTCAATTGGTTAGTTGGTTCTGGTGGCAGAGCGTTCGCTATCCATTTCCACTAGTAGCCGGGAATTTATTCACCCGGCGGCCCGTAACGCTGCTGTTTATGTGATTATCATGCGATCAATGGAATGCCGATTCAATAAGAATAAAACAGTGTTTTAGTTATCTGCGTCACATATTTCATGCAAAATTTTTCGGATGTTTTATTCGTTAAATAAGCTGTAAATGAGTTGTAAAGAATCAGTACGAGAAGGAGGGTAAAAATGGTAATCACCCACAAATTTCGTAGGGGATTGGGCTGCAGAATAAAAATATAGAGGTTTCGTCTAACTGACTCTGTTAACTAAAACAGAGTTCCGAAAACAGAGAACAACATAAATTAAAAATTGTGCTGACAGTCACCATACAAAACTATGTGAATTTGATCACATTTTGAAACTTTGTTAGGGTAAAAGGCCATTTAACGCCCAACAGGCGTCAACAGGTTCGGTTGTACAGGCTTTAACCAGCCGGTGTAAGTAAACCTGCTACGCTTGAATAGAAAAGCTAGAAAGCTGAATAACCTCTGGCGAAGAGCACGATAACCAGATGTTACGGGCGAGTGTCTAAAGAGGAAAAATGTATGACAAAAGGGAACAATGTTGAACCTATTACGCTGCGAGATGTGACCATCATTGATGATGCGAAACTGCGTAAAGCGATTACCGCAGCCTCGCTGGGTAATGCCATGGAGTGGTTTGATTTTGGCGTCTATGGTTTTGTAGCATACGCGCTGGGGAAAGTTTTCTTCCCTGATGCTAACCCCAGCGTCCAGATGATAGCTGCGCTCGGTACCTTCTCAGTCCCGTTTCTCATTCGCCCCCTCGGTGGTCTGTTCTTCGGAATGCTCGGTGATAAATATGGGCGGCAAAAAATTCTTGCTATCACCATTGTTATCATGTCGATCAGTACCTTCTGTATCGGGCTGATACCTTCTTACGCCTCGATCGGTATCTGGGCACCAATATTGTTACTGCTATGCAAGATGGCGCAGGGTTTCTCTGTTGGCGGTGAGTATACCGGGGCTTCGATCTTTGTTGCGGAGTACTCGCCGGATCGCAAACGTGGCTTTATGGGAAGCTGGCTCGATTTTGGCTCGATTGCGGGGTTTGTGCTAGGCGCTGGCGTGGTGGTGCTTCTTTCTACTCTCGTTGGCGAGCAAAACTTCCTCGACTGGGGCTGGCGTATTCCGTTCTTTCTCGCTCTACCGCTGGGGCTCATAGGTCTCTATTTGCGTCATGCGCTGGAGGAGACGCCTGCCTTTCAGCAGCACGTCGATAAGCTGGAGCAGGGAGATCGTGAAGGTTTACAGGATGGACCGAAAGTCTCTTTTAAAGAGATTGCATCGAAACACTGGCGCAGCCTGTTGACCTGTATTGGTCTGGTGATCTCGACCAACGTAACTTATTACATGTTGCTTACCTACATGCCAAGTTACCTGTCGCATAATTTGCACTATTCAGAAGATCACGGTGTGCTCATTATTATCGCCATTATGATTGGTATGCTGTTTGTGCAACCGGTAATGGGGCTGTTAAGTGACCGCTTTGGTCGCCGCCCGTTTGTGATTCTCGGCAGCGTGGCGCTATTTGTTCTGGTGATCCCGGCCTTTATCATGATTAACAGCAACGTTCTCGGCCTGATTTTCGCCGGTCTGCTGCTATTGGCGGTGATCCTGAACTGCTTTACCGGCGTGATGGCTTCTACATTGCCCGCGATGTTCCCAACGCACATTCGTTATAGTGCGCTGGCAAGTGCTTTCAATATCTCTATCCTGATTGCCGGTCTGACACCGACATTAACCGCCTGGCTGGTGGAGAGTTCTAATAATCTGTTAATGCCAGCTTACTATCTGATGATTGTTGCGGTTATCGGTCTGATTACTGGTTTGACGATGAAAGAGACCGCTAATCTGCCATTGAAAGGGGCTACCCCGGCGGCATCGGATATCCAGGAAGCGCGGGAAATTTTGCAGGAGCATCACGATAATATTGAGCAGAAGATCGAAAATCTTGATGAAGAGATTGCCGAGTTGCAGGAAAAACGTTCGCGGCTGGTGCAGCAGCACCCGAAAATTGATGAGTAAATAAATCATCCGGGCGGCGTTATGCCGCCCGGATATCTAACATCCCGCCGCAATATAATCGCCATTAGCACTTACCGGAATTACCGTTAAAAAAAGCACTAGCGCGAAGAGTATTATCGCCGCGCCACCCGCTATTTTTAAGGCGGGTACTATCCAGGAGGGGGGGTTCGATGCATCGCCGAATAATGAGGCGGTACTGTTTCGCGCGTAGCGTACTGCTAGCGATAATCCCATAATCGACAGCGCAGTACCAAAAGCCATCGTCATCACAGCGGCCATGCCCCAACTTACTATTCCAAGCGCGTTGGAGAACAATAAAATCATAATCGCGCCGCTACATGGGCGAGCGCCAATCGCCAGGATCACACCAAGCCGCGTTTTCCAGTCGCCAGGCGTATCTGTCCCCACTCCATGATGACCACAGCCGCATTCGGCACCGTGTTGATGCAGCCCCGTGATATGTAATTTTTGCGGTTTCAGGCTCTTAGCGGCCTGCCAGATAATCCATGCGCCGAAACCACCAATCAGCATGGCACTCACCTTTTCGACATACCAGCGGCTCTCGCTAAGATCTCCCGAGGCAAGATTAAACCCCACCGCCAAAATAAAGACGAACAGGATAGCGCTCACCCCCTGCATCAGACTGCCAATAAAGGGGATGATGCGTGCGGCGACCTGGCTCTCTTTATTTGTACTGAGATAAGTGGCAACAATAAACTTACCGTGACCTGGCCCAATGGCATGAAGTACGCCATAAAAGAAGGCGCCGGTAAGCAGCCACAACCCACCGCTGTATTGATGGTTATTCAGTTGCAGCAAATACATGACTAAATAGCGGTGCAGGGTGATTTGTGCACTCAGACACCACTGCAAAAATGCGGCCCAATGGCTATGCACAACAAATGCGCCCGCCAGCATCACTATTAGCAGCGCGACAGCGCCGGGCACGCGCCAGCCACGGGTGATTAGTTGCGTCGTCATAAGAGTACGGGAAGAGAGAGTTGATAGATGGATTATAGGTGGCGAACACTTTTCACACCAGTGTCCGCCCGCCTTCTCTTACTGACCGAGCTGACGTTTGTGCCAGCGTCCAAGTAGCAGTACGGTGGTTAAGGCACCGAGCAGGGCGCAGAACATATCGGACTGCGTATCCCACTGATCGCCTTGGGTGCCGAGAAACTCATCCGCGCCTTGCCCCATAGCCAGCGCGGCACACCACTCTACCAGTTCATAGGTAGCACTAATGGCAAGGGCGATACAGCAAACAATAAAATCGAGCATCCTGCCACCGCGAACATAATGACCACGCAGCAAAATCTCCCGAGCAGCCAACGCTGGCACCAGCCCCTGGAAGAAGTGACCAAGCTTGTCATACGGGTTACGACTCAGATCAAACCACTGCTGCACGTCAAAACCGATGGGGACTTTAGCGTATGTATACATACCTCCCACCATTAAAATAATGGCGTGGAAAAAGATCAATCCATACAGTAACGCGGTAAGTGGATAGCGCCTCCAGGTGGCCAGCAGCAAGGGCACGACGATCACGACAGGGAGCACTTCCATTAGCCATGTGGTGCGATCTTTGGTGAATAGGCCGGTATAAACCAGCATCAATAATAAAATAAATGCCGCCGCGTTCAGTGTGGCGCGATTAACACTCTTAACCATGTGAATGTCCGTTTCAGATAAAAAGATAACTATCGACTGGATAGCGTTAAAAAACAATCGCCCGGCCATTTCTGACCGGGCGATGAAGAATAACGCGAGCGATTAATCAGAACGTTTTACGTAAACGTAAGCTGAATGTATGGGCCTGATAACGTTCGCCAGCCTGTAAATCATAACGGGCATCAAGACTCAGGTTATTGGCATCGTACAACGTGGAGCCAATCGCCACACCCGCCATATCTTTCACCGGTGCAGCGCCTTTGGTGGTGAATTGTGTCTCACCAATAGTATCTGCGGCGAAGGTCGCGGAGCTGCTCATGCGACGATTATCGTACTGATGAATCCATGAGATCTGCGCAAACGGTGTTAGCGTACCCAGACGTGTTGGAATACTTTTCTCAATACGTGCACCAATATCACTGAGCACTGACTGGCTGTGAGAGCTATCTACTTTCAGCGCCATACCATTGCCACCTGATTCCTGGTAGCCATCCACATGCTGATAGCCATAGGTCAGGCTGGCCAGCGGCGTCAGCACGATATCTGCGGGCAATGTGAATGGATATCCCACTTCGCTTTGCAACGTAACGGATTGCCCATTAAATTTGCCGTGAGCCTGACCGGAAAAACCGGTGAAATCAGCCTGACGGCTGGATTCATAGTTTTGACGGTTGATGCCAGCGGAGAGATTCAGGTACCACGGATTACCGGTGTAGCCTGCGTAACCAATAATACCGTAGTTATCAGCAGTCGAGGTGTTACCCGCCAGGTTGTCTTTGCCATGTACCGAGGTATTGCTGAAGTTTACCGCAGCGCCAGCGCGCCAGGCGTCACCGAACGCACGATCCGCGCCAAGTAACAGGCCGCCAAATTTAGCGCGATAACCACTGACATTATCTGTGCTTTGCTGGTGGGCGAAGCCGCCAAACGGTTGTCCCCAGACAATCCAGTTGCTGCTGTAATCATCACCGGTGGAGACACCGCTTACGCCAGAGGCCTGCGGGTTACGGACACTATCCATATGCGTGCCGACTACGGTCATCGCTTTGGAAATCGCCGCGCCGGTTGCCGTACTGGCATTGATATTCTGGCTGGAAGAGAGACGCTCACCAACACGGTTCGCTTCTTCTTCGCCCTCTATCGCCAGTGAAGCGTTATACAGCTCTAACAGTTGTGGTGAGATACCGGAATAGTGAGTAAGGCCACCCAAAGCCGCTGTCGCGCTCGGGATAGTAGCCCAGTCGTGGTGTGTCACTACCGGCGTTGATGGCGTCGTCGGTGTAGTAACCACTGGCGTCGTTGGGCTCGTTACCGGTGTTGTTGTGACAGGCGTACCGGTATTGGTCCCTTTTGCTGGCTCAGGCGTGGTAGTCGCAGGCGCATCAACCAGGCTCAGCACTAAGGCGCTGCGGGTGCCATCATTGTATTCCGTGCCAGTTACCGTTCCGGTGTAGCCTGACGCAGAATATTTCAGTTTGCTGGCGTTGTAGTTGGTGTCGGTACTGGAGGCATCGATCACGACATAACGCTGGCCGGTGGCAAATTTATAAGTATTACCCGTACGTGAAAGCGAGATGCTGGACCCTTCATCAACCGTGGCAGAGCCGTTCACAGTCAGACGCCCGTAGCCATAATCGCTGCTGTAATCGCCTGCGGCACTCACACTATCGCTCACACCCAGGATCAGAGCGGCCCCGGCGTTCTGGTGGTAGTTACCCTCAATGGTCAATGGGTTAACGACAGTGAGCTTAGCCGCATCGTTAAGCACGGTGCCGCCATTAGTATAGATATAATCGTTGAGCAGTAATGAACCGGAACTGAAGGTAATACCACTCCCGTTGGTCTGCAAATAACCGATGCCGTCGGCATAGCCGGTTAGCGTTCCGGTTGTATCTGTTCCACCGGCAATGACCAGCCCCTGGTTACTGGTGCTGTAGCTATAAATATTACCGGCGATGGTGCCACTATTCACGATAGTGTGCGCATCATCGGTGTTGTAATAGTTATAAAGGTAAATGGCCTGTGGTGCTTTAATCAGCCCACTGTTGATCAACGTGCCAATAACGCTCTGGCTGCTGTTATTGAGGATGGCATAGGAGCTGCTGAGGATAGAACCGCTGTTAATCAGCGTACCAATAGAACCATAGTTTCGCACAGCAACATTACTACCAAAGTCGCTGTTAACGTTGCTTGAGGTGATGGTTCCACTGTTGTTCAGCGTGTTGATGGTGCCGGTATTATAAATGACCCCAATGCCATTGCTGTCACTGTTCGCGTTCGTCAGTGTACCCGCATTATCCAGCAGGTTAATTGTGCCGCCGTTATACACTCCCAGGCGACCCGTAATCAAACCGGTTTCGGTGTTTTTAAGTGTACCCAGCGTACCGTAGTTGGAAATAGAGAAACCGCTGGAATAGGTTGAATCAGTATTGCCAATGGTGCCGCTATTAATCAACGTACCGGTCTGGCTGGTGCTATCTAAATAGATCGCGCCATAACCGTTTGCATTATTAATCAGCCCTGAGTTATCGATTGTACCGATTATTCCACTGCTGGTAAGCGCGTAACTGCTGCTACCGTAAAGGGTGCCATCGTTATCAAACAGATTAAGGTTACCCTCTGTTGAAATTTGTAGCGCCGGGCCGTTGGTATAGGTTAATGAACCCTGGTCGGTGATTTGCAATGTATCAAAAGTGGTTGAAATAACGCGTCCGGAATCAACAGATGTGCTGATTGTCTCACTTGATGAGGCCGCGAGTGCGTAGGGGGCGAGCAATCCTTGCGCAGAAGTTAAGGCCACCAGCAAAGACCCATGCTGGCTGATGCGTGATTTCTTCATGTTGTACCGCTGCGATTTCAGATGTTGTATAGATTTATAAAAATGAGACTAGGATTAATCTGAATCTCATTTAAGCGCAGCTTATACATTTGTTTGCAAAAAACAATAAGCACTGCTTAATTATTTCTTAATTTCTACTTGATATGACGACGTAAAAATTACGTAACTTGCTAATAAAGAGAAGAGTAATGATTAGTTTTGTTAAAGGGTTTTCGGGATTTGCATTGATTCTATTGATATTTTTCAGCAGTGGTTGTGCCACCCCTGATGCCCGATTACATGCCAATGGCTTGATTAAACGTGCGGGATTTAAAGTAGAGAACTTGCAAACAAAATTTTTCCTGCTAAGAGACTTAAGTAAAACTACAATCTCTGCGAAGGTTTTGCGGGTTTATATTGAAGGCGACGGTTTTGCCTGGGTGAGTCGAACGCAACCTTCAAACGATCCAACACCGCATAATCCGCTAGGGCTAATGTTGGCCGCGGCCGATCCGTCAGCAAATGTGCTCTACCTGGCAAGACCCTGCCAGTATATTGGCCCGCCGCTGCCCACTGAATGCAGCACCGCATGGTGGACCGATAAGCGTTTTTCAGCGGAAGTTATTGCCGCCATGGATGAGGCACTAAGCCAGTTTGTTAGCCGTTTGCCGCCGGGCATTGAACTGGAACTGGTCGGCTACTCAGGTGGTGCAACTATTGCCGCTCAGTTAGCTGCCCGGCGACATGATGTGCGTTCTTTACGCACCATTGCCGGTAATCTTGATGTCGCATTCGTTAATCAATTGCACCACGTTTCCCCCATGCCAGAGGCTACCAGTGCTATTGATGTTGCGCCTGTACTTGCGACTCTGCCGCAAATTCACTTTAGTGGGAGCGAAGATCATATTGTGCCGACCATTGTCGCCGAACGTTATCGCGCGGTGACGGGTGGCAGGTGTACGCAGGTAAGAGTTGTTCCCTCAATGAGCCATGGCAGTAACTGGGCCGCTGAGTGGCCTGCTTTATTGGCCGAAACTCCAGTATGTCGGTAATTAAACTTATCAGGCTTATTTGTTGTTCCGTATTTTGTTAGTGCGATCTTTTGTCAGGATATATTTTATATCATAAAGAGGTGGGCTCATTTTATAAGCCATTTACTTTTATTCCCCGTTTTTAATTCCACCAAACAGAAATTTTCGGAAGTTTATTAAGCAATCTTAGCAGAGGACGCTATGCCTGTTTGCGACTCCCTTTTCGGGTCAGCAAAAAACATTGACACACTCAGTTTCACCTCTGAAAAAGAGCGCATTGACGAGCCTGCATGGACATGGCGGGGCTACCTCGCAACTTTACCGGATGAGGCGATTGATATTCTTACTGACCTTGCTCCTGAAGGTGAACCAGGCGCAACCAACGGTGATGTAAGGACTCTGCCATCAGGATCGTTTGTCGCTGGTGGAGAGTGCGAGCAGGCGCTGCGCGAATTTCTCTCTGCTGCGCTGGCGAAAAAGTTGCCGCAACTGCTGGAATATCAGGAAAAAGGCTATAACACCCCGGGCCCGGATCGGGAGGGTATGGCGAGACTCCAGGCGCTGCTACAGGAACATGATTATTCAGCTTATGGTGATCTCACCGCTCCGGCAGCGTACTTTCTGGAAACACTGTATGTTCTGTTGCAGGCGGAAAAACCCTTCTCCCCTGAATTTTTAGCGACTCTTCCGCTAGCCAATGCTGTAACACGCCATCTTTATGAAGCGTTAGAAGCCCTGATAGCAGCCGTCCAGACGAGTAAGCTCGACTGGCAGCAAGAGGTGAAAAGCGTCGTGGGAGAACAGCGAGAAAAACTCGTTACAGCGGCACTGGACACACTCGCTAACACGGCGCAAACGACAGCTGATCGCAGAGTGCAACAGCAGCGTCTGCAGGGAGTGCTGCACAGCGAAAATTTCATACTGTACGCGGAACATAAAAAATTCAGCTTGCTGAAAAACTCGCTACTCGCCGAGAGTCGCTTCACCCGCCAGCGGCTGGCAGAGCAGTTACAGCATAAGGCGACCACTCTTCTGGCTGGTGCCCGCGAGGCACGCGAGGGTGCGCTGGCTGTCCTTCTCGTACAGGTGCAGCACTCCTTCAGGCAGATGAATCCAGAGCAGCTCATATACTGGAGTCAGCAGTATCAGCATTATGCCCGGCATCTGCGGGCCACGGATGGCGAGCCCGAGAGATTGTGGATACAGAGCAATCCACTGATAGCCGCAGTAAGTTCAAAGCCCCCCACAGTGGAACCCACCCATATCCAGTTAGCGCGAGCTATTGTGCCGGCGGCGGAGATGTTGGGCTGGGTATCCGTATATCTGGCGCGAGAAAGAAGCCGGATAGTTCCGCAGGAGGGAGTACAGGCATGGGTGGGGAATGAGCAGAGCATCCCTGACATGGTGAGAAAGAGAGCGCAAAAAGTGAAAGCGACATCTGCGCATCTCGCTCGCTCGACGGGGAGTACGCTTTGCAGAGCGCTTCACCATATGAAGCATAAGCTACTGCCCGCGCAGGATCCCGACGGTTTTAATCGCGCCATTAGCAATACCGTTTTGTTGCTATTGGATGAAATTCAACAGATGGAGCGAAGGTTAATGCTACTGCCCTCTTATGCATGGCTAATGCAGGAGGCGGTAGAGCAGCAGCTGCGTGTAAGCGGAGACATCGTTGCCCTGGAAGAGGCTTTCCCGCCCCTTAGCGCACTGCTTACGCAGCAACTTGGTCGGGAGTCTATGCGTTGGCAAACCTATAGACAACAGGCTGCTGAGCAGATAACAACACTACTGGAACCCCTGATTCGGCTGGCTGACAAGGAAGGGAAAGACAACTTCTATGCGCTGCTAAGCGGGACTTTATGGGAGGAGCGCACCGACGGCGATACGGGAAAATGGGAAGATCTGCACAGCACCGACACGATGATGTTATCGGTTATTGGGCAACTTGGAGGTATCGGCTGTGAGCTACGAGGTTGCGCTGTTCGTCTGGCAGGGCATGGGCATGAAGGGGGAAAAGCGTTACGCGAAAAGCTTAACGGCTGGTTAATGGCACTAAAGACGTTGAAAGCTCGGGTGAAATTACATGCCGTTAGCACCACCGGGCGTGTAGCCGACAACTTCTCGCGGAGCGGCATGCTGACACGAGGAATTAGCGAGTGGGCAGAGAGTTTAAAACAAGCATATCTGAAGGGGTTGCCCATACGTGACCAGGCTGCCGCTACTGAGATTTTCGATAGCACTTTGCTGGCGTTGATGCAGGAGCAGAGCAGCCTGTTCGCAAAAAAGGCTGATCCGCAGGGGAAAGGTTTTCACAACAGACTGGCGTTGGCACTGAAACATGCGGCGCATCGCACAACAGTCTATCCGCCAACGCCACAAGAGATCCTTGCCGGAACACGCGGCCTGTCGGCTGATATTCAACACTGGGCGGAGAAAAAAGTGGTGAATGGCGCGTTATCGGCGGCCTTCGCCGGAGGCTTCCGATTGGTCACTGGACCAATAACGCTGCCGGTACGGGCTGCGTTGCGTGGGATCTACACAGGGCGCGCAATCTATAAGGGGTTGCACACGATGAATCGTGTGCGGTTGGGAGAAACGCCTGCGACTGATATTAAAAGTCACTTTATCAACCAGCAGCTGGCAAAGATGGCCTTTCGGTTGACGCTATCCATCTCCCCGACCATCAGTTATGGGATGGCGGTTTCCATCACTGGCACACGGTTATGGAAAGCGCAGAATAAGCGAACAAAGATGCTTAAAAATATCATGATGGCGCTGCCGGATGAGTTGTTGTGGCGGGGGGCATTTGCGGGAGGATATGCCGGAGCCAATGCTGCGCTCTGCGCGCATACAGATCGAGAGTTAGCAAAAAGAGTAGAAGCATATCAGGCTTATCAGAACGAGGTTATTGCCGCTCAACTCCTTCATGCCGAAGATGAACAGAGGTCTTCGCTTCAACTGGAGCTGGTGGATACCATTACGGCCTGCGAAAACTTGCAGAAACAGGTAGCAGGGAGAGAGACCAGAGATGAATTTAGCGATCTACTTACCGCTCAAAGCCTGGAAGGGGGAATCTATAAATTTGGCGCCAATAAATATATCTATCTTAACCAACAATATTTGCCATTTTATACGCCTGGTGCTGATCTTGCAGCGATCCATATTAAAGAGAATGAAACTGAGAAATTACTGCTTGTTTGTAAACAGCAACAACAGTGGGATGTCCTGGAAGAAGTTACCATAGCGAAACATCTTAATGTAAAACTCTTTTTTGACAGGCTACACCAGTTAGATGGTATCCCTGAAGTGCGGCGACAAATTTTATTTTTCACATCACACTCTGGGTATTCTTCATGGAAGAACTTTTTATTAACATTTCAGGCGATTCTTGATGATGAATTTTATAAGCGCTATCATCAGCCTGATGATGAGAATCTCAGAGTAATAATGATTTTAAAGAGCAGTTTGTCTTTATGGTTACAGTTCTTTGGCGTGGAAAATTCTGGGGTAATAAAAAGTAATGTTTCTGATATATCCTTATCCAGGGTGTATCAGGAAGTATTTTCTAACGATATACAAGGTTATACGACTATTTCTGCCGTGGGTCATTGGCAGCGCCTCGCTAAAGAAGAAGAGAAAAAAATAGAACAGTTTTCTGCTAATATTTGCAAAAACAGTCAAAGAATAGAGCGGCTTACTTCAGAGTTACGTCAAGCATATAATACTAATTCTACTTTTAACGAGCAAAAAGAAATGCTTGATTTCGATCAGCTAGATTATGATGAGGAAGAGAAATTTAAAAGCTCTAAAAAAGATGAGGTGCGGAAGTTATATTCTAAAAAGATAGCGTTGGATGATGTTAATAAAGCTCTTAATATAAGAAAAGAGGAGAGTGATGAGAAACTTCAGTATTATAAATCTCACTATCGTTCTTATGAGGCTGGAATACTTTATGCGCAAAAAATTCTGCTGCGTGAAGGGATGCAACGCGACGAATTAGAAATGGAGGTTCTTGATCTTTCCTTGCGTGAAGTGAATATTAGAATTCAGGAAAGAGATTTTTATACCCCAGATGAGCTAAGTAAATTAGATGAGGTGCGGGTTGCCAGATTATTAATCATGAGTCACATCGAACGCCAGTTGATTTTTCATGATATAGTTAAAGAGCTCGGCGTTCACTATAAAAAACTGAATAGATGCCGGGGCGATTATAGTGACATTCTTCGTGTTAATGAGCAGGCCGATACTCTGCATAAAGATATTTTTGGACAACAAGAGAGTGTCGCATCGCGATTTATTATCGCACCAATACTTTACTGGCTGTTAAAGAACAAAGGTGATGTCAGCGCTCTGAAAGACATGAGTATTGAGTACATCATCGATCACTACTATATCGACGCGCATCGGCTGAATCCGTTAGCTGAGATAAAAAGTATTCCTGAAGGCTATGTTGCATTGTCCGGAATGTTGGAAAATAACTTTTTTTCGTCACAGTTTGAATATAATCAGCAGTTTGCTGATTATAAGAATAAATACAGCGCTTTTGAAGCCAGCGAAAATACCCGGTTGCTGCTGTTAACCTCCGAGCTTTCTCTGGATGATATTGTATTGCCGGTAAAAAAACGATTCCGCTTTAAAGTTCTTACTGGCAATAATGTCTATGACCGTAATTCAGGTGAGATATTATTCGTTCAATTGCACGATGGACGTTGGGTGTTTTTTTCTATTTTTTCTGGCGCGACACTCAGTAGAATATTTACACAGGAACAAATGAATAATGATATCTGGCTTAAACATATTGCTAATCTTCAGCCGAAAGCTATTCATTACCATGGTATTGAATCCGTATTTACAGAGTATTTTTTTACCAGCAACTTTGACTCTAAAAACATTAATGGTAAATCTGGTGAATATAAAGACAGAAATCAGCGTATTAAAAAATTAAAGGCCGACTTTATTGATGGTGTGCTTTATAAAAATGATGGCGATATTATCTATAATAATCCCTTTAATCATAGTGGTTTCAATGGCCTTGTTTACCATTTTGACGAAAATGACAAGCAGCCCAGAGAAACATTGGTAAAAACGTTGCATATCAGTTTTGACGCGGTACTCAGACACTCTGCTGATACTCTCAAAATAGGGCTTTACCAACCGAGTGTTTTACAAAAAATGGCAAATACGCTGATTCCTTTTTATGCCGAAATATATGGTGCCGCAACTGACTCTGAGCATCAGCCTAATGCTAATTCTATTATGCTGGATTTAGTCGGTGTGCTATTTGCGGGGGCTCAGGCGGGTGCAAAAATCGCCACGATGTTTAAAAATAGTAAAGGCCTGGCACGGCTTATCCAGGAAGGGACTAAAAAAGGGCTTAGCGGAAAAGGTCTTCATCTATATGTCATGCAAGAATTAGGTAAAGAAGGGTTATTTCAATCGACAGAACTGGCAAAAATCAGCAGCGGTGCGCTATTTGATCTCATCGATCCCTTTAGTTCCAGAGATCTTTACAAATATGCGGTGTCCGGTACCAGATCAGCGCTTAGCGCTCAACGCAGCATACCCTTTGCGATCGCGCAGGCTGGAAAAACAACTTATATCATTGGGAAATATGTTCGTACTAATACCCCACTTGTAGATCTAAATAAGCAGATACTACACGGGGGGGAAGTCTATTCACGAACTGTCGTCGAGTCGGGAATCAAAGAATATTATATTAAGTATGGTGAAAATATATACCAGGTACGCTGGGATGACTCAGCCAGCACATGGCGTATGGTCGATGCTGATAATCCAGGGCGATTAAGTTACGGAGAACCGGTGGTCTATAAAAATGGGGTATGGGGGATCAATAAAATTCAAATGGGCGCCTGTGGTGGTGGGATTACCGCTATTCCGGTTGATACGAAGAAGGTGCTGGCTGGAGGATTATCCCCTGAAAATCCTCTTCGCACTGCGGCCCGACGAAGCCGCCGCAACGAGAATATACCCGCGGAGAGCTGGGATTATGTCACCGACTTGTTGGAAGATGCGAAGCTACTCAACAAAGAGATGGCAATTTCATTTCGAGCAAAACTCAGTCTGGCGGCAAAAGGGGGATTTGCTGAAGCACAAGGGCTATTTTCCAGCTCGCGCATTATTGATAGCGAAGAGAAGTTATTAGCTGTTAAGCATGGTGAAATCGTGGTGTTCCGTGAGGGAAACCGAACGATTCACACCATGATAAGTCTGGGGAATGGTCGTTTTGCTGGCGTGAAAAATAGCGCTCTGAACACGTCGCTAAGTGATGCCAAAAGTATTCTGACCGCTGAACAACTGGTGGAGTTTAGAGATAATAGTTCTATATGCAGAAGAGACGGCGGACCTGGCAATCTACAGATTATTGCCGGTAAGTTGCAAAATACCCTGTTACCGGATCCCCCCTCGCTGAAATCACTGGCGGAACAGATAGCTTCGCTGGCGGATGAAATCGATCTGGCTGCCAAATCAGCTGAATTATTGGCAACATCAGGGCAACTAACTCTGGAACAGGCGACGGCACTACAAGAAAAACTTACCTTTTTGCTTAAGGCTGCAAAAGGGAACAGCCCGATAGCAGGCACCATAGAGAGCCTGTTCGTTTCTGTAGTGAAAGTCGCCGATCGCGCCTCTTTACAGGCTATAGAAAAAGGTAAGTTGGTTGTCTTCGGGAATCGTTCTTCCCCCTCTTTCTCTGCCCATCACCTGATGTACAGCCTGGGAGATGGGGATTTTATGATGATTAACCCGCATCTGCTTGATAAGCGGCTGGTCAGTAAAAATGGGATTATTAATGCCAGCCAATTTACAGACGATATACTCACAAAATATGGTGTGCTGACCGGTGATATATCGTTGAGCCAGTTACGAATGGCATCGCTGCTGGGGCGTGATGCCGCCTTTTTTGTTGACGGGCCAGTATTAACCGTCAGGTTGCATGGTGCGCCGGGTACCGCTAACTTTATGGATGCTTATGAGCTGGCAGAGGTTATCCGGGGATTGGGGTTGCGTAGATCAACACCACTGCAACTGGGGGCCATCAGTGAGATTAAGCTGGAATCTTGCTATGGCGCATTTGGTTTTCTGCCAACAGGCGAGGCGCTGGCGCATATTCTGAATAAAAAAGTCACGGCTTACCCGTTCCGGTTTAGCCAGGCAATACGCCACTCTCGCAATTTTCTCACGCGTCCCAAAGTATATCTGCCATTGAATCCGCCACCCACCGATATAGTGCTGAAGATAGAACAACAGCAGAGCCGCAACCATGATTTCTGGAACCGCCTGCTGGGAATGTATGTCGCTGCTAAAGGTAAACGAGTCCGCCGTGATACAGAGGCCTTTAACGCTCTGTTAAATGAAGTGGCAGCCGTAGTGCACGGGGAAATTGATGTGACAGCGTTCCTGGCAAAATTCCCGCAATATAAAAACGAGTACGCTGATGCAGAAAGTGACTTGAATGCTATTACCGCAGGAGAGATCACCAATCCTCAGCACTTCGCGCAACGCTGTATGGATATCCTGACTATGTGCACCTACTCTGCTGATTTACTGGATAAATACCTCGGCAGTGAGGAATCATAGGGGGTAAAAAGCGAATCAGTTATATTCAAGGTACAAAATCGAAACGTTTTTTTTGGCTGTCAGATGTGCTTTTCCCAGGCCGTAGGGGAGCTCGGTGGCGCGTATATCATTATTCACTGGGGTAGCCGCTGCGGTGCCGTCACGAACACAGGTGGCTGTTACGTTAAATTTTGCGATACCCGTATCGCATATCGGTTCGACTATCGCGCCATGGAACGTAATTTGCCCACCTGCGGCGAAAGCATAGGGTGACATTACGGCTATAAAAAATAAAATTGCTGTTCTTTGCATGACTGCAGCCTCTTTGCCTTGTTAATTATTACATCGGCAAATATTGTTGTGACTTTAGTAAAATCACTGAGGCTTTAGTTCTGCTGGGGCAGGATATTCGGATGTATCTAAGGCGCCCCAAAGGGCGCCAGATATCTCAGGTGCCGATTATGCCGCCATCTGCTTTGGTGATTACGACAGTTGAAGAGCGTGGTCGCCCATCTGGATTGGCATCTGGCCAGTTAGAGACGGCACGAGGGTTATTTGGATCGGTGATATCATCGCCCCCTTCGCCCGGATGCTGAATATTGATAAACAGCGTACGGTTGTCCGGTGCGAAGGCGATACCGGTGATTTCGCAGCCGCGTGGCCCGGTCAGAAAGCGGCGATATTCATTGGTACCGGGAATCGTCGCAACCATTTGGTTATTGCCCATACCATCATAAACTTTCTTATTGATAGTGCTGGATGAGACATCGGTCTGGATCCACAGGACACCCTGATGATCGAAAGAGAGGCCGTCGGGGCTGCCGAAAGCCGCGCCCTGCATTGATCCTTTGGCTTTTGGATCTTCGGTGTCAGTACGTCCGGCCAGTAGCAGAATATCCCACTTAAAGCGCGCCGACGCCGCATCCGCATTCTCTTCGCTCCAGTGCATAATATGGCCAAATTGGTTGTTGGCACGCGGATTGGCGGCATCCACCGGCGCTTTGCCTTCTTTACCGCGATCGCTATTGTTAGTCAGTGTGCAATAAACGCTGCCGTTCGCGTGCGGATCAACAGCGATCCATTCCGGGCGATCCATTTTGGTGGCACCTATCGCATCGGCCGCCAGGCGGGTTTTGATCAACAGGTCGCCCTGACTGTCAAAACCCTTGCTCTTATCGAGCCCATTTTCACCAAATACCAGCGGTAGCCAGTCTCCGGAACCATCTTCATTAAATCTGGCAACATACAATGTGCCCGACTCCAGCAGTTGCGCATTTGCATCGCGGTTTTCGGCATCATATTTTTTGTCAGAGATAAATTTATAGATGTATTCGAATTTCTGGTCGTCACCCATATACACCACAACGCGGTTATCTGCGGCCAGAGTGACGGCTGCGCCCTCATGTTTGAAGCGGCCAAGCGCGGTATGTTTTCGTGGTGTGGAGGTAGGGTCGTAGGGATCGATTTCCACTATCCAGCCAAATCGGTTCGGCTCGTTGGGTGTTTTATCGACATTAAAGCGATCATCAACCTCGTTCCAGCGGTAGGATTCATCGCTGTCGCTAATACCGTAGCGCTTTTCCAGCCCGTTGAGCTCCGCTTTTTTGACAAAAATATCTGACCAGTTTTCTTCGCAGGTCAGATAGGTTCCCCACGGCGTGTGGCCGTTGGCGCAGTTTTGCATGGTGCCCAGTACACGTTCACCTTTCGAATCGGCGGCAGTTTTCATCAATTCCTGATGCCGCGCTGGCCCGGTAAGTTGCATCGGTGTGTTGACGGTGATACGGCGGGCAAAGGCGGACGGACGCACGACTTGCCATTCGTTGTTGTCCTTTTTCACCTCAATGACCGATACCCCCATAGCGTTCTGTCCCTTGCGAACTTTATCGAGGTTCCAGTTGGCCGCACCGTCAGTAAACAACATGCCGTTATCAATGTATTCGTGGTTCAGTGCCAGCAGGCCGTGCGTGGGGTTATTTTCCCCTTGCGGCAGGCTAAACCATGCCATGCCGTCATGATGCATCCCGGCTTGAGCCGCTTGTTCATCAGTGGTGTTACTGGCATCAAGTTTAAATTCCGGCATGTGATCGTTTATGCCGACAGCATCACCCCAGCGATAAAACGGACGGGCATTATAGCCATCCGGCACGATAACCGTATCTGCAGTGGATACTGGAACGCTGGTGAAACCCAGCGAGACGGCCTTTGCCAGAGCGGAAGGTTTATTTAAGGCAGCGAAAGCTTGTTCAGGCTTAACCAGTAGTGGAAAAGAAACTGCGGCACCCGCCACCGCTCCCATTTGTAGAAAACGACGACGAGAGAGGTAAACACTTGCCACTTCAGAAAACGCCGGATTGGCGCTGCGGTTGCTGATTTCATCGCTGTGTTCATTTTTGAATACCGGCTTAAGTGGTCTGCTCATATAGACTTCCTGTTGTTCACAGAGGTTTAATGCAAACCAGTTTAAGAATGATTTATTACAAATTTATAACATACAAGGGCGACAGGCGGCGCAATAACATAAAAAAACGCTTTCATTACAGCGAATATACAGCAGGGAATCACTATAATTCCTTTGTTATTTAATAACATAATATAGTTAACGGCAAACCTGATGAGGAACGTGGGATTAATTATCAATAAGCCGGGGCGTTATTATTCAGTTCAGCCCAAACGCAGTTATTGAGTGTTATAAAAATAAGAGGTAGCACTCATTTTAATACCTTAGCCAGTAATATTCTGTGAGCAGCTCTCAGGAGGAAAAACCATGAAAAAGCTTCTGATATGTTGTTTGTTCGGGAATACAGCAAATGCTCTCGCCAAAAAAATTCAGTTACTGGCAGAAAGGCGGGGCTATCCGTTAATCGTTAGTGCCGTGGGGCTGGATAATTTCGCCAGTGTGGCTCCTGTTTTCGACGGTTTTCTTATTGCGCCCCATATTCAATATAAGCTCGCGGAGATTAGAGAAATTGTCGGAGACTCTCGCTCAATTGCCATTATTGAAAGTCTACCTTACGCATCGCTGGATGCAGAGAAAGTTTTAATGTTCGTGATGGAACAGATGCCAGAACTGGTAGCCTGACGCTAGAGGCCGTACTGTGTACGGCCTCTTCTCTTACCAATCCTGATCCGAAATCCAAACAGAATTCCGACATGATGAACACTCCGCTGAATGGCGGTGGCTTTCTCCGCTTTGCCGGGCTGAGCAGTGCAGAAACCTGACACCAGTTACTTACGCGCCCCATCACTCTCTTTTGTTAGTACGCGCACTAAATTCATCTCTATCCAGTCACTCAGATGAATGACTTGCTCATATACCTCCAGGCCCAGAGGCGTAAGGGAATACTCGGTATGGGGAGGTATCACGGGCAGCACTTCGCGGTGAACGAAGCCATCCTTTTCAAATGTCTGCAAGGTCTGAGAGAGCATCTTCTCGCTGATACCGGTGATTTTTCGCCTGAGCTCGCTAAAGCGAAGCGTATTTTTATCCAGTGCAATAAAAACGAGGATGCCCCATCTGCTGGCGATATGCTGAAGGATTTCGCGCGACGGGCAATTAACGTCAAGTAATCTGCCATGCCTGACGTCCTGGTTGTGGGTATTTTTTTGCGTGTCCAATTAGCTGACCTTAAAAAGATTAACACTTAACAAAAGGTAAGTACTTACCATTAGATAGCATATCCACTATAGTCAATTCAGTCTTCACTTTCTATGACATGCATGTAATGCATGTTGAATACGGCGTATGTTAACTTTGCTGAAGGAGAACATCATGATCGCAGTAACAGGCGCGACCGGCCAACTGGGCCAACTGGTTATCACAGAATTACTTAAACATGTTCCGGCCAGTGAGATCATTGCCGCTGTTCGCTCCCCTGCTAAAGCAGAAGCGCTAAAAGAGGCCGGCGTAGATGTTCGTCAGGCCGACTACAGCAAACCTGAAACACTGGAAAAGGCCTTTGCAGGCGTTGATAAATTGTTGCTGATCTCTTCCAGCGAAGTAGGGCAGCGTAGCGTACAGCATCGGGCTGTTATTGATGCGGCAAAATCAGCGGGTGTGAAGCTTATTGCTTATACCAGCCTGTTAAAACTCGATAGCTCAACGTTGCTGCTTGCGAATGAGCATCGTGATACCGAGGCGGCACTGAAATCATCTGGTGTCCCTTTTGTGTTACTCCGCAACGGTTGGTACACCGAAAACTATGCCGCCAGTATTGCACCTGCGCTGGCTCATAATGCCTTCATCGGTTGTGCAGCTGACGGCCGTATCTCTTCTGCACCACGCATTGATTATGCGCACGCTGCGGTAAAAGTACTGCTCGCTGAGGGGCAGGAAGGGAAAGTCTATGAATTAGCCGGTGATGACAGCTATACGCTGAGCGAATTCTCAGCCGAAATTGCTCGTCAGTCCGGCAAAGAGGTTAATTACATTAACCTGTCGCAGGCTGACTTCGCGGCGGCGCTCAAAGGCGCAGGATTGCCGGACGGCCTGGCGAATATTCTGGCGGATTCGGACGCGGGTGCCAGCAAAGGTGCGCTGTATGATGACAGCCACGTATTGAGCCGCCTGCTGGGCCGACCCACCGGAACCTATCAGGACGTGATTGCAGCAACGCTTAAAACTCTTTAAGCCTTTAGACAGGCCCTGTGGTTGACTCGGGGCCTTTTGCGTTGGGGTTTTATGCACGTAGACGGCAAGCAGAATCCTGCTTTTCTATGCTATACAGACGAAAGTAATTTCTCCAACCCGTTTTTTAACTGTTCAACAACCCCATTCACTTCCATACCCATTTGTGCATGAATAATCGCACCATCAACCAACATCATTATATTATCAGTTAAATTATACTCACTAATATTGAACAGCGACGCTATTATCTTTTGGGTTTCAATTTTGTGATTTCGACAAATATACTTAATTTCTTCTTTAATATCTTCAGCTTCAGATTCGGCTGTTGCATTAATGAATGCACAACCACGGAAAGAGGGATGACTGAACCATTCATTAAATGTCCCGGACAGCGCATGTGATGGGGTTTCACTTTCTTCAAGTTTATTTTTCAGTGTAATGTGAAACCAATTAATCCAGATTTCATGCCTATAATTTAAATAAGCTATTATCAATGCGCTTTTACTTGGGTAATGCCGATAGAACGTGACTTTTGTGACTTTTGCCTGCTGAATGATTTTATCAATACCTGTTGCCTTAAAACCCGCAGAGTAAAATAAATCGTGCGCTGTAATTAGTATTTTTTCCCTGGCAGTGATTTTTTTATCATTACTCATTTTTAACGAAAACATAATGCAAACGGCCTTCATTAGTGTATTGACAGTGTGATTTCTCAGCCGTAAATTAGCATGGGTAGACAGACTTGTCTACATACGCAGCTTCGAGGAATTCAAAATGAATACACGTCCCCCGGTACCGCCATTCACACGTGAAAGTGCAATGGAAAAAGTCAGGTTGGCAGAAGATGGCTGGAACAGCCGCGATCCCGCTAAAGTGGCGCTGGCATATTCAATGAACACCAAATGGCGAAACCGCACAGAATTCGCGACTAACCGTGAGGAAGCACAGGCGTTTCTGGAGCGTAAATGGAAGAAAGAGCTCGATTATCGCCTGATAAAAGAACTTTGGGCATTTACCGAAAATCGGATCGCCGTACGCTACGCCTATGAATGGCATGATGATTCTGGCAATTGGTTCCGTTCATACGGCAATGAAAACTGGGAGTTTGAAGCAGATGGACTGATGCAACGCCGATTTGCTTGTGTAAACGATATGCCGATCAGTGAATCAGAACGGTTGTTCCACTGGCCTCTGGGGAGGCGGCCGGATAATCATCCGACGCTTAGCGAACTTGGGTTGTAAGGACTAAAAGTGTCAGTGCAAGAGCTGAATTTCTGCCGGGAATAGCAGAATGCAACTTCGTAGTGATGCACTGACCGCAATTGCAAAGATAGCGCTAAAGAAAAATGCTCAGAATGGATGGAGCAAGTAAGGGGGGATATCAATGGGCAGAGCGACCAGAGAGCTACCGGGATCCTGAATTACTAATCCACGACATATTCCGGACTATGGTTATATGGATACGCTTTCTGATGCGCTCTTTTTTTAGCGAACTACAGCAAGTGTTCGTATTTTTATAGAACGGGCAAGGGAATTTTACGATTATTACATCACTATATTTTTAGTGATTATTTTTTATACCTGATAACCTACTTTGCGAGATGGTATTCTTATGCCTGCAAGAATTCCCGGTTTTTCCTGTTATCACTCCTTTTTAAAACTTTTCAATCCCTTAAAAACAGATTCAGAGCACGGCTTTAATATCTCTGCACTTGACCATGTGGAAGTGGAAGATGAATGGTTTGATGCTCTTGAAAACCTCAATGATGTGATCCCGGTGACCGAAGATGCCCAACGCTGTATAAAGCAACTGATTTGTGAATTTGGCGAACTTAAGCAGCATGAAATAGCTTTCATCAGTTTACTGAAGTACTTTCCTGCATTTCCTCTTGAGATCGTTAACGCAGCATACAGTCTTTATACTGCCACCATGCAGGGAAAAAACATCGACCTCGCCATACTCAATACCCTGGGACTAACATCGTCGCACTTGCTGGCCGACGGTAATGCTATCGCCATGCTGGCTCAGTATATTCAGGAAATGATGACTGCCATTGTTGGTGAATACCTGGCGAATGCTTTCCTGTTGGGAAGTAATTATTCCTCATCAGACTATTTATTTACCGCGTTGGCGGTACTGGCAATAGCAGCAAAATATTACTGGAGAAATGACAACAACCGGCCACAGCGCCCCATTTTTCGCATTCCGACCTTTTTAGGGAATATATTTCTCCGGGCCACTCATTACTGGAATCAACTGGAGCGGCTGGCGCAAAATGCCAAAGAAAGCTGCGAAATTTCATTACCTGATAAATCGGCGTTTCACTGTGTCCTGGAATATAACCGTGAGCAGATAAATGAGCGGGTATCAAACCGGCAATCCTGGCGATGTATGGAAAAAAAAAAGACACATCCATCCTCAACAGTAAGCCAGTAGCAAAATGTAGTTTTAGTTATACGTCGGCAGAGCTCAGAGTATTGCGTGAGCAGGGGATAATATTTGTTTCCAGACAAATAACGTATGAACAAGTGCTGCCAGCGGTCGTGTCAGAGCCGGAAGGCCCACAGCCAGGTATGACATCGAAAGGACAACTCAACCAATACTCAGAATTACCACTGTGGGGAACGGCAGGTGGGGCTGTTTACCAGGCTATCGGTGACACAGGCGTAGCGCAACGTTTGTGGGAGATGAGCAGAACGCTGGCATGGCAGGGCGGGAATATTGTCAGAGCGACGGGATCTGCTGTCACAACGATGGTCGCGGCAATGAATGGAAACAAGAATACGCTAGTCAGCAGCGTTGGGGGCACGGCATTACTGGCAGGACTGACCTATGCCTGGTATTCAATGTTTTCTGGCGATGATCAAGCCGTGGCTGCTGCCGATAAGGACGCTGAAGAAACAGGGGCATTGACATCCGATGAAATAACGATGCTCGATGAGATGGAAAGAGAGCAGTTGCCTGTAAATGTCGAGTCCGCTCACCGGGATATGCCAAAACCTACCTCTCCATTTGCTGCCAGTGAAATGACCGAACTCAAGCAGTTATTAACTGAACTCACGCAACCTGAAATTTCAGCAGAAGGGGCAAATGAAACCAGGCAGCAACCCAACAGGTCAAAACGGTCTCTCGGTGGTGATTGGTTTCCAGAGCCTTCAAAGGAAGAAGGTGAAAGGATTGCTATAAGAAGATGGGAGCGCCAGTACAGAAAGCCCTACTGGGAGCGTCGTTATCACGAGGCATCTGATATCTCGGCAGAAAAAGAGATTTTTAATCAATTACGCAAGGAAAGTGTGAATGGCACCAGGGCGCTGATGGCAGCACCGCGTGAAAGCTTTCCTTTTCTCGATCCCTGGTTCACCTTAATGGAACTCTATGATGTTAATTCTTATTCAGCGACATTTAAGCGAATTCTTTGGGAACTGTCGATATCGTTATCTCTTGATCCCGCCAATTTCCCTCCACTTTCGCTCCCGCCTTACACCGATCTTCCAGGTGATACATGGCTGGATTTGGGGAAATATCATCGTAAGTTATATAAGAAGTTGGCAGGTGGCTGGTCACAAGAACTCTTGAGGTTTAATGCGCCACTCGCCAGAGAATACAGTAAGGCAGTGGCGAAAAGTCAACGGGTTGCGAAAAAATTGAATGAGGAGTCAAACAACCGCGGTTTTGATAGGGCATTGCTGAAGAAAATGGATGAGCTGCAAGATAGACTTGAAGCGTTAACCGCAAAACTAGAGAAATTTGCGCAAAGTACTGCGGTTAAAAGGTCCGGGGCATTGAAAGGGGCAAACTGGTTATATATCAAGAAAATTCCTGCTAATGAATTTTTCTGGCAAGGGAAGTATTCACTGACCTATCTGGATAGTCTGGAACTGTCAAAATTCACCGAAAATTTCAAACCAAAGTTAACAAAACTTATTCAATCAAGTGTCGAGCGCCAGACTAAGAGGAATAATAAAGTCGATATTGTTCGTTTTTATACTGAGCTGAGTACTGTGGTCGGAAAACGTTTGCTGGAGGTACTAAATGATCAGGAGCCAACAGCGGTTTATAATTATGCAGTCCTTGATGAGCAACTGACAGGTATTATTCAGGAGAATATATCCAGGCTTTGGAGTCGGACTAAATTGCACCGATTTATTGAAAAGCATAACAAAATTATGCAGGATGCCGAACCATTGCTCAATAAAATGATCAAGACAATTGAGGGTGGTAATGCAAAAGGAGTGGGTAATTCAACCAGTATAACAAACAACAAAATACATTCAGCGGCAACTGAACAAACAAATAATAGAACGATGATGATTTCAGGGACGGGGGATAAAACAAATTTTGATTCGTTCAAAAAAGTAAACTGGGATAGTGTTTTTATGTATTTTGACACATCGCCTCCCTTGCGCGAAGAACGATTCAACGCACAAAAATATATACTGGATGAAATAGCCAAAAAAAACGCAGAACTCATTGAGATTGTCACATTTTTGAGTGAGGCTGACATATTAAATCCAAATATTTATTTCGATAAATGGGTAATGAAAACCCTGCAAGAGTTCAAGCTTGACAGAAAGTACTCTCCGGAGACCACTGTGAGTTTTCAGTATCCATCTTCAGAGCCAGAAACATATACCTTACGTGATATTGCACGAGGATTTCATCGTAACCATAGGCAAGCCACAAAATCTATTCCTGAGATAAACTGGCCTTCCGGGTTTAATAAGCAACTTGAGTCACGATTTCATGACGGTATTGATACAGCCCGTATAAATTTTGAGGTAAAAAAGCTTTTTGCTGATTCTAAACCGAAGCTCCGCAGCCTTTACAATATAATGAGCAAGAGTGCAGCCCTCAGATATATTCGAAAAAAAACAACAGCAGCTGATTCTGCACAAAAAGATGACTTTTATCATAAAACCTATCTCGATGCGGTGACTCGCTATCTGGAAGGGAAAAATAAAGCTCAACTGCTTAACTGGCATGGTAAAACAGTATCCGGGCTATTGTTTATTCCTATAAAAAATATTGCGGGTTCAGCCTATGAAAAATTTGGTGTGATCCTGTCTGTCTGGAATGGGGATTATTATGAAATTCCATGGCCTGGTCTTGCAATGCCTTCTTGTTACAAAGGGTTAAATAAACTAGATAACAGATCAGGGCGCTCTTTCAGGCCAGCAGGTGTTGTTGAAGGAAAGACGGAATTCAGAACCTTCATGGAAAAAGCGCTAACACCTCGGGTCGGAAGACGCCTTCGTGAAGTGTCTGCTCCATTTGACTATGATGGTGAGTTCAAAGAAGAACTAAAAACAATATGGGACAAAAATTATTACGAATATTACAGCTATTATTACCCACCTTTTGAAATTAAAGACTCGAATAATGAATTTGAAGAACTCATAAGATTGCAGGAGGATGATTTCAAAATTCTTTACGACGAATTAATTCATAGCCAAAGCGAACTTGACCGGGCGGCATTGCATGAATTGTTTAACACGCTATCAATCGTTGCTGGTGTGCTGTTAATGGGGGGAGGGATGCTGTTTGGTGGTCCGGCATGGGCCTGGGTATTGGCTTCGTTAACGACAACGCTTCTGCTGGACGTTGTACCTAACTCAGTGCTGGGCGCACAAGCAGATGACGATGACGAGCGTCAACTTTATCTGCATTCCATTATGTTGGCGATTGCATTCGAAATTGGTGGCAACATCATGTCAGAGGCGGTGGCGCCACTGGTGAAACAGGCAGTTTTGAGATTGAGTATGCTAGGCAGAACAGCATTACGTACCACTTTTCCAAACTGGTATGAACTGGTGATAAAAAAAATGCAACAGGCCCGCATTCTGATAGGTTTCGAGGCTCTGAGACGCCTTGCAGATCAGGTGGATGAACTAAGCCTGGAGACGAAAATTGAGTTAAACCAGATAGTGACGAAATTCAAAGGAATGCATGCCAGTTCAGTCGAAAGTACGCAGGATGCTGCCAGTTCCATAATGAAACGACCCGTAGTCACTACGCTTGATAAAGATCTGGCAGAGGTTGCCGGGGAGTTGAGAAATCGCGGATTCGATACCTGTTTTCGGGTTTTATCTCGTTGGAATCAGGCTACGGACACAGTATTTGAAAACCAATTTGTTGTCGTTGCTAAAAGAGGAAGCGATATTGCCGTTGTGGAACAAGTTAGGGTGAAAGGGCGCCCAGCCTATGTATATCTGAGCGAAAGACAGTGGATGACAAATAAGCTTGACGCGGGCAGCAACTCAAAAGTGGTACTGAAGTACTATGATTACGATGACTTCGCTGAGCTAAAGCGGCGACATGCCGCTCTTTCAGATTACAAAGGTAATATGGCGGCGCATCAATATATTGAGGGCGCTTTTATTTTTCCTCCACCAGAAGAATATAAAGCGCTGATTAAGAAAAATACCGGGGTAGATTTTGATACCATTCAGGATTACCAACGGATGCTTATCCCCCACCCAGTTAAACCACATAATCAACCAGCAGCTGCAGATAAATCATCTGCGACAAGCTCTGCTGTCAAAGCAGATAGTAAGGAGGCTGAAGAAATTCGCAGAATTCAATATAAGAGTGAGATTTTCATTCCCACTAATGATTTCGATACAACGGATCTGCTAAGTAAATTTAAAGCCAATGATGACATTGCTCGTTATATAGATTCCCCCATAGAAAACAGCGCTACGGTGTTGATGTTAATTGCCAAAATCCTCAAGCAAGAAGGTTTCACTGATATACGTTACAGGGGAATAATCATGTGGATAAGCGCAGACTCATCACCGAAAAAACATTTTGTTGTTCTGGGGCGAAAAAATAATATCGATTACGCTTTTGATTTGGCAGCGAAGCACTTTGATCAAACGATGGAAGGTTTGACTGGGCCAATCCTGGCAAAGGAAGAGGACTGGGTGGCGAAATATCGTGCCAGTTCATATCAACGTCTAATTAAATATAAAGACTTTACCACTCCAGATAATGCTATTATCTACTTCCAGATAACGCCAATTTCTCCTGGTCAATATATTGACGGAGGTATGATACTTGGATTTCCAGGTTGGTATCTTGCTCTCAGAAATGCCCGTATAGAGGCAATCAAAAGCGTGGATGTTGATTTTTCATTATCCGAAAAACTCCTCGATGCTGCTAATAAAGTGGATAAAGCGGATGTATGGGACAAGTTTGAGCTTTTACCAGAGCCGGGGATTATACGTGAGCCTGGTTACGCTAAAGAATATAAAATAGCGCTTACCGGTGAGAAGCTCAAAAATCTGGGGCCTGATATAGAAGAATTTTATCCGTTAGCAAAATATCTGGACACAAGGCATAGCGATGAACTGATAAAAAAAGACCTGGTTGATTATTATAAATCACTCCCTGATGCGTCGAGATTTGAAAAGCTCGGCGAGGATATCTGGACGCCAACGCTGGATTTTGATGTCACCCGTAGAATACGGGATCATTTTTCTACAGCGTTAAGGTCCGCGGAACAAGCCCTCATCATTATGAATAAAGCTGATAATGATCCTGTTATTATGAATAAGGTGCTTGGTATCCTGGCGAGATCCCTTAATGAAAAAGATATTAAAATCTTGATGCAAGCCTATAAGCGAATGAAAGAAATAACCCAAAGAACGTATGCAATGGCATATTTTCATGTAATCGATAAAAATTACACCAGAATCGTCCCACTCAAGTTTAAGCCAGGGCATGAGGGGCCTACTGTAGCATTTGTCTATAAATTTGATCCTGCGGCAAGGATATATATCGTACTTGACAACTCTTATTTTGGGTTCGGTTTGCCAGTTGTTATCCACGAGCTAACCCACCTGTCGGTCGGCAGTCTGGATTTTAAGTATTTCTCTGAAGTTTTTCTATCGCCAGCAGATAAACGATTAAATGAAGCACATGCAATGTTTGGCTCTACCTTGCATTCACCTAACGGGCTGGAGTTTGGCAGCGGACAATATCCATTTGCTGATAGTGATTCAGATATAGTCGCTATAAATTTGACTGATAAGCAGAAAGCGCTTGCTCAGGCTCGTCTACGGCATTTGCCCATGCTCAGGGCTAATGCGAAAATGCTAAATGCGGATTCAATTACTGTCATCTACGACACCCTTTTGAACACATTTTCAGTATCGCGGGTTGCTCTGGAAGGAATGAATGAGGGTGCCTGGTCAGTGAAAATCAAAACACCGAAAACTAGCAGAAACAGAAATAAACGCGAAGCTTTCTTTTATGACGTATTGCGGGCTGGAGCCATGCAAAGCGATGTTATGGATTTTGAAAATGCGCTAAAGCGGGAAGTTAATGAGAGTGTCCTCGCTTCATTTATCTTAATGGGAAGCTTCTTTAAGAAATCCGAAGTATTGACGGATAACCAGATGGCAGATAACGATTTCGACTGACTCCATCCCGGTGGTCGGGGTAGTGGTTTCGTTAACTGAATTCGACCGTCAAATCGCCACGACGCAAACCGATAGCAACGGGCATTTTTTCAATGGTACCGCAGGGTAGTTGGCATGTGTTTATTCCCGTGGGGCCACAGGATCGCCTGAGTCGCTGGACGCTGGATTTTACTATCGGCGAGGTAGAGTACAGGGCAAATGGACGGATGACGTTGCCACCCTCTGGCGTGGTTTGCCTTCGTCAGGACTAAGATAAGCACAACGCCGCAACCCACTCGGTTGCGGCGTGCGTATGGTTAAATTGCGTCGATCATCCCGCCATCAACTCGCATCACGCTTCCCGTGATATAGCTGGCCTGCTGGCTTGCAAGGAAAGCCGCCGCTGAGCCGTACTCGTGCGGATGGCCGTAACGTCCCGCCGGGATGCCCTGACGGCTTTTTTCTGCCACCGCATCTGCGGTGCTGTTTTCGCGTTTGGCCTTGATGGCGTCTAACTGGCTGACACGCTCGGTGGCGATACGCCCAGGCACCAGTACATTCACCGTGACGCCTTGCGCCGCTACTTCATTGGCCAGGGTTTTTGACCAGCCGAGCAGGCTCATGCGCAGGGCATTGGATAAGGCCAGATTGGCAATCGGCGCAATCACGCCAGAAGAGGTTGAGGTGATGATGCGTCCCCAGCCGCGTTCGCGCATCCCCGGCAAGACTTTGTCGGTTAACAACATCAGCGATGCCACCATCAATGAGAACTGCTGCTGCCATACCGCACTGTCGGTGCCTGCTGCCGTGGCTGGTGGTGGTCCGCCCGAGTTATTGACCAGAATATCCACGTCACCCCAATGTTGGGTAATATCCGCTAATACTGCATCGAAGGTTTCGGGCTGCGCTAAATCCATCTGCCAGGCATGCGCCTCACCGCCTGCGGCCTGAATTATCGCGACCGTGGCGTGCAGTTTTTCCTGATTGCGTCCGGTTACCGCGACTTTTACCCCTTCCTGTGCCAGTGACAGCGCCATCGCCTGGCCCAAACCACTGCCTGCACCACACACCAGCGCCACTCGACCACCTATTTGCAAATCCATCATGTTCTCCTGAATTGTATTTTCAGAGTATGAATGTGCAAAATTGGTGCCGACTATGCACCTGCCTTGCGAGTCTGCACCAGGTCGTAGGCACACTGGAGATGTGCACGCATCAATTCCGCGGCCTGCTGCACTTTGTTATCCCGCAGTGCATCCAGAATCGCGACATGCTCTTCACACCACTCTTTGACCCGGCGTTTGTTGTGGTAGCTGCCGAACTCCAACAGGCGGCGCAGGCGGTTTTGCTGCTGAATAGCCTGTAGTACGAACAGGTTGCCGCTGGCTTCGGCCAGTAGCTCATGGAATGAAGCATCGGTTTCGAAAATTTCACGCGCGGGCACCTGGGTGATATCAGCATGAGTGATTAAGCGCAGATGCTGAGCGCGCAGGCGTTTCAACATCGCGCGATCGACGCGCAATTGCGGGCTGAGTAACGCGGCAGGCTCAATCATCAGGCGGAAACCGTAGCTGTTACGTAGCGCGACATCGCTATTCAGCGTCTGCTGGAAACGCCAGCCATGCCCGGCGTTACGGGCAATCAATCCATCTTCAGAGAGCTTCACCAGCGCACGCGTCAGCACGCCGCGATCCACTTCGTAACGCTGGCAGATCTCGGTTTGGGTAAAGGATTCCGGCAACAGGCCGGCGATATGATCGCGCACCAGCAATTCATACAGCGTCTGGTCGCTGCTTTGCGGCGGTTCAATCGCCAGTTGCTGTAGCTCCTCCACGCTCTTTATCAGGTAGAAACCCTGATTGGGCCGGGCTTCTACCGCGCCAAGGCGGGTTAGTTCTTTCAGTCCGGCACGCACCGGCGTACGGGAAACGCCCAGGGCATCGGCCAGATATTGCTCACGTAAATGATGACCTGGATCGAATCTTGCTTCGTATATCAGGTCAAGCAGTTGTCGTGCGATACGGCGACCGCTGGCAGAAGCGTCAGGCTGCATAGAAATGGGTCCCCTGAAATGTATTATTGTGAACAGAACATACAATAACATGCCGATCAGGTTGCCGCGATATAAAGCAAACACTGCACAGATACTGTGCATGATGCACCAGGAAGAGACGTTTTGTTGTATTCATGATTGTACTTTGTGACTCACAAAAACCAATTTAAACGTTAGCCAGGAGAAATTTATGTTCAGCACTTCGATTAAAAAAATACGTCTGTTGGGATGGATGTCGACACTGGCGGTAATGCCCATCGCCAGCCAGGCGGCTATCGGTGATGTGGCTCCCGGCAAACTCACCTATGGCACCGCCGCCACCTTTATGCCGTTCGAATTTGTCAAAGACGGCAAGCTCACCGGTTTCGATATCGATCTGATCACCGCCCTCAGCAAGACACTTGAACTGCAACCTGCACCGCTGCCGATGGAGTTTAAAGGATTGATCCCGGCGTTGCAGGGCAAGCGTCTCGACATCATCAACTCCGCAATGTACGTCAACCCGACCCGCGCTGAACAGGTGGATTTTGTGCCGTACCTAAAAATCGGAAGCCGCGTGGTGGTGCGCAAAGGCAATCCGGCGGGCATCACCGGACGTGACCTGTCACTGTGCGGCAAAAACATCGCGGTGACGCTGGGTGGTATTGAAGAGAGCCAGGCGCGCGTGGACAACAAAAACTGTGTCGATGCCAAAAAGCCAGCGATCAACGTGATGACCTTCCCGGCCGCCACCGATTCTGCGGTTGCCGTGGCGCAGGGCCGTGCCGATGCGGAGTTCTTGTCTACGCCGGGCACCGTCGCGCTGTTTAGTGAAAAGCCAGGCGTGTTTGAAGCGGCAGGCGAAGAGTTTGAAGCCGACACCCACATCGCCTTTGCGGTGCGTAAAGGCGATGCCGAAACCAAAGCACAGCTGGAGAAAGGGCTGCAAAACCTGGTGAAAGACGGCACCTATAAGCAACTGATTGAGAAATGGAACTTCCCGGACTCCGTTGCCATTTTCTAACCCGTTGACCGGAGAAAGCTATGTCGATCGATTTAATGTGGCAGTACTTCCTCTCACCTGAGTTCATTAAAGGTGCGTGGATGACGCTGTTAATTACCCTGTGTTCACTGTTGTGTGGCGTGGTGCTGGGACTGGTGCTGGCGTTGTTACAGGAAGCACCGTTCCGGGCGGGTAAGGCGCTGGCATTTTTCTATCTGTGGTTGTTCCGTGGCACGCCAGTGCTGTTCCAGATCATCTTTGTCTACAACGTGCTGCCAGGTTTCGGCCTGCGTTTCTCCGCGTTCACCTGTGCTGTGCTGGCGCTTTCACTGAATGAGGGCGCCTACATGGCGGAGATCCTGCGTTCAGGGCTGCAAGCGGTTAAAAGCGGCCAACGTACAGCGGGGATGGCACTGGGCATGACCAACGCGCAGATCATGCGCAAGATTGTGTTGCCGCAGGCGGCGCGCATCGTGCTACCGCCGATGGGCAATCAGATGATCAGCATGCTGAAGTCCAGTGCGCTGGTGTCAGTGATTGCCGTACAGGAGCTGTTACTGGTGGCGAACCAGACCGCCAGCGCCAGCTTCCGCTACTTCGAAGCATTGTGCGCCGCCGGGATTTATTACCTGCTGCTCACCAGCCTGTTCATGATTTTCCAGTCATGGCTGGAGCGCGTGCTTGACCCCAAACAGCGCCGCAGCAAGCAGCAGAAAGCTCTGGCGCGCAAAATCAATCCTGCGAAAACCCGCAAAACTGTTGGAGGCGTGTCATGAGCCATCAGCCTAAACCCTTGCTGGAGATGATTGGCATCGACAAAAGCTTCGGCAAACAGCAGGTGCTAAAAAACTGTTCGCTCAGCGTGCAGCGTGGTGAAACCGTGGTGCTGATAGGCCCCTCAGGATCGGGCAAATCCACGCTGCTGCGCTGCGTCAACATGCTCTCGCCCGCCGACAGCGGCGACGTGTTCTTTACGCAGCAGAACATCACCCGCGGTGATGAAGTGCCGCCGCATCAGCTGCGGCAGCGCATAGGCATGGTGTTCCAGAACTATGAGCTGTTCTCGCACCTTACCGCCGCAGAAAACATCATGCTGGCACCGATGACGGTGCTGGGCGTCAACCGCATTGAGGCGCGCAAGCAGGCCGAAGCGCTGCTGGCGAAAGTGCGTATTCACGATCGTGCCGATCACTTTCCCGATGAGCTTTCCGGTGGGCAGCAGCAGCGTGTGGCGATTGCCCGTGCGCTGGCAATGAAACCGGAGTTGATGCTGTATGACGAACCCACTTCGGCGCTCGATCCCGAGATGATCCGCGAAGTGCTGGACGTGATGGCGGAACTCAGCGCCGAAGGCATGACCAGCATGGTGGTGACGCATGAAATGGGCTTCGCGCGCCGCGCGGCCAACCAGATTTTGTTCATGGAAGAAGGCGAGATCCTGGAGCGCGCCAGCGCCGATGATTTCTTTACCGGACAGGTGAGTGAACGCGCCAGGCGCTTCCTCGACCAGATCCTTCATTAATTGCGGAGTGGATATGACTCTTTATCAGGTAGACAGCGTGCGCATGAAGCGTGATTTAGCCGCGCTGGTGGCGATCAATACGGAAAACCCGCCAGGCCAGGAGCGTGAAGCCGCCGAGTGCGTGGCGGGCTGGTTGCGCGCTGTCGGTTTCGATTTGTCATTCAGCGAATATGCGCCGGGGCGCACCAACGTGATTGCGGTGCTGAAAAACGGTGCCGGTCCCTGCTTTGCCTTTAACACCCATCTGGACACGGTCCCGGCGGGCAGCGGCTGGCGCAGCGATGCCTTCACCCTGACCGAGCGTGACGGCAAGCTGTTCGGGCGCGGAGCCTGTGATGCCAAAGGGCCGCTGGTGGCGATGGTGGAAGCGCTGCGTATGCTGGCCGCCAACCGTCAAAACTGGTCCGGTACGCTGATGGGCGTGTTCACCGCCGATGAAGAGGTGGCGAGTGAAGGCGCAAAGTTCTACGTCAAAGACGCTCCACCAGCGATTGATTTTGCGGTGATTGGCGAACCCACCTCCAACGCTACCTTCTCGGCGCACAAAGGCAGCCTGCGCCCGCGTGTCAAAGTCAAAGGGGTAACGGCGCACTCGGGTACGCCGGAATTGGGCGTTAACGCCATTTACCAGTCGGCCAGGCTGCTGGGGCTGATTGAAGAGGCGCACCATCAACAGGTGCGCTGCCGCTGCCATGCGCTGGTGGGCAACGCCAGTCTGACGGTGACGCGTATCCACGGTGGTCACGCCGACAACGTGGTGCCAGACAGCTGCGAACTGCTACTCGATCGCCGCATGGTGCCGGGTGAAAGCGAAGACGAAGTGAAAAACGAACTGCAACAGTTGCTGGATCATGCCAAGGCGTCGGTCGGGCTGGAAGCGGAGATTGTTGCCTGGCAGGCCACCACCGGCGGCGCAACGGAAACCGACAGCAACGAAGCGATTGTGCAGCACAGCCTGGCGGCCTGCCGTCGCCATGGTCAGCCGGAAGCGGGGCCGTTTGGCTTCCAGGGCGGCTGCGATCTGGTGCACTTCCGTGCGCTGGGGGCGAAAGGCGTGGTGATTGGCCCCGGCAGCCTGGCGGTGGCGCACAAGCCGGATGAGTTTGTCCCGGTAGAAGAGTTTATCGCTGCGGCGTCTATTTACCTCGACGTGGCGCTGGCAATGCTGTCGCAGGAGTCCGCGCTGTGAAGATCACACTGTGGCGCGGCGAGCTGCACTATGCGGGTATCACCCTGCACACCGCCGCCTCGGGTGCCATTAACGCGCTGGATACGCTGTGGCTGCAACTGGACGATGCCATTGGTGAAGTGCGCCTGAACATCCGTTACCTGCACGGCTACAGCGCTGAACAGGTGTTACAGGATGTCACCCGCGCGCTGGCCCAGTGGAACCGTAGCGATGACGCGCTCACCTTGCTGAACCGCGTACACGCGGCTGATGCCGATCTGCTGGCTCCGACGCGCATGCTGCTGGATATGGCGCTGCACGATCTGCTGGCAAAAAGGGCCGGGCAGTCACTGGCGCAGTGGCTGGGTGCAGCACCTTGTGCTGCGTCCTTTGCCACCAATCAAACCCTGTTCTGGGGCAGTGAAGCCCAGATGCTGCAGCAGGCACACGGCTATGTGGAACGTGGCTTCACCCAGTTAAAACTGCGCATCGGCGTGGCAGATATCGCCACCGATCTGGCGCGGCTGCAACGGCTACGCGCCGAGTTTGGTGCAGATATTTCTCTGGCGATGGATGTCAACGGGCAGTGGTCGCTTGAGCAGGCACAGCGTGCCTTCCCGGCGCTGCGTGAGTTGGATTTGAGCTACGTCGAGCAGCCGCTGGCAATTAGCGATGACGCGCAACTCAGCAAGCTCTCTACATTCGGCGTGCCGATCATGCTGGATGAAAGCCTCAACAGTGACGCGGCGATCAACCAGCTCATCGCGGCTGAGGGGGCGCTGTGGGGCCACCTCAAGCTGGTCAAGCTGGGCGGCATTGCGCCAACGCTGGCAGCCGCACGTCGTCTGCAGGCCGCAGGGGTGCCATTTATGATCGGCCAGATGAACGAAGGCCACGCCGCAACGGCGGCGGCACTGCAGCTTTGTCGCGTACTGCAACCGCAGTTTGCCGAACTGTATGGTGCTGATGGCCTGACGAATGATCCGGTCAGCGGTTTGCACTATCAGCACGGCAGCGTGCAGGTAACCGATTCTTACGGCCTGGGCGTGCAGTTTGATGCCACCCTCGCCACTTTCCATCAGGAGTTTTAGTGATGCAACAGCTCAATAATGTTATTCAGGGCAGCGAATCCGCGTTTGCTGCAGACGAGTACGCCAGCCGCATCCAGCGCACGCGCGAACGCTTAAGTGCCGCCGGTGTTGACGTAATGATTGTCACCGGGCCAGAAAATATTTTCTGGTTAACCGGCCAGCAAACCCCCGGCTATTACACCTTCCAGGCGCTGCTGCTGCCGGTAGAAGGGGAACCGGTGTTTGTGATCCGTCAGCTCGAATACTTCAACTTTATCGCCAACACCTTTATCTCAGACGCGGCCATTTATCAGGATGGCGACAACCCGGTGGACTTCCTGTTTGCCATGCTGCAACAGCGCGGCTGGCTCAACAAGCGCATCGGGTTGGATAAGCGCGGCTGGTTCCTGCCGATTGCGGTGTATGAGGCACTGCAAAGCAAGCTCGGCACCATCGCCGATACTGCCGGTGTGATTGAACCACTGCGCGCCATCAAATCGGCGGCGGAAGTGGAAAAAATTGCCACGGCGGCGCGCTATGTTGATGCCGGGATGCAGGCAGGGATGGCGGCGATACGCGCGGGTGCGGATGAGAACGCGCTGGTCTCGGCGATGATGGGCGCGGCGATTGCCGCCGGTTCCGAGTATGTCGGGATGGAACCACTGGTCTCCAGTGGCCCGCGTAGCGGCGTGCCGCACGGCACCTGGCGTCGTCGGGTGATCAAGGATAACGATCCAGTGTTCCTTGAAATGGCCGCGGCGCACGATCGCTACCACGCGGCGCTGATGCGCTCGGCGTGGATTGGCCGCCCGCCCGCTATCGCAGTGGAGATGGAAAAAGTGTGTCAGGAAGCACTGCAGGCGGCACTGGATGCGATTCGTCCGGGCGCGACCTGTGCCGAGCCGCACATTGCCTGTCAGAAAGTGATCGACCGCGCGGGCTTCACCGACAACTTCAAAAAACGCACCGGCTACTCGATTGGCGTCTCGTTCGCGCCGGACTGGGGCGAAGGCGGCATTCTCAGCCTGTACAGCGGCGTCAACACCGAACTTCAGCCGGGTATGACCTTCCATATTCCCCCGGCGCTGCGCATTTACGGTGAATTCACCGTAGGTGTGAGCGAAACCGTGGTAGTGACTGAATCCGGCTACCGTCAGCTCGGCTCGCTGGCGCGTCCATTAACTCTGCTGTAAGGAACTGTTATGAAAGATATTATCGAATGTCGTGAACGCCTGCGGGGCATCTTCAACATCACCGTCACGCCTTTTACCCCAGCGGGCGAGATCGATTTTCCCGCGCTGTGTGAAAACATCGAGCGCGTCATTGGCTTGGGTTATGACGGCCTGCTGATTGGCGGCACCTACGGCGAATTCCCGGTGATGTCACTGGCGGAACGCCGTGAACTGTTTGCCAGCGTGATGGAGTGCGTACAGGACCGTGTGGCGGTGATGCTGTGCAGCGCCGCATCGGACCCGCGCGAAGCGCGTGAACTGACGGCACTGGCGGGTGAGTTGGGCGGTTTGCCGATGGTCACTGCGCCCTTTGTCAGTGAAATCACCGACGAGCAGATCTTCGCCTATTTCCAGGAGATGGCACCGCTGTCGCGCACCGGCATTCTGGTTTACAACGCGCCGGGTATTGGCATCACGCTGTCACCCGCGCTGCTGGAGCGTCTGGCCGATATTGCTGGCGTGGTCGGCATTAAACAGGGCGATTTGAACCCAACCGCAATTGACCAGATTGCTAACCGCCTGCGCGGCAAGCTGCGTTTGTTCTGCGCCTCGGATCTGGCCTTCCTCGGGCCGATGATGGCCGGGTTTGACGGTATCAGCACCACCAACAGCGGTGCGCTGCCTGAGCTGATACTGGCGACCTTCCGGTCACTGGAAAAGGGCGATGCGGCCACAGCGCGTGACCTGCATCAGCTGTGGTTCGATTACCGCACGCTGGCGCGTCAGCACGGTCAACCACAACTGGTGAAGGCGGCGATGGCGCTGCGCGGCTTTAATGGCGGTACGGTGCGCGCCCCGTTGAAACCGATCTCTGAAGCGGCATTAGAGGCGCTGACCAGCGTGATGCACAAGCTGGCCAGCGACAGCCGCAGTGGAATTACGTTGTTACGCTAGCTACTGCTTGCAGGAACGCGGTGAACAGCGGGTGTGGGGCATCAGGACGTGACATCAGTTCGGGATGCCCCTGCACCCCCTGCCAGAACGGATGCGATGGGCTGCGAATCGCTTCGACGATATCGTCGGTTTGCACCGTCACTTCGATGCCACCCACTTGCAGTTGCGCCAGCAAGCGGGGATTGAAGCAGTAGCGATGGTTGTAGGGCATGGAATCAAAAGGCGCCGCGGCCGGGAAGGCAAACATGCCGCAGCGGTGGCGAAGATCGTCAAAGCGCACAAAGCTGTGCAGCGCTGCGTCAGGTGACACTTCGGCGAGCATCGCGTTTTCACAACCAGCGGCTTGCTGCACCACAGCTGTGCACATGCTCTGCATACCAAGACACAGCCCGAGGGTGGGGATGGCACGTTGCAGCGTGGCTTTTGCCACCGCGATTTGCCCGAGTACCGCAGCCATCGACGAGCCGCCTGGCAGCACCACGCCGTGCAGATGGTCCAGCTCATGCAGGTCAGCGGACAGTTCAGCGGGGGGCAGTAAGCGGATATCCAGCGCGAGGCCAAGCTGTCGCGCCGCCGCCTGCAATGACAACAGGTTAGCCGGGTAGCTGTCGCGTTGATCGCGCTCACGACCCATCAGGCCTATGCACAGCGTGCGCTCGCCAGCGGGAGCGGTCTCCAGCGGCATGGGTAAATCACGGCTAGAGAGGCGTTCACCGTTGAGGTGAGCAATGCGCGGTGCATCCGCTGCTGCCAGCACGATCACTGCGTCATGCAAAGGTAGCAGGCTGGTATCGGTGACTTCCTGTTGCAGCGTGTCGCTGAGGAACAGGCCGCTGGTGACGCAGTAGCCTGCCGCTGCCACGTGTTGGTGGCTGTCGGGATAATCGCTACTGAATGAGGGGCGCAGGCTCCACAAGGGCAGCGACTGTTGATTAGCCAACAGGCTGGCGGCCACACCGTACTGCGCCGGGTTGTGGGCATCATCGAGAATGAATAGAGGTGACACGGCAAATTTCCTGCTGTTGTTGGGTGGTTAATTGTATTAGTTGAAACAATATATACAAAAGAGGATTTATGAATAGTCAGCAACTGGCCCGGCGTATGCAGCGTGTTCGTCCGTCGCCCACCGCCACCATTTCCGACCAGGTGCGCGCCTTAGAAGCGGCAGGCAATGCGGTGATCAACCTGGGAGAAGGGGAACTGGATTTCGCGACGCCCGCCAATATCAGCTACGCCGGGATTGCCGCCATCGTGCAGCAGCAAACCAAATACACGGCCGTGTCTGGCACCCGCGAACTGAAACAGGCGATTGCCAATAAATTTGCGCGTGACAACCAGCTCAGCTTTACCCCGCAGGAAATCATCGCGGGCAGCGGAGCCAAGCAGTTGATCTTCAACGCGCTACTCGCCACTCTGGATGCCGGACAGGAAGTGATCATCCCCGCGCCGTACTGGGTTTCCTATCCCGATATGGTGACGCTGGCCGAAGGGGAACCGGTGATCGTGCCGTGCCATGAGCAACAAGGCTGGAAGCTGCAGCCGCAGGATTTGGCGGCAGCGCTGACGCCTGCGACTCGTTGGGTGATCCTCAACTCACCTGGCAACCCCACCGGTGCGGTTTACAGCGCGCAAGAGTTACAGGCACTGGCGGATGTGCTGTCTGATCATCCGCAAGTGCTGATTATGGCGGATGATATCTACGAACCGCTGCGTTACGACAACACGCCGTTCAGCACCTTTGCGCAGGTGGCCCCACATCTCGCCGATCGCACCTTGACCATCAACGGCGTCTCCAAGAGCCATGCCATGACCGGCTGGCGTTTGGGGTACGCAGCCGGTCCGGCGTGGCTGATTCATGCCATGCAAATCTTACAATCGCAGAGCACCTCTAACCCCAGCAGCATTTCGCAGGCCGCAGCGGTGGTGGCGTTGCAGCAGCCAGCAGAATTTCTGGCAGGCTGGATTGCGGTGCTCGATCGCCGTCGCAAGCTATTGCTGGAGACTATCGCCGCCAGCAACGGCTTACGCGCCAGCGCACCGCAGGGGGCGTTTTATATCTTTGCCAACTGCACCGCGCTGATTGGTCTTACCACGCCTGAAGGTGAGGTGCTGAACGACGATAAAGCCGTTGCCAGCTGGTTGTTGCAGGATGCCCAGGTGGCGCTGCTGCACGGATCGGCATTTGGCACACCGGGTTATCTGCGTATTGCTTATGCGGTGGAGGATGGCTTGCTGACAGAGGCGTGCCAGCGATTACGGATTTCTTTGGCTAAGCTTTGCCAGGGAGGATCGTAGCGCACCGCTCGCTGCCGTTAAGACCGTCGGTGGTCGAATACTTCGGGATCCTACTCCCTGGCGTAAGCATGCATTTCCAGGCCGGTGCGCATCATTGCGCACCCTAAAAACCGTGCCATGACCCTGTAGCGGCGCCATTTATGGCGCCCGAATCGTGCTTCATATTGCTGAATCATATATCGCAGCGCTGAAGCCTGAATTTACGCTGACGATAATGCCCTGAGTTTGTTATGTAGGTAGTAGTTTGTTCCTTTTTTCATTGAGCACCTTTCAAACCAATTTCTTTGTGCCGCAAAAATGTTGTTTTATATAAGATTTTTGTTTTCTGACTGGTAGGATTTAGTTTTTTCGGAGAATAAAAATAAATATGTGTTTTATAAAATCAGATCACCGGATTAGCGTTAAATATGATACGATCGAAACTGCGCTATTAAAAAAAACAAATAAAAAATCTTTATCGAGAAAGACACTTGATAAGCTATCACGAATTGCCTGCGAAACATATGGTCTAACCAGACAGGAGGCTAAAGGAATATTTTTCAGGGAGGGTGTGGTTGCAAGTAATTGTAAAACAGCCAAGTTGTCACATGCCTTAACTCATGCATCATCTCATTTGTCAGTTCACCCCGTAAGAAAAGAAATAGATAAGTTCATTAAGAACTGTGGTTTGACAATAAATAACAGCATGCTTACAGAGAATATTAAACCGAATAGTATTCTGAATGTTGTTGGTTCTCAAAAAACAAGCGAATATGATAAAAAACACGGCGTGAGTGAGATAGTAACAGCAAACATTGAGCCTGTTGTTGAAGATATAACAAAACCTGTTAAAAAAACGGTGGAAAGTGAGGGTGAAACACTATTAAAAAATAGAAGGGAGTCTGGTAACGCAAATTTATTTATAAAGCCAGTGGAGAACGAGGCTTTTTATGATGATTCACATAACAAGGCGATTGTAGGAACAAATACCGACATAGTTCTGTCTCAGCTAAAACCAGTTTCCGATCCTGAAGGAAAAAATAAGATAATTGAAGAGTTGGATCATACTCATTTGGATGATTATCGGTTATATACAGATGATAAAGAAAATGGTAGTTACTTTAACATTGAGTATAAACCGCATAAATGGACCATTTATAGTGTAAAAAGAAATAAATCTGCTGAGTATTTCACTAATGAGATTATTAAATATCAATACTCTGTTATCTCATCAAAGATGGGATTTAGTGGGGTCATGCCGAGCGTAATAAAAAATAGATATATCTATAATGGTATTACACTAGCTGAAACAAAGAATAAATCAGATTTGGATTTATTATATTCTTTTTTAAATAACACACCCAATGGTAAGCTTACCAATAGAGTGCTACAGGATTTTGGACTGAAAGTTTTAGCTGTCACTCAAAAAGAAGTAGTAACAAGACATGGAAACAAGCGGACTAATATTTATACGTACGTGCACAAAGAAGACGGCCCTGTCAATAAGTTAGAATAACTACCGCTGTATTAACGGTAATCGTTCAAACGGTTACCGAATTATATAATGAAAAGGAGGAGATGGTAAATAGAACGAATATCCGTAATGTGGTGGACGGCTCTTCCTTATCGTCGTGGTTATATGGTTGCTTATTATCTGGTAAGTCATTATCACTCATCGAGATAATGAAATAGGCAGGGATGGCGTCAGGGGATGAATGATTTCGGGGGGAAAATTTGAGTGTTATATCTAATCCTGGGGGCAGGTCAAGATATGTATGGTGCTGGTGGACGGAATGGGGAAGACCTCATGTGTCTAGTGGAAGGCGAATGTTGTAAGATTTTCCCCGCTTGCTGAAGGGGATTTACCCACCTTATTCCCCGCGCTTTTGCATCATTATGAACAGTCAGATATGAAAAGGATCGTAACTCACCGAGGTAAGACCGTAGCTGGAAAGTAAGATATAAGGTTGTCAGAGGATATAGATGTCCTTAAATGCAAAGAACAACTAAGAAAATGACGAAGAATGCAGCAAACAAATAACGTGTCACAACGACCAGAAATCTACCGGAACCCCAGAAAGCAAAAAACCAGCCCGTAGGCTGGTTTTTCTAAATTAGTGGTGCCCGGACTCGGGAGCATTCAGTTATCTATTAAATTGAAATTCATCATAAAACTGTTATTCCCTGCCAGTCAAGACCCGTGGTTGGACCCGCGTTTTCATTTGCAGTAAAAATGATGGAATAATTATAAATAATGCAGGTAATGGGGAGGTTAAAAGGCAGGAAAGCTGAATGAGTCATGGTATGCCTGGAAAGCTGAGCCTTTGCGTGCCACTCAGCAAACTTCCTTGTTCTGCCATCCAGTACTTCACCATTCGGATAAGCTTCAATGTCTAACTAATCAGATATCAAAATCATCGGGGTATGATGCCTTAAGGTCTTTCTGTTTTGCATCGTAATTTGGATCCACTTCATGAGGGAGCTTTACTTTTAGGCCTTTCCTTATCTGTGATGCAATATAAAAAGCATCACCCAAGCGATCTTCGAAAATAGGATCTGTTGCTTCAAATTCCTTCGTTGCATACATGCCGAATGTCAGCCTCCAGAGTTTCGCTTTATCTTTGTCCTGCCCGGTAATGACATTATGCAGGTAAATCAATTGCTGAACGATAGAGTTATACATTGGTTCAAGCGTCTCACCGCCGGTGACATTGTACTTGATATGGTGGTGGCGTTTCTTTGCCAGGCGGAGCGCCCTGTCTACATAATCTAATGCTGTATTATTGTTCATTGCATCGGTATCCATGCATCTCTTTCTGTTCCAAACCATTGTATGCCACCACCTTCCGTCTGGTAAGGTTCTTTAGGCACAGACCATGTATCCTGTGCCGGATTAGCGGTGCTGCGCAGCATTTTGACTGGTCGTTGGGATTGATAGGTTGTTGTAACTTTAGGGACTTTTATCTCGGTCCCGCGCAAGTTACCTTCGGGATTAATCCCCAGTTTTGTGGGAGGGGTATGTTCATTTAATGAATACCAGTTACCTTGCCAATTACCCGGAGACTGATTTTGATAGGCCAGTTTTCCGCTGTTTATGGATTCGACAGACACCCTTTCGTTGAGGTTTATCCCTTCCATATATTCGGGAATTTTGTTTTCTGGCACTCCCTGTTCTTTCATGAAGTTAGTTACTGTTTCTGAGTTGCTTCGAATATTAATATCGCGGTTTATATCACCGGTCCGACCAAACTTCTCATTCAGATAGGCTCGTCTTTCTGAAATGGCTGGAGCTTTAACCTTGTTGACAGCATTCCATTTCATCCCGCCTCTTGCCCCGGCAATCCCCCCGGCGAATGATCCTCCGAGAGCCAGCCATTTCTGCCCGTCACTTCCTTCGCCGTATAATCTGCCGCCAATAAACGCACCGGCATAACCTCCGCCCATTCCCCCTGCGAGGCCCAGCAATGCGACAGCAGGCCCTGCCAGTACTGCTGTTGCTGCCAGCCCAACACCCAGTAGTACGTTGTTGACCCACTCAGGGATTTCCGGATTGATGGGATCGGTCTGGATTTTTTCCCCGCCGATAAAGACATTGTGCGAACCCGTGCTGATAGCTGCGCTACAGGCCAGCAGATCATCGGTGCGGGCTGCCGGAAAGCCGTTAATAAATACACGGGAGGAACCTTCCGCGACCCGTTGCGGGGCCGGGCCATGCTCGTCACACTCGCCCACTGAGATGTGCGCCATAATAGCTGGCTTGCCATTAATGAATACGTTGGGCGATCCTTTCGTCAGTTTGCCGGTTTCGTGAGTTGGCGCCCACGACATACTACCGAGCACTTCCCCTAATCCTCCGCCACCTGCTGCTCCGGCAATGGACGCAGCCAGTACCACGGTTCCGACCCCGCCGGTCGCCAGAGTGAGCGCGGCACCGGCAATCGCACCGCCAATCAGGCCGACAACGAGCCAACCTTTTGAAGCCGTATGCTCAATGCTGTCGCCATCACGTGCTGCCGCGAACGCTTCTGCGCTGTCACTCATCCGAGATTTATCCGCTGGCTGATATAAGTCTCAATCGCTTTAGTGTTTTCCATTCCGGGAATGCCCCTGACGCTACGGGCCAGCAGCAGGCTGGAAATAAGGGTTGATTTCTTGTCGCCAGCGATTTCCCACAGTGCATAGCGACCAGTGCTGTTGCCACTGGTGATCGGTGCCAGCATCAGAGGGACGCCGCTGGCGTCAAAAAACAGATAATCACCATTTCTGGCCCGGCTCAAATCGATACTGGCATAGAGACCGGATATCCCCTGGAAAACAGCAAGTTCGCGACTGTCACGGTCAAAGGTGAAAAACAGAGCAGGGCTGTCAGCCGGAATTTGGCTGCCGGTAGATGATGGCAGGAGCGTCTCGCCCGGGAAAGTGATGCTGTCTGTGATATTGTCATAAATCCGGCTGTGATAATCATCAAAAGCATCAGGACAGGTACCAATAAAGCAGAGCAGTTTTTTTCCCTGCCCGTCATCTGCGAGCAGTACCACGCGTTGTTTCTGGAAAATGACCCGCTGGCCGGAACGGAACCGGTAGAACAGTTCCAGCGCCTGTTTTCCTGCCAGATCCGTCAGACGGGCATGGAAAAGTGAAAGCCCTTCGAGAGTGGTATTCAGTTCTTCGGAGAGCCTTTCGGACACAGACTGGAGCGTATCGTCAACGCTGGCGGTAGCGCGGGAAATTACAAAGGTAAACTCGTTCGCGCCGGTATGACTGAGAGTAAATAAGTTCATGGTGCGGTCTCGGAAGACATCAGGCACCGAAATGTTGCAATCCTGCAGGGTATAGTCAGACATTTGAATATCTCTCTAATCCATGAATCCTAATCAGGATATCACTATTGAGCATCCTGAATCTTCATTAATCCTTATTGTTTGAACACAATACCCTGCCCGGTAGTAACAAGTGAATGGTCCGGTTATGCGGAGATAACGGAAATACCATAATTTGCATCGCTGGTGGATACCGTCAGATACAAGCCGAGCGCATCAGCAAGTTTGTAAGATTTAGCGAGGGGTTTTGCTGAGCGGATTTTACTGTCAGTTAACATGAGGGGCTCATTTCGTGTGTCGAACTGAATGACCCGTAATCTGACCTTTTTCCCGGATACTGAGGGACAAATCAAAACATACCGGAAAGACTACTTATGGTAACTTACTGAATAATCAAGACACTATAGAAAGCAAAAAACCAGCCCGTAGGCTGGTTTTTCTAAATTAGTGGTGCCGGACTCGGAATCGCATTTAATTCTAATTTATTGTTTGTTAATTGTTTTTATGTTTCGCACTTGAAAAAGTGCCCCCGATTAAGCCCCCATATAAAAACCTTTATTTTTGCGGCTTTAGTCACGAAAAATCGTTGTTTTTCATGATTAGTAGCCTGGTCATGTGTGGAATCAAATCCGCACACCTGGTTTAGCTTCACGTGAAGTACGTATGGCCACACCCACATCAGGTTGGGCAAGTGCACCCGTTTTATCGCCTGAGATACTTCTGTTTTCAGCCATCAGCAAGTACCCTTATGAGATCAGGTTAAGTAGGTGTGTGGCGATTCCCCAACGAAGTGTTATACATTTTCCGCCTTCTATGTCCAAAATAGAGTAGCTCGCGTTCGGCTGAGCATAGCGGGAGAAATTATCGATTTTCCCCTCTTTGAGTAGGGCAAGAACCCCCTGGCTAACGTGTCCGTGTGTCACAATACAGAGCGTCTGGTGCACCGCCGTTTGCTGTTGTTGCAAAAAATCGATAACTCGTTGAGATGCATGTGCCAGAGACTCACAGCCGGGTGGGCAAAACCAGCGTCTTGCGCAAATAACGCTGTTGCTTCATTGGGATGGTCATATCGTAATTGCGCCAATGACATCCCTTCGTAATGACCGAATGTCTGCTCTGTCAGTGCGACTTTTGCCACCAGCGGGCAGGAAAGATGCCCTGCCAGCGCCTGCCCCATATACCACGCACGGCCAAGAGGAGAGGCGTAAATACACTCAATAGGGTAAGCGGCATCCGTTAACGTGGCCAGTAGTGCTGATGTTTCCAGCGCGCCACGCTTGGTTAATGGACTATCCAGATGCCCCTGGATAATACCGCGCTTGTTCCATTCTGTTTCCGCGTGCCGTACAAGTATTACTTTCATCACAGATTAAAGTTGTTCCAGTAATTGTTCCGCAGCCATTACAGTAACCTTTTCATGCTAGAGTTCTGTTTCTGAGTGAAGCAAAATTTCGGGTCAGGATCATGATGGCAAAAATTGGCAAAGCGAATAGTGATATTTCAGCACCTAACTGGGTGAGGATTTGAGAAAACCACAATTTATTGAACGTTCCATTTTTCCATAGTGATAGGCTCTCTTTCATGCTATTCCCTCCGTTAATGATAGTTATAAACTCACGCTTTCATAGCCCATTCACTATCAAAAACTCTATAAAGAAATTCGTTGCTTGTAGATCCTTTGAAAAAATCAGCATCTTTCAACTCTTTAATTTTTTTCAGTTTCAAAGATTCTACTAAACCAATTGAGGCCAGATTACGAGAATCTATCAATGCATCCACATGAGATAATTTATATTTATTAAATAAAAAATCTATCAACATGCGCACACATTGTTTTGCCACACCTTTTTTTTGATACTGCCCAAATACATGATAAGCAATATACGCCCAGCTTTTATCAACCATAATGGTCGACTGGACATATCCTAGATAGGTGCCAGAATTACGATTTATAATGACCCAATTTAACCATATTTCACTTTTGTCTGAAGAATGACGCTGAGATATTCTCTCATAACGTGAAACCAACTCATCCAGGCTTAACGGCGGATCGGATGGTATAAATTTATAATCATCATCAATACATAACCCAGCATACATTCCTTGCGCATGCGACTTATCCAAAGGCTCTAGAAAATATAAATCTGACATCATAGGCTCAATTAATTTAGAATTCACAGTGCAAACTCCATAAGACCCAACATCAAGGCTGAGAATAGTGATTTAATGACAGCACCACATTTACCCGCCAGCAAAGAGTAAGATAAATGCCCATCATTTTGTTTAATGAATCAAAAACTGCCGAGCGCACACGTACTGACAGTCTGCCTTTGATGAAAAATACATACCTCTGTTCCTTAGAAAAAATAACATTAGTCAAGGTGCCGTCACTCAACCGAAGCTTATGCCCATCCTTAAAACACTGTAACCAAGTGGTTTCATTTCTGGATATCAGGTGTTCTCCCAAAAGTAAATAGTTAACATCGTCATTATGTAAGTATCCCTGAAATCCGCACCATTCACTTTTAGAGATCTTCCGACATACTGATTATGTCTTCCTGAGGAGATCGCCATTCGTAAAGCCCGATTTACCGAACACCAGATCATTGCCGTTCTGAAGTCCGTCGAGGCCGGACGTACCGTTAAGGATGTCTGCCGTGAAGCCGGTATCTCTGAAGCCAGCTATTACAACTGGAAAGCGAAATATGGCGGTATGGAAGCCTCTGATATCAAAAAGATGAAGGACCTGGAGGATGAAAACCGCCGGCTGAAACAGATGTTTGCCGACCTGAGTCTGGAAAATCGCGCGTTAAAAGACGTCATCGAAAAAAAGCTTTAAAACCAGCGATAAAGCGTGAGCTCGTCGGTTACCTGACCGCACAATTTACCATGAGCGTCCGCCAGGCCTGCAGGATGTTATCGCTGAGCAGGACGGTCTATTTTTACCAGCCCGATACCCGGCGCGATGAACCGGTGGTCCAGTCGCTGGCTGAACTTGCGGAGCGCTATCCGCGATACGGTTTCAAGAAGCTGTTCCGGTTGCTTCGCAGGCAGGGTAACGTCTGGAACCATAAACGCGTGCACCGGATTTACTGCCTGCTGAAACTGAATTTTCGCCGTAAGGGAAAGCAACGGCTGCCGGTACGCAACCCGGCGCCACTGGCCACGCCGGAAGCACTAAACCAGAGCTGGTCCATTGATTTTATGCACGATGCGCTGGTCTGTGGCAGACGCTTCCGGACCTTCAATGTGGTGGATGATTTTAACCGGGAAGCACTGGCGATCGAAATTGACCTGAATATCCCGGCGTAGCGGGTCGTGAGAGTGCTGGACAGGATCGTGGCAAACCGTGGATATCCGCTGAAAATGCGGATGGATAACGGTCCGGAGCTGGTCTCGCTGACGCTGGCACAATGGGCAGAAGAGCATGGTGTGATGCTGGAATTTATCAGGCCTGGTAAGCCGACGCAGAATGCGTTTATCGAACGGTTCAACCGGACGTACCGGACAGAAATACTGGATTTTTATTTATTCAGAACGCTGAATGAAGCACGGGAAATTACAGAGCGCTGGCTGGCTGAATATAACAGCGAACGTCCCCATGCATCCCTGAATAACCTGACACCGGAAGAGTACCGGCTGATGGCTGTAAAACCGGAAACCTCAAAAAATGCGTGGAACTAAAACGGGTCTGCTTACAGTTAAGCCTGATAATAGTGGACAGCAGGCACAGGATTTACTGGATGCCAGAACAGAAATTCTCAGACTGAAAGCGCAGCTTAAACGTACTGAGGAAGAACGGGATATTCTGAAAAAGGCAGCGCGGTACTTTGCAAGGGAGCCCGACTGAAGTACCTCTTCATTAACGATCACCGTGAGACCTGGTCGATCGCAGTAATGTGTCGGGTTCTGAAGGTTGCCCGTGCTGGATTTTATGTCTGGCTTCATTGTCCTGTTTCTGCGGGAGAAAAAGATAATCAGCGACTGCTGGAGTTAATCCGGGACTCCTACGCGCTGAGCGGTGGCGTTTACGGCTATCGCCGGGTTCACGGAGATCTGCGAGAATGGCGAGTAATCCAGCAAACAAATAACGCGTTGCAACGACCAGAAATCTACCGTAGCCAGAAAATAAAAAAGCCTCGCTTTTCAGCAAGGCGTTATGAATAGTGGTGCCCGGACTCGGGAGCATTCAGTTATCTATTGAATTGAAATTCATCATAAAACTGTTATTACCAAGCAGTCAAGACCCGTGGTTTGACCCGTATTGGGGTTTATAGAGAGCAAAGTCATAAGTCCGTGTATGAGAAAAACGTCCGGTTCGTTCCTTCGATTCGATTCGATTCCCTGTGTATCGATAACTTGTAATGACGTTAGCGTTACGGTTGTTGTATAATTAATACCCAGAGAGTATACCGGAGGATGACATCATGTCAGCGACGAACAGCGTTTCTGTCAAACGAGAAACATTGAATTTACGTATCAAACCTGCTGAACGCGATCTTATTGATCGTGCTGCGAAGGCCAGAGGAAAAAATCGCACTGATTTTGTCCTTGAGGCAGCTCGTGCTGCCGCTGAGGAAGCGTTGATCGAACAGCGCATCATCATGGCAGATCCTGACGCTTATCAGAAATTTCTCGCCCGCCTGGATCAGGCTCCCTTCCCAAATGCCGCGTTGCGTAAAACTATGCAAACTCCCGCACCATGGGAAAGGAAAAAATGATATCCGCACCTGAGCCACTCCACACCGCACATATCCTTTCTTCATTCTGTTGCGGCGTGGAGTCTATGGATAACTGGCTGAAACAACGGGCGATGAAAAATCAGGTCACTGGCGCATCCCGAACTTTTGTCAGTTGCGATGACTCAAAAGTGCTGGCGTATTACTCATTATCCTCCAGTGCCGTGGCCGCGAATGCTGTCCCCGGACGCTTTCGTCGTAATATGCCCGATCCGATCCCGGTCGTGGTACTGGGTCGCCTGGCGGTAGATAAATCATTGCATGGTCAGGGTGTTGGCCGGGCGCTAGTGCGTGATGCCGGGCTGCGGGTGATTCAGGTGGCGGATACTATCGGTATTCGTGGGATGCTGGTCCATGCGCTGTCTGATGAAGCTCGAAATTTTTACCTGCGAGTGGGGTTTGAGTCTTCACCGATAGATCCTATGATGTTGATGGTGACGTTGGGGGATTTGGTGGGGAGTTTATCAATTTGAAATTGATGCTGTACCCGTAAAAGCGAATGGTCCGGATTAGGCGGTATGCTTACATACTCAGCTCTGCTTGCTTCAGGGCAAAGACAATCTGCTCTTCGGTGAATCGTGATTTTATCCATCGGCCCACCTCCGTTCAGGGAAGTATGTATGGTGCTGGTGGACGGAATGGGGAATACCCTCATGTGTCTAGTGGAAGGCGAATGTTGTAAGATTTTCCCCGCTTGCTGAAGGGGATTTACCCACCTTATTCCCCGCGCTTTTGCATCATTATGAACAGTTAGAAATGAAAAGGACCGTAACTCACCGAGGTAAGACCGTAGCTGGAAAGTAAGATATAAGGTTGTCAGAGGGTATAGATGTCCTTAAATGCAAAGAACAACTAAGAAAATGACGAAGAATCCAGCAAACAAATAACGTGTCACAACGACCAGATATCTACCGGAACCCCAGAAAGCAAAAAACCAGCCCGTAGGCTGGTTTTTCTAAATTAGTGGTGCCCGGACTCGGAATCGAACCAAGGACACGGGGATTTTCAATCCCATTGTTCTGGCTTTCACGGGTAATCCGGACTGTCAGACAGGGGTCTTCAGTGTAGTTCATTGGTTGCACATTTTAAAGAGAGAGTGTGCCAGTGAACATTCTGCCCGTTGTGTCCACCAAAGGTGGCGAAGGAAAATCAACCCAGTCTGCTAATCTTGCCGGTTTTCTGGCGGATGCCGGCCTCCGTACCCTGCTGATAGACGGAGACCATGCCCAGCCCACGGCAAGCAATATCTTTCCGCTGACGTATGAAGCGCCGGCCGGTCTTTTTGAATTACTGATGCGCACGGCTGACCTCAGTCATCCCGACAACATCATCTCCCGCACGGCTATCGACGGCCTTGACCTGATAGTCTCCAATGACCCCCATGAACAACTGAAAACGGCCATGCTTCATGCACCGGATGGTCGCCTCCGTCTGCGTAATGTGCTCCAGCATCCACTTTTCCAGAGTTATGACGTCATTGTGGTGGATTCACAGGGCGCGCGTTCCGTCATGCTGGAAATGATTGTGCTGTCTGCCACGGAGTCTGTGGTGGGGATGGTGAATCCGGTTCTGCCGGATGTGCGTGAGTTCATTCGTGGCACAGTCAATGTCATGGAAAACCTGTTGCCCTACCGTGAACTGGGTATCCCCCTGCCGAAAGTCCGCACCCTGGTTAACTGCATGGATTATACGGCGCTGGCCAGACAAACACTGGCGGAGCTGACCGACATTATTAACTCAGGTCGCTACAGCAAAGTGCTTCCAGAAGGCGCGGTCACCCTGCTTTCAACACAGATTTATGACCTGAATATTTACAAACAGGGACACGCAGCCGGTCAGCCGGTGCACCGCCTTGAGAAAGAGTCCGACCGTCGCAGCGATTCTGCGCTGGCCACCATGCACAGTCTGGCCTGTGAACTGTTGCCGGAGTGGAGTGAGTTTTTTGATGAACTGCTGGAAAACGGAGGCATGCGTCAATGGTAAAGCTGTCGTTTAAATCCCTGACAGGTCGCAGCCGGACAGTATGTGTCGGGTGTGGTTATTCCGGTGTTCGGTTTGGTGATGCTGCAGGTCAGGACACCCGGCAGTGGGTGAAGGTGAACCATGAGAGCGGGCTGGGGCTGTGCTCCGGCTGTGACACTTTTCTTTTGCAGGAACGCCAGCGTCGTCAGCGGCATGACCAGCTTTTTTCATGTGGTGTTTCCGGCAAAAAGCGAAAAACGGAGGAGGCGGCATGACAATTTTTGTAACGCGCACCTTTGTTCGCAGCGAAGTCATCAATGCCGGACGGCAGTTGTTGATGATTTGTATTCATCTTTTTTCCTTTTTAAGTCAATTGGTTATGAGTATAAAGATGCTGTCCGTACCTTCTGACCGGGGTCGCCAAACTTACCGGTCTGAAAATGTACAGACAGTTACCGGGATGTTATTCCCGACCGCTGTACGTCCGGCACCCTTTTTCCTTTTTTTACATGGCCAGGTTTCTGGCAGTCAGAGAGGGAGGGTACGCCATGGCTGAAATATCAGTTCTCTGTGCATACGAAGCAGAGCAGGCCGTTCTGGGGGGGCTGATGCTGGAGAATGAACGCTGGGATGAAGTGGTGCTGATGCTGAGTCCTGACGATTTTTATGTGGCTCAGCACCGGGCCATTTTCCGTGCCATGTCTGAACTGGCGGTGAATGGCCAGCCTCTGGACCTGATTACCCTGTCAGAGCACCTGGAACATCAGGGCAGGCTGGATGTACTGGGCGGTTTTGCTTATCTGGCTGAGCTCAGCAAGAATACACCTTCTGCGGCCAACATCATGGCCTATGCAGGCATTGTGGTGGAGAAAAGCGTTCTGCGTCAGTTACAGGCCACCGGAAACACCCTGATTGCTGATGTGGCGGCACCAAACGCCACATCACGGGACGTGCTGGATGCAGCAGAGCGGCGTCTGTTTGCTCTTGCGCAGAACAGGACGCTCCGGGAGCGCACGGAAGCCTCTCTTTCATCCGCGCTCGATACTGTTCTGCAGCAACTGGAAAGTGTGCTCGGCTCCGGCGGTGTGACCGGTACCCCCACGGGATTTGACTGTCTGGATGAAATGACTTGTGGCCTGCAGCCCGGTGACCTGGTCCTGCTGGCTGCCCGTCCGTCAATGGGGAAAACCTCTCTGGCACTGTCCATGTGTCTCAGTGCCGCCCGGCGGCGGACGGAAGAGAGCGTTCTGGTATTCAGCATCGAGATGCCAAAGGAACAACTGATTCTGCGCATGCTTTCCATGCTGGGGCGTGTGGAGCTGAATCATCTGCGCAGTGGCAACATGGATGACGAGGACTGGGCGAGGGTGTCATCTGCGGTCGGCATGGCGCTGGGTGACGGAGGCATGGATACGCTGGGTGAGCGCCTGATAATTGATGACTGCAGCCAGCAGACACCGTCATCACTGCGTGCCAGTGCCCGCCGTTATACCCGCCTGTACGGTAAACCCGCTCTGATTATGGTGGATTATCTGCAGCTGATTCGTGCGCCGGAGCTGGAGAACCGCACCCAGGAAATTGCTGAAATTTCCCGTTCCCTGAAAGCGCTGGGGAAGGAGCTGGGCTGCCCGGTGCTGGCCCTCTCCCAGCTAAACCGACAGGTGGAACAGCGTGCAGATAAACGCCCCAATAACGGTGACCTGCGTGATTCCGGGGCGCTGGAGCAGGATGCTGACCTGATTATGTTTATTTACCGTGACGAGGTCTATAACCCCGATTCACTGGCAAAGGGAGAGGCTGAAATCATTGTCAGCAAGCAGCGTCAGGGACCCACAGGCACGGTACGGGTCAGGTTCGACGGTCGTTACACACTGTTTACGCCCTCTGAAAATGACGGGCTGGGAGGATATGCGTGATGGCACACAAGCCACTGAATCTCGGGGCTGCCATTATGCAGCCCGGTCGTCAGGCCAGTGCCGCCGGTAATGTGGTGGCGCTGGGGGAAACCCCCATGATTCTGACGCTGGACCAGTTACGCCCGAATCCGGATAACCCGCGCACCACGCGCAATCCGCGTTATGACGACATCAAAAACTCCATTCACGCCCGCGGGCTGGATACGGTGCCCAGGGTCACCCGTATGCCGGACAGTGAGCCGGATGTGTATATCTTCAGTGACGGGGGAAACACCCGTTACCAGATACTGACGGAGCTCTGGAAAGAAACCGGGGATCCGCGTTTTTACCGTATTCATGTACTGTTCAAACCCTGGCCGGGACGGCTTCAGTGTGTGATTGGTCATCTGGCGGAAAATGAAGTTCGCGGTGAACTGACCTTTATTGAGAAGGCGCAGGGCATTCATAAGGCGCGCCTGATTTATGAAGAGCAGTTAAACAAAAGCGTGTCCATGCGGGAACTGTCGTCGTTACTGACAGAACAGGGACTGCCGGTTGATGCCTCCAGTATCAGCAGGATGGAGAACGCCCTGAAATATCTGTACCCCTGGATCCCCGATCTGATGGAGTCGGGGCTGGGAAGCCCGCAGGTCAGAAACCTGCTTGCGTTACGCCAGGACGCAGAGCGTGTCTGGGGACAGTTTGCGCTGGCGTCCGGCACGGATGCTGAATTTAACAGTGTGTTCGGGGAAAGCTGCCGGAAGTTTAATTCACCGGAGCTGTGGTCACTGGAGATGTTCCGCGACGAGCTGATCGGGGATTTGTTGCAGGCGCTGCCACATCCCTCCCTGGACTACGACCGGTGGCTGCTGGAGCTGGATCCGAAAGAGCGGAACCGCCGTCACCATTTTGGTGAGCCGGATCCGGTGGTGGTACCGCCGTCAGTCCGCGACAGCGGCACAGGGCAGTCCGGTGCACCGGTATCCCGTATCCTGCCTGAGGTAGCGGAATGTCTGCCGGATACGGACGCTCCGGTGCCGGAAAGCACTGCCCCCGGTACTGAGCCCGAACAGCATGGTGTTGCCCGACCGGAGAACGCTGTTTCTGCCACAGGCCTCACTGAAAAAGGCGGGCTTCCTTCCCCCGAGGAGCGTGCAGACAAGGCGTCTTCTTCTGCTGAGAAAGTTCTGCGTCCGGAGATACAACCGGATATGTACGGTGGCGAGCCGGTCTTCAGTGGTGATGCTGTGGAAGACGGTACTGCCGGGTCAGCCGTGCCATCCGTCATGACCGGCGATACAGCGCCGTCCGGAACATCTGATGCACTTCCCGCATCGGTGACGCATTTTGCGGAAGGACGGGATGATATCGAGCATCTGCAGAATGAGGCCTTCCGGCTGGCATGGGAACTGGCTGAGTCTGCCGGCTGTGCTGAAGAAATTGCCATGGACAGGGAAAGTGACCTCTCGGCTGGTTTCGGGACTGCAGAGGAGAAGTGTTCGCCGGTGACGGCATTTCTGGTGGGGCTGACCGGTGATGCACCGCTGACAGTGTCCCCCGTCAGTCTGACAGACCTGCTGACAGGTGGCAGTGCGCCGGAGGCATGGCCACTGCTGGATGATGAACATGCCGTGAAGCTGCTGCGTCTTCTGAGTGTGCTGCGCCGTCTGCGCGCCCTGCAGCGCAGTGTGTTACCCGAAGATGATGAGGAGGATGAAAGTGATGAGTGATATGCCGCATCAGGAGCGTCTGGTCAGACGGGTCAGGAAACTGCTGGAGCTGAGCCGCAATAACAGCAATGCCCATGAGGCCGGGCTGGCGCTTGCAAGGGCGCAACAGCTGATGGCGAAACACGGTATCACGGAGCAGGGTGCGGGACTTTCTTCGGTGCAGACGTCTTCATCACAGGGGGCACCTTCTGAGGCTGAAAAAGTTCCGGCGTGGGTGTTTCGTCTGGTCATGGTGGTGTCACAGACATTTGGCTGCAGTGCGTATTACGACTGGCGGTTGATGCCCGGTGGCAGGTATCGCCGGTGTGTGACGTTTTACGGTTTCAGTGAACGTCCTCAGGTGGCGGCTTATGCGTTTGATGTTCTGTGCCGTCAACTGAGGGACGCAACGGATGCGTATCTCCGTACACAGAGCCGGCGGCTGAAACTGAGCACCCGCCGTGCCCGGGCCGCCCAGTTCCGTGATGGCTGGGTTCTGGGCGTTCGTCAGGTGGTGATGCCATTCAGTGTGACAGAAGAGGAAAGCCGACGGATGCGCCTCTGGCTGGAGCAGCAGGAGATGGAGACGGAGGCCCCCCGGGAGGTGAAAGCCTGTCGCGGCGGTGACCTGGCCCGCTGGCAGGGGTATGAGGCCGGGAAAAATGCCTCACTGCATCATGGTGTGGGGGGAGATGCCCGCCGGATGGTGCCGGGGCTGATGATACGGGAGGCGTCATGAATAACAGCTTATCTCAGGCAACCAACGGTCTGCTGATGCAACTGGTGATGGACCTCAAGAGCGGCTATCTGCGCCGTTGTGAATCTCTGGGACTGGCCCGGGAGGAAATGCAGATGCTGCAGGGACTGACCATTGAGGAAATCCATTACCTGTCGAACTCGGAAGTGTCGGTTATCCGGCTGGACATTAATCATGAAAATCTGCTGCGTATGCTGCAGCAGGCCCGGACGGAGCAGAAACGTCTGCAGCGCATTGACCGTGCACTGGCGCTGGGTGGCTCCATTGAGCTGATGGCGTTTTACTTTGGACTTTCCAGTGTGGATGTTGCGGCGCGCCGGCGCATTGCCGGTATTGATGTTCGGCCGGGACGTGGTGTCACGCTGAGCGATGAGGAAAGTGCAGAGCTGTGGCGTTTATGGCAGAAGGCGGGCATCACGGATGTGGAGAGTGCGGACGGACTGGATGTCATGATGCTGGCTGCGGAGCAGATGAATATCCCGCTGACTGCCATCTGGCACGCAGTAAGGGGATGGTGCGCTGACCGGCAGACGGAGCCGGTAAGGAATGCGTCATGAAAATGACGGAACTTGCTCCGGGCATTCTGGCCAGTCCGTGTGTACCGTCGGCCTGCTGTCGTAAGGCGGTTCAGATGGTCAGTCTGTTCCGGCAGGGGGCGCGTAATTACCGGCAACTGAATGACCGGGGGACCCGTTATTACAAGATAAACGTCGGACGCGCCTGGCGTCTGTTGAGTCGTAACCGGGGAGAGACCTGGGAACTGCTCAGTCATGAGCGTTATAACAGCGCCAGACGTAAATGAAATGTGCAGGCCGGACCGGAGTATCGGGGCCGGCCCTGTTGACGACAAGGTATTGCACAGGAAATTGACTCCCATGAATGAGCTTAGCTGGAAAGCGTTGAGTAAGGCGGTAAAAAGATATCAGGATGTGCTGTCGTGGAGTCGTTCAGACAGACACAGTCCGGGCGCTGAGCGGGAATTAGCTGCTGCAGCCGGAAATATCAGGAAAGCCATTGGTGATCAGGAAATTGACGTGATTGTGGAACTGGTGACGGAACTGGAAGATGCAGAATGGAAAATTACAGTATACGGCTTCCTCTTATTATGGACGTGGGCATTAATCGCCCTGTACATCCTGTACATCCTGTACATCCTGTACATCCTGTACATCCTGTACATCCTGTACATCCTGTACATCCTGTACATCCTGTATTTCCGGTGAACAGGAGGCAATCAATGCACAGTATTAATTATCAGGCACTGCGTGAGGTTGCACAAAACTATCAGTCGACGCTGGCGTGGTATCAGGCTATCCCGGATAGTCCAGACGCTGAGGTTGATTGTGATGAAGCTTTGGCTGCGTTTAAGCGTCAAATCCGTCACAGGGAAGTGGATATTATCGCCGATCTGCTGGATGAACTGGAAGCCGCAAAAAAAGCGTATTGCAGAACTGGAGGAAGAGAAAGAAACGTTGCGTCCGGTTGGTGTTATGAGCAGGAGAGCATTTTGGCGGCTTGAGAATAGTGAGTCACGATTTATTGCACTCTGGCCCGGACCGGGAATATGCCAGCTGCGTAAACGTCCTGATGACGGCGTTATTGTTTACGCCAGAACCGACGCCGGCATTGGCGTGAAGCAGCAAAATGACACAGGGATTAATCGAAAATGTTTAGCCAGCCCCCTGCATCCAGCAGGGTGCTGTAATAAGCATTTTTGTACCGGATAAAAAGCGGCGATATTGCCGCTACTGAATGAGGTGATTATGGCGTTACCTGCGGAAAGCCTGATTGCGTATACCCTGGAAAAAATGAAGCACCGTATGGGCACCGGAGCCCGGAAGGAGGAGGGGCGAATACGCAGCGGACTGTTGTTCACCGGCAATGTGCATGATGCCATTCCGCGTCGTCTGTTGCTGGATACGCGTCTTTCACCGCTGGATAAGATGGCATGGATGATGATCCGGCTGTATGCGCAGAATAATGAGGGGGCCATTTTTCCCACTTACGACGAACTGCAACTGCAGCTGGCATCGCCGGGAAAGGGAAAAGCCTCCAGAGAAACCGTCAGCCGGGTCTTACTGATGTTGCGGATCACGGGCTGGCTGAGCCTGTGTAAACGGGTGCGTGATGATAAAGGCCGGGTTCGGGGAAACATTTACGCCCAGCATGACGAGCCCCTGACGTTCTGCGATGCAGAGGCGATGGATCCACGTTATCTGGATATGGTGGCAGAAGCCTGTATGAGCCGGAACCGGACCATCAGTCAGACGGCACGGGATATTCTGGGTGAAATAAAAAATGATCCGGGAATGCGCCACTATCACAGCCATATCAGTCAGCTGGAAGCCCGGATAGGAAGTGCCCAGACACCGGGGCAGATGGCTGCCCGTCAGCGGGTGACGGAGGGCAGAATGCAGCCGGGTTCGGAAACCGAACCAGTGGTGAGAACACTGAGTTCGGCACCGGAAAAGCTGAGTTCGGAAACCGAACCGGGTAAAAAAATGGGGCAAGAAAGACAGAGTTCGGATTCCGAACCATCAGGAAAATCAGCAGGCTATCACAGAGTCCGGAAACCGAACCATTACGTACGTAATATCACACACAGTGTGATTAAAAACACGTACGTACTGCCGGCGTCGCTGACGGGACAAATTCGGGAGGAGGATGCCATCATGCTGACCAGTCAGTTGCAGGCGCTGCCGGAAGCGCTGGCACAGGGTGTGCTGGAAAGCCTGTCAGGGATGCTGGGCAGTCAGTCACTGCAGAATCCGGTGGGCTGGCTGCTTGCGGTGCTGAAACGTGCCCGGGAGGGAAATTTTTATCCGCCGAAACAGAAACAGCGCGTCGCTGTATCGGCTCCCATGCAGGCGGGAGCAGGAGGGCGCTCCACTTCGCAACCTGTTGTTACCCGGAAACGTACAGAACCCATTTCAGCAGAGCGTCTGAGTGGTATTGTGGCAGGGCTGCGGGCCTCCCTGCGTAACCGTTCTGCGATAAGAGCCCGGTGATGGCGTTGTGGTCCACGTTCACAGAGAACAAAAATCAACCAGTGTTGCCAGTGGCAACAGAGAGCAAAAATAAGTCAGCGCTGGTAGTGCCAGCAGAGTACAGAAATTAATCAGTGCTGGCAGTACCAGCAGAGTACAGAAATTAATCAGTGCTGGCAGTACCAGCAGAGAGCAAAAATTAATCAGTGCTGGCAGTGCCAGCAGAGTATGAAAATTAACCAGTGTTGGCAGTGCCAACAGAGAGCAAAAATTAATCAGTGTTGGCAGTGCCAACAGAGGGTAAAAATTAACCAGTGTTGGCAGTGCCAACAGAGAGTAAAAATTAACCAGTGTTGGCAGTGCCAACAGAGAGCAAAAATTAATCAGTGTTGGCAGTGCCAACAGAGGGTAAAAATTAACCAGTGTTGGCAGTGCCAACAGAGGGTAAAAATTAACCAGTGTTGGCAGTGGCAACAGAGTATAAAAATTAATCAGTGTTGGTAGTGCCAACAGAGAGTAAAAATTAACCAGTGTTGGCAGTGCCAACAAAGTACAAAAATTATGCTGCGTCAGCAGCATGGAAGGCGGTGGCACTGAATATCCTGAAATATCTGACGGTAAACCGCCGAAGCCCGGCGTCAGCCGGAAACATCCTGACAGGATGCAGTGTTCCCCTCCAGCCCTGCCAGACCCTGTTTGTTTCTGGGGAAAGCCAGGATTGCATAAAGGGACTGGAGGACAGAGGGAAAACCGAATACTTGTCGCCGTTTTTCTCGTCAGTATACTTTCCGCGCTGAAATTTTGACTAAGGAAGGATTTTTTATGACCAAAATTAAAATTCTGGCGCTCAGTATGCTGGCCGCCTTATCAGTAAACACGGCTTATGCAGAAAGCACTCTGACACTGGGGGCCGGTGTCGGAGTGATTGACCAGCCTTATAAAGGTTACGACGCTAAAGCGTATCTTATCCCGGCTGTGTCTTATGACGGCGACAACTTCTGGTTCCGTGGTCTGGGCGGTGGATATTACCTCTGGAACGATGCTGCAGATACTCTGTCGGTGATGGCCTACTGGTCGCCGATGTATTTTCATCCGGATGACAGCAACGATCATCAGTTACGCCGCCTTGATAAACGTAAAAGCACGATGATGGCCGGGGTGTCCTGGTCCCATCACACGCCGTATGGTTTTCTGCGAACGAGTCTGGCGGCGGATGTTCTGGATAACAGTAATGGTGTTGTCGGTGATGTGGCGTGGTTATACCGTTATGTGAATGGCGGATTCATCCTGACACCGGGTATTGGTGTGGCGTGGAGCAGCCAGAAACAGAACGACTATTATTATGGCGTATCGCGTCGTGAATCTGCGCGCAGCGGTCTGGAGCGGTATAAAGCGGATAATGGCTGGTCACCTTACCTTGAAGTCAGTGCAAATTACACCTTTGCCGGCAACTGGGGGATCTACGGAACCGCACGTTACAGCCGCTTATCTGATGAAGTTAAAAACTCTCCCATGGTGGATAAGTCATGGGATGGACTGTTTTCCACCGGGATCACTTATCGTTTCTGATATCGGTATGATCTGATGCTCACCGGTGCCGGATCACGGGCACCGGTGTACTGAACTTCCCTTTCTTCCCCATTTTTCTGTGGCCTGAATCTGGTTTTCTGTTGTTCCTTCTGCGCTTCGTCCTGACGATCTCACTTTATCCCTGATTGTTATAAGGAACTGATATGAGTGAAGATAAACTGAACCAGAAAGAAGTCCGGGCCGGCGCATTGCAGTCCTCGCTGTCCATTCTGTTACACACCCATTATGCCATCCGCCTGTGGGAAGGGCGCAAAACGGAGAAGGTATCCGGTGATGGTAAACCCCGTCCGGGTATCATCAGCATGCCTCAGGTCATTGCCCGGGCCGGGCAGGCAACACGGGATGCGGAGCGTGATAATCCCTGGGCGGATATGCTGCTGGTCAGGCTGGAGGAGGCATTATCGCAGGCATCGGAGCAGATCCGGCAGCAGGTCGCCGGACTGGAGGTGGTGCTGAACAACATTCCCGGCAATATCGTGATTTCTGATATTGCATCATCTTCGCCCGTGAACATTGGTGTTTTCAGCAGCTCACCGCTGGGGTATCGCTGCGTCTGGTTGCTTGTGGGGTATGACGAACTGGTCATGAAAGCGTTTCATGCCTTTCACTACGGGCTGATTTCGCGGGCGCAGCGGGACAACATACTGGATACCGGAGGACACGCTGTCCGTAAGGTGTATGGAGTGGTGCAGTCCTATAAAACGGTTCATGCCACCCGGCAGGATATTTTATCCGGCACGGAGAAGGGCAGGGTGGCTGTCAGCCGTTTTGGCAAACCTGATCCGGATGTCATGAGTGGTAAAAAACGCTCTGTTTTTTCTCCGCCCCTGAAATAATACAGCGGAGGTACCATGCTACTCTATTTGTGTGAAAAACCGTCACAGGCGCGGGATATAGCCCGGGGGCTGGGGCTCAGCGGGCGGGGAGAGGGCTGTATTGAAGGCGGTACAGTCACGGTCACCTGGGCTGTGGGGCATCTGCTGGAGCTGGCCGCCCCGGAAGCGTACGGGGAGCAGTTCGGGGTTCCCTGGCGTATGGAGTCACTTCCCGTTCTGCCTGAAAAGTGGCAGATGACGGTTAAACCGCAGACGAAATCCCAGTTTGCGGTGATCAGCCGCCTGCTGAAGCGTGCGTCTGAAGTGGTGATCGCCACGGATGCGGACAGGGAAGGGGAAGTCATCGCCCGGGAGCTGCTGACGTACTGCCGGTACCGTGGGCCAGTCCGCCGGCTGTGGCTGTCCGCCCTGGATGAGGCCAGCGTCCGGGAGGCGCTGGCAAACATTCTGCCCGGTGAGCAGACGGCCCGTCTGTATGATGCCGGCCTGGCCCGTGGGCAGGCTGACTGGCTGATCGGGATGAACCTGACGCGCCTGTATACCCTTAAAGCACGGGCGTCGGGGATCCCGGATGTGTTATCCGTCGGAAGGGTACAGACGCCGACACTTGCCATGGTGGTCAGACGGGATCAGGAGATTGCCGGTTTTGTGCCACGCCCCTGGTGGCAGGTGTTTGTCGGACTGGAGAAAGACGGGATCCGGTTCCGGGTCGTCTGGGTGGCGGCAGAGCAGTACTGCGATGAAGAGAAACGGTGCGTGAACGTTCAGGCGGCCCGTGCCGTTCTTCAGTTGTGTCAGCAGACACCGTCAGCGGTGGTGCATGAGGTGACCCGGAAGCGTGAAAAAACACCGGCTCCGCTCTGTTTTTCGCTGGGTACACTGCAGGAAGCCTGCTCCCGGAAATTTGGTATGGGAGCGCAGACTGTGCTGAATATCGCGCAGTCCCTGTATGAGACGCACAAAGCCACGACGTATCCCCGGACGGACTGTGGCTATCTGCCTGAATCCATGCAACAGGAAAGCCGGGAGGTACTGGTGGCGATGGCGCGTTCAGATCCCGCCCTGACGCCGGTTCTGGCACAGCTCGATCCCGGTTTTGTTTCACGTATCTGGAATGACAAAAAAATTACGGCACACCATGCCATCATTCCGACCCGGCAGGTCTTTGATATCAGGGTACTGAGTGAAGATGAGCTGAAGGTGTATCAGCTTATCCGCCAGCATTATCTGGCCCAGTTTCTGCCCCTGCAGGAGTCTGATATTACTGATGCTACACTGACACTCGGCGGGCAACTGTTCAGGGCCCGCGGGAAAGTGAATGTGGTGACGGGCTGGCGAGGCCTGTTTTCCGGTGAGGCTGCAGAAGCTGCTGAAGGCGAAGATGAACAGACGACGGAAATGGCGTTGCCGGCGCTTGAACGGGGTGAGCACTGCCGGATTAGCGGTTCAGAACTCAAGGATCGGATGACGTCACCTCCGGCACCTTTTACGGAAGGGACCCTGATTGCCGCCATGAAGAATGCTGCCAGTCAGGTCAGTGACCCAAAGCTGAAAAAAGTGCTGAGGGAGAATGCCGGTCTGGGGACGGAGGCAACGCGGGCTGGTGTGCTGGAGGTGTTATTTGCCCGGCAGTATCTGGAGAAGAGCGGGAAGCATATCCGGTCAACGCAACGGGGCAGGGAACTGACGGCCGCCCTGCCGGAAGCCCTGACCAGCCCGGGCATGACGGCGCTGTGGGAGCAGGCTCTGGATGATATTGCACAGGGCAGAATGTCGCTGGATACATTTATGGGCAGACAGCAGCAGTGGGTGCGTCATCTGGTCTCATCCGGGCGGGAACAGCCCTTCAGTATGACGGTTCCGGTGACGCCGCCGTGCCCGCTTTGTCAGGGGGCGACCCGGCAGCGAAAGGGAAAGCACGGGCTGTTCCGGAGCTGTCAGCGGTATCCTGAGTGTAAGGGGGTGGTGAACACGCAGAAAAAGGCCGGGCGGCGAAAAAAATCGGGAAAAACTAAAACAGAGTAATCTTAATTTCTCCCTGTTCAGGATCGGGTAGTGTGATTAAGCTTTGATGCAATACCCTGCTGACCACAGTGGAGCGGGCAGCTCCAGGGTCCGGTAACCCGTAATGCACACTCGCGGGGTTACAAGGCGCATCCCCTCCGTGAAAACCGCGCCGGGATTTATCCCCGGAGATGATGAGAGTTAACCCCGGGGGCTGGTATCCCCCTCAGGCACCGGAAATCCCGGTGCCTTTTTTATTTGTTTTAGCGTTGACATTTGTCAGTGGTGACTTAAAGATGACCGGGCTTGACTGTCGTTTTTACGACCACCAATGTTCCGGCAGCCTGTGAGGAACGCCTTCGGGTGGCTGCATTCAACACCCCCTGAGCCTGAAAGGGTGGTGCATTCCACGTGAATGGGGTAAATCTGCGCGCTCTTGAGAGCAGAATGTCGTCACAAAAAGCGCATTATGACGCGACGATGAGGGCTTTTTTATCTGTTCAGACAGCCGGAATTCAGCTGATCCGGCATCCCCGACGGGAACATTCACTTCCGTCAGGGATGGTGATGTTCTCCGTCATCACATTTTTTAACTCCATGGAGAAATCATCATGTCTGTAAATACTGCCAAAACTGAATACTTTAATCTGACCCTCAAAGGTCTGGGGTATCTCAGTAATGTACGTCAGGTGAATCACCAGAACGGCACGTTTCTCAGCTGTGTGGTGAATGCGCTGAGCGGCCCCACGGACAGCCCGTCCTACGTCCGTTTTGATGTCACGGTTGCCGGTAAGGAGGCGACTGCCCTGATTGCCCGCTGCCAGAAGGCGGTGGATGAAGATCGCAAGGTGCTGCTTGGCTTCACGCTGAGCAACCTGTCCACTGACATCTTCACCCTGAACAAGGGAGAGCATGCCGGTGAACAACGCGTCAGCCTGAAGGCCCGCCTGATCAAGGTGGACTGGATCAAGATAGGCCAGGAGATGGTTTACAAGGCTGAAAAATCGGACTCCCTGCCGCCACAAAATGGCACCATGCAACAGCAATACGCGGAAAACTCTTTCTGATCGTACTTTTCTCAACCGTCCTGATGAAAACAGACTGCCTCATCAGGGCGGTCTGTTTTCTTATTGTCTTTATCTTTAAGGAAACTTCTTATGCAACAGCCAAATGGCATTCTGGCCGCACAGGCCGGCTATACATTACCCCTTCAGGTTCTCAGCAGCGTACGTGGTTATTATATTGGTACCCAGTGTGATGAGGGACCGGTGTCCCGCGAATCCGTGGAGTATTACAGAGACCATGAGCAGGCGGCACAGGCGCTGGAAAACGGTACCTGGACACAGCGGACGTGTGCGTGAGGATGAGGAGGGCATATGGCGTCACGTGGTATCAATAAGGTGATACTGATAGGGCATCTTGGACAGGATCCGGAACTCCGTTATTTCCCCAATGGTGGCGGAGCTGTGGCAAATCTGACCCTGGCCACCAGTGAATCCTGGCGTGATAAACAGCGCGGTGAAATGAAGGAGCAGACCGAGTGGCACCGCGTGGTGATTTTCGGAAAACTGGCTGAGATTGCCGGTGAATACCTGCGTAAGGGGTCACAAGTGTACATCGAGGGCCAGTTAAGGACCCGGAAGTGGTTCGATCAGCAGAATGGTGTTGATCGCTACGCAACGGAGGTAGTGGTGAGTGTCAATGGCACCCTGCAGATGCTGGGCTCTCCGCGCCAGCAGGGCAGCGGTGCCGCGTCCGCACACAGCGGTCAGGGAACTGCCGGTACGCCGGCGGGTAACTCACCGTCACCGGCTTCCGGAAACGGCGGGGGAATGCCGATGGATTTTGACGACGACATTCCTTTCAGTGGACCGGGATATGGCGCTGAACGGCGGATTATCCATGCCATGTGATGTTAACCCCGGGGGCATCACTGCCCCCATTTTTACCAAAAAGGTATCGTGAGTGAAAAAAATCATACCACCCCCACGCCACATGATGCGGCGTTCAGGGCGATGATGGAAACCCCTTCGGTTGCAAGGGATTTTCTGGAAGCCGCGTTGCCGCCGGCACAGTTACAGCGGTGCGATATGAACACCCTGAAGCTGGAGCCGGCCACGTTTGTGGATCCGGATCTGCGTCAGTTTGCCAGTGATGTTCTGTGGAGCATGAAAACCATCGATGGCCGTGATGGTTACATCTACGCGCTGACGGAACACCAGAGCTCTGCGGATCGTTTTATGGCCCTGCGCATGATGCATTATGTGCTGGCGATAATGTATCGTCACCTGAAAACGCATAATCAGGCGCCCGTTGTGATCCCGGTGCTTTTTTATCACGGTGAACCCACTCCGTATCCGTACAGCCTGAACTGGCTGGACTGTCTGGACGATCCGGCGTTTGGTCGTGAGCTTTACGGCGAAGGAAAGCCTCCCCGCGTTATTGATGTTGGTCTTCTTGATGATGAGGGTATCCGTCGCTATCAGCGGATGGCTGCCCTGATGCTTCTGATGAAGGTCCGTCAGCGGAAGGGCGATCTGATGGCGCAGCTTGACTTTCTGTCACAGTTGCTTCAGATACAGGGAACACACGATCAGGTGGTGGTTCTGTTAAACTATATGGTGAAGGCGTGCGATTCGGCTTCATCGGAATTTATACGGGCGATGGCAGAACATCTGCCCCGGTATGAGGATGATATTATGACTATCGCTGAACGACTTGAACTGGCGGGTACCGAAAAAGGCCGTCAGGAAGAGAGAGAAAAGGCGCTTGAGAAGACGCTTGAGGCCGCCCGTCGGATGCAGAAGATGGGAATGTCGTCTGAGAGTATTCAGGAGATCCTGCAGCTTTCTGATGAAGAGCTGCGGAAAGCGCTCGGGTAATCCGTTTCCGTGTGATCACGGGGCGGGGTGTGGCTGATGTGAGAGGTCACTTTCCGCATTATCAACATCACGCCAGCTTTTACGCTGGCGTTTTTTTTGTTTACTGATAATGAGTTGTTCGTTGAGCCTGCCGGCGCTTCTTTGCACAGTGACCGCTGTTTTATCACTGCAGAGGAGTTATCCGGATGAACATGCAACCCGGAATCTTATTTTCCCTGGTTACCCTGGCCCTGCTGGCCGGGTGTAACAGTCCGCAAAAACTTCAGCAACGTGCGCCGGCCATGCCGGTACCTTCCGTCAGCGTTTCCCGCAATGTACAGCCGGTGTCACAGGATATTTATGCGCAGCCGACACCGGAGGTGGTGCGTTACGACCGTTACCTGCTGGTCAGCACGGCACCACGGGCAGCGCAGCGTGACCCGCTTTCCCAGGTGATTGATATCCGTATTCCTGCGTCGTTAAAGCCCACTGTGGCCGATGCCATGCGTTATGCCCTGAAACAGTCCGGTTACACGCTGTGTGCCACTGGGCCGGCTAATGGTGTGCTGTACCGCCAGCCCCTGCCCGCCGTGCAGTATCAGCAGGGACCGGTGCGACTGCGTACGGCCCTGCAGGTGATGGCGGGACCGGCCTGGCAACTGGAGGTGGATGACGTTCAGCGGGTGGTCTGCCACAGCCTGCGGGCGGGGTATCAGTTACCGGCAGGCCAGCTGGCACCGGTGCCAGCTTCTCCTGTAATAACGGCCCCGGTGGCACAACCGGTTAAGGGAGGCTTCCTGAAAAAATGAGCGAACAACAGGAGATGATGACACCTGTCCCGGCAGATAAACCCACAACGCGGCGGCGTTTACTTCTGCGGGGCGTGGCAGTCGGCTCCCTGATTCTGCTGGTTATGGTGACGGGAGTGGCTCTGTATCTGACGGGGCGCGGCATGCTGGCGATGGATACCCGTCTGGCAACACTGGAACAACAGCAGGGGGAGCGTCTGACACCGGCTTCGCTGGCCCCGTTGCAGTCACGACTGGATGAACTGGAGGCGAAGCTGCAGACAGAGAGTGCGCGTCTGGCGCAGCTGGCCCGGCAGCCCGTTCTGACGGCGTCTCAGCAGACGCAGCTTACGGAACTGCCGGCGTCCCTTGAGCAGATTCAGGCAGCACAGAAAGCCCTTTCCCTGCGGCTGGACACACTGGCGGCACTGGCAGAGAAGCCACAGCCCCGGGCTGTTCAGTCCGAATCCCCTTCTGCTTCCGACAATGAGAAAAAAGACGTATCCGGAACGAAAGAACCCTCTCCGGTGGTACAGAAAACCGCCCGCCCTCTAACTGCACGTTCAGGTACGTCGCGCACCTCCCGTCAGGCACCGTTTGTGCTGATCGGCACCGAGCGCCGGGGGGCGCTGTCATATGCGGCGGTGGCACCCCGGGGATATACCAGCCTGTCGCAGGTGGCACTGCTCGGGGAAGGTGAGAGTGTGGCCGGCTGGACACTGATTCATGCCGGTCACGAACAGGCGACGTTCCGGGTGAACGGACGTCAGGTACAGGTCAGGGTGGAGTGAGTGAAGATGAGACTGAAATCCCTGTTACTGGTGATGCTGATACCTGTACTGGTACAGGCCGCAGACCAGAACACGACCGGGACGGACGCGTCCCGCACGGATACGTCGCAGCATACACAGAGCGCCACGCAGTCGCTGCAACAGCAGGCCGGACGGTGGGGACTGAGTGAGGAGGACTGGGGGCGTTATCAGGAACTGATGGCGGGACCCCGCGGGATACAGTCGCCGGGTCTGGACCCGCTGACAGCACTGGGCATTGAGGCCCGTACACCGGCTGAGCGCCGTGCATATGCCGAAAAGTGGGTGAAGGAAGAGTATGCCCGCACGGAGAAGGAGCTGGCTTTTCAGCGGGAGGTTGATGCGGCATGGCAGCGTCTTTATCCCGGAAAGCTGCCGGTCAGTATGGGCGATACCGGTGTTCTGACCGGAGACACCGGAGGCAGACTGGCGTTGTTTGTGAAGGCGAAGGACTGTGCGTCCTGTGATGTCCGCCTGAGTAAGGTGCTGGCATCCGGTAAGCCGGTGGATATTTACCTGGTGGACAGTCAGGGGAAAGACGGGCTGCTTCGTCAGTGGGCACGGGAGCACAACATACCGCCGGAGAAGGTCCGCAGCCGGCATATCACCCTGAACCATGATGCGGGGCGCTGGCTGCGTTTTGGTGAGGGACAGATGCCGGTGGTACTGCAGCAGGGGGCGGACGGATGGCGCGTGGCTGCATTCTGACCGTTCTGCTGATGCTGGCAGGCAGTGGCATGTGTCAGGCTGTTGCGCAGACCATTCCGGACGGGTATGTGCAGGTGGCCCGCGCACACGGTATTCCGGCAGAAGTGCTGTATGCCGTCTCCCTGACAGAGACCGCCATGGCGCCCGGTGATATGGCCGGTGTTATGCAGTATTCCCGCCGCGACGGGCGTCTTCCGGATGTCTCCCGCCCCTGGCCCTGGACAATCAACGTGGCCGGAAAGGGGTACCGTTATGCCAGTCGCCTGGAGGCCTGGCAGGCACTGCAGGTGTTTCTGAAACGTTATCCGGCCAGACGCATCGATGTCGGAATAGCGCAGGTCAATCTGGGGTGGAATGGTCATCGTTTCCCGTCAACATGGGCGGCCTTTGACCCGTATACCAGTCTTGAGACGGCGGCGGTCATTCTGCAGGAGTGCCGTCAGCGCCATCCCGACAGCTGGCTGAAGACAGCCGGTTGTTATCACCATCCTGCCGGTGGAAAGCCGGCTGCCCGTTACACCGCCGCGGTCAGACGTCATCTGGACCGGCTGAATGCAAAAGGTATGACGTCACAGCAGACCGCCATGCTGACGCCTTCTCTCCGTTATATCTGGACTGAACCTCAGGAGAAACAGAAATGAAACAAAACGGGCGAATTTATGCCCTGGGTCTGCTGCTGTTCTGTGCGGCAGCAGAAGCAGAACTGAACGTGATTGCTGACCTGGGCGGCAGGGATGCCGCTCCTTTTTTTGAGGGTATCAACCGGCAGGCACCGGCTTCTGCTCCGGTTGTTTCACCACCGCCTCTTCTGCAGGGGGAAGCGGCGATGCTGCCGGTCAGCACACCTGAAATGTCACCCGGTGAGGTGACACCACGCCCGCTTCAGCTACCGGGCATCGGTGCACTTTTCCTTGTGGGGGATGATGCGTATTCCCGCGAGTGGCTGCAGAAAAATGCTGCTGCGCTCCGGGCGCAACATGCCGCCGGAATGGTGGTGAATGTGGCTGATGAAAACGGTCTGCGCACGCTGCGTGAACTGGCCCCCGGCGTGGCGATGGCACCGGCATCCGGTTCTGCGCTGGCCCGCCGGTTACAGCTGAAGTCTTACCCGGTGTTGATAACGGACAACGGGTTGTCACAGGAGGTGGCACCATGATGCCGGCATCTGTGATAACTGCAGCCCTGCTGGTCAGTCCGGTGCTGATGGCCTGTCTGACGTTCTGCCTGCTGACCGTGTTGCTGATGCTCATTCTGCGGGAATGTCGACGGAAACGGGGATGCGTCCGGAGGCGTCGCCATCAGCGTTACCGTGCCACTGCCGCCCGGGTACTGGCCAGACTGAAGACGCTGCCGGGGGATGCGCATCGCCTGAAGTATCTGCGCAAAATCAATCCGTATGTCTTCGAAGAACTGCTGTTACTGGCCCTGACGCAGCAGGGGATGACGGTTATTCACAATCCCTGCTACAGCGGTGATGGCGGCCTGGACGGACAGGTGGTGATTAACGGTGAGCGCTGGCTGATACAGGCAAAGCGCTACGGACGGACCATCCGCCCGGCACATATTGATGCTTTCGGGGAACTGCTGCGCCGGGAGGGTTGCCGGGGATTTTTTATTCATACCGGTCGTACGGGGCCGGTCAGCCGGGCCAGGCTGACAGTGTGGCCGGATATTGAACTGGTCAGCGGGCAGCGTCTGCTGAAACTGCTGAACGGAACATTACTGACAGATGAACTTACCAGGGGGGAGCGGAGATGATGACGGTAAAACGGATGTTTATGCTTTTATTCAGAACAGTGATTGTCTGGCCATCCGTGCTGACGGGATGCCTGATGATGCTGTATTTCGTTGAGGTTGCCAGCGGAGGTGTGACGGGGCTGGCGCAGCGTTATGAGGCGGAGTCAGCACGGTGGCGTGATGCACCGGAAGGGACGGTGATGATGCCCCGGTGCCCGTCGCGTCCCTTTGTGACGCCGGTGACAACCGGGGAGTGGCGTGCACTGTCCGCCACTGATGCAGAATGCCTCCGGTCACCGCGCTCTTTCAGACAGGCTGCAGAGGCAGATTTTCAGTCACTGCACATACTGGCGCTGACACTGTTGCTGGCATCCGTGGTTCTGGAAGGCATTTCGGCCGGCATGTTGCGCCGGAAAACCGCATCCGTACCGGTATCACCACACTGTGGATGTGGCCGGGGCCGTGGTGCGGTTGCACACTGGCCTGAGCGTGACAGTTATGCGACATCACAGAAGGGAGGCCCGGTATGACCGTTTCACTGCTGGCCCGTGTGCAGGCAAATATTCCTGTCTGGGCAAATGAACAACTGGCTGCATGGGATGCCGCAGAGTTTGCGGCAATGTCGGATTTTATTACGGAACACTACTGGACGGGACAGGGCAGTATCAATGTGTACCGCATTGTGGGGACTGACCATCCACAGTATGCCGGAATGACCTGGCTGGAGCTGCTGGAGCGCGGTAAACGCATGGACATCAATATCCCGTTACTCGAAAAGAATCCGGGATATTACACGCAGGCAGAGCAACAGCATGCCGGGATGAGTTTTGTCAGCACGGATGGCATTCACTGGTATGTCAGTGCTGACGGTAATCACCGCAGCTGTCTGGCCCGCTTTCTGTTTCACCTGCAGGGGGAGGGGCGCACACAGCTTCACAATGTGGCCCAGAGTGTTTATCACACGGACCGGGAGTTCCGGTCTGCCTGTCGGGAGATTCACAACCTGACAGAACCGTTGTCCCGGCATGGGGTGTATCTTCGTCTGCAGACCCGGCGGCAGTGTGTTTCCCGCGAAGATCTGGCCTGCTGGAAAGTGGACCGTTTCAGCACAGAAGCCCTGCTGACAGTGGATGATGTGCGTGCAGGCGGACATGACGGGCCACCGGTGTATAAGGCATTACTGCTGAATGCGGCAGACGCATGGCGGGAGGTGATGGTGTTACAGCGCAGACTGGAGACACTGTCAGCGTCACCGGAGAACGATTTGCCGCGCTCATGGTGGCGGCGTCTTTTACAGAGAGGTACCCGGTCATGAGTAACCGTTATGTGATTGAGGCCCTGCTGCGACCGGCGGTGGAGCTGAACACTGCCGTGGTGGCGGCAACGGCGGCCTGTGTCTGTGTGACAGCGCCCTGGGCGGTGGCGGTGGCGCCGTCGGTCAGTTATGCCACTGCTGCCGGTTTTGGTGTTCTGGCCGCGGTCCGTTTTCGCCAGGGAATGAAGGTCATCCGCTACCGTCGCAATCTGCGGCGTCTGCCCCGTTATGTGATGAGTACCCGGCAGATACCCGTGAGCCGTCAGCGCCTTTTTCTGGGGCGGGGATTTCGCTGGACACAGAAACACACCCAGCGCCTTCAGGATACGCTGCGCCCGGAGGTGGCCAGGTACCTTCAGCCCGGCTGGCTGTACCGGATGGCCCGTCAGCTTGAGCTGAAAACGGAGCATACCGTCCCCCGCCTGGGCGCACTTTTGCGTCAGGACTCTCCGCTGAATCCGGTACGCCCCCTGCCGCCGGTGGGCGGGAATCCGGCCCTGCATGGTATTGAACCGGATGAACAGGATGTGACGCTGGCGCTGGGAGAGCGGGTGGGACACACCATTGTTTATGGTACCACCCGTGTCGGTAAAACCCGGCTGGCAGAGCTGCTGGTCACACAGGATATCCGCCGGGGAGAGGTCACCATTGTCTTTGACCCCAAAGGGGATGCTGACCTGTTGCTGCGTGTCCGGGCAGAAGCACACCGTGCCGGCAGGGGCGATGAGCTTTATATCTTTCATCTGGGCTGGCCGGAAATCTCTGCGCGTTATAACGCAGTGGGGCGTTTTGGCCGGGTGTCGGAAGTGGCCACCCGTGTGGCGGGACAGTTGTCCGGTGAAGGTAACAGTGCGGCCTTCCGCGAGTTTGCCTGGCGTTTTGTCAATATCATTGCCCGCACCCTGGTGGCGCTGGGAGAACGCCCGGATTACACGCTGATTATGCGCTATGTGAACAATATTGCAGACCTCTATATTCGCTATGCCGGAAAGGTGGTCAGTGAACAGATGCCGGAACTGGAAAGCGCCATTCTGAATAACATGAATGTGCTGGGTGAGGAGGATGTGCCCCGGAGCATGCAGAATCAGCCGGATGCCCTGCGTATCTGGGCCACTGAAGTGGCGCTCAGTAGTGAAACCGGGAAAAAACTGTATGACCCGGTGCTTGATGGTCTGCGCAGTGCCGTACGTTATGACCGGACCTATTTCGATAAAATCGTGGCCTCCCTGCTGCCGCTGCTGGAGAAGCTGACCACCGGAAGAATGGCAGAGCTGCTGGCACCGGACTACCTGGATATGAGTGATACCCGTCCCGTGTTTGACTGGGAACAGGTGATACGTAAAAAGGCCGTGGTGTATATCGGTCTTGATGCGCTCAGTGACAGTGAGGTGGCCAGTGCCGTGGGAAACTCCATGTTTGCAGACCTGGTGAGTGTGGCCGGACATATCTACAAACACGGTATGAATGCCGGATTGCCCGGTGCCGGGGAGAGTAAAAATGTGGTCAACCTGCACTGTGATGAATTCAACGAACTGATGGGCGATGAATTTATTCCGCTCATCAACAAGGGCGGCGGTGCCGGTATGCAGGTGACGGCGTATACCCAGACGTCTTCGGATATTGAAGCCCGCATCGGTAATGCGGCTAAAACTGCCCAGGTACAGGGTAACTTCAATAACATGATTATGTTGCGCGTCAGGGAGAACCGGACGGCAGAGCTGCTGACCAGTCAGCTGCCTCAGGTGGAGATTTACACCAAAACACTGGTGTCGGGGCATCAGGATACCGCCGATGTGACGTCCGGTCAGGATTTCACCTCCAGCACCCAGGACCGCGTCGGTACAGTAAAGGTACCCTTACTGGAGCCGGCGGATATCGTCACCCTGCCAAAGGGGCAGGCATTTGCCCTGCTGGAAGGCGGACAATTGTGGAAAATCCGGATGCCGCTGCCGGCACCGGATAAGGACGATGCGCTGATGCCGGAGAGCATTGCAAAAGTGGCTGAGGCCATGCGGCGTAATTACCACACCGGAGAGGGGTGGTGGCATGAAGCCCCGGCCGTGAATGTGCCGGAAGGAGACGGACATGGCTGATTCCCGTCGTGATGTGAACCGTCCTGACGCCGCACAACCGCCACGCCGGCACGGTTTGCTGTATAACCTGCTGTGGGGGTGGCCGTGGACACTGGCCGGGATGGTGCTCTCCTCCCTGTTGCTGAGCCTGCTGATTGAGTACGTGGGTATTGCATTTTTCTGGCCTGAACAGGGCGCGAAGCACAGTGAAGCGGTCATGAGCACCGAGCTGGGCTGGTTATCCTCGGAATTTACCCGCAGTCTGCTGCTGTCCGCGCCGTCAGTTACGGTGATGAAGTGGGTGTCCACGGCGTACCAGTGGCTGTTTGTGGACAGCGGATTTATGGCCTGGATGAAGCAGGGAGCTTCGGTCGATAACCGTGTGATACAGGAGGCGGATACCCTGGGCCGCTGGCTGGCGCATTACCTGCATGATTACCTGATGGCCACGGTATATGTGACGGTGGTGACGCTGGTCCGGGTGACGATTCTGGTGCTGTCAGCCCCTCTGTTTGTGATGGTGGCTCTGGTGGAAGGTCTGGGAAGACGTGACCTGCGCCGGTACGGTGCGGCATATGAATCCAGCTTTGTTTATCACCATGCCAGAAAGTCCATTAAACCGGCGATATACATTCCCTGCATTCTTTATCTGTCCTGGCCGACAGCAGTGTACCCGAACCTGCTGATATGGCCGGCGGCCATGCTGCTGGGTGTGGCCATCACCGTAACCATGGCGTCCTTCAAGAAGTATTTATAACCCACAGACGCTGGACAGCCCGACACAAAACGTGTTTTGTGCCGGGCTGTCAGCAGACAAGCCACGTAATAGCTCTCATCGCGCGTCAGCGGAAAACGCCGGGTGTCAGTTCACTGATGTGAGAAACGGACGGAAGACTGTCACTGTCAGTACAGGGATGACAATAACGTTCAGTACAATAACGATCCAGTTGATGGTCTGTATGACGTAACATGCCCACAGAGGGTAATGGGGTTCTTCCAGACGGAGGTAATTGAGAAATACAAACCAGAAGGCGCAAAAAAATAACCAGCCCAGGAGTAGGGGCAGAAACAGATGTTCAGGCATATTCTCTCCTTTTGAATGGGTATGCAGATTAACTGCCCCGCACCAATACCTGCAGGAAAACAGGCAGTGTGATGAGAAAAAAAACGGTGATACATTGCATGATGGTCCAGCACCACGGAGGAAAACGGAGTTCTGCAACTTTGATGAAGCAGTAAAACAGGAGCCAGAAGGCAAGTGCGCCAGCATATATCTTCGGTGTAAGCTCAGTCATGATTCCGCCTTTATTAATGTTACAAATGAGAACAGCGTAATTTCTGAGCGTTGTTCCCGACAGTGTTAATTCATTCACGTCACGATGAAATTATCCCCCGGTGTAAATCCTTTTTTTGCCAGTCCGGATGTCGGTGCAAATGTGTGAGTTTGCCAGCCAACACCATCAGAATCCTTGCTCAGCGCCGGAAAATCTTCCGGTGTTCAGCCATGCTGCTTTTCCCGTAAAAATTTTCAGTTCTGTAAACAGAGTTTATTGCTGACCTGCCTCCCTGCCTTACGCATCCTGTACGCACCGTTTAACTCTGAAGGAGGTGCGTATGCGTTCTTTTCCGGCATCAGCCTGTCGTGTCGGCCGTCGGGCCGGTGCCGCGGGGATGCTGTTTCTTTTCACTCTTGCCATACCCGTTCAGGCGGCTGAACAGGATGAACTGGCCACCGCCATGCGCCAGCTTGACCAGGTGCAGGCGGCGCTGGAGCGGGCCCGGCTGGCCGCTGTGCAGTCCGGCGCGTCTGAGCCATCCCGTTACTTCTTTGATTATCCCCGGGCGCGTGCCGATCTGGAGACCATTCGTGATGGCATTGACCGCTATCTCACGCCTTCCCGGGCCCAGCCCCGCACAACGTCAGCCGTGAACGGGCACTACCGGCGGGAGCGTCCCTGATGGGCATGTCTGCCGTGCAGTCTTCCGCTTTTAAAGCGGCATCCGGGGAAATGGATATCAGTACCCTGCATCTGCTGTCACTCGGGCTGCTTTTTGCCGTGCTGTTTCTCTGGGCGGCCTGGGCGCTGCTGGATGTCTGGGCGGGCTGGAGTAACGAGAAAGTCCGCAGCGCAATGCTGGGGCGCTTTTTTATCCGGCTGGCTCTACTGCTGGTTCTCAGTATCTGGATGTTTGCCAGCTGAGGTGAGTTGTTATCTGAATCATGATTATGAGGATTTTGTCTGTATGAAGTGGTGTTTTCGTTTTCTGAAACATGCTGTTTTTCTGCTGCACACAATGCTGTTACGCCTGTGGCAGGCCGTGTTCTCACTGTGTCTGTTGCTCTGGATGAGTATGCAGCCGGCTCTGGCTGACCTGCCCACCATGGAGCCCCCGTCTTCCGGCGGTGGCAGCGGTCTGTTCGGGCAGATTAAAGGATATTCCCAGGACGGCGTGGTGCTGGGGGGCCTGATTATCTCTGCCATCGGCTTTATTGTCGTTGCGAATGCGGCGATTTCCACGTTCGCAGAAGTGCAGGACGGCAAAAAAGGCTGGAGCCAGTTTGGTGCCATCGTGGTGGTGGGGGTGATCCTGCTGGTTGCGGTGATCTGGCTGCTGACCAAATCGGCTTCCATCATTCTGTAAGGAACGCCGCCCATGCAGACCATTCATTTTTTACCCGATCGCCTTAACGTGGAGCCGGCTGTGTTCCGGGGCTTTACCACGCCAGAGCTGGGGCTGGCTGCACTGAGTGGTGCCGGTCTCGGCCTGCTCTGGCCGTTACCGCTGCTTCCGCTGGCAGGCTGGGTGATTATCCCGACCGGGATGATGGTCACGCCGTTGCTGCTGATCTGGTTTGGGGGAAGCTGGATCACCCGGATGAAGCGTGGCAAGCCGGATAACTGGCTCTGGCAGCGGCTGGAGGAGAAAAAGTGTCGTGCCGGTATGGGTCGTTCATCACTGATTATGGTGGCGCAGGGCTGGTCCCTGCGCCGTTCCCGGCCGGTAAGGAGAGTTTTATGAGTCGTTTTCGTCATGCCCTTCAGGACAGAGACCAGCATATCCGCAGCCTGCGCATTATCAGTGCCGTGCTGGCAGGATTTCTGTTGCTGGCCTGTCTCGGCTGGATGACTGCCCCCAGCCGTCTGACCATTCATAACCCGCCGGATTTACGTTCCGGCAGTACCCGTCCGTGGTGGGAAGTGCCTCCGTCAACAGTTTACTCCTTTGCCTTTTATATCTTCCAGCAGCTGAATGCCTGGCCGAAGAACGGTGAGGTGGATTACCCGGCTAAAATTCATGCCCTGTCAGCCTATCTGACGCCGTCATGCCGTGAACTGATGGAGAGCGATGCCCGCCGTCGTAAGGATGCGGGGGAACTGCTCGACCGTGTGCGCGTGGTGTATGAAATCCCTGAACACGGGTACGGTGGCCGCTACAACAAAAATCCGGTCACTGTACAGGGCCGGGATAACTGGCTGGTACGTCTGGACCTGGTGGCGGATGAGTATTTTCATGCCGAGCCGGTCAAACGTGCGCTGGTGCGTTATCCCCTGAAAGTGGTGCGTTGGGAGGGAGACCCGGAGCATAACCCTTTCGGGATGGCGCTTGACTGCTACAGCAGCACACCACAACGGCTGGAAGCCGCGCCGGCTGCCGGAGGGACACAGTGATAAAGGGCAACGTTTGTCGTCTGATTAGGGGGAGTCTGATTGCGCTGCCGTTACTGATACCCCCGTTTGCGCTGCATGCTGACGAACTGATGAAGTGGGAGCGTATTCCGTTATCCGTACCACTGAAGGTGGGGCAGGAGCGGGTGATTTTTGCGGACAAAAATGTGCGGGTGGGATTCCCGCCGGCACTGAACGGTAAGCTGCGGGTACAGAGTACCGGTGGTGCCGTGTACCTGAAGGCGGACAGTGCCTTTCCACAGACACGGCTGCAGTTGCAGGATGTGGAGACCGGGGAAATGATTCTGCTCGATGTCACCGCCGGTGAACAGGGACCTTCTGAGCCGGTACGTATTGTGTATGACGGTGAGGTCAGCACGGTCAGTCAGGCGACTGACCTGATGAAACCGGCGTCCTCATCCGGCAAAACATCCGCCGGTCAGTCGCGGGTACCGGGACAGGCTGACGGCACGCAGGCCCGTCGTCAGCCGGTTCGTTACAGCGCGCCCCTGCCGGTGCTGCTGACCCGTTACGCCGCCCAGTCCCTGTATGCCCCGCTCAGGACTCTGGAGGCGGTGCCGGGTGTTCACACGGTCAGTCATCACCTGCCCGGGCGCATCACCACCCTGTATCCGTCAGAGCCGCTGACCGTCACGCCACTGGCGGCATGGGGAGCCGGTGGGCGCACGGTGGTGGCACTGAAGCTCACCAGTACGGTCAGCCGTAAGGTGGTGCTGGACCCCAGGGCACTGCAGGGAAACTTTGTGACCGCCACGTTCCAGCACCGCTGGCTGGGGGCCGCCGGCACACCGGAGGACACCACAACACTGTATCTGGTGACAGAGGGCAGACCGGACAGGGCGTTTATCGCAGAGCCAGTCCGGCGTAATGCCACTGCAGTACGTAAGGCCGGGGGCAGCGCCCGCAGGGAGGTGAGCCGTGCAGATTAAATCCAACACGCTGGTCAAATTTGTGGTGCCCGTTGTGGTGGTGGGCGGGGTATTCATCGGGCTTAAAGGCTGTGGTGATTCCGCGTCGTCATCAGACCCGTCAGCACAGCAGACACAGGTTCCGGGGGCTCTGTCTCAGGAGGAGCTGAAGGCGCTGGGTGTTGAGGGTGACACGCCGGAGGACACCCTGCGCACGCTTATCGGGCGTCTCAATCAGGTACGTGAACGTCAGCAGACGCAGGACGAACAGAACAGCAAACTGCTGAAGGAGAATGAACAACTGCGCAAACGCGGCACGGATGTGTCTGGTCAGTTGAACGATGCCGTGGCCGGGCTGCAGAAAAGTTATGAGGAGAAGCAGCGCCAGTTGCAGAACGAGCAGAACACCCTGATGGCAAAGGTGCAGTCCCTGACGGAACAGCTGTCACAACAGGGGCACTCCGGTAAGGCGGATGCGAACAGCAGTACCGACAGCGATATTCCCCTCGGGCTGGGGCTTGACGGACTGAGTGGTTCTCCGGGAAGCACGGTGTCACAGGGGGCCGATGGCCTGATGTGGGTGACGCCGGCTGACCAGTCACAGCCTGACCCACGGGATGTGGCAGGGGGCAAAAGTGGTCCCCGTTTCCCCTCCTCCTTTCTGGATGATAACCCGCTGACCCGCCAGAAGGCAGCGTATGAACAGCAGGTTAAGGGATACAGTAACGAGAAACAACAGGCCACCACACAGGCCGTCTACACCCTGCCGGAAAATGCCACCCTGGTCGGGAGCCGGGCAATGACGGCCCTGCTGGGGCGGGTGCCGTTTAACGGCACGGTGACAGACCCTTATCCGTTCAAGGTGCTTATCGGTAAGGACAACCTGACCGCCAACGGCATTGAACTGCCGGATGTGGAAGGGGCCGTGGTGTCCGGTACCGCCAGTGGTGACTGGACGCTCTCCTGTGTGCGGGGACAGGTGAACAGTATCACCTTTGTGTTTGCTGACGGGCGGGTTCGCACGCTGCCGGCACCGGATGTGAACGGCACCACCAACAGCAACCAGAATACGAAGAACGGGAATAACACCGGCGGCATTGGCTGGATTTCGGATGAGGATGGCATTCCGTGTATCAGTGGCACCCGTAAATCCAATGCTGCCACATACCTGCCCACCATTTTTGGTCTGTCTGCCGCAGGGGCGGCTGGTGAGGCCCTGAGTCAGGGGCAGTACACCACGCAGAATAACGTCAACGGCCTTTCTTCCACGCTGACCGGCAGTGCCGGGGAGGCGGCACTGGGTAAGGCAATTTCCGGCGGAATGAATGAGACAGCAGAGTGGGTGAAGCAGCGTTACGGGCAGACGTTTGATGCCATTTATGTGCCACCGGGAAAAAGGCTGGCCGTTCACATCACCCGCCAGCTGGCGATTGATTACGAAGACCAGGGCCGTAAGGTGCGTTATGACTTCACCCTGCCGGGAGAGGCGGACGCACAGGGTGGTCTGGACTGAGGGAGTAAACCGTGAAGCATTTTTTTTCTGTAATGACCCTGATTACCGTCACGCTGACATTGTCCGGCTGTGCGACATCAAAAGAGGAACTGCTGCCCGCCGGTGACCAGACGATGCTGGAAATCTGGCAGAGGCAGGCGGACAGTGGAAGTGCACGTTATGCTGCTGCATCCCGCGACACGCTGCGCCGCCCACTGACAGAAACGGAACAGCAGTACGCTGCGCAGACAGACCTCAGTTACAGCCGGACACAGGAGAGTGAAATCAGTCAGCAGTTTCCACGCCTGCCTAACCCGGACATGGTGATGTATGTCTTTCCGCACCTTGCGGACGGGAATTCACCGGTACCGGGATACAGCACGGTGTTTTCGTTTTACAGCCAGACGCAGTATGCGATGCCTGGTGAACGCACCGCGGCGTTCTGACGGGCAGGATGAGTATGGTGATTGTGCCGGGAGCTGCACGATACCGGTGGTTTAACAACGCATTTTAAGGGGGAACGCTGAAAGACTGTTATGTCAGACAGGCGGGATGCGTTCGTATCAACCAGATGGTTTTTCCATTGTTTAAAAAGAAAGTGAAGATGGCAGCGTCTACAGAGACGGCTGCGTCAGCAGAGTGCACTCATCAGGCTGGAGCCGGTGACGACAGTATCCCTCGTAACCTGCCCCGTCCCGGGCGTATGACCCGCCAGGCGGAGGCAAAGATTTACCATGCGGGCCCGTCCATTATTGATTTTCTGCCCTGGGTGGAATACCTGGATGAGGAACAGTGCCTGCTGCTGGATGATGGTGTGTCGGTCGGGGCGGTATATGAGGTGACACCGGCTGCCACAGAAGGGCGCACGGCGGAACGTCTGGAACAAATCCGTGACACGGTGGAGGATGCCCTGCAGGACAGCTTTGATGAATACGACAGCCACCCCTGGGTGGTGCAGTTCTTCTGTCAGGATGAAAATGATGTGGATGCGTACCTTGACCATCTGAAAGGGTATGTGAAGCCCCATGCGCAGCGTACGGCCTTTACGGAAGCCTGGCTGGAAGAGATGGAACGTCATCTGCGGGGGATCGCCCGTCCGGAAGGACTCTTCACGGACACGCTGGTTACCGGGCAGCTCTGGCGTGGTCAGCAGCGACGGACCCGGATGGTGGTGTACCGCCGTATCGGGAAAAACAACCATGATCCGATGCCGCCGGTGGCGATGCTGAATCAGGTGTGTGAACGCGTGGTGGGGGCACTGGGTGGTGCTGGCGTGCGCTGCACCCGCATGAACGGTCTGCAGGTTCATGGCTGGCTGCTCAGGCTGTTCAATCCCCGTCCGGAGTGGGTGGACAGGGATACGCTGTACCGTCTGGCCTCCCGGGCAGAGCCGCAGGAGGGAATGATGCCGGTGATGGCCGATTTTGCGGAAACCCTCTGGTTCACGCCGCCGGTGTCTGATCCGGAAAACGGCGTGTGGTGGCTGGACGGACTTCCGCACACCGCCGTGGTGGTGGAGAAACTGCGTACGCCACCGGAGCCCGGCACACTGACCGGTGAGAAGGGGCGGGGTGAAAAGACAGTGAATGCCCTGATGGATACCTTTCCCGAAGGCACTCTGCTGTGCATGACCATTGTGGTACAGCCGCAGGACACACTGGAAGAGCGTTTCACCCGCCTGTCAAAAAATGCGGTCGGGGAAAACACGGAGTCAATCCGGGCCCGTCAGGATGTGGCAACAGTGAAGGAATATCTGGGGAACCGCCACAAGCTCTACCGGGCCGGGATCAGCTTTCTGTTACGGGCAGAGAATATGGACAGCCTGAAGCATAAGCGGGTGGCCCTGAACACAGCTTTGCTGGGGGCCGGTCTGCATCCGGTGCGTCCGGAGTTTGATGTGGGGCCGCTGAACAGCTGGCTGCGCGCGCTGCCCATGTGTTTTGACCCGGATACGGACAGGAAGCAGTGGTACACGCGTCTGATGTGGGTGCAGCATCTGGCGGGGCTCCTGCCGGTGACCGGGCGGGAGACGGGCACCGGTCATCCCGGGTTCAGCTTCTTTAACCGGGGAGGGGATGTGCTGACCTTTGATCCGCTGAATAAACTGGATCGCACCCAGAACGCACATCTGCTGCTGTTTGGTCCGACCGGTGCAGGAAAGTCTGCCACGCTGTGTGCTGTACTCTCCCAGATGATGGCGGTGCACCGTCCCCGGTTATTTATTGCCGAAGCCGGAAACTCATTCGGGTTGCTGGCCGATTATTTTGAGAGTCTCGGGCTGAGCGTCAACAAAATCAGCGTGAAACCGGGTACCGGCGTCAGCCTGCCTCCGTTTGCGGATGCGTATAAACTGGTTGAGGAAGGGCAGGTTCTGCAGGATGTGGATGAGCAGGCGCTGCCAGAGATTGATGAGGGGGATGAAGAGGAGGATCAGCGCGATATTCTGGGTGAAATGGAAATCTCTGCCCGCATGATGATCACCGGGGGAGATCCGAAGGAAGAGGCTGCACTCAAGCGGGCGGACAGGGCGATGATCCGCGAAGCCCTGCTGATGTCCACACACGCCACGTACCGGGAGGGGCGCCAGATGCTGCCAGCGGATTTGCAGTCGGCACTGTGGGAAATCTCCCGGGACAGTCAGCGAAATGAACTCCGGCGGATGAAAGCGGCAGAGATGGCGGAAGCGCTGGGGATGTTCACCCAGCCGGGCAGCTTTGAGGCGGAGCTATTTAACCGGGAAGGGGCGCTGTGGCCGGAAGCGGATGTGACGCTGGTTGACCTGGGGCATCTGGCCCGTGAAGGGTATGAAGCGCAGATGGCGCTGACCATGGTGTCGATGACGAACATGATTAACAACATTGCGGAGCGCGATCAGTATCTGGGGCGGGATATCCTGTTTGTTGTGGATGAGGCACACATTGTGACGGCAAATCCGTTACTGGCGCCGTACAAAACCAAGGTGGTGAAAATGTGGCGCAAGCTGGGTGCCTGGCTGTGGCTGGCCACGCAGAACCTGAAGGACTATCCGGATGTCGCCGAGAAGATGCTGAATATGGCCGAGTGGTGGGTGTGTCTGACCATGCCGCCGGAGGAGGTGAATAACATTGCCCGCTTTAAGGCCCTGACGGAAGAGCAGAAGGCGGTACTGCTGTCAGCCAGCAAACTGTCGGGGTGTTACACGGAAGGGGTGGTACTGGCGAAGAAGGTGGAGGCGCTGTTCCGGGTGGTCCCACCGAGTATTTACCTGGCGCTGGGGATGACGGAGAAGGAGGAGAAGGCGGAGCGCCGGACATTAATGAAAGCACATCAGTGCAGCGAGCTGGGGGCGGCCTTCCTGGTTGCCCGGAAACTGGACCGCCTGCGTGGGCTGAGTGACGGGGAGGTAAGGGGATGATGATACTGAAATACCCGATGCTGAGCCTGAGCACAGAAACTGCAAAACCGTTACCGGGGCTGTTCTGTGTGGAGGTGCAGGGCGCGGCCAGCCTGACAGCGGATGACCATGCACAGCTTATGATACTGCTGGATCATATCCGGCAGCGGCTGACCGCGCCGGTCAGGATGACCTGCCATCCGCACCGCGTGGGATTCAGCAACAGTGTGGCACTTCACCTGGAGGGAGCTTCAGGCGGGCAGGTGGATATTCTGCTGACGGTGAGTGGTCAGTCAGGCTGGCCTGCAGAGAGTGATTACGCGCATCCCCGCTGGTACCTGACGGTACCGGATACGGTGGATGCGTTTTATCTGGTGCTGTGGCTGAATACACAGCTGATGAAAAAATCTGAAAAATAATCCGGGATATTAGACGATGGATAACTTTCATTATTATCAGAGGGCAGACACTTTTGTTATGCATTCCACTTTTACCAATACCCACGTTTTCCTTTTTACCGTGCTCCAGTGCGGTGTGTTATATCTGAAACTGAAATTTTCAGAAAAATTCTGAAACCTTTTCGCGGGGTTGAAATTAGCCGAAAGCTCCGGGCAATATCTCATCGGTTGTGTGTTGTTTCATTGGCTTTCCATTATTCAGGATAATTTGCCTGCAGGAATGGCGGGCTTTTTTAGTATGCCATCGCATGAGTCATTACCGCTCCGCTGACTTTTTTTCGCGCTTACGTCACTGGTGATGGCTCAGTCGATGGTGTATTACAGGCATCAGAGAAGGAATGATGACAGCGCGTTATAAAATTACTGCAACGGCAACCAGCCCCGGCAATCTGCCGGTCAAATGGATCCGTTATTCAAAAAGCAAAATGACCCGGGTAGAGCGTTAGAAGATATTTTTCATCCCGAAGGAGGACGGGCGCTCCTCTGGCGATACAGTCAGGGTGGAGGATTTTAGCTGTGAACTGCGCCCCCCGGAGCTGGTTGAATAGTGGTAATAAACAGGCACTGTCTGCAGGGCTGAGATGTGGTGACAGAGCCTGTGTAATAACCTGAAGGTATCAGGGGTTTGTTGTCATCAACTGATGCACAACTTCAGCAAATTCCTTTCCGTAGCCTTCGGTGGAACCGTCTTTAATGCCGTTGTTTTTAATGTGGTACTTACCGTTGACATAAAAAGACGGCGTTCCGGTAAGACCAAATTCTTCAGCGGCCTTCTCCTGGCGTGCGGTCAGCGTTTTCACCATAAAGCTGTTTCTGGCAGCATCAAATTCGCTGGCATCAACGCCGGCCTGAACAAATACGGCTTTGATGTCATCTTCGCTTTTTACCGAACGGTGTTTCAGTACGGCTTCAAACAGCGGTCCTTCCACTTTATCTTCCACGCCAAGGGCTTTGGCAATGGACCAGGCTTGAGTGAGTTGCTTTCCCATCGCCCCCATAAAACTGGCGTGATATTTTTCAACTTTCACACCTTCCGGCAATATTATTTCAATATTTTTACTGACCTGGTAGGGACTGTAGAAGCTGTTGCATGCCGGGCAATAGAACGAGAAAAATTCCACAACAGGCGGAGCCTCTTTTACCTGGTGGTCCAGTCTTGTGTATTGTTTGCCTTCAGCCAGGGTGACGGATGCCTGTCCGGACTGACTCACAGTGAAAAACAGGGATAAGGCCAGCAGGGCGCTGGTTGTTAATTTTGCAGGTATCAATGTCATGTTTACAGGTTATACAATCAGATACAGAACAATGGCGGCGAGTCTGCTGACGGTCTGTACTTCAGTAAACAGCGTCCCGCTGCCCCTTCATTTTGCCACTTACTGATACAGGTGGCAGAGAGTTATAATACATCAAAGTTTATTTAATAGGGCTATTTGTCTGACACAGAAAATCCGCTGACGATGCGGGCAATAAAGACCAGTGAGTATATATAGCCTGTGAGAATGACCAGAATGGTGGCATTACGGGCTGGCCAGCTGACGGCCACAATATCGCCATATCCTACCGTCAGGATGCTGATGAAAGAATAATAAAAGAGTTCATTCATCATCTGCAGCTCGTCATGCGACAGGCCCCGGAACGCGCCAGGCATATGGCTTTCTATCGCAGAAAACATAAAGAATCCCATATATCCAATAAGCAGAAAACCACTCAGCGCAGCGCAGACGGACTCTGTGTTTATCCGGGCAGAGAAAATCACCTGGCGGAACACAATCACGGACAGGATAAGGAAAAAGACCAGATAACTCCCGTAGTACAGCAGTGTCATGGCGCTGACTGTGTGCAACCAGTGTGTGGTGGCAAAAATTATCAGCAACACAATAAGTGAAATGACCTGATGGCGGCGTTGCAGCAGATTAACGCCTGCAGCAATCTGTAATACGTCGTTCAGATTGTACCCTGTAGCGTTCAGAGGAAACAGATTGAGAAAGAAGGTGCTCAGCAGTGCAGCGAGAAGAAAAGCGAATTTGTGTTGTTTCATGATCATTAACATAAAGGAAGTATCTCCGTCTTTCAGATACCACAGAGCATAATAAAAATGGATTCTGTCGGGAAAGCCTGAGAAATTTTCAGTTTCCGGTTTTGAATTTATTGATGATCTCACTTCCGGTTCTGCGCACGCTGTCAGGCAAGTATTGTCTAACGGAGTCATTCTATGCACCGGATGTTATTTTGTACTCTTCTGTCTTTACCGGCGATAGTCTTTGCCGGAACCACTCTTTACACTGATTCGGCACACCTGCCGGTTAATCTGCCTCCTGACGTGCATGTCGTGTTGCTCGACGGGCCACAGCAGCTGCAGGACACTTTTTTTGGCCCGTTACCGGCTGACCCTGAAGCGGCTGAGGCTGTTGTTCGTGCGCACATGCAGTCTTCTGAATGGCACTCTGTGCAGGCTGACCTTGCAGAACGTTACCGCCAGGTGACCTATGCCTGGGCGCTGGGGCTTAAGAAATATCCTGCGGTGGTGTTCGATGACCGGAAGGTGGTGTATGGCACCACGGATGTGACACAGGCTAAATGGCTCCGGGACCAGGGAGGTCAGCCATGACGGGCGTGTGTGTACGACGTTGTGCCGGTGCACTTTTGCTGTGGACAGCGGCTGTTTCCGTGGCTGACGCCTCCCTGAATACGGCACAGATAGTCGCTGGTGCGGTCTCTCAGAGCTGCATCAGCTGGCGGGTCAGTGGTGTTTGCTACTGGCTGTACTGTACGCCCTTCGGCTGTAAGGTCCGGACGTCCGTAAAGGTCTCACATTTTATTCCTGAAGCGGTGGTTTCCACCTATACCGCACCGGGCGGTAATCCCTGGCGGGAGATGGCACTGGTCAGTCAGACATCTGGTGGCGTGGAAAACGTTATCAGCAACGGGATTGCCGGACTGTCTGCCGGCGGGGGAAATCCGGCTGATATGAAGTTGCCGGGGCAACGTAAATCCGCCATCCGTTTCAAATACGCGGATGCCCTGGGGCATCCGGCCACGTTGCTTATCGGGGGCAGTATTCCCGGGTATTCGTGCGAGTCTGCCGCCATACCACTGATGCCTTATTTTCTCAGTACGCTGGACAGTCTTGCCTGGCGCACCGGCATGCCCGAATCCCTCTGGCCCGAAGCAATGATACCCGGCAGACGGGAGCTGGGGAGCCAGCGTAATGCGGACATGTGGGGAAATATCTACCCCCGTTCCGGTTTTATCAGTCAGACCGATGATGACAAAGCATCTGCCCTGATTGCCCAGCGGGTGGCGGATATTATCACCCGCACCGGTGAACCCCACGTCTATCAGTCACTGAAAGGCCGAAAAAAAGATGGCTACTGGCCACCGGAAGCGGTGGAAGAAAACACCGGTACCCGTAATCACAAGTGGCAGCGCCTGACCCCTTCCGTTTCTTCATCCTGTGCCGTGTTCCCGGATGGCAGCCATGTTGCACCGGAGGACGCTAATGCCTCTTTTGCCTTGTGGCGCCCGTACAGCTGCTGCCAGAAACGGGGCCAGAAATTCCTGGGCAGTACGAATTTTTAGAGGAAAACAACTCATGAAGCATAAACCACAACTGACAAACGTCGTGGCACTGGCAGTTATGCTGGCCTGCAGCACAATGGCCGGTGCGACGGAGAATGAACGCGGTACGTTCGGTCTCTCCCTGCCACAGGTGAATGACAGTGCCATCGGATACGGAAAGTCCATTGACGGCGCCATCTCGGACAAGCTGTTTTACACCCTTGGCGGTGGGTCAGTGATATCGCAGCCGGCGACCCGGAGCAATATGAAGAAGCTCGGCGTGGACGTTGGCTGGAGCAGCAACCTGATGTGCGGCAACTTTGACCTGAAAACCACGGTGGGTAACCAGCTGAACGGGGTGACGGACGGTTTTAAAAACCTGATGGGGGATGTGATACAGGGGGCGACGGGTGTGGTGGCCAGCCTGCCGGCGATGGTTATCCAGAGGGCCAATCCGGGTCTGTATGACGCCCTGACCAACGGTGTGCTGCAGGCGAATGTGGCGTTTGACAAGGCTCAGCTGAACTGCCAGAACATGGCGAAGCGCATGATGGAGTTCTCGGACAGCAGCAAGTGGACACAGGCTGCGATGCTGGATGAGTACAAAAAAATCGTGAACACAGGGGATGGTGATGCCATCCGGGGGGATGATGCCGGTCGTAAGGCCACCGGAAAAGAAGGCCGGAAATGGATTGGTGGGCAGGCCCGTGGTGGTGCAGGGCAGCCAGCTATTCGTCCCACTCATGATCTGGCCGCGGCGGGTTTTAACATGATGAACAACCTGCCGGTCACCAGTACATCAACGGTCGGTGCCGCCAGCTGTACCGGAAGTATCTGCAGTAAGTTCAGCAACGCTGAAGAGGCGGCAAAGGCGGTGGTGAAAGTTCTGGGCGATCGTTCCATGCGGACCTGTGGGAATGCAGCGGAATGTACCAGCGGGGATGAAGACCAACAGCCGGGGGGAGCGGTTGCCGGGACCGGATTTACCCCGATGCTGGAAGAGGCCGTAAAAGTAAATACAGAACAATTGGTGAAGCTAGTCAATGGTACCGAAAAACCGACAGCAACAAATCTGGCAAAACTCCGGTCCGGTAGTCTGACCGTAACGGCCGGGGTTATTAAGGCCCTGCAGCGGGATCAGGATAATGCTGCGCTGACCGGACGCCTGGCCGGTGAACTGGCAATGGCAGATACAGTGGAGACAGCGCTGCTGATGCGCAGAATGATTATAACAGGGATGTCGGAGCCGTATGCCGCAGCGCAGGATGCCGCGGTTGAAGAAGGAGAACGCCGTATTGAGGCACTGGACCGGGAGATTATGGCGCTGAAAAACGAGATGGAGCTGAAGCGTGAACTGGCCCGTAACAGTGTGCTGACCATTATTGAACGGGATAACGAGAGAGTGGGGAACAATCCGATGATCCAGCCGGCAGATAATGTCGACAGCCGTATGCATACGCTGGAGGCCCCCGATGAGGAGTAAGGTGATGAGTGGGAATACGGGAGCAGGAATGCGCGGCCAGCTAAAAAGGAAGGGGAAGATGCTTATACTGTATCTGCTGCTACTGGCAGGTATCATCGTGTTTTCTTTGTGGCTGGCGAATACAGGTATTCGCCATGCCGGGGGTTTTGCTGCCCTGCGTGAATGGATGTATGAGACTCGTTATGACTGGCTGATCTGGCGTCTGTGTGTCTACTGTGCACTCGGATGGTGGGGATGGAAAATCTGGCATGCCCCGGGTTTCAGACCGGAATACCGGGCTCCTTTTCTTCGTATGGCCACAGTCAGTGTTTTGTTTGTTCTTTTGTGTGAATACTCCATTTTTGCTGGGCCGGGGCGTTGATGCGTTATGACCACAAATAACTATCTGGAATATTTTCTGACCCTGCTGGGCTGGATGGTGAATAATGGCCTGTGGGATGTGCTAATCAGTACCGGGTTGTTTGCGCTGCCGCTGGTATTTAAGGTTATTGGGATCTGGTTGAAAGTCCGGGAAGAGGGGGAAGACGAAGGTAACAAGGGATTACTTTCGCTGCCCCGTATTGAGAATGTTTTTTACGGTGCTTTTTTCGTCATGATTGTCTGTTGTGTTCCTCTGGTTCAGGTCAGTCTTGACAGTATTAAGTTTGACAAAACGCGGGCAAGAACATGCGGGACCTGGACACCGAAAGATCCCGGAGATACCGGCTACAGTGGTGTGATTTCCAGTCTTGAAGATCGGACGGCAGCAGCACCGATCTGGTGGGTGATGGTTCATAAATTATCCAAGGGGGTGACGCAGGCAGCGGTTGCGTCGATTCCCTGTCGGCCAGATTTGCGCCAGTTGCGTTTTGAAGTCCAGCGAACGTTTATTGAAAATCGTGCCCTGGCAGATGAACTTCAGGATTTTACCAATGACTGCTATTCACTGGCTTTGTATATGTGGAAACAAAGGGATCAGGGACAGACTAAGGATAAAAAACTCCTCTCAGATATTTCGTGGATAGGCAGTATCACGTTTATGAAGGGGGATTACATGACGCTGCAGTCAAAATTACCCCGGGCCGCTTTTCCCTGGAATGAATCGCGGGACAGCGGGCGCCCGAATACGGGACGTGGAGGGTATCCGACATGTAATGAGTGGTGGCTGGCAGCAGATAATGGTCTGAGGGAGCGTGTGATTGCGGAAGTCAGTGACAGTTACTGGCTGCGGTTGTCAGCAGCGATGAAAATGATTGGCAGCAGCAAGGTTGATTATAAGGAAGAAGTTGTCCGGCGGCTGGTGAGTCCGGCGAATCTGACGATTTCTCAGGATGGAGAAGTTTACCGCGGATATGGTGGCAATGCGGACATGACGACCATGAATGCGGTGGCACGGATTTCGGGAACGGCTGGCAGTGCGGTAGCCGCACTAGGGGCGTTTCCGGCGCTTGATGCGATGCGACAGGCGCTGCCGATGGTACAGGCCATTCTGCTGATGGCAATTTATATCATGTTGCCGCTGATTCTGGCGTTTGCAGCATATGAGTTGTCAACCCTGATCACGCTGACGTTTGTGGTATTTGCGCTGAATTTTCTGACGTTCTGGTGGGAGCTTGCACGATGGCTTGACAGCTGGATGCTGACGGCACTGTACAGTTCGGACACGCATACCCGGTTCAATATGATGGGATTCCAGAACACGTCGGACGACCTGATAATGAATCTGGTAATGGGGACGATGTTTATGGTGTTACCGGCCGTCTGGCTTGGGGCACTCTCTTGGGCTGGGTTTAGCGTTGGTTCTGTAGTCGGTGATTCTTTTGGGAAAGGAACAAGCCATACATTCCAAGCGGCATCAAAAGGTGGTGATATTGCATCTGGTGGAATTGACTCTTTTTCGAAAGGAATCGATAAAGGAATGAATAAATAACGAAAGAATAAAAAGTCCAGTACTACTTATGCTGGACTTTTATTGAATAAATTTATCTTTTCGCTATATGAAAGGCGTTTTTATTTGTGTTGGTGAAGTAAATGGAGTCTCAATTTCGGATATATATGGTGATTTGTAAGATAAATCCAAGGTGACTTCATTATGATCCTCATTAAGAGAATTCGTTGAGTCTTTGGTTTCATCAGGGGCTGGATCTGGCAAGAGTACGCAAAGGATCTTTTTCAGTAACATATTCATAGCTTGCTTCTCTCTTGGACGCCCATAATAGCAACTTAATGCTACCATACATCCTGTATGGTAAATGTGTAAGCTAACATATTATCCGACCAGTAGATTGCTATAAGAAAACTCTTAATTTTCAGCCTTGTGATACAAATTTAATGTTGTGATCACGCTCCTTTTTTGTATAAATACAGTTGAAAAATCATACAGAATCTACTGATAAATGTTTCAAAAGGAGGTGTAAATGCTGAGCAAAAAATTGTTATGTGTTTGTGTCTCATGTTTGACGTTAACCGCCTGTTCTGTTGACGAGATTGCCGCAGTTAACAAACAAATCAGTGATGGTGCTTTTGCTTTGACTGGTGCATTACGTGATAATAATTCATCAACTGCTGATAATGGCATGCCGTGGCTGTCACAGAAAGCGCCGACCAAAAGGGAAAAACGGGAAAATGTAACGGAGATTCCTGTTGATGTTGATACAGCCGCAGGAAGATTAAAGCGGTACTATAAATTTTATTCGAATGAGGAAGTTGACGCTATTCGTAATAATGGAACAACTGATGGGAAATGGCAGGCTTCGGCAATAAAAGATAATGGACATATATGGGATGCGATGCCTGGTAGCTATTACAAAATGGGGAGTGACTGGGATGGTGGCCAGTTTGATGATCACCTTACCATTGAAGTTGAAAAAAATGGTAAAGGAAGTCGGCTCTATATAACATACGCATCTCCGGCACCTGGGCATCTTAAAGAAGCGTTTCTTGAACCATTATTTAAACGCGTGAAGGATGTGGCAGAGGGAAGAGTCAGATAGTATTATGGACAGGGTTAATGGTTTGATGGTGAGTGTGTGATTCTGCGAAAGAAAATTGTTTTCGGTTTATTAATTATTGGCTTGGTTGCTTTGTCATTCTATTTCGGTCGAAGCTGGAAATTATCCGATTCTGCATACATTGTGTCAGTAAGTAAATTCCATGATGGGAATGGAGGTGACTTCCCTCCATTCTCTGATGTATACTAAAAGTCTTTTGTTCGATATAAATCCTGACGGCACTGAAAACAATAATGAACTCGTCTTCCTTGTTTATTGTTCCACAGATGACTTTTTATCTGGTTAGAACCACAGTAATAACATTTTATTCCATTTTTTGTTTTCGTTTCTGGGTGAATGCGCCAGTATTCCTCCAGTGTAGGATAATTTTCAATCCATGGCTTGTCATCAATTCGTATAAATACATACCACAGAAACCATAAGAAAGGCAGAGATAAAATATATGAGTAATGTATATTGAACAGAATAACCAAAATAATTAATGCTATTATTCCCCATCCCCATAGCGGAAGTTTTTTTAATGCTTTCCCAAAACGGTACGCCTTTTCTTCCATTGGATGTACTTTGTCATTTTTCTCCATGAAAAATACCTTTTTAATCATATAACATAATTCAAATTATAGTGTTTCCATGTGCTATGGGTAGTCTTGACATATAAAAGCCCGTCTTGCTAATCTTTCCCTGCTGTAATTGTCGCTATGCGACCACCAATGTTCCGTATAGCCTGTGAGGAACGCCTTCGGGTGGCTAGTTAAACACCTCCTGAACCTGAAAGGACGGTGCATTCCACGTGAATGGGGTAAATCTGCGCGCTCTTGAGAGCAGAGTGTCGTCACAAAAAGCGCATTATGACGCGACGATGAGGGCTTTTTTTACTTCCATCCAGCACCGCTATGATCGGTCTGTAGTCATCCGTAAACTGCGGATTGACGTCTTTAATCTGTTTGGGCATTCGCTCCGGGCTTCTTACGACTGTACGCACGGCATAAGGCCATCTGAAATCTGGCCGCTTGCGTGCGTATGTGGAGTCTGAAGCTGCGCGGCGTCACTTTTGTCGGCGTGTAACGATGACAAAGTGACGCATGCGCGTCTGCTTTACGAACCCGCACAAACCGTTGCGTCACGGAATGTTTTTTAACATTTGAAGAAGTGACCAGACGTGAGAGTGTTTTTTCAACCTTCTCTGCAAACGTACAGACGATACCGTGAATAACGTTCATCGACCGTTCTTCTTGCAGAATTTTATTGTTTTTTAAGGAGTTTTATGTAGTGAGATGCCGAACCGGCGATACCACTTATTAGGGGTGGTATCGGGGGCGACCTGGAAACAGGTACAGCGAATGCTGCAGTCGGTGTGCAACACCGGTTTGTTACCCCTCAATACCTAAACAGTCTGCGCTACCCTGGCGCTCAGGCACTCATTACCCGAAGGATCGCAACGCTTAACCGTGTCGCCAGGGAGAATGCAGATGAATTTTTCTGTTGTGTTTACGGCACAACAGAAAAATTCATCTGCTGTACGTACAGCTGTTTAAGACAAAGAGGAGGTATCTGTGTCCAGACGTGAAAAATTACTGAAACAGGATTTGGTTGCTCATGTCCGGAAAGACAGGGGGAGTTTCAAGAAGCTGAGTGACTATTCCCGGATCATGCACCGGTTTGCGGAAAGACTGGCTAAACTTAATATACAGATCAGTTCTGCAGCGCAGGTAAAAGTACGACATATTGAATTATATATGAACAGCAGGAGCGACGTTTCAAAGCGGACCAGAGAGAATGAAATGTCTGCAATACGGGCTATGTTACGTCAGGCCGGTAAACATAAAATGGCAGATCCTGAACATCCCCGTCTCAGTAATAAGGCGTTAGGTATTTCTGGAGGAAGCCGTAAAGGGACAAAGAAATTAATTACGGATGAGCGTTTCCGGGAAATTCTTCAGCGCGTGGAAGCAAAAGATAAAGGTGTGGCAGCTGTTGTTAAACTATCACGTTATCTCGGTCTGAGAAATGAAGAAGCTGTCCAGTCGGCCAAATCGTTACGGACGTGGAAAAAAGCATTACAACGGGGAGATGAAAAAATAAGAGTGATTTTTGGTACGAAAGGAGGACGGGAAAGAATGACAACGGTTGTTGACCGGGATAAAGTTTTTGATGCTGTTAATTATGCACTCAAATATGCCAGTGAACATAATGAACGTCTGATAGACAGAGATAATCTTAAGTCGGCAATGGATTATTATCTTAATACGTTACGACGTTATGGAGAACTGAAAGGCGGAGATGAGGCCGCACACAGTTTTCGGTACAGTTACGCCGCAAGTGCCATGAAATATCATATTATGAATGGTTACAGTTATAAGGAGGCACTTGCACTGACATCAATTGATCTTGGTCATGGCGATGGCAGAGGGCGATATATTGAACAGGTTTATTGTCAGTTATTAGGCTACGAGTAATAACTTATATCGATTTTGTGCGGGTAAATATCATGGATTGTACTATTTTAATGAAAATAATCTCTGTAAAGGAGATTACAAAAGATTCGCCTTTGTGATCACACTACCTGGCGCGATATATTGATTCCGGATATCAGGCTGAGTTTGAATGTGAAGGAACAGCAGATAAATGGGGCATCTATGATGAATGGGACATCTGTGAGTCGATTGCGGATTATTTTGACGTGGTGGGAGATTTTGACTGTGGTGTCAGACGGGCGGGAAGAAAAATACTGATGAAAGGTACCTGTGTTTTTCCTCCAGGAGAACCGGTTAAGGGAACACATAATATTCCTTTTTGGATCGATGTTGAATAGCTTGACATCCATCTTTTGTGCCTTAAAAATATACAGGCTAACTTTGTTACCTTCGGGTGACCACCAATGTTCCGGCAGTCTGTGAGGAACGCCTTCGGGTGGCTGCATTCAACACCTCCTGAGCCTGAAAGGACGATGCATTCCACGTGAATGGGGCAAATCTGCGCGCTCTTGAGAGCAGAATGTCGTCACAAAAAGCGCATTATGACGCGACGATGAGGGCTTTTTATACTTAATCTGTGCGGGGGTGTTCCGCATGGCAGTTATGCACCCTGTCTGATGGCAGTGGCGCATGGCATTTTATCTTCGACTGTGCTGGCGATAAAAGTATCGTGCAGCCCTGCTGTTTTGTCGTTTATTACCCTGTCGGGAACATGCTTCCCGCAGGGCAGATGTGTTCCCGTGATGTTTTGTATCAGAGGAGAACACATGAACGTTCTGTTAACACTTCTTTATTCTGTCGTATGGCTTGCCTGCACCATTCTTGGGAGGGTTGCACCAGAGTCGGTTGCACGTGCGTGGTGTGAGTATCATCTGGAAGGTATGTCGATCCTTCGTTATACGTACCGCTCACTGGCAAAGGCGGCAGAAATGCGTGAAGGAAAAGAACCTCTTTATCGGCTGTTCAGCTATCTCGAAGGCCTCGCACATTATCTGGGGTACAGAAGCGGCGATGAAAAGCTGGAATCAGGATTTCTCCGGCTGTTTCTGTGGCATATATGTGCGAAAGGCCATGCGCTGGGTGCTCTTATAGAGATGGAGGCACGTGTGTGCAAGTACAATCCATGGGAGTACGGCTGGCGCGATGGCTGGACTCAGTGTGTCTATATTGACAGAAATGAATATTTCGAATGAGTTCTACTGAGCTGAAGCATTAATCCCGTATTGATGTTTCTGTCCCCTGACGGGTGTTTTTGTCCGTCGGGGCGAAGACTCCCGTTTCTTTTTACAGGAGTCTTTATGTCAACGTTTATTTTGTGCCCTGAACCGGGCATCTCTTCTCTTTTCCTGCGAATGACAGCACAGTTGCGGGTGTTTTTTTCCCGTAACAACCTGTCATATTACAGTCGCTGGTACACCAATCCGGCCGGCAATCTGAGTGTGCGGGTCTGTATGTTTCGTCGTGGCGGTGTCTGGACACCCTGTCTGTACTACCGGCAGGGAATGCACCGCAACGCGTACACAGGCTGGTATCAGCCGTTACCGCGTGAGGTCATTTGTCTGAACCGGTTTACCGGGCGGATATCCCGTCACAGAACCTGGCATGCCGCTTGTCGTATGGCGGAACAACTGACCACCCTGCGTTATCGGTTTGGTCTGCAGGCTGATGGATGAAGTGTCGTACAGCCCTGCTGATTTATCATTTATTACCCTGTCGGGAACACGCTTCCCGCAGGGGAGATGTGTTCCCGTGATTTTTTTGTCTCTGAGGTGAACACATGAATAGTCTGTTAATACTCCTTTACGTTGTTGTATGGCGTGTCTGCACCATTCTTCGGGTAATCGCACCAGTGTCGGCTGTCCGTGCGTGGTGTGAGTATCAACTGGAAGGTATGACGATACTTCGTGATGCGTACAGCTCGCTGGCAAAGGCGGCTGGAATGCAGAATGATGCATTTGAATATCCTGAAAGTATTGCACGTCATCTGGGCTACAAAAGCGGTGGTGACCAACTGAAATCAGGACTTTTCCGGCCGTTTCTGTGGCATATACGTGCGAAAGGCCACAGGCTGGGGGCTGTCATGGAGATGGAGGTATGGAAGACATGGAAGAACGGCTGTAACGATGTCTGCAATCCATGGGAGGATATCTACAATCCATGGGAGCGTGGATGGAACGATGGCTGGACTGAATGTCTGAATCAACGTGTAGCCGGCATCCTGAAGCAGGCCTGTGTTGACTTTTCCGATGCAGACTGAACGGTTTTTCTTTTACTTACTGCACCGTGTGTCTGCGCCGGTGTTTTCCCTGACGGGAGTTTTGTTCCGTCAGGGACAGGACTTCCTGAACAGACGGAGGTCATTATGTATTCACCCTTACTTGTTCATTATTCAGCGCTGCAGACGCAGTCTGCTCTGCTGGCGCATCTCAGCCAGCTGGAAGGTGAGCTGATGCGGTTACGTGCCTGGCAACGACTGGGTATTACCCCGGAGCCGGATGATGAGACGGAGCCTTCACTGGTCTGCGTGCATCTGTGGGATACCGGCGAGGCGCTGGGCTGGCTGCTGTATGACCTGGAGCAGGAGAACATTCCTGCTCCGGGAGTTCAGGCCCGTCAGGCGCTTGACAGTCTGATGGCGCTGGGGCGTGAAATTAATCATGAAATCTGGGCTGACAGTATCAGTACCGGAAAGTTGACGGCCGGGGCGGATGCCTGTTTTGCCCGGCACGACATGATGTAGTTCATAACCTGACCCTGACGGGGTGTGCTCTCCGTCAGGAAAGCATTCCCCGTTGTTTATTTTTAACCATGAGGAATGTTCCATGTCTGAATTATCTTCACGTCCGGCCCGTAAGCCGGTGGTATATACCCTTGAGCAGGTTGCCACAATACCGGAAAAGCAGTGGCATGCTTTTGTTCTGGCCGTAACAGAAACCTTCTGGCAGTTGCCGGAGGCGTTACGGCCGCAGAATGCGTATTTCGGCTCCCTGACCCGGGCGTCTGAGTTGTTTCCGGTCACGGACATACTGGCGTTTTACAGCCGGTCTGCAGACGGGCTGTGGTCGGTGAATGTCACCATTGAACGGGAGCATCGTCAGAACATTCTGGTGCTTAAGGAGCTGAATTTCGGACGCCAGCCGGGGGATTTCTTTGCCCGTACGGTGTTTGTGCAGCTGCACAATCTGTGTCCGGATTGTTTCCGCATTCATTCCACTGCCGGTGGTGCCAGCTGGTCACTGCCGCTGAAATGGATAAAACGATTCCTGGGACATGAGAATTTTGCTGCTCCGGAGTCTGTATTAACCACCCCGGTAAGGGGAGAGGCGTTTGACCGTTTACTGCTGCAGTTTCTGTCCGGTCAGGGGCGACAGTTATCCCCGGATGACTGGTCAGCACTGGAAGAGGCTGAATATCAGCTTTACTGGCTGCGTGCACTTACCGGTGGGCACTGACAGAACGCCGTTGTTTCTTTTCATTTACCCGGAATAACGCCATCGCGTATTCCGTCATTCATATACCCCGGCAGGGACATATCCCTGTGGGGAGAGTCCCTGCGTTATTCAGGAGAATTGTTATGGGACTCGATATTTACTTTATGGCTCGTGATAACCATCAGAATGGTGCCGTTGTGGAAACACAGGAACATCAGGAAGTGGGGGCTTTCCGTAAGGTGATGCCGCTTCTGACATGGTTCCGTAACCATACTGATGCTTCAGATGAGCAGCATACTTTCCCGGTAACATGCCGGTCACTGGCTGCATTATTGCGTGACCTCAGTATGCTGACGCCGGGGAACTGCCACAGGCTGTTTCCTTATGTCAGAAACTCGTGTTTACGGGGTGAAGACTATGCTGATGACTACTGGTATGACGTGAATGACATAAAAGCGTGGGTCAGCGATACGCTGAAGACGTTTGATTTTGAGCGTCGTTCACTGGTGATGCTGGCGTTGTGGTAAGTCTGAGACCGCATAATCTGAACCGCTGGCGGAGGGGGTAACCTGACCGCCATTCATCCCGTGAGGGCATTGTTCCTCACGGGACAGTGCCCTCTTTTTACATCTGACAGATAAAAGAGGAGCGTAAACCATGTCTGAATGGTGCCAGAATCGTTTTGAAATTACCGGTAAATCAGTCTGCCTGGATGTGCTGACGCAGTGGATTGAAGGATGTGAGACACCGCGTTACCGCCATGCCATACAGCAGAGTATACAGCTGTTTCTGGCCGGTTGTGCAGGACTGGTGAAACCCACCCGGACGACGCAGTATCCGCCATATCCGGCGCTGGTTCGTCACGGAACGGGGATGTCATCTCCGGCTAACCAGGCATTTGAACAGTGGCTGGGGCTGCTGGTAAAAGACGCCGTACTGGATGAAGAGACGATAAAGACCATTGACCGCCTTTATCACCAGACATGTATTGGCGCAGTCCGCTGGGGGAATCTGCCGGATAATGCCCGGGAGATAATCACAGCGTTAATGCGTTGTCAGTATTCTGACTGGTTTGGCCTGGTCGGACTGAGCGAACACATTGATGCCGAAGCCTGCTGGAGCCGGCTGTCGGATTACCCGGAGCAGGCGCAGCCCTGTGACATGCTGATGGTCATACCCTCCCGTCTGGCCACAGAGCTGAACGGTTCAGGTGGACTGCTGCAGGGCATTTCCACCACGACCAGCCTTTACAGCAGGATATACGGTGTGGAGTGGCCATCAGGTCACAATGTCCGCTGGGTGCGTGATGAGATGAGCAGTCTGGTGCTGCTGACTGACACGCCCTGGTATCCGCCTTCAGGTGAGCTGGTTGGTGAAATCTCGAAGGTGTTCGACTGTGAGATACGGCACTGGTACAGCGAGCCTGTCAGGGGCATACAGGGTTACAACTGTTATGACGGTGGTGAACATACGGACAGTGACCCGCAGGCCGAATGGCCGGGCAGGGAAACACTTCCTCAGCCCCGGCTGTATCTGGTGGAGGAGCGCACTGAAGAACAGACAGAAGCCGCGCCTTTACCGGTTCCGCTGGCTTCAGGCCAGTAATTAACCTCAGGGTGTCACATTCGTGGCACCCGCTTTTTCCTGTCATCTTTCATTTCAGCCCGAAGGGGAACACCTGTTCCTCCCCGGGGCCATGTGTTCCCTGTTTTTTACGGAGATTCACATGGCCACCTTTATCGACCATCAGAAAGCCTTCATTTCGCTGTTTAATCAGACCGCCCGTTATCACAAACGCCATAAGGTGTTTGAAGACTTTGTCAGCTGCAGTGTGATTGCCCTGGAGAACCGGTTTCAGTTCAGTGAGGCACGGGAGCAGAAGTACCTGCGAATCGTCAGTGGTTATGAAAAGCAGGATGTTATCAACATGGCGCATTTGCTTGCCCATGTCACTGAGGGACTGGAGCAGGGATTCTGTGACTTTCTGGGCAGCGTGTTCATGCAACTGGAGCTGGGGGATACATACCGGGGCCAGTTTTTTACGCCCTGGAGTGTGGCCAGCATGATGGCACAGATGCAGCTGGGGAATGTGAAGGCGTTGTTTGAGAACACCCCCTTTATCACGCTCCGTGAGCCTGCCTGTGGTGCCGGCAGTATGGTTCTGGCTATGGCTGACACCCTGAACCGTTCGGGATATCCGGCATACCGCAGGATGTGGGTGTCGGCAACGGATATTGACCCGCTGGCAGCCGGCATGGCGTATATACAACTGTCGCTGTGTGGTGTGGCCGGAGAAGTGGTGATAGGCAACTCATTGTGTAATGAGCGGCGCCGGGTGCTGCTGACGCCCGGACATTACCTCGGAAACTGGTCATACCGTCTGCGTCATGCTCAGGAACAGGTAGCAGCCTGAGGCTGATAATGTTTTTCACTGTGCCAGCCTTCGGGCTGGCTTTTTATTATTGTTGGTTGGAGTTGGCTCAGGCTCCGGACAGTTTACGTAGTCAAACGCACTCAAATATGACGGTCCGCTGTGAGTGAAAAGCGGACGTTCGATTTCGGGTAACCTCATCTATATGTCAGAGGATCTCTAAAAGATAATGGATCGTTTAAGCGGGGTAATTACACTACCTCTGTTGTCGCCGAACAGCAGATGGCATCGTGATCACAGCAGTCAAGGCTGAACACCGTCCGCCCGACTTCCCAATTTCAGCAGCGGATTTCGAAGCTATCTGAACACCAGCGCGTATCCAGCTTAAGTGTCACGACGTTGCCGGTATGACAGCGCTCTGGCTTTTTATGGACAGATTTTGCCAGCAACAGGTTATTCGCCCGCATGATCCGGTAAATACGTTTGGGGTTAACCCGCCAGCTTTGTTCCTTCAGCGCACGATTGAGGTGTGCAGTCACGCGTCGATAGCCGTTTGTCGCCCGCTCGCTGCATATCTGGCGGATAAGCGGTAACAGTCGGGCGTCACCATTTTTGCCATAGCGGGCTGACCGGTGATGGCGCTTTTTCCGCAACCGCTCATAAAGATTTGAACGTGATACACAGATCACTTCTGCTATTCGGATGATGGGGTATTGCCCGGTGGTAGCAATAATGGCATACGCGATATCAACTTTTTTACCTAGGCTATCACAAGCGCATCCCGAAGGATTACGACTTCCATTGTTTTGCGTCCCAGCATTTGTTCAGGTTGTTTGACTTTTTTCTCCAGCGCTTTGACTCCGGAGACGCTGACCACCTCGTCGCCTGCGGTGATCGCAGACTTCCCACCATCGATCATGAGCCGTTTCCACTTAAAAAGAAGACTAGGTTTGATGCCATATTGCCGGGCAACGAGTGAGACGGCATATCCGGGCTGCATGGCGAGCGCAATAAAACGGGCTTTATCTTCAGGAGTATGACGGCGGCGCTTTTGCTCGCCAGTGATCACTTCGATTCTTTGCACAGGACACTCCTTAAACATCGCTCTATGACTATGTCTTACTGGTTAGGTGTCCGGTTTAAACGGGGACTAATACAAATTGTGATATACCTACACTAAATACAATGGGTTTTAAGACTATCCCCTATTTTTAAGTAATCAAACCACAGGGATTGAACGATGAGCATACTCTCTCTGCGCGGAGTGCGCAGTTATTCCCACGATGAAACGGTTCAGATTGATATCAGCAACTATGTCACCCTGATTTACGGCCAGAACGGAGCTGGTAAATCAACGATATCCGGGTATTTTTACCCACAGAATGGCGATGAGTACGGGCAGTGCAGCCTTTATCCTCCTCTGGATATGCGATATCTCGTATTCAACCATCAGTTTGTAGAAGATCTGTTTAACAGCCAGGCGGTTCAGCCCGGTATTTTTACGCTCAGCGAAGAAAATACCACCATTGCTGGTGAAATTCTGCAACTGGAAGCAGATGCCAACGCTCAGCGTGATTTACAGCAGGCTAATAGTGCTTCTCTGCAGAAAAATGATGCTGATCAGCGAAAAGTTCGCGGCGATTGTGCCAATCAAATTTTTACCAGCTCTGCAGAGATACGTTCATCTGTTGCTGGCGACCTAATGGTCGGCGCCAAGCGCACCGACACTCTGTACCAAAAAACTCGGAGACTGTCTGGTTGATTGCACCAATTGCTGCTACTGAATCTGCAAGCTGATTCCTGTTTCTCTCGTTGCAGAGTCGATCACATATAGTTTTTGTCTTGCGTGTTCGTGGATATTGTTGACCAGTAACATGGCACAATTATTCGGGAAACACCTCAGCTCAACACGTCGCTCCAGCATGTATTTAATCGCTTTGTTTAATGCCCCTGTGGATTGGTATGTCGCCGTTGCTGCCGATGCTTTTTCTTCAGCCTGTACAGCCTAGCTATCTTTTTCACCGTGATGGCTGCCTGTAGGGCCCCAGTTCATCTTAATATGGGGCTGCTAGGCCCCGTCTTGCATGATACCAGCATTCGGCGAGGAGTAATCCCGAGGGGGGATCAACCAGTGGTGGTCACCTGATATTTGTTGACAACAAGAGTGTTGCTTCAGCACCCGTTTTCAGGATGTACAAGATTACGTTCGGTCTGGTACTCAAAACTGGCTATTTCAGGTTTGCTTTTTTATGACTGTGAAGTATGCCTCTGTGTGCTGCTCCTGAACGAAATAGATCATCTGACGATGATAAGAAAAAATGTTTAATGATGATTTTCAATGACTGAAGTCAAAAAATGACATTTCTTGTGCTAACCAACTGTATTAAAAGCATTCAATGGGATAATTTCCTGCATTTTTCCATTAACTATGGTTATAAGTTTTGAGTTGTTCTGATTTTTCGATATAAAACAGAATAAAGGCCTGTTTATTTGTGTTATATCGATCGATAAATCTGTCATATTGCTGTCGATCAGATCATTATTCTATAATGATCAAAATTAAGTCAATTCTGAACTGATTTGTTACTCAGCATTCTGGTACCGGTTGATGCGGGTAAATACCGGAAGGGCGGTAGCATGCCATCGCAAAACATGGTGGGAGGTATCGTCAGGAGGCTGGTGATTGTTGGTATGGCATGAATAAAAGGTTTTTCGTTTGACTGGAAAATTATGTTGCAGGAACGTGAGGGCAGAGGAACAAAGCTTATTCCGGCGCTGTCCGTCCTTGCTGTCACTGACACTGATGTCTGTTTTATTATCGCCTTTATCTCTTCAGGCTGCGGATGTCCGGCGTAGCGGAGATGAAGCATTTATCATTCAGCAGCAGCGTCAGGACGCCCTTGAGCAACAACTGACGCCTTCAGCCCCTGATGTTCGCCTTTCTGCACCTGGCTCTTTTGCCCGTAAGATTAATTTTCCTGTTGAAACGCCCTGTTTTCAGATTAAACAGACGGAACTGGAGGGGGCTGATGCGTTACCACACTGGTTGCCTTTACAAAAAATCGCCAACGGGGCGGTCGGGCATTGCCTGGGGGCGAAAGGAATTAATCTGCTGATGAGTACATTGCAGAACCGTCTGGTCGATCATGGTTATGTCACCACCCGGGTTCTGGCACCTTCGCAGGATTTAAAAAGCGGTATCCTCCGGCTGGTTATTATTCCCGGTGTTGTGCGGCATGTGCGTCTGACACCGGACAGTGGTGACTATATTCAGTTGTATTCCTCATTCCCGGCACACGAAGGCTCTCTGCTGGATTTACGGGACATTGAGCAGGGGCTGGAGAATATGCAACGACTGCCGGGTGTGCAGGCTGATATGGAAATTGTACCCGGTGAGCAGCCAGGGGAAAGTGACATTCTTATTACCCGCAAACAGGACAAATACTGGCGACTGGGGTTTTCGCTTGATGATTCAGGTACCCGCAGCACAGGGCGTTATCTCGGTGGTATAACATTTTCTCTGGATAATCCTGTTTCCCTGAGTGACCTGCTGTATGTTTCTGCCACCCATAATTTTCCACATTACGGGGGTAAGGGCAGTAAAAACTACACGGCCCATTACTCTGTGCCTTTCGGCTACTGGCAGTTTTCCGTCACCGCCAGTGATTACGATTACCATCAGACGGTAGCTGGTGCGGTTGAGGATTACCAGTACAGTGGCGAGAGTCAGAATCTGGGCATGCAGCTGAGCCGGGTACTGCATCGTAACGGGACGCAGAAAACGGTGCTGACTTACGATGTTCAGGCCCGCAGGTCGCGTAACTACATTAATGATACGGAAATCCAGGTGCAGCGCCGGCAGACAGCGGCCTGGCGACTTGGGCTGCAGCACCGTCATTATATTTCTCAGGCCACACTGGATGCTGGTGTCAGCTGGCAACGGGGAACCCGCTGGTTTGGTGCACAGCCGGCACCGGAGGAAATCTTCGGTGAGGCAACGGCGCTCAGTAAGATCCTGCAGATGAATGCGTCCTTTAATCTGCCCTTTACACTGGCAGAGCAGTCCTTCAGTTATTCCTTCCGGTATCAGCGCCAGCTGAGCAATACCCCGCTGACCCCACAGGAACAGTTTGCCATCGGTAACCGCTGGACGGTTCGTGGTTTTGACGGGGAGCGAACGCTGAATGCCAGTAACGGCTGGTATATCCGAAACGACCTGGCCTGGCGTACGCCACTGCCGGAGCAGGAGTTATATCTGGGAATAGATTACGGCGAGGTGGGGGGAGCCGGCAGTGAATATCTGGTGGGACGTCATCTGGCCGGTGGTGTTGTGGGGCTGAGGGGGCAACTGTTCAGTACGGATTATGACGTTTTCATCGGTCGTCCGTTTTCAAAGCCGGCGGGTTTTATGACGAGTGATGTGACAGCCGGTTTTAATCTGTTCCGGGATTTCTGAGAAAATTTCATGCGTAACGGGAAATATGACGTTCTGAGTCCCCTGTATTCCGGTGAGCCGGTCAATGAGGCGGAAGTCCTGGGGGCTGCCGTCTGGCTGTGGATGCACTCCCCCCTGCATCGTGATGCGCCATTGCATACCCTGCCGGACCTGCTGCTGCCGGTGATTAAGCACCGACAGTATGTGATAACAACAGAGCAGGGGCGACCTGTTTTCTTCATGAGCTGGGCCTGGCTCAGCCAGGAGGCAGAGGCGCGTTTTCTTACACAGCCGGCAATTCTCATGCCCCGGTCGGACTGGAACAGCGGCGACCGGATGTGGGTCTGTGACTGGGTTGCCCCCTCCGGACACACTCCGGATATGAGTCGTCTTGTCCGGCAGGATATTTTTCCCCGTCTGTGCTGGCGTTCGCTGTACCACCGTGGGCAGCAGACCGGGTTGCGGGTGATGAATTTCCGGGGTGCACAGGTCAGTCGTGAAGAGGCGCGCCAGTGGCGTGTGCAGCACCCGCTTGCTGTGGATGTGCCGGAGAGATAAGTCAGGTTTATCAGAATGAACAGAAATTGTTACCGCATTATTTTTAACAAAGCCCGGGGAATGCTGATGGTGGTGGCAGATATTGCACGTTCCGGTCGCGCCGGTACATCACTGTCCTCCCGCACAGGATATCCACACAGGCAACGTATCTGCCGTGTCACGCCGCTTGCATTCTCTTTGTGGCTGGCGTCGGGGATGGTGCATTCTGTCAGTGCTGCAGGCATTGCCGCAGACCATGGCGCACCGGGGCATCAGCAGCCCGCGATTACGCAGACGGCCAGCGGCATTCCGCAGGTGAATATTCAGACGCCTTCTGCCGGCGGGGTTTCACATAATACATACAGCCAGTTCGACGTCGGTAACCAGGGCGTCATTCTGAATAATGCCCATAACAATGTGCAGACTCAACTGGGTGGCATGGTGGCCGGGAACCCGTGGCTGGCCAAGGGAGAGGCCAGAATCATTCTTAATGAAGTGAACAGTCGCAATCCCAGCCAGTTGAACGGTTTTGTTGAGGTTGCCGGGAAAAAGGCGCAGGTGGTGATTGCGAACCCGGCCGGCATCAGTTGCGACGGGTGCGGTTTTATTAATGCGAACCGGGCCACGCTGACCACGGGGCAGCCGCAGATAAAAAACGGCAGTCTGACCGGATTCAGTGTTGAACGTGGTGAGATTCAGGTTACGGGCAAAGGGATGGATGCCTCGCGCACGGATTATACCGATATCATTGCCCGGTCTGTGAAGATTAATGCGGGTATCTGGGCGCAGGATCTGAAAGTGACCACAGGACGTAACAATGTGGATATCGCGCACGGGCAGATTGAGAAAAAGACCGGTGATGTCTCTTCACAGCCTCAGATGGCACTGGATGTGGCCAGTCTTGGCGGAATGTATGCCGGAAAAATTCGCCTTGTCGGTACGGAAACGGGGGTGGGGGTTCGTAACGCCGGTCATATTGGTGCGCAGGCAGGGGCGGTTACCCTGACGGCTGACGGACGTATTGAAAACAGTGGCAGTATCAGTGCGAAAACGGATGTGCATCTGGCGACAACCCGGGAGCTGCATAACAGTGGTTCTGTTTATGCGGGACAGGATACGCAGATACAGAGTGATGGTGTATTCACCCATACAGGCTCTGTGGCATCACGTCGCAACACCCGGATTCAGACAGCGCGTCTGACCGGCGGTGAGCGGAGTCTGCTGGCCGCCGGGGTGAAAGATGACGGACGTCTGGCGGCAGCGGGCAACCTGACTGTCAGTACCACCGGCGAACTGGCGGCACACGGACAGGTTCTGTCCGGTGGGGACATGCAACTGAAGGGGCAGGGGCTGGATTTAAGCAACAGCCGGATACAGGGACAACATACTGAGCTGGATGCAACCAGTGGAAATCTGTCCACACAGAATGCGCAACTGAGTGCTGGTACGCTTTCCGCCCGGACTGCCGGGCAGTTCAGCAATAATGGTGGCACGGTAAATGCCGACACACTGCAGATATCGGCACAGAGCCTGTCAAATCGTAAAGGCAGTCTGATTCAGACGGGAACAGGGGATTTTTCGCTGAGTCTGCCGGGAAGCGTGGATAACCGGGAAGGGCTGCTTGCGGCAAATGGCGCGGTGCGCCTGGATGCACTGAGCCTTGATAATCGCAGGGGGAAAGTGCAGGCGGCGCAGTCAGGCAGTCTGCAGGTGAGGACAACCGGCGCCGTGGATAACCAGCAGGGACGTCTGCTTGCCAGCCGTGACATCCTGATTAATACACAGGCGCTGAATAACGACAGCGGACTGATTTCAGCTGCTGCCGGAACGGGCAGGATAAAAACACAGCAGGCTGTCAGCAATACGGAGGGACGAATGGAGTCCGCCGGCAGGCTGGATATTTCGGCAGGGAGTCTGAATAACCACCAGGGTACGGTGGTGTCTGACGGGCTGTCTGTGACGCTGGATGGTGCGCTGGATAATACGTCCGGCAGACTGCTTTCACAGAAAACGCTGTCTGTGTCAGGCAGCGAACTGGTCTCTGATGATGGTCTGATTCAGTCCGGCAGTGACATGACGCTGGATGTACAGGACGGGGTTCTCAGTAACCGGAACACGAAAACACGGGGTGGTATCAGCAGCGCCGGTACCCTGACAGTACGGGCCGGTATGCTGAATAATCAGCAGGGATTTATGGTGGGTCAGAAGGATATGACCCTGAACGCCGGAACGCTCGATAACCGTCAGGGCGTGCTGGGGAGTCAGGCGTCATTACAGATATCGTCAGGTACGCTGATGAACCAGAAAGGCGCACTGAAGGCCGGGACGGATATGTTGCTGAGTGGTGGTGATGTCAGTAATCAGGAAGGGACGCTTGCCGCCGGCAGAGACCTGAATGCGCACCTGAATGTGCTGGAAAATCAGCAGGGGACGGTGGTCAGCAACGGTAACAGCAGGCTGGATGTCACCCGCTCTGATAATCAGGGCGGCAGACTGGTGGCACAGCAGTCACTGACCCTTTCCTCGACGGATATCATCAACGATGCCAGCGGCCTGATACAGAGCGGTGCATCGCTGAATCTCCGTGCTGACACACTGAGTAACCGTAACAGTGGTGACCGGGGCGGGGTTATCAGTCAGGGGCCGATGACGCTGAATGCCGGCACACTGGACAGCACAGCCGGTGTGCTTTTGTCGGGAGATGCTCTGTTTCTGACTGCAGGCGTGGTTAACAATACATCCGGTCAGGTGGTGGCAAACGGTCTGCTCGGCTGGAACAGCCAGGCGCTGAACAATCAGTCCGGTCTTATTCAGGGGAGGGGTATCAGCATTAATACCGCAGGCCAGACGCTGGATAACAGACGCGGTACGCTGAACAGCCTGCAGGAACTGACTGTCAGTACCGGAGCAATGGATAACCGGGGCGGGACCGTGGGGGCGAAAACGACAGCTGACCTGAGCACCACCTCGCTGGATAACCGTGAGGGTGGCCGGCTGGTCAGTGAAGGTGACCTCCGTCTGCATACGGGAGGTCTGCAGAACAGCCACGGACAGATACAGTCTGTGGGCGACATGCTGCTCGACAGTGTACGGGGCGTTGTGGACAACGTCTCTGGTCTGATTCGCAGTGGTTCCGCCATTACGCTGAACGCCCTGCAGTTTATCAATCGCCACACGCAGAATACCGGCCAGGGGCTGGAAGCGCAGACAATACACATCACGACGCAGGACCTTGATAACCAGGAGGGCAATATTCTGGCAGACAGGGCGCTTACGGTTATGGCAGACAGGACGCTCAGTAATAATGACGGCGTGCTCTCTTCCGGCGCGACATTGTCTGTCAGTGGCCGTCAGCTGACGTTTTCGAACCGTGACGGCGTGGTTAAGGCCGGGCAGTCAGTATCTGTGGATGCCGGTCAGCTCGGTGGTGACGGGAAACTGCTTTCGCTGGGCGATATGACGCTGAAAAGTAACACAACGTTCAGCAACAGTGGTCAGACTATTGCGAACGGAAACCTTACGCTTTCCGTTAATGGCGATGTCTCTAATACCGGCAGCCTGCTGGCAGGCAGCCGGCTTGACCTGAACAGCATCCGCCTTGAAAACACAGAGAAAGGTGAAATCAGTGCCGGGCAGACCTGGCTTAACGTGACGGACACACTGCTGAACCGTGGGCTGATTGACGGGAAATATACGCGTCTTCAGGCGAACACCCTGACGAATTCCGGTACCGGGCGAATCTACGGCGATGCTGTTGGTGTCAGCGCTGCCACATTTAATAATCTGGATGAAAATGGCGTGGCGGCGACGCTGGCCGGGCGTGAGCGTGTGGACTTAGGGATACAGACCCTGAATAACCGGACGCACAGCCTGATTTACAGTGCAGGTGATATGCATACTGGTGGCATGCTGGATGCGAATGGCGCCGCCACGGGGAAAGCCGGTGTACTGAATAATCACAGTGCCACTATTGAAGCCGCCGGATATCTGGTACTGAGTGCCGGACAAATCAATAACGTCAATGACCATTTCACCACGGAGCGCGTGGTGGTTTCCACGGAAAAGGTGACTGAGTATCAGCTCAGCGGCTCAGATAAACGCTGGAGCGCCGGTGAACCGGGCGTTTATGTGGATAACGATTCCAGTAACTCACTGAAAAAACTGCATACACCGGAAGGCGCCAGAGATAAATTCACGCAGTACGATTACACCGTACCGTGGAAGAAACCCGGGTAAAAGAATCCGACCCGGGAAAAATTCTGTCCGGTGCCGGCATGACGATTGTGGCAGACAAACTGCTTAATGATAAGAGTCAGGTTGTTGCAGGTGGCCTGCTGGATATGCAGGCCGGTGATGTGGAAAACGTCAGTGTCAGCGGAGAGCGCCATGTTACGGACTCAGGAACATCCACGTATTATTACCGTATCAGGAAAAAAGGAAAGGATAAGCAGGGGGAGAAAACCTCTCAGTATACTCCGCCCACTGTAATTCAGAGCATCACGCTGAAGCCGGGAGAGCTCACCAGCCACGGACAGGTTCAGGGCAGCCAGGTCACGCTTTCTCCCCTGAAGCCACAGGGAACGGATGTACAGACAGGACTGACCGGAAATGTGGATGTGACAGTAGCCGCTACTGACCGGATACCGCTTCGCCCGGTGGTGTCAGCCGGTGAACCGGTCATTCTGTTGCCGGGGCAGCAGTTTGAAGTCAGCGCACCTCAGGGCAGTATCCATGTTGCCGGGCCGGATACCCGTCTGCCGGACAGCAGCCTGTTTAAAACAAATCCGGCAGTGAATGTGCCATATCTGGTTGAAACGGACCCGCGTTTTACGAACCAGAAGACGTGGCTGGGCAGTGATTACATGCAGAAGGCGTTTTCTCAGAACGGGGATAACATGCTCAAACGCCTGGGTGACGGCTTTTACGAACAGCGTCTGATTCGTGAGCAGGTTGTCGCTCTGACCGGGCAACGGTACCTGGACGGATACAGTAATGATGAAGAGCAGTTTAAGGCGTTAATGGATGCGGGTATTGCATTTGGTAAGCAATACAATCTGACACCAGGTGTGGCGCTGACTGCTGAGCAGATGGCGTTACTGACCGGTGATATTGTCTGGCTGGTTAACACCACGGTGACGCTGCCGGACGGCAGCACGCAGACGGTTCAGGTACCTCAGGTGTATGCCCGTGTAAAACCCGGTGATGTGAACAGTGCCGGTGCGCTGATTGCCGGCAGGGACATGGTGATGAAGCTGGATGGTGACCTGTTTAACAGCGGTAAACTGGCCGGGAAGCAGACCGTGCAGCTCAGTGCAGAAAACATTCACAACCAGGCCGGCACCATTCAGGGAGCCAATGTCAGCCTGACGGCCCGGACGGATATTAACAGTACCGGCGGGCTGCTGCAGGCTACGGACAGCCTGCTGGCGATGGCCGGACGGGATATCAGTCTGACCACCACCACCCGTACGGCACAGCGCGACGCCGGGCAGAACCATTTTGAACGTACCAGTATCGACAGTGTGGCCGGCGTGTATGTGCAGAACGACCAGGGAAGACTGGTGTTGCAGGCCGGACGGGATATGAATCTGACGGCTGCAACGGTGGTGAATCAGGGTAAGGACAGTCTGACGCAACTCAGTGCGGGCAGGGATATGACGCTTTCCACAGTGACCACATCCGCGCAGGACAATATTACCTGGGACAAAAATAATCGTCTGTCGCAGGGCGTCACACAGAGTACGGGCAGCACGCTTGCCGGTAACGGTGATGTCACGCTGACCGCCGGACGGGATATGACGTCACAGGCGGCATCGCTGTCAGCTCAGAAAGGCCTGGCCCTGATGGCGGGTCATGACGTGACGCTGACCGGTGCACAGAATACCCGCTCGCTGGATGAATACCATAAAGTGACCGGCAGCAGCGGGATGTTATCGAAAACCACCACAACCACGCATGATGTCACTGACCGCCGGACCATGACGGGCAGTGAACTGAACGGGGATACGGTCAGTATCGGCGCCGGACATAATCTGAACGTCACGGGCAGCAGTGTGGCCGGGGATAACCGTGTCTCCCTGGTTGCCGGAAATAACCTGAATATCGGTACGCTGACAGAAAGCAACCGTGAAACACACCTGAAACAGGAGAAAAAATCCGGGCTGATGAGCTCCGGAGGTGTGGGATTCAGCGTGGGCAGTCAGAGTCTGAAAGTCACGGACACCGCAACAGACACCACACAGAAAGGCAGCACGGTGGGGGGTGTTCACGGTGATGTTTCCCTTCAGGCAGGTAACCGGTTGACCGTCAACGGCTCTGACCTGATTGCCGGCAGGGACATGGCACTCAGTGGTAAGGAGGTCAGCATTACCGCCGCCACAGACCAGCATGTACAGACGCATACGGTGGAGCAGAAAACCTCCGGTCTGACGCTTGCCCTGTCCGGCACAGCGGGCAGCGCCCTGAACTCGACGGTGGAGACCGTACAGGCGGCGAAATCTTCCGGAAGCAGCCGGCTTGAAGCCCTGCAGGGGGTGAAGGCCGCGCTCTCGGGTGCTCAGGCCGTGCAGGCCGGACGACTGGCCGACGCGCAGGGAAACGATGCCGGAAATAATAACACGGTGGGCATCAGCCTCTCTTACGGCAGCCAGTCTTCGAAATCAGAACAGCAGTCAGAGCAGACGGTGGCGAAGGGCAGTGCCCTGACCGCAGGTAATAACCTCAGTATTCAGGCCACCGGCTCCGGCGTGAAGGGCGTGGATGGTGACCTGACGATACAGGGCAGTCAGATAAAGGCCGGGAACAACGTTCTGCTGCAGGCAAACCGTGACGTGAATCTGGTATCAGCAGAAAACGCTTCAAAGCTGGAAGGAAAGAACACATCCAGTGGTGGCAGCGTGGGTGTCGGTGTTGGTGTGGGCTCCGGAGGCTGGGGTATCAGTGTTTCAGCCAGCGCAAACCAGGGTAAGGGCAGTGAAAAAGGCAACGGTACCACCCATACAGAAACCACGGTGGATGCGGGAAACCGGCTGACCATTATCAGCGGGCGGGACACCACGCTTACCGGCGCGCAGGCTGGCGGTGAAACGGTGAAAGTGGATGCCGGTCGTCATCTGACACTGACCAGTGAGCAGGACAGTGACCGTTATGACAGTAAGCAGCAGAATGCCAGCGCCGGAGGCAGCTTCACTTTCGGGTCCATGAGCGGTTCGGCGAGTGTGAGCCTCAGCCGGGATAAAATGCACAGTAACTACGACAGTGTGCAGGAACAGACAGGGATTTTTGCCGGCAGGGGCGGGTTTGATGTCACGACCGGGCAACATACGCAACTGAACGGTGCCGTGATTGCGTCCACGGCAACGGCAGATAAAAACCGGCTGGATACCGGCACACTGGGCTTCAGTGACATTGAAAACCGGGCCGACTTTAAAACGGAACATCAGAGTGCAGGGCTCAGTACCGGTGGCAGTGTTGCCGGAAATTTCCTGGGGAACATGGCCAACAATCTGCTGGTCGGTGCAAATCATGAAGGCCATGCGGACAGTACCACGCAGTCGGCAGTGTCTGCCGGGAATATCACTATTCGGGATACGCAGAGCCAGAAACAGGATGTGGCAGACCTGAACCGTGACGCAGCACATGCAAATCAGACGCTGTCCCCCATCTTTGACAGGGAAAAAGAGCAGCAGCGACTGCAGCAGGCGCAACTCATTGGTGAGATTGGTAACCAGGTGGCAGATATTGCCAGAACGGAAGGACAGATAGCCGGTGAGAAAGCGAAGCGGGACCCGGCAGCACTGAATCAGGCCCGCGCAGAGCTTGAGGCAGCAGGAAAACCTTTCACGGAACAGGATGTGGCGCAGCGGGCCTACAATAACGGTATGGCGGCCTCAGGTTTTGGAACAGGAGGCAAATACCAGCAGGCGATACAGGCCGCAACGGCAGCGGTACAGGGACTGGCCGGCGGTAATCTGAGTGCAGCCCTGGCAGGTGGTGCAGCACCGTATATTGCTGAAATTATCAAACAGACCACCCCGGACGGTGCGGGACGTGTGGCAGCCCATGCTGTGGTAAATGCCGCACTGGCGGTGGCACAGGGAAATAATGCCCTTGCCGGTGCCGCAGGTGCAGCCACCGGCGAGGTGGTGGGAATGATAGCCACACAGATGTACGGTAAGCCGGTGAGTGAACTGAGTGAGACAGAGAAGCAGACGGTCTCCATGCTGGCAATGGTTGCTGCCGGCCTGGCCGGTGGTCTGGTGGGCGACTCGGAGGCTTCAGCGGTAGCCGGCGCACAGTCAGGTAAGACAACGGTTGAGAATAATGCGCTCAGCCTGCCATCAGGAATGGTGAGTTATGGCCAGGCGGTTGCCTCCTGGAATCAGTATGCTGATGCTAATAATCTCACTCCGGAACAGAAGCAGGCAGGACTGGATAAACTTGCCAAAGGGGAGTTACCTGAAGGTGCCAATATAAGCAAAGTGATAGTTGATGGCTATAAAGATGGCGTATTGATTGCAGGTGCCTGGTATCTGGGGCCTGCAGCATCTGTCGGGAAAGTGATCGGTAGTGGAGTTGTTGCTGAGATTGCTAACGGAACATACCAGTGGTTTGATCTGAGTCAGTCGGGTAATGAGAACAAAAACTGGGACTGGAAAAGCAGTGCCAGTGCAGGCATTACTGGTATGCTTGCACCGGGAAGAACTGTTGGACAAACCGTAGGAATTGCGATGGGCAGTGCATTTTTTACTGATGGACCGAATGCAGGAGCTATTGGAGGTGCTGCCGCAGGTGCATGGGCCGGTGGATTATTTGGGGAATATGCACCTGGAATTGTAAACTCAGTTACTGGAAAGGAAATTCCTGGGTTTGTTTATGATTATTGGGGAGGGGTTGCTTCAGAGTTTTCATCTGGATTTATTAAAGATCTCAATAAACCGAAAGGTTCGTCAGAGGATAAGAAAGAATGAAACAACTATATAGTTATGTGATATTGTTCCTTTATAGCTGTTTATCATCTATAGTCATGTTGCTATTTCTGGGAGGGGTGGTTTCAACCTTTTATTTTTTTAAAGGTGATGAGTTTTATTTTCCAGTGAATCAGTTTAAAAGAGCTATCGTTTTTGGTTGTATAGCAGGAACAGCAATAACATTAGCTACAATAGTATTTAATTTAATAGATAAGTTTAACACCCGTAAGAAAAATCCATCAGATCCTAAGTGAGATTTGCAACAATCCCAATTCATAATGTTGGGATTGCTGTTGAATAAAATATTTTTCCGAACGGTTATTTGAGCGAAACAGAGACCGACTCCAGTTTCCGGACAATCTAATTCAGCGATAGCCGCGCACAGTCGGGTAAGGCAACGGTTGAGAATAACCTGCTGGGTGGTAGTGAATGGCTTCAGACAGAAAAAGCCAGAGAGCATGGCGCTGATGTTCTCTCCTGTAGTGATAATCCTTCCGGTGAAGCCTGTAAGCGGGGGCAGGCTGAAAATAAAGCTTATGCTGCCGCATTAGCGACAGGTGGCTGTTATCGGGGAGGGCCCAAGCTATGTGGTTACTTGGTGCCGGAGCAAATGCCGGGATGCAGTATGCAGATAGTGGTGAAATAAACCCGGTCAACTCAGTGGCAGCATGCTGGATAAATGTGATAACCATGGGCAGGGCTGGAAAGGGACAATAGCTTGGAATGCGGCAGGTGGAGCATTAACCAACGCTATAAACGGAGATGCCCCCTTACAGGGGCAATAACAAATGGAGTGGGGGCTGGATTTGGATATGGGGTTGGCAATTATATGGTCAAGCCTATTGCAAATACAGCAGGCAAGTGGATAACCGGTGGCTGGAATCCTAAATTCGATCCGACTCTACTAAAATATACTGAAGTTAAAGGGCAGTTAGGTCTATCTAAAGGTATGGTGCCGAGTAAGATTCCGGGAGTTGCAGGTAATATGGGGGCTTCTATTACATCAGAAATGACGGGGACCGAACTACAAAAAGTAATTAATGATAAATTTAAGAAAGGAGCGCGTGAATGAAGTTATTTATTTTCAGTCTCTTCGTCATAGTTGCTTCCATTGTTTCAGGAATTGCAATTGCTGAGTTGTCTTATTTTATACTTCTTATCATTAAATATTTAGCCTATGGGAAAATTGATTTTAGTTGGTTCGAGGTTTTAAGAGGTATAAGGATGGGGGCTGCGGGGGGAGGAGTTCTAGGCTTTGGTATAGTTTTATTTCGCTACCTTGGTATAAAAGGATTTTAAGTGCCAAAGTAAAGGAGAGGGTTTATTGTTGTGAACAATATGTTGAAGCGTGATATCCACAGAACATTCTAAGCCTACAGGGATAAAATGGTGAGGTTTTGTACCGGTAGTGATATCCAGTTACGGGAATCAGAAGGTCAACAGCGGTGCAAGGGGGATACAGGTTGCGACAACCGCGCTTCAGGGGCTGGCAGGTGGTGCAGCAGTATCTGGCTGAAGTGGTGAAAACCATGACCACAGATCCGGTTACAGGTGAGGTGAATAAGGCTGCAAATGTGGCAGCTCATGCCGTGGTAAATGCTGCACTGGCGGTGGCACAGGGAAATAATGCTCTTGCCAGTGCCTCAGGTGCAGCCACCGGCGAGGTGGTGGGAATGATAGCCACACAGATGTACGGTAAGCCGGTGAGTGAACTGAGTGAGACAGAGAAACAGACGGTCTCAACACTGGCAACGGTTGCTGCCGGCCTGGCCGGTGGTCTGGTGGGAGACTCAGGTGCTTCAGCGGTAGCCGGCGCACAGTCAGGTAAGACGACTGTTGAAAACAATATGCTGAACGTGATAGCCACTGAAACAGCAGCTAATACGGCAGCAGCAATAGCTGGTGCTACAGGCAATGCCAGTAAGGATACCGGGAATGATAATAGCTGGGATATTGGTGGTGGTTGTGAAGGCTCACGGGAACAGTGTGCTGTACGTGACCCGAGTCGCGATGGTACCCGGGGACCGGGGCATGTGCTGAATGGCGACAATACAGACGAAAACAAACAGCCGAATCTGGGCAAAGACGTAGCGAGCGCTACGGATAAGGATAAAGCTGAGCTTGGTGGTGCAGGTGCTGGAACACCGGGGGGATGGGGACCGGATAATGAAGAAAAAGCCCGTCATCAGGAGGTTCAGCAACAACGATTTGATGAACTGAGTAAAATATATGATAAAAGTCACCCGGTCGGAGAGTTAACTGTGGATGGGCAGACTATCAGGCAGAGTTCGGTAAGTAACCGTTATGGTACGACGAAAGTGTTTGAAAGCCAGAATCTGACGGATAAACAAATCCACAATTACGCACAGCAACTGGCAGGAGATACACCGCTGAAAGAGGTTCGGCCGGGGATCTATACTGCAAAGCTGGAGAACGGAACATCGATCACGTTGCGGAGTTTATCGTCGTCCCAAGAACAAACAGGTGCCAGATGGACTATTGATATTAAGGGGAATAAACAACTTTCTGACATTGCATATAAATACAAAGATGTGGAGATAAAATTTAAATGACATTATTACTTAATGACAAGCAATATAATGAATTATGTGAAGCTGCAGAAGGTCGTAATTTGGGGGCCGTTTTTTCCTATAGTGAACCAGAAGAACCCCCGCCGTTAAATTTTTCATTTGAAGAAAGGAAAAAAATTTTTCTATGGGTATTGACCCGTCTTCTGAAAGAAGGACGCATCAAACTGGCCAAGCACGGTAAGTTTCTGGAAGGAAGTATTGATGAGCAGGTTGAACGTTTCCGACAGGCATTTCCGAAAACAGAAGAAGAGATGGAAGACGGTATCTGGTTTTTTGATGAGAGTTGTCCGGGGGGAGCTGTCTGGGTGCTTGAAGATGGCTCTCTCGAATGGACCTGATAAGCAGACTAGCTGGCTGGTGCAAATCATGAAGGCCATGCGGACAGTACCACGCAGTCGGCAGTGTCTGCCGGGAATATCACCATCCGGGATACGCAGAGCCAGAAACAGGATGTGGCAGACCTGAACCGTGACGCAGCACATGCAAATCAGACGCTGTCCCCCATCTTTGACAGGGAAAAAGAGCAGCAGCGACTGCAGCAGGCGCAACTCATTGGTGAGATTGGTAACCAGGTGGCAGATATTGCCAGAACGGAAGGACAGATAGCCGGTGAGAAAGCGAAGCGGGACCCGGCAGCACTGAATCAGGCCCGCGCAGAGCTTGAGGCAGCAGGAAAACCGTTCACGGAACAGGATGTGGCGCAGCGGGCATATAACAACGGTATGGTGGCCTCCGGTTTTGGAACGGGAGGCAAATACCAGCAGGCGATACAGGCTGCAACGGCAGCGGTACAGGGACTGGTCGGTGGTAATCTGAGTGCAGCCCTGGCAGGTGGTGCTGCGCCGTATATTGCTGAAATTATCAAACAGACCACCCCGGATGGTGCGGGGCGTGTGGCAGCCCATGCCGTGGTGAATGCCGCACTGGCGGTGGCACAGGGAAATAATGCCCTTGCCGGTGCCGCAGGTGCAGCCGCCGGCGAGGTGGTGGGAATGATAGCCACACAGATGTACGGTAAACCGGTGAGTGAACTGAGCGAGACAGAGAAACAGACAGTTTCGACACTGGCAACGGTTGCTGCCGGTCTGTCCGGTGGTCTGGTGGGCGACTCGGGGGCTTCAGCGGTAGCCGGCGCACAGTCAGGTAAGACAACGGTTGAAAACAATATGCTGAACGTGATAGCCACTGAAACAGCAGCTAATACGGCAGCAGCAATAGCTGGTGCTACAGGTAATGCCAGTAAGGATACCGGGAATGATAATAGCTGGGATATTGGTGGTGGTTGTGAAGGCTCACGGGAACAGTGTGCTGTACGTGATCCGAGTCGCGATGGTACCCGGGGACCGGGGCATGTGCTGAATGGCGACAATACAGACGAAAACAAACAGCCGAATCTGGGCAAAGACGTAGCGAGTGCTACGGATAAGGATAAAGCTGAGCTTGGTGGTGCAGGTGCAGGAACACCGGGGGGATGGGGACCAGATAATGAAGAAAAAGCCCGTCATCAGGAGGTTCAGCAACAACGATTTGATGAACTGAGTAAAATATATGATAAAAGTCACCCGGTCGGAGAGTTAACGGTGGATGGGCAGACTATCAGGCAGAGTTCGGTAAGTAACCGTTATGGTACGACGAAAGTGTTTGAAAGCCAGAATCTGACGGATAAACAGATCCATAATTACGCACAGCAACTGGCAGGAGATACACCGCTGAAAGAGGTAAAATCAGGAATCTACACGTCTAAACTATCAGATGGTTCGGTAATAACACTTAGAAACATATCTACATCAGAAGGCCAGACAGGCGCTCGTTGGACTATAGATATTCGTAATAACCAAAAGCTTACTGAACTGGGGAATAAATATTCACGTGTGGAGATTAAGTTCAAATGATTACTGAGTTAAGTGAAAGAGAATACCAGGAGTTGGCGGATGCTGCAGAGGGACAGACTCTTGATGCTATTTTGTGTTATTCAGTTCCTGATATTTACCCTGCAGAGTTTAGTTTTGCAGATAGAAGAGAAATCTTTTTTTGGGCATTGACCCGCCTTCTGAAAGAAGGACGCATCAAACTCGCCAAGCACGGTAAGTTTCTGGAAGGCAGTGTTGACGAGCAGGTTGAGCGTTTCCGACAGGCATTTCCAAAAACAGAAGAAGGGATTGAAGATGGTATCTGGTTTTTTGATGAGAGCTGTCCGGGAGGAGCTGTCTGGGTGCTTGAAGATGGCTCTCTCGAATGGACCTGATAAACCCGTTCATAGTGCAGGATGCGGTGCAGCAAGCGTATAACAACGATATGACAGCCTCAGGTTTTGGAACGGGAGGCAAATACCAGCAGGCAATACAGGCCGCAACAGCAGCAGTACAAGGACTGGCCGGCGGTAATCTGAGTGCAGCCCTGGCAGGTGGTGCAGCGTCGTATATTGCTGAAATAATCAAAAATACCCCCCGGACTGTGTGGGAAGTGTGGTAGCTCATGCCTTGGTGAATGCCGCACTGGCGGTGGCACAGAGAAATAACGCTCTTGCCGGTGCCGCAGGTGCAGCCACCGGCGAGGTGGTGGGAATTAGTGTATATGGTAACACCATATATTCAGTAAGCTAATATTTTCACCAAATTTACTAATGGAACTGTTTTAAAAAATTGAGAGAATTTAGTTGAATAGTCTGTGTATTATTTCATTATGATAAAGTATTGTTAATTTGAAGATGGAGTTTAAGTTGGAAATATCATCACTAAAACTTAAAGGTTTTAGAAACTTTAAAGATGCACATCAATTTTAATTATAATACCCTCATCATTGGTTCCAATGATATAGGCAAAAGTAATATGCTGCATTCTTTAAGGATATTATTAGATAAAAGCCTTTCAGAATCTGAAATTGAACCAGATGAACTTGATTTTCATTTGGAAAATGGAACGCCGTGTGAAGAAATTGAGATTGTAGTCCATTTTAAAGATATTAATGAAGATGCAGTGCTTTCAATTCTTAAAGGAAATGTCAGTGATTCAGGTGAATCATTCATTAAATATTCTGCTATAAAATCAGATCTCAGCTACAAACTATTCATTGGAAGTTCCTTAGAATCATTACAAGAAATAAACTCTCGGTACTATCTTAAATTCGTTAATTTAAAATATATTCAATCACAACGAGATTTAGAAAAGTTTATCCGTAAGGAAAAAAGACAATTACTAAAAATAGCACAACAATCTTTGACTCCAGGTGAAAGAGTAGAAGATGATGATTTGTTGAGAGAGATAAGTTCCAGATTTACAAGTAATAAATGATAAGATATCGCAACTTATATACGTTGAAAGAGCCACAAAGGATGTCAATGACGAGATAAAAAAACTTGCACATCATTACTCAGAATATTCTGTACAACTTGATACTGGGGTAATTGGTATAAATGAGTTTATTGATAGCCTACAACTTGGAGCCAATTCGAATGGCTCCAGCGTCATGCTTGGGGGAGACGGTAGAAATAATCAAATATTATTAGCTCTATGGAAAGCGAAGAGTATCAGAGAACATGATATTGATAACGAAGTTATCTTTTATGTTATCGAAGAACCTGAAGCACATTTACACCCTCACCAACAAAGAAAATTGGCCGATTATTTGGCAACTGAACTTCCGGGCCAAACGATCATTTCATCCCATTCCCCCCAAATAGCTGTAAATTTTGAACCTGGCTCAGTAATAAGATTGCTTGACCGGGCCGGGCATACTGTAGCTGCTAGCGAAGGATGTTCAAGATATATTACAGATGGTTGGGAAGGAATGAGCTACCGGATGAGTATATTACCAGCAGAATCATTTTTTTCAAATGGTGTATTCTTAGTCGAGGGACCATCAGAAATTTTATTTTACCAATCTTTGGCAAAAAGTTTAAATATCGACTTGGATTATTGGAATATTTCAATAGTTTCAGTTGATGGGATCGCATTTAAAATATACGTGGCTATACTTAATGCTTTAGAAATACCATGGGTAATGAGAACCGATAACGATATATCAAAAATAAAAGATAAGTGGCAATATGTTGGTATAAATCGATGTTTAAGTATAGTAGGTATCGATAACTTTGAGCATAGTGATGTTGAAATAGCACCTATGGATACCGTAACCAATGGTGAATGGCTGAAAGTTTCTAAAATAATAAATGAACATGGAGTATATTTATCAAAAATCGATTTGGAAACTGACTTGGTAGAAGAGTTAAATACACCAATATTAAATGCTTTAGATAAGAAAAGTAACCAAAGTGCAATAAAGTATTTACAGAAGAAAAAAGCATTAAGAATGCGTGAACTTCTTAAAATAATAAGAAAAGACCTTCACAAACTAAATGCAGGCGATTTAGTAAAACCATTAAACCATCTTGTAAAACTGATTAAAGGTGAATGAAATGAGCGTCTTTTCACCAACGCATCAGCAAACATTAGCTATTGATTACACTGGGAGTATGGTAATAACAGCATGCCCGGGGAGTGGTAAGACTACGGTTATAAAGGAAAAAATTAGAAATATTACCGCCTCTCTCCCTGACCATAAAGGAGTTATTGCAATTACATTCACAAGGAAAGCAAGTTCAGAACTGGAACGCAGATGCAAGTCTGAAGGACACGATGTAAAACATAGTTTTTTTGGTACAATTGATAGCTTTTGTTTAAAGGAACTAATTATTCCATTTCTTTCAAGGTTATGGGGAGGTACGCCAACAGAATGTAAAGTGCTAAAGAGATTGGATCCTCCATATAGCTATTTCATAGAAAACAATTTTTCTGGCACGCCATCAATCATTAATATCAATGAAGATTCTGGATATAAGAAATTATACGATAATGGAATATTGTGGATGGGCTCATTCTCCGCCTTAGCACTGAAAATATTAAATGAATCATCTGCGGCAAAACGATATATTAAAGCGAGATACAGTCATATATTTATAGATGAATATCAAGATTCATCTTTATCCCAGCATCAACTATTTCTAAAAATAAACGAACTTGGTTTGTACTCCATTGCTGTTGGTGATGTTTGGCAATCAATATATGAGTTTAGGGGAGGAAATTCGAAACTTCTTTTAGAGTTGGTCAGTAAAACAGAAGTTTTTAAACATTTTGAGATAAACTTCAATCATAGGTGCCACCCTTCAATAAGCAATTACGCCTCAAGATTACTTAACCCAAGTTATAATCTGTTACCAACAGATTATATAAGAGTATTTAGGAGACGACTTAGTGGAAATCTTAAAGATAATGCAGTTACGATTTCCTCTTGGATTTCAGGTTGGTTAGAAAGTGGTGAATGGGAATTAGAAAAGGCAAATCAAATAGCAATTTTAGCAAGAAAAGAAAAATCGTTAACACTATTTTGTTCTGGATTAAACTTAAACTTCAGACTTTATATTGATACACCTCTAGATAAAATTGGTACTGAGTGTTCAGATCTGTACAAAGATCTTTTAGCGTATAAATATGGCTCAATAAATACAGTTCAAGAGCTTATTAACAAGGTTTTTGATGGGGTTATAATTAATGATAATATTAAGATCTTCTTGAGGAAGAAAATAAAAGAAATTAAAACCGAATTAAAATATGAAGATTTAATACATAAGTTTCATGATATCGCCGATATTTTAGGGATAAATTCGACAGAACATACTGATGAGGCTGTGATAAAAACAATTTCTAACGAGGTTTTAGTCAAGCAGTTCAAGCCATTAGATGATAATGAGTTACAAGTAATGACTCTTCATAAATCTAAAGGATTAGAATTCAAAGTAGTATTTCATCTAGATTTAGATGAATGGTCTTTCCCATATAGAAAACTTGGCAGCGAAGATAAATACACACCTCTATATCCTACCCTTCAACAAGAGCTTAACCTTCATTACGTTGGCATAACTAGAGCTGAGAATTGTATCGTGCTTATTAATTCTTCTCTTAGAGAAAATTCAAGTGGAGAATTTAAAAAATCAGATGAATCATATTTTTTTAAATTACCACAATTGAATGGTCTATATAATTAATATGTGTAAATATATACAAATAATGAGTAATTCAAAAAATCATTTATTTTAACTACTCAATATTATATTTTGAGAATGTTAGAAATCAATTTAAATATACCACTGTATCATTTACCTTTGGCACTGGAGCGGGGGATATGTCTCATGAATTGATTTTTTATCATTATCAACGTGAACCTTGTTGTGAATCAATAAAGATTAGTTTAATCACTTCTCATGGACAATCATGCGTATCAAGTGACGGAATTAAATATTCAGTGACGCTATCTGTATAGGTGATGCGTATTTTTATAAAAAGAGATTGAACCTACCTATGTAATATGGATTACACGTAGAGGAGGTATGAATTTGGGTGAGTAAACTTATTAAGGAATCTCAAGGTTCAGTGGATTGATGTTATCAATGGGTTTCCCGTTATAAGTGATAATATGGTTTGTTTAGGTGATTGTATGAGTATCTGTTTTAACTTTTCAAGATTGCGCTCAATATATTCATATGCATGGGTAAATAAAGAACCTACAATTGCTTTTGAGACATGTATTGGTCGAGGTTGTTTTGTATTTATGATCTTTTTTGCACCAGAAGATAAAAATATATCTGGAGACAGTTTGTTTATTTATCTCCGTAATGTTAATGTTTTATTGCGACTAAAACTGTATGGAAGTCGAAAAAACGGTGTTTTTAACGTGTATATAACGCCCTCGCAGCAGCAAATTTTGTCAGATGAATTACAGTTGACACCTGGTGGCAGCCATTTTTCATTTAATAACTTTCTGAACGAATTAAACGACGCGATTCCGCAGACGCTTTCCTTTAAAAGAAAAATAGAAACTATCAGAACTGTATGGCCGAAAGTATGTAACTCATTAACTGGGGTTATTGATGATGCTCATAAAACTATATTAATAGGCATCAAGAAACTCCCCGAAGATCAACGTCCCAGGGAAAAAACGCTACGAAAATTGTTTACCTGTACAAACAGCCCGGCAAATGATGTCCAACACTTTATTGATATCTTGAAAAAACATAACTACACACTGATGTGGACCAGTGATCAGAGCCGGATACCAAAATCTTTTGCAGAGTTAATTAATAAAATTATATAAATAAATCTATTGCATTAGAACAACAGACAGAACAATGATATCTGTTTTATGGATACGATGTAGCCAGTGATTTAGTGCATTGCTGGCTATATTACTTTCCCCATTTTGTGATAAGTCTGCTTTGAAACGATAGCGTCCCTCCCCCTGTATTGTGAATGTTGCCACAGTTTTTTCTCCATATCCCTGAACATACCCGTCGTGCCTTATATAATCGGCTCCATTGAGAAGCAGTCGAATAATTATTTCTGACTGTAACGGCGTTAATTTCAGTGATGGTAAAGATGTCCGTGGCACCATAACGTATTTTTCATCATCAGTATAGTGGTATGCGTGAACATATATGGTGGCATTTTGTCTGATGTTGTTAAGGCTTTTCAGCAGGTCTGCAGTCAACTCCATCGTGGTGTCCTTCCGGTTGTTGTCATCTGTTGATGATGCGACCTGTTGAAAGTGTTGACGACAATTAATTCTTTTTCTCTTCTGAGAAATTTACAGAATACAAAAAAGAGTTATTTGTTCACGGTCTGTTGCTTTCTGACGATATTCCCTGCTTCATTTGCTGAAGCAGGAGAATATTGATGGTAAAGACAAATCCATCTTCTTCACAGGTAAGACGTGTCGCAGTTTATGGGCTGGCTGGATTACAGTTCTTTTTTCAGGTTACCCCGGCATTTGCCGGCGTCTTTCAGGCTGACGGGCAGTCTGTGGCGCAGACTGCGATGGAGGCCGGACGTGTGCTGCAGGGCAGCAACAGCGGTGATGCAGCCAGCCAGTTGCTGACCTGCCAGGCTTCCGGGCAGGCTTCCGGGCAGGCGGCAGATGCTGTAACACAGTGGCTGAACCAGTTCGGTACGGCGAAAACGCAGCTGAGCGTGGACAGGGACTTCTCCCTGAAAGGCTCGTCGCTCGACGTCCTGTTTCCGTTGCATAACCCCCCGAAGAACGTGCTGTTCACCCAGCTCGGGATGCGGGATAACGACGTGCGATTCACCACCAACGCCGGGCTTGGCCACCGTTACTTCACGGATAACGGCTGGATGCTGGGATACAACGTGTTTTACGATGTTGACTGGCGCAACACCAACCGCCGTTACGGGATTGGCGTGGAAGCCTGGCGTGATTACCTGAAGCTGTCCGCCAACGGGTACAAACGTCTGTCTGACTGGCGGCAGTCCCCGACCGTTACCGATTATGACGAACGTCCGGCTGACGGCTGGGATATCCGTGCCGAAGGCTGGCTGCCTGCCTGGCCGCAGCTGGGCGGTAAGCTGGTTTACGAGCAGTATTACGGGAATGAAGTGGCGCTGTTTGGCGAGTCTGAACGCCAGAAGAATCCTCACGCCATCACTGCCGGTGTCACCTGGACGCCGTTCCCGCTGCTGACCGCCGGTGTCGATTACCGCCGGGGCAAAAAACGGGGCTGACGACCCCCGCCTGAACCTCGGCCTGACATACCGTATCGGTGAACCGCTGGCGCATCAGCTGGACAGCAGTCAGGTGGGCGCACAACGTTCACTGGTCGCTAACCGCCTTGAACTGGTGAACCGTAACAATGATGTGGTGCTGGAATACCGCAAACAGACGCTGATTACCCTGCAACTGCCACCGGATGTACGGTGCAGAGCTGACGACCGCCACTCTGACGCCACAGGTAAACGCAAAATACGGGCTGTCCCGTATCGAGCTTGACGACGCAGAACTGCGTCAGGCTGGCGGGAAGATTATCAGCAACACCGGCAACCTGATTACGCTGCTGTTACCCGCCTGGTCTGCCGAAAATCAGAGTGTCACACTCTCCGGCAGGGCACGGGATACCCGTGGCGACCTCTCTGATATTGCCCGTACCTGTATTCTGGTGTCCCCGGCAGTACAGCAGCAACTGGCGGTCAGCACGGATAAAACCACGGCCACTGCAGACGGTGCGGACAGTGTGCGCTACACCCTGACCGTCACGGGCAGTGACGGAAAACCGGTCAGCGGACAGGCTGTACGCTGGGAGCATAACGGCGGCACGCTGAATGGTGAGCGCACTACCAACGCTAACGGTGTTGCTGTTGCCACCCTGACTACCGGAGTTATCCGGGTTACTGCCACCACCCGTAACCAGACGGCAAAAGCGGCTGATGTGACCTTCGTTGCCGCCATGCAGGGAGAACTGCTGGCTGACCGTACTCAGGCACTGGCCGATGGTCAGGAGGCGGTCAGCTACACCCTGACGCTGAAAACCACTGACGGTAAGCCCCTTTCAGGAAAAAACGTCACATTCACCACCACAGCCGGGCAACTGAGCCGGACACAGGGCACCACCGACCAGAACGGCCAGCTGTCTGTGCAACTGACCAGCACCCGTGCCGGACAGGCTGTGGTTAATGCCTCCGTGGACGGCACCACCATCAGTGCCGCCCCGGTGACGTTTGAAACCCGTCCGGATACCGCCATTGTGGTGAACAAAACCTCCGCCGTTGCTGACGGGCAGGACAGCATCATTCTGACCGCTGTAATCCGGTATGCCGCCGGCATTCCGGTCGCCGGACAGGCTGTCACCTGGCACACGGACAAGGGGCAGTTCTCACAACAGGATGCGGTGACAAACGCAGCCGGAGCAGCTTCTGCATCCCTGACCAGTACACAGGCAGGTACTGCACAGGTATCACTTTCCCTGAACGGCACGACCGACACCGAGAATGCCCCTCGTGTTAGCTTCACAGAACAATTGCATCTCACTCTTCAGGCTGGCAGAACCACCGCAGTAGCAGACGGAAACGATGCCGTAACGTACACCCTGAGCGTGCGTGACGCGGCAGGTCAGCCCGTGAAGGACAAAGTCGTGCAGTGGAGCACCGACCTGGGCACACTTTTGACCCTGCAGGGCACAACCAGTGCACAGGGCGAAGCCACTGTGACACTGACCAGCACACAGGCCGGACAGGCCGTGGTTAATGCCACCGTGGACGGTAAACAAATCAGCGCACAGCCTGTCACCTTCACCCGTACTGTCCGTGGTGTCATCACGGTTGAAAAAGAGCGTGTTTATCCGGGAACCAGACAGACGGTCACCCTGACGCTGACGGATGCCGCAGGCAATCCGGTCAGTGGCGAGCGCGTGGACTGGCATACTGACAGTGGCAACCTCTGGCAGACACAGGGAACAACGGATGCACAGGGCCGTTCCACCACGACATGGGAAAGTACCACGCCCGGAACGGCCACCATTACCGCTGACGCGTATGGTCAGCAGTACACAGCTCCCGTCATCACGATCATGCCTGTCCTGACAGTCAGCAGCGTCACCGGCATCAATGCCACCGGCGCAGATGGTCAGAACTTCGGTAAGCGTGTCCCCAGCAGCACCTGGCCGGGCGCGAAATTCCGCATTGATACGGAGAATGCCGCCGGCACGGTCACCTGGACCGCATACTCACCGGCGGTGAGCATCAGTGGCAATGTCATGACCGTGAAAAGCAATCCGGCAGGTATCACCCTGACCGGCACGGATACGGACGGACAGACCGTGACCCTGAACATGGGCAGCAACTGGTTTGCGCAGAGTGCCACAAAATCGGAGTGGCTGCAGGGTGACTTCGATGGAACAGCAATTTACTCCTGTCGCCAGTTGGGTGCGCAGGTGGCTTCATCCAGCCTCCTGCAAAGCATTATCAGTGAATGGGGTGAACTGGAAACCTATGATGGCTGGACAAACCTGAAAAATAACTGGCTGTACTCCAGTACAACCGTTATCAGTGGTAATGGTGTGAAAAGTACCATTGCGTATTACTTCCCTGGTGGCCAGGAAGGTCAGTTGTCCGGTATCAGTGGTTATTACGCCTGCCGCTAATCAGTCAGGTGGCAGATACGTACTGGACAGAATAATTTCCCGACACCGGTAAAGAGTTAATGATGGTGTGCACGTTCTGCAGTGAGGCAGAGTGTGCGCACCATTTTTTCTTTACTGGGGCCTGTATGTCACTGACACCCACCGATGAACAGTCTGCCATTATCCACTGGCAGGGGCAGAAGCTGGTTGTGAACGCTTTTGCCGGCACAGGAAAGACCAGCACCCTGGTTCAGTATGCACTGGCAAACCCCGACAGTAGAATGCTGTATCTGGCTTATAACCGTTCTGTACGCGATGAGGCTGAGCGTAAATTTCCGTTTAATGTGGAGTGCAAAACCTCCCACCAACTGGCCTGGTCACGCTTTGGTAAGCATTACCAGAATCGCCTGGTTGCCAGCCTGCGTATCACGGATGTGGCCAGAAAGCTGAACACCCGTCACTGGCTGCTGGTTCGTCTGGCACTCAGCAGTCTGAATCAGTTTCTGTGCAGTGCTGACACGGAACCGGGGCTGCAGCATTTGCCGGATGAGGACGCCCGGGCCGGTACGGATGTCTCAGCCATCCTGAAGGCAGTACAGGTGCTATGGCATGAAATGAGTCGCCCTGATGGCACATTCCCTGTCACGCATGATACCTACCTGAAGCTGTTCCAGTTGTCATCCCCGGACCTGTCCCGCAGATGGGACACCATTCTGTTTGATGAGGCACAGGACGCCAATCCGGTGACGTCTGCACTGGTGCTCAGTCAGCCCTGCAGGGTGATTCTGGTGGGCGACCGTTACCAGCAGATTTACCGTTTTCGTGGTGCAGATAATGTGCTTTCTCATCCTGTTCTGAACGATGCAGACCGTCTGTGGCTGACGCAGAGCTTCCGCTTTGGCCCGTCAGTGGCCCGGATGGCGAATCTGCTTTTGCAGCGTGCCGGTGAGACACGACAGGTGACCGGCAGTGGCGGGGAAGATGAAGTACTGATGAGCCGTACCGGAGCGGATAAACCGGAAGGGCACCGGACGGTACTGAGCCGGACGGTGGCAGGGGTGATATGCACGGCGCTGATGGCCAGTCTGAGCGGCAGGAAGGTGTACTGGGTGGGCGGTATTGAAGGTTACCGGACTGAGGCACTGGAGGACCTGTACTGGTTTTCTGCCGATATGCCGGAAAAAATGCAGTCTGATGTTCTGCGGCGGGATTACCGCGATTTTGATGAATACTGCCGGATAGCCAAATCCACCCGGGATGTGGAGATGAATCAGGCCATTCGCCTGCTGGATATCTGTTTCCCGTTACCAGTGAAACTGAAGCTTCTGCGGGAGCATACCGTCACGTGTGAGAAGGATGCGGATATTACCGTGTCAACGGCTCACCGCAGTAAGGGACTGGAATGGCCAGTGGTGATACTGGATGAGGATTTTGCGGATATCACCGACCCGCTGATGCCGGAAGATGAACGGAGGGACGAAACTAACCTGTTGTACGTTGCGGTCACCCGTGCCCGTAAAACCCTGGTACTGAACAGTCTGATGCGCCAGCTGGCAGAAGAGGCTGGCAGAGATGAACAAAGCCAGAAAGCAACAGAGGCATCACCGTCAGAAAACGGGGAAAACGATGCCGTATACGGGCAGGAGGGTGAAAATGCTTAATCGCCTGAAAAAACTGCTTCCCGGTAACAGCAATACCAGCAGTACTGAGACAACCACCCCGGAAACCGCACGCCAGCCGGAACATCTGCCGGAAGGTTTTTATATACCCCGGACTGCAGAGGAGCTGACGTCCACACCACGCAGGAAACAGTGTCTGAAGCAGTTGTGGGAAAACAGCAGTATGCCATCCGACGTGTATCAGCAGTTCTGTCTGGCGCCGGTACAAAAACTCCTGATGGCGGCGCAGAACGTTCCCGCTGCCAGAGACTCCCGGTGGGCCGGTACCAACGGTTTTGGCGACCTGACGCTGCAGTTCACCACCTATGCCGTTCGTCTGGCCAGAGGATATATGTTTCCGCCCGGTGCCACACCGGAAGAGCAGGCCGCACAGTCTGGTGTATGGAATGTAGTGGTGTTCTGGTCGGCTCTGTTTTATCACCTGCCACTTCTTGCACACCTGGAGGGGGAACTGGTCAGCGGAAAGTTATGGCAGCCGGGAATGTGTTCACCGGGCGAGGCATTTCGTTTCCGCTACCGACAGCAACGTCTGCAGGGTTCAGAGGCACAGCAACTGGCAGCGGTGATGGCCGGGCAGCTGTTGCCGGAGGGGGCGACAGCCTGGCTGGCCACTGTGCCGGGGGCATTACAGAATCTGGCGGGTGCAGTCTGGCATCAGCATCCGGAGATGGCATTGATTCGTTCAGTCCTGAAAACGGCGGCAGAAGAGGTGGAGAGTCCGCTTCTCGCGTTGCCGGTAACGGAAGCCGTAACAGCACCTTTACTCTCAGAAAACACTGTGCAGTCTGAAGACAATGTGCCATCTGACAGCCAGCCAGAAACATCAACAGAGGCCAGTGCGTCGGAAATGTCGGCGGCCGTTACGGAGGCAGGCGAATTTACGCTGCAGCCCTCTGTTTCAGGAACCGATGAGGCCGAAGCAGTAGTCCCGGATACGTTGCAGTCTGCAACAGGCGCAGAGGAAAAGTCACCGGAGGAGCAGAGCCTCCATGATGATACCGATATGCTGCTGAGCCTGTTTTCAGCAGTCAGTGATGACACAGAGCTCTCGGAGGTTGATGTGGCAGAACCTGTTGAAAATAAAGAGACAGTTTCTGATGAATCAGGTTGTGCAAACAGTGAACAGGCTGGTGCGGAAAGTGATCCTGCGCAAGACACGGGGATTTTTGGCTCTGTTTTATGTATCAGTGAGCCGGCTCAGGAGATAAAAAAATCACCAGAGCACTCACAGGACCGGAACAGTACGGAAAATGTCAGGGCTTCAGGCAGTAGTGGTGAATTTGTTGAATGGCTCAGACATGGACTGGATTCGGGAGAGATCCCGGTGAATCAGCCTGATGCCAGAGTTCATCTGATTGCCGGATATGCTTTTCTGCGTGTGCCGGATGTGTTTTACCTGTATCTGAAACAGACGGGGAGCAATCATGATCGCCGTTATGTTCAGTCCGTATTTGAGCGTGCGGGGCTTCATCGGGTTCGTTCCGGGGAGCGTTTTGTTCAGGCCAGACTGTATGATTCGGCAGAACGAACAGGGCGTTATCAACCTGTCAGCGGTTACCTGGTGAAAAGCCGCAGTCTGTTCAGCGGAAAAGGGCTCCCCGGAGACAGCCCGTTTATCACATTTCCGTGACGGAATGCTGCGGGGAAGGAATGATTTGTTATGGAGTGTTTATGGGAGTAAAGAAGGCCGGGAAACTGACCTGGGATGAACTGCTTGATGAGTATTTTTTCTCGAGAAACCTGCGTCCTGATACGGAATGGAGTTACCGCAAGGTTGTCCGGGGATTTGTTGATTTTATGGGTGAGGGGGTATTTCCGGTGGATGTGACCCAGCGTGATATTCAGCGCTGGCGACGTCAGGTTCTGAAAACGCAGTCACTTTCAACATACACGTGGAATAACAAGGTGGCGCATCTCCGGGCGATTTTTGGTTTCGGGATCAAAAAAGGGCTGCTGCCTCAGACAGAAAACCCGTTATGTGAGGCATCGGTGGCAAAGGAGGCGAAAAAGAAGAAGACGCTGAACAAAGATCAGATGATCCAGGTTTATCTGGTTGTTCAGAAGTTTGCTGAATATGAAACACAGCAGAGGGTACCCTGCGACCGGCGACGTAATGCCCTGTATCCGGCAAGATACTGGCTGACGGTTCTGGATGTGTTGCGTTATACCGGGATGCGCTTTAATCAGCTGCAGCATATCAGGCTGAAGGATGTTCGCCCCGGAGAAGGGGTGATTGAACTGCAACTGGAGGGAAGTAAAACACACCGCGAGTGGTGTGTGCCGATCGTGGCGCCACTGAAAGCCCCCCTGGAACTTCTCCTGTCACGGGCCCGACGTCTGGGAGCCGGTCCTGATGATTTTTTGTTTGATGTCTGCCGGTTTACAGACTGTATTGAGCCTGATGATTATGTGTATTGTCCGGCGCGTGCCCATCAGGCGGTCAAGGGATTTTTCAGGCGTCTGTCACGGGAGTGTGGTTTTCTGGTTTCTGCCCACCGTTTCAGGCACACGCTGGCGACGATTCTGATGGAGTCACCGGAACGAAACATGCATCTGGTTAAATCCATGCTGGGGCATCAGAGTATTGCGACGACCATGGAGTATGTGGATGTCAGTGCTGCATCCGCAGCCGGAACGCTGGAGACGGCGCTGGGTCTGTATACCGACACACGAACGGTCAGTGAGGTTTGTAAAGCGGGAGAGAACAGGGAAGAAGAGACGGAAAATTAACACAACTTGACAGGGATATTTCAGGTTGTAAGAATATACAGCAACGAGAACAGGGCGTCTGCTGGAACAGACACCCTGTTTGAGGATACGATTCTGAATTCAACCAGTGTAACCAAACTACGCTGATGGAGATTCCATAATGACCGAATCCTGTATTAAACGCCCGTTAAGGATCTCATCCCTTAACCAACGTGCTTTGATGCGGTGGTGCCCGGACTCGGAATCGAACCAAGGACACGGGGATTTTCAATCCCCTGCTCTACCGACTGAGCTATCCGGGCAACGGGGCGCATTAAACCCTAATCGCTTTAACACGTCAACTCTATTTCCTTAAATGCTATTCAGTTGCTCAACTTTGCGCCAAATCGTGCGCTCTTAAGGTGAAAAACTGACCGTGCACAAATCTTCCAGACTTTTTCATTCATTTCATGAATGATGCTAACCTGAGAAACAGGAGGCAATATGGCTAAAGATTGGCTGGAACTACGCCAGCATGCCGAGACTGGCATCGAAACCATCCGGGCTCATTTCGAAGGGCATGCATACGATCCGCACTGGCATGATAGTTACCTGGTGGGTATTACGCTGTCAGGCACACAGCAATTTCACTGCCGACGTCAGCGTTATCACAGCAGACCCGGCGACGCTTTTTTGCTGGAACCGGGAGAAATCCATGATGGTGATGCGCCGGTAGAAGGAGGATTTACCTACCTGACTTTTTATCTTGACGAACATTGGCTCAAGTCTGCCTTGCGCGGCCTGTATGAGTCCGTTCCCTCCAGTCATGAGTTGCACTTTTCCCGCACTATCGCTCGGCAACCGCAGTTGATCAGCACCATTGCACAGACGTTTCATGCACTTCATGGCAATGAGATGCGCATAGTTCAGCAAAGTGCTATGGATTCGCTGCTCAGCCAGCTTACTCAGCATTGCCAGTGGCGCAAAAGGCTACCTTCGCAACTGCAAAGCGCAGCTATCGCCCATCGTGCGCGGGATTACCTCTATGCGCATATGGGGGAAAATATTGGCTTGTCGGATCTGGCTCGGGAAACAGGCACCGATCGATTTACTCTGACGCGCTGTTTTAAACGTGAATTTAATTTAAGCCCACACGGTTGGTTGATTCAATTGCGTCTGGCGAATGCCCGTTCGCTGTTGGCGCAAGGAGAGCAGCCTGCCAGCGTGGCTGCCGCGCTGGGCTTTGCCGATCAAAGCCATCTCGGACGCTGGTTCCAGCGTGCTTACCGCCTCTCCCCGGCACACTACCGCAAGTTGTGCACGAATCTTCCAGACAGTGAAAGCAAATAAAGCGACATTCAAGGGCCTGAAACGAAAGGAGCCTGACGATGAGCCTGCTGTATAGCTATTTCCCTTATTTACTCTTTGCTTTTGTCGCGTCGATTACCCCTGGCCCAACCAATATTCTGATCCTTACCAATAGCCAGCGTTTTGGGATCAAAGCAACCTTACCTGCTGTTTTCGGCGGCTGTGTTGCGGCAAGTTTGATTGTCTTTATTTCTGGAGCGGGTGCCGGGGAGGTCTTGCGCGGCCATCCATACATTAGTGAAGCGATGAGCTGGGCAGGAGCATTATGGCTTAGTTGGATCAGCTGGCAGTTGTTTTCGGCACCCGTTACTGATTTGCAGAGCGAAAGATCGCAATTTTTTAGCTGGCGGGCAGCAGCGATGTTGCAACTGATTAACCCGAAAACATGGATGATGGCGCTGGCGGTAGTGAGCCTGTTCGCTCCGCACAGCAGCCAGCCGCTGCGCGAGGTGTCGTTTATGTCACTTAGTTTTTTGCTGATCTCAATCCTCTGCCTGGTGGTATGGGCGGGGATGGGGAGAGCGGTCAAGCGCCTGTTTCGCACCACAAAATCGTTGGTTATATTTCAACAAATTATGGCGCTGTGCCTGTTTATATCCGCCTGGGCTGGCTTTGTTAGCGCTTAGACTTAAGTCAGGGCACCGCCTTGTCGGCAGCGGGCGAAACGCAGGATATCTTCAGCCAGCCGCTGCGCCGTGTCCACATCGGACTGGCTGCGGTTGACCATCATCCGGCTAAGGCACCCTTCCAGCACAAGTTCCATCTGTTTAGCCACCATTGCCGGATCGTCCACCTCCAACTGTGTAAGCAACTGGTGCGTGAAATCGTGGGCATCGCGCTTTTGTTGAGCCGCTAGTTGGTGAATAGGGTGGTCAGGCTCGGGAAAGAAGGTGCAGGCAGCAATAAACAGGCAACCAGGATAACGGTTATTGCTGACACAGTCGGTCAGAGCACCATAGCGTGCCAGCAATTTCTGCTCACAGCTTAGTCCTTCATCTAAGAGCAGTTGCCTGCGCCAGATATCGACCTGCTGACTCAAATAGCGCAGCGCATCGTACAACAGCGCTTCTTTATCTGGCCAGAAACGGCGGAGTTCATCAACGGGACAGTCGATACGTTCGGCGACCATCTCAAGTGTGGTATCCGCAATCCCTTTTAACTCAAGTAACTGCAATGTCTGGCTCAAAATATCTTCGCGTTGCACGGTGTTATCCTCCGTTATCTGAAGCGTACTCCTGCCTCCAAGTGTTGTTTACAAGGTACGATTGCGCAAATGCGCGGCAAAAACGGCTGCATCCATAAAACCAGTAATCCGGTCGGCTGTTTGCTCCTGACCCTGTCGGTCAAAAAAGAGAATTGTTGGCAACCCTAACACATTTAAGTGCCGTAGTAGCTCGGCATCCTGTGCGTTGTTCGCAGTTACATCGGCTTGCAACAAAACGGTATCTTTCAGCGCTGCCTGCACCAGGGGATCGCTAAAGGTATATTTTTCAAACTCTTTACAGGCCACGCACCAGTCGGCATAAAGATCTAGCATGACCGGGCGACCGCGGGCCTGTGCCAGCGCCTGATTCAGTTCATCCACCGTTTTCACTGTCTTAAACGTCAGCGTGGAGTGCGTTTGAGCAGATGGTGCGCCGAATGCCCAATCCTGTAGCGGACGCACACAAACCAGCGCTGCACCGAGTAAGGCAATCTGTACCACTCGTACAAAGGGGCGTTTGGCGTTAAGACTAACGATAAAGGCCCAGGCGAAAAACGCCACACCCAGCAGTGACCAGAGCCGCAAGCCCCAGCGATCTCCCAGCACCCGCTCCAGAAGGAAAACGGGCAGGGCGAGGATCACAAAGCCAAAGGCGATCTTAACCTGCTCCATCCATGGGCCGCTTTTAGGCAACAGGCGGTTGCCAAATACGGTGACTGCAATCAGCGGCAGCCCCATGCCCAACGCATAGAGATACAAAGTCCCCCCGCCGAGCCACAAATCGCCACTTTGTGCGATATACAGCAAAATGGCACTTAATGGCGCGGTCGTGCAGGGGGAGCAAATCAGCCCGGCAATAGCTCCCATTGCAAAGACACCGCCGACTGAACCGCCCTGTTGGCGGTTACTCCAGAGGGTTAAACGCGTTTGCAGCGCAGAGGGTAGTTGCAGGGTAAACAGGCCGAACATCGATAACGCCAATAAAGTAAATAGCGCCGACAGGCCGAATAGCACGTAAGGATGTTGCAGCGCCGCCTGGAAAGATAACCCTGCGGCAGCAACAACCAGCCCCAATGCGGTGTAGGTTACTGCCATACCCTGCACATAGATAAAGGCCAGTAACAGCGCGCGTGGGGTGGCAAGACGTTGTTTACCGCCCAGCACGATCCCTGATATTAAGGGATACATCGGCAATATGCAGGGGGTGAAGGCTATGCCAATGCCGATGAGGAGCGCCCATAGCGCCGGGAAAGGGAGCTGGGTGTCGTTTGCTCCTCTCTCCCCGTCCCTCTCACCAGAGGCGGGAGGGGGCGATATTGTGGTGTTTTCTACGGCCATTAACGGCACGACTTTTGTCTCGGGTGGGTAGCAAAAGCCGGCATCGGCGCAGCCCTGGTAAGTTACCGTTAACGTCGCGCCTTTCGCCGCCTGGGTGATATCCAGCGCCAGTGCGAGATGCTGTCGAAAGATCTCTGTTTTGCCATAAAACTCATCTTCATGCATTTCCCCTTGAGGAAGCTGGAGTGGGGCGAGGCTTGCCTGTGCCGGGGTGACGTGAATTTGCTGACGGTAAAGGTAATAGCCCTCTTTAATTTGCCAGTTGAGCGTCAAATCATGTTGATGTTGCTGAAAGTCGAAGCTAAATGCCTGGTCGGCTTGAACAAAATCAGAACGACCAGCGGCGTCAAATAATCCAGCAAAAGCAGAGGTGCTGCAGAGCAGCAAGATCAGCGTAAGGATGCGTTGAGCCATGAGAGGTAATCATAATCTCCGTGGGTGACGGGCAAAGCCAGTAATTCCGGGGTCTGATACGGATGGTGCGATTTAATGCTGGCAAAGAGGTCTTCCAGATGAGCGGCGTCGGTTTTCAGCAGCAGTTGAACTTCGTACTCCTGCTCAAGTTTGCCTTCCCAGTGATAGAGCGATGTCGCGCCGGGTAGAATAGTGACGCAAGCAGCGAGCTTATCTGCCAGTACTTTCGCCGCCAACTCCTGGGCGGTCGCTTCATCCGGGGCAGTACAGAGTACAACAACGGCGTCGGGCACTATCATCGTTCAACCTCGCAGCAGCGAAAACAATGACTATACCACGCACAAGTGCGATAGATTAACGAATCGGGCCGCGAGGCAGCCCGATTTAAGGACTTTTACAACAAAATACCGCCGATAACAAAACCCAGTATCACGCACAGGGCGATGGCAATCACCCCAGGCAGTAAAAACGGGTGGTTAAACACAAATTTGCCGATACGCGTTGAGCCAGTGTCATCCATCTCCACCGCTGCCAGTAACGTAGGGTAGGTAGGCAAAACAAACAGCGCAGAAACTGCCGCAAAAGAGGCAATAGCTGTCAGAGGGCTAACACCGAGCAGCAGCGCGGCAGGCATCAATGCCTTAGTTGTCGCGGCCTGGGAGTAGAGCAACGTCGCAGCGAAGAAGAGCACTACTGCCAGCAACCATGGATAGTTTTGCAGTAAGTCTCCCGCGACTAGCTGGATATCTTCGATATGATTTTTTACGAAGGTGTCCCCCAGCCATGCTACGCCAAGCACACAGACGCAGGCGCTCATACCGGATTTAAACGTACTGGCGTTGAGGATCTCGCCAGTGTCGATTTTACAGGTCAGGCAGATAAGCGTGGCCACAGTCAGCATAAATACCACAATCGCTTCATTACGTGGCAGCACCGGATTATCAATCAATCCAACGGTGGGGCTGATGGCCGTGGCATAGAGCATCACCGCGACAATACCCACCAGGAACAGCAGCACGGCGCGTTTTGCGTGGGGTTTTAACTCGAAAACCTGGCTCCCGCGTAGTTCGACTTCCCCTTTCGCCAGGCGCTCCTGGTACACCGGGTCGTCTTTTAATTCGCTACCGAGGAAGTTACACACCACGGCGGTTAGCATCACCGCAATCAGCGTGACCGGTATACAGATAGCCAATAGCGTCAGATAGCTCACCCCCAGTGGCTCAATAATACCGGCGAAAAAGACCACTGCCGCTGAGATGGGGGAGGCGGTGATTGCAATTTGCGAAGCCACAACGGCAATGGATAGCGGGCGAGACGGGCGAATACCTTGCTCTTTCGCCACTTCGGTGATGACCGGCAGCGTAGAAAATGCAGTATGCCCGGTGCCAGCGAGAATGGTCATAAACCAGGTGACCAAAGGGGCGAGAAAAGTGATGTATTTCGGGTGGCGGCGTAGCATACGCTCCGCAAGGCTGACGAGATAATCCATCCCGCCGGCTACTTGCATCGCGGCAATCGCGGCGATGACCGCCATAATGATTTCGATAACATCGAATGGAATCGCGCCGGGTTTGATTTGAAAGAGTAGGGTGAGTACCAGTACCCCAAAACCACCGGCAAAGCCAATGCCGATGCCGCCAAGTCTGGCACCCAGATAGATGGCAAGCAGGACGAGAACAAGTTCTGCAGCAAACATAGTTGGCTTCCTTGTTTAACTAAGTGAAACGGAATTGTTGAAATTTGGTAACCGCCATAATGCAAAAAGGCACGTCACAATGGACGTGCCTTTTAAATTCTAACTGTCAGGCTTATTGTTCGCTTTCATCTGTAAACCTTTTCGCTTTATAAGCCGGGTGCATCAGGTTTTGCGCTGAGAAAATGTCGTCTAACTCGGCTTCCGTCAGCAGACCGCGCTCCAGCACTACTTCACGCACGCTTTTACCGGTTTCGGCGCAAATTTTACCGACGATATCGCCATTGTGGTGGCCGATAAACGGGTTGAGATAGGTGACGATACCGATGGAGTTATAGACATAGCCCTCACACACCTCTTTATTGGCGGTGATACCGTTAATGCATTTTTCCAGCAGGTTGTAGCAGGCATTCGTCAGGATATGGATCGATTCAAACATCGCCTGGCCAATAACTGGCTCCATAACGTTAAGCTGCAATTGGCCTGCTTCGGAAGCCATTGTGACGGTGGTGTCATTGCCGATAACTTTAAAGCAGACCTGATTCACCACTTCGGGGACGACTGGGTTTACTTTCGCCGGCATGATAGATGAGCCGGCCTGCAGTTCCGGCAGGTTGATTTCATTCAGGCCAGCGCGCGGGCCAGAGGAGAGCAGACGCAGGTCATTACAGATTTTAGAAAGTTTTACCGCCAGGCGTTTCAGTGAGCTATGCACCATCACATACGCGCCACAGTCGGAGGTCGCTTCAATTAAGTCTTCTGCGGGAACGACAGGCAGATTGCTGACTTCCGCCAGTTTCTGTACCGCCAGTTGCTGGTAACCTTCCGGGGTGTTGAGGCGTGTACCGATAGCGGTCGCGCCGAGGTTAACCTCCAGCAGCAGTTCGGCGGTACGCAGCAGGTTTTTAGTCTCTTCATTCAGCAGCACATTAAACGCGTGAAACTCCTGACCGAGTGTCATCGGTACGGCGTCTTGTAACTGGGTACGGCCCATTTTCAGAATATCTTTGAACTCGGCAGCTTTGTTTTCGAAGCCATCGCCAAGTTGCTTTATTGCATCAACCAGTTTGACTATCGAGGTATAGACCGCGATGCGGAAACCGGTAGGGTAGGCATCGTTGGTGGATTGGCATTTATTGACATGATCATTCGGGTTGAGGAACTGGTACTCGCCTTTCTGGTGGCCCATCAGTTCGAGGCCGATATTTGCCAGAACCTCGTTGGTGTTCATATTCACGGATGTACCCGCGCCGCCCTGATAGACGTCGACCGGGAACTGATCCATGCACTTACCCTTGTTCAGGACTTCATCACATGCGGCAACGATAGCATTCGCGATACTTTTCGGGATGGTCTGCAACTCTTTATTGGCTAGCGCAGCGGCTTTTTTAACCATCACCATGCCACGGACAAATTCAGGAATGTCACTGATTTTGCTGTTACTAATGTAAAAGTTTTCAATCGCTCTCAGAGTATGCACGCCGTAGTAGGCTTCAGCTGGCACTTCCCTGGTACCTAACAAGTCTTCTTCGATACGAATGTTGTTTAACATGTGAACCTTCTTTATCAAGATCAAGCTACGAATGAATACACCAAATACACAGTATTAATGTGGATATGTCACTTTTTCAGCCGACGATTATTTCCTTAATCGACCAGATACCCGAGATTATATGCTGGAAATGGCGAAATGCCGTAATCTTGATCACTTATTATATCTGCCCATGCATTATTATTAACAATATGTGAAATGGGTCACCGCCTGGCTAGCGAAAAGGATTTTCATTCATATGGAAATTGAATTTTTCATATTTGCCACCATCTCATAGCTACGCGATATGCAAACTCATTTTTACAGAGGCCACGGGCGTCTGTTTTTTCACAGGAGAAACCAGTGCGCTGGATACCTTTTATTGCTTTCTTTTTATATGCTTATATTGAGATCTCGATCTTTATTCAGGTCGCTCATGTTTTGGGCATCCTGTTAACGCTGGTGCTGGTGATCTTTTCTTCGGTGGTGGGGTTATCGCTGGTGCGTAACCAGGGGCTGAAGAATCTGATGTGGATGCAGCAGAAGATGGCGGCGGGAGAAAGCCCGGCGGCAGAGATGCTCAAAAGCATTTCGCTGATCATTGCCGGTCTGTTGCTGATTCTGCCAGGGTTCTTTACCGATTTCCTCGCCTTGTTATTGCTGTTACCGCCAGTACAAAAACTGCTCACCTTTAAGCTGCTTAAACATTTGAGTTTTTACCGCATGCCGGGTGGCGGTTTTAGTGCGGGTAAGGGTGATGGTCAAACATTTGACGGCGAGTACCAGCGCAAAGATGAGCAGCGCGATCGTCTTGATCATAAAGACGACCGCTAATTTGTGCTATTTGAGCAGAAATGCTCGCTAACAAGTGGCTTAACCAAAAAGCCACCAATCCCTGTCAGCGAGCATCGTTTCCCCCCTATCGTTCGGCATGATAGAGAAATTTCGTAAATTTTTTTTATTGTTCCCCCTTGAAGGGGGAAAAAGCCAACCCCATCTCTCAGGTCACCAGCCGGAAACCTATCTCTGTCCGGCGTCACCCATAACTGATACGGACTTCTCAAAGGAGAGCTATCAATGAAAATTCGTCCATTGCATGATCGTGTGATCGTCAAGCGTAAAGAAGTTGAGTCTAAATCTGCTGGCGGCATCGTTCTGACCGGCTCCGCAGCGGGCAAATCTACCCGTGGCGAAGTGCTGGCTGTAGGCAATGGCCGTATCCTGGAAAATGGCGAAATGAAGCCGCTGGATGTGAAAGTGGGCGATATCGTTATTTTCAACGATGGCTACGGCGTGAAAGCTGAAAAGATCGACAATGAAGAAGTGTTGATCATGTCTGAAAGTGACATTCTGGCAATTGTTGAAGCGTAACAACGCGCGCGAACCTGAACGAATTTAAGGAAAAAGAAAATGGCAGCTAAAGACGTAAAATTCGGTAATGACGCTCGTGTGAAAATGCTGCGCGGCGTAAATGTGTTGGCAGATGCAGTGAAAGTTACCCTCGGTCCGAAAGGCCGTAATGTGGTTCTGGATAAATCTTTCGGTGCACCTAACATCACTAAAGATGGTGTTTCCGTAGCACGTGAAATCGAACTGGAAGATAAGTTCGAGAACATGGGCGCGCAGATGGTGAAAGAAGTTGCTTCCAAAGCGAACGACGCTGCTGGCGACGGCACCACCACCGCAACTGTACTGGCTCAGTCCATTATCACTGAAGGTCTGAAAGCTGTTGCTGCGGGTATGAACCCGATGGATCTGAAACGTGGTATCGACAGAGCTGTCACTGCTGCTGTTGAAGAGCTGAAAGCACTGTCTGTTCCGTGCTCTGACTCCAAAGCTATTGCTCAGGTTGGCACCATCTCCGCTAACTCCGACGAAACCGTAGGTAAACTGATCGCAGAAGCGATGGATAAAGTCGGTAAAGAGGGTGTAATTACCGTTGAAGACGGCACCGGTCTGCAGGACGAACTGGATGTGGTTGAAGGCATGCAGTTTGACCGTGGTTACCTCTCTCCTTATTTCATCAACAAGCCGGAAACTGGCGCAGTAGAACTGGAAAGCCCGTTCATCCTGCTGGCTGATAAGAAAATTTCCAACATCCGCGAAATGCTGCCGGTTCTGGAAGCTGTAGCAAAAGCTGGCAAACCGCTGCTGATCATTGCTGAAGATGTTGAAGGCGAAGCGCTGGCTACGCTGGTGGTTAACACCATGCGCGGTATCGTTAAAGTTGCTGCGGTGAAAGCGCCGGGCTTCGGTGACCGTCGTAAAGCGATGCTGCAGGATATCGCGACCCTGACCGGTGGTACCGTTATCTCTGAAGAGATCGGTATGGAACTGGAAAAAACGACTCTGGAAGACCTGGGTCAGGCTAAACGCGTAGTGATCAACAAAGACACCACCACCATCATTGATGGCGTGGGTGAAGAAGCCGCAATTCAGGGTCGTGTAAATCAAATTCGTCAGCAGATCGAAGAAGCAACTTCTGATTACGACCGTGAAAAACTGCAGGAGCGCGTAGCGAAACTGGCTGGCGGTGTTGCGGTAATCAAAGTTGGCGCAGCGACTGAAGTTGAAATGAAAGAGAAGAAAGCCCGCGTTGAAGATGCCCTGCACGCAACACGTGCTGCGGTTGAAGAAGGCGTGGTAGCTGGTGGTGGCGTCGCGCTGATTCGCGTAGCGTCCAAACTGGCTGACCTGAAAGGCCAGAACGAAGATCAGAACGTGGGTATCAAAGTTGCGCTGCGCGCAATGGAATCTCCGCTGCGTCAGATCGTGCTGAACTGCGGCGAAGAGCCGTCTGTAGTGGCTAATACTGTGAAAGCTGGCGACGGCAACTACGGCTACAACGCTGCGACTGAAGAGTACGGCAATATGATCGATATGGGTATCCTGGATCCGACTAAAGTTACCCGTTCTGCTTTGCAGTATGCAGCTTCTGTAGCGGGTCTGATGATCACTACTGAGTGCATGGTAACCGATCTGCCGAAAAGCGATGCGCCTGATTTAGGTGCTGCTGGCGGCATGGGCGGCATGGGTGGTATGGGCGGCATGATGTAATGTTTGCTGGCCTGGCGCTTACAGGTATTCAGACTGGATAACCGAAGCGCCAATCAGCAACATACATGATGAGCTTTATCATCTTTCAGAGAGCGGGATTATTCCCGCTCTTTTTTTATGATTTTTAAAATATAATTCTTCGCAATTAAATCCCGCCATATAGCCCCCACAGAAATATTACAAGTACGAGCAGCAGTAATATAATGATAGTGTTTTTATAAAGCCTTTCTTTTGCCAGAGGGCAATTTTTCTCATGAGGGAACGTCTTTTCCGTCTCTTTTATAATCTCTATATCCTTGTTCAACAGGAACCCGGTCTTAGGAATGGTTTTAATAATAGTAGTATTTGAACCATAATCTGCCAGGGTTCTACGTAACAGGGAAATGTATTGGTTTAGAGTATTATTAGATGAATATAAACCATATCTTTCCCAAACTTCGAGAAAGATATCATTGCGTGATAACACCTCACCCTGCCTCTCAATTAAAAGCACCAGTAATCGGCTGCTGGCAGGGGTTAAATATCGTTTTTCATTTTCAGAGCCGCTGTGCCATATCGCGCCATCGGCGGGTCTGAAATAAATCACCTGATCAATAATAAATCTCATAGTAATACCTGAGTAGAGTTAATTATTGCTGACTTAATAAGATTGATTTAATACGCAGGGTAAGATCTTTTTGCCATTATGTCGGCTATTTGTCCGCGGATTAACGCTTTACGTGCTGCCTATATTTTTCGCTATTGCTCTTAACCTGGCGGCGTAACAATATCATCAATAGATTTAACCTTGTCAATTAAATAAGCGCCTTTTTATTTATTACATCTGTTGCACTATTAATTTTGCGCCAGGTATATTTTTGTTGTTTGAATTTTTAATATCTATTTTTTTATAATCATTATTATTTATTTTGCAATTATGATTATTTTGAGTTTATTGTTTTGTTTATTGTCATTTTTGCATTATAAATAACTGCTTTCGACGTTTTTACCTTAGAGTTGAACCTCCTTAGAGCGACAATAAACGGTAGCTGTGAAGATTATATGCAGCTAGCCGACGGAATCCAGGTTGTCATTAGCATAATGGTTTTCATTTTAGGGGAAGGTTTAACATGAAATTTTTCTATACCTTAATAGTTGGCGTTACCACTATTTCTATGTTGGCGGCATGTTCCACTAACACAGCGAAAAAGAGTGCGCCACCCAGCGCAAATAAAAATGGGCAAACGGCAAAAGAGAGCTATGTAGAGCGCAAGTCGCCTTTTTTCTCTAGCATTATTATTTCATCAACAAATAATGAATGTATTGATCAGTTTAATTTTATTCGTGGTAATAAAACGGATACTTATAAACTCTACTCTGCTGATTATGCAAAGATTGGCGATGGTTATCGTTTTCTAACCATCAATCAAAATATCATGGGGAAAGAGGCCAAAGAAGTTTATACCATGCAGCTTGATTTAAAGCTGGATACCCTATGTTCAAAGGCGCATTACACCAGTTATCAGATAATCAAAGATAAAATGCGCTTACTTGCCAATATTTAATTACCAAAATTTATTTATTCTCAGATGCCGCTGGCGGGAGCGGCTCTTTTCTTTTATCAAGTAGGGTGACGGAACGATGCGCAATATTCGGACAGGAAAATGGATGCGGATCACCGCGTGGTATATTTTATTTTTCCAGATAATGACTCCGCTATTATTAGGGGTCACCCCAATTGTACGGGCTACTGAATATCAGGATTACCACACCATGAATGAAACTATGGTGGGGCTGCGCGCGATGATTAATGAGCCGAAGAATTTACAGCAATCCTCTTTTCCTGCGCCCGATATTAGAAAATTAAACGAATCAATAAAAAAGTCACCGCTGCCTCAGGTGAATACTGCAACAAACTTACCGGAGCTTGGCAATAAAGAAAATGCCGGACATCAGAGTGACCCCCCCTATCCCGCTACGTGGTTAGCACCAAAAATGGCACAGGCCGGGCAACTGCTCAGTTCAGAAAATGTCAGCGCATCATCAATTAACTTTGCACGTAATGTAGGCGAAGGGATGATCACCCAGCAAATTAATGACTGGCTGAATCAAAAAGGAACCTCTCGCGTTACGTTTGGCACAGACAAACTGATTACTGGCGATCTGCTGCTGCCGCTCATTGATCGAGAAGACTATCTCTTCTTTAGCCAGTTTGGCCTGCATAGTAATGATGCGCGCAATTTTGCCAATCTTGGCGTGGGCTTTCGCCAACACAGCAATGGCTGGATGTACGGTGTAAACAGCTTTTATGATTTTGATTATACGGGTAATAACGCACGCGTAGGTATTGGCGGTGAAGCCTGGACCGATTATTTAAAACTAGCGGTGAACGCTTATTACGGCCTGACTAGCTGGCATCAATCACCGCTCAAAAGCATGGAAGATTACGAAGAACGCCCGGCAAAGGGTGTTGATCTGCGAGCCGAGGGTTGGCTACCCTCGCTGCCGCAGTTTGGCGCTAAATTGAGATATGAGCGTTACTTTGGTGAAGATATCCTGCTGGGAACAGCCAGCGGCCCCGATGCGTTGAAAGACGATCCACAGGCGCTGACGTTGGGGCTGACTTATACGCCGGTCCCATTACTGACTCTCTCCGGGGAACGTTCATTAGGCGATATAAACGAATCGCGCCTTTTTCTAAACCTGAACTATCGTTTTGGTGTGCCGCTGTGGCAGCAGCTCGACCCCGCCTGGGTTGATGTTCAGCGCAGCCTGGTTGGCAGCAAATATGATTTTGTCGACCGCAACTATGAGATTGTGATGCAGTACCGTAAACAGGTGCTTATCGCCCTCTCTTTACCTGCAAAATTCACCGCCGAAGCGGGAGATATTGTCAATATCCCGATTTCTGTGACGCGTGCGAAACACGGCATTGATCGCATTCAGTGGAGCGCATCAGCAAACTTTACCGCTAACGGCGGGAGCTGGCGTCAATTGTCACTCTCCGGGCTGGAAGTGCATGTTCCGGCGTATATCTTTAATCGCAGCAAAGCAGCTAATCCTGCGCAAAGTTACACGCTGACAGCCGTGGCGATTGATAAAAACGGTAACCGTTCCGCCCCGGCGTCTACGGTGGTAGAGGTAATGCCATCGGCGAAGACGATCCAACAGTTGAATGTGACGCCGGGTGTCGCACAACCAGCTGATAATAATCATCTATTTACCATCAGCGCGAAAGCGATTGATCGCGACGGCAAGCCACTTGCGGCGCAACATATTCGTTTTGATATTTCTCACCCGGTGAGGAGTCGTAACGCAGCAGCAATTACCCTGTTTGCTGGTGATAGCTCGGATAACTCGTCGCTTAGCGTTAACACCGATGGTCAGGGAGTCGCCACCGTCAATGTTAAGAGCCGAAGCGCTGGCGAGGCGACGGTGGTGGCAACCATGGATAACGGTAACTCTTCCAGTGCTAAGGTATCGTTTGTTGCCGACGCCACCACAGCCAAACTCGCTGACCTTGTGGTAGTGACAAACAATGCGATTGCTGATGGCAAGCAAGCCAATGAATTGCGCGCTACTGTCACCGATGTTAATGGCAATCCGCTGGAAAACTATGCGGTCGATTTCTCCGCCAGTAATGGCGCGATACCGCAGAGCAGTAATATTGCGATGACTGATCGCAGTGGCCATGCGACGCTACGTCTGACAAGCACGCACGTGGCAACCAGCACTATTACAGTAAATGCCAATAGCACTACGCTGAGTAAGACAGTGGATTTCATCTTTGATCTTGCGACCGTTGGTATTGTCGACAGCAGCGTCACTCAGGATGCGCTCGCCGATGGTGTTGATAACAATATTATGCGGGTGAAAGTGGCGGATGCGAACAATAACCCTGTGGCTGGCATGTCAATTCAGTTTGTCCCGCAAAACCCCGTAAATGTCACTCCGGCACAGATGGTTACCGATCAACAAGGGATTGCGCAGGCAGTGTTAACCAGCCGCAGAGCAGGGACTTTCACCGTGACGGCGACAAGGCTGGGAACCAGCGATACGACAAAGGTGGAAACACGATTTATTGCGGATGAGAACACCATACAGCTCGACGATGCAACCCTGCAAATCGATCCAGATGGCGCTGTCGCAAACGGGATTGCAAGCAATGGTATTGCTGTAACGGTAGCCGATGCCAATGGCAATCCACTGGCCGGGAAAGAGGTCATCTTTTCAGTGGAGCAGGGCGCAGCATTATCTACCTTGTCTGCCATGACCGACAACGCGGGCAAAGCTTCGGTGACAGTGACCAGCAAAAAAGCCGGTGGTTATATGGTCACCGCCACGGTGGGTAAAAATAGCGTGAGTAAGAAAACCACCTTTGTTGCCGACAGTAAGACCGCGCAGATCCTGCCCTCTAATTTGTTGATTAAGCCCGATCGCGCTCCAGCTAACGGTGCGACAACTGATATCGCTACAGCGATTGTGACCGATGCTTATGGTAACCGGGTTGCAGGGGCGAAGGTGGCCTTCATTGTATCACCCAGCCCGGTTACGACGGATTTGCCATCCCTGACTACCGTTCAGGAGACGACGGATGTCGACGGTAAGGCGATCGCCAGCTTAACCAGCCTACGTTCAGGGCGCTTTCCGGTGACGGCTTCCGTGAATGGCACATCAGCCAGTTATCCTGCGACCTTTATTGGCGATGCAGCGACGGCGGCGATCAGTAGCGTAGCTCTTGAAGGAACGACTACAGATAAAGTCGCCAATGGAACGGATAACTTTATCTTTAAAACCACGGTCAGAGACATCAACGGTAACCCGGTATCGGGAGCCTCAGTGAAATGGACGCAAAATAAAGGCGCAGCGGTCACAATCGATACCGATAGCGTGACGGATGATGATGGTATTGCCGTCGCCACACTGCAAAGTACGCATAGCGAAGTCGACGTGGTTCAGGTTACTGCTTCACTGGACGGTATTAAATTAGTCGATGCGGATAAAACGGTAAATTTCGCAGCACAGCTGGTTCAGTTAAATGGTGCGGTTTGGGGAAATGGCGTGGTTTGGGGCAGCACCAGACCGCTCATTGTCCCCGGTGCGGTAGTGAAGCTTTACCAGTCGAAGGGGGATTCGCAGCCAGCATACTCGGTCACAACCAATGCCAGCGGAAACTTTGTGCTGCAAGTTAAACAGGGAAGATATGTTGTCGAGGTCTCATCACCAGACTTTTTGCCTTACGAGACGACACTCGATCTCACCACGGTGACCAGTTTCAGCCAGGATTTTACTATTACTCAACGGCTGAATGGAGCGAGGGCGCGCATAGTACTGACATGGGGGCAGACGCCAATCAACCTGGATTCTCATCTTATGGTGCCGCCGCCTGCCTCCGCACCGAATGGAGGGCGATTGCATGTTAGTACCTCAGATAAGGCACCGGCAGGCGCTGATGCCAGCCTTTATAAAGATGGGCGCGATGGTGGTCCGGAAGAGATAACGGTTAAGGTGATGCACCCAGGTTCGTATTGCTACTCGGTACTTAACGCCCGACCTGATACCGGCACGTCTATGTCTCAGGCAAAGGTTACGCTTACGCTGGCGGATGGCACGGAGTATAACTGGGATGTAGACAAGGATTCCGGTTCGGTAACCGATCTTCTGTGGTATGTCTTTAAAATTAACGTGGCGCAGAACGGTGATGTAAGCATACAGTCTGTTGATCAAACGACTCCCGGCTCTTCCCCTGATTTTGATGGCTGTTAATTGACTCCCGGTAGTGCTGCGTTTAATCGATTTAAGCGCAGCGCCAACCGGCGAGAACGCTTCCAGGCCGTAGTTTTGTGCCATCTGCGACAACGACATTTCTCTTTTAGTCCTCTTTTTAGTATAAGGTTTAAACACGGGCGACATGCGTCCAGCTCATTGATTATGGGGAATAACATGTACTTGAAACGTTTTGCGGGGATTGTCGGTGTAACGCTGCTGTTGGCCGGATGTAGTAGCAGTACTGACCTGAGCGCCGCGGGGCAGAGCGTACGCTTTGTCGAAGATAAACCTGGCGCGGAGTGTCAGTATCTGGGCACCGCAACGGGGAAACAGAGCAACTGGCTCTCTGGTCAGCATGGTGAAGAGGGCGGTTCACTGCGCGGTGCGGCAAATGCGCTGCGTAATCAAGCCGCCGCTATGGGCGGCAACGTGCTCTATAGCGTCAGCAGCCCGACACAAGGTTTTGTCTCCAGTTTTGTCCCCACCGCCAGCGAAATGAACGGCCAGGTTTATAAGTGTCCTGACTGATCGCATCCTTTTGTTCCCGTCAGCCCTGGCGGGAACAGCATAACCCCCCCCCTTTACGGATATATTCTTTATTTTTCAGCGGGCTAATTTTATTCCTGATAATAAAAAAGGGTTGCTGAATATGAAGATTTCTTAATATTTCCTGGTAATTAAAAATAGTTTGCGTCGCACCTAAAGCGCAATTGCGCAATGCCGATACTGTTGAAAGGACAATGGAGAAGGATTTTTAAAATAATCGCATAGTTAATGAGTGATGGTGTCGGGAGTTGTTAATGAATATTACTAAAAGGCTGTTGCTTGCATTTTCATTACTTATTGTAAGCCTTATCGGAACCAACCTGATTGCCATATTTTCATTATCGAAAATTGGCGCCGCGCAAAATTATTTTCAGCAAAATACGCTCCCCAGTCTTGATGCCATGAACAGAGAGATGTTGAAAGTTACCGCGGTGCGCGGGCAGCTTTACTTACATGCTTTGACCACCGATGCCGCGGGGATGGAAGAGATCAAGCAAAATGCAATAAAGCTGTATGATGAACTTTATGTTATGCACCAGAGCTACATTAAAGATCTCATTTCCGATCAACATGATCACGACTTATCGACGAAAACTCTTGCTGATTTAGACAGTTTTCGCGAGGTGATGGGGAAATATTTTACTATATCGGAAGCTAATGATCGCGAAGCCGTTATTAAAGCGATGCGTAAAGGTGGACTTATTTCACAAAACATCACTGTGTTAGCCAGTGATTTTGAAGAACAAATTGCTTATAACATGTCGCTGGTAAATAAGTCCAATGAGAGCAGTAGTCATTTAATTAGCAGAGCAATAATATTATCTGTATCCGCTACGGTAATTGCGACTATTGCACTTGGTTTGTTTGGCTTAATAACTGTACTTAATATCAGACGTCGATTAAATGACATGAGAGACGGTATGGTTAATATCAGCGAAAAGCTCGATCTTAGCCGCACGCTCTCTACCGGACGCCAGGATGAAATTGGCAGTGCTGTTGCCGCTTTTAACAAACTGATTGAGCGCGTGTCCGAATCTTTAACGATGGTACGTACCGCTTCTGGTTCGGTTAACACGGCGGCAAATGAGATAGCGCTTGGCAATAACGAACTCTCAGCGCGTACCGAACAGCAATCGGCCGCCGTGGTGGAAACAGCGGCCAGTATGGAAGAGTTAAGCTCGACGGTAAAACAGAATGCGCAGAATGCTCATCAGGCTAGCCAGCTTGCTATTACCGCCTCGGATACAGCCACTCAGGGCGGGGCTGTGGTGAGCGTTGCCGTTAACCGCATGAAAGACATTATCGAAAGTTCCAAACGTATTTCAGAGATAACTTCAGTTATTAACGGGATTGCTTTTCAGACAAATATCCTGGCGCTGAATGCGGCGGTTGAAGCGGCAAGAGCGGGTGATCAGGGGAGGGGGTTTGCGGTAGTGGCGGGTGAAGTTCGCTCATTAGCCCAGCGCAGCGCCCAGGCGGCAAAAGAGATCGAAGGTTTAATTTATGAATCGGTAAATTATGTCGAGGAGGGAGCCCGGCAAGTTGATCTGGCGGGCGAAACCATGAACGGGATCGTACAGTCTGTTATGCAGGTGAAAGATTTGATGCAAGAGATTGCCGCTGCTTCAGACGAACAAAACCGCGGGATCTCGCAGATTGCGCAGGCGATGTCAGAGATGGATACCACCACCCAGCAGAACGCGGCATTAGTGCAGGAATCCTCTGCTGCTGCGGGGAGCCTGGAAGAGCAGGCGACTAAGTTGCAACAGATGGTCGATGTGTTCATTTTGCCGGGGCAACAACCCGCACGGGTAAAAGTACCTGCACTGAAAAAGCCGGCGGCATCTCGTCTCGCCACCGCCGGTGCCAGTAATGAGGGGTGGGAGACGTTTTAACCCAGCGCCAGATTGGTGAAGCGTTTGCCGGGGTAACTATCCGGCAAACGAATTGACCGGTTAGCTTTGGCGAAGCTGTAAATCCAGCGGCGTTTTACTCGGTTCCCCACCGATCTCACGCGCCAGTTTTGGTACCAGATAACCAGAAACCTGTGTCAGTAGCTCGCGCATAATAGCGCGGGCTTCTTCATCGCTGACTATAAAGTGCGCAGCCCCCTCGACCTTATCCAGCACATGCAGATAGTACGGCATCACCCCCGCATCGAATAAGGCATTACTGAGATCAGCCAGCGTGAGGGCATTATCATTCACACCACGTAGCAGCACGCTTTGATTAAGCAGCGTTACACCCGCCTGGCGTAGTCTGCTCATCGCTGCGCGGAAATCGTCATCGATCTCCTGGGGGTGGTTAATATGGTTAACCAATAAAATTTGTAGCGAAGAGCGGGCAAAACGCGCCACCAGCGAATCGGTAATGCGTGCCGGGATAACTATCGGCAAACGGCTATGGATACGCAGGCGCTTCACATGTTTGATCGTTTCCAGTTGTTCTATTAACCACTCCAGCTCATGATCTTTGGCCATTAGTGGGTCGCCACCAGAAAAAATAATCTCGTCCAGCTCCGGGTGTGCAGCAATATAGTCCAGCGCACCTTGCCAGTTGCGCTTGTTGCCCTGGTTATCAGCATAAGGAAAATGGCGGCGGAAACAGTAACGACAATTTACCGCGCAGCCCCCTTTCACTAGCAGCAGGGCGCGATTGCGGTATTTATGTAGCAATCCGGGTACTGCGCTACTCTGCTCCTCCAGCGGGTCAGTGCTAAAACCAGGCGCGGAGATAAATTCCTCACGCGAAGTCAGTACCTGACGTAACAGCGGATCGTTTGGGTTTCCTTTCTCCATCCGTGCCACAAAAGCGCGCGGTACGCGCAGCGCAAACAGGCGTTTTGCCTCACGTCCGGCGAGCAGCTCCTCACTGAGGTCTATATTTAAAATACGCAGCAGTTCATCCGGATCGGTGATTACATCAGCAAGTTGCAATAACCAATCTTCTCTGGAAGGGGTTTTTAGGGTTACAATGTGTGCCATTTTTTTGGCTAAGCTACCAGTTAACATTTTCAGAGGGCCTTATGGCGACTTATTCTAGCAACGATTTCCGTGCCGGTCTTAAAATCATGATGGACGGCGAACCGTACGCGGTTGAATCCAGCGAATTCGTAAAACCGGGCAAAGGCCAGGCATTCGCACGCGTTAAACTGCGTCGTCTGCTGACCGGTACTCGCGTAGAAAAAACTTTCAAATCTACTGACTCTGCTGAAGGTGCAGATGTTGTCGATATGAACCTGACTTACCTCTATAACGACGGTGAGTTCTGGCACTTCATGAACAACGAAACCTTTGAGCAGCTAGCCGCAGATGCCAAAGCCGTTGGCGACAACGCTAAGTGGCTGTTGGATCAGGCTGAGTGCATCGTGACTCTGTGGAACGGACAACCGATCTCTGTGACCCCGCCAAACTTCGTTGAGCTGGAGATTGTTGATACCGATCCTGGTCTGAAAGGCGATACTGCCGGTACCGGTGGTAAACCGGCTACGCTGAGCACCGGTGCTGTGGTTAAAGTCCCGCTGTTCGTGCAGATTGGTGAAGTGATCAAAGTAGATACCCGCTCCGGCGAATATGTATCTCGCGTGAAGTAATTCTCACGACCCCGGCGTAGCGCAATGCTACGCCGTTGTATTTTCAGGTAGAGAAAATGAACCGTTTTGCGAAAGTACTCTCACTTCTACTCCTCAGTACGGCTCTTCTGTCAGGCTGCAACACTGCGCGCGGCGTGGGGGAAGATATCCAAACCCTGGGCCACATAATTACCCACGCTGCCAGCTAAATCGTCCATTTTTCTTAAAATTTCTTGCGGGCCAGTCACTTTCCGGGATTTTGTCTATCATTAAGTGGCTATACACAAAAAATATTGGTCACAAAAGGAAGATATTATGGTCAAGAAAACAATTGCTGCGATCTTTTCTGTACTGGTTCTTTCAAGCGTTCTGACAGCCTGTAACACCACTCGTGGTGTTGGGGAAGATATCTCCGATGGCGGTAACGCGATTTCTGGTGCGGCATCCAAGGCGCAGCAGTAAATTCTGTCGGTACGGCTCTTGCCGTACCGTCAATTAACCTATGCTCTCCGGTAGCGATAAAAACGGTGTAAAGCGGTTATCCATTCCCAGTTTCATGCGGATATTGCGTTTGTAGGTGTAAACGGTTTTGCCGTTTATCATGAGCTTACTGGCAATGGTCTGGTTATCTTTACCTTCCATCCATAGCGTTAACACTTTCTCTTCCTGTTTTGTCAGCAGGGGCGTAGCAATGCGCGGAATAGTGCGTATTGGGCGCGCTAGCACCATAGCATCAATAGCTTGCGCTAACTTCTCTAGTGGTTCTGTTTTAAGCAGTATGGGTTGAACATTCAGCAGCGCATAAAACTCTGTTAGTTGAACATCTTCGCCAGACTCCAGTAGCAACACCTGGCATCCTTCTCCCGTGACGGAAAAAAGCGATGCAAGTTGCTGAATATGGTGGATTTCACTTTTGAAACCGTAAAGATCGGCAATCACCAGATCGGGTTGCCACTGCACAATATGTTCCTTCGCCAGCATTAAATTATGCAGAGCGGTAACAAGAAAAGAGGCGGGAAAAAGATCGGTCTGATTGAGCCAGGATTCCATCCCTTGCCGGGTGAAGTAACAACGGTCAATCACGAGAATTTTGAACATATTTTTCTTCGCAGTCAGAGAGTGGCGCACAACTTCCTGTGTTCAGGAAAGCGATTCATCATAGGGCGTTCGTATGATGAATAAATGCGTGAATTCCGCTGCGAAGAGTGGCTATTTCTTGCTTTAACCCACCAAAATTAGGTAAGAACAAAAACGTTGAAATAATAATCCATTGAGGTCAAAATCTAATCCTCTTCACATGCCTGCGGGACGACCCGACAGTGCTAATCGACATTTGGGGACGGCCCCACTCTGGAGCCAAACATGTCCTGGTTAATTCTTCTTATCGCCGGTTTACTGGAAGTGGTGTGGGCTATCGGCCTGAAATATACCCATGGTTTTACACGCCTGATGCCGAGTGTTATCACTGCTGTTGCGATGATCTTAAGCGTTGTGCTGCTCTCATGGGCTATGAAAACCTTGCCAGTCGGCACGGCCTATGCTGTCTGGACGGGGATTGGCGCCGTTGGCGCTGCCATCGCCGGCATTTTACTGCTCGGTGAATCAGCAAGCCTGGCGCGTATCCTCAGTCTTTGTCTTATTGTCGCCGGGATTATTGGCTTAAAGCTCAGCGCACATTAATGGCGCTGCTTGATCCATAGCAGCTTTTCTACCGCAAAACCCTGCCGGGTCGCGGCGTCCAGTAACTGCTTTTTAACCTCTTCCGGGATATCAGGCGTGCGGGACAAAATCCACAGATAGTCGCGATCTGGCCCACAAACCAATGCGTAGCGGTAATCATCATCCAGAGCAATGATGTTGTAACCGCCATAAAAAGGCCCGAAGAATGAGACTTTCAGCGCCGCAGTTCGCGGATCGCCGGTGAAGTAGGCTTTACCGATGGTTTGCTGCCACATTTCGCGATCCGGGTTATAGCCACGGTTGATTACCGTTAAACCCCCGTCGTCACGCAGGCTATATGTCGCGGTCACCTGCTCCAGACCACGCTCGAAACGGTGATCAAAGCGGGCGATTTCGTACCATTTACCCAGGTAACGTTGCGTATTGAAATTTTTTACAACAGTGACACCAGCGGGTGGGGTTGGAGAACTGCAGGCAGAGGCTAAGAAGGCTGCGACGACAGTCGCCATGATGAGTAGCAAACGCATAAAACTTTCCTTCCATTTTTCTTCTAAGCATAGAAGCCGGCTGGAAATTTGCTCTCCCGCTTGCGCAGGAGAGCGACGCCTGTCAAATAAAGATGACGCCCACCAGAGTGACCACCGTGAGAATGGCGGCAAGACCGTAAAAGATCCATTTACTATTAGGTATGTGAATCTTCAAATCATGCATCATATGGTGGATCCGATGCAGCCCGCACCACAATGGCAATACGATCATTAAAAAGATAAAAACGCGGCCAATAAAACTCTGCGCAAAGGCCAGAACGCGTTCATAACCCAGCGCTTCGCCGGGATAGAGTCCTAACGGCAGCAGCACGCCTACCAGCAGCACGATAACGGGCGCGACAATCGCTCCCCACATACCACCTGCACCAAACAGCCCCCAGAAAACAGGTTCGTCGGAACGTTTTGGATTTGGATTAATCACTTTTGGCCTCCTTACCAGAACAGTGCGACAAAGAGGATCACGACTGTGACCACCGCTGTCACCACCCAGAGCCCTTTGATAATTGGCTCTGGCCCCATTTTTTCGTCTTTCACCACGATGAGCGATGCTTTTGGCGCCAGTTCAAACCAGGTTTTGCTATGAAGTACTGCCGCAGCCAGGGTGACAAGGTTGAGAATGACCACAATTGGATTTTGCAGGAAGCCGACATACCCTTCCCAGCTTTCCGGGCCATTTTTGAGCGCGAAAAGGCCATAAATCAACACAATGCTGAACCAGACTGTCGGGATCGCCGTGCCTTCGCGTAGCATATAGAAGCGATAAAACGGCAGAGTTTTCCACCAGCTCGACGGCATTGGGCGTACCCATGCTTTACGTTTAGTCGTCATAATGCACTCCTTAGCGAGGTTTCAGGGTAGCGATAAGAAAGTCTTTCGCGCTTTCTACTTTGCCCTGCTGAATGGCGGCGGCAGGATCGACATGTTTCGGGCAAACTTCCGAACAGTAGCCGACAAACGTACAGGTCCACACGCCGTTCTGACTGTTCAGTTGCCCCTGGCGCGCCGCTTTGCCTTTATCGCGGTTGTCGAGGTTATAGCGGTGCGCCAGTGTAATCGCTGCCGGGCCAATAAACTCAGGATTAAGACCAAACTGTGGGCAGGCGGCATAACATAAACCGCAGTTAATACAACCAGAGAACTGGTGATACTTTGCCATTTGCGCTGGCGTTTGAATATTCGGCCCCTGGTCCGGCGTGCGCGTATTACCGATAATGTATGGCTTAATAGCTTCGAGGCTTTCGATAAAGTGGGTCATATCGACTACCAAATCGCGTTCAATCGGAAAGTTAGCCAGGGCTTCAACTTTCAGTCCTTTCGGGTATTCGCGCAGGAAGGTTTTACAGGCCAGTTTCGGCACCTTATTGACCATCATGCCGCAGGAGCCGCAGATTGCCATGCGACATGACCAGCGATAGCTCAGATCCGGTGCCAGGTTATCTTTGATATAGCCCAGAGCGTCAAGCAGCGAGGTCTGCTCGTCGTAAGGCACATCGTAAAAAGCGCTGTGGGGTGCGTTGTCAACTTCCGGGTTATAACGCACGATTTCCACTTTCAGGTTTTTCATCTCAGCCATTGCTCGTCTCCTTCTTCTCGGACGCTTCCGCTTCTCCGCCATAAACGCGTTTTGCTGGTGGCAACGTGGTGATCTTCACGTCGCTGTACTCCAGCCGGGTTGCGCCGTCAGCATCGCGAAACGCGAGAGTGTGCTTGAGGAAGTTGACGTCATCGCGCTCGGTGCAGCCTTCGTCCAGACGTTGATGCGCGCCACGCGACTCTTTGCGTGCCATCGCAGAGTGCGCCATACATTCAGCAACGTTCAGGCCATGTCCCAGCTCAATGGTGTAGAGCACATCGGTATTAAAGACGCTGGAGGTATCGCTAATACGCACCCGCTTAAAGCGTTCCTGCAGCTCCGCCAGCTTATCAATGGTTTTCTGCATTAGCTCAGGCGTGCGGTAGATACCACAGCCTTCTTCCATCGATTCGCCCATCTCATCGCGGATTTTCGCCCAGCTTTCTGTTCCCTGTTGATTCACCAGCGCTTGCAGGCGTTTTTCGACATCGGCTGCCTGTGCATTCAGCGCCTCATTATTCGCGCTGCTTGCCGTAGCGGAACGTTCAATAGCGCGTTCACCGGCAAGGCGACCAAATACCACCAGCTCCGCCAGTGAGTTTGAACCGAGACGATTAGCGCCATGCAGGCCGACAGAGGAACACTCACCTACCGCAAACAGCCCGGTGATTCGGCTTTCGCAGTTTTGATCGGTTTCGATACCCCCCATGGTGTAATGGGCGGTCGGGCGCACCGGGATAGGATCGGTTACCGGGTCGACTCCCACATAGGCTTTTGCCAGCTCGCAGATAAAGGGCAACCGCTCTTTAATTTTTTTCTCGCCGAGATGGCGCAGGTCAAGGTAGACAACATCGCCGCGCGGCGTCGAGATAGTGTTACCTTTGCGCCATTCATGCCAGAACGCCTGCGATACTTTGTCGCGTGGCCCCAGTTCCATATATTTGTTTTTCGGCTCGCCAAGTGGGGTTTCCGGGCCCATACCGTAATCTTGCAGGTAGCGGTAACCATTTTTGTTGACAAGAATGCCGCCTTCGCCGCGACACCCTTCGGTCATCAGGATACCGGAACCCGGCAAACCGGTGGGGTGATACTGTACGAACTCCATATCACGCAGCGGCACACCATGCGCCAGCGCCATCCCCATGCCGTCGCCAGTAACGATGCCGCCGTTGGTGTTATAGCGGTAAACACGTCCCGCGCCGCCTGTTGCCATTACCACGGCGTTGGCGCGGATCTGCACCAGCGTGCCTTCCATCATGTTCATGGCAACCAGCCCGCGAGCGTGGTTGTCGTCAACCAGGATATCGAGCACGAAATGTTCATCGAAGCGCTGAATCTGAGGGAACTGTAGGGAGGTCTGGAACAGAGTATGTAGCATGTGGAAGCCGGTTTTATCGGCGGCGAACCAGGTACGCTCTATCTTCATACCGCCGAAGCGACGCACATTAACGGTGCCGTCAGGGCGTCGGCTCCACGGACAGCCCCACAGCTCAAGCTGAGTCATCTCTGTCGGGCAGTGGTGCACAAAATAGTCAACGACATCCTGCTCGCAAAGCCAGTCACCGCCAGCAACGGTATCGTGGAAATGGTACTCAAAACTGTCATGATCCTGGGAGACGGCGGCAGAACCGCCTTCTGCTGCAACCGTGTGGCTGCGCATGGGATAGACTTTTGAAATCAGTGCGATTTTAGCGTCAGGGTGAGCTTGTGCCGCAGCGATAGCAGTACGTAATCCTGCTCCGCCAGCGCCAATCACAGCGATATCGGCTTGAAAAGTATGCACGACATTCCTCCAGTTTATTGTTGTTCCGCAACGATAAGCCAGAGCGCTCACTGTCATTGCGGATATGAACCACTGCTCCTTTTTGGGTAAATTCAGTATAGCCCTGTAGATGTTAGGGAAATTTGACGTGTTCGATTTTTTTGCTGTTATCTGGCGCTCAAAGTCATCTGTATTGACAGATATCGCTACTTAATCATTTATCGCTGACGTAAGAGAAAATTTTCCGTGCAAAATTTGTCTCAACGGATCGATGCGGGTAGACTTCGTGCCCTTGTCTGAAATCGGAGAAAGTACCATGAGCGAAACGGCAACCTGGCAGCCGAGCGCATCCATCCCCAACCTTTTAAAACGCGCAGCGATTATGGCCGAAATTCGCCGTTTCTTTGCCGATCGAGGGGTGCTTGAGGTGGAAACGCCCTGTATGAGCCAGGCAACGGTTACCGACATTCATCTGTTCCCGTTCGAAACCCGTTTTGTTGGCCCCGGTCATTCTCAGGGTATCAATCTCTATCTGATGACCAGCCCGGAATATCATATGAAAAGGCTGCTGGCAGCGGGTTGCGGGCCGATTTTCCAGTTGTGCAAAAGCTTTCGCAATGAAGAGATGGGGCGGCATCACAATCCTGAATTCACCATGCTCGAATGGTATCGTCCGCATTACGATATGTACCGCCTGATGAACGAAGTGGACGACTTATTGCAACAGGTTCTTGAGTGCCCGGCGGCAGAATCGCTCTCTTATCAGCAGGCGTTTCAACGCCATCTGGAAATAGACCCCCTGTCGGCGGATAAAACCCAATTGCGGGAAGTCGCAGCGAAGCTCGATCTGAGTAATATCGCAGAGACAGAAGAAGACAGGGATACGCTGCTGCAACTGCTGTTTGCTATGGGTGTTGAGCCGCATATTGGCAAAGACCGCCCGACCTTTGTTTATCACTTTCCCGCAAGCCAGGCGGCCCTGGCGCAGATCAGCACTGAAGATCATCGCGTCGCTGAGCGCTTTGAGGTTTATTACAAAGGGATTGAGCTGGCGAATGGTTTTCATGAACTCACCGATGCTCGCGAGCAGCAGCAGCGCTTTGAGCAGGATAACCGCAAACGTGTCGCGCGCGGTTTACCGCAGCAGCCGGTGGATCTCAATTTGCTCGAAGCGTTAAAAGCGGGCTTGCCAGATAGCTCCGGCGTGGCGCTGGGCGTTGACCGCCTGGTGATGCTGGCGCTCCAGGCGGAAAGTCTGGCAGAGGTTATTGCCTTTACAGTCGATCGCGCGTAACAACGCTGGTCGGAAAAGCGTCGCGCTTTCCGACCATTTTCACCTGTTATAAACTTCCGGACGGACGGCTATTGCGACCCGCAGAAGAGAGCGTTCTCGCCGTCCGTTTCCCGTCAAGGCTTTCCAGGCGCATCTGGAACGGCGGGAACGGCAATTCAATGCCATGCTCACGGAAGCCTGCCAGAATCAACTGGTGGATTTCATGACGTAATGGCATACGATGCCCCATCTCTGCTGCATAGATACGTAGCTCAAAGAGCTGCAACCCCTGCTGTAGGTCCACAAGGAACACTTCCGGCGCCGGATTACTCAGCACCAGCGAACAGCGCTCTGCAGCGGTGTAAAGTATCTTTGTCACCTCTTCGCTATCAGCATCAGCGGGTGCGGGTACGGTCAACACCACACGGGTTACAGAATCTGATAATGACCAGTTAATAAACTGCTCAGTAATAAATGCCTTGTTCGGTACGATGATCTCTTTGCGATCCCAGTCGCTGATGGTTGTCGCGCGGGTATTGATCCTCGTGATGCTCCCTGTCAGATCGCGGATCGTCACCGTATCGCCAATACGGATCGGTTTCTCAAACAAGATGATCAGGCCGGAGATAAAGTTAGCGAAGATCTCCTGCAAACCAAAACCCAGACCAACCCCGAGCGCAGCCACCAGCCACTGCAATTTCGACCACTCAATACCGATCATTGAGAAGCCTACAAGGCCACCAAATAGCATCAGCAAATATTTAGTGATGGTGGTAATGGCATAGCCTGTTCCCGGAGCCAGATCCAAATGCTGCAACAGCGCTAATTCCAGCAACGCCGGAAGATTGCGTACCAATTGCGTGGTGATGATAAACACCAGAATAGCGATCAATACCGCGCCAAGGGTAATGGGTTCCAGACTTTCCACCCCCTGTACCGTGGAGGTGACATCCCAAAGAGGAATATTTTCCAGAAAACCAAAGGCGGAGTGGATCTCTGACCATAGGACAATCACCGACAGCAGGGCTATCAGCATCAGAATTGAGCGCACCAGGCGTAAGGACTGGACGCTAATGATATCAAGATCAACCTCTGGTTCATCCACTTCGGCATTCCCTTCCGTGCTGGAGTGATGCGGCGCTTCATCCTCTCCGCGTGCGCGCTGGGCCAGGATCTCCGCGCGGCGATGGCGGGCGCGTTCGAAGGCCAGGCGACGACGCTGGATCAGCATCCAACGGCGAATGATGTGATAAACCACCAGCAGCGAAAACCAGATGGCGACGGAGGTCTCCAGACGCGCCAGCAGTGCCTGTGCCGTTGCCAGATATCCCACAGCCGCCGCAAGAATGGCCGCCAGTGGAGCACAGAGCATCAGGTTCCATAACAGGCGGTTTGGCATATTGTCGCCATTACCCGCTTTATCGACATAGAGTGGAATACCCGCGCGTTTCAGGCTAAGAGTCACCAGCGCCAGCGCACCGCAAATCAGGATAAAGCAGAGGCGGCCCAACGAACCGGAGAACTCCCGATCATTGAGATTATCAAACATAATCAGCGCCATAATCAGCGGCACAATTAAGCCAATGCTCATCAGGTAGTAGCGCATAGCGCGAGATACGCGCTTTTGCGGCCAACCGAAATGCACAATAAACAAACCATTCGGACGGGCGAAGGTGGCGCATATCATCACCACCCATAACAGCGGTACGGTTCCACGCACGCCATCGCCAATTGCCACCGCCAGCGGGTAGGGCCATGCCTGTTGTAATCCATAACCGAGGGTTGCCCACAGCACGGGCAGCGGTAGGGCGACCAGAATTGACCAGAAGACAGTACGCATGGTGAGCCAGAAGTGATCCTGGGTCACTTTACCGACTCGCGCGCTGGATCTTTCCAGAAAACGGTTAAAATGCCGACGCGAATAAATACTAACGCCAACCAGCACTAGCGCGCCAAACAGCGGGAAGAGCGTCTCTTTGCTGGTCAGCATCATGGCCGTGGCTTTGCCCAGCTGGCTGAAGGTATCCAGTGACAGTAAGCGGCGCAGATCTTGCACGATCTCAATGGGCCACGCAAAGGTCATCGGGCTGACATCCGAAGTCCAGAACAGGTATCGATGCGTGGCTTCGTTAACCTCTTTCAGCGCATCTTCCAGTTGGCTGTTAGAGACTTTTAACTTGGTCAATTCGAGGATCAGCGTATCGCCGCCCTGTAACAGCGAATTAAGCAGTTCGCGCTGGGTGCGTAGTTGCGCTTCAAGGATCCGGTTTTGTTCGGCGCTTAGCGGCTTACCGTCCGCCTGGTGAAGTTGGCGCAATTGTGGCTGCTTGTTCAACAGATCTTCATAGCGCATACGGTGTACGCGTAGCTGCGCCATTTCAGTATCCAGTTGCTGCGGTTTCGGCATCTCTGGCAGCCGGGCAACCTGCGCGCGTAATGCTTCACCCAACATGTTAGATGAACCGAGCCATTGGGATTGTTCACGTAAGGTATTGAGAGCCTGGCGCACCTGTAGCGTTTGGCTGGCGGCCTGGCGTTGTTGCGAAGCCACCAGATCCATGCGCTGCGCTTGCTGATTCAGCGCCTGTGAAAGCTCGCGGTTGACGCGGAACTGTTCGACGATGCCAGCGGGAAGGTTAGCGCTGTTCTCCGCCAGTTGCTCAATGCTTTCCAGAGCCTGTTCCGCTTCGCGCTGACGCTGGCTATTAAGCTGGTTGCGTAACGCCTGCAACCGGGCATCCAGTTGCTGGCTCTGCTTCTGCGCCAGTTCCGAACGCATACGCGCCAGCTCCTGGCGATTGTTAGCCGATAGTTGCGCTAATTCCAGTTCATCGACCAGCGCCTTGAGCTTTGCTGATTCCGCCTGGGCTGCAAAGTTTTGAGCTTGCGCGAGTGGGGTGCTGGTACTTTGTGTGCCCAGCCGACGCTCAATTTCATTAAGTTGACGACGAGCATCGGTCTGCTGCTGCGGCAACTGGCTTAATGAATCATTAATTTCCCTGGCGCGATCCTGTTCTTGCTGTGCCTGGCGACTTTTTTCCAGCAACTGACTGCTGACTTGCACAATTTCCTGATTGAGGGCGTCGCTGCTCAAATTTTCAGAAACAGCTTGCGGTTCCTCACGCATATTATCGAGCTGCGAACGCAATGTGCGGGAGAGTTTAGGGAAATTATCAATAACGTCTTGATATTGCTTAGTGCGCTCAAGGGAACCTTTACGTTCATCAAGCGCGCTAAGTGCAGACTGGAGCACCTCGACAATTTCCGCCTGGTCCGGCGTATTCCTGGCTGCTTTGGCTTGTTCCAGTTCCTGAGAGATTTGTCGGGCATCGGGGGCCGTTGCCGCAACGGCCCCCAGACTGAGGCACCAGGCCATCAGAAAAACGATAATCAGGCGCACATCAGTCTTCCTGGTTGGGGAGTTATACTTCGTCTTTTGCGTCATTGACCAGCGGATTGGCGTCATGCTCCGCATTGATTTCCGCCTCCGGCAGCGGGGCGGGTTCAGTCGCATCAACGGGCACAAAGTTCTCGGTAGAAAGCGCCAGCGGTTGACCAATCTTGGTTACTGACAGGCTTTGTAATTGCTCAACCAGCTTCACTTTACCCGGTGCAAACAGGTTGATAACGGTAGAGCCGAGCTTGAAGCGACCCATCTCCTGACCTTTCAACAACGCAACAGCACCTTCGCTTTCGCCCTCTGGCCATGTCCAGCGCTTAATGATCCCTTCACGCGGTGGTGTCACCGTGCCTGCCCACACTGTTTCAATACTGCCAACTATGGTCGCTCCCACCAGAATTTGTGCCATTGGGCCAAATTCGGTATCGAACAGACAGATCACACGTTCGTTACGCGCAAACAGGTTTGGTACATTCTGTGCCGTTAAATGGTTAACAGAGAAGAGATCCCCCGGCACATAAATCATCTCGCGCAGAATACCGTTGCAGGGCATATGCACACGATGGTAGTCGCGAGGTGACAGATAAGTGGTGACAAAGCTTCCGTCGCGGAACAGGTCGGCCATCAGATAGTTGCCTGCCAACAGAGCTTCCAGGCTGTAGGAATGGCCTTTAGCCTGCAACAATTTACCGTTTTCGATAATCCCAAGCTGGCTTATCACACCATCGGCTGGCATTACCAGCACATTGGGGTCGGTATTGAGCGGGCGAACCTCGTCGCGCAGCGGGCGTACGAAGAAATCATTAAAGGTGCGGTAGCTGGCGGTGTCCGGCTTCTGCGCCTCTTTCATATCGACCTTGTAGTATTTCACGAACAGATCGATAACCAGTTTAGTTAACCATCCTGCACGCTTGCTCGCGCCCCAGCCAGCCAGGCGAGTAAGCCACAGTTTTGGCAGAATGTATTGAAGCGAAAGTTTGAATGAATTTAACAAGGTAGCCTCCAGGCTATTGTTTTTCGTTCCTGACCCGGCACCAATGCGCCGGATCCTAATCAAAGGAGGACGATTCTAACGACGCTTAGCTTAGTTGTCAGTCATCGGTTTCAGAAAAGCTTTTACGCGTTTTTACCTGCGCCATGCTTTCAAGAATACGGTGATAATTTTCAAAACGACTTTCCGCAATTTCACCCTTTTCTACCGCCTCGCGAATGGCACAACCCGGATCGGTGTCATGTTTGCAATCGCGATATTTACACTGACCGATATAGTCATGGAATTCGACAAATCCGTTGGTGATTTGTTCCGGCTCAAGATGCCAGAGGCCAAACTCACGTACGCCCGGAGAATCAATCACATCGCCGCCATGGGGAAAGTGATAAAGCCGCGCCGCAGTGGTGGTGTGCTGGCCTAAACCGGAAACACCGGAGACATCATTGGTAAGGATTTGTTCCTCATGTAGACCGAGTAAGGCATTGAGCAGGCTCGATTTACCCACCCCGGACTGTCCGGCAAAGATGCTCACACGGTCGGTTAGCGCCTCGACGAGTGGTGTTAAGCCGTCTTGCGTCTGGCCGGAGACCATTAACACGCGATAGCCAATTTCGCGGTAGATATCCATCTGTTCATTGACGAAAGCCATGCCGTCGTCATCCAGCAGATCGATTTTATTCAGCACCAGCAGCGGTTCGACTTGCAGTGCTTCGCAGGCAACCAGATAACGATCGATAATATTCAGCGATAGCTCAGGTAAGATCGCGGAAACGATGACGATCTGATCGATATTGGCGGCGATCGGTTTCACCCCATCGTAAAAATCAGGGCGTGTCAGGACGGAGGTGCGATCATGTACCGCCTCCACGATCCCTTTCACCGTGACGCCTTCGGCTGCTTCTTTACCCGGTCGCCAGACGACACGGTCGCCTGTCACCAGCGAGCGGATGGTGCGGCGGATATTGCAGCGATGTACTTTACCATCAGCGGACTCGACGTCGGCATGCATACCAAAGCGGCTAATGACCACCCCTTCGGATGGCTCGCCGAACAGGTTGTCATCGTAGTCGGTTTTCTCCGCAGATGTCTTCAGTCGGCGCTGGTGGTTCGCTTTCACACGGCGCTGCTGTCCTTTGGAGAGTTTATTTTTACTCAATCGTACTGGCTCCCGAGGGTAAAACCTCTATGATACACGCAATTTTAGTTGAAATAGTTACGCAAGAAGGGTGGAAAATAGCATGAGCGCAGATGAAAACAACCTCATTTGGATCGATCTTGAGATGACGGGGTTAGATCCCGAGCGTGATCGCATTATTGAAATCGCAACGCTGGTGACGGATGCCAACCTCAATATTCTGGCCGAAGGCCCAGTGATTGCTGTACATCAATCCGATGAGCAACTGGCATTAATGGATGAGTGGAACGTGCGTACTCACACCGGTAGCGGTCTGGTTGACCGGGTAAAAGCCAGTCAGTTTGATGACCGTGCGGCGGAGTTGGCGACGATTGAATTTTTGCAAAAGTGGGTGCCTGCAGGAAAATCACCCATCTGCGGGAATAGTATTGGTCAGGATCGCCGTTTTCTCTTTAAATATATGCCAGAGCTGGAAGCCTATTTCCATTACCGCTATCTGGATGTCAGTACACTCAAGGAGCTGGCGCGCCGCTGGAAGCCAGAAGTGTTGGATGGGCTGAGTAAGAAAAACACTCATCAGGCTCTGGATGACATTCGCGAATCTGTGGCGGAGTTGGCTTACTATCGCGAGCATTTTATTAAGTTATAAAGCGCAGTTACGCAGGGCAGGAAATTTTTCTCTGCCCCTGCAGGCCAGCAGTAGCAGCGTTTTGCTGGAAAAATGTGCGCTTTGTCGAATAAATCGACACTTAAATAAAAAATGCGAAAAAATGCTTTCGGGGGCTTGCAGCAAAAGCGATTTCTCGTATAATGCGCCTCCCGTGACGACACAGAAATGTGTAGCACGGCATCACGAAATCCCTGGGTTAATAAGTAGTTAACTTGTTGGAAATTCGTTGATTAAGCGGGAATAGCTCAGTTGGTAGAGCACGACCTTGCCAAGGTCGGGGTCGCGAGTTCGAGTCTCGTTTCCCGCTCCAAAATTTGAAAAGCACCATCCAAATTTACTGGTTTTAGCATTGACGCTAAATTCAGATAAATACGCGGGAATAGCTCAGTTGGTAGAGCACGACCTTGCCAAGGTCGGGGTCGCGAGTTCGAGTCTCGTTTCCCGCTCCAAATTTGAAAAGCACCATCCAAATTGACGGATTTTGGCATCAAGGCTGAATCCAGATAGATATGCGGGAATAGCTCAGTTGGTAGAGCACGACCTTGCCAAGGTCGGGGTCGCGAGTTCGAGTCTCGTTTCCCGCTCCAAATCTTCACCTCTCAATATTATCCACAGCGAATTACTTCGTAGTGGAGCTTCCTTATGACGCTTGCCAAACTCTTATGAACAGAGTTATCCACAAGCTCGACTTTCATTCGCAACATGAATATTACTTTAACTTTTGAATGTTTATCTTTCAAATTATTGAAAAATAAATAAAAAATAATATTTCAAACTGTTACTTTGATCGCTTGACGAATTTGTGAACATTGAATTGCAATGGCTTTTTTATTTTATTCACAGCCTGTGGAAGGTTCAGGCGTCGCGTGGCAGACCTTTCTCTACCACTCTGACCAGGCGCTGTTTTTGTGTGCTCTGCACCTCCACAACACAAGCGTTTCGCTTGTCAATCTGCTGCGCAATCGCCCAGTGTATATGTTCATCAAGAAGTGGGTACTCACCCAGTCGTTGCTTCAGCGTCTGAATATTGGCTTCGTCCCATGGTGCATTCCCCAGGGCGACGGCAATATTTCGCAACCAGCGAAGATGGCCGATACGACGGATGGCCGATCCCTCTGTGACCTTCAGAAAATACGCTTCACTCCAGCCAAACAACTCAATCAGCGCCGGTGCGTGCAGCGCTTTCCGCGGACTGAAATCTTCTTCTTGCGTAAGTTGTGAGAAACGGTTCCACGGACAGATCAACTGACAATCGTCGCAGCCATAGATGCGGTTGCCAATGAGTGGTCGAAATTCTTCCGGAATAGCCCCTTCCAGCTCAATAGTGAGATAGGAGATGCAACGTCGCGCATCCACTGTGTAGGGTTCCACTATCGCCCCGGTAGGGCAAATGGTCATGCAGGCCACGCAGCGCCCGCAGCCCTCTTCGACGGGCTGGTCGATGGGCAGCGGGAGGTCGATTAATAGTTCGCCGAGAAAAAAGAACGATCCGGCGTCGCGGCTGAGGATGAGTGAGTGCTTACCTGTCCAGCCAAGCCCGGCTTTTTCTGCCAAAGGCCGCTCAAGAATGGGCGCAGAATCGACAAAAGGTCTAAAATTCAGCGAGGCACACTGTTGTTGGATCAGTTCGCCCAGCTTTTTAAGCCGGTTACGCAACAATTTATGATAATCGCGCCCTAATGCGTAGCGGCTGACATAGCCGAGCGTTGGGTCTTTTAATGTGCTGGCAAAGGCGGCCTGGGCGGGTAAGTAGTTCATACGTACGCTGATTACACGCAGAGTGCCGGGGAGAAGCTCATGAGGACGGGCGCGCATCATACCGTGACGCGCCATCCACTCCATCTCTCCGTGATACTGTTTATCCAGCCACGCCTGCAGTTGTGGCTCGCTGGCCGTAAGATCGGTATCAGCGATACCGACCTGCTGAAATCCAAGTTCAGTGCCCCACTGTTTGATTTGTTGCGCTAACTGTTTGAGATCGAGGGGCTGTGACATGACGGACCATACAATGAAGAAAATCGCTGCAAGTATACCACACTCCATCTGGCCTGCTTATGACCTGAAACGCATTGAGCAGGAGGCAGCGGATAGCCTTGGCATCACACTTTATGAGCTAATGCTGCGTGCGGGAGAAGCGGCGTTTAACGTTGCGCGTGAAGCGTTTCCCACAGCGCAGAATTGGCTGATCCTCTGCGGGCACGGCAATAATGGCGGTGATGGCTATGTGGTTGCCCGTCTGGCAGCCGCCGCAGGGATTGACGTTACCTTGCTGGCGCTGGAAAGCGATAAACCGCTACCAGAAGAGGCTGCCTGCGCGCGCGACGGCTGGCTGAACGCCGGGGGCGTGATTCATGCTGCCGATGTGGTTTGGCCAGAACAGATTGATTTAATCATCGATGGCTTGCTCGGCACCGGGCTTGAGCGCGCGCCGCGAGAAAATGTGGCGGCACTGATTGAACATGCCAATGCGCACCCTGCGCCGATACTGGCGCTGGATATTCCCTCGGGGTTAATCGCGCAAACTGGCGCTACGCCCGGAGCCGTGATTCAGGCCATGCATACGGTCACTTTTATTGCGCTCAAACCGGGGCTCTTTACGGGGAAAGCCCGTGATGTTACCGGACAGGTACACCATCATGCCCTCGGGCTGGAAAGCTGGCTTAGCGGGCAGGAGGCGCCTGTTTCTCGCATCGATGCCAGCCAACTGAGTCAGTGGTTCACGCCGCGCCGTCCAACTTCGAACAAAGGCGATCATGGTCGCCTGGTTATTATCGGTGGCGATCATGGCACGGCTGGGGCTATCCGCATGACCGGAGAAGCTGCGCTGCGCGCGGGGGCCGGGCTGGTGCGGGTGTTGACGCGCAGTGAGAATATCGCGCCGCTGATTACCGCTCGCCCTGAACTTATGGTGTATGAATTAACCGCGACATCACTTGAAAATAGTCTGGAATGGGCCGATGTGGTGGTGATTGGCCCGGGGCTTGGGCAGCAGGAGTGGGGTAAAAAAGCGCTGCAAAAGGTGGAAAATTTCCGTAAGCCAATGCTCTGGGATGCTGATGCGTTGAACCTTCTGGCAATCAATCCCGATAAACGTCACAATCGCGTATTGACGCCGCATCCCGGCGAGGCCGCTCGCTTGCTTAATTGCAGCGTGGCAGAAATTGAAAGTGATCGCTTACATGCCGCTCAGCGTCTGGTACAACGTTATGCCGGTGTGGTGGTGCTAAAAGGCGCAGGCACGGTGGTCGCTAACGCTGCAGGGGAAACGGGAATTATTGATGTCGGTAATGCCGGCATGGCGAGCGGGGGAATGGGCGACGTGCTATCAGGTATTATCGGCGCGTTGCTGGCGCAGAAAATGAGTTTGTATGATGCAGCCTGTGCGGGTTGTACGGCCCATGGCACTGCGGCGGATATTCTGGCATCGCAAAATGGTACACGCGGTATGTTGGCCTGCGATCTTTTTACCACGCTCTGGCGTGTTGTTAACCCGGATGTAATTGATATTAAAAATGATTAATAGAACTATCCCACTACCAGATGAGCAATCAACGCTGGATTTTGGCCAACGCGTGGCGCAGGCCTGCATAGGTTCGACGGTCATCTACCTGTATGGCGATCTGGGAGCAGGCAAGACCACCTTTAGCCGGGGGTTTTTACAGGCTTTAGGCCATAACGGCAATGTTAAAAGCCCGACCTATACACTGGTTGAACCTTACACTCTCGACAAACTTATGGTGTATCACTTCGACTTGTATCGGCTTGCGGATCCCGAGGAGCTGGAGTTTATGGGCATCCGCGACTATTTCGCTAATGATGCGATTTGCCTGGTTGAGTGGCCGCAACAAGGCGCAGGTGTTCTGCCTGACCCGGATGTCGAAATTCATTTAGATTACCAGGCGCAGGGGCGTGAAGCGCGTATCTGTGCAGTGTCTTCATCTGGCGAAGCGTTACTGGCGCGTATGGCCGGTTAATTAGAAAGGTGGCGGGATGTTCTATCGCGTAAAAAGTTGGTTAGCAGCGGCGCTTGTCCTGCTCTGTACGCAGGTCGGAGCGGCAAGCTTAGCGGATATTCAGGTCTCCAATGGCGATAGCCAGGCCCGTATTACTTTCAGTTTTATGGGCGATCCTGACTATGCTTTTACGCCACAGGGTAAACGCAGCGTAGCGCTGGATATCAAACAGACCGGTATCATCCAGGGGCTCCCGTTGCAGTTTAGCGGTAATAACCTGGTAAAAAGCATTCGGGCTGGCACTGCCCAGGATAATCAGTCGATTCGCCTGGTGGTGGATCTCACGCAAAACGGCAAAACTCGTGCGGTGAAGCAAAAAAGCGGCGCGGGTTATACGGTGGTGTTTACCATTGATGCTGATGTGCCGCCGCCACCGCCAAAAGCGGTAGCGAAACGTGTTGCACCGCAAACACCCGCCGTTGTGTCGCGCCCGTCACAACCTGCTCGCAACCCTTTCAAACCGGATAACGACCGTATTACCAGTGTGACCAACAACAATACGGTAACTCGCCCGGCGGCGCAGTCACGCGCTGCCTCCGGTAATAAGATTGTGATTGCAATCGATGCCGGGCATGGCGGCCAGGACCCCGGCGCTATTGGTCCGGGCGGCACACGGGAGAAGAACGTTACGATCTCCATTGCCCGTAAGTTGCGTGCATTGCTGAATAATGATCCGCTGTTTAAACCTGTGTTGACCCGTGACGGTGACTATTTTATTTCGGTGATGGGTCGCTCCGATGTTGCGCGTAAGCAGAACGCCAACTTCCTGGTATCGATTCATGCCGACGCAGCACCTAATCGTGATGCTACCGGAGCTTCGGTATGGGTGTTGTCGAACCGCCGCGCCAATAGCGAGATGGCGAGCTGGCTCGAGCAACATGAGAAACAGTCCGAACTGCTGGGCGGGGCGGGAGATGTATTGGCTAATAGCCAGGCTGATCGCTACCTGAGCCAGGCAGTGCTTGATTTACAATTCGGTCATTCCCAGCGTGTAGGTTATGATGTTGCAACCAATATGCTAAGCCAACTTCAGCGCATTGGATCGCTGCATAAACGTAGCCCGGAACACGCCAGCCTGGGTGTGCTGCGCTCGCCGGATATCCCCTCGGTGTTAGTCGAGACCGGTTTTATTAGTAATACCAGCGAAGAACGGTTATTAGCGAGCGATGAGTATCAGCAGCAGATCGCCCAGGCTATCTATGGCGGCTTGCGTAATTACTTCCTTGCGCACCCACTTCAGTCCGCCCCGCAGGGGGGCGGTAGCCAGACTGCCAGCGCAGCGGCACCTGCCGGCGGGCTGGTTAACTAATTTTTAAGGGAATTATCATGCCGATACAGATTCTACCACCACAGCTTGCGAACCAGATCGCCGCAGGCGAAGTGGTGGAACGCCCTGCGTCGGTAGTAAAAGAGCTGGTAGAGAATAGCCTTGATGCTGGCGCAACGCGTATTGATATTGATATTGAGCGCGGTGGTGCAAAACTCATTCGTATTCGCGATAACGGCAACGGTATCAAGAAAGAGGAGCTGGCACTGGCGCTGGCGCGGCACGCGACCAGTAAGATCGCGACGCTCGATGACCTGGAGGCAATAATCAGCCTCGGTTTTCGCGGTGAAGCGTTAGCCAGTATCAGCTCGGTTTCCCGCTTAACGCTTACCTCCCGCACGGCTGAACAGCAAGAGGCCTGGCAGGCTTACGCCGAAGGCCGCGATATGGAAGTGACGGTCAAACCCGCAGCTCACCCGGTTGGCACCACACTGGAAGTGCTTGATCTCTTTTATAACACTCCGGCACGCCGTAAATTTATGCGCACTGAAAAGACCGAGTTTGGTCATATTGATGAAGTGATCCGTCGCATCGCGCTGGCGCGTTTCGATGTCACGATTAATCTCAACCATAACGGCAAAATGGTCCGTCAGTACCGCGCAGTGGCTGCCGGTGGGGAGAAAGAGCGCCGTCTCGCCGCGATCTGCGGTACGCCATTTCTTGAACAGGCGCTGGAAATTGAGTGGCAACATGGTGACTTAGCGCTACGTGGCTGGGTCGCCGATCCGAAAAATACCACCAACGCATTGGCCGAAATCCAGTATTGTTATGTCAATGGTCGCATGATGCGCGATCGGCTGATTAATCATGCTATTCGCCAGGCTTGCGAAGATAAGTTGGGGGCGGATCAACAACCTGCCTTCGTGCTTTATCTGGAGATCGACCCGCATCAGGTAGATGTCAATGTGCATCCGGCGAAACACGAAGTGCGTTTCCATCAGTCCCGGCTGGTGCATGATTTTATCTACCAGGGGGTACTGAGCGTACTGCAACAGAGCCTTGATACCCCGTTGCCATTGGAAGAAGAGCCTGCTCCGCGAGCGCTGCCGGAAAACCGTGTCGCGGCGGGGCGCAATCAGTTTGCTCAACCTACAGTGGCGCGCGAACCAGAAGCACCACGCTATTCGACTGCGCCTGATACAGCACCGCGTAGTTCAGGTAGTTCGGCTGGGGCCTCCTGGCCACATGCCCAGCCAGGTTATCAAAAACAGCAAGGGGCGCTCTATCGCCAGTTGCTGGATACTCCGGCCAATGAGCGTAAGAGCGAAACGCCACAAACCACAGCGCCAGCCCTTGACGGCCATAGCCAGAGTTTTGGCCGCGTATTAACGATTATTGCGCCGCATTACGCGCTGCTTGAGCGTGAAGGTAAACTCGTTTTGCTGGCGCTACCAGTGGCTGAACGCTGGCTGCGTCTTGCTCAGCTTTCGCCAAATAATGCCCCTTGCGGCCAACCACTGCTGATCCCTGTGCGTTTAAAAATTACCGCAGAAGAAGGGAATGTGCTGAAACGCGCGCAGCCGGTACTGGCGCAAATGGGCATCGAGTTTGTCCCTGATGGCCAGCACATCACGCTGCGGGCAGTGCCTTTACCCTTGCGCCAACAAAATTTACAAAACTTGATTCCTGAACTGATAGGCTACCTCGCGCAGCAGACAACTATTGATGCGGTCAATATTGCCCAGTGGCTGGCGCGCCAGCTAACGAGTGAACATGCACACTGGAGCGTGGCACAGGTGATTACTTTGCTTGCCGACGTTGAGCGGCTCTGTCCGCATCTGCTAAGAAATCCGCCGGGTGGTTTATTACAACCTGTAGACCTACAAACGGCGATGAACGCCCTGAATGATGAGTAATATGAGTACGGCTGGCCTGCCGAAGGCTATTTTTTTGATGGGGCCAACCGCCTCGGGCAAAACGGCTCTGGCGATTGCGCTACGTAAAGTTTTGCCAGTTGAGTTGATAAGTGTTGATTCTGCCCTTATTTATCGGGGCATGGATATTGGTACCGCTAAACCGACTGCGGAGGAGCTCGCGGCTGCACCGCATCGGTTACTTAATATCCTCGACCCGGCACAGGCTTATTCCGCCGCCGATTTTCGTCGTGATGCTCTGGCAGCAATGAAAGAGATAACCGACGCGGGGCGTATCCCGTTGCTGGTCGGCGGTACGATGCTCTACTTTAAGGCGCTGTTGGAGGGGCTATCGCCTTTGCCTTCCGCGGATCCTCAGGTCAGAGCGGAAATTGAAAAACAAGCAGCAGAGCGTGGATGGGAAGCGTTGCATCAACAATTAAGGGAGATTGACCCGGTTGCTGCGACAAGGATTCATCCAAATGATCCGCAAAGGCTTTCCCGGGCACTGGAAGTTTTTTTCATTTCGGGTAAAACTTTAACAGATCTGACGCAAACGTCAGGAGACGCTCTGCCTTATAAGGTGCAACAGTTCGCCATCGCCCCGGCGAGCCGTGAACTGCTCCATCAAAGAATTGAGCAGCGTTTTCACCAGATGTTGGCTTCAGGTTTTGAAGCAGAAGTGCGGGCGCTTTTTGCTCGCGGTGATTTGCATACGGACATGCCTTCCATTCGTTGTGTTGGATACCGCCAGATGTGGTCGTATCTGGAAGGTGAAATTCAATACGATGAAATGGTTTATCGAGGTATTTGCGCCACAAGGCAGCTTGCTAAACGGCAGATGACCTGGTTGCGGGGCTGGGAAGGTGTTCACTGGTTAGAAAGTGAAAATCCAGAAAAGTCATACCGTGACGTCTTACAGGTTGTTAGCACTAACGCGGGCTGAACGTGTACAATTAAGTCGTATCGAGCGCGAATTTTTACGCAGTTTTCAGAACCTTCGGGTTCTAAGTACAAAACAAGCATATAAGGAAAAGATAGAATGGCTAAGGGGCAATCTTTACAAGATCCGTTCCTGAACGCACTGCGTCGGGAACGTGTTCCAGTTTCAATTTATTTGGTGAATGGTATTAAGCTGCAAGGTCAGATTGAGTCTTTTGACCAGTTTGTGATTCTGTTGAAGAACACGGTCAGTCAGATGGTCTACAAGCACGCTATTTCTACTGTGGTTCCGTCACGTCCGGTTTCTCATCACAGCAACAATGCCGGCGGCAGCACCAACAGTAACTACCATCACGGTAGCGGCGCGCAGGGTACTGCACCGCAGGACAGCGAAGAAGCCGAATAAGGTTAATCGCTGTTTAAATACATCGGGGAGCCGGAATACTAGGGTTCCCCGCTGACTTTTTTTGAGGGTTTACGCTTGTTTGACCGTTATGATGCCGGTGAGCAGGCGGTGCTGGTACACATCTATTTTTCGCAAGACAAAGATATGGAAGATCTCCAGGAGTTTGAATCTCTGGTCTCTTCCGCCGGTGTCGAAGCAATGCAGGTGATTACCGGTAGCCGTAAAGCACCGCACCCCAAGTATTTCGTAGGTGAAGGTAAAGCAGTCGAGATTGCAGATGCCGTAAAAGCCACGGGTGCTTCAGTCGTGCTCTTTGATCATGCGCTGACGCCAGCGCAGGAGCGTAACCTGGAGAGACTGTGCGAATGTCGAGTTATCGATCGCACTGGTCTGATTTTGGATATTTTTGCCCAGCGTGCACGTACGCACGAAGGGAAGCTGCAAGTCGAGCTGGCGCAGTTGCGCCATCTGGCAACGCGTCTGGTACGTGGCTGGACCCACCTTGAGCGTCAAAAGGGCGGGATTGGTTTGCGCGGTCCGGGTGAAACCCAGCTCGAAACCGACCGTCGTTTATTGCGCAATCGCATTACCCAGATTCTTTCGCGCCTGGAAAAGGTTGAAAAGCAGCGTGAACAAGGGCGTCGTTCGCGTACCAAGGCCGATATCCCAACGGTTTCGCTGGTGGGTTATACCAACGCCGGGAAATCCACGCTCTTTAACCAGATAACCGAAGCGCAGGTCTATGCCGCAGACCAGTTGTTTGCAACGCTCGATCCGACGCTGCGCCGGATTGATGTCGTGGACGTAGGCGAAACAGTACTGGCGGATACCGTAGGGTTTATTCGCCATCTGCCGCATGATTTAGTGGCTGCGTTTAAAGCGACACTGCAGGAGACGCGTCAGGCGACGCTGCTGCTGCATGTCATTGATGCCGCAGATGTACGCGTGCAGGAAAACATCGATGCAGTGAATACTGTGCTTGCAGAGATTGAAGCCGATGAGATCCCTACGCTACTGGTGATGAACAAGATCGATATGCTGGAGGATTTTGAACCGCGTATTGATAGAGACGAAGAGAACAAACCGACTCGGGTCTGGTTATCAGCTCAGACCGGGGTTGGCGTATCGCTATTATTCCAGGCTTTGACGGAGCGCCTTGCTGGTGAAGTAGCGCAGCACACGCTGCGTTTACCTCCGCAGGAGGGGCGACTGAGAAGCCGGTTTTATCAGCTTCAGGCAATAGAAAAAGAGTGGATGGAAGATGATGGCAGCGTAGGCATACAGGTACGTATGCCGATTGTGGACTGGCGTCGACTCTGCAAACAAGAGCCGTCACTCGAAGATTACGTCGTCTGATGCGCATTTGCCTGAGGGTTTTTTCCCTTTGGGGTATAACACCGAAATTATATATGGAGTACATACATGGCGTGGAATCAGCCCGGTAATAACGGACAAGACCGCGACCCGTGGGGAAGCAGCAAACCAGGCGGCAACTCTGAGGGAAATGGAAACAAAGGCGGCCGTGAACAGGGGCCACCGGATCTGGATGATATCTTTCGCAAACTGAGCAAAAAGCTTGGTGGTCTGGGCGGAGGTAAAGGAACGGGCGGTGGTGCTACTGGCCCTTCTGGACCGCGTGGTCAAATTGGCGGCCGCGTTGTGGGTATTGTTGCCGCTGTGGCGGTCATCATCTGGGCTGCGACCGGGTTCTACACTATTAAAGAAGCGGAACGTGGCGTGGTAACGCGCTTCGGAAAGTTCAGCCATCTGGTGGAGCCGGGCCTCAACTGGAAACCGACCTTTATTGATAACGTGACGGCGGTAAACGTTGAATCCGTGCGTGAACTGGCGGCTTCTGGCGTGATGCTTACTTCAGATGAAAACGTCGTACGCGTTGAAATGAACGTGCAGTACCGCGTTACCGATCCGGAACGTTACCTGTTTAGCGTGACCAGCGCCGACGACAGTCTGCGCCAGGCGACAGATAGCGCCCTGCGTGGTGTTATCGGTAAATACACCATGGACCGCATCCTGACCGAAGGCCGTACCGTGATTCGTAGCGATACCCAGCGCGAGCTGGAAGAGACGATTCGCCCTTACAATATGGGGATCACACTGCTGGACGTTAACTTCCAGGCCGCTCGCCCGCCGGAAGAGGTTAAAGCCGCGTTTGACGATGCCATCGCCGCCCGTGAAAACGAGCAGCAGTACATTCGTGAAGCCGAGGCCTATACCAACGAAGTGCAGCCGCGTGCAAACGGTCAGGCGCAGCGTATCCTTGAAGAGGCGCGCGCTTACAAAACACAGACCATCCTTGAAGCACAGGGTGAAGTGGCTCGCTTCGCGAAGCTGCTGCCGGAATATAAAGCAGCACCGGAAATTACCCGTGAACGTCTCTATATCGAAACAATGGAGAAAGTGCTGAGCCATACCCGCAAAGTGCTGGTTAATGATAAAGGTGGCAACCTGATGGTTCTGCCGCTCGATCAGATGCTCAAGGGCGGCAACGCGCCAGCGGCAAAGAGTGACAGCAGTGGCGCGAATAACTTGTTGCGCCTGCCGCCTGCGTCTAACTCTGACAGCAGCGCGAACAATGCGCCCGCGACATCCGCCGGGGATATTATGGACCAACGCCGCGTTAATGCGCAGCGTAACGACTACCAGCGTCAGGGGGAATAACGATGCGTAAGTCAGTTATCGCGATCATCATCATCGTGCTGGTAGTGCTCTACACCTCTATTTTCGTGGTGAAAGAGGGCGAGCGCGGCATCTCTCTGCGCTTTGGCAAAGTTTTGCGTGACGATGAAAATAAACCGCTGGTATTTGAGCCAGGTCTGCATTTCAAACTGCCATTTATTGAATCAGTAAAAATGCTTGATGCCCGTATCCAGACCATGGATAACCAGGCCGATCGTTTTGTGACAAAAGAGAAGAAAGACCTGATCGTCGACTCCTATATTAAGTGGCGTATCAGCGACTTCAGCCGCTACTACCTGGCGACAGGCGGTGGTGATGTTTCTCAGGCAGAAGTCCTGCTGAAACGTAAGTTCTCTGACCGTCTGCGTTCAGAAATCGGTCGTCTGGATGTCAAAGATATTGTTACTGATTCTCGTGGTCGTCTGACTCTTGAAGTCCGCGATGCGCTGAACTCTGGTTCTGCGGGTACGGAAGATGAAGTGACAACGCCAGCGGCAGATGACGCTATTGCCAAAGCTGCCGAGCGTGTGACGGAAGAGACAAACGGTAAAGTGCCGGTCATCAACCCGAACAGTATGGCTGCGTTGGGTATCGAAGTGGTGGATGTGCGTATTAAGCAGATCAACCTGCCTGCCGAAGTGTCGGAAGCGATTTATAACCGTATGCGTGCTGAGCGTGAAGCGGTTGCACGTCGCCATCGTTCACAAGGCCAGGAAGAAGCAGAAAAACTGCGCGCCGCAGCGGATTACGAAGTGACTAAGACGCTGGCGGAATCTGAGCGTCAGGGGCGTATCCTGCGTGGTGAAGGTGATGCAGAAGCGGCGAAGTTGTTTGCCGATGCCTTTAGCCAGGATCCGGACTTCTATGCCTTTATCCGTAGCCTGCGCGCCTATGAAAGCAGCTTCCAGAGCAACCAGGATGTCATGGTGCTCAGCCCGGACAGCGACTTCTTCCGTTATATGAAGACGCCGACCTCCGCAACGCGCTAAGCGAGCGTCAGCGGTTTTACATAGACCAAACCACCGCCAGGAAAAAGGCGGTGGTTTTCTTTTTATCAGGATTGGCAATGAATTCAACAATCTGGCTGGCGGTAGCGCTAGTGCTGGTACTGGAAGGGCTTGGCCCAATGCTTTACCCTCGAGCCTGGCGGCGCATGATCGCCTCGTTGAGCCTGTTGCCGGATCATTTATTACGCCGATTTGGCGGGGGACTTGTGGTTGCAGGCATTGTTATCTACTACATGTTGAGGAAAACGATTGGCTGAGGGAAACGTGGTGATCTTAGGTCAATTTTGCCGGGAAAAAGTGCTGATTCTGGAAAAAAGCGGTGGTAGAATCCATTTTTAAGCAAACGGTGATTTTGAAAAATGGGTAACAACGTCGTCGTACTGGGCACCCAATGGGGTGACGAAGGTAAAGGGAAGATTGTCGATCTTCTGACTGAAAGGGCTAAATATGTTGTGCGCTACCAGGGCGGGCACAACGCAGGCCATACTCTCGTAATCAACGGTGAAAAAACCGTCCTCCATCTTATTCCATCAGGTATTCTGCGTGAAAACGTGACCAGCATCATCGGCAACGGTGTCGTGCTCTCTCCGGCTGCGCTGATGAAAGAGATGAAAGAACTGGAAGACCGTGGTATCCCTGTTCGTGAACGTCTGCTGCTCTCTGAAGCTTGCCCGCTGATCCTTGATTATCATGTGGCGCTGGATGTCGCTCGTGAAAAAGCGCGCGGTGCGAAGGCCATCGGTACAACTGGTCGCGGCATCGGTCCGGCATATGAAGATAAAGTAGCCCGTCGTGGTCTGCGCGTTGGCGATCTGTTCGATAAAGCCACATTTGCTGACAAGCTGAAAGAAGTGATGGCGTACCATAACTTCCAGTTGGTGAACTTCTACAAAACAGAAGCGGTTGACTACCAGAAAGTGCTGGATGATGTAATGGCTATTGCTGATATCCTCACCGCAATGGTTGTTGATGTTTCCGATCTGCTGGATCAGGCGCGTAAACGCGGCGACTTCGTGATGTTTGAAGGGGCGCAGGGTACGCTGCTGGATATCGACCACGGTACTTATCCGTATGTAACCTCGTCCAACACCACCGCTGGCGGCGTGGCGACCGGTTCTGGCCTTGGCCCGCGTTACGTTGATTATGTACTGGGTATTATCAAAGCGTACTCCACTCGCGTTGGCGCTGGCCCATTCCCTACTGAACTGTTCGATGATATCGGCGAGTTCCTGTGCAAGCAGGGTAATGAATATGGCGCAACGACTGGCCGTCGTCGCCGTACCGGTTGGCTGGACGCGGTTGCCGTGCGTCGTGCGGTACAGATCAACTCTCTCTCTGGCTTCTGTCTGACTAAGCTCGACGTGCTGGATGGTTTGAAAGAGGTGAAAATCTGCGTGGCTTATCGTATGCCGGATGGCCGCGAAGTGACAACCACGCCGCTGGCGGCAGATAACTGGGAAGGTATCGAGCCGATTTATGAAACCATGCCAGGCTGGTCTGAATCGACCTTTGGTGTAAAAGACCGCAGCGGCCTGCCGCAGGCGGCGTTGAATTACATCAAACGTATTGAAGAACTTACCGGTATCCCGGTTGATATTATCTCTACCGGTCCGGATCGCACGGAAACCATGATCCTGCGTGACCCGTTCGACGCATGATGTACTACCGGGGCGCGTTTATCGCGCCCTTTTCCTCGATATTTTCTCCTTTCTGTCCAAATAAATTAGCGGCATCATGAGTGGCTGGTTTATCATCAATGTAATCAATACCTGTAACTCTCCATCCTTTCCCTGTTTCTGAGGTTGATGTGCAGTTAACAAGCTTTACCGACTACGGATTACGCGCCCTGATCTTTATGGCGTCGCTTCCGTCAGGAAAAATGACCAGCATTACAGAAGTCACCGATACTTACGGTGTTTCTCGTAATCATATGGTCAAAATAATCAATCAACTTAGTCGTGAAGGGTACGTCACGGCCGTCAGGGGAAAAAATGGGGGGATTCGCTTGGGTAAACCCGCGCATGAAATCTGCGTTGGTGATGTTGTCCGCGCACTGGAGCCATTGTCACTTGTGAACTGCAGTAGCGAATTTTGCCATATCACCAGCGCTTGCCGCCTGAAAATCGCCCTTTCTAAAGCTGTGCAAAGTTTTCTCAAGGAGCTGGATAACTATACACTTGCTGATTTGGTTGAAGATAATCAACCCCTTTATAAATTATTGTTGGTGGAAGAAGGCTAATTTTCACCTGTGTTGACCAGGAGGACCCGCAATGTCACAAGATCCTTTCCTCGAACGTGAAGCTGAAAAATACGAAAATCCCATTCCCAGCCGCGAGTTTATCCTCGATCTATTAGCTAAGCGCGAAAAGCCCGCCAGTCGGGACGAGTTGGCTGCCGAAATGAATATTGAAGGCGAAGAGCAGCAAGAAGCTCTGCGCCGCCGTCTGCGCGCCATGGAGCGTGACGGGCAACTGGTCTTTACGCGCCGTCAGTGCTACGCGCTACCGGAACGACTGGACCTGCTGAAAGGTGTCGTTATCGGCCATCGCGATGGCTACGGTTTCCTGCGTGTAGAGGGACGCAAAGATGACCTCTATCTCTCCAGTGAACAGATGAAAACCTGTATCCACGGCGATCAGGTGCTGGCACAGCCGCTGGGTGCCGATCGTAAAGGTCGTCGGGAAGCGCGTATCGTGCGTGTTCTGGTGCCGAAAACCAGCCAGATTGTAGGTCGCTATTTTACCGAAGCGGGCGTAGGTTTTGTGGTGCCGGACGACAGCCGTCTGAGCTTTGATATCCTGATCCCGCCTGAAGAGATTATGGGCGCCCGCATGGGATATGTGGTGGTGGTTGAGCTAACTCAGCGCCCGACCCGCCGCACCAAAGCGGTTGGTAAGGTTGTGGAAGTGCTCGGCGACAATATGGGGACAGGCATGGCGGTGGATATGGCCCTGCGTACCCATGAAATTCCTTACCAGTGGCCGCCAGCAGTTGAGAAACAGATTTCCGGGTTAAAAGAAGAGGTACCGGAAGAGGCAAAAGCCGGGCGCGTGGATTTACGCAACCTGCCGCTGGTGACTATCGATGGCGAAGATGCACGTGACTTTGATGACGCTGTTTACTGTGAGAAGAAGCGCGGTGGCGGCTGGCGCTTATGGGTAGCCATTGCCGATGTCAGCTACTACGTGCGACACGGTACGCCGCTTGATGACGAAGCCCGCAGCCGGGGAACCTCGGTCTATTTCCCGTCGCAGGTTGTCCCCATGCTGCCGGAAGTACTCTCTAACGGCTTATGTTCCCTGAATCCTCAGGTTGATCGTCTGTGCATGGTCTGCGAAATGACCATCTCGTCGAAAGGGCGTTTAACAGGCTATAAATTCTATGAAGCGGTAATGAGCTCCCACGCCCGTCTGACCTATACCAAGGTGTGGCATATGCTGCAGGGCGACCAGGAACTGCGTGAGCAGTACGCGCCGCTGGTGGAACATATTGAAGAGCTGCATAACCTCTACAAAGTGCTGGAACAGGCTCGCGCTGAGCGTGGCGGTATCTCGTTTGAGAGTGAAGAGGCGAAATTTATCTTCAATGCGGAACGCCGCATTGAACGTATTGAGCAAACTCAGCGTAACGATGCACACAAATTGATTGAAGAGTGCATGATCCTCGCCAATATCTCGGCCGCGCGTTTTGTAGAAAAAGCGGACGAACCGGCGCTGTTCCGTATTCACGATAAGCCAACTACTGAGGCGATTACAGCCTTCCGCTCTGTACTTTCCGAGTTGGGTCTTGAGCTACCGGGCGGCAATAAGCCGGAGCCGCGCGATTATGCTGAACTGCTGGAATCCATCGCTGATCGCCCGGATCATGAGATGCTGCAAACGATGTTGCTGCGTTCCATGAAACAGGCAATCTACGATCCGGAAAATCGCGGACACTTTGGGCTGGCGCTGCAATCTTATGCTCACTTTACTTCGCCGATCCGTCGTTACCCGGATCTGTCGCTGCATCGCGCGATCAAGTACCTGCTGGCGAAAGGCGAAGGCCTGAAAGGCAACAGCACTGAAACCGGTGGCTGGCACTACAGCATGGAAGAGGTGTTGCAGCTTGGTCAGCACTGCTCAATGACCGAGCGCCGCGCAGATGAAGCGACCCGTGAAGTAGCGGACTGGCTGAAATGCGACTTTATGCAGGACCATGTGGGCAGCATCTTCCCCGGCGTGATTGCCAGCGTTACCGCATTTGGCTTCTTTGTGCGTCTTGATGAGCTGTTTATTGATGGTCTGGTGCATGTTTCATCGCTGGATAATGACTATTACCGCTTCGACCAGGTCGGTCAGCGTCTGATTGGTGAATCCGGTGGGCAAACTTACCGCCTGGGCGATCGCGTGCAGGTCCGTGTCGAAGCGGTCAATATGGATGAGCGTAAGATCGACTTCTCACTGATCTCCAGCGAGCGCGCACCGCGCAATGTGGGCAAAACCGAGCGCGAGAAAGCGAAAAAAGGCGCTGCGGGTAAAAAGAATGCGGCTAAAAAGCCGCCGCGTCGGCAGTTAGGTAAAAAAGCAAATTTTGAGCCTGACAGCGCGTTCCGTGGTGAAAAAGGTAACGCCAAAAAAGCCAAAAAGCCGTCGGCGAAAACGCAAAAAATAGCCGCAGCGACGAAAGCAAAACGCGCGGCGAAAAAGAAAGAGAATTGATAAAGAGCTATATTCAGCAATAAATTTTGCTTCAACCTGCACCCTCTCCCTTTCAGGGAGAGGGTAAACTCCTGCGCCTTTTCTTATTTTCGCAAATCCTTATCATTTATTTGTCATTAACAGCTTCGCGCGGATCGTTATAGTGAATAACCAACTCTTATTTATCTGAAACAACCTGGGGCCTCTTCGCTTTGGGTATGTCCGTCTTTGCAAGGAGCGTTTATGCATCTGGCCCGTTTTCCCCGCCTGTCATTAGGTCATTTCCCCACACCATTAGAACCGCTGGAAAATTTAACGGCGTTATTAGGCGGCCCTAAATTATGGATTAAGCGTGACGACGCCACCGGTCTTGCCAGCGGGGGAAATAAAACCCGCAAACTGGAATTTTTACTGGCGGATGCGCTGGTGAAAAAAGCCGATGTGATTATCACCCAAGGGGCGACGCAATCTAACCATGTGCGCCAGACTATTGCCGGCGCGGCGAAACTGGGTTTGCCGACAAAAGTGCTGCTGGAAAAACGCGTTAGCGACTTTGGTGACGATTATCAACGTTCCGGCAATGTGTTACTTGACGAACTGTTGGGTGGCGAAATTGTTGCGCACCTGCCTGGCGGCACCGATATGCAGCAAGCAATGGAAGAGTTAGCCGCACAGCTACGTGAACAGGGGCATAATCCGTATGTTATTCCCGGAGGCGGTTCAAACGCCACCGGTGCGCTGGGTTATGTCGCCTGCGCCGAGGAGTTGCTATTCCAGTCATCGCAACTACGTTTGCGAATCGATCTCGTGGTGCACGCGACGGGCAGTACCGGCACGCAAGCCGGGTTGGTCGCGGGTTTCACCGCCAGTAACAGTCACGTGCCGGTGCTGGGCATTAGCGTGCGTGCGCCAAAGGCAAAGCAGGAAGAGAATGTCTGGCAACTGGCTTCACGCACACGTGGATTGCTGGGGGTTAGCGGTGAGTTACCGCGCGAGGCGGTAGTAGCGAACAGCGATTATGTGGGCGACGGTTACGGGCAACCAACAGAGGCTATGCTGGAGGCATTAACCCTGTTTGCGCGTCACGAAGGTATTTTGCTCGATCCGGTCTATTCCGGGAAAGGTGCTGCCGGGCTTATTGATCTGGTGCGCAAAGGCCATTTCAGACGCGATGAAAACGTAGTCTTTATTCATACTGGCGGTTCTGCGGGGTTATTTGGTTATCGCCAGGTGCTGGAGGCGTATGCCCGCCATGGCTAAACCCTTTTTACTCGGCGTGTTGGGCGGTATGGGGCCGCTCGCCACGTTAGATTTTCAACATAAATTGCTACAAGCGACCCCTGCCGATAGCGATCAGCAGCAGCTCCCTACAGTAGTGTGGAATGTTCCACAGGTTGCTGATCGGCAAAAAGCCCTTGCCGGGCTGGGGCCGTCACCGCTGCCACAACTGTTGCATGGTATTGAAAAGCTTAATCAAGCCGGGGCGAGCCATATTGTTATTCCCTGTAATACGGCCCATCACTGGTTTGGTGAACTTAGCCGCGCCAGCAGTGCGCCGCTGTTGCACATCGTTGATGCTACGATTGATAGCCTTCTTAGCCAGTCGCTAAGGCCGCAGCGGGTAGGGCTGATTGCTACGCAAGGCACAATCGAGGCTGGTTGGTTCCAGCACGGGCTGGCGGAACACCATATCGACGTACTGTTACCCAGTGCTGAAGAGTTGGCACAGTGGTTTGTGCCAGGATGTTATGCGGTGAAGCGCGGATCGTTACACGAAGGTGGTGAACTGCTCTCTTTATTGGCCCGCGCACTATTGGCGCGAGGCGCCCAACAACTGGTGCTGGCCTGTACCGAAGTACCGGTTGCCCTGCATTCGGTGAATGCTCCATTTCTCTTGCAGACTCTCGATCCGGCACAAGTGCTGGCACAACGCTGCGCGGAAATATGGCTGGAATATCGCCATTCCTGATTTCCAAAAATAGAAAGCAATAATTTGAATAAATAAAAACGCTGCCCGTAGATATAGTGTTTGGGCATCTATTAAATAAAAGGTTAAATAAAAATGAAGAAAAGTCTCTGCTTATTATTGGCAGCGGGTGGTATGTGGGCAAATATCAGCATCGCGGCGGCACCAGCGGAAGTACGCGTGGCATATAGCGGCGGTTCACAGGTATTAATGCTAGCGAAAGCAGATGGCTCGCTGGATAAGGCATTAGATAGCAAGGTGAAATGGGTGCAATTTGCTTCGGGCGCTGACGCATTAAGTTATTTTGCCTCTAATGCTATCGATATTGCTAATTTTGGTTCCAGCCCGGCTACCGCGGGTATTGTGCGTAAATTACCCGTCGAAATTATCGGGGTTTCCGGTGTTATTGCCAGTTATGAGCGTTTAATTGGTAAAGAGGGTATTAATAATATTCAGGATATCGAGGGAAAACGCGTCGCTTACCCACCAAATTCCACCGCGCAATATGCGCTGGAAGCGGCAATCAGCGTCAATAAACTCGATCGCAGCAAAATTACGTTACTGCCATTGCGCCCGGCGGAGATGGTAGCAGCCTGGAAACGGGGTGATATTGATGCGGGCTATGTCTGGGCGCCTTTCGCTCAGGAGCTGGAAGCATCCGGCGGCCATCAGGTCTTTGCAACGAAAGATCTGCAAAAAGAGGGCTACCTCATTTACAACAATTATGTGGTGCGTAAAGCCTTCGCCGAACAATACCCGGAAGCGGTGACCGCATTTTTACGTGTCCATCAGCAAAAAGTGGATGAATTTAGAAAGGATCCTGAGCGTGCGGCGGCGATCGTAGCGAAAGAAGTTGGCGCGCCGCTGACGACGGCGGCCAATACCCTTGGCGGGCTGGAGTATCCAACGCTCAGCGAACAGGGAACTGCGGCCTGGCTCGGTAACGGTAACAACACCAGCGATAGCGGTATTGGTAAAGCGTTGAGCAAAACCTCCAGCTTCCTTGCGGGGATTGGCGAGATTCGTCAGCGTGATATTCCGGCGAATTGGGACACCGCTATCGACTCGCGCTATATCCGTGATGCGGCGGTCGCAGCGCCATGAGATTAAGCCATCATATCGCCATCAGTGTGCTGTCGGTGGCGATCTTTTTTGTTCTGTGGCAGTTGGCGGCTTCCCGGCAGTGGATCGATCCACTGCTGTTACCCTCGCTGACCGATATTGGCCTGACTGCTGAAGAGTTACTGGCCGATGGTTACCGACAGGTGCCGCTGTGGGAGCATGTGGCGGTCAGCCTTGCCAGGGCGCTGGGAGCGTTTACCGTCGCCATTGCGATTGGTATTCCACTGGGGTTATTGATGGGGCTGTCTGATAGCCTCTCTGCTGTTCTTAACCCTTTTGTGCAGTTTCTGCGTCCGCTACCCAAAATTGCCCTTATTCCATTAGCCGTCGTATGGCTGGGAATAGGGGAAGCATCGAAATTTTTTCTGATCTTTATTGCCACCTTTTTAAGTGTGGTGGTCGGTGCGAGCGCGGCAGTGGATCGCATTGGCCGCGCTCGTATTCGCGTGGCGCAAACCCTTGGCGCATCAAAAGGGCAGATTTTTTTGCGTGTGGTGCTACCGGATGCATTACCAGAGCTCTTTACCACGGTACGCCTCTCCATCGGCATTGGCTGGACTTCGCTGATTGCCGCAGAAATGGTGGCTGCCAGTTCAGGGCTTGGCTGGATGGTAATTAATGCCAGCTCTTATTTGCGCACGGATATTGTCATGCTCGGCATTTTGTTGCTGGGCGGTATTGGCTATTTGCTGGACCTGTTGCTGTTGGGGCTACAACGGTTGCTGGTTCCCTGGGCAGGGAGAGAGTAATGACTGCACATATTGCACTGGAAAATGTTTCGCTGACTTTTGCAGCAAAACCGCAGCCTTTCACCGTGCTGGAAGATATTTCCCTGGCGCTGTCGCCGGGGGAGTGCGTTGTATTGCTTGGCCCTTCTGGCTGTGGCAAATCAACCATTCTCAATCTGGTGGCGGGCTTTACACAGCCAGACAGCGGCCAGGTACTGGCAGGGGGAAAAGTGGTGGAACAGCCCGGCCCGTCGCGGGGGATGATCTTTCAGCAACCGAATCTCTTTCCGTGGTTATCGGTGCTGGATAACGTCACCTTTGGCCCACGTTTGGGTAAACATCAGAAGGATAAGGTTGAGGCCGAAGCGCTGGACTGGCTGTCGCGCGTGGGGCTGAAGGGTTTTGAGCACCATGCGCCATGGCAGTTGTCCGGCGGGATGAAACAGCGCGTGGCGTTGGCGCGCGCCTGGCTTCCGGGGCCGGATGTTCTGTTACTGGATGAGCCGTTTGGTGCCCTGGACGCGCAAACACGTTTAATGATGCAGGAACTATTACGCACCGCCTGGCAGGAGACGCGTACCACACTGTTGTTTGTTACCCATGATGTGGAAGAGGCCCTGTTCCTTGCCGATCGCATTCTGATTATGGCGGCGCGCCCGGGGACAATAGTTGAGGAGATCACTCTACCTTTTGGCCGCGATCGTGATATCGAGACGATTGCCGGACATCCGCAATACAGCGATATCAAACAGCATGTCCTGCACCGGGTGCGCCAGGAGGCGAAACGGCATTTGAGCTAACGCATCGCTCCCGATGTCGGGATGCGGGGAACTGTCACAACAAGGTGGAAGCTATGAGCATAAGTGAATTACAAGCCCGGCTGGAGCAGAGTATTCACCAACATCGCGATGACTATATTGCGATCGCAAAGGATATTCATGCACACCCGGAAACAGGCAACAACGAGTATTACGCCAATAACCTGCTCACAACACTGTTGAAGAAGCATGGTTTTACTGTCACTTCCAACGTTGCGGGGCATGAAACTGCTTTTTATGCGGTTAAAGAGAGTGGCAAACCGGGGCCGACCATTGCCTTTCTGGCGGAATACGATGCGTTGATCGAGATTGGTCATGCCTGCGGACACAATATTATTGGTGTGACCAGTATTGCCGCAGCAGTGGCATTGAGCGAAGCGCTGCATGAGACCGGTGGCAAAGTGGTGGTATTAGGCACACCGGCGGAAGAAGGGGGGTTACGTGGCAAAGGTGGACCGAACGGTAATGTGAAAGCGCGCTTTATTGAGCATGGCTTCTTACAGGATGTTGATGCCGCTCTGATGGTACATCCTGCCGGAAAAACCCGTCTTTCCGGGCCTTCTCTTGCTAATAACCATCTCTATTTTCACTTCTATGGCAAGCCCTCCCATGCGGGAAGCTCACCACATAAAGGCGTTAACGCGTTGGATGCATTGGTACTGCTCTATAACGGCATCAGCGTGCTGCGCCAGCAGTTGCCGGATGGGGTGCGGGTACACGGCATTATTACTAATGGTGGTCAGGCACCGAACGTTATTCCGGAGTATGCCTCAGCGCACTACTACATTCGTGCCTCTACCCGTGAACAGGTGGAAACACTGGAGCCCCGTCTGCGCGCTATTGCTGAAGGGGTCGCGCTGGCAACGGGTACCACGGTGAAAATTGAGCATCAAGTTGGCCCGCGCGATTTCCGTATCAACCACACACTGAACAGCATTCTCCTGCAAGAGTTTACCGCCGCGGGTGAAACGGTGGAATTGCGGGAAAAAGAGGGACTGGGTTCGACAGATGCCGGGGATATCAGCCATGCAGTTCCTACCGCGCACCCTTATATCAAGATTGGCCCGGACGATCTCATCGGACATACCGTACCATTTCGCGAAGCGGCGAACTCAACACAAGGCTACGAGGCGCTGGTTACTGGCGCTCTGGTGCTGGCGCGTACAGGACTGCGACTGTTGACCGATCCGCAACTGTTACTGCAAACCAAAGATGAGTTCGCTGGTCGCCAGGCGGCAACCCAGGCAGCATAACCCTGACCGGAGCATAATAATGAAAGCCATTTTTTCTGCCGCCGCGCTGTTGTTGGTGGCAATTTTACCCTGGGAAAACGCACAGGCGCAGGCTGTCAATCGCGACGCCGTGCTGAATATTGCCTATGGCAATCGGCCCGGTACGCTGGACCCCTATCTGACCACGAATAATGCGACCTCTGATGTTGACCGGCATATCTTCGAAACGCTGTTTACCATCAATGCGAAGTTTGAGCCGGTACCGGAGTTGGTGGAGAGCTATACCCTCAGCGATGACCGTAAAACTTATACATTTGTCCTGCGTGATGGGATCCATTTCCACGACGGGCAACTGCTGAGCGCAGATGATGTCGTGGCATCCATGAATCGCTGGTTGGCCGTCTCCACGCAGGGAAAGGCCAATCTTCCCGGTGTGGAGTTCAGTAAGGTGAATGCACGCACGGTCAGTCTGACGCTACCTGCACCATCGCTGATTACCCTTAACGTACTGGCGGATGTGAAAAATATCGCAGCCATAATGCCCAGGCGTGTTATTGATGCGGCAAATATCAGTAAAAAACCCGTCTCCGAACTTATTGGTACCGGGCCGTATAAGCTTGCGGAGTTTAAAGCCGGAGATTTTCTTCATTTAACGCGCTACGACCAATATCAATCACGTAGCGAACCAGCCAGCGGGCTTTCCGGGCAGAAAAAAGCGGATGTGAAAGATATCTGGTTTCGCTATGTCACAGATGAATCCACACGTCTGGCGGGGGCAATGACTGGGGAATATGACCTGGTGTTTCAGTTACCGAAAGACAATATTGAAACCCTGAGTCAGGCACCAGATCTTTCACTGTTCCAGCCGCAAAGCGGTGGCTCGCTGATTACCTATCTATTTAATAAAAACCAGGGACCGTTTGCCAACGTTAAGCTGCGTCAGGCATTTAATCTGGCGCTGGATGTGCACCAGGCTCTGTTGGCGGGCTACAGCGATCCGCGCTTCTTTAAAGAAGATCCATCGTTAGGCTTTCCCGATCAGGTTGACTGGTACAGCGAAGCCGGTAAACCCTACTGGAATCAGCATCGGCTTGATGAAGCGAGAAAGCTGGTGAAAGAGTCTGGTTATCACGGCGAAGAAGTAGTGATTATTGCCACTAAAGAGTATGCCGAACTCTATAACCTGGCGATTGTCGCACAACAAGTTCTCAAGCAAATTGGGGTCAAATCCCGTCTTGATGTCTACGACTGGCCCACGGTATTACAGCGTCGCCAGGATGCGAAAAATTTTGATCTCTGCGCGCTGGAGTTTTCTATGCGTCAGGTTCTGCACCAATATCCCTTCCTTGATTCTCGCGCCAAATTCCCGGGGTTAAGCAATAGTCCTGAGATCGACGCTGTGCTTGATGCTATCAAGCAGGCCCCGTCACTGCGGGAAGCCAGGGGGCTGGTGGATAAGCTTAATGTGCTGAGTTGGCAATATTTGCCGGTGATTGTGCTGGGACATACCACGCCGGATGCCGTAGCCGTAAAAAATAACGTTAAGGGATATCAGGACCTTATTGGGCCTGTGCTGTGGAATATCAGTATTAACCAGCCCTGACGGGAGGACACAATGAAGCGTTTTTTATTGCATCGTTTACTGGCGCTATTGCCGGTGCTGTTTGTGGTATCGGTCGTGGTGTTCTGTCTGGTTCATCTGGCGCCGGGGGATCCGGTGTTGGTGATCCTCGGTAACGATGCCAGCCCAGCGGATGTTGCCGCATTGCGCCAGCAAATGGGGCTGGATAAACCGCTTATTGTGCAGTTTTTCCACTGGTTTGGCGCGGTGATCGCTGGTGATTTGGGACATTCACTGTTTTTAAACAGCAGTGTAATGACGCTCTTTTTGCAGCATTTAACGCCAACAGTGGCACTAGCTCTCTATGCGCAGCTACTCGCACTAGCACTTGGGTTAGCGGGTGGTGTGCTGAGTGCCTGGCAACATGGGCGATTGGCTGACCGGGTCATTCGCGCGCTAGCCACCTTTGGTATGTCAGTGCCGGGATTTCTACTCGGTCTGTTTCTGATCTTCTTTTTTGCCGTGCAGTTACGTTGGTTTCCGGTAGTAGGTTATCGCTCAACTAATGATTCGTTATTGCTAAACCTTTGGTATCTCACTTTGCCTGCGGTTGCGTTGGGTTTTCGAATCGCTGCGCTAATTACTCGCATGACGCGGGCAGTTATGCTGGATGTGATGCAGGAGGGATTTATTAATACCGCACGCGCTAAAGGGGTTCCTGAGCGACGCGTGCTGCTTAAACATACGCTGCAAAATACTTTGATTCCGATTATGACCATCTGCGGAGAATCCTTTGCCTCGTTAGTCACCGGCACCATTGTGATTGAAAGCGTATTTGGAATTCCCGGCGTGGGATCGCTGATCGTCGACTCTATTGAACGGCGTGATGTCACGGTGATCCAGGGGGTAGTGTTGCTGATCACCGTTTGTTATGTGTTGATCAATCTGGCGGTAGATCTACTTAGTTATCTGGCCGATCCGCGTCTCTCAGTAGATGGAGCGGAAAATTAATGCCAGTAAAAAACGCGCCACTACTCATCTGGCCAACCGTGCTGGCATTGATCGTGATGCTCTCTTTTTTCGCCAGCGTCTTGAGTTCCTATGATCCGTATAGCATCGATCCGCTAAGCCGCCTGCAGCCGCCCTCCGCTAGCCACTTGTTTGGCACAGATAATTTTGGCCGGGATCTGTTTGTTCGCGTGGCGCTGGCGTTACGCGTTTCACTTTCAGTGGGAGCAGCCGTCGCGTTAATCTCCGGTGTGGTCGGCCTGACAGTCGGCTTGCTGTGTGCCTGGTATCGTTCGCTGGATCGCGTATTAATGCGCGTCTGTGATGGTTTATTTGCCTTCCCTTCATTGTTGCTGGCTATTGCGATTGTTGGCGTGTTAGGACCAAAAGTTACCAATGTTGTTCTGGCATTAGCTCTGGTTTATGTGCCTTCAATTGCGCGAGTTATCCGCGGCGCGGCAATGGTCGTTAAAGAGAAAAACTTTATTGAAGCATTACGGGCGCAGGGAGCCTCACCGTCACGCATTATCTGGCTGCACCTGCTGCCTAATGTGGTCTCGCCCTTTATTGTACAAGTGAGCTGGGTTTTTTCTGTTGCCATTCTTACTGAGGCGGCGCTCAGCTTCCTTGGTTCTGGCATACCGGCACCGATGCCAAGCCTCGGCAACTTACTACTGGAGGGGAAAGCGGTAATCTTTACCGCCTGGTGGATGACCTTTTTCCCCGGCATCGCCATTGTACTGCTGATCCTTGCACTCAATATCATAGGCGATGACCTGCGTGATAATGCCGATCCGAGCCTTAAACCACTACCGCGTCGGGTGCTGCGGCTACTAAAAAAAGGAGTGCACCATGACTGAGACGGTACTGCGAGTCGATGCGTTACGGGTAAGCTTCGCTACCCGTAACGGCGTTGTCGCACCTGTGCGTAATGTTTCCTTTCAGGTCAGGGCGCGGGAAACTCTGGGTATTATTGGTGAATCTGGCTGCGGTAAAAGCGTAACCGCGCAGGCCGTCATGGGCTTGCTCTCCCCACGCACAAGTCGGGTCGATGGTGAGATCCATCTCGGAAATCGATCACTACATACCCTGACGCAGGCCGCGCGCCGCCGATTAAGCGGACGTGAAATAGCCATGATTTTTCAGGATCCTCTCTCTAGTCTCAATCCCGTCATGACCATAGGTGAACAGATCGATGAGAGTTTGCGGCTGCATACCGAACTGAAACGCCAGCACAGGCATGAAAAAATCCTGCATCTACTGGATCAGGTCGGGATTGCCGATCCATCGCGCTGCGCCAGCGCCTGGCCGCACGAACTCTCTGGCGGTATGCGCCAGCGGGTGATGATCGCCATGGCGATTGCCGTTTCTCCCTCGCTACTGATCGCCGATGAGCCGACGACAGCTCTGGATGCGACAATTCAGGCGCAGATCCTTGATCTACTGGATGAGATCCAGCAGCAGACCGGGATGGGGATTATGTTTATCACCCACGATCTTAGCGTCGTGGCTCGGTTATGCCAGCGAGTAGTGGTGTTGTATGCCGGGCAGGTGGTAGAAGAAACGGATGTGCATACCCTTTTTGCAAAACCGCGTCACCCCTATACCCGTGCGCTGTTGGCGGCGCGTCCCTCCGCTCATTATCTACCGAAAGCGCTGTTGCAGGAGATACCTGGCCGCGTACCCGCACTGGATGCGCTGCCGTCCGGTTGTAGCTATGCCGATCGCTGTCCGTTGGCGCAGCCGCACTGTCGCCAGCAGATGCCAGTTTTACGCACTATTGACTCTTCATCGCATCAGGTTCGCTGCTGGCGCGCCGAGGATACAGGACCGCTATTATGACGTCGCCGCTCTTAATCGTGCGCCATCTGACGAAAACCTTTCACCGCCATGGGCAAAGAGTTCGGGCGGTAGAGGATGTCAGTTTTGACATTCATCCCGGTGAAACATGGGCACTGGTGGGAGAGTCGGGCAGTGGAAAAAGCACCACCGGGCGATTAATCCTTGGGTTAACCCCGGCATCAGATGGCGAGATATTGTTTGCGGGTCAGTCGCTCTTGCAGCAAGGCACGGGCGCCTGGCGCCGTGTGCGCAAAGATATGCAGATGATTTTTCAGGATCCACTCTCTTCACTCGATCCGAAACGGCGGATCGGTTATAGCCTGGAGGAGCCGCTGATTATTCACGGTATGGGCAATCGACGCCACGCGGTAGCCGAGATGTTGACTCATGTTGGGTTGCGACCGGAAGACGCCGCACGCTATCCGCATGAGTTTTCTGGCGGTCAGCGACAGCGAATCGGCATTGCCCGGGCGTTGATCCTTAAACCTAAACTCATTATTTGCGATGAGCCGGTTTCGGCGCTGGATGTCTCTATACAGTCGCAAATCCTTAATTTATTAATGGCATTACAGCGCGAATATGGACTGGCGTACCTGTTTATTTCTCACGATCTGAATGTGGTACGCCATATTGCCGATCGTGTCGGGGTGATGTATCGCGGCAATATCGTCGAGCAGGGGAGTAGCGAAAGCCTTTTCTCGCAGCCGCAACACGATTATACGCGTTATCTGCTGAACGCAATTTTGCCCTCGCAACCCCTAAGCGAGGAGAAGCCGCGCACGGTGGTGAATGGTTAAGTTCGACCTGAGCTTCGCGTCGGTTATAATGAGCGCTGGTGATAACTATCACGACCCAGATAACGCGGCGCAAACCGCCCCAAATGAGTACCATCAATGAGTGAAATGATTTACGGCATCCATGCGGTGCAGGCCCTGCTGGAGCGCGCACCGGAGCGCTTTCAGGAAGTTTTTATTCTGAAAGGCCGCGAAGACAAACGTCTGCTGCCGCTGATCCACGCGCTGGAAGCCCAGGGTGTGGTGATTCAGCTGGCGAACCGCCAATATCTGGATGAGAAAAGTGAAGGCGCGGTACACCAGGGGATCATTGCACGGGTGAAACCGGGGCGGCAGTATCAGGAAAACGATCTGCCCGATCTGATCCAGAGCCTCGATAAGCCGTTTTTGCTGATCCTCGACGGTGTAACCGATCCACATAATCTGGGGGCTTGCTTACGTAGCGCCGATGCGGCGGGTGTTCATGCGGTGATCGTGCCGAAAGATAAATCCGCCCAGCTTAATGCGACGGCGAAAAAAGTAGCCTGTGGCGCGGCGGAAAACGTACCGGTGATTCGCGTTACCAACCTGGCGCGTACCATGCGCATGTTGCAGGAAGAAAACATCTGGATCGTCGGTACGGCTGGCGAAGCGGATCATACGCTGTTCCAGAGTAAAATGACCGGCCCGATGGCGTTGGTGATGGGAGCCGAAGGCGAAGGGATGCGTCGCCTGACCCGTGAACATTGCGATGAATTGATCAGCATCCCTATGGCAGGCAGCGTATCGTCGCTGAACGTTTCGGTCGCCACTGGCATCTGCTTGTTTGAAGCGGTACGTCAACGCGGGTAGTCGCATCATTTTACAAACACAACCACCTCATCGCAGGTGGTTTTTTCTTTTTCCTTCCGTGCGCTTGCTGGTAACTCTGACCATACTTAGATGAATGCCACTGACGGAGGGATACACTATGCATTGGCAAACTCATACCGTTTTTAACCAGCCAACTCCCTTACATAACAGTAATCTGTTTCTGTCGGATCGTGCGTTGTATGACGCGGTAATGCGTGAAGGCGCAGCATGGGATGCAGAGCTGCTTGCCAGTATCGGCCAGCAGCTAGGCACGGCTGAATCGCTGGAGTTAGGGAGACTGGCAAACGCGCATCCTCCCGAATTATTACGTTTTGATGCCAGCGGTGTGCGCCTCGATGATGTGCGCTTTCACCCCGCCTGGCACCTGCTAATGCAGGGGTTATGCGGCAATCGCGTACACAATCTGGCATGGGAAGAGGATGCCAGAGTCGGCAGTTTTGTCGCCCGTGCTGCGCGCTTTGTGCTGCATGCCCAGGTTGAATCGGGCACGCTGTGCCCGATTACAATGACATTTGCCGCCACACCGTTGTTGCAGCAACTGATGCCGGCACCCTTTCAGCCATGGCTTAAACCACTGCTTAGCGATCGTTACGACCCGCACCTTATTCCTGGCGACCAGAAACGCGGTTTGCTGATCGGTATGGGGATGACAGAAAAGCAGGGCGGCTCCGATGTATTTAGCAATACCACCCGGGCGCAGAAGAGTGGCGAAGCGTATAAGTTAGTCGGACATAAGTGGTTTTTTTCTGTGCCGCAAAGTGATGCTCACCTGGTGCTTGCCCAGGCTAAAGGTGGCCTTTCCTGCTTCTTTGTACCGCGCTTTTTACCCGATGGAACGCGCAATGGGGTACAGCTGGAGCGGTTGAAAGATAAGCTGGGAAATCGCTCCAATGCCAGTAGTGAAGCAGAATTTTTTGATGCCAGTGGCTGGCTGCTGGGAGAGGAGGGCGAAGGTGTGCGACTCATCCTCAAGATGGGTAGCTTAACGCGCTTCGATTGCGCGCTCGGTAGCCACGGTTTGATGCGTCGAGCGTTCTCTGTGGCGCTGTATCACGCGCACCAGCGGCAGGTCTTTGGTAAAAACCTGGTTGATCAACCGATGATGCGCGAATTGTTGAGCCGTATGGCGTTGCAACTGGAGGGGCAAACAGCCTTGCTGTTTCGCCTCGCCCGCGCTCTGGACAGCCGCACTAATCCGCAAGAAGCGCTGTGGGCACGTCTGTTTACGCCAGTGGCGAAGTTTGCCGTTTGTAAAGCGGGTATCCCCTTTGTTGCGGAGGCAATGGAGGTACTCGGCGGTATCGGTTATTGCGAAGATAATGAGTTACCCCGTCTCTATCGCGAGATGCCAGTGAACAGTATCTGGGAGGGTTCTGGCAATGTCATGTGCTTGGATGTGTTGCGGGTACTCGGTAAGCAACCCGGTGTGGTGGAGCTTTTGCAGGAAGAATTTGCTTCAGTCAAAGGTCATGATCGCCATTTCGACCGCGCCTGGCGACAATTGCAACAGCAGTTGCGCAGACCAGATGAAGCACAAGGGCGAGAGATAACGCAGCAATTATGGCTACTGGGGACAGGGGCGCAAATGTTGCGCCATGCTTCACCGCCTGTCGCTCAGGCCTGGTGTCAAATGATGCTGGATACCCGTGGCGCGACGCGACTCGATGAACAGGTACAAAACCTGTTGTTGCTGCGCGCCACGGGTGGGGCATGTTAGTCCAGCTTTAAGCGGAACAGGCTTACCAGCTCGGTAAGATGTGAACCTTTCTCCCGCAGAGTGCGGGCAGTTTCCTCACTCTGCGAGACGCGATCGGCGTTAATATGTGTCGCCTCGCCAATATGTGTCATCGCAATGTTTACCTGATTAATCCCTGCCGACTGTTCGTGGGACGCATGGTTGATTTCATGAACCAACTGGTTGATTTGACCCATATGGCTGATGATATCGTGCATTGCCACGCGAGTCGCTTCCGACTGCGCATGGCCTTCACCCACTTTTTTCAGGGTATCGCCAATCAACGCTTCGATCTCTTTCACTGCATTGGCGCTACGCCCAGCCAGCGCACGAACTTCCTGCGCTACGACGGCAAAACCCTTTCCATGCTCCCCGGCGCGTGCCGCTTCAACCGCCGCATTGAGTGCCAGAATATTTGTTTGAAAAGCAATAGATTCAATAACATGCGTTATATCGGCAATACGCTGTGATGCATCGCGAATTGCTTCCATCGTGGCGACAGAGTTATCCACTGTTTCGCCGCCTTTCTCTACTGCCTCAGTGGTTTCATTCACCAGATGCTGAGTCTGCTCCATATTGGCAGCGTTCTGTTGTACCGTTGCCGTCAGTTGCTCCATGCTGGCAGAGGTCTCTTCTACGCTACTGGCCTGTTTGTTAATCTGCTCGCTAATCTCACTGCTATCAGCAGCCAACGCGTTGGTGCCCTCATGGATCTCAGCAGCCGACTCACGAACTTGCATAACGATAGTCTGTAAACCATCGCCGATCCCATTGATCGCAGCGATCAACTGGCCTACCTCATCATGACGATCAACCTTGAGCGTCGCGCGCAGATCGCCAGCGGAGTAACGCTGGGCAAGATCAATCACATTGCGCAGCGGCCGTGTTAACCAGCGGCGGATGATAACCACAAATAGTGCAGCAAACAGCAGCGAAATTATCACGCCAGCCACCAGGAACTGGTTACGCATAGCAGTAACGTCCTGCAGCAGCACTTTTTTATCTACTTCGCCAACTACGGTCCAGTTCCAGCCGGGTAAAGCGGTATATGAGAGGAGCAATGTACGGCCATCTGCACTACGGTGTGTCAGGGTACCGCTCTCATTTTTTAGTAAGGTTTGTAGATCTTTCTCGTCCCACTGCGGGCGCTGGCCTTCATTGCTTTCGTGGAACAGATAGTGACCATAGTTTGTGCCTTCGTTACGATCGACAACAAAAAAGTGGCCGCTTTCACCCAGCTTGCGACCTAAAATCTTGTTGCGCATCACCTCCCAGGAGCGGGAGATATCGACACCAACAAAGAGAATCGCGATGGTTACGCCACTGCTGTCTTTGACCGGTTGATATTGGGTTATGTAGCGTTTACCAAACAGCAGCGCCAGTCCGCGATAAACATCGCCTTTCATCACGGGAGTAAAAGCCGGGCTGGCTCTATCTAATTTTGTACCAATGGCGCGATCGCCATTTTCTTTGCGCAGGGAGGTAGCAATACGTACAAAATCATCGCCGCTACGCACAAACAGCGTTGCGATGGCGCCAGTACGATTAAGGAAATCGTCAGGAATAGCGTTATTATCATGCAGCTCAATATCACCCGCTTTGAATAGCGGTACGTCGATGCCGTTGATTTCACGGCGTTGCGTGACATCAACGCTTAACGGCTGCGGTAGAAAACTGCTGAACAAGCGCGTGTAGCTTTCTACTTCTTCACTCAGACTGCTGTTGAACATTTCCACCATATCCACCACGCCGGTGGATTGGTTATGCAGATCTTCCATGGCCAGCGTTTCCAGTTGTTGGCTGGCTTTATTGCTCATCAGAAAAGTAAACAAGAGAAAAAGTGTTGCGACGCTTGCGCCAGTCAGCAGTGATAATTTTGCACCGAGACCGGTGCGGCGGAAAAAGGCGCTCATAATTTATCCAGAATTCTGTGTGTCGCACCGTTAACGGCGCAGAACGGATAAAGTTTAGCGCAGCATTGTTACAAAATGTAACAACGATATATCCCTAATATAACATTATCTTAATAACTGTAGGGGAATAAAAAAAGCCACTAAAATTGAGTGGCTTTATTGTTTCGTTCAGGCATAGAGGATGGCTTGTACGCGCCAGTTATCAACCCGTTGATCTTCCTGCATTTGTATAATGCGATACCAGGATGCGCCTTGCTCATCTGCTTTTAACGCGATAACCCGCTCCACATCTTGCGGGCTCCCTGTGACATTATTAACGGAAATTAAACCAATTTCGTTTAACCCCGTCACGCAGTCTGCGCTGGCAAACTCTGCGGGCTGGGCCGTTGTTCTCAGCAAACCGGTAGAGAGCAACAGTGTGTTTAAGGCAAGAGATCGTTTCATTTGTCAGCTCCATTTCACGTTACCCTAAGTATCTGTCGGGCTTTCCATGGCACAACGGATCCCATGAATCCTATTGTGCACAGGAGAACATCAATGGGCGAAAAGCAGTGTAAAAGACCTTAAATCATTGCCTTGCTACTGCCTGTACAACAGGGCGCGCCCGTACCAGTGACCGGGGAAAGCTGACTCATCCATCATTTGAATGACGTAATAATCAGCTTTTGCGGCAGCGGCTTTAGCTTTGATTGCCTCTTCCACATCCATGGGAGAACCCAATACCGTCACGCTGACAGCGCCTGTTTCCTGCAAACCCTGTGTTTGATTACGTTGAATCTCCTGCGGGGTATTACTGACCGGCGGTGCGGGCTGTGGTTTACCTTCCAGAACCGCACAGCTACTCAGTAATGCAGCAAACAGAATCGATATTAAGGTGCGTATCGTCTCATCTCTCCTGATAATCATATTGTAGATCCTGATGAGTTTGCCTTTGGGGGGAATGTTCCCGATTTGCTAGCCCGAGCACTAATTTCGAATGAAAGTAGAGCGAAAGCGTAATCTATATCTCAACCTTGCCTGATGCTATTGCGAAATCAGACTTGCGTCCTTAGCGCGGGGGTGGCATACCAGCACTATAGATCAAAGGAGGAAAGATGGTTGAATTACAAATAGAACGATTTGCGACTGTGGAGACAATCCATGCTTTCCCGGCGGGAAAGCGGTCGCAGCCGCTGCCGAGTGTCCTCTTTTATCATGGCTTCACCTCATCAAAGCTGGTTTATAGCTATTTTGCCGTGGCGTTGGCGCAGGCTGGGTTTCGCGTGATCATACCGGATGCTCCAAATCACGGCGCGCGCTTTAATGGCGACGAAGCGCGGCGCTTACGCCAGTTCTGGCAAATATTGCAGGGGAACTTAGAGGGGTTTTCCGGGCTGCAAACGGCGCTGACAGAGGCAGGTTTGATTGCCGATGGGCGACTGGCGGTGGGGGGCGCTTCTATGGGCGGTATGACGGCGCTGGGCATTATGGCGCAGCATCCGCAGGTACGCTGTGTCGCAAGCCTGATGGGGTCCGGCTATTTTCTCTCACTTGCGCGCACACTGTTTCCACCACTGGAAGTCACCAATCCGGCGCAGCAGCGTGAGTTTGACAACATTATTGCGCCGCTGGCGAAATGGGATGTCAGCGAGCAACTGACAAACCTTGCCGATCGCCCGCTGTTGTTATGGCATGGTGAAGCGGATGACCTTGTTCCGACGAGTGAATCCCTGCGTTTACAGCGCTCTTTACAAGACGCTGGGCTGGACGAGAATCTCACCTGGCTGTGGGAAAGCGGGGTAAATCATCGGATTACCCCGCAAGCGCTACAGGCTACGACCGATTTTTTCAGTCGGCATCTTTAATCCATAGCTGCGAAAAGTGAGAACATTGTTCAGGATTGCCGGGCAAGGCTTTATTTTGCTGAGATGAGTTATGGTTGATATAGATAACCCCTAAGCTTTGCACATCATCCATATTGCGGGCCGGATGCTCGTGAGTGTTGATAGCTGCCGTTACACTGGCGCTGAACAGAAAGGTTATGAGTAATAAAGTTATGCGTTTCATGGTGTTATACCCCGCGACTACTTTCGGTATCTAATCTCTGATTATTCACCTCCTCATGCTTTTTCTGCGTGGCGTCATCGGGCGCTACGTCCTCTTATTAGTTTAAATCGTACTGGGAAGTTGTCCTGGCGTTAAGTGCGAATTATTTGTGCAATAAACTTGAGTTTGCCGGGGTAGGCCAGTATTATGACGCGTCAATTTTTTCAGCCGACCTTTAACACGTTCCTTGCCTCCCCGGGCCGCGGCTGACCCAGACAGGAGGCTGAATAATCCGTAAGGAGCAATTCGATGCGTCATTACGAAATCGTTTTTATGGTCCATCCTGACCAGAGCGAACAGGTTCCGGGCATGATCGAGCGTTACACTGGTGCTATCACTGGTGCGCAAGGCACGATTCACCGTCTGGAAGACTGGGGCCGCCGTCAGTTGGCTTATCCGATCAACAAACTGCACAAAGCTCACTACGTTCTGATGAACGTTGAAGCCCCGCAGGAAGCGATCGATGAGCTGGAAACAAACTTCCGCTTCAACGACGCCGTTATCCGTAGCATGGTAATGCGTACTAAACACGCTGTTACCGAAGCATCTCCGATGGTTAAAGCGAAAGACGAGCGCCGTGAGCGTCGCGATGATTTCGCCAACGAAACCGCAGATGATGCAGATGCTGGGGATTCTGAAGAGTAATTACTGATGGCCAACCGCCTGGTGTTGTCCGGCATTGTATGCAGGACGCCGCTTCGTAAGGTCAGCCCGTCAGGAATTCCACACTGCCAGTTCGTGCTTGAGCATCGTTCTGTGCAGGAGGAAGCCGGTTTTCACCGGCAGGCGTGGTGCCAAATGCCTGTAATAATAAGCGGGCAGGAGAACCAGGCCATTACTCACAGTATAACGGTCGGTAGCGCAGTAACCGTTCAGGGGTTCATTAGTTGCCACAAGGCAAAAAACGGCCTGAGTAAAATGGTTCTGCATGCCGAGCAGATTGAATTGATAGATTCTGGAGACTAGCCAAATGGCACGTTATTTCCGTCGTCGCAAGTTCTGCCGTTTCACCGCGGAAGGCGTTCAAGAGATCGACTATAAAGATATCGCTACGCTGAAAAACTACATCACCGAAAGCGGTAAGATTGTCCCGAGCCGTATCACCGGTACCCGTGCAAAATACCAGCGCCAGTTGGCACGCGCTATCAAACGCGCTCGCTACCTGTCCCTGCTGCCGTACACTGATCGTCATCAGTAATCGGTCACGGTCCATTAATACGACTTTGAGAGGATAAGGTAATGCAAGTTATTCTGCTTGATAAAGTAGCAAACCTGGGCAGCCTGGGTGATCAAGTTAACGTTAAAGCGGGCTATGCTCGTAACTTCCTGGTACCGCAGGGCAAAGCTGTCCCGGCTACCAAGAAAAACGTTGAATTTTTCGAAGCACGTCGCGCTGAACTGGAAGCCAAACTGGCTGACGTTCTGGCAGCGGCTAATGCTCGCGCTGAAAAAATCAATGCACTGGGCACTGTTACCATCGCGTCTAAATCTGGCGACGAAGGTAAACTGTTCGGTTCCATCGGTACTCGCGACATCGCTGACGCTGTAACTGCAGCAGGCGTTGAAGTGGCTAAGAGCGAAGTTCGTCTGCCGAACGGCGTTCTGCGCACCACCGGTGAGCATGAAGTGGACTTCCAGGTTCACAGCGAAGTATTCGCTAAAGTAATCGTAAACGTAGTTGCTGAATAAGAAATTATTTATCTGATACGTTGAAACGCCGGCCTTGTGTCGGCGTTTTTGTTTTCTGGCATTTATACATTTACCCCGCCTTGTATAGTAGCTGGTAATTTACCGCCGCTTTCCTGATAATAAATTAAAACATAATTTCATAATGGTGCCGTGATGGAGAGGGTGTTGCAAGGGCCGGTATTTGCTCAAAAAAATGTAGTCTGGTTATGTGCCGCTTTTTGCTGCTTGCTGTGGGGCAGTGCTTACCCGGCGATCAAAAGCGGTTATGAAATTTTCCACATCGCGACCGATGATATCCCCTCTAAAATTGTCTTTGCCGGCTATCGGTTCCTGTTTGCCGGGCTGCTGCTATTGCTCCTCGCTCTGGCGCAGCGTAAACCCATTGCGCGCCTGAGCGGTAACCAGTTTGGTCAGTTGGCGCTGCTGGGTTTGACGCAAACCTCATTACAGTACATCTTCTTCTATATTGGGCTGGCATTCACCACTGGCGTTAAAGGCTCCATTATGAATGCAACTGGCACGTTCTTTAGCGTACTGCTGGCACACTTTATCTATCAAAATGATCGGCTGAGTTACAACAAAACGCTGGGTTGTATTCTTGGATTTACGGGTGTAATGGTGGTCAATATGGGCCATGGGCTGATGGATTTCAGCTTTAGCCTGGAGGGGGACGGCTCGGTGGTGCTGGCTGCGTTTATCCTTTCTGCTGCCTCGCTATATGGTAAGCGTATTTCGCAAACCGTCGATCCCACCGTGATGACGGGGTGGCAGCTTGGGCTTGGCGGGTTGGCGCTGGTGATCGGGGGTTATCTTAGCGGAGGGGAGCTGGCGTTATATGGCGCGGCTTCCGTAGCTATTCTCGCTTATCTAACGTTGCTCTCATCAGTAGCCTTTGCGCTATGGAGTATCCTGCTGAAGTACAACCGCGTTGGCATGATCGCGCCGTTTAATTTCCTCATTCCGGTCTCTGGCGCACTCCTCTCAGCACTATTCCTTGGTGAAAACATTCTCGAGTGGAAATACGCTTTTGCGCTGGTGCTGGTCTGCTCCGGCATCTGGTGGGTGAATAAGCGAGCCGGGTGAGCGCCTGCTCACCCGGCGTGTTAACTAACGTGCGCGAATAAAGGTGCCGTCCGGCTGGCGGGTAAAGAGCACTTCTTGCCCGTCGCTTTCAATCGTTAGTCCGGTGACTATGCCGTTAGCATTCTGGCGAATTTTCACGATCTGCCCACTTTGCAAATTACTGAGCGGCTTGCCGTCGCCCTCGACTTTCGCCATGGCATAGACATCCGTGGCGGGCAGGTTGTTATCGCGGAACAGCTGCGCCAGTGTTTTGCCTTCTGCTACACGATAAGTTCGCCACTGCTGCTCAATCCCGGCAGAAGGAGAGAGCGGTGCGTCGTTTTGCACAGCGGGGGGCTGCACGGCTTCCGGGGTGTTTTGCTGTGGTTCGCTAACTACCGGCGGTGGTGTCTGTTCCGGCGCTGAGGGTACCGGTTGTGCAGGCGCGGGTAGCTCAATTTGCGCATCGCGCCCGGTGGGTGCTGAAGCTGGCGGCGTATTGGAGGTTGGTAACAGGAAGCCGATAACCACCAGTAAGGCGGCAACAATCAGGCCGCGGCGGTGCATTGGCGGCAACGGGTCCATCAGGCGAATATGTTCTGGTGCATGCCAGATTTTCGCCAGCGTAGATTTCAGTTCAAATCGCCCGGGCATGGCTCTCCTCCTGCTCCGCGTCATTTATTTTCCTGTCTCGTTGAGTATATACACTTTATCTTTTAAGCGCGGCTTAACTGCCTGAAAGTCGGAGCAAAGCTCTATTATGTGACCGGAGTTCGAGATTTATCTTACGTCGAATTCGCTTTTTCTTTCCCTGAGATTTGTCATCTTTCCTGTATCAAAGTTTTACCCGACGCAGCACGGCTGCTATGCTGCGCGCTATCTTAAAAAGTGATGAAAGGAAAACAGATGACCACCCCAACTTTTGACACGATCGAAGCGCAAGCCAGCTATGGCATCGGTTTGCAGGTAGGACAGCAGCTTAGCGAGTCCGGGTTAGAAGGGCTGTTACCGGAAGCGCTGGTCGCGGGTATCGCCGATGCGCTCGAAGGCAAACAGCCTGCTGTGCCGGTGGATGTTGTCCATCGCGCGCTGCGTGAAGTTCATGAGCGTGCTGATGCCGTGCGTCGTTCGCGCTTCGAAGAGATGGCCGCAGAAGGGGTAAAATATCTGGAAGAGAACCGCGAGCGTGAAGGGGTAAACAGTACTGAGTCTGGCCTGCAATTCCGCGTTATTACCCAGGGCGAAGGCGCGATTCCTGCTCGTACCGACCGTGTTCGCGTTCACTATACGGGTAAACTGATCGATGGCAGCGTATTCGACAGCTCCGTGGCGCGTGGCGAACCGGCTGAGTTTCCGGTGAATGGCGTGATTGCTGGCTGGATTGAAGCACTGACGCTGATGCCGGTTGGTTCAAAGTGGGAACTGACTATTCCGCATAACCTTGCTTACGGTGAGCGTGGCGCCGGGGCATCCATCCCGCCGTTCAGCACTCTGGTCTTTGAAGTCGAACTGCTGGAAATCCTGTAACACCCAGCGGAAATACCTCTCTCCGGCAGGGAGAGAGGTTGCTTTCAATGCTGATCGTTCGTAAATATATCCACTATTAATATATTATTTTGCATAAATGGCAATCAGGTGTATTTTTGTGAACTGTTTCGCATTAACTAAGTGATATAACACTCACTTTAAACAAATATTTAACATTGCTTTTAAATCTGAGTATTCATCCCACCAATTCTTACCTAATATCGATGCTTCCCTTAGCAGGGTTTTCGCACGAAAAGGCCAGCAGAGCCGCAACAACACAGACAGGAAATAAACATGGTAGATCAGGTTAAGGTCGTGGCCGAAGAATCGGCTCCGACTGAGCAGTCGCTACGGCGCAATCTCACAAACCGTCATATTCAGCTTATTGCGATTGGTGGTGCTATTGGCACCGGGCTGTTTATGGGGTCAGGTAAAACCATCAGTCTCGCCGGGCCATCGATCATTTTTGTCTATATGATCATCGGCTTTATGCTGTTTTTCGTTATGCGGGCAATGGGTGAGTTGCTGCTATCAAATCTCGAATATAAATCGTTTAGCGACTTTGCCGCGGATCTACTTGGGCCATGGGCGGGGTATTTTACAGGCTGGACTTATTGGTTCTGCTGGGTCGTCACCGGTATGGCTGATGTGGTGGCAATTACCGCCTATGCTCAGTTCTGGTTCCCCGGGCTTTCTGACTGGATTGTTGCGCTGGGCGTAATATTGCTGCTGCTCAGTCTCAATCTCGCAACGGTAAAAATGTTTGGTGAGATGGAGTTTTGGTTCGCGATGATTAAAATCGTCGCGATTGTCGCGTTGATCGTCGTTGGTTTGGTCATGGTGTTGATGCATTTCCAGGCCCCGACCGGTGTTGAAGCTTCCTTTGCTCATCTGTGGAATGATGGCGGTTGGTTCCCGAAAGGTATCAGCGGGTTCTTTGCAGGTTTCCAGATTGCCGTCTTTGCCTTCGTGGGTATTGAACTGGTAGGCACCACCGCTGCGGAAACCAAAGACCCGGAGAAATCCCTGCCGCGCGCGATTAACTCTATCCCGCTGCGTATTATTATGTTCTACGTCTTGTCGCTGATTGTGATTATGTCGGTGACGCCGTGGAGCTCGGTAGTGCCGGAGAAGAGCCCATTTGTTGAACTGTTTATGCTGGTCGGGTTACCGGCAGCGGCGAGCATTATTAACTTCGTGGTGCTCACTTCAGCCGCCTCTTCGGCGAACAGCGGCGTATTCTCAACCAGCCGTATGTTGTTTGGTCTGGCGCAGGATGGCGTAGCACCGAAATCGTTCGGCAAGCTCTCTAAGCGTGCTGTTCCGGCAAAAGGCTTAACCTTCTCTTGTCTCTGTCTGCTCGGTGGTGTGGCAATCCTCTATATTAATCCAAGCGCGATTGCCGCTTTTACGATGATTACTACCGTGTCAGCGCTGCTGTTTATGTTCGTCTGGACAATCATTCTTTGTTCGTACCTTGTGTATCGCAAACAGCGCCCGCAACTGCATGAAAAATCGATCTACAAAATGCCGATGGGCAAGTTGATGTGCTGGGTATGTATGGCTTTCTTTGTCTTCGTGCTGGTGTTGCTAACACTGGAGGATGACACTCGGCAGGCGATGACGGTAACGCCGCTATGGTTCCTGATATTGGCTGTCGGTTGGATCTACGCAGGCAAAAAGCGTCTGGGTAACCGTTAAGATCTTTCCCCTCACCCATCCGGGGTGAGGGGAAATTGCACCTCATTCGCCCGCAAGCGCCCGTGGGAACAGGTTATTATTTTCCAGATTGATATGTTCCATCAGGTCATCAATTAGTATATCAATACCGTTATACATGGCTTTCCAGGTCGTACAGGCTTCGGGTGGAGGGGTAACGTTATTGGTAACGTGTTTGATGGCTTCCAGCAGTTCTCCGGCTTCGTCATGCTCGCTCTCCATTACGCTAATGGGCCCTGCGGCCTGTGTTCCCATACCCTGTTTGATCATTGGGAAGAGGATCTGCTCCTCTTTCATCATATGGCTGGTCAGTTCCTGGTGCAGCATTGTCAGATACTTGGTTAAGCCGCGCGGTACGTTCGGTTTATCTGCATGAACGCGTTCGACTTTAGTCGCCTGTAAAATCAGCTCAGGGAGTTGTTCGCGATGGCGATCGTGATAGCGCACAATAATATGGTCGATAATTTCTGCAAGCCCGGCAGTGTGCCACTCTTTCTCAGATGGCAGTTCAGCAAGCTTTGCCAGTTCTGCTTCTATCGCCTCTATATCCAGCTCCTTACGGGCCGCTGAGCGCCCCAGCGTTTGCTTACCGCCGCAGCAGTAATCCAGATCGTATTTACGAAATAGTGCGGAAGCGCGGGGAATTGTGAGCGCCAGCTCACCCAGGGGTTGATCGCGGAAAGCCATAGCATTTACCTCATCATGAACATAATAAGATGCATTTTAAATGCATCTTTAAGGCGAGGATATACCCCTTATGTAGCATCTGAAAGCGGGGTTATGCCTTTTTGTGGCAAAAAACCGTGATATGAATCACAAAATATTCTTTCGATTTTAAGCTGTTGAATCGCTGTAGTTTTATTGGAAATTTCAGGAAAAGGCGCTGTTTGTAGATTAAACAACTAATCACCACTGCCGATACCAAGGCTTGAGACAATATCCTGTACACAATAAAGGCCTACGATGTTTAAGCGTATCAAAGTAATAACCTTATTAATTATGGTATTAGTTGTACTCGGAGCGATGCAACTCCTCTCAGCCGGCGTGTTTATCAGCGCGCTAAATAATGACAAAAACAATTTCAATGTTTCTCAGCTTGCCAGCCAGAACGTCTCTGAATTCACTGACGCCTGGATTAGCCTTAACCAGGCACGCGTAACGCTGAACCGTGGTATGTTGCGTCTGCAAAGTAGCACTGCCGGTCAGATAAACGGCGGGCAGCTTGGCGAACTGGTAAATACTGCCAATGAGCTGCTGGCCCTGGCGCAAAAACATTTTGAGAAGTACAAATCTCTGCCGGAAACCCCTGGTTTGGATGAGAACCTGGCGAAGGCGCTAGAGCAGCAATATGGTATCTACCATGCGACGTTAGCTGAAATGAACCGTCTGTTGCAGGCCGGTAACCTGGAAGATATGTTCCGTCAGAACGCTGAGCAGAAACAGACTGCGATGCAGAAAAGCTATCTTGAGTGGCGTGCCGCTCAGGCGGTGTTAGCCAACGAAGGCGTGGCGCAAAACGAACGCGATTATCTGCGTATTTTGTGGATCCTGGGTGTGGTGATGGTGATGGTGGTGCTGGTAATCATCATCAGCTGGGTCGCTATGCAGCGCGTACTGCTTAAACCTCTGCATGGGATCATGGCTCATATCCGCCACATTGCTACCGGTGACCTGACACACAGTATCGATGCAGAAGGTAAAAATGAGATGGCACTGCTGGCGCAAAACGTCCAGGAGATGCAGCAATCTCTGGTTAAGACAGTCAGCGTGGTGCGTGACGGTGCTGACACCATTTATACCGGTGCCGGTGAAATCTCGGCCGGTAGCAACGATCTCTCTTCCCGTACCGAGCAGCAGGCTGCTTCGCTGGAAGAGACCGCTGCCAGCATGGAACAATTGACCGCAACGGTGAAACAGAACGCCGATAACGCCCGTCAGGCAACGCAGCTGGCACAAAATGCGTCCGGCACTGCGAAAAAAGGTGGTCAGGTTGTTGATGGCGTTGTGCGTACGATGGACGAAATTGCAGCCAGTTCCAGCAAAATCGCGCAAATTACCAACGTTATCGACGGTATTGCTTTCCAGACCAATATCCTCGCGCTGAATGCTGCAGTGGAAGCCGCACGTGCCGGTGAACAGGGCCGTGGTTTTGCGGTTGTTGCTGGTGAAGTGCGTACCCTGGCGCAGCGTAGCGCGCAGGCGGCAAAAGAGATTAAAGGGCTAATTGAAGATTCCGGAAGCCGCGTTGATGCCGGTGCTGCACTGGTTCATGAAGCGGGTGAAACGATGGCGGAGATTGTCAGTGCAGTAACGCGAGTAACAGATATTATGGGTGAAATATCCTCGGCTTCTGACGAGCAGAGCCGTGGTATCGACCAGGTTGGCCAGGCGGTGGCAGAAATGGATCGCGTCACCCAGCAGAACGCCTCACTCGTGGAAGAGTCTGCCGCCGCTGCGTCAGCGCTGGAAGAGCAGGCAGCACGGTTGAATGAAACGGTGGCCGTGTTCAAAATCAACCGCACGCGCGGCGCTCAGAAAGCTGCGCTTCTCTCGCCGCTCACTAAGCCAAAAGCGAAAGCGCCAGAAAGCGTCAGTGACGGGCATTGGGAAACCTTCTAAGCCTGCTTTGATTGCCGGGGAGTCACTTTCCCCGGCTTCGACAGTACTGCCATCACCACGCCGCCAACCAGTAAAACAATGCCACAAAAGGTGAGCAGTGGCGGCATATTCTGGCGCAGTAAGAAAGTATAGAGCAGGCCGGCAAGCGTTTCGAAAACGATCAATGGACCCACAATCACCATAGGCAATCGCTGACAGGCAATATTCCAGCACAGCGCCCCAACCCATGAGCACAACACCGCAATCGCAAACATCAAAGTGATAAAGCGTTCTGGCCGTGGCCCAAACGGCTGAATGAAGTCCGGTTGTTGTTCTGCAAGCCATAAACAGGCTACGACATACCCCAGCAACGATACCGGCAAGGTAACCAGCGCTTGCGCGGTTGCCCACATCAGTGGATTTTTATCCGGGTTCTCTCGCAGCCAGCGGGCGTTGCGCAGGGCGTACCATGCCCAGCAAATTACCGAAACAAACGCCAGAGCGATACCTGAGCCATAGCGCCACAGGCTAAAATCGGGCAGACCATGACCTAGTTCGGCGACATTGACGCACACCAACCCGATGGCAATAGAGATCAGCGCAGGTGTCAACCGACGCCAGGAGAGTTTCCCATCACGCTGGCTATAGAGCAGATTGGCGCAAATGGGGATCACCACTGGCAAGGTTGCGATAATCATTGTGGATACCGGTGCGCCCGTGCGCTGGATTGCGCTGGCAAGGCAGAGGTAATAAATCAAATTGCCCATCATCGTCAGCGCCAGAGCGGTTAACCAGTCACGCCGCGAGAGCTGGCGCAGACGCACCCGCCCCAGCCATGCCAGCGGCAGGGCGATAAGCCCCAGCGCCAGGTAACGGCCGGTGGATTGCAACGCCGCCGGATAATCCGGCACAAGCAACGGCCCGACAAAAATCAGCCCCCACAACATTCCCGCCATCAGGGCATAGAGCACACCACTAATCATTCTTCTGTCCATCTGTATCGCAAGTGGTGTCAGTGTAGAAGCGCAAGAGAGAAGCGTATTGTATGAGATTGCGCATTAACGGCGCGTGACCTGTTTTTGATAGCGCACCGGCGTAATGCCGTAACGGTGCGTAAAAGCGCGCGTAAGGTGTGACTGATCGGTTAAGCCTGTTACTGCAGCAACCTCGGCGGCAGGCATGCCCTGTGTGAGGAACGCTTTCGCTCGCCACAGACGAATGGCCATCAGCATCTGATGTGGTGTGACATGATAATGCGCCTTGAACCGGCGCTGAAAATGATAAGGGCTGAGCGCGGCGACGTTCGCCAATTCATCCAGCGTTACACTGTGCATATAGTTATCATGCAAATATTCCCGGACCCGCTCAAAACGGTGGGAGCCTTCTGATAATGGGGGAGCGTGGTGCGCCAGTGGCTGAAAACTCTCAATCAGATTGAACAGTAGCCCCTGTTGAGTCAGCGGATCATCGCTGTGCCACAGGCCATGAATGAGTGTACAGATCTGGCGGGTGCGCAGGGGATCGTGTCGCGTTACCTCTTTAAACCACCAGTGGCGGATCCCGGTAACCTCTTCAAGCAGATCGGCATCGAGGTAAACCATACGGTAGCGCCAGCCGTCGGCGGTTTCTGCTTCGCCGGTGTGCAGTTCGTCAGGATTCATAGTGACAACGGAGTTCTCAGGCGCGACATATTGCGTACCGCGATAGCGAAAGCGCTCGGCACCGGCTTCTATTGCGCCGATACCGAACGCTTCGTGAGTATGAGGTTCGAAGGCATAACGGGAGATATGCGCGTGATATAGCTCAACCCCCGGTAACTGGGGCAGATGGCGAAAACGCGCGCTATCTCTCTCATCGCTGAACTGCTCCGGTATACCTTCCACTCATACTCTCCGCATCCATATACCTTCTGTTATTACTATTTTAGATCAATACGATAGATAGCGAAGCCGATCTCATCGTTACCCACTTTTTCCATTGGATAGCGAGCCTGCTCCTTGATAAATGTTGCCGCCTTCTCGGTGGGGGCGGTTTCAAAGCGAATATCGAGGTTTGTTGTGGTGTGAATAGGCTCGAGCCGCCAGTTATTGTCTGCAGCGGGGTGAATTTCACCACTCTGTCTGGACTGATCGCCGATCCATTTCGCCAGCACAGCGCGATTCTCATCCGGTGAAGCGAAAGCAATATGACTGTCGCCTGTGCCAGCAAATTTGCCGCCATAGGCGCGGTAGTTATTGGTCGCGACAAGGAACAGGGCATCTGGATCGATAGGCTTACCATTAAAAGTCAGATTTTTAATCCGCTCGGCCTGTGGATTAATACTCTGACATTCACCGTCATACCGTGGTGGTTGCGTGACATCAATTTGATAATTAACGCCATCGATCACATCGAAGTTATAAGTGCGGAAATCCTCCCAATTCAACAGGCTTTGCGGCTTATTACTGTTGGGATCAATGCGGTTGAACTGTCCCGCCGAACACTCCAGCCACTCATTGACCTCTTTACCGGTGGCTTTAACCACCACCAGCGTATTAGGGTAAAGATAGAGATCTGCGGCGTTACGGAAGGTGAGCTGGCCTTTTTCCACCTCAACAAAACTGGCGGGATCGTTTTTACGTCCACCGACTTTAAATGGCGCAGCGGCAGAAAGTACCGGTAGCTTCGCCAGGTCTGGATCGCCCTGAATAAAACGCTCCACATAAGCTTTCTGCGCATTATTTACCACCTGTACGGTGGGATCGTCCTGCACCAGCGCCAGAAAACTGTACATATTATCGGCGGATTTGCCGATCGGCTTACCGACAAATTCACGGGTGGCATCGTGATCATGCTTCAGTATCGACACCAGCTTACTCTCTTCCTGTACCAATGCTTTTTTGCCGACGGCATCATAGATTGGGCGAGCCTCGGCTTTGGAAGCGCTCACTTGCCAGTGACCTGCATCGTTATTCAGCACCAGGTCAACAACACCCAGATGATCGCCCCACATACCTGGCATAACGGCAGGAACGCCATTAAGTGTGCCTTTCGTGATATCCGCGCCTTTGATAGCGGCGAAATCTTTGCTCGGGAACACCGCATGAGCATGACCAAACAGAATGGCGTCCACGCCGGGAATTTCGCTCAGATAGTAAACGGAGTTCTCTGCCATTGCCTGATAAGGTTCTGCCGAGAGGCCGGAGTGAGCAACCACAACCACCAGATCGGCACCTTTAGCCCGCATTTCCGGTACATAGTGGCGTGCCGTTTCCGTAATATCATTTACTGTCACTTTGCCGCTGAGATTGGCCTTATCCCAGACCATAATTTGCGGTGGCACAAAGCCGATATAACCAATGCGCAGTGTATGCGTTTTCCCCTCTTTATCGACGACAGACGTCTCTTTGATCAGATAGGGGGTGAATAAGGGTTTTTTGCTTTTAGCATCAATAATATTGGCGTTCACATAGGGGAATTTTGCTCCCGCCAGTGCCTTATGCAGGTAATCGAGGCCGTAATTGAATTCATGGTTGCCAAGGTTGCCAACGGCGTAATCGAGGGTATTCATCGCCTTATAAACGGGGTGGATTTGTCCGACTTTTAACCCCTTCGCCGCCATATAATCCCCCAGAGGGCTACCCTGGATTAAGTCGCCATTATCGACCAGCACGCTATTTTTCACTTCCTGGCGAGCCGCCTCAATCAGGCTGGCAGTACGCACCAGACCGAACTTTTCGCTTGCCGAGTCTTTGTAATAATCAAAATCCATCATATTACTGTGCAGATCGGTGGTTTCCAGAATACGCAGATCCACCGTTGCGGCATTCACACTTGCCGCTATCAGCGTGGCAAGAAGCGTTGCACTAAACTTAATCATCAGAGGCACCCTTTTTTCGATCCAAGCCACAAAAGAAATAGTTATGTACATTTTATTGCTTACAGAATTGTGAATACTGCCATAAAAGCGAAACAGGAAAACATAATCGCTATCACAGTTGGTAGATTCCGCCGCAATGCGATATAACTAAAACAATGAGTTACATACCACTGAACAGACAAGAGGTGGATAATGTTAGATGCGATTTGCCAGCTCGCGCGGGAAGCGGGTAGTGCCATTATGCAGGTCTATGATGGGCACATACCGATGGAGGTCACCAGCAAAGTCGATGACTCTCCTGTTACGGCAGCGGATATCGCCGCACACGATGTGATTGCGCGCGGTTTGCGTGCGCTCACGCCGGAAATCCCACTGCTGTCAGAAGAAGATCCCCCGGCATGGGAAGTGCGCCAGCAATGGCAACGTTACTGGCTGGTGGATCCGCTGGATGGTACAAAAGAGTTCATCAAAAAGAACGGTGAATTTACCGTTAATATTGCCCTGATCGACAACGGTAAACCCGTTATGGGCGTGGTCTATGCACCCGTGCTCGACGTAATGTACTGTGCTGCGGAAGGCAAAGCATGGAAAGAAGAAGCGGGGGTTCGTAAGCAGATTAAAGTGCGCGACGCCCGCCCGCCGCTGGTGGTTGTCAGCCGTTCCCATACGGATGAAGAATTGAAAGAGTATCTCAGCCAGCTCGGTGAGCATCAGACTACTGCAATTGGCTCATCGCTGAAGTTCTGCCTTGTGGCAGAAGGGCAGGCACAGCTTTATCCGCGCTTTGGACCGACCAGCGTCTGGGACACGGCGGCAGGGCATGCGGTAGCCGTTGCTGCCGGGGCGCATGTTCATGACTGGCAGGGGCGCACCCTGGATTACACCCCTCGCGAGTCTTTCCTCAACCCCGGCTTTCGCGTCTCTATTTATTAAGCAGTTTGTGCAGCAGGGCCACAACCTGCTGCACCTCTTGCTGGCTCAGCCCGCCATCTTTTGCGTACTGTACGCGCCCCTCTTTGTCCAGAACAGCAATGGCAGAGCTATCCTCCTCCAGTTGCCAGGCTTTACGCGCCATGCCCTCGCTATCGACAATAAACTGTGACCACGGATAGAGCTTCTTATTGCTTTCAATACTGCTACGGACAAACATCCCGCTGCCGGGAATGGCATCGTCTGTATTGATGATAGTGGTCGTCTGGTAGCGATCGTGCGGGAACCCGGCACTTTTAATCGCCTCGATTAATGCGGCATTTTTCTCTTTCGCAGAGGTTCGACCGGCGATATGCATGACCACGCGCACTTTTCCCGGCAACTGCGCGCTATTCCATTTTTTATAGCTGAAGGCATCGTTCGCCAGAATTAATTCACCCCGGTCAGCGATGCCGACAGGAGAGACTCGTTGATTGGTTTCGAAGTTATGTGCTGAAGCTGCCAGCGGCAGTAACAGGCAGGCAGCCATAAGCAAGTTACGTAGGGTCATGTAGTATCCTTTGTTTTATGCAGGTGATCCGACCACTTGGGGTGGCAATATAATCATAAGCGGTATAAATGTGTTTTTCGCGCAAACAGGGTGCCAGTTTGCGGGGGAACGCACATATTGCGGAAAAAACGTAGGGTTATACTGCGTTTGTAAAACTGTGAAAAAGATAATTCTGAATAATTGTCATCGAACGGTAAATAAACTCATTCAACCTATGTATTAGTTAAGTTCTGAACTATAGTCATTGAGCAACAAAATTTGCGCCCGGTAACGTCGGACCGATTGTGGCACCGCAAGGGCGTTAAGCTTTACAGGAGAAACAACAATGAAAATTTTCCAACGTTATAACCCCCGTCAGGTGGCTAAATACGTGAAAATCCTGTTCCGTGGACGGTTGTATATCAAGGATGTTGGCGCTTTCGAGTTTGACAAGGGTAAAATCCTTATCCCGCGAGTGAAAGACAAGCAGCATCTCTCTGTGATGTCTGAAGTCAACCGTCAGGTTATGCATCTGCAAACTGAGATGGCTTAACCAGTAGTGCTATGCAGTAGTTTACGTAGTATAAAAAAACGGCCCCGATGGGGCCGTTGATATTTAAGTGTCAGATTAGGCGACACCTTTCTCTTCCGCATCAGGCAGCTTTGGCATTAACACTGTTGCTCGCGTATCAATGCGAGTGACCAGCAGTTGATCGATACGGTAGTTATCGATATCCACCACCTCAAACTTATAGCCGGAAAACTTCACTGAATCGGTACGTTTCGGGATTTTTCGTAGCATATACATCATAAAACCACCGATGGTTTCATAATTGCCTGATTGCGGGAATTCATCAATGTCCAGCACGCGCATCACGTCGTCGATTGGCGTACCGCCATCGATCAACCATGAATTTTCGTCGCGGGCAACAATCTGCTCTTCCAGACCCTGACCAACCAGATCGCCCATCAGCGTAGTCATCACATCGTTAAGGGTGATAACACCGACCACCAGTGCATACTCATTCATGATCACCGCGAAATCTTCACCCGCAGCTTTAAAACTTTCCAGTGCTTCAGAGAGCGTTAATGTGTCCGGCACAATCAGCGCGTTGCGGATTTGCACCCCACTGTTTAATGCCATGCTTTGGTTTGCCAGGACGCGATTAAGCAGATCTTTTGAGTCGACATAACCGACTACGTGGTCGATATCATCATTACACACCAGAAACTTGGAGTGCGGATGTTCGGCGACTTTATTCTTCAGGCTTTGCTCATCTTCGTGCAGATCGAACCAAATCACATTTTCACGAGACGTCATTGATGAGGGTACGGTGCGAGATTCCAGTTCGAACACGTTCTCGATCAATTCATGCTCTTGTTTACGCAACACCCCGGCCAGCGCTCCGGCTTCTACTACCGCGTAAATATCGTCGGAAGTGATATCGTCTTTGCGCACCATAGGCAGTTTAAAGAGGCGGAAGATGACATTGGCCAGGCCATTGAAGAACCAGACTAGCGGGCGAAAGACATACAAGCAGAAGCGCATCGGGTTGATGATACGCAAAGCTACAGCTTCAGGCGCAATCATACCGATGCGTTTCGGGGTCAGGTCGGCAAACAGGATAAAAAGCCCGGTTACCAGCGAGAAGGAGATAATAAAACTCAGTTGTTCCGCCAATTCCGGAGAGACAACGTTGAGCAACATGTTATAAAACGCCGGTGAAAAGGCTGCATCACCTACGATACCACCAAGAATAGCAACGGCATTGAGACCAATCTGCACCACGGTAAAGAAGGTGCCAGGGTTCTCCTGCATCTTCAGGATACGGTGGGCATTAATGTTGCCTTCATCAGCAAGTAGCTTGAGTTTGATTTTTCTGGAAGCAGCGAGCGAGATCTCCGATAACGAGAAAAATGCGCTTACTGCGATCAGACAGAGTATGACTAAGATGCTGTTTAACATAATTTATCCAGTCATTGACCGGATCCTCGGAAGGGAAGTTGAATTATCCATGTGGTAAACACAGTGAAAGCCGGCCCGAAGCGGTGGGCCGGCAATTTCCGGCTTAGTATAGCGTAAGCCTGCTGCAGGCTGCCAGAGGTGTAAGCGTTATGTTACAGGAACAGTTATAAAGCAGACTCGTCAGCCCTGCCCGTTGGCTGCTCCAGCCTTGTTTTTCTTTGTCAGGGCGTTAGTTTCGGCATTAAAACCAGAGAAAATATCTTTAACGTTAAGCCCAACAGTTTCGGTGGGCAGCGGTTTCTCTTCCAGGGTAACCCCAATTCGGACAATATCACTTCTCACTCTGGGGTGTCTCAGTAAAGAGATTGGCGCTAAAGGATGGCTGATGGAGATGTCTTTGACGACAAAGTAGCTATTAGGCCGGTAAAGATATTCCTTATCAGGGTTGGCTATAGATAAAGTGTTGGGAAGCAGCGGGATGGGGCCTTTATCGGTTTTTATCTTGATATGGACCATGGTCATAGGCTCTTCCTCGTGTTCTCTAACAAAGTTTCTGGCAATTGCTGTATCGGACGATACGCTTAATAATCTCCGGCCGTTAGTCACATAATCGCCCGTTGATATCCGTTCTGCGATCCAGGGATTGCGTTTACTGGCATAAGGTATAGTCATTAAATAGTCGCCAGGTTGTAGCGGGATTTTTCCAGGCTGTGAGGCACTAATCATATCGTTATAAATTCGTTGCTGGGCGTCGTTGAAAAGTCTCCTTGCGATCAATGGTCCATTGACGAAATCTTTTGTGCTTACACCTTCGGAGATCTCACCGTTGCTATATTCTCTACCTTTTTCCGCAGGAGTGGCGGTCCAACTTCGCAGCGCACTTCTTTCGTCTGGGGTTAATTTATTGACCGCTGCCTTATAAAGCTCATTATCCATTGGCTTTTGGTGCAAGACTATCTGCCCATCTTCCGGGTATAGTATGTTTAAACTTTCAGCATCACTGCGTGTGCTTAATACATTATAAGGTTTGCTATCCCTCTCAATGATTTTATATGTGAACCTCATATCAGTATTAGGTAGGCCATGGATAGAGTATCCGGGATTCAATACATTGCGTAGTTCTTCAAGAATGAAATCATTAATTCTTTCAAGGCTAGTACGGCTATTAATGCCACGTTCAACTTCCGTTTTTAGTTTCTCTAAACGGTTAATTTGAACTAACTGCAAGGATTTGTTCTTGGTGACAAGAATAGCTTTCACCATCCTGTCCAGGCTACCCTTAATATTTGCGATGTTCATCGACGCGGTATGTAATAAAGCATCAAGAGAGGTCGTTTTTAAGGTCATTTCGAGGGCACGCTTTTCAATAAACTGATTATTAGCCATTTCCTGACTGATGTCAGCCATCTGTTCCGCGGGTGTTTGTCTGGCGCTGGTGCCGGGTACCGGTTCCGCTGGTGTTTGTCTGGCGCTGGTACCGGGTACCGGTTCCGCTGGTGTTTGTCTGGCGCTGGTGCCGGGTATCGGTTCCGCTGGTGTTTGTCTGGCGCTGGTACCGGGTTTCGGCACCACCGGTGCGCGCGCTACGGCTGGTTCTGGTATCGCTGCCGCTGCCTCTTTATTTACGGCTAAAGGCTCTGCCGGGGCGCTTCTCGTAATATCATTCAGCAATTTCTCCCAGTGGTTTTTTCGAAATTGTGCAATGTCCGCCTTGTTTTTCATGCCGGTAGTTAATGGAGCTTCGAGGATATTATTAATATCAATCGGCATAAAAGATTGCGAACGTTGATCCCAGAGTATGTTACCCGAGGTGAGTTGATCAGCAGGAAGCCCCGCTTCACTGATCCTTTCCACCATATCAACAAATCTCTCGCCCCGATCAGTCGGCAACTGAGCGACGGGAACATAATCCAGATTATCTGTGGGTAAATGGTACATCCGTGTATAACTATTTCCTGCTGCATCATAAAATGCTTGTGCTGCTCCGGGACCATAATAACTATTAAATACCTGAGATTCATGCGCCGCGCTTTGCGCCGGATTAGCGTATGAGGTAGCCGGGTATTTTTTAATTACTTGCATGCTATCATTTGCATCAATATAAAGCTCACCACTTGGCCCGACTTTATCGCCAAAACGGAGTTGGGTCGTCGGTAATACTCCTGTTGTTTGTCCAGCAATTGTTGCTGGAGTCACGGTGACGGTTTGGGATACGCCTTCTGAAGGCTCCACGCGGCGCATTTTATGAAATCGCCAGGCCCAATTAGGAATCGTTCCTCTTTGCTCGACCTCAAGCGCCATGGAATATGAACTGAAGTATCCGTCTTCCGGGAAATCAAATTGAGCGAGTAGGTTGTCCGCTTCTTCCCTCGTAAAATAGCCCGTGTCGGTCAGGACATCAGCGGGGTGTTTTCTTTTTCTGCCGCCAAATCCCTCGCTGCAAATAACACGTAATCTTTCTTTAAAATCTTCCAGATGAAATTGATTTTTTTTAAAGCGTAGAATTTTCCTTTGACCCGGCAAAGGGTTAAGTAAGGTATATCTGTTATAGCTTTTTTTTCTGACTTTAATATAGCTACCTTTTACTTTTAAATAACTGTTATTATTACTATCCCATTGCAATCCATTATCTCCACTGGCAGAAATTAGGCTGGTATCGACATCCTTAGCAAACATCTCTGGAGTGATCTTTTTTTCTAATGCACCAGTAATATGGGGCGAGGTTGGGCGCTCAAAAACCCAGCGATTACCATCCCATTCAACCGGATAACCTTTCTTAGCATCATAAACTTCATAACGCACGCCGTGCCCCGGAGTAACTTTCTGCCTTACCGGAACCAGTTCGCCTTTTAATTCGATATATCTCCCTTCGACATAATGAGATTCATCACCTGGTTTTTCAGCGCGGAATGTTGAGGCTGAACCATAACTATTTGGATTGTTAGCCTTCTCTTGCACATACAATAAGTTGGCGTTTTTGCTGGCTTTTATCTTTTTAATGATGGCGCTTTCTTGTTTGTTAAAAACGGGAAAGCCATTATGTGTCTGCAAGTGCCATTTCTTAGTCAAGAGCTCCATGTAAACAGGTATGTACTCTTTTTTACCGGTGGTGGATTTATTCAATACTATTTCATAGCCATCTTTCGTGTTCTTATTCAGCTCATGATATTCACCGTGTATCTCTATATATTTTTTACCTTCGAAAGCTTTAACATTTAATGTAGAGGAATCAAAGGTATCTGCATATCGCCAGGTCAATTTATCTGGGTCAACAATAACTCTCCGTTCTAATTTTTTGGGATCGACGGCATGGGGATAGAAAGTAACAAATTCATTCTCTTTATCAGTAGGTTTAAGATAAATTTTCCGACCATTATCATTAATCGCTCCCTTCCCCTTGTGTAATTCGAGCAAAACTTCGCTAAGAATATTCGTTTGCTTATTGCGGGTATAAAAAGCAGCCTTTTTCAATTCCGACTTGATATTCTGCAATTCTTGCGGTTTTAAATGACGAGCGCCCGATCCGCGAGCAAAGGGGATGGCATCTGCATCAATCGAGGTGGCAACCTCTGCAATGATCAGACGCCTGTATTTCTCTGCACAAATATTATCACCTCTATCATTATGATATTTATACCTTTTTGCATTAGCTATAATGCCACCAATCAATGGTTTCATACCGACGGTAACAATATTTAGCGCAAGATTTAGCCCATCCACAACACCGCGCTCTTCCGGGGTAGGGCCTGCCGTTGTATTGTCGATGGCGATACGAAAAGGGTTATCGATACGTTGTGCTTCGAATAGCAGCACTTTGCCTTCGTTTTTGCCTTCAAGGTTAAATATTTCCTCTTCTTCGCCACAGAACTCTTTTATATGTTCTTTTGTTTTGGGGTCGCTCTCTGCAGCTAATGCTCGTCTCGTTCGTTGAGTTGTTTCAGGGTGCGGGAGATTTAATGGCGCGAGTAGAACAGGATAATTGGCTGAATCATCAATCAGGGAGCGTTGATACCCTCCCTGCTGATCGGCAGTGAGGAAACCTGTTGCCACAAAATAACGAGTCAATACCTTAAAAAAAACCTCTTTTTCGTGTCCTCCTGACAAAATAAAACCATCACTTGCGTTATCCCGACATAATCCTTTATTACCGGGTATATTCCTTTCGGTCAGTGTGACTGAGTCTTCTGTTGTTCGATTTATTGGCAATGGTGGGCAATTTTCTATAACAGGATAAGTGCTAAAGGGTAATGAGAGTCCTGTTTCACTATTTATGAGTGGAACGGCCTCAACGGGACGTATTTGTTCAAGTATCAATAGCATAGATAATGCAAAGGTTAACGCCCCGCGCTGACTATTAAATAGCACTGATGGTGTGGTAAAAGCCGCCATCGTATTTTCAATCTGAGTGAGTTGCGAGGTAACGTGAGGGATCGCCGGTGCGTTATTTTCGGGGGGCGGGTTTACTGCATGAAGGTTAGAAATAGTAGACTTGCTTTTTTCTTGATGATTTCCAGTTCTTTCTCGATGCTGTATGGCAGAGACGGGCATAAGAATTTTCCTTGGAGAAAAGGAAGAACCTTAGAGAACTCACTGCCTGGTAACTATAAAAAAGCACTTATTCAATATTTATAATATGAAAGCAAGCCGATCCATAAAGGATCGGCCGGTGCTCATATTAAATTTGGGGAGGAAGGCAAACGCCAATACCACCAATGCCGCAATAACCATACGGGTTTTTATATAAGTACTGCTGATGCTCATCTTCGGCGTAATAAAAAGGCAGTGCCGTTTTTATCTCGGTAGTAACGTCTCTGTCATCACCCGCGCTGCGCATTGCCGCCTGAAAGCGTTCACGGCTGGCAAGCGCAGCTTCGTTTTGCTCCGGGGTCAATGGATAGATAGCCGAGCGATACTGTGTCCCGTGATCATTACCCTGACGCATACCCTGAGCCGGATCATGATTCTCCCAGAATACTTGCAGTAGCTGCTCATAGCTCACTACCTGTGGATCATAAACTACACGTACCGCTTCGGCATGGCCTGTCTGCCCGCTACAGACTTCGCGATAGGTCGGATTCGGCGTATAGCCGCCGGTATAGCCAGCTGCCGTACTGTATACGCCAGGTAGCTCCCAGAACAGACGCTCCACGCCCCAGAAGCAGCCCATCGCAAACACGGCGGTCTCCATTCCTTCCGGAACATTGGTCATTGAATGCTCGTTAACAGCATGTAAACTTGCTACAGGCATTGGCGTATTGCGTCCGGGTAATGCATCAGACTGAGAAACAAGGTCTTTTTTGTCGAGCAAACTCACGGTAGTACCTCCCGGAATGCGTGATTGCGGTTAGGGTTGTAACGAGGGCTCTCTTTTAACACAATAGCCCCGTTACCTTTCAATTTGCCGGCATCTACTTGCCGTCACCGGGCAATTTGAATGATTTAAGATGTAGAGTCCATAAATACGACTAGATTTAAACATACGAAATTTTGGGGTGGTCGTCCTGTTTTCAACCCTTGTTATGGGTTTTTATCAGCTTATGTTTCGTTATGCGGAACAGGGCACAGCGCGGAGCTGCGCTTACGTCTCCTTCCCGGGGTAGGAACAAAGTTATTCAGGAGAGAACGTGCCAAAGATCCGTCTTCTATCCTTTGCCGGTTTGTTACTGGCAAGCCATGCGGCTTTCGCCGCCAATGTGCGTTTGCAGCTTGAGGGGCTTAGCGGGGAGCTGCAAAAAAACGTGCGCGCTCAGTTATCCACCATTGAGAGTGACGAAGTTACGCCCGATCGACGTTTTCAGGCACGCGTGGACGATGCCATCCGCGAAGGGCTAAAAGCATTGGGCTATTTCGAGCCAACGATAGATTTTGAACTGCGTCCACCGCCGGCGAAAGGCCGCCAGGTGCTGATTGCCAGGGTTTCACCCGGAGAGCCGGTACGTATCGGTGGTACAGATGTCATTTTGCGTGGTGGTGCGCGTAGCGACAGGGATTATCTCGATCTGCTAAAAAAGCGTCCGGCTATCGGCACGGTTTTAAATCAGGGTGATTACGATAACTTCAAAAAATCCCTCACCAGCGTTGCGTTGCGCAAAGGTTATTTCGACAGCCAGTTTAATAAAAGTCAGCTTGGCATTGCGCTTGGCCTCCATGAGGCGTTTTGGGATATTGATTATGACAGCGGTGAGCGTTACCGCTTTGGCAAGGTCACTTTCGAAGGTTCGCAAATCCGCGATGAGTACCTGCAAAACCTGGTACCCTTTGATGAAGGGGATTATTACCAGACCAAAGATTTAGCAGAGCTTAATCGCCGTCTGTCGGCTACCGGCTGGTTTAACTCGGTGGTAGTGGCGCCTGAGTTTGAAAAATCTCGCGAAACAAAAGTGCTGCCACTTAAAGGTGTTGTTTCTCCCCGCGCAGAAAATACCATTGAAACTGGGGTGGGCTACTCCACAGATGTCGGGCCGCGCGTAAAAGCAACATGGAAAAAGCCGTGGATTAACTCATATGGCCATAGCCTGACTACTGGCATGAGTATCTCTGCGCCTGAGCAGCAGCTCGATTTTAGCTATAAGATCCCGCTTCTAAAGAACCCGCTGGAGCAGTATTACCTGGTGCAGGGCGGCTTTAAGCGTACCGATCTGAATGATACCGAAGCGGATTCCACTACACTCGCGCTTTCACGCTATTGGGATCTCTCCAGTGGCTGGCAACGGGCTATTAACCTGCGCTGGAGTCTGGATCACTTTACACAGGCGAGCGTCACCAATACCACTATGCTGCTCTACCCAGGGGTCATGATTAGCCGCACTCGCTCGCGCGGCGGCTTGATGCCTACCTGGGGGGATTCGCAACGTTACTCGGTGGATTATTCCAATACAGCCTGGGGATCAGACGTCGACTTCCTGGTGTTACAGGCGCAAAACGTCTGGATACGCACGCTCTATGATCGTCACCGCTTTGTCGTGCGCGGTAATCTCGGCTGGATTGAAACCGGTGATTTTAATCGTGTGCCGCCGGACTTACGCTTCTTTGCCGGGGGCGATCGCAGTATTCGTGGTTACAAGTACAAATCCATTTCGCCGGAAGATAGCGAAGGAAAGCTGATTGGTGCTTCAAAGCTGGCGACCGGCTCGCTGGAGTATCAATACAATGTCACCGGTAAGTGGTGGGGCGCGGTATTTGTCGACAGTGGTGAAGCAGTGAGCGATATACGGCGTAGTGATTTTAAAACCGGTACAGGTGTCGGTGTGCGCTGGGAGTCGCCGGTTGGGCCGATCAAACTCGACTTTGCTGTGCCAGTTGGCGACAAAGATGAACATGGTTTGCAGTTTTATCTCGGTCTGGGGCCAGAATTATGAGTTTATGGAAGAAAATCAGCCTCGGTGTTGTGGTATTTATTGTGCTGTTGCTGGGTACGGTGGTCTTTTTGGTGGGGACGACCAGCGGGCTGCATTTGTTATTCAATGCGGCGAATCGGTGGGTGCCTGGGCTGGAAATAGGCCAGGTTACCGGCGGCTGGCGCGATCTGCGGCTAAAAAATATTCGCTACGATCAGCCTGGCGTGGCGGTAAACGCCGGAGAGATTCATCTGGCGGTCAAACTCGGCTGCCTGCGTGACAGCAGCCTGTGTGTTAACGATCTGTCGTTGAAAGATATCAATGTTGCCATCGACAGTAAAAAAATGCCGCCTGCTGCCCCTGTTGAAGAGGAAGAGAGCGGGCCGTTGAACCTCTCCACACCCTATCCGATTACGCTTAGCCGGGTGGCGCTTAACAATGTCAATATCAAAATCGATGACACTACCGTATCGATACTCGATTTCACCACCGGACTGAACTGGCAAGAGAAAAACCTGACGCTCAAACCGACCACCTTACAAGGCTTGCTGATTGCGCTGCCGAAAGTGGCGGAGGTGGCACAAGAAGAGATCGTCGAACCCAAAATCCAGAACCCGCAACCGCAAGAGAAACCGCTGGGCGAAACGCTGAAGGCGCTGTTTGAAAAGCCGCTTTTGCCTGAGATGACCGATGTGCATCTGCCGCTTAATCTCAATATCGAATCGTTTCGCGGTGAGCAGTTACGATTAACTGGCGATACAGATATTCTGGTGCGTAGCCTGCTATTGCAGGTAAGCAGCATCGACGGTGTTATGAAACTTGATGCACTGGATATCGACTCGAATCAAGGCACGGTAAACGCCAGCGGCACTGCGCAACTGCGTGATAACTGGCCTGTGGATATTACCCTTAACAGTACGCTGAATGTTGAGCCGCTCAAGGGCGAGAAGGTGAAATTACTGGTCGGCGGTGAAATGCGTAAGCAGCTTGAAATCGGGGTGAATTTCTCTGGCCCGGTTGATTTGGAACTGCGGGCACAAACGCAGCTCGCCGAAGCGGGACTGCCGCTTAATCTTGCCGTCACTAGCCAGCAGCTCTACTGGCCATTTACCGGGGAGAAACAGTATCAGGCAGATAATCTGCAACTGAAGTTCACTGGTAAAATGACCGACTACAACCTGTCGTTTCGCACGGCGGTAAAAGGGCAAGATGTGCCCCCTGCGACCATCACCCTGGACGGCAAAGGGAATGCGCAGCAGATCAATATTGATAAGCTTACCGTCGCGGCGCTGGAAGGGAAAACCGAACTTAAAGCGCTTCTCGACTGGCAGCAGGCTATTAGCTGGCGTGGAGAACTCACCCTTAACGGTATCGACACGGCAAAAGCCTTCCCCGAATGGCCATCGAAACTTAACGGCCTGGTCAAAACGCGCGGCAGTCTGTATGGCGGAAGCTGGCAGATGGAGGTGCCGGAGCTGAAGCTTGATGGCAACGTGAAGCAGAATAAAGTGGCTGTTGTCGGGCAGTTAAAGGGCAATAGCTATTTACAGTGGACGATACCTAATCTGCACGTAGCGCTGGGAAAAAACAGCGCTGATATCAAAGGGGAGCTAGGCGTTAAGGATCTCAACCTTGATGCCACGATTGATGCCCCTGGTCTTGATAACGCACTGCCCGGCCTTGGTGGCACAGCCAAAGGCGTGGTGAAAGTACGCGGTACTGTCGATGCGCCGCAGGCGTTGGCTGATATCACGGCTAATAACTTGCGCTGGCAGGAACTCTCTGTTGCTCGCGTGCGGGTTGAAGGGGATGTTAAATCCAGCGACCAAATCGCCGGCAAGCTTAATATGCGCGTTGAGCGTATTACTCAGCCAGGCGTCAATATGAGTCTGGTGACATTGACCGCGGATGGCAGCGAGAAGCAACATAAATTGCAACTGCGTATGCAAGGTGAACCGGTTGCTGGTCAGTTAACCCTGGCCGGGAGTTTTGATCGCCAACAGCAGCGCTGGAAAGGGACGCTCAGCGATACACGATTTACCACGCCGGTTGGTCCCTGGTCGTTAACTCGAGCGGTGACGCTGGATTATCGTAACCAGGAACAGAAGATAGCCATTGGTCCGCACTGTTGGCTAAACCCCAACGCTGAACTCTGCGTGCCGCAAACCATCGATGCGGGAGCCGAAGGGCGCGCGGTGGTTAACCTTAATCGTTTTGATTTGGCGATGTTAAAACCCTTTATGCCGGATACCACCCAGGCAAGCGGGGTTTTCAGCGGCAAGGCCGATGTAAGTTGGGACACCACCAAAGAGGGGTTGCCGCAAGGGCAGGTAACACTTTCCGGGCGCAACGTGAAGGTTACGCAAACTGTTAACGATGCGCCGTTACTGGTTGCATTCGATACGCTCAACCTTAACGCGCAACTACGTAATAACCGTGCCGATCTTGGCTGGCAAATTCGCCTGACCAACAATGGCCAGTTTGACGGGCAGGTGCAGGTCACCGATCCACAGGGGCGGCGTAATCTGGGCGGCAATGTCAATATTCGCAATTTCTCGTTGGCAATGGCGAATGCCATCTTTAGCCGCGGTGAAAAAGCGGCGGGTATGCTGAATGCGAACCTGCGTCTGGGTGGCAATCTTGAAAATCCACAACTGTTTGGGCAACTTGGCTTAACCGGGCTGGATGTGGAAGGCAACTTTATGCCATTTGAAATGCAGCCCAGTCAGTTAGCGGTAAATTTCAATGGCAACCGTTCAACACTACAGGGCGTAGTGCGTACCGGGCAGGGCGAAATTAATCTCAGTGGTGATGCCGACTGGAGCCAGTTAGATAACTGGCGTGCGCGGGTTGCAGCTAAGGGGAGCAGAGTACGGATTACCGTGCCGCCTATGGTGCGTCTTGATGTATCGCCAGATGTCGTGTTTGAAGCCACGCCAAGCCTCTTCACGCTTGATGGTCGGGTAGATATCCCATGGGCGCGCATTGTGGTGCATGAACTGCCAGAAAGCGCGGTAGGGGTCTCCAGTGATGAGGTGATGCTGAATAATGATCTGCAACCTGAGGAACCACAGAGCGCATCGATTCCCATCAATAGCAATTTAACCGTTCATGTTGGTAATAACGTGCGGATGGATGCCTTTGGCCTGAAAGCGAGACTGACCGGTGATCTGAAAGTGGTGCAGGATAAGCAAGGGTTGGGCCTCAACGGGCAGATCAATATTCCAGAAGGGCGCTATCACGCTTATGGTCAGGATTTGCTGGTGCGTAAAGGCGAACTGCTATTCTCCGGGCCGCCGGATCAGCCGCTGTTGAACATCGAAGCGATTCGCAACCCGGATGTCACCGCCGATGACGTGATCGCCGGGATCCGCGTGACGGGGCTGGCTGATGAGCCGAAAGCGGAGATCTTCTCCGACCCGGCGATGTCGCAGCAGGAGGCTTTCTCTTATTTGCTGCGCGGGCAGGGGTTGGATAGTGGACAGAGCGATAGTGATGCAATGACCGCCATGTTAATTGGCCTGGGGGTTGCACAAAGTGGTCAGGTTGTGGGTAAAATCGGCGAGACGTTTGGGGTAAGTAATCTTGCGCTGGATACCGAAGGGGTGGGAGACTCATCCCAGGTGGTTGTCAGCGGCTATGTGCTGCCAGGTTTACAAGTAAAATATGGTGTCGGAATTTTTGACTCCCTGGCGACTCTCACGTTACGTTATCGCCTGATGCCTAAGCTGTACCTTGAAGCGGTGTCTGGTGTAGATCAGGCACTTGATTTGCTCTATCAGTTTGAGTTTTAGCAATGCGAATATTTGTCTACGGCAGTTTACGAAGCAAACAAGGCAACAGCCACTGGATGACCAATGCCCAGTGGCTGGGAGATTTTTGCCTCGAAAATCATCAGCTATTCAATCTGGGGCATTACCCGGGAGCCGTACCGGGCGAGGGTAGTGTGCACGGCGAAGTTTATCGTATCGATGCGGCTACGCTCGGTGAACTGGATGCATTGCGCACCGCAGGTGGTGAATACAAGCGCCAGTTGATCCAGACGCCATACGGTAGTGCCTGGATGTATGTCTATCAGCGTTCGGTGGTAGGGAAAATTTTAATCGAAAGCGGTGACTGGCTCGACAGAGATAAATACCAGAAATAACACGTTTTGTTTAACTGCACCTCAGGGTGCGGTTTTTCACTGGTTAAACAACCATAAAAAAGCCCCTGTACCGTGTTGACGGTCAGGGGCTTTTTCAGAAAAAACGGATTACTTCTGCGCTGCGCGCTCGAAGGAGGCAATGATTTCAGCTTTAGCCGCTTCAACGTTGTCCCAACCGTCTACTTTCACCCATTTGCCTTTTTCGAGATCTTTATAATGCTCGAAGAAGTGAGTGATCTGCGCTTTCAGCAGTTCCGGCAGATCGTTCACATCCTTGATGTGATCGTACTCTTTGCTCAGTTTGGTATGCGGTACAGCAACCAGCTTCGCGTCTTCGCCAGATTCATCGGTCATTTTCAGCACGCCAACCGGACGGCAACGGATCACCGCGCCCGGCTGCAGCGGATACGGCGTCGGTACCAGCACGTCTACCGGATCACCATCCAGAGAGAGGGTGTGGTTGATGTAACCGTAGTTGCACGGATAGAACATCGCGGTAGACATAAAACGGTCAACAAACAGCGCGCCGCTCTCTTTATCGACTTCGTATTTGATCGGGTCAGCATTCGCCGGGATTTCGATAACTACATAGATATCTTCTGGCAGATCTTTACCCGCCGGGACGTTCAGTAAGCTCATGTTTGTTTCCTTTAAAATGTGTGGCAAACAAGTGCCCGGTATTATAGCCAACTCCTGGTGAATGTCTTGACCTGTTTTGATTTTCTCGCATTTATAGACAGCACTTTCAGTCTCTTCTCATGACAGTATTATCCATAAAGATAGCTGCATCATGAATAAATATATGGAAGCGTTTACAGCGCGCTTTACTCCCTGACAAAATCAATATATTTGTGCAATATCAATGCGGGATTTCAAGCCGTTTATTACCTCACTTTTCGCGCGCCAGATCGCAACTGGCAATTAACAACGCATTCACTTTCTTGATTTGTGATGTAACGCATTCTGTTACATCGCCCATTGTCTATAGTTTTCTCCGCAGGTTAAGTTATAACCAATAATACCCTACGAGGATGCTCTTATGTGGAAGCGTTTACTTGTTGTTACAGCAGTTTCGGCAGCCATGTCGTCTATGGTGATGGCTGCCCCGTTAACCGTGGGATTTTCACAGGTCGGGTCTGAGTCCGGCTGGCGAGCCGCTGAAACCAACGTCGCGAAAAGCGAAGCCAGCAAACGCGGCATTACGCTGAAAATTGCCGATGGTCAGCAAAAGCAAGAGAACCAACTGAAAGCGGTGCGCTCGTTTATTGCCCAGGGGGTGGATGCCATCTTTATTGCGCCGGTCGTCGCCACCGGCTGGGAACCCGTGTTGAAAGAAGCGAAAGATGCAGAAATACCGGTCTTTCTGCTCGATCGTTCCATTGATGTGAAAGACAAATCACTTTATATGACCACCGTGACCGCCAACAACGTACTGGAAGGCAAACTTATCGGCGAGTGGCTGGTTAAAACCGTCGCAGGCAAACCTTGTAATGTTGTTGAACTACAGGGCACCGTAGGCGCCAGCGTGGCGATAGACCGTAAAAAAGGGTTTGCTGAAGCCATTTCTAAGGCTTCTAACATTAAGATCATCCGTTCGCAATCCGGCGACTTTACCCGCAGTAAAGGCAAAGAGGTGATGGAGAGCTTTATCAAGGCGGAAAACAACGGCAAAAATATCTGCATGGTTTATGCCCATAACGATGACATGGTGATTGGCGCCATCCAGGCCATCAAAGAGGCGGGGCTAAAACCGGGTAAAGATATCCTGACTGGCTCTATTGATGGCGTGCCGGATATCTTTAAAGCGATGATCGATGGCGAAGCGAACGCCAGCGTCGAGCTAACGCCAAATATGGCCGGCCCGGCCTTCGATGCGCTGGAAAAATTCAAAAAAGATGGCACCGAGCCACCGAAACTGACGCTCACAAAATCGACGCTCTACCTGCCGGATACGGCAAAAGAGGAGCTCGAGAAGAAAAACAATATGGGGTACTAGAATCTTCATTCTCCCCAACGGGGAGAGGAGAGGGGAATTCAGCTCCATCCCCTCTCCCCGCTGGGGAGAGGTCCAGGGTGAGGGGAAATTCATGAACGGCGACACAGAGCAACAGATCCTGCGAACCGAGGGTTTAAGTAAACTTTTCCCCGGCGTCAAAGCGCTTGATAACGTTAACTTTGAATTGCGGCGCGGCGAAATCATGGCCCTGCTTGGAGAAAACGGCGCGGGCAAATCCACGTTGATTAAAGCATTAACCGGGGTGTATCAGGCTGATAAAGGGACTATCTGGCTGGATGGCCAGGCGATCCGCCCTAAAAATACAGCGCATGCCCAGCAGTTAGGTATTGGTACTGTCTATCAGGAAGTGAATCTCCTGCCGAATATGTCGGTGGCAGATAATCTTTTTATCGGGCGCGAACCACGGCGCTTTGGCTTTTTGCGCCGTAAAGAGATGGAAAAGCGGGCAAGCCAACTGATGGCCTCCTATGGTTTTTCGCTTGATGTGCGGGAGCCGCTAAACCGTTACTCCGTGGCGATGCAGCAGATCGTCGCTATTTGTCGGGCCATCGATCTGTCGGCAAAAGTACTGATCCTCGACGAACCCACCGCCAGTCTTGATACCCAGGAAGTTGAAATGCTGTTCACCTTAATGCGCCAACTGCGCGCACAGGGTGTCAGCCTGATATTTGTCACCCACTTTCTCGACCAGGTGTATGAAATCAGCGACCGGATTACCGTATTGCGTAACGGTAGCTTTGTCGGTTGTCGCCCCACCAGTGAACTGCCGCAAATTGAACTGGTGAAAATGATGTTGGGTCGCGAGCTGGAAAGTCACGCCCTACAACGCGCCGGGCGAACATTACTGAGTGATAAACCCATCGCCGCCTTTAAAAATTTTGGCAAAAAAGGGGTGATTGCACCGTTTGATTTGCAAGTGCGCCCCGGTGAAATCGTCGGCCTGGCTGGGCTGCTCGGTTCCGGGCGTACCGAAACGGCGGAGGTGATTTTTGGTATCAAACCTGCCGATAGCGGTAGCGCCAGCATCAAAGGAAAGCCGCAGACTCTGCGTTCCCCCCATCATGCCTCTTGTCTTGGTATCGGCTTTTGTCCGGAAGATCGCAAAACCGATGGCATCATTGCCGCCGCATCGGTGCGGGAAAATATCGTGCTGGCATTACAGGCGCAACGAGGATGGTTGCGTCCGATTCCACGCAAAGATCAGAATGCCGTCGCTGAACGTTTTATCCGCCAGCTTGGTATTCGTACTCCCAGCGCGGAACAGCCAGTTGAATTTCTCTCGGGCGGCAATCAGCAAAAAGTCTTGCTCTCGCGTTGGCTGCTAACTCGCCCACAGTTTTTGATCCTTGATGAGCCGACGCGCGGTATTGATGTCGGTGCTCACGCAGAGATCATTCGTTTGATCGAAACCCTGTGTGCCGATGGCCTGGCGCTGCTGGTGATTTCGTCAGAACTGGAGGAGTTGGTTGGCTATGCGGATCGGGTGATTATTATGCGCGATCGCAAACAAGTCGCGGAGATCCCCCTCGCGGAATTGTCGGTTCCGGCGATCATGAATGCCATTGCGGCGTAAGGAGTAAGATGTGATGCCTCAATCCCTTGGGCAAACCGATCGGCCAAAGCGACGTTTTCGTTGGCCCACCGGAACCCCGCAACTGGCCGCCCTGTTGCTGGTGCTGTTGGTAGACAGCCTGGTTGCGCCTCATTTCTACCAGGTGGTATTGCAGGACGGCCGCCTGTTCGGTAGCCCGATTGATATTCTTAATCGGGCGGCGCCGGTGGCATTGTTAGCGATTGGTATGACCCTCGTGATCGCAACCGGCGGAATTGATCTGTCTGTCGGTGCGGTGATGGCGATTGCTGGCGCGACCGCCGCGTCGTTGACCGTGGCAGGGCATAGCCTGACGGTGGTGCTACTGGCGGCGCTAGGCACTGGCGTACTTGCCGGACTCTGGAATGGCGTACTCGTGGCAATCCTGAAAATTCAGCCCTTTGTCGCCACGCTCATTCTCATGGTCGCCGGGCGCGGTGTTGCCCAGCTAATTACTTCGGGGCAGATAGTCACTTTTAACGCGCCAAATCTGGCATGGATTGGTAGCGGTTCGTTACTGCTGTTTCCAACACCGGTCATTATCGCGTTGGTAACGCTACTGCTGTTTTGGTTGTTTACCCGCAAAACTGCGCTCGGCATGTTTATTGAAGCCGTGGGCATTAATATCCGCGCGGCAAAAAACGCCGGGGTCAGTACTCGCGTGGTGGTCATGCTGACCTATGTTCTGAGTGGGGTTTGCGCCGCCATCGCCGGGGTGATTGTGGCGGCGGATATTCGCGGTGCCGATGCCAATAACGCCGGGCTGTGGCTGGAGCTGGATGCCATTCTGGCTGTTGTTATAGGCGGTGGTTCGCTGATGGGAGGGCGCTTTAACCTTGTGCTCTCGGTCGTTGGCGCGTTGATTATCCAGGGCATGAATACCGGTATTCTGCTTTCTGGTTTTCAGCCAGAGCTTAATCAAGTGGTCAAAGCCGTGGTCGTGATGTGCGTGCTGATTGTGCAGTCGCCACGCTTTATTGCATTGATAAAAGGAGTGGGCGGCCATGATAAAACGTAATCTACCACTGATGATTACGCTCGGCGTGTTTGTGCTGGGTTACCTCTACTGCCTGACTCAGTTTCCTGGTTTTGCATCCACACGGGTAATTTGTAATATCCTCACCGATAATGCTTTTCTTGGCATCATCGCCGTCGGCATGACTTTTGTGATCCTTTCTGGCGGCATCGATTTGTCCGTCGGTTCGGTTATTGCCTTTACCGGGGTATTTTTGGCGAAAGCGATTGGCGATTGGGGCATCTCTCCGCTGGTGGCCTTCCCGATTATTCTGGCGCTGGGCTGTGCCTTTGGTGCATTTATGGGGCTTATGATAGACGCGCTGAAAATTCCCGCCTTTATCATCACCCTCGCGGGGATGTTCTTTCTGCGCGGCGTCAGCTACCTGCTATCGGAGGAGTCAATCCCTATTAATCATCCGATCTATGACACACTCTCTAGTCTGGCATGGAAAATCCCCGGCGGCGGACGACTTAGCGCCATGGGATTACTTATGCTCGCGGTGGTGGTGATAGGTATTTTCCTCGCGCATCGTACCCGATTTGGTAATCAGGTCTATGCCATTGGGGGGAATGCCACCTCGGCGAATCTGATGGGCATCTCCACGCGTAGCACTACCATCCGTATCTATATGCTCTCTACTGGCCTTGCAACACTGGCAGGGATTGTCTTTTCTATCTATACCCAGGCGGGCTATGCGCTGGCCGGGGTCGGTGTGGAACTGGATGCCATTGCTTCAGTGGTGATTGGCGGCACGTTGCTGAGCGGCGGTGTCGGCACGGTGTTAGGCACCTTGTTTGGCGTGGCTATTCAGGGTTTGATCCAGACCTATATTAATTTTGACGGAACTCTCAGTTCATGGTGGACAAAAATTGCCATTGGCATCCTGTTGTTTATCTTTATTGCGTTGCAACGCGGGCTGACAGTCCTGTGGGAGAATCGACAAAGTTCACCTGTTACACGCGTTAGCACAATGCCAACAAAGTAGTAACATATTGAAAGTATTAATTTTCCCTTAAAGTAATTCCGGTAACGGCCGATAACTGACGAAATGGGCTAATTTTGCGCCAAGAGTATCTCTGCTACCGGAATTCACATCATGCTTAAAACGCTCTCGATCCGTACTGGTTTACTTTCTTTACTGGCTGTTATGACACTCCTTTTACTGCTGGTCAGCGGTATCGGTATTTATGCGCTGAATAAAAGTTCGTCATCACTGGAGCAGATAAGCCAGCTGCAGGGTGAAAAGATGGCTCGGCTGAGCGAAGGCTATACGCAGATCCTGCGTGCGCGCAACGAGGCAGGCCAGGCGGTGCGGATGATGGAAGTCGGTCTGCTGGATGACGCGGCAAAAGCGGTAAAACTGATTAACAGTGAAATCGAACGGGGTGAACAGTCGCTGTCTGGTGTAATTAAAGCAGGCGTCGATGATGAGCAAGGTTCGCAATTGCTGGGCCAGCTCGCGAAAAGTTATAACGACTATATCACTCAGGGAATTAAGCCAATGCAGGAGGCGCTGAACCAGCAAAGCGCCGATGGGTATTATGATCTGTTGGAAACTAAATTGATCCCCATCTCCCGCCAGTTTGATAACGATATGCAAGCCTTTCAGGCGTGGGGCGAAGCGCGCGGTACTGCGGAAGTGGCCGCCGTACAGAGCAGTAAGTCCTTCGTTATGCTGCTGATTTTAGTGGTGGCGCTGCTGGTGGCAGGCATTATCGTGCTGGCCTGGCTGGCTTTGCGCCATATGTTGCTCAAACCCCTGGAGTCATCCATTGCCCAGCTTGAGCATGTGGCCGCAGGGGACTTGAGCACGGTGAAAACCACGGCTGCAAGCAAAGAGTTTAACCGGCTGAATGCTGCTATTGAAGAGATGCGCCACTCGCTGGTGAATTCGGTCATGCGGGTGCGTGACGCCAGTGCACAGATTGATACCGGTAGTCGTGAACTGGCTGCGGGTAATGTTGATTTGTCACAACGCACGGAATCTACGGCTACTTCACTTGAGCAGACCGCCGCCAGCATGGAGCAGATCACCGCCACGGTGAAACTCAACGCCGACAACGCTGAACAGGCGCATAAAATGGCGCAGACGGTTTCCAATACTGCCGATCGCGGCAGTGAAATGGTCTGTTATGTGATTGAGAAAATGCGTGATATCTCAGGCAGCTCAGATCGTATCGCTGACATTCTTAGCGTTATTGACGCTATTGCCTTTCAGACCAACATCCTCGCGTTAAATGCTGCCGTTGAAGCCGCTCGTGCTGGCGAGCAAGGGCGAGGTTTCGCTGTGGTCGCTGGTGAAGTGCGTAACCTCGCCAGCCGCAGTGCTGAGTCGGCGAAAGAGATCCGCGCGTTGATCAGTAGCTCACAGGCCCACGTATCAGAGGGGAGCGAACTGGCAATGCAGGCTGGCGAGACAATGGATGAGATTGCCGAAGAGGTGTTGCGTATGACCAGGCTTATGCGTGAAATCGCCAATGCTTCTCAGGAGCAGAGCCGGGGAATTGAGCAGGTGAATATAGCTGTTAACCAGATGGATGAAACGGCGCAGCAGAATGCAGCGCTGGTGCAACAATCTTCTGCGGCTACCCGCTCTCTGGAAGAGCAGTCGCGAGAACTATTACAAGCTATGGCATCGTTTCGTTTGCAGACACAAGGTTAAATCAGGACAGTAAAGAAATGGGTATATGTATTCAATGTGATAGTGAAGCGCTGAACGGCAGCGATTTTTGTGCGGTGTGTGAGGAGCGCGAGTTCAAAAAGATTCGCGGCTGGCTCTATCTCCCGGCAATCGGCCTGGTGCTGACGATTCTGGCCAATATGATGGCGGTAGGCTACACAACACGGATATTGATGGAGCACTTCGCGTTCATTGGCGGCATTCAGAAAGCGATGCTCTTTTTTGAGCTGTTTTCGTTTATTGGCATGTTCGGCTATGCGATTTACGTTACCAGCCTCTTCTTTCGTAAAAAACGCCAGCTTCCGCGTTACTACATTGGTTTAGTGGTGATTGGCGTGCTTTTTGTGGCTATCGATCTGTTGCTGGGGCATCAGTACCTGGACGTCCCCTATGTTTACGATACGGTTAAGCCGCTGATTCGTAATGTACTGGGTGCGTGTATCTGGATACCCTATTTCCTGGTTTCCGAGCGAGTGAAGCGAACTTTCGTCCGATAAAAAGCGCCACGCAGAGGTGGCGCATGAGCAGAAAATCAGGCGTCCGGGAATTCGCGGATAAAGCGCTCCACGTCCTCAACCATATGCTCGGTGCCGACAAAGAACGGACGGCGTTGATGCAGGCTTTCCGGTTGAATGTCCAGTATGCGCTCTCTACCGTCGCTTGCTTTACCGCCCGCCTGTTCCGCGAGGAAGGCCATCGGGTTGCACTCATAGAGCAGGCGTAGCTTACCCTGTGGATGGCTGGCAGTGCTGGGGTAGAGGTAGATCCCGCCTTTTAGCAGGTTACGGTGGAAGTCTGCTACCAGCGAGCCGATATAGCGCGAGGTATAGGGGCGCTGAGTGGCTTTATCCTCTTCCTGGCAGAATTTAATGTACTTCTTCACACCCTGCGGGAACTTAATATAGTTGCCTTCATTGATGGAGTAGGTATTGCCGCGCTCCGGGAACTGCATCCGCTCCTGGCACAGGCAGAACACACCGAGTGACGGATCGTAGGTGAAGGCGTGAACACCGCAGCCGGTGGTATATACCAGCATGGTTGAAGAGCCATAGACCACGTAACCTGCAGCCACCTGTTTATTGCCGGGTTGCAGGAAATCCTCTTCTGTCACCGGGGTGCCTACTGGCGTCACGCGGCTGTAAATAGAGAAAATGGTCCCGACAGAGACATTAACGTCGATATTGGAAGATCCATCCAGTGGGTCCATCAGCACCACGTATTTAGCGTGTTCACACCCTTCGAAAACGACAATTTCATCTTCTTCTTCAGAGGCGATCCCCGCTACGATATCGCGGGCGCGAAGTGCAGCTTTCAGTTTCTCATTGGCGAACAGGTCGAGTTTCTGTTGAACTTCACCCTGCACGTTTTCAGCGCCGCTGGCACCCAGGATATCAACCAGACCGGCCTTATTGATATCGCGATGAATGATCTTGGCCCCAAGCTTTATTGCCGACAGCAAAGCAGTCAGTTCACCCGTTGCATGCGAGAACTCATGCTGCTTTTCGACAATAAATTCACCTAACGTTTTCATAAACACTTTCCCTGCATCGAATGTGGAGTAAAGCGGTTTAACACTCGCATCATGAATGACCGGGTGTATTGATCCCATGAATTTCAGATTACTTGAAATCACGTTCCAGATAATAAACAGCCCGAGACATAACAGCCAGAGCTTTTGCAATCGGAAATCTGATGGGTATGCAACAATACTAACAAAGATTCAAAAGGCCGTGCTTAGGTGAATCGCGCCAGCAATATACGGATTATCCTGAAATGCATTTCGCACCCGTTAAACATATGAGTAAAATGTGCGCCAGTTTAGGCAAGGATAATGATGTATGCGCATTCATATTTTAGGAATTTGTGGCACTTTTATGGGTGGACTGGCAATGCTTGCGCGTTCACTGGGTCATCAGGTTACAGGCTCGGACGCCAATGTTTATCCACCAATGAGCACGCTGCTTGAAAATCAAGGCATTGATTTAATTGAGGGTTACGATGCAAGCCAACTCGATCCCGCACCGGATTTAGTCATTATCGGCAATGCCATGACCCGTGGGAATCCGTGCGTGGAAGCGGTGCTGGAGAAAAACATCCCGTTTATGTCTGGCCCGCAATGGCTGCACGACTTTGTGTTGCGCGATCGCTGGGTGCTGGCAGTTGCCGGTACGCATGGCAAAACCACTACCGCAGGTATGGTGACATGGATCCTTGAAGCATGTGGCTATAAGCCGGGGTTTGTGATTGGTGGTGTGCCTGGCAACTTCGAGGTCTCTGCACGATTAGGCGATAGTCCGTTCTTTGTCATTGAAGCTGACGAATATGATTGCGCATTTTTTGATAAGCGTTCTAAATTCGTACACTACTGCCCGCGGACGCTGATCCTCAACAACCTTGAGTTCGATCATGCCGATATCTTTGATGATCTGAAAGCGATTCAGAAGCAGTTCCATCACCTGGTGCGCATTGTACCAGGGCAGGGGAGGATCATCTGGCCGGAAAACGATGCGAATCTGAAGCAAACCATGGCGATGGGGTGCTGGAGTGAGCAAGAACTGGTGGGTGAGCAGGGCCACTGGCAGGCGAAAAAACTCACCACTGATGCCTCAAGCTGGGAAGTATGGCTGGATGGCCAATGCGTAGGCCAGGTTAATTGGGGGGTGGTTGGCGAGCACAATATGCACAATGGCTTAATGGCGATTGCGGCTGCCCGCCACGTTGGCGTAGCGCCTGCGGATGCGGCAGAGGCGTTGGGCTCCTTTATTAATGCTCGTCGCCGTCTTGAACTGTGTGGTGAAGCCAATGGCGTCAAGGTCTATGACGATTTTGCCCATCACCCAACGGCCATTCTCGCAACACTTGCTGCCTTGCGCGGTAAAGTGGGCGGCACTGCGCGTATTATCGCTGTGCTGGAGCCTCGTTCAAACACCATGAAAATGGGGGTCTGCAAAGACGATCTGGCCCCTTCGCTGGGGCGTGCTGATGAGGTTTTCCTGCTGCAACCGCAGCATATCCCCTGGCAGGTGGCTGAAGTGGCGGATGCCTGTATCCAACCTGCGCACTGGAGTGCTGACGTTGATACATTAGCTGAGATGATTGTCAAAACCGCACAGCCGGGAGATAACATTTTAGTGATGAGTAACGGCGGCTTTGGTGGTATTCATCAAAAATTACTGGCTGGACTGGCGAGAAAAGCTCAGGCAGAGGTTGAGTAACCTTCACCACCCCCTCTTCCTGAAAGGGAGAGGGGGTAAGCTGAACCAAATTTTTATTTTTGCGGATTATCCAGACTTTATATTTCTGATAAAACCAGTTGAATTTTGCGGCATATGAATTATTTGTGGTAAGGGTTTATTTAACCTTTTTTTGTCTTTTAATGGATAGCCATAAACTTTGATATGCTTATTATCACTAAATGGATAGTCGGTATTTAGCGTGATCTCCTGGTTATGCCCATAGCAGATGACAGGCCTTTCTGCCGCCTTAGCTAATTTAGCTGCCAGAGTAGAGGAGGCTAACCCGCCAGAGAAATCGGCGATTAAGTGCAACGGCTTCGTACCGGTATTCCCGTCCCTACGCAGGTCGAGGCCCATATCTTTTTTAATAACACTGAGAAGACCCTGGGCATCTAAGAAGGGCGGCTGAACCAGCGTCCCATCATCGTCTTTAAAGTCTCTCATTATACCTTTATACCAGATAAAATGTTGTTCCTGGCCGATGATGGGTAAGGTACTGTGTACGATTAGAGCGGGTTCTTGCGTTGTGCCGAAGCGATCAACAAAACCTGTTTTCTGCCATTCCCGGTAGGTCGGATTATAATTTTGGGAAAAATAACAAACAAATTTCTTACTCTCTTTTGCATGTTTTTTATCACAGTTTGTAATTTTTCTTACACATGCCAAAAGACCATGCAGACTAACTTTTAGAAAATTTGCGGCAGGTGTTTTATTTATCCAGGTAACGACTGGCTCTATATTTGTCATATTATATAACCGGATATTAAGAGTGAGGATTCAGGAGGCGTGTCTGCCTTTTTTGCCATCTTAATTAACGATAACAAAAGTATATCCTACAATAAGTAAAAACTCAGAACGGTTATACAAAAATCCGCTTTAAATTATTAATCCGATGGTTTTTTTAAGCGTTTTGCCCGTAAAATAAATACCTCTTTTGGAAAAGAAAAGAGGTATTTAGGGACGCTTATGACTCTTCGTTTTCCGCTAATTCACGCAGGTACTGGAAAATTAAGCGCGAGGATTTTGGCGGTTTGTTGCCTTCTTTCTCTTTTTGCGCGTTACGGATAAGTGAACGCAACTGCTGGCGGTCGGCATTGGGCCACAAATTCAGCACATCTGTTATCGCCTCATCGCCCTCTTCAATCAGACGGTCACGTAAGTGTTCCAGCTTGTGGAAAAACGCGACTTGCTGGTTATGGCGGTTTTTAAGCTTGTCCAGCGCCTGGCGGATTGGGTCAACATCGCGCTGGCGCAACAGCTTGCCGATAAGCTGCAACTGGCGGCGGCGGCCCTCTTTCTTAATGCGTTGCGCCAGTTCTATGGCATCACGCAGATCCTGGTCGAGCGGGAGTTTATCCAGCGCATTTTTACCCAGATCTACCATTTCCGCGCCGAGCTGCTTTAATTCTTCTGCATCGCGCTTAATTTCGCTCTTACTGACCCAGATGATTTCATCATCTTCATCTTCAATATCATCACCGGGCACGTCGTCGAGCCAGTCGTCGGGCTGCTTAGTCATCTCAGGCTCCTTAAAAAAAGAGGCTAATGTTACCAGTTAAGGCGCGCACTGAAAAAGGGTTCTCTGTTAGACTTCAAAGATTCTCTCTCTTAATTATGGCATTGGCGATGAAAGTAATCACACAAGTTGCACAACAACGCAAAATACTGGAAGAAGCAGTCTCCACCGCGCTTGAGCTGGCCGCAGGTAAAGCAGACGGCGCAGAGGTGGGTGTCAGCAAAACGACCGGTATTAGCGTCAGCACTCGCTACGGTGAAGTGGAGAATGTCGAATTCAACAGTGACGGTGCGCTGGGCATCACCGTTTACCACCAAAACCGTAAAGGCAGCGCATCCTCCACCGATTTAAGCCCGGAGGCAATCACCCGTACCGTACAGGCGGCGCTGGATATCGCACGTTATACCTCCCCCGATCCCTATGCGGGCATAGCCGATAAAGAGCTGCTGGCGTTTGATGCCCCGGATCTCGACTTGTTCCACCCGGCGGAGATTACCCCGGATGAAGCCATTGAACTGGCAGCCCGTGCCGAACAACACGCACTGAAAGCGGACAAGCGCATTACCAATACGGAAGGCGGCAGCTTCAACAGCCACTATGGCATTAAAGTCTTTGGTAACAGCCACGGTATGCTGCAAAGCTACTGCTCCTCTCGTCACTCGCTGTCGAGCTGCGTAATCGCCGAAGAGAATGGCGATATGGAACGCGACTATGCCTACACTATCGGGCGCGATATTCGCGACTTGCAAACGCCGGAATGGGTGGGTGAAGAGTGCGCGCGTCGCACGCTCTCCCGCCTTTCTCCTCGCAAACTCTCGACCATGAAAGCGCCGGTGATTTTTGCTCACGAAGTGGCTACCGGGTTATTTGGCCATCTGGTCGGTGCTATTGCCGGTGGCGCGGTATACCGTAAATCAACTTTCCTGCTGGATTCGCTGGGCAAACAGATTTTGCCGGAGTGGTTAACCATTGAAGAGCATCCACACCTGTTAAAAGGGCTGGCGTCAACCCCGTTCGATAGCGAAGGGGTACGTACTGAACGTCGCGATATCATCAAGGATGGGGTACTGACCCAATGGTTGTTAACTAACTATTCTGCACGCAAGCTCGGCCTGAAAAGCACCGGTCATGCGGGTGGGATCCATAACTGGCGTATAGCCGGACGTGGGTTCAGTTTTGAACAGCTGCTGAAAGAGATGGGTACTGGCCTGGTGGTGACGGAGCTGATGGGACAAGGTGTGAGCGGCATTACCGGCGATTACTCCCGAGGTGCGGCGGGTTTCTGGGTAGAAAACGGTGAAATCCAGTACCCGGTAAGTGAAATCACTATTGCAGGCAACCTCAAAGATATGTGGCGAAATATTGTCACTATCGCTGATGATATTGAGCAGCGCAGCAATATTCAGTGTGGTTCTGTGTTGTTGCCAGAGATGAAAATCGCCGGGCAGTAATCCCCCGGCGCAAGACTCTGCGCTTTTAGCGTAATAATAAAAAAGGAAGTGAGCAATGCGTAAAACCCTGTTAGCGATCCTTACCATATCGTCGTTGTTCGTCGGTTCGGCGGTGTATGCCGCCGATCTTGAAGATGATATGGACACCCTTAACGACAACCTTAAAGTTGTGCAACAAACCAGTGATGTCGCAGAGTTGAAATCGGCTTTAAATAATATGCGCATCGCCGCGCTGGATGCACAAAAAGCCACCCCGCCGAAGCTGGAAGGCAAAGCGCCGGATAGTCCAGAAATGAAAGACTTCCGCCATGGATTTGACATTCTTGTGAGTCAAATCGACGGCGCGCTAAAACTGGCAAACGATGGCAAAGTAAAAGAGGCGCAGGCCGCAGCGGAGGAGTTTAAAACTACCCGCAATGCTTATCATAAAAAGTACCGTTAATTATCCTGAAGCGGGGTACAGCCCCGCTTTTTTCCTTATGGAAGCAGAATGACCTTGCCACTGAACTGTCTGTTCTCGAGTAAATCATGCGCTTGTGCACCCGCAGAGAGCGGGAAAGATGCGATGGTTGGCAGCGCTATAGTTCCGGCTTTTAGCTGGGCAAACAGCCTGTCTGCCCGCCGTTGCCGTTCTGGCTGTGAGGTTAAGTAAGTCCAGAGATCGGCACCGATAACGCCCGATGATTCTAATAATAACAGCGCCGGATCAAACGTTGGGATCTCGCCGCCGGACATGCCGAACAGCACCACGCGCCCGCCATCTTTAAGGCATTCGATGCTTTGCAATAACGTGCTGCCTACTGAGTCAAAGACGATATCGCATCCCGCGGTATGCCAGTCACGTACCTGTTGTGTCCACCCCTTGTAACCCACCGCCCGCTCTACTCCATGTTGTCGGCAGATTGCTCGTTTTTCCTCGCTGGAAGCGACAGCGAAAACATGTACATCCCGCGCTACCAACATACTGGTCAGCAGACGACCAACACCACCGGCAGCGGCCAACACAGCAATATGCATCCCCGCCATAACAGGCAAAATATCGTGCACAAGATAATCTGCCGTTAGCCCTTGCAGCAGTATGGCTGCGGCCTCTGCACCAGATAACCAGCCAGGAAGGCGTATCGCATGGCTTTCTGGTACCACTATATAGCTGGCATGTGCTAACGGCACATCGGCAAAACCAACGCGATCGCCCACCCGCCAGGCGCTAACCTTTTCGCCCACAGCAATCACCACGCCTGCGCCTTCGTAACCCGCGACCCAGGGGGCTTCGCCAGCCAGCGGGTAACGGCCCTGCCGGCGGTAAATATCGGCAAAGTTAAGCCCGGCCGCTTCAACCTGGACTAATAACTCGTCCTCGCCGGGAGAGGGCGTTGGGCTATGGCGAAGAGACAGGACATTTGATTTGCCAAACTTATCAAACACCAATGATTGCATAAAATTAAAACCTGGCAGACGATAATGCGGTGATTATTTCCCGCATTACATCGGCGATAAAGAGTGGATTACTATCTTTACTTGATAATAAAAATTTATAATTAGGGGCAAAGTATGGATTACATCAGATGCGTTGAGTCCTTTATCCGCACGGTGGATTCCGGCAGTTTTACCGCTGCCGCTGACACATTAGGGCTGACGCCAGCCATGGTGGGTAAGCATATTCGCGAACTGGAAAACAGAACCGGTTGTCAGCTTATACATCGCACTACCCGCCGGCAGGGACTAACGGAGGCGGGACAACGCTTTTATCAGTACGGATTACAAATTATTGCCACTGTGCGAGAAGCTGATGGGTTGGCAAGCCATCTGTATGAAAATGTCGCTGGGCAACTGCGTATTAGCGCCCCGGTCACCTGGGGCAATCATATTTTAACCCCAATTTTATCTCGCTTTTTACAACGTTATCCGGGTGTGAATGCGGAAATGGTGCTGACCGATCGCAAAGTCTCGCTGATTGAAGAGCGTTTCCAGATAGCGTTCCGCATTGGTACGATAAATGACGAAGGCCTGGTGGCGTTTCCTCTCGCGCCTTATCAGACTATCCTCGCCGCCTCTCCCGACTATTTAGCGCGTAATGGCACACCCGCTGCGCCAGAAGAGTTGAAACATCACCATTGCATTAGCTTTAGCCAGTGGCGCTCAGATCATCGTTGGCTTTTGCAAGGGCCATCTGGTGAGCATGATATCCCCATTGCCCCACGGCTCACGGTCGATTCTGGCGAAGCGCTACGCCAGGCGGCGCTGACCGGGCTGGGTATTGTGCAGCACGCCATACTGACGCTACAGCGCGACATTGAGGAGGGGCGGTTGTGTGTAGTGCTGCCAGAGTATCGTCCTGCGCCAAGAGCAATGCATCTGTTACGCTTGCCCGCTCGCTCGATGCTGCCTGGCGTTTCTGCCTTTATTGATCACTTTTTTGCGGCGATAAAAGATAAGTAAACCTTATTCACCTCACACTTTCTCTCTCTTGTTTGCCATTTTTTATTCTTGAATTTCCTCATTTTTCCGCTTCTTTTGGCAAGTTTTGTGACCTGCACTCAGGGAAACGACTCAATAAGCCTATTTTTTGTGGCGTAGATCACTATGACCTTCTGCGTTTCCACTTTGAAGTGGAAAACACCTCGCTACAAACTTTTAACCTGCGCCGTTAGTTTTATTACAAAGCCATTAACGGGGTAAGAGAAGTGAACAACGGAGCGGTAATGAACGACGTGGAGAGGGCGCAGCAAACGGCAACGCTGGCCGAGCGGATGCTGACACAGGTCTATACCTTGCTTAGCCATCATGGCATCACACCGAACCCGGTACAGCAGCAGATGCTGAGCTCACATGTTCGGGCGATGGCGCACCGGTCTGTGACTGGCGAACCGTTACCCGAAGTGGACGCCAGTCTGTTTGACGAAATCTCACCAGCATCAATGAGCCTTGCCCGTGATGTGGTAGCGGCTTTTGGCAATCTACCTGAAGAAGAAGCCTGGCTGTTGTCGGTGCACTTCGAAGTGGCGAAAGAAAACCTGTAAGGAGCGAAAGATGGAACAAATTACCGTAGTAATTGGCGATCGCCTGGGTAAAGGTCAAAAAGTGGCCGCCGGCGTCGAGAAAGCGGGCGGGCGCGCCATTGTGGTACCTGGTGTGGCGGCAGATATGAAGCTGGGCGATGTGATGAAAGCAGAAAACGCCACCTTCGGCATCTCATTTTGTGGTAGCGGCGGCGCCGGAGCGATTACCGCGCAAAACAAATATGGCTACAAAGCAAAACACGGTATGCGTTCGGTAGAAGAAGGTGTAACCGCTATCAATGAAGGCTGTACCGTGCTGGGTTTCGGCTTTATGGATAAAGAAGAGTTAGGCGAGCGTCTGGTGCTGGCGTGGCAGAAAAAACACGGCGTAACGCCATGAAAGAACAGTTCACCATGACGGTGAGAGTGAAGGGGAAGGGCGATGCGAAAGCGCGCGCTTTCGCCGATGCGCTCAACCATGTTCAGGCTGCGGTGATGAAAGCATCGCCGCATATTTTACTGCGTATTGAGCCACAGGATGTGCAGGTTGTTCAGGCGCAGGAAACGACGCGTAAAGAGGCTTTCTTATTCTTCTTTCTGCGTCGCGAAAGACGCGCGTACAGCGTGGAGCTGGACGTTACCGTCAACGTGACCGCCATCAATCTCAATAAGGTGGATTTCGTCACGCAATAACTAACATACCCGCAATTCCGTTACGCCGGGTAGAAGAGGGCAGACAGATGTTCTTAATCATACTAATAAAATCGCTAATTATTGGCGGCCTGGTTGGCGTCGGTGTTGGCGCCGGGGCTGCACGCATGTTTCATGCTCCCACCACACAAGGGATGGGCGCATTTCGTACACTGGGGGAACTTAACTCCTGCGAAGGGGATCCGGCATCGCACTTCTCCTTTGGCTTAGGTTTTTTCTTTAATGCCTGGGCCTCATCTGTGGCGGCTGGCTCTTTCACCCAGGACGTTGATCACCGCATCATCCCTAACTGGGGCGCGGCAGCGTTGATGGTGAAAAACCGTAACGTGGGCGAGACCCTGCACGATCCGAAGAAGATGGCGATCGCTTGTGGTGTCATCGGCATGATCGTCGTGACTTTCCTTAATCTGACCGCCTCCTCTGTGCCAGCAGCGCTACAGGTGACCGCGGTAAAAGTCCTGGTTCCGGCAGCTAACTTGCTGGTGAACACCGTGATGCCGGTAATCTTCTGGCTGGCGGCAATTGATGCCGGTAAAAAGTCAGGTTTCTGGGCCACCGTTTTCGGCGGCGCGGCGCAGCTCATTATGGGTAACGCCGTACCTGGACTGGTGCTCGGCATTCTGATTGGTAAAGGTGTGGAAGAGAGCGGCTGGAATCGCGTTACCAAAGTGATGATGAGTGCAATTGTCGCGCTGTTTGTGCTGAGTGCCTTCTTCCGTGGCTTCGACCTGAAGATGATCGAATCCTTCCACCTGGGCGCGCCGAACTGGCTGGAGCTCATCCATAACTCGCTCAGCGGAAAATAAGGAAAGACGATGGAACAGAATAAAGGCTTTTGGTATGCCGACTGGTCATTCCCCATTTTTGTCGGCCTGCTCTCTTCCGGTGTATTTGCCGGAACCCATATGTACTACCTGTATGGCATTGGCGCGTTTAACGAAGTGGCTTTTGTGTCGATGCTGCGTTCTGGTATGGATACTGGCGTTTATGGCGCGGTGGCGGCATTTGGCGCCAGTTTTCTTTTTGCGCGAATTATCGAAGGCTCACTGGTAGGGATTCTCGATATTGGTGGGGCTATCCAGACCGGCGTTGGCCTTGGCGTTCCGGCACTCCTGCTTGGCGCAGGTTTTGTTTTCCCGGTGGCAAACTTCGTCGCCTCGCTGGTGACCGGGTTGGTGATTGGTCTGGCGATTGGTTACCTCATCATCCTCGCGCGTAAGTTTACGATTAACCAGAGCGACTCCACCTATGGCGCGGATGTCATGATGGGAGCAGGTAATGCTTCCGGTCGTTTCCTTGGCCCGTTGATTATTCTCAGCGCGATGACGGCTTCCATTCCCATTGGCATCGGCTCGCTGGTTGGCGCGCTGTTGTTCTATCTGTGGCAAAAGCCGATCACCGGAGGGGCGATCCTTGGTGCGATGTTGCTGGGTTCTATCTTCCCGGTTGCCCTTTGACATATCCGGGCGCTGCGGCGCCCGTTATCCTGGAGATATGCATGTTTGATTTACTCCTGCGCCGGGCGCGCCTGGTAGACGATACGGTGATGGATATTGCCATCGAAGGGGGAAAAATCGTCGCGCTGGGTGATATTGACGCAACGGCTAGCAAAACGGTTGATCTTCGGGGCGAGCACTATGTCAGTGCCGGCTGGATTGATTCCCATGTCCACTGCTACCCCAACTCCCCTATCTACCACGATCAGCCCGACAGTGTTGGGATCGCCACCGGCGTGACGACGGTGATTGATGCAGGCAGTACCGGCGCGGATGATATTGATGATTTTTATACTCTCACGCGCCAGGCCGTCACCGACGTTTACGCATTGCTGAACATCTCTCGCGTGGGATTAATTGCACAAAACGAACTGGCGGATATGCGCAACATTGATGCCGATGCGGTGCGCGAGGCGGTAAAACGTCACCCGGATTTTATTGTTGGTCTGAAAGCGCGAATGAGCAGTAGCGTGGTAGGTGAAAATGGTATCGCGCCGCTTACCCGCGCCAAAGCAATGCAACAAGAGTGTGGCGGGTTGCCACTGATGGTACATATTGGCAACAATCCGCCGAATCTCGACGAGATTGCTGAGCTCCTTACTTCCGGCGACATTATCACTCACTGTTATAACGGTAAGCCGAATCGCATTCTGACGCCTGCTGGAGAGTTACAGGCCTCGGTGATGCGAGCGATTGCCCGTGGCGTGCGGTTAGATGTCGGGCATGGTAGCGCCAGCTTTAGTTTTGCCGTGGCGAAGCAAGCAATCGCATTGGGTATCCTTCCACAGACGATTAGCTCCGATATTTACTGCCGTAACCGCCTGAATGGCCCGGTCTGGTCGCTGGCGAAAGTGATGTCAAAATTCCTCGCCATTGGCTTGTCACTACCGCAGGTCATCGCCTGCGTCACCGATCACGCTGCCGATGCGTTGCATCTTAAACAGAAGGGGCGTCTGGCTGTGGGCTATGACGCGGATCTGACTATTTTTGACCTGCGCCGTCAGCCGGTGCTGTTTACCGATGCGGAAAACGACAGCCTGCAGGCCGAAAAGTTATTGATGCCGCTGGCCGCAATTCGCGCGGGTAAAGGTTATTTGACCGAACAAGGGAGTGCAGAACATGCCTTCGATTTATGAAAAGTACCAATTAAAACAGGTGATTAATGCCTCTGGTCGTATGACAGCGTTGGGTGTTTCAACCCCGCGCCCGGAAGTCGTAGAGGCGGTATTAAGTGGCATGAATCACTACTTCGAAATGAAAGATTTGGTGAACAAAACTGGCGAATACATTGCAAACTTGCTGGAAGTCGAAGGTGCAACGGTCGTCTCTTGCGCCTCGGCAGGTATTGCACAGTCGGTGGCGGCGGTGTTGGTAAAAGATAGCGACTGGCTGCTGGAAAATTTGCACAGCGCAGTGATTGAGAATAATGAGATTGTGCTACCGCGAGGGCACAACGTTAACTTTGGCGCACCGGTAAGCACTATGGTGGCGCTAGGAGGCGGCAAAGTGGTAGAGGCTGGCTATGCCAATGAGTGTTCTGCCGGGCAACTGGCGGCCGCGATTTCGCCGCGTACAGCGGCCATCCTCTATATCAAATCGCACCACTGCGTGCAAAAAAGTATGCTCAGCGTGGAGCAAGCCGCGGTAGTCGCGCGTAAACACAACCTGCCGCTGATTGTCGACGCGGCCGCCGAAGAAGATCTGCAAAGTTACTATCGCAGCGGTGCTGATCTGGTGATTTATAGCGGCGCGAAGGCCATCGAAGGGCCGACCAGCGGATTAGTGATTGGCAAAACACAGTACGTTGAGTGGGTTAAACGGCAGACGGCAGGCATTGGTCGCGCGATGAAAGTTGGCAAAGAGGGCATCCTTGGCCTGACTTGTGCCATTGAACACTATCTCAGCGCCAGCAAAGAGAGCGGTGCGGAAATGGTGGCGAAAATGACACCATTTATTGACCAGTTGAATACATTAAACGGCGTCAGCGCGCGGGTCGTCTGGGACAGCGCCGGGCGCGATATTGCGCGTAGTGAAATTAAATTTGACGAAAAAGTCACCGGCATCGCCACCGGCGAACTGGTCAATGCCCTGAAGCTGGGGGAGTACGCTATTTACTTCCGTGGTTACAAAGCCAATGAAGGCATTATCGAAGCCGACGTGCGCAGTGTAACAGCCGAACAATTAGCGATCGTTTATCGCCGTATCGCTGAAGAACTCAACATGGAGCAAAGCGCATGAAACTAACACCAAACTTTTACCGCGACCGTGTGTGCCTGAATGTACTGGCCGGAAGCAAAGAGAATGCCAGCGCCATTTATGAAGCGGCAGAAGGTCATGTGTTGGTGGGCGTGTTGTCGAAAAATTACCCGGATGTGGCAACTGCGGTGGCAGATATGCGTGAATACGCAGCGCTGATTGATAACGCGCTCTCCGTTGGCCTTGGCGCAGGCGATCCAAATCAATCCGCAATGGTTAGCGCTATCTCCCGCGATATACAGCCACAGCACGTAAACCAGGTCTTTACCGGTGTCGCTACCAGCCGCGCGCTGCTTGGGCAGAATGAAACAGTTGTCAATGGACTGGTGTCGCCCACCGGCACACCGGGAAGGGTAAAAATCTCCACCGGGCCGCTAAGTAGCCAGGCTGCGGATGGTATCGTACCAGTGGAGACCGCCATTGCGTTGTTGAAAGATATGGGTGGGAGCTCGATTAAATATTTCCCGATGGATGGATTGAAATGCCGGGAAGAGTATCAGGCGGTTGCCGAAGCCTGTGCGCGGCACGATTTCTGGCTGGAACCGACCGGTGGCATCGACCTGCAAAACTTTGCCGAAATTTTGCAAATTGCACTGGATGCGGGAGTGAGCAAGATCATTCCGCATATTTATAGTTCAATTATTGATAAGGTGGATGGTAATACTCGTCCGGCGGATGTTCGCCAGTTGCTGGAAATAACCAGGGGGTTGGTAGGCTAGTTAGCGGGATCTTCATTCCCCCTTTCCCCTTTGGGCTGAGGGGAACCAGAAACAAAAGGGGACCGACGTGCGATTTCCAAACCAACGTTTAGCGCAACTTTTTATGCTGTTACAAAAGGAGACGCTGCCGCAGGATGAGTTGGCGCAGCGGCTGTCGGTCTCCACGCGTACTGTGCGGGCCGACATCAGTGCTTTAAACACGTTGCTGGAGCAGCACGGCGCGCAGTTTATTATGAACCGCGGCAGCGGTTATCAGCTTAAAGTTGATGACGCTACACGCTATGCAAGTTTGCAGGCTACGCGGCCCCGCGCATTACGTATCCCACGCAGCGCCCAGGAGCGGGTGCACTATCTGGTTGTACGTTTTCTGACTTCTGCCTTTTCCCTCAAGCTTGAAGATCTGGCCGATGAGTGGTTTGTTAGCCGCGCAACCCTGCAAAGTGATATGACCGAGGTGCGGGAGTGGTTCTCCCGCTATCATTTGACGCTGGAAACCCGGCCACGACATGGTATGAAACTGTTCGGCAGCGAAATGGCGCTGCGTGCCTGTTTAACCGATCTGCTCTGGGAACTGGCACAGCAAAATGTGCATAACCCTCTGATTACAGAAGAGGTGCTGAACCCTGGCGTACCGGAGAAACTTACGACAATTCTCCATGACAGTCTTAACCATAATCTGATTCGCCTGACCGATGAAGGGGAGCTATTTATTCGCCTTTATTGCGCGGTTGCGGTACGCCGTATCAGCGAAGGTTATCCATTGTCGGAATTTATCGCTGAGGATGGCGATGAAAATATTCGCGCGGCCGCGCGGGATATTGCGCATTCGTTGCAGCAACTGGCGGGAAAACCACTGGCGGCAGCCGAAGAGCACTGGTTACGGGTGCATCTTGCGGCGCGTCGGGTGCAGGAGATTGTACCCAGTTCAATTAGCGCAGATGATGATGAGGCGCTGGTAAATTACATCCTTGGCTATATCAACACCCACTATAACTACAACCTGCAAAACGACGAGCAACTGCATGCGGATCTATTAACACACATCAAGACGATGATTACCCGCGTGCGCTACCAAATCATGATCCCTAATCCCTTGCTGGACAATATCAAACAACACTATCCCATGGCCTGGGATATGACGCTGGCGGCGGTAGCGAGCTGGGGCAAATATACCCCTTATGTGATTAGCGAAAACGAGATCGGCTTTTTAGTGCTGCATATTGGCGTGGGGCTTGAGCGTCACTACAACATTGGCTACCAACGGCAACCGCGAGTTTTACTGGTATGCGACGCTGGCAATGCGATGGTGCGGATGATTGAAGCAGTGCTGGCGCGCAAATATCCGCAGATTGCGATTAGTCGTAGCGTCACGCTGCGTGACTATGAACAATGCGCGGATATTCCCGAAGATTTTATTATTTCCACTGCGCGGATAAGCGAAAAAGATAAACCTATTGTGACTATCGCGCCGTTCCCGACCGACTACCAACTGGAGCAGATAGGTAAGCTGGTGCTGGTGGACAGAACGCGTCCATGGATGCTGGAGAAGTACTTCGATGCGGCGCATTTTTGCATTATCGACACGGTGATGGATCAACAAACGTTGTTTAAAACTCTGTGCGATCAGTTACGTGATGAAGGTTTTGTTGATACCGGGTTCCATGATTCGGTGGTCGAGCGCGAGGCAATCGTTAGTACGATGCTCGGTGAGGGGATTGCACTTCCCCACGCGTTGGGGCTACTGGCACAAAAAACGGTAGTCTATACCGTACTGGCACCGCAGGGGATTCAGTGGGGCGAGGAGATCGCGCACGTCATCTTTTTACTTGCTATCAGTAAGCGAGAGTATGAAGAGGCGATGGCTATCTACGATATTTTTGTCACTTTCCTGCGCGAACGCGCCACCACAAGGCTGTGCAGCTGCGCTGATTTCGCCGCGTTTAAAAACGTAGCGATGGGGTGTCTGAGCCGTTTTTGAGATCTGTCAGCCAGAAATAGTTACCGCAAATAATGCACAACCTGGTTGCTGCTACCGCGCCAGATAAGCATAGGATCTTTCAGATCCTGCACAAATTTGCCATCCACCAGCACGTTAATCAACGCCACCACTTCCTGCTGGGCGGCGTTTAGCTCACTCAGTTTATAACCCGTCCATAGCCAAATATCTTTTCCAGGACACTCGCTATGGATACGGGTAACCAGCTTTAAAATATCCGCTACGTTTTGCGGGTGAAGAGGATCGCCGCCAGAAAGCGAAATGCCCTGCCGTTTGATGCGGGTATCATTAAGATCCGCAATAATGCGATCCTCCATCTCCTGCGTAAAGGGGACACCAGAGTTCAGCCGCCAGGTGCTCTTGTTGTAGCAGCCAGGGCATTCATGGACGCATCCAGAGACAAATAGCGTGCAGCGAGTGCCGGGGCCATTGACGATGTCGACGGGGTAGTATTGGTGGTAATTCATTTCACTTTTTCGCTTCTCATTTGACGCCATAACTGCGTTGACTGCTCTCCCTCACCCGGGTCACTTACTGATGTAAGCTCCCCGGGATTCGCTCGTTTGCCGCCTTGTTCTGACGTCAACTGCTTTGCGAAGTGACGCCAGAACAAGGCGGTTGCTCCCTTGCGAAAGGCTTCTCATTTGACGCCATAACGGTGTTGGCTGCTCTCCCTCATCCGGGTCACTTACTGGTGTAAGCTCCCCGGGATTCGCTCGTTTGCCGCCTTGTTCTGACGCCAAAGGACGCCATAACTACGTTGGCGGCTCCCGTTTCCCCTCTCCCCTTGGGAGAGGGCCAGGATGAGGGAAAAATTAACCAATCTGCCCATTACCCAGATGTTTAACGCGGCGTTTTACCTCTTCCTGCTTACCCGCGTTGAAAGGTCGGGCATCCGGGCTGCCAAGATAACCACACACACGGCGGGTCACCGACACGCGCGATGCATCGTGGTTACCGCATTTCGGGCAGGTGAACCCCTTGCTGGTGCACTCAAACTCACCGGTAAACCCGCACTCATAACATTCATCAATCGGCGTGTTGGTGCCGTAGTAGGGCACATGCTGGTAGCTGTAGTCCCACACATCTTCCAGCGCGCGCAGGTTATGCTGAATGTTCGGATACTCGCCATAGCAGATAAAACCACCGCTGGCTAAAGGAGGATAGGGCGCTTCGAAATCGATCTTGTCGTACGGATTAACCTTCTTCTCTACATCAAGATGGAAACTGTTGGTGTAGTAACCTTTATCGGTTACCCCCTCAACAACACCGAATTCGGCAGTGTCCAGTCGGCAGAAGCGATCGCACAGGTTTTCACTCGGCGTGCTGTAAAGACTGAAGCCGTAACCAGTCTCTTCCTTCCACTGATCCACTGCTTTACGCAAGCGTTCAACAATCGCTACGCCTTTTGCACGCAGCGCTTCACTGTCATAAACGTGCTTATTGCCAAACAGCGCATTGATAGTTTCATGAATGCCGATGTAACCCAGCGAAATAGAGGCGCGACCATTTTTAAAGATTGATGCAATATCGTCGTCGGCTTGCAGGCGAACGCCACAGGCGCCTTCCATATAAAGGATTGGCGCAACGCGCGCTTTCACCCCTTCCAGACGAGCGATACGCGTCATTAATGCCTTACGCGCCAGTTGCAAGCGACTATCGAGTAGTTTCCAGAACGCCTCTTCATTACCTTTCGCCTCTAATGCAATACGCGGCAGGTTAAGGCTGATTACGCCGAGGTTGTTACGCCCATCATGGATCTGCTCACCGTTCTCTTCATAAACACCGAGGAAACTGCGGCAGCCCATTGGCGTTTTAAACGAGCCGGTTACTTTGACTACCTGATCGTAGTTGAGAATATCCGGGTACATGCGCTTGCTGGCACACTCCAGCGCCAGCTGCTTGATGTCGTAATTCGGATCGTCAAACTTATGATTCAGACCATCACGGATAGCGAATACCAGTTTCGGGAAAACGGCAGTTTTGCGGTTTTTACCGAGGCCAGCAATACGGTTACGCAGAATAGATTGCTGGATCAGGCGTGACTCCCAACTGGTGCCCAGACCGAAACCAAAAGTAACAAACGGCGTCTGACCATTGGCAGTATGGAGGGTGTTTACTTCATACTCCAGCGACTGGAATGCGTCATAGCACTCCTTCTCGGTACGGCTACGGGCGTAACCTTCAGCATCGGGAATCTGCCACTCGTCGGCGACTTTGCGATGTTTTTCAAAGCTGGCGGTAACAAACGGTGCCAGTACTTCATCAATACGGTTGATGGTTGTCCCACCATAAATATGGCTGGCGACTTGCGCAATGATCTGTGCGGTTACCGCGGTGGCGGTTGAGATCGATTTCGGTGGTTCGATCTCTGCGTTGCCCATTTTAAACCCGTGCGTCAGCATGCCTTTCAGATCGATCAGCATACAGTTAAACATCGGGAAAAAAGGCGAGTAATCGAGATCGTGGTAGTGAATTTCCCCACGCTCATGCGCCTGCACCACATCGCGCGGCAGCAGATGCTGGCGTGCGTAGTGTTTCGCGACTATCCCTGCCAGCAAATCGCGCTGCGTAGGGATAACTTTACTGTCTTTATTGGCATTCTCATTGAGCAGCGCCGGGTTGGTTTGTTCAACAAGCCCTCGGATCTCCTGGTTCAGCCGGCCACGTTTTTCACGGGCAATATCGCGATCGTGGCGATATTCAATATAGGCTCGCGCCAGCTGTTTGTAGGGCCCCGACATCAGTTGGTTTTCCACAGCGGTCTGGATTTCGCTAATGTCGACCTGGGTGCGCTCCTGCATCTGCTCACTGATAACTGCTGCGACGGTGGCGCAATAGTCTGCGTCATCGACTCCCGCTGCGTCGGCGGCACGCAAAATTGCCTCTTGAATGCGCTCTGAATTAAAAGGCACTTTACAGCCGTCTCGTTTCATCACATGCGGTGTCATGATCACTCCATTTTAAAAACAGGTTATCCACAATAGGGAAAAACTGACCGTCAAATGATTTATTACCAAAACCAGTCAGTTCGTCTCGTTCCGGCCCGCGTTATCCACAGGATAGGTCACTACTACAGTGGTAAGCTTGATTGAATATTAGTCGATTAATACAATATGTAGGGCCGGAGTGCATTCTAATTTCTATATATAGTGATTTGCATCAAACATGTTTACGTTTTTTTTGACCCAGAACAAAGTAAAAAGCTGAGTGCGCGGCGGGCGGGCATTTAGGAGGTTGAGGAAAGTCTGATAATTTTTTGGTTGAAAATCAATCAAAAGCAGCGAGGTTAATTTTGCTGCTCTTATTCCGTCAGGGGATGTCAAGCCAGGCGGGCGGGAATCACTATCTGGCGGGGGGCTGTGCGCCCGGTGACTTGCTCAATTAATTGCGTTGCGGCCAGGCGGCCCGCTTCTGCGTAACCAGGATCGACAGTGATAATCTCCGGGTGCAGGAACTTAATCAACGGTGTATTGCCAACGCTGGCAAGCTGTATGCGGGGAATTTGTTGTTCCTGCAAATACTTGCTGGCGCCTAGCGCCAGTGAATCGGTCGCACAAAGTAGCGCGGTGGTCTCGCGACTGAGTACCTCTGCAACATGCTCATAACCCTTTTTCATCGCCAGACCTGGCAGCACGGAGCGAGGCTGGAGGTTATGCTCTGTACAGAACGACAGGTAGGCATCGTGGCGGCGCTTGCCGGTGGTGATGTCGCTTTCGGGTACGCCGATAAAGCTGATATGGCGATGGCCCAGCGCATAGAGTTTGCCCATTAATAATGTAATTGCCCCTTCATCGTCATAATTGATAGAAGCAAAGCCGTTAGCATCGCGGGCCAGCAAGACCAGCGACGGTTGCCAGGCAGAGAGTAGCTGGTCCGTCACGCCGCTAAAACCAAATAACACTGTGCCATCTATATTACGCCTGCGCAGCATCTGTAAATGCTCTCCCACCAGTTGTGGCGAGAAGCGGCTCTCCATCATGATTGGATCGTAACCCTGCTGATAAAAGATTGGCAGCATGGTCTGTACCGCAAGATTTTCTGATAGGGAGTCGAGGCGTGAAACAATAATTGCCACGACTTTATCGCTCTGTCCACGCATAGCGCGTGCGGAACGAGAAGGGGAAAAGCCATGCTGACTGACCACCGCTTCCACCCGCTCACGTGTGCGCTGACTCACGCCATTTTCATTATTCAACACTCGGGAGACGGTGGATTTACCCACACCGCTCAAGCGCGCAATATCATTGATTGTCAGCCGGTTTCGCATGGGGCCTGTCCTGTTCCTTATTAAGCGTTCACCTAATAAGCAGTTTTGCACCCGCTTCGTCTAAACAACAATGAGTAAAATCTGGTTTACCTTCAAACAACAAAAAAAGGCAGCATCGGCTGCCTTTATGATACGCAAACTTTGATTAACGGCGTACGGCGATCGCTTCGATCTCGATTTTGACATCTTTCGGCAAACGCGCCACTTCTACGCAGGAACGCGCCGGGAAAGTCGCGTTGTGCTCAGCGAAAAAGGCCTCATAGGTGGCGTTAACAGTAGCGAAATCGTTAAGATCTTTCACGAAAACGGTAGTTTTCACGATATCACCCACCTGCAGGCCAGCCGCTTCGACGATCGCTTTGACATTTGCCAGTGATTGACGAGTCTGGGCGGCGATATCTTCCGGGACGCTACCGGTTTTCGGATCGACCGGGATCTGACCGGAAGTTAGGATCATATTGCCGAGATCGACAGCCTGCACATATGGGCCGATGGCGGCGGGTGCATTTTCCGTGGCGATGGTTTTAGTCATTATTTCTCCTGAATATCAGCGGTAATAATCGTGGTACTCATTATAGGGAGGCTACACTAATTCGCCAGCACCACATGATGTGAGAACTCCTTCTCACAGTATTTGCATTTCAGCGCGATATCATCCGGTCGTTTCTTCACCGCAAAGCTAGAGGCGACGGGCTCCGCATGGCTAATACAGTTACTGTTTGGACACACCAGCACGCCGGTAATACGCTCCGGCAGGCTCGGGCGGGACTTACCCACCACTTCGTAATCATCAATACGGTTTACCGTAGCTTGTGGCGCATAGAGCGCAAGCTGGTTGACTTGTTCGTCGGTGAGGAACGTATTCTCAATTTTAATTAAATCTTTGCGGCCCATCTCGCCTGAAGGCAGATTAAGGCCGATGGTGATACGTTGATCGGTTTCCGTCAGTTTAAACAGTGTTAGCAATTTAAAGCCAACTCGTGCCGGGATATGATCAATCACGGTGCCACATTTAATGGCCTCGACCTGCAGTTTATTATCATGTGTCATTGTCATCTCCCCCTTACAGAGCCAAATCGCGAGTCAGAACCAGCGCCAACAGTGCCTGGCGCGCAAAAATACCGTTGCCAGCCTGCTGGAAATACCAGGCGTGCGGCGTCTTATCCACATCGGTGGTGATCTCATCAACGCGCGGCAGCGGATGGAGCACTTTCATATTGCTACGTGCACCTGCGAGATCGCTGGCGCGCAGAACAAACTGCGCTTTGACATTGGCGTACTCCGATGGGTCAAGGCGCTCTTTTTGTACACGCGTCATATAGAGGATATCGACTTCGCTCATTACCTCTTCGATACTGGCATGCACGCTCCAGGTCATCCCTTTTTCATCCAGCATATCGAGAATGTACTGCGGCATCGCCAATGCATCCGGGGCGATAAAATAGAAGCGGTTACCGCTGAATTTTGCCAATGCTTGCGCCAGTGAGTGCACGGTACGACCATATTTCAGGTCACCCACCATCGCGATATTGATATTTTCCAGCCGCCCCTGAGTCTCCTGAATAGTAAAGAGATCGAGCAGTGTTTGCGTAGGGTGTTGGTTTGCGCCATCGCCCGCATTCAGCACCGGAACACGGCCAGAAAACTCTGTTGCCAGACGTGCGGCCCCCTCTTGTGGGTGGCGCATCACAATGGCATCCACATAGGTGCTAATAACCGAAATGGTATCTGCCAGGGTTTCGCCTTTCTTACCTAATGAGGTGTTGCTGCTATCGGAGAAGCCAACCACGCTGGCACCCAGGCGATGCATGGATGTTTCAAATGAGAGACGTGTACGGGTTGAGGCTTCAAAGAAGCAACTGGCAATGACTTTATGCTTGAGCAACTCAGGCTGTGGGTTGGCCTTCAGCCGTGCAGCAGTGTTGAGCACCAGTTCGAGTTCTTCGCGGCTGAGATCGTGTATGGAAATGATATGTTTTTGATATAGCGGGTTAGCCATGTTTATCTCCTGACGACTGCGCAAAAAAAAAGCCCCTCAATAGAGGGGCTGTGGAATACGTTTAGCAACGGGAAAGGAAAACGGCAGGCCAGCGTCCTTTTTCAGACGCGATAAGACAGTTTGGCGTACAAGCTTGACCATGCTTCCCCCCGGCAAATTGTCCCGGATTATACGCAGCTCTGTGCATCGATCAAGCGATCTGTGCACATTAATAACCCTGCGCTAACGCAAAACTTATGCAAAAAGCGATGGTGCGCCTCAACAAATTTTCGTATAACAAATTAAAATGAAACGACGTTTTACAATGAGGGTTAAATCATGATCGTTGGCAATATTCACAACTTACAAAGCTGGCTGCCGCAAGCGCTGCGCGAGGCTATCGAACACGTTAAAGCGCACGTCACGGATGCCACTGCCACTGGCAAACATGAGATCGATGGTAGCCGGGTGTTTTACCTGGTCTCTGAAGATATGACGCAGCCTTTTGTTGAGCGCCGGGCTGAGTACCATGCGCGCTATCTGGATATACAAATCGTATTAAAAGGTCAGGAAGGCATGACTTTCAGTACATTACCCGCAGGCAAGCCGGACACCGATTGGCTGACAGATAAAGATATTGCCTTTTTGCCGCAGGGGGAGCAGGAAAAAACCGTGGTCCTCAACGAAGGGGATTTTGTGGTTTTCTATCCAGGCGAAGTGCACAAACCGTTGTGTGCGGTGCAGACGCCGGCGCAGGTGCGCAAAGTCGTGGTTAAAATGCTGATTGAATAAGCTTTTCGCCCTCTCCCTTTTTAGGGAGAGGGCGGGGGAGAGGGTCACTCACTCAGCGTCGCCACCATCACTGCTTTAATGGTATGCATACGGTTTTCCGCCTGGTCAAACACGATGCTCGCTGGTGATTCAAACACCTCGTCGGTGACCTCCATACCGCCATACAAACCAAACTCTTGCGCCATCTGTTTACCCAGCGTGGTCTTATCGTCATGGAAGGCAGGCAGGCAGTGCAGGAACTTCACCTGAGGATTGCCGGTCAGCGACAGCATCTTGCTATTCACCTGATAGGGGCGCAGCAGCGCAATACGTTCTGCCCACTTCTCTTTTGCTTCCCCCATCGACAACCAGACATCGGTATAGATGAAATCAGCATCCTTCACGCCTGTGGCAATCTCTTCTGTGAGCAGAATATTACCGCCATTTTTAACTGCCAGTGCGCTGCACTCTGCTACCAGGCTGGACTCCGGCCAGCAGGCTTTCGGGGCCACCAGACGCAAGTCCAGCCCCATTAGCGCTGCGGCTTCCAGCATGGAGTTCCCCATGTTATTACGCGCATCGCCAGCATATACCAATGTCATCTGATTAAATGGCTTGCCGGGTAAGTGCTCACGCATGGTGAGCAGATCGGCCAACAACTGCGTTGGGTGATATTCATCGGTTAAGCCATTCCACACTGGCACACCTGCATATTGTGCCAGGGTTTCGACGATTTGCTGACCATAGCCGCGATATTGAATACCGTCATACATGCGTCCCAGCACGCGCGCAGTATCTTTAATTGATTCTTTATGCCCGATTTGGCTCCCGCTTGGACTGAGATATGTCACGCGGGCACCCTGATCAAATGCGGCAACTTCGAAAGAGCATCGTGTACGGGTAGAGTCTTTTTCGAAGATGAGCGCGATATTCTTCCCAGTAAGCTTTTGGACTTCCTGACCTTTTTTCTTGTCGGCTTTAAGTTGTGCAGCAAGATTCAGTAGGGTGGTGATTTCGTTGGCAGTAAAATCAAGCAATCTCAAAAAATGTTTCTGATAAAAGGCGGACATATTTCCCTCTCATGGCAGAGGCCACTTGTTGAATTAAAATTCAATTTATATGTATGAATATTCATTTGCAACCCCGACAAAGAAATCTTTTCTGTCAGGAGTGGAGGCATCGACTGCTGTATGTGACAATAAGTATATCTGCCACATTAAGAGGAACGAGCAATGGCTAACCCGGAACACCTGGAAGAGCAGCGTGAAGAGACGCGTTTGATTATTGAAGAATTGCTGGAGGATGGCAGCGATCCTGATGCGCTGTACACCATTGAGCATCACCTATCGGCAGACGATCTTGAGACCCTGGAAAAAGCGGCAGTTGAAGCATTCAAGCTCGGTTATGAAGTGAGCGAGCCAGAAGAGCTGGAGCTGGAAGAGGGCGAAATCGTCATCTGCTGCGATGTGTTGAGTGAATGTGCGCTGAATGCAGAGCTGATTGACGCTCAGGTTGAACAGTTGCTCAACCTGGCAGAGAAATATGAGGTTGAATACGACGGTTGGGGAACCTACTACGAAGACCCGAACGGTGAAGACGAAGAGGGTGATGACGAAGACTACATTGACGAAGAAGACGACGGTGTACGTCACTGAGTGAATGTTGCGGCAGCTTCTGCTGCCGCAATGCAAGGAACAGCTATGGATTACCCGCAAATACTCTCGCCGATTTTAGATTTTCTTCACTGTCGAACCCCACAAGCCTGGATTGATAAAGCCCGTGACCCGGTAATGCTTGCGTTGCTGTTAACCGATCATATGGTTTGCGAACTGAAAGCTGCACAAACCGCGATGTTGTTGGTGCGTAAATATGTGGCAGATAAAGAGGGTGCCGGGGAGCTGCTGGCGTGGCTTAAGCCCTATGAAGAATTTACCTTTCGCGAAGGGCCGGAGCCTGATTTCGTTGCGCTGCATAAGCAGATTGGTAAAAGTGTTATGCCGCGTACTGAGGATAGCTGGGGACAGGCATTAATCGACAGCATGGTGCTGCTGATTAAAGAGGAGTTACATCATTTCTGGCAGGTGCGGGAGATAATGGTTGCCCGCAATATTCCCTATGTCAAAATCACCGCCAGCCGCTATGCCAAAGGGATGCTTAAAGAGGTGCGCACCCACGAGCCATTAACGCTCATCGATAAGTTGATTTGTGGCGCTTATATTGAGGCGCGATCATGCGAGCGCTTTGCTGCGTTGGCGCCCTGGTTGGATGACGATTTGCAAAAGTTTTATCTGTCGCTACTGCGCTCTGAAGCGCGACATTACCAGGATTACCTGGCGTTAGCGCAACACGTTTCCACCGGGGATATTAGCGAGCGGGTGCGTTATTTCGGTGAGGTAGAAGCGGCGTTGATCTCAACGCCGGATACCGAGTTTCGCTTCCATAGCGGAATACCACTATGAATGGCAACTTACAAGGATTTTTAGCATCCGCACTTCGCAATCGACGTGACCGGTACAGCCCAGCGGCGCGTCGATATGTTCAAATCCCAAATGCTCATATAATCCAATAGCATCGGTTAAGAAGGCTGTTGTTTCCAGATAACAGCGGGTAAACCCTTGTTGACGCGCATGCTCCAGCGCCATTAACGCCAGTTTTTTCGCCAACCCCTGGCCGCGGGCGACGGGCAGAAAATACATCTTCTGCAATTCACAAATATCAGGTTCGCTACACTTCAACGGCGCAACACCGCCCCCGCCGACAACTTCACCGTTTTGTTCCACAACCCAATAAGCATAATCCGGGCGGCTATAGATCTGGTAAAGCTCATCCAGATCGGGGTCGGCAACGGTATAGCCTTTATCGGCCGTGAGACCATATTCCGCAGAAACCTGGCGGATCACGGAGGCGATTGCTGCGTTGTCGGCAGCAGCAATCCGGCGCATTTTCACCTCAACCGGAGCGATTACATTCATTTCTACACTCTGTTTTTAATTTTCTCTCTAAGCTCGCTTAATACCACTCCTGGAGCAATCTGGCAAGGTCAGCAATATAAGGCCCTATTTTTGCCCAATGCTAGCGCGTTTCCTGATAGTCATCGCTTCCTGAAGGTTGTTATAAGTTTTAAAATAATAATATTCGGGGAAAATTATGCCCGTATCATTTTACAAGGGTGATGGTTTAAGCAAGCCGATAATTGCTAATAATAATATAAATGATGAAGATAGTGGCTGCGATGTTATCTGGCGTGAGTGGGAAACCGGTGCTCTGCAAGGAGGCGGTGAATATCGTGATATAGCGCTAAAAAGAATCAGGGAGTGTCTGCGAAATAAAAACAGTACGCTCGATTTAGATAACTTAGGCTTACGTTCGTTACCGGAAAAGTTGCCTGCACATATCGAACGGTTGATTTTAACCAATAATCAATTATCCCATTTGCCTGTAAAATTTTCGTCACTTTTGCAGGAGATTTATATTGGCAATAACCCTATAGCCACACAAATAATTCTACCAGGTTCTGCTCACCAGACTCCGCAAATATTTTTATTTAAGGAAACGGCGGAGCCCATGGAAAATGATAGGCTGTTTAACCGTGAAGCGGATTCGTGGCAAGAGGTGAGACGCAGCGGGCAAGATATTCGCCTGGCAATAGAAGATGAGCAGCAATATCGGCATCGGGAGGGGATATCACCTGGATGCCGAACCCAGACAAAAGCGATGGGCCTGCTTGCTGGCGTCATGCTTTTTTCCGGGGCTGCCGCCTTCTGGCATAACCGTTGGACGGGTAGTAGCACGTCAGCGGATAAGGCATTATTCCCGGTGGGTGCCGGGCAAAAATCTTTTCGTTACGGTGGTTCTCCCGCTGCTGAAGCGGTTATTGCCTTTTCTGTTATACCTCCAGCGATTACACCGGCTCCCTTAACCGAAGCAGAAGCTATCGAGCTCAGTGTGATTAATCTTTTGAGGAAAGAGAACGCGACCTTATTTCATAGTGAGCCATCAAAAGAGAGTGGTTTCGCTAACGTTGCAGGTTGGCTTTTCCCGTGGAACGCGCCTCATGAAACAGAAAATAAAGTTATCAAATTAGCCAGACAAATACTGCTGGCATCAGGAAAATATGGTGGTAACGTTAACGAACCGTTGTCATTCCGTATGGCAAGAGGTGTTATTCGTAACTGGGTTTTTACTTCGGTATTGGGGGAGCCATTACGCGACTATATTGCTAATGTCATAATTAATGACAGGGAACAGCGATATCAGACATTTAACAGTATCAAAGGATTGCTATCGCTAAACCAACTATACCTGGCTAAGGTGTTGAATATCGATAATATCTCTGACTTGCAGTGGGGCAGTTTTAAATTAATGTGGGAAACATTTATCGCAGAGGAAGTTGTGCTATTTAACGAGGGGTTATTTAACGAGGCACAAACTAGGCTGATAAAAGATTATGAGTTTCTTGCCCTGTACGCTGGTGCAGAATATTTGGCAGATATAGGTAAAACGGGGCAGTTTAACCAGACGGAAATGATCTCAACCGGTGCTGCTATTTGGGGGCAGGTTATAGCGGGAGGCGACACTTCAGAAACATTGCTGCCTTATCTGATAACCCCTACGCTATGGTTTGCTGCTCGCACCATGCCAGAGAGGGTGCACTTAAAAGAAAAAAATTATATGCAATCCATTCTCCCTGTGGTTGTTAATAATATGAGAGAGGCACAAGAGCAGGCACATAAGATTGAAGGCTACTTATCTCGTTTCACCAGTGCGCTGGCAGAGTGGCAGAGCAAGGGGGATTTGGCAGAAAATATTATTGCAAAATGTCCGCTTGATAAAATCATGTATATGCAAAACTGGAACGATAATAACCTCACCCAGCAACAGATAAATAAGAATATTCGGGCGCAAGCTAAAGAACGTTATTTGCTTTTTGATACCCCGCCGTGTTCCATGAGTAATATTCCTGCCTCCCTCAGGCAAGAATACGCACGTATAACACGCAAGGTCTCGGATGCTTATTATTATATGGATACCGTACTGATTGAGGCAATGTTAGTTGCGGTAAATAAGACTGACAGTGATTTCATCTTTTCCGAGGCTGCCACGCTCTATGCTGCAACATTGAATATGAAAACCAGCAGAACCGCTGGTTCGGGTTTGGGGGGGATGGCCTGGGGTAATGATATACATATTGAATTAAACAATACCGAACTTTTTGCTGTCCATAATAATAATGAAAAGCGTATCTATGGTTTAAAGAAGATAGACAGTGAAAAAATTGGCTATAAACTTTATCGACTGGATAAAAATATCGATTTATACATTAAAAATGGCATTCTTGATCATCCACATTTATGGAAGCAATACACTATAGCGGAAAACCGGATTTTTGCCGGGGGGTATGATTTTAGTTTTATTATTGCACTTAATCTCGACATGCCTCTTTATAATAAGCTTGGAAACGGCAGGCGAGAGTTTATCGATTGTTTTAGCGATCAGCATCGTCGCGATTTTTATAATGAACTGTATCAATCGGGAAATGATAAATCCACAACTGAGAAAATATGGCACACAGTCAAGAGTATTATTCCTTTTTATGATTGTATCGAAGGGCTGGCAAGCGGTCAGGCGATGCGAATAGCATCAGTTCTTCCTGGTTGTTTCCTGGATACGCTGTCATTAATTCCGGTGGTTGGTCAGGCTAGTGCTCTGGGGGGCAAGTTTGGTCTTAGTTTGGCCAATGGAATGCGTAGCGGAGTATTAAGGGCAAGCCGACGGGCAACAGCAAAAACGGTGATATCAGCGATAACCAGGCACGTTGCTCTCCCCTCTACAGCACAAATGGAATCACTCCTCAAAAACACCTTACGTGCCATCGATCCGGGTGTAGAACTGCTCTTCAGAGGCGGAGCTGTGGCGGCTGATATTACTGCCGGAATTAGCGATTCCCTGCTGGCAAGTAAACTCAAACAGCAGAGCCCTGAGCAACCCGTACCCCCGTCCTCTTACCTGACAGCCAGATTACCCGAGAACGGGCCAAAAGTGAGTGTAAAAAAAGTTGAAGGGGATCGCTGGGTTAGGGTAAATCCACATTCTGATGAAGCCTTCGGAAAGTATTTCACTCTTAATAACGATCAGTTAAAAGAAATACAAGTGAGTTATAACCGACCGGAGGATTTACAATCTCCAGTGATGCTGGCTGAATCTATGGCGATAAAAAGTGTTGAATTAGCAACGCAAAGGAATAAGTTACCCCCGGCACCGGGTAATGCACCCTTCTGGAATGCTATTCGTGAGACTGAAAACTGGTCAGCACCTCCGTTGTCGGTGGAGGCTAATGATGAAATTAAAAAATTGGAAAAATTTATTCCCGAGCCACGTTTGTGGGTCTCTGATACCGAGAAAGCGGAGGAAGTATTAACTCAAATAATTGATGATATTTATGATCCATACCCGTGGAATACATATACAGGATTGAGTTTTTCGGCTTCTGTTAATACCCCCCCCTGGATCATTAAAGTGCAAGAGGAATTATATGGGCAAATATTACAAAGTATGCAGACCTTTAAGAAGGTCAGGGATACATTATGGAGTCTACAAGTTACTGAGCGATTTATTGAAACAGATGTAGGGAAATATCTGGTGGGCATATTAGGGACGCAACGCCCTGACGTTATATATGAGTCATATAAAAGGCTGACATTAATTGTTGAACGAGGTTATGAGTTTTTAAGAGCGGCAAAGCATGTTAACTATAATAATTTCGTGATTGTTTCTACTGATTACTTAAATGATCCGGACGATCCCTTAAGGTATTTTTCGGCATTAGATGATAGCCACCGCAGAAAAAGCCCTTATGCTCTGGTTTCTACCGAAGATCCCGAGGCTCGGCTGCTTATTTTTGCAGATAAATTTTATCGTAAAATCTATGCGGGTGTGGAAAATATTAAATATGATACTGGCAGCCAGACGTTAGCAACCCATCTTACTGATACGATAAATCATGAGATTACTCACTTATCATCCAAGTCTGAGGATGCGTTTATCCATTTTATTCCATTGCCAGGGATGCTGAATAATGGTGATGATATTAGAAAGACATTTATCAATAATCTAATTCGTAGCAGGCCAGGGGAAGACTTGCCAATAATATGTCATAGCATCGGCTTTAAGCGTTTCTTAACTGAGCTGAGTACGGCACAGGGCATTGCAGCATTTACCGATGAACGGGAAGTTATAAAGGCAATCCTGGATGATCCGATGTTAATAGCTAATTTGATGATGTCAGATGCTGAAACGCTGACTGTTATGATCAGAGACTTAGCGGTAAATCGTCCTTTTGACGCAGCAGTGCGTGCTAAACGTAATGCGGAAATGGATGTAACGCAACAGCCCCCTGAGGACACCAATAATGCTCTTTACCAGGGGTGGATTTCCATTGTTGTCGCACAGGCAATCAGGACGGGAATAAACAGGCCTGCACAGCAATAAAAAAGCCGGGCACTTTACTGCCCGGCTTGCTGATAACACAGTGATTACAGTGCGGCGATGACCGCCTGCTGCTCAATTAACTTCGCTTTCGCCTGTGCATAGCTATCCAGCTTCTCACGTTCTTTCGCAATCACCGCTTCTGGTGCGCGGGCGACGAAGCCTTCGTTGCCAAGTTTATTTTCGATACGACCGATCTCCTGCTCCACTTTCGCCACCTCTTTGGCCAGGCGTGCCAGTTCAGCGTCTTTGTCGATCAGGCCTGCCATCGGGATCAGCAGTTCTGCACCATCAATGATTTTGGTCACCGACACCGGCCCTTTATCATCGGCTGGCAGCACCGTAATGCTCTCCAGACGTGCCAACGTTTGCAGGAAGCTCAGGTTTTCGTTCACACGACGCTTCGCTTCTTCGCTGGCATTACGCAGCAGCAGCTCCAGCGGTTTACCCGGTGCAATGTTCATTTCAGCACGGATATTACGCACGGCAATGATTGCCTGCTTCAACCACTCGGTATCGGCTAGCGCTTGCTCGTCAACTTGTGTCGCATCATAGGTCGGGAATGGCTGGAGCATAATGGTATCGGCGGTAATGCCTTTCAGCACTTTCACACGCTGCCAGATGGTCTCGGTAATAAATGGAATGATCGGATGTGCCAGACGCAGCAGGCCTTCCAGCACCGTGACCAGCGTATTACGCGTACCGCGCAGCTCTGCTTCAGAACCACCATTCATAACCGGTTTGGTCAGCTCAAGATACCAGTCGCAGAACTGGTTCCAGGTGAACTCATACAGAATACCCGCCGCAATATCGAAGCGGAAGCTATCTAGCGCTTCACGATAGGCTTTGATGGTCTGGTTAAATTCGGCCAGGATCCAGCGATCCGCCAGGGAAAGTACCTTGTCACCGCCGTTAAAGCCGCAATCCTGATCTTCTGTATTCATCAGCACAAATCGGCTGGCGTTCCACAGCTTGTTACAGAAGTTGCGATAGCCTTCCAGTCGCTTCATATCCCAGTTGATATCACGGCCGGTAGAGGCCAGTGCTGCCAGGGTGAAACGCAGGGCATCGGTGCCATGCGGCTCGATACCGTTCGGGAATTGCTTCTCGGTGCGCTTGCGAATTTTTTCTGCCAACTGCGGCTGCATCATGTTACCGGTGCGTTTTTCCAGCAGTTCAGCCAGAGTAATGCCGTCAACCATATCCAGCGGGTCAATGACGTTACCTTTGGATTTGGACATCTTCTGCCCTTCGTCATCGCGAATAAGGCCTGTCATATAGACAGTCTTAAACGGCACCTGCGGTTTGCCATTTTCATCTTTGATAAAGTGCATGGTCATCATGATCATGCGCGCAATCCAGAAGAAGATAATGTCGAAACCGCTCACCATCACACTGGTCGGGTGGAACTGACGCAGCGCATCGGTGTTCTCTGGCCAACCAAGGGTAGAGAAGGTCCACAGCGCGGAGGAGAACCAGGTGTCCAGCACGTCATCATCCTGGCGCAGCGCAATGTCAGCCGACAGATTGTTTTCCTGACGCACTTCCTCTTCACTACGGCCTACATAGACGTTGCCCTGATCGTCATACCACGCAGGGATACGGTGGCCCCACCACAGCTGGCGGGAGATACACCAGTCCTGAATATCACGCATCCAGGAGAAATACATGTTCTCGTACTGCTTCGGCACAAACTGAATGTCGCCATTTTCCACCGCTTCTACTGCCGGTTTCGCCAGCACGTCTGCGCGAACATACCACTGGTCGGTGAGCATCGGTTCGATCACCACGCCGCCGCGATCGCCGTAAGGAACGGTGAGATCGTGCGGTTTGATCTCTTCCAGCAGACCCAGGGCCTCCACCGCCGCAACGATGGCTTTACGCGCGGCAAAACGCTCCAGTTTCTGGAACTGTGCCGGAATTTCTGCAGAGTAAACGTCGGATTCGTTACCGGCGGTATCATATACTTGGGCGCTTTCACGGATATCGCCGTCAAAGGTCAGGATATTGATCATCGGCAACTGATGACGTTTGCCGACCTCATAGTCGTTAAAGTCGTGCGCGGGGGTGATTTTCACACAGCCGGTGCCTTTTTCCATATCGGCGTGCTCATCACCCACGATAGGAATACGGCGGTTAACCAGCGGCAGCACGACAAACTTACCAATCAGATCCTTATAACGCGGATCTTCCGGGTTTACCGCGACGCCGGTATCACCCAACAGCGTTTCCGGACGTGTCGTGGCGACCACCAGATAATCTTTACCGTCGGCGGTTTTCGCACCATCGGCCAGCGGGTAGCGGATATGCCACATGGAGCCTTTGGACTCACGATTTTCCACTTCCAGATCGGAGATAGCCGTACGCAGTTTCGGATCCCAGTTCACCAGGCGTTTGCCACGGTAAATCAGATCTTCTTTATACAAGCGTACAAAGACCTCTTTCACCGCGTTAGAGAGGCCTTCATCCATAGTGAAGCGCTCGCGATCCCAGTCAACGGAGTTGCCAAGACGACGCATCTGGCGGGTGATAGTTCCGCCCGATTCCGCTTTCCACTGCCAGATTTTATCGATAAAGGCTTCGCGACCATAATCGTGACGGGTTTTACCCTCTTCAGCGGCAATTTTACGCTCTACCACCATCTGGGTTGCAATACCCGCATGGTCGGTACCAGCCTGCCACAAGGTGTTTTTACCCTGCATACGCTGGTAGCGAATCATGGTATCCATGATGGTCTGCTGGAAGGCGTGGCCCATATGCAAACTGCCCGTGACGTTCGGCGGCGGGATCATAATGCAGAAGCTTTCCTGGCTTTCGTCACCGTTCGGTTTGAAATAGCCCTGCTTTTCCCACTGCTCGTACAGCGGCTGTTCGATATCTTTGGGGTTGTATGTCTTTTCCATTATTTCCAGGTTGCCGTGTTCAGGTTGAAACCAGCCACGCGGTAAGCTTTATAGCGTTCGCGCGCCAGTTGTTTCAAAGAGTCTTCGTAAGGCACAAAGTCTATCACTTCTGTGAAAGCGGTGGCAAAATCTGCAAACTCCGCGCGCAGGCTAATAAGCACGTCCCGGGGGCTGCTGCTGCGTTTCTGCGGCCAGGCCAACTCTACCGGCGCACCGCCGCGCGGACCCTCGCCCGCCAGGTTATGCGGCACAAAACGTTCCGCCGGACGCGCCCATAGCGCTTCATCCAACCGGATTGCCTGCTGCTCATCGGCACAAGCAATCAACACGCGTTTGCCATTGCGCCAACGTTCTGCGGCAATTTCACACACCAGTTGTTCCACGGCGCTTAGGCCGTCGGCGGTGTCGTCATTGTCCAGAAGATAGAACGTTGCGTTTTTCATGATATGGGGTTTCTTGTGGGTGATTTTAAATACTCCCCCTCTCCCCAGGGGAAGAAGGGGAGGGGGAAGTAACAATTACTCTTCGCCGTTAAACCCGGCACGGTTAAGCAGGAACTGTGACAGCATCGCCACCGGACGGCCGGTTGCACCTTTGGCTTTACCGGAGCGCCAGGCGGTGCCCGCGATATCAAGATGCGCCCAATTATACTTGCGGGCAAAGCGCGACAGGAAGCAGCCAGCGGTAATCGCCCCACCCGGGCGGCCGCCGATATTCGCCATATCGGCGAAATTAGATTCCAGTTGCTCCTGGTACTCGTCACTCAGCGGCAAACGCCATGCCCGATCGCCTGCCTGCTCCGATGCGCCCACCAATTCGTGCGCCAGCGGATTATGATTCGACACCAGCCCCGTAATATGGTGGCCCAGGGCAATCACGCAGGCGCCGGTCAATGTCGCAACATCAATCACTGCTTCCGGCTCGAAACGCTCGACATAGGTCAACACATCGCACAGTACCAGGCGGCCTTCCGCATCGGTGTTTAGCACTTCTACCGTCTGCCCGGACATGGTGGTGAGTACATCGCCGGGACGATAAGCGTGGCCACCTGGCATATTTTCACATCCAGCCAGCACACCAATGACATTGAGCGGCAGTTGCAGCTCCGCTACCATGCGCATCACGCCATAGACCGCCGCCGCGCCGCACATGTCATATTTCATCTCATCCATGGCTTCGGCAGGTTTAATCGAGATACCGCCAGAATCAAAGGTCAGCCCCTTGCCGACCAGCACGATAGGACGTGCGTCTTCGGATGGGTTGCCTTTATATTCAATCACCGACATCAGGGATTCGTTTTGCGAACCCTGACCGACTGCCAGGTAGGAGCACATGCCCAACTCACGCATCTGCTGCTCACCAATCACCCGCGTGATAACATTTTTGCTATATGTATCAGCAAGCTGACGCGCCTGCGAAGCCAGGTAAGCGGCATTACAGATATTCGGCGGCATATTGCCCAGATCTTTCGCGGCCTTAATACCGGAGGCAATCGCCAGCCCATGCTGAATCGCACGCTCACCGCTGGTCAGTTCCCGGCGCGTCGGCACGTTGAAAACCATCTTACGCAGTGGGCGACGAGGCTCACTTTTGTTGGTTTTAAGTTGGTCGAAGCTATAAAGCGTCTCTTTTGCGGTTTCTACAGCCTGGCGTACTTTCCAGTAAGTATTGCGCCCTTTGACATGCAATTCCGTAAGGAAACAGACGGCTTCCATCGAGCCGGTATCATTCAGAGTATTGATGGTTTTCTGAATTACCTGTTTGTACTGACGCTCATCCAGTTCCCGCTCTTTCCCGCAGCCAATCAATAAAATACGTTCGGAAAGAACGTTTGGCACGTGATGGAGCAACAGCGTCTGCCCCGGTTTACCTTCCAGCTCTCCGCGACGCAGCAGCGCGCTGATATAACCGTCGCTAATTTTATCGAGTTGTTCGGCAATCGGAGAAAGTCGGCGCGGTTCAAAGACACCGACAACGATGCACGCACTCCGCTGTTTCTCCGGGCTACCGCTTTTTACACTGAACTCCATGCACTACGCTCCTGAATCTTAAAGACAACGGCGGCGGCTACGGATAGAATTGCAAGCTTTCGTAACTCATCTCCGCTGTTGCGGTGACTTCGTGTTAATCTTAATGTTACTTCGGTTTCGGCACGTCAGAATCGAGTCTAACGCACGTATCCGCTGAGTATATTAATCTTAGCGATCATTTCGACGACTCAAGAGCATAAATGACGTTTAAGCCATGAAACAAGCTATTTTCCAGCAAAACGACTGGTTTTTACGGGCATATTTAAAGTGATAATCATAAGATATCTGGCGCGGGAGACGCTAAAAAGCCAGCTTGCAATCCTGTTCATCCTGCTTCTGATTTTCTTTTGTCAGAAATTGGTACGAATTTTAGGCGCAGCCGCAGATGGCGAAATTCCCACCAACCTCGTGCTATCGCTGCTGGGCTTAGGCGTGCCAGAGATGGCGCAGCTTATCCTGCCGCTAAGTTTGTTCCTCGGCTTGCTAATGACGTTGGGCAAACTCTATACCGAAAGTGAAATTACAGTGATGCACGCCTGCGGGCTGAGTCGCTCGGTGCTGGTAAAGGCGGCAATGATCCTTGCGCTGCTTACTGGCGTGGTGGCTGCCGTTAACGTGATGTGGGCTGGCCCATGGTCATCGCGCCATCAGGATCAGGTGCTGGCCGATGCGAAAGCTAACCCGGGTATGGCCGCACTGGCCCAGGGGCAGTTTCAGCAAGCATCAGATGGCAATTCGGTGCTCTTTATTGAAGGTGTGGACGGCAGTACCTTCCACGATGTATTTCTGGCGCAAATTCGCACCAAAGGCAGCGCACGGCCATCGGTAGTGGTAGCGGATTCCGGTCAGCTTTCCCAACTTAAGGATGGCTCTCAGGTTGTGACCCTTAACTCGGGTACACGCTTTGAAGGCACGGCGATGCTGCGTGATTTCCGCATCACGGATTTCCAGAACTATCAGGCGATTATTGGGCACCAGACAGTCGCACTGGATCCTACAGATACGGAACAGATGGATCTGCGCACGCTGTTCAATACCGACAACGATCGTGCGCGCGCGGAACTACACTGGCGTTTCACTCTGATTTTCACGGTATTTATGATGGCGCTGATGGTGGTGCCTTTGAGCGTAGTGAATCCGCGCCAGGGCCGCGTGCTCTCCATGTTACCCGCTATGCTGCTCTATCTGGTCTTCTTCCTGTTGCAAACCTCGATTCGCTCGAATGGTGCAAAGGGCAAGCTTGATCCGATGATTTGGATGTGGGCAGTCAACATGCTTTACCTGGCGCTGGCTGTGGCTCTCAACGTATGGGATACGGTGCCAATGCGCCGGATACGCGCCCGTTTTTCGCGTAAAGGAGCGGTATGATGCAGGCTTTTGGCGTACTTGACCGCTATATTGGCAAAACAATTTTTACCACCATCATGATGACGCTCTTCATGCTGGTGTCGCTCTCCGGCATTATCAAATTTGTCGATCAGTTGAAAAAGGCCGGGCAGGGGAGCTATGACGCGCTGGGGGCGGGGCTTTACACCCTACTCAGCGTGCCGAAAGATATTCAGATCTTCTTCCCGATGGCCGCGCTGCTCGGTGCGCTACTGGGCCTGGGAATGTTGGCGCAGCGCAGCGAACTTGTCGTGATGCAAGCCTCTGGCTACACCCGTATGCAGGTGGCGCTGTCGGTGATGAAAACGGCCATTCCCCTGGTGCTGCTCACTATGGCGATAGGTGAGTGGGTGGCGCCGCAGGGCGAACAGATGGCGCGTAACCAGCGCGCCCAGTTGATGTATGGCGGCTCGCTGCTTTCCACACAGCAAGGGCTGTGGGCGAAAGATAGTCACAACTTTGTCTACATCGAACGGGTGAAAGGCGACAATGAGCTGGGGGGGATAAGTATTTACGCCTTTAACGATCAGCGTCGTTTGCAGTCGGTGCGCTACGCGGCATCTGCGAAATTCGATCCTGATCAGAAGGTCTGGCGCCTGTCACAGGTGGATGAATCCAACCTGACCGATCCCAAGCAAATTACCGGCGCTCAGACCGTAAGCAGTATCTGGAAAACCAACCTCACCCCTGACAAACTGGGTGTGGTGGCGCTGGATCCCGATGCACTCTCTATCAGCGGCCTGCATAATTATGTGAAGTATCTTAAGTCGAGCGGCCAGGATTCAGGGCGTTACCAGCTCAATATGTGGAGCAAAGTCTTCCAGCCGCTCTCGGTGGCGGTAATGATGCTTATGGCGCTGTCATTTATCTTCGGCCCACTGCGTAGCGTAGCGATGGGCGTGCGTGTGGTGACCGGTATCAGCTTTGGCTTTTTCTTCTATGTGTTGGACCAGATTTTTGGCCCACTGACACTGGTGTATGGCATTCCGCCGGTACTCGGCGCGCTGCTACCGAGCGCGACATTCTTTCTTATTAGCCTGTGGCTGATGATGCGGAAGAGTTGATCAGGTAGAGGGCCGCAGAAAAGCGCGGCCCTCAAAAGAAGCGTTATTGCAGGTTGTCAGGCTCAAGTATCAATGCCATTTCATCCGCAAGGTCAGTCAGTTCATCTAAAATAACATCTGATAAAGAGGCTGGCTCTGATTCGATGATGACGATGAGGTCATTGAGATTAAGACGATCGCCAAATAACATTAAGGCCCTTCCCCCGTGCTGCTTTGATGCCCACAGAAGCCCATGTGCCAGCGGATTATCCTGGTGAATTTTTTCGGCCCATTTCCTTGTCTCTGAGTACTTGTCAGCATCACAATTCAGCACCTCTATGATGGATGATCCATATTGCTTCAGCATTCTGGGATTGAGATCGACCAATAAAAGATTTTCCCGTGGAATGAGACGGGAGCGCGCTATCTTTTCCAGCATGGAGAATTTGACGGATGTGCCAGCAGACGGTGTCGGCAGGTCATGGAGAATGGTTTCCATAATGGCCACCGCAATATTTTCTCCGCCATATAAGGTAGGAATGCTTTTGCCCGTAGCATCTTTAATAGGGCTAAAACGTGCATCGCCGAATCCAGGGTTAAACTCTTTTCCGGTAAACCTCGACGAATGAATTCTTTCAATAGCGGTTCCTGCAAGCCAGGTTGTTAGCCTGGCTTTTAACTTTGTTGGAGGAAACGGAATTTTATCCATGTATCGCGCCTTCCTTCTCCTTTTCAGCTGCTTTATAAACTGCTTCGGGATCTGTTTTTAATAGATCTTTTGGCTTGCGGCTGCCAAGCCAACTATTTGGCGAGCCAAACCAGAATGCCAGGGACCAGGGAGTGCGATCGGCAAACAAGGTGATGATCTTCTTAACGATGGGTAGAGGCTGCCCCCCCTCATCAAGAGCATATGCCGGGAAATGATCTTTGCCCTGCCAGGAAACAGCAAATATTTTTCCGGCTCTCTTCCATTTATTGGGTAAAGAGCTAGGGTTTTTGACTACAGAGCCAGGGCTTGCACTCTCGCTGACTTCCCGAGCCAGTAACCACTTTGCATCGGCAAAAATTGCCTCTTTTTTTTCACTGATCCTACGGTTATTGCGATCAGTAAAATTTTCTGTCCTTTTTGGCTGCAGATCGTCAAAGTGCAAATGAATATGCTTATGTGCAGAGTCGCTTAATACGGACGCTGTTTGCAGAACGGTCGTTAGCGCGAGTTCAAAAGCCCCCATATCTACAGAATCAGGTCGCTCAACGACGATATACTGCTGTAATCTTTCCTGGGGAATATCCGCGAGTACAATATCTCTCCGCACATGGTTATCAGCAGATATAAGCGTGACGACAGATGGTTTTACAGGCATGGCCGGTTCTCCATGATACGCAAACGAGATTATTAATATCTACAATATAGCCGATATCTACGGTGCGTGCACAAATTTCACGCACGCTCACCGCACTTTGAGTGCCCTGCGGGTGAATCCCTTTCAGTAAAATCTGTTGTTTTCCCCGCAACCTCTTGCGCAGGCTATGCTTGAAACATGATTCATAACTTTTTGGGAACCCATGTCCAGATTCTTCTTCAACGATCGTAAGCAACTGGTTAATGATGCCATCGAAGGGCTGGTGATTTCAGCGCCTCATGGCAATCTCGTCCGCCTCGATATCGATCCCGCAATTCGCATTGTCGCCCGTGCCGACTGGGACAAAAGCCGCGTGGCGGTGATCTCTGGCGGTGGATCTGGCCACGAACCCGCCCATGCTGGTTTTGTCGGCAAAGGGATGTTAACTGCGGCAGTTTGCGGTGATGTTTTTGCTTCGCCGAGTGTGGACGCGGTGCTGAATGCCATCGTTGCGGTAACTGGCGATCGCGGCTGCTTGTTAATTGTCAAAAACTACACCGGCGATCGGCTCAACTTTGGCCTGGCGGCGGAAAAAGCCAAACGCTTCGGTTTGAAAGTAGAGATGGTTATTGTTGCCGATGATATTGCGTTACCGGATAACAAGCAGCCGCGCGGCATCGCCGGAACGGCGCTGGTGCATAAGATTGCGGGCTATGCCGCTGAACATGGGAAGTCTCTCAGCGAAGTGCGGGATATCGCGCAACAAGCCTGCGACAACGTCTATAGCCTGGGGCTGGCGATGGAGAGCTGTAACCTACCGGGCGGCGATAATGAGGACGAGGGACGTATACAGCACGGTAACGTCGAACTTGGGCTGGGCATCCATGGCGAACCCGGCGCAAGCATCGTCGAGACGCAGAACAGCAAAGCGCTGATCGAGACGCTGGTCAAACCCTTGCAGGCAGCGGTGGGTAACGATCGTATCGCGGTGTTGATTAATAACCTTGGTGGTGTTTCAGCACTGGAGATGGCTCTGTTAACCAAAGAGCTGGCGCACTCTGCTTTAAAAGAGCAAATCGCCTGGCTTATCGGCCCCGCGTCGCTGGTCAGTTCTCTGGATATGAAAGGTTTTTCCCTCTCTGTATTGCGGCTGAATGAAGAGTTTGAGCAGGCACTCTGCGCTGATGTGCAAACCGTCGGTTGGCAAAAACCGGTGGCACTTGCGCCAATGAAAACTCAACCGCATAGCGCAGTCTATACCGGGCTGGAGATCACCCCTTCTGATAACCCGCAGGTGGCTGAACTGGTCGGTACGGCAACGCAGACGCTGATTCACCTTGAGAACCGCCTGAATGCGCTGGATGCGAAAGTGGGCGATGGTGATACCGGTTCGACCTTTGCGGAAGGGGCGCGTGAGATAGCTCACCTGCTGGAGAAAAAAGCGCTTCCGCTGAACGATAGCGCACAGCTATTACAACTGGTGGGCGAGCGGCTGGCGACGGTGATGGGAGGCTCCAGCGGTGTGCTGATGTCGATTTTCTTCACCGCTGCAGGGCAGGCGATACATGATGGGCACGCGCTACCTGAGGCGTTACTACTGGGACTGAAGCAACTGAAACATTATGGTGGCGCAGAGCCTGGCGATCGCACGCTAATTGATGCGCTGCAACCGGCGCTGGAAGCGTTACGCGATAGTGGGCTGAACGCCGCCGTCGAAGCTGCGAAGGAAGGAGCAGCCAGCACAGCGACCATGCAGAAAGCCGGAGCAGGTCGCTCGTCTTATGTGAATAAGGAAAACTTGCAAGGTGTGAGCGACCCAGGAGCGGTGGCGATTGCCGAAGTGTTTGCCGCCATTGCCAAATAAGTAAAGTTGCCCGGTCTCACCGGGCAAACAGCTGCATATTAAAAATCAGCTTTTAACACCACGCGATAGCGGGCTTTGCCGTCGCGTACATGCTGCAACGCCTCATTGATCTGCGACATTGGGAACATCTCTGTCGTCGGCGCAACTTTCGCCCGACCGGCGAACTTCATCAGTTTACGCAGTTCATAGGGGGTGCCCGTTGCCGATCCGGAAATGCTGCGATCGCCCACAATTAAGGAAAATGCAGGTACTTCCAGTGGTTTCAAAACGGCACCTACTGTGTGGAAATGTCCACCGTGTGCCAGCGCTTCAAAATAGGGCTGCCAGTCCAGATCAACATTGACGGTATTGATGATCAGATCGTACTGACCCGCTCGTGCTTTCAGGGCCTCTTGATCGCGGCTATTTACCACATAATCTGCCCCCATCAGTCGTACTTCGGCCTCTTTCGCAGGGTTAGAGCTAAATGCGGTAACTTCACAACCCATGGCTCTCAGCAATTTAATGGCGATATGACCCAGCCCACCGATACCAATTACACCAACGCGGCTGGTGGCCGTAATATTATGAATTAATAGAGGTTTAAATACGGTGATGCCGCCGCAGAGCAACGGCCCGGCGGTTTCGATATCAATGCTATCCGGCAGCGGGATCACCCATTGCCAGTCGGCACGGATCTTATCGGCAAAGCCGCCACGGTTAACGATGGTGGGGACGGAACCTTCCAGACAGTTAATGTGGTTGCCATCAATACACGCGTCGCAATGACCGCAGCTTCGTGCTGTCCAGCCGATCCCTACGCGCTGGCCCACTTTCAAGCCCTTATTTTGTGCCGCGCTCCCCAGTTCAAGCACACGGCCGATCACTTCGTGTCCGGCAACTAATGGATATTGAGAGAAGCCCCATTCGTTGTCGATCATCGACAAATCAGAATGACAGATACCGCAATATTCGACTTGTACTTCTACATCTTCTGCCGCCAGCGGACCTGCGTCGAACTCCTGCAACTCAAGCGCGGCGCCAGCCTGTGGCGCGGCGTAACTTTTTATGATGCTCATCACGGTTTCCTTAGGTTTTGAAGTTACGCTTGAAGTGTAGGGCATTTGATATATCTGCGGCACTCTCCTGCCTCACAGATCGCCCGTTTCGCCAAATTCCTGCCACCTCTGCGGTGGCTGTTCGGCGGGGTTTTCTATATTTTTCGCAACCATTAGCGACCATTTCCAGACTTTTCATCAATCTAATTCCGCTCTGCGGCTTTGCAACGGGATATGTCCATACCATTCTCAAAGGAAGGATCGGGAAAACACAGTTTCCTGATGCATTCCGCAATGTATCTCTGCCGACTCGCGTTATACGGCTGGTTTACACATCCCCTCAAACTGACAGACAGGAGCAACGAATATGGCTCATCAACCTGAGAAAACCGGCGATGCCGGGGTAGCGTTAATTAAGTCTTTTGAAGGGTTAAGGCTAGAGAAGTATCGGGACGCTGTAGGTAAGTGGACTATTGGATATGGTCATCTGATTTTGCCCCATGAGAGTTTCCCCCGACCATTAACCGAACCCGAAGCAGATGAGTTGCTGCGTCATGATCTGGGCGCTACCGAGGATGGCGTACATAAGTATGTTACCGTCGATCTTAATCAGAATCAGTTCGATGCGCTGGTCGTTTTTACCTTTAATGTTGGGGCTGGCAATCTGAAGAGCTCGACGCTTCTGAAGCTGCTTAATCAGGGGCACTATACTGAGGCGGCAGATCAACTTCCGCGTTGGAATAAAGCAGGGGGTAAAGTGCTGACAGGTCTAACACGGAGGCGCGCCGCCGAGCGAGAGCTGTTTTTGAAGGCGATTTAAGTGGAGGCGCTTTTGTGTAAGTTTTTTCGCTGCGGCCTCATCTTTTTCTTGAGGCCGTTAGTGTAGGTGAAGAGGCGCATTTGAAGCCTTTGATTAATATGACGCTGTTTTTTTCATCACTTAGCGCGCAATATCAAGATAGCGGCTTGCATAGCCGCCTGCGGCAGGTATAATCCAACTCGTTTCCGCATCCCCTTCAGTGCCGAAGTGGCGAAATCGGTAGACGCAGTTGATTCAAAATCAACCGTAGAAATACGTGCCGGTTCGAGTCCGGCCTTCGGCACCATCGGAACATCAATAGACGTCAACGGACGTCTTTTTTTGTGCCTGAAATTCAGTATTTACCTATCTTTCCCGCTATTATAACTCTCTCAAGGTCAACCGACTTCAACGTACATCTACCAACAAATGTTGGTACAGATGATGGTATTTCCGGTTCGATAATGCTTGTACCAACAGGAGGGGATAAGCATGGCTCTAACAGATATTAAAGTCAGAACAGCCAAGCCAACGGATAAGCAATACAAGCTGACCGATGGCAACGGTATGCATCTTCTCGTCCACCCAAATGGTTCAAGATACTGGCGTCTGCAGTACCGCTTTGGCGGGAAGCAAAAGATGCTGGCATTAGGTGTTTATCCTGAAGTGTCTCTTGCAGATGCCAGAGCTCGCCGTGATGAGGCTCGTAAGCTGTTGGCAAACAGCATCGATCCGGGAGACAAGAAGAAAAATGATAAAGTTGAACAGGAAGAAGCGCGTGCTTTCGAACAGCTTGCTATTGAGTGGCACGCCACGAATAAAAAGTGGTCGGAAGAACATAGCCGACGAGTGCTGAAAAGCCTGGAGGACAATCTCTTTCCCGCCATTGGTAAGCGGAATATTACTGATCTCAAAACTCGAGACCTGCTGGCCCCAATCAAAGCGGTAGAGCTGTCGGGGCGACTTGAGGTGGCATCCCGTCTACAGCAGCGCACTACTGCAATTATGAGATATGCCGTTCAGAGTGGTTTACTTGATTACAATCCCGCGCAAGAGATGGTTGGTGCTGTCGCTTCGAGTAACCGTCAGCATAGACCTGCGTTAGAGTTGAAACGTATTACCGAACTGCTTCTACGGATTGATAACTATACCGGCAGGCCTTTAACTCGTCTTGCTGTTGAGCTAACCCTTCTTGTTTTCATTCGTTCCAGCGAATTGCGCTTTGCTCGATGGTCTGAGATCGATTTTGAAACATCAATGTGGACGATTCCAGCCGAGCGAGAAGCTATCGAAGGGGTAAAGCACTCACAGCGTGGCTCAAAAATGCGTACGCCTCATTTGGTGCCGTTATCTCGTCAGGCGTTAGCAATCCTTAAACAGGTACACAAACTTAGTGGCGATCGCGATTTTGTTTTCATTGGCGATCACGACCATCGCAAACCGATGAGTGAGAACACGGTGAACAAGGCTCTGCGCGTTATGGGTTATGACACTAAGGTAGAGGTTTGTGGGCATGGTTTCAGGACGATGGCATGTAGTTCATTGATAGAATCGGGATTGTGGTCGAGGGATGCGGTTGAACGGCAGATGAGCCATATGGAGCGTAACTCTGTGCGTGCGGCTTATATTCATAAGGCCGAGCATCTGGATGAGCGCAGACTGATGCTGCAGTGGTGGGCTGATTTTCTTGATGCGAATCGTGAGAAGGCGGTGAGTCCGTTTGATTTTGCCAAATTAAGCATGGGATGATTAGGTGTATTTAAGGTATGTGCCTGACATACCTTATTTTTTCTATAACATGGCTTCTGATGGGGTGTTCATTTTGGTAATGAAATCTGTTGTTTAATACCAAAAACTCATATTGTAAGCTTGGTTCAAGTGATAGGTAGTTTTACACTGTCTCATCAGAAAAGCAGCATCTGAGATTTAGCCATTCATCCAGATAGAAGCGTTCTTACTGTTACATTAAAGGCAGGAGCCATGACTAGTCGCCCACAGATGATTATTGATGTTCTTCAGGCTAATCCTGATGAGCAATTTACAGCCCGTCAGCTTGCCCAAAAAATCATTGATCACTATGGCGCAGAGCTTGCTGTAAAGCGTCAAAATCCTCGATTCGCCAGTGATGAAGATTTCTTGAGTCAAATAGCTGCTGAAGTCGGTGGGAGCAGAACCGTTCAGGCAAAAGCGATTTGTCCTCAGGTTATGACGCGTGACAAACCTCGGCCCAGACTTTATTACTGGGGTAAGGAAGTCGATAATGGTGTGCAACAACAGTCATCTTTTGATATTGCTCCGACTCCGTCTGCTGAGACGGTAGCTTTTTCTGAGCATGCTCTTTACCCGTTTTTGATTGAGTACCTTTCTGAAGAAGAAGAATTGCTTTGCCGTCGTATCGATGAAAAGCGTTCAAGCAACAACAAAGGTCTTGGGGCAAACCATTGGCTTTATCCGGATATTGTTGCTTTGCAGCCTCTCGATAAAGGTTGGGATAGCGTTGTGCAAAACTGCGTACGGTATAGCGAAGGGCGTTTAACCCGTCTGTGGTCTTTTGAGGTAAAACGTCAGCTTAACCGTAGCAATGTTCGAGAATGTTTCTTCCAGGCAGTGAGCAATTCAAGCTGGGCCCATTTTGGTTATCTTGTCGCGACCGAAATAAATGAAGATAAGCAGCGTGGTGTAGAAAGAGAGCTGCAGATGTTGTGTGCATTGCATGGTATTGGCGTGATCCTTCTTAATCCGCAAGATCCCGGTAATAGCCAAACGCTGATTCCTGCACGAGAGCGAACAAGTATTGATTGGCAATCCGTCAACCGCCTGGTGGTTGAGAACAAGGATTTTAAAGAGTTTATCGATCTGGTTTCCGATTATCACCAGACAGGGAAAATACACAAAGCGCTCTGGAATAGATAATCCACTGTAATGTTTCTTAATAAGATATTAGAGTGGATTAAAAAAATATAGATTAATGAACAGCGAACTATTTAGAGTTAGTAATATTTAAAAACTCTGTCTGCGAATCGATGGAATAGTAAATATAATAAAGGTGGGCAAAGAGGTGCTCACCTTATTATAATAAATAAATCCATGTAGATAGGTTAACTTATCTAAATTGTATTGGCTAATATTTTACCTGACACAGTTACGGCACAGATCTAAACCTAATCTGACAGGCAGCTCTATGCCAAGAGCGGAAGTTAACGTATTTGCTTAGGTGGCCAAATAAAAAAAGTACCTCACCCGGTTGACCCAATCAGCCAAAAATTTATTAATTCAACAAAGCCTTGAACAACCCGCAACGTGATGTGAAACACACGCTTAAGCAGCAGTATGGTGGTGATGGCCATATCGGAATAGTATTGCGGGCTATCTTGTGAGGACTGCATGGTGGTGTCATACCGGACCTAAATAGCGGATCGTCAAGCAAGAATGTGAGTGAATCGCGTTGGGGCTGTAACTATAGCGAAATCGGAAAGAAATATTTAGAATGATAGGTAAGACCTCCGCTGAGGATTGACAGGAAAAATATAAGAATGTTCAATGCAATCGATAAGCTACTTAAAACTATCCCAGGTCTGACAGGACGTGAAATTGCCAAGCATCTTGATGCTGACAAAAAAAAGGTCAACTCCTTTCTGAGCCGAAATAAACATCTATTTCAACAAACTGACGACTTCAAGTGGTATCAGTCAAAAAACAGAGAATTTGAACTTTCTTTTGCTCCTGTATCTTGGATGACCCAAGATCACTTTGAAGACGCACTTAGCGAACGTGGCAATCCTTTTGATGGTACCTATAAATCGGCGGTCGTTACTTTTCCCAAAGATTGTTCACTGATGATGGTGACTATTGCCAGGATGCTATCTTTGCTTAACCAGCTTTCGTCCAAAAACATCGCGGTCACCATAGATTTATCGAAAAGTAAAAAAACAAGCTCTTTTCTTAACCGCTCTGGTTTTTTTGATCTGTTACATCAGGACATAACAGTCCTTCCATCCAGGCCAGAGCCCGGTAGTTCTGCAGCGGTGAAATACCAAGATAACAGCCATAATCTTGTTGAATTTGGTGCTATTGAGCTTAATTCGACAGACGCTGAAATCGGCCAACTGATACAAAGATTGGGAAAACGATTCGTTACTGCAGCTTCTAAAGATTACTTTCAGATCATAATGACGGTCTTTAGCGAATTCATTCACAATGTGAAAGAACATAGCGATAGTCGTATTCCCGGGTTTGCAGCTTTGCAGAGTTACAATGGCCAAAGAAAGCACATCCAAACCGTCATTTCAGATAGTGGGGTTGGACTTGTGGCAACGCTGCGCGCGACGCTCAAAGAAAATTATCCTGATTTAGATGCTCAATTCCCTGTCGGATCACCACATTCGGATGTTGAACTCGTTAAGCACGTTTTCTCTAACGGCAGAATCAGTCGCCATGGTCCTAAGGGTGGTAGAGGTTTAGGTTTTGAGAGTTCCCGAAAACAAGCATCCAAAAACGAAGCGCTACTCATCATCAGACAAACAACTTTCAGCATTGAGCAAAGGTACAAAGATGGGAACCTCCTATCATCAGAGGTCAGGAATGATCTGAGTTTGATAAACGGTACTCATATTTGTTTCGATTTCTTTATTGACACTTCAGAAGATATCGGATTAATTTAATCAGATGAAACAGAAATCACTCATCATCAAGCTCATAAGTCTTGTCGGGGATTCTTTTGCATTCGGTAACGAAATGGGAAGGAAAGTCTTCGGTAAGCTACAACAGATAGTGGACGATAACCCTCAGGAGAATGTCTTCGGCATATCACTTGAAGGAATTGAAGCCACAGATGCCTCCTTCCCAAGAGAAAGTGTCATTTCACTGGCAAAGTTACTAAGAGAAGACAAAGGGTTTTATCTCACTCAGGTCATGTCTAAAGACCTGCTTGATAACTGGTCATATGCCGCTACAGCAAAGGACCAACCAATTTTTGTTTATGACAACAGTTATAAAATTATTGGCCCAGCCCTGACTGAGGGGACAATGCAGCTTATTGATTTCATCATGAAAAACGAATTCACGACTACAAGCATGGTGGCATCAGAATTTGATATATCTACTCAAAATGCCAGCGGCAAACTCAAAAAACTTTACCGTCAAGGGCTTATCCTTGGCAAGAAGGAAGTTGCAGAGTCCGGTGGACATGAGTTTGTCTACGTTCCAATAAAATAAATCTGATAAATCTGCTTGCGTTAATCAGATTTCGGGGTTATCTTCCTGCTTGTTGGCTCGCCAACTTGCGCTATCTGGTAAATCTAGTTAACTTTACCAGAAGTGATATCAATGGATAACCTACGAGACTGAAATCATGATTACCTCCAATATCCAAAGCAGTAAAGAATGTAAAACAATTGAAATTGCTGATAAAAACCTGCATTTCAAACAGTTCATCGTCGATGACAACACACTCACAGGCAACCAAATCTCAGCTGTAGCGGGTTTCAAGCCGGATCAACTTCCCGTGATCCTGCAGATCCTGGCAAATGGTGCGCTTGAAAACATAAGTCCTGGCGAACTTGCCCGCTCTGGTGCTGAGAATAATAAATTTATCGTTGTTGAATCGGACCGGGTCTACTTTTTTACCGTTGATGGCGAACGTCTGGAGTGGCCATGTAATCAGATCACAGGGCATACTATTCGTAAGCTTGGCGATGTGGCTGAAGGAAAAAGACTTCTGCTTGAAAAAGAAGATGCTGCTGATGCAGAGATTCAGGACCACCAGTTTGTATCCCTTGAACAAGAAGGCATTGAGCGTTTTATTAGCCGAGATCCGATCTGGAAGCTCAATGTCCAAGGCAAGGAGTATGTTTTTAACACCCCAGTGATCAGCGTCAGGGATGCAGTTGTCAAAGCAGGCCTAAACCCTGATCAAGCCTGGTTTATTTTTTTCAAGGTTCAAGGACAGCCAAAGGTAGAGAAAACCATTGATGATCATCTTGACCTAACCACCCCTGGCATTGAAAAACTGCGTTTGACTCCACGCAATGTTGAAAACGGAGAAGCTACAACCACTCTCCGTTACGATTTTAGCCTTCTGGAGACTGATGAAAAATACCTTAATGATATGGAGTACAGCTGGGAAACATGTTTTAGCAATCAATCACGCTGGCTCGTTATTAACGATTACCTTTTGCCTGAAGGGTACAACCAAAAGAGTATCCAGCTAGCCTTGCTCATCCCTGAAGGCTACCCAATTAGCATGCTGGATATGTTCTACGTTTTTCCACCGCTTAAACTGACGAATGGTCTAGAGATTCCAGCAACACATATCACGGCGGTACTTGATCAGAATACATTCCAGGGATGGTCCCGCCATCGCCCTTGGGATCCAGCCACTGATACAGTAATTTCTCAACTGGCAATGGCTAATGGTTGTTTGCTTCAGGAGGTAGACCAGTGAACAAATATACTAATCTGGTCTTACCAGAGCATCTTCATCAGCAACTTAAGAATCATCTCTTTCCGGGTGATGGTATGGAGGCTGCGGCAATTTTGCTCTGTAATCGTTATGAAGGAAACCGCCTGAAGCTGCTCGCTAAAGACATCATTACGGTGCCCTATGGTGAATGTAAATCACGCCAAAATGATTTTATATCCTGGTCAGGGCTGTACCTTGAAAGCGCGATTGATGCTGCAGAAGCAGCTTCAATGTCCATTCTACTTGTCCACTCACATCCGGGTGGACTCCTGGATTTTTCGCTGCAAGATGATGAAAGTGATGCTATGACAATTCCCTCTCTTTATCAGGGCGTCACAGCGATCCATGGCTCAGCTATCATGGTACCTGATGGTCGGCTACGGGCTCGCATCTATCCTGAAGGGATACACGCGCGAAACGTAGATCTTGTTAGTGTACCAGGCGATAACATTTGTCTCTGGCGAGCTGATGAAAAAGTTACGCAAAATAAAGTCATAGCGTTTACTTCAGGTATGACCGCATGCTTTAACCATCTCACCGCAGCGATTATTGGGGTCTCCGGTACCGGTTCAATTGTCGCTGAACAGATAACACGGTTGGGATTTGGCAAAATTTTACTCATCGATGATGACCATATCGAAGAAAAGAACCTGAATAGGATCCTGAATTCAACTTTGGCAGATGCTTCGCTCAATAAATCAAAGGTTGATATGTTTGCCTGCGCAGTAGCCAAGATTCGCGGAGAGGATGTTGCTGTCCCAATCCATAAGTCTATATTTTCCAGAGAGGCTGTATTGATGGTTGCTGACGCAGACGTTATTTTTTGCTGTGTGGACAGTTACCAAGGGCGAATGGTTGCAGATCTCATTTCCTCGGCATTCCTTATCCCACTTCTAGATGTCGGGGTCAAAATACCAACTCATATTGAACCGGAAGATGGCAGAAAGATCACTGATGTCAGCGGGAGAATTGACTATGTGAAGCCTGGAGGGACAACACTTTTAGATCGTGAAGTATACACATCAGCCCTGCTTCATCAGGAGATGCTCTCGAAAACACAACCAGCGCTTTATCAAGAGCAACTGGCTCAAGGTTACATAACAGGGATTCAAGAAGAAGCACCGTCAGTTATTACTCTCAACATGCGGGCTGCGTCAGCATGCGTTTCAGAGTTTATTGCCAGATGCTTCCCGTTTCGTGAAGACCCTAACGCTTACTTTGCCCGGACTCGTTTCAGCCTTGCGGGAGCAGATGAGGACTATTATAAGGAGGATTCATTTGTTAAAAGAAGTAATGCCCATCTTGCCGAAGCATGCCGAGAACCTCTGCTTGGCTTTCCTGAACTGAGGGCCACAAAATGAGCTTTATGAAAACTATCTTATCTGCCCTAATACGTGGCGCAGAACCATGGCTTCCTGCAAGACAGCTACTCATTATAGAGGGCGATATGTTACCGGCAAAAATACCGCGGCGGACAGTCATTTTAACGAAAGATGGAGATGAGGATTGGAGTGTCGGTTTCAGATGCCCCTGTGGGTGTGGTTCTGTTATTGAACTATTACTTATTAAAGATGCCACACCACACTGGAGTTACATTGTTGATAAAAATAATAGGCCTTCCCTGTATCCTTCGGTCTGGCTGAAAACAGGATGTGAATCACATTTTTGGCTGAAAAATGGTCGCATATACTGGGCTTAAATTTGATAAATATTACATTGCCAACTAATTGGATTTATTAACCTAAAAACTTACATTTTTTTTAAATTTCATAAAACATAATGAAGTAATATATTATTTTGTGGCCATCAGTGTCTCTAATTTTTATTTGCCTATCGCACACTGTGGCTGATTGCTTCTTAATTAAGTAATCAGTTCTGCTTGTTCTTCTTTTGTCATATTTGCGATTGGCCGAGCCAGCTCAGCGAGCTTTTCTCTTTGTAAAATAAATAGTAAGCGTGACCTGCACTCCATTAACTAATACACCACGATTTACATAATGCATTCATCAGATATGAAAACAACTGCGAACTTCCGTTCCTCGGCTCAAAGCAGACTGTCAAATTTGATTATGTGCTACCATTAAAAACCCTCAGATCAAGTCTGAGCTAATACATCTAGATATATCATTTCAAAATAGACCGCATCTTTTAACGATTGTTTTTCGAACATTATCTAATAACCCGGAATATGCACTTCAGTCAATAAGCATGATTTTATCACTGACAGTTGTATCGAACACTGGGATAGGTCAGGGGAACCATTTTGTCCCCCTGTGTGCCCAAGACTAAATTTGTCCACCTACCCCTTTAAATTTCTCAATAAACTCACCAATTTTCTGAAAAACGGTTTGTTTTTTCGTTTTATACTGTGGGTTTAACGGACTAAGCTTTGGTAAAGTCTCGTTTAACTCAGTGCCATTTTCGGTGGCATATTCGCGTTTTAACGATGTACGGATATAGCGCTTCGCTGCCTCTTCATTCAGGTTTTCTTCTTTTATCAATGCGTCAGCTTCACGCTGCTGCTCACGCTGAGCAAAAATGAAGAACGCATCAATGATGCTGGCTTTGTCCGGCATGTCATCAAGGTTAGTCTGCTGAATAAAGTCAACAATCAGACCTTCTTTTGCCCTGTTACCCAGACTTGAGCGAATTAACCGTCTAACCTCTTCAGTCAGTGCCTCTTTACCTTTCTTCTGCCTGTTGTGTTCAAAAATTAGACCAAGAATGTAGTCCAGGTTAATTTCCTGAGATTTCAGTAGGTCAATTTCAAACACGACATCATCCCAGTCAGTGGTTGACTTATCCTTGTCATTAGCCACTTTCTCGCGACGCTGCCAGTCACGGATATCATTGTAGGCTGAACGATAGTCCTGAATCTTACGTTCTGTGGGGAGACGAATGGTCTGTAATTCGGCAAACTTTTCATCGTCAAGATAATGCGCTGTCTTGAAGGTTTCCACGGCATCGGAATCGCTGATATCGACTTTTTGCAGATCTTTCAGCATGGCAAATTCGTCGTAGTTTTGCAGGATATTTTCAGCCCGCAGGTATTCACCAAACAGTTTAACGAAGGCTTTTTTCCCCTTCTCGCTATCAATGCTAGCCGGATCAGGGAACTGGTGTTCCAAGGTCGTCACAATATCCATAAAGCCGCGCTTGGCCTCACCTGTCACGATATCAGTAAAGCCCTCCATGTACTCTTTGTAGCTTTTCTCCAGCACCACATTTTTGGTGTTCTTATCACCAAACAGCGTAATAGCATCAATGGTTGCGCGTTCAAGATCCCTGAACGTCACTATATTGCCGAAGGTCTTGGTGGCATCAAAGATACGGTTGGTACGGGAGAATGCCTGCATCAAGCCGTGATAACGCAGGTTTTTATCGACGAACAGGGTGTTCAGCGTCGGAGCGTCAAAACCGGTTAAAAACATTCCCACCACAATGAGCAGGTCGATGTCCTGATTTTTAACTCGCAGGGCCAAATCACGGTAATAGTTTTGAAAGCCGTTGCTGTCAGTGCTGAAATTCGTCTTAAAGTGAGCGTTATAATCATCAATGGCTGCATCCAGAAACTCTTTGGCGCTGCTATTCATTGCACTGGTATCAAAGCTTTCATCAGTAATGTCACCGATAGCACTTTGTTCTTCATTAGCCGCAAAAGAGAAGATAGTTGCCACCCGCAACGGTTTATAGCTGGCTGATTTATTAGCCACCTCTTTCTGTAGCTCTTTAAACGTCGCGTAATACGCTTTTGCCGCATCCACGCTACTTACTGCCAGCATGGCATTAAAACCTCTGGCACCAGGGAAAGTGCGATGTGTTTTCTGGCGGAAGTTGTTCAGTATGTACTGTGTGATTTCCTGGATGCGCAGCGGGTGAAGAAAAGCCTGCTGATTTTCCGCGGCACTGAGTTTTTTCTCGTCGGTTTCGGTTTCCAGCGCCTTAAACTGCGGGCGGACATCGTTATAGTCCACCTTAAACTTCAGCACCTTTTCATCACGAATGGCATCGGTAATCACGTAAGAATGTAACTCACGGCCAAAAACGCTGGCGGTCGTTTCCGACCCTAATGCGTTTTGCGGGAAAATTGGCGTGCCGGTAAAACCGAACTGGTAATACCGTTTGAATTTCTTTTTTAAGTTCTTCTGTGCTTCACCAAACTGACTGCGGTGACATTCATCAAAAATAAACACCACCTGCTGCTGATAGACGGACAAGTCCGCTTCCGCCTTCATCAGGTTATTCAGTTTCTGAATAGTAGTGACGATAATTTTATTATCGTCTTTATCCAGATTCCTTTTAAGGCTTGCAGTATTGTCAGAACCATTGACGCTGTCCGGCGAGAAACGCTGGTACTCCTTTATGGTCTGGTAATCGAGGTCTTTCCTGTCGACCACAAAGAAAACTTTATCAATAAAGCTCAGTTCCGTTGCCAGACGTGCGGCCTTAAAGCTGGTCAGGGTTTTGCCCGATCCGGTGGTGTGCCAGATAAACCCTCCACTTTCTGGCTTTGACCAGTTCTTCGCGGTAAAGGCACTGTTAATTTTCCATAGGATTCGCTCGGTGGCAGCAATCTGATAGGGGCGCATCACCAGCAGCGTCTGGCTACTGTCAAACACGCTGTAGTTAAACAGCACATTGAGCAGGGTATGCTTCTGGAAAAACGTGGCGGTGAAGTCCTTCAGGTCTTTAATCAACGTGTTGTCGGACTTCGCCCAGTTCATGGAGAAATCAAAACTGTTTTTATCCCGCTTGGTGGTATTGGCAAAGTAACGGGTATCGGTGCCGTTGGATATAACAAACAGTTGCAGGTACTTAAACAGAGAGTTATCGCTGTTAAAGCTTTCCTTGCTGTAACGGTGAATCTGGTTAAAAGCTTCACGAATCGCTACACCGCGTTTTTTCAACTCGATTTGTACCAGCGGCAGGCCATTGACCAGAATGGTGACATCGTAGCGATTGGCATGCGTGCCTGCTTGTTCAAACTGCTTGATGACCTGCACTTTATTGCGAAGGACGTTTTTTCTATCCAGCAGATAGATATTCTGAATACGGCCATCGTCGAAGACGAAATCATGAACATAATCATCATGAATTTTGCGGGCCTTTTCGACAACGCCATCGCTGGGCTTGTCCATCCAGGTTTCCACAAAGCGACGCCATTCAGCCTCCAGAAACTCTACATTGTTAAGGGTTTGCAACTGTTCTCTGACATTAGCGAGCATAGCCTTGGTGTTGTTCAGGGTTGGCCGGTATTCATAGCCTTGGTTAACCAAATCCTGAATCAGCTCACGCTCCAGATCACCTTCGCTCTGGTAGCTCTCGGTAATCTTCCAGTCCGGGTTGTATTTGTCCAAAATGATAAAATTATTGGACTCAGCAATTGGCTTGGTGCAATCAACCATTTTTTTGTTCCTGCTGCCAGAAGCCACAGTTGTTCTTCAAGTGATCGAGCAACAGTTTGACAGTCGCTTTCTCCGCTGGCGTTGGCTCCGCAACGGCTTCATTCGATAGCGTGCTGTGGCTGGTGAAATTGATGATTCTGCTCAGATAAAGCTGCTTGTCGTCAGGCAAGAGTTCAGACCATTTAGGGTAGCCCAGAAAGCTGGCCGTTTTCTCATAAAGATTGCGTAGTAACGTGAAGTGATACCTTTCAACGTTGTTGCTTGCGATTGCCTGTTCGATCGTTTGCTTTAGATGGAGATGGTAGGAGAAACTCTTGTTAGAGTCGCCATGTTTTTCTGTGAGGGCAAATGTGCCATCCTCAAAACTTTCCAACATGTAGCAAGTTTTACCGTTCAATTCATTGAAAAGTACATTATAAAATATTGGGCTATGTGTCGTGATAATGTACTTTAAATCGGATTCACTGGATTTGATCAGTCCCGCAAGATTAACCGCAAGTTCAATCAAATGGTTATCATCAAGAGAGCTGACGGGATCATCAATGAATACATACTCCAGTTGGTCAAATGCGGGGGTTTCGCGCGCATCTGGGTCGGCGACATTGAGAATTGTGACCACTTGATCCAGTAGGGTGTAAAACACACTCCAGATGAAGTTGCTTTCTTCACCTTTGGATAACTTGATATGGGCGGAACGCTCATCATTGCCGCGTTCCATAGAAAAAGCGACTTCGGTAAAATCTGGATTGAAGTGTGGCGTTAGCTTGTCGTTCGCATAGCGCTGGAAATAACGGACGATATTGCTATCCTGTCCCAAATCTTTTAGCAAGGTCAGCAACCAGTTTGTATAGGAGTTAGGCTGCACCTTCAGCTTCGGTTCTGCGTCTTCTTGCAGATCGTTATCCCAATAGAACAAGTCCTCGGTGAAGGCATTGTAATAAAGGATCTTTTTATGCGACAACTCGGACTCTTCACCTTCTCCGTCAATGACTTTGGGCGCAATCAATTGCTTGAAATCACGGGAAAGACGTGTCTTTCCCGTGCCATTGAAAGCGTAGATTAACTGCACCTTTGGCACGGCCCTAGTCGCTTCAACTTCTTTATGAACTGTCTTCTTGACTTTCTGAGGCGTACAAAGCTGTTGAGCTATTTCCGAGAGTGTTTTGCCCATGTCACGCCTCTGCCACTTCCTGTTTCGGGAAGCTAAATAACATGTCCCGATAATATGCGTACTGCTTCTGGCGTAGCTCGATTTCGCGAGGAAGGCCTTCAGTGATGGAGTTTGTTAATGCATCAAACTTATCGAGGATTGAAACGATCCTCTCTTTTTCTTCTGGCGACGGATTTGGGATACGGATGCTCTCTAAGTTTTTCTTATTCAGCTTAGGTTGTGCAGCACCTGAAATATAGGTTGTTAAGTCAATACTATTCAGATAGTACTCAACGTATCTTCTTTCTGCATAGGTATCGAATTTAAGCACATGAGCATGATTGTTCACCCAAGTCTTACCGCTGATACTGAACGCTATCGGAGTATTGCGAGCCAACAGGTTTGCGCCATCTTCTGATACTAATAGAAAGTCGCCATCGAAAATATAATCTTTTACATAATCGACAATCCCTGATGCTCCGTAATAAGGTATTTTCCCTGCTTCCCTCAAACCACTAGTGATTGGCTTTCTTTTGGAGTCAAGATTCTCTGCCAACTCTCCTAGCGTCTTCCACTCAACCTCAGCATCGTCAAAACTCAGCAACTGGTCACGATAGTAGTTGTACTGCTTTTTACGCATGCTAAGCTCAGCGGTAAGCTCAGCGGTAAGGGCAGTAAATTTATCCAGAATCCTGACAATTTCGGACTGGATTGCAAGGGATTTTTCTCGATTGTCTGGGCACGGGAGGGGGATTAAAAACTTCCTTAATCCATCCATATCAACAGACGCAAAACTAGAGAGCGTAGTGTTTTTGCGGCACCAATCAGCCAAAGAGAAGCAGTAGTAAAATAAAAATTTAATATCAAAGCGGTCTATATAAGATACTTTCAAACTCAAGCATGTAAACCTTTGATTTGCTAGATGAGGTACAGTTACTAAAGCATGCTCACCAATCGTTGCTGATGTTGATATTAATATTGAGTTTTTAGGGAATAGTTTCCCACCCTTCACGGCGCAAGGTGAAATTCTTTGAAGTGAATTCCCGAGAATTCTACCATTTTCACGAATGTCATCCATTCTAAACCAAGGTATATCACCATTTTCCCAATATTCTTTTTGTGATTTAGACGGTGTATAACCATTTCTTAAATTGAATACTTTTGAGACAGGTAACCACTCAACATCAGCCCCACTCAGCAGTTTTTCCAGATAACTCATCTCGCTCATGCCCGCGCCTCCCTGCCTTCAATTTCAGCTACAATCACATCAATGTCATTACGTAACTGGTCGATTCTGCTGACGGTGGTTTTCAGTTCAGTATTCAGTTCGGTGATATCAACTATTTCGCGGGTATCCATGGCTTCGACATAACTGCTGACTGACAGGTTATAGTCATTAGCGGCAACCGTTTCATAAGGGATAGTTTTTGCCAGATGGTCAGTATCTGCTTTGCTGGCAAAGGCCTGCATAATCTGTTCGATATGGTCATCGGTGAGCATATTGTTGTTGGTTTCTTTTTTAAAGAGCCCGCTGGCATCAATAAATTGCACGCTGGTATCAGTTTTGTGTTTTGACAGCACCAGAATGTTAACGGCAATGGTGGTACCAAAGAACAGGTTTGGTGCGAGTGAAATCACCGTCTCAACATAGTTGTTATCAACCAGATACTGGCGGATTTTCTGCTCTGCGCCGCCACGGTAGAAGATACCCGGGAAGCATACTATCGCCGCCCGGCCTTTGGCAGACAGATAGTTCAGCGCATGAAGCACAAACGCAAAGTCAGCTTTTGATTTTGGAGCCAGCACACCTGCAGGAGCAAAACGCTCATCGTTAATCAAAGTCGGATCGTCACTGCCAATCCATTTCACCGAATATGGCGGGTTCGAAACAATCGCATCAAACGGCTTTTCGTCGCCAAAGTGTGGTTCAGTCAGAGTATTGCCCAACCTGATATCGAATTTGTCGTAGTTGATGTTGTGCAGAAACATGTTCATACGCGCCAGATTGAACGTCGTATGGTTTATTTCCTGACCAAAGAAACCTTCTTCGATGATGTGGTTATCAAAATGTTTCTTCGCCTGCAGCAGCAGTGAGCCCGAGCCTGCTGCCGGGTCGTAGATTTTGTTAACGTGGGTCTGACCGTGCATTGCCAGTTGAGCAATCAGCTTAGAGACATGCTGTGGCGTGAAGAACTCCCCGCCTGACTTACCGGCATTTGCTGCATAGTTAGAAATCAGGAACTCGTACGCATCACCGAACAAGTCAATCTGGTGGTCGTTAAAGTTACCCAGTTTTAAACCTTCGACACCTTTTAAAACGGCGGCCAGACGGCTATTTTTGTCTTTAACGGTGTTACCCAGACGGTTACTGGTGGTGTCAAAATCAGCAAATAGACCTTTGATGTCAGCTTCAGATGGATAGCCATAAGCTGAACTTTCAATGGCGACAAAAATGCTGTTGAGATCAGCATTCAGCCTGTCGTTAGTATTCGCTTTAGCAGCAACATTGCAGAATAGCTGGCTAGGGTAAATGAAATAGCCTTTGGTTTTGATGGCATCATCTTTAATGTCATCGGTGATGATACTGTCATCCAGCGCAGCATAGTTGATGCTGTCATCACCGGCTTCTATATAACTGGAGAAGTTTTCACTGATAAAGCGGTAAAAAAGCGCACCAAGGACATACTGCTTAAAATCCCATCCATCTACCGAGCCTCTGACATTGTTGGCGATGGCCCAGATTTGACGATGTAGTTCTGCACGCTGTTGAAAGCTTGTCATTTTTTTATCCTGTGTTCGATTCTTAGCAACTGCTGTTGACGGGATTTTACCGCAATTTGTTCTCAACGACTGTACCTATATCAGATCCAGTTATGCCCTTTCCGCTAAGTGGCTTCGTGGAGGCAGAAGGCTATGCCAGTTACCCGTATCTGTGTGCATTGTAAAATTTGATTATTTGCTGTGCTGCAGCAACCGTTTTCTGGTCTGCCGCATTGGGCATCAGAGCGTATCCTGCAGCAGATAAATTTGCATACCTGTTCAGTTGAGTCGCAGGGGAAGTCGTGGCCGACCTGTCAGTGGACGCTTAGGTACTTCATTGCAGCCGTGGAGTAGCAACCCCTCCTTCTGTTGGATTTTTGTCATATAGGCGAGTACCTGCCGTATGTTGGTAATACTTCCAGGATCGTTGTAGTGAACAGGGATATTGATATTTGCTCGATAGTGTTCCTTGTATTCGCAACGGTGATGCCAGCCTTCCCTGTCTGTAATGTTGCTCCATAGCTCGCCCGCTTTCGCAGCCCATGGATAGCTTATCTGGGTCCGATTACCATCTAACCAGAAGACTGCATGGGCGTGGTAGCGGTGATCCTCAGTCCACTCTATGACCCAAAAATAACCTACTACGGCTCGCAGACTCATCATGTTTTTCATTAATAATTGGATATCCAGTTCCAGTTGGTGGTGTCCGGGTTGTACATATCTTGGCGTTCCATTTTTGTAGAACAGGTCTATTCGAATAGCCCGCAGGCAAGCATACCGGTTGATCATACTATCCGTATGCCAGTTCAAGACAGACTCCAGAAACCAGTCTGGTGTCCAGGATTGTTCAATATTCATATGGATATTTCCTGACCGCTGCTTGGATCAGCCATGTAGAGGAGGGTGATCCCCCGGCAAGAAGCTGAGGGATGGATTATTAATGGGCAGATCTGTAGACAGGTTTAAGAGGAATATAAAAAGGGAGTACCTATTAATTATATTAATTAACCGATATTAATTTTAACTCCCTGAACATTTCTTAGCCCTTACAGAACAAGGCTTGAGGCTCAAATCAGCGGATCGAGTACAGTACGGTAGGCAAAACAGACGTACTCATCCATCATGCTGGTAAGCATATGGTTCTCAGCCTGTCGGTCATTAACCCAGTTATTTACCTCCTCACTTGTTTTGAACTTGAGACTTTCAATCCAGTCAGCAAGACAATTCCCCAACATCAAATCGTACCAGCACAGCCAGACAAGCTTTAGACGAAGCTCAGTCCCTCTAAACTGCTGAAACAGGCTGGTGAGCTTATTTGCCAGTGAACGGTGTTTCAAACGGACACATTCGGAAAGCAGAACGCCTTCAAGCATAGGATGATGGGCCAACAAGTGCTCCTGCGTTAATAAGCTTACGCTCAGGTCATCATCTATCGATAATGATGCCGCCGCTGCCTTTCCGTAAATAAGCCGGTGTAGCCAGTGGGGCACAATAGCAATAACAGCTTCTTTACCATGAAAATTTAGACAGCCAACCGTCAGGCTATGATAGTGATATATGTTTTGATGGCACATTCCCTGCCGGACAGTCAGCTTCGTAAAATCTGTCAACCAGGTCTGGTAGCATTTTTGAAGTTCTTCGTAACGCGGTTTATAGTCTTTCATCGTTCATATTCCTTCTGGCTTAAATTACAGGCAGTAGAAAATATCCGGGGAGCCGGATAATTTCGTACTGCAGCTTTAGTTCGGATTGACGTTATTTACGGGATTGGTTAATACGTTCCTGGAGCCAAGCTTCAACTTCGCTTTTTAGCCAGCGGGAGCTACGACCCATTTTTATTGGTTTTGGGAAAACATCATCTTTAATTAGCTTATAGAACCACTTGTCCGTTAAACCAGTCAGACTGGTAATATATGCCATATTGACAAACTGGTCTTCTAAAAGAGAAAGATGGGTGTTCATTATTCGATTCTCCGGTTAAGAAAGGTAAGCCGGACTCGTGATGTTTGATAACGACCACGTGCTTCGGCATACCAACCCGGTAATCTGTAAAAAAGTTGAAGGCCATTGACCTCTATGTCACTACCGGCCTAGAGGAAAATTGAGCCCCTAAGTGCTGCATCATAACGAACCGCCAGCTATCAGCTACTGAGTTTTCTGAACGCCACTACATACCAATTTCTTGGCTGCCATTGAACACTGCACTAAGGGAAATTTTGTCATTGCAGGTCAAAAGGCCGCTTACAGCGGGAGTGAATAAAGCATCCACTTCTTTCCTTGGTAGTTACTGAGCACTCAATCGAGTTAATGGTAGAAGGACGTGACTGCTGACTTTGGCTACGATTTTTGTGCAGAACATCATGGGGTAGGTTTCTTCGTGGGTTGTAAATAGAATAATGTATTTTTGATGCGGAAAAAGCTAAGTGTCATACCTAACTTATTGATATTTTATATTGTATCTGAAATTTAACGCTACATTTTTACTACGTTATTACGCTGTTTTTATATCATTTTTACCTTCAAAAAAGCATGATTTACATCTGGGTTTGCTTCTTTTACTCTTGAGTGAAATGATGGAAAACAACCATTCTGGAGCAGGAGGGGCACCATGGAGGAGTATGAATTCGATGAACGGGAAATGCGAAAAAAGAGACTGCGACAGGCAAGTCGCCTAAAGTGGTTGAGGAAAAACCCAAGGGCAATGCATTTCTTTCTCTTTCGTTTACTAGCGAACAAAACCGTAGCACTCGCCAGTACGAACATCCGAACAAAGCTCGATATGCCACAGTTTCATATCCATGCCCCCGATGTGGTCATGTCCCCTCAAAATACGGGAAAAATAAATAATAAAGGCGAGATAAACTTCCAGGATTTAGACATAAATCTGCAGGACTTGGATCTGAATTTTTCCCCACCAAAATGTGAGCAAGCTAATGGATTAGACTTCTCCAAGGTAACTAATACGGATGTCATCCCAGATGTAATGGAAAAAATAATCGATACCATTTTGAAAATGTACCCATCGACGAGGTTAGCAGACCAGGCTATCACGGAAGTGATGGGTGATTGGGCTAATGCCAGCAATCAGTTCCCTAGAGCATTTTCATGGCTGGATAAGAATAATGAAGAGCAATGTTTATGGGTTTGGGAGCAAATGAGGAAGAAATATATTTCTATTGATACCAAACCTATTTCCTGTGAGCAACGCTACCATTTTGTTATTGCTATCTTTGATAACTGGAAAGGGTGGAGTGACGAGCAACTAGGTTATCTGAAAGAAAATAAAAGAAGGAAGGATGGGAAGTTCATTTCGCATGGGTTGGGTGGTACTAGTACTTTAAGCTGCAAAGAAATATTGCTAGAAGAACTGAGTAAAGCTTGGGAGCAAAAATCCCGTAGGAAAAAGATTAAAGATACAACACCTCCCTTGAAATTGAATAAACTATACCAAAAAAGGCTGAGCCAGATTGCTGAAAATAAAAACATGACGCTAGATGAGACACTCAAATGCCTTATCGATAATGAGTACTCACGTGTCAGTATATTGAAGACTAGATAGTATTAAACCAGATGGGGAATAGGGTACCCATCTGAACATCATTCCAAATAATTTCAGACAGATATTATCGCAATGAATCACCTCCGACGCCTTCTTGGCTCGGAGGTTTTGTTTTTCTGTCTGAGGTCGTTTCATGAAAAAATCAGAAGGTCTAAAGGCCATTGAAAAGCCACTAGCGTCACTCCCCCATGCCATTGGCAGACATATTCTTGACCATGTTCAAAAACTCACTCACTTTGAACCAGTCATCGGGATCATGGGCAAAACAGGCGCGGGTAAATCATCTCTCTGTAATGCGCTTTTCCAGGGTGAGGTTACGCCCATCAGTGATGTCCACGCCTGCACCCGTGACGTAATGCGATTGCGTCTGAGCAGTGGTGACCATAGCCTGATACTAATAGACCTACCCGGAGTAGGCGAGAGCGAGCAACGGGATAAAGAATATGAATCTCTATATCGCAATATTCTCCCTGAGCTGGATCTCATCCTGTGGGTTATCAAAGCCGATGATCGAGCCTTCTCTGTGGATGAACGCTTCTACCGGCGAGTGATGACTGGCTACCAACAACGGTTTCTGTTTGTCGTTAATCAGGTTGACAAAATCGAGCCAAGCCATGAGTGGTATGTCACCGGCAATGCACCATCACCGCACCAGTGGGTGAATATTGAGGCCAGGCTGGCGTCTATTCGCCAGTTATTCTCACCACATCATCCGGTATGCGCTGTCTCAGCGAGAACAGAATGGAATCTCCCATCAATGATAGAAACGATGATGTGCTGCCTGCCAGACCGAGCCACCAGCCCATTGGCGACACAATTGCATGGGAGGTTATGCAGTGAACCGGTAAAAAAGCAGGCTCGTGAGGGCTTTGGTAATGCGGTCGGGGAGGTATTTGATTCTGCGGAAGCGGCATCATTTATTCCCGCGCCACTGAAAGCAGTTATTCGCACTGTCCGCGATGCCGTAGTATCCGTTGCTCGCGCCGTTTGGGACTGGATTTTCTTCTGAGCTGGCTTACCTGCCATTATCTTCGGGACATACCCTGTCCGTTCTGATGTTTTATAATCTGCTGAATTTCGACAGTTTTCCCTTTACGCCCCGTCACGGTTGATTTTGGCAACTGTAAAAAATACGTCTTCTGGTGTCCATTCCCTGTCCCTCCCCCTCGTTAGAATAACCGTTTTATTTTCAGTTAATTATATCACTGGAGAACCTGCCTCATGGTTCAGGTTGAACGTCGTCATGATCGGCTTGCCGTCCGACTGTCGTTAATTATCAGCCGCCTGGTGGCTGGAGAAACACTGGATTTACGAGCGCTGGCAACTGAATTTGGTGTATCGGTTCGAACTCTACGCCGGGACTTTCGGGAACGTCTGATGTACCTGGATCTGGAGTATCGCAAAGGCCGATGCCGCTTGCTATCCGGTAGCCGCCAGAGAGAGTTAGCGGTGATGAAATTTGCCCGTCAGTCAGGCGTTGAAGCTCTGTTTCCTGATATGGATAACCATCTGGTCAGTTCACTGTTGAGCGGATCAGGAGAGTCTCCTTGCCTTATCTGGCAGGGAACAGACCAGGTTTCATCCCCAGAATCAGGCGTATTCACTCGGTTGGTGAGCGCGATATCAGAACATCGAAAGGTGACGCTGCTCGGTAACGGTTGCCGCTGTACAGGCCTCGCTCCCTATCGGCTGGTTCTGCGTGACGGCGAGTGGTATTTGACAGGCGAGCATCAGACCCGGATAGCAGTATTTCCCTTGACGGATATTCGTGCAGTCACGCTCTACAACGGCAGGTTCGCTCCTGATATAGCGATGCGCGATATCCTCTCTCACCCGGATTTTCTTCAGGCTTTACCCCACTTTCGCTTTTTCCATTCATTGCTTGTCGCAACTGACGGCGGGCTTATACCTCAGAAGGGATAACCACGATGAAATTACTTACCACTACATTGCTGGCTACCAGCATTTGTCTGAGTGCAGTTTTTCCGGCTGACGCTGGCAATATCGTTGGCTCTGTCAAAGCCTGGGAGTACATGCAGGCTGATGGCTGGAAATCAGCTGATGGCATGGATGACAATACGCTGCACAATATGCTCTACCAGGCCAATGTTATTGATAACTACCCGTGGACGAAGCAGTTTTTGCTACGTACCCGTGGTGGTGGTGGTGCAATTTTCCTGGCCGATAAGAAAACCCACACTATTCGTCAATTAAAACTGAATCCTGTCGGTGAAACCTACAACGATATTGAAACGGTTTATCAGGGAGATGATAAAGGGGAAGGCTGCTACTTTGCCATTATTGATAACCAGGCTTCGGTACGTGATAAGGCTATCGATGCTCTTATATACCCCGACTGGTCTGCACCCCAAGATACGGATGCTGTTCTTAAGGCTAAGATTGCAAAAGTCAGACAACAGATAGCCCCAAAAGTCATTATGGTGATGCCAGATAATTGTGTGAATAAACAACAGCAAGCCACATTGGCGGCTAAGCGCTCGGAAGAGGATCGGAAACTACAGCAATGGGTCGCACAGCAAAGCTTAGCGGAATTGTGTCGTCGCACAGGCAACTGCTGAGCACTTCCCAAAAGCCACGTCCCAAATGCCACTGAAGGAAAAGAACGATGGAAAAGGATTGTCAGAAAGATATAGATATACCTTCTTTCACAATAGTAAGGGTATGGGCAAAACCTAGTTACAGCAAAATCATGCCACTCGTCAGCCGATTGGCTAAAACCTTACCTGCCATTGTCGTTTTAATGCTGTGCCATCCGTCATCTGCTTACGCAGATGAACAACGCTATATCAGTATCCGCAATACCGATACCGTGTGGACTCCCGGTAATATCTGTGTGTATCAGTTCCGTCTGGATAATGGTGGTAGCTGTGTGGGTTTTGGCCCTCTGTCTGTTTCGCTGGGGCTGAAAGACAAGGCGGGCAACACGCTGGCGACGGGAACAATGGACGTAGCCCCCTTTGGAGACAGCGATGCTACTCGTTCTCAGGAAGCTTTTCTTGAGCATGAATGTGTCGAAAACGTCAGCGCTATTGAAATCATGAATGCGACCGAAGAGCGCAACGGCCATCAGGCTAGGCTGCCACTGTCCGTTTTCGACCCTCAGTATTATCAGCCACTGTCAGTATCGGTTGCTGTGAATAAGGCATCATAACTGGCTTAGACTTAAATCTGCCAGACCTCAGACTCACAACAACATCAGGCCATGCCTCCTTCGGGAAGCATGGCCTTTTCTTTTTTAATCGCCAAAAAAGGAATTAATCATGATCCGATTAGCCAGCCGCTTTGGTGCGGTTAATGTTGTACGCCGCGACCGCCCATTAACTCACGACGAACTGGCACATTACGTGCCCAGCGTCTTCAGTGAAGAAAAGCATGAGTCCCGCAGCGACCGATACACTTATATCCCAACAATAACCCTGCTCGATAATCTGCAACGTGAAGGTTTCCAGCCTTTCTTTGCCTGTCAGACCCGAGTGCGCGACCAGAGCAAGCGCGAACACACCAAACACATGCTGCGTCTTCGCCGTGAGGGCCAAATCACTGGCAAGCAAGTTCCGGAAATTATTCTGCTCAACAGCCACGATGGTTCGAGCAGTTATCAGATGTTGCCGGGATTATTTCGTTCAGCCTGCCAGAATGGACTAATTTGCGGTGAGAGTTTTGGTGAGGTTCGTGTACCTCATAAAGGCAACGTGGTGGATAAAGTCATTGAAGGGGCTTACGAAGTGCTGGGAATATTTGACCGTGTAGAAGAGAAACGCGATGCCATGCAGTCGCTAATGTTAACTCCGCCAGCACAGCAGGCGATGGCGAAAGCGGCATTAACCTATCGCTTTGGTGAAGAGCATCAGCCGGTGACGGATTCGCAAATCCTATCCCCGCGCCGCTGGCAGGATGAAAGTAACGACCTGTGGACCACTTATCAGCGCATTCAGGAAAATCTGATTAAAGGCGGTCTGTCTGGACGAACCACCAAAGGCAAACGTGCCCATACTCGTGCTGTAAAAGGTATCGACGGTGATGTGAAGCTTAACCGTGCTCTGTGGGTGATGGCTGAAAATATGCTGCAGCTTGCCTCATGAACCTTTTTATTATCCCTTCCCTCAGGCCTTGCCAATAAACCGGCGAGGCTTTTTGTTTTAAGGAACAAAAATGTCTGTATTTAATTTATCCCCGGTATTTCCTGCAAACGAGCAACGCGTCATTCGTCGGGCATTACGCCTGCTGGAGAAATATCAGCGTCAACCGAGTGAGCCATTTACCTCCACCAGCTTCACTAAGACCTGGCTGCAATTACAGATGGCTCATCAGGAGCGTGAAGTTTTTATCGTGATGTATCTCGATAATCAGCACTGCCTACTGGGATGCGAAACTCTATTTACCGGCACACTCAGCCATACCGAAGTTCATCCCCGCGAAGTGGTTAAATTAGCTCTGAAACACAATGCCGCTGCGGTAATTCTGGCGCATAACCATCCGTCAGGTACGACAGAAATCAGTCAGCAGGACAAACACATCACTCAGCGGATAGTGAAAGCGTTAGCACTGGTAGAAGTGCGAGTGCTGGATCATTTGGTTGTTGGGAACGAAGTGGTGTCTTTTGCTGAGCAGGGTTTGATTTAAACGGAGGTTTTCATGTCAATCACACCACCTCATGAATGGGGTCTACAAAGCGATATCCCCCCTCGATTTGCCGCAAGATTAGTTCAGGAAGGCAACCGGCTGTATTACCTGGCTGACAGGGCTGGATTGACGGGGAGTTTTAGTCCAATGCACCTGCAGAAATTAGATCTGGCTTTCCCGCTGTTTGTCGAACAACTGGAAGATATGCTGTGTGCTGGCGAACTAAATCCACATCAGCAACGTCAGGTGAAAATTCAACTTGCGAGTTTAACCTGTATAGCTGATATCCTTGGTAGCTGCGGTTACGTTTACATTTCTATTTATCCCACACCGTAACACCTTCTCTTTTCTTCTTTTATCAGGATTCTACCCATGCACATTTCAACTGTACCGGCCAAGGTGCCGGTTTCGTCACGTCCGTCGCCCGTGCAGGTCTGGCAGCGACTTTTAACGTATCTGCTGGATCACCATTACGGACTGACGCTTAACGACACACCATTCCATGACGACGCGGCCATCGAGGAGCATATCGATGCAGGAATCACGCTCGCCGATGCTGTTAATTTTCTGGTGGAACGTTATGAACTGCTACGCATCGACCGCAAAGGGTTTAGCTGGCAGGAACAGACTCCGTTCCTGACCGCGACTGATATTCTCCGAGCCAGGCGAGCTACCGGATTAACAAATACTTAAATTCTTCGAGCCTCATTCCTGATTTTGGCTTCTGAACTTCCCACCTTTTTTATTCATCGCATAATGCGCCTGCCATTCCCGGCAGGCGTGTTTGCTTTTATGGACGATTAACGATGCAAACAGAACCCGACGTATTGACGGAACACAATGAACTCATTCTTTCGACCAGTATCGAGCGTGTTGTCACGGGCCGCGATACCGCACTAAAACGGATCGAACAACTCATTCAGCAGCTTGATGCCATTTCACGGCTGACCTCAGAAATTGGCGGTGGTACAGCGCAAGACTGGGCGATGAAGTCCGGGCACCGCTACGATAGCTGGCTGACTGAAAAGGCTGATAAAGCAATGCCTGCCGTCACCCGCAATATAGATCGCAGTATCTGGCGCGATTTGATGCTGAAGTCTGGCATGATGGCCTTGATGGATGCTCAGGCTCGAGACCAGTGGCATAAGAATTTGGAGGAGGGCGATCTTCCTGAGATCAGTGAGGCGAATATCCTCAGTACTTTTGAGCAGTTACATTTGAACAAAATGGATGTCTTTGAGCGCGGGATCATCAACGTGTTCAAAGGTCTGTCATGGGATTACAAAACTAATAGTCCCTGCTGCTTCGGTAAGAAGATCATCATTAACAATCTGGTGACGCATAACCGCTGGGGCTTTAGCCTTAACTGGGGTTGGCGACGGGATCAACTGGCGGATCTGGAGAGAATGCTGTTTCTACTGGATGGCAAACCCATCCCTGACAACCGGGGTGATATCTCTACCCGATTGATGGAGCATATTCGTGATAATCCGGCTAAGAATGTTTATGAAGATGAGTTATTCAGCATTCATTACTATCAAAAAGGTACGGCGCACTTGACCTTCAAGCGTCTGGAGTTGATTAAACGTATGAACGATATCATAGCTAAACACTATCCGGGAATGCTGGCTGCGAGGTAAGTGAGTTGTCGTATGTTTGCTGTTAAAAGTGTCGTATGTTTGCTATGATGAAGAAACGAACAAAGGAGGATGACATGACCATAAAAGCTCGAATTCAGTCACGGCTGAAGCGCTCAAAGCGTTATGTTTTCACTCGTGACGATTTCAAAGATCTTGCTGGCTACGATCAAATAGGCAGAGCACTGCGTGAGCTGATGAAGGAAGGGCAGCTACTGAAAGTAGGCTATGGCGTCTACACCAAAGCGCGGCAAAATGCGATTACCGGTAAGCTGATGCCTGCTGCTCCCGGAGGTTCTGCTGCGGTAATGATTGAGGCGTTGGAACGTCTGAAAGTGGATTACCGTCTGGCAGGCGCAACAAGCGCCTATAATAGCGGTAAATCCACCCAGATCCCTGCGTTAGTGGAAATCAAAACCTCACCACGTTTTAAGAGAACATTGTCAGTAGGGAACAGCAAATTAAATGGCTGATTTAATAAAGTTATTCCCTGATGTTGCCGATGCCCTGGGCATTGAATCAGTTGCAATTGTAGAGAAAGATTATTACATCGTTGAGTTATTGCGATTGCTCCAGCCTCTGGCGTTTGACACGCATCAACTGGTTTTTGCCGGTGGAACGGCATTGTCAAAAGCGGGGATATCTTTGAACAGGATGTCGGAGGACGTGGACATTAAGCTTGTTCCTGTCGCCGGTATTTCCCAGCAATATTCCAGAGGTAAGCGTAAAAGCATTCGTAAGGGTATTATTCAGACCATTATCGAAACGATTGCAGCCTCAGATACGTTTCGCATGGATGAAGAGTATCCAAAGGTTACTCGTGATGAATATCGCTATAATGAAATTCCGGTACGCTACCCGCAGGAATATGCACAAATTCCCTGTTTAAGGCCATTTATCAAACTGGAACTGATGGAAACGGATTTGCTTGAGGCTGCGGAAAATCGTGCTATTAGCTCACTGGTAATGGATCTAACAAAGAAGGGCGAAGTAGTGAGGGCTTTTCCCTGCGCAACTATCGGTAGCACGCAGGCTGAAAAACTGATCTCGATGATGCGCAGAACGGCTGCAAGCGTGCGTAATGTGGAGCGTGCAGTGGATGAGTCACTGGTGCGTCATATCTACGACAACTTTTGTATTGTCAGAGAAAAAGGTGCTGACGTTCCTGTTTTGAAGCGCTTTGTGCAGGAATGTATTGAGCAGGATATCCAACGTTACGGTGCTCAGTATCCTGAATTCTGCGAGTCGCCTGTTGAAGAACTAAAAATGGGGTTGGAAGAACTGGCGAGCAACCCTGTTTATAAGGAACGCTATCTGCAGTTTGTTACACCAATGGTGTTCGGTGAAAGCCACGTTTCCTGGGAAGAGGCCTATGCCTGTTTTCGCATAACGGCATTGGATGTGATTGATGCATAGCGCCAGAGATACGCTCGATGGTGAGCATTTTCCAGGTAACTCTTGCCCCGATTCGAGTCCCAAAATCAATGATTTAATGTGTTGGTATCGATGTTGGTACATTAACTAAATATTATTTTTAATTGTGTTCAAATCAAAGGATTAATTATCATGTGCGAGTCCGGCCTTCCCATCGGAACATAAATAGACGTCAACGGACGTCTTTTTTTGTACCTGAAATCCAGTATCCGCAAGGCTTTCCTCGCTTTTTCACTCAACCTAAGTCAACCTGATTCAATCTACATCAACTTACTGATGTGGGTACATCTGCGGGTATATCCCGGTTCGATAATGTTTGTACCCACACAGAACCCTTGAAAGGATACTCATCATGGCTCTGAGTGATGTGAAGGTTCGTTCGGCTAAGCCTGAAGCAAAAGCCTATAAACTAACTGACGGTGAAGGCATGGTTTTGTTGGTTCACCCTAATGGCTCCAAATACTGGCGGCTTCGTTATCGCTTTGGCGGTAAAGAAAAGATGCTAGCGTTGGGAAAATATCCTGAAGTTTCGCTGGCGGATGCCAGGGCACGCCGGGATGAAGCCAGGAGGTTGTTAGCTAATGGCGTCGATCCCAGTGAAAACAAGAAAGCCGTTAAGGTAGAGCAGGAGCAAGAGGCAATAACGTTTGAAGTGGTTGCCAGAGAATGGCATGCCAGCAATCAGAAGTGGTCTACATCGCACAGTGCCCGTGTATTGAAAAGCTTGGAGGATAATCTCTTTGCTGCTATCGGTAAGCGGAACATTGCAGAGCTTAAGACTCGGGATCTGCTTGTCCCCATCAAAGCGGTGGAGTCGTCCGGGCGTCTCGAAGTTGCGGCTCGTTTGCAACAGCGAACTACCGCGATTATGCGCTTTGCTGTGCAGAGCGGTTTAATCGACTACAACCCTGCACAAGAAATTGCCGGTGCGGTTGCTACGGCGAAAAGACAGCATCGTGCGGCACTGGAGCTTAACCGTATACCTGAATTACTTCATCGCATTGATCACTATTCCGGAAGACCATTAACCCGACTTGCTGTCGAACTTACCTTGTTAGTCTTTATCCGCTCAAGCGAACTGCGTTTTGCCCGCTGGTCAGAAGTCAATTTTGAAACGGCTATGTGGACGATTCCGGGAGAGCGTGAACCACTGGAAGGAGTTAAGCATTCTCAGCGTGGTTCGAAGATGCGGACACCTCATCTTGTTCCGTTGTCGCGACAAGCTCTCGCTATCTTGGAAAAGATCAAAAGCATGAATGGGAACCGAGAGCTGATCTTCGTTGGCGATCACGATCCACGTAAGCCGATGAGTGAGAATACGGTAAACAAGGCACTGAGAGTGATGGCTATAACACGAAAACGGAAGTTTGTGGGCATGGTTTCAGGGCGATGGCGTGTAGTTCACTTATTGAATCAGGATTGTGGTCGAGGGATGCAGTATAGCGTCAGATGAGTCATCAGGAACGTAACTCTGTGCGTGCGGCTTATATTCATAAGGCGGAGCATCTTGGGGAGCGTAGATTGATGTTGCAGTGGTGGGCAGATTATCTGGATGCAAATCGAGAGAAGGGGGTTAGTCCTTTTGACTTTGGGAAACGGGAGTTCTCCAGAGATTAACTGGCTGAGTTAGTATGACTTTGTGATGCAGGCTTAAGTATTCCGTTAAGGGCCTGTCAGTTTTTGTGGCAAACTGACAGACCGAATTTAGTGACCTACGATAGTAAGGCTTACAACATGCGAATGGTGAGACATGGTTTTCCCATGCGATGAGTGCCATCCTGCATCCGTAGCCTATGTTAGACCAAGATTAAGATACAATTCTGAAAATCACCTGGCCGCTTAAAGCTAAGAAGGAACTGAAACGTATTATTTCGATAATGATAACTTTAGGTGTCTTTTGTTAAAAAATAATTATGTAAATCATTTTCGATTTTTTCTACAGCCAAATCAATCAAATTAGTAATATTAGGATTTGGTTTCTTTTTTGAATATTTACGGGATAAAAGTACAGATTGTGAAATACTATCAACAACTGCCCAGTATTGAAATGCAGTCATCTCATTTTCTCTACAGGAACTCAACGCCTTCATCGTTGAACCCTCATAGTAAATATGATGAATATCTTGTGAGATGTAATATAATTTTTTGTCGTTTGTTCCAACCCAATGTTCAGTCTCAAACTTTACACCATTTATAGTGATGAAGGAACCTATATCTTCTGAAAAATTAGCTCCCGTAAGCCAGTGTAAATCCATCGCTGCATCAAATGCATACCATCGACATTTATCAAGATTGCTTCCGTTCTTATAAAAATTCTCTTTTATATATTTTCGACGCGTATGTATACTCTCTGGCAGCTGATTAATGGTGTTTGAGTCAAGATCCCAAAAAGCATATTTTGCTATTTCTAAATCATACGCACTAATCATGTCAATGAAGCTTATCATGCTATAAAGATATACTTCGAATCTTTTTTCAGGCGTGAGATGAGAATAGTTTAATTTTATATTTTGAATTTGAAGCATAGATATATAATGAAGACCATATACTGTCCTTGCTTCAACGGAAAGTTCCTGAAAATTAATTTTCTTTTTTTCAGAGTCTGGGGCGTATTCCCTGAAAGTCGCCTCGGGATCGTCAATATGACCGGGCCAGAATCGGTGGCAAAAGTTCTGATAGGCCGTCATTGATTTCTCAACCCATATATCAGGCATTTCATTAACACCAATTGCGGTTAAACATACATTTCCTGATTGTAATAAATTCACTAACGGCAATAGACCAACTCGTTTTACATCCTCCAGAGTTGATGTCGATGATAATTCCTCCATTCTTTGTAAAGAGCAATTATCTAAGTTTATCTGAACCACTTTTTTCTGCGTCAAACACTGCAAAGCATAATCTGGAGTCAATACCTTATTATTTTCATATATGGAGAGGCAAGGTCTTATGAATTTAATTTCAGAGCGTTTTCCCATTTTTAGCCTCTTCAATTTTTAAAAAATTGGGTTTAATTCTAATTGACACCCAGCGCCTTATAAACCGCATCTACAGGTTCAGAGTAAAAACTGACCTGGAATTTGGTAAACAACTCGGCTGGCACAGTCGGAATATCTACCGCGGAAGACATCGGCAGAAGGACCTTTTTCGCGCCGCTGTCGAAGGCGAGTTGTAAGCTAGCCGCCAGATCCTGAACAGGGTTGATTACTCCACCGAGCGTCATGCTACCTAAGACGACCATTTGTTCCTGAATGGGTTTCGCCAGTAAAACGGAACAAAGGGCAATAAGTGCCGCCAGACTGGTCGCGGTACTTGGTCCAGTATTATGCAATTCGACTACGTGCAGGTGGTACTCATGTTCAGAAAATTTTGCTGTTGCGCTAACGCGGCTGAGGTTGCCTTTGAAATAGTCAAATCCAACCCGGATAGCTTCCTTTGCCGAGGTGCTTGATCCCAGACCGGAAACGCTATGCTTACCATTGGACTGCCTCCACAACTGTAGACAAATCTGCCCTATATTTGGACTGCCTCCACAACTGTAGACAAATCTGCCCTATATTTTGAGCATAGGAGGAGTCTATGGGCACACCACGATTTACCCCTGAATTTAAGGAAGAAGCCGTCCGCCAGGTCAACGAGTTTGGACTTTTGTGGGAGACGTTTTTCCATGGAACAGTCGTTTAATTCGTTTTAATCACAGGCCGATTCCTTAGCATAATAATAACTGAGAGTGAAATGATAAGGGCAATGGCCAGGAGCACCTGTAAGGTATGAGTAAATGCTTGGGCATAAACGTTTTCAAGCCAGTTAGTCTGTTGCCCTTGTACTGAAGACACCGCATTGCCTGAAATCACATTGGCAAGATACTGTTTAGCGCCCATGCCCTGTGGCGTCGGCTGTGATGATAAGGCATGGAAAATACTGCCGGACATCAGGGAACCATACACAGCCACAGCAATAGCTTCACTGCCCAGTCTGAATGTATTAAGAATACCTGCAGCCCTCCCGACTTCCTGTGGTTCGACAACGCTGAGGGCTATCCCGTCAACAAGGCCAGCGGAAAGTCCCATTCCGGACCCTACCAGTAACAGGCTTACCAAAATCTTGTTAAGCGGCATAATGTCATGACTGAAGACCCACAATAGCCCCAACCCTCCGATAAAGAGGAGCAGGCTGACGATCAGCAGCAGATTGGCCTTGATCCCTCGAGTAATGAGTTTACCCGCTATCACTGGTAGCAAGAGCACAGGCGCAGTCAGAGCTAACATCACTAACCCGGAATCGACGGGAGAGTAATTTTTCACTGCAATCAACCAGGTTGGGAACCAAGTCAGTAGCGTCACAAAACAGAAACTCGCCACAACCGGGATTAGGATTAAGGACAAGAAAAAACGATTACCCAAAAGTGCAAAATTGATAACCGGGCTGGAGGCCTTTTTCTCTACAACGACAAATGCCAGCAAAACAACAGCTCCCAGGCCTAGCTGTGCGAGTGTGCGGCTACTTGTCCAACCGAGTTCAGCACCTTGGGTGATCCCGCTCATCAACAGGAATAAGGCAATAATAAACAGCACTATGCCGGCAAAATCGAAAGCCGATTTTTCTGCTTTTTTTAACGCAGTGGGTATTGATGTAGCGAGTAAAAGCACCACAAAAAGGGAAATTGCATGTATGAGGAAAATATCTCGCCAGTCTGCAATGCTAAGCAGCCATCCAGAAAGAGTAGGACCAAAGGTTATACCCAATCCGGCCGTGGTGCCGAAAAGCGCAAAAGCACGGGTACGGTGTGCACCACTAAAGGTCTGAATTAGAATCGTACTGCCGCAGGAGAAAATAGCTGCGCCACCTACGCCCGCCATCGCGCGTGCGACATCCAGAATAAATATATTTCCGGCACACCATGACAGCATGGAGGCGAGGAAATAAAGTCCGGCTCCTGTAATAAATGTTCGTTTACTGCCAAAGACATCCGCCAGTCCTCCCCATGCAAGAGTAAAGCTGGCAAAAGTCAGGTTAAATGCGTTGACAACCCATTGCAGCGAAGCAGTTTCTGGATGCAGGCTGGTGCTGATAGCGGGTAGCGCAATGGCCGTGCCTGAAATTGACGTTGGGACCACAAACACTGCAATCAGAATACAGAGCAGGATTAGTGTCGATGAGGATTTTGATTCAAGATTATGGGTGTGCATTAGTTAGCCCTTGTTGTATTACCAGTACGATATACCGGGAGCTGTGTCGGTCTTCGCAGAATGATGCCCTCATCCCAGAGAACGATCGGGGCCAGAATGTCCAGATTCATTTCATCCGCAACAGATTTCATTGCCTCTTGCTACGCAGTCGGTACCATGTTCTGAACATCCATCCATGAAATATTCATCTTTTTCTGCGCGCAAAGATTACCGTCCACATAAATATCCATCTGGAAAATAAGACCCGTTAAAACCATTTTTCTGTATTTTCGTTCGATGATATCTACTTCAATGATGACGTTTGAGCAGGTATCCTGGTACTGTATTTCATTTTCAAGTAAGATGAAGTCCACATCATCAAATACAAATTTAGCGCTATACGGAACATCAAAAAAATTATGTGTGACATAAATTGATGACTGACGGCATATCTCCAGGAGCAGTATTGCATCATACACCTTGCTGTCTGAATATTTAGTTATTAAATCATTGAAATAAATATGTGACTTAGGAAGGTAACCAGCAGTAATGTATTTTTTTTCATTAACCTTTTTAATATCTGTTAAAAAAAACTCACCCACAGCCGCCCGATGAACACGCGATTTAGGTATTGTGCTTTGATAGTTATACGAACCGGCCACAACGCTGAAATCAGCGTCAGCACTTTCAGTAAAAGACATGTAAACCCCATCACCTCAAGAATTTTCTCTGGACTCGTGCAGCCACACTCAACCGAAGTAAAAGGAGCTGCTATACTTTCGGTTTTGTTAGTTATGTGTGGTACGTTAGATATACATTTGACATGACATAAGATTGAGGATCGTAGGCATTTTGTCAATAAAATGTTTTAATAAATTTACAATTTAGGAATGACCATGAATAAAGAGAGCGCTATGGAGCCATTTTCTTTTGATATTGTTAAGGTTTTTAAAGCACTCGCCGACCCGGTGAGACTTTTGATCGTGCGTGAATTACTGGCCGATGAGCCTGGTGCTGAACGCCATTGCTCCTCTTTTGGGTTGACTGTTACACGTGCTACGCGCTCACACCATTTCAAAGTGTTACGTGAAACAGGCCTGATCCGTGTAGTGGATAAGGGAAATATGGCTGTTGCTGTGCTGTGTCGGGAGGAAATGGAAAAGGCTCTTCCCGGACTGCTGACACTGATTCGACACACCACCAAATGACCTTGTCATTGCAGTTATGTTTGGCAATTATCAGTCTCCTTACCCACTGTTTGTTACTATCAAGCTTCAAAACCCTAGTTCTATTCCTTACGACAAGTGTTTGTGAAAAGCCGCACATGCGGCTTTTTGTAATTTCCGGTTTATCATTTTCAAATCTGCAGTGGATGAATAAAAAAGAGCTTCATCATCGAAAGTTATTTACATTACTTTATTCATTTTGCATCAAGGTAGCCGGACAACACTCTTCCAGCGTGCGTTCCGTATCTGAAAGGGAGCTACAGGCTGAAGGGAACGTCTGATATGGCACAGGTTATAAGCTATATATAACATATATCACCACTTGTAATTATTAGTCATGCTTCGCGGGTAATAATACTTTCTTGCTTTAATTTAAGCTAAGCTTAAAAATTATTTAGACGTACTTCGATATATTTTTTTGTTAGTGGCACCATTGAAGTAAAAGTTTTTGCCGAATATATTCAAGACTAAAGCTAAATTTAAACGCAGACAATCTTTTTATAATTATCATATTGTCTTTCATTATATTCTGTAAGAAAATGCATAAAATTAATTACTAAAAATAACCTAACTCAAATTTCAGGGTGACGTTTATTTGTCAGGGATGGGTTCACGTGCGCTATCTAATAGTGTTCTTATTATTTATGGCTACGGCTCAGGCCGCGCCATTATTTCCAGCTGACCGTGATGCGGTACTCCAGCAGCAGGAAGAACTGCTGCGCCAGAATCAGCAGCAACGCGACGAGCTGGAAAGCAGTACGCCGTTGCCTCGTGCAGAACCGAAGCTTCCCGGTTTACCGGTCACCGGCCCCTGTTTCAACATTCATACTATTACTCTCGACGGCGTCGCGCTTATCAGCAAAAAAGCACAGCAGAAACTTATTTCCCCTTGGCAGAATCGCTGTCTGGATATAGCGAAAATAAACGAGCTTACTGCCGCGGTATCCGACTGGTATATCAGCCGGGGGTATATCACCAGCCGTGCATTTCTGACTGAGCAGGATTTATCAAAGGGGAAATTACGCCTTGTAGTATTGGAGGGGAAATTAAAACAGATACGTCTGGAGGGTAAATCGCCGCGTATGCTGAAAATGGTTTTCCCGGGGCTTGAAGGTAAGGTTTTAAATTTACGCGATATTGAGCAGGGAATGGAGCAGATTAACCGCCTGCGCGATAATCCGGTGCAGATAGAAATCGTGCCAGACAGTGAACCGGGTTATTCGATTGTTAATTTAACCGCCACGCCGGAATTTCCCATAAGTGTCTCCCTGTCGCTGGATAATAGCGGGCAGAAAAGTACCGGTGAGGAACTACTCAGCGGGTCGCTAACTGGCAATAACCTGCTCGGGATGGCGGATAAATGGTTTATCAGCGGCGGGCGCAGCAGCGATTTTGCCACGGCGTATGACGCGCAAAGTTTCCAGTCCGGGGTCAGCATTCCTTACGGGTATACCCTGCTGGATTACAGCTATGCATGGAGCAACTACCGCACCACCATCATCAACCAGGGCTTTCCTTGGATTTCCAGCGGCGACACGAAAACCCACAGGCTGAATGCTGCCAGGGTGGTGTTCCGCAATGGTGATATCAAAACCGCGCTGGTGGCAGGTATCACACAGCGCACCAGCCGCAACTGGCTCAACGATGCGCCGCTGACCAGCAGCACCCGCAAACTTTCCAGCCTCCAGTTGGGTATCAACCACACGCATAAAATGCTCGGTGGTGTCGCCACATTCAACCCGGCATGGAGCCATGGTATGACCTGGTTCGGTGCGGAAACCGATGAAGGAAAAGCAGGTGATGAGCCGCGCGCGCAATTCCGTAAATGGAGCCTGAGCGCCAGTTTCCAGCGCACGGTCGTCGGTGATATTTGGTGGTTGAGCAGCCTGTATGGGCAGTGGTCGCCGGACCGGCTCTATGGCAGCGAGCGCCTGACCATCGGTGGTGAAAGCTCGGTGCGCGGTTTTAAGGAGCAGTATCTCTCCGGTGATAACGGCGGCTACTGGCGCAACGAACTGAACTATTCCCTGTTCACATTGCCGGTGTTCGGGCAGATCAGCGCCACGGCAGCGCTGGACGGTGGCTGGCTGGAGAAAGACCAGCTGGATAACTATGCCTCCGGCACGCTTTGGGGCGCAGCGGCGGGTCTTGCCAGCAACGGCCGCTGGCTGGCAAGCCAGGTTACTGTCGGCACACCGCTGCGCTATCCGGGCTGGCTTGCCCCTGACCACGTCAGCGTTAACTGGCGCGTTGCTGTCACCTTTTAAGGAAGAAGAAAATGAATACTGCCAAACCGGTTCGTTTCTCACAGCGTGCGCTGAGCTGGCTGATTATCAGCCTGCTGGTCTGGCAGCCCGTGGCTCCATCATTCGCTGCGGTCATCACGCCGACGAGCCCGGCCGCTATGGACAAGGCAGCGAACGGTGTGCCGGTGGTGAATATCGCCACGCCGAATGCAGCAGGTATTTCACATAACCAGTTCCACGACTATAACGTCGGTAAAGAGGGGTTAATCCTCAACAACGCCACCGGTCAGCTAACGCAGACGCAACTTGGTGGGCTAATTCAGAACAACCCGAATCTGCGCGCCGGGCAGGAAGCGCACGGCATCATTAACGAAGTGACAGGCGGTAGCCGTTCCCAGTTGCAGGGCTATACCGAAGTCGCGGGGAAAGCGGCGAACGTGATGGTCGCCAACCCTTACGGTATCACCTGTAGCGGCTGCGGGTTTATCAACACGCCGAACGTCACGCTGACCACCGGTAAGCCGCAGTTCGACACGGCGGGCAATCTTGCCGCACTGGACGTGACAAAGGGTACCATTACGGTGGAAGGGAAGGGCCTGGATGCCAGCAGCAGTGACGCCCTGTCGCTGATTTCCCGCGCCACTGAAGTGAACGCCGCCATACACGCGAAAGATTTAACTGTCACTGCCGGGGCTAACCGGATCGATGCGAACGGTAAAGCCACGGCGATAACCGGCGAAGGTATTGCACCAGTTGTCGCCGTGGACACAGGTGCGCTCGGCGGCATGTACGCCAACCGTATTCATCTGGTCTCGACCGAAAAAGGCGTGGGAGTGAACCTCGGCAACCTCACCGCGCGCCAGGGGGATATCGCACTTGATGCCAGCGGCAGGATGGTCATCAGGGACAGCATTGCCGGCGGTTCGCTGACAGCGAAAGCGAACAGCTTGGCACTCAGCGGCAGCCATAAAACGGGCGGGGATATTGCGGTCACGGCTGCGCAGGATGTGGTGGTAAGTAACGCAACGCTGGCCGCCGACAGCAAACTGGTGCTGAGCGGTTCAGGTACCACCAGTCTTACCAGCAGTGCCCTGACCAGCGGCGGCAGTCTCTCTCTTGCCGGAAAGCAGCTCTACACAGATGTGAAAAGCGAAATCAACGCCTCGGGCAGCATGACGCTGACGGCGCAGGAAATCAGCCAGCAGGGAAATTTGATTAGCGGAGGCGACGCGCAGCTCACCGTTGATACGCTGGATAACCGGGGTTCGGTGGCGGCGAAAGGCAAACTTAGCGCCTCGGCCACTACCCTTACCAATAGCGGTACGCTGCAGGGGCAGACGCTGGCCGTGAGTGGTGGCATAGTGCAGAACAACGGTACGCTGGCAGCGGACGGTGCTCTGCGTGTTGACGCCGGTGCACTGACTACCGACGCAGACTCGGTTATCACCGGCAAAACGGATGTGGCACTGACGGTGCAGACCGCCGCCGACCTGGACGGGCTGGTGAGTGCGGATAACGCACTGAGCGTTAATGCTGGCGAATTACAGACCCGCCGGAATGCGCAGTTACAAAGTGGTGGTGATATGACGCTGACGGCCACAGGCAACGCTAAGCTGGACGGCACGCAAGCGGCGAAAGGTGCGTTCGATGCCAGTGCAAAAAAACTCAGTCACGGCGGGAAAACCAATGCCAGCTCCATTGCGCTGAATGGGCCGGACAAAATCGTCAACAGCGGTACGCTGCTCGCAGACACGCTGAATCTCAGCAGCGGCCGTATCACCAACAGCGGTCTTTTACAGGGTACCCGCGCGCTGAAATTACAAACGGACTGGCTGGATAACCTCTATGGCGGCACGCTCTACAGCACGCAGGACGTAACACTCAGTATTCCCGGACTGAATAATAGCGGCCTGATAACCACTGATAGTGACCTGTACCTGCGCGGTGATGCACTGGTCAACGGCGGGGAAATCAACGGGGTAAATCTGGTCAGCGATTATACCAGTCTGGCAAATCACGACGACGGGCGTCTGCTGGCGGACGGGCAACTGACAGTTTTTGCCGACAGCCTCATCAATGAAGGTCTGATGGCGGCGAAAACCGTCAGCGCGACGGCGAATATGCTGAATAACCAGGGCAACGTGCAGGGCGACAATGCGCTGACGCTGGCGGTACAAAACACCACTAACAGCGGTTCGCTGGCGACTGGCGGTACGCTGAACCTGAACGGACGGACGCTGGATAACAGCGGTAATCTGAGCGCTAGCGAGTTGCTTCTGACGCTGGGGAAAAAGCTCGACAACGTGTCAACGGGACGTGTGGTTGCGGACAATTTGCTGACACTGAATGCACCGGTACTTCTGAACAGCGGCCTTGTTGCGGCAAAAAATCTTGAACTCACGGGCGCAGATATCACCAGCAGCGGCACGCTGCAGGGAATCAATGCACTGACCATTACCGGCGTGCAACTAACCAACCAGCAGGGCGGTCTGCTTCTGAGCAACGGTAACATCACGCTTAAAAACGACAGACTGGATAACGCCGGGCAAATACAGGGCAATACACTTAATCTGGCGACCGGTAAGTGGGTGAATACCGGGGTTGCGCTGGGTGAGAATGGTCTGGAGGCCAGCGTTAACGGCACGCTCGATAACCAGGGTAAGGTGGTGAGCCAGCAGATGCTGACGGTGCAAGCCAGCACAGTAGATAACAGCGGTACGCTGATGGCGAAAGTGCTCGCCCTGCACGGTGATTTGCGTAATAGCGGTCTGATCCAGGCAAATGACGAACTGAACTGGCAGGGCACCACATTTACCGGCACGGCTGACGGGCAGATGCTCAGCGTCGGCAGCCTGACATTACAGGGCACCACGCTCGACAATTATGGACGGATGCAGGGGCGCAACCTGACCGCCCGTGCCGATAACTGGCACAACGGCGGCACGGTGCAGGTGCAAGATTCCCTGAACGCCACGCTGGGCGTCGCGCTTGATAATCAGGGGCAGATGCTGAGCCAGGGCGTGGCGGATATCCGCACGGCGCAACTGACCAACGACGGCAAGCTGGCGGCAAAAGATCTCGCAGTGACCGCACCGGAGATCACCAGCAACGGCATTTTGCAGGGCAACGACAGCCTGACGCTCGCCACGCTACAACTGCTCAATGGCAGCAACGGCCAACTGGTGAGCGGCAGCGGTCTGGATTTGAATCTGGATACCCTCAATAACCAGGGGCTGCTGTATGTACAAGACGGCCTGACGCTGACCGGCAACACACTGGTCAACGGCGGCAACCTGGAAACTGGTGCGCTGGACGGTATGCTCAACGGAACGCTGGATAACAGCGGTACGTTACTGGCGCATAACCATGCCACTCTGCAGGCGGATCAGCTAACAAACAGCGGCAGCCTCGTGGCAGATTCTCTGGCGCTGACGGGCAAGCGTATCACCAACAGCGGACTGCTTCAGGGCACGCAGCAATGGCTGGCGACGGCGGACAACATCGCCAACACCACGGGCGGAAGAGTGCTCTCTGGCGGGGCGTTGTCGCTGGGCGGGAGCAGCCTGAGCAATGCCGGAACAGTACAGGGCGATACCGTCACGTTGCGCGGCGATACGCTGGATAACCTGGGCCTGATCAACGGGCTTCACGGCCTGACGGGCACCTACAGTAGTGCAATCACCAGCAACGGCCAGATGGTCAGCGGTGGCGCCACAGATTTACGGGCCGACAGCGTTACCGGCAATGGACGCATCACTGGTGACACGCTGACGCTGAACGCCGCCACACTGAACAACGACGGGCTGTGGCAGGGGACTCACGGCCTGACACTGAACGCGGATACTCTTACCACCGGCACGGGCTCCCGCACGCTGAGTGGCGGTGACTTTACGGTCAGCGCCGGGCAGCTTACTACTGGCGGGACGCTTCAGGGCGGGCAGGTATCTGTCACGGCGGATAACTGGACGCTCAGCGGCACGTTGCTGAGCCAGGGCGATTTAACGGCAAGCATCGGCAACACCCTGAACCTGCCGGGCGCGCTGGAAAGCCAGGGGGCGATGGCGCTTAGTGCACAGACGCTGAACAATAACGGGCAGTTGCTCAGCGCCGGGGATGTCACACTGCGCGGGCAGCAGCTCACTAATAACGGCACCGTGCAGGGCAAAACCCTCACAGCGCATCAGCACACCATCACCAACAACGGCACGCTGACCGGACTGGATTACCTGACGCTGGATAATCGCCAGACCACCACAACGCTGATGGCGCGCATAGCGATGGCGACTCCACAGCTGGAGCTGATTAACGGCGCAAAAGGTTCGCTGCTGACTCAGGGGACGTTGGATATCAACGCCGGAGTGGTCACTAACGCTGGACTCTGGCAGGGAAATAATATCCTGCTGGCCGCGCAGTCGCTCGAAAACAGCGGAGCGATACAAAGCGCCGGGGCACTAAACCTCGCCCTTTCCGGGAGTCTGAACGCCGCGGCGGGCAGCAAAATTACCGCCATGGGTACCGCCGTATTGCAGGCGCTAGCCCTGACTAACGACGGGCAGTGGGGGGCGAAGAACCTGACGCTGAACGCGAACACCCTGAATAACAGCGGGAGCATCAGTGGTATCGATGGCCTTACCGCCACGCTGACTGGCGCGGTGAACCAGCAGGCGAACGCCGCTCTTGCCAGCAATGGCGCGCTGAATCTGAGTGCGGCTTCGGTAGACAATGCGGGCAAATTACAGGGCGCTGACCTGACTGTATCTGCCGCGACACTGACGAACCGTAGTGGTGCAGAAGCTGTAAGCACAGGTGCGCTGACCCTCACTACGCCTTCCCTGTTCAACTATGGCCTGATTCAGGGCGCAGGGGGAATCCGCATTGATGCCACCCGCCAGGCGATGAACGCGGGTAAAGTGCTCTCCGGCGCGCGCCTGACGCTGACTACCCCGCAGTACAGTGGGGCAGGCTGGTTACAGGCGACGAACCTCGTGCTGAACGCGGCAAACAACAACGGTACTGGTACGTTGCTTGCTGATCAGATGACGCTCACCGGCGATACCTTCACTAACCAGGGCACCACCCAGGCCGGTAATCTGGTGCTCAATTACCGGCAACTCACCAATAACGGTACGCTGCTCGGCAATAACCAATTGACGGTCAACGCGACTCAGGTAGATCAGTCCGCTTCCGGGAAGCTGTTCAGTGGCGGTGATCTGTTTGTTGGCGCAACGGGGATGAATGCACTGGGACAGGTCGTGGCACTGGGGAACCTGACGCTGCAACTGGCAAATACATTTAGCGGCAAAACCACGCTGGCGGCGGGTAAGATCCTGAATGTGACCAGCAACGGAGCCATTGATAACCAGAGCGTGATGCAGGGCCAGGCTGTGAACCTGAGTGCGGGTGGCCAACTGACCAACAATGGACAAATCACCACCGGCAGCGGTGCGAGCACGTTAAGCGGCAGCAACATTGTGCTGAACGGCAACAGTGCGATTCAGGGGGGCGGCGATGTGACGCTGACGAGTAGGGGCAATATTACTGCGAATGGTTTTGCCGGGACGCTCGGCAACCTGACGCTGAATGCGCCAGGGGCGATTATCAACACCGCGCTGCTGTATGCGGCAAACAACCTGGCGCTGTATGCCAACAGTATCACCAACCAGCGTGGCGATATGCTGGCGGGTAACAGTTTGTGGCTGCAGAAGGACGCGGCAGGGAATGCTAACAGCGAGGTGATTAACACCTCCGGCAATATTGAAACGCGTAACGGCGATATCACTGTTAAGACCGGGCATCTACTGAATCAAAGGGATGGGCTGACAGCGAGTTCTGTAACAACAACGTATGATGTTATGGATGGAATAGGGGATCCGACGCTCAGGCTCCATTACTCAAAGCTTCCTGACGGAACATATGGGTACTACACCGTTAAATATTATGAAGAAAGTCCCGTTTGCGGAGGGAAAGACGGTGGATGCCCCATCTTCTACGTGACCAGCTATTATTATGCACCGTTTGAGGAGTATGCCACCTATAAATATGTACTCAGTGAAACGCGTACTGATGTCACCAGCAGTGGCGCAGGTGCTCGTATTACTTCGGGACGTAATGCAAATATTGCTGTTAATGTGCTCGATAACCGGGCCAGTGACATACTGAGTACGGGCAACATGGTTTTACAGGGAACACAGCTTAATAACCAGAGCTGGCAGAACAGTATCACCACCGATGCGATCACTTATAAATATGATTCAGAAAACTATGCCACCAACACGCTTCCGGATGACGGGCTGAGTAACCATGGCAATAATGTTGAAAAATATAATCAGTACATTAATTATAAATTTCAGGGTCATGGAATTACCACCACACAGGGTCAAATTTACCGCGCCGTTATCCAGGCCGGTGGTAATATCACCGCCAGTTTCAGCAGTAATATCAGCAATACCACGACTACCGCTAATGCAGGTGGCGTAAGCGGAACCATCGCTGCTCCCTCCCTTAATACCCTGAGCAATCAGAGTATTGGCGGTAGCGTGACAAAACAGGCGCTGGCGAACTCGCCGGCTGCGGTCAACTCGCCGCAGTGGCAGGATCAGCTGCAAAACACTCTGCGGCAGATTAACGGTGGCGGCTCGCTGGATAACAACAGTGCGTCTGATGCGGCACTGAGTCATATCAGCGGTCAGCAAAAAGACAATGCCAGCCTCGGTAATGCGGGCAGCCTGGCGGACGCTGGCGTGACGAATGCAGTACTGAAAAACGTCGACAATGTCGCGCCCGGCCAGTACCAGGGTAAGTCCGTTGATACCAGCGCATATCCGCTGCCTTCAGGGAATAACGGCTACTTTGTGGTATCAGAAAACCCGAAAAGCCCGTACCTGATTACCGTTAACCCGAAACTCGACGGACTGGGCCAACTGGATCCAAAACTTTTTGGCGATCTGAACAAACTGCTGGGTATCAGCCCGTCCGCCGCGCCGCGCGAAACCAACAGCGCTTACACTGACGAGAAGCAATTCCTCGGCTCGTCCTACATGCTGGACCGTATCAAACTGAATCCGGATTATGACTACCGTTTTCTGGGGGATGCTGCGTTTGATACCCGCTATGTCAGTAATACGGTGCTGAATCAGACCGGCAGCCGTTATCTCAATGGCATTGGTTCCGATCTTGCGCAGATGCAGTATCTGATGGATAACGCTGCCAGTGCGCAACAGGCGCTCGGCCTGCAGTTTGGCGTATCCCTCACCGTCGAGCAGGTTGCCGCGCTCGACCACAGCATCCTGTGGTGGGAAAGCGCCACGATTAATGGCGAAACGGTACTGATCCCCAAACTCTACCTGTCGGCAAAAGATGTCACTGTCAACAACGGCAGTGTGATTGCCGGCAACAATGTCAGCCTTGAAGGCGGGAATGTCACCAATAGCGGCAGCACGCTGCTGGCACGTAACGATCTCAGCGTCAACAGCGACGGGCAGATAACCAACAGCAACGATGCGCTGCTGAAAGCGGGCGGTAATGTCGATCTCAGTGCTATTGGTGATATCAATAATCTCAGCTCCATCATTAGCGGCAAAACGGTAGCGCTGGAGAGTTTCGACGGTAGTATCAGTAACATCACCCTGGCCGACCAGTATTCACTGGATACGGAAGGCAGAGGCGGCTCAGTTAGTCTGAAGGACACCACCCTTGGCAGTATCGGCAGCATCACTGCGCTGGATGCACTGTCACTTACTGCCGGAAAAGATATCACTCATACCGGTTCGACACTGGCGGCAGGTGGCGATCTGCTGATGGATGCGGGTGGCAATATTGTCGTCAGTGCCATTACGAAAAATGATGTCTACAGCCAGTCCGGCTTCGCCCGCAAAACCGCGACCAACAATGCAGATGTAACTTACCAGGGCAGCGCCATCAGCGCTGGCGGGAATATTGCCATGCTGGCGGGTGATGACCTGACCCTGAGCGCCAGTGATGTCAGTGCAGGCAAAAACGCACAGCTTTCCGCAGGCAATGACCTCAACCTGAATGCACAGCAAACCAGTCATAACAGCCGCAATGGGAACAGCGAAACCCACAGCACTGACCTGGATCGTGCGACGGTTAGCGCGGGGGGCGACCTGACACTGGCGGCAGGGAGGGATATCACTGCTCAGGCTGCGGGGCTGGCGGCAGAAGAGAGTCTGGGGCTGCAGGCGGGGCGCGATGTGAATCTGCTTGCCGAAGCAACCACGCAGGGCAACAGCGAAAAAGCGAAAAAGAAAACCGTTATTAATGAACAGGTACGCCAGCAGGGCACAGAGCTTGCCAGCGGCGCAGATACGGTGATCATCGCTGGTCGCGATATGAATGCCGAAGCGGCATCGGTGACGGCGAAGGGGGATATTGGCGTGCAGGCCGGGCGCGATATCACCCTGACGACAGCCACAGAGAGTGATTACCACTATCAGGAGCAGGTCAAAACCAAAAGCGGCTTCCTCAGCAAAACTAAAACACACACGATTTCAGAACAGAGCGCGACGCGAGAGTTCGGTACGCTGTTGAGTGGTGATAACGTCACGCTGTCATCCGGTAATGATTTGCTGGTGAAAGGCTCGGCAGTGGCGGGCGATGGCGATGTGGCCTTGAACGCCGGACATAACGTCTCTGTCGAAGCGGCCACCAATACCGATTCAAACTGGCAGTTTAAAGAGAAGAAAAAAAGTGGCCTGATGAGTTCAGGGGGGATTGGTTTCTCCATCGGTACCAGCAAAACGAAACAGGATCTGAAAGAAAATGGTACCACCCAAAGCCAGAGTTACAGCACTGTGGGCAGTACTGGCGGTGATGTGACCATCACTGCCGGCAACCAGATTCATATCGGCGGCTCCGATCTGATTGCCAGTCAGGATATGGCTCTGAGCGGTGACAGCGTGGTGATCGAGCCAGGACATGACAAACGTACCAGCGATCAAACTTTTGAGCAGAAAACCAGCGGCCTTACCGTCGCGCTCTCTGGTGCCGTGGGGGATGCAGTTAATACCGCTGTAACAACCGCCATGGCGGTAAAAGAACAGAGCGACGATCGCCTTGCATCATTACGGGCGACAAAAGCTGTTCTTTCGGGCATTCAGGCGGGCCAGGCGAATCGGCTGGCAGAAGCCGTCAGCGGGAGCGACCCGATGAGTAATGGCGCGTTTGGCGTGATGGCATCTCTCGGTAGTCAGTCCTCCAAATCGACTTCGCACTCAGAGCAGGACACCACGTCGGGAAGTACGCTCAATGCTGGCAATAACCTAAGTATTAGCGCAACAGGTAAAGGAAAAGAAACCAGCAGCGGTGATATCGCTATCGCAGGTAGCCAGTTAAAAGCGGGCAAGGATCTTACCCTTGATGCGGCGCGTGATATCACCCTGACAGGGGTGGCGGATACGCAGAAAACGACTGGCAGCAACACCAGTAAAGGCGGCTCGATTGGCGTGGGGCTTACTGCCGGGCCTGGTGGCATGGGTGTTTCTGTCTCGGCCAGCGCCAACGCAGCTAAAGGCGGCGAGAAAGGGAATGGCACCGCCTGGAATGAAACCACACTGGATGCCGGGCAGAATGTCAGTCTGACCAGCGGGCGCGACATGCTGCTGCAGGGTACGCAGGTCAATGGCGAAACGGTAAAGGCTGATGTGGGGCGTGACCTGACGCTGAGTAGTCTGCAGGACAGCGACGACTACAACAGCAGGCAGCAGAGCATAAGCGGCGGGCTGAACTACACCTTTGGTGGGGGAGCGGGCGCCAGCTTCAGCTACAGTCGCGAAAAAATAAACAGCACGTACGACTCGGTGCAGGAGCAGACGGGTATATTTGCGGGTGAAGGCGGCTTTGATGTGATGGTGGGTAACCACACCCAGCTTGATGGTGCGGTAATTGCCAGCCGCGCAGATGCGGATAAAAACCGTCTTGAGACCGGTACATTGGGATTCAGCGATATCCACAACGAAGCGGATTATAAAACCCAGCATCAGGGGGCAGGCTTCAGTACAGGTGGCGGGATTGCCGGGAATCTTGTCAGCAATATGGCGAGCACTATGCTCTCGGGACTGGGGGGCAGCGGTCATGCCGAAGGCACCACGCAGTCAGCAGTGGCAGAGGGCACGATTGTTATCCGCGACGCGGCAAACCAGCAGCAGGATGTGGCGGCGTTAAGCCGTGACACAGAACACGCCAACGGCAGCATCGATCCGATTTTTGACAAGGAGAAAGAGCAACGGCGTCTGCAGACTGCGCAGATGATTGGCGAGATAGGCAATCAGGTGGCGGATATTGCGCGCACGGAAGGGAAAATTGCCAGAGAAAAGGCGATGAAAGACCCTGTGGCCCTTAAGGCGGCGAAAGAGACGCTAGCCGGATTGGGTAAGGTTGCCCCCACGGATAAAGAGATTGCCGAGCAGGCGGGCAGAACCGCAGAAGCTCAGTTTGGCATCGGCAGTAGCCTGCAGCGAGGCATTACCGCTGCGACAGCGGCAATACAGGCGTTGTCAGGTGGCGATGTTAAATCCGCGATTGCTGGTGTTGCGGCACCGGAAATTGCTTATCTGATTGGGCAGAACGTTAAGGATGATGCCGCGAAAGTGATTGCTCATGCCGTGGTCAACGCTGCGCTGGCAGCCGCCACGGGCAAGAATGCGGCAGCGGCGGCGGCGGGAGCTGCCGCCGGTGAGATTGCTGGTAAACTTGCTCTTGAACTGTACAAAAAACGTGTTGGTGAACTGAGTGAGGAGCAAAAACAGACAGTAAGTGTTCTGGCAACACTGGCTTCCGGCCTGGCAGGTGGGCTGGTTGGTGATAGCGGTGCGAACGCTGTTGTCGGTGCACAGGCGGGTAAGACGACGGTTGAGAATAACTCGCTGGCCGGGGACAAAGCGCGGGAGTCAGTTAAACAAAGCGCAGAATGGTGGAAAACTCAGGTCAGGAATAAGCTTGGGGAGAATATTGCGTCCCAGCTCGTCAATGGCTTGATTAATGCCAGCAGTGAAACCAGTGACTTCGTGATGCTCGGTGGTGATACCGCATTCGATTTGACAGCAGCACTGGCGACCTGTGCAACCGGAGGCAGCTACTGCGGTCAGGCCCAAAGTGATTTAGCGAAAAAAGATGCAGGAGCGGCAGCCACACTGACTGCCATCATGAATGGCGATGCGTGGGAGGGGATTAAATCCACAACCATCAAAGCGGCCAATGGAGATCAGAAGGCACTGGAGAGTTTTGCGGGAGTATTATCAGGCGCTTTAGTTTCAGCGAAGGTTCTTCCTTCTGGAGGAGCATCGGCAAACGTTGCTGGTAAGGCTGAATCAGCAACTGTAAATGCAGGTAAGGCGACCAGTGGCGCGGAAAATGCTGCGACTTATCCGAAGCTGAAAGATGACCTGGTACAGCAAAATCTGAATAATATTGCGAAGCAGGATCCAAGACTGGCCGCAGTAGTTCAGGGTGACAATGGCAAACTGAATTATGGTGTGGGTTCCAGTACTAAAGCAGAAGCCGACCGATTAGGTAAAATCTGGGTAGGCGATGGTGCCAGACTTACAAGTGATGGTAGTGGATTGATGAGTGCAGACAAAACTCGTGTGTACCGATTCCCAGCGTCAAAAGATAATAGTTCACATGCGACAACCGGTACCCAAGCTAATTTTGAAACATATAAAATAAATCCTGTAACAGGGGATAAAACGAAAATTGGTAACGGTCATCTGGATATAAATTAGGACATAAACATGAAAGCTATTTTAAAAAATATTTCAAATGATGATCATGAGCTGGATAAATTTTACCCGGAAGATGAAAACTCTTTCTCGATTCGGTTACTGCTGCGCATAGGAGCTGAAAATAGCGTTGGTGCCGATAACTTCGATCTTCATGTCTGCACCCCCGAATGGCTCTGTAAGCATCAGTGGTTGCCGGAACTGATGCGTCACACGCTTTTGGTACGTAAATATGATTTAGATGAGATCACCAAAACCATCACCGATTATATCGACCAGTGCGAAGGTAGTGATTGGATGGAGATAGCACAGAAGCTTTCCCGTGTTTTTGCTTGGGAATTTGAAGACTATCAGCCATAAACGACAAATCCCGCCCTCAATCGGCGGGATTTTTTGCTCCGCAAATTTGCTCACTAATTACTAAACCCACCCCGGCAGGCTATTTAACGATAGCCTGCCCCTTACCCCACGCAAAACGAACTTTTGGCTGATTAGTATTTAAAATCAGTGCATTAGCTTTTTTAAATTGCAAAATGAAATTTTTTAATGTGTCAATCAGAGTCGTCCAAGACTCTTTGACGACTCGTCGGCGAGTTGCTGTAGAGTCACTCATGACTATCTGCATAAAAATCATGACATTGTAAAATGAGGAGTCGCATATTTTAAGGTGATGACTCCCCGGTGACTCGCCAGAAGAGTCGCCGGACGACTCTCCAAAACTGAATGTTCAGCGTGTCTGAGAGGCTGGAAAAATACTATCACTGACCCCCTCACGTTGTTCATCGCGCAGTACTTCAGGCGGGGCAATGCAACTTAAAGAAAATTAGTGCAATTTAAATAAATTTAGTGCAACCAAAGTGACCGTTAATACAACTTAATGAAACTTAACGCAATTTAGTGCAACTTAATGAATCGTATCTGCTGTCAGAAAAAATAGGGAGGCACGTTACCGACTGTATACACAGTCGTGTGCCAAAGGGTTCCCCTTTGAATCCCTTTCAGATTGCGTCAAAAATAACCTTACTGTCACGGTTATACCGAAATATATATTACCCGTCGCGATTCAGGTAAGGTTGCCCCCACGGATAAAGAGATTGCCGAGCAGGCGGGCAGAACCGCAGAAGCTCAGTTTGGCATCGGCAGTAGCCTGCAGCGAAGCATTACCGCTGCGACAGCGGCAATACAGGCGTTGTCAGGTGGCGATGTTAAATCCGCGATTGCTGGTGCTGCGGCACCGGAAATTGCTTATCTGATTGGGCAAAACGTTAAGGATGATGCCGCGAAAGTGATTGCTCATGCCGTGGTCAACGCTGCGCTGGCAGCCGCCACGGGCAAGAATGCGGCAGCGGCGGCGGCGGGAGCTGCCGCCGGTGAGATTGCTGGTAAACTTGCTCTTGAGCTGTACAAAAAACGAGTTGGTGAACTGAGTGAGGAACAAAAACAGACAGTAAGTGTTCTGGCAACACTGGCTTCCGGCCTGGCAGGTGGGCTGGTTGGTGATAGCGGTGCGAACGCTGTTGTCGGTGCGCAGGCGGGTAAGACGACGGTTGAGAATAACTATCTGAGCAACCAACAACGTTCTGAGCGGGATAAAGAGTTTGATGCCTGTAAAGGTAACCTCTCATGTCAGTTGAAAGTCGGTGCTAAATGGGATGCTATTGATATCGGGCAGGAGGCAGCCTACGGGGCTGGTATGCTGGTTGGTGTTCCTCAGGGGATTAGTGATTCCGTCGAGAGTTTATCGAAAGCCGTCACAAATCCTGCCGCCACTTATGATGCGATTAAGCAATTAATCACGAGCGACGACATGTTCAGCACGATGTCGGATGCCGTTAAGCAAAGTTATATTGATCGTATCAACCGGATGGAGTCGGAATATCAGCGGGCTGGCGCAGGTGGTGCGTACAATGCGGGCCTTGAGGCGGGTAAACTCATGTCCGATCTTATTACTGCTGTCGCCGGTGGTGTTGGTGTTGCAAAAACAGGTACGGCTCTGACAGAGAAGATTGTTGCAAAAATCACTTACAAAGCAGAGAAGGTTCTCCCTGAAACACCGTCGATGACATGGACTGCGGGCGATGGTGAATACTCGTCGAAACCGGGCAAGGGTACAACGAACGCGGAGTATCCGGGGGGACAGTATGACGGAAATTCACTGCCTTATAAAGTTGATATTGAGGGGGCTACAGGAACTAACACAGCAGCGTATAATGCAGCAAACTATGCTGGGCTGAAAATGGATTTGAAGACCACTGAAGCTGCGAATGAGGTTGTAGAAAGCTTACGGAATACCGGGCAGTTGCCAAAAAATTATGTGGATAAAACTCAGGCTATGAATAATGGTTGGAAGCCCGGAAAAGCATTGAATAATACAACCCCAGGAGGTCAGCTTGGTGGTGATCTCTTTGAAAATTCAACAAATATATTGCCCTCCTCGCCAGGGCGGGTATGGAGAGAAGCGGATATAGGACTGGACAACACTATGTCAAGAGCTAACCAGGCAGGAACAAGGTTATTATATTCAGATGATGGTTTGCTTTATATAACAACGGACCACTACAAAACTGCAACTTCAATAGGTACTTGGAAATGAGTGTCAGGGAAGTGATTTTGGATGGGAAAAACATCCTAACTGAAGCAGATTTTCATTTTATTATATCTGAGTCATTAGATTTTGGGCCTTATTATGGTCAAAATCTCGATGCATTATGGGATCGTCTTAGTTCTGACGTCGAAAGGCCAGTAATAATAATCTGGTTGAATTCCGAACTGTCTAGAAAAGCTCTTGGTGAATATTTTGATAAAATCATTTATATTTTTGAGAAAACTAAGCGACAAGATTTAAAGTTTAATTGGGATGAAAAGTTCGATTATATACTGAAATGAAATATTGCTTTTATCAGAGCATTGAGTCTGACTAATCCCGCCCACAGTTGGCGGGATTTTTTTGCCTGCGAGCATTACCTACGAATTTATTGCCATCATCAGCCCGTCCACACATCACCTGATTTCTTTGCAAACGGAGGGACAGGGTATGTTTTGTAGCACCGCCACGTTGTAGCCGTCCTCCAAAACGCCGGTCAGTAACAGGTCAGGGCACACAGCCCCGACACCCAGCCAGAATTACTGCAATTTAATGCAAGTCAGTGCAATTTAATGAAATTATAAAAGAGTCTGGCAAAAATTAGTGCAACCGAATGCAATGTAGTGCAACTCTTTTATTTGCCAGTTAATCCAGGAGGCACGTTACCGACTGTATACAGTCGCGCGCCAAAGGGTTCCCCTTTGAAACCCACTGACGCCTCGCGATGCTCGTTGTCCAACGCTTCACACTGTCAGATTAAAATCTGTCAGCGCTCACCGTTAGCATTAGTCAGAGTGGTGTAAAAGCGATGTAATTATGACGTAGTGGGCGTTCATCCGATGTAATAGTGACTTAATAATGATGTATTTTTGATGTAAGGCTGACGTAATCACATCATGCAAGCATGATGGCCGTAATTATCGACGCAATTTTATTCCAGCCCGCCCTTAACCTGCGTAAAAATGCCAGTTTTATTGCCTGTTTCTTGCTCAATTATCCGCTATACACCTAACGCAGTGCGATAAATCTCACTAACTAAATGATAACTAACGGATTATTATTGAGAATAATGCGCTGAGTTCAACACAGTCTCTGGCTTTTGATAAAGAACTGTCGGACTGTCGGACTGTCGGAAATCGGGAGGCGACTGTCAGACTGTAATCGACAAATGGAAGAAAGTCAGTGATGAGCAGAGTGCTGAAACCGACCAGAAGCTGAAAGACAATCCGCTGGAAGCCCAAGTTGTTGATAATGAAATAGCTCAGGGCGGCTATGATATGGCAGATCGTCCCGGCTGGTTGAGTGGTATCGGTGCCGATGTCATGACCAGTGAGGAAGCCAAAGCTTACTTCCAGCAGTGGAATGGTCAGGATCTGGCGAAGATAGATCAAAGCAGCCCTGAATGGACGAAATATGCGGCTTTTGTGTCTGGCCCGTCAAACCAGGCTGCATTGGCATCGCTGGGAATGTTGGACAAAGATCTTGTTCTGATAGCAAAAAATAGCTTTACAACCAAATCATTACTTCAGGAAATGAAAAATCAGGGTATTAAATTTACTCCTGAAAATATAGTAAGTGCTGCAAAGGATAATAGCGGGAAGAGCATTTTCCTTGAAAAGTAAATTCTAAAGCAGGGTTGCAACATATTATCGAATGGCATGGTAATTAATTTGCACAAATGGGTGTATCAGAGGCGCGTATTCCTGATGTAGTAATGAAAGCTGTAACTGATGGTAAAGTTGTTGGTTATCAATGATCTGGAACTGGTCGGCCAATATATGAAACTATGATAAACGGTAAAAAATACAACATTGCTGTTACTGTAGGAAACAACGGGTATATCGTAGGTGCTAACTTGCGAGGTTCAGTCAAATGAAGAAAATAAAATTGATGGCTGACTATCATTGCCATCCATTATGGGGGACAACCCCAGAAGATTTTGGAGATATATCTCCTGACGAATTGCCGATATCGCCAGAGCTGAAATATTGTCTCAGAGAATGGGCTGAACGATATGATGCGATACTTAATGCGCATGATCCAGCATCGTCTGGTTTTAAAAGTGAAGAGGAAGAAAAACGATTTATTGATGATGGGTATAAATTGGCTCACCTTCTTCAGGAAGAGCTTGGAGACACTTATAACATTATTTACCACTCAGAGTATTAATAAATCCCGGCCATCGTGGCGCACCGGAGCCGGATGCTGCAACTGTACGGGCGGCGAACGCTGGCCGATAACCATGTGAAGAAAGGCTCTCCGCGCCACCTGTATCTGCCATCGCCGCTGGGGCTGGTGCTGCAACAGGCGCAGTGGCTCGGGTCAGGCAGCGGCCCGGCGTGGTGTTCACGCATAAATCCCCGTCAGTCCCGGAGACAGCCGCCAGCCCGGTTAATGCCCCTTCGTTAACTGTCGCCGTGCCAGCGGGCTCCACAGGGCACACCGGAGGCGGTGGCCCATGAGGTGAGCACCTCGGGCGGCCTGCTGCTGACCAGTGGTCCGCGCGTGGGCGGGAGCGTAACTGGTCAGAAACCACCCTCAAAGTGCAGACGCATCATAGTTATCGCTTCATCCTGTGGGCGGCAGAGCGCGGTCTGCATCATCCGGCAGAGGTGACGCGCCCGGTACTGGAGCTCTATCAGCGTCACCTGTACCAGTACCACAAACGCAACGGCGAGCCGCTCACCACCCGCACCCAGCGTACGGCAGTACAACCAATACAGGTGTGGTTCCGCTGTATGACGCAGCAGAACCTGATACTGGCAAACCCGGCGGCAGACCTTGATCTGCCGAGACTGGAAAACGCCTGCCCCGTTACATCCTGAGGGTGGACGAGGTGGAACAGGTGCTGGCATTACCCGACCTGGTCACGCCGGGCGGGGCGCTGATGGAGGTACTGTGGTCAACGGGCATACGGCGCAGCGAGGCCGCAGGGCTTGAGGTGTTCAGCGTGGATGCGAAACCGCTGCGACAGCGGCAATACAGGCGTTGTCAGGTGGCGATGTTAAATCCGCGATTGCTGGTGCTGCGGCACCGGAAATTGCTTATCTGATTGGGCAGAACGTCAAGGATGATGCCGCGAAAGTGATTGCTCATGCCGTGGTCAACGCTGCGCTGGCAGCCGCCACGGGCAAGAATGCGGCAGCAGCAGCGGCGGGAGCTGCCGCCGGTGAGATTGCTGGTAAACTTGCTCTTGAGCTGTACAAAAAACGAGTTGGTGAACTGAGTGAGGAACAAAAACAGACAGTAAGTGTTCTGGCAACACTGGCTTCCGGCCTGGCAGGTGGGCTGGTTGGTGATAGCGTTGCGAACGCTGTTGTCGGTGCGCAGGCGGGTAAGACGACGGTTGAGAATAATGCGCTCAACCTGCCATCCGGGATGATGAATTATGGTCAGGCTGCTGCCTCGTGGAATCAGTACGCGACAGATAACAATCTCTCTCCAGAACAAACGCAGGCAGGACTGGATAAGCTAGCGAAGGGCGATTTGCCGGAAGGTGTCAATATCACTAAAGTGCTCGTGAATGGCTATAAAGATGGAGTGCTGATTGCCGGGGCTGCTTATTTAGGACCAGCAGCTTCGGTGGATAAAGTAGTTGGCGGTGCAATAATCTCCGAAATTGCTAATGGTACGTATCAATGGTACGACCTGAGCAAGCCAGGCAACGAAAACAAAGGCTGGGATTATTGGGGAAGTGCCTCGGCAGGCATTACGGGAGCACTAGCACCTGGCCGGAATATATGGCAGAACGCAGGGATTGCGATGAGTGGAACCCTATTTACTGATGGGCCTGATAAAGGAGCTTTAACTGGTACAGGGACTGGTTGGGCATTTGGTAGTACGATTAGTTTGGTTGCGCCGCCTGTATTGAAACCCGTTTTAGGCCCTGGCTCTGGCTTTGTTAGTGATGTTATTGGTTCTGTCGGTGGTGAATTTATTGGTAATAAAGTTAAAGATAAAATAAATAAGAAGGATTCTAATAATGCTGGCAAATAAAAAACATCAGAATATAAACTTAAGTCGTTTATTTATAAGTGTTGCTTATCTTATTGTTTGTTGTTTGTTTTTTTTCTTTATAGCTAGCGTTGTTATTGACTTGATTTTTGATGGTAAGGTGAATTTAACGCGAGAAGTAATTATAGACATTATAGTTGTAAGCACTATTGCGGGAACTGCAGGAGGGTTAGGTTCATGGATTTTCGCCAAAATAGATGAACGCAAAGCCCGAAAGTCTCCGCCATCAGATCCTAAAGCATAAATTTAACCCCACCCACAGATGGCGGGATTTTTTTGCTACACGATTCTGTTCGATAATTATTAAATCCATCCTGGCAGGTTATTTAACGATAGCCTGCTTCTCACCTCAAAATCTCCACACCCCTCGCAAGATTTCGTCTTGCATGATTTTGTTTTAACTTCAATAAGTTACCACAAATATAAAGTTGCATTTTTAACCAGATGTACCAGACGTTCTATGACCAGGCATTTAATTGCATCTATTCTCAATGGGCCTGGTGAGAAATTGAACCTTGTTCCGATGGATGGGAATCTAAACAAAGGAGCCTGGAAACAGATGGAGAATATCTGGGTAAAAGCATTAAGTGAAGGAAAAGAGGAATTGCTGTAATAACGGCCATTTTTAATAGTGGAAACTTAATACGCCACCCTGGCCTGACTAACTTGACCTGACTAAGCACAGGATATAAGCTTAAAAGGTGTTCAATGCGAGGTGATAGTATGGAAAAGGTTAATATCTATGATGCCAAAACTAACCTGTCCAGGATCGTTCAGGAGGTCGCCCGGACTGGGGAGCCAGTTGTGATCGCAAAGAACGGTCACGCTCTGGTAAAAGTCATCGCTTACAGAGAAGATAAGCCAAAGCGCAAATTAGGTTTCCTTAAAGGAAAAGGTAGCGTTCCTGCCAATTTTGACGACATGAACAGCAATGAAATTCAGGACATGTTTGAAGGAAAATACTCATAATGGATTTGCTGTTAGATACCAACATTCTTTTGTTTATGGCCTATGAACCGGACAAGCTGAAACAGGAGGTAGTAGATCTGCTGGAAGACACTGAAAAGACCCTTTGCTTTAGTGCTGCCAGTATTTGGGAAGTCGTCATTAAAAGCGGTTTGAACAAACCTGATTTCGATGTTGATCCGGAAGAGTTCAGGGATGGCCTGTTTGAAGCTGGTTTGATTGAGATGCCCATTAAAAGCGAACATACGCTTATTGTGGCCGATTTGCCAGAGAAGCTACACAAAGACCCTTTTGACCGTCTGATCGTGGCTCAGGCGAAGCATAACAAGCTTCCTTTGATAACAAGTGACAGCAAGCTCATTGAGTTTGTCAGCGACTACATCACCATTATACCTAACCGATAAAGGGGGGAGAGGGCCAACAGTATGTAAGCAGACCCGTTTTAGTTCCATGCATTTTTGAGATCTCCGGGTTTCTGACCCAGTTACAGACCATGCTTGGGGAAACCCAGAAATGCGACAGAATTTCTTCGCAAGGTTCTCATTTCAGAAAGAGAATCTTAGATCTGGATATCATCTTTAGGCAGTAAAGCCACTATTTCTTCTGCAATATTGAAATGCTCAACGAGTAGTTTTCTTATCTCTTCATGAGCCAGTGTATGAAATGACTCATGTCCTTGCGCATGACGTACTATTTTTTGACCTTTCACAATCCCTGTAATGGTATTTCGATCTGCTTTACGTATTAGTAACGCGCCATCAAAGCGGCTATTATTCTTGCTGAGTACATGGCGGCGAAGATACTCACTAAAATCAGATTTAAAATTAAGAAGTTGGCAATCAACCCATGGTCGCCCCAGCGGCTTCCAGTTAATGTGCCAGCGTCCATTTGTATGGTGTACATTTGTCCCCCCACACCGAATGGTCTGTGCATTTTTCGATAAGTGGCAACGGACATCCATGGTAAATGGTCGAGTCCACAATATGGGGTTCGCCGGAAAGATAGACTACAAGAGTTCCGTGCCCGGGGGAGTCGGATGAAGGTGTGGGCGTTGAAAGCATTCGGGAAATGGCGGGATATACGTCAAATCCTAAATGTTTTAACAGCGCGTATAATGCCCCATGCCCCGCCCAACATGTACCGCCTACACCATATCGTAGCCAGTGATTATAAAAATCCTCTGGCGTCAAACCTGGCAGAGAATAGTCCCCGCTTTTTGCCATCAGAATCCGCTTTCTTATATTATCAAACGGCACATTTCGGCACCATGAAGCCTAGACAGCGCTTAAACCAGACCAGGTTAAGTCCGGTTTCTGATTGAACCCAATTTTCTCTAATACTTGTTCTGCAAGAGCAGGATTTATTTTTACTTGGTATGATGAATTATACAATTTGTTTACTCGCCAGACAGTTCTTGTGCTATTCCAATAGTGAGTTTTGTTTTTTCGTCAACCATTTTCATTTTGCTAAAAACATAAAGTGATGATGCTATAAGCATATAACCAGAAAGCAAAAATGATACTTTTACCCCAAAAAAACCTGCAATTTATCCCCATGCTAAACGACCTAATGTTAAGGCTCCATAGAAATATATACTGTATATCGGTAGCGCCCTGTCCCGTTTGAGTTAACCAAAGGAACAAGAGAAGCCGTTATGGTATGGATAAAGCCAGACAATCTGAACCGCCCCGGAAATTCCTGATTTTGGCTGGATCGTCATCGGGAACAGGGTTCGGTTGCCCTTAAATACCTGTCGTTAATTAATGCCTTCTCAATGTAAGTAAACTATTGCGATCACGCTCGTATAGTGGACAATACTTAATCACAAACAACACTAATATAAAAGAAATCAATAGGTTTCTTTAATTTACGGGATAGGGAAATGGACAGCAATACTCAGGGATTCACTTCATACTGGCGTAACACCTTAGCTGATGCCGAGTCTGGAAAAGGGGCGTTTGAGCGTAAAGATGAAGATTCATTCACACAATGGATGGACATCACGACTGGAACGTTAAATGAGGAGATCGTTGATTCCTTCTTTGAAGATGAAGACGATCAGGTTAAGACCGTCGAGGTGCTGCTAAGGCCGCAGGTATGGATCCGCCTGATTATGCATGGTAAGGAACGCACGGCGGGCGCGCCAGCTATCGTTACGCCCTTGGTTACTTCTGCACTGTTGAACCGCGAAGGCTTTTTATTCCCCATATCTCCTGCCACTATTCCCCGTGACCTGCTTGAGCCGCTTCCCAATGGAACCTTCTCAATTGGTGAAATGGCGGAATATGACAAGTACAAAACCACGCATGATTCAATCACCTTTGGTCCCGGTAATGAGGATGAGCTTCGTGAGGAGACTGATGAACAACGAGCGGAGCGGTATGCTCGTTATCAGCAGTTGTGGCAAAAGTACCTTAAAGATTCAGATGAACTTTTAAAATATGTTGCTGGCCAATGGCTCGCATCACCTGAGCAATATGAACTGGCTGAATATGGCTACATTATTAAAGCCAACCAACCTGGCGGTGCCAGTATTCATATCCTGCCTATGTACGATCATCTGCTGTCGTGCAAAAAAGATGTGCCATTACTGGCCCGTTTTGCCGCGAAAGAGAAGTCTCCTGTTGAGCCGCTCCTTGCCAGCAATGCCATGTTTAGCGAGCGTCTGGGGCATTCCGGTGATAAGTTCCCGTTGGCTATCGCGCAGCGCGATGCCCTGAGCCATTACCTCACTCAACAGCAGGGCGATATTCTGGCCGTGAACGGTCCTCCGGGAACCGGGAAAACCACGCTGCTTCTCTCAATTATTGCAACTGAATGGGCGAGGGCGGCGCTTAACAAAGCCGAACCGCCAGTAGTGATTGCTACATCAACTAACAATCAGGCCGTGACCAATATTATCGAGGCCTTTGGTAAGGATTTCTCTACCGGCACCGGCCCCATGGCCGGGCGTTGGCTACCAGAGGTAACAAGCTTTGGCGCTTACTTCCCGTCTTCGGGCCGCAGGGCCGAGGCAGTAAAAAAATACCAGACAGATGACTTTTTTAACCATGTGGAATCCCTTGAATATGTAGAGGGGGCAGAGGTCTTCTTTCTTGAAAAGGCAAGGGAGGCTTTTCCGGCGGAGGAATGTTATTCCCCTGAACACGTTGTCGATCTCTTGCATCAGCGTTTAGTTGAACTCTCTGGACAGCTTGAGCAAATCGGGCCAACCTGGGACAGGCTGAATGCAATCCGTCAGGAGCGGCTCGCCATCAGCGACGATCTCACACAGTATATTCAGGACAAGAGTACGTTACTGCTCAATAGCACAAATGAAATCTCGCTATTAACGCAGGGCAAAAAACAGTGGCAGCAATATCGAGCCGGGGAGTCGATAATATACGTACTCTTATCCAGGATCCCCTGGGTTCGCACTCAGCGTCACTATCAAATGAGTCTGTTTTTAGAGGCTACGTTTGGCGCAAGAATGGCGGCATTCCAGGGCTGTTTGCCTGATGGAATTGATGTCTTTATTGATGGCCTGATTGCACAAGCACTTAAAGAGCAGGTTGAGTATCAGCAACAGATTGATCTTGCTGAGGACGTTTCCCTGCGTGAAATCGAAGCCGCCATACGTTGGCGCGAGATTGCCCATGCGCTTGGGTATCCAGGCGAGGCGGAGCTGAGTCTGAGCGAAGCCGATGAGCTTGCCGATACACAGCTTCGTTTCCCGGCGTTTCTACTGGCGACGCATTACTGGGAAGGGCGCTGGCTGATGGATATGGCTGCCGTTGATAATCTCCAAAAAGAAAAAACTCTCAGAGGCGCGAAGGCGGTTAAAGCCCGCTGGCTGCGTAGAATGAAGCTCACCCCTTGTGTGGTAATGACCTGCTTTATGCTCCCTCATCATATGCTCATCAGAGAACATGTTGGTGGGAAGAAATTTGATGATGGCTACTTATATAACTTCGCTAATTTGCTGATCGTCGATGAAGCGGGGCAGGTTCTTCCTGAGGTTGCCGCGGCCTCCTTCGCACTGGCGAAAAAAGCATTAGTAATTGGCGATACAGAACAGATTGCGCCTATCTGGAACAGCCTGCCTGGTATTGATATTGGCAATATGGTGGAGGAGCGCATCCTTCCAGGAGGCACTCAGGAAGAACTTACTGAAGCGTATGCACTAGTGTGTGATTCAGGAAAGAGTGCTGCATCTGGCAGTGTCATGAAGGTCGCACAGTTTAATTCGCGCTATCAGTACGATCCAGACCTGGCGCGGGGGATGTATCTCTACGAGCATCGTCGTTGCTTTGATAACATCATTGGTTACTGTAATACCCTCTGCTATCACGGTAAGTTGCAGCCCAAACGAGGGGAAGAAAAAGGGACGATTTTCCCTGCGATGGGTTATCTGCACATTGACGGAAAAGGTATGCAGGCAAACAGCGGGAGTCGCTATAACGCCTTTGAGGCGGAGACGTTAGCTGCATGGCTAGTGGCTCACAAAGAGGAAATTGAGCGTCATTACGGTGAACTCTTACATAAAGTGGTAGGGGTAGTTACGCCATTTTCTGCACAGGTTAATGCCATAAAGTCGTCATTGCGTAAGCTGGGTATTAATTGTAACGGCGATGAAGATTCAATAACGGTTGGTACTGTGCACTCCTTGCAGGGGGCGGAAAGGGCGATAGTGCTTTTCTCTCCGGTCTATTCGAAACATGAAGATGGCGGGTTTATCGACAGTGACAGCAGCATGCTGAACGTCGCCGTTTCACGTGCTAAAGATAGTTTCCTGGTCTTTGGTGATATGGACCTGTTTGAGATCCAGCCTGGCTCTTCGCCGCGAGGGTTGCTGGCAAAATACCTGTTTGCGTCCACCAGCAATGCATTGCATTTTGAGTACAAAGAACGCCGGGATCTTAGTACAGCGCAAACGCAGATTTCTACCTTGCATGGTGTTGAGCAGCATGATGCGTTTCTGAACCAGACTTTTAAGGTTATCGATAAGAGTATTACCATTGTTTCCCCCTGGTTAACCTGGCAAAAGCTGGAACAAACTGGCTTTCTGGCGTCGATGGCTCAGGCTCGCTCCCGTGGTATCGATATCACCGTGGTGACGGATAAAAGTTTTAATACCGAGCATGCCGATTATGAGAAGCGAAAAGAGAAACAGCAGCGTCTGCATAAGGCGTTGGAAAATCTGAGCGAGATGGGCATTGTTACCCGGCTGGTCAATCGCGTTCACAGTAAAATTGTCATTGGAGACGATGGGTTACTGTGCGTAGGGTCGTTTAACTGGTTCAGTGCGGCACGGGATGAGAAGTATCAACGATACGATACATCAATGGTTTATCGGGGCGAAAGCTTAAAAGGTGAAATTAAGGCGATATATACCAGCCTGGAGCAGCGCCAGTTATAAGACATGGCTAGCTCTTTTGATATACGTCAACACAAAAAGAGTATTACTCCGGCCAGTTTTTTGGCCGGGTTTTATTAAAATGTTGGCCCGCACGAGGCTACTCAATGGCGCATTTTTTATCGGTCACGAATTTCGGCGTTTTTCAGCTCGGCCTTGTACAACTTTGCTACAAGCTGTGGGTAAATGTCGCGAAGTGATTAAAGGTCATCTGACAGAAGATATTGTTCATGAGGCTGAAGAGGCGAAACGCGAGAAACATCCAGGCATTGTGTTGAAGGTGTTGGATTGCTGGGTAAAGTAGCGTGCTACTCCTCCCCGGAAGTTGCTGGCCCCCATCACGCCGTTAATGGAATCTCCGGTAGTGGAATCACATTATCATAAAACGATTCCAGGTCCTGTTCGCTAAGTATCGGTTCTTTCATAATCAAATAGACATCGAGCACATCTTCGAAGCCGGGAACAATATTCAGGTTATTCACCAGTGCCATCTCCTGAGAAATAATGCCAATGCTGTTAAAACTTTTCATTAACGAGACGGTGATCAACTCGCTGCCGGAATAGATAATACTGGCGCTCTGTGTTTGCTGCTTAAAATGCGTGGTAAATTTTTCAAAACTGGCAGAATAGGGGCATTCGGTCAGCGGTTGGATAATAGATGCGAAATTATGATTATTTTCATTTGTACGCGCCGCTATAACTCTAATATTCAGCCCGGTTAATTTCAGACCATAATATCCTGCGGGCACGTTATTGCCTAAAATTACTGCGATGTCCGTTTCATTCTTGGCGATTTTTACCATATTATCCGGCGACTCGGCGGTGCTGAATATCACCGAGTAATCACTCAGTCGCGCAATCATAAAGTCGATAATCTTTTTATTGATATCTACTGAAAAGGTACTGTTTAGCGCGATGCGGATGGGGCTGGTGGCGCTCTTTTTAAGCTGTTCCGCTTTCAAGCGTAGGTGCTCGGAAGATTTCACTACATTCATAATATAAGGCAGGATAAGTTTACCCTCTTCAGTGAGGATAACGCCCTTATTCGTGCGATTAAATATCTTAAAGCCAAAATATTCTTCTGCCTTTTTAAGCTGAGCGGCCAGAGCCTGAATAGTAAGACTTGCCTCTTCTGCTGCACAAGTTAATGATCCCATCTGTGCAGTTTTCAGAAGGTTCTTTAATACTTTTGTGTCCATGGTCGCTTCACTCTGTAGAGTTTTTTTATTTATAACAGTCGCTACCAGGGTTTTCAATTGAACTTTTGCACGTAGGTGAGATGAAAAGTCTGGAATACTGTTTTTTGTAGTTAGTTCATCTTTAAAAGCGGTCGATTAAAAGGCTTATTAAGGTGGCTGAAAAAGAATTGAATATAAATAACTTTATTAGCTGCTAGCTTAAAACTTCCCTACGCAACGAAAGGATATAGGATATGTTGCAGCTTAATAAAGATATAGGCGACGCTCTGCGTAAAAACAAAGCGGTCAATGTTCTTGGTTCTGACTTTACCCTCACCGGGGGGTTTAGTGATTTCGTTAAGTTTACCCGAAGCTGGGAGACAATGGGAGTGGATAAGTTCTACGGTCAGGCTGATCGTGGCACACGTTATCGCCGCTACAGCGATTTTGACTATAACCCGGTGACTAACACGCTGACTCCACTGGAGCACCGCGCCTATGAACAGTCTCTTGAGCACAATAAATATGTCGGCGGCATAGTACGCCACTTCGAAGATTTCACCAGCGAGGATATTAGCTCGCCGGTTTTACACGCCCTGGTACAGCTCGATTTCAATGTCTACAAAGAAGTATTGCCGCCAGAGTTACACAATGAAATCTGGCAGTGCCAGATCCATCAGATCCGCATTGAAATCAATCCCGGTTGTGAGGTTGAAATTACCCCGGAAGGTATTCACTGCGATGGCTACCCGTTCAGCGGCGTCCATTTCTGGGGGCGTCATAATATAGAGGGAGCCATGAGCCAGGTCTTTACCAAAGATGAAACGCTAGTGGGTTCCGGTACTTATCGTGAAATTCTTGATACCACCTTCTTTCTTGACAGAGAGATGCTGCACTACGTGACAACCGCGTTTAACCCGACGGAGTCAGAGCCAGGTTATCGGCAGATCATTGCTGTCTCCTTCTCAAGGCCGGGGACGGAATATGACATTATCAAGTAATGTTCGGCCGCTTATTTCGGCAAAGACGCCCGTCGTCGCCCCGGAAGGGTTAGTGGTCTCTAAGGCGACGTTAGATGACGCCAGTGCGATTGTCGCTTTTCTGCGATTCTTTAAAGAAGTGGCCTTTTGCGAGTGGCAGGATGAAGAGCATGTGAAGCGTATCGTCTGTTCTGATAACGCAAGATGTTATGTCGCCAAAGATGAGAATGGTGCGCTGGTGGGCGCGGTTATCGGTGGTCTGATGGGCACTCGCGCGACCTTAAATCACATCGCTATTTCGCCGGTATTCAGGAAACACAAAATTGGCACAGTGCTGACGAAAACCATTCTTAATGATTTTTATCTGAGCGGTATTAAACGGGTTTTTCTGTTTATTGAAGATAAAAATATGGTCGCGTTTAATTTCTGGCGCTCCCAGGGGTTTCAGCCGACCACAGGAGAGACTACGTGCGAACTGGATCTGTAAAAAGCCTGCATTACACCGAACGCAGCGGTTTTAAAGAGTGCCTGCTTAATGCCTCGCCAATAATGGCGGGGTATTACGTGGTCGCCTTTGTTTTTGGTGTGATGTGTCTGAATGTCGGGTTGCCAGTGTGGTTTCCGGCGGTAATGTGTCTTTTTGTCTATGCCGGAACCGCGCAGTTCGCCGCGCTTACGCTGCTGACCTCTGGCGCGACACTGGTGCCCATTGTTCTGTCAACGCTACTGATTAATTCCCGGCATATCTTAATGTCTATGTATATGTCGAAGAAGCTCGGTCCGGTGAAAATGTCTGGCTTTAAAAAGTCACTCTATGCCTTTGGTTTGACGGATGAATCTTTTGCCATGCATAGCCAGCGTCTGGAGAGTGGCGTCGCCACAACCAGCGCTTACCTACTCAGTTTCAATGCTTACTGCCATCTGGCATGGATTGCGGGGGGCTTCTCTGGCGCGGTGGCGTCGGAATACCTGGCGCGGTTTATCAGCTTTAAGCTTGATTATGCGCTAACTGCGATGATGCTTTTCGTGTTGGTGGCGCTATGCAATACCCCAGGCAAACGTATTGTGGCGCTGGTTTCCGTAGTGACCACCGTAGGGATGAATTTTATTCATATTTCGCCGTTAAACGTTTTTGTGGCAACGGCAGTAGGCTGCGGAGTGGGTATATGTCTCAAGAAATCTTCCTCCTGATCGTGATTTTTTCCATGATGGCGGTGACTTTTGCTATCCGTCTAATTCCGCTGCATCTGCGACCGGAACGCACGCCGCGATTTATTAATGCGGTAATTGAATACATTCCGGCGGCAGTTATTTCCAGTATTACCATTCCGGCGCTTTTCTTTCCGCACAGTGGTGGCTTCAGTCTGTTTAATGCGAGTGTGCTGGCGGCTATCCCGGTAGTTATCACGGCCTGGTATAGCAAAAACTTAATTCTGAGTGTGGTAACAGGCGTTATTTGTCAGGTGCTCGCGACGCAGTTTCTTTTTAGTTAACGGTTTTCATCATCAATTTTAATGTCGCTCGTTAATTACCGGGCGACTGGCTTTGGCTGCTCGATAACGGATTCAGGATAATTCCCGATGACGCGATACATAATCACTATTACACCGCCGACACCCAACGGTGATTTACACCTGGGACATCTTTGCGGCCCATTTCTGGCCGCAGACGTTATGCAACGTACGCTGCGCAGCCAGGGGCATGATGTCCTCTTTGTCTGCTACAGCGATGATTATCAGAGCCATCTGCCAGGAAAAACCAGCGTCTTGTTCCGTGAGCCATTCGATTATAGCCGTCTGATGCGCCGTGCCATAAATTTGTCCCTTGAGCTGGTGGAGATCCATCTTGACCACTTTATGCAGGCAGCCGATAACCCTGCGTACCAACGTAGTGCGGAACACTACGCCGGGCTAATAGCGCATCAAGTTACTCTGTTCCCGGCAAAAACATACTACTGCGCCCCGTGCGATCGCTTTGGCTATGAAGGCGTTGGTCGCATTACCTGCAATTGGTGTGGTACTTCATCTGATAGCAGCCAGTGTGAACACTGCGCCCGTGTGCCGGACGTAGAGCAAATTGATACCATGACCTGCATGTCTTGCCACGCCCCGATGCAGCCAGTGGAGGTAGATCTTCATGTGTGGGATATCGGTCAGAACTATCCGGCTGTAGCCGACGCGTTAAGCCAAAGACCAAAGCGCCCTTGCCTTGATAAATTTTTGCAGGAGGTGCTGGCAAACACGCACGAGCAGTGGCAAATCACCCGTCCTGGCGATGCGGGTCTGCCCGTTGCCGCGCTAGGATACTACCCGGCGCATAGCTGGTTTTTAGGTATTGCAGGCTATCGTGCAAGCGTAATGGATTACCTGGCGGCGCACCCTGAACGTGGAAGTTTTGACCTGTGGTGGTCGTCGCAAACGGAGTTGGTGCATTTCCTGGGTTTCGACTGCTCTTATAGCCATGCGGTGGCCTACAGCAGTCAATTGCTGGCAGACGAAAGCGGCCCACGCCCCGGTACGTTTATTACCAACCGTTTCCTGAAGTTCGATGGAGAGGATTTTTCCACCCGCCGTGGGCATGCTATCTGGATTAAAGATCTGACCGGACTTTATCCAGCCGATGCTATTCGTCTCTACTGTGCCCGCTATGCGCCAGAGACTGAGGTTAACAATTTCAGCCATAGCGATTTTCAGCGCTGGTATCGGCAGACTTTTCTTCCGCTGGTGCAGCACATCCCCCATGTCGGGCAATTTACCCGCACTCTCTCGATGGAGCAGAGGAGTCAACTAGACAACCATCCTGCGTGGCTGAAGTGGCGCCAGGCTGCGTCCATTGCACAGTTTTCCATTGCAGGCATGGCCGGGGCGGTACTGGAGTTTGCGGCGTTTATTCAGAGCGATACCGCGTTTGCACATGCCGAACAGGCGTGGAGTCGCCTTGCAAAGATGCTAATGCCTCTCAGCCCTGGCGTTGCGCAGCGTGTAGAGCATGCGCTTAACCGGAGCGTAGCGGCATAAACAGTTCGCGTCAGGCTGATTTTTACGGCGTACTGGCGCAGGAAGCGTGGTGAGTTACTCGCAGGGGTTGGTTGCCTGGCAGCCAGTAAAGGAGGAAGTATGAGGGATATAGCGCTGGCGACAGATTTCGCCAATCTGCTGGCGGTAAAAAACCTGTTTATGGTCGGGCGACGCGAGGCCGAGAACGACCATGGTCGCCTGCGGATTGAGCGCTGGATAAGCAGTTTTGCACAACCGGTGAGTTGCGAAACCCATTATAAGAATGGGGTGCGCAGTTTTTATCCCACGAAGCAGAGTGATGCGCAGGCTATTTTCTACCTGCATGGCGGCGGGCTGGTCTACTACTCAACGGCAATCTTTGCCCCATTTTTAAGCCAGTTATGTCAGGCAACCGGGCGAATAATCCACGCTTTCGACTACCCGAAAGCGCCGGAAACACCGATGCAGGAGTGTGTTGACGTGCTGGAAGCACGGCTGGCGCAGTGGCTTGTTGATTCCCCATGGCCCACGCTGGTAGGCGATAGCGTGGGGGGGCTTCTGGCGCTCTATTTTGCCGGAGTGCGTTTTTCGCAGTCGTTTTCTGATCTGCATCTGATTTACCCGGTAGTCGCAGACCACCACGGTTTTGCCTCGTTTCAGGAATTTGGCGAGGGGTATTTGCTGGATGCGCAAATGCTGCGGGGTTTTGCTGCCCACTGGCACCCCTGGTGCCGGGAGCAGGCGTTTGACCCACTGGGAGAGGCGTTTAATTACCGCGCGCTGCCAGCCTGTACCGTGCATACGGCTGGCTATGATGTTTTAAAGGATGAGGGACTCGCTTTTGTCCGGCGAGTCAGCGAAAAGGGACGTTTGTTTGAGCACTATCATCACCCTGCCATGCCGCATGATTTTTGTCTGTATGCGGGAAAATTACCAAGTGCGCTGCGTGCAACGGCGCTTATTGCAGATGTACTGACGACGCGTACAAAATGAGGAAGCTATGTCTAATATTGAACAACTCGCTTATTACCAGAAAAAACTGTCCTTTGAAGTGGACTCCTGGGATTTGTACCTTGCGTTGCAAGCGGGTGAGAACATTGTGGTGGTGGATGGGCGCAGTGAAGAGGCGTATCAACGAGAACACATTCCAGGGGCAATGAATCTTCCCCATAAGGCGCTCTGTTTTAACAACACAACTGAACTGGATAAATCCAAAGTCTATATCTGCTACTGCGACGGTATTGGTTGTAATGGTTCCACCAGAACCGCAATGAAATTGCTGACGCTGGGGTTCCAGGTCAAAGAGCTGATTGGTGGGGTGGACTGGTGGCGTCGCGACGGTTATGCCACCGAGGGAGATGAAGGTCGTGACGGCACGTCGGCCAGTTGCGGTTGTTAAAATAAATCATACAGGTGGGTAAAAGCGTACCCACCTGTACGCTATTTCACTCAGTTTCTGATGATTTATTCATATATGGGTTACGCGAAGATATATTCTAATTTCGGTTAAAGCGATCTTCATAATAAATTTATTCGGCTGACATAAAACTGTAATTAAAAATGAGAGCCATATTTTATTTTCTTTTTCGCGCATAAGAATATTTCTTTAAAAGCTAAAAATTAGTCAATTCGGGTGATATCCAGCTAACACTCTCAACCTTTAAGTTATTAATCCGCAGTGGCTTAAAATTTGAAGGAACGTTATGCGTAGCCAATATTACTTTCGCAGGCGCAGCACAATTACATGGGTTTTAAGTTTTTCTCTGTTATTTTCGGCATCAGCAAAGGCTGTTGATGCTGCATACGATCAATTAGTTTTGCAGGCGCGCAGCGGCCAGACAGAGGGATTATTGCGTTGGTTGCAAAGCCATGAGCAACAGAACTCCCTGAGTGTTAATCAAGTAGCCGACTGGTTACAGGTGGCGGGCTGGGCAGGTCACGATCAACAGGTGGTTGAAATCTGGCAGCGCTATCATCAGCAGATGAGCATTCCGATTCGGGGAGTTGTTGCGGGCGCAAGAGCTTACCGCAACCTGAAACAGTGGGAACCTTCGTTGTCTTTATGGCAACAAGCGCGGCAGATGGAGCCGCGAAACCCTGATTTGCGCGCTGGTTGGATCCTGACCCTCGCCGATGCGAAACAGACGGGTGTGGCACTTGATGAGGCCCAACAGCTCGTTAACGACGATCCCAGTGCGCTTAATTATCAGGTGCTGGCCTATGTCTGGCGGGCCCAGGGTAATCGTAAAGATGCTCTTTTTGCTATCACTCATGCCTGGGACAAAGCGGGTGAGAACCGGGCACTGAAAGCCGATTTCCTGAATGAACAAACGGCAAATCGTCTTGCCGATCCGGCACTTTCGCTCTCTGGCTCAATGGATCTTCCCCCCGCACAAGTTCGCCGCCTTGAACTGAATGCGGCGGCAGAACTTGTGCGTATTGCCCAGGTCGATTCACGCGAGGAAGATGAGCGTTTTCAGGTGGCTGACAAAGCGCTGGCGCGTTATGACCAGTTGCTGGCGCAGTGGAAAGATCTTCCCGACGCGCAAAACGACTATCGGCAGGCGCGTATTGACCGGCTTGGGGCGCTCTCTGCACGTAAACGCTATGCCGAAGTGGTTAGTGAATATGAGTCCTTGCAAGCTGAAGGTAAGCCTGTTCCGGCATATGCCGATGGTTGGGTAGCCTCAGCGTTGCTCTCACAGCGCAGGCCGGAGCAAGCTTATAAACTCTTTGGCGGGCAGCCGACAGAGTTTCCCTCTGAACGCTTTTATGCCGCAATCGAGAGCGAAGAGTACCCAACAGCGAAACGCATGGTCGATCAGATGATCGGTGGCTCCCCCTATCTGATCAAAGACTTTGGTTCGCCGGTGCCTGTCCCGAACGATCGCTGGCTTACCGGTCGACAATTTCTTGCGCAATATCTGCTGGCGGCAAACGATTTGGCCAAAGCGGAGAAGCTGACCGAAGAGCTCGCAAACGGGGCGCCGGGCAATCAGCAACTGCGCATGAATTATGCCTCGGTGCTGGCCGCTCGCGGCCTGCCTCGCGCGGCAGAGCGGCAACTCAAATTAGCTGAAGTGCTGGACCCGACGAAACTGGATCTGGAACGCGAGCAGGCGGGCGTGGCGCGCGCGCTGCAAGAGTGGCAACAGTTTGAGCTGCTTACCGAAGACATTGTTGCCCGCAGCCCGGAGGAACCCGCGACGGAACGGTTGGTGCGGGCCAGAGAGATCCTGCATATGTCGGAGCTGCGTATCAGCGCCAGCAAAGGGATCTCGTCGGATAGCCCAATTAGCGGTTCGCGCGATTTCAGCCTGAATACCTTGCTTTATGGCCCCCCGATTGCCGATAACTGGCGCCCGTTTGCCGGGTTTAATTACGTTACCGGCCAGTTCGAAGAGGGAAAAGGCTATAACCGTGATATCTCAGGCGGTGTGGAGTTTACCGCTCGTGATAATTGGGTTGAGGCAGAGCTGGCGAATCAAAATTATGGTCATGGTAATAAGCTTGGCGCGCGCCTTTCTGCCAGGCATGATTTTAGCGACCACTGGCGGGCGGGGGCTTCCATTGAGCGGCTCTCTTCCTCTACGCCATTGCGTGCGCTACGCAATGGCGTGAGTGCCAATGGTGGCCAGCTATGGCTTCGTTGGTATCAAAATGAGCGCCGTGAATATGCTGTCAGCGTGGCGCCAACGCGTTTTTCCGATGGTAACCAGCGTATGGAGTATGGGCTGAATGGTAAAGAGCAGCTCTGGACCACCCCATATTTAACGCTGGACTTTATCCCCTCAATCAGTGCCAGCACTAACTCTCGCCAGGGCGGGATTTATTACAACCCGAAGCGGGACCTTTCCGTCACGCCTGCCCTCTCTGCGGATCATGTTATCTATCGCCGTTACGATACGGTCTGGAGCCAACAACTAGCGGCTGGGCTGGGGGCATACTGGCAAAAAAATCATGGGACGGGAGCCATCACACAGTTGGCCTATGGGCAGCGCGTGCAGTGGAACAATGTTCTGGATGCCGGGTTGATGCTGAGCTGGGATAAGCGTCCCTACGACGGTAAACGCGAGCGTAACCTCGGTATCTCTTTTGATATGACTGTACGGTTTTAAGGATATTTTATGTTTATATCTCTGTTCCGTATCGCTCTCTTTATGGCCGGGATCTTTTGGACTATCGGCTACAGTAGTGCGGAAATCGTGCGCTTTGCCCCGCCAGCGCAGCGTCCGCAGCTTAAACAGAACCAGCCATGGCCAGAAAATCACTTCCTGGTGCTGGCGTATCATGACGTTGAAGATGGCCCCGCAGATCAGCGCTATCTGTCGGTACGCACCGATGCGCTAAATGATCAGATAGTCTGGCTGCGTGACAATGGTTACCAGCCTGTCAGCGTGCAGCAAATTATCGATGCCCATAACGGCGGCAAGCCGCTGCCGGCAAAAGCGGTGCTGCTCAGCTTTGATGATGGCTATCGCAGTTTTTATACCCGTGTCTGGCCGTTACTGAAGGCTTACAACTGGCCTGCCTTATGGGCGCCAGTGGGAAGCTGGGTGGATACGCCTGCAGATAAGAAGGTCGATTTTGGCGGGTTGATGACTGAACGCGAACGCTTTGCCACCTGGGATATGGTGCGTGAACTGAGTCATTCGCCGCTGGTAGAAATTGGCTCTCACACCTGGGACTCGCACTATGGTAGTCCGGCTAACCCCCAGGGAAGCCGGGAACCTGCTGTCGCCAATCGGCTCTATGATACCGCGACAGGTCAGTATGAAAGCGAGGAACAATTCACGGCCCGTATTACCGCCGATGTCAGCAAGATCACCACCAAACTGAAAGAGGTGACCGGCAAAGCGCCTCGCGCCTGGGTTTGGCCTTACGGTGCCGCCAACGGGACATCGTTATCGATTGCTAAACAGCAGGGCTATCAACTGGCATTTACCCTTAACAGTGGGCTGGCAAACGTGCGCGATCTGAGCAATATCCCACGCATGCTGGTTGCTCGTAATCCGTCATTAAGTCAGTTCGCTTCGAATGTTACTGGCGTTCAGGAGCACACGATCTCGCGGGTCATGCATATCGATCTGGACTATATCTATGACACCGATCCGGCCCAGCAGCGGAAAAACGTCGATGCGCTTATTCAGCGTGTCTTCGATATGAAGATTACCCATGTGTTTCTGCAAGCCTATGCCGATCCGCAAGGGGATGGCACGGTAAAAGCGCTCTACTTCCCCAACCGCTGGCTGCCAATGCGCGCCGATCTGTTCAATTACATCTGTTGGCAATTACAGACCCGTACCGGAGTCAGAGTCTACGCCTGGATGCCGGTGTTAGCGTTCGACCTTGATCGGACAGTGCCGCGCGTCGCGAAGTGGGATGAGAAAACCGGGCTAATCCGTGTAGATCCTACTCAATACCAACGCCTCTCCCCCTGGAGCCCAGTGGCGCGTCAGCGTATCACCGAGATCTATGAGGATCTTGCTCGCGGCGCCACCTTTAATGGGGTGCTCTTTCATGATGATGCGCTGCTCTCTGATTTTGAAGATGCCAGCCCAGCGGCGATGCAGGCATATCAAGCGCTGGGATTTAGCCGACAGATCAAAGATATTCGCGACAATCCGCAGCAATTTCAGCGCTGGACGCGCTATAAGAGCCGCTATCTTATTGATTTCACTAAACAGTTAACGCAGGCCGTTCACCAGATTCGCGGTCCTCAGGTCAGAACTGCACGCAATATTTATGCGATGCCCATTTTGCAACCCGCCAGTGAGGCCTGGTATGCGCAGAATCTGGATGATTTTCTTTCAACTTATGACTGGACAGCGCCAATGGCGATGCCATGGATGGAAAACGTCTCGCGTGATGAAAGCAATGCCTGGCTGGACAAACTGGTGACCACCGTGGCGCAGCGCCCGCATGCGCTGGAAAAAACAATCTTTGAATTACAGGGCATGGACTGGCGTAAAGAGGGCAACCATACGGAGATCAGTGGGGAGCAACTGGCCGAGTGGATGACCCAACTCAAGTTGAGCGGTGCCGCTAACTATGGCTATTACCCCGATGATTTCATTAACGGAAAACCCGAGATGTCGGAAGTAAGACCGGCATTCTCATCATACTGGTATCCATAAAATGATTGATCGTATCCTCGCTTTCCTGATGCTCAGTCTGGTGCTCGGCTTGCCGCTAGGGGCGGTATTGCTGTTCACCGGCAATGTGGTACTCATTTTCGTTTTCTTCTGGCCGCTGTTTATGTCAGCGCTCTGGATAACCGGCGGCGTCTATTTCTGGCTGCGCCGGGAACGCCACTGGCCGTGGGGGGACGATGTCCCACCGCCGGAACTTACGGGTAATCCACTGATATCCATCCTGATTCCCTGTTTCAACGAAGGCGTTAATGCCAGAGAAACCATTGAAGCGGCTATGCAGCAGCGTTATCAGAACATTGAGGTTATTGCCATTAATGATGGATCTTCGGATAACACTGCGGAAGTACTGGAACAGCTTGCCCATGAATATCCACGTTTGCGGGTGATTCACCTCGCGGAAAACCAGGGTAAAGCAGTGGCGCTAAAAACCGGGGCCGCAGCGGCAGGTAGCGATTTTCTTGTCTGTATTGATGGTGATGCGCTGCTCGAACGCGACACGGTCAGCTACCTTGTGGAGCCGCTACTTAAATTACCCCGCGTGGGCGCAGTGACCGGCAATCCGCGTATACGCACCCGTTCAACGTTGGTAGGGCGGGTACAGGTCGGTGAATTCTCATCGATCATTGGTTTGATCAAGCGTACTCAGCGGGTTTACGGCCAGATTTTTACCGTTTCCGGGGTGATCACCGCTTTTCGCCGCCGTGCTTTGGCAGAGGTGGGGTACTGGAGCCCGGATATGATCACCGAAGATATCGATATTAGCTGGAAATTGCAGATAAAACACTGGGCTATCTTCTACGAGCCGCGCGCCTTGTGCTGGATCCTGATGCCTGAAACAGTCAGAGGGCTGTGGAAGCAGCGTCTGCGTTGGGCGCAGGGGGGAGCGGAAGTGTTTCTGGTAAATATTCGGCGGTTATGGGCCTGGGAGTACCGTCGTTTATGGCCGCTGTTTGCTGAGTTTTGTCTCTCTACCATCTGGGCCTTTTCCTATGCATTAAGCGTGTTGTTGTTTCTGTTGGGGCTGGTGGTCCCCTTGCCGAATGGTCTGCAGATCCAACGAATTTTGCCGCCAGAGTTCACCGGGCTGCTGTTGGCGGTAGTCTGTCTCTTGCAATACCTGGTCAGCCTGTTAGTTGAAAGACGGTATGAACCGGGGATCGGTAAATCCCTGTTCTGGATTATCTGGTTCCCGGCCATTTATTGGATGTTGAGTCTATTCACTACATTAGTGGCTTTCCCGAAAGTGATGCTGAAGCGCCGACGCGCTCGTGCTCGCTGGGTTAGCCCCGATCGTGGCATTGAGAGGATGTAAACATGCAACAACCCCTGATCTTTACCGAGCGTCGACTATTGCCGAAGTTTATCGATACGTTGTTAACCCTTATCGCATGGGGTGGTTTTTTCTGGCTTATCTATTATGGCGTGCTGAAAGCGCTGCTTGAGCGCCCGGAGTTAGGAGCGCGCCCCTTCGTGCTGACACTCAATACATTGACGATTTATATCATTGTGGCTGTGGTGTTTGGTGGGGCGCTGATTATATGGGCGAAATACAACCAGTTCCGCTTTCGTGTTGAGCGGCGCTCAAGGAAACCCGGTCTGATAGCCAGCGAACTGGCAGCGAGTTTTCAGATAACTGCGGCTCTGGTCGCGGAACTTAACAAAGCCCGCGTTCTGACGGCCTACCACAATGAGTTTGGCGATATTAGTGGTGTGGTCGTCCATTTAGGTTACAGAGATGACGGATTGACGAGTTTGCTGCGCGTGGCGGGGAGCGATTTTTAATTTATCGTCCACTGCCCGTTATCTTGAAAGTTTGGCCAACTATTTTGCAAAAGTAAAACAGGCAGTTTACTTTTAAACCATGCAAAAATTTTATGGTTTTTGGGCGGTGGTCGGTCACCGTCTCGCCGGCAGTGGTAAGGGCGGCGAGATGAAATCGTCATTTCACCTTGGTATTACTGGTTTTTTCCTCATTGCGGTTTCCTACGGTTTGGCACGCTTCTCATGGGGGCTGATGCTGCCATTAGTCGCCAACGAGATACCGTTCAGCCCACGGTTGGCGGGGCTGCTTTCTGCCTGTAGCTTTGCTGCCTACTGCCTTTCCGTTACGGGCGCTTCGCTACTGTGCAAGCGTTTTGGCCCACGGTTACCCGCATCCGCTTCCGCACTCTGTGCGGCAGCGGGCTTGCTGATAATGTCGATTTCTACTTCTATGGGCATGTTGGCTACTGGCTTGTTTATTGCTGGTCTGAGTGCCGGTCTCTCCTCGCCGTCTCTTGCGGTGGCGGTCAGTCAACGAATTGCGAAAAGCAGACAAACTCAGGTGAATACCATTATTAATGCCGGTACCGGAGGTGGAATTGTTATCTCAGTTCCTGTGCTGCTCTATCTGCCTGGTGGCTGGCGGGCGACCTGTGTGCTGTTTGCTATTATTGCGCTGATCTGTTTGGTTCCCGTGCTACGTTATTTGCCGTACGGACGCCACTTCCCAGATGAACAATCTGGACGTATAAAATTGCTGCAGCGGACAATAGTGCGGCTGTCTATTATTGCGTTTGTCAGCGGTATGGCTAGCGCTGCGTGGTGGAGCTTTGGTCCGGATGTCTTGCGCCAGCATGCAAACGTGGCAGGGAATCTGACAAATTTGTTGTGGTTGGTTTGTGGAGGCGCGGGGATCCTTGGGGCCTTCACCGGCCCGCTGGCTCGCGTGATTGGCATGCGCCAGGTTTACCGCCTCTCTCTACTCTGTATGGCTGCGCCGCTGCTGTTGATGGCATTCAGCGACCATTTTTCATGGTGGCTCATCCCCGCAGTTGCGCTATGCGGTGTGGGCTACATCGCGCTTTCTGGAGTGTTGTTAGTGGCAGGGGCCATGGCAACCCCACAGGCACCCGCATCGGGCGTCGGTATAGTATTCTTTATGCTGGCTATTGGGCAGGTAGTAGGGGCGCCCGGTTTCGGCCTGATCTATGCTCAGGCAGGAGCGCCGTTAGCGTTAATCCTCTTTGCTCTGTTGGCGCTGATTATGACTTTTGTTACTCCGCAGATCGGACATGAGCAATAAAAAATTATGCCTGCTGGAATAACAAATGTTTAATGATAGAAATGCGGAAAATGTATGCATAGGCTAGCTCATTTTCAGACAACGACAATCAGGTGGCCAAAATGCATATTTGTTCAGGTGAAGCGATAGCAACAATGGCTCATCTCCCGGGAGAAGTCCCAATGAATATAAAAGATAACCTGGGTGATGCAATCGGTGAAGGTATTAGTGGGAGAGTATATCAGCATAAGCAAGATGCTGGAAAAGTGATTAAGGAAATAAAGAAATATGATGTTGCAGATGGTGAAGTTGAAGATGAGGTTGAACTGTTTAATCGCTATTATGGTAAAGGAACAGCTTGTTTAGTTAACAATGATGATAGTTATTATATTGTTATGGATAAGCTTCCCGGTCAGCGACTTGAAGAAATAGAAATTTTTCCCGAGGAAGCAGAAGAGTCGTTTTTAAACATGCTACAGGCTATGGAAAGCAAAGATATTTTTCACGCAGATCTTAAGCCAGATAACCTTCTTTATTGCATCAGTAAGAACATCTTTTATCCTCTTGATTTTGTTAATCTTTACAAAGACAGGTTAACAGCGAGTGATGCCGATCTTACGGTGCTCAATTGCCGGTATAGATTTCGAAAGGGCCTTATTCTTAATTTTATTTGCAATAATAGAGCGAATGTTACTTGCATAAAAGAAAGACCTAATCTGGGAGCGTCGATTGGCAGGGGAAGTTATGGTGTTGTTTATTTGTCAGCAGATGATGAAAATTTTGTCTATAAAAAATTTATATTTAAAGATGATAATTTAATATTAGAAAAAGCACGTGAAGAAGCCTCTAATTTTATTCGCTTTTATGGTATTGACTCGGCAGAGGTCCAGGTCTATAAAACGACGGTATATATTAAGATGTTACGCGTGCCGGGCATCCCTCTGGAGAATATACCTGCGGGAGGGTTTAGAAGTGATGCTATAGATGCTTATTATGCGATGTTGTCTGCTCTCGCGGCAGCAAAAATCATGCACAATGACTTTTTCGAAGGCAATGTTCACTACGATGTCGAAGATAATAAATTTTATCCCATAGATATCGGCAACATGTATCATGACTATTTTTGTGGTAATAGCTTAATCAAAAACGGATATAATATTATGCAGCGTGAATACCACAATGAGATATTGACTCTGGTAAGAAAACGGATGGTCACTGAAACGAGTAAAAAAAAGGCTGACACGGAGCCTGCCAGCCGAAATGAGACAAGAGTCATCTCTACGCCAGCTTTTGGGTTTCCCCTTTAGCAAATAAGAATGACAACACAAATAATGTCATGACGAGTGGCAGAAACATTATCGAATCACTGTAAATTATCGCCGCGATGGCTGCTCCAATTGAAAGAGCCATGCAAGAGATACCATCAAGCAGAGCGACTTTTTTCTCACTATTGGCAGAAGTGATAATCGTATCGATCCCGGCGCCATAAAACATCTCCAATAGCGTTACGCCAACGACGATAAAGAATAGTCCTGGTAGCTCTGCCAACTGTAGAAACCAGGGAAGAAAAAAGAGTATGCATACTGCGGTAAAGAGTAATAGCGCATTAAGAACGCCGAGTTTTGATGTGAAGTAGCGATATACCGGGATCTGGCCGAGGATAATTAATCCGGTATTGAATAGCATTACCGGGCCAATCAGTTTTTTCTGGTCAGATTGCACCAACTCCAGCGGGACAATAGTCTCAAAGGTGTAATAGAGCATGGCAAATACAATACTGACTGTTGCAATAACCGCAGATTCTTTACTAAATAACCCCGCAAAAGAGAGCAACGTAACGGTGTCCCGGTGAGGCCCTTTTGTGGTGTCTCTGAGCCTGGCGGCGGCGATGATGCCGATGGCATACAGAGCAATAAGCGTGAACAAGGCATAGTGAAACGGCACGTCGCAGTAGACAAGGATGCTGATCACTATTGGGGAGATGGCCGCGCCCACATTGTTTAATGTCATGCGGGCAGAGAAGCTTTCACTGATATTGTCCGAGGTCGCGCGAACATAGAGTTTTGACGCGGTAGAGAAAAAGGAACCCGCCAGTCCATTGACAAACATTACCAGCAGACATAACAGAAATGACTGCCCGGCAAAGAGCATTGCCAGCGATGTAAATTTCAGCAGTAGCGAACAAACAATCGTCTTTTTGACATTGAAGCGGCTGCTCAGTGGTACTACGACAAAGTAAGAAAAGGAAGATGACCAAAATTTAACCGTGCCCAGGTAGAGGAGCTCTTTGGCGCTAAGGCTGGTTTCCACCAGATATAATAGCGCCAGCGGCATAATTAATGTTGATCCAATTGAGTTGAACAAAAAGCACAAATTAATGGTTCTGCTCTGACGGTCAAATAAATATCTGTATATCCCCACTTCCTTTTCTCCGTAATGAGTTACGGTATCAGGTCAGGTTCCATAACCTGCAAATACCGTCATAAATCGTTTGGCCGATAACAGTAAATTTTGCGTTTTTATGGACAATCTGCTGTGTGTTTCTCAATTTGGTGAAGGCAACGGAGAACCTTTCACGACACTCTTGCACATATTGGCTGGTGCCGTTATCAACAATTTTTTGTAGCACATAGCAGATTCTCGAGAGCACAAAGAATGCATGGAAAATACCAATCATTGGCCGATCATCAGGACGCAGAGGCGCTGCAAAAGTTTCTTTTACATCGTTTAAAACTAATTCATCATAGGCATTAAGAATGTTTAGCGCAGTATGGCCACATTCGTGCGCAAGAATATCAATATAATAGGGGACGGTATGTTCTTTATTAATATAAGCGAACATCATGCCCCACATATAGAAATTAGTCCCGGAGCGCATAAAGCGACTATCGCCTTCTTTTTCACTGGTTAACTGGATTGCATGAATATAGGCGCGGATTTCATTCCATGCATCCGGTACGTTTTCTCTTATAACGTCAAGCGCCTGATAGATTTTTTCGGCTTCTGTTCTCGCAAGACTCGCATCATCGCAGTAACCGAAACCCAGCTCCTTATCATCACAGATGATTCTCAGGATCATCTCTTTATCAAATGACTGTTCATCTGAGGTTAGTGGCGAAACCACCATGTCATTGGCAGCTGGTAGCGAAGCAAGATAACGCAGGTATTTAACTGCGCCTTGATGATCGTCTGTCTGGGCACATTTTGCCGCCAGATAGTGCGCCGCACACATTTGCCAGCAGAGTTCAGGAGATTTATTTTCTTCGTTAAGATCGTAGAAATCAATTAAGTAATTAATCGATTCGTGCAGGCTATTCTTAAAAAAATCACGTGCGGCCTGGTGATCATAATCAGGGAGAACAATATTAAACATAATTTACTCCGGAAAAAGCCACGCTCTGCTGAGCGTGACTTTTGTTCATGCCTAAGCTTAATTAATTGTGGCTGAAGGACCAGCCGGACAGCGGAGATTTGATTTTCAGGAGTTTCGAAGTATCCAATTTCTTCATTTTTACTTTCCTTAATATTAACGATGAGTGTTGTGCCCGGGGCCTTTTAATATTTAGCTAAAAGTAAACACCCACGCAACCTTTTTTCGCTTAATTTTTTCAACATTAAAGTAGACTTATTATAAAACAGGGGGTTATGTGGAATTGTGTGTTTTATTTTTCAGTGTTCCTTTTAAAAACTCAGGTAATAAATTCTACTTTTGTTAATATTCCATTTTATTAGGCTAGATAACAAAAAAATATAATAACGGGAGAGATGTATTAAACCTATAGTTAAATAAAATGCATCAGTTTGGAAAATAAATTGCCCTGTAATTGTAATACAGGGCGAAAATAGTTAATTCTGTTTGCCGGAAAAAAACTGAATCAGGAGTGCAGTAATATAAGCGATCGCTATTGCAAGACTCATTTTCCACATGGCCTCGCCGCCAATACTTGATAGCGGCGTGGCAATGCCGCCAAAAACAAACATCAGCATTCCCAGCAGTGCCGAAGCTGTACCAGAATGTTGAGCATCAACGCTATTCATTGCTGCCGAGCCTGCCAGTGTTGAAATTCCACTATTAAATGCGATGGCAAAGAAAAGCCCGACCAGTGCCAGGATTGGCATATTGCACCAGGCAAAGAGTGCGGTGAGTAGGGCCGTCAGTACAGCCAGCAGCAAACCTCGGGTTAACAGCTTCTCGCCATTAATGTGGCGAGCCAGACGGGAGAAAATAAGCGCGGAAATAATCAGGCCAATGCCATTTACGCCAAACAACAGACTAAACTGTATTGCACTCAGGCCATATTCGTTTTGCAGGACGAAGGATGAAGAACCAATGTAAGAGAACAACCCTGCTAGCATAAATGCCTGGATAAAACAGAAGGTAGAGAAGCGTCTGTTTTTCAATACATAAATGGCATTACTAACCAGCGATCCTCCCGCGATTCTTTCTGGTAATGTCTCTTTCAATATCAGTATTGCAGAGAGAAACAACAATACGCCAATGACTGCCATAACCCAGAAAAGTGCGCGCCAGTGCAGTGTCGCGGTGATATATCCTCCGAGCACGGGGGAAACTACCGGTGCGATACCATTAACCGTCATTAACAGGGCAAAAAACTGTGTCAGCAGCGTGCCGTGATACTTATCGCGAGCGATAGCGCGGGAGAGAACAGAGCCACCTGCACCCGCCACGCCTTGAATAAAGCGCCAGAAGATCAACCAGTAAATATCCCGGGTGGTGGCACACACAACCGAGGAGACGATAAACAACAATAAAGAGAGCAACAATGGTCGCTCGCGCCCGATACGATCGCTTAGCGGGCCAAAAAAAAGTTGCCCCAGACCCAGCCCAATTAGCGAAGCCGTCAGCGAAAGCTGGGTCAACGTCGTTGAGGTGCCGAGTTGTTGAGTAATGTCCGGCAATGCAGGGAGATAGAGATCGGTACAAATCGGGCCAATGGCCGTCAACATGCCCAGTACCAGGGCCCAGGTAAGAGAAATTCGTGGCATAACAGCTCCCGGAAGATGCGCCGGGATCATCCGGCGCAAGAGGATTAACTTACGCCGCCGCCCAGTGATTGCCAGAGCGTAACGCGGTTTTCCAGATCGGTTTGTTGCAGTGAAATCAGGGACTCCTGCGCCGACCACAGCGTGCGTTGTGCGGTCAGCACGGACAGGTAATCACCTGTGCCCGCCTGGTACTGGCGCTGGGCAATATCCAGGGCTTTCTGCTCAGCCGCGACATATTCGCGCTGAGCATCCAGTTGTTCATTTAGCGTCTGGCGACGCGCCAGCGCATTGGCAACATCTTTAAACGCACTCTGGATGGTTTTCTCATAAGTGGCGATTAACCCTTTTTTCTTCGCTTCGGCATAACGTAACTGCGCCAGATTCTGACCGCCGGTAAATAACGGCAGTGAAATCGAGGGGGCGAATGACCAGACTTTCATACCATGACTGAACAGCGAGGAGAGAGAATCACTGCCGACACCGGCGCTGGCGGTCAGCGAGATCGTCGGGAAGAAATTAGCTCGCGCCGCGCCAATATTGGCGTTTGCGCTCTTCAGATTATGCTCCGCTTCCTGGATATCCGGGCGACGTAACAGCACTGAAGAGGAGATGCCCGCAGGGATTAATGTAATGCTGTTCTCCCCCAGATCTTCCAGCGTGCCAGGCAGAAGGGAAGAGGGGACGGTTTCTCCTGCCAGCAGATTGAGCGCATTTTTATCCTGCTCCACCAAAGTTTGGTAGCTGGCGACACTGGCACGCGCCTGTTGGAACACCGCCATTGCTTCAGCGGTATCGCCAGCGGCTGCCACGCCCACTTCTTGCTGACGTTTAACAATGTTCAGCGAGTTCTGCGCGCTTGCCATGGTCTGTTTCGCGAGGGCGAGATTGCTATTATCCGCCGCCAGGGTCAGCCACGCGGTAGTGATCTCCGCCACCAGACTCAGGCGGGTATTTTGCGCGGTATATTCGCTGGCCAGCCAGGTTTCCCGCTCCGCCCGGGTCAGACTCTGATTACGCCCAAACAGATCCAATTCAAAGCTGGAAACCGCGCCATCAGCTTCTGCGCTATTTGTCAGGCCGCTGGCGACAGTGCGGCTACGAGTGTTGCTCAGTTCCGCATTGAGGGTCGGGAACAGCGATGCGCGATCCTCAGCATAGAGCGCGCGGGCGGCATCAATATCGGCAAGCGCTTTTTGTACATCGCGGTTTTGTGTTAGCGCGCGGCTGACCACTTGTTGCAAGCGGTGGTCATTGATGATTTGTTGCCAGCCAGCAATGACAGTCTGCGCCTGGCCGTTACTTCCCGGCAATGTTGCCGGGACGGGTGCTTGCGGACGCTCATAGGTGGGGTCCAGTGAGACACACCCCGCGCTCAGCAGAGCGAGAAAAAGAACACTAATACGCAACATAATTACTCCTGACGTGCGCGTTTACCGGTGAATAATTTTTTCACCAGCACAAAGAAAAGGGGAACAAAGAAGATGGCTAATAGCGTCGCAGTCAGCGTACCGCCAATGATGCCCGTACCGATGGCAATGCGGCTGTTCGCCCCGGCACCGGTGGCAATTGCCAGCGGCATTACCCCGGCGATAAATGCCAGCGAGGTCATCATGATTGGGCGCAAACGGGTCCTGGCGGCACGCAGTGCGGCGCGAGAAAGTGAGCTGCCTTGCTGCACTGCCGCTTCGGCAAACTCAACGATCAGTATGGCGTTCTTTGATGAGAGGCCGATGGTGGTCAGTAGCGCCACCTGGAAGTAAACGTCATTACTGAGCCCGCGCGTCCAGGCCGCCAGTGCTGCGCCCAGTACCCCCAGCGGGATAACCAAAATGACCGAAATCGGTACCGACCAGCTTTCATACAGAGCAGCCAGGCACAGGAACACCACCATTATCGAGATGGCATACAGGCTCATTGCCTGGCCACTCGCCAGTTTCTCTTGTAGAGACAAACCACTCCACGCCCAGGTCGTTCCGGCGGGTAGGCTGTCAGCAAGATTCTCCATTTTGGTCATCGCCACGCCGGAACTGTACCCGCTGGCGTTCTCCCCCTGAATCTCATACGCCGCTGAACCGTTGTAGCGCACCAGGCGTTCCGGGCCATATTCCCAGCGGGTGGTGGCAAAAGCAGAGAATGGCGTCATGCTGTTATCGCTGCCGCGCACAAACCATTTCTGCAGGTCGGATGGGGCAGCACGCGAGTCACTGTCACCCTGGATATAGACCTTTTTCACCCGTCCGCGATCGATAAAATCATTGACATAGGTGCCGCCCCAGGCGCTGGAGAGCGTATCGCTAACCTCGCTCAGAGAGAGTCCCAGCGCAACGGCTTTGTTGCTGTCAATATCCACCTGCAACTGCGGCATTTGCGGCAGGTCGTTGGCGCGTACTGCGTGCAGTTCACTGCTTTGATTCGCTTTTGCCAGCAGTTGATTACGCATTTTCAGCAGACTATCGCGATCGGTGCCCCCACTGGCAAGTAGTTCAAAGGTGAAGCCGTTACTTTGACCAAGGCCATCAACGGACGGCGGCGTCATGGCGAAAATGCTGGCATCGCGAATAGAACTCAGCTCCCGGGTGGCGCGCAGAGCAATCGCCTGGGCGGTATTTTCTGCCCCCTTACGCTGGGACCAATTTTTCAATGAGATAAAGGCCATCCCGGCGTTTTGCCCGCTACCGCTGAAGCTAAAGCCGGTAACGGTAAAGATGGCTTCGGTATTGGCTTTTTCGTTATTGAGGAACCAGTCGGTCACTTTGCTGGCGACCGCTTCGGTACGGGTTGCTGTCGCCCCAGCAGGCAGAGTGAATTGCACCATGATTTCACCCTGATCTTCTGTTGGCAGGAAGCTACCGGGCAGACGCCACATCACCAGCGCCATTGCCGCACACAGCACGCCATAGGTGCCTATCACCACCACGACCCGACGCAACACGCGCATAACACCATGCTGATATTTATGTTCCGTGTTGTTGTAAAAGCGGTTAAAGGCGCCGAAAAAGCCCTTTTTATGCGGAGTGCTATGCTGCATCACCGCACCACACAGCGCAGGGGTCAGGGTTAGCGCCACCACAACCGATAAGGTCATTGCGGAAATAATGGTGACGGAGAACTGGCGGTAAATTACCCCGGTGGAGCCACCAAAGAAGGCCATTGGCAGAAAGACGGCAGAAAGCACCAAAGCAATCGCAATCAGCGCGCCGGAGATTTCGCCCATCGATTTTATGGTTGCCTCGCGTGCAGGCAGGCCTTCGTCGCGCATAATACGCTCGACGTTCTCGACAACGACGATGGCATCATCCACCAGCAACCCTATAGCCAGTACCATGGCAAACAGGGTCAGGGTGTTAATGGAGTAGCCAAAGAGAGCCAGCACGCCAAAGGTGCCAAGCAATACTACCGGAACGGCCAGCGCCGGTATTAGCGTAGCGCGAATATTTTGCAGGAACAGGTACATGACGCAGACCACCAGAATAATGGCTTCGATCAGCGTCTTAACGACGTCCTCAATAGAGATTTTAATAAACTCGGTACTGTCTTTCGGGTAGGCCACTTCATAGCCCTGCGGCATGCTGTGACGGTACTCGGCAATTTTATCTTTCACCAGGGTGGCGGTATCCAGCGCATTAGCGCCAGGAGCTAACATCACCGCAAGGCCTGCCGCCGGATGTCCATTCAGTTTGGCAATGGCATTGTAATCTTCGCTACCCATCTCGACGCGCGCGACATCTTTCATCCGCACAACGGCACCGTTGCTCTCGCTTTTAATGATGATATCGCGGAACTGCTCCACGCTTTGCAGGCGCGACTGCGCACGCACGGTGGCGGTGAGTTGCTGGGTGTTTGAAGAGGGAAGAGCGCCGATTTTACCCGCCGAAACTTGTACGTTTTGTGCCTCAATAGCGGATTGCACATCAGAAGGCATCAGTGAATAAGAGGCGAGCTTTTCGGGATCGAGCCAGATGCGCATGGCGTATTCTGCGCCGAAAACTTGCAAGCTACCGACGCCATTCACACGCGCCAGCGGGTCTTGCATATTACTCACCAGCCAGTCGGCAATATCGGAGCTGGTGGCACGGTCGGTGGTATCGTACAGCCCCATGATCAACAGGAAGTTGCTCTGGGATTTCACTACCGTTACGCCAGATTGCGTCACTTCTGTTGGCAGACGTGACTCAGCCTGCTGCACTTTGTTTTGTACCTGCACTTGTGCGGTATCCGGGTCGGTACCCTGTTCGAAGGTAACCGTAATATTGACTTGACCATCGGAACTGCTGGTGGAGGTGAAGTAAAGCAGGTTATCCAGCCCGGTGAGCTGCTGCTCGATAACCTGAGTAACGCTGTTTTCCAGCGTCTGCGCTGACGCACCGGTGTAGGTGGCGCTGATCTTAATTGACGGCGGAGCAACGTCGGGATACTGCGCAACTGGCAGCGTGCGGATCGCCAGAATCCCGGCCATCATAATCAGAATGGAAATCACCCAGGCAAAAACCGGGCGACGCACAAAGAAACTTGAGAACATCAGGCTTTCCCTCCGTTCTCGCTACTCACCTCAATGGCTTTCACTGGCATACCGACAGTAACTTTATCTGTTCCTTCGACAATCAGCTTGTCGCCGCTCGCCAGGCCCTTAGTTACCAGCCATTTATCGCCATATGTGTCGCTGGTTTCGATCTGCCGCTGTTCCACCTTATTCTGTGTATTTACTACCAACGCCGTGGCATTGCCTTTAGCATCGCGGGTCACCCCCTGCTGCGGCGCGAGAATCGCGTTTGCCATCACCCCTTCATCCACACGGGCGCGTACAAACATACCCGGCAGCAACTGGTGTTGCGGGTTCGGAAACACTGCGCGCAGTGTCACTGAGCCGGTAGATTCATCTACCGAAACTTCGGTCAGCGCCAGGCGGCCTTTTTCGCTGTAGGTGCTACCATCCTCCAGGGTCAACGTCACGCCAAGCGTATCGCTATTACCGGCGAGAGCCTGTTTACGCAGCCTGAGCAGATCGACACTGGAGCGGGTGAGATCGACGTACATGGTGTCAAGCCCACGTATTGTTGCCAGCGCCGTGGTTTGCTCTGCGGTTACCAGCGCGCCGGGTGTGACGGAAGAGATACCAATACGTCCGCTTATTGGTGCAGTAATGGTTGTCCAGTTGAGGTTGATGCGTGCGCTCTCCAGCGCTGCTTTTTTCGCCGCCACGCTGGCACGATCTTGCTCGCAGGTGGATTGTGCATCTTCTGCATCCTGGCGCGATACGCCATCATTTTTTACCAGTTGCGCATAGCGACGGGCTTTCTGGCAATCGGATACGACCAACGACTGCGCCTGCTTAAGTGCCGCGTTCGCTTCATCAAAAGCGGCGCGGTAGCTGGAGGGATCAATCTGATAGAGCGCTTGTCCGGCTTTCACCGTGTCGCCTTCATTAAACAGGCGCTTTTGAATAATGCCGCTAACCTGTGGTCGGACTTCCGCCGATAGCGCGGCTGCGGTACGTCCAGTTAACTGGCTGGTAACGGTCAGCGGCTGGGCTTTTAAAGTGACCACCCCCACTTCCTGCGCGGTTTGTTGTTGAGCCGGCGAAGTGGCATTGTCGCAACCAACAAGGGTGAGTGCGATCAACAAGGTTGTTTTTATCAACTTCATTTTCGGTTTTCCTGGCATAAGCAAGCCCTGCCCGATATTCATGAGCAACATCAGGCGCAGGCGGTTACACAATTTTTTATGTTGTGAGGTCGGATAACTATTTATTTATCCGGCTGGCGAAACCAACAAAAATTTAATTTGGTCTGAGATTCTATTTATCATTAAAAAGCATCGCGGATATTTCCTGATAAAGCTGTTGCAGTTGCGCGGGATCGCATTTTTGTGGGGTTAAGCGGCGAAACGTTGTGCCTTCCATTAATACAGCCATCAACTCCACGCAGCAGCGAACACGGCTGGGAGTTAAGTGAGGATGAGTGCTTTGCAGATGATTACAGGCATTTTCAAACATTCGCGCATCAGCTTCGGCCATCATTGCCGCTACCTGCGGATTGCGAGTCGATTCGGCGGCCATCTCCAGCATTAGTGCATCGTCATCTTCGCTTAGCGTGTGCCGCCAGGCCAGTACTTCTGGCAGGTGATGAGTCTGCGTTTTATCTTCCATCTCAGCAATACGATAGTCGATGATACGGCGGATCATCTCTTCGATTATGGCGTCTTTGCTGGCGAAGTAACGATAGATTTGCCCAACGCTAAGTTGGGCTTCCGTGGCTATCTGCGACATGCTGGCGGCGTGAAAGCCGCTCGCGCGAAAACGTCTGCGCGCACTTTCAATAATCTCGTTTTTGCGCTGCTGGTGGCGCTGTTCTTGCGAGATTTTTGGCTGCATGTTGGAACCCTCGTTTATTAATTTTGAGAATGATCGTTCTCATCTTTGAATAGATTAAACGAATTTATATTTTTCGTGTAAGTCTTTTTTGTACAAATAATGGTAATTTACAAAACTTGACATTATGGAGAAATAATGAAAAAGAAAAGGATTTTTTAACGCGCGTATTATGCAGGGAAACGCTATTTAATTTGAAAATAATATGACTTATTGCAAATAGAATAAAAAGAGTCAATAAAGCACTCCTGCCTCTGTGGTTTATATGAGAATAATTCTCACTATTATTGATAGCATACCGTCAGCAGTGCTAATGTGGACACCGTTGCGCCCGTTGACAGGCGCAGAACGATTGAATCGCTATGGCAGCCGGGATATGCAGAAAAAAGACTTTTCTATTGAAGACTTTATCGGTTTTGGCGAGCGCTACGGCATCGACTATCGTTTTCCGGGGCTGAACGCTAACCGTTGTGGCAATAAAGAAAAAAGCATTGTTCTTCAGGGCGATGTCGAAGAGATGATGCTCTCTTCAGGTTTAAGTCTGACACGCTCTGATGTGCGCATTCTCCAGCCTTATGAAACGACCTCCCTGCACTGTTGCCCGCTCTATATGTTGGTCGTACTGGAAGGGAGTGTGCTGCTGCGACTGAACGGTGAAGAGTTCATTGTCCGTTCCGGTATGGCTTTTACCTCGCGCCTTAGTGAACAACAAGTGATGAGCGCCAGCCACCTGGCAGACGACCATCTGCGCACTTTATCGTTGGGTGTTGATCCCGCCAGCTGCTGGCAGTCGCCGCTGATTAATATGCTGTTGCAACAATGGGAAGAGAGGGGCGCTCCGACGTCGTTATGGCCCGTGCCTGAGTTTTTACTCGCAGCGTTGCGTTACACCCAGCACGATTGCGCCGCAGGCCCTGCGCGACAAGTTATGCTGGAAGGGGTTATGCTGCAGCTGCTTGGCCATGCGCTTTGCTGGCGCATGACAGGGGCAGACAAATCTGGCTCCGCTTGTAAAGGTGAACAGCAGCGCCTGGAAACAGTGCGCCGCCTGCTTGAGCAGGAGCCGGAGAAGGAATACACCCTTGCGCAGTTATCGCAACTGGCGGCAATGAGCTCCAGTAGCCTGCGCGCCAAATTTCGCCAGGCCTACGGACAGTCTGTATTCGATTACCTGCGCGACAGCCGGCTGGAGTTGGCAAGGCGTTATCTGGCGCAGGGTTATAGTGTGCAGCAAGTTGCCTGGATGTCCGGTTATCAGCACGCCACTAACTTTTCTACTGCCTTTCGCCGCCGTTACGGTGTTGCTCCAGGCCTCCTTCGTTTCTCCTGATTTTCTTGCGTTACGTTTTGTCACTGCGCATAGGTGATATGTCATTACGCATAGCTATTGCTGAAGTCAAAAAGGTAATAATTCTTATTTACAATAATAATGGCTTCTGGAGATTTTTATGTTCGCAAAAACGCGACTGGCGTTAATGATTGGCTGCATTACGGCTGGGATAAACATATCGGCACTTGCCGAGGGAAATTCAACGAGTGATACGGTAGTTGTCACGTCACAAGTACAGAGCGGCGCCACCAAACTGGAAACACCGGATATCGAAACACCGCAAGCGGTTTCCATTGTGACCCGCCAGCAGTATGAAGAGCAGGGGGCGACCAGTGTACGCCAGGCGGTAAGCTATACACCGGGGGTGTACAGTAACCAGATTGGTGCATCAAATCGCTTTGATTACATAGTGTTGCGCGGTTTTTCCGACGGAAGTCTGGATAATATCTACCTTGATGGCCTGAAAATGATGGGTGATACCAATTCCCATAGCTCGCTGGTTATCGATCCCTGGTTCCTTGATAGTGTCGAAGTTGTACGCGGCCCGGCCTCGGTACTATACGGCCGCTCCTCGCCGGGGGGTATTGTGGCGCTTAACTCCCGCAAACCCTCATTTGATGCAGGCGGTGAGGTGAAACTGTTCGCCGGAAATAATAATCAGCGCGGCGCAGCCTTTGATATTACCGGCCCGGTTGACGATAACGATCGTGTCGCGGTGCGTCTGACGGGTATGACGCGCTATGCGGACTCGCAGTTTGATAGCCTGCAAGAGCAGCGTTACGCCATCGCGCCGAGCCTGACGTGGCGCATTAACGAAAAGACACGCCTGGAGCTAATGGCTTATCTGCACCGCGATCCTGAAGGCGGCAGCCATTCCGGCTTGCCCTATGAAGGAACAGTCGTCTCACACGCGGGCCATAAAATCTCTAACACCTTCTTTGAGGGTGAAGATGATTACGATAAATATGACCGCCGTGAAAATATGGTGGGCTATAACTTTGAACACGCTTTTGAGAGTGGCTGGTCGGTTCGTCAGAAGTTGCGTTACCTGCGCACAAAAGTCGATCTTAACCAGGTGTACGCTGCGGGCTGGCTAAATGATAGTGAACTGAACCGTGGCTATTCGGGATCGGATGAGTCGCTTTCGGCAATCACCCTTGATAACCAGCTAGACGGTAGTCTCGATACCGGCGTGGTCAATCACCGCTTGTTATTTGGCGTTGATTATCAGCGCCGTAGCAATAACGTGACAGCTTCCTATGGTAGTTTCCCGGCGATTGATGCCTTTCATCCGGTCTACGGAGCTGACCCGCTTTCTATCTCCGTTTACAGCCGTGAAAAGCATAAACTGGAGCAGACCGGGGTTTATCTACAGGATCAGATGTCTTTAGATCGCTGGCGTTTGACGCTGGGCGGTCGTCACGATCAGGTGAAGATCACCAACGTCAATAAGATAAATGATACCAGTGATACGCTGGATAAAGGCCATAACAGTTACCGTGCCGCGCTGCTCTATCTGTTTGATAGTGGTTTTGCTCCTTATGTCAGTTACTCCACCGCCTTTACGCCGACCAGCTTTACCGATGAGTACGGCCAGATTTTGGCCCCGATGAAAGGCAAACAGTGGGAAACCGGTCTGAAGTTTGAGCCGGAGGGGGCGCAGATGATGTATAGCGCTTCGTTGTTCCGTATTAACCAACAAAACATTGCCACGAAAGTGGAGCCTACCGATCCTTATCGCTCGATTGGCGAAATAGAATCGGAGGGGGTGGAGCTGGAAGCGGTAGGGCAGTTAACGGACAACCTGCGTCTCCAGGCTGCATATACCTATACGGATATCCGCTATAAGAAGAGCAGTGCGGAAGAGCAGGGGAAGCGCGCAGTCTACGCACCGCGTAATCAGGCCAGCGCCTGGCTAAGTTACGATCTGAAACAGGGGCCGCTAAATGGCCTGACTGTCGGTTCCGGCGTGCGTTATGTCAATGGCATCACCAGCGATCGGCAAAACACCTACACACTGCCCACTTATACGCTTGTGGATCTGGCGCTGGGTTATGATCTGAGCCAATTGGGTGTCAATGGCTTACATGCGCAACTTAACGTCAATAACCTGACGGATAAACGTTATATCGCCGCCTGTAACTCACTTTCATACTGCTACTTTGGCGCCGAGCGCAGTATTGTTGGCAGCCTCTCCTGGTCCTTCTGATCGCATCCAACACCCGGCTTGCGCGCCGGGTGTTGGTATCAACGCATGACAGCCTGTGCCAGCGCCTGGCGAATAAAGCCGCCGTTATCTTGTAACAGTTTTGCCGCCTGTTCCGCGCTGAGCTGACCCAGCACCATCACGATGGCTGTTTTGCAGTGGTTCTTGCAGGCTTGCAGTGCTTCTGTCGCAGTTAGCCGATCGCAGCCCGTCGCTTCCATCACGATATTGATCTGCCGCTGCACCAGCTTCTGGTTGGTGGCCGCAACATCTACCATCAAGTTGCCATAAACTTTACCACTGCGGATCATGGCGCCGGTGGTCAGCATATTCAGCACCAGCTTCTGCGCGGTGCCCGCTTTCATGCGTGACGAACCGGTGATCACTTCTGCTCCTGGTACCGGAACAATAGCGATATCGGCAATGCGGGTCATTTCGCTACCTTCGTTGCAGGTGAGCGCCACGGTAGTGGCATGGAGGCTTTTCGCATAATGCATCGCCGCAATAACGTAAGGTGTGCGTCCACTGGCCGCAATACCCACCAGCACATCGTTGGCATTAAAATTGAGGTTGCGCAGATCGTCTACCCCCAGCGTCAGACTATCTTCAGCATTTTCTACCGCCTGCAAAATAGCGCGATGACCCCCCGCAATAAGACCGACAACTTGCTCATGGGGGGTGCCATAAGTGGGAGGGCATTCACTGGCATCCAGAATCCCCAGACGACCAGAGGTTCCTGCGCCGCAGTAGATTAAACGTCCGCCTTTTTGAAAAGCCATAACGATAGCATCAACGGCTTGCGTGATTGCCGGGATCACCTTCTCTACGGCAAGGGCGACTTTTTGATCCTCGCGGTTAATAACGCGCAGCACCTCTTCTGTCGAGAGCATGTCAATTTCTGCGCTGGCGCTGTTACGCCCTTCAGTTGTCAATTTGGATAGATCGATATTCATCAGTGTTTTGCCTGATTTTCATGTTATGTGAAAGCGACTGCGTCCAGTATGGATTAATATATTATGGAGTAAAATAAAAATCAGAATAATTTATGCTGCCAATGGAGGTTGTGTTAAAGGGTTCTTATGAATGGTAGTCAGAGAGGATCGCTACTGTGTTGCGGTGCGGAAATATTATTTTGAAATAGTTGTTGGTTATTATAAAAAGATTATAGTTGGCGATTGTTTTTATTTTTCATAACGTATCTGCATGTTTTTAAAGGTTTAATATTTTAATGCCATATATTTGCATGACTTTGTTCTGGAGTTGATTATAATAGTCCTGCTCTATAAATATTATACATATGTAGCCAGCAGGCAAAGGCATTCACGCATATGAAACTACGCTTATGCCGTTAGGCCTGGACTATTTATTGAGTGGGTAAATAAAAATCATCCCGTTTTGCATACTGACCAGCGGGACATTATCCAGCGAAAATTGCTGCATCCAGAGTTCCGCGTTCGCCAGTAGATCGATGTTGCTATCAAGCATTTGGCTCTCTTTGGAATGTACAAACCAGGTTGGCTTATAGGAAAAGTAGTTCATTTCTCCTTCCCGGTTAGTCTGGACAAATTTTCCTTTTAACACGAGGTCAGTTCCTTCTGCTTCGGTGCCGGAAATGTCACTCATGATAGTCTTGTTATCCTTGGTGGACATCCGTGAATTGTACAGCTCTTTTTGTTGTAGCTTCAGGTCGTAGAAGCCGAACTGAAATCGAGTTTCACCCGTTTGTTCTAATGCTGCCTGAGTCGGCCGCAGCATAACAATAGCTGGAGTGGCAATAATGATGAGCAACAGCAGTAATAATATAAATTGGATGGTTCGGTTAACAGGAAGCAATTTCATTTAATTTCCTTCGAGATTCACTAAGAATCAAATTGTTAAGCAAAGTAGTATTCGAACGCCAGTTATAGATTTGCATTGCCAGTACTTCTTGATCGCAAGAATTATGCAAACGCAAAGTGTAATTCAGCGTCTGATTTGCATTTCTGTAGTAGACGCTCATATTTACAGATTTAGATTTGAGCTCTTGATTGAGAACGGAAAAGGTATCTTTTAACCGGTTATACGTCGTCAATTGACCCTGCAAATTACTGCTGGGCATAGGCACAACATAAATCCGCACATTGCTGTAAACCTTTTCCGCCACTTCATAAGGTTCAGGTAAAGGATTTTGTTTCACAAAGGCAAAGCTGCTTGCGATAGTAGCCACTACAAATAATAAAATGATAAGGGGCATTTTCCAGCAGAAACCGATAGCGGAAGCAAAAAACCGTTTTTCGTACTGTGGTAACGCTGGCAGTGTGGAAGGCACTGAGTCGGCACGATTTAATTGGAAAGCACGCTGCTCTTGTACTGCCTGCAGGCCATCAACAGAGTCTTGCGAAGAGGTTGTTTTTCCTGCTTGAGTCAGCTCTTCTTCAGAAGAATGAACTTCTTTATTGTCTTTTTCTATAATCTGGCAAAACTCGGGCTCCAGCACATAGCCGCGCTTAGGTATGGTACGAATAATACGCTGTTGCTTCCCATCATCTTCCAGAGCAGCACGCAGGGTATGGATAGCGTTCGGCAGACTATTGTTGCCGATCACTCTTCGTTCCCAGACCAGATTTGTCAGCTCCTCGCGGGTGAAAATTTTGCCAGCGTTCTGTTGCAAAACTTCCAGCAGCCTGAGCTGATACACTCCAAGGCGTTTACGTTCTCCAGTGATGAGATGAAGTATCGAGCCTGAAGATTGATCTATTAGCCAGTTGTTAATTGCACAATAACATTTATTCATAACTGTTTAATGGTTCTGGATCATTCGGTTGCAATGAATTATTAATCTTAATCGAGGGAATAAAGACCACTTTTGCAAGCAAATAATAAATTAAGTATTTTTACGTTGAAAAAACTTACACCGTAATTCCTGATGCTATACCCACGGATATGCTTTGTATCTTAATACGATATGATTACCAACAGGCGAATGTATAATTCACAATGCCGCTATCGCGGCTGCGGTCTACCCTGACTATGGTAGCTTCATAAAGATATTCCTGGATACTGGTCATTATATAGTAATTTTGTGTGCGTTTGTAATGGTTGTTTGTTCAATCTATTGCGTCAAAAGCGTCAATATTTGTGATGTTTTCATTTTTTTAAATAAAAAACGCAGATTCCGTTTAACTTTATCTTACTCTGTGCCGCTTCAATGACAGGAAATAACGTTTATACATGGGCATTGTCTATCAGGAGATTTTGTTTTTGTGGGGATAACAAGGTCGAAACAAATATTTATTCTGTTTTTATCATTTTACTGATTTTTTTAACGGTGGGTGCCAGCTCGCTACACAGGGCGTGCAGTTCGCTGGTAATAATCATCAATTTTATAAAGGTTAAGATGGATTGTTTAGCCACGGAAATTTTAACGCCCGGCGATGAAACGCGTTATATAAAATCCTTTATGCCTCTGGTATTAAAGGTGGTGAAGCAACAAATTGCACAAGCTAACTGCGTGGTAGGTGAAGATGATATGACGCAGATTGCGTTGATGGGGTTGCTTGCAGCTTTACGTCGTTATGGTCATCCTGATCAGGCATTTGCCTCTTATGCCACCCAACGCGTACGAGGGGCGGTACTCGATGAGCTTCGTCACCAGGACTGGCGTCCACGTCGCTTACGGCAAAAAGTACACAAATTTAACGATGCTATTCGTGAGATGGTGCGTGAAGTGGGTCATGTCCCGCGCTTTGAGGAACTCAGACTTCGCCTGGCCATTACATTTGAAGAGTATCAAGAGTATTTGCAACTTGACGGAGCCAGTACACTGGAAAGTCTCGACTGCCTTTTGTCAAATGATGTTCATATTAGCGCGCTGGAAAGCCGTTCGCTGGAAGAGGAGATGCTCTCAAGGCGTATGCTATGTAACGCAATTGCCAGCCTCGATCCACGCGAGCGGAGAATTTTAACTTTTTATCATCAACATGAAATGAGTCTTAAACAGATTGCATTGATACAAGGCGTGACAGAAGCCAGAGTCTGTCAGATCAATAAAATGATTGCGCAAAAGATCCACGATTTTTTAGATCAATAGGCGTGATTGAAATAAATATTTGTTACTCCATCGCTGAAGTAGCCAGGATGATTCGGTGATTTTACGGGCTTTTTTGTCTTTAGGAAGATAGCAGTAACATCTTGTTATTTCCGCGCTCTCTGCATTGGGCTATCCTTAGTCCCATAACCTAAAGGGGAGAAAAGTAGATGCATTTTATTACCAGCAAAGATGATGACGAGAAAAAAGAGCATGAACCAGGCAATGTAACGCAGTTGATGCAACAAAAACTGCTGGATTCTCGCTCTATTATTATCTCCGGTGAGATTAATCAAGCGCTTACAGAAAAAGTAGTCACCCAACTGTTGCTGCTGCAAGGCATCAGCGATGATCCAATCAAGATCTATCTCAACAGCCAGGGCGGACATGTTGAAGCAGCAGATACTATCCACGATATGATTAAATTCATTACGCCGGAAGTACATATTATTGGTACTGGTTGGGTGGCAAGCGCCGGGATTACTATTTTACTGGCGGCGAAAAAGGAACATCGCTACGCACTGCCAAACACCCGTTTTATGATCCACCAACCATTGGGTGGGGTACGCGGCCAGGCGAGTGATATAGAAATTGAAGCGAAAGAGATTATCCGTACTCTGGAGCGTGTTAATCGGCTGATTGCCGATGCTACCGGGCAACCCGTAGAGAAAGTGAAACAGGATACTGACCGCAATTACTGGATGAATACCAAAGAAGCGATTGATTACGGCATCGTTTCCCGCGTCGTGCAATCATTCGGTGAACTGAACCTGAAGTGATCTCTTTGCGCCCTCTCCTTTATGGGAGAGGGTTATCAATGCTATTTCACCCACTAATTATTTTCCCCTAATGCATCTCTTTTTATACTGTTCGCATTACGGAGCATTCAGATGAACAGCAGTATCAGTGCGGCGCTGGTGATAGCAGCGGCGCTAAGTTTTTCCGCGCTGGCGGAGCAAAATAGCATTGCTTTTGATTATAAAGATTGGGAAGTGGTATGTGACAACACGTTAACCTGCCGGGCTGCGGGTTACAGCACCGAGGAGGAGGCTAGTGGTTCGGTGTTGATAACCCGAACTGCCGGGCCGGATACACCGGTAACGGTAGACGTGATGCTGGCAGATATAGAGAGTGACGACGCTGCGGTTCAGGGGAGTCTGACCCTCTTGATCGATGGCCAATCGCAGGGGGAAGTCACTGGTGAAGATGACGGTAGCTGGCGTTTAACCAATGATCAGGCTACACGCTTGATTGAAGCAGTGAAAGGCCGTGGTCGCGTGGAGTTTAACGGTGGCGCAAAACCTTTTGTGCTCTCTACTGATGGTGCCTATGCGGTTTTAGTAAAGTTTGATGATGCGCAGGGGCGCGTTAGCACTCCTGGGGCGCTAATCAAAAAAGGTGACAAAGCAGAAGATTCAGTAAGGGCCGCCATCGCTGCGCCAATGATTCAGGCGGCAAAAGTCGACGAGGGTGAAGAGCGCACATTGCGCGGGCAAGAGGTCACGGCTCTGACACCACGGCTGCTGGCAGCGCTTAGCAGTGGAACCGAATGCGAACGTTTATCTTCACCGCCAGAAGTATCAGATGAGGGTGATAATGATATAACCCTGTCACCGCTAAATAATAATTATGCGTTAATCTCCACCCTATGTTGGCGTGGCGCATATAACGAAGGTTATGGTTACTGGATAATTGATAAAAAATTAAAGGGTAAGCCGCAATTTATTACTAACTCTGCTTCTGATTACAGCGATGGCGTTATCACGCTGAGCCAGCGTGGCCGTGGCATCGGCGATTGCTGGGCGTTGGCGGAGTGGGTATGGGATGGTGAAACCTTTCGTAAAAGCAGTGAATCCACAACGGGGATGTGTCGCTATATTCGTGCTGGTGGGGCATGGGATCTGCCGGAGCTGGTGACGGTAGTGAAAGAAGCGCCTTAAATTTGCTCAACACATCGGCCTCTGTTGGACACTCTGGTTCCCAAATATTGTTATTTTGAGAAACAGGGTGTCCATCACTTTTAGCGCTAAAACCCCAGCCGCTCTGCTTTCACATTCCATGCTCTTTACACTTCCGTTTCTTGATACTTACCCTGATAACTATTACTGTACCCCGCCTGTGGAATGAGGGGGTTGAATGACCGAAGATGAACTGTTTGCTCGCAGACCGTTGGGGATGCGAATGGCAATGGTAGTACGCCTTTGGCGGGCGACTATCGACAGTGCGCTTGGCGATACAGGAATCACTCAATCGAGCTGGACAGTGTTGATGCAGTTGCGCCAGTTGGGGGATAACGTATCGGTTAGCGAACTGGCAGAAGTCCAGGGAATTGAATTACCACCGCTAATGCGTACCCTCACACAACTGGAAAAACAGGGTTTGATTGCGCGTATGACATCGCCATACGACAAGCGTATTCGCCTGTTAACCCTCACCACGGAAGGCCAACGGATGTTGAAGAAGATCACCCAAGTGATCGAATCCTGTCAGATGCATGCGGCAGCCAATATTCCGGCAGCGGACCTGCAAATATTCAGCACCACCCTTAATCAAATCGCCTGTAATTTGCGTGTAATGCGCGATAACGACAATAAAACCGAATAAGAAAATGATGACGCCAGAACAGAAATTTGCCCGCTGGGTAAGGGTGAGTATTGCCTCTTTCCTGCTGATGTTTGTCTATTTTATCGTTGCCGATATTTGGATCCCATTGACGCCAGACTCAACAGTGATGCGCGTAGTCACCCCCGTTTCTGCCCGCGTTGCTGGCTATGTCTCTCAGGTCCATGTACAGAACAATAGCCAGGTTAAAAAAGGGGATTTACTGTTTGAGTTAGATCCTACGCCGTTTGAAAATCTGGTCGAAGCGGGGGAAATTGCTCTCAAGCAGGCGCAGTTAAGCAACCAACAACTGGATGCGCAAATCGCCGCAGCGCAGGCGAGCCTGAAAACCGCTCAACTTACCGCGCAAAATGATCGGGTCACTTTTGAACGTTATCAACGTCTGAGTGCGTTGCAAAACGTCTCGCAAGAGCAACTGGATAAAGTACGTACAACGTGGCAGAGCAGCGTACAGACGGTAAATAATCTCACCGCCAATATCCATGAACTGACTATCGAACGTGGCGAACAAGATGATGTTCATAACGTTACGCTGCAAAAATATCGCAATGCGCTGCAACAGGCGCAGCTAAATCTGGGTTGGACGCAGGTACGGGCGGAAATGGATGGTACGGTGAGTAACTTGCAGCTTAGCCCCGGTTTTTATGCATTAGCAGGTAGCGCGGCGCTGGCGCTGGTACATGATAGAACCGATATTGTGGCGGATTTTCGTGAGAAAAGCCTGCGCCATACTCATGCAGGTACCGATGCAGCAGTGGTGTTCGATGCACTGCCGGGGCAGGTATTTCGTGCCCATGTCACCAGCAGTGATGCGGGTGTTCTCGCCGGGCAGGAAGCGGTGAATGGTGAGTTGTCGGAACCTGAAACATCTAATCGCTGGGTACGCGATGCGCAGCGGATGCGTATCCATGTGGTGTTGGAAGAACCGCTACCGAAGCAGCTGCCTACCGGAGCACGCGCCACGGTACAACTTTATAACAGCGAAGGGGTGTTCGCCCGCTTCTTCTCCGGCCTGCAAATTCACCTGGTGAGCCTGCTGCACTATGTCTATTAACACCCTGGCGCGCGTTTTTACCCCCCACGACAATATCGTTTATACGGCGAATGATTTCCGCCAGACGTTACGCATCGTCTTCGCTGGGATGATTGCGCTGAGCATATCAAGCTTTTATAACACCCAATACGGGGTGTTTTATGTTGTCTATCCGGTGATGCTGCTGTCGTTGGTGCCGGTGTTTAATCGCCATGTCGCAAAGCAGTTTATTTTCAGTGCCGTTATCAACTGCGTCGAAATGGTGTTTATTATCGGCTACTTATCGCGCTGGCCAGTAATTATGACACTGGTGGTGTTTGGCTTATATGTCATGCGCTTTCGTTTTATGAGCAAAGGCGCGCTTTTTCTGTTTGGCTCAGCGGGTGTGGTATGCCAGAGCACGATGCTCAACTTTATGAGCTATCCCTCCAGTGACTGGCATACCTTATTGTTTTCAAATATTGAAGCCAGCGTGATGGCTGTGGCACTGAGCGCGTTGATGAACTACCTGATCCCGGATGTCGAGCCGCGCACTCGCCCGCCGTTAATTGAGAAAAATGCTGCCCGTGTGCGCCACGAATCACTGCTCTCCGGTACAGTAGCAACCGCTATCTTTGCGGTGTTCCAGTTTAGCGACCTTAGCGATTCACTCTCCGCGCTAATGGCGGGCATCTTGATCCTCTTTCCAATGCACTATCGCGGCGCGGTACTTAGCTCATTATGGCGCGTAGTCGGGGTCATTATTGCCTGTCTCTATATTCTGCTGGTACAGCTTATTCTCTATAACCACAGCAGTCATATGTTGTTAATGATGCCGCTGATTGGCCTCGGTCTGGCCTTTAGCGCGCGCCTGCATGTGATGGAAAAAGTTGGCGCAGGCGTAGGGTTTTCCAGCGTTATGACTATCGGCATTATGTTTGGACAGAATTTACATCCAGATACCGACCTGGTGTTTAGCGATCTTTATCGGATTGTGTCGGTCACCGTGGCGCTGCTGGCGACGCTAACCATGATCTATCTTGTACATTTGATCCTCAATCGTTTTGCGGCAACGCGTTTTGTGATTGAGGAGTAAGCGGTCATTCAGTGCAGAGTAAAGGGCAGCAGCGCGGGTAGTTGTGATAACAGATAAAGAATCAGTCCGATGGAACCGCCAACCAGCGTGCCATTAATGCGGATAAATTGCAGATCCTTACCAATATTTAGCTCCACCTGGCGTGACATATCTCGCGCATCCCAGCTTTTTACCGTGTCGCTGATATGCCGTGTCAGGAAGGCGGCAAAATCCGGCGCGACGCGGTAAGCGGCCTGCTCCAGATGCTCATTTAATGAGGTGCGCAGTGCGCCATCTGTGAGCAGGGTTTCGCCAAACCACAGGCCTGCATCAGCAATACGTTTTTTCATCCGCGAGTCATCGGTCTGAATATCGGTCTTAATCCAGTTGCGCAGATCCGCCCACATTTCTCCCAGGTAGCGGTTAAATGCTTCATCATTCTTCAGGTAACTTTTAATATTCTCTGCGCGTTCAGCCATCTCTGGATCGCTTTTCAGATTGGCGATCAGTTTTAATGTGGCGCGATCGAATGCCCGGCGAATCTGATGCGTACGATCGTAATTAATATCATCCAGCAGAGAATTGACTGCATCGGAAACCAGTTCCGCACTCTGTTCTCCCAGCCACTCTTTCGGCAGTAGCTTCGCTTTTAAGGGGTGATCGGTTTCCAGCCAGTGTACGACTTGCTGGGCAATAAACGTTCGGGTGGTTTCCCGTTGCAGCAGGGTAATCAACTGACCTATTAGCGAATCCAGTAACTTTTGGTGGCGATTATTTTTAGTCAGACTCTCCAGCATTAACGCGCTGGTTTCGGTCAGATCGACTTTATCGATAGCCTTATGTACTGCGCGGCGTAGCAGATGCTGGATACGGGTATCATCAGTCATCTCCAGAAAGCCACTCATCACCTGCAATAGATGCATGCCCACGCGCTGGGCGTTTTCCGGTTTACTGAACCAGACGCCGATCATCTGTGCTGGCTGATGGCGCTGGATCAAATCGACCAACGATTGGGTATCAAGAAATTTCTCTTGCACAAACAGGCCGAGATTGTCGCCGATTCGGTCTTTGTTTCGAGGAATAATCGCCGTATGGCGGGAAATAATGGGGATCGGTATTCGGTGAAACAGGGCGACTACCGCGAACCAGTCTGCCAGCGCGCCGACCATTGCGGCTTCGGCAATAGCCTTCACCCCGCTCACCCAAAAGTTTGGTGGCAGGAACAACGTGGTGACAAATGTCGCCGCGGCAACCAGCAGCAGCGAGAGCGCCAGTCGCTTAGCGCGTTTGAGTTCAGCTAACTTTTCCATCACTTAAGCATAGAGCGAGACGAGGGGAAGAGGCAAAGTTTGTGTGCCGTCTCACACAACGCAAGCCTGGCCGTAGCACCATCACAGGTCAAACGATTAATGATATTTTTATATTAAGCCAAACGTATCATACTGGTTTTAACTTTGCTGAGAATATTATGTTAAGCTCAATTAAAAGAAACGATATCAACAATATTCAGTGTTGTTCTTTTTCTACAGGGAAAAGTTCCACTTCGGATAATTCTTCGGCTTGCCTGCAGGCATTAGATAAAGTGACCGGTGTGCCTAATGCGTTTTCGACAAAGAAAGACGGGTCGACTATAAATAACCCCCTGGGGTCTTTCGCTGAATCTGTCATTACTACAGCCAGTAGCAATAAAATCCCCTCTTGTGCAAAGACCCTCCCTAATGGAGTTCCCGCCGAATTACACTATGTCTGGGAGGGCGATAAAATATCACAAAATGATTTGGCTAATATATTGTTAATGGCAATGAATGCTAAGAGTTTTAATATTAATGTCTGGACCACTCGACCTATGTCGATACTGGCGACTCTGGAAGATATGTGTAATATAGGCAGCGACGTGCATAATGTTAAGTTAGAAAAAGGGGATAAAGGATCGTTTCGTTTTCTTGCCAGAAAATATGGTGATTTAATCCATATTCAGGATCCTCACAAACTCTATGCAGAGCTGGAATCGACACCTTTTGTTAATTCGTTGATAAAAAACGGAGAAAATAAAGACGCAGCAGCCCATAACGTTAACACAGCTACTTTTTTGCATTCTATTTTTTATCGGGAGACTAACGGTAGCTATAAAAATTATGCTGCGGCCAGTGATATCACCCGCGCCGTTTTAATGTATTTAAAGGGTGGCTGTTATTTAGATGTCGATACTGTCTGTTTGTCGTTAGAGAATGTGGGCGAGCTTGAAATGCCTTTTGGCTATTTTATTGGCTATGATAAGCGAAAAGTTTTGACGAACTGTATGCTTGCTTCTTTACCACAATCTGATTTATCGAAAGAAATTTTGCAAAAAATAGCACAGGGGCTAGTGACAGCAAATGAAATTACTGACGGCATTTCGTTACTGTGGGATGATAAAAGATCAAAGCCTCAATATCGTCAAGATGATACGTTAAATTTGACCGGGCCTGGTGTTTTTTGGGATCTGGAACTGCAAAAAAGAGAAGGGGTTTGTATTAAATTAATGATGTTATCACGCGCTCCGAAATATATCCGTTCTATGGAAAAGAAACCCAAGTGGATTGGTTCAGTTTTATTCTCCCAGATGAAGAGAAGACCTAACTATGACGCCACCTGGGTTCACGGCGCTGGAATAGAATATCGTCCAACCATGTCCCCCTTTTAGTTGCAAACAATGGCTTATGTAATTGCCGAAATGCTCAATTTACCCGGCATCATGCAGATTATTGGCCATATTCTTGCGCCGCTGATGGGGCTTTTTGGTCTGCCCGATGAAGCCATTACCATGCTGCTCGCCCCCATCTGGGTGTCAACGCACTGGATGCAGCGGCTCATGCAGTGCAGACGGTTAACGGCATCCACCTTACTCCTTCGCTTACCTGGAGCGCCAAAACGACGCGCTTCCTGTGTGATGCCGGGGTCACCAACTCTATTCCAGATAAGGCCCTGGTTTGTTGGGATCTGTATTCGGCAGAAAATGAAGGGATGGATACGCTAAAAAAGCAGGTTGTGCGGGCGATTGAAAGTAGCGCGGCGGCTTATGCCCGCAGGTAAAAGGCGGTTTCTGGGGACTGGGCGCTAACCTGGCGCCGGGGCTGAAACCCACTACGGCTTCCAGCGGCGCAGTGTTGTCTGGCGTTCATAGGGGAGCGGCGAGGGCAGGGTTATAAACTCGACAATGCTGCCCCATGGAGTATGGGCGTAGCAAAAGCAGTTGCCTTCGCCCTTCTCGGTAGAAAAACCCAGCGGCTGCGGCGCGGTAAAAATCTTTCCGCCTGCATCCGCAAAACGTTGCAGCGCCGCATCAATATCTTCTGTATACACAGCAAAATGTTGTAAGCCAAAATCACTTGCCCGTAGCGGTTCACGCTGAGAAGGGCCGTGCATTTCAAACAGTTCAATACCGGGGCCATGATGCAATTTCAACATCCTTACCGCTTTGATCACCGTGCCAGTAACCAGCCGCATTGTCTCCTGCTGCGCTTTGTTATCTAAATCTTTATCGTGTGGGGAGACTGACGTATAAATCACTTCTGCACCCAGTGCCGCACTAAGAAAACGGGTAGCTTCTTCAATGTCTGGAACCGTAATACCTATATGATCGATACCGCGAATCGCCATGCTTCCTCCTGTGGTGTTATCACTTAACAGCATAGCGTAATCCGAAACGGTTAAAATCTAGCCACCTGTACCCCTATTACTTTCAGAAACCATTATCTTTACTACCCTTAATACCCTAAGCGGTAAATTAAGGAGACAAAGTATGTCTTACCAGACAGTGAATCCTTTCAATAATCAGCTCATTAAAGAGTACCCCAACCATAACGATGCTGAGGTCGAAGCGGCGCTAAAGCAGGCGGATGCGCTTTATCACTCCTCCTGGTCGAAGGGCAATAATATTGAACAGCGGTTGTCGGTGCTGCATAAACTGGCCGATCTATTAGACAGTAACCAGCAAGAGTTGGCGAAGATTGCCTCTCGTGAAATGGGTAAACTGATTGAGCAAAGCCGTGGTGAAGTAAAACTCTGCGCGCAGATTGCTCGCTACTATGCAGATAATGCCAAAACATTTCTGGCGCCAGTGAAGTATCAATCCGAACTGGGCGAGGCATGGGTTGAGCATCACCCCATCGGTGTGATTATGGCTGTGGAGCCATGGAACTTCCCTTACTACCAATTGATGCGAGTGCTGGCCCCCAACCTGGCGGCTGGTAACCCGGTCATTGCCAAACACGCCAGCATTGTGCCGCAGTGCGCCGAAAGTTTTGCCCATCTGGTTCGCGAAGCGGGAGCACCGGACGGAGCATGGACCAACCTGTTTATCTCTCAGGATCAGGTGGCGGCGATTATTGCCGACCCGCGGGTGCAAGGCGCAGCACTGACGGGTTCAGAAAAAGCAGGTAGCGTCGTGGCGGCGCAGGCGGCGAAGCATATTAAGAAAGCGACGCTGGAGCTGGGCGGCAATGATGTGTTTATCGTCCTGGATGATTGCGATCTGGAAAAAGCGGTGCAAACCGGCGTGCAGGCGCGTTTGAATAATGCGGGCCAGGTCTGTACCGCAGCGAAACGCTTTATTGTCCATCAGGATGTGGCCGATAAGTTCCTGCATAAATTCACCGAAGCATTCCGCCAGGTCAAAACAGGCGACCCACTGGATGAAAGCACCACTCTCGGCCCGCTCTCTTCAAAAGATGCGCTGGAAACCCTGACCAAACAGGTCAACGACGCGGTGAAGAATGGGGCGAAACTGCATTTTGGCGGTAAACCTGTAGCGGGCGAAGGCAACTTTTTTGAGCCGACGATTCTGACCCAGATTACGCGCGATAATCCGGCTTATTTTGAAGAGTTCTTTGGCCCAGTGGCGCAAGTTTATGTCGTAAGTAATGATGAGGAGGCTGTCCGCCTGGCAAATGATTCACACTTTGGCCTTGGCGGGGCAATTTTTAGCCGCAACATTGCGCGTGCAAAAAGCATGGCTTCGCGTATTGAGACCGGTATGGTGTGGATCAACTGGTTGACTGATACTTCACCGGAACTGCCGTTTGGTGGGGTTAAACGTTCAGGCTTTGGGCGTGAGCTCTCTGATTTAGGCATTAAAGAGTTTGTGAACCAGAAGCTGGTGGTGGTTCGTCAGTAGTTCTCTCCTCACACATTCCCTCTCCCCGGCGGCGAGAGGGAAAAGTCTCGCCGCTATTTACGTAGCTGTGCAAACGCCGCCCTGATCTCTTCTTCAGGGAGTTGCACGCCGATAAAAACCAGTGTGCTATGGGGTGTTTCATCGCCCCAGGGACGATCCCAGTCGGCGCTGTACAGGCGCTGTACTCCCTGGAATAACAGGCGGTTGGGCTCACCATCAATCCACAGCATCCCTTTGTAACGCAGGAGCTTTTCAGCAAAACTTAGCAGCAGGTTTTCCATCACTCGCGAAACTTCACTAATATCTACCGGGTAGTCCAGTTCCACCACAATTGAAGTGATGTCGTTTTGCTTATCGGCCATAAAGTGGAAACGTGGTTTTGCCGCCACAACATTTTCTTCGAGCATAAAACCGTTGGTATTAAATAACTGCGCCAGATCGATATCGCCGTGCGTGACGGTGTAGGTAGGTGCACGGGCATTAATACGCCGCAAACGTTCGCGCAGTTTTTCACTGTCGCCCGCCACATCAGTTTTGGTCAGCAGAATGCGATCTGCATAACCTACTTGCGATTGCGCCAGCATAAATTGATTCATCTGCTCATCGGCATGAACGGCGTCGACTAACGCTATCACGCCATCCAGCAAATAACGCTGGCAGAGAAGTTCATGAGAGAAAAAGGTTTGAATAATCGGTCCGGGATCCGCCATGCCGGTGCATTCAATTACCAACCGGTCAAACTCAATTTCGCCGCGATCGAGGCTGTCGAGCAGATCCAGTAGCGCATCTTCTAATTCGTTCGAGCGGCTACAGCAGATGCAACCATTAGTCAGGGTTTTAATTTGTGTGGCGCGATCGCCAATAAGCTGATCGTCGACGGAAACTTCGCCGAATTCGTTTTCAATAACAGCGATCTTGTAGCCGTGTTGTTCATTGAGGATATGGCGCAACAGAGTGGTTTTGCCTGCGCCGAGGAAGCCGGTTAACAGGGTAACTGCTATAGGGGTCATACATTCTCCTTTAGCAACAGCGGACTCCGCCTTTGCCGTCGCCGCCGTAACGCGCCTGCTGGCGCTCGCGGAAAAACTCTTCATAGGTCATGTACGGCTTGTCCGGATGGTTAGTTTTCATATGCTCAACATAGTTGTCATAGTCCGGAATACCAATCAGCATTTTTGCCGCCTGACCGAGATACTTTTTAGCCTGGCCTAAGTTACCAAACATAACCCATCCTGATAAGAATATCGCCCCTCATCCAACCCTCTCCCAAAGGGAGAGGGTGAATTGGCAGGGTGAATTAATGGTGTGAAGTCTTAACGCCACCTTCCGGCACCGGCACATACGGCGTCTCTTTATCGGTGCGCACAGTATTGTTACGCACCTTCAGCCAGGTTTTGATGCCATAGAAAATGATGCTGTAAACCACCACCAGGAACAGAATACTTAAACCTGCGTTGGTGTAGTTGTTCACCACGATATGATTCATATTCGCAATCTGTTGTGCGGTCAGCTCACCGCCATTGGCCGCAATTTTCTCTTTATATTGCTTCGCCATAAAGAGGAAACCTTCCAGTTGCGGGTTGCTGCTAAACAGTTTCAAGCCCAGCGCCCAGGTTGTGCAGAGCAGCAGCCACAGCGCGGGAACGACAGTTACCCAAATGTATTTGGCGCGCTGCATTTTTACCAGAATCACTGTCCCCAGCACCAGCGCAACGGCAGCCAGCATCTGGTTGGAAATACCAAACAGCGGCCACAGGCTCTTCACGCCGCCCAGCGGATCGACCACGCCCTGATAGAGCAGATAGCCCCACAGGCCGACACAGCCCGCAGTACCAATTATACCTGCGATCAGCGAGTCGGTTTTCTTCAGGAACGGCACAAAGTTACCCAGCAGATCCTGCAACATAAAGCGACCCGCACGCGTACCGGCATCCAGCGCGGTAAGGATGAACAGTGCTTCAAACAGGATGCCGAAGTGGTACCAGAACCCCATATCCGCCATCGGGATGATTTTATGGAACACATGGGCGATACCCACCGCCAGCGTCGGTGCACCACCGGCACGGTTGAGCACCGACGGCTCGCCGATATCTTTCGCCGTTTGCAAAATCTGCTCCGGCGAAATCACGAAGCCCCATGAACTTACCGTTGCTGCCGCATGGGCAGAGACGTCTTTCAACTGCGCGAGGATCATCGGCGCATTTTCGCCACCCAGCTCATGCAGGTTTGGCATAGTAATGCCCAGACCAGCAGGCGGCGTGTTCATTGCGAAGTAGAGCCCCGGTTCAATAATGGATGCCGCTACCAGCGCCATTACTGCCACAAAAGACTCCATCAGCATTGCGCCGTAACCGATAAAACGTGCATCGGTTTCGTTTGCCAGTAATTTCGGCGTAGTGCCGGAAGCAATCAGCGCGTGGAAGCCGGATACCGCACCACAAGCGATAGTGATAAACAGGAACGGGAAAAGTGCCCCTTTCCACAGCGGACCGGTACCGTCAATGTACTGCGTGATCGCAGGCATTTTCAGTTCCGGGTTCAGGATGACAATACCCAGCGCCAGCCCGACAATGACGCCGATTTTCAGGAACGTCGCCAGATAGTCACGCGGAGCGAGAATCAACCAGACCGGCAACAGCGCTGAGACAAAGGCATATCCAATCAACGCAAAGGTGATGGTGGTGTCTTTAAACGTCAACGCGGGTCCCCAATAGGGATCGTGGGCAATCACCCCGCCAAACCAGATGGCGGCCACCAACAGCACAATACCGATAACCGACACTTCTCCCACCCGTCCTGGGCGTAGAAAGCGCATATAGATGCCCATAAACAGGGCAATCGGCACAGTAGAACAGACGGTAAATACCCCCCACGGACTTTCTGCCAATGCCTTGACAACAATGAGCGCCAGCACTGCCAGAATGATGATCATAATCAGGAAGCAGCCAAACAGCGCAATCGTGCCGGGCACCCGGCCCATCTCCTCTTTCACCATTTCACCCAGTGAAGCGCCGTTACGGCGAGAAGAGATAAACAGCACCATAAAATCTTGCACAGCACCAGCTAACACCACCCCAGCCAGTAGCCACAGCGTACCTGGCAGGTAGCCCATTTGTGCCGCCAGAACGGGCCCAACTAACGGGCCTGCGCCGGCGATAGCGGCAAAGTGGTGACCAAACAGTACGTAACGGTTGGTCGGCACATAGTTCAGACCATCGTTATTGATCACCGCGGGTGTCGCGCGGGTTGGATCGAGCTTCATCACCTTTTGGGCAATGTAGAGGCTGTAGTAGCGGTAGGCTACCAGATACACCGAGACAGAAGCGACGACGATCCACAGGGCGCTAACGTGTTCGCCCCGGCGTAGTGCAACTACCGACAAACAAAAAGCACCGATGATCCCGAGAATCATCCAGGGGACGTGCTTAAAGAGCTTTTTAGTATCCATATCAAACCTGGTTTTTGCAGAAAAGTGAATGGGATAGAGGTGTTGAAAAAGCGGAATGCTATAGAGAATGATGGCAAATTATGCGCTTAAAATGGCAACGATTTGGCTGAGCGGTTCGATAGCGGCAGTGAGCGGTAATGGAAAGGTTTGAGCGGTTATACGTTATCTAAGTCCCGGAAATTATGTGATTTTGATCACGCTATACCGGCGGTAAGCAGTAGAGTAATTAGCCAAACAGTAACATTATCTTCTATGTGGCTAATTTTAGAGCAATTATCCATAAAGTTTTCCTAAGCCAGGCCGAAAGACTGTTGTCTGTCTATAAGGAAAGAGATATATGTTAACGCGTATTAAACTTGTCACCAGTTTATTACTGGTACTGGGATTATTTGGCCTTTTACAACTCACTTCCGGCGGTCTGTTTTTCAACGCGCTGAAACAAGACAAAGAAAATTTCACTGTTTTACAAACTATCCGCCAGCAACAATCGACGCTCAACGCCAGTTGGGTCGAACTGCTGCAAACCCGTAACACCCTCAACCGTGCGGGCATCCGCTATATGATGGATCAGAATAATATTGGCAGTGGCGCGACTGTTGCTGATCTGATGCAGATAGCCAGCGCTTCGTTAAAACAGGCTGAAGCGCAGTGGAATGCTTACCAGGCGCTTCCCCGCGATCCGCGCCAGAGCGATGACGCGGCGGCGGAAATTAAACGTACTTATGATATTTACCATAATGCGCTGGCAGAACTGATTCAGCTATTGGGCGCAGGTAAAATCAATGAATTCTTCGATCAGCCGACACAGGGCTATCAGGATGGCTTTGAGAAGCAATACCTTAACTATTTGCAGCAGAACGATCGGATGTACGAAGCGGCTGTTAGCGATAGTGAAAACTCTTATGGTTCGGCAATCTGGGTGATCATCAGCGTATTGATCGTGGTCCTGGCGGTGATTATTAGCGTCTGGGCCGGGATCAAACGTGCCCTGATCGCCCCGCTAAATCATCTGATCGACAATATCCGTCATATTGCAGGCGGCGACCTGGTTCAACGCATTGAAGTGCATGGTTCGAATGAGATGGGTGTGTTGGCAGATAGCTTACGCCATATGCAGAGCGAATTGATGCGTACCGTCAGTGATGTGCGCAATGGCGCGAACGCTATTTATAGCGGAGCCAGCGAAATCTCTATGGGTAACAATGATTTCTCCTCCCGAACCGAGCAGCAGGCGGCGTCGCTGGAGGAGACCGCTGCCAGCATGGAAGAGTTGACGGCAACGGTGAAACAGAACGCTGAAAATGCCCGTCAGGCAAGCCATCTGGCGCTGAGCGCTTCTGAAACTGCGCAAAAGGGCGGTAAAGTGGTCGATAACGTCGTGCAGACGATGCGTGAAATCACTGCCAGTTCACAGAAAATCGCCGATATTATCAGCGTAATCGATGGTATTGCCTTCCAGACCAATATCCTTGCGCTTAACGCCGCCGTTGAGGCAGCACGAGCAGGGGAGCAGGGACGCGGGTTTGCTGTAGTGGCAGGGGAAGTTCGTAACCTTGCTCAACGTAGCGCCCAGGCCGCTCGTGAAATTAAGAGCCTGATTGAGGACTCTGTAGGGCGTGTCGACGTGGGTTCAACGCTGGTAGAGAGTGCCGGTGAGACCATGGATGAAATTGTGAGCGCGGTAACCCGTGTGACCGACATTATGGGAGAGATTGCCTCTGCATCCGATGAGCAGAGCCGTGGCATTGACCAGGTTGGTCTTGCCGTTGCAGAAATGGACCGTGTAACTCAGCAGAACGCCTCGCTGGTGGAAGAATCAGCCGCAGCTGCGGCTGCGTTAGAAGAGCAGGCCAGCCGTTTGAATGAAGCTGTCGCCGTTTTCAGGATTATGCACGCGTCGCGTAAAGCGTCTGTCGCAACACCTTCGGGTCAGGCTAAAGTCGTTTCTGCGCCGGTGCGTAAAACCGTTATGAGCGAGACAGGGGATAACTGGGAAACTTTCTAATCCTTCTTTGCGCCTTGTTATGCAGGGCGCGTTTATGTTGCTTTTGCCGTGCTATGCTCAACCAGGCATTCTGCGGAGACGCTCTATGAATCTTGTCGCTATTCCTGCTATTCACTACAGTTGTGCTCAACTGGCCTCCATGGTTGGTGATTGTTTTGAGGGGTACAGCGTACCCTTTACGTTACTGCCTGCCGTTTTCGCCCAACGATTTGCTGCTGAAGGGTTAAGCCTGGTTGATTCCTGCATCTGGCGAGAGGGAAATGCCATTGCCGCAGTGGCGATTATCGCCCGACGCGGGTCTTCCGCGCGTCTGGCGGCGTTTGCTGTTCATCCGCATTATCGGGGGCAGGGGGTGGGGAAACTCGTGATAACTGAACTGATGGCTGCATTGCGGGCGAAAGGTGTGCGCCAGATGTGGCTGGAAGTGATTCGCGATAATATGCCCGGTGTGGCGCTTTACCGCTCGCTGGGGTTTGTAACCAGCCAGTCGCTATATGGTTATCAGGGCAAAAGCGATGTCGGTAATGACCATATCGTCTTGCGCGAGGTCGATGCGCTGGAAGTGGTGCGTAAAGCGGCCGGGGAGTGTAATGCCAGATTACCGTGGCTGGCGGACCCCCTCTCTTTCGCCTCGCTACCTGCGCTGGCGTTTGAGTATCGGAAACATGCTTATGCTGTGGTGGCCACTCATACGGAAACACCACAGTTGCGTTTTATCTATACTGAGCCTGAATATCGGCATCATGGCTTTGCCGTAGAGCTTTTGCGCGTGCTCAATCAACACTTCCCCGGTCTTGGCACCACCGTCGCGGTGCCAGAGAGTTTTGCGCCGCTTTTTACACAAGCGGAGTACCAGTTAACGTCGATCAGCCAGTATGAGATGAAGGCTGACCTTCAGAACGGTTAACCTTCGCTTTTCACCACTTTGATTTCCACCATGCCGATCCCCAGCTTACGCGGTGAGTGGCCGAGTATATTGCCCTCGTTAGTGGATTGTGGATCCGGCGGCACAATAACTAATGTGTTACTGCGAGACGGATTGCTGAAATGTAAAGTCGTTGTGCTGAGATCATGACCGAGGATCAGCGTTTGCTCCTGTGTGCCGACACGTACCGGGATAGGGCGATTAGCATTCGGGCCAAAGGCTTTTGCCGTAATCACCAGTTGGAAGTTTTCCGGCAGCGGCTCTTTATACTCAATTTTTACTTCTTCGCTTAATTGAGCATTTGACCAGCGTCCCCAGCTTTCCGGGCGAGAGATGCCGCTAAACTGTTTGATCTCTTCAGGCGCGCCGGCAACATTAAAAACAAAACTGTCGGCTTTATAGCGGATATCGTCATCGACGATCTTCAGAGTATCGACATTTTTTTGATAACGATCGGTGCTGATCACTGTCTCTTTAAATGCCGTTTTTCCTTTCCACAGAGGTTTGTCGATGTGCTGGATACGCTGTTCGCCACCAAGCTGACCCTGGGCAACACACCAGTCGGTAGAGAGCGCCAGTTCCGGGGACCACAATCGCGCCATCTTGTAACATTGATCAACCCAGACGAAATTGTCCCGAGGCGCGAAATCGGCCAGTTGGAAACGCAGCGGCGCGGAGTATTCGCTTTCCGGCAGGGGCTCAACATGGTTATCAGAGACGCGTATCAGCAGCGGCAAACGGAAATGGCTACCGGAGAAGGCGATCATCCGCTTATCCTTGTCAATGGTGAACTCTTTCATCTCCTTCGGGAAATTCCACAAACGAATAATATCCGGCTTCCACGCCAGCACTTTCTCTTTCATATTAAGAAATACTTCAGAAAGCGACTGCCCGGAAAGGCTGCTACGCCCAAGGCCGAGATAGTTATCCCCCCCGAGGATATCCAGCACTGTCGCGCCGTTATCCAGTGTGCTGCGTTTGACGCCGGAGATATCCTGCTGAGGCTGATCGCCGCGCAGGACGAAGAAAAGATTGCTGCGATCTTCTTTATTAAGGTATTTCCACGCCGTGTTGTTCATTGCCAGATGGTCTGACGAGACGACAATCACCGTATTTTTAAACCATGGTGAAGCTTTAATCTTATTAATAAACGCAGCGATATTCTGCTGGCTGCAGGTGACGGCGCTAAAGGATTGATTAGATTTGCCATCAAAACGATAGCTTTTGCGTGTGCAGGCGCGGGAGATAAAACCGTCCGGATGGTGCGTGTCTACGGTTAGCGTAAACAGAGAGAAGCGTTTACCTGAGCGGGAAAGAGCCTCGAACTGCTTCCACGCCTCATCCAGCACGGTGTCGTCGTAAAACCCCCAATCATTACGATAATCGGGATCCGCTACCGTCGCTTTTAGCTCCTCGGCACCGGTAAGGAAGTCAAAACCATGCGACTTGAGGAACACATCTTTGCCGGCGAAGCGCAGATTCGCGCCCTGAATAAAATGGTTTTCATAGCCGGAGTTTTTCAGGATATCCCCAAGACAGAGATTTTGCGGGAAGAAGCTGGAAACCGACGCTGAAGCGTTACCTTCAAACGGCGCGAACAGCGGAATACCGCACTGTGAGGAGACCATGCCAGCAATGGTGTAATCCGTGCCGGGTAACTGCTCTGTATGGCTGAAATCGATGCCTTGTTTTTTCAGTGCGCTCAGTTCCGGTGCGAGGTCGGGGAAAGCCTGCTCATTAAAGTAAGTGCGTTCCAGGCTTTCGCCATAGATATAGACCAGGTTCAGTTGCGGATCAGGAATGGTTTTCGCAGGCTGCTTGTACCAGGTGGTGAAGTCGGGATCACCATCACGCGTCTGGGATTTCACCAGTTCGGTGATTTGGTGAAATGCCGGGCTGGCATCCACTGAACCGAGCGCCAGTGCCAGCGCCAGCAAACTATAACCGAAATGGTGAGGAAGGTGGCGACGGCGGCGTAACACCCAACCAAGCAGACAAAAAACGGCCACCAGCGCCACGACTAATCCGGCCCCCGGTAAAAGGTATTTGCCTACCCCCGCGCCGGTCAGGCTGTTAGTCAGGGTATACAACACCGCGTCATTAATACCGTTACCAGTAAAGTAGTCACTAGCGTAAAGAGTAATATTTAAAATAACGAAGAGACCCAGTACCAGCAACGTCACTGTAAACCACCAGGTATTACGGCCCGCTTTGCAGGCATAAATCACCACAGAAGCAAGAAACAGGGAGATAGAGAGCAACTCTGACAACCGTCATTCCTCATCAAAAGCAGCATGATGCTGGCTAATTATTTTTCGTATAGGGCATACAATTTAATAGCGATGACACATGGCTGCAATTGTAGTGTCATCTTATTACGCTTTTATTCAGAATTGGTTTAGAAAGAGGGAAATATGATCGCCGTCTCGCGGGCAGAGCAAGACATCAAGCGCCGCGTTCACCCGGCGCGCTGGAGGCAGAGAAAAGATTAATACTCTTTTCCGGTAACGCGGCTACGGTAGCTCTCCCAGTTGAAAATCACCCACAAACTGTTGCCCAAACGCATTCTGTCCATGACGCGTTCACCCAAAAGCTTGTTCATCTCCTCAAGATTGCTATTCGTAAGCATCCCGGTCGGGCGTTTCGAGGATGAGCGACGGTCGACAATTTGGTTAATAATCACTTTTTCGTAGCGGGATTCCGTCTGCATACCGATTTCATCAATCACCAGCAGATCAACAGTACTTAAATCATTCAGTAACTGCTCCTCGCTACTTTCGCGATTGCCAAAGGTCTCTTTCATCGCCGACATGATATCGGCAACAGTAATAATCAGCACCGATTTGCCACGCAGCAGCAGCGCATTGCAAATTGCTGCTGCAAGGTGGTTTTTTCCTGTACCTGGCTTACCCGAGAAGACAAAGCTGGCGATATTACCGTCGAACTCATCGGCGTACTGGCGTGCCTGATTGAGGGCGCGCAGCTGGCCCTCTGTTTCGGCGTGATAATTATCGAATGAGCAGTTTTGATGCAAAGGACGAATACCAGAGCGGTTAAAGGTGCGCTGCATTTTCATCGCGCGGTTCTCCCGCTCCAGCGCCGCCGAACGGATTTCACCCTGTTGCTTCTGCCAGGCCATTAGCTCTTCCGCTGTCTTGAAAGCAGGCTCAGTATTAGCAGGCATCATTTTTTGCAGACGCTTCATCAATTCGCCGACGTTTTTCATCATTATCCTCTAAAGCCTGGTGGGATTTGATTGTCTGGTTCACTCAGCGCGTTGATATCGCGCTTCGCTGTGGTGCTCTGACTGGCGCGACCTATTTGCAGGCTGCGGGCCAACTTCTGTTGCCACTGTACATGATGGAACACTTTACCTTCAGCTTGCCAGTAAGCAATAAACGATGCCAACTCTTCTGGTGTGGCGGGTTGCGCCAGTGCAATGCCCCATAGCCCCGCCAGTCGCTGGAAATCAGGGTCTGGCTGCCAGCCTGGGTACATGGCAAATTTGCCCATCGGAATATTTACCGGGGCCTCGGCGGGTTCGTCATAAAATTGCGTATCAAGAGCAACATCGCTGGCGGGTTGCGCCAGACGAGATTCCAGTGCCAGTAACGCCTCAAGGCGCTGCTGACTCACCGCATAAAAAGCGGGGCGGTTATTGGCAAAAACGGCAATTGCGCCACCTTCCGTGCGCGCCAGGATATTGGCGTGCTCGCGCATAAACTCATCAATGCCGATAACATCAGACGTCAGGATTCTGGAAGACATAACGCGTTCTCAAACAGGGATAACTACGGCTCGGTACGCTGCGTTTACATTATGCAGGTCTATTTTCATATAGTAACACAGGGAAGGGAAAGGGCAGTACAGCAAGAAAAAAGCCGGGTTTCCCCGGCGATCGTTTCGACAACAACTCAGGCAATGATATTGAGCGTCACGTCGATATTGCCACGGGTGGCATTGGAGTAAGGGCAGACGATATGTGCGGCGTCGACCAGTTTTTTGGCTTCGGCAGCGTCCATTCCCGGCAAATGAATATTAAGTTTAGCTTCGATACCAAAACCGGTTGGCAGCGGCCCAATACCGACTTCACCTTCAATAAATGCCTCTTTAGGCATGGTAATTTTGTCGCGGCCTGCAACAAATTTCATTGCGCCGAGGAAACAGGCTGAGTAGCCAGCGGCAAAAAGCTGTTCCGGATTGGTGACTTCGCCACCTGCGCCGCCCATCTCTTTTGGCACGCCCAGTTTGACATCCAGAACGCCATCAGAAGAGGTTGCACGACCATCACGGCCGCCCGTTGCTTTGGCTTTGGCGGTGTAAACGACTTTTTCTAAAGACATAATAGGTTCCTTATTATCTAGAGTGTTTGCTATAAAATAGCACGCTATTTATATTGCCGCTTAAATACCCTTCTGAGGGTAATTAAGCTTGTTGAAATCGTTGGCGAAGCTGTTCAAGTTGCTGTTTGATGTTGCTTACTGTTGCATTGTCACAGGCTATCGCGCAGCTAATTGCTTGCGGAATGGCGGCCGCTTGCTGCCGTAATGCCTGCCCGCTGTCGCTCAATGTAATGACTACCTGGCGTTCATCCTGCCGGGAGCGCTGGCGCAGAAGCAGCCCGGCGTTCTCCAGCCGTTTCAACAGCGGTGTCAATGTGGCTGAATCAAGGAACAGACGCTCGCCAATTTCCGATACAGTGATGTCATCTTTCTCCCACAGCACCAGCATCACCAGATATTGTGGATAGGTCAGATTCATCGGCGCGAGCAGTTGTCGGTAGAGCTTGTGCAGTGCCAGATTTGTTGAGTAGAGCGCAAAGCAAAACTGGTTGTCTAACGCGAGCTGCTCATTGTTCTGTGTTGATTTCGTGTTCATGCTCTGAATATAGATAGTGTGCGATTAAATTGCAAACTATTTTATGGGCAGGTATAGCGTAGAACCACTTGCACTGCCATCTCACGGTAGTACTGGCGCTGCGCAGCGGGATCCAGACCTTCTTCAAACAACATTGAAAAAGAGTAGCTGTTTGCCACGTAATGGAAGCTGAAACTGCTCATCAAGCGATGCACGTCACGGGCATTAACGTGTTTACTGAATAGCTGCTTTTGTTGACCGCGGCTGAGAATATCTTCCAGCAGAGTCAGGGCGCTGCGATTAACATTACGTAGCAGGGCTGACTGCTGGATAAATCGCCCGCGCTGCATATTCTCCATGCAGATGATGCGAATAAAATCGGGGTGATCGGCATGATAGTCAAACGTGCTTTGCACCAGTTCAACCATGGCTTCAACAGGGGGCAGATTCGCAAGGTTAAGTTGCTTCTCACTGTTGCGGATCATGGTATAGACGTACTCAATCACCTGTAAATAGAGGTTGTCTTTCGTCTTGAAGTGATAAACCACCATGCGCTTGGTTGTGCCCGCTTTTTCGGCAATTTGCTCCATGCGCGCGCCATTCAGGCCATACTCGGCAAACAGAGAGATAGCGCTGCTAAAAATCTTATCTTTTAGATTGGAGCCATCCAGATGTTCAGGCAAATCGCCGCCATGCTGTTCCACAACTACTCCTTACAGGTCTCATGCGTTGGTGGATTATTACCATGGACACGGTAGAAAAGAAATCAAACGCGTGGACGCTTGCGGTAGATCCATAACCCCGGAATCGACAAGCCAATCGAGAGTGCGCCGACGATTGAGGAAGCTTTAAGGAAATTGGTCAGCAGCAGGATCATTAACTCTTCGCTATAGCCAAAATGGCCGATTTTTACCGCTGAGATCATCGCGGTATACGCAGAAATCCCTGGAAACATAGGAATCACCGCCGCCACAGTAAAGACTTTGGGGTGCGCCAGATACCAGCGTGACCAACGAATACCAATGCTGCCTACCAGCATGGAGGCGACGAAAGTCGACCATTCGATATTAAATCCCCATTGCACCATGGCAAAACGCGAGCCATGACCGATAGCGCCAAGGATTGCACACCAGGGCAAGGCCCGGTGGGGAACATTAAATACCATGGCGAATCCCACGGCCGGGAGAGCGGCTAACGCCATGTCCTGCATTAATGCAGCAATAAAAGCGATTATATCCATCCCCGCAGCCCCCATAGTGTCATTGCCATCACCACACCGACGCAAGTGGCGAGTGTTAATAAACTGGCAATCGCCCAGCGCGCCAGCCCAGTATTAATATGGCCTTTAAACATATCAGCAACGGCATTGATTAACGGAAAGCCAGGGACTAATAACAGAACACTGGCTGCCATCGCGACGGTTGAGGAGTGAAGAAAAAAGGGCAATGTCAGCATCAACCCTGAAACGGTGGTTGCAACAAAAGCGGTAATGCAGAAATTGATTTGTGGATGCATATGCCTTCCAGCCAGTACCAGTCGCACATACATGGCAATACTACTGGCGCAAAAGGTAATAAAAGCGCCATCCCAACCGCCATTATTAAGTTTGCAGAAGCAGGCACAGGATAACCCAACCATCACGGTCACCAGCCAGCGCGGGTAGCGCAATGGTTTGATTTGCGCAAATCTTTTCTCAACATCTTTATAATCGAGAAGGTGATGTTCAGCGAGGATCACGATATGTTGCACTTCCGTGACAACATGCATGTTGATACCGCGATCATTGTTCTTACGGGTGGACGTTAAACATTGCCCATCTTTAATGGTTGTCAGGACAATGGCGTTTGCCGATATTGAGCTCTCGACGCTATCCATACCCAGTGCCAGGCCAAGGCGCGTTGATAGCTCTTCCACCAACGCGCTCTCTGCGCCGTGTTGTAACAAAAAGAGGCCACACTGAATACACAGACGCGTAATGGCCCGCTGTGATGACTGATCTGTTTGCATAGCTACCCTGGAAGAATGTTCACCAAGCTCTTGAAAATAGGAGCGGAAAATAGGTTTATACCACAGCATGGAAGGAAGATAGCGCTAAAGAAGATCAAGATCTATGCGGCAAATTAAGAAATTTTTCATATGTGATATGTTATTAACATCATTTAAGATTATGTTTTGAAGGTGGATCGTTATCAAAAAAAATGATAAAAGATGATGTATGCTGATTAAGAAAAAGTAGTTCTTATAAAATCATTATATATTTATTAAAATTATGAATTAGTCTTTAAATATATACAATTTCATTATTTTTTCACTCTTATTTTATTTTTAATAGTACTCTGAGTATTTGAAGGTGGGTTGTGTTATGTTGACACCTGAGTCGGTAATATTATAATTTCGACTATTATATTAAGTTGTTAACCATATGCATCACCAATTAATACGGCGGGAGTTTTGCGCGGAGTTGCAACCTGCCATAATATTGGCATTAATTATGTAAATATTTATAACCCAATATTGATAGAACTCTCAAATGGAAGAGGAGGTTCCATGTCATTACCTGGCGGCAGATACGGGATAGTTATTAGTAAAACGCCTCTCATCAAAGCAGGGATAGGCAGCATACTTGGCGGGGCCTTTCCGGAATATCAGTTAATATATTATTCATCCTTAAACGAGATTACACTGCCGCAATTAAAGAGTGCCAGCCTGATTATTTCTGATTTCTCGGGTGAGCAACTCAATGCCCGAAGAGAATGCCAGCACTATTATTCCCTGTTTCCACAATGTGATAACACCCACTGGATTTTCTTCATACCACGGAGCCTTTACCCGGTGGCGGTGGAGTTTTTGCTACGTCCACAAACAACGCTGCTATCAGAGGTTGAGGCCATTGACGAGTTTGTTAACGTTGTTCGTGAAGGTCATGAAAATAAGGAAAAAATCAGCAAGACATTACTTTCGCCAGACTCGCCCGAAGCCGAAAAGAGTCCATGTAGCAGTGAGACATTAACGTTTTCGGAGCGAAAAGTGTTACGCCTTTTGGGAAAAGGATGGGGTATAAATCAAATCGCGATGTTGCTCAAAAAGAGTAATAAAACAATTAGCGCGCAAAAAAATAGTGCAATGAGACGCCTGTCACTGCGCAGTAATGCAGATTTGTACACATGGATTAATAGTGAGCGGGGAGTGAAGGAGCTCAATCCTGGTTCGGCATACGGAGAGCAAAATGAATGGAAAGTAATTGCAAAAAAAGAAACGTTGCCATCATCGAAAAATGCATGATGAGTGAGGTGGGATTACGCCATTTATTTAATGAAGCCGCTACCCATCAATATTCATTCCACTTTTTTAAAGATCATCTGGAGTTGCGGCTGGCGTTGAAGCAAACATCCTTTTTTTCTGTGATCTACTCTCTGTTCGGGCAGCGGGAGGAGCGGCGGGAGTGTTTAATGTGCCTGCATCTTCTAGCTCTTTCGCATCCGGGCGTACAACGCATCGTTTTAGCTGAAGACGATCGGGAGGCGCAGCTGGTGGGCCATCTTTCACCATCGCGTATGCATGGTATCTTAAGCAAATCGTCAGCGTTGCCTGTTCTGCTTGAACAGTTGACTATGTTGTTTGGCGAAACCCGGCGCATTAACGAGAACATCATTAATCACTGGTACGTAAGCCAGTGTCGTATGCTGAGCCCAACAGAGCGAGAGATTCTGAACTATATGACGCGCGGCTATTCCATTGCCGAAATCGCTTCGCAGCTGGATCGCAATGTGAAAACTATCCGCGCGCATAAGTTTAATGCCATGACAAAACTGGGCGTAACCTCGGATGTCGGTTTGCTTGATGCCGCTGATATTCTGACGTGGATACCCCCCGCGCGCGGGTTATATCAAAATTAATCACTGGTGACAGGCGGCGCCGGGCAGCAAGCCTGGCGCCAGCTTTATCACTGACAAACATCAATCCATTTTGCCCCTGTGAGCTGCGCCATTCGCTCTGGGGAAATACGCACCGCGCTGTGTATGGCACCAGCGGCAGGTAAAACTTCAGCATATTGTTTTAACGAAATATCACAGAATACCGATAGCGGATTTTCCAGGCCAAAAGGGCAGACGCCCCCTACAGGGTGGCCGGTGATCGTTACAACTTCGTCACTGCTCAACATACGTGCTTTGGCACCGAAAGTATTTTTAAGCTTTTTGTTATCCAGCCGCGCATCTCCTTTAGCAACTACCAGGATGACCTCATTTTTCACTTTCAGCGAAAGAGTTTTAGCGATTTGTCCCGGAGCAACATTATGTGCGGCTGCGGCTAATGCGACGGTCGCCGTGCTCTGGTTCAATTCAATAATATCTATGTCGGGGGCGTTGTCGGCGAAGAATTGCCGCACAGACTGCAAACTCATTATGTTCTCCTGCGTAAGACCGCCACTAATCTGTCATAAGCTTGTTGTGGCTGTAAATATCCTCGTAGAAGAAAGCTTTTACAATCAGATTCACGATCCTCTTCACAATCGCGGAAACCGGTTACCGTAACCAATTGCAGTGTCTTAATCACAGGTTAATACTGGTTTTGACACTTACCTCAATTCACATAATTAAAAAGAGCCTTCTATGAAACGTATCCTGCTTGGTTGTAATGCGGCTTCACCAACCCGCATGGTTTCACACCCCGATGATGGATTGCTGCACGGCAGAATATCCGCTGATGCGTTTTCTTTGTTAGCCCAACAGGAGAATGACTATGTCTGCCAACAATGCTGCCTTTAACCTGATTTTTCGCTTTATAGAAAATTACGTTAGCCCCATAGCAGGCCGCATCTCTTCTCAGCGCCATGTTATGGCTATCCGTGACGGTTTTATCTCTGCCATGCCATTTATGATTGTAGGCTCCTTCTTACTGGTCTTCGCCTATCCGCCATTCGCCCCGGACACAAGTTGGGGTTTTGCTCGTGTCTGGTTAGATTTGGCGAAGCAGTACGAAGGGCGCATCCTTACGCCTTTTGATATGACGATGGGCATTATGTCTATCTACATTTGTGCGGCAATTGCTTACAACCTGGGTAAGCACTATGCGAAGTCGCATCATCTGGAGCCGTTTATGTGCGCCATGCTTGCGCTTATGGCGTTTTTGCTGGTTGCTGCGCCGAAAACAAGCGGCACATTGCCTGTCGACAGTCTGGGAGGGACAGGGATTTTCACTGCCATTCTGGTGGCAATTTACTGCGTGGAAATGATGCGCTTTTTAAAAGTGCATAACATCGGTATTCGCTTGCCGGACCAGGTACCGCCGATGATTAAAAATTCCTTTGATTTATTGATCCCAGTTTTGGTTGTCGTATTGACACTTTATCCTCTGAGTCTGCTGATCCAATCGCAGTTTGATATGTTGATCCCACAAGCGATTATGGCGATCTTCAAACCGCTGGTGGCGGCGGCTGATTCGCTACCGGCTATTTTGCTGGCGGTGATAATTGGTCATTTGCTGTGGTTTGCGGGTATTCACGGTGCAGCCATTGTCTCCGGGATGCTGCAAATGTTCTGGTTAACTAATCTGGGGATGAATCAGGGAGCGTTGGCTCAGGGCGCGCCGCTGCCGCATATCTTTATGGAGGCTTTCTGGACCTTCTTTATAGTGGTCGGCGGGTCCGGTGCCACGATGGGGCTGGTATTCTGTTATTTGCGCAGCCGTTCGGTGCATCTGCGTTCTATCGGTCGTCTGAGTGTGGTGCCAAGTATTTTTAATATCAACGAACCCGTGATTTTTGGTACGCCAATCGTAATGAATCCGGTGTTTTTTATCCCTTTCCTGCTGGCGCCAACAATCAACGCTATTATCGCCTGGGCGGCCATGAAACTGGATTTGATTGGGCGAGTCATATCAGTCGTTCCCTGGACTGCGCCAGCACCTATTGGCGGGGCGTGGGCATTGGGGTGGGATTTCCGCGCAGCAGTTCTGGTCGTGCTGTTGGCCTGTATTTCTGCGGTTATCTATTACCCGTTCTTTAAAGTGTATGAGAAGCAACTACTCGAACAAGAGGCAGAGGAGGCGCAGCGCGCAGAAACCGAAAAAGAGCAAGCCGCGTAGCGTTATCATGAAAAAGGGCGATACCTCGCCCTTTTTTTACTTTAACGTACAGTCGCCGCACTGCTGAACATCTGGCAGGCGGTAACGTTGGCAGCAGGTGCGGCGAACCAGAGTGCCTTCTCTCAGTACGACGGTTCGCCACAGAGGATTGTCATGGCCATCGGGAAGCTGTTTTTCGAAGAAGCAAAACTGTCGCAGCGCGGCAACGCGAGCTTCGCCAAGCAGAGGCAGCATCTCACCGAAACACCAATTTATTAAATAACCCGTGTTGCTCCAGATAAGTTTACCGTTAATGTCGCCTGTTGCTTCCAGTGCTTGAACGACCGGCATCATTGCCTGGCGAATTAACGCGGCAATTCGCTGTGTATCATTTTGCATCGTTAACCAGGGATCTGGTTGAACATCAATCCAGAAACAGGCGGCGCGGCCAGTTTCATGAAATTCAACATGAAAAAGATCCGGCGCAAGGTCAATCGCGCTCTGCTGGGTGAGTAAAGCCAGCAGTAATGGCGGAACCATCAGCCCGAGATACCACTGTGCCCATAATGATAATAACGGTTTGTTCTCACGCGGCTGTAAAGGTTGATGGCGATAAATATGATCGGAATACGTGGCAATCAGCGTTTGTAACGCGGCGGGGCGCGACCACTCGGCAAGTGTCATCGCCTGCCCAGGGGCGGTCTCATTCAGGCGGATAAAATCAAGTAGATGTTCACGGTTGCTGGCTATGGTTTCCCGTACGGCATCTGCCAGCGAGTCATGTTCATTAATGACTCTCCCTCGCCAGATAATGTTTTCAGTAAACGATGCGGTACGATATGTCATGGCGCAGCCAGAATCTAAATCTAAATGATAATGATTGCCAATCCTAGCCAGAGGTAAAATCGATAGCAAGGTTTTTATCGTAAAGTTAGCGCGGAGGAGTCCGTGGCGGGTGCAGATTTGCCGCTGATAAGGATATTATTTCTGCCGAGATGCTTAGCTTCATATAACGCCTTATCAGCTTGTTCGATCGCGGCCTCAACATCCCTTCCTGCAACAGGCGCAATACCGATACTGACGGTCACATTGGTTGCGACGCTTTCATTAAACATATGGGGAATTTTGAGATCGTAAACTTGTTGGCGAATATGCTCTGCGGCGAGAAGGGCGTGTTCTTGATCGATGTTATTAATCAAAATCATAAATTCCTCCCCGCCAAAACGCGACACAATATCGTGGGAGCGAACGCCATCACGTAGTACAGCAGAAACACGAATGAGGGCCTGGTCACCCATCATATGGCCATAATGATCGTTATAGGCTTTAAAGTGATCGATATCGAGCAGGAGCACAAATTTGGGGCTTTCATCCACGGTCAGTAAGCTGTCAAGTTTATGCTGCAAACCGCGGCGGTTATACAAACCGGTAAGCGGATCCAACATGCTCAAATCATTAAGCGTCTTACGTTCCTGCAAAAGGCGGTGCATCAAGGCTTGCGTAAAACGGTCATTACGTTTTTGAATAACGTGCTGAATGGCAATTCCCACCACAGGTAGTGCGAAGGCATAAATTAGCCTGATTGCTCCTTCGCCCCCGTTCAGCCAGAGACAGGCGGCGAATAATGGCAATGTAAACAACATAAACGCAATAACATTGTTTGAGAAAGCGACTGAACCAATAAATAAAGCGCTTAAAAAAGAAATCAGTAGATAGGATTCAGCATATTCATTCAATAAATTGGCTTTTGTAATTATATGCCACGCCCACAGGCAGCCAAATAAAAGCGAAATAAGGATGATATTGATTTTTAGCGCAGGTTCAATTTTTTGCCATAAAGGTAATGCCGCGCTCAAAGTCAAAATAATGGCTACGGGGACAGTGTATGCGCGTTGATTGTAGAGGGGCAACGCCATAGTAAGCAGGGCTGAGAGCGCATTGAGCAGGAGAAATAGTCGCAGAGACAATCGATATTTCTGATGACAAAGAGATTGCCAGGTTTGTAAAGTCATACCAAAAAGTTTTCTGTATCCGCAAAAGGACGTACTGACTGATAGAAAGAAAAGAAAAATAACGAGATGTAATAGTAATAATGGAAATTAGCAAATCGCATTTTTATTTAAGCAGTGCTTAATTTATCACCTTACAGAATGTCTGTCATCTTATGATAAAAATCTTCCCGCGGTCGCTGCTGTTTCTGCTGACAAATGATAATTAATATCATATGTTATTGGTTATCATTATCAGTTAAGCGAGAGGGGTTATGCTGCGTCGGACACTGGAAAGTGGATGGGGAATTATCATACCAGGCATAGCGGTAGCCGCGCTGGCGATTGCCGATCTCTCGATTGACGCCTGGCGTGTGGTGATTTTGCTTGGCCTTTTGCTCACGCCTGCCATGCTTTATCACAAACGGTTAAGGCATTTTGTTTTGTTACCATCGGGTGTTGCGTTGGTCGGGGGAATGTTACTGCTAATGCTACATTTGAAATGGTGACGACAAGAGGGATGAAAAAGAGTGGGTAAGATATCTGGTGCGAGGGGGGGGACTTGAACCCCCACGTCCGAAGGACACTAACACCTGAAGCTAGCGCGTCTACCAATTCCGCCACCTTCGCACAGTCATCTTACTTTTTGATATCGCCTCGTTGGTGCGAGGGGGGGGACTTGAACCCCCACGTCCGTAAGAACACTAACACCTGAAGCTAGCGCGTCTACCAATTCCGCCACCTTCGCACAGTGCGAGCGATATCAGCGTGGTTTATGGTGCGAGGGGGGGGACTTGAACCCCCACGTCCGTAAGGACACTAACACCTGAAGCTAGCGCGTCTACCAATTCCGCCACCTTCGCATACCATCGACACTATTGAAGTATCGTTACCACGGAGGCGCATTCTAGTTGTTTTATGGTTTTCGTCAACAGTTAATTGAGCAGCATTTAGCTAATTGCTGCAAAAATGGGCGCTGTATCAGAAGGGATTTTTACCCCGGTGAGCAGCACCCACCGGGAAGGCGATTATTTCAGCGCCTGGCGTGTCATCACTGTGCGGTACACCTTAAAGCGACCCGTTTGCGCAATCACTTCGTGGAAACCAAAAGTTTGATCCAGCACGTCCGGGTAAGGCAGGAAGGCGTTAGCAACGATGCGCAACTCGCCGCCGCTGTTCAGATGACGCACTGCGCCACGAATCAGCGCTTGCGCAGCTTCCTGGCTGGTTTGCAAACCGTCATGAAATGGCGGATTGGAGATTATCATATCGAAGCGGCCCGTTACCTCGGAGAAGACATTACTGGCAAAGACTTCCCCTTCAATTCCATTAGCCGCAAGGGTCGCCCGGCTTGCTTCTACCGCAGGTGCGGAAACGTCACATAACGTCAAACGGACTTTCGGCGAGTGGCTTGCCAGCGCAACAGCTAACACTCCAGCGCCACAGCCGACATCCAGTACCTTACCTTTAGTATGTGGCGTTAAAGTTGACAGCAACAACTGGCTGCCAACATCTAACCCGTCGCGGCTAAAGACGCCGGGCAGCGTTTTAATGGTTAAATCGCCCAGTGCATATTCGCCCCAGAAACTCTGCGCATCGAATACCGGCGTTTTTTCCAGACGACCATGATACAAGCCGCAGCGACGCGCACTGTCGATTTTATTCAGCGGGCAATAGTCTGCCAGCATTTGCTCGGCACTCCGCACTCCGCTGCGGTTTTCACCGATGACAAAAATATCTGTGCCAACAGGCAGTAGTGAAAGCAAGTTCATTAATTGAAACTGCGCTTCCGGTTTGTTTTTCGGCCAGTAGTAAATCAGCGTATCGCTCTCGCCAATCATTGTGCTGTCGGCAACCAGGCTGTAACGGGCGTGTTCGCCCATCTGCTGGCTTAACGTCTGCCACTGGTGAAATTGCTGGGTCCAGGCGCGGCTTTCAGCAGTATCCAGGCGCGCGGGCAGGTCATCCTGCAAATCACCGGCGAAAAGAATGCGGCTAGGTTCGAAATCGTCACTGTGACGCAGCAAGACTTCACTTGCAGGGGTAAAAGCAGACATGAATTATCTATCCTCGTTAAACTTAGGCGGCGATTATACACGTTATCTTTCGCGCTGCCTCTTTGTTGGCTGCGACTGCATATCGGCGTCCCGATGGCTTATATTCGTCATGTTTGCTATATTTGCGCGCCTGACAGACAGGAGTGTTTCGCTATGATTTCCCGACGCGACTGGCAACTACAACAACTGGGTATCACTCAGTGGGCTCTGCGTCGCCCGGCGGCGCTGCGGGGTGAGATTGCCATTTCATTACCCTCGCATATTCGCCTGGTGATGGTTTCGCAGGCGTTACCTGCGCTCACTGAGCCATTGATTAGCGACGTCTTGCGCACGCTCACTGTCACCGCGGATCAGGTATTGCAACTTACGCCAGATCGCGTTGCGATGCTGCCGCCGGCCAGCCAGTGCAATAGCTGGTTGCTGGGCATAGATGCGCCGCTGGCGTTGGATGGCGTACAGGTTACCTCCCCGACGTTTAATGAATTACGCAATAATCCTGCGGCCCGCGCCGCGTTATGGCACCAAATCTGCGAATATGAACACGATCTCTTCCCTCAGCACGACTGATTTAGCCCGCGCATATCAAATCGAAACACGGGCTCACGCCTTTCCCTGGAGTGAGAAGACACTCGCCAGTAACCAGGGGGAGCGTTATCTCAATTACCGACTGATGGCAGGTGACGAAATGGTGGCGTTCGCCATTACCCAGGTGGTACTGGACGAAGCTACGTTGTTTAATATTGCTGTTGATCCGGCCTGGCAACGTAAAGGACTGGGACGCGAGTTGCTGGAGCATGTCATTCGCGAGCTGGAAGCGCGCGGTGTGCTCACCCTCTGGCTGGAGGTGCGCGCCTCCAACGCAGGCGCTATCGCACTGTATGAAAGTTTAGGTTTTAACGAGGCGACCATCCGGCGTAATTACTACCCAACGGCCAGTGGGCGTGAGGATGCAATTATTATGGCTCTGCCTCTCTAATAAAAAAGGTGATGTGATGAGATGGGACTGGATACTCTTTGACGCTGACGAAACATTGTTTACTTTCGATGCTTTCGGCGGTTTACAGCGTATGTTTCTTGACTATAGCGTCACATTTACCGACCAGGATTTTGTGGAGTATCAGGCGGTTAATAAGCCGCTGTGGGTAGACTACCAGAACGGCGCGATTACCGCGCTGCAGTTGCAGCATCAGCGTTTTCAGAGTTGGTCTGAGCGTCTGAATGTCGATCCTGGCTCGCTCAACGAGGCATTTTTGAATGCGATGGCCGAGATTTGTGCTCCGCTGCCGGGGGCGGTATCCTTACTCAACAGCCTGAAAGGCAAGGTAAAGCTCGGTATTATTACTAACGGTTTTACCGCGCTACAGCAAATTCGTCTGGAACGCACCGGGCTTCGCGACTATTTTGATTTATTGGTTATTTCAGAACAAGTGGGTGTCGCTAAACCCGATGTGCGTATTTTTGATTATGCATTACAGCAGGCCGGAAACCCGGCGCGCTCGCGGGTGTTAATGGTGGGCGATACGGCAGAGTCCGACATCCTTGGTGGTATCAATGCCGGGCTATCAACATGTTGGCTGAATGCGCAGGGTCGTGCGCTCCCACAAGGTATTAACCCGACCTGGACCGTGGCATCTCTAAACGAACTGGAGCAACTCCTGTGTAAACATTGATTGTCTGCACTCCGCCGTTGAGTACAATAGCCGCATTTTTCGTATTTCATCGCGAGGCCTGAGGCCGCGCATTTACACAGAAGATTTTATTATGACGTTGTCTCCTTATTTACAAGAGGTGGCGAAGCGCCGTACGTTCGCCATTATCTCGCACCCCGATGCCGGTAAAACCACTATTACCGAAAAAGTGCTACTGTTCGGACAGGCAATTCAGACCGCCGGTACGGTAAAAGGCCGCGGCTCCAACCAGCATGCGAAATCCGACTGGATGGAGATGGAAAAACAGCGCGGAATTTCCATTACCACCTCCGTAATGCAGTTCCCGTATCAAAACTGCCTGGTTAACCTGCTGGATACCCCAGGGCACGAAGATTTCTCTGAAGATACTTACCGTACTTTAACGGCGGTAGACTGCTGCCTGATGGTTATTGATGCGGCAAAAGGTGTTGAAGATCGCACACGCAAGCTGATGGAAGTTACCCGTTTGCGTGACACGCCAATCCTGACCTTTATGAACAAACTCGACCGTGATATCCGCGATCCGATGGAGTTGCTGGATGAAGTGGAAAGCGAGCTGAAGATTGCCTGTGCGCCTATTACCTGGCCGATTGGCTGCGGTAAGTTGTTCAAGGGTGTTTACCACCTTTATAAAGATGAAACTTATCTTTATCAGACCGGGCAGGGCCATACCATCCAGGAAGTGCGCATTGTCAAAGGGCTGAATAATCCGGAACTCGACAAAGCCGTGGGTGAAGATTTGGCTCAGCAGTTGCGTGATGAACTGGAGCTGGTTCAGGGGGCATCGAACGAATTCGATAAAGAACTGTTCCTCAGCGGTGATATTACACCGGTATTCTTCGGTACTGCGCTCGGTAACTTTGGCGTGGACCATATGCTTGATGGCTTGGTGGAGTGGGCGCCAGCGCCGATGCCGCGCAAGACTGATACGCGCGTGGTAAAAGCGGAAGAAGAGAAGTTCACCGGCTTCGTATTTAAGATTCAAGCCAATATGGATCCGAAACACCGTGACCGCGTTGCTTTTATGCGTGTGGTTTCGGGTAAATATGAAAAAGGGATGAAACTACGTCAGGTTCGTATTGGCAAAGATGTCGTTATTTCTGACGCGCTGACCTTTATGGCAGGGGATCGTTCCCATGTCGAAGAGGCCTATCCTGGCGATATTATCGGCTTGCATAACCACGGCACTATCCAGATTGGCGATACCTTTACTCAGGGCGAAATGATGAAGTTCACGGGTATCCCGAACTTCGCACCGGAGCTGTTCCGTCGCATTCGTCTGCGCGATCCTCTCAAACAGAAACAGCTGCTGAAAGGGCTGGTACAGCTATCCGAAGAGGGTGCGGTACAGGTATTCCGTCCTATTTCCAACAACGATCTGATCGTGGGCGCGGTGGGTGTGCTGCAGTTCGACGTGGTGGTTGCCCGTCTGAAAAGCGAATACAACGTTGAAGCTGTCTATGAGTCAGTGAACGTTGCTACGGCGCGTTGGGTGGAAAGTAACGATGTTAAAGAGTTTGAAGAGTTCAAGCGCAAAAACGAAGTGCAATTGGCTCTCGACGGTGGCGATAATCTGACCTATATCGCACCGACAATGGTAAATCTTAACCTCACTCAGGAACGTTATCCTGACGTATCGTTCCATAAAACTCGCGAACACTGATCCCTTTGCGGAGCACGGCTGATGCCGTGTTCCGCCACTTTCCCTGTCTTATTAGCCTCTTGCGGAATGTTCTTAAAACCCGCTGTTTTGTTTCCTCTTGGTCGTTTTTTAACCTCTCGTTCGGGCTTTTTGCCGATAGTGATCTATATTTAACAAAGTGATGACATGGTGAGTGGATATAAGTCCTGTTCAATGCGTGTTCAGTGGTCTTTTATCCATTCATCACATTACAAAGCAATATTAATAACTGCATCGGGACGATGTGTGGTGGTGTTGTAACCCCGGCATTGATCGCTGATTTGGGTGATTTTCACCACAGCAGTTGAGCAGCCATGATTGCTGCTTATGGCTCAAATTGTGAGCATACAAACAGGAATAACATCGATGACTACGACAAGACTTAAGATTTCTAAAACTCTGCTGGCTGTAATGTTGGGTTCTGTCCTGGCAAGTGGTTCTGCTTTGGCGGAAAACACCACTACTGACAGTGCGCATAACACTGCCTCTGGCGCGGGGGAAAAAATCGATAGCTCTATGAATAAAGTCGGTGGCTTCATGGATGACAGCACCATCACCGCAAAAGTGAAAGCGGCTCTGGTCGATCAAGAAAGCATTAAGAGCACCGATATTTCCGTTGAAACCAATAATAAGGTGGTCACGCTTAGTGGCTTTGTAGAAAGCCAGGCTCAGGCTGAACAGGCGGTTTCTGTCGCAAAAGGCGTGGAAGGCGTGACTTCCGTTAGCGATAAACTGCATGTGCGTGATGAAAAATCCCAGTCAGTGAAAGGCTATGCGGGCGATACCGCAACAACCAGTGAAATTAAAGCCAAATTTTTGGCCGACGATATCGTCCCTTCCCGTAAGGTGAAAGTGGAGACCACCGATGGTGTGGTGCAGTTATCCGGTACGGTAGATTCACAAGCACAAAGTGAACGCGCTGAAACTATCGCCAAGGCTGTTGATGGCGTGAAAAGCGTGAAGAACGATCTGAAAGTTGAGTAACAGATCCTGAAACGTCAGCTCCCGGCAGTAGCCGGGAGTGACAAGTGCGTACCAGGAAAAACATCGCAGTGAGCATCCTGAGCGCTCATATTAGCGGTCGATATTAACTATGGTTAAGGAGAGTCTTATGTTTCGTTGGGGCATCATATTTCTGGTTATCGCGTTAATTGCCGCCGCACTGGGCTTTGGTGGTCTGGCGGGTACAGCAGCAGGCGCGGCGAAAATTGTCTTTATTGTCGGGATCATTCTGTTCCTGGTAAGTCTGTTCATGGGGCGTCGGCGTCCATAGCTGACAGCACCTTTTAAACCCTTTTGCTTAAAGCCAGTCCTTGCGACTGGCTTTCGCAGTTTCAGCTGGCGAGAAATTGCGTTACCTTGTCCTATACAGCCTGAAAAAAGGAAAGCAGGGTGGGCCACTATATTCCCGTTACGCTCGGCAATATTACGCCGTTGACGCTAAAACCATTTCGCCCGGGCCGTCTCGCTTTGGTATGCGAGGGTGGCGGACAGCGGGGCATTTTTACTGCCGGGGTACTGGACGAGTTTATGCGTGCGGAATTTAACCCCTTCGACCTTTACTTTGGCACCTCTGCCGGGGCGCAGAATCTTTCAGCCTATGTCTGCAACCAGCCGGGTTACGCTCGCAAAGTGATTATGCGTTACACTACAACCCGCAATTTTTTTGACCCGGTGCGCTTTGTGCGCGGGGGTAATTTGATCGATCTTGATTGGCTGGTGGAGTCCACTGCCAGCCAGATGCCGTTAGCCATGGATTATGCTGCACGCTCATTCGATACGGGTAAGGCCTTTTATATGTGCGCCTGCCGTCAGGATGATTATACCGCGCAATACTTTGCCCCTACGGATCAGACGTGGCTGGATTTGATCCGAGCCTCCAGCGCCATTCCGGGTTTTTATCGTCCAGGCGTAAGTCTTGAAGGGATTAATTATCTTGATGGCGGCGTTAGTGATGCGATCCCCGTCCAGGAAGCGGCAAAACGCGGCGCCAAAACCATTGTCGTTATCCGTACTGTGCCGTCGCAAATGTACTATACGCCTCAGTGGTTTAAACGTATGGAGCGCTGGCTTGGCGAAAGCAGCTTACAGCCCCTGATTAATCTGGTGCAGCATCATGAAAAAAGCTATCTGGCTATCCAGAAGTTTATTGAGGCCCCGCCGGGAAAGCTGCGTATCATTGAGATCTATCCGCCAAAACTTTTACACAGTATGGCACTGGGCAGTCGGTTACCGGCGCTACGTGAAGATTACAAGCTGGGGCGTGTATGTGGCCGCTACTTCCTGGCCACAATAGGCAAATTGCTGACACAGTCACCGCCGCTTATCCGCCATACGCCTGTTGTAGCGCCTGCCGCCGTCGTCGTGCCGCCAGCCGTGGTGGCTAACGATGCGCTGACCATGCCGCTGGTTGATATACCGCAGGCAAATGATCTACCGGTTAATAAAGAGGATACGGCGTGAGTTTTCGCTTTATTGATACCCATTGCCATTTTGATTTCCCTCCTTTTAATGGTGACGAAGAGGCCAGTATTGCCCGTGCGGCAGAGGTGGGTGTTGAGCGCATTCTTGTTCCGGCTATTGGCGAGCGTTATTTTGCGCGCGTCTGTGCCCTGGCTCGACAGCATACCGCGATTTATGCGGCGCTGGGGCTGCATCCGATTGTGATTGAAGAGCACACACCTGAAAGTCTTGAGCGGTTAGAGCAGCTGCTGGACAGCAAGCCGGAAAAAGTGGTGGCTATTGGTGAAATTGGCCTTGATCTTTACCGCGACGATCCGCAATTTGCGCATCAGCAACAATTTCTGGACGCGCAGCTAAAGCTGGCGAAGCGTTTTGATCTGCCAGTGATCCTTCATTCCCGCCGCACGCACGATAAGCTGGCGATGCATCTCAAAAAACACGACCTTCCCCGCAAGGGGGTCGTGCATGGTTTTGCCGGTAGCCTGCAGCAGGCGCAGCGTTTTATCGAGCTCGGTTATTACATTGGTGTTGGCGGCACAATTACCTACCCACGTGCCAGCAAAACGCGTGATGTCATGGCGCGTTTACCGCTCCGGGCTCTATTACTGGAAACCGATGCGCCGGATATGCCACTAAACGGATTTCAGGGACAACCCAATCGGCCTGAACAGGCTGCACGTGTTTTTGATGAGTTGCGTGCTCTACGCGCAGAAACGCCAGAGGAGATAGCAGCCGCCCTGTGGCACAATGCGCAACAGCTTTTCTCTCTATAATGATGTGAAAATGTTATCAAGCATCATATATTGCATCTGTATATTATCATTTTGATTTAGTTAATATTAAATAAGTTCACTCAGCAGCGTTGAACCTTTTGTTCGAATAACACCCTCCTGCCATGTTATAATTATAACAAATCGCTGGTTACCCTTTATGAGTCTGAGAGTGATCGGCTATATCCCAGTTTAAGCTTTCAAACTTGACCGATATCTCATTTTTATACTGCAAGAATGTATTAAGTTTTCATTAACTGTGATGGATATCGATGTGTAATGACGGGTTAATGTTAAAATAGTAACAGACCCGAACAGGAAATCGGCACTACGCCGTCGGAGAAGAATATGAGCGATTTAACTACCAGCAGCCTGCGTGCGTTGAAACTAATGGATCTGACTACCCTGAATGACGACGACACCAACGAAAAAGTGATCGCGCTCTGTCATCAGGCCAAAACCCCGGTTGGCAACACCGCCGCTATCTGTATCTACCCGCGTTTTATCCCGATTGCACGCAAAACACTGAATGAGCAGGGCACGCCTGAGGTGCGTATTGCGACAGTGACTAACTTCCCGCACGGTAACGATGATATTGATATCGCCCTTGCTGAAACTCGCGCCGCCATTGCTTACGGTGCCGATGAAGTGGACGTCGTTTTCCCTTATCGCGCCCTGATCGCAGGTAATGAGCAGGTAGGTTTTGATCTGGTCAAAGCCTGTAAAGAGGCCTGCGCTGCAGCGAATGTGCTGTTGAAAGTGATCATCGAAACCGGTGAACTTAAAGAAGAGGCACTGATTCGTAAGGCGTCTGAGATTGCTATCAAAGCCGGTGCTGACTTTATCAAAACCTCTACCGGTAAAGTTCCGGTAAATGCGACGCCGGAAAGCGCACGTATCATGCTGGAGGTGATCCGTGACATGGGTGTGGAAAAAACGGTAGGCTTCAAACCCGCGGGCGGCGTGCGTACGGCAGAAGATGCCCAGCAATATTTGGCCATCGCTGAAGAGCTGTTTGGTGCTGACTGGGCCGATGCGCGCCATTATCGCTTTGGTGCCTCCAGCCTGCTGGCTAGTCTACTCAAGGCGTTAGGCCATGGCGACGGTAAGAGCGCCAGCAGCTATTAATGGATGATTGCCGGGCGAAAAATATTGCCCGGCCATATGTTCGCAGGAGGTTACCTTGTTTCTCGCGCAAGAAATTATTCGTAAAAAACGTGATGGTATCGCGCTAAGTGATGAAGAGATTCGATTCTTTATCAATGGAATACGTGATAACACCGTCTCCGAAGGGCAGATTGCTGCTCTCGCAATGACCATTTTCTTCCATGATATGACCATGCCGGAGCGCGTTTCGCTGACTATGGCGATGCGGGATTCAGGAACCGTGCTGGACTGGAAAAAACTGCATCTCAACGGCCCCATCGTTGATAAACACTCGACCGGTGGCGTCGGTGATGTGACCTCGCTAATGCTTGGCCCGATGGTGGCTGCCTGCGGGGGTTATATCCCCATGATATCCGGGCGCGGCCTTGGTCACACAGGCGGTACGCTTGATAAACTGGAAGCGATCCCGGGGTTTGACATTTTCCCGACAGACAACCGATTCCGCGAAATCATTAAAGAGGTTGGGGTGGCGATTATTGGCCAAACCAGCTCCCTTGCTCCGGCAGATAAACGTTTTTATGCCACGCGTGATATCACCGCCACTGTAGACTCCATCCCACTGATTACCGCTTCTATTCTGGCTAAAAAACTGGCTGAAGGTCTGGATGCGTTAGTGATGGATGTCAAAGTGGGAAGTGGCGCATTTATGCCGACCTATGCCCTCTCTGAGCAGCTGGCTGAGGCCATTGTTGGCGTTGCCAATGGGGCTGGTGTGCGCACGACGGCACTGCTAACGGATATGAATCAGGTGCTGGCATCAAGCGCGGGCAACGCGGTGGAAGTGCGTGAAGCGGTGCAGTTCCTGACAGGCGAGTATCGCAATCCACGCCTGTTTGATGTCACCATGGCGCTATGTGTTGAAATGCTTATTTCCGGCAAGCTGGCGAAAGATGATGCCGAGGCGCGCGTTAAATTGCAGGCGGTGCTGGACAGCGGTAAAGCTGCAGAACTGTTTGGTCGTATGGTCAGTGCGCAGAAAGGGCCGAGCGATTTCGTTGAAAACTATGATAAGTATCTTCCGACCGCAACGCTGACCAAAGCGGTATATGCGGAAGATGAAGGTTATATCAGCGAAATGGATACCCGTGCGCTTGGTATGGCGGTAGTCGCAATGGGCGGCGGGCGGCGTCAGGCAACAGACAGTATTGATTACAGTGTTGGCTTAACGGAGATGGTGCGTCTGGGCGACCATGTCGATGGCCAACGTCCGCTGGCAGTAATTCATGCAAAAGATGAAACAAGCTGGCAGGCTGCTGCCCAGGCAGTGAAAGCGGCCATCAAGGTTAGTGACGGCACAGTAAAAGAGACACCGACGGTCTATCGTCGTATTACCGAATAGCAGTATACTGATCTGATCGCTTTTTTTCGAAGCACAAGGTACGGAGAACATATGAAACGTGCATTTATTATGGTGCTTGACTCTTTCGGCATCGGCGCGACAGAAGACGCGGAGCGCTTTGGCGACGCGGGTTCCGACACTCTCGGTCACATTGCAGAAGCCTGTGCTAAAGGTGAAGCTGACATCGGGCGTAAGGGCCCGCTGCATCTTCCGAACCTCACCCGGCTGGGACTGGCGAAGGCGCATGAAGGCGCTACGGGGACTATTCCTGCCGGTATGGATGCCAACGCAGAAATTACCGGCGCTTACGCCTGGGCGCATGAACTCTCATCGGGGAAAGATACGCCATCTGGTCACTGGGAAATCGCCGGCGTGCCGGTGCTTTTTGAATGGGGCTACTTTACCGATACCGAAAATAGCTTCCCGCAGGAACTGCTGGATAAACTGGTTAAGCGTGCGAATTTACCGGGTTACCTTGGTAACTGCCACTCATCCGGTACCGTGATCCTTGATAAGCTGGGCGAAGAGCATATGAAAACCGGTAAGCCGATTTTCTATACTTCCGCGGACTCTGTGTTCCAGATCGCCTGCCATGAAGAGACTTTCGGTCTGGACAAATTGTATGAGCTGTGTGAAATCGCGCGCGAAGAGCTGACCGAAGGCGGCTACAACATTGGCCGCGTGATTGCGCGTCCGTTTGTGGGTGATAAAGCGGGCAATTTCCAGCGCACTGGTAACCGTCACGATTTGGCCGTCGAGCCGCCTTCTGCCACGGTGTTACAAAAACTGGTGGACGAAAAAGCAGGGCAGGTCGTTTCCGTGGGTAAAATTGCAGACATCTACGCAAACTGCGGTATCACGAAGAAAGTGAAAGCTACCGGGCTGGATGCGCTGTTTGACGCCACCGTGAAAGAGATGAAAGAGGCGGGCGATAAGACAATCGTCTTTACCAACTTTGTCGATTTTGACTCATCATGGGGCCATCGTCGTGATGTGGCGGGTTATGCTGGTGGGCTGGAACTGTTTGATCGTCGTCTGCCAGAATTGCTGGAGTTGGTTGGCGAAGACGATATCCTGATCCTCACTGCTGACCACGGTTGCGATCCGACCTGGAAAGGAACCGATCACACCCGTGAGCATATTCCGGTGCTGGTTTATGGGCCGAAAGTGAAACCAGGTTCACTGGGCCACCGCGATACCTTTGCGGATATCGGTCAGACCCTGGCGAACTATTTTGGCCTGTCTGATATGGACTATGGCAAAGCCATGTTCTGATAATTTTGGGCGGGGTTTTCCCGCCCTTTTAATGCTAACGACACAAAGGAAATAACAATGGCTACCCCACATATTAATGCAGAAATGGGCGATTTCGCTGACGTCGTATTAATGCCTGGCGACCCGCTGCGTGCAAAGCATATTGCTGAAACTTTTCTTGAAAACTACCGCGAAGTGAATAACGTGCGCGGTATGCTCGGTTACACCGGTACCTATAAAGGCCGTCCAATCTCTGTGATGGGCCACGGGATGGGTATCCCCTCTTGCTCCATTTATACGAAAGAGCTGATCACTGACTTTGGCGTGAAGAAGATCATTCGCGTTGGCTCCTGTGGCGCAGTGCGTGCAGATGTGAAACTGCGTGATGTGGTTATCGGCATGGGCGCATGTACCGATTCCAAAGTGAACCGTATGCGTTTCAAAGATCATGATTTCGCGGCCATCGCTGATTTTGACATGGTGCGTAACGCGGTAGATGCAGCCAAAGCATTGGGTGTTGACGCGCGAGTGGGTAATCTTTTCTCCGCTGATCTCTTTTACTCGCCAGATGGTGAGATGTTCGATGTGATGGAGAAATACGGTATCCTGGGCGTGGAAATGGAAGCGGCAGGGATCTACGGTGTGGCTGCGGAATTTGGCGCAAAAGCGCTGACTATTTGCACCGTCTCCGACCATATTCGTACCCATGAACAGACCAGCTCTGCTGAACGTCAAACGACGTTCAACGATATGATCAAAATAGCGCTGGAATCTGTCCTGCTGGGCGATAAAGCGTAATAGACAAGTTGCCGGACTGCGCTTTGTCTGTCCGGCAACTGTATTTTTATCTATTTAAATGGCGCGCTTACCGATCTTCAACCTGCCTTTTTAGCGTACAGCGCCAGCAATCCACGCCGAAAGTTCGCGGAGTTCCCGCTCCTGCTCCGGAAAGTCCACTAATAGCGCATCGCACTCTTGCGCCAGCATATCTGCGCGGTATAAACAGCCCTGCAAGCGTGCTGCCAGGGCTTCCAGCGGCGCGGGATTCAGGCTATCAGTAAAGACCTGCGTGCGGGTGATATGTCCTTTTTCAACGTCGAAGTGAAGTTCTACGCCCCCCCAGGTAAAACGTTCATCCAGCAAGTGGCTAAAGGCGGGAGCCTGACCAAAGTTCCACTCCCAGCTGCTCTGGCGGGCAAAGGTTTCGCTAAAATTGGGCAGATCAGGCGTTTTATCGGGGGAGATGACCTCGGCGTCTACGCGCTCGCCATAGTGGGCAAAGAATGCCTCAGTCACCGCCTTGCAGATCCCCTGATGAGTAATGCCCGGTAGCAGATCCACCAGATTCGCCACCCGCCCGCGTACCGAGGTTATCCCCTTGGCCTGGAGCTTTTTCTTATCCGGATTCAGGTAATTAGCCAGCCGGCTAAGATCAGCATTGAGTAACAGCGTGCCGTGATGAAAACCGCGATCTTTGGTTTCGCGGTAAGCGGAGCCGGAGACTTTACGATCGCCTTCTGCGGTCTTCACGACCAGATCGTTACGTCCTGAGGCTTCCGCCTTTACGCCAAGAGAGTTCAGGGCATTAAGCACAATCGACGTGGAGATTGTTTTGTCGTACTCGGGTTTACCTGCCATAAAGGTAAAGCAGGTATTACCGAGGTCGTGAAATACCGCGCCGCCGCCGCTGCTGCGCCTTGCCAGCCGCACGTTATCCTCTTCCATGCGCCGGGTGTTGCACTCTTTCCAGGGGTTTTGCGCGCGGCCAATAACGACTGTATCGGCATTACGCCATAAAAAGAGTACGCGCTGAGTGGCGGGCATCTGGCGAAAAATACACTCTTCAACCGCCAGGTTGAACCAGGGATCGTAAGAGTCAGAGATAAGCAGACGAAGCGTCGACATAGCAGATTTCCTTTCTAAGACTTTGGGTTATCTTAACCGGGCTACTCTTTTTTTTCCTGATCTTCATCTTCAGGCACGGATTTACTGGCGGTAAGCAGAAACGGCGACTGCTGCCAGCGAGTACGTTTGCCTTGCAACAAGGTCCTTGTCAGCACGACGCCAATTGCCAGCGCCAGCAGTAACATCAAGCGTAGAATATTGGTGGTGTTATCTACCTGTTTGGCTTCTGTAGCCAGGGTATGCGTATCCAGCGTCAGGCGCAGGTAGCCCAGCGGACCGCTCCTGCCTTGAATCGGCTCAACAATTTGCTGATTAAAATAACCCCCCGCTTTTTTACCATCCAGCGCCAGACGGTCACGGACATCAATGCGTTCGCCGGAGCGGGCAACAAGGTCGCCCTGGGCATCATAGACACCGGCATCAAGTATCCGGCTCTCTTCTGTTAACGGATGCAGAACGGCATTGATTCTTTTTTCGTCCGGGGATTCGGTACGCATCAGCGGAGCAAGGTTCAGCGTTACCTGACGTGCTAACGTTCTTGCCAGCTCCTCCAGTTGCGGATTACGCTGGCGTTGATGGTTTTGACTGAACCACGAAGCCCCCTGCATCAGTGCGACCAGTAACGCCAGACAGATGAGGACGATCACGGCACGATGCAGCCGAAATTTAAGTTTTGCGCGAGCCATAAGCTACCTGTCGAAAATTTGAGGCTTAATGTTGCCAGAAGTGCCGGTTACAAGGTAGCCTCATGCGTTATTTTCCCTTCCGATGCTTTGTGGCGCGAACGTTTTTACTGGAGCTGTAATGCCTAACAGTTTGACCTGGTGCGATCTGCCCGATGAAATTTCTCTGTGGCCAGGACTGCCGCTCTCATTAAGTGGCGATGAGGTAATGCCTCTGGACTACCATGCTGGTCGCAGCGGTTGGCTGCTATATGGACGCAAACTCGATAAGCTGCGTCTGACAACCTGGCAACGCAAGCTGGGCGCAGCGTTGGTCATTGTTGACGCCTGGTGCGTGGAAGATTATCAGGTGATCCGGCTGGCGGGTTCATTAACGCCCCGCGCCACACGGCTGGCGCATGATGAAGGTCTTGATGTCGCGCCGCTGGGTAAAATCCCCCATCTGCGTACGCCGGGTCTTCTGGTCATGGATATGGACTCCACCGCCATTGAGATTGAGTGCATTGACGAAATTGCCAAACTGGCAGGAACAGGGGAGATGGTGGCAGAAGTGACCGAGCGTGCCATGCGTGGTGAACTGGACTTTACTGCCAGCCTGCGCAGCCGCGTGGCGACGCTAAAAGGCGCCGATGCTTCTATCCTGATGCAGGTGCGCGAAACGCTGCCGCTGATGCCAGGCCTTGTGCAACTGGTGTTAAAGCTGGAAACCCTGGGCTGGAAAGTGGCTATTGCCTCCGGCGGCTTTACCTTCTTTGCCGACTATCTGCGCGACAAACTGCGTCTGACTGCGGCAGTAGCAAACCAACTCGAAATTATTGATGGTAAATTCACCGGCCAGGTGCTGGGTGATATTGTCGATGCTCAGTTTAAAGCGAATACGCTGAAAAGACTGGCGCAGGAGTTTGAGGTGCCCGTTGAGCAGACGGTGGCGATTGGTGATGGCGCCAACGACTTACCGATGATTAAAGCTGCCGGGTTAGGGATCGCCTTCCATGCCAAACCCAAAGTGAATGAGAAGGCGGAAGTCACTATCCGTCACGCCGATCTAATGGGCGTATTCTGTATTTTGTCAGGCAGTCTTATTAAGAAATAGAGGTTATTGTGGCGAAAGCACCTAAACGCGCGTTTGTCTGTAATGAATGCGGTGCGGATTATCCGCGCTGGCAGGGGCAATGCAGCGCCTGTCATGCATGGAACACCATTACTGAAGTGCGTGTTGCCGCCTCGCCGACCGTGGCGCGCAACGAGCGCCTCTCTGGTTACGCCGGCAGTGCGGGGGTATCGAAAGTACAAAAACTTTCCGATATTAGCCTTGAGGCATTGCCGCGCTTCTCGACAGGGTTTAAGGAGTTTGATCGTGTACTCGGCGGCGGTGTTGTGCCGGGTAGCGCAATTCTGATTGGGGGTAACCCCGGCGCGGGCAAATCCACGCTGCTGCTGCAAACGCTGTGTAAACTCGCAGAGCAGATGAAAACATTGTATGTCACTGGTGAAGAGTCACTGCAGCAGGTGGCGATGCGCGCCCATCGGCTGGGGTTACCTACCGGCAATCTGCATATGCTTTCCGAAACCAGCATTGAGCAAATCTGCATGATTGCGGAGGAGGAGCAGCCGAAGCTGATGGTGATTGACTCCATTCAGGTGATGCATATGGCTGATATCCAGTCCTCTCCCGGCAGCGTCGCGCAAGTGCGCGAAACGGCCGCTTATCTAACCCGGTTCGCAAAAACGCGCGATGTGGCGATTGTGATGGTTGGCCATGTGACAAAAGACGGTTCTCTGGCTGGCCCGAAAGTGCTGGAGCACTGCATCGACTGCTCTGTGCTGCTTGATGGCGATGCGGACTCCCGTTTTCGAACGTTACGCAGCCATAAAAACCGTTTTGGCGCGGTCAATGAGCTGGGTGTCTTCGCGATGACTGAGCAGGGGCTACGTGAGGTCAGCAATCCGTCGGCGATTTTCCTCAGCCGGGGTGATGAAGTGACCTCCGGTAGTTCGGTGATGGTGGTGTGGGAGGGTACGCGGCCACTGCTGGTGGAGATTCAGGCATTGGTGGATCACTCAATGATGTCGAACCCACGTCGTGTTGCGGTTGGGCTGGAGCAAAACCGGCTGGCGATTTTGCTGGCGGTGCTGCATCGGCACGGCGGTTTGCAGATGGCGGATCAGGATGTATTCGTCAATGTTGTCGGTGGGGTGAAGGTAACAGAAACCAGTGCGGATCTGGCGCTACTGCTGGCAATGGTCTCCAGCTTACGCGATAGACCGCTACCGCAGGATTTAGTGGTCTTTGGTGAAGTGGGGCTGGCAGGAGAGATTCGCCCGGTGCCGAGTGGACAGGAGCGCATTTCCGAAGCGGCGAAACATGGTTTCCGTCGCGCTATTGTTCCGGCGGCCAACGTGCCGAAAAAAACGCCAGAGGGGATGCAGATCTTCGGCGTGAAAAAACTTACCGATGCGCTAAACGTCTTTGACGACTTATAATGAGGTAATGATTTTTGCAGGGGGCAGTAATGTCGTCATTTGATTATTTAAAAACCGCCATCCGCCAGAAAGGGTGTACTTTACAACAGGTCGCGGATGCCAGCGGTATGACTAAAGGCTACTTAAGCCAACTGCTGAATGCTAAAATTAAGAGCCCCAGCGCACAAAAACTGGAGGCGCTGCACCGTTTCCTCGATCTCGAATTTCCACGTCGGCAGAAGAACATCGGCGTCGTGTTTGGCAAGTTTTATCCACTGCATACCGGGCATATCTATCTGATTCAGCGTGCCTGTAGCCAGGTTGACGAACTGCATATCATCATGGGTTATGATGATAAACGCGATCGTGAGCTATTTGAAGACAGTGCCATGTCACAGCAGCCAACGGTGAGCGATCGTCTACGCTGGCTGCTGCAAACCTTTAAGTATCAGAAGAACATCCGTATCCATGCTTTCAACGAAGAGGGCATGGAACCCTACCCACATGGGTGGGATGTCTGGAGTGAAGGCATTAAAGCGTTTATGACCGAAAAGGGTATAACGCCGAACTGGATCTATACCTCTGAGGAAAATGATGCGCCGCAGTATTTGCAGCATCTGGGCATTGAAGCGGTGCTGGTCGATCCCAAACGTACGTTTATGAATATCAGCGGCTCGCAAATCCGCGAAAACCCTTTTCGCTATTGGGAGTATATCCCAACTGAGGTCAAACCCTTTTTCGTGCGCACGGTGGCGATTCTCGGTGGAGAATCCAGTGGTAAATCAACGCTGGTCAATAAGTTAGCCAACATTTTCAATACCACCAGTGCCTGGGAATATGGACGTGACTATGTCTTTTCGCACCTGGGCGGGGATGAGATGGCCCTGCAATATTCCGATTATGACAAAATTGCCCTCGGCCATGCACAGTACATTGATTTTGCGGTGAAGTACGCCAATAAAGTTGCCTTTATTGATACTGATTTCGTCACCACCCAGGCTTTCTGTAAAAAGTATGAAGGGCGCGAGCACCCGTTTGTTCAGGCGTTAATCGACGAGTATCGCTTCGACCTGGTTATCCTGCTGGAAAATAATACGCCGTGGGTGAACGATGGCTTGAGAAGCTTGGGTAGCTCAGTGGATCGTAAAGAGTTTCAGGATCTGTTGGTGTCGATGTTGCAGGAAAACGATATCGACTATGTGCGGGTCGAAGAGGCCGATTACGACACACGTTTTTTGCGTTGTGTTGAGCTGGTGAAAAAATTGATGGGGCAGTAGCCCCATCAATTTAGCTGGAACAGTATTTACTTGGTGATACGTTTGTACTTAATACGTTTCGGCTCAAGCGCATCTGCGCCCAGCGTGCGTTTCTTATACTCTTCGTATTCAGTAAAGTTACCTTCGAAGAACTCGACTTTACCCTCATCCTGATAATCCAGAATATGGGTCGCGATACGGTCAAGGAACCAGCGGTCGTGCGAGATAACCATGGCGCAGCCTGGGAATTCGAGCAGGGCGTTTTCCAAAGCGCGCAGGGTTTCGATATCCAGGTCGTTGGTCGGTTCGTCGAGCAGCAACATATTGCCGCCAACCTGCAACAGTTTGGCAAGGTGCAGACGGCCACGCTCACCACCTGAGAGTTCACCTACGCGTTTACCCTGATCGGTGCCCTTGAAGTTGAAGCGGCCAACATAGGCGCGGCTGGGCATTTCGGTAGTACCGATACGCATGATATCCAGCCCGCCGGAGACTTCTTCCCACACCGTTTTATTGTTATCCATCGCGTCACGGAACTGATCAACAGAGGCCAGCTTCACCGTTTCGCCAAGGGTAATCGTACCGGCATCCGGCTGCTCCTGGCCTGACAACATGCGGAACAGCGTAGATTTACCCGCGCCGTTAGGGCCGATAATACCAACGATAGCCCCTTTCGGTACCGAGAAAGAGAGATTGTCAATCAACTGACGGTCGCCGTAGGATTTGCTGAGATTGCTAACCTCAACCACTTTATCGCCCAGGCGCGGTCCCGGTGGAATAAACAGTTCGTTAGTTTCGTTACGTTTCTGGTATTCGGTATTATTCAGCTCTTCAAAGCGGGCCAGACGAGCTTTACCTTTCGACTGACGCCCTTTAGCACCCTGACGAACCCACTCAAGCTCTTTCTCAATGGATTTACGGCGCGCAGCTTCCTGGGACGCTTCCTGTGCCAGACGCTGATCTTTTTGTTCCAGCCAGGAAGAGTAATTACCTTCCCATGGGATCCCTTCGCCACGGTCAAGTTCGAGGATCCAGCCTGCTACGTTATCCAGGAAGTAACGGTCATGGGTAATCGCCACAACAGTGCCTTCGAAGTCGTGCAGGAAGCGCTCCAGCCAGGCCACGGACTCTGCATCCAGGTGGTTGGTTGGTTCGTCGAGCAGCAACATGTCCGGCTTTTCCAGCAGCAGGCGGCAGAGCGCAACGCGGCGGCGTTCACCACCGGAGAGGTTAGCGACTTTCGCATCCCAATCCGGCAGGCGCAGCGCATCGGCGGCGCGTTCGAGTTGCATATTCAGGTTATGGCCATCATGTGCCTGAATAATCTCTTCCAGCTTGCCTTGTTCCGCGGCCAGCTTATCGAAATCCGCTTCCGGGTCGGCATACAGCGCGTAGACTTCATCCAGACGCTTGAGGGCATTAACCACTTCGCAAACTGCTTCTTCAACGGATTCACGCACCGTATGCTCAGGATTAAGCTGCGGCTCTTGCGGTAGATAGCCAATCTTAATACCAGGCTGCGCACGGGCTTCGCCTTCGATATCGGTATCAATACCCGCCATAATGCGCAGCAGAGTCGACTTACCGGCACCGTTAAGGCCCAGTACGCCGATTTTGGCCCCTGGGAAGAAACTGAGGGAGATGTTTTTCAAAATATGACGTTTCGGCGGAACGACTTTGCCGACACGATGCATGGTATATACGAATTGAGCCACGTTGGACTTAGCCTCTTTTATCGTAATGATAGTATTAACAGCGGAGTGTAGCTGTTTTTGATGCTTAAGCCCAGCCAGCTATGAAGCGCAGCTTTGCAACGGGGACAGCGCTCTTTTGTTTTTTGCATTGCCAGTACTTAACAGACAACTGTTGCGGTAAAAGTTGCAGAAAAATATGGTTAATTAGATGAAATGCGTTCCCCCTCAGTCGGTTTTTTTACGTCCAAAAGAGCATATAGCGCTCTTCTTTGCAGTGCTACCCATGCCAAACATCCCCAAATAAGGTAAAAAATTGTTCTGCGCATGGCGCGTTAGCGGATGCACGGTTAGCATTAAGTCATTATGCGGCATGATGCTGCCAATCTTGTGACTTATAAGAGGAAAGAGCTGTGCAGAGAGCTAAACATGTCGCCTGGCGATTTGCGGCGGCTTGCGTGTGTTTGCTGTCCCTGAGTAATACGGTGCGGGCGGATTCACTGGATGAGCAACGTAACCGGTACGCGCAAATCAAAACGGCGTGGGATAAGAAACAGATGGATGTGGTGCAGCAATTGCTGCCGACGCTACAGGACTACCCCCTTTACCCCTATCTGCAATATCGCCAGTTAACTGATGATCTTATGAATCAGCCCGCGTTAACGGTCAGTAATTTTATCCAGCAGAACCCGACGCTGCCTCCGGCGCGAACGTTAAAAAACCGCTTTGTTAACGAACTGGCGCGGCGGGAAGACTGGCGCGGCCTGTTGGCATTCAGCCCGGATAAACCCACGACCACTGAAGCTCAGTGCAATTACTACTATGCGAAGTGGAATACCGGTCAGGCACAAGAGGCCTGGGAAGGGGCGAAGGAGCTTTGGTTGACGGGTAAAAGCCAGCCGAACGCGTGTGACCGCTTATTTGGCGCATGGCGAGCTTCTGGCACCCAGGATCCTTTGGCTTATCTGGAGCGTATCCGCCTCGCAATGAAAGCGGGCAACACCAGGCTGGTCACCCTACTTGCCAGCCAGATGCCAGCGGATTATCAAACCATTTCTACGGCGATAATCACGCTTGCTAACGATCCCGCCAGCGTAATGGACTTTGCGCGCACCACTGGCGCTACAGATTTTACCCGCCAGATGGCCGCGGAAGCCTTTGAAAGTATTGCCCGTCAGGATGTGGAAAATGCGCGTCTGATGATCCCTTCCCTGGTTCAGGCGCAGCAGCTTAATGAAGAACAAACCCAGGTACTGCGCGATATTGTCGCGTGGCGTTTAATGGGGAATGACGTCACTAGCGAACAAGCGCGTTGGCGCGATGACGCGATTATGCGCTCGCAGTCTCTGTCATTACTGGAGCGGCGTGTGCGAATGGCTATTGGCACGGGCGATCGCCACGGTCTGAATACCTGGCTTGCTCGCCTGCCAATGGAGGCGAAGGAGAAAGATGAGTGGCGTTACTGGCAAGCGGACCTGCTGCTGGAGCGTGGACGCGATGAAGAAGCGAAAGAGATCCTGCATGGATTAATGCAGCAACGCGGGTTCTACCCGATGGTCGCCGCGCAGCGCCTGGGTGAGGAGTATCAGTTAAAGATCGATAAAGCATCGGGGAATGTCGATCCAGCATTGATGCAAAGTGCCGCGATGGCGCGCGTGCGGGAGTTGATGTACTGGAATCTGGATAATACTGCTCGCAGCGAATGGGCCAATCTCATCACCAGCCGTAGTAAACAGGAGCAAGCGCAGCTTGCGCGTTATGCTTTTAATCAACACTGGTGGGATCTCAGCGTGCAGGCCACCATTGCGGGTAAGCTGTGGGATCATCTTGAAGAGCGCTTCCCCCTTGCTTACAACGATCTTTATGCCCGCTATACCAGCGGGAAAGCGATCTCGCAAAGTTATGCGATGGCAATCTCGCGTCAGGAGAGTGCGTGGAATCCCAAAGTCCGCTCACCGGTAGGCGCGAGCGGCTTGATGCAGATTATGCCCACTACCGCTACCCATACGGTGAAGATGTTCAATATTCCCGGTTACAGTAGTCCCAGCCAGTTATTGGATCCGGAAACCAACATCAATATAGGCACAAGCTATCTGCAATATGTTTACCAGCAGTTTGGTAATAACCGTATCTTCTCCTCGGCAGCTTATAATGCCGGTCCGGGCAGGGTGCGGAGCTGGACAAATAATAGCGGTGGCAGGCTGGATGCGGTGGCATTTATTGAAAGCATTCCGTTTTCTGAAACGCGCGGTTATGTGAAAAACGTACTCGCTTACGATGCGTACTATCGCTTCTTTATGGGTGAGAGTAAGCCTGTGCTGTTAACCGAAGCCGAGTGGCAGCGCCGTTACTGATTTGTGAGGTTTATGGTATGCTGTGTACTCGCTAAAGAGTACACACTTACTTCAGTAAATCAAACGTGGCGGCAAACTATGAATCAGCAATCTCCCTATTCAGCAGCAATGGCCGAACAGCGTCACCAGGAGTGGCTGCGCTTTGTTGAGTTGCTCAGGCAGGCTTACGAGAAGGATCTGCATATCCCTTTGCTCAATTTAATGCTGACACCTGACGAGCGCGAAGCGCTGGGTACGCGGGTGCGGATTATTGAGGAGCTGCTGCGAGGCGAGATGAGCCAGCGCGAGCTGAAAAGTGAGCTTGGTGCGGGTATTGCCACCATTACTCGCGGTTCAAACAGTCTGAAAGCAGCGCCTGCTGATTTACGCTTATGGCTGGAGCAGACGCTGCTCAACGATCAACGGTAAACAGCGTTGTGGAAAGGACTTAACGCCAATATTACCGCCTGGTGATAAACGCTTGCCCGCGTCAGTTTACCGGCGGTGAACACGCCAATCGCCCCCTCTTTACGGCCAATTTCATCAATGCCGGTATAGTGTGACATCACCGGGCCAAGGGCTTCACCCGCTCGCACCCGCGCAAGGATCACCTCCGGCAGCGGCAATGTTGCTGAACGCGCTTCGCCTCGTTGCTGCTGGCTCTCGATGACCACCCAGCTAAAAGTGCTGCCATCGTCGATACCTGCCTCAATGGCGACCCAAAAATCGGCATCGGGTCGTATTTTTCTGGCATTAGTGACACGATTACGTGCGCCAGCTCGCGTTTCCTCATTGCCAAACGGCTGCTCTGGCACGCCGCTATCGACGGCGACTGACTCGATATGGCAGGATCCTTCGCCGAAAATCTGGTTAAAAGCGTGCAGAATAGCCCGAATTTTAGCGGGATTAGTGGTAGCTGAGACAACATGGTGCATAATCATTAGCTGGCATGTCCGAAATGAGACGCGTTATTTATTCCGGGCAGTGGCCTCCTCAGAAAATAAATTCATCGCAGTATAATGGATAAAAAAGCATGTTACAGGTATACCTTGTTCGCCACGGTGAAACGCAGTGGAACGCCGAGCGTCGTATTCAAGGCCAGTCTGATAGTCCGTTGACCGAAAAAGGGGAGAAGCAGGCCTGGCAGGTAGCTGAACGCGCGAAAGCGTTGGGGATCACGCATGTCATCGCAAGCGATCTTGGTCGCACGCAGCGGACTGCTGAAATTATTGCTGATGTCTGTGGTTGCCATATCACTCTTGAACCGCGCCTTCGTGAGCTTGATATGGGGGTGCTTGAGCGTCGCCATATCGATTCGCTGAACGCAGAAGAGGAGGGCTGGCGTCGTCAGTTGGTGAATGGTACGGCAGATGGCCGCATTCCCGACGGTGAATCGATGCTGGAGCTAAGCGAACGAATGCACGCAGCGCTGGCGACTTGCCTCGAACTGCCGGAAGGAAGCCGACCTTTATTGGTCAGCCATGGTATGGCGCTCGGTTGCCTGGTCAGTACGATCCTTGGCCTTCCGGCCTGGGCGGAACGCCGACTTCGTTTGCGTAACTGCTCCATCTCCCGTATTGATTACCAGCAAAGCCCGTGGCTTGCATCTGGTTGGGTGGTGGAAACCGCAGGAGATGTCTCGCATCTGGACGCTCCTGCGCTTGACGAAATGCAACGCTAGCGGCGAATGGGCACCATATACTCGCAGCGAATCTGCAGCGGCGTCTCTCTGTCGTGCGCATCATCCTGCGGGTAAAAGTGCTCAATATCCTGACCCTTGCGGCGTGTGAGATTCAGCATTGGCATGCAGGTCCCGTACACCGTCAGGATAAATTCCTGTAGCCCGTCACCCGGCCCATCATATGAGAAGACGACATAGTCCCCGCCCTCCAGTAACACTGGCTGGGCGTCATTGATGTGTCCGTTCGCCATTTCTGGCGCTAATGCTGTGGTATAGAGGACTTCCTGCTCATCATCCTTTTCCAGGCTTGGACGCGGCTCATGCATGCCGTACATCTCTGCCGGGATTTTCGGCGCATCATTTAAAAATTCTCGCCAGAACTGGCTGCGCATTTGATTGCGGAAATCGGAGATCTCTTCCAGCGCACAGGTGTAACTTTGGGTAGTCCCCACCAGATGCATGGGCGGCAATGTGACAAATTCATGCTTCGGCAAGGCAAACTCCTCCAGGCGTATCGGTGGACGAATGCCATACGAGCTCCAGTCCGGGGAGCGGCGGTAAAGCGCCGGCGTAACATTGAACTGTTTTTTAAAGGCTCGGGTGAAGGTTTGCTGCGAATCAAAACGATATTGTAAGGCTATATCCAGAATGGGCCTGGCAGTCAGGCGCAGCGCGACCGCTGATTTTGACAGGCGCCGCGCCCTGATATAAGCACCGATAGCATGGCCTGTCACATCCTTGAACATCCTCTGCATATGCCACTTGGAATAGCCTGCTTTTGCCGCCACATTATCCAGTGATAATGGCTGATCAAGATGGCCTTCGAGCCAGGTAAGTAAATCGCGAATAATCCCAGCTTGATCCATACAATATCCTCTTCCTTAAAACGGCGATGATCGCTTGATACCAGGGGAGCGATGATAGCGGTTTTTCAGCGCGTTAGCATTCGGTGTTTTTTTATAGAATAATCTCGCGTTGTGGCTGATTTTAATCATTAATTTCGTAACACAGTGATCTACAAACATTTTCTCTTATGATGAGAAATAATTACGTAACGTAATATATAGAAATGGTAACAATATGAAATATACAAAATTAATGCTTGCCGCACTCATGCTGACAGTGCTCAAACCCGTGTTTGCTGAGCAGATAGGCTCCGTCGATACTGTGTTTAAAATGTTTGGTCCAGATCACAAAATCGTGGTGGAAGCTTTCGATGATCCTGATGTGAAAAATGTTACCTGCTATATCAGCCGCGCAAAAACGGGCGGCATCAAAGGCGGGCTGGGTTTAGCCGAAGATACCTCTGACGCAGCAATTTCTTGCCAGCAGGTTGGTCCTGTAGAACTGAGCGATAAGATCAAGAACGGTAAGGCGCAGGGCGATGTCGTTTTCCAGAAGCGGACTTCACTGGTATTTAAAAAATTGCAGGTGGTGAGATTCTATGATGCAAAACGTAACACGCTGGCTTACCTGGCTTATTCCGATAAGGTGGTAGAAGGTTCACCGAAAAATGCGCTAAGTGCTGTGCCCATCATTCCGTGGAGCAAATAAAAAAGCGGCGCTATGCGCCGCTTTTGCAAATGAGGTGACTTATTCCTGCAAATCACCGCAGAAACGGTAACCTTCACCATGAATGGTGGCGATAATTTCCGGCGTATCCGGCGTCGATTCAAAATGCTTGCGAATACGGCGGATGGTGACATCCACGGTACGGTCGTGTGGTTTAAGCTCACGACCAGTCATTTTTTTCAGCAATTCAGCACGAGTCTGGATTTTGCCTGGATTCTCACAAAAGTGCAGCATCGCGCGGAATTCGCTACGTGGCAGCTTGTACTGATCGCCATTTGGGCTAATCAGTGAACGGCTGTTGATATCCAGTTCCCAACCGTTGAACTTGTAGCTGTCGACGCTGCGGCGCTCTTCACTGACCGTACCCAGATTCATGGTACGAGACAATAAATTACGCGCGCGAATGGTCAGTTCACGTGGATTAAACGGTTTAGTGATATAGTCGTCAGCGCCAATTTCGAGGCCCAGAATTTTATCGACTTCGTTATCACGCCCTGTCAGGAACATCAGCGCCACGTTAGCCTGCTCACGCAATTCACGCGCCAGTAACAAGCCGTTTTTACCAGGCAGGTTGATATCCATAATGACCAGATTGATATCATTTTCAGAAAGAATCTGATGCATTTCAGCGCCATCGGTCGCTTCAAAGACATCGTATCCTTCTGCTTCGAAAATACTTTTTAACGTGTTGCGTGTTACCAACTCGTCTTCAACAATAAGTATGTGCGGGGTCTGCATGTTTGCTACCTAAATTGCCAACTAAATCGAAACAGGAAGTACCAAAGTCCCTGACCAGCCTGGTGCATGCGGAAAATTAACATGACGGCGTAACATGACTAAAGTACGTATTGCGTTCTTGATGCGCTTTCCATCAACGTCAACAGCATCATTAGTTTGGTCGTGGGTACTTTCCCTCTGGACCCGACGGTGTCAAAAACGGTTGCCATCCTAACCATTTTAACAGCAACATAACAGGCTAAGACGTAAATGACACCCATTAAAATTACGCTTCGTTGACATATATCAAGTTCAATTGTAGCACGTTAACAGTTTAGTGAAGTCCTGTTAGCTTATTGCTAGCTTTGATTACAAATTTTCAATAAACCAATAAGTTGCGGATATTAATTGATAAATTTGGTGAATCCAATACACATCAATGATTCTATATAAAAATGCTATGCATAAACATAAGGATAGCATTGTTCTGTTAACATCTTAACAGGTAATGCCATTGATAAACAGTTTAGCTTTTTTTAAGCATTTTCGCGCCCAAAATCAGTGATTTCTGTTACATAATTGTAAATTTGCGACGCGTAATATGCTGACATAGCTCACATATAACGCCGCTAACGTGATAAACGAGAAGGTAAAATGCAGTTGGTCGTTGTGCTTGTCTCTCCCGCCAGGGCCGAAAATGTCGGTGCCGCCGCTCGGGCGATGAAAACTATGGGTTTCCATGACTTGCGTATCGTTGACAGCGATGCCCATCTACAGGAGGGGGCGCGTCGTGTTGCCCACGGCTCCGGCGATATCCTCGATAATATTAAAACGTATCCCACTCTGGCCGATGCGCTGAGCGATATCCCTTTCACCATCGCCACCACTGCGCGCAGTCGGGCAAAGTTTCATTATTACGCCACGCCTGCCGAGCTGGTTCCGCTGTTGCAAGAGAAGAGCGAGTGGCTGAGCGCCGCCGCGTTGGTATTTGGCCGCGAAGATTCAGGACTGACAAATGAAGAGCTGGCGCTGGCGGATATCTTAACCGGTGTGCCGATGGTGGCGGACTATCCTTCGCTCAATTTAGGGCAGGCGGTAATGGTATATTGTTATCAATTAGCCTCGTTAATACAAACCACGGTCACCGCCTCATCACCGGCTGATAATAACCAGCTACGTGCGCTGCGTTCACGTCTGCATGCACTCATGGAAAAGCTGGACGTTGCCGACGATATAAAAATGGCCGACTGGCTGGATCAGCGTATTGGCCTGCTGGAACAACGTGATACGGCTATGTTGCATCGGCTATTGCATGATATTGAAAAAAAGCTGACCGAGTAAGTTGCTGTCATAAGTTTATTTTATGGTTAAAGATGCCAGCTATATAAACGAATCCGGTTTTAATATGGCGTTTATATTGTTCATTCCAGCCTGGTTGGCAGGATAATAAAAAGCGCGTCAGGGAAAAAAAAATTGACTTAAGCGGCAAGATACTTTAACCGTATAGACATACAGCACAGACAGATAACAATTACAGAGCATACAACGTCCAATGAAACGCTTCAGCATTATTACCACCATTACAACCATCACCATTACCACAGGTAACGGTGCGGGCTGACGCGTACAGGAAACACAGAAAAAAGCCCGCACCTGAACAGTGCGGGCTTTTTTTTCGACTAAAGATCAAGGGGTAGAACCATGCGAGTGTTGAAGTTCGGCGGTACATCAGTGGCAAATGCGCAACGTTTTTTGCGCGTTGCCGATATTCTGGAAAGCAATGCCAGGCAGGGGCAGGTAGCGACCGTACTTTCTGCCCCGGCGAAAATCACTAACCACCTGGTCGCGATGATTGAAAAAACCATCAGCGGTCAGGATGCGATACCGAATATCAACGATGCCGAACGTATTTTTACTGAGCTTCTGCAAGGTCTGGCACAGGCGCAGCCCGGTTTCCCTCTCGCACAATTAAAAACGGTTGTCGAACAAGAATTTGCGCAAATCAGGCATATCCTGCACGGTATCAGCCTGCTTGGTCAGTGCCCGGATAGCATCAACGCGGCGCTGATTTGCCGCGGTGAGAAACTCTCAATTGCTATTATGGCCGGCCTGCTGGAATCTCGCGGCCACAAGGTTACCGTCATCGATCCAGTAGAGAAATTGCTCGCGGTGGGCCATTACCTTGAGTCTACCGTGGATATCGCTGAGTCAACCCGCCGCATCGCCGCTAGCCGTATCCCAGAGGATCATATGGTGCTGATGGCCGGTTTTACCGCCGGTAACGAGAAAGGGGAGTTGGTGGTGCTGGGGCGTAACGGCTCTGACTACTCAGCCGCGGTGCTTGCTGCTTGCTTACGTGCCGATTGTTGTGAAATCTGGACCGATGTCGATGGGGTCTATACCTGCGATCCGCGCCAGGTGCCGGATGCCCGTCTGCTGAAGTCTATGTCTTATCAGGAAGCGATGGAGCTCTCCTACTTCGGCGCGAAAGTTCTGCATCCTCGTACCATCACCCCCATTGCCCAGTTCCAGATCCCCTGTTTAATAAAAAATACCGGCAACCCGCAGGCTCCTGGCACGTTAATTGGCGCGACATCTGATGATGATGGCCTGCCAGTTAAAGGGATCTCTAACTTGAATAATATGGCGATGTTTAGTGTCTCAGGCCCTGGTATGAAAGGGATGGTAGGCATGGCCGCCAGGGTGTTTGCTGCGATGTCACGCTCCGGGATCTCGGTGGTACTGATCACGCAATCCTCCTCTGAATACAGTATCAGTTTCTGTGTGCCGCAATCCGATTGTGTGCGAGCTCAGAAAGCGATGAACGAGGAGTTCTATCTTGAGTTGAAAGAGGGGCTGCTGGAACCGCTGGCAGTGATGGAGCGGCTGGCAATTATCTCCGTTGTCGGTGATGGGATGCGCACTCTGCGCGGCATTTCAGCTAAATTTTTTGCCGCGTTGGCCCGTGCCAATATCAATATTGTCGCCATTGCTCAGGGCTCTTCGGAACGTTCTATTTCGGTGGTGGTAAACAATGACGATGCCACGACTGGCGTGCGCGTGACTCACCAAATGCTATTTAACACTGATCAGGTGATCGAAGTTTTTGTCATCGGTATCGGTGGCGTTGGCGGCGCGTTGCTGGAGCAGCTTAAGCGTCAACAAAACTGGTTGAAAAATAAACATATCGATCTGCGTGTTTGCGGTGTGGCAAATTCCAAAGCGCTACTAACCAATGTACATGGTTTGAATCTCGATAACTGGCGCTCCGAGCTGGCGGACGCGAAAGAGCCGTTTAATCTTGGTCGTCTGATCCGTCTGGTAAAAGAGTACCACCTGTTGAATCCGGTCATTGTCGACTGTACTTCCAGCCAGGCGGTGGCCGATCAGTATGCCGATTTCCTGCGCGAAGGCTTTCATGTTGTGACGCCGAACAAAAAAGCCAACACCTCCTCAATGGATTACTACCATCAGTTACGCCGTGCGGCGGAAAAATCGCGGCGTAAGTTCCTGTACGATACCAACGTTGGCGCGGGTTTGCCGGTGATTGAGAATTTGCAAAATCTGCTCAATGCCGGTGATGAATTGCAGCATTTCTCTGGCATCCTTTCTGGCTCACTGTCATTTATCTTTGGCAAACTGGATGAGGGTATGCACCTGTCGGAAGCAACGAAACTGGCGCGTGAATTAGGCTATACCGAGCCGGATCCCCGGGACGACCTCTCCGGGATGGATGTTGCGCGTAAGCTTTTGATTCTGGCGCGCGAAACCGGACGCGAACTGGAGCTGTCAGACATTATTATTGAACCTGTGTTGCCAGCGACCTTTGATGATTCGGGCGACGTAGAGAGCTTTATGGCCCGTTTGCCGCAACTGGATGATCTCTTTGCTGCGCGAATTGCGAAAGCCCGTGACGAAGGTAAAGTGCTGCGATATGTTGGTAATATCGAAGAAGATGGCTCCTGTCGCGTGAAGATCGCCGATGTTGACGGCAACGATCCTCTTTTTAAAGTGAAGAATGGTGAAAACGCGCTGGCCTTTTACAGCCATTATTACCAGCCATTACCGCTGGTGTTACGTGGTTACGGCGCGGGTAACGATGTAACGGCGGCAGGGGTTTTTGCCGATCTGTTACGCACTCTTTCCTGGAAGTTAGGAGTCTAAGATGGTGAAAGTATACGCTCCGGCTTCCAGTGCCAATATGAGCGTCGGTTTCGATGTGCTTGGCGCGGCGGTGACGCCCATTGATGGTAGCTTACTTGGCGATAATGTCTCGGTAGAAGCCGCTGAGCATTTCAGTTTGCAAAATATCGGTCGCTTTGCCAGCAAATTACCCAGCGAACCCCGAGAAAATATTGTTTATCAATGCTGGGAGCTGTTCTGTCGGGAAATTGGCAAGAGCGTGCCGGTGGCGATGACGCTGGAAAAAAACATGCCCATCGGTTCCGGCCTCGGTTCCAGCGCCTGCTCGGTCGTGGCCGCGCTAGTGGCGATGAACGAGTTTTGCGGTAAACCACTCAACGACACACGCATGCTGGCATTAATGGGGGAGCTGGAAGGGCGTATCTCTGGCAGCGTGCATTACGATAATGTCGCGCCCTGTTTCCTGGGCGGTATGCAGTTGATTTTAGAGGAAAGCGGCATTATCAGCCAGCAGGTGCCATGCTTTGATGAGTGGTTGTGGGTGTTGGCCTATCCGGGCATCAAAGTATCGACTGCTGAGGCGCGGGCGATTCTGCCGGCCCAGTATCGTCGACAGGATTGTATTGCGCATGGGCGACATCTGGCTGGTTTTATTCATGCCTGTTACACCCGCCAGCCTGCGCTGGCGGCAAAATTAATGAAAGATGTGATTGCCGAACCCTACCGTATGAAATTACTGCCAGGTTTCGCGCAAGCTCGGCAGGCGGTGGCGGATATCGGCGCACTGGCTTGTGGTATTTCAGGTTCCGGGCCAACGCTATTTGCCTTGTGTGATAAGTCCGAGACCGCTCAGCGCGTTGCTGACTGGCTCGGTCAACACTATCTGCAGAATCAGGAAGGCTTCGTTCATATTTGCCGGCTGGACACGGCGGGCGCACGCGTAGTGGGATAACTAATGAAACTCTATAACTTAAAAGATCATAACGAGCAGGTCAGCTTTGCACAGGCCGTGACTCAGGGGTTGGGCAAAAATCAGGGGCTCTTCTTCCCCCATGATTTACCCGAGTTCAGTCTGACGGAAATCGACGAGATGCTAAAACAGGATTTCGTCAGCCGCAGTGCAAAGATACTTGCCGCTTTTATCGGCGATGAGATCCCGCAGGAAACACTTGAAGCGCGCGTGAATGCTGCTTTTGCCTTCCCGGCGCCGATTAATCCGGTCGAAAGTGATATCGGTTGCCTGGAACTTTTTCATGGGCCTACGCTGGCGTTTAAAGATTTTGGCGGGCGCTTTATGGCGCAGATGCTGAGTGCTATCAGTGGTGAAAAACCGGTGACCATTCTGACCGCAACCTCTGGCGATACCGGTGCCGCTGTGGCTCACGCGTTCTATGGTATGAAAAATGTGCGCGTGGTGATCCTCTACCCGCAGGGGAAAATCAGCCCGTTGCAGGAAAAGCTGTTCTGTACCCTGGGCGGCAACATCGAAACGGTTGCCATTGACGCTGATTTCGACGCGTGCCAGGCGCTGGTCAAACAGGCGTTTGATGATGAAGAACTGAAAACTGCGCTTGGTTTGAATTCGGCTAACTCTATCAATATCAGCCGGTTGCTGGCGCAGATTTGCTACTATTTTGAAGCGGTTGCCCAGTTGCCACAGGAAGCACGTAATCAGCTAGTGGTCTCTGTACCGAGTGGTAATTTTGGTGATTTGACGGCGGGTCTGCTGGCAAAATCGCTGGGCTTGCCCATCAAGCGTTTTATTGCTGCCACTAACGCTAATGATACGGTTCCGCGTTTCCTCAAAGGGGGGGAGTGGCAGCCAAAAGCAACTCAGGCCACGCTTTCGAATGCGATGGATGTTAGCCAGCCGAATAACTGGCCGCGAGTGGAAGAGATTTTCCGCCGTAAAATCTGGCGTCTTAATGAGTTAGGTTATGCCGCGGTGGATGACGAAACCACTAAAGCGACGATGCGCGAGTTAAAAGAGAAGGGCTACATATCTGAACCTCATGCTGCGATAGCTTACCGTGCGCTGCGCGATCAACTGCATCCAGGGGAGTACGGTGTGTTCCTCGGCACTGCGCATCCGGCGAAGTTTAAAGAGAGTGTGGAGGCGATTTTGGGCGGAACATTGCCGTTGCCTAAAGAGCTGGCGGATCGCGCTGAGCTGCCACTGCTTTCACATAAACTCTCTGCGGATTATGCTGCGTTACGTCAGTTGATGATGAGCAAAACCTGATTTGCCGATCCCCTCTCCGGCGAGAGGGGATTTTGAAGAAATTATGTAGAAAAGAGGCAGGAAAAAAGCAGAAATTCCCAATAAATGCGGGCAGTTAGAGTTTAGGATTGCAGAGACTAACAACCATGGCCTGCTTTGCGTAAGCTCCTCACATCGGCCCAAAACGGGCAAGATGATGCAAAGGAGTAACCTATGTTGAAACCTGTATTGTTAGCGCTTTCTATGATGTTGGTGGCTCCTCTGGCGGTGCAGGCCGCAGAAATCACCCTGATACCGGCTGTGAAGCTGCAAATCGGCGATCGTGATAACCACGGTAATTATTGGGATGGCGGTCACTGGCGCGATAACGGCTGGTGGAAAAAACATTACGAATGGCGCGGTGAGCGCTGGCAGCCGCATGGTCGTATTGACGATCGGCGTGATGATCATCACGATCGTCACGACGATCGCCGCGATGGCCCCGATCAGGAGTGGCGTCATCGCTAAAATTCTGACCTCTCCCAGCCTGGGAGAGGTTTTTTAATAAATTACTGCTCGTGACGTTTAAATACCAACTCGCCCTGCGCTGAAGCGTCCTTATCAAAGAAGTAGCCTTCGCTATTAAAGCCGGTTAATTGCTCCGGTTTCGTCAGACGATTTTCGATAATGTAACGGCTCATCAAACCACGCGCTTTTTTGGCGTAAAAACTGATCACTTTGAATTTACCGTTTTTCTCATCAAGGAACACTGGCTTGATAATTTGAGCGTTCAGTTTTGCCGTTTTGACCGATTTGAAATACTCATCTGAGGCCAGATTGATGACAATCTCGTCTCCCTGGGCTGCCAGTGCTTCATTGAGCTTATTCGTGATGGTTTCCCCCCAGAACTGGTAAAGATCTTTCCCTTTCCCATTCTCCAGACGAATCCCCATCTCCAGGCGGTAAGGCTGCATCAGATCGAGCGGGCGTAAGACACCGTACAGCCCGGACAACATCCGTAGATGCTTTTGTGCGAAGTCAAAATCCGCTTCGCTGAACGTTTCAGCTTGCAGACCGGTATAGACATCGCCTTTAAACGCCAAAATTGCCTGGCGCGCATTCTCCAGCGTGAAATCAGGGTGCCAGTCATGAAAACGGGTGGCGTTGAGGTCGGCAAGCTTGTCGCTGATCCCCATTAATGCTTTGATTTGCGGCCCTGAAAGCTTACGCGCTGTATTAATTAACTGCTGGGAATAATCCAACAGTTCCGGTTGCGTAAAGCGCGTGGTCGCAAGCGGGCTTTGGTAATCAAGAGTTTTGGCGGGTGAAATCAAAATCAGCATACTGAATCCTGGCTGTGCGAGAAATTTCCGCTGACTTTAGCAAAAAAACCAGCAAACTTGATCGATAGTTGCGATTAGCGCTATTCACGCGGAATATTATCCCAGGCTCCCGGTGCGAGCTGCCGTTTTATTTCCGGATAACGCAGGGGATCAAACACCGGTTTGATGCCGAGTTTACGCTGGCGCAGATAGTCGCGAGCGAGAAGGCTTACTACCGGGGAAAGCAGCAGGATCGCCGCCAGGTTAACCATTGCCATTAGCGCCATCATTACATCTGCGACGTGCCAAATAAGCGGCACGCTCACCACTGAGCCCAGCATTATCATTACCAGAATAGCTATGCGCAGCAGCCAGTTATTACGCTGGTTGTGCCGACGTAAAAAGACCAGGTTGTTTTCTGCATAGAGGTAATTGGCAAGGATGGAGGTAAAGGAAAAAAGAACAACAATAATCGCGACAAAGCCAGCACCCCAACCGCCGGTCATAGAGGCTACCGATTGTTGCATCATAATAATCCCCCGGAAGGTGCCCACCGGCGGCGTAATGTCCGACAGCAGCACCACCAGTGCGCTGGCAGTGCAAACCAAAAACGTATCGGTAAGCACGCCAATCATTTGCACAATCCCCTGGGCAACGGGATGTGGTGGCCATGAACTCGCCATTGCTGCGGCATTGGGGGCCGATCCAACGCCGGCTTCATTGGCGAACATGCTGCGCTGAAAACCGCTGGTAACCGCCTGACCCAAGGTCCAGGCCATGGTTCCGGTTGCAGCCTCCTGCCAGCCAAAAGCGCCTTTAATAATGGATGAGAAGATACCGGGCAGCAGCTCGGCATGCCAAAGGGCGATACCAATGCTACCTATAATCCAGCAGAGTGCCATCAGAGGCACCACCCATTGCAACAGCCGCACTATTGCGTGCAGCCCTTTGATAAAACAGAGCAAACTCAATGCGACCAATAGTAATCCGCTGGTTAGTTCCGGTATTTGCCAGGCATAGTTTGTCGCCCGCGCCACAACGTTGGATTGGATGAGATTAAATACCAGCCCATAGGAAATAAGCAGGAACAGCGAGAACAGTACGCCCATCCAGCGCATCCCCAGACCGCGTTCCATATACCATGCGGGGCCACCGCGCAGTTGATTGTTAGCATCCCGTTGCTTGTACAACTGGGCGAGGACGCTTTCGGCAAAGCTTGTCGCCAGGCCAATCAAACCTGCAATCCACATCCAGAAAACCGCCCCCGGGCCGCCAGCAGTTAGCGCAAATGCGACCCCCGCGAGGTTGCCGCTGCCCAGACGCGAAGCAAGGCTCAGGCATAACGCCTGCCAGGGGGAGAGCGCACCGGATTGTGGGAAGCGGCTGTTTTTCAGACTTTGGCCAAAATCAGTGATAAACCGAAAGGGGATAAATCGGCTGCGAAAAGCAAACCAAATACCTGCCGCCGCCAGCAGGTAGACCATGAAAGAACCCCAGAGTATTTCACTGATAAATGAGAAGAATTCGGGCATTAACATTCCTCTTGTTGATGCCAGTTTTTTGTTGCGTGAACCAGGCGTTGGCAGATACCTCAGCCCTTCACCGACAATTAATTCGCTAAGTCTACCATACTCTTTTAGCCGCACTGTCTGCGGTTGCGCTGACAAGGCGTCGTGTTATCATCTGGGACAGACCGGTTACATCCCCTAACAGTTCAAAGAGAAACACTATCATGACGGATAAATTGACCTCCCTGCGTCAGTACACAACAGTCGTGGCTGATACCGGAGATATCGCGGCAATGAAGCTCTACCAGCCGCAAGATGCAACAACCAACCCCTCTCTGATTCTTGGCGCCGCCCAAATTCCCGAATACCGCAAGCTGATTGACGATGCCGTTGCATGGGCACGTAGCCAGAGCAGCGATCGTGCTCAGCAACTTGTTGATGCCACTGACAAACTGGCGGTAAATATCGGTCTGGAAATTCTTAAACTGATCCCTGGTCGTATTTCTACCGAAGTGGATGCGCGTCTCTCTTATGACACGGACGCTTCTATCGCTAAAGCGAAACGTCTGATCAAACTGTATAACGATGCGGGTATTAGTAATGACCGTATTCTGATCAAACTGGCTTCTACCTGGCAGGGTATTCGTGCTGCTGAACAGCTTGAAAAAGAGGGAATCAACTGTAACCTGACTCTGCTCTTCTCCTTTGCTCAGGCGCGTGCTTGCGCGGAAGCGGGTGTGTTCCTGATCTCCCCGTTCGTTGGTCGTATCCTCGATTGGTACAAAGCCAATACCGACAAGAAAGAGTACGCACCGGCAGAAGATCCGGGGGTGGTATCGGTTACTGAAATTTACCAGTACTACAAACAGCACGGCTATGAAACCGTAGTTATGGGCGCAAGCTTCCGTAATACCGGCGAAATTATTGAACTGGCTGGCTGCGATCGTTTGACCATTGCCCCGGCATTGCTGAAAGAGCTTTCCGAAAGTGCTGGCGCAATTGAGCGCAAACTCTCTTACACCGGTGAAGTCAAAGCGCGTCCGCAGCGTATCACTGAAGCGGAATTCCTGTGGCAGCACAACCAGGATCCGATGGCAGTAGACAAACTGGCGGACGGCATCCGTAAGTTTGCTGCTGACCAGGAAAAACTGGAAAAAATGATCGGCGATCTGCTGTAAACCTCAGGCGTGGCCGGGCCCCGGTCACGCTTACTCTCTTCGCTCTGTTTGCCTTCCCCCTCAGCGTGTATCATTCCTCTAACAAGATTGTTTGAACGGAATGAATATGGACACATTACGCATTGGTTTGGTTTCTGTTTCCGATCGCGCCTCCAGCGGCGTATATCAGGATAAAGGTATTCCGGCGCTGGAAGAGTGGCTGGCGAGCGCTTTAACGACTCCTTTTCACATCGAGACCCGGTTAATTCCCGACGAGCAAATTATCATTGAGCAAACGCTGTGCGAGCTGGTGGATGAGATGGGCTGCCATCTGGTGCTCACAACCGGGGGCACAGGACCCGCGCGGCGCGATGTCACGCCCGATGCGACTCTGGCGGTGGCCGATCGGGAAATGCCTGGTTTTGGCGAGCAGATGCGGCAAATCAGTCTCCATTTTGTGCCGACAGCGATCCTCTCCCGCCAGGTGGGGGTCATCCGCAAGCAGGCTTTGATCCTTAATCTGCCGGGGCAACCGAAATCAATTAAAGAGACCCTCGAAGGGGTAAAAGAGAGCAACGGTGAAGTAAAAGTGCCAGGTATTTTTGCCAGTGTACCGTATTGTGTACAATTGCTTGAGGGGCCCTATGTGGAAACCGATCCACAAGTAGTCGCCGCTTTCCGGCCTAAAAGCGCAAGACGCGAGCTGTGATCATCGCCATGCGCGGCAGGTAAAAAGTTTAACAGGCTGGCGTGTTCATTTATTTACGGTATAGTAATTTTTAGTTTACATTACGTGTGGCGATTAAATCGCCGCACTCTCTCTACTAATGGTTAGCTATGTCAAATTACACACGCCCGCTGAACAGACAGGATTACAAAACGCTGACGCTTGCTGCCCTCGGTGGCGCGCTGGAGTTTTACGATTTCATCATTTTCGTCTTCTTCGCTGCGGTTGTTGGCGAACTTTTCTTTCCCGCTGATATTCCAGAATGGCTGCGTCAGGTACAGACTTTCGGCATCTTTGCCGCGGGTTATCTGGCGCGTCCGCTGGGTGGGATCGTGATGGCACATTTCGGCGATCTGGTCGGGCGCAAAAAGATGTTCACTCTTAGCATCCTGCTTATGGCTGTGCCGACACTGGCGATTGGTTTGCTGCCGACCTACGACTCCGTGGGAATTATCGCGCCACTATTACTATTGCTAATGCGGGTATTGCAAGGGGCTGCCATCGGAGGTGAAGTGCCCGGCGCATGGGTTTTTGTCGCAGAGCATGTGCCAGCCCGACGTATTGGTATCGCCTGCGGCACGTTAACAGCCGGTTTGACGGTGGGCATATTGCTGGGGTCGGTAGTCGCGACGTTAATTAACACCAGCATGACGCAGCAGGGGATACACGATGGCGGCTGGAGGATCCCTTTCCTGCTTGGCGGAGCGTTTGGTCTGGTGGCGATGTACCTGCGCCGTTGGTTACAGGAGACACCCATCTTTCTGGAGATGCAGCAGCGTAAAGCCCTCGCGCAAGAGCTGCCGGTGAAGTCGGTGGTACTCAAGCATAAAAAAGCCGTGGTGGTTTCGATGCTACTGACCTGGCTATTATCCGCCGGGATTGTGGTCGTAATTTTAATGTCGCCGGTCTGGTTGCAGAAGCAGTATGGATTTGCGCCAGCGCTCACGCTGCAGGCTAACAGTATTGCCACGGTTATGCTCTGTTTCGGTTGTCTGCTTGCGGGGTTATTGGTCGATCGCTTTGGCGCCAGCCGGACGTTTATTGTTGGCAGCTTGTTGCTCGCCTGCTCAAGCTGGTTCTTCTATCACCTGGTGGGGGCGCATCCACAGCAACTCTTTGTGCTCTATGGGGCGGTTGGCTTTTGTGTGGGGGTGGTCGGGGCTGTGCCTTATGTCATGGTACGTGCATTCCCGGCAGAGGTGCGTTTTACCGGTATCTCATTCTCCTATAATGTCTCATATGCCATTTTCGGTGGGCTGACCCCTGTTGCGGTAACCATGCTAATGGGCGTATCGCCGATGGCACCGGCCTGGTATGTGCTGGCGCTATCGCTGATAGGCCTGGCGCTGGGGATCTGGCTACGACAGGACATTTATCACCAGGACAATGTAGTCGAGCGCCCGCTACAGCACTCTTAAAAAAATGGAACCCGTGGGGTTCCATTTTTGCAGATATCGCATCAGATTAATGCTGCTCGCCAATCGGTAGCACGGTACGCTCGAACTGTTCATTCAGCACTTCGGCCATCGCCAGATAAATAGCGCTGGCACCGCATACCAGACCAATCCAGCCTGCAATGTGGACGATGCTTTCGTTATCTGCCAGATGACCTACTGCCAGCAAAGCAAACAGCACGGTCAGGCTAAGGAAAACGAATTGCAGGGCGCGTGCGCCTTTCAGCGTACCGAAGAACATAAACAGTGTGAATACGCCCCAGATCCCCAAATAGACACCCAGGAAATGACCGTTTGCTGCTTCTGCCAGACCCATTTTAGGCAACAGCAGGATAGCGACCAGCGTCAACCAGAAAGAGCCATAAGAAGTGAATGCGGTTAAACCGAAGGTGTTGCCTTTTTTGTACTCCAGCAGACCAGCGAAAATTTGTGCAATGCCACCATAGAAAATACCCATTGCCAGGATAATGCCATCCAACGGGAAAAGACCAATATTGTGCAGATTAAGCAAAATCGTGGTCATGCCGAAACCCATTAATCCTAGCGGAGCCGGATTAGCCAACTTAATGTTGCCCATAATTCCTCAAAATAAATCAATATGATTAATAAAATGAAAGGCCCCGCTGTAATTTTGCACTGACGGGGCGCGGCATCATAAATAGGGCTAATCAACCTGTCTATGATCTGAACAGGTGGAAATTCAAAAAAATTTTATCCTTTCCCCCCTTGATGAGCCGCGTTATGGCCCCATCTTGTAGTCAACCGCATGGGTGAACCTGAAAAAAACAATTACGGGGTAGTTGAAACCGCTCGTTTCGCCCTTATTACAGGTTCACAACCACATGATTATGAATTTTTAGTGGAGACGTTTAGATGGGTAAAATTATTGGTATTGACCTGGGTACAACCAACTCTTGTGTAGCAATCATGGATGGCACTCAGGCCCGCGTGCTGGAGAACGCAGAAGGCGATCGCACCACTCCTTCTATCATCGCCTATACACAGGATGGCGAAACCCTGGTGGGTCAGCCGGCTAAACGTCAGGCAGTGACGAACCCGCAAAACACCCTGTTTGCGATCAAACGCCTGATTGGTCGTCGCTTCCAGGATGAAGAAGTCCAGCGTGACGTTTCTATCATGCCGTACAAAATCATTGCTGCAGATAACGGCGATGCATGGATTGATGTGAAAGGCCAGAAAATGGCTCCGCCGCAGATCTCTGCGGAAGTACTGAAAAAAATGAAAAAAACGGCTGAAGATTACCTGGGCGAACCGGTAACTGAAGCGGTAATCACCGTACCGGCATACTTTAACGATGCGCAGCGTCAGGCTACCAAAGACGCAGGTCGTATTGCTGGTCTGGAAGTAAAACGTATTATCAACGAACCGACAGCGGCTGCTCTGGCTTATGGTCTGGACAAAGAGACCGGCAACCGTACTATCGCAGTCTATGACCTGGGCGGCGGTACTTTCGATATCTCTATTATCGAAATCGATGAAGTAGACGGCGAAAAAACGTTCGAAGTTCTGGCGACCAACGGTGATACTCACCTGGGCGGCGAAGACTTTGATACTCGCCTGATCAACTACCTTGTTGACGAGTTCAAGAAAGATCAGGGCATCGACCTGCGTAACGATCCGCTGGCCATGCAGCGCCTGAAAGAAGCGGCAGAGAAAGCGAAAATCGAACTCTCTTCAGCACAACAGACTGACGTGAATCTGCCGTATATCACCGCAGATGCGACCGGTCCGAAACACATGAACATTAAAGTGACTCGTGCGAAACTGGAAAGCCTGGTTGAAGATCTGGTTAACCGTTCTATCGAGCCGCTGAAAGTTGCTCTGCAGGATGCTGGCCTCTCTGTTTCTGATATCAACGACGTTATTCTCGTTGGTGGTCAGACGCGTATGCCGATGGTGCAGAAAAAAGTTGCTGAGTTCTTCGGCAAAGAACCGCGTAAAGACGTTAACCCGGATGAAGCCGTGGCTATCGGTGCTGCTGTACAGGGCGGTGTACTGACTGGTGAAGTGAAAGACGTTCTGCTGCTGGACGTTACCCCGCTGTCGCTGGGTATTGAAACCATGGGCGGCGTGATGACTGCGCTGATCAGCAAGAACACAACGATTCCGACCAAGCACAGCCAGGTGTTCTCTACTGCTGAAGACAACCAGTCTGCAGTAACTATCCATGTGCTGCAGGGTGAACGTAAACGTGCTTCGGATAACAAATCTCTGGGTCAGTTCAACCTGGATGGTATTAACCCGGCACCGCGCGGCATGCCGCAGATCGAAGTCACCTTCGATATCGATGCTGACGGTATCCTGCACGTTTCCGCGAAAGACAAAAATAGCGGTAAAGAGCAGAAGATCACCATCAAGGCCTCTTCCGGTCTGAATGAAGAAGAGATCCAGAAAATGGTGCGCGAAGCAGAAGCAAACGCGGAATCTGACCGTAAGTTTGAAGAGCTGGTGCAAACCCGTAACCAGGGCGACCACTTGCTGCACAGCACCCGTAAGCAGGTTGAAGAAGCGGGCGATAAATTGCCGGCGGAAGACAAAACTGCTATCGAGTCTGCACTGAGCGAGCTGGAAACTGCGCTGAAAGGCGAAGATAAAGCTGCTATCGAAGCGAAAATGCAGGCACTGGCGCAGGTTTCAGCAAAACTGATGGAAATCGCGCAGCAGCAACATGCACAGCAGGCAGGCGCTGACGCTTCTGCGGACAATGCGAAAAACGACGATGTTGTTGACGCCGAGTTCGAAGAAGTGAAAGACAAAAAATAATCGCCCTTATGCAGGGTAGATAACCAGCACGGGCGTAGGAGTTTACTCCACGCCCGTGCTCGTATGTTAAGGGGCAGATAAACCGATGGCGAAGCAAGACTATTACGAGATTTTAGGCGTTGCGAAATCTGCGGATGAGCGTGAAATAAAAAAAGCTTATAAGCGCCTGGCCATGAAATGTCACCCTGACCGTAATCAGGGTGACAAAGAGGCCGAAGCAAAATTTAAAGAGATTAAAGAAGCCTACGAAGTACTGACCGATGCCCAGAAGCGTGCAGCTTATGATCAATATGGCCATGCGGCATTTGAGCAAGGTGGTATGGGCGGTGGTGGATTCGGCGGCGGCGGTTTTGGCGGCGGCGCAGATTTCAGCGATATTTTTGGTGATGTATTTGGCGATATCTTCGGCGGTGGCCGAGGTCGTCAGCGCGCGGCCCGTGGTTCGGACCTGCGTTACAATATGGATTTGACGCTGGAAGAAGCGGTGCGCGGCGTCACCAAAGAAATCCGCATTCCGACACTGGAAGAGTGTGACGTTTGCCATGGCAGTGGCGCTAAAGCGGGTACCCAACCGCAGACCTGTCCGACCTGTCATGGTTCCGGCCAGGTGCAGATGCGCCAGGGCTTCTTTGCTGTGCAGCAAACCTGCCCACATTGCCAGGGGCGTGGTACGCTGATTAAAGATCCGTGCAATAAATGCCATGGTCATGGCCGCGTAGAGAAATCTAAAACACTTTCCGTTAAAATCCCGGCAGGGGTGGATACTGGCGACCGTATCCGTCTGGCTGGCGAAGGCGAAGCAGGCGAGCATGGCGCTCCTGCTGGAGATCTGTACGTTCAGGTGCAGGTTAAGCCACATCCGATTTTCGAGCGCGAAGGTAATAACCTATACTGCGAAGTGCCGATCAACTTTGCAATGGCAGCGCTCGGTGGTGAAATCGAAGTGCCGACGTTGGATGGTCGCGTGAAGTTGAAAGTGCCGAGCGAAACGCAAACGGGCAAACTTTTCCGTATGCGCGGCAAGGGAGTGAATTCTGTACGCGGTGGCGCACAGGGCGATCTACTGTGTCGTGTGGTGGTCGAAACACCAGTTGGCCTGAATGAAAAACAGAAGCAGCTATTGAAAGATTTGCAGGACAGTTTTGGTGGCCCGACGGGTGAACATAACAGCCCTCGCTCCAAAAGCTTCTTTGATGGCGTGAAAAAATTCTTCGACGATTTGACACGCTAATATTCAGTCACAGCGTATATGCAGCCCGGCTAATGCCGGGCTTTTTTCTGTTTTACATGATTGCTCGGGAAAACGGATCTTACCAGCAACATTAATCTGGTTTTATCGAATGTTGGTGAGAGGTAAGATAACGGATACAACGGAACAGTGAACGAGAGAATAACATGAAGTTTTTGCAGCGCTTTTTTAGCAGTGATGTCTCGGGTGGCATCATACTTATCATCTCAGCCGCGCTGGCTATGTTGTGCGCTAATTTGGGGGCGACGCAAGAGATCTACAGCGGCTTTTTGCAAACGCCAGTGCAGATAAAATTCGGCGCGCTGGAAATCAATAAGAACATGCTTTTGTGGATCAATGACGCCTTAATGGCGGTATTTTTCCTGATGGTGGGCCTGGAGGTGAAATACGAAATGATCCAGGGGGCCCTGGCCAGCCGCCAACAGGCAGCATTTCCTGTTATTGCTGCGCTCGGTGGTATGGTCGCACCGGCGTTAATTTTCCTGCTGTTCAACTTTCACAATCCGCTGGCGCGCCACGGCTGGGCGATTCCGACCGCTACCGACATAGCCTTTGCGCTGGGTGTATTGGCGCTACTCGGTAATCGCGTACCGGTAGTATTAAAAGTCTTTTTAATGGCGTTAGCGATTATTGATGACCTGGGTGCGATCGTTATCATTGCACTGTTTTATACCAGCGATCTCTCTACCATATCGCTTGGTGTCGCTGCTGCGGCCATTGCCGTGCTGGCGATACTGAATGCTTGTAATGTGCGGCGTATTGGCGTTTATATGCTGGTAGGGGTGGTGTTATGGACGGCGGTACTCAAATCGGGTGTCCATGCCACACTCGCCGGGGTGATTGTTGGCTTCTTTGTTCCACTGCGCGAGCAAGAGGGTGTCTCACCGTCTCGTCAGTTAATTCATGCGATTCACCCATGGGTGGCGTGGTTGATACTCCCGCTGTTTGCTTTTGCCAACGCCGGGGTGTCGCTCGATGGGATGTCTTTGGCTGGTTTGGCGGATGTATTGCCGTTGGGCATTATCCTCGGTTTGTTTATCGGTAAGCCGCTGGGCATTACGGTATTCTGCTGGTTAGCGCTGCGCCTGAAACTGGCGAAGTTGCCACAAGGGGCGGCGTTTAAGCAAATTATGGCGGTCGGCGTGTTGTGTGGTATTGGTTTTACGATGTCGATTTTTATTTCATCGTTGGCCTTTGGTGATGCCCATGCCGATATGATAGCCTGGAGCAAGTTGGGGATCCTGACTGGCTCTATTATCTCGGCAGTAGTCGGATACTGCCTGTTGCGAACGCGTGTTGCACGCGTTTAACGGACATGATTAGCAGGGAGCAAATCATCAATGTCTTATATTAATTACAATCATTTATATTATTTCTGGCATGTCTATCGTGAGGGCTCCGTCGTTGGCGCGGCGGAGGCGCTTTTCCTGACACCGCAAACCATCACCGGACAAATCAAAGCGCTGGAGGAGCGTTTGCAGGGTAAGCTCTTCAAACGAAAAGGCAGGGGGCTTGAGCCTTCTGAGCTGGGCGAACTGGTGTTTCGCTATGCTGACAAGATGTTTACCTTAAGCCAGGAGATGCTCGACATCGTCAACTACCGCAAAGAGTCAAACTTACTGTTTGATGTCGGGGTGGCGGATGCTCTCTCTAAGCGCCTGGTCAGCGGTGTGCTTAATGCCGCCGTGCAGGAAGGGGAACTGATCCACCTGCGCTGCTTTGAATCGACTCATGAGATGCTGCTGGAGCAACTGAGCCAGCATAAACTCGATATGATTATTTCAGATTGTCCTATCGATTCCACGCAGCAGGAAGGGCTTTTTTCGGTGAAGATAGGCGAGTGCGGCGTCAGTTTCTGGTGTCGTAATCCTGCGCCGAAAACGGCTTTTCCGGCCTGTCTGGAAGAGCGAAAGTTGCTCATACCAGGCCGTCGCTCCATGCTGGGGCGTAAGCTATTGAACTGGTTTAATGCCCAGGGATTGCAGCCATCGATTCTCGGTGAATTCGATGATGCCGCATTGATGAAAGCTTTTGGTGCTGGTCACGATGCGATTTTTGTTGCACCGACCCTGTACGCCGAGGATTTTTACGCCGATGAGCGCATAGTGGAAATTGGGCGGGTGGACAGCATTATGGAAGAGTATCACGCTATTTTTGCCGAACGTATGATCCAGCACCCGGCAGTACAGCGCATCTGCAACCGCGACTACTCAGCGCTCTTTTCATTGCCGCCGCAGCTACAGTAATAAAAAAACCCGCCGTAGCGGGTTTTTTTAACAAAGACAACAGACGAGCGATTAAGCCAGTTTGTTGATCTGCGCGACCAGGTTAGCCTTATGACGCGCTGCTTTGTTTTTGTGGATCAGACCCTTAGCGGCCTGACGATCCACGATCGGTTGCATTTCATTAAATGCTTTCTGCGCAGCGGCTTTGTCGCCAGCTTCAATAGCTGCGTATACTTTCTTAACAAAAGTACGCATCATTGAGCGACGGCTAGCGTTGTGCTTGCGAGCCTTTTCAGACTGAATGGCGCGCTTCTTAGCTGATTTGATATTAGCCAAGGTCCAACTCCCAAATATGATCTATATGGACAATTCAAAGGCCGGGGAATATGCCCTTTTAGCCTTCTTTTGTCAATGGATTTGTGCAAATAAGCGCCGTTAAGAGACGACACTACGTTACGTATTGATGGCGCAGGATTCTAACAGCTTGCGTGCCGCGAATACAGCTTTTCCACCAGAAAAATCACCTCTGAAGGCAGATTTTCATCCTGGCAGAGGAAAGGGTGATGAAATCCTTCTCCTTTCTGCGGTGTTAAGTCAATCGTCGGTTAACGTTGCACGCTGTACAAGGTATAATCCGGCGATTTTCACTGTTTTGAGCCAGACATGAAGCTGATACGCGGCATACATAATCTCAGCAAGGCACCGCACGGGTGTGTGCTGACTATTGGTAATTTTGACGGCGTGCATCGTGGTCACCAGGCGCTAATTCAAGGGCTTGCCAGAGAGGGCCAGGCCCGCGGCCTGCCGGTAGTGGTAATGATTTTCGAGCCGCAGCCGCTGGAACTCTTTGCCGGGGCTAAAGCGCCCGCACGCTTAACCCGTCTGCGCGAAAAGCTACGCTGGTTGGCCAGTTACGGTGTGGATTATGTACTCTGTGTACGTTTTGACCGCCGTTTTGCCGCCCTTAGCGCGCAAACCTTTGTCAGCGATCTGCTGGTCGACAAGCTGGGGGTAAAATTCCTTGCTGTCGGGGATGATTTCCGCTTTGGCGCTGGTCGCCAGGGTGATTTCTTGTTATTACAGAAGGCGGGCGAGAAATATGGCTTCGATGTCACCAGCACGCAAACTTTCTGTGAAAGCGGCGCACGCGTGAGCAGCACCGCGGTGCGTGAGGCGCTAGCGGATGATAACCTGGCGTTGGCCGAAAAGCTGCTGGGCCATCCGTTCAGTATTTCCGGGCGAGTAGTGCATGGTGATGAGCTTGGGCGCACTATAGGTTTTCCGACGGCGAATTTACCGCTGCGTCGTCAGGTCTCCCCGGTAAAAGGGGTATATGCGGTAGAAGTGGCCGGGCTGGGAGAGACTCTTCTTCCTGGCGTCGCCAATATCGGCACTCGCCCGACAGTCTCTGGCGTACGCCAGCAGCTTGAAGTGCATGTGCTTGACGTTGTAATGGACCTCTACGGTCGCCATATAGATGTGATACTGCGTAAAAAAATACGCAACGAGCAGCGATTTGCCTCCCTTGATGAACTGAAAGCGCAAATCGCCCGAGATGAGGTAGCTGCCCGCGAGTTTTTTGGGCTATCTAAACCGGCTTCTTAAGGCCTGGTGGTATTAATCAAACCGAAATACGGAACCGAGAATCTGATGAGTGACTTTAAATCTACCCTGAATTTGCCGGAAACAGGGTTCCCGATGCGTGGCGATCTTGCCAAACGCGAACCGGGAATGCTGGCGCGTTGGACTGATGATGACCTGTACGGCATCATCCGTGCGGCGAAAAAAGGCAAAAAAACCTTCATTCTGCATGATGGCCCTCCATATGCGAATGGCAGCATTCATATTGGTCACTCGGTTAATAAGATTCTGAAAGACATTATTGTGAAGTCCAAAGGGCTCGCAGGTTATGACTCTCCTTATGTTCCGGGTTGGGATTGCCATGGGCTGCCGATCGAGCTGAAAGTGGAACAGTTAATCGGCAAACCGGGCGAAAAAGTCACGGCTGCCGAGTTCCGTGCTGCGTGCCGTAAATACGCCGCAGAGCAGGTTGACGGCCAGCGCGCCGATTTTATCCGTCTGGGTGTGCTGGGCGACTGGTCGCATCCGTACCTGACCATGGATTTCAAAACCGAAGCCAATATCATTCGCGCGCTGGGTAAAATCATCGGTAACGGCCATCTGCATAAAGGCGCCAAGCCGGTGCACTGGTGCGTTGACTGCCGCTCTGCGCTGGCAGAAGCCGAAGTCGAATACTATGACAAAACTTCGCCCTCCATCGACGTGGCTTTCGAAGCCGTTGACCAGGACGCAGTGCAAGCGAAGTTCGGTTTACCGGGCGTAAGCGGCCCAATCTCGCTGGTTATCTGGACCACCACTCCGTGGACTCTGCCTGCCAACCGCGCCATTTCTCTCTCTGCTGAGTTTGAGTACGCGCTGGTGCAGGTCAGTGGCAAGGCGTTGATCGTGGCGAAAGATCTGGTGGAAGGCGTCATGTCCCGCATTGGCGAGGCTGATTATGTCGTGCTGGGTTGTGTAAAAGGCGCTGAGCTTGAGCTACTGCGCTTTAAACACCCGTTCCTCGATTTCGATGTGCCAGCCATTCTTGGCGATCACGTTACGCTGGATGCCGGTACTGGCGCGGTTCACACCGCCGGTGGCCACGGCCCGGATGACTACACCATCAGCCTGAAATATGGGCTGGAGATAGCAAACCCGGTAGGACCGGATGGCGCTTATCTGCCTGGCACTTATCCGACGCTGGATGGGGTTAACGTATTTAAAGCTAACGATATTATCGTGGCCTTACTGGCAGAGAAAGGCGCGCTGCTGCATGTGGAAAAACTGCTGCACAGCTACCCCTGCTGCTGGCGTCACAAGACACCAATCATCTTCCGTGCCACGCCGCAATGGTTTATCAGCATGGATCAGAAAGGTCTGCGCGCGCAGTCTTTGCAGGAGATCAAAGGCGTGCAGTGGATCCCGGATTGGGGCCAGGCGCGTATTGAATCAATGGTCGCTAACCGCCCTGACTGGTGTATTTCCCGTCAGCGCACCTGGGGCGTACCAATGTCGCTTTTCGTACATAAAGAGAGCGAAGAGTTGCATCCGCGCACGCAGGAGCTGATCGAAGCGGTGGCAAAACGCGTCGAGGTTGATGGTATCCAGGCGTGGTGGGATCTCGAGCCGCGCGACATCCTGGGCGATGACGCTGATAACTACGTGAAAGTGCCGGATACACTAGACGTCTGGTTTGATTCTGGTTCGACACACGCTTCTGTAGTGGATGTCCGCCCGGAGTTCACTGGCCATGCAGCGGATATGTATCTCGAAGGTTCGGATCAGCATCGTGGCTGGTTTATGTCCTCGCTGATGATCTCCACGGCAATGAAAGGCAAAGCGCCGTATCGCCAGGTACTGACTCACGGCTTCACCGTCGATGGTCAGGGCCGTAAGATGTCCAAATCGATTGGCAACACGGTAAGCCCACAAGATGTGATGAACAAACTGGGCGCGGATATCCTGCGTCTGTGGGTGGCGTCAACAGACTACACCGGCGAAATGGCGGTCTCTGACGAGATCCTCAAGCGTGCAGCCGACAGCTATCGTCGTATCCGTAACACCGCGCGCTTCCTGCTGGCGAACCTTAACGGTTTTGATCCGGCGAAAGATATGGTGAAACCGGAAGAGATGGTGGTACTGGATCGCTGGGCGGTGGGCTGTGCCAAAGCGGCGCAGGACGATATTTTGCGTGCTTACGAGTCCTATGACTTCCACGAAGTGGTGCAGCGTCTGATGCGTTTTTGCTCCATTGAGATGGGTTCATTCTATCTCGATATCATTAAGGATCGTCAGTACACCGCAAAAGCAGACAGCGTGGCGCGTCGTAGCTGCCAGACCGCGCTGTACCATATCGCAGAAGCACTGGTGCGCTGGATGGCACCAATTATGTCCTTCACCGCCGATGAGATCTGGGGCTACCTGCCGGGCGACCGTGAGAAGTATGTCTTCACTGGCGAATGGTACGAAGGGCTGTTTGGTCTGGCGGAAACCGAAGCGATGAATGACGCTTTCTGGGATGTACTGCTGACCGTGCGTGGCGAAGTGAATAAGGTCATTGAGCAGGCGCGCGCAGACAAGCGTGTCGGTGGTTCGCTGGAGGCCGCGGTAACGCTGTTTGCCGAACCTGAGCTGGCGGCGAAGCTGACCGCGTTGGGCGACGAATTACGATTTGTCCTGTTGACCTCCGGTGCCAAAGTTGAAGAGTATGGCAACGCGGGGACTGACGCCTGGCAGAGCGATGTTCTGAAAGGGTTGAAAGTCGCATTAAGCAAAGCCGAAGGTGATAAATGCCCACGTTGCTGGCACTACACCACTGATGTCGGCCGGGTGGCGGAACACGCAGAGATTTGCGGACGCTGTGTAAGCAATGTTGCCGGTGACGGCGAAAAACGTAAGTTTGCCTGATGAGTAAAGCGATCTCTTCAACAGGGCTGCGCTGGCTGTGGCTGGTGGCAGTCGTGCTGATTATCGATCTGGGCAGTAAGTACCTGATCCTCCAGAACTTCGCTCTGGGGGATACGGTTTCGCTGTTCCCGTCGCTTAATCTGCACTACGCGCGTAACTATGGCGCGGCATTTAGTTTTCTGGCAGACAGCGGCGGCTGGCAACGCTGGTTCTTCGCCGGTATCGCCATTGGTATCTGTGTCGTGCTGGCGGTGTTGATGTACCGTGGTAAGGCCTCACAAAAGCTGAATAACATCGCCTATGCGCTGATTATCGGCGGCGCGCTCGGTAATCTTTTCGATCGCCTATGGCATGGTTTTGTCGTCGATATGATCGATTTTTATGTCGGCAACTGGCATTTTGCTACCTTTAACCTTGCCGATACCGCTATTTGTATTGGTGCCGCGCTGATTGTGCTGGAAGGCTTTCTGCCCAACCCAGCCAAAAAAGCAGCATAATGGTAACCGGGCGAGGCTATGTTCGCCCGGTTAACTACTTCCTGGTCTGGTAAGCGCAGCGCAACCAGACAAAAGATAATAAGGCTGTAACCTGCATGTCTAAATCCGTACAGAGCGATAGCGCAGTGCTGGTGCACTTTACGTTGAAGCTTGAAGATGGCTCCCTTGCTGAGTCGACCCGTAATAACGGCAAACCCGCGCTGTTTCGTCTGGGCGATGGTTCTCTCTCCGAAGGTCTGGAACAGCATCTGCTGGGGTTGAAAGCGGGCGAGAATAAATCATTTTTTCTTGAGCCTGACGCTGCCTTTGGCACGCCAAGCCCGGATCTGATCCAGTACTTCTCCCGCCGTGAGTTTATGGATGCAGGGGAACCGGAAATCGGCGCAATCATGCTCTTTACTGCAATGGACGGTAGTGAAATGCCGGGCGTTATCCGTGAGATCAACGGCGATTCCATCACCGTCGATTTCAACCATCCGCTGGCGGGCAGAACAGTTCATTTTGATATCGATGTGCTGGAAGTCGATCCGGTACTGGAGGCAACAAATGCAGATCCTGCTGGCTAACCCGCGCGGTTTTTGCGCCGGTGTCGATCGCGCTATCAGCATTGTTGAAAACGCGCTGGCTCTTTATGGCGCACCGATTTATGTGCGTCATGAAGTGGTGCACAACCGCTATGTTGTCGATAGCCTGCGTGAGCGCGGCGCTATTTTTATTGAGCAGCTCAGCGAAGTGCCTGATGGCGCAATCCTGATCTTCTCTGCCCACGGCGTTTCCCAGGCGGTGCGCAACGAAGCGAAAAGTCGTGATCTGACGGTCTTTGACGCCACCTGTCCACTGGTCACCAAAGTACATATGGAAGTGGCCCGTGCCAGCCGACGCGGTGAAGAGGCGATTCTGATTGGTCATGCAGGCCACCCGGAAGTCGAAGGCACCATGGGGCAGTACAGCAACCCGCAGGGGGGAATGTATCTGGTCGAGTCGCCGGAAGATGTGCAGACGCTGACGATTAAAGATGCGGGTAAATTGTCGTTTATGACGCAAACCACCCTTTCTGTTGATGATACTTCTGCTGTTATCGATGCCCTGCGCGCTCGTTTCCCGGAGATTGTCGGTCCGCGTAAAGACGATATCTGCTATGCCACAACCAACCGTCAGGAAGCGGTGCGCGCGCTGGCTGAACAGGCAGAAGTGGTGCTGGTGGTGGGGTCGAAAAATTCCTCCAACTCTAACCGTCTGGCGGAGCTGGCACAGCGTATGGGCAAAAGGGCTTACCTGATTGATGACGCCTCAGATATCCAGCCTGCCTGGGTCGAGGGGATCAACTGCGTTGGTGTGACTGCCGGAGCCTCAGCACCGGATATTCTGGTGCAAAATGTCGTTGCTCGCTTGCAGCAACTAGGCGGGGGTGAAGCCATCTCTCTTGAGGGGCGCGAAGAGAATATCGTCTTTGAAGTGCCAAAAGAGTTGCGTGTGGATGTTCGCGAAGTGGAATAACGTTTTTGCGCAAACTTTATGCGAAGATGCCAGACTGAGTCTGGCATTTTTTATGGAGGAGATATGCGAATACCGATAATTCTCGACACCGATCCGGGGATTGACGATGCAGTTGCCCTTGCCGCCGCACTGTTTGCACCGGAGTGCGATCTTAAACTTATCACCACCGTCGCCGGCAATGTTTCGTTGGAAAAGACCACCCGCAATGCCTTGCAACTACTCCATTTCTGGAATGTCGATGTTCCGGTGGCGCAGGGGGCCGCTACGCCGTTACTGCGACCGCTCTATGACGCGGCAAATGTTCACGGCGAATCCGGGCTGGATGGCTATGATTTCGTCGAACATCAACGCCAGACAGTGCCGAAACCCGCGTTTCAGGCTATTCGCGATACGCTGATGGCTTCTGCCGATCCGGTGACGCTGGTGACCATTGGGCCGTTAACCAATATCGCTTTGCTGCTATCCCACTACCCGGAGTGTCAGTTCAATATCCGTCGTCTGGTGATGATGGGTGGCTCTGCCGGGCGGGGCAACTTCACGCCTAATGCCGAATTTAATATGGCTATCGATCCGGAAGCCGCCGCCCGGGTGTTCAACAGTGGTCTGGAGATAGTGATGTGTGGGTTGGATGTGACTAACCGTGCCACGCTGACGCCTGATTTTATTGCGGCGTTACCTGCGCTCAATCGAACAGGGAAGATGCTCCATGCACTGTTTAGTCATTATCGTAGCGGTAGCATGTCGACGGGGCTGCGGATGCATGATCTTTGTGCCATCGCCTGGCTGGTACGCCCGGAGCTGTTTACGCTGAAATCCTGCTTTGTCGCGGTGGAAACGCAGGGGGTCTATACCGCGGGTACCACGGTCGTGGATATAGACGGCAAATTGCGGCTTCCTCCTAATGCCCAAGTCGCACTGGATATTGATGTTGCAGGTTTTCGCCAATGGGTGGCGCAGGTGCTGGCACTCGCACCCTGAGCGGCTATGTCTTTTACTGATATTTTTGGCGCTATATCATTAATTTCTAATATCGACGTTTTTGGCTGGTGGCGCCGTCACGGGCTGGTTAATCTGAAAACGATTTATAAGCATTCCATTAACAAAAGAGTACAACTATGCATGATGCACCAATCCGCGTAGCCATCGCGGGCGCAGGCGGGCGTATGGGTCGCCAGTTAATTCAGGCTGCGGTGAATATGGACGGCGTCGTACTTGGCGCTGCGCTGGAGCGAGAAGGTTCCACGCTGCTGGGCAGCGACGCAGGGGAACTTGCCGGGGTGGCGAAAACAGGCGTGACTGTGCAGAGCAGCCTTGAGGCCGTGAAAGAGGATTTCGACGTTTTTATCGATTTTACTCGCCCGGAAGGGACGTTATCGCATCTTGCATTCTGCCGTCAGCACGGTAAAGGGATGGTCATTGGCACCACCGGTTTCGATGATGCCGGTAAGGCGGCGATTGCCGATGCTGCACAGGATATTGCTATTGTTTTTGCCGCTAACTTTAGCGTTGGGGTCAACGTTATGCTCAAGCTGCTTGAGAAAGCAGCAAAAGTCATGGGCAGCTATAGCGATATTGAAATCATCGAGGCACATCATCGTCACAAAGTTGATGCACCCTCTGGTACAGCGCTGGCGATGGGCGAAGCGATCGCCAGCACAATAAACAAAGATCTGAAAGAGTGCGCCGTCTACTCTAGAGAAGGACATACAGGGGAACGCGTACCGGGAACGATAGGTTTCGCTACGGTACGCGCCGGGGATATCGTCGGCGAACATACGGCGATATTCGCCGATATTGGCGAACGTGTTGAGATTACTCATAAAGCGTCGAGCCGTATGACTTTTGCGAATGGTGCGGTTCGTTCCGCTTTGTGGCTCAAAGGAAAGCGTGCTGGGCTTTTTGATATGAAAGATGTGCTGAATCTGAATGAATTTTGATATTTGTTACCCAGCGTGATGTGGTTATTGCAATAGTAATTATTTGATTGCAAAGGGCAAAATTTTAATTGCCCTTTTATTTTTCCATTTTAATGTGATTTTTATTGTATAAGGCTGATAAATCCAATTCTTCACCCTTTTTAATGGGTCTTAATTGTGAAATTTGACCGTTTGGTCCACTTTTACACTCCACTCTTGCCTCTGTTAAACATTTCTCGTGCCGCAAGCGTTTTCCTGGTGCATTTATATGATCTTTTTGTCAGTTAAAAGCTGTAAAATCGGGGAGTGGCGTAAAATAACAAGAAAAAAACGCCCATGAAGTTGACATTTTACCGACATAACTCCAGAATGCCGCCGTTTGCCAAAAATCCACGGCCAGCAAATTTGCATTGATTCGTCCATTGGGTATGAATTAATATGCAAATAAAGTGAGTGAATATTCTCTGGAGGATGTTTTGATTAAGTCAGCGCTATTGGTTCTGGAAGACGGAACCCAGTTTCACGGTCGGGCCATAGGGGCAACGGGCACGGCGGTTGGGGAAGTCGTTTTCAATACTTCAATGACCGGTTATCAAGAAATCCTCACTGATCCTTCCTATTCCCGCCAAATCGTCACTCTTACTTATCCTCATATCGGCAACGTCGGCACGAATCCGGCAGATGAAGAATCCTCTCAGGTACATGCACAGGGTCTGGTGATTCGCGACCTGCCGCTAATTGCCAGTAATTTCCGCAATACCGAAGATCTCTCTGCTTACCTGAAACGCCATAACATTGTTGCGATTGCCGATATCGATACCCGTAAACTGACACGTTTGCTGCGTGAAAAAGGTGCGCAGAACGGCTGCATTATCGCGGGTGAAAATATCGATGCCGCTGTTGCGCTGGAAAAAGCGAAAGCGTTCCCCGGTCTGAACGGAATGGATCTGGCGAAAGAAGTGACCACTGCGGAGCCTTATAGCTGGCGACAAGGGAGCTGGACTCTGGAAGGCGCCCTGCCAGAGGCGAAGAAAGAGAGTGAACTGCCATACCATGTAGTGGCCTACGATTATGGCGCAAAGCGCAATATCTTACGTATGCTGGTTGATCGCGGCTGCCGCCTGACGGTCGTTCCGGCGCAAACTCCGGCCCAAGAGGTACTGAAATTAAATCCGGACGGTATTTTCCTCTCTAACGGCCCCGGTGACCCGGCACCCTGTGACTATGCCATCACGGCGATACAAGCCTTCCTTGAAACGAATATCCCGGTGTTCGGCATCTGTCTTGGCCACCAGCTACTGGCGCTGGCAAGTGGTGCAAAAACCGTGAAGATGAAATTTGGTCACCATGGTGGAAATCACCCGGTTAAGGATATTGATAACAATACGGTGATGATTACGGCGCAAAACCACGGCTTTGCCGTTGATGAAGCAACGATGCCGGCAAACCTGCGCGTCACGCATAAGTCTCTGTTTGACGGCACGCTCCAGGGCATTCACCGTACTGATAAACCAGCGTTCAGTTTCCAGGGCCATCCGGAAGCGAGCCCTGGGCCACACGATGCCGCGCCGCTGTTTGATCACTTTATTGAATTAATTGAGCAATACCGTCAGTCAGTTAAATAATCAGGAGCCGAGAAGACCATGCCAAAACGTACAGATATAAAAAGCATCCTGATCCTTGGCGCTGGCCCGATTGTTATCGGCCAGGCCTGCGAATTCGACTACTCAGGCGCCCAGGCGTGTAAGGCTCTGCGCGAAGAGGGTTATCGCGTTATCCTCGTCAACTCCAACCCGGCGACCATCATGACCGACCCGGAGATGGCGGACGCGACCTATATTGAGCCTATCCACTGGGAAGTGGTGCGCAAAATTATTGAAAAAGAGCGCCCGGATGCGGTGCTGCCAACGATGGGCGGTCAGACGGCGCTGAACTGTGCGCTGGAACTGGAACGCCAGGGCGTGCTGGCAGAATTTGGCGTCACCATGATTGGCGCCACTGCCGATGCGATTGATAAAGCAGAAGATCGCCGCCGTTTTGATATCGCCATGAAGAAAATCGGCCTTGAGACGGCGCGTTCAGGTATCGCCCATACCATGGACGAGGCGCTGGCTGTAGCGGCTGATGTCGGTTACCCGTGCATTATTCGCCCCTCATTTACGATGGGCGGCACCGGCGGTGGTATCGCTTATAACCGCGAAGAGTTTGAAGAAATTTGCGCCCGCGGCCTCGATCTCTCCCCCACCAATGAACTGCTGATTGATGAGTCGTTGATTGGCTGGAAAGAGTACGAAATGGAAGTTGTGCGTGATAAAAATGACAACTGCATTATCGTCTGCTCCATTGAAAACTTTGATGCGATGGGGATCCACACCGGTGACTCAATTACGGTTGCGCCAGCTCAGACGCTGACCGATAAAGAGTATCAAATCATGCGTAACGCCTCGATGGCGGTGCTGCGTGAGATCGGTGTGGAAACCGGCGGCTCTAACGTGCAGTTCGCGGTAAACCCGAAAAATGGTCGCCTGATTGTTATTGAAATGAACCCGCGCGTCTCACGCTCCTCTGCGCTTGCTTCGAAAGCGACCGGTTTCCCGATTGCCAAAGTGGCGGCGAAACTGGCGGTGGGATATACGCTGGACGAATTGATGAACGATATCACCGGTGGTCGCACTCCGGCGTCGTTTGAACCGTCTATCGATTATGTCGTGACCAAGATCCCGCGTTTTAACTTCGAAAAATTTGTCGGCGCCAATGACCGCCTGACTACCCAAATGAAGTCAGTTGGGGAAGTGATGGCGATTGGACGTACCCAGCAAGAGTCCCTGCAGAAAGCGCTGCGCGGCCTTGAAGTAGGGGCGATGGGTTTTGACCCGAAAGTGAATCTGGATGACCCGGAAGCGCTGACTAAAATTCGCCGTGAGCTGAAAGATGCTGGTGCAGAGCGCATCTGGTATATCGCTGATGCGTTCCGTGCTGGTCTCTCCGTCGATGGTGTTTTCAACCTGACTAATATTGACCGCTGGTTCCTGGTTCAAATCGAAGAGCTGGTGCGTCTTGAAGAGAAAGTGGCCGAAGTTGGTATCAACGGCCTGGACGCCGATTTTTTGCGTCAGTTGAAGCGTAAAGGCTTTGCCGATGCGCGTCTGGCAGTACTGGCTGGCGTACGCGAAGCAGAAATTCGCAAGCTGCGTGATCAGTATAATCTGCACCCTGTCTATAAACGTGTCGATACCTGCGCCGCCGAGTTTGCTACCGATACAGCCTATATGTACTCCACTTATGAAGAGGAGTGCGAAGCTAACCCGAACCAGGATCGCGAAAAAATCATGGTGCTGGGCGGCGGGCCAAACCGTATTGGGCAAGGCATTGAGTTTGACTACTGCTGCGTCCACGCCTCGCTGGCGCTGCGTGAAGATGGTTATGAAACCATCATGGTCAACTGCAACCCGGAGACGGTATCCACCGACTATGATACTTCCGACCGTCTCTACTTCGAGCCGGTAACGCTGGAAGATGTGCTGGAAATCGTGCGTATTGAGAAGCCGAAAGGCGTTATCGTGCAATACGGTGGTCAGACGCCGCTGAAGCTGGCGCGTGCGCTGGAGGCCGCCGGTGTGCCCGTTATCGGTACCAGCCCGGATGCGATTGACCGTGCGGAAGACCGTGAACGTTTCCAGCATGCGGTTGAGCGCCTGAAACTGAAACAGCCTGCTAACGCCACGGTGACCGCGCTGGAGCAGGCGGTTGAGAAAGCCAAAGAGATTACCTACCCGCTGGTGGTGCGTCCCTCCTACGTATTGGGTGGTCGCGCGATGGAGATTGTCTACGATGAAGTGGACCTGCGTCGTTACTTCAACACGGCGGTAAGCGTCTCCAACGATGCGCCGGTGCTGCTGGATAAATTCCTTGATGATGCGGTGGAAGTGGATGTCGACGCTATCTGTGACGGCGAAATGGTGCTTATTGGCGGCATTATGGAGCATATTGAGCAGGCGGGGGTGCACTCCGGTGACTCAGCTTGTTCACTGCCTGCTTACACCCTGAGTCAGGAGATCCAGGATGTTATGCGCCAACAGGTACAGAAGCTGGCGTTTGAATTGCAAGTTCGCGGTCTGATGAACGTGCAGTTCGCGGTAAAAGATAATGAAGTCTATCTGATTGAAGTGAACCCGCGTGCTGCGCGTACCGTGCCATTTGTCTCTAAAGCTACCGGTGTGCCGCTGGCTAAGGTGGCGGCGCGTGTTATGACCGGTAAAACGCTGGCTCAGCAGGGATGCACGAAAGAGATTATCCCGCCGTACTACTCGGTGAAAGAGGTGGTGCTGCCGTTTAATAAGTTCCCCGGCGTCGATCCGCTGTTAGGGCCAGAGATGCGCTCAACCGGTGAAGTCATGGGCGTGGGGCGTACTTTCGCTGAAGCGTTTGCCAAAGCGCAACTTGGCAGCAACTCTACGATGAAGAAAAAGGGCCGCGCACTACTCTCTGTTCGCGAAGGTGATAAAGAACGGGTAGTGGATCTGGCAGCTAAGCTGCTGAAACAGGGCTTTGAGCTGGATGCGACCCACGGTACGGCTATCGTACTGGGCGAAGCAGGAATCAACCCTCGTCTGGTGAACAAGGTACATGAAGGTCGTCCGCATATTCAGGATCGCATCAAGAATGGCGAATACACCTACATTATCAACACCACCGCAGGTCGTCAGGCGATTGAGGACTCCAAACTGATTCGCCGCAGCGCGCTGCAATATAAAGTGCATTACGACACCACGCTAAACGGTGGCTTTGCTACGGCAATGGCGCTGAATGCTGATGCCACAGAGAAAGTGATTTCGGTGCAGGAAATGCACGCGCAAATCGCGAAGTAACAATAAAGTCCCCTCTCTCTTTCCTGCAGAGAGGGGACTTTCCCTTCAGAGTGTTCTGCATTTACTCCCCACTTTGTTTTATCCGACTAAAATTGCTTAACAGTTAATTAAAATTCACTGGAAAGCAGGGAGTTAACCATGCGAAATAAACTACTGATGGGATCTGTTATTGCTGCGGCAGCACTTTTTACCATTTCTGGATGTTCTTCTAATCAGGCAGTACGTACGACGGATGGCCGCACCATTGTTACCGATGGTAAGCCGCAGGTAGATGATGAAACTGGTCTGGTTTCCTATAAAAATGCGGAAACAGGCAAAACCGAGCAGATCAATCGCGATCAGGTAAAAAATATGAGCGAGCTTGACAATTAATCTGCTGTATTGTGCGGTGGCGCTTGCCATCGCATTATCCCCTTCCTCTATATCCCCATAGATTCCCTCTGTTAGCCGACTCATTAACTGTCTAAACTCAGATGAAATAGTGCAGTGAAAACAGGCTAAAAAAATGATTCTGATTATTTATGCACATCCGTATCCGCAGCATTCCCATGCGAATAAACGGATGCTTGAACTGGCAAGGGATCTGGAAGGTGTCGAAGTACGTTCCCTGTATGAGCTCTATCCTGACTTTAATATTGACGTTGCTGCCGAGCAGGAGGCGTTAACTCGCGCTTCGCTCATCATCTGGCAGCACCCGATGCAGTGGTACAGCGTGCCGCCGCTGCTTAAGTTATGGATAGACAAAGTGCTGTCCCACGGCTGGGCATATGGCCATGGTGGTACGGCACTGTATGGTAAAAGCGTGATGTGGGCGGTGACCACCGGAGGCAGTGAGCATCACTTTGATTTAGGCTCCTACCCGGGGTTTGAGGTGCTCTCTCAGCCGTTGCAGGCAACGGCGATCTATTGCGGGTTGAACTGGCTTCCCCCCTTTGCTGTACATGACACCTTTATCTGTGATGACGAAACACTGCAGGCGCAGGCACGTCATTACAAACAGCGGTTATTGGCGTGGCAGGAGGTGCAGCATGGATAGCCATTCGTTAATTCAGGCGCTGATCTATCTGGGTTCAGCCGCACTGATCGTGCCCATCGCCGTAAGATTAGGGCTGGGCTCAGTGCTCGGTTACTTGATTGCGGGCAGTGTTATCGGCCCGTGGGGGCTGCGGTTGGTGACGGATGCAGAATCAATCCTTCATTTCGCCGAAATTGGCGTGGTGCTGATGCTGTTTATCATCGGCCTGGAGCTTGACCCACAACGTCTGTGGAAACTACGTGCCTCAGTATTCGGTGGTGGGGCGTTACAAATGGCCAGTTGCGGCATTTTACTGGCTGGGTTTTGTATCGCGCTGGGTCTTGCATGGCCGGTCGCATTGCTGATAGGCCTGACACTGGCCCTCTCTTCCACCGCCATTGCCATGCAGGCAATGAATGAACGTAACCTAATCGCGTCACAGATGGGGCGTAGCGCCTTCTCTGTTTTACTATTTCAGGATATTGCCGCTATTCCCCTGGTGGCGATGATCCCGCTGCTTGCTGCCAGCGGCGCGTCAACGACCCTCGGCGCATTTGCGCTCTCGGCATTAAAAGTTATTGCTGCGCTGACGCTGGTCGTGCTTATAGGGCGCTACGTGGCTCGCCCGGCGCTGCGCTTCGTTGCCCGCTCTGGCTTGCGCGAAGTATTCTGCGCAGTGGCGCTGTTTCTGGTCTTCGGTTTTGGGCTATTGCTCGAAGAAGCCGGATTATCAATGGCGATGGGAGCATTTCTTGCAGGCGTGTTGCTGGCCAGTTCCGAATATCGTCATGCGCTGGAAAGCGATATCGAGCCATTTAAGGGGTTGTTACTGGGGCTATTTTTCATCGGCGTCGGCATGTCGATTGATTTTGGTACGCTGGTAACGCATCCGTTACGCATACTGCTTTTGCTGGTGGGTTTCCTCGTCATTAAAAGCCTGGTGCTGTGGCTGATTGCCCGACCGCTGACGGTGCCTGGTAAGCAGCGATTATGGTTTGCCGCACTGCTGGGGCAGGGGAGCGAGTTCGCCTTTGTCGTGTTTGGCGCTGCACAAACGGCGCAGGTATTAGATGATGAATGGTCGAAAGCCTTAACCCTGACGGTGGCGCTGTCGATGGCCGCCACGCCTCTATTGTTGGTATTGCTCTCTCGTCTTGAAAGAGCAGGTACGCAGCAGGATCGCGAAGCCGATACCATTGACGAGGAAGAGGCTCAAGTTATTGTTGCCGGGTTCGGGCGTTTTGGTCAGATCGCCGGACGCCTGCTACTATCAAGTGGTGTGAAGATGGTGGTTCTTGACCACGATCCGGACCATATCGAAACGCTGCGCAAATTTGGTATGAAGGTCTTTTATGGCGATGCCACGCGGGCCGATTTGCTGGAGTCCGCTGGCGCGGGCCGCGCAGAGGTGTTGATCAATGCCATCGATGATCCACAGGACAACCTGCAGCTGACTGAGCTGGCAAAAGAGCACTTTCCTCACCTGCGCATCATCACCCGCGCACGCGATGTTGACCACTATATTCGCCTGCGTCAGGCGGGGATCGAAAGACCTGAGCGTGAAACCTTTGAAGCAGCCTTAAAGGTCGGGCGCATGGCACTCGAAGAGCTTGGACTCGGCGCGTATGAAGCGCGCGAACGCGCCGATCGTTTCCGCCGTTTTAACACCCAGATGGTGGAAGAGATGGCGCAGGTTGAAAATGATACTCAGGCGCGTGCTGCGGTCTTTAAGCGAACCAGCGCTATGCTAACGGAGATTATCACCGAAGATCGCGCCCACCTCTCTTTGACCCAACAGCATGGCTGGCAGGGCACGGAAGAGGGGAGGCATACTGGCGATCCCATTGATGAACCCGCTGTAAAGCCTTAGGTGTGAAGTCAGGGCTAAGGGCTTGATGCGAAAAGAGTGAAATAGAGCTTCGCCAAAGCTGGTGAGTCGCCGCCGCCAGCAGAATGAAAATATTTCACTCTCTTTCCTTCGCCCCCGTCGACGAAAGTTTGTCCTTTACGTATAGTGGCGACAATTTTTTTGCATCCAGGAATGAAAACATGATCAGTTTGATTGCGGCGTTAGCGGTGGATCGCGTGATCGGCATGGAGAATGCTATGCCGTGGAACCTACCTGCCGATCTCGCCTGGTTTAAGCGCAATACCTTAAACAAGCCTGTCGTGATGGGGCGTCTCACATGGGAATCTATTGGCCGTCCGTTGCCAGGACGTAAGAATATCGTTATTAGCAGCAAGCCCGGCAATGATGATCGCGTCCAGTGGGTAAAATCAGTGGATGAAGCCCTGGCCGCATGCGGTGATGTGGAAGAGATTATGGTGATTGGCGGTGGTCGGGTGTATGAACAGTTTCTGCCGAAAGCGCAACGTCTCTATCTGACTCATATTGATGCGGAAGTGGAAGGGGATACCCATTTCCCGGATTACAACCCAGACGACTGGGAATCAACATTCAGTGAGTTTCACGATGCGGATGCGCAGAACTCGCATAGTTACTGCTTCGAGATTTTAGAGCGCAGGTAAGATTATATAAGCCGGATAACGTTTATCCGGCTTATATGTCACATAGTGCGGGTGAAAGTTACGAAGCAATCGCTTCGTCTTCCCCCAAATCCATCTGTCGGTTCGATTGTTGGGTAAAGATGGCCTTATCTTCCCAGCGCAAGCAGGTGAGTACACCGCCCCAGCAGCAGCCGGTATCCAGAGCATAAATCCCTTCAGGCGTCCCTGTCCCCTCAAGCGAAGCCCAGTGACCGAACACGATGCTGTAGGTTTCTGCTACCGGCCCCGGAATGGCAAACCAGGGTTTCAGCGGTGCGGGAGCATTTTCAGGCACATCCTTGCAGTACATATCAAGTTGGCCGTTCGGGAAGCAGTAGCGCATACGCGTAAAGGCATTAGTGATAAACCGTAAGCGCGAAAGACCGCTTAGCTCCGGTGTCCAGTGATTAGGTAGATCGCCATACATGGCATCAAGGAACAGCGGATAAGAGTCACTGGCGAGTACCGCTTCGACATCACGGGCGCACTGTATTGCCGTCTGCAAATCCCACTGTGGGGTGATGCCAGCATGGGCCATTACCAGCTTTTTCTCTTCATCAATCTGCAGCAGGGGCTGGCGGCGTAACCAGTTGATCAGTTCGTCGGCATCGGGCGCCTCAAGCAGCGGGCTCAACCTGTCTTTTGGCTTATTACGGCTAATTCCCGCAAAAACCGCCAGCAGGTGCAGGTCATGATTTCCCAGAACGATACGTACACGATCCCCCAGGGACTTGACGTAACGCAGCACATCCAGGGAACCAGGGCCACGGGCGACCAGATCGCCAGTTAGCCATAAGATGTCCTGCTCTGGAGAAAAGTCGACCTGTTTTAATAGTGCGATCAATTCATCGTAGCAACCATGAACATCGCCAATAAGGTATGTTGACATTGTCTTAGTGGATTAGTGTTTGAACGGCGAGTCGGAAGACCGGAATGGCGATGCGAAACGGTACACCTTGCGCATCGATCATCTCGTAGTGGCCCTGCATGGTGCCCAACGGTGTTTCAATGACCGCGCCGCTGGTGTATTGGTATTCGCCGCCGGGTTCAATATGCGGCTGCTCGCCAACCACACCTTCACCCTGAATTTCTGTTTCGCGGCCATTTCCGTTGGTAATCAGCCAGTAGCGCGTTAACAGTTGAACAGCCGTTCGCCCCAAATTTCGAATAGTAATGGTATAAGCGAAAACATAACGGTCATTGTCCGGCGAGGACTGTGACTCAATGTAAGCGCTTTGTACCTGAATACAGACTCGGGGCGAATTGATCATGAGTTAACTCTCCTTTGGCGGCGTGTTCTCAGCCAGATAGTTCGCCAACTTGCAGTATTGCGCAACAGAGATATTCTCTGCACGCATTGCCGGATCGATACCCAGCGACATCAGCACTTCAACCGTAAACACATTGCCGAGGCTATTGCGAATGGTCTTGCGACGCTGGTTAAAGGCTTCAGTGGTAATGCGGCTCAGCACGCGAACATCTTTTACCGGGTGTGGCATAGTAGCGTGCGGCACCAGACGCACCACGGCGGAATCCACCTTTGGCGGCGGCGCAAAGGCCGTTGGCGGCACTTCCAGCACCGGAATCACCTGGCAGTAATACTGTGCCATAACCGTTAGTCGACCATACGCCTTACTGTTCGGCCCTGCAACCAGACGGTTCACCACCTCTTTCTGCAACATAAAATGCATGTCGGCAATGGCATCAGTATAGCTAAACAGATGAAACATCAAAGGGGTGGAGATGTTATAGGGGAGGTTGCCGAAGACGCGCAGCGGCTGACCGAGGGTTTGCGATAACTCGCCAAAATCCATCGTCATTGCATCTTGCTGATAAATCGTTAATTTTGGCGCAAGAAACGGATGCGTTTGCAAGCGTGCAGCCAGATCACGGTCAAGTTCAATAACCGTCATTTTATCCAGCCGTTCCCCTACCGGTTCGGTGAGTGCGCCAAGGCCAGGACCGATTTCGACCATAGCCTGACCTTTTTGCGGATTGATCGCCGTAACAATACTGTCGATCACAAACTGATCGTGGAGAAAGTTTTGCCCGAAGCGTTTGCGGGCTAAATGGCCCTGATGGACGCGATTATTCATTGAGTATTAACAATCATCTTGATGGCGAGATTAATCGCCGTAATAAAACTGCCGACATCCGCTGTTCCCTGGCCCGCAAGTTCAAGTGCGGTACCGTGATCAACAGAGGTTCGAATAAAGGGTAAACCGAGAGTGATATTCACCCCCCGGCCAAAGCCCTGGTATTTTAGCACGGGCAGACCCTGATCGTGGTACATCGCCAACACTGCATCGGCATTATCCAGGTATTTCGCTTGAAAAAGCGTATCGGCGGGCAGCGGCCCACTCAAATTCATACCCTGTGCGCGCAGTTGATTAAGCACCGGAATAATCGTCTCGATCTCTTCCGTACCCATATGCCCACCTTCACCCGCGTGCGGATTCAACCCACAAACCAGGATATGCGGCTTAGGGATACCAAACTTCTGCTGCAAATCCCCATGCAGAATACTAATCACTTCACGCAGTAGCTCAGGTGTGATGGCCTCTGCGACCGCTTTAAGCGGCAAATGCGTTGTCGCCAGCGCTACGCGCAACTCTTCAGTGGCGAGCATCATCACGACTTTACTGGCGTTGGCGCGCTGTTCGAAAAATTCCGTATGACCAGTAAATGGCGTGCCTGAGTCATTAATCACGCCCTTATGCACCGGGCCGGTAATCAGAGCGGCGAATTCACCGTCAAGGCAGCCATCACAAGCACGGGCAAGTGTCGCAACGACATAAGGGCCATTTAACGAATTGAGCGTACCGGGAATGGCGTTAACCACCAGCGGGATAGGTAACAAGGTAAGAGAGCCAGCCTGTTGCGGCTCGGCTGGCAGTGTCGGATCATATGTTCGAAGCTGTAATGGCAAACCGAGCATTGCTGCCCGGTCGCTTAACAGTGTCGCATCTGCGCAGACTACCAGTTCAACTGGCCAGTCGCGTTGGGCGAGTTGTACTACCAGATCCGGACCAATCCCGGCGGGTTCGCCGGGAGTGATAACGACACGCTGTGTTTTCATTAGTTGCTCAGAATTTTCACGTAGGCGCTGGCGCGTTGTTCTTGCATCCAGGTTGCGGCCTCTTCCGAGAACTTGCGGTTCATCAGCATACGGTAAGCGCGATCTTTTTGCGCAGCGTCGGTCTTATCGACGTTGCGGGTATCAAGCATTTCAATCAGGTGCCAGCCAAAGGAGGAGTGCACCGGACCGCTCATCTGGCCGCGGTTGAGCTTCATCAGCGCATCACGGAAAGCCGGATCGTAAATATCTGCGGCTGCCCAACCAAGATCACCGCCCTGGTTAGCGGAACCCGGATCCTGCGAGAACTCTTTCGCTGCGTTAGCAAAAGTGGTTTTACCGCTCTTGATATCAGCAGCAATCTGCTCCAGCTTCACGCGAGCCTGATCGTCGCTCATAATCGGCGAGGGTTTCAGCAGAATATGGCGAGCATGGACTTCGGTAACAGAGATGCTCTGGCTTTGGCCACGCAGATCGTTCACTTTCAGAATATGAAAACCAACGCCGGAACGGATTGGACCAACCACATCGCCTTTTTTCGCAGTCGTCAGCGCCTGGGCAAAGATGCTTGGCAGTTCCTGAATGCGCCCCCAGCCCATCTGTCCACCTTTCAGCGCTTGTTGATCGGCAGAGTAAGTGATTGCCAGCTTGCCGAAGTCGCCGCCATTGGTGGCTTCCTGGACAATAGCGCGCGCCTGAGTTTCAGCTTCGTTCACCTGATCGGAGGTCGGATTCTCCGGCAGCGGAATCAGAATATGGCTCAGATTTAGCTCAGTATTGGCATCATTTTGGTTGCCAACTTGCTGGGCGAGGGTTTCCACTTCCTGCGGCAGTACGGTAACGCGACGACGTACTTCATTGTTGCGCACTTCAGAGATAATCATCTCTTTACGGATCTGGTTACGGTAGGAATTAAAATTCACACCGTCGTAGGCCAGGCGGCTACGCATCTGATCCATCGTCATATTGTTTTGTTTTGCAATATCGGCAATGGCTTGATCGAGCTGTTCGTCAGTGACCTTAACGCCCATTTTGCTGCCCATCTGCAGGATGATTTGATCCATGATCAGCCGTTCAAGGATCTGATGACGCAGCGCGGCATCATCCGGCAATTGCTGTCCGGCCTGGCTTGCATTGGCTTTCACCGACTGCATCAGCCCATCAACATCACTTTCAAGCACTACACCGTTATTGACAACGGCGGCGACTTTATCAACAACCTGAGGCGCTGCAAAACTGGTATTCGCAACCATAGCGATACCGAGAAGCAGCGTTTTCCAGTTCTTCATACCTTTTCCATTTCAATTAACCGCAATGCGGATTACGTTGCAAATCAAACAGATCACATTGTGCTGCGGTACGGCAGAATATTTGAACGCAGCATCTCCTGCGTACCCAAACCGTAATTAGAACTCAAACCGCGTAGCTCAATATTGAAACCAATGACTTTGTCATACTTACTTTGGTCGTTTTCCCAGCCGTTAATTTTGCGCTCGTAACCCACGCGAATGGCATAACAGCAGGAGTTATACTGTAGACCAAGCATTTGATCGGCAGGTTTATGGGTATTGGTGTCTAAGTAATAGGCACCTACCAAAGACCAGCGATCGGCAATCGGCCAGCTTCCTACGACGCCTGCTTGCGAAATACCCTCTTTATAGCGGTCGTTTTGCGCAAAGTTAGGCAGCGTTGCCTGAATGTATTCCGGACTGGCGTAACGGTAGTTCAACTGCAACAACCGATCCGCATCCTGACGGTACTCCAGCGAGGAGCTACTGTTGGCGATATTGTTCAGACGAGTGTCGTACTGCACCCCGCCACGCAGACCCCAGCGATCGGCGATGCGCCAGTAGGTATCTCCGGCCCACACCAGTGAACCCGTTTTGTTGTCTTTCTCCCAGTTTATGTTGTCATCACCAGTACGAGACTCGGTGAAATAGTAGATTTGACCAACAGAAACATTAAAACGTTCAATGGCGGCGTCATCATAAATTCGGGTTGTGACACCGGTAGTGACCTGGTTCGCTGAGGCAATACGGTCCAGACCGCCATAAGTGCGATCGCGGAACAGGCCGCTATAGTCCGATTGCAGCAATGCGGAGTCATAGTTGTAGATATGACTCTGGTCACGATAAGGCACGTAAAGATACTGCGCGCGCGGCTCCAGCGTCTGGGTGAAGCCTTGCGCCCAATCCATATCGCGTTCGAGAACCAGTTTGCCATCGACTTTAAACTGGGGCATAACGCGGCTAACGGACTCTTTATAATCCGTTTTGCGTAAAGCGTTATAGTTTTCCAGGTTGGTTTGCTGGTAATGGGTCGCCAGCATTTTCACTTCGGTGTTCAGGCTTGACCAGTTATTCGATACCGGCAGGCTCAGCGTAGGTTCCAGATGCACACGAGTGGCTTCAGGGTAATTTGAGCTGGTATTCGTGAAATGCACCGCCTGACCATACACTCTTAAGTCAAACGGCCCCAAATCATTGTGATACCAGTTCACATCCAGCTGCGGCTCCGCAGCATAGGAGCTACGGTTCTGGCTGCTAAAGACCTGGAACTGTTTAGTCGATACCGTGGCGTTAAAGTTTTCTACACCATAGCCGACGCTAAATTTCTGTGTGGCGTAGCCATCGGTACTGGAACCGTATTTGGAATCGAAGTCGTTAAAATAGTACGGATCGCTAACTTTGGTGTAGTCAACATTGAAGCGCCATACCTGATCCATCACCCCGGCATGCCGCCAGTAGAATAACCAGCGGTGGCGATCGCCCTCTTGCGGGTACTCATCTTCGTACACTTTATCTGACGGCAGGTAATCGAACTCCATTAAACCCGCACCGGCATGGGTCAGGTAACGGAATTCGTTTTGCCACTGGATATTTCCGCGTTTGTGGATGTAGTGCGGCGTAATGGTGGCATCAAAGTTTGGCGCGATATTCCAGTAGTACGGCAGATAAAACTCGAAATAGTTTGTCGTGCTGTACTTCGCATTGGGGATTAAGAAACCTGAGCGGCGTTTATCGCCCACCGGCAGTTGCAAATAGGGGCTATAGAACACCGGCACCGGGCCAAGTTTAAACCGTGCGTTCCAGATCTCGGCGACCTGCTCTTCACGGTCATGGATCACTTCGCTACCCACTACGCTCCAGGTATCCGAACCCGGCAGACAAGAGGTAAAGGAGCCATTTTCCAGAATGGTGTAGCGGTTTTCCCCACGCTGTTTCATCAGATCGGCATTACCACGCCCCTGACGTCCCACCATTTGGTAATCACCTTCCCAGACATTGGTGTCTTTGGTGTTTAAATTCGACCATGCTTTCGGACCTTTCAGGATGACCTGATTGTCGTCATAGTGCACATTACCCAGCGCATCCACCGTACGAACGGGATCGGCCTGACCTTCCGCCAGTTGTTGATGAAGGAGCACTTCATCAGCCTGCAAGCGGCTATTACCCTGAATGATATCCACATTGCCGGTAAAAACGGCATCGTCAGGATAGTTGCCTTTTGCATTGTCGGCGTTAATGGTTACCGGCAAATCATTGGCATCGCCCTTGACTAATGGGCGATTATAGCTGGGTACGCCAAGCATACACTGCGAGGCAAGATCGGCTGCTATGCCCTGCTGACTGTAGATAGCGGATGCAATCATGGTGGCCAGAAGGGTGGGGATACGTTTTTTCATACGTTGTATTTGTTGTTCCGTCATCTGTGGCTTTACGCTGGCAAACGGTCTGAGACTAACTTACTCACCAGTGCAACGCTAGTTTTAATCCTGCCCGCAGTCGAGCCAGGACTGAGAAGACTGCGCCTGTGCACGGCATAGAATGACGGGTATGATAAAGCAAATTTTAGCCGACGGCATGACGATTTGGGGAGTATATGCAGTATTGGGGAAAAGTGGTTGGGGTGATACTTGCGCTTTTCATGGGCGGCGGCTTTTGGGGCGCGGTTCTTGGGCTGATTATCGGGCATATGTTTGATAAGGCTCGCAGCCGCAAAATGGCGTGGTTTGCTAATCAGCGTGAGCGTCAGGTACTCTTTTTTGCCACCACCTTTGAGGTGATGGGGCACCTGACCAAATCAAAAGGTCGCGTTACCGAAGCCGATATCCAGATGGCAAGTCTGTTTATGGACAGGTTAAACCTTCATGGTGAGTCGCGCACCGCAGCACAGCGCGCTTTTCGCGTTGGTAAAGCCGATAATTACCCACTGCGTGAAAAGATGCGTCAGTTCCGCAGCATCTGTTTCGGGCGCTTTGATTTGATTCGGATGTTTCTGGAAATTCAGATCCAGGCTGCTTTTGCCGACGGTACTCTGCATCCCAGTGAGCGCGCGGTGCTGTATGTTATCGCCGAAGAACTGGGGATGCCGCGTAGTCAGTTTGATCAGTTTATGCGCATGATGCAGGGTGGGGCACAGTTTGGCGGTGGTTATCAGCAGCAACAAGCTGGCAACGGCTGGCAGCAAACTCCGCGTGGGCCAACACTGGAAGATGCCTGTAGCGTTCTGGGGGTTAAAGCTTCTGACGATGCGACGACCATTAAGCGCGCTTATCGTAAGCTGATGGCTGAGCACCATCCGGATAAGCTGGTGGCGAAGGGCCTTCCACCAGAAATGATGGAAATGGCGAAGCAAAAAGCGCAGGAGATTCAAAAGGCTTACGAACTTATTCGTGAGCAGAAGGGTTTTCGCTAGCAGAGTTCCTCTCCCTTTTGGGGAGAGGAACGTTAAAAATCCACCGGTGCTTTAAACGTCATGCTATTACCATACGCCGGGTGGGTAATGGTTAGTGTTTCCGCATGCAGTAGTAAACGTGGGGCCAGCGCCAGCACCTCTGGCGGCGCATAGAAACGATCCCCCAGAATGGGGTGACCGATTGCCAGCATATGCACCCGCAGTTGATGCGAGCGCCCGGTAATCGGCTTCAAACGCACGCGAGCGGTGCCATCATCCTCAACCGCTAGCACCTCATATTCGGTTTGTGCCGCTTTACCCGTTTCATAACACACCTTTTGCTTAGGCCGATTTGGCCAGTCGCAAATTAGCGGCAAGTCCACCAGCCCCTGTGCTTTTTCCGGGTGTCCCCATATGCGCGCTAGATACTGCTTTTTCGGCTCACGTTCGCGGAACTGGCGTTTTAATTCGCGTTCGGCGGCTTTGGTGAGGGCAACAACAATCACGCCGCTGGTCGCCATATCCAGACGGTGCACGGATTCAGCCTGCGGATAATCGCGTTGAATACGCGCCATCACGCTATCTTTATGCTCCTCAAGACGCCCCGGGACTGACAACAAGCCGCTGGGCTTGTTGACCACCATAATATGTTCATCCTGATAGAGAATAACCAGCCAGGGTTCCTGCGGCGGATTGTATGCTTCCATCACCATTGCTGGCTCCGTTATTGATGCGTCACAACGATCAGGCGTAGCGCGTCCAGGCGCCAGCCCGCCTGTGCCAGGCTTTCCATTACCTGCTTACGGTTGCTCTCAATAGCGGCCAGTTCGTCATCGCGAATATTTGGGTTTACTGCTTTCAATGCTTCCAGACGGGAGAGTTCCGCAGAGAGCTTCTCATCTGCTTCGCTACGCGCTGCGTCGATTAATGCTTTAGCGGCGGTTTCTGCCTGCGCTTCACCTTTTTGCAAAATCGCATGCACATCCTGCTGCACCGCATTCACCAGCTTACTGCCAGTATGGCGATTGACGGCGCTAAGCTGGCGATTGAAGCTCTCAAACTCTACTTGCCCTGCCAGATTGGTGCCGTTTTTATCCAGCAGCAGGCGAATCGGCGTTGGCGGCAAAAAGCGATTAAGTTGCAGTTGCTTCGGTGCCTGAGCCTCTACCACGTAGATCAACTCCACCAGCAGTGTGCCTACCGGCAACGCTTTATTTTTCAGCAAAGAGATGGTGCTACTGCCGGTATCGCCGGAGAGGATCAGATCCAGACCATTACGAATTATCGGGTGTTCCCAGGTAACAAACTGCGCATCTTCTCGCGAAAGCGCGACGTCACGATCAAAAGTGATAGTGCAGCCATCTTCTGGGATGCCAGGGAAATCCGGCACCAGCATATGATCTGACGGTGTCAGTACAATCATATTTTCACCGCGATCGTCCTGATTGATACCGATAATATCAAACAGATTCATCGCGAAAGCGACCAGCGCGGTGTCATCGTCCTGTTCTGCAATGCTTTCTGCCAGCGCCTGTGCTTTTTCACCACCGTTAGAGTGAATTTCCAGCAGGCGGTCGCGCCCCTGTTCCAGTTGTGCTTTCAGCGCATCATGCTGCTCACGACAGGTTTTAATCAGCTCTTCCAGACCGTCGCTGTTTTCCGGCGCAACGAGGAAATTAATCAGTTGGTCATGTACGCTGTCATAGATAGCGCGGCCAGTCGGGCAGGTGTGTTCAAAAGCATCCAGCCCTTCATGATACCAGCGTACCAGCACCGATTGTGCCGTTTTTTCTAAATAAGGAACGTGGATCTGAATATCCTGCGCCTGGCCAATGCGATCCAGACGACCGATGCGCTGTTCCAGCAGATCCGGGTTAAAGGGCAGATCGAACATCACCAGTTGGCTGGCGAACTGGAAATTACGCCCTTCAGAACCAATTTCCGAGCAGAGCAGTACCTGCGCGCCGCTATCTTCTTCGCTAAACCAGGCCGCAGCGCGGTCGCGTTCAATAATCGACATGCCTTCATGGAACACCGCTGCGCGGATACCTTCGCGCTCACGCAACACTTGCTCAAGCTGCAGAGCTGTCGCTGCCTGGGTGCAAATGACCAGCACCTTCTGGGAGCGGTGGCTGGTCAGATAGCCCATCAGCCATTCAACGCGCGGATCAAAGTTCCACCAGGTGGCGCTGTCACCTTCAAACTCTTGGTAAATCTGTTCCGGGTAGAGCATATCGCGGGCGCGATCTTCCGTGCTTTTGCGTGCCCCCATAATGCCGGAGACTTTAATCGCCGTCTGGTATTGGGTCGGCAAGGGTAGTTTGATGGTATGGAGTTCGCGTTTTGGAAAACCTTTCACACCAGTACGGGTGTTGCGAAACAGCACGCGGCTGGTGCCGTGCCTGTCCATCAACATGGAGATCAGCTCCTGGCGTGCGGCGGCTGCCCCTTCACGATCGCTATTAGCGGTCTGCAATAGCGGCTCGACATCCTGCTCGCCAATCAGATCGCTTAGCATGTTCAACTCTTCATCGCTCAGGCGTTTGCCAGCCAGTAGCAGCGCGACGGCATCAGCAACGGGACGATAATTTTTCTGCTCTTCGACAAACTGGGCAAAATCGTGGAATCGGTCCGGGTCCAGCAGACGTAAACGGGCGAAGTGGCTTTCCAGCCCTAACTGCTCCGGCGTTGCCGTCAGCAGCAATACGCCAGGGACACGCTCTGCCAGTTGTTCGATCGCAAGATATTCACGGCTGGGGGCATCTTCGCTCCATACCAGATGGTGGGCTTCGTCGACCACCATAATATCCCACTCAGCATCGCACAGATGCTCCAGGCGTTGCTTACTGCGACGGACAAAATCCAGAGAACAGATCACCAATTGCTCGGTTTCGAAGGGGTTATCCGCTTCGTGCTGGGCTTCAGCGTAGCGTTCATCATCAAACAGGGAGAAGCGCAGGTTAAAGCGGCGCAGCATCTCAACCAGCCACTGATGTTGCAGGGTTTCAGGTACGATGATTAGCACACGTTCAGCGGCGCCAGAAAGCAATTGTTGATGCAGAATCATCCCGGCTTCGATAGTTTTACCGAGCCCCACTTCGTCAGCCAGTAATACGCGCGGCGCATGGCGGCGGCCCACATCATGGGCGATATGCAACTGGTGGGGGATCAGGCTGGTGCGCTGACCACGCAGGCCGCTCCACGGCATACGGTACTGTTCGCTACGATAGTGGCGCGCGCGATAACGCAGTGCAAAGCGGTCCATACGATCGATTTGCCCGGCGAACAAGCGATCCTGCGGCTTACTGAACACCAGTTTGCTGTCGAGCAAGACTTCGCGCAGCACAACATTGCTCTCGCCGGTATCAGGGCGAGTACCGGTGTAGGCGAGCAAGCCATTCTCTTCTTTTACGTCCTCAACCGTTAACTGCCAGCCTTCATGGCTGGTAACCGTATCACCGGGATTAAACATGACACGGGTTACCGGGGAATCGCTACGTGCATATAAACGATTCTCGCCTGTGGCAGGGAAAAGCAGGGTGACTGTACGCGTATCAACAGCAACTACAGTACCTAATCCGAGCTCGCTTTCCGTATCGCTGATCCAGCGTTGACCAAGTGTAAAGGGCATAAATGAACTCTATATCTCAAATTGCAGGCAATAGTTCGTCGCCGTCTCTAAAGAGGCGGGCGGATAAATATTGGGTCCAGGAATTGGGAAGGGCGCTATGGTACTGGATGGTAGGGCATTCGTCACTACTCAACCTCTTTTATACGTCGTCTTTCAGACTGCATTTTTGTTTGCCGCCTTCACGCATTGCCAGATAGCTGAGCATAGTCGCAACATTGTGCGGTTTCCATTCGGAGATAGTTGAGAATTGCAGAAGCGCGTTTTTTGATACAACGTTAAAACAACCCCAGCTGCCCGGTCATCAATGCCGCAAAGTCATCATCAATAAAGGGGAGAATCCCATCCGCCACGGGTTGTAGCTGCTTTGTCAGGTAGTGATCATAATCCAGCGGCGAGCGCTGATAATCGGCAGGTTCAGGGCCGCCAGTCGTCCAGACATATTTGATAGTACCACGGTTCTGATATTGCGGCGGGCGCCCGCGTTTGAGGTTTTCCTCATCGGCCAGCCGCGCGGCACGTACATGCGGCGGTACGTTGCGTTCATACTCAGCCAGCGGGCGGCGCAGACGCTTACGGTAAACGAGCTGATCGTCCAATTCACCCGCCATCAGCCGATCGATCGTGTCACGGACATAATCCTGATAAGGTTCATTGCGAAATACACGTAGATAGAGCGTTTGCTGGAACTGCTGCGCCAGCGGCGTCCAGTCTGTACGCACGGTTTCCAGCCCTTTAAAGACCATGCGCTGGTTTTCGCCCTCCTGAATGAGTCCGGCGTAACGTTTTTTGCTGCCAAGCTCAGTACCGCGAATGGTGGGCATCAAAAAACGGCAAAAATGCGTTTCGAACTCCAGCTCCAGCGCGCTTTGTAGCCCCTCTGCTTGCATATGCTTTGCCCACCAGTCGTTAACCAGGGCCACCAACGAATTGCCAATGCGGGCGGCTTCCTCCTCGCTATGGGGCTTTTTCAGCCAGACAAAAGTAGAGTCGGTATCGCCATAAATAACGTCGTAACCCTGCTCTTCGATCAGTAATTTAGTTTGTTGCATAATTTCATGACCACGCATGGTGATCGAGGAGGCCAGCCGGGGATCAAAAAAACGGCAAGCGCTGGTGCCAAGTACGCCATAGAAGGCATTCATAATGATCTTCAATGCCTGGGAAAGCGGCTTGTTACCCTGACGTTTGGCCTCATCGCGCCCGTGCCAGATCTGCCCGACGATCTCCGGCAGGCAGTGTTTAGTGCGGGAAAACCATGCCCCAAGAAATCCTTCCGTACTGTGGGTTTTATCGGGGTGCGCCATCCCCTCGACCAGACCCACAGGATCAATCAAAAAAGTACGGATGATTGAGGGGTAGAGGCTTTTATAATCGAGCACCAGCACAGAGTCGTACAGCCCCGGTTGCGAATCCATCACATAGCCGCCGGGGCTGGCCTGCGGTGGCACGGCTCCGAGATTGGGGGCCACGAAACCGGCGCGATGCATACGTGGGAAGTAGAGATGGCTAAAGGCGGCGACTGAACCACCGTGCCTGTCCACGGGCAGGCCGTTGACCGTGGCACGCTCCAGCAGAAAGGGCATAATCTCCGTTTTATGGAAAATCTGCGTGACCAGTTCGCAATCTTTCAGGTTATAGGTGGCAAGAGCGGGTTTATCTTCAGCGAATCGGCGGTTAATTTCATCCATGCGATCCCAGGGATTATCAATGGATTTCCCTTCGCCAAGGAGGGATTGCGACACGGTTTCCAGCGAAAAAGAGGGGAAGTTCCAGAAGGCCGATTTTAGCGCTTCGATACCGTCAATAATCAACCTACCTGTGGCCTGGGCAAAAAAGACGCCATTTTTAAAGCCATGCTCACGCCACTCAAGGGCAGTGCCGTTACGCCCGAGGGCAAGCGGCACGCCATAACGTTCAGCGCTCTTTTGCAACACCCGCAAATCGAATTGCACCAGGTTCCAGCCGATAATCACGTCCGGATCGTGACGTGCAAACCACTCGTTGAGTTTCTCCAGCAGCTGCGGGCGACTGGCCACATAGACCAGATCAAAATCAAGCCCCTGTGCATTGCCATTCTCTGGCCCGAGCATGAAGACCGTGCGCTGACCGCAACCCTCCAGCCCGATACAGTAAAGTTCACCATGACGACTGGTTTCAATATCCAGCGAAACCCATTTGAGCGGTGGGCGATAGTGTGGATTGGGCTTCAGACGCGCGTTGACCAGCACGTCGCCCTGTGGATCGCCGTCCACCCATACAGGCGCGGTAATAAAGCGCTCCATAAGAAAACGTTCCGGTGGGCGCACATCGGCTTCATAGAGTGTTACACCGCCTTCACGCAGCACTTTTTCATAGCGCATAAGCTGACGATGGGCGCGGCAATAAAGCCCATACACTGGCTGGCGATGAAAATCGCTAAGATTAAGCGGCGTTAAGCGCCAGTGATTTTCGTTACGTAGCAGTTGCCTGGTTTTTTCTACCTGGCTTGCAGGGATAAACGCCACGGACTCCTGCGGTGGCAAAACAACGCGCAGAGGGCCATCGTCTGTGGCAAGCCAGAATTCTACTTCGGTGCCAGCAGGTGTGTCCCGCCAGTGACGGGTTAATAAAAAGCCTTCTCGCGCCTGCGCCACAGCGTTCTCTCAGAAAACAAAACCAGGCCAGATTATAGCCCGGTTTTATTTTCTATGCTGTGCTTTTATACAGTTATCGAACTATTGCCCGTAGTAAGCTTTCGCACCATGTTTACGTAAATAGTGTTTGTCGAGCAAGGTTTGCTGCATTGCCGGTAGCTGGGGCGCGAGCTGGCGACAGAAGATACCCATATAGGCCACCTCTTCCAGCACAATGGCGTTATGCACCGCGTCATCGGCATTTTTACCCCAGGCGAAGGGGCCGTGAGAGTGAACCAGCACGCCTGGCATTTGCGTCGGGTCGATACCCTGTTTTTCAAAGGTTTCAACAATCACATTACCCGTTTCCCACTCATACTCGCCATTGATCTCTTCATCGGTCATTTTTCGGGTGCAAGGAATTTCACCGTAGAAATAGTCGGCGTGCGTGGTGCCGGTTGCCGGGATAGCTTGCCCCGCCTGCGCCCAAATAGTGGCGTGGCGTGAATGGGTATGCACAATACCGCCAATGGTTGGGAATGCCTGGTAGAGCAGGCGATGGGTCGCTGTATCTGATGAGGGTTTTTTAGAGCCTTCCACTACTTCACCGGTAGTGATATTCACCACCACCATATCCTCTGCTGTCATCACGCTGTAATCGACGCCAGAGGGCTTAATCACCATTACACCGTGGCTGCGGTCAACGGCACTGACGTTGCCCCAGGTCAGCGTCACCAGTTGATGTTTCGGCAGTGCCAGGTTGGCTTCCAGCACCTGACGTTTAAGATCTTCAAGCATATCGTACTCCTGAAATAGACAGCGCTTTGCCGGCCGGATGATGAAGCCGCCATCCGGCCGCAAGTGGGCTAGCGTTTTGCGCCGAAATAGACTTCATTCCAGCGCAGCGCGTCTTTAAAGGCGGGCAGGCGGGTATCGTTGTCGATAACCGTCAGCTCAATATCGTGCAGTTCGCTAAACTGGCGCATATCATCCAGTGTCAACGCGTGGCTAAAGACGGTGTGATGCGCACCCCCCGCAAGGATCCATGCTTCAGAAGCGGTAGGCAGATCCGGTTGCGCTTTCCAGAGTGCGTTTGCCACGGGGAGTTTAGGCAGGGCGTGCGGCGCTTCTACCGCATCGACACAGTTAACCAACAGGCGGAAGCGATCCCCCAGATCGATCAGGCTGGCATTAATTGCCGGGCCAGTTTTGGTCGAGAAGATCAGACGGGCCGGATCGGCTTTACCGCCAATGCCGAGGAACTGCACATCCAGGATGGGTTTCTCTTCAACGGCGATAGAGGGGCAGACTTCCAGCATATGGGAGCCCAACACCAGATCGTTACCCTCTTCGAAGTGATAGGTGTAATCCTCCATAAAGGAGGTGCCGCCAGCGAGCCCGCTGGACATCACCTTCATAATGCGTAGCAGTGCCGCCGTTTTCCAGTCCCCCTCACCAGCGAAACCGTAGCCTTGCTGCATCAGGCGCTGAACCGCAAGGCCAGGCAGTTGCTTCATACCGTGAAGATCTTCAAAGGTAGTGGTAAAGGCGTGAAAACCTCCCTGCTCAAGAAAGCGCTTTATCCCCAGCTCAATACGAGCGGCATCAATGACATTCTGACGTTTATCGCCATGAATTTGCGCGGCGGGAGTCAGGCGATAGCTGCTTTCATACTCATCCACCAGAGCGTTGATATCGCCTTCACTGACGGCATTCACCACCTGGACTAAATCACCCACACCCCAGGTGTTGACCGAGAAACCAAATTTAATCTGTGCGGCCACTTTATCGCCGTCGGTTACTGCTACTTCGCGCATATTATCGCCAAAGCGCACGACTTTCAGATGGCGAGTATCCTGCTTCGATACTGCCTGACGTATCCACGCGCCAATACGGCTTTGTGCACGTTTATCTTCCCAGTGACCGGTTACCACGCTGTGCTGCAAACGCATCCGCGCGCCGATAAAGCCAAATTCACGACCGCCGTGTGCGGTCTGATTTAGATTCATAAAATCCATATCAATGCTCTCCCACGGCAGGGCGGCATTGAACTGAGTGTGGAACTGCAACAGGGGCTTGTTGAGGATTGTCAGGCCATTGATCCACATCTTGGCAGGAGAGAAGGTATGTAGCCACACCAGCATCCCGGAGCATTTGTCATCATAGTTGGCGTCGCGGCAGATGGCCGTAATCTCGTCGGGTGTGGTGCCCAGTGGTTTCAATACCAGTTTGCAGGGTAATTTCGCTTGTGCATTAAGGGTGTTTACTACCTGTTCTGCATGTTTTGTGACCTGCTTCAGCGCTTCCGGGCCGTACAAATGCTGGCTGCCAATGACAAACCATATTTCATAATTGTTGAAAATCGTCATGATCGTGTCCTTAATGAGTTAACGCGGCTTGCGAAGTTGTCGCGGCTGAAGGGAGATAGTGCTGTTCGGCGCTGGTCGCCCACTGTTGGTAGCGGCGATAGAGCCGTTCAAACTGTTGTGCCTGCTGTGCTTGCGGCTGCAGTGTTTTTTCAATGGCGCTGGCCATTTTTTGCTGTGCGGCCGGAATATCCGGGTACACCTCGGCGGAAACAGCGGCGAAAATAGCGGCTCCCAGCGCGCAGCACTGCTCCGAGGCCACCACTTGCAGCGGGCGGTTAAGCACATCGCAGCAGGCCTGCATCACACCGATGTTTTTACGTGCGATCCCCCCCAGCGCCATCACGTTATCTACGGCTATTCCCTGCTCGGTGAAGCACTCCATAATGGCTCTGGCGCCAAAGGCAGTTGCCGCAATCAGGCCGCCAAACAGCGCCGGGGCATCCGTTGCCAGATTGAGATCGGTGATGACCCCTTTCAGCCGCTGGTTCGCATTCGGCGTGCGTCGGCCATTGAACCAGTCGAGCACCACTGGCAGACTTTCGAGAGAGGGATTTTTCCGCCATGCCTCGGTCAGCGCGGGAAGCAGTTGTTTCTGGCTGGCCTTAATCTCTGTTTTGAGTTCCGGGTGAGCGAGGGCCAGTTGCTCCAGCGGCCAGCCAAGGATGCGGCCGAACCAGGCATAGATATCACCAAAGGCGGATTGCCCGGCCTCCAGCCCGATAAATTGCGGTACGACGCTGCCATCGACCTGGCCGCAAATACCTTTGACCGCACGGTCGCCAACGCTCTGTTTATCCGCAATCAGAATGTCGCAGGTGGAAGTGCCAATGACTTTGACCAGCGTATTGGGCTGCGCGCCAGCGCCGACGGCGCCCATATGGCAGTCGAACGCGCCGCCGGAAATCACTACCGATTCGGCCAGACCCAGGCGCTGCGCCCACTCTGCGCTCAGGGTGCCGACTGGCACATCAGCGGTGAAAGTTTCTGTAAACAGCGGCCAGCTAAGGTGCTTGTTAATGAGCGGATCCAGCTCGTCGAAGAAGTGGGCCGGGGGGAGTCCACCCCAGCTTTCATGCCAGAGCGATTTATGCCCGGCGCTGCAACGTCCACGGCGAATTGCTTGCGGTCGCGTGGTGCCGGAAAGTAGAGCGGGAACCCAGTCGCACAGCTCTACCCAGGATGCGGCGGCTTGCGCTACGGCACTGTCTGCGCGGGTAACGTGCAGGATCTTAGCCCAGAACCACTCACTGGAATAAATACCGCCAATGTAGCGCGAATAGTCTGTTTTGCCGGGCGTATGGCACAAACGAGTGATGGCTTCTGCCTCTTCAACGGCAGTGTGATCTTTCCATAACACAAACATGGCGTTTGGGTTATCAGCGAACTCCGGGCGCAGAGCCAGTACCCGCCCTTCGGCATCAATTGGGGCAGGGGTTGAGCCGGTACTGTCCACCCCGATACCTTTGATCGCCGCGCGTTGCTCCGCGCTCAGCTCCGCCAGCACGTTTTTGAGTGCCGCTTCCATCGATTCAATATAGTCGCGCGGATGGTGGCGAAACTGGTTATGCGCCGCGTCGCAATAACGTCCCTCCTGCCAGCGCGGATACCACTCCACGCTAGTGGCGATCTCTTCCCCTGATAGACAGTCTACTGCCAGCGCTCGAACAGAGTCGCTACCGAAATCGAGGCCAATTGTGATTGCCATTGCGTTGCTCCATGAAAATAACCGTTAGCAAAAACATAGTGAGCGCAGGCAAAAACCGTCAGGCAGGATCCGCTAATCTTATGGACGATATTGCTATGGCATTGCAAAGTGTGACGCCGTGCAAAAATTCGATGTGGACATTTCTGCCACCTTTATAGACACTTTCGTTATCTCTTCTGGCTCTGTTTTAAAGCATAAATAAGGCAAAAATGCTTTTATCTGGCGGGATTAAATCGCCTGCCTATTTATGTGGCACGCCTGCGAAAGGCTGTTTTATGATGGGATTGTCAATATGGACAATTGGTTTCCTTGCCAGGCACCGGAGTACTGCGTTTATGGCTGAATCACAAAATGATCCACTGCTGCCAGGTTACTCGTTTAATGCGCATTTAGTGGCGGGGCTAACGCCTATTGAGGCTGAAAGCTATCTCGATTTCTTTATCGATCGTCCGCTGGGGATGAAGGGCTATATTTTGAACCTCACCGTGCGTGGCGAGGGGATAGTAAAAAATCATGGCAAGCAGTTTGTTTGCAGACCGGGGGATATTCTGCTGTTTCCTCCCGGAGAGATTCATCACTATGGCCGCCATCCCGACGCGTCGGAGTGGTATCACCAGTGGGTTTACTTCCGACCTCGCGCCTACTGGCATGAGTGGTTAAGCTGGCCGACTATTTTTTCGCAGACCGGTTTTTATCGCCCGGATGAAGCAAATATGCCGCTTTTTAGCGGCCTGTTCGCGCAAATTATCGATGCGGGCCAGAGCGCCAGTCGCTATGCCGAGCATCTGGCGATTAACCTGCTGGAGCAACTCCTGCTGCGCCGTATGGAGGTCATCAACGCGTCGCTGCATCCGCCGCTGGATAACCGCGTGCGCGATGCGTGTCAGTATATTAGCGACCATCTGGCGGATACCCAGTTCGATATTGCCAGTGTGGCACAACATGTTTGCCTCTCCCCTTCGCGCCTTTCGCATCTGTTTCGCCAGCAGTTAGGGGTAAGCGTGTTGAGCTGGCGTGAAGATCAGCGCATTAGCCAGGCAAAATTGCTGCTGAGTACGACGCGAATGCCGATTGCCAGCGTGGGTCGTAATGTGGGCTTTGATGATCAGCTCTATTTTTCCCGCGTGTTTAAGAAATGCACTGGCGCCAGTCCAAGTGAATTCCGTGCGGGATGTGAATAAAAAGGTAAATTTTATCCGGCAGTACGCGCCTGATTGTAAAATTTTCAGATAATTGAATGGTTGACGCACCGGGAAAACCCCGGAGAATCCAGCGTTCAATGCTGAACAGGACACCTTATGGAAGCGCTGCTGGAACATTTTATTACCCAATCTACCCTCTACACATTATGGGCCGTAGCGCTGGTGGCTTTTTTTGAATCGCTGGCGTTAGTGGGTTTGATTTTACCCGGTACGGTGTTGATGGCCGGGTTAGGCGCGTTGATTGGTAGCGGTGAAGTCAATTTCTGGCATGCATGGCTGGCGGGTATCGTCGGCTGCCTGTTGGGTGACTGGATCTCATTCTGGCTGGGCTGGCGCTTTAAAAAACCGCTGCATCGCTGGTCGTTTATGAAAAAGAACAAATCTCTGCTCGATAAAACAGAGCATGCATTGCACCGCCACAGCATGTTTACCATTCTGGTCGGCCGCTTTGTGGGACCAACCCGCCCGCTGGTGCCGATGGTGGCGGGGATGCTGGATCTGCCGGTGAAAAAGTTTGTGCTGCCGAACATCATCGGTTGCCTGCTGTGGCCGCCGTTTTACTTCTTGCCAGGGATTCTTGCTGGCGCGGCGATCGATATTCCGGCCGATATGCAAAGCGGCAGCTTTAAATGGCTGCTGTTGCTTACTGCACTACTGTTGTGGCTGGCGTTATGGTTATGCTGGCGCTTATGGCGGTCGGGCAAAGCGGCGCACGATCGTTTAACGCCCTGGTTGCCGCGTCGCCGTCTACTGTGGTTGGGGCCAGGGTTAATGCTGGCAGGGGCAGTAGCCGCTATCTTGTTGGCGAAACACCCGCTGATGCCTGTCTACCTTGATATTCTGGGTAAAGTTATTCGCGGTCATTGAGCGCGAATACCAAGCAACGCTGAAGCAGGCGATTGACCGCGCAACAGATCGTCTGTTAAGCCATCCCATGCGATACGCCCATCGGCAATGACCAGCGCGCGCTCAGCGATACGCGCTGCATCTTCGATACTGTGTGAGACCATTAATAGCGTTAGCTGCTGGCTACGACACACCTCCTGTACCAGTGCCAGCATCTCCTGGCGCAGTGCCGGGTCCAGCGCAGAAAAGGGTTCATCCAGCAATAGCAGCGGCTGCTCACGTACAAGGCAGCGTGCCAGCGCGACACGCTGGCGCTGGCCGCCAGAGAGCTGTTCCGGTAGGCGGTCCAACATCTCATGCAGCCCCATCGTTTGTGCAATCGCGTTCAGCTTGCGCTGTTGTTCGGCATTCAGCTTTAACCCAGGATGCAGCCCAAGGCCGATATTCTGGCGCACCGTCAGGTGAGTAAAGAGGTTGTTTTCCTGAAACAACATTGAGACCGGGCGTTGCGAAGGCGGCGTGGCGGTATGATCCTCACCGTTAATTGTGATAACACCACTTGCTGGTGGCAAAAAACCCGCAATAAGGTTTAGCAGGGTGCTTTTCCCTGCGCCGCTTGGCCCAAGCACGGCAATCTGCTCCCCTTGCGCGGCGCTGAGGGTGAAACGCATTGGCAGATGTTGATAGAGCCAGGTGACATCAATCAGTTGTAGCATGGCGTCCCGGAAGTTTTTCAATCACTGTGAATAAAAGAAAGCAGAGTAGCAACAGGATAAGTGCTGTTACCGCGCCATGCTGGCTGCGATAGGACCCCATTTGCTGATAGAGATAAAACGGCAGCGTGCGAAATTCTTCATTGCCAAACAGCGCCACGACACCGAAATCACCGATGGAAAGCACGCAGGCAAAAGCGAGGGCTTGCGCCAGAGGGCGTTGCAGCGCACGCAATTCCACTACCCACAGACGGCGAAACCCTGCAATACCCAGCGATTGGCACAGCATACTGTAGCGTGCGGTGACATCGCGCATCGGGTTATCCAACACCTCTAGCGCATAGGGAATAGCCATGAGTGCATTGGTAAAGATCACAATGCCATCGGCTGACGCAGGCAGCCCCACGGTACCATTGAGTAATAAAAAAAAGCCGGTCGCCAGTACAATGCCCGGCATCGCCAGAATCAGCATTCCGCTCAGTTCCAGCGCCTGACCGGCCATGTTTTGCTGCCGGGCGCGAAGTTCCCGACTGCTCCATAGCAGCATCATTGTTAGTATCACGCATAGCAGCCCGGCGGCCAGCGCAATACGTAATGAGGTGCAGACCGCTTGCCATAGAGCCGGTTCACTAAGGACTTTTAGCAGGCTTAGATTGAGTCCATCAATGATGACCGCCAGCAGCGGTGGCAGCAATAAAAGTAGCGCCAGCGTAATCAGTACACTGTCGCTCAGGCGGCTAAATAACCCATCTTCCGGGTTGCGCCAGCCCTGGATTTGGTGATTGCCAACAGCGATAGCTTTGCTGAGCCGCTGGCTGAGAAGCACTAATCCGAGACAGCAGATCATCTGGATCAGCGCCAGTAACGCGGCACGACCTGGATCGTAGTCATAACTGAGTGCCTGGTAGATTGCCAGTTCGATGGTGGTCGCCTGTGGCCCGCCGCCGAGTGACAGCACGGTAGCGAAGCTGGCGAAACAGAGCATAAAAATGAGTGCAGCGATCGGCAGGATCTGCCGACGTAGCCACGGCCACTCAACGAAGCGAAAGAACGCCCAGCCACGCATCCCTAATTGTGCGGCCAGTTGGCGTTGTTCGCCGGGGATTTGCTCTAACGCCTGTAATAACAGACGCGAAGCCATGGGCAGATTAAAAAAGACATGCGCCAGTAAGATGCCCTGTAAGCCATAAGGGGAAAAATGCCACTCCAGCCCGCATGCCTGCCAGAGTGCCGCAAGCCAGCCCTGGCGACCATAAACGCTAAGAATACCGAACACCGCCACCAACACTGGCAGGATCAGGGTCATGGCGCATAAGCGCAGCAAGGCGATGCGCCCTCGAAAGCGGCGCCGGTAGAGGGCTCGGGCAAGAAATATCGCCGGTATGACAGAGAGCAGAGCCGAGAGAAATGCCTGCCAGAAAGAGAAACGCACCACATGCCACAGGTAACTATCCTGCAACAAGGCGGAAAAGTGCGTTGCTGGCGCGTTTTGCCACAGTGCGAAAAAGGACGCCAACGCCACCGCCACCATTATTGTGACGGCGGTCAGGCCGGGTAGCAGCCAGGGGGCAATCAGCGGCTGACGGCGCGAAGCCATTCTGTTATCCATGTTGCGCGCTGTTGGGCGACTTGTTGCGCAGAAAATTCGAGGGAGGTTTGCGGCTTAACCAATGACGCAAATCCCGCAGGCAAGGCGACATCGCTCACCGGGTACATCCAGTTACCGGTAGGGATAGTGTTCTGGAACGCGGGTGAAACCATAAATTTGAGGAACTTTTCTGCCAGTTCAGGTTGCTTGCTGGCAACCGTTCTCGCCGCGACTTCCACCTGCAAATAGTGCCCTTCACTGAATGTGGCCGCTGCGTAATTGTCTTTTTTCTCTTCAATAATGTGATAAGCAGGGGAGGTGGTGTAGCTCAGTACCAAATCGCTCTCGCCTTTTAGAAACAGGCCATAGGCTTCACTCCAGCCTTTGGTCACGGTAACCGTTTTGGCCGCCAGCTTTTGCCACGCCTGTTGTGTTTTATCGCCGTAGACTTTTTGCATCCACAGCAACAGGCCAAGCCCCGGTGTGCTGGTACGCGGGTCCTGGTAGATCACGCGCCATTTCTGCTCACTCTCAACCAACTCTTTCAGGCTTTTCGGTGGGTTTTTAAGTTTGGTTTTGTCGTAGACGAAAGCGAACCAGCCATAGTCGAAAGGCACAAAGGTATCGTTTGTCCAACCGCCAGGTACGCTTACCGCATCGTTGGGTACGCCGCTTTTGGCAAACAGTTTAGTCTGCGATGCAGCCTCCAGTAGATTGTTATCTAACCCAAGCACTACATCAGCTTTGCTGTTTTTACCCTCCATACGCAGACGATTAAGTAACGAAACGCCATCTTCAAGCGCAACCAGCTTTAGCTCACAGTTGCAGTCGGCTTCAAAGGCTTTTTTTACCGCCGGGCCGGGGCCCCAGTCGGCGGCAAACGAATCGTAGGTATAGACAGTCAGAACAGGTTTGGCAAAAGCAGGCGCTGCGATAAGCAGCAGTAACGGCAGACATTTTTTTAACACTTTGCACCTCAAAATGAGTGGCAAAGGATTTTGAGAAGTAGCCTCAAATCCCTTCGCCGGCGTTATCCGGATCAGGTTCGACGGGTATTTTCTCAGCACACATGCACAGCACGCAGCACCCCGTTGAGAACGACGCCATTGTAATGATTTGGTAAAAAATGCGAAAGCCTTATGGATCAGGCGGTGCAAACCAGGCCGATTTAAAGTCGAACCAGCCGAGCGTATTCATACGCAAACCGCGCATCGTGCGCTGACCCTGAATTATCAACCAGTGGTGGATTAGCGGCACCATTGCTTTGCTGGCCTGCAGTTGCTGGCACCAGACGGCAAGATTCATCTCCCCGGCACGCCATTGCGCGGCATCCGCCTGCCAGTCGATGGGAATACAGTGGTGCAGCAGCGGAACTTCATAGAGATGAGCAAATAATGAGAAATCGAGCGGCAGGGTAAAGTTGGCGCTGTTAAGCCAGATATCGCTAATGACATTGCCACGGTGCCACTCGTCATAATCCACTTCCTGAATCGTTAATTTGACATCATGTTCGGCCAGCAGCGTGCTCATGGTACGAGCCAGAGCCTGGTGTTCATTATGTTCGCGATAGAACGTCAGGGTGAGGGTTTCGAGCCCGGCGGGCTTCTCTCCGCCGCCGGGGCGGGCATGGTGCCAGCGCGGTAGCAGGCCATAGGCTGGCGACCAGTACCGCTGATATTGTTCATCAGCATGCCAGAGTAAATTAGCAGGGGAGAGCACATGGCTGACCCAGTCACGTACCGCTGGATTCACACCACGGCTGGAGCGGGCATCGAACAGCAGATAATAACACCCCTCTTCAAGGCGGCTCTCCACCGCTTTTTCACCCTCAGTCGGCCCCTCTAACAGCAGACCGCTGGTCGGTTCGTCACCAATGTCCGGCAGTACCCAGACGTTGACCTCATCGATCAGCGCACGATAGCCAAAATAGTCATCAAATGCATGAATTTTCAACTGGTTGCTGGTGTTACGCGTGACGGCATATGGGCCTGTACCAATGGGCTGGCTGGCGAAATTCGACAACGTGTTCCACTCGCGCGGCAGGATCATGGCCGGAATATGGCCCATCAGCCAGGGCAGCCATTGATCGGGTTGTGAAAGATGGATATCCAGTGTCCAGGCCGTAGGCGAGGCGATTTCGCAAATATGGGAATAGAGCGGCAATGTGGTAATACGTTGCAGAGACGCAATAACATCGCTGATTTCCAGCTCGCGACCATGATGAAAATGGACGCCAGGACGTAAATAAAAACGCCAGTGTAAGGGGGAAATTGAGCGCCAGTGATGGGCAATATCCGCTTCCAGTTCCCCATTTTCCTCATTTATGTGCGTCAATCCACTAAAGATTTGCCGCGCCATATGACTTTCCGAACGGCGTAGCGCGGTGCCCGGTAGCAGATTGCGCAGCGGGCGGTAGTAGAGCACCCGCAGAATATGCCGACCCTGGCGAAAACTTCGGCCCAGGTGCGACACCAGCATCTGCCTGACCGCCGATTTATCGCCCAATAACTGCACCAGTTGATCGATGCGATCCTGCTCCAGCAGATCCTCTGCGCGCTGCTGCTGCAAGGCCAGCCCGGTATAGAGGAAGGTCAGTCGTGAACGCTTGCCGCGACCCGCTTCAGCATCCCAGGCCAACCAGCCGCGCTCCTGCATGGTATTGAGCAGTGTGCGCATATGGCGGCGCGAACAGCTCAGCAGTTCAGCCAGTTCGTTAAGCGTGGTTTCATGAGATTTTCCATCGCAGCATTGCCACAGGCGAATGAACTGTTGTTGCAGACGACCGGACGACATAAAAGGGGAACTCCTGTCAAAAATCCAGCAATATATTTATCCCTATATTAAGCGAATACTTCATTGTGATGGAAGCAAGGAGGTGCTTATGAAGAGTAAATCAACACGACAGTTCTATCTGGACTATTTTCGCGCAACAAAGCGTGTAAGCTGGCTCGCTCGTCCGGGCACAACGCAGCGCCTGAAAATGCTGGAAGAGCTGATGCAGTGGGGATTAACGACTTCTGTCGCGAAGGAGTGATCCGTGACCATCATGTGTGACTGAGTATTAGGCGCGAATCCGCCTCGCCAGCAAAATATTTTTGCTGGCTTTTTTCGTTTATGATTTCTACGATTTTTTTCGCCTTTGACAAGGAAACACTCATGCTTTGGTTAATGACGATGGGACGCCGCCTGAGCGGTGTCTACGTCGCTTTTATGGTTGTTGCGTTTATGATGGGAGTCGCGGGGGCGCTGCAGGCACCGACGCTCAGTCTGTTTCTCAGCCGCGAAGTGGGGGCGCAACCCTTTTGGGTTGGGCTGTTTTATACCGTCAATGCCATTGCAGGTATCCTCGTCAGCCTGTGGCTGGCAAAACGCTCCGATAGCCAGGGCGATCGGCGTAAGCTAATTTTGTTCTGTTGTCTGATGGCGGTGGGGAATGCTTTGCTGTTTGCCTTCAACCGCCACTATTTGACCTTAATTACGCTGGGAGTGTTGCTGGCTTCACTGGCGAATAGCGCTATGCTGCAGCTTTTTGCTTTAGCGCGTGAATATGCCGACAGCTCTGCCAGGGAAGTGGTGATGTTCAGTTCGGTAATGCGCGCGCAGCTCTCGCTGGCATGGGTTGTTGGCCCGCCGCTGGCCTTTATGCTGGCGCTTAATTATGGCTTTACCACCATGTTCTCAATTGCCGCCGGGATTTTTATTATCAGCCTGGCGCTGATTGCTCTCTGGCTGCCCTCTGTTGCCCGTGTCGAACAAGCCGCCGATGTAGCGGTAACGCAGATAAGCGGCTGGAGTGATAGCAATGTGCGTACGCTATTTATCGCTTCGACGCTGATGTGGACCTGCAACACCATGTATATCATTGATATGCCTTTGTGGATCAGCAGCGATCTCGGTCTGCCGGATAAGCTGGCCGGGATTCTGATGGGGACTGCTGCGGGGCTGGAGATCCCGGCAATGATCCTGGCGGGTTATTTTGTCAAGCGCATCGGTAAAAGACGCATGATGCTTAGCGCCGTTGCTGCCGGGGTGCTGTTTTATTTTGGCCTGCTCTTTTTTCATAGCCAGACGGCGCTATTGTTGCTGCAACTTTTTAATGCGGTATTTATCGGCATTATCGCCGGTATTGGTATGTTGTGGTTTCAGGATCTCATGCCGGGTCGCGCAGGTTCGGCAACCACACTCTTTACCAATAGTATTTCAACCGGGGTGATTCTGGCTGGAGTTATTCAGGGGGCGCTGGCGCAAAGCTTTGGTCACGGATCTGTCTACCTGGGGATTGCGCTGCTTTCCGTTGTGACGCTGCTGCTGACCAGCCGGGTAAAGGATGTATAAGTGCAGGATTGATGCCCTCACACTCTCCCCTGTGGGGAGAGTGTGTCAAGCGACTAGCGCATAAACGCAGGCTGTTTTTGCTCGTAAGTCGCAATCGCCTCTTCGTGTTGCAGGGTCAAGCCGATACTGTCCAGGCCATTGAGCATACAGTGGCGGCGGAAGGCATCAATGGCGAAGCTATAGGATTTCCCCCCCGCCTTAACTACCTGGGCTTGCAAATCTACGTCAAAGGTTGTGCCAGGGCTGTTCTGCACCAGTTTAAACAGTTCATCTACCTCTTCATCGCTTAAAGTCACTGGCAACAGTTGGTTATTAAAACTATTGCCATAGAAGATGTCGGCGAAGCTCGGTGCAATCACTACCTTAAAACCGTAATCCGTCAGCGCCCACGGTGCGTGCTCACGGGATGAACCGCAACCAAAGTTTTCTCGCGCCAGCAAAATCGTGGCGCCCTGATATTGCGGGAAGTTCAGCACGAACTCTGGGTTCGGTTGCTGTCCTTTATCATCCAGAAAACGCCAGTCATTAAACAGGTGCGCGCCAAAGCCAGTGCGCGTTACCTTTTGCAAAAACTGTTTCGGTATAATGGCGTCGGTATCGACATTGGCGGCATCCAGCGGGACAACCAGGCCGGTATGTTGGATAAATTTCTCTGCCATGGTTCTCTCCTTAATGCAGGTTGCGAATATCAGCGAAATAGCCAGTGACGGCGGCGGCAGCAGCCATGGCTGGGCTCACCAGATGTGTACGTCCACCGCGACCCTGACGACCTTCGAAGTTGCGATTGCTGGTAGAGGCGCAACGCTCACCCGGATTCAGGCGATCGTTATTCATTGCCAGGCACATAGAGCAGCCCGGTAAACGCCACTCGAAACCGGCTTCAATAAAGATCTTATCCAGACCTTCGGCTTCCGCCTGCGCTTTTACCGGGCCGGAACCAGGGACGACTAACGCCTGTACGCCAGGGGCAACTTTGCGCCCTTTAGCAATCTCTGCGGCGGCGCGTAAATCTTCAATGCGCGAGTTAGTGCAGGAACCAATAAAGACCTTATCAATGGCAACTTCTGTCAGCGGCACGCCCGGCTGAAGGCCCATATATGCTAACGCTTTTTCCGCCGAGGCCCGCTCCACAGGATCGGCAAATGAGGCTGGGTCGGGAATAAAATCGGTCACAGAGATAACCTGTCCTGGGTTGGTGCCCCAGGTGACCTGCGGTGCAATCTCTTCGGCTTGCAAGGTCACTACGCTATCAAAGACTGCTCCTTCGTCGGTAGTCAGTGTTTTCCAGTAAGCTACCGCATCATCAAAATCTTTATCTTTCGGCGCATGCAGACGGCCTCTGACATAGTTAAATGTCGTTTCGTCCGGGGCGACCAGACCCGCTTTCGCGCCCATTTCAATCGCCATATTGCACAGTGTCATGCGGCCTTCCATGCTCAGTGCGCGAATTGCATCTCCGCAGAATTCAACAACGTGACCAGTACCGCCAGCGCTACCGGTTTTGCCGATAATCGCCAATACAATATCTTTAGCGGTAATACCGGGGGCAGCAGTGCCTTTCACCTCAATTTTCATGGTCTTAGCGCGCCCCTGCTTCAGGGTTTGCGTTGCCAGCACATGCTCCACTTCCGATGTACCGATGCCGAAAGCCAGGGCGCCAAACGCACCATGGGTCGCCGTATGGGAGTCGCCGCAAACGATGGTCATCCCCGGCAACGTAATACCTTGTTCCGGGCCCATTACATGGACAATTCCCTGGTAGGGATGATTAAGATCGTACAGTTCAACGCCGAACTCGTTGCAGTTTTTGATCAACTCCTGCATCTGAATACGCGCCATCTCGCCGGAGGCATTAATATCCTTGGTCTGCGTGGAGACATTATGATCCATAGTGGCGAACGTTTTTGTTGGCTGACGTACCGGTCGTTGGTGAGCTCGCAGACCATCAAATGCCTGTGGTGAGGTCACTTCATGTACCAGATGCCGGTCAATGTACAGCAGAGGGGTTTCGTTTGGCGCTTCATATACTACGTGGGCGTCAAATAATTTCTCATACAAACTTTTAGCCATTTTTACACCCCTTCAGCGACATAGCGGGCGATGATATCGCCCATCTCATCGGTACTTACCGCAGCGCCGCCACGGGCTAAATCTCCGGTACGTACACCCTCTTCTAATGCACGATTGATTGCGTTCTCAATAGCGGTGGCAGCCGCATCTGCATCCAGGCTGTAGCGCAGCAGCAGTGCCAGTGACAGGATTTGCGCTATCGGGTTCGCGATATTTTTCCCGGCGATATCCGGTGCCGAACCACCCGCAGGTTCGTACAGACCAAAACCCTGCTCATTCAGGCTGGCTGAGGGCAGCATGCCCATTGAGCCGGTAATCATGGCGCATTCATCAGACAGGATGTCGCCAAACAGGTTGGAACAGAGCAGCACATCGAACTGAGAGGGATCTTTAATCAGCTGCATGGTGGCGTTGTCGATATACATATGCGCCAGTTCCACATCCGGATATTCACCAGCGATTTCATTAACGATTTCCCGCCATAACAGGGACGTTTGCAGCACGTTGGCCTTGTCGATTGAGTGCACTTTTTTGCCACGCTTACGTGCTGATTCGAAGGCAATGCGCGCGATACGCTCAATTTCGAAACGGTGATACACCTCCGTATCGAAAGCTTTTTCATGCTGACCGCTGCCTTCACGCCCCTTTGGCTGACCAAAATAGATACCACCGGTCAATTCACGCACGCAGAGGATATCGAAACCATTAGCGGCGATATCGGCGCGCAGTGGACAGAACTCTTCCAGCCCCGGGTAGAGTTTCGCCGGGCGCAGGTTACTGAATAATTTGAAGTGTTTACGCAGTGGCAGCAGTGCGCCACGTTCCGGCTGCTGGGCGGGGGGCAGTTTTTCCCATTTGGGACCACCGACCGAGCCAAATAAAATGGCATCGGCTTGCTCACAGCCCACGACAGTGGCCTGTGGTAATGGGTTACCGTGGCGATCGATGGCAATACCACCGACATCATAGTGGCTGGTGGTAATACGCATAGCAAAGCGGCTACGCACGGCTTCCAGTACTTTCAGCGCTTGTGTCATAACTTCCGGGCCAATGCCATCACCCGGCAACACAGCAATATGATAATTCTTCGACATCACACGGTTTCCTTATTGTTCTCTTTGGCCTGCGCTTTGCGTTGTAACTCTTTTTCGACTTCACCGGCGCGCCAGATATTATTCAGCACATGAACCATCGCTTTGGCAGAGGACTCCACAATATCTGTCGCCAGACCAACGCCATGAAAGCGGCGACCATTGTAGTTCACAACAATGTCCACCTGGCCCAGCGCATCTTTGCCGTGACCCTTGGCGCTTAAATCATATTTCACCAGCTCAATATCAAATTCCGTGACGCGATTAATAGCCTGGTAGATAGCATCCACCGGACCATTGCCCGTGGCAGCTTCCGCTTTGATCTCTTCACCGCAGGCCAGCTTCACAGAGGCTGTGGCGATATCGCTGGAACCGGATTGCACATTGAAGTAATCCAGACGGAAATGTTCAGGCTCCTCCTGCTGCTTATTGATAAATGCCAGCGCCTCCAGATCGTAATCAAAGATCTGTCCTTTTTTGTCGGCCAGCTTCAGGAAGGCGTCATACAGATTGTCCAGATTGTAGTCGCTCTCTTTGTAGCCCATCTCTTCCATCCGGTGTTTCACCGCCGCACGGCCAGAGCGGGAGGTCAAATTCAACTGCAGCTGGTTCAGTCCGATGGATTCCGGCGTCATGATTTCGTAGTTTTCACGATTTTTCAGCACGCCATCCTGATGGATACCGGAGGAGTGGGCGAATGCGCCAGTGCCGACAATGGCTTTATTTGCCGGGATGGGCATGTTGCAGATCTGGCTAACTGTCTGGCTGGTACGCCAGATTTCATGGTGATTGATGCGTGTCTGCACATTCAGAATATCTTTGCGCACCTTAATCGCCATGATGACCTCTTCCAGCGAGCAGTTACCGGCACGCTCTCCGATACCGTTCATCGCCCCTTCAACCTGGCGCGCGCCAGCGTGAACCGCGGCGATAGCATTACCGACGGCTAAACCTAAGTCGTCATGGGTATGGACGGAGATAATCGCTTTATCAATGTTCGGTACGCGTTGATAAAGACCAGAGATGATATTGGCGAATTCGAAAGGCATGGTGTAACCAACGGTATCGGGAATGTTGATGGTTTTCGCACCAGCATTGATAGCGGCTTCAACAACCCGCGCCAGGTCCTCGATTGGCGTACGTCCCGCATCTTCACAAGAGAATTCCACATCATCGGTGTAGTTGCGCGCACGTTTTACCATGTAAATTGCGCGCTCAATGACCTCATCCAGTGTGCTGCGCAATTTTGTGGCGATATGCATCGGCGAAGTGGCGATGAACGTGTGGATACGGAATGCTTCGGCGACTTTTAATGACTCCGCCGCCACATCGATATCTTTCTCTACACAACGGGCAAGGGCGCAAACGCGGCTATTTTTCACCTGACGTGCAATCGTCTGTACCGATTCGAAATCGCCCGGAGAGGAGACAGGAAATCCCACTTCCATGATATCGACGCCCATGCGTTCCAGCGCCAGAGCGATTTGCAGCTTCTCTTTCACACTCAGGCTCGCCTGTAATGCCTGTTCACCATCACGTAAAGTGGTATCGAAAATGACGACTTGCTGGCTCATGTTTTAGGTCCTTGTTATTTGAGGTTGCCTTGCAACGAGCATAAAAAAACCCGCGCTAAGGCGCGGGTTTTTGTCTTACTGGAGGACGATTTAGTTCACAATGCCGTCCACCGGTCTACCGCGCACGAGAGATGCGTTTAGTAGTAGTAGACCAGTGAAAGCTGCGTAGCGAACCATGAATCGTGCTCCTGAAATATGCGATATGCTTTTAGTGGTACTGGATAGTCAGATCAAAGTCAATACTCAGCCTGAAAAAGTTAGCCGGAGGGGCAAAATTATTTGATTAAGGATTAGTTAATTATTCTGCAATTTAATTGAAATATAAAATTACTGGTTGATTGTTGCAATGATCTCGCCTTGTTCCTTGAGAAAATATCAGAGAAGCGCGCAACCAGTAACGCGAATTATAATTTTATAAATATAAATTATGTTAAGTGAAATATATATTCTTTTGCGGGATTATTATGAAATCTTTTTTTGAGATGTAAAAAATTATCCCTGATGAATTTTTTATTACATTTTCCGCATATTGATTAGAGATAGAGAGAATATATTTTTCGCGGCGTTGAAATTAATGATAATTTTTTTTACTTGATTTTTTTGTAATTGCGTTTGGGGCTTTATATATTCCTAATTTTTCATCCCGCGCTTTAAATAATGCAATATGCATGATAAATCATCTTCCTGAATATTATTATTATACAGGTAAAGGGAGTTTATCATGACACCAGCGTGCAACGTTCCAGGGGAATTTGTTGAGAGTCAAGAAGTTAAAGTGTTTTCAAAGCCACAATTACGCACAGTAGATCTTAACTTGCTCACTGTGTTTGACGCCGTAATGCAAGAGCAGAATATCACCCGCGCAGCCCAGTCGCTGGGCATGTCACAGCCTGCGGTCAGTAATGCTGTGGCTCGTCTCAAAGTGATGTTTAACGATGAGCTTTTTGTTCGTTATGGTCGGGGTATCCAGCCCACCGCCCGGGCATATCAACTATTCGGTTCCATTCGCCAGGCGTTACAATTGGTGCAAAATGAGCTACCTGGTTCCGGTTTTGAACCGATCAGCAGCGAGCGTATTTTTAATCTTTGCGTATGCAGCCCTCTTGATAATTTTTTAACGTCAATTATTTACAACAACGTAGAAACGACTGCGCCCAATATTCATTTAGTCTTTAAATCTGCGCTTAATCACAACACTGAACACCAATTACGGTATCAGGAAATTGAATTTGTGATCGGTTACGAAGAATTTCGTCGCCCGGAGTTCTCAAGCGTACCGCTGTTTAAAGATGAGATGGTGCTGGTAGTGAGTAAGAAGCATCCACAAATCGAGAACCTGTTAACGGAAGAGAGTGTTTTTCAGGAGCAGCACGCAGTAGTTTCCCTGGAGCGGTATGCTTCCTTTAGCCAGCCCTGGTACGATACGCCGGATAAACGGAACTGTATCGCCTATCAAGGAATGGCGTTGACCAGCGTATTAAATGTGGTGTCGCAAACGCATCTGGTGGCGATTGCGCCGCACTGGCTGGCAGAGGAATTTGCCGAGAGCCTGAATCTTCAAACTTTGCCATTGCCTATGCATCTTAATACCCGTACCTGTTTCCTCTCATGGCATGAGGCCGCAGGCCGGGATAAAGGGCACCAGTGGATGGAGGAGCTACTGGTTTCGGTATGTTGCCGCCATTGAGTCGTTACTAATTAATAAGCCGCCTGGTGGCGCTATGCTTAATCCCTGGGGTTATAGGGTGGATAAGCGTAGCGTTATCCAGCGCTTTTATTCTACCCACTATTTCAAAGGCAATATTTTGTCCTGTTCTACCGCTTCGACGATCCCTCTCGCGATAAGAAAAATAGATTAATTACTGCCGCATGCCCCATTCTGATGATCAATGGTCATCGTCTTTACTTATCACAGATGTTTTCACCAATTCTGCTTCGCAGACGTTGCTTTTCAACTTTTAAGCCATGCTTGTAGAAAAGCGCTGCTCATTGCCTGGCAGATTTTGAGCGGTTATGTTAACTGCCATTCATAATCAGAGTGCGGTGTTTTCTACTCTGAACAGAGCGACAGTGTGGAAATGATTTCCGCCCGCAGTCGACACACATAAGCCTGGAGGCAAATCATGGAGATGTTGTCTGGAGCCGAGATGGTCGTGCGATCGCTCATCGATCAAGGCGTGAAGCAAATATTCGGCTACCCTGGGGGCGCAGTCCTCGATATCTACGATGCCCTGCACACAGTAGGGGGTATTGAGCATGTGCTGGTTCGTCACGAGCAGGCGGCAGTACATATGGCCGATGGCCTGGCGCGGGCAACCGGGCAGGTCGGTGTGGTACTGGTAACATCCGGCCCTGGCGCAACTAACGCCATTACTGGTATCGCTACCGCCTATATGGACTCCATCCCATTAGTTGTCCTTTCCGGGCAGGTGCCAACATCCCTGATTGGCTTTGATGCCTTTCAGGAGTGCGATATGGTGGGGATCTCTCGCCCGGTGGTAAAACACAGCTTCCTTGTCAAACAAGCGGAAGATATCCCCGGCGTGTTAAAAAAGGCTTTCTGGCTGGCAGCCAGCGGACGCCCCGGCCCGGTGGTGGTGGATCTGCCAAAGGATATTATGAATCCGGCCAACAAATTGCCCTACGTCTGGCCGGAAGCGGTAAGCATGCGTTCTTATAACCCCACGACGCAGGGTCATAAAGGCCAAATTAAGCGTGCGCTCCAGGCACTGAGCGCAGCGAAAAAACCGGTGGTTTATGTCGGCGGTGGTGCTATTAATTCCGGTTGTGAGGCTGAGTTACGTACGCTGGTGGAAAAACTCAATTTGCCGGTTGTCTCCTCGCTAATGGGTCTTGGCGCATTTCCGGCGACGCATCGTCAGGCGCTTGGCATGTTGGGTATGCACGGTACCTATGAAGCCAATATGACGATGCACAACTCTGATCTTATTTTTGCCGTCGGCGTGCGCTTTGACGATCGCACGACCAATAATTTGGCGAAGTACTGTCCAAACGCGACTGTTTTGCATATCGATATCGATCCGACCTCCATCTCTAAAACCGTGCAGGCGGATGTGCCCATTGTTGGCGATGCGCATCTGGTGCTGGAGCAGATGCTGGAATTATTAGGGCAGGAGAGTTGGCCGCAGCCGTTGGATGAGATCCGCGACTGGTGGCTACGCATTGAACAATGGCGCGCCCGCCAATGTCTGAAATATGACACGCAGAGTGAGAGCATCAAGCCGCAGGCGGTGATTGAGACTATCTGGCGCCTCACGGAGGGTGATGCTTATGTCACGTCCGATGTTGGTCAGCATCAGATGTTCGCCGCGCTCTACTATCCCTTTGATAAGCCACGTCGCTGGATTAATTCGGGTGGTCTGGGGACCATGGGCTTTGGGCTGCCAGCGGCACTTGGGGTGAAGATGGCTCTGCCGGAGGAGACCGTCATCTGCGTCACCGGCGATGGCAGTATCCAGATGAATATCCAGGAGCTCTCGACTGCGCTGCAGTACGAGCTGCCAGTACTTGTGCTCAATCTTAATAACCGTTATCTGGGCATGGTCAAACAGTGGCAGGACATGATCTACTCAGGGCGCCACTCACAATCTTATATGCAGTCGCTACCTGATTTTGCCCGCCTGGCAGAGGCCTATGGTCATGTGGGTATTCGCATCACGCAACCCGATGAACTGGAAGCGAAACTTACCGAAGCGCTGGCGCAGGTGAAAAATAATCGCCTGGTGTTTGTTGACGTTACTGTCGATGGCAGTGAACACGTTTATCCAATGCAGATCCGCGGCGGCGGCATGGATGAGATGTGGTTAAGTAAAACGGAGAGAACCTGATTATGCGCCGGATACTATCTGTATTACTGGAAAATGAGTCGGGTGCGCTATCCCGCGTGATTGGTCTCTTTTCCCAGCGTGGCTATAACATTGAAAGTCTGACGGTGGCTCCGACTGATGACCCCACACTCTCACGTATGACCATTCAAACCGTCGGTGACCAGAAAGTGCTAGAGCAGATCGAAAAACAGTTGCATAAACTTGTCGATGTTCTGCGTGTGAACGAACTGGGGCAGGGGGCGCATGTCGAGCGCGAGATTATGCTGGTAAAAATTCAGGCCAGCGGTTACGGGCGCGAAGAGGTCAAACGCAACACAGAGATCTTCCGCGGCCAGATTATCGACGTTACGCCCTCCATTTATACCGTCCAGCTTGCCGGAACCAGTGACAAGCTTGATGCCTTTTTGGCGACAATACGCGATGTAGCGAAAATTGTTGAAGTGGCGCGATCCGGTGTGGTGGGATTATCCCGCGGCGATAAGATCATGCGTTAATAGCTAAAAAGGTAGCTAGCGAGGCCCGGCTTTTCACGCTGGGCTTTTTTTTGAGAAATCAGTCAATCAGAAATAAAAGCGGTTGCCGGAGTGCCTATTCTGCGCTTAGATGTTATGGAAATTAACCTATATCCCTAAAAAGGTTATGGAGTCATCATTTTTAAGGGGCAATTGTGAAACTGGATGAAATCGCCCGGCTAGCCGGTGTGTCACGAACTACGGCGAGCTACGTCATTAATGGGAAGGCGAAGCAGTATCGCGTTAGCGATAAAACTGTTGAAAAAGTCATGGCTGTCGTTCGTGAGCATAACTACCACCCGAACGCGGTGGCGGCTGGGCTAAGAGCAGGACGGACTCGCTCAATAGGGCTGGTTATCCCCGATCTCGAAAATACAAGCTATACACGGATTGCTAATTATCTGGAGCGCCAGGCACGACAACGCGGCTATCAGTTATTGATCGCGTGTTCAGAAGATCAGCCCGATAACGAAATGCGCTGTATTGAGCATTTATTGCAACGGCAGGTGGACGCCATTATCGTCTCTACCTCTCTGCCGCCGGAGCATCCGTTCTATCAGCGTTGGGCTAATGATTCTTTCCCTATCGTTGCGTTAGACAGGGCGCTGGATCGTGAACACTTTACCAGCGTAGTCGGTGCTGACCAGGATGACGCAGAGATGCTGGCTGAGGAGTTGCGTAAATTCCCGGCGGAACATGTTTTGTATATGGGAGCGCTGCCAGAGCTGTCGGTGAGTTTTCTGCGCGAGCAGGGTTTCCGCACGGCATGGAAAGACGATCCGCGTGAAGTTAGCTTTCTTTATGCGAACAGCTATGAGCGGGAAGCTGCCGCCCAGCTCTTTGAAAAATGGCTGGAAACACACCCGATGCCGCAGGCGCTGTTTATTACCTCCTTTGCTCTTTTACAGGGTGTGCTGGATGTTACCCTACGCCGTGACGGCATGCTGCCGTCCGATCTGGCGATTGCAACATTTGGCGATCACGAGCTATTAGATTTTCTGCAATGCCCTGTGTTAGCCGTTGCCCAGCGGCATCGTGATGTGGCCGAACGCGTACTGGAAATTGTGCTGGCAAGCCTCGACGAGCCGCGCAAACCTAAGCCTGGACTTAGTCGTATCCGGCGCAACCTCTATCGGCGTGGCATATTGAGCCGTGTTTAAAATTTAAATTAAAGGCAGCATGAGCTGCCTTTTGTTTTATCCTTGCCTTGCATCAAATTAATGTTTATTCCAACCTAAGATAAATCCTTATTTTTCTCGTGGCTGATATTTTATTTATACGCGATTTTACTTAATTCCTTTTTTTCAAAGGACTGGCGAATCGTTAAACATTTTTTGTGTATAGAATTGTTACAGCCACAGCGCATCAAACGATAGTATTAGCTGCATTCGCCAGCGATTTTGACGGTTGGTCTCTTTTTTCGCCGCCATGCAGGTACAGCAACCACTGCCAGACGAAACTGGCGCTGTTAACTCTAATCAATATGTCTTAAAATGCCGCTCGCGTCGCAAACTGACACTTTATATTTCGCGCGCAGGAATTGAATAGTTTTAAACGCTGATGAGCATATTCTGTTTTTTTTCTCGCAAATATTCATAACGTTAATTTGCCTCGCCAGTTGTGCGGTATTTCACCAACCGAGATATTCGACGGAAATAAGGAATCTTTTGCTCCAGTTAGTCTTTGCACTAGCTTGACAAGCTTTTCCTCCGCTCCGTAAACTCCTTATGTGGGTTTTTGTGGGATAAAGTGGTGAAAAGGGTCACCCGGGGGTGAATTGGGCATGTTCCGTGGAGCGACGTTAGTCAATCTCGACAGCAAAGGGCGGTTATCCGTTCCTACCCGATATCGGGATTCGCTGTTGGAGAGCGCTGCCGGTCAAATGGTATGTACCATTGACATCCATCACTCGTGCCTGCTGCTTTATCCTTTGCCCGAATGGGAAATTATTGAGCATAAACTGTCGCGTCTGTCGAGCATGAATCCTCTTGAACGGCGAGTGCAACGTTTATTGCTGGGGCATGCCAGCGAGTGCCAGATGGATAGCGCAGGGCGTTTATTGATTGCGCCTGTTTTACGTCAGCACGCGGGGCTGACCAAAGAAGTGATGCTGGTCGGGCAGTTCAATAAGTTTGAGCTGTGGGACGAAACGACCTGGTATCAACAAGTCAAGGACGATATCGACGCTGAGCAATCGGGTTCCGAAGCGCTTTCGGATCGGTTGCAGGATTTGTCTCTGTAACGATGATGGAAAATTTTAAACACACGACGGTGCTGCTGGATGAGGCCGTTAATGGCCTGAACATTCGTCCGGATGGCATTTACATCGATGGCACTTTTGGTCGCGGTGGTCACTCGCGCCTGATCCTCTCTCAACTGGGAGCGGCGGGGCGTTTGCTGGCAATCGATCGCGATCCGCAGGCGATTGCTGTCGCCCAATCCATTGATGATCCGCGCTTCTCCATCATTCATGGACCTTTTTCCGCGCTTGCCGATTATGTCAGCGAGCGCGATCTCATTGGTAAGATCGACGGCATTCTTCTCGATCTTGGCGTCTCTTCACCGCAGCTTGACGATCCTGAGCGCGGCTTCTCTTTTATGCGTGATGGTCCGCTGGATATGCGAATGGACCCTACCCGTGGGCAGTCGGCTGCCCAGTGGCTGCAAACGGCAGAAGAAGCAGATATCGCATGGGTGCTGAAAACCTTTGGTGAGGAGCGTTTCTCTAAACGCATTGCCCGCGCCATCGTTGAACGCAACCGCGTAGAACCGATGACCCGCACAAAAGAGCTGGCGGAAGTTGTCGCGGCGGCGATGCCGGTGAAGGACAAATTTAAACATCCTGCGACCCGTACCTTCCAGGCGGTGCGCATCTGGGTGAACAGTGAACTGGAGGAGATAGAGCAGGCGCTAAAAAGCTCGCTCGCAGTGCTAGCCCCAGGTGGCCGGCTTTCGATCATCAGCTTCCACTCGTTGGAAGACCGCATTGTGAAGCGCTTTATGCGTGAGCAGAGCCGCGGACCGCAGGTACCAGCGGGATTGCCGATGACCGAAGAGCAGCTAAAAAAATTGGGCGGCCGTCAGTTGCGGGCATTAGGAAAGTTGATGCCGGGCGAAGAAGAAGTGGCTGAGAACCCACGTGCCCGTAGTTCAGTGCTGCGCATTGCAGAGAGGACGAACGCATGATCAGCAGAGTGACAGAGACCCTAAGCAAAGTTAAGGGATCGTTAGGAAGCCACGAGCGCCATGCCTTGCCTGGCGTGATCGGTGACGATCTGTTGCGATTTGGGAAACTGCCGCTCTGCTTGTTCATTTGTATCATCATGACTGCAATAACGGTGGTTACCACCGCGCACCACACTCGTTTATTAACCGCACAGCGCGAGCAACTGGTACTTGAACGTGACGCGCTGGATATCGAATGGCGCAACTTGATTCTTGAAGAGAATGCACTCGGCGATCATAGCCGGGTCGAACGGATCGCGACGGAAAAACTGCAAATGCAGCATGTTGATCCCTCTCAGGAAAATATCGTAGTGCAGAAATAGAAGAGGCATATATGGGATTACGCGACGCATGAAAGCAGCGAAGACGCTGAAACTAAAACGTCAGGAAGAACAGGCCAACTTTGTCAGTTGGCGTTTTGCGTTGCTTTGCGGTTGTATCCTGTTGGCGCTGTGCTTTCTGCTCGGGCGCGTTGCTTATTTGCAAATTATCAATCCGGATATGCTGGTGCGTCAGGGCGACATGCGTTCCCTGCGCGTACAGGAAGTTGCCACATCCCGTGGCATGATAACTGACCGTTCCGGCCGCCCGCTGGCGGTGAGTGTGCCGGTAAAAGCTATCTGGGCGGACCCCAAAGAGCTTCATGAGGCAGGCGGCGTTACGCTGGATAATCGCTGGAAGGCGCTTTCGGATGCGCTGAATATGCCGCTCGATCAGCTTGCGGCACGCATTAACGCCAATCCAAAAGGGCGTTTTATTTATCTGGCGCGTCAGGTTAACCCCGATCTTGGCGACTACATTAAAAAGTTGAAGTTGCCGGGGATCCATCTACGCGAAGAGTCCCGCCGTTACTACCCATCCGGAGAAGTGACCGCTCACCTCATCGGCTTCACCAACGTTGATAGCCAGGGGATTGAAGGGGTCGAAAAAAGCTTTGATAAGTGGCTAACAGGCCAGCCTGGCGAACGCATCGTGCGTAAAGATCGCTATGGGCGCGTTATTGAAGATATCTCTTCCACCGACAGCCAGGCCGCGCACAACCTTGCGCTGAGTATTGATGAGCGCCTGCAGGCGTTAGTCTACCGCGAACTCAATAACGCCGTGGCGTTTAACAAAGCGGAATCAGGTAGTGCGGTGCTGGTGGATGTCAACACTGGCGAAGTGTTGGCCATGGCCAACAGCCCCTCTTATAACCCGAATAATTTCGCCGGTGCGGCAAAAGATGCCATGCGTAACCGGGCCATCACCGATGTCTTCGAGCCGGGCTCGACAGTAAAACCGATGGTGGTGATGACCGCGTTGCAGCGCGGCGTCGTGACGCCAAACTCGGTGCTCAATACCGTACCGTATCGTATTAATGGCCATGAAATCAAAGACGTGGCCCGTTACAGTGAATTAACCCTTACCGGGGTGCTACAGAAGTCGAGTAACGTCGGCGTTTCTAAACTGGCGTTAGCGATGCCCTCCTCAGCGTTAGTAGACACTTACTCACGTTTTGGACTGGGAAAAGCGACCAATTTGGGGATGGTCGGGGAACGCAGTGGCTTATTTCCTCAAAAACAACGGTGGTCTGACATAGAGAGGGCCACCTTCTCTTTCGGCTACGGGCTAATGGTAACACCGTTACAGTTAGCGCGAGTCTACGCAACCATCGGCAGTTATGGCGTCTATCGCCCGCTGTCGATCACCAAAGTTGATCCCCCCGTTCCTGGTGAACGCATCTTCTCTGAATCCATTGTACGCACAGTGGTGCATATGATGGAGAGCGTGGCGTTACCGGGTGGTGGTGGTGTAAAAGCGGCTATCAAAGGCTATCGCATTGCGATTAAAACCGGTACGGCGAAAAAAGTGGGGCCGGATGGTCGCTATATCAATAAATACATTGCATATACCGCTGGCGTCGCGCCAGCCAGCCGCCCGCGCTTTGCGCTGGTGGTGGTTATCAACGATCCGCAAGCGGGTAAATACTACGGTGGCGCGGTGTCCGCGCCGGTCTTCGGTGCCATCATGGGCGGCGTTCTGCGCACGATGAACATTGAACCGGATGCGTTGACCACGGGCGAGAAAAATGAGTTTGTAATTAATCAAGGCGAGGGAACAGGTGGCAGATCGTAATTTGCGCGACCTTCTCGCTCCGTGGGTGCCAGGCGCGCCGGAGCGAGCACTGCGAGAGATGACACTCGACAGCCGTGTGGCTGCATCGGGCGATCTCTTTGTGGCGGTGGTCGGTCATCAGGCGGACGGGCGTCGATATATCCCGCAGGCGATTGCGCAAGGTGTTGCTGCCATTATTGCTGAGGCGAAAGACGAAGCAGATGACGGTGAAGTTCGTGAGATGCATGGCGTGCCGGTTATCTACCTCAGCCAGTTAAATGAGCGTCTCTCGGCACTGGCTGGCCGTTTTTACAGTGAACCGTCTGAGAAGCTACGCCTGATTGGCGTAACCGGCACAAACGGTAAAACCACCACCACGCAGCTACTGGCGCAGTGGAGCCAACTGCTTGGCGAAACCAGCGCGGTAATGGGCACGGTGGGTAACGGGCTGCTGGGTAAAGTGATCCCAACGGAAAACACCACCGGTTCTGCGGTTGATGTTCAGCATGGCATCGCCGGGCTGGCTGCTCAGGGAGCAACCTTTGCCGCGATGGAGGTCTCTTCCCACGGGCTGGTTCAGCATCGCGTTGCAGCGCTGAAGTTTGCTGCCTCTGTGTTTACTAACCTCAGTCGCGATCACCTTGATTATCATGGCGATATGGCGAGCTATGAAGCGGCGAAATGGCTGCTTTTCTCCTCGCATCACTACGGTCAGGCGATTATTAACGCTGACGATGAAACAGGCCGCCGCTGGCTGGCGAATCTCCCGGATGCGGTTGCGGTCTCTATGGAAAACCATATCAATCCCAACTGTCATGGCCGTTGGCTTAAAGCCGTCGGGGTGGAGTATCACGACAGTGGGGCTACTATCCGCTTTGACTCCTCATGGGGCGAAGGTGAAATAGAAAGTCGGCTGATGGGCGCTTTTAATGTCAGCAACCTGCTGCTGGCGCTGGCGACGCTTCTGGCGCTGGGCTACTCGCTGAGCGAGTTGCTGAAGACGGCTTCTCGTCTGCAACCCGTTTGCGGTCGGATGGAAGTGTTCAGCGCGCCGGGGAAACCAACGGTAGTTGTTGATTACGCCCATACACCGGATGCGCTGGAAAAAGCGCTACAGGCGGCACGCCTGCACTGCGCGGGCAAGCTGTGGTGTGTATTTGGTTGCGGTGGCGATCGCGATAAAGGCAAGCGACCGCTAATGGGGGCGATTGCCGAAGAGTTTTCCGATGTGCCGGTGGTGACTGACGATAACCCACGCACCGAAGAGCCGCGCGCGATTATCAACGATATCCTCGCGGGGATGCTGGATGCAGGCCATGCACGCGTAGTGGAAGGCCGCGCCGAAGCTGTGACCAACGCCATTATGCAGGCTAATGAGAACGATGTTGTGCTGCTGGCGGGTAAAGGCCATGAGGATTATCAGATTGTCGGTACTCAGCGTCTGGACTATTCAGACCGCGTTACGGCAGCACGTTTGCTGGGGGGGGGCGCATGATTAGCGTATCGCTTAGCCAACTGGCTGACATTCTGCAGGGCGAATTAATCGGCCCGGATGTTTCCATTGAGGCGGTAACCAGCGACACCCGCAAGTTGACGCCGGGCTGTCTGTTCGTGGCGCTCAAAGGTGAACGCTTTGACGCCCATGATTTTGCCGAGAAGGCGCAGCAAGGCGGCGCAGGCGCACTGCTGGTGAGCCGCAAACTGAATGTGAATTTACCGCAACTGGTGGTGAAAGATACCCGCCAGGCGTTTGGGGAACTGGGGGCATGGGTGCGCCAGCAGGTACCAACGCGCGTGGTGGCCTTGACCGGATCATCCGGCAAAACCTCGGTAAAAGAGATGACCGCCGCCATCCTTGGTGAGTGTGGTAATACCCTCTATACCGCAGGCAATCTCAATAATGATATTGGCGTACCAATGACCTTGCTGCGCCTGACCAAAGAGCACCAGTATGCGGTAATTGAGCTGGGTGCTAACCACCAGGGTGAAATCGCCTGGACAGTCAGCCTGACCCGCCCGGAAGCGGCGCTGGTAAATAACCTTGCGGCGGCGCATCTGGAAGGATTTGGCTCGCTGGCGGGTGTGGCGAAGGCGAAAGGTGAGATATACAGCGGTCTGCCTGCGGATGGCATCGCCATTATGAATGCCGATAACAATGACTGGCTGAACTGGCAGAGTGTTATTGGCGATCGCAAAGTGTGGCGCTTCTCGCCGAACGCGGCAAACAGTGATTTTACCGCGACCAACATCCATGTGACTTCGCACGGTACTGAGTTCACTCTGCAAACGCCAGTGGGTAGCGTTGATGTTACGTTGCCACTGCCAGGAAGACACAATATTGCCAATGCGTTAGCGGCAACTGCGCTGGCGATGGCAGTCGGCGCTGGCCTTGCGGCGGTAAAACAGGGGCTGGCAAAGCTTCAGGCTGTTCCCGGTCGTCTGTTCCCGGTTCATCTGGCTGAAAACCAACTTCTGCTGGATGACACTTACAACGCCAACGTTGGCTCAATGATAGCGGCAGCGAATGTGCTTTCCGAGATGCCGGGCTATCGGGTGATGGTGGTCGGCGATATGGCTGAATTGGGTGATGAGAGCGAAGCCTGTCATATACAGGTCGGTGCAGCGGCGAAAGCGGTGGGTATCGACAAGGTGTTAAGCGTAGGCAAGCTGAGCAAAGCGCTGAGTGACGCCAGCGGCGTTGGCGAACATTTTAATGATAAGGCGGCAGTGACCGCGCGTTTAAAGGCGCTCATAGCTGAACACAAAATTATTACCATCTTGGTTAAAGGTTCACGTAGTTCTGCCATGGAAGAGGTAGTTCGCGCATTACAGGAGAATGGAACATGTTAGTGTGGCTGGCCGAACATCTGGTCAAATATTATTCCGGCTTCAACGTCTTTTCTTATCTGACGTTCCGCGCCATTGTCAGCCTGCTGACCGCGCTCTTCATCTCTTTATGGATGGGGCCGCGCATGATTGCCCGTCTGCAAAAACTCTCCTTTGGGCAAGTTGTCCGTAGCGACGGCCCGGAATCCCACTTTAGCAAACGCGGTACGCCAACAATGGGTGGGATCATGATCCTTACCGCGATTGTCATTTCCGTACTGTTATGGGCCTACCCCTCTAACCCCTATGTATGGTGTGTACTGGTGGTACTGGTGGGCTACGGCATCATTGGTTTTATCGATGATTACCGCAAAGTGGTGCGCAAAGATACCAAAGGGCTGATTGCTCGCTGGAAGTACTTCTGGATGTCGCTGATCGCGCTGGGGGTGGCATTTGCGCTCTATCTGGCAGGCAACGATACCCCAGCGACGCAACTGGTGGTGCCATTCTTTAAAGATGTGATGCCGCAACTGGGCCTCTTCTACATTGTGCTGGCTTACTTTGTCATTGTTGGCACCGGTAACGCGGTCAATCTGACTGACGGTCTTGATGGGCTGGCAATTATGCCGACGGTGCTGGTGGCGGGCGGCTTTGCGCTAGTAGCCTGGGCGACCGGGAATATGAATTTTGCCAACTATCTGCATATCCCTTACCTGCGCCATGCCGGTGAACTGGTGATTGTCTGCACGGCAATTGTTGGCGCAGGGCTGGGCTTCTTATGGTTTAACACCTATCCGGCCCAGGTCTTTATGGGGGATGTCGGCTCACTGGCGCTGGGCGGCGCACTGGGCATTATTGCCGTGTTGCTACGTCAGGAGTTCCTGCTGGTGATCATGGGCGGGGTGTTCGTTGTTGAAACGCTGTCGGTTATTTTGCAGGTCGGCTCTTTTAAACTGCGCGGCCAGCGTATTTTCCGCATGGCGCCGATTCACCACCACTACGAACTGAAGGGGTGGCCGGAGCCGCGCGTGATTGTACGCTTCTGGATTATTTCGCTGATGCTGGTGCTGATTGGCCTGGCAACGCTGAAGGTGCGTTAATTATGACAGATTACCAGGGTAAAAAAGTCGTCATTATCGGTTTGGGCCTGACAGGGCTCTCCTGCGTAGACTTTTTTCTCGCACGTGGTGTAGTGCCGCGTGTCATGGATACGCGCATTTCGCCGCCGGGGCTGGAGAAGCTGCCGGAAGAGGTGGAGCGCCATCTTGGTAGTCTCAACGAAGAGTGGTTGCTGGCAGCGGATCTGATTGTTGCCAGCCCAGGCATCGCCCTGGCGCACCCTGCGCTTAGCGCTGCGGCTGATGCTGGAGTGGAGATCGTCGGCGATATCGAACTATTTTGCCGTGAAGCGCTGGCTCCTGTTATTGCGATTACCGGTTCAAACGGTAAAAGCACCGTGACCAAACTGGTAGGCGAAATGGCCGAGGCTGCCGGAATGAATGTCGGCGTTGGCGGCAATATTGGCCTGCCAGCGCTGATGTTGTTGGATGAAGAGCGAGAACTCTATGTGCTGGAGCTTTCCAGTTTCCAACTGGAAACAACCTCCAGCCTGCATGCGGTAGCGGCAACCATCCTCAACGTGACGGAAGATCATATGGATCGCTATCCATTTGGTCTGCAACAGTATCGCGCCGCCAAACTGCGTATCTATGAAAATGCGAAGGTTTGCGTCGTCAATGCGGATGATGCGCTTACCATGCCGGTACGTGGCGCAGACGAGCGCTGTGTGAGTTTTGGTGTCGACGTTGGCGACTATCACCTTAACCGCCAGCAGGGCGAAACCTGGCTGCGCGTGAAAGGCGAAAAAGTCCTGAACGTTAAAGAGATGAAGCTCTCTGGTCAGCATAACTACACCAATGCCCTGGCAGCACTGGCACTGGCTGATGCCGCCGGTCTTCCGCGCGCCAGTAGCCTGAAAGCTCTGACCACCTTCACCGGGTTGCCGCACCGTTTTCAGCTGGCGCTGGAAAATAATGGCGTGCGCTGGATCAACGACTCAAAAGCGACCAATGTCGGCAGTACGGAAGCGGCACTGAATGGTCTGCACGTTGAAGGCACTCTGCACTTATTGTTGGGCGGCGATGGTAAATCGGCGGATTTCTCGCCATTAAAACGTTATCTCACAGGCGATCGCATTCGCTTGTACTGCTTTGGTCGGGATGGCGATGAGCTGGCGACACTGCGCCCGGAAATTGCCGAGCGATGCGAAACGATGGAGCAGGCGATGGAGTTGATTGCGACACGGGTACAACCTGGCGATATGGTGCTGCTCTCTCCGGCATGCGCCAGCCTCGATCAGTTTAAGAATTTCGAACAACGGGGCGATCTCTTTACCCGTCTGGCGCAGGAGTTAGGCTGATGCGTTTAGCTCTCCCGCGCCTGAGAATACCGCGTCTGCCAGGGTTTAGCCTGCTGGCATGGCTGTTTGCGGCATTAAAAGGTTGGGTGATGGCTTCCCGGCAGAAAGATAGCGACAGCCTGGTCATGTATGACCGTACCCTGCTGTGGTTAACGCTGGGGCTGGCGGCGGTAGGGTTTGTGATGGTGACCTCGGCATCCATGCCGGTAGGGCAGCGTCTGACCGACGATCCGTTCTTCTTTGCCAAGCGCCACGCGCTCTATCTGTTTCTGGCGTTTTGCATGGCGATGGTCACCCTACGACTGCCGATGGATTTCTGGCAGAAGTACAGTTCAGCCATGTTGATTGCCGCAATCATCATGTTGCTGGTGGTACTGGTAGTGGGGAGCTCAATCAACGGGGCATCACGCTGGATTGACTTGGGAGTGATGCGTTTTCAGCCTGCGGAGTTTACCAAGCTGTCGCTGTTCTGTTACCTGGCGAACTATCTGGTGCGCAAGGTGGATGAAGTGCGTAATAACCTACGCGGCTTTTTGAAACCCATGGGGGTCATCCTCGTGCTGGCGCTGCTGCTGCTGGCTCAGCCTGACCTGGGTACGGTGGTGGTGTTGTTTATTACCACTCTGGCGATGCTGTTCCTTGCCGGTGCGAAGCTATGGCAGTTTATCGCCATTATCGGTATGGGCATTGCGGCGGTGGTGTTGCTGATTCTGGCGGAGCCGTACCGTATCCGCCGCGTTACCTCCTTCTGGAACCCATGGGAAGATCCCTTCGGCAGCGGTTACCAGTTAACACAGTCGCTGATGGCATTTGGTCGCGGTGAGTTATGGGGGCAAGGGCTAGGAAACTCGATTCAGAAACTGGAGTATCTGCCGGAAGCACACACTGACTTTATTTTCTCCATTATCGGCGAAGAACTCGGTTATATCGGTGTGGTAGTCGCCCTTTTAATGGTATTCTTCGTCGCTTTTCGCGCCATGTCCATTGGCCGTAAGGCACTGGATATCGACCACCGTTTTTCAGGTTTTCTGGCCTGTTCAATCGGTATTTGGTTTAGTTTTCAGGCGCTGGTCAATGTCGGCGCCGCAGCAGGTATGTTGCCGACCAAAGGGTTGACATTGCCGCTTATCAGTTATGGCGGCTCCAGTTTATTGATTATGTCAACGGCGATTACGCTGTTGTTACGCATAGATTATGAAACGCGTCTGCAAAAAGCGCAGGCGTTTACACGAGGTTTGTGATGAGTGGTCAAGCGAAACGGTTAATGGTGATGGCGGGCGGTACCGGCGGGCATGTGTTCCCTGGGCTGGCGGTTGCACACCATTTAATGGATCAGGGTTGGCAGGTACGCTGGCTCGGAACCGCCGATCGCATGGAGGCCGAGCTGGTGCCGAAACACGGTATCGAGATCGACTTTATCCGCATCTCCGGCCTGCGTGGCAAAGGTATAAAAGCGCAGTTGCTGGCACCGGTACGCATTTTTAACGCCTGGCGACAGGCTCGCGCCATCATGCAGCGCTTCAAACCTGACGTGGTGCTGGGGATGGGGGGATATGTTTCCGGCCCGGGCGGATTGGCAGCCTGGTCACTGGGTATCCCGGTGGTGCTGCATGAGCAAAACGGTATTGCTGGCTTAACCAATAAATGGTTAGCAAAGATTGCCACCAAGGTGATGCAGGCTTTCCCAGGCGCCTTCCCGAAAGCCGAGGTAGTGGGCAATCCGGTACGCGTGGATGTGTTAGCGCTACCGCTGCCTCAGCAGCGGCTGGTCAGTCGGCAAGGCCCGGTGCGCGTTCTGGTGATTGGCGGCTCGCAAGGCGCCCGCATACTGAACCAGACCATGCCGCAGGTCGCCGCTAAGCTGGGTTCGACAGTGACTATCTGGCATCAGAGCGGTAAAGGGGCTCAGCAGACGGTAGAGCAAGCCTATGCCGCTGCGGGTGATGTTAAGCATAAAGTTACCGAATTTATTGACGATATGGCTCAGGCCTATGCGTGGGCCGATGTGGTGGTTTGCCGTTCTGGCGCGCTGACGGTAAGTGAAATCGCCGCTGCAGGTTTACCGGCGCTGTTTGTGCCGTTTCAGCATAAAGACCGACAGCAATACTGGAATGCGTTGCCACTGGAGAAAGCAGGGGCGGCGAAGATCCTGGAGCAGCCGCAATTTACCGTTGATGCGGTGGCGGAAATACTGGCGAGCTGGGATCGCGAAAAATTATTGGATATGGCTGAACGCGCACGCGCGGCGGCGATTCCGGATGCTACCGAACGGGTAGCACATGAAGTGAGCCTGGCAGCACAGGCATAAATACTGGCGGCGCCTTTTGCGTCGCGCGAATTTAAAGCAGTCTATGGCGTTTAGATTATGAATACACAAGAATTGGCGAAACTGCGTTTAATCGTGCCCGAGATGCGTCGCGTCCGGCACATTCACTTCGTTGGCATCGGTGGTGCTGGCATGGGTGGTATTGCCGAAGTTCTGGCCAACGAAGGTTACCAAATCAGCGGTTCTGACCTGGCACCGAACCCGGTAACGCAGCAACTATCGTCACTTGGCGCCACAATCTATTTTAACCATCGCCCGGAAAACGTTAGCGATGCGAGCGTAGTGGTGGTCTCCAGCGCCATTTCTGCCGATAACCCGGAAATCGTCGCCGCGCATGAAGCGCGCATTCCGGTGATCCGTCGGGCGGAGATGTTGGCAGAGCTGATGCGTTTTCGCCATGGCATCGCCATTGCCGGTACTCATGGTAAGACGACAACCACCGCGATGGTAGCCAGTATCTATGCCGAGGCTGGGTTGGACCCGACCTTTGTTAACGGTGGTCTGGTGAAAGCCGCGGGTGTCCATGCACGTCTGGGACACAGCCGTTATTTAATTGCTGAAGCGGATGAGAGCGACGCCTCGTTTCTGCATTTGCAGCCGATGGTGGCGATTGTCACCAATATCGAAGCCGACCATATGGATACCTACCAGGGTGACTTCGAGAATTTAAAAACGACATTTATTAATTTCTTACACAACTTACCGTTCTATGGCCGTGCGGTGATGTGTATGGACGATCCGGTGATCCGAGAGCTTTTGCCACGCGTTGGACGTCAAATTACCACGTATGGCTTTAGCATGGATGCCGATGTGCGCGTCGAAAACTACCAGCAGATCGGGCCGCAGGGACACTTTACCCTGGTTCGCGCCGATAAACCGATGCTACAGGTTACGCTCAATGCGCCAGGGCGTCATAACGCCCTCAACGCAGCAGCGGCAGTCGCGGTAGCAACGGAAGAGGGTATTGCCGATGATGCGATACTGCGCGCGCTGGCAAGCTTCCAGGGGACCGGACGTCGTTTCGACTTCCTCGGTGAATTCCCGCTGGATGCAGTGAATGGCAAATCCGGTACGGCAATGTTAGTCGACGATTATGGTCATCATCCAACTGAAGTGGATGCCACCATTAAAGCGGCGCGGGCAGGCTGGCCGGATAAAAATTTGGTGATGCTGTTTCAGCCGCACCGCTATACCCGCACGCGGGATCTGTATGACGATTTTGCCAATGTTCTCACCCAGGTCGATGCGCTGTTAATGCTCGAAGTGTATCCGGCAGGTGAAGCGGCCATTCCAGGGGCTGATAGCCGCTCGTTGTGCCGTACCATTCGTGGCCGTGGCAAAATCGACCCGATTCTGGTCTCCGATCCGGCGCAGGTTGCGGCAATGCTGGCACCGGTTTTGACCGGCAACGATCTGATCCTGATTCAGGGCGCAGGCAACGTCGGTAAAATCGCCCGTCATCTGGCGGAGATCAAACTGAAGCCGCAAACGCAGGAGGAGCACCATGGCTGAGAAAGTTGCTGTACTGCTCGGGGGCACTTCTGCTGAGCGTGAAGTCTCACTGAATTCCGGCGCTGCAGTGCTGGCAGGTCTGCGTGAAAGCGGCATTGATGCACACGGTATTGATCCACGTGATGTTGATATCACGCGTCTCAAAGAGATGGGATTTGACAAAGCGTTTATTGCTCTGCATGGGCGCGGTGGTGAAGACGGCACGCTGCAAGGGTTGCTGGAGCTTATTGGCGTACCTTATACCGGTAGCGGCGTGATGGCCTCGGCGATCTCAATGGATAAAGTCCGCAGCAAGCTTTTATGGCAAGGCGCCGGGCTTCCCGTGGCGCCATGGGTTGCAGTTACGCGTGCTGAGTTCGAATTAGGCCTCAAAAGTGATGATATTCGACGCATTGAGAATTTGGGATTACCCGTTATTGTCAAGCCCAGTCGGGAAGGTTCCAGCGTAGGGATGTCGAAAGTCACCGCAAAAGATGATCTGCATGTTGCGCTTCAGCTTGCCTTTCAACATGATGAAGAAGTTCTGATTGAAAAATGGCTAAGTGGGCCTGAATTCACAGTATCAATACTTGGAAATGAAATTTTACCGTCAATTTGCATTCAACCGGCGGGAATCTTCTATGATTATGAGGCGAAGTATCTCTCTGATGATACAAAATATTTCTGCCCATCTGGTCTGGAAGAAGCACGTGAAGCATTATTACAATCAATGGTAATGAAAGCCTGGCGTATCCTGGGATGTCGCGGTTGGGGTCGAATTGACGTAATGCTGGACAGCGATGGTCAGTTTTATTTACTGGAAGCCAATACTTCCCCAGGGATGACCAGCCATAGCCTGGTGCCAATGGCCGCGCGGCAGGCGGGTTTGAGCTTCTCGCAATTGGTCGTTCGTATTCTGGAACTGGCGGAGTGATATGTCTCAGGCTGCGCTGAACACGCGAAATCGCGACGTGGAGGTTGTAACGTCCTCCCGACGGAGTAATGGAACGCGTCTTGCGGGTATTTTATTCCTGCTGACGGTGCTCTGTACCGTGTTTGTTAGCGGCTGGGTGGTGCTGGGATGGATGGATGACGCGCAACGTTTACCGTTATCGAAGATGGTGGTAACAGGCGAACGTCATTACACCCGCAACGATGATATTCGTCAGTCGATTCTGGCGCTGGGTGCCCCTGGTACCTTTATGACCCAGGATGTGAATATCATTCAGAGCCAGATTGAGCGCCTGCCCTGGATTAAGCAGGCGAGCGTAAGAAAGCAGTGGCCAGACAAATTGAAGATTCATCTGGTTGAATATGTGCCCATAGCAAGGTGGAATGATCAGCATATGGTCGATATGGACGGTAATGCTTTCAGCGTGCCGGCCGAACGTACCAGTAAACAAGTTCTACCCATGCTGTACGGTCCTGAGGGTAGTGAGAGCGAAGTGTTACAAGGCTATCGCGACATGGGACAGGTGCTGGCGAAAAATAAGTTCACATTAAAAGAGGCGGCGATGACCGCGAGGCGTTCATGGCAGATAACGCTAAGTAATGACATTAAGCTCAACCTCGGCCGTGGCGATACGATGAAACGCCTGATGCGTTTTGTAGAACTCTATCCGGTTCTTCAGCAACAGGCGCAGGCGGATGGCAAAGAGATAAGCTACGTGGACTTACGCTATGACTCGGGTGCGGCGGTCGGCTGGAAAGCCGCCCCGGTTCAGGAACCGAATCAGCAGCAGAATCAGGCACAACAGAATCAGGCACAGGCAGAGCAACAATGATTAAGGCGACGGACAGAAAACTGGTAGTAGGACTGGAGATTGGCACTGCGAAGGTAGCCGCTTTAGTAGGGGAAGTTCTGCCCGACGGTATTGTGAATATCATTGGCGTGGGCAGTTGCCCGTCGCGTGGCATGGATAAAGGCGGGGTCAACGATTTAGAGTCGGTGGTGAAATGCGTACAGCGTGCCATCGATCAGGCTGAACTGATGGCGGATTGCCAGATATCTTCAGTCTACCTTGCGCTTTCGGGTAAGCATATCAGTTGTCAGAACGAAATTGGTATGGTGCCGATTTCTGAAGAGGAAGTGACTCAGGAAGATGTGGAGAACGTTGTGCATACCGCAAAGTCGGTACGTGTTCGCGATGAGCACCGCGTTTTACATGTGATTCCGCAGGAGTACGCTATCGACTACCAGGAGGGGATTAAAAACCCGGTAGGTCTGTCAGGCGTGCGTATGCAGGCGAAAGTGCATCTGATTACCTGTCATAACGACATGGCGAAAAACATCGTTAAGGCTGTTGAACGTTGTGGTCTGAAAGTTGACCAACTTATTTTCGCCGGGCTGGCTTCCAGTTATTCGGTATTGACGGAAGATGAGCGTGAATTGGGCGTCTGCGTCGTTGATATCGGCGGTGGTACTATGGACATGGCGGTCTACACCGGCGGCGCGCTGCGTCACACCAAAGTTATCCCTTATGCGGGGAACGTGGTGACCAGCGATATCGCGTATGCCTTCGGTACGCCGCCAAGCGATGCTGAGGCGATTAAAGTTCGCCACGGTTGTGCGCTCGGTTCGCTGGTGGGTAAAGACGAAAGCGTAGAGGTGCCGAGCGTAGGCGGACGACCGCCGCGCAGCCTTCAGCGGCAGACGCTGGCGGATGTGATTGAGCCACGTTATACCGAGTTGCTTAATCTGGTTAACGATGAACTGTTGCAGTTACAGGAGCAACTTCGTCAGCAGGGGGTGAAACACCACCTGGCGGCAGGAATTGTTTTGACCGGCGGCGCGGCGCAAATTGAAGGTCTGGCGGCCTGTGCGCAGCGCGTATTCCATACGCAAGTGCGTATTGGTGCGCCGCTTAATATTACTGGCTTAACCGACTATGCCCAGGAGCCGTATTATTCAACGGCCGTTGGGTTGCTGCACTACGGGAAAGAGACCCATTTAAGTGGTGAAGCGGAAGTGGAAAAACGTGCGTCAGTCGGCTCATGGTTCAAACGAATCAATAGCTGGCTGCGCAAAGAATTTTAATTTTTCAGAGACCGGCGAAATTAACGGTCTCAGGCGACAGGCACAAGACGGAGAGAAATTATGTTTGAACCTATGGAATTAACCAACGACGCGGTGATTAAAGTCATCGGCGTCGGTGGTGGCGGCGGTAATGCCGTAGAGCATATGGTGCGCGAACGTATTGAAGGCGTTGAATTCTTCGCGGTCAATACCGATGCGCAGGCGTTGCGTAAGACAGCAGTGGGCCAAACCATTCAGATTGGCGGTGGCATCACTAAAGGTCTGGGCGCAGGTGCAAACCCTGAAGTTGGCCGTAATGCGGCTGAAGAAGATCGCGAAGCACTGCGCGCTGCGCTTGAAGGTGCGGATATGGTCTTTATCGCTGCTGGCATGGGTGGTGGTACCGGTACTGGCGCAGCGCCCGTAGTCGCTGAAGTGGCAAAAGATTTGGGTATCCTGACGGTTGCTGTTGTGACTAAACCTTTCAATTTTGAAGGTAAGAAGCGCATGGCATTCGCTGAGCAGGGTATTACTGAACTGTCCAAGCATGTGGACTCGCTGATTACTATCCCGAACGACAAGTTGTTGAAAGTGCTCGGGCGCGGTATCTCCTTGCTGGATGCTTTCGGCGCGGCGAATGACGTACTGAAAGGCGCAGTTCAGGGTATCGCAGAGCTGATCACCCGTCCGGGTCTGATGAACGTTGACTTTGCTGACGTGCGTACAGTGATGTCTGAAATGGGCTATGCAATGATGGGCTCTGGCGTTGCCAGCGGCGAAGATCGTGCTGAAGAAGCGGCCGAAATGGCTATCTCCAGCCCGCTGCTGGAAGATATCGACCTGTCTGGCGCTCGCGGCGTACTGGTTAACATCACGGCTGGCTTTGACTTACGTCTGGATGAGTTCGAAACTGTAGGTAACACTATCCGTGCGTTTGCTTCGGATAATGCGACCGTGGTTATCGGTACTTCTCTTGATCCTGACATGAATGACGAGTTGCGTGTAACTGTTGTTGCTACCGGTATCGGTATGGACAAACGTCCTGAGATTACCCTGGTGACCAACAAACAGGCACAGCAGCCGGTGATGGATCGTTACCAGCAGCATGGTATGCAGCCTATTGGGCAAGAGCAGAAAGCGCCAGCGAAAGTGGTAAACGATAACGCGCCGCAAACGACTAAAGAGCCGGATTACCTGGATATTCCTGCTTTCCTGCGTAAGCAAGCGGACTAAGAATAAGCTGGAAGTTGGGCTTCTTCGCTCTTTGTGCTAAACTGGCCCACCTATTGTGTTATACAATTTGGTTGGATTGGTAATTAGGCGAGATTATACGATGATCAAACAAAGGACTCTTAAACGTATCGTTCAGGCGACTGGTGTCGGTTTACATACCGGCAAGAAAGTCACACTGACGCTACGCCCTGCGCCGGCAAATACCGGGGTCATCTATCGTCGCACTGACTTAAATCCACCGGTAGACTTCCCGGCTGATGCTAAATCTGTGCGTGATACAATGCTCTGTACTTGTCTGGTCAACGAGCATGACGTGCGGATTTCCACCGTTGAGCACTTAAATGCGGCTCTGGCGGGGCTAGGTATCGACAACATTATTGTCGAAGTCGATGCGCCGGAAATTCCAATTATGGATGGCAGTGCAGCACCATTCGTCTATCTGCTGCTTGATGCAGGTATCGAAGAGCTGAGCAGCGCCAAGAAATTTGTGCGTATCAAAGAGACGGTACGTGTTGAAGACGGTGATAAGTGGGCAGAGTTCAAACCGCATAACGGTTTCTCGCTTGACTTCACTATCGACTTCAACCACCCGGCGATTGATGCCAGCACACAGCGTTACGCGATGAACTTCTCTGCCGACGCATTTATGCGGCAGATTAGCCGTGCGCGTACCTTCGGTTTTATGCGTGATATCGAATACCTCCAGTCGCGTGGATTGTGCCTGGGCGGTAGCTTCGATTGTGCCATCGTAGTAGATGATTATCGCGTATTGAACGAAGATGGTTTGCGTTTCGAAGATGAATTTGTACGCCACAAAATGCTGGATGCGATTGGCGACCTGTTCATGTGTGGTCACAATATTATTGGTGCGTTCACTGCCTACAAATCAGGCCACGCGCTGAATAATAAACTGCTGCAGGCTGTGCTGGCAAAACAGGAAGCCTGGGAATATGTGACTTTCGAAGACGACGCAGAACTGCCGCTGGCCTTCAAAGCACCGAATATGGTTCTGGCATAACGCTAAAGCCTAAAAAGCGACTGGTTAACCCTGGCACTCTCTCCGGTCAGGGAGACCGGTCGTTTTTATTTTTACCACTGTAAAAAACTTTTCATCTCTTACGCTTAACAAGCTGCTCTAATGGAGCCTAAGCGGTGCGTTCGATGCTTTCCTGGCCAATATTACCCCTTCAGTTCCGTGAATACTGCTGCGGTACAAGCTGCTTAGTGGTAATATTTGTGCGCAAAAAATAAATCGCAGCAAAATTTAAACGCTTTATCGGGTGGAGCAAGTGAGCGGAATACTAACGCGCTGGCGACAATTTGGCAGACGATACTTCTGGCCGCATCTCTTATTAGGGATGGTTGCGGCGAGTCTCGGCTTGCCTGCGCTCGCCAGTAGTAATACCGAACCTGCCCGGCCTTCCAGCGAAACCAGCCGTAATCACGATAACGCCGGGGCGGTTAATTTCACCAGCCTTGCTTTGCTGGAGGCGAACCGCCGTCCAAGCTTTACTGTCGATTACTGGCATCAGCATGCGATTCGCACCGTAATTCGTCACCTTTCGTTCGCTATGGCGCCTCAGACGCGGCCTGTGGCAACGGAGGAACCTCTGCCGCTTCAGGCACATCATCTTGCTTTACTGGATACGCTTAGTGCGTTACTGACCCAGGAGAGTAAGCCGCCGACTATTGTACATCTGGCTGCAACTTCTCGTTTTACGCCATATGTCGCCTTTAACGTTCCCGCATGGATAAGCCGGGCGCAAGGTATTCGCGCCGGCCCACAACGCTTCTGCTAAGAAAGAATTCTTTATTCCCTTTTTTAGCTCCATAGTATGGGGCGTTTGAGATTTTTATTATGCTAATCAAGTTATTAACTAAAGTTTTCGGCAGTCGTAATGACCGTACCCTGCGTCGTATGCGTAAAACAGTCGCGCAGATTAACGCTATGGAACCGGCAATGGAGCAGCTCAGCGATGATGAGCTCAAAGCCAAAACCGCAGAATTCCGCGCTCGCCTTGAGAAAGGTGAAAGCCTGGAGAGCCTGATTCCGGAGGCGTTTGCTGTTGTGCGTGAAGCGAGTAAACGCGTATTTGGTATGCGCCACTTTGATGTACAGTTGCTGGGCGGTATGGTGCTGAATGAGCGCTGCATTGCCGAAATGCGTACCGGTGAAGGTAAAACCCTGACCGCAACCCTGCCTGCTTACCTGAACGCGTTAAGCGGTAAAGGTGTGCACATCGTTACAGTGAACGACTATCTGGCCCAGCGTGACGCCGAAAATAACCGTCCGCTGTTTGAATTCTTAGGTATGAGCGTTGGTATTAACCTGCCGGGTATGCCCGCTGTTGCCAAGCGTGAAGCCTATGCTGCCGATATTACTTACGGTACAAACAACGAATATGGCTTTGACTACCTGCGCGATAACATGGCATTCAGCCCTGAAGAGCGTGTTCAGCGTAAGTTGCACTATGCGCTGGTGGATGAGGTCGACTCTATTCTTATTGACGAAGCGCGTACCCCGCTGATCATTTCCGGCCCGGCGGAAGATAGCTCTGAGCTGTACAAAAAGGTCAATAAAATCATTCCGTACCTGGTGCGTCAGGAGAAGGATGATTCGGACACCTTCCAGGGCGAGGGTCACTTCTCCGTAGATGAAAAAGCGCGTCAAGTTACCCTGACCGAGCGCGGTCTGGTGTTGATTGAGGAGCTGCTGGTTAAAGAAGGCATCATGGAAGAGGGCGAGTCTTTATACTCCCCAAACAACATTATGATGATGCACCATGTTACCGCTGCGCTGCGTGCTCACGCACTCTTTACCCGTGATGTGGACTACATCGTGAAAGATGGCGAAGTGATCATCGTCGATGAACACACTGGCCGTACGATGCAAGGCCGTCGCTGGTCTGACGGTCTGCACCAGGCTGTTGAAGCCAAAGAAGGGGTAGAGATCCAGAACGAAAACCAGACGCTGGCTTCCATCACTTTCCAGAACTATTTCCGCCTGTATGAAAAGCTGGCGGGGATGACAGGTACTGCAGATACTGAAGCGTTTGAATTTAGCTCTATCTACAAACTCGATACTGTCGTCGTGCCGACTAACCGCCCGATGATCCGTAAGGATATGCCGGATCTGGTCTATATGACTGAAGCGGAGAAGATCCAGGCCATTATTGAAGATATTAAAGAGCGTACTGCTAACGGTCAGCCGGTGCTGGTAGGGACTATCTCTATCGAAAAATCAGAAGTTGTGTCAAATGAGCTGACGAAAGCAGGCATCAAACACAATGTTCTGAACGCCAAATTCCACGCCAAAGAGGCAGAGATAGTCGCGCAGGCGGGCTATCCGGGCGCGGTGACGATTGCTACTAACATGGCGGGCCGCGGTACGGATATCGTGCTGGGGGGAAGCTGGCAGGCGGAACTGGCAGAGCTGGAATCGCCTACCGAAGAGCAAATCGCCAAAATTAAAGCCGACTGGCAGGTACGCCATGAAGCGGTTCTCGCTTCCGGGGGCCTGCATATTATCGGTACTGAGCGTCATGAATCCCGTCGTATCGATAACCAGTTACGTGGTCGTTCCGGTCGTCAGGGTGACGCGGGTTCTTCACGCTTCTACCTGTCAATGGAAGATGCTCTGATGCGTATTTTCGCCTCGGATCGCGTTTCTGGCATGATGCGTAAGCTGGGGATGAAACCGGGTGAAGCCATTGAGCACCCATGGGTGACTAAAGCGATTGCTAACGCGCAGCGTAAAGTAGAAAGCCGTAACTTCGACATTCGTAAACAGTTACTGGAATATGATGACGTTGCTAACGACCAGCGCCGTGCTATCTATACCCAGCGTAATGAACTACTGGATGTTACTGATGTTAGTGACACCATTAATAGCATCCGAGAAGATGTCTTCAAAGCGACTATCGACGCGCATATTCCGCCTCAGTCACTGGAAGAGATGTGGGATATTCAGGGGCTGCAGGAGCGTCTGAAAAACGATTTCGACCTTGATCTGCCAATCGCGCAGTGGCTGGAGAAAGAGCCAGAACTGCATGAAGAAACACTGCGTGAGCGTATTTTGCAAAACGCAGTAGAAGTTTATCAGCGCAAAGAAGAGGTTGTTGGCGTAGAGATGATGCGTCATTTCGAAAAAGGCGTCATGCTGCAAACCCTCGACTCGTTGTGGAAAGAGCACCTGGCGGCGATGGATTATCTGCGCCAGGGGATCCATCTGCGCGGCTATGCGCAAAAAGATCCGAAGCAAGAGTACAAGCGCGAATCCTTCGCCATGTTCGCGGCAATGCTGGAGTCACTGAAATATGAAGTTATCAGTACACTCAGCAAAGTGCAGGTGCGTATGCCGGAAGAGGTGGAAGCAATGGAGCAGCAGCGTCGCCAGGAGGCAGAGCGTCTGGCTCAGATGCAACAACTTAGCCACCAGAATGACGAAGCTGAAGCCGCTGCTGCGCTCGCCGCCCAGACAGGCGATCGTAAAGTTGGCCGTAATGATCCTTGTCCTTGCGGGTCGGGCAAAAAATATAAACAGTGCCATGGCCGTTTGAGCTAATGCATTAATAAAAATGTCAAAGGCGCAGATATCTGCGCCTTTTTTATGGAGTCTGCACCATGAAAATATTGAACATCGCCGTGGGTATTATTCGTAACCCCCAGGGGCAAATATTTATAACCCGACGTGCCGCAGATGCGCATATGGCGAATAAATGGGAGTTCCCTGGCGGGAAGATCGAGGCGGGAGAAACCCCTGAGCAGGCGCTGGTGCGGGAACTCCAGGAAGAGGTGGGTATCACGCCGTTTAATGCGACACTGTTTGACAAGCTTGAGCATCAGTTTGCCGATCGCCATATCACACTGTGGTTCTGGCTGGTAGAAAGCTGGGAAGGTGAACCCTGGGGGAAAGAGGGGCAGCCAGGCGAGTGGGTAGCGCAAGGGGCGCTGGATGCAGAAAAATTCCCACCCGCTAATGTACCTGTCATCCAGAAGCTGCTTCAGGCGCTAAGCCAATAATCAACGCCCGGCAACGTTGTGTGCCGGGCAGCACAGCCCTACTCTTGCCCTTCACTCCATTCATCGCTGTCGGAAAGATCCCCGACGCTGGGGATCCGCTTCTCTTCTGCGGCCCATTCACCAAGGTCAATCAGCTGGCAGCGCTTTGAACAAAACGGGCGGTACGTGCTTTTCTCATTCCAGACCACGTTTTTGCCGCAGGTAGGGCAGTTTACGATGGTTTCTTCAGACATTTTTACTCCTTAACAGCAGGCCAGTTCAAAATCAAGTCGCTCGGGAACAGAGCCGTTTTCACTATCCAGCGGCAGGAAGCGAATGGCAAAGCGGCTTTTGTGGCCGGAGATTTGTGGGTAGAGTGCTGTTTCCAGCGGTATCTGTAGGCGCAGCAGATCGGCATCCTCACCATTATCCTGGTAAAATCCATTCAGGCTGGTTTGATGACGGAACGGCGCAGCGTTGCGGATTAAATCGAGGATCAATGTAAGCGTTGACGTTAAAGGTGCGAGGCTATCCAGCCACACTTTTACCTGCGCGTCGCGGTGTGGCTGTGGCAGATGCAACCACATATGCAACGTCGGAAGATCGAAGCTACAGCATCCGCCAGGAATACTCAGGCGCTGACGCACCAGGCCGATAAGTCGGTCTTCCCGTAACTGTTGACCGAGTCTTGGTACGGACATTAACACGGCACCGGTCTCTTTCAACTGTTGGCGAATAATTTCAATACGGTTGAGGTCGACTCCTGGCACATCGCTCCAGGCACGTAATTTACGCTGCTGGCGCTCCAGCTCTTTTAACAATTCTGTACGGGTATCGCCTCGTTCAAACACATCCAATAAGTCGCCAATATTACGGAAAAAGTGCAGTGCGTCAGCATGGTTGCTCACCGGCAAACGGGCGGTAAGCTGTTGCAACAAAAATTCGACGCGCAGCCAGGTACGCATTTTTTCGTTAAGCGGATGTTCAAATAGGATGTTGGTCTGCATTACTATTTTCCTGTGATACGGCCTGCGCAGCATACTGTAAATATGCCGTGTGCAGGCGGGCAACATCCGATGCGATTGCATCTGGTGGGCCATTATTGTCAATAACGTCATCCGCGACGGCGAGTCGCGCTTCACGTGTGGCTTGTGCAGCGAGAATACTGAGGGCGTGTTCCCTGGTCACGCCATCGCGCTGCATGGTGCGTAAAACCTGCGTCTCAATTGAAACGTCAATAACCAAAACCCGATCGGCTTTATGATAAAGCTGATTCTCTACCAGCAATGGAACCACCCAGAGTACATAAGGCGATGTCGCATGCGCAATCTGCCGCTGAGTCTGTTGCTGAATAATCGGGTGGAGTAAATTATTAAGCCAGCTTTTATCTGTCGGGGAAGCAAAGATGCGTTCGCGTAATAAGCGGCGATTAAGTGAACCGTCAGCCGACACTATTCCAGCGCCGAAACGTTCAGCAATCGCCAGTAATGCTGGCGAACCGGGTTCCACGACCTGGCGGGCGATAATGTCCGCATCGACAATGTCTACCCCCAGCGAGGCAAAGGCGTTAGCCACGGTACTTTTACCGCTGCCGATACCTCCCGTTAACGCGACCGTATACCCCATAACACTTAATCCCAAAAAATGTTCGATTCATTTACCGTTCGAATTAATGGTAATCCTGGCTCCCGCTGAATGTTATTGTCAGCACTGGATCGAAACGTAAAAACGACGAATTTATTTATTATCGTATTCAATAAGTTGCGCTGGAATGAGTAATAATTATCTTAACCAGCGCTAACTTACCCTTTCACCAGGTAAATTTATAAGATTGTAGCGTAAAAAAAGAGAATTTCGCAGTCTTGCGCAGCCCTTATTAGCGCGTATGATAACGTCACTGGAGTTGTGTGTTTGCACTTTTGCCCTTAACCCCAGGAATCCGCACATGCGTATCGAAGAAGATCTGAAGTTAGGTTTTAAAGACGTTCTTATCCGCCCTAAACGCTCTACCCTTAAAAGCCGTTCCGATGTCGAGCTGGAACGCGAATTTACCTTTAAACACTCTGGCATGAAGTGGTCTGGCGTGCCTGTTATTGCTGCGAATATGGATACCGTGGGGACTTTCGCGATGGCGAAGGCGCTGGCCTCTTTCGATATTCTTACCGCCATACATAAACATTACTCCGTTGAAGAGTGGCAGACCTTTATCCAGCGTGAGCCCGAAGATGTGTTGCGCCATGTTATGGTATCCACTGGCACCTCCGATGCTGATTTTGAAAAAACGAAACAGATCCTCGCTCTGCATCCTTCGCTGAATTTTGTCTGCATTGATGTGGCGAACGGCTACTCCGAACATTTTGTGCAATTCGTCGCGAAAGCGCGTCAGGCCTGGCCAACGAAAACAATTTGCGCCGGCAACGTGGTAACGGGTGAAATGTGTGAAGAGCTGATCCTCTCTGGCGCGGACATCGTCAAAGTCGGTATTGGCCCAGGCTCCGTTTGTACTACCCGTGTCAAAACCGGTGTTGGTTACCCACAGCTTTCCGCAGTGATTGAGTGTGCTGATGCCGCACACGGACTTGGCGGGCAGATTGTTAGCGATGGCGGCTGTACCGTTCCGGGAGATGTGGCTAAAGCCTTTGGCGGCGGCGCTGACTTTGTGATGTTAGGTGGTATGCTGGCGGGTCATGAAGAGAGTGGCGGTACGGTTGTCGAAGAGAACGGCGAGAAATTCATGCTCTTCTACGGCATGAGCTCCGAATCGGCAATGAATCGCCACGTTGGCGGCGTTGCCGGTTATCGTGCTGCGGAAGGGAAAACCGTGAAGTTGATGCTGCGCGGCCCGGTGGAGAATACCGCGCGCGATATTCTTGGTGGTCTGCGTTCTGCCTGTACCTATGTTGGGGCCTCTCGTCTGAAAGAGCTCACCAAGCGCACTACCTTTATCCGCGTTCAGGAGCAGGAAAACCGCGTTTTTAATAGCCTGTAATCCTCTTGCAGGCGCACGATATGGCGCCTGCTTTAACCTGTACCGCCCATTGCATCACCCAGATGAAAAATGGGCAGGTACAGCGCGACCACTAACACGCCAATAATGACGCCTGTCACCACCAATAGCAGCGGTTCTAACATCGCGGTCAGCCCGTCTGCCTCACGCTGAGTCTGCTCACTGTAGTGCTGCGCCAGATTGTGCAACATGCTATCCAGCGCGCCGGAAACCTCCCCGGTACGTACTAACTGAATACACAGCGCCGGGAATTCTCCACTTTGTGCCAGGGCCGCCGCAATAGAAGCACCCTCAGAGATTTCCGTAGATGTTCGCTGGAGTACTTCTCGCCAGTATGGGCAGGTTAAGGTCTCCTGCACACTCTCCAGGCCCTGTAAAAAAGCGATACCGGAGCGTTGCGTTAAAGATAGCACCGTAAAGATCTGACTCAGCCGTTGGCCTCGCACCAGTTGTGCCACCACAGGGCCTGCGAGCAGTAGACGTTGCTTATAGCGTAACCACCCTTGATGATGGCGTAACATTGACATCGCAGACACCGCCAGCAGTGCAATAATGACCAGTACAGGGGCACAGCGTTGCATAAGAGCAGCTGTGGCAATTACTCCGCGCGTGAGTAACGGGAGCGGGGTGTTGAAAGTTTGATAAATGGCGGTGAATTCCGGTAGCACCAGGTAAACCATTGCCAGTACGACTGCGGCGGTTAGCGAGAGGATGATCAGCGGGTAGCGCAGCGCTTTTTTTACCTTTTGCGCCAGCTCCCGCTGCGTTTTTTGCTGTTGAGCAAGTTTAAAGCAGCACTCATCTAACCTACCGGTTAGCTCACCGGTGTGGATCATCACCAGCCAGAGCGGTGGGAAAACTTCCGGCCACTGGCGTAGCGCTGCCGCAAAAGTCTCCCCTTGCTCCAGCGCTTGCGCCAGATGACGTAGTAAAGCCTGCCACTGCCTGGATGGCTGCTGTTCGGCAAGTAGCAACAGCCCTTCCGGCAATGTGAGCCCGGCCTGCAAGAGCGTGGCCAGCTGGTGAAGGAGAGTGTAGCTATGTTCAGCACGCCAGAGCGCACGTCGCACCGGTAGCCGCTTTAACGTCAGCAGGTGGGTCTGCTGTCGATATAAGAACTGCATAATCGCGGTGCGGTCCTCATACCAGCCCACCCCGGAGTGTAATGCGCCGGACTCATCCAGCCCCGACCACTGCCAAAGTCCCTTACTCGCCATTGGGGAACCCCAGAATACGTACTAGCTCTTCAATGGTGGTTAGCCCTTGCTCCACTGCCAGACAGCCGTGTTGAAAAAGTGTCGTCATTCCACCTTTGCGGGCGCGCTGCTCAATTTCATCAGCATTCAAACCATTGGCAATAGCCTGGCGCACCTCCGGGGTAATGGCGAGCACCTCAAACAGCGCCACCCGCCCATAAAAGCCGTGGTAGCACTGCTCACATCCGACTGCGCGCCAGCGCGGCAGTGGTCGGGGCCAAAGATGGCCCGGCAGATGCGTATTCTCTACCGCCAGTTTGCGACAGTGGGGGCAAAGTTTGCGAACCAGCCGCTGTGCGAGCACCAGCGACAATGCGGAGGAGACCATCCAGCGCGCAACGCCCATCTGCTCAATACGAACCAACGTCTCGCATGTGGAGTTAGTGTGCAGCGTTGATAGCACCAGATGCCCGGTTTGCGCCGCTTTAATGGCGATTTCAGCCGTTTCGCCATCGCGTATTTCCCCTATCATAATGATGTCGGGATCCTGGCGTAGCAGAGCGCGCAGAACAGTCTGGAATGTTAGCCCGGCGCGGGTGTTAATTTGTGTCTGATTTAATCCAGCCAGGGGGATCTCTACCGGGTCCTCCACGCTACAGATATTAACCTCCGGTTTGTTTCGCGCTTGCAGCGCGCTATAGAGCGTGACGGTTTTACCACTCCCTGTCGGGCCGGTGACCAGCACTAATCCCTGCGGCTGCGCCAGGGCGCTGTGAAACAGTACATGCTGTGCTTCGCTCATCCCCAGCGCTGGCAGCTCCAGTGCCTGATTGACTTGATGCAACAGGCGCAGCACCACTTTTTCACCGTAGCGACAGGGAAGGGTGGCAATACGAAAAGAGATCGCCTCTCCGGCGATATCCACGCTAAATTGCCCGTCCTGGGGGATGCGACGCTCGGCAATATCAAGGTTGCCGAGCACTTTTAGCCGCGCGGTCAGCGTGCTGGCAATCTCACCAGGCAGCGGGGAGAGTGCGTGCAGCACGCCATCAACCCGTAGCCGGATGCAATAGCCGCTTTCCCCTGGTTCAAAATGGATATCCGACGCCCGCAGCATGAGTGCCTGTTGCAAGGTTTGATCAAGGATCGTTACCGCTGAGGCTGCTTCTTCTTTGATGGCTGGAAGGTGGGTCTGCCGGTTAATCTGCGGCTCTCTGCCCACCTGCGCCTGCGCTGCCATCTGCTTATATTTATCCATCTGTTCCTGCGTCCAGCAGCAGATATCGACCCGTTTTTGCGCGGTGAAACTTAATGACTCCATAAATTCAGTGGTGGGGTTATCCACCACGGCGATGGTAAGAAGTTCGGCGTCGCTATTGAGCAATACCGCGTTGTGGCGCTCGCATAAGGCGTTCAGTTTCTCCTCTTTCATCGCGGCTCCTTACTGGCGACCTGTGCGAAATACATCTTCACAGGCTTGTTGCAGCGCGCTATCAGCCGTGGTGTTACAGGTTCGCGTCCAGCCGCGCATCCCCTCTGCCGGACTCCATTGCGGCGTCATCACCACGTTTAGCCCAGTCAGGCTCGACTGACCGTTTAGCGTTACCACGCCACTTGCAACATTCATCATGGAAACATAGCGTGTGGTCGTGAGGGTAGGTATGCCATTAGTCCCGGCTTCACAACTGTCTAAACCGCCGCGTTCCAGCGCACAAAGTTCAATGGCGGTGCGATAGGGGATAAAGGTTTGCAGCATGTCCGTCAGCGCAGCTTTGCGCAGATAGTTTTGGTAGGCAGGGATGCCGATGGCGCTGAGTATGGCGATAATGCCAATGACCACCATCAGTTCGATAAGGGTGAATCCTTGTTGTCTGTTCATATACGGTTCCTTGTGCAGAGCCGTTACTGTGGCAATCGCTGTGAAGATGAGCGAGTGGTAAAAATGGCTTCAGGAAGATGACTTCTGATTTTTAGGCGGGGGTTACACAACAATGCAGACAGTATGGGAGGCGGAACGCAAAAAACGGGCCGCTGGCCCGTTCAGGAGGAGGCGATTAGCAAAAGCGCATCGATAGATCGAGCGCGTGTATATGCTTGGTCAGGGCGCCTACGGAGATGTAATCAACACCGGTTTCCGCGAATTCACGCAGTGTCTCGAGTGTTACATTGCCAGAGACTTCCAGCCGCGCCTGGCCATGCGTACGTTTCACCGCTTCACGCATCTGCTCGGTAGTAAAGTTATCCAGCATGATGATATCGGCCCCGGCCTTAAGCGCCTCGTCAAGTTCCTCCATTGTTTCCACTTCCACTTCCACTGGCACATCAGGATGTAACCAGAAGGCCTTCTCCACCGCCTGGCGCACGGAACCCGTGGCAATAATATGGTTCTCTTTGATTAAGAAGGCATCAGAGAGACCAAGGCGGTGATTCGCACCGCCGCCGCACAAGACGGCATATTTCAGCGCGCTGCGCAGTCCGGGGAGCGTTTTACGCGTATCAAGTAACTCTGTTTTCGTGCCACTCAGCCGTTCGACATAACGGCGAACCTCGCTTGCTACGCCGGAAAGCGTCTGCACAAAATTGAGTGCAGTACGTTCCCCGGTCAGGAGTACGCGAGAGGGGCCTTGCAGCTCAAACAAGGGCTGCTCAGCATGGATAATGTCACCATCTTTAACATGCCAGGTTATCGTCACATCATCCCCGGCCAGTTGGATAAACACCTCTTCGACCCAGCGTTTGCCACAAAAGACCCCATCTTCGCGCGTAATGACCACCGCATGAGAGTGACTCTCTGGCGGTAATAATTGTGCGGTAAGGTCGTTATTTGCGTCGACTTCACCACCCAAATCTTCCCGTAGCGCTTGCGCTACGGCTGCGGGGATATCGAGTTCGATGCGCTTTTGCAATACGTCGCGTCGAAGGTCAGGGTTATAACGGCGAGGCGGCATGATAAACTCCAAAAAGGGTAACGAATCACAATGTTAGGCTATGTCTCGTTCGGCAAGGCCATTAGGGGACACGGCCCAAACATGCTACTCTGAAGCGTGTTTCAGCGCTATCTCTGGAAGGAGTTCCTTATGCAGTTATGTAAGGGTTGGCTGGTGGAAGCTCGGCGGGTGCCGTCTCCGCATTTCGATTGCCGCCCGGATGATGAACCGCCGTCGCTGCTGGTCGTTCATAATATTAGTCTGCCGCCTGGTGAATTTGGCGGCCCGTGGATAGACGCGCTGTTCACCGGGACGCTGGATCCCAGCGCCCATCCCTACTTTGCCGGAATTGCGCAGCTTCGTGTCTCGGCGCATTGTCTGATTCGACGCGATGGGGAGATAGTGCAATATGTGCCTTTCGATAAGCGGGCCTGGCATGCGGGAGTCTCCTGCTATCAAGGCAGGGAGCGCTGTAACGATTTCTCTATCGGTATTGAACTTGAAGGCACCGACAATCAACCTTATAGCGATGCACAGTACCGACAACTGGCGGCAGTCACACAAACGTTGATTGAGCTTTATCCGGCGATTGCCGACAATATGACCGGGCATAGCGATATTGCCCCTGAACGTAAGACCGATCCAGGAGCAGCCTTTGACTGGGCGAAGTTTCGCGCTTTGGTCAACGGCTCGTCAGAAAAGGAGATGCCATGACGTTATTCACCATGTTGCTGGTGCTGGCAACAGAACGGCTGTTTAAACTGGGAGAACACTGGCAATTCGATCACCGGCTGGAAGTCCTGTTTCGGCGGGTAAGACACTATTCAATGTTCAGAACCCTGCTGATGACGGCGCTGGTGATGCTGGTTACCTTCCTGGTCCTGCGCGCGCTGTTCGGGCTGTTTTTCAATGTGCCGCTGCTGGTGGTGTGGATCCTTATTGGCTTGCTGTGCATCGGCGCGGGCAAGGTGCGACTACATTATCATGCTTATTTGAAGGCGGCGTCACGTAATGAAAGCCATGCCCATAATGCGATGGCGAACGAACTGACACTGATCCACGGTGTGCCGCCAGGATGCGATGAGCGGGAGTTTCTGCGAGAGCTACAAAATGCGCTGGTGTGGATCAACTTCCGCTTTTATCTCGCCCCGCTATTCTGGTTTATCGTCGGTGCTTCATGGGGCCCGGTGTTTCTTGCAGGCTATGCCTTTTTACGTGCCTGGCAGTCGTGGCTGGCGCGTTATCGAACCCCCCATGAACGCCAGCTTTCAGGCATCGATGCAATATTACATGTGCTGGACTGGGTGCCGGTGCGGTTGGCAGGTGTGGTTTATGCACTGGTTGGCCATGGAGAGAAAGCGTTGCCCGCATGGTTTGCTTCACTTGGCGATCGTCACACCGCCCAGTATCAGGTTCTGACGCAACTCGCGCAGTTCTCTCTGGCGCGCGAGCCGCATCTGGATAAAGTTGAAACGCCTAAGGCTGCGGTCTCAATGGCGAAAAAGACGTCGCTGGTGTTGGTTGTCGTGGTCGCATTGCTAACGATTTACGGCACGCTGGTTTAAGACGCGTACCGTAGCGCTAGCAGTTATCCGCTGGTGGGATGCCGAAATCAGGCATCCCGTCTTCTCGCCAGTAAATAGTTTTCAGCCGCGTATGGCGGTTAGGGTCATAGAGCGGATCACCTTCAATTTCGGTGTAATTGCGCGCGTGATAGACCAGTACATCTTCCCCCTCCGCTGTTTGCGTAAAACTATTGTGCCCGGGGCCGTATTGGCGATTTTCATAGCTGGTTTTAAATACCGGTTGCGGGGATTTATGCCAGTTCTCGGGGTTTTCCGGGTCAGCGAGCGTATCAATCCACAGTAGCCCCATGCAGTAATTTTCATCGGTGGCACTGGCTGAGTAGCTGACAAAAAGCTTATCGCCGTGAAACAACACCGCCGGCCCTTCGTTTACCAGAAAACCGCGACACTCCCAGTCGAATTCCGGCTTGCTAAGCAGTATAGGGTTGCCTTTTAACGTCCAGGGGTTTTCCATTTCTGCCAGATATAGATTGGAGTTGCCCGGAATATCGGGCGCTTTTTGCGCCCATAGATACCAGTGTTTTCCCTGGTGTATGAAGGTTGTGGCATCAAGGGCAAAGGTATCAAAAGACGTTTTGACCTGACCTTTCTCAACCCAGCGCCCGGTGAGCGGATCGGCGTCATCGCACTCCAGTACAAACATGCGGTGACGGAACATATTTAGCTCATCCAGCGCTTTCGTCCAGGTGGCGGCAAAGTAGAGATACCATTTATCTTCAATGTAATGCAGCTCCGGCGCCCAGATAAGCTCGCTCATTGGCCCGGTTTGTGGTTTGCGCCACACTACGACACCCTCTGCGCTACGCAGTCCTTCAAGCGTGGCGGCGCGACGAATCTCCAGCCGGTCATATTCAGGAACAGAGGCCACAAAGTAATAAACATCGTTATGGCGCAGGATATAGGGGTCGGCGCGTTGTTCAATAAACGGATTCGGCCAGTTGCTCATTATGCTTTCCTCGCGTTTTCGCCTGCGGGCAGATGTTGCTGTTCACCCAATTCGTGATAATTGATGCGACGTTTTTCCAGATCCGACTGGATCTGTTTCATCAATTCGCGGTCAACTTTCAGCAGTCGCACCACACCGGCAGTAATCAGGTAACCAACGCCTGGGATCACGGTAAACAGCAGCATAATACCGTTGATCGCCGTGGCGTTTTGCTGTTTGGCGCCGGCATCATAGCCATACCAGGAGAGGAGGAAACCGACCATGGCACCTGCGACAGCGAGGCCCACTTTCAGGAAAAACAGGTTGCCGGAAAAACTGATTCCCGTGATACGTTTGCCGGTTTTCCACTCGCCATAATCATCAACGTCGGCCATCAGCGACCAGTGAAGTGGAGAAGGGATCTGATGCAGGATATTCAGCAGGAAGTAGAGCACAACGATCATCACCGTTGCGTGTGGATCGAAGAAGTAAAAAGCGCAGGAAAAGAGCGCCAGTACAATGTTGGTCCAGAAGAACACTTTTAATTTACACCAGCGATCCGTTAGCACTTTCGCCAGCATGCTGCCGATCATCATGCCGACTACACCGAGGCTAATAAACATTGTGGCGAAATGGGTACTCTGCCCCATAACCCAGGTAACGTAATACATGGTCGCTGCCATACGGATAAAGCCGGGGCAGACATTGCACAGTGTCAGCAGCAGAATGCGCACCCACTGATCGTTTTTCCAGACGTCTTTAAAATCTTTCTTTAGATCATCATTGGTGGGAACGGCGGGATGGACACGTTCGCGCACGGTGGCAAAACAGAAGAGAAACATACACATGCCGATGAACGCCAGCACAGTCATCGCCATCTGATAGCCTTTAGCTTTATCTTCGCCACCGAACCATTCGGCCATGGGCAACAGCGTCAGCGACAATAACAACGTGGCGACCCCCACCATCACAAAACGGTACGACTGGCAGGCGACCCGCTCTTTCGGATCGTTGGTGATCACGCCACCCAATGAGCAGTAGGGGATATTGATGGCAGTGTAAGTCAACGACAGCAAGAAATAGGTCACAAAGGCATAGATAACCTTGCTGCTATAAGTCCAGTCAGGGGTAGTGAACATCAGAACGCTAAAGAGTGCATAAGGCGCGGCAATCCAGAGCAGCCAGGGGCGAAAACGCCCATATTTACTCTGAGTACGGTCAGCAATCGCGCCCATTAGCGGGTCGGTTACAGCATCAATTACGCGTATTGAAAGCAGTAATACCCCAACCAGCGCGGGGGCAAGACCGAAGATATCAGTGTAGAAATAGTTAACGAACAGCATGATAGCGCCGAAAATAATGTTGCATCCGGCATCGCCCATACCATAGCCAATCTTTTCTTTAACAGACAGTTTGTTGCCCATTGCCGCTCTCCCTATGAGGTATGGGAAGAATTATTTGCTCGCTAAGGTATATTTGCGTTGCAGGATAAGGCCATAGACATGGATAAACGGGCTATATACAACAAAGTGTGAGGGGGGTAACAATGAATTGATTGCCCCCTTCCGGGTGGAAGAGGGCAGAGCGTGTGAAGATTAGCTGACTTTCACAGCTTTCTCTTTTCTCTCTTTAACCAGATAGCCAACGCCAAGAACGGCAACCCATACCGGGATTAGCCAGACAGAGATCGCCATGCCAGGGGTCATCAACATAATGACTAACACCCCTGCCATAAACAGCAGACAGATCCAGTTTCCCAGCGGGTAGAACAGCGCCGGAAAGCGCGGAGTCACGCCCTGCTGTTGCTTAGCACGACGAAAGCGCATATGTGCAAGGCTGATCATCGCCCAGTTAATGACCAGCGCGGAGACCACCAGCGCCATCAGCAGGCCAAAGGCAGACTCAGGCGCCAGGTAGTTGATTAATACGCACAGCGCGGTCACGCCCGCAGAAACCAGTATGGTGTTTACCGGCACGCCGCGTTTATCGACACTTTGTAATACTTTTGGCGCATTCCCCTGTTTTGCCAGACCAAACAGCATGCGGCTATTGCAGTAAACACAGCTGTTATAAACCGAGAGCGCGGCGGTAAGCACGACGATATTCAGCGCGTTGGCCACAAAAGAGTCGCCCAGTTCATGGAAGATCAGCACAAACGGGCTGGTATCGGCAGTGACACGTGTCCACGGCAGCAAAGAGAGTAACACTGCCAGTGAGCCAATATAGAAAATCAGGATACGGTAGATAACCTGGTTGGTGGCTTTCGGAATGCTTTTCTCTGGGTTGTCTGCTTCGGCAGCGGTGATCCCCACCAGTTCCAGACCACCGAAGGAGAACATGATGATCGCCATCATCATGACCAGTCCGGCAATGCCATTTGGCAGGAAGCCCCCCTGTTCCCATAGGTTACGTACGGTAGCCTGCGGGCCTGCGCTATCGCTAAACAGCAGCCAGCCGCCAAAAAGGATCATCGCGACCACAGCGACGACTTTGATAATGGCAAACCAGAATTCCATCTCACCAAACACTTTCACATTGGTCAGGTTGATGGCATTGATAAGAACAAAGAAGATCGCTGCAGAGACCCAGGTTGGGATCTCCGGCCACCAGAACTGTACATATTTGCCGACGGCGGTCAGCTCTGCCATTGCCACCAGTACATACAGCACCCAGTAATTCCAGCCTGAAGCAAAACCGGCGAAACTACCCCAATATTTATAGGCAAAATGGCTGAACGAACCGGCAACAGGCTCTTCAACCACCATTTCTCCTAACTGACGCATAATCAGAAATGCGATAAAGCCTGCAATGGCATAACCCAGAATAATGCCAGGACCTGCTGATTGAATTACGGATGCGCTGCCCAGAAACAGCCCCGTGCCGATAGCACCGCCAAGCGCGATCAGCTGTATATGGCGATTCTTAAGGCCGCGCTTTAGCTGGTCGCCATGCTGTTGACCTTCCATCATGAAACCTCGTGTGTGGTTATTATGTTGATGCTGTCGCTTCCTTGTAATAGATAAATTCCATTTTTTGTATTTTTTTGTTTACGAATTAAAGACGTGAATTTCATTCAATCTCTTTCGTAAATTTGAGAATAGTGGTAAGCGCGCCGGAATGCATCTGCTTTGTGCGCGGTTATTTTCAACTGGCGAAAAAGAAAGCAGTTGTAAGTAATGCTTCTACCACCATTTTTCCGTTAGTGATCTAATTTATTCAAAAATTATGAGTATTTATTCATTATTTGTCTAACTGAATCGGTTCATTTGCAACATTCACCGTTTCTAAAAAGTTAAAACTGCTTCTTTATAGGTAAAGCGATTTTTTGTGCAAGGTTACATTTTTGAAACGCCATTTCTGTAGGATTGTTAAAATGTGCCTGGTTTAATGATTTCAATCAAAACCTGTATGGACAGAAGGTGAATACTTTGTTACTTTAGCGTCACGAATGTGAAATTGGTAAGACCAATTTACTGCGGCGAATGGCAGAGACAGGGAACTATGGCCTACAGCAAAATCCGCCAACCAAAACTCTCCGATGCGATTGAGCAACAACTGGAGTTTTTGATTCTTGAAGGGACCTTACGTCCCGGTGAAAAACTGCCTCCAGAACGCGAACTGGCTAAACAGTTTGACGTTTCTCGTCCTTCACTGCGCGAGGCTATTCAGCGCCTCGAAGCCAAAGGGCTGCTCCTTCGTCGCCAGGGCGGCGGGACCTTTGTCCAGAATAGCTTATGGAAAAGCTTCAGCGATCCGCTGGTTGAGCTACTGTCCGAACATCCAGAATCTCAGTTTGACCTGCTTGAAACTCGCCACGCGCTTGAAGGCATTGCTGCCTATTACGCCGCTTTACGTAGCACTGATGAAGATAAAGAACGCATTAGCGAGCTACATCAGGCTATTGAACGGGCGCAGGAGTCGGGTGATCTGGATGCGGAATCTAATGCTGTTGTGCAGTATCAGATAGCCGTCACCGAGGCTGCTCATAACGTGGTATTGCTTCATCTGCTACGCTGCATGGAACCTATGCTGGCGCAGAATGTTCGGCAAAACTTTGAATTGCTCTACGCGCGCCGGGAGATGCTTCCGTTAGTCAGCAGCCATCGCACTCGCATTTTCGAGGCGATTATGGCCGGTCAGCCGGAGGCTGCACGCGAAGCGTCGCACCGCCACCTGGCGTTTATTGAAGAAATTTTGCTGGACCGCAGCCGTGAGCAGAGCCGACGTGAGCGCTCTCTTCGGCGGTTAGAGCAACGTAAGAATTAAAATTTTCTGGCGTATCTTGCGCCGGAAGAGTTGTAACAAGAGCGCCAAATCGAGAGCGCGGCAACTAACGCAGAACCTGTCTTATTGTCTCTTTTAGAGTCATCAAGATCGATGAAGGGATAATGGGACAGGTTCCAGACAAATCAACGTATTAGATAGATAAGGAATACCCCATGTCAGAACGTTTACAAAATGACGTGGATCCGATCGAAACTCGCGACTGGCTACAGGCGATCGAATCGGTTATCCGTGAAGAAGGTGTTGAGCGTGCTCAGTATCTGATTGACCAGCTCCTTTCAGAAGCCCGCAAAGGCGGCGTGAAAGTTGCGGCTGGCGGCGGGGCGAGCAACTATGTAAACACTATTGCCGTTGAAGATGAACCGGAATATCCGGGCAATCTGGAACTGGAACGCCGCATCCGTTCAGCTATCCGCTGGAACGCGATTATGACTGTTCTGCGTGCCTCCAAGAAAGACCTTGAGCTGGGTGGCCACATGGCCTCTTTCCAGTCTTCTGCGACTATTTACGAAGTTTGCTTCAACCACTTCTTCCGCGCCCGCAACGATAAAGACGGCGGCGATCTGGTTTACTTCCAGGGCCACATCTCTCCGGGTGTGTATGCACGTGCGTTTGTAGAAGGTCGTCTGACTGAAGAACAGATGAACAACTTCCGTCAGGAAGTCCACGGCAACGGCCTCTCTTCCTACCCGCATCCGAAACTGATGCCGGAATTCTGGCAGTTCCCGACGGTATCTATGGGTCTTGGCCCGATTGGTGCTATCTATCAGGCTAAGTTCCTGAAATATCTGGAACACCGTGGTCTGAAAGATACCTCTGAACAAACCGTTTACGCTTTCCTTGGCGATGGCGAGATGGACGAGCCGGAATCTAAAGGTGCCATCACCATTGCTACCCGTGAGAAGCTGGACAACCTCTGTTTCGTTATCAACTGTAACTTGCAGCGTCTGGATGGCCCGGTAACCGGTAACGGTAAAATCATCAACGAGCTGGAAGGTATCTTCAGCGGCGCTGGCTGGAATGTCATCAAAGTGATGTGGGGTTCCCGTTGGGACGAGCTGCTGCGCAAAGATACCAGCGGTAAACTGATCCAACTGATGAATGAAACCGTTGACGGTGACTACCAGACCTTTAAATCCAAAGATGGCGCATACGTGCGTGAGCACTTCTTCGGTAAATATCCGGAAACTGCTGCCCTGGTGGCCGACTGGACTGACGATCAGATCTGGGCGCTGAACCGCGGCGGTCACGATCCGAAGAAAGTCTATGCTGCACTGAAAAAAGCGAAAGAAACTAAAGGCAAAGCGACTGTTATCCTGGCCCATACCATTAAAGGTTATGGCATGGGTGACTCTGCCGAAGGTAAAAACATCGCGCACCAGGTGAAGAAAATGAACATGGACGGCGTTCGCTACGTCCGCGATCGTTTCAATGTGCCGGTTGCCGATGAAGATATCGAAAAACTGCCGTACATCACCTTCCCGGAAGGTTCTGAAGAGCATAAGTACCTGCACGAACGTCGTCAGGCGCTGAAAGGCTATCTGCCGTCTCGTCAGCCGAACTTCACCGAGAAACTGGATCTGCCGAAACTGGAAGATTTCAACCAGTTGCTGGAAGAGCAATCCAAAGAGATCTCTACCACTATCGCTTTTGTTCGTGCTCTGAACGTAATGCTGAAAAATCAGTCGATCAAAGATCGTCTGGTGCCGATCATTGCTGACGAAGCGCGCACTTTCGGTATGGAAGGTCTGTTCCGTCAGATTGGTATTTACAGCCCGAACGGCCAGCAGTACACCCCGCAGGATCGTGAGCAGGTTGCTTACTATAAAGAAGACGAAAAAGGTCAGATCCTGCAGGAAGGCATCAACGAACTGGGCGCAGGCGCATCCTGGTTGGCTGCGGCAACATCTTACAGCACCAACAACCTGCCGATGATCCCGTTCTACATCTACTACTCCATGTTCGGGTTCCAGCGTATTGGCGACCTGTGCTGGGCTGCAGGTGATCAGCAGGCGCGTGGCTTCCTGATTGGTGGTACTTCTGGTCGTACTACGCTGAATGGTGAAGGTCTGCAGCATGAAGATGGTCACAGCCATATTCAGTCGCTGACTATCCCGAACTGTATCTCTTATGACCCGGCTTACGCCTATGAAGTCGCTGTGATTATGCACAACGGCCTGGAGCGTATGTATGGTGAGAAACAAGAGAACGTTTACTACTACATCACCACGCTGAACGAAAACTACCACATGCCTGCAATGCCGCAGGGTGCGGAAGAGGGTATCCGTAAAGGTATCTACAAGCTGGAAACTGTCGAAGGCAGCAAAGGCAAAGTTCAGTTACTGGGTTCGGGTTCTATTCTGCGCCATGTGCGTGAAGCCGCGCAGATTCTGGCAAAAGAGTATGGTGTAGGCTCTGACGTTTATAGCGTCACCTCCTTTACTGAACTGGCGCGTGATGGCCAGGATTGCGAACGCTGGAACATGCTGCACCCGCTGGAAACCCCGCGCGTTCCGTACATTGCTCAGGTGATGAACGATGCGCCGGCAGTGGCGTCCACTGACTATATGAAACTGTTCGCTGAGCAGGTGCGTACCTACGTTCCGGCTGATGATTATCGCGTGCTGGGTACTGACGGTTTCGGTCGCTCCGACAGCCGTGAAAATCTGCGTCACCACTTCGAAGTTGATGCTTCTTACGTGGTCGTAGCAGCACTGGGCGAACTGGCTAAACGTGGCGAAATCGACAAGAAAGTGGTGGCGGATGCCATCGCCAAATTCGACATCGATGCAGAAAAAGTTAACCCGCGTCTGGCGTAAGAGGTAAAGAGATAATGGCTATCGAAATCAAAGTACCGGACATCGGGGCTGATGAAGTTGAAATCACCGAGATCCTGGTCAAAGTAGGCGACAAAGTTGAAGCCGAACAGTCGCTGATCACCGTAGAAGGTGACAAAGCTTCTATGGAAGTGCCGTCTCCGCAGGCTGGTATTGTTAAAGAGATCAAAGTCTCTGTTGGCGATAAAACCGAGACTGGCAAATTGATCATGATTTTCGATTCCGCCGACGGTGCAGCAGACGCTGCGCCTGCGAAGGCAGAAGAGAAGAAAGAAGTGGCAAGTGCGCCTGCAGCAGCGACAGCGGCGGCTAAAGAAGTCAACGTACCAGATATCGGCAGTGACGAAGTTGAAGTGACCGAGATCCTGGTGAAAGTGGGCGATAAAGTTGAAGCTGAACAGTCGCTGATCACCGTAGAAGGCGATAAAGCCTCTATGGAGGTTCCGGCTCCGTTCGCTGGCACGGTAAAAGAGATCAAAATCAATACCGGCGACAAAGTTTCTACTGGTTCCCTGATCATGATCTTCGAGGTTGCTGGCGCAGCGCCTGCGGCAAGCGAAGCTAAATCACCGGTTAAAGAAGAAGCGGCCCCTGCGCCTGCAGCGGCAAGTGGTGCGAAAGAGGTTAGCGTACCGGATATCGGCGGCGACGAAGTTGAAGTGACCGAAGTGCTGGTGAAAGTGGGCGACAAAGTTTCCGCTGAGCAGTCACTGATCACTGTCGAAGGTGATAAAGCTTCTATGGAAGTTCCGGCTCCGTTCGCAGGTACTGTGAAAGAGCTGAAAGTGAATGTGGGCGACAAAGTCTCCACCGGTTCACTGATCATGATCTTCGAAGTAGAAGGCGCAGCGCCTGCGGCAGCTCCGGCTGCAAAACAGGAAGCGGCTCCGGCCTCTGCTGCACAGGCGGCAAAACCGGCGGCAAAATCTGACTTCGCCGAAAACGATGCTTACGTGCATGCGACTCCGCTGATCCGCCGTCTGGCGCGTGAGTTTGGTGTGAATCTGGCGAAGGTGAAAGGTACTGGTCGTAAAGGCCGTATCCTGCGCGAAGACGTTCAGGCCTATGTGAAAGATGCGGTTAAACGCGCTGAATCTGCGCCTGCCGCTGGTGCAACCGGGGGCTCTCTGCCGGGTCTGTTGCCATGGCCGAAAGTGGACTTCAGCAAGTTCGGCGAAATCGAAGAAGTGGAACTGGGCCGTATCCAGAAAATCTCTGGTGCTAACCTGAGCCGTAACTGGGTGATGATCCCGCATGTTACCCACTTTGACAAAACCGATATCACCGATCTGGAAGCGTTCCGTAAACAGCAGAATGCCGAAGCTGAGAAACGCAAACTGGATGTAAAAATCACTCCGGTTGTCTTCATTATGAAAGCCGTTGCCGCTGCCCTTGAGCAGATGCCGCGCTTTAACAGTTCTCTGTCCGAAGATGGTCAGAAACTGACGTTGAAGAAATACATCAACATCGGTGTTGCGGTTGATACGCCTAATGGTCTGGTGGTTCCGGTATTCAAAGATGTGAACAAGAAAGGCATCGTCGAGCTTTCTCGCGAGCTGATGGCTATCTCCAAAAAAGCGCGTGACGGTAAGCTGACCGCTGGCGAAATGCAGGGCGGCTGCTTCACCATCTCCAGTATCGGCGGGCTGGGTACCACCCACTTCGCACCGATCGTGAACGCGCCGGAAGTGGCTATTCTCGGTGTTTCCAAGTCTTCCATGGAACCGGTCTGGAATGGTAAAGAGTTTGTGCCGCGCCTGATGCTGCCAATCTCTCTTTCCTTCGACCACCGTGTGATTGACGGTGCTGATGGTGCGCGCTTTATCACCATCATCAATAACACCCTGAGCGATATTCGCCGTCTGGTGATGTAATCGGAAAAGCCGGCCTTACGGCCGGCTTTTTTCTGGTAATCTCATAATGCTTATGGGTTTTACAGAGCTTAGGACAAATCGCTTACCGTTTGTTGTTTCAAAATTGTTAACAATTTTGTAAAATACGGGCGGATAGAACGTCCCGGTGGATGAAGGGCGACATGAAGTACCCCTGACCGCCGGAAATCAATAAGAGGTCATGATGAGTACTGAAATCAAAACTCAGGTCGTGGTACTTGGGGCAGGCCCCGCAGGTTACTCTGCTGCCTTCCGTTGCGCTGATTTAGGTCTGGAAACCGTCATCGTTGAACGTTACAACACCCTCGGCGGTGTTTGTCTGAACGTAGGTTGCATCCCTTCTAAGGCACTGCTGCACGTAGCAAAAGTTATCGAAGAAGCCAAAGCGCTGGCTGAACACGGTATCGTTTTCGGCGAGCCGAAAACCGATATCGACAAAATCCGTACCTGGAAAGAAAAAGTTATTACTCAACTGACCGGTGGTCTGGCAGGCATGGCCAAAGGCCGTAAAGTCAAAGTGGTTAACGGTCTGGGTAAATTTACCGGCGCGAATACCCTGGAAGTGGAAGGTGAAAACGGTAAAACCGTGATCAACTTCGACAACGCCATTATCGCTGCGGGTTCCCGTCCGATTCAGTTGCCGTTTATTCCTCATGAAGATCCGCGCGTATGGGACTCTACCGACGCTCTGGAACTGAAAGAAGTACCGAAACGCATGCTGGTTATGGGCGGCGGTATTATCGGTCTGGAAATGGGCACTGTATACCACTCGCTGGGTTCAGAGATTGATGTGGTTGAAATGTTCGACCAGGTTATCCCGGCAGCGGACAAAGATATCGTTAAAGTCTTCACCAAACGTATCAGCAAGAAATTCAACCTGATGCTGGAAACCAAAGTGACCGCGGTTGAAGCGAAAAAAGACGGTATCTACGTTTCCATGGAGGGCAAAAAAGCGCCTGCTGAACCGCAGCGCTACGATGCCGTGCTGGTTGCTATTGGCCGTGTGCCGAACGGTAAAAACCTCGACGCTGGTAAAGCTGGCGTAGAAGTCGATGATCGTGGCTTTATTCGTGTTGATAAACAGTTGCGTACCAATGTGCCGCACATCTTTGCTATCGGCGATATCGTCGGTCAGCCGATGCTGGCGCACAAAGGGGTGCATGAAGGTCACGTTGCCGCAGAAGTTATTGCCGGTAAGAAACACTACTTTGACCCGAAAGTTATCCCGTCTATTGCTTACACCGAGCCAGAAGTTGCATGGGTTGGTCTGACCGAGAAAGAAGCGAAAGAAAAAGGCATCAGCTATGAAACCGCCACCTTCCCGTGGGCTGCTTCTGGCCGTGCTATCGCTTCCGATTGTGCAGACGGTATGACCAAACTGATTTTCGACAAAGAGACGCACCGGGTCATCGGTGGCGCAATTGTTGGTACCAACGGCGGCGAGCTGCTGGGTGAAATCGGTCTGGCCATCGAAATGGGCTGTGACGCTGAAGATATCGCACTGACTATTCATGCGCACCCGACGCTGCATGAGTCTGTAGGTCTGGCAGCAGAAATTTTCGAAGGTAGCATTACCGACTTGCCGAATCCGAAAGCGAAGAAAAAGTAAGCTCTCGTTAACGCGAAAAAGCAGCCTCCAGCAGGCTGCTTTTTTTATGTGTGTCTGACTACAAATTTTAGTAGGTCATTTAGCCTAAATTTTCACTCCTTCCTGCCGATAACTCTCTGGATAACATCGTTTTATTAAGCGGGCATCAGGCCTGCGCCTCTGGCAACGTCATGACATGGACATTGTGACTTCATCTCTCTTTGTTCCCGTCCGGCGTTCGCCGAATTTGTTGTTCTTATCTCGTTGTTCAGGAATGAAAAAGGAATCGTTATGTCTTTAAAAAAAGTGGCCGTTGTCGGTGTGGTATTGGCAGCATTTGTGCTGTCAGGGTGTGGTGCAATGACCACTGCGGTGAAAAAACGTAATCTGGAAGTGAAAACCCAGATGAGCCAGACTATTTGGCTGGAGCCCTCCTCTGAGAAAAGTGTCTATATCCAGGTGAAAAACACCTCCGATAAGGACATGAGCAACCTGCAAACACTATTATCTAAAGAGCTTTCCGATAAAGGCTATAAAGTCACCTCATCACCGGATAGCGCTTATTACTGGATCCAGGCAAACGTTCTTAAAGCTGACAAAATGGACCTGCGCGAAACCCAGGGCTACCTGAAGACGGGCTATGAAGGTGCAGCTGTAGGTGCGGCATTGGGCGCAGGTATTACGGCCTATAACAGCAACTCCTCTGGTGCTGCGCTGGGCGTTGGTCTGGCGGCGGGGCTGATTGGTCTGGCAGCGGATGCGATGGTAGAGGATGTTAACTACACCATGGTGACCGATTTACAAATCTCCGAACGTAGTAAAGCGAAAGTCACCACCGATAACATTGCCGCTCTGCGTCAGGGCACATCGGGCATTAAACTGCAGACCAGCAGTGAAGAGGGCGACCGCGCTAAATACCAGACTCGCGTCGTATCGAATGCCAACAAAGTAAACCTGAAATTCGAAGAAGCGAAACCGGTTCTCGAAGCACAACTGGCAAAATCTGTCGCCAATATCATGTAAGTCAAAACATGATCTAATATGCTTCTGCGGGTCAGCTCTCTGGCCCGTTTTTTATTATTCATGTCGATTATTCTTCCGATAAAAAATATTCTTCCTCCTGCTTTATTCACTCTTTAACGTTTCAGCTAATTTTTAATGTTGCTTTTTTGTAAACAGATTAACACCCCCTCAAAATCCTGATATGCTGCCAGTCGCGGTTCGCGGATTTACCCTACAAACTGCTGTCTCACAGGAGCGTGAAGAGAAACGCTAGCCGCATTATGACAATGAGAGCGAGGAGAACCGTCGTGCTAGAAGAGTACCGTAAGCACGTAGCTGAACGTGCTGCTGAGGGGATTGCGCCAAAACCATTAAATGCAACCCAAATGGCAGCGCTAGTCGAGCTGCTGAAAAACCCGCCAGCTGGCGAAGAAGAATTCCTGATTGACCTGTTAACTAACCGTGTACCGCCAGGCGTCGATGAAGCCGCCTATGTTAAAGCCGGTTTCCTTGCAGCCGTCGCGAAAGGCGAAGCCACTTCCCCACTGATTACTCCAGAAAAAGCGATTGAACTGCTTGGCACCATGCAGGGCGGTTATAACATTCATCCGCTAGTTGAAGCGCTGGAGAGTGACAAACTTGCTCCCATTGCAGCGAAAGCGCTCTCCCACACATTGCTGATGTTCGATAACTTCTACGATGTAGAAGAGAAAGCGAAAGCGGGTAATGTTTACGCGAAACAGATAATGCAATCCTGGGCTGATGCGGAGTGGTTCCTGAACCGTCCGCCATTGGCCGAAAAAATGACCGTGACAGTATTCAAAGTCACGGGTGAAACCAATACCGATGATCTCTCTCCGGCTCCGGATGCGTGGTCGCGCCCGGATATCCCGCTGCATGCTCTGGCAATGCTGAAAAACGCTCGTGAAGGTATTGAGCCGGATCAGCCGGGCAGCGTTGGCCCGATCAAACAGATTGAGCAACTGGCGGAGAAAGGTTTCCCGCTGGCCTATGTCGGTGATGTAGTGGGTACGGGTTCTTCACGTAAATCCGCAACCAACTCTGTGCTGTGGTTTATGGGCGACGATATTCCGTTCGTACCGAACAAACGCGGTGGTGGTGTCGTACTCGGCGGTAAAATCGCACCTATCTTCTTTAATACCATGGAAGATGCAGGCGCGCTGCCGATCGAAGTGGATGTAAGCGCCCTGAATATGGGTGATGTGATTGATATTTATCCTTTCAAAGGCGAAGTGCGTAACCATGAAACTGGTGAGCTGCTGGCGACCTTTGAACTGAAAACCGACGTACTGATTGATGAAGTCCGTGCCGGTGGCCGTATTCCGCTGATTATTGGCCGTGGCCTGACCACCAAAGCGCGTGAGGCGCTGGGTCTGCCGCACAGCGATGTGTTCCGCAAAGCGAAAGATGTAGCGGAAAGCAATCGCGGCTACTCGCTGGCGCAGAAGATGGTTGGTCGTGCTTGTGGCGTGAAAGGTATCCGTCCTGGCGCTTACTGCGAGCCGAAAATGACCTCTGTTGGTTCCCAGGATACCACTGGACCAATGACCCGTGATGAGCTGAAAGATCTGGCATGCCTGGGCTTTTCTGCCGATCTGGTGATGCAGTCCTTCTGCCATACGGCGGCCTATCCGAAGCCGGTAGATGTCACCACCCACCATACTCTGCCCGACTTTATTATGAACCGTGGCGGTGTCTCTTTGCGTCCTGGGGACGGCGTGATCCACTCATGGCTCAACCGTATGCTGTTACCAGACACCGTGGGGACTGGCGGTGATTCACACACCCGCTTCCCGATTGGTATCTCCTTCCCGGCGGGCTCTGGTCTGGTGGCATTTGCCGCTGCGACTGGTGTGATGCCGCTGGATATGCCGGAATCGGTACTGGTTCGCTTTAAAGGCAAAATGCAGCCAGGTATCACCCTGCGCGATCTGGTACATGCGATCCCGCTGTATGCTATTAAGCAGGGCTTGCTGACCGTTGAGAAGAAGGGCAAGAAAAATATCTTCTCTGGCCGCATTCTGGAAATTGAAGGTCTGCCGGAACTGAAAGTAGAGCAGGCTTTTGAGTTGACAGATGCCTCTGCGGAGCGTTCTGCTGCGGGTTGTACCATCAAGCTGAACAAAGAGCCGATCATTGAATATCTCAACTCCAACATCGTGCTGTTGAAGTGGATGATTGCTGAGGGCTATGGCGATCGCCGTACGCTGGAACGGCGTATCCAGGGTATGGAGAAGTGGCTGGCGGATCCGCAACTGTTAGAAGCCGATGCCGATGCGGAATACGCAGCGGTAATCGATATCGATCTGAGCGAAATCAAAGAACCGATTCTTTGTGCGCCGAATGATCCGGATGATGCTCGTCTGCTGTCGGATGTGCAGGGGGAAACTATCGATGAAGTCTTTATCGGTTCCTGCATGACTAACATCGGTCACTTCCGTGCCGCCGGTAAACTGCTGGACAGCCACAAAGGCCAGTTGCCGACCCGTCTGTGGGTTGCGCCGCCGACCCGGATGGATGCCGCGCAGCTGACTGAAGAGGGATACTACAGCGTCTTTGGTAAGAGCGGTGCGCGTATTGAGATCCCAGGCTGTTCCCTGTGCATGGGTAACCAGGCGCGTGTGGCGGATGGCGCAACGGTGGTTTCAACCTCCACGCGTAACTTCCCGAACCGTTTAGGTACTGGCGCGAACGTCTATCTGGCATCTGCAGAGTTGGCGGCAGTTTCTGCGCTGATCGGCAAACTCCCTACGCCAGAAGAGTATCAAACCTTTATGGCGCAGGTGGATAAGAGTGCCGTTGATACTTACCGCTATCTCAACTTTGACCAGCTTAATCAGTACACCGAAAAAGCTGAAGGCGTGATTTTCCAGACCGCCGTGTAACCTCAGAGCCACCCTGCGGGGTGGCTTTTTACCTCTTATATTCCCCTCTCTTTGCTGGATTTTTCTCTACTGCGCTTTTTTTCCTGTATGGTGCTGCGATAATTACAGCATGGGCTGACATGAGGAAAAAATTATGGATTATGAATTTGTACGCGATATTACCGGTGTGGTGAAGGTGCGTATGTCGATGGGCCACGAAGCGGTAGGGCACTGGTTTAATGAAGAAGTAAAAGAGAACCTGGCTTTACTTGATGAAGTGGAGCAAGCGGCCAGAACGGTAAAAGGCAGTGAGCGTTCCTGGCAGTGTGCCGGACATGAATATACGCTGTGGATGGATGGCGAAGAAGTGATGGTGCGCGCCAATCAACTGGAATTTTCCGGCGATGAGATAGAAGAGGGCATGAGCTACTACGATGAAGAGAGCCTCTCTTTATGCGGCGTGGAGGATTTTCTCCAGGTTGTGGCCGCTTACCGGGCTTTTCTCCAGCAGCGATAATCGCGGAGCTATCCTGCTCCGCAACAAATTTATACCGCAGGAATATTGCGGCCATAGTAGATCTCACGCATCTCTTTCCATAGCGCCTGAGTTATCTCTTTACGTTCAGCCTCAGTCAGATCTTCCGGTTTGGTATGGAACATGTAGTGCTTAAGATCGAACTCTTTCAGCAACATTTTGGTATGGAAGATATTTTCCTGATAGACATTGACATCTACCATGTCATAAAGCGATTTCATGTCATCAGACATAAAGTTCTGAATCGAATTAATCTCATGATCAATAAAGTGTTTCATGCCGTTGATATCGCGGGTAAAGCCGCGCACGCGATAATCAATAGTCACAATATCGGACTCAAGCTGGTGGATCAGGTAGTTCAGCGCTTTCAGCGGTGAAATTACACCGCAAGTAGAGACTTCAATATCCGCGCGGAAGGTGCACAAGCCGCTTTCCGGATGGCTTTCCGGATAGGTATGTACGCAGATATGGCTCTTATCCAGATGCGCAACCACCGCGTCGGGCAACGGGCCGGGATGCTCGGTGTTATCAATAAGATGCGGATCGACCGGCTCTTCACTTACCAGAATGGTTACACTCGCCCCTTGTGGCTCGTAATCCTGGCGGGCGATGTTCAGAATATTGGCGCCAATAATATTGCAGGTTTCCGTTAGGATCTCCGTCAAACGGTTGGCGTTATAAAGTTCATCAATGTAGGCAATATAGCCGTCACGCTCTTCTGCGGTTTTGGCATAGCAGATGTCGTAGATACAAAAACTCAGGCTTTTCGTCAGGTTGTTAAAGCCATGCAGTTTAAGCTTTTTCAATTTATATCATCTCCTTAGAGCGGCGCGGAGAGCGCATCTTGCAAATATTGTGGTAAGGCAAAAGCTGCCGTATGGATCGCCGGATTGTAATAACGGCAGGTGAGGGCCGTATTGTGGAATCGCGCGGCGATAATCTCTGTCGAAAGATGGCGCAGCGCTTCGTTATCTGTCGCCCAGGCAAAGGTCATAATGCCGCCGTAGTAGGTTGGCACTGCTGCCTGATAGAAGCTGACATCGCTAAAATAGTGGCTTAACTTGCGATAACTACCCACGGCTTCATTCTGTTGCAGGAAGCTGACGCCGTTCTGCGCCACGAAAATCCCGCCGGGGTTCAGGCAACGTTTGCAGCCTTCATAAAATGCAGAGGTGAACAGGCTCTCCCCTGGACCGATAGGATCAGTGCAGTCGGAAATAATCACATCAAAGGTCTGGTTCGTCTGGTTAACGAAATTTACCCCGTCATCGATCACCAACTGAAAACGTGGATCGTCGTAAGCACCAGCATTATGTTTCGGCAAGTATTGGCGGCAGAACGAGACGACGCCTGCGTCGATTTCTACCATGGTGATGGTGGCAATATTTTTATGGCGGGTGACTTCGCGCAGCATTGCTCCATCGCCGCCGCCAATGATCAACACATGTTTAGCTTGGCCGTGAGCCAGTAGCGGTACATGGGTCATCATTTCGTGATAGATAAATTCGTCACGCTCGGTGGTCTGCACGACGCCATCCAGCGCCATAATACGTCCGAAGGCGGCGTTTTCGAAAATGATCAAATCCTGATGATCGGTTTTTTGGTGGTAAAGAACCTTATCAACAGCAAAATATTGACCAAACTGGTCATGCAGTGTCTCTTGCCATACAGGATTATCGGCCATCGGTTGCTCCTTTGTTAACACCCGCGAAAAACAGGCGCAACATCATAGCTAACTATGGCCATTGATGCACGGCCACTGATTAACCAGTCAGGGCTTATTTCACGTAGGCGAGAAGACTGAGGGAGTCACGGGCCAGGGCTTTACATTTTTTTTCAGTAGGAATAGCAATGCCACTCAGGTCGCGATAACTCTCCTCGCCAAGTGACTTCATGTCCCATGTATCATAGTTGCTAAGATCCCACTGGTTCTGCTGAGCAAAAAATACCAGCGCACGACGGATCTGCCCGTTAGGTAAGTTGTTATAGCCGCAGTCATTTTTCAGGAATACGAAAACTGCCGTGAGATCGGCCATATCTTCAGCTTCGGATTCATTCAAGGCATAGCTGTTAGCGGAGACAGCCAACAAGCTGCCAAGGATTACGTTTCTGAAAAAGGTCTTCATTATTTCTACCACGGCGTAACGGAAATTAAACGTTAGCATACTCCCGGAATGGCGACGATATTTAATTACCCGTTTTATTGACCTTCCGGCAGGGGGAGGGTTTAAGCTTTACAGAACACCTGCAATAGATAAGGAAATAGCCATGCAACGACGCGATTTTTTGAAATGTTCCGCCGCCCTTGGTGTGATGAGTGCACTACCGCTATGGAGCCGCTCTCTATTTGCTGCCGAACGTCCTGCTTTGCCTATTCCTCCCTTACTTACCGCCGACGCGCAAAGTCGCATCCAGCTTACTGTTGGCGCAGGCGAAACCCAATTTGCGGGCAAAACCGCCACTACGTGGGGCTACAACGGTTCGTTGCTTGGCCCGGCGCTGCAGTTGCGTCAGGGACGGCAGGTCAATGTGACCATTCATAACACTCTCAATGAAGAGACTACAGTGCACTGGCATGGCGTTGAAGTACCAGGGGAGGTGGATGGTGGGCCGCAGGGCATTATTAAACCAGCAACCAGCCGCACGGTAAGTTTTACGCCAACCCAGCAGGCGGCGACCTGCTGGTTCCACCCACATCAACATGGGAAAACCGGGCACCAAGTGGCTATGGGACTGGCTGGGTTGGTGCTTATCGAAGACGATAATAGCCGTATGCTGCGTTTGCCGAAACAATGGGGTATTGATGATGTGCCGGTCATTGTGCAGGACAGGAAATTTAATCCTGAGGGGCAAATTGATTATCAACTGGATGTTATGACCGCGGCTGTAGGTTGGTTCGGCGATACTCTGCTGGCGAATGGCGCTATCTATCCGCAGCATTCAGCGCCTCGCGGCTGGCTGCGTCTGCGTTTATTGAATGGTTGTAACGCCCGCTCGCTCAACTTTGCCGCCAGCGATAAGCGTCCGTTCTATGTCATCGCCAGTGATGGTGGATTGTTAAACGAGCCGATTAAGGTCAGCGAGTTGCCGATGCTGATGGGCGAACGGTTTGAGGTGCTGGTGGATATCAGTGACGGCAAGCCGTTCGATATTGTTACCCTGCCGGTACAACAGATGGGAATGACCGTCGCACCGTTTGATAAGCCGCATCCTGTGCTTCGTATTCAACCTTTGCAGGTGACCGCCTCCGGAACATTACCGGTCACCTTAGCCACCTTACCGCCTTTGCCTGCGCTGGACGGCTTAACACAGCGCACACTCCAGCTCTCAATGGATCCGATGCTCGATATGATGGGGATGCAGGCGTTAGTGAAGAGGTATGGAAAAGGTGCGATGGCGGGTATGTCTATGGAGCATGGGCAGATGGATCATGGCGCGATGGATCATGGGAGCATGAACCATGGGATGATGAATCATGGCGCTCAGGGCTTTGATTTTCATAATGCCAATCGCATCAACGGCAAAGCTTTTGATATGAATACACCCGCATTTGCGGCACAAAGAGATCAGTATGAGCGCTGGGTGATTTCAGGTGAGGGTGACATGATGCTGCATCCGTTCCATATCCACGGTACACAATTTCGCATCTTATCTGAGAACGGCAAACCGCCAGCAGCACATCGTGCAGGCTGGAAAGATACAGTGAATGTTTATGGTGCCCGCAGCGAAGTATTAGTCCGTTTCCCCTACGAGGCGTCGAAGGACTATCCCTATATGGCGCACTGCCACCTGTTAGAGCATGAAGATACCGGGATGATGCTCGGTTTTACCGTGTAAGGTATTTCCCTCTCCCGACAAGGGAGAGGGAATAATAACGACTACTTAGCCTCATCCGGCAGAGCATAAGCCACAATATAGTCGCCCATCTTCGTACCGAAAGAGCCGTGACCACCTGCAGAGATGACCACATACTGCTTACCATTCACCTCATAGGTCATCGGCGTAGCCTGACCACCTGCCGGCAGACGGCCTTCCCACAGTTTTTCACCCGTGCTGACGTTATATGCGCGCAGGTAGTTATCTGCGGTACCGGCGATAAAGAGCAGGTTACCCGCGGTGGAGATCGGGCCGCCCAACATTGGCATGCCTAAATTAAATGGCAGTTTAAAGGGTAATGGGAACGGCAGGCTATCCCGCGGTGTACCAATACGTTTTTTCCACACGACTTCATTGGTTTTCAGATCCAGCGCTGAGATATAACCCCATGCCGGTTGCTTACATGGCAAACCAAACGGGGAGAGGAACGGATTCAGGGTTACGCCATACGGAACACCGTACTGTGGCTGAATGCCCGACTCCGAACCTGTACCCTGTGCATTTGTCGGCTGTTCCATTGGGTTGCCGGGGCCGCGTGGGATCAGTTTCGATACGAACGGCAGCGCCATTGGGTTAGCAATTGCGACCTGGCGGTTCGGATCGATAGAGATACCGCCCCATTCAAACATACCCAGATTACCAGGGAAGACCAGAGTGCCTTGTTCAGACGGCGGAGTGAATATCCCTTCATAACGCATCTGATGGAATATCACACGGCACACCAACTGGTCGAACATGGTGGCCCCCCACATATCCGCACCACTAAGATTTTTTTCCGGGCGGAAGCTCAGATTAGAGAACGGCTGGGTTTTGGTAACATAGTCGCCTTTTGCCGCGCCCTGCGGTACTGATTTCTCCGGCGCCGGTACAACCAGCTCGCCATTACGACGATCCAGCACAAAGATGTTGCCCGTTTTCGCCGGGGCATAGATCGCCGGAATCGTTTTACCGTCAACGGTAATGTCAGCCAGCGTTGGCTGCGACGGCATATCCATATCCCAAAGATCGTGGTGAACAGTCTGGTAGCTCCAGGCTAACTTACCAGTGGTCGCATTCAGCGCCAGGATGGAACTGGCATAACGTTCCTGTTCTGCGGTGCGATTGCCACCCCAAATATCCGGTGTGGAGACACCCATTGGCAGATAGACCAAATCCAGTTTTGCGTCATAAGCCGCGGGAGCCCAGGAGTTTGGCGAGTTGATCGTAAAGTGGTGTTCATCCGATGGAATAGCATTCGGATCTTTTGCTCCTGGGTCAAAGGCCCAAAGCAGATCGCCGGTGTTGATATCAAAACCACGAATCACACCTGACGGCTCGCGGGTAGAGAAGTTATCCGTTACTGCGCCGGCGATAATAATCACTTTATCCGTGACGATTGGCGGTGACGTCGGCTCGTACATGCCTGGCGTCGTCACTGGCATGTTAGTTTGTAGGTTGAGAATGCCTTTGTTAGCAAAGGACTCACACAGCTTGCCGGTATCAGCGTTCACCGCAAACAGGCGGCCATCATTCACTGGCAGAATAATGCGGCGCGGACAATCGGCAACGACATCCGGGTTGGCGTTTTCAGCCGTCGCTTCGTGATAAGAGACGCCACGGCAGGTTACATGCTGGAAGGTTGGGTTGGTATTAAGCTGCGGATCAAAGTGCCACTTTTCTTTACCGGTAGCGGCATCCAGTGCGAACAAACGCTGATGTGCAGAACAGAGATACAGCGTGTTATTCACTTTAATTGGTGTCACCTCGTTGGTGATTTCGCCCGGATCGTTTGGTAGTTTCAGATCGCCAGTGCGGAACACCCAGGCTTCCTGCAATTGATGCACGTTATCGGCATTGATCTGCTTCAGTGGCGAATAACGCTGGCCTTCCTGGTTGCGGCCATAAGCCGGCCAGTCACCATCAGCCACGTCTGAAATGGGCTGTGCTGGCGTGGCGGCGTCAGCGCTCAGGGTACCGTTGATCTCTTGCGGGTCGTTAAAGCCAGCCCAGGTCAGGATGCCGCCGCTAATCAACAAAGCCACTACCAGCGCAGCAACCGCGCCGCTGGACGGCACAATCAGCCGACGCCAGACAAATGGCAAGATTAACCAGATACCGAAGAAGACCAGGATATCGCTACGCGGCGTGAGTGCCCAGAAATCGAACCCTACTTCCCATACGCCCCAAATCATGGTGGCAAGCAGCAGTGCGGCATAGAGCCATAAGGCGGTACGTTGATGTCGCCACAGTAGCCAGGCTACGCCTAACATGACCAGACCGGCTATAGAGTAGTACCAGGAACCGCCAATAGCGATCAGCCAGCCTCCACCAATCAATAGGTATAGTCCGCATAAGGCGGCAAATAGCGCAGTCAGGGTCACAAGGAGCCGTGGCTGACGAGGATTGTTCTCTGCCATAAATAACACTCATCAATAATTGTTAATGATTTGATAGAGATTAATTATAGATGTTAATGAGTGTGATCGTCATCACAAAATGACCTTTGTAAGACAATACAAGCCAATAAGTAGCACAAATAGTTGCACTTAAGTCTATTGATGTTTTTTATGAAAAGGGGAAGGGGAAATGATTTGACGACAACGAACGCAACAGCACGTATCCGTATCGGCTTGCCGCGTTTTTTATTCCTCTTTGCGATGCGGTATACTCGCCATCTTTCAAACAATGCAAGTTTTGCATGAATTCAGTATGCGACATCTTAAAATATGTCTGTGCTAATGAGATTTCGCATTCATTACTGATAAAAATCAGTGAGATATAAGTTATCAAGCATACTGTTGAATAGTGGTGTTCACTACACTAAAGTCAGTGGTGACAATGGCTACAGCGGAGTGTGTACACAGTGGATAGTTGCAGGTCCCGAATTTTTTCACAGGGGTACCGCAATCCCTGTACCTCTTACCGGCCAGTACGGCCCGCATCGTCAAATTTTTACACCCGCGAAATTAAAAAATCCCTCATCAATGAATTTATGGCAAATATATATCAATATTAAATCATAACCTCATGTAATCGCTGTCAATTTTCATTACAGTAAAGCTATTGTATATTCTTTCGGCAAAGCTAAGGTATTGACTGTTAATGCTTTCTGAAAGGAAGACAGAATGAGTCATTCATACAGTCACAACCACCACCATCTGCCTATTGCCGGAAATTCTGCCCCGCTGGATGTGCTGAATTTTGATGGTCATGAATCCCTGAGCCAGCCCTCTGATTACACCATTCGCTTTACCTGCACTGATAAGGCCATTTCCTTGCAGTCCATGCTGATGCAAAAAGCGGGCTTTATGCTGCATGACCCGAAAATATGTGGAGTGCTGCGCACTCTGCGCGGAATGATTACCGACTTTGCCCGGTTGTCCCTGTGAGTTCAATGGGTCGATGCAACGTTATCCTTAAGCAAGGGGGACAGCGGCGCTGGATCCGTGTGGGCCATGTCCATCCTTGCGAAGGTGGTTACACAGTCCATGACAACCCGCAATTACAATTATGCAGGTGATGGTTTAAACAGATCCCACATAATGCCAGATGAAATGGTTTCAGTTCTTGAGGCTTCAAAACATGCAAGAAAATAAATATGCTTATTTGTGGTTTTTCTTGTTGCAATATCCACTTCTTGCAAATGCTGTCAGTATTGAAAATACGGTGCATGTTAGTGAAGGGCCATTTGCAAAAATTATATCTTTTAATTCAGAGCAAGATGCATATTCAAATTGGTGGAAAAAAGAGGTAAGTGAACAATTAAATAAACCAGTAAATTTTTCTGGCCATTACCGGTTATATGTAACGTCGGGAGGGCATGGAGCCGAGTGTTTACATGATTATTGGGTGTGTGGTTGGGTAATCGATAAACTTACGGGTAAAGTTGTATCTACACTTCCTCACTCTCCAGAAGGAGGAAATAGTTATGTTGAAGCAGTTGATAATGGGACTCCAGCGGGATTAAAATTTAAATACATTGCCCATGCAAACAGTGCGGAACTCACTATTCAAGGGCGCGCTGCAAACGCTCCGCTTCAAAGTGTTAATGAAAACTTCGAAATCCCGGAGTGTCGATTGATTACTTATAAATTTAATGGTGTAGGTTTTGACACTCTCAATGAAGTAACAAATGGTTGTAATTTATCAGAGCCAAATGTTGTTTATGGGCATTAAAACTATTTTTAAATAAGAGCGATAAAAGGTGGTAAGGAAGATCCCGTCCCTTTCCACTAAACAATGACTGCTCATCGGTGGATTCAAGTTTTGCATGTTTTCTGGCGCCGTTGTTAACAGACTTGAGCGCGAAGCTATAAATCATGGGCAGGCCGATAGAGTAGCGGAATGAATTTGCAGAAATGACATTACGTCTGTATCAGTTGGGGCTGACTGATGCTGAAATGGGCACCGTGTTTGCTGTGGATGAACGCACCTTAACCGATGGAAAAAAAGATTCCCTGAGTTTTGTCAGTCCATAAAAAAAGGCAAGCTGGTGGCCGATGCAAAAGTGGTTGAAGCGTTGTATTAAAAAGCCACGTGCCACCAGAACCCACCGATAAAGACTGAAACAGTAACGCCGGATTTTAGCGAATCCTGACGATGGCATAGCGCGACATTTTCAAAGGTACTGCCGGTGGGGGGCACCACGGGAGCGGGGATGCTATGAAGTCGGTGCGCTGGTATAATCACTTTATTGTTCTCGTGCTGGTGGGTATGTGCGAGGCTGTGCAAACTAATGTGTATCAATCGGTGTATCAATAATTTCGTTTCACGTTCCGGTTGGTTTGTATTTTTTTTAAAACAGTTGGTTATGGTTTTTTTATGAAACATATTGTTGAAGTGATGATCCCGGAAGCTGAGATCAAAGCGCGTATCGCCGAACTGGGTCGTCAAATCACCGAGCATTACAAAGATAGCGGCAGCGAAATGGTGCTGGTGGGTCTGCTGCGCGGGTCATTTATGTTTATGGCAGACTTGTGCCGCCAGGTGCAGGTATCCCATGAAGTTGATTTTATGACCGCATCGAGTTATGGCAGCGGTATGTCCACGACGCGGGATGTGAAAATCCTTAAAGATCTTGATGAGGATATTCGCGGTAAGGATGTATTGATCGTTGAAGATATCATCGACTCTGGCAACACCTTATCGAAGGTGCGGGATATCCTCAGCCTGCGAGCGCCAAAATCACTGGCGATCTGCACGCTACTGGATAAACCTTCGCGCCGGGAAGTGAACGTACCTGTTGAGTTCGTTGGTTTTTCAATTCCGGATGAGTTTGTGGTGGGCTACGGTATTGATTACGCGCAGCGTTACCGTCATCTGCCGTATGTCGGCAAAGTGGTTATGCTGGAAGAGTAAAAAAATCGGGGCCATCTGGCCCCGATGATTATTTGTGGTTAATGTGCTTCAGACGCAGGTTTGAAATACCTTTGCGGTAACCCTGCTCCAGCGATTCGCGATTGGTTGCGGTGACATCAAGGTTGCGCAGCAAACCATCGTGAATGCCGTAAGCCCAGCCGTGAATCGTCACTTTCTGACCGCGTTTCCATGCAGACTGCATAATCGTTGAGTGGCCCAGGTTATATACCTGCTCCATTACGTTCAGTTCGCATAGCGTGTCGAGACGGCGTTCCTGCGGCATTTCGCCCAGCAACGAGCTATGTTTAAACCAGATATCACGGATATGCAGCAGCCAGTTATTGATAAGCCCGAGTTCGGGGTTTTCAACTGCCGCTTGCACGCCGCCGCAGCCGTAGTGGCCGCAAATAATAATGTGTTCTACTTCCAGTACATCCACGGCGTACTGCACAACGGAGAGGCAGTTGAGATCGGTGTGGATAACCAGGTTAGCGACATTACGGTGTACAAACAGTTCACCGGGTTCAAGACCGGTAAGGCGTTCCGCAGGAACACGGCTGTCGGAGCATCCAATCCAGAGAAAGCGCGGCTTTTGTGCTTGCGCCAGTTTCTCAAAAAATCCGGGATCTTCTTCCACCAGCATCTTTGACCATAGTGCGTTGTTGCTGATGAGTGTATCTATATCTTTCATGGAGGTTAACGACCTGTAACCAAATTAGTGCGTTGCGCTAATATAGGTCAACTCTCTCTTTTTTTAAACCACACATCGAGTGTAAGAAAACAGGTAAGCGATATTTCATGGCCATTGCACTGGAGCTTGAGCAGCTTAAAAAAACCTATCCTGGCGGCGTTCAGGCGTTGCGAGGTATTGATTTACAAGTCGAAGCGGGAGATTTCTATGCTTTGCTGGGGCCTAATGGCGCGGGAAAATCTACCACCATTGGGATTATCAGTTCACTGGTAAATAAATCCTCCGGGCGCGTCAGCGTCTTTGGTTACGATCTGGAAAAAGATGTTGTTAACGCCAAACGGCAACTGGGATTAGTGCCACAAGAGTTTAACTTTAACCCCTTTGAGACCGTCCAGCAGATTGTTGTAAACCAGGCAGGCTACTACGGCGTTGATCGTAAAGAAGCGCAGGAACGCAGCGAAAAATACCTTAACCAGCTTGATCTGTGGGAAAAACGTAACGAACGTGCGCGGATGCTTTCTGGCGGCATGAAACGCCGTTTGATGATTGCCCGCGCACTCATGCATCAGCCAAAACTACTCATTCTTGATGAACCGACTGCCGGGGTAGATATTGAACTACGCCGCTCGATGTGGGGCTTCTTAAAGAATCTTAATGCGCAGGGCACCACCATTATTCTCACCACTCACTATCTGGAAGAGGCCGAGATGCTTTGCCGCAATATTGGCATCATCCAGCACGGTGCGTTAATTGAGAATACCTCGATGAAATCGCTGCTTTCCAAGCTGAAATCCGAGACCTTTATTCTCGATTTAGCGCCAAAATCTCCGCTGCCTAAACTCGAAGGGTATCAATACCGGTTGGTGGATACCTCGACGCTGGAAGTGGAAGTACTGCGGGAGCAGGGGATCAACAGCGTTTTTAGCCAGCTAAGCGCGCAGGGAATCCAGGTTTTAAGTATGCGTAACAAGGCCAATCGACTCGAGGAACTCTTCGTGACGCTGGTTCATGACAGAAAAGGAGAGAGCGCATGATGCAGCTATATTGGGTGGCGCTTAAGAGTATCTGGTATAAAGAGATTCAGCGCTTTATGCGCATCTGGATTCAGACGCTGGTGCCGCCGGTGATCACCATGACGCTCTATTTTATTATTTTCGGCAACCTGATTGGTTCGCGTATTGGTGAAATGCACGGTTTTACCTACATGCAATTTATCGTGCCGGGTTTGATTATGATGGCGGTGATCACTAACTCTTACGCCAATGTGGCTTCCTCCTTCTTCAGCGCAAAATTTCAGCGCAATATTGAGGAGTTGCTCGTTGCGCCGGTGCCAACGCATGTGATTATTGCAGGCTATGTTGGCGGTGGCGTGGCGCGCGGGTTGGCGGTTGGCGTGCTGGTGACGGCGATTTCCCTTTTCTTCGTGCCGTTTCAGGTACACTCTTGGCTCTTTGTCGCACTCACATTATTGCTCACCGCCGTACTGTTTTCGCTGGCTGGTCTGTTGAATGCGGTATTTGCTAAAACTTTTGACGATATCAGCCTGATCCCTACCTTCGTGCTGACGCCGTTAACTTATCTGGGGGGCGTTTTTTACTCGCTGACCTTGCTACCGCCCTTCTGGCAGGCGCTTTCGCACCTCAACCCGATTGTCTATATGATTAGCGGCTTCCGTTTTGGTTTCCTCGGCATTTCCGATGTGCCGCTGTTTACCACCGTCGCTGTGCTGGTCGTGTTTATCGTTTTCTTCTATCTGCTGTGCTGGTATTTGATTAACCGTGGGCGCGGGCTACGTAGCTAACGATACTCAGTGCCAATGCCGGGTCACCCGGCGTTGGCACTGGATAAATCAGGGGGAAGATCAGGCGACCTGAACCGGTACGGCTTTCGCGGTGCGTTTCATTTCGTTATCACCATCAAAATAGGCGACCTTCGGTTGCCAGTTGCGGGCGATGTCGTCTGGCACGGTGACATAGCTGGCAATAATCAGTATATCGCCAACATCGGCGCAGTGTGCCGCAGCGCCATTGACCGAAATAATCCTCGAGCCGCGCTCGCCTGCAATCGCATAGGTCGAGAAGCGTTTGCCGTTAGTTACGTTATAGATATCAATGGCTTCGTATTCAAGAATACCCGCCGCCTCAAGGAAATCCTGGTCGATGGCGCAGGAGCCCTCATAGTGCAGATCGGCCTGCGTCACTTTGACGCGGTGGAGCTTGCCTTGCAGCATTGTGCGAATCATAAGTTAAACCTTCATTACTAATAATTAACCTGATCAGGGGTGGCTCCATGCTTATCCCCCGCACGACAAACCTGCTCCAGAGCAGTGAATGTCTGCCTGGAGCGGAGTATTACCCTGTTTTTCGATGCTGTCTAGTGGGGGAGTTCTACCACTTTATTATCGATCAAACGCGCCTGACCAAGCCATGCTGCCATTAAAATAACGGCGCGCTGGCTTGTCGGTGATAGCGGCTGCAACGTGTCGGCATCGCGGATCTGAATATCATCAGCGCGCAGGCCTGCGTCATTGATCTCCTGCTCTGCCAGCGCAATCATCTCTTCTTCGTTGCGTTCTCCTGCCAGCATTTTTTCTGCGATGGTATTCATCACTTTGCTGAGCGCTGGTGCGGTTTTGCGTTGCTCAGCGCTGAGATAGCCATTACGTGAACTCAGAGCCAGGCCATCTTTCGCTCGCACGGTTGGCACACCCACAATCTCAATGTCGTACCCCATATCCGCAACCATCTTGCGAATCAGCTGGAGCTGCTGGTAGTCCTTTTCGCCAAAGCAGGCGACATCTGGCTGCACCAGATTGAACAGCTTGCTCACGATTGTCGCAACGCCGCGAAAATGTCCGGGGCGGCTTGCGCCTTCAAGCATCGTGGAGATGCCCGGTACATCGACATAGGTTTGCGTATCGGTACCTTGCGGGTAGATATCCTCCGGAGCAGGGGCGAAAACGAAATCTACTTTGCGTTTGTTCAGCTTTTCGCAATCTTCCTGCAAGGTTCGTGGGTAACGCACCAGATCGTCCTGTCTGTCAAACTGCATCGGGTTAACAAAGATACTCACGACAACGATATCTGCGCGGTTTTTTGCTTCGTCCACCAGCTTCATATGACCATCGTGCAGATTGCCCATGGTTGGCACCAGTGCGATACGTTTACCTTCCAGACGTGCTCTGCGGATATGCTGACGCAGCAGCGGGAGGGTTTCAATAATCAACACAACAGGACTCCTTAATGGAAACTGTGCTCTTCGCCCGGATAACGACCGGACTCAACTTCGGCAACATACTGCCTGACAGCGGCACGCATGTCGCCTGCCTCAGCAAGGAAATTTTTTGCAAACTTAGGGATATGCCCACCCGTAATGCCGAAAGCGTCATGCATCACCAGAATCTGACCGTCGGTGACATTTCCCGCACCAATACCGATCACCGGGATCGACAGGGCTTCGGTAATGCGTCGCGCAAGTTCTACCGGTACACACTCAAGCACCAGTAATTGCGCCCCAGCGGCTTCAAGCGCCAGCGCATCGTCAAATAACACCTGCGCCGCATCGCCGCGGCCCTGGACTTTATAGCCGCCAAAAATATTCACTGATTGCGGCGTTAAACCCAGGTGTCCACATACCGGTACGGCACGTTCGGTAAGCATCTGTATTGTTGGAACCAGCCAGCGGCCCCCTTCAATTTTCACCATATTGGCACCGGCGCGCATCACTATTGCAGCATTGTCGAATGCTTGCTCCGGCGTGGCGTAGGCCATAAAAGGAAGATCGGCGAGGAGCAGGCAAGCAGGGGCGCCGCGCCGCACCGCCTGTGTATGATAAGCAATATCTGCAACCGTCACGGGTAGAGTGGAATCATGCCCTTGTACCGTCATCCCAAGCGAGTCGCCGACCAACAACACATTGATGCCCTCTTCAGCGAACAGTTTCGCGAAGCTGTAGTCATAGGCCGTGATGGTGGCAAAACGTTTCTTTTCCTGTTTGCATTTTTGCAGCGAGGAGAGAGTGGTAGGTTTCATAGCTTTTCCTGATAGTTTAAAGCGAACTATGGCGCATTCTAGCAGTAACAAACGGCGGGACAATGATTTTAGGCAGCCCGCGAACGAGGACTGAAAATGAGGCGGGGAATTACCAGATAGCGGGTTTAGGCGTGTTGAGTTGCATAAGGATTTCTTGCAGCGGGGCGCCATCAGGAAAACAGAGCGCAGGGGCGATCTCAAAGAGCGGCCACAGCATAAAACCACGGTTTTTCATATCGTAATGAGGGATCGTCAGGCGAGGCGTATTTAGCGTAATGTCGCCAAACAACATAATGTCCAGATCGAGGGTGCGTGGCCCCCAGCGCTCTGCTTTGCGTACGCGCCCCTGTTGCAACTCAATACGCTGAGTGTGTTCGAGCAGGCTTTCTGGCGTCAGCGTCGTTTCCAGCGCCACAGCAGCATTAAGATAGTCTGGCTGATCGGCAGGGCCCAGGGGAGCGGTACGGTAGAATGAAGAGACCGCCGCAATATGACTTTGCGGGATCTCTTCTATCGCAGCAATCGCCGCGTTAACCTGATCGAGCGGTGAGGCGAGGTTGCTGCCGAGCGCAATATACGCGAGCGTCACGCATGGCCCTCACGGCGCGGCGCACGGCGACGCGGGCGGCGGTGACGGCGGCGATCGGAAGGCTCATCGCCCAACTGATCAAGCATCTCTTTTTGCGCAGGAGGCGCTGAGACCTGGAATTCACCCCACCACTTCGCCAGACGCTGTAATTCACCGTTATGTTCAGCTTCTGCCCGCAACGCCAGCAAATCGTAAGCGGCACGGAATTTAGGATGCTCCATCAATTTCCAGGCGCGTTTGCCCTGGCGACGCGACATACGTAGCTGTAGCTGCCAGATATCGCGAACAAGCGTGGTTATACGTTTTGGAATCGCCAGTGAGCGGCAGGCTTCGTCCAGCACATCGTTCATTGCCAGAGCAAAGGCATCGTAATATGCGAGGCCGCCTTCCTGCGCGATACGCTGGGCATTTTCCAACAGTGGATACCAGAACATCGCGGCGAACAAAAACGCCGGATTTACACGCATATCGTTATGGATACGATTATCGGTATTTTTCAGTACCTGGGTGATAATACGTTCCATCGGGCTGTCGCCATTTTCGGTAAAATAGCGGGTAATAGTCGGGAACAGCGGCTGAAACAGGCCATATTCACGCAGCAGCAGGTAAGTCTTATAACCATAACCAGCCTGCAATAGTTTCAGCGATTCCTCAAACAGACGCGCCGGTGGAACATCGTTGATTAACGTTGCCAGACGGGGGATTGGCTCGGCTGTCTCTTCGCTGATGCTCATATCGAGCTTGGCGGCAAAACGCACTGCTCGCAGCATTCGTACCGGATCTTCACGATAGCGCGTTTCCGGATTGCCAATCAGGCGAATTATCCCTTCTTGCAGATCGCGCATTCCGCCAACGTAATCACGAACGGTAAAATCAGCGACGCTGTAATAGAGGCTGTTAATAGTGAAGTCACGGCGCTGGGCATCTTCTTCGATAGAGCCAAAGATATTGTCACGCAGCAGCATACCGTTTTGGCCGCGCTGAGAGATAGTACGGTCGCTCTGGCTGTCTTCATGATGGCCACGGAAGGTGGCGACTTCAATAATCTCTGGACCGAACATCACATGCGCCAGGCGGAAACGACGACCAACCAGACGGCAGTTACGGAACAGTTTGCGTACCTGATCCGGTGTGGCGCTGGTGGTGACATCAAAATCTTTCGGTTTTTTGCCCAACAGCAAATCGCGCACACCGCCGCCTACAAGGTAAGCGTCGTAGCCTGCTTTATTCAGACGATAGAGCACCTTGAGCGCATTTTCACTGATATCTTTGCGCGAAATAGCGTGCTGCTCACGCGGAATAACCGTCATTTGTGGTTGGGCCATAGCCTCAACGACCATGCTCTCTTCGCGGCTTAGCACCTTGCGGCAAAAATTAGCGACTCGGGTAAAAATAGTCCACCTCGGTAAGTGTCAAACGTCAGGACAAAAAAATAGCGGCTAATCATAGCTCAGAGCGAAGCATTTGAGAATGCCGGATTCGCTCCTCCCGCTTCAGCGATCCGGGAAAGCGACCAGTTCGCTACTGCATTTTCCAGCAACTTATCGATGCTGAAATCCTGCCACTCATATGTTACCTGCTGGTTCAGGAATTGTAAGGCCCTGATTATTATGGGGCGCGGATCGCTGGCGGGCAATGCTGGAGCATGGTTTTGCTTCGACAGTTTCATGCCTTGATCGTTGAGCGCCAGCGGTAAATGAATATATTCAGGAGGCTGCCAGCCAAGGTGCTGGTAGAGCGAAATTTGCCGCACCGTGGGTTCAATCAGGTCCGCGCCTCGTACGATCTCTGTAACACCCTGGTAATGATCATCCACAACGACAGCCAGGTTATAGGCAAATAAGCCATCGCGTCGATGAATAATAAAATCTTCCCGCGCCAGCTTTTCATCTGCGTTGATACGCCCGCGCAGCTTATCGTTAAAATGGAGCACGGGATGCTGTTGCAACAGTCGTACCGCTGCGTTTTGTGGGTCATTATGGCGCGTGCGGCAATAGCCGTCGTAGATACCGCCAATACTTTGAATACGTGCCCGGGAACAGGTACAAAAATAGCTTAGACTTTCTCGTTGCAAGGTGGCGAGCACTTCGCGATATGCTTCATGACGTTGTGATTGCCACAGCACTTCGCCGTCCCAATGCAAACCGTAGTGTTCAAGCTGGTGTAAAATGATGCTTGCTGCACCGGGAATTTCGCGGGGTGGATCAATATCTTCAATGCGTACGCGCCAGAGGCCTTGATGAGCGCGGGCCTGCAGGTAGCTGCCAAGCGCAGCAATCAGTGAACCAAAATGGAGTTCACCAGATGGAGATGGCGCAAAGCGCCCAATATAGTGTGATTCAGGCATATCGACAGGTAAAAATATAAGGCGGGAATACTCCCGCCATATAAGGCGCAGCCAGAACGTGCGCTGACGCCATTAGTGATAACGGGGGATTAGCCCGCCATCTGTTTTTCGCGGATTTCCGCCAGCGTTTTGCAGTCGATGCAGAGATCTGCAGTCGGACGCGCTTCTAAACGACGGATACCAATTTCCACGCCACAAGATTCGCAAAAGCCGAAATCTTCGTCTTCCACTTTTTTCAGCGTTTTTTCGATCTTTTTAATCAGCTTGCGCTCACGATCACGGTTACGCAATTCGAGGCTGAACTCTTCTTCCTGAGCGGCACGGTCTACCGGATCGGGGAAGTTAGCTGCTTCGTCTTGCATATGCGTAACGGTGCGATCCACTTCATCCCTAAGTTGATTCCGCCATGCTTCAAGAATACGCTTGAAGTGCGCCAGCTGGGCTTCGTTCATATACTCTTCGCCCGGTTTCTCCTGGTACGGCTCCACCCCAGCGATGGCGAGAATACTCAGGGACGATGTTTTACGGTTTTGCCCTTCTTGCATGTTGCTTCTCCTTAACACGCACTATCGATCCCCGTGTCGGGGGAAAATCAGGCCGCTATAAATAGCAGATGCTTTTACGGATGGCAAATATCTAAACCTAACACTTGACAAACCTGTGAAGAAAAGCGTATTTGCGCACGCGACCAGATTCCTTATTAGTCAATCACTTGCCATCACAAGCTAAAAGGCAGTGGCAAACTAAGAGTAAGAATAGAGGTAGAAAGTTCCGCTTTAAAAGCGATAACTTCTACCCCCTGGCGGTATGCATCGTTTAATAATTGTGCGTATTTCGCATCAATATGGCGCGCCGGCGAAAAATGTTCAACGGCTGAATGCAACACAGCGAATAAAATTACCGCACGGTCCCCATTAGCTGCCACGCTCATTAATTCTCGCAGATGCTTTTGCCCCCGTAGCGTCACGGCATCCGGGAAGTACCCGGACTGCTGCTGGGCGAGCGTGACCGATTTCACTTCAATATAGCAGTTGCGCCGGTCATCTGCCTGTAACAGAAAATCGATTCTGCTACGCTCCGCACCATATTTTATTTCGCTTTTCAATTCACTATACCCAGCCAGCTCAGGAATATGTCCGGCCAATATTGCTTCCTTTACCAGGGTATTAGCGCGCAAAGTATTAACACAAATAAGCGCCCCTGTTTGTGTTTCAGTTAATTCCCATGTATGGGCATATTTACGCTTAGGATTTTCTGAAGTGGAATACCAGACAGTGTCGCCAGGTGTCGCGCAGCCCGTCATAGCCCCGGTATTTGGACAGTGTAACGTCAGGGTCTCGCCTTCCGGCGTAATGACATCTGCAAGAAATCGTTTATAGCGTTGAATAAGTTTGGCGGGTTTCAGCGGTGGGGAAAACTGCATATAAGTTCCTTATTTTTGTTGTTGTAATGTCCAGCGGTTTAACGGCGTATAACGGGTGCGTCCCTGAACAAATTGTGACTCATAAAGGACAAATTCGTTGACGGCAAATGACCAGCGAAACCCCGGCGGTGGAATGGTAACCGCATGGCTGGCGTCGCGTAGCAGCGTAATATGGGGATGAAACGGTCTGGGACTTTGGAAACAGCCACTGCGCGCGGCCTGCGCCCGTAGCATTTCTGCCAGTTGCAGGAGTCCACGCGGTGGCTGGCGTGAACCGAGCCAGACCACTCTGGAGCGCAGCCAGTGCCCGGCGTCGTCCAGCGCCAGGGTAAATCCAGGCTGATGTATCCGACCCGCTAATTGTTCCAGTGCCCGTTGTTTGTCCTTGCCGATATCGCCAAGAAAAGCGAGCGTCAGGTGCAGGTTTGCTGCCGCGATCGGCCGCCCTGCGTCCGGAGGAAATTGTTGCGCACGCCAGTGCACGATCTGCGTCTGGATATCGGCGGGTAACGCAATGGCAAAAAAGAGCCTTTTCGATTCAGACATGGTGGTTTCTCGGTAATGATTTAGGGCGATGGTATACTACCAGGCTCTGCTATGTTAACCCTCTGGAGTTTTTGTGTCGTTACTGCCGGTTGCCGCCGTTCTTCCCGAGATCCTTACTGCTTTACAGCAGGCTCCCCAGGTTTTGCTAAGCGCACCTACCGGTGCGGGGAAATCGACCTGGCTACCGCTACAGTTGCTACAGCAGAGCGGCATTACGGGGCGCATTTTGCTACTTGAACCTCGCCGCCTCGCAGCGCGCAATGTCGCACAGCGCCTGGCTGAACTACTCAATGAAAAGCCGGGAGAAACCGTTGGCTACCGTATGCGCGCAGAAACCTGCGTTGGGCCGAATACACGTCTTGAAGTGGTCACCGAAGGGATCCTGACACGCCTGATTCAACAAGATCCGGAGCTAAGCGGAGTCGGACTGGTGATCCTCGATGAGTTTCATGAGCGTAGCTTGCAGGCGGATCTTGCACTTGCTCTGCTGCTGGATGTGCAGCAAGGCCTGCGCGACGATCTCAAACTGCTAGTGATGTCCGCGACGCTGGATAACCAACGTTTACAGGCATTACTGCCGGACGCCCCCGTGGTGGAGTCGGCTGGCAGAGCTTTTCCTGTGGAGCAGCGCTACCTTGCATTACCTGCCCATCAGCGCTTTGACGAAGCCGTAGCGCAGGCGGCCGCCGAATTATTGCGCGCTGAATCTGGTTCTATGTTGCTCTTTTTACCTGGCGTCGCGGAGATCCAGCGGGTGAAGGAGCAACTGGCATCACGTATAAGCGAGGATACTGTACTCTGCCCGCTGTATGGCGCGCTGCCTTTAAATGAACAGCGTAAGGCGATACTGCCGCCTGCTGCTGGGCAGCGAAAAGTGGTGCTGGCAACAAATATTGCTGAAACCAGCCTGACCATAGAAGGGATCCGCCTGGTGGTAGATAGTGCCCAGGAGCGCGTTGCCCGTTTTGACGCGCGCAGCGGATTAACCCGGCTTGTTACCCAGCGCGTTAGTGTGGCGTCCATGACCCAGCGCGCCGGACGAGCTGGCCGACTTGAGCCCGGCATCTGCCTCCATTTGTTGGGCAAAGAACAGGCAGAGCGCGCAGCAGCGCAAAGCAGCCCGGAAATTTTGCACAGTGATTTATCCGGCTTGTTGATGGAATTATTACAGTGGGGATGCCAGGATGCAGGGCAGCTTCGCTGGCTTGATTTGCCACCCGCGGTGAATATGGCGGCGGCAAAGCGGCTGCTTACTCAGCTGCAGGCTCTGAAAAGTGATCGGCTGACCCCATTGGGGCAGAAGATGGCTGCGCTCGGGAACGATCCGCGGCTGGCTGCGATGCTGGCGACAGCTCAAAGTGATGATGAGATAGCCACGGCGGCGAAACTGGCGGCGATTATCGAAGAGCCGCCACGCGGCACAGATACAGATTTACGCAGCGCATTTTCGCGTAATCAACCGAACTGGCAACAGCGCGCCCGAAGACTGGCTCAGCGCCTGCAAAGTAGCCACGGCACTCCCGATAGCTTAGCGTTGGCACCGCTTCTTGCCACGGCATTTGCCGACAGGATTGCGCGTCGGCGTGGTCAGCAAGGTCGGTATCAACTGGCAAATGGAATGGGGGCGAGCCTGGATGCCGACGATGCGTTAAGCCGTCATGAATGGCTGATAGCGCCACTATTGTTACAAGGAAGCCAATCGCCAGATGCGCGGATTTTGCTGGCGCTGCCTGTGGATATCGATACCCTTATTAGTCGTTGCCCGCAGCTACTGCAACAATCAGACACGATTGAGTGGGATGATGCTCAGGGGACGTTAAAAGCGTTTCGACGTTTCCAGATAGGGCAGTTGACGGTTAAGGTGCAACCGTTGGCGAAACCGTCAGAAGAGGAGCTGCATCAGGCAATGCTGAATGGCATTCGCGACCAGGGGCTGCAGGTGCTGAACTGGACGCCGCAGGCTGAACAGTTGCGTTTGCGGCTACACTGCGCGGCAAAGTGGCTACCTGAACACGACTGGCCCGCAGTAGATGAAGCCTCGCTACTGGAGAGTCTGGAGCAGTGGCTACTACCGCAAATGAGCGGTATCCGTTCGTTGCGCGAACTTAAGGCGTTGGATGTGGCTCAGGCATTACTTAACCTTCTGCCCTGGTCGTTACGTCAACGGCTGGATAGTGAGCTACCTGGGCATTACACTGTGCCGACGGGAAGCCGGATTGCTATCCGTTATCATGAAGATAACCCACCGGCGCTGGCGGTGCGTATGCAGGAGATGTTTGGCGAAGCCAATACGCCAACTATTGCTCAGGGGCGTGTGGCGTTGGTGCTGGAGCTGCTCTCCCCGGCGCAGCGGCCTTTGCAAATTACCCGCGATTTATCCGCCTTTTGGGCGGGTACATATCGTGAAGTGCAAAAAGAGATGAAAGGGCGCTACCCGAAACATGTCTGGCCGGACGATCCGGCTAATACAGCACCCACACGGCGCACCAAAAAATATTCCTGAGCCAGTAAGCGGCAAAGGTTAAAATTGAGAGATTTCTTCTTCTGCCTGCATGCAGAAGAGCTGAAAATCAGGCCCTTGCGCCTGAACGTTGCGGAGAGTGAAGCATGGCGGGGAATGACCGCGAGCCAATTGGACGCAAAGGCAGACCAGCGCGTCCGGCAAAAGAGAAAATCAGTCGTCGTCTCCAGCAAGAGGAGTATGACGATTATGAAGATGATGACGAGGAACCGATGCCGAAAAAAAGCAAAGGCAGAGGCAGGAAGCCCCGTGGTAAGCGCGGTTGGTTCTGGCTGCTGTTAAAAATTTTTATTGTCTTAGCCATCCTGTGCGCCGTTTATGGCGTCTATCTGGATCAGAAGATCCGCAGTCGTATCGACGGTAAAGTCTGGCAATTGCCTGCAGCGGTTTATGGGCGCATGGTCAATCTCGAGCCGGACATGGCGATCAGTAAAAATGAGATGGTGAAGTTGCTGGAGGCGACACAGTACCGTCAGGTGACGAAGATGACGCGTCCCGGTGAATTTACTGTGCAGGCAAAAACCATTGAGATGATCCGCCGCCCGTTTGATTTCCCGGATAGCAAAGAGGGGCAGGTACGCGCGCGGCTGACCTTTAATGGCGATCGGCTGGAAACCATTGAAAATATGGATAACGACCGCCAGTTCGGTTTCTTCCGCCTCGATCCACGCTTGATAACCATGCTCTCTTCACCAAACGGTGAACAACGTCTGTTCGTCCCGCGTAACGGCTTCCCGGATCTGTTGGTTGATACGTTATTAGCAACTGAGGATCGCCATTTTTACGAGCATGATGGTATTAGCTTCTACTCTATTGGCCGTGCGGTACTGGCAAACCTCACTGCCGGGCGCACCGTGCAGGGGGCGAGTACGCTAACGCAACAGTTAGTGAAAAACCTCTTTCTGAGCAGCGAGCGTTCCTACTGGCGTAAGGCGAACGAAGCCTATATGGCGCTGATTATGGACGCCCGCTACAGCAAGGATCGTATTCTTGAACTGTACATGAATGAGGTCTATCTCGGTCAGAGTGGTGACAATGAGATTCGCGGTTTCCCGTTGGCGAGTCTTTACTACTTCGGTCGTCCGGTAGAAGAGCTGAGCCTCGATCAGCAGGCGCTGCTGGTTGGTATGGTGAAAGGGGCGTCTATCTACAACCCATGGCGTAATCCAAAACTGGCACTGGAGCGGCGTAATCTGGTGCTGCGCCTGTTGCAGCAGCAGCAGGTGATCGACCAGGAACTGTATGAGATGCTCAGCGCTCGTCCGCTGGGTGTCCAGCCGCGCGGCGGGGTGATTTCACCACAACCAGCCTTTATGCAGATGGTTCGCCAGGAGCTACAGGCGAAGCTGGGTGATAAAGTCAAAGATCTCTCTGGCGTGAAGATCTTTACGACTTTCGATTCCGTTGCGCAGGACGCGGCAGAAAAAGCGGCAGTGGAAGGGATTCCGGCGCTGATTAAACAGCGTAAGCTCACCGATCTGGAAACCGCGATGGTGGTGGTTGATCGCTTTAGCGGTGAGGTGCGTGCAATGGTTGGCGGTGCAAATCCGCAATTCGCGGGCTATAACCGTGCGATGCAGGCGCGCCGTTCCATTGGTTCGCTGGCAAAACCGGCAACCTATCTGACGGCACTGAGTCAGCCTAATCAATATCGACTTAACACCTGGATTGCGGATGCGCCTATTTCTCTGCGTCTCTCTAATGGACAGGTATGGTCGCCGCAGAATGATGACCGCCGTTTTAGTGGTCAGGTGATGCTGGTTGATGCATTAACGCGTTCTATGAACGTGCCGACAGTAAACCTTGGTATGTCGGTTGGCTTGCCGGCAGTCACAGAAACCTGGGAGAAACTCGGCGCACCGAAAAACCAGCTTACCGGCATGCCGTCAATGCTACTGGGGGCGCTGAACCTGACGCCGATTGAAGTGGCGCAAGCTTTCCAGACGATTGCCAGCGGCGGTAATCGCGCGCCGCTTTCCGCACTGCGTTCGGTGATTGCTGAAGATGGTTCTGTGCTCTATCAGAGCTTCCCGCAGGCCGAGCGTGCCGTTCCGGCGCAGGCGGCTTATTTGACGCTGTGGACTATGCAGCAGGTTATCCAGCGGGGTACCGGTCGTCAGTTAGGGGCGAAATACCCAGGCTTGCATCTGGCGGGTAAAACCGGCACCACTAACAATAACGTTGATACCTGGTTTGCCGGTATCGATGGCCGTGAAGTGACCATTACCTGGGTAGGCCGCGATAATAACCAGCCGACCAAACTGTATGGTGCCAGTGGAGCGATGGCTATCTATCAGCGCTACCTGGCAAATCAGTCGCCGTTCCCGCTGGATCTGACGCCGCCGGAAGATATCTCTACGCTGGGGGTTGATGATATGGGCAACTTTATCTGCGGCGGCGGCGGTGTGCGTTCGCTGCCGGTCTGGACCAGCAATCCGGATGCGCTATGCCAACAAAATCAAATGCAGCCGCAATCAGGCAATCCATTTGATCAGTCGGCGCAACCACAACAGCCGCAACAACAACCCGCGCAGCAGCCGCAGCAAGAAGAGAAAAGCGATGGTGTAGCGGGCTGGATTAAAGATATGTTCGGTAGTAACTAAACCTCTAACCCCCGGTTATTCTTACCGGGGGTTTGTTTTGGCAATACCAAAACATTTGCGTAACCGAGTGTTAATCACCTGATAATTACTCGTTAACCACCTTCATTTCATCTGGTCGTTTCTTAAACCCTCAGCATTCCTCAGTCGGCTTACAGCTTGCTATACGTACAATGCTTCGCATATTATTGCTGACATAATAATCATTCTCGTTTACTTTTTCGTTCACTCATTGATTCAGAGAAAAAATAATGGCACGTCCAACTCCTGCTCAGCCAGTGAATACTACGCTGCGTAAAGTCGCAATTGTAGTTGCTACCGCCGTTAGCGGTATGTCCATTCACGCACAGGCTGCAACAAACCAGACCGAAGAAACCATCACCGTTACCACAGCTGCTCCGCAGGAGAGTGCATGGGGTCCGGCGGCGACCATTGCGGCAAAACACTCCGCAACGGCAACCAAAACCGATACCCCCATTGAAAAAACGCCGCAGTCGATTTCAGTGGTGACGAGTGAGGAGATGCAAATTCGCCAACCCGCTTCGGTAAAAGAGGCCTTAGGCTACACGCCTGGCGTCGTGGTGAGTAATCGCGGCGCATCGAATACCTATGACTTTGTTAGTATTCGTGGTTTTACCTCAGTTGGTTTGAGCCAGAACAATTATCTGGACGGCCTAAAATTGCAGGGCAACTTTTACAATGATGCGGTAATCGATCCCTATATGCTTGAGCGCGTCGAACTCATGCGCGGGCCAACCTCCGTTCTGTATGGTAAGAGCAACCCTGGAGGTATTATCTCTATGGTGAGCAAACGCCCGACCGACGCCCCGCTACATGAAGTTCAGTTCAAAATGGGTAGCGATAACCTGTACCAGACAGGTTTCGACTTTAGTGATGCCCTGGATGATAGCGGTGAGTTCTCTTATCGCTTAACAGGTGTTGCGCGTTCGAATGATCAACAGCAGGTCGATGCAAAACAAAAACGTTATGCTATAGCTCCATCTTTTAGCTGGCGTCCTGACGACAAAACCAATTTTACGTTCCTTTCTTATTTCCAGAACGAACCTCAAACAGGTTATTACGGCTGGTTACCAAAAGAGGGAACCGTTGAGCCGCTGCCGAATGGTTCACGGATTGGTACGGATTTCAATGAAGGCGCAAAAAACAACTCCTATTCCCGTAACCAGAAAATGGTTGGTTACAGCTTTGAACATGGGTTTGACGATACTTTTACCCTACGTCAGAACTTGCGCTTTGCCGAAATGAAAACTGCGCAGCAGAGCGTCTACGGCACGGGGATTGCGGCAGATGGACACACTCTTAATCGTGGAACTGTAGTCGATAACGAACGTTTGCAGAATTTCAGTGTAGATACCCAACTACAAAGCAAATTTGCGACGGGAGCGGTCAACCACACGCTGTTAACCGGTGTTGATTATATGCGTATGCGTAACGACATCAATGCAGCCTTCGGTTCAGCGCCATCTATCGACCTGTATGATTCGCCAAAGCCTGAGTACTTCGATTTTGGTAGTGCTGTTCCGTATCAGTTGAACGAAACGAAACAGACCGGTATTTATGCTCAAAACCAGGCTGAATGGGATAAATGGGTCTTCACCCTCGGCGGTCGGTATGACTGGTCAAATCAGAAAACGACAGTACGTGCTGATGGTGGATCTATTGAACGAAATGATCATCAGTTCACCTGGCGCGGCGGGATCAACTACTTGTTTGACAACGGCGTTGCGCCGTATGTCAGCTATAGCCAGTCTTTCGAACCTAACGCGTTTGACCTGTATAGTACGCCGCGTATGGCTTTCGCCCCTTCAAAAGGCGAACAGTACGAAGCGGGTATTCGCTATGTACCGAAAGATATGCCGATCGTACTTAGTGGCGCGGTATATCAATTAACGAAGACCAACACGCTAACTACCGATCCAAATAACACCACTCTGCAGGTTCCGTCAGGAGAAGTACGTTCCCGTGGTGTTGAGCTGGAAGCTAAAGCCGCCGTTAATGCCAATATCAATGTAACAGCTTCTTATACCTATATTGATGCTGAATACACCAAAGATACCAACCTGAAAGGAAATCATGTCGAGCAGGTTCCACGCAATATGGGTTCTCTGTGGGGCGATTATACCTTTAATGCTGGCCCGCTATCTGGCCTGACGCTGGGTACTGGCGGTCGCTTTATTGGTTCCAGCTACGGTGCGCCTGATAACTCATTTAAAGTGGGCAGTGCGACCGTAATGGATGCAGTTATTAAATACGATCTGGCGCGTCTGGGCATGGCCGGCTCCAGTGTTGCGTTGAATGTTAATAACTTGCTTGACCGTGACTATGTGTCCAGTTGCTTCCAGGCCTACGGCTGCTTCTGGGGCGCAGAGCGTCAGGTGGTGGCGACCGCAACCTTCCGCTTCTAATCTCTCTTCGGGCACGGTTCGCCGTGCCCTCAGACAAGTTGGCTACTATGCAGGAAAACAGAGCGCTTCCCGATACCACTTTTCAACTGACCGATGTCACCTTTCGAGTGCCGGGACGCACCTTATTACACCCATTCTCTCTGACCTTCCCGGTGGGAAAAGTCACTGGCCTGATAGGCCACAATGGCTCCGGTAAATCTACCTTGCTGAAAATGCTTGGGCGACACCAGCCGCCTTCAGAGGGGGAAATCCTTCTTGACGGTCAGCCGCTGGATAGCTGGAACAGCAAAGCCTTTGCACGCAAGGTGGCCTATCTACCACAGCAACTGCCGCCAGCCGAAGGGATGACCGTGCGTGAACTGGTGGCGATTGGTCGTTATCCGTGGCACGGTGCGCTGGGTCGTTTTGGCGTAGCCGACAGAGAAAAAGTGGAAGAAGCTATTGCGCTGGTTGGGCTAAAACCACTGGCGCAGCGGCTGGTGGATAGCCTTTCAGGCGGCGAACGTCAGCGGGCATGGATTGCTATGCTGGTGGCGCAGGATAGCCGCTGTCTGCTACTGGACGAACCCACCTCTGCACTGGATATCGCCCACCAGGTCGATGTCTTAGCGCTGGTGCACCGCTTGAGCCAGCAGCGCGGGCTCACCGTTATAGCTGTTTTGCACGATATCAATATGGCGGCGCGCTATTGTGACTACCTGGTGGCCCTTCGCGGCGGTGAAATGATCGCCGAAGGCACGCCGGATGTACTGATGCGTGCCGACACGCTGGAACAAATCTACGGCATTCCGATGGGCATTCTGCCGCACCCTTCCGGTGCCGCACCGGTGAGTTTTGTCTACTGATGGCTAACTTAGTACAAATCAGCCGTCGTCGTTTATTGACACTTATGGCCCTCTCCCCCGTGTTGTGGAAGATGCGCAACGCGCAAGCGGCAACGATTGATCCTTCACGTATCGTTGCGCTGGAGTGGCTTCCCGTCGAACTATTGCTGGCGCTGGGCATCACCCCTTATGGCGTTGCTGATGTCCCCAACTACAACCTATGGGTAAATGAGCCAGCACTCCCGGCATCGGTAATTGATATCGGCCTGCGTACCGAGCCGAATCTGGAACTACTGACACAGATGAAACCCTCGTTTCTGGTCTGGTCGGCAGGGTATGGCCCTTCCGATGAGAAACTGGCGAGAATCGCGCCGGGTCGTGGTTTTACCTTCAGCGACGGCAAAAAACCACTCGCTATGGCAAAGCATTCGCTAAACGAGATGGCGCAACTGCTTAATCTGGAACCTGCGGCGAAAAAGCATCTTGCGGCCTTCGATGCCCTTATTGCTGAGAAAAAACCGCACTTTTCGCGGCGAGGCGATCGTCCATTGCTGATGATTACCCTTCTGGATGATCGCCATGTGCTGGTTTTTGGCCCGAATTGCCTGTTTCAGGAGGTGCTGGATGAGTTCGGCATCCGCAATGCCTGGCATGGGGAGACGACTTTCTGGGGCAGCGTTACTGTCGGTATTGATCGGCTGGCCGAGTACAAAGATGCAGACGTACTTTGCTTTGATCATGGTAACGAACAAGCGATGCAGCGGCTGATGGCGACACCATTGTGGCAGGCGATGCCGTTTGTACGCGCGGGCCGTTTCCAGCGTGTTCCGGCGGTCTGGTTCTATGGGGCGACGTTATCCGCAATGCACTTTGCTCGCGTACTGGATAACGCGCTGGGGAGCCGGGCATGAGTCATCGCATTGCGCGTTTTCCGGCGCTGCTATTGGTGGTGCTGTTTATTGCCTCGGCCTGGCTAACCTGGCATAACCTGAATATCGCTTTGCCGCGTGGGCAGTGGGGAGAAGCGCTTCGCTCACCCGATATCAATATTATCGATCAGATGCTCTTTCATTACAGCTTGTTGCCCCGCTTAACGGTTTCATTGTTGGTGGGGGCAGGGCTTGGTCTGGTCGGTGTACTGTTTCAGCAGGTGCTGCGTAATCCTCTTGCTGAACCAACAACATTGGGCGTCGCTACCGGTGCGCAACTTGGTATTACTATCACGACGCTGTGGGCGATCCCCGGTGTGATGGCCTCGCAATTCGCCGCGCTGGCAGGGGCCTGTGTGGTGGGCGCGTTGGTTTTCGGCGTCGCCTGGGGAAAACGCTTATCACCGGTAACGCTTATTCTCGCGGGGTTGGTGGTCAGTCTCTATTGTGGCGCTATTAGCCAGTTGCTGGTGCTATTTCATCATGATCAGTTACAGAGCATGTTTTTATGGAGCACCGGAACGCTGACGCAAACCGACTGGAGCGTCGTGCAGCGGTTATGGCCACAGCTACTCGGTTGTACAGTCTTAACACTGCTGCTGTTGCGCCCGCTGACCCTGATGGGGCTGGATGATGGCGTTGCGCGTAATCTCGGTCTGGCGCTCTCCCTGGCACGTCTGGCGGCGCTGACACTGGCAATTGTGCTGAGTGCTCTGCTGGTTAATGCGGTCGGGATAATTGGCTTTATCGGCCTGTTCGCGCCACTACTGGCAAAAATGCTCGGGGCGCGCCGCTTACTGGCGCGCCTGATACTGGCGCCAGTGATTGGCGCGTTGATTCTCTGGCTTTCCGATCAGCTTGTCTGGTGGCTCACTCGGGTGTGGATGGAAGTCTCAACCGGTTCCGTTACGGCGTTAATTGGCGCACCCCTGTTGCTGTGGCTGTTGCCGCGTTTACGCAGCATGAGCGCGCCAGCGATGAACGCGGGTGATAATGTTCCTGTTGAGCGCCAGCATCTACAGTGGTTTGTCTTAGGCGGTCTGGTATTACTGCTGCTGACAGTGTGGGCGGCGCTGGCCTTTGGCCGTGATGCGCAAGGCTGGCACTGGGCCAGCGGCGAACTGCTGGAAGCGTTACAGGGGTGGCGTTGGCCGCGTATTGCAGCCGCGCTCACCGCCGGTGTGATGCTGGCGGTAGCGGGTTGTATTATTCAACGACTTACGGGCAACCCCATGGCTAGCCCGGAAGTGTTGGGTATCAGCTCCGGTGCGGCATTTGGCGTGGTGCTGATGCTCTTTTTCGTCCCAGGTAATGCCTTTGGCTGGTTGATGCCTGCCGGGAGCCTCGGTGCGGCGGCAACGTTGCTGATTATTATGCTTGCCGCCGGACGCGGTGGTTTCTCTCCGCATCGCATGCTATTGGCGGGTATGGCGTTAAGCACTGCTTTCACCATGTTGTTAATGATGCTACAGGCGAGTGGTGATCCGCGCATGGCGGAAATTCTGACATGGATTGCGGGTTCCACTTATAACGCGACTGGCGAGCAGGTGCTGCGCACGGGTGTGGTGATGGTGATCCTGCTGGCACTCACGCCGCTGTGTCGCCGTTGGTTGATGATTCTGCCGTTGGGCGGTGATACCGCGCGGGCGGTGGGCATGGCGCTGACATCCTCGCGCATCGCACTATTGTTGTTAGCTGCCGCACTGACAGCCGCCGCAACGATGACTATCGGTCCACTCAGTTTTATTGGGCTAATGGCGCCACATATCGCAAGGATGATGGGTTTTCGCCGCACGATGCCGCATTTGGTGATCTCTGCGCTGATAGGGGGGATACTGCTGGTATTCGCTGACTGGTGCGGTCGGATGTTGATGTTTCCGTATCAGATTCCGGCGGGGTTGCTGTCGACCTTTATCGGCGCGCCGTATTTTATCTATTTGCTGAGAAAGCAGAGTCGTTAGGAATTACTCCTCTTCCCTCTGGGAAGAGGAGTAGCGTGAGGCTTACAGCTGGGCAAATACGCGGCGAGCGGCGTCAATGGTGTTGGCAATATCCTCTTCGCTATGCGCCACGGACATAAAGCCCGCTTCAAAGGCCGACGGCGCGAAGTAGACGCCCTCATCCAGCATCAAATGGAAGAAGCGCTTAAAGCGTTCCACATCGCACTTGACCACATCCTGATAGCAGGTCACGCTTTCGGCATCGGTAAAGAACAGGCCAAACATCCCGCCAACATGATTAACCACCAGTGGAATACCGTTTTCTTGCGCCGCTTCCAGCAAGCCTTCTGCCAGACGCGTAGTCAGTTCATCCAGTGTTGAATGCACACCCGGTTGTGCCACTTCGGTTAAACAGGCGAAGCCTGCGGCCATGGCTATAGGGTTGCCAGAGAGCGTACCCGCCTGATAAACCGGCCCGGTGGGAGCCAGTGCTTCCATCACATCGCGGCGGCCGCCGAATGCGCCAACGGGCATCCCGCCACCGATAATTTTGCCCAGACAGGTCAGATCAGGCACCACATCGTAATAAGCCTGCGCACCGGCCAGCGCTACGCGAAAGCCAGTCATCACTTCATCGATAATCAGTAACGCGCCAAACTCATCGCACAGTGCACGAAGACCGGGCAAGAACTCGGGTTGCGGTGGGACACAGTTCATATTGCCCGCTACCGGCTCAACGATAATACAGGCAATATCCTGCGGATATTGTTCGAAAGCCGCGCGCACTGAGTCGAGGTCGTTATAGGTACAAGTCAGGGTGTGGCGGGCGAAATCGGCTGGCACGCCAGGGGAGTTGGGTTGGCCCAGCGTCAATGCACCGGAGCCCGCCTTCACCAGCAGATGGTCTGCATGACCATGGTAGCAGCCTTCAAATTTGATAATTTTATCGCGACCGGTGAAGCCGCGAGCCAGGCGGATGGCGCTCATGGTCGCTTCGGTACCAGAGTTAACCATGCGCACCATATCCATGGTCGGCACCAGTTCGGTGACCAGCTCCGCCATTTTGACTTCCATCTCTGTTGGCGCACCAAAACTCAGCCCACGGCTGGCAGCCTCAATCACCGCGTTACGGATAGCCGGATGATTGTGCCCTAATACCATCGGGCCCCAGGAACCAACATAATCGATATAGGCTTTGCCGTCGGCATCGTACAAATAAGCTCCGTCAGCCCGTTCAATAAACAGCGGCGTACCGCCTACACCAGTAAAGGCGCGTACCGGTGAGTTCACTCCGCCGGGGATAAGCTGGCGCGCTGCGTTATAGAGGTTTTCAGACTTACTCATGCTGGTCATTCCTGGTTCGTGGAAAATTCAATAGCAGACATTCTATGTGATTAAGCGAATGTTATGAAAGTTTTGCCCAATGAAAGGGGATATTTTGCAGGGATTTTCAATGAGACGTAATGGAAACGGTTCGCTACAATAGCTTATTTGTATGACTTATTAGACGACTATGCAAACTGAAACCCCGTCATTTGAACAGCAGCAAATCGAGAAAAGACGCCGACGGAATATCATGCGTCAACTGCTGTTGCGCGATAAAACTCCGCTGATGATTTTAATTATGGCAGCAGTCGTCGGCACGCTTACCGGGCTGGTTGCTGTCGCTTTTGATAAAGCGGTAAGTGCGGTGATGAACGCGCGCGTTGACGTATTGGCAAAGTCAGACGCATCCGCCTGGCAGGTGTGGTTCATGGCGTTCCTTGGTTCTGCATTGCTTGCCATGTGCGGTTATTTTCTGGTGCGCTGCTTCGCGCCGGAGGCGGGGGGATCCGGTATCCCGGAAATTGAAGGCGCGCTGGAAGAGCTACGCCCGGTACGCTGGTGGCGCGTTCTGCCGGTGAAATTCTTCGGTGGTATCGGCACCCTGGGGGCCGGAATGGTTCTTGGTCGTGAGGGGCCAACAGTACAGATTGGCGGCAATGTGGGGCGCATGGTGGCGGATCTGTTTGGCATGCGCAGTGCCGAGGCTCGCCATACATTGCTGGCTACCGGCGCCGCTGCCGGGCTCTCTGCGGCTTTCAATGCGCCGCTGGCCGGTATTTTGTTTATTATTGAAGAGATGCGCTCGCAGTTTCACTATAACCTTATCTCCATCAAGGCCGTCTTTACTGGCGTGATTATGTCGAGCATTGTCTTTCGCCTGTTTAACGGTGAAGCGGCGATTATCGACATTGGCAAACTGAGTAATGCGCCACTCAATACGCTATGGCTCTATCTGGTGCTGGGCATGGTCTTTGGTGGTATCGGGCCGCTATTTAATGCGCTGGTACTACGTACGCAAGACCTCTTTATGCGTCTGCATGGTGGGCATAATGGTAAATGGATACTGATTGGCTCAGTGATTGGCGGTCTCTGCGGTATGTTAGGTCTGTTGGCACCGGAATTTTCTGGCGGGGGTTTTGCGCTGATCCCGGCAGCGGCGGGTGGGCGTTATGCGATTGAAATCCTGCTGCTGATCTTTGTGGTTCGTGTCATCACCACATTGCTCTGTTTCTGTTCCGGTGCGCCGGGCGGTATTTTCGCCCCTATGCTGGCATTAGGCACGGTGCTGGGAATGGCTTTTGGCAGCGCCAGCGCCGCTCTGTTTCCCCATTATCAACTGGAGGGGGCGACCTTTGCCATTGCGGGGATGGGGGCATTACTAGCGGCATCGGTACGGGCTCCGCTAACAGGCATCGTGCTGGTTCTGGAAATGACTGACAATTATCAGCTAATTTTGCCAATGATTATCACCTGTCTTGGTGCGACACTGCTGGCTCAGTTTCTGGGTGGTAAGCCGCTTTACTCCGCCATCCTGGCACGAACACTTGCCAGGCAGGAAGCGGCGGGTAATGATGCGTCGCGACGGGAGAATACTTGAACCATTTAGTAGCGTATTGGATAATAGCCAAAATGATCGGGTTAATATTTGCCCAGATCGTCGTATCAACGGGAGCAAGACATGAGTGATGACGTAGCGCTGCCGCTGCAGTTTACCGACGCAGCAGCGAACAAAGTAAAAAGCCTGATCGCGGATGAAGATAACCCAAATCTGAAGCTGCGCGTTTACATCACCGGTGGTGGTTGCAGTGGCTTCCAGTATGGCTTTACCTTTGACGATCAAATCAACGATGGTGATATGACTATTGAGAAGCAGGGCGTCGGCCTGGTTGTTGATCCTATGAGCCTGCAATATCTGGTGGGCGGTTCGGTGGATTATACCGAAGGGCTGGAGGGTTCTCGCTTTGTGGTGACAAACCCGAATGCGACCAGCACCTGTGGTTGCGGCTCTTCATTCAGCATTTAAGCCTGATTCCCCTTTTCGACCCGGCCAGCGTACAAAACCTTACGCTGGCCGAGCCTGAATAATCTGCTTCTTATCGCCCCGTCTCATCCAGCGCAAAGGTCGGTAGCTTCAGATGCCAACGGATCGCCGCCAGACGAATAGACAGCGTGACCACCATCCCAATCATACTGGCGCTTTCCAGCGGCACAGCGAATGTGTAAAACGCCGTCGCATGGACAATTCCGCCGACGATACAGGCGGTAGCATAGATTTCGGTGCGTAAAATCATTGGGATCTCGCGAGCCAGCACATCACGGATAATTCCGCCGCCGACGCCGGTAACCACACCCATGCAAATAGCAACCAGCGGCCCGGTACCGGCGATAAATGCTTTATTGACGCCAATGCCGACAAACACTGCCAGTCCAACGGCATCCAGCACCGGTAGAATCCACTTTGGCAGGCGGCGCGGCTGGCGCACCAGCAAAATAGTTAACATGCAGGTGACCATGGCCACCACCAAATCTGTCGGATCCTTTACCCAGAATACCGGCCCATGTGCCAGCGCCATATCGCGGATAGTACCGCCGCCGACGGCGGTCACCACACCCAGCACCAGTACACCGAACGGATCCATGCGCAACTTACCCGCGAGCAGAACACCCGAGATGGCAAACACGGCCGTGCCGATAATATCCAGCCAATAGACGAGCATGGTTAATTCCCCGTTTATTTCACCTGCGCCAGAGCAGTACAGAGTTGTTGAGCGGCGAGGATAATACGCGGGCTCGCGCGTTCAAACCAGTCGCCATGCAGAGAAATAATCGGCACATTAAGCTGGTTGTGCCAGAACTGATTGATTTTTGAAATATCTTTATCTTCGCCAGAGACCACAATCGCTTGCGGTTGGCGAGCCAGCACCTGCTCGCGGCTAACCTGAGGCCAGGGGACGGGGCTTGAGGCAAAGATATTCTCCCCACCGCACAGCTCCAGAACCTGATGTTGGATCGAACCTTTTCCGCTGGTAAACAGCGGTTGCGTACCAAATTGCAGAAACACGCGTTTTTTCGGCTGATTTTGGTAGTGAGATTTTAGCGCGTTGTACTGGCTAAGCAGCTGCTGTGCCGCCTGTTCAGCCTGCTGCGGCCGTGGGCTATAGGGAGCGAGCTGGCGCAGCGTTGCAGCGACCTGTTCGATAGTTATTGCATCCACCCATAACACCGTAATACCAAACCGGGTTAATTGGTTAACCTGGCGTTCACTGTTACCACCGCGCCAGGCCAGCACTAAATCAGGTTTCAGCGCAATAATGCGTTCCAGATTCATCCCTTGCCAGTTGGCGACCTGCTCAATTTTCGCCGCGGCGGGTGGATAGTCGGAATGGCTACTTACCGCAACGGGCGTAATCCCTGCGGCAAAAGCCAGTTCCGTGTTGGATGGCGAGAGTGATATCACACGCGGCGCAGCACAAAGCCACGCCGGTAGCACAATGAGCAGGGCAAAACATGTCCTGAAAAAGACCTTAACCACGCGCCAGTTTCTGCACCAGGGTTTCAACCATCAGGCTGGATTGCTTCGCTGCCACAGCCAGGAACTCATCAAAGCTAAGGTGAGATTGCTGATCCGCCACGTCGGAGATCGCGCGTACCACAACAAAAGGTACACCGAAGTTATGGCAGACGTGAGCGATAGCCGCTGCTTCCATCTCTACAGCGACCGCTTGCGGGAAGTTATGGCGGATTTTCGCCAGGCTGACAGAGCCATTGATAAAGGCATCGCCGCTGACAATCAGGCCGCGCGCCGCAGGGAGGTTCAGCTCATTAATGCATGCTTCTGCCGCGGCAACCAGTTTTTCATCGGCCTTAAAGCCGACCGGGCAACCCGGCAACTGACCGATTTCGTAGCCAAAGGCGGTAACATCGGCGTCGTGGTAACGCGCTTCGTCGGAAACCACGATATCACCGACTTTTAGCGTTGGCGCCAGACCGCCGGCAGAACCCGTGTTGATAATCACGTCGGGTTTGCAACGCTCCAGCAGCAGCGTTGCACCCATCGCTGCGGCAACCTTGCCGATGCCAGATTTCAGTAACACGACTTCTGTACCATTGAGGGTGCCGGTATAAATTTCGCTGCCGCCCAGGTTCAGAGTCTGACGGTTTTCAATTTTATCCCGCAGCAGCGAAACTTCTTCTTCCATTGCTCCAATTATGCCGATTTTCATGGAGATACTCCTAATGTGATGAGACAGCATTACGTTTTCAGGGCATAGTCTATCATGGCATACACAATTGCATGATATCCCGTGACGTATCGCGCTGGAGAGGAAATGGCTGAGATCGATTTTCGTAACAAAATTAACTGGCACCGTCGTTACCGTTCGCCGCAGGGCGCGAAAACCGAAGGTGAAATCCTGCGTATTTTTGAAAGCGATCGTGGACGTATTATTAACTCACCGGCGATTCGTCGCTTGCAGCAAAAAACGCAAGTCTTTCCGCTGGAGCGCAATGCCGCCGTGCGCACAAGGTTGACGCATTCCATGGAGGTTCAGCAGGTCGGGCGCTACATCGCTAAAGAGATCCTGACGCGTCTGAAAGAGCTTAAGCTGCTGGAAACTTATGGGCTTGATGAGCTGACCGGCCCGTTTGAAAGTATTGTTGAGATGGCGTGTTTAATGCACGACATAGGTAATCCACCCTTTGGTCATTTTGGTGAGGCGGCAATCAATGACTGGTTCCGCCAGCGCCTGATGCCGGAAGATGCCATCAGCCAGCCGCTGTCCGATGATCGGTGTGAAGTGGTTGCGCTGCGCCTGCGTGAAGGGGAGGAGAGCCTGAATGCGCTACGCAGAAAGGTGCGCCATGATTTAAGCCATTTTGAAGGTAACGCGCAAGGCATTCGGCTGGTGCACACTCTGATGCGAATGAATTTAACCTGGGCGCAAGTGGGCTGTATTTTGAAATACACGCGACCGGCATGGTGGGTAGGAAAACCACCCGAAACACATAGCTATTTAATGAAAAAGCCGGGCTACTACTTCTCTGAAGAGGCCTATGTCGAGCGCCTACGTAAAGAATTAAACCTTGATACTTACAGTCGCTTTCCTCTGACATGGATTATGGAGGCGGCCGATGATATCTCTTATTGCGTCGCCGACCTGGAAGATGCGGTTGAGAAACGTATTTTTACCGTCGAGCAACTTTATCAGCATCTTTATGATGCCTGGGGCGACCATGAAAAAGGATCGCTCTTTGCGCAAGTGGTCGAAAATGCATGGGAAAAATCGCGTGTGAATTCTATGCGCCGAAGTACTGAAGACCAGTTCTTTATGTATTTGCGGGTCAACACGCTTAATAAACTAGTGCCTTACGCAGCACAGCGCTTTATTGATAACTTACCGCAGATCTTCAGCGGTGAATTTAACCATGCGCTGCTGGAAGATGAGAGTGATTTTAGCCAGCTCCTTGAATTATATAAAAACGTCGCCATTAAGCATGTATTCAGCCATCCGGATGTCGAGCAGCTAGAATTACAGGGCTATCGCGTAATTAGCGGGTTGCTGGAAATTTACCGCCCGTTACTACAATTATCGCTGGCGGATTTTACTGAACTGGTGGAAAAAGAGCGCCTGAGCAGGTTTCCTATTGCATCGCGCTTGTTTCATAAGCTCTCGACGCGTCATCGGTTAGCCTATGTTGAGGCGGTCAGTAAATTATCCCCTAACGCGGCGGAGTATCCAGTGCTGGAGTATTATCATCGTTGTCGATTAATTCAGGATTATATCAGCGGTATGACCGACCTTTATTCATGGGATGAATATCGTCGTTTGATGGCAGTGGAATAACGCCGCTGCGAATTGTAAAGAACGACAATATTTTTTTACTTTTTCAGGAAACATTACCCCGGAACTTCAGGCTATAAATCGACTCTGAGTGACACATACACAGCATTTTTGTATTAATCGGTAATGAGATTGAGAGAGATGAAAAAAACCACGTTAGCAATGAGCGTATTAGCTCTGAGTTTAAGTTTTGCGCTGTCCCCTCTTTCGGCTACGGCGGCGGAAACAGCCTCTTCAGCTGTAACGTCGCAGCAAATGCCTAGCCTCGCACCGATGCTGGAAAAAGTTATGCCGTCGGTAGTGAGCATTAATGTCGAGGGCAGCACGACGGTGAATACGCCGCGTATGCCGCGCAATTTCCAACAATTCTTTGGTGATAATTCACCGTTCTGCCAGGACGGTTCTCCGTTCCAGAGCTCGCCATTCTGCCAGGGCGGTCAGGGCGGTGGTCAGCAGCAGAAATTTATGGCGCTGGGGTCTGGCGTGATTATTGACGCTGCAAAAGGCTATGTGGTGACGAATAACCATGTGGTTGATAATGCGAGCCTTATTAAAGTGCAGTTAAGCGACGGGCGTAAATTCGATGCCAAAGTTGTTGGCAAAGATCCACGTTCCGATATTGCGTTAATCCAGATTCAGGATCCCAAAAATCTTACTGCCATTAAGCTGGCTGATTCTGATGCCCTGCGGGTAGGCGACTATACCGTCGCCATTGGTAACCCGTTTGGTCTGGGTGAAACCGTGACCTCCGGTATTGTTTCCGCGCTGGGCCGCAGTGGTCTGAATGCGGAAAATTATGAAAACTTTATCCAGACCGATGCGGCGATTAACCGCGGTAACTCTGGTGGCGCGTTAGTAAACCTGAATGGTGAGCTAATCGGTATCAATACTGCGATCCTTGCTCCCGACGGTGGCAATATCGGTATCGGCTTCGCGATTCCAAGCAATATGGTGAAAAACCTTACAGCGCAGATGGTGGAGTTTGGCCAGGTACGCCGCGGCGAGCTGGGTATTCTTGGCACCGAACTGAACTCTGAACTGGCGAAAGCGATGAAAGTCGATGCCCAACGCGGCGCGTTTGTTAGCCAGGTGATGCCGAACTCTGCCGCCGCGAAAGCGGGTGTGAAAGCAGGGGATGTGATTACTTCGCTGAATGGTAAGCCAATCAGCAGCTTTGCAGCGCTGCGCGCGGAAGTCGGTTCGATGCCTATCGGTAGCAAAGTCTCGTTGGGTCTGCTGCGCGACGGTAAGCCAGTGAATATTACGCTGGAGTTACAACAGAGCAGCCAGAACCAGGTCGATTCGAGCACTATCTTTAACGGTATTGAAGGTGCTGAGATGAGCAACCAGGGTAAAGACGGCGGTGTGGTGGTTAACGCGGTGAAACCCAATACGCCAGCGGCAGCCATCGGCCTGAAAAAAGGTGATGTGATCAAGGGAGCGAATCAGCAGCCGGTGAAAAATATCGCTGAGCTGCGTAAAATCCTCGACAGCAAACCTTCTGTGCTGGCGCTGAACATTCAGCGCGGTGATACCTCTATCTATCTGCTGATGCAGTAACCTGTCAAAACCTCTTCCCCGATCGCGGGGAAGAGGCCTTTTCTGCTGTTTTGTGAAGCTTTCCACAACTCCACACATCTGATTGCTGCTTTGTGCATATGCACAGTGCGCGCCCTCCTTTTCTCTCATATGCTTGGGCTCTGCTCACGGGAGGGTTATATGGCTGGCTGGCATCTTGATACTAAAATGGCTCAGGATATCGTGGCGCGCACGATGCGTATTATCGATACAAACATTAACGTAATGGATGCACGCGGGCGCATTATCGGTAGTGGAGATCGTGAACGAATTGGTGAATTGCACGAAGGCGCGCTGTTAGTTCTCTCCCAGGGGAGAGTTGTTGACATTGACGATGCGGTTGCTCGCCACTTACATGGCGTGCGTCAGGGGATCAACTTACCACTACGCCTGGAAGGGGAGATCGTCGGCGTTATTGGTCTGACTGGCGAACCGGAAACATTGCGCAAATACGGTGAGCTAGTTTGTATGACCGCCGAAATGATGCTGGAGCAATCGCGGCTGATGCATCTGCTGGCTCAGGATAGCCGCCTGCGGGAAGAGCTGGTGATGAACCTGATCCAGGCGGAAGAACATACGCCTGCGTTGACCGAATGGGCGCAGCGGCTCGGTATCGATTTAAACCAACCCCGGGTGGTCGCTGTCGTCGAAGTTGATAGCGGCCAGCTGGGCGTAGACAGTGCTATGGCTGAGCTACAGCAATTACAAAACGCACTAACTACCCCAGAGCGTAATAATCTTATTGCCATCGTTTCATTAACCGAAATGGTGGTGCTTAAACCCGCGCTCAATCAGTTCGGGCGTTGGGATGCGGAAGACCACCGCAAGCGGGTGGAGCAATTGATCACCCGCATGAAAGAGAACGGGCAGTTGCGTTTTCGCGTCGCGCTTGGCAACTACTTCACGGGGCCTGGCAGTATCGCCCGCTCCTATCGTACGGCGCGTACCACCATGATGGTAGGTAAACAGCGTATGCCGGAAAATCGCAGCTATTTTTATCAGGATTTGATGCTGCCGGTGCTGCTCGATAGTTTACGCGGAGGGTGGCAGGCAAACGAACTGGCACGGCCGCTGTCACGTTTAAAAGCGATGGATAATAACGGCTTGCTACGTCGCACTCTGACAGCGTGGTTTCGCCATAACGTGCAGCCGCTGGCTACATCTAAGGCTCTGTTTATTCACCGCAATACGCTGGAGTATCGCCTGAACCGTATCTCTGAACTGACGGGGCTGGATTTAGGGAACTTTGATGATCGGTTGTTACTGTATGTGGCGTTGCAGTTAGACGAACAACGGTAATTTTAATGCCGGGTAAGCGAAGCATTACCCGGCAGCAGAACAATTACTTACCACGAGTTAACTTTTCCAGATCGGCTTCGATCTCATTGATTTTATTGGTGACAACACTTTCAAGATGACGCAGATCGTCAAGGATCTTACGTTTCAGATCCACTTCAGAACGATCGCGTTGGCAAAGCTGATCGAGTTCATCAATGACGTAGCGCAGATTCGGGCTAATCTCCTGCACCTCTTTATAGCCCTGGCCTACACCGTCAGCGACAACCGTTTTACGCTGGCGCGGGTATTTAAATTTGACGCTTTTAGCAAAAAACTCGCCTTTATCCTTCTGGAAATAGATTTTAAGGATATCGTTGTTCGCTTCCTGACGGAGGCTATAACGATCAATTTCATCGGGGTTGGTGATGCCTAAACTTTTTAAATTATCGTACATAGCTGTACCCTTAAGCTCAACATAACCTATGAATAATTAACGAAAAAATCTATTTTCGCCACATGCTTATATAAAAACGGTGGGGTAGAACACTACATTTATTCCCTCTCCCCTTTGAGGAGAGGGAATAATAATTAATCGATGGTGCGCAGCAGTTCGTTGATACCGACTTTACCCCGCGTTTTCGCGTCCACTTTCTTCACGATAACGGCGCAATAGAGACTGTATTTGCCATCTTTTGATGGTAAGTTACCGGAAACCACCACCGAGCCTGCCGGCACGCGACCATAGTGAATTTCGCCTGTCTCACGGTCATAAATACGTGTGCTCTGCCCAATATAGACGCCCATTGAGATAACAGAGCCCTCTTCAACGATAACACCTTCCACCACTTCGGAACGCGCTCCGATAAAGCAATTATCTTCAATAATAGTCGGGTTTGCCTGTAACGGCTCCAGAACGCCGCCAATACCTACGCCGCCAGAGAGATGAACGTTTTTACCAATTTGCGCACAGGAGCCGACGGTAGCCCAGGTATCGACCATCGAACCTTCGTCAACATAAGCGCCAATATTCACGTAAGAGGGCATCAGTACGGTATTACGGGCGATAAACGCCCCCTGACGTACTGCTGCAGGCGGCACGACGCGGAAACCCTCTTTCTGGAAACGGGCCTGGTCATAATCAGCAAATTTCATTGGCACTTTATCGAAGAAACGACTTTCAGCACCGTCGATAACCTGATTATCGTTAATGCGGAAAGAGAGCAGAACTGCCTTCTTCAGCCACTGATGAGTGACCCACTGGCCGTCGATCTTCTCTGCGACGCGAAGCGCGCCGGAATCGAGCAGCGAAATAACCTGATTTACCGCTTCACGGGTAACGGTATCCACATTTGCCGGGGTAATCTCTGTGCGACGCTCAAAAGCGGCTTCAATAACGTTCTGTAATTGCTGCATTGTTTAACTCTTTCCATCTGTGTAAAAAAATCATCACTCTTTATCGTTTGGATTGAGTGCCTCTGTCAACCGTTGTTGCACTTCCTTTTGCAGCACATTATTAAGACCACGTCGGTCCGCCGTCGCGATTATGAATAAATCTTCTACTCGCTCGCCAATGGTTGAAATTCTTGCGCCATGCAGCGAAATTCCAAGGTCGGCAAAAACCTGGCCGACCCGAGCCAGCAGCCCTGGCTGATCCAGCGCAATCAGCTCCAGAAACGATTTTCTGTCGGTGTGAGTAGGCAAAAAATTCACCTCGGTATCGACGGTAAAATGCCGCAACTTGGCGGGCTGGCGACGTGGCTGGGGGGGTTGCCAGCTATGCTGGGTAATCGCCTGCTTCAGTCCGAAGCAGATGGCCTCGTGACGATCCGGTGAAAGCGGGCTGCCGTCCGGTTCCAGCACGATAAAGGTATCCATCGCCATGCCATCGCGCGTGGTAAAAATTTGTGCATCATGAACACTGAGATTGCGGCGATCCAGCTCGGCGCAGACGGCGGCGAAGAGGTAGGGGCGATCCGGGCTCCAGATAAATATTTCCGTCCCTCCGCGTGTTGCTTGCGGGCTGAGTAAAATCAACGGCGAGCTCAAATCGTGCTGCAATAAATGGCGCGCGTGCCAGGCAAGTTGATTAGGGTTATGGCGCACAAAATAGTTGGCGCGACAGCGTGCCCAGATCTGATGAAGCTGTTCCTCATCAATATTATCCATGCGCAACAGCGCCAGCGCCTGCAACTGGTGGTGCCGCACACGCTCACGCATATCCGGCATACTTTGCATACCCCGGCGTAACTGCTTCTCGGTAGCGAAATAGAGTTCGCGCAACAGGCTCTGTTTCCAGCTATTCCACAGCGTTTCATTGGTGGCGCAAATATCTGCAACGGTCAGACAGATCAGGAAGCGCAGGCGGTTTTCCGTTTGCACTTCTTCCGCAAACTGTTTAATTACCTCGGGGTCCTGAATATCGCGGCGCTGTGCGGTAACGGACATGAGCAGATGATGGCGCACCAGCCAGGCAACAAGCTGTGTTTCACGGGAGTTCAACCCATGCAGCTCTGCAAATTTCAACACATCCTGTGCCCCTAGCACCGAGTGATCGCCACCGCGCCCTTTAGCAATGTCATGAAACAGGGCCGCAATCAGAATAAGTTCTGGATGGGTCAGCCGTGGCCAGAGCTCCACGCACAGCGGATGCTTGTTACGCGTCTCTTCCTGAGAGAAGCTTTCCAGCTTCAGTAAGACACGAATGGTATGTTCATCCACGGTGTAAGCATGGAACAGATCAAACTGCATCTGACCGACAATATGCGACCACTGGGGCATATAGGCCCACAGCACGCTATGGCGATGCATGGGGAGTAGCCCACGGCTGACGGCTCCTGGGTGGCGCAACATGCTGAGGAAGATCGACCGCGCTTCGGGGATATAGCACAGCGGCTGCGTCAGATGGCGACGGGCATGACGTAAGTGGCGCAGGGTGGTGGAGTAGATCCCGGTAATATTGCTATTGCGCACCATGATATAAAACATGCGCAAAATTGCCTGCGGTTCGCGGATAAACAGCCGTTCATCACGCAGGTCAATAAGCGTGCCGCGCAGCTGGAATTCATCATCCAGTGGCCGCGGTTTTTCATCGGTGGTCAGCGCCAGAATCGCCTCATCAAAGAGCTGAAGCAGCATCTGATTCAGTTCAGCAACGCGGCGGGTCACACGATAGAAATCCTTCATCATATGCTCAACCGGCTGATTGCCTTCACCAACATAATTCAGGCGCTGGGCGACGCTCAACTGCCGGTCGAACAGCAGGCGATTGTCGTAACGGTTAAGCTCAAGGTGTAGCGCGAAACGGATACGCCACAGTAGATGCAAACACTCATTTAGCTCATTACGTTCTGCTTCGGTAAGAAAACCGAAACCGACCATCTCATCCAGCGACGTTGCGCCAAAGTGTCGACGGGCAACCCACTGTAGCGTGTGAATATCGCGCAGCCCGCCGGGGCTGCTTTTGATATCGGGTTCCAGATTATAGCTGGTGCCGTGATAACGCAGGTGGCGCTCATTTTGTTCCGCCACTTTTGCCGGGAAAAAGGTTTCCGAAGGCCAGAAATCGTCTCTAAAGATATGTTTTTGCAGCTCCAGAAATAACGCAACATCACCAATCAGCAGGCGCGATTCGATAAGGTTGGTGGCTACGGTTAAATCCGAAAGCCCCTCCAGCAAACACTCCTCTAGTGTGCGCACGCTGTGGCCCACTTCCAGCTTTAAATCCCACAGGAGTGTCAACAGCTCGCCAATTTTCTGCGACTGCTCTTCGGCAAGCCGGATCCGGCTAAGGATCAGCAGATCAATATCAGAGAGCGGATGGAGTTCGCCGCGCCCATAGCCTCCCACCGCAACCAGCGCAGTATCGCTCGCCTCACCAAAACCATACTCCAGCCACAGGCGTTGCAGGAGCTGATCGATAAATTCAGTACGTGCTTCAATAAGCTGCTCGGCAGAGATCCCTGCGTCAAAGACGTGTCCCAGCCACTGCTGAAAGGTATCGATACGCTCTTTGATGCTGGCGCAGGTCAGCGCTTCTTGCGGCCAGACGCCTGGGTATTCAGGCTGACCGGGAAGGGTGGGTTTAATGGTATTGACGAAATGTTCTGAAATTGTATTGCTCATTATTAGCCACCCATTTGCTGTGCGGACGCATAAAAAACAAATTAAAAGAGAAGGGAGAAAATGAAAAGTTCTTTATATGTATGACGTGAGGGCGGAAAAGATAAAAAACGATCCGCAAAGCGGACCGTTTTGAGAACTGATTAGGCAGCAGTGAGCACTGCTTCGATGGTATCGTCTTTACGCAGTGTCAGGATTTCACAGCCGGTTTCTGTCACTACAATAGTGTGCTCATATTGCGCTGACAGGCTGCGATCTTTGGTTTTTACCGTCCAGCCATCTTTCATGGTGCGGATGCGGTAATCCCCTGCGTTGACCATCGGCTCAATGGTAAAGGTCATACCCGGCTGCAGTACGACACCGCCATCATCTGCATCATAGTGCAGCACCTGCGGCTCTTCGTGGAAACCACGACCAATGCCGTGACCGCAATATTCACGCACTACGGAAAAGCCTTCACCCTCAACATATTTCTGGATTGCAGCACCGAGGGTACGCAGGCGAATCCCCGGTTTCACCATCCGTAACGCCAGGTAGAGGCTCTGTTGTGTGACGCGGCACAGGCGCTCACCCAGGATCGTGGGTTTGCCGACGATAAACATTTTTGAGGTGTCGCCGTGATAATCGTCTTTAATGACAGTGACATCGATATTGACTACATCGCCATCTTTCAGCAGTTTTTCATCGTCCGGAATGCCGTGACACACCACTTCATTAATAGAGATGCAGACGGATTTCGGGAAGCCGTGATAACCGAGGCAAGCGGAAACCGCATGCTGCTCATTAACAATATAATCATTGCAGATACGATCCAGCTCGCCAGTGCTAACGCCTGGTTTGATATAGGGTTCGATCATTTCCAGTACTTCGGCGGCGAGGCGACCCGCGACGCGCATTTTTTCGATTTCTTCAGGTGTTTTAATTGAGATAGCCATGGAGTGTGTCCAACAGTGTCGAATTTTTCGACTATACCAGGATAAGTGCTGTCAATGGTAACAGTCTGGCGCGCCTTGTGCCAAATTGAGAATCATTAACGACAGGCAATGCCAACAACTATTGGTGTCTGGCAGGGTTTTATGGTATAAAGCGCGCCGGACTTCCGTTCCTGTTTTGGGACAGAAGCGACAAATCTCACTTTGTGTAATAACACACACGTATCGGCACATATTCCGGGGTGCCCTTCGGGGTCGGTGATATGGGATACGTGGAGGCATAACCCCAACTTTTATATAGAGGTTTTAAACATGGCAACTGTTTCCATGCGCGACATGCTCAAGGCTGGTGTTCACTTCGGTCACCAGACCCGTTACTGGAACCCGAAAATGAAGCCTTTCATCTTCGGTGCGCGTAACAAAGTTCACATCATCAACCTTGAGAAAACTGTACCGATGTTCAACGAAGCTCTGGCTGAGCTGAACAAAATTGCTTCTCGTAAAGGCAAAATTCTGTTCGTTGGTACTAAGCGCGCTGCAAGCGAAGCGGTGAAAGACGCTGCTCTGAACTGCGACCAGTTCTTCGTGAACCATCGCTGGTTGGGCGGTATGCTGACTAACTGGAAAACTGTTCGTCAGTCCATCAAACGTCTGAAAGACCTGGAAACTCAGTCTCAGGATGGTACCTTCGAGAAGCTGACCAAGAAAGAAGCGCTGATGCGCACTCGTGAGCTGGACAAGCTGGAAAACAGCCTGGGCGGTATCAAAGATATGGGCGGTCTGCCGGACGCTCTGTTCGTTATCGACGCTGACCACGAGCACATCGCAATCAAAGAAGCAAACAACCTGGGTATCCCGGTATTTGCTATCGTTGATACCAACTCTGATCCGGACGGCGTTGACTTCGTTATCCCGGGTAACGATGACGCAATCCGTGCAGTTAGCCTGTATCTGAATGCCGTTGCTGCTACCGTTCGTGAAGGCCGTTCTCAGGATCTGGCTACTCAGGCGGAAGAAAGCTTCGTAGAAGCTGAGTAATAAGGCACGCTCTCTGAGCCCCTTATTGAGCAGGTAGTACCGAGTTTGGTTAGGGGGCCTGTCTATGGCCCCCTTTTTCACTTTTAAGGCTGTTTGGTCGATATAACCAGGCAGATCAAATCTTCCGAGGATTTTAGAATGGCTGAAATTACCGCATCCCTGGTAAAAGAGCTGCGTGAGCGTACTGGCGCGGGCATGATGGACTGCAAAAAAGCGCTGACTGAAGCCAACGGCGACATCGAGCTGGCTATCGAAAACATGCGTAAATCTGGTGCGATCAAAGCGGCGAAAAAAGCAGGCAACGTTGCTGCTGACGGCGTGATCATCACCAAAATCGACGGCAACTACGGTATCATTCTGGAAGTTAACTGCCAGACTGACTTCGTAGCAAAAGATGGTGGTTTCCAGGCATTTGCTAACAAAGTACTGGACGCTGCTGTTGCTGGCAAAATCACTGATGTTGAAGTGCTGAAAGCACAGTTCGAAGAAGAGCGTGTAGCGTTGGTTGCTAAAATCGGCGAGAACATCAACATCCGTCGCGTTGCTTCTCTGGAAGGCGACGTACTGGGCAGCTACCTGCACGGCGCACGCATTGGTGTTCTGGTTGCCGCTACTGGCGCTGACGAAGAGCTGGTTAAACAACTGGCAATGCATGTTGCAGCAAGCAAGCCTGAATTCGTTAAACCGGAAGACGTTTCTGCTGAAGTAGTAGAAAAAGAGTACCAGGTTCAACTGGACATCGCGATGCAGTCTGGTAAACCGAAAGAGATCGCTGAGAAAATGGTTGAAGGCCGCATGAAGAAATTCACCGGCGAAGTCTCTCTGACTGGTCAGCCTTTCGTTATGGATCCGAGCAAAACCGTTGGTCAGCTGCTGAAAGAGCACAATGCTGACGTAACGGGCTTCATCCGCTTTGAAGTGGGCGAAGGCATCGAGAAAGTTGAGACTGACTTCGCAGCAGAAGTTGCTGCTATGTCTAAGCAGTCTTAATTATTAAAAAGGAGCCGCCTGAGGGCGGCTTCTTTTTATGCCCTTCATCTGAAAATCAGCTAACACGCTAGTGTTTACGCTGACAGGCGACGTATCATAGCGCCAGTATTAACCCCGTCTAATTATTGAGAGTCTCAGGAAAGAAACATGACTACCAATGCAAAACCCGTCTATAAACGCATTCTGCTTAAGCTGAGCGGTGAAGCGCTGCAGGGATCCGAAGGCTTCGGTATTGATCCAAGCATCCTTGACCGTATGGCGCAGGAGATCAAAGAGCTGGTTGAACTGGGTGTTCAGGTTGGCGTGGTCATTGGTGGCGGTAACCTGTTCCGTGGGGCGGGCCTGGCGAAAGCGGGGATGAACCGCGTTGTGGGCGATCACATGGGTATGCTGGCAACGGTAATGAACGGTCTGGCAATGCGTGATGCCCTGCATCGTGCCTATGTGAACGCGCGTCTGATGTCCGCGTTCCCGTTAAACGGCGTTTGCGACAACTACAGTTGGGCCGAGGCAATTAGCCTGTTGCGCAACAATCGCGTCGTGATTTTTAGCGCCGGTACGGGTAACCCGTTCTTTACCACTGATTCCGCAGCATGCCTGCGCGGTATCGAAATTGAAGCTGACGTGGTGCTAAAAGCCACTAAAGTTGATGGCGTATTCACCGCCGACCCGGTACAGGATCCAACCGCAACCCTGTGCGAACAACTGACCTACTCAGAAGTGCTGGAGAAAGAGCTGAAAGTGATGGACCTGGCAGCCTTTACCCTGGCGCGCGACCATAAATTACCCATTCGCGTGTTCAATATGAACAAACCTGGCGCGCTGCGCCGTGTGGTAATGGGTGAAAAAGAAGGCACCCTGATTACGGAGTAATTCCAGTAAGCAACAAATAAGGGTAAGATTCCGCTTTCATTTAGGTTGTTCGCAGGCACTTTCCCGGTGCCTTAAAATTGAACAAGGCTATACTTAGCACATTCACAGCCCGGCAGGCTTATCATAGTTGGCCTGCCGGCGATAAGATTTCAAGGATCCGTAACGTGATTACAGATATCAGAAAAGATGCTGAAGTGCGCATGGAAAAATGCGTAGAAGCATTTAAAAATCAAATCAGTAAAGTGCGCACCGGCCGTGCTTCACCAAGCCTGCTGGATGGGATTGTCGTGGAGTATTACGGTACGCCGACTCCGCTACGTCAGCTGGCAAGCGTAACTGTGGAAGATTCCCGTACGCTGAAAATCAACGTCTTTGACCGTTCCATGAGCCCGGCGGTAGAGAAAGCGATTCTGACGTCTGATTTAGGACTGAATCCCAGCTCTGCGGGTAGCGACATTCGCGTTCCGCTGCCAGCGCTAACCGAAGAACGTCGTAAAGACCTGATTAAAGTGGTTCGCGGTGAAGCTGAACAGGCGCGCGTAGCTGTACGCAACGTTCGCCGTGATGCTAACGATAAAGTGAAAGCACTGCTGAAAGACAAAGAGATTAGCGAAGATGACGATCGTCGCTCACAGGATGACGTGCAGAAGCTGACCGACGCTGCCATTAAAAAAGTAGATGCGGCGCTGGCGGACAAAGAAGCGGAACTGATGCAGTTCTGATTCTCCACAATCCGATAAAAACGCCGTACAGAGAGCCGCTTCAGCGGTTTTGCTGGCGGCGTTTTTCATTTTATATTAATAAGTTGTGAGCGTTTCATGAAGCATTTAACCCTTCTGGGTTCAACGGGTTCTATTGGCTGCAGCACGCTTGATGTCGTTCGCCATAATCCCGATCGTTTTACTGTCACCGCGCTGGTGGCGGGTAAAAATGTTTCCCGTATGGTTGAGCAGTGTCTGGAGTTTGCTCCGCGATTTGCGGTGATGGATGACGAGCAGAGCGCACAGCAACTTAAAATCGCTCTTCAACAGCATGGCAGTCGCACTGAGGTGCTGAGTGGTCAACAAGCCGCGTGCGAGATGGCAGCCCTTAGCGATGTCGATCAGGTGATGGCCGCTATTGTCGGTGCTGCCGGGCTTGTTCCAACACTTGCTGCTATTCGTGCCGGGAAAACCGTATTGCTGGCTAATAAAGAAGCGCTGGTCACCTGCGGGCGTCTGTTTATGGAGGCGGTGAAAGACAGCGGCGCTCAGCTTTTGCCGGTCGATAGCGAGCATAACGCTATTTTTCAGAGTTTACCGGAAACAATTCAGCACAACCTGGGGTACGCTGATTTGGAGCAAAATGGCGTATCGTCTATTTTGCTTACCGGGTCAGGTGGCCCTTTTCGGGAAACGCCATTAACCGATCTGGCAAAGATGACGCCGGATCAGGCATGTCGCCATCCAAATTGGTCAATGGGGCGTAAAATTTCCGTTGATTCTGCCACCATGATGAACAAAGGTCTGGAATACATAGAAGCGCGCTGGTTATTTAATGCCTCTGCCCGCCAGATGGAAGTGCTGATTCATCCGCAGTCGGTGATTCACTCCATGGTGCGTTATCAGGATGGCAGTGTATTGGCGCAACTGGGTGAGCCGGATATGCGAACCCCTATTGCACATACGATGGCCTGGCCCGAGCGTGTGCCGTCGGGGGTGAATGCCCTTGATTTCTGCAAGCTGAGTTCGTTGAGCTTTGCCGAGCCTGATTATAATCGCTACCCGTGCCTTAAACTGGCGATGGATGCGTTCAGCAACGGGCAGGCGGCAACAACAACGCTGAATGCGGCAAACGAGGTGACCGTTGCAGCATTTCTGGCATCGGCTATCCGCTTCACTGATATCGCGGCCCTTAATCTCTCTGTGCTTGAGCAGATGAATTTGCATGAACCACAGAGTATCGATGAGGTACTGGCTGTCGATGCCGAAGCGCGTGAGGTTGCACAAAAAGAAGTGATGCGCCTCGCAAGCTGGTGATATTACAGCCACTAGCGACAGTGCCATTTGTTAGCGTTGGGCTTCGGTGATATAGTCTGCGCCACCCAGTAGCCAGTTTGTATTATGGTCTGGTGAGTAAGCCGTGATTTACACGGCTTTTTTACGTAACGGCTTTGTGTATTCCTGAGTACCGCTAAATCCTTTTCATGGACTAAAACGCGTTATGTTGTCTGCTAACCAACCGATAAGCGAAAATTTGCCAACACATGGCTGTCGCCATGTAGCAATCATTATGGATGGCAATGGTCGCTGGGCGAAAAGACAAGGCAAGCTGCGGGCTTTTGGTCACCGGGCTGGTGCTAAATCTGTGCGCCGCGCGGTATCTTTTGCCGCCAATAATGGTATCGACGCGCTGACGCTTTATGCTTTTAGTAGCGAGAACTGGAACCGTCCGGCGCAGGAAGTGAGTGCGCTGATGGAGCTTTTTGTGTGGGCGCTTGATAGCGAAGTAAAGAGCCTGCATCGCCATAATGTGCGCTTGCGGATCATTGGCGATACCAGTCGTTTTAATACGCGTTTGCAGGAGAGAATCCGCAAAGCTGAAGCGTTAACGGCCCAAAACACCGGGTTGACGCTCAATATCGCAGCGAACTATGGTGGACGCTGGGATATTATTCAGGGAGTTCGGCAGCTTGCCGGGCAAGTGCAGGAAGGGTTGTTACGCCCGGATCAAATTGATGAAGAAACGCTGAATAAGCAAATCTGCATGCATGAGCTTGCTCCCGTTGATTTAGTGATTAGGACTGGTGGGGAACATCGCATAAGTAACTTTTTACTTTGGCAAATTGCCTATGCCGAACTTTACTTTACTGATGTTCTTTGGCCCGATTTTGATGAACAAGACTTTGAAGGTGCACTGCATGCGTTTGCCAATCGAGAGCGTCGTTTTGGCGGTACCGAGCCTGGTGGCGACAAAGCCTGATGGGGGTTGCTTTTGCTGAAGTATCGCCTGATTTCTGCTTTTGTACTAATTCCCATTGTTATCGCGGCGCTTTTTCTGCTGCCGCCTGTGGGGTTTGCAATTCTTACACTGGCCGTCTGTATGCTGGCAGCGTGGGAATGGGGGCAATTAAGTGGTTTTGCGTCCCGCGCGCAGCGGGTTTGGCTGGCGGTATTATGCGGGCTCCTGTTAGCTGTGATGCTTTTTACAATGCCAGAGTACCAGCAAAACGTCTCACAGCCGTTGGTTAAAATTTCGCTGTGGGCTTCGCTTGTCTGGTGGCTGGCTGCGCTGGCGCTGGTGCTGGGATATCCGGCCTCCGCTGCGTTGTGGCGTAACTCGAAAACACTGCGACTTATTTTCGGTGTGTTGACCATCGTCCCCTTCTTCTGGGGCATGTTGGCGCTGCGAGCATGGCATTATGAAGAAAATCCATACAGTGGCGCGCTGTGGCTGCTGTATGTAATGATTTTGGTGTGGGGCGCAGATTCCGGTGCCTACATGTTTGGCAAACTGTTTGGCAAACATAAGCTGGCACCCAAAGTCTCCCCTGGAAAAACCTGGCAAGGTTTTTTAGGCGGCCTGTTGACCGCTGGCATTATCTCATGGGGATACAGTGCATGGGCGAATCTGGAGATCGCGCCTTTTGCGTTGATAATCTGCTCTGTGGTTGCGGCACTGGCCTCTGTGCTGGGCGATTTAACCGAGAGTATGTTTAAACGTGAAGCCGGAATTAAAGATAGTGGGCATCTTATTCCGGGTCATGGCGGTATACTGGATCGCATTGACAGTTTGACAGCGGCAGTTCCTGTTTTTACCTGTCTGTTATTACTGGTTTTCAGGACGATTTGACGGAAGGTTTTATGCTGAGCATTCTCTGGAACCTGGCGGCGTTCATCGTTGCGCTTGGTGTGTTAATCACCGTGCATGAATTTGGCCATTTCTGGGTTGCTCGTCGCTGTGGCGTGCGCGTTGAGCGTTTCTCCATCGGTTTCGGTAAGGCTCTCTGGCGCCGTACAGATAAACAGGGCACAGAGTTCGTTATCGCGCTGATCCCTCTCGGTGGCTATGTCAAAATGCTGGATGAGCGCGTTGAGCCGGTAACCCCGGAAATGCGCCACTACGCTTTCAATAATAAAACGGTGGGCCAGCGTGCCGCCGTGATCGCGGCGGGTCCCATCGCCAATTTCCTGTTTGCTATCTTTGCCTACTGGCTGGTATTTATTATCGGTGTCCCTGGCATTCGTCCGGTTGTTGGCGAAATAACGCCCAACTCCATCGCTGCACACGCGCAAATGATGCCGGGAACGGAACTAAAAGCGATTGATGGTATCGAAACGCCTGATTGGGATGCAGTGCGTTTACAGTTGGTTGCAAAAATTGGCGATAGCCAGACGACAATCAGCGTAGCGCCCTTCGGCAGTAACAATCGTCAGGAAAAAGTGCTGGATTTACGCCAGTGGTCTTTTGAACCTGATAAGGACGATCCGGTGGCGTCGCTGGGCATTCGCCCTCGCGCCGCGCAGCTTGAACCTGTACTTACTGAGGTTCAGCAAGGTTCGGCGGCCAGCAAAGCAGGTTTGCAAGCTGGCGACAGGATCGTTAAAGTCGATGGTCAGCAGTTAACGCAGTGGATGACGTTTGTTACTTTGGTGCGCGATAATCCGGGGACGTCGTTAGCACTGGAAGTCGAGAGGCAAGGGGCTCCCTTGTCCTTGACCTTAGTACCGGAAACAAAACCGGGTAATAAGGCAGAGGGATTTGCAGGTGTAGTGCCTAAAATTATCCCATTGCCAGATGAATACAAGACAGTACGCCAGTACGGGCCTTTTAGCGCCATCGCTGAAGCCACGGGTAAAACCTGGCAGTTGATGAAGCTTACGGTCAGTATGTTGGGGAAATTGATCACCGGTGACGTAAAACTGAACAACCTCAGTGGGCCGATTTCAATCGCTCAAGGGGCTGGGATGTCAGCGGAGTTCGGGTTGATCTATTACCTGATGTTTCTTGCTTTAATCAGCGTGAACTTAGGTATTATCAACCTGTTCCCACTACCCGTTCTTGACGGCGGGCATCTGCTGTTTTTGGCGATTGAGAAGCTGAAAGGCGGACCGGTATCCGAGCGAGTTCAAGACTTTAGTTATCGCATTGGCTCGATTTTGCTGGTGCTGTTAATGGGGCTTGCACTTTTCAATGATTTCTCTCGGTTGTAAGAGAGTTTGTTAGGAAGAACGCATAATAACGATGGCGATGAAAAAGTTGCTCATAGCGTCGCTGCTGTTTAGCAGCGCCACCGTATACGGTGCTGAAGGATTCGTAGTGAAAGATATTCATTTCGAAGGCCTGCAGCGTGTCGCCGTTGGTGCGGCCCTCCTCAGTATGCCAGTACGTCCTGGCGATACAGTGAATGATGAAGATATCAGTAATACCATTCGCGCTCTGTTTGCCACTGGCAACTTTGAGGACGTGCGCGTCCTGCGTGATGGTGATGTCCTTCTCGTTCAGGTGAAGGAACGCCCGACAATCGCCAGCATCACTTTCTCCGGCAATAAGTCGGTTAAAGATGACATGCTGAAACAGAACCTCGAAGCTTCTGGCGTGCGCGTTGGCGAATCACTGGACCGTACTACGCTGTCTGATATCGAAAAAGGGCTGGAAGATTTCTACTACAGCGTGGGTAAATATAGCGCGAGCGTGAAGGCGGTCGTTACGCCGCTGCCGCGTAACCGCGTTGACCTGAAGCTGGTCTTCCAGGAGGGCGTTTCTGCAACTATCCAGCAGATTAACATTGTTGGTAACCACGCGTTCACCACCGAGCAGTTGATCTCGAATTTCCAGCTTCGTGATGAAGTACCCTGGTGGAATGTGGTCGGCGATCGCAAATACCAGAAACAGAAACTGGCTGGCGATTTGGAAACCCTGCGCAGCTACTACCTGGATCGTGGTTATGCACGTTTCAATATTGATTCGACGCAGGTCAGCCTGACGCCGGACAAGAAAGCGATTTACATTACCGTTAACGTTACCGAAGGCGATCAGTACAAGCTCACCGGCGTGCAGGTTAGCGGTAATCTGGCGGGACACTCAGCCGAAATAGAAAGCCTGACGAAAATCGAACCAGGCGAGCTCTACAACGGCACCAAAGTGACCAAAATGGAAGATGATATTAAAAAGCTTCTGGGTCGCTATGGTTATGCTTATCCGCGTGTTCAGTCACAGCCGGAAATCAACGACGCTGATAAAACGGTTAAGCTGCGTATCAATGTTGATGCCGGTAACCGTTTCTACGTGCGTAAGATCCGCTTTGAAGGCAACGACACCTCGAAAGATTCCGTACTGCGCCGTGAAATGCGCCAGATGGAAGGGGCCTGGCTGGGCAGCGATCTGGTCGATCAGGGCAAAGAGCGTCTCAACCGCCTGGGCTATTTCGAAACAGTAGATACTGAAACGCAGCGTGTTCCGGGCAGCCCGGACCAGGTTGACTTGGTCTATAAGGTGAAAGAGCGGAACACCGGTAGCTTCAACTTCGGTATTGGCTATGGTACTGAAAGTGGTGTCAGCTTCCAGGTTGGCGTTCAGCAGGATAACTGGTTAGGCACCGGTTACTCTGTGGGTATCAGCGGTACCAAAAACGACTACCAGACCTACTCTGAGTTCTCTGTCACCAACCCGTACTTTACCGTGGATGGCGTCAGCCTCGGTGGTCGTATTTTCTATAACGACTTTAAAGCTGATGATGCAGACCTCTCGTCGTATACCAACAAGAGCTACGGTCTGGATGGCACTCTCGGCTTCCCGATTAACGAGTACAACACTCTGCGCCTGGGCTTAGGTTATGTGCATAACGACCTGTCCAATATGGAACCGCAGGTGGCGATGTGGCGTTATCTGAAGTCAGTAGGTCAGGATGCCAGCACTACTGATGATGATAACGGCTTCTCAGCGGACGATTTCACCTTTAACTACGGCTGGACTTACAACAACCTTGACCGTGGTTACTTCCCGACCAAAGGTTCGCGTGTCAACCTTAACGGTAAGATGACCGTTCCGGGTTCGGATAACGAGTTCTACAAGGTCACGCTGGATACCGCATCCTACTTCCCGATTGATGAAGATCACAAATGGGTGGTTTTAGGAAGAACGCGTTGGGGCTATGGCGATGGCTTAGGCAGCAAGGAGTTACCGTTCTATGAGAACTTCTATGCCGGTGGTTCCAGCACAGTGCGTGGTTTCCAGTCTAACAACATTGGTCCGAAAGCGGTCTATTATGGTGGCAGCGGGCTGGATAACTGTGATACTACAGATACAAAGGCATTGTGTAAGTCTGATGATGCAGTAGGCGGCAACGCCATGGGTGTGGCCAGCATTGAGTTTATTACCCCAACGCCGTTTATCAGCGACAAGTATGCTAACTCTGTCCGCACCTCGTTCTTCGTGGATGCGGGTACGGTATGGGATACTAACTGGGATAATTCCGCAGAAATGCAGAAATTCGATATTCCGGATTATAGCGATCCGAGCAATATCCGTATGTCCGCAGGTATCGCATTACAATGGATGTCCCCATTGGGGCCGTTGGTTTTCTCCTACGCCCAGCCGTTTAAAAAGTACGATGGAGACAAAGCGGAGCAGTTCCAGTTTAATATTGGTAAAACCTGGTAATTTGCCGCTGCAACGGAATGCTTATGCAGTGTAGTGATGGCTGAGGCTTTCCCCTGAAAGCCCGGCCACGCAAAGAACTGTACCTCCGGGTACAAACGGGATGGTAAGGAGTTTATTGTGAAAAAGTTGTTATTAGCTGCAGGCTTAAGTTTAGCAATGGCAACAGCCGCTCAGGCCGCTGACAAAATTGCGATTGTTGATATGAATAAACTGGTGCAGCAAGTTGCTCAGAGCTCCGGTGTTTCACAGACAATGAAAAACGAATTCGGTGGACGCGCCAGTGAATTGCAGCGTATGGAAACCGACCTGCAAAATAAAGTCCAGCGCTTACAGCGTGACGGCTCTACCATGAAGGCTAGCGAGCGCACCAAGCTGGAAAAAGACATTACAGCGGGTCGCCAGGATTTTGCACAAAAAGCGCAAGCCTTCGAGCAGGATCAGGCTCGTCGCAGCAATGAAGAGCGCGGTAAGCTGATGACACGTATTCAGACTGCCGTGAAGAAAGTCGCTGCTGACCAGAGCGTGGATCTGGTTGTTCCTTCCAACGCCGTTATTTACAACAGCAGTGACGTAAAAGACATTACCGCTGATGTACTGAAACAGGTTAAATAAGTAATGCCTTCAATTCGACTGGCTGATTTAGCTCAGCAGTTGGATGCAGAATTACACGGTGATGGCGATATCGTCATCACCGGCGTTGCGTCCATGCAATCTGCCGAAGCAGGTCATATCACCTTCATGGTAAACCCCAAATACCGTGAACATCTGGCTCTATGCCAGGCGTCTGCCGTTGTCATGACGCAGGACGATCTTCCTTTTGCCAAAAGCGCAGCGTTAGTGGTGAAAAATCCCTATCTTACCTACGCACGTATGGCTCAAATTCTTGATACCACGCCGCAGCCGGCACAAAACATCGCACCAGGTGCGGTGATTGATCCCTCGGCTGAGCTTGGTAACAACGTGGCAATCGGCGCTAACGCCGTGATTGAATCCGGTGTCATCCTTGGTGATAACGTGGTTATCGGTGCGGGTTGCTTTGTTGGAAAAAACAGCAAAATTGGTGCAGGTACGCGTCTGTGGGCCAATGTCTCCATTTACCACGAGATCGAAATCGGTCAAAATTGCCTGGTGCAATCGGGTACGGTGATTGGTTCTGATGGTTTTGGTTACGCCAACGATCGTGGTAATTGGGTTAAGATCCCACAGCTTGGGCGGGTGATCATCGGCGATAATGTCGAGATCGGGGCCTGTACCACTATCGATCGCGGGGCGCTTGATGACACCCGTATCGGCAATGGTGTAATTATTGATAACCAGTGCCAGATTGCACATAACGTTGTGATTGGCGACAATACCGCGGTGGCCGGTGGTGTCATTATGGCGGGCAGCCTGAAAATTGGCCGCTATTGCATGATCGGTGGCGCCAGCGTAATCAATGGGCATATGGAAATTTGCGACAAGGTTACCGTAACGGGGATGGGAATGGTAATGCGTCCTATCACTGAGCCAGGAATCTACTCTTCTGGCATTCCGTTGCAACCTAATAAAGTTTGGCGCAAAACCGCAGCTCTGGTGATGAATATTGATGATATGAGTAAGCGTCTGAAAGCTATAGAGCGCAAGGTCAATCAACAAGACGAATAAAATCACCCGTTTAACGCGATACACAGAGTCATTCTGGTTGCAGGCAGGCGGTAACGCGCCGGCAAAAAGAAGAATAAAGTGTATAAAGTTCCCGGCCTGTAGGCATCCAAAAGATTGCCGCGGGCCGTGTTATTATTGCCTTTTAGTATATTTAGACAGGAAGAGTATTTTGACTACTGACACTCATACTCTGCACATTGAAGAGATTCTGGAGCTTCTGCCGCACCGTTACCCGTTCTTACTGGTCGATCGTGTGCTGGATTTTGAAGAGGGCCGTTTTCTGCGCGCAGTAAAAAATGTTTCGGTTAACGAACCGTTTTTCCAGGGGCACTTCCCTGGCAAACCGATTTTCCCGGGCGTGCTGATTCTTGAAGCAATGGCGCAGGCAACGGGTATTCTGGCGTTTAAAAGCGTTGGCAAACTGGAGCCAGGTGAGCTGTACTACTTCGCCGGTATTGACGAAGCGCGCTTTAAGCGCCCGGTAGTGCCAGGCGATCAGATGATCATGGAAGTCACGTTCGAAAAAACCCGTCGCGGGCTGACCCGTTTTAAAGGTGTCGCGCTGGTAGACGGTAAAGTTGTTTGTGAAGCTACTATGATGTGCGCACGTAGCCGGGAGGCTTGATACGTGATTGATAAAACCGCCTTTATTCATCCGACTGCCGTTGTGGAAGAGGGTGCCGTTATCGGTGCTAACGTTCATATCGGTCCATTTTGTATTGTGGGACCCCATGTTGAAATTGGTGAGGGAACCGTACTGAAATCTCACGTTGTTGTTAATGGCCACACTAAAATTGGCCGTGACAATGAGATTTATCAGTTCGCCTCCATCGGAGAAGTTAACCAGGATCTGAAATATGCTGGTGAACCGACCCGTGTGGAAATTGGCGATCGCAACCGCATTCGCGAAAGCGTCACCATTCACCGTGGCACATTACAGGGTGGCGGGTTGACGAAGGTGGGTAGCGATAATCTGTTGATGGTTAATGCTCATGTTGCGCATGACTGTACCGTGGGTAATCGCTGCATCCTCGCGAATAACGCTACGCTGGCAGGCCACGTCTCCGTTGATGATTTCGCTATCATCGGTGGCATGACCGCGGTGCACCAGTTCTGCATTATCGGTGCGCACGTTATGGTCGGTGGCTGTTCCGGCGTCGCGCAGGACGTTCCGCCCTACGTCATTGCCCAGGGCAACCATGCCACGCCGTTTGGTGTGAATATTGAAGGCCTGAAGCGTCGAGGCTTTAGCCGCGAAGCATTAGTCGCGATTCGCAACGCGTATAAGCTGCTCTATCGCAGCGGTAAGACACTGGATGAGGCGAAACCTGAGATTGCTGAGCTTGCGGCTAAGCATCCCGAAGTTGACGCGTTTATCCAGTTCTTTGAGCGCTCAACGCGTGGTTTGATTCGTTAATGGTCGACAATCGTCCTCTTACGATAGCCCTTGTCGCCGGAGAAACCTCCGGCGATATTCTTGGTGCAGGTCTTATCCGGGCGCTAAGAGCGCGCGTTCCCAATGCCCGCTTTGTTGGGGTTGCGGGGCCGCGTATGCAGGCTGAAGGGTGCGAAGCCTGGTATGAAATGGAAGAGCTGGCGGTCATGGGCATCGTTGAGGTGCTGGGGCGTCTGCGTCGTCTGTTGCATATCCGCGCCGATCTCACCCGTCGCTTCAGCGAACTGAAACCCGATGTATTCGTTGGCATCGATGCGCCGGACTTCAACATTACCCTTGAAGGTAATCTGAAGAAGCGGGGTATCAAAACCATCCATTACGTCAGCCCGTCCGTCTGGGCGTGGCGACAAAAACGTGTTTTCAAAATAGGCAGAGCCACCAATCTGGTGCTCGCTTTTCTGCCTTTCGAAAAAGCGTTTTATGACAAATTTAATGTGCCGTGTCGTTTTATTGGTCACACCATGGCCGACGCCATGCCGTTGGACCCCGATAAAGGCGCGGCGCGGGACCATCTGGGTATTGCCCGGGACGCCCACTGTCTGGCGCTGTTACCCGGCAGTCGCGGCGCGGAAGTGGAGATGCTTAGCGCTGATTTCCTACGCACTGCGCAACTGCTGCGAGAGCGCTATGTCGATCTGCAGGTCGTTGTACCATTGGTGAACGCCAAACGGCGTGAACAGTTTGAGCGTATTAAAGCCGACGTGGCTCCGGATCTTCCGGTGCATATGCTTGATGGCCAGGCGCGCGAGGCAATGATTGCCGCCGACGCAGCACTGCTGGCCTCCGGCACGGCAGCGCTGGAGTGCATGTTGGCGAAGTGCCCGATGGTCGTAGGCTATCGCATGAAGCCTTTTACATTCTGGCTGGCGAAACGGCTGGTGAAAACGCCTTATGTTTCGCTGCCAAATCTGCTCGCCGGGCGTGAACTGGTAAAAGAGCTATTGCAGGATGAGTGCCAGCCGCAGGCGCTGGCTGATGCATTAGCGCCGCTGTTGGCAAATAGCAAAGTCAGCAATGATATGCATGAAATATTTCGCGAACTGCATCAGCAGATTCGCTGTAATGCCGATGAGCAGGCGGCTGAGGCCGTACTGGAGTTAGCAAAATGATGGAGTTTATTTATCCGCACACGCGCCTGGTTGCCGGTGTGGATGAAGTCGGGCGCGGCCCGTTGGTGGGGGCGGTAGTGACGGCTGCGGTGATCCTCGATCCCGAGCGTCCTATTTTCGGCCTCAACGATTCAAAAAAATTGTCAGAAAAACGCCGTGTTGCGCTCTATCATGAAATCAAAGAGAAGGCGCTGGCCTGGAGTCTTGGGCGCGCAGAGCCGCATGAGATAGATGAGCTGAATATTCTCCATGCCACCATGCTGGCAATGCAGCGAGCTGTTGCTGGGCTTGCCATTACGCCGGAGTATGTGCTGGTCGATGGTAACCGCTGCCCGGCGCTGCCTGTGCCGTCTTTGGCCGTGGTCAAAGGTGATAGCCGGGTCGCGGAGATCAGTGCGGCGTCGATCCTGGCGAAAGTCACACGCGATGCGGAAATGACAGCGCTTGATCTGACGTTCCCGCAATATGGCTTTGCGCAGCACAAAGGCTATCCTACCGCTTTTCATCTGGAGAAGCTGGCAGAGCATGGCGCAACCGTGCATCACCGGCGCAGCTTCGCTCCGGTCAAACGCGCGCTGGGTCTTGTCTCCTGATCCCTGTAAACCTGGCTGGAAGTGAAAATGGCTGAACCACGTTTCGTACACCTGCGGGTGCATAGTGACTATTCCATGATTGATGGGCTGGCGAAAACCGGGCCGCTGGTAAAAAAGGCCGCCGAGCTCGGCATGCCTGCGCTGGCGATCACCGATTTCACCAACCTGTGTGGTCTGGTTAAGTTTTACGGAACAGCGCATGGGGCAGGACTTAAGCCGATTGTTGGTGCCGATTTTCATGTGCAGTGCGATCTGATTGGTGATGAATTCACGCAATTGACCGTTCTTGCTGCAAACAATACGGGTTACCAGAACCTGACCTTGCTTATTTCGCGGGCTTATCAGCGTGGTTATGGCGCGCTGGGGCCTTATATTGACCGCGACTGGTTGCTGGAACTGAATGAAGGGTTGATCCTGCTCTCCGGCGGCCGTATGGGCGACGTGGGCAAGAGCCTGCTGCGCGGCAATAACGCACTGGTAGAAGAGTGTCTCTCGTTCTATACCGAGCATTTTCGCGACCGTTACTACCTGGAGCTTATCCGTACTGGCCGTGCTGATGAAGAGAGCTATCTTCACGCCGCGGTTAAACTGGCTGAAGAGCATGGCGTACCGGTAGTTGCTACCAATGACGTGCGTTTTATTGATACAGACGATTTTGACGCCCATGAAATTCGCGTCGCCATCCACGACGGTTTTACCCTTGACGATCCAAAGCGCCCGCGTAACTACTCCCCGCAGCAATATATGCGCAGTGAAGAGGAGATGTGCGAACTGTTTGCCGATCTTCCGGAAGCACTGGAAAACACGGTAGAGATCGCCAAACGTTGTAATGTCACCGTTCGCCTGGGTGAGTACTTCCTGCCGCAGTTCCCTACCGGCGATATGACCACGGAAGATTTCCTGGTTAAAAAGTCGAAAGAGGGGCTGGAAGAGCGTCTCGAATTCCTTTTCCCCGATGCCGAAGAGCGTGCAAAACGCCACCCGGAATATGATGAACGCCTGGAAATTGAGTTGCAGGTTATTAACCAGATGGGTTTCCCAGGCTACTTTCTGATCGTGATGGAATTTATCCAGTGGTCGAAAGATAACGGCGTACCGGTTGGGCCTGGGCGCGGTTCCGGCGCCGGTTCGTTGGTGGCCTATGCGCTGAAAATTACCGACCTTGATCCGCTGGAATTCGACCTGCTGTTCGAACGTTTCCTGAACCCGGAACGTGTTTCCATGCCTGACTTCGACGTTGACTTCTGTATGGAAAAACGTGACCAGGTTATTGAACATGTCGCGGATATGTACGGGCGCGACGCGGTGTCGCAGATTATTACCTTTGGTACGATGGCGGCAAAAGCGGTTATTCGCGATGTGGGACGCGTGCTGGGGCACCCGTATGGCTTTGTCGACAGGATCTCTAAGCTGGTGCCGCCCGATCCGGGTATGACGCTGGCCAAAGCTTTTGAAGCAGAGCCACAACTGCCGGAAATCTACGAAGCGGACGAAGAAGTCAAAGCGCTGATCGATATGGCGCGCAAGCTGGAAGGGGTGACGCGCAACGCGGGCAAACATGCCGGTGGCGTGGTGATTGCCCCCACAAAAATTACCGATTTCGCCCCGCTTTACTGCGATGAGGCAGGCCAGCATCCGGTAACCCAGTTTGATAAGAACGATGTGGAGTACGCAGGGCTGGTGAAGTTCGACTTCCTCGGTCTGCGCACGCTTACCATCATCAACTGGGCGCTGGAGATGATCAATGCCCGCCGCGAGAAGAACGGCGAACCGCCGCTGGATATCGCGGCCATTCCGCTGGATGACAAGAAAAGCTTCGACATGCTGCAACGCTCGGAAACCACTGCGGTATTCCAGCTTGAATCGCGCGGCATGAAAGATCTGATTAAACGCCTGCAACCCGACTGCTTCGAAGATATGATCGCGCTGGTGGCGCTTTTCCGCCCTGGACCATTGCAGTCCGGCATGGTGGATAACTTTATCGACCGTAAGCACGGACGCGAAGAGATCTCCTATCCGGATGTGCAGTGGCAGCATGAAAGCCTGAAACCTGTGCTGGAGCCGACCTACGGCATTATCCTTTATCAGGAACAGGTGATGCAGATAGCCCAGGTCCTTTCCGGCTATACCCTTGGCGGCGCTGACATGTTGCGCCGTGCAATGGGTAAGAAAAAGCCGGAAGAGATGGCGAAGCAGCGCTCCATCTTTGAAGATGGGGCGAAGAAAAACGGTGTCGACGGCGAGCTGGCGATGAAAATCTTTGACCTGGTAGAGAAATTTGCCGGCTATGGATTTAACAAATCGCACTCTGCCGCCTATGCTTTGGTCTCATACCAGACGCTCTGGCTGAAAGCGCACTACCCTGCGGAGTTTATGGCGGCGGTAATGACTGCCGATATGGATAACACGGAAAAAGTAGTCGGTCTGGTGGATGAGTGCTGGCGCATGGGCCTCAAGATCCTGCCGCCGGATATCAACTCAGGTCTCTATCATTTTCACGTTAACGATGACGGCGAAATCGTATATGGTATCGGCGCTATCAAAGGGGTGGGCGAAGGCCCGATTGAAGCTATCATTGAAGCACGCAACAACGGTGGTTACTTCCGTGAGCTGTTTGATCTCTGTGCGCGCACCGATATCAAAAAGCTTAATCGCCGGGTGCTGGAAAAATTAATTATGTCCGGGGCGTTTGATCGCCTCGGCCCGCATCGTGCCGCGTTGATGAATTCGCTGGGTGATGCGCTAAAAGCGGCCGATCAGCACGCGAAAGCAGAGGCGATTGGCCAAGCGGATATGTTTGGCGTGCTGGCCGAGGAGCCAGAGCAGATAGAGCAATCATACGCGAGCTGCCAGCCGTGGCCCGAGCAGGTGGTGCTGGACGGCGAGCGTGAGACCCTGGGTCTCTACCTGACCGGCCATCCTATTAATCAGTATTTAAAAGAGATTGAGCGCTATGTCGGAGGCTACCGGCTGAAAGACATGCATCCGACCGAACGTGGGAAAGTGACCACGGCGGCGGGGCTCGTCATTGCCGCGAGGGTTATGGTCACCAAACGCGGCAATCGTATCGGCATCTGTACGTTAGATGACCGTTCCGGGCGTCTGGAAGTGATGTTATTCACTGATGCTCTGGATAAATACCAGCATTTGCTGGAAAAAGACCGCATACTTATCGTCAGCGGACAGGTCAGCTTTGATGACTTTAGCGGGGGGCTTAAAATGACCGCCCGCGAAGTGATGGACATTGACGAAGCCCGGGAAAAATATGCCCGTGGGCTTGCTATCTCGCTGACGGACAGGCAAATTGATGACCAGCTTTTAAACCGACTCCGTCAGTCTCTGGAACCCCATCGTTCGGGAACCATTCCAGTACATCTCTACTATCAGAGGGCGGATGCGCGCGCGCGGTTACGTTTCGGCGCAACGTGGCGTGTCTCTCCGAGCGATCGTTTACTCAACGATCTGCGTGGCCTCATTGGTTCGGAGCAGGTGGAACTGGAGTTTGACTAATACAGGAATACTATGAGTCTGAATTTCCTTGATTTCGAACAGCCGATTGCTGAGCTGGAAGCGAAAATCGATTCTCTGACCGCCGTTGGCCGTCAGGATGAAAAACTGGATATTAACATCGACGAAGAGGTGCATCGTCTGCGCGAAAAGAGCGTAGAGCTGACGCGTAAAATTTTCGCCGATCTTGGCGCCTGGCAGGTGGCTCAGTTGGCGCGCCATCCACAGCGTCCCTATACCCTGGATTATGTCCGTCTGGCTTTTGACGAGTTCGACGAACTGGCGGGTGACCGCGCCTATGCTGACGACAAAGCTATTGTCGGCGGTATTGCGCGTCTGGACGACCGCCCGGTGATGATTATTGGTCATCAGAAAGGGCGTGAAACCAAAGAAAAAATCCGCCGTAACTTTGGTATGCCAGCACCCGAAGGCTATCGTAAGTCGCTGCGTCTGATGGAAATGGCAGAACGTTTTAATATGCCAATCATCACCTTTATCGACACCCCAGGCGCTTACCCTGGCGTGGGCGCAGAAGAGCGTGGACAGTCGGAAGCTATCGCCCGCAATCTGCGTGAAATGTCTCGCCTGAGAGTGCCGATTATCTGCACTGTGATTGGTGAAGGCGGTTCAGGCGGCGCGCTGGCGATTGGCGTGGGTGATAAAGTCAACATGCTGCAATACAGCACTTACTCTGTTATTTCCCCGGAAGGCTGTGCTTCCATTCTGTGGAAAAGCGCCGATAAAGCTCCGCTGGCGGCAGAAGCCATGGGTATTATCGCTTCGCGCCTGAAAGAGCTGAAGCTGATTGACTCCATCATTCAGGAACCGCTGGGTGGCGCTCATCGTAACCCTGAAGTGATGGCGGCGTCATTAAAAGCGCAGTTGCTCGCCGATCTGGCCGATCTGGATGTGCTCAGCAAAGACGACTTGCTTAACCGCCGTTATCAGCGCCTGATGAGTTACGGTTACGCCTGATTGTCATTGGATCTGAAAGACCGCACTTTGTCTTATGTGCGGTTTTTTTTGCCTGCGGTTTACCTCAACTATGCTTAAACGATGTTTTTCAGGGAGGTAGCTGTGAATATTATTGCCATAATGGGGCCGCATGGTGTTTTTTATAAAGACGAACCGATCAAAGAGCTGGAGCAGGCGTTACAGGCGCATGGGTTTCAAACCATCTGGCCACAAAACAGCAGCGACTTACTAAAATTTATTGAACATAACCCGCGTATTTGTGGCGTGATCTTTGACTGGGATGAATACACTCTTGAACTGTGCAGCGAGATCAACCAGCTAAACGAATACCTGCCGCTGTACGCTTTTATTAATACTCACTCCACGATGGATATCAGTGCGCAGGACATGCGCCTGGCTCTGTGGTTCTTTGAGTATGCCCTCGGTGTCGCCAACGATATTGCGACACGAATCAGGCAATATACCGCTGAGTACCTGGAGAACATCACACCGCCTTTTACCCAGGCGCTATTTACCTACGTTAAAGAGGGAAAATATACCTTCTGTACGCCAGGGCATATGGCGGGCACGGCGTATCAGAAAAGCCCGGTGGGATGTCTGTTTTACGACTTTTTTGGTGGCAATACGCTTAAAGCCGATGTTTCGATATCTGTTACCGAACTGGGCTCGTTACTCGACCATACAGGCCCGCATCTGGAGGCTGAAGAGTACATCGCCCGCACCTTTGGTGCAGAGCAGAGCTATATGGTCACCAACGGGACATCGACCTCCAACAAAATCGTGGGTATGTACGCAGCGCCAGCTGGCAGCACCATCCTTGTTGATCGCAACTGCCATAAATCGCTGGCGCACTTGCTGATGATGAGCGATATCACCCCGCTGTGGCTGAAGCCGGGACGTAATGCGTTGGGGATTTTGGGCGGTATTCCGCGTCGGGAGTTTACTCACTCCAGTATTGAGCAAAAGGTGGCAGCTACTGCCGGCGCTTCCTGGCCTGTACATGCGGTGATCACCAACTCCACCTACGACGGCTTGCTCTATAACACTAACTGGATCAAACGGACACTGGATGTTCCTTCCATCCATTTTGATTCTGCATGGGTGCCCTATACCAATTTTCACCCCATTTACGCTGGCAAAAGCGGTATGAGCGGTGAGCGCCTGCCCGGTAAAGTTTTTTTTGAAACGCAGTCGACGCATAAGATGCTGGCAGCATTTTCTCAGGCTTCCTTGATTCATGTGAAAGGGGAGTACGATGAAAATACCTTCAACGAAGCCTTTATGATGCATACCTCCACATCGCCCAGTTATCCGCTGGTGGCCTCCATCGAGACGGCGGCAGCAATGCTGCGCGGCAATCCCGGAAAACGGTTGATTAACCGCTCAGTAGAGCGGGCGCTCCATTTCCGCAAGGAGGTGCAGCGTCTGAAAGAGGAAGCCGAAGGTTGGTTCTTTGATATCTGGCAGCCGGAGGAGATTGATCAAGCCGACTGCTGGCCTGTGGCACCTGGTGAAAAGTGGCACGGTTTCCGGGATGCCGATGCGGACCATATGTTCCTTGACCCGGTGAAAGTCACCATTTTGACGCCGGGTATGGATGAGTCAGGCGCTATGAGTGAAGAGGGTATTCCCGCAGCGCTGGTGGCGAAGTTTCTCGATGAGCGCGGTGTGGTGGTTGAGAAAACGGGGCCTTATAACCTGTTATTTCTCTTCAGTATTGGTATTGATAAAACCCGGGCGATGGGGTTGTTGCGCGGGCTGATGGAGTTTAAGCGCGCATACGATCTTAACCTGCGGGTGAAGAATATGCTGCCGGATCTCTATGCTGAAGATCCTGATTTCTACCGCAATATGCGCATTCAGGAGCTGGCCCAGGGCATCCATAAGCTGATTCGTCAGCACGACCTGCCACGACTGATGTTACAGGCATTTGATGTGCTGCCGGAAATGAGGATGACGCCGCATCAGGCCTGGCAGCAACAAATTAAGGGCGAGGTTGAAACCATTGAGCTGGAACGGCTGGCTGGCCGTATTTCGGCCAATATGATCCTGCCTTATCCACCGGGTGTTCCGCTGGTGATGCCCGGTGAAATGATTACAGAGGAGAACCGGGCGGTACTCGATTTCCTGTTAATGTTGTGCGCTATAGGTCGTCATTATCCCGGTTTCGAAACGGATATTCACGGTGCCAAACGTGACGAAGAGGGTGTTTACCACGTACGAGTCCTAAAAGCGAGCACACCTATTGCGGGCGAAAGCTGGCGGGCGTAACGTGCAGGCATGAAGAAAAGGAGAAACTATGCTGGGTTTAAAACAGGTACATCACATCGCCATCATTGCCACCGATTATGCAAAGAGCAAAGCCTTCTACTGCGATATTCTCGGTTTGACATTGTTAAGTGAAGTTTATCGTGAAGCCCGGGACTCCTGGAAAGGGGATCTGGCGCTCAACGGGCAATATGTGATTGAGCTGTTTTCGTTTCCGTTTCCCCCGGCACGCTCCAGCGGCCCGGAAGCCTGCGGTCTGCGTCATCTGGCGTTTAGCGTTGATGATATTGACCAGGCCGTGGCGCATCTCGAAGCTCACGGTGTAAAGTGTGAAGAGATTCGGATCGATCCCTGCACCGATAAGCGTTTTACCTTTTTTAACGATCCTGATGGTCTGCCACTGGAGCTCTATCAGCAGTAATACTTGCCACTTCTGATAATGCCCGGTAACGTGCCGGGCATTGTTTCTGCTCAGATAAATATGATGATCATGCCACCTTTTGTTTCGTTGCCAATAGCTTCGCGCCAGTTGCTGGTTGCCTTTAGTGGTGGGCTTGATTCAACCGTGCTGCTGCATCAATTAATGCTTCTGCGCCAGCAACAAGCGGATCTGCAAATCCGCGCTATTCATGTACATCATGGCCTGAGTGAGAACGCGGATAGCTGGACCGAACATTGCCAGCGCTTATGTGATAACTGGCATATCCCTCTTACTATTACCCGCGTCAAGTTGCAGGATGAAGGGGAGGGCATTGAGGCACAGGCGCGCAAGGCCCGTTATCAGGCGTTTGCTCAGACTCTGTTGCCGGGTGAAGTGCTGGTAACCGCCCAACATCTGGATGATCAGTGCGAGACGTTCCTGCTGGCGCTCAAGCGTGGTAGCGGGCCGGCGGGACTGGCGGCCATGCCAGAAACCTTACCTTTTGCCGGAACATTGCTTATCCGCCCGCTGCTGACAAAAACACGCGAAGCACTGCATCAGTGGGCATTGCAACATAATCTGAGTTGGATCGACGATGAGAGCAATCAGGATCCCCGCTTCGATCGTAATTTTCTTCGTTTGCAGGTTTTACCACAGCTTACTGCGCGTTGGCCCCATTTTGCCGAGGCCACTGCGCGTAGCGCCGAACTGTGCGGTGAACAGGAGCGGTTGCTGGATGAGCTGCTGGCAGATGAACTGGCCGCGGCAATAACTCCGGGTGGGGAGCTGAAGATTGCAGCATTGCGGGATATCAGCGAGATACGGCGCAACGCACTTTTACGACGTTGGCTGGCGCAGTTGGGCGCGGCCATGCCCTCACGCGCAATGCTCCACCGCCTGTGGCAGGAGGTAGCGCTGGCGCGGGAAGACGCGGAACCCTGCCTGCGCATTGGGGAGTCTGAGTTGCGCCGCTATCAGGATAAACTTTGGTGGATCAAAGCGTATACCAGCCAGCGAGAGACGCAGCTTAGCTGGGCATGCCCGGCAAAATCACTTACCTTACCCGCAGGGTTAGGGCAGCTCTCTCTGCTACCGGGGGGGGAACTGCGTGCGCCGCGCGCTGATGAAGCGGTGTCGGTGCGCTTTCAGGCCACCGGCCTGTTGCATATCGTCGGGCGTAATGGTGGGCGGAAGCTGAAAAAAATCTGGCAGGAGCTGGGCGTTCCCCCCTGGCGGCGGGATACAACGCCGCTGCTCTTTTATGGTGAGCAGTTAATCGCAGCGGCAGAAATTTTTGTCACTCAGGCTGGTTGTAACAACGAAGCGCAACAAGGCATGCGGCTTGAGTGGAAAAGATAACGGGCAACTTGCGTTGCCCGTTGGGTAGTCAGGACTCGCTCACCACAACGGTGCCGATATCAGGATGGCTAAAGCTGGCAATTTTGTCGAGGCGGAGTTCGCGCGTTGCGCCTGCAACCTCAACAACCAGATACTCCACATTTTTACGTGAGACTAAATCATTGGCTCGGGCGCTGAGCGCCTCGCCATCCTTCAGTTCCAGCGTCAGTATCAGATGATGCTGGCAGGCGAGTTCAAGGTTGTCATAATCATCACAATTGATGGGTTGATACGTTTCATTCATTGACATAATCGCTCACCAGTAAGTTCGCGGCAGCATAAGCCGCCTTTTCCCTGACTGACTCTGAAAGGGTGTCATCGGACGCCATTTCATTCAGCACTTTTAATACGCAACCCAGCGCGTCCGGGATGTACCCCAAATCTCCGCTGGCAATCTCTGCGTATCTTTTCTGTACTAACTCACAATAATTGTTCACATTACCTCCTGTCAGCAACCTGACTTTACTGTGAGATAACACTAAGCCTACGAACATACACTCTGTTTATCAAGGTGACTATACCAAAGCAAGTTAATCATTATCTGAATGATGAATAACTATGCTGGCAAGAGATAACAGCGCTTTATGCGCGAATTCGCTACAATGGCGGCTATTTTATGCAGGAGTAGTGTTATGGCGTTAAAAGCAACGATTTATAAAGCGACGGTCAATGTGGCCGATTTGGACCGCAATCAATTCCTTGATGCGACCCTGACGCTAGCCCGCCACCCCTCCGAGACGCAGGAGCGTATGATGCTGCGCCTGCTGGCGTGGATCAAATATGCTGATGAACGCCTGCAATTTACCCGTGGATTGTGTGCTGACGACGAACCTGAAGTGTGGCTGCGCAATGACTATCTGGGGATTGACCTGTGGATCGAACTGGGGTTGCCTGATGAAAAACGGTTAAAAAAAGCCTGTACACAAGCAAAAGAGGTCGCGTTGTTTACCTATAATTCACGGGCGGCACAGATCTGGTGGCAGCAAAACCAGGTGCGTTGCGCAGAATTGAATAATCTGAGCATCTGGTATCTGGACGATACGCAACTGGCTGGATTAAGTGCTTTTGCCGAACGTACCATGACGTTGCAGGCAACGTTGCAAGATGGAGCTATCTGGCTCTCTGATAACAGCCAGAATTTGGAGATACATCTGGCAGCATGGCAGCAGCCCCAATGATTGCAATATCTCGTTCGGTCTCCATTGCAGAAGATGAACTGGAGATTACCGCCGTGCGTGCCCAGGGAGCGGGTGGGCAGCATGTGAACAAAAGTTCAACCGCCATTCATCTGCGCTTTGATATTCGTGCTTCCAGCTTGCCAGATTTTTATAAGGAACGGTTACTCGAAGCATCTCATCATTTGATTAGCAGTGAAGGCTGGATAGTGATTAAAGCGCAGGAGTACCGTAGTCAGGAGATGAATCGCGAAGCGGCGGTTGCCCGGCTGGTGGCGCTTATTAAAGAGTTAACGGCTGTTCAAAAAAGCCGGCGGGCCACGCGCCCAACCCGGGCATCAAAAGAGCGCCGGTTAGCGAGTAAATCACAAAAGTCGTCGGTAAAAGCGCTGCGCGGTAAGATCCAACGCCACGATGGGTAATAGAGCTGGCAGGATTTATGGATAAAAAAAATACATTTGGCATGCGGTGAAGGTTTTATGGAAGTTTCTGAGTTCATTGGAGTAGACCATAGTTGGTCAAATACACTCAGGAGCTAATACCATGAAAATTGGGAATTCTTTATTGGGGCATGTCAAACACGTTGCATTGGCTGCGGAAAAACAGCCGTTTGATGCCTGTCGTATTGCTATAAAATTTCTGGCTAGTTTGAAAACTGCCAAAAATAGTAGCGTTCAGCGAGGGGCTACACCTGCACCGCAATTTAAAGAGTATGACATTGCTTCTTTTCGCACAGTGGAACGGATGACGCGCGGAGCAAAAGGCGCGGCACCAAAGCCACCAACACTGCAAACTCAGCTTTCACAGCAAGCTCCACGGCTATCTTCCCCGGTTCGCCCTCCACTACCTCAGGTGCTGCAAAACAAAACATCCAGCCAGCAATTGCAAAGTAATGGGACAATATTTACCGCAGCGCAAGGGTTCGTTGATTCTCACCCGAACGCTTTTGGCGCAACGGGTGCCCATGAAGCTTTGGCGGCAGATGAAAGCGGCTCGATTAACCCAGATCATCAGCAGCGCCGATCAATATTCGCAGCGGCGGTACAGTCTTTCTATTTACCAGAGGAAGAGCGTGACATGGGTATGTTAGCGAAGGCGCGAGAACTGTTTGCGCAAGATATGTTAATCCTGAACTCACGACCTGGCCCCGACATCTTACTGGGTAATGCCTTTAACCGCACAGCGAAGATTGATCTACCCGGCCCGCTTTTTGAGTCAATGACTTTACACCCGGAAGAGGCAGAGTACGACGAGGTTGACCGGGTAACCACAAAGCCTGCACGACCTGAACCCCCCGCATTGTCTGCCCTGTTACGAAGCGCGCTGAAGGTGCGTGCAGAGAGGGCCAGAGAGGCTGTAGCAGAGAAGTCGGGGGACGACGGTTCGTCCATGGCATAATATGCCGAACTTTAAGCTGACGCCACATGACATCTGTGGCGTCAACGCTAGTTTTGGCGTTAGCCTTTAATTGCTTTTACCAGGTAGTCCAGAATATCCCCGGTCTTGATCAGTTGTTTTTCACCACTGCGACGATATTTATATTCAATATCATCGTTATCAAGGTTACGGTCCCCAATTACGATAGTGTGTGGGATGCCAATTAGTTCCATATCAGCAAACATCACGCCCGGGCGCTCTTTCCTGTCGTCCATCAGCACTTCAATACCCTGTGCGCGTAGCTCAGCGTAGAGTTTCTCCGCCAGCTCCTGCACGCGATAAGATTTGTGCATATTCATTGGCAGAATAGCAACCTGGAACGGGGCGATGGCATCTGGCCATACGATACCGCGTTCGTCGTGGTTCTGCTCAATGGCTGCTGCGACGACACGCGTCACGCCGATACCGTAGCAACCCATCGTCAGGATCTGGTTACGGCCATCTTCACCCTGCACCGCAGCATTCAGCGCCTGTGAGTATTTGGTACCGAGTTGGAAAATATGTCCTACTTCGATACCACGCTTAATCAGCAGAGTGCCTTTGCCATCCGGGCTTGGATCGCCAGCAACAACGTTACGGATATCAGCCACTTCAGGCGTTGCTACATCACGATCCCAGTTAATACCAAAATAGTGTTTACCGTCGATATTGGCACCGGCGGCAAAATCACTCATGGCGGCAACCGTGCGATCAATGACTACCGGAACAGGCATATTCACTGGGCCCAGAGAGCCAGGACCTGCATTCACTACTGCGCGGATCTCTGCTTCAGTCGCGAAGGTTAACGGGCTGGCGACCTGCGGCAATTTTTCCGCTTTGACTTCGTTCAGTTCATGATCACCGCGAACCAGCAGAGCAATCAGCGGGTAAGCACTCCCTTCAACGGTTTTGACCAGCAGCGTTTTCACGGTTTTTTCAATCGGCAAATTGAACTGTTCAACCAGTTCAGCAATGGTTTTGGCGTTAGGCGTATCGACCATCGTCATCTGTTGGGTCGCTGCCGCGCGCGGCTCTTTCGGTGCCAACGCTTCCGCAAACTCAATATTGGCGGCAAAATCCGAAGAGTCAGAGAAAATCACATCATCTTCACCGCTTTGCGCCAGTACCTGAAACTCATGTGAAGCACTGCCGCCAATGGAGCCGGTATCGGCCTGCACGGCGCGGAAATCCAGCCCCATGCGGCTGAAAATTTTACTGTAAGCGGCATACATGGCATCGTAGGTTTCCTGCAAGGACTCCTGCGAAGTATGGAAAGAATAAGCATCTTTCATCAGGAATTCACGGGAACGCATAACGCCGAAACGCGGGCGCACTTCATCACGAAATTTAGTTTGGATCTGGAAGAAATTCAGCGGTAACTGTTTGTAAGAGCTCAGCTCATTACGAATCAGATCGGTGATCACTTCTTCATGGGTCGGGCCGAGAACAAACGGGCGATCGCCGCGATCAACAAAACGCAGCAGTTCCGGGCCATACTGCTCCCAGCGACCGCTCTCCTGCCACAAATCGGCTGGCTGTACCACCGGCATCGACACCTCAATCGCACCGGCGTTGTTCATCTCTTCACGCACGATGTTTTCGACTTTTTTCAGAACGCGCAGACCGGTCGGCAACCAGGTGTACAACCCAGAGGCCAGTTTGCGGATCATCCCGGCACGCAGCATCAGTTGGTGACTGATCACTTCGGCGTCGGCAGGTGTCTCCTTCAGAGTGGAGAGCAGATATTGGCTAGTACGCATGTTGTTACGGTTCCATTTGGACAATCGGAACAGGTCTGAAGCAGACCTGACACAAAAAAGTGGTTTAGTTTATCAGTCTGGCAGAGTTGCCAAAAGAGAAGGAAATAAAATTAGCGCCTCTCCAGCGCAAACACCTCGAATCCGGCTGCGGTCACGCGCCAGCGGACGTTAAAATCCAGCAACCAGACGGCATAGGTTTTTCCTTGCTCTTCATCTTTGCGGTAGGCAGGACGTGGATCCTGCGCCAGCACCTCTTGTAAAAAGAGTTTCAGATGCGGATAACGCGTTTCAAGCCGGATAAGCTGTGATTCGATTTCTGCGGTAAATGTTACGGCAATCTCTGCGGTTGGCGCTTGCTGTGCGTAGCTTGCCTGCGCATCGGGCAACGCTTCGGCAAAGGGCAGATAGGGTTTGATATCAATTACCGGCGTACCATCAACCAGGTCCAGGCTACCCAATTGCAATATCACCTGATCTTTATGGCTGCGAATTGCTTTTAGTTCCACCAGCGACATACCTATCGGGTTCGGGCGGAAGGTGGAACGTGTAGCAAACACGCCCATTCTGGCATTACCACCGAGGCGCGGTGGGCGCACCGTTGGACGCCAGCCGCCCTCCATGGTTTGGTGAAAGACGAACAGCACCCATAGATGGCTGAAGCCTTCCAGACCGCGTACTGCATCGTGCTGATTAAAAGGGGCAAGCAAGTGAAGTTCGCCGCCGCCGTGTTGCACCAGTCCAGGCTGGCGCGGCACGGCAAACTTCTCTTTATAAGGTGAGCGAATGACGCCTATCTGCTTGAAAGCAAAGGTACTCATTTTGCCGAAATATTAAGGGCGGAACCGATGCAAATCGCCTGGCGGTAGCAGCCCGGGGTGCCGCTGGTTACTTCACAGCTATGCTCAAGCACGGCGTTCGCTTTCATTTTTGACGCATTGATTTGCATACGCTTACGTGCGGTAGGGATATTTGGCGGGGAGTCCTGGTTGCTGGCCTGACAGGATTCACCGGTGACTTCGCCCAGGTCGCGGAACGGCTTACCAATGAGATCTTCAGCGTTGGTAATAATGCGTACTGGTGCCGGACGTGACACTTTCGGTTTCTCCGGTTCTGCTTTCGGGGCAGTAGCGGTGCTTTTTACGGGTTCGACAGGCGATCTGCTTAGCAATGAGCAGCCGCTGAGCATAAGTGCTAACAAACAGATCGGTAAAGCACGCATAATGTTATATCCCTCATTACAATTATCGAAGTGCCGCTTATTGAATCAGTAGCGTGCAAAAATAACAAGACGGGCATTTGCCCGTCTTGAATGATATTACAGACTGCTGAGATTACCAGCCTTTCACCGCACCGCCGTTGAAAACTTTATTTGCTGCTTCACTCACTTCATCAGAGTGGTAGGCTTCAACGAATTTCTTCACGTTTTCCGCGTCTTTGTTATCTTCGCGAGCAACAATCAGGTTTACATACGGCGACTCTTTATCTTCAACAAAAATGCCGTCTTTTGCCGGAGTCAGACCGATCTGGCTGGCGTAGGTCGTGTTAATGACCGCCAGGGCAATCTGTGCATCGTCCAGCGAGCGCGGCAACTGCGGAGCTTCCAGTTCTACGATCTTCAGGTTTTTCGGGTTTTCGCTGATATCCAGCACGCTTGGCATCAGACCAACGCCTTCTTTCAGCTTAATCAGACCCTGTTTCTCCAGCAGCAGCAGTGAGCGACCAAGGTTGGTTGGATCGTTTGGTACTGCGACCTGAGAGCCATCTTGCAGTTCAGACAGATCTTTGATTTTTTTAGAGTAGCCCGCGATCGGATAAACAAAAGTGTTGCCCACCGGGACCAATTTGAAACCGCGATCTTTGATCTGCTGATCCAGGTAAGGTTTATGCTGGAATGCGTTGGCGTCGATATCGCCTTTGCTCAATGCTTCGTTTGGCAGCACGTAATCGTTGAAAGTCACCAGTTCAACATCAAGACCATATTTCTCTTTCGCTACCTTTTGCGCCACTTCGGCAACTTGCTGTTCTGCGCCAACAATCACACCGACTTTAATGTGATTTGGGTCCTTTTCTTCCTGGCCACAACCGACCAGCGCCAGAGAACCAAGCAGGGCACCAACTGCCGCGAAGGTCTTAAATTTAAAAGCCATCTGTTTTTCCTTACTTTCAGAGTCGTTATGTTGTGTGTAACGTTATTTGTGAGTCACTGCGCGAACAATACGATCGCCGGCGAACTGAATTAAATAAACCAAAACCACGAGCAAAACCAGCACGGTATTCATCACTAATGGGTTGTAGGTCACATAGCCATACTGGATGCCCAGTTGCCCCAGACCTCCGGCACCCACGGCACCGCCCATCGCCGAGTAGCCGACCAGGGTGATAAGCGTAATGGTTGCGGCGTTGACTAACCCTGGCAGTGCTTCTGGCAGCAATACCTTACGAATGATCTGCATGGGCGTCGCCCCCATCGCGCGCGAGGCTTCAATCAACCCTGCCGGGAGTTCAAGCAAGGTATTTTCCACCATCCGAGCGATAAACGGCGCAGCTCCAACGGTGAGCGGAACGATTACTGCATACAGGCCGATAGAGGTGCCAACAATCATGCGGGTAAACGGGATCATCCATACCAGTAAAATGATAAATGGAATGGAGCGGAAGATGTTCACCAGCGCAGAAATCACCCGATAAAGGCTTGGGTTTTCCATTATTTGCCCCGGACGGCTGACATAAAGGATCACGCCGAATGGCAGGCCGACAACAAAGCCGAGAAAGCCTGAAGTAAAGGTCATAAACAACGTTTCCCAGATGCTGCGGGCAAATAGCCACATCATTGCCTCAGACATAACCGAGTACCTCTACTTTTACATGGTGTTGTTGCAGCCACGCGATGGCGGCTTGTGTATCTTGCTGGGTGCCGTGCATTTCAGTCAGCATAATGCCGAATTTAACACCACCGGCGTAATCCATCTGCGCACTGATAATATTGTTATTAACATTAAAGCGACGCGCCGTTTCTGACAGCAACGGGGCATCTACCGATTGTCCGGTAAATTCCATACGCAGCATCGGAACGCTGTCGGCCAGGGGTTCAGCCTGTAAACGATGCAGATAATCTTCTGGAATATCCAGATGCAAAGTAGACTGAATAAACTGTTGCGCCAGAGGTGTTTTGGGATGGGAAAATACTTCGCTAACAGTGTCCTGCTCGATCAGTTCACCATTGCTAATTACCGCTACACAGTCACAAATACGTTTTACTACATCCATTTCGTGCGTAATCAACAGGATAGTCAACCCAAGACGACGATTAATGTCTTTCAGTAACTCAAGGATAGACCGGGTAGTGGCCGGATCGAGCGCGCTGGTGGCCTCGTCGCACAATAGCACTTTTGGATTGCTGGCCAGCGCACGGGCAATGGCGACACGCTGTTTCTGACCACCAGAAAGGTTTGCCGGGTAGCTGTCGTGCTTATCCCCCAGGCCCACCAGATCGAGTAACTCTTTTACCCGACGATTAATCTCTTCGCGCGGAGTGTTATCCAGTTCCAGCGGCAATGCGACATTACCAAAGACGGTACGTGAGGCGAGCAGGTTAAAGTGCTGGAAGATCATGCCGATTTGACGACGCGCTTTAGTCAATTCAGCTTCTGATAATTTTGTCAGTTCCTGGCCGTCAACCATTACACTGCCTGCCGTGGGGCGTTCAAGCAGGTTAACGCAGCGGATAAGCGTACTCTTTCCCGCACCTGATGCGCCAATGACGCCGTAAATTTGACCCGCGGGGACATGCAGGCTTACATCGTTCAGCGCCTGAATCGTGCGGTTCCCCTGCTGGAACACTTTGGTGATATTCGAAAGTTTAATCATTAGATTATTTTTATCGTATTGAGAATGAGCCGTGGCATTTTGTTCTGCCGGTTACGGAAGTTGCCCGTAAACAGAGCGGATGGTAAGGCATCCAGACGTCTAAATCAATGTTGCACTGAGTGATGAGCACTTTCCTGCGTAGCGAAACATGAGATACTAGGCGCTCAGGTTATTTTAGGAGCAAAGTAAGTGGCGAAAACAGTACCGGCAATTTTCCTCGATCGTGATGGCACTATTAATGTGGATCACGGATATGTCCACGAGATCGATAACTTCGAATTTATTGATGGCGTGATTGACGCCATGCGTGAATTAAAAGAGATGGGCTTTGCGCTGGTACTGGTGACCAACCAGTCCGGTATTGCACGCGGCAAATTTACCGAAGCACAATTCGAAACGCTAACGGAGTGGATGGACTGGTCTTTAGCAGATAGAGGGGTTGATCTGGACGGAATCTATTACTGCCCGCATCATCCGCAGGGAAGTGTGGAAGAGTTTCGCCAGGTATGCGATTGCCGTAAGCCGCATCCGGGGATGCTGATTTCTGCCCGCGATTTCTTGCATATCGATATGGCCGCTTCTTATATGGTTGGCGATAAGCTGGAAGATATGCAGGCAGCCACGGCAGCGCAAGTCGGTACGAAAGTGCTGGTGCGTACGGGTAAGCCGATTACACCAGAGGCGGAAAAGAGCGCTGATTGGGTGATTAATAGCCTTGCAGAGCTGCCTGCTGCGATTAAAAAGCAGAAAAAATAGGCCTTATGTCTAAAATGTGAGCGGTTGAGAGAAAAATGCATTTTTCCCCTTGTCATTCCTCTACAGCTCCCTATAATGCGCCTCCATCGACACGGCGCTGATGAACAACTTCACTCAGCAACGTTAAGTCGGAAGAGAAAATCCCTGAAAAACGGGGTTGACTCTGAAAGAGGAAAGCGTAATATACGCCACCTCGCGACACAGCGCTGAAGCGCGTCGCAACTGCTCTTTAACAATTTATCAGACAATCTGTGTGGGCACTCAGAGGACATGGATTCTTAATGCCGGAAGGCAAAAATGAATACCAAGTCTCAACGAGTGAACACGTAATTCATTACGAAGTTTAATTCAGCGAGCATCAGACTTTTAAATTGAAGAGTTTGATCATGGCTCAGATTGAACGCTGGCGGCAGGCCTAACACATGCAAGTCGAACGGTAACAGGAAGAAGCTTGCTTCTTTGCTGACGAGTGGCGGACGGGTGAGTAATGTCTGGGAAACTGCCTGATGGAGGGGGATAACTACTGGAAACGGTAGCTAATACCGCATAACGTCGCAAGACCAAAGAGGGGGACCTTCGGGCCTCTTGCCATCAGATGTGCCCAGATGGGATTAGCTTGTTGGTGGGGTAACGGCTCACCAAGGCGACGATCCCTAGCTGGTCTGAGAGGATGACCAGCCACACTGGAACTGAGACACGGTCCAGACTCCTACGGGAGGCAGCAGTGGGGAATATTGCACAATGGGCGCAAGCCTGATGCAGCCATGCCGCGTGTATGAAGAAGGCCTTCGGGTTGTAAAGTACTTTCAGCGGGGAGGAAGGGATGATGGTTAATAACCCTCGTCATTGACGTTACCCGCAGAAGAAGCACCGGCTAACTCCGTGCCAGCAGCCGCGGTAATACGGAGGGTGCAAGCGTTAATCGGAATTACTGGGCGTAAAGCGCACGCAGGCGGTCTGTCAAGTCGGATGTGAAATCCCCGGGCTCAACCTGGGAACTGCATTCGAAACTGGCAGGCTTGAGTCTTGTAGAGGGGGGTAGAATTCCAGGTGTAGCGGTGAAATGCGTAGAGATCTGGAGGAATACCGGTGGCGAAGGCGGCCCCCTGGACAAAGACTGACGCTCAGGTGCGAAAGCGTGGGGAGCAAACAGGATTAGATACCCTGGTAGTCCACGCCGTAAACGATGTCGACTTGGAGGTTGTGCCCTTGAGGCGTGGCTTCCGGAGCTAACGCGTTAAGTCGACCGCCTGGGGAGTACGGCCGCAAGGTTAAAACTCAAATGAATTGACGGGGGCCCGCACAAGCGGTGGAGCATGTGGTTTAATTCGATGCAACGCGAAGAACCTTACCTGGTCTTGACATCCACAGAATCCTGCAGAGATGCGGGAGTGCCTTCGGGAGCTGTGAGACAGGTGCTGCATGGCTGTCGTCAGCTCGTGTTGTGAAATGTTGGGTTAAGTCCCGCAACGAGCGCAACCCTTATCCTTTGTTGCCATCGGTCCGGCCGGGAACTCAAAGGAGACTGCCAGTGATAAACTGGAGGAAGGTGGGGATGACGTCAAGTCATCATGGCCCTTACGACCAGGGCTACACACGTGCTACAATGGCGCATACAAAGAGAAGCGACCTCGCGAGAGCAAGCGGACCTCATAAAGTGCGTCGTAGTCCGGACTGGAGTCTGCAACTCGACTCCACGAAGTCGGAATCGCTAGTAATCGTGAATCAGAATGTCACGGTGAATACGTTCCCGGGCCTTGTACACACCGCCCGTCACACCATGGGAGTGGGTTGCAAAAGAAGTAGGTAGCTTAACCTTCGGGAGGGCGCTTACCACTTTGTGATTCATGACTGGGGTGAAGTCGTAACAAGGTAACCGTAGGGGAACCTGCGGTTGGATCACCTCCTTACCTGAAGAACCTGCCTTTGTAGTGTCCACACAGATTGTCTGATGAAAAACGAACAGTAAACCTCTACAGGCTTGTAGCTCAGGTGGTTAGAGCGCACCCCTGATAAGGGTGAGGTCGGTGGTTCAAGTCCACTCAGGCCTACCAAATCCGCTTCCGTGCCTTGTTGTGGCAAAGCTCGCATACTTCAGTATGCTTCGCTTCCCCACGCCGCGCCCGGAAACGAATTACTGGTGAAGGGGTTCTGACTACGATGGGGCTATAGCTCAGCTGGGAGAGCGCCTGCTTTGCACGCAGGAGGTCTGCGGTTCGATCCCGCATAGCTCCACCATCTTACTGTTCGTCATAAAAAACTTCAGAGTGCACGTAACGCGTGTGCTGCGAAGTTTTGCTCTTTAAAAATCCGGAACAAGCTGAAAATTGAAACACTGAATAACTGCAAAGTTATTCGTGGGTCTCTCAAAATTATCGCAACACTGAAGGTGACACCTCAGGCGACGTGAGCAGCATGAAGACAGGGCGTACCGCGCACAGCGAGCGCAGTGGACTGTGTGTCCATGAGCATCGTGCGCACGGAACAACGCCGTATTCACGCAGCGCAACGAGCCGGAAGGAGAAGACATCTTCGGGTTGTGAGGTTAAGCGACCAAGCGTACACGGTGGATGCCCTGGCAGTCAGAGGCGATGAAGGACGTGCTAATCTGCGAAAAGCGCCGGTAAGGTGATATGAACCGTTATAGCCGGCGATGTCCGAATGGGGAAACCCGGTGCACTCAGTGCATCATCATTAACTGAATTCATAGGTTAATGAGGCGAACCGGGGGAACTGAAACATCTAAGTACCCCGAGGAAAAGAAATCAACCGAGATTCCCCCAGTAGCGGCGAGCGAACGGGGAGGAGCCCAGAGTCTGAATCAGTTTGTGTGTTAGTGGAAGCGTCTGGAAAGTCGCGCGATACAGGGTGACAGCCCCGTACACAAAAACGCACAGGCTGTGAGCTCGATGAGTAGGGCGGGACACGTGGTATCCTGTCTGAATATGGGGGACCATCCTCCAAGGCTAAATACTCCTGACTGACCGATAGTGAACCAGTACCGTGAGGGAAAGGCGAAAAGAACCCCGGCGAGGGGAGTGAAACAGAACCTGAAACCGTGTACGTACAAGCAGTGGGAGCCTCTTTAATGGGGTGACTGCGTACCTTTTGTATAATGGGTCAGCGACTTATATTCTGTAGCAAGGTTAACCGCATAGGGGAGCCGCAGGGAAACCGAGTCTTAATTGGGCGTTAAGTTGCAGGGTATAGACCCGAAACCCGGTGATCTAGCCATGGGCAGGTTGAAGGTTGGGTAACACTAACTGGAGGACCGAACCGACTAATGTTGAAAAATTAGCGGATGACCTGTGGCTGGGGGAAAGGCCAATCAAACCGGGAGATAGCTGGTTCTCCCCGAAAGCTATTTAGGTAGCGCCTCGTGAATTCATCTGTGGGGGTAGAGCACTGTTTCGGCCAGGGGGCCATCCCGGCTTACCGATCCGATGCAAACTACGAATACCACAGAATGTTATCACGGGAGACACACGGCGGGTGCTAACGTCCGTCGTGAAGAGGGAAACAACCCAGACCGCCAGCTAAGGTCCCAAAGTCATGGTTAAGTGGGAAACGATGTGGGAAGGCCCAGACAGCCAGGATGTTGGCTTAGAAGCAGCCATCATTTAAAGAAAGCGTAATAGCTCACTGGTCGAGTCGGCCTGCGCGGAAGATGTAACGGGGCTAAACCATGCACCGAAGCTGCGGCAGCGACACTATGTGTTGTTGGGTAGGGGAGCGTTCTGTAAGCCGTTGAAGGTGTGCTGTGAGGCATGCTGGAGGTATCAGAAGTGCGAATGCTGACATAAGTAACGATAAAGCGGGTGAAAAGCCCGCTCGCCGGAAGACCAAGGGTTCCTGTCCAACGTTAATCGGGGCAGGGTGAGTCGACCCCTAAGGCGAGGCCGAAAGGCGTAGTCGATGGGAAACAGGTTAATATTCCTGTACTTGGTGTTACTGCGAAGGGGGGACGGAGAAGGCTATGTTGGCCGGGCGACGGTTGTCCCGGTTTAAGCGTGTAGGTGTGTGCTCCAGGCAAATCCGGAGCGCTTTAACACTGAGGCGTGATGACGAGGCACTACGGTGCTGAAGCAACAAATGCCCTGCTTCCAGGAAAAGCCTCTAAGCATCAGGTAACACGAAATCGTACCCCAAACCGACACAGGTGGTCAGGTAGAGAATACCAAGGCGCTTGAGAGAACCCGGGTGAAGGAACTAGGCAAAATGGTGCCGTAACTTCGGGAGAAGGCACGCTGGTGCGTAGGTGAAGTGACTTGCTCACGGAGCTGAAACCAGTCGAAGATACCAGCTGGCTGCAACTGTTTATTAAAAACACAGCACTGTGCAAACACGAAAGTGGACGTATACGGTGTGACGCCTGCCCGGTGCCGGAAGGTTAATTGATGGGGTCAGCGCAAGCGAAGCTCCTGATCGAAGCCCCGGTAAACGGCGGCCGTAACTATAACGGTCCTAAGGTAGCGAAATTCCTTGTCGGGTAAGTTCCGACCTGCACGAATGGCGTAATGATGGCCAGGCTGTCTCCACCCGGGACTCAGTGAAATTGAACTCGCTGTGAAGATGCAGTGTACCCGCGGCAAGACGGAAAGACCCCGTGAACCTTTACTATAGCTTGACACTGAACACTGGTCCTTGATGTGCAGGATAGGTGGGAGGCTTTGAAGCGTGGACGCCAGTCTGCGTGGAGCCATCCTTGAAATACCACCCTTTAATGGCTGGTGTTCTAACGTGGACCCGTAATCCGGGTTGCGGACAGTGTCTGGTGGGTAGTTTGACTGGGGCGGTCTCCTCCTAAAGCGTAACGGAGGAGCACGAAGGTCAGCTAATCCTGGTCGGACATCAGGAGGTTAGTGCAATGGCATAAGCTGGCTTGACTGCGAGCGTGACGGCGCGAGCAGGTGCGAAAGCAGGTCATAGTGATCCGGTGGTTCTGAATGGAAGGGCCATCGCTCAACGGATAAAAGGTACTCCGGGGATAACAGGCTGATACCGCCCAAGAGTTCATATCGACGGCGGTGTTTGGCACCTCGATGTCGGCTCATCACATCCTGGGGCTGAAGTAGGTCCCAAGGGTATGGCTGTTCGCCATTTAAAGTGGTACGCGAGCTGGGTTTAGAACGTCGTGAGACAGTTCGGTCCCTATCTGCCGTGGGCGCTGGAGAACTGAGGGGGGCTGCTCCTAGTACGAGAGGACCGGAGTGGACGCATCACTGGTGTTCGGGTTGTCATGCCAATGGCACTGCCCGGTAGCTAAATGCGGAAGAGATAAGTGCTGAAAGCATCTAAGCACGAAACTTGCCCCGAGATGAGTTCTCCCTGAGACTTTAAGTCTCCTGAAGGAACGTTGAAGACGACGACGTTGATAGGCCGGGTGTGTAAGCGCAGCGATGCGTTGAGCTAACCGGTACTAATGAACCGTGAGGCTTAACCTTACAACGCCGAAGATGTTTTGGCGGATTGAGAGACAATTTTCAGCTTGGTTACCGGATATGTAAGTACACAATGATTTGCGCAGCGGCAAGGCGGCAAGCGAAGGAAAGGAAGGAGCATACAGGAGTATGTGACTGACTTTACGAGTGCAGTCAACGCGGCTGATGCGATAAAGCATTGTGTACAGGGCACAAAGAATTTGCCTGGCGGCAACAGCGCGGTGGTCCCACCTGACCCCATGCCGAACTCAGAAGTGAAACGCCGTAGCGCCGATGGTAGTGTGGGGTCTCCCCATGCGAGAGTAGGGAACTGCCAGGCATCAAATTAAGCAGTGAACCGGGGCAACAAACCGGTAGTTGTAAAAAAATTCGGTGGAGCGGTAGTTCAGTCGGTTAGAATACCTGCCTGTCACGCAGGGGGTCGCGGGTTCGAGTCCCGTCCGTTCCGCCACTTATTTTATAAACCGTATCTCTTGCGAGATACGGTTTTTTTTCGTCTCTACTTTTCCGCCCGAACTTTCATTTGTGCAACACTATTGCTGCTCACGCAAAAATCCTCTGCGTTTTTACACCTTTTTCATTGCGTTGCTTCCGGCAATAATCTTTGAACGACATAAAATCGACAAAGAGGAATTCTTATGACAGTCCCTGCATTTGGTCTTGGTACTTTCCGTTTAACTGATGAGACGGTAATTGCCTCTGTTAAAAATGCCCTTGAATTGGGTTATCGTGTTATCGATACCGCGCAGATTTATGGCAATGAAGCCGCTATTGGCAAAGCGATTGCGCAAAGTGGTGTTCCGCGCGAGGAGCTATTCATTACCACCAAAATCTGGATCGAAAACCTATCTGAAGAAAAACTGATCCCAAGCCTGCAAGAGAGCCTGCAAAAATTGGCTATCGACTACGTCGATTTAACGCTGATCCACTGGCCGTCACCGAACGCAGCTGTACCGGTAGAGGTTTCTCTCAAACAGTTAATGAAGGCAAAAGAGCAGGGGTTAACGCGTGAGATTGGTGTCTCCAACTTCACTATTCCACTGATGGAAAAAGCCATTGCGGCGGTAGGTGCGGAAAATATAGCCACAAACCAGATCGAACTCTCTCCTTATCTGCAAAACCGTAAAGTTGTGGATTGGGCAAAACAGCATGGTATCCACATTACCTCCTATATGACACTTGCATATGGTAAGGCGTTGAAAGATGAGGTTATTGCCGGCATTGCGCAGAAACATAACGCGACCCCCGCGCAGGTGATCCTCGCATGGGCGATGGGAGAAGGATATGCTGTCATTCCATCATCAACCAAACGCGAAAACCTCGCCAGCAACTTGCAGGCGCAGTCATTGCAACTTGATGCGCAAGATAAAGCAGCTATTGCTGCGCTAGATTGCAATGACCGGCTGGTCAGCCCGGAAGGCCTTGCACCGAACTGGGATTAAGACCGAATAACGGGAGCAATATGCTCCCGTTATTGTTGTGGTAAGTGTTCGCTGACGAAATCGATAAAAGCCCGAATACGAGTGCTTACCGCCCGATCGCTGTAGTATACGGCACTGAATGGCATCTCTACCGGCAGCAATTTGTCCGCTAATACCTCGACCAGTTCTCCGCTCGCTAACTCTTTATTAATCATATAGTCCGATAAACTGGCAATACCATTGCCGCTCAGACAAAGATGTTTCAACGTTTCTCCGCTATTGGAAGACATACCAGGTGTGATTTCTAACAGTTGCCCATCGGCGGTGGCTACCGGCCAGATGTTAAGCGAAACAGGCTCGGTGAATCCGAGACATAGATGATCGCGTAGTGCTTCCGCTGAATCAGGCATGCCGTGGCGAGAAATATAATCCGCTGAGGCGATAATTTTTCGATAACTTTTGAATAGTGGACGAGCGCGCAGGCTGGAGTCGGTGAGTTTACCGACGCGGATAGCAACATCTACTTTCCGTTCTATCAAGTTGATAAATGTCTCGCTGGAGACCAACGACAAATTGATCTCCGGGTAACGCTCACGAAAAGGTCTAATCAGCGGCATCAAAAAGTGCAGTACTACCGGGGTCGCAGCATCGATGCGCAGCGAACCCCGTGGCGATGATTTATTTTCCATCACCTCTGTTTCCGCTGCCACCATCTCTTGCAAAATGCTTTGTACCCGACGGAAATAGCGTTCTCCTTCTTCCGTCAGACTAAGCTGCCGGGTGGTGCGATTAAGTAGATTTACCCCAAGTTTGTTCTCGAGTTTTTTAACTGCTCGGCTTATAGCGGAATTGGCCTGCCCCAGTCGCTCTGCCGCACGGCTAAAACTACCGCTTTCAACGACGGCGACAAAAATTGCAAGCTCTTCGGAAGTGGTTTTCATTATTGTCTCATTAGCAACATTACATGGCTATTATTCATTAAAAGGCATTTAATCATGTTGCATGCTGCAACGCCAGGTTGGCGTAGAGTGTAAAGTCATTAAGTACTCACTCACTTCTGCTGACAGTTTTTATGGCACTGGCGTTGAAACTGTGCGCTAAAATCCCTATAACTGAAGGACCGCCCGGGAATTGGGCGCGTAAATCAACGAGGTTTGAAGCTAAAAGTGCCAAAGAATACCTATGCCATGCGATATGTTGCCGGACAACCTGCGGAGCGCATCTTACCGCCGGGGTCTTTCGCGAGTATTGGTAAGGCCTTACCCGCAGGCGTTCCTCTAAGCAGTGACGAAAAGATTCGCGTACTGGTGTGGAACATCTTCAAGCAGCAGCGCGCCGAGTGGCTGTCAGTGCTGCAAAATTTTGGCAAAGATGCTCATCTTGTTTTGCTTCAGGAGGCGCAAACAACACCTGAGTTGGTCAGGTTTGCAACGACTAACTACCTTGCGGCCGACCAGGTGCCAGCATTCGTGCTGCCACAGCACCCCTCTGGCGTGATGACGCTTTCTGCCGCACATCCAGTCTATTGCTGTCCTCTGCGCGAACGTGAGCCTATCTTGCGACTGGCTAAGTCCGCGCTGGTAACTGTCTATCCGCTGCCTGATTCTCGTAATCTGATGGTGGTCAATGTGCACGCGGTTAATTTCAGCCTTGGGGTGGATGTTTATAGCAAACAGCTGCTGCCGATAGGCGATCAGATTGCTCATCACGCAGGGCCAGTAATTATGGCCGGAGATTTTAATGCCTGGAGCCGCCCGCGAATGAATGCCTTATATCGTTTTGCGCGAGATATGGCGCTACGGCAGGTACGCTTTACTGATGATAACCGCCGTCGGGCATTTGGCCGCCCGCTCGATTTTGTTTTCTACCGGGGGCTAAATGTGGCTGAGGCATCCGTGCTGGTAACAAGGGCATCGGATCATAATCCACTGCTGGTTGAATTCAGTCCAGGCAAAGTTGGATAAGTTGAGACGAAAAAAAAGCACCGGGGGAACGGTGCTTTTTTAATGGCTTATTATCAGGAATCTGGCGTAGCGCTGTTTTTCACAAATAGCGTCAGTTGATCACCCGGTTTTAAGTTATCTGTATCGCTGTTCCAGCGCATCACATCTTTGATGTTGACGCCATGACGTTTTGCGATACTGGATAACGAATCACCTTTGCGCACGCGATAAGTAATGCTATCGCTGTTGCTGGCGAGTCGCTGTGCGCTGCTGCCGGCACCTATGGTCAGATTCTGACCCACTTTAAGGCTCGCGCTGCGAAGGTTATTCCACTCTTGTAGATCCTTCGTCGTCACGCCAAGGCGTGAAGCGATGGCGGAAAGCGTATCGCCAGAGCGAACCTTATAGCTGCGACTGGTGAGTGGGCTGTTATCTGCGACCAACGTTGGTTGTACGGCAGCAATCTCGCCTGATGCCAGAGATTCACGCAGTTGCTCTGCATGCTTCTTCGGTACCATAACGTACTGCGGACCGCTGGAGCCTAACGTTGAACCTTTGACGCCTGCGTTAAAGGTCTTCAGCTTGCTCACAGAGATACCAGCCATTTCAGCCAACTGAGCGACCTCAACCGGGCTGCTCAATCTCACCCGCGCCAGTGCACGGCTTTCGTCAGGTGTAGGCAGATTCACGCCATAACGCTTACTGTTTTTGAGAATATCACTCAAAGCCAGCATCTTAGGCACGTACACTTTTGTTTCGTAAGGCAATGAGAGCGACCAAAAATCGGTGGGTTTACCCCGCGCCTTGTTCGCTTTAATTGCCTTCAGCACACGACCTTCACCGCTGTTATAGGCGGCAACCGTTAATAACCAGTCACCGTCAAACATACGGTTTAGACGCTGCATCATGTCGAGAGCGGCAGTAGTTGATGCCACAACGTCACGACGCGCATCGTAATTGCGTGTTTGTTTTAAGCCATAATTTCGCCCGGTGCTCGGAATGATCTGCCAAATGCCTGCGGCATTGGCGCCAGACGTTGCATGCGGGTTAAAAGCGCTCTCCACTATGGGTAGTAGTACCAGTTCCATGGGCATGTTACGTTTTTTAACTTGCCCTGCTATCCAGTACATATACGGCTCTGCCCGTAAAGTTACATCGTGGAGATAGCTCTTGTTGCGTAAATATTTTTGTTTCTGTTCGCGAATCCGGTTGTTTTCCGGAATTCCCATCTTTAGCTCGTCGCTTATGAAAGTCCACAAGTCACTGTTTTCCTGCACGGCGAATGTTCCATCGTCCATCCACCGCGCCTGACTGGTAAACTTTCCTGCTTCCCCTTGACCAGCCGCAGAAAGGCTCTGTGCGTGCTGTTGTACCGTGGCGTCTTGATTTGATGCCTGGCACCCCACCAGCAGGACAGAGGCGAGTAATATCGCTTTTGCCTTCATGTGTGTGTCAATAGTAGTTGCTTAAAAGACGAGCGATAATAACGGCCTGAACTACAAAAGGCAACCCGCAATTATCAGAAACTATCTTTCTTTGACCTTAACCATGCAAAACGCGCATCAGGTTGTTGCAAAATTGTTTCTTTGTTTATTATTTCAATTAAATCAGGATCTTCCGTGCGTAAAAATAAATTAATTCTGCGCTCATTTTTCAGAAAAACGGGGAGTGTTTTTTGATTTTTTGCCCGTAACTCCTTAACTTTCCGATAGTATTCATTTATATCGGCATCATCGGGTAACACACTCATTGCAAACTTCATATTTGCTAACGTGTACTCATGCGCACAACATATTAACGTATCGTCCGGCAGAGCATCAATTTTGCAAAATGACTGATACATCTGCTTCGCAGAGCCTTCAAACAGTCTTCCACATCCACCAGAAAAGAGCGTATCCCCGCAAAATAGATAAGGAAAACTGAAGAAACAGATATGTCCTAAAGTGTGACCGGGTGTGGCAAAGATAGAGAATTCGTGCCCCAGTACGGTGGCGGAATCCCCTTCAGCGACTATACGAGTAGCCCCTTTATCTTGTGTCTCTGCCGGTCCGTAAACCACTATTTCAGGATAATGATGGCGTAGCTCGTTCACTCCACCGACATGATCGTGGTGGTGATGGGTCAAAAAAATAGCCTCAGGATGCCAGTTATTTTCTTCTATGGCCTGCAAAATGGGGGCGGCATCGCCTGGATCGACAATCAAACAGTGCCCTTTGTCGTCATTGAGTACCCAGATGTAATTATCCTGAAAAGCAGGAATACTGTTAAGATTCATAAATTACCTCTTAAAGCGTAGCGGAAGGTTGTGATGAAGCCGGCACGGAGTTCTCAGACATTCATGGCACCTGTCACCTGGGACGATCTACCCAAGGGGGCCTTTTATCGCGATGCGCTGGAACGAGAACTGAAACCATGGCTTGCAAAAATGTATGGTTTTCATTTGCTTAAGATCGGCAATCTCAGCGCAGAAATCAATGCAGAAAGTTGTGCCATTTCACATCAGGTCAATGTCTCACTTGCCGGAGAACCTGTTCAGGTAAGGGCCGATCCCCTGTATTTACCTTTTGCTGAAAAATCAGTAGATGCCTGCCTGCTGGCACATTCACTTGCCTGGTGTACCGATCCGCATCGGCTATTGCGCGAGGTTGATCGGGTATTGATTGATGATGGCTGGTTAGTGATCAGCGGCTTTAACCCCATCAGTCTGCTGGGGTTATGCAAAGTCGTACCTTTCGCCCGCCGTAACCCGGCGGTAAAATGCCGGATGTTCACATTGATGCGTCAGTTTGACTGGCTGACCCTGCTCAATTTCGAGGTATTACATTATAGCCGTTTTCGTGTCCTGCCATGGGCAAAGCATGGGGGAAAGCTGCTGAGTGCCCATATTCCAGCGTTAGGTTGTATGCAGCTTATTGTGGCGCGCAAACGCACCATCCCGTTGATACTTAACCCTATGAAGCAGAGTCGCAGTAAACACCGCGTCCGCCAGACCGTGGGCGCGACGCGTCAGTATCCTCAAAGCTGAGGCTCTGGTTTATAGCCGGTGTCCTCAAGCGTAGGATTGAGTGCTGCAGCGCGCGCCAACTCATCGCAACGTTCGTTTTCCGGATGCCCGGCATGGCCTTTTACCCACTCCCAACGAATCTGATGTTGGCTGAGCGCAGCATCCAGTCGTTGCCATAGATCGACATTTTTGACTGGTTTTTTGTCAGCCGTTTTCCAGCCACGTTTTTTCCAGTTATGGATCCACTGTGTAATCCCCTGGCGAACATATTGGCTGTCAGTACTGAGCACCACTTCACAATGCTCTTTTAAACCTTCCAGCGCGGCGATAGCCGCCATGAGCTCCATACGATTGTTGGTCGTGAGATGGTAACCTGCGCTGTACGTTTTTTCATGTTGGCGATAGCGTAAGATGGCACCATAACCACCAGGGCCTGGATTACCAAGGCAAGAACCGTCGGTGAAAATTTCTACCTGTTTAAGCATATCTGGTAGACTTCCTGTGTTTAAAACGACAAGTCTGACATAAATGACCGCTATGAGCACTGCAATTACACGACAGATCGTCCTCGATACCGAAACCACCGGTATGAATCAGATTGGTGCCCATTATGAAGGGCATAAGATTATTGAGATTGGTGCTGTAGAAGTCATTAACCGCCGCCTGACCGGTAATAACTTCCATATTTATCTCAAGCCCGATCGGTTGGTCGATCCGGAAGCCTTCGGCGTTCACGGTATCGCTGATGAGTTCTTACTCGACAAACCGACCTTCGGTGATATTGCCGATGAGTTTATTGATTACATCCGCGGTGCGGAACTGGTGATCCATAACGCCTCGTTTGATATCGGCTTTATGGACTATGAATTCAGTAAACTTAATCGTGGCCTTCCCAGGACTGAGGAGTTCTGTAAAGTCACCGATAGCCTGGCGTTAGCAAGGAAAATGTTCCCGGGCAAACGGAACAGCCTGGATGCACTCTGTTCACGTTACGAAATCGATAACAGCAAACGTACGCTGCACGGGGCGCTGCTCGATGCGCAGATCCTTGCTGACGTTTACCTGATGATGACCGGCGGCCAGACATCAATGGCTTTTTCAATCGAAGGTGAAGGCCAGACGCAGGCGGGAGATACCGGGATTCAACGGGTTGTGCGTCAAGCCAGCAAACTGCGTGTTGTTTTAGCCAGCGATGAGGAGCTTGCCGCCCATGAATCGCGCCTCGATTTAGTTCAGAAGAAGGGTGGAAGTTGCCTGTGGCGGGCTTAGATAGCCTTGTTATTCATGAATAATTCGCCGATGGGTGAATTTTGCATCAAACGGTGTAAAAGCCCCCGAAAAAGCGTTGACGACATTCGGTGTAATCCGTAATATTCGCCTCGTTCCCGAAAAGGAACGCATCGCGGAGCGGTAGTTCAGTCGGTTAGAATACCTGCCTGTCACGCAGGGGGTCGCGGGTTCGAGTCCCGTCCGTTCCGCCACTATTTAGGCCCATGTTGTTAATTAACATGGGCCTTTTTAATATGTAAATATGATAAGTATTCTCTAATCAAATTTCCTCGTTGTGCTATTTGTTCTTAGATCTCATTTAATGCTTTTGCGGGTAATCCCACGTAAATACCGGGCTGTAAAGTATCCTGTATAAAGCATCCTCCGGCACCGAGTGTAATATTATTACCAATTCTGATATTGTTGATAACCGTGGCACCGGCGGCAATAAAGCAATTTTCACCGATTCTCGTTTTCCCGGCCACAGTGCTATTTACTGAGATATGGGTAAAATTTCCAATACTACAATCGTGCTCGATGATCGCGCCTGTATTAACTATGCAACCGGTGCCGATCACTGTCTTAGGGCCAATATGCGCATGATGACCAATGAAACATGCGTTTCCAATGGCGGCCCAGGTACCTATTGTTGCTGTTAGCGAGATAATATTTCCAGTATCCCATCCCCGAAGCTTTATGTCGTCCAGTTGTTCCTGGCGTTTTGTACCTTCGCCAGCAGCAGGAAATGCGATCCAGCCGGAAGGCAGTTGACCTGAGAACTCTTTCACTACTGAAAAGCCGGCGAAGTACTCTTCTTGGACGGTATTTTTCTCGACAAAAAGCAGTGCCTTGATTCCGTTAGCCAAAGCGACATCCGCAATACTCCTGGCATGCCCACCAAATCCGTATATGAGCACACCTTCGATAGGATTTATCAACATGCTTATTCCTCGACATGCAAGGCTGCGTGATACTTTTCGGCAACATTGTCCATTACGGCGATATGCTCACGCACGACATCTTCCCATGTACGCTTGACCAATCGGTTATAGGTCTCAAGCTGTAATTCACGTAGATTATCAAGGTTAGCTAAAGCCCATTCGATTTTGTCTGCTATGCTCATCCAGTCATAGGGATCAAAGAAAGTCATTTCCTGGAGATTAGGGTCGGTCAATACTTCCTCTGTTACAGCTATACGCCCCATTACTACCGGAGTTCCCACGGAAAGCGCCTCCGTAAAAGTAAATGGGCATCCGCCCTCGCTCAATGTTGGATTAACGGCAAGATCAGCGAGCTTGTAACAAGCTGCAACTTCTTGAATAGATAGATTATTAAGAAAGAATACATCCTCTTCTAATCTGTTTTTTAGTATATATTCGGCAACTTTTGTAATGCTGTTTATAGTGCCAGTTAGTAATAATTTATGATTAATGAATTTTTTCTTTAATAAGTAATTATAAGCCTTAAGTAGAGCGAGAATGTTTTTGTTTGGTCTAATTTGGCTGGCGTAGAAAATGAAGTTGAAATCTATGTTTATATTTTTCATATAGGTGTCTAATTGTCTTGATAATACAGATTTCAAAAGTGATTTTGCATAGTTTAATGAGGTTTCTTTTTCTCGGTAACTACCTTTATCAAACCAATGATCCAATTTACAAGGGGCATGCTTCACAATGTAAATATTCTCCTCTGGGACGTTGAAACGTTTAACTAGTGTGTCGCTTTTTACATCTAAACTGTACGTAATAAAAAAATTGTTATGACAAATGTTCCTTTTAATATTTTTTACAGTATTATAAAAGCGTTGGCCTTCTATCAGGGAAAACCCACCAGGAAAACTCGAGGGAACAACGTCTGGAACACACATGACTTTAGGTGATGTTATTTTTGAAAAGCTTTTCCAAAATGCTGTAGGCGCATACCACGCTAAAACATTCTTTAATGATTTTATCATCTCAAGCATGCGCTCTGATTCAGCAGTTTCCATTGCATTGTATAAATTGAAAGCATAATCATTATTTTTATGGCTAATGAAAATATCAGATAGTTTATGCCATTGATTATCCAATGTTTTAAAAAACTTACTGCTGATTATTGTTAATTTAAAATAGTGTAATAAATTCGTTATAATGTGCAAAAAAAACATTGGAGTAAAAAAAATTATTAAAGCTAAGATGTCAAATAAAATGGGTAGTAAGGAAGATATTTTATAGGCAATAGCAATCTTAACCCCTATTCTATTTATTATATTTGCAATTTCATTTCTACTCCATGTAAGCAGTGATTCTATTTTTTTCTTTTTTCCATTTTTTCTTTTTTTCTTTAAGTTAGTAATGAAAGAAAGTAATTTTAAAGCGATAGGCCTTCCCGCAGGAGCAATAATTGAAACCTTTTTAAGGCTAACACCTTCACTTTCGAAAAGTTGTTCTAATATTTCTTTTGCCCAACTAGGGCAGACGATAATAAATTGCACATGCTCTATTTTTTCTGCACCCATGATCAAGGCTGCAAGGTAGCGTCCAAGACCTTCACTCCTAAGATCTACTGTTGGTGGATAACAGATATAAATGCCATAAGTTTTCATAATAACTCTTTTAATTCGTTCCAGTATACGTGTCCATGATGATGTGATAAATGCTGCTTTAAGCACTCAACCCTGGGCAAATTTTTTCTGATATGCAGATGTTCTTTCTCCATTCTTTTTAGTTGACAAGCAAATTGATAGGAATCAGCAATGTTATAAAAATTCATATTAAGATTATATATTTTATCCATCTCCTGAACCGCCGGATAATTATTTACTAGCGCGGGGACAGAGTTAAATGCGGCTTCTATAATCGAAAAGGTACCATTATCACCATGAGAAGAATGTAATAGAAATGTTGCGGATCTCAATGCTTTCTTATATTCGCTCTCTATGAGATTACCTTTAAATTCTATTTGATCCCTTAGTTTTTGAGAGGATGATATTATTTTTTGCATCTGTATAAGATGGTCGATTTGAGCAAATTGCATACTTTCTGTATCAACACCAGTCACAAGACATCTATATTTACCATTGAGTTCTTCATAATATACTTTTAATGCCTTTGCGACTTTTTCTGGATGCTTATGCACAGAGGTATTTGTTACCCAAATGAAATAATGTGTTTTAAGTGGCCTGTTTTTTTTGGCAGCAAGTGATAGTTTTGATATCTTCGTTTCTGTAGGAATATCTGATGTAAAATCAGGAATGAGCATAGGTAATTTAGACAGCTGTTCTTTCTTAATGCCAGCATAATTTAAAGCGTCCTGATAGGTACACTCAGTCGTTACGAAAACTTTATCGGCATTTCTGGCTGCATTGATAAAGATCTGATTAATGTTTTGTGGCAATAAACGTTGGCGTCTTTGGATATAGTCATAAACCATAAGTACAATGGGGCGCGCTGGTAATAATGGCACTTCTAATCTATCGGAAATAACCAGCCAAAGGTCACAATCGCATGCATAGTTTATACCGTCATCTGGAATGCTATATTCATCATATGTTGCCCTCCACCCATCATAACCTGAATAGTTCATCATTCGTTCTGCTTGATGGCGATCAATCTTTTTCCATACAAAGGAGCGCAGGACTATCTCTTTAGACAAATCTTCAAACTGCTCAGATTGATAAATCGATAAGTCAGGATGGTAAAAAACAATCTGACACTTATCCCCTTCCTTTTCACTTCCTAACTTAATTGTGTTTGCGAGGAGTATAGCTCCGCGTAATGTTCCACCCAAGTAACCGACAGGTAATATTATTGCTATTTTTTTATTTGAATAATCGCGGCATGTTACATTCTCTCTACGCGAAGGTATAATATCTATCCTTGAGATGCCATCAAGCCATTGAGATTTGAGTTTTTCAAAATCCATAGCCTTCAACAAAATAGGTTGACTGCTTTTTACTTTTTTTATGAATTTTTTATCACCTGCAATAATTAATGCTATTTTTCGTCTTGCTTCGGCAATAGTTCTACATCTCCCTGGAAGTCGAGAACCACCAAGCTTATCTAACAATCCTCCAGACATAAAAATCAAAGGTAAGCCGTTTTTAACTGCTTCAAAAGGATGATAATGAATGTGATTAGGCTCTTGTGAGCTATAAAACATAACAGCAGAGCTCTGCATATTATAAATATACTCTTCATTACTGACGAACCCAAGGACATTTTTATCAGGCACTTTTATTGGTTGTGAACCACCGATGATATAATCAAAATTAGAAAAATCTTTTTTGAATTTATAATATATACGCTTGTAATAATCATTAAAAGCAATATCAGGGCAGATAAAAATTATTTTTTTGGTGTTACCGTTCCATTTGTCATTTACCTGGGTATCTTTCAGTCCGGCGGGAAGGTAGATGGCTCGGTCGTGAAGATAAGAGGGTTCGTTATCTGCAAGATGGGGGTAAGCCACTGCGAATTTCAACCTTTTCCCGATCTTCTGAATATATTCAAAACCTTTTCCTCGGGAGAAATGAAATAAAATTTTATCATAATTCATAGGCAATGCTAACCCGAAAATTCGCCATAAACATATACCGTTAAAATTATATGCAATATTCTTTATCAATTTTTCGTCATAAACAATAAAAAAAATCGCGTCAAACCACTTATTGGCGATTTCCCATGCGAGTGTGCAACCTCCTGAATACCAGTCAGTTTCGTTAAGTATGGTAAGGTCATCCGTTGGAATAGTAAGATAGTGGTCTTCTGACCAGTCAACGGAGGCGCTACTAAATGCTATATCAGTGGGGAACGATTTCGGCAAAAATACTTCATCAAAACCGCATGCTTTAAGCATGGGAACTTCGAACTCCCGTGCTGTAGTATGATTTAGTAACCACATTACTCTCTTTTTATTACTCATGGTATCTGATTTATATCCTTGTAATTTGAGATGGCTTTGCTGATTGAACCATCAAAAACAATCTCCCCTTTATGGAAAACAATACCCCGCTGACAAATATCATAAAGAGTTGAAAAATCATGCGATGCAAGAATTAATATCTCTGCTTGTTCGATCAATGTAGTGATGCGTTTTTTAGCTTTAGCCATAAAATTTGCATCTCCCGCACCAATTACCTCATCCAGCAAGAGGATATTACCACCAACAGATGTCGAGACCGCAAAAGCTAGCCGGACCTGCATCCCCGCAGAGTATGTTTTAATTGGGTAGTTAATAAACTCACCTAAGCCAGCAAACTCCACAATTTCGTTCTGAATACTGCGCATATATTTAGGAGACAATCCAAGCAGCAGACCTCGATATAGAATGTTTTCTATTCCAGTAGCATCAGGCTCAAAACCTAAGCTGAGATCAAACAAAGAACGCACTTTGCCTCGAACATGTAGGTTTCCACCGGAAATTGGATACAGACCCGCCACTGTTTTAAGAAATGTGCTCTTACCCGCGCCATTATGTCCTAACAGGCCAACGCGTTCACCTGACCTGATCTCCAGACTAATATTTTTCAGCGCATGAATATCACCAGTGGAGATCATTGGACTGGCTTTTGTCACAAATTTCGCTAGCCAGGATTTTAATGAACGATCCTGATATGCAACCGACGAGTAATGCAGGTTAACTTCTGCCATTTTGATAAAGTGGCTCATAAATAGAATATTACCTTACGTTCGGCTTTGCTACCTACAAGTACAGCAATTAACGAAAATATAATTGCTGTAACAAATACATATTCATAATTAAGCAGCGTAGGCCATTTGCTTTGTAACAATGGTGCACGGACAATTTGTAGTAAATGATAGATGGGATTATAGTCAATCAGTGCATTTAACCCACCGGATCGGAATATTTTGGTATCGAAATAAACAGGTGAAATAAACCATAACCCCTGCATAATAAGTCCTAATGCGTAGGGGATGTCACGAAAACGAACACCAATATATGCCAGTATTGTAGCTAGCGGCCATGCTATAAGTATAAGAATAGGGAAGATTGTTAGAGCTGCAAGCCAGCACCAGTCAAAATTTTCAGGTAATACGACCAGAGTCCAACCGATAAGCGAGAAACAAGCAGGCACAAGAATAAAACTTGCTGTTAAAACTATACGTAGCGTATATATAGCAAGAGGGTGCTTACACTGTTTTATATAAGCATCGGCTTGTACAAAAGAGAGTGAACCACCAGTAACGCAAGTGATTAAGTAATCCCAAATCAAAATGCCTGAAAGAATGTAAGGTGCATATGTTGTTATGGAGGTGTTAAACATTTTTCCAAAAACAATCGAAATTAGTATGGTAATTCCTAACGGCTGTATGATTGACCAAAGAATACCAAAAAAAGAACGCCTCCAACGTGCACGAAGATCCGATAATGAAAGGTGTAACCAGAAATATCTTGCATTATAAATACCCTGAAAATATTTTTTCATAATATGACTTTCTGGAGTTTTTCTTGAACAGGATTAATTTTATTGGAGGGGGCATTGAAGTAATACTTTATGGCACTGCATATATATCTAACTTGTTTTTCCGTCAGTGTCGGGTAACTTGGCAAGTTAATCCCTCGTCTGCTTAACGACTCAGCAACAGGGAATCGCTCATTGCTATATACATGAGGCATTGTATGTGCTGGTGGAAACAATGGGCGGGTTTCAATACCCTGTTCTTTTAAATACTCACGCAAACCAACGCGTTTATCTGATTCATCAAGAAGGATTGAACACATCCAATATGTATGGAAATATCCTTCTGGCTCAGGTTGTAAATGCATTGGCAAGTCTACTAATTCATGAATATATTGCGCAGCGATTTCACGTTTTCGTGCAATAATTTGTTCGGCTTTTTCTAGTTGAGCCAAGCCAATGGCAGCACAAATATTGGTCATACGGTAATTATATGCTTTCACATCGTGCCAGTATTCTTCTGTTTTTGACACGCCCTGGCTTTTAAGATGACAGGCTCGCTCGTAAACGTCATGCTCTCGACAAAGCACCATGCCACCCTCACCCGTGGTAATGGTCTTATTCCCAAAAAAACTGAAAGCAGCAACGTCACCAAAAGTTCCAACATGTTTGTCATAATGGCGAGAACCAAAGGCTTCCGCACAGTCTTCTATCAGATAAAGGTTATGCTCTTTACATAATGCAACTATTCTAGCCATATCACATGACAGGCCGTAAAGATGCACAACCATAATTGCTTTTGTGCGCGGAGTAATACGCCTACGTAAATCTTCTACATCAATATTCCATGTTTTCTCTTCTGAGTCACAATAAACCACGGAAGCAACGGTTTGTATGATTGTATTGACAGATGCTATGTAAGTAAGCGTTGGGACAATCACCTCATCACCAGCACCGATACCCAGCGCTTCCAAAGCCAGATGCAATGCTACAGTACCGTTTGCAACTGTAGTTGCATATTTACATCCACAATACTCAGCAAAAGCTTGCTCAAATTTAGAGATGAATTCTCCTCGTGATGAAATCCATGTGCTATTTAGACATTCCATCACATACTCTTTTTCACGACCACTCAGACTCGGCTGATAGACTGGAATTATGCTCATTGTAGCCTCACTTACTCAACGCTAACGTTGACTACGTAGCCATGATTTCTTAAGAGAGCATGTTGCCTGGCATTCCCCAAATCATGGGCAATCATCTCCTTGATCATTTCATTTAATGGCGTCTCTGACTCCCAACCAAGGCGTTCTTTCGCATAGGTCGAATCACCTAATAAGTTGTCAACTTCAGACGGTCGGAAATAACATGGATCTACCTCAATAATGACATCGCCTACTTTTAAAGCCGGGGCCTTATTGCCCTTGATCGCTGAGACAATCCCTATTTCTTCTACACCCTTACCTTTAAATTCTGTTTCAATACCAAGTTCAAGAGCAGACATGCGAATGAAGTCTCTAACGCTATATTGCATGCCCGTGGCGATGACGAAATCTTCCGGCAAGTTTTGCTGCAACATCAACCATTGCATTTTCACGTAATCACGTGCATGGCCCCAGTCGCGTAAGGAATCCATGTTCCCCATATACAGTGTGGTTTCAAGACCCTGGGCGATATTGGCTAAGCCACGAGTTATCTTGCGTGTAACAAATGTTTCCCCACGGCGAGGCGATTCATGATTAAATAAAATACCGTTACAGGCATACATACCGTACGCTTCTCGGTAATTTATAGTAATCCAGTAGGCGTACATTTTAGCTACTGCGTATGGGCTGCGTGGATAGAAAGGTGTAGTTTCTTTTTGTGGAGTCTCCTGAATAAAACCATAGAGTTCAGAAGTTGAGGCCTGATAAAAGCGTGTTTTGTGGGTTAACCCAAGAAATCGAATCGCTTCTAATAAGCGTAACGTACCAATAGCATCAACATTTGCGGTATATTCAGGTTCTTCAAAGCTAACTGCAACATGGGATTGGGCACCAAGATTATAGACTTCATCTGGTTGAACCTCTGAGATGATTCGGGTGATATTTGAGGTGTCTGTTAGATCGCCATAGTGCAATTTAAAATTAATGTTTGACCGATACGACTCTTGATAAATATGGTCAACTCGCTGAGTGTTAAATTGAGAGGCTCGCCGTTTAATACCATGTACTTTATAGCCTTTCTCTAATAAAAACTCTGCCAAATAAGAACCATCCTGGCCCGTAATGCCAGTAATAAGGGCTACTTTTCTTTTCACACTTAATCTCCCTATAAATAGACAAAGGGAAATTTACTTAATTAATAAATCCACCCTAATGTACTATTGAATTCCTTTGTGGTTTTCTTCTCTGTAATCTCGAAAATCATTAACCTTCTTTCTTGTGAGGTTTGCAGGTAATTATAAGAACTATTTACTGATATGGCTCTCTTATAATGTTAACATATATGGTGGATGAGATTTTATGGTTTTGCTTTTTGTATCACTAATTATACAGATAAAATTGAGGTATTTTTCTGAAATTATCCTAAAATTAGATTTATTTTTAATATATGATATTGTAAGTGATTTTTTGGCGAGTGTAATGATTAATAGTGAAGATTTTCTTTTGTATATACACTGTTACTATCTTACAGAAGAATTCTTTCTTATATATATTCAAATAATGAATATATTAAATTATGTCTGTCCAGACAGGACTACGCCCTCAGCCGAAGTTGCTGCAAATTGCCATCTAGCTGTAAATCGGTTTTTAATCTCGCGACGTCCCGGCAGATAAATGCCATCTCTTTATGGGATTCCAGCTTCTGGCGCCATTTCTCAGGCACCTGATCCAGGTTGGCGTAGAGTGCTTCAAGGGTTGGGAACGCCTGCAATAACTGTACCGCGCTTTTGGCGCCAATACCGGCGACTCCGGGCACTTTTGAACTACTGATCCCTGCCAATCCCCAGTAGTCAGGTAGTTGTTGTGGTGTGACGCCATACTCCTGAGCGATAAAAGGCAGATCCAGCCAGCGTTTCTGAAAATAGTCACGAATACGGATTGCAGGGGACAGGAGCTGGCAATAGCCTTTATCAGTGGAAACAATCGTCGCCTGTTGCCCGGCCTGCTCCAGTTTTACAGCCAGTGTGGCAGCAAGGTCGTCTGCTTCATTACCGGGTGCTTCCCAGCAGCGTACACCCCGCTTTTCAAAAGCTGCACGCAGCGCAGGCATCTCTGAGTGGAGGATTTCTGGCATTGGCGGTCGACCCGCTTTATAGTCCGGCAAAAGCTGGTGACGCCATCCCTGATTACGTGCTTCATCATCAAACACTGCCACTGCATGTGTAGGCTGACTGTGGATAATGAGCTGTTCCAGGGCATGCAGGCTGGCATCAATACAGGGAGAACCCTGTACAGCATGAATACGGCGAATCAGGTTGAGTGCGTCGACAATTAGCAGATGAGCCACAGATACCCTCCTTGAAATCTGATACTAAGGGTAACATCACTGGCAAAACGAGGCTATGATGCAGAAACAGAAGAGGAAAATGCCCCGCAAAACGAGGCATCTAAAGTACGATTAATCGCAGGTAACGATTTTCATCGCCAGCCCACCGCGTGAGGTTTCGCGGTATTTAGCGTTCATGTCTTTACCGGTCTCGTACATTGTTTCGATGACCTTATCAAGGCAAACGCGTGGCTCACTGGTACGACGCAGCGCCATGCGCGCCGCATTGACCGCTTTCACAGAAGCAATAGCGTTACGCTCAATGCAAGGGACTTGAACCTGACCGGCGACCGGGTCACATGTCAGCCCCAGATTGTGCTCCATCGCGATCTCAGCCGCGATACAGACCTGTGCCGGGCTACCACCCAGCAGCTCCGCCAGCCCAGCCGCCGCCATTGAGCAGGCAACGCCTACCTCGCCCTGGCAACCGACTTCAGCACCAGAAATGGAAGCATTCATTTTATACAGCGAACCAATAGCGCTGGCGACCAGCAGATAACGAGCCAGTGAGTTAGCATTGACCGGACGAATAAATTTATCATAGTAAGCCAGCACCGCAGGCACAATACCACAGGCGCCATTAGTCGGTGCCGTCACTACGCGGCCGCCGGCAGCGTTCTCTTCGTTAACCGCCAGCGCGAACATATTGATCCAGTCAACGACGGCCATTGGATCGGTGGTGGTTTTATCGCTGCTTACCAGCATGCGGCGCAGTGCTGCAGCTCGACGCGGTACGCGTAATCTTCCGGGCAGTACGCCTTCGGTCGTTGTGCCGCGCTCGATACCGCTTTTCATTACTTCCCAGACGCGAGCGAAGTGCTGTTCCAGCTCCTCTTTGCTATGGAGTGCCAACTCGTTCTGCATCATCAGACCAGAAAGAGACAGCCCGGTTTCCTGGCAGTGTCGCTGTAAATCTGCGGCAGTTTTATAAGGGTAGGGCACCGCAACGGGTTCACTGGTTGGTTGGCCGAAATGTTCTTCATCAACGATAAAGCCACCACCAATGGAGTAATACGTTTGGCTGTAGAGCACCTTCTCCCCAGCGAGCGCAGTGATGCGCATACCGTTTTCATGCAAGGAGAGGTTGTCTGCATGGAAGTTCATACATTGATCGACAGGAAACTCAACTTCATGCTGACCGTTAGCCAACATCAGGCGGCTATGAGTATTAACATCCTGGATAAAACCAGGAATAGCATCAATATCAACGCTATCTGGCAGGTTACCGGCCAGACCCATAATAATGGCGATATCAGTATGGTGCCCCTTACCTGTCAGTGAGAGGGAACCGTAAACGTCGACAACCACGCGGGTAACATCTTGCAGTACGCCGCGGGCAATCAAGTCGTCGGTGAATTGTTTACCGGCTTTCATTGGCCCAACAGTGTGAGAACTGGACGGGCCAATGCCGATTTTAAAAATGTCGAATACGCTGATCATAACGCATTATCCATTAGGTGCGCGCCGCCCGTGCGAAGCGGCGCGAAACAGATTAACTGAACAGGGAGTAGAAGATCGCGGAAATAGCGATAAGCCCCATAACTACCACAAATACATTGCTGATTTTGCCGCTGTATTTACGCATTGCTGGTACTTTAGCGATGGCGTACATCGGCATCAGGAACAGGATCATCGCAATGATCGGGCCGCCCATGGTTTCAATCATCCCAAGGATGCTCGGGTTCAGCGTGGCTACTGCCCAGGTGGTTACCAGCATGAACAGCGCGGTAATACGGTTCAGTTTGTTGACTTCGATAGTTTTACCTTTGCCGCGCAGCGACTTGATTACCATGCCGTTAAAACCTTCACGGGCGCCCAGGTAGTGACCAAGGAAAGACTTGGTAATCGCGATCATGGCAATGATTGGCGCCATCCACGCAATAATCGGCGCGTTAAAATGGTTAGCCAGGTAGGAAAGAATAGAGATGTTCTGCTCTTTCGCCGCCGCCAGATCCGCCGGGGAGAGGCTCAGTACGCAGCTAAACACAAAGAACATGACAGTGATTACCATCATAATGTGTGCGTACGCCAGAATGCGGGAACATTTACGCTCAGCATCCGCACCGTACTCTTCGCGTTTTGCTACCGCAAAAGAGGAGATGATCGGTGAGTGGTTAAATGAGAATACCATCACCGGAATTGCCAGCCATAGCGTCATCCACAGACCATTACCTGTTGCTGAGGCGCTGCTAAGAGAAAGTGTCTCCAGCGCAGCCCCATGCCATTGTGGGATCAGGTAGACCGCCAGCAGCATTAACGCAGCAACGAACGGGAACACAAGCACACTCATCGCTTTAACGATCATCTGCTCACCGAAGCGCACGATAGTCATCATGCCGACAATCAGGATTAAAGAGAGGATCGCGCGTGGCGGCGGTGTCATACCCAACTGATGGGACATAAAACTTTCCACCGTATTGGTAATCGCTACGCTATATACCAGCAGAATTGGGTAGATGGCGAAAAAGTAGAGCAGGGTAATCAGTTTGCCAGCACCCACACCAAAGTGTTCTTCCACCACTTCAGTAATATCTTCGCCCGGATTTTTCCCTGAAAGCACGAAACGGGTCAGCCCGCGATGTGCGAAATAGGTCATCGGAAAGGCGAGGATTGCCATGATGATCAGTGGAATGAGTCCGCCAACACCCGCGTTAATTGGCAAAAACAACACGCCAGCTCCGATGGCGGTGCCGTAGAGGCCAAGCATCCAGATAGTATCGCTCTTGCGCCATGTACTTCTGGCCGGGGTCGAGGCAAGGGTGCCAGTTTGAGTTGTTTCCATTTGCATCTCCTGGGAAGCTAAATGTCGAAATTTCAGTGCGTGTGCGTTAGCTGAAACGTCGTCGGTAATATTAAATTTTGTCAATAGCGGTTTTTTTATAATTTCTTACCGCAACTATTGGGGCGGGAAAGATACATTTATGTTATGCATCTATCAGTGATCATGATCTCAAATGCAATAATTCACTTTTTATATGCATATATTTAGGTCATCAATCTGATTAATGATCTCTGTGTGATATTTATGCTCGAGAAGACTGTCGTTAGCGGGATTTGCGATCCTAATTACCTGTGAGGCAAACGATAAAACTCCCGCAGATCGCAGCATTATTAGCGTTTTTTTAGCGAAAAATGAGATTAGGCTTTATGAAAAGCTAAGTGAATTTTCAGTGGCGAGAAAGGAAGATATGGAAACTATAAGGGCGACTTATCAGTCGCCCTGGGCGTTAAGCGCAGATTTCATAGCAAGGTATATAGGCAGATCCTGGCAGTTTCATACGGTGTTGGGCGACAAAGCCCTGCAATAAATCATCCATCCGACGCATCATTTCGCGATCGCCGTGGATTTTATAGGGGCCGTATTTTTCTATTGCTCTAATGCCAAAATCTTTTACGTTGCCAGCAACGATACCAGAGAAGGCCCGGCGTAAATCTGCCGCAAGCACCTCTACAGGTTGATCCGGGTAGAGTTTCAGGTTTGCCATATTTTCATGGCTTGGTTCGAAGGGTAATTGCAGATCCGGGGTGATGCGAATCGACCAGTTAAAACTGTAGGCATCGCCGGTAGCTCGACGATTCTCTTTTACCAGCGGCATCGTTTTTTTCATCTGCCGTGCCACTTCTACAGCATCGTTAATGATAATGGTGTAATGGCGACGCGCAGCTTCGCCCAACGTACTGACAATAAACTCGTCCAGTACCCGGAAGTAGTCCGCGCTTTCCTTCGGGCCAGTAAGGATTAAAGGTAGCACCTGATCTTTGTTGGCCGGATTCATCATAATGCCTAACAGGTAGAGTAGTTCTTCCGCCGTACCTACTCCGCCGGGAAAAATAATGATCCCATGTCCAATTCGCACAAACGCTTCCAGACGTTTTTCAATGTCCGGCATAATAACTAACTCGTTAACCAACGGGTTTGGCGGTTCTGCCGCAATAATTGACGGCTCCGTCATTCCGATAAAACGCCCCTCTTTGTAACGTTGCTGAGCATGGCCCACTGCCGCTCCTTTCATTGGCGCTTCCATGGCGCCGGGGCCGCAGCCAGTACAAATGTTCAGCTCGCGCAAGCCAAGTTGATTACCAACCCGGCGGGCATAGAGGTACTCCGTTTCATTAATCGAGTGTCCCCCCCAGCAGACGATCATACTGGGTGCCTCCCCAACGTGCAGGGCTCGGGCATTACGTAAAATAGAAAAGACCAGATTGGTGATATGTGTGGAACTTTCCAGATCGAGGTGCTGAAAGCGCCCCGCGTTATGAATTTGCCCGCTAACAAACAAAATATCGCGCAGTACGGCAAATAAGTTAGCCTGCAGTGAGCGGATTATGCGCCCATCGACAAACGCCTCTTCCGGGGGGTTAATCAGTTCGAGTTTTACCCCGCGCTCACGGCGTAACACATTGATATCGAAACTTTTGTTACGGGATAGCAGCTCTTTGCTGCTATCGGTCAGGCTGCCCGAATTGAGCACAGCAAGCGAACAGTTGCGAAACAGTTGGTACAAATCGCTGCTGGCGGTACGCTTAAGCATATCGACTTCCAGTTGCGACAACATATCCATTGAGCCCAGCGGGCTAATATGCGTAATCAAGTGAACTCCTTACGGGACGAAATTGTTATCTCCCAGCTGATTACAATAGTCCTGGCTTATGACGTTTAACAAGGCAATACGCAGAATGTTATTGCCGCACCAGTCTGCCGCTTGCCGGAACAAAGTCGGTATTACTGCGCCATGGATTGATATCCAGCCCACCACGACGGGTATAGCGCGCATAAACGCTTAGTTTTTCCGGTTGGCAGAAACGCTGGATATCGGTAAAGATACGCTCAACGCACTGTTCATGAAATTCATTATGGTGACGGAAAGAGACAAGGTAACGTAGCAGTTTTTCCCGATCTATCTGCCCACCGCGATAGCTGATTTGTACTGAACCCCAGTCAGGCTGGTGGGTGATCAGACAATTTGATTTTAGCAAATGGCTGACCAGCGTCTCTTCCACCACCTTATCGCCTGCCGCGCCCGCCAGCAGCCTGGCATCAAAATCGTAGCTATCGATTTCAATATCTTGCTCATCAATACAGGTACCATGAAAATGGGCGATAGGCTCTCCCTCAAGTTCATTAGTGCGATAAAGCGCGACTTTGACTGTACCTTGTGCACAAGCGCTAAGATCCCGTTGCAGGGTATCGCGCACTTCATCCCAACTGGCAAAACGCGTTTGGTTGAAACTGTTGAGATAAAGCTTAAAGCTTTTCGACTCGATGAGATTCTGGCTGGCGTAATCCACTTCCACATAGCCGAGTGCAACCTGCGGCAAGCCTTTAGCATTCAGCCAGGATAACTCGTAGAGAGTCCAGATATCCCCACCATGAAAGGGTAAATTTTCAGCCTGCAATTCTAGCGGGTCGCGATTCAACGAACGTGGCACGCCTTGTAGCAGGCTGGCGTCATAGGTGTCGCGGTAAGATGTGGTTTTTCCAAGCGTCAGGCCAGCCAGCGCTTGATGGTTATCATAAGAAGACATGTTTCATCGCCATTTTACAGGTAAACTATATTGCAGAGTTTATCCTGGCTGAAGAGAAGAGAGAAATTGGTGGAAAACGAGACCTCCCAGGCGCTGACAGATTTTACCGAGCGTTATTGTGACGCGTGGCATAGCGCACGTGGAAGTTGGCCGCAAAGTAAAGAGCTGTATGGGGTGCCTTCACCCTGCATCATCACATCGCTCGAAGATAGCGTTCTCTGGCAACCAAAGCCGTTTTCTGGGGAGCAAAATGTTAACCCCATTGAACGAGCAATGGGCATTGTGGTACATTCCGCGATCCACACTTTCTATACCAGCCAATTTGCGGGTGATATGGGTGCGCGTTTTGGGGCGGAGCTTCTGACCCTACTGCAAGTCTGGAGTGAAGATGATTTCCGCCGCGTCCTGGAAAACCAAATCGGTCATCTGGTCACGCAAAAGCGACTAAAGCTGACGCCAACGCTTTTTATCGCCACGCTCGATAGTGACATCGAGGTTATTTCGTTATGTAATTTGACTGGCGAAGTGATCAAAGAGACGCTAGGTACTCGGCAGCGTATGGTTTTAGCACCAAGCCTGGCTACCTTTCTTAAAGAACTTAAGCCCGTTGTGTAGTCTTTTTTACTACTCTTCTTGTGAGATATCTCTTACACGACATGTAAGAGATCGCCTGTAGTTCCCCAACACGATGTTACGACTTCTCTTATCAAGTTCTTATAAATCATATGATTATGAATGACCCATTATATTCACGTGGTTTTATTCGGAAGAAAATTTGCATTAAGTAATCTTGTAAGACGAGGAAATATGGGTAATTCTGTTCCTGTTGGACAAGGAGTTCGGCAACGAGGTTTACATCAGGATGATGTTACTTCGAGGACACACCAGGAAGGTGCTGCAGGGAAGGCTTCAGGATGAAGCGACAGGAACACGCAGGATTGCGTAAAGGACACCTCCAGGACGGAGAATGTGAGCCGGTCAGGATGCCCGGCGAATCAGGATGATTAGGGACAAGCTTTAAGGATGAGGCCAGGTCACATCGGGGTGGTGTGAGCAAGATGCACTGTTTAAGGATGAACAGGTCAGGAGACCACAGGAAAAGTTTTCAAGGATGAGCAGGGAGCACAATGAGTAGCGGGATTGCTACGAAACGAAACCGGGAGCACTGTGAAAACAGTGCTCCCTTTTTTTATTTGTCGTTCTCTTTGCTATGCTGCGTGCCAGTCTGTTTTATTCAGGAGACTTTATGACTCTTCATCTGAATGTGCGTCAGCAGCTTCATCTTATTGAAGCGCAACTGCGTGAAAATGATCTTTGGCAAACCGTTGCGCCTGACGCCAGCGCTTTTGCCAGCACCGAACCGTTTTGCATGGATACCCTCGAACCGCTTGAGTGGTTGCAATGGGTATTGATTCCTCGTATGCATGCGCTGCTTGATGGTAACCAGCCTCTGCCGCAGGCGTTTGCTATTGCTCCCTATTATGAAGTCGCTCTGGAGGCAACCCACCCTTCACGCGATGAAATTTTGCTGCATTTACGGCAACTTGATGCGCTATTTAGCAGCGAAGAATCATAATGCTGGAGATCATTTATCAGGATCAGTGGCTGGTGGCGGTGAATAAACCTTCCGGCTGGCTGGTACACCGTAGTTGGCTGGATCGCGATGAAAAAGTGGTGGTCATGCAAACCGTGCGCGACCAAATCGGGCAGCACGTTTTCACGGCCCACCGGCTGGACAGGCCAACTTCTGGAGTCCTGTTGATGGGGTTATCCAGTGAGGCTGGTCGCCTGTTGGCGCAGCAGTTTGAGCAACATCAAATTCAAAAACGTTACCATGCCATTGTGCGTGGCTGGTTGATGGAAGAAGCGCTGCTTGATTACCCGTTAATAGAAGAGCTGGATAAGATCGCCGATAAGTTTTCCCGCGCCGATAAAGGCCCTCAGCCTGCGGTGACGCATTACCGTGGGCTGGCGACCACTGAACTGCCCGTCGCCACTAGCAAGTTTCCGACCACGCGTTACGGGCTGGTAGAGCTGGAGCCAAAAACCGGACGTAAACATCAGTTGCGCCGCCATCTGGCGCATCTGCGCCACCCGATAATCGGCGATAGCAAGCATGGTGATCTGCGTCAAAACCGCAGTGCTGCTGAGCATTTCGGTTGTCAGCGTCTAATGTTACATGCCAGCCAGCTTACGCTGACCCATCCCTTTACTGGCGAAGCATTAGTCTTGCGTGCTGGGCTGGATGAGATCTGGATGCAGGCATTGGCGCATTTTGGCTGGCAAGGGCTTCTCCCTGAGATTGAAAGGGTTGAGTTTGCGCCACTTCACAGCCAGGATGAAGGCCATCTGGAAAGACGCAAGGAGTGATGAACATGGCAGATATTGGAATTTTTGTTGGCACGATGTATGGCAATTCACTATTGGTGGCCGAGGAGGCGCAGGAAATTCTCTCCTCTCTGGGACACAACGCAACGGTGTATGAGGATCCTACGGCGGCGGACTGGCAGAGTAACACCGGAGGATATGCCCTGGTGGTAACTTCGACTACCGGGCAGGGGGACCTGCCTGACAGCATCGTGCCGCTGTTCCACCATTTGCGCGATAACGTAGGTTACCAGCCTGATTTGCGTTATGGCATGATTGCGCTGGGTGACAGCTCGTACACCAACTTCTGCGGTGGCGGCAAAATGTTTGATGCACTGTTGCAGGAGCAGGGCGCGCAGCGTATCGGCGAGATGCTTCTGATTGATGCCGGCGAGAACCCTGAGCCAGAAAGCGTTGCAAATCCGTGGGTTGAACATTGGGCCACGCTGCTGAAATAGATCTTTGCCCTTCTTACCAGGAAGGGCAATTTGTTTTCATTCCCCGCGTCAAGCGACGCGTTTCACACTCTTGAAAGCCAAATCTCTTTTCTCCCTACCGAACACCGTTAGATTTCAATTCCGTGAAGTACTCCCCATCAGCCTGGGCTAATGCAACAAACCGACGCATTGACCAGGTTGATTGTTGTGTTGATGCACGGTGAGAGTTGAAAGCTCGCTTTTTATACTTTTTTTGCCAGTTAAAAAATGCAGTTCGCAGCGGATGCGACCCGGGCAGGGAAACTGCAAAAAAAACACAATAACATCATCCTGTCTTCCCCTACAGGTTGTGCCTTACAGGATGAATGTACAAAAACATCTATGCTTCGGGAGTACAACCAAAATGAGTACATTTAGCCAGGCCGCAAGCGGCGCTGAAAAGCGCACCAATGCGCGCTACTGGATAGTGGTGATGTTGTTTATCGTCACGTCCTTTAACTACGGCGACCGCGCCACGCTGTCAATTGCCGGTTCGGAGATGTCCAAAGCGATTGGTTTGGATCCGGTCGGTATGGGTTATGTCTTTTCCGCCTTTTCCTGGGCCTATGTTATTGGCCAAATTCCGGGTGGTTGGTTACTTGACCGCTTCGGTTCCAAACGAGTCTATTTCTGGTCCATCTTTACCTGGTCCCTGTTTACTTTATTACAAGGCTTTGTCGATATCTTCAGTGGCTTTGGCATCATCGTTGCGCTTTTCACCCTGCGTTTTATGGTGGGGCTGGCTGAATCACCCTCATTCCCGGGTAATAGCCGTATTGTAGCAGCCTGGTTCCCGGCACAGGAAAGAGGAACCGCGGTGGCGATTTTTAACTCCGCACAATACTTCGCCACGGTAATTTTTGCCCCAATCATGGGCTGGTTAACCCATGAAGTGGGTTGGTCGCACGTCTTCTTCTTTATGGGTGGGTTGGGCATTTTTATTAGTTTCCTGTGGCAGAAAATGATCCATGAGCCGAACCAACATCCTGGTGTTAATAAGAAAGAGCTGGAGTATATCGCTGAAGGCGGTGCATTGATCAACATGGATCAGAAGAGCGGCAAGCAGCATGTGCCTTTTTCTGAGAAGTGGGGGCAGATCAAACAGCTACTGGGTTCACGCATGATGATTGGCGTCTATCTGGGCCAATATTGCATTAACGCCCTGACTTACTTCTTTATAACCTGGTTTCCGGTCTATCTGGTGCAGGCTCGCGGCATGTCGATTCTGAAGGCGGGTTTTGTGGCCTCTGTTCCGGCTATCTGCGGTTTCACTGGTGGTGTGCTTGGCGGCATTATCTCCGACTGGTTAATGCGTCGTTACGGCTCGCTGAACGTTGCACGTAAGACACCGATTGTGCTGGGCATGCTGCTCTCTATGAGCATGGTGTTCTGTAACTACACCGATTCGGAAATGATGATTATTGCCTTTATGTCACTCGCCTTCTTCGGTAAGGGCATTGGCGCACTTGGCTGGGCGGTGATGGCGGATACCGCACCAAAAGAGATCAGCGGACTGAGCGGTGGTCTGTTCAATATGTTCGGTAATGTCTCCGGTATTGTGACGCCAATTGCCATCGGTTACATCGTCGGCACTACCGGTTCATTTAATGGTGCGTTGATCTATGTGGGTATCCATGCGCTGGTGGCGGTAGTGAGCTACCTGGTGGTGGTTGGGGATATCAAACGTATCGTACTGAAACCAGTCGCAGGACGTTAATGATGAGTACACAAGCAAGCCCAGTTATCACTGATATGAAAGTGATCCCCGTTGCCGGCCATGACAGCATGCTAATGAACATTGGCGGCGCGCATAACGCCTATTTCACCCGCAACATTGTCGTTCTCACTGATAACGCCGGTAATACCGGCGTAGGTGAAGCGCCGGGGGGCGAAGTTATTTATAAAACGCTACTTGATGCCACGCCAATGGTGGTTGGCCAGCAGATAGCGCGACTCAATAAAGTGGTTCAGCGTGTCCATAAAGGTAATCAGGCCGCCGATTTCGATACCTTCGGTAAAGGGGCCTGGACTTTTGAACTCCGTGTGAATGCAGTTGCGGCGCTGGAAGCGGCATTACTCGATCTATTAGGTAAAGCGCTAAATGTACCGGTATGTGAACTGCTCGGCCCTGGTAAACAGCGCGATGCGGTTACTGTGCTGGGTTATCTGTTCTATATCGGTGACCGTACAAAAACCGATCTCCCCTATCTTGAAGCAACCCCAGGCAACCATGAGTGGTATCGCCTGCGCCATCAGCAAGCGATGGACAGCGATGCCGTCGTCCGCCTGGCAGAAGCGTCGCAGGACCGTTACGGTTTTAAAGATTTTAAATTGAAAGGGGGAGTGTTGCCGGGCGAACAAGAAATTGACGCCGTGCGAGCGCTAAAAAAACGCTTCCCGGATGCGCGTATCACCGTGGATCCCAATGGTGCCTGGCTGCTGGAAGAGGCCATTGATCTCTGTAAGGGCCTGGGGGATGTACTGACCTATGCCGAAGATCCCTGCGGCGCTGAGCAGGGTTTCTCCGGTCGTGAAGTGATGGCGGAGTTTCGTCGCGCCACCGGTTTGCCGGTCGCCACTAATATGATTGCCACTAACTGGCGCGAGATGGGCCATGCAGTGATGTTAAATGCAGTAGATATTCCGCTTGCCGATCCTCACTTCTGGACCCTTTCCGGGGCAGTTCGTGTCGCACAACTCTGTGATGACTGGGGACTAACCTGGGGTTGCCACTCCAATAACCATTTCGATATTTCGCTGGCCATGTTTACCCACGTAGGCGCAGCCGCGCCGGGGACACCGACGGCGATTGACACTCACTGGATATGGCAGGAGGGCGACGCGCGCCTGACCAAACAACCGCTTGAGATCCGCCAGGGCAAGATTGCCGTGCCGGATGCGCCAGGCCTTGGCGTTGAGATTGACTGGGATCAGATAGAAAAAGCGCACGCGGCCTATAAAAAGCTGCCCGGCGGTGCGCGTAATGACGCAGGCCCGATGCAATACCTCATTCCTGGCTGGACGTTTGATAAAAAGCGCCCCGTTTTTGGACGTCGTTGATTGACCAAAAGGATTAATAAATGAGCACTTATACTTCTACCCCCGTTGTGGCTTCCATGCAGGTTATCCCGGTTGCCGGACATGACAGCATGTTGATGAATCTGAGTGGGGCTCATGCGCCTTTCTTCACGCGCAATATCGTGATTATTAAAGATAACTCAGGCCATACCGGTATTGGTGAGATCCCGGGCGGTGAGAAAATTCGCCAGACGCTGGAAGATGCAATTCCGTTAGTCGTAGGCAAAACACTGGGTGAGTACAAAAATGTGCTCAACACGGTACGTAACACCTTCGCTGACCGTGATTCGGGAGGCCGTGGCTTACAGACATTTGACCTGCGCACGACCATCCATGTGGTGACCGGTATCGAAGCTGCTATGCTGGATTTACTGGGGCAACACCTTGGCGTGAATGTCGCTTCTTTGCTGGGCGAGGGCCAGCAGCGTAGTGAAGTTGAGATGCTGGGCTATCTCTTCTTCGTGGGTAATAGCAAGTTAACTCCTCTGCCGTACCAAAGCCAGCCGGATGAAAAATGCGACTGGTATCGCGTGCGTCATGAAGAGGCGATGACGCCGGAGCGCGTGGTGCGTCTGGCTGAAGCCGCATATGAGAAGTACGGTTTCAATGATTTCAAATTAAAAGGGGGTGTACTGGCCGGGATGGAAGAGGCGGAAGCCATTTCTGCGCTGGCAAAACGCTTCCCGCAGGCACGTGTGACGCTGGATCCGAACGGTGCATGGTCACTGGATGAAGCCATTAAGATCGGCAAGCAACTGAAAGGTGTGCTGGCCTATGCAGAAGATCCTTGCGGCGCTGAGCAGGGCTTCTCCGGGCGCGAAGTAATGGCAGAGTTCCGCCGCGCGACGGGTTTGCCAACCGCCACCAACATGATCGCCACTGACTGGCGTCAGATGGGACATACATTATCGCTGCAATCGGTGGATATCCCGCTGGCCGATCCACACTTCTGGACTATGCAGGGCTCAGTGCGCGTCGCTCAAATGTGCCACGAATTCGGCCTCACCTGGGGCTCACACTCTAATAACCACTTTGATATTTCGTTGGCGATGTTTACCCATGTCGCTGCTGCTGCTCCGGGCAAGATCACTGCTATCGACACTCACTGGATTTGGCAGGAAGGCAACCAGCGCCTGACCAAACAGCCGTTCGAAATTAAAGGCGGTCTGGTACAGGTTCCGACTACTCCGGGTCTTGGCATTGAACTGGATATGGATCAAGTGATGAAAGCTAACGAGCTGTATCAGAAACATGGGCTGGGCGCGCGTGACGATGCCATGGGAATGCAGTACCTGATCCCAGACTGGAAATTTGATAACAAGCGTCCATGCATGGTGCGTTAATGAGACTGCCAGTCCTTGCGTGGGCTGGCATTTCCTTAGCTTTCTTGGGTGTATGCTTGACGTAGTAAATATGCGTAAGGATGGCTTATGAAAATTGTTATTGCACCTGACTCTTATAAAGAAAGTTTGAGTGCTCTGGATGTTGCTACTGCCATTGAGCGCGGTTTTCGTGAGGTATTCCCCCAGGCGGAATATATCAAATTGCCCGTGGCGGATGGTGGCGAAGGCACGGTAGAAGCCATGGTGGCCGCGACCCAAGGCCGCATTGTTAAGGTTGCGGTAAAGGGCCCGCTCGGTGAACAAGCCGAAGGCTTTTATGGGGTATCAGGGGACGAGCGTTGCGCTTTTATCGAAATGGCGGCTGCCAGTGGGCTGGAGATGGTGCCTCCGGCGCAGCGAAACCCACTTATTACTACCTCATGGGGGACGGGCGAGCTTATCCGTCATGCGCTGGATGCCGGGGTGAAGCACATTATTATTGGTATAGGTGGCAGTGCGACGAATGATGGCGGTGCAGGAATGGTCCAGGCGTTAGGGGCGAAATTACTTGACGCGAATGGCGAGCAGATTGCACTTGGCGGTGCGGCGCTGGAGACACTGGCAAGCATTGATATCAGCGCACTGGATAAGCGTCTGGCAGATTGTCGTATCGAAGTTGCCTGTGATGTGACTAACCCGCTGACTGGCGAAGAGGGGGCATCGGCGGTATTTGGCCCGCAAAAAGGCGCCACAGCGGAGATGATCTCCCGACTGGATGCAGCGCTTGAACACTATGCCCAAATCATTGCCCGCGATCTCGATCTGGATGTTTCGCATCTGGCTGGTGGCGGTGCTGCCGGTGGTATGGGGGCCGCCCTGTATGCATTTTGTGGTGCGGAATTGCGCCAGGGGATAGAAATAGTGACTGATGCCCTTGCACTGGATAACTATGTAATAGATGCGGATCTGGTGATTACCGGTGAAGGACGCATCGACAGCCAGACCGTGCACGGCAAGGTGCCGGTCGGGGTGGCAAAAGTGGCGAAACGCCACAATGTTCCGGTTATTGCTATTGCCGGTAGCCTGACAGCAGATGTCGGCGTGGTGCATGACCACGGTATCGACGCGGTGTTTAGCGTGATTTACCAGATTTGCTCACTGGAGGATGCTCTGGCAAACGCCGGGGAAAATGTCCGCATGACGGCGCGCAATGTCGCTGCGATACTGAAAGTAGGGCAATTGCTCTGAGAAGAAGACCAGCCGCGCCATTTCAGGCGTGGCTGGAGTAATCAGCCAAGTAGTTTATGGGCCTCACGCGTCACATTGTCCATCTCATCAAGCAGTTCCAGCAGTTCTGGTTCTATCTGCTCTGCCGGAACGCCGCTACGTAATTGATGTTCGATAAGTTGGCAAAGATTTTTTAGCCGTGGCACGCCGCTATAACCACAGCTACCGTGCAATTTATGAATAGCCTCCTCCAGCCCCTGCGGTGTCTCACCGACCAGTTGCTCCTCTACCATATTGCGGATCTCCGGCAGGAACTCCACCAGCATATGTAGCATGTCCCGCGCCAGATCGGTTTTACCTGCGGCCTGGCGTAGCGCCAGTGGCCAGTCAAGGGTTACATCCTCATTTACCAAGTTGCCGACAGATTGCTCCTCCGGCTCTGGTGGAAGTAGCCGGGTGGTAATACCCGGCCCCGTTTTATAGCGCAGCAGCAGGTTATGCAGCTTCTCTTCTTCAATCGGCTTTGCCAGGTAATCATTCATTCCGGCGCTGAGAAGTTTCTCTTTTTGTCCGGCCATAGCATGAGCTGTAACGGCGATAACGGGCGTTTGTTGCTGATGCGGCAGTAGGCGGATTAGCTCGCAAGTACGAATACCGTCCATTTCGGGCATCTGGATATCCATCAGAATCAGATCAAATTGCATCTGTTTCGCGCGTTCAATCGCCTGCATGCCGCTTTCACACAGCTCCACATGTTGCACCAGGTCATCCAGTAGTGCGCCAATCAACTTCAGGTTCGCCGGGTTGTCATCCACTGCCATGACCGCCATGGGCAATTTACTTTCATCGATCGACGTGGGCTGGATTAGACGTGTTGAATGGCTATGCTCTATCAGCGCCGGAAGCAGACGCGTAGAGGTCAGCGGTTTAAGCAGACACGCTGCGGCGCCATCTTGTTTCAGCGCTTCGGCATGAACCTGCGCATGGCAGGGAAGAGCCAGCAGCAGACAGTTGGTCATCGCTGCCGCCCGTGCCAGGCGGGCGTGCTGCATATTAAGTGGTTCACGCACTGTCACCGGTATCGCCAGCAACAGAATATCGTAATGGGCCTGCGGTAAGGCGGAGAACGATGGGCTGTAGATAACCTCCAGTGGGGTGGCGCTCAACACATCCAGCGTACTTTGCGCGGCGGCTGCGTTCGGTTCGACATAACCCAGGCGCAGACCCGCCAGACAACTTGTCGGCAGTAACTCGCTGGTGGCATTGGCATTGAGATCAAGATTGATATGGAACCAGAATGTGGAACCGCGATTGGGCTGGCTGTGGAACGAAATATCGCCACCCATCTCTTTTACCAGTTTTTGGGTAATGACCAACCCGAGGCCGGTCCCGCCATGGCGACGAGAGATACTGGCGTCAGCCTGCCTAAATGCCTGGAACAACCGCGATTGATCGCGCTCGGGTATGCCAATGCCCGTATCGCGAATCTGTATCTCAACCTGCACCTTGTTATTACTTATAGAGCGTTTTTCCACCACAATATCGATATTGCCATTTTCGGTAAACTTAATGGCATTCCCGACCAGATTCGTAATCACTTGCTGTAGACGCAGTGGATCGCCAATCACATTGTCCGGTACATCGCTTTTAATATTGAGTGTCAGCTCCAGCCCCTTATCGTGAGCCGAATGTGCCAGTAAAGTCACCACTTCATCCAGCGTACTACGTAGCGGGAAGGGGATGCTTTCCAGAATCAGTTTACCCGCCTCCAGCTTGGAGAAGTCCAGCACATCATTAATGATTGTCAACAGGTTATTAGCTGAACGCTCAATGGTAAGCAGATGATCGCGCTGGGTAGGATTAAGCTCGGATTTCAGCGTCAGGCGGGTAAAGCCAATCACGCCATTTAACGGCGTACGTAGCTCGTGGGACATATTGGCGAGGAATTCTGATTTTATGCGCGCAGCTTCCTGCGCACGTTTCTTCGCCAGATCCAACTCCACGTTCTGGATCTCCATCTGCTCCAGCGTTTCGCGCAGATCGGAGGTCGACTGGTCAATATTGTGCTGCATCTCTTCATGGTAAGCCGCCAGCGACATCGCCATCGAATTGATACCGTTTTTCAACATATCAAGCTCGCCGAGCATAAAGCCTTCAACGCGACTGTCGAGCTGCCCGCGGCGAATTCGGTCTACGGTATTAACCATGTTACGGATAGGGCTGGTGACATCCCGCATCAATCGCCAGCCGAAAATCAGCGCGATGCCAATACAGAACAGTATCATCAGGCTGGAGATAAAAATCTCTTTATATTGCTGTAGGCGTACAGATTTGAGATCTAATTCCAGGGCGACATATCCCGGCATATTGCCGGTGATTTTATCTGTCGGTAGCGCTGTGGCGGCTGCGTCGTAATCTTCGCAAATGATCGGCGCACGCAGCACCATAGTTTCGCCCCGGTGGGTGACACTTAGCTTGCGTGGGAAAGGTTGCCCTTGCGCTAATTGCAGGACGTCCTCATCCAGGCGCATTTTGGAAGAAACAAAGAGTTTATTCTGCCCATCATAAATTGAAATAGCGCGCACAATATCTGAATGGCGGCGGTGTAAAACGCTAATGAGCTGACCGAGGGCATCCTTGTCCTGCAATCTCATACTGTACTCGCTGGCGACCGCCAACGGTTCGATAATACTGGCTCCTGCGTCTTCCAGTTGACGCTGCAAATCGTTATAGCGGTGAACGACAAAAAAGATACTGAGCAAAACACCGATCAGTACGGTGGGAGCCAGGATCAGAATCATCATGCGGGCGCGCAAGCTGTAGTTGGTCATGGAGTTCCGTTATGGGACAATGAAGTCATTCATCTGAAATTGAGATATTTCCCGGCAATGGCGCAATTCTACTCTGCAAAACGGCGCGTGACGACGCGTCAGATCATAACCGTAACAGTAAACGACCTCGATCCCTTTGGACAAGGCGTCGCGCGCCATAATGGTAAGGCATTGTTTATTCCTGAGCTTTTGCCCGGTGAAACGGCGGAAATTATCCTCAAAGAAGATAAACGACAATTTGCTCGTGGTGAAGTCAAACGCCGACTTAACGATAGCCCGGAGCGTGTGACGCCTCAATGTCCTCATTTTGGCGTCTGCGGCGGCTGTCAGCAACAACATGCCAGTATTGCTCTGCAACAGCGTAGCAAAAGCGCCGCACTGGCGCGCTTGATGAAACATGACGTTGATGAAGTCATTGCCGCTGAGCCCTGGGCGTATCGCCGTCGGGCGCGATTGAGCCTTAGATGGCAGCCGAAAAGCCAGCGGCTGGAGATGGGGTTTCGTAAAGCAGGCGATAGTGACATCGTGAATGTGACGCGTTGCCCGGTGTTGGTGCACCGTCTTGAAGCATTACTCCTGCCGCTGCATGAGTGTCTGAGCCAACTGTCAGCGGTGCGTCATCTGGGTCATGTAGAGTTAGTTGATGCCGAGAATGGCCCGTTAATGGTTTTGCGACATACAGCGCCTTTAAATGGTGCCGATAAAGAAAAACTGGAACAGTTTTCGCATTCTTATAGCCTGGCGCTTTATCTCGCCCCACAAAGCGAGATACTTGAGCATGTTAGCGGAGAATCCCCCTGGTACAACTCTGACGGTTTACGCTTATCGTTCAGCCCGCGGGATTTTATTCAGGTCAACGATGGCGTAAATCAAAAAATGGTTGCATGCGCTCTGGCATGGCTTGAAGTGCAACCCGACGATCGCGTACTTGATCTCTTCTGCGGTATGGGTAATTTCACTCTACCGCTGGCTAAACGCGCGGCTATGGTCGTGGGGGTAGAAGGCGTCGCTGAGCTGGTAGATAAAGCGCAAGAGAATGCGCAACGGAATGCCTTACAGAATGTGACATTCTTTCATGAAAATCTGGAACAGGATGTCACAACGCAGCCCTGGGCGCGTCATGGTTTCGACAAGGTGTTACTGGACCCGGCGCGCGCAGGTGCCGCTGGTGTGATGCAACATATTATAAAACTGTCGCCGTCAAAGGTAGTCTATGTTTCATGTAATCCCGCCACTCTGGCGCGTGACAGCGAAGGGCTGTTGAAGGCGGGTTACCAAATTCAGCGGCTGGCGATGCTGGATATGTTCCCTCACACTGGCCATCTGGAATCGATGGTGTTGTTTGTGAAATACAAATGATTAATTCGGCTTGTCGAATTCGACAGGCCCGGTCGCTTAAAGGAGAGGACAATGGTTGCGGTACGCAGTGCACATTTGAATAAAGCGGGGGAGTTCGATCCAGCAAAATGGATCGCCAGTCTGGGGATCACCAGTCAACCGTCGTGTGAGCGCTTAACCGAAACCTGGGAATATTGTCTGCGACAAACGCAAGGTCAGCCGAACGCAGAGCTTTTATTGTGGCGCGGTATTGAGATGGTCGAAATCCTCTCGATGCTGAGTATGGATATCGACACGCTGCGCGCGGCGATGCTCTTCCCACTGGCGGATGCCGAGGTGGTCAGCGAAGACGTGCTGCGTGAAAGCGTGGGGACATCGGTTGTTAATCTTATCCATGGCGTGCGCGATATGGCGGCTATCCGCCAGCTTAAAGCCACACACACTACGGATTCGGTCTCCTCGGAAAAGGTAGATAACGTCCGGCGTATGCTATTGGCGATGGTGGATGACTTTCGCTGCGTGGTCATCAAACTTGCCGAGCGTATCGCCCATCTGCGCGAAGTGAAAGATGCGCCGGAAGATGAGCGCGTGCTGGCGGCCAAAGAGTGTACCAATATCTACGCCCCGCTGGCCAACCGGCTGGGAATTGGGCAACTAAAGTGGGAGCTGGAAGATTACTGCTTCCGCTATCTGCACCCGGCAGAATATAAACGCATCGCCAAACTCCTGCATGAGCGTCGTATTGATCGCGAACACTACATTGAAGAGTTTGTCGGCCATTTGCGCGCCGAAATGAAAACCGAAGGCGTTAAAGCGGAAGTCTATGGCCGACCGAAACATATCTACAGTATCTGGCGAAAAATGCAGAAAAAACACCTCGCTTTTGACGAGTTGTTTGATGTACGCGCCGTACGCATTGTCGCCGAGCGCTTGCAGGACTGCTACGCCGCATTGGGGATTGTGCACACTCACTATCGCCATTTGCCGGATGAGTTTGATGACTATGTCGCTAATCCGAAACCGAACGGTTATCAGTCTATTCATACCGTAGTGCTCGGACCTGGCGGGAAAACCGTAGAGATCCAAATCCGTACCCGGCAGATGCATGAAGATGCCGAGCTTGGCGTGGCGGCCCACTGGAAATATAAAGAGGGTACAGCCACGACTGGCCCACGCTCAGCTCATGAAGATCGTATCGCATGGCTGCGTAAACTGATCGCCTGGCAGGAAGAGATGGCTGATTCCGGCGAGCTGCTTGATGAAGTACGCAGCCAGGTCTTTGACGATCGTGTCTATGTGTTTACGCCGAAAGGCGATGTCGTGGACTTACCTGCGGGCTCCACACCACTGGACTTCGCTTATCATATTCACAGCGATGTCGGTCACCGCTGCATTGGCGCGAAGATTGGTGGGCGCATCGTGCCGTTTACCTACCAGTTGCAGATGGGCGATCAGATTGAGATCATCACCCAGAAGCAGCCCAACCCAAGCCGCGACTGGCTGAATCCGAACCTTGGCTATGTGACTACCAGCCGCGGGCGCTCAAAAATTCACGCCTGGTTCCGTAAGCAGGATCGTGACAAGAATATTCTCGCCGGGCGTCAGATCCTCGACGATGAGCTGGCGCATCTGGGGATTAACCTGAAAGAGGCAGAAAAGCATCTGTTGCCGCGCTATAACTTCAACGAGCTGGATGAATTGTTAGCGGCCATCGGCGGGGGAGATATCCGCCTCAACCAGATGGTGAATTTCCTGCAATCACAGTTTAACAAGCCAAGTGCTGAAGAGCAGGACGCCGCAGCACTCAAACAGTTGCAGCAAAAGAGCTACACACCGCAGACGCGCAGTAAAGATAACGGTCGCGTAGTGGTGGAAGGGGTAGGTAACCTTATGCACCACATTGCGCGCTGCTGCCAGCCTATCCCTGGCGATGAGATCGTCGGCTTTATTACGCAAGGGCGCGGTATCTCCATTCACCGTGCGGACTGCGATCAGCTTGAAGAGCTGCGCACGCATGCGCCAGAACGCATCGTCGATGCCGTCTGGGGTGAGAGCTACTCGGCGGGTTACTCGCTGGTAGTGCGTGTCTCCGCCAACGATCGCAGCGGTTTGCTGCGCGATATCACCACTATTCTCGCCAATGAAAAAGTGAACGTGCTGGGCGTCTCCAGCCGCAGCGACACAAAACAGCAGCTTGCTACCATTGATATGAATATCGAAATCTATAACCTGCAAGTACTGGGCCGTGTGCTTGGCAAACTCAATCAGGTGCCGGATGTTATTGACGCCCGTCGATTGCACGGTGGTTAATTTTCCAGGCAGGGGAAAGCGACAGATTAGCGCTTTTCCCCTCTCCCTTTAGGGCGAGAGTACACGTTTTTATAATGCAAGGATTTTTCATGACTCAAATCGACCGTCTGCTCGGGATTATGCAACGTCTGCGCGACCCTGAAACGGGTTGTCCGTGGGATAAAGAGCAAACTTTTGCCACCATCGCGCCCTATACCCTGGAAGAGACATATGAAGTGCTGGACGCCATTTCCCGTGAAGATTTTGAGGATCTACGCGGTGAGCTGGGCGATCTCTTGTTCCAGGTCGTGTTCTACGCGCAGATGGCGCAGGAAGAAGGGCGCTTCGATTTTAATGATATTTGCGCTGCCATTAGCGATAAGCTGGAGCGCCGCCATCCGCATATTTTTGCAGATGCCAGCGCCAGTAACAGTAGCGAGGTGCTAACGCGCTGGGAGCAAATCAAAAGCGAAGAGCGTGCCGCAAAGGCTCAACACTCAGCGCTGGATGATATTCCGCATAGTCTGCCAGCATTGATGCGCGCACAAAAAATCCAGAAACGCTGTTCAACGGTAGGCTTCGACTGGACTACACTCGGTCCGGTGCTCGACAAAGTGTATGAAGAGATCGACGAAGTAATGCACGAGGCGAAACAGGTGGTCGTTGACGAAGCGAAACTGGAAGAGGAGATGGGCGATCTGCTCTTTGCCACGGTCAATCTCTCCCGGCATTTGGGGGTTAAAGCTGAGATGGCTTTGCAAAAAGCCAACCTGAAATTTGAGCGCCGTTTCCGCGAAGTTGAGCGTATTGTCCGGGAACGTGGGCTGGAAATGACCGGTGTAGATCTGGAAGTGATGGAAAATGTCTGGCAGCAAGTAAAACGCCAGGAATCTGATCTTTAAAGATTTTATTGAGATAAGCGCTGTTTGTGTGTTTTTTTAAATAACAAGCGCTTGATTTACGTCAAAAACATTTACCTGAAAGTCGCTATTTTCACACTCCTTATGTTTGTTGCATTCTGTCTGTAAGCTGTGATCTATACGGTCTTGAAGAACGAAGGAGTGGGAGAATGAAAGTTTGTGGCGTTAGCCATGATCGGGTATACTGCTTTCCCGTCCTGGTTATTCCATCGTCTTTTAAACCTAACTTCTCAGGTTCAGCATGACAACGAACTATATTTTTGTGACCGGCGGGGTCGTATCCTCTCTGGGTAAAGGCATTGCCGCAGCCTCCCTCGCAGCTATTCTTGAAGCCCGTGGCCTCAACGTAACCATCATGAAACTGGATCCATATATCAATGTCGATCCGGGTACAATGAGTCCTATTCAACACGGGGAAGTGTTCGTTACCGAAGATGGCGCTGAAACCGATCTGGATTTAGGTCACTACGAGCGTTTTATCCGCACCAAAATGACGCGCCGCAACAACTTCACCACCGGGCGTATTTACTCAGACGTTCTGCGTAAAGAGCGCCGTGGCGATTACCTGGGCGCGACCGTACAGGTTATTCCGCATATCACCAACGCGATTAAAGAACGCATCATTGAAGGTGGCGAAGGCCACGATGTAGTGTTGGTGGAAATTGGCGGTACTGTCGGCGATATCGAATCCTTACCGTTCCTGGAAGCTATCCGCCAGATGGCCGTAGAAGTGGGCCGTGAGCGCACTCTCTATATGCACCTGACGCTGGTGCCGTATATGGCTGCTTCCGGAGAAGTAAAAACCAAACCGACACAGCACTCGGTAAAAGAGCTGCTCTCCATTGGTATTCAGCCAGATATCCTGATTTGCCGCTCCGATCGCGCGGTTCCTGCTAATGAACGCGCAAAAATTGCTTTGTTCTGTAACGTTCCAGAAAAAGCCGTTATTTCGCTGAAAGATGTCGATTCTATTTATAAAATTCCGGGCCTGTTGAAATCTCAGGGGCTGGACGATTATATTTGTAAACGATTCAGCTTAGACTGCGCGGAAGCAAACCTGGCCGAATGGGAACAGGTGATTTACGAAGAAGCTAACCCGGCAGGGGAAGTCACCATTGGTATGGTCGGTAAGTACATTGAACTGCCCGATGCATATAAATCAGTGATCGAAGCGCTGAAACATGGTGGTTTGAAAAACCGCGTGACCGTCAATATCAAGCTGATTGATTCGCAAGATGTTGAGACCCGCGGGGTTGAGATCTTAAAAAATCTGGATGCGATCCTTATCCCGGGCGGCTTTGGCTACCGTGGTGTAGAAGGCAAGATCGCCACCGCACGCTATGCGCGTGAAAATAATATTCCTTACCTGGGGATTTGCCTGGGTATGCAGGTCGCTTTAATCGAGTTCGCCCGTAACGTGGTCGGTATGGAGAACGCCAACTCCACAGAATTTGTGCCAGACTGTAAGTACCCGGTTGTGGCGCTTATTACCGAATGGCGTGATGAAGACGGCAACGTCATTCAGCGTTCGGAGAAAAGTGATCTCGGTGGCACTATGCGCCTGGGCGCGCAGCAGTGCCAGCTCGGTGACGACAGTCTGGTTCGCCAGTTGTACGGCACGCCAACAATTGTTGAACGCCATCGTCACCGTTATGAAGTGAACAATATGCTGTTGAAACCAATTGAAGCTGCGGGTCTGCGTGTTGCAGGCCGTTCCGGTGATGATCAGTTAGTCGAGATCATTGAGGTGCCGAATCATCCGTGGTTCGTCGCCTGTCAGTTCCATCCGGAGTTTACTTCTACGCCGCGTGACGGGCATCCGCTGTTTGCTGGCTTTGTGAAAGCCGCCAGCGAGTATCAAAAGCGCCAGGCGAAGTAAAAAAGTTACAACGGCAATGCACCCTTTGGGTGCATTGTTTGTCTGGAGTTTTAGTTTAACTTGTACTGAGGAAAACCTAATGTCCAAAATCGTTAAAGTCATCGGTCGTGAAATCATCGACTCTCGTGGTAACCCGACTGTTGAAGCCGAAGTACACCTGGAAGGTGGTTTCGTCGGTCTGGCTGCGGCGCCGTCAGGTGCTTCCACGGGTTCCCGCGAAGCGCTGGAACTGCGCGATGGCGACAAATCCCGTTTTCTGGGTAAAGGCGTAACCAAAGCTGTTGGCGCGGTTAACGGCCCGATTGCTCAGGCAATCCTTGGCAAAGATGCCAAAGACCAGGCTGGCATCGATAAAATCATGATCGACCTGGATGGCACCGAAAACAAATCTAAATTCGGCGCAAACGCAATCCTGGCGGTATCACTGGCTGTAGCAAAAGCTGCTGCTGCTTCTAAAGGTCAGCCGCTGTATGAACACATCGCTGAACTGAACGGCACTCCGGGTAAATTCTCGATGCCGCTTCCGATGATGAACATCATCAACGGCGGTGAGCACGCTGACAACAACGTTGATATCCAGGAATTTATGATTCAGCCGGTTGGCGCGAAAACCGTTAAAGAAGCCATTCGTATGGGTTCTGAAGTTTTCCACCACCTGGCAAAAGTTCTGAAAGCCAAAGGCATGAACACGGCTGTAGGTGACGAAGGCGGCTACGCGCCGAACCTGGGTTCTAACGCTGAAGCGCTGGCTGTTATCGCTGAAGCTGTTAAAGCTGCTGGTTACAAACTGGGTGAAGACATCACTCTGGCTATGGACTGCGCAGCGTCTGAATTCTACAAAGATGGCAAATATGTCCTGGCTGGCGAAGGCAACAAAGCGTTCACCTCTGAAGAGTTCACTCACTTCCTGGAAGATCTGACCAAACAGTATCCGATTGTTTCCATCGAAGATGGTCTGGACGAATCTGACTGGGACGGCTTTGCTTACCAGACTAAAGTACTGGGCGACAAAATCCAGTTGGTTGGTGATGACCTGTTTGTAACCAACACCAAGATCCTGAAAGAAGGTATCGAGAAAGGTATCGCTAACTCCATCCTGATCAAATTCAACCAGATCGGTTCTCTGACCGAAACTCTGGCTGCAATCAAGATGGCGAAAGATGCAGGCTACACTGCCGTTATCTCTCACCGTTCTGGCGAAACTGAAGACGCAACCATCGCTGACCTGGCGGTAGGTACTGCGGCTGGCCAGATCAAAACTGGTTCTATGAGCCGTTCTGACCGTGTTGCTAAATACAACCAGCTTATTCGTATCGAAGAAGCGCTGGGCGACAAAGCACCGTTCAACGGTCGTAAAGAGATCAAAGGTCAGGCGTAATCCTCTCCTCGCTCTTCCTCGCTCTTAAACCCGCCGCTACGGCGGGTTTTTTTTCGCCTGCAATCTCTCACAGCAATAATGGCAGCGTCGCGCTGGCGGTTTGCTGGCTGGTTTCACTGTAACGCGCATCCACTGCGATCAGCGTGCTGGTTAATAACTCTACCAGTAACATTGCCCCCACTTTGGCATTAAGTGCCCCGGCATTAAGCGGCCCTTCTGGTTTTGCCGCCACCAGCAGCATATCGCTAAGCGATGCCAGCGGGCTGCGAGGCGTATTGCTGAGTACCAGCACAAGCGCGCCGGATCCACGCGCCAGTTGCACCACATGCAGCAGATCGCGGGTAGAACCTGAGCTGGAAATCGCCACTACGAGGCTATTTTGCTTCGGCACTATTGCGTCCATCGCTGCTCGGTGCATATCGCTGAAGAGTTGTGCTGGTTTGCCGAGTCGCAGCAGTTTGTAGTGCAAATACTCACCGATGATAGCGCTGGCTGCGACACCATAAATCTGCACTGATATTGCCTGATGCAGTGCCATCGCCGCCTGTTCCAGTTGGCTACGATCAAGTAATTGTGCGGTATCCCGCAGCGCCTGGATCGAGTCATCAACCAGCCGGGTAATATCATCACCCTGTTCGCGTGGTGACGAGCTGTGTTGAATATTCAATGCCAGCGCCATTTTGAACTCATTGTACCCTTTATAGCCCAGCAGCCGGCAGAGCCGCGTCACACTGGCTTCGCTGGTGGCGCTCTCCCTGGCCAGCTCGGTAATGGTGAGATAGAGCACCCGATTCGGGTCCACCAGCACTAAATCCACCAGCTTTTGCTGTGTCGGGCTGTAGCCTGAGCGCTCCTGACGCAACCGGAGCAGTAAATTTTTATGGTCAGACATCATCTCATCCTCTGCGAAGTATGATCGCCATCGCTAAATTCGGTAAAAATTTTCATTAAATTTTTTTATGTGATAAATATTTTCATGCATATTAACGCTAAAAAAGATGAAGAGGGAAGAAGAAGATGGTCACAATGTTGGAGCGAATCAAAGATGAGCTGGTAGTTTCTTGTCAGGCGCTGGAAAACGAGCCCTTACATAGCCCATATATTATGAGCAAGATGGCGCTGGCGGCAGCGCTGGGGGGGGCGGCAGGTATTCGTGCGAATAGCGTCGTGGATATCAGGGCTATCAAGCAAGAAGTGTCATTGCCCGTTATTGGCATTATCAAGCGTGACTATAGCGACAGCGACGTTTTTATTACCGCGACGCTGCGAGAAATTGATGAATTGATGAGCGTCAGCCCGGAGATGATCGCTCTGGACGCCACCAGCAGAGTGCGTCCTGGTGGGGGGACACTGGAACAACTGATGGTGGAGATCCGCCAGCGCTACCCACAGCAACTACTGATGGCGGATATCTCCAGCGTCGCCGAGGCGGAGATGGCGCAAAAGTTAGGGTTCGACTGCATTGGTACGACCTTGTATGGCTATACCGCGCCAACAAAAGGCCGCAGCCTATCGGACAATAATTTTCAATTTCTGCAAGAGGTACTGGCTACAGTCACCCTGCCGGTCATTGCTGAAGGAAATGTCGATACACCGCAAAGGGCGGCGCAATGTCTGGCGCTAGGCGCACATGCTGTGGTGGTTGGTGGCGCCATCACACGACCTAAACAGATCACCGAACGTTTTGTGAATGTGATGCGCAGCGCAAATGGCACATGATCGTGAGGAGGTTGTCTGTAATAATAACATCTTTAACTGTGGCTAAGAGCGATTATGCAGTACCCGATTAACGAGATGTTCCAGACCCTGCAAGGCGAGGGTTACTTTACCGGCGTTCCCGCTATTTTTATTCGTCTACAGGGATGCCCGGTGGGATGCGCCTGGTGCGATACGAAACATACCTGGGACGTGCTTGCGGATCGGGAGGTGTCACTGTTTAGTATCCTCGCGAAAACCAAAGAGAGCGATAAATGGGGCGCGGCAAGCAGCGAAGATCTGCTGGCGATCATTCAGCGCCAGGGTTGGACTGCGCGCCATATCGTAATTACTGGTGGTGAGCCATGTATTCATGATCTCACTCCCCTGACCGCTTTGCTTGAGAAAAATGGTTTCAGTTGCCAGATTGAAACCAGTGGTACTCATGAAGTGCGCACTTCACACAGCACCTGGGTGACGGTATCACCAAAGGTGAATATGCGCGGTGGTTATGACGTGCTGCACCAGGCGTTAGAACGTGCTGATGAGATAAAACATCCGGTCGGTCGAGTGAGAGATATTGAAGCGCTCGATGAGCTGCTGGCGCAGCTTAAAGATGACAAGCATCGCGTTATCGCCTTGCAACCCATCAGCCAGAAAGAGGATGCGACACGTTTATGTATTGAAACCTGTATTGCGCGCAACTGGCGTTTATCAATGCAGACGCATAAATACTTAAATATAGCTTGATGAAAACCTGCCTTTGGCAGGTTTTTTTGAAAGTATTTATCTGTTTTTCTTAATAAAATAAGGAAATATTAAATCTCCAGGTAATATCGTTAAGGGGGTTCTCCGGGTGTATTGGAATTTTCTTGCAAGGTTTTATGAAAGAATATTCATCATAATTATATAAACTTACTTTCTCTTTTAGTATGAAAGTGTTTTTTATTATTTTGATATTAGCATTGCAAGGAGGTTGCAAATGGTCGTCGCTATCGGTGAGCGTGACCCTCTTAAGGGGATTTTAAAACGAAATAGTTCCTATGGTGATGAACTAAAAGAACAAGTACTCTTGCTCAATAAAACCAATGGGCTTTTCAATAGTGCTGATATTTTGCAAAGAAATTGTGCGTCAAATAAGTCGGTTACATTTTCTGAGCCTTTGTCCTCAATTATCCCGGATGCAGAAGTTGAGCCAGAGATTATGAATGTTATGGCTATGCCCTTTGGTGCATTAGCGGAGGAAGCAAGATTGCATGCTAATGCACTGGATCGTTCTCCGCTCGCTGATGAAAAGGCTTTTAATCTGGCTTTAAATTTAGTATTGGAAGGATATTCCTGTAAAGAAGCTCAGCATGCTTATGGGTTTCACTCTTATAGCCATTACATGCATAAACTTCAGATAGCTGCTGTTAATGGTCTGGCGACAAAGCATTTTCATAGTGGTAAATCCATGGATGCAGTCATAACATTACTTGCTATCACCGATCCCTGTGCCAGGTCAGTGTTAACAACACTGGCAACAGATTTCGCTAAGCAAAATGCAATATATAACCTTGAAAGGAAGGCAGTATGATTAACATTAATGTCAGGGGGGGAAGTGGAGGTAATGCCACTATTTCCAACCTATCCTCAGACGTATCCTTACAAAATCCGGCCAGAGAAAAAGCACCATCTTCTTTTATTTCAGATGCACGTCATTTTCACAATACGATGCACACTCTGCAAAAAATGAACGTTGCGAATATAACAAATAATTCTTCTCAGGGTTCTGCTACAGCCGCTGTTATTTCCGTGAGTGGGCCTTTTTGTGGCATGGTTAAATATTCAGTTGAGCCGAGTCAGGGTTCTATCCATGCCAGTATCGCATCTTACGACGAGTTTCTTGAGAGTAGTCCAAACGTCAAGGTTGCAACTTTAAATCTCAAGGAAGGTGAAAAGTGGATGGTTGTTGCCGATAAGGCAGGCAAATCGACAAACGGTTAATGGGCTTAATATCCACATGTGACTCTGCGTTATACGAATATATAACGTGGAGTTAATATTCCTGTATTAATGAATCTGAAAATGCCGATTGAAATTCGACTGTGATTTTCATCACATCACTAAGCTTCTGGCTATGCTAGTAAATCCGGATAGCCTCAGGGCTCACGGAACAGAATACGCTGTCCGGTAAATATAGCGCCTCTCTTAAAAGGGATTTGAAGCTGATGATGTTAAGTCGCGCACTGAATGCATTTTCAATGGATTTCTTTTCCTTACAAGGAAAGACTGCCATTATTACCAGCGGTAGCAATGGGTTAGGGCAAGTTATTGCTACCGCTCTGGCAAAAGCAGGGGCGAATATATTTATTCCCTGTTTAATTATGGATGATGGGGAAACAAAGGAGATTATTGAGCAGCAAGGCGTGGAGGCTGAATTTATGGCGGTTGATATCACTTTAGAGGGCGCTGCGCAGAAAATTATTAGCCGGTGCTGCGAACGCTTCGGTACTGTAGACATACTGGTTAACAATGCCGGGATTTGTAAGCTCAATAGCGTCCTGGATTTTGGCCGGGCAGACTGGGATCCGATGATCGATGTTAATCTTACCTCTGCGTTTGAACTTAGTTATGAAGCGGCAAAAATAATGATCCCGAAAAAAGAGGGCAAAATCATTAATGTCTGCTCTGTGCTCTCTTACTTAGGTGGGCAAGGGTCGCCTGCTTATACCGCGACAAAGCATGCGCTGGCCGGTTTTACCAAGGCGTATTGCGATGAATTAGGACAATATAATATTCAGGTAAACGGTATTGCTCCTGGTTATTTCGCATCGGATATTACTCGTGTTACGCCAAATAATCGCAAAGCAAACCGCTGGGTGCTGGACCATACGCCAGCCAGTCGCTGGGGTAAGGCTCAAGATTTAATGGGTGCGATGATATTTCTTGCCAGCCGCGCATCGGACTATGTTAACGGTCATCTGCTCGTTGTCGATGGCGGCTTTCTGGTGCGTTAATTGCCGCGGTAAACACAGCCTGCAGTACAGGTCTCTTTTACCATGACGGCGCTGAGTAATGGAAGGCGTGGTTTCATCTGATCCCAAATCCATTTTGCCAGTACTTCGCTGGTGGGATTTTCAAGCCCGGGGATCTCGTTGAGATAGTAGTGATCCAGCCTCTGATAAATGGGTTTAAACGCCGCTTTTAGTTCGGCAAAATCCACTATCCAGCCTGTATAAGGATCTACTTCGCCGGTGACTTCCAGCCGTACCATAAAAGAGTGACCATGGAGACGACCACACTTGTGTCCTTCTGGTACATGTGGCAGATGATGAGCGGCTTCGAAGGTGAAATCTTTAAACAAGGTGGTGGACATAATGGACTCTCAAGCTAACAAAAAACGCCGCATGGTAGCTGAAATGACCTTTTTTAGCATTAATAAAAATCACTAAAAGCGGTTACCAGAGACAGAAAAGTAAGGTGCTAATCTTTTTATTATAAAATTCATACGGTTAATTAACCGTTTTTAACGATAACTTTAACAACCAAATTTGGTTAGTGCTTTTGGTTATTATTTATTTCCAACCTTTCTTTAATTGTTATTATCCCCACAGTTAACCTTAGTTTCACTTCGATTTTTTTTAAATTTATCCATTCGGAATCTTTTCTTACTGGAACATAAAAGACGCATGACGACACAGGCCCCACCTTCCGCTTTGCTTCCGCTCAACCCGGAGCAGCTGGCGCGCCTTCAGGCGGCCACGACCGATTTAACACCGACCCAGCTGGCCTGGGTTTCTGGCTATTTTTGGGGTGTGCTTAATCAGCTACCCGGTACTGAGGTCGTTACATCGGCTCCTGTGGCAGAGACCCCGGCGATTACGTTAATTTCTGCATCGCAAACAGGCAATGCCCGTCGTGTAGCAGAAGCATTGCGTGATGATTTGTTGGCGGCGAAACTCAACGTTAATTTGGTTAACGCTGGTGACTACAAATTCAAACAAATCGCTAATGAAAAACTGCTGATTGTCGTCGCCTCTACGCAAGGGGAAGGGGAAGCGCCGGAAGAGGCCGTCGCGCTGCATAAGTTCCTGTTCTCTAAAAAAGCGCCGAAGCTGGATGGTACCGCTTTTGCCGTTTTTGGTTTGGGTGATACCTCTTACGAATTCTTCTGCCAGGCGGGGAAAGATTTCGACAATAAACTGGCGGAACTGGGGGCTGAACGTTTACTGGATCGGGTTGATGCCGACGTGGAGTATCAGCCTGCGGCTACCGAATGGCGTGCTCGCGTGGTAGATGTGTTGAAAAACCGTCTCCCTCAGGCTTCTACTGCGCAAGCTGCGGCAAGCGCAAGCGGCGTGGTCAATGAAGTCTTCTCCAGCCCCTATAGCAAAGAAGCGCCGCTCAGTGCGAGCCTGTCGGTGAATCAGAAGATTACCGGGCGCAATTCAGAAAAAGATGTGCGCCATATTGAAATTGATCTCGGTGATTCTGGTTTGCGTTATCAACCGGGTGACGCACTTGGGGTGTGGTATCAAAACGATCCTACGCTAGTGAAAGAGTTGATCGAGCTGCTATGGTTGAAAGGCGATGAGCCTGTGACCGTGGGCGAAAAACAGCTTACTCTGGCTGAAGCTTTGCAATGGCACTTTGAGCTAACGGTAAATACCGCCAATATCGTCGAAACCTATGCCACGCTGACGCGCAGTGAATCGCTGCTACCGATGGTGGGCGATAAAGCGAAGTTGCAGCACTATGCGGCAACAACGCCGATCGTTGATATGGTGCGCTTCTCGCCCGCGCAGTTGAGTGCACAAGCGCTCATTGGCCTGTTAAGACCGCTCACGCCACGCCTTTACTCCATTGCTTCTGCGCAGGCAGAAGTTGAGAGCGAAGTGCATATCACCGTGGGAGTGGTGCGTTATGACGTTGAAGGTCGTGCTCGCGCGGGAGGGGCGTCCAGTCTCCTCGCTGATCGCGTAGAAGAAGATGGCGAAGTTCGGGTATTTATCGAACACAACGAGCACTTCCGTCTGCCAGAGAATCCGCAGACGCCAGTCATTATGATTGGGCCGGGTACAGGCATTGCGCCTTTCCGCGCCTTTATGCAGCAGCGTGCTGCCGACGAGGCGGCAGGTAAAAACTGGCTCTTCTTTGGCAACCCGCATTTTACCGAAGATTTTCTCTATCAAGTAGAGTGGCAGCGTTTCGTGAAAGAGGGGCTGCTCAACCGTATCGATCTCGCATGGTCGAGAGATCAAAGCGAAAAAATATACGTACAAGACAAACTGCGCGAACAGGGCGCAGAACTGTGGCGCTGGATTAATGACGGCGCCCACATTTATGTCTGCGGCGACGCTAATCGCATGGCGAAAGACGTTGAGCAGGCTTTGCTGGATGTGATTGCTGAGTTCGGTGGCATGGATACCGAAACAGCCGATGAATTTTTAAGTGAGCTGCGCGTAGAGCGCCGTTATCAGCGAGATGTCTACTAATGAGTGAAAAACACCCTGGCCCACTGGTGGTCGAAGGAAAACTGACTGACGCCGAGCGCTTGAAGCTGGAAAGCAATTACCTGCGCGGCACTATTGCTGAAGACTTAAATGATGGTCTGACCGGCGGTTTCACTGGCGATAACTTCCTGCTGATCCGTTTTCACGGCATGTATCAGCAAGATGATCGTGATATTCGCGCTGAGCGTGCCGAGCAAAAGCTGGAACCTCGTCATGCGATGATGCTGCGTTGCCGTTTGCCGGGCGGGATTATTACGCCAAAACAGTGGATCTCTATCGACAAATTCGCCAGTGACAAGACGATTTACGGCAGTATTCGCCTGACTAACCGTCAGACTTTTCAGTTTCACGGCATTTTGAAGAAAAACGTCAAACCGGCGCATCAGATGTTGCACGAAGTCGGGCTCGACTCGCTGGCGACCGCCAACGATGTGAACCGTAACGTACTGTGCACATCCAATCCGGTAGAGTCAGAACTGCATGCCGAGGCCTATGAATGGGCGAAGAAACTCTCTGAACATCTGTTGCCGCGTACGCGGGCCTATGCAGAGATTTGGCACGATGCAGAAAAAGTAGCGACAACGGATGAAGAGCCGATCCTCGGCAAAACTTATCTTCCGCGTAAATTCAAAACGACGGTAGTGATCCCGCCGCAAAACGATGTCGATCTGCATGCCAACGATATGAACTTTGTTGCCGTCGCAGAGAATGGAAAGCTGGTAGGCTTTAATCTGCTGGTGGGCGGCGGTTTGTCCATTGAACATGGCAATAAGAAAACGTATGCCCGCACGGCCAGTGAATTTGGCTATTTGCCGCTTGAGCATACGCTGGCAGTGGCGGAAGCGGTAGTCACGACTCAGCGCGACTGGGGTAACCGTACCGATCGTAAAAATGCCAAAACCAAATATACGCTAGAGCGTGTCGGTGTTGAGACATTCAAGGCTGAAGTTGAGCGTCGCGCGGGAATTAAATTCGAGCCAATACGTCCGTATGAATTTACGGGGCGCGGCGACCGCATCGGCTGGGTGAAGGGTATTGATAATAAATGGCATCTGACGCTGTTTATTGAAAATGGCCGTATCCTGGATTATCCGGGCCACCCGCTAAAAACCGGGCTGCTGGAAATAGCGAAAATCCACAAAGGTGATTTTCGCCTGACTGCCAACCAAAATTTGATTGTCGCGGGTGTACCAGAAACACAGAAAGCCAGGATTGAGAAACTGGCGCGTCAGCATGGGCTGATGGATGCGGTTAAACCGCAGCGCGAAAACTCAATGGCCTGCGTATCGTTTCCCACCTGTCCGCTGGCGATGGCGGAAGCCGAGCGTTTCCTCCCCGCTTTTGTCGATAAAGTGGAAACCATTATGCAGGCGCATGGTGTGGGCGATGACCATATTGTGTTGCGCGTAACCGGCTGCCCGAATGGTTGTGGTCGCGCGATGCTGGCGGAAATTGGTCTGGTGGGCAAAGCGCCGGGGCGTTACAACCTGCATATTGGCGGTAACCGTATCGGCACGCGTATCCCACGCATGTACCGTGAAAATATTAACGAAGCAGAGATCCTTGGCGCTATAGATGAACTGGTGGCGCGCTGGGCAAATGAACGCGAAGCCAGTGAAGGGTTTGGTGACTTCACTATTCGAGCCGGGATTATCCGCCCGGTGCTCGATCCAGCGCGGGATTTCTGGGAGTAATTTATTCCCTTCACCCGACCCTCTCCCCTTAGGGGAGGGAGTTAGGGCGAGGGGAAACAACAATGAGGCAAAAGAGGTAACCATGTCCGTACTCGATCTGCATGCCTTAAACGCACTGTCTACAGAGGAACGCGAGCGTGAACTTGCCGCGACCAACTCGCAGCTTGAAAAACTGAGCGCTGAAGCGCGTGTGGCCTGGGCGTTAGAAAATCTGCCGGGAAACTATGTTCTCTCCTCAAGTTTCGGTATTCAGGCAGCGGTAAGCCTGCATCTGGTCAACCAAATCCGCCCGGATATTCCGGTGATCCTCACGGATACGGGGTATTTGTTCCCGGAAACTTACCAGTTTATTGATGAGCTGACGGACAAGCTTAAGCTCAACCTGAAGGTTTATCGCGCAGAACTTAGCCCGGCGTGGCAGGAAGCACGCTACGGTAAACTGTGGGAGCAGGGTGTTGAAGGTATCGAGAAATATAACACCCTCAATAAAGTGGAGCCGATGAATCGTGCTCTTGCTGAACTGCAGGCACAAACATGGTTTGCCGGGTTGCGGCGTGAACAGTCTGATAGCCGTGCTAACTTGCCGGTGCTTGGCATTCAGCGTGGCGTGTACAAAGTACTGCCTATTATTGATTGGGATAACCGCACGGTTTATCAGTACCTGCAAAAGCATGGACTGCATTACCATCCGTTATGGGATCAAGGCTATCTCTCTGTAGGTGATACCCACACTACCCGTAAGTGGGAACCCGGAATGGCGGAAGAGGATACCCGTTTCTTTGGCCTGAAACGCGAATGTGGTCTGCACGAAGGGTAATAACGCTCTTCTGCCTGAGGGAGACGGATCCTCCCACCTTCACTAATATAATGCCGTTTCTTTATGGATATCTGGCGCAGCGAATGGGATATTTGCACGCCAGTTTCTCTGCATTATTAATGTGAGGTTTTAATGATTTATCCCGCTTCGGACAGAACGATAAATAATATTGTTGTATCTGATAAAAAGCCCCCTACACAGCAGAATAGTATCGGTGTAAAAATTGATTATATCAGTCATTTTCCGGTTGAATTGATCCAAAAAATTGCTGAGAACCTTACCATTACGGATTATCGCCATTTTCGCAAGGCTTCAAAACATATTGCTGAATGCCTGGTAAGTATTAAGAACAAAATTGATCAACAAAAAAAGAAATCGCTGCCCGCTACGCCGCTAACACAGTTACCTGTTACACAACGCGAAATCACGCTGCTTAATAAAATTAACCTCTATCCGGGGTTTGATATTCCTTTGGCCTTAAAACACATTTATGTGGTGAAGCCTGGAAAGAGCAACGCAAATCTTCTTGTTGGGACAAAATATTTGCCTGCGGCAGACAGAAACCCTGCTGTTGATCGTATTGTTAATGCTATCAATTCCTGTCGTGTCGCTATGCCCGGTAGTATCGTTTCCGGACGAGATCGTTCTTTTGGTATTAGTTTTTATCCTAAAGAGTTATTTGAATCTGAAATTGCGTTCAAAGAGCAGCTTATTAATTGTGCGGCTATGAAAACGATATTTGCTGCCTTTAATCATAATTTTATTAACACTGCAGGCATGGAAAGATTCGTTATTGCCACGCTTGCCAACGCGCTCAAAAATTATTGGTGCACCAATCCGCCGAATGAAATATTAAGCGCAAGTATTGAGGCTATGGCTGCTGATTTTCCTGCGCTCTTTATTACAGGGCAAACAGTGCAAAGCCTCGTCGATCAAAAATTCATTTAACATTTTCCATACCAACATCACATCATCTCTTGCACCAAAATAGTGAAAAAGCACTACGATAGTGCAATAAATGACCTGTTTTGGTGCATTTATTGTACATCCTATAAATTACTCCTTTCTACTCCTTACACATACTCGCAAAAATAAACATTTTCAAATCAATGCATTAACAAAAAGTTCATGATTATTCATGAACCAATACTATATTGGTTCAGTTTTTGCTTACCTTAATATATGGTGGAGAGAATAATGTTAATACAACTACCTGTAATTAAAGAAAAAGATAACGCGAAACGGGGATGAACCAATATGGAAAAACCGTCACGATATCTGGCAAATTCCAGCTCAGCGCTAGAACAATTACGTGGGCTTATACATCAACATGAGTCAACACCAGGGACTTCATTACCCACAGAACGTGAACTGGCGGAGCGTTTAGGCGTCGGGCGGCGGGAAGTTCGCCGTGCGCTGGATGTACTGGAAGAAGAGGGGCGCATTTGGCGTAAACAGGGCAAAGGAACCTTTATTGGTCCTGCGGCACCCGTTGCACCACTAACGCTTCAGGGATTGGTACAACAAACCAATATGCTGGAAGTGATGGAAGCCCGTTTGCAGATAGAGCCGGGTCTTGCGAGGCTGGCAGCCCTACGTGCCAGCCAGGAAAACCTGGCTCTGATGCAACGAATGCTGGAGCGCATCGATAACGTAAAACCGGACGATCCGGACCTTAATGAGCTATGGGATAGCGCTTTTCACCGGGCCATCGCCGAAGCGGCAGGAAACCGCTTGATGCTCGGCCTTTTTGATGCCATTGATGCGGTACGTCGTGAACCCGGCTGGCACCATGTGCGCGAAATAGCGCGCACGCCAACACGCGTCGATACCTATAACGATCATCACCACAAAATTATGTACGCCATCCAGCACCGCTTGCCTCAGGAAGCGGCGGCAGCGATGCGTGAACATCTGCTCGACCTGCAATATGCCTTAATCCAGGCCATTCATATCGAGGACGAAACTATATGACGATGCTTCCCCAGAAAGACGCCAGGCCGGTGCTGCGTCTGCACAACCTCAACGTGCAGTTCGCCGGAAGTCCGGTAAGCGTGCTCGACGGTATTTCTCTGACCGTCAACAGTGGGGAGACGCTGGCGCTGGTAGGCGAATCTGGTTGTGGCAAAAGTATTACCTCGCTGGCGTTAATGGGGCTTTTGCCCGCCAGTGCTAAGGTCCACAGCGGTGAAATGCAGTTTCGCGACTACAACTTGCGTGAGTTAACGCCACGGGAATATGCCGACTTGCGCGGTAATGAACTGGCGATGATCTTTCAGGAACCTATGACCTCGCTCAATCCCGCCTTTACGCTTGGCGATCAGCTCAGCGAAGCGGTGATGCGACACCAACAGCTGTCGCGAAAGGCCGCGATGGCAGTCGCCTTGCAAATTCTGGAAAAAGTGCAAATCCCGGCGGCGGAAATGCGGCTGAAAGCCTATCCTCACCAGCTTTCCGGTGGTATGCGCCAGCGGGTGATGATCGCCATGGCATTGATCAATAACCCGCGCCTGCTGATTGCTGATGAACCTACAACCGCGCTGGATGTGACTATTCAGGCACAGATCCTCGTGTTGCTGAATAAATTAAAAGCCGAAACCGGCACCGCCGTATTAATGATCACTCATGATCTCGGTGTGGTCGCTGAAGTGGCGCAACAGGTGGCGGTTATGTATGCCGGGCAGGTGGTGGAACAGGGCAGCGTAGAAGCGATTTTTGCCGATCCACAACACCCATACACCATCGGACTGATGGGGTCGATTCCTTCCCTTGGCGCGCGCGAGGGGCAGCTCTCTACCATTCCTGGCGCGGTGCCGCTGCCGGAGGCGATGCCAGAAGGTTGCCGCTTTGCCACGCGTTGCCCGTTTGCTCTGCAGCAGTGCCATCAGGAAAAACCCCTGCTGCAGCCTCAAGGGAAGGGCCATCAGGTCGCCTGCTTCCGTGCGCCCCTTGAACAACATATTGCGCTGGGAGAAATCGCATGAAAACACCGATCCTTGAGGCTCATGATCTCAGCAAACGTTTTAGCGGGCCGACACGCCTCTTTGCGCCCAAACGCTATGTCACCGCTGTTGATCGCGTTTCATTAAGCGTCTATCCCGGCGAGACGCTGGCAATTGTCGGCGAATCCGGCTCCGGAAAATCGACGCTGGGCCGTTTGCTACTGCGCTTACTGACCGCCACTGAAGGGCGTGTTTATTACCAGGGCGAAGAGATCACTCAGGCGCGTGGGGCGCGTGTTAATCAATTGCGCCGCGAGCTACAAATTATCTTCCAGGATCCGTTTGCCTCACTCAATCCACGTATGACTGTGGAGCAGATTGTTGGTGAACCTTTATGGCTTCATGAACAGATGGGTAAAGCAGAACGCCATGCGCGCGTCGTTGATCTGCTTGGTACGGTGGGACTGCCTGCAGCCTGGGCAAGGCGTTACCCACATGAGTTTTCCGGCGGTCAACGCCAGCGTATTGGCATCGCCCGCGCGCTGGCATCCGGACCAAAATTACTGCTTGGCGATGAGCCTGTGTCGGCGCTGGATGTGTCTGTACAGGCGCAGGTTGTCAATCTGTTGGAGAACCTCAAACAGCGGCTAGGGCTAACGATGATCATCGTCGCCCATGGGCTGGCAGTAATTCGCCATATGAGCGATCGCGTGGCGGTAATGTATCTTGGGCAGATAGTTGAAATGGCTACCGTTGATGAAATTTTCGACGGGCCTCTGCACCCCTATACGCAAGCGTTGATCGCCTCTGCGCCGCAAACTCAGCCGGGTATCACCCGTGAAACGCCGTTATTGCAGGGGGATTTACCTAATCCGGCTAATCCACCGCAGGGTTGTCGCTTTCATACTCGTTGTCCTTACGTCACCGAAGAGTGTCGTCAATTTGAGCCCATTAATCAGGTGCTCGAAGGCGGTCGCCAGGTCTCTTGTCATCGCTGGCAGGAGATAAACCGCGACCGTAGTGTCATCCAGATAGCTCCGCCATCTGCCGCGTTTTTGCGCCGCCGCGCACTGTTTGAACAAGCGGCTTCTCACTCATCTTCTTAAAGGAATAATATTAATGAATGTGCGAAATTCTCTATTGACCTTGCTGGGAAGTGTTATGTTGCTGGGCGCGGCACTGCCTGCCCAGGCCGAAAGTGTTCTGCGTGTTGGGCTGGGCGCCGATCCGGATATGCTCGATCCGCATCTTGCGCGTACTTACTATGGTCGCTTTGTTTTTGCTTCGCTGTGTGACCGACTGGTCGATGTTGATGAAAACCTGAAAGTCATACCGGGACTGGCGAAAGATTGGTCCTGGAGCGAAGACGGTAAGGTGTTGACCATGAATTTGCGTGAAGGGGTTACTTTCCACGATGGCGAAAAGTTTGATGCCGCCGCCGCCAAATTCAGCCTCGATCGCGCATTAACGCTACCGGGTTCGCTGCGTAAAAGCGAAATATCTTCCATTGAGTCGGTGGAAGTGACCGGACCAATGCAAATCACTTTGCATCTGAAAACGCCTGACTCGGCGTTGCTGATGCAGCTTACCGATCGTGCGGGGGCAATGTTGTCGCCCGTTGCGGCGAAAAAAGCGAACTTTGCTGCTCATCCTGTCTGTTCCGGGCCCTATAAATTCGACAATCGTGTCTCCCAGGATCGGATTGTCTTAACCCGTTTTGATAACTACTGGAATAAAGGCGCTTACCACTTCGACAAAGTTATCTATCTGCCGATCCCGGATGCCTCCGTGCGGCTGGCAAACCTGCGCGCGGGCGATCTCGATCTTACCGAAGGTATTGCTGCCAGTGATGTGAAAACCGTGCAAAGCGACAGCAAGTTACAACTGGCGAAGGTGACGGGGTTGGGCTATCAGGGCATCACATTCAATATTAATAACGGTAAGGTCCCGGCGAACGATCCCTTTAAGGATTCCCGTGTGCGTGAAGCATTCTCACTGGCTATCGACCGTGAGGCGCTGAATCAGGTGGTATTTGAAGGTTTATATACTCCGGCTAATCAGGCGTTTTCACCCGTCAGCCCATATCATGTGAACCTGCCAGTTGCCCCGCGCGATGTGGAAAAAGCTAAAGCATTGCTGAAAGCCGCTGGTGTGACGACGCCGCTTAGCGTTTCGCTGTTGGTGCCAAATAACCCGATCTCGCAACAAGTGGGCCAGGTTTTACAGGCGATGACCGCTGAGGCTGGTTTTAACGTTAATCTGCAAATGACGGAGTTCGCTACGTTGCTCGATAAACAACAGAGCGGTGACTTCCAGTTGAGCTACTCCGGCTGGTCAGGACGCCCTGATCCGGATGGCAGCATCTATGGCTTTATTCAAAGCAAAGGCACCCTTAACGATGGCCGCTATAGCAATGCGCAGGTAGATGAATGGCTGACACAGGCACGCCTGCATAATGATCCGGCTACTCGTCAGGCGCTGTATGAAAAAGTGGTGAAGCAACTGCAAACAGATATGCCAATCGCCTATCTCTACTTCGAACCACGCCTGTTTGGTCTGAATAAAAAAGTGCAGGGTTTCAAGCCTTATCCTGATGGTATTGTGCGCCTGGCAGGGTTAACGCTCACACAGTAAAACAGCTGACGTAAGGAGAAACCATGCTGGAGTTGATTTGCAAACGTCTGCTGCTTGCCATTCCGACGCTATTGCTGGTTAGTATGATGGTCTTCGGGCTGCAAAAACTGCTGCCCGGCGACCCGGTAACGGCGATGCTTGGCGAGGAGCGCGATCCGGCAGTGATCGCCCAATTGCGTGCGGAGTTGAATTTAGATGCCCCGATCCCGGTGCAATATTTTCACTGGCTAATGCGCGCATTGCAGGGGGATCTTGGTGTCTCCTTACGCACTCAGGAACCCGTGACCCACCTGATTGCCACAAAGCTACCGGTTACGCTGGAGATGTCCCTGCTGGCGATGATTATTGCGCTGCTGTTCGGTATCAGCATGGGCATTCTGGCTGCGGTCAATAAAAATAGCTGGATCGATCACAGCACCAATTTCGTTGCCATCTCCGGCATCTCGGTGCCGCACTTTTGGCTGGGGATCTTGTTAATCCTTATTTTCTCAGTCAATTTGCAGTGGCTACCGGCTTCAGGTTTTGTTCCCTTTAGTGAAAATCCGCTACAAAATCTGCGCACGCTGCTTCTGCCTTCGCTGGTGCTCGGCACCGGGCTGGCAGCGACATTGATGCGCCATACCCGTGCTTCGATGATCGCCGTGCTAAAGGCAGACTACATCCGTACTGCCCGTGCCAAAGGGCTGCTGCCCAAAGCAGTCATTATGAAGCACGCCTTTCGCAACGCATTAGTGCCAGTAATTACCCTGACTACGCTGCTGTTTGGCGAGCTGTTAGGCGGGGCAGTACTCACTGAGCAGGTCTTTACCATCCCTGGTTTCGGCAAGATGATTGTCGACTCTGTATTTAACCGTGATTACGCCGTAGTGCAGGGCGTGGTGCTGGTAGTGGCAATAGGTTTTCTGTTCCTCAACCTGCTGGCCGATGTGCTGTACGTCCTGATCAACCCGAAAATGCGGAGCGAATAATGGCCGAACTGACTACAACGAGCGTGGCAGCACCGCTGCCGCGTGCGGAAAACCGCGTTCTTAAGAAATTTCTCGCCAATAAAAGCGCGGTCATCGGTGCTGTTATCGTCGGTGCATTTGTGCTGATTGCTTTGTTGGCGCCGTGGATTGCTCCGTTCGATCCGGTGAAAGCGAATTTTCTTGCTGTTCGTAAACCACCTTCCGAACTTTACTGGTTCGGCACCGACGAACTGGGGCGCGATATTTTGTCGCGTATGATTTGGGGGGCGCGTACCTCACTGCTTGCTGGCTGCGTGTCAGTAGTCATTGCCGTCGTCATCGGGGTTCCGCTCGGCCTGTTGGCCGGCTATTTTCAGGGCGTCTGGGATGGCATTATTTCCCGCATCATTGAAGCGCTGTTGGCCTGTCCGTTTCTGATTATGGCGATTGCGTTGGGCGCTTTTCTTGGCCCCAGTCTGAGCAATGCAATGATCGCCATTGGCTTGTCAGCGATGCCGATTTTTGCGCGGCTAACGCGCGGGCAGGTGATTGCCATTCGTAATGAAGAGTATATCGACGGCGCGCGCGCCATTGGCTTGCCGGATCGTTGGATCATCGTGCGCTACGTATTACCTAATGTCATGTCTCCTATCCTCGTGCAGGCTACGCTGGCGATCGCCTCGGCAATTATCACCGAAGCTAGCCTCTCATTTCTCGGTCTGGGGCAACAGCCGCCAGATCCTTCCTGGGGTGCGATGCTCAATACCGCCAAAGGTTTTCTTGAGCAGTCGCCCTGGATGTCAATCTTCCCCGGTGTGGCTATTTTTCTGACAGTTCAGGGATTTAATTTACTCGGTGATGGATTGCGCGATGCGCTCGATCCGCGCCACGACTAAGGAGTTTGGATGACTAAGGCGATTGATTTTAACGTGAGTTATGCTTCCCGACGTGTGCCGATGATGGGGCGCAACGCCGTGGCGACTTCCCAACCACTGGCGGCGCAAGCCGGGATGCGTATGCTTGCCCTGGGGGGTAATGCCGTAGATGCGGCGATTGCTACCGCCATGGCATTAACCGTGGTTGAGCCAACCGGCTGCGGCATTGGCAGCGATGCCTTTGCCATCGTCTGGGATGGTAAAGAGTTACATGGGCTGAACGCATCGGGTCGTTCTCCGGCGGGCTGGCATGTGGATATGCATGCCGGTAAGGCCGTGATGGCGGAAATTGGCTGGGATGCAGTGACGGTTCCAGGTGCGGTTTCCGGTTGGGTTGCACTGGCGGAACGTTTTGCCACGCTACCGCTCACTACGCTGGCGCAACCGGCGATTGAGTATGCGCGCAATGGCTTCCCCGTCTCGCCTTTGATTGGTCATCTTTGGCAGCGCGGCTACAACAAACTGAAAGATCAGCCGGGGTTCAGCGCCTGCTTTGCTCCCCAGGGCCGTCCTCCGCGTATTGGTGAAATTTTCCGTAACCCAGCCCAGGCGCGCACACTGGAGCTGATTGCCCAGACTAATGGCGAGGCGTTTTATCGCGGCGAGCTGGCGCAGAAAATTGCAGCTTTCGCTAAAGAGCACGGCGCGCACCTGAGCGAAGCGGATCTGGCGAATCATAAAGCGGACTGGGTTTCGCTGCTAACGCGAGAGTTTGCCGGTGGCTCAGTATGCGAATTGCCGCCGAACGGGCAGGGCATTGCCACACTGATTGCACTCGGTATTCTTGAACAGTGTGATATGGGGCGTTATGACCCGGATTCGGTACAGTCGCTGCATCTCTCCATTGAAGCGATGAAACTGGCGCTCGCCGATCTCGATCGTTATGTGGCAGATGCGGATCATATGGAATTTGCCGCCGAGCTACTGCTCAGTGACGACTATTTAAAAGGGCGTGCCGCACTGATCGATCCTGATAAAGCCTCCGATTTTGCTTATGGGGAACCAACGCAAAGTGGGACAGTTTATCTCTCTACCGCGGATGCCAGCGGCATGATGGTATCGTTTATTCAGTCAAACTTTATGGGATTTGGTTCCGGCGTAGTCGTTCCCGATACAGGGATCAGCCTGCAAAACCGCGGCTGTGGGTTTGTGCTCGATCCCAAACATCCGAATGCGCTGGCTGGTAGTAAGCGTCCTTTCCATACCATTATTCCCGGCTTTGCAATGGGAGCCGACGGGCAGCCGTTGATGTCCTTTGGCGTCATGGGGGGCCCGATGCAGGCGCAGGGGCACATGCAGATGGCGCTGCGCATCATGTTGCACGGACAAAACCCGCAGGCCGCGATCGATGCGCCTCGCTGGCGAGTGGTAAAGGGCAGGGAGGTGATTGTTGAAGCGACCTTCGATCGCAACGTTATTGCCGGGTTGCGCGAGCGCGGGCATCTGATAACGGTGGAGGACCCACTGGCTGATTATAACTTCGGCGGTGCGCAGGTTATCTACCGGATGCCAGAAGGGCACTATGCGGCTGCGACTGAGAGCCGCAAAGATGGTCAGGCGTTGGTGGGGTAATTTTCTTACCCTCTCTCCCTATAAGGGGAGAGAGGGTAAACTACTCCAGCCTGAACGAATCCGCATCCTGCCATGCCGGAAATTTCTCGCGATACTCTTTCAGCAAACTTAATGACAGCTCGGCGTCAATACGTGTCGCCTGGTGTGGCTCGGCGGTGGCAATAATCTCACCCTGCGGGCTGATGATCCGGCTGTCGCCGCGATAGTGGTGTCCGTTACCGTCGGTGCCCACGCGATTGCACCCGGCAACCCAGGCTAAGTTCTCAATGGCCCGCGCTATCAACAACGACTGCCAGTGTAGTGAGCGCGGCGCAGGCCAGTTAGCAACATAAAGCAGCAGATCGTAATCGTTACGGTTACGCGACCACACCGGGAAACGCAGGTCGTAGCAGACCAGCGGCAGAATGCGCCAGCCACGCCACTCAAACACGACACGCTCATTGCCCGCCTGATAATGCTGATGCTCATCGGCCATGCGGAACAGGTGGCGCTTGTCGTAGAAATGTACCTTGCCTTCTGGCTCTACCAGCAAAAAACGGTTCACCGGGCCACGCTCGGTTTGCAGGGCGGCGCTACCGGCAATTAATGCATTTGTTTGCCGGGCCTTATCGCGCATCCATGCGATCACCTCATCTTGCGGTAAAGACTTCTTCGCTGCTTCCATCGCAAAGCCGGTGGTGAACATTTCCGGTAGCACAATCATGTCACGACCGGTAATTTCCTCCAGTTGAACGTCGAAATGGCGCAGATTTGCCGGACCATCCATCCAGACTAAGGGTTGTTGTAACAGCGTAATCTTCAAACCAGGCACGATTGCAACTCCTCGTAAGACTGCCTCTGTTCACTGTAGCATGAGACAAAATAAAAAAACCCGCGGTTCTCATCGCGGGTTTGAATTTTACAGATTAGTGGCGTCAGGCAGCTTCAACTTTGCGCAGCTTTTCCGGCGGTTTTACCTCAGTCTGAGCAGACAGGGCTTCTGGTTCGAAGTCATCGACGTTAATACTGCGTAGACGGCTGGCTTCAGCTTTGATCAGCAGATTCGCTTCATCATCATTAATCAGCCCGCCTGCCAACGCCTGCTGTGCCAGTTGATCCAACCGCGTAAACGGCAGGTTTTTCCCCAGCTCTTTGCAGATGCGCTGGTGGATGGGATCGGCGGCCATCACATCCTGTAGCGCCTCTTCCAGCAGACCCACCGGGTTATGTTCAGTTGGTGTCAGATACTGACCGCGACCAATACGTGAACGAGTAGCGCAGGGGGTCTGGAGAATTTTCGCCACTTTGTGATCCAGCTTATCGGACGGTGCATGGTAATGACGACCGGTCGGGAAGATCATCAGACTTAAGGCCCCTGCCGCCAAACGATTCGGGAAGTTTTTCAACAGATCGCTCATCGCCTGCTCCGCCTGGTAAAGCGCATCCTGCACCCCCCAGTGGACTAGCGGCATATCAGCCTCTGGACGACCTTCATCGTCATAGCGTTTCAGTGTCGCTGACGCGAGGAACAGTTGGCTTAAGATATCGCCAAGACGGGCGGAAATACGTTCCCGACGTTTCAGGCTACCGCCCAGCACCGCCATAGAAACATCAGAAAGCAGCGCAAGGTTAGCGCTCAGGCGGTTCAGGTGCTGGTAGTAGCGTTTGGTCGCATCATGCGTTGGCGTGGCGCTGGTTAAACCCCCAGTCAAACCAAGCCAGAAGCTGCGCACGGTGTTGCTGCCAACATGGCCAATATGTTTGAACAGCAGTTTATCGAAAGCATTTGCATCGTTATTCTGGGCGGCTGCCATCTCTTCCAGCACATACGGATGGCAACGAATCGCTCCCTGGCCGAAGATCATCATACTGCGTGTCAGGATGTTTGCCCCTTCAACAGTAATGGCAATCGGTGCTCCTTGATAACCACGGGCAAGGAAGTTACTGCTACCGAGCATAATCCCTTTACCCCCGGCGATATCCATAGCATCAATAATCGAACGCTGACCACGATGAGTACAATGATATTTTACGATAGCCGAAAGAACCGCAGGTTTTTCGCCCAGCATAATGCCATAAGTAATCAGCGAGGCGGCGGCATCCATAACATAAGCGTTACCAGCAATACGTGCTAACGGCTCTTCGATACCTTCCATCTTGCCAATAGACACTTTGAACTGGCGACGGATATGAGCGTAGGCGCCAATACCGAGCGCAATTGATTTCAGGCTGCCTGTGGAGTTGGATGGCAGCGTAATACCACGACCAACGGACAGACACTCCACCAGCATACGCCAGCCCTGGCCCGCCATTTTTGGCCCGCCAATAATGTAATCAATAGGGACGAAGATATCATCTCCCTGCGTCGGACCGTTCTGGAAGGGGACGTTAAGCGGGAAGTGGCGGCGGCCAATCTTCACGCCAGGGGTAGAGGTAGGGATCAGCGCACAGGTGATCCCCAGTTCTGATTCACCGCCTAGCAGCTTCTCAGGATCGGAGAGTTTAAACGCCAGACCCAGCACGGTTGCAATGGGAGCCAGCGTGATATAGCGCTTGTTCCATGTCAGGCGCATACCGAGCACTTGCTCGCCCTGCCACTCGCCCATACAAACCACGCCAGTATCGGGGATTGCGCCAGCGTCTGAACCCGCTTCCGGGCTGGTCAGAGCGAAGCATGGAATTTCTACCCCCTGCGCGAGGCGCGGCAGATAATGATCTTTTTGCTCTTTAGTCCCGTAATGTTGTAGCAGTTCACCCGGCCCTAAGGAGTTAGGCACACCGACGGTAATCGCCAGGATACCGGAAACCCCCGCCAGTTTTTGCAGTACACGAGCCTGTGCATAGGCTGAAAACTCCAGCCCGCCGTACTCTTTTTTGATGATCATCGCAAAAAAGCGATGCTCTTTTAAGAAGGCCCACAACTCTGGCGGCAGATCCGCCATCTCATGGGTGATCTGAAAATCGTTCGCCATGCGACAGGCTTCTTCCACCGGGCCATCAATAAACGCCTGTTCTTCTGCCGTCAGGCGTGGCTGCGGGTAGTTGTGCAGCTTTTTCCAGTCAGGATTACCCCGGAAGAGATCGCCTTCCCACCAGGTTGTCCCTGCGTCGATAGCCTCTTTCTCCGTGCGCGACATTGGCGGCATCACTTTACGAAAACCGCGAAACACGGGTTGGGAGATCAATGCCTTACGCATCGTCGGCAGGTTAAATGGCAGCAGTATAATTGCCAGGGGCAGCAGGACCCAAATTGACCACAGGCCAGCCACACTAAGCGCGGCGGTCCACGCCAGCAAGACAACGCTGCTCAAGAGTAAATTGACGCGGTGATAAAACAGCACACCGATCAGAATAACGGTTGCGATAAGACTCAAAATCATCATAAAGAAAAGCCCCTTGCTTGTAGGAGGTCTGACCACTTGATGATAAGGTTTTAGTGGATGTTATTTCCTTTATCAATGTGTTTACAAAATAATTACAACCTGGTTCACATTGTTGATGGTTTGAGGGCATTAAAAAGAAAAGATGCAGATGAATACACTCAGGAGATGCTATCCGGTAAACTGCGCTCATTATTTACATTCATGCTGAAGGAAATCCTCATGTACCAGGATCTTATTCGTAACGAACTGAACGAAGCGGCGGAAACGCTGGCGAATTTCTTGAAAGATGAAGCCAATATTCACGCGATTCAGCGTGCGGCGGTTCTGCTGGCTGACAGTTTCAAAGCGGGTGGGAAAGTGCTCTCCTGTGGTAACGGCGGCTCGCATTGTGACGCGATGCACTTTGCTGAAGAACTTACCGGGCGTTATCGTGAAAACCGTCCTGGTTACCCGGCAATTGCTATCTCGGATGTCAGCCATATCTCTTGTGTCGGTAACGATTTTGGTTACGACTACATCTTCTCCCGCTACGTCGAAGCCGTCGGCCGTGAAGGTGATGTTCTGCTGGGGATCTCCACATCCGGTAACTCTGCAAACGTGATCAAGGCTATCGAAGCGGCGCGGGCGAAAGGGATGAAAGTGATTACCCTGACCGGGAAAGACGGCGGCAAAATGGCCGGCACTGCTGATATTGAGATCCGCGTTGCGCATTTTGGTTATGCTGACCGCATTCAGGAGATTCATATCAAGGTGATTCATATTCTGATTCAGTTAATCGAAAAAGAGATGGCGAAGGGTTAAGAGGACACTGTCGTTGTCATTTTGAACCTGTGGGGGAGGTGGGATATGTGCGAACTGCTCGGGATGAGCGCTAATGTGCCAACCGATATTTGCTTTAGTTTTACCGGGCTGGTTCAGCGCGGTGGCGGTACTGGTCCGCATAAAGATGGCTGGGGTATTACCTTCTATGAAGGCAAAGGCTGTCGCACGTTTAAAGATCCGCAACCAAGCTTTAACTCCCCCATTGCCAAACTGGTACAGGACTATCCCATCAAATCCTGTTCAGTGGTGGCTCATATTCGCCAGGCAAACCGTGGTGAAGTCGCGCTGGAAAATACTCACCCTTTTACCCGCGAACTTTGGGGACGTAACTGGACCTATGCGCATAACGGGCAGCTCTCAGGCTATAAGTCTTTAGTGACGGGCAATTTTCGCCCGGTAGGCGAAACGGATAGCGAAAAGGCGTTTTGCTGGCTGCTGCATAAGTTAACAGAGCGCTACCCGCGTACGCCGGGCAATATGGGCGCGGTCTTTAAGTATATCGCTGCGTTGGCGGTGGAGCTGCGGGAAAAGGGCGTCTTTAATATGCTGTTGTCGGATGGGCGCTACGTGATGGCGTTCTGCTCCACCAATCTCTTCTGGATCACCCGTCGCGCCCCCTTTGGCGTGGCGAAATTGCTCGATCAGGATGTGGAGATAGACTTTCAGCAGGAAACCACACCAAATGATGTGGTTACCGTAATTGCCACGCAGCCGCTGACTGGCAACGAAACCTGGCAGAAGATTATGCCAGGCGAGTGGGTGCTATTTTGCCTCGGGGAGCGTGTAGTTTGATGCCAGCTGCGGCTGAACAGAGGTGTTCAGCGGTTTGCTGACGATATAACGCCCATCTACAACCGAGACCACCGGCGGCTGGTGCGTCGTGGCAAAGTAGTCATAGCCTGGCTTCAGTTGTTTCCAGAAATCTGCGTAATAAGAGTATTTGTGGCGTTGCATGTTGGCATCGGTCATGCGGAATGGATAGATGCTGACTTGCACATTTGGCTGACCAAATACCAGGGCGGCGGTCACAAACTGGAAAATCTCATCAATACCGGAATCGGTCATCGCATAGCAGCCGACAGAAACACAGGCGCCATGAATCATCAGGTAATTGCCTTGATAGCCATTAGCGCGATCGAACGCGTTCGGGAAACCTATATTAATGGCTTTATAGAAGCGGCTGTCCGGCTTTAGCTGATTACGCTGTACGGAGTAAAACCCTTCCGGGCTTTTGAAATCACCCTGACGGCGCTTTGGCCCAAGACCACCGGAATAGTTACAAATTTTGTAGCTATCAAGGAGCTGATATTGCTCGCCCATCTTGACGTAAAGATCAAGTGTGCGCTCTTCTTTAAAGATCTGAATATAGACCGGCGAACCCATCAACTGTTGCTTATATTCTTTGCTGATCGGCGTAATTGAACTATTGCTGCTAACTAACCCAGCAAAAGAGACGCACGGCATCAGAAGCATCGCAATTAACAATGCGATTTTGCGCATACTGCTTGTTTCCTTGATAAACAATTGCCACATTGCCAGAACGGCAAAAAAACCAAATTCAGATAATTCTAATCTGGAGCGCTCACATTAGCATCACAGCATTTTTTCGCAAGTCTTGCGCAACGCGTTTACATTTTTGTTCGTTTTTCCAGCGATTATACTTTCTTTATGAATGCTGATGGCTGGGATGACTTCTCATTTTTGATGAGTGTGCTGTATACTTGTCCAGTATTTCGGGAGGGGTATCTACATGCGCAAAATTATCCATGTCGATATGGACTGCTTTTTCGCGGCAGTCGAGATGCGCGACAATCCAGCGCTGTGCGATATCCCTATTGCCATCGGCGGTAGCCGGGTACAACGCGGGGTAATTAGTACCGCTAACTATCCTGCGCGTAAATATGGTGTGCGTAGCGCTATGCCTACTGCGATGGCGCTGAAACTCTGCCCTCATTTGACTCTTTTACCCGGTCGTTTCGACGCCTATAAAGAAGCCTCTGCTCAGATCCGCGATATCTTCTCTCGCTATACCTCGCTGATTGAACCGCTGTCACTGGATGAAGCTTACCTGGATGTTACCGACAGCCCACATTGCCACGGCTCTGCAACCTTAATGGCGCAGGAGATTCGCCAGACTATTTTTAACGAAACGCAGCTCACCGCTTCAGCGGGCGTTGCGCCGGTAAAATTTCTCGCCAAAATTGCCTCCGATTTAAATAAACCGAATGGGCAATATGTCATCACCCCGGCTGAAGTACCTGAGTTTCTCCGCACGTTGCCACTGGCAAAAATCCCTGGTGTCGGGAAAGTTTCTGCGGCAAAGCTGGAAAAGCTTGGGCTACTGACTTGTGGAGATGTGCAGAACAGCGATCTGGCGATGCTGCTCAAACGTTTTGGTAAATTTGGCCGCGTCTTGTGGGAGCGTAGCCAGGGGATTGATGAGCGGGAAATCAGCAGCGAACGATTACGAAAGTCGGTGGGGGTGGAGCGCACCCTGGCGGAGGATATTCACCACTGGGAAGAGTGTGAAGCCATTATTGAGAACCTCTACCCGGAACTGGAGCGGCGGCTGGCAAAGGTAAGACCGGACCTGTTGATTGCGCGGCAAGGGGTGAAACTCAAATTTGACGATTTTCAGCTCACTACGCAGGAACATGTCTGGCCACGTCTTAACAAAGAGGATTTACTGGCAACAGCGCGTAAAACCTGGAATGAACGCCGCGGCGGGCGCGGTGTACGGCTGGTTGGATTACACGTCAGCTTACTGGATCCACAGCTTGAGCGGCAGCTAGTTTTGGGGTTTTAAGTTAGCTGAAATAGAAATAGTCCGCGCCGGAGGGGCGCGGACAGCAGGATTATTTTACCGGAATTGCTTTCAGCAGTTCAGTTAGCAGTGTCCAGTAGTGGCCCACGCTTTCAATATGCACTTGCTCATCCGGCGAGTGCGGGCCGGTAATGGTCGGCCCAATCGATACCATATCCATCTCCGGATAAGGCTTTTTGAACAGACCGCACTCCAGACCGGCATGGATCACCTGAATGTTCGGCGTTTTGTTGAACAGGCGTTGGTAAGTCTCGCGCACCAGCGCCATGACCGGTGAGTTTGCATCCGGTTGCCAGCCTGGATAACCGCCTTTCGGCGTCGTTTTCGCCCCTGCCAGCGCACCCAGCGATTCCAGCGTGCTTACCACGTAATCTTTACCGCTATCGACCAGCGAACGGATCAGACAGATAATTTCGGCGCTATCGTCTTGCATAGAGACAACACCAACGTTTAGTGATGTTTCCACCACGCCTTTCGCCACATCAGAGTTGCGGATCACGCCGTTTGGCATGGCATTCAGCAGATGCACGAAGGCATCGCGGGAAGCAGTAGTCAGCGCGGTTTGATTGATGCTGACACTCTCTACCAGCATGGTCAGATTTTTCTCTTTTACTGACAGCTCATTTTGCAGAATAGCGAGATAGGTTTCCGCCAGTGTTTTCAACTGTGCGACTTTATCTGCCGGGACCGCAACGGTCGCAATGGCTTCACGGGGAATTGCGTTACGCAATGTGCCGCCGGTGAAATCCACCAGACGCAGATCCAGCTCTGCCGCGTGGCCTGCAAGGAAGCGCACCAGCAGCTTGTTGGCATTGCCGAGGCCTAAATGAATATCGGCACCAGAGTGACCGCCTTTCAGCCCTTTCAGCGTCAGTTTAAAGGTCTCAAAACCAGCCGGGATCGCTTCACGGGAGACCGGGAGAGTGGTGATAAAATCGATACCACCCGCGCAACCCATATAGATTTCGCCCTCTTCTTCAGAGTCGGTGTTGATCAGGATATCGGCCTGTAGCCAGTTAGCCTGCAAACCAAACGCCCCGTCCATGCCCGCCTCTTCGGTCATGGTGAGCAGCACTTCCAGCGGGCCGTGTTCAACATTATCATCGGCCAGCACCGCTAACGCTGAGGCCAGTCCGATACCGTTATCTGCGCCAAGGGTCGTGCCACGCGCTTTCACCCATTCACCATCAATATAAGGCTGGATGGGATCTTTAGTGAAATCATGTACCGTGTCGTTATTTTTCTGCGGCACCATATCCAGATGCGCCTGCAACACGACTGGTTTACGGTTTTCCATCCCGGCAGTGGCCGGTTTGCGGATCAGAATATTGCCGACCTGGTCGCGTTCAGCATGAAAACCTTTCCCCTTCGCCCAGTCCATAATATATGCAGCGAGTTGTTCTTCATGGTAGGACGGGTGCGGAATGGAACAAATTTTGGCAAAAATATCCCACAATGGTTGTGGCGATAGCTGAGACAGTTCTGACACGGTGGTCTCCTTACGAAGAGCCTGCGAATACAACCTTGCAGGCCTCATGGTTAATTAAACGAACATCGCAAATGTTTCTTGCGAGATGGGCTGAGAATACCACTTTCTTGCCAGTGTGCTAGCCTGCAAGCAGGTAAAATGCCACAGGTAGGCTGCGTAACACTGGTTTTTAGTGCGGCAGATCTCTATAATCTCGCGCAACCTATTTCCCCCTCGAACATTTTATAAGCCGTAAAAGCAGGCTGGGACACTTCACATGAGCGAAAAATACGTCGTCACCTGGGACATGTTGCAGATTCACGCACGCAAACTTGCTGCCCGACTGATGCCCTCTGAACAGTGGAAAGGCATTATCGCCGTCAGCCGTGGAGGCCTTGTACCAGGCGCGCTACTGGCACGTGAGTTGGGCATTCGTCATGTTGATACCGTCTGTATCTCCAGCTATGACCACGATAACCAGCGCGAGCTGAAAGTGCTGAAACGTGCTGAAGGTGATGGTGAAGGTTTTATTGTGATTGATGACCTGGTTGATACCGGTGGTACTGCCGTGGCTATCCGCGATATGTACCCGAAAGCACATTTTGTCACAATTTTCGCCAAACCAGCCGGTCGTCCACTGGTAGATGATTATGTGATTGATATTCCACAAGATACATGGATCGAGCAGCCGTGGGATATGGGCGTGTCATTCGTTCCGCCTATTAGCGGTCGCTAATCTCACTAATTCACGCCCGGTATTGCCGGGCGTTCTTCATTTTATGGCGCGAACAGTTACAATAACCTCCAGTGATAGGTATATGGAGGCTGCGCGCAATGCCACAGGCAAATCTCAGCGAAACACTTTTCAAACCCCGTTTCAAACATCCTGAAACTTCAACGCTGGTACGCCGTTTCAATCCGGGCGTGCAGCCGCCGGTGCAGTCAGCGCTGGACGGAAAAAATGTGCCGCACTGGTATCGTATGCTCAACCGGCTTATGTGGATCTGGCGCGGTGTTGATGCACGGGAGATCCTCGAGGTGCAGGCACGTATTGTTATGTGCAAGGCGGAACGTACCGACGATGATCTGTATGACACGGTAGTCGGCTATCGTGGCGGCAACTGGATCTATGAGTGGTCAACTCAGGCGATGCTCTGGCAGCAAAAAGCGACCCAGGAAGCAGACGCCGCTCTCAGCGGCCGCCACTGGCTACATGCTTCAAATCTTTATAGTATTGCCGCTTACCCCCATCTGAAGGGGGATGTCCTTGCAGAACAGGCGCAGGCACTGGCAAATCGTGCTTATGAAGAGGCCGCACAGCGCTTACCCGGCAGCATGAAAGAGATGGAGTTTTCCATTCCTGGCGGCGCTCCGGTTACCGGTTTCCTGCACATGCCGCAGGGCGACGGCCCCTTCCCGACGGTATTGATGTGCGGCGGGCTGGACAGCCTGCAAAGTGATTATTACACCCTCTATGAACGCTATTTCTCTCCTCTGGGTATCGCGATGCTCACGCTGGATATGCCTTCTGTCGGTTTCTCGTCTAAGTGGAAACTGACCCAGGATTCCAGCATGTTGCACCAACAGGTGTTGAAAGCACTACCGAATATTCCCTGGGTAGATCACACCCGCGTGGCCGCATTTGGTTTTCGCTTTGGTGCGAATGTGGCCGTCAGGCTGGCGTATCTTGAAGCACCGCGTCTGAAAGCAGTCGCCTGTCTTGGGCCGGTAGTGCATACGCTACTTAACGAACCGTTACGCCAGGGGCGCGTACCTGAGATGTATCTTGATGTTCTGGCCAGTCGGTTGGGGATGCATGATGCCTCTGACGAGGCGTTACGTATTGAGTTGAATCGTTACTCTTTGAAAGTCCAGGGTTTGCTGGGGCGACGTTGCCCAACACCGATGCTTTCAGGTTTCTGGCAAAACGACCCCTTTAGCCCTGAAGAGGAGTCGCGCTTAATTACCTCCTCCTCGGCGGATGGCAAGTTGCTGGAGATTCCATTTAATCCTGTGTATCGAAATTTTGACAAAGCCTTGCAGCAGATTAGCGGATGGATAAATCATCATTTGAGATAATAGATTGATAATTTCCATTAGTTTGGTAAAACAGTTGCTTCACAAAAGGAGATCGCAATGACGTTACCGAGTGGACATCCGAAAAGCAGACTTATTAAGAAATTTACTGCGCTTGGGCCTTATATCCGCGAAGAGCAGTGCGAGGGGAACCGTTTTTTCTTTGATTGCCTGGCTGTATGCGTCAATGTAAAACCGGCGCCAGAAAAGCGTGAGTTCTGGGGTTGGTGGATGGTAATGGAAGCACAGGAAAATCGCTTTACCTATAACTATCAGTTCGGCCTTTTTGATAAAGAAGGGCAGTGGAAGCCAACAACGATTAAAGATAAGGAAGTGACTGAGCGACTGGAGCAGACGCTACGTGATTTTCACGGACGCGCCCGCACAATGTTGGCCTCACTGGATTTAAAGCTGATGCCAGCTGAAGATTTTAAAGAACAACTGGTCGGTTAACTTTCTGTGTCAATGTCTCCCTTATAAAAATGCCCGATAGCATGTTTGCGTATCGGGCATTGTTGTATGTTCGCCTGAGCGAGTCGTATTAGAACTGGTAGGTCACGCCCACGGCAACGATGTCATCGTTAGCGCTAACAAGGGTGTTGTCGCTGTCGATCTGGTTGATCTTATAGTCAACCATCGCGGAGAAGTTCTTATTGAAGTAGTACGTCGCGCCTACATCAATGTAGTTAACCAGATCTTCGTCACCGACACCTTCGATATCTTTGCCTTTGGTCATCACATAACCCAGTGACGGACGCAGGCCGAAGTCGAACTGGTACTGAATCACCGCTTCAAAGTTCTCAGCTTTATTGGCAAAACCACCAGAAGAAGAGACTGGGGTCATGTTATAAGAAACGCCGTAGAAAGTGGCGATATAGAGGTCATTGGCATCATATTTCATGCCCGCTGCCCATGCTTCTGCTTTTTCACCGCGACCATAGGTCATTAAATTCTGCGCATTGGTGCGATCGGAGTTCGCGTAAGCACCTACCAGGGAGAACGGGCTACCGCCAAAGTCGTAGCCCAGTGATGCACCGTAACCATCGCCGTTCTGCTTGATCACGCTGCTGCGACCATTTTCATTTTTACCCTGATATTGCAGGGTCATATCCAGCCCCTCGATCAGGCCGAAGAAATCAGTGTTACGGTAAGTGGCTACGCCGCTGGTGCGTTTGGTCATAAAGTTATCTGTACGAGCCAGAGAATCACCACCGAACTCCGGGAACATATCGGTCAATGAGGCCACATCGTATAGCACGCCCAGATTGCGGCCATAGTCGATAGAACCAAAGTCTTTAATTTTAATCCCGGCAAATGCCAGGCGAGTTTTCTGACCAGAGGTACTCTCGTCATTATTCCCGGCAAATTCTGCTTCCCAACGACCAAAACCGGTCATCGAGTCGCTAATTTGTGTTTCACCTTTAAAACCGAAACGGACATAAGTTTTATCGCCGTCATTGCTGGTATCATCGCTTAAGTAGTGCATGGCTTTGACTTTGCCGTACACGTCCAGTTTGTTGCCGTTCTTGTTATAAACTTCCGCTGCATGAACTGATGCAGAAGCGACAACGCCCATTACCATTAATGCCAGAGTGTTCTTTTTCATTTTGATTCCTGATTTAACAACGCGCTAATATTCGCTGGGCATATACCCCGTGAAAAACAGGATGGTTTTTATCGTTTTGAAATTAAGGATTTATGACAATTTAAGAATATTTTTAAAAAGTTGTATTTTTTTGTTTATGCAATAAAAGTGTCAAATCCTACCGCTACGCTTGCTGATCCTGCGCAATAAATCCGTGAGGTAAAAGGGCTGGCAGTTGGCAAGCGCCGCAACTCCTGCTACAACGTTCGATTACTATCTTTTATGTTGAGAAATGGCAGAGAATCATGAGTGACAGCCAGACGCTGGTGGTAAAACTGGGAACCAGTGTTTTAACGGGAGGCTCTCGCCGCCTGAATCGCGCACATATTGTGGAACTGGTACGCCAGTGCGCCCAACTTCATGCCGCCGGGCACCGTATTGTAATTGTGACCTCCGGGGCGATTGCCGCTGGCCGAGAGCATCTGGGCTATCCCGACCTGCCTGCCACTATCGCTTCAAAACAGCTTTTAGCCGCGGTAGGGCAGAGCCGTTTAATTCAGTTATGGGAGCAGTTGTTTTCCATCTATGGCATTCATATCGGGCAGATGTTGCTGACGCGTGCGGATATGGAAGACAGAGAGCGCTTTCTCAATGCGCGTGACACGCTGCGCGCTCTGCTTGATAACAATATCGTCCCGGTGATCAATGAAAATGATGCGGTAGCGACTGCAGAAATTAAAGTGGGCGATAACGATAATCTCTCCGCGTTAGCCGCGATCCTTGCAGGCGCAGATAAACTTCTGCTGCTGACCGATCAGCAAGGCTTGTATACCGCCGATCCGCGTAATAATCCGCATGCCGAGTTGATTGAAGATGTTTATGGTATTGATGATGCCCTGCGCGCCATCGCTGGCGATAGTGTTTCTGGCCTCGGTACGGGGGGCATGGGCACTAAACTCCAGGCGGCAGATGTGGCTTGTCGTGCTGGTATCGACACGATTATTGCCGCGGGTAGCAAGCCGGGGGTCATCGGTGATGTGATGGCCGGTGTATCGGTGGGTACACGTTTCCATGCACAGGCATCTCCACTGGAAAACCGTAAACGCTGGATTTTTGGGGCGCCGCCCGCTGGTGAAATTACTGTTGATGAGGGTGCCACCGCGGCAATTCTGGAGCGAGGTAGCTCCCTGTTGCCAAAAGGCATTAAGAACGTGACAGGTAACTTCTCCCGTGGTGAAGTGATCCGCATTCTTAATCTGCAAGGTCGCGATATCGCCCACGGCGTCAGCCGTTATAACAGCGATGCGTTACGCCGTATCGCGGGGCAGCACTCGCAGCAAATTGACGCTATTCTGGGCTATGAATATGGCCCAGTTGCCGTTCACCGTGACGATATGATCACCCGTTAAGGAGCAGAAGTATGCTGGAACAAATGGGCATTGCTGCCAAAGCAGCGTCATACAAACTGGCGCTTCTCTCCAGTAGTGAAAAAAATCGCGTGCTGGAGAAAATAGCGGACTACCTGGAGGCGCAGGCTGAAGAGATCCTGCAGGCAAACGAGCAAGATCTGCTGGAGGCGCGCCGTAACGGGCTGAGCGAAGCGATGCAAGATCGCCTTGCGCTGAACCCTGCACGTTTGAAAAGTATTGCCGATGATGTGCGCCAGGTCTGCAAACTGGCCGATCCGGTCGGACAAGTGATTGATGGTGGTTTGCTGGACAGTGGGCTGCGGATCGAACGGCGTCGTGTGCCGCTGGGAGTGATTGGCGTGATTTATGAAGCACGCCCTAACGTCACCGTAGATGTGGCATCCTTGTGTTTGAAGACCGGCAATGCCGCGATTTTGCGCGGTGGTAAAGAGACCTGGCGTACCAATGCCGCGACGGTGAAGGTGATCCAGCAGGCATTGCAAGAGTGTGGGTTACCCGCAGGCGCCGTACAGGCGATTGAGAGCCCGGATCGCGCGCTGGTGAATGAGATGCTGCGGATGGATAAGTATATCGATATGCTTATCCCGCGCGGCGGCGCAGGCCTGCATAAACTGTGCCGTGAGCAGTCCACCATCCCGGTTATCACGGGTGGTATTGGTGTTTGCCATATCCTGGTAGATGACAGCGCAGAAATCGCCCCAGCCTTGAAGGTGATCGTTAATGCGAAAACCCAGCGGCCGAGTACTTGTAATACAGTCGAGACGTTGCTGGTACATCAGGCAATTGCAGAGGCCTTTTTGCCTGCGTTAAGCAAGCAGATGGCAGAAAGCGGCGTAACGTTACATGCGGATGATAAGGCGCTGGCACTGTTGGCAAACGGCCCGGCAAAAGCGGTGGCAGTGCAAGCAAACCAGTATGACGACGAATATTTATCGCTGGATCTGAACGTGAAAATCGTGGCGGATCTCGATGATGCTATCGCACATATTCGCCAGCATGGCACCCAGCATTCCGATGCTATTCTCACCCGAACCCTGCGCAATGCGAATCGCTTTGTGAATGAAGTGGATTCTTCGGCAGTGTATGTCAATGCCTCGACGCGCTTTACCGATGGAGGCCAGTTTGGCCTGGGTGCGGAAGTAGCCGTGAGCACGCAAAAACTGCACGCGCGCGGCCCTATGGGGCTGGAAGCGTTAACCACTTATAAGTGGGTGGGCTTTGGTGATGACACCATTCGTGCCTAAATAAAGTTGGGTGATGCAAAAATAGCCGGTTGAACTCCCGAGGCATTGACGCATCACCCGCTTAGTTTTAACCTTCTACACCGTGCTTCACACTCGTGAACATCTCCTCTTAGTGCCGATATAGCTCAGTTGGTAGAGCAGCGCATTCGTAATGCGAAGGTCGTAGGTTCGACTCCTATTATCGGCACCAACTCAACTTCCTCAAGCGTCCGTGTTAGTCCATAAATTATCTGATTTATAACGACTTTTCTTCTTTTAAGTCCATGGTATGATCTTCTCCCGGAAAACAGGGTCAGGGTATTACAGTGCGCTCAGGGCACACGAATATAACGGGGGGGGACCACCAAATGAATCAGAAAGTAGATACTGGAAAAACTCTAACGTGGTGGCCAGTTTTTCGTTGACGACTACACAGCAAATCAATCGGACATGTTGTTAAGTTTTTCTCTTACTTCCATAACCTTATCGTAATACTCAGTGCCTTTCTTCACTTGTTGAAGATTTTTGTCCACCATTTGCCTGAAGGAACGTCCTTGTTTATTCACCGGGTTAGGATCGGCTCCGTGATCGAGCAGAAAGTGAACCTTATCAAAATCGGCGCGGAAAAATGCGTCAACAAGTGGGGTTTCACCTAAGGAATCTCGGCTGTTTATATCCGCTCCCCGCTCAATTAAGAGTGCCAGCGTGGTTGTATTCTTTGAATCTAACGCTGAAAAAATGAGGGGGACATTAAGTAATTTATCCCGGGAATTAGGAGCAAGCCCACCGTCGAGAATTGCTTTTAACCATATATCCTTGTCTCCCATGGTCATCATTTGAGCAGGAGTCCCAGGCATATTCGTTTGTGCTTGCTGGGGATCTGCTCCGGCGCGCACAAGTTCCGTGATGATTTCTAACCTTACTGGTGGGTTGTCGTTATACATTGCCTCATTAAGAGCGAAAAATAGCAGGGTCAGTTGTTCATTTCCCGGTGTGTTAAGGTCAGTATTTTTTGCAAGCTTGAGAACGGATTCACGATCTGCTGCCTGAATGGCTTTAGCCAGAGCAAGCTGTGGTCCAGTGAAATGTTTTTCAGGTTCTATTTTTTTCATATCATTACACGCCGATAACAGAGCAAACAGTAAACAAACCAGAATCGCAGACGCGAATTTTTTCATGCTATAACCTGTTTTTAATAATTCCAATATCCTCATCCTTTTGAGCTTCAATGCAGTCAATCACCTGTGACATAGCGTGTTTATCCCACGGCCACCCAGTACCACCGCTGAGTTCTTTGGCTTTCCCAATGGCGTCAGGGAACATATTTGAAACACCCGCTTTCATCGCGAGGGCAGGGCTTGACAGGTCAAAATTGGCATTGGCCAGGTTATCAAAGCTAATTTCCTGGACTGTGGTTAGCACCTCGCCACTGACTCTGTAGGCCGAGATCGCAGAGCCATCACCAATAAAATGTCCGCCATATTTTTCAACTGTACCGCTATTCAGCCCAGCGGCGTTAAATGTCCACGTTTGATGGCCAAGAAAGTGACCAGCGACATCCACTTGCCTGATAAGGATTCGCACCCGTACGAAAGTGAAGGGTTTCAGGTCGGCTGAACATGGACATGACGGAGGAGTGAGGGAAAGATTTAACGAGCTGAGCTGCAATCTGAGGACGGACAATGAACGCAAAACGCCACGGAGCCACTCTTTCATCCTGAATGTAAACCAGCGATATATTATTCGTCATCACAGCAGCTTCCTGTACGCGCTTTTCCTTTATGGGTATCCATTTGTTCTCCTGAAACAGATATCTATTAACCTGAGGGATTGCAACTCAAACAGTTGGCCAGCTCTGACCGTGTTGGGTAAATAATTATAGAAAGCATAAAAAGAAATGGCGGGAAGAGATTAGAGAAATGTCGGATGAGTCATGCGATCGTGGTGGGAAAGACGATTCACTGAAGAACAGATTGCCTTCGTCCTAAAGCCGACCGAACTGGGTTCGCCAGCGCTGCAGCGAAGTTTTTTGCTACGCCATAGTTACCGGTCGTGCGAAATACAATCCGGCAGCGGATCTGGCCAGCGCTATGTCCGGGCATGATTCAAAACATTATCCTTTCCTGACTTCTTTAAAGCCCTCTCAGGGTATACAGGAAACCCGTTAGTCGTTCTCGCTGCTCGTTTTGAGATCACTAAAGAGTGCGCGCATTGATACTTTGCTCCTATCCGCCGAGAGCTGGAAACTCTTTTTTACGCGTCAGGTCAATCGTAGATGGCTTCAAAAAAATTACCATATTTGTTATATTGTTGCTCATTGATTATTCACCTCTGCAGTGCCAAAAAGAACAAGATTCACTGCAACCCAGGACAATGAAATGTTAGATTACCGCTTCCCGACAGCTTTGCAGATGGTTCTCAGCGTAGCGATGGCGGAGCAATTGGGTGAACGTTCGACGAGTGCGATTCTGGCCTACGGTCTGGAAGCTAATCCGAGCTTTATCCGCAAATTAATGGTTCCGCTCACGCGTGACGGCATTATCGTCTCAACGCTTGGTCGCAACGGTTCCATTCATCTTGGTCGTCCGGCGGAAAAAATCACGCTGCGCGATATCTACGTTTCCGTAATAGAAGATAAAAAACTGTGGGCGCCGCGTCCCGACATACCGGCTCGCTGCGTGGTTAGCGCCAACGCTTGCTGGTACTTTAAATCTATCGCCGATGAAGCGGAGCAGGCTTCGTTAGAGGTATTGGCTCGCCATACCGTGGCAAGCGCGCTGGAAGAAGTCAAAAAAGCTGATACCAGCGGGTGCGATCTGGTGCCTGAAATTAATGCTCGGTATAAAAAAGCGTATTAATTATTTCCTCATCGCAAAAAACCGCCTTCATTTACAGTTAATGAGGCGGTTTTTTTATGTGCAATATCTTATGCAGGTAAAACATCCCTTACCGGTTTGTCGCGCGTAACGAGTTTACGTAGCGTCACGTAAAACACCGGTGTCAGGAACAGACCAAACAGTGTCACTCCCAGCATACCGGAAAACACCGTGATCCCGGTGACGCCGCGCACTTCTGCACCCGCACCGTGGCCGAGGATCAGTGGTATCGTCCCGGCAATAAAGGCGATGGAGGTCATAACAATCGGGCGTAAACGCAGGCGGCAAGCTTCCAGCGCCGCTTCCATGGTACCTTTCCCCTGGATTTCCAGCTCGCGGGCAAACTCAACGATCAAAATAGCGTTTTTACAGGCCAGCCCCATGAGCACAACCAGACCAACCTGAACGAACACGTTGTTATCACCGCCGGTCAGCCAGATGCCAAACAGAGCGGACAGCATCGTCATCGGGACGATAAGGATCACCGCCAGCGGCAGCGTCCAGCTTTCATATAGTGCTGCCAGCACCAGGAAAGCCAGCAGAACCGCAACCGGGAAGACAATTAGCGCCGTATTGCCCTGAGTGGCCTGCTGGAAGCTCAGATCTGTCCATTCAATATTCATCCCATTCGGCAGTATCTGCTTAGACATCTCGTCCAGTTGCGTCATCGCCTGCGCAGAAGAGAGTATGCGAGGATCGGCATCACCAATGAGGTCCGCCGCCGGATAACCATTGTAGCGAATCACCGGATCCGGCCCGTAGGTGGTACTGATATTCACCATACTGCCAATAGGCACCATTTCGCCCTGATTATTACGGGTGCGTAAATTAGCAATATCTTCCACGCTGTCGCGGAATGGTCCGTCGGCCTGCGCCATCACGCGCCAGGTACGCCCGAACTGGTTGAAATCGTTTACATAAGACGATCCCAGATAGGTTTGAAGCGTACCGAAAAGATCGGTCAGCGACACGCCCTGCGCTTTCGCCTTATCACGATCGACCTGCACATCCAACTGCGGAACGTTAGCCTGGTAGGTTGAGATGGGGAAATGCATCCCCGGCGTCTGCATAATCGCGCCGGACATCGTGTTTACCGCATTTTGCAGCGCGCCATAGCCCAGACTGGCACGATCCTGGATGTACAGCGAATAGCCAGAACCCTGACCCAGCCCTAAAATCGGCGGCGGCAAAATGGAGAAACCAAAGCCCTGCTGGATTTGCGCGATTTTAGCGTTGATCTCAGCGTTAATTTCCGCCGCAGTATGTTTACGCTGGCCGAACGGTTTCAGGCCAAAAAAGACTGTCCCGGTATTTGGCGTGTTGGTGAACTGCAGCGCATTAAGCCCAGGAAAGGCTACCGAATAATCCACACCTTCGGTATTCATACCGATTTCGCTCATTTTGCGGATCACCGCATCGGTGCGTGCCAGCGAAGAGCCTTCCGGCATTTTCACGCCGCCAATTAAATACAACTTATCTTGCGTAGGAATAAACCCACCGGGAACGGCTTTAAACATGACTCCAGCAGCACAAAGCAGCAGCACATAGACAGCAAATACCGCACCCCGACGTCCGAGCGTTTTGCCAACCAGTCCCTGATAGCCGTTCGAGCTACGGTGGAAAAAGCGGTTAAACGGACGGAAAAGCCAACCGAACAGACGATCAATCAGGCGGGTAGGGAAGTCTTTCGGTGCGCCGTGCGGCTTTAACAGCATGGCTGCCAGCGCCGGAGAAAGCGTGAGCGAATTGATGGCGGAGATCACCGTAGAAATCGCGATAGTCACCGCAAATTGTTTGTAAAACTGACCGGTTACCCCGGAGAGAAACGCCATTGGTACGAAGACTGCACACAGCACCAGCGCAATAGCGATAATTGGCCCGGAAACTTCACGCATTGCCTGATGTGCCGCCTGAAGGGGAGCAAGCCCCTCTTCAATATTTCGCTCAACGTTTTCCACCACCACGATGGCGTCATCCACCACGATGCCGATAGCCAATACCAGCCCGAATAAGCTTAGGGTATTAAGCGAAAAACCAAGAAGATAGAGAATGCTGAACGTACCCACGACCGATACCGGCACCGCGATCAGTGGAATAATCGACGCGCGCCAGGTTTGCAGAAACAGAATCACCACCAGTACAACCAGCACCACCGCTTCCAGTAGCGTTTGGACTACTGCGCGAATGGAATCGCGAACAAAAATTGTGGGATCATAAGGCGCCGCCCATTGCATATCTTCCGGGAAACGCGTGGACAGTTCGCTCATTTTGGCGCGCACTGCGTTAGATAAATCGATGGCGTTGGCGCCGGGAGACTGGAAGATACCAATCCCGACCGCATCTTTATTGTTGAGCTGGGAGCGCAGCGCATAGCTGCCAGAACCCATTTCAATGCGCGCCACATCGCGCAGGCGCACCAGCGAACCGTCCTGCGACGTTTTCAGCACAATATTGCCGAACTCTTCTTCCGTGTGCAGACGACCCTGGGCGTTAATTGAGATCAGGAAATCACTCTCTTTCGGCAGCGGCTCGGCGCCAAGTTGCCCGGCGGAAACCTGTATGTTTTGCTCCTGCATCGCTGTGACTACATCCGAGGCAGTCAACCCGCGTGCCGCCACCTTATTTGGATCCAGCCAGATGCGCATCGCGTATTCGCCCGCGCCAAAAATCTGAATTTGGCCGACACCGGGCAGACGCGCCAGTTCATCCTTCACTTTTAGCGTGGCGTAGTTACGCATATACAGTGAGTCATATTTACCGCCGGGCGAAAACAGATGCACTACCAATGTAAGCGTTGGAGATTGTTTCTGGGTGGTGATACCCAAACGCCGAACATCTTCCGGCAGACGCGCCTCGGCCTGTGATACCCGGTTTTGCACCTGAACCTGCGCCTGGTCGGGGTCTGTACCCGGACGGAAAGTTACGGTGGTTACCAGTACGCCGTCGGAGCCTGCAACGGATTTCATGTACATCATATTTTCAACGCCGTTGATCGCTTCTTCCAGTGGCGTCGCCACGGTCTCTGCAATCACTTTTGGGTTGGCGCCAGGATACTCCGCGCGCACCTGCACGCTTGGCGGTACCACGTCAGGATATTCGCTGACCGGCAACAGCGGGATGGCGATTAATCCTGTGGTAAAAATTAGAATCGACAGTACTGCGGCGAAAATCGGCCTGTCGATAAAAAAACGGGAAAAGTCCATGTGTCGGATTCTCAGGTAAGGGATCAGTTGGAGGCGGTGCTGGTGGTCATGGCAATGGTTTTCGCGTTAACCGGCATGCCCGGCATAAACACTTTTTGTAAACCATCGACGATGACTCTATCGCCCGGATTCAGCCCCTGCTGCACGATGCGCAAACCGTTTGCCAGACGCCCCGGAGTAATATCGCGACGCTGCGCTTTACCTTCTTTATCAACGATATAAACATATTTGCGATCCTGATCGGTCAGCACCGCTTTGTCGTCGATAAGCGTGGCTTTGAACTCAGCGCTGCCCGGCAGGCGTACGCGGGCAAAGAGTCCCGGCGTGAACTGACGTTGCGTGTTATCCATCAGTGCGCGCATACGGATCGTGCCGGTACTTGCCGTTAACTGATTATCAAGAAAATCCACTTTGCCCGGATGGGGGTAGCCATCCTCGCCAACAAGGCCAATCTCGACCGGTAGCGCCAGATGATTACTGGACGCCCCTTGCCCGTTGCGGGTGAGATTTTGATAGTGGAGGTAGGTTGACTCATCCACGTCAAAGTAGACATAAACCGTCTTCTGCGATACCAGCGTGGTAAGCACGCTGGCGCTGTCACCCGCGGTGACCAGATTACCGCTGGTGATCAACGCGCGACTGGCGCGGCCATCGATAGGCGAGGTCACTTTGGTGAAATCCAGGTTAAGTTGTGCGGCGTCCACAGCCGCCTGCGCGGCACGAATATCGGCCTGCGCCTGAGTGGCTGCCGAACGGCGCTGCTCCCATTCTTCGCGGGATACTACGTTGGTATTGACTAATTTATCGGTACGGTTAGCCTCACTTCGCGCCAGGCTGGCCTGCGTTTTAGCTCTCGCCAACGACGCCTGCGCCTGTTCCAGCGCGGCGCGATAGGTTCTGTCATCGATAGTGAACAGCACCTCGCCCTTTTTCACTTCCTGACCATCGGTGTAATTCACTTTATCAATGTAGCCGGAGACGCGGGGGCGTAGCTGAACACTTTCCACCGCTTCAATCCGACCGTTAAAGCTATCCCACTGACTAATGGATTTCACCACCACGCTAGCGGCACTGACGGCGGGAGCTTGTGGCACGGAGTTTTGTGCGACGCCGTCATCGCACCCGACGAGCAATACGGAGAGCAACATCGCTCCCAGCGCATGCAGATGAAAACTTACCCATGGTTTTTGCTGGCTCATTATTTTAATTCCGGTAATTGTAGCCGCCGGGCAAGACGCAGCGGGAGACGCTGCGCCACTTCCTTTGTCCGGGCTGGCTTAAGGCCATTTGTGCCGTTCATCGCCACAAAACTGTAACAGTTATGGATACATTATCCTGGCGATTGTAGGGAGGTGCTAAATTTAGTGCAAGAATATTTGATACGCTTTATGTGCTGTTCTGGTCAGAGGCAAAAGGCGTGTTTCGAGCAGGGAATTAAGTGCAACAATAAGATTTGCAATTGATGCAAAAACGGGTCACCTTTAAGTGCAACAAACAAAGATGCTTTTTAATCTTCTGCGCGGGGAGGACAAGATGAATACTGGCGCATTTATTCACGATTTACTCGACTGGATAGACAACAACCTTGAAAACCGTCTGGACATTAACACCGTTTCCAGGCGAGCCGGCTATTCGAAATGGCACCTCCAGCGGATATTCAAAGAACATACTGGTTATCCTCTCGGTGAGTATATTCGCGCGCAAAAACTGCAAAAATCACTCGAACGTTTAACTCACAGCGACGAACCGATTTTAAACGTGGCGATTGCGTTGGGCTTTGACTCCCAGCAGTCCTTCAACCGCAGCTTCAAGCGGCAGTTTGGTCAGGCACCCGGCGCATGGCGCCGCAGTATCGGCTGCCCGGAAAACCAGCAATTATGTCAGCAATAGGTGAACTGTTGATAATATAACGCAAATGATGAGGGGCATATTTTATCGGCAAGCACTGGATCTTAGAAGTGACACCTGGGCTTGCCGATAGAAGAAAGAGGATGCTGTTAGCTTACCGGGCTAACTAGTTTATGCAAATTCTCCGTAGATAGAAGTTTATCTTTACGCCAATGACCATCAGGGTGTTTATGTATTAGTGCAAATGTTTTTCCAAGAGCCATCAAAAATTTTATTTCGGCAAGGGTGGCTGTTCTTCCTTCGCCGAGGGCCGCCCCATTATCCTTATGAATTACAAACGCGATCTCAGTATCATTGTCATTTATATTGACGGGGGTTTTAGACACCAGATAATCAGCCCATTTTACATGCATAACATTTTCCCTTATATGTTACCTTGTGCACAAACATGCAGTGTTCCGCTTATGACATTTCGTTGTTCATAGACTCAACGTTAACGTTCTACTGTTTGTGCTTACAACCCATTGTTCAGATATCATGCTGAGGAATATCGACCGGTTTACGTTGTTACATTACACAAGACCATCGTGTTCCCCACCACAAAACACATATTATTGTCTTTTTTTATTTGATAAATACGCATTATTCGTATTTATGCTTCAGTTTTATCGAGTGATTAATTTATTAAAAAAATATTAATTGAGTATAACGCAATTTTTAAAATTATGTTGCTATATTGATTTTTCGGCAATGTTCTAGCCCGGAAATGAAAACCCTGGTAAAAAAATGTAAAACTAATAATGCCTACTGAAATTACCTGACTAATACTTTCTTAAGCATAACAAACTTGAAAGAAGTTATTATTTCTTGATTTTGATTTTAATTAACGAGAAGATATAATTAGAATGCATATTATCAGTAACTCTGCCTGGAAGAATCTTAATGAAGAGGAAGTGTTTATCTTTTCAGTACATCGCTTTTGCTGGAATCTTATTAATCTCAATCTTAGTATTAGCAAACACACTGCTATGTAAAGGCAGCGACGGAGCGCTGGTACCTCTGTCAACTTACTTAATTGTGGTCATTTCTCTTTTTTTTCTGGATACTATTGCATTTGTCTTCATGCAAATGAACTATATATCTGAAAAAAATAGATTTTCCAACTGTATCCTTAGTTTTGCTTTCTTAAGTAGTTTGATCTACTTTGCAGAAACTATCATTATTATTCAAAAACCTATCGAAGATTTTCTCTCTTTAGTGGTTAGAATAAATGATACTGCTATATTTTATTTCTTTCGACAACTTAATTTTATTTTTTTACTGGGTATTGCTTTACTGGCTGAGAATAGAGATAAGCACAACCTGCGAGGAAGTAAGCATAAGCCGCTCTATTTGTTAATTTGTATTGTAATATCTGCTATTGGTTTTATTCTTGCGCATAACTTTAGCAGCTATAATCCTGAATATAATTTACTGATTACTGACTATACTGATCTGCGAGGTAAAGCTGTTTGGGATATAAGTTATATTAATGTGCTGATCATTTTATGGACATCCCTTGTGCTCTGTATTGTCTTGATAACAAAGCTAAACTCGAATATATGGAACAGTATTATCATCATTTGTTTTTCTGCAATTATTTATAATTTCTTCTTGCTACTACTTGATGTTTATAACTTGTCCATATGGTATATAGGCCGTACGTTGGAAGTTATCAGTAAGCTGTTTGTCATATTCACCCTGATGTATAACGTCTTCAGTAAACTGAGTGCGTGCCGGGATATGGCAACAAAAGACCCTTTAACTCATATATATAATCGTCGTCATTATTTTACAAAGCTGGAAGAGCTTATTGGCGACAATAGCAAAAAAAATATTTGCGTGATGATGCTCGATATCGATGATTTCAAAATAGTTAATGACACCTGGGGTCATCCGGTTGGTGATAGAGTTATACTTGGGGTTGTCGATTTAATCAAAAAGAATGTTCGGTCTGAGGATATTGTGGCTCGGCTTGGTGGTGAAGAGTTTGGGGTTATTATGACTGATATCAAGCCAAAAGATGCTGAAAAATTTGCAGAACGTATCCGCAAAACAATCGAAAACAGTACCAAAAGTGGTAATAGCTATAACATCCCTAAGAAAATCACATTAAGCATTGGTCTACTGAACATCGAGAGCAATGATTATACTGTTTCTCAGGTTAACCAACAGGTCGATAGAGCTTTATATGATGCAAAGCACAAAGGGAAAAACTGTGTAGTGGTGAAAACGCTTAATACGAAGATAGCGTAAACGGGAAGGAATGCTCTGCTTGCATAACCTTTCCGGGACTATGCAAGTAGAAGTAAACTAGATTGCTATGGTTTTAATTTCCTTTATATAGCCCTCTTTATTAAAGTGAACCTGTTCGTTTTGCAACCGAGCATAAACATTTTATGAAAGTGTATGGCTCGTTGCTAATTCCTTATCACTCAGCTCTCTGTTAAAAAGTTGGCGGTTACGTCGAAATCGAATTTTATTATATGCGGCCAAACACTACGACCTTGCCGGTGCAGATACTGAGGGTATTCTGGGTAAATGTGCGAGGGATGATATCGGCATGCATCGGCTAGTGCACCAATGTAGGATGGTAACAGTGGTAATGCGACGTTATAAAGCGAAATGATTGAAATTTAAAATCCCAGTCAGTAAACATAGTCTATATTCCATCCGGAATATTCTAAGCGGAAGTGGTAAATACGATAGGTAGTTAGAGCATCCTACAGTAACGTCTGCAGTGTTAAGGATAATGTAATGAAAGCAAGACAGGAGAAGTAAATGCCGGGGGTGACTAATCAATATCGTGTGGATGTGGGAAATCATAATAAATGGCTACAAGACAACAATCATATTTTAGATAAAAAAAACCAGCAGAGGCGAGAGGACAGGTTACTTTTACGGAACACCTCTCATGTCTCCGTTAGCTTTGAGCCATTAGCCGTTGATCCTGGGTTAATGAGTGGGACAAAAACGCCGCTTAATTTTAAGGGTGTAGCGGGAGGTGTAGTGGCGGGTCTGCTGTTAGGATGTGCCATTGGCTCTATTGCCACGGTCATTATTCACGAAAAGGGGAGTTGTGATCGTGGAAATGAGAAAGGGCCTGTAGCGAGTTTTAATCGACCCCCAGAATTTGCAGCACTGCAAATTGAAAACAGCACAAATATGGCTTTCACTGCAGACTATGATGTGGCCGATAACGATGGTGCAAATGGGAATAATACGACGGTATGTCCAAAGACAGAGAATATCGTAGCGACAAATCAAGAAACAGATAGTGATAATATCCCCAGCATGGTGTATTGCTCCCCCTCTGGTATAGATTGCCAATGGATCGGCTACGACCCGTTTGCTGAAAGAGGTAGTACGGTGAAGAAAGGTTTGAGTATTGCCAATAAACCTACATTACATAATGGGCTTACATACTGTGATTACGAATTAGCGAATGGTAATCAAATAAGGATGTCTCTAACTAAACCATCGTGATGTCCCTGTAGATGCATGTCTATTTACTGATTTTTCAACGAGTGCGATGAAAACACAGACGGCGTGTGATGTTTATTTCTTTATCTGAACAGTCAGTGCCATCATGGCGCTGGCTACCGTAAACACCGCGATAATCCAGCCCATTGTCCAGGGAGTTCCATTGCTGAAAAGCGCCAGAAGCAACGAAGAGATGATGCCGCTACCGTATTGCAACGCTCCCATCAACGCCGATGCAGAGCCTGCAACATTAGGGACCGCATCCAGTGCGCAAGCTGTAGATATTGCGGCGATGATGCCATTCATAGCGAAGAACACGAATATGGCTCCCGCAATCACGCTAATCCCACCAACATCTAACCCGGTAACGGCAGCAAGTACTATTGCGGCAAGGGTGGCGATGAATACAGCAATTTTAAGTAACCCTTCCAACGGATAACGGTGAACCAGGCGCCTGTTAACCATGCTTACTGCCATTAATCCAATGACGTTTACTGCAAATAACCAACCGTAATGTTGCGGGTCAACACCGAAGTAAGTGATGTAGACAAACGGAGAGCCGGTGATAAAGGCGTAGGCCGCAACATAGTAGAACGTCAGGCATAGCGTGAAACGCATGTAATTGGCATCGCTCAGTAATGCGTAATAGTTACGAAAGGCGCTGGATACGGAAGCTGTTGAGCGTTTGTTTTCAGCCAATGTTTCAGGTAGCCAGAATAACGAAATTAGCATTAATGTTCCGATAATCGCCAGTAGCCAAAAAATGGCGTGCCAGGACGTGACTTTAATCATTTGCCCGCCAATCAGTGGGCCAGCAATCGGCGCAATTGCCATGATGATCATCAGTGTCGAAAGCATTTGCGCAGCACGAGTGCGGCTGAAGAGATCACGGATCATCGCACGCGCCAGCATCGGGCCAGTACAGGCACCTAAGGCCTGAAAAACGCGCCAGAAGACGATTTGCACGATATCCGTTGATAACGCACAACCCACAGAGCCTATAGCGAACAACCCCATTCCGATGAACAGCGGCAGACGCCGCCCATAGCGATCGCTAATCGGCCCCCAAATCAGTTGTGCAATACAAAAACCAATGAGAAAACCCGTGATGGTCAGCTCTGCATCGCTCTGTAATTCTTTCGCCATGACTGGCATGGCAGGAAGATAGATATCAGTTGATAAGGAGGTGATAGCCATTAAGGCGCTGAGAATGAGTACAAATGTAAGACCGGTTTTTTTAACCGTCACTGACTGTGTTTGTGCCTGTGGGTTAAGCATGGTGTTCCGTATGAACATGAAGAGATAAACGTATGTTAACGGCTTTGTGTTTGCTGATAATGACAGGCAGGAGGATAGGCGCTATGAGTGGTATTCATTAATAGCTTTGTATAGGGCAGACCAGCAGTGAACATACGTTATCGTGCTGGCACTCGCAGAGCAACGGTCACTGCCTTATTTCTTCTGCTTAAGCATCGACTTTAAATCGGCAAAAGGGTTATAAGTTGCTGCAACGACATCTTTTTGCGCATCCTCTCCCGCGACAACGGTTGTGCCGTACAGGTTGGCTTCAGTGTACTTCGAGTGTTCGTGATCATGGCAATACAAACACAACAACTCCCAGTTACTGCCATCTTCCGGGTTATTGCTATGGTCGTGATCGATATGGTGAACCGTCAGTTCGCGCAGGTTTGAATAAACAAACTCCCGAGAACAGCGTCCACAAACCCACGGATAGATTTTTAGTGCTTTTTCTCGGTAGCCGCTTTCCAGCCGTGCGTAGTTTTTTGGTATCAGAGCCATTACTGGTGTTTCCTGGTATGAGTAGATAATTTTACGATAGTACTCTCAATCTATCCCATAATGTAATAGCAAGAGAAATGTCTGTTCCGTTACTGCACCATTAGCTAATAATACGTTATTGCTTTTCAAGCGGAAATCCCTTTTCCCCCCGGAGAAAGCTCACTTCGCTCATGAAAATGTCAGCCCGAGTAAGTGGCTGCCAGTACTGGCGTGGTGAAGATGCGCATCATTTTTTCAGTACAATGAATCAATGCGCAGGCGATACAAACCGACATATGAGAATTGTGCACAGTTTTCTCAGTGAGTACTTCCTAAAAACTTATCTTCTTCGCGACCACTGATTAGACGCGTTAATTCCTGACAACGGATGATATGTCCATTTTCCAGTGTAAAACTGGCAAAGACTTCGGTAAGGGCTCGTTCGCCATTCGTTTTCGAAATATTGACTAAATGATGTGTCAAAACTTTATTTCCCTGCGCTGCAAGCGTCAGAATTTTCAGTTCCATAGAATGGGTTATCTGCTTAAGTTTGGCCATATGCGCCACAAAGTGAGCGTAATCAAGCTCAACACCATTAACGGTCTGGCGATAATTTGGGGCGAAAAAAGATTCTATAGTCTGTTCATTATGCTCAGGGCAAGAAATGATGGCTTCAAGTGCCTGAGCAATATATTGGATGTTTTTGGTCATCTTATCTTTCTCATTACGCTGGAGATAAAGAAAGATACGTCTTGTCTCTTCTGGCACGATAACCCTATCATGACAATAAATAATGCAAATCGGCCAAAATGATCGAAAACATTACCTCACTCCATCATATTTCGAAGCACATTACGGGTTGGCACCGGCATTCAACAGGGCAGCTATACTGGGTCACTCGCGGTATAGTTATGGTTGAGGCTCAGCATATGCAATGGGCTTTGACGCCAGGGGCAATAGGATGGTGCCCTCCAGATACACCTCATAGTGCCTGGATGCCCGTGGAGGCCCAGGGAACGATTCTGCACTGCGATTTGACACTTAGCGAATCACTCCCTGGCTTGCCCTGTATTTTTGCAGCATCTCGCTTCTTGCTTTTGTTACTGCAAAAGATCGGCGAGCAAGCGGCGTCTGGCGGTAATCCAGAACATATGCAGCATTTGTTGCAGGTAATGGTTGATGAGATTCAGCTTGCGGACGCTGCATCATCGCAAATTATCTTTCCCGATGATCTCCGGGCGAAGCGAGTAGCGCAAACAGTGCTGACAACTGCTGGTGATGATTTATCTCAAGCAGCGTTAGCTAAACAAGCTGGCCTAAGCGTAAGAACATTAAGCCGTCTTTTTATACAACAGACAGGATTAACGTTCAGTCAGTGGAGGCAAAAAGCAAAGGTCATGAGGTCACTTGAACATTTACAGCGAGGTGATTCGGTCTCTCAGGTAGCGTTGCTGGTGGGCTATGAGAATGTGAGTTCCTTTATCATGATTTTCAGGCGCTTTATGGGAATGACACCTGGCCAATTTCAATCCATGGCGTTTTAATCCAGTTCATATTTGCGTTCGTGTCGATGTCAATTAACAAATATTGTTAATCAACATAAAATCTGTAAAAGTAGAGGCTTGTCGACTTTTTATCGTAACTTTTTGTCTAATGCTAGACAAAATTTTCGTTGATGTTATCAAGTGGTTAAATAACATTTTTAGAATGTAAAGAGTGGCCTGGAGTTGGCTACCCTACGAACAATTCGGTGTGAACAAGTATTATGACGCACCTTCAAGGGAGAATTTATGCATTCCTCTGTTAATCAAAACGAAAGCCGAACTTTCTTCGGCCATCCTTATCCGTTGGGCTCGCTTTTCTTCACAGAAATGTGGGAACGATTCTCGTTTTATGGCATACGCCCCCTGCTAATCCTCTTTATGGCGGCCACGGTCTATGATGGCGGTATGGGGCTGGCGCGTGAAAATGCTTCGGCTATCGTCGGTATCTTTGCTGGCAGCATGTACCTGGCTGCGTTGCCTGGGGGCTGGTTGGCAGATAATTGGCTCGGGCAGCAGAAGGCGGTATGGTACGGTTCAATTTTAATTGCTCTTGGCCATCTGTCGATCGCGCTTTCTGCAGTCATGGGCAACAATTTATTTTTTATTGGCTTGATGTTCATTGTCCTCGGCTCCGGGCTGTTTAAGACGTGCATCTCAGTGATGGTCGGAACCCTATATAAGAAAGGTGATGCACGCCGTGATGGCGGCTTTTCGCTGTTTTATATGGGCATCAATATAGGATCGTTTATCGCCCCCCTGATCTCCGGCTGGCTGATTAAATCGAACGGCTGGCATTGGGGTTTTGGTATCGGTGGTATCGGGATGTTGGTTGCTCTGGTCATCTTCCGTGTGTTTGCTGTACCGGCGATGAAACGTTACGACAAAGAAGTGGGGTTGGATTCTACCTGGAAAACGCCTGTTACTAAGAAGGCCGGTGTTGGCAAATGGCTTTTAGCCATTGCGGTGGGTGTCGCGGTCATTATTACGTTAATTGCAAAGGGCGTAATAATGATTAATCCTGTCGTGGTCGCCAGCATGCTGGTATATGTCATTGCGGCATCAGTGGTGCTTTACTTTGTCTATTTATTTATGTTTGCCGGCATGAACAAAAAAGAACGCGCCAGGCTGTTGGTCTGTTTTATTCTGCTGATATCTGCGGCCTTCTTTTGGTCTGCGTTTGAGCAAAAGCCGACCTCGTTTAACTTATTTGCTAACGACTATACCAACCGAATGATCGGTAATTTTGAGATCCCTGCGGTGTGGTTCCAGTCAATCAATGCGTTATTCATTATTCTGCTGGCTCCGGTATTCAGTTGGGCATGGCCAGCTTTGGCGCGTAAAAGTATCCGCCCAAGTAGTATTACCAAGTTTGTTATCGGTATCTTATGCGCTGCCGCGGGTTTCGGCTTGATGATGCTGGCTGCGCAAAACGTCCTGAGCAACGGCGGGGCAGGTGTATCACCATTCTGGCTGGTAGGCAGCATCCTGATGCTGACGCTCGGTGAGCTATGTCTAAGCCCGATTGGTTTGGCGACAATGACCCTGCTGGCACCGGAAAGAATGCGTGGTCAGATGATGGGTCTGTGGTTCTGCGCAAGTGCGCTGGGCAACCTGGCTGCTGGTTTGATTGGCGGACACGTTAAGGCTGATCAACTCGATACGCTGCCTGAACTTTTCGCCCGGTGCTCAATCGCCCTGTTGATCTGTGCTGCGGTGCTGTTAGTACTTATTGTTCCAGTGCGTCGTATGTTGGAGAATGTTCAAACAAAAAATGAACAGAAGCCAGTAAACAACATTTAATGGTCATTGGTCTGGTTAATAAAGCCTCTGAAAAGAGGCTTTATTAACTTATTCGCTATAATACATAAAAGTAGATGCAGGGAAGGATAATAATAAAGGCACTTAAAAAGATCTTGCCCCACCGTTCGCTAATATCTTCAGGCAACCCTTGTCGACTAAAATAAATAATTGCCCGGAAAAATGACCAGTAGAAAATAACAAAAATCATAAATATCGCAGACAGCGCCGCATGACGATAATCTTTAATGAAAAGCATGGTGAGTGCTAACCCGCCTAACATTCCTGTCATCGTCGATGAATATGCTCTTCCTGATTTTACGACGGGGAAAATTATATATTTATAAACAATCCGATTTCCTGTTTTGCCTGGATTGTACTTGCCTAAAAATAGTAGTGTGATAGAGGAGAACGATGTGGCTAGTACAAAGATAGCGCTCAGTGAATGAGGCGCAAGGTTCTCTGTTAATATTAATTCGACCTCTTTCAGGTATGCTTCATTAAAACAGTATGCCGGGAGCAAAATGATCAAACTCAAAAAAAAGAAAAAGGAACACTCTCTAAGCAGAGATTTTATTATTTTATAAGCATCATTAACCATTGTTCCACCTGTTATTTTGCCAAAGTTTATACTTTACTCAATAAGAATTTCTTAAGCCTTGTGCTGAGTTTCTTCTCCAGTAAATAATAAGAGATCGCAGCAAATACAAAAGAGAGTATGACAGATAAGATGAACATTATCACGCCCGCATAAGTTGAATGCTGAGTATGGTTAAATACCTTACCCAACATTAATTTTGCACGATAATGCACCAGATACAGCGAGAACGAAATTTTACCCGTTGCTAACACAGGCAGCGGAACATTGAGATCATATTGGATCTCATGGTTGGTCAGCGAGAATAAAAGCACAAACGACGCTAAAATATACCCCAAACCACCAATGGCGCTGCTATACATAAGGATCGTTATCATGAAAAGTACGACGCTGGCAGTGATTAACAAGTAGCTTATTGTCTTGCTGTAAACTATTCTTTTATTGATAACAAGCCACGCTGTGAAGCAGCCAATAAGAAAATCAAACATTAAACTATTGGTCAGAATTGCAAGGTAGCCAGGATAGTGGTAGTTATTTGATGCAGAAATGGCCATGCCATTGAAATATGCAGGAACACTCACGATTGCGATAATGAGCACAGTTAATATAATAACTTTCTTCTGCTTAAATAACATACATAGAGCAAATAACGTATAGAAGAGAAACTCATAATTCAGAGTCCAGCCGACAAATAATTTAGCCACACCAAACCATGGGGCTTTGTCATAGACATTAAGAGGAATGAATAGTAGCGATTTTAAGGTTTCTGTCCATGATTCAATGGTGTTTCCGGCAACAAATAATGTTATAACGAAATAGGGTGGGAAAACACGGCAAAAGCGCTTAATGAAAAATATTTTCGCTGATTCAGCACCTTTGTTATCATCTCTGGTGATGTAGTAAATGATAAATCCACTAATCAGAAAGAAGAGATCTACGCCAATTTCACCACCCTTGAAAAGCCTATCTCCTACCCCCGGGAAACTCTGATTTATATAACTCTTGAAGTGGAAGCACATCACCAGTACTGCTGCTATTGCCCTTAATGCCTGTATTGAGTAAAATTTATCTTTAACCATTCCGTAAGCCTTTATTATTTATTATATAAACATATCGCAATCAAATAATTAATATTATATGTCTTCGATATGCACCTGTTACAATGTGCATATCGGATATGCTGTATAGCGTATTTTCTGAGGAAAGTCGATGATATATTATGTTTTTGGCAGGCAGCTTATTGATTGTAATAAAAGGAGGCTCTTGTCCTCCTTCTGGTACGATTAAGCGCTAACGTAACGATTATCGCGTGTTCACGATGCAATTAATGATTCAGCATTTCCTCAACGATATCCTCTTTACTCATATTATAAGGATAAAACGTTGGCCAATTATCCATCTCTTTTAATAGTGTCTCGTGGGATTGATTACCCATAAAGATATGGAAATGTTGGGACTGCCGGGGAGCAATAATATGGTCACTAAATTGAACATATTTTGGTGCCTCTGACTGGCTGTCGTTGCACTTAAAAAGGTAACGGACGCCTTTTTTACCCGACGCATAGTTGAGAATTTTGTAGCCATCATAGTCGTAACGGCATGCATTGACCTTCTTGCCTATGTGAAATTCGATGATATTGTTTTCGATGCTGATCATATCAATATCTGTTGCATAGCCTTTTTTATAATATTCGCGGTACTGTTCCACGCTCATATCACCCCGTTGCGCCTTTTTTTCCAGAACGGAATCCAGATCCCCCTGCACCAGGTAAGGATTTAAAGACTGCCAGATGCCATCCCAATCAGAGAGCGCTCTGTTTTTGACATCCTTATCATCAAATACACCTTCGCTGGCTTTACGTTCGACTTCAGATAATGGTTTGCCATGGTGATGAGAGTGCGCAAAGCTTTGTGCGCTACTAAGTAAGAGGCCAAGTAAAAGTACATTTTTTGTGCGGATCATAAGTGCTCCATATTGGTAAGTAAAAGCAAATTGATATGTTATATTATAACAATTGTTTTTACCACCGAGGCGCGGGAGCATACTTGAAAAGCGAGGTGAAAATGGCAGCGACAGCTCAGGACTTAGCTAAATCCCAGGGAGGAGAGGATCCTCCCCGAATGGCTGATGACATTTATGCGGCCATTTGCAGGCAGGTGTTGGCACATGTACGGCAGATTTTGGCACAATGGCGGCAGTGGGCATGCTGATGTTTGCTACACTCCTCGGCGCAGGCCCGGCATACATCAACGCAAATGCGGCAAACCTGTTTTGTGTATTCACTCTCCAGTGAGATAAATTGGCCTGCGAGGCGGCAGAGTGCCGCGCACTGCACATTCAGCTTTATGCATTTTCGCATCTCCTCCATATCATTTTCTTGCAGACAGGACAGGGCGCAATGTTCACAAGCCGCAGCGCATTGATAGCAGGTTTCAACGCATTTTCGATGTTCACTTTGCATCTTTTATCTCCATGTTATTTATGTGGGTAGTGAATAATTCTAGCTAAAATAGACGTAACAGCCATTTTTTCTGCGACTGAATAATAAATTACCTGCTGCACTTAACTATTTTATTAATTCACGTAGGCTTGTTGAAACGAAGCGCTATTCCCGTTTCGATTATCAACTTATGCAGTTAGTAACGTACGTTATCAGTTTGTTTTTGCTTAAAGTGATATGATTGCATTATAAGTAAATGATTTATTTATGGTGCAGTATATTGAACTCATTTTTCTAAAAATTTATTTTCGTATGTTTGTCATGTCTCCGGTTAATATGTTGACTAATTCAGGATAGCTGCCAAACTTAATACACCAAAGCGATCGATATGGTGAATCTAATTACCGTATCGATTATATCGACAATATAAAGTGGAGATATAACATGGCAGAACATAGAGGTGGTTCTGGCAATTTCGCAGAGGATCGTGAAAAAGCTTCCGATGCAGGACGCAAAGGCGGACAACAGAGCGGCGGGAGTTTTAAAAACGATCCCCAGCGTTCATCCGAAACCGAGAAAAAAGGTGGCCAACAGAGTGGTGGGCAGAAAAAATAGCCCGGATAGCATCTTATTGAATAGGTAATATTCTGAGCTTTAATATAAAAGCGAGCCGGAAACGGCTCGTTTGCCCTTATGTATCTTTTCTGGATAAATATGCAGAGGTCTACTGCAAAAGTTTATTTATCCGCATGGTTAGCGCGAAATATGCTCGTGCATATTGCGGGTAAAATAACCTACGCACTCTTATCCAGGTGATAAAATGAGTAGAAAAAATAAGGGCGGCGGTACAGGTACAGATGAAGAAATTATCCCTGAACATAAAGTTCTTCATTTCTTAGACAATCCTGGCGAGTTTGTTATTACTGTTATTGCTATCGATCAGAATGAAGAAGAGGTTGAGTTAAAACTCACGGCTTATCAGCGGCAGTTGATCGATAAAACCGCAAAGCGAAAAAAACATTCAGATGATATCAGTTAGAGATAATATCGACTGGTATTGCATATTTTTTCAGCAAGATAGACAAATAACATACAATTGAAATTGTAAAGAAAAACCCTCAGGAACATGAAATCCGCTCTGTGCCTGAGGGCATGCAAATGCATATTCGTTACTGGTTAATATTATGAAATGTATCGTATAAATTGAAATAAGAATATCCCTATAAGTTACATTCTGTAAGAAAATTTAAAATAATTTTATATATCATACATTGATATATTTTTACCTCATTGAAAATAAAGTATTGGCAGGTATAAGCGCACCGATACTCCCCCAGTGAAAGTATTGTTTACGAACTTTTTTCATAGAGAGGTAGCGTTGCCGCTTGGTTATTGGCGCATGTTGCGAGCTATAGTGACAAAACTGAGGTAACAGAAGGAGGAGACGTGCTGGCAATTGATAAAGATGATCCACGCGAAGCGCCGGAATCTGGTGATAAAAAACCTCAACCGGTGAAAAAGTAACCTAAAGGTCGCTGCGGCGACCTTTTTTGTCATAAATGTCGGGTTTGGTTACGCTTCGTGCGTATATGCTAAAAATTAAGCAGACCCGTATTCCCACCATAGTCGGTGAAGCTCGTACCATTTATCCGCAGGCTCAGAGTACTTTTCCCATGGCTTATCGATAATGTAATGGATATTTTTTACCCGCGTTAAATCCCACATTACTGGATGCTGTAAGGGCAGAGTTTTAAGCGCATTATAACCATAATGGAGTGGCTGCCAGCGATGGCGAAACCACTCATTAAGAAAATCCTGCTCGGCAAATATCCATGATGAAATATCCATTTTAGCTGCCAACTGCGCCATCATCTGCTGATAGACGTTCTCATCTGGTGTTAACACCAGGAAGCCACCGTTAAGGTAATTGTCCACGGACTCGGGAGGTGTGGCATGCATTTGTGGGTCTTCACACCAACTGTAAAAACAATTCTCTGGTTTCCAGCTTGCCGGGTAGCTGGAGATCTGGTTTGGATTGCAGCGGCAGGCGTGGCAGGCAGCGATAGTGCCTGCCGGTAAAGGAATGTCGAACACCTCATCCATGTTTTTTATCACCAGCATGTCGGCGTCGAGAAAAGCCACGCGTTGATACTCGGTGAGTGTCCACACCGCCAGTTTGCTCCATACTTCGGCAAAGCGAGCATTGGCGTAGCGGTGGGCAAGCGCTGGGTCTGGACCAATAACGGGAACTTCGCGCACCAGACACCCTTGCTCTCGCAGGCGCTGTCGTATTTCTTCGTCAATGGACGAGGTTACCATTACCTCCAACGGCCAGGGAGAATCGCTGGCACGCAAGGAGCGTTGTAAAGCCTCAACGCCAGGCAAATAACTGGGCTGTGTAAGTAAAGTCGCCCAGGCGAAAGCAGGTGAACTCATGCCAGCAACTCCTTCATAAATTTATTCAGGAATTTTCCGTGCGGATCGAGGCTTTGGCGAACCTCCTGAAAGCGAGACCACTGCGGATAAAGCATCGGCCAGTTATAAAGTGCAGGATCGAAATATTTCCCCCAGTGTGGCCTGCCGCCTTCTTTGGCAAGCAGTTGTTCAATGGCCTGTAAAAATTCCAGCCCATCAGGAGAGAGTGAACCATCTTCTGCATAATAAACCACAAAGCCAAAGAAGCAGGTCGGCTGTTGCCATGCGGGACTTAGCCAGCTATTTGAGGGGCCTGTGCAACGCAAAATAATGGGGTAGTGCATATGTGGCTGCGTTTTGGCATGCCAGGATTTGATATGCGTCATCACCTCGGATACACGCGCCATCGGGATGCCGATTTCAATATTAATTTGTGGTGTGGCAATACCCCGACAAAAAACCTGATAGATATCACCAATAACGTCCGAGAAATCTTTGAAGCGGGTTACCGTGCGAAAAGGTTTGCCGTTCTCATCGACAATCCGCGTATCGGCGCGCATTAATTTCAGCGTCTTATCTACCGTTTCATTCATTTGCTCGTCAACGTTATCAAGTATGACAAGACGGCCATGATTATTGCGCCAGCGCGACTGTTCCTCATCATTGGCTTCGCGAGCATTCCAGGCATGAACTTTGTTTTCATCCGGGAACCACCAGGCTTTACTGAATGTCCATTGTTCGTTCCACTGTTGCAGTTTTTCCGCCAGCCGATCAGCGCTCGTGACACTCTTAAAGCAGGTATAGAGCGTTGACGGGCGGGTGCGTAAGGTCACTGCGCTGATTGCTCCGAGTGACCCCAAACCAAGTTGCGCTGCACTAAACCAGCGGTGTTGGTGGTCAATCTCATGAATGTTACCGCTGCTGTCCACCAGGCGGATACTTAGTGCCTCGTCTGCTAACGAACTCTGTTGCATACCCTGACCATGTGTACCAGTAGAGACCGCTCCGGCCAGGGTTTGTGCAGCTATTACGCCAGGTGAGGCGTGTAGCATGCGATTCATTGAGCTTAATATTTCAAAGACTTCATGTAGTGGCGTGCCGGCGGCAAAAGTGACGCTTTCGTCGGTGACAGATAAGACACCGCGCAGCTTACATAAATCGATAAGCACATCATCTGGTTCGCTAAGTGCCAGCATTCTGCCTGCAGACATACGACTGCCGATCATGCGCACCCGCCCGCGACAAGTTTTAATCGCTTGCTGCAACTGGGCTTCGTTTTCGGGGATGATGACCGCGCTTTTTGCTGCCAGCGTTGCATTTTGCGCCCAGTTCATAATATTAGGATCGTCGGGGTCGCGCTTTGGCTGGCGATGTGGGAAAAGGGTGTGTGTGCTGCTCATTGGCCGCTCCTCGCTCATTTTTTTTATCTTTTAACAAGCGTAGCGTATCACTAAAAAGCGTGAGGTTCGTCGCACCTTTTCCCGATCTTATGCTGGTGTAAGAGATTGCTTTAGTTAGAGTCTACTCGTTTAATATGGTGATGAGCTGTACTAACGCATATTTCACTGCCTGCTCAGGCACTTCGGTCAATCACCGTGGGAAAGTCGCTATGCGGCGTTACTTTGCCATGCAGCGCTGGATTATCGCTTTCATCTTTTAACCGCACACCGGTCAATCGGCGCAAAAAGGCCTGCTCAAGTAACCATGCGAGTTTAAAGGCGGCGGCAGCAAAATTTAGCCCTTGCGGGCGAATGTTCGAGATGCAGTTGCGCTCTGATTCAAGGCGTTTACGCGCTGGTTGCCATGTGAGGTAGACCCCAAGGCTATCTGGTGATGACAACCCTGGTCGTTCGCCAATTAATATTGCTACTGCTTTGCTGCCCAGTGTCTCACCAATATCATCACCCAGAGCGACGCGGGATTGATGTGCCAGCACCACCGGGCCGAGCGAAAGGCCCAGCGTCTCCAGATAAGGGCGCAGAGCGCTAATCAACCCTGGGGCCTGGCGATGTACGGCATATGATGATAAGCCATCACCAACCACTAACAGCAGATCATGGGCTGGTGTATTGCTGGCAACGAGCCTTTCCCGGCTTTCAGCACTCAGTACTCTGCCAAGGTCCGGGCGCTGTAAGTAAGTGTGCCGATCCGCTGCCGCGCTATGCGCTTCCAGCGTTTTGAGTCTGAGCTCGTGAAGCTGCCGCGCCAGTGTTTCACTGTCGAAGGGCTGATGTATAGCATCACGCGCCCGGGCATGTGCGAGCCCAAAATTGAGCACTTCTTGTGTCGGCAGGCTTGCACCACTCCGCCCGAGCGCTATGCGGGCGTCAGTGAACTCTCGCAGTACTTTCCATGCATCGGGTGCGATCATTGAAAGGCTCCTTGTGGCAACGCAGCGAGCAATGGGTGATTTGCCCCGGTCAGACGCAACTGGCCCTCGGCGTCGATGATCTGCATATGGGCCAGCCAGTCGGCAAATTCTGGCGCGTGTTTCAGCCCCAGCAGGCGGCGAGCATAGAGCGCGTCGTGGAAAGAGGTGCTCTGGTAGTTGAGCATAATGTCGTCCGCACCGGGGACACCGATCAGAAAGGTCAACCCGGCGGTACACAGCAACGTAAGCAAAGTATCCATATCGTCCTGATCAGCTTCCGCATGATTGGTATAACAGACGTCGCAGCCAATCGGCAGTCCCATCACTTTGCCGCAGAAGTGATCTTCCAGACCCGCACGAATAATCTGTTTCCCATCATAAAGGTATTCCGGGCCAATAAAGCCGACTACGGTATTAACCAGCAGCGGCTTGAAATGGCGGGCTACCGCATAAGCCCGCGCTTCACAAGTCTGCTGATCGACACCGTGGTGGGCATTTGCAGAGAGACAACTACCCTGTCCGGTTTCAAAGTACATGACATTTTCGCCCAGCGTACCGCGCTTCAGGCTCAGCGCTGCTTCCCTGGCTTCTTGCAGAAGCGCAAGGTTAATACCGAAACCACTGTTGGCGGCTTCTGTGCCCGCTACCGACTGAAACACCAGATCCACCGGTGCGCCGCGTTCGATCAACTGCAGGGTATTGGTTACATGAGTAAGTACACAGGACTGAGTGGGGATGGCGAAACGCTCAATAATATCCGCCATCATATGGTTAAGCTGCGCCAGTACGGGCAGACTGTCACTGGCAGGGTTAATGCCAATTACCGCGTCACCTGCGCCATAGAGCAGGCCATCAAGCATACTGGCGGCAATACCCTGTAAATTATCCGTGGGGTGATTGGGCTGTAAGCGCACACTCAAATGACCCGGCAGGCCGATGGTGTTGCGAAAGCGGGTAATAACACGACACTTGCTGGCGGCGAGAATCAGGTCCTGATTGCGCATCAGCTTACTCACAGCTGCGGCCATCTCTGGCGTGATTGCTGTAGCCACCGCACTCAGTGTGGCCGAATCGGTGCTCTCTGCCAGCAGCCAGTCGCGGAATTCGCCAACTGTCAGGTGCGCTATTTGGGTGAACGCGTAGGCATCATGAGTATCGATAATCAGTCGCGTAACTTCGTCATCTTCGTAAGGAATTAATGGTGTGTTGACAATATCGCGTAGCGGGATATCGGCAAGGATAATTTTTGCCGCCATCCGCTCTTCTGCTGATTGCGCCGCCACACCTGCGAGCATGTCCCCGGAACGTGCCGGGGAAGCTTTTGCCATCACCTCTTTAAGGCTGGCGAACTGCCATGTGCGGTGCGCCAGTGTGGTTTTATACATGCAAACTCCTCAGGAGATAGCGCGCAGTTGCGGATCGGTTGCCGCCCGTTCACGTGCCGGTGCCGTTTTGCGAAACCACAGATATCCACCCAACATCATGATGGCGAAAATCAACGCCAGTAGTGTGTTGTACCAAACCATTGCGACCAGGCAGAGCACCGCCATACCAAGGGCAAACGCCGGAGCAAACGGGAACAGTGGCGCTTTAAACGGGCGTGCCAGCGCAGGTTCGCTGCGGCGCAACTTAAACAACGCCGCCATTGAAATGATATACATAACAATAGCGCCGAAAACGGACATCGTCACAATACAGGCGGTGAGCGGCATACCGCTGATAGTGATCAGCGAGTCGGAGAAAATTGCGGCGATTCCGACGATGCCTCCGGCAAGGATTGCCAGATGCGGAGTGCGGGTTTTGCGGTTGAGGTTGGCCAGGCTCGCTGGCAGATACCCCGCGCGCGCCAGCGAGTAGATTTGACGTGAGTAACCCATAATAATGCCGTGAAAAGAGGCCACCAGGCCAAACAACCCGAGCCAGACCAACATATGTAGCCAGCCGCTGCTACTGCCAACCACTAACTTCATCGCCTGGGGGAGGGGATCGTTAATATTGGCGAGGGCGCGCCAGTCGCCAACGCCACCGGCGAAGATCATCACGCCTACCGCCAGCACGGTCAGCGTTAAAATACCGCCTCCCAGCGCGCGTGGAATGGTGCGTTGCGGATCTTTCGCCTCTTCTGCAGCCATTGACGCTCCTTCAATGGCGAGAAAAAACCAGATAGCAAACGGGATCGCCGCGAACATTCCTGGCAGCGCCATACCGCTGAAGCTTTCTGCGCCTGCCCAGCCGTTAGCGGTGAAGTTACTCCAGGAGAAGCCTGGTGCAACCACTCCCATAAAGACAAGCAGTTCGAAAATAGCCAGCAGTGTGACAATCAATTCGAAAGTGGCTGCAATCCCCACGCCGAGGATATTCAACGTCATAAAGATAATATACGCGCCGCAAGCCACCCATTTAGGATCGAGTGAAGGAAACTGCACGTTCAGATAAGCACCGATAGCCATAGCGATGGCGGGAGGCGCAAAAACGAACTCAATAAGTGTGGCAAACCCCGCGATAAATCCCCCTGTTGGCCCAAAAGCGCGATACGCATAGGCAAATGGCCCTCCGGCGTGTGGGATAGCGGTAGTCAGCTCGGTAAAGCTAAATATAAATGCGCAGTACATTGCGGCAATAGCCAACGCGACAATCAAGAATCCCAACGTACCGGCCTGCGACCAGCCATAGCTCCAGCCGAAGTACTCCCCGGAAATAACCAGTCCGACGGCAATGCCCCACAGACGGAAGCTGCCAAGTGTTCTTTTAAGTGTGGTTTGTGTGTCCATAATTTACTGCCTCGCCAATGAATACAGTTAACGATGACAGTGCAAAGGCGATGCCAGAGAATGGAATTATTATAATTCAATAAGTTATATTTAATGACAGCCCCTTTTTGCACCGTTACAGGACGAAGAGGGAGGTAAACTGCCCTGCAATGGTGAAATTCAGGTATTAGAAAAAAGCAGAGAGAAGTGTGGCTGCGATGGCAGCCACACTGAGTGCTCAGTGGAGTACGGCCTGGTTCATTGTCGCCGTATTTTGGGAGGGTTTTTGTTTGTTAAATATTCGAGCAACCCATGCGGTAAAGCGTTTCCATAATCCGGGTGAGGATTGACGCTGTGTCGGAAGCTGCGCGGCTTTAGAACGCATGGTATTAACCGGCGGAGCGGCAGTAGCAACAGGGCGGGCTGAGGTAGCAGCATTCTGCTGTTTTTCCCACTTCATTAACTCCTCTACCCATGGCATATGGCTTCGTTGGCTCTTTAATGGTTCCCATAGTCCATGCTCATTAAAATATTTGATTAAGTTTTGCTCTTTATTTCCCCCACTCCTAAAATCACTGGCTAACTGACCGTAATCTTCCACAGAAGTGATATGTGTCAGGCGCGTATTTTCCGGAGCCGCAGTCTTCGACGTTTTGGAAAAGCGGAAATGACTCATGCCTTCAGCAGGGATAATTTGGCTAAATAAAGCAGCCGCATCAATATTACTATTCGGTTGGTAATGCCCGGAATTATTATCGATTTGATAATAGAGTTCTCCCTGCTCGCTTTTTTTATAGACCATTATTCCCGCATATAATGGATTGCCCATTCCGGGTTTGATACCAATATGCTGGTTATAGGTGCTGATAAAGAGGCGAGGAGCTGCTGATTCATCCTGGAAAACAGCAAAGGCGGTTTGCGTATTCTCGAAGCTGCGCCACTGAGATTGTTGTCCCTGCATGACTTTTAATCGGCTAGTGTAAACTTCAGGGGTGGCGTTTAATCTATTTTCATGAGGATTCCAGGTAAGTTCTTCAAACCATGCATTAGTAGGATCTTTTGAATATGGATTTAACACATCGACAATAAGTGTCTCTGCGGGCATGCTGACTCTGCCATCGGGATCGATTAGCGATACTGGATTATTCTTCACCATCTGATAAACATTTAAGCTATCCATTGTTCCTGCAGGATCTGCACTGAGCCAGCGTCCGACCCATGGCTGGTAATAACGATAACCGTAATAATATAATCCAGTAGCATCTCGCTCTTTTCCCGAATAACGAATGATTTTGTAATCAGATTCTATTTCACTCCGTGCTGTTAAAATCGCGGTGCCGCCATAGGGGTAATACTCTTCCTGACTGATAGTTTCCCCATTGCCATCGACTTCCAGGCTGCTGCTACCAGTAAGGTTATCGTAATTGTAACGGATTGGGTCATTCGCCAGTTCCGCTGGCTGCCCACTCTCCCAATGGAGCACCCGCACCTGCGCGCGTCCAGCCGCGCCGATGGTTATCACCTGCAAATTTTCAGTTTCAGTTCCGCCGTTCGCTGTACTTCTGAGTTCCAGCATTGGCAGATAGAGCGTTCGCCGGGAACGGCTGCTACTGTCAGTCATTTGTGTAGACGTTTTCAGGATACGCTGGCTGTTTGTGTCATAGCGGTAGCTTTCGCTATCGTCAGCGGCGCCTGTGCGGGTCACCGGTGTGACTTTTTGCAATTCCCGACGGGGTGTCCAGAACAAGGATTGCCCTGGTAATAGCTGTCTTTGCTGGCCTCCGGCGGTGAAGAGCGCATCCACTTCTGCAGGATTTTCAGTTATCGTGTTGAGTACCGCCCGGTTACTTTGGTCGCTTACGGTGAGTGTGGTTGTGTAATTATTGCCAGATGCAGGGGCGCTGTGTTGTATTTTTGTCAGGTTGTCAGCCCGGTCGTAACTATAGGTACGTGTGTAGTTAGTATAAATGGCGTTATCGAAGTGGGTGAATGCGGGTAAATCACTGGACTGTTGCGCTGCATTTGCCATCTCCCGACCGGTAGCGCTGACCAGTTGATAGAGACTGTCATAGGAATAAGCATTTCGGGGCACGACTTCTTGATTTCGCCAAAAGCGTGTTTCCTCAGCATCGTTAGTGATAACCAGTACATTACCCACCGGATCATACTCATAGCGTAAGTCTTGCAATACTTTTGCGCCGGCAGGATGTCCTGATGGTCGTTCTGTTTTAATGCCGATAAGCCGCTGAGTTTCCGGTTCGTAAGAATAGGATGTTATGACGCCGTTACCATGCTCTTCACGCATTTTTTGCCCGGCTGCTGAATAAGTCAGAGATGTTATAATCACCTGCTCAGTGCCGCCGTTGAGCGTTAGCCAGCTTCCTTTCAACAAACCAGTTACGTTAAATGCCACCCTCTGCATATTTCCCATTGCATCAGTAGTATTCAGCACCATGCCAAGGGCATCAACGGTGTTTAAGGTCGTATAGGTTTCACTGCCGAGCTGATCGTTCCAGGTCGATGCGTCCGCGCCTTGCCAGTCGATCGTTATGTCCGGGTTATCTGCATCTTTGAACAGTTGCCGCGTAACTGAGAGCGGGACACCGCCAATGGAGAGGTTGTTCGTTTGTACCACGCCTGCTGTGTCGTAGTGACTGATTAGCTCGCCAGCACGGTTAATATCCTGCTCTTGCTGGTCATTAGTAGCCCAGATAAATCGCTCTATTACCCGCCTCTCTTTACCTGAGACGAGTTCTGCCACGCTAAGCAGACGCCCTGGCAAGGCATTATCTTCATATTGCCATGTATGGGTTATGCTCTGGCTCCGATCACCCCCCGGCATGATGTCAGTGACCGCCAGAAAGGGACGATTTGCTGCATCATTGAGCGTAACAGAAATACCGGTATCGACACTCTGTGTTCGTAGTACATTACTGGCAAGGTCTGTCAGCCAGGTAAAATTAGCCAACCCGAGATCGTATAGTCTTGGGTCGGCGCTTTGTGTCAGAAAACCGCGCACGTTGTATTGATGGCGGGTAAGCCTTTCATCAGTGGTATCCAGTGAGTCGGGATGGCGGTAATAGGCTATCTCACATACAGATAGCCCTCGGTTATCAACCACTTTTATTACAGGAGTTCGGCTATATTGCGAAATACTCATAAAATCCTCACTTATTGAATACAATTATCTTTAATCTGTATGATAAACGTCCACACTGAGTATAAGTGTTCAATAAATGTGAATACTAAAAGTGTGCAGTACAAAAGTTGATTTTAAGACATTTAATTAAAATTCTGCTTTGGCAGATGGGCTGCAATATAACGCGCGTAACGACTGGGTTTCAGGCGGGTTAAATCCACCAGCACCAGACCATCGACACAGTTATTGAACTCTGGATCGCAACCAAAATCGATAAACTGTACGCCACCAGGTTTACAGAGTTCAGAGTACTGCTTATATAGTGGCGGAATCGCGCAACCCAGGTTGCCGAGCAGTAACTTCAGGCGAGTCAAATCTTCGCTGTAATCCTCACCCGTAAATTGAGCCAGCACTTCTGGCATACTGGCTGGCCACGGTCGACGTGAGGCGGCCAACAGTCCGTTTGCCGGGAACCACAGGCGGTAAAAGGCCACCAGCAATTCTCGCGCCGCAGGTGGTAGCCCGCCGGAAATAGAAACCGGGCCAAAAAGATAGCGATACTGCGGGTAACGAGCCAGATAAGCACCAATCCCCGACCAAAGATAGTCAAGGCCGCGACGCCCCCAATAACGTGGTTGAATAAAGCTGCGCCCGAGCTCAATGCCGTAACGCAGCACTTCCGCCATACGTTCGTCATAATGAAACAGCGTGTAGCTGTAAAGACCATCCAGGCCTCTGGCCTCAATCTGGTGAGCAGTCGGTATAAAACGATAAGAGCCAACAATTTCCAGATCGTTCTCATCCCAGAGAATTAAATGCAGATAATCGTCGTCATATTTATCAGTATCGCGACGTTTGCCACTGCCTTCGCCAACTGCGCGAAAAGCGATTTCGCGCAACCGACCCAACTCGCGCAATAGCGGGGCATCTTCCTGCTCTTGTCGTTGCCACAGATAGATCCTTTTGCCATCTGCTGTATGCCCCAGACACTCGGCCTTATTTAATTCCCGGCGAAGGGTTGCGCGATCTTCCGGGCGAGCAATGGCGCACTCTGTTTTAAAAAGTCCGGGCAACCCTTTACCCAGTCGTAGAACATGCTTGCGACATTTATCCGCCAACTCGCGCGCAGAGAGTTGTGGCGTATGCCAGTTATACCAGGGAATGCGTTGACCAATTTTGATGGGCAGGCTGCTGCCCCGACGACGAAACATCTGTTGCATCAATAACAACATCGGCAGCGTATCTGAGAGTATTGCGCTGGTATAAAACAGGGCACTGTTATGTGCATCGATCCATACTGGTAACAAAGGGGCACGAAATTTCGTCGCCAGTTTAATAAACCCGGCGTTCCAGTTTTTATCGCGGATCCCTTTACGTGTCAGACGAGAAACTTCTCCAGCCGGAAAAAAGATCAGTACACCGCCGTTTTGCAGATGGCCTTCCATCTCTGTAATGGATGACTTACGTGTGCGCCCACCCATATTATCCACCGGAATAAAGAGTGAACTGAGCGGCTGTAAATGCGTCAGCATTCGGTTAGTGACGACTTTGACATCGCGGCGCACTCTGGAAACCGCATACATCAGCGCTAACCCGTCAAGTGTGCCTGTGGGGTGGTTGGCGATAATAACCAGTGGACCATGTTCGGGAATTTGTTCGAGATCGTAGGCGGGGATAGTACAGCGAATCTGCAGGTGTTCGAGCACCTGCTCCACCATATCAAGCCCTTTCAGATGACGATGCCGGTCGGCAAATTGCTGGAACTCTTGTTCATAAAAAAGGCGTCTGAGTAAACTCTTTTGCCAGGGTGCGGGTCTGGCCTGCGGCCAGAGGTCATCGAGTATATTGTCGAGACTAAACATAGTGGCTTCTCCTCCCGTCTTGCGATGACACTAGAAGCAGAAGATGACGCTTACATTTCAGATTTATGAAAATATGACAATGAGGTGAGGACTCGTCGATCCCCATTGCTACAGATACTTACCTATCTTAAATGTCGCCATCTCTGCATGAGCGCAAAGGCAATAATCTAAGTTTATTTTTTGTCGATTGCGAAAGGAGCGGGCAGAGTTGCGGGAAACGCCGCAAGGCGGGTATTTAAATAAAAAAAGGTTCATGGCGTTACCATAAACCTTGTTTAAAAATAGAAATGCCGGGCTATTTTTAGATCAGACCGCGTTCGGCAAGATCGAGGGCAAAGTAGCTGAAAATGAGATCGGCGCCAGAGCGTTTAATCGCCCCCAGACTCTCCAGCACGACTTTATCTTCGTCAATTGCACCGGCCTGAGCGGCGAATTTAATCATCGCGTATTCACCACTCACCTGATAAGCCCCCAGCGGTAGCTCGGTGCGATCGCGAATATCGCGTAGAATATCCAGGTAAGCTCCCGCCGGCTTCACCATCAGGCAGTCTGCGCCTTCGGCCTGGTCAATCAACGACTCGCGGATCGCTTCACGGCGGTTCATCGGGTTCATCTGGTACGTTTTGCGATCGCCTTTTAAGGCCGTACCTGCGGCTTCACGAAATGGGCCGTAGAAAGAGGAGGCGAACTTTGTTGAGTAAGACATTATCGCGGTATCGGTAAAGCCCGCAGCGTCCAGCGCATGGCGGATCGCTTGTACCTGACCATCCATTGCTGCCGAAGGCGCAATAAAATCCGCGCCCGCCGCCGCCGCGACGACTGCCTGCCGGCCGAGGTTAATCAGCGTGGCATCGTTATCGACGCCGTGATCGCACAACACGCCGCAGTGACCATGGGAGGTATATTCGCAAAAACAGGTATCGGACATAACAATCATCTCCGGTACGGCCTGTTTGCAGATGCGCGACATCCGTGCCACCAGACCATTTTCCTGCCAGGCATCGCTTCCTGTTTCGTCGGTGTGATGCGAGATACCGAAAGTCATTACCGAGCGGATACCCGCATTGGCAATGCGTTCAATTTCACGGGCGAGATATTTTTCCGGAATGCGCATCACGCCGGGCATTGCCGAAATCGCTTTGTAATCGTCAATTTCTTCTTCGACAAAGATCGGCAACACCAGGTCATTTTTGCTAAGTGTTGTCTCTTCAAACATGGCTCGCAGCGCAGGTGATTTGCGCAGGCGGCGAGGACGGGTAATTAAGTCGGTCATGGTATGCCTGATATTCGTGGAACAGTTAGCGCCATTGTAGCCGAAAAGGAAAAATGCTGTTTTACCAAAATAGTCGTTAAGGCAGGCGGAGAAGCTGCCTGCCTTATCCGGGCTATCAGGTGGCAGGAATAACGCGTGGTTTATTATTGCTTAACTCACTCACCAGCGCATTAACACCGTCGCTCATGCTGGTAAAGCGCGTTTGCGGTGAGCGGGTAACCACGACAAACACACCGACATTATGTTGTGGCACCATTGCCATATAGGTAATAAAACCGCCACCGCCGCCCGTTTTCTGGATGATCCCCGGCTGCCCGGCTTTAGGAGCCATATAGACCCAACCAAGTCCCAGGGCATCGGCTTTGCCTGGCACATCCATGCCAATCACTCGCGTTAGTTGGTGACGCGGATAGATCAGCGTTTGCATACGATCGGCCTGGCTATTGCGGGTATAGAAATCGGATGACAGAAACTGCTGCATCCAGCGCATCATATCACCCGGCGTGGAGTAGACTCCGCCGCTGCCAACCGCCGCCAGCGTATTGTTACATGGACTGGCACCTTTCTCCGCTATCATCAGGCGCTTGCACTGATCCGGTGAAGGCGTAAAGGTTGTATCTTTCATCCCCAGCGGGCGGGTAATCTGTTCTTCAAACAGTTGCGGATAAGGCTTACCCGCCGCCGTTGCCAGCGCATCTGCCAACAGATCGAACGCCAGGTTCGAGTAGGCTGCCTGCGTGCCCGGCGCGGTTTTCAGTTTTGCGGTTGAGAGCCAGTTCCAGCGTTGCTCGCGGGTAGGCCAGACAAACACTGGGCGATGCGCCGCGCCGCCGGGTTGCTCGCGGGGCAGGGCGCTGGTATGGGTGGCCAGGTTCACCAGCGTAATGGGTGCACCCTGGTAAGTGGGAACGCGCGTGCCGGGTGGGGCATATTTACTTAACGGATCGTCGAGACGCACCACGCCCTGATCAAGCAGCTTGACCAGCAATTCACTGGTCATCAGCTTAGAGAGCGAGGCGATACGGATAACAGAATCCAACTGCGGGCGAACATTGGTACCAGGGCGGGTTTCGCCATAGCTTCGGAACACGCGCTGGTTGCCGTCGATCACCACCATCGCCATGCCCGTTGCGCCGCTGCCATAAAAGATATGATCGGCGTAACGATCGACAATATCAGAAGCAAAAACAGGATCGGGAGATTGCTGGGCAGCCTGAGCGCTGCTAAAGCTCAGCGTACACAGCAGAGCGGAGAAAAGCAGACAACGTTTCAACGATATAATCCATAAAAAAAATGAGATAGATAGAGGGTATTTATACTACATAGCGTCTCGTTGAAAAGACCGAATAAGAGGATTGTTTCCCCTTAAAACGTAACGTCGGGTAAATGTAGCATTTTTTCTCTATGACCTCAGGGGGTAAGGCTTGTGATAACCTCTTTCTTTCACTTATTCAGAGGCATTGTGATGGCAGGTAAACGGGTCGTGATGGTAGTGGATATGCAAAACGGTGTCTTTGCCACACCGCGTCTTCAGCGCGAACAGTGCGCAGCGCGTATTAACCAACTGATCGCCGCGGCGGACAGAGTCGTTTTCATTCAGCATGCCGAAGCTGGTGGGCTGGAGGAGGGCAGTGAAGGGTTTGATCTGTTACCTGAGCTGAAACGGCCAGCTAATGCGCTCTACGTCAGCAAAACCGCCTGTGATGCTTTTTATAAAACAGATCTGGAAGCGGTATTGCGTGAACATGCTATCGATGCCTTTGTGATATGCGGCTGCGCTACTGATTATTGTGTAGATACAACGTTGAAAAATGGCGCCAGCCGGGGGTATGCCATCACGGTGGCGCAGGATGCGCATACCACCGCTGACCGCACGGCTGCGCAGGCTGTCGTCCTGATTAACCACTACAACGAAGTCTGGAGAACGCTTATTGTTCCCGGCAATCCCGTGGTTGTGAAACCCGTCGAAACAATTCTTCATGAATGGCAAACGAACTAAGGGGTTACCCTCTGGTCTGATGAAACGGTCCGGCGCCGCCTTCGCGGCGTTTTTTTGTCGCATTTGCCATGTCTGATAAGCCAAGTGCTATCAGGCGATCTAACGCAGTACACAGCATGATACGCAAAAATAAGAAGTGAGCAGGAGAACGCTATGTTTAAATCCTTTTTCCCCAGGCCGAAATTATTCTTTTTAACGGCTTTTATCTGGGCGACGATCGCCGTGGTTTTCTGGCAGGCAGGTGGCGAATCCTGGCTGATGCGCCTTACCGGGGCATCGGCGGAGATTCCCATTAGCGCTACGCGTTTCTGGTGCTCAGGCTTTTTGCTCTTCTATGCCTACTACGCCTTTTGTGTTGGGATCTTCGCATTGTGCTGGTTTATCTTTTGCCCGCACCGCTGGCAGCGCTGGTCAATTCTTGGCACAGCCTTAATCATCTTTGTGACCTGGTTTCTGGTGGAAGTAAACGTTGCCATTAACGCCTGGTATCAACCGTTCTACGATTTGATTCAGACCGCGCTAAGCGCGCCAAATAAGGTCGGCATCGCTCAACTTTATAGCGAAATCGGCGTCTTTTTATGGATCGCGTTGATTGCCGTCACGGTGGCGGTGCTGAATAACTTTTTTGTCAGCCACTATGTGTTCCGCTGGCGCACGGCAATGAACGAATACTATATGGCGCACTGGGAGCATCTGCGTCATATCGAAGGGGCCGCACAGCGTGTGCAGGAAGATACGATGCGCTTTGCCTCGACGCTGGAAGATATGGGCGTCAGTTTCCTGAATGCGGTAATGACGTTAATTGCCTTTTTACCAGTGCTGGTGGCGTTGTCGCCGCATGTACAGGATCTGCCGCTGGTGGGCCATATTCCATACGGTCTGGTGATTGCCGCTATTGGCTGGGCCTTGCTGGGGACGGTGCTGCTGGCCTTTGTCGGGATCAAGTTGCCTGGGCTTGAGTATAAAAACCAGCGCGTTGAGGCGGCTTATCGTAAGGAGCTGGTCTATGGGGAAGATGATCCTGCACGCGCCCGTCCGCACACCGTTTCCGAGCTGTTTGTTGCCGTGCGCCGCAACTATTTCCGTCTCTATTTCCACTATATGTATTTCAATATTGCCCGTATTCTCTATTTACAGGTAGATGTGGTGTTTGGTCTGATTGTGCTCTTCCCGACGATTGCTGCCGGAGCGATCACTTTTGGCCTGATGCGCCAGATTACGAATGTTTTTGAGCAGGTGCGCAGTTCGTTCCAGTATTTGATCTCTTCCTGGACGACGCTGGTGGAACTGATGTCTATCTATAAACGTTTACGTAGTTTTGAGCGGGAACTGGATGGTCAGGCGATCGAACCTGTACCGCATACTTTTGGTTAATACAAGGAATGGCATGCTTTATGTACCACGTTTGGGCTGGTTGATAATAACGGCGTTAATCCTCGCGGGTTGTACAACTTCTTCACAAAAAGAAGCCGAAAAAGAGAAATCGCAGGAAAAAACGCTGGATGTCGCAAGCGTAGTGCGTCAGAAAATGCCCGCCAGCGTACCTGACCGCAACGGTTGGGCGCAGGATATCGCTACGGCCTTTCACAGTCAGAAGCTGGCGCCGACGCTGGAGAATATCTGCTCAGTGTTGGCCGTTGCACAGCAGGAGTCTAACTATAAAGCGGACCCTACAGTGCCGGGCTTAAGTAAAATAGCCTGGCAGGAGATAGATAAACGAGCTGAGCGTCTGCATATCCCGCTATTTTTGGTGCGAACGGCGCTGAAAATTCCCTCAACCAATGGCAAAAGCTATAGCGAGCGGCTGGATAAGGTGACCACCGAGAAAGAGTTAAGCGCCATCTTTGATGATCTTATTGATCGTGTGCCGATGGGGCAACGGTTGTTCGGCTCATTTAACCCGGTGCGTACCGGCGGGCCGATGCAGGTTAGTATCGCCTTCGCTCAACAGCATACCGAAGGCTATCCGTGGAAAATGGAAGGTTCAGTACGCCAGGAGGTATTTAGTCGTCGTGGAGGGTTGTGGTTTGGCACTTATCATTTGCTGAACTATCCCGCCAGTTACAGTGCTCCCCTCTATCGCTTTGCTGATTTTAATGCGGGGTGGTATGCCAGCCGCAATGCTGCTTTCCAGAATGCAGTGAGTAAAGCAACGGGGGTAAAACTCGCGTTAGATGGCGATTTGATTCTTTACGGTAGCGACGAAGCGGGTAGCACGGAGCGAGCGATAAGAAAATTGGCGACGCAGCTTGATATGAGCGATCGCGATATCCGACGTCAACTGGAGCGCGGCGATAGTGATAAATTCGAAGAGACAAAACTCTACCGTGAAATTTATCGCCTGGCGGAGAAGAAAAGTGGCAAAACATTGCCGCGTGAAATGTTGCCGGGTATTAAGCTAGAAAGCCCGAAGATCACGCGCAACCTGACTACTGCATGGTTTGCTAAACGCGTCGATGATCGTCGGGCGAAATGCATGGCGCAGAATTAACGGGATTGATAACCACGCCAGCGTAAGAACAGAAGAATAACACCCAACAGGGCGCTGCCTATCAAAAAGGGCACCAGCCCAAAGATGGTGCCCACGCCCATCCCCATTTCCACATGGGGGCGCGTGGTATCCTTCATTTGCATTAAATGTTCAAACACCCCGGGCGCATGAATCAGCAGGTTCAACAACTGCGCCCCTGCCCAGAAGCAGAGCAATACAAACACCGCATAAGCAATATTACCCGGTCTGGAGGCGTCACGTTTTTTTGCCCCCGTAAAGGGTTTCGACATGATGAAATCAGCCATATAACCTCCGGCACTCTTTACTGCTTTCATATCGCAATTATTTAATTCCAGTGCATCAACTGATGTTAATTCTGGCAGTACTATTGATTTGTCAACATCGGAATGGTGATAAATTTCTATCGGGAATGATCCCGGATAGGTGATTTTTGTTAGTGCTCACATTTTCATAACATTTTTATTAAAATCTCTACATTTCAGATTTTACGTATAACCCGCAGACGGGCAGAATCTGATGTGCGAAGATGCTTTCTTTTGTATTGGAGTTGTCATGAAACTGCCTGCGAAACTACGCCGTGACTGGCACTATTACGCAATTGCGATTGGCTTGATCTTTATTCTGAATGGTGTTGTCGGCCTGCTGGGTTTTGAAGCGAAAGGCTGGCAGACCTACGCGGTGGGTTTGGTGACCTGGGTGATTAGTTTCTGGCTTGCCGGGCTGATTATCCGCCGTCGTCCGGATGACGAGGAGACGGCAGAAAAACATTAATTGAGCTTAACTATTTACAGAGATTTTTAACGCGCTATTGACCTGATGGCGCGCAATGGCCAGCTCAATCAGGCGCGTGATAAGCTCGCTATAACTGATACCGCTCGCTTGCCACAGTTTGGGGTACATACTGATATTGGTGAAACCAGGCAGCGTATTAATCTCATTGATAATTACTTCATGGTCCGGCGTCAGGAAAACATCTACACGGGCCATACCTTCGCATCCCAACGTCTGGTAAGCCAGTACTGCAATGCGGCGAATGTGATCGTTAATTGTCGCATCAATAGCCGCCGGAACCACGACTTGTGCGCCGTTATCATCAATGTATTTGGTATCGTAGGCGTAGAACTCGCTATTAAGGACGATTTCACCGCAAGTACTGGCCAGCGGTTCGTCATTACCGAGTACGGCGCACTCGATCTCCCGCCCGGTAATGCCTTTTTCAACAATGACTTTTTTATCAAACTCAAACGCCAGTGCTACCGCTTGTTGGTACTGCGCTTCGCTCGTAACTTTACTCACGCCTACCGAGGAGCCCTGATTTGCAGGTTTAACAAACAGCGGCAGGCCAAGCTGGGCCTGTAAATCGTTAAAGGTTATCTGTTGGCGATTAGTACGCGTCAGGGTGACAAAAGGGGCGACAGTTAATCCGGCGTCGCGTAGCAGGCGTTTGGTGACGTCTTTATCCATGCAAGCAGCGGAGGCAAGCACATCGGAGCCGACAAACGGCAGATTTGCCAGCCGCAACATACCTTGCAGGGAGCCATCTTCCCCAAGTGTGCCGTGAACGATGGGGAAAATAACGTCGATATCGGGCAACGCGGCGCTGTTTTTCGCCGGGATGAGTTGTTGTTTATCCAGCCCTGGCACCAGTGCCACGCTATTATCCGAGGGGTTCAGTGCTATACGCGCCGGATCGCTGGCATTTTGCAGATAATTATCCGCATCGCAGATATGCCACTGACCCTGTTTATCAATGCCGAATAACACCACCTCAAAGCGCGATTTGTCGATGGCATCAACAATATTTTTCGCTGATTGTAACGATACTTCGTGCTCTGCCGACTTGCCGCCAAAGACTATACCCACCCGCAGTTTTGCCATTTCTACGTTCACTCACACAAGATTACAAAGCCCATACCATAGCACGGCAAAACGCGTGATTGGCGACCTTCTGCCATAATGTTTTTTCATGGTAAAAGGGGGAGACGTGAGAGGGAAAAGCTTGTTCGGGTTGTGCGTTCTGCTGGCCGCTATCTATATCGGTTATCAATATCTGCCGTCTTACTACAATCCATTTGCGCCATTACAACTTAACGATCCGCCGGGACGTATTACCCAGTACAAACTGCGGCGCCTGACGCCACAAGCCTGTAGTGTCCTGCTGGCTGAAGCTAATCAACAGCGGATGCTCTCCTCTACTCCTGTTGCCGATAGTCAGGGAGATTGCCCATTGATAAATGTGGTGCGGGTACGAGATTTCGGTGTGGTAAAACTGAGCAGTAGTTTTTTGGCGAGTTGCCCGCTGGCGTTGAGCTCGGCGCTGTTTGTACAACAACAAGCACGGCCGCTCACGGAGCGCTATATGGGCAGCAGACTGACGCGCATCGATCACCTTGGCAGTTACGCTTGCCGAAATATCTATAATCGTGTCGAAGCGCGGCGCAGCGAGCACGCCAGTGCAGAAGCGCTGGATATCAGCGCGTTTCATCTGGCTAACGGGCAGCAGATAACGGTACTTAACGGGTGGAAACAGGCACAAACGCAGCCCTGGCTACAGGCAATGCTTAGTGCTAGCTGCGGATATTACGGAAATGGGCTGGGGCCAGAATATAACGCTGCCCATGCCAACCATTTTCATCTTGGGATGCGTGGATTTGGTCTGTGTCGTTGAAGCATGAACTATCGTTATCATTATGCTGTTGCTGTTTTGCTTCGCCCGAGTGCGAAACGCAACAGATAAACCACCAAAATCGCGGTAAACGCATCTCTGGTGACCCACAGGGCATCGGTTGCTGTTACTCTGTGTGTAATTTGTCAAAACCTCAACAATAACGCCCGTTTATGGAATCCTGGAAGGTCAATCTTATTTCGGTGTGGTTCGGCTGTTTTTTTACCGGCCTCGCTATCAGTCAAATTCTCCCGTTCTTGCCGCTGTATGTAGCGCAATTGGGCGTGACGTCCCATGAAGCACTCTCGATGTGGTCCGGCTTGACGTTCAGTATCACCTTTCTTGTGTCGGCCATCGTCTCGCCGATGTGGGGCAGCCTGGCCGATCGCAAAGGGCGAAAATTGATGCTGCTGCGCGCGTCACTGGGAATGGCGGTTGCTATTCTGCTACAGGCATTTGCAACTAATGTCTGGCAATTGCTAATCCTGCGCGGGGTAATGGGGCTGACTTCAGGCTATATTCCCAATGCGATGGCGTTGGTGGCCTCACAAGTCCCGCGTGAGCGGAGCGGTTGGGCGTTGAGCACCTTATCTACCGCCCAGATCAGCGGTGTTATTGGCGGGCCGTTGATGGGCGGTTTTCTCGCCGACCATTTAGGGCTGCGGATGGTGTTTTTTATCACAGCATTCCTGCTGATGATCAGTTTTCTGGTGACCCTGTTTTTGATCAAAGAGGGGGGTAGGCCGAGGGTGAAAAAGAGTGAGCGACTGAGTGGGAAAGCGGTATTTTCATCGCTACCTTACCCGGCGCTGGTCATTAGCCTTTTTCTTACCACGATGGTTATCCAGCTTTGTAATGGGTCAGTGGGGCCTATCCTCACGTTATTTATTCAGTCGATGTCGCCAGATACCGCCAATATTGCTTTCCTTAGCGGTTTGATCGCGGCCGTGCCGGGTGTTTCAGCACTGCTATCAGCGCCGCGTTTAGGCAAGCTCGGTGACCGTATTGGCACATCACGTATTTTGATCGGAACACTGGCTTGTGCCGTGGTGCTATTTTTTGCCATGTCCTTTGTCACTTCGCCGCTACAATTAGGTGTATTGCGTTTTCTGCTTGGCTTTGCCGATGGTGCGATGTTGCCTGCAGTTCAAACCCTGTTGCTGAAATATTCCAGCGATCAAGTAACAGGACGGATTTTTGGTTATAACCAATCATTTATGTACTTAGGCAATGTCGCCGGGCCGTTAATGGGAGCTTCTATTTCTGCTATGGCAGGATTCCGTTGGGTATTTGCTGCCACCGCCGTGGTCGTTTTGATTAATCTTTGGCAATTGGCACTGGCATTTCGTCGTATTAAATCCTGAGCACAAAAACGGTCAACAAAGGAATGATGGCCGTTATATAATATATTTAAAATTAAGAGTCTCTCTTTTTTAATCCTCTAATGTTCTAAATAATTTGTATTTATTATAAAAAAGCGTTTCGGTTATCGCTTTTAATTATTGCTATCTGGCGTTGTGAAGGAATACACAAAAATAATAGATGCCTCTACTTTGCAACATCAAAACAGAGTGTTAACGTCATGCCATAACACACCAGGAAATAGCCTAATGAAAAACCTTATCGCTGAGTTGTTGGTTAAGCTTGCCGAAAAAGAAGAAGAGTCTAAGGAGCTGGTTGCGCAAGTGGAGGCGTTGGAGATTGTCGTCACTGCGTTGCTGCGCCAAATGGCCCTCTCAGAGCAACAGGCATTAATTCACAGTATTGAAGGTGCGCTGGAAGAGGTTCGACCCGGTACACATGTTTCGAATCAGGATACGGAGTTGCTGCAACAATATCTAAAGAAGCTTTTACGGCACCCGCGTAACTAGGTCTTTGATCTTGATGCTGGAGTGTCATCTGGCTGTCATCTGTACTCCCTATAGTCGCTCTGTGTATTTTCTTTAAGTGCCTGAACCCGGAGAATATAAAGTGAAACAGAGCGCATTATTCCTTGCTTTATTACCTTTGTTGGCTGCCCCTGGTATTTATGCGGAAACCACCGCGACTACTGTTCTTGATAATCGAGCGGCGCACGGTGATATTTCCTCGCCGGGTGGAGCTCGTCGTTTAAGTGGCGACCAGACAGCTGCGTTGCGCGAGTCGCTTAATAACAGGCCTGCCAAAAATATTATTTTGCTGATTGGCGATGGGATGGGTGATTCAGAAATTACCGCCGCGCGGAATTATGCTGAAGGAGCGGGCGGCTTTTTCAAAGGTATCGATGCCTTACCGTTGACGGGCCAGTACACACATTATGCTTTAGACAAGAAAACCGGCAAACCTGATTACGTGACCGATTCCGCAGCATCGGCAACCGCATGGAGCACCGGCGTGAAAACTTATAACGGTGCGCTCGGCGTTGATATTCACGAAAAAGATCATCCAACAATTCTGGAAATGGCGAAAGCGGCAGGGCTGGCGACGGGGAACGTCTCTACAGCGGAATTGCAGGATGCTACCCCCGCAGCGCTGGTTTCGCATGTCACCTCTCGTCGTTGTTATGGGCCAACGGTGACCAGCGAGAAGTGCGCCAGCAATGCCCTGCAGAATGGCGGTAAAGGCTCCATCACCGAACAATTGTTGAATACCCGCGCCGATGTCACTTTGGGCGGCGGAGCGAAAACCTTTAGTGAAAAGGCAACCGCGGGCGAGTGGCAGGGCAAAACGCTACATGAACAGGCGCTGGCGCGTGGGTATCAACTGGTGAGTGATGCAGCAACGCTTGCGGCAATTACTGAGGCCAATCAGGATAAACCGCTACTTGGCCTTTTCTCTGATGGCAATATGCCAGTACGCTGGGAAGGGCCGAAAGCCTCTTTGCACGGTAACCTTGATAAGCCTGCAGTGACCTGTACACCGAACCCGAAGCGCACTGATACTGTACCGACGCTGGCGCAGATGACAGAAAAAGCGATTGATCTGCTGAGCAAAAATGAGAAGGGTTTCTTCCTGCAGGTGGAGGGCGCATCTATCGATAAACAGGATCATGCGGCTAATCCCTGTGGGCAAATTGGCGAAACGGTCGATCTTGATGAAGCGGTGCAAAAGGCGCTCGCTTTTGCCAAACAGGACGGAAATACACTGGTGATTGTTACCGCGGATCACGCCCACGCCAGCCAGATCATCCCTGTTGAAACCAAAGCGCCAGGGCTGAGTCAGGCGCTGAATACGAAAGATGGTACGGTGATGGCAATGACCTATGGCAACTCTGAGGAGGAGTCAATGGAACATACTGGCACGCAGATCCGTATTGCTGCTTATGGCCCCTATGCGGGTAATGTGGTGGGGCTGACGGATCAAACCGACTTGTTCTACACCATGAAAGCGGCGTTGAACCTCAAGTAATAGCAGCCCGGCGGTAAATATCTGCCGCCGGGTGGTTTTTTCGCCATTTAGAACCATCCTTAAAGAGCCTCACTGACAGAAGGATGGTGCCATGAAAATAACACTTCTTGTTACCCTGCTATTTGGCCTGCTGTTTGTTACAGCGCTGAGCGCCACTGAAAGAACACTCTCCCCACAACAACAACGCCAGACTCTCTGCAACCAACAAGCCACCGCGCAAACCCTGGCGGGGGAAGCGCGTAAACGCTATATGCGCGACTGCCTGAAGAATACCAAAACCGCTCCCGGGCAAAAAAGCCTGACGCCACAGCAACAACGGCTGCGTGAATGTACTTCGCAAGCTACGCAACAATCGCTAAAGGGCGAAGATCGCAGCAAATTTATGGGCGCCTGTCTGAAAAAAGCAGATTAATACCCCGTGCGGCGCTGCTATTTTTTGCCAGGCTTAAATTGTGAACTATGTGAATTTTTTGCTTTTTCACGTGGGTGTGCGCTGTCAGGCGTGACGTCCGTTTCTGCAACACTGACGCGGGAGCACTGCTATGACTTATGAATATGTTATTGATTTTAATGAGCTACCGGAAAACCAACCGGTAAAAGTTAATGTGGCGGGGACGGACATGATTCTGATTCGTTCCTCAACGCAGGTTCGCGCCTTCCAGAGTAAATGTCCCCATGCAGGCGGGCCGCTGGAAAAGGGTGCAATTTGCGATGGCAAGCTGGTCTGCCCATGGCATAAAGCAGCGTTTGATATTACCAATGGCGAGTGGCGCGAGCCGTTGGCGCTAAGTAACCTCAAACAATATCCGCTGCGTATTGAGCAGAACCGAGTGCTGGTTAGCCCGCATCCGCACTCTCCGGTCAGCAGGCCACAGATCCGCGGTGAACGACCACAAACGGCGGTTATTCTGGGTACGGGGGCGGCGGGCAGCGCGGCGGCGGTGACGTTGCGTGATGCGGGATTCAACGGGCATTTGATCCTTATTGATAAAGAAAATGATGCGCCCTACGACAGGACAGCGCTGAGCAAATTTGTTCCCGCCGGGAAGATGGCGATTAGTGAAGTACCTCATCTTCTGAATGAAGATTTTTACAATCAGCCCGGCGTGGAGAGCCTGCGCGAGGAAGTTTCGGCTGTTAATATCACCGACCATCAGTTAACCCTGACTAATGGCCGCGAAATTCATTTCGATAAACTGCTGGTAGCGACGGGGGGAGAGCCAGTGTGGCTCGATCTTCCCGGTAGCCATCTGGCGGGAGTTCATGTACTGCGTAATATTCAGCAGGCGCAGGTCCTGCTTAATGATATTGAGCAGGAGCAGCAACTGGTTATCGTCGGCAATAGCTTTATTGCGATGGAACTGGCGGCAGCGCTGCGTAATCAGGATATTGATGTCACCGTGCTCTCGCGCCATGAACTCCCTTTTGTGTCGCAGTTTGGTGAAGAGATCGGCCAGCGCTTTAAAAATCTGCATAAACAAAATGGGGTGAAATTCGTTACCGGAGAGCCGGCGACGCTCCAGGGAAATGGCCATGTGCACAGCATCACCTTAAAAGATGGTCGCACCCTGCCTGCTCATGTGGTGGTGTTTGCTACCGGTGTTCGTCCGGTGACAAAACTGACGGCGGAGCTGCAACATGAACAAGATGGCAGCCTGATCGTGGATGAAACCCTGCGTGCTGCGCCGGATGTCTGGGCGGTCGGGGACATTGCCAGCTATCCCGCCCCGGAAGGACGCCGGCGTATTGAGCACTGGCGAGTGGCGCAGCAACAGGGCAGAGTCGCGGCACTGAATATGCTTGGGGAGCATCATCAGTTTGATCGGGTACCATTTTTCTGGACTACGCATTTTGGCACTCGTTTTGAGTACCTGGGTTATGCTCCCCAGTGGGATAGCATGAAGATGCTCGGCTCGTTTGAAGATAAACGTTTTGCCGTGCTATACAGCGAAGATGGCATCTTAAAAGCAGTGTTGAGCTGCGGGGAGTACAGCAAGACGGCGGGGCTGATAGTGAAAATGCAACAGCCGATAAGTGTTAATGCTGCGATGTCGATGTTGTCGTAATGGCGCCCCTCTCCCTGGTCGGGAGAGGGGGCATGGCTCGTCATTTACTCAGCCGATCCGACTTTGCCATACAGGCTTCAATCGCCTCAATTACCGCTGAGCGAAAACCTTTCGCCTCCAGCACCCTTACCGCTTCAATAGTGGTGCCGCCAGGGGAACAGACCATATCTTTCAGCTCGCCAGGATGTTTGCCCGTTTCCAGCACCATCTTCGCTGAGCCCATCACTGCCTGCGCCGCGAACCGGTAAGCCTGGGCGCGTGGCATTCCGCCCATTACCGCAGCATCCGCCATCGCTTCGATAAACATAAAGACATAGGCTGGGGCGGAGCCGCTGGCGCCGACAACAGGGTGAATCAGTTCTTCGCTAATCACTTCGGCTTCGCCAAAGCTGCGGAAAATTTGCAGAACATCGGCCGTATCCTGCTCGGTGACGAGGGCATTTGGCGTGATTGACGTCATGCCGGCATTAACCAGCGAGGGAGTATTTGGCATGGCGCGAACAATTTTGCGATCGTGGCCCAGCGCACGCGCTAATTGATCAAGCGTGATACCGGCAGCGATCGAAACCACCAGTGTCTCTTTATTCAGGCTGGAGGCGATTTCGCTCAGGACTTTTACCGTGATATTCGGTTTTACCGCACCGAATACGATATCGGCAACCTGGGCTACTTCCTGCGGGCTTGCTGCTGCATTTATACCGAATTCATTATGCAGGGCGGCAACCTTATCCGGCGTTGGGGTATAGATCCAAATATCTCCTGGCTGGGCCTGTCCACTGGCAATTAATCCCCCGACAATCGCTTTGCCCATATTCCCGCAGCCGATAAAACCGATCTTTTTGTCCATTATCATCTCCCTCACTACTTGTAATAGTTTGTGTTGTATAGCTTAACGTGGATTAGCGCGCAGAGCGAAAGCTTGTGCGACAATAGCCAGAGTATATAAGGAGCAACTATGTCAATTTGGGTCGATGCGGACGCTTGTCCGAATGTCATTAAAGAGATTTTATTTCGTGCCGCTGAGCGCACACAGACACCACTGACGCTGGTAGCGAATCAGAACCTGCGCGTGCCGCCGTCGCGTATTATCCGCACACTAAGGGTACCCGCCGGGTTCGATGTCGCCGACAATGAAATCGTGCGCCTTTGCACAGCCGGCGATTTGGTGATTACTGCCGATATCCCTTTAGCCGCAGAAGTGTTGGCAAAAGGTGCCGCAGCGTTAAACCCACGCGGAGAGCGTTACAGTGAGGCGACGATCAGGGAAAAACTGACGATGCGTGATTTTATGGATACCCTGCGAGCCAGCGGTATACAGACTGGCGGGCCAGATAGTTTGTCACAGCGCGATCGCCAGCAATTCGCTGCGCAACTGGACAAATGGCTACTTGAAGCCAAACGCCGTGATAATTGATATTACGAATATGCCCATTGGCTTGCAGCCGTGTCAGCCTGTGATACATTCAGTAAGATTATCGCTACACGTATTGACACGTAAACTTTACAGCCTGGTCTTATGTAAAATCATTGATTTCAGATTAACCGCAGTATTTGCGAATGCCCTGTAACGCTACTTTTACGGTGAAAAATAGATTTGTTTAATGCTATTATCGCGACCTTATTTTCCGTCCCGCCAGCTGTGGGACATGGAGGAAACACCAACTCATGACGCTACCCATTTTTTTAATCGGCGCACGTGGTTGCGGTAAAACCACCGTGGGTGAGGCACTGGCGAAGGCACAAGGATGGCAGTGTGTTGATACCGATCGCTGGTTACAAAATGAAGCCCAACAGACCATCGCGGCGATAGTGGAGAGAGAGGGTTGGGAGAGTTTCCGCGCCCGTGAAACGGCAGCGCTGGAAGCGGTAACCGAGCCTGCAAAAATCATTGCCACTGGCGGCGGTATTATTCTCAGTGAGTACAATCGGCACTTTATGCGCGAGCGGGGCGTTGTTATCTATCTTTCTGCGCCGGTTTCAGTGTTGGCTGAACGGCTGGAAGCCTTTCCTGAGGAGGGGCAACGTCCGACCTTAACTGGCCGTCCAGTCAGTGAAGAAATCAGCGAAGTGCTGGCGCTGCGTGATGCCTTATATCATGAAGCGGCGCATCATGTTGTTAATGCGGCGCAGTTGCCGGAACAGGTAGTTGCAGAGATTAAAGCGGCTTTACAACTCGCGCGGGCCAGCTAGCGAAACGATTGTCTATACTTATAACTCACCCAATAAAGCAGAAAGGACGAGTTATGCCGACAAAACCACCTTATCCGCGAGAAGCCCGTATTGTCCCTGTTGAAAAGGGCGAGCCGGGCAAGACAGTCACCTGGTATGAGCTGCGCGCCGATCACCCGAAGCCAGATTCGCTAATCAGCGAACATCCGAGTGAACAGGAAGCATTGGACGCTAAAAAGCGTTACGAAGATCCAGACAAAAGTTAAGCCTCATCTGCTGACTGAGTGATTTCTTAAACATCATGTAAAAGGATTTACGTCACAAATATTCCCATATTGAATATCGTTATTTGGTTATATTTGAACTTTACTGGAATTTTTCTGAGTATTCGGGTGTTTGTTTTTAAACCAGGGCGGCATCCGTGATCGCAAAGCTCATCGGTGGCGAGACGTAAAATATAAGAAGCAAGCAGTATTGAAAGGCGGACGCAAAAATGAGTGCGACTTTGGCGATCCTCACCATTGGTGTGGTACCGGTAGAAGAGATATTACCGCTCCTGACAGAGCACATACCTGAACAACAAATCAATCATCTTAGTCTGCTTGGAAATATGGATCCGGACGAGGTACGCAGCAGCTATCGCGTTGAAAAGGATGACATCGCAATTCCCACACGACTCCGTGATAATAGTCTTGGCCTGCTCTCACGCAGCAAAGTTGAGCGTGATATGCAAAGCGTCATTGAGGTGCTCGATAATCAGGGGTATGACGTCATTGTGGTGATGAGTACAGCGGATATTCGTGGATTTACTGCCCGCAAAGCGATTCTTATCGAGCCGCAGCGTATTATCCCGCCGCTGGTCGCCTCGATTGTAGATGATCACCAGGTTGGCGTTATCGTGCCCATCCCGGAAATGCTGGCCCAGCAGAAGCAGCGATGGAAGATCCTGGAAAACGAACCTTTATACGAGCTGGCCAACCCCTTTCTCTCCAGTGAATCCGAGTTTATCGCAGCCGGTAAAACATTACTGGATCGTGGCGCAGATGTTTTAGTGCTGGATTGTCTCGGTTTTCATCAACGTCATCGTGATTTATTGCAAAAAGCGCTGGATGTTCCGGTTCTGCTCTCAAATGTTCTGGTCGCGCGTCTGGCGTCAGAGTTATTAATTTAAGCCTTAATAGTGCGCAATTTTGCGTGACAGAAACAAAGCATGGCCTCTATAGTGCTTCCCATATCACTCTCTATAAGGGCCAGCTTATGCTTCAAAGTAATGAATACTTTTCCGGAAAGGTGAAATCGATTGGTTTTACCAGCAGCAGTACTGGTCGCGCCAGCGTAGGCGTAATGGCGGAAGGGGAGTACACCTTCAGTACCGCGCAAGCAGAAGAGATGACGGTAGTTAGCGGTGCGCTGCATGTATTGCTGCCGGGGGAAATAGAGTGGAAAACCTACTCCACCTCAGAGGTATTCAACGTGCCTGAGCATAGCGAATTTCATTTGCAGGTGGCGGAACCTACTGCCTATCTTTGCCGTTATCTGTAAGGCGGTTTGTCCGGGCCAACACAAACATGTTGGCCGGATAAGTGAAGCATGTGGTGTTAGCGTTGCGCCTCGCCGCCCAACCCTTCTACCAGATTCTGAATTAATGCCGCCAGCTCTCCCGTCATTAGAATAAAATCGGCATCGAAGCGCTGGGCAAAATCTTCCCGATCAATATCTTCATTCTGATCGCGTAGTTCATCAGAGAATTTAAGACGCTTAATCGAACCGTCATCGCAGATAACAAACTGAATGCGTTGCTGCCAGTCGAGCGCCAGCTTGGTCACCACTTTTCCCGCTTCGATATGCACGGCAATTTCATCACTGACCAGTTCCTGTTTCTTCGCGCGGATCACGCCGCCATCTTCCAGAAGTGCCTTCAGTTCTGCTTCATCCAGTAACTGGAATCCTTGCGCTGCGCTACCAGAACGCACCCATTCAGTGAGTGTCAGCTCAATAGGATTTTCCATTGCCAGCGGAACTACAGGCAGCGACCCAAGGCTTTTACGTAGCAAAGCCAACGTATCTTCCGCTTTCTTAGCACTGGCACAGTCGACCATAATCAGACCATTTACGGTGTCGATCCACATCATTGTCTGGCTGAAGCGGCTGAAAGCACGCGGCAGTAATGAGTGCAACACTTCATCTTTCAGCGAGTCTTTCTCGGTCTTTTTTAACTTGCGGCTCTGTTCTGCTTCGAGACGTGAAATTTTTGCTTCCAGCGCCTGTTTAACGACTGGCGTTGGCAGAATTTTCTCTTCTTTGCGGGCACAGATAATAATCTGACCGTTCGCGGTGTGGGTCAGCGCATCGCTGTGTGAGCCCATCGGTGGAACCCAGCCGGTTTTCGCCATATCCTGACTACCACAGGGTGTAAACGAAAGTGGGGCAAGCTGTTTTTCCATCTCTTCCGCCCGCAGCGCTACATCGCGGCTGAGACGGTATACCATTAAATTTTTGAACCACAGCATGATTTTTCACGGCCTTGTCATTAAGTGCAGCGGGCATGATAGCGAATTGTCGTCGCCGTTGCATTGCTAATGCACAGTCAAGTCATAAGGAGTCAGGGGTGCGAATTGGTATCGATTTAGGCGGCACAAAAACAGAAATTATTGCGCTGGGTGAGCGCGGCCAGGAGCTGTTTCGCCATCGACAGGCCACGCCACGCGATTATCAGCAGACCATTACGTTAATTGCTGATCTTGTTGCGCTGGCAGAAAAAGAGACGGGCCAGACCGGGACGGTGGGAATGGGGATCCCCGGATCACTCTCTCCCTACACCGGAGTGGTAAAAAATGCTAACTCTACCTGGTTGAACGGTAAACCCTTTGATAAAGATTTAAGCCAGCGTCTGAATCGGGAAGTGCGGCTGGCAAATGACGCTAATTGTCTGGCAGTCTCCGAGGCCGTCGATGGTGCGGCGGCTGGCGCGCAAACGGTCTTTGCCGTGATCATCGGCACCGGCTGCGGTTCCGGCGTAGCGCTACATGGCCACGCACATACAGGTGGCAACGGCACGGCGGGAGAGTGGGGGCATAATCCACTGCCATGGATGGATGACGATGAGCTACGTTACCGCGCAGAGGTTCCTTGTTATTGTGGCAAGCAAGGCTGCATCGAAACCTTTATTTCCGGCACCGGCTTTGCCACGGATTACCAGCGTTTAAGCGGGCAGTCGTTAAAGGGGAGCGAGATTATTCGCCTTGTCGCAGCGCAAGATCCTGTTGCGGAACTGGCATTAAGCCGTTATGAAATGCGCCTGGCGAAATCGCTGGCTCATGTGGTCAATATTCTTGATCCAGATGTAATCGTACTGGGGGGCGGCATGAGCAATGTCGATCGCCTGTATCAGACCGTGCCCGGGCTGGTACGCCAGTGGGTATTTGGCGGCGAGTGCGAAACGCCCATTCGCAAGGCACTACATGGTGATTCGAGCGGCGTACGGGGTGCTGCCTGGCTATGGCCGCAGGGGGAGTGAGTCAGAAAGGGCGTGGGTGGATACGCCCCCACGCCCTGTTGGGGAGTGGGGGTTCATGTTCAGCTCACAGCAAATTTGCCATCAAGCTTGCTGTAACCCAATCCATTCATTTTTCTGACTTTAATCTGTACCGGAATACGCTCTTTCATTGCCTCCACATGGCTAATGACACCAATGGTTTTACCACTGGCGTTTAGCGCGTCGAGAGCATCCAGAGCGGTATCAAGCGTTTCGCTATCCAGCGTGCCAAACCCTTCATCTAAAAACAGCGAATCAATACGGGTTTTGTAACTCACCAGGTCTGACAGCGCCAGCGCCAACGCCAGGCTTACCAGGAAGCTTTCGCCACCAGAGAGTGTGCGCGTATCGCGGACTGCATCGGCCTGCCAGGTATCTACAACCTCCAGCTCCAGCGCATCGCTGACTTTACGTTTAAGCAAATAACGCCCGTGCAGGCGAGAAAGCTGGTTATTTGCCAGCCAGACCAGATTATCCAGCGTTAGCCCCTGGGCGAATTTGCGAAACTTATCCCCATCTCTGGAGCCGATTAATGCGTTAAGTTGGCTCCAGTCATCGCAACGGGCTGTACTCTGCTCAATCTCCGTTAGCAGCGCCTGTTGACGCAGGCGGTTTTCGGCATCTTGCTTGAGTTGCTGGCGGTATTCCCCCTGGTGACGGGCATTTTCGTACAGTTGGTGCGTCACGTTCTCCAGTTCTTGCGCAGCACTCTGCACCGTTGTGCCTGCATCCATGGCGGCAGGAGGTTGCGCCTGATGCGCTTTTAACGCTTCTTCGGCGCTGGTAGCCAGGGCTTGTTTCTGCTGACAATCGTTCTCCAGCCCCTGGCGCAATTGCTCAAGGCGCAGACGTTCGGCATCGTCAAGTAGTGCCTGAAGAAAGGCCTGTGTATCGGCAAAGACACTCTTCTCCAGCGCGTCGGCAAACTGTGTTTCCAGCCGGGTGGCGGTTTCCTGCTCCTGCGATAGTTGTTGTTGCAAGGTCTGCCACTGGCTATGCAAAGAGACACAATCGCTATGTACCTGGCGCCAGCCCTCCAGTTCACCCTGCTGGTTATCAACGGGGAGATCATCTGCGGGTAAGGTCTCAATAATGGGCATTAACAGCGCTATCTGTTCTTGCAGGGTGAGCCGTTGTTGTTGCTGTTGCTGCCACTGTTGGGCTTCCTGCGTGCGCGCATCAAGCCAGGCTTGCTCTTCCCCCTCCGGTGGTAGCGTAAGCGCCAGACGTTGTAAGTCTGTCGCCAGCTCGCTACGGCGGCTAACGATAGTTTGCTGGATCTGTTCGGCCTGCTGGCGTAATTCAGCCGCCTGCTGCTGTAAAACGTGACGCTGATTAAGTAGATAGAGCTGCTGCTCGTAGCTGTCTTGCGCGCTTTGCCAGCTACTGATATCCCGTTGTGGCTCTAATGTAATGCTCAGCTCGCTACAGAGGTTGCGCCAGGCGAGCTGGAGGCTTTGTTCCTCTTCCTGTAACGTTTTGATCTCACACTCATCTTTCTCATAGCGCTCTGCCAACCCTTTTAGACGTTCGCTCAGGGCCACGCCAGCTTCCTGTATCTGGCGTACTTCCTGTTCCAGCAAGGTGTAGCGGGTCTGATTTACGCCGGGTTCGATAGCCTGATATTTTTCAACGGCCGGATGCTCCGTCGAACCGCACAGGGGGCAAGGATGGCCGGGTTGCAGGCGGGCGCGTTCGCTTTGCAGATCGCTAATTTGTCTCTCAAGCTCGCAAATCGTGCGAACCTCCGCCAGCAACTGATTTTTTTCTTTATATAGCGCTCGCTTATGCGTTAGCTCAACGTTAAGTTTTTCCTGCTCGACTTTAAGTTCCACCAGGCTTTGTTGGCGCTGGTTAAGTTGTTTATATAACGGAGCAAAACGGGCATGCAAAGCGGTTAACTGCTGGCGCAATGGGCGTTCATGGGCGCAGCGATCCATGGCTGCGGTGGTTTCTGCTGCACCTAACTCCAGCGAACTGTCCGGGAGTTCACGCAGCTTTGACTGATTGCTCTGAATGCGTTGTTGCAAGCTTAGCCACTGTTTCTGCTCGTCTGCCAGTTGATTGAACAGAGCCCGCCAGCCGGTAAGTTCGTTTTGCCAGCGCTGGCAATGTATGTGCTCTGCGAGCCAGAGGTCGAGCGTTTTTTGCCGGGTCTGTAAGGCTGCTAGTTGTTGTGAAGCGCTAAAACGAATACGTGCGCGTTGTGCCAGGCTGGCATGTAAGCGAGCATTCACTTCTTCGCTGCGGGTGCGAGTGAGGATAAGCGTTTTACGCTGCTCCTCCAGTCTTTCCCACAACGGACGCAACTGTAATGCGGGTTGCGCTCGCTCAAGGGCCGCCAGTTGCGGTTGGGCGCTCGCTAGTGCGTTTCGGGCCTGTACCAGTGCCGCCAGGGCACGCTCCTGAGCGCCACGCAGCTCTTCATCTCGCTTTAACCACTGTGTCTGGGCCTGTTTAACCTTTTGCGTAGCCAACAGATGCTGCTCTTCGTCGGTAAGTACCTGCAAACTCGCCTGTAACTGCTGACGCTGCTCTTCATTGAGCAGTACGACGCCTGCCGCTTGTGCTTGCAACTGTTCCAGTTGGGTCTTCGCGCTTTTATGTTTCTCAAACACCATCGCTGAAATCTGCCCGTAGATTTCAGTGCCGGTCAGCTCTTCCAGTAACTCTGCGCGTTCGCCAGGTTTGGCGTTGAGAAAGGCGGCAAACTGTCCCTGAGAGAGCAGCATTGAGCGTGTGAAGCGACCATAGTCTAACCCGGTGAGTGAGGCGGTGAGTTCAAGCTTATCTTTCACTTTATCCGCAAGAATTTTGCCATCGGCGCAGAGCGCCAGCTCAACGCGGGGAGGTTGCAGATTTCCGTCCGGCAGACCGCGGGCGCGGGTCTGGCTCCAGAAAGCACGGTAAGCGATGCCTTTCACTTCGAATTCGACTTCAGCCAGGCAATCCGCGGTATCACGAGTCATTAAATCATTTTGTGACTGTGTCACGGTGCTCAGACGCGGTGTTTCGTGGTACAGAGCAAGGCAGATAGCATCAAGTAGCGTCGTTTTACCCGCCCCTGTAGCGCCAGTGATAGCGAATAGTCCATTGCTGGCGAACGGTTCCTGAGTGAAGTCAATCTTCCACTCGCCTTTCAGTGAGTTGATATTTTTCAGACGCAAGCTAAGGATTTTCATGGCAGTGGCTCCTCATCCAGCGCTTGCACCGCTTCACTGAACAGGCTGCGCAATCGCTTCTCTTGCGCCTCATCGATTTCCGCCTGCACCAGTCGGCGATCGAACACCTCTTCTACTTTTAGTTCGCTGAGGGTCTCACGCAACTCGCCGGCAATCATACGCTCTCGCTGTTCACGGTTACGGCGCACCAACAGCACTTCTACCGGTAAATCTTCTGTCACCTGTTGGATCTTACGCTGCATATCTGCCAGGTATTCGCTGCTAATAATTTCAATATCCAGCCATACTGGTGTTTCGTTTGGGGTATCGCGCCAGTGCTCAAGTTGGCGGCAAATATCCGCAAAATCGCCTTTAATCACCGCCAGAGGCTGGGTCAATGGCACCTCCAGTTCGGTCACTTCTATCAGTTTGCCTTTGGCGAAGGTCACCAAATTGACGCTTTTATTTTTGCCGGTTTCATCAAAACTGAGCGCAATGGGGGAGCCGCAATAGCGAATATGCTCTAGCCCACCGGGTTTCTGCGCCCGATGAATATGACCCAGCGCGATATAATCGGCTGGCGGAAAATTTTGCACCGGAAAAGCATCCAGTGTGCCGATGTAGATATCACGCACGGCGTCGCTCTTGCTGGCCCCTACGGTGGTTAAATGACCGCTGGCGATGATGGGCAGGGCGTTATCACCCCGAAGCGTACAGGCTTGGGCATATTGCTGGTGGTAATAATCCGTGATTGCCTCCAGTAAATGTTGCTGTTTTTGCAGCCCGGAAAGTCCGGCCTGGCTTATCACGATGTCGCGCGGGCGCAAAAAGGGCACCGGGCAAAATACGGCACCGGGTGTTCCGTCACGGCACTGGAGCCAGAACGGCGGCGTGCCTGCGCTGGCAACCACCGTAGTTTTCAGGTAAGCGAGGATCTCTTTCGACTCGTTTAACGTTGCCACTGAGTCGTGGTTGCCCGCCAGCACCACCAACTGGCAGCCGGTTTGCTGCAATTTCACCACAAAACGGTTATATAACTCACGCGCATAGCTGGGAGGAGAACCGGTATCAAAGATATCTCCGGCGACGATAATTGCATCGACCTGGTGGTGTTCTGCCGCCTCCAGCAGCCAGTCGAGAAAGGCTTGGTGCTCGGCTGCGCGGCTTTTACTGTAGAAGTTTTGACCCAGATGCCAGTCTGATGTGTGAATAATGCGCATAGCGGTTCCGTGGCAAAAAAGCGAAAAGAGGATTATAAACATTCAGGGGGCCAGGGATAGCTACCTATAGCTTTGCGTTGTCATAAAACAACGGATTGGGTCATCTGGCGGTCATTTTATTCATAAATCTGTCATAAAACTGACGCATAATGCGCCGCTATATACAGATGATATAAATAAGCAGGGCAAATCATGGCGAGACGAATTCTGGTCGTAGAAGATGAAGCACCTATCCGCGAAATGGTGTGCTTCGTGCTCGAACAAAATGGTTTTCATCCGGTGGAAGCGGAAGATTTTGATAGCGCGTTAAACCAACTCAATGAACCCTGGCCCGATCTGGTGCTGCTGGACTGGATGCTACCTGGCGGTTCGGGAATTCAGTTTATTAAGCATCTTAAACGCGAAGCGATGACTCGCGATATTCCGGTGATGATGCTGACCGCACGCGGTGAAGAGGAAGATCGCGTTCGGGGCCTGGAGACCGGGGCCGACGATTATATTACCAAACCCTTTTCACCCAAGGAGCTGGTGGCGCGTATTAAGGCCGTGATGCGGCGTATTTCGCCGATGGCAGTAGAAGAGGTGATTGAAATGCAGGGGCTAAGCCTCGATCCCTCTTCTCACCGCGTGATGACGGGTGAAAACCCTCTTGAAATGGGGCCAACAGAATTTAAGCTTTTACACTTCTTTATGACCCATCCAGAGCGTGTTTACAGCCGGGAGCAGCTGCTAAACCATGTCTGGGGAACGAATGTTTATGTAGAAGACCGCACGGTAGATGTGCATATCCGACGGCTGCGTAAAGCGCTGGAAAATAGTGGTCACGATCGTATGGTGCAAACAGTGCGCGGCACGGGATATCGTTTTTCGACCCGTTTCTGAAATTTAACAGGAGTGTGACGCGTGCTGGAACGGCTGTCATGGAAAAGGTTGGTGCTTGAGCTCCTCCTTTGTTGTATTCCCGCCTTTATTCTCGGCGCTCTTTTTGGTTATCTGCCATGGTTTTTGCTGGCGGCGGTAACTGGTTTACTGATCTGGCATTTCTGGAATTTATTACGTCTTTCCTGGTGGTTATGGGTTGATAAAAGTATGACGCCCCCCCCTGGCAAAGGGAGCTGGGAGCCACTGTTATATGGTCTGCACCAGATGCAGATGCGCAATAAAAAGCGTCGTCGTGAGCTGGGAAGTTTAATCAAACGCTTTCGCAGTGGTGCAGAGTCGCTGCCGGATGCGGTGATCCTCACCACCGAAGATGGGGGGATTTTCTGGTGTAATGGTCTGGCTCAGCAACTGCTGGGGCTACGCTGGCCTGATGATAATGGGCAGAACATCCTCAATTTGTTACGCTATCCCGAATTTACGCAATACATTAAAAAACAAGACTTTAGCAAACCCCTGAATCTGGTGCTTAACAGTGGGCGCCATCTTGAGATCCGTGTGATGCCATACAGCGAACAGCAACTGCTGCTGGTGGCGCGTGACATAACGCAAATGCATCAGCTCGAAGGCGCGCGGCGCAACTTTTTGGCGAATGTCAGTCATGAGCTGCGTACTCCTTTGACTGTGTTGCAGGGTTATCTTGAAATGATGCAGGAACAATCCATGGAGGAGTCGCTTCGGGATAAAGCTTTGCACACTATGCGTGAGCAAACCTCGCGTATGGAAGGGCTGGTACGCCAGCTCCTCACCCTGTCGAAGATTGAAGCTGCCCCCACACTGCCGCCGAATGAGATAATCGATGTGCCCATGATGCTGCGGGTAGTTGAGCGGGAAGCGCAAACGCTTAGTCAGAACAGGCACACATTTAGTTTTGATATAGATAACACACTAAAAGTGCTGGGCAATGAAGAGCAGCTGCGCAGCGCGATTTCCAATTTGATCTATAACGCGGTGAATCATACCCCTGCCGGTACCCACATTGCGGTACGCTGGCAACATGTACCACATGGTGCGTTATTTAGTGTCGAGGATAATGGCCCGGGCATTGCCGCCGAGCATATTCCGCGCCTGACAGAACGCTTTTATCGCGTGGATAAAGCCCGTTCCCGCCAAACTGGCGGCAGTGGATTGGGGCTGGCGATTGTTAAACATGCGGTGAATCATCATGAGAGCCGCCTGGAAATCGACAGTACGCCCGGTAAGGGGACGCGTTTTAGTTTTATCCTGCCGGAACGTTTGGTTGCCAAAACATCGGCAGCCTGAGATGGCTGTCAGCATATCTTTCCAGCGGCCTGTGCAGACAGGCCGCTTTCTTTAGCTGTGAATGTTACGTGAAAACAATTTTATACGTGTGATGCTTTTTTGTTCGCATGATTAGCCATGTGTTCTTCTTATAAATAGAGTTTTTTACTATCTGTTGAATCTATTCTGGTATATCCATCTGGTTTTGCGATCCCATCTTGCCTTCAAACGTTATAAGCGTTTAAATTGCGCCCTGTACATTGTCATACCGTCTGCATTTGCGTAGTAAACCGAAAAACTATTCTTCGCCACGTGATGCATAGAGCATTTATCGCTGACTTTAAAGGATATTGACGCTGTATTATTCCGCAGTGACTGGCGGAAAATTCATCACTATTACGACACCACATCCACAGGCAGTACTATTTATGACCCATCATTTAAAACCACGAGACATTATTGCTCTGGGCTTTATGACCTTTGCCCTGTTTGTTGGCGCAGGGAACATTATTTTTCCTCCTATGGTCGGCTTGCAGGCGGGTGAAAACGTCTGGACAGCGGCACTGGGCTTTTTGATTACAGCCGTCGGGCTACCGGTGCTTACGGTGATTGCGCTGGCGAAAGTGGGCGGTGGCGTCGATAGTCTGAGCCGACCGATTGGTAAGGTAGCGGGCGTATTGCTGGCGACGGTCTGCTACCTGGCGGTAGGGCCGCTGTTTGCCACGCCACGCACGGCAACCGTTTCGTTTGAAGTCGGTATCGCGCCGCTGACGGGTGATGGTGCGCTGCCGCTGTTGATTTATAGCCTGGTCTATTTTGCGCTGGTGATCCTTGTCTCCCTCTATCCGGGTAAGTTGTTGGACACCGTTGGCAACTTCCTCGCACCGCTGAAAATCATTGCTCTTACCATCCTGGCCATCGCCGCCATTATCTGGCCAGCAGGCCCGATTAGCCATGCGCTGGAGGCCTATCAAACCGCGCCTTTCTCAAACGGGTTCGTTAACGGCTATCTGACCATGGATACGCTTGGCGCGATGGTCTTTGGCATCGTTATCGTCAATGCAGCGCGTTCGCGCGGGGTGACGGAAGCGCGTCTGTTAACGCGTTATACCGTGTGGGCCGGTCTGATGGCGGGCGCTGGGTTGACGCTACTCTATCTGGCGCTGTTCCGTTTGGGGTCCGACAGCGCGACTCTGGTGGATCAGTCGGTGAATGGCGCAGCCATTCTGCATGCTTATGTCCAGCACACCTTTGGTGGGGCAGGGAGCTTCCTGCTGGCGGCGCTGATTTTCATTGCCTGTCTGGTAACTGCAGTTGGCCTGACTTGCGCTTGCGCCGAGTTTTTTGCTCAGTATCTGCCGCTCTCCTACCGTACGCTGGTCTTTATCCTTGGTATCTTTTCGATGGCGGTTTCCAACCTTGGCCTTAGCCATCTTATCCAGATCTCGATACCGGTACTGACGATGATCTACCCGCCGTGTATTGTGCTGGTGGTATTGAGCTTTACTCGTTCCAGATGGCATAGCTCAACGCGCGTAATCGCACCGGCGATGTTTATCAGTTTACTTTTTGGTATCCTTGACGGCGTGAAAGCCTCTGCGTTTGCTGAGCTGCTCCCAGGTTGGGCACAGCGATTACCGTTGGCGGAGCAGGGGCTAGCCTGGCTGATGCCGAGCCTGGTGATGGTTGTTCTGGCCGCTATCTGGGATCGCGTTGCGGGACAACCTGTTACCTCTAACGCGCATTAATCGCGGCGAAATGGGTTTCTCAACCACGGGGTATCGCGCTCCGTGGTTTTTTTATTGTGTGATGAACAATGGCAGTGGAGACGATGGAAAGTACGAATAAGCTGAAACGTGGGCTAAGCACCCGCCACATTCGCTTTATGGCGCTGGGATCGGCGATCGGTACCGGGCTATTTTACGGCTCGGCAGATGCGATCAAAATGGCCGGGCCAAGCGTCTTGCTGGCTTATATTATCGGTGGTGTTGCAGCCTATATCATCATGCGCGCACTCGGCGAAATGTCGGTGCATAACCCTTCCGCCAGTTCCTTTTCTCGTTACGCACAGGAAAACCTCGGCCCGCTGGCAGGCTATATCACCGGCTGGACCTACTGTTTCGAAATCTTGATTGTCGCCATCGCTGATGTAACCGCTTTCGGTATTTATATGGGGGTCTGGTTCCCAACGGTGCCGAATTGGATTTGGGTGTTGAGCGTGGTGCTAATTATTTGCGCCATTAACCTGATGAGTGTGAAGGTGTTTGGCGAACTGGAGTTCTGGTTCTCATTCTTCAAAGTTGCCACTATCATCATCATGATCGTCGCAGGTTTTGGCATTATTATCTGGGGAATAGGTAATGGTGGCGAACCGACAGGCATCAGCAATCTGTGGAGCCATGGCGGCTTTTTCAGTAATGGCTGGCTGGGGACGGTAATGGCCCTGCAAATGGTGATGTTTGCCTATGGCGGTATTGAAATTATCGGCATCACCGCCGGAGAGGCAAAAGACCCACAGAAATCGATCCCCCGTGCTATCAACTCTGTACCGATGCGCATTCTGGTGTTTTATGTCGGTACGCTGTTTGTCATTATGTCGATCTACCCGTGGAACCAGGTGGGTACGCACGGTAGCCCCTTTGTGCTGACCTTCCAGCATCTGGGCATTACATTTGCCGCAGCTATTCTCAACTTTGTCGTGCTGACCGCCTCATTATCAGCAATTAACAGCGACGTCTTTGGCGTTGGGCGTATGCTACACGGAATGGCTGAGCAGGGCAGTGCGCCGAAGATGTTTGCGAAAACCTCCCGCAACGGTATTCCGTGGGTCACCGTGGTCGTTATGACCGGCGCATTGCTGGTAGCGGCGTACCTGAATTACATCATGCCTGAAAGTATTTTTCTGGTGATTGCTTCACTCGCTACCTTTGCCACGGTGTGGGTATGGATAATGATCCTGCTGTCGCAGATTGGCTTTCGCCGCCGCCTGTCGGCCGATGAAATTAAGGCCCTGAAATTTAAAGTACCGGGTGGCGTGCCCACCACTGTCGCAGGGCTTATTTTTCTGGTGCTTATTATTGGGCTTATTGGCTGGCACCCGGAAACACGCATCTCACTGTATGTAGGCTTTGCCTGGATTCTCCTGCTATTAATTGGCTGGATGTTTAAGCGTCGTAAAGCGTAATCCCCTTTCCCCTCTTCGGCACGAGAAGAGGGGAAACCTTGCCAGCTCTCTTTTGTTGAACGATAAAAATTCTCTGCGCCCCGCCTCTCACCCCCGTATTAATAGAGAAAGAAGGAGGCAGCCAGGCGCATGCTATGGAAAGGTTGTGTTATTTTTTAGCTCAGGGGATTTTTGATGTTGAATGCATGGCACCTGCCCGTTGCGCCGTTTGTGAAACAGAATCAGGAACAGTTGATTATTACCCTTTGGCTGGCGGGGACTTCCTTGCCAGAGCGGGTGATGCTTCGTACGGAGTATGACAACGAAGAGACGCCGGTTGCGATGCATCGGGCGCGTAAAGCTGGCGAAAATGGCGTCACTATCTGGCGCGCAGCTATTGATATCAGCGCCGGGCAGCCCAGGCGACGCTACAGTTTCAAACTCCTGTGGGCAGACCGGCAGTTATGGTTTACTCCGCAGGGCTTCAGCCGTTTTCCCCCAGCCAGGCTGGAGCAATTTGCGGTTGATGTGCCGGATAACGGGCCGGATTGGGTTGCCGATCAGGTCTTTTATCAGATCTTCCCGGATCGTTTTGCCCGTAGCCAGGCGCGCGGTCAGCAGCAGGACGAGGCTTATTTTCACCATGCTGCAGGCCAGCAAATCGTGCTGCGAGAGTGGGATGAACCGCTCAGCGCACAAGCGGGTGGCTCGACCTTTTATGGCGGCGATCTGGATGGTATCAGTGAAAAATTACCCTATCTTAAAAAACTTGGCGTGACCGCGCTCTACCTTAATCCCGTTTTTGTCGCACCGAGTGTGCATAAATATGACACCGAAGATTACCGCCATGTCGATCCTCGCTTTGGCGGCGATGAGGCGCTGTTGCGCTTACGTCAACAGACCCAACAGATGGGAATGCGCCTGATTCTTGACGGTGTGTTTAACCACTGCGGCGATTCTCATGCCTGGTTTGACCGGCATAACCAGGGCACCGGTGGCGCATGTCATAACCGGGATTCCCGCTGGCGTAGCTGGTTCAATTTTGATGAACAGGGTAAGGCGCGTGACTGGTTGGGATATCCGAGCTTGCCGAAACTGGATTATCAATCAGCAACGCTGGTTGATGAGATTTATCGGGGCGAGGAGAGCATTGTGCGCCATTGGCTGAAAGCGCCGTGGAATATGGATGGCTGGCGGCTGGATGTTGTGCATATGCTCGGTGAAGAGGGTGGTGCGCGTAACAACTTACAGCATATCACCGGGATCACCCGTGCCGCGAAGGAGACGCAGCCGCAGGCTTATATCTTTGGTGAGCATTTTGGCGATGCGCGCCAGTGGCTGCAGGCGGACGCCGAAGATGCGGCGATGAACTATCGCGGTTTTACCCTGCCGGTATGGGCCTTTCTGGCGAATACGGATATCTCAATGGATCCGCAAAATATTGATGCGCAAACATGCGCAGCATGGATGGATAACTACCGTGCTGCGTTGTCGCATCAACAGCAGTTGCGCATGTTTAACCAGCTTGATAGCCATGATACAGCGCGCTTCAAAACCGTACTGGGTAAGGATATCGCCCGCCTACCATTGGCGGTGGTCTGGCTCTTCTGCTGGCCCGGTGTGCCTTGTATTTATTATGGCGATGAAGTCGGGCTGGATGGTGCCAACGATCCTTTTTGCCGCAAACCTTTCCCATGGGATAAAAAACAGCAGGACAGTGACTTGTTGTCACTCTATCAGCGATTGACAAAACTACGCTCACATAGCCAGGCGCTACGCTATGGCGGTTGCCAGATGGTTTATGCGCAGGAACATGTATTGGTGTTTGTGCGGGTTTATAACCAGCAGCGAGTACTGGTGGCAATTAATCGAGGAGCCGCCTGTGAAGTGGTACTGGAGGATTCGCCACTGCTGCGAGGGAAAAGCTGGCGGCTAAAAGAGGGGAAAGGGACGTTCCAGGACGATATGTTAACGCTGCCAGCGGTCAGTGCTTCGGTTTGGGGGGCTTCCTGATTAATGTGGGTTGCTCCTGCAGGCTAAAGTTCCTGGGCTTTCGCCTGCGCCATCATGCGCGGATAAAAATCCCAGAACAGCGCTTCCAGCGCCGGGTAGTTCACTTGCAAATCCTGCCAGGAGTCGCGCAGCGCATCAAGGCGCGGGCGGCGACTTGCCATACCATTAAGCACATTTTCAATAAACGCCATCTCGCGATAGCGCTCCATCCAGCGCTCTGACCAGAGGTAGTGATTAAGGTTAACAAAGCGTGGCGGTGAGTCTGGCAGGATGGTCGCCACCTGCGACTGGGCATAATGGATAAATGCGGCAAGGGGCATTTCTGGTGAGAGCTGTGACCAATGGCGCGACAGAAAATGGTCCCACATCACATCCAGAGTGATGGGCGCGACACGGCGAGTCTCGGGGCGAAACCATTCGCGGGCACGCTTCACTTCCGGCAGATTATCGGTCATGACATCAATGCGTCTGTGCATATGAATCCCTGCCACCACTTCTGGTGGATAGAGATTTTCCGGGTTGCCGCGAACAAAATCCGCCAGCAGATTACCCGAAAGAGAGCTATTAGCGAGATGCGCGAGATGCAGGTGTGCAAGGAAATTCATAGCTGATTTTTGTCCAGAAGTGGCTAATAGTTGCAGCGAAGGGGCGTGGGCACTAGACTACCCGCCTCATATTTAAGTCCAGAGCTAGTGTCATGCGCGTTACCGATTTTTCCTTTGAACTACCCGAATCCCTGATTGCCCACTATCCCCAGCCAGAGCGTAGCAGTTGTCGCTTACTTTCGCTGGACGGCCCAACGGGCGCGCTGACACACGGTACTTTCACCGATTTGCTCGATAAGCTCAACCCTGGCGATCTGCTGGTGTTCAACAACACCCGCGTGATTCCTGCACGCCTGTTTGGCCGTAAGGCCAGCGGTGGCAAAATTGAAGTGCTGGTTGAGCGTATGCTTGATGATAAACGTATTCTGGCACACATTCGCGCCTCAAAGGCACCAAAACCGGGCGCTGAATTGTTACTCGGTGATGCGGAAGATATCCAGGCGACGATGGTGGCGCGTCATGATGCCCTGTTTGAAGTACAGTTCCATGATGAAAGGCCAGTGCTGGATATTCTCAACGCCATTGGTCATATGCCGCTGCCGCCCTATATTGATCGCCCTGATGAAGAGGCCGACCGGGAACTTTATCAGACAGTCTACAGCCAGAAGCCTGGCGCGGTGGCTGCACCGACCGCGGGCCTGCATTTTGATGAACCCTTGCTGGAGCGTCTGCGCAACAAGGGCGTTGAAATGGCGTTTGTTACCCTGCATGTGGGGGCGGGCACATTCCAGCCGGTGCGCGTAGAGAGCATCGAAGATCATATTATGCATTCTGAATATGCCGAAGTGCCGCAGGAGGTTGTTGATGCGGTGCTGGCGGCAAAAGCGCGGGGAAATCGTGTCATCGCGGTGGGGACGACCTCCGTTCGTTCGCTGGAAAGCGCAGCGCAGGCCGCGAAGGGGGCACTTATCGCACCATTCTTCGGGGATACCCAGATTTTTATCTTCCCAGGATATCAATACCAGGTGATTGATGCCTTGATCACCAACTTCCACCTGCCGGAGTCCACGCTGATTATGCTGGTTTCCGCTTTCGCCGGGTATCAGCATACGATGAAGGCCTACCAGGTGGCGGTGGCAGAAAAATACCGATTTTTTAGCTACGGCGACGCGATGTTTATCACGTACAATCCGCAAGCTATAAATGAACGTCCGGGTGAGTAGCATCACCCAGCCCCCCGTCTAAAGGACGAGGGGAAATACAATCGTCAGACTGTCTCTCTGATGCTGGAGAAAAAATGAAATTTGAACTGGATACCATCGACGGTCGCGCTCGCCGCGGTCGCCTGGTGTTTGATCGCGGCGTAGTGGAAACGCCGGCATTTATGCCTGTAGGCACTTACGGTACCGTAAAAGGGATGACGCCGGAGGAAGTGGAAGCTACCGGCGCGCAGATCATTCTTGGTAATACCTTCCATCTGTGGCTGCGCCCAGGGCAGGAGATCATGAAGCTGCATGGCGATCTGCATGACTTTATGCAGTGGAAAGGGCCGATTCTCACCGACTCTGGCGGCTTCCAGGTCTTCAGTCTTGGTGATATTCGTAAGATCACCGAAGCTGGCGTGCACTTCCGCAACCCGATCAATGGCGATCCTATTTTCCTCGATCCGGAAAAATCAATGGAGATTCAATACGATCTCGGTTCTGATATCGTGATGATCTTCGATGAATGTACGCCATACCCGGCAGATTGGGACTATGCGAAACGTTCCATGGAGATGTCGCTGCGCTGGGCAAAACGAAGCCGTGAGCGTTTCGACGGATTGGGCAATAAAAATGCGCTCTTTGGCATTATCCAGGGGAGCGTTTACGAAGATTTACGCGATATCTCTGTCAAAGGTCTGGTAGAGATAGGTTTTGATGGCTACGCTGTCGGCGGGCTTGCTGTCGGCGAGCCAAAAGAAGATATGCATCGTATTCTGGAGCATGTCTGCCCGCAGATCCCGGCGGACAAACCACGTTATCTGATGGGCGTTGGTAAGCCGGAAGATCTGGTGGAGGGGGTTCGTCGCGGCATTGATATGTTTGATTGCGTTATGCCTACGCGTAACGCACGTAATGGTCATCTATTTGTGACCAATGGCGTGGTGAAAATTCGTAACGCGAAGTATAAAAGCGACACTGGCCCACTCGATAGTGACTGTGACTGCTACACATGTCGCAATTATTCGCTCGCTTACTTGCATCATCTTGACCGTTGCAACGAAATATTGGGCGCGCGACTCAATACCATTCATAACCTGCGTTATTATCAGCGCCTAATGGCTGGTTTACGTAAGGCTATCGAAGAGGGTAAATTAGAGAGCTTTGTAGCGGATTTTTACCAACGTCAGGGTCGACCGGTTCCACCTTTGAACGTTGATTAATTTAATAATGAGGGAATTTGAATGAGCTTTTTTATTTCTGATGCGGTAGCAGCGGCTGGTGCCCCATCACAGGGCAGCCCGATGTCTCTGATCCTGATGCTGGTGGTTTTCGGCCTGATCTTCTACTTCATGATTCTGCGTCCGCAGCAAAAACGTACGAAAGAGCATAAAAAGCTGATGGACTCCATCGCGAAAGGTGATGAAGTGCTGACTAACGGTGGTCTGGTTGGTCGCGTAACCAAAGTAGCGGAAAGCGGCTACATTGCTATCGCCCTGAACGACACCACAGAAGTGGTAATTAAACGTGACTTCGTAGCTGCCGTTCTGCCGAAAGGCACTATGAAGGCGCTGTAATCCATTGTTTTCCCAAAGGGAACTGCCGTGTTAAACCGTTATCCTTTGTGGAAGTACATTATGCTGGTCGTCGTGATTATCGTCGGCCTGCTTTACGCACTTCCCAACCTGTATGGTGAGGATCCGGCTGTTCAGATCACTGGCGCGCGCGGTGTCGCCGCCAGTGAACAAACGCTGATCCAGGTTCAGAAAAGTCTCCAACAAGAAAAAATCAACGCGAAGTCTGTGGCCCTGGAAGAGGGAGCAATTCTCGCTCGTTTCGACTCGACCGATACACAGATACGTGCCCGTGAAGTGCTGCTTAGCGCATTAGGCGATCAGTATGTTGTCGCGCTTAACCTTGCTCCGGCCACGCCACGGTGGCTTGCTGCCATTAAAGCCGAGCCGATGAAACTCGGTCTCGATCTGCGCGGTGGTGTGCACTTCCTGATGGAAGTTGATATGCAAACTGCGCTGAGCAAATTGCAGGAACAGAATATTGATAACCTGCGCAGCGATTTGCGTGAAAAAGGTATTCCTTATACCAACGTACGTAAGGAAGAGAATTATGGCCTGAGCATTCAGTTCCGTGATAGTACGGCACGGGATGAGGCTAACGCCTGGCTGACTAGCCGTCACCGTGATCTGGTGTTCTCCAACCAGGGTAGCAACGTGCTACGCGCCGTGATGAGCGATGCCCGTCTGAGCGAGGCTCGCGAGTACGCAGTTCAGCAAAACATTAATATCCTGCGTAACCGCGTTAACCAGCTTGGCGTGGCTGAACCACTGGTGCAGCGTCAGGGGGCAGACCGCATTGTGGTTGAGCTGCCGGGTATCCAGGACACCGCTCGCGCGAAAGAGATTCTTGGTGCGACGGCAACGCTGGAGTTCCGTCTGGTCAATACCAGCGTTGATGCGACCGCCGCCGCCGCTGGTCGTGTACCGGGCGATTCAGAGGTGAAACAAACGCGCGAAGGTCAGCCAGTTGTGCTGTACAAACGCGTGATCCTGACGGGTGACCACATCACCGATTCCACCTCCAGCCAGGATGAATACAACCAGCCACAGGTAAACATTTCGCTTGATAGTGCGGGCGGTAATATCATGTCTAACTTCACGAAGGACAACATCAATAAACCGATGGCGACCCTTTTTGTGGAGTACAAAGATAGCGGTAAGAAAGACGCTACCGGACGCGCGGTGCTGGTGAAACAGGAAGAGGTGATTAACATCGCCAATATTCAGTCTCGCCTGGGTAACAGCTTCCGTATTACCGGTATCAATAACCCGAACGAAGCGCGTCAACTTTCGCTGCTGCTGCGTGCCGGGGCGCTGATTGCACCGATTCAAATTGTGGAAGAGCGTACGATAGGTCCAACTCTGGGTGCGCAAAACATCACGCAGGGGCTGGAAGCCTGTCTGGCAGGGCTGGTGGTTTCCATCATCTTTATGATCTTCTTCTATAAGAAGTTCGGCCTTATCGCGACGTCGGCGCTGCTTGCTAACCTTGTGCTGATTGTTGGCATTATGTCGTTGTTACCTGGCGCTACCTTGACCATGCCAGGGATCGCGGGGATCGTGCTAACCCTTGCCGTGGCAGTGGATGCCAACGTACTGATAAATGAACGTATCAAGGAAGAATTAAAAAACGGTCGTTCGGTACAGCAGGCAATCCATGAAGGTTACCAGGGGGCGTTTTCGTCTATTTTCGATGCGAACATCACGACGCTGATTAAAGTGCTTATTCTGTACGCAGTGGGTACTGGTTCAATCAAAGGGTTTGCGATTACTACCGGTATCGGTGTAGCAACCTCGATGTTCACTGCCATTGTCGGCACCCGTGCCATCGTCAACCTGTTGTACGGCGGCAAACGCATCAATAAGCTGTCTATCTGAGGAGTGCGTTGTGGCACAGGATTATACTGTTGAACAATTGAATCACGGCCGTAAAGTCTGGGACTTTATGCGCTGGGATAACTGGGCTTTTATCATCTCCGGGACACTGCTAATCCTCTCCCTTGTGGTGATGGGGGTTCGCGGTTTTAACTGGGGTCTGGATTTTACTGGCGGTACGGTGATTGAAATAGGGCTGGAAAAACCAGCCGATATGGATCTCATGCGTGATGCGCTGGAAAAAGCAGGCTTTGCCGATCCATTGTTGCAGAACTTTGGCAGCAGCCGCGACATTATGGTGCGCATGCCTCCTGCACAGAGTGAAAACATTGGTCAGGTTCTGGGCAGCAAGGTAGTGAGCGTTATTAACGAAGCTACCAATCAGAATGCCGCTGTAAAACGTATCGAATTTGTTGGGCCAAGCGTCGGTGCCGATCTGGCACAGAGCGGCGGTCTGGCGTTATTGGCTGCGTTAATCAGTATTCTGATCTATGTTGGTTTCCGTTTCGAATGGCGTCTGGCTGCGGGCGTGGTTATCGCACTGGCGCATGACGTTGTGATTACCATGGGCGTGTTGTCGTTGTTCCAGATCGAAATTGATCTGACCATCGTCGCTTCGCTGATGTCGGTTATCGGCTACTCGCTTAACGACAGTATCGTGGTATCGGATCGTATTCGTGAGAACTTCCGTAAAATCCGTCGCGGCACGCCATATGAGATCTTTAACATCTCGTTGACGCAGACGTTGCATCGTACCTTGATCACTTCCGGCACGACGCTGATGGTGATCCTGATGCTTTATTTATTCGGTGGGACAATGCTGAAAGGCTTCTCGTTGACGATGCTGATCGGTGTCACAATTGGTACCGCTTCTTCCATTTATGTCGCGTCAGCTCTGGCGTTGAAACTTGGCATGAAGCGTGAGCATCTGCTACAACAGAAAGTTGAAAAAGAGGGGGCGGATCAGCCGTCCATTCTGCCATAACTTACTGATAGCTGCTAAAACCGTAGCCTGTGCTACGGTTTTTTTTTGCCACTCATTAATATTTTGTATGTGTTTACCCTATGAAATAAAAAGGAAACCTTGTTATCCATTTAGAAGTTTAAAAAAAATTAATCAGTAACCTTTAAATTTTTAATAAATTATTAATTCTGTGAATTCCGTTTTTTTTGCTAGCTTACCAGGCGGTAAATTTCTGCAAGCAACAAAGGATCGGAAAGGTGTTAGAGCGAAAACGAGTACTCATTGCTGATGATCACCCCATTTATCTTTTGGGGCTAAGAGCATTGCTCGAAACCGTTTCTGAACATTATCACGTCATTGATGAGGCGGCGACAACGGATGAGCTGATCGCTAAGCTAGAGAGTGAATCTGTTGATATTCTCGTTACCGACTTCAGTATGCCCGGTGTGAAATATAATGATGGCTTAGCACTGATCCAACTCTTAAAACGTCGTTGGCCAAAGTTGGCAATAGTCGTAGTTACCATGATTAGCAATCCGGCGGTACAAAGCTCCCTGTTACGTCTGGGTGTTCGGGCAGTATTAAATAAAGAGAGCCTTGCCAGGGATCTGTTAAAGACAATTAAATCAGTTTCTTCGCCTTTGGTGAGCTCAATTACCAGAGCAAAAAATGATGAAGCGATATCGCATACCTCGATCAAATTGACCCCCAAAGAAAATGAAATATTGCGACTACTATTACGTGGTATGACGGTGAATGAAATTAGCTGCAGGCTTCGTCGTACTAAACAGACGGTCAGCGCGCAGAAGAACAGTGCAATGCGCAAGCTTGGGGTCACCTCAGAATATGAATTATATCAATATGTGCAGCAACTCGGCCTATTGAGCTAGTTCAAAGGGCGTTATACTACATTTCTGATACCGAGCAGGAAGATTTCATTGTTTAAAAAAAATAGACACGACTGCCTGAGTTCTGGCGGTGTCAATCAACCTGATCTTAGCGAACTCTACTCATTAACAGGCCATCAAACAGCGATAGTAGACGCCATGATACCGACCTTATTAAAGGCGTTGGCAGACGATATCGAAGAACTAAAATTAATTGAAGAAAATGGCAACATAGCGCAAATAGCAACCCTGGCTCATCGTATGAAGTCATCCTGGTTTTTGCTGGGTATGCATCATGCCAGATGTAAATGCATGATAATGGAGCGACTGCCGGAATTAATTACCGATGGGGCCATCCCTTTGCAGCAAGTTGAAAAATCAGGTCAGCGATTTTTAATAGCGATGGAAGAAAATTATCGGAGTGTTACACAGCAGTTGGGTTATTAGCCTCAGATATCACTATGAATTTATTTTTCACGCCCCCTGACATTGCCATTTTTACTCTGGTTACGGTCATTGAATCTACTCTTTTTATTTTGCTGCTTTTGATTTGCAGGCGCCGATGGGAAAAAAAATGGCAGAAGATAGATGAGTCACGCCAACAGGTTGTAGCAGAATGTCAGGCAAAAACAGCCTACCTGTCGATTGTTAGCCATGAAATTCGCACACCATTGCATGCGATTCGTGGTCTTCTTGAACGACAAATAAAAGAGAATATCCCCCCCCATCATCCGCAACCTCTAGTCGAAGTTGCGCATAATGCGGCGGAAAATTTATTAGCGATGACCGGTGATATGCTTGATTTTTCGCGGATAGAATCAGGGCGCTTATCGATCAAGCCGCAGGACGAAGAGCTAATCAGCCTGACCCGTTCTGTCGTTTCGCTGTTTTCAGTGTTAGCAGAACAGAAACAGCTTATTCTCCGGTTGCGGGTTGAAGGCGTAAGCACTTGTCGGGTTTTAATCGACCCCTGTCGCTATAAACAGATCCTCACTAACCTTCTCAGCAATGCGATAAAATTTACCCGTAAGGGCGCTATTAACGTTGTTCTCAGGCATACAATGTCATCTGCCGGTGTAATAAGTGTCTCCCTTTCGGTACAAGACTCCGGTTGTGGCATTGCCTTTGAAGATCAACAAAAACTGTTTCGACCGTTTATGCAGGTTAATACAACAAGCGAGACAGCATGGCAGGGAGCCGGGCTTGGCTTGTTTATCTGCCGGACGCTGTGCGAATTAATGCAAGGTGAGCTGCGCCTGGAGAGCACTCCGGGAGTGGGGACGACTGTCCATATACAGTTATCTCTGCCCGGCGGTCAAGTAGAGTCACCGGTGATGGAAAAACATATTTCCCCAGAGATTACGCCCGTATCTGGTAAGCGCGTACTCATCGCCGATGATTATGCGCCAAATCTGCTATTACTGCGTTATCAGCTAGAATCGCTTGGTCATCAGGTCAGCGAAGCAAATGACGGGGCCGCAGCGTTAGATTTGTGGCGTAAGCATCGAAATTACGATTACATTTTAATTGATTGCAATATGCCGGTGATGGACGGGTTTACATTCAGTCAAAAAGTTCGTCAGGAAGAGCGGCAGACAAGCGGTAGCTGCGCGACTATTCTTGGTTTTACCGCATCTTCGCAAACTCAGGAAATTATAGAACAATGCCTGGCTGCAGGTATGGACGGCTGTTTATTTAAACCTTGCACACAAGTCGAGCTCAGCGAGCGGATAATATAAACCCCCCGGTACAGAGAAGGTTTACATCTTTTAATAATTACATGGCAATATCGAACATACGCGTCTGGAATAATAAGCAGTACAATTGACAGTCTGTTTTTACGCCAAGTTTTTCCATTGCGCGTAGTTTATGGGCACTTACCGTTTTGATACTGATATTCATACGGGTTGAAATGGCGGTTAAAGAGAGACCACGACAGAGTAATCTTAATACTTCATTCTCTCTGGCTGACAGCTCCTGTGGTGATAATGCATTGCGGCGAAAAAGTGAATCCATTAATCCCCGCTCAATATACACTTCGTCGTTAAGTACGGACGTAATTGCCCGCCAGAGTGTCTTTTCACAGGTATTACGGCTTAAATAACCTTTTGCTCCTGCTTCTAAAGTGGCACGAATAATATTCGAGTTACTATAAGGAGAGAGAACGATAACTTTCGTTTTTTCATAACGACTGCTGATCCATTTCACTAATGCAGTGACATCCAATTCTGCAATTAGTGAACCGTTTTTTACGGTATTTAGCCCATAGCCAAGGAAAAGAAGATCGACCTGTTGATTAGCGAGAGTATGCAGAACTTTTTCCTGATCATCAAAATCGCCAATGATCTCAAGGTCTAAATTCCCCATATTTATTGTGCTGTTTTTTAGGCCGTTAATCATTGAGACTATACCACGGCGTATAATGGTATGTTCATCTGCTATCAAAATATTCACTGACATTAATTGACCACTTTTTTTTCAGAATAGATGAGGTATATGTCAAGAAGATAAGAGAAGAGATGCTTATTTACCATCTTACCAGTAAGAAATTTCGCTACAATATTTCAGGATTCTGGTGTGCGCAGATATAACTACCTTAATAAAATGGCATACCTTTTTACTGGTTAATTTAGAGGGCTTGATGAAAAAGCCGATCGGATGATCGGCTTTCAATGCGGGCTGGATTAGAAGTTATAACCGACAACCAGATAGCCGCCCCAGCCGGTGGTGCGGGTGCTGAAGTTGCCGCTGCCGAAGTTCAGCGTAGCATCATCATTCCATTGGCCGCCGTTATGCCAGTAACGGGCTACCACAGAGTAGTGCCAGTGATCGTAGCTCAGGGCCAGAATATGGCTGGATGCGATGGAATCATTAGTGCGCGATTTAATACCGTTAATCGCGTAGCCGCTGTCATCACCTAAATCTGAACCCCAGTCAAAGTTGGTGAAGCCGATATAGCTCAGTTGGCCGCCCCACAGGGTAGTGATCGGCACAAAGTATTTAACTTTGAAACGGTAGCCATCCCACTCATTTTCATTAGCTGCCAGATAGTTCTGCCACTGATATTTTGCATAGACGTTCAGGGAGAGGCTCATTGGCAGGCCGGTATCGATATCGGTACCCAGACCCATATACCAGGTGCTCTGGCGGCCTGACTTATTACGACCCATATCATAGATATAGTTGTTGGCGAAGTACCACTCTTTGAACGGGCCAAAGCTGAGGTCGGTACCGGTCAGTTTATCAATGGAGAAACGTGGTTCAATTTCCATAAACAGCGGTGAACCATGGTTCCAGATACCCTGCGCGCCGCTGTTACCGCCGAAGAATACCGGCGCATCCATGTAGCCGTAAAAATCAAACCAATCTTTTTTAGCAAAAGCTTCATATTCCAGATAGGTATCGTTGCGCACAGTTGGTCCGAAACGGGTGTGATAGCTACCCACCACGTTTACGCTCTGGTGCCACCAATCGGAGACATATTCAGGTTTGCTGTTCTCCGCTGCGTTAGCGGTGAAAGACGCGGAAAGAGCCAGAGCAGCGCCGGCTGCAAGAATTGTTTTTTTCATCATTACGCCACTGATAAGGAATCCCAGACGGGAGTGAAAGAAAGCACACATTGCATTAACTATTTCATATTTCTGAGAGCCTATTATAAGTATCCCGGCTCACAAAAATATGTCTTATTTCACATTCTCAACATTTAGGTAATCGATTGCGTTCACGTTTGCGTGCAATAAACAGCGGCGATTGTACTGGCATTTAACAATAAAGCAAATTGGGAAAAGTGATGACCTGCGGGGAAAAAAGCGGTGAATGATAAGAAAGGGCGACAAAGCCGCCCTGAAAATCATTGCAAATTAGCCGGTTGGATATCGTGAATACGAACGAAACCTAATTGTTCCGGCGTGATACCATTAAGCTGTAGCGGGATCTCCACATCACTTGGAGCAAGGGTGCTTGCAGGAGCATTAATCAACTGATTCTGCACGTTAACTTCCTGATAATCTTCCGTGGTGCCCTGAATCTGTCCCCACTCAACGGTAGCGCTAAAAGCAGGTAATGGATCGTTAGATTCCCCTTGAATACGTAACAAAACGCGGGTGCCGCCAGAATTTGGCGCGATATCCTGGAGTGACATGCGCAACATACCGACCTGGCTATTCAGGCGCGCTGGCGTATTCGCCCCCGGCAGCAGATAGACGCCATTGCTTGATTTAGCATTCAGGCTATTTTGCTGAGTAATTTTTACCGTCTCTTTATTCAGCTTGCTCATTTCCTGATTCAATGAGCTAACGCTCTGATGCAATTGACGGACTTCACTTTGCTGAGCGCAGGCGCTAAGAGTAAATAAGCTGCTCACCAGGACTATTCTTAGGTAACGTATTGACATCGTGACGATTTCCTTAGAGGGAATATAAACATAAGGGTAGATCGCCAGCGCCGCGTTGACACCGTATTATTGTCTCAAAAAGCGGTCTCTGTTTGTTGTCCTGCCAGTTCGGGGTAAAATAGATTTTAGATAACTCTAACGTCAGGACACTGTATGCATTGCCCATTCTGTTTCGCCGTTGATACCAAAGTCATTGATTCTCGTCTGGTGGGTGAGGGGTCATCCGTTCGCCGCCGCCGGCAGTGTCTGGTGTGTAATGAGCGTTTTACCACTTTTGAAGTGGCAGAGCTGGTGATGCCGCGGGTGGTGAAAAGCAACGATGTGCGTGAACCCTTTAACGAAGACAAGTTACGTAGCGGGATGTTAAAAGCGCTGGAAAAACGACCGGTGAGCGCTGATGACGTGGAAATGGCGTTAAATCATATTAAGTCACAGTTACGCGCTACGGGTGAACGCGAAGTACCCAGCAAGATGATTGGTAATCTGGTCATGGAACAACTGAAAAAGCTCGACAAAGTTGCCTATATCCGTTTTGCCTCTGTTTATCGCAGCTTTGAGGATATTCGCGAATTTGGCGAAGAGATTGCCCGCTTACAGGACTAATCATGCAGGATGAAATTTTTATGGCGCGCGCGCTGAAACTTGCGCAGCGCGGGCGTTTTACCACCCATCCGAATCCTCGTGTTGGTTGTGTCATCGTCAACGCGGGTAAAATTGTCGGTGAAGGCTTTCACTATCGAGCCGGTGAACCTCACGCAGAAGTCCATGCTCTGCGTATGGCGGGCGAACGTGCCCGTGGCGCAACAGCTTACGTTACGCTGGAACCCTGTAGTCATCATGGACGCACGCCCCCATGTTGCGATGCGTTGATAAACGCAGGCGTCAGCCGTGTTGTCGCGGCGATGCAGGATCCCAATCCGCAGGTTGCCGGTCGTGGGCTGTATCGCCTGCAACAGGCGGGTATAGAGGTCAGCCATGGGCTGATGATGAGCGAAGCCGAGGAACTAAATAGAGGTTTCCTCAAAAGGATGCGCACTGGCTTTCCCTGGTTGCAACTGAAACTGGGGGCCTCCTTAGATGGCCGCACAGCGATGGCAAATGGCGAAAGCCAGTGGATAACCTCACCGCAGGCGCGCCGTGATGTGCAACGCTTTCGGGCGCAAAGTCATGCTATTTTGACCACCAGCGCAACGGTGCTGGCTGATGATCCGGCGCTGACTGTGCGCTGGAGTGAACTGAGCGGCGAGGTGCAGGCGCTTTACCCACAAGAGGAGGTTCGCCAGCCGCTGCGCATTGTTATTGATAGCCAGAATCGGGTCACACCGCAGCATCGGCTGGTGAATGAGCCGGGTGAGACCTGGTTTGTGCGCACACAGGCCGATGAGCGTACATGGCCGCCAGGGGTGCGCGAGATTATTGTGCCGGAGCATAATGGCCATGCCGATATGGTGACAATGATGATGCTGCTGGGGAAACAGCAGATTAATAGCGTGTGGGTCGAAGCTGGGGCAAACCTTGCGGGCGCGCTGTTGCAAGCCGGACTGGTAGATGAACTCATTGTCTATCTGGCACCCAAACTGCTAGGGAGCGATGCGCGTGGACTCTGCATGCTGCCGGGATTAACGGCGATTGCCGATGCCCCAAATTTTAAATTCAATGAGATACGACAGGTAGGCCCGGATGTCTGCCTGCATCTTATTCACGCGTGAGGCCTGCTGTAAAAGGGAAGCAGCGCGCGGATTATTATGGTAAAATCCGCCCCCCTGCGGGGGTCCGAACTGAACCTGTGAAGGATATATATGAATATTATTGAAGCAAACGTTGCTGCTCCGGACGCTCGCGTCGCCATCACCATTGCGCGTTTCAACAACTTCATCAACGACAGCCTGCTGGAAGGTGCAATTGATGCCCTGAAGCGTATTGGCCAGGTAAAGGATGAAAACATCACTGTCGTGTGGGTACCCGGTGCCTATGAACTGCCTCTGGCGGCAGGCGCGCTGGCGAAAACCGAAAAATATGACGCTATTATCGCGCTTGGTACGGTGATTCGCGGTGGTACCGCGCACTTCGAATATGTCGCCGGTGGTGCAAGCAACGGGCTGGCGCATGTCGCTCAAGCCAGCGAAATCCCGGTCGCCTTTGGCGTGCTCACCACTGAAAGCATTGAGCAGGCCATCGAACGCGCGGGTACTAAAGCCGGTAACAAAGGTGCGGAAGCCGCACTGACCGCGCTAGAAATGATTAATGTATTGAAAGCCATTAAGGCCTGATTTTTTTGTAAGGGGAATTCCGTGAAACCTGCTACTCGTCGCCGCGCCCGTGAGTGTGCCGTCCAGGCGCTTTACTCCTGGCAGTTGTCCCAGAACGACATCGCCGATGTTGAATACCAGTTCCTGGCGGAACAGGACATGAAAGATGTTGATGTTCTGTACTTCCGTGAGCTGTTGACCGGGGTGGCGACTAATAGCGCATATCTCGATGGCTTAATGAAGCCGTACCTGTCCCGTCAGTTAGAGGAACTGGGTCAGGTTGAGAAAGCGGTATTGCGTATTGCACTGTTTGAGCTGTCAAAACGTAGTGATGTGCCATATAAAGTGGCAATTAACGAAGCGATTGAATTGGCGAAAACTTTTGGTGCTGAAGATAGCCATAAATTTGTTAACGGTGTGCTTGATAAAGCCGCTCCTGCGATACGCCCCAACAAGAAGTGATCCGTAAGCCGGAGACAGGCGCTGCGCATTGCACGCCAGTCCCGGCTTTTTCTTTTTTCTACAGAGGCATAACGTATGGCATGTGGTGAATTTTCCCTGATTGCCCGTTATTTTGACCGCGTTCGCAGCTCCCGCCGCGATGTCGAAACCGGTATCGGCGACGACTGCGCGTTGCTCAATGTTCCCGAAAAACAGACACTGGCCATCAGCACCGACACGCTGGTAGCGGGCGTCCACTTTCTTCCGGATATCGATCCGACCGATCTGGCGTATAAAGCGCTGGCGGTTAATCTTAGCGATCTGGCGGCAATGGGTGCCGATCCGGCCTGGCTAACGCTGGCGCTGACATTGCCGCATGTTGATGAACCCTGGCTGCAAGCCTTCAGCGAAAGCCTGTTTGAGCAACTTAGCTATTACGATATGCAGTTAATTGGCGGCGATACGACCCGTGGCCCGCTCTCCATGACGCTTGGTATTCATGGCTATGTGCCGGTTGGCCGTGCGATGAAACGTTCCGGCGCAAAACCAGGCGACTGGCTGTATGTCACCGGTACGCCTGGTGACAGTGCTGCCGGGCTGGCAATTTTGCAGCAGCGTTTAGCGGTCAACGATCGCGCCGATGCTGATTACCTGATTAAGCGTCATCTGCGCCCCACGCCACGCGTACTGCTCGGGCAGGCGCTGCGTAATCTGGCGAGTGCTGCTATCGATCTCTCCGATGGCCTGATCTCCGATTTGGGCCACATTCTGCAAGCGAGTGGCTGCGGTGCACGCATTGAACTTAATACCCTGCCCGTTTCCGAAGCGTTTCGTCGCCATGTGCAACCCGAGCTGGCGCTGCGCTGGGCGCTCGCCGGTGGGGAAGATTATGAGTTGTGCTTCACCATACCGGAGCTAAACCGTGGCGCGCTGGAGGTGGCAATCGGGCACCTTGGCATCCCCTATACCTGCATTGGGCAGGTCAGTGCCGATATCGAAGGGGTGCATCTTACCCGTGACGGGCAGCCGGTAGAGCTTGACTGGAAGGGATATGATCACTTTTCCACTCCATAAGTGGCCTGATGGTCGGTTTCATCGTTACTCCCTCTCCGTTTGAGAGAGGGAGTACATTACGAGCGATCATTTAAACCCCACTACCGGGTGCTGCTTATAGGGTGTTTCCAGTTCCGCAATCTGCTCTGGTTTTAATGTTAAATCTACCGCACCTAATAACTCTTCCAGTTGCTCTTCGCGAGATGTACCGATAATCGGTGCAACTACGCCGGGTTTACTCAGCAGCCATGCCAGCGACACCTGCGCCCTGGATGCTCCTGTCTCTTCAGCCACCGCCGCAAGCCTTGTCGCGATTTGTGCATCATTCTCATCGCTTTCGCTATAAAGCGTTTTGCCAAATTCATCGGATACCAGCCGGGCGGTAGTTTCACCCCATGGCCGCGTCAAACGACCACGCGCCAACGGACTCCATGGGATCACCGCCACACCTTCTTTGTAACAGAGGGGCAGCATTTCACGCTCCTCTTCACGATAAATCAGATTGTAGTGATCCTGCATAGTAATAAAGCGCGCCCAACCGTGTTGATCCTGTAATGCCAGCGCCTGGGCAAATTGATGCGCATGCATTGAAGAGGCACCGATATAGCGAGCCTTACCTGCTTTCACCACATCATTGAGGGCTTCAAGTGTCTCTTCGATCGGTGTGTTGTAATCCCAGCGGTGGATTTGCAGTAGATCGACATACTCCATACCCAACCGCTGCAGGCTGTCATCAATGGAGCGCAAGATTTGTGCCCGAGAGAGGCCTTCGGTAAGGTTTCCGGTTTGGTGGTAGACTTTGGTTGCAATAACGACGTCATCGCGGCGGGCAAAATCACGCAACGCACGACCAACAATCTCTTCACTGCTGCCATCTGAATAGCTGTTTGCGGTGTCGAAAAAGTTGATTCCCCCTTCCAGGGCGCGCTTGATGATCGGACGGCTGCTCTCTTCTGGCAGTGTCCAGGCGTGTTTGCCCCGATCGGGTTCGCCAAAAGTCATGCAGCCAAGACAAAGACGGGAAACCTTAAGATCGCTTTTTCCTAACGTGCTGTATTGCATGGTTTCACTCCTGCTATGAGTAATGTTTGTTTAAGCATAGCAGGAGGGAGAGGGGAGGATCAGGCGAGCCAGCCTTTAATCCGGGATTCGATACCGGCGGCATCAAGACCCAGTTCAGCGCGAGCCTCGTCTTGCGTACCCTGTGGGATGAAGAAGTCCGGTAGGCCAAGGTTGAGTACCGGCACGGGCTTACGGTTGAACATCAGCACTTCATTCACGCCACTGCCTGCACCGCCCATAATGGCGTTCTCTTCCAGCGTGACCAGCGCATCGTGTTGCGCTGCGGCTTCCAGAATCAGAGCCTCATCCAGCGGTTTGGCAAAACGCATATCGATCAGCGTAGCATTTAGCGCTTCGGCGACTTTTGCCGCTTCCGGCAGCAACGTACCGAAATTGAGGATCGCCAGCTTCTCGCCGTGACGTTTTACCACCCCTTTGCCGATGGGCAGCTTCTCCAGCGGTTGCAGCGGCACGCCAAACCCGCTTCCGCGCGGATAGCGCACGGCGCTCGGGCCTTCGCTGTAGTGATAACCAGTAAACAACATCTGGCGACACTCGTTTTCATCGCTGGGCGTCATGATGACCATATCCGGAATGCAGCGCAGGAATGAGATATCAAAGGCGCCCTGGTGCGTCTGCCCATCGGCACCGACGATCCCGGCGCGATCGATAGCAAACAGCACTGGCAGCTTTTGGATGGCGACATCATGAATCACCTGATCGTATGCGCGCTGCAGGAAGGTGGAGTAGATAGCGACGACTGGTTTGTAGCCGCCTATTGCCAGCCCTGCGGCAAAAGTGACGGCATGCTGTTCCGCAATGGCGACATCAAAGTATTGCGTCGGATATTTGCGCGAAAACTCGACCATGCCCGAACCTTCACGCATCGCCGGAGTGATCGCCATCAGCTTCTCATCTTTGGCGGCAGTTTCGCATAGCCAGTCACCAAAAATCTTCGAATAGCTCGGCAAACCACCGCTGCTTTTCGGCAATGTGCCGCTGGTAGGATCGAATTTTGGTACCGCATGGAAAGTGATGGGATCTTTTTCTGCCGGTTCATAGCCCCGGCCCTTTTTCGTCATAATATGCAGGAACTGTGGGCCTTTTAAAAAACGCATATTGCGCAGCGTTTGTACCAGCCCCAGTACATCATGACCGTCTACCGGGCCAATATAGTTAAACCCCAGCTCTTCAAACAGCGTACCCGGTACCACCATGCCTTTGATATGCTCTTCGGTGCGTTTGATAAGCTCTTTGATCGGCGGTACGCCAGAGAGCACTTTCTTACCGCCCTCGCGCAATGTTGAATAGAGCTTACCGGAAAGCAACTGCGCCAGATGATTATTTAGTGCACCGACGTTCTCAGAGATCGACATTTCGTTGTCATTAAGCACTACCAGCATATCTGGGCGAATATCTCCGGCGTGGTTCATGGCTTCGAAGGCCATGCCTGCCGTAATGGCGCCATCGCCAATCACACAAACGGTGCGGCGCTGTTTACCCTCTTTTTCAGCCGCAACGGCAATACCAATACCGGCGCTGATTGAGGTGGAGGAGTGACCGACGCTTAGCACGTCATATTCACTTTCACCCCGCCAGGGGAAAGGATGCAGGCCGTTTTTCTGACGAATCGTGCCAATTTTATCGCGACGCCCGGTGAGAATTTTATGCGGGTACGCCTGGTGACCGACGTCCCAGATCAAGCGATCAAATGGCGTGTTGTAGACGTAGTGTAGCGCAACGGTTAGCTCAATCGTGCCAAGCCCGGAGGCAAAGTGCCCGCTAGAACGGCTGACGCTATCGAGAAGGTAGCGACGCAACTCGTCGCATAGCTTCGGCAGGCTCTCTTTCGGCAGCAGGCGCAACTCTTGCGTGGTATCAACCAGCGCCAGCGTCGGGTATTTGGCTATATCAAAACTCATCAGCAACTCATTCGGTATGTCGTTTATTTATCACGCTGGATTATATAGTTCGCCAGTGCTTCCAGTGCCGTTGTGTCCAGAGACTGTGCCGCCAGCAGGCTCAAAGCATGGCGGGCATCGTCGATCAGAGCGCGGGCTTTTATTTGGGCTTGCTCAAGACCCAGTAATGCGGGATAGGTGCTTTTACCTAATTGTTGGTCAGCGCCCTGGCGTTTGCCAAGAGTCGCAGTATCGCCGACAACATCAAGGATGTCATCCTGAACCTGGAAAGCCAGGCCGATATTTTCCGCATAACGATCGAGCACTGGCAAGGCTTCCCGCCCTCTGTCGCCAGCACTCAGTGCCCCCATTCTTACCGCTGCACGGATCAACGCGCCAGTTTTATGACGATGGATCTGTTCCAGCGCGTCCAGCGATATCTGTTTGCCTTCCGCCGCTAAATCGAGCGCCTGACCACCGCACATGCCGGCAACGCCGCTGGCCATCGCCAGTTCAGATACTAATGCCAGGCGATCCCGTGCACTGACTTCAACCATCGGTGCATCAGCCAGGATCGAAAAGGCCAGTGTCTGTAGGGCATCACCCGCAAGAATAGCGCTGGCTTCGCCAAATTTAATATGGCAGGTCGGCAAACCACGGCGTAAATCGTCATCATCCATAGCCGGTAAATCATCATGCATCAGCGAATAGGCGTGTATGCACTCTACCGCTGCGGCAGGCGCATCCAGCGTTTGTTGGCTAATGCCGAACATGCCGCCGGTGGCGTAAACCAGAAATGGGCGCAGACGTTTACCGCCTAATAATGCGCCGTAGTGCATGGCCTCAACCAGAGGAGTGTTCTGAAAGGGCAGAGGAGCCATAAAACGTCGCAGCGCCTGATTGGCCTGCTCAACACAGGCCTGTAACTGTTGGCTGAAATCCATTTTACTCGGCGTCCGGTGTGAAAGGTGTCAGCGGGGCCTCTTCATTATCGGACAACAAAATTTGCACACGTTGTTCCGCCTGCTGGAGTTTTACTTGCCCCTGGCGCGCCAGTTGCACACCGCGTTCGAATTCGTTAAGCGCCTCTTCCAGCGGAAGATCGCCGCTTTCAAGACGAGTGACAATCTGTTCCAGCTCGCTCAGGGCAGTTTCAAAACTGGCCGGTGCGTCATTTTTCTTTGGCATAGTGAATGTCTGGCTCTTGTATTATTTCAGCAACATTATGGTAGCGAAGTTGCGAAGCTTAGCAAATAGCGCGCGATGGTCATGCAAAGTGCGCAGGTTTTCCGCGATGGTGGTATACTTGCGCGCCTGGATGCAGCCGCAGGTATGGGCTGCTGTATTTTTTCCCTCTACAGGCCTTGCCTGGCTTGCCAACGAACCATTGCCGCCATGAAGTTTATCATTAAATTGTTTCCGGAAATCACCATCAAGAGTCAATCTGTGCGCTTGCGCTTCATTAAAATTCTTACCGGGAACATTCGTAATGTTTTAAAGCAGTATGACGAGAGCCTCGCAGTGGTTCGCCACTGGGATCATATTGAGGTTCGCGCCAAAGATGAAAACCAGCGTCTGACTATTCGCGACGCACTCACCCGTATTCCGGGTATTCACCATATTCTGGAGGTGGAGGATGTACCTTTCACCTCTCTACACGATATTTTTGAGAAGGCATTAGTACAGTACCGCGATCAGCTGGAAGGGAAAACCTTTTGTGTGCGCGTAAAACGTCGCGGCAAACATGAATTCAGCTCCATTGAGGTGGAACGCTATGTCGGCGGTGGTCTGAATCAACATATTGAGTCTGCGCGTGTGAAGCTGACGCATCCGGACGTCACCGTTAATCTGGAGATCGAAGACGATCGTCTGTTATTGGTGAAGGGCCGTTACGAAGGCATTGGCGGCTTCCCGATCGGCACGCAGGAAGATGTCCTGTCGTTGATCTCTGGTGGCTTCGACTCTGGTGTCTCCAGCTATATGTTGATGCGTCGCGGCTGTCGCGTGCATTACTGCTTCTTTAATCTTGGCGGCGCAGCCCATGAAATCGGCGTTCGCCAGGTCGCTCACTACTTGTGGAATCGCTTTGGTAGCTCGCACCGGGTGCGTTTTGTGGCCATTAACTTTGAACCGGTGGTGGGTGAGATCCTCGAAAAAGTAGAAGATGGTCAGATGGGCGTGGTGCTGAAACGTATGATGGTACGGGCGGCATCGAAAGTGGCGGAGCGCTATGGGGTACAGGCGCTGGTTACCGGTGAAGCACTGGGGCAGGTATCGAGCCAGACACTCACCAATTTACGTCTGATTGATAATGTCTCCGACACGCTGATTCTGCGCCCGCTCATCTCTTATGATAAAGAGCATATTATTGACCTGGCGCGTGAAATCGGCACTGAGGATTTTGCGCGCACCATGCCAGAGTATTGCGGCGTGATCTCAAAAAGTCCGACGGTGAAAGCGGTAAAAGCGAAGATTGAAGCGGAAGAAGAGAATTTTGATTTCGCCATTCTTGATCAAGTGGTGGCTGAAGCAACAAACATCGATATCCGTGAGATTGCCAAACAGACGCAGGAAGAGGTCGCGGAGGTTGAAACAGTCAATGGTTTCGGCCCGAACGATGTGATACTCGATATCCGTTCGATTGATGAGCAAGAGGACAAGCCCCTGAAACTGGAGGGTGTCGACGTGGTCTCTCTGCCATTCTATAAGTTGAGCACTAAATTCGGCGATCTGGATCAGAGTAAAACCTGGTTATTGTGGTGTGAGCGTGGGGTGATGAGCCGCCTGCAGGCGCTCTATCTGCGTGAGCAGGGCTTTACCAATGTGAAGGTTTATCGTCCGTAAGCAACAAGCCTTTGCCGGGTGGCTTAGCTCACAGCGCCGCCCGGCATTGATCGATTACCCTTCGTAATAGTTATAAATCCCGGTGGCAATCACGAGTTGCGACGCCACTTCGTGGGCTTTCTCCCGACCTACCAGCAGATCGATAATCTTCAGGCCAAAATCTATCGCTGTTCCTGGCCCCTGGCTGGTTAACAACTTAACGCGAGCATCCCAGACGACACGCTTATCCTGCCACTGCTCGGCGGGAATAGTCTCTTTCAGCCCGGGAAAACCCGTCATATTGCCGATGGGGAAGATCTCATGCGGAACTAATACCGTACCGGCAGCAGCACAGATTGCCGCAACAATGCGTCCAGAGAGATGAAATTGCCGCACGGTTTCCACCAGCAACGGGTTATCACGAAAGCACTCCGCGCCTTTAAGCCCTCCGGGGAGCACAATCACATCGTAGTCACCGTCTGCCACGGCAACCAGCGGTGCATCCGCCAACAATTTTACCCCCCGGGAACAGGTGATAGCCAGGTCGCCATCGCTGGCAACGCTGGCAGTGGTGACGGCAATACCTCCACGTACCAGTAGATCGATAGTGGTGACTGCTTCGATCTCTTCACTCCCAGGGGCGAGACAAATCAGAGCCGATGCGCTCATACTCACTCTCCTTACGTTTCATCATTTCATACAAGCGGGCGTTTTCCGGTACGGCAATGCCATGCACCCTGGCGCGTTTGAGCAGGTAACCAGTAATATAGTCGCACTCGGTATGGCGCAAAGCGCGCACATCTTGCAACATCGACGAGAAGTTATCCGCCGTATTTACAATGACCTGGTTAACATAATCTAGCAGATCCTCGGGCGAAATATGATGACCCTCGCGCTCAATCACCGCCGCGACTTCATAGGTAATCTGCGCAACCTCTTGCGGCAATTGCAGCAAATCACCATTTTTACACTCCCTGAGTGCGGTTAGCGGGTTTATCGCACAATTAACCGCCAGCTTGCGCCACAACGCTGGGCGAATATTGTTATGCCATGCGACATCCGGGAGCACCTCTTGCAGGCTGTCTGCCAGAAAGCTGAAATCACCGTCCTGCTGGCGCGCAGGGCCAATGTGTGTTGTGCCGCTTGCGGCATGTATAATGACATTGCCATCGCGGCGGGCCGCATGAGTCGTGATCCCCATGAGTAACGGGTTTGGCAATGCTCTTAGCTCTTCAATAGTGCCCATTCCATTGTGAATCAACAAGATAGGTGTGGTGTGAGGCAGCATTGCCGCCAGGCTTTTTACCGCATCGGATACCTGCCAGGCTTTAAGCGTGACCAGCAGTAAATCACTGCTGGCAAGAAACTCCGGATCGTTGGCAGTCAGAGATTCGTTAAAAATGCTGCCGTCTTCTTCCACAAGGTTCACACTGCAAAAAGGCTGCGGAACGCGTAACCAACCCTGTACTTCATGTCCATGTTTACATAACGCCGTTAACCACAGCTGCCCGATAGCACCGCATCCCAAAACGGTAATTTTCATTATTCCTCCTCACCTGCTACTGCGACAGTATTACAAGTTGAGTTATGTATCGTTGTGGGTATTATGCATCGCAACATAAACAGAGGGAGAAAAAAGATGCCATCTTTCGATATTGTTTCCGAGGTCGATCTCCGGGAAGTACAAAATGGAATCGAAAATGCGACCCGTGAACTGGCGACTCGTTTCGATTTTCGTGACGTAGAAGCCACGTTTGAGTTGAATGAAAAAAATCAGACAATTAAGGTGCTCAGTGAATCTGATTTCCAGGTAAATCAGCTGCTGGATATTTTGCGCGCTAAGCTGCTGAAACGTGGTATTGAAGGCAGCTCTCTCGAGGTGCCGGAAGAGTTCGTTCACAGCGGTAAAACCTGGTATGTCGATGCCAAACTGAAACAGGGCATTGAGAGCGCGACGGCGAAGAAAATTATCAAGTTAATCAAAGACAGTAAGCTGAAGGTGCAGGCACAGATTCAGGGGGAAGAGATCCGAGTGACCGGTAAATCCCGTGATGATCTGCAATCGGTAATGGCGCTGGTGCGCGGCGGCAATCTTGGTCAGCCTTTCCAGTTTAAAAATTTCCGGGATTAATCAGTCAGGCCCGGCAATGCGCCGCGTTCCGGGCCAATTTCTGCGTTATGCCGCCTGAACCACCTGTTCAACCTCAAAACGGTTCGTCCGTTTGCTGTCGATCTTCACATAAACGCTGTGCTCTTCAGGGACAACCAGCGCTTCAGTTACCCCCTCTGTCGCCATCAGACGCTGTTGTAATGCGCTATCAATGGTGACATCTTCAGGAATTGCGATACGCAGACTGCTAACATAAGGTGGCTCCTGCATGGTGCCAGCAACAAACAACCAGATCATTGCCAGTAGCGCGCCCGCCAGAAACACCGTTTGTGAGTCGAACAGACCATCTATCCAACCGCCAAGTGAGCCGCCAATCGCCACCCCCAGGAACTGGCTGGTGGAGTAAATCCCCATCGCTGTACCTTTATAACCTGCGGGCGCCTCTTTTGAGATGAGGGATGGCAGCAGCGCTTCCATCAAATTAAAAGCGAGGAAGAAAATCTGTACGCCGAAAGTAATTTCCCAGAAGTGTGGCCCTGCCCCCCACAGAACAATTTCCGCAATGACCAGCAGCAGCACACAGAGGACGAAAACACGTTTCATCCGACGTTTCACTTCTGCGTAAATGATAAATGGGACGACCGAGACGAAGGAAACCAGCATGGTTACCAGGTAGATTTTCCAGTGCCCGGCAGCAGGAAAACCCGCAGCCTCAAGCTGACCCGGTAGCGCAACGAAAGTCGACATCAGCAAAATATGCAGGCACATAATGCCGAAATTGAGCTTCAGCAATTTTGGATTGGCCAGCACCTGACTAAAGCAGCCTTTTACCATCCCTGATTCACGATTAAGCACATGGTTGTGGCTTTCTGGCACCACCCATAGTGTTAATAAGATCCCCGCCAGCGCGAGAGCGGCGATCATCCAGAACAGCGCGTGCAAGCCAAATTGATGCGTAATGATTGGCCCGAGCACCATAGCAATGGCAAAAGTGACGCCGAAACTAACACCAATAAAGGCCATCGCTTTGGTGCGGTTTTGCTCACGCGTTAGGTCAGAAAGCAGCGCCATCACAGCGGCAGCAATAGCGCCGGAGCCTTGCAGGGCGCGGCCTAAAATAATACCCCAGACAGAATCAGAGAGTGCGGCAATCACACTACCGGCGACAAAAATCACCAGCCCGCCGATGATAAGCGGCTTACGGCCAATGCGATCGGAAAGCAGTCCAAAAGGGATTTGAAATACGGCCTGCGCCAGACCATAAATGCCGATGGCGAGACCAATCAATGCCTCGCTGGCTCCTTGTAATGCCATTCCGTAAGTGGTCAGAACGGGCAGGACCATAAACATGCCAAGCATGCGCAGTGAAAATACCGCCCCTAAACCCCAGGTAGCGCGCAACTCGCCTGGCGTCATTTTATAATCGTTCATTACCACCTCAATTTAAAAACCGGACATAGTGTAGTGCGGGGGCAGGGCAGGGTAAATAACAGCTTAATTAACAAATATTACCCGCAAAAAGGGGAGCAGCAGTATAAAAAAAAGGGTGCCGTAGCACCCTTTTATGATGTGGTCAGCTTACCAGACGTAAGTCAGCAGGCTATGGGAATCTGGCACCATAAAGTCTACCGACATCATGACGCTCAGCGAGGTGATGGCGACAATAGAGAAGACGAACAGCTTGCGCGCCCACACCTTGTCGTTTTCAGCCTTATAACCACGCAGCGCCATGCCCAACCACCAGACGCTCACAGCGGCGGCTACTATCAGGTATTTATACCCGGCATAGCCACCCAGCGAGAGCATCAGCGTTGCTACTGCAAAGGCGATGATATAGAGCGTGATATGGTTTTTCGCTACGGAGATGCCCTTCACCACCGGCAATACCGGTATATTTGCCGCCTGATAATCCTTAAAGCGGAAAATCGCGATGGCATAGGAGTGGGGCATTTGCCACAAACTGAAGATCGCCAGCAGAATTGCAGCACCGCTGTCGAACTCGTTAGTGACCGCGCAGTAGCCAATCACCGGCGGCGCAGCGCCGGAGAGTGAGCCAATCAGCGTGCCGTAAACAGAGTGGCGTTTCATATACAGGCTATAAACGCCCACATAGACGACGAACCCCATCACCGCCAGCCAGCAGGCCAGCGGATTGGCGCCAAACCACAGCAGCATAAAGCCAGCAATACCCAGCAAAGTGGCGTACACCAGCGAGACTTTTGGCGAGATCAGCCCTCTGACCAGCACCCGGTTTTTCGTGCGCTCCATCTTTTTATCGATGTCACGATCGATGTAGTTGTTAAACACACAACCAGAGGCGACCACCAAAGACACGCCAATCAGCGTGCAGAGGAACAGGGGATAATCGATGTGGCCTTTAGAAGCCAACAGGAACCCCCCAATCACGGAGATCAGATTGCCAAAAATAATGCCCGGTTTCGTTACTTGCAGGTATTGCTTAAACATACTCGCCGCTCTTATCGAACCATCATGTTGTAGTTGAGGTTCCACATAATCCACAGTGAACCGACGACTAAAATCGCAATGATGAGTGCAGTAAAGACAAAGGCTGTAAGGTTCCATCCTTCATCAGACTTGGTGTTCATGTGCAGGAAGCAAACCAGATGCACCAGAATCTGCACTACTGCGGTTACCATAACGGTGCCCACAATAGCCACATGAGAAGCAGAACCGTTCATCACCATCCAGAACGGAATCACCGTCAGGATGATCGACAGGATAAAACCAATTAAGTAGGTTTTAACGCTACCGTGGGAAGCGCCGTGATCGGTTGAATGACTCATTACATCGCCCCCATCAGATAAACAACAGAGAACACACAGATCCATACCACATCCAGGAAGTGCCAGAACAGGCTCAGGCACATGATGCGGGTACGGTTGGTGTTAGTCAGACCGCGACGAGAGATCTGGAACATCAACACGGCCATCCAGATGAGGCCAGAGGTGACGTGCAGACCGTGAGTCCCGACCAGCGCAAAGAATGCTGACAGGAAGCCGCTGCGATCCGGGCCCATACCTTCAACAATCAGATGATGGAATTCATACACTTCCATTCCGATAAACCCGGCGCCAAACAACCAGGTCAGAGCCAGCCATGAAATTACCTGGCTCTTGTTGTTTTTGTACATGGCGATTGCCGCCATGCCGTAGGTAATGGAGCTGAACAACAGCAAGAACGTTTCTACCAACACGAACGGCAGTTCGAAAATGTCCTTACCGGTCGGGCCGCCCGCTGTGCCGTTCACCAGAACGGCATAGGTTGCGAACAGACAAGAGAACAGAATCAAGTCGCTCATCAGGTAGATCCAGAAGCCGAATACCTTATTCGGCCCTGCGTCATGGTGCCCGTGTTCGTGCGCGTGGGCGTGCGCGTTCGTCAGAGTATCAGTTGCCATTTTTCAGCCCTGCTTTAGTGATCTCATCGAAATGCTGGTTTTCCAGTTTCTCGATTTCTGCAACCGGTACGTAGTAATCCACGTCCTCGTCGAAGCTCTTCACGATCCAGCTAATCACGATGCCAGCGAAACCAACGATCGCCATCCACCAGATATGCCAGATCATGGCGAAACCAAATACCGTTGCAAAGGCGGCGATAACAATACCGGCACCGCTGTTTTTCGGCATATGAATCTCTTCATAATGCGCAGGCTTTTTGTACGCCTCACCTTTCTCTTTCATTTCCCAGAACGCATCGCGCTCGTGAACATGAGGAACAATGGCGAAGTTGTAGAATGGCGGTGGAGAGGAGGTTGACCACTCCAGAGTACGAGCACCCCATGGGTCGCCGGTCAGGTCACGGTTTTGATCGCGGTCGCGAATAGAAACGTAAATCTGAATCAGCAGGCAAAGGATACCGATAGCAATCAACACCGCGCCGCAAGCTGCAATCATCAGCATGCTATGGAACTGCGGATCGATTTGCTGGCTCAGGCGACGGGTCATACCCATAAAGCCCAGCGCGTACAGCGGCATAAATGCCACGAAGAAGCCGATAATCCAGAACCAGAACGCGCGTTTACCCCAGGTTTCATTAAGCGTGAAACCAAAGGCTTTTGGCCACCAGTAGGTCAAACCTGCGAAGCAGCCAAATACCACACCGCCGATGATAACGTTATGGAAGTGCGCAATCAGGAACAGACTGTTGTGCAGCACAAAGTCCGCGCCCGGTACAGCCAGCAGTACGCCGGTCATCCCACCTACAGAGAAGGTGACGATAAAGCCAATGGTCCACAGCATTGCCGAGTGGAACACAATACGGCCCTGGTACATGGTAAACAGCCAGTTGAAGATCTTCACCCCGGTCGGGATAGCGATAATCATGGTGGCAATACCGAAGAAGGCGTTTACGTTTGCGCCCGCACCCATAGTAAAGAAGTGGTGCAACCAAACGATGAACGACAGCACGGTAATACACACGGTCGCCCACACCAGCGAGGTGTAACCAAACAGGCGTTTACGCGAGAAGGTCGCGGCGATTTCGGAGAAGACACCGAAAACCGGCAGCACCAGAATGTACACTTCCGGATGACCCCATGCCCAAATCAGGTTGATGTACATCATCATGTTGCCACCCATATCGTTGGTAAAGAAATGGGTGCCCAGATAGCGGTCCAGGGTCAGCAATGCGATGGTGACAGTCAGAATTGGGAACGAAACGATAATCAACACGTTGGCGCACAGAGACGCCCAGGTGAAGACCGGCATTTTGAACATGGTCATGCCCGGCGCGCGCATCTTCATAATGGTGACGAAGAAGTTGATACCGGTTAGCGTCGTACCGATACCGGATAGCTGGAGACTCCAGATCCAGTAGTCGACCCCGACACCAGGGCTATATTCAATCCCCGATAGCGGTGGGTAAGCCAGCCAACCAGTCTGTGCGAATTCACCTACGCCCAGAGAGATGTTAACCAGAATCACGCCCACAACCGTGAACCAGAAGCTCAGGTTGTTCAGGAACGGGAACGCAACGTCGCGTGCGCCGATCTGCAGTGGAACCACCAGGTTCATCAGACCGATAACAAACGGCATCGCCACGAAGAAGATCATGATCACGCCGTGAGCGGTGAAGACCTGATCATAGTGGTGAGGCGGCAGGAAGCCCGCTTCACCTGCGGAGGCCAGCGCCTGCTGGCTACGCATCATCACGGCGTCAGCAAAACCACGCAGCAGCATAACAACCGCAACGAGGACATACATGATGCCAAGACGTTTGTGGTCAACGGAGGTTAACCATTCATTCCATAGCCATGACCACTTACCGAAGTAAGTAATCAGTGCCACTACCGCCAGTCCCCCGACGATAATTGCAGCGATCGTAACCATGATAATAGGTTCATGGTACGGCACTGAATCCAGTGTAAGTTTTCCGAACATCGTTTTCTTCCTCGACCCCTTAGTGAGAGGTTTCCGCGTGACTCATGTCCATGCCTTCCATCCCATCGTGCTTGCTATGCTCGCCTTCAGGTTGGGTCATGTCCATGCTCATACCGTGGCCCATAAATTTGTTGATAACGTCTTTAAACAAATTGGGTTTCACGCTGGAGAAGTATTCAACCTTATTGTATTCGCTCGGGGCGGCAACTTTTTCGTACATATCCATGTCAGACATGGTGTTCGAAGATTGTTTCACCTTAGCGACCCATTGGTCGAATGCAGCGCGGTCTGGTGTGGCAATAGCTTTAAACTTCATACCGGAGAAGCCTGGGCCACTGTAGCTGGCAGAGATGCCATCATACGTGCCGGCTTCGTTGGCGATGAGATGCAGATTGGTCTGCATACCCGCCATTGCATAGATCTGGCTGCCCAGACGCGGGATAAAGAACGAGTTCATTACGGAGTTGGAGGTCACTTTGAACTCTACCGGAGTGTTCGCCGGGAAGGCGATTTCATTCACGGTAGCAATGCCCTGTTCCGGGTAGATAAAGAACCATTTCCAATCCATGGCGACCACTTCAATGGTGACTGGTTTTTCATCATGAACAAGCGGTCTGCTCGGTTCGAGCGAGTGGGTAGTTTTCCAGGTAAGTACAGCAAGGAACAGGATGATGAGAATTGGCACTGTCCAGACCACAGCCTCTACTTTATTAGAGTGTGACCAGTTAGGGCTATACTTTGCATCTTTATTGCTTGCACGATACTTCCAGGCAAAACCAATTGCCATCAAGATGGCGGGAATAACGACAATCAACATCAGGCCAAAAGCCGTCAGTATCAAAGAACGTTGCTCCAGTCCAATCTCTCCTTTGGGGTCAAGAAGTGCAGAATCGCATCCACTAAGTAAAACTGTACCTGCGATTAATGACAACCATCCCAAACTTTTATTGTATTTCCTGAGTCTCATTTAACGACCTCAATTCCACGGGATCTGGTGGCGCTTAAAGTGTGCGGGCATTTTACGGAAAGGTTACGTTACTGTAAACATGATTGGCACTGTGTCAGTAAGGTGTTACCGGGTTCTGCCGCATATGTCACACAGAATGCAACAAACTGTAAAATCGGGCATTCGCTCAGCCAGAGAGTGAGATTATAACGAAAAGACTACATTGCTATAGCGTATGAAGGTAAATTGGTATAACCAAATAAATAAATAAACATTTAGTTAACAATTAACCCTCAACTAGCGCACATTATTGGAACTAATATGAAACCCAATAATTAATAACTGCACTAAACTGTTAAAGCGTAGCCGCAAATCTATATCGCACAAATTAATTAAGAAAATTTCGCCGTTAAATAAAATTTGCCTGTTTGCCTTATTTTTATTCTACGCTTAATTATTGAGCATAATAATAACGATTGTGAATTACTTGACGGCTACTGTTTGCTGATTAAGGTGATTTTGTGGTGGAAATATTTTTTTAATTAATATTTTCGCTGTGGCGAAAATTGAAATATAGCGCACAAACTGGCGATAATTTAGGCATATTTATCCGTTGCGAGGAATAAATAGTCAGCAGCGGCAGGCGCCCTCTATAACAACCGTGTTTTGCGCAAGGCCAGCAGATCCAGTAATCCTCCGTAGACGATGCCCGCCATCGCGAATAGTGCTCCCCACTCTATCAATCCACTGACAATCGTCCATTGTGTCATACCGAGAGAGTTACTTAGCAGTACCAGTAACCCCATAGTAAGAAGAAGGCTGCCCGCAGCAAGGATACGCAACGCCAACCGATAAGCACCGGCAAACTCAGTGCGCGGCATAAAGCTTTCGGTTTGCTGGGTGAATGCCAGTGTTTTCTTGCATAAAAGCAGAAGAAACAGCCCAGGTAGCGCGACAAAGATGGAGAAAAGATAGAAGGTGGGCCAGTCGTAGCTGGAAACAAACCAACCTGCCAGCGGCCCGACATAGACGCGGCCAACTGCTGAAAGCGCTGAAAGCAGGGCAAATTGTGTTGCAGAGAAGGATTTATTGCATAGCGTCATCAAAAGCGCAACAAAGGCTGCCGTGCCCATGCCGCCGCAGAGATTTTCAAAAAATACCGCCGCGCCCATGGAGATGATATTTTTATCGGTTATCGACAGAACCCAATAGCCGGCATTAGAAACCGCCTGTAACACGCCAAAAATGAGCAGGGCGCGAAATAGTGTGAGCCGCTGCATCAACACGCCGCCCCACAAAGCTCCGACAATCGTAGCGATAAGGCCCAGGCTTTTATTCACCATACCCACCTCGCCGGCGTCGAAACCGACACCGCGAATGAGGAATAGCGTCGTCAGACTGACGGCGAAAGCGTCGCCCAGTTTATAGAGCACTATTAATAGCAGCATCAGCCAGGCGTTATTGCGACCGAAGAAATCGCGCAGCGGAGCGACTACGGCCTCCTCCAGCGATCTGGGGGCGGGAATAACATCTGCAGGCTCCGGCGCAAGCAGCGTGGCAATAATGCAGGGAATCATCAGCGCAGCCATTAGCCAGTACATTCCTTGCCAGCCCAGCCAGCGATCCGCCAGCCATAACGCTAAGCCACCGGAAACCAGCATACCAATACGATAACCGAGCACGCTGATGGCTGCACCGGCACCCCGCTCTTCGACAGGCAGAACGTCAGTCTTCCAGGCGTCAAAGACAATATCTTGTGAGGCAGAGCAGAAGGCGATGAGCACCGCCAGCGCCGCCATCCAACGCAGATCCGTTGCCGGCTGGAGAAACCCCATCCCTGCGATAGCGATCAGCAGAGCGATTTGTGTCAGCAGCAGCCAGCCGCGTCGACGCCCTAAAAAAGAGGGGGTGTAGCGGTCCATTGCCGGTGACCATAAAAACTTAAAGACGTAGGCCTGGCCGACCAGTGAAAAGAAGCCAATGGTTTTGACATCAATATCTGCCACGGTGATCCAGGCTTGCAGGGTGCTATTGGTCAGCGCGAGAGGTAAACCCGAAGCAAAGCCGAGGATCAGCAGTATGGCTGATTTAGGTTGCGTGAATATGCGTAAATAATGTGTGGACATAGGTAAGGTGCTGGCCGGGCTTTGCCAGGCCAGCTTTTGGATTATCGGGCGTTTTGCTTAATGAAATCGTGGATGCTGGTGTCCTGAGACATATCCGCGATGGTATCAGTCAATACGCTGTTAACCGCATTGGCAATTTTTTCGTTCGTCGCCTGGAAGGCGCCTTCTACGTTATAGCTGGCGCGGTAGTTTTTGGTCATTTTATTGCCATTTGCTGCGGTGGCGATAATTGCGATATCTGCTTTGGTAGCGATGTTATAACGCACGTTGCCCTGAGAAACATCGGCATAAAGCTGATTAACAATAATCTGCAGATTCACGGCACCGTTTGGCCCGATCATATAACCACGCGCGGTCATCTGTTTTTCCAGTACTTCTTGCAACAGGAAACGCAGATCGCGAGAAGCGGTTAAGGTAACAAGCTGATTATCACGCGTTACTTTCGCCAGAGCCTGATCCGGACGCTGATCGGCACCAGTGATGCTCACGGTCACGCCCATCAGGCTTGGATCCTGCTGGGGCAGGGTGATCTTGGGTGAAACATCAATTGTCGATGGCGGAGTAGCGCAGCCCGCCAGCATAAATAAAGCGACCAACGGGAAGAGAAGTTTTTTTAACATTTTCGGGCTCTCAATGGATCGTAAACCTGGATGGAAAAATTCCCGCCATCATAACATTGCCATGATGAAGGGGAAGTGGTTAACGCATGTAAATTCATCGTCTTGTGCTTTTTCTCGACAATCTAAACATCATAATTGCCCTTTCATGGCAAAAAATAGGGAGTTTTTCGCAAAGTTTATCCCCTTCAGGAACAAAAATGGACGAACACTAAATTTTTGTTGTTTTATTGTTATGGAGTCGGTAAAAGCGGCTAATATTTAAAGGGATGGCTGGCATCTCAGCGTTGTCGGAGGCGTAGTATGATGATGCGTGAACAAATTGAAGCAAAATTAAAGGCCGAGTTTGCACCTGCGTTTCTTGAGGTTGTTGATGAGAGCTATCGCCACAATGTTCCGGCTGGTTCGGAGAGCCATTTCAAAGTGGTGTTAGTAAGCGATCGCTTTGCTGGTGAGCGTTTTCTCAATCGTCATCGCATGATTTATGGCACGTTGACAGATGAGTTAGCCTCAACGGTTCATGCACTTGCGTTACATACCTATACCCTCAAGGAGTGGGAAGGGCTGCAGGATACCCTTTTCGCCTCACCGCCGTGCCGTGGTGCCGGAAGTATTGCTTAAAACTGAGTTGCAACTGCCCGAACTTTTCCAGTATGTTGCATAGAGATTATGTTAAAACGGCCTGCGGGCCGTTTTGTTTTGTCTGAATTTTGAGCAAGTAAGCGGGCTTTTAGCGCAAAATTGCTGCAGAAGTGTGAAAGATGGCGCAGCAATCCTAAATTCCCGTCCTCGACTCATATCTGTGATGCCGCTATAATGCTGCGTCTTATTTTTCGGAATGTCTTCGGGATGATTCTGACGACAGGGAATGTATATCTGATTTGAGAGAACATCCCGGTTCTGTACAGCAAAAAGGTTTGCTGAGCAGAGTAGAGAGTTGACCGAGCACTGTGATTTTTTGAGGTAACAAGATGCAAGTTTCAGTTGAAACCACTCAGGGCCTTGGGCGCCGTGTAACGATTACAATCGCTGCTGACAGCATCGAGACCGCTGTGAAGAGCGAGCTGGTCAACGTAGCGAAAAAAGTTCGCATTGACGGTTTCCGTAAGGGCAAAGTACCGATGAATGTCGTTGCTCAGCGTTATGGCGCGTCAGTTCGCCAGGACGTGCTGGGCGACCTGATGAGCCGCAACTTTATTGATGCGATCATCCAGGAAAAAATTAACCCGGCAGGCGCACCGAACTATGTTCCGGGCGAATACAAACTGGGTGAAGACTTTACCTACTCTGTCGAGTTTGAAGTTTATCCGGAAGTTGAACTGAAAGCGCTGGACACCATTGAAGTTGAAAAACCGGTTGTTGAAGTCACAGACGCTGACGTTGACACCATGCTGGATACGCTGCGTAAACAGCAGGCAACCTGGAAAGACAAAGATGGCGCCGCCGATGCTGAAGATCGCGTGACTATCGATTTCACCGGCTCTGTTGATGGTGAAGAGTTCGAAGGTGGTAAAGCGACTGATTTCGTACTGGCAATGGGTCAGGGTCGTATGATCCCAGGCTTTGAAGACGGTATTAAAGGCCACAAAGCAGGCGAAGAGTTCACCATCGACGTAACCTTCCCGGAAGACTATCACGCTGAAAACCTGAAAGGGAAAGCGGCGAAATTCGTTATCAATCTGAAAAAGGTTGAAGAGCGTGAACTGCCGGAGCTGACCGAAGAGTTCATCAAGCGTTTCGGCGTTGAAGATGGTTCTATCGCTGGCCTGCGTACCGAAGTACGTAAAAATATGGAACGCGAGCTGAAAGGCGCAGTGCGTAACCGCATTAAGTCTCAGGCAATCGACGGTCTGGTAAAAGCCAATGAAATCGACGTACCGGCCGCGCTGATCGATAGCGAAATCGACGTTCTGCGTCGTCAGGCTGCACAGCGTTTTGGCGGTAACGAGAAACAGGCTCTGGAACTGCCGCGTGAGCTGTTCGAAGAACAGGCGAAACGCCGTGTAGTTGTTGGTCTGCTGCTGGGTGAAGTCATTCGCACCCACGAGCTGAAAGCTGACGAAGAGCGTGTAAAAGGCCTGATCGAAGAGATGGCGTCTGCTTACGAAGATCCGAAAGAAGTGGTCGAGTTCTACAGCAAAAATAAAGAACTGATGGACAATATGCGTAACGTTGCTCTTGAAGAGCAGGCTGTTGAGGCGGTTCTTGAAAAAGCTAAAGTGACCGAGAAAGCCACTTCCTTTAATGAACTGATGAATCAGCAGGCGTAAGTTACTTTCTCGCCCGTTAGTTCAAAAAGCCCGTCACCTTGCTGTGACGGGCTTTTTTTATACGATTGAGACCATCAGAAGTGTGCTAAAAGAGTGTTTCGGTGTTAGCGTAACAGCAAAAGATTGTTATGCTTGAAATCATACTTTCTCATCCCCACTAAAGGGATAACGACTATTATAGGCTCTGGCTGATAATCCGTCCGTGAGGGGTCATAGTCAGACCCGTCTCACTCAAGTACAATCAGTACAGCAGGTTTGTTTATATTTTTATCAGGAGACGGAAATGTCATACAGCGGCGAACGTGATAATTTTGCACCCCATATGGCTCTGGTGCCAATGGTTATTGAACAGACCTCACGTGGTGAGCGCTCTTTCGATATCTACTCCCGTCTTCTCAAAGAACGTGTAATCTTTCTGACTGGCCAGGTCGAAGACCATATGGCGAACCTGATCGTGGCGCAAATGCTCTTTCTGGAAGCGGAAAACCCTGAAAAAGACATTTACCTGTATATTAACTCGCCGGGCGGCGTGATCACGGCAGGTATGTCCATTTATGACACCATGCAGTTTATTAAGCCGGACGTAAGTACTATCTGTATGGGGCAAGCGGCGTCAATGGGGGCGTTTCTGCTCACTGCTGGCGCTAAAGGTAAGCGTTTCTGCTTGCCAAACTCACGTGTGATGATTCACCAGCCATTGGGCGGTTACCAGGGGCAGGCGACAGATATTGAGATCCACGCCCGTGAAATCCTGAAAGTAAAAGGCCGTATGAATGAACTTATGGCGCTGCACACGGGTCAATCTTTAGAACAAATTGAACGTGATACAGAACGCGATCGCTTCCTTGCCGCGCAAGAAGCAGTAGAGTACGGATTGGTTGATTCAATTTTAACCCACCGTAATTAATGCCCAGGCTGCATGTGCCGCTATACTATTTGGGTGCAAGCGGTGCTTGCTTGAGTAACGTTTTGCGCCTGGAATGGCATTTGCGTCGTTATGTGCGGCACAAAGAACAGATAAGAGGTTTTGACTCATGACAGATAAACGCAAAGATGGTTCGGGCAAACTGCTGTACTGCTCTTTTTGCGGCAAAAGCCAGCATGAAGTGCGTAAGCTAATCGCCGGGCCGTCCGTGTATATCTGCGACGAATGTGTTGATCTGTGTAACGACATTATTCGCGAAGAGATTAAAGAAGTGGCGCCACATCGTGAGCGCAGCGCGCTGCCGACACCACATGAAATTCGCCACCATCTGGATGACTATGTCATTGGTCAGGAACAGGCGAAGAAAGTGCTGGCGGTGGCAGTTTACAACCACTACAAACGCCTGCGTAATGGCGATACCAGCAACGGCGTCGAGCTTGGCAAGAGTAACATTCTGCTGATTGGGCCGACAGGTTCTGGTAAAACGCTGTTGGCGGAGACGCTGGCGCGTTTGCTCGATGTGCCATTTACGATGGCTGACGCCACGACGCTGACCGAAGCGGGCTATGTCGGTGAAGATGTAGAAAATATCATCCAGAAGCTGTTGCAGAAGTGCGACTACGATGTACAAAAAGCACAGCGCGGTATTGTTTACATTGATGAAATCGATAAGATTTCCCGTAAATCAGATAATCCTTCTATCACGCGTGACGTTTCTGGTGAAGGTGTGCAGCAGGCACTGCTGAAACTGATTGAAGGAACCGTGGCTGCCGTTCCACCACAAGGTGGGCGTAAGCATCCGCAGCAGGAGTTTCTGCAGGTCGACACCTCCAAAATCCTGTTTATCTGCGGCGGTGCGTTTGCTGGTCTCGACAAAGTAATTTCGCACCGTGTTGAAACAGGCTCCGGCATCGGTTTTGGCGCAACAGTGAAAGCGACGTCAGAGAAGGCTAAAGAAGGTGAGCTGCTGGCACAGGTAGAACCGGAAGATTTAATCAAGTTTGGTCTGATCCCGGAGTTTATCGGTCGTCTGCCGGTTGTCGCGACGCTCAACGAATTAAGTGAAGAAGCGTTGATTCAGATCCTGAAAGAGCCGAAAAACGCCCTGACTAAACAGTACCAGGCGTTGTTCAATCTGGAAGGTGTGGAACTGGAATTCCGCGACGAAGCGCTGGACGCTATTGCTAAAAAAGCGATGGCGCGTAAAACCGGTGCGCGTGGTTTGCGTTCTATCGTCGAAGCGGCGTTACTGGATACGATGTACGATCTACCGTCAATGGAAGACGTCGAGAAAGTTGTCATTGATGAATCCGTAATCGGTGGTCAAAGCAAGCCGCTGCTGATTTATGGTAAACCAGAAGCGCAGCAGGCATCTGGCGAATAATTCACCAATTCATACAGCAAGTTAAATAAAAAGGGGGGATTTTATCTCCCCTTTTATTTTTCCTTATTCCCGCCGTTGAATGTGTGGCAAACATCCCCATATACTGCTTTACATGTTAATGGTGCGTGCTGATGAGTTACGTCACCTGATTACCTGGCGGAATTTAAACTAAGAGAGAGCTCTATGAATCCTGAGCGTTCTGAACGCATTGAAATCCCCGTATTGCCATTGCGCGATGTGGTGGTTTATCCGCACATGGTCATTCCGTTATTTGTAGGACGGGAAAAATCGATCCGTTGTCTGGAAGCGGCCATGGACCATGATAAAAAAATCATGCTGGTTGCGCAGAAGGAAGCGTCAACGGACGAGCCGGGTGTAAACGATCTTTTCACCGTCGGGACCGTGGCGTCTATTCTGCAGATGCTGAAACTTCCTGACGGTACAGTAAAAGTACTTGTCGAAGGGCTCCAGCGCGCGCGCATCACAACATTGTCTGACAATGGCGAACACTTCTCTGCAAAGGCGGAATACCTTGATTCGCCTGCAATTGACGAGCGCGAGCAAGAAGTGTTGGTGCGCACAGCTATCAGCCAGTTTGAAGGCTATATCAAGCTGAATAAAAAAATTCCGCCGGAAGTGCTGACCTCGCTGAACAGTATCGACGATCCTGCTCGTCTGGCGGATACCATCGCTGCTCATATGCCGCTTAAACTGGCGGATAAACAGTCTGTACTGGAGATGTCCGACGTTAACGAGCGTCTGGAATATCTGATGGCGATGATGGAGTCTGAAATCGATCTGCTGCAGGTTGAGAAACGCATTCGCAACCGCGTGAAAAAGCAGATGGAAAAATCTCAACGTGAGTACTATCTGAATGAGCAGATGAAAGCGATTCAGAAAGAGCTCGGCGAGATGGAAGACGCGCCGGATGAAAACGAAGCGCTGAAACGCAAAATTGATGCGGCGAAAATGCCGAAAGAGGCGAAAGAGAAAGCCGAATCCGAGCTGCAAAAGCTGAAAATGATGTCGCCAATGTCTGCGGAAGCTACCGTAGTACGCGGCTATATCGAATGGATGGTGCAAGTACCGTGGAACGCGCGCAGCAAAGTTAAAAAAGACCTGCGCCAGGCTCAGGAGATCCTGGATACCGATCATTACGGCCTTGAGCGCGTAAAAGACCGTATCCTTGAGTACCTGGCGGTACAAAGCCGCATGAATAAGCTGAAAGGCCCGATTCTGTGTCTGGTGGGGCCGCCGGGGGTGGGTAAAACTTCCCTGGGGCAATCCATCGCGAAGGCTACCGGGCGTAAATATGTCCGTATGGCGCTGGGCGGCGTACGTGATGAAGCTGAAATCCGTGGGCATCGGCGTACCTATATCGGTTCAATGCCGGGCAAATTGATCCAGAAGATGGCGAAGGTGGGTGTTAAGAACCCGCTATTCCTGCTTGATGAGATCGACAAAATGTCCTCCGATATGCGCGGCGATCCGGCTTCAGCTCTGTTGGAAGTACTGGATCCGGAGCAGAACGTGGCCTTTAGCGACCACTATCTGGAGGTCGATTACGATCTTAGCGATGTTATGTTCGTGGCGACCTCTAACTCTATGAACATTCCGGCACCGCTGCTGGATCGTATGGAAGTTATCCGTCTTTCTGGTTATACCGAAGATGAAAAACTCAATATTGCAAAACGCCATCTGCTGACGAAGCAGATTGAGCGTAACGCGCTGAAAAAGAGTGAATTGACGGTTGATGACAGTGCAATCATCGGCATTATCCGTTACTACACTCGTGAGGCGGGTGTGCGTGGTCTGGAGCGTGAAATTTCCAAACTGTGCCGTAAGGCGGTGAAACAGCTATTGCTCGATCCGTCACTCAAACATATTGAGATTAATGGCGATAACCTGCATGACTACCTTGGCGTCCAGCGTTTCGATTATGGCCGCGCCGATGATGAAAACCGTGTGGGGCAGGTTACTGGCCTGGCATGGACAGAAGTTGGCGGTGATCTGCTGACCATTGAAACCGCTTGTGTACCGGGTAAAGGCAAGCTGACTTACACCGGTTCGTTGGGTGAAGTGATGCAGGAGTCGATCCAGGCGGCACTGACTGTTGTGCGGGCTCGTGCGGAGAAACTGGGTATCAACGGTGACTTCTACGAAAAACGCGATATCCACGTACACGTACCGGAAGGCGCGACGCCAAAAGATGGTCCGAGCGCCGGTATTGCGATGTGTACTGCCCTGGTTTCCTGCCTGACTGGTAACCCGGTGCGTGCAGATGTGGCGATGACAGGGGAAATTACCCTGCGTGGTCAGGTGCTGCCGATTGGCGGGCTGAAAGAAAAACTGCTGGCTGCGCATCGTGGGGGAATTAAGACTGTTCTGATTCCTTACGAGAACAAACGCGATCTGGAAGAGATTCCGGATAACGTGGTAGCCGATTTGGATATTCACCCGGTTAAACGTATCGAAGAAGTGCTGAGCCTTGCGCTGCAAAATGAGCCTTACGGCATGCAGGTCGTAACGGCAAAATAGTGACCTCGCGCAAGTGCGCTGAGAAAAATAAGGCTGGTAAGTGATTTCGTACTTGCCAGCCTTTTTTTGTATAGCTAATTTAGATTGCTGGTTGGTTATGTCATCATCAACTGTTGTTGTAAGGGCATGACAGGCCTGATATAACTGCTGCGCGGTCGCACTGTGATGGAAACAGGTGCGATATAAATTATAAAGAGAGGAAGAGAAGAGTGAATAAATCTCAACTGATAGACAAGATTGCCGCAGGCGCTGACATTTCCAAAGCCGCGGCTGGACGTGCGTTAGATGCTTTAATTGCTTCTGTTACCGAATCTTTGAAATCCGGGGACGACGTAGCACTGGTAGGTTTCGGGACCTTCGCGGTAAAAGAGCGTGCTGCTCGTACCGGCCGCAATCCTCAGACTGGCAAAGAGATCACTATCGCTGCCGCTAAAGTTCCAGGTTTCCGCGCAGGTAAGGCGCTGAAAGATGCGGTAAACTGATCGCGACACACTCTGTGAAGCGAAAAGATACAAGGCACATCGCGAGATGTGCCTTTTTTGTTCGTAGTACAACATTTTCTGCGAGATTATACGATTTGTGGGCTAACAATTGCCCCGGTTTCTTGTCAAAATACGCTTTCACGCGCAGCAGGTAACTTTGCTGCCCGAGATTTTAAGTCACCTACAGCGGAGTGTTGTTACACCATGATGGACAATTTACGTGCTGCGGCCAATCACGTCGTGCTCAAGATCATTCTGGGTTTGATTATCGTGTCATTCATTTTGACTGGCGTGGGCAACTACCTGATTGGCGGTAACAATAATTATGCCGCAAAAGTTAACGGCCAGGAGATTAGCCGGGCGCAGTTTGAAAATGCTGTCAACAATGAACGCAACCGTATGGCGCAGCAACTGGGCGAACAGTTTTCACAAATCGCTTCCAATGAAAACTTCACGAAAGCAGTACGTCAGCGTGTGCTAAATGAGTTGATTGATGAAGTGCTGGTGGATCAGTACGCCAAAGAGTTAGGCCTCGGTATTAGCGATGAGCAGGTAAGAGCGACGATCCTCTCCATGGCTCCCTTTCAGTCTAACGGCCAGTTTGATAATGCTCGTTTCAATGCGCTGGTAAACCAGATGGGGATGAGCGCTGATCAATATGCGCAGCTACTGCGCAAGGAATTGACCACAAAACAACTGGGCGATGCCATTACCAAAACAGATTTTATGTCACCAGCTGAGGCGGATGAGCTGCTTGCCATGGCAGCCCAGCAGCGCGTTGTTCGTCAGGCGGTGATTGATGTTAATGCTCTGGCGGCGAAACAGACGGTCAGCGATGAAGAGATTGCCAGCTATTACGAGCAGAACAAAAGCAGCTTTATCGCCCCGGAGCGGTTCCGCGTAAGTTATATCAAGCTGGATGCTGCCGGGATGCAGGAGAACGCCAGCGAGGCGGAAATCCAGGCGTACTACGATCAGCATCAGGATCAGTTCTCCCAGCCGCAGCGTAATCGTTACAGCATTATCCAGACCAAAACGGAAGACGAAGCCAAAGCGATACTGGCTGACCTGAACAATGGCGCTGATTTTGCCACGGTCGCGAAAGAGAAGTCTGCGGATATCGTCTCTGCGCGCAATGGCGGTGATATGGGTTGGCTGGAAGATGCCACTACGCCGGATGAGTTAAAGAACGCGGGTCTTAAAGAGAAAGGTCAACTTTCTGGCGTAATCAAATCCTCTGTGGGTTTCCTGATTGTGCGTCTGGACGATATTCAGCCCGCACAGGTGAAACCGCTGAGTGAAGTCAGTGATGAGTTGGCAGCAAAAGTGAAGCATGAAAAAGCGCTGGACGCCTGGTTTGCACTGCAGCGCAAAGTAAGTGAAGCTGCAAGCAACGATAATGAATCGCTGGTTACTGCTGAAGAGGCTGCCGGTATTAAGGCCGTGCAAACTGATTGGTTTGAACGGGATAAGCTGCCTGCAGAGCTGGACTTTAAACCCGTCGGTGACGCTATCTTCAACGGTAACCTGGTGGGGCAGAATGGCGCACCTGGTAGCAACTCTGACATTATTACCGTTGAGGGCGACCGTGCATTCGTGCTGCGTATCACTGACCACAAAGCGGAAGCGATTAAACCGTTGGCAGAAGTGAAAAGCAATATTGTCGAAACCGTTAAGCATAATAAAGCATTGCAACAGGCGAAGCTGGAAGCAGACAAGCTAATTGATGCACTGAATGCGGGCAAAGGCGATGAAGCATTGAAAGCGGCGAACCTCAGCTTTGGTGAGGCGACTACTCTCAAGCGAGGCCAGGATGCGCTGAGTTCAGCTGCATTTGACCTGCCTGTGCCAGCCAAAGACAAGCCGCGCTTCGGTACTACCAGCGATGAGAAGGGTAATATCGTGATTCTGGCGCTGGACGAAATCAAATCCGGCACGATGCCTGAGGCACAGAAAAAAGCGGTAATAGATAATTTTACCAATAATAACGCCCAGGTTGCCTTTGAAGCGTTGATGAACACGCTGCGTAAAGAAGCCAAAATCAAATATGGCGATACCACTGAGCAAGCACAATAACCGGTACATCGCCCCATAAAAATTGCAACGTTGTGCAAACTACAAAGGCCGCTTTCGCGGCCTTTTCCATATCTGAATAATGCACTTTGTTGGTGTTTCTCCTTTTCGTTATCGTCTCGTTGCTGAAAACAGAGGAGAAAACAGAATGAAACATGGAATTAAAGCCCTTCTTATCACCCTGAGCTTCGCTTACACCATGTTAAGCCATAGTACGACTGCTGCGCCGGCATCAGGAGCGAAGCCTGCTGTGGTGCAGAGTAGTTCTTCCCCGGCGACAGAGGTGAAAGTACAGGGGACGGCAAAACAAAGTGACGAAGAGGGGGGAACGCGGGTCAGCATTAATAACGCAAGCGCAGAGGAACTATCACAGGTACTGAACGGTGTTGGCCTGAAAAAAGCCCAGGCGATAGTCAACTACCGTACCGAGTATGGGCCGTTTAAAGCGCTGGCGGATCTGACCCAAGTGCCTGGCATTGGCGACGCGTTATTGCAAAGCAATCTGGCTCGTTTGACACTCTGACAACCTTGCGTAGTGGCGAATCTTTGCCAGAATAAAGAGGTCATACCAGCTATGACCTCTTTCACTATAAAAAATGCAAACGTTAAAGGCTAAGGTGCTATGCAGACTCAAATCAAAGTCCGTGGGTTTCATCTGGATGTATACCAGCACGTTAATAATGCGCGCTACCTTGAATTCCTTGAAGAAGCACGTTGGGATGGGCTGGAGAACAACGATGGCTTTAAGTGGATGGCGGGGAACAACATCGCTTTCGTAGTCGTTAATATCAACATCAACTATCGCCGCCCGGCGGTGCTCGGTGATCTGCTAACTGTAACCAGCCATGTTAAACAGATTAATGGTAGAAGCGGAGTATTAAGCCAGGTGGTTACGCTTGAGCCGGAAGACGAGGTAGTCGCCGATGTATTGGTCACCTTTGTTTGTATCGATCTGAAAACGCAGAAGGCACTGGCCCTGGAAGGGGAACTGCGGGAGAAACTGGAATCCATGATCCGTGAAGGTGACTAACAGCGGTACACCCTCTTAGCCCGGTAAGCCGGGCTAAGAGGGAATTACAGCAAAGCGTGATTAGCACAAGCCCGTTTTCTGTTTCATTGCTGCCATTACAGCGGTTTTATCCGCCAGGTAGTGCTGCAAACCATTAGCGCGCAGGCTGCATGCCGCACAATGGCCGCAACCATCACCCTTGATGCCGTTGTAGCAGGTAAGCGTTTCGCTGCGAATCAACGCTAACTGGCCCCAGTAGTCTGCCAGTGCCCAGGTTTGTGCTTTATCCAGCCACATAAGCGGCGTTTCAAAACGGATAGCTTTCGCCAGACCCAGATTTACCGCATGGTTGAGTGCTTTTACAAACTCATCCCGACAGTCCGGATAACCGGAGAAGTCAGTTTCGCAGACACCTGTTATTACCGCCTCGGCCTGAACCTGATACGCATATACAGAGGCCAGCGTCAAAAAGAGAATATTACGGCCCGGGACGAAGGTATTCGGTATGCCGGTCGCATCTGGCTCATAATCCGGCACCGGGATGCTGTCGCGTGTCAGGCTACTGACCGCCAGTTCATTGAGCAGCGTGACATCCAGCACTTTATGCGCCCGCGCGCCAAGTTTAAGCGCCAGTTCGCGTGCCACATCAATTTCGGCGCGATGGCGTTGCCCGTAATCGAACGTAACACAGTGCACTTCATCATACTGTTGTAAGGCCTGAACCAGGCAGGTTGTGGAATCTTGTCCGCCACTGAACACGACAACGGCACGTTTCATAATTCTTCCTGACAATTGCAGATAAAACGCTATGGTAGCGCGTGCATCTTGCTGCGACCAGCTTCTTCACTGTCCGGACGGAGTCGGCAACCAGGCTTCGGTAAAATCGAACCAACCGCGCCTGTTAAGCGTAATACCTTCCACTCCGGGCGGAGCACTGATGCGGTAGTGATAGTTAAAGAGGGGGGTGAGTATAGCCTCGTGCATTAGCGTACTAAATACGGTCTGTAGCGCGAGATAACGCTCTTTTTCATCGGGCTTGCGCTGCACCGTATCCAGCGTTGCCTGTAGTGCCGCGAATCGGGCGGGAGTAAGCAGGTTAGGCCACAGAAGATCGCAACGCAGCCACTGTTCAAGGGTATATTCCGGCGCTTCACCGATCAGCCGGTCACCCATCAACAAATCTGCTGTGGCAAGTTGTGTACAGCCATCCCAGTTTTTGCCGTCGTGGAAAATGACTGTCAGCTCGCAACCGAGTGTCGCAAGATAGCGCTTAAGCTGCTCCGCCATCGTATGCAGTTCCACGGGCAAATGGTAGGCAAGGGTTAATTTTTCCGGCAAAGGTACCTGTTCGTCGGGTAAGGCCGGAATTTGCCAGCCCGGTAACAGTTCGCTGCTGGGCGTAATTAAGTTTTCATCCAGAGGTAAGGTCTGTAACAACGAGGAGTGATGGATGATGTGTATCAGGCGACGTCGCTGGGCAGCGTCCATATGCGCTGCAGGGCGTAGGGCCAGATAGCAAAATCCCAGACTAATACTGTTATCTACTGGCTGCAAATGCCGAAGCTCACCGGGTTCACCAATCGCAATTTGCACCGGATGGCGACAACTGGTGCCTAAATCCTCTTCGAATAACTGCGGCGTAATCCAGTATTCAACCGCTTTTAATAATGGATGAGTAAGATGATAGTGTTCATGGCTCTCCAGTCGCACGAGTTCCTGGTTAAAAGTTACCAGCCGAAACGGTCCGGTGCCAATCAGTGGGTGCTGAGGATGTGTCAGGCGGCTGCCGTAGCTGGCCAGCCGATGCGCCAACCAGTAATCCGAGCAGTGCAAATTAAAGGTCACACACCACGGATGAGTCACTTCAATGCTTTTTACACTGGCAAATAATTTTCGCAACGCCGGCAGTTCCAGTAGCGCCATCAGTTGTTGCTGCAATTGTCCGGTTGTGACCGCATCACCGTTATGCCAGTGCAGGGTTGAACGCAGGTGAAATCGCCAGCACAGACCATCACTGCTGTACTCCCAGTGATGCGCCAGATCGCCCTGCACAAGACCACTGTGAGCCGTAAAGCGCGTCAGTCCACTAAAGATCTGCCCGGCAAGATGCTGTTCGGCCCGTCCTGGAAGAAAACCCGCTCGCAACGGATCTAAAGGGCGATAGTAGGGAATACGCAACGTCGGGATATCGTTTTGCCATAACCCCCCAAGAAAAGGGTCGAGCAGTGCGCGCAGTGAGGCCTGATCAAGCTGTGCCAGCGCCAGAGCGCTCTGTTGCTGGCCGTTATTCAGAGCCTGCTCAAACATCTCCCTGCGCAATGAATCGGGAGCAAGCATAAAGCGCAATACGCCGCGCTTACCTCGCCCGGATTGCGACTGCCAACTGAGCCAGCCCGCCTCCTGCATCTGGCGCAGCAGCGTGCGCATATGACGCTCGCTGCAAAAACAGCACGCCGCCAGCTCCGCCACGCTAACGGATTGCGTCTCCCCACCGGAGATCTGCCACAGACGCTGGTACTGATTAAGCCGATTGAGTAGTCGCATAAACCCGGAACAATAACTTTTATCTAATCACTATTACTTCCGTATATCTCAGGCGATACTCGTTTTCAACTTAAAAACTCGATTCTGGAGAGTAACTATGGCTCGTCTGGCCGCTTTTGACATGGATGGCACCTTGCTTATGCCCGACCATCGTTTAGGCGATCAAACACTGGCTACGCTGCGCCGCCTGCATGAGCGCGATGTCACTCTCGCTTTTGCCACCGGACGTCATGCGCTGGAGATGCGCAGTATCCTGGATATGCTTGCGCTTGATGCGTTTTTAATTACCGGCAACGGTACGCGTATTCATACACAGGATGGGGAGCTTCTCTACCGCCAGGATCTCAATCCGGAAGTCGCAGAAATGGTCTTACATAGCAAATGGGATACCCATGCGACAGTGCATGCGTTTAATGATGCCGGCTGGATGACAGAAAAGGCGCGGCCAGAAATGCTGGAGGCTTTTCGCTATAGCGGTTTCCGCTACCAGCTTACAGAGCTGAAACGCTTACCTGCACATGAGATCACCAAAATCTGCTTTGTTGGCGATCATGACGATCTCTGCCGTTTACGCATTCAGTTGCAGGAGGAGTTTGGCTCCCGCGCGCATATCTGTTTTTCAGCGATGGATTGCCTGGAGGTATTGCCGTTGGGGTGCAATAAAGGCGCTGCGCTGGCAGTGCTCAGCGACACTCTGGGCCTCTCATTGCAAGATTGCATGGCTTTTGGCGATGCAATGAATGACCGGGAGATGCTGGAAAGCGTAGGGCGCGGCATGATTATGGGCAACGCGATGCCGCAACTGCTGGCGGCGCTGCCCCATTTACCGGTTATCGGACACTGCCGTAATCAGGCTGTGTCACATTTTTTGACTCACTGGCTGGATACACCCAATCTTCCTTATTCCCCCGAATGAAAAGATTATTCCCAGCGAGCCAGGCAATTTGCCTGGCTTTTTTTAGCTTACCAGCCGGGTAATTTCTGCTTTCCACGGCTCGATATCACCGAAATTTGCTGCGACCCACTGCGGATTGTAATAGGTATCAAGATAGCGTTCGCCGCTGTCGCATAACAACGTGACAATAGAGCCTGTTTGTCCCGCGTCACGCATCCGCACAGCTTGCTGTAGGGCTCCCCACATATTGGTACCCGTTGAGGCCCCCACTTTACGGCCGAGTTGTGTTTCCAGCCACTGTGCGGTTGCTATGCTCATGATATCCGGGACGCGTAACATCTCATCCACCACATCGGCAATAAATGAGGGTTCGACTCGCGGGCGACCGATCCCTCCGATTTTACTGCCTACCGGGCTACGCAGGCTGGCGTCGCGCTGTTGCCAGTAATCAAGAAACACTGAATTTTCTGGGTCCACAACCAGCAATTGGGTGGGGTAACCCTGGCTACGAATATAGCGACCTATCGTGGCGGAAGTGCCGCCAGTGCCCGCGCTCATCACAATGCATTCAGGCAGTGGATGGGGTTCATTTTTCATCTGACGGAAAATACTCTCGGCAATATTATTATTGCCGCGCCAGTCGGTCGCACGTTCGGCAAAGGTAAACTGATCCATATAATGGCCATTCAACTCTTTTGCCAGCCGTTCTGATTCGGCGTAGATTTCACAGGCGTTGTCGACAAAGTGGCAGCGTCCACCGTAAAACTCTATCTGTTCAATTTTGCGCTTCGCGGTGCACGAGGGCATTACTGCGATAAACGGCAGGCCCAGCAGGCGGGCGAACCAGGCTTCCGATACCGCCGTCGAACCCGATGAGGCTTCAATAATGGTTGTCCCTTCGTTAATCCAGCCATTGCACAAACCATATAAGAACAGTGAGCGCGCCAGGCGATGCTTCAGGCTACCCGTAGGATGAGTGCTTTCGTCTTTTAAGTAAAAACTGATGCCGGGAAAAGCTGGCAGTAGCAGGCGAATAAGGTGTGTATCTGCCGAGCGCTGAGCATCGGCATTAATTTCATTGATGGCGTGATTAACCCAACTACGATTCATTATGGCTTTCCATTTATCCTTTTGTGCCAAGTCTAACGAAAGCATGAGAAAAAAAAGTTACTATTTTGCCTTTACGTTAGACTATAAAGAGAAATATTTTCTCCCGGAGTGGGAAATGCTAGATAAAATTGACCGCAAGCTGCTCTCTTTACTGCAAAAAGATTGCTCGCTCTCTTTGCAGGCATTGGCTGATGCCGTTAATCTGACGACAACACCTTGCTGGAAACGGCTGAAGCGTCTGGAAGATGACGGGATACTGCTCGGTAAGGTGGCGGTGCTGGATGCAGAAAAAGTGGGTTTAAGTTTGACCGCGTTTGTGTTGATTAAGACGCAACATCACAGTAGCGACTGGTACTGCCGCTTTGTCAGCGAAGTGACACAGATGGCAGAAGTTATGGGTTTCTGGCGTATGGCAGGTGAGTATGATTATCTGCTGCGTGTGCAGGTAGCCGATATGAAACGCTATGACGACTTCTATAAGAAACTGGTGAACAGTGTACCGGGGTTGTCAGATGTCACTTCGAGTTTCGCCATGGAACAGATAAAATACACCACGGCATTACCCATTGAATAACCCTCCCGGCTACCGACCGCCGGAAAACACGTTCAGGATGTAACCGCGTGCGATTATTTGCTCAGCTAAGCTGGTATTTTCGCCGGGAGTGGCGACGCTACCTCGGCGCAGTGGCTTTACTCATCATCATCGCTATTTTGCAACTTGTTCCACCAAAAGTGGTGGGCATCATTGTGGATGGCGTTACCGAACAGCACTACACCACGCAACAGGTGTGGATGTGGATTGCCGCGCTGGTGGCGATTGCAATCGTCACTTACCTGCTGCGCTATATCTGGCGCGTCTGGTTATTTGGTGCTTCTTATCAACTTGCGGTTGAACTGCGGGAGGATTTCTATCGCCAGCTAAGCCGCCAGCACCCTGAATTTTATCTGCGCCACCGTACCGGTGATTTAATGGCGCGCGCCACTAACGATGTCGACAGAGTCGTTTTTGCCGCAGGCGAAGGGGTGTTGACGCTGGTGGACTCACTGGTGATGGGGTGCGTGGTGCTGATTGTCATGTCGACGCAAATTAGCTGGCAGCTAACGCTGGTATCACTGCTACCTATGCCAATAATGGCGCTGGTGATCAAACGCTATGGTGACCAGCTCCATAGCCGCTTTAAACTGGCCCAGGCAGCGTTTTCCTCTCTTAACGATCGTACCCAGGAAAGTATGACCAGCATTCGCATGATCAAAGCGTTTGGCCTGGAAGATCGCCAGTCAGCACTCTTTGCGCATGAAGCAGCGGATACCGGCGCTAAAAATATGCGTGTTGCCCGGGTTGATGCGCGCTTCGATCCTACTATCTATATCGCTATCGGTACGGCGAATTTATTGGCGATTGGCGGCGGGAGCTGGATGGTGGTCAACGGCGCTTTAACCCTCGGGGAACTTACCAGCTTTACTATGTACCTCGGGTTAATGATTTGGCCAATGCTGGCGCTGGCGTGGATGTTTAATATTGTCGAGCGGGGTAGCGCAGCATACGGCCGTATTCGCGATATGCTGGCAGAGTTGCCGGTGGTCAATGATGGCAGTGAGGATGTGCCGGCAGGGCGCGGCTCGCTTAATATCGCCATTCGTGAGTTTTATTATCCAAAGACCCAAAAACCGATCCTTAACAATATTAATATCGCACTGGAGCCGGGACAGATGTTAGGTATCTGCGGGCCGACCGGGGCCGGGAAAAGTACTTTGCTGTCGCTGATTCAGCGCCATTTCGATGTTGATAAAGGGGAGATCGTTTTTCATGGCATTCCCTTACCTCGCCTGAAGCTGGATGCCTGGCGTAGCCGCCTGGCGGTGGTTAACCAGACGCCATTTCTCTTCTCTGATACCGTGGCAAGCAATATTGCGCTGGGAAAACCCGGGGCGACCCAGCAAGAAATTGAACATGCGGCGCGTCTCGCCAGTGTGCATGACGATATTCTGCGCTTGCCCCAGGGGTATGATACGGAGGTCGGTGAGCGCGGCGTCATGCTTTCTGGTGGGCAGAAGCAGCGTATTTCCATTGCCCGGGCATTGCTGTTGAATGCCGAGATTTTACTGCTTGATGATGCGTTGTCGGCGGTAGATGGGCGCACTGAACATCAGATTTTGCATAATCTGCGTCAGTGGGGGGAAGGGCGTACGGTGATTATCAGCGCCCACCGGCTCTCAGCATTAACCGAAGCCAGTGAAATTATCGTTATGCAGCATGGCCACATCGCCCAGCGCGGTCAGCATGAACAGCTAGCGCAACAGCCTGGTTGGTATCGCGATATGTATCGCTATCAACAATTAGAAGCTGCGCTGGATGATACCCCGCAGGAGGAGGCTGCCGATGCGTAATCTTCATAAAATGTGGCCAACGCTCAAGCGTCTATTGGTCTATGGCTCTCCGTGGCGCAAATCACTGACAAAAGCCGTTGTGATGTTGTGGGTCGCGGCGGCGGCAGAAGTCTCAGGCCCTGCGCTCATCAGTTATTTCATTGATAATATGGTGGCGAAAAGTTACCTGCCCTGGGGGCTGGTGGCCGGTATGGCTGCGGTCTATCTTGGCCTGCAACTACTGGCGGCGATGCTCCACTATGCCCAGGCTCTGCTCTTTAACCAGGCCGCGGTAGGAGTGGTACAGCAACTGCGTACAGATGTGATGGATGCCGCGTTGCGCCAGCCGTTAAGTGCGTTCGATACGCAACCGGTCGGGCAGATAATCTCTCGTGTGACTAACGATACTGAAGTTATCCGCGATCTCTATGTCACGGTGGTCGCCACGGTGCTACGTAGCGCAGCGCTTATCGGAGCGATGCTGGTAGCCATGTTCAGCCTTGACTGGCGAATGGCTCTGGTGGCGATGGCCATCTTCCCTGCGGTATTGGTTGTTATGCTGCTCTATCAGCGTTACAGCACGCCGATTGTGCGCCGTATGCGTGCGTATCTGGCCGATATTAATGATGGTTTTAATGAAGTCATTAATGGTATGGGTGTTATCCAACAGTTCAGGCAGCAGTTGCGCTTTGGCGAGCGGATGGCGCAGGCCAGCCGCTCACACTATATAGCCCGCATGCAGACCCTGCGTCTGGATGGGTTTCTGTTGCGCCCGCTACTCAGCCTTTTCTCGGCGCTGGTATTGTGCGGGCTGCTGATGCTGTTTGGTTTCTCATCCGTTGGGACGGTGGAAGTAGGGGTGTTGTATGCTTTTATTAGCTATCTTGGCCGCCTTAACGAGCCCTTGATTGAGCTAACAACACAACAATCCATGTTACAACAGGCGGTAGTAGCCGGAGAACGGGTGTTCGAGCTAATGGACAGGCCGCGTCAGAACTATGGCTATGACGATACGCCGCTGAAAAGTGGGGCCATTGATATCGAAAATGTCTCCTTTGCCTACCGCGATGATCAGCGAGTACTTAAGGAGATCTCACTGCATGTGGAACCGCGTAGCTTTGTGGCACTGGTAGGGCACACCGGTAGTGGTAAGAGCACACTCGCCAGTTTGCTGATGGGTTACTACCCCTTAACCGAGGGTGAGATCAGGCTTGATGGGCGCCCGCTTTCAGCGCTTAGCCATGCAACATTGCGCAAAGGTGTCGCGATGGTGCAACAGGATCCGGTAGTGATGGCGGATACGTTTTTTAATAACGTGACGCTGGGGCGCGATATCGATGAAGAGCGGGTGTGGCAGGCGCTGGAAACTGTCCAGTTAGCAGAGCTGGCACGTGGCATGAGCGACGGTATTCATACGCGGCTTGGGGAGCAGGGCAATAACCTTTCTGTCGGGCAAAAACAGCTACTGGCGCTGGCGCGCGTGTTGGTGGAAACACCGCAAATCCTGATCCTTGATGAAGCCACGGCCAATATCGATTCCGGCACCGAGCAGGCAATTCAGCATGCGCTGGCTGCGGTGCGTGAACATACTACATTGGTGGTGATTGCTCACCGCTTATCGACGATCGTTGAGGCAGATACCATTCTGGTGCTTCACCGCGGGCAAGCTGTTGAACGTGGTACACATCAACAATTGCTTGAGGCGAAAGGTCGCTACTGGCAGATGTATCAGTTACAACTGGCTGGTGAAGAGCTGGCGGCCAGCTTACAAGAAGAGTCGCTTAGCGCCTGATGCACCAAATTTAAGCAGACTGCTGGCGTCCGCTATTTTTGGTGCAAAAATATAACGTATCATGCACTGTCATGGTGCGTTTTTCCTTTCTATCGTCTTTCCCTTACTTTTATTGTTATTTCTATCGCTTCGCCTGCTGCCCGCAGGCGCGCAACTATGCGCTGAAACTCCCGCCTTTTTTAACTTTGGCACACCCCTTGCAATAACAGTTATGTATTTGCTGCTGCCATTATCGAATTCGACTGGAGGGGGATCTATGAAGCTGGTTACCGTGGTGATTAAGCCATTTAAACTCGAAGATGTGCGCGAAGCGCTCTCTTCTATTGGTATTCAAGGGCTGACTGTGACTGAAGTGAAAGGTTTCGGCCGTCAGAAAGGTCATGCTGAGCTATACCGCGGTGCGGAATATAGCGTCAATTTCCTGCCCAAAGTGAAAATTGATGTGGCGATTGCTGATGATCAGCTTGATGAAGTGATCGATGTGATCAGTAAGGCGGCCTACACCGGAAAAATTGGCGACGGCAAAATTTTCGTTGCTGAGCTGCAACGCGTTATCCGCATTCGTACCGGCGAAGCCGACGAAGCGGCGCTGTAATACCTGGCACACAGTGATAGGGATGGAAAAATGAAAAACACAACATTAAAAACGCTTCTCGCTTCGCTGGCACTGCTGCCAGGTCTGGCGATGGCTGCCCCCGCCGTCGCAGACAAAGCGGACAACGGCTTTATGATGATTTGCACTGCGCTGGTGCTGTTTATGACGATTCCGGGGATCGCGCTGTTTTACGGTGGCTTGATCCGCGGTAAAAATGTCCTGTCGATGTTAACGCAGGTAGCAGTGACTTTTGCGTTGGTGTGTATCCTTTGGGTGATATATGGCTATTCACTGGCCTTTGGCGAAGGAAATAGCTTTTTCGGCAGCTTCAACTGGACCATGTTGAAAAACATTGAATTAACCGCCGTAATGGGCAGCATCTATCAATATATCCACGTTGCTTTCCAGGGTTCTTTCGCCTGTATTACCGTAGGCCTGATCGTCGGTGCGCTGGCTGAACGCATTCGCTTCTCCGCGGTGCTGATCTTTGTTGTGGTATGGCTGACGCTCTCTTATGTGCCGATTGCACATATGGTGTGGGGCGGTGGTTTGCTGGCAACGCACGGTGCGCTGGACTTTGCTGGTGGCACAGTGGTGCATATCAACGCGGCTATAGCTGGTCTGGTGGGTGCTTATCTGATTGGCAAGCGTGTTGGTTTTGGGAAAGAGTCCTTCAAACCGCATAACCTGCCGATGGTCTTCACCGGTACCGCTATTCTCTATGTTGGCTGGTTTGGTTTTAACGCCGGTTCCGCAGGCGCAGCAAACGAGATAGCTGCTCTGGCATTTGTGAATACGGTCGTTGCGACTGCTGCTGCAATATTGGCATGGGTGTTTGGTGAATGGGTGCTGCGCGGTAAACCTTCACTGTTGGGTGCCTGTTCTGGTGCGATTGCAGGCCTTGTCGGTATAACACCTGCATGTGGTTATATCGGTGTTGGTGGTGCGCTGATTGTCGGTCTGGCTGCTGGTCTGGCGGGACTGTGGGGCGTCACTGCCCTGAAACGTATGCTGCGCGTTGACGACCCTTGTGATGTGTTCGGTGTACATGGCGTTTGCGGTATCGTTGGTTGCATCCTGACCGGTATTTTTGCTGCCACATCCTTAGGCGGAGTAGGGTATGCAGAAGGCGTGACGATGGGCCACCAGGTCTTAGTGCAACTGGAGAGTATCGCGGTCACTATCGTTTGGTCTGGCGTGGTCGCTTTCATCGGTTACAAACTGGCGGATATGACCGTCGGGCTGCGTGTACCGGAAGATCAAGAGCGCGAAGGGCTGGATGTGAACAGCCATGGCGAAAATGCTTATAACGCGTAATCGGATTTAAATGCAGTTAAAAGCCTCCTTGCGGAGGCTTTTTTATATCCAGGATCAACTGCGGTTACGCATGACCCCTTCTTGCACCGTTGATGCCACCAACACGCCATCCTGAGTCCAGAATTCACCCCGTACAAAACCACGAGCGCTGGATGCTGAGGTACTCTCAACACTATAAAGCAGCCAGTCATTCATATTAAATGGGCGGTGGAACCACATCGAATGATCAATTGTCGCTACCTGCATGCCACGCTCCAGGAAGCCGACGCCATGCGGTTGTAGCGCGACGGGCAAGAAATTGAAATCCGATGCATACCCCAACAGATATTGATGGATACGAATATCATCCGGTAACACGCCATTGGCCCGGATCCAGACCTGACGTGCAGGTTCGGCGACGTGCCCTTTCAGCGGATTGTGGAACTCAACCGGGCGGATCTCCAGCGGTTTATCACAGAGAAATTTCTCTTTCGCCAGAGGGGGTAGCAGATGGGCGAGATCGCGGGCGATCTCCGTTTCTGACCGCAGTGAGTCTGGTATAGGAGCATGTGGCATCTCTTTCTGATGCTCATAACCCGGTTCAGGGGCCTGGAAAGAGGCGGTCATGTAAAAGATAGGTTTGCCATTTTGAATGGCCGCAACCCGGCGGGCGCTAAAACTGTTACCGTCGCGCAACACCTCTACGTCATAAACGATGGGTTTCTCGCTGTCGCCTGGGCGTAAAAAATAGCTATGAAAAGAGTGGACAAGACGGTCGGCGGGGACGGTCTCTTTGGCGGCATAGAGCGCCTGACCAACAACCTGACCACCAAATACCTGGCGCAGGCCTAAGTCTTCGCTTTGCCCGCGAAACAGCCCCTCTTCGATTTTTTCCAGATTTAATAATGCCAGCAGATTCGTGAGCGCCTGACTCATAGTATTCCTCAGATAAACAACAACCGACGGTATGAATTATTTATTGATTATAACCTGAAAAAGCCAGTGGTCCGATGGGTGCAATAATCTGAATACCAGTGGCTTACAGGAAGAACCCCCGTATTTGTGCCACACTTGATGACGTTACGATGGTTTAACCACACATCCTGGCAGGAGACAATCCTGTCGGTGCATAGAAGATAAGGAGAAGATCAATGAAACTCGTGCACATGTTAAGTGGTTTAGCAGTTGCTGTTGCGCTGTCAGCCTGTGCTCAAAAGAGTGCTGATATACCAACACCTGCGCCTAACCCTAATGCCCCTGCAGCAGTTAATAAACCTGCCATTGCGCAACCGAGCGTCACGGGTACTGTATGGATTCGCCAGAAAGTGGCGCTGCCGCCTGACGCGGTATTAACCGTGACAGTTTCAGATGCCTCTCAGGCGGATGCACCGTCGAAAGTACTGGCACAGAAAGCGGTTCGCACCGAAGGGAAGCAGGCTCCATTTAGCTTCGTACTGCCGTTTAACCCGGCGGACATTCAACCGAACGCGCGTATTCTTCTGAGTGCGGCCATCAGTATTGACGATAAAATCGTCTTTATCACCGATACGGTGAAACCTGTTATTAATCAGGGCGGCACCAAAGTTGACCTGACGCTGGTACCGGTGCAGCAAACGGCAGTGCCAATTCAGCAGAGTGGCGGCGCAGCGACGACCGTGCCTTCGACTTCGCCGACCCAGGTCAGCCCGTCTGAAGCGACTCCGGCACCCACACAGTTTTAATATGGGTAACACCTTCTCCCTGCGGGGAGGAGGTGTTAATAAATCCAGCGGTAGCGCTGCATATCTATTTCACCCCTGCCTGATACTACCACCCCTTCTGCTAATAGCGCCTGACGCTGTCGCTGCAAATCAGGGCCAGTCAGAGAGATACAGCCGTGTCGATTGACCACCCGATGCCAGGGTAGGGTACTGCCTTCCGGCAAGCGTTTCAGAACGCCGCCAACCTGTCGTGCGGCACGCGGCGAACCCGCGAGCTTTGCCACATCGCCATAGGTGGTGACATAACCTTCCGGTATCGCGGCAACAATTTGCCAGACCCTCTGCGGGAATGAATCTGTTCTGTCCATATACTGTCCTGGTGGAATTAGTGGCAGCATAGAACAGTGTGATGCGTGCTGTGAAGAGCGGATTGCACAAGAAACCAGCATCCGTCCGGCTGCGGCTTGCAATTGCCCCCAGTGACAGGGATAATGCGCCAGCGCGTTGAGTAACAACGCTCTCAATGGGGGCCCTGTTGGTTCTCCCGCAATGCTAATCTGTTTACCAGGTCAGGTCCGGAAGGAAGCAGCCAAGGCAGAGGACGTGTGTGCCGGGATGTAGCTGGCAGGGCCCCCACCCATTTCAGGGTAAGGACTTGATAGATAACGTCTAACGTACTGAAATTTCTCCCCAAAAGCCTAAATGGTACAAAAACTGTGCATCACCAGTAGGCTGCACGATGTCTCTTATGCTCTCCCGTCATACCGCCCCGTTTTATGTAGAAGCAACCGGCCCTGGTATGCCGGAAATGAGCGAAAAGGTCAGGGTGTTGAATCCTATTGCCTGTATGCGCTCCCGCTTCAGTAACCTCATTGATTTGCGTCGTGACCCTGAAATTGAGATGCCCGAATTAATACCCTTTTGCGCCAGTTTCAGATACGCTGCTTTTATACCGACTTATCACCTTTGCCCCGCAGGTTGTTTTATCCCCGTGCAGAACTCGTCGTTGACCATTAACAGTGACATGACTCGAACCTATTAACGTGGCCTCTTTGCCGCATTCAGGGCAATTAAACTTATGACCGGTAACGACCATTGGAGCACGGTCAACGGTGTGCGTGTAAATGCCCTGAACGATTGTGCCGCCGTGAGTCGTGGTATCACCCACTAATATGAACCGCTGATTCATCCGAATCCGTCCTTGTGTAAAAACCCTGTGTGAAAATTTTGAAAATACGTACAGAAATATCGATAAAGCGTTTTCAAACAATTAGCCATTCAAAAACAAGGGAATTAAGTTGTATAGTTTGTCACCTACTGTGAACTTAATGCAAACTTCTTATTGCTGATAGATCAGTCATGTGACTGTAAAAGGACGATTATGAATGGACGCGAAACACGGTTATCTACCGCGCCAGTGATATTCAATCCAGAAGAAAGCCTGAATAAATACCTCCTGAAGATCAACCGTTCGGACTTGGTCGCCGATGTGGAATCATTCACCGGCGAAGAAAAGCTGAGTTTTCCCTATCGCTACACCATCCGTTTTACCTCCACCACTGACGATGCTGAAGCCTTTCATATCGTCCAGAAAGAAGCGTCCTTTATTCTTCGAACCGACAACCCTGCAGGGTCAAAGTATTTTCCTAATCGTGAAAAGTGGGTGGCCTTGCGCAAAATCCCTGGCGTTATAACCGAAATCAGCAGGATCAGTAGCAGCGCTGACGAAACGCTGTACGAAGCCGTGCTGGAACATCCTCTGGCACTGCTTAACGTCCGGTATCGCAGCGCTATCTATCAGAATGTATCCGTACCGGAACTGATTAAGCGCATCCTCAAAGAACACGGGTTTGAGGGGTACGAAATCAATTTTGACCTGCTTCACTGGGAATATCCGCAGCGGGAAATGATTGTTCAGTGGAAGGAAAGCGATCTGGCGTTCATCCAACGCTTGCTGTCTGAAGTGGGAATATGGTTCCGGTTCGAGCTGCGTCCCGACCATGACCATATTGTTGTTATCGTGTTCGGAGATTCCGGGGCACACTATGTTCACAACCACAAAATCGCGGCAATAAACCCGGCTGGAACCGTAGGCAATATCTACAGCCTGCGAAAAATGACAACCAGGCATACCATCGTTCCCGGCTCGGTCGATGTGCGTAACTATAACTACCGGGAGAGCCGAAGTTACAGGACACTCGAAACACAGGCCGATAAATCACGCTTGCCGGAACTGGTTTACGGTGGCGAATATCACTACGCGGATAATCATCTGACATCCGGTGATCGTTACGAGATAGGCAAAGGCCAACACGCCGAAACCAGTTGGCACTACGCCCGAATTCGTCATGAATGCCTGCTTACCGATATGATTACGCTGGAAGCAGTAGCTGACGATCCCACTATTGTGCCGGGCTTCGATCTCGATATCACTGGTAATAAACCAGCTGCGTTCGACGAAGGGATGGTTGTTACCAGCATTCGCTCTACGGGGTCACGTAAGAGCAGTTTTCAATGTGAAATTAAAGGGATTCCATACAGCGAGATCTGGTGTTATCGCCCTGAACGTCTTCCACGGCCAATCATCACAGGCACAATCCCTGCGAGAGTGTCAGGGATAAGTCTCAACGATCAGCTTTCCCGAATTGATAATCATGGCCGTTATCGGGTGCAGTTTAACTTTGACCAGGCTGAATGGAAAAAGGGTCTGGAGAGTATGCCTGTCAGGTTAGGGAGACAATACGCCGGTGATACGTATGGGATACATTTCCCGCTACTCGATAATACTGAAGTCGGCATTGCGTTTGAAAATGGCGACCCGGAACGTCCGTTCATTGCTCATGCCTTCCATGATGAAATTAATCCTGATTTAGTCACCGACCGCAACAGCACACGCAACGTCATCAGGACTCCACGAAATAACAAACTTCGGATGGAGGATAAGAAAGACCAGGAGCACATCAAAGTTGCGACGGAGTACGGCAAATCACAACTGAACCTGGGCCACCTGGTAGACGCATCTGGCAAGCAGCGTGGTGAGGGAGTTGAGTTACGCACAGACAAGCAGGCTTCACTTCGTTCTGCTGAAGGTTTTCACATCACCACAGAAGCACAATCAAAAGCGAGCGGCCATCAAAATGACATGACCGCGACCATAGCGCAGCTTGAATCTGCTTTACAACTGGCCCGTTCCCTTCAGGCCAGTTCGGAAATAGCTGATACGCCAGCCGCCGATCTGTCGCCGGTGACTGAACTTCGGCAGCGAGTAGCAAAACCAGAAGATGCCACGCTCTCCCTTCATGGTGAAACCGGCATAGCTCTCACATCCCCTCAATCAGTCTTGCTGCATGCCGGGGATAACATGACCACAACGGCCAGGCAGGACATGAATGCTAACGCCTTCCGTCGCATGACCCTGGCCGCAGGGGAAGTCTTCTCCGTATTCGTTCGTAAAGCAGGGATGGTATTTACCGCTGCAAAAGGGTCGATTCGCATGACTGCACAGAAGGGGGAAATTAACGCCGTCGCGAATCAGAACATTAATCTGACCAGTTCTCAGGGCAAAATTGTCCTGAATGCACAAGATGAATTGCTGTTGATGTGCGGAGGCGCAGGCATTCGTCTTAAGCATGGTGAAATCGAGTTAATTGCCCCGCATTACATCAGTGTTAAAGCGCCTGCCGTCGATTACATGGCGAAGGCAAGCCTCGACCATCTGAAACCTACCTTTGCTGAAGGGGAGCTGGCTCAGCAGTTCCGGCTACATGCTCCCGACGACCCGGATCATATTCTGAAAGGTCAACGCTTCAGGCTCCATAAAAAGGGCGAAGTCATTGAGGGGATCACCGATGATAACGGCGAATCGCCACTGCTGAACACATCTGAACTTGATACCTGGTCACTCGAATTAGTCCATGAGTTAGACGCCCCGGAGGGAACCGTATGAGTGAGTCATCTGATGCGCAGAACGCCAACCCATTTGATGAGGCTCCAGAGTCTCAAGATCCGCAAAGTTTCGGCGCACACAACAAGCGCTACCTGGCGCAGCAGTGTATCGGTGTTCCGGTAAATGCCGGGAAACCGATGTACACCACGAACTGCCCCGTTCACCGTCCAATGCCAGGAATTGTGATCCTGGTTCATGGTGTGAATGACGTGGGGGAAGCCTATCAGAACCAGGAACGCGGTATCATCGAAGGGCTGAAAAAGCGGCTTGGCCGCGATGACTTATGGCCGCATGAGTGGGAAGAAAAAACCTACAAAATCCGTAATGCGGAAGGGGTAATGGAGGATTGTACTGACTCACAGAAAAAGCAGATGGTCTGCACCAATACTCCCGTGCGCTCGCCGGTGATCCCATTTTATTGGGGCTATCGCCCGGTTGACAGGGCGATATGGGAAGACGACCAGCGCCAGTACCGCGAAGCCATGCGCAGCAGCGGAAATAACTCTGAAACCCCCTTACCCTATGATGCCTATCGCGAAAATGACCCGGCGATCTTAAAACGATTCGGTGGTAAGTACGCGATGGACTGCTTTCACAATACTCTGGACTTAAATGGAGTCTGGGGTGGTGGAACGTTCGCCAATGCCACTACAAACATCCCTGATATGCTTGGGCCGGGAGCCGGGGGCGCAGCGCTTGGCGTGGTCGGCTTTTTGAGCCGCAGTGAACTGGTAAATGGCGGCGACTTTACCCATCCGGTGTACAGCAACCCACATCGTATTTATCAGTTCTATGCGGCGCAGCGGCTGGCAGACCTAATAATAAAAATTCGGCGTACCCCGGCAACTCGCAACGACGCGATTAACATTGTGGCACACAGCCAGGGAACCATTATCACGATGTTGGCAAACATGCTGGTCAAGCAAGCAGAACTGGCCCCGGCTGATTGCGTAATCCTCAACCACTCCCCGTATTCGCTCGAAAATCGCTGGCTAGAGAACGGCCAACCTGGTCAACACCAGACAGACGCCGCCCGGCAGCAGACCTTTGAGAATTTCTGCCGTCTGATGGCGACGAATAAAAAATTCTCGGCCAGTGGTGACGGGGTTATGAGTGCCGCAGATCAGAAAGCGCTGCTCGATACGATGACCCTGCCGCGTAAGGAGTTCAACAGCACCTGGTATGATTCGCCTTTAAATCAGCGCAATAATTTCGGCAAGGTCTATAACTATTTTTGCCCGAATGATGGAACCGTATCACTGCTTCCCATTCAGGGTTTCGGCTGGCGCGGTGTTCCTCAAAAGCTGGCCGACACCATCCCCAATTTACGCCAGCGCGTATTTTTCCAGAACAGTAGCGTCGGCCATGTGCCTGATGGAAAACCGTTTCGTAAACCTGCTGCGGGAAAAGGTGATTTCGCTTATTCCGCAGTGACGAACGTAAGCTGGGATTACAGCGATGTGGTTCCGAACGGTGAAACTCTGCCTGAGGCGTTTATTTTCACGCTAATGGGGCAATTAGACCCGCTTGATACCAATGCTGATAAAGACAAAGTCTACAAAGCCCCTGTCGGGGGAAATGACGTTATGGTTTCGTATAACGCGAAAGCGGGAGCAAACAGCAAGGAGGAAGTTTTCGACTGTCCTCCTTTTGAACCGTTCAAACATCTACAACCTGGTCATGTCCTGACGAAAGATGAAATCAGCACGCTTAAATATTGGCGTAATATCGATATTGTCAGTGGTAAAGTTACCGGCGTTAATGACGCGAACAAAAAGATAGTCGTTCGTCGTAATTTGACCGAAGCCGAACTGCACAAGCTATTCACTTCCTCTGACGATGTGATGTTCAGTCAGCATTCATCCATCGTCATATCTCCTAAAGTACCGGAACTGGCAATGGCCTATGACCTGGCTATCGGCCCCTGCAAATCGTTCGATTATGAGCATGGTGCATTCTGGAAGAAATTACTGCGAGTTGCCGACTGGCGAAGTGATTGGTCAGATGATCGTGATGCATCGAAATACTACAGATCAGGCGAACTACCTTTTGAAGCTACCAAAAAATACATGAATAAGCCAGGTTCAGTCTTGCCTACCGGCGAGTTTGGCGTGGTGAACCAGTTTATGAATGCAACCCGTGTGATCCCCGCTCGCTACCCGGAAGTGCATAACCGTGAAGTGGCCAACCTTCAATGGCCGATGCCTCCCGTTGAAGGGTTTAACACAGTACCCTCTGAGCCGAAAAGGAAAGTCGGATGATGAATAAGCAAAGGCGCTATGCAATGTTGACCGGGCTGATGCTGTTGGCGGGATGCACACAGGCGCAGGACGCACCGACGCAGGTGATTTACCGCTTTGACGCTCACCGCTATCTGGAACTGAAGGGCTGGAACTGCCAGGGCGCGTTGTACTACGTTGACCCGGTACGCGGTATACGTTCTGAAGTCGCCAGCCAGTTTTACCGGGCATTTGCTGACAAGTATGTACATTCCTCCGCGCGCTATATTGCCATTCCGTCCTGGGATACAGATGCCTTCGCAGTTTCAAAAGATTACGGTAAAACATGGCAGTCAGCCCCATTCTCTTCGGCTACACATAGCGTTGAACCCGACGGAACAACCAGACCAGCCAGAGAAAATATGCTCTCATTCACAGTCGTTAACGATCAGGGCTTTCTCTTAACCCGCCAGGGCAATCTCTACATGAGTTCAAAGCCCTTCGATGATCCACGGATTTTGCCCGGCGGCCCAGGTATTGATTATGTCGATGAGGATGGGGATAAGCATCACCTTCGACCGGGATTTGCCGGGCCAAAATGGGGGCTGTCATATATCCCGCCCAAAACAATCGACCAACTGACTGACCAGTTTCTGACAAACTGGCAGGACTTGCCGACCCGCGTACCTGAAGTCAGAAATTATAAGGGCTGGGATCATATGCAGTGCAACCCGGATAAAGGGCTTAAGCAATGAACGTCCTGCTTCGGACAAGTCTGCCGATTGCGATGGGGATGTTATTGAGTGGATGTGGAACAACTATGGCTCACGTTTTCGCACCTCATCCCACGGTTTATATGGGGGTGCAACTCGATGCAGGAATGGCGAAAGAAGGTTATCCCCTGATGCTACTGGATTTACCGTTTTCACTGGTTGGTGACACGTTGATGCTGCCTGTGGATTTAACGCTGATGGCAACAGATAACAGGTGATCAATCAGCCATGAGCATAGAATACGCTGGAATTATTTCCGGCGTATGTTCGTGCAACGGGAGCCGGTTTGGATAGTAATGAAAATTCGCAGTTGTTCACCGACTGGTGTCATGAGGTGTCCGGTCAGTACAGATCCCCCGCATGTTGTTTTATCGCCCTGTACTATCCAAAAGCCTGTAGCGTTACAACCCTTCAATGGCCGATGCCTCCCGTTGAAGGGTTTAACACAGTACCCTCTGCGCCGAAAAGGAAAGTTGGATGATGAATAAGCAAAGGCGCTATGCAATGTTGACCGGGCTGATGCTGTTGGCGGGATGCACACAGGCGCAGGACGCACCGACGCAGGTGATTTACCGCTTTGACGCTCACCGCTATCTGGAACTGAAGGGCTGGAACTGCCAGGGCGCGTTGTACTACGTTGACCCGGTACGCGGTATACGTTCTGAAGTCGCCAGCCAGTTTTACCGGGCATTTGCTGACAAGTATGTACATTCCTCCGCGCGCTATATTGCCATTCCGTCCTGGGATACAGATGCCTTCGCAGTTTCAAAAGATTACGGTAAAACATGGCAGTCAGCCCCATTCTCTTCGGCTACACATAGCGTTGAACCCGACGGAACAACCAGACCAGCCAGAGAAAATATGCTCTCGTTCACAGTCGTTAACGATCAGGGCTTTCTCTTAACCCGCCAGGGCAATCTCTACATGAGTTCAAAACCCTTCGATGACCCACGGATTTTGCCCGGTGGCCCAGGTATTGATTATGTCGATGAGGATGGTGATAAGCATCACCTTAGACCGGGATTTGCCGGTGCAGCCTGGGGGCTATCGTACATTCCCCCAAAGTCTCTTAAATACCTAACGGCTTCTGAGTTGGCAAACTGGCAGGACTTGCCGACCCACGTACCTGAAATCAGAAATTATAAGGGCTGGGATCATATGCAGTGCAACCCGGATAAAGGGATTAAGCAATGAACGTCCTGATACGGACAAGCCTGCCGCTGGCTATGGGGATGGGGGTGGAACAACTATGGTGCATGTTTGCGCACCTCATCCAGATCTTAACTGGCAGCGCCCCCATCACTGAAAATGCCGGTTTAATACTCCAGTTCCTCAGGTACCGGATACGCGATAATTTCAGCAGGTTGCCCGTTAACCGACTTAAACGTGGCGATATAGCGCGCTTTATTTACTCCGCTAAGCAAAAAATCCATATCACTGAATGCGAAACGCAAAGATGGATGTGTCGCCCATTTTTCCAGCGACGCCAGATGGTAAGTAAAAACAACGGTGGTAAGATTGCCTGCGGTTTTTCCAATTTTCACTATCCGGCTTACCGCCATGCTTGCATAGCAAAGATCCCCATGCAAAGCCCATTTTTTTTGCATTTGCGGTGATAAACGATAGATATCCTCCACACCTCGATTAGTTTTTATTACCAGACCCGCATCCGCCAAAGCGAGTATTCGCCCGGTTTCCCAGTTGGAGGCAGAGGCTTGTATGTGTATCGGCCACGCTTTTATGCCAAGACAAAGCGGTGGTTGCTGGTCAAAAAAACGCTGTAATAATTGATGGTATTGCTGGCTACTCTCCTGCGCCCAGGCATTTATCGTGCAAAAGATTAATGGCAAGAGCGCCACGCTTTTTTTCATTTTAATAAAATCCCGCCATCTATATCCTGATAAGCCAGACTCGCGGATTGATATTGCTTGGTTGTTAACTGCGTTTTGACTTTTTTCCACTCATAAAGTGGTACGCCAGGATCGTCCCGGGATTCGCTAAAACGATAAAAGGTCAGCTCGACTTGTGCCGGATCGAAAAGATTTGCCCCGCTTTTTTGCGCCGTGACGAGAAAATAAACTTTCCCCTCCCGGAAAAGACGATTATCTGCGATGAGGAAATCGGCTGCGGCCGATAAACGATAATCAAACCAGGTGAAAGTATCACTGTTGGTCACTGGCATAATGCTCATGCCGCCTTCCGGGCGGTTAACGAAGAAGGTCAGACCAAGGTTGGGATGAGAGGTATTGTTATCAAATTGGGCAACGACAATGTAGTCAGCTTTGCCATCCTGGTTTAAATCAAGTTTATTAATTCCGTCTTTCAGAGCCACGGGCGACAGCGCGGAGGCATTGCAACTCACCACCCATAAAAAGAGAAAGCCGGCGAATTTATTGCGCATAGATGCTCCTGACAAGCCGAAACCCGATATCTGAAGTCACAAAGCCAGGGCTGTGCATATCGCACTGGGCAAGATTATTGGTGTGTTCCAGATAACTGCCACCGCAAAAATAGAACATCTCGTCACCGCCCTGGATAGATTGTCCTGTATTGATCCACTCCGAGACGTTGCCACTCATATCATAAATTCCCAGCGCATTAGCCCGCAGTGAGGCTACCGGGATAGTGCCAAATTTATCTGCATCGAAGTCAGGAAAATGAGCGACAAGGCTAGCATCATCACTACCCGAGAATTTATTACCGTACGTATTTTTGGTGAGACCATCTTCGCCGCCTCTGGCTGCAATCTGCCATTCCGCAATAGTCGGTAAACGATATCCTGTCGCCTGCTCGTTGTGCTGGATGGCAGAGGGATTATTTTCCTTCGGCACTTGTTTTAGCACTTCGCCATCTGCCGAAAGATAATAAGGTTCCAGTTTCAGATAGAGGCTCAATGCGTTGGCAAACAGAAGAGTATCCCACCAGGATATTGTCGTTACTGGATGCTTTCCGTCATCCTGTTTCTCAGGTAGACACTCTTCGTTAACCGCACCATTGCAACCTTCACTAAACTGAAAGCCATTTCTGGCTGCCCATATTTGTATTGGATGATAAAGATCGTAAGTGACCTCCGTTTTCATAATAGAAAATGTTGGTACAGTAATGTTGCTATGGGCGCGATAGTCCTCTACACCAAACACGGGGCCAACATAAAAGTCACTGCCTGTAACCATCACCTCTGCAGGCCGCTGGATTTCAGCAGCCGCGATGATAGGTGAGTCAGTAAATAAAATTCCGAGGGCTATTAACCATTTTCGACTCATCTTTTTACCAGCGAAATGTCAGTTAAAGGGGTTGAGCAACAAGGCAAAATATACCCATCGGCAATATCTTTTTTCGATATTCCACCAGAATGATCCATCTTAACCTTGCCTGCTATGAGTTTTATTTTACAGAAACCGCAATAACCAGAAGCACATTTGTAAATCATTTTTGTGTCGGATTTACATGCTGCCTGTAAAATAGTTTCGTTATCCGAAATGCTAAAAGAAATTTTTGCGTTATCAATATCACAACGAAAAATTGGCATTTATCTCATCCTTATAATACGGTGAAATAGTTCCTTGCGCAGCAATTCATTTTCTTTTTTAAAGGTGGCCGTGGCAATGCTATTTTCTTCGAGGCGGCGAAACAAATACGGTAGCGATTTCTTTAACGGCCCATAAGGTAGATATTTGCATACCGCAAGACCAGAATAATTAAGAGAATAACTTAAATGATCTCCGAGTCCATAAAGTTGACCAATCCATGTATCAGCACTTTTTAAAAATACATTGTCGATTATTTTTTTTACACTGACTTCATTATGTGTAGCAAAAAAAGGCGCAATACGTTCTAACCTGGTGCTAACAAACTCAATGGCCTGGTTGTAGTTTGTATCGGTCTCTTCCTTTGTCGTATAACAAAGTGCACTACCATCGCCTCTCTTCTCTTCTTCCAGATAGGCTCCACGAACAATTTTTACGCCGAGGATATAGTTAAATTGGCACGCCTGGTGGTAGCACTGCTCTAAAAACCGAAGCTGGTCTTTGAGATAGAACTGTAGCGTTAACGTTATCGTCGGTTTTACAGCGTTAAATCTACGCATCATTTCAAGTAGCAAAGCATTAACCGCAGGTTGTACGAAAGTTTGCTCTGCATCCACCATCATGCGAACTCCCTTGAGATGGGCATACTCAAAAAGCGCTGAATAACGGCCGGTAATTCTCGCCCATGCTTCCTGCTCAGAATTTGTCATCACCATCCCGTTACTCTTTTTGCTATATATATTTGCAGCCCCGAGGGAAGAAGGTTTGATAACAACAAAAGGTATATTTTGCGTTGTAGTAGCCATATCGATAAGTTCAATAGTATTCGCCAGGGTATCGATAAAATGCTGTTCATCTGCTTCACCTTCTACCGCATAGTCCAGAACACAGGAGATGCCCGCCTGCGCTAACTTCGCCGCTGTACTCTTCGCTTGTAATAACGTTTCACCGCCAAAATAAATACCATTGAGTAAAGATAGTAATCGGTTAGTGGGAGAGCCCAGACATTTTTTTATAAAATGGAGGGAAGATTTTCGCGTTAAATTATTGGTTAAGAGCATTGTCGTAAAAAATTTAAACGCTATTTCACCAGTGGTGTATCTTGCATATATCGAATCTTTTATTTTTCCCATGCATTACTCTCTAAAACCGACAATAATGTCGGCTTTTTTCAATATTAAAGGTCAACTGTTTGTCCGCGGTAGAGACGGCGAATAATATTATCATCGTCAAACTCTTCGCGCTCATGGATAGTTCGCCGATTATCCATAATGAGTAAATCACCATCTTGCCAGTAATGTTTGTAGAGATACTGCGGTTGTTTAATAAAGCTTCCAAGCTCGCGGAAAAACTGCAATGTTTCGTTTTCAGTGAAACCAATAATTCTGGATTCCCAACTTGCTGGTTGCCCCTCATCGAATGGGAAGTAAATCAGCATTTTTCGCACCCACCCGAGGTCGGTGAATACTGGAACCTCAAACCAACCCTGCGGAGAGACATTGACATAATAACCACGTTCTAATACTCGGACTTCAAATGTTTCTTCTTCGAGTATGCGTAATAAATGGCTGGGCAGCTCTTTACAGGCCAGGACGTGATCGCATACGGTAGTAGCACCACGATATTTCATGTTTTTTATTTCGGCGGCATATAAAAACACCTGATCAACTTTTGACAATAATAGCCCACCATCAGCATGGAAAGGTAGTTGCCCTCGACCAGTTACTATTTTTCCTTTCTCACCTTCCAGTTTGAGTGTGTCACGATAGCCAAAACCCACTTCAATTTTCTCATCTGCATACTCCACGACAGTACCATACGAAGAATAAAGCTCGCGAAATATATCAGCATCCATATGCAAATTCTTAACAACAACGAACCCCTGACGCATCAATATCTTTTTTACCGCATCCGCATTAGCATAAAGAAAATCATGGCTTTCAATATATGCACCAAACCCAGATGGCATAATTGGGGTAAACTTCACTGTTTCGGACATACCTTTAATCCCTTTTAGTATTTATTTCCCAGTATATGTTTGAAGTGACTCTGCGCATCTTTGGCCTGAAAGGAGGCGATATGCACAGTTTTTGACTCAATGCGGGTTTTTTCCAGCATCGATGCAAAAGGTTTATTCACTGCCTGCTTGGTATTTTTGAAAGCGGTAACCGGATAACTTGCCATAACTTTGGCCTGGGTTATTGCCTTATCAACAAGTTGTGCCTTATTAACTACCGAATTAACGATTCGATAGTCCATACACTGACCAGCATCAATAGAATGGCAGCGGTAAATAATCTCCTGCATGAGGCTAACGCCATGGGTGTAACCCAGGATAGCAGCGCCAACGGAGCAGCCGATACCATGCTTTAATTCAGGCATAATAAATTGTGCGCTCGATGTCATAATTCGCTGGTCAAACATCATTGCAAATTGGAATCCCATGCCTATTGCATAGCCATCTACGGCGGCGATGGTGGGTTTATCGACATTTAATACTGCCAGATAAAGATCTATTACGCGATCGATCCATGCCTCTATATCCACACTGCTGGATAATTGTTTTACCTCATTAAAATCACCGCCAGCGGAAAAAGAGCGTTCATCACCGCCATAAACGACAACGGCTTCCACGCTGTTATCATTATTGGCGCGAGCCAGGCTCTCTTTAATATCATTCTCAAGCTCGCGACTAAAGGGGTTATGTTTATTTGATGAGTTCAGCGTAATTAGCCGAACACCTTCGTAGTCATTTTCTGCAATCATAAATCATCCTCCTTGATAAACTCTCTCAGTACGGCAGGATTGACCTCTTCAATACAAAGCCTTTCTGTCAAAAATGCTTTGTAAATTCGCCAGGTGAAGCGATTTTTTAACTGATAATTATCTGTTTTTATACCCAGGATATCGGCAAAGGATTGATTGACAGATGACCCTTCATGAATGCCAATTTTTTTACGCCAGACAATATTTTTAGGCAGTAATTGCAAGGTGTCAGCATATTCTCTAAGAATATTTTTAACTTCGTTATCGTAAATTTTGTAATAAGGATCTAAAGCATGACATAGCGTAATAAGATGGTGAGTCCAGAAGGGATGCCGTATATCAATGCCATAATGACTGGCTCCGCTAGTAGAAAACTCTCCAGTCCAGCGCGTGCGATAGACTTGCTCAGAGAGTATTTGATTGGGGTTGCTATAGCTCTTCCCGGGGTTGAGAATTCCGCCAAACAGGAGGTCAGAGCCGTAACCCGTAAGCATGCATTTTACTTCTCCCTGGGCAAGTCGATAGGCATTAAAGAGACCGGACTGAATTTCGGCAGATAATCCATCGTATATTTCATTATAATAAATGGATTCGATAACACCTCTAAGGATATCTGCTTCAGTGAGCACTTTAGTGCGATGGTTTGTCCCCAGCGCATCCGCAACCTGTCGGGAGAATTCGAATTCGTTGCTTAGCTCCGTGCCGATGGAGTAAGTATTTATTGTTTTAAAGTGTTTGCAGGCAATAGCAGTAACCAGACTGGAGTCCAAACCGCCAGAGAGTGGGATACCGATGGTTTCGACGCACTGTGAAAGTTTTTTTAAGGGTGAAAAAAGATGGCTTTCAATCAAATTCATCAACTTTTCACAGGGAAGCAAAAGGACTTTATTAGTAGCAATATAGTTGAGTGAGTGCGTATTGAGGGTGAAAAATCCCTCACTGTCACTAGACAACTCATTGATAGAGCCGGGTTTAAGGCGTTTACCATTTTTGATTGGCGTGTAATCATCTGCTCTGAGTTGCAGTTGACAAACTTCGGCCTCATTCTCGAATTGGAAAGCAGCTCCTCCTTCCACTGCTGTAATATATTTAAGACTACTGGTCAACCATGTTGTTTTGCCAAATATAAGATGAATCGGAACTAGTCCCCTTGAGTCGGTGACAATAGTTAATTTTTGCTGAGGGCCATCAACGATATAACAGAAATCTCCCTCAACCATACTCAGCGCATTTTCACCGAGCCTGGCGATGAGCAGCGATAATAACTCTGCGTTATTAGAAAGATAGACATTGGCTTCCCATATACTGACAATTTCTTCGAGATAATCTCGATTATAGATATTACCAATTAAATAAGTTGTCCGGTTTTCTATCTCGCATTTCTGGTACACACTGTTTGCATCTATAAATAGTGGCCCGCTTTTTAACAACTCAATCTTCCCCGGAAAACGATATTGTAATTTTTTGATATCGGTATCGGTGCCATTATAGATAAAACAAAATCCATTGTTCACACGCATATCCTTATGGGAACGTAAAAAAGAATAGTGTATTTAACCTCATGCGTTGTTAATAAAATTAACGTTTCAGTTAACGATTGAGACATTAGCGCTGATTTTTTGTAATGTAAATGTTGATAATCGACTATTAGGAATTTATTTAGTTCTGGCCGGTAAACGATGAGCCGTCAGAAGCAAACATCCCTTATACAACGTTGCGTCTGAAGGGGGGGACCGCATTATTTAAAGCTGTCCACAGGGGCTTAATTCTGAGGAGAGCACTCTCCAGCTCTGTTGATGGCAGAGAAAAGGGCATGCGCAAATACCGATCAAAGGCGCCGGAGAGGCCGAAACGCGTACCAGCACCCAGATGAATACCAATGGTTTCGGCTCGTGCGGCAAATTGTGTTGCTACCCTTTCCGGCAATTCAATCCAGAATGATAGCCCACCCTGAGGATAGGCAAACTTCCACTCAGGGAAATGTTCATGCATTAGTGCTCCACAGCGATCGCGGCGCGCCATCAACATCTGCCTGCGTGCTGGTAAGAAGCTCTGTTCGTTGGTCATCAACCACTGTGTCGCCAGTTGTTCCAGCAGTGGTGAACCCAGATCGAGGGTGTCCCGCGTTTGAGCAAGGGTGGCAATGGTGCGTTTTGACGCGCGGATCCAACCCAGGCGCAGCCCACCCCAGAAACTTTTACCCGCCGAACCAAGCGTGATAACCGGAGCCTGTGAATTAAATGCCGCTAACGGCGGCGGCGGTGGCGCGTCATACCAAAGATCCAACATGGTTTCATCCACAACCAGGGTGGTATGTGTACGTGCGGCGATGTTGGCGATCGCTTCACGGGTATCAGCATCCATACAACGGCCAGTAGGATTATGAAAATCGGGCATCAGGTAGGCCAGGCGCGGAGCGGTTTGTGCGATGGTGGCAGCAAACCCGTCGATATCCCAGCCTGTTTGCGGCAGTGATATCCCCACCGGTCTGCACGATGCGCCCTGAATTGCGGCAATAGCCAGAGGATAGGTAGGGTGATCGACCACCACACGGTCGCCGGGACCGCTTAGCATTCGCAATATCAGTGCCAGTCCACTGAGCGCGCCATTAACGACCATGACTTCATCTGCCTGCGTAGGCAATCCACGCTCGCTATAGCGAGCCGCTATCGCTTCTCGTAACGCCAGTATGCCGAGCTGACCATAGCCGGTATGCGAAAGATAGGGCGTCATTGCACTTAACGCGTGGGTATAAGCCTGGTGGATCTCTGGACCCGCACTGGAAGCGGCAGTCGAGAGATCCACCATCGTACCTGCTGCGCTTAATACTGGAAGGGCATGGCTGTTCGGCAAGATGACGCGTGTTCCGCTGCCCTGGCGGCTTTCAAGATAGCCTTCATCCCTTAGAGACGCCAGCGCGCTGGCGACAGTAGTGCGGCTGACTTTGAGTACCGATGCCAACTCCCGTTCGCCTGGCAGACGCGTCTCTTGCGTCAACCTGCCGTCGAGAATGAGTAAACGCAAGGCATCAGCCAGCTGGCGCCATAGTGGTGTACGCGATGAGGCGTGCTGCCAGTGGCCTAGCAGACGTAGTAGTGATTGACTACCGAAGCGACGGGATGACATATGCAGGCCACTATTTGGAAACTGGTCATTAATCATAATGCCATTTTCACTAAAGATGAAAGCCATAACTCATGGAGAATAATGATGCTACGTCGCTTACTGCAACTCTATATCGGTCTGACACTGTACGGCATTTCTGCCGCGATGTTTGTGCGTGCAGACCTGGGGGCCGATCCCTGGAATGTCTTTCATCTTGGCGTGTCAATGCTGCTATCGCTGGATATTGGCACAGTAATGATCATCACTGGCGCATTAGTGCTTTTGTTATGGATTCCTCTTCGTCAACGTCCGGGATTGGGTACCATCAGTAATGTCATTGTGATAGGTCTCGCTGCGGATGCGGCGCTGTCGCTCCTGCCCACATTCGAGACACTGCTTGCCCGCAGTCTGGTATTGGCTTCGGCAATTATTGTAAACGCCATCGCTACCGGTATGTACATCGGCGCGGGTTTTGGCGCCGGGCCACGCGATGGATTGATGACCGGAATTAATGCCCGAACGGGCTGGTCGCTACGCAGCGTAAGAACAACGATTGAAATCACTGTGTTATTAATAGGTTGGTGGTTGGGGGGAACCTTTGGGGTCGGTACGGTGTTATATGCCCTGACGATTGGCCCGCTGATTCAGCTCTGCCTGCCATGGTTTCTACAAAGGCCTGCCGGTAGCTATGTGGCAGAAACAAAGAAAGTTATTTAAGTCTGCTTAATAATTAAATACCACCCATTAGACTTATTTAAATCCCTGGTTTGATTGTGGTATTAATTGTCATGTATATGAAATATTACGTTCATTGAATTGTAATATTTGTAGTGCAGGGTAATGGAAAAGTTTTAAGTTGTTAAAGTTTTGCAAATATATCTCTGGTGCCAGTGCGTAAGTTCAGGTATTAATGAGCGTGCTTATTCACAGATAAGGAATAATCATGACCAGTGCAGTCTTGAATGTAAAAATTGATGAAGCGCTAAAAAATAAACTTCGCGTCTATGCCGAAGAAAATAGTGAGAATTTAAGTACGACGACAGAGAAACTGCTGCTGCTGGCCTTCCAGACAGCGCAAGAGGCGGGAGTATCGGAAGATGACGTTGATAATCAGCATACGGAAGAAGAGAGTACTGCGCCGCTAACTCCCAAAGAGATCAAAGCATTACGCAAACTTCTGAAGAAGAGAAAATGAATCAACCACTGCTATCAACTGCCAGTAACTACTGCGAAGCCTGTGAGTTATTACGTTCTGGCTATGTCAAAGAAGTTCGTCTGGACTGGAATATCGGCAGCGATGAGTTTTTTCGTATCGCTTCTGACTGGTGTGACGCTGGCGCAAAAATTAAAAAGGACGGAGATAGCTTTATTATTTCGCTAAAAGGATTTCCTATTCCGCGTCAGCAATAATTAAATTTTTATGTATCTGTCATTCCAATTGCATTCGAAAATGTGATTGAAGTTCGATAATAACACGACAAACCATCTCAAACACATTAAGGATGATGTTTGCGATGAGCCGTTATTGGCTCGTCATTATTTCTTTTTGCCTTTTGGGCATATGTCTGCTGTTCAACAAAGCGATCTCCGCAGATTAAAGCGTATATACTGGCGCAAAACAGTTGCTGCCAGGACGCTTATGAAAACCATTACCCTCTACGATGTTGCCAGCCATGCTGGTGTCTCATACCAGACCGTCTCACGGGTGATTAACGATGCGGCCCACGTTGCGCCGCGCACCCGCGAGAAAGTGCTGGCAGCGATGGCAGAGCTACATTACATCCCCAATCGCGGTGCGCAGCAGTTGGCAGGGAAACGGAGCAGAGCGGTGGGGCTGTTAACCACCGATCTGGCGTTACATGCACCATCGCAAATAGCTTCTGCGGTAAAATCCCGCGCCGGGCAATCCTCGGCTAACGTGATTATCTCTATGCTGGAACGGCACGATGCGCAGAATTGTACTTCAGCGTTACAGGAGTTGCTGGCCCAACGCGTGGAAGGGGTATTGATCAATATCCCACTTGATAATGCATTAGCAGAGCAGCTGGCGGCGCAAGCCGCTCCAACTCCGATACTATTCCTCGATGTTGCCCGCACCGCAGCAGTAAATAGTCTGGTATTCGATGCTATACAGGGAGCGCGTCTGGGGGTTGAACATCTACTTGGCCTGGGACACCAGCGCATTGCGCTCCTTGGGGGGCCGCAAACCTCGGTTTCTGCGCGGACACGTTTCACTGGCTGGCTGGAAGCGCTGAGTGAAGCCAGCCTGCAACCTTATGCCAGCGCGCATGGCGACTGGAGCGCGGCATCCGGTTACGAAAAAGCACATACTTTACTTGCAGACGCATCCTTGCCACTGGCGATTCTGGTGGCGAATGATCAGATGGCGTTGGGCGTGTTGCGGGCATGTGCAGAGAAGGGCATTGCGGTGCCGGGGCAGGTTTCTGTTGTGGGTTACGACGATACTGCCGACAGCGCCTGGTTTTGCCCTCCGCTCACTACCGTGCGGCAAGCCTTTAAAGAGGCCGGTGAACGCAGTGTCGATTGGTTGCTCAATGCGGATACGCAAACGGGGATTCTGAGCCAGACCCTGCTACCGGTTACTTTGATTGAGCGGCTCTCCACGGCTACCGCGCAGCAGCATATCGTCAGCGGAGAAGAACTCGCCCAACGTTTGAATGAACTTGCCGTGCTTGCGGCACAGTGGGATCGTCGTTAATGCTTTTGTGATCTTTCTCGCTTCTGGTCGATCCTCTGCTTTACCTGTGATGCCAAATCCGTCATTGTGACTTAAATTGTGAGCGCTTCGCAAAAGAGGGTTTATGTCTGCTTCCGCACTCTGTTCGTTAATCTCCCGTCGTGACTGGGAAAACCCGGTGATCACACACTGGCACCGTTTACCGGCACATTCGCCCATGCGAAGCTGGCGCGATGAACAAGCAGCGCTTAACGATCTTCCCTCTGCTTCCCACCTCTCGCTTAATGGCGAGTGGCGCTTTAGTTTTTTTGCCGCGCCGGAAGCGGTACCAGAGAGCTGGATTGAGGAGGATTGTGCGGATGCCGTAGCGATGCCGGTGCCATCCAACTGGCAAATGCAGGGGTTTGATACGCCTGTTTATACCAACGTCACTTATCCTATTCCGGTTACACCGCCATTGGTCCCTCAGCAAAATCCCACGGGTTGTTACTCGCTCACATTCGAAATGAGTGAGGCGGCGCTGGCGCAGGGGCAAACGCGGATTGTTTTTGATGGCGTCAATGCCGCCTTTTATTTGTGGTGTAACGGACAGTGGATTGGTTATTCGCAGGATAGCCGCTTGCCCGCTGAGTTTGATCTTAGCGCGGTGCTACGTGCAGGGAACAACAGGCTGGCGGTGATGGTGCTGCGCTGGTGCGATGGCAGCTACCTGGAAGATCAGGATATGTGGCGTATGAGCGGCATCTTCCGTGATGTTTCGTTGCAACATAAACCTGCGACGCATATTGCCGATTTCCATATTACCACCGACCTGAATGCTGATTTTACACATGGGCAGTTGCAGGTCGATGTGCAACTGGCTGGTGATTTCAGCGATAACCATGTGGTGTGTACCTTGTGGTGCGGGAATGAAAAAGTGGCCACGGCGCAGCAAACGCCGGGGAGTACCATTGTCGATGAACGCGGTGGATGGGTAGATCGTTTACGTGTAACGCTACCGATAGCGCAGCCCAGGTTGTGGAGCGCAGAGGAACCTCATCTTTATCGTCTGACACTCTCATTGCTCGACGCGCAGGGAGCGTTAGTTGAAACCGAGGCCTGTGATGTCGGTTTTCGCAAAGTGGAGATCAGTAATGGTCTGTTAACACTGAATGGTAAAGCGCTGCTGATCCGTGGAGTGAACCGTCATGAACATCACCCGGAAATGGGGCAAGCGATTGATGAAGCGACAATGCGCCGCGATATTGAATTGTTAAAGCAGCACAACTTTAATGCCGTGCGCTGCTCTCACTATCCCAACCATCCGCTGTGGTATCGACTATGCGATCGCTATGGTTTGTATGTCGTTGATGAGGCTAATATTGAAACCCATGGTATGGTGCCGATGAGCCGACTGGCGGACGATCCGGGCTGGCTTCCGGCAATGAGCGAACGTGTAACGCGCATGGTGCTACGGGATCGTAACCACCCCTCAATTATCATCTGGTCGCTGGGTAATGAATCAGGCCACGGTGCGAACCATGATGCGCTCTATCGCTGGATAAAAGCGACTGATCCCACTCGTCCTGTACAGTACGAAGGCGGCGGCGCAAATAGCCCTGCGACAGATATTGTCTGCCCAATGTATGCCAGAGTGGATCAGGATCAGCCGTTCCCGGCCGTGCCTAAGTGGTCTATCAAAAAATGGATCGGGATGCCCAACGAAAGCCGTCCACTGATCCTGTGTGAATATGCCCATGCCATGGGTAATAGTTTCGGCGGGTTTGCCAAATACTGGCAGGCATTTCGCGCTTTTCCCCGTCTACAAGGGGGCTTTGTCTGGGACTGGGTTGACCAGGCACTCACTAAAACGGACGCCGCAGGGCAGAAGTTCTGGGCCTACGGTGGTGATTTTGGCGATACGCCAAATGACCGGCAGTTCTGTATGAATGGACTGGTATTTCCGGACCGCACTCCGCATCCGGCGCTGTATGAAGCCCAGCGCGCGCAGCAGTTTTTTCAGTTCAAGCTGGTGAGCATCACGCCGCTGGTGATCGAGGTGGAGAGTGAATATCTGTTTCGCACGGCGGATAACGAGTATTTACGCTGGACGCTAGTACGCGATGGCGACGAACTGGCACAGGGGGCGGTGGCGCTTACGATTGCGCCTCAGGGTAAACAGCGTATTGAATTGACACACCCACCTTTAAGCGCCGCAGCGGGCGAAGTATGGCTGAATGTTGATATTTACCAGCGGGCAGCCACCGACTGGTCAGCGGAAAATCATCTTTGCGCATGGGATCAGTGGCGTTTGCCCACGCCGCTCTACATCGCACCACCAGTACAGAAGGGCGCCGCTCCAGTGTTGCAGGTTAGCGAGCAGGAGATTGTTATTACCCACGGTCAGCAGCGTTGGTGCTTTTGTCGCCGCAGCGGCAATTTGCTTCAGTGGTGGCGAGATGAACAACCCACACTATTAACGCCGCTTTGTGATAGTTTCACCCGTGCGCCATTGGATAATGATATCGGTATCAGTGAGGTTACGCGCATTGATCCCAATGCATGGGTTGAGCGCTGGAAAGCAGCGGGTATGTATGAATTAATCGCTGATCTGCTCTTCTGCGAAGTGGCAGAGCATGGCGCGGAAATCGTCATCACTACCCGCCATCGCTGGCAAGGGGCCGGTAAAACCGCATTTATCAGCGATAAACGCTGGGCCATTGATAGCGAAGGCGTATTGCATGGCGACATAGAGGTGCAAGTGGCTGGTGATATCCCACCACCGGCGAGAATTGGCCTGGTTTGTCAACTGGCAGAAGTGCATCCTCAGGTGAGCTGGCTGGGACTTGGGCCGCATGAAAACTACCCGGATCGTAAACTGGCAGCGCGGCAGGGCAGATGGACGCTCCCGCTTGCCGAAATGCATACCCCCTATATCTTTCCAGGGGAGAATGGCCTGCGCTGCGATACGCGAGCGTTACATTACGGCGCGCATCAACTGCAAGGAGAGTTCCACTTTTCTCTCGGTCGCTATAGCGATCAACAATTGCGAGAAGCTTCGCATCACCACCTGCTACGTGAAGAGCCGGGTTGCTGGCTACATCTGGATGCGTTTCATATGGGGGTTGGTGGCGATGACTCCTGGAGCCCAAGCGTAGCGCCGGAATTTATCCTCAATGAGCAGAGGGTGCGTTACCGCTTTTGCTGGCGGCAAGCGTTAACCCTCTGAGTCATTGTCAGGAGACTTTGGTGAAGAGCGTTTTACGATCTATCACTTCACCATCGGTACGGAAAAGTCCTCCGCCAACATAGTGCAGAGTTTGCGGCCATGCTGGCTGGGGGTTGACCCATGCAGCAACAACTTCAAAAATGAAGAAATTGTAATTATCGATCATGGCCTCATCATAGATGCGGCATTCGAACTGACCGAAGCACTCCGCAATAGACGGGGCGCTGACTATGGTACTTTTTTCGGCTGTGAGCCCAAACTCAGCAAATTTATCCACTTCATCGCCGGTGCAATTGCCGATACGCGAGACCGTATCAATCATTGTGGCTTCCGGCAGATTGATCACACACTCACCACTCTGACGGATACGCTCAAAACTGGCGTTTCCTGCAGAGATCATACAGCCCACCAACGAGGGCGAAAACTCCAGAATGGTGTGCCAGCCTAAGGTCATAATATTGTTTTGCCCTTGCCAGTGGCTGCTTAGCAGCACTACCGGGCCAGGCTCCAGCCAGTGTCGGACATCATGTAGCGGCCAGGATTGCTTATCCATTTTGCATCCTCCATGTTTAACCTACTTTAACAGTAGCAAAATCGCGCAAGTTATTTTCTGCCCACTGAATAAATTCTTCCGCCGGTAACGCCTTACTGTAGAGCCAGCCCTGACCATATTGCACACCATAGCGTTTGAGCCATTCCAACTGCCCTTCGGTTTCAATACCTTCAGCTACCATTGATAGCCGCAATGCCTTCGCCATTTCGACAATGTGCGGAGTCACCGTTTTGTATTCCAGCGCGTCAACAAAGGATCTGTCGATCTTAATGAGGTCGACATCCAAATTTTGCAGATAGCTTAAGCTGGAGTAACCCGAACCAAAGTCATCAATATAGATAGCGTGCCCCGCTTTGCGCAGCGTATTAATAGCCGGGACACTAACTGTTGGGTCGGCGAAACCCCGTTCAGTTAGCTCAAGTGATATCTGCGATGGTGTAATATGCCAGCGATTGAGCAGGCGGGAGAGGAGGGCGGGTAGGCCGGGATTAAGCAGATCGGAGGGTTCCAGGTTGATAGAAATATGGTGCTCCGGGTGCTTCTGTAGCCAGCTTCCCATATCGTCAAATACAGTTTCGATTACCAGTGCAGTCAGTTGCGGCATCAAGCCGCTACGTTCGGCGAGGGGTATAAAAACATCCGGCGGCACAAAGTTGCCGTCCTGTTGCCGCCAGCGCGCCAGCGCCTCCCCGCCAACGATGCGCCCGCTCTTTAGTTCAACAATGGGTTGGTAATATACGCTGATCTTACGGTTGCGAATCGCCTCCTGTAACAGATAGCGCAGCGATTGCAGACGACGCAACAGACGCAGCAAGATAAAGGATGCAACCAGACTCATCAGCAGGCTGAAAGGCAGCCAAATCAACAATAAGCGGTGCCAGTTCTGCGCCAGTGGGGTGACAGAAGCCCAGGCGACGACGGCTAAATCCATTTCTGCATCACGGCGTATCGCATAAGCTAAATCGCCCACTTGCATATTTTGTGGCCCGGTTTGTGAAATGTGCGCCAGCATTTCAGGGGCCAGCGTTGTGTTACCTGCAATAATCTGGTGCGATTTTGTGCTGATCAGCGCTACGTTGGCGGGCCACGCGCCAAATGAGAGAAGATCAATAAACGACTGCGGGTCGGTTAGCACCACATGGCGATCGCTACCTAATGCAATCATCTCATGAGATGATCTGCCGTCATTGTAGCGTATCAACCAGGTATGAAAGCCATCTGGCGTGGTATTTTCCGGCTGCGGTAACGGGGGGGTATGGCTATCCCCTTTCAATGAGGAACAGAGCGGTTGTAGCCCATTGGTATAGAAAACTTCTCGCACATAGCGTGCGGAGTATGAAACACGGTGCATCTCCTCCATATGAGGCTCTGTGCAGGGAATACCGTGGTAACTATCCAGTTCCTGAATGGCTGTTTTACTCTGTTTAACGACGCGTTCCTTGCGCAATTCCGCCAGATCAGCATACATATTCAGTTCCTGCATAAATGCTTCACTTGCCTGCCGGTGGGTGAACAAAATGCTTAATCCAACCGGTACGCAGAAAGCGAGCACTAGCCCGCCTGTAATAAGACTTACCAATCGGCGGCTCGTCATCATCAAGGTTCCCTCATCGATACGCTCATCTGGAGTTGTATCATTAAGCAGCAGTGATAGTTGTTTTCTTTCAGAATAGGATCGAACCAGGAAAAAGGGTTAGTGACTGGGTGATTACTAAGCAAAATTTATTAGATAAGTGAGCTACACCCGAGAAAAATGGTAGTGGACCAGGGGGGATTGCACGTTGGTGGCGGCAAAAACGAAAAAGTATCGTGGGGGCTACTTGAAATGAAGGGCTTACTTCGATAGAGTTTTGTTATGTTATAACAAAACAGAGAAATGGTAATGCAGGTACTAAACTCACTACGTAGTGCGAAGCAGCGACACCCGGATTGTCAACTGGTGAAGCGTAAAGGTCGTTTATATATTATTTGTAAATCCAATCCACGATTCAAAGCCGTACAAGGGAAAAAGAAAAAACGATAAGCAGAGTTTGCTTGCCGCCAGCAAGACATTCCGGCGGCAAGTGAAATTAACTGATGGCCTGGGTAGTAGCCGTTTTTGAGAGGGTAAAAACATCATAAAAGGAGAGCTCGCCTTTACGGACGATCATTTTCTGGAGCTGCTCTTTTTGCTGGGCATCAATGTCCGGCGAGTGAAGGATTTTGTCGATTAAGGCCGAAGGGACAAACCGTGTGTTATACCATTCGCCGTTATAGCAGACGCGAAAATCAAGCACGTCGATATCTTCGTAGCGATAGCGTGGATAAACATCAAAAAAGAAAAAGCCATTTAGCAATATAAAAAGCACCACCAATAGCCACACGGAGCCGGAAAGGGTTTCTGATTGCAGCATTACTGCAAGTGTTGCAAACCACGCCAGATACATACCAATAAATAAACCTGGATGGTTACGGATAAAACTGATACTGAACCGCGGGCGGTTGTCGCGTTTCTCTCGCTGGTTTATCTCTTCGATCGTTTCGTTGAGCAGCCGCTGAATCTCTGTCATCTTACGCCTTAACTGATACGGTTTTTGCAGGGGATTACGCTATTTTAAGTTGCTACTTTGTTCGAATAAAGTAACAGTTCTGATGCAAAAAACGATAACAGTTATGGTTCGAATGAAAGCGTTTTAATGACCCGCGCCGGGTTACCGCCGACCACGACATTGTCGGGAACATTTTTAACGACCACGGCACCAGAAGCGATTACCGCATTATCACCAATGGTGATACCTGGATTGATCACCGCCCGTCCGCCTATCCATACATTATTTCCTATCGTAACAGGTTTGCCGTATTCGATACCGCTGTTACGTTCGATAGCATCCAGCGGGTGGGTCGCGGTGTAGATATGTACGCCGGGGGCCAGCATACAATTATCACCGATATGGATAGGGCAGACATCAAGTAATACGCAATCAAAATTAGCGTAAAACTCTTTGCCGAGAAAAATATTGTAGCCGTAATCACAGCGAAAACTGGGTTCGATATACGCGCCGTCGCTTCTTCCTAAAAGCTCTTTAAGAATAGCAATGCGTTCGGCTTTTCCTTCCGGGCTGGAATGATTGTAACGATGAAGTAATTGTCGGGCGCGCAATCTATCGGCTCGCAGCGTTTCATCGCCGGGTCGATATGGCAAACCTGCAATCATTTTTTCTTTTTCATCTTTCATCGGCATCTGGGACACCTGTCGTAGAAGCTGAACGCTACGTAACAAATGGTAAAACGATTAATAAGCACCACTGAAAAATTAGCGAACAAATTTCCACACTGACGAAGGAATTTTGTCGTACAGCTTATTCATGGTGAGTTCCGCCAGCCGGTGATCGGCTGCTGAATAAAACACCGCGAGCTCATCGTCAGAAAGTTCGTATTTATTTTTTTCAATTACGCGTTCTAACGTATCGAGAGTCTGACAGCGTCGCAGACGCATCAAATAATCGATTTTTGTTAAGGGTTTTTCGGACATGCTTTCACCTTAGTGTCGTAAAATTAACAAGTGTGACTAACGGGATTAGCCTTGCTTACATTCACGAAGTGGCGGAACAGTCTGTTGCCTGTTTTGCGCCATTTCTGTAAGTCGTGTGTATTTATGCCATAGCTACTGAATAGCATAAAGGTATCGTCAAGGTATTCGTCGATCTGTTCTATCAATTTATTATCTTCATTATACTTAATTTTATAATTAAGTGCGAAGGTTGCAATGTGTTCTATCAACTCATTTAACTGCAAGTTGCTCGCAGAGGTAGGATCGTTCACCCAACCATGATGACTCTCTTCAAGGCTAACGAGGCAGTCATGGTACAACGTTTCGCAGAGAAATTTCATCTGCGCAATATCATGCCTTTTTGGCGAGTATTCGTCCATAACGCATCCCCTTCTGAGTGGCATTTTTTTTTGTACCGAACAATGCTTCGGGATGGGAACTACGGCCCTGAACAGCAACTTATGCTGTTTTTTTGTTGATTTAACTATAAGCCACTCTTAATGGAATTTCATGGTAGCATCACGAAAAATTACAAATATTGTAATTTTCTGCCGAAATTATACAAAATAATGGTCTGATTAAAGGCACTAAATTGCTCTGTTTGTGACCATTAGAGTATAAGCAGCCTTACTATTCATTAAGTTAGCGGGATTGAGATTATTCTGTATCAGTAAATATTTTTAACCAGGATTATTCTCACTTAAACAGATCGTACCACTTATTTAAGAATATTACCCGGCAGAATGAAGGACTACTAATACACAGTTATTATATGCCTTATTTCTACAACTTTAAATAAACAGAAGGGCAATAAGAGCTTATTGTAGCGTTATGCAGAGGGAAAAAAAAGGCCGCTATTCGCGGCCTTTTCTAATATGGATACTCAAAAGTCTTAGTGTTGTTCTACCTTGTGGCTATGCTCAATATCTTCACTGCGGCGGCTAAAGCGGCGGCGTACCACCACAAAGAACACCGGCACGAAGAAGATAGCCAGTACGGTTGCGGTGACCATACCGCCCATAACCCCGGTACCAACCGCATTCTGCGAGCCAGAACCCGCCCCGGTACTGACAACCAGCGGCAGTACACCAAGGATAAACGCCAGTGAGGTCATGAGAATCGGGCGCAGACGCATACGCACGGCCTCAAGCGTCGCTTCGACCAGCCCTTTGCCCTCTTTGTCCATCAAGTCTTTGGCGAATTCGACGATCAATATCGCGTTCTTCGCCGACAGACCAATGGTTGTCAGCAAACCAACCTGGAAGTACACGTCATTACTCATGCCGCGGAAAGTGGCAGCGAGCAGGGCACCGATAACCCCAAGCGGGACCACCAGCATCACGGAGAACGGGATAGACCAGCTCTCATATAGCGCAGCCAGGCAGAGGAAGACCACAATCAGCGAGATAGCATACAACGCTGGTGCCTGGTTACCGGAGAGACGTTCCTGATAAGACATACCCGTCCAGTCATAACCGATGCCTGTAGGCAGCTTGCTTGCCAACTCCTCCATCATCGCCATCGCTTCACCCGTACTCTTACCTGGTGCTGCCTGGCCGAGGATTTCCATCGAAGGCAGACCATTGTAACGTTCCAGGCGTGGCGAACCGTATTCCCAATGAGTTGATGAGAATGCGGAGAACGGCACCATTTGACCATCGCTGGCACGAACATACCAGGCTCCGAGATCATTTGGCAGCATGCGGTATTTCGCTTCCGACATAACGTAAACTTTCTTCACGCGACCACGGTCGATAAAGTCGTTAACGTAGCTACCGCCCCAGGCAGAACCCAGCGTGGTATTAATATCGGAAATCGACACACCAAGGGCCTGGGCTTTTTCCTGATCGATATCAATCTTAAATTGCGGTGTATCTTCCAGGCCATTTGGACGCACGCCCACTAACAAGTCAGGATGTTGCGCAACTTCACCAAGCAGTTGGTTACGCGCCTGCGTTAACTTGTCATGCCCCAGGTTCGCCTGATCGATGAGTTCGAAGTCGAAACCGGTTGCCGTACCCAGTTCAACAATCGCTGGCAGGTTGAAGGCGAATACCATTGCATCCTGAATACGTGAGAAGTACGCACTGGCACGAGCGGCAATAGCGGGTACCTTATTCTCTTCGCCAGGGCGTTCATCCCAATTTTTCAACGAGACGAAGGCCAGGCCAGTGTTCTGCCCGCGACCCGAGAAGCCAAAGCCGTTAACGGTAAAGACCGAGTTCACGTTGGCTTTCTCATTATCAAGATAGTACTTCGTCACTTCGTCCAGCACTTTCTGCGTGCGCTCTTGCGTCGCGCCCGCAGGTAACTGGGCCATGGTCAGAAATACACCCTGGTCTTCATCTGGCAGGAACGAACTTGGCAGACGAACAAACAGCACCGCCATTCCGGCAACAATGATGATATAGAGCAGCAAATAACGACCGGTGCTGCGCAGAATATTACCTACGCTATCGGTGTAGTGGTGCGTGCTCTTATCAAACATACGGTTGAACCAACCGAAAAAGCCTTTTTTGCCTTCGCCGTGGTCGCCTTTGGCGATCGGTTTCAGCATGGTGGCGCACAGTGCAGGCGTCAGGATCAGAGCCACCAGTACTGACAGTACCATCGCCGAGACGATAGTAATGGAGAACTGGCGATAGATAGCCCCGGTGGAACCGCCAAAGAAGGCCATCGGTATAAATACCGCTGACAGCACCATGGCGATACCAACCAACGCGCTCTGAATCTGTTCCATGGAGCGGCGTGTCGCCTCTTTCGGTGGCAATCCTTCTTCCATCATTACGCGTTCGACGTTCTCCACCACCACGATGGCATCGTCCACCAACAGGCCTATCGCCAGCACCATACCGAACATGGTGAGGGTGTTAATGGAGTAGCCGAACGCGGCAAGGATCGCGAACGTCCCCATGAGCACGACGGGCACCGCGATGGTTGGGATAAGCGTTGCGCGGAAGTTCTGTAAGAACAGATACATTACCAGGAACACCAACACGATAGCTTCCACTAGCGTTTTAACTACTTCGTTAATGGAAATTTTAACAAATGGCGTGGTGTCATAGGGGTAAACCACTTTCAGGCCGTTCGGGAAATAGGGCTCCAGTTTGCTTATGGTTGCGCGTACCGCTTCCGCGGTATCCAGCGCATTCGCACCCGTTGCCAGCTTAATACCGAGACCTGCTGCTGGTTGGCCGTTGTAACGGGCGATAATATCGTAGTTCTCGCCCCCCAGTTCGACTTTTGCAACGTCACGCAGCAACACACGCGAACCATCGCTGTTTACTTTCAGCAGAATTTTGCTGAATTCTTCGGCAGAGGTCAGACGGGTCTGCGCAATGATAGAGGCGTTTAACTGCTGCCCCTTCACTGGCGGCGTGCCGCCTAACTGACCCGCGGCAACCTGGGCATTCTGCGCTTTGATTGCTGCAATCACTTCCACTGGTGTCAACTGGAAGTTGTTGAGTTTATTCGGGTCCATCCAGATACGCATCGCGTATTGAGAACCGAACAACTGAACGTCACCTACGCCGGTGGTACGACTGATCGGATCCTGAATAGTTGAACCTACATAGTCAGCAATATCTTCCTGCGTCATGGATCCATCGGTATTGATCATGCCGAGAACCATCAGGAAGCTACTGGATGATTTCTCAACGCTTACCCCCTGTTGCTGTACTTCTTGCGGCAGCAGCGGCATTGCCAGTTGCAGTTTATTCTGCACCTGAACCTGAGCAATATCTGCATCAGTACCAGAATCAAAAGTGATCGTTATCTGTACCGTACCCGATGAGTCACTGGTTGAGGACATATAGAGCAGGTTATCGATACCGTTCATGTTCTGTTCGATAACCTGTGTCACGGTATCCTGTACCGTTTTCGCATCAGCACCTGGATAGGACGCGGTGATCTGAATTGCAGGCGGCGCGATCGTCGGATACTGCGCTACCGGCAATTTGAGGATCGATAGCGCCCCCGCCAGCATGATGATAATCGCGATTACCCACGCAAAGATGGGGCGATCGATAAAAAACTTAGCCATGTCTTAACGGCTCCTGTTTAAGTTAAGACTTCGGTTGTTCTGACTCACCGCCGGCCTGGGCCTGCTCTTTATTGTCAGATGTCACTTCCTGGGCTTTAACCTGCGCACCCGGTTTGACTTTTTGTAGGCCTGTAATGATGACCCGCTCGCCGCTTTTCAGCCCCTCAGTGACCAGCCATTTGTCGCCAATCGCCTGAGTTGCGGTGATATTGCGCACTTCAACCTTGTCGCCTTCGCCAACAACCATCACCGTCGCGTCACCGCGCGGTGTGCGCGTTACACCCTGCTGAGGCACCAGCAATGCGTTAGGGTTTACACCTTCTTCGAGTTTGGCGCGCACGAACATGCCCGGCAGCAGAGTGTGATCAGGGTTAGGGAACACGGCACGCAGCGTGATAGAGCCGGTGGTCTGATCCACGGTCACACCGGAAAACTCCAGCGTACCTGTTTGCGGAAACTTAATACCATCGTTGGTTACCAGCTCGACTTTCGCTTTGCCGTTTTCCTGTTTCAGCGTGCCATTAGCCAACTCTTGCTTCAGGCGCAGGAAATCATTGCTGGACTGGGTGACATCAACATAAATTGGGTCAAGTTGCTGCACGGTAGTCAGCGCAGTTGTTTGCCCGGTCTGTACCAGCGCACCTTCTGTAACCGTCGAAGTACCGGTACGACCGCTGATCGGGGAGATCACTTTCGTATAAGCAAGGTTGATTCGTGCGGTTTCTACCGCAGCTTTCGCTGCAACCACCGCGGCGTTAGCCTGCTGAGCATCTGCCTGCGCAGTATCGTAATCCTGTTGGCTGATGTATTGCGTACCTAACAGTTTCTTGTAACGACTCAGAGTCATTTGCGCGATGTTGGCTGCGGCCTGTGCTTTCGCCAGGTCACCTTTTGCGCTCTCGTAAGCGGCCTGATAGGTGGCAGGATCAATCTGATAGAGCGAGACACCCGCTTCAACGTCACTACCTTCAATGAAGTTCCGTTTCAGAATGATGCCGCTGACCTGAGGGCGAACTTCCGCAATACGGTATGCGGTGGTGCGACCCGGCAGCTCGGTGGTAATTTGCAGAGGTGCCGCTTTGACCGTAACAACGCCAACTTCAGGCAACTGTCCCGCCCCCTGCTGCGCTGATTTTTCATCACATCCTGTAAGCGCTAAGCTGCCCGCAAGCATCAGAACGACCGCCAGAGGCGTGAATCCTCTGTTTTTGTTCATATGTAAACCTCGAGTGTCCGATTTCAAATTGATCAATGGATCAAAGGTCCAAAAACCCATTGCTGCGTTTATATTATGGTCGTGCTATGGTACAAACATTCATAAATGTATGTAAATCTTACTCCTGTAAATTCACTGACATATGGCACGAAAAACCAAACAACAGGCGCTTGAGACAAGGCAGCACATTCTCGATGTCGCCATGCGCCTGTTCTCCCTTCAGGGCGTATCTTCAACTTCGCTGGCAGAAATAGCCCAGGCGGCGGGTGTCACTCGCGGCGCAATCTATTGGCATTTCAAAAACAAATCAGATTTGTTCAGTGAAATTTGGCAGCTATCAGAGTCCAGTATTGGCGAACTTGAGATTGAGTATCGGGCAAAATTCCCTGGTGATCCACTCTCAGTATTAAGAGAGATTTTAGTTTATGTCCTTGAAGCGACAGTTGTGGAGGAACGTCGGCGCTTAATGATGGAGATCATTTTCCACAAATGTGAATTTGTCGGGGAAATTGCGGTAGTGCAAGAAGCGCAGCGCAACCTATGCCTTGAAAGTTATGATCGTATCGAAGCCACGTTAGTCGAATGTATTCAGGCAAAAATGCTGCCAGCCAATTTACTCACCCGTCGTGTCGCGGTATTGATGCGCGCTTATGTCTCTGGCCTGATGGAAAACTGGCTGTTTGCTCCGCAATCTTTTGATCTGAAAAATGAAGCCCGCGCTTATGTCGCTATCTTATTGGAAATGTGCCAGTTCTGCCCGACGCTGCGCGGCGATCAGGCATCGTTACCCGCCTGATAAACGAAGCCGGCGTGGTGCAGATCATCGCTGCGTGATATTCTTGAGCGTGGCTATTCCGGCCGTCTATTCCGTACAGAAAACGAACGCATAAATATATGTTGCCTAACAACCGTATGCAAAACACCTTCGCAGCTTTTGCTGCTGTGTTGTTCCTTCTCTTCGCCAGCCTGGTAAGCCAGGTTGCCCAGGCCCAGACAAGTAACGATTTACCTTCCCGCGCCGAGGTGCAGAGCCAGCTTGACGCGCTGAACAAGCAAAAAGAGCACACGGCTCAGGATAAACTTGTTATTAAGGATCTGAGCGATACGCTGGAAACGCTGGATAAAATTGACCGCGTGAAGCAAGAAACCGCACTTTTGAAGCAAAAAGTTGCTCAGGCGCCGGCAAAAATGCGGCAGGCGACAGAGGGGCTTGCTGCGCTCAGCGACAAAGATAACGACGACGAAACGCGTAAAACGCTGGCGTCACTCTCCCTGCGCCAACTGGAGTCACGGGTTTCACAACTGCTGGAAGATTTGCAAACCGCACAGAATGATCTCTCAAGCTATAACAGCCAGCTGGTTTCATTGCAGACTCAACCAGAACGTGTACAGAACTCCATGTATGCGGCTTCTCAACAGCTACAACAGATTCGTAACCGCCTGAATGGCATAGCGGCAGGTGAGGGGGCTCTGCGTCCCACAGAACAAACATTGTTGCAGGCACAGCAGGCGCTGCTGAATGCACAAATTGACCAATTGCGCAAAAGCCTTGAAGGCAATACCACCTTAGAAGATATGCTGCAAAAGCAGCGCGACTATGTTTCAGCGAATAGCAACCGCATGGAGCATCAACTCCAGCTTTTGCAGGAAGCGTTGAATAACAAGCGTCTGACGTTAACAGAAAAGACGGCGCAGGAAGCGATTACGCCAGACGAAACGGCGCGGATTCAGGATAATCCGTTAGTTAAGCAGGAGCTGGATATCAACCACCAGCTTAGCCAGCAACTGATCGCCGCGACCGAAAGCGGTAATGATTTGGTACAGCAAAATATCAAAGTCAAAAACTGGCTGGATCGTGCGCTGCAATCAGAACGAAATATTAAAGAGCAGATTGCCGTACTGAAAGGCAGTCTGCTGCTGTCACGTATTCTCTACCAACAACAGCAGACGCTGCCGTCGGCAGATGAGCTGAAAGATATGACCAACCGCATTGCGGATCTGCGTCTTGAACAGTTTGAAGTCAACCAACAGCGCGATGCTCTGTTCCAGAGCGACACTTTTGTCGCCCGGCTGGAAGAGGAGCATAAAAGCGAAGTGAACGACGAAGTTCACGATGCTTTGCTGCAAATTGTCGATATGCGCCGTGAACTGCTCGATCAGCTCAATAAGCAGTTGGGCAACCAACTGATGATGGCCATCAACCTACAAGTTAACCAACAGCAGTTGATGAGCGTGTCGAAAAGTTTACAGGAGATCCTGACGCAGCAAATCTTCTGGGTAAACAGCAATAAGCCAATGGATTGGGAGTGGATTAAATCCTTCCCGCAGGCGTTACATGACCAGATTAAAGGAATGAAAATTACCGTTAACTGGGAAAAAGCCTGGCCAGCCGTGGCGATTGCATTCCTTGCCGGGCTGCCATTATTGCTGATTGCCGGGCTTATCCACTGGCGGCTGGGCTGGCTGAAAAGCTATCAGGCAAAACTGGCGGCGCAAGTGGGACAGTTGCGCACCGATAGCCAGTTGCATACGCCAAAAGCGATTCTTATCGATCTTATCCGCGCGTTGCCAGTATGCCTGGTGATCCTGGCAATAGGCCTGATCCTGCTCACTATGCAATTGAATATCAGCGCGCTGTTATGGGCATTCAGTAAAAAGCTGGCGATATTCTGGCTGGTATTCGGCCTGTGCTGGAAAGTGCTGGAAAAAAATGGCGTGGCAGTGACCCACTTCAATATGCCACCTCAACTTACCAGCCACTGGCGGCGGCAGATAGTACGTATCAGCCTGGCGCTGCTCCCGCTGCACTTCTGGTCGGTGGTCTCGGAACTCTCCCCACTGCATCTGATGGATGACGTGCTGGGGCAGTTTGTTATTTTTGTCAATCTGCTGGTCATTACCACGCTGGTATGGCCGATGTTCCGCGAAAGCTGGCGGGATAAAGAGTCTCACGGTATCCGTCTGGCGACGATCACCGTGCTGGCGATTGTGCCGATTGCATTAATGGTGCTGACCGCCACGGGTTACTTCTACACCACGCTTCGCCTCGCCGGACGTTGGATAGAGACGGTCTATCTGGTCATTATGTGGAATCTGCTCTACCAGACGGTACTGCGCGGTCTGAGCGTGGCGGCGCGGCGTATTGCTTATCGCCGGGCGCTGGCTCGTCGGCAAAATATTGTCAAAGAGGGAGCCGAAGGCGCTGAACCACAAGAGGAGCCGACTATCGCTCTGGAGCAGGTGAACCAGCAGACGCTGCGTATCACCATGCTGGTTATGGTCGCATTGTTTGGTGTGATGTTCTGGGCAATCTGGTCTGATTTAATCACCGTCTTTGCCTACCTCGACAGCATTACGCTGTGGCATTACAACGGCACCGAAGCTGGCGCTGCGGTGGTGAAAAACGTCACGCTAGGCAGTATGTTATTTGCGGTGATCATCTTTGTTGTCGCCTGGGCATTGATTCGCAACCTGCCGGGTTTGTTAGAAGTATTGCTCCTCTCACGGCTGAATATGGTGCAGGGCACCTCATACGCGATTACCACCATCCTTAATTACATCATTATTGCGATAGCGGCGATGGCGGTCTTCGGTTCGCTGGGGGTATCGTGGGACAAACTACAATGGCTGGCGGCTGCATTGTCGGTCGGTCTGGGGTTCGGTTTGCAGGAGATTTTCGGTAACTTTGTTTCCGGCATTATTATCCTGTTTGAACGCCCGGTTCGCATTGGCGATACGGTTACTATTGGTTCTTTCTCCGGCACGGTAAGTAAGATTCGTATTCGCGCGACCACCATTACCGACTTTGATCGCAAAGAAGTGATTATTCCAAACAAAGCCTTTGTGACCGAGCGACTCATCAACTGGTCGTTGTCCGATACCATTACTCGTGTCGTCATCCGCATTGGTGTCGCTTATGGTTCCGATCTCGACAAGGTGAAAAAAGTCCTGCTCAAAGCAGCAATGGATCACCCGAAGGTGATGCACGATCCGGAACCATCAGTGTTCTTTACCACCTTTGGTGCCAGTACGTTGGATCATGAGCTGCGCCTGTATGTGCGTGAACTGCGCGATCGCAGTTACACGGTGGATGAACTAAATCGGGCTATTGATAAACTTTGTCGTGAGAATGACATTGATATCGCCTTCAATCAGTTAGAAGTGCATTTGCGTAATGAAAAAGGCGATGAACTGACGGAAGTGAATCGCCTGCAGAAAGGCGATGATCCGACTGCGGTTCAGGCGTAAGTTTTTTCCTTATTCTGACCCTCTTCCCATTGGGGAGAGGGTGCTCTCTTGCTTGCGTTCAAAATCCTGCTTCACAATCTCCAGCGCTTTCAGCACCACCTCTGGCGCGATTTCGTGCTGCTCCAGCAGCATGATCAAATCTACGGCAAGCTTTACCTCATCCGGTGCGGTTTCCAGCGACATGTTCCCTCCACGATTAACGGGTTAAGCGCGCGAGCACGCGCTCGATTTTTTCCAGTGCGCTGCGACAGCGAGCGAGCCTTTCGGCGTAAGCTTCCACTTCTTTATACAACTGCTGCTGTTCGGCAAACGTCTCGACAGACCCTAAACGCGCTTCACGTGCCTGTTTCATCGCCAGCAGGCGACGCTCATACTCCTGATGCTGTAAGCGTCTGCGTTGCCAGCGGGCAACCGCGGGAGAGGTGTGATCCCACACGCGCAGCGACCAGACCGCACTCTCGCGGGTTAACGCCGCCATCTGCGCCGCCAGATGCTCCGCCAGCCAGGCGACCTGTTGCAGGCGACTGCCTTCTACAGCGTGGCGCAACGCCGCGAGATTAGCCGCAGCTTCATCCAGATACGCTTGCATAAGCGTACTACGTGTCTGAAAAAGATGCCGATCGAAACGTGGGCTGATAGCCGCATGTTGCGCCAATGGTGCCGCCTGCGCGCGTAGTACCGCGAGTTGCTGTTCCAGCGTTTGTAAAAGCCTGGCGCTTTTCACGCATCTCTCCTTTAAAACTCAATGAATATGTTACATTAGCCTTTCGACTTGATAACGATTCGCATTATGCAACGCACTATTCTAATCATCATTGGCTGGCTGGCGGTAGCACTTGGCACACTTGGTGTGTTTTTACCTCTGCTGCCCACCACGCCTTTTATTTTACTGGCGGCATGGTGTTTTGCCCGTTCTTCGCCGCGTTTTCACCAGTGGCTTCTCTACCGCTCCTGGTTTGGTGGCTACTTACGCCACTGGCAGCAGCATCGCGCAATGCCGCCAGGCGCAAAGCCACGCGCGATTGCCGTTATTCTTGTCACCTTTGCCATCTCCTTATGGTTGGTAAAAATTATGTGGGTGCGAATTTTGTTGTTGGCAATCCTTGCTTGCCTGCTGATTTTCATGTGGCGCATCCCGGTGGTTGATGCAAAGCAACAAAAACCGTAAAGCGTAGCGAAGGCAGTTGCATTTGTTGCACACAGCCAGTAAATTCGAGCGTTTTCGAGCACGGGTGCGTCTGGTTAAATGTTAATCGGTGGTTACAGAAAAACCTTAATGCGCGTACCGTGAGTAATACCGTTTCTATCAGGCACAAATCCATGACAGCGACTGCGCAACAGCTTGAATTTCTCAAAAACAGCATCAAAAGCATTCAGGATTACCCTAAACCGGGCATTCTGTTCCGTGATGTCACCAGTTTGCTGGAAGATCCGCAAGCTTATGCCCTCAGCATTCAATTGCTGGTGGAGCGTTATAAAAACGCAGGGATCACCAAAGTAGTAGGCACAGAAGCTCGCGGCTTCCTGTTCGGCGCGCCGGTGGCGCTGGGGCTGGGTGTTGGTTTCGTCCCGGTGCGTAAACCGCGTAAATTGCCACGTGAAACCATCTCCGAAAGCTATGAGCTGGAGTATGGCACTGATCAGCTAGAGATCCACGTTGACGCGATTCAGGCTGGTGACAAAGTACTGGTGGTTGACGACCTGTTGGCAACCGGCGGTACTATTGAAGCTACGGTTAAGTTGATTCGCCGTCTGGGTGGTGAAGTGACCGATGCGGCCTTTATCATCAATCTGTTCGATCTCGGTGGCGAGCAGCGCCTGCAAAAGCAGGGCGTAACCAGTTATAGCCTGGTGCCATTCCCGGGGCATTAAGGCAGTGCGTTCTTCATCCCTCATACCTTGAGGGATGAAGTGTATTCACCGCATTGCTGTGTTAGCATTATCCCTTCGTGAATCCACCTTCCAGCGTTTCAGAGCCTGCCAATGAGTTATCAGGTCTTAGCCCGAAAATGGCGACCGCAAACTTTTGCTGACGTCGTCGGCCAGGAGCATGTGCTGACCGCACTGGCGAACGGCTTAACTTCAGGACGCATCCATCATGCGTACCTCTTTTCCGGCACCCGGGGTGTCGGCAAAACCTCTATCGCCCGTTTGCTGGCGAAGGGGCTGAATTGCGAGACGGGCATTACCGCCACGCCGTGCGGGGTCTGTGATAACTGTCGGGAAATCGAACAGGGGCGTTTTGTCGATCTCATCGAAATAGACGCCGCGTCACGTACCAAAGTCGAAGATACTCGCGATCTGCTGGATAACGTCCAGTACGCTCCGGCGCGCGGTCGCTTTAAAGTCTATCTGATTGACGAAGTGCATATGCTCTCGCGGCACAGCTTTAATGCGCTGTTAAAAACGCTTGAAGAGCCGCCGGCACACGTTAAATTCCTGCTGGCAACAACCGATCCGCAAAAATTACCGGTGACAATCTTATCCCGTTGCCTGCAATTTCACCTTAAGGCACTGGATGTAGACCAGATTCGCAGCCAGCTTGAGCGTATTCTCGATGAAGAGAAGATCGCTTATGAATCGCGGGCGCTGCAACTATTAGCGCGCGCTGCGGATGGCAGCTTGCGCGATGCGCTGAGCCTGACCGATCAGGCGATTGCCAGCGGCGATGGTCAGCTTTCTGCATCTGTCGTGAGTACGATGCTCGGTACGTTGAACGACGATCAGGCGTTATCCCTTATCGAGGCGGTGGTTGCCGCTAACGGCGAACAGGTGATGGCGCTGGTGAACGATGCGGCATCCCGCGGGGTTGAGTGGGATGCGCTACTGCTGGAAATGCAAACCCTGATGCATCGGATTGCGATGGTGCAGTTAACTCCCGCAGCCCTGGGTAGCGATATGGCACCGATTGAGCATCGTTTGCGTGAACTGGCCCGCACTGTACCTCCGACGGATGTGCAACTTTATTACCAGACGCTGTTGATTGGCCGCAAAGAACTACCCTATGCGCCAGATCGTCGTATGGGAGTAGAGATGACATTGCTGCGCGTGCTGGCATTTCACCCGCGGATGCCGCAGCCTGCGCCGGAAGTGCAACCGCACTCTTTTGCTCCGGTAGCGCCAACCGCCGTTGTATCACCGCAACAGGTCGCTCCTGCACCCCAGATACCCGCGCCGCAAGAGAGCGTTCCGCTGCCGCAGTCTACCAGCCAGGTGTTGGCGGCACGCAGGCAACTGCAACGCGCGCAGGGAGCAGACAAAGCAAAAAAGAGTGAACCGGCAGCCGCTACCCGCGCGCGGCCGGTGAATAATGCTGCGCTGGAGCGACTGGCATCGGTCACCGAGCGTGTACAAGCGCGTCCGGCAAAGGCGGCACTCGAAGAGACGACAGCGAAAAAAGAGGCCTATCGCTGGAAGGCAACAAAAGTTGTTGAAGAAGTTAAAGAGCCTGTCGCCACACCGAAAGCGTTAAAAAAAGCGCTGGAGCATGAAAAAACGCCTGAGCTCGCCAGAAAACTGGCTGAAGAGGCCATTGAACGAGACGCCTGGGCCAAAGAAGTTAGCCAGCTTAAGCTGCCAAAACTGGTGGAGCAGGTAGCGCTCAATGCCTGGAAAGAGCAAGAGGGAACGCGCTTGTGCCTGCACCTGCGCAGCTCCCAACGCCATCTCAACTCACAGGGCGCACAGAAGGCGCTCAGTGACGCATTAAGTGAGTTACATGGTACGGTGGTTGAACTGACTATCATTGAAGATGATAATCCAGCGGTGCGTACGCCGCTGGAGTGGCGTCAGGCAATCTATGAGGAGAAACTTGCGCAGGCGCGCGAGTCGATAATTGCGGATAACAACATCCAGGCTTTGCAACGATTTTTCGATGCGGATCTGGATGAAGAGAGTATTCGCCCCCTTTGACGGGCAGCCGTTGCTACCCGTCTCAACCTTAGATGAGAGAGAAGCCTATGTTTGGTAAAGGCGGTCTGGGCAACCTGATGAAACAGGCCCAGCAGATGCAAGAAAAAATGCAGCAGATGCAAGAAGAGATCGCGAAACTGGAAGTCACCGGTGAATCTGGCGCGGGTCTGGTAAAAGTGACCATCAACGGTGCGCATAACTGCCGCCGCGTGGAGATCGATCCGAGCCTGCTGGAAGACGACAAAGATATGCTGGAAGATTTAGTCGCCGCTGCATTCAATGATGCCGCGCGCCGTATTGAAGAGACCCAGAAAGAGAAAATGGCGTCCGTATCTTCCGGTATGTCTCTGCCGCCAGGCTTTAAGATGCCGTTCTGATGCAAACCAGTCCGCTGTTAACGCAGCTTATGGAAGCACTGCGCTGCCTGCCGGGTGTTGGCCCGAAGTCAGCGCAGCGTATGGCCTTTACGCTGTTGCAGCGGGATCGCAGCGGCGGCATGAGGCTGGCGCAGGCGCTGACCCGGGCGATGTCGGAAATTGGTCACTGCGCTGATTGCCGTACCTTCACCGAGCAGGAAGTTTGCAATATTTGCAGCAACCCCAGGCGCCGGGAAAACGGTCAAATCTGCGTCGTGGAGAGCCCGGCGGATATCTATGCCATTGAGCAAACCGGGCAGTTTTCGGGGCGCTACTTTGTGCTGATGGGGCATCTGTCGCCGTTGGACGGCATTGGGCCGGACGATATCGGTCTCGATCGGCTGGAGCAGCGCCTTGCTGCCGAGCAACTTCAGGAAGTGATCCTCGCCACCAACCCTACGGTGGAAGGGGAAGCGACCGCCAACTTTATTGCTGAGCTGTGCGGACAATATGGTGTAGAAGCCAGCCGCATTGCCCACGGCGTGCCGGTAGGCGGTGAGCTGGAGATGGTCGACGGTACTACGCTTTCGCATTCTCTGGCCGGACGCCATAAGATTCGTTTTTAACCAAACGGAGGCAGAAGTTTGTGCCTCCGCTTGAAAATTCTTCTGCGTATCCCCACTTCTTCCTCAACGCTTTTTTACCTTCTAAATGGCATTGTTGAGGTATTCCCAATGAAAGGACAAGAAACCCGCGGTTTTCAGTCGGAAGTCAAACAACTTCTGCATCTGATGATTCATTCTCTTTATTCTAATAAAGAAATCTTCCTGCGTGAGCTCATCTCCAACGCATCGGATGCGGCAGACAAACTGCGCTTTCGCGCCCTGTCAAAACCTGAACTGTATGAAGGCGATGGCGAATTACATGTTCGTGTCTCTTTCGATAAAGAGAACCGCACGCTGACCATTGCCGATAACGGTATCGGTATGACCCGTGACGAGGTGATCGACCATCTGGGGACAATCGCTAAATCGGGTACCAAAGCATTCCTTGAATCAATGGGTTCCGATCAGGCGAAAGATAGCCAGTTGATCGGTCAATTCGGCGTTGGTTTCTATTCAGCGTTTATCGTCGCCGATAAAGTCACCGTGCGTACCCGCGCGGCGGGCGAAGGCGCAGAAAGTGGTGTGTTCTGGGAGTCTACCGGGGAAGGGGAATATACCATTGCCGATATCACCAAAGAGGATCGTGGTACGGAAATTACCCTGCATCTGCGCGAAGGGGAGGACGATTTCCTCAACGACTGGCGCGTGCGCTCTATTATCGGCAAATATTCCGATCATATTGCGCTGCCGGTAGAGATCGAAACGCAGGAAGAGAAAGATGGCGAAACCGTTGTCTCCTGGGAAAAAATTAACAAAGCCCAGGCACTGTGGACTTGCAGTAAGTCTGAAATCACAGACGAAGAGTATAAAGAGTTCTACAAACATATTGCTCATGACTTCACCGATCCGCTGACCTGGAGCCATAACCGCGTAGAAGGGAAGCAGGAGTACACCAGCCTGCTCTATATCCCGTCGCAGGCTCCGTGGGACATGTGGAACCGCGATCATAAACATGGTCTGAAGCTCTATGTACAGCGGGTCTTTATCATGGATGACGCAGAGCAGTTTATGCCGAACTATCTGCGCTTTGTTCGCGGACTGATTGATTCCAACGATCTGCCGCTTAATGTCTCCCGTGAAATTTTGCAGGACAGCAGCGTAACCCGCAATCTGCGCAGCGCGTTGACCAAACGTGTGCTGCAAATGCTGGATAAGCTGGCGAAAGACGATGCTGAGAAATACCAGACCTTCTGGCAGCAGTTCGGCTTAGTGCTGAAAGAGGGACCGGCGGAAGACCATGGCAATCAGGAAGCGATCGCCAAATTGCTGCGGTTTGCCTCTACGCATACTGACTCCTCTGCGCAGACTGTGTCTCTGGAAGAGTATGTGTCGCGCATGAAAGAAGGTCAGGAGAAGATCTACTACATCACCGCCGACAGCTATGCTGCAGCGAAGAGCAGCCCGCATCTGGAGCTGCTGCGTAAGAAAGGTATCGAAGTATTGCTGCTTTCCGACCGCATTGATGAGTGGATGATGAGCTACCTGACCGAATTCGATGGTAAGCCGTTCCAGTCTGTTGCCAAAGCTGATGAATCTCTGGACAAGCTGGCTGATGAAGTGGATGAGAGCACCAAAGAGGCGGAAAAAGCGCTGGAGCCATTTGTTGAACGCGTGAAAACACTGTTGGGTGAGCGTGTGAAAGATGTGCGTCTGACTCACCGCCTGACTGATACGCCGGCGATTGTCGTTACCGATGCTGACGAAATGAGCACTCAAATGGCCAAACTCTTCGCCGCCGCAGGGCAGAGCGCGCCGGAAGTGAAATACATCTTCGAACTGAACCCGGAACATCCGCTGGTGAAACGCGCTGCCGATACGCAGGATGACACTCAGTTTAATGAATGGGTGGAGTTGCTGTTCGATCAGGCGCTTTTTGCCGAACGCGGTACGCTGGAAGATCCGAACCAGTTTATTAAGCGTTTGAATGCATTGTTGATGGCGTAACAATTGTACCCTCTCCCTTGAAGGGAGAGGGTAGCTGAAATCCCTGCCCCCAGAGGGGATACTCACTCACAAACTTTCTCATTAACCGTTTCAGCCCCGCCGCCTTCCTTGAGCCATCCTCGTTCTGGTGGTATCGTTTAGCGCTTTTTGAAAAATTGAACCAACATTTGAGGGGATTTACGTAATGCGTATTATTCTGCTTGGCGCTCCGGGCGCGGGTAAAGGAACTCAGGCTCAGTTCATCATGGAGAAATACGGTATTCCGCAAATCTCCACGGGTGATATGCTGCGCGCCGCGGTTAAGTCGGGTAGTGAGCTGGGCAAACAGGCGAAAGATATTATGGATGCCGGCAAACTGGTGACCGATGAACTGGTTATCGCGCTGGTAAAAGAGCGTATCGCCCAGGAAGATTGCCGCAACGGTTTCCTGCTTGATGGGTTCCCGCGTACGATCCCGCAGGCTGACGCGATGAAAGAAGCAGGCATTAATGTAGACTTCGTCCTCGAATTCGCCGTACCTGACGAACTGATTGTCGACCGCATCATTGGTCGTCGCGTTCATACAGCGTCAGGTCGTGTTTACCATATCAAATTCAATCCGCCGAAAGTGGAAGGCAAAGACGATGTGACCGGCGAAGAGCTGACCACGCGTAAAGACGATCAGGAAGAGACCGTGCGTAAGCGCCTGGTGGAATATCACCAGATGACTGCACCGCTGATTGGTTATTATCAGAAAGAAGCGCAGGCTGGTAACACCAAATACGCCAAAGTTGACGGTACTAAAGCCGTGAGCGAAGTGCGCGCCGAACTGGAAAAAATCCTCGGCTAACCCGATACTCCCCGGCAATCGCCGGGGAGACGTCAGTTATTACTGCAATAGGTTCCGTTTACCCTCATTTCAGCTACAATTCCAGACAGTTAAATGGTTAAGAGGCACGAATGAGTCAGGTGAAAACGGGCATTTTATTGGCCAATCTGGGCACTCCAGATGCCCCCACTCCCGCAGCAGTGAAACGCTATTTGCGGCAATTTTTAAGCGACAGGCGCGTGGTAGATACGCCGCGTTTGCTGTGGTGGCCGCTGTTGCGCGGCGTCATTTTGCCTCTTCGCTCCCCACGCGTAGCCAGGCTTTATCAATCTATCTGGATGGATGCCGGTTCGCCGCTGATGGTCTATAGCCGTAAACAGCAACAGGCGCTGGCAGCGCGATTGGCAGATACCCCGGTGGTGCTGGGAATGAGCTACGGTTCGCCGTCGCTGGAAAGCGCGGTAGACGAACTGCTGGCACATCATGTTGAGCATATTGTTGTGCTGTCACTTTATCCGCAGTATTCCTGCTCAACCGTGGCAGCGGTGTGGGATGAACTGGCACGTATTCTGGCGAAGAAACGTTATATCCCTGGCGTCTCTTTTATACGTGATTATGCCGACGATGAGGGCTATATCACGGCGCTGGCAAACAGTGTCCGGGCCTCTTTTGCACAACATGGTGAACCAGATTTACTGTTGCTCTCCTATCACGGTATTCCTCAGCGCTATGCAGATGAAGGCGACGATTACCCGCAACGCTGCCGCACGACCACGCGTGAGTTAGTTTCGGCGCTCGATCTGCCGCCGGAAAAAGTGATGATGACCTTCCAGTCACGTTTTGGTCGTGAACCCTGGTTAACCCCTTATACCGACGAAACCCTGAAGATGCTGGGCGAGAAGGGTGTTAAGCATATTCAAGTTATGTCGCCTGGGTTTGCTGCTGACTGCCTGGAAACACTGGAAGAGATTGCGGTACAAAACCGTGAGTTTTTCCTTGAAGCGGGAGGGGAAAAGTATGAATACATTCCTGCTCTGAATGATTCCCCTGAACACATTGAAATGATGGTCAATCTGACGGCGAAATATTGCTAAATACTCATTGGATAAAGAATGTGTGATACCATTCTTTATCCGAAAGTCTAGCTCTAATCGCAACCATGAAATTTCCCGGTAAACGTAAATCCAAGCACTATTTCCCTGTTGACGCCCGCGATCCTCTGCTGCAACAAATTCAGCCCGAAGTTGAGACGGGAGCCTCATGGGTCGTGGGTATCGACCAGACGCTGGTGGATATTGAAGCAAGAGTGGACGATGCGTTTATCACGCGTTACGGCCTGAGTGCGGGGCATTCGCTGGTGATTAGCGATGATGTCGCTGAGGCTCTCTACCAGGAACTGGTTCGGGAAGGGTTGATTACCCATCAATTCGCCGGCGGCACTATTGGCAATACTATGCACAACTATTCGGTGCTGGCGGATGACCGCTCGGTGTTGTTGGGCGTGATGTGCAATAACATTGAGATTGGTAGCTATGCTTATCGTTACCTCTGCAACACCTCCAGCCGTACCGATTTAAACTATTTGCAGGGAGTTGATGGCCCGATTGGCCGCTGTTTTACGCTGATTAGTGATAGCGGCGAGCGGACTTTTGCAATCAGCCCCGGTCATATGAATAAACTGCTCCCTGAGAGCATTCCTGAAGAGGTGATTGCCGGTGCGTCTGCGCTGGTACTGACTTCTTATCTGGTGCGCTGTGATCCCGGCGAGCCGATGCCGGATGCCACTATGCAGGCTGTGGCGTATGCTAAAAAGCATAACGTACCGGTGGTGCTAACGCTGGGCACTAAATTTGTGATTGCCGACAATCCGCAATGGTGGCGCGATTTTCTCAAAGAGAATGTGTCGATTCTGGCGATGAACGAAGAGGAAGGCCATGCGCTGACCGGTGAAAGCGATCCGCTATTAGCGGCTGACAAGGCGTTGGATTGGGTCGATTTAGTGCTTTGCACCGCCGGACCGGTAGGGTTGTATATGGCGGGCTTTACGGAAGAGGAAGCGAAACGTAAGACTCAGCATCCGCTATTACCGGGAGCCATTGCTGAATTCAATCAGTATGAATTTAGCCGCGTCTTGCGTTATCAGGATTGTCAGAACCCGCTGCGTATCTACTCCCATATCGCCCCATATATGGGCGGGCCGGAAAAGATCATGAATACCAACGGTGCAGGAGATGGTGCTCTGGCTGCGTTACTGCACGATATCACTGCTAATAACTACCATCGCAGCAATGTGCCAAACTCCAGCAAACATAAGTTTAAATGGCTTACTTACTCCTCACTGGCGCAAGTGTGCAAATACGCCAACCGTGTAAGTTACCAGGTACTGAACCAGCACTCCCCGCGCTTAACCCGTGGGCTGCCTGAGCGGGAAGATAGCCTCGAAGAGGCCTACTGGGAACGTTGATGCTCTTCGCCCGATGGCAACTACGCCAGGCGTAGCGCCACCGGGCGGAGTGTCCGGGGTGCCTTAACCCGGCACCATCTCTTTTGCTGGTGATTTTTCCAGTAACATCAGCATGGTATTCGCAATTTCACGTTCGCCCATCACTACCTCATTGGCGCCGCGTTCGACAATGTAGTCCACTTCATCGTCATAATGGGCGCGGGCGATAATTTCAATATGCGGGCATCTCTCACGTGCTGCGGCAACAATTTCCCCGGCTTCGTAACCGTTCGGAATGGTCAGCAGCAGCCAGCGGGCGCAATCCAGATGCGCCAGATTCATAATATCCTCATTGGCGGCATTGCCCAGCACCGCACGAACCCCTCGTTCACGCAACTCATCTACGCGGGTACGCGATGTCTCAATTACCACCAGTGGAACACCTTGCGCCAACAGCTTTTCACCCAGCAGGCTACCGACGCGGCCAAAGCCAACCAGCAGTGCATGATCGCAGATATCTACCGGAAGCTGTTTTTCGTCTTCGATAGCCTCTTCCAGTGTCTGTTCTTCCAGTGTTTCGGTTTTGTCGAGATATTTTTCTAACACCGTAAACAGCACCGGGTTGAGCATAATCGACAGAATTGCGCCTGCCAGCACCAGATTCTGACCAGCCTGCGGCAACAGATCCAGCGCCATCCCCAGTCCGGCAAGGATAAAGGCAAATTCACCAATCTGTGCAAGGCTGGTGGCAATGGTTAATGCAGTTCGTTGTGAGTGACCGAACAGGCGCACCAGTAAAAAAGCGGCCAGTGACTTGCCAAAAATAATAATCGCCAGAGTACCGAGTACTGCCAGCGGTTGCTCAATAAGGATCAACGGGTCGAATAGCATGCCGACAGAGACGAAAAACAGTACGGCAAAAGCGTCGCGTAACGGCAGCGTGTCATGTGCTGCGCGATGGCTAAGTTCGGATTCGTTAAGTACCATCCCGGCGAAGAAGGCCCCAAGGGCAAACGAGACATCAAACAGTTCCACTGCGCCAAAGGCGATGCCCAATGCCAGCGCCAGCACGGAAAGGGTAAATAATTCACGTGAGCCGGTAGCCGCGCTACGCGCCATAATCCACGGCACCAGGCGACGTCCTACCAGCATCATAATGGCAATAAAGGCCACCACCTTACCGATAGTGATGCTCATATCCACTGCCAGTGACGCCAGGCCAACATTACCTTTTTCCACCATTCCTGCAATGGCGGGCAGCAACACCAGCGTTAATACCATCACCAGATCTTCAACAATCAGCCAGCCAATCGCTATTTGTCCGCGCTGGCTATCAATTAATTGTCGTTCTTCCAGAGCACGCAGCAACACTACGGTACTGGCGGTAGAGAGACAGAGACCAAAGACGATGCCGGTCATCAAGGACCAGCCAAGCGCCGCCGAAAGCGCCATACCCAGTAGCGTCGCAACTGCAATTTGCGCAATCGCCCCGGGAATGGCGATGGACTTTACCGCCATCAGGTCCTTCAGAGAAAAATGCAAGCCAACGCCAAACATCAGCAAAATAACGCCGAGTTCGGCAAGCTCCGGCGCAAGTTTGGTATCTGCCACAAAACCAGGGGTGAAAGGCCCGGCCAGGACACCCGCTAATAAATAACCCACCAGAGGAGAAATGCGTAATTTATTGGCGATCATTCCGAGGATAAAAGCGAGGACAAGCCCGCCGACAATGGTGGTGATTAGCGGTGTGGCGTGATGCATTCCGTCTCCTTTCGTTGTTGCGTGGATCCCATGGTCAAAGACCATTAGCTGAAATACAGTTTATGACAATTTTGATTACCATGTTTATGAATAATTGTTGAATTATGCAGAAAATAACGATTTGAAGGAAAAAAATCTCTCAGACTGTTCCCGTAACAGAAATCACCAACCATACGCATAACGGCAAGAGGGAAGGAGAGGGTGAGATGGAATTTTCCCATCCCAAAAACAGAGTTCGACAGGGTATTCATGCAGGAATATAGGCAAGAATACGACATACTCCATGAAAGGGCATATTTTTCAGTGCAAATCTATGCTGACAGCGCCAGCAATCTATCTCTGCATCACTACACATGGAAGCTAATAACATACCTGTGATGGGGGTTTTAAGAAAGACGAAATATTTTGTGTATAGTATCGCGTCGTTGTATTTTCGGCTTTTATTAATGGGCAGGGAGAGAAGCATGAAATTGATAAAGAAGAGCATGGCGCTGGCGTTGCTTACCGTCGCAGGTCTGGCAAGCTGGCAGGTGCAGGCCTATGAACAGGATAAAACGTATAACCTCACCATCTTGCATACTAACGATCATCACGGTCATTTCTGGCGTAGCGATTATGGTGAATATGGTTTGTCGGCGCAAAAGACGCTGGTAGACGGTATTCGCAAAGAAGTGGCAGCCCAGGGGGGGAGCGTGCTGTTGCTCTCCGGTGGCGATATCAATACTGGTGTGCCGGAGTCTGACTTACAGGACGCGGAGCCAGATTTTCGTGGCATGAATCTGATTGGTTATGACGCGATGGCGGTGGGTAACCATGAATTCGATAATCCGCTTAGCGTGCTACGTCAGCAGGAGAAGTGGGCAAAATTCCCTTTTCTGTCGGCGAATATCTATCAAAAAAGCACCGGCGAGCGCCTGTTTAAGCCGTGGATGATTTTCAATCGACAAGGGCTAAAAATTGCGGTCATCGGTTTAACTACCGACGATACGGCCAAAATCGGCAATCCGGAGTTTTTCTCTGATATTGAGTTTCGCAAACCCGCCGAGGAAGCGAAGCTGGTGATTGATGAACTCAAACAAAATGAAAAACCTGATGTGATCCTCGCGACCACCCACATGGGCCATTACGACAATGGCGAACATGGCTCTAACGCGCCGGGTGACGTAGAAATGGCTCGCAGCCTGCCACGCGGGGCGCTGTCAATGATTGTGGGGGGACACTCACAAGACCCGGTCTGTATGACGAAAGAGAACAAAAAGCAGGTCGATTATGTGCCGGGAACACCCTGTGCACCGGACCAGCAAAACGGAATCTGGATTGTCCAGGCGCATGAGTGGGGTAAATATGTGGGGCGCGCTGATTTTCAGTTCCGCAACGGTGAGATGAAACTGGTGCGCTATCAGCTTATTCCAGTCAATCTGAAGAAAAAAATCACCTACGATAACGGCCAGAGTGAGCGCGTACTCTATACCCCCGAAATTGCCGAAAATCCGCAAATGCTCTCCCTGCTGACACCATTTCAGAATAAAGGTAAAGCGCAGCTTGGCGTTAAAATCGGTAGCACCAACGGGCATCTGGAGGGGGATCGCAGTAAGGTTCGCTTTGTGCAAACCAATCTTGCGCATCTGCTGCTGGCCGCGCAAATGGCACGTACTAACGCCGATCTGGCGGTGATGAGCGGCGGCGGTGTTCGTGACTCTATCGAAGCGGGAGATATTACCTATAAAGATGTGCTGAAAGTGCAGCCGTTTGGCAACACGGTGGTCTATGTCGATATGAACGGTCAGGAGTTGACGGATTATTTAACGGCTGTTGCGCAGATGAAACCGGATTCCGGGGCATATCCGCAGTTTGCTAACGTCAGTTTTGTGGCAAAAGCGGGCAAGCTGAACGAGCTTAAAGTGAAAGGCGAAGCAATAGATCCAGCGAAAACTTATCGTCTGGCGACATTAAGCTTTAATGCGACTGGCGGCGATGGTTACCCGCGCATCGACAATAAAACCAGCTATGTGAATACCGGTTTTATTGATGCCGAAGTGCTGAAAGAGTATATCCAGAAAAACTCACCGCTGGATGTGAATGCTTATGAACCTAAAGGTGAGGTGAGCTGGCAGTAAACCAGTTCATTAATCGCGGCGAGCGATATCGGCAAATTTTGCATCCAGCATTTTTGCCAGATCGCTCGCTGCCAGTTCAATATCCAGCCCGCGCTTGCCCCCGGAAACATAGATAGTCGTAAAGTCTTGTGCGGGTGCGTCAATCAGCGTGGGCAGGCGTTTTTTCTGCCCTAACGGACTAATTCCACCCACCAGATAACCCGTTGTACGCTGGGCAACCATCGGATCGGCCATATCCACTTTTTTTGCCCCCAGCGCTTTGGCGACCTTCTTAAGATCCAACTGGCCAGCCACGGGTGTCACCGCAACAGCCAGATGTTTCATATCACCATTCATCGCTACCAGCAGCGTTTTATAAACCCGATCAGCATTCAGTCCCAGCTTACGAACCACCTCGTCGCCAAAATTGGTTTCATTTGGATCGTGATCGTAGGTGTGGATCTGAAAAGGAATATGGTTTTTTTCGAGTAATTTTACGGCGGGAGTCATAGCCATCCTTCTTCACACAATAATCTCACCCACAAGCATACGCCATCGGTTGCGGATAAAAATAGTACCTGCTTGCGCTATTGTGTGGATCGTTGGCGTAGTAGAGAAGGGAGATTGCCATCGCCATACAGATGTAGTGCCCCGGCGGCGACGACATAGCGACCAGCAGGAAGCGTGAATAAGCGCTCACACCATGCCTGATTGCGCTGGTGCATCAACACATCGTGTAGCGGTTGGCTAAAGGTGCTGGGTAGCGTCAGATGGTTTTCTGCTGGTAGTTGTTCCAGCCACCAGCTCAGCATCACTTGTAGCAGGCGCGCGTTCTCATGCCAGTGAGTTAGTGTATCGTGCAACAGTTCATTACCTTCGTCAGGTAACTGGCGCAGGATCTCCAGTTGGCTGGCTGTGCCTTCCAGTTCCACGACCGCCACCTGAAACTGTCGTGCGGCTTGTAATAACTGGTAGTCGATACCATATTCCGGACGAAGCCCCAGCCGCTGGGCCTGCGTCGCCTGAAGCACCAGAGCGATATGCCAGGCATGCTGTAATTCGAAATCGTCCCGTGAGAGTGCAAGCTTTTGCAGGGTGTTATCGAGTTGATTGAGCAACTCGGGACACAGGCGCTGTTCCAACGGTGCGGCGGGAGGCAAATTATCAAAGGGGGAGTCGGAACCGGCAACATCAGCTTCAACAATTAAGGCATCTGCCTCACGCAATTTTTTCAGCAGTTTATCGGGTAGGGGGGACATACCATATGTACCCATATGAATGCTGCCCACCAGATGCAGACGGCGATTGCCAGGCAGTTCAATATCCAGCGCAGGCCAACTGTAGGGAGGCGCCAGACGCGCACGGAAAAAATTTTTCAGCTGTTGAAACAGATCCATACGCGCTTCCCATAAGTAAAACATCATGCTAACGCGCATCTGGCGAAGGTGCAAACCCCGCCAATGATATGGCGGGGTTATGCGTTATTTATGCGGTTTAAAGCGCAGCAGACGGTTGGCATTGCTGACGACAGTGATCGAAGAGAGCGCCATTGCTGCACCTGCCACTACCGGATTAAGCAAGGTGCCGGTAAGCGGCCAAAGAATACCCGCTGCCACCGGAATGCCCAGCGAGTTATAGATAAAGGCACCCAGTAAGTTCTGTTTCATATTACGCAGCGTTGCCTTAGCAATGGCGAGCGCATCGGCAACCCCTACCAGACTATGGCGCATTAGCGTTATGGCAGCCGTTTCAATCGCCACGTCGCTACCGCCGCCCATGGCAATACCGACATCCGCTTGCGCCAGCGCGGGGGCATCGTTAATGCCGTCACCCACCATCGCGACCTGGCGTCCTTGCTGTTGCAATTGTTTAATCGCTTTGGCTTTGCCATCTGGCAGCACGCCGGCGATCACTTCATCAATTCCAGCCTCTTTGGCAATAGCGTTCGCAGTGGTCGGATTGTCGCCGGTTAACATCACCAGGCGGTAGCCTGCCTGATGAAGACGTTGCAACGCCGCTGCACTATCCTCCCGCAGGGGATCGCGAATGGCAAACAGCGCCACCGCAATGCCGTCTACGGCCAGCAATACTGGCGTGGCGCCACGGCTTGCCTGGCTGACAATCTCTTCGTCAAGTGAACGGGTATCGATCTGCTGTTCCGCCAGCAGTGACTGATTGCCAAGTAAAACCTTACGCCCTGCTATTTCGCCGCTGACACCCAGCCCGCGCAATGTACGGAACTGGTTAACTTGTGGCAGTGATTCATCTGCGGCTTTATCAAGGATGGCACGGGCCAGCGGGTGGCTGGAACCTTGCTCTAAAGCCGCAGCCATGCGTAATGCGCTGGTTTCATCCCCTGCCACTGTTTTTATTCTGATCACCTCAGGTCTACCCAGCGTTAGCGTACCGGTTTTATCAAACACCAGCGTATCCACAGTACTGGCGCGTTGCAGCGCATCAGCGTCGCGTACCAGTACGCCAAATTCGGCAGCCCGACCAACGCCAGAGATAATAGACATCGGTGTTGCCAGGCCCAGTGCGCAAGGGCAGGCAATGATCAGCACGGTCGTCGCAATCACCAACGTGTAGACAATTTGCGGCGCAGGGCCTAAGAAGAACCAGATAGCGCCGCTAAGTACCGCGATGGCAACTACCACCGGCACAAATACCGCCGAGATACGGTCAGCAAGCTGACCGATTTCCGGCTTGCTGCTTTGGGCCTGGCGCACCATACGAATGATGCGTGAAAGTGTTGTATGGCTTCCTACTGCACTGGCGGTAAACAGCACACTACCATCCTGCACCACGGTGCCAGCATGGATAGTTTCTCCCGCGCCTTTCTCCTGCGGCACCGGTTCACCCGTTAGCATCGCTTCATCAAACCAGGCTTCTCCCTGACTGATTTCGCCGTCCACCGGCACGCGATCGCCTGTGGTCAGCCGCAGGCTCATGCCCGGCTGCACCTCTGCCAGTGGCACACTTTTTTCGCCTTCGGGGGTAACCACGCGCGCGGTAGGGGGCGTTAAGTCAAGCAGACGCTCCAGCGCCCTGGATGAACGCTGGCGGGCGCGAGCTTCCAGCATATGACCCAGATTAATCAGACCAATAATCATAGCGCTGGCTTCGTAGTAGAGATGGCGCGCCTCCATGGGGAACCACTGTGGCCAGAGGTTAACGCTCATGGAGTAGAGCCACGCTGCACCCGTACCCAACGCCACCAGTGTATCCATGGTAGCGCTACCGTTACGCAGACTTTTCCAGGCACTGGTATAAAAATGACCACCAGCAACGACCATCACTCCGAGCGTAATAAGGCCAATCACCAGCCACAGGCTACGGTTGGCCTCGGTGACCATCATATTGTCACCCATCATGCCCCAGACCATTACCGGTATGCCGACCAACAGTGCGACAACTGCCTGCCAGCGAAAGCGCTTCATGGTTGCAAGCGCTGTTTCCTGCTGTCGTTCGCGGCGCTCATTATCATCTTCTATCGCTTCCGCACCATAGCCTGCCTGTTCGACAGCAGCGACTAATTTTGCGGCGGGCGCGCTGCCCATAACCAGCGCGGTGCGCTCCGCCAGGTTTACCCGTGCCTGTGTTACGCCGGGCACTGCCTGCAAGGCTTTCTGTACCCGGGATACACAACTGGCGCAGCTCATGCCATTGATTAGCAGTTGTTGGCTGTCATCAAGGTCGTCGGCTGCCGGAAGCTCGGTAGTGGCCGCTGTCAGTGCTTCCGACGGGAGTGATGACTCTGCCAGCGGTTTAGGCTTTGGGTGGCTTACGCTCGCGTCATAACCTGCTTCCTTCACTGTCGCGATAAGCGACTCTGCACTCGCGGTTCCGATGACCTCAGCGTGTTCAATGGTAACTTCGGCTTTTTCAACATCCGGGCGCTGCTCCAGGCTCTCTTTCACCCGTTTAACGCAATGACCACAAGAAAGGCCTGCCAGATTCAGTTCTGTAATGTGAGACATCTTCAATCTCCTTAATGATTGGTCCTGAAAAGATTGACCTTAGTAAGGACTTCCGTCCAGTATCGGAAAGCTTAAACCTTCCAGCAAGGGGAAGGTCAAGTGTTTCCCCGGCGATTGGGAAACTTTTAGCCAGACACACTCAGGAATAGAGGTTTGATGGGTAAGCATTAATTTAATAGAACCAATATTATCTGATAGTTATACGCCAGAGCCTTTGGACGCGGCTCATGTTCAAAGGATGTATGTGGGATTAAATGTTATTAGCGATTATCAATATCTGCCCACGTCGTCACCAGCAAAAAAGAGATATGGTTAAACTGGGTTATCGGGTGTGATAATTACCAGGCTTATGTACTCCACAATCTTAAGCTCAAGGAGAAAATGTGAACATTAGCGATGTGGCGAAAAGAACCGGCTTGACCAGCAAGGCGATTCGTTTTTATGAAGAGAAGGGGCTGGTTACGCCACCGTTACGTAGTGAAAACGGCTATCGCACCTACAACCAGCAGCATCTTAATGAACTGACGCTATTGCGCCAGGCGCGCCAGGTCGGCTTTAACCTGGAAGAGTGCGGCGAACTCGTCAATTTATTTAACGATCCTACTCGTCACAGTGCCGATGTGAAAGCGCGAACCCTGCAGAAGGTGGCAGAAATCGAGCGTCACATTAGCGACCTGCAGCAGATGCGTGCGCAGTTGTTGGCGCTTGCAGATTCCTGTCCGGGTGATGAGACCGCAGATTGCCCGATCATCGACAACCTTTCCGGATGCTGCCATCATCCGGCAAAAGGTTAATCACCCACGGCTTTGATACGTAAAGTAATACCTTCTATGGAAATCACCTCCACGTGCGTACCGGCAGGAAGATCGTCCGCAGCGCTAACCGGCCAGGTGCTGTCCCCTACACGCATATGCCCGCGGCCATTTACCAACGCGTTATCTAGCTGGAAACGTTGGCCGAGTAACTGCTGACCGCGCTGATTGAGCATTGCTTCGCCGGGGTTCTGCTGTCGTACCCGTCGCGAGAGCCATTGCCACCATAGCCAGGCGGCAAGCATGGTCAGCAGCGCAAAAAGTACGCCTTGCCACTCCCAGCTAAACGGTAACAACCACGTCAAGAGTCCGGTGACAACCGCCGCCACGCCGCTCCATAACAGATAGCCATTACCGCCCAGCATCTCTGCGGCGAGGAGTAATCCGCCGAGAATTAACCATGCCAGATGGGAATGCTCAAGCAACAGCGTTGTCATGGCTTTTTACGCTCGCTAGCACTCTCTTTAATCAGTTCGGTGATACCTGCGATAGAGCCCATCAGGCTACTGGCGTCCAGCGGCATCATCACAACCTTGCTGTTATTAGCCGAACCAATATGCTGCAAGGCGTCGGTATATTTTTGTGCCACGAAGTAGTTCACCGCCTGGATATCCCCGTCAGCAATTGCCTGAGAGACCATCTGCGTCGCGCGGGCCTCTGCTTCTGCCGAGCGCTCACGGGCTTCCGCCTGTAAAAATGCCGACTGACGCTCACCTTCCGCTTTCAGGATTTGCGACTGTTTTTCCCCCTCGGCTTTGAGAATTTCAGCCTGGCGTACCCCCTCAGCCTCCAGAATATAGGCACGTTTGGTACGCTCTGCTTTCATCTGCGCATTCATGGAAGAAATCAGTTCTGCTGGCGGGCGCACATCGCGAATTTCGATACGCGTGATTTTCACTCCCCAGGGATTGGTGGCTTCGTCAACAATATGCAACAGGCGGGTATTGATGCTGTCACGCTGAGAGAGCATTTCATCCAGTTCCATCGAACCGAGCACGGTACGAATGTTGGTCATCGTCAGATTAATAATTGCCAGCTCAAGGTTGCTCACCTCATAGGCAGCGCGCGGCGCATCGATCACCTGAATAAAACAGACCGCATCAATGGTGACATTGGCGTTATCTTTGGAAATAACTTCCTGGGAAGGGATATCAAGCACTCGTTCCATCATATTGATTTTACGACCAATACGATCCATAAACGGCACGACCAGGCTCAGACCTGGCTGCAGAGTTCGGGTGAAGCGACCAAAACGTTCCACGGTCCAGTGGAAGCCCTGGGGGACTATTTTTACGCCAGAGATGACTACCACCAGCGCGACGAAAATAAGAACCAGAATGACTATTGGCATCAAAAAAAACCTCCTGTTTAATTTGATGCCATCATAGCCTTATTTATTGTCCGGCGCAGCCTGAGTCCCAAATTTAGCGAGCAGGCTCTCAGTAGAGCAGGGAGTAGAGCTGACGACGATATTTCGACGCGAGCGCATCCCCGGTGCCCAGCGCTGCGAGGATCTCCTGCAATACTTTGCGCACCTGCCCGTCAGCGGCGCTCAGATCCTTACGCAGATGACTGAATAGCAGTTCCAGGGCTTCTTCATTGCGTCCGACCTGGTGCAGTTGCAGTGCCAGTTGTGTCGCCACCAGAGCATCGTCAGGGTTTTCAGCAACCTGTTGTTGCAGTTGCTGGATCTCAGGTGTATCGGCAGCCTGTTTCAGTAGTTCAATCTGCGCGACCAGACCCTGGTAGCGGGTATCCTGATCCTGTAACGGAATGGTTTTCAGCACGGCTTCTGCTTCATCCTGACGGTTTAGCACGATTAATGTTTCCGCCAGCAGCAGGCCGATTTCACTCGCTTGTTTTGATAACTGCCAGGCCTCTTTCAATAGCGGCAAGGCTTCAGCGTGCTTACCTTCCTCCATCAATTGCATTGCCTGCTGGGCTTTCAGCTCTTCTTCGCGGGGCAGTACCTTATCAAGCAGCGCGCGGATTGCCTCTTCGGGTTGTGGCCCCTGGAAACCATCGACTGGTTGGCCGTTCTGGAAGAGGTAGACAGTAGGGATGGCACGCAGACCAAACTGTGATGCCACCATCTGCTCTGCGTCGCAATCCACTTTTGCCAGAATAAATTGTCCGTTGTACTGCGCGGCCAGGCTTTCCAGCACTGGCGTCAGTTGCTGACAGTGTTGGCTACGATCTGACCAAAAGTAGAACAGCACGGGTGTGGCAACTGACTGCTCAAGCACCTGTTGCAGGTTCGTTTCGGTAATATTGACGATATTCTGTGCAGACATGTTTCAATCTCTTGTTTAGCTGTTTAGTTCTACATGGGGGAGTAGGGACACACCTTCAACTCACCCTTGCAAAATTTTATCCATCATCCGCCCGGGCAGCAGGCGTTTAAGCAAGCAAACCGCCCAGGTCACCAGCGTAACCGGATAGCGGACTTTGGGATGATTGCTTTCAAAAGCATGGCGCACTTTGGCAACAACGGCCTCCGGTCCGAGGGTAAAACGCGCGGCAATACCGGGATTCTCAACAGGTTTATCGCTTTGAGTTTGGTTAACGTTGTTGCTGAAGTCAGTACGAATAGGGCCAGGCTCAATCAGGCTCACTTTAATTCCGCTATGGCGTAGTTCCATGCGTAATGCATCAGACCAGGCTTCCAGCGCATATTTGCTGGCAGCATAAGCGCCGCGCCCCGGTGTGGAGATCAGCCCCATCACGGAAGAGGTCATTACAATTCGCCCTTCACCATGCGGTAACATTGAAGGCAGCAGACGTAGAGTAAGTTGGTGCGCGCCAAAAAAGTTGCTGGAAAATTGCCGCTCAAGCTGTTCGCGGCTGATGCTGATCAGCGGGCCATAAACACCAAAACCGGCGTTATTAAAGATCCCATACAGGCGATTACCCGTCAGGGCGATCACTTCATTGGCCGCGCGATCGACGCTTGCCGGATCGTCAAGATCAAGCAGAATACCGGTAAAACCTTCGCTATCCATGCGCGCCACATCGGCAGGTTTACGACACGCCGCCAATACCCGAAAGCCCAGACGTTTTAATTCGCGTGCGCTCTCCAGACCGATGCCACTGGAACATCCTGTTATTAAGACCGTTTTTTGCATAACTTTACCTGAGTGCATCCCTGAAGATTCAGGAGTCGTGATTTACTAGGGGTGCCAGCCGCGTTGCCATCCAGTCGGCAATAAACGGCTGAGCATCGCGGTTTGGGTGAATACCATCATCCTGCATCCATTGTGGTTTTAGATAGACTTCTTCCATAAAAAATGGCAACAGAGGTATATCCAGCTCTTTGGCAAGCTTAGGATAAATAGCACTAAACGCTTCAGTATAGCGACGTCCGTAGTTAGCGGGCAGGCGAATTTGCATTAATAGCGGTTCGGCATTGGCGGCTTTGACCGTCTGCAACACCTGGCGCAATGTCTGCTCAGTTTGCTGTGGCGCGAAACCGCGCAGGCCATCGTTACCGCCCAGCTCCACCAACACCCAGCGCGGTTGATGCTCTTTTAGCTGTGCGGGCAGGCGCGATAGCCCTTGCTGTGAGGTATCGCCACTGATACTGGCGTTAATCACCATTGGCTGCTGTTGCCATTTATTGTTAAGCAACGCAGGCCAGGCGGCATTAGCAGCCATACGATATCCGGCGCTCAGACTGTCGCCGAGAATTAATAATGTGTCCGCTGCGGCGGCGCGGAAGGTTAACAAAAGTAACAACAGGAAGGGCAAATGCCAGCGGAAAACATTATTGAAGTTCACCATCTTAAGAAGTCCGTCGGTCAGGGGGAGCATGAACTTTCCATCCTTACCGGAGTTGAGCTTGTTGTCAAACCAGCCGAAACCATTGCCCTGATTGGCGAGTCGGGTTCCGGTAAGTCGACGCTACTTGCGATCCTTGCCGGGTTAGACGATGGCAGCAGCGGTGACGTTAATCTGCTTGGTCAGCCTCTGCACGCAATGGATGAAGAGGCGCGGGCGCAGCTGCGCGCACAAAATGTCGGCTTTGTTTTTCAGTCATTTATGCTTATCCCGACGCTGAATGCACTCGAGAATGTGGAGTTACCGGCGCTATTGCGTGGGGAAAAAAGCGCAGAAAGCCGTCGCAGCGCAAAAACTTTGCTGGAAGAGTTGGGGCTGGGTAAGCGTCTCGATCATCTTCCGGCGCAGCTTTCCGGCGGTGAGCAGCAGCGTGTCGCGTTGGCCCGCGCCTTTAATGGCCGCCCGGCAGTGCTGTTTGCTGACGAACCTACAGGTAACCTTGATCGTCAGACCGGGGATAAAATCGCTGATCTGCTGTTCTCGATGAATCAGCAGTTTGGCACCACATTAATCCTCGTTACTCATGATCCGCAGCTCGCGGCGCGTTGTGACCGACGTCTGCGGCTGATTAACGGTGAATTGCAGGAGGAAGCATGATCGCCCGTTGGTTTTGGCGCGAATGGCGCTCGCCGTCGCTGCTGATTGTCTGGCTGGCGTTAAGTCTCGCGGTTGCCTGCGTGCTGGCGCTGGGCAATATCAGCGATCGCATGGAAAAGGGACTTAGCCAACAGAGCCGTGAGTTTATGGCCGGTGACAGAGCGCTGCGCAGCTCCCGGGAAGTGCCCCAGGCGTGGCTGACAAAGGGTCGTAACATTGGTTTACAGGTCAGTGAGCAGGTCAGTTTTAATACTATGACCTTTGCTGGTGATACGCCGCAACTGGCTAATGTTAAAGCCGTCGATAATATCTATCCAATGTACGGTGAGCTACAAACCCGGCCTGAAGGGCTGAAACCACAGGCGGGTAGTGTGCTGCTGGCTCCTCGTCTGATGGCCTTACTGGATTTGAAGATCGGTGACACCATTGATGTTGGTGATGCCACGTTGCGCATAGCCGGGGAGGTGGTTCAGGAACCGGACTCCGGCTTTAATCCTTTTCAGATGGCACCCCGTTTATTGATGAATATCGCAGATGTAGAAAAAACGGGAGCAATACTGCCGGGCAGTCGCGTTACCTGGCGCGTTAAATTTGGCGGTACGCCTGCGCAACTCGAAGAATATGAAAAGTGGCTGTTGCCGCAGTTGAAACCAGAGCATCGCTGGTATGGGATGGAACAGGATGAGGGGGCCCTTGGCAAATCCCTGCAACGTTCGCAGCAATTTTTGCTGCTGTCGGCGTTGTTAACGCTGCTACTGGCTGTGGCGGCCGTGGCCGTGGCGATGAGCCATTACTGCCGCAGTCGCTACGATCTGGTTGCGATCCTCAAAACGCTGGGGGCGGGGCGCACCCAACTGCGCAAGCTGATTGTCGGCCAATGGGCGCTGCTGTTGGTGCTGGCAGTTTTCACTGGTGGTGCAATGGGGATACTGTTCGAAAAGATCCTGCTGGTGCTACTTAAACCGGTGCTGCCTGCCGCGCTGCCGCCTGCCAGTCTGTGGCCCTGGCTATGGGCGATTGGTGCGATAGTCGTGATTTCGCTGCTGGTCGGCCTGCGCCCTTATCGTTTACTGCTGGCAACGCAACCGCTACGCGTATTACGTCGCGATGCGGTCGCCAATGTCTGGCCACTGAAGTACTGGCTGCCTCTCTCGGGGGGGATTGCCGTGCTGCTTCTCGCCTGGTTGATGGGGGGAAGTATGCTGTTATGGTCGGTGCTGGCGGGGGCGGTGGTGCTCGCTTTGCTCTGTGGTGCGGTGGGCTGGTTGCTACTCAACGTGTTGAAGAGGCTGACGCTGAAAGCGTTGCCGCTGCGACTCGCTGTTAATCGCCTGCTGCGTCAACCGTGGTCGACGCTAAGCCAACTGTCGGCCTTTTCGCTCTCCTTTATGCTACTGGCGATGCTGCTGGTGTTGCGCGGCGATCTGCTGGATCGCTGGCAACAGCAACTTCCGCCGGAAAGCCCGAACTACTTCCTGATTAATATTGCACCAGAACAGATGACGCCGCTGAAAGCGTTTCTTGCCAGCCACCAGGTGATCCCAGAGGCCTTCTACCCTATTGTGCGGGCGCGATTAACGCAGATTAACGGTCAGTCGACTGAAGGTAACAGTGATGAAGCGCTGAACCGGGAACTGAATCTGACCTGGCAGTCACAGCAACCAGATCATAACCCGATTACCGCAGGTAGCTGGCCGCCGAAAGAAGGGGAGGTATCCATCGAAGAGGGGCTGGCGCAGCGGTTAGGTTTGAAGTTGGGTGATAGCGTTACTTTTATGGGCGATACACAGGATTTCAGCGCCAGGATCAGCAGTCTGCGCAAAGTAGACTGGGAGAGCTTGCGGCCAAACTTCTTCTTTATTTTCCCGCCAGGAGCCTTAGATGGTCAGCCGCAAAGCTGGCTCACCAGTTTCCGTTGGGAGCAAAGCAACGGTATGTTAACGCAGTTAAATCGCCAATTCCCGACGATCAGCTTGCTTGATATTGGCGCGATTTTAAAACAAGTCGGCCAGGTACTGGAGCAGGTGAGCAGGGCGCTGGAAGTGATGGTTGTGCTGGTGACCGCCTGCGGTATGTTGCTGTTGTTGGCGCAGGTGCAAGTAGGCATGCGCCAGCGGCACCAGGAACTGGTGGTCTATCGTACCCTTGGCGCGGGTAAGCGCTTATTACGAGCTACGTTGTGGTGTGAGTTCGCACTACTGGGGCTGGTCTCTGGTCTGGTGGCAGCAATTGGCGCGGAAACGGCGCTGGCGGTGTTGCAAACACGCGTTTTTGACTTTCCGTGGCAACCAGACTGGCGGCTGTGGTTGATTTTGCCGCTATGTGGCGCGCTGCTTCTTTCGCTCTGTGGGGGCTGGCTTGGCACCAGATTGTTAAAAGGTAAGGCACTATTTCGTCAGTTTAATATTTAATATTCGTGGTGATTACGCACCGGCAATTCTGTCGGTGTGTTTTTATTTCAAAGTGTAAGAGTTTGTATTCCATTCATTTAACAGCACAAAACATTAAAAAATCTTCACCAGACCACTTCTTATAACAGTTAATATTTGCTGGCTAATGAATTATTAGCCGCGTCTATTTATCAAGGAAAAATAATGAAAATAAAAACAACCGCTCTGGCGACAGCCATCGGCACAGCAGTGGCACTGACTTCTTTTGCAAGCCAGGCGGAAATCACCGTACTGAAACAGGATCCGCAGGCGGGCGATCCGCTCAGCCGCCTGAACTTTACTGTTGGTGGTTCTATCCGTCCGCAGTTCAACAATATGACGGGGGGTGGCGATAACGGCTCCTATAAACGTAACGGCTTCGATGGCGGTACCCGCTTCCGTTTTGCCGCTGACTACTATCTGTTCGATGATATTAGCTGGATCAGTTACTACGAACTGGGCGTCAATATCCCGGCGCTGTTTGATTGGGACCACCACTACGCTGACGGTGCGACCGACACCACTCGCCGTATGCTCTACACCGGTCTGAAGAGTGATACCTGGGGTACGTTGACTTTTGGTCAGCAAAACAGCGTTTACTATGATGTGGTTGGCGCGAAAACCGATATTTGGGATTACGACATGGTTGGCCAGGCACCAGGTAATGGTATCAATGGCGATTATGATGGATCTTATCGTTCTCGCAAAATGCTGAAATATAAGAAAACAGTTGGCGATGCAGATATTTATGCCTCCTATCTCTTCTCTGACAGCACCTATCTGGCATCAGACGGCAACCGTTACAAACGTAAAGGCGGCGGTTCTCTGGGGCTCGATTACCATTTGACCACCGATCTCGCCTGGGGCGCTGCGTGGAACTACACCCGTGCAGAAATGCGCCATGCGAGTGAAGATAGCAAAACCTACGACCAGAATATCCTCGGTACAGCGTTAAGTTGGACACCGGATAACTGGACTTTCTCTGTAGGTGGCGGCTGGTATCAGAACTTTATGACCACCAAGAAAAGCGATGTCCATCACTACTTCGCAGGCGATGCCTGGGGTGTGGAATATTTCGCGGGTTATAAATTCCCGATTGGTCAGTATGCTGTGAAATCCATTCAGCCGTACTTTATGGGTGACCGTATTGAATATATGAATGGCCGCAACTATCAGCGCATCGACAATGGTGTGGGTATTAGCTTCCAGCTTGATTACGGCTTCCGTGTGGATTATGAGCACGTATTCACCTCCAGCACTGACGATCTGGGTGATATGAACCTGGTACGTCTGCGTTACGATTTCTGATAAGTTTTGCCTTAGTTTAAATCGGCAAATACTTATTTTTTACAAGCATAACGAGAAGCGACCGATAACATGCTTTTCGTTATGCTTCATCACCTTACCCCGTAGAGATCTCCCCTTCATTCAGTGACATAGTTCACAACAACTTGAATTTATTTCAATTACCGCTGCGCCAGTTTTATGCCATGTTATTCGTATCACGCATAAAAAATGTGTCGCTTAGTTCGACGCATCACACAACAAACAGCTTAGTAAGGGGAATTTATGGGACGTCGTCTCAGTTTGCGTGCCGCTTTTGGCGCACTGCTTCTGGTTTGTGGTTTACCGTTCGCTCATGCCAGCAGCGATCCGCACACTATTGTTTTCGGCGTGGCGCCTGGGCCTTATGGCGATATGGTGAAGCAGGCTATCGCACCATCGTTACAAGAGAAGGGATATAAAGTGGTGGTACGCGAATTTAGCGACTATGTGCAGCCTAATATGGCGCTGGCGAATGGGAGTATTGACGCTAATTTGTTCCAACATAGTCTCTATTTTGAAAAATTTACCGCCGATAAGGGCTTAAAACTAACCAAACTGCTTAATGTGCCGACAGCAGGGATGGGTTTTTATTCCTACAAAATTAAAAGTCTGGATGAGCTGAAAAAGGGCGATATTGTCACACTCTCAAATGATCCCACCAATCTGGCGCGCGGATTGCGTTTCCTGCAATCGCTGCATCTGATCACGATTAAAGAAAATATCGATCCGACTAAAGCTTCAGAGCGCGATATCGCCAGCAATCCAAAAGGTCTGGTGTTTAAGCCGCTGGAGGCGGCACAGTTGCCGCGCACGCTGGATGGCGTCACCGCTTCACTGGTTAATGGCAACTTTGCCGTTGCTGCTGGGTTGAAGCTCTCCTCCGCCCTGAAACAGGAGCAACTGGACGAGAACCTGAAAAATATTATTGCGGTACGTAGCGAAGATGCTGATAAGCCCTTCGCGAAGGATATTGTCGAAGTGGTGAAATCCCCGGCTTATCGCGCGGTAATTGACGATCCGAAGAATATTTTTAGCGCCTTCCAGAAACCTGACTGGATGCTAAACGCGGATAAAAAATAGCAATGACATCAGTGAACGGCAGGCTTCGGCCTGCCTTTTGCCGTTTGAGGTTCAGATGATTGAAATTGATAAGGTATGCGTGGAATTTCCCGCAGGCCGGGGCACGGCCCGCGCGGTAGATGATGTCACACTGCGCATTGCGCCGGGCGAGGTTTTCGGCATTGTTGGCACCAGCGGGGCGGGCAAAAGCACGCTGTTGCGCACGCTGAATGCGTTGCAGCGCCCAAGCCAGGGCAGCGTTAAAATTAATGGTGTCGCCATCTCAGCGCTGGAAGGCGCTACGTTACGGCAGGCGCGTCAGCGCATAGGTATGATTTTTCAGCATTTTAATCTGATGCACACCCGAACAGTGGCACAGAATGTGGCTTTCAGTCTGAAGGCGGCTGGGTGGGAACGTAACAAAATCGCGCCACGGGTGGTGGAGATCCTCGCACTGGTGGGGTTGAGTGATAAAGCAGAAAGCTATCCGGTGCAACTCAGCGGCGGGCAGAAGCAACGAGTTGGCATTGCACGCGCCATCGCTAACCATCCCGATGTTTTGCTCTGCGATGAGCCAACTTCTGCGCTGGATCTGGAAACGTCAGCCACCATCCTTGCTCTGCTTAAACAAATCAACGAACAGTTGGGTATTACCATTGTCCTGATCACCCATGAAATGAACGTGATCAAGAGCATTTGCGATCGTGTGGCGGTAATGTCAGCAGGCAAAGTTGTCGAAGAGGGGGAGGTGTTTGATATTTTTGCTAACCCGCAGCACCCCTTCACACAACAGTTAGTCTCACATACGCTCAATTTGACTCTGCCTGAGCGCTTACAGCAGAATTTGCCTGGGCTGTTGCTGAAAATTGTCTTTATTGGTGATTCGGCAAAACAGCCCGTGCTCAGTGATGCGGCAGTGAAATTCGGCGTGGCGGTTAATATTCTGCATGGCAAGATCGAGTATATCAGCGAACGTGCTCTCGGCATTTTAGTGGTGCAATTGAGCTCGGCGCAGAGTCCTGCAGCAGTGAGTGAGGCTGTAGAGTATATTCGCAACCGTACTGCGCAGGTGGAGGTGATCCGTGGATGATTTATTGGCTGATTTAAGCCTCGCTTTTGGCGAAACCTTCCAGATGCTGAGCATCTCTACTGTGTTAGCTATTGTTGGTGGTTTACCGCTGGGATTTCTGATTTTTGTCACCGATCGTCACCTGTTCTGGCAAAACCGCGCGGTGTATCTGTTTAGCTCTGTGCTGGTGAATATTATCCGCTCGGTGCCGTTTGTCATCTTGCTGGTACTGTTGCTGCCCCTGACCCAGCTTCTGCTTGGCAACACAATTGGACCAATAGCGGCATCCGTGCCGCTGTCGGTGGCGGCAATAGCCTTTTACGCGCGGTTAGTGGACAGTGCGCTGCGTGAGGTCGACAAAGGGATTATCGAAGCGGCGGAGGCCTTTGGCGCCAGCCCGCTGCGAATTATTTGTACGGTATTATTACCGGAAGCCAGTGCGGGGTTGTTGCGCGGCCTGACCATTACCCTGGTGAGTCTGATTGGCTACTCGGCAATGGCCGGTATTGTCGGCGGCGGTGGCGTGGGGGATCTGGCGATTCGATACGGCTATTATCGCTATGAAACCCAGGTGATGATCGTCACGGTAGTGGCGCTGATTATTCTGGTGCAGGTCGTGCAGATGCTGGGCGACTGGCTGGCAAAACGTGCCGATAAGCGCGATCGCCATTAACCCATGGTGTTGTTGATCTAAGCTGGCGGTAAACACCCGCCAGCTTACTGGCCCTGCGCCTGAAAAGGCGTTACTGAAGTTTTGACTGTGCCCAGATGATACCGCTGGCATATTCCTGCGGCAGTAGCGGTAGCAGGGCTTCCAGTGTAGCGCTCAGATAGCTGGGATCGCTATCGTTCAGGTTCAGGTGGCCGACTTTACGCCCTGGGCGTACTTCTTTGTCATACCAGTGCAGGTGCACCAGTGGCAATTTCAACCAGTCGTAATTAAGTTCGCTGCCGATCAGGTTGATCATCACCGATGGGGTGTTCACCACTGGCTGCGGTAGCGGGAGATCGACTATCGCGCGCAGATGCAGCTCAAACTGACTTATCGATGCGCCGTTCTGTGTCCAGTGGCCGCTGTTATGTACGCGGGGCGCCAGTTCGTTAATCAACAACCCTGCCGGGGTGACAAAGCACTCCATCGCCATCACGCCGACATAGTTCAGCGTCTGCATAATCGCTCTCAGCATGGATTCTGCTTGCCGTTGCTGTTCAGCATTTGGCTGTGGAAATGCCACGCTGGTGCGCAGAATGCCATCCTGATGCAGGTTATGCGTTAGCGGATAGAACACTGTGCTGCCATCGCGCGCGCGCGCCCCGACCAGCGAAACTTCAGCCGTGAAATTAATGCCCTGCTCGACAATACATTCGCCGTAGCACTCATCAGGCAACTGATCGATATCTTGCGCATATAAACGCCACTGTCCACGCCCGTCATAACCACCGACACGGCGTTTAACAATAGCCAGTTTGCCCAAACGGGAAAAGAGATGCGGCCATTCGCTTTTCTCTGATAGCAGTTGCCACGGCGCTGTTGGGAGTTGAAGCGTATCGAAAAGCTGTTTCTGCGTCAGGCGATCGGCGATAACCGGGAAAACATCGCGGTTCACAAATGCCGGGTGGCGTTCCAGCTCACGGGTTAGGGGGGTTTGCGGCCAGCGTTCAATTTCAGCAGTGATGACACTTTGTGCGTAGGGCACTGCCTCAGGTGCGGCATCCAGCCCCACGGGCCAGACGGCAATGCTGAGCGGCTCGCCAGCCTGACGCAACATACGGCCAAGCTGACCATTACCTAAAACGCAAACCTGCTTCATGCAGCACCCCGCGGGTCCGGGTTTTCCAGCACTTCGTCAGTCTGGGCCTGGCGCCAATTTGCCAGACGCTGATGTAAGGAAGCATCGTGCTGAGCAAGGATTTGCGCTGCCAGTAGTGCGGCATTCGCCGCGCCAGCTTTACCGATAGCCAGCGTCCCCACAGGAATACCGCGCGGCATCTGTACAATAGAATAAAGACTATCAACACCGCTTAACGCGGCGCTCTGAACCGGCACACCCAGTACCGGCACCAACGTTTTAGCGGCAATCATGCCCGGCAGATGCGCTGCCCCGCCAGCACCGGCAATAATAACCTGATAACCTTGTTGCTCTGCGGTTTCGGCAAAGCTAAATAGCTTATCGGGGGTGCGGTGGGCAGAGACAACTTCAACGTGGTACGGGACGTTCAGGGTATCGAGGATTTCGGCGGCGAACTGCATGGTGGCCCAGTCGCTTTTTGAGCCCATAACGATGGCGATGCGCGCCGGTTGGTTGCTTGAGGACATGCGTCTCAAAACTCCTGTGGGTGTGCTTCAGACTACATAAGAGGGCACAGAGAATAGCATGGAAAAAGGGCAAGGAAAACGGTTGCGTCAACGGGGAAGCGGCCTTCTGTTGCACTGCGCATAAAAATGCACCGAGGGCATTGTATTCGCTTATAAAGAGAATGAGAGGAGTTTAACTTCTTCTTTTGTGACGCTGATTAACGAGCCTTCACTATGCCATGCGCCCAATACGACGCGGTAAGCGACGGCGTTATTCGCTTCGAACTCATGCACTGCCGGGCGGTGTGTATGACCATGAATCAACCATTGCACCTGATATTTTTCCATTGTCTCGACGACAGCCTGTTGGTTTACATCCATGATTTTCAGTGACTTACTGCTGTTCGCGGTGCGACTTCCGGCACGCATTTTAGCGGCGATACGACGTCGAATAAACAGGGGCAGGGCGAGGAAAAGTTTCTGTAGCCAGGGCTGGTGCACTTTAGCCCGAAAGGCCTGATAACCGGCGTCATCGGTGCAGAGCGTATCGCCATGCATAATTAGCACCTTGCGGCCATAGAGATCGAGTACTTGCTCTTGTGGTAGTAATGTCATACCGCTCTGGCGTGCAAAATGCTGACCGAGCAGAAAATCACGATTGCCATGAATGAAATAGCAAGGAACGCCACTTTCACTCAGGGCTTTGATGGCCTGAGCAACTTGTTGATGCAGAGGATTAGGATCATCATCGCCGATCCAGGTTTCAAATAGATCGCCCAGGATATAAAGCGCATCTGCCTTGCGTGCTTCGTTGGTTAAAAAACGCAGAAAACCGGCGGTGATCGCCGGTTCTTCTATTTGCAGATGCAGATCTGCAATAAAGAGTGTTGTCACGAATTACTCGCTAACAGTCACGCTTTCAATAATAACGTCCTCTTTCGGCACGTCCTGGTGCATACCGCTGCGACCCGTCGCGACGCCTTTGATTTTGTCGACGACATCCATGCCTTCTACTACTTCTGCGAAGACACAGTAGCCCCAACCCTGCATGCTTTCGCCGCTAAAGTTCAGGAAGTCGTTATCAGCTACGTTGATAAAGAACTGCGCTGTTGCGGAGTGCGGTGCCTGAGTACGCGCCATCGCCAGCGTACCGCGGGTGTTTTTCAGCCCGTTGTTAGCTTCGTTTTTAATTGGATCTTTTGTTGTTTTCTGAGTCATGCCCGGTTCAAAACCGCCGCCCTGAATCATAAATCCATTGATTACACGGTGAAAAATCGTGTTGTTGTAGAAACCTTCACGGCAGTAGTCCAGGAAGTTTTTAACTGTTTCAGGCGCTTTGTCATCGAAAGTTTTGATTACGATATCGCCGTGATTAGTGTGGAAAGTAACCATTATTGCATCCTGTTCTGATAGTGTGGTGCGCAGACCCGTCAGCGGGTCAGAGATAAGCGCCTGTTATAGCATAACCGCGAGGCCGGATCACCTTGCAAAGTGTGCTGCTTCGGGGTTGAATTACAGGTAGTATATGCGGTTTCGTTCCACACACGTCTACATGGAATCTTCGATGTTAAAAATCTTTAATACACTGACGCGCCAAAAAGAGGAATTCAAACCTATCCATGCCGGGGAAGTCGGCATGTACGTGTGTGGTATTACTGTTTATGACCTCTGTCATATTGGGCATGGTCGTACTTTCGTTGCCTTTGATGTGGTTGCGCGCTATCTGCGTTTTCTTGGCTATAAGCTGAAATACGTGCGTAACATTACTGATATTGATGACAAAATCATCAAACGAGCCAATGAAAACGGCGAGAGTTTTGTCGCTCTGGTGGATCGCATGATTGCCGAGATGCATAAAGACTTTAATGCGCTCAATATCCTGATGCCTGATAGCGAACCACGCGCAACGTACCATATTGCCGAAATTATCGAGCTCACCAGCCGCTTAGTTGAGCGGGGGCACGCTTACGTTGCCGACAACGGGGATGTGATGTTCTCCGTACCTACCGATCCTAACTACGGCATGCTGTCGCGCCAGGATCTGGAGCAGTTACAGGCAGGTGCGCGGGTGGAAGTGGCGGAAGTCAAACGCAACCCGATGGATTTTGTGCTGTGGAAAATGTCCAAGCCGGGTGAGCCAAGCTGGTCATCACCGTGGGGAGAGGGGCGCCCGGGCTGGCATATTGAGTGCTCAGCGATGAACTGCAAACAGTTAGGCACTCATTTCGATATTCACGGCGGCGGTTCCGATTTGATGTTTCCGCATCATGAAAATGAAATCGCGCAATCGACCTGCGCGCACGATGGCGAATACGTTAATTACTGGATGCACTCGGGTATGGTCATGGTTGACCGCGAGAAAATGTCTAAATCGCTGGGCAACTTTTTTACTGTGCGTGATGTCCTGAAGTACTACGACGCGGAAACCATTCGTTACTTCCTGATGTCGGGTCACTACCGCAGCCAACTGAACTATAGCGAAGAGAACCTTAAACAGGCTCGTTCTGCGCTGGAGCGCCTTTATACTGCGTTACGCGGTACAGATAAAAGTGTCGCTGCCGGTGGTGGTGAGGCTTTTGAAGCGCGTTTTGTTGAAGCGATGGATGATGATTTCAACACGCCGGAGGCTTATTCTGTGCTGTTTGATATGGCGCGTGAAGTGAACCGACTGAAAGCCGAAGAGAGCGATGCGGCAAATGCGCTGGCGTCGCATTTGCGTAAGCTCGCGGGCGTGCTGGGACTGCTGGAGCAGGATCCGGATCTCTTCTTGCAAAGCGGTGCGCAGGCAGGTGGCGACGAAGTTGCTGAAATCGAACAGCTCATCCAGCAGCGTCTGGATGCCCGTAAAGCGAAGGATTGGGCGGCGGCGGATGCTGCGCGGGATCGGCTCAACGAGATGGGTATCGTGCTGGAAGATGGCCCGCAAGGGACGACCTGGCGTCGCAAATAGGGCTGAACATTTTTGCCGGATAATCGCTATCCGGCAAAAATCTCATGCCGACTCACGGACAATTAATTGCCCGGAAAGCGTGATGCGCTGCGTTTGTCGCTCGGGTTCTTTTATCTTACGGATAATCAGCCCTGCGGCCTGTCGTCCAGTTTCTTCACTCGCTGAAGAGACATAGGTGACTGCCGGGGAGGTGAGATTAACGTGTAGCATATCCTCAAAACCAATCAGTGCCACCTGCTGTGTCAGAAAGACATCTTTCCCTACCGTACGCCCGGTCTGATGAATGCCAGCAATTGAGCCGATCAATGCATCGGGCGAGTGACATAGCAGAGCGGTAATGGTGTTGTTTTTCTCCAGCAATTGCCGGGTGGCGAAACCCGCAGCCTGCGTACCGTCACTACTGGCAGGCGTCATCTCCTCGCGTAAAAGCAGGCCATGTTGCGTCATTACAGAACGAAAACCCAGCAATCGCTGATAGCGAATTAAGTCATCTTCTGCCCCGCCAACATAGGCGATATTACGGTGTCCACGTTCAATCAAATACCGCGTCGCCAGGCTGGCGGCCTGACGATTATCACGCATGACCAGGTCACACTCCTCCTCCAGCAATGACTGAGAGACTACAACCAGAGGAAGAGGGCACTGGCGGATTTGAGCCGGGAGTCTTGAGGTGCGTGAATCTGATGCCAGATAGATAACTCCTGCGACTCCCTGTTGCTTGAAAGAAAGAAGGCAACGCTCAAGTCGTTCCCCATCGTTAAGAGGCTGGCTGAGAAATACCATGTACCCTTGCTGTTCCAGCTCCTGCACAATACTGGTCATGACTTTGATTGAAAAACTATCGCTGAAATCCCGCAGGATCAGACCGATTAGATTCGAGGTATTGGCACGCAGGTTGGCAGCGGCGATATTATGCACATAGCCGAGTGCTGCTATCGCTGCATGTACTTTTTCGATTGTCGCATCCGAGATTTTCCCTTTCTGGCGTAATACCAATGAGACGGTTGATACTGATACACCAGCCTGTTTTGCGACATCAATAATGCTAACTTTCTTCAAATCCGCTCCCTGAAATAGCTGTTATGGCCATATCTCCTGGGTATTACAGGAGACGAACCATAACAGCATTTTATTATTTACCGATCATTGTGGACATGCTCTGCGCGATAAATTGTGCTCTGGCGCCAAAAATAACCTGGATACCGGTATCCCCGACAAAAACGACGCCACGTGCGCCGACGCTATTGAGTCCGTCTTTGTCTACCATCTCGCTTTTGGCCACTTCCAGACGCAGGCGGGTAATGCATGAACCGACGGAATCAATATTCTGCGCACCGCCCAGCAAGGTAATAATCTCAGTGGCAATTTCGTTATCCGTTTTATCGTTCGCTGTTGCGGTAACGTCGGTTCGACCGGGTGTTTTGATATCAAAACGACGGATGACAAAGCGGAAGGTGAAGTAGTAAATAAGCGCCATCGGAATACCAATGATCACCGCATTAAGAAAATTGGTCTGGTAACCATTAAAAGACGGCAGAATGCCAAACGAAATATAGTCAATCAGCCCGGCTGAAAAGGATTTTGCAATGTGCGCATGGAGCAGGTACATCGTCATATATGCCAGGCCAGCCATGATGGCATTAAAGACATAGAGGATGGGGGCCACAAAAATAAAGGTAAATTCTACCGGCTCAGTAATCCCGGTCAGGAAGCAGGTCAGCGCGGCTGAAAAGAGAATACCGGAGGCGATTTTTTTATTTTTAGTCTGCGCTTCGTGATACATCGCCAGACAGGCGGCTGGAAGTGCAAATAGCATCAGTGGGAACTCACCCTGCATAAATTTACCGGCATTTTGGTAAGTATCACTGCTAAAGGATTTGGTTCCCTCTTCCAGCATTTTGAACCAAATAGTTTGATCGCCATGAATGACCAGCCCGGCCTGAGTAGTGTAATCGCCAAAGGAGTACCAGAATGAGGGATACCAGATATGGTGCAGGCCAAGCGGGATCAAGGCGCGTTCTACCAGGCCAAAAATAAAGGTCGATGCCGCCTGATTATCGCCGTTGACAATAATGGATAGTGCGTCAATACCCGCCTGAATATGTTGCCAGACATATGGCAATAACAGGCCGAGGATAAACGATAAAAATGCGGTGGCGATGGCGACAAAACGCTTGCCGGAGAAGAAACCGAGGAATTCAGGTAATTGCATGGTGTGAAAGCGGTTGTAGCACCAGGCGGCAAGGATCCCGCAAATCAGGCCACCAAACACGCCCATCTGTAGTGTTGGAATACCCACTACCATTGCATATTTTCCACCCTGGGAAGCCATTTCCGGGGTGATATTTAATACCGTGCCGATAGTGATATTGGTTATAAATACTGAAACGGCTGCAGATAAGGCAGCAATTCCGGACTCTGATGCTAGTCCTACGGCAGAGCCGATAGCAAAGAGCAGCGGTAAATTATCAAAAATAACGCCACCTGCATTCATCATCAAAGGCAGGTGAAATTTATCACCGAAGGCCAGTAATAAACCTGCGGCAGGTAACAGTGAGATCGGCAACATTAGTGCGCGGCCAATCATGGATAACTTCGATAGTGCCTTAACAAACCCTGATATCAGGCTCATGCTGACTTCCCCCGAATAACGTGTATGTGTGCTGTTATTGTTAGTAGAACGTTTTAGTAGAACGTTCTACTTATCGTGAGAGAAGGCAAAACATGGCGCAACTAAATTTTCACATTTAGTCAGACGAGATGCTGATTGTTTGAGGTTGATCGAGAATTAACCGTTATGGTTATGGGGAATAGTTTGCTTTTCGCCCTCATAGAAGAGGGCGTGGAAATAATCAGGCAGTGACGGTTACGGATTGGTCCGCATAAGTTACCGTTTGTCCGGCGACAATTTTACAGCGTTTACGTGTCTCAACGACACCATCAACTTTAACCTGACCTTCTGCAATAACGATTTTGGCCTGCGCGCCGCTTTCGCTCCAGCCTTCGAGTTTCAGCAAATCGCACAGCTCAACGTGCGGATGTTTTCCCAGGGAAAATGTTGTCATCTTATACACCTTCTACATCATGGTATTCTTCGCACGCCTGCAGCGTGTTCTGGATTAGCGTTGCTACGGTCATTGGGCCAACCCCTCCCGGCACTGGCGTGATATAAGCGGCGCGCGCGGCGGCTTCTTCATAAATAACATCGCCAACAACTTTGCCATTTTCCAGCCTATTAATGCCGACGTCGACAACAATTGCGCCTTCTTTGATCCATTCACCGGGAATAAAACCGGGCTTACCGACCGCAACAATTAATAGATCGGCGTTCTCTACATGATGGCGAAGATTTTTAGTAAAGCGGTGCGTTACCGTGGTGGTGCAGCCCGCCAGCAACAGTTCCATACTCATTGGGCGACCGACAATATTTGAAGCGCCAATGACGACTGCATTCAGGCCGAAGGTGTCGATATTATAACGCTCCAGCAGCGTAACGATGCCACGAGGTGTACAAGGGCGTAGACGCGGAGCGCGCTGGCACAGACGGCCAACGTTGTAAGGGTGAAAACCATCCACGTCTTTATCTGGCGCAATGCGCTCCAGTACTTTCACATTATCGATACCCGCAGGCAGCGGTAACTGAACAAGGATACCGTCGATGGTCTTATCGGCGTTCAGTTTGTCGATAAGCTCCAGCAGTTCGGCTTCGCTGGTGGTTTCTGGCAGATCGTAAGAACGGGAGATAAAACCCACCTCTTCACAAGCTTTACGTTTGCTGCCGACATAAATTTGCGAGGCGGGGTTGCTACCCACCAACACAACGGCCAGTCCTGGAGCGCGTTTTCCTGCCGCCACGCGGGCACGTACTTTTTCCGCAACTTCAGAGCGCACCTGCTGCGCAATCGTTTTACCATCTATAATCTTTGCTGCCATCAGAGAAAGGCTTCCATCTGTCACATCAACTAAGGGGGATACCGCTATTTTGTCAGAAGCGGGGCGCGCTGTCAGTTAACGTTTGCGTAGTGAAGCAGATAGCGAGCTGGCGGTGCCGATAAAAGGGGATATTTCGCCAGAAATCTGAGTATATGGCGCGAAAATGCGCATAGCCGTTCATTAAGCAAGCAACTGACGGAAAATACATTGACTCACCAGGCGCTGACCGTATAATTCCAGGCGTTTCCGGCTCAAAGTGGAACATCCGCGCAATGCGCCCTTAGCTCAGTTGGATAGAGCAACGGCCTTCTAAGCCGTAGGTCGTAGGTTCGAATCCTACAGGGCGTACCATAAAAAACAATAAGTTATCTCGCGTTCATTGGGATTTATTCTGCCAGTATCTCTTAACATAGGGAAGATAGTTCCTGATTTCGAACCAGGATATTAGCTATCTCACTGAAGCTTGTTCCGTTCTTCCACAGTTCAAAAACAAATGCTTTTTCCTTTGCTGTAAATTTCCGTCTCATCCAAAAATTTTTCGCAACCAGATGTTTTCACATGACTGTTGCGTTGACCAATTGAATCTACATAATATTATCAACGGCTCTGAAGCATCTGAATTACCCGTTGCGGGTCAGACTTTCTCCATACATGCACAGTTGTTGTGGTTGGGAATTAATGCTTACGTTTTGGCTGGATGTTATAAATTTTTTTGGCAATGATTTATGGCTATATATTTTTTGTGTGAATGTTTTTAGTGCCTGAATAAAATAATAAATTATTGAATAGACGTTTTGGATATTTTTAGATTAATTCCAATTCAGCATGTGGCAAGGTTTGTGAGAGTGAAATATCTTCTTGGTTACACTTTGTAACACCCGTTTCATTGCCTGTCGTATCGCACACCAATACCATTGTAGACAATAATTATTATTCTAATCATGGATATAACAACGTGCCTTCAACGCATTCCGGGACGGATATTCAGGCAAAAGCTATCACACCTGCATCCAGCGATAATATATTTCGGGGACATGGCTCCTGACTTTAGCCATCAGGAATATTCCCGGTGTGATTGTCGATATAGCCCTTATCAACACTGTGAAAAAATGAGCGGGCAAGTTCAGCAAAAACACCATGCATTGGTGCGCCTAATACTTTTGCCGATGAAATTAAATTTGCACATTGTGTATTTCTGGATGAGGCAGTAATGACCCAACCGGATACCGATGTCTCCGTGTGGTGGCAGGAAATACCGCCACCCATCCGGTCTGTTTGATGGTGGGTTGGAATCGCTATGCGCTGTAATGGTTAACCCCGGTCAGACGGTCAACCTCGATATCCCGATGGATGAAAATGCGCAGTTTGTGGCGGTGGTTGGGCCATTGAAATAGAAAACCGTCAAACAGAAGGCAGGAGCCATAACGTGACGTTGTATGATATCAAACCTCAGTTTCAGAATTTACTTCGACCCACCGTCGTCAGACTGCATGTCATGGGGGCGACGGCAAACCAGGTAACACTATTGGCAATGCTGGCCTCGGTTCTGCTCGGCGGCGTGCTGATGTGTTTCCCGAATCCTCTGTTTTTTATCTCACTTCCGGTCTTCTTATTGTTCCGTATGGCGCTGAATGCTATCGACGGCATGTTAGCGCGGGAGTTTAACCAGCAATCCGTGCCTGGAGCGATTCTCAATGAGGTCGGCGACATTATCGCTGATGCCGCGCTCTATCTCGCGTTTGCTTTTTTGACCGGAGTTTCTCCGTGGCTGGTTGTGCTGGTGGTACTACTGTCGTGGCTGACAGAGTTTTGCGGCGTCATCGCCCAGACGCTGACGGGTAGCCGAAATTATCGTGGCCCGATGGGCAAAAGTGACCGTGCCTTTGTTCTGGGGGCTTTAGGTTTTTTTATCGCGCTTTGGCCGCAATACCCCATTGTTGCCAATATCGTCTTTGGTGCTTTGGCAGGGCCGTTGGCCTGGACCTCAATCAACCGCTGCCGTAGCGCGCTGGAGGTCAAGAATGCCTGATTCTCTGCGCACTTTGTATTACTGCCTCAGCGGGATCTTCAGCGTTTTAGTGCTGGCGACCGTTATCATCTTCGTTCTAAAAAAGTTCCGCCCGCAGCGTGACTGGCTTGAGCTGCAGCAACGGATCAATAGCTGGTGGGTTATCGTTGGCTTATTTTCGCTGGCGATGCTTTCACCCAAAGGGCTGGCACTTACCTTCTTCGGATTTCTCAGCTTCCTGTCACTGAAGGAATATCTGACGCTGGCGCCGACTCGCCGCTCCGACAGCGTGCCATTGCTGTGGATGTACGCCGCTATCCCGCTGCAATATATCTGGGTGGGGATGGCGTGGTACGGCATGTTTATTATCTTCATCCCGATTTACGTCTTTTTATTCCTGCCCGCCCGCATGGTGCTCGTTGGCGATACAAAAGGTTTTTTACACTCTGCATCCGTCATGCACTGGGGCATGATGACTACGGTCTTTGCTTTAAGCCATGTCGCATTCCTGATGATGCTACCAGGCGTGGATATCAAAGCAGGTGCACTGCTGGTGATATTCCTGGTGGCGACCACCGAGCTTAACGATATTTCCCAATATCTGTGGGGGAAATCGCTGGGCAAAATTAAGGTCACGCCGAAGGTCAGCCCGAATAAAACGCTGGCCGGATTGCTGGGGGGTGTGCTGACCACCACGCTGCTGGCGGCTATTTTCGGTCCGCTTCTGACGCCGATGAACTGGAAACATTCGCTGGAAGCTGGGGTGATTATCGGCCTGAGCGGGTTCTGTGGCGATGTGGTGATGTCGGCAATCAAACGAGATTTTGGCGTGAAAGACTCCGGGAAACTACTGCCGGGGCACGGCGGTATTCTTGACCGTCTGGATTCGCTGATTTACACCGCGCCACTGTTTTTCCACTTCTATTACTACTTCTATATATAAGGGGCGCAGATGAACCGTTTTCTGCGCTGGATCTTTATGCTGTGCATCGCGTACCCCGTGGTCTGGATTTGGCTGGGCGTTCGTGTGTCCGGCCGCAAAAAGCTGCCAGTGGAAGGCCCGGCTATTATCGTCGCGAACCACAACAGCCATCTGGATGTGCTGACGCTGTTCACGCTGTTTCCACTTTCAACTCTGGTGAATGTGCAGCCCGTGGCGGCGGCAGACTATTTCCTGCGAAACAAAGTGATTAGCTGGTTCGCCCTGAAGGTCATCGGCATCATTCCTGTTTATCGCGGAGCCTATCAGGCAAATCCGTTACAGGCCTGCGCCGATGCGCTGGCAGCAAAGAAAATTGTGATTATTTTTCCCGAAGGCACGCGCGGTGAGCCGGGGAAATTTTCAGAGATCAAATCCGGCATCTGGCATTTGAGCCTGCAGTGCCCGGAGGTGCCGATTATTCCTGTCTATATGCACGGCCTGGACCGTTCCATGGGCAAAGGGCAGAAAATCCCCGTGCCGTTTTTTATCGACATATTTATCGACGAACCGCTGTTTTATGACGCGGACAAAGTCACCTTTAAGCAATCGTTACTCACTCGTTTCGTCACATTACAACAGCAGGCGACAAGGAAAGTTACATGAGTCAGGACGGGCGTCTGCAGCACATTGTCGATGAACTGGTCTCTACCTGGATCCATGACTATGCCCCTAAAATTCTGGGGATGATGCTGGCTTCTGCGGTCGTTAAGGTCAAACTGTTATTGCATTCTGCACTGACCCCGTAGACGATCCTGCTCCAGCGTTGAACAATAAAATGAAGTGTATTATTCAATCCTGGAGGGTTAATTTTTTACTTCATATATTTTTATTCAAAAGTAACTCAATATCCACTCAGTGAATGTTGAACTATTTGTTTTTATATTTTTTAATTAAAACATTCATATTTTGTATAAGTTAAATTATTTTGTTTATACGTTTTTTCTAAAATAAATACCTGTTACTATTGCCTCAGCAGTATAAATGGATAATGAGACAAGGATATGAAAAAGATATTTATCGTTCTGGCTGTACTGTTGATGGCGGGACCGGTTTTGGCTGCATCCCATAAACAATCAGATATGGCAATAACCCCGATGCAGCCAGCGCAGTGGCGCGTCCTCTCTTTTGATGAACAAGCAGCAATAGAAAAGTCTATAAAAGAAAAACTAAAAGACCCCGCTAGTGCGGAATTTCGGCATTCGAAATATATTGCAAATGGTAAAGGCGAATATTGCGGCTATGTTAATGGGAAAAATTCCTATGGTGCGTATGCCGGTTTTACACCTTTTCTGGTTATGCTGATGAATAAAAATAATCATATCCACGCACAAGTTATCGCGTTTAATAGTGATGATGCGGGGGTCTTTGCGGCGATTAAAGTTTGTAAGGAGCTCGGCTATTTTAAATAATAAATTTTCTGTGCAACAACGAATATGTGATGTAGTAATGATATAGTTTAAACTGCTACTTTAAATAATATTTATGCTGGTTTTTACTGTTGCTGTTTTTTGCATCAATAGTTGTCTGATAAATGATCATTTATCTGTTTATTAAGAAGTCATTAAGACTAACATGGCATATGTTTTTTTGTGAGTTATATAATTTTTTTAAGTGAAGTGAAATATGTCTGGAAAAGTTATATTTAATATGTATGATTAACTAAATAACCTTAAATAGTTAATGTCTTTTTATCTCTGTTATAATGAATAATTATCTATATGTTGAAATGCAAAAAATTTCGTTGGCACTATTCCTGGTGAGTAATGATGCTCGCGTGCAGCTCATTGCTGAACAAGGAAAAACAGCAAACAATAAAAGAAAAGTGTATCCATTTACCAACGAGTGGTTTTTGGATAAGCAGAACAGATTACACGCTCGTTACTTTTGTACCATCTGGCAATTATTGAGAGAAAAGAACGAGTTAAATGACATTAAGCGGGTGATTGATGCTTATTATCTTTATATTGATGATTGTTTGCCAGAGTTTAATACCGGGCCATTATTAACCCTTGTTCAGGGATGGGCGTTGGTACAGACTTGTAAACAATGCCTGCTTTATTCTGGGGAGTGTCAATCAATCGACCGCAGCTGCCCATTATTTTTTGAGTGAAAAAGGGGGCTTTATATACCAAACATTATGTGGCTGTTATGATAATCATCACATTTCTAATCCTGAGGGGTTGAGCAATGGTGATTGATTAGATATAAGAGTTATAAAGGGACGTCATCAGGAAAGGACTGAGCGAAACCTGATTCTATTAAAAAGCGCTTGCTGATTTAATGGAATCGGGTTTTTTTTTACATCTTTTCTGAAGATGGATCTGTGGGATGACGTTCTGTAATCGCTGATGTATGTGAATTTCAGAACCTGGGGCAAGGGACACAGGGCGAGAAGGCTGAAATGAAAGTAGAAAAAATACTCAGCAATAACGCTGTCCTGCTTACGACCGCGAAGCAAGAAGAGATCGTGGCAATTGGGCGGGGGATCGGTTTTGGTAAAAAAACAGGTGACAGAATTGATGATAGCCAGATTGAGAGCACATTTGTTAAAAAAAGCGAAGGGCTGGCTGATGTTTTAGCACAGCTTTTGGCAGAAATACCCGCTCCCTATTTAGCTGTTACGCAGCAAATTATTGCCCTGGCGCAGCAGCGACTGGCCATAACCGTGCAAGATACGCTCTTTTTGGCCTTGAGTGACCATATTAATTTTGCTCTGCAGCGTCAACTAAATGGTCTGGTAATAAAAAATTTTTTGCTCTGGGATATAAAGCGTTTCTATGCGCAAGAGTTTGCCGTCGGTCTGGAAGCGTTGGCGTTAATTAAAAGAAAGCTCAATATCAGTTTGCCCGAGGATGAGGCCGGATTTATCGCCCTGCATCTGGCAAACGCCAAAAACAATAGTGATATGCATACTATTATGCAGAGTGCTACGATAATTAAAGATGTATTAACGATCCTCAAATATGATCTTCATATCACTTTTAACGAAGAGTCTTTGGATTATCAGCGTTTCATTACCCATCTGAAATTTTTCGCCCTGCGTTTACTCAATCGAAAAGTAATTACCCAGGGTGACGACAGCATCTATCAAGGAATTATCCAGTTAATGCCACGCGCATACTCTTGCGCAGTGAAAATCGACGACTATGTGGTTAAAAATTATCAATGTCAGTTAACCACGGATGAAATAATGTTTTTGACTATCCATATTAATCGGTTGCGTGGCTAAACAGATGATAAGTGACTGGCGCGAGTGTCTTAAAAGATATTTTCGGACGTTATCACAATGAATGATAAAGCGCTGGCAGAGGATATTTTTAAGCTGCTGGGGGGAAAACACAATGTCGCAGCATTACAGCACTGTGCAACACGGCTACGCTTCGACATTATTGACAATCAAAAAGTTAATCTGACAAGGCTAAAAGCGCTGGATGGGGTGATTGCCGTTTTTAACCATGCAGGCGTTTTACAGGTAGTGCCTGGAGATCGTGTAGCGGAAATTTTCGCTGCGTTGACTACGTTGAACGAAGACAATACAGGGTTAACCACGCATGTACAGATGTCCTATTCAAAGACGAAACGTGCAGTAATTACGCTGGTGATGTACGGAGTTCTGGCGCTGCCTATCTTCTTTGGCGAAATTTTCATTGGTTTTACTCTTGGCTGTACCTTCGCATTTATTGGCAGCCTGGTTCTGGCATTGATTGCTGGATTTGATGAACCGTTCATACTGAAGGCTCATACTGTGCCCACACCAGGGGATAACAACGAGTTGGCTCTCAAATCAACAATGCCAAAGAAAGCCTTCATTCCACCTGAGCAGATTGCTGCGCCGGCTACCGGAACATTAATCCCGCTTATGGATGTTGATGATAATGTTTTTTCGACAGGCATTGTTGGGCCAGGTTTTGCCATTTTACCAGATGAAGGACGAATATATTCACCGGTAGATGGGCATATTGTCAGTACTTTTGCCAGCGGTCATGCCATTGGCATTATCTCAGAAGCTGGAACCAGCATCTTAATTCATGTAGGAATTAATACCGTTCAGCTCGATGGTCGATATTTTCAGATGAAGGTCAAGGAGGGGGATGCCGTCAAAAAAGGAGAGTTGCTGCTGACATTCGATCTGGCGAATGTCAAACTGGCTGGATATGATACAGCAATACCTGTTATCGTTACGAATAGCAGAGGCTGTCAAACGTTACCCATATACGCTAAAAAATATTTGCACTCCGGCGATGCAGTGATAGCACTGTCGCTTTAACACTGTGCTGTCTCGTCGCTTAAAGAGAACTAAATCAGTTGGTGGATATGGGATAACCAGTCCGGTAAATGAGCTTTATACCACGCAATATAAGCACAGAGGTGTCGGTTATTCCTTGCAGTGAGTAACGTCACTACTTCTGTTACTATCCAGGCCTTGCTGAGCATGATTTCACGGCTGAGCTGCTTTATCGTATAGTGCTTGTTTATCTGAGTATACCTTTCGGCCAGCTGGATATAATCACGTGTGGTGCCCATACCTTTAATCAAGGGAGCAAGGTCAATTGCAGGAGAGCCCTGTCCGAAACGCTCCCAGTCAAATAAAACAGCCTCACCATTGCTCCGCCGGCCCCAGTTTCCGGCATTGCTGTCCCCTGAAATTATGCAGGATGGCGCAAACAGAATGTCACTGGTCGTTCTCAGCTTTTCAAAAATAGCGATCTGTTGGTTAGAAAAATCTAATAAATGATAGACCTCTGCGAGACGATCTTCGCGCCAGCAATGGCTTTTGAAGTGATAATGTGCGGCTGGGAGATGTTTGTGAATAATGGATAATAAATTAACAATGGTATCGCTGCTGCCAAGCTCGTCTTGTGAAACGGGTAACGGAATATATTCCAGCAGTAGTTGCTGGCGGGGGATGTCTAATCCAATGAGGCGGGGGGAGATGTAGCCCTTCTGCGCTAAGTGGTTCAGCGGCATGGCGATAAAAATTCAGCTCAACGTCTGTTACGTTCTGCTTATAGATAACTGGATTACCATGCAAGTTGATTAGACTGACAGGGGATGCGCCCATTTGCGCTAAATTTTCAGCCATTGAAAGCAGGGGCAGTGTATGGCCTGCCCCTCTATTTTTAGATGGCAAAATCTTCCAGTTTTTTACCTTCTTCAAGTGCCCTGGCGATTGCTTTTGGCGTACGACCCTGGCCAGTCCAGGTTTTTTCGCTGCCATCTTCATCCACATACTTATATTTGGCAGGACGAGGGGCACGGCCTGATTTTGATTTAGGCGCTTGTCCTTTTAAAGAGGATAAAAGTTCAGTTGGATCGATACCTTCATCCAATAATTTTTGACGGAAAGCGGCAAGCTTTGCCTCTTTCTCTTCCTGCTCTTTACGCAAAGAGGCTTCTTCTTCGCGACGCTCTTCAACAACGACAGAGAGCTTTTCAAGCATCTCTTCAAGTGTTTCAAGAGTTACTTCGCGAGATTGAACTCGTAGGGTACGAATGTTATTTAATGCTTTAAGTGCTTCGGACATCACTTCACTCCTTGTCATGGAAATAAAGGTTTCCATTTAATTTTTATAGATAACGACATAAAGATCAATACAGCGTGCCATGTTTTATCAAATATATGTACCAATATGCAACCCTATGAGTTGCAGGTCATCTGATGGAAGTAAATCGCAGGAAGTTCAATCGCTGCAATATGGCGTTACATTTTTTGATAATTCTTATCAAGGAAATTTTTTAGTACCCTCGGGCAAGGCGTCAATAATGACTGCTTAAGCAGAATCCTTAACAGGTAAACGACAACTTTGCTGTAAAGAGCCGTTTGTTTTTGGTCTGTAAAATATATTGTTCACAGTTGTTTATTTTAAATTGCAGTATTTTACTCTTCCTGTACGGGAGTGCTGACTCTTTGCGACTAAATGGGCGTTGCATTCGTTAATGTCAATACGATGCTCGGTTTTTATTTCTTTTTTCACCGCCTCATTCACAGCAACAGGAAAAACTTAACCATTTTGTGGAGGAAGCTTGCTCAGCTGCCCGTGACAACTTCTTAACTCATCCGGGTAAGCGGGCCAAACCGGCTACTTACTGCTTTAAATAGCACATCCCACCAACGACATGCCCAATGATCTGACAGATAGTCATTCATTGATTATTTTTAATAATTCAACAAAGCATTGAGTTGTCTTTTACCGCTGGGAAAACATGTTTAGCTGGAAAGGATAAGATATGAGCAAGTTATTTTCGCAAGCCAAAATCGGCAATCTTGTATTGGATAACCGTATCATTATTGCGCCCATGTGCCAGTACTCTGCCGATGAGGGGAAAGCCACTGCCTGGCATCGTATTCATCTGGGCAACCTGGCACTATCCGGAGCAGGTTTAGTGATCATCGAAGCGACAGCCGTTGAGCCTGAAGGCCGTATTTCGCCACAAGATCTTGGCTTGTGGAATGATGAAACGGAACAAGCCCTGCAGAGTGTTATTGCGGATATCCGTCACTATTCACCGGTAAAAATCGGTATCCAGTTAGGTCATGCAGGGCGTAAAGCTTCCTGCAGCGCCCCGTGGTTGGGAGGAAAACAGCTATCGCCTCAGGCGGGTGGCTGGCAGACCCTCGCGCCTTCTGCACAGGCTTATGCCGAAACCGATATTCCGCCGAACGAGATGTCATTGCAGGATTTAGTGCGAGTTAAGCAGGCTTTCGTTGATAGCGCCCTGCGCGCGGTCAAGCTAGGCATCGAGCTTATCGAAATCCACGCTGCGCACGGTTATTTACTGCATCAGTTTTTATCGCCACTTTCAAATCAGCGCACCGATGAGTATGGCGGAAGCCTTGAAAATCGTCTGCGTTTCACGCTTGATGTTTTTAGGGCGGTACGTGAAGCGGTGCCTTCATCAGTTGCCGTCGGTATTCGCATCTCCGCTACCGATTGGGTAGAAGGAGGATGGGATGTAGAGCAATCTGCTGTGCTGGCACAAAAAATCGAGGCGCTGGGGGGAGACTATCTGCATGTTTCCAGCGGTGGCCTTTCTCCTCTACAGCATATTACAGTGGCACCTGGTTATCAGGTTCCGTTTGCCAGCACGCTGCGTCAACGCACCAAAATGCCAGTGGTCGCGGTTGGTTTGATCACCGAGGCGCAGCATGCTGAAGATATTCTGCAACAGGGCGATGCCGATTTTATCGCGCTGGCACGAGGCGCACTCTACGATCCGCGCTGGCCGTGGCATGCTGCGGCCACATTGCACGGAGCAGTGTATATCGCACCACAATATCGACGTGCCGAACCCCATGGGATAAAGGGAACGGTGAAGTAATCGCGTATGAGCCAGAGCTTGCCATTGGGCAAGCTCAATTAGAATCCTTTACGGACTAAATCTGCGGCCTTGAGAAAAATATCGCCTTCCACACCATCTCCTCTGTCCCGTCCTTGTCGCTCAATCTCTGCAATGATGCTGTCCCTGTTTATAATTTTACGTGAAGCAACAAGACCGATTACCGCAGTGCCAATTGCTAAGCCAATAAGCCCCGTATGCTTATCATTGAACTTCATTTTTACATCCTCTGTTTTAAGTACAAAAAATTTAGCACAGCAATAAAATTTCGCCATAACGCTGAAAAGTAATAAATATTATCATTCATAAGAATTTACTCATTCATTTAATTTGGCTGCTAAAGTTGTGCAATCGGTACTTTTACCGACGTAAGCTCTCGCTAATTGGTACTTTGGCAGGCTGTCGCTGCTCCAACAAAATGTTTATAATTTTTGTATTGGCATCGTTTTGTCTTGTGTTTTAATGCGAGATGACGGAATTTTATATGAAAAAGCTACTTATCTTCTTGCCGTTGATTGCAGGCATCGGCTTTATTATTTATAAGTCTACCCAAACAGAGCCGCAACCCCCGTTTGTCGATAAGGCGCAGACACGCGTCACTTCTTATTTGAGTAATAGTTATGGCCCGGTGAGTTGTGAAGCCGCGAAGATTACAGCAGATAAATGGGCAATGGCCTGTCATACACTTACAGCGAGGGTCGAACGCAACATCAATTATGCGCTCTATCCACCGGAAAAAGCGCCTTATGGTGTGGCTGATGGTTTTTATTTAGTGGCATTAAATGCTGAAGCCAAAAAAAGTGCACACGAAGGGTTGATGCGCTATCTGAAGATCGGCACAGATGAACTTTAAAAAATAATAGTAAGCAAATAATAACTTAAATTTTTTTTGTATTGTGATCGCTGCGCTTTATAAATATTGAACTGTGGATAGAATATTGTTTTTCTTGAAAATCAAATGGATTTTTGCATGTCATTAAAATTAGAGTCTTTACAGCAACATTATCCTCAGGCTCATGTCTGGCATTTTGGTGATACCCCTGAACTGGCTGATGAATTAGCGCATCTGGTCGTTTGTGGCGAAAAAACGGGTACCTGTGGCTCGTATAGTTCTTTTCTTACATTAGAGAGAAAAATCCTGCCGGGGGATTATCATATTGTGCTTGATGGCAAAGGCGAGCCGGCGTGCGTTATACGCACAGTGGCGATGAAGCTGCTTCGTTTCAACGAAATCACTGAATACGAAGCGCGTCTTGAAGGCGAAGGTGATAAAAGCCTGAGTTACTGGCGCGATGCGCATCGCGCCTTTTTCGAGCGGGAAGGCACCTTCGCCCCGGATATGGAATTACTGTTTGAAGAGTTTATTTTGGTTGAATCCCGGTAAATTGCGTTACTGGTATTAATCATTTAACCCTGTGTCAGAAGACAGTGGCATGTAAAACGGTGCGGATCAGAATGCCGATAATCGCACCGGGAAGGGCAAAACGAAATAGCCGGGGAAAACGGCTGGCGATGCCTAAAAATATGCCGATTCCCGGCAGATCCAGCGTCTGCACCAGAAAACCCGCCGAGGCGTTGATCTGCTCGGCACTGAGTTGCCCGTTTTGCGCCATTTCTGAAGCAATACCAAAATAAGCCGTACCGCCTGCCAGACATTTTGTTAGCGTCAGTAGGACATAGGCGCTGGAGAGATCAAACCAGCCAAGTAACGGTGTCAGCCAGGCGGTGAGCGCTTCGACTGCTCCAGCCGCTTTCAGTAATCCCACAACGGTTAATGCCAGTAGCAGCATTGGCAACGAACCCAATGACAGGCGGATGGCATCTGCGCCGGCGCCGTTTATCACTGCGATAATGCCCGCCGGGGGCTTGTCCCGTAATGTTTCATCCTCTGTATTTCGCAAACTGACGGCAGAGAGTTTTCTTCCTGTAACATGGTACGTCAAGGTTGAGGCTGCCAGGCCGCCAATCAGTGAGAATAAAATAGCCGTTCCCCAATGCAGACCAAAGGGAATTAGCGGGTAGAAAACATTGGCCTGCCCCATAGCAAACAGCATCGCCAGCGTCGCGGCGAGGTGGCGGTCAGATGTACCTCTTTTATCCATAATTGCCAGTGCGGCGAGCGGTGCGGCAAAACTGACAAAATTAAGCTGAATAAGCGCAAAAATCGCCATGCCGCTAATACCGAAGGGTTTCAAAACAGGAGCGGTAATACGCACAATCCCGTCGAGAATCCCTTTTTCTTCCAGGTACTTCATAATGATTAGCATCACAACCATGATAGGCAGCAAGGTATATAGCGCGACATCTACAGAAACCTTGCCCGCCGACATGATGACGTCGATGATATTCATCAACAACTCCGGTGAATGAACATGCACGGAATAGTACACCTAACGCCAGAATATAGGTTCCTTCACGCCATTGTTTTTGCTTATTTTCTGTTAGCAAAAATAAAAGAGCAGCGTTAAAAGCGGCTGTGATTGGCCTGTTCGATAACGACTTTCAGATAGCTGTTCGCGATATTTTCGCGGAAATATTTTTCTTGCTCATGGCTCATCAAAAATCCCTGCCAGGTTTTAGCCGGTACGCCAAGATACTGTTCAACTCGTCCGTTGCTATGTTCAAGCTCCAGCACGCTGCATGTCGGATCGTATCCCGCTGCTTTGAGGGCGCGGCAGGCCAATGGATGTCTTTTCATTTTTCTTCCTGAGTTATTGCGTGGTTAGATATCCTTTATCGTTATCGGAAGTTTCTGGAAAATACTTAGAGTTTTTTAGCGTCATTTTTCAGTAAGAATGGCCGCGTTAAGTTGAGGCTCCTTTAGTGAGAGGAGCCTTAAATGATGGGTATGCAACAAGCGGTGATTTATGAGATCCGGCGGTGGATAGACGACAATATTGATCGGCCATTGCGTATCGGTGAAGTCGCTACGCGAGCTGGTTACTCCAAATGGCATCTGCAACGATTGTTCCAGCAGGTCACGCGGGTATCGATAGGGTCCTATATCCGTAACAAAAAACTGGAGCGCGCCGCACAAGCACTACTGACCACAGAAGAGTCTGTAATGGCTATCGCGATGAGCTTTGGTTACGATTCCCAACAGACCTTTACCCGCGTCTTTACGCGTAAATATCAAATGCCGCCAGGCGTCTGGCGACGATTACATAAACATTAACAGAACTATTTTACGGAATATCATCCGTCCATTTGCTCGCGATCTTAATCAGATCTGCCACCAGGCTACGATTTAAGCCCAGCCGATGTCCGAGTGCGCTCACCTCTTCCCACTGATGTTGTTCATATAATTCGAACAGTTGTAACCAGGGGTTGAGGGGGCCTTTTTTATCCCGTAGCGCCATCATCACGTTCACCGAGACATCAATCTGGCTAATAAGATCCGCCATGGGCATCTCAAATATTTTATCCAACTGGGAAAAGAGACCCACAATAAACGCATCATCTGCGGAGTGGCGGCTAACCGAATGTGCAGAGACTAGCTCGCAAAACTTTGCCCGAATCAGACTCTGTCGGTATATCTCGCTCATCTTTTCTTTATTGACCGACGTCAGGCAAGAGACCAGCACAAAACGGCGTAATTCATTGGCACCCAGATAGAAAATGATGTCCTTCAATGACTGGCTGCGAAAATTTTTGATACCCCTGGCATTGAAAACGATGTTTTGTGCATAGCGCATCAGTTTAAAAGAGAGTGCCAGGTCTTGTTTCAGCAGCGTTTCGATTTTGCCAAAATCGGGGGAATCGGCATTCACCTCTTTCATCAGCATTAAGGTGATGGTCTGGTTCTGAATTAATTTATTTGCCGCGTGGATCTCAGGTTTACTAAACAGATGTCCCTGAAAAAGCGTACAGCCGAGATCTTTAAAGCAGCTAAATTCCTGCTGGGTTTCCACCTTCTCGGCAAGGAACACCGTTTCAGTTAACAGATGCGCTTTCTCGCGAATATAGTCGCCAATCTGTTGCGGCGTATGTACCCGAACATCGAATTTAATAATATCGATATGGGATAAAAAGGTGTCCCAGCTATCGCTTAATGAGAAATCATCCAGCGCAATGCGAAAACCTTGGTTGGATAGCTGCCTTACCGTAGTCAGCAGCAGGGGAGTCGGTTCGGCGGTCTCCAGAATTTCGACAATAACCCGATCCTTCGGCAGCGTTTCCGCCATGCCTTGCACCAGCAGGTCATAGGGAAAATTGACAAAGATTGCGCTGTACTCTTTCAGGCGCCCCAGCGGCGCGCCGAGAAATTGTTCGACAATGATCTGTGCGGTGGCATATTCCGGCGTAACATCGGGAAAACGGTTGGTCATACTGTCCCGGAACAACAACTCGTAGCCGACAGTATTCATATTTACATCGAAAATCGCCTGGCGGGCGACAAAAGAGAACATTCGCTACTCCACTCACAGATGCTTGCCGGTCAAACTGTCGGTCACACACTAATCTCATCACAACCGCTATTTTTCGCAGGATGAAATGGAAGCCTGGACGAAAATGGTAAAGTCGCAAGTCTGACGAAGGGAATGAACTCTCTTTTGTAAACGTCTGAAGGTTTTAAGTCAAATTCTTAAGCGTTAGCGCAATATGATCTGCTGGTTATTTAGCGGATGGCGCATATCTTCGCATAGCACCATCCGGCAAAAACGAAATTTATGCTTTGCGTGCTGCCACGCCTGCTTTTTCCAGCATCGCATGGAGCAATACATTTGCTCCGGCAGTGACCTGCTCCGGTGAAGAGTATTCAATTTCGTTGTGACTAATACCATCTTTACAGGGGATAAAAATCATTCCCGTAGGGGCAAGCATGCTCATATAGACAGCATCGTGTCCGGCACCGGAGACGATATCCATATAGCTGTAACCCATTTGCGCGGCGGCATTTCGCACCGCTGCCCTGCATTCGGGGTGAAAAGGCGCGGCGGGATATTGTGAAACTTGCGTAAGCTCAATATCCAGGCCGGTTTCTTGCGACGTTTGCTGAATAAAGGCCCGTAATGCCGCATCCATTTCATCAACCAGCGCGTCGGTCATATTGCGAAAATCAATGGAGAATTTCACGCTGCCAGGCACCACATTACGGCTGTTCGGATGTACCTGCACCATGCCAACCGTACCGCGCCCGTGTGGCGCGAATGTCTGAGCGATGGTTATCACCTGCTGCATAATCCCGGTGGCGACCTGCAATGCATCTTTGCGCATCGCCATTGGCGTTGGGCCGGCATGAGACTCCATACCCGTAACGGTGCAATCATACCAGCGAATACCGAGTACGGCTTGTACGACGCCGATAGCGATATTCTCATCTTCAAGAATCGGCCCTTGCTCAATATGCGCCTCAAAATAAGCGCCAATCGGGTGCTTACCGGGAACGTTCTCCCCGGCGTAGCCAATCTTAAATAGCTCATCGCGCACCGTTTTGCCTTCGGTATCTGTTGCAGCGTAAGCCAACTCTAACGGAAAGATGCCTGCAAAAACGCCAGATCCCATCATAACCGGTACAAAACGCGATCCCTCCTCATTGGTCCAGAAAACCATCTCTACCGGGGCGTCGGTTTCAATACCGTAATCATTGAGTGTGCGGATCACCTCCAGCGCTGATAGCACGCCAAAATTACCATCGAACTTTCCGCCAGTCGGCTGAGTATCAATATGGCTCCCTGCGACAACAGGAGGCAGAGCATTGTTGCGCCCGGGACGGCGCATAAAGACGTTGCCAATTTGATCCACTTCCACAGACAGCCCCGCCGCCTGGCCCCAGCGCACCACTAAATCGCGCCCCTGTCGATCGAGATCGGTAAGCGTCAGACGACAAACCCCACCTTTGGGCGTAGCGCCGATTTGCGCCAGATCCATCAATGATTGCCACAGGCGTTCACCATCAATACGCAAATCGCTGCTTACTACTTTTTGTCCAGTTGCATTGATCACTTCGCTGCTCATGTTCTTCTCCTGCTGTAAAGGATTAACGAACTACCGCTTGTGGGGCATGCTGACGCTCCCAGGCGGCAGTGGCGCTGAAGTCCGGACCAAAGGCCGGTCGTTTGATATAGCGTCCGACGCCTTCGCGGGCGCGCAGTTCGCCATCAGCCCATACCACGACGCCCTGGCTGACGGTATAAGCGGGAACGCCGGTCACTACTCGTCCTTCGAAGATATTGAAATCATTTCGCGAGTGGTGGGTGCGGGCAGAGAGCGTTTTACTCCCCATGGGATCCCACAGCACCAGGTCGGCATCGGCTCCTGCGGCGACGCGCCCTTTACGTGGGTAAATATTAAAGAGCCGCGCGGTATTGGCAGAGGTAATGGCAACGAATTCGCAAGGTGTCAGACGGCCGCTATTGACTCCGGCATCCCATAGCACCGCCATGCGCTCTTCCACGCCGCCACAACCGTTGGGTATTTTGCTGAAGTTATCCAGACCGGCGGCTTTCTGGCTGGCGCAGAAGGTGCAATGATCGGTTGCTGTAGTGTGCAACTGTCCGGATTGCAAGCCGTGCCACAACGCTGCCTGGTGTGATTTATCGCGAAAAGGGGGGCTCATCACATGCGCGGCGGCAAAGGTGAAATCCGGGTGGCGGTAGACGCTATCATCGACCACCAGATGCCCGGCCAGGACTTCACCGTAGACTCGCTGCCCACGGCCACGCGCACGGGCGATAGCTTCAGCAGATTCGCGGCAGGAGACATGCACGACATAAATCGGCACGCCCATAATGCTGGCAACGGTAATGGCTCGGTTGGCTGCTTCGCCCTCTACCTCTGGCGGACGGGAGAGGGGGTGTCCTTCTGGCCCGGTAATCCCCTGTTTGATCATCTCTTGTTGCAATAGCCAAACCATTTCGCCATTTTCCGCATGTACCGTTGGCATGGCGCCCAACTCCAGACAGCGGCGAAAGCTATTCATTAGCGTTTCGTCATCGCACATAATGGCATTTTTATATGCCATAAAATGTTTGAAGCTGTTGACTCCCTCTTGCTGCACCAGTGTGCCCATATCCTCACGCACACTCTCATCCCACCAGGTAATGGCGACATGAAAACTGTAATCGGATGCCGCTTTTTCTGCCCAACCACGCCACTGCTGGTACGCTTCCATCAGTGGTTGCCGGGGATTGGGGATAACAAAATCGATGATGGTCGTTGTGCCACCGGCCAGTGCGGCGGCAGTGCCGCTGTAAAAGTCATCGACCGTTGTCGTGCCCATAAAGGGGAAATTCATATGCGTGTGCGGATCGATTCCGCCAGGCATGACATACAGTCCGCCAGCATCAATGATTTCCGTTTGCGCAGGAAGATCCCAAAGTGTTGCATCACCCACTGCGGCAATTTGACCATCGACACAGAGCACGTCAGCGCGGTGCTGGTGGTCGGCATTCACCACGGTGCCACCTTGAATCAATAGATTAGCCATTTCACTCTCCTTTAATTGACCAGGCTTATGCCGTGGTCGCCAGCGGATTGTTCGGGTGGGTGGTCCAGTTGGCGTACTGATCGGAAACCACTTTTCCGGTGCGCTTGTCCACTTCTCCCGGTTGCAGGCTGCGCAGGGAAATACAGTTTTCCACCGGGCAGATAGAGACGCAGAGGTTACAGCCGACACAGTCCTCTTCGCGGACTTCAAAGTGGCGCTCGCCGTTCTTCTCAAATGAGATGGCCTGGTGCGAGGTATCTTCACAAACCAGGTGGCAGCGCCCGCACTTAATGCAGCTTGATTGATCGATAACCGCTTTATCGACATGATTGAGATTGAGGTAGCGCCAGTCGGTTACGCTGCCGAGCGCCATCCCGCGAAAATCGTCCAGCGTGCGGAAGCCTTTTTCATCCATGTAGTTTTCCAGCCCGCTGACCATCTCGCGTACAATCTGGAAACCATGCACCATCGCGGCTGTACAGACTTGCACCGTGCCGCAGCCGAGGGCGATAAACTCTGCCGCATCGCGCCAGGTTGATATGCCGCCAATACCGGAAATCGGTAACCCACGCATGGGGGCATCGCGAGCAATCTCAGATACCATATTCAGCGCGATAGGTTTCACTGCCGTGCCGCAGTAACCGCCATGCGAACCCTGGTTGCCGGTATGAGGCGTCATTAACATCTGATCGAGATCGACCCCCATCACTGAATTAATGGTGTTGATGAGTGATACCGCATCCGCTCCCCCAGCCTGTGCCGCTCTGGCCGGATAGCGGATATCGGTGATATTAGGTGTCAGTTTGACAATTACAGGCAGGCGGCAATAGTGTTTGCACCAGCGGGTAACCATTTCGATATACTCCGGAACCTGGCCGACAGCGGCCCCCATACCGCGTTCGCTCATCCCGTGTGGGCAGCCGAAGTTCAGTTCAATACCATCGGCTCCGGTGGCCTCCACCTGCGGCAAAATCCACTTCCACGCGTCCTCTTCGCACGGCACCATAATTGATACCACCACCGCGCGATCGGGCCAGCGCTGCTTGATTCGCGTGATCTCTTCCAGATTGATATCCAGTGTGCGATCGGTGATCAGTTCAATATTATTCAGCCCCAGAATGCGGCGATCGGCGCCATATAAGGTGCTGTAACGTGGCCCACTGACATTAACCACGTGCGGATCAATACCGAGTGTTTTCCACACCACGCCACCCCAGCCCGCCTGGAAAGCGCGCTCGACGTTGTACTCTTTATCAGTGGGTGGCGCAGAGGCCAGCCAAAACGGATTAGGGCTGTGTATCCCGATAAAATTCGTGTGCAAATCAGCCATGAGAAGGCTCCTGAAAAAGCGTGGCGTTGGTGGAGTCCGCCGGGGAGTGAGCAAGAGATGATGCTATGGAGCAGGCGGCAGCCTTACCCTGTTTAACGGCATCAACCGTCAGATCCAGACCGCCAGCGCAGCAATCTCCCCCAGCCCATACACCGGGCAGTGAGGTCCGACCGTTCTCGTCGGTGGCGATACGTCCCTGGCTGAGCAACAGACCCTGGGCGGGTAGTGGGTCATAGCATTGACCAATGGCTTTCAACACCATATCTGCCGCGAGGGTAAAAGTTTCATCGCCAGAAACTAAGCCCTGTTCTGTCAGTTGCATTACCGAAAACGTCACGCCGGTAAGCTGGCTCTCCAGGTGCTCGAAATGCAGAGGGGCAGCCCAGTAACGCAGCGTGACGCCACTTTCTTTGGCCCACTGACGCTCTTTTTCCGAGGCTTTCATTTGTGTTTCACCCTGGCGATAGACCAGTGTTACTTCGCGCGCGCCGAGTTTTTTGGCTTGCACTGCGGCATCAACCGCAGTCATACCGCCGCCGATAACCACCACATTGCGGCCAATGGGGAATTGGCTTAGATCACTGCACTGGCGCAATTCGGCAATAAACTCCACCGCTTCGCGTACGCCTTGTGGCTCTGGTGTCTCGCTGAGACTGTTGACGCCCATCAGACCAAGGCCGAGGAATACCGCGTCGTAGCTATCGCGCAGTGTCTGTAAAGAGAAGTCTTGTCCCAGCGCTTTGCCGTTGTGTAGCGTGATACCGCCGATAGAGAGCAGCCAGGTAACTTCCTGTGACGGAAAATCGGTGACTTTATAGCGGGCAAGGCCATATTCATTGAGCCCACCTGCTTTTGGGCGAGCATCAAACAGATCAATCTCATGCCCGTCCCGCGCAAGGCTATGGGCCACGGTTAAGCCAGCCGGACCTGCGCCGACAATCGCTACTCGCTTACCGCTATTAGCGGCACGCGTAAAGAGGGGCTTACCGGGAGTGGCAAAGTAACGGTCGGTGGCATAACGCTGAAGCTGGCCAATAGCCAGCGGACGACCATCATAAGCATTACGCACACAGGCCTGTTCACACAGCGTTTCTGTGGGACAGACCCGTGCACAGGTACCGCCAAGAATATTGGCTTGCAGGATAGCCTCTGCCGCGCCGCGATCGTTGCCCTGAGCTATGCGCTGGATAAAGCTCGGTACGTCAATCTCTGCCGGACAGGCATGCGTGCAGGGGGCGTCGAAACAGTAATAACAACGCTCAGCTTCCAGTACCGCCTGGCCCGTGCTCAGAGCCGGGGTGCAATCGGCAAATTCCCGGTCATAGGCAGTAGCTTCCATCCTGCCTGCATGAATGCCGGGTGTATCCAGTGTGGCGATTCTTTTCATAGTTAAAATCCTGACCAGATGGTTAAGTTTTCCGTAACAACCATGCGATTAGCGTGCCATTTTCTGCGAGTGCGTTAAAATCAGCGCCTTAACGATCCTGTGGATCGTTTTTACTGCACGATGTGGGTCAATTTGGTGCAATTTGCACCATTTTTGCCGATGATTGCTGCTTTTAGCTGCAGAGTATGTCTATTCCAGTCCGCACATTCGCCAGACAGCGCTCAGCACATGTTTAGTGGCACGTTCCTGAGACGCTGCGCTATGGCTATCCATTGCACAAACAGCGGTAATCTGGATATCAAAATCGGCATAGGTCTGCGTCATTGACCAGACGCTAAAAAAGAAATGAGTACTGTCCAGCGAACGCATTTTTCCGGCGGCGATCCAGTCATCGAGGATTTGTGCTTTTTCAGCGACCAGTTGGCGCAGGGTGGTTTTCAACAAGGGGTGCATAATCGGCGCGCCTTGCAGGATCTCTGTTGCAAAGAGCTTTGATGCCAGCGGGCGTTGAAAACTGAAGTGCATCTTTTGCCTGACATACCCGGCAAGAGAGGTCTTTGGGTCGGCTTCGGCACGGATCATGTTCAATGGCGCTAGCCAGTCATGAAGAATATTTTCCAGTACACGCAAATAGAGGTTTTGCTTGTTGCCAAAGTAGTAGTGCAAATTAGCTTTTGGTAGCGCAGCTGCGTCGGCAATTTGTTGCATGGTCGCACCGCGAAAGCCGAAACGAGCAAACACCCGTTCGGCTGCCGGCAGGATGATCGCCTCATTATCCTGACGAATGCGTCCTTTTTCCGCTAGCTCCGCTCGACCATCAAGAAGAACATCACACATAAACGGCTCCGTGAATATCGCCATCCCTGGCACGGCTCTGGAGGGAAAAATTATTGCAGCTTTGTTGCGGCTTCCCAGACAGCATGGGTCATGCCGCTATCGCCAGGATCTTTTTTGATGACCGGCGTATCGCCACCGCTATGTAACAGCACATCAATGGTGCGACGGTAGGCGCTCGGATCGAGATAACCGATTTCGGCTGAATTAGCATTGGTGATCAGCTTGGCTACGTTCTCCATCTGTCGCGTCTGTACCTCTTCGGTTGCCGCACCGGATGCATCTTCCGCAACTACGATCTTCGCCGCTTCCTCCGGGTGCTGAACCGCATAGTTCCAGCCTTTAAACGAGGCCTTGAGGAATTTTGCCATTTTGGCGACAAAGGCCGGATCTTTCAGATCTGAATCAAGGACGTAGAGACCATCTTCCAGGGTGGAAACGCCTTGATCCTCATAGGGAAAGCTGACCAGATCGGCAGGCTTCATTCCGGCGTCGATCAACTGCCAGTATTCGTTGTAATTCATGGTTGAGATGCAGGCCGCCTGATCCTGCAACAGCGGATCGACATTAAAGCCTTGTTTTAAGACAGTGATATCTTTGCCCGGCGTTAAACCCAGTTTGTTCATCCAGTTAAAGAAGGGGTATTCGTTGCCGCCATACCAGACACCCAGCGTCTTGCCTTTGAAATCAGCAGGGGCTTTGATGCCGCTCGATTTTTTACATGTCAGCATCATCCCGGAACGATCATAAACCTGGGCGATATTAACCAGCGCTACGCCTGCTTCCCGGGAGGCCAGTGCATCCGGCAGCCAGTCGATAATGACATCCGCCGATCTGCCCGCAATCACCTGCACTGGCGAAATATCCGTGCCGCCGGGTTTAATCGTCACATCCAGCCCTTCATCTTTGTAAAAGCCTTTTTGCTGCGCCACGTAGTAGCCCGCAAATTGCGACTGTGGTAACCACTTTAATTGCAGCGTCACTTTTTCGGCGGCAGCCGTATGAAACGCGCATATCGACAGTGCCGCCAGCAACATACCCCGGCGAAAAGCAGAACCTCTAAGCATGGAATAACTCCTCGGGTTAATAAGTCTGTTTATTTTTCTGCTGCACTGCCACGTAACGTGGGGTGCCAGAAATTGATGCGGCGATCGAGACGGACCAGCAAGCTGTAGAACAGAGAACCGGCAACCGAAGCCACCACAATCGCTGACCACACCACCGGCATATGCATCCGTGCCGATTCGCTGGAGATACGAAAGCCCAGCCCGGCAGTCGGTGAACCGAAGAACTCAGCCACAATCGCCGTGATCAGAGACAAGGTGGCATTGACTTTCAGGGCGCTAAAAATAAAGGGCAGGGCGGTGGGCAGACGTAGCGCCAGAAGACGTTGGCGCGGTGTCGCGCCGTAGCAATACATCAGCTCTTGCTCCAGCTTGCCGCTGGCTTTGAGCCCGGCAAGGGTGCTAACCAGTGCCGGGAAGAAGGTGACTAATACCACCACCGCCGCTTTGGAGGGCCAGTCGAAGCCAAACCACATGACGGCGATAGGCGCGATGCCCACCAGCGGGACCGTACTGGTCAGGCTGGCGACGGGCAGTAAGCCGCGCTGCAGAAAGGGCAACCGGTCAATCAGCAACGCGACGCCAATGCCGAGTCCGCTACCTAATAGATAGCCCACCAGCACCGCTTTGACGAAGGTCTGCACCACATCCCCAGCCAGCAATGGGAAGCTATCCACTAATGCCGTGAGGATATCCAGCGGCGCCGGAAGGATCACCTGGGGAACGGCGAAATGGGTGACCAAAATTTGCCAGAACCACAATAGCCATACACCAAGCAGTGCCGCCACCATACTTGCAGGAACAGACGCGCGCGCCAGGCGCTGAATGCTGACCATCGCTAACAGCGCCAGCGCGCTGAGGGTTAATCCATGCATGGGCTGCCCCGCCAGCCATAATGCGCTGAGCAGCAAACTGATGATAAATACTCCCGCGCGTAGGGGCGTAAACAGTGGCGTGCAACCTGCCAGCGCACACACTATTAGCAGCAGGTTGATAGCTAGCAACGGCGGGCTGGCGTTTTGCCCGGTGAGTTGGATCAGCGACAACATCAACAGCAGCAGTGCGCAGATCAACAATAAGGTTCCAGGAATGACTTTGGCTTTCATCTTGCCTCCTGACGCTGACGCATCAATAGTCGTTCCGTCAGTGTCACCAGAGCGGTTAACACCAGGCCCAGCAATGAAGCCATCACTAACGCTGACCAGATTTGTAAGGTGTTACCGTAATAAGAGCCCGTCAGCAGTCTTGCACCTAATCCCGCCTGCGCGCCGGTGGGCAGCTCCGCAACCATTGTGCCCACTAATCCGCTGGCAAGGGCCACGCGAAAGGCCGGGAAAAGCCAGGGCAGGGAAGACGGCAGGCGCACTAACCAGAAGATATCTAACCGACGGGCTGCGTAAGTGTGTACTAACTCCAGCTCCATTTTTTGCGGCGAACGCAACCCCTGTACCGTCGCGATGGTCACCGGAAAGAAACAGAGATACATGGCGATAGTCGCTTTTGGCAGCATACCGGTGATGCCAACGCTACCGAGGATGATCAGGACAATCGGCGCAATCGCCAGTACCGGAATGGTTTGTGAGGCGACTATCCACGGCAGCAGCGCTTTATCCAGTGTGCGGGAGTGAATGATACAGATAGCCAGCAGTACACCAAGTACGACGCCCATGGCGAAACCGGTCAACGCTGCGCTGGCTGTGACCCAGCTATGCAGTAACAGATTGCGCGGCGATGTGAGCGGCCATTGCGTAACACTTTGATAGATATCAACAACAATTTGATGTGGAGCGGGCAGTAGTGGGCGTTTGGCATTCAGCGCTGCGGCAATTAAATCGCTGCTATTCCAGCTACCGCGCGGGGACAATACTCGTTCGATCACTCCGGGAGCGTTAAGCGTAAAGGCCAGCAAATACCACAGCGCTAATGCCACCAGCAGCACAACACCGATGGGGAGCGTGTTATGTAAAATACGGCGCGAAGCATTAATGATCATGGTGCCCCTCCACCAATGCTTCGCGCACCTCTTGCGCCAGTTGCAAAAAAGCCGGTGAGTTACGGATGGCAAGATCGCGCTGTGCGGCAAGCGGCGATTCAATGACTTTCACAATACGTCCCGGACGCGGCGACATAACGACGATTTTTGTCGACAGATAGAGGGCTTCGGCAATGGAATGAGTGACGAACACCATAGTGCGCTGCTCGTTGTACCATAGCTGCTGCAACTGCTGGTTAAGATTGTCACGGGTTAGCTCATCCAGTGCGCCGAAGGGTTCGTCCATCATCAGGATCTGCGGTTCAAATCCAAGCGCGCGGGCTATAGATACTCGCTGCTGCATGCCGCCAGAAAGCTGCCAGGGATATTTTTTCTCAAAGCCTTTCAGCCCAACTCTGAGCAGTTGTTCACGAGCGATTTCATCGCAGCGTTCGGGGGGAACGCCCTGGATCTGTAATGGCAGCTTGACGTTTGCCAGTACGGTGCGCCAGGGCAGTAGTACCGGCGCCTGAAAGACATAACCATAGGCACCTGCCTGGCGCGCTTCCGATGGGGTCATATCATTGACCAGTACTTCGCCACTGCTTATTGGTTCTAAATCGGCAATGGCACGCAGGAGGGTTGTTTTACCGCAGCCGGAAGGGCCAATAAATGAGACGAATTCACCCTGGCGGATGGTCAAATTAATATCTTTTAGTGCGTGGACAGCCTGGTCAGCGGCGGGATAGATAACGTTCGCCTGGCTGACCTTAATGGCAGGGCGTGCAAGCGCGCCTCCTGGTTTTAATGACACCACTGCGGGCTCTTCTGCAAATATGGCATGGCTCATCTTGCATCCCCTGTTTTTTGACTAACTGGTTAGGTTTCCTTTATCCATGCCATTATTGTGCCAACTGTATTTTTTGGGTATTTAGCGGCATTTTTCTGCTTTTTATTGTTCAATTTGGTGCAATTGGCGACATGATTGCTTTCTTGTGGGGCAGCGGAAAGGGGGAGTAAAGCCGTTGTCAGCATAAAAAAGTGCAATGTCAGGTGTTAGAGCCAGTGTGCTGGTGTAGGTGTGGCAGGTTTGTTAAGAATGTTCTCTTTTTTTGGCAAGCAATAATTTTGCCATCTATGCTGATAAGGTATTAATAACGTAAAGCTCTCTGAGTATTTAGATAAAAGGTTTTGGACATGTTCAGGCCCGCGCAGCACGCGGGTCTTTTTTTTGCCCGCCGTGAGTGTTGGTATAAATTATGATCAACATCATATATCTGCAGAATAGTTAAAAAGGGGGATTGATAAGATTTATCCTATAGACTACTCTGGCTTCGCCCCTGAAGAGCTAACGCCACCTAAGAGTGAGTGCCGGAGATAAGCGCCGGGCGGGGTGTGATAATTTGTTGTTTTTGGAAATAATTAAAACACCAGGCCCTGGCATTAGCCGGGGCGTTTTATTTCAGTTTATCGATACTTTCATCCGCGGCGGATCAATTTTCTCTCCAGCCATCTGGCCAACACAACGACAAGCGTGACGCACATCAGATAGATGAATGCGGCAAAAACGTAAGCCTGGAAAAACTGAAAATTGGCCGCGGCGACTTCCTGAATACGGGCAAAAAACTCTGTGTACTGAATAAGAAAAGCGATGGTGCTGTCTTTGATATTGTTGATGACTTGGTTGGTGAGTGCGGGAATGGAAGAGAGAAAAACTTGCGGTAATATAATCAAACGAAACACCTGACGCTGATTAAACCCCTGCACCATTGCTGCCTCGGACTCATATCTATTCAGAGAATTATAAGCCGTTGTCATATACGTTGCATTATAAGCCCCCACATTAAGCGTGAAACCTGTTACCGCTACGGCAAAAGGTGACAGATGAATATTGATTTGTGGCATACCATAATAAATAACAAATAAAATGAGTATTAACGGCGTGCCAATAAAAAAATCGATATATATTTGCGTCACTTTTTTTATCATCGGCTGCCTGCTAATGCTGAGAAAAAAAACGATAATTCCCCAACATAACCCCGTGACGGAGACTGTTAGCGCAAGCTTGCAGGTTTCCCTGAGACCATCAATAACCAGAGGAAGTTGATCCAGCAACTCGGCAAAAAAGGGAGACCAGCCAGCGATCATCAATTTTCCTCAGCAAAAAAACAGTGAATATCCGGATCGGCATCCAGTGAAGAAAGCGCATCAAAGGTGCCTTCTGCCCGAATTCTGCCGTGGTTCAGGAACGTCACATGGTCACTCAGTTGCCTGGCAAGTCGAACATCGTGAGTAACGCATAAGATGGTTACGCCCCGCATGTGTAACTGCTCGATCAGCGCCCCAACTTCCCGGGTCATCAGCGGATCAAGTGCTGATGTTGGCTCATCAAACACAATAATCTCTGGATCGGTAGCCATTGCGCGAACCAGCGCTACGCGTTGCTGCTGGCCCCCGGATAACTGTGACGGATACTTTGCGCTATGTGCAACCATATCCAGTTTTTCCAGCTCATATAAAGCCTTATTTTTGGCTGTCTGGGGGGACATGTTGAATACTTTGCGTAGCGCCAGGGTAATATTATCCATAACATTAAGATGGCGGTACAAAGCATAGTTCTGAAACACGAAGCTGACTTTCTTTCTGAACTCAAGGATATTGTAGTTTTTATCAGCAAGATTCTTACCATGAAAAAAAATAGTACCCGAATCAGGTTGCTCCAGTTTTGCCAGACAACGTAAGAGCGTGGTTTTCCCACATCCAGAGGGCCCCATAACGATTTTTATCTCGCCACGCTCGATTGTCAGGCTGATAGCATCAAGGATCTTCTTTCCACCATACTCTTTACTGACTTCACTTAATTCTATTAATGCCATACATTTTTACCTTTATTTTTTTAATCTCATCTCCAGACATATTAAATTTTCGCTCAAGCAACCTTGCGGCAAAGAGAGATAGTTTATAAATAATGAAATACAGCACTCCCGCAAGGGTATAAACCAGCAATCCGTTCATCGTCACGGCGGTCAGCGACATAGCCTGTTTAGTCATTTCAGCGATGCCGACGGTATAAGCAAAAGGTGTAGCTTTTAAAACCGATGAAAATTCATTCAGGACACCGGGGACAGAAAAACGCAGCATCTGAGGAAACTCAATATGCATGATAGTTTGCAATGGGCTCATCCCGGCAGCCGTTGCTGCGGTAATTTCGAAGGGCTCAATCAGCTGCAGCGCACCGCGGAATACTTCTGCAAGATAGCAGCCGCTGATTAATCCAATGCTGACATTCATGGCAAGCAGTGGAGAAATCGTTATACCAATAGACGGTAGGCCAAAGTAGACGAGGAAAACCGCGATTAACACCGGTATACCACGGAAAATAAAAACCAGAAAATCCAGAGCGCCTTGTAATGTGCGGGGAAACAGCCGCCTTAATAAGGCGACTGTAAGCCCGACCAACAGTGCTGAGAGAAAACAGGTAAAGGTAACAATCAGCGTATTGCCGAGACCATCCAGTAAGAAATAGGCAATACTCAGGATGTTATACGATGACATAGAGAATTATTTCATCCACTTATCTACGACAGCAGATATTTTTTGATCTCCCTGTTCTTTCATCCAGGCGTTAAAGTCGTCACGTACCGGTGAACCTTTTTTAAAGGCAAAGCCAAGCCGATCAACCCCTTTAAAAACGTAACGACTCTCAATCGGCATCTTTTGTTTATTTTTATAGTTAAAATAAACAGGATCTTCTATAAATGCCAAATCCAGATTGCCATTTTTCAGATCGGCTACGGTCTCATTATAGGAAGGGTAGAGCTTTACTTTGCTCAAGGAGTAGTACCCCTTGGGTTCCAGATCGCTTTTAATCAAATCCGCATATGCCATCCCGCGCGGGTAGCCAACAGAGTAGTTATTCAAATTCTTCAGATCCTTCAGCTCGATTTTATTATCAGCCATGCTCACCAGATTAAAAGAGTTAACATAGTAGGGGGCAGAAAAGTCCATTACTTTCTTGCGCTTATCAGTGATTGATATCCCGGAAAAGGCCACATCGGCCTGGCCGCTTGCCACTGCGCCAAGCATGCCATCCCATGCATATTCCGTGATCTTTAACTTACAGTCTCGTTGCTGACAGTAAGATGAAAACAGTTCCAGATCTATTCCCTGTAATTTCCCGTCCGCTGTTTTAAATAACATTGGCGGTGAAGCTGGTGATACCGCAACATTCAGAGTCTTGCCTGCCACCGGATTGGCAGCTACAGCGGTGAATGAAGTTATTCCTAACAGCATTGGTAATATGAGTTTTTTAATTAACATACTGTTCTCCTGAATAAAAATGCATAGCAATTCACGATTAGCGCGACAGAGAGGAAAAACAACAGGTGCAGGGGCAGGTAGCATTCGTATGGTCATGGGTACGCTCCGTTCAAGTCTGTAATTTACTTATATGACAAGCGGATAAATACTTCAGTGACGTTTTTATTGAGGTCGCTAATTATCACTTTTTAAAACTTCCAGAAAAGTAATATAAGGAGTTCGCCAGGCTTGTCAAACAACATCCAGCAACGCTTTACGGATGAATGTTAAATTAATCTGCCGATTTCATTCATTTATTCAGGTTAACGATATGATAATTATGCCAACATAAAGGTTGGTAAGTAGCGTAGTTTATTTTTCTGAATGTGGCTAATAGCTTATCTGTGTGTTGGAAAATAGGAAAATCCTCACCATTCAGGAAAAGTTTTGATTTCCCTTCCTGAATGGGGCCAGCTAATTAACTCAATCCCGGTCAATAGCAAAAGGTTGCCATGCCTGGCGCACCGGCATTACCTCCACCCGATTGATATTCATATGATCCGGCAGCGTGGCGATATAAAACATCTGCTGGGCGATATCCTGTGCACTCAATGGTGTGGTACCACGATAGAGTTTATCCGAAGCTGCCTGGTCTCCTTTGGTGCGCACCAACGTAAATTCAGTTTCGGCAATCCCCGGTGCCAGATCGGTCACGCGTACGCCGGTACCTAATAAATCGCAGCGCAGGTTATAGCTAAACTGTTTTACAAATGCTTTGGTTGCACCATAAACATGGCTGCCCGGATAGGGCCACTGCCCGGCAATCGAGCCAATATTTATGATTGATGCCCCTGCGCCATGCTTGATCAATGTTGGCAACAAGGCATGGGTAACATTTACCACACCGGTGACGTTGGTATCGATCATGGTTTGCCAATCTTGCAGCTCTACAGACTGAGCAGGTTGTGGCGCCAGCGCCAGTCCGGCATTATTGATGAGCGTACGGATATCGGCAAAATCTGCGGGTAGCGTGAGGACTGCTTTTTTTACCTCTTCGTTATTACGAACATCCAGCTCAATAATGTGTACCGCTGCTTTGGCGCTCAGCGTCTCTTTTAATTGCTCCAGACGTGCCAGCCGCCGCCCACTTAACACCAGCGACCAACCCGCATCGGCAAAAATCTCTGCAGCTGCCTCGCCAAATCCGGAAGTTGCGCCGGTAATAAACACCACCTTTTTTGCGTCAGACATATTGTTCTCCTGTGTTCAGTTATATCGCCACTATAAAAAACAACTGCTCATCCCAGACAGTGCCAGTTAAACGCTTAAGGTGTGACACCCGTGTCACACGCCATTAACAAGACTGGCTCTACCTGCGAGCAATCACGCGACGCATGATGCAGACAACAACCACTGCGAAGAGAGGAGCAGGAGATGAAACTGGCACTTCAGGGGGAGATAGCGGTAACCAATGACGAGGTGCGTCAACTGGATCGGTCATATGTGTTTCATTCATGGTCGATGCAGGGCAACCTTAATCCGATGGTAATCGCTGGCGCAAAAGGCTGTGAACTATGGGATTACGAGGGAAATAGCTACCTCGATTTCAGCAGCCAACTGGTGAATGTCAATATTGGCTATCAGCATCCGCGCGTACTGGCAGCGATGAAAGCGCAACTGGAAGAGCTGGTGACGATTGCGCCAGCTACCGCCAACCTGGCTCGTGGCGAAGCGGCGAAACGCATTGTCGGACTGGCGCCGGAAGGTTTTAGTAAGGTCTTTTTCACTAATGCCGGAGCGGATGCCAACGAGAATGCGATTCGTATGGCGCGTATGTATACCGGGCGCGATAAGGTCTTTTCTGCCTATCGCTCGTATCATGGCAACACCGGTAGCGCTATCGCCGCCACTGGTGACTGGCGACGTGTGCCGAACGAGTATTCACGCGGGCATGTCCACTTTTTTAATCCTTATCTTTACCGTAGTGAATTCAATGCCGCTAACGAAGAAGAAGAGTGCCTGCGTGCACTGGCGCATCTGCGTCGGATGATTGAGTGTGAAGGCGCTACGTCGATTGCCGCGATTTTACTGGAGTCCATTCCTGGCACGGCGGGCATACTGGTGCCCCCGAAAGGATATATGCAGGGAGTGCGGCAACTGGCGGATGAATTCGGCATTGTGCTGATTCTGGATGAAGTCATGGCCGGTTTTGGTCGTACCGGGAGTTGGTTTGCTTTCGAGCAGGACGGTATCGTGCCAGATCTCATCACTTTTGCCAAAGGCGTCAACTCGGGATATGTACCGGCGGGAGGGGTGCTGATTTCCGAACCTATTTCCCATTATTTTGATAATCACTTCTTTGCGGGAGGTTTGACTTATTCAGGTCACCCACTGGCGATGGCGGCGATTGTTGCCACGCTGGATGCGATGAAAGAAGAAAAGGTGATCGAAAACGCGGCCAGTGTCGGCAATGGTGTACTGCGTCCGGGACTGGATGCATTAGCACTAAAACATCCATTGATCGGTAACGTGCGTGGTCGCGGCATGTTCCAGGCACTGGAACTGGTTAGCGATCGGCAGAGTAAAACTGCACTAACGGCGGCTGATATGGCAGCCATTAAAGCTGCGCTTACCCAGGCCGGAGTTCTAAGCTTTGTGGTGGAAAACCGCATCCATGTTGTGCCGCCGTGCACAATGAGTGTGGAAGAAGTTAATCGAGGGCTGGCGATATTTGATAGCGTGCTGGCACAATTTCACCATCTCGCTCATTAACCAATAAGGCGTCAGGTTACTGGCGCCTTATCCTGCTAATTTCGGGTGCTATATTCTGCTTCACTCTCCTGATAAAACTACGCTTCTACATTTTGGTCCGGAAGAGAAAATGACTCAGCGTAATCACTTTGATCAAATCGTCGGCGACAAGCTACCTCACTGGAAAGGGGTTAAACCGCTACCAGAAAACGCATTACAGGGGCAATATTGTCGGCTGATACCTCTTGATGTACGGTTGCACGCACAAGATTTGTTGCATGCTTTCTCACAGGCCGAAGATGCGCGGGACTGGACGTGGCTGGCCGGGGAGCGGCCTGACAATCTGGATGCGATGACGCGCTGGGTCGTAGGTAAGGTGCTGGATAAAACCGTAATACCGTTCGCTGTCATCGACCTGCGTAGCGGGAGTGCGGTAGGGGTGATTGCCTGGCTGGCAATTGTGCCACAACACGGTTCCGTGGAGATTGGCCATGTCACCTGGTCGCCATTGATGAAAAAGAGTGTACTGGGTACGGAAGCGGTGTGGCTGCTACTACGCGCTGCTTTCGATTGTGGTTACCGCCGCGTAGAGTGGAAATGTGATTCATTGAATCATGCTTCCCGCCGCGCCGCTGAACGCATCGGTTTTACCTGGGAAGGGCGTTTTCGCCAGCATATGGTGCGCGATGGACGTAACCGCGATAGTGACTATTTATCGATCATTGATAGTGAATGGTCACAGCGCAACGCTGCGCTTTCAGGCTGGCTTGCTGCGGCTAATTTTGATCAGCAGGGAAGACAAATTGAGTGTCTCGAAGCATTTCATGTTTCACGCGACCTCTGAGTCTGGTTTTATGGTTACCTTTCTGCGGGAAATTTACTACTTATAAGGATAAAAGGATGCAAAAAAGGTGGTTGTTACCAGATATGCCAACGGAACGGGAGGGCATAGCACGAAAAATGCCATCTGGCGCGGTCCAGGGTTGTTGATTTTAATAAATAACACGTTTACTACAGCGAGTTCACGCCAAGTTTTGGTGCAATCTCTTCATACGGTAAGCCGACATACAATGCGAAAGAAGCGATTAATAACCTTATTTTTTTAAGCATCGATCTTTTTGTGGCAGCTGAAAATTCTTCCCCTTCCGATAAAAGATCAGCTGCATCGAAATTTAATACGCTGAAACCTTTTTCTTTATCAAACATCAGGTCGCTAAGTGATATTTTTTCATAGATAATCCCCTTGCTTATCAGTTTTTCTGTAAGTATGTCGGCAGGATTGGTTTCTGAATTTATTATTCTTGCAAGCGATGTTTTATACTCTTTTTGCATAGCAGCAAAGTCCATATGATAGATTGTGTAAAGAGTATTACCAGGGATCTTTGGTAATTTTATTATGATTTTTGCTGCGTCAGTATTTACAACGAGTGAGGCAGCGTTATCGCCATATAAGCGATTTATGCAATTAACGTTATGCATTGCAACTTGCGCTCTGGACTCAAATTTTGTTCTGCCGGAACCGAGGTAAGTTTTAGTACCTGAGCGAGTATCAACTCCATAATCTTTGATGATGGTTCCATCCGCGTTATCAAAAATTGTACCAAAGCGGTCTAACGCTTTAAAATTTGCTACCTGGCTATATTCTTCCTCCGTTGATCGCATATTACCAAAAACCTCCGCCTCGTAAATGTTTGATATAATTAAGGCAAGCGAATCTGCGGAGTTTAGAAGTATATGGGCCCGGTAGCCAGGATCATTGTTAAAAAGATAAAAAAGCTGCTCATTAGACAATTCTTCCGGCAACTTATTACGGTATACCGAAATGCTTTGCAGATATTCAATGGTAATTTGTTTGAATTTATTATGTGAAAGAATTTGGCCATCGCGTATTTTTAATGCAAGGTCTGCTACAGCTTCCCATGCAGCTACATAATGGCCATCGTCTCTTGGTGTATAAACAAAATCGTAGGTCATGCTGCCGGCATGTGATGCTTCATGCAGAAGAACCGTCATCATTGCCGCCGCAGGCTTGAACTCTGCATTATTATCTGAATAGGTTTTGTCTGTACTAATATAGATATGACTATCTCTATCATGGCTCATAAAGGCGATTGTACCTTTGTGACGTTCACTTTCCGTCATAACGCCCAGAGACAAATCCAGCGGATCAACTTGTTTCCCTTTTTTAACTGCGGCAACGAGACGGATCTTATTTTCATCTAATGCATTATTTATTCTCTTCAATCGCTTACGCAGCATTGATGAAAATTCAATGATTTGTTTTTGGCTGGTAGTACCAAGTACTTCACTAAGAAAATCAATGCAGGGTTGCCAGTTGAAATTATCATCATCGAAATGAAGCATATGGTCAAGTGCAGGAATTGCCTGGTGTTTGAGATATCGAATCGATTCTTTAACATAGCGTTGCGCTTTAATCTGTAAAGGTGTCATGTCATCGGTTATCGTGCCGAGGGTATAAGTTTTAATGGCGTACTCTCTATTTTTTAATACACGGTCAGGAAACATCTGTAGGATATGCTCTTTAATAATATCAGCAGTTATTTTTGATTTATAGATTTCTCGTGGCTGACTGGTGTAGAACCGCCCAGAAGCCAGTACCTCTGTTACCGCATCCTCAAGTATATTGATGCCACCTATATATCGATATGGTCTGCTTTCAATAAATTTTTTGGCAACCTTTTTGCTGACATTTAGTTCTTCTGCAAGGAAAGTTTCCTGGGTTTTGATCTCAATTCTATTATCATTGCGGTCAGCAACAATACTTGTAACATAGCGTTTTGTAGAAAAGAATGAGCCTTTTTTATAAAGATGAACCAGATATAAACCTGTCGGATTACTACTATCTCTGCTGTGGGTAATACGCGCCGAAAAATAGTGTCCCTGATATAAAAAATAATATTTAAAGGTTACAGGATCGACATAAAGGTTAGGAACTCCAAAAATTTTATATTCTGTAAGTCTGCTATCCAGGATACTTTTAGTGCTACTACTGCCTCCCCGCGTGATGATGCTACTCAGCATCTCAGCAAGTTTCTTTTCCATGAAAATAGTGACACACCATGCAGGATTACCCGGTGAGCGGGCAACACGGCAACTGTTAATCTCTTCATACTGAAAGGTCTCTTTGGTCACACCATTTCTGACTCGTACCCAGGTATCGCCGATGAGTTTTAAAATAATCTCACCCTTTTTCTTATTACCTTCAGAGCGTTCTATTTTTATCTCTTTATCGGTATGGCTAACGACGGAGTAATATTTGTCGCCAACCATAAAAAAGGTATTATGGTTTTTATCCAGATATATTCCAGGGTGTATTAGATCGTAAGGGGGCTGGTTTAATTTGGTATCACCATGGGTTGAAAGATAATAGGCTGCACCACTTTCAATATATTCTTCAGCACTTCCTTTTATTACATTAGCACCAACTGGCGTAACCAGCGCACCGAACAGCATATCTTCATCTTTCTTTAATCTAAAAATATTGTTATCGCGAACGATAGTTGACGTTGGGTGATACATGGCAGAATAGACGCCACTGTTCATCACCTCTTCCACATGATAATAACGGCTGTTTTGTTTTATATATTTTTTATTCCTGTCATCATAGCTGAAGCCATCTTCTGCGATGGGTTTGAATCTATTTCCATCACGATAATGAAACCCAGAGCCTTCGCTCTCCAGTAACAGTTGCAGATAATTTCCCATAGGAGCAGAGCTTTGCTCAAACATCCATCCGTATTCGGTTTCCAGTACAATTGTCTCATCTTCGACGGATGGAGAGTATGCGGTCATTACCCACTGGTCGCCAACTTTGATCTGTTTAACGGGGATAAAAAGATCGTCAATAAAAATTCCTTTAAGGTCTGGTTTACCATCCCTGGTTAAAAGAAAAAGGTCCGAATGATTGGGGTCGGATAGAATACTTAGAGTATAATCTCCATCTTTTTTTTTCAGTTTAAGACCATAAAGTTCTTTTTTGATGTAATTATCTTCGATAAGATAGTCGAAATTATTTTCTCCAGTGAATTCCCAGCGATTGTATTTTTGATTGTAACGAATAAAGCGATCGATACCAGAGTCATCCGTCACCATGGGAATATTTTCTGACAACGAGAGAAGAGGGTAATTTATGTTATTAATCGAGACGTGAGTTCTGCCATCTTTAAAAGTAAAGCGTTTCTTTACTATATCCTGTGCGGCTTTGTCGACGACTGTCTTATCCTGCATTTTATCCAGAAGTGCGCTACGTTCAGGGGTCGACAGGTTAGGAATGGACTGCCTGGCCATAAATATGAGCTGTTCTGTGACCCCGTTCCGTTTCTCCAGATCTGGTTCATCTCCTCTGATATCAGCGGCCACTAATTCCAACATTGGACCGACAAGCCCTTGTAAAATATTCAACGGTTGTGAGCCGGGAAGAAAACCCAGAATTGTTGATACCACTACGTCAATAGGGACTGTTATCCTCTGTAGTTCCTGCAGTTGCTCTGCGGTCGGGCAACCTTCACCCTTATTCCAGGCGTGTACGACAGCCGATTCTTCAGTTAATTTTTTAACAGGGCTAGATAACGTTTCGCCCAGCGTCTGTAACCAGTCCGCGAAGGACATGGTATCTCTGACCTTAATGCAATCCAGATCGAACATTTTTTTGATTTGCACATCGTCTCTGATCGGGGCCTCGGTTGTTTGGTCGGTGTAGGGGCGACGATTCCTCATACTGGTTTCATAGGGTAGAAATCGCTCGGAGGTATCTCTTTCAGCCAATGCTTCAACCATCGGGAATTCACCTATCCCTGAACTGTTGGTCCATTGTCTGATATCCGTCGCGTTCTGCTCTGTGCGACAAAAACGCCCGAAAGCGAATCCTGCGCCCCCACCGAGTAGTGCTGCTCCAGCGAGTAGCAGGCTACCTTTGATATTTAGATGCTGTTTTAGTCTTGCTGCAGATTCCATACTGTCACGAAGCTCGCGAGCTTCTCTTGCAACATTTCCTCCGATGGTGAGCACTGACTGATACTCTTCATCAGGAGTCGTGGGCGTTATTAGCGAGCGCAACCATTCCAGCCAACTTTGCGCAGGCTTACTGCGGTAAGAGGCCATCTGACCTCTGTCGGTTTGCGAAGAATCAGCATGGTTGATGTTCTTGAGAAGCAGCGACTCTTTTTTTTTGCCAGGAGGGCAAGGCTTATGGTGGGCAGATATCTCCGCTGCTGCATTCGTTTCGCTAGATAAGGTAGAGGTGAACATCGATCATACATCCTTGTATGTTTTTGGTGACGCATCCATGGGTAAACCGGCCATCTTCCGGTTATCTTAGACCAAGCTTGGGTAAAACCTCCTCATATGGCAGGCCGACATATAATGCGAAAGAAGCTATCAATAGCTTTATTTTTTTTAGCATTGCTGCACTTGTTGCAGTTGCTACTTCTTCCCCTTCAGGAAAAAGTTCGGCTGCATCAAAGTTTAAAATACTAAATCCATGTTCTTTATCAAACATTAAGTCACTAAGGGAAATCCTTTCATAGGTAATACCCTTACTTGTCAACATCGTGGTAAGTTCATCGGCGGGATTGACTTCGCCGCTTATCACTTTTTCGATAGCCGACCTATACTCTTTTTGCATGTCGTGAAAATTCATATGATAGATAGAGTATAAAGTTTTTCCGGGAAGTTTAGGCATTGATATTGATATTTTTGAAGAGCTGACATCTACGATCAGTGAAGCTGATGAGGCACCATATAATCTATTTATGCAATTAACATTGTGTTCGGCAATCTGCGCTCTGGATTCAAATCTTGTTTTATTTAAACCAAGATAGGTTTTAGTCCCTGAGCGTGTATCAGTATCATAATCCTTGATCATCTGACTATTTTGATAATCATAGATGGTACCAAACCGATCCAGCGCCTTAAAATTCGCAAGCTGGCTATAATCTTGCTCCGAGTATTTTAGGTTGCCAAATATTTCCGCCTCATAGATATTTGCTGTCAATAACGCAAGGGTGTCGGCATTATTAATAAGTATATGTGCACGATAACCCGGATCGTTATTAAAAAGGTAAAAAAGTTGCTCATTAGTCAATTCAGTACGCATTTTATTGCGGTATACAGAAATACTTTGCACGTACTCGTTGCTAATTTCTCTAAATTTATCAGTTTGCTTGAGCAAGCCATCGCGTATTTTTAAAGCTAAGTCAGCGACTGCTTCCCATGCAGCGATATAAAAACCGTCAACTCTGGGTATATAAGAAAAATCATAGGTCATGCTTCCCTTATGCGAAGCTTCATGCATAAGTACTGTCATCAGCGCCGCGCCAGTCTTATAACCTGCATTATTATCAGCATAAGTCTTATCAATATTGATATAAATATTGCCATCACGGTCATCAGTCATAAAAGCAGCGATACCTCCCTGGCGTTCGCTTTCTGTCAAAATACCGAGAGTCTCATCAAGTGGCATCACTTTTCCCCCGCGTCTGACAATGCTAAGTAATTTTAGCTTATCTTCTGTCAATGCATCATTTATTCTCTTTAATCGCTTGCGAAGCATTAAGGCGAAGTCGAATATATGCTTACGATTTGTAGTTCCAAGCACTTCACTAAGAAAATCCATACAGGGTTGCCAATTGAAATCATCACTATAAAAGTGAAGAGTATGATCAAGGGCGGGGAGTATGTGGTGTTTAAGATATTCAAAAGATTCTTTAACATAACGTTGTGCCTTCACTTGTAGAGTTGTCAATTCTGCAGCTTTGGTTGTGAGTGTGAACGTTTTTCCTTCATATTCTGTACTTTTAACAATACGATCTGGAAACAGCAGGCTGCTATATTTTTTTAACTCCTCATCAGTTATTCTTGCTTTGTAAACTTCGCGCGGTTGACTTGTGTAAAACTCACCCGAAGCCAGAACTTCTTTTACCGAATCCTCCAGAGTGTGTATACCCCCAATAAAACGATAGGGCCTACTTTCAATAAACTTTTGCGCAATATCCCTATTGATGTTTAATCTTTCTGAAATAAATGTTTCTTGCGTTTTTATTTCTGCTCTTTTTCCTTTTACGTCTGCAACAATACTTGCTATGTATTGCTTTCCTGGCAAGAAAGATCTTTCGCAATAAAGATTAACAATATACAGGCCAGTTGGGTTGGTGCTGTCTTTGCTGTTGGTAATACGTGCTTTAAAATAATGACCCTGGTATAAATAAAAATATTTTAACGTAATAGGGTCGACATGCAGATTGGGAACTCCATAGACTTTATATTCTGTAAGATTTTTATCCAGGATACTTCTGTGCCTATTACTCCCGCCTCTGGCGATAACGCTATCCAGTAAATCTGCAAGTAGACCTTCCATATAAACATTTATGCAACTGGATTGTGCTGTAGGAGAGCGGACAATGCGACAAGTACTGAGTTCTTTATAGTTAATTATATTTTGTGCTCCATAACGCAGGCGAACCCAGGTATCTCCACTGCGTTTTAATATTATTTCTCCTTTTTCCCGGTCGTCTGCGGTACGAGCAATATTAATTTGATTATCGGTATAGCTGTTGACGTGATAATATTGATCGTTGACCATAAACAAAATATCTTTGTTATCTGTTCGATATAGGCCTGAGCGTATGATCTCTTTGGGGGGTTGATGTGAGAGGGACTGAGCATGTATGGTCAGATATTCATTAGCGTTACTTTCGATATACTCTCCACCTGAACTTCCCTTTAGTACGCTGGCGCCAATTGGGGTGACCTGTGCACCATAAAGCATATTTTCATCGCTTTCTAATTTAAAAAAACCGTGTTCACGTATGATTCTTGATGTCGGGTGGTTGTTAGCAGAAAAGACTCCACTGGTTTCTATTTCCTCAACAGGGTAGTAAATGTTATCTTTTTTTATATAATAATTATTTTGTTCATCGGCACTGAAACCATTTTCTGCAATAGGTTTAAATCTTTTTTCCGTTTGGTAAGCGAAACCGGTATTTTTACTTTTGAGCAGTAATCCTAAATAATGGTCCATGGGTACTGAATTTTGTTCAAAGATCCACCCATATTCTGTTTCCAGCACTAGCGCCTCTGGCTCAACAGTAGACGAGTATGCGGTCATAACCCATTGGTTATTAATTTTATATTGCCGGACAGGAATAAACCTTTCGTTAATAAATATACCCTTAAGATCTTCCTGTCCTTCTCTTTTTAGAAGAAAAAGGTCGGGGTGATGAGGATCCAGTAATGTTTCAATAGCATAATCACTTTTTTTACGATCAAGTTTAAGGCCATATATATCTTTATAGATTTTATTGTTTTCATAGGTCAGCGCGTAATTATCGCTAGCGAACTCCCAACGGTAGCTTTTTTGATTGTAATGAATAAAACGGTCAACCCCTGATTCATCCGTTACGAGAGGATTATTTTCTGCAGAAGCCTGCAGGATATAACTTTTGTCATCAATATTTACTCGCGTCCTGCCATCCTTAAAAATAAAACGCTTCTTTACTATCTCCTGCGCAGCTTTGTCGACAATAGACTTGTCTTGCATTTTTTCCAGTAGTGCGGCCCGCTCTGAAGTCGCCAGACTAGGGATTGACTGCCTTGACATAAATATTAACTGTCCCAGCAGTCCCTTTCGTTTCTCACGGTCAGGTTCTTTCCCTTTGATGTCTGAGGCCATTAATTCCAGCATCGGGGCGATCAGACCCTGTAAAATATTCAGTGGTTGTGAGCCGGGGAGAAAGCCCAGAACTGTTGATACGACTACGTCAATAGGGACGGTTATCATCTGCAGTTCCCGCAGTTGTTCTGCTGTCGGGCAGCCTTCACCCTTATTCCATGAATTCACCACCGCCGACTCTTCGCTCATTTTAGTTACAGGGCTGGATAACGTTTCGCTTATCGTCTGTAACCAGTCTGCGAAGGTCATGGTGTCCCGCACTTTAATGCACTCCAGATCGAACATTTTTTTTATTTGAACATCGTCTTTTACCGGGGCTTCCGTTGCGGGGGGTGAGGTTGCGGGAACTTTCTTCATGCCTGTCTCATAGGGCAGAAAACGCTTCATCGTATTTCTTTCTGCCAGTGTGTCAGCAATCGGGAATGGTCCCGGCTCTGAGTTGTTGGTCCATAACCCAACATCTGTCGAGCTTTGTCCTGCGCGGTTGAATCGTCCAAAAGCAAAACCAGCGCCTCCACCAAGTAGTGCGGCGGTCGCCAGGATCAGACCACCTTTGCATGAAATTTTATGCTGAAATTCTCCCTCGGTTGTCAGATGAGCACGAAGCTCTTGCGCTTGCCGGGATAGCTCCTTTCCGGTGGAGAGTACAGACTGATAACCTGAGCTATCTTCTTTTCTTGTCAGATTTGATATCAATGAGCGCAAATAACCTGAGACTTTATGTGACTCATGACGGTGGAATAGCATTTGACTCTTACCGGGTTGCGAAACCTCCAACTGAGCAAAATTATTCACAAGAGGCGAGCCCCCTTTTTTTGCTAAGGGATCTGTCCCCCGACTGGAGGGAATATCCATCTCCAGCTTATGGTGATGTTCTGAACATCGGTTGGCAAACATTGTTGCCCTCCTTTATGAGGCGATATGCGTCAGGGCTAATGAGAGTCGGTAATACCTAACTTTTGTATTACCGTTTCACCTGGCAAACCAGCATAGACAGCAAAGGCAGCTAACATCGCTTTTAACTTTTCGCGTGTCTCGTTGGCTATTGTTTGAGGAACTTTCTCGCCTTCAGAATAAAGGATGGCAAAATCATAACTCAGGATACTAAAACCTTTATCTTTATCAAAGATAAGATCATCCGGAGCTATTTGTTGATAACTAACACCCTTGTTAATAAGCTTATCGGCTAATTCTTCGGCCGGATTAGGCTTATTTATAATAAAATCTATGAGAGCCGAAGAGTATTCATGTTCAAGTAAGGTTTGTTCCATCTCATAAAGATCGGAAAGGGGTAGGCCTGGTTTTTTAAGCATTTTTACTGAGACGGTATTATCCGCTGAATTGATGATGAGATGAGCTGAAGCTGGGCCATGTATGCGCTGCAAACAATTCACATTATTCATCGCAACTTGCAGTCTTGAATTATAATTTGTTTGCCATGTTCCAAGATATGTTTGATCCCCTGATTTGGCGTCGTTATTATAATCTTTAATAAAATACCCATCTTTATTATCAAAAATCGTTCCGGGGGTGTCTCTGTTGATAAAACGTTCAGGTTTACTATATGAGATTCCTGTTTCATCTTTGGGGGATGAGATACCAAAGACCGTAGCCTCATAGAGGTCACGAACCACTGAAGCGAAAATGTCTGCCGATTTAAGAATCACATTAGCCCGATAGCCAGGATCGAACTGAAATAAAAAAGAAAGATCGTCATTCAGTAATATTTCTGGGTATTTTTTTAAGTATACAGTTACCTTTTTTATATAATCATCGGCGCTAACATCTTTAAATTTCTTAATGTTGTATATCTCACCTATCCTGATTTTACTTGTCATCTGTTGCAATGTTTCTCTAATTGGTGCGTAAACTCCTTCGGTATTAGGTGTTTCAAAGAAATTATGCAACATTTGTCCACTGCGTGCTACGCCGCTAAGCAGAGCATGGACTAAATCAACAGGTGGCCTTTTTTTAGTATGATCGAATGTGTAAATCTTATCGAGGTTAATATAAATTTCACAATCTTTATCAGGCGTAATAAAGATTGCATCGTTATAGTATTCTTTTTCTGCTGTCAGGCGCATAAGTGTTGAGTCAGAAGCTGGTAGAGCATTGCTGGCATTGACAATCGTCAGGAGGCGAATTTTGTTGGTATCGATATTATCCGCAATCCTTTGTAGAATATTACGTGCTGTGCTTGCAAAATCATTGGCAAAGTCTTCATTGTCGGTGCCTAATATCTCGCAAAGATATTCCATGCACGGCTGCCAATTAACCTGGGAATCAAAAAAAAGCAATGCCTCTCTCAATGATGGAATAAGAAATTGTTTTACATACTCTATTTTTTGCTTAACATGAATCTGTGCTGCTTGCTGTTCTGCGGTAAGTGACTGGGAGGTATCGCTAAGCGGAATAGTCTTAATATCATAAGTTATGTCATTAAAATAGTTTGTCTGAAACATTTCGCGGATACGTTTGTCGATATCTTGTTGACTCATCTTTGGCAAGTAATTGATTTTTGGTTTGGCGATGTAGAAAAGATCAGCAGCAACTACTTCATTAACAGCATCTTCTACGCTTCTGATACCAATGATTTCGCGCCAGGCGACCTTTCTAATATATTCCTCGGCAATACTCTTATTAACATTCCATTGCTCCGACAGCAATGTTGCCTGCTCTTTTATTTCATAGCTATCATTTTTTTTCTCGGAAACTATAGTGGCGATAAGTTCGCTGTTATCAAAAATTCTTCCTTTGCTATAAAGCTGAATCAATGGGAATTCAGTCGGGTTATTTTTATCATTTTTTTCAATAATTTTGGATAAGAAAGGATAGCCATGAAATTCATAGTAGTAATTTTGATCTCGCGGATCCAGATAAAGAGAAGGTGTATCATAGAGTGAGGGTGGGTCTAGTAATGTAACGAGCGGTGAAGGCATATAAGTATCGGTTGTTGGGATATGCTTAATTAATAATTTTTCAAGGTTCTCTTCAACAACGACAGATAAACAACCGGTGGTTGCATCATTAGCACATTTGCCCAGTTCGTTATATTTATATTTTTCAGTTCCCTCTCTGACCCGTATCCAGGTATTACCACTTAGTTTAAGAACAATGTTGTTAAAACTGCTAACAGAGTGCTTACGTATTATGTTTATCTGGGTGTTGCTGTAACCATTTATCCAGTAATAATTATTATCTACAACGAAATACAAACTTTTATCTTTGCCGGTGTAAATACCTGGTTGCGCTCTTTCTACTGTTCCTATATCTGATGGTGCTACGCGCACCGCATTTTCATTGATATATTTCTTTGCCGCGGTCTCAATGTATTGTCCGGGTTGTTTTTCTCGCGCGCGAATGCCGATGGGGCTGATGGAGAGAGAGAATAGTGTATTTTCATCTTCTTTTAACTTTAAAACACCATTTTCGTACTTTATTACGCTATCACCGTATTGCTTAAGGGAGTAACTTTGCATGGCTGCAAGTTGCGTTAGCTCATAATAACGGTTATTTTGTTTAATAAATGGACGGTTCAAACGATCCCGACTAATACCTTGTGTTGAATATAATCCAAGTTGTTTCCCTTTCATGCCTGTATCAAGAGTATTTTTTCTTTCTAGCATCATTTGTAAATATCGGTCTATCGGAACTGATTTCGGTTCAAAAATCCAACCATGATCCGTTTTTTCCAGCAAGACCTCTTCGAATCCGTTGACTGTCACAATAGTTAGCCAATCTTTACCAGACTGTCTTTGTATTACTGGCACGAAATGATTATGAACAAATACGCCCGTTTCGGTAGGCTTTCCTGCTCTTTTCAAGATGAATATATCTGGTCGTGAGGCGGCAGAACGTAATTCAAGGGTAGCATCTATCGACTTCTCACCAAAATATATGCCATATTTATCAGCACTCTCATCATTATATTTATAGTTGGCCTGTATCTGATAGCCAATCATAGTTTCCCAGCGCCATCTTTTTTGATTAAAGCGAACGAAGCGAGTAATGTCATCTTCCTGATGAATCAGAGGGATATTATTTTCGCCAGAATCTAATTTGTATGTTTTGGAATCAATTTTGATATGGGGGGTTCTGTCAACAAAAGAAAAACGCCGGGTGACAATACTTTTAGCAATGTTGGGATTAGGTTTACCATATAAAACGGCGCGTTCATTTTCTGTCAGGGTAGGGATGAGTTGCCTGAGCATAAATGCGACTTGCCCGGTGATCTCCATTCGCTGCTTACTATCAGGGTCTATTTTCTTACAATCATTAACGACTAAACGTAGCGCCGGGATAAGCAGATATTGTGTGATTGTCAATAAGTTGACACCGGGAAGCATAGGCTGCGTTGCAAAAAGTATTTCATCAATAGGCTCTATAATTGCATTTAGTTTTTGCAATGTTTCTACAGGAAGTTTTTCTATATTGGCAGTATTCACTGAGTGCGTGGTTACAGGCTTACCCTCCAGCGATTTCATCATCTTTGTTAACATTTTGATGATGGCATCCAGTGAATCCGCAAACCGTGGTTTATTTAACTCAGCTAATTGAGTCAGGTCGAGGATATTCTCAATTCTGACATCTTTAGGAAGCTGCGGAGATTTCCTCACTCGCTGACTTCTGTTGTCAACTATTCCTGCGGCGGTGGGAAGTTCACTTTCCCCGGAATAATTACGCCATCCGTTAATATCCGTTGATGGGTTTCCAGATGTTCCGCTGTAACGACCTATCAGAAATCCTGCTGCACCTGTGAGTACAAACACTGCTAATGCCAGTAAACCCTGAGCATTTGTCTGCGGTGGCAGTATTTTTTGCTGCTCCTCAAGCAGGGTGCAATAATCCTCGCCCTGGTGATAAAGAACACTTCCTTCAGCGAAGACGCGCTGGCTTTCTTGTTCCACAATTTGGGGCGGAGAGGACCCCGTTAACCAGGCTTTAAATCGCTTCAGAAAACCAGGCTGTGGCACCGAAGCGTCGAAAAACTTGCAATATCTTTCTTGCGTTGAGGCGGAGAGAGTCTCCACGGCGTTAAGTAGTGGTGACAGATTGTCGCCGTCTGAATGATGTTTTTTCCCCGGAGTGGCTTCACTGAAATCAATAACAGATGTAGAAGCAGAAGCGGTGTCGTTTGTTAGCATAAGCTCTCTTCCGTGAGGACGCTAAGTTACGTAATTGTTGCACCTATGTTTATTTAAAATTGCATATGCTGAAGGGGGTGACTATCAAAAAACAAATAATAACTCTTTGTGGGTAGTTGGATGTTTGCTCAACCTGAAAATAAAAACAGCAGCCTGTATACTCATTGCGTACAGAGCGTTACGACTTGTGTTGGGCTGGCCTTCCAGTACACCAGCGCTTTTTTTCCGGCGAGTTGCGCTGAGAATGTCGGTAGAATCAATAGCTCAATTTTTTGCTGATCAAGGGCAATAATCTGTGCGCTGGCAAAACCCGGTAATGGGTAGGTGAGGTGTGAAAAAGCCTTAAACAGGCTCTCTTTGGCGCTAAAAGCCAGCGTCAGGGCAAGGGGCAGGGGGAAAGAGCTACTTTGCAGCACATCAAATTCATCATCGTTTACGATGCACTGCCGGAGTTCTGCGCATAACTCATCGCTGAAAAGTGATTCAATATCAATGCCCACGCCTTGGCGTGAAACCACGGCGATGGCGCTGTTTTCGCTGTGACTGATACTGCCGTATAACCCTGCGGGCCAGCAGGGTTGGCCCTGTGCGCCAATCCCCGGCACGGCGGAATACCCCCATTCCTGCAAAGCGTGTACCGCAGCAATCCGACCCGCCAGATGTTCCACCAGGCGCTTGCGCCCGCTACCAATAAGATCGCGATGGTGAGGGAGCCAAAGCAAATCCGCTGCTACGAACGTTACGGGGGAAAAATCAATTTGATGCAGCGTCTGGTTAGCAAGTGACAAGGTATGATGGGTTGTTTGCATGGCATCACAGGATCAAAATAAAGGGTATGAGGAACGTTTCACAACTGTATTGCCGCTAACGCCCCTTCCCCCCAACGGGGGAGGGGCGTTATGGTTTTAGAACTGCGTATTCACGCTCATGTACCAGGTGCGACCCGATTCGTTATAGGTTTCAGCCCCTGCGCCGTACATATAACCGGTGCTACCACCAGTAGCCTGGGCGTTACCCGCACGCCAGTGGCGTTTGTCAAACAGGTTATCTACGCCGCCAGTCAGGCTGACATTTTTGGTGACGTCCCAGGTGCCGCTCAAACCAACGATGCTATATGGACTCACTTCGTTGGTGGCTGAACCCGTTACGCGATTACCCTGGTAGTCATATTTCTTCGGTGTCTGTTTACCGTACCATGTGAAGGTGGATTGCACAGAGACGTCCTGCAACACCTGCCAGCTCAGTGTTGAGTTCAGTGTATACGCAGGAATTGTCGACAGACGTTCGCCAGTGGTTTTGTTCTTGCTCTGCAACATATAAGTAAAGTTGTTGCTCCAGGTCACGGCGTCAGAAACCGGCACATTCAGAGTGCCTTCCAGCCCTTCCACCACCGCTTTAGGGATATTCTCCCACTGGTAGACATCGGTCAGCGTGCTGCCAGATGCAGTCTGGCTCAGTGGTGTAAGACCCGCTTCGATCTTATTGCGATAATCATTGCGGAACCAGGTCACGCCAGCCAGCCAGCCGTCACGTTTGAACTCCAGACCCACCTCTTTGTTGATGCTGGTTTCCGCTTTAAGGTCGTCATTACCCATCATATAGCAACCGACGCCGGTGTTACTGGCATAGCAACCCTGACCTTTACTATAGAGAATATAGTTCGGGTTAGTCTGGTAGAGACTCGGTGCTTTATAGGCGCGGGCGATACCCATTTTCAGGGTGAAATCATCCCCCAGCCCCTGCGAAAGATTTAGTGATGGGCTCCAGTTATCGCCGACAATGGTATGGTGGTCAAAACGCAGCGCCGGCGTCAGCATGGTGCTATCGGTCAGCTCCATATTGTCTTCGGCAAATACCGAGAAGATCTCTGCGCTGGAGTAAGGGCTGCGGTTGGTGCTGCTGTAACCATCAATTGGGCCACCCTGGAACGCCTGGGTGTTGGAGGCCATATCCTTCATGCGCTGCTGATTCCACTCAGTACCCAACGTCAGATTCTGGTTAACCAACAGATCCAGCGGCAGGTTGATCTCGTTATGCAGCATAATGTCGGAGAGATCGATATCAACGAATTTATTGTTGGAGAAGATACCTTCAGTTCCCCCTGCCAGACCTTCGTTGATACGGGAGTTACGGGTATGCTCATACTGTACCCAGTTGCTGGTAGTGATACCATTATCCCAGCCGCCGTTCCAGGTGACAGAGTAGTTCTGGCGATAGAGGCGATTAGTCTCTTTACCGTAATTCTCTTGTACATAGGTGTTGGTGTTCGTGTTCTGAGTATCGCCCGCATAGAGGTTACCCTGGCGGCTGTAACCGGCCTGGAACTCCAGCGATTGTAGTGGGGCGAAATCCCAGCGTACTACGCCATTAATATCTTTATTGATTGAACCTTCACGGCCCGCAGCCAGTGAATTGGAGTAGATCCCGGTACGTTCAGATTGATGATCTTTGTTGATGTCATAGGCATCGGCCTGGGTTTTCGCCAGGTTGCCATACAAGCGGAAGCTGACGTCACCGCCCAGTGGTCCGCTAAGGCTGAAATCCGTGCGTTTGGTCGCCCCTTCAGCTTTATGCTCCGGTGCGTTGAAATAGGTGTTCCATGAACCGTGCCACTCGTCGCCACTCTGCTTTTTGGTGATGATATTCACCACGCCGCCCGCTGCGCCATTACCGTAGCGCGCGGCAGCCGGGCCACGAATCACCTCAATACGCTCAATCATCCCGGCGGGAACCCAACTGGTATCACCACGGCTATCACGCTCTCCGCGCCAGCCAAGGCGTACAGAGTTGCGGCTGGTCACGGGTTTGCCATCAACCAGAATCAGGGTGTTTTCCGGCCCCATACCGCGAATATCAATCTGACGGTTGTTTCCGCGCTGTCCACTGGTGGCGTTGCCGGTTAAGTTAACGCCCGGCATGGTACGAATAATTTCTGAAACGTCACGGGCGGGAGGGTTTTTGCGGATCTCATCCGCCGTGATAGTCGACACACCGGGAGCCTGCAAGTTTTGCTGTGCTGCCGTAACGACGATGGTGTCTTCGTTGGTGGTGGCGCCGCTGGTTGTGTTCTCTGCCGCAAAAGAGGGCAAAGCAACACCATAGATCCCCAGATTGACCAATAAGGCCAGGGATTTCATCTTGTTATTCATTGTTTACCTGCTTTTCTTCGCCGCATGCCCCGGCTAGTCCATTCCCAGAGGGAGAGGGGGCGGCATATTGATGCCAACACGTTGCGAGTTGCCCACTCCCTGAGAAAATTCGCGCACGGTGGTCACTTTTTTTTGAAAGACGCGCTTCCCACAGCGCGCCAATACGCTATTGCAAATGCAAATAGTTATCAATAATATTATCAATAATTTTTTGAATGCAAGTAAATGTTTCCACACTAAAAGCGGGGTTAAGCCGTGTCGTTATCAACGGGAAGTGAAGCCTGGTGGGAGTTGAAACAGGGACCCGATGTAATTAAAGAAGCAGATGGAAATTATACGGTTACTTTTTGGTGGCGTGATTTAGCCGGGAGTGAAACGTCATCTTCTGTGCGGCGGGTATGGATCTATATTACCGGCGTGACCGATCACCACCAACAAGCTGTCCCCCAATCGCTGGTACGCATTCCCGGCACCGACGCCTGGAGCTGGCAGACGCAACTCCCTGCTGGCTGGCGTGGTAGCTATTGTTTTATTCCCTCGCAAAACGAAGATGATTTTTCTCCAGCGGTTTTTGCTAACAACCCGCCGGACCGTATGGCGCTGCGTGAAGGTTGGCGCAAGCTTTTGCCGCAGGCGATTGCCGATCCGCTGAACCGGCAAAGCTGGCGGGGTGGGCGCGGCCATCCGGTATCGGCGCTGGAGATGCCAGCTGCGCCGCTACAACCTGGCTGGCAGGCGACGTCGGTGACTCATTGTGCGCCGCAGTTACTCCGCTGGCACAGCCAACGTTTAGGCAATACACGGCAGGTATGGGTATACACCACCGGCGAAAGCGCTGAACGCCCGCTGGCTATTTTACTGGATGGGCAGTTCTGGGCGCAGAGTATGCCTGTCTGGCCGGCATTGGCAGTACTCACAGCAGAAGGAAAATTGCCTGCGGCTGTCTATCTGTTGATCGATGCCATTGATAACACTCACCGTAATCGTGAACTGCCCTGCAATGCCGATTTCTGGCTGGCGGTGCAGGAGGAGTTATTACCGCAGGTGCAGGAGATTGCCTCTTTTAGCGATCGTCCCGAACGCACGCTCGTTGCCGGGCAAAGTTTCGGTGGCCTTTCTGCACTGTATGCCGCATTGCACTGGCCGCAGCGTTTTGGCTGCGTCTTAAGCCAGTCTGGTTCGTACTGGTGGCCACATCGTGGCGGTAGCGAGCAAGGCATGATTATCGAACAGCTTAAAAATGGCGAACTGAAGGCGAATGGCTTGCGCATTGTGCTCGAAGCCGGTATACGCGAGCCGCTCATTTTCCGCGCCAATCAGGCGCTCTTCTCCCTATTACAACACACACAGCAGTCGGTTTTCTGGCGTCAGGTTGACGGCGGCCATGATGCCCTTTGCTGGCGAGGTGGGTTGACCTCTGGGTTGATTACCCTTTGGCAGCCGTTGACTGATGCCAGTTGAGGTGCTTTTTCACGACAGGAGTTAGTTATGGAATTCACCAATCCCTTCGATAATCCGCAGGGACGTTTTTACATTCTGCAAAATCGAGAACAGCAATATAGCCTGTGGCCTGCGCAATGCGCATTGCCTGAAGGGTGGGACGTAGTGTGCGAACCACAGACGCAGGCCGCGTGTCACGCCTGGCTGGAAGCGCACTGGCAAACCTTAACCCCGGCGCATTATGCAGAATAAGGAAAGAGTGATGAATCAACATTTACCCCTTGTCGCCGCTCAGCCTGGGATCTGGATGGCCGAGAAGCTCTCCGCATTACCCAACGCCTGGAGTGTGGCGCACTACGTTGAGCTAAATGGCAATATTGATGCACAACTACTGGCAAAAGCGATAGTGACCGGCATGGCGCAGGCGGATACGTTGCGCATGCGTTTTGTGGAGGACAACGGCGAAGTGTGGCAGTGGGTAGATGACGCCCAGCGTTTTGCCACGCCTGAGATCAGCGATCTGCGCGCCAGCGACGATGCTCATGCCACTGCATGGCAAATTATGCAGGCCGACCTGGCGCAAAATTTGCGCGTTGACAGCGGCAAACCACTCGCCTTTCATCAGATTCTTCGTGTAGGTGACCAGCGCTGGTACTGGTATCAGCGCTACCATCATTTAGTTGTAGATGGCTTTAGTTTCCCGGCAATTACACGCCAAATCGCGGCAATTTATAGTGCCTGGCGTCGGGGCGATGCCACACCATCCTCACCCTTTACGCCGTTTGCTGACGTCGTGGAAGAGTACCAACGTTATCGCAATAGCGATGCATGGCAGCGAGATAGTGCATTTTGGGCGAAACAACGTAGTGAATTGCCGCCGCCGGCATCGCTTTCTCCCGCGCCGCTGCCAGCACGTGCAGCCACCACCGATATTCTGCGCTTGAACCTGACGCTCAACGCGGACGATTTCCGCCGCTTAACCTTTGCGGCGCAACAGAATCAGCCGGCCGATCTCGCATTGGCACTGGTGGCGATGTGGCTTGGGCGGCTTTGTGGGCGCAGCGACTATGCCGCCGGGTTTATTTTTATGCGCCGTATGGGATCTGCTGCGCTGACCGCCAGCGGGCCAGTACTGAATGTACTCCCGCTGGGAATTCGCCTTGATGCCACGCAAAGCCTGCCTGAACTGGCAACGACCCTGGCGGCATCCCTGAAAGCGATGCGTCGCCATCAGCGCTATGATGCGGAACAAATTGTGCGTGACGCCGGGCGCGCGGCCGGAGATGAGCCGCTATTCGGCCCGGTATTTAACGTCAAAATGTTTGATTATCGGCTAGATGTCGACGGTATCAGCGGTACGACGCATACGCTGGCCACCGGGCCGGTTAACGATCTGGAAATAGCCCTCTTCCCGGATGAAGAGGGAGGGTTAACCCTTGAGCTACTGGCAAATCGTAGTCGTTACGATGAATCATCACTGTGCGCCCATCTGACGCGGCTGCCGCAACTGCTGCGCCAGTTTGCGGATAATCCGGCATTACGCTGTGGCGATGCCCAGTTGCTTAGTGCTGATGAAGTTGAGTGGCTGGCAAATATTAATGCTACCAGCAAAGCGATCCCGACGACGACTTTAAGCGAGCTGGTCGCGGCACAGGTGGCAAAAACACCAGATGCGCCTGCACTTGCCGATGCCAGATGGCAGTTCAGTTACCGTGAAATGCGCGAACAGGTCGTTGCGCTGGCACATCATCTTCGCCAACTGGGCGTGCGGCCAGGCGATAGCGTCGCGGTGGCATTGCCGCGTTCTGTCTTTCTCACTTTGGCGCTGCATGGCATTGTCGAAGCCGGTGCGGCTTGGCTGCCGCTGGATACGGGTTACCCGGACGAGCGGCTGCGAATGATGCTGGAAGATGCAAAGCCGCGGCTGTTAATTACCGCTGAAGATCAACTGGCGCGTTTTAGCGATATTCCAGGGCTGGCCCATTTCTGCTATCAGGCACCGCTGGCAAGCATGGGGAGCGAGGCGCTCAATCTTTCGCGCCCTGAGCAGACGGCCTATATCATTTTCACCTCCGGCTCGACCGGACGCCCGAAAGGGGTAATGGTCGGCCAGACCGCCATCGTTAACCGCCTGCTCTGGATGCAGGATCACTACCCTCTGAGTGCGCAGGATGTGGTAGCGCAAAAGACGCCGTGTAGCTTCGATGTCTCGGTCTGGGAGTTCTGGTGGCCATTTATAGCCGGTGCTCGGCTGGTAATGGCAGAACCAGAGGCGCATCGCGATCCCCAGGCGTTGCAGTCATTCTTCGCCCAATATGGCGTGACCACCACCCATTTTGTCCCCTCAATGCTGGCTGCATTTGTCGCCTCGCTAACGCCCCAAAGCGCTGCTGCCTATTGCCGCACGCTAAAACAGGTCTTTTGTAGTGGTGAGGCCCTACCCGCAGAACTCTGCCGTGAATGGCAACAATTAACTGGCGTGGCGCTGCATAATCTCTATGGCCCGACAGAAGCCGCAGTCGATGTCAGCTGGTATCCGGCATACGGTGAAGCGCTGGCAGGGGTACGCGCAAACAGTGTGCCGATTGGTTACCCGGTGTGGAATACAGGTTTGCGTATCCTCGACGCTATGATGCGACCCGTGCCGCCGGGAGTAGCAGGGGATCTCTATTTAACCGGTATTCAATTGGCGCAGGGGTATCTGGCACGCCCGGATCTTACCGCCAGCCGTTTTATTGCCGATCCTTTTGCCCCTGGCGAACGTATGTATCGTACCGGGGACGTGGCACGCTGGCTGGAAAATGGCGCGGTAGAATATCTTGGACGCAGCGACGATCAGCTAAAAATCCGTGGCCAGCGTATCGAGCTGGGAGAGATCGATCGCGCGATGCTTACCTTGCCAGATGTCGCTCAGGCAGTGGCACATGCCTGTGTTTTCAACCAGGCGGCGGAAAGTGGCGGCGATGCACGCCAACTTGTTGGTTATGTGGTTTCTGCATCCGGCCTGCCGCTTGATACGGCTGCATTGCAGGCACAACTACGCGAACAACTACCTCCGCATATGGTACCCGTGATCGTGTTGCAACTGAGTAGCTTGCCTTTAAGTGCTAACGGTAAACTTGATCGTAAAGCGCTGCCATTGCCTACCCTTGAGGCAAGTGGTGGCGGGCGTCCGTTGCATGGCGCAACTGAAATCCGTATTGCGAAAGCGTTTGCCGAACTGTTGGGGTGCGAAGTGAATGAAGCTCAGGCGGATTTCTTCGCTCTTGGCGGTCATTCGCTGCTGGCGATGCGCCTTGCGGCACGGCTGAGCCGCGAATTTGAGCGTCAGGTGACACCGGGGCAAATCATGGTGGCCTCCACGGTAGAGAAACTGGCCGCGTTGCTGACGACCCCTCAGTCTGAACAACAGACTCAGCAATCAGGGCTTGAGACACTGTTGCCGCTGCGTGAAAGCACCGGGCCGACACTGTTTTGCTTCCATCCTGCCTCGGGTTTTGCCTGGCAGTTTAGCGTGTTAGCACGCTACCTGGCGCCGCGCTGGTCAATTATGGGGATCCAATCACCTCGCCCTGGGGGCCCCTTACAGCAGGCAGCCACGTTAGATGAGGTTTGCGAACAACATCTTGCCACACTGCTGGCGCAACAACCCCACGGGCCATACTACCTGTTTGGCTATTCGCTGGGGGGCACACTGGCGCAAGGTATCGCTGCACGCCTGCGATCCAGAGGTGAAGAGGTCGCTTTCCTCGGCTTACTCGATACCTGGCCGCCGGAGACGCAAAACTGGGCAGAAAAAGAGGCAAATGGACTGGATCCCGAAGTACTGGCAGAGATCGAGCGCGAACGGCAGGCGTTCCTCGCCGCGCAGCAGGGGCAGAGATCGGGGGAATTATTTACCGCGATTGAAGGGAATTATGGCGATGCGGTGCGCTTGCTGACTACCGCACATAGTCTGCCTTTCGACGGCAAGGCCACGCTGTTTGTCGCAGAACGCACGTTACCAGAAGGTACCGATCCGCACGTTGCCTGGGCTCCCTGGGTTGGTGAGCTGGAGGTTTATCGCCAGGATTGCGCCCATGTCGAGATTATCTCGCCACAGGCATTTAATGCGATTGGCCCGGTAGTGCGGGAGATACTGGGGGACTAAAGCGTGTAAGTCTGGCATGGCGTACTCCCATCAGGGAGTACGCCCCAACGGCACCACCAGTGGGGTATGCGCCACCGGATCGTCGATAATCATGCAACGCAAACCGTAGATGGCTTCTATCAGCTCGGTGGTGACAATCTCTTTTGGCGCGCCTTGCGCCACAATCTTACCCTCGCGCAGCGCGATCAAGTGCGTGGCATAGCGGCAGGCCTGGTTTAAATCATGTAACACCGCCGCCAGCGTATAGCCCTGCTCGCGGTTGAGTTCGCTTAACAGTTCCAGCAGATCAATCTGGTAACTGATATCCAGCCAGGTGGTGGGTTCATCAAGCAGCATGATTGCTGTCTCCTGTGCCAACACCATGGCGATCCACGCACGTTGCCGCTGCCCGCCAGATAGCGTATCAACACTCTGGTTGGCAAGACTCTCTACTCCGGTGGCTTTCATTGCCCGCCTGACCGCTTCCTCATCCTCTTTTCGCCAGCGGGTAAACAATGGCTGGTGCGGGTAGCGTCCACGCGCCACAAGCTCCTGTACGGTTATATCCCCTGGCGTCAAGGCATTTTGCGCCAGCAAGCCGATACGCCGCGCGACCTCTTTACTGGCGAAACGTTGGATCTGCTCGCCATCGAGGTAAACATGACCCTGTGTCGGCGTCATCAGGCGGCTGAGGGTGCGCAGTAGCGTCGATTTACCACAGCCGTTAGGGCCAATAATGGCGGTAAAATGGCCGTCAGGAATGGTGACGCTCAGTTGTTCAGCGACAATCTTTTTCCCGTATCCCAGGGTTAACGCTTCACCGCGTAAACGGGCAGATACTTCGGTCATTTCTTGCGGGACTCCTGAATTAACAAGGCGATAAGGTAGATACCGCCCAGGCTGACGGTAACCACGCCTACCGGTAGCTGATAAGGGATAAACGCTTGTTGGGCCAGCATATCCGCCGCCAACAGCAGTAGCGCCCCGCACAACGCCGATTGCGTTAACCCCCAGCGAGACGTGGCGCTCATTCGGCGAGCGATGTGCGGCGCGACCAGAGCAATAAACGAAATCGGCCCCGCCAGCGCCGTTGCCGCGGCGGTAAGTACCACGGCCACCAACATTAGCAGTAAGCGGGAGCGCTCAACACTCACGCCTAATGCACAGGCGCTGTCATCACCCATCTCCAGCAGCCGCATACGGCGCGCCAATAGCGCAGCGCAAAGAAACATCAGGATAATAATCGGTGCGGAAGGCGAGGATTTAGCCCACGTCAGGCCATTAAGCGAACCCGCGTTCCACAGCCCGGCTGTCAGCGCCGTTTCCAGCGAAGCCTTTAATAGCAACCAGGTATTAAAAGCCACCAGCATAGCGCGTATGCCAATACCAATAATAATCAGACGGAAGGTTTCGATACCATTGCACCAGGCCAGCAGCCAGACGACCAGCGAGGTCAGAATGCCTCCGGCCATTGCCGCAAACGCTATCGCCGTCAGATGCTGACCAAACAGTACCATGGCGACCAGCACGCCGCTCCATGCGCCAGTGTTGAAACCCATCACATCCGGGCTCCCCAGCGGGTTACGCATCAACGACTGGAATATCGCGCCGCTAACGCCCAGCGCCGCGCCCACCAGTAATGCCATCAAAACGCGCGGCAGACGCCACTCGGTAACCACTAAGGTGATGGCGCGTGGCGCATCGCCGAGCAATGCGTCTATCACCTGGTTCAGTTGCAGCGCGACAATGCCACTACGCAGGCCCCAGATAGCCAGTAGCAACGCGACAATCATCATTAGCAGGCAGCTCGCCACCAGGCGACGTGAAGGTGCTATCACAACCCACCTCCGCGTATGCGGCGCACTAGCACAATCAATACCGGTGCGCCGATAAAAGCACTGACCACTGAAACACGTAACTCTCCTGGCACCAGCAGACGACCAATAATATCGGCGAACAGCAGCAGTACCGGGGTGGCGAGCAGAGTCACCGGTAGCGACCAGCGATGATCCGCGCCCACTAACCAGCGCGCCAGGTGCGGCATCATCAGGCCGATAAAGGCAATTGGGCCGACCACGGCGGTGGCACTGCCGCACAGCACGGTAATCGCCAGTAACCCCAGCAACTGTGTCCGTGCGACCTTACTACCCAGAGCTGTAGCCGTATCGCTACCCAGGCTCAGACTATTTAGCGAGCGACTGAGCAGTAGCGCAGCGGCCATGGCCAGCAACACCGGAATAAGGACGATTTTAAGCGTTTGCAATGTGCGGATATCCAGTGAACCAGCCTGCCAGAAACGAAGCTGATCATAGACATCGGCATTGAGTAAGGCGATGCCGCTGGAGAGACCCTCAAGCACGGCGGCGAGGGCCACACCGGCTAATGTCAGACGCACCGGACTAAGCTGACCGCCACCCTGGCTGCCAGTAAAAGCCACCAGCAGTGAAGCCGCCAGCGCACCACAAAAAGCCAGCAGCAATTGTTCCGTGGGGGAGGCGATACCGAGCAGCGCCGCACCCACGACAATCGCGAAGCTGGCGCCAGCATTCACGCCAAGTAGGCCGGGATCGGCGAGTGGATTACGGGTGAGGGTTTGCATTAGCGCTCCGGCGACACCCAGCGCGCTGCCAGCAAGTAGGCCTGCCAACGTACGCGGAAGCCGCGCCTCTTTGATGATCGTGCAGTCTGCGCTCTGGCAGACGCCAGAGAGGGCATCCAGCACCACCGCAGCAGGCATCGGTTTCGCACCGATAAGCAGGCTCAAGGCTACGGCGATAAAAAGCAGTATCAAAAGTCCGGCAACGGCAAAGGGGCGCGCCGGGAAAGAAGAAAACGACATAGAACGTCCCGAACCTGATAATGATAGTAATTATCGTTATCCATCTTGTTTTGATATGTTAACATCGCAGCCTGCGAATGGACATAAAAAGTGTGTATTTAAGGCATTGTAATGAAGCAACAATCCTGGCTATTAAACCTTAGCTTGCTGCAGACGCATCCTGCTTTTCGGGCCGTGTTTCTGGCACGTCTTATTTCAATATTATCGCTGGGGTTATTAGGTGTCGCGGTGCCAGTGCAGATTCAGGCAATGACGCACTCCAGTTGGCAGGTGGGGTTGGCCGTAACACTTACCGGCGGGGCGATGTTTGTCGGTCTGATGCTTGGTGGTGTGCTGGCCGATCGTTACGAACGTAAAAAACTTATCTTACTGGCGCGTTCTACCTGCGGTGTCGGCTTTATTGGTTTATGCCTTAATGCTCTGCTGCCGCAACCATCGCTGGCGGTAATCTATCTGCTCGGTATCTGGGATGGCTTTTTCGGCGCGCTGGGTGTAACCGCGCTGCTGGCGGCAACACCCTTGCTGGTCGGGCGGGAAAACTTAATGCAGGCGGGCGCTATCACCATGCTTACCGTGCGCTTAGGTTCGGTCATTTCACCAATGTGTGGTGGCTTGCTGCTGGCCTGGGGCGGAGTGGCGTGGAATTATGGTCTGGCGGCGGCAGGGACCTTTATTACGTTGTTGCCGCTGCTTTCCCTACCCAGGCTTCCACCGCCGCCACAACCGCGTGAGCATCCGTTGAAATCTTTACTTACGGCGCTGCAATTTTTAGTGCGCAATCCACTGATTGGCGGTATTGCGCTGCTTGGTGGCCTACTGACAATGGCCAGCGCAGTGCGCGTGCTCTACCCGGCGCTGGCAACCAATTGGCAGATGTCGCCTGCGCAGATTGGCCTGCTCTATGCCGCATTGCCGTTGGGGGCGGCGCTGGGCGCGCTTACCAGTGGTAAGTTGGCGCACACTGAACGTCCTGGCGTGATTATGCTGGCGACATCGATTGGCGCATTTCTGGCGATTGGCTTATTTAGCCTGATGCCCGTCTGGGCACTTGGGGTACTCTTTCTGACGCTTTGCGGCTGGTTAAGTGCCGTGAGTTCATTGCTGCAATATACCCTTTTGCAAACGCAGACACCTGAAGCGATGCTAGGGCGCATTAATGGATTGTGGACGGCGCAGAATGTGACGGGCGATGCAATAGGCGCCGCAATTCTGGGCGCCATGGGATCGATGATGATGCCAGCGACCTCAGCCAGCATCGGTGGCTTGTCGTTGGCGGTGATTGGTGTGGTTCTGGTGGCGGTGCTCAGCGAGCTACGGCGTTTTCGCCAGCCGCAGCCGGAATCGCAGGCCGGATAAGCTAGACATTATCCGGCCAACAGAGCGTCAACCAAACAGCGCAGATAAGCGCTGCAGGACACGCATCGCGCTGTAATAGTCCAGACGGAAAGTTTCTGCGCCCAGCGCATAAACGCGGTGGTTTTGCACGGCGGGGAGGTGGGCCAGTAACGGATTGGCGGCCAGCGCATCAGCATCTTTCTGATCGCTGGCAAATAAAAACAGGGCTTCCCCGTTCAGGCCTGCAGCCAGATTTTCTCCCCCAATTTGCACGATATCGTGGCGTTTGCCCTGGCTCTGGCTGGTCGTCAGTCCGGCAGGCAGCGGCGCAAGATCAAAGCCCAGTTGTTGCATCAACTTACCCTGTGCTGACTCAGCGGTCCACAGATTGGCATTGTGTGCCGCTGGGTTGTATACCAATGCGCTGACAGGCTGGGGCGGCAGAGTCATCCGCGATTTTACTTCTGCTAACTGCTGATTGAATTCAGTAATGCGCGCGGCGGCTTGCTTCTCCTGCCCGGTAATCGCGCCGAGTTGAGTGAGCAATGTTTGCCAGCTTTTATCGTCGTAATTAATGATGAGCGTCGGGGCAATAGTCGAAAGTTGATCGTAAAGTGCCAGTGCCGAATCGCCCCCGGTCGCGCTGATCAGAATCAAATCTGGCATCTGCGCCGCAACAGCTTCGGCATTGGGTTCACCGATGTAGAGACGTGCCACTTTACGTTGTTTTGCTTTCTCGCCCCACTGACGCAGAAATCCCTGATCATCGGCGAAGCGATTGTTAGGTGTGGTGGCGCCGCTGGCGATCACCGGAGCATCGATAGCCAGCAACGAACCCGTGAGGGTCACGCTGGTGGAAACAATACGCTGCGGCTTGCTGACAAGTTGGTGATTTCCCCGGCTATCCGTAACCTGGCGCGGCCAGTCCGCAGCATGGACTGAGAATAATCCTAAAATAAAAATACTTAATGTTAAAAAGGACTTATGGCATAACGAGGGTAATCTCACGGGGTGAATCCTGTTTTTATTGAAGTTAATGCTTCTCATTTTCATATCTGAGCGAGACGGATGCAAGTATTACCGCCAGGAAAGAACAATCTGCTATTGACAGAGCTGATGATAAATTTTTAACTTATCGCGCTGATAAATAGAAATGATAATCATTATTGGTTCATATTTTGTTGTTGGAGGTTTACATGGATACGTCTCTGGCTGAGGATATCGAGCAGTCTGCAAAGACTCTGGCTGCCGATCAGTTCTTCTTTATGTCGCCGTTTCGCAGTTTCACCACGACTGGCTGTTTTGCCCGGTTCTCTGAACCTGCGGTAGGCGGCGATGCTCAGCATAGCGCCTTCCAGCAAAAACTGGCTCAGGCTTTTGCTGAAGCAAAAGCGCAGGGTATTGCCAAACCGATAATGGTCGGGGCAATCCCTTTCGACACCACTCAACCTTCGGCGCTGTTTGTTCCCGAATCGTGGCAGACCTTTTCCCGTCCGGCCAAACAACGATCTGCCCGCTACTTTAGTTCGGCCTGTATGCCAAATGTGACGACGCAAACCGCCATTCCGCAGCAAGATATCTTTATGCAGATGGTCGCGAGGGCAGCGGCAAAAACCGCGACGCCGGAAGTCGATAAAGTTGTACTCTCCCGCCTAATTGATATCGCCACCGATAGCCGTATCGACAGTGGGTTACTACTGGAGCGATTAATTGCCCAGAACCCGGCCAGCTTTAACTTCCATGTACCGCTACCGGACGGTAGTGCGCTGCTGGGCGCCAGCCCGGAACTCCTGTTACGTAAAGAAGATCAACGCTTTAGTTCTTTGCCGCTGGCGGGTTCCGCACGTCGACAACCGGATGACATGCTTGATCGTGAAGCTGGCAATAAACTGCTGGCCTCGGAAAAAGATCGCCATGAGCATGAGCTGGTGACGGAGGCGATGAAAGCCGTGTTGAAACCACGCAGTGCCTCTCTGACGATGCCGGCTTCCCCACAACTGGTGACCACGCCGACACTCTGGCATCTGGCAACGCCAATCGAAGGGGTTGCGCTGGAAGGGGAAAACGCCCTGACGCTGGCTTGCCTGCTACATCCAACCCCCGCTTTAAGCGGTTTCCCGCATCAGGTCGCCAAAAAACTGATCGCTGAGCTGGAGCCGTTCGATCGTGAGCTGTTCGGCGGCATTGTTGGCTGGTGTGATGCCGATGGAAATGGTGAGTGGGTGGTGACTATCCGCTGCGCACGCCTGTATGAAAAGAGAGTCCGGTTGTTTGCCGGAGCCGGGATTGTTCCGGCCTCATCTCCGGCGGCAGAGTGGCGTGAAACCGGAGTGAAATTGACCACGATGTTGAATGCTTTTGGTCTGCAATAAGGAGCAAAAATGACCATTCCTTTTACTCGCTGGCCGCAAGAGTTTGCGCAGCGTTATCGTGAAAAAGGTTACTGGCAGGATTTGCCCCTGAGCGATATTTTGACCCGCCACGGCGGGAGTGATGCTACCGCAGTTATTGATGGCGAGCGTCATTACAGTTATCACCAGCTTAATCAGGCTTCCGATAATCTGGCCTGCGCACTACAGGCGCAGGGGATTAAACGTGGTGAAACGGCGTTGGTACAGTTGGGGAATGTTGCTGAATTCTATATCACGCTGTTTGCACTACTGAAAATTGGCGTGGCGCCGGTGAATGCGCTTTTTAGTCATCAACGTAGCGAACTAAACGCCTATGCCACGCAGTTGAAACCGGCATTGTTGATTGCCGATCGTGAGCATGCGCTGTTTGCCGACGATGAATTTATCCATACTTTTGTCGCGCAGCACAATACGATACGCGTGGTATTGCTGCGTAGCGATAGTGGTGAACATGCATTGCAGAGTGCTATTGAGCGTCCGGCAGATAACTTTATCTCTGCGCCAACACCGGCGGATGAAGTGGCTTTCTTCCAGCTTTCGGGCGGCAGTACCGGTACGCCAAAGCTGATCCCGCGTACTCATAATGATTACTACTACAGCATTGTACGCAGCAATGAGATTTGTGAATTTAACGCACAAACTCGTTACCTGTGTGCCCTGCCTGCTGCCCATAACTACCCGATGAGCTCCCCTGGCGCACTCGGTGTTTTCCTCGCCGGAGGCTGTGTCGTTCTGGCCGCCGATCCCAGCGCCACGCTCTGTTTCCCGCTTATCGAAAAACACCAGATTAACGTTACCGCATTGGTTCCCCCGGCGGTCAGCTTGTGGCTGCAGGCGATTAGCGAGTGGGGCAGCAACGCCCAACTCGCTTCGCTGAAATTACTCCAGGTTGGTGGTGCGAGATTGTCAACGACGCTGGCCGCGCGTATCCCGGCGGAGATGGGGTGTCAGTTACAGCAAGTATTTGGCATGGCGGAAGGGCTGGTTAACTACACCCGCTTAGATGACAGCCTGGAACGCATTATTAATACCCAGGGGAGACCGATGTCACCGGACGATGAAGTCTGGGTGGCTGATGAGCAGGGTAACGCTTTACCGCCTGGGCAGGTCGGACGGTTGATGACGCGCGGGCCATACACCTTTCGTGGTTACTTCAATAGCCCGGAACATAATGCCAGCGCCTTTGATGAGAACGGCTTTTACTGTTCAGGCGATCTGATAGCCATTGATGAGCAGGGCTATGTCACTGTGCAAGGGCGCGAAAAAGATCAGATCAATCGCGGCGGCGAGAAGATTGCCGCTGAAGAGATCGAGAACCTGCTATTGCGCCATGAGGCGGTTATTCACGCCGCGCTGGTCAGCATGGAAGATTCCCTGCTGGGTGAAAAGAGCTGCGCTTACCTGGTGGTGAAAGAGCCTGTGCGCGCCGTCGCTATACGTCGTTTTCTCCGGGAACAAGGGGTTGCGGAATTTAAACTTCCCGATCGCGTGGAGTGCGTGAATGAACTGCCCTTAACACCGGTTGGCAAGGTCGATAAAAAATTATTACGCCAGTGGCTGGCACAACGCGTACAGGCGTAACAGGAGAGAAGATGGCAATCCCAAAATTACAAGGTTATTCGCTGCCGGGCGCGGCGGATATTCCAGAAAACAAAGTTAACTGGGCTTTTGAACCAGAGCGCGCTGCGCTGCTGATTCACGATATGCAGGACTATTTTATTAATTTCTGGGGCGATAACTGCCCAATGATCGAGCAAGTGGTGGCGAATATCGCCGCTCTGCGTCAGTTCTGCAAACAACATAACATTCCGGTCTACTACACCGCTCAGCCAAAGGAGCAAAGCGATGAGGACCGGGCGCTACTCAATGATATGTGGGGACCTGGCCTGACCCGTTCGCCAGAGCAACAGCAAATCGTGGCAGCGTTGGCGCCGGATGAGGCAGATACGGTGCTGGTGAAATGGCGTTATAGCGCGTTCTATCGTTCGCCGTTGGCGCAGATGTTAAAAGAGACGGGTCGTAATCAACTGATTATTACCGGTGTTTATTCCCATATTGGCTGTATGACTACCGCCACCGATGCGTTTATGCAGGATATCAAACCTTTTATGGTGGCCGATGCGCTGGCGGATTTCAGCCGTGAAGAGCATCTGATGTCTCTGAAGTATGTTGCCGGTCGCTCCGGGCGCGTGGTCACCACGCAAGAGTTACTGCCGGTGCCTGGCAATAAAAACGCTCTGCGGGCGCTGATTCAGCCACTGCTGGATGAATCAGATGAACCGATGGATGATGAGAATCTAATCGATTATGGTCTTGATTCTGTGCGGATGATGGCGCTGGCCGCCCGCTGGCGTAAAGTGCATGGCGATATCGATTTTGTGATGTTAGCGAAGAACCCGACAATTGATGCCTGGTGGGCGCTACTCTCCCGCGAGGTGAAGTAATGGCGAGCCTGGATTTCACCGGTAAAACTGTCTGGGTGACCGGTGCCGGAAAAGGGATTGGCTATGCGACGGCGCAGGCATTTGTTGATGCGGGCGCGCAGGTTACAGGGTTCGACCTGGCCTTTAGCCAAAACAGTTATCCTTTTGCCTGCGAAGTGGTTGATATTGCTGATACAGAGCAGGTCGCTGCGGTTTGCCAGCGTTTGCTGGTGAAAAGCGAGCGGCTGGATGTGTTGATTAATGCCGCCGGGATCTTGCAGATGGGCGCGACGGATGCGCTGACGCCAGAAGCCTGGCAGCGCACCTTTGCGGTGAACGTTGGCGGTGCCTTTAACTTCTTTCGCCAGACGATGGCGCAGTTTCGCCGTCAGCAGGGTGGGGCGATTGTTACCGTGGCCTCCGACGCTGCGCATACCCCGCGCATCGGGATGAGTGCTTATGGTGCGTCGAAGGCTGCGCTGAAAAGTCTGGCGCTGACCGTTGGCCTGGAGCTGGCCGCCAGCCATGTGCGTTGCAATGTGGTTTCACCGGGTTCCACGGATACCGATATGCAACGCACTCTCTGGGCAAGCGATGATGCTGAACAGCAGCGTATTCGCGGCTTTAGCGAGCAGTTCAAGCTCGGTATCCCATTGGGGAAAATTGCCCGGCCACAGGAGGTTGCTAATACCATCCTCTTCCTCGCCTCCGATCTCGCCAGCCATATCACTTTGCAGGATATTGTGGTGGATGGCGGTTCAACACTGGGGGCCTGAATGATTTGGAAACGCCATTTCACGCTTGATGAGTTGAATGCCACCAGTGAAAACACCCTGGTGGCGCATCTTGGCATTATTTACACTCGCCTCGACGATGACCTGCTGGAAGCAGAAATGCCGGTAGATGCGCGCACCCATCAGCCGTTTGGTTTACTGCATGGCGGCGCGTCCGCAGCATTAGCAGAGACGTTAGGCTCAATGGCGGGGTATCTGATGACCCGCGATGGACAGTGCGTGGTTGGCACTGAGTTAAACGCCACCCATCACCGCCCGGTATCTCAGGGTAAAGTCCGTGGCGTCTGTCAGCCGCTACATTTGGGGCGGCAGAATCAGAGTTGGGAGATTGTGGTGTTTGATGAGCAGGGACGGCGTTGTTGCACCAGCCGGTTAAGCACGGCGGTGCTCGGTTAGTCGCCTACTTTTCCCCTCTCTCTAAACGATAGAGGGGACTTATAAGTGATCCCCTTAACACAGTGTTGTAAATACCATGGCATAGAGCATATTTCTCACGTTTCAAAGTTGTTAAATTTTGTCGGTTGTTATAGAAACAAAATGTAACATCATTCTGTTTCTCAACGGACAACAACTATGAACAACTCAGGGAAATACCTGCTGTGGGCAATCCTCTCCCTTGTGGGGGCCTTTGCTCTGGGCTATATCGCACTCAATCGTGGTGAACAGATCAATGCACTGTGGATAGTGGTAGCGGCGGTCTGTATTTACCTTATCGCTTACCGTTTTTACGGCCGCTATATTGTCAACAATGTACTCCAGGTCGATGCGACGCGCATGACACCGGCGGTACGGCACAACGATGGCCTTGATTATGTACCGACAGACAAAAAAGTGCTGTTCGGTCACCATTTTGCGGCAATAGCGGGTGCCGGCCCGCTGGTGGGGCCTGTGCTCGCAGCGCAAATGGGCTATCTGCCTGGGATGATCTGGATCCTCGCGGGGGTCGTACTGGCCGGGGCTGTGCAGGACTTTATGGTGCTGTTTGTCTCTACCCGCCGTGACGGACGTTCGTTGGGGGAACTGGTAAAAGAGGAGATGGGTTCCACCGTTGGGGTGATTGCGCTGGTCGCCACTTTTATGATTATGGTGATTATCCTTGCGGTGCTGGCGATGATTGTCGTCAAAGCGTTGACCCATAGCCCGTGGGGCACTTACACCGTCGCCTTTACTATTCCGCTGGCCCTGTTTATGGGGATCTACATTCGCTTTTTGCGTCCAGGACGCATTGGCGAAGTGTCGGTAATTGGTCTGGTTCTGTTGGTCTTTGCCATTATCTCTGGTGGCTGGGTGGCCGCGAGCCCAACCTGGGCGCCGTGGTTTGATTTTACTGGCGTGCAATTGACCTGGATGTTAGTCGGATATGGCTTTGTCGCTTCGGTGCTCCCGGTGTGGTTACTGCTTGCCCCGCGCGACTATCTCTCTACCTTCCTGAAAATTGGCACCATTGTTGGCCTGGCCATCGGCATTCTGATTATGCGTCCGACATTGACCATGCCGGCGCTCACCAAATTTGTTGATGGCACCGGGCCGGTATGGACAGGTAATCTCTTCCCATTCCTGTTTATCACTATCGCCTGCGGTGCGGTTTCTGGCTTCCATGCGCTGATCGCCTCCGGCACTACGCCGAAGATGTTGGCTAATGAAAATCAGGCCTGTTTGATTGGCTATGGCGGCATGCTAATGGAGTCATTCGTAGCGATAATGGCGCTGGTTTCGGCCTGTATTATCGATCCGGGTGTTTACTTTGCCATGAATAGCCCGATGGCCGTATTAGCGCCAGCGGGCACCGTTGACGTTGTAGCATCAGCCGCGCAAGTGGTGAGCGGTTGGGGCTTTAGCATTACGCCGGATGCGCTAAATCAGATTGCCAATGAGGTAGGCGAGCAGTCGATTATCTCCCGTGCGGGTGGCGCGCCGACGCTGGCGGTAGGCATGGCTTACATTCTGCACGGTGCGCTTGGCGGCCTGATGGATGTCTCTTTCTGGTATCACTTTGCGATTTTGTTTGAAGCGCTGTTTATTCTGACTGCTGTGGATGCCGGGACGCGTGCCGCGCGCTTTATGTTACAAGATCTGTTGGGGGTCATCTCTCCCAATATGAAACGTACCGACTCACTACCCGCAAACCTTTTAGCCACTGCGCTTTGCGTACTGGCCTGGGGCTATTTCCTCCATCAGGGAGTAGTCGATCCGTTAGGCGGGATTAATACCTTATGGCCGTTGTTTGGCATCGCCAACCAGATGCTGGCGGGCATGGCGCTAATGTTGTGTGCGGTCGTGTTGTTTAAGATGAAACGCCAACGCTATGCCTGGGTCGCCTTAGTACCAACCGCATGGCTGCTGGTTTGTACGCTTACTGCAGGCTGGCAGAAGGCTTTCAGCGCAGATGTGAAAGTCGGCTTCCTGGCGATTGCCAACAAATTCCAGGCAATGATTGACAGTGGCAACATCCCGGCGCAATACACCGAGTCACAACTGACGCAGTTAGTGTTTAACAACCGTCTTGATGCTGGCCTGACCATCTTCTTTATGGTGGTGGTTGTGGTACTGGCGTTCTATTCGCTGAAAACAGCCCTGGCGGCGCTCAAAGTGGATACGCCAACGGCGAAAGAGACGCCGTATGAGCCGATGCCGGAAAATGCGGAGCAGATTGTGGCACAAGCGAAAGGCGCGCATTAATTGTCAGCAACACAGCCCTTTCTCCTGTGGGGAGAGGGCTGAAGGAGGCATGATGTTCGATACCCTGGCGAAAGCCGGTAAATACTTAGGTCAGACAGCGAAAATGATGATTGGCGTTCCGGATTACGACAACTATGTCGAGCATATGCGCGTCACCCATCCTGAGCAGACTGCCATGACCTACGAAGAGTTCTTCCGTGAACGTCAGGACGCGCGCTACGGCGGAAAAAGCGGCGCGCGTTGCTGTTAACGTTGAGATATCAGGCGTTAGTTCCGCCATCCACCACAATATCAGTACCGGTGATCTGTTTCGCCGCCGGGCTCGCCAGGAAGGCGACCGCTTCGGCGATATCCTGCGCTTCACCATAGTGGCCCAGCGCAGTCAGGCGACGCTGGACTTCAGAAGTTTCACCGTCTGCCGGGTTCATATCACTGTCTGTCGAACCTGGTTTCACCATATTCACCGTAATGCCGCGAGGCCCGAGATCCCGCGCTAAACCACGTGTCAGCGAATTAAGCGCCGATTTAGTCATCGAATAAACGGCAATATCAGTTAACGGTACGCGGTCAGATAGGTTGCTACCAATATTGATTATGCGTCCACCCCTGGGAAGATGCGGGATCGCGGCTTGCGTGGCATAAACCACACCGCGAATATTCACATTGATCAACGCATCAATGTCCTGCTGGGACATCTCTTCTAGTTTTCCGCCGCGGGCAATCCCTGCATTATTTACCAGAATATCCAGCCCGCCTAACTGCTCGACAGCCTGAGCAACTGCTGTGCGAATGGCTTGCGGGTTACCACTGTCCGCCTGTATTGCCACACCATTACGTCCAAGTGTGCGGATCTCCTCGGCTACGGCATGCGCTTTATCGGCTGATTTTTCCCAGGTGATAGCAACATCCGCACCCGCCCGCGCCAGTTGCAGGGCAATGGCTTTACCCAGACCACGACTCGCGCCAGTAACCAGCGCACGTTTACCTGTAAGTGAGTATGACATAGTGACCTCTGAATTATGTGTCGATTGATACATAATTAAAATGGCGCGCTTTCATCCCGGCGTCAATAGTATTAATATACCGATCAGCACAAAATGTGAGGAACTGTTGTGAGCCGGGGAAGACCACGGGAATTTGACCGTACAGAAGCACTCAATAAAGCGATGAAGCTTTTCTGGCAGAAGGGCTATACCGCTACCTCCATGAACGATCTCTACGAGGCGATGGGCATTAAATCTCCCAGCCTCTATGCTGCGTTTGGGAGCAAAGAGGATCTCTACGACGAGGTGTTACAGCACTACGAGCAGTGTGTCGCCCCGATGATCTGGGGGCAGGATCAAGCGGATATCTCGCCGAAAATGGCGATTGCGCAGTGGCTTGAGCGCTCCGCAGAAACCTTGACGCGCTGCGATCTGCCGCATGGTTGCATGGTCACACTGTCGGCAGTGGCAAGCGAAGGGAATGATCGTCTCGGCAACCGGGTTCGGCAACTGCGCGCCAGGGGTTACATTCTGCTCAAAACACGCCTGCAACAGGCGCTTGAGCAGGGAGAACTCCCTGCCGACACGGATATCGATGCCCTTGCCAGCTTGTATGTCAGCATTCAGCAAGGGATGTCGATTCAGGCGCGGGACGGAGCGAGCAGGGAAACCTTGCTTGGCATTGCCCGTATGGCGATGAGGCTATGGCCTGAGTAAATCAGCGCGACCATGCTTCCACTTTTTCAAAGGCCGCTCGCAGGCTGTCGGGGGTTAAATCCACGGGCAGATAGTGGATTGATTCTACCGGGCGCAATGTGTGGGCAATCACTTTATCGAGCGCAGCGCGATCATGGATATCGACCTCCAGCGCCGCCAGCGTGGTTGGCAGATTGAAACGCTGATATGCCTCAATAAGCTGTGCCAGTACCTCGTCCTGACCGAGCAGGGCGCACTGCACCAGAATGCCATAAGCCACTTTGGTGCCGTGGAGGAACTTTTCTGTCTGGGGTAATACGGTCAGTCCATTGTGTACTGCGTGTGCTGCAGCCACGCGTGTATAACGCTCGCCAAGGCCTCCCACCATCCCGCCACCGGCAATAATCGCATCCACCACATCGCGAAACGCCTGCGTGACCTCGCCACGTTGCTGATCCGCCAGCGCGGGTTCACTACTGTCCAGTAGCAAATCACGAATCGCCAGTGCGCCATTAATCCCCAGACGTACGGTTAACGGCAGCGTTTCCGGCTGCGGCGCCAGCACCACAGCTTCGTACCATTTCGCCAGCGTATCGCCGATCCCTGCCAGCAGATACTCCGCCGGAGCGTTAAGAATAATTTGCGGTTCTACCAGCACAAGGAAGTTGGCGTCAGCAAAAATTTCGAAATGCAGCGCTTGTCCTGCGTCGTTATACCAAACAGAGAGAGGGGTCCAGGCGGCACAGGTCGCAGCAATTGTCGGGATAGCCACCACCGGCAGGCCAAGGCGGCGAGCCACCGCTTTGGCGGTATCCAGTAGCGCACCACCGCCAACCCCAATCACCACCGCGCGATCCTCTCCTGCCTGCCGGGAGAGGTTCGCCACATCATGTTCGCTGCAGTGTCCTTTAAACAGAATATGTTTTGCTCCCGGTGCGTTAAAACCCTCTGGCAGAAATGGCCTGGCCCCTGCGAGGGCGCGTTCACCATAGATCCAGACCGCACGCGAGAGTTGCTGTGGGTTAAAGAAATCGTGCAGTCGCGTCAGGCTGCCGGTGTGTGAATAGTAATTGGCCGGGCCGGGTACGACGCGAATATCGGTACTGCTCATAAGTTGTGTCCTTGTGCGTGATGGCTAACTTGATGTTATGTCTGGACATCCAGATGGCTAATAATATTTAGCTTTATCTTATGCCTTTTCTGTCGTTGCCAGTCAAGCGAGGCTATGAAAAATTCATTAAATCAATCTATTAATCGCAGGAATGTGTGCGGCATGAATACTTGTCATCTCGCAATGCGTGGCATCAGTCTGGCGTTTGGCGGTTTCAAAGCGCTGTCGCATGTGGAGTTCGCTTTGCATGGCGGCTCGGTACATGCGTTAACTGGTGCGAACGGGGCGGGAAAATCGACGCTGATGGCGGTGCTGTGCGGTACGCATGATCACTATGAAGGGGAGATCAGCATCAATAATCAGGTGGTGACCATTCGCACACCGCGCGATGCCAAACTCTATGGTATTCACCTAGTGCAGCAGGAGGTTGATGTCGCGTTGATCCCTGGCCTCAGCATCGCAGAAAACATCATGCTCGATAAACTCGCCGAAGAGGGGCATTGCTACCGCTGGGGAGAGATTCGGCGGCAGGCGCGCGAGGCGCTGGCGCAACTCGACGTGGTGATGGATGTCAGGCGCCCCATCGATAGCTGCACCCTGGCAGAGAAACAGCACATTCTTCTGGCGCGTGCGCTTTCTCATCATTGCCGTTTTTTGATTCTTGATGAACCCACTGCCCCCCTCGACAGCCATGAAAGTGAGCGCTTATTTAGCGTGGTAAAACACCTGCAACAGCAAGGTATTGGTGTGGTGTTTATTTCACACCGTATCCATGAACTGAAAGCGATTTGCGACACATTAACGGTACTACGCGACGGCAAACTCATTGAGTCAGGCCCGATGGCTGAGCTAAGCGGCGAGCAAATCGTTGAGAAGATGCTCGGCCATGAACTCCGCGATATTTACCCCGGCGCACGTCCACCACACAGTGATGACGTCCTGCTCAATATTGAAGGACTGCATGACGAAAGGCTGCTTAAAGACATCACTCTGCGGTTGCGTAGAGGGGAGATCCTCGGCATTGCCGGGTTAGCGGGAGCCGGAAAAACAGAGCTGTGCAAAGCGCTGTTTGGTGCCAGCAAAAGCCGCGTTACCCACGGTGAGCTAAATAACCAGCCGTGGCAACCACGCGATCCGGCAGATTCTGTACAGCGCGGTCTGGCACTGGTGCCGGAGGAGCGGCGTAAAGAGGGGATCTTTATTGAAGAATCGATCGCCATGAATTTATCTGTTAGCGCAGATAACACCTTTTCCCGCTGGAGCCTGTTTGGACACCGACAAGCCTGGCGCTGGGCTCAGGAGACTATTGCCCGCATTGGCGTGCGTACCACTGGGCCTGGCCAGACACTGCGACGTCTCTCTGGCGGTAACCAGCAGAAAGTGGCGATTGGAAAATGGCTACGGGGCAATGCCAATGTGGTGATTTTCGATGAACCCACTAAAGGCGTTGATGTGAAGGCAAAAACCGATCTGTTCCAGCTTATCGATGGCCTGGCGCGGGAAGGCAAAGGGGTGATTTATGCCTCCGGGGAGTTCGCCGAACTGGTGGGGTTATGCGATCGGATTTGCGTGCTGTGGGACGGGCGCATTGTCGCGGAAGTATCGGGCGAAAACGCCCGCGAAGAGACATTACTTTATTATTCCACCGGAGGAACGGCGCAGTGAGTAAGGCCCTGTCAGTGAATGCGGCGACGACGCCCCGCCAACAATTTTTTGATTTTCTCTATAAATGGGGCATGTTGCTGACTGTTGTCGCCCTGATTGCCATTTTTGGCGTAGCGGCCGATAACTTTCTCGATCCCTTTAATATCATCAATATATTGCGCTCTATCGCTATTGTCACAGTGATTGCGATTGGGGTTTCCATTTCGCTTACGGTTGGTGGTTTCGATCTCTCGGTAGGCTCAACCGCGTCTCTGGCCAATGCCTTAGTTATCTCACTTTTTGTCTGGCACGGCTTCGGTACGACGGAAGCTATCGTGCTGACGCTGCTGCTCTGTACGCTGGTCGGTCTGTTCAATGCCTTTCTGATCGTGGTGCTGCGGATTCCCGATATGCTGGCAACGCTCGGCAGCCTGTTCGTAATTCAGGGCGTGGCGATGACCTACAGCTACGGCGGTTCGATTACTGAAAACATGGTATTGCCCAGCGGAGATATGGCTGAAGGAACCATTCCTGCCGCTTTCGGCCTGCTCGGCCAGGTGCCGGTAATCGTCATTATCATGTTGGTGGTCACGGTGGTAGCTCAGCTTGCGCTGTCGTTAACCACACATGGGCGGCGAATGTATGCCATTGGCGGCAACCCGGAAGCCGCGCGCCTCTCTGGTATCCGCACAGTGCGTTATAAGGTGGCGGCTTACATTATAGCCTCGTTGCTGGCGGGACTGGGCGGCATTCTGCTGGCTTCGCGTATCGGCTCCTCGCAGGTGAATGCGGGCAGCGGTTATTTGATGGATGCGGTGGCGGCGGCATGGATCGGCTTCTCGCTCGCGGGTTCTGGCAAACCCAATGCGTTGGGTACGCTGGTGGGGGCGGTGATTCTTGGCGTGCTGCAAAATGGGCTGGTAATGCTCTCCGTGCCGTATTACGCCATGGACATTATTAAGGGGCTGGTGCTGGCTGGCGCCCTTGCGTTGACTTACTTCCAGCGTCGTTAATTATTCAGGGGAAACAGACATGAAAAAAATTGCACTCTCACTGTTGGCGCTGGGATTACTGACCACATTGCCGGGACAGGCCGCCACGCTGGCACCTGTGCCGGAGGCCATTGCTAATCATAGTGGCCCGATTCGTATTGCGCTGATCCGCAATCTCGGCTCCGACGACAACACCACACAATTTGTTGCTGGCGCCTTGCAGGAGGGAAAAAAGCTCGGTTTTAAAATCAGCACCTTTTTAAGCAATGGCGATGATGCGAAATTCCAGGATTTCGTCAACCAGGCCATTAGCCAGAAATATGACGGTATCATCCTCTCACAGGGGCGCGATCCCTATTCCACCGATCTGATTAAAAAAGCGGTGGCGGCAGGAATCAAAGTTTCGGTGTTTGATACTGCGGTTACTGGCGAGATCCCCGGTGTGACGGTAACGCAACAGGATGATGCTTCCTTAACCAAATTATCGTTTGGCGGGCTGGTAAAAGATTTCAACGGCAAAGCCAACATTATTAAATTATGGGTCGCTGGTTTTCCGCCCATGGAGCGCCGCCAGGCGGCATATGCCGAGCTTTTAAAAGCCAATCCGGGTATCAAAGAGCTGGAATCCATAGGCGCAGTCTCTTCCGATGTGCAGGGGGATACCGCCAATAAAGTGGGGGCAGTACTGGCGAAATATCCCAAAGGGCAGATTGATGCAATTTGGGGAACCTGGGACGCCTTTAGCCAGGGGGCATATAAGGCTCTGAAAGAGAATGGCCGCACGGAAATTAAACTCTATAGCATCGATGTATCGAACCAGGATCTGCAACTGATGCGAGAAGCCAATAGCCCGTGGAAAGTGAGTGTGGCGGTGGATCCGAAGCTGATTGGCGCGACCAATGTGCGGCTAATTGCCAACAAAATTGCGGGTGAGCAGACGCCGGCAACGTACGATTTTAAAGCTGCCGCTATTCCACAGGCGTTGCTGGCAAGCCAGCCCGGCGCAGTAAATGTTGCCTCTTTAGGCAAAATTATTCCGGGGTGGGGGCAGACAGAAGACTTCATCGCGCCGTGGTTTGCCACTCTGGCAGCGAAAAATCAATAAGGATTGGGTATGGCAAGTGAACTTCCGCCCCCGGAATTTAGCCGCAATATGCGGCTGATTGGGCACAGTGATCAAGGTGGGCGCCCGGACGGCGTGCAGGTGATGGTGCATCGCGGTTTTGCTTATATTGGCCATATGGTGTCGCAAGGGTTTTCCATTGTGGATGTGCGCGATGCCAAAAATCCGCGTGCTGCGGGATTTGTCGCTGCGCCGCCGGGGACGTGGAATGTGCATCTGCAGGCCCATGACGACCTGCTGCTGGTGATTAACGCGCGCGATCTTTTTGCCGATGCCCGCTTTGCTGATGAAAAAGTTTACTACACTCGCGCGGTTGGCGAGACGGTGAGCGATGTGCAGGATAAAGGCTGGAGTGCCGGTCTGCGTATTTTTGATATCTCCATTCCAGCGCAACCGCAAGAAATCAGCTTCCTGCCGCTCAACGGTATCGGTATTCATCGTATCTGGTATGTTGGCGGGCGCTGGGCCTATGTTTCGGCGCTGATCGAGGGGTTTACTGATTATATTTTCCTGACTATCGATCTGGCTGATCCGCGTAAACCTGAAGTGGCGGGGCGCTGGTGGCTACCAGGAATGAATCAGGCAGCGGGGGAAACGCCGACATGGCCTGCGGGGAAACGTTATGCGCTGCATCATGCCATTATCAGCGGTGATACAGCCTATGCCAGTTGGCGCGACGGGGGATTAACGCTGCTGGATGTAAAAGATCGCACCCAGCCGAAGCTGATTAGTCACCGTAACTGGAGCCCGCCGTTTGGCGGAGGTACACACACCGCGCTACCGTTACCTGACAGGGATCTGCTGGTGGTGCTGGATGAAGCGGTGCTGGACAATCAGCAGGATGGCGAGAAGCTAATCTGGCTGTTTGATATCCGCGAGCCCGCCAATCCGGTCAGTATTGCGACTTTCCCGCAGCCGGATGAAACAGACTACGTGGCGAAAGGGGCGCATTTTGGCCCGCATAATCTGCACGAAAACCGTCCGGGTAGCTTTATTAGCTCGACGTTGATCTTTGCGACTTATCAGAATGCAGGCGTGCGCGCTTATGATATTAGCAATCCATATCGCCCGTTGGAGACCGGCGCGCTGGTGCCAGCAGCGCCCGCAAAAATGATGGATACCCGGCCAGGACGCCCAGAAGTAATCCAGTCCTGCGATGTATTTGTTGATGCTCAGGGGATTATCTACAGTACGGATTATAACGGTGGGCTATCAGTGATTGAGTACTTAGGGTAAGCGGTGTTTTCCCCTCACCCTGCAAGTTGGGTGAGGATTAACTGTATTGCCGTACCCGCGCAATCAACTCATCGACACTATCAATGCGCTCTGCCAGTACTATCAATGCCTTACCGAGCGTAATGGCATGACGCAAACAGGCATAGCGCATCTCATCATCCTTGATACTGTCAATATCCGCGACGTGCGATAACCCTACGCTACGGCGGATTAGCTCTGTGCCGCAAAAGCCAATGGCATCCGCCCATACCTTTTTCAAAAAGGCCGAAGCGTAGCCTGGTTCGGCGAGAGCTGCGTCGCGAGTGTTCTCCCTTGCCAGCGCCTGAAATTGTTCGCAGAAGGTGTTCCAGACTATGTGAATATCCGCCAGCCGCTGCTCGCGCGCCGCTGCCGCATCGCGAATGCTCAGATGCCCTGGCAGCCCGCAATAATTCAGTAACAGATTGCCAATTGCAGTGCCGATATCGAAACCCATTGGGCCAAAGTAACCAAACTCGGCATCAATGGCTTTCAGGCTGCCTGTGGCAACAAAAATTGAACCGCTATGAATATCGCCATGTAGCAGTGCTTCAGCGTGCGAGAAGAAACGATGCTTAAGTGCCGCCACGGCCAGTTTCAGTTGGCTGTCTTCCCGCAGAGCGGCAACGTCCGCTTCTAGCTGAGCCGGGTAGTTATTGCGTTCATGGATCTGGTAGGGATCATTGAAAAAGAGATCTTCGGTGATCTCGCACATTTCCGCATTGATAAACTTAGCAACTTGCGCTTTTTTATCATGAGGATGAAGGAAAAAGTCGCTGGTGTGGAACAGGGTTTGCGCCAGGTAGCTCCCGAGTTGCGAGGCTGCCTGAGGATAGTGAATATTGCTGATAAGTTCGCCGCGCCAGATTTTATGATCAGAGAGATCTTCCATCACCATCACTGCCAGCGCGGGGTCGAAGTGGTGAATTTTCACCGTGTGCTGCGGGCTGTGGCGGTAGTGTTCGACGAGGGTCTGCGCTTCAAGACGCGCTCTGTCGAGCGTCAGCGGCCAGGACTCACCCACGCAGCGCACATAGGGCAGCGCCTGTTTGACGATAATGCGGCTGCAGCCCTCGCGGTCGAAAATTTTAAACACCAGATTGAGGTTACCGTCGCCCACCTCGTGTGCCTCAGCCAGCTCAGACGGATTCTCCAGACCGCCGAACTGCCGGGCATAGGCTACGGCGTCCTCGGCGGAAAAGGTATGGTATTGCGACATTGCCTCGATCCTCTCTTTAGACCAATTAAGCCATTCAGACGTCTATACATCTGTATTTCATCCTGACACAATAGGCTACAACAACGCAACAGAGATTTAACGCTATGCAGTCATTACAAACGACCAGCCTGCGAGTCGCTGATAATCAACTCTTTATTCTCGATCAACAGGCTTTACCGCAGGAAAAACGCTGGTTACCGGCCACAACGGTAGAGGAACTTACCGCGCATATTCATGCTCTGCGTGTACGCGGCGCCCCGTTGATTGGGCTCTCCGCCAGCTTGTTATTGGCGTTGCTGGCGGAACAGGGGATGCAGCGAGAACACCTGGCGCGGTCGCTTGAGACACTGCGCAGCGCGCGCCCAACAGCGGTTAATTTAATGAATAATCTTGATCGCATGAGGCAGGCATTAGCTGAAGAGCATTTTGCCCCGGCATTAGTTGCCGAGGCGTTACGACTGATTGAAGAAGATCGCCAACTGTGTGACCAGATAGCGCAGGCGGGGGCCGCACTGGTAACGCCTGGCAGCAAGCTGTTGACCCATTGCAATACGGGTGGGTTAGCGACGGCGGGTGTTGGCACAGCGCTGGGGGTGATCGCGCTGGCCCATCAGCAAGGGAAGGTCGCTAATGTCTGGGTAGATGAGACGCGCCCTCTGTTACAGGGCGGGCGTTTAACCGCATGGGAATTGGCTGAGCTGGGGATACCCTACCAACTGATCACCGACTCAATGGCTGCCAGCCTGATGGCAAAAGGGCAGGTTGATGCTGTATGGGTTGGCGCTGACAGGATTGCCGCGAATGGCGATGTGGCGAATAAAATCGGCACTTACTCGCTGGCAGTCGCCGCGAAGTTTCACCGTGTGCCGTTTTATGTTGCTGCCCCGCAAACGACTCTTGATGCTTATTGCCCAACGGGCGATGACATTGTGATTGAGCAGCGTGCCGCCGAAGAGGTAACCGGTGTGGCAGGCAGTTTCGGTGCAGTGCAGTGGGCGCCGCAGAATGCGCAAGTCTATAACCCGGCTTTTGATGTGACTCCGGCGGCGCTAATTAGCGGCTGGGTGCTGGACAGTGGGGTGGTAACGCCTGCGCAGGTGGCAAACGGCGCGTTTCATGCTCATTACTGAAGTACAGAGTTTACCCTCAGCCTCCCCAACAGGAAAGGCTGAGGGTCAAAGAGCTACTTCGCGCTAACCCGCCAGATACTATTTCCCGCATCGTCAGCAATCAGCAGGCCGCCCTGTTGATCCATTGCCAGCCCAACCGGCAAACCGCGCACTTGCTTCTGGTCGTCGGTGAGAAAGCCTGTCACCACCGGTTGCGGTTGCCCAACGGGTTTACCGTTTTCGAATTTTACCCATACCACCTGGTAACCATTCAGGGGCGTGCGGTTCCAGCTACCATGCTCGCTGATAAACGCGCCGCCACGGTACTGTGGCATATTGTCGCCGCTATAGAACAACAGCCCAAGCGGGGCAACATGAGAGCTCAATGCGTAATCGGGCTTAATCGCTTTCGCCACCAGATCCGGGCGTGGCGGTTTTACCCGCTCATCGACATGCTGCCCGAAATAACTGTACGGCCAGCCATAGAAGCCATTCTGCTGGACCGATGTCATATAGTCCGGTACCAGATCGGAACCAATCTCATCGCGTTCGTTAACTATCGCCCACAGCGCACCACTTTGCGGCTCCCACTGTAGCCCGGTGGGATTACGCAAACCGCTGGCATAAATCCGGCTTGCACCGCTGGCAGCGTCCACTTCCAGTACTGCCGCGCGGCGATACTCTGCGCCAATGCCATTTTCAGTAATGTTACTGTTAGAGCCGACGCCGACATAGAGCTTACTGCCGTCGGGGCTGGCGAGCAGGGATTTGGTCCAGTGGTGGTTCAGCGGCCCACCGGGCAATTCGGTTACCACTTCGCCAGGCGTGCGGATCGCCGTTTCCCCCTGCTGATAGGGGAATTTTACCAGGCTGTCAGCATTCGCTACCCACAGGGTATTGCCAATTAACTGCATGCCAAAGGGGGAGCTTAGATTTTCAATAAAGGTATGTTTTTGCCATTTGCCATCGACATTGCGTAGCAGGGTGATACGGTTGCCGCCCGGGCCCGCTTTGCCAGAGGCTTGCTGCACTGCGCCCATAATCAACTGCTTCGGGCGAGTCGTCGGTTTTGCCGGGCCGTTAGCTTCGGCGATCAGAATGTCATTGTTTGGCAATACATAGAGCTGGCGCGGATGCATCAGACCATCGGCGATTTTTTCAATCTTTAGCCCCTGCGGCACGTTGGGCGTCTGCCCCTCTTGCCACGACACGCCTTCAGGCACCTGCATTGGCGGCATCAGGAAATTTTGTGCTTTTGGTAGTTCAGGTGCCGGGCCAACTTGTTTCATTGGGTCAATATTTGCCCCCTGGTCACAACCCGCAATCAGCATGGTAAGCGCTACGGCAAGAAAAGTGCGATTCGTCATCTTCATGGGCATCTCCTCACCCGATACGCGGGCGAACCGCGAGCAGAACGTTGGCAATCAACAGCAAAATAACCACGATAGTCGACAGAATAACGCCCAGCGGCACGACCGCATAAGCGTCGCGGCTATGGACAAAGGCATTGACTATCGCCAGTACAACGGCAATCAACCACAGCCAGAACGCAGTTTTTTCGGCGCTGCTGGTCAGTGCGCGTTGAGTTACCCACACCTGCACCAGATTAATTAAGCGAGGAATAATGGCTATCACGAGTCCGATAGCAATCAGCCAGCTTGCTGCTTCGGTCCACATTATCTGAAACGTTTTCAGATAGAGGATATCGAAGATCCAGGCGGCAACGAAAAAGCCTATGGGTATGGGGTTAAGCAGCGCGTAAAGTGCAACGGCGACGCATGATTTTCCTGCGTTATTTTGCATCTGTCTTTCCTTGTTGAGTGAAGTGTCGGGAAGTGACCACGACTACAGCCACGATGTGCCTGTATAGGGTAGACAAAATATTCAGGCTGCGTGCTTATGAGCCAAACAGAAGGGCGATAAATGTAAAAAACCGGCGATGGCGGCCGGTTCGTATGTTTAGGTTGGGGCAAATTATGCTAACCGTGGGTAGGCATCTGCAATTGTCTCACCCGTAAAATGGGCCACCCATCCTTCCGGGTTATCAAATATCCGAATGGCGGTGAAGTTGGGTTGTGAACCCATATCAAACCAGTGCGGTGTACCGGCCGGTACGGAAATGAGATCGTTCTTTTCGCACAGTACCTGGTAAACTTCATTACCGATATGCAGGCAGAACAGCCCGGCGCCTTCGACAAAAAAGCGCACTTCATCTTCGCCATGCGTATGCTCGTTAAGGAACTTTGCGCGCATCGCCTCTTTTTGTGGGTTATCGGCGCGCAGGCTGATGACATCCCAACTCTGATAGCCTTTCTCTGCCACCAGTTTGTCGATGGCATGCTGATACGCGGTGATTACCGTTTCGGGCGTGGGGGCCGCGCCCAAATCGCGGTCTGCCTGCCAGCGTTCGAAACGCACGCCTTTAGCGTTTAATTTCTGCTGGATTTCGTTTGCTTCCACGCTATGCCACTGCGGCGTGCTGGCATTTTGGTCGGTGTAAATTGTCAATGCGCTCATAGGATTTTCTGCTCCGGCTTGATATCGTCAAAAAGATGTACCTGATGGTGATGGCTGGCGGCATCATCCTCACCGCGAATCAACTGGATGGTATGAAAACCGGCCTGTTCAGCGGCATCCAGCTCCTGATGAACGTCTGACAGAAACAGGATTGAAGCGGGGGGAAGCCCAAGCTGCGTCGCGATAGTGCGATAGGCGTCTACTTCCCGTTTGGCCCCCACCATTGTGTCAAAGTAGCCGCTGAACAAATGAGTAATATCACCTTCGTCGCTATAGCCAAATAACAGTTTTTGCGCAGCCACTGAGCCAGAGGAATATACGTAGAGATCAATGCCCTGCGCTTTCCATTTTTCCAGCGCAGGCAAAACATCCGGGTAGAGATGGCCACGAAAATCGCCGTGCAGATAGCCCTCGCGCCAGATAATACCCTGCAACGCTTTGAGCGCCGTCGATTTACGATCTTGATCCATAAAAGCAAACAGCAGCTCTATAAGCTGGGCCGTGGAGGCTGCCGGCAGCCCTGCTTCGGCACGCAAGTTGTCCAGAATCGTGCTGACGGGCTCGTTATACTGCTCTGCTGTGACGAATGCAGCCAGCCGTTGTCGGGCATATGGAAACAGAACGTTATGCACAAAGCGGATATCGCTGGTGGTGCCTTCAATATCGGTAACAATAGCGCGGATCATCATCTCTCCAGCAGGCGGCGCTGCATCTCGCAGGCAAATAAAAAGTCCAGCCCTTCCAGATGGCGGCGGGCTTCGTCAACATCGCGCCCCCAGCAAGTCAGGCCGTGGCCGCGTAGCAGAAAACCATAACGTAATGGGCACTTTTGCGCATAGGTTGCAATGCGTTTTGCGAGCGCATCAATATCTTGTTCATTATCAAAAATCGCGACGTCTACACGATCAAGGTGGCTACTCTGACCGCGTAATGATTTTTGCATCTCGTAACCATGCAGGCGTAACTGTGCGGTTTTTTCTACCCGAGACAGTACCGTGGCATTAACCGTATGCACATGTAAAACGGCGTTTGCGTCGGGATACAAGCGATAAATCAAGGTATGTAACCCCGTTTCTGCCGATGGCTTACGCCCGGAGGGGGCATGATTATCGGCGATAGACACCTGCAAGAAATCTTCGGTGGTGAGGCTACCTTTATCTTTGCCGGATTCACTTAGCCAGCACCAGTCCGCGTCCTGGCGTATGGACATATTACCGCCGGTAGCGGGTGCCCAGCCTTTGTCGCCAATCCAGTGACAGGCGGCAACGAGCGCGTTGAGCTGCAGGTTCTCAGTCATGTTCTTCCTTACGAAGGAATATTATTAGCATATAGACGTCTAAGCGTCTTGATTGCTAAAGACTAACATCGTGTTATAGTGACAGCAATATAAGTATTACAGGCAGGCAGATAACAATGAGTAATAACCCACTGATTCCTGAGAGTAAACTCCCCGCTTTAGGCACCACTATCTTTACACAAATGAGCGCTCTGGCGCAGCAGCATCAGGCTATCAATCTGTCGCAGGGTTTTCCGGATTTCGATGGTCCGCGCTATTTGCAAGAGCGTCTTGCGTATCATGTGGCGCAGGGGGCAAATCAGTATGCGCCGATGACAGGTGTTCAGCCATTGCGTGAATCCATTGCTGACAAAACCGCCGCCTTGTATGGTTACAGGCCGGATTATAATCACGACATCACGGTAACCGCTGGCGCGACAGAAGCACTGTATGCAGCAATCACGGCGCTGGTGCGCCGGGGCGATGAAGTTGTCTGCTTCGACCCGAGTTACGACAGCTATGCCCCTGCGGTAGAGCTCTGTGGCGGTGTACTCAAGCGGATTGCTTTGCAGCCGCCCCATTTTCGCGTCGACTGGCAGACGTTTGCTGCACAACTCAGCGATCGCACTCGTCTGGTCATCCTAAACACACCGCATAATCCGTCGGCTACGGTATGGCGCAAAGAGGACTTTGCCGCGCTATGGCAGGCGATTGCGGAACGCGAAATTTATGTGTTGAGTGATGAAGTTTATGAGCATATCTGCTTCGCCGAAGAGGGGCATGCCAGCGTACTGGCGCACCCGCAGCTACGCGAACGCGCGGTGGCGGTCTCTTCATTTGGCAAAACTTACCATATGACTGGCTGGAAAGTGGGTTACTGCATTGCTCCAGCAGCAATCAGCGCCGAGTTGCGTAAGGTGCATCAGTATCTCACTTTCTCCGTTAATACCCCGGCGCAGCTAGCGTTGGCCGATATGCTGCGCGCTGAACCGGCACATTATCAACAGTTGCCCGATTTTTACCGTGCCCGACGCGACGTGCTCATTAATGCGCTCGCCAGCAGCAAGCTCGAAATTTTGCCCTGCGAAGGGACCTATTTCCTGCTGGCGGATTACAGTGCGGTTTCCAGTCTTGATGATGTCAGCTTTTGCCAGTGGCTAACAAAAGAGATCGGCGTGGCGGCAATCCCCTTGTCGGTATTTTGCGCCGACCCCTTCCCGCACAAGCTTATTCGCCTCTGCTTTGCTAAGCAGGAAGCGACGCTACTGGCAGCGGCAGAGCGGTTGTGTAAGCTTTAGTTGGATGATTCGCCCATAATTGTTTTCATTTTCTCTGCATCCGGCAGGCCAACTTCCTGCTGGAGCACATTATCTTCATTCATATAATAGATAGCGGGTGTAGCGCTGGCGCCAAGGTCATCCATAATTTTTTGGTTAATATTAAGTAATTTCGTTACTTCTGCCGGAACAGTTGTCGGGAGCTTGAGCGCCATTTTCCCGCCTGATTGTTCATACTGCTGCCAGCTTTTTGCCGGATCTGGGGTACTCAAAATTGCTGCTGCCGCAGCCGGGCTCTCTGGTTTGATTACGCCGACCAACAAGGTGCGTAGTTGCACCTTACCTGATTCGACCCATGGGCGAGCCTGTTGCCAGAACTGCTTGCAATAAGGGCAGTAGGGATCGGCAAAGACATACACCACGCGCGGTGCCTCTTTTTTACCGTCCAACAGCCAACTGGCTTTTTCCATCCGCTGCCACAGCTTTTGACCCGCGGGAGCATAGATCTCTTTTTCTATGAGCTTTTCACTCAGGTTGTTGCCAGCTTCGTCATACATATAACCTGAGACGGCGTGTTTGCCATCTGGCGTAAGGTAGATGGTCACGCCCATCTCCTGATATTTACCCAAATAGCCTTTCATACCACCCGGCGCGTCGAAGGATTTGATAATGGTAATGCCCTGTTTTTCGATGGCTTTTACCGGGGCGGGTAGCTCTTGAGCATGCAGGGTAAAAGGAAGAAGAAGGGGGATGAGCAGGCGCTTTAACATAATTAACCTTATAATATGAGTGGGTATAGCAAACTAAGGGCAAACCTATCGCAGCCATAGGTAAGACCCAGGCGATACGGCATTGTTCCATGTTGTCAGCAATGGTCTAATCGCTAGTGCTTGTATAAGCACAACATCAGGCCAGATACGCTGGCACAGCAGCTACCTTCGGGGATGTTATGTATCTGGGCCATCTGCCAGGTGGCCTTACTTTCGGCAAATTTGCGCAATTTTGCGGCAAAAAATGCCTTCGCGAGTTTAACAGTTCACAAAGTTCTTCGTATGGGGTTGTTAGCTAACGCTTATTGATTTGATAATGCAAACGCATTAGCCCTGGCAAGGAAATTTCGTTAACTTAGACCTCAACGAAAACATGGAGGAAGTATAGATGTCCTTAATTAATACCAAGATCAAACCTTTTAAAAACCAGGCGTTTAAAAACGGTGAATTCATTGAAGTAACCGAGAAAGATACCGAAGGCCGTTGGAGCGTCTTCTTCTTCTACCCGGCTGACTTCACGTTCGTATGCCCGACCGAACTGGGTGACGTAGCGGATCACTACGAAGAGTTCCAGAAACTGGGCGTGGATATCTACTCTGTATCTACCGATACCCACTTCACGCACAAAGCATGGCACAGCAGCTCTGAAACCATCGCTAAAATCAAATATGCGATGATCGGTGACCCGACTGGCGCGCTGACTCGTAATTTCGAAAACATGCGTGAAGACGAAGGTCTGGCTGACCGCGGTACCTTTATCGTTGACCCGCAGGGTATCATCCAGGCTATCGAAGTGACTGCTGAGGGTATTGGCCGTGACGCTTCTGACCTGCTGCGTAAAGTGAAAGCGGCTCAGTACGTTGCTACCCACCCAGGCGAAGTTTGCCCGGCTAAGTGGAAAGAAGGCGAAGCAACGCTGTCTCCGTCTCTGGACCTGGTTGGCAAAATCTGATTTCGCTTATTCACTGAAATAAGTGAATATCCAACGGGTGCTTCCTGCACCCGTTTTCCCCCAACACCATGATTCAAGTTGCATCCAGGCAGCCCGTATGAGGCAGCTTGCATGATGATGTTTCAAAAGAAGGAAACGACAATGCTCGACACTACGATGAAAACCCAACTCAAGGCCTACCTTGAGAAATTAACAAAGCCTGTTGAGTTGATTGCTACGCTGGACGACAGCGCTAAGTCGGCAGAAATTAAAGAACTGCTGACGGAGATTGCTGAACTGTCAGATAAAGTCTCTTTTAAAGAAGACAATACTCTGGCGGTGCGTAAACCTTCATTCCTGATAACCAACCCAGGTTCTACTAGCGGGCCGCGTTTTGCCGGTTCTCCGTTGGGACATGAATTTACTTCTCTGGTGCTGGCTCTGCTTTGGACCGGTGGTCATCCGTCGAAAGAAGCGCAGGCATTGCTGGAGCAGATCCGCACTCTTGATGGCGATTTCGAATTTGAAACTTACTACTCGCTCTCCTGCCATAACTGCCCGGACGTGGTGCAGGCGCTGAACCTGATGGCGGTGCTTAACCCGCGTATCAAGCATACGGCGATCGATGGCGGCACCTTCCAGAACGAAATCACAGAACGCAATATTATGGGCGTCCCGGCTGTCTTCGTGAATGGTCAGGAGTTCGGTCAGGGGCGTATGACGCTTAGCGAAATCGTCGCCAAAATCGATACTGGCGCAGAAAAACGTGCGGCGGAAGAGTTAAACAAACGTGATGCTTACGATGTGCTGATTGTCGGTTCCGGTCCGGCGGGAGCTGCGGCAGCGGTATACTCTGCGCGTAAAGGTATTCGTACTGGTCTGATGGGCGAACGTTTCGGCGGTCAGGTACTGGATACCGTAGACATTGAAAACTATATCTCTGTACCGAAAACCGAAGGTCAGAAACTGGCCGGAGCCCTGAAAGCGCACGTATCTGATTACAATGTGGATGTTATCGACAGCCAGAGCGCCAGCAAACTGACACCTGCGGCGGTCGAAGGGGGTCTGCATCAGATAGAAACTGCTTCTGGCGCGGTGCTGAAAGCGCGTAGCATCATCATCGCTACCGGTGCGAAATGGCGTAACATGAACGTGCCTGGTGAAGATCAATATCGCACCAAAGGTGTGACCTACTGCCCGCATTGCGATGGCCCGTTGTTTAAAGGCAAGCGTGTTGCGGTTATCGGCGGGGGTAACTCAGGTGTTGAAGCGGCTATCGATCTGGCCGGTATCGTTGAACACGTCACGCTGCTGGAGTTTGCGCCAGAGATGAAGGCTGATCAGGTACTGCAAGATAAAGTCCGTAGCCTGAAAAATGTCGATATTATTCTCAATGCTCAGACTACCGAAGTGAAAGGCGACGGCAGCAAAGTGACCGGGCTGGAGTATCGCGACCGTGTAAGCGGTGATGTTCATCATGTAGAGCTGGCCGGTATTTTCGTACAGATCGGTCTGTTGCCGAACACCACCTGGCTGGAAGGGGCGATTGAACGCAACCGCATGGGTGAGATCATCATTGATGCGAAATGCGAAACCAGCGCGAAAGGTATCTTTGCGGCAGGTGACTGCACCACCGTGCCGTACAAACAGATCATTATTGCTGCCGGTGAAGGGGCAAAAGCGTCTCTCAGCGCATTTGACTACCTGATCCGCACCAAAACTGCGTAAGTAAAAATAAGAAAGTAAGCGTGACCTGCACGAAGAAGGGCTGCCATTGGCAGCCCTTCTTAGCTTATTTTACCTTACTACCAGAACGGGAATATGGGCGTAGCGCACGACGCTCGACGAGTTTGAGCCTAACAAGTGTGTAGATATCGTCGGGTTGTGAGAGCCAATCACGATCATATCGGCCTTCAGCTCTTCTGCCAGCTCATTCACTTCATCACGTACGCTGCCGAAACGGACATGCGTATGAATACGCGAAGGATCGATAGAAAAATGGGTGATCATGGTGTTCAGACGCGTTTGCGCTTCCTGCTGCAGATGCTCTTCGAAACGGCGCAAATCGGCGGCAAAACGGTGCAGGCTAAGGCTGGCGGAGGCGGGCAAAACATGCAGAAGGTGAATAACACCGTCGTTCTGAGCAAGAAATTCCGCATGGCGGACAGCCTTATCGCTTAACTCCATTTCGAAAACATCAATGGGCATAATAATGGTTTTATACATAAACGCTTCTCCCTGTAGGTTATGTACTTATGATTCAACCACAAGCGATGTTAGTTTTTTGCAGGCTGGTTGGCAAATATCAAAATACGATTTTTTACAGCAGGTGTAACAGCACGACTCTGTATGCTGAAAGTGATAGATGCTGAAGGCCCGGCAAGCGTCAATGCCACCGGGCAGAGGTAGGGTTAGCGCAGGTACTCTCCTGCGGCTTCCGGCTGGTAGAGCAATTCAAGTACTTCAAGATTTGCAGTCGCTCCGCCAGGCAGTTGCCAGTTGATAGTATCGCCGACGCGTAAGCCCAACAGCGCAGCCCCCACCGGTGCGAGCACTGATAATTGGTTGGCGCTGTCCGTCATCTGTGATGGGTAAACAAGCGTGCGCACATGCTCCTCGCCGCTTTTTAGCTCGCGGAATTTCACCGTGCTGTTCATGGTCACCACATCTTTTGGCATCGCTTCTGGAGCGCACAGTTGGGCGCGATCCAGCTCCTCGTTTAGCGCATCCGCGATCGGCAGGTTGGCGTGAGCTGGTTGCTCCAGCAACTGATCGAGTCGCGCGGCGTCTCGTTCATTAATAATAATCGCAGGTCTGGACATTTCTCACTCCATGTCGTTAAGCATTAATCCAAAGAAAAACCCTCGCCGTCTGGCAGCGAGGGTTTATCTACCGAGATGATACTGGCACCCTCGCTCACTGTGAAGTGATGGGGCGCACATTTGCCGCAATTCTGAACACAGATCCTATTTAACCTGGGGTTAATAACCTTGTTTGTCTATCACAAAGCGATTACCACAGTTTCCGGGATGCGGCTGCGGCACAAGAGAGTCTGCACTCAATGGCGCATTGATCGCCGCAGCTTTAATTCCAATTTGTATTTCCGTCAGCCAGGGTGGATTACCGCTACAGCTTAGCTTGACTGCCTTCACTGCTTGCTGATCAAAGGCGAGCGCAACGGCAGCATCAAACGCTTCCCGGCTTACACTTTTGCCATAGTTATCCGCCAAAAACGCCCCAAGTGGGCTGTTCTTGATTTCGTTATTCATCCGTACCATGGTGCCAAAATAGTCGTCTGGATCGAAGCCGAAGCAGACCCCATGTTTGGCATATTCATAGCGCTCAAGACAGGATTTTCCACCGGCGCCAGGCATGACCTCGTTTAATTTGTTGGCTACCTCCAGCGATATCCCGGTTTCAGCAGCCGCGCATTTGCGGCTGGCCCTGGCTTCCGGCATATCAGGTACTGGACGTGTAGCACAACCATAACGCATCCAGCGGCGTTCATCGACTCCCCGTACTGCTATAGATTTGGGCAGCCCTGGCCATAACCCATGAACCGTCAAATAGTCTCTTTTCTCCGCGCTCTCTTTTTGCCGCCGACATTCGTCAGGCTCGTTGCCTCCACTTTCATGCTGACTCTGGCAAAATCCGGTTTGCCACGACAGTGCCAGGACATAACGATCAAAATCGCCATACTGTCTGGGTTGAAGCGGTGAAGCATGGGCAAAGGCTAACAAAGCCGCTGCAGCACAAAGGCTGGCGGCGAGTCCCTGTCTGAACATTTCTATTCCTGATGAATGTGTTTAGTTAATTCTACTTATAAGTAAAGCATAAAAAAGCATCGTGCTTACGCTTTTTCAGCAATAACGGAATTCGGTTTTGCAAAGGATTCATATTAAAAATGTTTTATTAATGAAAATGCACTGTTAATTATTTGGCTTTATTGATTTCAATTATTTTTTGAACGTAAATTCATTAAAAATACCTTCAAAAATAAGAACTGTGCTGCCTATACTCAACTATAAATTCTCGCTTTCATGGAAAGATGATGCAGACAGCCTGGCTATACCGATGGCGCTTTATTAAGCGGCACTTATTGGTGCTGCTGGTGGCGTTTGGTTGGTTGCTATTCCAGAGTCAGCTCGCCGTTGCCTCCCACGACTGCAATCTGCAAGTGAAAGGCGAGAGTATTATGATTCAGCATCTGGATCATATGATGGCGGACACCGCGCAGGAAAGGGGCGCAATGGCGACACCCTTGTGCGATAAGCATTGTCTGCCGGATGTCGCGCAGAAGGACAATGGCCACTCGCCGCTGGTGGCGCTACCGGTAGCGCTGAGTATTGCCGTAATACAGCCTCTTTGCGCTCAGGTTCCAACCACCCACAGGTTATTACCTCCACCTGCAGTAGGTCCACCGGCAACAATACAGTTTTGCCGGTATCGTGAGTAGATAACTGTTAATCCATTGATTTTTTTATATTTTAATGATTAACAGGAGTCTTAATTATGCGTACTTACTCTCTTTGCATGCTGACAGGCGTGTTGCTTTTCTCTTTTTCTGCCGCCCAGGCGCAAAATCCACATGCCATGCACGACGCTATGTCGCAGCATAGCACCAGCACCCATCATGCCCAGGTTTACCAGGGGCAGGGGATTATCAAAAAAATCTCCGCTGATTCTCTCACCATCGCACATCAGGCAATACCGGCACTGAACTGGCCGCCCATGACGATGCAATTTTCACTACAGCCAGGCAATGCGCTGCCACCCGCAAAGGTGGGCGATAAGGTCAGCTTTTCCTTTGTAGAGAGCGAAAAGGGCTATTACATCGTTTCATTGACGCCACAAAAGTAATCGGAGGCCGTCATGAAACGATACACACTGAGCCTGCGGCTCGGTGGGGTTTTGTTCGGGTTAATCTGCTCCGCCGTGCAGGCGGAGTCGTTGACGCTGACGCAGACCTTATTCGCCGCAGAGCGCTATTCTGCTGAACTCTCCGCTAATCACAATGAGGCGCAGGCGCTGGGGGCTATGGCGGACTCTGCACGCCAGCTCCCCGATCCGAAGTTGAAATTCGGCATTGAAAATTTGCCCGTGCAGGGAAGCAACGATCATCGTCTGACCCGCGAGGGGATGACCATGCAGCGGATTGGCATCATGCAGCAATATATCAGCGCAGAAAAACGTGAGCGCAAAGCCGATACCTTACTGGCGGAAGCGCAGAGCGTGAATGCCAAATCGGCTGCGGTACGGGCATCCTTACAGCGTGATGCCGCGCAGGCCTGGCTGGAATTGGCGCTCTCAGAAAAAGCATTACATATTGCTAGCAAACTGTTAGCTGAAACGGAGCGGCAACAGGGGGCTCAGCGCGCCAGCGTCGGTGCGGGAAACGCTGCGCCGGACAGTGTACTGGCTTTCCAGCTAGGGCTAAGCGCTATGCGCGATAAGGTCACGCTCGCCGAACGTGATGTACAAGTGGCGCAGACACGGCTGCTGCAACTGACCGGGCAAGCCATTACCGCCGTTGCCGGGGAGCTTCCTCGCTACCAACGCCTGCCTGCGGAAGAGAAGACACTTGAGCAGGCTATCCAGCAACATCCTGACATTGTCGCCGCCGCGAGTGTAGCCAATAGTGCGAAAGCGCGTTCTGCGCAATCCGCGGTTGCGGCCATTCCTGATGTGGAAGTAGAGGTATGGTACGGGCGCCGGGCCGAAGGCTACGAAGATATGGCTGGTGTGATGGTCACGGTGGATCTGCCGCTGTTCCAGTCAAGCCGCCAGGATAAAGACCACGCCGCAGATATTTCGCGCACCATGCAGGCCAATGATCAGCTTGCGCTGGCGCAGCGGGAACATGTCGCGCAACTGCGTACGCTCATTGCCCAATACAACGCCGCACAAACCCTGTGGATGCGTCAGCGTGATGAAGTACTGCCACTGATGCGCGACCGTGTTGATTTAATGGCGGCACAATATCGCGCCGGTCAATCACAATTGCCTGAGCTGCTGGAGGCCAGACGCAATGTGCTCGACAGTGAACTGGCGGTTAATCAGGCTGAAAAAGAGATGGCGCGTACATGGGCCGCGATCCGTTGGCTTATTCCTCAGGAGCTTAAATAATGAATAAGACCGTATTAGCGGTAGCGATCGCTGTCTGCGTGGCGGCGGGAGCGGGGTACGTTATTGGGCGACAGCATGTCGCACCTTCTCAGTCTGGCGACAGTGAAACCCAGCGCAAAGTGCTCTACTGGTACGATCCTATGATGCCTGACCAGCGCTTTGATAAGCCGGGTAAGTCACCGTTTATGGATATGCAACTGGTACCGCGCTATGCCGATGAGTCTCCTGAAAGTTCCGGCGTCAGCGTCAGTGCCCGGCAGCAACAAAACCTTGGCATGACCACTGCGCGGGTGGAAAAACGGCAACTAAGCGATGCCTTTTCTGCTTTTGCCACGGTCACCACCGATGAGCGCAGTATTCAGAGTGTACCGTCCCCCGCCGCTGGCGTAGTGGAAAAGCTCTTTGTTCGCGCGCCACAACAATGGGTTCGTAAAGGCGAAGCACTGGCGCAGCTCTGGATACCGCAGTGGACATCATCCCAGCAGGAGTATCTGGCGGTAAGGCAGTTAGGCGATAGCGCGCTCACTCGTGCCGCCCGGGAACGACTGGCGTTACAATTTATGCCCGATGCCATCATTCGTGCTGTTGAGCACAGTGGCAAGCCGCAGACACGTATGACGTTACGTGCCAATAGTGACGGTTATGTCGTGAAACTGGAAGCGCGAGAAGGGGCGCAAGTTGTCGCCACGCAAACACTATTCGAACTGGCGAGTCTTGATCCGGTCTGGCTGGTGGTTGACTACCCACAAACCCAGGCGCAGAGGCTAGCTGTTGGCAGTGAAATTATTGCGACCTCTACCAGTTGGCCTGGGGAGCAATTTCATGGACGGGTCAGCGAATTATTGCCGCAACTCGACACCACCACCCGCACGCTGAAAGCGCGTATTGTGCTGGATAACCCGCAGCAGAAACTCAAGCCCGGTATGTTCCTCACTGTCGCTCAGCCGCAAGAGGCGCGACAGCCCGCTGTGCTGGCGATGCCGGAAGAGGCATTAATTGAAACCGGCAGCAATAGTCGTGTTCTGGTGGCGACCGGCGAGGGGCATTTCCAGGCGGTGAATGTCACGACAGGTCGCACTTCGCAAGGCTGGACGGAAGTACTTTCCGGGCTGAAAGAGGGAGATAGCGTGGTGACATCGGGGCAGTTCCTGATTGATTCCGAAGCCAGCCTGCGCAGCGCGCTACCGCAACAGCAGCCCGCGAAAAAAGTCGTCGAGTATCAATCCACAGGGGTAGTAAAAGCGCTTGATAAAGAGAGCATCACCCTGGCGCATCAACCGATACCAGCGCTGAACTGGGGAGCGATGACGATGGATTTCTCGCTGACCCAGCCTGAGCCCGCCATCAAAGTAGGGGACACGGTGATGTTCAGCTTTACGCTGGATGACGAAACCGGTGCGGTGATCACCCATCTGATGCCAATGAAGGAGGCGATGCAATGATTGCTGCCGTTATTCGCGCATCACTGAGGAACCGGCTGTTGATCCTGTTGGCAGCGGTGATCCTCACTGGATGGGGCCTGTGGTCGGTACAGCGAGCTCCGCTGGATGCTTTGCCGGATCTCTCCGATGTGCAGGTGATTATCCGCGCCAGTTATCCGGGGAAATCGCCACAAATTATCGAAGATCAGGTCACTTATCCGTTGACGACGGCCATGCTGTCGGTGCCAGGTGCAAAAACGGTGCGTGGCTATTCGATGTTTGGCGACGCCTATGTTTATGTGTTGTTTGAAGACGATACAGATCTCTACTGGGCGCGCTCCAGGGTACTGGAAAATTTAAGCCAGACTCAGTCCTCGCTACCTGCGGGGGTGAACGTCGCGCTTGGGCCGGATGCTACGGGAGTCGGCTGGATTTATGAATATGCGCTTATCGATCGCAGCGGTAAGCACAATTTGGCAGATTTGCGCGCCTTACAGGACTGGACACTGAAGTTTGAACTCAAAACGGTGCCAAACGTGGCGGAGGTGGCAAGTGTAGGCGGCATGATCCGCCAGTATCAAATCGTACCGGACCCAACACGCATGCGGGCGCTGAATATTACTCATCAACAGATAATTGATGCTGTTCAGTCCGCTAATCAGGAGAGTGGCGGCGCATTACTGGAGATGGGCGAAGCGGAGTTTATGGTTCGCACAACCGGCTATTTGCGTCAGCTTGCAGATTTTCGTCAGATTGTTATCACCAGTCGCGACGGGGTGCCGGTGATGCTCTCTGATGTCGCCACGGTACGGCTGGGGCCTGAGCTACGACGAGGGGTAGCGGAATATAACGGTGAAGGCGAAGTCGCGGGGGGCATTATCGTAATGCGCTACGGTAAAAATGCCCTGGAGACAATACATGGCGTGAAAGAAAAATTGCGCGCAGTGCAAAAAACGTTGCCAGCCGGGGTAGAGATCGTGCCAGTGTATGATCGCTCCTTGCTTATTGAGCAGGCGGTAGAAACACTCACTCATAAGTTAATCGAAGAGTTTATTGTTGTGGCGCTGGTGTGCACGCTGTTCCTCTTCCATTTTCGCTCTGCACTGGTGGCTATTGTCTCGCTGCCGCTGGGGATACTGGGTGCGTTTATCGTCATGCATTACCAGGGGATCAACGCGAATATTATGTCCCTTGGCGGGATTGCGATTGCGATTGGTGCGATGGTTGATGCGGCCATTGTGATGATCGAGAATATGCATAAAGTCATGGAGCAGTGGCGGCATAATAACCCCGGTCGTACGCCAGTGGCTGCTGATTACTGGCGCTTCTCTGAACAGGCCGCCGTTGAAGTTGGGCCAGCCCTATTTTGTAGCCTGCTTATCATCACACTCTCATTTATCCCGGTCTTTTCTCTTGAAGCGCAAGAAGGGAGGATGTTTTCACCGCTCGCGTTTACTAAAACCTGGGCTATGGCGGTGGCGGCTGGGTTGGGGATCACCCTGGTCCCGGTGCTGATGGGGTTATTTATTCGTGGCAAAATTCCTGATGAACAAGCCAACCCGCTTAACCGTTTTCTCATCCGTCTCTACGAACCACTGCTGGACCGGGTGTTAGCCTGGCCAAAAGCCACGCTAGGCATTGCCCTGCTGTTGCTGTTGGCGACCCTTTGGCCACTGAGCCGTCTTGGCAGTGAGTTTATGCCGCCGCTCGATGAAGGGGATTTGCTCTATATGCCCTCCACCTTGCCGGGTATCTCTGCACGCGAAGCAACCCGGCTGTTGCAGCAAACGGATCGTCTGATTAAGAGCGTGCCGGAAGTTGACAGTGTGTTTGGTAAAGCGGGCAGAGCTGAGAGCGCCACCGATCCTGCCCCACTTACTATGCTGGAGACCACCATTCGCTTTAAACCACGCGACCAGTGGCGTGAGGGGATGACAGCGGAAAAGTTGGTTGAAGAGCTGGATAAAACCGTCAGCATACCGGGAATCGCCAACATTTGGGTACCGCCGATTCGTAACCGGCTGGATATGCTCTCCACCGGGATTAAAAGTCCGGTGGGTATAAAGGTGAATGGCAATAATATTGCTGACATTGAACGCGTTGCCCAACAGATTGAGCAGGTGGTGAAAAAGGTACCGGGCGTCACGTCTGCGCTGGCTGAACGGCTGGCTGGTGGTCGTTATGTTGATATTGCTATCAACCGCCAGCAGGCAGCACGTTACGGTGTGTCGGTGAAAGAGTTGCAATCACTGGTTTCGACGCTGGTGGGCGGCGAAAACGTTGGCGAAGTGCTGCAGGGACGCGAACGTTATCCTATTAATGTGCGTTATCCGCGCGCAATACGCGACAATGTTGACGATTTGCGCATGCTGCCGGTGATCACCGCTAATGGCAGCCAGATTGCCCTCGGAGAACTGGCTGAGATTGTGGTGAAAGAGGGACCGCCGATGCTAAAAAGTGAGAACGCCCGGCTGTCGAACTGGATCTATGTCGATCTGCGCGGTAGAGATTTGAAATCTGCCGTTGAAGAGATGCAGCAGCAAGTGGCGCAGCAGGTTACTTTGCCACAAGGGGTTACCTTGTCATGGTCAGGGCAATTTGAGTACCTGGAGCGTGCGAGCGCGAAGCTAAAAATCGTCTTGCCGGTGACGTTAATGATTATTTTTGTGCTGCTATTTATCACCTTTAAACGTGTCTCAGATGCCCTGTTAATTATGGGGACATTACCCTTTTCGCTTATTGGCGGAGTCTGGCTGCTGTGGTTGCTGGGGTATAATTTATCGGTTGCCGGAGCCGTGGGGTTTATTGCCCTGGCGGGCGTCGCCGCGGAGTTTGGCGTTATTATGGTGCTTTATCTTAATCATGCGCTAGAGAAATATCGCCAGCACGATTCGGGTGAGGGAAATAAGATATTGCTTCGGGCCATTCATGAGGGCGCAGTATTACGCGTGCGACCCAAGGTGATGACGGTAGCAACGATTATGGCGGGATTGTTACCTATCATGTGGGGCGGCGGCAGTGGCTCAGAGGTGATGAGCCGCATCGCCGCCCCGATGATTGGCGGTATGGTAACGGCCCCCTTGTTGTCAATGTTGGTCATCCCTGCGGTATATCTGTTAATACATCGTCGGCGCTAATTTAATTATGCGCCCCCACATGGGGCGCTATCACCTTGATATTTCTGTTTCGGATTTAATCCAATTACGTTAAGGATATATTCAGTTACCATCCTGCAGAATATACGTTGATTGGTTAAATGGATTAATGACGGTGCCGTTAAAAAATAAGATTTTTAGTATCCTGTTCGCGTTGTTTTGTCAGTTGTTCTTAATGTCTGGTGTCCAGGCTGCCGGGAATGGCTGGTTTTCCGATTTTACCGAAAATGTAAAACAGACCTGGCAGCAGCCGGAGTATTATGAACTCTATATTCCGGCGATTACCTGGCATGCCCGTTTTGCTTATGACAAAGATAAAACCGACCGCTACAACGAACGCCCGTGGGGCGCAGGGTTTGGTCAAGGCCGCTGGGATGAGAAAGGCAACTGGCATGGGTTGTACGCTATGGCGTTTAAAGACTCGTATAACAAATGGGAGCCCTTTGCCGGTTACGGTTGGGAGAAAATCTGGCGCCCGCTGGCTGATGATAACTTTCGCCTTGGCCTGGGCTACACCGTGGGTGTCACGGCGCGTGATAACTGGAAGTACATTCCTGTGCCCGCGTTGTTGCCTCTGGCTTCAATAGGGTATGGCCCGGTAACGTTTCAGATGACCTACATCCCTGGCACCTATAACAATGGCAACGTCTATTTTGCATGGGGACGTATCACTTTCTAGTTTCACCTGCCCTTTAATGCATTGTATATTATATGCACAAGTGAAAAAGCGCGGAATAAATCGACAGTGGGAAAAAACTTCGCGACATTTATCACTTTTTTGTGAATAACAACTGGACAAAAGCCGCCACAATTGTTGTACTGATACCCGACACAGCATTTGTGTCGTTTTTTCATGTAAAGGTAATTTTGATGTCTAAGATTAAAGGTAACGTTAAGTGGTTTAATGAATCCAAAGGATTCGGTTTCATTACTCCGGAAGATGGCAGCAAAGACGTGTTCGTACACTTCTCTGCAATCCAGAGCAATGGTTTCAAAACTCTGGCTGAAGGTCAGCGCGTTGAGTTTGAAATCACTAACGGTGCCAAAGGCCCTTCTGCTGCTAACGTAATGCCTGTTTAATTCAGACGCGTCAGCAAGAATTTCAAAACCCGCTTATGGCGGGTTTTTTTATCGCTTCAGTTTGCATTAGCGGCAGAGAATAGCCAGAAAGCTAGCGCCGTCATCGCAAAGGAACCCAGCAGGTTTAGCGCTATATTCAGCAGCGCCCAGTTGATTTTCCCCTCCTGCAATAGAAAAACCACTTCTGCCGAAAAGGTGGAGAAGGTCGTAAGCCCGCCGCAGAAACCCGTGGTCAGTAAAACCTTCCACAGCGGATCGATATGCGTCATACGATTAAACCAGGCCAGGCCCATACCAATAATAAATGCCCCGACCAGGTTAGCGGTCAACGTGCCCACCGGGATAATCTGGTGCGCTGGGTTCAGCTTCATACTTAACATCCAGCGCGCCACGCTGCCTGTTCCCCCGCCAATAAATACTGCTAAAAGAAGTTGTAACACCGCAAAATCCTGCTATTTGATTTGTTAGAGTGTTGAGTTTAGCGTCATGGCTCTTGTCTGGCTATGGTTGTAAGGTGAGGGGGATAAAGATGATTATTGCAGCAGGACAATTTGTGGTCACGCCAGAGTGGCAAACCAACGCCCACACCTGCGTGGCATTAATGGCGCAGGCCGCACGTCAACATGCCTCATTGTTGGTGCTGCCAGAGGCGCTACTGGCCAGAGACGACACTGACCCTGACCTTTCGGTAAAGTCGGCGCAGCCGCTGGATGGCGGCTTTCTGAGCCTGTTGCTTGAAGAGAGTCGGCGAAACAGACTCACAACAGTACTCACTGTGCATGTGCCCTCAACCATTGGCCGGGCGGTTAATACGCTAGTGGCGCTGCGTGGGGGTGAAATCATCGGGCAATACGCCAAGTTACATCTCTATGATGCATTCAATATTCTTGAATCGACACGAGTAGACGCCGGAGATGAAGTCGCACCATTAATTGACGTCGAAGGTATGAAGGTGGGGTTGATGACCTGCTATGACCTACGTTTTCCTGAACTGGCATTGGCCCTGGCGCTTTGCGGCGCACAGATTCTGGTTCTGCCTGCGGCCTGGGTGCGAGGGCCGCTGAAAGAGCAGCACTGGGCTACATTGCTCTCGGCGCGTGCGTTGGATACCACCTGCTATATAGTTGCGGCAGGGGAGTGCGGCAATAAAAATATTGGTCAAAGCCGGATTGTTGATCCGCAAGGGGTCACGATCGCGGCTGCCGCTGAAGCAGCGCAATTAATTTTCGCAGAGATCAGTGCGGAGCGCGTGGCGCAAACGCGCGAAAAACTTCCTGTTTTACGCAACCGGCGTTTTGCGCCTCCACACTTATTGTGATGTTTTTTTAAACAACACTTGATTCATCTCGTTACAGATTGCTATTGTGTGCGCGCGTCCGATGACCGTTAATAAAGTCTGGTTATCTGGGCGCTTTATACAGCCTGTTTCAGAAAGAAGGTACTTATGGGTGAAATTAGTATTACCAAACTGCTGGTAGTCGCCGCGCTGGTGGTTCTGCTGTTTGGAACCAAAAAATTACGTACGCTGGGCGGTGACCTGGGTGCAGCCATCAAAGGCTTCAAGAAAGCAATGAATGAAGATGACGCGGGCGCTAAGAAAAGCGCTGACGGCGACGTCACTGCTGAGAAGCTCTCTCACAAAGAGTAATCGCATCATACAGGCGAAAAAAAACCGGCTTCTCTGCCGGTTTTTTCGTTATTAGTGTAAGTAAATATTACTTCACTTCCATGCCCTTGGCTTGCAAATCGGCGTGGTAAGAGGAACGCACAAACGGGCCGCAGGCTGCATGGGTAAAGCCCATTGCCAGCGCTTCCGCTTTCATTTCTTCAAACTCATCCGGGCTGACGTAGCGCTGTACTGGTAGATGATGACGGCTTGGTTGCAGATACTGACCCAGCGTCAGCATAGTGACGCCATGGCGACGAAGGTCGCGCATCACCTCAATGATTTCAGCGTTGGTTTCACCCAGACCAACCATCAGACCGGATTTGGTCGGAATATGCGGATGTACTTCTTTAAAACGTTCCAGCAGCTTCAGTGACCAGTTGTAATCCGCCCCCGGGCGTACCTGACGATAGAGGCGCGGTACGTTTTCCAGGTTGTGGTTAAACACATCGGGTGGTGTTGCTGTGATGATCTCCAGCGCGCGATCCATACGGCCACGGAAATCAGGCACCAGCGTTTCAATTTTAATCGTCGGACTCTTTTCGCGAATAGCCGCGATGCACTCCGCAAAATGCTGAGCACCGCCGTCGCGCAGGTCATCGCGGTCAACCGAGGTGATAACGACATAACGTAAGGCCATGTCGGCAATAGTTTGCGCCAGTTTTTGCGGTTCATTAGCATCCGGTGCAACCGGACGACCATGCGCCACGTCACAGAAAGGACAGCGGCGAGTGCAGATAGCACCGAGGATCATAAAGGTCGCCGTACCGTGATTGAAACACTCCGCAAGGTTGGGGCAGGATGCCTCTTCACAGACCGAATGCAGGCCATTTTTACGCATCGCTGCTTTGATACCCTGGATGCGGGAAGAGTCAGCAGGAAGTTTGATTTTCATCCACTCCGGCTTTCTTAACAGGGCTTCGCGCTCTGTTGCCACGTTTTTTACCGGGATAAGAGCCATTTTATCGGCGTCGCGATATTTTACACCGCGTTCCATCACAATGGGTTTACTCATAGCGTGCGTGTTCCAGTTGCGGATAACGAAGTCACTTTAATTCAAGGCAATGTTGTATTTATCAACTATTTTTGAATTTTCTTACGCGCAGTATACCATTGATGGTGGGCAGAAAGCAGCCTGACAACCGGGCAATTTGTAAAATAGTTGTTGTTTTGTGCCAAATGCCCAGGCAGTTTTAGCATATTTGCCAGCCAGCGGCTGGCATCAGAAAGCCCGGCGAATAACTTCTATGACGTTTTCCAGTACCGGGTCGCGCAGGCTCAATTTGTTGTAATACAAAGAGATATCTAACTGCTCGCTACTCACCTGCGGAAAAGGGATCTCCACCAGCGGCCAGCAGGCGTTGAAAAGATTGAACAGACGCGTTGGCATTAGCCCCAGCAGATCGCTGTTGCCAATGAGTGCTGCAATAGTAAACATATTGTAACTGCTAAAGCTGACATGCCGTTCCGGAAAGAGATCTTGCACGCGCTGACGCAGCCCGCTCAGGTTTTGCCCTTCCAGCATCAGGCGGGTATGTTCATATTTGCTCAATGACTGTTCTGATATCGGCCCATTCAGACATGGATGGCCTTTGCGGCAAACCAGCATCAGACGATCGGAGTAGAGCACATGGTGGCTAAGGGTTCGCGTCGTCGGGCTGTGGGTATCAATAATCAAATCTGTCTGGAACTGGCTTAGCTGACTTTCCGCGTCCACAACCGGAATGTTGCGCATCATCAGCTGTGGCGCGCTCTTTTTGATTGCCCGATAAATATCGGGGATAACTAAAGCCCCAATAGAGGGCGGCGTACCAATAGTAATCGTACGTTCTTTGTCGTAGCTGCCGGTGAGATCCAAAGCCCCGAGAATAGACTCCAGCCCCTGGCTAATATATTCATGCAAATGGCTTGCATAAGCGGTAGGGGTTACGCCCTGACCTTTACGAATGAAAAGAGGATCGGGAAATATGGAGCGCAATTTTTGAATTGACTGACTAATAGCAGAAGGTGTCAGACCGAGCACTTTCGCGGCATTGACAATTCCCTTATGCACATAGACTGCCTCAAAAATAGTCAATAGGTTGAGATCAATATTGCGTAATGTGCGAAAAATTTGTGGTTTGTCATCATCAGATCGTCCGGCTATTCGCTTTTCCGGCAAGTTATTATTATCCACGCTAGTACTCCGTTTTCATTCGCAATATGAATGATAGTAGAATTTTATTTTTTAGTGATTTTTAATTTGCGTTAACACCATGTCTCGTATCATCATTACTGTTTTTTTTCATCATGATGCCGGACAAAGCACTGAGAAAAGAGCGGCTAAAAGCATTTATACATAGCCATAGAACGTATAGTAATGCTTATTAACCAGGCTAAAGCAGGCTGGAAGAAAATAGATAATATAGCTTCTGTTGTAAAGCGCAAAGCGGATAAATAAATAAGACCCGCACAAATTGCGGGCCATTATACAAGATATATTAAGCATTAATATATTCATGCGGTGGATTATTTAGCAGTGCTAAAAATTGTGATATCAGCACAGGCCTTATTTTATCCACCTCGCCTTCAGCAGTGAGTTGGCTGACCTGGGTCATTTCCATACCGGCATATCCGCACGGATTGATGCGACTGAAGGGGGCAAGATCCATGGCGATATTCAGTGCCAGGCCATGAAATGAGCAACCTCTGCGTATCCGCAAACCCAACGAGCAAATTTTTTTGCCTTCGACATATACACCCGGAGCATCGGCGCGCGCTTGTGCTTTGATACCGAACTCTGCCAGCGTATTAATCACCGTGTTTTCCAGCAATGTTACCAGTTCCCGAACGCCCACTTTACGGCGCTTAAGATTGAGCAGGACATACATCACCTGCTGTCCCGGCCCGTGATAAGTAACCTGACCACCGCGATCGCTTTGAATAACCGGGATATCGCCAGGTGCCAGCAGATGCTCGGCTTTTCCTGCCTGTCCCTGTGTAAACACCGGATGGTGTTCTACCAGCCAGATCTCATCCAGGGTGTTGTCATCACGGGTATCGGTGAATTCATGCATTGCTCTTGATACAGGATCATAAGGCTGTAAGCCGAGATTGCGAATAAGAATGGTGTCCTGAGACAAAACGGCCATCTCCGGGAGAGAAAAGAGTGTGGGGGAGTATAACACAGGGAAGACGTTACCCGCATAATCCGGGTAACGTTATCAAGAATTACAGCACCATACGAACAATTTCAATATTACCGAGTTCTTCATACAGCGTTTCAACTTGTTCAATGTGGGTGGCGTTGATGGTAATAGATACCGAGTGGTAATTGCCCTTGCTGCTCGGTTTTACCTGCGGAGAGTAGTCACCGGGCGCGTGGCGCTGTACCACTTCAACCACCAGATCAACCAGCTCTGGTTTCGCCAGACCCATTACTTTGTAGGTAAAGGGAGTAGGGAATTCAAGCAGTTCTTTGAGATTGGTTTTCATGTCAGCTCCAGCGTAAAAAATAATAACTCCTGCCGGGGTGGGCAGGAGTTCATTCAGGATAGCTAGTATATGGGGATGGAAATCACACTTTCAAGTGTTCAATTTTTACCCAAACCAGTGGTGGAACATTAATTTGATGTAATCAATTATTTTGCCGAAGAAATTCCCTTCCGGAATCTCTTGCAATACCACCAGCGGGCGCTGTTCGATAGTTTTACCATCGAGCTGGAAGTTGATAGTGCCCACTACCTGATTTTTTTGCAGCGGCGCGTGCAGCTCGCTGGAGTTCAGTACATAGCTGGCTTTTAAATCTTTCATCCGACCACGAGGAATGGTCAGATAAACATCTTTATCCACCCCTAAAGAGGCGCGATCGCTATCGCCGAACCATGCGGGTTCTGATGCGAACTCTTTGCCAGCTTTCAGCGGACTGACAGTTTCAAAGAAGCGGAAACCCCAGGTCAGCAGCTTTTTGCTTTCGGTTTCACGGCCCTTAAAGGTACGCCCGCCCATCACCGCAGAGATAAGGCGCATTTGCCCCTCTGTTGCCGAAGCCACGAGATTATAGCCCGCTTTATCAGTATGACCGGTTTTGATACCGTCAACGTTCAGGCTGTTATCCCACAGCAGGCCGTTACGGTTGGTCTGGCGGATGCCGTTAAAAGTGAACTCTTTCTCTTTATAGATAGCGTATTCATTGGGCACATCACGGATCAGCGCCTGGCCAATCAATGCCATGTCACGCGCAGAGCTATACTGGCCGTCGGCATCCAGCCCATGCACAGTCTGGAAATGGGTGTTTTTCAGACCGAGCGCGTTAACGTAGCTATTCATCAGGCCAACAAATGAATCCTGGCTACCGGCAACATAGTCGGCCATCGCTACGCAGGCGTCATTACCAGATTGCAGGTTGATGCCGCGAATCAACTGAGAAACGGGCACTTGCATACCAGGCTTGAGGAACATTAGCGAAGAGCCACGAAAAACCGGGTTACCGGTAGCCCAGGCATCAGTACCAATCGTTACCAGATCGCTATCTTTAAACTTGCCCGCTTTCATCGCCTGGCCGATAACATAACTGGTCATCATTTTGGTCAGACTTGCCGGATCGCGGCGTGCATCAGCGTTTTGTTCCGCCAACACCTTGCCAGAGTTGTAATCGATCAGGATATAGGACTCCGCATCGATCTGCGGAACGCCAGGGATCATAGTTTTAATATTCAGGTCATCAGCGTGAGCCGCAGAAATAGTCGCTGCGGTCAGCGCAGTGGTGAGCGCCAGGCGCTGCACAAAACGAACGGAGAAAGTGGTCTTCATGGTCGAACAGCAACATCCGTGATGGAGTGAAAAAAGTGCTTTACTATAGCAAAAGCTATATCAGCAGGCATCTGACTTTCAGCATGACTTTGTTAATGAAACTTACACTAGCTGACAAAATCAGACACCTTACCCGTTTATTGCGCGCTGATAATAAATGATTGTAGCTGCGCTTCGTTTTGCAAACGCTGTTGCAGGGCGCTGGCGTCTGCTTTATTGCTAAATGGCCCTAACTGAATCCGCCATACTGCGCCGTTTTGCGTTACGCGCCCCGGTACGGAAAACTGTTGAGCTAACTGCTGTTGATACTGCTGAGCACGCGTCTGATCGCTTACCGCGCCAACCTGCACCATAAAGTTGCCATTAGCCGGAGAGATCGAAGCGGCTGGCGGCGTTACGCTACCCTGTACCGATCCGGGGGCAGTAACGGGCGCATTCTGGCTGGCGGGTGTTACCGCAGTAGCACCAGTAGGTTGCGGTGTGGTAACGGGAGGCGCTACGCTCTCACTCCCTTCCAGTACCCCTGTGGCGAGCGGTGTCGGCGCGCCGAGGAACCCACTACTGCTCACCGGCGCACCCGCTGCATCATCGCTTTTCAGCGTATCGTTACTGATAGGCTGAATATTTCCCTGTGGTTGCGCTTGCACGGATTCCTGACCAGAGGAGACGCTACCCATCCCACCGCTCAGGTCAGGCCGCGCAGGTAGTACATAGGTCTGCTGGGCGACTTTGGTACATGCCATACCCGGTCCGGAGAGTGAACCATCTTGCGCAACGATAATCGGATCGATACGCACCTTTGTATTATTGGACGTGTTCAGGCGATCTGCCGCCGCGCGTGAGAGCGAAATGACCCGATCGCTACCGTAAGGGCCACGGTCATTTATGCGAACCACAATCATGCGCCCGTTTGCCAGGTTAGTGATACGTGCGTAGCTCGGCACAGGCAGGGTCGGATGCGCCGCCGTGAGTTGCATCGGATCAAACGCTTCGCCTGAAGCGGTCAGGTTGCTACCCGGTTCGGCATCATAGATGGCGGCAAGGCCCGCCTGACTGAAGCGAGAGGCATCCTGCACAATTTTGTAGTTCTTACCGTCGTGTTGATAGTCCTGGTTTACCGTTGGGTTAAGCGGTTCAAAGCGAGGTTCAGCGCCGCTAATCTCAACGACCGGGCCATTACACACCGCAGGTTGAGGCGCTACGGTCGTCTGCTGCTGACCATTTTCATTTGTACATGCTGCCAGTAATCCTGCCGCTATGCAGATCCCAAGCCATTGCTTACGCATTGCGCACCTCTTATACGCTTTTCGACAACATTTTTCTGTGGGTATGAATCGACATAACGATACCAAACCCGGCCATGAGTACGATCAGGGCGGAACCCCCATAACTTACCAATGGTAGCGGTACGCCCACTACCGGAAGGATACCGCTCACCATACCAATATTCACAAACACGTAAACGAACAAAATCAGCATTAAGCCACCAGCCATTACCCGGCCAAATGTGGTCTGCGCCCGTGCGGCGATCCACAAGCCGCGCATAATGAGCAACACATAGAGGGCAAGGAGAATCAAGATGCCTACTAACCCCAGCTCTTCCGCCAGCACGGCGAAGATAAAGTCGGTGTGACGCTCCGGCAAAAACTCTAGCTGCGACTGTGTTCCATGCAGCCAACCTTTGCCGCGCAGGCCGCCGGATCCAATGGCAATTTTCGACTGAATAATATGGTAGCCCGCGCCCAGCGGATCGGTTTCCGGATCGAGCAGCATCATCACACGTTGGCGCTGGTAATCATGCATCAGGAAGAACCACAAAATCGGGATAAACGCAGCAATCAACAGTACAGCAATACCAATTAAACGCCAGCTCAGGCCGGAGAGGAACAGTACGAATAGCCCCGAAAGCGCCACCAGAATTGAGGTGCCGAGGTCAGGTTGCGCAGCCACCAGCAGCGTGGGTACAAAGATTAGCACCAGCGCGATGGCCGTATTTTTCAGCGTTGGCGGGCAGACATCACGGTTAATAAAGCGCGCAACCATCAGCGGCACGGCGATTTTTGCGATCTCTGAGGGTTGAAAACGCACGACCCCCAGATCGAGCCAACGCTGCGCGCCTTTCGAGATGGCGCCGAAGGCATCTACTGCAATCAGCAGTATAACGCAGAAAATATAGAGATAGGGGGCCCACCCTTCATAGACTCGTGGCGGAACCTGCGCCATCACCACCATCACGATCAGCCCCATGGTGATCTGCCCGATTTTACGTTCAGTCATCCCGATGTCCTGGCCGCTGGCGCTCCAGATAACCAACGCGCTGTAGACCAGCAGCGCGAGGATGATCAGCATAAATGCCGGATCAAGATGCACTTTATCCCAGAACGATTTTTTATTCGGATTATCCGTCATGATTATTGGTCCTCCGCCGCTGCCGTTGAGGGATTTTCCGCTGGCAAATCGGTATTGTTATCGCCCAACATAATGTGGTCGAGGATTTGGCGCATAATCGTACCCACTGCCGGGCCTGCGCCACCGTTTTCGAGAATGATCGCTACGGCAACCTGTGGATTGTCGTAAGGGGCGAAGGCGGTCATCAGTTTATGGTCACGCAGACGCTCTGCAATGCGGTGCGCGTTATAGGTTTCATTGGCCTTCAGGCCAAAAACCTGAGCCGTACCGGATTTCGCGGCAACTTTATAGGGGGCATTGGCAAAGTATTTATGCCCGGTGCCGTTAGCGCGATTAGCCACCCCATACATACCATCTTTGGCAATTTCCCAGAAGCCGGAGTGGATGTCGCCAATCGTTGTCTGGGCCGGTTGTTTCCAGGGCACCTGTTTGCCTTCTTCTACCGTACTCATCAGCAGATGCGGGACTTTAACGACACCATCGTTAATCAGAGTCATCATCGCCTTATTCATTTGCAACGGCGTCGCGGTCCAGTAACCCTGGCCGATACCCACCGGTATGGTGTCGCCCTGATACCACGGTTTTTTAAATCGTTTTAATTTCCACTCGCGGGTCGGCATATTGCCGGAGCGCTCTTCCGACAGATCAATGCCGGTGTAGTGACCATAGCCAAACTTACTCATCCATTCGGAGAGGCGATCGATCCCCATGTCATACGCCACCTGATAGAAGAAGGTATCGGCAGATTCCTCCAGCGATTTGGTCACATTCAGGTGGCCGTGGCCCCATTTTTTCCAGTCACGATAGCGTTTTTCAGAACCAGGAAGTTGCCACCAACCCGGATCGAACAGGCTGGTATTGCGATTAATCACACCGGCGCTTAATGCCGACACGGCAACATAAGGTTTCACCGTCGAGGCGGGAGGGTAGACACCCTGGGTGGCCCGGTTTATCAGCGGGGTATTGGGATCATTGAGCAGAGCAGAATAATCTTTGCTGGAGATGCCATCCACAAACAGATTCGGATCATAGCTGGGGGTGGAGACCAGCGCGAGAATACTCCCGCTGCGCGGATCGGTCACCACCACGGCGGCACGGCTGCCGGTCAGCAGCGTTTCAATATATTGCTGCAGTTTAAGATCCAACGTCAGGTAGATATCGCGACCAGCCTGCGGCGGCACCTCTTTCAACTGACGGATCACGCGGCCACGGTTGTTGACTTCAACTTCTTCATAGCCGGTCTGACCGTGCAGGATATCTTCATAATAGCGTTCGATGCCGAGCTTACCGATATCATGAGTCGCAGCATAGTTAGCCAGTTTGCCCTCTTTATCCAACCGTTCCACATCTTTGTCGTTAATTTTGGAGACGTAGCCAATAACATGGGTCAGTGCCGAACCATAGGGGTAGAAACGACGCTTATAACCTTTGACTTCCACACCGGGAAAGCGGTACTGATTCACCGCAAAGCGTGCCACCTGAACTTCCGTCAGGTTAGTTTTCACCGGTATTGAGGTGAAACGGTGTGAACGCGAACGCTCCTTTTTAAAAGCGGCGATATCGTCATCAGTCAGATCGACCACCGGGCGCAGGGCTTCCAGCGTTTGCTGCACGTTATCGACCTTCTCCGGCATCATTTCAACCTGATAAATGGTGCGGTTGAGCGCCAGCGGCGTACCGTTACGATCGTAGATAATGCCCCGGCTGGGAGCGATAGGCACCAGTTTGATACGGTTTTCGTTAGAGCGGGTTTGGTAGTCCGCAAAACGGACGATTTGCAGGTTATAAAGGTTGGCGATCAGCACGCCAGTAAGCAGCAAAATCCCCGTAAAGGCGACCAGCGCCCGACGCACAAACAGCGCGGACTCAGCCGTATAGTCGCGAAAAGAATTCTGTAATTTCATCCGCTGCTTAATCTACCCAAGACTTTGTCATTACTCACGGTGATAAGGATGGTTGGTGGTAATACTCCATGCACGATACAGGCTTTCGGCTACCAGCACACGCACCAGCGGGTGAGGGAGTGTCAGCGCAGAGAGTGACCAACTTTGTTCTGCTGCCGCTTTGCAGGCGGGGGATAACCCTTCCGGACCGCCGATCAACAAGCTGACGTCGCGCCCATCTTGCTTCCAGCGTTCCAGTTCATTCGCCAGTTGCGGCGTATCCCAGGGCTTGCCGGGAATATCGAGGGTAACGATGCGATTTTTACCGGCCGCAGCCAGCATCAACTCACCCTCTTTATCGAGAATACGCTTGATATCTGCATTCTTGCCGCGTTTACCGGCCGGGATTTCAACCAGTTCAAAGGGCATATCTTTTGGGAAACGACGCAGATATTCCATAAAACCTGTCTGTACCCAATCCGGCATTTTGGTGCCAACGGCGACCAGTTGCAGCTTCACGCATTAACCCCAGAGTTTTTCCAACTCATACAGGCGACGGCTTTCGTCCTGCATGACATGGACAATCACATCGCCCAGATCGACCACCACCCAGTCCGCGCCGTTTTCGCCTTCCACGCCCAGCGGCAACATACCGGCTGCGCGAGATTCCTGAACAACATGATCGGCGATAGACATAACATGGCGATTGGACGTACCGGTGCAGATAATCATACAGTCGGTGATACTGGATTTACCTTGAACATCAATGGCTACGATGTCCTGACCTTTCAGATCATCAATTTTGTCGATAACAAAATCCTGGAGTGCTTTACCCTGCAAGTGTTCCCCCTGGGGTGAATTAAAAGTGTGCAAATGATAAATGGCCTGACATTATACCTGAACTGTTTCGATTGTCGGGATAAATGTCAGAATCCGCTACTGAGCAAAGTGGGCTATCATCCCATCCCGGTAGCGTGATTGCATTGCCATTTTTGTAAAACAATTTCTGCGCGCGGAGAATAACAGCCTGCCATAGGGTGTCAATGGTTCAAACGCTGACGAAAATTCACCGCTCCTCATCAGCGTGCCAGGCAGCACGGCTGTTGAGTACCCGTAGCGCGGCGAAATCATCATCTATCTCTATTGCGCTCCAACAACCTTGATCCACGCGAAAATGCCATAACGATGCAGCAGGCATAGCTAATAACCGAGCTATCATCAGGCTCAGCACACCCTGATGGCTGACCACTAAGATATTGCTGTAAGTTTTGATATCCCCAAGCCCGTGAATAAATTGCTCCACGCGTGCGGAAAAAGCCTGAAACCCTTCGCCATTGCCAGGAATGACATTTTGCCAGTCGGCACACCAGGCCGCATAGTTTTCAGGGTCTTCGCGCAGTAAATCCCGATGATGGCGCATCTCCCACTCGCCAAAAAACATCTCATTAAGTAGCGGTGTTGTATTTATCGGCAGATCACGGCCCTTCATTACCTGCTTCGCTGTTAACTGCGCGCGCTCCAGCTCACTACAAAAAACATAATCAAACGGGACATCAGCAAGCAGCTCACGCAGGGTTTGTGCCTGAGCAAGACCCCGTTCGGTGAGCGGTGTTGGGGTATGACCACTATATAGCCCGGCGACATTCGCTTCGGTTTCTCCGTGGCGTACTAACCAGAGTCGCATCTTTCTCTCCTGGCAGAATTTTTGCGCAAATTTTACCATCTTAAGCCTGCCGGAGATAAGATAACGGTTTTTAAGCGGAGCAGACGATGGTTTTGTTACGAAGCACCCACGGGGGTAATACTCGTGAGGCGGCTGAACTGCTGGGTATAGCACCAGAGCAGATACTCGATTTCAGCGCCAATATTAACCCGGCGGGTATGCCTGAATCTCTTAAACAGGCGCTGCGCGATAATTTAACCCTCGCCGAACGTTATCCGGATGCCGATTATCTACGCCTGCACCAGGCGCTGGCGCAACATCATCAGCTACCCGCCGAGTGGATCGTTGCAGGTAATGGTGAAACCGAAGCGATCTTCGCCCTGGTCAATGCACTGGCGCCACGTAAGGCAATGGTTATCACTCCGGGGTTTGCTGAATATCGCCGGGCATTGGTGCAGGCAGGGTGCGAGATTGTCGACTTTCGCCTCAGAGAAGATGAGGGCTGGCAGCTGACTACCCGCTTATTGGGCGCCTTGACGGCGGACCTGGATTGCCTGTTTCTCTGTACGCCAAATAACCCAACTGGCCTGTTAGCGGATGAATCTTTGCTCCATGCGGTGTCAGCACGCTGCAAAGCGCTGGGGATTGCGCTGGTGCTTGATGAAGCATTTATGGATTTTATCACTGATCGCGAGGGGTTTATTCCTCACCTTGCGGGTAATCCGCATCTATGGGTACTGCGATCGCTCACTAAGTTTTATGCTATTCCCGGTTTGCGACTCGGTTATCTGTTAGGCAGTGATGTCGGGAAAATAGCCCGCATTCGTCAGGCCCAGATGCCGTGGTCAATTAACGCCTATGCAGCCCTGGCAGGGGAGGTGATTTTGCGCGATAGCGATTATCAGCAGGCAAGCTGGCAGTGGCTGGCTGACGAACGGCCTCGTTTGTTCAGGGAACTCAATAATTTCTCCGCACTGACCGTCTGGCCTGGGGCGGCGAACTTTCTCTTCCTGCGTTGCGATGCGCCAGAAATTGCATTACAGCAAGCGTTACTGGCGGAGCATATCTTGATTCGTAGCTGTGCTAACTATTCGGGGCTTGATGAGCGCTACTACCGGGTTGCGGTACGCAGCGCAGAAGAAAATGATCAGCTTATTGCGGCGCTGAACCGGGTATTTAGCGGTACAGACCTTCAGCGTTGATATAGTCCAGCACGGCGGCGGGGAGCAAGTCCTCGCAGCTTTCACCCTTCTCCAGTCTCTCGCGGATAAGCGTTGCCGAGATATTGAACCACGGTGTTTCGGCCAGAAATATCTTTCCTGCCGGCAGGGTGTGCAACTCCTCGACATAAGGGGTGAGGTGTCTCTCCAGCCACTGCTGATGCTCTTCCTGCTGCATGGTCAGCGGATAACCAGGGCGGCGGCAGACAATCAGATGGCAGTTATCAAGGATAGATTCATAATTATGCCAGCCGGGAAAGCCAAGCAGTGAATCCTGGCCGATAATAAACGCCAGCGGGCGTTGTGGCCCTTGCTCTTGCCGCCACTCTTGCAGCGTCTGGGCAGTCCAGGAAGGGGCGTCGCGCTGGAGTTCCCGCTCATCCAGAGAGAATAGCGGCTTGTCAGCAATGGCCAGCTCAACCATTTTTTTACGCTGTTGGCTGGTTGCTTCGGGCTGTGGCCGGTGCGGTGGCACATTATTCGGCATAATAATCACCCTGGAAAGGCCAATCATATTCGCCAGCGCTTCAACAGGTTTCAGGTGCCCGTAGTGAACAGGATCAAAGGTGCCGCCAAACAGTGCCTGTAGTTGATTCATATCAGCCATCAATAAAAACGTCTGCCAGTGCCTTATGACAGAGTAACAGAGATAGACCTTCCAGCTCTGCCCACACCGACTGACCAAAGTCTTGTTTTACTATTAATTCAATACGACTCAGCATATGCACGGCCTGGCGTAACTGATCGAGGCTCAGGCGATTCAGTGCATCGCTGGTTGCAGCACGGCGATTTTGCCATACGCGGTGTTTATCAAACAAGGTGCGTAGCGGGGTATGCGCCGATTGACGTTTTAGCGTTACGAGCAATAGTAATTCCCGCTGTAGTGTGCGCAGCAGGATCACCGGTTCGCATGCTTCAAGGCGAAGCTGGCTCAGAATATGTAACGCACGTTTGCTCTTGCCCGCCAGCAGTGCATCCACCCAGTGAAACGGGGTAAAGTGCGCAGCATCATTCACCGCCTGTTCAACGCGGGGCAGGGTTAGCTTACCATCCGGCCACAGCAGCGACAGCCGCTCCAGTGCCTGCGCCAGCGCCAGCAGGTTGCCTTCATAGCAATAGCAGAGCAACTGGCTGGCTGCATCATCCAGCTCAAGCTTGTTTTGCTTCGCTCGGGCAGCCAACCAACGCGGTAAATTAGCCTGCTCCGGCGTCTGACAACTGACCTGTACCGCACGATTATTTAGCTGTGTAACCCATGCGGCGTTTTCCTGCGCTTTGGTCAGCTTATTACCGCGCACGATCAGCAGCAGATCTTCATGCAACAAACTCACCAGCTTCGTCAGTTGTTCATTCATAGCTGCATTGGGGCCGTTTTCGGGTAGTTGTACAAGCAGGGTTTGCCGACTGGCAAACAGACTTAACGCCTGACAGATGGAGAAGATAGCGTCCCAGTCGGTACTGGCATCCAGCGTAAAAGCGTGATGTTCGGTGAACTCTTGCGCTCTGGCTGCCTGACGTACTGCGTCCTGGCTCTCTTGTAGCAGCAGTGGATCGTTGCCAAGAAGTAAATAGGCCGCGCGCAGCCCTTCATTGAGCTGCGCGCGGAGTTGTTCCGGATACAACCTGAGCATCAGCTACCCGGCAGGCTGGAAACGGAGCCGTCATCGGAAACCGGCGTAGTCATATCGACAGCCGATGCCTTGCCGTTATCTGCGGCGCGTACGCTAGGCAGCTTACGAATCAACTGTTCAGCCGCTTTATCGTACATTTCCTGAATGATCATCTGCTGCTCGGCATCTTTCGCTAACGCCGCTTGCGGGTTATCGAAGAACGAGCGATAGACGCTGGTACTAATTGGGTAGATATCATGTCCCGGGATCAGCACACTGGCTCTTACCGTCAGCACCATTTGATATTCAGCGGTACGACCATCCTGGAAAATAGAGGCTGTATCACGGCTAATTGACGCGCTACCCAGACGCAATGACGGGACGTCAGTACGCAGGGTGCTCTTATCCAGCAGTTCTATGCCATTAAGGCGCAACTGACTACGAATAGCGCGGCTCAGCGGGCCGTTCGGATCGCTGGAATTAAAGATCATCGTTTTCATTTCGCTCGGTACCTGCGTGGTATTACGCAGATGCCAGCCACACCCGGCGGTGACTAACACCGCCAGTGCTAACAACAATGTTGCCAGATGTCGCACGCTTCCTCCCGCGCTTAACCAACGACCAGATTGAGCAGTTTACCCGGTACGTAGATCACTTTACGCACGGTAACGCCCTCAAGATATTTCGCGACCAGATGCTCCTGGCTCGCACGTTCCCGCACTTGCTCTTCGGTTGCATCAACGGCAACGGTGATTTTACCGCGCACTTTACCGTTTACCTGCACAACTACCAGCGTGGTGTTTTCCACCATAGCGCGTTCGTCAGCGACCGGCCACGGCGCATTGTCAATATCGCCTTCGCCGCCCAGCTCCTGCCACAGCGTAAAGCTGACGTGCGGCGTGAACGGGTTGAGCATACGTACTACTGCCAGTAAAGCTTCCTGCAACAGCGCGCGATCTTGCTCATCTTGCTGCGGGGCTTTCGCCAGTTTATTCATCAACTCCATAATCGCTGCGATAGCGGTGTTAAAGGTCTGACGACGACCAATATCATCAGAAACTTTAGCGATAGTCTTGTGCACATCGCGACGTAACGCCAGTTGATCTTCATTCAGGGCATCAACATTGAGTGCTGCAACGGCACCCTGAGCAGTGTGTTCGTAAACCAGTTTCCACACGCGTTTCAGGAAGCGGTTTGCCCCTTCCACGCCGGACTCTTGCCACTCCAGTGTCATATCTGCCGGGGAGGCAAACATCATAAACAGACGCACGGTGTCGGCGCCGTAGCGCTCAACCATCTCCTGCGGATCGATACCGTTGTTTTTCGACTTGGACATTTTGCTCATGCCAGTATAGGTAAGCTCATGTCCTGCCGCGTCTTTCGCTTTTATGATGCGGCCTTTTTCGTCACGTTCAACGATAGCATCTTTCGGAGAGACCCAGTTGCGTTCGCCATTCTCGCCGACATAGTAGAAGGAGTCAGCCAGCACCATTCCCTGACACAGCAACTGTTTAGCCGGTTCGTCAGAGTCCACCATGCCCGCATCGCGCATCAATTTGTGGAAGAAGCGGAAGTAGAGCAGGTGCATAATGGCGTGTTCAATCCCCCCGATGTAGATATCAACAGGCAGCCAGTAGTTAGCGGCTTTCGAATCGAGCATGCCTTCGCTGTACTGCGGGCAAGTGTAGCGCGCATAGTACCAGGAGGACTCCATAAAGGTGTCGAACGTATCGGTTTCGCGCAGCGCTGGCTGGCCGTTAACCGTCGTTTTCGCCCACTCAGGATCGGCCTTAATCGGGCTGGTTATCCCATCCATCACCACATCTTCTGGCAGAATAACCGGCAGTTGATCTTCTGGTGTTGGCATCACGGTGCCATCTTCCAGCGTAACCATCGGGATCGGCGCGCCCCAGTAGCGCTGGCGGGATACTCCCCAGTCGCGCAGGCGGTAGTTTACTTTGCGCTCGCCCACACCTTTGGCCGCCAGTTTATCGGCGATAGCATTAAAAGCAGCTTCGAAATCGAGACCGTCAAACTCACCAGAATTAAACAGTACGCCTTTCTCGGTCAGTGCTTGTTGGGAGAGATCCGGTTCGCTGCCGTCTGCATTAAGGATAACCGGCTTGATAGCGAGGTGGTACTTGCTGGCAAATTCATAGTCGCGCTGATCGTGCGCCGGAACGGCCATCACCGCGCCGGTGCCGTACTCCATCAGTACAAAGTTGGCAGCCCACACGGGAATGGCTTCGCCGGTCAGCGGGTGGATTGCTTTCACGCCGGTGTCGACGCCTTTTTTCTCCATCGTCGCCATATCAGCTTCGGCAACTTTGGTGTTGCGGCATTCCGCAATAAAGTCTGCTAATTGCGGGTTGGTTTCTGCCGCCTGCTGGGCCAGCGGATGGCCTGCGGCCACGGCCAGATAGGTGGCACCCATAAAGGTGTCCGGGCGTGTGGTGTAGACTGTCAGTTTCTGCTCGCTGCCCTGTACGTCAAAGGTAATCTCTACCCCTTCAGAACGGCCAATCCAGTTACGCTGCATGGTCTTAACGGTATCTGGCCACTGGTCCATTTTATCCAGATCGTTAAGCAGTTCGTCGGCATAGGCGGTGATTTTAATAAACCACTGCGGAATCTCTTTACGCTCAACTTTCGTATCGCAGCGCCAGCAGCAACCATCAATAACCTGTTCGTTTGCCAGGACGGTCTGATCGTTCGGGCACCAGTTCACCGCGGAAGTCTTTTTGTAGACCAGCCCTTTTTTATAGAGCTCGGTAAAGAACTTCTGCTCCCAGCGATAATATTCCGGTGTACAGGTCGCCAGCTCACGGCTCCAGTCATAACCAAAGCCCAGCATTTTGAGCTGGTTCTTCATATAGGCGATATTGTCGTAGGTCCAGGGGGCCGGAGCGGTATTGTTTTTTACCGCTGCGCCTTCTGCCGGCAGACCAAACGCATCCCAGCCGATGGGTTGCAGCACATTTTTACCCAGCATACGCTGGTAGCGGGCAATCACATCGCCGATGGTGTAGTTACGGACGTGGCCCATGTGTAGTCGGCCAGAAGGATAGGGAAGCATCGACAGGCAGTAATATTTCTCTTTGCTTGCGTCTTCAGTGACTTCGAATGTGCGCTTCTCTTCCCAGTGAAGCTGTACTTTGGATTCTATCTCTTCCGGGCGGTATTGCTCTTGCATGGCAGCCAGTAGTCCTGTATTTGCTACAGCTACAAATGTAGCTTTGTACGTGGTTTTTCAGATCGGCATAGCATAGCCCAAACGCCCGCGTCAAAACAGCCTTTCCGCCAGACTGGAGTAAAATTGCCCTGGCTGCAGCAGCTTGATTTTTTGTCAATTCTCTACAGGAACTGACAAAGCGCTGGTGAAATAACGTCTATCATTAGAGAGAGTTACTCATAGCGGAGGCGAAACAATGAACAAGGTTGCTCACTATTACCGTGAACTGGTCGCCACGATGACCGAACGCTTGCGCAATGGCGAGCGTGATATTGACGCATTGGTAGAACAGGCGCGCCAGCGCGTGGCACAGAGCGGTGAGTTAACGCACACTGAAGTGGAAGAGTTAACGCGCGCCATCCGCCGCGATCTTGAAGAGTTTGCCCGTAGCTACAGTGAGAGCCAGCAGGAACTGACTGATGGGGTATTTATGCGGGTGATTAAAGAGAGTATCTGGCAGGAACTGGCAGATATCACCGATAAAACCCAACTTGAGTGGCGGGAAGTCTTCCAGGATCTCAATCACCACGGGGTGTATCACAGCGGTGAGGTCGTCGGTCTGGGGAACCTGGTGTGTGAGAAGTGTCATTTTCACCTGGCTATCTATACGCCTGATGTTTTGCCGCTATGTCCGAAATGCGGCCATGATCAGTTCCAACGTCGGCCTTTTGAGCCATAAGAACGCCTGCCCAGCAAGGTGGGCAGGCGTAACGCTTTAGTGCAGGATTTTGGCGAGGAAATCTTTTGCGCGCTCTGATTTGGGGTTATCGAAGAAGGCCTCTTTTTCTGAGTCTTCGACGATTTTTCCCTCATCCATAAAGATGACGCGGTTAGCCACTTTACGGGCAAAGCCCATTTCGTGGGTGACGACCATCATGGTCATACCTTCGTTTGCCAGCTCGACCATTACATCCAGTACTTCATTGATCATCTCAGGATCAAGGGCTGAAGTGGGTTCATCAAACAACATCGCGACCGGGTCCATACAAAGTGCGCGGGCGATCGCTACACGCTGCTGCTGACCACCTGAGAGCTGCGACGGAAATTTATTTGCATGTGCCGACAGCCCCACGCGCTCGAGCAATTTCAGCCCTTTTTCCCGCGCGGCGTTTTTGTCGCGCTTGAGCACCTTAACCTGCGCCAGAGTCAGGTTTTCAATGATCGATAAATGGGGAAACAGCTCGAAGTGTTGGAACACCATACCGACATGCGAGCGCAGTTTCGCCAGATCGGTTTTTTTGTCATTAACTTTCGTGCCATTGACGACAATTTCGCCTTTTTGCACGGGTTCCAGACCGTTAACCGTCTTAATCAGCGTGGATTTACCGGAGCCGGACGGCCCACAAACCACCACCACTTCACCTTTTTTCACTTCAGTGGAGCAATCGGTCAGCACCTGAAAGTGACCATACCATTTAGAAACATTTTTCAGGGAAATCATTACACGGTCCTTTTTTTCAGCCAGCTAACCAACAGTGAAGCACTGAGACTGATAACAAAATAGACGGCACCCGCAAACAGGATCATTTCAACTTGCGTCCCGTCGCGCTCGCCAATAGTGGATGCCGTACGGAAAAAGTCCGCAAGGCTCAGGACATAGACCAGAGAGGTGTCCTGGAACAAGACGATCCCCTGCGTTAACAGCAGCGGGATCATGGCGCGAAACGCTTGTGGCAGGATGATCAACTGCATCGACTGCCAGTGCGTCATGCCCAGCGCCAGCGCGGCGCTGGATTGGCCACGAGAGATACTTTGAATACCGGCACGAATGATTTCCGAATAGTAGGCGGCTTCAAACATGGAAAACGCCACCATTGCCGAAATCAGGCGGATATCGGTCTGTGGTGAAAGACCGAGCACGTTTTGCAGAAAACCCGGCACAATCAAGTAGAACCACAGTAATACCATCACCAGCGGTATGGAGCGAAAAACGTTAACGTAGCCCTTTGCAAACCACGCCAGCGGAGCAAAGCTCGACAAACGCATCACCGCCAGCAGTGTGCCCCAGACGATACCGACCACAATGGCAATCACTGTAATTTTTAGCGTGATCCACAGACCTGCCAGCAAGTAGGGCAGGGACGGAATGATAGAACTCCAGTCAAATTCGTACATTATTTGCCTCCCATATTGCCCGGCAGGCGAATTTTGCGTTCCACAAGGTTCATTGCCAGCATAATAACGGCATTAATCAACACATAAGCGACGGTGATCGCGGTAAAAGATTCCCAGGCATGTGCCGAGTAATCGAGCAATTTTCCCGCCTGTGCCGCCATATCGACCAGTCCAATGGTGGAGGCGATGGCGGAGTTCTTAACCAGGTTCATCATCTCGGAAGTCATTGGCGGCACAATAACGCGATAGGCGTTAGGCAGCAGAACATAGCGGTAGGCTTGTGGCAGTGTCAGGCCCATCGCGAGGGCGGCATTTTTTTGTCCACGCGGTAGCGACTGGATCGCGGCGCGCACCTGCTCGCAGACGCGGGCTGCGGTAAATAACCCGAGGCAGAGCATGGAGGAGACAAAGAATTGAATGTTGGGATCCAGCTCCGCCTTAAACCACATGCCGATATTTTCCGGCAGCAGTTCCGGTACGACCAGGTACCAGGTGAAAAACTGAACGATCAGTGGAACGTTACGGAACAGTTCCACGTACAGCGTACCGATGCCGGAAAGGAAGCGGTTGGGGACGGTACGCAGAATGCCAAACAGAGAGCCAACCAGAAAAGCGATAATCCAGGCTGCCACCGAAAGGGCGATAGTGACCTGAAAACCACTCCATAGCCAGCCAAGATAGGTGGTGTTGCCGAACGGGGCCTGTTGCAGGAAGATTCCCCAGTTCCAGTCTATGGACATAAATCTACTCCGGAAAAAAAAGGGTAGCAGCGCTACCCTCGAAGATTGTTAGAAGTGCTTATTTTTCGTGCCAAGTGGGGAACGACCCCTCAGCATATAGTCTGTCCGTGCGACTTCGACAATCGAGAGGGCAGGAAAACCCGCCCCTAATGGTTTTAATTAGTTCAGAGCTTTGTCATTCGGTTCTTTGAACAGCGCTTTCATATCATCAGAGAGTTCGAAGCTGAGGTTCATATTTTTCGGCGGAATTGGGTTTTTGAACCATTTATCAAAGGATTTTTCCGCTTCGCCAGAGGTCTGGTACTGCGCAATGGTGTCATCCATCAGCTTTTTAAACTCTGGATCGTTTTTGCGCAGCATGCAGCCATAAGCTTCTTTAGATTGCGCGGTGCCGACGATATCCCAGTTGTCAGGTTTTTTCGCTTTCGCACGTTCGCCTGCCAGCAGGGCGTCATCCATCATAAAGGCCACAGCGCGGCCGCTTTCCAGCGTGCGGAAAGAGTCACCGTGATCTTTAGCGCTGATGATGCGCATATCCATTTTTTTCTCATCGTTCAACTTGTTGAGCAGAATTTCAGAGGTAGTACCTGAGGTCACGACGACCGCTTTGCCTTTCAGATCGGCGAAATCTTTGATGTCGCCGCCTTTTTTGGTCAACAGGCGGGTACCAACGACGAAAATAGTGTCGGAGAAAGCAGCCTGTTTCTGGCGCTCGACGTTATTGGTGGTGGAACCGCACTCAAAATCGAAGGTGCCGTTTTGCAGCAACGGAATACGGTTTTGTGAAGTAATCGGGATCAGCTTCACGGCCAGATCAGGTTTGTTCAGCTTTTTTTTCACCGCTTCCACGATTGCATTGGAGTAATCCTGCGAATAACCCACTACTTTTTGCTGGTTGTCGTAATAGGAGAACGGTACGGAAGACTCACGATGACCGATGACGATCACGCCGTTTTTGGCAATTTTTTCCAGCGTTCCTTGCTGAGTGGCTGAATCGGCAGGTTTCGCCTCTTCAGCATGAACCAGACCGGCGGAAAGGCCCAGTACCAGCATCGCGGCGGCCAGTTTACGTAATTGCATATCCAGACTCCTCATTATCTGCGCCAGGGACGCATTGATATCCGTTATAGGTTGTTTTTATATTCTGCGACAGATCGGTGCAGTGTTGTGTGTGTGTTTGTTAACATTTAGTTTGGTGTAATGTAAATATTTTGCTGTGAAATTGTTTGTTTTTGCGAGGTGCTCCGCACCGTTTTGAGGCAAAAATATTCCATTGCACCAGACTAGTGCGGCTAATGTTTCCTGCCGGTGCGTTTAAGCTGCACCTAAGCGGATTTCACAGCGACTTAATATATTTCTGCAAATGACATGCCAAAAAGGCATTAAGGTTAAATTTCAGGCGGGAAAATAGTGGGCCCGATGACGTTGTGCCATCGGGCAACAAGGTTAGTGGCGACGCTGACGCAGGCTAATTATCAGCGCGGTGAATCCGAATAGCGCTGAAAGGATCCACAGCGGCCAGTTCCCCATGCGGGCGTAAGGCGTTAGCCCGGTGGTAGGTGTGACCTGTGCGGTCAGCACTTCGCGGGTGAACTGTGGGATCATCGCCTGAATTTCTCCCTGTGGGCCAATCACGGCGGTGATTCCGTTATTGGTGCTACGCAGCAGCGGGCGTGCCAGCTCCAGCGAACGCATCCGCGCCATCTGGAAATGTTGCCATGGGCCAATAGACTTACCAAACCAGGCATCATTAGAGATGGTCAACAGGAAATCGGTATCCGGGCGGAAATTATCGCGCACCTGCTCACCAAGGATTATCTCATAGCAAATGGCTGCCGTGAGCTTCATCCCATGGGCAAGCAGTTGCGGTTGCACATACTGGCCGCGGCTGAATGAAGACATCGGTAGGTCGAAGAAGGGGGCCAGCGGGCGTAAGATAGACTCCAGCGGCACAAATTCGCCAAACGGCACCAGGTGGTTTTTGTTGTAGCGATTAGCAGAGTTATAGCTGTAGGCGCTTCCTTTCCCCAGCGTAATGATGCTGTTGTAGGTGTCGTAACGGTTCTGTTTATTTAACCGTGCATCGACAATGCCAGTAATCAGCGTACTTCCTTTCTCCTGCAATAGCGCGTCAACGCTGCTTAAAAAACGCTGCTGATTAATTTCCAGATCGGGAATCGCCGATTCCGGCCAGATGATCAACGATGATTTGCCCAGCTCGGGCTGGGTAGCATCAAGGTAGATTTTCAGCGTATTTAATAGCTCGCTTTCATCCCATTTTAGCGATTGCGGAATATTGCCCTGTACCATGGCTACCTGGGCCGTGCGTTCCGGCAGCAGTTGATACCACTGAATAAAGCGCAACGGGAAGGGGAGGGCGAACAACACCACTGCGGCAACCAGCGTGCGCCAACTACGCTGCACCAGCGCTAATACCAGCAAGCCGCTGACCATCATCAGGAGGAAGTTGATTGCTTCAACTCCCAACACTGGCGCAAGCCCTTTCAGCGGCCCGTCAATTTGACTATAGCCAAACTGCAACCACGGAAAGCCCGTCAGCACCCAGCCACGCAGAAATTCGGTGATTTGCCACACCACCGGCGCGGCGATAGCGACGCGTAACCAGGTAGTCTTCGGCCACAGGCGCGATAGAACGCCAGCAAACAAGCCGGTATAGAGCGACAGGTAAGCCGCCAGCAGCACCACGAGGAAGATATTAATCGGCCCCGGCATGCCACCAAACTGAGCGATACTGACATAGACCCAGTTTACGCCGCTGCCAAAGAGACCCAGACCCCAGAAATAACCAATCCATGCGGCCTGCAAAGGACGACGATTGAGGGTTAAGCCTTGTAAGCCCATCAAAGAGATAAGGGCTGCAGGCCAAAAGTCATAAGGAGAAAAAGCCAGCGTTCCGCTGGCTCCGAACAGTAACGCCAGCAAAAGACGCACGCGCTGGCGTTCAAATAGTGGGGCAAATGCCATTTACATTAATCATCCAGTTTCGGTTGCACGGAGTCATCCGGAATTCTTACATGTACCTGAATAATACGGCGGCTATCGGCCATGGCGACTTTGAATTGGTAACCATCAATTTCAATGGCTTCTCCACGAGCCGGCAAGTGGCCAAATGCCTGCATCACCAGACCGCCGATTGTATCTACCTCTTCGTCGCTGAAGTGAGTACCGAAGGCTTCATTGAAATCTTCAATCGGGGCCAGCGCACGCACCGTCCAGGTGTGACGGCTAAGCTGACGGAAATCGATATCCTCTTCATCATCGTATTCATCTTCGATTTCACCGACGATAAGTTCCAGAATATCTTCAATGGTGACCAGGCCAGAAACGCCGCCAAACTCATCAATAACGATAGCCATATGGTAGCGTTGGGAACGGAACTCTTTCAGCATACGATCCACACGCTTGCTTTCCGGTACCACCACTGCCGGGCGTAACACTTTTTCCATGCTAAAGGCTTCGGCGTCGCTGCGCATAAATGGCAGCAGGTCCTTAGCCATCAAAATCCCTTCGATATGATCTTTATCTTCACTGATTACCGGGAAACGGGAGTGGGCGGACTCGATGATGACATCAAGGCACTCATCCAGCGTCTGGTTGCGTTTCAGGGTAATCATTTGCGAGCGGGGGATCATAATGTCGCGAACGCGCTGGTCCGCAATATCCATCACCCCTTCGAGCATGTCGCGGGTATCTTCGTCGATCAGCTCGTTTTGCCCGGAGTCTCGGATCAGCGCCAGTAATTCATCACGGTTTTTCGGTTCGCCGTGAAAAAGCTGGCTCAGTAAAAGAGAGAAAAATCCCTTCTTGCTGTTGGCGGTGTCACTACTGTGTGGGTTATCGTCGCTCATGGCGTCGTGTGGGTTCTCATGTTAGTTAAACGCTCGCCGTGGCGCGCAAATTCAGCGCCGAACGGCATTTACTCGCGATGCACAGCTACGCTGGCACCACTTACTCTTTCTCGGAAATGTACGGATCCGCATAGCCCAGAGCAAGCATTATCTCTGTTTCGATGCCTTCCATCTCTTCAGCTTCATCATCTGCAATATGATCGTAGCCAAGCAGGTGTAAACTACCATGGATGACCATATGCGCCCAGTGGGCATCCAGGGGTTTTTCCTGCTCCTGGGCTTCTTGCTCTACCACCTGACGGCAGATAATCAGATCGCCGAGCAGGGGCATTTCTATGCCCGGAGGTGCCTCAAAGGGGAAAGAGAGCACATTGGTCGGCTTATCTTTCCCGCGATAAGTCAGGTTCAGTTCATGGCTTTCTGCGCTATCGACCACGCGGATGGTTACTTCAGCCTCTTGTTGAAACTGTGGGATAACTGCGTCCAGCCACTGCTGAAACTGTGCTTCTTCCGGCAGGCCGCTGTTATCTTCACAGGCCAGTTGTAAATCGAGGATCACCTGGCTCATTTCTGCTCCTGTTCCTGTGCTTCGCGTTTACGCTCGGCGGCAAGTTCAGCTTTGCGTTTCTGCTCCGCTTCTTCCCAGGCTTCATAGGCGTTAACGATACGGGCAACAACCGGATGACGAACCACATCTTCGCTATGGAAGAAGTTAAAGCTGATCTCTTCGACATCGGCCAGCACTTCGATCGCATGACGTAAACCGGACTTGGTGCTGCGCGGCAGGTCAATCTGCGTGATATCGCCAGTAATGACCGCTTTTGAATTAAAGCCGATGCGGGTCAGGAACATCTTCATCTGCTCAATGGTGGTGTTCTGACTCTCATCAAGGATAATAAAGGCATCGTTTAATGTGCGACCACGCATGTAGGCCAGCGGGGCAACTTCAATAACGTTGCGCTCAATCAGCTTTTCAACCTTCTCAAAGCCGAGCATCTCAAACAGTGCGTCATATAGTGGACGCAAATAGGGGTCTACCTTCTGGCTGAGATCACCGGGCAGGAAGCCGAGCTTCTCACCCGCTTCGACGGCAGGACGCGTCAGCAGAATACGGCGAATCTCCTGGCGCTCCAGCGCATCAACCGCGGCGGCAACGGCCAGATAGGTTTTCCCTGTACCCGCAGGCCCAACGCCGAAGGTAATATCGTGATCGAGGATATTGGCAATATACTGCGCCTGGTTCGGCGTGCGGGGTTTAATCACACCCCGCCTGGTCTTGATATTGACCGCTTTACCATACTCCGGCACGCTTTCAGCGCTCTGCTCAAGCACCCGGGCTTCTTTAATGGCCAGATGAATCTGTTCGGGTTCGATATCCTGTATCTCACCGCGCATTGGGGCGGTATCCACATAGAGAGAGCGCAGGATATCAGCGGCGGCGCTGACACAGATTTCGCGTCCGGTAAGTTTGAAGTGATTATCGCGACGGTTGATTTCGATGCCCAGTCGCCGCTCCAGTTGTTTGATATTGTCATCAAACGGGCCACACAGGCTCAGCAGGCGTGCATTATCTGCTGGCTCCAGGGTGATTTCACGAGTATCTATATTCAAGCTGTTCCTCTTTATGTGTTCGGCGTTGCGCTTAGCTTTTAGCTATTAAGAAATTATTTACGGCACAGGGTAAAAGCGCAAAGTTCATATTGGGATGAGAGGGGAGAAAAGCAAGGCCTGCCAGAAAGGCAGGCCGATGGCATCAGGGTTGATACGTTCCAACGCCGAGATCGTTCTCTTTGCGGGTACGGGCGATGACGGACTCTGGTGATTCAACCACGCGCAGCCCCATCTCTTCTTCCGTGCGTACCAGCACACCGCGCAGGGAGTTCGGGTAGACGTCGACTATTTCAACATCAACAAATTTACCGATCATTTCTGGCTTACCTTCGAAGTTAACCACGCGGTTGTTCTCGGTTCGGCCAGAAAGCTCCATGATGCTCTTACGCGATGTACCTTCCACCAAAATGCGTTGCGTCGTGCCGAGCATACGGCGGCTCCACGCCATCGCCTGTTGGTTAATACGCTCTTGCAGAATATAGAGACGCTGCTTTTTCTCCTCTTCCGGTACATCATCTACCATATCGGCGGCAGGGGTGCCAGGGCGAGCAGAGAAGATAAAGCTATAGCTCATATCGAAATTAACATCGGCAATCAGCTTCATCGTTTTTTCGAAATCTTCGGTAGTTTCGCCTGGGAAACCAACGATAAAGTCAGAGCTAATCTGAATATCCGGGCGTGCAGCACGCAGCTTACGAATAATGGCTTTATATTCCAGCGTCGTATGCGTGCGGCTCATCAGGTTCAGAATGCGATCGGAGCCGCTTTGTACTGGCAGGTGCAGGAAGCTTACCAGCTCCGGCGTGTCGCGGTAGACCTCGATGATATCGTCAGTGAATTCGATCGGATGGCTGGTGGTGAAGCGGATACGGTCAATACCGTCGATGGCTGCCACCAGACGTAGCAGTTCGGCAAAAGTGCCAGTGCTGCCGTCGAAATTAGCACCACGCCAGGCATTAACGTTCTGCCCCAGCAAGTTGACTTCACGGACACCCTGCGCTGCCAGTTGGGCTATCTCAAACAGAATATCGTCACATGGGCGGCTTACCTCTTCACCACGGGTGTAAGGCACCACGCAGTAAGTACAGTATTTGTTGCAGCCTTCCATAATTGAGACGAACGCTGTCGGCCCTTCGGCACGGGGTTCCGGCAGACGGTCAAATTTTTCGATCTCCGGGAAGCTGATATCCACCACCGGGCTACGATCGCCGCGAACGGAGTTAATCATTTCAGGCAGGCGATGCAGGGTTTGCGGCCCGAAAATAATATCGACATAGTTAGCACGTTGGCGGATATGGTCGCCTTCCTGCGAGGCCACACAACCACCGACCCCAATAATCAGATCGGGATTTTTCTCTTTCAGCAGCCGCCAGCGGCCTAGCTGATGGAATACTTTTTCCTGAGCCTTCTCGCGGATTGAGCAGGTATTAAGCAGCAGCACATCCGCCTCTTCCGCCACTTCGGTCAGTTGATAGCCGTGCGTGGCATCCAGCAGATCGGCCATCTTCGATGAATCGTACTCGTTCATCTGACAGCCCCAGGTTTTAATATGGAGTTTTTTGGTCATCGACTTGCTCTTGCTTAAAGTTCGTATACCCCAGGTATAAAGGGTATAAGTCAGGATTGCAGGGCGCGTATTGTAATGCTTTGGTCGCGTGCTGACCAGTATGACGCTTCGCAGACTCAAAATGTGAAAAATCCGGTAAACTTGAGAGACTCTTGCTTAAGGATATTTAGCCATGACAAATCAATCCACTGAGGTCGCGGTTGTCGGCGGCGGTATGGTCGGCGGGGCACTGGCATTAGGGCTGGCGCAACATGGTTTTGCCGTGACGGTAATTGAGCAGCATGCACCGCCAGCTTTTGATGCCACTGCACAGCCGGATGTGCGGATTTCTGCTATTAGCGCCGCATCTGTTGCACTTCTGCGCGGGTTGGGTGTCTGGGAAGCGGTGCAAAAAATGCGCTGCCACCCGTACCGACGATTAGAGACCTGGGAGTGGGAAAATGCGCATGTGGTATTTGATGCCAGAGAGTTAAAGCTCCCACTACTTGGCTATATGGTGGAGAATAATGTTCTGCAACGTGCGCTATGGGAAGCGCTTGAGGCGAACTCGAAAGTGACGCTGCGCACCCCTGCCGCGCTACGTGAGCTGCATGTGCTGGCGGATTATCACGAATTGACCTTTGAAGATGGCGAGATACTGGCCGCGAAGCTCGTGATTGGCGCAGATGGGGCCAATTCACGGGTGCGGCAGGCTGCCGGAATTGGCATTCACGCCTGGCACTATCAGCAGTCCTGTATGTTGATTACCGTTGAATGCGCAGGGGAAGCGGGGGATAGCACCTGGCAGCAGTTTACCCCTAATGGGCCGCATGCTTTTTTACCGCTCTTTGATCATTGGGCTTCGCTGGTGTGGTATGACACGCCAGCCCGCATTCGCCAGTTGCAGGCGCTGAGCATGACGCAACTGGAGGTTGAAATTGCCCGCCACTTCCCGGCTCGTCTTGGGCGCGTCAGGCCGGTTGCGGCGGCAGCATTTCCATTAACCCGTCGCCATGCTCTGCAATATGTCCGCCCAGGCCTGGCGTTGGTGGGCGATGCAGCGCACACCATCCATCCGCTGGCAGGACAAGGGGTAAACCTGGGGTATCGCGATGTCGACGCGTTGCTTGATGTATTAACTCGGGCGCGCACTCATGGCGAGGCCTGGGCCAGCCATCAGGTGCTCAAACGTTACCAGGCGCGCAGGATGGCGGACAACTTCATTATGCAAAGCGGTATGGATCTCTTCTATGCTGGTTTTAGTAACGATTTGGGGCCGGTTCGCCTGTTGCGCAATATTGGCCTGATGGCGGCGGAACGCGCCGGTGTACTGAAACGGCAGGCGCTGAAGTACGCCCTGGGCTTATAAAAGAATCGCGGGTATCCATGTTGATACCCGCTGTCTACGGCCCGAGTGACCAAAACAAAAAAGCCCGCCGAAGCGAGCTTTTTTGTTTTATGGCTGGGGTACGAGGATTCGAACCTCGGAATGGTGGAATCAGAATCCACTGCCTTACCGCTTGGCGATACCCCAATAGACTCTTCGCATAAGCAAATGTCTTTGAGATGGCTGGGGTACGAGGATTCGAACCTCGGAATGGTGGAATCAGAATCCACTGCCTTACCGCTTGGCGATACCCCAACAAATCTTTTTAAGCTTCACCGCTAAAGAGCGTTGAAACATTTGTATGGTGGCTACGACGGGAATCGAACCTGTGACCCCAGCATTATGAGTGCTGTGCTCTAACCAGCTGAGCTACGTAGCCAAGTTATACTGCTAGCCAGCCTTCGACTGGCTGGGGTACCTGGATTCGAACCAGGGAATGCCGGTATCAAAAACCGGTGCCTTACCGCTTGGCGATACCCCAACGACTAACGCGATGAGACGCAAGAGTCGAAAAGAGATGGCTGGGGTACCTGGATTCGAACCAGGGAATGCCGGTATCAAAAACCGGTGCCTTACCGCTTGGCGATACCCCATCCGTGCAACGCTTTTCTGGAATGGTGCGGGAGGCGAGACTTGAACTCGCACACCTTGCGGCGCCAGAACCTAAATCTGGTGCGTCTACCAATTTCGCCACTCCCGCAAAAAGATGGTGGCTACGACGGGAATCGAACCTGTGACCCCAGCATTATGAGTGCTGTGCTCTAACCAGCTGAGCTACGTAGCCATCTTTTTCGCGCTACCTTATTGGCGTTGCGGGGCGCATTATGCGTATTGGGCTTTACAGCGTCAACACCTTTTTCATCGAAAATTGCCGGAATGTGACTGTTTGGTTAGGTTGCGAACAGCATGCCGCATAATTCAACAACTCCCGATTTTGTCCACAAAATCAGGTACACAAAAAAAGACAGGCTCCGCAGAGCCTGTCAGATGTTATCTAAACTATTAATAAGCGGACTGGTGGATACCCACTGCACGACCAGAAGGATCGTTCATGGTTTTGAATGCTTCATCCCACTCAAACGCTTTCGCCGAGGAACAAGCGACCGATGGACCACCCGGTACGCACTCTGCCGCGCTTGGCACCGGGAATAATTCTTCAAAAATTTCGCGATACAGATAGGCCTCTTTTGACGCCGGCGTATTGTATGGGAAGCGATAGCTGGCAGTCGCAAGTTGCTGGTCGGTAACCTGCTGGGCCGCGACTTCTTTCAGCGTGTCGATCCAACTGTAGCCGACGCCATCAGAGAACTGCTCTTTCTGCCGCCATGCCACGCTTGCCGGCAGGTAGGCCTCAAAACATTCGCGCAGAATATGTTTCTCCATTTTGCCGTTGCCGCACATCTTATCCTGCGGGTTGATACGCATCGCGACATCAAGGAATTTCTTATCCAGGAAAGGAACTCGTGCTTCCACCCCCCAGGCTGACATCGCTTTGTTTGCCCGCGCGCAGTCGAACATATGCAGTGCCTGCAATTTACGGACAGTCTCTTCATGCAACTCTTTCGCATCTGGCGCTTTATGGAAGTAGAGATAACCGCCAAACACCTCATCAGAGCCTTCGCCTGATAGCACCATTTTGATGCCCATCGCTTTGATCTTACGCGACATCAGGTACATCGGCGTTGAGGCACGAATGGTTGTCACATCATAGGTTTCAATGTGATAAATCACATCGCGAATAGCATCCAGACCTTCCTGCACAGTAAAGTGAATCTCATGATGCACCGTGCCGAGGTGGTTAGCGACTTCCTGTGCGGCCTTCAGGTCAGGCGCGCCTTTCAATCCAACGGCAAAAGAGTGCAACTGAGGCCACCAGGCCTCTGAGCGCTCCTGATCCTCAACACGCCGAGCGGCAAATTTTTTGGTGATCGCGGAAATAACAGAAGAGTCCAGACCGCCAGAAAGCAGTACGCCGTAGGGCACATCTGACATCAGGTGGCTTTTTACCGCTTCTTCCAGCGCCTGGCGCAGTTCGGCTTTATCGGTGACGTTGTCTTTAACGGCATCATATTCAAACCAGTCGCGCTGATAATAAGAGCGGATTTCGCCATCTTTGCTCCACAGGAAACTGCCTGCCGGGAACTCTTTTATTGTGCGGCACACCGGCACCAGTGCTTTCATCTCTGAAGCGACATAGAAGTTGCCATGTTCGTCATGCCCCATATACAGCGGAATGATACCAATATGATCACGACCAATCAGATACGCATCCTGTTCACTGTCATAGAGAACGAAGGCAAACATTCCCTGTAAGTCATCAAGGAACTCCGGCCCCTTTTCCTGATATAGCGCGAGGATCACTTCGCAATCTGAACCGGTCTGGAAGGCGTAACGATCGCCATATTCAGCGCGCAGGGCCTGGTGGTTATAGATTTCACCGTTGACGGCCAGCGCATGGGTTTTTTCCTCGTTATAGAGCGGCTGAGCACCGGCATTAACGTCAACAATAGAGAGACGTTCATGGGCAAGAATGGCTTTATCGCTGGCGTAAACACCGGACCAGTCCGGGCCGCGATGGCGCATCAGGCGGGATAATTCCAGCGCTTTTTTACGTAATTCTGTTGCGTCGGTTTTAATATCCAGTACGCCAAAAATTGAACACATAGAGTTCTCCGTTAGCCGTCAGGGCTGTGCTTTGTTGTGTGCTGGTAGTCAAAATGCCGCAAAAGAGCCGTGCTGCGCAAGCCTTTTGCCACTGTAAAAGCAAAAAGTGCAATGATGATTATCGAATTATAAAAAATGAGAGTGTTATGGTCTGTATTGTTGTTGATTCAGCAAAATATTGGCGTTTTTATTGAATTTTCATTTTTTGTATTTTTCGGCAATAAAAAACGCATCCGAAGATGCGGTTTGTTGTATCAGGTGTTATCCAGAGGTTTAAAACACGTCAATTTCTGCCACCGAAGGATAAATCCATGAGGGGCGGAATGGCATGGCGTCAATATCGTCAATGCGCGATACGCCTGAAAGCACGAGGATGGTTTCAAGACCAGCCTGGAACCCGGCCAGAATATCGGTACGCAGATTATCGCCGACAATCACGGTATGTTCCGAGTGCGCCTGCATCGTATTAAGTGCCGCGCGGATAATCCACGGGCTGGGTTTACCGACATAAAAAGGCTGGCGACCAGAGATTTTTTCTATACCGGCACAGAGTGCGCCACAGGCAGGATAGAAACCGCGACCATGGGTGTCCGGGTTGGTGGCAATAAAACGCGCGCCATTCGCTACAAAAAAGGCGGCTCTGTGCATCATTTCCCAATTATAGGAGCGGGTTTCGCCAACAATCACGAAGTCAGGATTGATATCCGTAATGGTGAATCCAGCTTTATATAGCTCGTGAATCAACGCGCCTTCCCCAACGACATAGGCTTTTTTCCCCTCCTGGCGTTTGAGAAAATCGGCTGTTGCCATTGCTGAGGTATAAAAAACACTGGCGGGCACATCAATCCCTGCTGAAGCAAAGCGGTTTGCCAGGTCCTGACCTGTCTGCGAAGGGAAGTTAGTCAGCAATACCAATGGCATCTCTTTCTCAAGGATACGCGTGATAAATTCCGCTGCGCCCGGAACGGCTACATTATCGTGCATCAGCACGCCGTCGATATCGCAGATTACATTCTTAATAGTCATAGACTGTCCGGATAAAAAAAGAGGTGTTAACAATAAACTCTGTTAGCTTTCCAGCAAGCGCTGCAACAGCATTCCGTTAAGCATGGCACGCTTAACCAGTGCAAAAGCGCCAATGGCGGAACGATGATCGAGAGCCGAGCGTACTACAGGCAGGTTTTTGCGAAACGCCTTTAACGACTGCGTATTGATGCAGGCTTCAATAGCAGGCAGCAGCACTTTCTCTGCTTCGACTATTTCCCCGGCAACAACAATTTTTTGCGGGTTAAATAGGTTAATGGCGATGGCGATGGTTTTGCCAAGATGGCGACCAACATGCTCAATGACTTCACAAGCCAGCGCGTCACCTTTATTGGCGGCTTTGCAAATGGCTTTTATCGAGCAGTCACTTAGCGTAAGGCGGCTCTGATGCCCCTGTTCCAGAAGATGACGCACCCGCTGTTCAATGGCAGCATTCGCGGCGATGGTTTCCAGACAGCCAAAATTGCCACAGTGGCAGCGCTCGCCTAGCGGCTCCACCTGAATATGACCAATTTCACCGACGTTACCGTTACGACCAATAAAAATACGCCCATTAGAGATTATACCCGCCCCTGTCCCACGATGAACACGCACCAGAATAGAGTCTTCACTATCCTGGCTTGCCCCAAAATAGTGCTCAGCCAGCGCCAGGCTGCGGATATCATGACCAACGAAACACGTTAATTTGAAACGTTTTTTCAGCGCCTCTACCAGCCCCCAGTTTTCGACAGCAATGTGGGGCATATAGCGAATAACGCCGGTTTCTGGATCCACTAACCCCGGCAAGATAACGGAAATGGCGATGAGTTCACGGATTCTACGCTGGCAGGTGTCAATAAAGAGGCTAATCGTATTGAGTAGAGCGTGTTCCAGAGTCTCCTGGGTGCGCTCAGGCAGCGGGTAGTGCTCTTCAGCCAGCACTTTACTGCTCAGATCGTACAGGGTCAGAGTGGTGTCGTAGCGCCCGAGGCGTACGCCAATGGCCTGGAAATTGCGGGTTTCGGTGACGATGGAGATAGCGCGGCGGCCCCCGGTGGAGGCCTGCTGATCAACTTCTTTGATCAACCCGCGTTCAATAAGCTGACGCGTAATTTTCGTTACGCTGGCAGGTGCAAGCTGGCTTTGTTCGGCAATCTGGATGCGCGAAATAGGGCCATGTTGGTCAATCAGGCGGTAGACCGCCGCGCTGTTAAGCTGTTTTACGAGGTCAACATTACCAATTTGAGCTTGTCCGCCTGATGTCATACTTTTTATTTACTCAGTAACGACCTCGTTACCATTAACGATGGTCTTGATGATTTTATAATCGCGTGTGAACGCCGTCAGGTTGGCAACCTTACCGGCAGCAAGACTACCAAGCTGGTGGTCAACACCGATTGCGCGGGCAGGGTAGAGCGTTGCCATACGCAGCGCTTCGTCGAGCGCAATGCCCACATGCTCAACCAGGTTACGCACCCCTTCGATCATGGTCAGAGCTGAACCGCTCAGCGTTCCATTTTCGTCCACACACAACCCATTACGGTAGTATATTGTTTTACCAGCAAAAATGAACTGATCAATATTCGCCCCTGCGGGAGCCGTTGCATCGGTTACCAGGCAAAGTTTTTCGCCTTTCAGACGCTTGGCGTTGCGAATATTAACGTAATCGACGTGCAGTCCATCTGCAATAACTCCGCAATAAACATCGGCATCATCAAGCACTGCACCCGCCAGGCCAGGCTCGCGCCCGGTAATATACGGCATGGCGTTATAGAGGTGGGTAGCGAAGGTGATCCCGGCACGGAATCCCGCTTTCGCCTCCTTCAGCGTGGCGTTTGAGTGGCCTGCGGAAACGACAATCCCCGCATTTGCCAACTGGCGAATCACCTCGACACCGGCGACTTCCGGGGCCAGCGTCACTTTTGTGATCACATCTGCATTCTGGCAAAGAAAATCTACCAGCGCCTGGTCGGGTTTACGTATATATGCCGGGTTGTGGGTGCCTTTCTTGACGATATTCAACCATGGCCCTTCCAGATGCAGGCCCAGTGCCTGATTTGGATGCTTCGCCAGGTAGTCGCGCATAACCTGCACGCCCTGTTTCATTAATTCATCGCTGGAGGTGATAAGCGTAGGCAGAAAGCTGGTGCAGCCCGATTTCTCGTTCGCTTGCTGCATAATTTCCAGCGTCTCTACGCTTACCGCCTCTGGGGTGTCATTGAACTGCACGCCACCGCAGCCGTTTAGCTGTACATCAATAAAGCCGGGGGCAAGAAGGGCGCCATTCAGTGAGCGCTGTTCTAATGCTGGCGAAAGTTCGCTCTGTGGGCAGAGTTTTTCGATCAAGCCATTGGCGACCACAAGCGCATGGTCTTCTAAAATTTCATGGCCGGTGAAGATCCGGCAATGGGTTAAAGCATACATAACTACCCCCGGTAAACGAATACGTGCCGCTCCGTCGCAGCCTGCGTACGGAGCGTTAACTTATCTTACAGACCTTTGATGTTTTCTGCTTCTAACTCGTTGAAGTATTTGAGCGTTTTCACTTTCAACTCCATCGTGGAAGGCTCATCGCATACGATCACCGCTTTCGGGTGAAGTTGCAGGCAGCTAATGGTCCACATATGGTTAACGTTGCCTTCAACAGCAGCTTGCAGCGCCTGAGCTTTTACATTGCCCAGTACCAGAATCATCACTTCTTCAGCATCGAGCAGAGTACCTACGCCCACGGTCAGGGCATATTTCGGAACCTGGTTTACATCGCCGTCAAAGAAGCGGGAGTTGGCGATACGCGTATCATGAGTCAGGGTTTTAATACGGGTGCGGGAGGCCAGCGAAGAGGCCGGTTCGTTGAAGGCAATATGGCCATCATTACCCACACCACCCATAAAGAGGTGAATTTTACCGTAAGAGCGAATTTTTTCTTCGTAACGACGGCATTCTGCGTCAATATCTGGCGCATTGCCATCCAGCAGGTTAATGTTTTCGGCCGGAATATCAACGTGATCAAAGAAATTGCGGTGCATAAAGCTGTGATAGCTTTCAGGATGATCTTTAGGCAGCCCTACATACTCATCCATGTTGAAAGTGACCACATGCTTGAAGCTAACCTGGCCCGCTTTGTGCATTTCAACTAATGCTTTATAGGCAGTAAGCGGTGTTCCACCCGTGGGCAGACCCAGAACAAACGGGCGATCTGCAGTAGGTTTGAAAGCATTGATGCGGTTAACGATATGGCGGGCAGCCCATTTACCGACTTGTTCAGCCGTCGCCAGGGGGATCAGTCTCATTGTTCACCTCTAAAAATTAACGAAGAAGTTGGCGAAGTGCGCGGGGGACAATATTGAGCATAACCCGAATACATGACAGAAATGGCCGCAATTCGCCTTGATATTTTTAATCATAAAATAAGTTTTCGCAGTTTGCCAGTAAAAAGGAAGGAGACTAACGATACTTAGTGATTATTATCACAAAAAAGGTGCGTTTAATTTGCGAAGCGAATTAATTTTCCACACACTTTGGCTGTAGTGAATAAATAGCCGTGCTTTCCGGGTTAGTTACACAATAAAAAAACGACTGTTTCAGTGGACTCATGCGGGTTCATAGGGGGAATAAAAGTGAGTATTTTAGGTTATCTGCAAAAGATTGGCCGCGCGCTAATGGTGCCCGTCGCCACGCTGCCAGCGGCGGCAATACTGATGGGGGTTGGCTACTGGATTGACCCGGTTGGCTGGGGCGGTGAAAACGCGCTGGCGGCATTCTTCATTCAATCTGGTTCGGCAATTATCGATAACATGGGCGTGCTGTTCGCGGTGGGTGTCGCTTATGGTATGTCGAAAGATAAAGACGGTGCGGCGGCACTTGCTGGCTTCGTTGGTTTTTTAGTGTTGACGACGCTCTGTTCGCCAGCCGCAGTGGCGATGATCCAAAAGATCCCCGCCGACCAGGTGCCTGCTGCATTTGGTAAAATTAAAAACCAGTTTGTCGGTATTATGGTGGGGATCATTGCTGCTGAGCTTTATAACCGTTTCAGCAATGTTGAGTTGCCAAAAGCGCTCTCCTTCTTTAGTGGTCGTCGTCTGGTGCCGATCCTGACCTCTTTCGTGATGATCGTCGTTGCTTTCATCATGATGTTTATCTGGCCGGTAGTGTTTAGTGGCCTGGTCGGCTTTGGCGAACATATCCAGAAACTCGGTTCTGTCGGCGCGGGTGTCTACGCCTTCTTCAACCGTCTGCTTATCCCGGTTGGCCTGCATCACGCACTGAACTCTGTGTTCTGGTTCGACGTGGCGGGTATTAACGATATTCCTAACTTCCTGGGCGGTGCTCAGTCTATTGAAGCGGGTAAAGCAATAGTCGGTATTACCGGTCGCTATCAGGCTGGCTTCTTCCCGATCATGATGTTCGGTTTACCAGGTGCTGCGTTGGCGATTTATCACTGCGCACGTCCGGAAAATAAAGCCAAGGTGCTGGGTATTATGATGGCGGGCGCATTTGCCGCCTTCTTCACCGGCATTACTGAGCCGCTGGAATTCTCCTTTATGTTTGTGGCACCGGTGCTCTATTTCATCCATGCGGTGCTGACCGGTATTTCTGTTTATATCGCTGCGACTATGCAGTGGATTGCTGGCTTTGGTTTTAGCGCCGGGTTGGTGGATATGGTGCTGTCGTCCCGTAACCCGCTGGCTACCCATTGGTGGATGCTGATCCCGCAAGGGCTGGTCTTCTTTGTTATCTACTACGTCGTGTTCCGTTTCGCCATTACCAAATTCAACATGCTGACGCCGGGTCGTGAGCTGGCGGTTGCGGGTGACGAAAGTGATGGTCAGGATGTGAATGTTAGCAGCAGCACCGAGCAGGATGTTAGCGGTCTGGCGCGTCAGTACATTGCCGCTGTGGGTGGTTCTGCAAACCTGACCGGTATTGATGCCTGCATTACGCGTCTGCGTCTGAACGTAAAAGATTCCTCCCTGGTTAACGAAGCGCTGGCAAAACGCCTTGGCGCGACCGGAGTGATTCGTCTGAACAAAACCAGCGTGCAGATTATTGTTGGTTTTGTGGCAGAAAAAATCGCTAACGCGATGAAAACGGCTGGGGATGTACCTGCCGCTGCAGGGGCGACGCCAGCTGCTGCGCCGGTGCAGAGTGCAAAACCGCAGGCGGTCAGTAACGCGAGCGTTATCGCTGAGGTGTTTTCCCCGGTAACGGGTGAAGTGGTGGCGCTGGACCAGGTGCCTGATGAAGCATTCGCCAGTAAAGCTGTCGGCGATGGCGTGGCAGTAATACCGACGGAAAAAATGGTTGTATCTCCGACAGCCGGCACCATTGTGAAGATTTTCAATACAAACCACGCGTTTTGCCTGGAAACCGATAACGGGGCGGAAATCGTGGTTCATATGGGCATCGATACTGTTGCGCTTGGTGGCCAGGGCTTTACCCGACTGGTTGAAGAGGGGGCAGTGGTTAGCGCCGGACAGCCAATCCTCGAAATGGATCTGGATTATCTCAACGCCAATGCCCGCTCAATGATTAGCCCGGTTGTGGTCAGCAATATTGATGACTTCTCAGGTCTGGTGATGAAAGCGCAGGGGCAAGTGGTCGCAGGGGTCACGCCGCTGTACGAGATTAAAGGCAAGTAAGCATTCCTGAGTATGCATTAATGCCTTAAGCGGCGGGGGAGACTCCGCCGCTTTTTTTCATCTCATAATCAGGCAATCTTTTACTGAGCTAGCGGTAGAACAGGGGATCTTTCTGCCGTGAGGGCTGATTTGTATAAGTAAAGGTTGTTTCCTGTCGCTGCTTATTAGATCATACGCCGTTATACGTTGTTACGCTTTGAGGAACCCACGATGAGTGAGGCTGAAGCCCGCCCGACTAACTTTATTCGCCAGATCATTGATGAAGATCTGGCAAGTGGTAAGCACACCACAGTCCATACCCGTTTTCCGCCTGAGCCGAATGGTTATCTGCACATTGGCCATGCGAAATCTATCTGCCTGAACTTTGGTATTGCCCAGGATTACCAGGGGCAGTGCAATCTGCGTTTCGATGACACCAACCCGGTGAAAGAAGACATTGAATACGTTGAGTCGATTAAAAATGATGTGCAGTGGTTGGGCTTCAACTGGTCTGGCGATATTTGCTACTCTTCTGATTACTTCGATCAGCTTTATCACTATGCCATTGAGTTAATCAACAAAGGCCTGGCCTATGTTGATGAGCTTTCTGCCGAGCAGATCCGTGAATACCGCGGTACGCTGACTCAGCCGGGTAAAAATAGCCCATTCCGCGATCGCAGTGTGGAAGAGAACCTTGCGCTGTTCGAAAAAATGCGTAGCGGTGGTTTTGAAGAGGGTAAAGCCTGCCTGCGTGCAAAAATCGATATGGCCTCGCCCTTTATTGTGATGCGCGATCCGGTGCTGTATCGGATTAAATTCGCTGAGCATCACCAGACCGGCAATAAGTGGTGCATCTATCCGATGTACGACTTCACTCACTGCATCAGCGATGCGCTGGAAGGCATTACGCACTCCCTGTGTACGCTGGAGTTCCAGGACAACCGTCGTCTTTACGATTGGGTGCTGGATAACATCACCATCCCGGTTCACCCGCGTCAGTATGAGTTTTCGCGTCTGAACCTGGAGTACACGGTCATGTCCAAGCGTAAACTGAACTTGCTGGTGACTGACAAGCACGTTGAAGGGTGGGATGACCCGCGCATGCCGACTATTTCGGGGCTGCGCCGCCGTGGTTATACCGCCGCATCTATCCGCGAGTTCTGCAAACGCATTGGTGTGACTAAACAAGACAACACCATTGAGATGGCCTCGCTTGAGTCCTGTATTCGTGAAGATCTGAACGAAAACGCGCCGCGTGCGATGGCAGTTATCGATCCGGTGAAGTTGGTTATCGAAAACTATCCGCAGGACAGCAGCGAAATCGTCACTATGCCGAACCATCCTAATAAGCCTGAAATGGGCAGCCGTAAAGTACCTTTTAGCGGCGAGATCTGGATCGATCGCGCAGACTTCCGCGAAGAAGCTAACAAGCAATATAAACGCCTGGTGCTGGGCAAAGAGGTGCGTCTGCGCAACGCTTATGTGATTAAAGCCGAACGCGTAGAGAAAGATGCAGAAGGTCAGATTACGACCATCTATTGCACCTATGATGCCGATACGCTGAGCAAGGATCCGGCAGACGGCCGCAAAGTGAAAGGTGTTATTCACTGGGTAAGCGCTGAACATGCGCTGCCGGTGGAAATCCGCCTCTATGATCGTCTGTTTAGCGTGCCGAACCCAGGCGCAGCAGAAGATTTCCTTACCACCCTCAATCCCGAATCGTTGGTGATCAAACAGGGTTATGCGGAGCCGTCGCTGCAAGGTGCGCAAGCTGGCAAAGCTTATCAGTTTGAGCGTGAAGGTTACTTCTGCCTCGATAGCCGCCATGCAAGTGCTGACAAACTGGTGTTCAATCGCACCGTTGGTCTGCGCGATACCTGGGCGAAGATCGGCGAATAACTCTCTACCAACACTCCCCAAACGCCGCACTCTGCGGCGTTTTTTTTTGCTTTTCTCTCAACGCTTATTCTCCACTTTCTTTCGCGTCGCGAATTAATATGTCAATGTAGTGCTACTTTTTTTGTGCCAAAAAACGAACTGTTATAGATAAAAAATGCTCAATTAGTGCTGTTTTAGATAAAAACCTTTTATATCAAATGATTTAATACGTAATTGTTAATTCCTGACATTTGTTACAAAACACTACTAATTATGTGCACTTCGTCATAATCCTGCATTTTGCCTACTTAAAAGCATTGATAATTCGCGTCGCGAAAAATAGTCTTTAGCCCGTAGCTGGCTCGGTGGCATTTGAGCTACACACGCTTTCTTGCGGTTTTTTGTCGCTATTTTCGGCGATTTTTCTACCTCTATAAGGAATCTCTCATGCTTACGTTTAGTGGCAAACGTAGTACGCTGGCACTGGCTATCGCTGGAGTCACGGCAATGTCGAGTTGGATTGTGACACCACAGGCTCATGCCGCAGGTTTTATCGATGATTCCACGCTCACTGGCGGCATCTATTACTGGCAGCGCGAGCGTGACCGCAAAGATGTTGCTGATGATAAATATAAAACCAACCTTAACCACGCCACGTGGAATGCCAACCTCGATTTCCAGTCCGGTTACGCAGCAGACATGTTTGGGCTTGATATTGCCGCTTTTACAGCCATAGAGATGGCGGAAAATGCTGACAGTGCTCATCCCAATGAGATTGCCTTTTCATCAAGCAACAAAGCTTACTCAGAAGATTATTCGGGCGATAAGAGCGGCGTGAGCTTGTATAAAGCGGCAGCGAAATTCAAATACGGTCCGGTATGGGCGCGTGCGGGTTATATCCAGCCGACCGGGCAGACTTTGCTCGCGCCGCACTGGAGCTTTATGCCGGGTACCTACCAGGGGGCGGAAGTCGGGGCAAACTTTGACTATGGTGATGCGGGGGCGCTGAGCTTCTCCTGGATGTGGACCAACGAATATAAAGCGCCCTGGCATATTGAAATGGATAAGTTCTACCAGAACGATAAAAAGACCAAAGTCGACTACCTCCACTCCCTTGGCGCGAAATATGACTTCAAAAATGACCTGGTGCTGGAAGCGGCGTTTGGTCAGGCTGAAGGATACGTCGACCAATATTTTGCTAAAGCCAGCTACAAATTTGACCTTATGAACAACCCACTGAGCACCAGCTATCAGTTCTATGGTGCGCGCGATAAGGTCAGCGGCGGCGAAAACGATATTTATGACGGCACGGCCTGGTTACAGGCGCTGACCTTTGGCTACAAAATCGGTCAGGTCGATTTACGTCTTGAAGGTACATGGGTTAAAGCCGATGGGCGCCAGGGTTACTTCCTGCAACGTATGACACCAACCTACGCTTCATCAAATGGTCGGCTGGATATCTGGTGGGATAACCGTTCGGACTTCAATGCTAACGGTGAAAAAGCGGTCTTCTTCGGTGCGATGTATGACCTGGCGAACTGGGATCTGCCTGGCTGGGCGGTCGGTGCCTCATATGTCTATGCCTGGGATGCAAAACCCAGCGACGTTCCGACAACAGACGGATTTTACGATGCAAATTATCGCCTGAAAGAGTCAGCCTACAGCCTGGATGCCAGCTACACCGTCCAGGAGGGCAGGGCGAAAGGGACAATGTTCAAATTACACTTCACGCAATATGACAACCACTCTGATATCCCGAGCTGGGGCGGAGGTTATGGCAATATCTTCCAGGATGAGCGTGACGTGAAATTTATGGTTATCGCTCCGTTCACTATCTTCTGATTTTTTGGCGGACGCGTTCCGCCAAAATAAAAGGAATAAAGAATGAAAACAGCACGTTTAAGCATCTTAGCCACAACCATGCTGGCCGCTCTGGGCAGCAGTGCCGCGTTAGCTAATCAAAGCAGTGTCGATGCTATTAGTAAATTTACGTTGAACTACGCCATTAAAGATAACTTTGCTGCACAACATGGTGTCGATTGTGCAAAGTTGGGCGCTGACTGGGCATCCTGTAATAAAGCGGTGGTGACGCTGACGAATAACGGTGAAGCCGTAACGGATAAAGAGTGGGCGATCTATTTCCACAGTATTCGCCCGATTCTTGAAGTGGCAAACGACCAGTTTAAAGTCACGCATATTATGGGCGATTTACATAAGCTGGAGCCGACAGAAAAATTTACTGGTTTCCCGGCCAAACAGTCAGTCGATATCCCTATTGTTAACGAATATTGGCAACTGTTTGTTACTGATGTGCTGCCGCGCTGGTATGTGACTGCAGAAGGCGCAACGGCCAAAGTGATTGCCAACACCGATACCGAAGATCTCTCGCAGTTTGTTTCCCCCATCGGCGATCAGTGGAAACGCACGCCAGATGACAAAAACATACTGATGACCGCAGAAGCACGCTTCGAAAAAAACAGTGATGTGAAGGCGCTCAATCTGCAATCACTACGTGGTCAGATTGTCCCTACACCGCTGGAAGTAAAAATTCACAAACAGGATGTGGATCTACGCCAGGGGGTGAAACTGGATCTCACCGCGTTGCCAGGCGATGCGCAACAAGCTATTCAATCCCGTTTTGCCTTGCTGGGCGTGAAAGAGGGCAGTTACCCCATTCGCACCGTTATTGATAGTGAGAGATTTGCCGGTGATGAGGCGATTTCTGGTGCGTATCAATTACGTGTCGATGCGCAAGAGGCGGTAGTGACGGGTTATGATCGGGCGGGGGTATTCTATGGCCTGCAATCTATTCTGTCGCTGGTACCAACGCAAGGTGAAATGAAGATAGCGACGCTGGAAGCGAAGGATGCGCCGCGTTTTGACTATCGCGGGATCCAACTGGATGTTGGTCGCAACTTCCACAGTAAAGAGGCGGTGTTGCGCCTGCTGGATCAAATGTCCGCCTACAAGCTGAATAAATTCCACTTTCATCTTAGCGACGATGAAGGCTGGCGGATCGAAATTCCGGGGTTACCGGAGCTAACTGATATTGGCAGTAAGCGTTGCCACGATCTGAGTGAGAAAACGTGTCTGCTGCCGCAGCTGGGTTCTGGCCCGGATAGTAATAACAATGGCAGCGGTTTCTTTACCCGTGCGGATTACATCGAGATCCTTAAATACGCCAAAGCGCGGCAGATTGAAGTCATTCCAGAGATAGATATGCCAGCCCACGCGCGGGCAGCGGTGATCTCCATGGAGGCGCGCTACGATCGGCTGATGAAAGAGGGTAAAGAGCAAGAAGCTAACCAGTTCCGCCTGCTCGATCCCTCTGATACTTCAAACACCACTGGTGTGCAGTTCTATAATCGCACAGGCTATCTGAACCCTTGCCTCGACTCTTCGCGCAACTTTGTTGATAAGGTGATCGGCGAAATTCAGCAAATGCATAAAGAAGCAGGCTTGCCGCTGACGACCTGGCACTTCGGCGGTGACGAGGCGAAAAATATCTATTTAGGCGCGGGTTACACTGACCAGAAAAATCCAGAAGCGGGTAAGGGAATTATCGATCAAAGCCAGCAAGATAAGCCGTGGGCAAAATCGCAGGTGTGCCAGGCGATGATCGAAGCAGGTAAAGTTGCCGATGTTGAACATCTATCCAGCTACTTTGGTGTAGAGGTTAGCAAGCTGGTAAAAGCGCATGGTATCAACTCCATGCAGGCCTGGCAGGATGGCCTGAAAGATGCCAAAGACGCCTCTGTCTTTGCTACCGATCATGTTAACGTGAACTTCTGGGATACCCTCTACTGGGGCGGTTTTGATTCAGTCAACGACTGGGCGAATAAGGGCTTCCGCGTGGTGGTGTCTAACCCGGATTACCTCTACCTTGATTTCCCAAATGAAGTACACCCGGCAGAGAGCGGTTACTACTGGGGAACCCGCTTTAGCGATGAGCGTAAGATCTTTAGTTTCGCCCCGGACAATATGCCGCAAAACGCAGAAACCTCGCTGGATCGTGATGGCAATCCATTTACTGCCAAATCAGATAAAGCGTGGCCGGGCGCGTATGGACTCTCTGCACAACTGTGGAGCGAAGTTGTGCGTACGGATCAGCAGATGGAGTACATGATCTATCCACGCATGGTATCCGTTGCTGAGCGCGCCTGGCATCGCGCGGTTTGGGAGCAGGATTACAAAGCGGGGCAAGAGTATAAAGGCGGCGAAACACATCTGGTGGATGTAAAAGCGCTGGATAAAGACTGGCGCCGATTTGCTAATTTGTTAGGTCAGCGTGAACTGGCGAAACTGGATAAGGCGGGAGTGCTGTATCGTCTGCCTGTACCTGGCGCGCGGGTTATTGATGGCAAACTAGAGGCGAATACTAGCTTCCCTGGCATGCTTATTGAGTATTCCACTGACGGCGGTAAACAGTGGCAACGCTACGATGAGAAAGCACGTCCGCAGGTGAGTGGCGAAGTACAGGTTCGGACGGTTAGTCCGGACGGTAAACGCTTTAGTCGAGTGGATAGGGTGAAGGCATAATCTTTCACCAGAGACAGGTTGATTAATACCACTGCGCCAGATGGCGCAGTGGTATTAACGATTACTTCGCGTCGTGAGCGTGCTCATCTTCGCGGCAATCACCTTCGGCGCAGTGGCCATACAGGTAGAGGCTGTGGTTCGTCAGACGGATGCCATGTTCGGAGGCAATTTCACGTTGGCGAGCTTCAATCGAGTCATCACTGAATTCAATCACTTTGCCGCAATCAAGGCAGATAAGGTGATCGTGATGATGCTGCTGAGTCAGTTCAAATACGGACTTACCACCTTCAAAATTATGACGAGTCACAATCCCGGCGTCATCGAACTGGTTGAGAACGCGGTATACCGTTGCCAGCCCGATCTCTTCGCCCATGTCGATCAGTCGCTTGTATAAATCTTCCGCACTGACATGATGGTTATCCGGCTCCTGAAGAACTTCCAGGATTTTTAACCGAGGAAGCGTGACTTTCAGTCCGGCCTTCTTTAATGCGGTATTGTTGTCAGTCATGCGGAATCTGTCCTGTTGCTATACGATTCACTTCCGTGAAGGAAGTTATAGGGAATGCACCTGGGATAATGCGTCTCATTATAGAACTGCCATGTCTGAATGAAAACTGCAAGGTCTCAAGTAAAGTAAGCTTATTAAACGTGGCGTGGTCGACAAAGTCCGTAACTTCAACCAGCCCAACTAAGCTATTGTACAGTGATGTCGGCAAAAGTTAAAAATTTGTAGCAATTAATTTCATTGCTTGTACCTATTAATACGGCGTGACACAAGGCCACGCCGCGATAATCAGGCGTTGATAATATCATCGAGGTGCAGTTCTTCCCGTATCTGCTGCACCCATTTCTGCACACGCTCGGCAGTTAGTTCAGGCTGACGGTCTTCGTCGATAGCCAGACCAACAAAATGGTTATCATCAGCCAGGCCCTTCGATGCTTCGAAGTGGTAGCCTGCAGTTGGCCAGTGACCCACAATGGTCGCACCACGCGGTTCGATAATGTCGCGAATTGTCCCCAGCGCATCACAGAAATACTCTGCGTAATCTTCCTGATCGCCACAGCCAAACAGCGCCACTAATTTGCCATTGAAATCAATTTCTTCCAGCGTCGGGAAAAAATCATCCCAGTCGCACTGAGCTTCACCATAATACCAGGTTGGAATGCCGAGCAGCAGGATGTCATAACCTTCGATATCTTCTTTGCTGCTTTTGGCAATGTCATGTACGTCGGCAACGTCTTTACCAAGCTGACTTTGAATCATTTTCGCGATATTTTCGGTATTACCGGTGTCGCTGCCGAAGAAAATGCCTGTAATTGCCATGAGTAAAATAACCTCTTGAAACTTAATGATATGGTGGTGGCGCTAAGCCCACAGATAAGGGCAATGATAGCAGAACAGAGAAGCGCGCGGAAACCGCTATCGTCTCCGACTGCACTGTATGACACATCAAAGCGTGAGAATGATGATTATTCGGAGGATTCGTCAGCCGTGCAGGGCCTTCAACTGCGCCAGCAACATCTCTTCGATTAGTTCACTGCGGCTCATGTCGCGCGCTGCAGCCAGCTCATTTAAGGCATCCACGGCGTCTGCGTTCAGTTTTAATTCGACACGTTTAAGCCCGCGAACTTTATCGCGTTTAAGCTGGTTGCGTTTGTTGATGCGCAACTGTTCATCGCGTGAAAGCGGATTAGTCTTCGGTCGTCCCGGGCGACGCTCATTCGCGAACAGATCCAGGGTTGTACGGTCCGTTTGTTCTTTAGCCATGGTTTAAGCATACTACGGGAAATAATGCTGTCGGGCCGCTGCCCGGGCGGAATAGCGCGCCATCATACATCAGCATAACGGGCTCGCCAATGACCGGGCGCATTGTGCTGACCGGTCGCCGTCTTTTTAAACAGTTCACTTTTCACTGAGATAGCGTCGAATGGCACGCATAACGGCCTCTGGCTTTTCTGCATGCACCCAGTGACCGGCTCCGGCAATCACATGAGCACGCGCCTTTGGAAATTGTGCCAGTAAGGCGTCCCGATACTGTTCGGTAACATAGGGGGAGTTGCCGCCGCGAATAAAGAGCGCGGGTTTATCCCATGCAGGAATATCTTCCCAACCGACAATATGTGGATATTGATCCCACAGCACAGGCACGTTAAAGCGCCAGTTGCCGTCAATAAACGATTTCAACAGGAACTGAATCACCCCCTCTTCCTCGATATGTTCACGCATCAGTGTGGCCGCCTGCTGGCGCGTGGTGGCCTGTGCATCGCTCACGGCGTTAATGGCAGCGAAAATTTCATCGTGACGGCGAACCTGATAATCCACCGGTGCGATATCTATCGCCACCAGTTGATCGATCCGTTCAGGCGCCAGCGCAGTCAATGCCATCACCGCTTTGCCACCCATGGAATGGCCGATAAGCGTCACTTTATCCAGTTGGTGCTCATCAAGCGTGTCCAGTAGATCCTGCGCCATTGCAGGGTAGTTCATCTCAGGAGAGCGAGGAGAGAGCCCGTGGTTACGCATATCGACCTGCAGAATATCGTGATCCTGTACCAGATCGCGGGCAAGCACGCCGAGGTTGTCCAGGCTGCCAAACAGGCCATGGACGAGCATCACTGGAGAATTGTTGTGCGGATGTTGTGCAGATTGCGCGCGCGTATTCAATTTCATGGCAAAGTTCTTTTTTTCACTCTTTAGGATTAGGTTATTATGGTGAACATTCTGCCTCCCGGCTGCAAGGTTAAGTAATACTCTGACTTTTGCCGCCACCCTGGTTTGACGCTATCCGCTGTTGAGATTTCACTTTATAATCCCAACACTTGTATTCAGATAAGTAATCATACTGGATTAAGATGAAAACAATTGAAGTTGATGATGAGCTCTACAGTTATATTGCCAGCCACACTAAGCATATTGGTGAGAGCGCATCCGACATTTTACGGCGCATGTTAAAATTTTCCGCCGTGCCACAGCCACAGCCTGCCGCTTCTGTCGCGCCGGTCAAAGAGACGCGTACTGTTAGCGTTGAAGGGGTTAAACCCGCGACCAATACCGCCAAAGATAAGGTGCGCGCGGTGCGCGAGCTGCTGCTATCTGATGAATACGCCGAGCAGAAAAAGGCGGTTAATCGTTTCCTGCTGGTGTTGTCTACACTCTACTCACTCGATGAAAAAGGATTTACGGAGTCCACAGAGTCTCTGCATGGGCGTACGCGCGTCTACTTTGCGGTAAACGAGCATACCCTGTTACAGAACGGTACCCAGACTAAACCAAAACCGGTGCCGAACACTCCGTACTGGGTCATAACCAACACCAATACGGGTCGTAAATGCAGCATGATTGAACACATCATGCAATCAATGCAGTTCCCGGTGGAATTGATTGAGAAAGTTTGCGGCACAATTTAATCCTTGCATTATAAGGACCAGGCAATGGCAAACCACCCGCGTGCAGGTCAACCTGCACAACAGAGCGATTTGATTAACGTCGCCCAGCTCACTGCGCAGTACTATGTACTGAAACCACAAGCCGGTAACCCGGAGCATGCAGTGAAGTTTGGGACTTCGGGGCACCGTGGCAGTGCAGGACGCCACAGCTTTAACGAGCCGCACATTTTGGCGATTGCTCAGGCGATTGCTGAGGAGCGTGCAAAGAACGGTATTACCGGGCCATGCTATGTGGGAAAAGACACCCATGCGCTTTCTGAACCGGCATTTATCTCGGTGCTGGAAGTGCTTACAGCAAATGGTGTAGACGTGATTGTGCAGGAAAATAACGGCTTTACGCCGACGCCTGCCATCTCTAACGCTATCCTGGTGCATAACAAAAACGGCGGCGCGCAAGCTGACGGCATCGTTATTACTCCATCACATAATCCGCCTGAAGATGGGGGGATCAAATACAACCCGCCCAACGGTGGCCCGGCCGATACCAACGTCACAAAAGTGGTAGAAGACAGAGCAAACGCGCTGCTGGCTGAGGGGCTGAAAGGCGTCAAACGTCTCTCGCTGGATGCTGCACTGGCTTCTGGTCACGTAACGGAAAAAGATCTGGTTCAGCCGTTTATCGAAGGGTTGGCAGATATCGTTGATATGGCGGCTATTCAAAAAGCTGGCCTGAAGCTGGGTGTGGATCCGCTGGGTGGTTCCGGTATCGAATACTGGCAACGCATTGCCAGGCACTACAATTTGGATCTGACCATTGTTAACGATCAGATCGACCAAACTTTCCGCTTTATGCATCTCGACAAAGATGGCGCAATCCGTATGGACTGCTCCTCTGAATGCGCGATGGCTGGGTTACTGGCGCTGCGTGATAAATTCGATCTCGCCTTTGCTAATGACCCGGATTATGACCGGCACGGTATCGTCACTCCGGCTGGGCTGATGAACCCGAACCACTATCTGGCGGTAGCAATCAACTACCTCTTCCAGCATCGTCCACAGTGGGGCAAAGAGGTGGCGGTCGGTAAGACGCTGGTCTCCTCAGCCATGATTGACCGTGTTGTTAACGATCTTGGTCGCAAACTGGTGGAAGTGCCTGTCGGTTTTAAATGGTTTGTTGATGGGCTGCACGATGGCAGCTTCGGTTTTGGCGGTGAAGAGAGTGCTGGTGCTTCGTTCCTGCGTTTCGACGGCACGCCGTGGTCAACGGACAAAGACGGCATTATCCTTTGCCTGTTAGCGGCAGAGATCACTGCTGTCACCGGTAAAAATCCGCAGCAGCATTATGATGAACTGGCAGCCCGCTTTGGTGCGCCCAGCTATAACCGTTTGCAGGCTCCCGCAACTTCTGCACAGAAAGCTGCGCTGTCGAAACTCTCCCCAGAGATGGTGAGCGCAAATACGCTGGCAGGCGATCCCATCACTGCGCGTCTGACCGCGGCGCCAGGTAATGGCGCGTCAATTGGTGGTCTGAAAGTGATGACCGACAACGGCTGGTTCGCCGCCCGTCCGTCAGGCACGGAAGACGCCTATAAAATCTATTGCGAAAGCTTCCTCGGTGAAGAGCATCGCAAACAGATTGAAAAAGAAGCGGTTGAGATTGTCAGCGAAGTGCTGAAAAAGGCCTGACAGGCCAGCGGATGGCGCTGACTGCTAATATTGCCGGCCAGCGCCATCCGGTTCTAAAGCATAAACCGATAACCGATCCCGGTTTCCGTTAACAGATGACGAGGCCGGGCGGGATCAGCCTCCAGTTTTTGCCGCAGATGACCCATATAGATACGTAAGTAATGGCTGTGTTCTACGGCGTTGGGACCCCATACCTGGCTTAGCAACTGGCGTTGAGTCAGCACTTTTCCTGGATTATTCAGCAGTACTGCTAACAGGCGAAACTCAATAGGCGTCAGATGGATCTCTTCACTGCCTCGCGCTATCCGGCGATTGGCAAGATCGACACGTATATCCGAAAAAGTGACTACGGGTTCGCCCGGGCTGCTGGACGCATGACGGCGCAGTGCGACACGCAGACGCGCCTGCAGTTCGCCGATGCCAAAAGGTTTGCTTAGGTAATCATCTGCCCCCGCATCCAGTGCGGCAATCTTGTCTGACTCTTCTGTACGTGCAGAGAGGACTATCACCGGTATCTGGCTCCACTGACGCAAATCGCGAATAAAGTCGATACCATCACCATCTGGCAGGCCCAGGTCGAGGATCACCAGATCCGGCTTACGGGTGGCGGCCTCAATCAAACCGCGTTGCAGTGTCTCTGCTTCATAAACGCGCAGCCCTTCAGCTTCCAGCGCAGTGCGCAGAAAACGGCGAATAGCATGTTCATCTTCGACAATCAGGACACTAATCACAAATCCTCAGCCAGGTCATCCAGTTGTGGAGGTATTTCTCGTGGCAGTTTAACACAAAACAGCGCACCGCCTTGCGGACGGTTGCTGGCATAAATCGTTCCTCCATGTACTTCGACAATCGCCTGGCAAATGGCCAGCCCAAGCCCAACACCGGGGATGGCCGACTCTTTAACGCCACGGGCAAATTTAGCAAAAATGGTCTGCTGCTGGCCTGCCGGGATACCGGGTCCGTTATCCCACACCTCCAGTGTCAATTGCTCTGGCGAATCTTTAACATTGATACCGATGGTTGCATCAGAACCGGCATATTTCACTGCGTTTTCCAGTAGATTTATCAGCACGCGCTCAAACAACGGGCCATCAACATGAATCAACATCAGCGGATCGGGCAAAGAGAGCACGATATGTTTGCCCCCCAACCCTGGTTCAAGCATTTTCAGCGCGCTACCTATCACCTCTTCCAGCGTCAACCACTCTTTTTTCAAATTAAACCCGCCGGACTGGATCCGCGCCATATCCAGCAAATTATTGACCAACCGTGTTGTATTAAGCACATGCTGGCGTATTTCGCTGGCCTGTGTAGCATGCGGCGAGCCTTCGCTGGCTAAATCCAGCGTCAGGATCTCCACCTGGCCAAACAGGATGGTTAACGGTGTACGCAGATCGTGAGAAAGTGCAGCCAACAACGCATTGCGAATGCTTTCACGCTCGCTGGCAAGCCGCGCTTGCTCCTCACTGGCGGCTAATGCCTGACGTTCAAGGGCGCTGGCAACTAATAGCGTGAAAGTCTCCAGCAAACGCTGCTGTTCAGGGATCATTAACTGTCGCAAATTCGCAGGTTCGACAATCAGTAAACCGTGGGTTTTTTGTGCGCTTTGCAGCGGCAATATTTGATAGGGTACGCCGGGGAGGGTGTCTGTACCCGCGCCCGCTGGCTGGCCTTTAGCAAAACTCCATCGGGCAATGGCATCGTCCCATGGCGTAATGTTCTGTGTTGATGTCAGCGCAGTCAGGTTGCCGTTCGGATCCGGTAGCAGCAATCTGCTGCGGGCATTAAATGTGGAGTGAATAAAAGCTTCGCAAGTCTGTGCGATATGCTGGTTGCTACGAGCAACAGCCAGGGTTTTCGACATCTCATACAGGTGGCGGGTACGCTGCTCGCGATAGCGTGCTACCCGCGCCTGATAACGTACCCCTGCGGTCAGATTACCAATAAGTAACCCAACCGTTAGCATTACACTAAACGTGAGCAGGTACTGGACATCAGAAACTGCCAGCGTACCGCGCGGCGCGATAAAAAAGAGATCAAAGCTCACCACGTTTATTACGGTGGCGAACGCCGAGGGCCAGCGACCATAACGGAGCGCCACCAGCACAACCCCCAGCAGATAGAGCATTACCAGGTTGGCGGCATCAAACGCCGTTAACCACTGCATGGCAATAAGCGTAATGGCAGTGCACAGCCCAAGGGCCACTGCGCACCCTTTTAGCTGCACACGCCAGCGTTCCATAAACGATCGCGAATCGCTGGTGCGTGGCGGCGGCGTGACAGCGCCTTCCTCCAGAGCAATGATCACCAGATCCAGGTCTGGCGCATGGTGTGCTAGCCGATCGGCAAATGATTGCCGGTGCCACCATGCGGTGTTGTTATGCCTGCCAAGCAAAATTTTGCCAAGATTATGCTCCCGGGCATAGCGCACTATTGCTCTCTCTTCTGCCGGATCGGCAAGGGTTGCCGTTTCTGCTCCTAACTCTTGCGCCAGTCGTAATGTACTGAGAATTGCCCGCCGCTGTGGCTCCGGTAGTTTATGCAGTTTTGGTGTTTCCACATAGACTGCATGCCAGACGCTGCCCAGTTTCGCGGCCAGCCGGGCTGCGGTGCGTACCAATTTCTCGTTACCCGCGTGATGCCCGATACAAAGCAAAACACCATCTCGCGTATGCCAGACTTTTTCTTCACCCAGCCGATCGCGCCAGGCGCGCATTTGGTCATCGACGCGATCGGCAGTTCGCCGCAAGGCCAGCTCTCGCAAAGCGATAAGATTACCCTTGCGAAAAAAATGTTCGATGGCCCGTTCTGCCTGGCAGCTAATATAGACTTTCCCTTCGTGCAGTCGCTGCCGGAGATCATCGGGTGGCAGGTCTACCAACACCACTTCTTCAGCCCTATCAAAAATCGGATCCGGCACAGTTTCGCGTACCTGAATGCCGGTAATACCGCTGACGACATCATTGAGGCTTTCCAGGTGCTGTACATTAAGGGTGGAAAAGACGTCAATTCCCGCTTCAAGCAGCTCTTCTACATCCTGCCAGCGTTTGGGATGGCGTGAACCTGGTGCGTTACTGTGCGCCAGTTCGTCCATTAAAATTAATGCAGGATGCCGGGCAAGGGCCGCGTCCAGATCGAACTCTTCAATAACACGCTCTCGATGGTGGATGCGACGAGGAGGCAGTACCGCCAGGCCTTCCAGCAATGCAGCGGTCTCTTTGCGCCCGTGCGTCTCTACCACTCCGGCAACAACATCCAGCCCTTGCGCCCGCAATCGCTGTGCTTCCTGCAACATGGCGAAGGTTTTCCCGACACCTGCGCAGGCACCGAAGAACAGTTTTAACTTTCCCCGGTATGTTGTTGCTGTTTGCGCCAGCAGGCGGTCGGGATTAGGGCGCATGGGCTCTGCGGTCATGCTTTATTTATCCTTGAGCGCATCAAGCGCGAGGTTGAGTTCGACAATATTGACTACCGGCTGACCAATGAAGCTGAGTAGCGGTGTTGTGGTCTGCTCCGTTACCAGTTTTGTCACTTCCGCCTGCGATAAGTTGCGAGCTTGTGCCACGCGCGGGATCTGCCAGGCGACAGCGTGAGGAGAGAGTTGACCATCAAGACCGCTGGCTGAAGCAGTAATCAGTTCCACCGGAACATGGGCATCGGCCTGAGGATTGGCAGCACGTAACAGCGCTACACGTTGCGCGACTGCTTTGTCCAGTTCAGGGTTACTGCCTGCCAGATTACTACCACCGGATGCCATAGGATTATATGGCGTTTCTGCAGTAGCAGAAGGGCGGCCATGAAAATATCCCGGCGCGGTAAATTCCTGACCTAACAGGCGGGAACCACGCAATGTGTTGCCTTCCCGGATCAGCGAGCCGTTGGCCTGATCGGGAAACCACCACTGCCCGAGAGCAGTGGTCAACAGCGGGAAAAGGCCGCCCGTAATCAGGGTAAACAGAAGTAAAAGCAGAAATGCCGGACGTAATAAAGCCATTTTTATTCCCCTTACAGCATGCCGGAGAGTGACAAAATAAGATCGATTGCTTTAATGCCAATAAACGGCACCAGCAGCCCGCCCAGCCCATAGATCCACAAGTTGCGGCGTAACATAGCGGAAGCAGTAAGGGGTTTATAGCTCACCCCTTTTAACGCCAGCGGAATGAGAAAGACAATTATCAGAGCGTTGAAAATAACCGCACTCAAAATTGCCGAGGCCGGGGAGTGCAGATGCATCACATTAAGCAGGTTGAGCTGCGGATAAGTTGCAGCAAAAGCCGCCGGGATAATGGCGAAATATTTCGCCACATCGTTAGCAATACTGAAGGTAGTCAGTGACCCCCGGGTCATTAACATCTGCTTGCCGATATGGACAACTTCAATAAGTTTGGTGGGGTTGGAGTCGAGGTCCACCATATTTCCGGCCTCTTTTGCCGCCTGAGTGCCGGAGTTCATCGCTACCGCCACATCTGCTTGCGCCAGCGCGGGTGCGTCGTTAGTGCCATCGCCGGTCATCGCGACTAAGCGGCCTTCCGCCTGGTACTGGCGAATCAGCGCCAGTTTCGCTTCCGGTGTGGCCTCGGCAAGAAAGTCATCCACGCCGGCTTCAGCCGCTATCGCAGCGGCAGTTAAACGGTTATCGCCAGTAATCATCACTGTTTTGATGCCCATTTTGCGCAGTTGCGCAAAACGTTCTTTAATACCGCCTTTGACAATATCTTTCAGCGCAATGACACCAAGCACGCTGGTGCCTTCTGCCACCACCAGCGGCGTAGCTCCCTGGCGTGCAACGCTTTCTACCAGGGTATCGACATCGGCTGGAAACTGACCGCCATTGGCAGCAATATGGCGGCGAATGGCATCCACAGACCCTTTGCGGATCAGGCGATCCTGAATATTGATACCACTCATGCGCGTTTGCGCAGTAAAGGGGATGAAGGTGGCTTGCAAGCTCTCGATATCCCGCTCACGCAAATTGAAGCGCTGTTTGGCCAGAATCACGATGCTGCGGCCTTCCGGCGTTTCATCTGCCAGTGAAGAGAGCTGCGCGGCATCGGCTAGCCTCCGCTCATCGACACCCTGTGCGGGCAGAAACTCAGAGGCCTGGCGGTTGCCCAGCGTAATGGTGCCGGTCTTATCCAGCAGTAGCACATCAACGTCGCCAGCCGCTTCAACCGCACGACCGCTAGTGGCAATCACGTTTGCACCGAGCATACGGCTCATCCCGGCAACACCGATTGCCGACAGCAAACCGCCGATAGTGGTCGGGATCAGGCAGACTAATAGCGCCACCAGCACCGTCACACTGACCGCTGTGCCACCATACAGTGAGAACGGCCATAGTGTCGCTGTCGCCAGCAAAAAGACGAGGGTCAATGCTACCAGCAAAATAGTGAGGGCGATTTCGTTCGGTGTTTTGCGTCGCTGTGCGCCTTCTACCATCGCAATCATACGATCAAGAAAAGTTTCGCCAGGATTGACACTGCATTGAATCACCAGCCAGTCGGATAAAATGCGCGTACCACCCGTTACTGAAGCGAAGTCACCACCGGATTCGCGGATAACGGGGGCCGATTCACCAGTAATAGCGCTCTCGTCTACTGACGCTCCCCCTTCAATCACTTCACCATCACAGGGGATGATATCGCCCGCTTCCACCAGAACCACGTCCCCTTTGCGCAGTTCCTCTGCTGGAATGTGATCCACCTGAGCATCGTGCTGTGGTGCGCGCAACTTGCGGGCAAAGGCAGTTTTTTTTACGCCTTTCAGGCTATTGGCTTGCGCTTTGCTGCGGCCTTCAGCCAGCGCTTCGGCAAAGTTAGCGAACAGCACAGTGACCCATAGCCACAGGCTCACCGCACCGGTAAACCCGGCATTGCCAGCAAGATGACCCGTAGTCATCGCCAGTGCCAGCAGGGTAGTCAGCACGCTACCAATCCAGACAATAAACATCACCGGATTTCGCCACTGAATCTGTGGACTTAATTTTGTTATGGCATCCATTAGCGCCTGACGAACCAGATGAGGTTCAAACAGCGCCAGTTGCTTGCGACTCATAAATACGTCTCCGCTTGTCTCAGAATAAGAGGAATTCAGCGACCGGGCCTAGTGCCAGGGCCGGAATAAAGGTCAACGCGCCTACCAGTAGCACCGTGCCAATCAGTAAGCCGATAAATAACGCGCCATGAGTGGGCAGCGTGCCGCTGCTGGGGGGCTGAATCTTTTTACCTACCAGTGAACCGGCGATCGCCATTACCGGTACGATGACGGCGAAACGGCCAAAGAACATGCAGAAAGCCAGCAAGCAGTTCCAGAAAGGGGTATTGGTGCTTAATCCCGCAAAGGCGCTACCGTTGTTGTTCGCCGCTGAGGAGACGGCATACAGCACTTCGCTAAAGCCATGGATGCCGGGGTTGAGCATTGCGCCGCGCCCGGCCTCACTCATCATTGCCAGTGCGGTACCGAGCAGCACCAGCGCGGGAGTGACGAGAATAGCGAGCGCGGTCATTTTCATTTCGCGCACGTCGATTTTTTTACCAAGGTATTCCGGGGAGCGGCCAATCATCAGTCCGGCGATAAACACCGCCAACAGCACAAACAGCAACATGCCGTACAGACCCGATCCGACCCCGCCGAACACCACTTCGCCAATTTGCATCAACCACATGGGGATCATGCCGCCGAGGGCGGTAAACGAATCGTGCATGGCGTTGACCGCGCCACATGAGGCCGCAGTGGTCACCACGGCATACAGGCTACTGACCAATATGCCGAAGCGGCTCTCCTTACCCTCCATATTAATGGTGCTATCGCCGCCCAGCGTCAGCAAATGCGGGTTTCCTTCTATTTCCGCCCACATCACAACCCCTGCGCACACCACAAAGATTATTGACATTGCCCAGAGCAGGGTATGACCCTGGCGACGATCGCCCACCGCATCGCCAAAGGCAAAACAGAGAGCCGTTGGAATAAGAAAAATCGCCAGCATTTGCACAAGATTGGTGAGCGCAGTGGGGTTTTCAAAAGGATGAGAGGAGTTGGCATTAAAGAAACCGCCACCGTTGGTGCCAAGCATTTTGATCGCTTCTTGTGAGGCAACAGGCCCCATCGGGAGCAGATGAGAAACACCCTCCAGCGACGTATAGGGTTGGTAAGGCAACAGATTTTGCAGCGTTCCCTGCTGAATAAAAAAGAGGGCAATAAGCAGTGCTAGTGGCAGCAGGACCCAGAGCGTGATACGCGTTATATCAACCCAGGCATTGCCGAGGGTTTCCATACTGCGCCGGGCGAAGGCGCGTATCAGCGCAAAGGCGACGGCAATACCTGTGGACGCAGAGAGAAAGTTCTGCACCGTCAAACCCACCATCTGGCTGAAATAGCTAAGCGTGGTTTCGCCCGCATAGGATTGCCAGTTGGTGTTACTGACGAAACTTACCGCGGTGTTGAGAGCCAGATGCCATGAAAGACCCGGCAGATTTTGTGGATTGAGTGGCAATATGCCTTGCAGCATCAACAATAAAAACAGCAGCAGCAGGCCCAACATATTGAGCCAAAGAATGGCAAGCAGATAGCTGTGCCACTTCATCTCATGGGTATCAATATTAAGCTCGCGCCAGAGTTGGTTTTCTATTGTCGCAACCCCACGAAGCGGCTGCCCTATGATCATCTTCGCCAGCAATGATCCCAATGGACGCGCAACAACAAATAACACCAGTAAAAAACTGGCAATCAGTAAAAACGCCTGGGCTGTCATCAGAAAGCCTCCGCGTTAATTAGGGCATACACCAGATAGCCCAATAACAGGAAAACCAGCACGATGCCGATTACAACGCCTGCACTCACAATTCACCTCCGGGTGATGTAACGATGTGCAGAGACGATAAATTTTGCGGCGCAAAGATTTCGCAAAAATCGCCGCGACTGGTGTAAAAAAAGTATAAAGAACAATAAATCCCTAATTTAACGGCGGGTAAGTATTATTTTAACTATTTTGTAACTTTCTTACCGGGCAAATGTAAATAACGCCAAAAAACCGCAAAAAAAGTGGTCGGATGAGTAGTAAAATTACAAACAAATCGGTATTATTTTAATCAGTTTCCAGCGTCACCTCTTTTAGCGTTTTTGATTTTGGTGGCAAATCTGTTTTCCGGTGAATGTTACCGGCCTGACAAAGGGGAGAGATTTATGAGCACATATAAAGAGTTTCCGGCACATATCGTGTTAATGCGTCGCACTTTCGCCGTTGTTGTGGGCGTGCTGGCATTACCGGTAATGCTGTTCTGGAAAGACAGATCGCGTTTTTATAGCTATCTGCACCGTGTCTGGGCAAAAACCAGCGAGAAACCGGTGTGGATGGAGCAGGCAGAGAAAGTAACCTGCGACTTCTATTAATTAGCTACGCACGACAAACAACATCTGGCCATCGCTTATGCGGTGGCTTTTTTTATTCATAACCTTTTGTCTACACTTACTACATGGACAAAAGGAGTCGCTATGAGTGAAAAAATCCCTGTTGGCATTAGTGCCTGTTTATTAGGGGAACAAGTCAGGTTTGATGGCGGCCATAAGCGGCTTGCTTTTGCAGTGGAAGAGTTGTCACCGTGGGTGAGTTTTGAGCCCGTCTGCCCGGAAATGGCGATTGGTCTGCCGGTGCCGCGCCCTGCTTTACGACTGGTTAACGGTGAAGAGGGCAAAGTTTCACTGCTCTTTAGCGATAAACGCGAAGGGGATTTAACTGAGCAAATGGCCGCCTTTGCGCAGCAGCGCACTAGCCACTTTGAATATTTGTGTGGCTACATTGTCTGCGCTAAATCCCCCTCATGCGGCATGGAACGTGTGCGTGTCTATGATGCAGTAGGGAAAAACAATCGCAAAGCCGGACGCGGAATCTATACCGATATTTTGATGAAAACCCTGCCATGGTTGCCAGTAGAGGAAGATGGCCGCCTGCACGATCCGCTGATTCGCGAGAATTTTGTCGAGCGTATCTATGCGCTGCATGAACTTAATCGTGTACGTGAGTGCGGTTTAAGTCGCGGTGAGCTTATCGCTTATCACAGTCGCTATAAGTTATTACTGTTGGCACATTCACAGCCCAAATACCGCGAGCTGGGGCGCTTTGTTGCCTCTATCCACGAATGGACGTCGCTGGATGACTGGTTTGTGGCGTATCGTCAGCGCCTGATGGATTTGCTTGCTCATCATGCAACCCGTCGCAATCACACTAATGTACTGATGCATGTGCAGGGTTATTTTCGCAAACAGCTTAATGCCCGCCAGCGCCAGGAGCTTTCGACCCTGATCGAGCGTTACCGCCAGGGTACACAGCCGCTGCTTGCGCCTGTGACATTACTCAAACACTATATGGCGGAATTTCCCGACGCTTACCTTGCGGGGCAACGTTACTTTGACCCATGGCCAGAAGCGCTGCGCTTACGTTACGGACATTAGGAGTTGTATGACCACTTATTTGGTCTGGTTTCGCGCGGATTTGCGTGTGCACGATAATCTCGCCCTTGCCGCTGCCTGCAGCCGCAGTGATGTTTGCGTAAAAGCGTTGTTTATCGCGACGCCCGGGCAGTGGCGACAGCATGATATGGCACCGCGCCAGGCGGCATATATACAATCGCATCTAAATGCTTTACAGCAGACACTGGCTGAAAAAGGTATCCCGCTAATCTACCGTGAAGTGGCTGATTTCGCAGCCAGTGTGCAGGTGGTTGCTGAGGTATGCGCCGCTGAGCAAGTGAGCCATCTCTTTTACAACTATCAATATGAACTGAATGAACGTCAGCGTGATGCAGCCGTCGAAAAAGCGTTACCTGATGTGATGTGTCAGGGCTTCGATGACAGTGTAATGCTGGCACCGGGCAGCGTGATGACAGGAAGTCATCAAATGTATAAAGTCTTTACGCCGTTTAAGAATGCGTTCATACGGCGATTAAAAGAGGATCTACCGCACTGTGTTACAGCGCCGCGAAAGCGAGAAAGCGGCGCTATTCCTGTTCAGCCGATTACACTCAATTACCCGCAGCTGCCGTTCGACAGTGAGCTATTCCCGCAGGATGAGAGTAGCGCCATCGCCCGCTTACGCCATTTTTGCCAGCATCTGGCAGCAGAGTATGAACAGCAGCGTGATTTCCCGGCGATTGAGGGCACCAGCCGCCTCTCAGCCTCGCTGGCTATTGGCGCATTGTCTCCTCGCCAGTGCCTGCATCGGTTGCTGGCCGAACAGCCGCAGGCGCTGGAAGGGGGGAGCGGAGCGGTGTGGCTCAATGAGTTGATTTGGCGGGAATTTTACCGACACCTGATGACATATTACCCGACGCTCTGTAAACATCGGCCTTTTATCGGCTGGACAGATAATGTGCGCTGGCAAGATAACCCACAGCATCTTGATGCCTGGCAACAGGGTCATACGGGTTTTCCGATAGTGGATGCCGCCATGCGACAGATGAATGCGACAGGCTGGATGCATAATCGCTTACGTATGATTACGGCCAGTTTTCTTGTCAAAGACTTACTTATCGACTGGCGTCGCGGAGAGCGCTATTTTATTTCTCAGTTAATTGATGGTGATTTTGCCGCGAACAACGGCGGCTGGCAGTGGGCGGCCTCAACCGGTACAGATGCCGCACCCTATTTCCGTATTTTTAACCCCACGACACAGGGTGAGCGCTTTGATGCCGACGGCGCATTTATTCGCCACTGGTTACCGGAATTAAATGATGTGCCGACACATGCAATCCATCAACCCTGGGCATGGGCTGATAAACAGGGGGGACGCCTCGACTATCCTCGCCCGATAGTCGATCATAAACAGGCACGTGGCGCCACCCTGGCAGCGTATGAAGCGGCTCGTAAAGCATAAAGAGAGTGACAATGAAAAATACCGAACTGGAAAAACTGATTAACGAAAAACTCAACAGTGCGGCATTCAGCGATTATGGCCCGAATGGCTTGCAGGTTGAGGGGCGTGAAACGGTGCAGAAAATTATCACTGGCGTCACCGCCAGCCAGGCGCTGCTGGATGAAGCGGTGCGCCAGCAGGCCGATGCGGTTATCGTTCATCATGGTTACTTCTGGAAAAATGAAGCGCCCATCATTCGCGGCATGAAGCGTAACCGCCTGAAGACACTGCTGGGCAACGACATCAACCTGTATGGTTGGCATCTTCCCCTTGATGCTCATGCCGAGTTGGGTAACAACGTTCAACTCGCCGCGCTGCTGGGCATTACCGTAATGGGGCAGATCGACGAGCTATTGCCATGGGGTGAACTCGCCATGCCAGTGTCAGGACTGGAGCTGGCTTCCTGGATTGAAGCGCGTCTGGGGCGTAAACCGTTGTGGTGTGGTGATACCGGGCCGGATACAGTTAAACGCGTGGCGTGGTGTACCGGTGGCGGGCAGGGATTCATTGATAAAGCCGCCAGCTTTGGCGTGGATGCATTTATTACTGGAGAGGTCTCGGAGCAGACTATCCATTCAGCCCGTGAGCAAGGGCTACACTTCTATGCCGCAGGTCATCATGCAACAGAGCGTGGCGGCATTCGTGCGCTGAGCGGTTGGCTCGGCGAAAATACCGATCTCGACGTGACCTTTATCGATATCCCTAATCCAGCGTAAGGAGAACGCAGTGCAGCGAGCACGATGCTATTTATTAGGTGAAACCGCCGTGGTGCTGGAGTTGGAACCTCCAGTCATGCTGGCGACGCAAAAGCGCATCTGGCGATTAACACAGCGCCTGGTCGACTATCCTGAGGTGGTGGAAGTCATTCCTGGGATGAATAACATCACCGTTGTGCTGCGCGACCCATATACGCTGGCGCTGGATGCGATTGAACGCTTACAGCGCTGGTGGGAAGAGAGCGAAGCGCTGGAGCCGGAGTCTCGCGCTGTTGAGATCCCGGTACTTTATGGCGGTGATGCCGGACCCGATCTGGCTTTAGTGGCGGAGCATTGCGGTTTAACACCAAAACAGGTGGTGGAGCTACATGCTTCCGTTGATTATGTGGTGTGGTTTATCGGCTTCCAGCCTGGTTTTCCTTACCTCGGGATGATGCCGCCCGCACTGGCGACACCGCGTCGCGCCGAGCCGCGTGTCAGCGTGCCTGCCGGGTCAGTCGGCATCGGCGGACCCCATACGGGGATCTATCCGCTTGATACTCCCGGCGGCTGGAACCTGATTGGCCGTACCAGTCTTGAGTTATTTAATCCACGGTTGCCGGAGCCTGCATTGCTACGCCCTGGCGACACGCTGAGATTTATTCCTCGCAAGGAAGGCGTATGTTGAAAATTATTCGTGCTGGTATCTATACCACTTTGCAGGGCGGCAAGCGTAGCGGGCTGCGGCAATTCGGCGTCAGCTATTGCGGTGCGCTGGATGGCCCGGCCCTGCAAATTGCCAATGCGCTGGTGGGCAATGCACCGGATGAAGCGGCCCTGGAGATTACCCTCGGGCAGTGCGAAGTGGAGTTTAGCCGTGACAGTTGGTTCGCTTTGACTGGCGCAGGCTGTGCGGCGAAATTAGCGGGGAAACCGGTATGGACCGGCTGGCGCTATGCCGTCAAGTCCGGGCAACGTCTGGTCCTGAATCGACCTTTGCATGGCGTGCGTAGTTATCTGGCAGTGGCAGGAGGATTTGCGCTGCCAAAAGTGATGGGATCGGGTAGCACCGATCTGAAGACCGCCATCGGTGGGTTGGAGGGGCGCTTGCTACGCGATGGCGACACATTGCCATTGGGTCAACCGCAGCGGGAGTTTCGCCAGCAGCAAGGGGTAAAACAGTTACTCTGGACCAACCGTATCCGTGCGCTACCGGGGCCAGAACACCAGGAGTTCGACCAGGCCTCCCATGAGGCGTTCTGGCGCTTACCCTGGCATCTTAGCTCGCAGAGTAACCGTATGGGGTACCGCTTGCAGGGACAGCCGCTGGTGCGTACCACCGATCGCGAATTGCTTTCACACGGTTTATTACCAGGCGTCGTGCAGGTGCCCGCCAATGGTCAACCGATTGTATTGATGAACGATGCCCAGACTACCGGCGGTTATCCGCGTATCGCCTGTATTATTGAGGCGGATATGTATCATTTAGCGCAGATCCCGCTCGGACAACCGATTCATTTTGTCCAGTGTTCGCTGGAAGAGGCATTAGATGCCAGACGCCATCAGCAACTCTACCTTGAACAACTGGCGTGGCGGTTACGTCATGAAGATTGATTTAAATGCCGATCTCGGTGAAGGCTGCGGGGCTGACGCTGAGTTATTGCGGCTTGTTTCCTCCGCCAATATCGCCTGCGGTTTCCATGCCGGAGATGCGCAAACTATGGTGGCCTGCGTACGTGAGGCGCTACGCAACGGCGTTGCTATTGGCGCGCATCCCTCATTCCCCGATCGGCAGAACTTTGGTCGTATGGCGATGCAACTGCCTCCTGATGTGGTCTATGCACAGATGCTTTACCAAATCGGCGCGCTGGCAGCAATTGTGCAGGCACAAGGCGGTAAGCTTCATCATGTGAAGCCGCACGGTATGCTCTACAATCAGGCCGCTGATGATGGGCAACTCGCGGATGCAATCGCCAGCGCGGTTTATCACTTCGATCCGCGGTTGATTCTGGTCGGGCTGGCAGGGAGTGAACTGATTCGTGCCGGGGAACGTATTGGTCTTTCCACACGCCAGGAGGTCTTTGCCGATCGAGGTTATCGTGCTGATGGTCGCCTGCTCGCGCGGGAGGATGCGGGGGCGCTGATTAACGATGAAAACCAGGCATTAGCGCAAACGCTGGAAATGGTCCTCTCAGGGCGAGTGAAAAGCGTGAGCGGTGAATATGCCAATGTGCGGGCGCAAACCGTTTGCCTGCATGGCGATGGTGCCCATGCGCTGCGTTTTGCTCTCCGTTTACATGAAGCTTTTACTGCTCGTGGTGTGACCATTTCCGCCAGTTAAACAAGGAGACGAGATGCCGGAAGGACCGGAAATCCGCCGGGCGGCAGACACGCTTGCCGCCGCCGTTCAGGGAAAATTGCTGACCGAGGTTTGGTTTTCTTCTCCACAGTTAGCGGAGTATGCACCAGAATTGCTGGGTGAACGTATCGAGCGCATCGAGACACGGGGTAAGGCGCTGCTGACACACTTTTCCAGCGGGCTGACACTCTATAGCCATAATCAACTCTATGGTGTCTGGCGTGTGGTAGAAGCAGGGGAAACACCGCAAACCAATCGCGTGCTGCGCGTAAAGCTGGCAACGGCAGATAAAGCAATTTTGCTCTATAGCGCCTCAGACATCGCTATGCTCACTCCCGAGCAACTTTCACGGCATCCGTTTTTACAGCGCGTTGGCCCGGATGTGTTGGATATGGGGCTAACGGTTGAGCAGGTAAAAGAACGCCTGCTATCTCATCGTTTTCGCCGCCGACAGTTTTCCGCATTGCTACTCGATCAATCCTTTCTGGCCGGGCTTGGCAACTACCTTCGCGTGGAGATCCTCTGGCAGAGCCAACTGGCCCCCCAGCACAACGCAGCGCAACTAAGCGAAACGCAGATTAACGCGCTGGCGCAGGCGCTGCTGGATATCCCACGCTTATCGTATCAGACGCGCGGCGAAGTTGATGAAACGAAGCACCATGGAGCGTTATTTCGCTTTAAGGTTTTTCACCGGGCAGGAAAGCGCTGCGAACGCTGCGGCGGGATTATTGAGAAAACCACAGCCTCATCACGCCCCTTTTACTGGTGTCCAGGCTGTCAGCATTAGCGGTGAGTATTTGTTGTTTATTCTGGATAGCCGCCTGCCTGTATAAAGGAGCCCTTCGATAAGAAGGTGTTTTTTTAATATAGAGGGGGAGCGGAGCATTATTTTGGGTTAGTTCGTGATGCTTACCGATCCTCATCTTAATGGGACGAAACAAATACTGATGCTTGCTGCGCGGGCGGCACTGCGAAGTTACTCTTCATGCGTTTGATTTCCTCTGCCGGAGGCAAACCAAATAAACGTTTGAACTCGCGGTTAAACTGAGACGCGCTTTGATAGCCTACGGCATAACAGGCGGCTACGGCAGTTATCTCCTGACGCACCATTAACATACGTGCCTGATGCAAGCGCACAGATTTCAGGTATTGCATTGGCGACTTGTTCGTGACGCTTTTGAAGTGGGTGTGAAAAGTTGGCACGCTCATACCAGCTACCGCTGCCAACAGACTCAGATTGAGTGGTTGCACATAATGTGAGTGAATATAACTAAGCGCCTTTCCTACTTTGCCAAATTGCCCCTGCAAATTCAGGGCGGCCCGTAATGCGCTGCCCTGCGGTCCAGTTAACACGCGATAATAAATCTCACGTATCAATGACTGGCCGAGCATGACCACATCAAGTGGATGACTGAGCACGTTAAGAAAACGCAATATCAGCTCACGTAAATTTTCGTCGATCGGGCTCGACATCATGCTTTGCGCTGCGCTGGCTTCAAACGATACAGCCTGTTGTTCTAGCCGCAACATTAACTCAGTGGCAATGTTGAAATCCAGATGCATATAGATTGCCAACAGCGGGTGCGTTATTGATGCTGTGGTTTCCATGGTAAACGGCACTGGCACTGACACTGCCAGATAGTGCTGTTCATCATAGAGATAAATTTGATCGCCAAAAAATCCTCGCTTCGATCCCTGGCAGACGATAACAATTCCCGGATCATACAGTACGGGTGTACGCGCCAGCGGACGATCGGATCGCAGGATGCGTACATCAGGAAGGGCGGTAAGGTTATAGCCTTCCTGTGGTGCTAACTCTTTAAGCAAGCGCACAATTTTTTGTTGTAAATATTCGCTCATCATAAAATCCCGTATTCATAAGATTGGGCAATAAAATCATCAGATAAGGTCTTATAACTAATCAGTACCGAGAATATCATGCACCTCCAACATATTCACGGAGAGCAGTAAATGTCCAATCCAAAAACGATATTAATTACCGGGGTGTCCAGCGGTTTTGGTCGTGCTCTGGCGCAGGTCGCGTTAGCAAATAACTATCGGGTAGTCGGCACCGTGCGCAATGCTCCGGCGAAAACGGCATTTGAAGCTTTACATGCGGATAATGCTTTCGCGTATGAATTGGATGTTACGCATTTTGCGGATATTGATGCTGTAATTTCTGATGTTGAAGCCCGGGTCGGCCCGATTGATGTACTGGTAAATAATGCCGGATATGGGCATGAAGGCGTAATGGAGGAATCCTCGCTTGAAGACATGCGTCATCAGTTTGATGTCAACGTATTTGGTGCCGTAGCGATGATCAAAGCATTATTACCATTTATGCGACAGCGGCGTCGCGGTTATATCATCAATATCACCTCAATGGGCGGTTTTATTACCATGCCCGGCATCAGTTATTACTGTGGCAGCAAATTTGCACTGGAAGGAATATCAGAGACATTAAGCAAAGAGCTTGCACCGTTTAATATCCATGTCACCGCGGTAGCACCGGGTTCGTTTCGCACTGACTGGGCTGGTCGCTCAATGGTACGCAGCGCTCGCAGTATCACAGACTATGATGCGTTATTCGATCCCATCCGCCAGGCGCGTGAGGAAAAAAGCGGTAAACAACTCGGCGACCCTATTAAAGCAGCACATGCTATGTTGACGTTGATTGAAAACCAGAGTCCACCAACGCATTTGTTGTTAGGAAGCGATGCGTTAACTTTAGTGCGGCAAAAACTTGCGGCACTTAGTCAGGAAATCGATCAATGGGAAAAAGTTACCACATCGACAGATAGCTAACCGTTGTCTGATTTATCGAGTGCATAATGATAAAAAAACGCGCCCGAAGGTGCATTGATATAGCCCGTCAGATAAGGCGCTGTTATTCAAATCAATGAGTTAGCAGCGCCCTATTGACCCTAATACACCCTAAAATGCCCTATAAGGTGGACATTATCTGGACACTCCCACGCATAGGATTGAAACGTATCGCATCGGTAAGGTAGTCTGGCGCGAAGTGGGCGTACGTCATTGTTTGCTCAATGGTCGTGTGTCCAAGTATTCGCTGTAGGGTGATTATATTTCCGCCATTAATCATGAAATGAGTTGCGAATGTATGGCGCAGAACGTGTAACGCCTGCCCTCTGGGTAAATCAGGTTTAACCTTACGTAATACATCACGTACCCGCTCATAGTTGGTGTTGAATAGCTTTCCTGATTTGCGCGTCAATATGTAATCGGATACTTCCTGAGAGACAGGAACTGTGCGCGCAGGGCCGGTTTTTGTCTTAACAAACGTTACACGGTTGCTGATCACATGTTCCGCTTTCAGATTGCTGGCCTCGCCCCAACGAGCACCGGTATTCAGACATAAAACGACAACCTTTCGATCATCACCGGTGAGGGAGTTAAGCAGTTCATTGATTTCATCGTCGGCTAAAAATGACATTTCGTTGTTTTCCAGTTTTAGCTTGCGAACGCTATGGAATGGGTTTTCATGATGAAACTCTTCCATCTCAATAAGCAGACTAAACATGCTGGATACTGAGCAGAAATCTCTATTCACAGTTCCTGCTGATACGCCGCTTTGTAGTCGGTTGGCGCGATACTTCATCAAAAAATTTCGGGTGAGCATATAAACCCTCGGTTCTCCCATATCACGGTTTATCTTTTCAAGGCGCTTTTTGTATGAATCACCGTAGTTGTGATTCCGACCGTGATATCCCCACCATAACGTGATGAGTTCAGACAGAAGCCTGTGGTCTGCCGGCTTATCAAGCCAATCTTTATTATGAAAATTTGTCAGTACGTATCTTTCATATGACTGGGCTTCTGCTTTCCTATCAAATTTGCGTCGGATCCTTCTTCCTGAGGTTCCGCGCGGTCTGACATCCACTTCATAACGACCATCATCAAGCTTCTTAATCGACATAGCGAAGCCCTCCGATGTCAGAATCATTATGTAATTTTTGATTTAACGCATAGAAAAACCAAACACTTAGCCAACCTTCCGGATGGAGTGGGATGATTTTTTGTCGCCTTGCCCATCAGGGGAGAGAGACGGGGCTATTTGCCCAGCGACTGGAGCTGTTTTATCTGTTAGTAGCCAGAGGGTGTATTTTTCAAATCTTTCAGTTTTGATTAACTTTTCAACAGTTTGTATACCAGCTGGATGATGCCCAGTTTCATAATTTTTAATTGTCCCAATATGAATCCCTGTTAATTCAGATAGTTGCTTCTGTGTTAACCCTTCGGCTGTCCTAATATCCCGCATCTTTTGTGCATAACTCATTGACATGGTCGTGAGCCTCTGACTATCATGCTTTAGGTCGTGACGTTGCGACCTTTCAAATAAACCCTAATACGCCTTAAAGCGTACTAGGAACCCAAAACTAACGGAGGATATCACAGATGAAGGAGCTAGCAGAAAAGGCGCTTTCGGAGTTGGTGACCCCTGAGCTGTTTGCTGAATATATCGGCAAAACGCCTGCTGCAATTCGCAAAATGGCAACGGCTGGAAAACTGCCGGTAATCCGCATGAAAGACCCTCTGAACCCATCAAAGAAAGGTGGGGAAATCTATATTCATCGGGGGGAATGGGATGCTTACGCGGCTCATTTGGCTCAAATTGCCCCACCTGAATGGCATGATTGGAAGAATCGTTTGTTCACTAAAGATAAAAGTGCTCGTTAATAAATACTTAGCTGAGTTTTATTATGAAAACTAAATATGCGACCCTGATTCGTAGCCTGCTGCAAAATTATCATGCACAGGCAAACGCTATTGAAAAAGAAACGTTCTCTGTCCATAGCGATGGCTTGCAGTTAATGGAATTAAATATCCAACTGGCGAAATGCCTTGAGGGAATAACCTCTACCGCTCGTTTTAATAACGATAGCGATGATTTTGAAGAGCTGCACAAAATCACACTTATGGTATTTGGCGGAAATATACCAACTGAAAATAATATTTCCGGTCTTATGTCATTGGCTACCACTGCTTTAAAAAGTAATAACTCGCATCTTAAACCTGTTGCAGCTTCCCAGCGTTAAGGAACCGATATGAAAAATTTAATGATTGACCTTGAAAATATGGATAACAAACCAACTGCGGCGATTACTTCTATCGGTGCCGTTTTTTTTAATCCGGAAACTGGCGAAATGGGTGAGCAGTTTTATCAACGTGTCAGCCTGGACAGTTGTGTAGGCCACGGCCTCACTATGGGTTCAGAAACTGTATTATGGTGGATGCGTCAGGATGCCGAAGCGCGTAGCGAGCTGCTTAATGACGACTGTCTGGACTTACCTCTGGCCTTAGCGAATCTGGAAGCCTTCATTACTGAGCATTCTGACCCATCTAAAGTACAGGTATGGGGGAATGGTGCGGCGTTCGATAATGTTATTATACGTAACGCATCGGAGAAATGCGGGTTTGCCGATCCACTGTGGAACTACTGGAATGACCGCGATGTAAGAACGGTTGTAGAACTGTCCAAAACACTTGGTCTGAATGTTCGTAATATTATTAAGTTTGAAGGTGTTAAACATCACGCTTTATATGATGCTATTTATCAGGCGAAAATTGTTTCTTACGTCTGGATGTATCTCGTAAAAATAGCCAGTGTGAAATAACGATGATTACCGTGACCTCTCATGCAAGTGAAAGTGTCATTAACAAGGCATTTTCAGTGCTGACGGAATACTACAGCGGCAAAAAGGTATATCAGGTTATAAAACCACATCATTATTTTTCTGTGCATGTCTCTTATCGCTGGCGATTATTGAGCAAAGATAAGGGGCGGCACTGGGAGTTAATGACGCATGAACGATATAACAAACAATACCGAATATAGTTATTTGCCTTTCACACCTTTCTAAATCTGGATTAATTATGAATGCCACAATACAGCAGGACGTTGTGCGCCGGCTCGTTCAGGATTTTGAATTCAAGGAACGGGATAAATATTTGCAGCAGGGCGTCTGCCCTAAATGCCGTAAACGCGAATTGTTCACCAGTATAGAAAAGCCCTGGATACTGAAGTGTGGCCGCGAAAACAACTGCGGCCACCAGGTCGTTGTCAAAGAGCAGTATCCTGAAATCTTTGAGGACTGGTCTAAGCGGTACCAGGATACCCCTGAAACGCCACATGCCGCTGCTGAGGCGTACCTGCGTGAGGCGCGGGGACTGGACACCGAACCGCTGAAGGGGTGCTTTACTCAGGGCGCGTTCGCCAAAGATGGCATGGGGTCGGCAACCGTCAGATTTAAGCTGGCCTGTGGTGCGACGTGGGAGCGCATCATCGACCAGCCGCAGCGCTTCGGTAAGCAGAAAGCGAACATCAGAGGTAGCTATGTTGGCCACTGTTGGGTTCCGCCGTCCGTGAACCTGCTGGAAGTGAATGAAATCTGGATCACTGAGGGCATATTTAACGCGCTGAGTCTGTGCCAGGCGGGTTTACCCGCCGTGGCCACACTGAGCAGCAACAATTACCCACTGGCGGCGCTGGATACCTTGGCGAAAGAGCTGGGCGAGAAACCACGCCCACGTCTAATATGGGCGTTTGATGGCGACAAAGCCGGCACTAAGCACACGCTGGCCTTTGCTGCCCGTAGCGAGGAAGCCGGCTGGAAGGTTCGCGCGGCGCAGCCGGTGAAATCATCCTCCATTCTGGACTGGAATGACCTGCTTTTACGTGGCCGTTTCAGCAAATCGGACATCAAAAATTATCGCTACTATGGCGATATCCTGCTGGCGAAAAGCCCGACAGAGAAAGCGCTGCTCATGCATCAGCATAACGAGTGGCATTCGTTCTACTTTGAGCATAACTCCCGCATGTACTGGTTTGAGCTGGATCTGGACAGGTACATGCGAGCCTATGAGCGCATCACCAATACCGGTACCGAAGTGGTGATGGAGTGGGAAGCCAAAGAACGGGCGGTTAAAGAGTCAGGCGGTGTGACTGAAATAGCCAACTGCTGGCTGACACCGCTTTACTTTCAGCGGTCTGAACCTACGGACGAGTCCTGGTATTACGTTAAGGTCAATATGCCGAACCGGCCAGCCGTGAAAGATACTTTCACGGCCAATCAACTCACCAGCTCCGCCGAGTTCAAAAAGCGTCTACTGCACGTCGCCAAAGGGGCGGTATACACCGGCAGTACCAAACAGCTGGATAAGTTCATCCAGATGCGTCTGCCTGAAATCAAAGAAGTTAAGACGCAGAATTTCATTGGTTACAACAAAGATTATGCCGCCTGGCTGTTTAACCGTGTGGCCGTGTGTGATGGCCGGCTGTATGAGATGAATGACGAGGATTATTTCGAAATCAACAGCGCCAGCGTTAAGAGCCTGAGCCTCACGCCGGCGCTGGATCTGAATCCGAAGCTGAACGAATTCACCACGGGCTGGGTTGACGATATCTGGACGGCGTTTGGTGAAAAAGGGTATGTGGCGCTGGCGTTCTGGCTGGGGTCGCTGTTCGCTGAACAAATCCGCGAGCGTGACAAGTCTTTCCCGTTCCTTGAAATCGTGGGTGAACCCGGCACCGGTAAATCCACGCTGATTGAATTCCTGTGGAAACTTGCCGGCCGTGAAGAGTATGAAGGGTTCGATCCCTCTAAATCCACCGCTGCCGCGCGCGGACGTAACTTTGCGCAGGTCGGCAATCTGCCGGTTGTGCTGATTGAGGGCGACCGCACCACAGATAACGCTAAACAACGTGCTTTCGACTGGGACGAACTCAAATCACTGTATAACGGTCGTGCTTCCCGTGCCGTGGGGATAAAATCAAACAATAACGAGACCTACGAGCCGCCATTCAGGGGCAGCATAGTGATAGCGCAGAATGCCGACACAGACGGTAGCAAGGCGTTTCTGGAGCGTATCATCCACATCTATACCGACAAGCGCGGCCAGTCCATTCAGACCCGCTACGCCGCTGAACGCCTTGAGCAGATACCCGTCAGTCAGGTATCCGGCTTCACACTGCTGGCCACCATGCGCGAAAAAGAAGTTATGAAGGTGTTTGGCCAGGGCTACGAACGTGCCCGTAGCGAGCTGGAGTCCAACACCAATATCCGCCATATCCGTATTGCAAAAAACCACGCGCAGCTGGTCGGCTTGCTGGAAGCGCTGGCGCTGGTTGTGCCGGTACCGGTGGAACGTATCGAGAAGACCCGTGAGGCCATCACCGCGCTGGCTGTGGAACGTTGCCAGGCACTTAAAAAGGATCACCCTCTGGTACAGGAGTTCTGGGAGCTGTTTGATTACCTTGACGAGCTGGCACCGCACGGCATTAACCACTCATCGGATGAAGGGGAAATTGCGGTCAACTTTAACCATCTGGAGGAAGTCGCCGCCGCCCACCGGCAGCGTATTCCGTTTACGCTAACCGAGATTAAAAAGCTGCTTAAAAACGGCAATGAGCGCCGTTTTATCGACACAAAAACCACGCGCAGTGCAGTGAGTGAACGCCACAACCGTGGCAAAGGTGAAATGCAACGTATGCCGGATACCTTCCGCTGCTGGATATTTCGTAGGGATAAATAGCGTGATTCATGAATTGTTGTTATGGGGAGTCTCGCTGGTTTTGGCTTTACTTTCCTGGGCTGCGAGAAATACACGTCATTCTCTTGTTGCTATGGCTTGTGTTCTGGCGGCCTGTGCTACAGGTTATTTTTTTGCTATGTGGTCATTTTTAAACATGCTTAGGGGCGGGGGAGTGTGGGGAATGCCCCCACACCAAAGGTTATGCAGCAAGGCCAGCCTTGAGCAAATCCAGCGTCATTTGCTTCTGCTCTGGCGAGAAGGAATTGAGGATCGTCTGCACCATCAAGTCCCCGGTCTTAGCACTGGGGCTTAACGTATGGGAGAACGTCAGGTTAAGTACGAAGGTATGGCCACACTCCACGTCTGAACAGGCGCAGTAGATATCTGAAATATGCGGGTGCTTGGGATTCGTCTTTTTGATGATCGCCTTTGCCCCGCACTCCGGACATTTTACTTTTAGTACCCGCATATTCCGCGCTCCATGGCCCTGAAAACGCCTATATTTTAGCCTTTTTAGTGGCATTAATCACCTTCCAGCTCGCTGTCTTTCAGGAAATTCAGGTACAAATGCTGTGGAATATCGCTCTGGCCAGCAATCGCCGCCGCAAACATACGTTGAACGGGTAAAATTTCAGCCTTACGGTAGGTTTTAGCCGCTTTCTCAATATCTCCCATTACTGCGCCGTTCGTCGGGATAATCCCCGCCAGCCCGGCCGGGAAGCGATGTGCGGTCAGAACGTCCTGGGCGCTGATGCTCTTGATGTTCTGAAACTCATCTTTTGCGCTGATATCGCCAATTGGGATAAATTTGATGCCGTCCGGATCGCCTTTGGGGATGTTTACGAACATGGTGCTGAAGTTCCCGATCCCCTTTGACTGTTCCAGCTTGCTGATAATTTCTTCTTCCACTTCGTCGGTCATGTTCGGGTCATTGGAATAGATAATGCCTCCTGTGTGAGCGCCGTTGTGGTAGTAGCGGCGGCGGAAGATTGTCGCCTCACCGTTCAGCAGTGCTGAGTGAATACCGCTGATATAGTCCGGCAGGCCATAGACGGCCTGCTGTGGGTCGTACTGCTTCAGAAAGATGATATCTTCAGGCGGGTAAATCATCGGTTCAGCCTGTTGCAGCACGACGAATTCCCCCGTTTTGCGCTGGCGGGTATATAGCGCCGGCAGCGGGTACAGCGCCACCACATCCCCCCATCCGTTACGCACTTTCAGAATGGCCACATCACCGAATGTCAGCCAGTCGAATACTGCCGCACCCAGCTGTTCATGCGTCAGCCCGCCATTTTCGTAGTTGGCCGTCACCATATTGCGGCGGGCATACAGTACACCGCCATGCTGTGCATTGAGGTTAACCAGCTGCGCCAGTGCCAGCCGGTCAATCGGCAGCGTCCAGTGCTCCGCCTCGTTGTCGTACCACACATCGGTATAGTTGGTACCAGTGGTCAGAATGGGTTCAGGTTTACCCAGGCTGATAAGGCTCATATGGCGCGGTTTTGGGGCGCCGCGGCGTTCCCGGAATTTGCGTTTCTTCATGCTGCTTTCCCTAAGTTTCCCCAGCGGGATTTGCGCTGGTTTCCGTAATTGAGTGGTTCGTTGTCGATAGCGTGGGCGATAGCCCAGAAACTGTCTGCGTGTCCTGTTTCTGCTGTGCGATCGGCGACGAAAGTCATCGCGTTGCCGCTGGCCGTGGACGTGCGGCGGATGGTCATAAAGCTGGCGGCGATTTCGGTCTTCTCCTTATCCCATTCCACGCGGCCGTCTTCGATAACGTCGATCATCTTCATTACCAGGCGATTTTTGGTCTCGACACCGTAGCGGATCGCCACTGCCTGACGCATGGCAAAGTGCTGAACGTCTTCAAAGACACCGCTACCCAGCCCGGTGATATCAATGCCGATGTAGGTCATGTTGTACTGGCCAAACAGCTTCTTAATCTGTGCCGCCTGCCATTTCCAGTTCATCCCCTGCCAGTGAAAAACGCGCAGTACGCGAAACTTTTCGACGGCCATTATTGGCGGCGCAATAATCACAAAGGTGGACGTATCGCCGCTGCGGGCGGGGTCATAGCCCGCCCATACCTCACGGTTGCCGAACGGTCGGGGCAGGCCTTCGTCATGGTCTTCCCACGTATCCGGATCGACACAGCATTTTTCGACACGGGAGAACGAAAATACGCTGTCTTTACTGTCCACAAACACGCACATGTAAAGCATGTTGAACGTGTCGAGGTTGTAGCGGTTGCGTAGCTTCTCGATGCTGGCCAGATTAAAGCCGCCTGCGATCGCATCTTCCAGTGTGATGATGTAACGCCATTGACCGTCAGGGCAGAGTCTCCCGCCGTTGCGTAGCTCCTTCTCTGTTGGAAACTCAACGCGTGCGCGTTTCTTGTCTCCACGCTTCCACTCTTCCCCTGTCCAGAACGGATATGCCTGATGGGTCTTGCTGCTGGGTGTGGAAAAGTAGGTGGTACGCCATTTGTCGTGCGTGGCCATCGCACTGGCCACTTCATTCAGTTTTGCGAAGTTCGGTACCCAGAAATATTCATCGCAGTACAGATGGCCGCTGTAGGACTGGGCGGTATTCTTGTTGGTGGACAGGAAGCGCAGCTCCGCACCGTTGGACAGGCGGATGGGGTTGCCCGTGAGTTCCACGCCGAAATACTGCTCTGCGATGTTCACGATGTAGCTGCGGAAGACTTCCGCCTGAGCTTTGGATGCCGAGAGGAAGATTTGCGGATCGCCCGTCATCACCGCATTCTCAAAGGCTTCTATCGAAAAATACCAGGTCGCGCCAATCTGACGGCTCTTGAGAATATTCCTTATCTGTTGGTGAAGATTGGCTCGCAGATGCTTCTGGTACCCGAAAAGATGCTCCAGCGCGAACCGGTCAAAGTCCTCCTGGGTTAGATGGCTGATATCGTTCTTTTTGTATTTGCCGCGTTTACGCGATTTCTCCCCGTCGCCAGACTGGCGCGGTGCAGCTGCGCCACCTTCGCTGTGTTGAATTTCAGCAAGCTTTTCCTGATGCTTATTATGCTGTGCACGGAGTTTCACCAGATGTGCGACAAGGCTATCCAGCTCGCGCAGCTCCAGCTCCGACTTGCCCTCACGCAGCGTCAGGGACTGCACGCGGCGATTCAGCGCGTCTTCCGTCGATTCATGACTGAGCAGTTCCGCCCAGCAATATTTCTCCGCCCAGTAATAAACAATTCGCCGGTTGGGTAAGTTAAGCTCGCTGGCAATTTCCTGCGGTGTATAGCGCTTCAGGTATAGCGCCCTTGCCACTCCTTTTAGTTCTTCACTGTATTTTGCCATTGGCTTCCTTGCCATAATTTACATGTTTATTAATAAGTGAATTATTCAGCAATTCAGGCGTGATTTTTGAATTTAAAATCTTATTAGTTCGGTAATGTGCTTATAACCGAATTCATACGAAATAATTGGAATGCGTGGGTGTCTTTTATTGGTGATACTGAGTCTCGCAGAATGAACGGAGGCAATATGTCAGGTTCACAACTGGCAACAAACTGGATTTGTATCGCCACTGCGGGTGAAACGGTCGATAAAAGAACCATTGAAGAACAATGGTTACTTGATGCCGCTGAATTATATGACCCCAATTTATATACCGCGCTGTTATGGCCGGAACATACCCGCAATTTCGGGAATATGGGGGAAGTGCTGGAAGTAAAAGCCGAGAGGGATGATGAAGGTATTCTTCGTTTATATGCCCGGCTCTGTCCGGCTATTGCATTGCTTCAGGCGAATGCGAAGGGGCAGCTTTTATTTTTATCACCGGAGTTTACACCAGACGGGAATTTCAGAAATACCGGCAAAACCTATCTTGAGGGTCTGGCCATTACTGATAGTCCGGCCGGGGTAAGCACCACACGGCTACGTTTCAGCCGCACAAAGGGAAAGCGCATCGGCCCATATAAGCCGCTGGCGTTTGACGAAGTAAGGGAATTTAAAAGGGAAAAGGGAATGTCTAAAGCGAAAAAAGGCTGGCGTCATTTTTTCAGTATCGAAGAACCGGAACAAACTACTGAACCGGATCCGGTGCCATCTGATGCCATGCAGGCGCTGGCTGATGCGCTGGCCGCACTGGAAGACCGTGTGACGGCGATTGAAACGCGTCTTGATACTGCTGAAGAAGCCGTATCCGATGTGCAGGACGATGTGGAAACCGTGAAAGATGTGGTGGATACCGAAGATTTTGCGCGTCTGGTTGGCAACCTGCCGGAGCTGGTGAAGGGCTTCAGTAAGCTGGATGCCAAAGTTACTAAGCTGCCGAATAAGCAGTTCAGCAAGGGCAAAAAAGGCTTCAACTTCCTGTAAGGAATGATGCTGTTTTTCTTTAAGGAAAATAAATATGCAATTGAATGCAAAAGCCCGTCAGTTTCTGCGTCAGTACCACACCGGGCTGCGTGAATCCTACGATGCCAGTGAAGAAGACCGCTGGTTTGCGTTGAGCGACCCGAAAGAAACCCAGTTGCGCAATGCGTTGATGGAGCAGTCTGATTTCCTGAATCTGATCACCGTTGCTGATGTTGACCAGTTACAGGGGCAGGTGGTGCCGGTCGGCAGTTCTGGACTGTATACCGGCCGCGTGCTGGATGGCCGCTTCCGTAAGAAAGTGGGCGTGAGCGGCAATGACTACAAGCTGGTCGAAACCGATTCCTGTGCTGCACTGACCTGGCAACTGCTTTCTGTCTGGGCGAATGCCGGCGATGAAAATGAGTTCTTCCAGCGCGTGCAGGAGTTTACCAACCAGTCTTTTGCGCTGGATATGCTGCGTATCGGCTTTAACGGTAAGTCTGTTGCGGAAACCACTGACGCCGAGAAGAACCCGAACGGCGAAGATGTGAACAAGGGCTGGCACCAAATCGTCAAAGACTGGAAGGAGGGCCAGCAGATCATCACCGATGCGGTTGTGCTTGATGGCGACGGCAAAGGCGATTATGTGTCACTCGATGCGATGGCCTCCGACCTTATTAACGCCAAAATTCCGGCACAGTTCCGCAATGACCCGCGTCTGGTGGTGCTGGTTGGCGCTGACCTTGTGGCAGCTGAATCTTTCCGTCTGTACCAGAAAGCGGATAAGCCGACCGAGAAGATTGCCGCACAGCTGCTGTCTGACAGTATCGCCGGCCGCACGGCTTACGTCCCGCCATTTATGCCGGGCAAACGTATGATCGTCACCACGCTGCCAAACCTGCACATCTACACCCAGCGCGGCACGCGCCAGCGCAAGGCGGAGTTTGTGGAAGACCGTAAACAGTACGAAAACAAATACCTGCGTAATGAAGGTTATGCGGTTGAGTATCCGGAACTGTACGCCGCGTTTGATGAAAGTGCGGTAACTATCGGCGCACCTGTCACGCCTCCGGCAGGCGAGTAGGGGGGATTTGATGCAACTGTCACCGGCACAGCGCCACAGCGCACGAATTGAAGCGGAGCGGTTACTGAGACAGCAGCAGTCTCTGGACACGGAAACCAGCCTGCACATTCAGATTGTCGCGCTGGAGAAAGATGTTGCCGCGGCCGCAGCGATTGAAAGCCGCGCTGAGCGCATGGAGTTTAAGCGTGATGTGCTGCTACCGCGCTGGATGCCTACCGCGCAATCCTGGCTGGAGGGTGACAGTGTGCAGCAGAATCCTGTTTTCGCCTGGTGTGTCGTCTGGCTGTTTGATACCGGCCAGTTTGACCAGGCGCTGGACTGGGCGGATGTGGCCATCCAACGGGGGCAGGAAACCCCGGCCGCGTTCGGCAGTACGTTCCCGGTGTTTGTAGCGGATACGGTGTTGTCCTGGGCGGAAGCGGAAGCCGTTGAGGGGCATGATGTAGAGCCGTATTTCAGCCGCACGCTGGAAAACGTGATGCAGCACTGGAATGTGTATGAGGTCATTAAGGCCAAATACCTGAAGTTTTCCGGTCTGCACCTGCTACGCGATGAAAATGGAGAGCCACGCGCAGCGGCAACGGAAGACAGGGACGTATTGCTCCGGGCTAAGGAACTGCTGGAGCTGGCGAAGGGATTCGACCCTAAATGTGGTGTCGGCACGATGTTGCAGCGTATCGCTGCACGTCTGCGGGTGCTGAACAAGTAAAAGGCTACCGACCCGAAAGCGGGCGCGGTGGAGGGGATCGCATAGGCGTATCGCCCGTGGAAACCGGCCAGCCCGCTTTTTTTCCGGAGAAACAGGATGTTCAGCGGAACCTCTATTGATTTTGATGATGCCATTCTGACGAATGATGGCTTCTGGCCAGACCTGAGCGTGAAGGATTTTCAGTCCCAGCGCACCATTCCGGCCGATATCGACGCGGCCACCATCCGCCAGGCGCTGCTGACCGCAGCAGGCGAAATCAATGACGATCTCGTTAAGGTTGCCGCGAAATATCAGGGCGATGGCCACACCAGCGCGGAGACCGTGCCGGGAGTGGAAATCGACGGTGAAAACCTGCTGTGTGCCCGCTACCGCAAGGCGGTGTATGCCCGCGCTAAAGCTGACCTGATGGGGGAGTTTGCGTCTGTTGGACGGCGTGAGAGCCATCCGGGGCAGGAGAGCGACGAAACCCGCTCCAGTCTGATTGCCGAATCCACACTGACGGTAAGGCGTATCAAGGGGCTGAAACGTATTACGGTGGCCATGATATGAGCCAGCTTAAGCAACTGACTGACTTTCTCATTGCGAACATGCCGAAGCGTGCCATGCAGGGATTTGACAGCCAGATGGACGAAATCGCGTTCATTCCGGCGCAACGGGATAACGGGCTGGGGCAGTATCGCCTTGCCATCATCCGCTATAACGCCGTCCTGACGTGGGAGCGTTACCCCTACCGCGAGTACGATCCCAAAATCCTGATGGCGCTGTTTATGTCCTGGCTGACGCAGGATGAGCGGGGGCTGCTGGAGGAAACCGGCATTGACAGCGAGCTGCCGGAATTCGATATCGAAACCATCGACCAGGAGACGGCCATCATGGTCGTGACGCTTCCGATGGCGGAAGAACTGAATATGATCCCCGATCCCAAAGGTGAAATCCCCTTTGATGGCGAGCGCTGGCGACTGGCTGAGCCGGATATCTGGACGGCGGAGGAAGTGACCATTATCCCGCTGACTGAGGGGCAGCAATGATTCAGGGAGAGCTGAATCAGGAGCAGTTCCGGCAGCTTCAGGCTGCGCTGGCCAGCCTGGAGTTACCGCCACCGAAGCGCCGCCGCCTGTTGTGGCGTATAGCCAAATATGGCGTAGAGGCTGCGTCTAAGCGCAATGTGCGTAATCAGCAGTCCCCGGAAGGGGATAAGTGGCCGGCAAGGCAGACGCGGCGTAAGGGCAAGATGCTGCGCAACATGCCAAAACTTATCCGCATCCGGGAGATGCCGGAAACCGAGTCCGTCAGGCTCTACCTTGCCGGCGGTCATTACCGCAACGCAAAGGGGAAACTCTCTGCCGGCGTCGTGGGATATGTCCAGCAAAACGGGATGAGCGTCACCGTCAACCGTAAGCAGGTGGCAGGCCGTGAGCAGGGGGATAAACCTGCTTCACTGCGACAGGCGAAGCGCCTGCGCAAAGCCGGGTACAAAGTCAGGCGCGGTAAGCGCTGGCGCAAGCCCGGCTATAAGGAAATACAGGAAAAAATGACCGCCCGTCAGGCTGGTCTGCTTATCCGGATACTTGAGGATAAGCCGGTCAAAACCTCCTGGCAGATTGATTTACCTGCCAGGGCGTTTCTGGGTATTGGTCAGGAAGATTTTAACAAAGCGCTGGCGCGACAGCTTCAGGCTGTCGGGTTCGGTCTGGATGTTAACGCGCAGGATATCAGGGGGAGAACATGACCTGGCCAATTGTAACCGTTAACCAGGTAAACCAGCTGCTTGGCGAAACCAATGAGGTGGAGCGCACGCTGCTGTTTATCGGTACCGGGACAAAGAATGTAGGGAAGACGCTGGCCGTCAACGCGCAGAGCGATTTTGACACGCTCCTGGGTGAAGATGACAGCCCGTTAAAGAACGATGTACTGGCCGCGCTGGCAAACGCCGGCCAGAACTGGTGGGGATTTGTCCATGTGCTGGCCGCAGACAGTGAGCCGGATGCCTGGGTGGCGGCGGTTAACGCTGCGCAGGTGTCCTGTTCGGTGGAAGGGGTGGTGCTGTCGGATGATGTTTCCGCTAAAGCAACCATTAACCAGGCGGTAACGTTGCGATCGGAACTGACGGCGAAATATGGCCGCTGGGTCTGGTTCATTCTGGCAGTACAGGGGATGCAGGATGAGGAGGCGCAGGCCGACTATCTGACCCGCCTGTCCACGCTTCAGGAAGGTATTGCCGAGAAATCTGTCCAGCTGGTTCCCCGTCTCTGGGGTAACGAACCGGGCGTTCTTGCCGGTCGCCTGTGTAACCGTGCTGTCACCATTGCGGACAGCCCCGCGCGGGTGAAGACCGGGGCGCTGCTGAGCATGGGTAGCGATGAACTGCCGAAGGATGGTACCGGTGCGGTGCTGGAACTGGCCACGCTTCAGGCGCTGGAAGCACAGCGCTACAGCGTGCCGATGTGGTACCCGGACTATGACGGTTACTACTGGTCTGACGGCCGCACGCTTGATGTTGAGGGTGGCGATTATCAGTCCATTGAAACGCTGCGTATTGTGGATAAAGCCGCGCGTCGTGTGCGTTTGCTGGCAATCGGCAAAATTGCCGACCGTTCGCTTAATAGCTCACCGGGCAGCATTGCCGCACACCAGACGCTGTTTGCGCGTCCGCTGCGTGAAATGTCCACAGCGGCGAACATTAACGGCGTGTCCTTCCCCGGTGAAGTGAAGCCGCCGCAGGACGGCGATATCACGATCGTCTGGAAGACCAAAAAGGCGGTAGATATTTACATGGTGGTGCGTACGTATGAAGTGCCGCTGCAAATCACGATCAGCCTGTTGCTGGATGCCAGCCTGGAGACAAACTCATGACCAGACGTATTTCGGGCATGTCCTTCGACTTCTATATGGATGGCGAGCTGGTACATGCGGAGAAAATTTCGCTCGATATCACCGACAACACAGCCGCAGCGCAGACGCGCGGCGTGCCGGATGGCTGGGTGGATGGTGATGTGTCCGCCGAGGGTGAGCTGGAACTGGCTACTAAGGCGCTGGCCTCCATCAAAGCCCGCGCACAATCTGCCGGGTCATGGCGCGGCATTCCTGAGCTAGATTTTCTCTTCTATGCCAAAGCCGGCAACGAAGAAACTAAAGTTGAGGCGTTCGGCTGCAAGCTGCTGCTGAACAATCTTCTGGATCTCGATCCCAAAGGCGGGTCGCTGTCCACGCGAAAAATTAAGTTTCTCGTGACCAGCCCTAAATTTATCAACATTGACGGTATTCCGTATCTGGAAGCGGAAGCCACAGAAAACCTGATTGGATAAGAGGCAGGGATGCAGGAGTACGAAAAAGGATTTATTGCGCTGGCCATCATGGGGGCGCTGATTGCGCTGGGAAAGATGCTGAACAGCGGTGAGCCGATTACCGTTCGTTTACTGGCCGGTCGTCTGATTGTCGGCAGTGCGCTTTCACTGCTGGCCGGCGTGGCGCTGTATGTGGTACCGGACATTCATCCGCTGGCGCTGGTCGGCATTGGTTCGGGGCTGGGGATTCTGGGTCTTAACGGCGTGGAGGCCTGGCTGCGTAAAAAAGGGATCGGCGGTTTTCTGAATAAAGGGGCAGGGAAATGACTCTGAGCGAAAAACAGCAGCTTTTCACCATGATGGTGGCAAATCTTATCCAGTGGGCGGAAGAACACGGCTACCGCCTGACGTTCGGTGAGGCGTACCGTACGCCGGAGCAGGCCGCGCTGAATGCGAAAAAAGGCAGCGGTATCACCAACAGCCTGCATACCCAGCGTCTGGCTGTGGACTTCAATCTGTTCATCAACGGCCAGTACCAGACCGACAGCGCGGCATATCTGCCGCTGGGCGAGTACTGGGAATCACTGGGCGGAACGTGGGGCGGTCGCTTTAAATCCCGTCCGGATGGTAATCACTTCAGCCTGGAACACAACGGGGTTCGTTGATGGACAGGACGGTGGTCGGAATTGTGCTGCTGGCGGCGCTGGCGTTCACCTGTGGCTGGACAGTGGCAGGATGGCAGCGGGACAGTATTGACCTGACCATCCGGAATACCGCCGCCGCCACGGGTAAAGAGCTGGCAGATATTTCCAGCTCATCCGGTCGCCGGCTGGAAGAAAAGCTGGAGGCGATAAGAGAGGCGCAACCGCGTGAAATTCGTACCGAAGTGGTTAAGCCGGTGTTTACCAGCGTGTGCATGTCTGATGATTTTGTCCGCATGTACAACGAGGCCGCAGCCGGCACCGAACGTGCGTTATCAGGAAAATCTGCTGACTAAATGCGTCACGCAGTTGCCGCGTCTGAAAGGTACTCAGGGTAAAGACGCGGCGGAAATTTTAACAATTTACCCTGAACTGTATGGCCAGTGTGCCGCACGGCATAACCAGCTTGTCGATGAAATTAATTTAAGAGAGAGTGTTATTTATGGAAAAGATTAATCTTACTGTTTGTGGTCAGGATATTGCTTTTGAGCCAAACCAGACGGCTTATAACAAATTCATTAATGAAATGGCGATGGATAATAAAGTCGTGCCGGCGCACAATTATCTGACGCGTATTGTGGCGACAGAAAGCAAAGAAGCACTGGCCGATATTTTGAAACGTCCGGGCGCTGCGCTTCAACTCGCGGGTAAGGTTAACGAACTTTACGCGCCAGAACTGGAAATTGAAGTAAAAAACTAACCCGTCGAGTCCAGGCTATTGAAGAGAATGGACTCGAACAATATCTGATATTGCGTCGTTATTATCTCCCTCACGGGGAAGATACCGTGGATGATATTTCCGCTGCCGTCTGGCTGGATAATCGTCACTGGGAATATATGCGCGTTGCGGTGGCTAACGGAATTAGCACGGCATTTAAAGGCACGGAATGAAACAATTAGATTTTACATTAAGCCTGATTGATAAACTGACCCGCCCGTTAAAACAGGCGCAGGGCAGCGTGTCCGGCTTTGCTGAAAAATCAAAGAATGCCTTTAAACAGATTGGTGCCGGCTCGCTGGCCATGTGGGGCGTTGCTCAGGCCATTCAGGGGGCATTGTCGCCGGCCATTGAGATGTATGACGCGCTGAACGATGCCGCCGCGAAAGGGATTGATGATACCTCACTGAAGACCGTTCAGCGTGATGCGCTGCGCTTCAGCATGACCTACGGTGCCAGTGCTGTGGAGTTCGTGAAGTCTACGGAAGACATTAACGCCTCTATTGCCGGCCTGAGCAATACCGAGCTGCCAAAGGTGACGAAAGTCGCCAATACGCTGGCGTTTGCCATGAAATCCACCGCTGCCGAAACCACGGAATTTATGGGGCAGATGTTCGGCAACTTTTCCGCTGAGGCGGCGAGGCTGGGGAAAGTCCCGTTTGCCGAACAGCTGGCGGGCAAGATGGTGTACATGCGCAAAACCTTCGGCACTGAGATGGGAACCATCAAAGACCTGATGGAAGGTGCGCGAGGCGTCGGGACTAACTACGGCGTCGGGATGGACGAACAGCTTGCGGTGCTGGGGCAGCTGCAACGCACGCTGGGAACGGAGGCCAGCAGCGCCTACGAGGGCTTTATGACCGGCGCGATTGATGGCGCTAAAAAGCTCGGACTTTCGTTTACCGACGTGAACGGAAAAATGCTGTCCATGCCGGACATGCTGACGAAGCTCCAGAACAAGTACGGTAAAAGCCTGGATGGCAACCTGAAAGCGCAGGCGGAGCTGGATGCCGCCTTTGGTGACAGCTCTGCCGTGGTCAAGCAGCTGTATGGCAATGTTGCCTTGCTGCAACGCAATATCACCGAGCTGGGCGGTGCTGACGGGCTGAAGCGCACGCAGGAAATGGCGGCAAAAATGGTGAAGCCGTGGGATCGCTTTGTGCAAATCCTGAAAGCCATTCAGACGGTGATTGGTCTGACGTTGATCCCCGTACTGTATCCGGTGCTGAACCGGCTGGCCGACATGGGGCAGACCTTTGCCCGCTGGATGCAGATGTTTCCCAATATCGCGCGCGTTATCGGGTATGCCACGCTGGCATTGCTGGGTTTTGCTGCTGTGGGCGCGAGCGCCAATATCGTGATGGGAGTCTCTAAATTCATCATTATGGGGCTGACCGGCGTATGGCGCTTGCTGGTCGCTGTCGTGAAGTCATACACCCTTGTTATCTGGCTGGCACAGAAAGCCGTTCTGGCCTGGAACATTGTGCTGAAGACTCTGCGTGGCGTGCTGCTGGCAGTGCGAATGGCGGCGATGCTGGCCGGTATCAGTATCAATCTGATGAGCTGGCCGGTTCTGTTGGTCATAGCGGCCATTGCGGCGCTGGTCGTGGGCTGTTACCTGCTGGTTAAGCACTGGGATGCCATTAAAGCCGCCGTCATGGACAGCGCCGCCTTTAAGGCTGCTGCGGAGGTTGTGAAGTGGCTGGCAGGCGTGTTCAGTTCAGCCTGGGATTCGATTGTCGCCGGCTGGAACAGCTTCATCGCGCTGCTCACCGGTTTTTCTCCGTCAAAAGCGTTAAGTGGTATGGCCAGCGGTATTGTGACTATGTTTGATAACATCTGGCAAACCATCAAAGGCGGGTTCCTGAAGTCGTGGAACTGGATTGTCGGAAAACTTAATAAAATTCCGGGCGTCAATATCGACCTGTCAACGACTGTTCCGGCAGAAATCAGTAAAAATGAAAGGGCAGCATTACCCGTCCCTGAATTAAAACAATCTGTTTTTTCCGGAGGTATTGCGCCGACACTGACGCAAAATAATTACACCAGTAACAACAGGGAAACGCTGACAACCAATACCCTTTCAACCGGTGGGAAATTAAAAGATGTTGACCGTGGCGGCATTAGTAAAACGATAAACAGCAATTCTAAATCAGTAACGGATAACAGCCGTAAGATTGGTGAAGTGCATTTTCATACAAAAGAAGCACTTTCACCCTCCCAGCTAATGGAATGGCAGGAGCTTAATGCGTGAGTGAGATTCTTTATATTGACCTGCTTATTGAGAATAGCGATTTCTCATTAAATGCAGGTAATGAGCCAGAATTATGTAATAACCGTAAAAGTATCGGGCAGGACATTATTCACGCCATTATCGAGAGCGGGTTAGCCACGCAATTGATTGCGGAACGCAGTCCGACACTTAGGGCAGATATTTTTACACAACTGGAATTACTGGTTGAAAACGATGAGCGCATTGTGCCGGGAACGGTGGAAATCAGTGAAGAAAGCCAGAATCGGCTCTGGGTAACATCCAGTACATACGATTTTGGCACGCTTTCGTATCAGGTGGACTTATGACGGAAAAGCCTCAGGTTGATTTTGAAGAAGTAGTAAAAGCCAGCGGGATGCCGGTGACAGAATCTGAGGTTCGCGATCGCTTCAATGCGATTGCGGATGAGGAGGGCATCATCACCAATACGTCCCGCATGTCACCGTTCTGGCGGTTAATCACCGCCATTGTGACCGCGCCTGTTATGTGGCTGAAAGACGTCCTGGTGTTCACGGTGCTGGCCAATATGTTTGTGGCCACGGCCAGCGGGAGCATGTTGCGTCTGCTTGCGTGGGCGGTGAACGTCACGGCAAAACCAGCGAGCGCTGCACAGGGTGTGATCCGCTTCTTCAAAGAAGATGCAAAAGCTGTGGTGACGGTGAAAGCCGGGACGGCTATCCAGACCGAGCGTATTAACGGCCGTGTGTACGAACTGGCCACCACTGAGGATGTGGTGATTGTTTCCGGTACGGCCAGCGCGTTATTACCGGTGAAAGCCACCGGCACTGGGGGTGCATATAATCTTGCGCCGGGATATTACCGCATTCTGCCGGTGGCCGTTGACGGTATTAGCCACGTGACCAGCGAAGAAAACTGGCTGACCGTACCAGGCGCGGATGAAGAAAGTGACGACGAGCTTCGCGAACGCTGCCGCAATCAGTTCAATCTGGTGGGGAATTACCACACTGACGCCGTTTATCGGTCGATGATTGCCGGCGTAGCAGGACTGAGTATTGACCGGATTTTCTTTGAACATGAAGCGCCGAGGGGACCCGGTACCGCCAACGCGTATCTGTTGCTGGACAGCGGGGTGGCCTCTTCGCCGTTCGTTGATGCCGTCAATGACTATATCAACACGCAGGGGCATCACGGCCACGGTGATGATATGCAGTGCTATCCCATGCCGGAAACGCTTCATGATCTGTCCGTCACGGTTTATGTCAAAAATCTGGCCAATTTCAGCGATGAGGACAGGAAAACCCTGAAAGACGGGGTGGAAAACATGATTCGCTGTGCCTTTCGTGAGAATGCTGATTATGACGTCAGGAAGACGTGGCCATATTCGCGGTTTTCCTTTTCCCAACTGGGGCGGGAGATCCATAAGGCATTTGCGCAGACGGAATCTCTGTCTTTTTCTCTGGGTGACATCACCAGTGAACTGAGTGTGCCACGCCTGAAATCGTTAACGGTGGGTATTGAAAATGAGTGAGTTCCTGAAAAAGCTGGCCGGCATGGTGCTTCCTTCCTGGATGAACAAAGGCGAGCCGGCCAAACTGTTGAAAACGGCGCGGCGGTTCTGGGCTGAGGTTTACGGCTGGGTAACGTGGCCAATGAATCAGTTCGATCCGCTGACGTGTACGCCGGCATTACTGAACCTGCTGGCGTATGACCGCGATATTACCCGCTTTGACGGTGAACCGCTGGCATTGTTCCGTAAGCGCGTGGCGTATGCCTTTGTCAATGCGCGGGATGCCGGTTCCGTTGAGGGGTTTATCAACATCTTTGAGCGCTTGGGAATTGGATACGTTGAGTTGCAGGAGCGCCAGCCGGGGATTGACTGGGATGTGATCCTGGTTCGCGTGACCGACAGCCAGATTGCAGACAACACGCAACTGCTGATCCAGATAATCCGCCAGTACGGGCGAACATGCCGCCGTTATCAGTTTGAGGTGATCACGTCCGAAAGCCTGGCTATCCGGGCGGGATGGGATCAGGGGGAATATGTCGTTTATCCGGCAGCGTTAAACAATACGGAAACAGACAACGCGACGTTCAGCGCGGGTTTATAGGGAGATTTTATGTCACAGACGGCCATCACACTGGCGTTTGAACAGTGGAAAGCACAGCAGGGCGTCACCGGCGAGCCTGTCCTGCTGGACGAGTTTGTTTTCGCGAACGTGCCGGGGCTGAACCCCGAACACCCGGTTGAACGCAGTGAGACACTGCCACCGGCCGCGCAGATTGTTTACCGGCAGGCGGTCAGCCGTAAAGGTGTAGTGAATGAAAATGCTGTGGTGCATTCCGTTGTGCTGGGTGCAGATGTGGGCGATTTTTCGTTTAACTGGATTGGCCTGATTAACAAGGCCAGCGGCACACTGGCGATGATTGTTCATGCACCCCTCCAGCAGAAGCTGAAAACTGCGGAAGGGCAGCAGGGAAACGTCCTGACCCGTTCTTTCCTGATGGAATACAATGGTGCACAGGCTGAAACCGGGATTGATACGCCGGCAGAGACCTGGCAGATTGATTTCACCGCACGTATGGCCGGAATGGATGAGCGCCAGCGCCAGGAGAATGTCGATATTTTTGGCGTGGCAGCTTTTTTCGGTGACGGTTATCTGGTCGGCAAAAATGGTAATCAGTTTTTTGTTACCAAAGGCACCGGTTACGTAGCGGGGCTGCGTACATCACTGACCGCTAATCAGAATATCACCGTAACCACTAAGCCAGTAAAGGTCTGGCTGGATGTGTGCTGGTCGGGAACGCTGGTCAGCGTATGGGGTGTTCAGAGCAAAATCACGGTGGCCGCTGACCTGGCGAATTATGTGCAGAATGGTGTACAGCATTATGTGTTTGCGGTGGCCAGTATTGACGCAAACGGCATTATCACCGATTTGCGCCCAAAAGGGACACTGAACGAACAACAGGCCAGTGATGCGCTGGGGAAGCACGAAAAATCGCGCAATCATCCGGACGCGTCAACCACTGAAAAGGGATTTGTGCAGTTGAGCAGTGCCACCGACAGTGATTCGGAAACGTTGGCTTCAACACCTAAAGCGGTAAAAGCAGCTAATGACAACGCTAATAAGCGAGTGCCATCAACACGCAAAGTTAACGGCAAAGATTTATCCAGCGACATTACTTTGTTAGCCAGTGATGTAAAAGCATTCTCAGTTGAAGCCGTAAAAACGGTGGAAGGAGAAAATGGTGTTTTGTGGAATGACAAAAGCGGAATTTATGTTGGGAAAAGGTCTGGTGATAGTGTTCTGATTGTTCATTTCAATACTGTAGCTGGTTCAAGTTGTCCGGCGTTGCAACTTAAAGCTAATTATCGCAATGGAGGAATTTATTACCGGTCGGCAAGGGATAGTTACGGTTTTGAAAGGGAGTTTGAACCATTAAACACTGTTCCTGTAGGTACGCCGATTGCCTGGCCTTCTGATACCACACCAGAAGGATACGCCTTAATGCAGGGGCAATCTTTTGATAAATCGGCTTATCCATATCTGGCAGTAGCGTATCCTTCCGGTGTCATTCCTGATATGCGCGGATGGACCATCAAAGGTAAACCGGCAAGCGGTCGTGCTGTTTTGTCACAGGAACAGGACGGCATAAAATCGCACAACCACAGCGCCAGTGCATCCAGTACAGATTTGGGAACGAAAACATCATCGTCATTTGACTATGGCACCAAAACAGCGAGCACGTTTGATTATGGAACAAAAACGACAAATACCACGGGAGCACATACGCACACTGTTGGGTTTGCCGTTAGTGTGCAGTCTGGCGGTGCGGACTATGGTGTTCCCAGAAGCGATAAAGGCGCTACTACTACAAGTTCTTCCGGAAACCACGCTCATACGGTAGCGATTGGTTCTCATAACCATACCGTTGGGATTGGTGCTCATTCGCACACTGTGGCAATTGGCGCACATACACACACCATTACCGTAGCCGCTGCCGGCAATGCAGAAAACACCGTTAAAAACATTGCATTCAACTACATCGTGAGACTTGCCTAATGACTTTTAAAATGAGTGATACAGATCAGACGATCACGGTTTATAACCTGCGATCCGATACCAGTGAATTTATTGGCAAAGGTGATGCCTTTATTCCTGCGTTTACAGGGCTTCCTGCAAATTGTACTACAGTAAAACCACCCGAAATTAAGTCCGGATTTATTGCTGTTTTTGACGAAAACAAGCAGAAATGGTTAAGCATTGAAGACCACCGGGGAGAAACAGTGTTTGATACTGAAACTGGCAATCAAATTACTATTACCGAGCCAGGTGCATACCCGCCAGGTACAACTGCTGTTGCACCTGAAAATGTGTGGCAAAAATGGAATGGTAAATCCTGGGAGAATGATGCCGACGCAGAACAAGAAGCACTAAGTGCAGAAGCTCAGTCAAATAAAACCGTCCTTCTCAGACAGGCTAATGATGCGATTGCCACGTTACAGGATGCCGTTGATCTGGATATGGCGACAGCGGATGAAAAAACGTTGCTGGTTACATGGAAAAAATACCGGGTGTTACTGAGCCGTGTTCAGACGGAAAATGCGCCAGATATTGTCTGGCCAGAGGTACCGGTTTATGTGGCGTGAAGCTCGCCTGGCTTTTACGGATTCGCTGGCTGCGCTGAATTGTTCCATCGTTCCGGCGCACCCGTGGATTTATGGACTGGGGCAGCAGACAGAGAACGGGGCATACCTCAGCCCGGTGAACGCCATTTCATACCTGGCTGAAAAGCTGGCCGGGACGGGCGGAAATGCTGATGTGGTCATTATGATGGTTGCCGGCCAGACGCATGATAGCTTCATAAACAGTCTTAACCAGCTGGTTGATGTTTTTCCGGCGCCGGCGTTCACTCAGGTAAAACGTCTGGCGCTTTCAGCGGCAGAACTGGCGATGGAAAAGATGCAAATTCCGGCAAAGTTCAGCGCCGGACTGACCGATACGCTTCCACTGTCAGTACCGACCAGCCGGACAGCTCTTGCGGCCGCGGCAGTAAAAAAAGCACAGGAAGAAGCGGCCGCAGCGGTGGATATCGGAGCGCTTAAGAAGCAACTCGACGACTTTACCCGCCTGCGCGATGAGATGCTGTGTGATATTGCCGGTGGACTGGCTGATTTACAGGGGAAAAGCGCCAGAACTTGGGTATTTACTGCCAGTGGTGATTTGGCTACCACGCTGATGGATCTAGTTAAAGACATCCCGCTGCAATCGGCGGTTTACTCTGCGGCGATGATGCTGACCGGTGACAACCTTGATGGCATAAAAGGAATGATACATGACCTCGAACCCGACGCTGGCGCTTAACGGAGAGGCGATCCAGCTGAAAAACATGCGTGTGACGATAACGCAGCAGTTTCAGGATAAAGACCAGTCCGGTCAGACCAGTTCTACGACGAAATCCGAACAGGGGGCGAAGGGGAAGGAACTGCGTGTATCTGGTGAAGTTCCCTTCAAAGATAAAGCAATTTTGCGCCGCATCTTTGAGCTGGCCAGCGCCACCGATGCCAGAGGAAAGCGCCAGAAATACCGCGTCGCCCATGAGCAGGCACGGGCGGTCAATTTTCGTGAAGCTACCTTCACTGGCACGCTCGATGCCCCGCAGCAGGACGGGAAAATGTCCTGGTTGGTGACATTTACGCTGACCGAGCATATCAGCGTCCAGGAGAAGAAAGAGGCAAGGGCGAGCAGTAAAACGACGGCGAAAAAGCAGGGAGGCGCGGCCGGAAGCGCTGGTCAGTCTGCTGACGAAGATGATGAGAAAATGACGTGGTTTGAGCGCAAAGTACTGAAACCCGTCAACGATGCGCTGGGGTAAGGATGAAACCGATAAAACGCCTGTACCTGTCAACTGACGAGGTACATCTTGCTGATGCCAGCCTGGTGCTGGAGCTGAACAGCTGCGGCCGGGGATTCATTACGGCCGAAACTGACCAAGACTATACCGGCAAGCTGGTACGACTCAATGTCGGGTATACCGACCTTCTTTTGCGCTGGTTTACGGGTTATGTGGAACGGTCGCAGCCAGCTGATAACGGCTTTCAGCGGCTTTTTGTTCGTGAGTTAGTTGGTGTCTTTGAACGCCTGTGGCCATGTTCACTTCAGCACCCGACGCTGCGCAGCGTCGCCGGCTGGCTGGAAGAGAACAGCGGTATTACGGTGACGGTACCCGATACCGATTACGCGGATAAACCAATCCCTCACTTTACCCACAGCGGCAGCGGGTATCAGTTGCTGAATAATCTGGGTAAAGCCTTCGGCATCACGGATTACATCTGGTACCAGTTGCCGGATGGCGGGCTGTATGTAGGGGGAGCGGAAAAGTCCCTTTTTGCCGGTAAGCCGGTGGATATTCCGGCCGGGTTCGGGCAGGGGGCTGCTGGCGGCAATACTATGACGCTGCCAGTTGTCCAGAGCCTGCGGCCGGGGGTTGAAATGAACGGCGAACGTGTCACAAAGGTTCATCTGACCAATGATACGATGGCCGTTACCTGGACGCCGCGTAACCGTGCAACTGGCCAGCCATTGCAGAAATCACCGATACAGCGACAGATTGAAAGCCATTTTCCGGAGCTGGCGTCCGGGCTACACCTGCCGAAGTTCGCCAGGGTCATAGCGCCCACAGAGGCCGTAAAGAGTGGCAACTTTTCAGATCCGTTCCGTCCACGCTATGCCGTGGACGTGCAGCTGCTTGACGCAGATGGAAAGCCTGACGCACAGACCCCAGTGTATTCCGCCGTTCCTCTACCGGTACCGATGGCCGGTAATGATTCTGGCATGTATCAGTTCCCTCCTGAAGGAACGCTGGTAGAAGTCGCCTTTACTGACGGCCGGCCGGATAAGCCATTTATCCGCCAGACCGTGCCGAATGGTACCAGCCTCCCGAATATCAAACCCGGTGAGCAGCTACAGCAGCAGCGGGCTGAAGTCTCCCAGCGCGTGACGCAGGCTGGGGACTGGGTGCGGCAGACTGACCAGACAATCAGCGAAACATCGATGGCCAGAACTGTTAAGGCCGATACTGAAAGCCGGGAACTGGTAAGCCGTGAAACGACCATCAAAGCTACGGATAAAACCAGCGTTATCGGCACGTCCACGCTGATGGCCGGGGCCATTCAGCAGGTTAGCACCGGCAAGTTCAGCCAGGCGATTCAGGGTAGCCGGCTGGCCACTATTGGCGGCAGTGATGAAATGGCCGTGACCGAAAACGCCACTGTTACGATCGGGAAGAACCTGACGGAGCAGATTGGCCAGATTCGAAAAAGCGTTGCGGCCGTACAGCAGCAGATTATCGCGCCGGTGGTGTGGATAGGTTCCGGCAGTATTAATGTGGCGCAGCTGATGCTGGATACGCTTGAGGTGGTCAAGCAGCTGGCAGAACTGACGGCCAGCCATACGCACAGTAATACGGGCGCACCGACGAACGCCGGCGACATTCGCAGCACCGGCACGCAAGCCGACATGCTGAACGGTAAATACTCCCCCGTAATCGGTAAGTAAAACACTCTCCCCGCCCGCTCACTGTAGCGGGTTTTTTGTACCTATCCCAAACGTCGCAGGACGCTCTCAGAGCGTCGCGTTATCACGCCTGAGCAAATCCATTCCCTAATTCAGCGCAACGGCGCACACCTGCGCCTGCGAACCCTGACAACGACGAAATAACGGCAGAAGTGACGAAAACGGCGCTACACCGCACCCGCCTGCGGTTTTCGTGTTGAGAATGATTTCAGTTATTCCGGGGGTACAAAACACACCGCCAGACCGCGCCAGATCTGGGGCTTTTACGTCCGAACCCAAACTGAAATGAGTGAAACAGATTTCAAAGATTTCAGTTTTTGTGCGATGGCCGGCAGGGTGTCACAGGAGGTAAAGCCTTGAGCCATGCGGGATGAGTTGTGATTACGTGATTTTTTACGTAACGGCCGGTGCGGGATCTCGTAAGTGTTTAAAAACAGAAAGCCGCAGCTGGCGCGGATTTGCGGGGGAATGCGTGAGTGGGCGCAACTGAAATACTTTGCACTGCTCTGACCACCCCCATCCCTATGTACACATGCTGCCACCAGTGACCAAATCAGTAACAGAGAGAGATACAAAATCACCTACAAATCAGGGCGATTTCTGACCATTCTGAGTTTTTTCAAAAATTGATGGGGGGCATCGGAAAACCGTCACAAACGTCACAATATTTAAAATCATAATCTATCTATATGATATTAAATAATAAATACGCATTACTAAAACCATCACAAAAGCCTCACAGGAGCATCACAGTGTGACGGTCTTAAAACATCACGATGCTGTTTTATAACTTACTGAATTTATTGAGTGTGACGGTTTGCGTTACGTTTTGTGATGGTTTATCCGTCACAAGTTTTATTGAGCTAAATCATACGGATAAGAGGTGTTTTTGTGGGGTGTGATGGTTGTGACGTTTTTCCGATGGGCAACTTAAAAATGCTGGGTGAGACGAAACAAAATTTTAACAGCGCGGTGGGATAACGCCCCTGTTCAGGGGCGCAAATGTTCTACTTTGCAATCTGAAGGTGTGGACGCTTATGTATGATGCTGCGACTTTCGACATATTTGTACATAACCGGCGCAATGATACCTGCCGCAATAATTGCACAAATCTGCCAAACATAGTTTCCTGCGCTATATAAATAATGTTTAGATACTGTCTGAGTTATCCCATGAACTAAATAAAGGGAGAAACTGCAGGTTCCCAGCATAGTTACAGGCAGGGATGTAAGTAAGCCAAAGTAATCACATCCGCACTTTATTGTGTAGAAAATAATAAACATATAAAGCGGAGTTGTAGTGTTGTAAGCATGTCGAGTGAAATATATAGCTGCGAATAATAATAAAGCGCAGATTATATCTGATGGGCGCTTGTTGCTCTTGATTGTAGCGACAAGAAATCCGGCAAGGAAATACATTATATAACTCAGGTATTGTTCATTATTTATAAAATACTTGAATAACAAAATACATCCCATTAAAAAAATAACAAATGTTTCTTTATATTTTATGTTTTTCATTATCAGATATAAAAATGGAATTGCAAGGTATAGGCGTAATTCCCAGACTAACGTCCAGAACACACCAGATGTGGCAATCTGGAGCGATACACCATTGATGTTAGCGCCAGGTGGATTGAATATAAATGGTAATGAAGGTATAAACCATTGCGATACTGGAGTATGGTCATCCGGATTCATGATAAATGTTGCGATATATATTATAAATAAAAGAACCACTACAGGTGGGTAAATTCGCATGAATCGTGAAATTGCAAAACTTTTTACATCGAAGGAGTCCGCCAGTGCCTTTTTGAAAAATAAAAAAGCAGACAGCATAAAAAATACACCAACAGATAACTCACCTGTTAGATATATGGCGCGTTTTACATTGCTGAGTGTAATGTACTCAAGAGACCAGTATATATCTGATTCTCCTCCGGCTCTCCAGTAAAGATGGAATACAGCAACCATTGCTGCACAAATTCCACGTAAGCCATCAAGTGAGGCGTATTTATGTTTTGCAGGTGTAATACCCAATAACTTAGAAGTGACATATATTGTCGCTATAAGTATGCTGAGATAAAGTCCGTATTCAAAAATATATTTCATTATAATAATTACGCTTGGTGTTTTTATGAATGTTAACATTTTTTGCGGATGTCGGGAATGCTCTGTGGACTTATTGACACGCATAAGAAACCCCGTCGAAACGGGGTTTGTATTGTCGATGTGGTCACTATGTGGACGTTGGTTGAGATAAATCCTTTTATTTCAATGTGATGCAGGTAAATAAAACGCGCCCGAAGGCGCGTTTATTCAGCGTAATCACCAATCAGTTTTTCTTCAGATCGGATTTAAAATCACGCTGCTCATAACCCGTGTAGAGCTGACGCGGGCGAGCAATTTTAATGCCGTCGTCGTGCATTTCATTCCAGTGAGCAATCCAGCCAACGGTACGCGCCATCGCGAAGATAACGGTAAACATCGAAGAGGGGATACCCATGGCTTTCAGAATAATGCCAGAGTAGAAGTCGACGTTCGGGTAGAGCTTACGTTCGATAAAGTACGGATCGTTGAGCGCAATGTGCTCAAGCTCCATCGCCACTTCCAGCAGATCGTCTTTGGTGCCCAACTCACGCAGTACTTCGTGGCAGGTTTCGCGCATAACGGTGGCGCGCGGGTCATAGTTTTTGTAAACACGATGCCCGAAGCCCATCAGACGGAAAGAGTCGTTTTTGTCTTTAGCACGACGCAGGAATTCCGGAATGTGTTTTACAGTACTGATCTCTTCCAGCATCTTCAGCGCTGCTTCGTTGGCACCGCCATGCGCCGGTCCCCACAAAGAAGCGATACCCGCGGCGATACAGGCAAATGGATTTGCGCCAGAGGAACCCGCGGTACGTACTGTAGAGGTTGAAGCGTTTTGTTCGTGGTCCGCATGCAGAATCAGAATACGATCCATCGCACGTTCCAGCACCGGATTCACTTCATAGGTTTCGCAAGGTGTCGCGAACATCATATGCAGGAAGTTACCCGCATAGGAGAGGTCGTTGCGCGGATAGACAAACGGCTGGCCAATTGAATATTTGTAACACATCGCCGCCACGGTAGGCATTTTGGAAAGCAGGCGGAATGCGGCAATTTCACGGTGACGCGGGTTATTAACATCCAGCGAGTCGTGATAGAAGGCGGCCAGCGCACCCGTGACGCCACAGAGTACCGCCATCGGATGGGAATCGCGGCGGAAACCATGAAACAGGCGCGTGATCTGTTCATGAATCATGGTATGGCGGGTTACGGTTAAACGAAACTCTTCATATTGCGCTTGAGTAGGTTTTTCACCATAGAGCAGGATATAGCACACTTCCAGATAGTTGGACTCAGTCGCCAACTGATCAATAGGGAAACCACGATGCAGCAGGATACCTTCATCACCATCAATAAAGGTGATTTTCGATTCGCATGATGCGGTAGAGGTAAAACCTGGGTCAAAAGTAAACACCCCTTTTGAACCGAGACTACGGATATCAATAACATCCTGACCGAGCGTGCCTTTTAGCACATCCAGTTCAATAGCAGTGTCACCATTGTAGGTGAGGTTTGCTTTTTTATCAGCCATTTACGGTCTCCTTAGCGCCTTATTGCTTAAGACCACCAGCCACCGGACTTGCATTCAACTGCCGTCAACGTTACCAGATTGTTATTTAGCTCGCAGCTCTGTGGAGAGGAGGTACCAGGGTACAGAGCGATGGGCGCGTGCAGGTACACATTGAAATTACAGCGAAAAAACAGCAAATCAGTGTCTTAGTAGCCCGAATTATTTAACCCGTCTATCACTATTAACTGTCCTGAATACATCGGTCAATACCCTTACACTGTTACATAACCTAATTGCTGGTGAAAGGCGGACCCCATAACTTTTGCGAATTATAATCTCTTTCTGGTGTTGTTTGTAACAAGAATGTTTAACTTTTGTCAAATCAGATGATTAAAAATTAAAAAAATGTTGTTATCGTGACGGTGGTCACTGTTCTGCATAAAACCCGACAAACTATATGTAGGTTAATTGTAATGATTTTGTGAACGACCTATACTGCGGCCAGGTCTCCGGAATATTCTGCAATCCCGAGCCACCCAGCGTTTTAACCTGTCGTTTAGCATTCGGAAGCTGACTTTTTTGCATGACGAGCAGTTATAGATATGGACGCTGTCTGACCCGCACGCAGACCGGAGGAAGGAAACTATAAGAATAGCATGTGGGCGTTATTCATGATTAAGAATGTGAAAAAACAAAGACCTGTCAACCTGGATCTAGCAACAATTCGGTTTCCTGTAACGGCTATAGCTTCCATTCTCCACCGCGTTTCCGGCGTCATTACCTTCGTGGCGATTGGTATTCTGCTGTGGTTACTGGGTCTCTCTCTTTCATCAGAAGAAGGCTTTCTCACGGCTTCTGACATGATGAGCAGCTTTTTCGTTAAATTCATTCTCTGGAGCATCCTCACCGCGCTGGCATATCATGCTGTGGGTGGGATTCGTCATTTGTTAATGGATTTTGGCTGGCTGGAAGAGACATTCGAAGCAGGAAAGCGTACCGCTAATTTCTCTTTTGCAATCACTGTCGTGCTTTCAATTCTCGCAGGAGTCCTCGTATGGTAAGCAACGCCTCAGCATTAGGACGCAACGGCGTACATGATTTTATCCTTGTCCGTGCTACTGCCATCGTCCTGACGTTATACATCATCTATATGGTCGGTTTTTTCGCCCTTAACGGCGACCTGACCTGGGAAGTCTGGTCTGGATTCTTCTCCTCCGCTTTCACTAAAGTCTTCACCCTGCTGGCGCTGTTTTCAGTGTTGATCCATGCCTGGATTGGCATGTGGCAGGTGTTGACCGACTACGTTAAACCGCTGGCTATACGCCTGACTCTGCAATTGGCTATTGTCATTGCACTTGTGGTTTACGTGATTTATGGATTCGTTGTGGTGTGGGGTGTGTAATGAATTTGCCAGTCAGAGAATTTGATGCTGTTGTTATTGGCGCAGGTGGCGCAGGTATGCGCGCTGCGTTACAAATTTCCCAGAGCGGACAAACCTGTGCGCTGCTCTCTAAAGTCTTTCCTACCCGTTCCCATACTGTATCCGCGCAGGGCGGTATAACCGTTGCGCTGGGCAATACCCATGAAGATAACTGGGAATGGCACATGTACGATACGGTAAAAGGTTCCGACTATATCGGTGACCAGGATGCCATTGAATATATGTGTAAAACCGGCCCGGAAGCGATTCTGGAGCTGGAACATATGGGGCTGCCGTTCTCCCGTCTTGACGACGGTCGTATTTATCAACGTCCCTTTGGCGGCCAGTCGAAAAACTTCGGCGGCGAGCAGGCGGCACGAACTGCGGCGGCCGCTGACCGTACCGGCCACGCACTGTTACACACCCTTTATCAGCAAAATCTGAAAAACCACACGACGATCTTCTCCGAATGGTATGCGCTTGATCTGGTAAAAAACCAGGATGGCGCGGTGGTAGGTTGTACAGCCCTCTGTATTGAGACCGGCGAAGTGGTCTACTTCAAAGCTCGTGCAACGGTTCTGGCGACCGGCGGTGCCGGGCGTATTTACCAGTCCACGACTAATGCTCATATCAACACCGGCGATGGCGTCGGCATGGCTCTGCGCGCCGGTGTGCCAGTGCAGGATATGGAGATGTGGCAGTTCCACCCGACCGGTATTGCCGGGGCTGGGGTGCTGGTTACAGAAGGGTGCCGTGGTGAAGGTGGTTATCTGCTGAATAAACACGGCGAGCGTTTTATGGAACGTTATGCGCCAAATGCGAAAGACCTTGCGGGTCGTGACGTGGTAGCGCGTTCCATTATGATCGAAATCCGTGAAGGTCGTGGCTGCGATGGCCCGTGGGGACCGCACGTTAAACTGAAACTCGATCACCTGGGTAAAGAAGTGCTGGAATCGCGCCTACCGGGGATCCTGGAACTGTCGCGTACCTTTGCGCATGCTGATCCAGTTAAAGAGCCGATCCCGGTGATCCCGACCTGCCACTATATGATGGGTGGTATCCCCACTAAAGTCACTGGTCAGGCGCTGACAGTGAATGCGCAGGGTGAAGATGTGGTGATTCCGGGGCTGTTCGCGGTAGGTGAAATCGCCTGTGTATCGGTCCATGGCGCTAACCGTCTGGGTGGCAACTCGCTGCTGGATCTGGTGGTGTTTGGTCGTGCGGCAGGCCTGCATCTTCAGGAGTCTATTGCTGAGCAGGGTGTGCTGCGCGATGCCAGCGACTCTGATATCGATGCTTCGCTGACACGCCTCAACCGTTGGAACAACAATCGTGATGGCGAAGATCCTGTAACCATCCGTAAAGCGCTACAAGAGTGCATGCAGCATAACTTCTCGGTATTCCGCGAAGGCGATGCGATGGCAAAAGGTCTTGAGGAATTGAAAGTTATCCGTGAGCGCCTGAAAAATGCTCGTCTGGATGATACTTCCAGTGAGTTCAATACCCAGCGCGTTGAGTGTCTGGAGCTGGATAACCTGATGGAAACTGCCTACGCAACGGCTGTTTCTGCAAACTTCCGTACTGAGAGTCGTGGCGCGCATAGCCGCTTCGACTATCCGGATCGTGACGACGAAAACTGGCTGTGCCACTCCCTGTATCTGCCAGATACGGAGTCCATGACGCGCCGTAGCGTCAATATGGAGCCGAAATTGCGTCCGGCTTTCCCGCCGAAGATTCGTACTTATTAATGCGGAGACAGGTTTATGAAACTCGAATTCTCGATTTATCGCTATAACCCGGATGTTGATGACGCTCCGCGTATGCAGGACTACACGCTGGAAGCGGAAGACGGGCGCGACATGATGCTACTGGATGCGTTAATCCAGTTGAAAGAAAAAGACTCTACACTGTCGTTCCGCCGCTCCTGCCGTGAAGGGGTCTGTGGTTCCGACGGCCTGAACATGAACGGTAAAAATGGTCTGGCCTGTATCACACCGATTTCGGCGCTGGGTAATGGCAAGCAGAAGATTATTATTCGCCCACTGCCAGGGCTCCCGGTAATCCGCGATTTGGTAGTGGACATGGGGCAGTTCTATGCTCAATATGAAAAGATTAAGCCTTACTTATTGAATAATGGGCAAAATCCACCGGCAAGAGAGCACATGCAAATGCCGGAGCAGCGTGAAAAACTGGATGGCTTGTATGAGTGTATTCTTTGCGCTTGCTGCTCTACCTCTTGCCCATCGTTCTGGTGGAACCCTGAAAAGTTCATTGGCCCTGCGGGCTTGCTGGCAGCGTATCGCTTCTTGATTGACAGCCGCGACACCGAAACCGATGCGCGTCTGGAAGGTTTAAGTGATGCTTTCAGTGTATTCCGCTGCCATAGCATTATGAACTGCGTCAGTGTATGTCCGAAGGGGCTGAACCCGACGCGTGCCATCGGCCATATTAAGTCGATGCTGCTGCAAAGAAGTGCATAAGTAAGGGTGAGGGTATTTTTCCCTTTCCCTAACCCTCTCCCCCAGTGGGGAGAGGGGACGAAAGCAGGAAACCTCTAAAAACTGCTATAGAATTTATAATAATCAAGATGTTCAGCGCGAGATAAGGCGCAGATGAGCGAATCCCGGGCAGCATAGATAACTATGTGACCGGGGTAAGTGAAGATGCAACGCAGTCACAGTCTGAACACCGCTGATTAGAGGCGGTTTTTAAAGGTTCCTTCGCGGGCCGCCAAGAGCCCGCAAGTGAACCCTGGGACGTGCGCTAAAGGTGTACGTCGTAGTTATCCACGGCGATGTAAGCATACCAATGCTTAAGGGATCACGATGCAGAACGGCGCAATGAAAGCCTGGCTGGACTCTTCTTACCTCTCTGGGTCCAACCAGAGCTGGATAGAACAGCTCTATGAAGACTTCTTAACCGACCCTGACTCGGTAGATGCTAACTGGCGTTCCATGTTCCAGCAGTTACCAGGTACCGGAGTCAAACCGGATCAAATCCATTCAAAAACACGTGATTATTTCCGTCAACTGGCGAAAGATGCCTCACGTTACTCTTCCTCAATTTCTGACCCTGACACCAACACCAAGCAGGTAAAAGTCCTGCAATTAATTAACGCATACCGCTTCCGTGGTCACCAGCAGGCGAACCTCGATCCGCTGGGGTTGTGGCAGCAAGAATATGTTGCCGATCTCGACCCTGCATTCCACGATCTTACCGAAGCCGATTTCCAGGACAGCTTTAACGTCGGTTCTTTTGCCATTGGCAAAGAGACGATGAAGCTGGGGGAACTGATTGAAGCGCTGAAACAGACATATTGCGGCTCAATCGGCGCGGAATATATGCATATCACCTCGACTGAAGAGAAACGCTGGATCCAGCAGCGAATTGAATCGGTTGTCGGCCACGCTCGTTTCTCTACAGAAGAGAAAAAACGCTTCCTTAGCGAACTGACGGCAGCCGAAGGGCTGGAACGTTACCTGGGCGCGAAGTTTCCTGGCGCGAAACGTTTCTCTCTCGAAGGCGGCGATGCGTTAGTGCCGATGCTAAAAGAGCTGATTCGTCATGCAGGCAACAGCGGTACCCGTGAAGTGGTACTGGGTATGGCGCACCGTGGCCGTCTGAACGTACTGATTAACGTGCTGGGTAAAAAGCCGCAGGATCTTTTCGACGAATTTGCAGGCAAACATAAAGAGCACCTCGGCACCGGTGACGTGAAATACCATATGGGCTTCTCTTCCGATGTGGAAACGGAAGGCGGTCTGGTGCATCTGGCGCTGGCATTTAACCCGTCGCATCTGGAAATCGTTAGCCCGGTGGTCATCGGCTCTGTACGTGCGCGTCTTGATCGTCTCTCTGAACCGAGCAGCAATAAAGTACTGCCTATTACTATTCATGGTGATGCCGCAGTAACAGGGCAGGGCGTAGTACAAGAGACGCTGAACATGTCTAAAGCGCGCGGCTACGAAGTGGGTGGCACCGTGCGTATTGTCATTAACAACCAGGTGGGCTTTACCACGTCGAACCCGCTGGATGCGCGCTCCACACCCTATTGCACCGATATCGGCAAAATGGTACAGGCACCCATTTTCCACGTTAATGCTGACGATCCGGAAGCGGTAGCCTTTGTGACCCGCGTGGCGCTCGATTTCCGTAACACCTTCAAGCGTGATGTTTTTATCGACCTGGTGTGCTACCGCCGTCATGGCCACAACGAAGCCGATGAGCCGAGCGCTACCCAGCCGTTGATGTATCAGAAAATTAAAAAGCACCCGACGCCGCGTAAAATTTACGCTGACCGCCTGGAGCAGGAAAAAGTCATTACCCTGGAAGACGCTACTGAGCAGGTCAACCTCTATCGTGACGCGCTGGACGCTGGTGAATGTGTGGTGAAAGAGTGGCGTCCGATGAACATGCACTCCTTTACCTGGTCGCCGTACCTCAACCACGAATGGGATGAAAGCTATCCTAATAAAGTTGAGATGAAACGCTTGCAGGAGCTGGCAAAACGCATCAGTACGGTGCCGGATGCCATCGAAATGCAATCCCGGGTAGCGAAAATCTACGGTGATCGCCAACTAATGGCGGCGGGTGAAAAACTGTTCGATTGGGGCGGTGCCGAGACACTGGCCTATGCCACGCTGGTTGATGAGGGCATCCCGATTCGTCTCTCCGGTGAAGATACCGGGCGTGGTACTTTCTTCCACCGCCATGCGGTTATTCACAACCAGGCGAATGGCTCGACATATACCCCGCTGTGCCATATTCATAGCGGCCAGGGTGCATTCCGTGTATGGGATTCCGTGCTCTCTGAGGAAGCCGTGCTGGCTTTCGAGTACGGTTATGCCACCGCAGAACCGCGCACGCTGACCATCTGGGAAGCGCAATTCGGCGACTTCGCTAACGGTGCGCAGGTGGTCATTGACCAGTTTATTAGCTCCGGTGAACAAAAATGGGGGCGGATGTGTGGCCTGGTGATGCTGCTGCCGCACGGTTATGAAGGACAGGGGCCCGAACACTCTTCGGCTCGTCTGGAACGTTATTTGCAGCTCTGTGCTGAGCAGAATATGCAGGTTTGCGTACCGTCCACGCCGGCTCAGGTGTATCACATGTTGCGTCGCCAGGCGCTACGGGGTATGCGCCGCCCACTGATAGTGATGTCACCGAAATCTCTGCTGCGCCATCCGCAGGCGGTGTCAACACTGGATGAACTGGCAAACGGCACCTTTATGCCAGCGATTGGTGAAGTGGATGAGCTTGATCCGCAAGGCGTTAAACGCGTTATCCTCTGCTCTGGTAAGGTCTATTACGACCTGTTAGAGCAACGTCGCAAAAACGATCAGAAAGATGTCGCGATTGTGCGTATTGAACAGCTCTATCCGTTCCCGCACCAGTCTGTGCAGGATGCGCTGAAACCTTATGCACATGTACAGGATTATGTCTGGTGCCAGGAAGAGCCGCTTAACCAGGGGGCATGGTACTGCAGCCAGCATCATTTCCGTGAAGTTATTCCATTTGGGGCTTCTCTGCGTTATGCAGGCCGCCCGGCCTCCGCCTCTCCGGCGGTGGGATATATGTCCGTTCACCAGCAGCAGCAGCAAGATCTGGTGAATGACGCGCTGAACGTCGATTAAGTAAAGGATAAATAATGAGTAGCGTAGATATTCTTGTTCCCGACCTACCTGAATCAGTTGCAGATGCCACTGTGGCGACCTGGCATAAAAAACCGGGCGATAGCGTCCAACGCGACGAAGTGCTGGTAGAAATCGAAACAGATAAAGTGGTGCTGGAAGTGCCGGCGTCAGCAGACGGTATCCTGGATGCGGTGCTGGAAGATGAGGGGACAACAGTCACCTCGCGCCAGATTCTGGGACGCCTGCGTGAAGGTAACAGCTCTGGTAAAGAGAGCAGCGCTAAATCCGAAGCGAAAGAGTCTACTCCAGCGCAGCGCCAGCAAGCGTCGCTGGAAGAGCAGAGCAGTGATGCCCTGAGCCCGGCGATTCGTCGCCTGTTGGCAGAGCATAACCTCGAAGCCAGCGCTATCAAAGGCACCGGAGTCGGTGGTCGTCTGACTCGTGAAGATGTAGAAAAACATCTGGCGAAAACTCCGGCGAAAAAAGAAGAGAGCAAACCAGCAGCACAACCGGCGAGCAGCCCGGCGCCGCAACTGGCTGGTCGCACTGAAAAACGCGTACCGATGACTCGCCTGCGTAAACGCGTTGCCGAGCGTCTGCTGGAAGCAAAAAACTCTACTGCCATGCTGACGACCTTCAACGAAGTCAACATGAAGCCGATTATGGATCTGCGTAAGCAGTACGGCGAAGCTTTCGAGAAACGTCACGGCATCCGTCTGGGCTTTATGTCCTTCTACGTGAAGGCTGTAGTAGAAGCGTTGAAACGTTACCCGGAAGTGAACGCCTCCATCGATGGTGATGATGTGGTTTATCACAACTACTTCGACGTCAGTATGGCCGTCTCCACGCCACGTGGTCTGGTTACGCCGGTGCTGCGCGATGTAGATACGCTGGGCATGGCGGATATCGAGAAGAAAATCAAAGAGCTGGCAGTCAAAGGTCGCGACGGCAAACTGACCGTTGAAGATCTGACTGGCGGTAACTTCACCATCACCAATGGTGGTGTGTTCGGCTCGCTGATGTCTACCCCGATCATTAACCCGCCGCAGAGCGCGATCCTGGGCATGCATGCCATTAAAGATCGCCCAATGGCGGTGAATGGGAAAGTAGAGATCCTGCCGATGATGTACCTGGCGCTCTCTTATGACCATCGTCTGATCGACGGTCGCGAGTCGGTCGGTTACCTGGTTGCTATTAAAGAGCTGCTGGAAGATCCGACACGTCTGCTGCTGGATGTGTAGTTAAACGCTCTGCCTGAGTCCGGCGGTTTGTACCGCCGGGCCTGAAGAAAGTCACCTGCTCTGTAGGCTGTACGCAGGCTACATGATAATGATTACCTGAAGGATGGATAGAAAACATGAACTTACACGAGTATCAGGCGAAACAGCTTTTTGCCCGGTCAGGTCTGCCGACTCCGGTTGGTTATGCCTGTAGCACCCCGCGTGAAGCAGAAGAAGCCGCATCAAAAATCGGCAGCGGTCCGTGGGTAGTCAAGTGCCAGGTTCACGCTGGTGGCCGTGGTAAAGCGGGCGGCGTAAAAGTTGTTAACAGCAAAGAAGAGATCCGCGCATTTGCGGAGAACTGGCTTGGTAAACGTCTGGTAACGTACCAAACAGATGCGAATGGTCAGCCGGTTAATGAAATTCTGGTTGAAGCTGCAACTGATATCGATAAAGAGCTCTACCTGGGCGCGGTCGTGGACCGTAGTTCCCGTCGCGTAGTGTTTATGGCCTCAACTGAAGGCGGCGTAGAGATCGAAAAAGTGGCGGAAGAGACGCCGCACCTGATCTACAAAACCACCATCGATCCGCTGACTGGCCCAATGCCTTATCAGGGACGCGATCTGGCGTTCAAGCTGGGTCTGGAAGGTAAGCAGGTTCAGCAGTTCACCAAGATTTTTATGGGTCTGGCGACCATTTTCCTTGAGCGCGATCTGGCGCTGATCGAAATTAACCCGCTGGTGATCACCAAACAGGGCGATCTGATTTGTCTTGATGGCAAACTGGGTGCCGACGGCAACGCACTTTTCCGTCAGCCGGAGTTGCGTGAAATGCGCGACCAGTCGCAGGAAGACCCGCGTGAAGCACAGGCTGCACAGTGGGAACTGAACTATGTGGCGCTGGACGGTAACATCGGCTGCATGGTTAACGGTGCGGGTCTGGCCATGGGCACCATGGACATCGTTAAGCTGCACGGTGGTGAACCTGCAAACTTCCTTGATGTTGGCGGCGGAGCGACCAAAGAGCGTGTCACCGAAGCGTTTAAAATCATTCTCTCTGATGAAAACGTCAAAGCGGTTCTGGTTAATATCTTTGGCGGTATCGTTCGTTGCGATCTGATTGCTGACGGTATTATCGGCGCGGTAGAAGAAGTGGGCGTTAACGTACCGGTGGTTGTGCGTCTGGAAGGGAATAACGCGGAGCTTGGCGCAAAACGCCTGGCAGATAGCGGCCTGAATATTATCGCAGCACAAAGTCTGACGGATGCAGCGCAACAGGTTGTTGCCGCAGTGGAGGGTAAATAATGTCTGTTTTGATCGATAAGAACACCAAAGTCATCTGCCAGGGGTTCACCGGTAGCCAGGGTACTTTCCACTCAGAGCAGGCAATTGCTTATGGTACGCAGATGGTTGGCGGTGTTACGCCAGGCAAAGGCGGCACAACGCATCTCGGTCTGCCGGTGTTTAACACCGTACGTGAAGCAGTAGAAACCACGGGTGCTACCGCGTCCGTAATCTATGTTCCGGCACCGTTCTGTAAAGATTCCATTCTGGAAGCCATCGATGCGGGCATCAAATTGATCATCACCATTACTGAAGGTATTCCAACGCTGGATATGCTGACGGTAAAAGTGAAGCTGGATGAAGCTGGCGTACGCATGATCGGCCCGAACTGCCCCGGTGTGATCACCCCAGGCGAATGTAAAATTGGCATTATGCCGGGTCATATTCACAAACCAGGTAAAATCGGCATTGTTTCCCGTTCCGGTACGCTGACCTATGAAGCGGTAAAACAGACTACTGATTACGGTTTCGGCCAGTCCACTTGTGTGGGTATTGGCGGCGACCCGATCCCAGGTTCCAACTTTATCGATATTCTGCAGCTGTTCGAGCAAGATCCGCAGACTGAAGCCATTGTCATGATTGGTGAGATTGGCGGTAGCGCAGAAGAAGAGGCGGCAGCCTACATTAAAGATCATGTCACCAAGCCGGTTGTTGGTTACATCGCTGGCGTGACGGCTCCTAAAGGTAAGCGTATGGGTCATGCTGGCGCTATCATCGCGGGTGGTAAAGGCACCGCTGATGAGAAGTTCGCAGCGCTGGAAGCTGCAGGCGTGAAAACCGTCCGTAGCCTGGCTGATATCGGCGAAGCACTGAAATCAATTATTAAATAACAGTAACTTGCCCTTCAATGTAAGGGGCATAAACCAGTTTCGACATGGTTGGCCACTCTCAGGAGTGGCCTTTTTTATTGTTAAATTACAGGAAGAAAGTGGGGCAGAAATAAAGTCGATTTTATGCTTGTGAGCTAAAATGAGGAAGTTACATAAAAACGAGCAGGTGTTAAGTACGTGAACTAATATGGTAAATGAGTTGTGAAATAAAAACTCCTTAATAAGAAACGGATTAATTCACGGTCAAAACATTCTCTGGTGTCAGCAAAATTTTATAGACTTTAACGTTAAAGAATAGTGTTTAAAATACACTTCACTTACTGATTGGTAACTGGCGTGAGCGCTAAAATGAACTATTAATTAACATTGTGTTTACCTTGTGGAGTTGTCGTAAACATAATTAACAATGCGGAAAAATATTGATTGAAATCAATATTTAAAGGCTTGGAAAAGGCGTGGAAACCCGTTAAATTGTCGGCGATCAAAAGAGTAGAAAAATGGTAGATTAGCCATAAATTGATCGCTGTCGAGAAACGTAAAAGAAACTCAACAAAATCCTTTTTATTGTAAGGGCTTTGCGGAGTAATATAGTCGGGAGCGCAATTTAAGAATTTTTTATTAACCTCGTTGTAACTTTTTTGTGCATCGTCACTTTCTGCGTCGGTGCATTTATATGAGTGCAGCAAATTTGTATTGGGGCATGCGGGCGAACCCTCGCTAACGGGGTTAGCTCTCGGATCTTCATGCGATGAGCAAGGAGTCATAATGTTAGATATAGTCGAACTGTCACGCTTACAGTTTGCCTTGACCGCGATGTACCACTTTCTGTTTGTGCCACTGACGCTCGGTTTAGCGTTTCTGTTGGCCATTATGGAAACCGTATACGTCCTCTCCGGCAAACAAATTTATAAAGATATGACCAAATTCTGGGGCAAGTTGTTTGCAATCAACTTTGCTCTGGGCGTAGCAACCGGTCTGACCATGGAATTCCAGTTCGGGACAAACTGGTCATACTACTCTCACTATGTCGGGGACATCTTCGGTGCGCCTCTGGCCATTGAAGGTTTAATGGCTTTCTTCCTCGAATCAACGTTTGTTGGTCTCTTCTTCTTCGGCTGGGATCGTCTGGGTAAAGTGCAGCACATGGCCGTGACCTGGTTGGTGGCACTTGGCTCCAACTTGTCCGCGCTGTGGATCCTGGTCGCTAACGGCTGGATGCAGAACCCAATCGCTTCTGATTTTAACTTTGAAACCATGCGCATGGAGATGGTCAGCTTTGCTGAACTGGTTCTCAACCCGGTTGCTCAGGTGAAATTTGTTCACACTGTCGCCTCCGGTTATACCTGCGGCGCCATCTTTATTCTTGGGATCAGCTCTTACTACCTGCTGCGCGGTCGCGATGTCGCTTTCGCCAAGCGCTCGTTTGCAATCGCCGCCAGTTTCGGTATGGCCGCCATCCTCTCTGTAATCGTACTGGGTGATGAATCCGGGTACGAAATGGGTGACGTGCAAAAAACTAAACTGGCCGCTATTGAGGCGGAGTGGGAAACGCAGCCTGCCCCAGCGGCGTTTACGCTGTTTGGTATTCCGGATCAGGAGCAGCAAGAGAATAAATTCGCTATTCAGATCCCTTATGCGCTGGGCATTATCGCTACCCGTTCAGTCGATACTCCGGTTATCGGCCTGAAAGATTTGATGGTGCAGCATGAAGAGCGTATTCGTAACGGTATGAAAGCTTACCAGTTGCTTGAGCAACTGCGTTCCGGCTCTACCGATCAGGCTGTTCGTGACCAGTTTAATAACGTGAAAAAAGATCTGGGCTATGGCTTGTTGTTGAAACGCTATACGCCAAACGTGGCTGATGCGACTGAAGCGCAGATTAAGCAGGCAACTCAGGACTCTATCCCTCGCGTTGCGCCGCTTTATTTCGCATTCCGCATTATGGTCGGATGCGGCATATTGATGCTGCTGATTATTGGTGCTGCGTTCTGGACCGTAATCCGTAATCGCATTGGCGAGAAAAAATGGTTACTTCGCGCCGCGCTGTATGGCATCCCGCTGCCGTGGATCGCGATTGAATCCGGCTGGTTTGTTGCAGAGTATGGCCGCCAGCCTTGGGCGATTGGGGAAGTACTGCCAACCGCTGTCGCTAACTCATCATTAACTGTTGGCGATCTGATTTTCTCCATGGTGCTAATTTGCGGCCTTTATACGCTGTTTATGGTGGCGGAAGTGTTCCTGATGTTCAAATTTGCTCGTCTTGGTCCGAGCAGCCTGAAAACAGGTCGCTATCACTATGAGCAGTCCACCGTGGCTTCTCATCCGGCACGCTAAGACAGGAGTCGTCAAATGATCGATTATGAAGTATTGCGTTTTATCTGGTGGCTGCTGGTTGGCATTCTGCTGATCGGTTTTGCGGTCACCGACGGCTTCGATATGGGCGTGGGGATGCTGACCCGCGTGCTGGGTCGTAGCGACATTGAACGCCGTGTGATGATTAACTCCATTGCGCCGCACTGGGACGGCAACCAGGTCTGGTTGATCACGGCGGGCGGCGCACTGTTTGCCGCCTGGCCGATGGTTTATGCTGCTGCCTTCTCTGGCTTCTATGTGGCGATGATCCTGGTGTTAGCTTCGCTCTTTTTCCGTCCGGTTGGCTTTGATTACCGTTCGAAGATTGAGGATTCACGCTGGCGCAACATGTGGGACTGGGGCATTTTCATCGGTAGCTTCGTGCCGCCGCTGGTCATTGGTGTGGCGTTCGGTAACCTGTTGCAGGGCGTGCCGTTCCACATCGATAACGATATGCGCCTGTTCTATACCGGCAATTTCTTCCAGCTTTTGAATCCGTTTGGTCTGCTGGCAGGGGTTGTTAGCGTAGCCATGATCCTCACCCAGGGGGCTACCTATCTGCAAATGCGCACCACTGGAGAGATCCATCTGCGGGTACGTGCGACGGCGCAAATTGCTGCGTTGGTCACGCTGGTGTGCTTTGCGCTGGCTGGTGTCTGGGTAGTGTATGGTATTGATGGTTATGTGATTACCTCGGCCATGGATCACTACGCCCCTTCTAATCCGCTGAATAAAGAAGTGGCGATACAGGCAGGTGCCTGGCTAACCAACTTCAACAATATGCCGGTGCTATGGCTGGTCCCTGCGCTGGGTGTTGTGCTTCCGTTGTTGACTGTGTTGACGGCGCGTGTGGATAAAGCGGCCTGGGCGTTTGTCTTCTCTTCATTGACGCTGGCATGCATTATTCTGACGGCGGGTATCGCCATGTTCCCGTTCATCATGCCTTCAAGCACTATGCTGAAAGCCAGCCTGACTATGTGGGATGCAACATCTACTCAGTTGACACTGAATTTGATGACCTATGTGGCCCTGATTTTCGTACCGATTATTCTGCTCTACACCGCCTGGTGCTACTGGAAAATGTTCGGTCGTATTACTAAAGAGCACATCGAGAGCAATACGCACTCTCTGTACTAAGAAAGGAGCAAATTATGTGGTATTTCGCATGGATTTTAGGAACGCTTCTTGCCTGTGCATTTGGAGTGATCACCGCGCTGGCGTTAGAACAAGTTGAAGCGTCAAAAGCCGGACAAGAAGAACATTGATGGAAAAGATTATCGCAGGACTCTATGCGGTAATGGATAAGGGCCCGTTAAGGGCCCTTTCCTTAGTGATGGCATTACTGCTGGCGGGATGTGTTTTTTGGGATCCGACCCGTTTTGCCGCCAAAACCAGCGAGCTGGAAATCTGGCATGGCCTGTTTTTGATCTGGGCCGTCTGCACAGGCGTTATCCATGGCGTAGGTTTTCGACCTCGCGCCATTCATTGGCAGGCGATATTCAACCCATTGATTGCCGATCTGGTGCTGCTTGCAGGATTACTCTTTTTTTTCTTCTGAATAAGAAATATTCACCTTTCTGATGGGCTTGTAAAAGCCCATAAATTTTTACTCTCCGTTTACTTCTACCCATTCCAAAGCATCTTGCCCGCGCGTATAGTAGCGAAGTTTTAATGTTCTAACCTTTTTGCATTACCAGGATGTAAAGTGAATACAACGCTGTTTCGATGGCCGGTTCGGGTCTACTACGAAGATACTGATGCCGGTGGTGTGGTTTACCACGCCAGCTATGTTGCTTTTTATGAAAGAGCTCGCACTGAGATGCTGCGCCACCATCACTTTAGCCAACAGTCGATGCTGGCTGAACGCGTTGGCTTTGTGGTACGCAAAATAACGCTGGAATATTTTGCACCCGCCAGACTCGACGATTTGCTCGAAGTCCAAACGGAAGTTACATCAATGCGTGGTACGTCTTTGGTTTTCACGCAGCGGATAGTCAACGCTGAGAACAAAGTACTGAATGAAGCTGAAGTGCTGGTTGTCTGTGTTGATCCACTCATCATGAAGCCTCGTGCGCTTCCCAAGTCTATTGTCGCGGAGTTTAAGCAGTGACTGACATGAACATCCTTGATTTGTTCCTGAAGGCTAGCCTTTTGGTGAAACTTATCATGCTGATTTTGATTGGTTTTTCAATCGCATCCTGGGCCATTATCATCCAGAGAACGCGTATCCTTAATGCTGCAGGACGCGAAGCGGAAGCCTTCGAAGATAAGTTCTGGTCCGGTATTGAGCTTTCTCGCCTCTATCAGGAAAGCCAGGGGCGTCGCGATAATCTGAGTGGCTCGGAACAAATCTTCTACAGCGGGTTCAAAGAATTTGCCCGTTTGCATCGTGCTAACAGCCATGCGCCAGAAGCGATTGTCGAGGGGGCATCACGAGCGATGCGTATTTCGATGAACCGTGAGCTGGAAAATCTGGAAAACCATATTCCTTTCCTTGGCACCGTCGGTTCTATCAGCCCGTACATCGGTCTGTTCGGTACGGTGTGGGGGATTATGCATGCCTTTATTGCGCTGGGCGCGGTGAAGCAGGCTACGTTACAGATGGTTGCGCCAGGTATTGCCGAAGCGCTGATCGCCACAGCGATTGGTCTGTTCGCGGCGATCCCGGCAGTCATGGCTTACAACCGCCTGAACCAGCGTGTGAACAAGCTGGAACTGAATTACGACAACTTTATGGAAGAGTTCACGGCTATTCTGCATCGCCAGGCATTTGCCAGTAGCGATAGCAATAAGGAGTAAGCCATGGCCAGAAAGCGTGGGCGGGGCAGTCGCGACCTCAAGTCCGAAATCAACATTGTGCCGTTGCTGGACGTGTTGCTGGTGTTGTTGCTGATCTTTATGGCGACGGCACCAATCATCACGCAAAGCGTGGAAGTCGATCTGCCGGATGCTACGGAGTCACAGACAGTAAGCACCAATGACGATCCGCCGGTCATTATTGAAGTTTCTGGTATCGGACAATATAGCGTGGTGGTAGAGAAAGATCGTATGGATCAATTACCGCCAGAGCAGGTTATTGCAGAGGCGCAGCGCCGCCTGCAATCCAATCCGAAAACCGTGTTCTTGATCGGCGGCGCGAAAGACGTACCGTACGATGAAATTATTAAAGCGCTGAACCTGTTACATAGCGCGGGTGTGAAATCGGTTGGCTTGATGACGCAGCCTATCTGATCATCTGCTTAACAGGCGGACAGTTTTTGGGAACCGAGAGTGTCAAAAGCAACCGTACAAAACGACAAGCTTAAGCGAGCGATACTCATTTCCGCAGTGCTCCATCTGATTCTGGTGGCACTGTTGATCTGGAGTTCGTTCGATGAGCATATTGATGCTTCTGCGGGCGGCGGCGGTGGATCTTCTATTGATGCGGTAATGGTAGATCCCGGCGCCGTAGTAGAAAACTACAATCGTCAACAGAATCAACAAGCCAGCGCGCAGCGTGCTAAAGAGCAGCGTGAAAAGCAGGCGCAACAGCAGGCGGAAGAGCTGCGTGAAAAACAGGCCGCCGAGCAGGAGCGTCTGAAGCAACTGGAAAAAGAGCGTTTGCAGGCGCAGGAAGCGGCACGCGAACAGGCTGAACAGCAAAAACAGGCAGAAGAAGCGGCGAAACAAGCGCAGTTGCAGCAGAAGCAGGCGGAAGAGGCCGCGGCGAAAGCGGCAGCGGATGCGAAAGCCAAAGCGGATGCGCAGATAAAGGCAGCCGAAGAAGCGGCTAAGAAAGCGGCTGCAGATGCCCAGAAAAAGGCGGAAGCAGAAGCGGCAAAAGCCGCTGCTGACGCGCAGAAGAAAGCTGAGGCAGAAGCCGCGAAAGCCGCTGCCGAGGTGAAGAAAAAAGCCGAGGCAGCCGCAGCGGCAAAAGCGCAACAGGAAGCGGAGAAAAAAGCCCAGGCGGAAGCGGCTAAGAAAGCTGCTGCCGAGAAAGCCGCCGCTGAAAAAGCCGCAGCAGAGAAAAAAGCGGCTGCGGCAAAAGCGGCTGCAGATAAGAAAGCTGCCGCAGAAAAAGCTGCAGCCGCCAAAAAAGCGGCAGCAGATAAAGAGGCCGCTGCGACGGGTGTTGACGATCTGTTTGGCGATCTCAGCTCTGGTAAGAATGCACCGAAAACGGGCGGTGGCTCGAAAGGAAATAATGCTTCCCCTGCGGGTTCCGGTAACACTAAGAACAATGGTGCATCCGGCGCGGATATTAGTAATTATGCGGGGCAAATTAAAGCAGCGATTGAGAGCCGCTTTTACGATGCTTCTTCCTATGCGGGAAAAACCTGCACATTACGCGTCAAACTGGCACCAGATGGTATGCTATTAGATATTCAGTCGGAAGGTGGCGATCCGGCGCTATGTCAGGCTGCTCTTGCCGCAGCACGACAGGCGAAAATGCCGAAGCCGCCAAGTCAGGCTGTGTATGAAGTGTTTAAAAATGCGCCGCTAGACTTCAAACCTTAAGGTACACTTTTCTTTCAGGTTGGAGAGACAGGGTATCAAGGCCTTCTGGCGTATTTGATGTGGTCTTAGTGAGTGTGTTAATTCTGCTAATTATCGCGGGTTTTCCGCCCGGATAAGGGAGATATGATGAAGCAGGCATTACGTGTTGCATTTGGTTTTCTTATGCTGTGGGCAGCGGTGCTGCATGCAGAGGTACGTATCGAGATTACCCAAGGGGTAGACTCGGCGCGCCCGATCGGTGTTGTGCCTTTCCAGTGGGCCGGGCAGGGGGCTGCGCCTGAAGATGCGGGCGGTATCGTCGCTGCGGATTTGCGCAACAGCGGTAAATTTAACCCACTTGATCGCTCTCGTTTGCCGCAGCAGCCGGGTAGCGCTCAGGAAGTTCAGCCTGCCGCATGGTCAGCGCTGGGTATTGATGCGGTAGTCGTCGGTCAGATTACGGCAAACCCTGATGGTAGCTACAATGTGGCTTACCAACTGGTAGACACTGGCGGTGCGCCCGGTAGCGTACTGGCGCAAAACTCTTTCAAAGTGAACAAACAGTGGCTGCGTTATGCTGCTCATGCCGTCAGTGACGAAGTGTTCGAAAAACTGACCGGTATTAAGGGCGCGTTCCGGACCCGTATTGCTTATGTGGTGCAGACAGCTAACAGCCAGTTCCCTTACGAGCTGCGTGTCTCTGACTACGATGGTTACAATCAGTTCCTGGTGCATAAATCACCGCAGCCGCTGATGTCTCCTGCATGGTCTCCAGATGGTTCAAAACTGGCATATGTGACCTTCGAGAGCGGACGTTCCGCACTGGTTATCCAGACCCTGGCAAACGCCAGCATTCGTCAGGTTGCCTCCTTCCCGCGTCACAACGGGGCGCCGGCATTCTCTCCGGATGGCACGAAACTGGCCTTTGCGTTGTCGAAAACCGGTAGCCTGAATATCTATGTGATGGACATTGGTTCTGGCCAGATTCGCCAGGTGACCGATGGTCGCAGCAATAACACTGAACCGACATGGTTCCCGGACAGTCAGAATCTGGCCTTTACTTCCGACCAGGCCGGTCGTCCGCAGGTATATAAAGTAAACATTAACGGCGGTGCGCCGCAGCGTATTACCTGGCAGGGTTCACAAAACCAGGATGCTGACGTGAGCAGCGACGGTAAATTTATGGTGATGGTAAGCTCTGAAGGTGGGCAGCAACACATCGCTAAACAAGATCTGGAAGCGGGTGGCGTACAGGTTCTGTCGTCAACGTTCCTGGATGAAACGCCAAGTCTGGCACCTAACGGCACTATGGTGATCTACAGCTCTTCTCAGGGGATGGGATCCGTGCTGAATCTGGTTTCTACAGATGGGCGTTTCAAAGCGCGTCTTCCGGCAACTGATGGACAGGTAAAATTCCCTGCCTGGTCGCCGTATCTGTGATAATAAATAATTGATTATAAAGGAATCAAAGAAATGCAACTGAACAAAGTGCTGAAAGGGCTGATGCTGGCTCTGCCTGTTATGGCAATCGCTGCGTGTTCTTCTAACAAGAACGCAAGCAACGACCAGAGCGGTGAAGGCATGATGGGTGCTGGCACTGGCATGAACGGTAACGGCAACATGTCTTCCGAAGAGCAGGCTCGCCTGCAGATGCAGCAGCTGCAGCAGAACAACATTGTTTACTTCGATCTGGACAAGTATGACATCCGTTCTGACTTCGCAGCGATGCTGGATGCACACGCAAACTTCCTGCGTAGCAACCCGTCTTACAAAGTCACCGTAGAAGGTCATGCGGACGAACGTGGCACCCCTGAGTACAACATCTCTCTGGGTGAACGTCGTGCTAACGCTGTTAAAATGTACCTGCAGGGTAAAGGCGTTTCCGCTGATCAGATTTCCATCGTTTCTTACGGTAAAGAAAAACCTGCAGTACTGGGTCATGACGAAGCGGCTTACGCTAAAAACCGTCGTGCCGTACTGGTTTACTAAGAGAATCGCATGAGCAGTAACTTCAGACATCATCTGTTGAGTCTGTCGTTACTGGTTGGCATAGCGGCCCCCTGGGCCGCTACTGCTCAGGCGCCAATCAGTAGTGTCGGCTCAGGCTCGGTCGAAGACCGTGTCACTCAACTCGAGCGTATTTCTAATGCTCACAGTCAGCTTTTAACCCAACTCCAGCAACAAATCTCTGATAATCAGGCCGATATTGATTCCCTGCGTGGACAGATTCAGGAAAGCCAATATCAACTGAATCAGGCGGTTGAACGGCAAAAGCAGATTCTGCTGCAGATGGATAGCATCAGTAGCGGTAGCGCAGCCGGGCAGACGCAGCAAACCTCTGAGGGTCAGAGCGGTGCTGCGACGCAAGCACCTGCAACTGACACCGGCGCGGCCAATACCGGCGCACCGGTGCAGAGTGGTGATGCGAACACTGATTACAATGCGGCGATTGCGCTGGTGCAGGATAAGTCTCGCCAGGATGATGCGCTCGTCGCTTTTCAGAATTTCATTAAAAAATACCCGGAGTCCACCTATCTGCCCAATGCCAATTACTGGCTTGGTCAGTTGAACTACAACAAGGGTAAAAAGGACGATGCGGCGTATTATTTTGCCTCGGTGGTAAAAAATTACCCGAAGTCGCCGAAAGCGCCAGACGCGATGTATAAAGTTGGCGTGATTATGCAAGACAAAGGGGATAGCGCCAAAGCGAAAGCAGTTTACCAACAGGTGATCAGTAAATACCCTGGTACCGATGGCGCGAAGCAGGCACAAAAACGCCTTAATTCGATGTAATGTATAGTACATGACCAGAAGTCGCGTTTTTTCTGGTCATGTCGTGCGAATCATAAGCAGTTAAGTGATCTTTATCGAAATTTTGGTTGCGCTCACATCATAAATCAGTAATATATGCCGCCGTTGCCACGGGATATCACATAAACCGGAAGCAGCGAAAAGTGGGTCGTTAGCTCAGTTGGTAGAGCAGTTGACTTTTAATCAATTGGTCGCAGGTTCGAATCCTGCACGACCCACCAATTATACGAAATTCAAAGTACTTTCCCGCAAGGGGTCGTTAGCTCAGTTGGTAGAGCAGTTGACTTTTAATCAATTGGTCGCAGGTTCGAATCCTGCACGACCCACCACCTTAAAATGTGGTAGGAAGGTAGAACGTGAAGGATAACGTTGCATAGCAACGGCGCCGAAAGGCGAGCGAAGCAAATCATCCTGCACGACCCCCAGCTTTGAAAAATAGTATCGGGTGATTAGCTCAGCTGGGAGAGCACCTCCCTTACAAGGAGGGGGTCGGCGGTTCGATCCCGTCATCACCCACCACTTCGGGTCGTTAGCTCAGTTGGTAGAGCAGTTGACTTTTAATCAATTGGTCGCAGGTTCGAATCCTGCACGACCCACCACTTTGAAGATATACCAATGTAAAAAAGCGCCCTAAAGGCGCTTTTTTGCTTTCTGCAGTTTCCGATAGATGAGAACCTGCGGCAGGTTCGAGTCGAACGTAGTGAGACAACGGAGCCGCGTGCGGCGACGGCCCGAAGGGCGAGCAAAGCGAGTCATCCTGCACGACCCACCACTTTGAAGATATACCAGTGTAAAAAAGCGCCCTAAAGGCGCTTTTTTGCTTTCTGCTTTTCCCTGCCCCAGTCAACGAAAATATCACACGACATTCGCTATACTATCGGCTATCTTGTTTAGTATATAAAACTAATAAACTGATCATATGGCATAACTGCCATTAATTCGTTAAATGTGTTAAGCAAAAAAAACGAGTAAGCATAATGAGTGTGATGTTCGACCCTGAAATTGCAATTTACCCTTTTCCGCCTAAGCCCGCACCGCTTAGTCTGGCAGAAAAGCAATTTTATCGTGAAAAAATTAAACGCTTACTGAAAGAGCGTGATGCGGTGATGGTTGCTCACTATTACACCGATCCGGAGATACAGCAGCTAGCCGAAGAGACAGGCGGCTGCATTTCCGACTCCCTTGAGATGGCGCGTTTTGGTGCAAAACATCCGGCCTCGACGCTGCTGGTGGCAGGGGTACGCTTTATGGGCGAAACGGCTAAAATTCTTAGCCCGGAAAAAACCATCCTGATGCCGACGTTAAGCGCCGAGTGCTCTCTGGATTTGGGGTGCCCAATTGATGCGTTTAGCGCTTTTTGCGATGCGCATCCGGATCGCACCGTGGTGGTCTATGCTAACACCTCCGCAGCGGTGAAAGCGCGGGCTGACTGGGTTGTCACCTCCAGTATTGCGGTTGAACTGATCGAACATCTTGATAGCCTTGGCGAGAAAATTATCTGGGCTCCTGACAGGCACCTCGGCAATTATGTCCAGAAGCAAACCGGTGCTGATGTGCTGTGCTGGCAGGGGGCTTGTATCGTCCATGATGAGTTTAAAACGCAGGGGCTGATGCAGATGAAAGCGCTCTACCCTGAAGCAGCTATCCTTGTCCATCCGGAGTCTCCACAATCGGTTGTTAACCTCGCCGATGCCGTCGGCTCAACCAGCCAGCTTATTCACGCCGCCAAAACGCTACCCCAGCAGAAATTGATTGTTGCTACCGATCGCGGCATCTTCTATAAGATGCAACAAGCGGTACCGGAAAAAGAGCTGCTGGAAGCGCCTACCGCAGGAGAGGGGGCAACATGCCGTAGCTGTGCGCATTGCCCCTGGATGGCGATGAACGGCTTACAGGCTATTGCTCAGGGACTGGAAGAGGGTGGCAAAGCGCATGAGATCCATGTTGATGCCGCTTTACGTGAAGGCGCGTTGTTGCCGCTTAATCGCATGCTCGATTTTGCAGCTACACTTCGTTGATAATTGATAATTAATGCGTAGTGTTACGCTTTGGGGAATGAATGGATTTTTTTAGCACGCAGAATATCCTGGTGAATATTCCGCTTGGCGCGAGTGTGTACGCGCTATCATGGATAGAGGCCATCGGCACATTGGCTGGTTTGCTATGTATCTGGCTGGCAAGCCTTGAGAAGATCAGTAACTATCTCTTTGGCCTGATTAACGTCACGCTATTTGCGATTATATTTTTCCAGATCCAGCTTTACGCCAGCTTACTGCTGCAGCTCTTTTTCTTTGCCGCGAATATTTATGGCTGGTATGCATGGTCGCGGCAGACCTTGACCAACGAGGCGGAGTTGCAGGTCCGCTGGTTATCTTTGCCGAAAGCGTTGGCATGGGCCGCTGTCTGTATCGTAGCCGTTGGTCTGATGACGGTATTTATCAATCCGGTCTTTGCTTTTTTGACTAAGATTGCCGTCGCGCTGCTGCAACCGCTGGGATTGAACGTCGCCATGCCGGATTTACCGCCCGATCCTTTCCCATTCTGGGATTCCTGCATGATGGTCTTTTCGATTGTCGCCATGATCCTGATGACCCGTAAGTATGTCGAGAACTGGCTGTTATGGGTCATTATCGACGTTATTAGCGTAGTCATTTTCGCCGTACAAGGCGTTTGGGCGATGTCGGTAGAATATATGATTCTGACGGCGATTGCCGTGAACGGTAGTCGGCTGTGGATTAAGAGCGCGCGCGAGCGAGGTTCTCACGCGCTTTCACATTAGTGATGATGCCCGTGGTGGCTTTCAGGCGATGCCTCTGCCAGATGGCAGTCTGAGCCACCACAGCGCTGATACTCCATCTGGATGGTGGCGTGCTTAATCTGGTAATGGTGCACCAGGAAATGCTGAATCTGTTCCAGTAGCTTGTCGTGATCACGCGGCGGGATCACCTGTACATGCAGCGTCATAAGGGGTTTTTCGCCAACTTGCCAGACATGGACATGGTGGACATCACGCACTTCAGGAATTGAGCGCCGTAAATTACGCTTTAATTCACCAATATCCAGCGCCCCCGGCGCACCTTCCAGCAGTTCATTGACGCTCTCTTTTAATAACCGCCACGCACTACGCAACACCAACGCGGAAACCAGCACTGAAAGTATTGGATCGATGGGGGTCCAGTTAGTTATCAGAATGATCAACGCCGCGACAATCGCGCCCACTGAACCCAATAAGTCTCCGAGAACATGTAAGGCTGCCGCGCGCACGTTGAGGTTCTTCTCTTCGCTACCACGGTGCAACAGCCAGAAAGCAACGATATTCGCCAGCAGCCCGGCAATGGCGATCAACATCATGGTCACACCCGCTACTGGCTGCGGATGATAAAAGCGCTGGATGGCCTCCCAGACAATCAATACTGTAATCACCATCAGTGCCAGCGCGTTAACAAAGGCAGCCAATGTCGTCAGGCGTAACCAGCCAAAGGTACGTTGCGTGGTGGGTGGCTGTCGGGCGAAATGCACCGCCAGAAGGGCAAAGAGAAGTGCTGCAGCATCGGTCAACATATGGCCCGCATCGGCCAGCAGTGCCAGTGAGCCGGAAATTAAACCCCCTACAACTTCTATTAGCATAAAAGTTGCAGTAACAACGAAGGCCAATAATAAACGGCGGGCATTGGCATCAGCAGGGGTATGAGAGTGTGAATGCGCCATCGGGTAAACGTTTCCTTAGTTTTTCTTAGCGACTTACATCATTGCAGATTTTCGTCAGGTGAAAAGCAAAAAATAAGGAGAGCCGCAGCTCTCCTTACCTATGGGACGTGACAACTTACTGGGTTGTGCCGTCGGTTTTGGTGTTCACTTCATTATTGTTGGTAGTGCCATCAACTTTGGTGTTCGCATCATTATTGATACCGTCACCGGTTTGCACTTTTTTGTTGATATCCGGGCAGCGACCATCTTTACACATCGTATTTTTATGCACTTCATCTTTGCTCATACCACCCGTCGCAGCCGGGTTAGTATTGGTGCCGCCTGTGTTAATTTGGTTATTATCAACGCTATTCGGCGCTATGTTTTGCCGTGCATCTGGCGCTTTTTGACCCGCATCTGCAGCAGCGTTAGCCTGCCCGTTGTTAGCCTGACCGGCTTGCGCAGAGCTATCCGCAGCCCATGCTGCGCCGCCTGCCATTGAGAGAGTCGTAGTCAGAAAAAGTGCAGCTAATTTGTTCATTTTCATCATGATGCTCCTGTTCTGGTCGTTTTTGCCGTACCACCTGGTCGGCAAAAGCAGCGCGAACGAATTATCACGCTCAGTGGTCGAAGATGCCATGCCTGACCATTTTGGTAGCATGGAATGTCAATAAATTAATAAATAAAAGTGTTTACAGTTAAAAAGTGTAGCGTCGATCTCACTACTTTCTACTTTCCGGCGCTTTTTAAAGCAATTCCAGGAATTATCCGTCAGAAGTGTAAAAGTGCGTTTACACTTCGTGACGTTAGAGATAGATTGGAAAGATTGCTTTCATTGGAAAAGTACGGACACATTGGACAGATGATGAATTATCAGAACGACGATTTACGTATTAAAGAGATCAACGAGTTATTACCACCTGTAGCACTCCTTGAAAAATTCCCCGCCACTGAAGTTGCCGCCAATACGGTTTCCCATGCCCGTAGAGCGATTCATAACATTCTGCGCGGCAGTGACGATCGACTGCTGGTGGTCATTGGTCCTTGTTCTATCCATGATCCCGCCGCGGCTAAAGAGTATGCCTCCCGCCTGTTAGCGCTGCGTGATGAGCTTAAAGGTGAGCTGGAAGTGGTGATGCGTGTCTACTTTGAAAAACCGCGCACCACTGTTGGCTGGAAAGGGTTAATAAACGACCCACATATGGACAACAGCTTCCAGATTAACGACGGGCTGCGTATCGCGCGTAAACTGCTGCTGGATATTAATGATACAGGCCTGCCCGCGGCAGGGGAGTTTCTGGACATGATCACCCCGCAATATCTGGCTGATTTGATGAGCTGGGGAGCGATCGGGGCGCGTACTACGGAATCTCAGGTTCACCGCGAGCTGGCTTCTGGCCTCTCTTGTCCGGTCGGTTTCAAAAATGGTACCGACGGCACAATCAAAGTGGCGATTGATGCCATTAATGCCGCGAGCGCCCCGCACTGCTTCCTGTCCGTCACTAAATGGGGCCATTCCGCCATTGTTAACACCAGTGGAAATGATGACTGCCATATTATCTTACGCGGCGGCAAAGAGCCAAACTACAGCGCGAAGCATGTGGCGGAAGTAAAAGCAGGGCTGGCAAAAGCGGGCCTGGCGCCGCAGGTGATGATTGATTTCAGCCATGCCAACTCCAGTAAGCAGTTTAAAAAGCAGATGGAAGTGGGGGCGGATGTTTGCCAACAGATAGCCAATGGCGATCAAGCGATCATGGGCGTGATGATCGAAAGTCATCTGGTGGAAGGCAACCAGAATCTGGAAAGTGGTAAGCCGCTGGTTTACGGTAAAAGTGTTACTGATGCCTGTATCGGTTGGGAAGATACCGACACAATTCTGCGTGAGCTGGCAAATGCAGTAAAAGCGCGACGCCAGCGTTAAAAAAAGCCGGAGGGCAGTTACGCCTGGCCGGCTTATCCATCATAAAAACCCGGTAAGCGACGTGCTACCGGGTTTTTTATTACTTCGCTTTACCCTGGTTTGCCACTGCTGCTGCTTTCGCTGCGATTTCGTCGGCATTACCCAGATAGTAATGTTTGATCGGTTTGAAGTTTTCGTCGAACTCATAAACCAGCGGTACGCCAGTCGGGATATTCAGCTCGAGGATGGCTTCTTCGCTCATATTGTCCAGATATTTCACCAGCGCACGCAGAGAGTTACCGTGTGCGGCAATGATCACGCGCTCGCCGCTCTTCAGGCGCGGCAGAATGGTTTCGTTCCAGTAAGGGATCACGCGATCAATGGTCAGCGCCAGGCTTTCAGTTAGCGGTAGCTCTGCTTCAGTCAGGCTGGCATAACGCGGATCGTGGCCCGGGAAACGCTCGTCATCTTTGGTCAGTGCCGGTGGGGTTACGGCAAAGCCGCGACGCCACTGTTTTACCTGCTCGTCACCATATTTTTCTGCAGTTTCTGCTTTATTCAGACCCTGCAGGGCACCGTAGTGACGTTCGTTCAGTTTCCAGCTTTTTTCTACCGGCAGCCATGCCTGATCCAGTTCGTCCAGAACGTTCCACAGGGTATGGATGGCACGTTTCAGCACAGAGGTATAAGCAAAATCAAACGAGTAGCCTTCCTCTTTCAGCAGCTTGCCGGCCGCTTTTGCTTCACCAACGCCTTTTTCGGACAGATCAACATCGTACCAACCGGTGAAGCGGTTTTCGTTGTTCCACTGGCTTTCGCCGTGACGAACCAGAACCAGCTTAGTAACAGCCATACACTTACTCCTTGAGACTGATTGAATGATAACAATTCTCATTATATTGCCGGGGGTATACCGCAGCAACGATTACCCTTAACCATAGCGAAAATAGGCGCGCAGTGTAAGATGCTTGTGAAGCCGTGGTTATGATTTTGTCGGTAAGTGGCGTAAATTTCAGCAAAAAGAATAAAAAAAGCCCCCCACGTGGGAGGGCGAGGATTAGCATGGAATAAAGTGATACTGCGTCAGGCTGACATACTCCTCACCGGGGCGTAACACGCAGTCTGGCTGCGGGTAGTCCGGGCGATTCGGGCTGTCAGGCAAGAACTCGCTCTCAAGTGCCAGCCCTTGCCATGCGCTATAAGTTTTGTTGCCGCGCGCCGGCGTGCCTTCAAGGTAATTACCCGAATAAAATTGCAATGCAGGGGCACTGGTGTAGACCGTCATCTGTAGCTGTTTGTCGGACGACCACAGATGCGCAGCAGGCAGGCTGGTATCACCTTTTGCCTGTAACAAAAAGGCGTGATCGTAGCCTTTTACCACACGTTGATCTTCTTCACGCAGGAAGTCCTCTGCCACGGTTTTTGGTGTGCGGAAATCAAAACTCGTTAGCGCCACTTTTTTCAGACCTGCGGTCGGCAGTCCCATCTCATCCACGGGCAGATATTCATCGGCCAGTAGCTGGAGAGTATGGTTACGCACATCCGTTTGATCGCCATCCAGATTAAAATAGGCGTGGTTGGTAAGATTTACCGGGCAGGGTTTATCTGTGATGGCCCGATACTCAATGGTCAGCCGGTGATCTTCGGCGAGGTGAAAATATGCCGTGACATTGACATTGCCAGGGAAGCCCTGATCGCCATCCGCGGAAGTCAGCGAGAAGAGCACCTCGTTATCGTTCTGGCGCTCAATACGCCAGCGGCGTTTATCAAAGCCTTGCGGACCACCATGCAGCTGATTTTCACCCTGACTGGGGGTGAGTTGCCATCTTTGTCCATCAAGGGTGAACTGGCTTTTGCTAATGCGATTAGCATAGCGACCTATGGATGCGCCCAAAAATGCCGACTGTTCCAGATAGTGTTCCGGCGTTGCACAGCCCAGCAGCGTTTCTCGTACGCTACCATCCTGTAGCGGCACGCGTGCGGAAAGCAGTGTCGCGCCCCAGTCCATTAATGTGACCACCATCCCTGCTTCATTGCGCAAGGTTAGCAGACGAAAAGGCAACCCATCGGGGGCCGCCGCAGTGGTTTCATTTAGCACTGTCCCGCTCCTTGTGAAGGTTTACACACATAGAAAGTTTCTTTAATACCGGTTTTCGCCTCGTACTGGCTCTCTACGGCTTGTTTCACTGCGGCAACCAGATCTTCCGGAACCAGCGCCACGATACATCCGCCGAAACCACCGCCAGTCATACGTACGCCACCTTTATCACCGATCGTTGCTTTGACTATCTCGACCAGTGTATCTATCTGCGGCACGGTGATTTCGAAATCATCGCGCATGGAAGCATGGGATTCAGCCATCAGTTCGCCCATACGGCGCAGATCGCCTTTCTCCAGAGCTGCTGCTGCCTCAACGGTACGCGCGTTTTCTGTCAACACATGGCGCACACGTTTTGCCACCAGTGGATCCAGTTCGCTGGCGACGGCGTTAAATTGATCGAGACTGACATCACGCAGCGCGGGCTGCTGGAAGAAACGTGCCCCCGTTTCACACTGTTGACGCCGGGTGTTGTACTCGCTGCCGACCAGGGTGCGTTTGAAATTACTGTTAATAATGACAATCGCAACGCCCTCAGGCATGGAAACCGCTTTGGTTCCGAGCGAGCGGCAGTCGATCAACAGCGCGTGGTCTTTTTTACCCAACGCCGAGATCAATTGATCCATAATGCCGCAGTTACACCCGACGAACTGGTTTTCCGCTTCCTGGCCATTTAGTGCAATTTGCGCACCATCCAGCGGTAAATGATAAAGCTGCTGAAATACGGTACCTACCGCCACTTCTAACGAAGCGGAAGAGCTTAAGCCCGCGCCTTGCGGCACATCACCGCTAATCACCAGATCGGCACCGCCAAAACCAGGGTTGCGTTGCTGCAGATGTTTCACCACACCCCGCACATAGTTAGACCACTGTTGGTTATCATGGGCGACAATGGGCGCATCCAGCGAAAACTCATCCGATTGGTTGTCATAATCAGCGGCAATCACCCGTACGGTGCGATCGGTGCGCGGCGCGCAGCTAATCACCGTTTGATAATCGATGGCGCAAGGGAGCACAAAACCATCGTTATAGTCAGTGTGCTCACCGATCAGATTGACGCGGCCCGGTGCCTGAATAGTATGCGTTGCAGGGTAGCCAAATTTCTCAGCAAACAGGGATTGTGTTTTTTCTTTCAGGCTCATTATTCTTCTCCGGATTCGCGAAAATGGATGTCGCTCACTGCCCGCAAGCGTTCAGCAGCCTGCTCTGCAGTCAAGTCGCGCTGGGTTTCACCAAGCATTTCATAACCGACCATAAACTTGCGCACGGTAGCCGAGCGCAGCAATGGCGGATAAAAATGGGCATGCAACTGCCAGTGATCGTTTTTTTCACCGTTGAACGGCGCCCCGTGCCAGCCCATAGAGTAGGGGAAAGAGGTCTTGAACAGATTGTCGTAACGGCTGGTCAATTTTTTCAGCGCCAGCGCCAAATCGTTACGCTGCTCAGGGCTTAAATCGGTAAGGCGCAGAATATGGGATTTCGGCAGCAGTAGCGTTTCGAAAGGCCAGGCTGCCCAATATGGCACGACGGCCAGCCAGTGGGCCGTTTCTACCACCGTGCGGCTACCATCCGCTAACTCACGCTGCACATAATCTACCAGCATGGGCGACTGATACTGTGATAAGTACTCTTTTTGCAGCCGATCTTCGCGCTCAACTTCGTTAGGCAGGAAGCTATTTGCCCACACCTGGCCGTGAGGGTGAGGATTCGAACAGCCCATTGCCGCGCCTTTATTTTCGAATACCTGCACCCACGGGTATTGCTCCCCAAGCTCAGCCGTCTGCTGCTGCCAGGTTTTAATTACCTCTTCCAGAGCGCTGATACTCAGCTCCGGCAGCGTTTTACTGTGATCGGGGGAGAAACAGATAACCCTACTGGTACCGCGTGCGCTCTGGTTGCGCATCAGCGGGTCACTGCTTTGCGGCGCATCTGGCGTGTCTGCCATCAACGCCGCAAAATCATTGGTAAAGACATAGGTGCTGGTGTAGTCAGGGTTTTTATCACCAGTGACACGCGTATTGCCGGGGCATAAGAAACAGTCCGGGTCGTGAGCCGGTAGAGTCTGTTTTGCCGGCGTCTCTTGCGCCCCTTGCCATGGGCGTTTTGCCCGATGTGGCGAAACCAGTATCCACTGACCTGTCAATGGGTTATAGCGGCGATGCGGGTGATCAACGGGATTAAATTGCGTCATGGTTACTCCTGTTAATCCGGATAACCTTGCGGGTGGCGGGACTGCCAACGCCAGGTATCAGCTGCCATTTCGTCAAGCGTACGGGTAACACGCCAGTTTAACTCTCTTTCGGCCTTGCTCGCGTCTGCCCAATAGGCGGGTAAATCTCCGTCACGGCGCGGGGCGAAGTGCCAGGCAATCTCTTTGCCGCAGGCTTTGCTGAATGCATTAACGACATCCAGCACACTGCTACCAACACCTGCGCCAAGGTTGTAGATGTGCACACCGGGTTTGCCTGCCAGTTGCTGCATGGCGACAACGTGGCCATCTGCCAGATCCATAACGTGGATATAATCACGCACGCCGGTGCCGTCATGGGTCGGATAGTCATTGCCAAAGATTGCCAGCGACTCGCGGCGTCCTACCGCCACCTGGGCGATGTAAGGCATCAGGTTGTTTGGAATGCCCTGCGGATCTTCGCCCATATCCCCTGACGGGTGCGCACCCACCGGGTTAAAGTAACGCAGCAGCGCAATACTCCAGTCAGGCTGCGCTTTTTGCAGGTCGTTGAGGATCTGCTCGACCATCAGTTTGCTCTTGCCGTATGGGCTCTGCGGTGTGCCAGTGGGGAAGTTTTCAACATATGGGATTTGCGGCTGATCGCCATAAACTGTCGCTGAAGAACTGAAAATAAAGTTTTTCACATTGGCGGCGCGCATAGCGTTAATCAGGCGCAGCGTGCCGTTAACGTTGTTATCGTAATACTCCAACGGCTTCGCCACCGACTCGCCAACGGCTTTCAGCCCGGCAAAGTGGATGACCGCTTCAATCGCGTGATCGTGCAGGATCTCTGCCAGCAGGGGTTCATCGCGAATATCCCCTTCGATAAACAGCACGGGTTTGCCGCCAAAACGTTCAATCTCATTGAGTACACTGCGCTTGCTGTTGCACAGATTATCGAGGATGAAAACGTCATGACCGTTTTGCAGTAATTGGACGCAGGTATGACTGCCTATGTAACCGCTACCACCGGTAACCAGAACTCGCATATTTCACTCCATCAGGCATATGTTATGAATAAACCTTAGCATACCAGAGAGGTGAAAACTGTGACATGCGATAAATTAGTGGAATCGTTTACACTCGATCTCTGTGACAAGGTTTATTGGATAAAACAGTAGATCAGCCCCATCATGACAGGGCTAATCCGGCGAATATGAATAGTCTTAAAATATCGCTGTAAGTACTACAGCAACTGGGGGAGGTTATAAGCCATTGGCGGCAGTCAGGCAATCAGCGCAGGGAACAAAAGCTGATATTCCAGACCTTTGCCATATCAAGGGGGACAAGGCGGCTTAACCCGCCAGCGCTTCCAGGTGATAGCGATAACCCACTTCATCAGGCAAAAACGCCAGCCGGTGAGTAATACACGCGGGAGCATCGCTCGCATGGTGCGAAACAAACAGTAGTTGTGTTTCACCTTCCCCAATCAAAATATCAACGAAACGGCGAATTAACTGGCGATTGAGCGGATCCAGCCCCTGTAAGGGCTCATCAAGGATTAGCAGTGTTGGGTGTTTGACCAGCGCGCGCACAATTAACGCCAGCCGCTGCTGTCCCCATGAAAGACTATGGAAAGGGGCATCCGCGGTGCGCTTGTCAAAGCCTAAAATATCAAGCCAACGCTGTGCCAGTTTATGCTGTTTATCCGATACCGCCTGGTAAATACCTATCGAGTCGAAAAAACCGGAGAGGATCACGTTGCGTACCGTAGTACTGACCCGGTACTCCAGATGCAAGCTACTACTGACGTAGCCGATGTGTTTTTTGATATCCCATATTGTTTCACCACTGCCACGACGGCGGCCAAACAGCGTTAAATCATTACTATAACCCTGCGGATGATCACCGGTTATCAGGCTTAACAATGTTGATTTCCCCGCACCATTAGGCCCGGTAATCTGCCAGTGTTCGCCAGGTTTCACCGTCCATGACAGATGATTAATGATTGGATGATCATTATAAGAGATCACGCCATCATGCAATACAATCAGCGGTGCTTCGGCGTGCAGTGTATCGCGTGCGGGCGGAGCATCCGGTTCTGGCAGCGCGATACCCGCCATTTTTTCGCTATGCGCCAGTTGTGCCACCAGTGCCTGCTGGAGCAGCAACGATTTTTCGCCCGTCCCGGTGAGGGTACAGTCAGCCAGTACACCTGCATATTCCACAAAAGCCGGAATTTCATCAAAGCGGTTAAGCACCAACACCAGAGTCAGTCCATCCGCACTTAACTGTGCCAGTAGCTCTGCCAGTTGTTGACGTGAGGCGCTATCTAATCCGTCAAAAGGTTCATCAAGAATAAGCAGATCGGGTTCAGCCATTAGCGCCTGGCAGAGCAGGGTTTTGCGAGTTTCACCGGTAGAGAGATATTTGAAACGGCGACTCAGTAAGGGCGTAATACCAAATTGTGCGGCCAGTTGCGCGCAGCGCTGCGGATCGTTGACTTCGTCCTGAATGATTTGTGCGGTTGTGCGGCCTGTATCCTCTTCATCCGGACTCAGCAGGTCGGTATTGTTGCGTTGCCACTCGTCACTGACCAGTTTTTGCAGTTGCTCGAAAGAGAGGCGTATCAGGCGGTTAAAATGGCAGCGTCGTTCCCCCTTCAATAGGGTTAGATCACCCGCCAGTGCACGCGCCAGCGCCGATTTCCCGCTGCCATTGGCACCAACAAATGCCCAACTTTCACCTGCCCGCAGGGTTAACTGTTCAATTGACAGTGTACGGGTATCGCTAAGACGAAACGTGCCTTGCGAAATTTGCAATGATGACATGACGTATCCCATTTTTTGCAGCGATGAAATCCAGGAGTACGTGTAATGGTTTTGTTTGTCAATGGACTCAGCATAACGTGGCGACAATAACGCGATCGGCATTAAAATATGCCGTCACTTCGTCTCCTTGCCGAAAATGCTGCGCTTGCGGCGACGGCAGGGTTGCGCAGAGCTGCAGCCCGTCAGGCAGTAACATTATTATTTCACTCTGCTGCTCTCCGCGCTCGATTTGCGTAATGTGCCCGCGAAGGCGATTATCTGCATCCACTGCTTGTCGTGGATCCTGCGTAACATTTACCCATGGAGCTTTTAAGAGCACCAGCACCTCTTTGCCTTCTTCCAGGCCGAGACGATCAACGCTTTGTGCGGTAATGGCGGCGTTCAGGCGTGTTTCCCCCTCAGCCAGCAGGATCTCAATATGTTGCTGTACCTGTTGATGGTCGCGTGCGGTAACGGTGCCGAACCACTGATTGCGCGCACTGGTTTGCAAAGAGAAACGGGAGATGGCTGCCAGCAGGCTATTTAATGGCAGGGCATCATCATCGCTGAGAACATCAAACGCTTTTTGCTGGATCTGACCGAGTAGATCATACAGGGCGATCAAACGCTGACCATAGCGCGTCACCACCGCACCGCCACCGCCTTTACCGCCAGTGGCGCGCTCAACCAAAATATGTTCGCTAAGCTGGTTCATCTCATTGATGGCATCCCAGGCACTTTTATAGCTAATGCCCGCATTCTTTGCCCCCTGGCTAATTGAACCAGTCTGTTCAATCTGTTTTAGCAGTGAGATACGACGCGGATCGGCAAACAACCGCTGCTGGAGTTTGAGAGTCAGAAGGATTTCAGCCTGCATTGTGCAATGTCCTGGCAAAAAGGCTATTGTGAAGGAAAAGGTTAGCTAAGCCAATCGCACAAAAGGCGAGTGTTTTTGTTAACATTCAGGCTAAAATGCCTCATTCACAATTTCTGGAGTCGACCATGTTAGAGTTATTGAAAAGTCTGGTTTTTGCCGTGATCATGGTCCCGGTGGTGATGGCGATCATCCTGGGGGCGATTTATGGCCTGGGTGAGGTCTTCAACATTTTTTCCGCTGTCGGTCGCCGCAACCGAACCTCTAAGTAGCGCTCGCTCTCTTTTAAACGCCCGTACTTTTTTATTTGCGGGCGTTTTACCATTCAGTATTCTCGCCTTCCTGCCGATATAGTTAATCTAACCTGTTCATTCTTGATGGGTATGGTCCCTTGCTGGAAAATTCTGATACTATCGTTATGTTTTTCATTACATAACGACATACAGAGGAATAGCACATGGCAAAAATATCAGGGTTACGCCTTATTACCGGGGCTATACTGGCGCTTTCCGTTGCCGGACAGGCACTTGCTGAAGAGGGTAAAATTACCGTCTTCGCTGCGGCGTCGTTGACCAACGCGATGCAGGATATCGCGGCGGCATATAAAAAAGAGAAGAATGTTGAGGTGGTTTCCTCCTTCGCCTCTTCTTCAACATTGGCCCGACAAATAGAAGCTGGCGCGCCAGCGGATCTCTTTATCTCTGCTGACCAGAAGTGGATGGATTATGCAGTAGAGAAAAAAGCGATAGATACCACGACGCGTGAAACGCTGCTGGGCAATAGCCTGGTCGTTGTTGCGCCAAAAGAGAGCACACAGGGCAACATAACCGTTGATGCCAAAACTGACTGGAACAGTTTACTGAAAGGTGGACGTCTGGCAGTGGGCGATCCACAGCATGTGCCAGCCGGTATTTATGCCAAAGAAGCGCTGCAAAAGCTGGGGGCATGGGAGACACTTTCGCCGAAACTGGCCCCGGCAGAAGATGTTCGTGGCGCACTCGCGCTGGTGGAACGACGTGAAGCGCCGCTGGGGATTGTCTACGGTTCCGATGCTGTTGCCAGCAAAGGGGTGAAAGTGGTTGGCACCTTCCCGGAAACGTCACACCAAAAAGTGGAATACCCGCTGGCGATTATTGATGGGCATAAAAATGCGACGGTTAGCGCATTTTATGATTACCTGAAAGGCCCGCAGGCTTCTGAAATTTTTAAACATTACGGATTTACTACGCACCAATGATACTTACGGATCCTGAATGGCAGGCAGTGCTGCTGAGCCTGAAAGTCTCTTCCCTGGCGGTATTACTTAGTTTGCCCTTTGGGATCTTCTTTGCCTGGTTGCTGGTTCGTTGCCGGTTTCCGGGTAAAGCGCTGCTGGACAGCGTGCTGCATCTTCCGCTGGTTCTACCGCCGGTCGTGGTCGGCTATTTATTATTAGTGACGATGGGCAAACATGGCGTGATTGGCCAGTGGTTATATGAGTGGTTTGGCATTACCTTCGCTTTTAGCTGGCGTGGCGCAGTACTGGCGGCGGCAGTAATGTCGTTTCCGCTGATGGTGCGCGCGATTCGCCTGGCGCTGGAAGGTGTCGATAAAAAACTTGAGCAGGCGGCGCGTACGCTGGGCGCAGGGCGCTGGCGTGTCTTTATGACCATTACCCTGCCGTTGACGCTGCCGGGGATTATCGTCGGAACGGTGCTGGCCTTCGCACGTTCACTGGGGGAGTTTGGCGCGACTATTACTTTTGTTTCCAATATTCCAGGCGAGACGCGCACCATTCCTTCAGCGATGTATACATTGATTCAGACGCCGGGGGGAGAAAGTGCAGCGGCCAGACTTTGTGTTTTCTCCATCGTACTGGCTTTGATTTCGCTTTTGGTATCGGAATGGCTGGCTCGTATCAGCCGGACACGGATGGGGAGCTAAACCATGCTGGAGCTTAACTTTTCCCAGACGCTGGGAACCCATCAATTACGTATTGCCGAAACACTGCCTGCCAGTGGTATCACGGCGATTTTTGGTGTTTCCGGGGCAGGGAAAACCTCGTTAATTAATGCTATTTGCGGCCTGACTCAACCGCAGGAAGGCCACATCAGCCTTAACGACCGTGTGCTGTTTGATAGCGCAAAAAAAGTATGCCTGCCGCCTGAAAAACGCCGGGTGGGCTATGTTTTCCAGGATGCGCGTCTGTTCCCGCATTACAAAGTCCGTGGCAATCTGCGTTACGGCATGGCGAAATCGATGGCCGGACAGTTTGATAAACTGGTGACCTTGCTGGGTATTGAACCGCTGCTCGATCGTTTACCCGGAGGTCTCTCCGGAGGGGAAAAACAGCGGGTTGCTATTGGCCGTGCTTTGTTAACTGCCCCTGAATTATTGCTGCTGGATGAGCCGCTGGCGTCGCTGGATATACCGCGTAAGCGTGAGCTGCTGCCTTATTTGCAACGCCTGGCGCGGGAGATCAACATCCCCATGTTGTATGTCAGCCACTCGCTGGAAGAGATCCTGCATCTGGCTGACAAGGTGATGGTGCTGGAAGCGGGGCGCGTACAAGCCTTTGGTAATCTGGAAGATATTTGGGGTAGTAAGGTAATGCATCCATGGCTGCCTGCCGAGCAGCAGAGCAGCATCCTGAAAGTGAGCGTACTCGAACATCATCCACACTATGCCATGACGGCGCTGGCGCTGGGCGATCAGCATCTCTGGGTGAATAAAATCGATTGTCCGCTACAGACGCCGCTGCGTATTCGTATTCAGGCAACTGATGTTTCATTAGCGCTACAGCCGCCAGTAAATACCAGTATTCGTAATATCTTACGCGCTAAAGTGGCTGAGTGTTTCGATGTGGATGGGCAGGTGGAAGTGCAGCTTGAAATAGGCAGTCGCACTTTGTGGGCCAGAATAAGCCCCTGGGCGCGGGATGAGTTGAATGTCAAACCCGGCCAGTGGTTGTATGCTCAAATCAAAAGTGTCTCGATTACCGCCTGATTAAAGCAACTTTTTATAGATAAATGTGGCGATACTATCGGCAGTGTTATCGCCAATCACTACATCAGCATGCGCTTTGACGGTATCGTCGGCATTACCCATCGCGACGCCAACGCCAGCCGCTTCGAGCATAGTGATATCGTTATAGTTATCGCCAAACGCCACCACGTCCTGCATTGATAACCCCTGCGACATGACCCACTCGGTCAGGCGTTTCCCTTTGCTGTTGCCGCTGCGGGCGATATCAACCTGATCGTGCCACGACCATTCACAGGCAAGCCCCAGCGTCTGTTCTACGTGTTCACCGAACTGTTTCAGCTTTTGGGTATCCTCATCCGTAAGAGCAAACTTCCAGATGGCATTCACTTCCTGAGCGGCTGCATACAGGGAGTCTACCTGCTGAAATGTCGGGCGCTGCTCCGGCGGCAATGTTTGCCCCCAGTTATTTGTTCGCAAAACATGTCCGGTAGGCTTTTCATAAAGCATGGCGTTGTCGACATACATCAAACCATGGATCTCATTCTCGTCCAGCAGGGTGATGAGTTGCTGGGCCTGTGGAACGGGTAAAGGATCGGCAGCTAATACTTTTTTTGCATGATAATCATACAAATAGGTACCATTGCAGCAAATTGCAGGTGTATCCAGCGCCAGTGCCTGATAAAAAGGGTGGATGGCAACATGATGTCGTCCGGTAACAATAATCAGTTGATAACCGGCGGCTTTAGCGCGGGCCAGTGCTTCGAGGGATGAGGGTAGAAGCGTTTTTTTCGGGGTAAGTAGCGTACCGTCTAAATCCAATGCAATCACTCGCGACGTCATAACGTATTCCGTGGTCGAAGTTGAAATTCATATATCTGGTTGATGGTACACCGCATAACGGCATGTACAAAATCAGCCGGGCAATTTCAGCAGTAACGCGCAAAAACGGCTATCCTGGTTACATAACGCAGCAAGCATTAGATGAAAGGAGTTTTCATGAAACAAACTGTTTATACCGCCAGTCCGGAAAGCCAGCAAATCCACGTCTGGCGACTGGCTCCAGAAGGCAACCTGACGCTTGTCCAGGTGGTCGATGTTCCCGGCCAGGTGCAGCCGATGGTCGTCAGCCCGGACAAGCGTTACCTCTACGTAGGCGTGCGTCCTGAGTTTCGCGTACTCGCATATCGTATTGCACCGGAAGATGGCGCGCTGACCCATGCTGCGGAAGCACCATTGCCGGGTAGCCCGACGCATATTTCCACTGACCGTAGCGGACGTTTTTTGTTTAGTGGTTCTTATAATGCCGGTTGCGTAAGCGTGACGCGGCTGAATGATGGCCTCCCTGGTGATACCGTTGATGTCGTGGAAGGGCTGGATGGTTGCCATTCTGCTAATATCTCCCCGGACAACCGCACACTGTGGGTTCCGGCACTGAAACAGGATCGTATTTGCCTGTTTAGCCTGAGCGAAGAGGGGCAACTGATCGCGCAAGATCCGGCAGAAGTGACAACTGTCGAAGGCGCGGGGCCGCGTCATATGGTGTTCCATCCGAACCAACGTTACGCTTACTGCGTCAATGAGCTGAACAGTTCAGTCGATGTCTGGCAGCTTAGCGATCCACATGGCAAAATCGAGTGCGTGCAAACGCTGGATATGATGCCTCCCAATTTTGCCGATACCCGCTGGGCGGCAGATATTCATATCACCCCGGATGGTCGCCACCTTTACACCTGCGATCGCACTGCCAGCTTGCTGACAATTTTCAGTATCTCAGAAGACGGTAGCGTATTGTCAGTTGAAGGTTACCAACCGACCGAAACCCAACCGCGCGGCTTTAATGTTGATAACAGTGGTAAATTCCTGATTGCTGCCGGACAGAAGTCCCACCACATTGCACTGTATGAAATTGCCGGCGCACAGGGCTTGCTGACAGAGAAAGCCCGTTATGCCGTAGGCCAGGGGCCAATGTGGGTTGTCATCAACGCCTATTAAGATGCTAATACTTTGTAAGGGCCTTAACGGCCCTTTTGCATTAATCCAGTTTACTGAGAAATTGGTTCAATAAATCATAGCTATACTTACTTGAGTTAATGATATCCATACAACGTTCGGCAAAGGCATTTTCATCTTTTATCTCCTCCTGACAAACGGAATCAAGGAGTTGGGGAGTCACAAAAATTTGTGCTTTGTAGTCCGGTAGTGCGGTCAGAAATTGCCCGGTGGTGATATTCCCCAGCGCAAGAGTGATGACCTGCTTAAACATCTCATCTGTGGCATCAATGTCACGTCGCCTGCGCAAATGATCGAAGGTCCGATAGATCCAACTTTTAAGGAAATAACTCCACACGTAGTAGTTGCGCGTTGATTGTTTTTTTATCAGTAGCAGATCTTGCGGTTGTACGTTTTGCGGTGAAAACATTTTTCCTGTTTTTTTAACATTCTTATCGTTCGCAAGTTTTTCGCTATACAGCCGTGGCCAGGCGGTAACTTTTACCCCCATCATGTAAGATAGTGCTTTACCAATAGGTAAACGACCCAATGCGGAGTAGCAGCTATTGAGTTCGATTTGCTCTATCTTCGCCCAGTCTACACTCGTTTCTTTACGCAACCCCAGACCCTTGATGACGTCAACCAGTTCGCCCGCATCCATAAACCAGACGCTGGAAGCAGACCCGTGTGCAGTGATTTTCAATATATTATCCTTTACCACAAACTTCGAATCAGGCCCCAGCAGCGTTGATATTCGCAGTTCTTTCAGATTAAGTTGACCTGTCCAGACCCGATGCTGTGTGAAGAGTTCATCAGGAAACTGCCATTTTTGTATGATAGCGTTCGGACTCTTCAGGGCTGGATGCAAATGCGACGGATCAATCATTAAAAAATCACCCTGACCAAGCCCATACATGACATGTTTGATCGTATACGTAGAGGTGTGAGGGACGAAAAAAACTAACCCACCCTGCGGTACTAAATCCAGATCTGACTGGCGTTCGATTCTTCTCGGTGAAAGGAGCAATGAAGTACTTGGCTTGCCAGCAATCTTGACTTCGCTGGTTTCATCCATCATGGATCTCAATACTTGATTTAAGGCCAGAGATTGCCCTGGTGAAAGCTCCCCGGAGGTCCTGAGTAATGTGGTCATCTCATGACTGATAGCTTTGCCTGCATTGGGGTGTGGTGGCGTACGGCTGGCGATGGTTCTTATATTGGAATCCCTTTGTATCAACAGCTCCCTGGGATAACCGGAAACAATCTTCATGGAAGATATTGCGCCGACGCCTTTGTGCCTGAAGCGCCCTTCTTCGAACATGCCCAATTGTTCAGCGGTGAGAATTTTCTTTTCATCGCCAAGGGAAGGATCAAGGATGCTGTTTTTTAAGCCGGCAAAACACCCATCGCCAGTACTGGTCATCACATGAACAGGAAGTGCGTTCTGTCCAGGCCGATCGGGAAAAGTCGCCATAAATACCAGCAATTGTCCTGGCCTGATACGCAGTAACTCATCTTCGTTATTAACGATCTTAGCATTTTCTAAAAGCAGCTCCATTTCGCCAGGGGTGTGGGTAGTGACCTCAGGGTCCATGGCATACATCAAGCCTGCACGGAGTTCAGATGCGCGTCCTTTGGTGAGAAGCTCCGCATTTTCCAATAGCGTAACGGCGTAATTTCCACTATCGATGTAATGACCCGTTGAGAGCTGACTTAGCCGCGCAGCCTCTCTAATTGGATTGGTATAACCCAGACGTCCCGCATATTCCCTGCCAGGCAGAGCTGGCGTATTCTCCATTGGCGCGTCAGGAAAATACCAATAAGGCTGTCTCAGTACCATCGCATCGGGAATTTTCTTATTTGGCCCCCAATGTATATTTTTGTTATGAGGATTAAATACCTTCATAGCTTGATCGAGGGTAGGGTAATCGGCATATTTTATCAGCAGACGGTCTGATAAACTGGCATATTTCTGTGCCCATATTTTTTCAGGAAGGATAATTGGCCCGTTGAGTTCTTCATATTTCTCGGCAAATTGCCCAGCAGTTAAATCAAACACATATTCCTGACCAAGGATTTCACCGGTGACAGCAAAATGAATCACAGGCGAACCGTCATCCGGGGATAGAAACATAGCCATTGCCCGATAGTAAATATTAATGAATTTTTTTGTTTTCATAAAATTTACAACGACGGGAGCAATTGAACTACTTTTCCCTTTTGGATACTCTATGCTATGGCTAATTTCAGTTATTTCTTGTGCTTCTTGCAGATACTCTTTGCCGTTGAACTCGCTGGTACTCATTACATTTTCCATAACCTTTTTAGTAGGTAGTCCTTGCCGAATTTGTTGCCTCTCATTGATCAGTGTGAAATCGCGCTGCTCACCATAGGATTTCATCCAATTGTCTATTCTTGACGGCATACCCTCCAACTGATTCAAACTTATTTTGTGGTAGAGATCCTCAATGACCAACGTAGAAAGATGAGGAGAACGCAGGATAAGATGTGCCAGGAAGGTCGCATCATGCCTGGCTAAATATGCTAATTTTTCAGGTTCTTGCAAAGAAGATATTCGATGTTGGTAGCCAGGGGTTGCCTGCAAAAAAGGATCACTGATTAACTTTAAATTCGCTGATTGTTTTTCATTCAAAGAGACCCATTCGAGTTTGTCAATCATTTCGTCAATGGCATTTTTAACCGGGAGATAGAAGCCATTGACACGTTCAGTCTCAACAAAGTCGGCAGTCATACCCCGTGTTGTGGAGAGAGCCTGAAGAATGGCGCTGATAGCATCACTACCTGATGTGTCTTGTAGAGAGTGATCGAAATTTATTTTATCAATATTGATAAACATTCGGCCATTTGCATTATTTGCTATCCACACAGCATCCCCATCCGATCTTTCCTTCGGGGTTAATAGTGATTTTATATGTTCAATTTTTGCTGCTTCGTTTTTACGACTACGGGAGGTCAGGATGTAAATTCGGTTGCCTTCAACGAGGGTCGATAATTCACTTTTTAAAGCGTTCAGGCGCGCTCGAAGAGCGATTGCAAAGTTATTAAAAAAAATAGAGTTATTATATGTAAATATTTCGCTCAAATAGTTTTCAACCGTCGACCAATAAGGGGATTCATAATATAGAGAGGTGGAGATGGCCGGGATAATTTTTTTCTCAATGTAATGGATACCCTCCTGGATAAGTTGCAAGCTTTTCTTCTCATACAGTGAGAGCGTATCTTTGTTGATATCCAATTCAAACATTTTAGTATAATGTTCATTACCCTCAGCGATACGCTGAGGAATTAATATGCCCTCAGCGGCCTTCCATTCGTCGGAGAGCGACTGTTGCTCACTGGTGACTTTAATCAGAGATTCGTCTTTATTAAGAACAGCGCTACGGTACAGCACGACTTCATTGACGGCTTCCTCAACATCGTCCATACCAGGCAGATCACGCCATGCTCTTTTAATTATATAATGCATGGCAACAGGGTTATCAATATTAAGTGTTTCGGCGACAAAGGTTTCCATTGTCTTTATTTCATACTTGTTGTTTTTTTCTATAATAGTAATTTTAGTAAAAGGGGTTTTCTTTCTGAAAAAATTTGATTCGCCAAGAATCTGTATACCGGTATGACCTGTTGGATTATTTTTATGATTGGCATCGATAAGCGTCGCTTCAAAGTATGTGCCATCATAAAAAAAATAATATTGTTGAGTATCATTATCTTTATACAAAAACGGAATACCGATAGTATTAACCGGTGTTAACCTCCTGATGACGTTTGCGGGGATGTTGATTACCCGGCTAGCTTTTAATTTCATCAGGCGTAAGTGAAGTATTGTTTCTACTCGCACCGGTAAACAGGCGGCGCCCGAACTGGATCCCCTCATTGTTCGACAATAATTAATTTCATCATATTCAGTTGGCGTTATTTGTTTGTTCTCCCTTACACGTAAATAATTGCGTTCATCGGACCAGAGAATAATATCATCCTTGCGTCCAGAAGCACTATTGGAGGCTATGTAAATGTGGCGTCCTGTTTCTTTGTTAATTTTGAATTTTTCTTTATCAACAGCAAAACACATTTTTCCATCATTATCTGAAAATATACCTGGGCGAATCAGTTTTATTTGTGTGATGGTGCTTTTATCGGCATGTTTGCGCAAGAAATCGAGCGTGCTATGTTCAATATGGAAGGAATTATGCCAATCCTCAAAATTGACAACTATATGATTCTTAAATGGGAAAAGCATGTTTTCTTCTTTTGATAACCGGATGTTGCCGAGTTCAAGTTCTAATTCATTTTCTGGAAAGTCGGCTAAGGAGTATTTATATTTACTAGTCGTTGAATCTTGGTTGGCGAGAACTCTGAAATATTTATCGTCTTTTTTTATAAATAGCCCATTATTTTTGCTGATGCTAAATCCTGTAAAGTTATCAATCGGTTCTACTTTTATTTCAGAAGGGGGTCTGGCATCATATTTATCGCTTTCCAGCAGCAGTGTAAGATAAGTATCTATTTTTGTGGTTGCCGGATCAAATGTCCAGCCGGAATTGAGGGAGTATTCAAGTACCAATTCCTCGTCCTGACCTGGTGCTGTAGTATAGCCTACCCAGTGTGAATGAATATTCTCTACTTTAGCTTCAACGAATACATTACCAACAAAGACGCCTTTAAGTTCCTTGCCATCTTTATAGATTAATGTGGCATAGCCGTTGTTTTGGCTTTCGTCGAATTTTATTGTTTGAACTTCACCGTATTTTGTAAGGTCTGTCCCGTATTTGTTCTGTTTTTCTATATTGTCAGCAGTAAAAAGCTTCTCAGTGCTAGTAAAATTCCAGGTTTCATTGAACTGATTGTAATAAACATAATGTAATTCCTGTTTTTCATTTATTATAAAAGGTGTGCCATCGGACAGCGTGTGCAATTCGTAATGTTTGTTTTCAACGAGAATATGTCCTATACCATCGCGAAAAATAAATCGTTTGCTGATAATTTCCTTATCGGTGCGGGATATTTCCTTTGCTGGTTGATTATATAACTTAGTCCGTTCTTTTACTGTCAGGGTATGGGCAGCCTCATGGGCGAGATTACTTAACTGTGTGAATACATCAACCCATTTTCCCTGTGATGGCTCTTTTCCTTGCAAACTATCAGCCGCTAATTGTAACAAAGGTCCGATAATGCATTGCGCCACGAGTATTGGTTTTGAACCGGGAAGAAGGGTAAGAATATCGGTTAACACCCTGTCAATTGGCGCAGTGATTGCTTGCATTGCCTCTAGTTGTTCGGCAGTAGGGCATCCTTTGCCTTTAGCAAGGTTATCGATAACAAGCGACTCTTCGCTTAGGCGTGAGATGGGGGATTCCATTGTTGCCCCAATTATGCGAAGCCAGTCTGCGAGACTCAAATTATTACGCGATTCAATACATCCGAAATCCATTTTTTCAATCTTGATATCATCGGGGGGAGCGCTTGTTGCCATTTCGTTAAGCTGTTTGGTCCCTGCGCTTTCTCGTACTTCATCTGGCAAACGATAGCGCAAAAGTCTGCCCCCTCTTTTGAGCATGTATCGTGGGGGGACTGAAATACGTATTTGATCGGTATTATTTGTAATCGCATCGAGACTACCATGCGGGTCGCAGACATCTGCGGGGTCATCCAGATAGTGGATATCGAACTCTGCCAGTCTTTTTTGCGGCGGTGGGCAGGAGCAACAGTGGTTATCTATGGATATATCGAGACGCTGTAACGGCGTATTTTTATGCCGGGCATGGATACGTTCACAAGATCTCAGGGTACGTTCCTCCTGGCAAAAAGGCTGTTGTGTTTTTAACTGGAAATATTTTTTAATCTGCGGCGGCATTTTGCTGGTAATAACTAACGCAGTTGTCGTTGTCGTTGTCGGGGGGGGTGTGGGGGGACGAGCAGTTGTAGTGCGGTTATTTTTTGCTTCTTGCTCTGCTTTCAATTGTGCTTTCTCTTCTGCTGTTAACGCGCAGCGCACCTTATATGAAAAGCGTGGATTCCATATGGAATAAGTTGTGCACATTTTGTATTTTTGCGTTGTAGGAGTAACAGTGGTAGTTGTGGGCATAGCGGTAGTTGTGGACCTTGCCTCGCGTGCCAGCATTTCGGCAATATGAGCTGCTCGTTCTTCCTTGGTCAGTGGGCAACGGGCGGTAACAATCTGGCCTGGAAACCAGATAGAGTAGGTGTGGCACATTTTGTACTTTTTGGTTGAGTTATTATCTGAATATTGCAGTGGAAGAGCGAAAAGAGGATTAGCTTCACTACTATTTTCTATGTTGTATGGATAAGCATCAAAAGCTATTTCTGCATCACCGTGTTGTGGTGGCTCGCCATCTGGATATTCTGGTCTGTGTGCACCCGCTCTAGTGTGAAAGTGAAAGAGTGTTCCTACCGCAGTTGCAATAGAGATACCGAGCAGGAGCCAGCTTGTGCAGCCACAAGGCAGTTTCTGCACGCCAAATGGCTGTTCGCTGCTTAAGGCCGCCTGATTTTCTGCTGCCAGATGGAGTTGCCGCCCACTGCTAAGCACATCTGTTAATTCAATATCATTTTCGTTTTTTGCTGTTGGCCAAACAGCGTTTTTTAGCCATTCCACCATGCGCAGCGGTTGCCAGTTACCATTGTGGCGAGGCAGTATCCGTGTTGAGCTATCAGTCGCATTGCAATGCTGTAGCAGAAGTGATTGGCGTTCTTCTTTTCCCACCGCATTGCGGCGAGCGGTGGCTATGTCGCCACTATCCATAGAGGTAATTATTGGCATACGAGCATCCTTGCTTGTTATTTAATTAAGCCATATGTTGGCCAAAAGGGGCCGCTTTTTCATTTTTCCGGTGGAAAAAGTGTCTGAGTCTCCCAGCGCAATGCGTCTGCGGCAATGATAGTCAGCCATTGCTGCTCCATAGGATCGCCGAAACCGCCCATGGTTGAATTTTTTGCAGCATTGGTATCGCGTTCAGCGCGCACTACGGCGTCAAAGGGACGGTGTGCAGCTAAGTCTCTGATGATAGTGGCAATGACCTGTGCATCTGACATCATCAGATTTGCTGAAAGCATGGCATCGCTAAGAATAGCGGTTAAAATTTTTTTATTTGTTTGTGGTTCTGTTACTCCCTGGGTCTGGAGAAGGCGAATAATAAAATTGCGAAAGTCGTTTTGTTTCATAATATGTGGCAGGTAATTTTCAGGGTCAGTATACATAAAATTAGCGAGGAAATTTTTTCTGACTGCTTCGCCATTGTTACGTACTCCTGCTAATGGAATATAATGAGTGAACATATCTGAGGTAAAAGATGATAGATGGGTGATCTCATGATTAATATCTTCCGATAGATCGGTTCTGATATTCAATCCAGGTAAAACTCCGCCAGGGGTACCTGAGAAATCTATGCACTGGTATCTATCGGCAAATATACAGACACGTGCTTTAGGATCCGGGACAGCAACGGCAGCGACGGGGAGTTTTTTTAGTATATTACTATTCAGGGTAGAGATATATTGTCCCGGATTGTTGATGTCGGGAATATGATCGGCCGCCACGATAAGGAAATTTTCAAAGTGAGTCTGTTTCGAAGCTTTTAAAAAGGTATCACCACGTTCAACGATTTTTACCAGACGCCAAAAAGCTTCTTCAATAACATCTTCACGATAAGTGCCAAGAATACCAATAAGATATTTGCCAACAAAACTCTCTGATAAATCTTCATGATCCAGTAGATTCCATAACATATCCCTGACATATTCAAATGTCTGCAGGCTTTTCAGCAGATGCACGCGTAATTGAGCCTGCATTGTGAGGATATAATCCGGGGTCAATATCGCAGGATTAGGATATACCCCTTGCCATGCGCGCCAGGGATGTATGCCATAAAAATTATTAATTTGTGTTGTTAGGGTTTCATCAGCAAGTTCACTGCTAATAATAATTGGCGGTTGTTCGGGCAGAAATTCAGTGAGGTACTGGAGAGCACTGTTCCGTGCCTTGGTTCTGGATAAATCAAGAGGAATATCCAATATACCCCGGGCAGCAATCCAGTATTTTAGCTTTTCAGCATCTTCAGGCAGATGATTATGCATGACCACTGAAGGTACGGCCTCTTGTTGTTCATGTTTGATAATAACTTTTGGTTTAATGGGCGTTACGATGGGTGTAGCCGGGGGGATAATCTCCGTAAGCTGGTTTTCTTGCAGCTGATAATATTTCCCGAATGCCTCACCTGTCCGTGGATTGACCAGCACCCAGCGATTCCCTTCAACCTTTGTTACACTGACCTCAGGGCCATCTCCAGGTAGCCGGGCTTTCTGGTATGCTGCTGATAATTGTTGCTCGGAAGCGTATTTTTTCAGTTTCGTCGCCGCTTGTGTATTGCCCATTTTCGCGGCGGTGAATTTAGGCAGCGTATTTGTCCTTAATAACAGTTCAATCCCAGGGTCGACTGCACGCAGGGTGTTCCTCATTATTGATTGTATCTCTCCTTTTGCCGGGAGCTTTACTGCGTGGGTGACAGCCTGAAGCGCCGATGCAGTTTGTGTCTTCTGACTCATTTTAAAGACACCACTACGGATACCCTGAACGAGACTCACACCAAATTTTCCGCTTACTGCTGCAGCCTGACCAACTACAGGAATAAAGGCTAATACATCAAAGAAACAGGAGGTCAAAGCCTGCGCCGCCTGCATTGCATCTCCGCTTGCCAGGCCTTTTATGCAGTCATAAAAAGGAATCAGGCTCTTGAGCCGGGTCAGCATTTCCCCTATTTTTGATTTATCATTACCCATCTCAAAAAGTGCATCATAGTATTTACCGGCATGGTCCTGACCGAGGTAATCAATCAAGTTACGCTTCTTACTCTCTTTTTGCAGCGTGAGGGAGGACTGAAAGTTAGTATTCACTTCAAAGTTGAATTCATAACCTGATGCCAGTATTTTATTATCCTGAACACGATAATTTTTCCACAATTTTTTATGAGTAAGCACACCATACTTCATAAATAAATTAATACTTCTGTCTACTCGATATAATGAATAACCTTGCTTATCATTCGGCTCACACTTCAGGGCGTAGATCCGTTCTTCACCATTCACGAATACTGAAAAAATATCGGTGTTATCCAGGTTTATAATGATATCACCGCTCCAGACCCAGCCACCACTACCTGAAGCTGGGGTGCGGTTTGTGCGTATATTAACAAAAGAGGGATGTATTATGGCATCAGGAGAATAAATATAAGCTAACTCCTCCTTATTGAGAGAAGAAAGCGCCAGGTCGATTAATACCCTGTCAAGTTGGGACCAGTTGTTTGCGACGTTTTTTGTTAATCGCGTATATTCTGCGGTTAAAGAACCAGGAACACCTTCCCTGGAGCAAGGGGGGGAATCCAAAAGTAAATAGCGTTGTACGGCATTAGCTCTGATTTTTTTATTAATTTCAGCTGGGCTTAGATAGTCATCTCCCCGATCGCGGACATAGAGCAGATCGTCAATGGGGCATTCAGCGACGATTTTTTCAGCCAGTGCGGCTTTGTTCTGCCACGATCTGAGTGCCTGCTGACACTCAGGAATATATTTGGCGATCTTCGCTGAAATGTCTTGTGCTCTGCGCCAGCTTGCAAGGGTTTCAGTAAGAGCAGCCTGCGTAACGTTTTTTTGTTGCGTCTGGAATAATTCGGGATAGGATTGCGCGGTATACCATAACGATGGTGTCGTCAGGTAAGACAGCATCTCCGGTCTGACATCGTCACTGAGCATCTCTCCCCAGATGGCAGAGCCAATGTCAGTAGTTTCATCAATCGTAAATTTATCGAGGATATTTTGATCCGCCAGATAATCAGCTCCTGTACAAAGGGCGAGAAGATCATAGCTTGTTAAATAACGATTACCCTCGTTTTTAAATTTGCTTTCATCAAGTAAAGGAATTTCGTCATGGATAAACGTCTCCCACATCGATGAAAAACTTATGCGCTTATCAGCAGGAATATCGTTGTAAAAAATTTGACGAGTGAGATGAAGTTTAGGCAAAGAAATTAAATACTTAATTTTCCCCAGGGTCAATGTGCTGCGATCGATATGAGAGCTAATTTTCCTGGCAATAAATTCACGCAGTGGGTATTGTAAAACAGACATAAATACCCAGTCGCGTACGGTCGCTTTTGCCATTCGCAACGAGAGTGTTTCATTAGCTTTGCCGCCATATTCTCCCTTTGCTGATAAGATCTGTCTGGCTAATTGGATGGTATTATTTTCCGAAGGGTGGGGGTTATCAACAGGAAATAACCATGCGGCGACTTCAGCAATAAGCTCTTCTTTCCTTGGGGTATCTTCAATAGTCGCGTTTTTCTGTTGCCTGAAAAAATTAACAACCTGCCGTTCAATCGCTTTTGCCTGGGTGTAAGGCGATACTCTGGATGAACTGGCGGGTTTATTAGATCTACTAATAACTGCTGCGGCTTGCGGTATATTATTGGGAAACAAGTAACCGGGTTCAAGCGTTGCCTCTTTTGACATCAGATCACCATTTGCCGGAACACTATGGTCTTTCCCGTCTGAAGTGTGCCACTGCCTGTGCAATAAGAACCCCCCCACAGATAGAAGCCCGACTCCCGCCAGCAGAGCGCCAGCCTGGCCAGCCCTGGTGGGCGTAAAGAAGAAATCAGGCAGATGTTGCTTATCATTTTCTTCTTCTGCTGCCAGACGGAGCCTGTGTCCATCCTCTGGCAGATCGTACATTTCTATTGCTTCTGTAGATAAAAAAGGAACGTTATCACCGTTGTGATTGGTTTCCATGACTGACTTATTATCGTTATAAATTATCTCAATGTTGCCAGGTAATGTCTCTGGCAACTTACCGAGTTGGTTATTTTTTAATATTAATGTGGTAATACCTGGCGGTAATTCATTCGGTAAATCAATTAGCCTGAGGTTAGAGAAATCCAGCGTTTTTAACTTATAATTAAGACATGATATTAATAATTCATATGCTATGTCCCGGTATTCTCCTGCACCTTCAACAGCACTATTTCTCCATTCCTGCCAACGCGCAATATACTGCTCTTTGTTAAATTTCAGATTGCCTGTGTCAGGCGAAGAGGGGAGCGTAACGTAACTTTTATCTTTTATTTTTGGCATATCCGACCCTGGATTTTTAATGAATGACATTTATCAATATGTCAAAAGACAATGTTAATAATCATCAGGATAGCGGCACTTAAGATAAAAACTTTTATAAAAAGGGATAAATGATATTTTATATATGAATATTATTTTGGCTATGCTCTTTGTTCCATAAAAAAAAGGCATAGCAATAAATTGCTATGCCTTACATAATTACAGCCTGGAGCGAATTATTTTTTCGCTTCGGCCACGACCTGGCTACCAACGCCGCGGTTGTTAAACTCCCACATGCGGTTGAATTGCCCATCGTTCAGATCGCGCTGAATGTTGTCATCTTTGTCCACAGTTCCGGTGTTTCCTGTGTAAGCACGACCAGAGATTGCGGCGTCAGCCCAGGGCTTAGAGATATTAAACCCTTCATTAATGACGCTATCGCGAATCACCACTTGGCCGTTGGTGTTGCCGTCGACATCCAGCGAACGTCCCAGTTGAGCAACGCCATCGCCAGTTGCGTCAAAACGACTATTAATGGCAAGGAAGCCGTAGTAAAGGTTGGACAGCGTAGCCGGTGCAAAAACATAACCTTCCTGCTGAGTACGGGAATTCACCACGCGGAAATCGGTGTTATCAAACACGACTGCGCCACGGCCTGCCACGATATCAACATCCCCTTCAAGATAGCTGTTGGTCACCAGTGTGCGAGTCTGACGATCGCTACGCAGGGTGTTATCAACGCCGCTATTGGTTAGGAAGAAGGTGTTCTGGCGACCCAGAATATTCACGTTGTTGATCTGGACCTTATCGCCATCGCTACGCAGCGCCACAGCCTGGTGGTTACCCGCGTCAACGCTATCACCCAACGTGTTCTGAATGGTCAGGTTCTGCAATTGCAGGCCGTTATTTTGCGACCAGAATACCGCTGAACACATAACGCCAACTGTCGCGCTGCGTTTACTCTGGCAGCTATCGAACATATACTAGGCTGGTTTACCCGGCATATATTTACCCGATGGATTGACCAGCCGACGCCAGGTAGTTGGGTCCATTTCAGAATCGATCGCCAGGCCAATTTTCACATCACTGGGCTTATCACCCGCGCCATAAATGGTCACGCTGCCTGACGCCGCAGGCACATATACCGTACCTTCATATTCGCCGGGGGTCACCGCGATATACTGGCGCTCACTGGAGTGCTTGTTAATCGCCGCATCGACGGCTGCCTGAATAGTGGTGTGGGTTACACCGGGGGTGCCAGCTTCGCCAACCATAAAGTCAGGCTTTTCAGGCAGACGAATTGCGTAAGGCTTCCACGCCGGACTATTAGGCGTAAGGGAAGTGAAATAACGGTCCGCAACAAAATTTTTTGCTTCACCCGCGCTCAGAATCGGGCGTGCTGATGTACCAGGCGCCGCTTGTTCTGAGGGGCGTTCTGCTGGGGGGGTTGAGCTACAGGCGGTCAGTGTCACGCCAAAAGCGAGCGCCAGCGCCAGACGGGAAACCGAAGATTTGTTCAAGGGGAGCTCCAGACTAAGTAAGTTGAAATGATTCCTTAAAGCCTGCTTTTTTATATTAATTTGAACGAAACGGGAAGCCGATTTGCACAATCGGCTTCAAAAGCGTGACTTTTTAACGAAAAAGGGCAGTGATGCTGGCGCTTGCAAGCTTGTGGAAGTGGACATTAAAGCCAACCATGGCGCCGCTGGCGTTTTCATCTATATCCAGTTGCGCCACATCCAGCGCATAGACGGTAAAGATATAACGATGGGTTTCCCCTTTTGGCGGCGCTGCGCCACCGTAACCCGCGGTGCCGAAGTCCGTGCGGCTTTGCAACGCCCCCTCGGGCAAGTCGGCAATACCAGAACCCGCGCCCTGAGGCAGAACGCGGGTATCGGCAGGAAGATTAGCGACAACCCAGTGCCACCAACCTGAGCCGGTCGGCGCATCGGGGTCATAACAGGTCACCACAAAACTTTTTGTTCCGGCTGGTACATCGTCCCAGGCCAGATGCGGAGAGATATTATCCCCTTCATAGCCCATGCCATTAAAGACATGACGCTGTGGGAGCTTCTCGCCATCGCGCAGATCATGACTCAGCAATCTCATCTTCATTTCTCCCTTAGCGGCGCAGTAATTTTAATAACTCTTGTGCAGCCGCAGCGGATGAGGCCGGGTTTTGCCCGGTGACCAGATGACCGTCGGTGATAACATGCACGCTCCAGTCTTCTGCTGCTTCAAATTGTGCACCAGCCTGTTTTAGAGCATCCTCAACCAGGAAAGGCACCACCTGAGTCAGTCCTACCGCTTCCTCTTCGCTATTTGTAAAACCGGTGACGCGCTTGCCCTGCACTAGCGGGGAACCGTCGGGCTTACGGGTTTGGCGTAGCACCCCCGGAGCGTGGCATACCGCGCCTACTGGCTTGCCTTCAGCCCAGAACTTTTCAATCAACGCGATTGAATCGGCGTTCTGCGCCAAATCCCATAGTGGGCCGTGACCACCGGGGTAGAAGATGGCGTCATAATCGTCGGCGGAGACACTACTCAATTTCACCGTATGCGCCAGCGCTTGTTGCGCCCCGGCATCCTTACGAAAACGTTCAGTGTCCTGGGTCTGGGCATCGGGTGCATCGCTTTTCGGATCGAGCGGTGGTTGGCCGCCAGCGGGGGAGGCGAGCACGACGTCAATCCCGGCATCCTGAAAAACGTACCAGGGCGCAGCAAACTCCTCCAGCCAGAAGCCTGTCTTCTTACCCGTATCGCCCAGCTGGTCATGCGAGGTCAGTACCATTAAAATTGTCATCTTTCCTCCTGATGCGTAACGCGTTCAGTTTGCAAGTTTAGTGCAAAGCGGCTTAACCGTTAGTGCGAAATAGCTCACTACGCTTTACCGCAGCATTTATTGCACGCGTTAAGCATGACAACTGTTGAGCGTTGATAAGATAGGGAGGCATCAGATAGATCAGGCGTCCAAAAGGTCGGATCCACACCCCCTGATCGACAAAAAAACGTTGCAGGGCTGCCATATTGACCGGCACATGGGTCTCTACGACGCCAATTGCTCCTAATACCCGAACATCTGCCACATGCTCTGCTTCTGCAGCCGGGGCCAGCTCTGCTTTCAGTTGCGCTTCGATTGCCGTGACTTGCTCGCGCCATGCGCCACTTTGCAAAATTCCCAGACTGGCATCGGCGACTGCGCAAGCGAGTGGATTACCCATAAATGTTGGACCATGCATAAAGCAGCCAGCCTCGCCATTGCTTATGGTCTCTGCCACTTCCCGTGTTGTTAGGGTGGCAGATAGCGTCATGGTTCCACCCGTCAGCGCTTTGCCAAGGCATAAAATATCCGGCGCAATCCCGGCATGCTCGCAGGCGAACAGCTTACCGGTGCGGCCAAAGCCCGTGGCTATCTCATCGGCAATAAGCAAAATGCCTTCGCGGTCGCACATCTGACGTATCCGTCTTAACCACTCCGGGTGGTAGATCCGCATTCCGCCAGCGCCCTGCACAATGGGCTCAAGTATCACCGCTGCGATTTCATGACGATGCGCTGCCATCAGTCGGGCAAAAGCGATGAGATCGCGTTCGTCCCACTCACCATCGAAACGGCTTTGTGGCGCGGGTGCGAAGAGGTTTTCCGGCAAATAACCTTTCCACAGGCTGTGCATGGAGTTGTCGGGATCGCACACCGACATCGCACCGAAAGTATCACCGTGATAGCCATTGCGGAAAGTGAGAAATCGCTGACGAGATTCGCCTTTAGCCTGCCAGTATTGCAACGCCATCTTCATCGCGACTTCGACCGCTACTGACCCTGAGTCGGCGAGGAAGATGCACTCCAACGGTTCAGGTGTCATCGCCACCAACTTGCGACATAGCGCCACTGCCGGGGCATGCGTGATACCGCCAAACATCACATGGGAAACCCTATCGATCTGCGCCTTCATCGCCGTGTTTAGCGCCGGGTGAGCATAACCGTGGATCGCCGCCCACCAGGAGGACATGCCGTCCACTAACCGCTCACCGCTGACCAGTTGCAATTCGCATCCTTCGGCTGATTGCACCGGGTAGACAGGTAAAGGGGAGGTCATTGAGGTGTAAGGGTGCCAGATATGGCGCTGGTCAAAAGCTAAATCGTCCGCTGTCATAATCGACTTGTAAACCAAATTAAAAAGTTTTAGGTTTACAAGTATAAACCGAATCAAGACTTAACAACACCTTTTGGAGAGGCCCGATGGCTCACCACACTCGCTGGACTTTGTCGCAAGTAACTGCCCTTTTTGAAAAACCTCTGCTGGAGTTGCTCTTTGAAGCGCAGCAGATACACCGCCAGCACTTTGATCCCCGTGAAGTGCAAGTAAGCACCCTGTTATCGATCAAAACGGGGGCTTGCCCGGAAGATTGCAAATACTGCCCGCAAAGCTCGCGCTACAAAACAGGGCTGGAATCCGAACGTTTGATGGAGGTCGAGCAGGTCCTTGAGTCAGCCCGGAAGGCCAAAATGGCTGGCTCAACGCGTTTTTGTATGGGGGCGGCATGGAAGAACCCACATGATCGCGATATGCCCTATCTTGAGCAGATGGTGGAAGGGGTCAAAGCCATGGGGCTGGAAGCCTGTATGACGCTGGGGACACTTAGCGAACAGCAGGCGCAACGGCTGGCCACGGCCGGGCTGGATTATTACAACCACAACCTTGATACCTCGCCTGAATTTTACGGCAATATCATTACCACTCGCACCTATCAGGAGCGCCTCGACACGCTGGAAAAAGTGCGTGATGCCGGAATTAAAGTTTGCTCTGGCGGTATTGTCGGCCTGGGTGAAACAGTGAACGACCGCGCGGGTCTGCTGCTGCAACTGGCGAATCTGCCAACGCCGCCAGAGAGTGTGCCAATCAATATGTTAGTGAAAGTCAAAGGCACGCCGCTCGCGGATAACGACGATGTCGATGCATTCGACTTTATTCGTACCATTGCTGTTGCCCGCATTATGATGCCGCAATCATACGTACGTCTCTCCGCCGGCCGTGAGCAGATGAACGAACAGACCCAGGCGCTCTGTTTTATGGCCGGGGCGAACTCGATTTTCTATGGTTGCAAGCTCTTAACGACGCCAAATCCGGAAGAAGATAAGGATTTGCAACTGTTCCGTAAGCTGGGGCTGAACCCACAGCAAACCGCGGTATTGAACGGTGACAATGAGCAGCAGCAACAGCTCGAGCAGCAGTTATTGCACGCTGACACGGAACATTACTACAACGCGGCAGCCCAATGAGCTGGCAGCAACGTATCGATACCGCGCTCACTGAACGCCGTGTGGCGGATACGCTACGTACAAGGTTCACTGTTTCACAAGGAACAGGACGCTGGTTAACGCTGGGAGATACCCGGTTTTGTAACTTTTCCAGCAATGATTACCTTGGCCTGAGTCAGCATCCGGCGGTTATTCGCGGCTGGCAACAGGGCGCTGAGCGTTATGGTGTGGGCAGCGGCGGTTCCGGGCACGTTAGCGGGTATACCACTGCACATCAGGCGCTGGAACAGGAGCTTGCAGAGTGGTTGGGGTTTGACCGTGCACTGCTGTTTATCTCTGGTTTTGCCGCTAACCAGGCGGTTATCGCTGCGCTGACGGGCAGTGATGATCGTATTGTCGCCGATAAATTGAGCCATGCATCGTTGCTGGAGGCCTCTTTGCACAGCCCGGCTCAGTTGCGCCGTTTCGCCCATAACGACACGACCCAGCTTGCCTCCTTACTGGCAAAGCCACTCTGCGGTCAGCAACTGGTCGTAACCGAAGGTGTTTTCAGTATGGATGGTGACAGCGCCCCACTCGATACCATTGCCGCTGTTGCGCAACAGTCCCGGGCATGGCTGATGGTCGATGATGCCCACGGTATTGGCGTGACAGGTGACGCGGGGCGCGGCAGTTGTTCCGTGCTGGGGGTGAAACCTGAAATTCTGGTTGTGACATTTGGTAAAGGGTTTGGCGTCAGTGGCGCCGCAGTTCTGTGCAGCGATTCCCTTGCTGATTACCTGTTACAGTTCGCTCGCCATCTGATCTACAGCACTGCAATGCCACCGGCGCAGGCGGTCGCGCTTAGCGCTGCGCTGGGCGTGATTCGTAGCGCGCAGGGAGATGAGCAGCGGGAAAAACTTAACCGCTTGATTGCGCGCTTTCGCCAGGGGGCAGGGGCGTTGTCGATGGCGATAACTGATTCGCGCAGTGCCATCCAGCCGCTGATTGTGGGTGACAATGGCCGGGCGTTGCGCCTTGCAGAGCGCCTGCGACAGCGGGCATGTTGGGTCACGGCGATCCGCCCGCCGACCGTGCCGCCTGGTACTGCCCGCCTGAGATTAACGCTGACCGCCGCTCATGAGCCTGCGGATATTGACCGTTTGCTGGAGGCGCTGCATGACAGTGAATAAACAGGCCATTGCCGCCGCCTTTGGCCGTGCGGCACAAAGCTATTGCTCTCATGACCAGTTACAACGTATCAGCGCTGATCTGTTGTTATCGCACCTGGGTAGCATTAGTCCCGCACGCGTGCTGGACGCGGGGTGTGGGCCGGGGACGATGAGCCGTTACTGGCATGAGCAGGGTTATGATGTGACGGCGTTGGATCTTTCGCCGCAAATGATTACCCAGGCGCGCCGCCAGCATAGCGCCCGGCGCTATATTCTGGGTGATATCGAGGCCTTGCCGCTGGTTAACGCACAATTTTCGCTGGCATGGAGCAATCTCGCGGTGCAGTGGTGCGACGATCTACGCAAGGCTGTTGGTGAGTTGTACCGTGTGACGCAGCCCGGCGGCTATGTCGCATTCACCACGCTACTGGATGCCTCTTTACCGGAGCTAAATCACGCCTGGCGGGCGGTTGATCCTCACCCACACGCTAATCGTTTTATGACCACTGAGGCGATTCACCACGCTCTGCGTGGCTGGCGGCTGCGTAGTGGTACGGAACGCATTACGCTGCATTTCGCTGATGCCGCAAGCGCTATGCGATCGTTAAAAGGTATTGGCGCAACACATTTACATACGGGCAGACAACAGGGATTAACGCGCGGAAAACTGCAGCGCTTACAACTCGCCTGGCCGCAAAAACAAGGGCAATGCCCGCTGACTTACTATCTTTTTTGGGGAGTGATCGCCCGTGACTGAACGTTATTTTATCACCGGCACTGATACTGAAGTGGGCAAAACGGTTGCCAGTTGCGCCTTACTCCAGGCGGCAAATCTGCGTGGCCTGCGCAGTGCGGGTTATAAACCTGTGGCTTCGGGGAGTGAGATGACGCCAGAGGGGTTGCGCAACAGTGATGCGCTGGCGTTACAGCAGCACAGTAGCCTGACGCTGGACTATAAAACGGTGAATCCCTATACCTTTGCCGAACCTACTTCACCGCATATCGTCAGCGCAGAACAAGGGGAACCGATTGAGGCCCATCAGATGTCAGCGGGGTTACGTCAGCTGGAATTGCAAGCGGAATGGTTATTAGTTGAAGGCGCCGGGGGGTGGTTTACACCGCTTTCTGAGACGCTGACCTTTGCCGATTGGGTGGTGCAGGAACAATTGCCGGTGATCCTGGTGGTAGGAATTAAGTTAGGCTGTATTAATCACGCCATGTTGACTGCCCAGGCCGTGCGGCAGGCGGGGTTGCCCCTGGCTGGCTGGATTGCCAATGATGTAGTGCAGCCCGGTAAACGCCATCAGGAATATCTGGCTACGTTGCGGCGCGTGCTGCAGGCTCCCTTGATTGGTGAGATACCCTGGTTTGCTCACGCGCCAGAACAGGAAAAAACGGGCCATTATCTCGATCTCAGCGTATTGTCTCCGCTCTCATCCAGTGGGAAAGCAATCGCTCATCCAGGTTGATTATCTCACCTTCGGCGACGTTACGTCCCCTGTGCAGCAGGCAAAAATAGGCAGCCACCCGGCGAATGAAGGATAAGTGTTGCTCAGCCAGCAGGATTGTCATACCAAACTCCTGATTAAGCCGAACAATGAGATTGCCGAGTTTATGGATAAACGCCTGGCCTAGCCCGCGTGTCGGTTCATCAAGAATCAACAACCGTGGGCGGGTTACCAGGGCGCGCGCAATGGCCAGTTGCTGCTGATTATCTTCTGACAACCCGGCACTGCGGATCTTGCGCAGGGCATAAAGCTCCGGGAAAAGATCGAAGATATCCGCCCTTACACTATGTCCCGCTTCACCACAGGCCAACATGGCGATATGTAAATTTTCCTCAACGGTCAGTTGTGAAAAGATCCGTCGGTCTTGTGGCACATAACCTATTCCTATGGCACAACGATGCTCTGCCTGTAGGGTAAGTAAGTCACATGGCGGCGCGTCCGCTTCCTGCCAAATCATGCTGCCACTCTCTACGGGTAAATAACCCGTAATGCAGTTGATAAGGGTGGTTTTGCCCATACCAGGCAGACCTATCACTGAGGTGCATACCCCTGGTGTTAAATCGAGATCAACATTCCATAATGTATGCTGGTTACCGTAATACTGATTAACTGCACGTAAACTCAACATTGTCCGCTCCTTCGTTCGGATCTGATGACCTGTTGATATGTGCAAAAGTCTTGCCAGGAGTGCAGGCAGGCTTTTTTTTCGGATAGAGCTGATTAGATTGCGATTTAGAACGTAAAAAAAGCAGAAGCCAGGTAAAAATGCTGCACTTTGCCAGTGCTGGTAGTGGTGGATTGTGGTGCAGAAACGCAACGAATTGTGAAGATGATCGCATACCGACAGCCCACTATGTGCAGGGACAATAATAAAAAAGTTGGTATTAATTTTTTTTTGACAGTTTTGCGCAACAAAAAGGGTTATAGGCGACACACAGGGCATCAGGCCTGGCGGCAGTTATCCACTATTCCTGTGGATAACCTTGTGCATTAGAGTTAGAAAACACATGAGAAGCGAGGAAGGGCGCGGCCTGGGTAGAAATTGACGCGAAACGCGGCTTTTTTTAATTTTCTTTTATTATCAAATCATTACATAAAAGCAATGGCTGTCAAGAAAGTGTCACTCGCTGCCACAAAAGTTTAACTGTCTGGCTTGACAAATGTTAAAAGAGAGAAATTTCTGGGGATAACCTGCAATGCAGGTGTTTTATCTTTTCTGCACTGAAAATTCACAGTTTTACCAGCGACCTTAATGGGGTAGTACAAATTTTTGCCTTCGTTACTGTTTTTTCATCCAGTATTATTGGTTGGCAAAATGGCGCATGGTGAGTAAAATGTGTTACCTGCCCGCTCATTCCTTCACCAGGTAGCCGTCGATGAGTAAACCGTTCAAACTGAATTCCGCTTTTCGTCCTTCTGGCGATCAGCCTGATGCCATCCGCCGCCTTAAAGAAGGTCTGGAAGATGGCCTCGCACACCAGACATTGTTAGGGGTAACTGGCTCAGGCAAGACCTTTACCGTCGCCAATGTGATCGCCGACCTGCAACGTCCAACGATGGTGCTGGCGCCAAATAAAACGCTGGCGGCGCAGTTGTATGGCGAAATGAAGGAGTTCTTCCCCGATAACGCCGTCGAGTATTTTGTCTCGTACTACGACTATTATCAGCCGGAAGCTTATGTGCCCAGCTCCGACACTTTTATCGAAAAAGATGCCTCGGTGAACGAGCACATTGAGCAGATGCGCTTGTCTGCGACCAAAGCATTGCTGGAGCGGCGCGATGTGATTGTGGTGGCATCGGTGTCGGCCATCTACGGTTTGGGCGATCCGGATCTCTATCTGAAGATGATGCTGCATCTGACGAAAGGCATGATTATCGATCAACGCGCTATTCTGCGCCGCCTAGCAGAGCTGCAATATACCCGCAACGATCAAGCGTTTCAGCGCGGGACTTTTCGCGTACGCGGCGAGGTTATCGATATTTTTCCTGCGGAGTCAGACGATCTCGCTCTGCGCGTCGAGCTCTTCGATGAGGAGGTCGAGCGCTTGTCGCTGTTTGATCCGCTGACCGGCCAGATTGAATCTGCGATTCAACGCTTCACCATCTACCCTAAAACGCACTATGTGACGCCACGCGAGCGGATTGTTCAGGCAATGGAGGAGATCAAAGTCGAGCTGGCGGAGCGCAGGAAGCATTTACTGGAAAACAATAAGCTTCTGGAAGAGCAGCGACTTAGTCAGCGCACCCAGTTTGACCTCGAAATGATGAATGAGCTGGGCTACTGCTCAGGAATTGAAAACTACTCTCGCTATCTCTCCGGGCGTGGGCCGGGCGAACCGCCGCCGACGCTGTTTGATTACCTACCCGCCGATGGCTTGCTGGTCATCGACGAATCACACGTAACTATTCCGCAGATTGGCGGTATGTATCGCGGTGACCGGGCGCGTAAAGAGACGCTGGTTGAGTATGGTTTCCGCCTGCCTTCTGCGTTGGATAACCGCCCGCTGAAATTCGAAGAGTTCGAAGCGCTGGCACCGCAAACCATTTATGTCTCGGCGACCCCTGGCAACTACGAGCTGGAGAAATCCGGTGACGAAGTGATTGACCAGGTGGTGCGTCCTACTGGCCTGCTCGATCCCATTATTGAGGTGCGTCCGGTGGCAACGCAGGTGGATGATTTACTGTCGGAAATCCGCAAACGTGCGGCAATTAACGAACGCGTGCTGGTCACTACCCTGACTAAACGGATGGCGGAAGATCTTACCGAATACCTTGAAGAGCATGGCGAACGGGTGCGCTATTTGCACTCGGATATTGATACCGTTGAGCGGATGGAGATTATCCGTGATTTGCGCCTTGGCGAGTTTGATGTGCTGGTGGGCATCAACTTATTGCGAGAGGGGCTGGATATGCCAGAAGTCTCGCTGGTGGCGATTCTGGATGCCGATAAAGAGGGGTTCCTGCGCTCAGAGCGCTCGCTGATCCAGACTATTGGACGCGCGGCGCGCAACATCAATGGGATGGCTATCCTCTACGGCGATAAAATTACCCCCTCGATGGCGAAGGCGATTGGCGAAACAGAACGACGTCGTGAGAAGCAGCAACGCTATAACGAGGAGCACGGAATTACACCGCAGGGCCTGAACAAAAAAGTGGTGGATATTCTGGCGATGGGTGAAGGACTGGCGAAAACCAGGGCGAAAGGTCGTGGTAAATCCCGTTCTCCGGCACAAGTGGACACGTCTGGTCTGGAACTGACGCCGAAAGCGTTGCAGCAGAAAATTCATGAGCTGGAAGGGCAGATGATGCAACATGCGCAAAATCTGGAGTTCGAAGAAGCGGCGAAAGTGCGCGACCAGCTTCATCAACTGCGAGAGCTGTTTATCGCGGCGTCGTAATTTATCTTAAGGTATTTTTAATGTTCCCAAGGCACACTCTCCTCCATTAAATCGGAGGAGAAAATTATGCGACGGTTTCGTTTAGGGGAATTTTTCGCTGTCACCTTTGCTCTGGCAGTAGTGATTGGTTTCAGCCATTTGTGGGTATTGAGTTACTGAATTTACCGGTGGTTCACCACTGGAAATTTAACCCAGGCCCGCACGCCGGATACTTCGACGCGATTATGCAAAAAGAATTGCGCATCATGTAGCTGGGCGATGCGGGATACAATGCTTAAACCCAGACCGATGCCGCCATAGCGGCTATCCATCCGAACAAATGCTTTACTGAGTTCGCCACTACGGCTCTCGTCGATACCAGGCCCTTCATCTTCCACTGCCAGCACTGGCGTCTCACCACCTTCAATCCGTATGCTAATCACCGAGCCTTTCGGGCTATAGCGGTGTGCATTTTCCACCAGGTTTCTTAACAGCACTTGCAGCAAGGTAGCATCCCCCAGTACTGCAACCTCTTCCCTGTTTTCGGGCACAGATAACCGCTGTTGCCGCCCGGCCAGCATACTTTCGAGCTGACTGCGGATGGGCATCACCACATCAAGCAGCAAATTTACCTGCTGATAACTCCCGGCAGAAAAAGATTGCCCAACGCGGGCGAGTTGTAGCAGCTGTGCAATATTTTCTGTCATCTGATCGAGACGTTGCAGCAGCGGTTCAACATAAACACCGTCTTTTTTCGCCATTAGCTCCAGATGCAGGCGCAAACCGGCCAGCGGCGTACGCAGCTCATGGGCAACGTCAGCAGTGAATAGCCGCTCACGATCCAGCGTTAGCGTTAACCGGTTGACCAGGGCGTTTATCGACGAGGTGACCGCTTCAACCTCGCCCACGCTATTGTTGAGAGTGATGGGGTGCAGGTTATCGGGCGTGCGCTTATTCAACTCCTGTTGTAACTCAGAGAGCGGCCGGGTAATGGCTTTCACCGCTTGCATACAGATTAATAATGCCAGGCCAATGATTAGCAGGCTTGGCACCAGCAAACTGGCGACCGCTTCGCGCACTTCTCGTGCAATATGTTTGCTATTGTCATGGTTATGAATAGCGCTTTGCACCAACAGCTGGATTTGCTCTTCGCTCTCATGCCACAGCCAGAAGACGCTGACCAGTTGGCAAAAAAGGAGAATGCTGCCGATAGCCAGCAGCAGACGGCTACGCATACTCCACTGTTTGTATTGCAGAATAGTCATCAATTACTCCGGGTTATTGGCCTGCATCAGCATATAGCCAAAACCCCGTACAGTGCGAATGCGCGACTTGCCAATTTTTTCCCGCAGATTATGGATATGCACCTCCAGGGTATTGGTAGAAGGCTCGTTGTCCCAGTTATAGATATCATTGTAAAGAATCTCACGATGCACCGGGCTGCCGGCTTTTAGCATCAGGCGCGACAGCAAAGCATACTCTTTGGGCGTCAGGTCGAGCAGGGACTTGTCAAGCCAGGCCTGGCGACGAGTCACGTTCAACGTCAGATCGCCATTAATAATTTCATTATCGCCCTGGTTATGATGGCGGCGCAGGAGCGCACGAATACGCGCGTTCAACTCCTCAAGAGCAAAGGGTTTGACCAGATAGTCATCCGCACCACTATCCAGCCCACTCACGCGATCCTCCAGCGTGTCGCGGGCGGTGAGGATCAGCACCGGCAGGGTATTTTTTTCCCGCCGCAGCCGTTGCAGGAGATGTAGTCCATCTTCGTCTGGTAAACCCAAATCGAGCACTATCAAACTGTAATGGCCTGTCGTCAGACAGAGTGACGCCTCGTGGGCGGTAGAAACACCATCGCAGGCGTAACCTTCACTCTGCATCGCCAGAATCAGGCCCTGTAATAACAGTTCGTCGTCTTCAATGACTAAAATTTTCATCAAACCTACCTCCGGCACGGAGTTAAAATATCATCTTGCGCGCGGTACTCTTTCGTACTGACGCCTAACAAGCCCAACATTGTGGGGAAAAGATTATCCTGCGACACCTCCTGATCACGCGCGCGTTGTTGCAGACACTGGCTATTAACGCCGTAGCGTTGCTGATAATCCTCTGACAGCCAAATCAGAAACGGAATATGTTTTTGCGTTTGTGGCGCAATAGACCATGGCAAGCCGTGTAAATAAACGCCATTTTCGCCGAGTGATTCGCCATGATCTGAAAGATAAACCAGGCTAGTAGTAAATTTATCCTGCTGTGACTGCAATAATTTGATCGCCTTATCAACAATATAGTCGACATACAAAATTGTATTATCGTAGGTGTTGATCAGTTGCTGCTGTGAACAGGACTGAATTTCATTGGTATCACAGGTAGGCGTGAATTTGCGAAACTGCGCCGGATAACGATTATAATAGGTCGGCCCATGGCTCCCAATGGTATGTAAAACAATTAAACCGTCACCCGATAATTTGTCGATGTAACTATTGAGTTCGTGAAATAAAATTTCATCCTGACACTCTCCCTTAATACAGAGATCCGCCAGATTGAGTTGCGTCATATTCTGATGCGGTACGCGATCGCAGGCCCCTTTACAGCCCCCGTCGTTATCGTTCCATAGCACCGAAATCCCTGCACGTTGAACAATATCAAGCAACCCTTCCTGGTGATGAGCAAGCTGCTCATCATAGTGAGCACGCGACATACCAGAGAACATACAGGGGACTGAGATAGCCGTTGCCGTACCGCAAGAGGTGGCATGCGGGAAGTAAATAACCTGATCCTGTTTTAATAATGGATTCGTTTCTCGTGGGTAACCACCAAGGGAGAAATTATCGGCACGGGACGTTTCCCCTACAATCAGTATGGTCAGGTTTTTACGCGGGCCGTGCTGCATTTCCGGGCGCTGTTTGGCATCTTCACCAATATGCACCAGCGGTAAGTTGGCCGCACGATTGTGGTTATACCAGGACAATGAGGCAGCAATAGAATTGGAAGGACTGAGGGATTTCACCAGTTCCTTATTATTGCGAAATAGCGAGGCATAATCTTTATAAAATAGCGATGCCACAAGCAGTATCACCAACACAGACATTACGATACTGGCCATGCGAAGCGTTATACTGCGCAGGGTTGAGCGTGCAGGGCGAATGCGGATCCACCATGCGATGATCACCGCCAACACGCCGGTGAATAATAACGTCAACACCATCTCTTTCGACATCAAGGCGAGACTTTCAGCGGGCGTGGTATCAAGAATATTGGTGATCATTGAGCGATCAATAATCACGCCGAAGCTTAAAATAAAATATTGCGCAGCGGCACAGACTAATACAAACAGACTGATAACCAGACGCTCAAGGTAAAAGAACGAAGCGATGGACAAAACAATAGTAATTACGCTAAACGCTACCAGCGGCATAGAAAGAAATACCAGCCAGTTATGCAGAGAGTCGACGGGCAACAGGACGAATGCCTGACGATAGAAGGCAATATTCAGACCCAGCGCGATATATAGCGCAAAAATAAGAATAAATCCGAGGCGGCTCAGGCTTGGCCGAGGAAAGTGAGACATAGACATACCCTGCAACATAACTAAAAGATGACACAATGATGACAGGGCTTTTTTAAGACAACCTTAAGAACTTAATCTTTCAGCAGGCCAACGAGCATTAACCTAACTGCTGCACGGCCTTCTCCAGCGCTATCCGCAAAAGTTGACGATCGTGGCGATAAGGTACGTCACTTGCTTCCAGCTCTTCCTGAATGATTAATCTCTCGCTTATGCTACTGACATCGACTTTAGGTCCAACCACGGCTGCATCAATGACCCTTTTCCCAACATATTGCTCCAAAATTGTTAGTTTTTCGGCAAGCGTCAGACTAGACGCCGGGCTTAATTCTTTGCCGAGATTACCAATATAGACTACTGGTGCAGGAGTGCGTCGAAGTGCCTGAGCTAATTCATCCAGCAGCAGTAGCGGTAACAGGCTGGTATAAAAACTGCCAGGGCCAATCAGAATCAAATCCGCTTCCGCGATCGCCTCTACCGCTTCACGTGTGGCGGGCACTTTCGGTGACAGCATCAACTCCTGTATTGGTGCATGGAGCTGATCAATATTTACTTCACCATATACAACATGGCCTTCGCTATCGGTTGCCATCAAATCGACGGGATGTTCCGACATCGGAATAAGAAAAGCATCCACTTTAAGCAGGTTGCGAATTAAATTGATCGCTTCCAGAGGCCGCACGCTGAGGTGATCCAGCGCCTTTAACATCAAGTTTCCGAGGTTATGCCCGGAAAGTTCGCCATTACCGCCAAAACGATACTCAAACATTGCCGACGCAACGCTCGGTTCAGTAATAAGCTGATTCAGGCAATTGCGCATGTCGCCCCAGGCGATGCCGCCTTCTGAACGGCGGATACGCCCGGTAGACCCGCCGTTGTCGGTAGTCGTCACGATACCGGTCAACCGCGAACCCAGGGAGGCGAGGGAAGACATCACACGCCCGAGGCCATGTCCGCCGCCAAGAGCAACAACACGATCCAGGTCTGCAAGTGTGCGATTACGCATAAAAGGTCCTTATTGAGAAATAGCGCGCTACGGTAGCCTAAATACCACCAAAAGACGATGCTGCGAATCGCTGAAAATGACACATATCAAAGCAAAACCGTGATTTTCACGTACTCTGTAGCGAAATGGCACGATCATGACGCTATATATCAATTTATATAGCGATATTGAAGATAGCTAAAACCGGCGGATCGCGCTACTATCGCTATAAGATATTTTAGCGTTATTAACTATACATATCCCGAATGATTTTGCGCTTTCATGTGCAAGTCACCAGGGGAAACACTCTAGCCTCTGTGCCTAAGTCTAACGATAGGGCGCTTTGGCCGTGGCGGGGCCGTTATCAAGCTCACGCCGCCAGGGTGCAGGAAGAAATGACTGCATCTCCCGTACTTGGAAAGGTGTTCATGGCTTCGCAACTTACAGATGCTTTTGCGCGTAAGTTTTACTACTTGCGTCTGTCAATTACTGATGTGTGTAATTTTCGTTGCACATACTGCCTGCCGGATGGCTATAAGCCGAGTGGCATCAACAATAACGGCTTCCTCACCGTTGATGAAATTCGCCGTGTGACCCGCGCTTTTAGCGCGATGGGCACAGAAAAGGTGCGTCTGACCGGCGGTGAACCCTCTTTACGGCGCGATTTCGCCGAGATCATCGCCGCAGTGCGAGAAAACAGCGCTATCCGCCAGATAGCCGTTACCACTAACGGTTATCGGCTGGCCCGTGATGTTGCGCAGTGGCGCGATGCCGGGCTGACCGCAGTTAATGTCAGTGTTGATAGCCTTGATGCACGACAGTTCCACGCCATTACCGGGCAAGATAAATTCCACCAGGTGATGGCGGGGATTGATGCCGCCTTTACCGCAGGCTTTGCCAAAGTCAAAGTTAACACCGTGCTGATGCGCGATGTGAACCATCACCAGCTCGACACCTTTCTTGCGTGGATCAAATCGCGCCCTATTCAGCTACGCTTTATTGAGCTTATGGAAACCGGCGAGGGGAGTGAGTTGTTTCGTAAACACCACCTTTCCGGCATGGTGCTGCGCGACGAGTTGCTCAGAAGAGGCTGGATTCACCAACTCCGTCAGCGTAGCGATGGCCCGGCACAAGTATTCTGTCATCCGGATTACGACGGCGAGATTGGCCTGATCATGCCTTATGAGAAAGATTTTTGCGCCAGTTGTAACCGCCTGCGCGTCTCCTCTACCGGTAAACTCCATCTGTGCCTGTTTGGTGATGGTGGGGTGAATCTTCGCGATTTGCTGCAAGACGATGCGCAGCAGGGGATGCTGGAACAGCGTATAGCCGCAGCCTTAACGCATAAAAAACAGACACACTTTTTGCATCAGGGCAATACCGGCATTACGCAAAACCTTTCATACATTGGCGGGTAATCGCCGCAAGGAGAGTGAGATGAGTCAGGTTAGCGCAGAATTTATCCCGGTAAAAGTGGCGATTTTGACGGTATCCGATCGCCGGGGAGAAGAGGACGATACCTCTGGTCACTGGCTACGCGATGCCGTGCATGAAGCAGGCCATCAGCTGGTGGACAAAGCGATTGTCAAAGAGAACCGCTACGCGGTTCGCGCCCAGGTTTCTGCCTGGATCGCCAGTGATAGCGTACAGGTGATATTAATTACTGGCGGCACCGGTTTTACCGATGGTGATCAGGTTCCTGAAGCGTTGTTGCCTCTGTTCGATCGGCAAGTCGAGGGTTTCGGCGAAGTGTTCCGGATGCTCTCTTTTGAAGAGATCGGCACCTCTACATTGCAATCAAGGGCGGTCGCGGGCATGGCGAATAAAACGCTGATTTTCGCCATGCCGGGCTCCACCAAAGCCTGCCGTACCGCCTGGGAAAATATCATTGCGCCGCAGTTGGATGCGCGTACGCGTCCGTGTAATTTCCATCCCCATCTTAAGAAGTAAATTATGTCACAACTGACTCATATTAATGCCGATGGTGAAGCGCATATGGTGGATGTTTCCGCCAAAGCGGAAACCGTTCGTGAAGCACGTGCCGAAGCGTTCGTGACTATGCAGCCGCAAACGCTGGCGATGATCATTGATGGCAGCCACCATAAAGGCGACGTCTTCGCCACCGCGCGCATTGCCGGCATTCAGGCGGCAAAACGCACCTGGGAACTGATCCCGCTGTGCCATCCGCTGCTGTTGAGTAAAGTCGAAGTACAACTGCAGGCTCAGCCGGAGCATAGCCGTGTACGCATAGAAGCGCTGTGTCGGTTGAGCGGTAAAACCGGTGTTGAGATGGAAGCGCTGACCGCAGCCTCTGTCGCCGCGTTGACGATTTACGATATGTGTAAAGCGGTGCAGAAAGATATGGTCATTGGCCCGGTACGCTTGCTGGCAAAAAGTGGCGGTAAATCGGGAGATTTTTGGGCAGATAGCAATGATTAAGATCCTTTTCTTCGCGCAGGTGCGCGAACTGGTAGGCCGCGATAGCATGGAGTGCAGCGCTGATTTGCCCACGGTTGAAGCGCTGCGCCAGCATCTGGCAGCACAGGGTGACCGTTGGGCGCTGGCGCTGGAAGATGGCAAGCTGCTGGCGGCAGTAAATCAGACGCTGGTCAGCTTCGATCATCCACTGCACAGCGGTGATGAAGTGGCCTTCTTCCCACCGGTGACCGGAGGGTAAAATGAGCGAAACGCGAATTTGTGTGGACTGCGCGGCATTTAATGTCGGCGAAGAGTACAGCTGGCTGGCGGCCGACGACGAAGATGGCGCCGTGGTGACCTTCACCGGTAAAGTGCGCAACCATAACCTTGGCGATAGCGTGCGCGCTCTGACACTGGAGCACTATCCGGGGATGACTGAAAAATCACTGGCTGAGATTGTCGGGCAAGCGCGCAGCCGTTGGCCGCTTGGGCGGGTTACTGTCTACCACCGTGTGGGCGAGCTGTGGCCGGGGGATGAGATTGTCTTTGTCGGCGTAGCTAGTGCGCATCGTAGCAGTGCCTTTGAAGCTGGACAGTTTATTATGGATTACCTGAAGACCCGCGCGCCCTTCTGGAAGCGGGAAGCCACGCCAAAAGGAGATCGCTGGGTGGAAGCCAGGGAGAGCGATAAGCAGGCGGCGCAGCGCTGGTAGGCGTAGATGTGTTAATATCTAAAGAGTCTTCCCATCAATCAGGAGTGATTTATGGATCGTTTCCCCCGTTCCGATTCCCTTGTGCAGCCAGGCCGCAGCGCGCTACAAACCTATATGGCGCAAGTCTATGGCTGGATGACTTGTGGTCTGCTGCTGACGGCATTTGTCGCCTGGTATGCAGCTAACAGTGAACAGGTTATGGCGCTGGTTTTCTCCAGTCGCGTTACCTTCTTTGGTCTGATTATCGCCCAGCTTGCCGTCGTCTTTGTCCTTTCCGGGCTGATCCATAAACTCAGCCCAGGCGTTGCGACTACGCTGTTTATGCTCTATTCGGCACTTACCGGGCTGACAGTTTCCAGTATTTTGCTGATCTACACCGCACAATCTATCGCCGCCACCTTTGTGGTCACCGCCGGTATGTTTGGCGCTATGAGTCTCTATGGCTACACCACCAAACGTGATCTGAGCGGTTTTGGCAATATGCTCTTTATGGGGCTGATTGGCATTATACTGGCATCATTGGTTAACTTCTGGCTGAAAAGCGAAGCGCTAATGTGGGTTGTCACATATATCGGTGTGGTGGTTTTTGTCGGTCTGACGGCTTACGACACGCAGAAACTGAAAAATATTGGTCAGGAGATGGATATCAGCGACAGTGCACAACTGCGCAAATACTCTATTCTCGGTGCGCTGACGCTCTATCTCGACTTTATTAACCTGTTCCTGATGCTGTTGCGCATTTTCGGCAATCGCCGTTAATGTCTCTTATGGTGTGACGCTACACCCAGGCGTAGCGTCACAGCAAGCGTTTACCCGCAATGACTCAGGTTTTAGCCATCGTTTTTTCGTTCTGTGCGCGTAGTTTTTTTGCCCGTCCTTCCAGCACAAGATAACCCAGCAACGCTAGCAGCAGCGGCAGGAAGTAATAGAGCACGCGATAGGCGAGCAGGGCGGCAATAATGGTGCCCTGTGAAACATGCTCTCCGGCCAATAGGGCAATAAACACCGCCTCCAGCACCCCAATACCCGCCGGAATATGCACAATCACACCAGCGATACTGCTTACCAGTAACACGCCAAGCACAAAGAAGAAATCGGCCTGCATCCCCAATAGCAGCCAAATTATCGCTCCCATGGCGATCCAATTGGCGCTGGAGATGACCAATTGCACGACGGCAAATTTCCATGTCGGTAGTACCAGCTTATGCCCTTTAATGGTGGCATGGCGACGTTTCGCAAAGGCGCAGCACCACAGATAAGCAATAATGATCAGTAACAACACGATGCCGACGATGCGCAGTGTCGCCTCTGAGATATACCAGTGCGCCGGGATCTGCACCACACCGAAGGTAAACAGCAGGCCGCCAAGCAAAATATAACCCAACCAGTTAGTGGAGATGCTAAGCGAGAAGATGCGGGTGATGGTGCTACCAGGCAGCCCCAGGCGCGAATAGAGCCGGTAGCGCATGCCGATACCCCCGACCCAGGTACTGAGCGTCAGATTAAAGGCATAACAGATAAATGACACCAGCATAACCTGACGTTTTGCCAGTTTATGCCCACAGTAAGCCCTTCCCAGCAGATCGTAACAGCCATACAGAAGATAGCTGGCGATGACCAACGCCACGGCGCTGAGCAATGCGGTACGGTTATAGTCGCGGATGACATTCCAGACATCCTCCCAGTTTACTTTTTTAGCGTACAGTACCAGCAGTGCTGCCACGGCGATAAAGAAGATCCAGGTAAGGATCTTTTTCACCAGCCGCCAGTGAGGATGCGATTTTTTCATCAGGATTTAGCTCCTGAATTTTGTGTTTCAACGCGATCCTGGGTTTCAATCTCAGGCTGGACCGGTGGCTCCACTTCGGCCAGTTTCGGCGTATGCGCCGGTAGCCAGCCAACCAGTGCCGGGAAGTGGCGTAAAAAGTGGAATACAACAATGCTCTTGCCCAGGTTCCACCAGGTACGCTTGGGGGCCATCGACTCATCAACTCGCCGGCAATCCTCACGGATAATTGCATTGAGATTTTCCCGCAGCGTTTGATTGAAATCACGATCGTGAATGACAAGATTGGCTTCCAGATTCAGTGACAGGCTGAGGGGATCGAGATTGCTGGAACCAACTGTTGCCCAGTGATGGTCCATGAGCGCAACTTTGCCGTGGAGCGGGCGGCGGTGGTATTCATAGACCTGTACGCCGCCCTTAAGCAGATAGTTATAGAGCAGCTCTGCGCCAACTTTGACAATAGGCATATCGGGTTCTCCCTGGACAATTAACTTGACCGTGACACCACGGCGGGAGGCATTGCGCATGGCATGTAATAAACGATAACCAGGGAAAAAGTAGGCATTGGCAATAATCACTTCGCGTTTGGCATTCGCCAGCATTTTCAGGTAGTGGCGTTCAATATCGTCACGATGGTCGTCATTATCGCGCCAGACAAACAGCACCTGTGCCTCGCCGGGAGTGCGGTTCTCCTCGGGGCGATGACGCCGGCGCCGCCACCAGCGTTTTACTGGGGCATTTTCCGGTAGATTTTCCACTTCGAACTGCAGAATATCTTCCACCACCGGACCTTCAACACGTACGGCATAATCTTGCTTGGCTTCAGGGCCGTAGCTGGTGATATGTTCCGCCGAGTAGTTGATGCCGCCAACAAAAGCCACGTTGTTATCAATCACCACAATTTTACGGTGCATCCGACGAAAGACGTTGGTGCGCATACCAAACAGACGTGGTCGCGGATCGTAATAGCGGAAAACGACCCCTGCAGCGGTCAAGGTGTTGACAAAATCATCGCTCAGATCTGGCGAACCATAACCATCAAGCAAGACTTCAATGCTTACACCACGCTGGGCAGCACGTAATATAACGCGATGCAACTCGCGACCCACCTCATCTTCAAACCAGATAAAACTCTCTAAAATAATCCTTTGCTTTGCCTGGTCAATGGCATCAAACAGCGCTGGATAGTAGTTATCCCCATTTTCCAGCAACTGAATGCGGTTACCTTCCCGCCAGCTACATTTCATAGATGAATCTCCGCGCTTAAAGGGGCATGATCGGACAGATGACGCCAATTGCGCAGCGCCAGCGCTGCAGGAGCGCTGGCGTTAGCATTTTTCACATAGATCCGATCAAGGCGTAACAACGGCAATCTGACCGGGAATGTACGGGCAGGACGACCGCGTGCACGGGTAAAAATCTCCTCCAGCCCGGCATGCGCTTTTAACGGATAATTGGCTTTTTGCCGCCAGTCATTGAAATCACCCGCGACGACCACCGGCTCATTTTCCGGGAAAGAGTTTACCCACTCTGTTAGCATGGCGAGCTGTGCCTGCCGATGCGTTTCGCGCAATCCCAGATGAACGCAAATCACATGCACCGGACAATTATAATTCGGCGGGATAATGCGGCAGTAGAGCAGCCCCCGTTTTTCTCCGCCATCGACAGAAACGTCGCGGTTTTCATGGTATTCGATGGGAAAGCGGGAGAGCACCGCGTTACCGTGATGCCCTTCAGGATAAACGGCGTTACGTCCATAAGCGAAGTCGCGCCACATAGTGTCAGCGAGAAATTCGTAATGGGTGGTATCCGGCCAGTTCTCAACATGTAATGGATGCACTTCATGTGCGCCCATCACCTCTTGTAGACAAACGATATCGGCACCGACGGTGCGTACCGCATCCCGCAGCTCAGGCAAAATAAAGCGCCGATTAAACGCGGTGAAGCCTTTATGAGTATTAATGGTGAGTACTTTCAATGAAAAATGTCGCGCATGTTGGGTCATAATTCTCCTGTCTGCCTTACTCTCCACATGAAAATAAATTGTAGTCCCTGTCACAAAAAGTGTCCGGCTTACAGAATTTTCCGCAAATATGCGTACTCTTCTAACAGATGAAAAGCGCCTCAGGAGAAAGCCATGAAGTGGCAACAACACATTCGCGTCGTAACAGGGTTAAGCTGCTGGCAGATTATGCTGCATTTGCTGATCGTTGCGGTGTTGGTAATGGGCTGGTTCAGTGGCTCACTGGTGCGCGTTGGCCTGGGATTGTGCGTGATTTACGGCGTAACAGTATTGCTGATGCTGTTTTTCCAGCGCCACCATGAAGCGCGCTGGCGCGAAGTGGCGGATGTGCTGGAAGAGCTGACCACCACCTGGTATTTTGGCGCATCGCTGATTGTGCTGTGGCTGCTTTCACGCATCTTGCAGAACAATTTTCTGCTGGCTCTCACCGGGCTGGCGATACTCACCGGCCCGGCGGCGATCTCTTTGCTGGCGAAAGAGAAGAAGTTAAGCAATATTGCGGCGAAACATAGCATACGCCGCTGACCCCGTGGTGGCCGCGATGACTAACAGCGGCCACAAGCTGTGCCAGACAATGGCGAAACCGGCATCCTTCAAATAGATCTGCTTAGTAATATCGGTAAAGTGGCGGATTGGATTCACCCAGGTAAAATTCTGCAACCAGAGCGGCATGTTCTCGACCGGCGATACATATCCCGACAACAGTATCGCTGGCATCATAAAGACAAACACGCCAATAAACGCCTGCTGCTGGGTGGCACAGAGCGACGAAATCAGTAAGCCAAAACCGACCAGCGACAGACCATAAATCAGCATCGTGAAATAAAAAAGCAGTAGTGAACCGGCGAATGGGATCTTATAGGCGAGAATACCGACACCCAGCACGATGGTAGCCTGAAAGGTCGCGACAATCAGAGCAGGCACTGCCTTACCGACGAAAATTTGCCAGGTAGACAACGGCGAAACCAGCAGTTGATCCAGTGTTCCTTGCTCCCGTTCGCGGGCTACCGAAAGCGAGGTAACAATCAGTACGCCTATCGTCGTAATCATGGCAATCAGCGATGGCACCACGAACCATTTATAGTCAAGGTTTGGGTTATACCAGTTGCGGAAAACCAGCTCACTATTATTAGGTTTTACCTGATCGCCTAATAATTCCTGTTGATAATCTTTAACTATCTGCTGCAAATAGTTGGCGGCAATCTGTGCGCTGTTAGAGTTACGTCCATCAAGGATCAACTGCAGCTGTGCCTGGGTGTTACTGTCAAGTTTGCGCGAAAAATCGGCGGGGAAACGTACCAGTAGCAGCGCCTGTTGCCGGTCGATGGTCGGGCGGATCTCCTGCGGGCTGTGCAGTTGCAGGATATGGGTAAAGGCTTTTGCGCGGGCAAAGCGCTGGGTTAACTCGATGGCATGTTTACCATTGTCTTCGTTATAAATAGCAATGGTGGCATTGGTCACTTCCAGCGTGGCGGCAAAGGGAAACAGCAGCACTTGCAATAACACCGGCAGCACCAGGATGGCGCGTGTTTGCGGCTCGCGTAATAACGATTGCAGCTCTTTGCGGATAAGCGTCAATAAACGATGAAACATGGGTTTTCCTTAATCCAATCTGCGCTTTGTTTTCAGCCATGTCAGACCGATAAACATCACCGCTGAAGCAATTAAAAACAGTACGTTAACCAGCAGAACTACAGGAATATTGCCCGCCAGAAACAGGCTTTGCAGCGTACTGACGAAGTAACGAGCAGGGATGATATAAGTCATCGTGCGGATCACCGCAGGCATACTGTCAATCTGGAAGATAAACCCGGACAACATAACGGATGGCAAAAAGGCGGCATTCAGTGCTACCTGTGCGGCGTTAAACTGATTGCGCGTGAGGGTAGAGATAAGCAACCCCATGCCGAGCGTACTGAGCAAAAATAGACTGCTGACTAAGAACAGTACCACCAGTGAACCACGATAAGGGACGCCGAGAATAAATACCGCCACCAGCATACAGAGCAACATTGCCAGCATGCCGAGGAAGTAATAGGGGATTAGCTTACATAGCAATAGCTCCGCACGAGTGATTTCGGTGGAGAGCAGGGCTTCCATCGTGCCTCGCTCCCATTCGCGCGCTACCACCAACGACGTGAGGATCGCACCGATCACCGTCATGATAATGGTAACCGCGCCGGGAATAATAAAGTGCTGGCTGATAGCCGCCGGATTGAACCAGTAACGGGTCTGAATATTGATCAATGGTTCAAATTCCTGACCGCGATCCTCCGCGCGCTGCTGCTGCCAGAGCTGCCAGATGCCCTGCACATACCCTTGCACAAAATTCGCCGTATTCGGCTCACTACCATCGGTTATTACCTGAATTGGGGCTGTATCTCCTTCACGCGTCATCTGGGCGGCAAAATTCACGGGCAACACCACCAGCCCGCGAATACGACCAGCCTGCATCATCTCTATCAGTTGCTGGCGGTTGTCGCTCACAGTGGCATCAATATAGGGTGAACCGGTTAGGGTATGAGTGAAATCAAGGGCTTCTTCACTGCGTTGTTCCAGCAGGACGCCAACGCGCAGCTTGCTTGAGTCCAGATTGATACCGTAGCCGAAAATGAACAGCAGCATCAAAGGGATCACTACGGCGATAAGCCAACTGCTGGGGTCACGAATGATCTGCCGCGTCTCCTTGACGCACAGAGCGCGGATGCGCCGCCAGGAGAGAGCTTTAAGCGCCATTGTGATGCTCCTTGTCCCAGTTCTGGATCAGGGTAATAAATGCATGTTCCATTGTGGGGTCCGGGTGGTCGTCGTCAGCCGTTTGCGCTTTTAAATCGTCCGGCGTTCCGCTGGCGATAAGCTTGCCGCGATAAACCAATCCGATGCGATCGCAATACTCTGCTTCATCCATAAAGTGAGTCGTAACCATCACCGTAACGCCTTTTTCAACCATGCTATTGATATGTAGCCAGAACTCGCGACGCGTGAGCGGATCAACGCCCGATGTTGGTTCATCCAGAAAAAGAATATCAGGTTCATGCATCAGGGAGCAGGCCAGCGCGAGGCGCTGTTTAAAACCCAGCGGAAGTTCATCCGTGGCATGACTGGACATTGACTTCAGGCCAAATGCTTCGCTCATGCGGGTGATTTTCTGCCGCTGTGCTTCCCCGCGCAGACCATAGACGCCGGAGAAAAAGCGCAGATTCTGTTCCACGGTCAGGTTACCGTAGAGAGAGAATTTTTGGGCCATATAGCCCAGATGCTGACGAGCTTTTCCCGAGCTGACTTTGAGATCCATATTCAGTACCAGCGCCTGACCATCCGTGGGGACCAGCAGGCCGCACATCATCTTGAAGGTGGTGGATTTTCCTGCGCCATTTGGGCCAAGAAGACCGAAAATTTCCCCCCGTTTCACCGCAAAGTTGACATGGTCAGTCGCAGCAAAGTCACCAAACTTTTTGGTCAGGGATTTGGCTTCGATAACGGTCTCTTGCGGGTTACCCTCCACCGTATGCAGAATTGCCCCCAGCGGGGATTCGGATGCGCCCGCCCCGCCAAGAAGGTCGATAAAAGCATCTTCAAAACGCGGGGCCGTTTCCTCAACCTGCAATTGCGGCATCCCTGCGGCGGTCTGGATCTGCTCAGGGCTAGTCTCTTTTTTGAGGATCATACGCACCGACCGCCCCTGAATCATGCCGTCGCTAACCTGAGGCTGCTGTAAAAGGCGGCGTAACAGGCTGCGGTTGTTCTCTTGTGGGCTGGTGACTAAGAAGCTGCGTCCGGCCATGGTCCGCGTCAGGGCTGTCGGTTCCCCCTGGTAGAGCAGCTCCCCTTCGTTCATTAGCAGTACATCGCGGCACTGTTCCGCTTCATCCAGATACGATGTGCTCCAGAGAATCAACATCCCTTCGCCAGCCAACTCATGCACCATCTGCCATAGCTCACGGCGGGATATCGGATCGACACCCACTCCAGGCTCATCAAGCAGCAATACTTTGGGTTCACCCACCAATGTGCAGGCGAGGCCAAGTTTCTGCTTCATACCGCCAGAGAGTTTGCCTGCCAGCCGATCTGTGAAGGGAGCAAGCGCGGTGAACTCCAGCAAGCGGCTAAAAGTTTGCTGCCGTTTCTCACCCGTTACGCTGCGCAGATCGGCATATAAATTGAGGTTTTCCATTACCGTTAAATCTTCATAAAGTCCAAACTTCTGCGGCATATAGCCGAGCATGGCATGAAGTTCACTGTCATTGGCTACCGGGTCCAGCCCCAGTACTTTGGCGCTGCCTTCATCAGGCTTCATCAGACCTGCCAGTATACGCATCAACGTCGTTTTCCCGGCGCCGTCCGGCCCCACCAGTCCGGTAACATATCCCGCGTTGATATGACAATCCAGACGCGCGACGGCAGGCTTCTCCATGCCGGGGAAGCGCTTAACTAACCCGTGCAGTTGGATGGCCGCATCACTCATCTCGTGCCTCGCCATTAAAATGAATGGTCACTGGCATTCCCTGGCGCAGTGCGTCATCGGCATCGGTGACGATAATGCGCAGGCGGTAGACGAGATCGGTACGCAAATCCGGTGTTTCGACAGTTTTCGGCGTAAATTCAGCGGTAGGCGAGACAAAGCCGATTTTACCGTGGTACGGCTTATCCGGGCGCCCATCGGTGTAAAGCAGCACCTCTTGCCCTGGCCGTGCCCGCTGCAGGTTGGGTTCATCAATATAGGCGCGTACCCACACCGGACGGGTGAGCGAGAGCGTCAGGACAGTGCTGCCAGCATTCAACATGCTTCCCGGTTCAACCGCTCGCGTTAATACTGTGCCAGCGGCGGGTGCCGTCAGAGTGGTGTCATGGAGATCGAGCTGTGCCTGGGCTAATTGCGCCTGTGCTTGTTCGAGACTGGCTTTGGCTTGAGCTATTTCCTGCGGGCGGTTACCGGCGCGATACTGGGAGAGTTTATCCTGGGCTGATTTTAGGTTGGCCTGCGCCTGATCCCGTGATGAGCGCGCATTCTCCAGGTCATTTGCCGAAATGACGCGGCTTTTCCATAGACCCTGCTGGCGCTGATAAAAGTTTTGCGCATACTCATATGCCGCACGTGCCTGGTTTACCGCAGCCACGGCCTGGGCTATTTCTTCATCGCGATAACCGGCGGTGATCAGATCATATTTCGCCTGTGCTGCCTGTACATTGGCTTGTGCCTGCATGAGCGCATTTTCATACGGTGCGTTATCTATTTGCCCCAGCACCTGTCCGTTTTTGATGGCATCGCCTTCATCGACATTCAGTGAGGCCAGACGACCACCTACGCGAAAACTGAGGTTGACGGTACGTATATCGACATTGCCATACAGCGTAAGCGTGTTCTGCTGTTGGCTCTGATACCACCACCAACCGCCGCCTGCTGCGACCAATACCACTACAGCAATCAGGACGATAAGGGACTTTCTCATAACGCATTTCTCCTTTGCGACAAGCCTTCCAGAATCAGATCGAGATGGCAGGTTATAACCTGAAAAATCAGCGCAGCTTTCGCCTCATCAAACTGGGTCCAACCTGCACGTAACAAAATGGTTTCGCGTCCCAGCCGGAACGCCAGGATCTCTCCAAGTAGGGCGTGAGTATGAATAATAGTCTCCGTATCCCCGGCGTCACGCCCGGTGTAGGCTGCCAGCAGACTGGTTAGCAAGGCGTGTAGCGGAGCGATAACCTGATCATGCACCAGTTGGTAGGCCGGGGTGGGGGAGAGTTGTTCGCGAGAGATAAATTTGCTCAAATTGAGCGTCTCATCGTGTGTCAGCAGGGTGATCATGTTTTTACAGGCGCAGTGGAGAAGCTGGCGAATCGCCGCTTTATCGGGATCACGCTGCGTTAGTAACTCTTCCGCTTCTTTTGCATGATGGCGCATATTTTCATTAATAAAATCGGCAATCCAGCGTGCGCAGGCGAGATAGAGATCCCCTTTAGAACCGAAGTAGTAAGTGATGGCAGCGATATTTTGCCCGGCCTGGGCGGCGATATCGCGTGTCGTGGCATGCATTCCACATTCGCCAAATTGCGCGAGCGCGGCGGCTATCAACTGGCTTTTTGCCTGTTCACCTCTGCTGGTGGTCGGGATCGTATTCATACATGTGATAAGAGTTAATCAATCGATTGATTAACTCTATGGCGAAATTTTGGGCTTGTCCAGAGTGGTAAGTCGATACTGGCGAGAAATCCCGGTGTATATTTATGCGCTTGATCACAAAAGCTGTTACACTCCGCCCCTTCATGACATTGTGGTTTTTGTCATTAGCCAATTTATTATCTCCCTGAAAACTACACCTGGTACAGGTCGGGGCGGTGTGGAGTAGTTATGTCTTTTGATGCCCTTGGCCTGAGCCCGGAAATTTTGCGCGCTGTCGCAGAACAGGGTTATTTACAGCCAACCCCTATCCAACAGCAGGCGATCCCCGCGGTGCTGCAAGGCCGCGATTTGATGGCCAGTGCGCAGACGGGTACCGGTAAAACAGCCGGTTTTACCCTGCCACTGCTGCAGCGACTGATTCAAAATGAGCCGCATGCCAAAGGTCGCCGCCCGGTACGTGCGCTGATTTTAACGCCGACTCGTGAGCTGGCCGCGCAGGTAGGTGAAAATGTACGCGAGTACAGTCAATACCTGAATATTCGTTCGCTGGTGGTTTTCGGCGGTGTCAGTATTAATCCGCAGATGTTGAAACTGCGCGGTGGCGTTGATGTGTTGGTGGCGACACCGGGACGTCTCCTTGACCTCGAACATCAAAATGCGCTGAAGCTCGATAGCATTGAAATCCTCGTGCTGGATGAAGCAGACCGCATGCTTGATATGGGCTTTATTCACGATATTCGCCGCGTATTGGCGAAATTGCCGGCCAAGCGTCAAAACTTGCTTTTTTCCGCCACCTTCTCAGACGAGATTAAACAGCTGGCAGAAAAGCTGCTGCGCAACCCGCTTGAGATTGAAGTCGCGCGCCGCAATACCGCTTCTGAGCAGGTGACTCAGCATGTCCATTTCGTTGATAAGAAACGCAAGCGGGAACTGCTGTCACAGATGATCGGACAGGGTAACTGGCAGCAGGTGTTGGTGTTTACACGCACGAAGCATGGCGCGAATCATCTGGCCGAGCAGCTCAATAAAGATGGCATTACCAGTGCCGCGATCCACGGCAATAAGAGCCAGGGCGCAAGAACACGCGCACTGGCCGACTTCAAGTCCGGTGAAATCCGCGTCCTGGTGGCAACAGATATTGCCGCTCGCGGGCTGGATATTGAAGAGCTTCCGCATGTTGTGAACTACGAGCTGCCGAACGTACCGGAAGATTATGTGCATCGCATTGGACGTACGGGGCGTGCTGCCGCTACTGGCGAAGCGCTGTCGCTGGTCTGTGTAGATGAACACAAGTTGCTGCGTGATATTGAGCGTTTGCTGAAAAAAGAGATCCCGCGTATTACCGTACCGGGTTATGAACCAGACCCTTCCATCAAAGCTGAGCCGATACAGAATGGCCGCCAGCAGCGAGGAGGCCGTGGTCAGGGAGGCGGTCGTGGTCAGCAGTCTGCGCCTAAGCGTCATGATGGCGAAGCCGCTAAACCGCGCGCGCCGCGTCGCAGTGACGGTGGCAGCGCTAAAACGCATGCTGCGCGTGATAACCAGGGCAAACCGGCCGGTAATCAACCTCGCCGCCGTCCGCGCAAACCTTCTGCTGCTCAGTAACCACTACTGTTTTAAAACGCGTCAGCCCAGTTCTGGCGCGTTTTCTTCTTATTTCATATCCCCCCTTCCATAACGCGAAAAAGTATTACCCTGCCAGGCGCTAAAAGTGCCACAATAGTGGCTGTTTATACAGTATCTTAGGTTTACCGATGGCTCTTACCGCCGCGCTGAAAGCGCAAATTGCCGCCTGGTATAAGGCGTTGCAACAACAGATTCCGGATTTTATTCCCCGAGCACCGCAGCGGCAGATGATCGCCGAGGTGGCAAAGACGCTGGCGGGTGATGAAGGACGACATCTGGCGATTGAAGCGCCAACCGGTGTGGGCAAGACCCTCTCTTATCTCATTCCGGGGATTGCTATTGCCCGCGAAGAGCAAAAAACGCTGGTCGTCAGCACGGCTAACGTAGCCTTACAGGATCAAATTTTCAGCAAAGATCTGCCGCTGCTGCGCAAAATTATTCCCGATTTGCGGTTCACTGCCGCGTTTGGTCGTGGGCGCTATGTCTGCCCGCGCAATCTTACCGCGCTGGCCAGCAGTGATCCTTCACAACAGGATCTGCTGGCTTTTCTTGATGACGAGCTGACGCCAGGAAGCAAAGAGGAGCAGAAGCAGTGTGCTGTGCTTAAAGCGGATCTCGACAGTTACAAATGGGACGGCCTGCGCGATCACACGGATAAAGCGATTGATGACGATTTATGGCGACGCCTGAGCACCGACAAAGCCAGTTGCCTGAATCGCAACTGTCACTATTACCGCGAATGCCCCTTTTTTGTGGCGCGGCGTGAAATCCAGGAAGCAGAAGTTGTGGTAGCGAACCATGCGCTGGTGATGGCGGCGATGGAGAGTGAAGCGGTGCTGCCTGAGCCGAAAAATCTGCTGCTGGTGCTGGATGAAGGTCATCATCTCCCTGATGTCGCGCGGGATGCGCTGGAAATGAGTGCGGAAATAACGTCGCCCTGGTATCGGCTTCAACTCGATCTTTTCAGCAAACTGATTGCGACTTGCCTGGATCAATTTCGTCCGAAAACTACGCCGCCACTGGCTACGCCGGAGCGGCTTAATGCGCACTGTGAAGAGCTCTTTGAACTTATCGCCTCGCTTAATAACATCATTAATCTCTACCTTCCCGGCGGGCAAGAGGCAGAGTACCGCTTTGCGATGGGGGAGTTGCCGGATGAAATCATGGCTATCTGCCAGCGACTGGCAAAGCTTACTGAGATGCTGCGCGGGTTGGCCGAACTCTTTTTAAATGATTTGAGTGAAAAGACCGGTAGTCACGATATTGTGCGTCTGCATCGCGTTATCTTACAGATGAACCGCGCGCTGGGCATGTTTGAGAGTCAGAGCAAACTCTGGCGGCTGGCATCTATGCTCCAGGCGTCCGGCGCTCCGGTCTCAAAATGGGTGACGCGTGAAGTGCGGGAGGGGCAGCTACACCTCTTCTTTCATTGCGTGGGTATTCGCGTCAGTGATCAACTGGAAAAACTCCTGTGGCGCAGCGTACCGCATATTATCGTCACCTCGGCCACACTACGCTCGCTTAATAGTTTCAATCGCTTGCAGGAGATGAGCGGCCTGAAAGAGAAAGCCGGGGATCGCTTTGTCTCGCTTGAGTCGCCATTCAATCATGTCGAGCAGGGTAAAATTGTTATACCCCAGATGCACTACGCGCCATTGATTGAAAATGAAGAGCAGCATATTGCTGAAATGGCGACCTGGTTTCGCCAGCAGGTCGAGAGTAAAGGGCATCCAGGGATGCTGGTGTTATTCGCCAGCCAACGGGCGATGCAGCTTTTTTTAAGTTATGTGACCGATCTGCGCTTACTACTCCTGGTGCAGGGGGATCAGCCGCGTTACAAGCTGGTAGAGTTACATCGTAAACGCATTGATAACGGCGAACATAGTGTGCTGGTCGGTCTGCAATCTTTTGCCGAGGGGTTGGATCTAAAAGGCGATTACCTGACGCAGGTGCATATTCATAAAATCGCGTTCCCACCGATTGATAGCCCGGTGGTGATTACCGAGGGCGAGTGGTTAAAAAGCCTTAATCGCTACCCTTTTGAAGTACAGAGTTTACCCAGTGCCTCGTTTAATCTGATTCAGCAGGTCGGAAGGCTTATTCGTAGCCACGGTTGTCGCGGTGAGGTGGTTATTTATGACAAACGATTGCTGACAAAAAGCTATGGCAAGCGCTTGCTTGACGCATTGCCTGTATTTCCTATTTCCCAACCGCCGATGCCAGACGTTATAGTTAAAAAAATTGCCAAAAAACCGGTGCAAAAGCGCCGCAGACGGCATTAACCATCGGGTCATACAAGGAGTTCCAATGGATTACCGCAAAATCATTAAAGAGATTGGCCGGGGTAAAAATCACGCCCGGGATCTGGATTTTGATACCGCCCGGGCTCTGTATACGCAGATGCTTAATGGTAATGTGCCAGAGCTGGAGATGGGCGGTATTTTGATTGCACTGCGTATCAAAGGGGAAGGCGAGGCGGAGATGCGCGGTTTCTTTGATGCCATGCAGCAGCACACCATGCGGCTGACACCGCCCGTGGCGAAACCGGTGCCGATTGTTATTCCCAGCTATAACGGCGCACGTAAACAGGCAAACTTAACGCCGCTGCTGGCGATTCTGCTTACGAAACTGGGCTTTCCGGTGGTGGTACACGGTGTTAGCGAAGATCCGACTCGCGTGGTCTCAGAAACCATCTTCAAATTATTAGGTATTGAAGCCACGTTGCACGCGGGGCAGGCGCAGGCAAAGCTTGAGGGTCATCTGCCAGTCTACATTCCGGTGGGTGCACTCTGTCCACCGCTGGAGAAACAACTGGCTATGCGCTGGCGGATGGGGGTACGTAACAGTGCTCATACGCTGGCAAAACTGGCGACGCCATTTGAAAAAACAGCCGCACTACGCTTATCCAGCGTCTCGCACCCGGAGTATGTGACAAAAGTAGCCAAATTTTTTGCGGATATTGGTGGCTGCGCCCTGTTAATGCACGGGACGGAAGGCGAGGTGTATGCTAATCCGCAGCGCTGCCCGCAGATAAACCTGATCGATGATCGGGGCGAGCGTGTGCTCTATGCACGTAATGACGCAGCGCAACAGGTAGCAGAGGGCGCGGCAAAAGATGCAGAAAGCACCGCCCGCTGGATAGAACACTGTCTGTCTGGTCGCGAAGCAGTGCCTGAGTCGTTGAAAATTCAACTGGCATGCTGTCTGGTCGCTACGCATGAGGTTGCTACGCTGGAAGAAGGGTTGGCGCGTGTGGCGCAGAGTTTCTAAAATTCCCGTTCCTGTCGGATAGCCAAAAAAAAAGCCCGTCATAATCCATGACGGGCAAACTAAGGGTAATAACAGGGTCAATCGGGGTGGTGCTACCCGGCGGAGGGTTAACGCGCCGGGGTAAAAACTTTGAACAGGTTATTTGTAGATAACCGCAGTACCGCTCAGTTTATTATTGCCGGCAGCTGAGGTCACGGTGTAGCCAGAAGCACCAGCGGCTTCTGCTTTGGCAGCCAGTTTAGCTTCCAGCCCATCAAGGGTGGTTGCGCCAGCCGCTGACACCACGCCTACTTTATTCATGCTTTCAGCCTGAGTAGCGGTGACAGATTGTGCCGCGAAGGCACCGAATGAGAGTGTAGAAAGAGCAATAGCAGCAACAGCATATTTCATGGTTTTCATAATCGTTTTCTCGCAGGTTATTCTGTATTGAGGACGGCGTTCCGTCGATGTGATAAGTATCACGTTATTTAGCGAGAGAATAAATCGAAGAGAATTGACGACATTGTTCTAAAAAATTGAACAAACGTTAATTGATTGATTAACAAGAAGATTCAGATAATTTCGATGAGGTAAAGCTGCGCAGATACATCAGCGGCACGTTTTGCGAATTTTTATGCGGGATTTTATGGATGTAAAGGAAAACGCTTGCTCTGTCTGGTAAAGTAAACGCAGGTCAACGAAGCTGGCTATCCTTCGAACCCCTGCGATTACATCCTGAAAAATTTGCGTTATGCGAATCTTTCTCTTGTTGGCACTTAACGCACAAACGTACGCCGGGAATGGCTTTACGCCGCGCCTCTGGAATGGGGGCGCCACACTCTGCACACTCCTTCAGACTCTCGCCATGGGGTAAATCCCTACGTGCGCGCGCCACAGCATCTTCAATAGTGCTGTCGATCTGCTCTTGTACTGCGTCGTCATGCGCCCAACCCGAAGCCATACATTTCTCCTCTGCTGAGCGTTAATTATAGCGTTGAATGAAGGCATACTCGCCTTAGCGGTTATCCGGGCGCACCAAATCAAAACGCATTGTTTCACTGATGCCATAGTAGGCCGATGGGCCACCGGCGCGCAGTACAGGCTGTGCTTTCGCCGTCTGATACACTCCTGCCTCTATTAGCGACTCATCGATATGTACGGCCACCACTTCTCCCAACACTAACCAGCTATCGATCATGGTACCGTCGGCTGCGGTAAGCTGGATACACTGTGAAAGACGACATTCGAAGTTAACCGGGCTTTCAGCTACCCGCGGAACGCTGATAATACGGCTCGCTACCGGTGTCAGGCCGGCACGGGCAAATTCATCTTCCCCATGCGCCAGCGAAGCGGATGTTTCGTTCATCTGTTCGGCTAAATTGCGGGTGGTCAGGTTCCAGACGAACTCTTTGGTCTCACTGATATTGCTCACGCTATCCTTCCAACCGCTACTGGCAAAACCGATAATAGGCGGGCGGTAGTTAAAGCAATTAAAAAAGCTGTAGGGAGCAAGATTGCGTCGACCATTGCCATCCAGTGATGCAATCCAGCCGATAGGCCGGGGGCCGATAATCGCATTCAGCGGGTCATGGGGCAGGCCGTGCCCTTTCGCCGGCTCATAAAAATACATAGCGTTTTCCAATAGCAAAAAAAGTTTCTTCAGCCTCACTTATTTACCCTGCCGCCGTCAACGGGTATCTTACGCCGCTGCCAACAGGAGAATGCCATGAAAGACCAAAAACCGGGTCTGCACCCGCGTAACCGTCATCACAGCCGTTACGATCTTGATATCTTATGTACGGTCAATCCGTCATTGCGCGCCTTTGTGACGACAAACCCGAATGGAGAGGCGACCATCGATTTCGCCCAGCCGCAGGCGGTAAAAGCGCTCAATAAAGCATTGCTTGCGCACTTTTATGGTGTACGCGAATGGGATATACCGGAGGGGTTTCTCTGCCCACCTGTGCCAGGGCGTGCTGATTACCTCCATCATCTGGCCGATCTGCTTGCCGAAAGCAATGCCGGGAATATCCCCTCCCAGGCTAGCGTGCTGGATATCGGTACTGGTGCGAACTGTATCTATCCTTTGATTGGCGCACATGAATATGGCTGGCGTTTTACCGGTAGCGAAACGAATGATCAGGCTTTTGCCAGCGCACAGGCCATCATTAATGCTAATCCTGGGCTGAGCCGCGCTGTACGTCTGCGCCGTCAGAAAGATCCTGCCGCTATCCTGACGGGGATCATCCATAAAAACGAACAGTACGATGCGGTAATCTGTAATCCTCCTTTTCATGACTCCGCGCAAAGTGCTCAGGCGGTAAGCGAACGTAAGCGGCGGAATCTTGGGCAAGCAGCTCAGGCGGCACTTAACTTTGGTGGCCAGCAGCAGGAGCTGTGGTGCGAAGGGGGAGAAGTCGCCTTTATCAGTAAGATGATTGCTGAGAGCCAGCAGTTTGCCCGCCAGGTGCTGTGGTTTACTTCACTGGTTTCACGGGGTGATAACCTGCCAGATCTTTACCGTGCGCTGACGCAGGCGGGTGCGGTGAAAGTGATGAAAAAAGAGATGGCCCAGGGACAAAAGCAGAGCCGCTTTATCGCCTGGAGCTTTCTGGATGAAAACCAGCGTAAACGCTGGGCGCAGAGTCGTTTTACAGCGTAGGTTCTGCTGGCGCCGGCGGCTGTGGGCTGCCGGGGGATGTTGGCTGCCCTTGTGATGTCGCGCCCGGATTTGACAGAAGCTGGTAGGTTTGTATCGGCGGGCGCACATCAGCCAGATCAAAATGTTTTTTCACCATGCTGTCGAGGGCAAAACGTACTGTCCACTGTTTCAAGGGCAGGGTAGTGAACGTGACACGCAGGGTGAAGGCGGTATTGGTCAGGCCAACAATACCGACAAAAGCGGGCTCGCCAATAATTAATCCGCGTATCTCCTCTTGCTCCATCAGTTCGCTTACAGCATCTTTCAGCGCCTGATTGGCTTTTTCCGCATCCTCATGCCTGTCGACATCATAGTTGGCAACCACCGAGCCGATACCGCGCACGAAGTTAGCAAAGGTGGTTATCGAGGACCAGGGGATAATATGATAAGCCCCGGTATCCTGACGCACGCCAACAGAACGAATCGACATCCGCTCCACGGTGCCGGTCAGCGGCCCGATAGTGACCAGATCACCGGTATTCATACCATTCTCGAACTGGATAAAAATACCCGTGATAATATCTTTCACCAGCGTTTGCGAACCAAACGAAATAGCCAGCCCCAATGCCCCGGCACCCGCCAGTAATGGGGCGATATTGACGCCAATTTCTGATAATACAATCATCACGGTAATGGTACTGATCACCACGGCCAGCGCGTTGCGAAACAGAGTTAGCAGCGTTCGGGTACGGGCACTCGGTAACGGGCGACCATGAATATCCGAGGCCAGGCGGTTCTCAATAATACTGGCGAGCAACGTCCAGCCCACTGCCGAGAAGAAGAGGATCAATGCGATACGGATCAGGATATCTACCGTTTTCTCCCCCGCGCCGTTATTAAGCCAATTCCAGAAATCAAATAGTCCCCAGGCGTTGAGTAATAACATTACCGCTGTGCACACCACCAGAATACGCGCAGTTTTCAATGTCGCCGCCAGCCAGCCATTGAGCCTCTTTTGTAATTCCGGGTAGTTGCGTTGTACCTGTGGCGAAAGCGTGATGGTTTTATTCAACCAGCGGGAGAGTACCCCTGAGAAGAATGCAGCGAGACTCAGAATAACGAGGCTGCGCACAGAAGCCCCCATCATAAATTTCAGGCTGTTGCCGGGGTCAAACAGCGAAAAAAAGAACAATACGATAAAGTAGGCGCTGGCGAGCCAGTGCCAGACCAGCGCAAAAGCACGAATAAAGAGGCTGAAAAAGGCCAGTGAATTATCCGCAAGCCGGGCCAGGTTATGCTGAATCGCGATCTTATTATGAAAAATAAGATAGAGAGCCCAAACGGTAATGCAGAGCATCACAATGACGTTCACCAGCGCACCGAACTGCACATTGACCTGATTGGAAATAATCGGTACCGCGACTAATAAACCATAGCCGATCAGACTGCTCAGGGCGCTGAGCCGCAGATGCCAGTAACGGGCGGTTTTATTGCGGATACGAAACGGGCGCAAATCGGGGATATGGGGGCAGAAAATCAGCCGTAATATGGCTTTAAAAAACTCAATCAGGGCGAAAGCGTTGAGGAAGAGACTCTGCTGGAAAGCAATAGTGTGATTTCCGGCGTTAAGATTGCTAATCAGGACCTGGCCCACAAACAGCGTGAGTGCCAGTAACATCAAATCAATAATAAACGCGCCAATAATCATTGACGGCAATTGGAGCCAGTTGCGGCGCTCTGTATTTTTTCGCCTCCCCCACGCACCCATCTTGCGATACAGTGGCGTTACACATAAACGCACAATAAACCAGAAGGCAAAAACCAACGCTGCCAGCAGTAAAAAGTGACCGGCAGCATTGGAAAATGTCTGAGGGTTAAATGGCTTATGGGGTGAACCCGTAATATTGCGGTACAACTGGGCGAAGCGTGATGCCAGCGCCTCACCATAAAAGCTGGTGACTTCGGTAACATTCTCCAGCACCGTCTTCTCTTCTTCTATTGCCGGGGGGCTTATCTCCGGTACAGGCTGTTGCGGTGGCGTGCTTGCTACTTTGCGTAACTGATCAATAAGCTCATTGCGCGATTCATCATTTTCTAACACGTCGGCAAGGGCGGCATAGGCGGCTTTTTTCTGCTCGACATTAGGTTCGCTGGTTTGTGCTGATGTTTGCGTATCACTGGTTGTCGGGGTAATTCCGGGCAAGGTAGCAGCCTGTAGCGGTGCGCACAGCAAGCTCAATAACAGAAAAATCCATGGCATAAACGACCCCGGCAGAAAAACCTGCAAAATGATAAGTATAGATGGGGCGAGGGAAGGGGAAAAAATTGAGATAAATCCGGGGGATATCAGCCCTCCGCCGGGGAGGGCTGGGCAACTCAGGAGACGTGTTGTAAGAACTCCTGCAAGCGTTGGCTTGGAGGGTTAGCAATCAGTTGCTGCGGATTACCATCTTCGGCAATGCGGCCTTTGTCGATGAAAATCAGACGCGACGCCACTTTTTCCGCGAAGCCGATTTCGTGGGTAACGATCACCATCGTCATTCCCTCTTCCGCCAGATCCTGCATCACTTTTAACACTTCATGGCGCAGCTCCGGGTCGAGAGCCGAGGTGGGCTCATCGAAAAGCATCATTTTAGGTTTCACCGCCAGGGCACGGGCGATAGCCACACGCTGTTGCTGACCCCCGGAAAGCTCAGAGGGGTAGTGGTGACCGCGTTCAGCAAGACCGACTTTTGCCAGCAGCGCTTTTGCCTGCTTCTCAGCCTCTTCTTTTTTGGTTCCGCGCACACGCAGCGGGCCGAACATCACGTTTTCTAACGCTGTCAGATGGGGGAACAGGTAGAACTGCTGAAACACCATCCCCGCTTCCTGGCGGATCAGACGCTCGTCCACTTTAGGATCGTTCACTTTCAACCCGTCGACGATCAGATCGCCACTGGTAACCTCTTCCAGCTTATTGATACAGCGCAGCAGGGTAGATTTACCGGAGCCAGAAGGCCCAATAATCACCACCACTTCACCCTGGGTAATATGCAGATCGATATTGTGCAGCACCTGGGTCTGCCCAAAGTGCTTGGAAACATTTTTAAATTCAATCACAGGATTTTCATCCTTTTTTCAAGACGACGAAGCACTAAGTTCAGCGCCTGGGTAATGATCAGGTAGATAACCCCAACGGCGGTCCAGATTTCCAGCGCCCGGAAATTGCCTGCAATGATCTCCTGGCCCTGACGGGTCAGTTCGGCAGCACCGATAACGATAAAGAGCGAGGTATCTTTAATACTGATGATAAGCTGGTTACCTAGCGGTGGCAGCATACGGCGCAATGCCAGCGGCAGGATCACATGACGAATAGTATCGCGGCGTGACAGCCCCAGCGCCATGCCAGCCTCGCTGAAACCTTTATGAATTGAGAGCACGGAGCCACGGGTGATTTCCGCGATATAGGCCCCGGAGTTGATCATGATGGTGATCACTGCGGCTGCGAAGGTATCGATGCGCAGATCCGGGAAAGCCATGGGCAAGGCGAAGTAGATATACATCACCTGCACCACAATAGGTGTTCCGCGAATAACTTCGATAAAAATTAGCGCGATGTGGTTAGTAAGCCAGCCGCCGTAGGTACGGGCTAAACCGGCCAACAGGCCGATAATTATGCCGCCAGCCAGACCGAGGATCGAAATCCACAAGGTCATTTTGGCTCCTTCGAGTAAAAGCGGTATGGCAGGCCAGATGGCGCTCCAGTCAAACTGCATGGTGTATTCCTGTTACCGTGGTATACAGGGGCGAAAGCCGCCCCTTGAGACGTTAAAGCGTGGTTGTTAGGCCATTATTTTGGTTCAGTGCCGAACCATTTTTTGTAGATCTGGTTATAAGTACCATTGTCCTGCAACGTTTTAAGCGCGCCGTTAACTTTCTCACGCAGCTCATCGCTTCCTTTCGGGAAGGCAATACCATACTGCTGTGCTTCCAGTGAATCGCCGACGGCTTTGAACTGCCCGTTGCCTGCGGTTTTGATAAAGTAAAGGATGTTAGGGGTATCGTGCAGCACGGCATCAGCACGGTTGGTACCCAGTTCCATATAAGCGTTATCAATGTTCGGGAACTGGCGCAGATCTTTGGTTTTGATATTCGCTTTCGCATAATCAACGGAACCAGTACCGCTTTTCACTGCAACAACTTTACCGTCGAGATCTTTGACGCTTTTTACATCATTGTTGTTCGCTTTGACCATCACCAACAGACCGCTTTTGTAGTAGCCATCGGAGAAATCGATCGCTTTTTTACGCTCTTCGGTGATGGTGATGCCGGCCAGCGCCAGGTCGATATTTTTTGTTTGCAACGCAGGGATGATGCCACTGAAATCCATAGGTTTCAGTTCATAGTCCAGTTTCAGCTCTTTCGCGATAGCCGCCCACAAATCCACGTCAAATCCGACATATTTGCCGTCTTGTTTGAACTCGAAGGGAACGAATGCGGTATCGGTTGCTACTACTAGCTTTTTATCAGCGGCCTGAGAAGAGATAGCAAAGGCGAGGGTGAGTGCAGCCAGGGAAAATTTTAATACAGACTTCATAGTTTTTCCTTTTGTAACCGGGGCGAACCCCTGCGAGATGAAACGCAGTATGAAAAAATCATGCCAGGTTTACAACACGTTGTTTTGTAAAGATCAGAATACATTTAGTTGCCTGCCAATCATGAAAAATAGCTGGCAATGCACCATTACGAATCACCATTATGGTGCATCATGGCAAATAACGCCTGGTTGCTCTCTTTTAGCGCAGATAGTGAGTGAGTAACAATCACTCATTAACAATTTTGTGATGTGATAATTACGAAAGGATTACTTTTGGCGGAATAAACAAGAAAATAGCGCACCATAAATGTGCAAAACCCCTGTGCCATGGGCACAGGGGTCATTGATTACTCTTATGGTTTATTCAATGTTGGATTCGATAAACCACAAGAACTGATCCAGGTCGCGAGACGCGGCGGTGAAGATATCGGCTGTATCTTCGTCTTTTGCTTCGCTAATCGCTTTGCGCACATCATTTGCCACTACGGCGTAACGATCGGCCAGCTCTTTGAGGTGATCCTGAACGCTATGGATATCCAGCGGATAACTTTTCAGCGCAGTTTTACTGTTAATGACCTGAGTGGTCCCTAGCGCCACGCCACCCAGCTGTACGGCGCGTTCTGCCATAGTGTCAAGGTGCGTTACCAGCGCGGTACGGAATTGGTCCAGCATTTCATGAACGGCAATAAAGTTAGCACCGCGCATGTTCCAGTGCGCTTGCTTAGTGATCAGTGACAGATCGATGAACTGGATAACCTGGCGATTCAGTAACTCAACAGTTGCTTTCTTCTCGTCTTCCGGTACATCGTTGCGGGTATAAAGCAGATTAGACGCTTTCGTTTTAACTAGTTTAGCGGTACTCATAATCTCATATCCTCTTGATGTTGTGTCCCAAGTAAATACCGGAACTAAGTATAGCATCAGATTTCGGCTTGCTGTTTTGGCTCTGCCTATTAGTTCAATAGCACAGGTAAAATATAGACTCTGTTTTTCAGCTATGGCAACTAATCTTATGAATTATAAGATAATTTGAATTATGTTGACGGTGCGCAGCAGTGCCTGGCTTATATTTGAGCGAAAACCCAGAGAAACGTAAGAAATAATGTCTGCAGCTCATCGGAGGTTATTTTGCATGAGATAAATCTCATGCAAAATAATATTTTTTAATCTAAATCAATTTTTTCTACTTTTACTTCCCGGCGCAAAGTTAATGTAGATCCCATTGAAGCAATAACGATAGCCATCAGAGCCAGCACCTGCTGGAAAAGTAGCGTTTCCCCAAGGAAAATCATGCCCGAAATAGCTGCCAGAGCTGGCTCCATGCTCATCAACGTGCCAAAGGTACGTGTCGGCAAACGTGTCAGCGCGATCATCTCCAGTGAATAGGGAAGAGCGGTGGAGAGAATAGCGACGGCAATACCTAACGGTAGAATTGACCAGTGCCATAGCAGATCACCCGCCTGTAAGGCGCCTAACGGTACGAAAATCAGCGATGCAATCAGAGAGCCCATTGCGACGGTTGCCGGGCCATGATCTTCACCGGCACGCTGCCCTGTCAGAATATAAATCGCCCAGCAGGCACCTGCACCCAACGCCAGCGCTGCGCCGGTCAAATCGACATGCGAAACATTCGCACCCAGCGGCAGCAAATACCACAGGCCCAACACGGCCAGAATAACCCAGATAAAATCCACCGGGCGGCGGGAAGAAAAGAGCGCTACCGCCAGTGGGCCAGTGAATTCAAGCGCAACAGCAATGCCTAATGGTATGGTCTGAATGGACAGATAAAACATGTAGTTCATGGCGCCGAGAGAGAGGCCATAAAAGAGCAGCGGCAATCGCTGTTCGCGTTTGAAGCGCAAACGCCAGGGTTTAAACACCACCGCAAGGATCAACGTCCCCAGCGCCAGGCGCAGGGCTGTTACACCCGGCGCGCCCACCAGAGGGAAGAGAGTTTTTGCCAGTGATGCGCCGCCCTGAATAGAGACCATCGAAATTAAAAGTACCGCCACTGGTAACCACACCGGCATTTTGCCAGGAAGCGCAGGCATTGTCTCTCCCGTCAATTTTTGTCAAATGAAGTAAAGCAGGCAGTCTACTTGAAATAGTGCTGGCCGGTTGAGGAAATGTTGAAAAAATGCGAGTAGAAACGAGGTAGACTTTGCCACGTTTGTTGGTTATTTAAACTGTTAAATTAAGAATAATCTGGATGAACGTATCGCCAGGATGCGATCATAATAGTTCGTTATGTCAAATAACTCTTTCTTTTTGAAAGAGTTGATCAGTAGTGGAAACGTTCTGTTACATCAAATGGCCGATTAGACATCGTTTCCGACAAAGAGTTCTTAACAAATTTTGATATATTTAAAGTGTAGGACTCAGGAATTACTTGAAGCACATTTGAGGTGGTTTATGAAAAAAATTGCATGTCTTTCAGCACTGGCCGCTCTTCTGGCGGTTTCCGCAGGTTCCGCAGTTGCAGCAACTTCAACCGTATCTGGCGGTTATGCTCAGAGCGATGCTCAGGGCGTAGCTAACAAAGCGAGCGGTTTCAACCTGAAATACCGTTGGGAAGATGATAGCAACCCGCTGGGTGTTATCGGCTCTTTCACCTACACTGAAAAATCTCGTACCGCAAGCGATGGCGTTTATAACAAAGCGCAATACTACGGCATCACTGCGGGTCCGGCTTTCCGCATTAATGACTGGGCAAGCATCTACGGTGTAGTAGGTGTTGGCTACGGTAAATTCCAGCAGACTCAGGATGTAGTTAACCATTCTGACACCAGTGACTACGGCTTCTCTTACGGTGCTGGTCTGCAGTTCAACCCGATTGAAAACGTTGCTCTGGACTTCTCCTATGAACAGAGCCGTATCCGTAGTGTAGACGTTGGCACCTGGATCGCTGGCGTAGGCTACCGCTTCTAATCGCTTTAGCGATAAATAAAGGCCCTCAGCCAACCGGCTGAGGGCCTTTTTGTTTATGGGGTGCCCATTTCTGGTTTTCGCCTATCGGCGGCGGCGTGTCTCGAAAATATCGCTACTTAAATGGTTGTAATCCACTTTCTGCAATTTGAAATTAGTGATGTAAACAGGCCCCGCTTTCTCGCCGGAAACAAAACGGTAAGAATTTTTGATCTGCTTTGTGGCAATCCCCGTCCACTGTGAAAAGAAACTGAGAAAGTCATTGGCAGAGCGGCGTGCTTTAATCAGACGATGCTTTTTATCATCGCTGGAAAGCACCATAAACGGCACCTGAAAGTTCTGTTGAAAATGGTCATCATGCGCCAGATATTGCACCTCTTTCCCGCGCTCTTTAAAGGCTAAACCATGATCGGAAAAATAGGCCATTGAGAAACTCTCGCCAGTATTGAGGAGCTGGGAATAGAGCCTACCGAGCAGTTCATCTGTTTGTGTAATGGAATAGAGATAACAGGAGGTCTCTTTCGATTGCACAAATTCGCTGTACTTACCGTCGGTACGATCGCAAGCCTGTGGATGCGAACCCATCAGGTGAAGCACAATTAACTGTGGCTGCGTGCGAGTCGTTGAGAAAACCTGCGCGGTCATCTTTAATAATGCTTCATCGCGGGTATTTTTATCCGCTTCAAAATCCCCGCTTTTGAGAAACTGCACCTCGTCAGCGCGCTTCGCGATGCTGGCAATAGCGGTATCATACTCACCAATCTGCCCCTGATTGGAAAACCACCAGGTCTGGAACCCGGCACGGTTAGCAAGAGTGATAAAGTTATCCTGATATTGCGGCTTGTCATCCACGACACGGTTTAAAGTTAAACCGAGAGATTTTTGTGTCGAGCCGCTGGCTGCGATGTAATCCAAAAAAAGCGAGCCGTTCACCTGGCTGGCGAAGGGGGTGTTATTCCAGTGGCCGCCGAACGCACCCATTGCATCACGCCGCACGCTCTCTCCAATGACGACCACATAAGTGTGATATTTTGGCTTCACTGCCAGTACGTCCCAGCTATCTTTCATCTGCGAAAGTTGCGCCATGCGAGCCTGTTCTTCAATCACTTCCTGGTTATTGACGATGACATCTTTCACAAAGCGAAACACCGGATAGCCGCTATCTTTCAGCTTAAAGGCACCGCCAGAAAATTGGTTTTGCAGCGGGGCGACGAAAAAGATCGCCACACAAAACAGCGCGGTAAGACTATCCCACATACCCCATGCGCTTTTCTCTTCTCTCTTACGGCGTACGGCAATGACCCCAAGCACGAAAATTAGCAAACCCACTATGTAGTGAAACCACGGGAAAATTGTCAGGATTTCCGAGGACTCTTCCATACTGGTCGAGTGGAGGGCGAGCAGAGTGTTGAAATTCGGCGCGCCATAAGCCTGACCAAACGGAAAATAGAGGGCGGCGACCAGAGAACACATGCCGTTGAAAACCTTATGCACCCGCGGCGTGTGTCGCCATAGAAGCCATAAAAGGCAGGAAAAGGCGACCGCATAGAGCAGGCTAAATGGGTAACCGAGTGCGTAATGGATAAGCAAAGATTGCAAAAAGTAGAAACCAGTCCACGGGCTTAGCGCCTGGCCACGGGCGGCAAGCGTCTCTTTTATTGTTATGTTCATAAGTCACTATTACGAAAACGCCATGTGCTCACCCTGGCGTTAAGGGTCGAAACCTGCCGAATAGTGCGCGTGGAGAGGGAAAGGGTCCGCATCTGCGAGCCGCAATTATGCAGGGCTGCGCAAAGATAGAGCGAGGCTGTTAGAAGGTCAACACCCGTTAAGCGGTTGTTTTGCGAGAATGCTTACAAATTCAGCAAAAAGAGTCGGGATTTTCGATCAATACGACAGTATGACGGGGAATTGTGACAAAAAAATGAAGCGGCGTACCGCGACGCCGCATTAGTTGGCCGGTTTATCGTTATTCTGCGGTTTGCCATTGATGATGTCGCACAGCATATTCAACAACTGCAAACGTACTTTAAAGGGAGAGTGACTAAACACGCGCATACACCTCTTGAACTCATTCATTGTAACCTCCTTACATTCGATCCCCTTCGATCCATGAAAGGTGAACGCATTACATACAGATATAGCACAGGCTATATTACTTAGCTATGGCTAAGACGTTAATTTTTTGTACTGCAGCACGGATGGTTTACAATGGCGCCACCTATATATGATGCTGCACAGCGTCACACTGGCCGAGGAAGTACAATGAACCGTCGCGCAGGTAAGCCAACAATAAAAAAAGTGACGCTGGTTAATGTTGAAGAGCACGTCGAAGGTTTTCGTCAGGTGCGGGAAGCACATCGCCGTGAATTGATCGATGACTATGTGGAGCTCATTTCCGATTTGATTCGCGAAGTCGGCGAGGCGCGCCAGGTCGATATGGCGGCTCGTCTCGGCGTTTCACAGCCAACCGTCGCCAAAATGCTCAAAAGACTGGCATCGGTCGGCCTGATTCAGCAGATCCCCTGGCGTGGCGTCTTCCTCACCCCCGAGGGAGAAAAGCTGGCGCAGGAGAGCCGCGAGCGCCACCAGATAGTGGAAAGCTTTTTGCTGGTGCTTGGGGTGAGCCCGGACACAGCCCGTCGCGACGCTGAAGGTATGGAACATCACGTTAGCGAGGAAACGCTGGAACGTTTTCGTCTCTATACGCAGCAACAGGAAATGCCGCCTGAATGACCCTGCCGCTTTTACGCACGCTGGCGCGAGACCGTTTTTTACACCTTTTACTGGTTATCGGCCTGGCGCTCTGCTTTTTAGTCCCCTTTGCGCCAGAAAAATGGCCAGCCGCAATTGACTGGCACACCATTATTACCCTTAGCGGCCTGATGTTGCTCACCAAAGGGGTGGAGCTGAGCGGCTATTTTGATGTCATTGGACGGCGCATGGTGCGTCGTTTTCCTGACGAGCGACGTCTGGCGATTTTTATGGTGCTGGCCGCCGCGCTGCTCTCGACTTTTCTTACTAATGATGTGGCATTGTTTATTGTGGTGCCGCTGACCATTACGCTGAGAAGGCTCTGCGAGATCCCGGTAAATCGGCTGATTATTTTTGAGGCGTTGGCGGTTAACGCCGGGTCGCTGCTGACCCCGATTGGCAATCCGCAAAATATTCTTATCTGGGGGCGCTCCGGCTTATCCTTCGCTGGCTTTATCTGGCAGATGGCGCCGTTGGCGCTGGCGATGGTAATGACTTTATTGGTGCTGTGCTGGTTCTGTTTTCCTGCTAAAGCGCTTAGCTACCATAGCGGTACCACAACGCCTTCATGGCAGCCGCGGCTGATATGGGGCTGCCTCATTCTCTATCTTGTCTTTATCAGCGCGCTGGAACTGAAACAAGAACTTTGGGGCCTGGCGCTGATAGCCGTGGGTTTTTTACTGCTGGCGCGCCGGGTCATTGTGAGTGTGGACTGGTCCTTACTGCTGGTGTTTATCGTGATGTTTATTGATGTGCATCTGCTGATTCAGCTTCCGGCGCTGCACCAGGTGTTAACCAGCACCAGCCAGCTTTCAGCACCAGCTCTGTGGCTTACCGCGATTGGTTTGTCACAAGTGATCAGTAACGTACCCGCCACAATCCTGCTGCTTAATTATGTGCCGGCTGATAGCTTGCTGGCGTGGGCTGTGAATGTCGGTGGTTTTGGTTTGCTGCCCGGTTCGCTGGCTAATCTCATTGCGCTACGCATGGCAAACAATCGGCGTATCTGGTGGCGCTTCCATCTCTATTCGCTGCCGATGCTGTTATGGGCGGCGTTAGTCGGATTCGGATTAATTTTTTTCAGATAGTGCTGATTTGTCAGTTTTTCCTGGCAAATGTATAGCAACAGCCTAAGTTTAGTAAACGGCGCATGTCCGGCGCCGTTACTGGACAGGATCGTTGCGACACTATGGCAGAAGAAAATTCTAAGCAACCTGACGCAGTTCAGGATGATGAAAGCAAAACTCCTCGTAAACGCCCCGGAAAGAAACCGCTAATTATCCTCGCCGTTGTGGTGGGGGTGATGGTGATTGTTGCGCTGGTGTGGTGGTTTCTTACCCGCAATGAGGAGACCACCGACGACGCCTTCATCGATGGCGATGCGGTCACCATTGCGCCTAAAGTGGCGGGATATGTTACCGAGCTACGGGTCAAAGATAACCAGCGGGTGAAGAGGGGGGATTTGCTGGTAGTTATCGATCCCAGAGATGCGAAGGCGCAGCGCGATCAGGCGCAGGCACAATTGGGGTTGGCAACCGCACAGTTACATCAGGCCCAGGCACAGCTTGCGCTGGCAAAAGTACAGTATCCGGCGCAACGTAATGAAGCTAAAGCGCAGGTACTAAAAGCCAAAGCAGATCTCGCTAACGCCGAAGCGGCTTACCGCCGTCAGCGTGGTGTCGATCCTCGCGCGACGACCCAGCAGAATATTGATACCGCTAATGCCCAGTTGCGTAGCGCGCAGGCTCAGCTCGCCAGTGCCCAGGCGCAACTGGAGGTCGCGCAGCAGGTTCTGTTGCAAATACGTCAGCAGGAAACCAACGTAGAGGCGCGCCAGCAGCAGGTCGAGCAGGCAAAAGCACAGCTAGAAACCGCGAACCTTAATCTCTCGTGGACCGAGGTTCGTGCGCCTTTTGATGGTTTTGTCACGAAACGTAATGTCCAGACCGGTACCCTGGTGCAGGCGGGTACGGCGCTCTTTTCGTTGGTTTCACAGGACGTTTGGGTGGTCGCCAACTTTAAAGAGTCTCAGCTTGAACGCATGCGTCCGGGCAATAAAGTCGCGCTGAAAATTGACGCCTGGCCGGATATTGAACTGGAAGGACATATCGATAGTATCCAGCAGGGGACCGGTTCGAAGTTTTCTGCCTTTCCTTCGGAAAACGCTACCGGTAACTTCGTCAAAATCGTGCAGCGCGTTCCGGTGAAAATCGTCATCGACAAGGGCCTGGATCCGAATAAGCCATTGCCGCTGGGGCTGTCGGTTGAGCCGAAGGTTACACTGGAATGAGCGAACAGGGCCATGAAAACTGGCGCCCGGCCAGCAATCCGTGGGCGGTGGCCTGGGTCGTTACGCTTGCCGTGTTCATGGAGATCCTTGACACCACTATTGTCAACGTGGCGCTACCTCATGTGGCAGGCTCGCTTTCGGCGAGCTATGACGAATCAACATGGGTATTGACCAGCTATCTGGTCGCTAATGGCATCGTGCTACCGATCTCCGCATTCTTAAGCCGCGTGTTCGGGCGCAAGCAATTCTTTCTGATCTGCATCGTGATGTTTACCATCTGCTCGTTCCTTTGCGGGATTGCGACGGAGCTGTGGCAGATTATTCTGTTTCGCGTTTTGCAGGGTTTTTTTGGTGGAGGACTGCAACCAACGCAGCAGTCGGTACTGCTGGATTATTTTAAACCGGAAGATCGCGGTAAAGCTTTTGGCCTCTCTTCGATTGCCATTATTGTTGCGCCCGTGTTGGGGCCAACTCTTGGCGGCTGGATCACCGATAACTACTCCTGGCGCTGGGTCTTTTTCATCAATATTCCCGTCGGGATCGTCACGGTTCTGGCGATCTATCAGTTGCTGGAAGATCCTCCATGGGAGCGTAAATCCGAAGAAAAACTGAGCATTGACTGGGCAGGAATCGGGCTAATTGCACTGGGGTTGGGCTGTCTACAGGTAATGCTCGATCGCGGCGAAGATGATGATTGGTTCTATTCGGACTTTATCCGTATCTTTGCCGTACTGACCATTATTGGCATTATTGGCGCGATTTACTGGCTGTTGTATGCCAAAAAACCGGTAGTCGATCTGCGCTGTATGGCAGATAAAAACTTTGCTGTCTCCAGCCTGTTAATGGCCGGAATGGCGATGATCCTCTATGGTAGCTCCGTCGTGATCCCCCAACTGGCGCAACAAGATCTGGGATATACCGCTACCTGGTCGGGGTTGGTGTTATCCCCCGGCGCGGTATTGATTGTGTTGACCATTCCGCTAGTTCTGAAACTGATGCCTATTGTTCAGACCCGGTGGATTATCGCCTTTGGTTTTTCGTGTCTGGCGGCATCGTTCTGGTGGTCGCGTACGCTCACGCCAGATATCGATTTCGAAACACTGGTGCTTTTTCGCAGTGCGCAATCCATTGGTCTCGGTTTCCTTTTTGTGCCGCTGACTACCATCGCGTTTATTACTATTCCACGCCAGCTAAATGGTGATGCAGCGGCGTTGTTCACCATGTTCCGTAACGTGGCGGGTTCGATCGGCATTACTTTGTCGACAGCGGCGATCACCGAACGATCGCAGGCGCATATTGCGCATTTGTCTGAGCATGCCTCACCTTTTAATGAACAGTTTCAGCAGGCCATCCGCACCACTGCCGACGCGATCCGCAATTTTACAAACCTGGCTGGGGATCCGCTCAGTACCGCCACCGGACAGATGTATAAAACCATGATCGCCCAGTCGCGATTCCTGGCCTATATCGATGTTTTCACGATATTGAGCGTAGTGGCCATTCTACTGATCCCTTTTTCTCTTTTGCTTTCGCCGATCAAGAGCGAAGGTAGCGCAGGAGCACACTAATATGGCAAGGTCTTTTTCCGTAACCTTTCTGTCGTTGTGGCTTGCAGGCTGCGCTGTCGGGCCGGATTACCAGCCGCCAGTGCCGCAAACTCCGGCGCGCTGGAATGATAAGGGGGATACCGCTGTAAGATCGCAAACCTCGATGCAAGCCATCAATCCGCGCTGGTGGATGACCTTCCGTTCACCCCAGCTTAACAGCCTGATCGAGCGTGCCATTGCTGGCAACTTATCACTTCAGCAGACCGTGTTGCGTATTGCCGGAGCGCGTGAGCAGATCAACCAGGCTGGAGGCGCGTTTCTGCCTGCAGTCAATGGCAATCTTCAGGCTACCCGCCAGCAGTTGGGCCTGGAGGGAGAGCTAAAATCCCACGATGTGTACCGACAGCTGGATAATATCCCGCAAGCGAGCGGCGCGTTAGGGGCGTTAACAGAGCCAGTGAATCTCTATCAGGGCAGTTTTGATGCGCAGTGGGAGCTGGACCTGTGGGGTAAAGTACGCCGCCAGGTTGAAGCCGCAAAAGCACAGCAACAGCAGGCCATTGAACAGCGCAACGATGCACTGGTGTCGCTGGAAGCGGAAGTGGCGCGCGGCTGGCTACAATTACGTGGAGCGCAGGGCATCATCGCGACGCTAAAAACGCAAATCGAGACGGCACAGCAGACATTTGAGCTAACAGAAAACCGTCAGCAGAGCGGTTTATCGCCGCAGATGGACGTAGAAAATGCCCGGGCACAGGTCGGTAATCTTGAGGCCCAACTGCCACAATATCTGGCTCAGGAGCGCCAGGCGATGAATGCGCTGGCGATCTTGCTTGGTAAGCCGCCAGGTGCTCTGGATAGCGAGCTGCGAGCGGTGCAACCACTGCCTGAATTACCTGAAATTGTTCCAACCGGCATTCCTTCAACCCTGGCGCGTCGTCGCCCGGATGTGCGCGAAGCCGAAGCCAACCTGCACGCCGCCACTGCGCAAATTGGTGTTTCGGTGGCGCAGCTTTTCCCCAGTCTGACACTGAGCGGCCAGTTTGGTCTGCGCAATACGGAAAGCGGCTGGCTTACTGACTGGAGCAGCCATTTCTACAGTTTTGGCCCACAGATTTCAGTGCCTATTTTCGAAGGCGGGCGGCAGATTTCTAGTGTCAAGCTGGCGCGCGCGGAGCAGGGTGCCGCAGTACTGAACTATCGCCAGACGGTGTTAACAGCATTAGGCGATGTGGAAAACGCGCTGGTGAGCTATCGCAGCGATCAGCAGCGCGAAGCTGGCCTCGATAAAACGGTTGAGGCGCTACAAAATGCGTTCCACCTTGCCAGCGACAGCTACCGGCAGGGGATCGCCAGCTTTATTGATGTGCTGGATGCGCAGCGGCAGCTGGCACAGGCTAGCCAGCAGCGGGAACAGGCGCGGGTGCAGAGTAGCCTCGATTTGGTTGCGCTGTATAAAGCGCTCGGGGGCGGCTGGGAACCCTGGCAAACGGTACAACTGCCTGATTATCACGTCTTTGGTGAAGCCCCACGGGGATAATCAGAGAATTGGGCAAGAAACAGACAGGAATTCCCCATTCGCTATCACCAGTGACGGCGTATAACTATTGACGTTAACTAAACAGCATGAGGAGACGCCATAATGCGCTATCAAAAACTGGGCAATACCGGACTGTTTGTTTCTGAATTATGCCTCGGCACCATGACCTTCGGTGGGGAAGGCGGGATGTGGGGAAAAATCGGACAATTGCAACAGGCGCAAGCGGAGCAATTGGTGGGCCGGGCACTGGATGCCGGGATTAACTTTATCGATACCGCTAACGTTTATTCGGAAGGACGTTCGGAGGAGATAACCGGCCAGGCGCTGAAGAATCTGAAAGTTCCCCGTGAGAATGTGGTGGTTGCCACCAAAGTATTCGGTGAAACAGGCACGGCTGGCGTGAATTCGCGCGGCAGCTCGCGCTATCACATTATCAGTAGTGTGAAAGAGAGCTTACGTCGGCTACAACTCGATCATATCGATCTCTATCAGCTTCACGGCTTCGATCCTGCAACGCCTATCGAAGAGACGCTATATGCACTGGATAATCTGGTGCAACAGGGGCATGTGCGCTATATCGGCGTATCTAACTGGGCAGCATGGCAAATTACCAAAGCGCTCGGCATTTCAGAACGCCTGGGGCTGGCTCGTTTCGCATCGTTGCAGGCTTATTACACCATCGCCGGGCGCGATCTTGAACGTGAACTGGTGCCGATGATGCAGAGCGAAAACGTTGGCTTGATGGTGTGGAGCCCGCTGGCAGGTGGTTTGCTCAGTGGCAAATATGATCGCGATGGTCAGTCGAAAGAGGGGGGACGACGTGTGGAGTTTGACTTCCCTCCGGTGAATAAAGATCGGGCGTTTGATTGCGTAGATGTTATGCGTACCATCGCCGACAGCAAAGGGGTCTCCGTCGCGCAAATCGCGCTGGCCTGGCTACTGCATCAGCAGGTGGTAAGCAGCGTAATTATCGGTGCTAAACGGCAGGAGCAACTGGATGACAATATTGCCGCCACCACTATTCGCCTGAGCGAAAGCGAGCTGCAGCAACTGGATACGGTAAGTGCTTTACCTCGGGAATATCCCGGCTGGATGCTTGAGCGCCAGGGGGAATATCGCCGTAATCAATTAAAATCATCCTGATCACAGGCGCAAAAAAAAGCGGAACCTGATACGGCTCCGCTTTTTTATTTACTCAATTGACATCAGTTCAAACGTACCGGCATTCCAGAACGGTTCTGCACGGCCTGTTCAACAATGTTCTGATCAACATCAGCCTGCGAAGTCACCGCTTGCACCGCTTTGGTCAGGGTGATTGGCACGGTAGCGCCACCGGTAAACTGTTCTTCGGTGGTTGAGAGCGGGTTGTGAACCTCAATATAGCGGCTGCCATCGGGTTCGGTGGTCGCTTTAACCGGCTCATCAATAAACTGCACGCGCGTGCCAACCGGCACATTCTCAAACAGGAACTTAATATCGTCGTTACGCAGACGCACGCAGCCGTGGCTGACGCGCAGGCCAATACCGAAATTAGCATTGGTGCCATGGATGGCATACAGGCGACCAATATAAAGTGCGTACAGACCCATCGGGTTATCCGGGCCTGCTGGCACTACGGCTGGCAGCGGTTGGCCCATTGCAGCGTATTCCGCATGCATTTTTGCGGTTGGCGTCCAGGTTGGGCCAGCCTTTTTACGTTCAACCTTAGTCGTCCAGTTGATTGGCGTATCTTTGCCCAACTGGCCGATGCCGATTGGCAGCACGATAACGGTATTCGTGCCTTTCGGGTAGTAGTAGAGGCGCATCTCTGCACTGTTGATCACAATCCCTTCATGAACTGTGTCCGGCAGGATCAACTGTTGCGGAACGTTCATCACCGTACCGCCTTTGGGTAGATAGGCATCAATGCCGGGATTTGCTTCCAGCATATTAGAGAGACCCATCTGGTATTGTGCCGCGAAGTACTCCAGAGGCTGGGTGTTGCCTTCCGGGATAGTGACTACCTGGTTCTGGCCGATCAGTCGGCTACCGTCTGTCGGTAGCGGGTAAGTTACTGCAGATGCGCTTTTGCAAAATCCCACGACAGCGAACGCCGCCGCGAAAAGGGTTGTCAATTTCATATTCATGTTATACGAGGTTTTGCCACTGGTCGTTGGGTTAATAATGCAGGAAGTGCATTATATGTGCATTCCGCTGTACAAGGGAATTCTGATGTCACTGAAATCACATTTTTTTCCCCTTAGCGTACAGTTTAGCGTCCGGACAGCGGACAGGAATCTAATTCGGAGTTGTGGCATAATAGGCTGTTTGTCACATATTTCAGGATATCTCCGTGTTAGTTACCAGCAACGTCACCATGCAGTTCGGCAGCAAGCCGCTGTTCGAAAATATTTCCGTCAAATTTGGCGGCGGCAACCGTTACGGCCTGATTGGCGCCAACGGAAGCGGTAAATCCACCTTTATGAAAATCCTCGGCGGCGATTTAGAGCCGACGCTGGGTAATGTCTCTATGGATCCGAACGAGCGCATCGGTAAACTGCGCCAGGATCAGTTCGCCTTTGAAGAGTTTAGCGTACTCGATACGGTAATTATGGGCCACGCTGAATTATGGGAAGTGAAGCAAGAGCGCGATCGTATTTATTCGCTGGCGGAAATGAGCGAAGAAGATGGCTACAAGGTGGCCGATCTTGAAGTGCAGTATGGCGAGATGGACGGCTACTCTGCGGAATCGCGCGCGGGTGAGCTACTGCTTGGCGTAGGTATTCCGGTTGAGCAACACTACGGCCTGATGAGCGAAGTGGCGCCGGGCTGGAAGCTGCGTGTACTCCTGGCACAAGCTCTGTTTGCTAATCCAGACATTCTATTGCTCGACGAACCGACCAACAACCTCGACATTGACACTATTCGCTGGCTGGAACAGGTACTGAACGAACGTGACAGTACCATGATTATCATTTCCCATGACCGTCACTTCCTCAATATGGTCTGCACGCATATGGCGGATCTCGACTACGGTGAGCTGCGCGTTTATCCAGGCAACTACGACGAGTATATGACTGCGGCTACCCAGGCGCGTGAGCGCCTGCTGGCGGATAACGCCAAGAAAAAAGCACAGATCGCTGAGTTGCAATCCTTTGTCAGCCGCTTTAGCGCCAACGCATCCAAATCGCGTCAGGCGACCTCCCGCGCGCGTCAGATTGATAAGATCAAGCTTGATGAAGTGAAAGCCTCCAGCCGGCAGAATCCATTTATTCGTTTCGAGCAAGATAAGAAACTGTTCCGTAACGCATTAGAAGTGGAGCAGTTAAGCAAAGGTTTTGATAACGGCCCGCTGTTTAAAAATTTCAACCTGCTGCTGGAAGTGGGAGAGAAAGTGGCCGTACTGGGGACAAACGGCGTGGGGAAATCAACCCTGCTGAAAACCCTTGTAGGTGAACTAACTCCCGATACCGGCACCGTGAAATGGTCAGAAAACGCCCGTATCGGTTATTACGCTCAGGATCATGCGGCGGAATTTGATAACGACCTTACGGTCTTCGACTGGATGAGCCAGTGGAAACAGGAAGGGGATGATGAACAGGCGGTGCGCAGTATCCTTGGCCGCCTGCTATTCAGCCAGGATGATATCAAAAAACCGGTGAAAGTGCTGTCCGGGGGCGAGAAGGGCCGTATGCTCTTCGGTAAGCTGATGATGGAAAAGCCCAATATTCTGGTCATGGACGAACCGACTAACCACCTGGATATGGAATCTATCGAGTCGCTAAACATGGCGCTGGAGATGTATCAAGGCACGTTGATCTTCGTTTCCCATGACCGGGAGTTTGTCAGCTCATTGGCTACCCGGGTGATTGAGATTACTCCGCAGCGTGTGGTGGATTTCTCAGGGAGTTATGAGGATTATTTGCGTAGCCAGGGTATTGAATAAATTTACCGTCATCTTTCACGCCGCAGGCGCGTTGGCTGCACCTTTGCCCCCCGGTCATTTACTTATGTAAGCGCCCGGGGATGCGCAGGTTTGCCCCCTTCCTGCAACGCGAAATAGTTAGGTAAATTGACAAGGGGGAGGGGTATATCGCTTCCCCCTTTGCTTATCAGCGCTGCCCGCTCAGCTCAATTGTGGAAAGCGACAGCCAGAAACCGACGCGTAAAAAACCGCTTAAAGACTAAGCCTGTGAGTAAAACGAAGGGATAAATATATGACCGATAATTCCAAGGACACTAAGGGATGCAATGAAAGCACTAGTCCTTAATATTGATGGACTATGCCATAATGTTACTGAGACTGAATTGTGGTTTTTTTTATTAATTGTAGAGAGTTTTTTTTCTTATCAAGAATGTAATAATTATAGTACCTTAGTTCTGATGATTCATTTGTTTCAAGTGTGGTAATAAGATTACTTTCCTTGTTCATATAAATAATCTCCTCACCAATTACTCTTGGGTTTTCATCATCACCAGCGTCATAAGCCATGAATGAATAAGCAAGTGCTCGTCCTGTGCGTTTATTTATAAAAGCAATGACATGACAGCCTGAACCTCCGCACCCCCATTCGGCCTGAGAATATTCACCAGCAAAGACAATATCGCCTTGAATAGCCTCTTTGAAGCGAGTCCGGAATGTATTAGTGAACTCGTCAGAGTTATCAAGATGTTCCGCTGGTTTGCCGCTGTAGAGATCATCTACAGGGTAATCTTTTCCTTTTGGTAGACTGTCAGAAGCTAGTGTTTTTTGAAGTGAAAAACACAATATTAGCGATATAACGAAAAGGCCTGGTGTACATGCAGTGAATTGACGTTTTAGCATTTCTTTCCCTATAAAATAGCTAAGTTCCATAACTTATGATCCTATTTTTCTATCCTGAGGGCAATAGCTCAATTTTATTGAGCTATGAAAAAATATCTTCTGCACACAATCAGATTCCCTGCGGACGCCTTCTTTAGATGCTGTCTCTTGAGCAGGAGATCTGATCAAGAGACAGTCCAGGAAGAGGGTATAATAAGAACGCTAAACTTCCATTCCCAGCGCGCGCTTCCCATGAATATTCAAATCATCAACGGTAAAGCGTCCTGTCCAGTTACTTTCATAATTCTCCCGCGGGAAATCACCTGGTGAGGCTCCCTGTTCAAGCGCTACCTTGACCTTTTGTGCGTAGGCCAGGTTTTTCTCACATAGCGGCGCGGCGGGTATATACATCACGTTTCCCCAGCCTTGCTGATCCTCCACCGGTGCGACAGAGTGAATCACATCGCAGTGCCACCAGACGGAATCTCCCGCTGTCAGCGGTGGGATACTGGTTAATGCCTCAATAAGTAACGGGTGCCACTGCTCTGATACTGGCAATACGCGACCCGGGGCGACGCCACACAGCTCATCTTCAGGTACATCGTCCAGTAATGGGCGTAACAAAATATAGGCCATTGCCTCCGGGATCGGCACCACATGCAATAGCCCCTGGCCTTGGATCATATCCGCCAGCGCAGTCCAGCCCTGGAAGGTACGGAATACCGAACATTTGGTGGTGTTATCCACCGTATACTCTTCCACCTTAGTGCGGTGTTCAGCATCCCAGGGATCGTACTCTTCGAACCTGCCGTTAAAGACATTGGCAAACACACGCTGATAAGCGGGCAGTAGCCAGCGCTCAAGTGCGCCGGAATCAGTATGCGCGCCGAGCCCCTTTGATGTGGTGCCCGGCGGGCGGCGGCGAATGCGATCCGGGTAAATAATACTCACATCAGGATCAAACCACTGCTGCTGGCCACTTTCAAAGCGCCACAGGCGATTAAGAAAGGATTGCACCGCAGTCATCTCCTCACTCTGGCGTGCTTGCATTTGTGCCTGCGACCAGTAGATAGGGTAGATTTCCGGGCGTGAGGCTTCCAGCGTGCCGAAAAAGCTGTCGCCAGGACCTTTATATATCTCGTCGAAATGATTCTGATCGAGGTAGTCAAGCATCGAGCGATCCCAGCCCAGCGCCTGCTCGCGTGAGAAATGCCCTTTAATCACAACACAGCCGCGTTGTTTAATCAGTTGGCGCTGTGCCTCTGTCACTTTTCCCTGCGCTATATCGCTGTAGGGAATCTGCGGCCAGATCGCTTCCCCTTGAGCTTTCAGTGCATTGATGTCAGCGACACGAGCGGCGATATGTGCGCTTAAGCGGTTAAATGTCTCCTGTACATCGCCAATCTGTGCGCGTAATTGCTGTTTCATCTGCCGAATCAAAGCCTTGTGATCAGCAGGTAGCGTTTCGCTGGTAAAGGTCATTTGCGTCTCTCAATCTTTCATATGAAAGTTAATGTGGTTGCAAATGATAAATATAAGTTAAAGGAACGTTAAGGCAAGTTTAATAATCGGAGGTAGTGCACAGAAGTGATAAAAAGACCGACGCGCAATGCATCGGTCCGTTATCAGCGGTCGAAAGGCGGGGTATGGTCGAGCACGGCCTGGATGACGTTCAGCGCGCCCTGGTGATTATTGTCGTCAGTCTGATGGCGAGCGATAGCTTTAATTGCCGCGCCAGCATTACCCATCGCAAAGGAGTAGTCCGTCATGCGCAGCATCTCGGCATCATTGCCGCTATCGCCAATGGTAACGCACTGCTGTGGCGAAATATGCCAGCGTTTTAACAGGCGGGTGATGCCATTGGCTTTATGCAGACCGGGAATAATCAAATCAACAAAACCGAATCCGCTGGTGACGGGTTTCATAATGCCATCAAGGGAGACATGCAACTCGTCGATTAGCTGTGGAATATCGCTATCTGGCAGGTTCAGTGAAAATTTGAAAAGCGTATCGTCGATATGCTGAAAATCGCTCACTGGTTTTAAACGGTAATAGTGTTTCGACATCAGCTCGACAAACTCCGCTGGTGCGGTTTCACTGATATAAGCACTTTCCAGCCCGCATGCTACAAAGTTGAGGCTACGATCTTTTAGTAGTTCCCCAATAACCACCTGTGCTTCGTGGTGGGTAAGTTCGCCGTGAAAGAGTTGTTGACCGTGTTCATAAATTAGCGCGCCGTTCTCGGCGACAAACGAAATGGTCTCTTTCAGTTCCGGGAAGAAAGAGATCAATTGGTAATATTGGTTGCCACTGGCAACGACAAACTCAATATCACGCTGCTGAAGTTGTTGGAACTGCGCCATAAAACGTGCTTTATCGTACTGTTTGGCGTCATCAAGGAAAGTTCCGTCCATATCAGTGACGATAACTTTGACGGTCATACATTGCACTCCTGAATGTTACTGCGACCGGAAATATTCTAATGGCAATAGGCGTGAATGCACAGTTTATTTTCGAATGAAAGTACCCGGTATCGTGCAAAAAACAGGTGGGGATAACCTAATCGCCACAGACCTCACATTTCGGGTTGCGTGGTAGCTTCATTTCGCGAAACTGGCAGGTCATGGCATCAAAGAGCACAATTTTGCCCGCTGCCGGGGTGCCGTAATGCGCCAGCACTTTGGTCGCTTCCATTGCCTGCAATGAACCAATGACCCCTACCAACGGTGCCATCACGCCAGCTTCAACGCAGGTAAGCGCATTCTCGCCGAACAGACGACTCAGACAACGGTAACAGGGTTCACCTTTCCCCCAACTAAACACGCTGATTTGCCCTTCCATGCGGATTGCCGCGCCGGAAACCAGCGGAATTTTGTGACGAAAACAGCCGGCATTTAACTGATTACGAACGGCAACGTTATCGGTACAGTCCAGCACCAAATCGTGATGAGCGATTTGTGCAGCCAACGCCTCATCGTCGAGCAGGGCGTTAATGGTGCGATATTGCACATGCGGGTTGATGCGTAACAGCGATTCACGAGCCGATTCCACTTTCGCGATACCGATATCGGCATTGCTATGGAGCGTCTGGCGTTGTAAGTTAGAGCACGCGACGGTGTCATAATCCAGCAACGTCATCTGCCCTATGCCTGCCGCTGCCAGATATTGCGCGGCGGCGCAGCCCAGCCCACCCAGGCCGACCACCAGCACGCGAGCGGCTTTTAACCGCTCCTGACCGTCAAAATCGAAACCGCGCAGAATAATCTGTCGGTTATAACGCATCATCTCTGCATCGCTGAGCGCTTCTGTCATCGGTTAGCCCCCGAAGAGATGGTTAAACAGTTCAACATCCACCCATTCACCCGCCTCAACGTTACCACGCTCACGTTCCAGCACAATAAAACAGTTGCCCTGGCTGAAAGAACTGAAAATATGCGAACCCTGATGGCCGGTGCTCAGCACTTCCAGAGTACCGTCTGCGCCCCGGCTAAGGATCCCTCGTTGAAAATCGAGACGTCCTGGCGATTTTTTCAAACCGTTGACAGCGCGGGCGCGTAAACGTAACGGTTGCGTAGTGGTAGTATCGCCGCTCAGTTTCGCCAGCAGCGGTTGAACCAATTGGTAAAAGGTAAGCGTGGCAGAAACGGGATTTCCCGGTAGCCCGCAAAACCAGCTATTGTTCAGTTTGCCAAAGGCAAAGGGTTTACCCGGTTTGATCGCCAACTTCCAGAAGGCAATTTCACCCAACTCATCAAGAATCGTTTTAGTGTAATCCGCTTCACCCACCGAAACGCCGCCAGAGCTCAGTACAACATCTGCCTGCTCGTCTGCGGCAATAAACGTTTCGCGCAATCTTTGTGGATCGTCGGGGATGATGCCCAGATTGATTACTTCATAGCCCAGCCGGGAAAGCATCAGATGCACAGCCAGACGATTGGTATCATAAATTTGACCGTCAGCGAGCGGCTGTCCCGGTAGTTGCAGTTCATCTCCCGTGGAGAACAGCGCCACGCGCACCTTGCGTATGACTTCCACTTCAGGGATACCGAGTGATGCCACTACCGGTAACTCGGCGGCAGTCAGTTTTGTTCCGGCAGCAAAAATACGGGCACCTTTTGCGATATCCTCACCGATGCGTCGGATATTCTGATTTGCCCGCACTTCGGCAGTAAAGCGGATACCTTCAGCAGTCTGTTCGGTCTGCTCCTGCATCACTACGGCATCACAACCAGCCGGGATCGGGGCGCCGGTCATAATACGGACGCAACTGCCTACAGGCCAATCCCCGGCAAAAGGTTGCCCGGCAAAGGACTTGCCTGCCACTGGCAGTGGTCGATTGCTTTGCAGGTCGGCCAGGCGAACGGCGTAACCATCCATTGCCGAGTTATCAAACCCAGGAACATTCAGGGGCGAAATAATATCTCGTGCGGCGATACGACCAAAACAGTCAACGAGAGGCAAGGTTTCGCTTTCAGTCAGCGGAGAAATGCGAGAAAGCATCTGTGTCAGCGCGGTCTCTAGCGACATCAGGCCGATTGATGATTCCATAGTTTTATATCCAGTCAGCGCATTGAATGGCCTATTATGGCAGAAAAGTATGTTGATCTGCATGCGCAGGCGCTACCTCCTTGTTATGACTTCCCTTTACAACATTGTAACGACTTTCTATATTCAGGGATCGTTGTCGGTAAAGTGGCTATTTTCCCAAAGAGCTTCAAATGAAGCGCAAACCGGGCACAAAACATCATGGTCAAAGCGGTAATCGCAATACACGGCGGGGCGGGTGCAATCAGCCGGGCACAAATGAGCCCGGAGCAAGAGCAGCGTTATGCGCAGGTGCTTTCGTCAATCGTTGAAACCGGGCAGCGGATGCTGGAAGCGGGCGAAAGCGCACTGGATGTCGTCACCGAGGCAGTACGCCTGCTGGAAGAGTGCCCACTTTTTAATGCTGGTATTGGCGCGGTTTTTACCCGCGATGAGACCCATGAGCTGGATGCCTGCGTAATGGATGGCAACACCCTGAACGCAGGGGCAGTAGCGGGTGTGAGTCGGTTACGCAATCCGGTGCTGGCGGCTCGTCTGGTCATGGAGCAGAGCCCGCATGTATTGATGATTGGCGAAGGGGCTGAAAACTTTGCCTTTTCCCATGGCATGGAATCAGTGTCGCCGGATATCTTTTCCACACCGGAGCGTTTTCAACAATTAGTCCAGGCACGGAGCGTCGGGAAAACGGTGCTTGACCACGGATCATCGCCGCTGGATGAAAGTAAAAAATTTGGCACCGTAGGGGCCGTGGCACTGGATAAACTCGGCAATCTGGCAGCCGCGACATCCACTGGCGGCATGACGAATAAGTTACCAGGGCGGGTGGGGGATACCCCGTTGCCGGGGGCAGGCTGTTATGCCAATAACGCCAGTGTTGCGGTGGCCTGTACCGGTACTGGGGAGATCTTTATTCGCATGCTGGCGGCATATGATATCGCGGCGCTGATGGAATATGGCGGGTTAAGCCTGCAAGAAGCTTGTGAAGCGGTAGTAATGGAAAAACTACCCGCCCTCGGTGGTAGCGGGGGGCTGATTGCCATCGACAGAGAAGGTAACGTGGCGCTGCCCTTCAATAGCGAGGGGATGTACCGCGCATTCGGTTATGCTGGTGATGCGCCCAGCGTAGGTATCTATCGTGAATAAGGATAATGGCGTATCACAGGGCGATGAGACAGCGGCAGAAGTCGTGCTTGATGTCAGCAATCTGAATATTGCCTTTCATCATGAAAAACAGCTCTGCCCGGTAGTAAGCCATCTCTCTTTTTCACTAAAACGGGGTGAAACGCTGGCCATCGTTGGTGAATCCGGCTCGGGTAAATCGGTCACAGCCTTATCATTGCTACGCCTGATCAAGCAGGCGGGAGGTGAGGTCAGCTGTGATCGAATGTGCCTGACGCGTCGTAACCGCCAAAAAGTGGAGCTTTCCCGGCTGTCATCATCTCAGATGCGCAGCGTGCGCGGTGCCGACATTGCAATGATTTTCCAGGAGCCAATGACCTCGCTCAATCCGGTCTTTCCCGTGGGCGAGCAGATTGCTGAATCGATCCGATTGCACCAAAAGTTGGGGCGTGAGGACGCAATGATCGAAGCCCGGCGCATGCTTGATCTGGTACGTATTCCTGAGTCTGAAGCCATCTTATCCAGCTTTCCTCACCAGCTTTCCGGCGGTATGCGCCAACGGGTGATGATTGCTATGGCACTTTCATGCCGCCCATCTGTACTGATTGCTGATGAGCCAACCACGGCGTTGGATGTGACAATACAAGCACAAATCCTGCAGTTGATAGCGGTGCTGCAAAAAGAGATGTCGATGGGGGTGATCTTTATCACTCATGATATGGGGGTGGTGGCCGATGTGGCAGATCGTGTGTTAGTGATGCATCAGGGTGAAGCGGTCGAAACAGGCAGTGTGGATCAGATTTTCAACGCGCCTGAACACCCTTATACGAAAGCGTTACTGGCAGCAGTGCCAAAACTGGGGGCGATGAATGGCAGCAATCTGCCGCGTCGTTTCCCATTGATCACGCCCAAAAATCCACAACGTCAGGAAGAAGAAATCGAACAGGATACCGTTGTCGCGGGCGAACCGATTTTGCAGGTGCGCGACCTGGTGGCGCGTTTTCCTCTGCGCAGCGGAATTCTTAATCGCGTCACCAAAGAAGTGCATGCCGTGGAGGGAATAAGCTTTGATTTATGGCCTGGCGAAACCCTTTCGCTGGTGGGAGAGTCCGGCAGTGGCAAATCAACTACCGGGCGAGCGTTATTGCGGCTGGTAGAGAGCCAGGGCGGTTCAATCACCTTCAATGGTGAGCGCATCGATACGCTTCCCGCCAGCAAGTTGCAACTGGTACGCAGGGATATTCAGTTTATTTTTCAGGATCCTTATGCTTCTCTCGATCCACGCCAGACCGTCGGTGATTCGATAATCGAACCGTTGCGGGTACATAATTTACTCGCCGCAGAGGAGGGCCAGCAGCGGGTGGAGTGGTTGCTGGAGCGTGTTGGACTGAAGCCAGAGCATGCATGGCGTTATCCCCACGAGTTTTCCGGTGGACAACGTCAACGTATCTGTATCGCCCGCGCGCTGGCTCTGAATCCTCGGGTGGTTGTTGCCGATGAATCTGTCTCGGCGCTGGATGTTTCTATCCGTGCTCAGATAATCAATCTGTTACTCGACCTGCAACGTGAACTGGGTATCGCCTTTTTGTTTATCTCCCATGATATGGCAGTGGTAGAGCGTATCAGCCATCGTGTAGCGGTGATGTATCTTGGACAAATTGTGGAGATCGGCCCACGCCGGGCAGTATTTGAAAACCCACAGCATCCTTATACGCGTAAATTAATGTCGGCAGTCCCTGTTGCCGACCCTGCGCATCGTCATGCGCAACGTGTGTTGTTATCAGATGATATACCCAGCAATATCCGCAAACGCGGCGAGTCAATGCAACGCGTGCAGTTGCACAATGTAGGGCCAGGACACTTTGTTGCCCGCTCGACGCCCGGCAGCACGCAGTCCCGTTTTTAACTGAGCACAGGCAGGGTTTTTCAGGAGCGCAACATGACACGATTTATTTTCCCAAAATGGCTGCTTGGCGCGGGGATGATATTGGCACTTATCACCGCTCCGGCCTTTGCTGCCAAAGAGGTGGTTGTCGCCGTGGGATCCAATTTTACGACTCTCGATCCCTATGATGCCAACGACACGCTGTCACAGGCGGTAGCAAAGTCGTTTTATCAGGGGCTGTTTGGTCTTGATAGAGAGATGATACTGCGCAATGTGCTGGCAGAGAGTTATTCTGTTTCCGATGATGGTCTGGTTTACACCATAACGCTGCGTCGCGGGGTAAAATTTCATGACGGCACTGATTTTGACGCTACGGCAGTCAAAGCCAATCTCGATCGCGCCAGCAATCCGGCCAACAGCCTTAAGCGTTACAATCTCTATAAAAACATCGACAAAACCGAGGTGATTAACCCCACCACGGTGAAAATCAAGCTCAAGCAACCCTTCTCCGCGTTTATCAATATCCTTGCGCACCCGGCGACGGCAATGATTTCTCCGGCGGCATTGAAAAAATATGGCAAGGAGATTGGTTTTCATCCGGTGGGAACTGGCCCATATGAGCTGGAGGCATGGAACCAGACTGATTATGTAAAGGTAAAAAAGTTTGCCGGTTACTGGCAAAAAGGGCTGCCAAAGCTGGACTCGATTACCTGGCGGCCGGTGGTAGACAACAACACCCGCGCGGCGATGCTGCAAACGGGTGAAGCGCAATTTGCTTTCCCTATCCCTTACGAACAAGCTCAGGTGTTGCAGAAAAATAGCTCGCTGATTCTGGTCGCCACCGCATCCATCATGCAGCGCTATATCAGTATGAATGTGACGCAAAAACCTTTCGACAATCCTAAAGTACGTGAAGCGATCAATTATGCCATCAACCGTCCGGCGTTAGTCAAAGTTGCATTTGCAGGCTATGCCACACCTGCTACAGGCATCGTGCCGCCCGCCATTGAATATGCTGAGGTTTATCCTCCCTGGCCTTACGATCCGGCGAAAGCACGAGAGCTGCTAAAAGAGGCGGGTTATCCGCAGGGGTTCAGTACAACGCTATGGTCGTCCCATAATCACAGCACCGCGCAGAAGGTGTTGCAGTTTACTCAGCAGCAATTGGCGCAGGTGGGTATTAAGGTGCAAGTAACTGCGATGGATGCCGGGCAGCGAGCTGCTGAAGTGGAAGGAAAAGGGCAGAAAGAGAGTGGCGTTCGTATGTTTTACACCGGCTGGTCTGCCTCTACAGGTGAGGCAGATTGGGCGTTATCGCCTTTATTTGCTTCGTGGAACTGGCCGCCAACGCAGTTCAATACGGCGTTCTATAGCAATCCACAGGTAGATAAAGACTTTATCGATGCGTTGAAAACAACCAAGCCGGAAGAGAAAGCTCGGCTGTATAAAGATGCACAAGATATCATCTGGAAAGAGTCTCCATGGGTGCCGCTGGTGGTTGAGAAGCTGGTTTCCGCGCATAACAAGCGGCTGACCGGCTTTTTTATTATGCCGGATACGGGGTTTAGTTTTGACGATGCCGATCTGCAATAGCTAACTCACTTCTCTTCGTGTAACGAGGGGACGTGAGGGAAGACGAGATGCTGAATTATATTATTAAACGCCTGCTGGGACTGATTCCGACGCTGTTCATCGTGGCGGTGTTGGTGTTCTTGTTTGTCCATCTACTCCCCGGCGATCCGGCACGGCTGATTGCAGGGGCGGAGGCAGATGCTGAGGTTATCGACCTGGTTCGACGTCAGTTAGGGTTGGATCAACCACTATGGGTGCAGTTCTGGCACTATATAACGAATGTTCTGCAAGGGGAGTTTGGTACTTCTCTGGTCTCGCGTCGCCCGGTCGTTGACGAAATCGCCAGTCGCTTTATGCCTACCCTGTTGTTAACCCTGACCAGTATGTGCTGGGCTGTATTATTTGGCCTGGGGGCGGGCATCGTCGCGGCCGTCTGGCGTAATCGTTGGCCTGACCATCTGGGTATGGCGCTGGCAGTAACCGGCATATCATTCCCGGCTTTTGCTCTCGGGATGCTGTTAATGCAAATCTTTTCGGTAGAGTTGGGATGGTTGCCTACCGTTGGCGCTGAGAGCTGGCGGCACTATATTCTGCCTTCGCTCACGTTGGGTGCGGCGGTGGCTGCGGTAATGGCGCGTTTTACCCGTGCTTCATTCGTTGAGGTGCTGAATGAAGACTATATGCGTACCGCGCGCGCGAAAGGCGTGAGTGAGCGTTGGGTTATTCTCAAACACGGTTTACGCAACGCGATGATCCCGGTTGTGACGATGATGGGCCTGCAGTTTGGATTTTTACTCGGTGGATCGATTGTTGTGGAGAAGGTCTTTAACTGGCCAGGGCTTGGGCGATTGCTGGTAGATTCTGTCGAGATGCGTGACTACCCGGTAATCCAGGCGGAAGTGCTGCTCTTTTCCCTGGAGTTTATTCTTATCAATTTAGTGGTGGATGTCCTCTACGCTGCCCTAAACCCCACGATCAGGTATAAGTAAGGATGCGACTGTTAAACTGGCGTCGACAGGCGATATTAAACGCTATGCCTGCGGTTAAACCCGGTCATGTGCGTACGCCCTGGCATGAGTTCTGGCGGCGTTTTCGCCGTCAACCGCTGGCAATGAGCGCCGGGTTGTTTGTGCTGCTGCTTATTCTGCTGGCTGTGTTTGCCCCCTGGATCGCCCCCTTTGATGCAGAGAACTATTTTGATTATGACCAACTCAATGAAGGGCCGTCATTTGTCCATTGGTTTGGCGTAGATTCCCTTGGCCGTGATATTTTTAGCCGCGTATTGCTTGGCGCGCGGATATCATTGGCCGCGGGTGTCTTTGCTGTGTTAATCGGCGCATTGACTGGTACTTTTCTTGGGCTGGTAGCGGGCTACTATGAAGGCTGGTGGGATCGCATTATTATGCGCGTTTGCGATGTGTTGTTTGCGTTTCCTGGGATTTTGCTGGCAATTGCGGTGGTTGCGGTAATGGGTAGCGGTATGGCTAATGTGATCATTGCCGTTGCGGTCTTTTCAGTACCGGCTTTCGCGCGCCTGGTGCGCGGCAATACGCTGGTGCTAAAACAGCAAACTTTTATTGAGTCTGCGCGTAGTATTGGCGCCAGTGATGCGGTGATACTGTTTCACCATATTTTACCCGGCACAGTATCGTCAATTGTTGTCTATTTCACGATGCGAATTGGTACTTCGATTATCTCTGCGGCTAGCCTGTCGTTCCTTGGGCTGGGCGCGCAACCGCCTACACCGGAGTGGGGCGCAATGCTAAATGAAGCGCGGGCAGATATGGTCATTGCTCCTCACGTTGCGCTATTTCCTTCGCTGGCTATTTTCCTGACCGTACTGGCATTTAATTTGCTGGGAGATGGCTTGCGCGATGCCCTGGATCCGCGGATTAAGGGTTGAGGGGATACTCTTCCCCCCAACCTGCGCAATGAGACAAGCGTTAAACGCGACTTGCCCACATATCATATTCATCGGCATGTTCCACTTTCACGCGGAGCACATCGCCTGGTTTCACTTTGGTTTCGCCATTTAAGTAGACAGCGCCATCAATTTCCGGCGCGTCGGCCATGCTGCGACCAATAGCTCCTTCTTCGTCCACTTCATCAACGATAACCATCATCTCGCGTCCCACTTTTTCCTGCAGGCGCTCGGCAGAGATCTGCTGTTGTAGCTGCATAAAGCGGTTCCAGCGCTCTTCTTTCACCTCTTCAGGCACCTGGTCTGCCAGTTCGTTCGCAGTTGCGCCCTCCACCGGGCTGTATTTGAAACAGCCGACGCGATCCAGACGAGCCTCTTTCAGGAAGTCGAGTAGCATCTGAAAATCTTCTTCCGTTTCGCCAGGGAAACCAACAATAAAGGTCGAACGCAGGGTGAGTTCAGGGCAGATTTCACGCCACTGTTTAATGCGTGCGAGCTGGCGGTCAACGGAGCCTGGGCGCTTCATCAGTTTCAGAATGCGCGGACTGGCGTGTTGCAGCGGGATATCCAGATAGGGAAGGATTTTACCTTCGGCCATCAGCGGGATAACATCATCAACATGCGGATAGGGGTAAACGTAGTGCAGGCGCACCCAGACGCCAAGTTTTGCCAACTGTTCGCACAGACCGACCATGCTGGTTTTTACCGGTTCGCCATTATGGAATCCCGTCCGGTGTTTTACATCAACGCCGTAGGCCGAGGTATCCTGCGAGATGACTAACAGTTCCTTCACGCCTGCATCGGCCAGACGTTTTGCTTCTGCCAGGACTTCTCCAATCGGGCGGCTAACCAAATCGCCACGCATTGACGGAATAATACAGAAGGTGCAGCGATGGTTGCAGCCTTCAGAAATTTTCAGGTAAGCATAATGGCGCGGCGTCAGCTTAACGCCCTGTTCCGGCACCAGGCTAAGAAAGGGGTTATGCTGCGGTTTGGGAACATAGTGGTGAACATGAGCAAGCACTTGTTCATAGCTGTGAGGGCCAGTGATCTCCAGTACCTTCGGATGAACTTCCCGAATTTGATCCTCTTTTGCACCCAGACAACCGGTAACAATCACTTTACCGTTTTCATTAAGCGCCTCGCCGATGGCTTCCAGTGACTCTTGCACGGCGCTGTCAATAAAGCCGCAGGTATTAACAATCACCATATCGGCATCATCGTAGCTGGGTACAACGTCGTAGCCTTCAGTACGTAACTCGGTAAGGATTCGTTCGGAATCCACGAGGTTTTTCGGGCAGCCAAGTGAGACAAAGCCAATTTTCGGCTGCAGGTTTACATTGCTCATAGTTCAAAAAATAATCAGTTATAGGATATTCAGGGCAAGGATTGTACAGAGATCGCCAGAAAATTTATAGGAAAAGTAAGAAGGAGATTGAAAAAACTCTCCCTTAAAGGAAAGAGGAAAGTGTCACCAGCTATTTTCAGCATAAACAAAAGGCCCTTGTCGCTTAATGCGACAAGGTGCAATTAAAAGCTGCGGCACATATATAGATGGAGATCTACTTTTTGATCGGGAAATAACTTCGCTACGGCGGTGATTATATCAGTAGATTTCACTTTTACATGGGGTTTTAACCGTATCAAGTTTCGGGCTGATTCTCCCGTGAGTTGGTGATAATTTATTTGGGAATGCTCATCCAGCCTAATCTCATACTCTTCTAAAGACTGACCTCCGGTGACCGTTTCAGTAACGGGGAAAGTACCTTTGACCAGCTCCTCTATATCATCCATATGGCCGTGAAGGATTTTACCCCGGCGTGTATAAAAATGGACATCTACGTTAGGGGGAATACTTTTCTTCGCCAATTTCAAAAGATGACTGCCATGGGCGGCCAGATAAACTTCCTGGGAGGCAGTATGGGGGAAAAAGATATCAAAATCGGCGAATTCAAGCTTAATAACTTTATTTATCATCGGTATTATACGTATACCGCCGGTATCTATTAGCCGTTCTTCGCCCCCGTCATATTTTAGGACTGAAATATTGTTGGTTTTAAGATCCTTGCTCTCATATAAATCTAATGCCCGGTTATAGGTCAACTGTTTATTGAAGGCAGAGTCGTTTTCAATCGGCTTAATCTCACCGTTAGAAGGGTTATAATAATAAGCTTGACGGGCTTCTCCTGGGGCACCAACAAAAATAATACGATTGCTCTTGCCAACAAACTCAACTGGATAATATCCATCATCTGATTTGATAAGAAGATCCAGGCCGGAGTTGGTATAAAAAATACCGACTTTGCCACCTACTTCGGAAATACTTAAATCACGGGATTGTTTTTTAGTTAACTTAGCAATATCTATGGTTGATGTACTCATAGATTGTATTGGGTGACTATCGGCAGGATAACGTAATTTTTTGTATTTTTGCAACCAGGGATCGGCTATGGATAACTCCTTTTGGTAAAGGCTTTGCAGATAGTAAATATCTTCTGTGAGTAATGTAAGGAAATCCGCAGAATTAAGGATAAGATGTGCAAGATATCCGGAATCATTCCTGGCTAAATAGGCGAATTTATCTTTATTTAATACCGTATTTATTTTTCGGTCATATGTTGGAATGTTTTTTAAATATCTTGCGCTTAAGTCGAATAGTTTACTTGCCTGGGTTGGCGCCATACTTTGCGACTCAATCTGCTTAGTCATGCCATTGATGGCATCCATCACTGGAGGAAAGAGCCCATCTTTTGCCTGGATTTTGAAGTAGCTGGTGGTCATCCCTTTGGAGTTAAACGCGGTTTGAATAATGGCGTGAATTAACTGAGTCGGATCATTGAGATCTAATTTATCAATATTGATATATATTTTTCCTTCATCATCAGTGGACATAAACGCGATATCCCCGCTCGCTTTCTCATCAAGGGTAAGCTGCGAGTCTGAATTTTCCAGAACTGCGGCTTCATCGCTAGTATGGGTGGCCGTTGCCAATATTATTTTATCCTCTTCCAGTGCCTTGAGGCTTCTTTGTAAGCGTTTACCAAATGAGCGAGCAATATTGGCATTGAATTCAATGCTGGGATTTTTAAAGATATAGGATGAATAATAAAGCAGATCCTGCCAGAACGAATGATCAAGATCCATGCAATTATAAACAACCGGGAGTATTTTATTTTTTGCGTATTTGAATCCTTCTTTTACATGGTTCATAGACTTAAGTTCATAAGCATCTAATTCATTAATGGGGGAGTTGAGATTAAATAGCTTAATGGAATAATTATTATCTTGTGTAATACGCTGAGGAAAAAGATTCTCTTTGATGTCTTCCCAGCTTGAGGCCATGTTTAATACATTACCTTCATCACCTATACCCTTTTTCGGCATTTCAACGTAGTTATCTCCCGCTTTCTGTGCGGCGTCAACTAACTCCTCAACAGTGCCGATTTCCGACAGATAACGGTACGGTCTGTTTTTTAAATAGATCTCTGCAATTTTTTTGTTAACATTTAATTTCTCAGCAAGAAAAGTTTCCATTTTCTTTATTTCAATGCGATCTTCTTTGTTTTGTATAACTATGTTGGCGATAAATTTATCTTTAGTAAATAAATTCCCTTTGCCTGATATTTTTAATGCAGGCAAGCCGGATGGATTGTTTTTATCATGCTCATCAATTATTTTTGCATCGAAATATTCACCTTCGTAGTGAAAATAATATTTCGATGTTTTAATATCGGCGTAGAGGACCATAGTATCAAACTTTTCTACCTCGGTGAGACGCTCAGGTGATGGGGGGAAGGAAGAGGTTGCTTCTTCATCAATATACTTCATTAATTGCTGATGTAACTCGGTTTCTATGGTGACAGGTAAGCATTCTGCTTCGACCCCGGGTGAACGGGGAACGCGGCATGTGGAGAACTCTGTATACTCCTCTTGCTTGCTGATTTCTTTATCTCGCACCCGAACATAGGTATCGTCATCGAGCCAGAGAACGATATCTTCGCTACGGTCATGATGTGTATTCCTTTTGATATAAATCTCTTTGTCAGTGTATTTACTGACCGGGAATTTCAAGTCATGCACCATAAATATCGCATTGCCGCCATCTTCAATATACAAGCCTTCACGTATGCGCCGGGCAGGATTGGCAGAGATGGTTTTGGAATATTTTAAAAGATAACTTAATAAATCAGCTTCCATAAAGTAGCTGGTATCAGGCGCGTGTAATTCCTCTATTGCATCGTTTCTCAGAGCAAACAGCATCTCTTCAGAGTTTACTAGCTTAAAAATTTCATTTTCATATTTTATGGTTGCCTGTGAGTAGTCAGCTAAATGATAGTTTTTCGTTTTGGTGTTCGGATCCTCCTTCTCAATAACTTTATAATATTTATAATCTCTTTTAAGTAAATATCCTTCAGCATTGCTAACACATAAACCATTATGAAAACCTGTGCCGGAGATACGATGCCCTGGATAATATTTAAACCCTTTGTCATTGCTCTCCAACAGCAGATTAATATAATTATCCATTTCGACAGATGGAGGCTCAAACTCCCAACCTTCAAGTGTATAGGTGAGTACTCTTTTTTCCATATATTCCGGTGAGGCGGTGGTGGCGACAAATTGATTTTGAATCACATCATACCCAGCCGGAATGAATTTATCTCTGACAAATACCCCATATAAATCTGGTTTGCCAGGTTGTTTGATCGTGAGAAAATCAATATTGTTAGGCTCCATGGTGGCATCTTTATGGAGAATAGGTATATGAATGCCATATTTTTCGGTGTTTTCGATATTGTCTTTTGAGTAAAGTTGATTGTTTTTTTCATTTATCAATTCCCACCAACCATCATTAGCTTCAAAGTAGACATGGCGAAAGCGATCTTCATCGTCAAAAATATAAGGGGCACCAGCAGAAGTTTCATGTAAGGGATAATATTTGCTGTCCTCATCAATCTTTATTACTGGCATGCCATTTTGATAAGAATAACGCCTTGTTAAGATTGAATTTTCAGTGGCACCAGCAATATCTTTATCTACGGGACGTTCACGGTAGAGTGAAAATTGTTCATCTGCAGTGAGAGTGGGAATTGTTGGTCTCAGTAGCGATATTATCTGATCATTTAGATTCACAAACTCTGAGATATTGGTAGGTATTCCTTTCATCTCTTTAGCAATCATCGTCATCGCAGGGCTAATGAGAGACTGTAAGATATTCACAATACGCATGTGTGGAATAAGGCCCAGTATAGAATAGACGACTGCATCAAATGCTTCAGTATATTTGTCGAGCTCTTGCATGCTTTCTGCTGGGGGGCAACCTTCCCCTTGATTATGAGAATGCAAGATCTGAATCTCTTTCCCCAGGGCCTTAATTGGTGATTTTAAAGCATCGCCTGCGGCCATCACCCAATCGGAAAAGCCCATATTATTACGTACTTCCATACAGTCAGTATTAAATAATCGTCTGATGATAACTTCGTCAGCAGGAGGTTCCGTTGTTGATGTCGCCTGTGCAGGATTATGGCCGGATTTGCCTTTTTCGTTGGGTGGCAGGAATGCCATGCCGCCTCGTTTACGTATAATAATAGTGTCTTTAGGTGTAGTTGGAATAGTTATAGTCGCGACATCTGCTGTGGCTGTTTTGCTGGTAGATAGAAATGGTACGGGGGGAGGGCAAAGACAGGAATCACCGTTATCGGCTATCACTTGTCTTGCAGGAAGATTACCCATAGCCGCCTGCTCGCATTTTATTTTCGTCTCAGGAGAGTTGCAGGCTGGTAAAGGTTGAGTGTTAGTAAATTGATACGTAAATGGTTTATCAGCGCAAGCAGCATCTTTTTTTTTGTAATTACCCTCTTTGCTGCCGGAGAAATATTGCGCGCATTTCTTTTTCTCGCTGTTATCTACCCCATTAATATCATTAGCGGTTTTTCGTTTGTGATGAGGTTTATACCCATTTTTAGATTCAATTGAAGCTTCGGCCATGGGAAATGGCCGTCCGAAAGCACCAAACGAGGACATTTCGCCTGTATTACCTGGAATTGTGCCATTTCCCGCAGGCATACTATTTTCCGGACAGGTTCGCCAGCGATAATAGGCGAATGCTCCGCCTACTGTGGACATCAATACTGCGCCGGTTGATATCAACAGGGCCCAGCTCGATGGTGATAATTGACACTCGCCAGGAGAATGTTGTTGTAAATTCTGTTCGTAGAGGCCTTCTGCAACTTGCCGTATAGCCCGACCCCGGCTACAGACCTGCTGTAACGCAACCTCCTCAGGCGTGGTTTGTTTTGTTGCCCTCTTAATGTTATCGCTTAACCATCCCCATACGCGCCGCGCCAGGTTTGATGTTGGCTGTCTATTCAGTGGAACTAACGAGTAACGTGCCGTGCTGATATTCTCTATCAGAACAGAATGCTCGCAATTATGAGTTGATAAGCGAGAGGAGTGCGCAGAATCAACAGTTTTATCAGTGGATGAAACATGTACCATATATCCTCCGGCATTGATTTGCATTTAACTATTTCTTTTATTTATCCTTCAAACAACAAGCAGGGAATACTAAAAATCACCCCTGATTTTGCTCGGTATTATTTATTCATTGAGCACATACATCAGTACGTAAAATGAACTATGCTGAGAATGCATATTGGCTAACAAGGGGGAAGAGGGTATGACTATTGATGAAATAACTCGTCGTCTGCTGTATAAATTGATCGCTGCCAGAATCGACCTTGTGGCCTATGTTCAACGGCGTAAAGCACAGGGCTATGTGTCTACCAGCGAAAATGATCGGCTGCGTGAAAGCTATTTTGCGTTGGCGAAAGAGATTCGCGATAAAGGTGAAAGGCTGGATGAACTGGCGGATAACGACGCACGCGGCGCAATCAGGCGTGCAGGAGAGGCACTTTCCACGGCAGCAGTTTGCATGATGGGTGGACGGCAGGATTGCCCGACTTATATCACGGTGAATGTTGATCAGCTGGAACGTTCGCTGAATGCACTGGATTACTCTATCCATTATCTGAGTGAACACTCACCGCTTGAAGAGGCATAACTTTAAGCTTTTGTAAAAAGCGATCCACCCAGGCGGCGTGCTGGCTAACCTTTATGCAGACCCTTAACTGTATAGAGGAGCGACCAATGCGCCGCACTCCCTTACTACTCCTTTCTGCTTTGTTGCTATCCCCAGCTTTGCTGGCGGCACCTGCACCGGTGAAAGTCGAGGTATTACAAACCAAACTTGACCACCCATGGGCGCTGGCCTTTTTACCGCATAATCAAGGTGTACTTATCACCTTACGCGGTGGTCAGTTACGCCACTGGCAACAGGATCAAGGCCTGTCCGATCCCATTAGCGGTGTGCCCAAAGTGTGGGCACACGGACAAGGCGGTTTACTGGATGTGGCGCTGGCGCCAGATTTCCCCCAGTCACGGCGGATATGGCTGAGTTACGCAGAAGCTGACGTTGATGATAAAGCGGGAACGGCGGTCGGTTATGGGCGTCTTAGCGAAGATCTTAACCGCATTGAGGATTTCCAGACGGTGTTTCGTCAACAGCCGAAGCTATCAGTGGGTAACCATTTTGGTGGCCGGCTGGTATTTGACGGTAAAGGGTATCTATGGATAGGGTTGGGGGAAAATAATCAACGACCAACCGCACAGGAGCTGGATAAGTTACAGGGCAAGCTGGTGCGCCTGACGGACCAGGGAAAAGTGCCGCCAGATAATCCTTTTGTCGACAAGGCGGGAGCACGGCCAGAAATCTGGTCATATGGCATTCGCAACCCGCAAGGAATGGCGATCAACCCCTGGAGCAATGCGTTGTGGCTCCATGAACATGGACCGCGCGGCGGCGATGAAATTAATATCCCGCAAAAAGGCAAGAACTATGGCTGGCCGATTGCCACCTGGGGCATTAACTATAGCGGGTTAAAAATTCCCGAAGCGAAAGGTGAAATCGTCCCCGGCACTGAGCAGCCAATCTTCTACTGGAAAAATTCGCCAGCGATAAGCGGTATGGCTTTCTATAATTCACACGTTTTCCCTCAATGGAAAAATAAACTTTTCATTGGCGCACTAAAAGATAGCGATGTGATTGTGATGAGCGTGAACGGTGATAAAGTCAGCGAGGACGGTCGCATTCTTGGGGAACGGAACCAGCGTATCCGTGATGTGCGTGTTGGGCCGGATGGTTATCTCTATGTCCTGACGGATGCCTCGGATGGTGAACTCTGGAAGGTCAGCCCGCTGCAATAAGAAAGCGCGCCTTTACGGCGCGCAGCGAATTCAGGTTACCGGGATCATTACGGTGTTGCGAAACGCCGGGCGCTCGCATAATTGCTGATACCAGCGTTGCAGATTTGCGCGCGGTCGCCAGTCCAGACCGGGAATATTATAAAGGTTGTAAATGAAGGGGCCGACGGCGATATCACCGCAACCGAATGCTTCGCCTGAGAGCCACGTCTGGTTTACCAGCGCATTATCCAGCATGTCAAACAGGTGGTCGAGTTCTTGCTTGCCTGCTTCTATGGCCGCGTTGTCCCGTTGCTCAGGCGGCGTTCGTACCAGTCCCCAAAGCACAGTGGTGTGTTTCGGGGCCAGCGTACTGAGCGCCCAATCCATCCATTTTTCACCTTGCGCACGCTCAGCAGGAGCATCAATCCACAGACAACGCTGCCCATACTGGGCGGCGAGGTAACGGACGATTGTATTCGACTCCCACAAGATGACCCCGGTATTATCATCCCGTAGCAATGGCACCAGGCCATTCGGATTCATCTTGAGATATGCCGGGTCGTGATTCAGCCCAAACTCTCTGCCTGCCATAATATGCTCATATGGCAATTCCAGCTCATCCAGCAACCAGCGTACTTTTTTCACGTTGGTCGAGTTATTTCTGCCCCATAACGTAATCATTTTTTCCCCGCCATTGTCTGTCTTATCGCCAATTATAGTGGCGGAAAGTGTATGAGCCTGCAATCTGATAAAACGAGTATGGCTGGTTGTGTATGTATAAACTTTAATAACTTTACCAAGCGATGGTTTTTTTTGCTCCGTTTGTACGCTATTACTCACCATTTGTTGCGGCACGGTGTTGTGACCTTTTTAGAATGGATACCCGGGTGGTCTATATGAAGAATTTCTCTTTATCCCTTTGCGGCCTGGCAGCAGGCTCTGCCTTGTTGATGCTCTTTTCTCCTTCTCTTTACGCGGTTGAACAAACGCCAGGGGCGCCGGCCATAGATGCCCGGGTGTGGATCCTGATGGACTATGCCAGTGGTAAAGTGCTGGCAGAAGGGAATGCCGACGAAAAGCTTGATCCGGCGAGCCTGACAAAACTGATGACCAGCTATGTCGTTGGCCAGGCGCTGAAAGCGGGAAAAATTCATCTGACAGATACCGTGACTGTCGGAAAGGATGCATGGGCTACCGGTAATCCACAGCTACGCGGATCTTCATTGATGTTCCTGAAACCGGGGGATCAAGTCTCGGTCGCCGATCTCAATAAAGGGGTGATTATCCAGTCAGGTAACGATGCCAGCATTGCGATTGCCGATTATGTCGCCGGTAGCCAGGACTCTTTCCTCAGCCTGATGAATAGCTATGCGCAAAAATTGGGGTTGAGCAATACCACTTTTAAAACAGTGCACGGCCTGGATGCGCCGGGGCAGTTCAGTACCGCCCGTGATATGGCCCTGTTGGGCAAGGCGCTAATCCGCGATGTGCCAGATGAGTATGCGATTCATAAAGAGAAGGAATTTACCTTCAATAATATTCGCCAGCCGAACCGCAATCGGCTGCTATGGAGTAGCAACCTTAACGTCGACGGGATGAAGACCGGCACCACCAATGGCGCGGGTTACAATCTGGTGGCCTCTGCGACGCAGGGCGACATGCGGTTGATCTCTGTCGTTTTAGGGGCAAAAAATGACCGCGTGCGCTTTAATGAATCAGAAAAATTACTCACCTGGGGGTTCCGTTTCTTTGAAACTGTTTCACCAATTAAACCGGACGCGGCCTTTGTTAATCAACGCGTATGGTTTGGCAGTACGAAGGAAGCAAAGCTCGGCGCGGGTGATAGCGGCGCGATAACGATTCCAAAGGGGCAGCTCAAAGGTCTGAAAGCAAGTTACACTTTGTCCCAGCCGGAGCTGGAAGCACCGTTGGCAAAAGGACAGGTTGTGGGCACCATCGATTTTCAACTCAATGGCAAAACCATTGAACAGCGCCCACTGGTGGTTATGGAAGCCGTGGAAGAGGCCGGATTTTTCGGCAGAATATGGGATTTCGTATTGCTAAAATTCCATCAGTGGTTTGGTAGCTGGTTCTCCTGATGCGGATCAATACAGTAGCTTAATCTGGTGTGCTTTAGCCAATGCCGCTAGCGCGTCATCCGGGCGGCGATCGCTGGCGATGGCATTAAAATTAGTGAGAGCGCCCATGCAGGCCGGGCGCACCTTGTCGAATTTACTGTGATCAACCACCAGCACATGATACTGGGCGCTGGACATCGCCCAGTGTTTCACTGGCAACTCCTCCAGATTAAAACAGGTTGCGCCCTGTTGCGCATGTACTCCTGCCGCGGAGTAAAAGGCGATATCCGGGCATAAATTATTGAGTGTTTCTTTAAAATTTAGCGGCTTAAAAATAGCATTGCTGGCATGAAACTCACCGCCGCACAGGATCGCGCGACATAACGGTTTTTCCTGCAGCGCCAGAAAAGTATTTAATGAGTAACAGATGCCAGTAAAAGGCAAATCATCGGCAAGTGCTTCAATGATCCACGGCGTAGTGGTTCCGCAATCAAAGAATGCCATTTGGTGCGCTTGTAGCAAGCCTGCGGCCAACGCCCCGGCGCGGCGTTTCTCTTCAACCAACCTGGTTTTCTGATCGCTTAACAAATAATGGCTGGCGGAACGGGGCTCCAGCACGATATAGCCACCCAACAGCACAACCGGTGCGCTCTCGGTGCTGAGGTCGCGACGAATGGTCATTTCCGATACGCCAAGCAGCGCCGCTGCTTCTTTCAGATGCAGCTTGTCACTGCGCTTCAGCGCCGCCAGCAGTTGGCCGATCCGTTCGTCGCGTCTTGTTTCCATATTTCCTCTGATAAAATAAAGCCCCACCATCAAGCGGGGCGTTTATCTTACCTTTGCCATTGATCTTAGTCACGTACCCAACCACGTCGGATTGGCAGAGCAAAGCAGAGGCGGTAGAGCTGCTGCAACGTGCGGTACAATGTGTCACCAAACCACTGCCAGAGCATCTGCGCGCTCAGACAACCGCTGATACCGACCAGCAACCCGCCAACCATATCCAGCGGCCAGTGTACGCCAAGGTAAACACGCGACCAGGCAATCGCCAGACCCGCTACCATCAGCAGAGCACCAGACCACAGGCGGTGCCAGGCAAGAAAAGCCACGGCGAAGGTAAAGATAACGGTGCCATGATCGCTGGGGAAAGAGTCATCTGCCGCGTGAGGTAAAAAGTGATAACCGACGTGATCAACAAACGGACGATCGTGCGGGAAGATGTGCCCCATAGTCCATGAGATTGTCAGGCTCACGACAATTGCCAGTGTTATCTTTATCACCAACTGGCGCTGGGCCGTTAACTGCTCACGTGGTCCCCACAACCAGAGAGCCGCGGCCAGTAACGGCACAATACTAATCAAATCCCTGGCGAAAAAACCAGCCAGTGTAAGCAACCAGTGAGGAGAGTCAGGCGTCGCGTTAATCCAGTAGTAGAACGTGTAATTCAGGCTCTCTAACATACTTTTATGACTCTTTAATTAAATACGCGGCAAAAGATGAAAGGGCTCACCTTAAAAGTGACGCGGTAAACGGTAAAGTGATTTTATCTGGGTGGCTTCAGAGTTGGACTATTCTGAAGTGAGGGACAGGTTAATCCGTCAAGGATTAAGAAATGCTGAGGTAAGAAGATAAATCTGTCTCTTTCGCTAATCGATGGAAAATTGGCTATCGCCAGCGACGGGCTTTGATTACACTCGGCGCGATTTTTCCAAGGATGAAGAGACAATATGCAAAACCATTCCCTTTCTGGTCAACGCCTGGGTCGACGGGCGCTGTTATTTCCCCTCTGCCTGGTGCTCTATGAGTTTTCCACTTATATCGCCAACGATATGATTCAACCCGGTATGCTGACGGTAGTGGCGCAGTACAACGCGGGTATTGAATGGGTGCCGACATCCATGACCGCTTATCTTGCGGGCGGCATATTTTTACAGTGGTTGCTCGGGCCGCTGTCGGACCGTATTGGTCGTCGCCCGGTAATGCTGACCGGGGTCGTGTGGTTCATTGTCACTTGTCTTGCTACTTTACTGGTACAGAACATCGAACAATTTACCCTGTTGCGTTTTTTACAGGGGATAAGCCTCTGTTTTATTGGTGCGGTGGGGTACGCGGCGATTCAGGAATCCTTTGAAGAGGCCGTGTGTATCAAGATCACTGCGCTGATGGCCAATGTGGCCTTGATTGCGCCATTGCTGGGTCCGTTGGTGGGGGCCGCATGGGTGCATGCCGCGCCCTGGCAAGGGATGTTTGTATTGTTCGCCCTGCTGGCCGCAATCTCTTTCTTTGGCTTACAGCGGGCAATGCCCGAAACAGCTACCCGGTTAGGTGAAAAGCTTTCATTTAAGGCGCTATGGCACGATTACGCGTTGGTAATGAAAAATCTGCGTTTTGTCGCCGGTGCCCTGGCCGTCGGTTTTGTCAGCCTGCCGTTACTGGCCTGGATCGCCCAGTCGCCCATTATCATTATTAGCGGGGAGCAACTCAGTAGCTACCAGTACGGGTTGTTGCAGGTGCCGATCTTCGGTGCCTTGATCGCCGGGAATCTGGTTCTGGCTCGTCTGACTGCACGGCGTACTGTACGCGCACTCATTATTGTTGGCGGTTGGCCGATCGTCATTGGTTTGCTGCTGGCGGCAGTCGCGACCCTCGCTTCCTCACATGCCTATTTATGGATGACTGTCGGGCTGAGTATTTATGCTTTCGGCATTGGTCTGGCGAATGCCGGACTGGTGCGTTTAACCCTGTTTGCCAGCGATATGAGTAAAGGGACAGTATCGGCTGCGATGGGAATGTTGCAGATGCTGATTTTTACCGTCGGCATCGAAATCAGTAAGCACACCTGGCTGGTGGGCGGCAATGGCCTGTTCAGCGTGTTCAATCTGCTTAATGGCCTGATATGGCTGGGTTTGATGATGGCTTTTTTGCGAGATAAACGCGTAGGTAGCTCGCTGGAAGGCTAAGGCGGCATCCGTAGAGCGATGCCGCCAGAGCTTAGCTGTTTGCCGCTTGTGCTTCCGTTTCTGGTTTGGCAACCGCACGAGCAACCAGTGCGGCAATCAACACCAGGCCCAGCACCACCAGCATTGCGCTACGCAGGCCATAGTGCTCACCAAGGAAGCCGAGCAACGGCGGGCCAACCAGGAAGGCCAGGTACCCCGTCGTTGCCACTACGCTTACGCGCGTCGGCGCATCCGGGCCGGTATCGCTGGCGGCGGAGATGGTCAACGGGAAACCCAGCGACGCCCCAAGACCCCATAAAATCACCGATACACCGGCCACCCAGGCACTGTCGACAAAAATAATTAGCGCAATACCCAGCGCGCCCATCAGTGCGCTGGCACGAACTACCGTTACACGACTGTAGCGATCAATAAACCAGCCGCCGGTAAAGCGTCCGACGGTCATGCCCAGAGTAAAACCGGCATAGATCAGCGAGCCGGAAGTGGGGCTAAAGCCGTGACCGTCAACCATTAATAGTGGCAGCCAGTCGTTAGCGGAACCTTCAGCAAAGGCCATCGCCAGTACCACAACGCCAATCAATAACAATTGGTAATCTCGCCAGAATGGTGTCCCGATTTTTCCCTTTGCTTTGTCCTGCGCGGAATCCTGTCCAGTACCATCAGGAATAGCGGCGATCGCCAGCATAATTGGCACGATAGCCACAAGTGCCGCCAGAAGAATGTGCACACTGGCCGCGATGCCGAATGCCGTTAAGGCCATACCGAGGCCTGCTCCTGCCAGTGTCCCCAGACTATAAAAGCCGTGCATCATGGGTAGCACTGTTTTGTTCATCTCTCGCTCTACCACTGCCCCTTCGATGTTCATTGCCACTTCGCCTGCGCCGAGGCTACCACCAAAAATGGCCAGGCCAACGGCAAAGAGCAAGGGGGAGGCAAACCACAGGGCGAGGCTCAGCAGCATCATGCCAATGACCGAGAATGTCATGGTAGCGCGGATGACCTTGCGCGCTCCGTAACGCTTGACCAGCCAACCGGAAGAGAGGATACCGCTCATTGAGCCGATAGAGAGGCCAAACAGCACTGCGCCCATTTCGGCGATAGAAACCGACAGAATATCGCGGATAGCCGGGGTTCGCGTGGCCCACGAAGCCATGAGCAAACCGGGTAGAAAGAAGAAGGTAAAGAGTGCCCATAAACGGTGGCGCAGAGCGGTGCGGGACGCGATTGCATTCATAAGGTCATAGCGAACAGTAAGGAAAAGTTGAGACAACACTAGCAAGAAAGTGTACATTTGTACATAAACGAAGGTGAGAGAAAATGACCAGACGACCCAATGATCCGCAACGGCGTGAACGCATTCTGCAGGCCACGCTGGAAACCATCGCTGAACATGGTATTCAGGCGGTGACGCACCGTAAAATTGCCCGGTGCGCGGATGTGCCGTTGGGCTCGATGACTTACTACTTTACCGGAATTGATGCACTGCTGGAGGAGGCATTCAGCCGCTTTACGCAGCAGATGTCGGCACAGTATCTGACCTTTTTTACCGGTGTTGACACGCCGCAGCGTGCCTGCGATGCAATAACCGAACTGATTTACAGCAAGCAACTGACGACAGCGCGGAATATGGAGTTGATGTATCAACTCTATGCATTTATGAGCCGCCAACCAGTATTAAAAAACGTGATGCAGAACTGGATGCTCACAAGCCAGAGCACGCTTGAACATTGGTTTGATCCGCCGACCGCCCGTGCACTGGATGCGTTTATTGAAGGGATGACGCTCCATGTTGTAACCGACAAGCAACCCCTGAGCCGCGAAGCGATTCGTATTATGGTGGGACGTATTGCAGGGGAGGCGGAGTAGGGCCAGCCATTCTAGCCGGATGGTGTTGCAATTGGATTTCAGGCAACAAAAAACATTTATGTACACGGGTTAGTAAAAACAACGACTTGTAAAATAATCAATAAGTTAGTTTGGTGGTGAGAAGTGACGATTACGGGGTATTACCAACCGCTGTCGCCACTTTGTCGCCACTAAGGAAAAAGCTTTTTTGCCTGGCGGAGTGGACTAATATGAGCTTCTACTTCTTTGATGTAATCTTCGAAAACTCTCAACAATGTCACAAGGGCACCTTCATTGAAAAGTACCTGGTTCCCATCCCTCTCAAGAAGATCAGGGTGCTGATCGAGAAGTTTTACGATTTCTTGAATCTCTTGGTTGTCATTACTAACTAAACGAGCGTCATTATGAGCACAGGAATTCCTTAATTTTATAATTTTAGTTATTTCAGGAAAGGCTTTAGAATTACGTAAGCCAACAACCTTTTTAATAAACCGATGTCCTCTTTCAAAGCCCATTCCTTTTAAGTCGTTAAGGCTGATGTTCGTTGTATTTCTTTTCGAGTAACTGATACAGAACTTTTCGACTTCGTGCTCTAATAGACCAACAATTGTTAATAAAGCAGAACGTCTCATGATGCTTGGATAGTATCTTTTGAATATGTCATCAAGATTTACAGATTGGTCATCAATTCCCATGTAGCTATCGATGGATATATAAATATCATCTTCGGGATAATCTTCAATTACAAATGTCTCAGGTCCTTCAACTTCATATTTAGTTATACTATCTCTAATTGAAGCTTCAGTTTGGTTGATAAAACCATGTAATAACATGATATTAAAACCAAAGTCATGTATTGGGACATGACCAAGTTTATTAATGAATTTAATCATATGAAACTGCCTTTTATCAATGGGTTATGAATAACTTATGACCTTATCATCCCTTGCTCTACTAGGCTAGAGGACATTACCGCTAATGGGTTGAAGCGCAGAGCCGTTTCAAGGTGATCAGGTGCTAGATGTGCATAGCGCATGGTCATTTTTATGTCGTGATGTCCTATGATTTTTGGGAGCGCAAGGATGTTTCCGCCGGACATCATAAAGTGTGCTGCAAATGTATGGCGCAGAACGTGCGTAAGTTGCCCGCGTGGGAGCACGTTGGAGGTTTTATCCATCACTGATAAAAACTGAAAGTAGCAGTCAGTAAAAAACTTGAAGCCGTCCAGGGTAATGATTTCTTCGTATAGCTTTTTGCTGATAGGAATACTGCGGTTCTTTGTGCCTTTGGTCCTGACGAAAGTGATTCGGTACTTAGGGACCTGGGAACGAGTGAGATTCACAGCTTCGCGCCAGTGTGCTCCGCTACTTAGGCAGATTTTAACGACCAAAACGAGTAGGGCGCTTTGGCGCTGGCAGTCGTACAGAAGCGCTGTGATCTGTTCATGCGTTAGCCAGGCCATTTCCTTTTCGGCAATAGTGAACTTGCGCATGCTTTCCAGCGGGTTTGGTGCTGTCCATTCTTCAAGGCGGGCCAGCTCGCTAAATACGCTGCTCAGATAGCGTTGCTCCAGATTGATAGTTACCGGGCTGGCACCTTTCTTCCACTTCTCGCTAAGTATATTTTACTTGTCAGACGCTTGTGACGGTAATGCGCGAATAATTTCAAGCTGAGATCAGTAGCGAGAGGGTTTCCGAGTGCATCGACTATTAGGACCAGCTTGTTGTAAACATGCTCGCCTGTGGTGAGGGATTTGCCGTGCATTTTTAACCAAAGTTCAACCACGTCTTTCAGAGTTCGACGGTTTACCGATTCACCCAGCCAGGGCTTAGCTTCAGCCTCATCCATCGTGTGGCGTTCAAAAGCCAGTGGTTCGCCTTTAGTGGCGAACTGTTTGCGCACGCTCAGCCCGCTGTGCCCGGCTGGGTCAGTTAATATCTAGCTAACATCTACCTGAAAGGAAGGGGATAGCCTCATCCGTCGGTAGCATTAACAAATCACAAGCAAGATTATTTCGATGAATTTTCAGAATAGCTCGAACTGTCCTTTTAAGAGCTGTGGCCTTTCTACATGCCCAAACCGATACTTAAGCAGAGTCCTGTAATATTTTGTGCTGCATTACCTTTTAATGACTATGGTTATTCTAATAGCCATATTCAGGTAAGAATACTCCTAAAGTGAAAAGCACCGGGCTGGTAAGAGTTTAGCGTTTTGATTAACCTTTCATCATCTCATATTTCGTAAGATAGATTTTATGGACGCAAAATTGATAGCACAGGGGATTATTGATGGTCTGGCATCAATCCCTGAGGGACTCTATCTATCAGGGGTCAGAACATTTGAAGGATCAGGGCTCTTAGGACGAGACTTGAAAGCACGAAATGAATATGAAACGGAACGTTTCATGAGAGTATTCAAGGGACTGATATCAAATGAAGAACCGATCAGACAACTGATCACTATTGTTATCACTGATTTTTATTCAAAATTAGATGAAAACGGAAAGAAAGTGATAAACGATAAAATAGGATATTCAGATGCGAAACTGGGAAGCCGCACAGGGGCACAATTTTATCTGACCAGACTTTTAGCGGATAAGATGATTGCGCGAGTGAAAACATCCCAGCTCGGGGGATATCTTTTACGTGGCGCATCAACGCTTACATTCAATGTGATTATGATTCAGGGCATTATTGAAGAAGCGGCCAGAGCATCCCGCAGAATGGGGCAAAAGTATGCTTCGACTTATATGAAAGTATCGCCTATGAATCTGGACATGGTTTATTTCCTCGTCGAAAAGCCGTTAGAGCCTTACCTTATGTACATTCACAGCCACCCAATGCAGTGTAAAGGGATACAGAATGAAATCTGCAAAATCCTCGCAAAATAATGTTCCGAAAAAAATATGGATACATGCAGTCAATCTGTTCGACGCCTTTGGTACTGGCATCTTCTCTATCGCTGCTTTTGCTTGTCTGGTTGTTCTGGATGGATGGTTGCTGAAACTGAGCGGGTTTGTAGGCTGTTTCGTGCTGATTTGCTTGATTATCTATCTATCTGACAGGTTGAAAGGAAAGGCGAAGTGAGTTTTTTGTGTCTTCATTTTGCCGCTATGCACAAGTGGCAACACCATCAACTACCTTATTTTAATTGACTCAAAATCAAGGCAACAAAAAACCCATCAACCTTGAACCAAGATGGCGGGGTTGATGGGCTCCACAAATTGGGGACATCAAAGAAAAGCAGTGGCACTAGTTATGACTGCCATCCTATAAAAAAGTTCTGTGTATAAACGAAATAGTTTTTATCTTCAGATTTATCCTAAACCAGGCCAGATGATAATGATTAAGGAGCCTGCCAGTGTAAGTAACACGTTGGCAATGGCGTAGGTGCCAGCGTATCCCAGAGCTGGAATATTACTCCGCGCGGCATCGCTAATAATCTCCATTGCCGGGGCGCAGGTACGGGCACCCATCATGGCGCCAAACAGCAGTGCGCGGTTCATTTTCAGCACATAAGCGCCAAACAGGAAGCAGATTAACACCGGAACGAGACTGACAATCAAGCCGGCAACCAGCATTTGACCACCCACCGCGCCAAGACCATTACTGATGCCGCTCCCGGCGCTTAAACCTACCCCGGCCATAAACACCATCAGACCAAACTCTTTGACCATGATCAGCGCGCCCTGCGGGATATAGCCAAAGGTCGGGTGGTTGGCACGTAAGAAGCCAAGCATGATTCCGGCAAATAACAGCCCGGCAGCGTTGCCGATGCCAAAACTAAATGAGCTGAACTGGAATGTGATCATGCCTATCATCAAACCCACAATAAAGAAGGCGCAGAAGGCGAGGAGATCGGTGACCTGGCTATGAATAGAGATAAAGCCGATGCGATCGGCAATGGTTTTAACCCGGCGCGCATCGCCGCTAACCTGTAAAACATCTCCTTTATTAAGCACAATATTATCGTCGATCGGCATCTCAATCTGGCTACGGATCACCCGGTTAAGGAAGCAGCCGTGATCGGTCAGTTTTAACTGCGCCAGGCGGCGTCCTACCACGTTGTGGTTCTTCACTACCACTTCTTCGGTGACGATACGCATGTCCAGCAGATCGCGGTCAAACACCTCTTTACCGTTACGGAAGCTCGGATCGAGACGAGCATGGGCATCGGGATAGCCCACCAGGGAGATTTCATCCCCCATCTGCAACACCGCATCGCCATCGGGGGTAGCAAGGATCCCGTTACGGCGGATACGTTCGATATAGCAGCCGGTCTGGCGATAAATGCCCAACTCTCGCAGATTTTTGCCATCGGCCCATGCGACCAGCTCTGGCCCCACGCGATAGGCGCGGATCACCGGCAGGTATACCTTGCGTTGTGCGTCAGTATCCAGCCCGCGCTCACGGGCGATTTGCTGGGCACTGGTCTGGAGATCCTGATGCTGAAGTTTTGGCAGGTAGCGCGCACCGAAGATTAAGCTCACCAGCCCAATTAAATAAGTTAACGCGTAGCCAAGACTGAGATTATCCAGCGCCGAGGAGAGCTGGGCGCTTTCTATTCCGGAATGGCGCAGCGTATCACCTGCGCCTACCAGCACCGGCGTGGATGTCATCGAGCCTGCCAACATCCCGGCAGTCAGTCCGATATCCCAGCCGAATAATTTACCGAGGCCAAGCGCTAACAACAGTGCGCTGCCGACCAGTACCAGCGCCAGCATCAGATAATTCTTACCATCGCGAAAGAAAATGGAAAAAAAATTGGGACCCGCTTCAACACCCACACAAAAAATAAACAGCATAAAGCCCAGATTAAGTGCATCGGTGTTGATGCTGAAATTTTGCTGACCCAATAATAACGAAACAACCAAGACGCCAATGGAATTACCAAGTTGTACTGAGCCCAGGCGTAATTTACCGAGACAGAGTCCAAGTGCCAGTACGACAAATAATAACAGTATGTAATTCCCGTTTAACAAATTTGCGACGTTTATATTCACGGAGTCTAACTTCTTGTTTACTTGTAAGCTGTTGAAATAGAGGGTTATTTGAGCTAGTGTTTTATGCAGACGCTGGCGTAAAAAAGCGCAGTAACACAGCTATTTCCGCATGAAACAAAATCAGTTCGCTAGTTTAGTCTGAATAGCAGTCAACGGCTAGTAAGAATAGCGTATTCAAGCGGGTGCTTTTTTCGGCATGGATTTGCCACAAAGCTTTATCTTTCCGGACGTTCAATAGAACGCGTTGGGGTTGTGATAGAGAAGATGCCAGGAGGATTGTTTGAATAATAGACGAAATATACTCGGCGTTGTTTGCTGCTTTTTACTTTTTGTGATGGTTTGCCTTTCTCTGGTCTGCAATATGAGGGGCGTTAACCATGCGCCCGCGCGTCCCGAATTCGGGCTGTTGCTCTTTACCCTGCCTGGTATTATCAGCGCTCTTTTTTTGCACCGCCTGTTAGTTATTTTGCCGCTGGTGGGGGCGGTGTTGGCTGTGCCATTCTGTTATCTATTGATTCATCATAATATTACCCCGGTGAGGCCGTTCTGGCAGGAGATGGCATGGTTGTTTAGCGCTGTCTTCTGGTGTGAAATTGGCGCATTAGGCTGTTTTTTTATCCGCAATATCTTTAAGACCGCCCGTCGTAGCAGAGGGGAACCGCTTGGCAAGTAACAGTTACCGCGCTGCTGGTGGGTTGTCCTATACTGGCAGTCTTGTTTATCTTAGAGATGATTTTGATGACACCAACCATTGAACTGCTGTGCGCCCATCGTTCTATCCGTCACTTTACCGATAAGCCTATTACCCAGGCGCAGCGCGAAGCGATTATCGCCAGCGCTCAGGCGACGTCCAGTTCGAGTTTTTTACAGTGCAGTTCAATTATTCGTATCACTGATCCTGCGCTGCGTGAGCAACTGGTTAGCTTATCCGGCGGGCAAAAACATGTGGCGCAGGCGGCTGAATTCTGGGTATTTTGCGCCGATTTCAACCGTCATCTGCAAATTTGTCCTGATGCCCAGCTTGGGCTGGCGGAGCAGTTATTACTTGGTGTCGTTGATACCGCATTAATGGCGCAAAACGCGTTTACTGCGGCAGAATCTTTGGGGCTGGGGGGCGTTTATATTGGCGGCATTCGCAACAATATTGAAGCCGTAACTGAGCTACTGCAGTTGCCGAAATATGTCCTGCCGTTGTTTGGTTTATGTCTGGGGTGGCCTGCAGATGACCCGGGTCTAAAACCTCGTTTACCCGCGGCGCTGCTGGTGCATGAAAACCGCTATCATCCAGTCGATCAAGAGGTTCTTGCCCAGTACGATGAACAGATCGCCAACTATTATCTGACGCGTGGAAGCAATACACGTCGCGATACCTGGAGCGATCATATCCGTCGCACCATCATTAAAGAGAACCGACCATTTATTCTCGATTATTTACACAAACAGGGATGGGCGACGCGCTAATTCCCATTCATCCTGCACTTTGCTGCGTGTATGATATGCATGATTTGACTGATCCTTTTAGAGAGGTGCAGGGTGAAAATTGCCATTTTGTCCCGGGATGGAACGCTCTATTCATGTAAACGGCTGCGCGAAGCGGCCATGAAACGCGGCCATCTGGTGGAAATACTCGATCCGCTCTCCTGCTACATGAATATTAGCCCTGCGGCTTCGTCAATCCACTATAAAGGGCGTCAGTTGCCGCATTTCGATGCGGTGATCCCGCGAATTGGCTCCGCCATTACCTTTTATGGTACCGCTGCGCTGCGGCAGTTTGAAATTCTGGGCAGTTATCCGCTTAATGAGTCTGTCGCCATCACTCGCGCCAGAGATAAGTTGCGTTCGCTACAGCTCCTTGCCCGCCAGGGCATCGATCTCCCTGTAACAGGCATTGCACACTCGCCGGATGATACCAGCGATCTCATTGATATGGTGGGCGGTGCGCCGCTGGTGGTGAAGCTGGTTGAAGGCACGCAGGGAATTGGCGTGGTGCTGGCAGAGACGCGGCAGGCAGCAGAGAGTGTTATTGATGCTTTTCGTGGCCTGAACGCGCACATCCTGGTGCAGGAATATATTCAGGAGGCGAAAGGGTGCGATATTCGCTGCCTGGTCGTCGGTAATGAAGTCGTGGCGGCTATCGAACGCCGTGCGAAAGAGGGCGATTTCCGCTCAAACTTGCATCGCGGCGGGGTGGCGTCCATTGCCAATATTACACCGCGCGAGCGTGAAATCGCGCTGGCTGCGGCACAAACGCTGGGCCTTGATGTCGCTGGCGTCGATATTTTACGCGCCAAACGTGGGCCGCTGGTGATGGAAGTCAACGCCTCGCCAGGCCTTGAAGGCATTGAGAAAACGACGGGCGTAGATATTGCCGGGCGGATGATCCACTGGATCGAGCGTCACGCGACAGCCGACTTTTGTCTGAAAACCGGCGGCTAGCCGCTTTTCCGCGCGGGATTAATGGTACGACACGGGCTTTTTGCGTAAGCTAGCGTCATTATTTCTCTCAGAGAGTAGGTTCTATGGATTCACTCGTTGTCCCTGACTTGGGTACGCTTCGCCACTGGCTTGACAAGATAGGGATCAATTTTTTTGAATGCGAACACTGTCAGGCGCTGCATCTGCCACACATGCAAAATTTTGATGGCGTGTTTGATGCGAAACTCGATCTCATCAACGATGTTGTGCTTTTTACCGCAATGGCGGAAGTAAAACCCTCTGCGCTTCTGGCGCTTGCCTCCGATCTTTCTGCGATCAATGCCAGTTCATTAACGGTAAAAGCGTTTCTGGATATTCAGGACGATAACCTACCCAGGCTGGTGGTGAGTCAGTCTGTTGACGTTGGCGCAGGGATCACTGTTGATCAATTTTCCTGGTTTATGCGCAAGAGCGAAGAGCAGATTTCCATGGTCATTCTTGAAGCGGGCGCGCATCAGGTGCTATTTGCTGCTGGCGAGGAAGACAAACTTGCTGACGACGACTCAGCCAATTTTCTCCACTAACGTACTCGCTTGTTAAGCGCAGTCGCTACCAGCGCGGCTGCGTAATAAACATTTTTATGCTGCATTTTGCCGTTCGCGAAAGAATTATTCACCGCGATAATCCTTCTGCTGGTTTATCACATAGACTCTTCGTGCATAAAAAATTGATAAAAGGCGTTTTTTAATCTCACCTCTAGCCTCAAACCCTGGCTACAGTTATTCTTGCGATGTATAAAACAGCGTGCGGCAACGGCCGAAAGCGTTTTCTCCTGCATGGCTGTGCAGAGTGACAAAGTATGCATGTTTCTTGCATATCTTGAATGCGTACATTTGGTTCGTAAGATAACGAGCTTTCCAGAAGGAATGAGATATGACCGCCTTGAGTAAAAAATGGGTATCGGGTCTTGTTGCAGGTGCGTTGATGGCCATCTCTGCCAGCACGCTCGCGGCCGAGCAAAAGACGCTGCATGTTTATAACTGGTCTGATTATATTGCGCCGGATACGGTGGCAAACTTTGAAAAAGAGACCGGGATTAAAGTCGTTTACGATGTATTTGACTCCAACGAAGTGCTGGAAGGTAAGCTGATGGCTGGCAGCACGGGGTTCGATCTGGTGGTTCCCTCCGCGAGTTTCCTTGAGCGTCAGCTCGCTGCAGGCGTCTTCCAGCCGCTGGATAAGAGCAAGCTATCAAACTGGAAAAACCTCGATCCAGAAGTGTTGAAACTGGTGGCAAAACACGATCCGGAAAATAAATACGCGATGCCGTATTTATGGGCGACCACCGGCATTGGTTATAACGTCGATAAGGTGAAAGCAGCGCTGGGTAAAGATGTCCCACTGGATAGCTGGGATCTGGTGCTGAAACCAGAAAACCTGGCAAAACTGAAAAGCTGTGGTGTCTCCTTCCTCGACGCACCGGAAGAGGTTTTTGCGACTGTGCTCAACTACCTGGGCAAGGACCCGAACAGCAGCAAAGCCGACGATTACACTGGCACAGCAACCGATTTGCTATTAAAACTGCGTCCAAATATCCGTTATTTCCACTCATCTCAGTACATTAACGATTTGGCCAATGGAGACATCTGTGTCGCTATCGGCTGGGCTGGCGATGTGTGGCAAGCGGCTAACCGCGCGAAAGAGGCGAAAAACGGGGTGAATATCTCTTACACCATCCCAAAAGAGGGGGCGCTGGCTTTCTTCGACGTCTTCGCCATGCCTGCTGATGCGAAAAACAAAGATGAGGCATATCAGTTCCTCAACTATCTGATGCGTCCGGACGTGATTGCCCATATCAGCGACCACGTTTTCTATGCCAATGGTAATAAAGCCTCAACCTCACTGGTCAGTGCAGAGGTGCGTGATAACCCTGGCATCTACCCGCCTGCGGATGTTTTTGCCAAGCTCTTTACCCTGAAAGTTCAGGAGCCGAAAATCGACCGCGTCAGAACACGAGCGTGGACGAAAGTGAAAAGCGGCAAATAAATCAACTACCTGAGGGGAGCGTGCTGCACCGGTGCAGGGCGTTTGCCCCAACAATGGGCAGAGGCCTTGCGCCTCTGCTCTGTCATTTGTACGACAACCTGCTAACAGGTTGATGTTTTTGCCGGAGAGTACTTAGTGAATGACGCCATCCCCCGCCCACAGGTGAAAATCCGTAAGGATCTGACACCGCTGCTGGAAATCCGCAATCTGACTAAATCCTTTGACGGCCAGCACGCCGTTGATGATGTCAGTCTGACTATCTATAAGGGTGAAATTTTTGCTCTGCTCGGCGCATCCGGGTGTGGCAAATCAACACTGCTGCGTATGCTGGCTGGTTTTGAACAGCCTACGCAGGGGCAAATTATGCTTGATGGCGTGGACCTGGCGCATGTGCCGCCCTATCTGCGCCCGATTAATATGATGTTCCAGTCCTATGCTCTGTTTCCGCATATGACCGTGGAACAGAATATCGCCTTCGGTCTGAAGCAGGATAAGCTGCCGAAAGCGGAAATTACCAGCCGCGTAGCTGAAATGCTCAATCTGGTTCATATGAGCGAGTTTGCCAAACGTAAGCCGCATCAGCTTTCCGGTGGACAACGCCAGCGCGTGGCACTGGCGCGCAGCCTGGCAAAACGCCCGAAGCTGTTGTTGCTGGATGAACCTATGGGGGCGTTGGATAAAAAACTGCGCGATCGAATGCAACTGGAAGTGGTGGATATTCTTGAGCGCGTCGGTGTGACCTGTGTAATGGTGACGCATGATCAGGAAGAGGCGATGACCATGGCCGGGCGTATCGCGATTATGAATCGCGGCAAGTTTGTGCAAATTGGCGAGCCGGAAGAGATCTATGAGCATCCCACCACGCGTTATAGTGCTGAATTTATAGGTTCGGTCAATGTCTTTGAAGGCGTGTTGAAAGAGCGAGCGGAAGATGGATTGGTTATTGACTCCCCTGGTCTGGTTCATCCGTTAAAAGTCGATCCTGATGCTTCAGTGGTCGACAATGTTCCGGTCTATGTGGCCCTGCGCCCTGAAAAGATTATGCTCTGCGATGAGCCCCCCGCCGATGGCTTTAACTTTGCCGTAGGTGAGGTGGTTCATATCGCTTATCTCGGTGATCTCTCTATTTATCATGTGCGTTTGCAGAGCGGGCAGATGATCAGTGCCCAGTTGCAGAATGCGCATCGCTACCGCAAAGGTGCACCGACATGGGGTGATGAAGTACGCCTGTGTTGGGATGCCGATAGCTGTGTCGTTTTAACGGTTTAAGGAGCGGCGATGAGTACACTTGAACCACCGACCCGCATCGCTAATCCGGGCGGTTTCACATTATGGCTGGCACGGATACAGATGCGGCATGGGCGTAAGCTGGTCATTGCGCTGCCCTATATCTGGTTGATTCTGCTTTTTCTGCTGCCGTTTCTGATTGTATTTAAAATCAGCCTGGCGGAGATGGCGCGCCAGATCCCGCCTTACACCGATCTTATCGAATGGGCAGACAGCCAACTGACCGTAACGCTGAATCTGGGTAACTTTCTGCAATTAACCGAAGACCCGCTCTACTTTGAAGCCTATCTGCAATCTTTGCAGGTGGCGGCGGTGTCGACCATTTTTTGTCTGCTGCTGGGCTATCCGCTAGCCTGGGCCGTGGCACATAGTAAGTCATCAACACGTAACATATTGCTTTTGCTGGTAATATTACCGTCATGGACCTCGTTTTTGATCCGCGTTTATGCCTGGATGGGGATTCTGAAAAATAACGGTGTGCTAAATAACTTCCTGCTGTGGCTCGGGGTAATTGATCAGCCGTTAACTATTCTGCATACCAATCTGGCGGTCTATATCGGTATTGTTTATGCCTACTTACCGTTTATGGTGCTCCCTATCTACACCGCGCTGACGCGGATTGATTATTCGCTGGTAGAAGCCTCGCTCGATCTGGGCGCACGACCATTAAAAACGTTCTTTAGCGTCATTGTCCCACTGACCAAAGGCGGCATTATTGCCGGTTCGATGCTGGTCTTTATTCCGGCTGTCGGGGAATTTGTTATCCCTGAATTACTCGGTGGGCCGGATAGCATCATGATTGGTCGCGTGCTATGGCAAGAGTTCTTTAACAACCGCGACTGGCCGGTTGCATCGGCGGTAGCGATTATTATGCTGCTATTGCTGATTGTGCCGATCATGTGGTTTCACAAACATCAGCAGAAACAGATGGGAGAAAACGCATGAACAACTTGCCGGTAGTGCACTCTCCCTGGCGTATTTTGATTCTGATCATCGGCTTTACCTTTCTCTATGCACCGATGCTGATGTTGGTGATCTACTCGTTTAATAGCTCGAAACTGGTGACGGTATGGGCAGGCTGGTCAACGCGCTGGTATAGCGAACTGTTCCATGATGATGCGATGATGAGTGCGGTAGGTCTAAGTCTGACCATCGCGGCTTGCGCAGCCACCATGGCGGCGGTTCTTGGTACTATTGCTGCGGTCGTGATGGTGCGCTTTGGCCGTTTTCGTGGCGCAAACGGCTTCGCTTTTATGATAACCGCACCGTTGGTGATGCCGGATGTGATCACCGGTTTGTCGCTACTGCTGCTGTTTGTTGCGCTCGGCCACGCCATCGGCTGGCCGACGGATCGTGGAATGCTCACCATCTGGCTGGCGCATGTGACGTTCTGTACCGCTTATGTGGCTGTTGTTATCTCATCGCGGCTGCGCGAACTGGATCGATCTATTGAAGAGGCGGCAATGGATCTGGGTGCCACGCCGTTGAAAGTCTTTTTTGTGATCACATTACCTATGATCATGCCAGCGATTGTCTCCGGCTGGCTACTGGCGTTTACGCTTTCGCTGGATGATTTGGTCATCGCCAGTTTTGTTTCCGGGCCGGGAGCCACTACACTGCCGATGCTGGTCTTTTCCAGCGTTCGCATGGGGGTTAATCCCGAGATTAACGCACTGGCAACAATTATCCTCGGGGTGGTAGGGATTGTTGGTTTAATCGCCTGGTATTTGATGGCAAGGGCGGAAAAACAGCGCATTCGTGACATCCAACGTGCAAGGCAAGGTTGAACTTATTAGAATCGGTAAATTGTGTCACTGATGCCGCGTTAGACGCGGCATCTTTCACAGGGATAATGCCGGAGTGAGCTTCTTCAAGAAAACAGCGCAGCATGATTATTTAACTGTACCAGCGATGGTACAGGTGGCGGCTATTGCCATTATTATTATTCGTTGTGTCGATTTTCTGATGGTGTTCGATATGCTGGGTTTGCGGGGCATCGTGGAATTTGTCCAGCGTAGCGCCCAGACCTGGAGTCTGACTCTCGTTTTTCTCGCCAGCCTGCTGGTGGTCTTTATTGAAATTTTTTGCGCCTTCTCTGTGCTTAAAGGCCGGGGTTGGGCGCGCTGGCTCTATCTGGCAACGCAGATTGCCGCCAGCGGTTATTTATGGGCGGCTTCGCTGGGATATGGTTACCCTGAGCTGTTCAGTATTGCAGGCGAGTCGCGCAGAGAGATTTTCCACTCGCTGGTGCTGCAAAAACTCCCCGATCTGTTGGTGCTATTTCTGCTGTTTGTCCCTTCACCGAGCCGACGCTTTTTCCACCTGCATTAACGGTGGTACAATCCCGCCCCCGTAATATGAAAGGCTTTATTATGCAGTGCGCACTCTATGACGCTGGGCGTTGTCGCTCCTGTCAGTGGATCGAACAACCGGTATCATCCCAACTTTCCGCGAAAATGAATGATCTGAAGAACCTGCTTACAGGGTTAGCGGTGGCTGAATGGTGTGCACCAGTGAGCGGCCCGGAAAGGGGTTTTCGTAATAAAGCTAAAATGGTGGTCAGCGGCAGTGTGGAAAAGCCGATCTTAGGGATGCTACAACGTGACGGCACTGCGCAGGATCTAACAGAGTGCCCACTTTATCCTGACGCTTTTGTCCCGGTTTTCGCGGCCCTGAAACCTTTTATTGCCCGTGCCGGACTGACGCCCTATAACGTAGCGCGTAAGCGCGGCGAACTAAAATATCTTTTACTAACTGAAAGCCAGCAGGATGGCGGCATGATGTTGCGTTTTGTGCTGCGTTCTGAAGCGAAGCTGGCGCAACTTCGTGCTGCGCTGCCCGCTTTGCAGGCGCAGTTGCCGCAGCTTAAAGTGATCTCTGCCAATATTCAGCCGATACATATGGCCATTCTGGAAGGGGAGAAGGAAATTTTTCTGACCGAACAACAGGCACTGGCGGAGAACTTCAACAATGTGCCGTTGTGGATCCGTCCGCAAAGTTTTTTCCAGACCAACCCAACGGTTGCCAGTGCGCTGTATGCTACTGCTCGTGATTGGGTGAGGGCGCTATCGGTAACGCATATGTGGGATCTCTTTTGCGGCGTCGGTGGGTTTGGCCTGCACTGTGCGACGTCGGATATGCGTCTTACAGGGATTGAAATTTCCCCTGAAGCGATTGCCTGTGCAACCCAATCCGCGCAGGCGCTGGGACTGCAAAATCTGCGTTTTCAGGCGCTGGACTCTACCCGTTTTGCTATCGAGCAGGAGGATATCCCGACGCTGGTTCTGGTCAATCCGCCCCGTCGTGGTATCGGTGAAGCTCTGTGCCACTACCTGAGCCAAATGGCGCCGCGCTATATAATCTATTCAAGCTGTAACGCAGCGAGCATGGCAAAAGATCTCCGGTTGTTACCGGGGTATCGCATTGAAAGAATTCAACTGTTTGATATGTTTCCACACACTGCGCATTACGAAGTATTAACACTGCTGGTGCGAGCTTAAACTTCGTTCAATCTTTGAAGTTGGCAACAGTGCTTTCCCCCTTACGCTGAGAAAGCACTGTTTGGGCCGAAGTTTACTCCGGGAACCACTGATCGCTGATTTTCTGGTAAGTGCCGTCTGCTTTAATCGCTTGCAGCGCGGCATTCAGTTTTTCCAGCAGAGCAGTATTGTCCGGGCGTACGGCGATACCCAGGCCCGTGCCGAAGTATTGCGGATCGGTCACTTTTGGCGTGGCGGTGCCCAATTGTGGGTTACTCTTCAGCCACTCATTGACCACTGCCGTGTCGCCAAATACACCATCAAGACGCCCATTTTTCAGGTCGATAATGGCGTTCTGATAGCTGTCATACGCCACCGTTTTTACTTCCGGGTGCTGATCCTGTAAGTATTTCTGGTGCGTGGTGCCATTCTCCATGCCAATCCGTTTGCCTTTTAAATCGTCGAAGGATTTAAAGGCGCCTTTTTTAGCAATCACTACCGCCGAGTTGGCGTAGTAAGGGGCGGTAAAGGCAACCTGTTTGCTACGTTCTGGAGTGATATCCATTCCTGAAACTACCGCGTCATATTTTTTGAACTTCAGCGCGGGAATCAGGCTGTCAAAGGCGTGGTTGGTGAATGTGCACTCAGCCTGCATCTGTTTACACAGCGCATTAACCAGATCGATATCGAAACCGACAATTTTATTATTTGCGTCCAGCGATTCAAACGGCGGATAGGTAGCGGAAACGCCGAAGCTAATTTTCTCTGCCGCGCTGGCACCCACGGTGAAAGTAGCGAGAAGGGCGGCCAGAATCATCTTTTTCATTTTCAAACTCCTGTCTGTCACTCTTATAGTTGTTGCCGCGTCGGGCATAGGGTTAACAATGCCAGTTATTGAATTTATATGCAATATAAATGATTAAATATATAATATCAGATATAAAAAAAGCGGATAATTAACAGGTTATCCGCCTTGTGTTTATTATTTATGCAATTAGTTGCGACGTTCAAATGCCAGCGCTTTACGTTCAATTAGCCGCATCATCAATGTTAACAGCCCGTTTACTACCAGGTAAATCAGACCGGCTGCGCCAAACACCATCACATCGTAGGTACGACCATACAGAAGCTGGCTGTGTCCCATCACTTCCATCAATGTAATGGTGTAAGCCAGTGACGTACTCTTAAACACCAGCACCACTTCGTTGGAGTAAGAGGAGAGGGCACGCTTAAAGGCATACGGCAGCATGATTGCCAGCGTATCTTTTTTGCTCATCCCTAACGCCCCGCAGGATTGCCACTGCCCTTGCGGAATAGCGCGAATGGCGCCATAAAACAGCAACGTTGTATAGGCCGCGCTGTTCAGTGAGAGTGCCAGCATGGCGCAGAGCCAGGGCTGTGACAGCAGATGCCAGATAACAGGATATTCCTGTAGTGTCGGGAACTGCCCAGGACCGTAGTAAATCAGGAAGATCTGTACGAGCAGTGGCGTACCGGTAAACAGCGTGATATAGCAGCGAACAATCTGCGTCAGCACCGGTGTTTTCAGCGTTAACACCACCGTAAACAATAGCGCCAGCACCAGTGCCACAACCAGTGAGGCGACAGTCAACGTCAGGCTGGTTTGCAGGCCTTTTAATAGCTCAGGTAAGAACTCAAGCATTAGTCCGGCCTCCGTTCAAAGCGCGTTGCCCGTAGGTCGATATGTTTGAGCACCCACTGGCTAAACAGGGTAATAACCAGATAGATGGCTGCTGCGACGATATACCAGGTAAAGGGTTCCTGCGTCCTGGTGGCAATGCTTTTCGTTTGTAGCATCAGATCATTAACGCTAATAAGCGAAACCAGCGCGGTATCTTTCAGTAACACCAGCCACTGATTACCGAGCCCGGGCAATGCATGACGCCACATTTGAGGCATCACCAGGCGAAAGAATATTGCACTTTTCGACAGCCCTAATGCCTGGCCCGATTCGCGCTGACCTTCCGGCACTGCCTTTAGGGCACCACGCAGAGTCTGCGAGGCATAGGCCGCGTACAGGAGTGAAAGGGCAATCACACCACAGAGAAAGGGGCTGACATCAAAGTTTTCAATCTGCATCTGGATTGGGATCTGTACAACGCCCAGATTGATGGTAAAGCCATCTGAAAGAAGCAGCAGCAGTTGTGAAGAACCGAAATAGATAAACAGCACCACCAGAATTTCCGGTAGCCCACGCAGAATGGTGACCAGCGCCGAGCCAATCCAGGCAACGGGACGCCACCTGACTGACTCCCAGACCGCAAAGATCATCGCCAGCACCAGGCCGATAATCAGCGCGCAAACGGCAAGGCCGACGGTCATCCCGGCGGCGCTTGCTAAAGGAAACATTTCGTTCATTCAGTATTACTTCTGGAACCATTTGTTGTAGATGGATTCATAGGTCCCATCTTTCTTCACCTTATCCAGCGCAGCGTTAAACTTCTGCTGCAGCTCGGTGTTGCCCTGGCGAACAGCAATGCCGAGGCCGGTGCCGAAGTACTCTTTATCTGTCACTTTATCGCCTACGGCAGCCAGTTTTGCGTCTGCTTTCAGCCACTCGGTCACCACCGCGGTGTCACCAAAGACAGCATCAATACGGCCATTTTGCAGATCGAGGCGCGCATTCTGATAGCTATCGTAAGGAACGGTGGTGATTTCCGGGTGTTTATCATTGATAAATTTCTGATGCGTGGTGCCGTTCTGCACGCCAACGCGTTTGCCTTTTAACTGATCAAGGCTGGTGAATTTACCCTTCTGGCCGATAAATAGCGCGGAGTTGTCGTAGTAAGCATTGGTGAACAATACCTGTTTTTCGCGTTCCGGCGTAATATCCATGCCCGCCATTACCGCATCGAAACGGCGGAATTTCAGGCTTGGGATCAGACTGTCAAAGGCCTGGTTGGTAAAGGTACAAGTGGCATCGATCTCTTTACACAGCGCATTTGCCAGATCGACATCAAAGCCAACGATTTTGTTATTGGCATCGGTGGATTCAAACGGAGGGTAGCTCGCTTCGGTCGCGAAACGGATGGTTTGTGCTGCAGTGGCGCTAAGGCTAACGCTGGCAAGCAGTGCGGCAATCAATACTTTTTTCATTGTCATTATTCCCGTATCTTCAGTGAGATAAGTAGTATTTAAATGCATCGGTCTGCGGGGCGGCAAAACAGCTCGCATCCCCTTGTTCAACAATGTGACCGTTTTCCATATACACCACGCGACTGGCCGTTTTACGTGCCACTTCCACTTCGTGGGTCACAATAACCTGAGTGATACCTGTTTGAGCCAGCTCACGAATAATGCTGACGATCTGCGCGGTGATTTCCGGATCGAGCGCGGCGGTAGGCTCATCAAACAGCAGTACCTGCGGCTCCATCATCAGCGCACGGGCGATAGCCACACGCTGTTGCTGACCGCCGGACAAATGCAGCGGATAGCGGTCGCTATAGGGCTTAAGACGTAAACGCTCCAGCAGCTTATCAGCACGCGCCATGGCCTGATCTTTACTTAAACCGAGCACCCGGCAGGGGGCTTCAATCAGGTTTTGCACCACCGTCAAATGGGGCCAGAGATTATATTGCTGGAATACCATACCCACATTCTGACGCAGTTCGCGAATCGCTTTATCCGAAGGGGTTTTGGCAAAATCAAAATGGTTGCCTGCAATGCTTAACTGGCCGGAACGCGGCATTTCGAGCAGGTTGAGTACGCGCAACAGCGAACTTTTACCCGCACCGCTTGGGCCGAGCAGCACCAGAGTCTCGCCATGGGGACAATCCAGTGTGATATCGAACAGCGCCTGATGTGCGCCATAAAAGCAATTGATGCTGTTTAATTTAATACTCATCGAAGCAGTCTGATAGCAATTGAGGCCGCAAATAGTAACGTTGGCAGAATAGTTATGCAATATTTGTGCGTTAAAACTTAAAAATAAACCAGCTTTATAGTTAAAGCTAGCACAAAATACCGACTCGGGGAGGATGCAGGCATAAATGTCGGCATTCCGTGAGGAATGCCAGACAATTTATGGGGACAAATTAACGGTGTTCCACTGACTGACGCAGGGTTCCGGCAGGGGCGTGCACCGTGCCGCCCAAATAGCGTACATCGTCCACCGCCCAGCACTGGCCTTCGCGGATCATCAGCACCTCATCCTGCCAGCTCTGATCGCCTTTGCTCAGGGTTACACGCAACGGAATATTACGCGCGTCGGTATTGGGGATGGTGGAAGCGCTGGCGACGTCAGCTTTTTCCGGCACCACGGTGCGGCTGGAGAAGGGATCGGCCTTCAGTAGCACATTGTTACGTGAATCCCGGTTGGCGGCGTCCAGCATTTTCGCCAGATCGTCGCTTAACCAGGGGCGTAGGGCATTCAGGTTGCTGCCCGGATTGGCTATGCGGTAGTCATAAAATTTTTGCGCAACGGTATCCGGGCCGCCTTCCACACACGGGCCGCTACGAGTCCCAATATCTTTAAACGCGGGTGTAACGGTAGTACAGGCGCTTAGCAGCAGCGCGCACGGTATGACAAGAGACAAAACTGAATAGCGCATATTGATTTCCTTATTTCTCTTCAGAAGTAACTACTTTTAAAGAATAGAGTATTGATCCAATAATGTTCGTTGCTATCTATCAAGGCACAAAAGGAGAAAATTATGCAGTTTTCAACCACTCCCACCCTTGAAGGACAATCCATTACTGAATATTGCGGGGTCGTTACCGGAGAAGCTATTCTCGGCGCGAATATTTTTCGCGATTTTTTTGCCGGGATCCGCGATATTGTTGGCGGACGTTCAGGTGCCTATGAGAAAGAGCTGCGAAAAGCGCGCGAGATAGCCTTCCGTGAACTGGCTGAAGAGGCTAAAGCGTTAGGTGCAAATGCCGTTGTCGGGATAGATATTGATTACGAAACCGTTGGTAAGGATGGCAGTATGTTGATGGTCAGCGTCAGCGGAACGGCAGTGAAAACGCGCTAATGAAAAAGTGGGGTCTATTGCTACTGGCGCTGCTGATTACGGGCTGTGTCAGCGAAAAGGGCATTATTGATAAAGAGGGTTATCAGCTTGATACCCGGCGGCAGGCGCAGGCCGCTTACCCGCGCGTTAAGGTGCTGGTGATTCACTATACAGCAGATGACTTTGATGTTTCGCTGGCGACGCTTACCGATAAGCAGGTCAGTTCCCACTATCTTATCCCGGCAAATCCACCGTTGTACGGTGGCAAACCGCGCATCTGGCAACTGGTGCCGGAGCGGGAACTGGCCTGGCATGCGGGCGCTAGCTTCTGGCGTGGCGCGACACGTATCAACGATACATCGATTGGTATTGAGCTGGAAAACCGGGGCTGGCAGCAAGGCGCTACGGGGAAACGTTTTTCCCCCTTTGCCTCAGCGCAAATTAACGCTTTGATTCCTCTGGCAAGAGATATCATCAAGCGCTATAACATTGCGCCGCAAAATGTGGTGGCTCATGCCGACATCGCTCCGCAGCGTAAAGACGATCCCGGCCCGTTATTCCCGTGGCAAGCACTGGCAGCACAAGGCATCGGTGCCTGGCCTGATGCCGGGCGGGTGGCCTTTTATCTTAATGGGCGCTCGCCTTATGAAGCAGTTGATAGCGCCTCGCTGCTTGATCTGCTGGCGCGCTATGGTTATGACGTAAAACCAGGCATGTCCTCTATCGAGCAGCAACGCGTTATCATGGCGTTTCAGATGCATTTCCGCCCGGCGTTATGGAATGGCAGTGCAGATGCCGAAACTCAGGCGATAGCGGAAGCGCTGCTGGAAAAATATGGTCAGGCAAGTTAGCGACGCAGCTTGCCGTGATCTTTTAACCAGAAAGCCGTGCGTTCGATCCCTTCATCCAGCGTGATAATCGGCGCATAGCCCAGTTCCTGCTGTGCGCGGGTAATATCGAGGGTAAAATCGAAGTTCAGCTTCGATACGCCATAATGCGTAAAGGCGGGCTCCCTGGCGCGTTTATCGCCAAAGTGCTCCATACTGCGCGCCACCATATCGAGCATCGCGTAGGGAACAGAGCGAATTCGGCAGGGAATATTTAGCTCATCAATCAGCTTTTGCACAATGCTGCGCAGGGATCGCGGTTCGCCATTCGTGATGTTATATGCCCGTCCTGAAGGGAGCTTATCGCATAGCGGCTGGCTTGCCAGCCACATGGCATGCACCGCATTTTCGTAGTAGGTCATATCTACCTGAGCATCGCCGCCGCGCGGCAACAATATGCTGTGGTAGTGCTGCATCATCTGCGCCAGACGCGGAATAAACACTTTGTCGTGTGGGCCAAACAGGCTTTGTGGGCGCAGGATGGTGAAGCGCGTGTTGGGATTCGCCTGTGCCAGCAGATCGATAACCTGCTCTCCGGCTGCTTTGCTGCGGGCGAACTCATTAGCGAAGCGAACCGGGCGGAACTCTTCAGGAATATCGCGGTGATGATGATAATCAAAATAGAGGGAAGGGGATGAGATATGGATAAAGTTACGCACCCCCCAGGCAACGGCCCACTCCCCTAAGCGACGGGTAGCACGCACATTCGCCAGATCAAAGGCCTCCTGCGTCCCCCACGGCGAGGTAAAGCTTGAGCAGTGCCAGAGCGTATCAATACCCGCCAGCATCACTTTAGCTTGCGAAGAGACCAGCTCAGTCAAATCTGCATGAACAAACTCCGCGCCCATTTTGCACAGTAATTTGCCCATGGCTTCGTTGCGCCCCGTTGCCCGGACGCTAACGCCTTTTTGACGCAGATATTCGACCGCGTTTCGGCCTAAACCGCTGGTTGCGCCCGTGACCAGTACTTTCATATCAATCCACTGTAGTGAAAAGTCTTTATCGGGCGCATTCTTCCGTGATTTACGCTGCTATGCAATGGGATCGCGAAAAGAAAACCGCTTAAGATCAGATTTTTTCTCTCTTTTGCTCTGCCAGTTGGGCAATACGCCTGGCCATACCACGAAAAATAAACAGGTGCGCCGGGAACATCAGCAGCCAGTAACAGAGGCCCGGCATACCGTGCGGATGCCACCAGGCGCGCACGTCCAGTAGTCGATGGCTGCCTTTGTCGCAAAGGGTAAAACTAAGCCGCCCAAGGCCTGGCGCTTTCATACCAAACAGGAGTGTCAGTTGTTCTTCTGGTTCGGCGATGATCACTTTCCAGCTATCCACGGTATCACCCACCTGTAAATATTCGCGTGATGGTCGTCCGTGCGCCAGTTTATGTCCCACCAGACGATCCAGCGCGGCCCGGATTTGCCACAGTGAGTTAGCAAAAAAATAGCGCTCTTTGCCACCGATACGGTTCACTGCTTGCCATAACGCACTTAGACTGGCAGAGGTTTTCACGGTATAGCCTGCTTGCTTTGCATAGTAACCATATTGCGGACGCCAGCGAGAGAACGCCTGTGGGTCATAACCCCAGTCGCTGGAGTGCGCCAGTTTTTCCTCTTCCTGCAGGGTTTGACGGACGGCATCATCAAAGCAGATAAGAGGTTGTGGGATCAGGCGGCGAAGCGCGCGATCATCTGCCAGCAGGTCGTGCTTCAACCCCTGTATCAGCGCCTGGGCAGTCGTTGCCGGAACAGAAGTGATGATCTGCAAAAACCAGACGGAGATGAACCGGGTCGGCAAAGGAATCGGCATCAACGGACGGTGGACGCCGCTGACTTGCATAAACTTAATAAACTGCTGTTGGTAGCTAAGGACTTGCGGCCCGGCGGCTTCGAAGACGCGATGCTCCTGTGCCGGGTGATTCAGCAACTCCAGCAGGTAGTACATCACGTTCTCCAGTGCAATGGGGTTGGTGCGCGAACGCACCCAGCGAGGTGGCGTCAGTATCGGCAGGTTAAACACCATATCCCGCATCACCTCAAAGGCGGCAGAGCCGGCACCCACAATAATGCCTGCGCGCAGTTCAGTCACAGGTACACCTGCGGAACGCAGCAGGTCGCCGGTATATTGCCGTGCCAGCAGATGATCGGAGCGGGTTGCCCCTTTTGCCTGTAATGAACTTAAGAAAATAACCTGACTGACGGGTATTTCACGCAGTGCATCACGCACATTGAGCGCAATCTGCCGTTCATGGGCAACAAAATCGCCGCTCTCGCCCATGCTATGCACCAGATAGTAGAGCGTATCGATATTTTTCAGCAGTGCGGGCAGATCCTGAGGCCAGTAGAGATCAACTTCGTGACAACTTACGCCGGGGAGTTGTTGCTGTTGCAATCGCCTTAAATGGCGCGCAACCGCTCTTATCTGGTGGCCTTGTTGGCTAAGGGCAGCCACCAGTTTCTGTCCAATATAACCACTGGCACCGAGCACCAGGATCCGCTGCGCCACTTTCTGCTCCTTAGCGCTGTAAAAAAGCCTGCCAGTGGCGAACGACTTCGCTTAACTGCTGGCGGTTAACATCCAGATGGGTCACCAGGCGAACAACGGGTGACACGTTAATTAAAATATCGTGCTGGCGCAGAAAATCGCCCAGCACGGCGGCCTGTTCGTCGCCGACGCGCACAAACAGCATATTGGTCTCCTGACGCATCACATCCGCACCAATCTCACGTAGCGCGCCAGCCAGCCAGGCGGCATTGTCGTGATCTTCTTTCAGGCGCGTAACATTGTTTTTTAGCGCATACAAGCCTGCGGCAGCCAGGAACCCGGCCTGGCGCATACCGCCACCGGTCATTTTGCGCCAGCGTCTGGCGCGGGCAATATAAGCGGCATCACCCACTAACAGCGATCCGACCGGAGTACCGAGACCTTTCGATAAGCAAATGGTAAACGAGTCGCAATATTGCGCGATATCACGCAGTTCACAGCCGTATTCCACCACGGCATTAAAGATGCGAGCGCCGTCTACATGCAGTGCCAGACCATGTTGTCGGGTAAATTCCCAGGCCTGCTGGAGGTAGTCGCGCGGGAGCACTTTGCCGTTATGGGTGTTTTCGAGGCTCAATAACTTCGTGCGAGCGAAGTGGACATCATCTGGTTTAATTTTTGCCGCGACTTTTTCCAGTGGCAGCGTGCCGTCAGGGGCGGCGTCAATGGGCTGTGGCTGAATGCTGCCCAGCACCGCCGCACCGCCCGCTTCGTACAGATAATTATGCGCCCCCTGGCCGACAATATACTCTTCACCGCGTTCGCAGTGGCTGAGTAGCGCCACCAGATTGGCCTGTGTCCCGGTAGGCAGAAACAACGCCGCTTCTTTGCTGCTAAGGTCGGCGGCGTAACGTTGAAGTTCGTTAACAGTCGGATCATCCCCATATACGTCGTCCCCGACCGGGGCAGCCAGCATCTGCTTGAGCATGGCTTCCCCCGGGCGGGTCACGGTGTCACTGCGTAAATCAATCACGGCACTTCCTTTTCTGGCGGAGTTATGCCTTCTGTTTTACCTGAGCCAGTTAGTTTTCGCCAGTTCAACTACCTCATCACCACGGCCGTTTATGATGGCGCGCAGCATATAGAGACTAAAACCTTTGGCCTGTTCCAGCTTAATTTGCGGTGGCATGGCCAGCTCTTCTTTAGCTACGGTGACATCCACCAGCACTGGCCCGTCAATGGAGAAGGCGCGCTGCAAGGCGGCGTCAACATCAGCGGCTTTTTCCACACGGATCCCGGTAATGCCACAGGCTTCTGCGATGTGGGCAAAATTAGTGTCATGCAGATCGGTACCATCGGTTAAATAACCGCCGGCTTTCATCTCCATTGCGACAAAGCCAAGCACGCTGTTATTGAAGACAATGATTTTTACCGGCAGCTTCATTTGCGCGACCGACAGAAAATCCCCCATCAGCATACTGAAACCTCCATCGCCGCACAGGGCCACCACTTGTCTGTTCGGATAGGAGGCCTGTGCTCCCAACGCCTGCGGCATGGCATTGGCCATTGAACCGTGGTTGAAGGAGCCGAGCAGGCGGCGTTTACCGTTCATTTGCAGATAGCGCGCGGCCCAGACCGTTGGCGTACCCACATCACAGGTGAAGATGGCATCATCACTGGCGAAGTCGCTGATACGCTGTGCCAGATATTGCGGGTGGATCGCTTTGTCACTTATTTTCGCCAGATCGTCTAACCCCTTGCGGGCATCACGGTAATCCGCCAACGCCTTATCAAGGAATTTCCGATCTGTTTTCGCTTCCAGTAATGGCAGCAAGGCAGAGAGCGTCGATTTAATATCCCCGATTAGCGCCATATCTACCTTGCTGTGCGCGCCGATGCTGCCCGGATTAATATCTATCTGAATAATCTTTGCGTCTGTGGGGTAGAAAGCCCGATAGGGGAACTGTGTGCCGAGTAGTACCAGGGTGTCGGCATTCATCATGGTGTGGAAGCCCGACGAAAAACCGATTAACCCAGTCATACCCACATCGTAGGGGTTATCGTATTCCACATGCTCTTTACCGCGTAGCGCATGAACAATCGGTGCTTGCAGTTTTCCGGCAAATTCCACTAGCTCTGTGTGTGCTCCTGCGCAGCCGCTACCGCAGAGCAAGGCAATGTTGTTGGAGTAACGCAGCAGTTGCGCCAGCTTTTTCAGCTCTTCTTCCGTGGGGGTAATGACAGGCTGCGGGGCTTTATACCAATGGCTACTGGCGTTTTCGGGCGCAGGTTTCAGCGCCACATCGCCCGGCAATACGATCACCGAAACCCCTTTATTGATAATGGCCTTGCGCATGGCAATAGCCAGTATCTGCGGGATCTGCTCGGGAGAGGAAACGAGCTCGCAATAGTGACTGCATTCACGAAAGAGTTCCTGCGGGTGAGTTTCCTGAAAATAACCGCTGCCGATTTCGCTCGAAGGAATATGTGCCGCGATGGCGAGTACCGGAACGTGGTTGCGGTGGCAATCGAACAGGCCATTAATCAGATGTAAGTTGCCCGGCCCACAGGAACCGGCGCACACCGCCAACTCTCCGGTTAAGTGTGCCTCTGCGCCAGCGGCAAAAGCCGCGACTTCTTCGTGTCGCGTGGACATCCAGTCAATGGTTCCCATGCGGTTGAGACTGTCGCTTAATCCATTTAGTGAATCACCAGTAACCCCCCAAATCCGTTTTACGCCAGCCTCTTCCAGGGTTTTGGCAATATAAGCCGCCACTGTTTGTTTCATTCTGAAGCTCCTTTTTTTGTGATCTCCATTACAAGCTTAGACAATGAAAGCGTCACGCAGGAAATAATGATCACCTTTTATAAAACAGGAGTTTATTTCCATCAGAGATAGGAATAGTCTGGTTGAGGTCAATGAAAACAGGAATCATTTCAAATGGTTAAATCATTGTTAAACTCGGTTAATAAGATGTTCTCGCATGAGGACTTCGGTAAGTTGTTGTTACGTCTAGTCGTGGGTGGCCTGATGTTGTTCCACGGTATTCATAAACTTATTGATGGCATTGATGGTATTAGTGGCATGTTGGTGGCAAAAGGATTGCCCGCTTTTGTTGCTTATGGCGTGCTGGTAGGCGAAGTAGTGGCACCGCTATTGATAATTATCGGGGTTTTGACGCGCCCAGCAGCGTTGCTGTTAGCTTTCACTATGTTGGTCGCCTGGCTGATGGTGGGAATCGGTAAGACCGGCGCGCTGGATCAAACAGGTGCGTGGGCCATCGAAAGCCTTGTTTATTATTTTATCGCGGGTCTCGCAATTGCTCTGCTTGGAGCAGGTCGTTACTCTCTGGCTCCGGCCTGGAAGTAGCTCTGAACAAAACGCCCTTCATGGTTGAAGGGCGCTTAAAGATGGCTTATGCCAATACCAAATCCCCCTGCGGGTGGCAGGAGCAGGCCAGTACAAAGCCATCGGCTATCTCCTGTTCCGTCAGCGTCATGGTGCTACTAACGGTATACTCGCCGGAGATCACCTGCGTTTTGCAACAGCCGCACACCCCAGCGCGACAGGCTGCATTCACCGGTACTTTATTGCTTTCCAGCGCTTCCAGCAGAGTACTGCCCACCGGCGCATAAAAAGTTTTCAGTGGCGCAAGTTTGCTGAATTTCAGCCCGCTGGTGGCCGCTTCTGCCACTGGGGTAAAGAACTTCTCTTTAAAGAAGCGCGTCACCCCCAATGTTTTCACTTCGTTCTCCACCCACTCCATATAAGGCGCAGGGCCGCAGGTCATTACTGTGCGTGCAGCAAGATCCGGAACAAGGTTGAGAAGCTCACGATTCAGTCGACCGGACTCAAAACCGGTAATGGCATTATTTTCTGCCACCAGCGTCAGCGGATAGTTGTGCCATTCATCGGCAAAAATGACATCATCCGGCGAACGTACGTTAAAAATGACCTGTACATCAGCCTGCGGGCGGTACTTCGCCAACCAGCGACGCATTGACATAATCGGTGTTACGCCACACCCGGCAGCCAGCAGTAAGAATTTATCGTTCGGCTCGTTATCACAGGTGAATTCTCCTTGCGCATCGGAGAGCCACAGATAATCGCCGCGCTTCACTTCACCGGTCAGCCACTGCGAACCTTCACCCTTATCAATCCGACGGACGGTAAGCGTAATGTATTGGCTCACTCCCGGCGTAGAAGAGAGGGTATAGGCGCGCAGACAAGTCGCGCTGTTGCGAATACTCACCAGCGCATATTGTCCGGCGCGATAGGGATAATAGTCGTGACACAGCAGCGACAGCGTCCAGACATCCGGCGTCTCCTGCCGGATGTGATGAACCTGCATACGCCACGGACACTGTGGGGTTGGCATGGTCATCATTTTCTCCTTATGCACTCAGCAACTGTTGCATATCCTGTTCAACGGTGGTGACCTGGCGCAGACCGAACTTCTCATTCAGCACCGCCAGTAAATCCGGCGTCAGGAAGCCCGGCGCGGTCGGTCCGGTGACAATATTGGTCACGCCAAGTGAAAGCAGGGTTAGCAAAATAACAATCGCTTTTTGCTCAAACCATGAAAGCACCAGCGACAGCGGCAGATCATTAACGCCACAGCCTAGTTTTTCCGCCAGCGTAACCGCGAGGATTATCGCGGAATAGGCATCATTACATTGGCCCGCGTCCACCAGTCGCGGCAGCCCTTCAATGGTGCCGAAATCGAGTTTATTGAAACGGTATTTGCCGCAGGCCAGCGTCAGGATCAGGCAATCCTCCGGGACCTGGGTAGCGAAATCAGTGAAATAGCTACGCTCGCCGCGCGCACCATCGCAACCGCCGATCAGGAAAACGTGGCGTAGTTTTTCACGACTCACCAGATCAATCAGTGTATCGACAGCACCAAGCAGTGTCTGGCGACCAAAGCCAACGGTGATGAGGTGTTCAATTTCGCTGTACGGGAATCCTGCCATCTGTTGCGCCTGGCGGATCACCGGCGAAAAATCCTCGCCTTCCAGGTGGTTGACACCCGGCCAGCCAACGATGCTGCGTGTCCAGATGCGATCATCATAAGCCCCGACGGTCGGATCGATAATACAGTTTGAGGTCATCACGATGGGGCCAGGGAAACGGGCAAATTCCACCTGTTGGTTCTGCCAGCCGCTGCCGTAGTTGCCAACCAGATGTTTGAACTTACGCAGCTCCGGGTAGCCATGTGCCGGTAGCATCTCGCCATGGGTATAGACATTTACGCCTGTACCTTCGGTTTGTTGCAACAGATTATAAAGATCTTTCAGATCATGACCCGAGATCAAAATACACTTCCCGGCCACCGCTTTCACATTGACCTGAGTCGGTGTTGGGTGACCATAGGTGCTGGTCTCCCCGGCATCAAGGATGTTCATTACGCTGAAGTTCATCTGGCCGATTTCCATTGCGCATTCAAGTAGCGCATTCATATCTGCAGGCCAGGTGCCCAGCCACGCCATAATTTTGTGGTAACGGGCATAAATATCGTTGTCGTACTGCCCCAGCACATGGGCATGTTCCATATACGCCGCGGCACCTTTCAGGCCATACAGGCACAGTAAACGCAGGCCAAGGATATTGTCGCCAATGGCGGCTTTATCTTTATTCGGCGTGAATTCAGCCGCCTGACGTTGCAGTTCGCCCAGATCATCGCTAACCAGTTGCAACTCAGCCATTGGGTTATCAATTCGGCAATGTGGATCGATGGCAAGACAGAGCGCTTTGAGTGCTTCGCGTTTGGCGATAGCGTCACGGGCGTAGCCGACAATGCGCACAGAATCGAAGTTGACATTGGTGAGGGTGGAAAAAAACGCGCGCGGCGCGAAGCTATCGACATCATGATCGATAATATCGTAATCACGCGCTTTGCTAGCCCAGGCAGAGAGCCCCTGCAACGCGGCAATCAGTAAATCCTGTAGGTCGGACGTTTCTGCGGTTTTACCGCACATTCCCTGCGCATACGCACAGCCGTTACCCGCAGGGGTTCGGATAGTCTGTTCACATTGCACACAAAACATGGTCACACCTTTAAAGTTATATTTAAAATACATGTTTAAGGTTATGCCGATGTCAGCAGGCTTAAAAGTGCTTTTTTGTTTAGTTCGCCGGGGATTGATTTAACGCAATTTTTGGCGGCAGAAATCTACCGCCAAAGGGGGATCAGGCAGAGAAAAAAGCCATTAACAGGGGGACCAGCAGGCTCAGGATAAAGCCATGCACAATGGCCGCTGGCACTAGCTCAAGGCCGCCGGTACGCTGCAGGACGGGCAGGGTGAAGTCCATTGACGTGGCGCCACATAGCCCCAGCGCTGTTGAGCGGCTGCGGCGTACCAATCCTGGGATCAGCATGATCGCAATTAATTCACGGGCCAGATCGTTAAAGAACGCCGCGCTACCAATAACCGGGCCGAAAGATTCGGTCAGTAAAATACCGGACAGAGAGTACCAGCCAAAACCTGATGCCATCGCCAGGCCGGTCTTTAACGGCAAACCAAGGATTAAGGCATTAATAATGCCGCCAGCCAGCGAGCTGAGCGTAACGACTACAGCGATAATCATGCCGCGTCGGTTCAGCACAATCTGCTTTAACGTCATCCCATTATTTCGTAACTGAATACCAATCAGAAACAGCAGGAAAATCAGCGTATATTCACTCGCCTCGGTGGCGTGTTGCAAAAAAGCCAGCCCGCTAAGCCCAACGACAAACCCCGCGACCACGACCCCACACAGACGTAGGGATTCCAGCGCCATAGCCAGCCGGGAAGGCAATTTCTCTTGTTGATGTTGGTGACGCCACGGTAAGGCGCGTTCCAGCCACAGCAAAGCGGCGGCATTACAGAGCAAAATCACCACAACGCTTACCGCCGCATAATAAAAAATGGACAATAAGTTGGCGCTGAGATTATCGAGGAAGGCGAGACTGATCCCCATAAAAAACAGGATCACATAGACAATCCAGCTTAATAATTGATTAATCAGTTTTAGTGCGGCAGTGTGGCGCAGGGGAATAAGATATCCCACGATTAACGGCAAAAGAATAATTAATAATCCTGAAAGCATGAACAGCCCGAATCCTTGCAAAAATGAGAAAGCCCGGACACACTACCGAATAGCTCAGATTGAGTAAAGCAGTGAAAATTCAGAAATATTATGCACTCTCAAATCAAGATACCTCGCTGCGTTTTTCCAGCAGAGTGCGATAAAGAAAACCGCCCAACAAGCCGCCAATAATGGGCATTACCCAGAATAACCATAATTGCTGTAACGCCCAGCCACCCTGGAATATCGCCACAGCAGTGCTGCGTGCCGGGTTTACCGAGGTATTGGTCACTGGAATGCTGATTAAATGGATAAGCGTTAGCGCCAGGCCGATGGCAATAGGGGCAAACCCCGGGACGGCATGCTTATCCGTGGCGCCGTGGATAACTAACAAAAAACCACAGCTCAGGACAATCTCGATAATTATGGCTGAATAAAGGGAGTAGTGGCCTGGCGAGTGTTCACCGTAACCATTTGAGGCAAAGCCACTGGCGGCGGCATCGAAACCCGCTTTTCCGCTGGCAATCACATAAAGCACTGCCGCAGCAATAATTCCGCCAATCAGTTGTGCCAGCAGATAACCGATAATATCTTTTGCCGGGAAACGGCCACCTGCCCATAATCCCAGCGTTACCGCTGGATTAAAATGGCCGCCGGAAATAGGACCAACGGCAAAAGCCATGGTCATCACCGTCAAACCAAATGCCAGTGCGACGCCCGCAAAACCAATTCCGGTTTGTGGAAATGTTGCTGCCAGTACTGCACTACCACAGCCACCGAATACCAACCAGAATGTTCCAAAGCATTCTGCTGCTAACTTTCTGAACATGATCACCTCTGTAAAATAACAGCAGGAGCAGATCCTTTTGCTGTGTGAGAGAAAGATTAAAAAAGGAAAGAAAATATTCTCAATAAAACTTTGCACTTAGCCTGTGCATTGCCACTTTGCATCTCGCTATACTGCTTAAAGAATAGATGGAAAAGCCCAAAGATGGTGGGGGAATAATGATTCTGGAACGCGTGGAGATAGTCGGTTTCCGCGGCATTAATCGTATGTCGTTGATGCTCGAACAGAAAAACGTGTTGATTGGCGAAAACGCCTGGGGGAAATCAAGCCTGCTTGATGCCTTAACACTACTACTTGCGCCGGGAACGGATCTTTATCACTTTGTTCGCGATGATTTCTGGTTTCCTCCGGGGGATGTTAACGGGCGCGAACACCATCTGCATATCATTCTGACGTTTCGTGAATCAGAGCCGGGGCGCTACCGCTCACGGCGTTATCGGCCGCTGGCTGATTGCTGGGCTGCCGGGAGCGATGGTCTGCGTCGGCTGTTTTATCGTCATGAGGGTGAGCTTACTGACGATGGCAGTGTGATGACGCTGCGCGGTTTTCTTGATGCTGATGGGCAATTGCTCAAATTGGCTGATATTGACGAGTGCGCACGACACCTGGTACGGCTGATGCCGGTGCTGCGTTTGCGCGATGCGCGCTTTATGCGCCGAATCCGTACGGGGTCACTGCCTGAAACGCCGGAGATAGAGAGCACAGCGCGTCAGTTGGATCTCCTCTCCCGTGAGCTGATCTCTCACCCGCAAAATCTTACCGATGGTCAGATCCGCTATGGTCTGTCGGCAATGGTGCAACTGCTGGAACACTACTTTGCCGAACAGGGCAGCGGCCCGTCCCATCAACGGCTGATGCGCCGACACTCTCATGATGAGCAACGTAGCTGGCGCTATCTGGATGTGATTAACCGCATGATAGATAAACCCGGCGGGCGCATGTACCGGGTAATATTACTGGGATTTTTCGCCACACTATTGCAGGCGAAGGGCAACGTGCATCTCGATCGTGATGCGCGACCGCTATTGTTGGTCGAAGATCCTGAAACACGGCTGCACCCGATTATGCTTTCTGTCGCCTGGCATCTGCTTAACCTGCTCCCGCTGCAGCAGGTTACCACCACTAACTCGGGGGAGTTACTTTCGCTGACGCCGGTCGAACATGTCTGTCGGCTGGTGCGTGAATCCTCACGCGTGGCGGCCTGGCGGCTGGGGCCGGGCGGCATTAATGCAGAAGATGCCCGGCGCATCGCTTTTCATATCCGTTTTAACCGACCTTCATCCCTGTTTGCCCGCTGCTGGCTGCTGGTAGAGGGTGAGACTGAAACCTGGGTGATCAGCGAACTGGCGCGCCAGTGTGGACACCATTTTGATGCCGAAGGGGTCAAAGTGATCGAGTTTGCTCAGGCGGGTCTGAAACCGCTGGTCAAATTTGCCCGCCGCATGGGTATTAACTGGCATGTGCTGGTCGATGGCGACGAAGCAGGGAAAAAGTATGCAGCCACCGTGCGCAGTCTGCTGGACAACGAAAGCGACCAGGTACGGGAACACTTAACTGAACTTCCCGCCAGAGATATGGAGCACTTTATGTACCGGGAAGGATTTGCCAATGTATTCCATCGCGTTGCCCAGATACCTGATAAAGTGCCGATTAATATGCGGCGAGTCATCGTCAAAGCGATCCATCGTTCATCAAAGCCCGATTTAGCGATAGAAGTGGCAATGGAGGCCGGGCGGCGAGGTGTAGAGTCAGTGCCGCCGCTATTGCGCAAAATGTTTTCGCGCGTTTTATGGCTGGCGCGCGGCAGGGCGGATTAATAGCATCAACATAGCGATATAAAAAAGTCAAAAATTAGCGTTGAGCTGTTGTTATAACGCTGATTGGTTAAAATTGGCCTCCATCTCCGCTAACTGGAACATTTATGAAACCGAGGGGAAAACGCAGGGCACTCTATATTGCGCTGGCCGTCATTATTTTGCTGACGACGTTCTGGCTATGGGCAAAACTGAATGCGCCTGTCACACAATATCAAACGTTAATAGCCCGTGCAGGTGAGCTACAGCAGAGTGTGCTGGCTACGGGTAAGCTGGACGCGCTACGTAAGGTTGATGTTGGTGCGCAGGTAAGCGGACAGTTGAAAACCTTATCGGTGAATATTGGCGATAAAGTTAAAAAAAATCAGTTGCTGGGGGTTATCGATCCAGAACAAGCGGAAAACCAAATTAAAGAGGTTGAAGCCACGCTAATGGAACTGCGGGCGCAACGTCGACAGGCGCAGGCGGAACTCAAGTTGGCGCAGGTGACACTGGCGCGTCAGCAGCAACTGGTGCAGCGTAATCTTATCTCCCGCCAGGAGCTGGACACCTCCGCTACCGATCTGGCGGTAAAAGAGGCGCAGATTGGCACCATTGATGCGCAAATCAAACGCAACCTGGCGAGCCTTGACACAGCGAAAGCTAACCTGGAATACACGCGGATTGTCGCGCCAATGGCAGGGGAAGTCACACAAATCACCACCTTACAAGGACAGACAGTGATTGCCGCACAACAGGCGCCCAATATTCTGACCTTAGCGGATATGAGCACCATGTTGGTCAAGGCGCAGGTCTCTGAAGCGGATATTATTCACCTTAAACCGGGGCAAAAAGCCTGGTTTACCGTGCTGGGCGATCCCACCACACGCTATGAGGGAGAGTTAAAAGATATCCTGCCGACACCCGAGAAAGTCAACGACGCCATTTTCTATTATGCCCGTTTTGAAGTCCCCAACCCGCAGGGTGTGTTACGCCTCGATATGACCGCACAGGTGCATATTCAACTTACGGGGATAAAAAATGTGCTCACCATCCCACTGGCTGCGCTGGGCGAAGCGGTGGGGGAAAACCGCTACAAAGTGAAGCTACTACGTAACGGCGAGCCCCGCGATCGCGAAGTGGTGCTTGGCGCACGTAATGACACTGATGTGGTGATCACGAAAGGGTTAGATGAGGGAGATGAGGTCGTTATCGGTGAGTTAAACAGCGGAGCTGCGCAATGACAGCCTTGCTGGAGCTAAAAAACATTCGCCGCAGCTACCCGTCTGGTGACGGGGAAGTCGAGGTGCTCAAAGGTATTACGCTGAGTATTGATGCGGGGGAGATGGTGGCGATTGTAGGCGCCTCCGGCTCCGGCAAATCAACCCTGATGAATATTATCGGTTGTCTGGACAAACCCAGCAGCGGAACTTATCGCGTAGCGGGTGTAGATGTTTCCACTCTCAATGGTGATGCGCTGGCGCAACTGCGTCGCGAGCACTTTGGCTTTATCTTTCAGCGCTATCATTTACTTTCTCATTTAACTGCCGCCCAGAATGTTGAAGTCCCCGCAGTCTATGCCGGGACAGAACGTAAAACCCGGCTGGCGCGCGCCAGGGAACTGCTCGATCGTCTGGGACTTGATGAACGGGCGGATTACCATCCCTCACAACTTTCTGGCGGTCAACAGCAACGTGTCAGTATTGCCCGCGCGCTGATGAACGGCGGTCAGGTTATCCTTGCCGATGAGCCTACCGGTGCGCTGGATAGCCATTCCGGTGAAGAGGTAATGGCTATTTTGCATCAGTTACGCGATCGTGGGCACACGGTGATCATCGTGACGCACGATCCGCAGATTGCTGCGCAGGCAGAGCGGGTGATTGAGATCCACGACGGCGAGATTATCAATAACCCGCCGCCCCGACACGAGACTACCCGGGTTGCCAGGCCTGAAGTGATAGTGGGAAAAGCGGGTGGTGTGCGGCAATTTGTCAGCCGTTTTCAGGAAGCATTAAATATGGCCTGGCGGGCAATGGCGGCCAATAAAATGCGCACCTTACTGACCATGCTTGGCATTATCATTGGCATCGCATCGGTGGTGTCGATTGTCGTGGTGGGGGATGCGGCTAAACAGTTGGTGTTGGCCGATATCCGCTCGATCGGTACCAATACTATCGACATTTATCCGGGCAGAGATTTTGGCGATGACGATCCGCAATATCAGCAGGCGTTGAAATATGACGATCTGATAGCGATTCAGAAACAACCGTGGGTGCGTTCTGCTACCCCTTCAGTATCGCAAAACTTACGGATACGCGCCGGTAATATCGATGTTGCGGCCAGTGCTAACGGCGTCAGCGGGCAATATTTTAATGTCTACGGTATGACCTTCAGCGAAGGTTCCTCGTTTAATAACGAGCAACTTAACGGACGTGCGCAGGTGGTAGTGCTGGACAGCAACACGCGCCGCCAGCTTTTTCCTCATACGGCCAGCGTGGTGGGCGAGGTTATCCTCGTCGGTAATATGCCCGCTACGGTGATAGGCGTGGCGCAAGAGAAACAGATGATGTTTGGCAGCAGTAAAATTTTGCGCGTCTGGTTGCCCTACACCACTATCTCCGGGCGCATTATGGGGCAGTCATGGCTGAACTCTATTAGCGTACGCGTGAAAGAGGGGTACAGTAGCGAGCAGTCGGAGCAGCAACTTACTCGTTTGCTGACATTACGCCACGGTAAGAAAGATTTCTTCGTCTGGAATATGGATGGCCTCTTGAAAACAGCAGAAAAGACCACACGTACTCTTCAGTTGTTTCTTACGTTGGTGGCGGTGATCTCTTTGCTGGTGGGAGGGATCGGCGTGATGAATATCATGCTGGTGTCGGTGACCGAACGTACGCGGGAGATCGGCATCCGTATGGCCGTCGGGGCCAGAGCGAACGATGTGCTGTCGCAGTTTCTTATTGAGGCGGTATTTGTTTGTCTGGTAGGCGGCGCACTGGGTGTGGCGCTTTCGATGCTGATAGCCTTTACGCTGCAACTTTTTTTACCCGGCTGGGAGATAGGTTTTTCGCCAGTGGCGCTGTTTACGGCGTTTTTATGTTCTACTTTCACTGGTGTGTTGTTTGGTTGGCTGCCTGCGCGAAATGCTGCGCGTCTCGATCCTGTGGATGCGCTGGCGCGTGAGTAATAAAAATGCCAGCCCTGACGGCTGGCATTTTAACTGCGGTGTGTACACTATAATATATAACGTCAGGCCACGGCTTCCGCTTCCACGGGCACGATAAGACTGGCATGATTGCCTTTAGGGCCCTGGTGTACATCAAACCGGACAACCTGCCCGGCCTTCAGCGTTCTGTAACCATCCATCTGAATGGTGGAGTAATGTGCGAAGATATCTTCGCCGCCGCCTTCAGGGCAGATAAAACCGAACCCTTTGGCATTATTGAACCACTTAACAGTACCCGTTTCCATGCTTCGACATCCTTCGTAAATCTTATTTAAGTAAGATGGAATGAACCGGTGGTAGAGTGCGTGGGCTGTTCAAAACCTCGCCAACTCTCGACTGTACAATTTAGATAATTCAAGTAATGCGTCAAGCATTAGGCGGGGGTTCTGGGAAGCGGCGCATCAAAATTTTGAAGCAGTTAACGCTATGACAACAGTTTGTGACAGCCGTCGCGGATGGCAATGATAGATGATAGTTATCTGTCAACTGATGTAGATTGAAAATACATCTAGAATCATGTAATCGGCCGATTAAACGCCGCCGGAACCTGTAACCTAAGATGAAAAGCTAACGATGGGTAAGAGCAATAACTGGCTTGATTTCGAACAACTGGCGGAAGATAAATTGCGCGAAGCGCTAAAACCGCCATCTATGTATAAAGTTATGTTAATGAACGATGATTACACGCCAATGGAATTTGTTATTGACGTGCTGCAAAAGTTCTTTTCTTATGATGTAGAACGTGCAACGCAACTGATGCTCACGGTGCACTATCACGGTAAGGCTATCTGTGGGGTATTTACCGCAGAGGTCGCGGAGACGAAAGTCGCCTTAGTGAACAAGTACGCCCGTGAAAACGAGCATCCGTTGCTGTGTACGCTGGAAAGCGCCTGAATGCAGGCATAAAACTTGGGGGAGGTGCCTATGCTCAATCAAGAACTGGAACTCAGTTTAAATATGGCTTTCGCCAGAGCGCGCGAGCACCGACATGAGTTTATGACCGTCGAGCACTTGTTACTGGCACTGCTCAGTAACCCATCGGCCCGCGAAGCGCTGGAAGCGTGTTCTGTGGATTTGGTGGCGCTGCGACAGGAACTCGAAGCCTTCATAGAACAAACGACACCCGTCCTGCCCATCAGCGAGGAGGAGCGCGATACACAACCGACGCTCAGCTTCCAGCGTGTTTTGCAGCGTGCGGTTTTTCACGTCCAGTCTTCCGGTCGCAGCGAAGTTTCCGGAGCGAACGTGTTGGTTGCCATTTTCAGCGAACAGGAGTCGCAGGCGGCTTATCTGTTGCGCAAACATGAAGTGAGCCGCCTTGATGTGGTGAACTTTATCTCTCACGGCACGCGTAAAGACGAGCCAGGACCATCCTCTGACGCAGCCAGCAGCAGCCAGTCTGGCGGCGAAGAGCAGGCAGGCGGGGAGGAACGTATGGAAAACTTCACCACCAACCTTAACCAGCTTGCTCGCGTCGGCGGCATTGATCCGCTGATTGGTCGTGCGAAAGAGCTTGAGCGCGCGATCCAGGTGCTTTGCCGTCGCCGTAAAAATAACCCACTGCTGGTGGGCGAATCAGGCGTAGGTAAAACCGCGATTGCCGAAGGGCTGGCATGGCGGATTGTTCAGGGTGATGTGCCTGAGATCATGGCGGATTGCACCATCTATTCGCTGGATATCGGTTCACTGCTGGCGGGCACCAAATACCGCGGCGATTTCGAAAAACGTTTTAAAGCGTTGCTGAAACAGCTTGAGCAGGACAGCAACAGCATTCTGTTTATCGATGAGATCCATACTATCATCGGTGCGGGTGCTGCGTCCGGCGGGCAGGTCGATGCCGCTAACCTGATTAAGCCGCTGCTCTCCAGCGGTAAGATCCGCGTAATGGGCTCCACGACTTACCAGGAGTTCAGCAATATCTTTGAGAAAGATCGCGCACTGGCGCGTCGCTTCCAGAAAATTGATATCACGGAGCCGTCTGTGGAAGAGACGGTACAGATTATCAATGGCCTGAAGCCGAAATATGAGGCGCATCATGATGTGCGTTATACGGCGAAAGCGGTGCGTGCCGCCGTTGAGCTGGCGGTGAAATATATCAATGACCGTCATCTGCCGGATAAAGCGATTGACGTAATTGATGAAGCTGGCGCGCGAGCTCGCCTGATGCCGGTGAGCAAGCGTAAAAAGACGGTCAATGTGGCGGATATCGAAACGGTTGTTGCGCGCATTGCGCGTATTCCTGAGAAGAGTGTTTCCCAGAGCGATCGCGATACGCTGAAAAAACTTGGCGACCGCCTGAAAATGCTGGTGTTTGGCCAGGATAAAGCCATTGAGGCGTTAACCGAGGCCATCAAGATGAGCCGCGCAGGGTTAGGCCACGACCACAAACCGGTAGGTTCATTCCTGTTTGCTGGCCCGACGGGCGTCGGTAAAACTGAGGTGACGGTGCAGCTGTCAAAAGCGCTGGGCATTGAGTTGTTGCGTTTCGATATGTCCGAGTATATGGAGCGTCACACCGTCAGCCGTTTGATTGGCGCGCCTCCAGGCTATGTAGGCTTTGATCAGGGCGGTCTGTTGACCGACGCCGTGATCAAGCACCCGCACGCCGTACTGCTGCTCGATGAGATTGAAAAAGCGCACCCGGATGTCTTTAACCTGCTGTTACAGGTGATGGATAACGGTACGCTGACCGATAACAACGGGCGTAAAGCGGATTTCCGCAATGTCGTGCTGGTGATGACCACTAACGCCGGTGTGCGTGAAACTGAGCGTAAATCTATTGGTCTGATCCACCAGGATAACAGCACTGATGCGATGGAAGAGATCAAGAAGATCTTTACACCAGAGTTCCGTAACCGTCTGGACAACATTATCTGGTTCGATCACTTGTCTACCGGGGTGATCCATCAGGTGGTCGACAAGTTTATTGTCGAACTGCAGGTGCAACTGGATCAGAAAGGTGTATCGCTGGAGGTTAGTCAGGAAGCTCGCGACTGGCTGGCAGAGAAAGGCTATGACCGTGCAATGGGCGCTCGCCCAATGGCGCGCGTTATCCAGGATAACCTGAAAAAACCGCTCGCCAACGAACTGCTGTTCGGCTCGCTGGTTGACGGTGGTCAGGTGACCGTGACGCTGGATAAAGAGAAAAATGAGTTGCAGTATGGTTTTCAGAGTGCGCAGAAGCACAAACCAGAAGCAGCACATTAATTTCTGTTATTAATGATAAAACCGGGCTCCAGCAATGGGCCCGGTTTTTTTTATGCTTAAATAGTCCCCTGAATAAAGTTCAGACATGCGTTCAAGGTGGAGGATCGAATATTTTGAAAGATCGTTTTTATTCCACGCAAATCTTCTCTGCCATCAATATTCATTCCTGATGAATCGAGAGTTTTAAACTTCCTGAAGCCTCTTTGACTCGTCCTGGATGTAAGGCAATAAAAAAGCCGGGTAGACCCGGCTTTTAGAATTACTGCACCTGCTGGTGCTGGCGGAAGATCTTAGCGGCTACGGAAGACAATGCGGCCTTTGCTCAGGTCGTACGGGGTCAGCTCTACAGTCACTTTGTCGCCCGTCAGAATGCGGATGTAGTTTTTACGCATTTTACCGGAGATATGCGCAGTGACCACGTGACCGTTTTCCAGTTCTACGCGGAACATCGTATTAGGCAGCGTTTCAAGAACGGTACCCTGCATTTCAATATTGTCTTCTTTGGCCATCTAATCCTCTGGGGTATCACTACCATAATTTTTGAACCGGCAAGATAATGCCGAAGTTCGTCTGTTAAGTAAAGATTTGCGCTGATAAAACACAGCTAAACGTCTTTTGTTTGTTGCCCTCACACCAAAACCGCGCCGCGCCAGAAGCGCAACCGTAAAGGGGAGCGTGAGCGAAAACGAAGGGCATCCCTGATACGAACCAGTCCTGGAAGAGGCGGTGCAACAGACAAAAGCTGCTCTGAGCGACCATTATAACACCCTGATAAAAAATGTGCCGAAAACATTCATCAGGAAGCTGAAAACAGTGTGCGTGGCACCCAAAAATGAGCTGGCATTCGCACCAGTCGCAGTTCTGCAAGTTGTAACAGATAATCCCGTCGCGGGATTTCAAGCGCGCCAAGGGAAGCCGTATGGTTATTTAGCACCTGACAGTCAATAAGCTTACCGCCATGGCGAGCAAACTCATCGCAGAATACCAACAATGCGGTTTTCGATGCATTTTCCCGGCGGCTGAACATTGACTCGCCACAAAACAACGCGCCTTGCGATACACCGTACATGCCACCAACCAGCTCATTCCCGTCCCAGACTTCAATCGAGTGCGCGTGGCCAAGCTCATGCAAACGGTGATAGGCCAGTACAATATCCGACGTAATCCACGTACCTTCAGTTCGCTCCTGCGCGCAGGCTGTTATCACCAAATCAAAAGCATGGTTGATAGTGACACGATAAGGGCTGCTCTTATGAAAACGTTTCATACTGCGGCTGAGATGGAAAGCGTTGGGCCAGAGAACCGCCCGTGGATCGGGAGACCACCACAATATAGGGTCTCCTGGCGAAAACCAGGGGAAAATACCGCGCTGATAAGCCATTAGCAATCGCGCAGGACTGAGATCGCCACCCAGCGCCAGCAACCCGTTAGGTTCACGTAGCGCCGCTTCTGGCGATGGAAAAGCGATAGAATGACGAGAAAGCTGCACCAGGCGCATGACTTCTGAGCTCCACAACGCGACAAGGATCCACTATTGATACCGTTATTTTGGCCGTCGCTGCTCAATGCTGCAGGTGCAGACAACGGCAAAATGAGATACCTACTACAGACGCTGTTTAAACTGGTAATACCGTCCCTGTTCTGCCATTAACGCTGCGTGATTACCTTGCTCAATTATTTGCCCATTGTCCATCACAATTATGCGATCGTAGCTGGCTAAACCGCGCAGACGATGCGTGACCATAAGTAACGTTTTTCCTTGCATCGCTTCGCTCAGTAATTGCAGAATTTGGCTTTCAGTCGACGCATCCAGCCCTTCTGTCGGTTCATCTAACAGCACCAGCGGAGTATCGTGCAATAGCGCTCGGGCAATAGCCAGACGACGTAGCTCGCCGCCAGAGAGTTGGCGTCCGCCTTCCCCCAGCCAGGCATTCAGCCCGCTGCCTTCCAGTAGCTTTTCCAAACCGACGCGATGCAGTACAGCCTCTATCTTTTCATCACTGGACTCGGGGGCTGCGAGCAACAAATTATCTCGCAGCGTGGCGCTGAACAGATGCACTCGTTGCGGCACCATGCTGATAAGATTGCGCAGCGTCGGTTCGTCAAAACTCGCCAGCGGCTGATCATTAAGGCAAATTTCACCCTGCTGTGGGTCCCAGGCTCGGGTCAGCAATTGCAGCAAGGTAGATTTGCCGCATCCGGTACGGCCAAGAATCGCGACATGCTCCCCTGGGCCGATGGATAAGGTGATATTTTTCAGTGCCTGAAGTGGCTGTCCAGGGTAGTTAAATGTGACGGCATTGAAGTTAACCGCAACCTGCGGCAGGGGAGGCGTGCCGCTTTGCGGGAAGATGACCTCCGGGGGATATTCAGTAATTTGTGTAATCCGCGTAGCCGAAGCAATTACCTGACCGAGATGCTGAAATGCGCCGGTAACCGGGGCCAGCGCTTCGAAGGCAGCCAATGCGCAGAAGACAAAGAGTGCGATCAGTGCACCCGGTTGCGTATTGCCCCCCACGCCTCCGGCAGCAAACCATAGCATGGTGATCACAGCAATACCGCTAATCAACAGCATGATAGCTTGCGAAGTGGCGCTAAGATCCGACTGGCGGCGTTGCGCGTCATGCCAGCTCAGCTCGGTGTTGTCTAATTGTTCACGATAGCGCTGAGCCGCACCGAAAATGGTTAACTCTGCCTGGCCCTGCAACCAGCTCGTTAATTGCTGGCGATACTGGCCGCGCAGCCGGGTTAACGCCTCACCGGTTGGTTTACCTGCGCGGTAAAAAAGCGGCGGTAGTAGAAATAACGTCAACAGCATAATAGCGCCGAGTATCAGCGCCAGCGTGACATCCAGCACGCTTAATCCCACCATCACCACAATAATGACGACCAGGGCGCCTACCAGCGGTGAGATAACACGCAAATAGAGATGATCGAGCGTGTCGACATCTGCCACTACGCGATTCAGTAATTCCCCCTGACGAAAACGAGCTAACCCGGCAGGGGAGAGGGGTAATAACTTACTAAAAGTGGAAACACGGAGATGCTCAAGTACGCGGAATGTCGCGTCATGGCTTACCAGGCGCTCGAAATAGCGACCAGCCGTGCGGATGATCGCTGCGCCGCGTACTCCCGCAGCGGGCAACATATAGTTGAAGCTATACAACCCGGCGACGCCGACAACAGCTGAAGCCGACAGAAACCAGCCAGAGAGCGTTAACAGACCAATGCTGGCAAGCAGGGTAACAATGGCGAGGATCGCTCCCAGCGTCAGCATCCATTTGTGACGTTTATATAACGCAAGATAGGGTAGCAAGGCCCGCATTTAAATCTCCTCCTGACGATGAGCTAACAGGTCGGCAAACGCACCTTGTGCCGTGGAAAGCTCGGCAAAACGGCCCTGTTCAATGATCTGCCCATCCTGCATTACCCAGATAGCATCCCATTCGGCAATATTTTCTAACTGATGAGTCACCATCAATGTCGTTTGCTGGCGGGAAGCTTCATTCAGCGCCTGCATAACACGCTGCTCACTGTGAGCATCCAGGCTGGCGGAGGGTTCATCCAGCAACAGTAGCCTGCATGGAGAGAGCAGAGCACGGGCGACGGCCACGCGCTGAGCCTGGCCGACGGAGAGTCGCACCGCCTGATCCCCTGGCTGAGTTGCTAAACCTTCCGGCAGCAGGGGTAAAAACTCACTCACCCAGGCTTTATCCAGCGCTGCCTGTAATTCGGCCTCACTGGCCTGTGGACGTGATAGCAACACATTTTCGCGCAGCGTCGGGGCCGGTAACTGCGGGTTTTGCCCCACCCAACTGATCGCCTCACGCCATGCGTTGGGTTCAAGCTCACAAAGCTCAACGCCGTTTACTCGTAGTGAACCCTCATAAGGTAGAAAACCAGAGAGCACATTGATTAGCGAACTTTTACCTGACCCGCTTCGCCCAACCAGCACCACGCGTTGCCCGGCTGGCAGCGTAAAGTTGAGTGGTCCGGCAAGGAGTGCCCCCTCCGGCGATTTGAGGATTAAATTAGTGGCTTCTAGCCTAATCGGCTCATCAGCTTGCAAAAGGATTTCACCGCGTTGCGGGTGCGCCAGCGGGGCTTCCATAAAAGTCTTCAGACTATCAGCGGCACCAATAGCCTGTGCTTTGGCATGATAAAACGTCCCCAGATCACGCAGTGGCTGAAAGAACTCAGGCGCCAGCACCAATGCCAGAAAACCGGCAAATAACGTTACCCCTGCGCCATAGTGACCAAAATTAAGCTCGCCGAGATAAGAGAAGCCAAAATAGACCGCCACCAGCGCGATAGACAGCGATGTGAAAAATTCCAGCACCCCGGAGGATAAGAACGCCAGGCGCAGCACTTCCATCGTTCGGCTGCGAAAATCTTGCGAAGCATGGCGAATGTTTTCGGTTTCCGCTGCGCCACGACCAAAAATACGCAAGGTCTCCATACCGCGTAGCCTGTCAAGAAAATGACCGCTCAGGCGCGCCAGCGCTTTGAAATTGCGGCGGTTAGCATCTGCTGCGCCCATCCCCACCATTGCCATAAACAGTGGGATTAAGGGAGCGGTTAACAGCAAGATGAGCGCTGCCGCCCAGTTAATGGGGAAGAGCGTTACCACAATGAGCAGAGGAACGCTGGCGGCCAACGCCATTTGTGGAAGATAGCGCGCATAGAAATCGTGCATATCATCGATCTGCTCCAGAATAAGCGTCGCCCAGCTCCCGGCGGGTTTTCCCTGAATCCATGCAGGGCCGGCTTGTTGCAGGCGATCCAGCACGCGACGACGGATTTCAAACCTGATATGGACACCGGCATGAAAGCCGACGCGCTCACGCAGCCAGACTACCCAGCTACGCAGAATAAATATCAATACCAGAAGCGTGAAGGGGAGCAGCAGGGCTTCGCGCGGAATATTCTCCATAATCATATGGTTAAGAATGCGCGCCAACATCCACGCCTGTGCCACAATCAGCACGCCGCTGACCACGCCAAGGAGGCGGGAGATCGTCAGCCAACGACGGGAAATAATGCTCTGTTGCTTTAACCAGCGGGTAAGCTCTTGTTGACGGGTTTTATTCATTGCGCGCTTTGCAGGTGGAGTTATCAAATTTTTGGTCTGCGCAATGTTACAACGGGGCAAAAATAAAGGCGACTTTTAGTCGCCTTATTTATCTTTGTTACTGACTTGTAAAGATTATTTACTTTCAGCCAGCCCATCGAGATAACGCTCTGCATCCAGTGCGGCCATACAGCCAGTTCCGGCAGAAGTAATTGCCTGACGGTAGATATGATCCATCACGTCACCTGCGGCGAATACGCCCGGAATGCTGGTTTGTGTGGCGTTACCATGAATGCCAGATTGCACCTTGATATAGCCGTTTTCCAGTTCCAGTTGGTCGGCAAAGATGGCGGTATTGGGGCTGTGACCAATTGCCACAAACAGACCCGCTACTTCCAGCGACTCCTCGATATCGGTATTTTGCGTATCGCGAAGGCGCAAGCCGCTCACACCCATCTGATCGCCAGTCACCTCTTCCAGCGTGCGGTTGGTATGCAGCACGATATTGCCGCTCTCTACTTTATCCATCAGGCGCTTGATCAGGATCTTTTCCGCGCGGAAGCTGTCGCGGCGGTGAATTAAATGCACTTCAGAGGCGATATTCGCCAGATAGAGCGCTTCTTCAACCGCTGTGTTGCCCCCACCGATAACCGCAACTTTCTGATTACGATAGAAGAAACCGTCACAGGTGGCGCAGGCAGAAACGCCGCGTCCCTTAAACGCCTCTTCAGAGGCTAAGCCCAGGTAGCGCGCGGAGGCACCGGTCGCGATGATCAAAGCGTCGCAAGTATATTCGCCGTTGTCGCCAGTCAGGCGAAACGGACGGTTTTGCAGATCAACGCTATTAATATGATCAAAGATGATTTCAGTGTCGAACTTAACGGCATGTTCATGCATGCGCTCCATCAGCAGCGGTCCCGTAAGATCGTTCGGGTCGCCAGGCCAGTTTTCCACCTCAGTGGTGGTAGTGAGCTGGCCGCCCTTTTCCATACCGGTGATCAGCACCGGCTGTAGGTTTGCGCGTGCAGCGTAGACCGCAGCGGTATAACCAGCCGGGCCTGAACCAAGGATAAGCAGCTTACTGTGTTTGGCCGTACCCATGAGAACCTCATTATTGTTTGGCAGACATTGGGCTGGATTGTAGGGAATTTGTGGGCGTAAAAAAAGGGCGCAGTAATTTTGTTAACGATATGTGCAATAGAAATAGGCGATGACGGTATCGGCGATTCCTTAAACGATATAATAATTTCTACTGAAAAAAGTAACGTTATAAGGTGATAAAGTGAGGATTAAACAGCCGCGATGATGAATATCTGGCATGTTGTACTAAAAAACGATGTTTTGCTTTGACAATCCCCTGCGCATTTGCGAAAACATTCAAGGAAGAAAAAAAAGCAGTGTTTCGCGCGTGACGCAAGTTCATGCATGGGAATACCATGTTTACCGTGCTAGTGACATCTACGCATGGCGTGGACAGACGCCATTCGTGATCTCGATAGCAGCTTTTAGCAGCGGTCTTCTTATTATGCAAACCCTGGGATTATGCGCCGTACTTATTCTTTAATGTGCGGACGTAACGCATCGGGCAATGACTCTGAACAGTGAAGTGCATAGGGTCCAGACAGGAGTAGGGAAGGAATACAGAGAGACAATAATAATGGTAGATAGCAAGAAGCGCCCCGGCAAAGATCTCGACCGTATTGATCGTAATATTCTTAACGAACTGCAAAAAGATGGGCGTATTTCTAACGTCGAGCTTTCCAAACGTGTTGGTCTTTCCCCAACGCCGTGCCTTGAGCGCGTGCGCAGGCTGGAAAGGCAAGGGTTTATTCAGGGCTATACGGCGCTGCTGAACCCGCATTATCTGGATGCATCACTTTTGGTATTTGTTGAGATTACTCTGAATCGTGGCGCCCCGGATGTATTTGAGCAATTCAACACGGCAGTGCAAAAACTTGAAGAAATTCAGGAGTGTCATCTGGTTTCGGGTGATTTCGACTATCTGTTGAAAACGCGCGTACCGGATATGTCAGCTTATCGCAAATTGCTGGGGGAAACTCTGCTGCGTCTGCCTGGCGTGAACGACACCCGCACTTATGTCGTGATGGAAGAAGTCAAACAGAGCAATCGTCTGGTTATTAAGACGCGCTAATACGGAACAGGTGCAAAATCGCTGTTTTTTGATTACACTCCTGTTAATCCATACAGCAGCAGTGCCGGGGAGACCCGGCGCTGCTGTCCGTTTTAGCATTTAGGACCTGGAGAGCCTGTCTTGAGCCAGGAATATACAGAAGACAAAGAAGTCACACTCACCAAATTAAGCAGCGGGCGCCGACTCCTGGAGGCGTTGCTGATCCTTGTTTCACTATTTGCCGTTTGGTTGATGGCGGCGCTTCTCAGCTTTAACCCGTCCGATCCAAGCTGGTCGCAAACGGCATGGCATGAGCCGATCCATAACCTGGGCGGTGCGCCTGGCGCATGGCTTGCCGATACGCTCTTTTTTATATTCGGCATTATGGCCTACACCATTCCGCTGATTATCATTGGCGGCTGTTGGTTCACGTATCGCCACCGCGCCAGTGAAGACTACATTGACTATTTCGCTGTCTCTCTGCGGTTGATTGGTGCGCTGGCATTAATCCTCACCTCCTGCGGGCTGGCGGCGATCAATGCCGACGATATCTGGTACTTTGCCTCCGGTGGCGTGATTGGCAGCCTGCTAAGCACCACGCTGCAACCGCTGCTGCGTAGCAGTGGCGGTACGCTCGCGTTGCTTTGCATCTGGGCCGCAGGCTTGACGCTGTTCACCGGCTGGTCATGGGTGACTATCGCCGAGAAGATTGGCAGTGTGATCCTCAATATTCTCACCTTCGCCAGCAATCGCACTCGTCGTGATGATACCTGGGTCGATGATGACGATGAGTATGAGGATGGATACGAAGACGAGCAGCCGCAAGAGTCCCGTCGCGCACGTATTTTGCGTGGGGCGCTGGCAAGGCGTAAGCGTATTGCCGAAAAATTTGCCAACCCAATGGGACGCAAAACGGACGAAGCACTCTTCTCAGGCAGACGCATGGATGACGAAGATGACATTGCCTGGAGTGCGCGAGGCGTCCCTGCCGATGCTGACGATGTGCTCTTTTCCGGTCATCGCGCCACCGAAGCGGAGCAAGAGTATGAGTATGATCCGCTGCTGCAAGGTCGCAGCATAACAGAGCCTGTTGCCGCAGCCGCGGCGGCGACTACCGCAGCTCAGGCTTATGCCGCACCAGCCGAACCTTATGTTCATGCCGCACCGCAGCCAGAAGCTCCGGCCGTGGAGTGGCCTTATGCCCAGGCGCCGGCACAGCCGGTCGTGGAAAATAGCTGGGTGCCGGATGCTGCGGCTACGCTGCAACCGCAGGGAGAGCAAGTCTATGCTCAGCCTGTGCCCGATCCCCTTCCGTGGCAGAACGAGCCACAAATCGCCCCTGCGCCCGAGCCGATGGTGGCAGCAGAGCCTGAGCCAACCATTGAAGAGGCGAAGCATTCTCGCCCGCCGCTTTACTACTTTGAAGAAGTCGAAGAGAAGCGCGCACGCGAGCGTGAGCAGCTTGCTGCCTGGTATCAGCCGATCCCGGAAGAGATGAGTGTCGATCCCGTAGCAAAACCTGCCGGACCCGTTGTTTCGCCAGCCCCTGTGGCTGAACCAGCCATCACGCCACCTGCTACCGGGTTGCAAGGCGAGGGACATGCCGCTGTAGCCGCGGCGGCGGCGCCACTGTTTAGCCTGGCGAACGGTAGCGCACCGCGACCGCAGGTAAAAGAGGGGATTGGCCCACAATTACCGCGACCTAACCGTGTCCGGGTACCCACACGTCGTGAACTGGCTTCGTATGGCATAAAATTGCCTTCGCAGCGCATGGCCGAAGAGCGTGCGCGGGAGGATGAAGTTCCTCAGCTTCAGGATGCACATGATGACGTGGATATGCAGCAGCAGGACGAACTGGCTCGCCAGTTCGCCGCTTCCCAGCAGACGCGTTACGGTGAAGAGTACCGGCACGATACGCCACCGTTCCACGCGCAGCCGCAAGCTGAACTTAATGAAGACGACGCGGCAGAAGCAGAGTTGGCGCGTCAATTTGCCGCTTCACAGCAGCAACGTTATGCCGGAGAGCAACCCACTGGGGCGCATGCTTTCGCGCCGGAAGACTTTGCGTTTTCGCCGATGAAAACGCTGGTAGACGATGGCCCGAGCGAGCCGCTGTTTACCCCGAGCGTTATGTCTGAGCCGCAAACCGCGGTCACACCGGCACAGCCGCAGTACCAACAACCGCCAGTGCCGCCGCAATACCTGCAGCCGACACAGCCACAGTACCAGCAACCAGTGCAGCCTCAGCCGCAGGCACAGCAGCCCGCACCGCAGCAGGAGAGCCTGATTCACCCGCTGTTAATGCGTAACGGTGACAGCCGTCCGGCGGTTAAGCCGACAACGCCGTTGCCGTCACTCGATCTGTTGACACAGCCGCCTGCTGAGGTGGAACCAGTTGATACCTTTGCTCTTGAGCAGATGGCGCGCCTGGTTGAAGCTCGTCTGGCTGATTTTCGTATCAAAGCCGACGTCGTGAACTACTCTCCGGGTCCGGTTATCACGCGTTTTGAACTGAACCTCGCGCCAGGGGTAAAAGCGGCGCGTATCTCTAACCTTTCACGCGACCTGGCCCGTTCACTGTCTACGGTGGCAGTACGCGTGGTGGAAGTGATCCCAGGGAAACCGTACGTCGGTCTGGAATTGCCGAATAAGAAGCGTCAGACCGTTTATCTGCGTGAAGTGCTGGACTGCGCGAAGTTCCGTGAAAGCCCGTCGCCGCTTACCGTGGTGCTGGGGAAAGATATTGCTGGCGATCCGGTGATTGCCGATCTGGCGAAGATGCCGCATCTGTTAGTGGCGGGTACGACGGGTTCAGGTAAATCGGTAGGCGTGAACGCCATGATCCTCAGCATGCTCTACAAAGCAACGCCGGACGATGTGCGTTTCATCATGATCGACCCGAAAATGCTGGAGCTTTCTGTTTATGAAGGTATCCCGCATCTGCTGACCGAAGTCGTGACGGATATGAAAGACGCAGCTAACGCTTTGCGCTGGAGCGTTAATGAGATGGAGCGTCGTTACAAGCTGATGTCGGCCCTTGGGGTACGTAATCTGGCTGGTTACAACGAGAAGATCGCTGAAGCCGCGCGCATGGGTCATCCGATTCCCGATCCATACTGGAAGCCGGGCGATAGCATGGCTGTTGAGCATCCGGTGCTGGAAAAACTGCCCTATATCGTGGTGATGGTGGATGAATTCGCCGACCTGATGATGACCGTTGGTAAGAAGGTCGAAGAGCTGATTGCGCGCCTGGCGCAGAAAGCGCGCGCCGCTGGTATCCACCTGGTGCTGGCGACGCAACGTCCTTCGGTGGATGTCATCACTGGTTTGATTAAAGCAAACATCCCGACGCGTATCGCCTTTACTGTATCGAGTAAAATCGACTCCCGCACTATCCTCGATCAAGGCGGGGCAGAGTCGCTGCTCGGCATGGGGGACATGCTCTACTCCGGGCCTAATTCCACAGCCGCGCCGGTGCGTGTACATGGCGCTTTCGTGCGCGATCAGGAAGTACACGCTGTGGTGCAGGACTGGAAAGCGCGTGGTCGTCCACAATATGTAGACGGCATTACCTCCGAAAGCGAAAGCGAAGGGGGTGGTGGATTTGATGGCGCTGAAGAGCTGGATCCGCTGTTCGATCAGGCCGTGAATTTTGTCACTGAAAAGCGTAAAGCCTCTATCTCTGGTGTACAGCGCCAGTTCCGCATCGGTTATAACCGTGCGGCACGTATTATTGAGCAGATGGAAGCGCAGGGGATTGTGAGCGAACAGGGTCACAACGGTAACCGTGAAGTGTTGGCTCCGCCACCGTTTGAATAATAAATAATTCAGTCTTTTCTTCTGTCACTGTTTGCGCGTGGTGCTTACAGTGACAGAGGGATTCTCCCGCGTCGGGAGTGACGTTTTTGAGGAGTTGCAATGAAAAAAATCACCATTGCCTGTGCGCTGATGGGGTCACTTTTTGTCAGTAGTGTCTGGGCCGATGCGGCAAGCGATCTGAAAAGCCGCCTTGATAAAGTGAGCAGTTTCCACGCCAGCTTTACGCAGAAAGTGACAGACGGCAGCGGCGCGGCGGTGCAGGAGGGGCAGGGAGATCTTTGGGTTAAACGGCCTAATTTGTTTAACTGGCATATGACCCAGCCTGATGAGAGCGTGCTGGTTTCCGACGGCAAAACACTGTGGTTTTATAACCCTTTTGTTGAGCAGGCAACGGCTACATGGCTGAAAGATGCAACGGGTAACACGCCGTTTATGCTGATTGCCCGCAATCAGGCCAGCGACTGGCAGCAATACAATATTGAGCAGAAGGGCGATGATTTTGTCCTGACGCCGAAAAGCAACAACGGTAATCTGAAGCAGTTTACTATCAACGTTGGCCGCGACGGTACGATTCATCAGTTCAGCGCTATAGAGCAGGATGATCAGCGCAGTAGCTATCAACTGAAGTCGCAGCAAAATGGCGCCGTTGACGCAGCGAAATTTACATTTACTCCGCCACAGGGCGTGACGGTAGACGATCAACGTAAGTAAGAGGCGTGCGTGAGCAACCTGTCGCTCGATTTCTCTGAGAATGCGTTTCAACCTCTGGCCGCCCGTATGCGGCCAGAAAATTTAGCGCAGTATATCGGTCAGCAACATCTGCTGGCTCCGGGTAAACCTTTGCCTCGCGCCATCGAAGCCGGGCATCTTCACTCAATGATTTTGTGGGGACCGCCGGGAACAGGAAAGACGACCCTTGCGGAAGTGATTGCTCGCTATGCCAGTGCAGACGTGGAGCGTATCTCTGCTGTCACCTCGGGGGTGAAAGAGATCCGCGAAGCCATTGAAAGAGCGCGGCAGAACCGTAACGCCGGGCGGCGTACTATCCTGTTTGTTGATGAAGTCCATCGCTTCAATAAAAGTCAGCAGGATGCTTTTTTGCCCCATATTGAAGATGGCACCATCACCTTTATTGGCGCAACCACTGAAAACCCCTCCTTTGAACTTAATTCGGCGTTGCTTTCCCGTGCTCGTGTCTATCTGTTGAAATCCCTCACCACTGAAGATATTGAGCAGGTGCTGACGCAGGCAATGGAAGATAAAGCACGCGGCTACGGCGGGCAGGATATCGTGCTGCCGGATGAGACGCGGCGGGCGATTGCCGAACTGGTCAATGGTGATGCGCGCCGGGCGTTAAATACGCTGGAAATGATGGCCGATATGGCTGAGCTGGACGATGCGGGAAAACGTGTCTTGCAACCCGCGTTGCTCACTGAAATTGCGGGCGAACGCAGCGCGAGATTCGATAATAAAGGCGATCGCTTTTACGATTTGATCTCTGCTCTGCATAAATCCGTGCGCGGTAGCGCGCCGGATGCGGCACTTTACTGGTATGCGCGTATTATTACAGCCGGGGGCGATCCGCTTTACGTTGCGCGTCGCTGTCTGGCCATTGCATCCGAAGATATCGGCAATGCCGATCCCCGGGCGATGCAGGTGGCAATATCCGCCTGGGATTGCTTTACCCGCGTAGGGCCAGCGGAAGGGGAGCGTGCCATTGCCCAGGCTATCGTCTACTTAGCCTGCGCGCCAAAAAGCAACGCGGTTTATACCGCGTTTAAAGCGGCGCTGGCTGATGCGCGCGAGCGCCCTGACTTTGATGTCCCTGTGCACCTGCGTAATGCACCGACAAAATTGATGAAAGAGATGGGGTATGGTCAGGAATACCGCTATGCCCATGATGAACCTAACGCTTATGCCGCTGGTGAAGAGTATTTTCCGCAGGAAATGGCGCAAACTCGCTACTATCACCCCACCAACAGAGGTCTGGAAGGCAAGATTGGCGAAAAGCTCGCCTGGCTCGCTGAACAGGATCATAAAAGCCCGATAAAACGCTACCGCTAGTGCGGACGTTGCGGTAAGGTTACGCTTGTATACTGGCGACCGCAGGCTGCGGTTGCGCCTTTTTTTTATTTTAATTCGATAAGCACAGGAAAAGCATGCTCGATCCCAATCTGCTGCGTACCGAGCCAGACGCAGTCGCAGAAAAACTGGCACGCCGGGGCTTTAAGCTGGATGTAGAGAAATTACGCGCGCTTGAAGAGCGTCGTAAAGTTTTGCAGGTAACCACTGAAAACCTGCAGGCAGAGCGTAACTCGCGATCGAAATCCATAGGCCAGGCGAAGGCACGCGGGGAAGACATCGAGCCATTACGCCTGGAGGTCAACAAGCTGGGTGAAGAGCTGGATGCAGCCAAAGCCGAGCTGGAGTCGCTGCTGGCCGAGATCCGCGATATCGCACTGGCGATCCCTAATATCCCAGACGATGCCGTTCCGGCAGGCCGCGATGAAAATGACAACGTTGAAGTCAGCCGCTGGGGCACACCGCGCCAGTTTGATTTTGAAGTACGCGATCATGTGACGCTGGGTGAAATGCACAGCGGGCTTGATTTCGCGGCAGCAGTGAAACTCACCGGTTCACGCTTCGTGGTTATGAAAGGGCAGATTGCCCGTATGCATCGTGCTCTGGCGCAGTTTATGCTCGATTTGCATACTGAGCAGCATGGCTACGTGGAAAATTATGTACCTTATCTGGTTAACCACGACACCCTGTATGGTACTGGTCAGTTGCCGAAATTTGCCGGCGATCTGTTCCATACCCGCCCGCTGGAAGAGGAAGCCGACAGCAGCAACTATGCGCTGATCCCGACGGCAGAAGTGCCGCTGACTAACCTGGTGCGCGGTGAGATCCTTGATGAAGAAGCTCTGCCCATCAAGATGACTGCTCATACACCGTGTTTCCGTTCAGAAGCAGGTTCTTACGGTCGCGATACCCGTGGTCTGATCCGTATGCACCAGTTTGATAAAGTCGAGATGGTGCAGGTTGTTCGTCCTGAAGACTCTATGGCGGCGCTGGAAGAGATGACCGGTCACGCTGAAAAAGTGTTGCAGTTGCTGGGGCTGCCGTATCGTAAGGTGCTGCTGTGCACAGGTGATATCGGCTTTGGCGCGTGCAAAACTTACGATCTGGAAGTGTGGATCCCGGCGCAGAATACCTATCGCGAAATCTCCTCCTGCTCCAATATTGGCGATTTCCAGGCGCGTCGCATGCAGGCACGCTGCCGCAGTAAGTCTGATAAGAAAACCCGCCTGGTGCATACCCTGAACGGTTCCGGACTGGCGGTCGGCCGTACGCTGGTTGCCGTGCTGGAAAACTACCAGCAGGCAGATGGTCGTATCGAGGTGCCAGCAGTGCTGCGCCCTTATATGAATGGCCTGGAGTACATTGGCTAACTGCTTTAGTCGTCAACAAAAAGCGCCTGCGGGCGCTTTTTTTGTCCCCATCGCGAGAAAAATCTTAATGAATTTTTTCAACTGATAAATTCACAGTATCAGTAAAATATCCCTTTCCAATCAAAGGAGTAATTTCTTTCCCATTACCTTATTCACAATACTGGATTAGTTTTTTCAATCGTCGCTGCGTTAAGGGCTTCAGCGCCTGAAAGGCATGGATTGACAATGTTTTTTCCAGTGGCATGATGCGCACGAATTCTGAACTTCCTCACGGTTTTTATCCATGCCCACTTATACCCGGCCAGTGCTGTTATTGCTCTGTGGCCTGATGCTGTTGACGCTGGCGATCGCAACGCTAAACACGCTGGTGCCTTTGTGGCTCGCCCATGAAAATTTGCCTACCTGGCAGGTTGGCATGGTGGGTTCCGCTTATTTCAGCGGTAATTTAGTCGGCACAATGCTTACCGGGCGCCTGATTCGCCGCATCGGTTTTAATCGCAGCTATTACCTTGCTTCGTTGATTTTTGCCGCCGGTTGTGTGGGCCTTGGCCTGATGGTGGGCTTCTGGAGCTGGATGATCTGGCGTTTTATTGCCGGTATCGGCTGCGCTATGATTTGGGTTGTAGTGGAAAGTGCGCTGATGTGCAGCGGTACTTCTCGCAACCGCGGGCGTCTGCTGGCGGCCTATATGATGGTTTATTACATTGGTACGGTGCTGGGGCAGTTGATGGTCAGCAAATTACCCACTGAACTGATGAGTGTGTTGCCGTGGGTCACCGGGCTTGTGCTGGCAGCTATCCTGCCGCTGCTGTTTACCCGTATTGTTAATCAGCACAGTGAAGAGCAGGCGGCAACCTCCGTCTGGCCAATGCTGCGTATGCGTCAGGCGCGGCTTGGTGTCAATGGCTGTATCATCTCCGGCATCATCCTGGGGTCGCTGTATGGTCTGATGCCGCTCTATCTCTCGCACCAGGGCGTGAGCGATTCAGGTATCGGTTTCTGGATGGCGCTTATGGTCAGTGCCGGCATTATCGGGCAGTGGCCCATTGGCCGTCTGGCCGATCGTTTTGGACGCCTGTTGGTACTGCGTGTGCAAGTATTTGTGGTGATAATTGGTTGCTTTGGCATGCTCAGTAACGCGGCGATGGCACCTGCGCTATTTGTGCTGGGAACGGCGGGTTTTACGCTCTATCCAGTGGCGATGGCCTGGGCCTGTGAGAAAGTAGAGCACCACCAACTGGTGGCAATGAACCAGGCGCTGCTGTTGAGCTACACCATTGGTAGCTTGTTGGGGCCAACCCTGACAGCTATGTTAATGCAGAGCTATTCTGACAGCCTGCTGTTTATCATGATTGCCGGCGTGTCGTTTATCTACCTTGTGATGCTGCTGCGCAAAGCGGGACATCACCCAACGCCAGTGGCGCATGCCTGAATCAGCCAGTGACGCTGCGCTCACCAGTTATGGCGCAGCGTTACCGGCAGCAATCCTTAATACATCACTTTGTGGCCGTACTGCTCAAGGATGCCTTTCACCCGTTCCATCGTCTCTTTCTTCGGTGGTTTAACGCCGTCGAGCTTGTACTCTTCGCCCATCGCCACCCATTTGTGTTTACCCAGCTCATGGTAGGGTAGCAGTTCGATTTTCTCGACATTACCCATATCACGGGTAAATTCACCAAGCCGGTGGGCAGAGTCGTCATCGTCTGACCAGCCCGGAACGACCACATACCGAATCCAGGTATTAATGCCTCGTTTCGCCAGATACTGGGCGAACTCAAGCGTACGGTGGTTCGAAACCCCAACCAGATTCTGATGAATCTCGTCATTCATCTGTTTTAAATCGAGCATGACCAGATCGGTCACGTCCAGTAACTCATCAATGACCGGATCGTAGCGGCGCACAAAACCATTGGTATCCAGGCAGGTATGGATACCCTCTTTTTTACAGGCGCGGAACCAGTCACGGACAAATTCTGCCTGTAAGATAGCTTCACCACCCGAAGCAGTAACGCCACCGCCAGAAGCATTCATAAAGTGGCGATAGGTAACCACATCTTTCATTAGCTCCTCGACGGTAATCTCTTTGCCGCCGTGCGTATCCCACGTATCACGATTGTGACAGTAGAGGCAGCGCATCAGGCAGCCCTGAAAGAAGGTGATAAAACGAATGCCCGGGCCATCTACCGTGCCGCAGGATTCAAAAGAGTGGATGCGACCAATAACTGACATTGCGATGTTTTCTCCAGAAGTGGCCCATCCGGGGCCTGAGTCTGTGCAATTGATTTCCTTCTGCACGAGTCTGTTTTGGCAGGCATCCAGTTATTGTAGATGACTGGCAAAGCAGGCTGATAGAGTTAAAAAGGCCCCACTAACGTGGAGCCTTTATTGTACGCTTTTTACTGCGTGATTTCAGTCAAAACCAATTACATGGTCTGAGTGAAGGTACGAGTGATAACGTCCTGCTGTTGTTCTTTAGTCAGGGAGTTAAAACGCACCGCATAGCCAGAAACGCGAATGGTCAGCTGCGGATATTTTTCCGGATGTTCCATCGCATCAAGCAGCATGTCACGGTTCATCACGTTAACGTTGAGGTGCTGACCGCCTTCAATGGAGGCTTCATGGTGGAAGTAACCATCCATCAGGCCTGCCAGGTTAGTCTTACGCACTTCATCGTCTTTACCCAGCGCATTCGGAACGATAGAGAAGGTGTAAGAGATACCATCTTTAGCGTAAGCGAACGGCAGTTTTGCAACGGAAGTCAGAGAGGCAACAGCACCTTTCTGGTCACGACCATGCATCGGGTTAGCGCCCGGTCCGAACGGTGCGCCAGCGCGACGGCCATCCGGGGTATTACCAGTTTTCTTACCATACACAACGTTTGAGGTGATGGTCAGAACAGACTGAGTCGGGATCGCGTTACGATAGGTTTTCAGTTTCTGAATTTTCTTCATGAAACGTTCAACCAGGTCAACTGCCAGGTCATCAACGCGTGCATCGTTGTTACCAAACTGCGGATACTCGCCTTCGATTTCGAAGTCGATAGCCAGACCGTCTTCGTCACGAATCGGTTTAACTTTCGCATATTTGATAGCTGACAGGGAGTCGGCAGCAACGGACAGACCCGCGATACCACAAGCCATAGTACGGATAACGTCGCGGTCATGCAGCGCCATCAGTGCGGCTTCATAGCTGTATTTGTCATGCATGTAGTGGATGACGTTCAGTGCGGTGACGTACTGTTTAGCCAGCCAGTCCATAAAGTGATCCATACGTTCCATCACTTCGTTGTAGTCCAGAACGTCGCCTTTGATCGGCTCAGATTTCGGACCTACCTGCATTTTCAGTTTTTCATCAACGCCGCCGTTGATAGCATACAGCATGGTTTTCGCGAGGTTAGCGCGAGCACCGAAGAACTGCATCTGTTTGCCGACGATCATCGGGCTTACGCAGCAAGCGATGGCATAGTCATCGTTGTTAAAGTCAGGGCGCATCAAATCATCATTCTCGTACTGCAGAGAAGAGGTGTCGATGGAGACTTTCGCAGCGAATTTTTTGAAGTTCAGCGGCAGTTTTTCAGACCACAGAACGGTGATGTTCGGCTCCGGAGACGGCCCCATGGTGTACAGGGTGTTCAGGAAACGGAAGCTGTTTTTGGTAACCAGAGTACGTCCGTCAACGCCCATACCGCCGATAGATTCAGTTGCCCAAATCGGGTCGCCAGAGAACAGTTCATCATATTCCGGGGTACGCAGGAAGCGAACCATACGCAGTTTCATGACCAGGTGGTCAATCATTTCCTGTGCGTCTTGCTCGGTGATTTTACCTGCTTTCAGGTCACGTTCGATGAAGACATCGAGGAAGGTGGATACACGACCGAAGGACATTGCAGCACCGTTCTGGGATTTAACCGCAGCCAGGTAACCGAAATAAGTCCACTGAATCGCTTCCTGAGCGTTAGTTGCCGGGCCGGAGATATCGCAGCCATATTTAGCCGCCATCTCTTTGATCTGACCCAGAGCGCGATGCTGTTCAGCAATTTCTTCACGCAGACGGATAGTCGCTTCCAGATTAACGCCATTTTCCAGATCGGACTGCAGAGAGACGAACTGGGCGTATTTATCTTTCATCAGGAAGTCGATACCGTACAGCGCAACGCGACGGTAGTCACCGATGATACGGCCACGGCCATAGGCATCCGGCAGACCAGTCAGAACACCGGATTTACGGCAGTTCAGAATGTCTTTGGTGTAAACATCGAATACGCCCTGGTTATGGGTTTTGCGGTATTCGGTGAAGATTTTTTTCAGCATCGGATCCAGCTCGCGGTTATACGCTTTGCAGGAACCTTCAACCATTTTGATGCCGCCAAACGGGATAATAGCGCGTTTCAGCGGGGCTTCAGTTTGCAGACCAACGATTTTCTCCAGCGCTTTGTTGATGTAACCAGCGTCGTGAGAAGTGATGGTAGAGGCGACGGAGGTGTCAAAATCAACAGGCGCGTGAGTGCGGTTTTCCTGTTTAACACCTTCCATAACTTTATCCCACAGGGCGGTGGTCGCTTCAGTAGCGCCAGCCAGGAAGGATTCGTCACCTTCATACGGGGTATAGTTTTTCTGGATGAAGTCACGTACGTTTACTTCATTCTGCCAGTCGCCTTTGACAAAACCTTCCCAGGCTGTGGCTAATTTTTCATTAAGCTCGGACATGTAACACCTACCTTCTTAAGTGGATTTTTTATTTACTGCCTGAGATGACCATCAATGATGAGGATCGTCGCCACGCAGGTAAATGACCCAGTATGTCAATCCGACTAATAATCCACCACCTATGATATTCCCAATCGTCACCGGAATCAGGTTATCGGTGATAAAATTCATCATAGTCAGATGAGAAAAACTTTCCGGGCTGGAACCAACGGAGGTCCAGAACTCCGGGCTTGCAAAGTTACGAATCACGATACCCATCGGAATCATAAACATATTTGCAATGCTGTGCTCAAAGCCGCTGGCGACGAACATTGCTACCGGCAGCACCATAATCATCGCTTTATCCATCAGGCTGCGGCCGGAATAACTCATCCACACGGCCAGACAGACCATCAGGTTCGCCAGGATCCCCAGCGCGACAGCTTCGATAAAGGTATGGTGTACTTTATGGTCTGCGGTTTGCAGAACGTTTAACCCCCAGCCACCATTGGCGACCATATGCTCGCCAGACAACCACATCAACAAGACAAAGAGTAGTGCGCCCACCAGGTTTCCGACATAAACGTTAGCCCAGTTGCGAAGCAGTTGGCACCAGGTGATGCGCCCACTGGCTTTTGCTACGACAATCAGTACGGTAGACGTAAAGAGATCGGCACCACAAACCACGCAAAGGATTAGACCCAGTGAGAAGCATACCCCACCAATTAGTTTAGCAATACCATATGGCATCGTTGCCGTGCCGGTGGTGGCAGTAATATAGAAAACAAAAGCGATGGAGATAAATACACCCGCGGTAATGGCCAGAAAGAAAGTTTTCAGCGGATGCTTTGTCGCTTTGTAGACACCCGCTTCTTCGGCAACTTTTGCCATCACGGGGGGAAGTAAAAGATTAAAAGGGTTGTCAGCTTTCACACTAACTCTCTCTTTATTATGTCGGCGACGAGATACTAACAAAGCATTATAGAAGAGAATTTGATGTGGATCATATCTCGCCTGGCTTATAGGACCGCAAACAGTATGGTTTTGCTGCAAATGCGGAGTAACTTGTTGATTATCAAAATAAAAATAAAGTTTAAAAGTTATTAAATGAGTTGAATTTTTTTATGAGGCCTCCCAAACAACAGTTAATTAAAATGGGGTAATTGCCATAAGAAGTAACATTGTGAGTTGGATGCGATAATAATATTTACTCGTATTTAACTTAAATATTACATATGGCGATCATTGCCAAAAAACAAATAAAACGGGGCAATGAAATTGCCCCGTAATATAGCGTAGACCAGAGGTTAAGCCTACAAATTGTCATGCTATTTGTTTTATTTCGTCCAATAAGCTCTCTTGGCGCGTTGTAATTTTTCGTAAGCTGCCAGCAATGACTGGTGCGCCGGGAAAGCTTTCAGGGAGCCATCCGCAGGCTGTAAGCCGTAGAATGGCGCTTCACCACTCACTGCCGCGCTGGCCGCTTCAACAGCTTCTGCCCCATACATCCGTACAAACGCATTAAGATATTGCAGCGGTTGCCTTTCTTCTTCCTGCGCCAGCAGGAGCAGTGTTTGCAAACAACGATAGTAGTTTGCGCGTTCGGCGCTGAAGATTGAGGCGTTGAACTCCATGGTCCACTCCGTCCAGGAGAGCGCCTGATCCAGATCGCCACCCGCAAGAGCCAACATCGCTTTCAGCTCGCCAATGCGCAAGGTGTACCAGCCATTGTCTTTACCCGTCGCCAGCCCAAGTAGTTCGCGTACGCGGGTAAAGTCATCGTGGCCTTCGTCATCCAATTGAGCGATAAGGTCCAGATACTTCTCTTTTTCCCAGGCGCTGCCCGGTAAAGAGAGAATAGTCTCCCGCAGATGTGTGCCCATAGTGTTGTTTGCCAGCCACAGATCTTCCGCAGGATAGATATCGGACATACCCGGCACCAGAATACGGCAAGCATAGACCCCAAGATGCTCGTAGTCAGCGATATAGACCTCTTTATCTTCCGCTTTAAAGATGGCCATCAGCGTCGCGAACTCTTCTTCGGTCGTACCGGCAAAACTCCAGTCAACAAATGGATAGTCAGCATCCTGCTTGAAGAGATCCCACGAGATCAGACCGCTGGAATCGATAAAGTGGGTTTCCAGGTTTGCATGCTCTGCGACTTCTTCATCATCAAAGGTAGGCGGAGTGAAGACGTCCAGATCTTTTAACCCGCGGCCCTGAAGCAGCTCCGTTACCGTACGTTCCAGCGCTACGCCAAAATCTGGATGAGCGCCAAAAGAGGCGAAACAGGTGCCATTGGCCGGGTTAAACAGCACAACACAGATCACCGGATATTTTCCGCCCAGCGAACCGTCGTAGGCGAAAATCGGGAAACCTTCCGCTTCCAGTTTGGCAATGGCTTCAACCACGCCCGGATAGCGCGCCAACACCGTTTGCGGAATTTCCGGCAGACTGATGCTCTCGGCGATAATGCGGTTCTTTATATGACGTTCAAATACCTCTGAAAGCCCCTGAACACGAGCTTCGTTGCGCGTATTACCTGCAGACATACCGTTAGAAACATAAAGGTTGCCAATGATATTCATCGGAATATAGACCGTCTGCTGGTCTGACTGGCGCGTAAAGGGTAGCGCGCAGATACCGCGAGCATCATTACCGGATTGTAGATCTACCAACATACCTGCGGTCAGTTGATTTTCCGCATCGTAGAACGCACGCAGACGCGCATCCAGAATCCCTTCTGGCAGGCTGTCATCTTCCGGTAACGGGAACCACTTTTCATTCGGGTAATGAACAAACGGTGCCTGAGCAATGTCATCACCCAGCCAGAAATCCGCAAAGAAATAGTTCGTGGAGAGACGTTCAAAATATTCACCCAGCGCGGAGGCCAGGGCGGCTTTTTTGGTTGCACCTTTGCCATTGGTAAAGCACAGCGCGCACTCTTTATCGCGGATATGCACAGACCAGACGTTCGGCACCGGATTTAGCCATGAGGCCTCTTCGATATTGAAACCGAGATCGGTGAGCTTTTGCTGAAAGCGGGCGATGGAATCTTCCAGCGCGGCGTCTTTGCCGGGGATAAATGTTTGTGTCATAACGGTCGCTCTGTTCGTACGTAAAGCGCGCAATAATACGGGGTTTAGGTGACTGGCGCTATCTTCGTTCGCTTTGCTGCGAAAATAAAAGTTCTGGCTATGATTAATTGAAGTAACGGACTATTCAGGCAAAAAAATGAAAGCATTTGATCTGCAACGTATGGTGCTGGACAAGGTGCCGCTTGAATTCCTTGGGGAAGTCGCGCTACGAAGTCTCTATACCTTTATCCTGGTCTTCTTGTTTCTTAAAATTACCGGTCGGCGCGGCGTGCGCCAGATGTCGCTTTTTGAAGTATTAATCATCCTCACCCTGGGTTCGGCAGCGGGCGATGTCGCTTTTTATGACAATGTGCCTATGCTGCCGGTACTGGTGGTTTTCGTTTCTCTGGCGGCGCTTTATCGCTTCGTTATGTGGCTTATGTCTCACAGTGAGAAACTGGAAGACTTACTGGAGGGCAAACCGGTTGTGATCGTGGAGGAGGGTGAGCTGGCGTGGAATAAGTTGCATGAAGAGAATATGACTGAGTTTGAGCTCTTTATGGAACTGCGCCTGAGTGGTATTGAGCATCTTGGGCAGGTGCGGCTGGCAATAATGGAAACAAATGGCCAGCTCAGCATTTACTTTTTTACTCAAGACCAGGTTAAACCAGGTCTCTGTATCCTACCGGGTGACTATAGCCAGCGTTTTACCACCATACCTGAGACCGGGGATTATGCCTGCATCCGTTGCAGTAAAATTGTCTTGCTACAAGCGGGTGATGAAAAATTTTGTCCGCGCTGCTCAAATCAGCAATGGTCGAAGGCCAGTCGGGCAATTCGCGTGACATAACAGGGTTTTAATCGGACCTTATCTTGCTTTGCAAAACTTTGTGCTATGTGACTGTGCGCACATTTTCTTGCTTGCCTCTATTACCCGTTGCGGCCCGTGGCGCTGAATGATAAAACCGATATCCACAGGAATAACTTATTGCTATCAGGGTGGTGAGGGGAAATGACGCAAGTCTTTAATTTTAGTTCTGGTCCGGCGGCGATACCGGCGGAAGTACTCAAACAGGCACAGGAAGAGCTGTGTGACTGGCACGGTCTTGGTACCTCGGTCATGGAGATCAGTCATCGCAGTAAAGAGTTTATCCAGATGGCGAGTGAGGCAGAAAAGGATTTTCGCGAACTATTGAGTATCCCCTCCAACTATAAGGTTCTGTTCTGTCATGGTGGCGGCCGCGGTCAGTTTGCCGGCGTGCCGTTGAATATTCTCGGTGATAAAACTAGCGCCGATTATGTCGATGCCGGTTACTGGGCGGCGAGCGCGATAAAAGAAGCGAAAAAATACTGCACACCGCATGTAATTGACGCCAAAGTGACACGTGATGGTCTGCGCGCGGTAAAACCGATGCGTGAGTGGCAACTGAGCGACAATACAGCTTATTTGCACTACTGCCCGAACGAAACCATTGATGGTATTGCTATTGACGAAACGCCCGATTTTGGTGATGTAGTGGTGGCCGCCGACTTCTCCTCAACCATTCTCTCCCGCCCGATTGATGTCAGCCGCTATGGTGTCATTTACGCAGGGGCGCAGAAAAATATCGGTCCTGCTGGTCTGACGCTGGTTGTCGTCCGTGAAGATCTGCTGGGCAAAGCGCATCAGTCCTGCCCGTCGATTCTTGACTACAGTGTGCTTAACGAAAATGACTCCATGTTCAACACGCCGCCGACCTTTGCCTGGTATCTTTCGGGCCTCGTGTTTAAATGGCTGAAAAAGCAGGGGGGCGTTGCTGCGATCGATAAAATTAATCAGCAAAAAGCCGATCTGCTGTATGGCGTGATTGATAACAGCGATTTTTACCGCAACGATGTCGCAAAGGCGAACCGTTCCCGTATGAATGTCCCTTTCCAGTTGGCTGACAGCGCGCTGGATAAACTCTTCCTCGAAGAGTCTTTTGCCTCCGGTTTCCATGCGCTGAAAGGCCATCGCGTAGTAGGTGGCATGCGTGCCTCTATTTATAATGCGATGCCGCTGGCGGGTGTTCAGGCATTGACTGACTTTATGGTGGATTTCGAACGCCGCCACGGCTAATCGCTTCTTTTTTATCCCCCCACAGTCTGACTGTGGGGTTTTATTTTTTCTGTAGAGAGTGAAGTTTCATGGAATCCCTGACGTTACAACCCATCGCGCGGGTAGATGGCACCATTAATTTACCAGGTTCAAAGAGTGTATCTAACCGCGCCTTGCTGCTTGCTGCATTAGCCCATGGCACTACCGTCCTGACTAACCTGCTCGACAGCGACGATGTGCGCCATATGCTCAATGCCTTGAGTACGCTGGGAGTTCATTACACGCTATCTGCTGATCGTACCCGCTGTGAAGTACAGGGGATGGGTGGGCCTTTACAGTCGTCAGAGAAAGTCGAACTGTTTTTGGGTAACGCCGGTACAGCGATGCGCCCACTGGCTGCTGCGTTATGCCTTGGGTCTAATGACGTTGTGTTGACCGGCGAGCCGCGTATGAAGGAGCGCCCGATTGGGCATCTGGTTGATGCGTTGCGTCAGGGTGGCGCAAAAATCACTTATCTGGAGCAGGAAAACTACCCACCTTTGCGCCTGCAGGGTGGTTTCATTGGCGGCGAAGTCAGCGTTGATGGCTCAGTTTCCAGCCAGTTCTTAACTGCCTTGCTCATGACCGCGCCGCTTGCCGCACAGGACACTATTATCACCATTAAAGGCGATCTGGTTTCCAAACCCTATATCGATATCACGCTACACCTGATGAAAACGTTTGGCGTTGAGGTCGAAAATCAAGGCTACCAGCGTTTTGTGATACGAGGCGCACAGCATTATCAGTCGCCGGGCCACTACCTGGTCGAAGGGGATGCCTCTTCCGCGTCCTATTTTCTCGCGGCTGCGGCTATCAAAGGCGGTACGGTTAAAGTGACCGGTATTGGTCGCAACAGTGTACAGGGTGATATTCGTTTTGCTGACGTGCTGGAAAAAATGGGCGCCACGGTGGTCTGGGGTGACGATTATATCGCGTGCAGTCGTGGTGAACTGAATGCGATTGATATGGATATGAACCATATCCCTGATGCGGCGATGACTATTGCAACTGCCGCGCTTTTTGCAAAAGGTACGACTACGTTGCGTAACATCTATAACTGGCGCGTAAAAGAGACCGATCGTTTATTTGCGATGGCGACAGAACTACGCAAAGTAGGCGCGACGGTGGAAGAGGGCGAGGATTTTATTCGCGTGACGCCGCCGCAAACGCTGCGCTTTGCAGAAATTAGCACTTACAACGATCATCGAATGGCGATGTGCTTCTCGCTGGTGGCGTTGTCAGACACTGCGGTAACTATCCTTGATCCAAAATGCACGGCAAAAACCTTCCCTGACTATTTCGAACAATTAGCGCGTATCAGTACGCTGGTATAAAAGCGTAAATAATTGTCACTTTTCGGGCTGACTCTCGTTCAGCCCTCTATAATTGCGCAAAACTTCCCCACTTGGCCGTTAAAAGTCTGTTATTTTCACGTTGCAGTAACGATTACCCACGTTGGCGCGTATAATGCGCGGCGTTTACGTAAACGGTATGCCTTATTAAGGAGAAAAAGATGACGGCAATTGCCCCGGTAATCACCATTGATGGACCAAGCGGTGCGGGAAAAGGCACGCTTTGTAAGGCGATGGCGGAAGCGTTGCAATGGCATCTGTTGGATTCAGGCGCAATTTATCGTGTACTGGCGCTGGCCGCGTTGCATCACCATGTTGATGTTACTTCGGAAGAGACGCTTGTCCCGCTGGCCGCTCATCTGGATGTCCGGTTTGTCTCTATCAACGGCCATCTGGAAGTGATTCTGGAAGGCGAAGACGTTAGCGCCGAGATCCGCACACAAGAGGTGGCTAATGCCGCTTCGCAAGTTGCGGCATTCCCTCGGGTGCGTGAAGCACTGTTACGCCGTCAGCGTGCTTTTCGCGAAGCGCCAGGGCTTATTGCCGATGGACGGGATATGGGGACGGTAGTTTTCCCGGATGCGCCGGTGAAAATTTTCCTCGACGCCTCTTCTGAAGAGCGTGCGCATCGCCGCATGCTACAGTTGCAGGAGAAGGGCTTTAGTGTTAACTTTGAACGCCTTTTGGCCGAGATCAAAGAGCGCGACGACCGCGATCGTAACCGCCCAGTTGCTCCTCTGGTTCCTGCTGCTGATGCTTTGGTGTTGGATTCAACACGATTAAGCATTGAGCAAGTGATTGATAAAGCGCTAGAATATGCGCGCCAAAAATTGGCTCTCGCGTAAGCGACCGAATCCGTAGTACCTGCTGCAATGGAATGTGAGCAGGCATGTGAAACAACCCCATCCGGCATGAAGCCAGGTGGACGTTAATTGAAAGATCTGAAATTAAACATGACTGAATCTTTTGCTCAACTCTTTGAAGAGTCCCTGAAAGAAATCGAAACCCGCCCGGGTTCCATCGTTCGCGGTGTTGTAGTTGCTATCGACAAAGACATTGTACTGGTTGACGCTGGTCTGAAGTCTGAGTCTGCCATTCCGGCTGAGCAGTTCAAAAACGCCCAGGGCGAGCTGGAAATCCAGGTTGGTGACGAAGTTGACGTTGCTCTGGATGCGGTAGAAGACGGCTTCGGTGAAACCCTGCTGTCCCGTGAAAAAGCAAAACGTCACGAAGCCTGGATTACACTGGAAAAAGCTTACGAAGACGCTGAAACTGTTACCGGTGTTATCAACGGCAAAGTCAAGGGCGGCTTCACTGTTGAGCTGAACGGTATCCGTGCGTTCCTGCCAGGTTCTCTGGTTGATGTTCGTCCGGTCCGTGACACTCTGCACCTGGAAGGCAAAGAGCTTGAATTCAAAGTAATCAAGCTTGACCAGAAGCGTAACAACGTTGTTGTTTCACGCCGTGCGGTAATCGAATCCGAAAACAGCGCAGAACGCGATCAACTGCTGGAAAACCTGCAGGAAGGCATGGAAGTTAAAGGTATCGTTAAGAACCTTACTGACTACGGTGCATTCGTTGATCTGGGCGGCGTTGACGGCCTGCTGCATATCACTGATATGGCATGGAAACGCGTTAAGCATCCGAGCGAAATCGTAAACGTTGGCGACGAAATCACTGTTAAAGTGCTGAAATTCGATCGCGAGCGTACCCGTGTATCTCTGGGCCTGAAACAACTGGGCGAAGATCCGTGGGTTGCTATCGCTAAACGTTACCCGGAAGGCACTCGTCTGACTGGTCGCGTAACTAACCTGACTGACTACGGCTGCTTCGTTGAAATCGAAGAGGGTGTTGAAGGCCTGGTTCACGTTTCCGAAATGGACTGGACCAACAAAAACATCCATCCGTCCAAAGTTGTTAACGTTGGCGATGTAGTGGAAGTGATGGTTCTGGATATCGACGAAGAACGTCGTCGTATCTCTCTGGGCCTGAAACAGTGCAAATCTAACCCGTGGCAGCAGTTTGCTGAAACCCACAACAAGGGCGACCGCGTTGAAGGTAAAATCAAGTCTATCACTGACTTCGGTATCTTCATCGGCCTGGACGGCGGCATCGATGGCCTGGTTCACCTGTCTGATATCTCCTGGAACGTTGCAGGCGAAGAAGCAGTTCGTGAATACAAAAAAGGCGACGAAATTGCAGCCGTTGTTCTGCAGGTTGACGCAGAGCGTGAGCGCATCTCCCTGGGCGTTAAGCAACTGGCGGAAGATCCGTTCAACAACTACGTTGCACTGAACAAGAAAGGCGCCATCGTAAACGGTAAAGTGACTGCAGTTGACGCGAAAGGCGCAACCGTAGAACTGGCTGACGGCGTTGAGGGTTACCTGCGCGCTTCTGAAGCTTCACGTGACCGCGTTGAAGATGCAACTCTGGTTCTGAATGTTGGTGACGAAGTTGAAGCCAAATTCACCGGTGTTGACCGCAAAAACCGCGTAGTTAGCTTGTCTGTTCGTGCGAAAGACGAAGCTGACGAGAAAGATGCAATCGCTTCTGTTAACAACAAACAGGAAGAAGGCAACTTCTCTAGCGCTATGGCTGAAGCGTTCAAAGCAGCGAAAGGCGAGTAATATCAAGTATGCTATATCATTTGAGCAATTAGTTTGCTTTGAGTGATGAGTTACTTGACAGATTGCGGGTTTCGTCCTGTAATCAATGACAAAGGGCGGCTGCGGCCGCCCTTGTTAAAGCTGTTAAGCTAATTTTGCCTTGAAGGAGACCGGACGAATCATGACCAAGTCAGAATTGATCGAAAGACTTGCAAGCCAGCAATCGCACATTCCGGCAAAAGCAGTAGAAGATGCAGTTAAAGAGATGCTGGAGCATATGGCCTCTACTCTTGCCCAGGGCGAGCGCATTGAGATCCGCGGTTTCGGCAGTTTTTCTCTGCATTATCGAGCACCCCGCACCGGGCGTAACCCGAAAACAGGCGATAAAGTGGATCTGGAAGGAAAATATGTTCCGCACTTTAAGCCGGGTAAAGAATTACGCGACCGCGCCAATATTTATGAATAAGGTTTAGTGACCGATTAAACCTTAAGCAACAAAAAAAGCACCTGATGGGTGCTTTTTTTGTTTTTGTACCCAGCGCGAGTGTCGATCTCCTACGCACGCTTTTGCAACTGCCATGCAACAAAGTACAAACTAGCCCGTCAGCGCCGCAAAAGAAAAATCCTCACCAGACACCTTTTTGACAACTTTCCATACTACGGACGGCAAGGAGGTGTGCATGACACTACATGCGCTGGCTGCATCAATCACGCTTGGAATTTTGCCGCTGTTGTGGCTGCCCACATTGCCCGGCATACAAACTGTCTGGGGCATTATCCTATGTGGCTGCCTGCTGGCCGGCTTTCGCCTCCCGCTGCTGCGTTGTGCTGGCGTGACATTGCTGTCATTGGCCTGGGGGATCCTCTCGGCACAGCAAGCTATCTGGCCAACTCTGCACCTGCCGGGGAAGACCCAGCATGTTGAGGTGGTGATTACAGAAACCGATAATATGACTCGCCATCGGGGAAAAATCGTCCGCCTGGATGGGAACATTCTCTATCCTGCGGCGGGCATCACCCTTAACGGCAGCTATCTACCTGAGCATGTCTGTGCCGGACAACGCTGGCAGGTATCGATTCGCGCAAGGGCAGTACATGGGCAGCTTAATGACGGTGGATTCGACTCACAACGTCATGCGCTGGCATCTCATCAGCCGCTGAGCGGTCGAATTATCGCTGCGCATGTACTGGATGCACGCTGTAGCTGGCGTGCCACTTATTTGCAGTCGCTCACCGCCGTTGTAGCCGCTTACCCCTGGCATCAGGTGATACTGGCGTTGGGGATGGGAGAGCGCTCAACGCTCAGCGCCGACGTGAAAGATATTATGCGCCAAACCGGTACGGCACATTTAATGGCGATCTCCGGTTTGCATATTGCGCTGGCGGCGATGCTTGGTTGGGGTAGCGCTCGCGGAGCGCAATTTTTCTTTCCTGTCGGTGGGTTAAGCTGGCGTTTACCGCTCATTATTAGCCTTAGTGTGGGTGTCGCTTATGCATGGCTAAGTGGTTTGCAGCCACCCGCATTACGCACTGCCATCTCCCTTAGCGTTTGGGCTTTGTTGCGGCTGTCGGGGCGCTTATGGACACCCTGGCAGGTAGGGTTGTGCTGCGTGGCGGTAATATTATTTGTTGATCCGCTGGCGGTGCTCTCTTATAGCTTGTGGCTTTCGATCTTTGCTGTCGCTGGGCTGCTGTTCTGGTACCAGTTTGTCCCCTTACCTGCGCATAAATGCTCAGGAATCGTGCGTGGTTGCCTCAATCTGCTGCATCTACAGGCGGGCATGACGCTACTGCTTTTGCCGATACAACTAGCGGTTTTTCATGGCATCAGCCTGAGCTCATTCGCTGCGAATATTGTCGCAGTTCCTCTGGTAACTCTGATTACTGTTCCTCTGACCTTGTTAGGTATGCTGCTGCATCTTGTTGGTCTGCAATCAGTAGAAAACCTCTGTTGGTATCTGGCGGATACGAGCCTGGCAGCCCTTTTTGCTTTTTTGCGCGGGTTACCCACTGGCTGGTTTAACGTAAATGCGAACTGGTTGGGGCTAAGCTGGACACCCTGGTTGCTGCTGGTAGCATGGCGCTTGAATTTGTGGCGCGCTATGCCTGTGGTTTGCTTCGTCTGTCTGGTGTTGCTCTCATTTCCCCTGTGGCGTGCTGAACGTCCGGGTACGTGGTCGGTGCACATGCTGGATGTCGGCCAGGGGCTGGCGATGGTCATTGAACGTAATGGCAAAGCGATTCTCTATGATACCGGAGGGGCGTGGCCTGGGGGCGATAGCGGCGAACAGATCATCGTCCCCTGGCTGCGTTGGCACGCCCTGGAGCCAGAGGGTATCATTTTGAGCCATGAGCATTTAGATCATCGTGGCGGCATGAATACCCTGCTAAGGGAGTGGAAAGGGCTATGGGTGCGAAGCCCGTTGGGCTGGAAAGGTCATCGTCCCTGTTTTCGCGGAGAATTCTGGCAGTGGCAGGGGCTTAATTTTACCGTGCACTGGCCATTACAGGGGGCGAAGCAGAAAGGCAACAACCGGTCATGCGTGGTCCGGGTTGATGATGGGCAGCACAGTATTTTGCTGACTGGCGATCTCGAAGCCAGGGGCGAGATGGCGATGTTAAGCCATTACTGGCAACATCTTCGATCTACACTGGTGCAGGTGCCTCACCATGGCAGCAATACCTCATCAACGTTGCCTTTTATACAGCGAGTTGCTGGTGAGGCGGCGCTCGCATCGGCTTCTCGTTATAACGCCTGGCGGCTACCCGCTACGAAGGTCGTCAAGCGTTACCGGCAGCAGGGGTATCGTTGGTACGACACCCCGCATCAGGGGCAAATAACAGTCTTATTCTCACCACAAGGGTGGGAAATTCAGAGCTTACGCGATCAACTTTTACCGCGTTGGTACCATCAGTGGTTTGGCGTACCTCAGGATAACGGGTAGAATATGCGGCTATTTCAACAAGTGCTGGTTTTTTGAATGCATAACGATAAAGATCTCTCCACATGGCAGACATTCCGCCGTCTGTGGCCAACTATTGCGCCTTTCAAAGCGGGTCTGGCCGTGTCGGCGGTGGCGTTAATCCTTAACGCAGCTAGCGATACCTTCATGCTGTCGCTGCTAAAACCGTTACTGGACGATGGTTTCGGTAAAACGGACCGTTCAGTGCTGCTATGGATGCCGCTGGTAGTGATCGGGCTGATGATCCTGCGTGGTATCACCAGTTACATCTCTAGTTACTGTATTTCCTGGGTCTCCGGGAAAGTCGTCATGACCATGAGGCGCCGCCTGTTCAGCCATATGATGGGGATGCCAGTCTCTTTCTTTGATAAACAATCAACTGGCACTTTACTGTCGCGTATTACTTACGACTCCGAGCAGGTTGCTTCCTCTTCATCCAGCGCGTTGATCACTGTCGTGCGTGAGGGGGCATCGATTATCGGCCTCTTTATCATGATGTTCTGGTATAGCTGGCAGCTTTCGCTGATCCTGATTGTGCTGGCGCCTATCGTCTCGGTAGCCATTCGCGTCGTCTCTAAGCGTTTCCGTAATATCAGCAAAAATATGCAGAACACGATGGGGCAGGTGACCACCAGTGCGGAACAGATGCTGAAAGGGCATAAAGAGGTGCTGATGTTTGGCGGTCAGCAGGTAGAAACCCAACGTTTTGATAAAGTCAGCAATCGCATGCGTTTGCAGGGAATGAAAATGGTCTCTGCATCGTCCATTTCTGATCCTATCATTCAGCTGATTGCCTCGCTGGCGCTGGCCTTCGTGCTTTATGCCGCAAGCTTTCCCAGCGTGATGGATACATTGACTGCGGGTACTATCACCGTCGTATTTTCTTCAATGATAGCGTTGATGCGCCCCTTAAAATCACTGACAAACGTCAATGCCCAGTTCCAGCGAGGTATGGCAGCCTGCCAGACTCTGTTTGCCATCCTTGATAGCGAGCAGGAAAAAGATACCGGTACGCGTGTTATTGAACGCGCCCGCGGCGATATTGAATTTCGCGATGTCACCTTCACCTATCCGGGGCGCGAAACGCCCGCGTTGCGTAATATTAATCTGACTATCCCGGCGGGTAAAACCGTTGCGTTGGTTGGGCGCTCTGGTTCCGGTAAATCCACCATAGCTAGCCTGATTACGCGTTTCTACGATATCGAACAGGGGCAGATTCTGATGGATGGCCACGATTTGCGAGAGTACAAGCTGACTTCGCTACGCGATCAGGTTGCGCTGGTGTCGCAAAACGTGCACCTGTTTAACGATACCGTTGCTAATAACATTGCCTATGCGCGTACTGATGAGTACAGCCGTGAGCAGATCGAGCAGGCGGCGAAAATGGCTTATGCCATGGACTTTATCAATAAAATGGATAACGGCCTGGACACAATGATCGGTGAAAATGGCGTGTTGCTTTCAGGTGGTCAGCGCCAGCGTATTGCCATTGCGCGTGCCCTGCTGCGTGATAGCCCGATTTTGATTCTTGATGAAGCCACCTCGGCGCTTGATACTGAATCTGAGCGCGCGATTCAGGCGGCACTGAATGAATTGCAGAAAAACCGCACTTCACTGGTGATTGCTCACCGTTTGTCGACCATTGAGCAGGCCGATGAAATTGTGGTGGTGGAAGATGGCCGTATCGTTGAGCGTGGCAGCCACGCCGACCTGTTGGCGCATCGTGGCGTGTATGCTCAATTACATAAAATGCAGTTTGGCGAATGATTGCGCGTATCTGGTCTGGTGAATCCCCACTGTGGCGGCTGTTGCTGCCGCTCTCCTGGTTGTATGGACTGGTGAGTGGGGCAATCCGCCTGGCTTATCTCCTTGGCCTGAAAAAAGCCTGGCGAGCATCGGTTCCGGTGGTAGTCGTCGGGAATCTGACGGCAGGCGGCAACGGTAAAACTCCGGTGGTTATCTGGCTGGTGGAGCAGTTGCAACAGCGGGGGATCCGCGTTGGTGTAGTCTCCCGCGGCTATGGCGGTAAAGCGGAGCAGTATCCGCTTTTGCTGACGCACAGTACTTCCACTGATCAGGCGGGAGATGAGCCGGTGCTGATTTTTCAGCGTACCGGTGTACCGGTAGCTGTATCTCCCGTCAGAAAAGATGCCGTCGAGGCGATACTCGCTCATCACGCGGTCCAGCTCATCATCACTGATGATGGCCTGCAACACTATCGCCTCGCCCGGGATAAAGAGATTGTAGTCATCGACGGGGTAAGGCGTTTTGGCAACGGCTGGTGGCTTCCTGCCGGACCGATGCGGGAACGTGTGTCGCGGCTGAAAACAGTGGATGCGGTGATTGTTAACGGCGGGGTGGCTGGGGTCGGAGAGATCCCAATGCATCTGCGGCCTGGACTGGCGGTAAATTTATGCAGCGGTGAGCGCCGCGCGGTTAATGAACTGACGAACGTGGTGGCGATGGCCGGTATTGGACACCCACCACGTTTTTTTGCCACACTGGCTGAAAATGGCGTAACGCCAGAAAAGACGGTGGCATTTGCCGATCACCAGGCGTTAACCGCTGCGGATCTGCAAGGGATAGTGAAACCGGGTCAGACGCTGGTGATGACGGAAAAAGATGCCGTCAAATGTCGTCCTTTTGCTGAAAAAAACTGGTGGTACCTGCCTGTGGATGCGCAACTTGAGGGTGAGCAGGCAGAGCAACTACTACAGGAACTGCTTACTCTGGCGCGCTGACCTAAGCCGTATCGGCCCGCCCTGTTGACTGAAAACAGGAATTCCTCATGTCTGTGCCGCAACTCTCATTGACCGCAGCCCGTCATCTTCATCTTGCCGCACAAGGATTGTTGCGTAAACCAGGCCGTCGCGCCAGACCTGCCGATATCCTTACCGCTATTCAACGCATGTCGTTGTTGCAGATAGATACGATCAATATTGTCGCGCGTAGCCCTTATCTGGTGCTGTTCAGCCGACTTGGCTCCTACCCGCAGCAGTGGCTTGATGACGCGCTGAGAACGGGGGAGTTGATGGAGTACTGGGCGCATGAGGCCTGTTTTCTTCCGCGGGATGATTTCGCGCTGGTGCGCCATCGCATGTTGTCACCGGACAAAATGGGCTGGAAATACCGCCAGTCGTGGATGCAGCAGCACGCCGATGAAATTGACCAACTGATCACCCATATCCAGCAAAACGGCCCGGTACGATCGGCAGATTTTGAGCACCCACGCAAAGGTGCCAGCGGTTGGTGGGAATGGAAACCGCATAAACGCCACCTGGAAGGATTGTTCACCGCCGGAAAGGTTATGGTGGTGGAGCGGCGTAATTTCCAACGCGTTTACGATCTGACCCAGCGGGTGATGCCGCACTGGGATGATCTTCGGGATCCCCTGCCGCAGGCAGAAGCGGAATACCGGATGCTGGAAAACAGCGCCCGTAGTCTTGGTCTGTTTCGTGCTCAGTGGCTGGCGGATTATTATCGTTTGCGCCAGCCTGCATTGCCTGTGGTGTTGGAGCGTATGCAAGAAGAGCAAATAATTTATCCGGTCAATGTCGAGAAAATCGGTCCGGCCTGGTTACATTGCTCGCTGTTACCTCTGCTGGAACAAGCGCTCGCCGGGGCTCTTAATGCCACACATAGCGCGGTACTGTCGCCGTTTGATCCGCTGGTCTGGGATCGTAAGCGAGCAGAGCAGTTCTTTGATTTTAGCTATCGACTTGAGTGCTACACCCCTGCGCCCAAACGGCAATTTGGCTATTTTGTCTTACCGTTGCTGCATCGCGGTCGGCTGGTGGGTAGGATGGATGCCAAAATGCATCGCAAGCTGGGTGTGCTGGAAGTTATTGCGCTGTGGCTGGAGCCGGGTGTCAAAGCCACTCGCACGCTGGAAAAAGGACTGCAAAGCGCAATAAGCGAATTTGCCCATTGGCAGGGGGCGCATCGCGTAGCATTTAACCGCCTGCCTGACGGGCTATTTACTGCCATGCGTTCAGGGCTGGAAATAGACGCAGCCTGAAAAACAACTATGTTAAGCTTAATCTGTTAATTGTCGGTGCATCAGGAGGAAAAATGGATCACCGTTTACTTGAAATCATCGCTTGCCCTGTTTGTAACGGCAAACTTTACTACAGCCAGGATAAACAGGAGCTAATCTGCAAGCTGGACAATCTGGCTTTCCCTGTGCGGGAAGGTATCCCGGTATTGCTGGAAAATGAAGCGCGTGCGTTAACTGCCGAAGAGAGCCGCCCATGAGCTTTGTGGTCATTATTCCCGCGCGTTATGCCTCAACGCGTCTGCCGGGTAAACCGCTGGTGGATATCAATGGCAAGCCGATGGTGGTCCATGTGCTGGAGCGCGCCCGCGAATCCGGTGCTGAGCGCATCATCGTCGCCACGGACAACGAAGAGGTTATGCGCGCGGTGCAGGCAGCCGGTGGTGAAGTGTGTATGACCCGTGCCGATCATCAGTCCGGGACTGAACGTCTGGCGGAAGTGGTAGAAAAGTGCGGTTTCAGTGACGATACGGTCATTGTCAATGTGCAGGGTGATGAGCCGATGATCCCACCGGCGATTATTCGCCAGGTGGCAGAAAACCTCGCGGCACGTGACGTAGGTATGGCCACGCTGGCGGTGCCAGTTCATAGCGCTGAAGAGGCGTTTAATCCTAATGCGGTCAAAGTGGTGATGGATGCGCAGGGTTACGCGCTCTATTTCTCGCGCGCGACCATTCCCTGGGATCGCGATCGCTTTGCTCAGTCACGCGATACTATTGGCGATACCTTCCTGCGTCATATTGGCATTTACGGTTACCGCGCCGGTTTCATTCGTCGCTATGTGAGCTGGCAAACCAGCCCGCTTGAGCAGATTGAGATGCTGGAGCAACTGCGCGTGCTCTGGTATGGCGAGAAAATTCATGTTGCAGTGGCAAGCGTTGTTCCCGGTACTGGAGTCGATACGCCAGAAGACCTGGAACGTGTCCGCGCAGAGTTACGCTAACTCCCTCCCTCTGACCCTCTCCAGCTAAAAGGAGAGGGGACTAAATTCTCACGCAGTTTTGATCTCATCGGGTGACATCTGTCACTGTGACGCTCATTATTAAAAATAGTCGTATTCATGGGGTCGATGAATCATGGAACAATTGCGCGCCGAATTAAGTCATCTTCTGGGGGAAAAATTAAGCCGTATGGAGTGTGTCAGTGAGAAAAGTGACTCATCGCTCTGGGCTTTATATGATAATCAAGGTAACCCGATGCCGTTGCTGGCGAGGAGTTTCACAACGCCTGGACTTGCACGGCAACTGGCATGGAAGATTTCAATGCTCGCGCGCAGCGGGACGGTACGGATGCCAGTGGTCTATGGGGTGATGACTCATGAAGAGCAGCCGGGGCCGGATGTCTTATTGATGGAGCGTTTGCGTGGCGTACCTGTTGAGGCGCCGGCACGAACGCCGGAACGCTGGGAACAACTCAAAGATCAGATTGTTGAAGCGCTGCTTTGCTGGCATCGGCAAGACAGCCACGGTTGCGTTGGCACCGTCGACAGTACGCAGGAGAATATCTGGCCCTTCTGGTATCGCCAGCGGGTGGAAGTGTTATGGACCACGCTTAATCAATACCAGAATACCGGGTTGACGATGCAGGACAAAAGCGTGCTGTTTCGCACCCGCGAATGTCTGCCCGCGCTTTTTGAGGGGTTTAGCGATAACTGTGTACTGGTGCATGGCAATTTTAATCTGCGTAGTATGCTCAAAGATGCCCGCAGCGATCAGTTACTGGCGATGGTGGGACCGGGGATAATTTTGTGGGCGCCCCGGGAATATGAGCTGTTTCGTCTGGCAGATGACCCGCTTGCTGAGGGTTTACTCTGGCACTATCTCCAGCGTGCACCGGTAGCCGAAGCCTTTCTCTGGCGGCGCTGGCTCTATCTGTTATGGGACGAAGTGGCGCAATTGGTGAATACCGGTAAATTTAATCGCGCCAACTTCGATCTGGCAACCAAATCACTGCTCCCCTGGCTCGCCTGATTCCCCTTTCAGCCATTGCCAGACTCGCCCGAGTGTTTCATATCCCACCCGGTCGCTATGCATCAGCCAGAAAGGGGAGGGGATCAGCCGTTCCCATGGGTTAAGAGGGGAAGTCACGGCCAGTTGGTTAGCCGGGGCGGGCAGCGGTTGCAGACCGGCTTGCTGAAAGAAAATCATCGCGCGCGGCAGGTGGGAGGCGGAAGTGACCAGCAGGAAGGGGGCATCGCCAATTTCCTGCTTCACCGCGGCTGCTTCCTCTTCTGTATCTTTCGGACTCTCCAGCGTGATAATCGCGTTGCGCGGCACACCGAGACTTTCGGCCACGCGTGCGCCGGCTTCGGCGGTGCTTACCGGGTTGGTTTTTGCTGCCGCTCCGGTAAAAATGAGTTTTGCCCCTGGATTCGCCTGCCAAAGTCGGATTCCTTCATTCAGCCGTGGCAGGCTGTTATTGATCAGATTTGAGCTCGGAGCCCAGGCATCGTTCCACGTGTAACCGCCACCCAGCACGACTATGTATTTTACCTGTTGGTTGTTCTGCCATGTCGGGTATTTATCTTCAATGGGCTTTAACAATCTGTCCGCCACCGGTTGCAGGCTTAATAGCAGTAATGCCAGCCAACCGACGGTAATTAACCCCTTGCCGGTTTTTTGCCAGCGGCTAAACCAGATCAACGCAAGACCGAGCCCAATCAATAACAGTAAAAAAGGCAGCGGTAGCATCAGGGCACCAATATATTTTTTTAAGGTAAAAAGCACGGCATCCGTCTCCTTTTTAACCATATAGCAAGCGATTTCCACCGATCTTACACCAACCAGGTTCATTATCGGCACGGCTGTGACAAAATAGCGCCTTTGTCACGGGCATGGAGCGGCCATGAAGGATCGCAATTTCGACGATATCGCGGAGAAGTTCTCACGCAACATCTATGGCACGACTAAAGGTCAACTGCGCCAGGCGATACTGTGGCAGGACCTTGATGCGCTGCTTGCGAAAGCAGGCCCGGGGCCGTTACGCGTGTTGGATGCGGGCGGCGGCGAAGGCCAGACCGCGATCCGCATGGCGCAACGTGGGCACCATGTGACGCTATGCGATGTGTCGAAAGAGATGATAACGCGAGCCCAGGCTGCGGCAGTTGAGAAAGATGTGAGCAATAACATGCATTTCATACAATGCCCCGTTCAGGATATTGCTCAGCATTTGGAAACGCCGGTTGATCTGATATTGTTTCACGCTGTGCTGGAATGGGTGGCGCAACCCGTTGTCGTATTACAGACGCTGTGGTCTGTTCTGCGCCCGGGCGGGTGGTTATCGTTGATGTTCTACAATGCCGATGGTCTATTGATGCACAATATGGTAGCCGGAAATTTTGACTATGTGCGGGCAGGTATGCCAAAACGTAAAAAGCGTACGCTTTCTCCCGACTACCCGCGCGTTCCGGCAGATGTTTACAGCTGGCTTGCACAGATTGGCTGGCAGATTACCGGTAAAACCGGTGTACGGGTGTTTCACGATTATTTACGTGAAAAACATCAACAGCATGACTGTTATGATGCTCTGCTTGAACTCGAAACGCGCTATTGCCGTCAGGAACCGTACATTAGCCTTGGCCGCTATATACATGTGACCGCGCTTAAGCCGCAAATCGATGGAAGGACAAACGATGAGTGATTTTTCCCAGACAGTCCCCGAACTGGTTGCCTGGGCCAGAAAAAATGATTTCTCCATCTCGCTGCCGGTTGACCGGCTCTCCTTTCTGCTGGCTGTTGCCACGCTCAACGGCGAGCGGCTGGATGGCGAGATGAGTGAAGGTGAGCTGGTAGATGCGTTTCGTCACGTGAGCGAAGCGTTCGAACAGACCAGCGAGACCATAGCACAGCGTGCCAATAACGCCATCAACGATATGGTGCGCCAGCGTCTGCTAAATCGCTTTACCAGCGAAGTTACCGAAGGCAATGCCATCTATCGCCTGACGCCGCTGGGTATTGGCATTACTGATTACTACATTCGTCAGCGTGAGTTTTCTACGTTGCGCCTCTCTATGCAGCTCTCTATCGTCGCCGGTGAGTTAAAACGCGCGGCCGATGCGGCAGATGAGGGCGGGGATGAATTTCACTGGCATCGCAATGTCTATGCGCCGCTGAAATATTCGGTCGCGGAGATATTTGACAGTATCGACCTGACGCAGCGCCTGATGGATGAGCAGCAGCAACAGGTGAAAGATGATATCGCCCAGCTACTGAATAAAGACTGGCGGGCGGCGATTTCCAGTTGTGAACTGTTATTGTCAGAAACTTCCGGTACTCTGCGGGAATTGCAGGATACGCTGGAGGCGGCAGGGGACAAATTGCAGGCCAATTTACTGCGTATCCAGGATGCAATACTGGCGCATAACGATCTGGAGTTTCTTGACCGGCTGGTATTTGACCTGCAAAGCAAACTGGACCGCATCACGAGCTGGGGCCAGCAATCTATCGATCTGTGGATTGGTTACGATCGCCATGTGCATAAATTTATTCGTACCGCCATTGATATGGATAAAAACCGCGTATTCGCCCAGCGTTTGCGTCAGTCGGTACAATCTTATTTCGATGCGCCCTGGGCATTAACCTATGCCAGCGCAGACCGATTGTTAGATATGCGCGACGAAGAGATGGCGCTGAGCGACGCAGAGGTCACTGGCGAGCTGCCGCCGGATCTGGAGTTCGAAGAGTTTAACGAAATTCGCGAGCAGCTTGCGGCGCTTATCGAACAGCAACTGGCCGTTTATAAGGTTCAGGGGGTGCCGCTGGATCTCGGTTTGGTCGCCCGCGAATATCTGGCGCAGTATCCCCGCGCACGTCATTTTGACATTGCGCGCATCGTGGTAGATCAGGCGGTACGTCTCGGCGTAGCGCAAGCAGATTTCACCGGCTTGCCGCCGAAATGGCAGCCGATCAATGATTACGGAGCCAAGGTACAGGCGCATGTCATCGACAAATATTGAACAAGTGATGCCAGTCAAACTGGCGCAGGCGCTGGCTAACTCTCTGTTCCCGGCGCTGGATAGTGCATTGCGTTCGGGTCGTCATATCGGCCTTGACGAGCTGGATAATCATGCCTTTTTAATGGATTTCCAGGAATATCTGGAAGAGTTTTACGCCCGCTATAACGTGGAGTTGATCCGCGCTCCGGAAGGTTTTTTCTACCTGCGCCCACGTTCCACCACGCTGATTCCTCGCTCGGTACTCTCTGAGCTGGATATGATGGTAGGTAAAATTCTCTGTTATCTCTACCTCAGTCCGGAGCGATTGGCGAATGAGGGGATTTTCACCCAGCAAGAATTATATGATGAGCTTCTGGCGCTGGCAGATGAGAGCAAACTGCTGAAGCTGGTCAATAACCGTTCTACGGGTTCCGATCTCGATCGGCAGAAGTTGCAGGAGAAAGTGCGCTCATCGCTGAATCGTCTGCGTCGTCTGGGGATGATTTGGTTTATAGGTAACGACAGCAGCAAGTTTCGCATCACGGAGTCGGTATTCCGCTTTGGCGCTGATGTGCGCTCCGGCGATGACGCGCGTGAGGCGCAACTACGCATGATCCGTGACGGTGAAGCGATGCCTGTTGAAAACCATCTGCAGCTTAATGATGAGCCTGAAGACAATCAGCCGGATAGCTCGGAGGAAGAGTAATGATCGATCGCGGTAAATTCCGTTCACTAACGCTGATTAACTGGAACGGCTTTTTCGCCCGTACCTTTGACCTGGATGAGCTGGTGACTACGCTCTCTGGTGGTAATGGTGCCGGGAAATCCACCACCATGGCGGCTTTTGTCACCGCTTTGATTCCGGATCTCACGCTGCTGCACTTTCGTAATACCACCGAGGCGGGGGCAACGTCAGGCTCCCGTGACAAGGGGCTGCACGGGAAGTTAAAAGCGGGCGTCTGCTATTCGGTGCTGGATGTGATCAACTCCCGCCATCAGCGCGTGCTGGTGGGGGTACGTCTGCAACAGGTCGCCGGGCGCGATCGTAAAGTGGATATCAAACCTTTTGCCATCCAGGGGTTACCGACCTCAATGCTGCCAACACAGCTATTGACCGAAACGCTGAATGAGCGTCAGGCGCGTGTGTTGTCCTTGCCGGAGTTAAAAGAGAAGCTCGACACGATAGAGGGGGTGCAGTTTAAGCAATTCAACTCTATCACCGATTATCACTCTCTGATGTTCGATCTGGGTATTGTCGCGCGTCGCCTGCGCTCTGCATCGGATCGTAGCAAGTTCTATCGTCTGATAGAGGCATCGCTGTACGGTGGGATCTCCAGTGCGATTACCCGTTCACTGCGCGATTATCTGTTGCCGGAGAACAGCGGCGTGCGTAAGGCGTTCCAGGATATGGAAGCGGCGCTGCGTGAAAACCGCTTGACGCTGGAAGCTATTCGCGTAACGCAGTCAGATCGTGATCTGTTTAAGCATCTGATCAGCGAAGCGACCAACTATGTGGCGGCGGATTATATGCGCCATGCCAATGAACGACGGGTCCATCTGGATAAAGCGCTGGAGTTTCGTCGCGATCTCTTTAACTCCCGCAAGCAGCTTGCCGCAGAACAGTATAAACATGTCGATATGGCCCGCGAGCTGGCAGAACATACCGGGGCGGAAGGGGATTTGGAAGCCGATTATCAGGCGGCCAGCGACCACCTGAACCTGGTACAAACGGCACTGCGCCAGCAGGAAAAAATTGAGCGTTACGAAGCCGATCTTGATGAACTGCAAGTGCGCCTTGAAGAGCAGCACGAAGTGGTGGCTGAAGCCGCCGAACGTCAGGAAGAGAACGAAGCCCGCGCGGAAGCCGCCGAGCTGGAAGTGGATGAGCTGAAAAACCAGCTTGCCGATTATCAGCAGGCGCTGGACGTACAGCAAACCCGTGCGATTCAGTACAACCAGGCTATTGGGGCATTACAGCGTGCGAAGGAGCTGTGCCATCTGCCGGATCTGACGCCGGAAAGCGCCGATGAATGGCTTGAAACTTTCCAGGCGAAAGAGCAGGAGGCGACAGAAAGGTTGCTGTCGCTGGATCAGAAATTAAGCGTTGCGCAAACAGCGCACAGCCAGTTTGAGCAGGCGTATCAGTTAGTGGTGGCGATTAACGGCCCGCTGGCGCGTGATGAAGCCTGGGAAGTGGCGCGAGAGTTGCTGCGCGACGGCGTCAATCAGCGCCATCTGGCGGAGCAGGTGCAGCCGCTGCGTATGCGTCTGAATGAGCTGGAACAGCGCCTGCAAGAGCAGCAAGATGCGGAACGTCTGCTGGCTGAGTTCTGCAAACGTCAGGGTAAACAGTTTGACATCGGCGAGCTGGAAGGTTTGCATCAGGAGCTGGAAGCGCAAATCGCCGCGCTTTCCGATAACGTAGCTGCCGCCGGCGAGCAGCGTATGGCGATGCGCCAGGAGCTGGAACAGGTACAGTCGCGTATTCAGACGCTGACTAAACGTGCGCCGATCTGGCTGGCCGCACAAAGCAGCCTCAATGAACTGTGTGAGCAGAGCGGCGAGCAGTTTGAATCCGGACAGGATGTGACGGAATATCTGCAACAGTTGCTGGAACGCGAGCGTGAAGCGATTGTTGAACGTGACGAAGTCGGCGTGCAAAAGCGTAACGTTGATGAAGAGATTGAACGTTTAAGCCAGCCGGGCGGGTCGGAAGATAATCGCCTTAATGCGCTGGCGGAACGCTTTGGCGGCGTGCTGCTGTCAGAAATTTACGACGATGTCAGCCTTGAAGATGCGCCGTACTATTCCGCGCTGTATGGCCCGTCGCGCCACGCAATTGTGGTGCCGGATCTCTCACTGGTTGCTGATATGCTCGAAGGCCTGGAAGATTGCCCGGAAGATCTCTATCTGATCGAGGGTGATCCGCAGTCGTTCGATGACAGCGTATTCAGCGTGGATGAACTGGAAAAAGCGGTGGTGGTGAAAATCGCCGATCGCCAGTGGCGTTACTCGCGTTTCCCGACCCTACCGCTATTTGGTCGTGCGGCGCGTGAAAATCGTATCGAGACCCTGCACGCCGAGCGTGAAGCGCTGGCGGAACGCTTCGCCACACTCTCTTTCGATGTACAAAAAACACAGCGTCTGCATCAGGCATTCAGCCGCTTTATCGGCAACCACCTTGCTGTTGCTTTCGAAGATGATCCGGAAGCGCAAATCCGCACCCTTAACAGCCGCCGTGGTGAGCTGGAACGGGCCATCAGCAGCCATGAAAATGACAACCAGCAGAGCCGTATGCAGTTTGAGCAGGCGAAAGAGGGGGTTGCTCAGCTCAACCGCTTGCTGCCGCGCCTCACTCTGCTTGCTGACGACACCCTTGCTGATCGCGTTGACGAAATTCGTGAACGACTTGACGAAGCGCAGGAAGCGGCGGGCTTTATTCAACAGTTTGGGAATCAACTGGCGAAACTGGAGCCGATGGTATCCGTGCTGCAAAGCGACCCGGAACAGTTTGAACAGCTAAAAGAAGACTATAGCGCCTCGCAACAAATGCAGCGTGATGCCCGCCAGCAGGCGTTTGCGTTGGCAGAAGTGGTGCAGCGTCGCGCCCATTTCAGCTACTCCGATTCAGCGGAGATGTTTAATGGCAATAACGATCTTAACGAGAAGTTGCGCCAGCGTCTGGAGCAGGCAGAGGCCGAGCGTACCCGGGCGCGTGAAGCAATGCGCAGCCACGCCGCGCAATATAGCCAGTACAATCAGGTGCTGGCGTCGCTGAAAAGTTCGTTTGATACCAAAAAAGAGCTGCTTAACGATCTACAAAAAGAGTTGCAGGAGATTGGCGTGCGCGCCGATAGCGGCGCCGAAGAGCGTGCGCGGATACGCCGCGATGAGCTACATGCGCAGCTTTCCGGCAACCGTGCCCGTCGTAACCAACTGGAAAAAGCGCTTACCTTCTGCGAAGCCGAGATGGATAATCTGACCCGCAAGCTGCGTCGTCTGGAGCGGGATTATCACGAAATGCGCGAGCAGGTCGTTACCGCAAAAGCAGGCTGGTGCGCAGTGATGCGCATGGTGAAAGATAACGGCGTTGAGCGTCGTCTGCACCGGCGTGAGCTGGCCTATCTTTCGGCAGATGAGCTGCGCTCAATGTCGGATAAGGCGTTGGGCGCACTGCGTCTGGCGGTGGCGGATAACGAACACTTGCGCGATGTGCTGCGCATGTCCGAAGATCCGAAACGTCCGGAGCGTAAGATTCAGTTCTTTGTCGCTGTTTATCAGCATCTGCGCGAACGTATTCGCCAGGATATCATTCGTACCGACGATCCGGTTGAAGCGATTGAGCAGATGGAAATTGAACTCAGCCGTCTGACCGAAGAACTGACTTCTCGTGAGCAGAAGCTGGCTATCAGCTCCCGCAGTGTAGCGAATATTATTCGCAAAACGATTCAGCGTGAGCAGAACCGCATCCGTATGCTGAACCAGGGATTACAGAGCGTCTCCTTCGGTCAGGTGAACAGCGTGCGTCTGAATGTTAACGTTCGCGAAACTCACGCGACATTGCTGACGGTCCTTTCTGAGCAGCATGAGCAGCACCAGGATCTGTTTAACAGTAGCCGTCTGACCTTCTCCGAAGCGCTGGCGAAGCTCTATCAGCGGCTGAACCCGCAAATTGATATGGGTCAGCGTACACCGCAGACTATTGGTGAAGAGTTGCTCGATTACCGTAACTATCTGGAAATGGAAGTTGAGGTAAACCGTGGTTCGGACGGTTGGTTGCGTGCAGAGTCAGGGGCGCTGTCCACCGGGGAAGCGATCGGTACCGGGATGTCCATTCTGGTGATGGTAGTGCAGAGCTGGGAAGATGAAGCTCGTCGTCTGCGAGGTAAAGATATTTCGCCATGCCGTCTGCTGTTCCTTGATGAAGCCGCGCGACTTGATGCCCGTTCTATCGCCACGCTGTTCGAACTGTGTGAACGTCTGGAGATGCAGCTTATTATTGCAGCGCCCGAGAACATCAGTCCGGAAAAAGGGACAACCTATAAACTGGTGCGTAAAGTCTTCCAGAATCAGGAACATGTGCATGTTGTCGGTCTGCGCGGTTTTGCCCCTCAGCCGCCAGAAACACTACCTGGTACAGCAAATGTATCGTAACAGTTAAGTCGGGCTAAAGGGCGGCAGCGATGCCGCCCTTTTTTATTTTTTATCTTTAAACTTCTTTACCTTAGGTGAGACAAAGGCTCTTTTCTGTTTGTATACTGACACTGTGGGGTGACTATTTTGTCACAGAAATGTAAGAAACAGGGGGCAAGGGATGTTGCTTGAAAAGTTGTATGGTCGTCGAATGTCCGCATTAAGCTTATGCCTGGCATTTGCATTTGCTCCACTGTTTAACGTGCAGGCCGATGAGCCTGAAATCGTACCGGTAGACAGTTCAGCCACGCCCGGCGAACGGCCTACGGTGCTGCCGCAGCCGCTTGAGCAGTCTCCGGCCACGGCGATGATGGCAGGTATCCAGGCGTTCCCTTCCGCTGTTTCCGTCGCGGCTGTACGCAGCCAGCTGCAATCACAACTGCCAGCGCACTGGACGCCAGTCTACATGAATCAGCTTGCGGCGCTCTATGCGGCGCGCGGGCAGCAGCCAATGTGGGAAAATCGTGATGCGGTGCAGGCCTTTCAACAGCAGCTTGCCGAAGTGGCGATTGCTGGTTTTCAGCCGCAATTTGCCACTTGGGTTGAATTATTAACCGATCCCTCAATCTCCGGGATGGCACGCGATATCGTGCTTTCAGATGCCATGCTGGGCTACCTGCACTTTGTTGCCGGTATTCAGACAAAAGGCCAACGCTGGCTGTATAGCGATAAACCTTACAAGCTGGCGACCCCGGCGCTGTCGGTGATTAACCAGTGGCAACAGGCGCTGGATAACGGCTCGCTACCCGTATTTATTAATCGCCTGTCACCTCATCACCCGCAATACGCGGCAATGCATCAATCTTTGTTGACGCTGGTGGCCGATTCCCGCCCCTGGCCGCAGATGACCAGTAGCGTAACGCTGCGTCCGGGGCAACGAAGTAGTGATATTGCGGCGTTACGCGAAATCCTTCAGCGCAGTGGAATGATGGACGATGCGTTGGTTACTACTCAGCCAGCAGGGCGGGTGAGTTATGACAGAGAACTGGTAGAAGCCGTTAAGCGTTTTCAGGCCTGGCACGGACTGCATGCCGATGGCGTTATCGGCCAGGCCACGCGCAACTGGCTGAATGTCAGCCCGGCGCAGCGAGCGGGTCTACTGGCGCTCAATATTCAGCGTTTACGTCTTCTGCCGGAAAAGCTCTCTACCGGTATTATGGTTAATATCCCGGCCTATTCGCTGGTCTATTACCTCAACGGCAATCAGGTGTTAGCTTCGAAAGTCATCGTCGGGCGACCGGATCGGAAAACGCCGATGATGAGCAGTGCGCTTAACAATGTGGTCGTTAACCCCCCGTGGAATGTGCCACCGACGCTGGCGCGCAAAGATATTTTGCCGAAGCTGTGGAATGATCCGGGTTACCTTGAGCGTCATGGCTATAGCGTATTGCGTGGCTGGAATAGTAAAGAAACTATCGATCCATGGATGGTGGATTGGGCAACGATAACGCCGTCAAATTTACCTTTCCGCTTCCAGCAGGCGCCGGGAGCCCACAATTCTCTGGGGCGCTACAAGTTCAATATGCCGAGCTCAGATGCTATCTATCTGCACGATACGCCGAATCATAACCTGTTCCAGAAGGAGGCGAGGGCGCTAAGTTCAGGCTGCGTACGGGTAAATAAAGCCTCGGAACTGGCTAATATGCTTTTGCAGGATGCTGGCTGGAACGATGCACGCATTTCAACCGCTCTCCAGCAGGGAGAAACGCGTTACGTGAATATCCGTCAGGACATCCCGGTCAATCTTTATTATCTGACGGCCTTCGTCGGCGCGGATGGCCGCACGCAGTATCGAACAGATATTTACAATTATGATCTGACGGCGCGATCCGCTGCACAAATTTTGCCAAAAGCCGAACAATTAATCAGGTAAATGAAACAGTTCGCCAGATATTGTTGTCATAATTCTCAGGTGAAAAACGGGGCTGGCACGCTACAGGCCCCGTATTCACTGGGATAACGCACCTTGACGTGAGCTTTCTTGCCCGGTAAGGTGCGTGAAGTGCGCCTAAAAGTGCATAAAAAAACACTCACTTTTTTAATTTAATCTTGAACATCATGGATAAATTTAACGCTAATCGCCGCAAATTGCTGGCATTGGGTGGGGTAGCTCTCGGGGCCGCCATCATACCCACTCCGGCCTTTGCCACGCTTTCTACTCCACGCCCGCGTATCCTGACGCTTAATAATCTCCACACTGGAGAATCTATTAAAGCTGAATTCTTTGATGGCCGGAGCTATATTCAGGAAGAATTAGCTAAATTAAATCATTTTTTCCGTGATTTTCGCGCCAATAAAATCAAAGCCATCGATCCCGCTCTCTTTGACCAACTCTTTCGCCTGCAAGGGCTGCTTGATACCCGCAAACCCGTCCAGCTGATTTCAGGTTATCGCTCCCTTGATACCAATAATGAGCTGCGAGCGCATAGTCGCGGTGTGGCGAAAAAGAGTTATCACACGAAAGGCCAGGCAATGGATTTCCATATTGAAGGGATTTCTCTGAGCAATGTTCGCAAAGCTGCGTTATCTCTGCGTGCAGGTGGTGTAGGATATTACCCCAAAAGCAACTTTGTCCACATTGATACCGGGCCGCTTCGGCACTGGTAAACTTCAGGCCTGAGCTACAGGAGCAGTATGAACTATCGTATTATTCCGGTTACCGCGTTCGCGCAGAATTGTTCTCTGATTTGGTGTGAACAGACTCAACTGGCCGCCGTGGTTGACCCGGGCGGCGATGCAGAGCGCATCATTGAGGAAATCAATGCATCTGGCGTTACGCTGACGCAGATTCTGCTGACTCACGGGCATCTGGATCATGTCGGAGCGGCAGCGGAGCTGGCTCAACACTTTGGTGTGCCGATTATCGGCCCGGAAAAACAAGATGAGTTCTGGTTGCAGGGCCTGCCGGCTCAGAGCCGTATGTTTGGTCTGGCAGACTGTCAGCCGCTAACGCCTGATCGCTGGCTCAATGAAGGTGACAGCGTGAGCGTGGGTAAGGTGAACCTGCAAGTGTTACATTGCCCAGGACACACTCCGGGACATGTGGTCTTTTTCGATGCACAGTCACGGTTATTGATCTCCGGGGATGTGGTGTTTAAAGGTGGTGTCGGGCGCAGCGATTTCCCTCAGGGAGATCATCAGCAGCTTATTGATTCCATTAAGGGAAAACTGTTGCCTCTGGGAGATGACGTAACCTTTATTCCCGGCCACGGGCCCATGTCAACGCTGGGCAATGAGCGGTTGCACAATCCGTTCTTGCAGGATGAACAGCCGGTCTGGTAAATAAAAAAGGGTCGCAATGGCGACCCTTTTACTTTGGACAGAACTTACAATACGGCGACAATGGCTTCACACAGCGGTGCCATATTGTCCGGTGTCATTCCCGCAACGTTGATACGCCCCGATGCGACAGCATAGACGCCGAACTCTTCACGTAAACGCAGAACCTGCTCTTTGGTGAGGCCGCTGAATGAGAACATGCCGTTCTGTTTAGTGATGAAGTTGAAATCGCGATTTGCCCCTTTCTCCTGCAAGGTGCTGACAAACAGCAGACGCATACGCTGGATACGCTGGCGCATATCAGTCAGTTCCTGTTCCCAGATTGCGCGCAGCGCATCATTGCTGAGGATCGTCGCCACAACCGATGCCCCATGCGCCGGTGGGTTGGAATAGTTTGCGCGAATCACCGCTTTCATCTGACTAAAAGCGCGATCGACTGAGTCTGCATCGGCAGCGACTAGCGTACAGGCGCCTACACGCTCATTATAGAGGCCGAAGTTTTTGGAGTAGGAGCTGGCGACCAGCAACTCTTTATGTAACGCCGCAAACGCGCGCAGACCTTCAGCATCCTCTTCCAGACCACGGGCAAAACCCTGATAAGCGAAGTCGAACAGTGGCAGCCAGCCTTTCTCAACGGAGAGTTTCGCCAGCGTTTCCCACTGCTCAAGCGTTGGATCGATACCGGTTGGGTTATGGCAGCAACCGTGGAACAGCACCACATCACCCGGCTGTACCTTATCGAGGCTGGTGAGCAGGCCGTCAAAATCCAGCGCATGGTTTTGTGCGTCATAGTAGTTATATTCGCATACTTCCAGGCCTGCGGAGTTAAACACCCCTTTATGATTTGGCCAGCTTGGGTTGCTGACCCACACACGCTTAACATTCGTGTTTTTAGCGAGGAAATCTGCCGCCACGCGCAGGCCACCGGTGCCGCCAGGCGTTTGTGCAGTGCGGGCGCGTTTGTCGTTGATAATTGCGCTGCCTTTACCAAACAGCAGTTCCTGAGTACAGCGACCAAACTCCGGGATACCGTCAATGCCGAGGTAGTTTTTGGTGGTTTCGTTTTCCAGCAGGTATTGTTCGGCTTTTTTTACGCTGGTCAGCACCGGAGTCTTGCCGGTCTCATCTTTATAGACACCGATACCGAGGTTGATTTTGGACGGGCGTTCATCGGCACGAAACAGATCGGCCAGGCCCAGAATGGGATCGGCTGGGGCAGCGGTAATATTCTCAAACATGACGAGGTTCCATTTTGATGACAGAAGGGAGATCCGCTATCAGGTTAACGGCTGTAACCAAAATTGCCAACCGTTTGCGATAAAAAGCGAGAGGCTTTTCAAAAGTCGTCAAAATATTTCTGATTGATATACAAAAAACAGGGCCGAAGCCCTGTTTGATAAGCATATAACAGTCGAGGGGGACTGATTAGAACTGGTAAACGATACCAACAGCTAAGGTATCGTCTGAACCTACGCCCAGTTTGTTGTCGCTGTCGATCTGGTTGAAGATGTAATCAACATAGGTAGACATGTTTTTGTTGAAGTAGTAAGTAGCGCCCACTTCGATGTAGTCGATGAAATCTTCGTTACCCACGTTTTCAACATCTTTCGCTTTAGATTTGTAGTAAGCGACGGACGGGCGCAGGCCGAAATCGAACTGGTACTGTGCAACAACAGAGAAATCCTGAGTTTTGTTAGCAAAACCGCCAGTGATACGAGTTGCGTTACGGGTTTCACCATACAGCGCAGCCAGATAGATGTTGTTAGCATCATATTTCAGGCCAGTTGCCCACTGCTCAGCTTTATCGCCGTGACCTACAGTCAGCGCCTGCTGTGCGTCGGTGCGGTCAGCTGCGCCGTAAGCACCAACGATACCGAAGCCTTCAACATCATAGCTCAGAGAAGTTGACCAGCCGTCGCCGTTAGAGCGAGTAACATCGTCTGCACGCTCGTTTTTACCCAGGTACTGTACGCCGAAGTTCAGGCCGTCAACCAGACCAAAGAAGTTGCTGTTACGGTAAGTCGCCAGACCACCGTTACGACCCGCGAAGAAGTTATCGCTTGAAGCGGTATCACCACCGAACTCTGGCAGCATATCGGTAATGCCCAGCGCATCATAAACCAGGCCATAGTTACGACCGTAGTCGAAGGAGCCCGCGTCACCAAACTTCAGACCAGCAAATGCCAGACGAGTTTTGTTATTATCTGAAGCGTCAGAACCGCCTTCGGAGTTGCTACCGGAGAAGTGATATTCCCACTGGCCGTAACCGGTCAGTTGGTCATTGATTTTGGTTTCGCCTTTGAAGCCCAGACGAGCATAAGTCTGGTCGCCGTTGCCACCGTAGCTGTTGTCGCCATTATCTTTAGAGAAGTAGTGCAGACCTACTGCTTTACCGTAGATATCTACTTTGTTGCCATCTTTGTTATAGACTTCGGCTGCGTTTGCCGCACCAGCTACCAGCAAGGCAGGGATGACCACTGCCAGGATATTGCGCTTCATCATTATTTATTACCCTCATTGGTTTTTTATGAACACCTGCCACTGCCGTCAATAAAACCGTCAATAAATATTTACGGAACTATTGATGAAAGTTTGGTGTCTTTCTGTGTCTGAGAGGCATCTTTCCATTCATGAAATCGTTTCGCTAGCCGGAAAGTGCTACAAATGTCTTAAAGCAGTAACAAAACGAAATATTGTGTAAGAAGGTGTTAATTTCAGGGAACTTTGTGAACCATCTCAAAGATCAGAACTCACTGAGGAGAAAATAGGCATATCAATAGATAATTATATGAATTACTTATATTTAATTAAACTAACGGTAATTCTTATCCTGGAATCGTTCTCATCTTAACTTTTCTTATATCTGCATTTAGCCATCTGGATAGCCGTGAAAATATATCAATATATGCTATTCGCTAAGGGTATTCTTATCCGCAATACGACAATGAGGTGATTTTTCTTTCGTAGAAATCGGCAGAAAACTGTCGGAAAGTAGGGGAAGGATAGGTGATCTGTATCACAAAAACGTGAATTAAAGTTGCCAGCAGCAATAGAATAATAAAAGAAAGGCCAGCTTATGCTGGCCTCAATGGATCAGAATGATGCACTGCGCGGCGTACGTGGGAAGGGGATCACGTCACGTACGTTTTGTACACCGGTCACATAGGCGATCAAACGTTCAAAGCCCAGACCAAATCCGGCGTGCGGTACGGTGCCGTAACGACGCAGATCGCGATACCACCAGTAGTCTTCTTTGTTCAGCCCCATCTCTGCCATGCGGGCATCCAGCACATCAAGACGCTCTTCACGCTGAGAACCACCGATAATCTCACCAATGCCTGGCGCCAGCACGTCCATGGCAGCCACCGTTTTACCGTCATCGTTCAGACGCATATAGAACGCCTTGATCTCTTTCGGGTAGTTTTTAACAACCACTGGCGCTTTAAAGTGTTTCTCGGCCAGATAACGCTCATGTTCAGAGGCCAGGTCAACCCCCCAGTAAACCGGGTTGTCGAATTTCTCGCCGCATTTTTCCAGGATAGCCACCGCTTCGGTGTAGTCAACCTGCGCGAAATCCGCAGCGATAAAACGCTCAAGACGGCCAATGGCATCTTTATCTACGCGCTCGGCAAAGAATTGCAGATCGTCCATGCGCTCTTCAAGCACCGCTTTAAAAGCATATTTCAGCATGGCTTCAGCCAGGCGGGCGTTGTCATCCAGATCAGCAAAGGCCACTTCTGGCTCCAGCATCCAGAACTCAGCCAGATGGCGGCTGGTGTTGGAGTTTTCAGCACGGAATGTCGGCCCAAAGGTATAAATTTTTGACAGCGCACAGGCGTAAGTTTCACCGTTGAGCTGCCCGGATACCGTCAGAAATGACTCTTTGCCAAAGAAATCTTTGTCGAAATCTACTTTTCCTTCTGCTGTCCGCGGCAGGTTATCCATGTCCAGCGTGGAAACGCGGAACATTTCGCCGGCACCTTCGGTATCGGAAGCGGTAATCAACGGCGTGGAGACCCAGAAGAAACCTTGTTCATCAAAGAAGCGATGTAGTGCTTGTGCCAACGTGTGGCGAACACGAGCAACCGCACCAATGAGGTTAGTACGCGGACGCAGATGCGCGACTTCGCGCAGATACTCAATACTATGGCGTTTCGCTGCCATCGGGTAGGTATCAGGATCTTCGACCCAGCCAACCACTTCAACATGGGTTGCCTGAATCTCCAGACTCTGACCTTCGCCGGGTGATGCCACCACTTTACCGGTGACGATAACAGAGCAGCCAGTAGTCAGACGCAGCACTTCAGTCGTGTAATTGGGCAGAGAATTATTAATGACGGCCTGTACAGGATTAAAGCAGGAGCCGTCATAAACGGCGAGGAAGGAGATACCAGCTTTAGAATCTCGGCGGGTGCGTACCCATCCGCGCACGGTGACTTCGCTGTCAACGGCTACGCGGCCATGGAATACGTCGGCTACAGGCACAACGCTCATAATATTCTCTCTGTTAATAGTCGGTAAAAATAGATACTTGTCCGCCCAATCTGGGGGGATATCTATGTTACCTGGCATACGCCATCAGACAAGCAGAATTCACTCGTTGAATGAATAAATATTGGCAAAAAGAAGGGAGCCGCTAAGCTCCCTGATTATTAACTGGCTTTTTTGACCAACGGTAGGTCAAACGCTTTGCGCAGAGCCCGGACAAATGCTTTGTCGTGGCAGATAGTTTTACCGGGGCTGTCGGACAATTTAGCCACCGGTTTTCCGTTGCACTCCACCAGCTTGATCACGATATTCAGCGGCTTCACTTGCGGAATATCACAGGTCAGTCGCGTGCCAATACCGAAGCTCAGCTTCACTCTGTCGGCAAAGTGACAATAGAGTTCCACCGCGTTATCCAGATCAAGATTATCGGAAAAGACCAGCGTCTTCGCTAAAGGATCGATACCCAGCTTTTCATAGTGCGCAATGGCTTTTTCGCCCCACTCAACCGGATCACCGGAGTCATGACGCAGGCCTTGATAGCGGTTAGCGAACTCCGGGCCAAAATCCCGTAAGAAAGCATCCATAGTAATGCAGTCTGTTAGCGCGATTCCGAGCTGAGTGGGATACTCTTCCAGCCAGGCCGCAAGTGCCGCACGCTGACTGGTGGCGAGGGTCGGGCTAATTTGCTGATGCGCCTGAAACCATTCATGCGCCTGTGTCCCCATCGGCGTCAGCGTCAGGCGACGCGCCAGATCGTAATTGCTGGTGCCAACGAACCACGGTTCCTGCTGTAACCGCTTAACGATAGCTTGCTGGACGTCACGGGAGAAACGGCGACGCGTACCAAAATCCATCAGCCGAAAGGCGGACATGTCTATCTCTTTAGTGCGTTCAGCAAAATCCGCCAGCTTCGTTTCCAGATGCAACAGAGCCTGCTCGACACCTACCTGCGGTGAACGGCAGCGGTGCACCACTTCACTGATTATTGCCAACAGCGGCACTTCCCACATAATCACTTCACGCCACGGCCCACTGAGGCGAATATCGAGTTTGCCGTTGTCGTTGCTTATCTCTACTTGCGAAGGATCGTAACGGAAATTACGTAGCCAGAAGAGGTAGTCGGCTTTAAAGAAGGGAAGGCTGGCCAGCCATTGATACTCATCTTCCTGCAAACGCAGGTGCAGCATGGCATCGACCTGTTCACGGATAGCGTCGGCGTAGATGCCGAGCAGGTCATCGCCGCGACAGCGAAATTCCGCCGTGACATGCACATCATAATAGTGGTGGAACACCGCTTGCTGCATATGCAGCTTGTAGGCATCAGTATCCAGCAGTGTTTGCAGACCAGAAAAAGCGAGTTGAGTCATGGCGCGCAGTAGCATCCTCTTACAGGAGCGTTTAGTACAATAAACAAAGCAACTATTCTGCAGGAGTATACCTTGTTTAGTGATTTATTGAACCCCGATCACAACACATCGCACGGAATGAGATAATGGTTGCTGTGACATGCAAGTAGCAGACAGAGCTTTTCCCTCTGAAAAGATGAACATTGCGCATGGCAGGATTTGCGCAAGCGGAATAGACTGGAGGCGTAATCAAACAGAAGATGCGAAAGGTTTTTTATGACACAACAGCCCCAAGCCAAATACCGCCACGACTATCGTGCGCCGGACTACCAGATTAGCGATATTGACTTGACCTTTGAACTTGATGCGGCCAAAACCGTTGTCACTGCCATAAGTAAAGTGTCACGCCATAGCGACTCTGCTGTACCGTTGCGCCTGGATGGCGGCGATTTGACCCTGATTTCCCTGCATGTTGATGAGCAACCCTGGACTAACTATAAAATAGAAAGCCAGCAGTTAATCATTGATGGTTTACCCGAACGTTTTACCCTGCATATCGTGAATGAGATTAGCCCGGCGGCTAACACTGCGCTGGAAGGGCTCTATCAATCAGGTGAGGCGCTCTGTACCCAGTGTGAAGCCGAAGGCTTCCGCCACATTACCTGGTATCTTGATCGCCCGGATGTGCTGGCGCGCTTTACCACTAAGCTAATTGCCGATAAGTTCCGTTATCCGTTCCTGCTCTCTAACGGTAACCGTATTGCTCAGGGCGAGCTGGACAATGGCCGCCATTGGGTGCAGTGGCAGGACCCCTTCCCGAAACCCTGCTACCTGTTCGCGCTGGTTGCGGGTGATTTCGATGTGCTGCGCGATACCTTTACTACGCGCTCCGGTCGCGAAGTGGCGCTGGAACTCTACGTCGATCGCGGTAATCTCGACCGCGCGCCGTGGGCAATGACCTCCCTGAAAAATTCAATGAAATGGGATGAGCAGCGCTTCGGCCTGGAGTACGACCTCGACATCTATATGATTGTTGCCGTCGACTTCTTCAATATGGGGGCGATGGAAAACAAGGGGCTGAATATCTTCAACTCGAAGTATGTCCTTGCCCGCACCGATACCGCCACCGACAAAGATTATCTGGATATCGAACGCGTCATCGGTCATGAATATTTCCATAACTGGACCGGAAATCGCGTGACTTGCCGCGACTGGTTCCAGCTCAGTCTGAAAGAGGGGCTGACGGTGTTCCGCGACCAGGAGTTCAGCTCGGATCTCGGTTCCCGCGCGGTCAATCGCATCAATAACGTGCGTATCATGCGCGGGATGCAGTTTGCTGAAGATGCCAGCCCAATGGCGCATCCGATCCGTCCGGAAAAAGTCATTGAAATGAATAACTTCTACACCCTGACTGTGTATGAAAAGGGTGCCGAGGTGATCCGCATGATGCACACCCTGTTGGGTGAAGAGAACTTTCAGAAAGGGATGCAGCTCTATTTCGAGCGCCACGATGGCAGCGCCGCCACTTGTGATGATTTCGTACAGGCGATGGAAGATGCGTCCAATATCGATCTTTCACACTTCCGCCGCTGGTATAGCCAGGCCGGTACGCCAATTGTGACCGTACAGGATGACTATAATCCGAACACGGAGCAGTACACGCTGACCATCAGCCAGCGTACGCCGCCAACGGCGGAGCAACAGGAAAAACTGCCGCTGCATATCCCGTTCGATATCGAACTCTATGATAACGAAGGCAAGGTCATCCCGCTGCAGAAAGGGGGGCATCCAGTGCATAACGTGCTAAATGTCACCCAGGCCGAGCAGACGTTTATCTTCGATAATGTTTACTTTCAGCCGGTGCCGTCGCTACTGCGCGAGTTTTCCGCTCCCGTGAAGCTGGAATATAAATGGAGCGATCAACAGTTAACTTTCCTGATGCGCCATGCCAGCAATGATTTCTCTCGCTGGGATGCGGCGCAAAGCCTGCTTGCCACCCATATTAAACTTAATGTGGCGCGCCAGCAGCAGGGGCAGCCGCTCTCACTGCCGTTACATGTGGCGGATGCCTTCCGCGCAATTCTGCTTGATGAGCAGATCGATCCTGCGCTGGCCGCAGAGATCCTGACGCTGCCTTCAGCGAATGAAATTGCTGAGTTGTTTGACGTGATCGATCCGCTGGCGATTGTCGCCGTGCGTGATGCGTTGACGCGCACACTGGCCAGCGAACTGGCAGATGAATTTTTGGCGGTCTATAACGCCCATAAACTGGATAGCTACCGGGTAGACCATGCCGATATTGGCAAGCGTTCCCTGCGCAATACCTGCTTGCGCTATCTGGCGTTTGGCGACGCGCAACTGGCCGATAAGCTGGTGAATGAGCAGTATCACACAGCCGATAATATGACCGATGCGCTGGCGGCATTATCCGCGTCCGTTGCCGCGCAACTGCCATGTCGCGATGCGCTGATGCAGGAATATGATGACAAATGGCACCAGGACGGCCTGGTGATGGATAAATGGTTTATCCTGCAGGCCACCAGTCCGGCGACTAACGTGCTGGAAACGGTGCGCGGTTTACTGAAACACCGCTCATTCTCCATGAGCAACCCGAACCGCATCCGTTCACTGATTGGCGCCTTCGCGGGCAGCAACCCGGCGGCATTCCATGCCGAGGATGGCAGTGGTTATCAGTTCCTGACCGAGATGCTGACCGAGCTGAACAGCCGCAACCCGCAGGTGGCGTCGCGTTTGATTGAACCGTTGATCCGCCTGAAACGCTATGACGAAAAACGTCAGGCCTTGATGCGTGCGGCGCTTGAACAGTTAAAAGCGTTGCCGAATCTCTCGGGCGATCTCTACGAGAAAATCAGCAAGGCGCTGGCATAAAAAATGGAGCGCTTCACCCGTTTCAGGAAAATGAAGCGCTCCAGCCTGTTACGCATGGCGAGTTTGCACGTACGCAGTACGCTGCGGTTCGCCGCGCTTCATTACCCGGTTTAGCACCGTCTCCTCAAACCCGGCCAGTCTTGCAGAACCAGGGCGACGCGGACGCGGCAGATCAATGGCTAAATCCAGCCCGATCTTTCCCTCTTCTATCAGCAGCACGCGATCGGCCATAGCTACCGCTTCACTGACATCATGGGTGACTAACACCACAGTAAAACCATGTAACTGCCACAGTGAGGAGATAAGCGCCTGCATCTCCAGCCGGGTCAACGCATCCAGAGCGCCTAACGGCTCATCCAGCAGCAGTAGCCCAGGCTGATGTACCAGCGCCCGCGCCAGTGCCACACGCTGTTTCTGTCCGCCAGAGAGGGCCGCAGGCCACTCGGTGGCGCGTTGTTCCAGTCCCACGGCGTGTAGCGCTTCCAGCGCGGCGTCGCGCCAGCGGCCTTTTAGCCCCAGACCGACATTATCTATTACTGATTTCCACGGCAGCAGACGCGCATCCTGAAACATCATTCGTGTATCACTCTGGATATTAGCCAGCGGCGTGCTCCCCGCTAACAGCGCGCCGCTGTTCGGCAATTCCAGCCCTGCCAGCAGACGCAGCAGGGTACTTTTCCCGCCGCCGCTACGGCCCACGACCGCCACAAATTGTCCGGCAGCAATATGCAAATCCAGCGCATCCAGCACCAAATTTTCGCCATAGCGTTTGGTAACCCCGTTCAGTAACAGCGGGATCCCCTGATTGAGTCGTGCCGTATTCATGCCTGTGCCTCCTTCGCATGGTAAGCGGGGTGCCAGCGTAGCCACAGGCGCTCCAGTAGTTGTGCGCTGACATCGGCCAGTTTTCCGAGTAGGGCATAGAGAATAATTGCCACCACCACCACATCGGTCTGCAGAAACTCACGGGCATTCATTGCCAGATAGCCAATCCCGGCGTTAGCAGAAATCGTTTCCGCCACAATCAGTGTCAGCCACATCAGGCCAAGCGCAAAACGCACGCCGACCATAATTGAGGGTAACGCACCGGGAAGGATGACATGGGTGAAGAGGGCGAAACCGGAAAGCCCGTAGCTGCGCGCCATCTCCAGTAAACCCCGGTCGATGTTACGAATACCGTGCCAGGTGTTGATATAGATCGGAAACAACGTACCGAGCGCAACAAGGAAAATCTTCGCGCTTTCATCAATCCCGAACCAGAGAATGACCAGCGGGATTAACGCCAGATGGGGAACATTACGCAGCATCTGAATTGAGGTATCCAGCAGACGCTCTCCCCAGCGCGACAACCCGCTAATCAGCCCCAGCGACAGGCCAATCGTACCGCCGATGGAGAAGCCAATCGCCGCACGCCAGGAGCTGATAGCCAGATGTTGCCATAGCTCGCCGCTACGACTCAGTGTCCAGAATGCCTCCACCACGCCTTCCGGTGAAGGAAGGATACGGGTTGAGAGCCAACCGGTAGAAGAGGCGATTTGCCAGATAACCACAATCCCGATTGGCAGTAGCCATGGCGCGATGTACAGCAAGCCTCTGTTTTGTGCAGCCATCGTCACACCTCAGCTCTGCGCCACTTTACGTGGGATAAACTCATTAGCCACCGTCTCGCCCTGCAGTTGTAATGATTGCGGCTGCGGGATTTGTGGGATGGCGACATCCAGATGTGGGAACAGTAGTTCGCCTACCCGGTAAGCCTCTTCCAGGTGTGGGTAGCCGGAGAGAATAAAACTGTCGATACCCAGCGCCGCATATTCATTGATGCGTGCTGCGACAGTAGGTCCATCCCCCACCAGCGCAGTACCCGCGCCACCACGCACCAGACCAACACCGGCCCACAGATTGGGGCTGATCTCCAGCTTGTCGCGCTTACCGTTATGCAGTGCCGCCATGCGCTGTTGACCAACAGAGTCCTGGCGAGAAAAAGCGGTTTGCGCTTTAGCAATCGTGTCATCATCGAGATGTGAGATCAGGCTATCCGCTGCTTGCCAGGCTTCCGCATTGGTTTCGCGTACAATCACATGCAGACGAATGCCGAAACGAACCTGGCGTCCGTGGGCAGCCGCTTTGGCGCGAACCTGGGCAATCTTCTCTTTCACCTGCTCTGGCGGTTCGCCCCAGGTCAAATAGAGATCAACTTGCTCGGCGGCCAGATCCTGCGCCACATCAGATGATCCACCAAAGTAGAGCGGCGGGCGCGGCTGTTGTACTGGTGGGAAAAAGAGCTTCGCACCACGAACATTAAGGTGTTTGCCATTGAAATCGACAGTCTCCCCCTCCAGTAGACGACGCCAGATATGCGTGAATTCCGCCGAAGCCTCATAGCGCTCAGTATGGTCAAGGAAGACGCCATCTCCGGCCAATTCCTGCGGATCGCTGCCGGTAACCAGATTAAATAACGCACGACCATTCGAGAGTCGATCGAGGGTTGCCGCCTGGCGAGCCGCCACGGTAGGCGAGGTGACGCTGGGGCGCAGGGCGACAAGAAACTTCAGGCGCTGGGTGACCGGAATCAATGATGCGGCAACCAGCCAGGCATCTTCGCAGGAGCGTCCTGTCGGGATCAGTACGCCACTGAATCCCAGCCGATCCGCCGCCTGGGCAATCTGCTGCAAATAGGCATGGTCAACCGGACGGGACCCCTGTTCGGTGCCCAGATAGTGACCGTCGCCATGGGTTGGTAAAAACCAGAACAGATTCAGGCTCATGATTTAGTTCCTTCTTTGTGGGTGGGTTGCCAGATACGCGTGCGGATATCCACCTTCTTCGGTAACAGGTGGTTGGCATAAAAGAGATCGGCAGTTTGCTGTTGCAATGCTGCGGTGGCGTCATTCACCGGCGAGATTTTGGTCGGCGGACGATGCGTGAAATAGGTTTCGATGACGAGCGGTGGCAAGCCCATGCTCTTCGCCAACAAAGCGATGCTCTCATCGCGCTGGCTGATGGTTAAGGCATCGGCTTCACTAAAGGTATCCAGTACTCCCTGGATAAAAGCGCCGTTTTTCTCCGCATACGGGCGGGCTGCGAGGTAGAAGGAACCTGTTTGCTTTAAGGTGGTGCCATCTTTTAATACCCGTACGCCACCCTGCAATAGGGCCGCCGAGTAGTAAGGATCCCATATCGCCCATGCATCAACATTACCTTGCTGGAAGGCCGCGCGGGCATCTGCCGGGGTGAGGAAAACAGGCTGTATATCGTTGAAGGTCAGCCCCGCTTCTTGCAGCGCACGCAGCAGAAGGTTATGAGAACTGGAGCCTTTTTGCAGCGCCACTTTATGACCTTTTAGCTCCGCCACCGTTTTGATGGGGCTATCCTGGGCGACCAGAATCACTTCGGCTTTCGGTTTGGGTGGCTCCACCCCGATATAGACCAGATCGGCACCGGCCGCCTGGGCAAAGATCGGCGGTATATCCCCCGTACTACCAATATCAATGCTGCCAACATTCAGGGCTTCAAGCATCTGCGGGCCGGCCGGGAACTCTATCCACGAAACGTTTGTCTGGGGGTAGCGCTTTTCCAGTAGTTGATGATTTTTCGCCAGCACCATACTGACGCTGCCTTTTTGGTAGCCAATCCGTACACTTTCTGGCGCGGGTTCGGCGGCATACGCAAAGGCACTGAGTGTCAGCAGCCCCAGTAACGGCCACCAGCGTGAATGATTAAACATGGGCGACCCCCTGAGAGAAGTGAAAACCGGGTGCCTGAATATCGCGGCGATGTAACGCCTGCCAGAAGGTTTCCAGCGCGCTATCCAGGCGGCTTTGCAGATTGGGTGTCAGGCTGGGTTTATGCTGGTAGTCGAGGATTTGGCTATCATCGGCGAATACACCATGCAGGATCTCCTGGGCTTTTAGCGCATCAAGCACCGGTTTGAGTGCATAATCCAGCGCCAGCATATGGGCTATTGTGCCGCCGGTGGCCAGAGGGAGCACCACTTTGCTCTGTAACGCGCGCTCTGGTAGTAGATCGAGCAGTGTTTTTAGCGCTCCCGAAAAGGAGGCTTTATAAATCGGCGTGGCGACTATCAGCCCATCAGCTGCCTTCAGTTGTTCAATAAATGTCTGTAGAGCGGGGCTATCAAAGCGGGCATAGAGTAGATCTTCCGGCGCGAAGTTATGCAAATGCCAGTGATAGATTTCGATCTCCTGGGCATGTAAGCGCTCGCGGGCATATTCAAGCAGCGCGCTAGAGCGGGAGGGGAAGCGCGGGCTTCCGGCTAATGTCACAACTCGCATAAAAAGCTCCTTTATAACCAAATGATTGCTTTTAGATAACATCTATAACAATTTCAGCGAGTGTGACAGAGGTGATTTATTCCACTAAATGATTTATTCGCAGGCAATTTGCTAAAAAAAGCATAAAGAATGGAAACGACTGCCTCTGTTATGTTTTTTTGCCATAGGTCAATTCCCTTTCTCCAGGGGATCGCAGATAATACGACCCCGGTCTGCACACCGGGAATCCAGGAGAGTTCATGTACTATCCCTTCGTTCGTAAAGCCCTTTTTCAGCTCGATCCAGAGCGCGCTCATGAATTAACATTTCAACAATTACGCCGTATTACCGGCACGCCGCTTGAAGCGCTCGTGCGTCAACGTGTACCGGAGAAACCGGTACAATGTATGGGGCTGACCTTTAAAAATCCGTTAGGTCTTGCAGCAGGGTTGGATAAAAACGGCGAATGTATTGATGCGCTGGGGGCGATGGGGTTTGGCTCCATTGAGATAGGCACCGTCACGCCGCGTCCGCAGCCGGGCAATGACAAACCGCGCATCTTCCGCCTGGTAGAAGCGGAAGGTTTGATCAACCGCATGGGCTTCAATAATCTTGGCGTAGATAACCTGGTCGAGAACGTTAAAAAGGCGCACTTTGATGGTGTGCTGGGTATTAATATTGGTAAAAATAAAGATACTCCGGTTGAGCAGGGTAAAGATGACTACCTGATTTGCATGGAGAAAATCTATGCCTATGCGGGTTATATTGCTATCAATATTTCCTCGCCAAATACACCTGGATTACGCACGCTACAATATGGCGAAGCGCTGGACGATCTATTGGCGGCAATTAAAAATAAGCAAAACGATCTGCATAATATCCACCATAAATATGTTCCTGTGGCGGTGAAGATCGCACCGGATCTTTCTCCTGAAGAGTTGATCCAGGTTGCCGATAGTTTAGTGCGCCATAATATCGATGGCGTTATTGCCACCAATACTACACTGGAAAGATCATTGGTGCAGGGGATGAAATATTGTGATGAAGTCGGTGGGTTAAGTGGACGGCCGTTACAATTAAAAAGCACCGAAATAATTCGTCGTCTGGCGCAGGAATTGAATGGGCGGCTGCCGATTATTGGCGTGGGTGGCATCGACTCGGTAATTGCTGCGCGTGAAAAGCTGGCGGCTGGCGCGACATTAGTGCAGATATATTCCGGCTTTATTTTTAAAGGTCCGCCGTTAGTAAAAGAAATTATCACGCATATCTAATTTTTTTTGACCATTTAACAACCAGAGCTTTATTTCCGGCTCTGGTTGTTTTATATTCCGTTACTGTTGCTAAATTAAACATTTTAGTCTTTTATTAATAAGATAATAAGCCAGACGATAAAAAGGATGAAAAATCGACAGGATGTTTAGTGGAAGGGGAGAACACAATGCGAATTAAACCTGATGACAATTGGCGCTGGTATTTTGATGAAGAGCATGACCGCATGATGCTCGACCTGGCCAATGGCATGATATTCCGTTCTCGTTTTGCCCGCAAAATGTTGACGCCCGATGCCTTCTCTCCCTCCGGATTTTGCGTTGATGACGCTGCGCTCTATTTCTCTTTTGATGAAAAATGTCGCACTCTGTCGCTCTCTAATGAACAACGTGCGGAGCTGGTGCTCAATGCGCTGGTGGCGATTCGCTTTCTGAAGCCTCAGATGCCAAAAAGCTGGCATTTTATCAATCATGGCGTATTCTGGTCGCCTTCCATCGGCGAAGCCGCCTGTGTCTGGCTGAGTGATACGCATGAGTGTGTTAACCTGATGGTGGTCGAAGCGGGTGATAACGCCGCACTGTGCCTGCTGGCGCAGCCTGGTGTGGTGATTGCCGGGCGCACGATGCAGCTTGGCGATGCGATCAAAGTGATGAATGATCGCTTGCAACCGCAGCCGCGCGCAGCCAGCATACCTTTAGAAAAGGCGGTTTAAGGCTCCAGACGAAGCGCCGTTTTCGGCACGCAACTACAACACAGGATGGAACCATCCTGCGCAACCGCCGATTTTTTCAGCGGGCTAACTTCACCTTCCACCAGTTTGATTCGACAGCAACCGCAAATTCCCGCACGACATGAATAGGGCACGCGGATCCCCTGATACTCGAGCTGTTCAAGTAGAGGCTGCTGGGTGTTGCCAGTAAAGGTTTGCCCTTGCCAGGTGATTTCAACATTGCCTGCCGCCTGGGTTGTCTGTTCCAGCTTTGCGGATGTTTCCCCCGCACCGTAAATTTTCGCCGGCCCCGTAGCTAATATCGCAACTTCATCGCCGACGCGGATCACCCCGCTATTACGGGCGATCAGGTTCTGGCCGAAATCAACAGCGCCGTTATCCTGTGCGGTGCGAAAACCTTGCAGGGTATTCAGTGGCTCGCCAGCCGGGTGTTTTTGCCCACGCTCGGGGCTAACGGTAGTCAGCACGCAGCGGCTACATGCCTTCACTACATCAAAAACCACTTCGCCAATACGTAGCGCTTTCCAGCTATCTTCTTCCCATGGTTGGGCACCCGTTACCACCAGATTGGGGCGGAACTGCTCCATTTGTACGCTGGCAGGGCAGCGATTTTGCAGATCGCGCAGTGACGCTTCATTGGTCAGCAGGTAGGGAAAACCGTCGGCAAAGGATAACGGTACCTCTTCATGGCGTTTAACGCGACGTGTCGGCGTTGGCCCGACCCAGCGTAGTTGTACCTCGCTATCGAAAAAGCCGCTCAACCAGCGATTGATCTCATCAGGCGCAATAAGGGCCGTGAAATGGTTGCCCCACACTTCTGTCGGTGCGCCTTGTGGTGCAAAATCAGCAAAACGGATCAGCGCGCTGCTGCCATCCGGTGCGGTCAGATGCAGGCCGTCAGTGATGGGTGATGGCATAAAGCGTACCATCTGCGGATACTGGCGTGCGGTAATAAAGGTGCCGTCGGGCTGTGTAATCATAAAAACGCGATCAAAAGCAAGACCACTAGCATCGGCTAAAGCATGCGTCAGGCCAATACCGCGCATCGATTTCACCGGATGAATATAAAGACGTGAAAGAGTCGGCACGACTTCTCCCTATAAGATGAAAATTAGCCCTCAACTTTATGACATGCCGCCCAGATTAGCTATAATGCGCAACAATTTTCGTTGAGTGTAAGTGACATTATGATTTCTCTGTTTGCCAGTACGGCCCGTGGGCTGGAAGAGCTGTTAAAAACTGAACTGGAAAAACTCGGTGCCGTTGAGTGTCGTGTGGTTCAGGGTGGTGTCCATTTTGAAGGTGACACACGGCTCCTGTACCAAAGCCTGATGTGGAGTCGCCTGGCTTCGCGCATTATGCTGCCGCTGGGTGAGTGCAAGGTCTATAGCGATCTTGATCTCTATCTGGGTGTGCAGGCGATCCCGTGGACAGAGATTTTTAATCCGGACGCCACCTTCGCGGTACACTTCAGCGGCCTGAATGAAGAGATTCGCAACAGCCAGTATGGTGCGTTGAAAGTCAAAGACGCTATCGTTGACAGCTTCACCCGTAAAAATTTACCACGGCCCAATGTTGAGCGTGAGCAGCCCGACCTGCGTATTAACGTCTGGCTGAATAAAGAGACAGCGAATATCTCGCTGGATTTGAGCGGCGATGGTTTGCACCTGCGTGGTTATCGTGATCGCACCGGTATTGCGCCAATTAAAGAGAACCTTGCGGCGGCAATTGTTATGCGCTCCGGTTGGCAAGCAGGGACACCGCTACTGGATCCTATGTGCGGCTCGGGTACGCTGCTGATTGAAGCGGCCATGGCGGCAACCGACCGTGCTCCTGGTCTGCACCGTGGACATTGGGGGTTTAGTGGCTGGGCGCAGCACGATGAAGAATTATGGAAATCGATTAAAGATGAGGCCCAGACGCGGGCGCGTCAGGGGCTGGCTAATTATCAGTCGCACTTTTATGGCTCCGATAGCGATGCGCGAGTGATTGAACGCGCCCGCAGCAATGCCCGCCGCGCCGGGATTGGCGAGCTTATCACCTTTGAAGTCAAAGATGTGGCTCAGCTTAGCAACCCGCTACCGAAGGGGCCATATGGTACGGTGATCAGTAACCCGCCCTATGGTGAGCGGCTGGATAGCGAACCCGCGCTGATCGCCCTGCATAGTCTGCTGGGACGTCTGCTAAAATCACAGTTTGGCGGCTGGAATCTGTCGCTGTTCAGCGCTTCAGTCGATCTGCTTAACTGTCTGCAATTGCGCGCCGAGCGGCAATTTAAAGCGAAAAATGGTCCGCTTGATTGCGTACAAAAAAACTATCATCTCGCTGAAAATACCGGCGAAGCTCCGGCGCCGGCAATGGCGGAGGACTACGCGAACCGCCTGCGTAAGAATCTGAAAAAATTCGAAAAGTGGGCGCGCCAGGAAGGTATCGAATGTTATCGCCTGTATGATGCCGATCTGCCGGATTACAACGTCGCTGTTGATCGCTATGCTGATTGGGTGGTGGTGCAGGAGTATGCGCCGCCAAAAACTATTGACGCCCAGAAAGCGCGTCAGCGCCTGTTTGATATTATTGCCGCGACGATTAATGTTTTGGGTATTGCGCCGAATAAGCTGGTGCTGAAAACCCGTGAACGGCAGAAGGGTAATAGTCAGTATCAGAAGATGAACGAGAAGGGCGACTTTATGCAAGTGAGCGAGTATAACGCACGCTTGTGGGTCAATCTTACCGACTATCTGGATACCGGGCTGTTCCTCGATCACCGCATTGCTCGTCGGATGCTGGGGCAGATGAGCAAGGGCAAAGATTTTCTGAATCTCTTCTCTTATACCGGTAGCGCAACTGTTCACGCTGGTCTGGGTGGTGCGCGAACCACTACGACGGTGGATATGTCACGCACTTACCTGGAGTGGGCGGAACGTAACCTGCGGCTTAACGGCCTGAGTGGACGTGCGCATCGCTTAATTCAGGCTGATTGCCTTGCCTGGTTACGTGACACTGATGAGCAGTTTGATCTGATCTTTATCGATCCGCCAACCTTCTCAAACTCGAAACGAATGGAAGACTCTTTCGATGTGCAGCGCGATCATCTGCGTCTGATGCAGGATCTGAAGCGCCTGCTACGCAAGGGTGGCACGATTATGTTTTCCAATAACAAACGTGGTTTCCGTATGGATCTCGACGGGCTGGCGAATCTGGGGCTAAAAGCACAAGAGATTACCCAAAAAACGCAGTCGCAGGATTTTGCCCGTAACCGTCAAATCCATAACTGCTGGCTGATTACCGCAGCCTGAAAGGATAAATAGATGTCATTAATTAGTATGCACGGGGCGTGGCTGTCATTCAGCGACTCGCCGCTTCTCGATAATGCCGAGCTGCACATTGAAGAGAACGAACGCGTCTGTCTGGTCGGGCGCAACGGAGCGGGCAAATCGACGCTGATGAAGATCCTCAACCGGGAGATAAACCTGGATGATGGTCGCATCGTGTATGAGCAAGACCTGGTTGTGGCGCGCCTGCAACAAGATCCTCCGCGCAATGTCAGCGGCAGCGTCTACGATTTTGTTGCCGAAGGTATTGAAGAGCAGGCTGAATATCTCAAGCGTTACCATGAGGTTTCTCATCTGGTCATGAGCGATCCGAGCGACAAGAACCTTGCGGAGCTGGCACGGGTGCAGGAACTGCTCGATCACCATGGCTTGTGGCAACTGGAAAACCGTATTAATGAGGTGTTGGCGCAACTGGGCCTGACCGCCGATACACCGCTCTCCTCTCTCTCCGGCGGCTGGCTGCGTAAAGCAGCGCTCGGGCGTGCGTTGGTAAGCGGCCCACATGTGCTGCTGCTCGACGAACCCACCAACCACCTGGATATTGAAGCCATTGACTGGCTGGAAGGTTTTCTGAAATCTTTTAGCGGCACAATTATCTTTATCTCTCACGACCGCTCGTTTATTCGCAATATGGCGACGCGCATTGTTGATCTCGATCGCGGCAAGCTGGTCTCTTACCCCGGTAATTACGATCAGTACCTGCTGGAGAAAGAGGAAGCACTGCGGGTTGAAGATCTGCAAAACGCTGAGTTTGACCGCAAACTGGCGCAGGAAGAGGTCTGGATCCGTCAGGGCATTAAGGCGCGCCGCACCCGTAACGAAGGGCGCGTTCGCGCGCTGAAAGCGATGCGCCGCGAGCGGAGTGAACGCCGCGAAGTGATGGGCAGTGCGAAGATGCAGGTGGAGGAAGCCACCCGCTCAGGCAAGATCGTTTTTGAAATGGAAAACGTCAATTATGGCGTGGCGGGCAAAGTGCTGGTGCGAGATTTCTCAACCCAGGTACAGCGCGGCGACAAAATTGCACTGATTGGCCCGAATGGTTGCGGTAAAACCACGTTACTGAAGCTGATGCTGGGTCAGCTGCAAGCAGATAGCGGGCGTATCCATGTGGGCACGAAGCTGGAAGTGGCTTACTTCGATCAGCACCGCGCGGAACTGGATCCTGACAGAACGGTGATGGACAATCTGGCGGAAGGCAAGCAGGAAGTGATGGTTAACGGCAAGCCGCGCCATATCCTCGGTTATTTGCAGGATTTCTTGTTCCATCCGAAGCGGGCGATGACGCCGGTGCGCGCGCTCTCTGGTGGGGAGCGTAATCGCCTGCTGCTGGCACGTTTGTTCCTGAAACCCAGTAATTTATTGATCCTTGATGAACCGACCAACGATCTGGATGTTGAAACGCTGGAGCTTCTGGAAGAGCTGATTGACAGTTATCAGGGAACCGTCCTGTTGGTGAGCCACGATCGTCAGTTTGTTGATAACACCGTAACAGAGTGCTGGATCTTCGAAGGTGAGGGACACATAGGGCAATATGTTGGCGGCTACCATGATGCTCGTGGTCAGCAGGCAGCATCGCAGGCGCAAAAACAGGCGGCGGTGAAAAAAAGCGCAGAAGCACCCGTTGTGAAAGCGGAAGCTATTAAACGAGGCAGTAACAAACTAAGCTATAACCTGCAGCGTGAACTGGAACAGTTACCGCAAAAACTCGAACAATTAGAAGCACAACTGGAATCACTGCAAGCTCAGGTAGCCGATGCGAGCTTCTTCAACCAGCCTCACGATCATACACAGAAAGTATTAGCTGATATGGCTTCGGCGGAGCAGGCGCTGGAAGAGGCGTTTGAACGTTGGGAGTACCTGGAGGCTTTGAAAAACGGCGCATAAAGGAACGAGTATGTGTAAACACCACCACGAAACCCGCCACATTCTCTGTTCGCAATGTGACATGCTGGTGGCGTTGCCAGTGCTGCAACATGGGCATAAAGCGACCTGCCCGCGTTGCGGCACTACACTGACCACCGAGTGGGACGCACCGCGGCAGCGCCCCACCGCCTATGCGTTAGCCGCGCTGTTTATGCTGCTACTCGCTAATCTTTTTCCCTTCGTCAATATGCAAGTGGCGGGCGTGACCAGCGAGGTGACGCTGCTTGAGATCCCCGGGGTGATGTTTTCGGAAGATTACGCCAGCCTTGGCACGCTGTTTCTCCTCTTTGTGCAACTGGTTCCGGCATTTTGCCTGGTGACCATCCTGCTGTTGGTCAATCGTGTGCCGATGGACTTTCGCCTGAAAATCAGCCTCGCGCGTATCCTTTTTCAGTTGAAAACCTGGGGTATGGCGGAGATTTTCCTCGCTGGCGTGCTGGTCAGCTTCGTCAAGCTGATGGCCTATGGCGATATTGGTATCGGTAGCAGTTTTATTCCCTGGTGCCTGTTCTGTCTGTTGCAATTACGCGCTTTCCAGTGCGTTGATCGCCACTGGCTGTGGGATGATATCGCCCCTGCGCCGCGCTTAGAGCAAACGCTGAAAGTGGGGGTGCCCGGTATTCAGCAGGGGTTGCGCTCTTGTCGTTGCTGTACGGCTATTGTCCCTGTCAGCCAGCCGCGTTGTCCACGTTGCCACACCCATGGCCATGTCCGTCGTAAAAATAGCATTCAGTGGACACTGGCACTATTGGTGACCTCCATTCTGCTTTATCTCCCCGCCAATATTCTACCCATTATGGTGACGGATATGCTCGGGGATCGGATGCCATCTACCATTATGGCCGGTGTGATTTTGCTGTGGAGCGATGGTTCCTACCCGGTGGCGCTGGTGATCTTTATCGCCAGTATTATGGTGCCAACACTTAAGATGATTGCTATCGGTTGGCTCTGTTGGGATGCCAAAGGTCACGGCAAACGGGACAGCGAACGGATGCATTTTATTTATGAAGTGGTGGAATTTGTTGGTCGCTGGTCAATGATCGACGTGTTTGTTATTGCGGTGCTGTCAGCGCTGGTGCGCATGGGTGGGCTAATGAATATTTATCCCGCAACGGGAGCGATAATGTTCGCACTGGTGGTCATTATTACGATGTTTGCGGCTATGACGTTCGATCCGCGTTTAAGCTGGGATCGTGAACCACAAATGCACGATGAGGAGTCGCAAGAGCATGGAGAATAAGAGTGGGAAGGCCAATATCCAAAAAGTGAGAAATTGGTCACCGGTGTGGATTTTCCCGATCGTTACTGCGCTCATTGGCGCGTGGATACTTTTCTATCATTACAGCCATCAGGGCCCTGAAGTTACGCTGATCACCACCAATGCCGAGGGTATCATTGGTGGAAAAACCACCATTAAAAGCCGCAGCGTCGACGTTGGCGTGGTAGAAAGCACGACGTTAACCGATGATTTAACCCATGTAGAAATCAAAGCGCGCCTCAATGCAGGCATGGAAAAGTTGTTACATACGGATTCGGTATTCTGGGTGGTGAAACCGCAAATTGGCCGTGAAGGGATAAGCGGGCTGGGAACACTCCTTTCCGGGGCCTATATCGAGTTGCAGCCGGGGAGTAAAGGCAACCAACCCGAGCGCTATAGTTTGCTGGATTCTCCACCGCTGGCACCGCCAGACGCCAAAGGCATACGCGTGATTTTGGATAGCATGAAAGCAGGCCAATTAAGTCCTGGCGATCCTGTGTTGTTCCGTGGCTATCGTGTCGGCTCGGTAGAAACCAGTACGTTTGATGCACAAAAACGGGTCATGAACTATCAGCTTTTTATCAATGCGCCTAACGATCGACTGGTGACCAGCAATGTACGTTTCTGGAAAGATAGCGGGATTGCGGTGGATCTCACCTCGGCAGGAATGCGGGTGGAGATGGGTTCGCTAACCACCTTGTTTGGCGGCGGTGTCAGTTTTGATGTCCCGGATGGCATGGAGCAGGGGCAGCCGGTAGGGGAAAAAACGGCGTTCACGCTTTATGATGATCAGCGCAGCATTCAGGACTCGCTCTATACCGATCACATTGATTATCTGATGTTCTTTAAAGACTCTATTCGTGGGCTGCAACCCGGTGCGCCGGTTGAATTCCGCGGTATTCGTCTGGGCACCGTCGCTAAAGTTCCGTTCTTTACCCCAGAGATGCGTCAGGCGCTGACCGATGACTATCGCATTCCGATTCTGATCCGCATTGAGCCAGGACGGCTGGTTAATTTGGTCGGCCAGGATCCCGATATCAGAGAACATCTGAAACAATTGCTGAAGCGCGGTTTACGTGGCTCATTAAAGACCGGCAATATTGTAACCGGCGCACTGTATGTCGATCTCGACTTCTATAACAACGTGCCGGCGATGACTGGTATGCACGAGTTCGGCGGCTATCCAATTATCCCGACGGTTAGCGGAGGGCTGGCGCAAATCCAGCAGCGCCTGATGGATACGCTGGATAAAATTAATAACTTGCCGCTGAATCCGATGATTACTCAGGCAACCACGACGCTGGCAGAGAGCCAACGCACGCTGCGCCGCTTGCAGACGACGCTGGATAACCTGAACAAGCTGACTGCCAGCCAGTCGATGCAGCAGTTGCCAACAGATATGCAGTCGACACTGCGTGAGCTAAACCGCAGCATGCAGGGCTTCCAGCCTGGCTCTGCCGCCTATAACAAAATGGTGGCCGATATGCAGCGTCTTGACCAGGTTCTGCGCGAGCTACAACCTGTGCTAAAAACGCTGAATGACAAGAGCAATGCGCTAGTGTTTGAAGCGAAAGAGAAAAAGGATCCGCAGCCGAAGAGGGCAAAACAATGAAAAAAAGCGCAGTGGTGATACTGGCTTTAGTGCTGACGGCCTGTAGCAGCAGCGAAGAGAGTAAAAACTATTACCAGCTTCCCTCACCGCCGCAGACGGCGGTGAAAGCGGTGACCAGCCAAACGCAGGGTAACCGGCAACTGTGGGTTGAACAGGTTTCCGTACCGGATTACCTGGCGAGTAATGGCGTGGTTTACCAGACGACGGATGTTCAGTACGTCATTGCCAATAACAATCTGTGGGCCAGCCCTCTGGATCAGCAATTGCGCACGACATTAGTCAGCAATCTCAGTAATCAATTACCTGGGTGGGTTGTCGCCTCTCAGCCGCTGGGTAGCGAGCAGGATACGCTAAATGTAACGGTAACCGGTTTTCATGGTCGCTATGATGGGCGGGTTATTATCAGCGGCGAGTGGTTGTTGAAGCACCAGGGACAATTGATTAAACGACCATTCTATCTTGAGCTGAAACAGCAGCAGGATGGCTATGATGAAATGGTGAAAGTGCTGGCACAAGGGTGGCAACAGCAAGCTGTAGCTATTGCGGCAGAGATTAATCATCTGCCATAAGTAAATTTAATCGTTAAAAAAACCGCCAGATGCCTTTGCACTGGCGGTTTTTTTTGTTCTCCGCAACAGACCATTACTTGTGCTGGCTCACACTTTTTGTACAAATGAACTTTTGCGTAGCTCACATTTATGACACTGGCGTGAATTTTGCGCATTGACGAGGAAGTCTATTCAAGGTATTCGTTACATGTGGTTGAGCATTTTGTGACCACTGTTTTCTTTTCCACCAGATAAAAGTATGAGGGAAACGAGGCATGAAGAGACAAAAAAGAGATCGTCTGGAACGGGCACATCAACGAGGTTATCAGGCTGGTATTACTGGACGCCCGAAAGAAATGTGTCCATACCAAACCCTGAATCAAAGGTCCGAGTGGCTTGGAGGCTGGCGGCAGGCCATGGAGGACAGGACCGTAATTGCCTGATTCTGTCTCTTTAAAGAAACCTCCGCATTGCGGAGGTTTCGCCTTTTATACGGCATAGTGCATGCTGCAAAATTTCAGAGATGCAGCGGCAGGGAAATCAGAAAGCGCTAGTATCCTGGAAAAGACCCACTTTCAGATCGTTGGCAGTATAAATCACTTTACCATCTACCAGCACTTCACCATCTGCCAGACCCATTACCAGACGACGATTTACCACACGTTTAAAGTGGATGCGATAGGTAACAAGTTTTGCCGTTGGCAGAATCTGGCCAGTAAATTTGACTTCACCAACGCCCAGTGCGCGGCCTTTGCCTTCTCCACCGAGCCAGCCCAGATAGAAGCCAACTAACTGCCACATAGCATCCAGCCCGAGGCATCCCGGCATAACCGGATCGCCAATAAAGTGACAGCCGAAGAACCACAAGTCCGGATTGATATCCAGCTCGGCTTCAACATAGCCTTTATCAAAATTACCGCCGGTTTCACTCATTTTAACCACGCGGTCCATCATCAGCATATTTGGCGCGGGCAATTGCGGGCCCTTTTCACCAAACAGTTCGCCGCGACCAGAGGCAAGAAGATCTTCTTTTGTATAGGATTCGCGTTTGTCTACCATGTTTTCAGTAAGCCTTATTTGGAATTTCGGACGCAGGATAGCTAACACGTGTAAGCCGAACAAGTCCGATCAGTTAGAACCAAACCAACTTAACCAACGGAACGGCCACGGAAAACGGTGACGCGCCTCCTGTTGCATAGCCTGCGCAATGCGCTCCTGGATGGTATGCTTAAGGTTATTTTGCCCCTCAGCTTCCCATGCCAGGCCCGTTAGTAAAGGTAGTGCATCCATCACATCGTCGACTGCCCAAATGAAAAATTGCTGCGCTTTAACCGCATCCAGAACCCCTTGATGCAGGCTCAGATGACGTACATTTGCAGCCGGGATGATGACTCCCTGTTGACCCGTCAGCTCACGCTGCTGACAGATAGCGAAGTAGCCTTCAATTTTTTCATTCAGCCCACCGACAGGCTGCGCGCGACCAAACTGATCAACGGAGCCAGTGATAGCAATGTTTTGTCTAATTGGTACGCCAGCCAGGGCGCTGATTAAGGCACAGAGCTCTGCCATCGAAGCACTGTCACCATCGACTTCGCTATAGGATTGCTCGAAGGTTAAAGAGGCAGTGAAGGGGAGTTGCTGCTCCAGCTCAAGCTCGGCCATCAGGAAAGCGTGCATGATCATCATGCCCTTGGCGTGGATATTACCGCCCAGTTCGGCTTTACGCTCAATATCATTAAACTCACCGTCGCCAACATGGACAACGCAGCTAATGCGCGACGGTTCGCCAAACGCACGAGGATGACCGGGGAATTCGATTACCGACAGCGCGTTGATTTGCCCGATGCATTCACCTTCGGTTTCAATCCGAATCTGCTCAAGCAGGATTTCATCCTGCATTCGCTCAGGGAGGAAACCTTCACGCCATTCACGTTGAGCCAACATCGCCTGCAGTTCATCGGCACTAAAGGTATTGTTGTGCGACATCGCTGCGACTTCACGCAGTTGACGGGTCAGCCAGAGAGGGCACAACGGCAATGTATCCTGATCGCCTGTATAACGCGTCGCTTCACGTATTAACGTCGGCCATGCATCTGCTGCCGGAGCGGGGAGTTGCTTGCTATGTGCCGTTTGCTCAACCCAGTAACGCCAAAGTGCCAGGGATTCCGCGTCGGCTATCTGCAGAGTCTCTTCATATTCACTATAAATTGCCTGAGCGGCGAGTTCCGGTTCCATCTCCTGGAAATCGGCTAACGATTCCCGCTCGCCAACCAGAACGACTTTCAGATCTAACGGCATAGGGGGAACGCTGACTGGCAACGGGCGAGCTTCATCAAAAGAGACCCACTCAAAACGACGCAGCGCAACCATGGCTTTAAGACGCATCCACAGCAGGGGTTGTGCCAGCAGCGTACGCAGAGAAACAATCAGTACGCCACCGTTAGCCTGATGCACGAGCCCCGGTTGCAGGGTAATTTCATTATTAAAATGGCGCAAACAGCCAAAGAGCTGTTCTGCTTCGACCCAGTCAGCAATCACCGTGGGTTTACTACCCACAAAATCAGAGTGAGCCTCAGTGGTCGCTTCGAAGCGGATCGTTGCGCCGTTAATATGATACTTGCCGCCAAAAAGCGGGCGATTTTCTGGAATCAGCAAATCAGTGCTGGAAGCAATAAGCTCCAGATACTCGACTTCTTCTGGCGCTTTGACCAGCAAGAAGCGAGATGTTGCCTGCGGATAGAGCAGTTGCTCCAGCGCGTACTGTAATCGGGGTTGCGTATCAGAGAGTGAGAATGGGGTCTCACGCGTTAATTCTGACGAGGCAAATATTTCCTGATAGCTTTCACAATCGGGTATCAGGTCGTTCCATTCAAGTTTTGTAATGGCCAATGTCGTTGTTTTTAGTCTGTTGTAAAAGGCGGGATTATACCGTAAACGCCCGTACAGCACACATTGATTACGCGCTTTCGTGGTTGGAATCCTGCTGAAGGTTCCTTGTGGGCGATTTCTTTTCAGCAGAGTTGCAAAAAACTGATATTCTGAACTGAGTTACACGGTAACGTTGAGATCGCGATGAAATATCAACAACTGGAAAACCTCGAAAGCGGCTGGAAATGGAAATATCTGGTGAAAAAGCACCGTGAAGGAGAGTTAATTACTCGCTATATAGAAGCCAGCGCTGCGAAAGAAGCCGTCGATCAGTTATTGACCCTCGAAAACGAACCGGTACAGGTCAATGGCTGGATTGAACAGCATATCAATCCTGGGCTGGTTAATCGGATGAAACAGACGATACGTGCCCGGCGTAAGCGACATTTTAATGCTGAGCATCAGCACACACGCAAGAAGTCCATCGATCTGGAGTTTATAGTCTGGCAGCGACTTGCAGGGTTGGCGCAGCGACGGGGTAAAACGCTTTCCGAAACTATCGTCCAATTGATTGAAGATGCGGAACACAAAGAGAAGTACGCGACGAAAATGTCGACGTTAAAACACGACTTGCAGGAACTGCTCGGCAAGGAGTAAAGCTCGGACGTGATTTACGCAATAAAAAACCCCGCTCATATGGCGGGGTTTTATTAGACGGGAACTTAAGCCTGCGGCTGAGTTACAACGTCTTTGATGCCTTTAACTTCGATCTCTACGCGACGATCCGGAGCCAGGCAATCGATCAGGGCAGCGCGAGGTTTCACGTTGTCACAGGTGTTGCCAGTAACCGGGTTGGATTCGCCCATACCACGTGCGGAGATTTTGTTCGCCGGGATACCTTTGGAAACAAGGTAATCAACAACGGACTGAGCACGTTTCTCAGACAGAGCCTGGTTGTAAGCATCAGAACCGATACGGTCGGTGTAGCCCAGAACCACGACGGAACCGTCTTTCGGATCCAGGTTGCTCAACTGGCTATACAGTTGATCCAGTGCCTGCTGACCTTCCGGTTTCAGGGTAGATTTGTTGAAGTTGAACAGAACGTCAGACTTCAGAGTGAAGTGTTTGGTCTGTACTTCAGGAGCCGGAGCCGGTGCCGGAGCAACTACCGGTGCAACGTCTTCCTGCTGGCCGAAACGGTAAGAAACACCCAGGCTCAGCATACCGTTGTCCGGACGACCACCAACGGTGTTCGCGTCACCGATGTTGTTAGTCCACTGGTATTCCAGACGGGTAGCGATATCGCGGGTCATCGCCCACTCAACACCACCAGCGAAGACCGGGGAAACACCGGTATCGTGATCTTTGAAGCCTTGGTTGTTTTTAGCGTCTGCACGCCAAACCATACCACCAAGACGGGTATACAGATCTACGTCGTCAGTGATCGGGTAGCCCAGTTTAGCAGTCAGTTGAACGCCTTGAGCTTTGAATGCGCCATTAACTTCGCTGCCTTTATACGGCATGCGGCCCAGCCAGTCGTAACCCATTTCAAAACCAACATACGGGTTAACCTGATAGCCACCGAACGCACCGGCACCCAGTTGGCTTTCGTGAGTAGGGCCATTGTTGTCGATTTGGTTGTTACCAATATCGTGGTACTGAGACCAGCCCAATTTAGCACCGGTGTACCAGGTGTTATCTTTCGGAGCGGCCTGCGCTACGGTAGCGAAACCAGCCAGTGCCACTGCAATCGCGATAGCTGTCTTTTTCATTTTTTGCGCCTCGTTATCATCCAAAAATCGCCATGGAAATCTCGAAGAGAAGTCACGGTTAAATCCTTCACCGGGGGCATTGCTCACTAACAACTCAGCAGATATCTTTACCGATATCTTTGGCTTACGCCGAGCACCCCTGGCGATGTAAAGTCTACAACGTAGTTGGAAACTTACAAGTGTGAACTCCGTCAGGCATATGAAAAAAAAGGCTTTGTATACACAAAATTTAACATTTTTGGCTAGTATTTAGCCGTAGCCATTTAATCCGGGAGCGCGCCAGCTAGGCTTTGTCACTGTATTTGGCAGATAAAATGGCGCTGCAATAATGATGCAAAAATAATCCCAGGATAAATCTTAAATTTACTCAATGATACAAATTAGAGTGAATTTTTATCGCTGAAAGCTGTCTCGCCGCCAGAGGATCATGCCGGACTGGCCTCATAACGAAGCCGATTGCGTTACCTTCTTCTGCTGCGCTAGCCAAACGTTGGTGCTCTTCCGGCGTTAACTCATCTGCGTGCCAGCCAATCACCACGCTAAAGTTCCCCGTACGCAGCGCACGAATCATTGAGTCCAGAGTTAGCACGGGTGAAAGTTGATTGATTTGCATCACTTTCGCCAGTGGCAGGCCGACGGATTGCAGCCACTCACGGCTCAGCTTTTGCTGCGGCGTTAGCCATAGCTGCCAGCGTGATTGCTGCCCTAATTGTTGCAATAGCGGTAATAGTAGAAGTTGTGTCATCATGGGCTGGTCTTCATGATAGACCACTTCGCTAATCAGCCCGGTAGCGACGCTTGAGGTGTCAGCACGTTTGAGACTGTTGAGTGCGGAAACGAATTTTCTTGAACGATTAGCATAACCTGAAGTGTACATAATCAATCCAGCCCTGTGAGTTACTGTATAAACATACAGTAACGTGTAGTCCTACAAAGATCAACCTCATTTTCGGAATGCCTCTCGCATTTTTGTCTGTTTTTCACACCGTTTAGAAAATATTTACTTGTCGCCAGGCACACTGTTGCTTATTTTCCAGATCAACCAGCTAATAAGCTACCAGCTTGTTTTTATAAGGATTTTCGCAAGGAATTATCATGGAAGACGTATCTTACAAGCGCATTTATCAGTCACAAGAATACCTCTCACCGCTCGGCACTATTCGCCATCGCGCCCATTTTGGTGGCTACAGTCTGGCGGTGGACAATACCGTGTTTGCGATGGTTGCCGACGGCGAGCTCTATCTGCGCGCCTGTGAAGAGAGCGCACAGTATGCGGTCGCACATAAAGCGCCAATGTTAAAGTTCACTAAACGCGGGCGGCTGGTCTCACTGAATTACTACTTCGTGAATGAAGGCTTATGGCGGGACAGATCGCTACTTTTACAACTCTCTGAACTCTCTCTCGCTGCTGCACTGCGTGAAAAAGCCAGTCGTGACGCCAGAAAGCGGCTACGCGATCTCCCTAATTTGACCTTCCAACTGGAATCGTTGCTTCATGACGCTGGTGTGGTCGATGCGCAGATGTTACGCCTGCTCGGTGCGCAAACTTGCTGGCTACGCTTGAAAAAGAAAAACAACCATCTCAGCGTTAAGGTGCTGTTCGCCCTTGAAGGGGCCATCGCGGGTCTTCATGAAGCGGCACTCCCGGCGATGCGCCGCCGGGAGTTGATGGAGTGGTTTGATAAGCTGTTTAAAAAAGGGGCAAACCCTTATTGAACGATCTGTTTTTTCAGGCGACACACTTCTGGTAGTAACGCAACCAGCAGCCCAATTTGTTGCAGAACCAGAGGTTCCTTACTGTCCGGGCGAGGGTCAAGATGTTTAATCCGTTGCGACAACCCGGCTAACGTCTCCTGCACGCGTCCTTCACTGGCGGGTAAGTGGTGCAGGGCGTCATCAACATAACAGACAGCATCGTCAAGCAGATGCAGAATGTCAGGCTGGTTTAGTCGCTCACGGTGAGCTCCTAACGCAGAGATGTAGCTGATAAAGGTATGGTTCAGACAAAGCAAGCGGAACGCGGTATCCCGCATTTCAGGTGACGTACCGGGCTCTGAAGACATATTTGACACCACCGAAGCTAACTCTGCATCGCGGTTGTAGGCATTGCGGCGTGCAATGCGGTAGGTCAGCCGGTTATCCCGCCCCTGATGGTATTGTTCAAGGATAGCGTCGAGATAGCGGCAGTTTGCATCAAACGCCTGCTCAGTTACCCGTGGCAGATGGCGAAAACGCCAGTCTGGCCAAATAAAACTGACCGCCGCCCATGCGATCGCACAACCGATTAACGTATCAATAATACGGGGGATCGCGACCTCAAAACCTTCCCCTAGCAGGTTAAAGCAGAGCAGGACCAACAGGGTGATAAACATGGTGGCATGGGCGTACTGAACTGTGCGAAAGGCGAAAAAGAGCACGCCGGTAATCACAATCAGAATAAGTTGTCCTTCGAGAGACGGAACAAAGTAAAGAACAGGTAAACCAATTGCTACTCCCAATAGTGTGCCAATAACACGCAAGGTTAACCGGTGTCGCGTAGCATTATAGTTAGGCTGACAGACAAACAGGCTGGTAAGCAGTATCCAATAACCGTGTTGTAAACCGGTTATCTGTATAAAGGCGTAACCAATAAACAGCACCAACGACATGCGTACCGCATGGCGAAACAGGGCTGATTCAGGTGTCAGATTGCTGCGCAGCCGTAACCAGATATCGCTGAAGCCGTTCAGACTATCATCAGCAAGCTGATTCTCTGTCTCGCTGGCATGCTGGGATTGTAGTTGCCCTGTTTCTATCGTCGCCAGTTGTGCGTCAATTGCCCGCAGGTTGTTAAGCAAAAAACCGAGGGCATTTAAATGCTCCGCTGACGTTGTGCCACTGGCATGAATGCGATCCAGCGCGGCGTCGAGATGGATAAACGCGCGTTCGAAACGAGAGTCATGCTGGTAGGGCGTGCGCAGTAAAATCGAGCGGGAAAGCTGCGCGCACGCCTGGGACTGCATCGACAACAGGCGCTGAAAACGGAACATCACATCGCTATAGCGAAAATGTTCGCGTAGCGTCTGATACTGGATATGCGAGGAGCTGGCGCGTTCGTGAATATCCTGGGCGGTAAAATAGTAATGCAACGCTTGACGTGTGCTGCGCTGACCGCGGTCCCCGCGCAGGCGGGTAAGTAATGAGGCTTTAGTCTGGTTAAGGGTAGTGACCAGTTGTCCATTTGCCAGCGCCAGATCGTAGAATGGAACCTGGCTTTCATCTTCTATGTCGGGGTCAAACAGCCGCGATTTCAGTTCAAGATAGTGCGCCAGTTGCTCAAAGCAGCGAGCCAGGTTGTCTTGCACCGCGCGAATAGGGAAGACCAGATGGCCCACCAGGGTTAATAGATTGAACCAGATCGCGCCTATCAGCAGCAATATAGGTTGTTGATACCACTGGTCGAAAAGTGAGATCCCCAGCATGGTATAAACAGCGATCAGCAGAGCGCCAAAAGCGATGGTGGCATACCGTTGCCCAAGACCGCCCAATAAAATAAACCCGGTGGTTGAAGTGATAAGACCGATGGCAAACAGCCACGGCCACGGAAACAACAGTTCTACTGAAGCGGACGCGATAAAAAATGAGATCAGCGTAATAATAAGATTTCGCAGCCGGCCGGTTAGCCGGTCATCTAAATCTGCCAGCGCAGCGGCCACCACCCCTAATGTTAACGGGATCGTCAGTTTGGCCTCTCCAAGATACCAGGGTACGGCGGTAGTCCCGCAAAGGGCGATAAAAATCCTGGCGTTATACAACCAGGCACTGTTCCATGTGTAACGGCGAAGCAGGGGACTCAACATAGCAACGGGGTTCCGGTTACTGAAAACGGCGACGTGCGTTAGCTTCCCGCGCAGCGCGAGCCGTTTCTACCGAAACGACGCGGCGACCGACAGGCCACAAGGCGATAGCGGCAATCTTGAAGTTTGCCACACCAACCGGGATACCAATAATCGTCAGGCACTGCGCTATCCCGGCGACAATGTGCATAATACATAGCCACCAGCCGAACAGAACAAACCAGACAATATTAAGCAGGGTGCCGCCCGCATTTAACAGACTATTTTTGCGCTGCGGCTCTAATTCATCCACATGAATAGCTTCATTTCCCCAGGGGATGAAGGAGAGTTTAGTGATTTCCCAGCAGGAGCGCGTGAGTGGCAAAGTAAAGATCAGCACAATGCTTAAAAGCGTTGCCAGCAACCAGCCTAATGTTGTGGCAAAACCACCCAGAACAAAGTTCAGAATATTCAGAACAGTACGCATAACTTCTCCATATGACCCTGTAAATGCAATAACCTGACAATTGTAACGATTTTTTAGACTGGAGCACCTATTCTCTGGCAGGTAAACTGGCAAACATTGTCATAAGCTGAGAAAACGAAGTCATGGAACTGAAAGCGACGTCAATGGGAAAACGTCTGGCACAGCATCCTTATGATCGCGCTGTGATCCTGAACGCAGGCATTAAAGTAGCGGGCGATCGCCACGAATATCTGATTCCCTTTAATCAGCTATTGGCAATCGAGTGCAAGCGCGGGCTGGTGTGGGGCGAGCTGGAATTTCAGTTGGCAGATAAGAAAGTGGTGCGCCTGCATGGTACAGAGTGGAACGAGACGCAACATTTTTTTCATCATTTAAATACGCGCTGGAACAACTGGAGCGCCGAGATGAGCGAGGTGGCAGCCAGTGTGCTCTCCACTCAATTGGCGCTGATTGAGGGGCGTGTTGAACCAACCAAATGGTTAACGCGACAGCAGATAAACGGCTTACAGACACAATTGCAGCAGGCGCTCGCGGCCCTTCCTGTACCGGTCAGCCGTCTTAATGAATTTGATAACTGCCGTCAACTGTGGCAGCAGTGCCAGGCATGGCTTGATGATGCGCAAGGGCGCAGGGCGCAGCATAATCAGGTATATACCGAGGCCATGCTGGCGCAATACGCCGATTTTTTCGCTCAGGTCGAATCTTCCCCATTAAATCCGGCGCAGGCAAGAGCGGTGGTGAACGGTGAGCGTTCATTGCTGGTGCTTGCTGGCGCGGGCAGCGGTAAAACATCGGTGCTGGTAGCGCGCGCCGGATGGTTGCTTACGCGGGGCGAGGCTTCGCCTGATCAAATCTTGCTGCTGGCTTTTGGACGTAAAGCCGCTCAGGAGATGGATGAGCGCATCCGTGAACGGCTACATACCGATGAGATTACCGCGCGTACTTTTCATGCGCTGGCTCTGCATATTATTCAACAGGGCAGTAAAAAAGTCCCCGCCATTAGCGAGCTTGAAAGCAATACCTCAGCGCGTCTGGCCTTACTTACCGAGAACTGGCGCCAGCAGTGCAGTGAAAAGAAAGCGCAGGCAAAAGGCTGGAGGCAGTGGCTGGAAGAGGAGATGGGCTGGAGCGTTGCGGAAGGCAATTTCTGGGAGGATGAGAAATTACAACGACGCCTCGCTCCACGATTGGATCGCTGGATCGGTTTAATGCGGATGCATGGTGGGGCGCAGGCTGAAATGATTGCCGCTGCACCGGAAGAGGTTCGCGATCTGTTTAGCAAACGCATTAAATTAATGGCTCCTTTACTTAAGGCATGGAAAACGGCGCTAAAAGCAGAAAATGCGGTGGATTTCTCCGGATTGATTCACCAGGCCGTCAATGTACTTGAAAAGGGGAGGTTTATTAGCCCGTGGAAACATATTCTTGTCGATGAGTTTCAGGATATCTCACCGCAACGCGCGACCTTGCTAGCGGCGCTGCGTAAGCAAAACTCCCACACTACTCTCTTCGCCGTGGGGGATGACTGGCAGGCTATTTATCGTTTTAGTGGTGCTCAACTGCTGCTCACTACGGCTTTCCATGACTACTTCGGTGAAGGCGATCTCTGCGCGCTGGATACGACTTACCGTTTCAATAGCCGGATAGGCGAAGTCGCGAACCGATTTATTCAACAAAACCCTGCGCAACTCGCGAAACCATTAAACAGCCTGGCTGCAGGGGATAAAAACGCCGTTACGCTGCTGGCGCAGGAGCAGCTCGATGGATTGCTGGATAAGCTTAGTGGTTACGCTAAACCTGAGGAGAGGATCCTTGTGTTGGCCCGGTATCATCATGGTAAACCGGCCAGTCTTGAAAAAGCAGCGACTCGCTGGCCCAAGTTGCAACTCGATTTTATGACCATCCATGCCAGTAAAGGGCAGCAGGCGGATTACGTGATCGTGCTGGGTTTGCAGGAAGGGGTTGATGGTTTCCCTGCACCGGCTCGCGAGTCGATTATGGAGCAGGCTTTATTGCCGCAGCAGGAAGAATTTCCCGACGCGGAAGAGCGGCGATTATTGTATGTAGCATTAACACGAGCACGTAAACGTGTATGGTTGCTCTTTGATAAAGAGAAACCGTCGCGTTTTGTCGATATATTGAAATTGTTGAATGTACCGGTGGCAAGAAAACCGTGAATCAGGCGGCCCTGGCCGCCTGCGACTACTTTAGCCGTTCAGCAAGGTAACGTGGATAATCCGGGATCTGGATCTCGACGCTATCATTGAAATGCGGGGACTGGATAATAAAATTGGCGGTGGAGACATTGGTCGCCACAGGGATATTCCATACCGTTGCCAGACGTAGCAAGGCCTTAACATCCGGATCGTGCGGAACGGCGTTCAGCGGATCCCAGAAGAAAATCAGTACGTCGATTTTACCCTCAGAAATTAATGCGCCGACCTGCTGATCACCGCCCATGGGGCCGCTCAGCATGGCGTTAACTTGCAGGCCAGTTGCGCGCTGAATCAAATTCCCGGTGGTTCCGGTGGCATACAGCGTGTGATTGACCAGTACAGGTAGATGCTGTTCCACCCACTTCATTAACATCTGCTTGCAGTGATCGTGCGCCACTAGCGCAATATGCTTGCGCGCGGGCAGGGCGCGAGTTGTCAATTCCATAATCCGCTTCCGTCAGTGATTTTGTTACAGATTACTGGAAGTGCAGGTTGCTGCAAGAGAGGCAGAGAAAAAAATATCAGGTATCAGGCAGCGCTGCTGTGTCAGGAAGGTGGCTGCTGCTGCGCCCAATGCATAAAACGGTTGCGGGTAGTGGGATCGGCTTTCTGATACCAATACTTAAGCCGCTGCTCGGTTAAGTTCTGAGATGGTGGGACATCCAGTTCAGAAGCAGCGGAAAGCAGGCTGCTATCATCTACCATCATCTGTTTGAGCTGCGGGAGTGAAGCAATTTTGCCCGACTGGTTATAACGCTCGATGTCGTGTTCGTAATCGCTATTTGCCGTGCCAGGAGTAATATCCAGTCTGTCCAGCCTGACCGGTATAGGGTTGGCATTACCATCCAGTAGAGCGACGCGCGGTGTGGCGATGAAATGTTCGGCCTCTTTTTGCGTATTCATACCCGGCAGGCTGAAATTGACCTGTTCGACCCGGCGGGTATCAAAACTGGCGATAAGTGGCGGTGAAATATAGCGGCGTTGTTCATGCTCATTCAGATCAATCGTTTTCTCAACCCGAAATACCACCTGATGTGGCCCATTTTCCAGTTCAATACTTTCCGCTCCACGTACCAGAGTACTGGAGACCTTTTTACCGTCAAGCACCAGCAAATCGATCTCTCCAGAGAGATGCAGCGTTGTCGCCAGCACCTGGGGCGGTAGCAGGCAGGCAAGTATCATCGCCATCACAATGGCTTTCATAGCGATCCCCCTGATACGTTACGGAATTTATTGATTAACTTATGGTAGTGACTCTGGTTACGCACTCATGCGAAGGTATGGAAAATGGTCGTGTTTGTGGGTTTAGCATACACTTTGTGAAGCTGACTGGAGGAAACCATGAAAGAAACCGATATCGCCGAGATTTTACAATCGACCCATACTATTGCGCTGGTAGGGGCCAGTGATAAACCCGATCGCCCCAGCTATCGTGTAATGAAGTACCTGCTGGAGCAGGGTTATCACGTCATTCCTGTTTCACCAAAAGTCGCGGGCAAGACCTTGTTAGATCAGAAAGGTTATGCCACGTTGGCCGAAGTTCCCGAAAAGATTGATATGGTTGACGTGTTTCGTAATTCTGAAGCGGCATGGGGCGTGGCGCAGGAAGCGATTGCCGTAGGGGCGAAAACATTGTGGCTACAGCTGGGCGTTATCAATGAGCAGGCCGCGGTGCTGGCCCGCGAAGCAGGGTTGCAGGTGGTGATGGATCGTTGCCCGGCCATAGAAATTCCACGCCTTGGGCTGGCGAAGTAAAAACACCCCGCATGGCGGGGTGTCATTAGTTGCGTAAACGCGGAGCCTGAAGTTGTTTACGAATAGTGCGCGCCAGCTCATCCATGGAAGGTTGTTCAGGATGTTCGTCCGTTATTTCGCTGGTCAACTGTGCCTCTGCCAGATAGGTGTGCACAGGCTGACCATCGTCATCTTCCATTACCACATGATACCAGGGCAATGCGCGCAACTCATCGTTAACCGCCAGCTCATCGGCTGTCGGTTCGTCCAGAGAATACTCAGGGTCGATATCAACCACTACACCCAGGTAGCCTAACAGAGAGTGTCGAACCTGCTGGCCGATACCGAATTTGCTGGCAATCATTGTCACCTCCTGGGAACTTTACTTGCAAGCAGATATGCGGGCAAAATTCCAAAATTCAAGTTACATGACGCGACAGGCAAACCCTTTCAGATATAGCCCTTCCGGGTAGGTAGCGATCACCGGATGATCGGCGGCCTGACGGAACTGCTCTATAAATTGTACATCACGACCAGCATCAATTGCTGCATCGGCAATGATTTTCTGAAATAAATCGGTTGTCATTAATCCTGAACAGGAGAAGGTCAGCAAGACACCGCCGGGATTCAGTAACTGGATTGCCAGCATATTGATGTCCTTATAACCCCGGCACGCCCCCATTAGCTGACTTTTGTTCTCGACGAACTTAGGTGGATCCATCACGATGACATCAAAGGTCTCGCCCTGGTCGCGATATTTACGCAGCAGTTTAAAAACATCATCGCGTACGAACTCTGCCTTACTGAGATCCAACTTATTCAACTCAATGTTCTGTCTGGCGACATCCAGTGCTTCCTGTGATGTATCGACACTCACCACCTGACGGCAGCCACCCATTAGCGCTGAGACAGCAAAACCGCCGGTATAGGAGAAGCAGTTCAATACTCGTTTATCCGCCACATAGCGACGGGTTGCCAGTCGGCTGTCGCGCTGATCAAGATAATAGCCAGTTTTATGACCGCCCTGAATATCGACATAGAGCTTCATTCCGTTCTCTTTAATCGGCAGCAGCGCGGGGGGCAGTTCGCCCAGCACCGGACCTTGCGTCAGCTCCAGTCCCTCTTTTTTACGCACGGAAACATCGCTGCGATCATAAATAGCGCATTGTGGATAGAGAGATTGTAGTGCCGAGAGAAGAGCAGGGCGCTGATACTCTGCACCTGCGCTCAGGAGTTGTAACACCAGAAAGTTACCGAAGCGGTCAATAGTCACCCCAGGTAATCCATCGGATTCACCCGCTATCAAACGGTAGCTGTCCAATCCGTCGCGCTGAGCCAGCCAGTCACGCCACTGTTGTGCTTGTTGCAGACGACGCGTAAAGAAGGCGATATCGATATTTTCGTCTTTGTTGAACGTCCAGACCCGGGCGCGGATTTGTGAAGCAGGGGATAGGGCAGCGCGTGCCAGCCATTTTCCCTGGTAATCAACGATATCGACAGTTTCGCCGAGGCTGGCTTTGCCCTCCATGCGGGCTACTGCGCCGGAAAAAACCCATGGGTGACGGCGCAATAATGATTTCTCGCGCCCTTTGGCTAACACTAAACGTACACTCATATTCGGCTATTCTGTAAACTGAAGAAAATGGGCGCTATTGTCACGGGTTAGCCGGGTAAATGCAACGTGCCGACAAATAAAGGAGCATCAATATGGCAGACATATGTACGATTGCCTGGGTCCATGGAATGGTTCAGGGAGTGGGATTTCGTTACAGTACACAACATGAAGCGAAGCGGCTTGGTGTGACGGGCTATGCACGCAATCTTGACGATGGCAGCGTTGAAGTCGTTGCCTGCGGCGACGCACAGCAGGTTGAGCAACTTATAGCCTGGCTTAAAGCGGGAGGCCCACGTAGCGCCAGGGTTGACCGAGTGCTTTTCGAACCTTATCAACCCGACAAAGTGTGGAGCGACTTCAGCATTCGCTATTAAATACATTTTACTGGTTTAGGCAGGCCGGCAATTTTAGTTGCCTGCTTCGCCGGTCCCTTTGGAAAGAGTCGGTATAAATAGCGACTATTGCCTTTTTCTTCACCGAATTTATTGGCCATTGCTTTCACCAGCATACGTATGGCTGGTGATGTATTGAATTCCAGGTAGAACTCACGCACAAAACGCACAACCTCCCAGTGCTCAGCAGAAAGGGTAATGCCCTCCTGCTCGGCGATAGCCGATGCCAGCGCCTCGCTCCAGAGTGTGGAGTCTTTCAGATAGCTTTCGCTATCGGTCTCTATTTCTTTACCTTCGAACATCAACATAATTTTTCACAACGTTTGCTTGCAACGCCGCGAGTGTAACAAAAAACAAAGCCCTGCATAAGCAGGGCTGGAGGAGCGAGACAGGAGGTTAGTCTCTGCTGGCGAAACCAAGGATGCTCAACAGGCTGACAAAGATATTGTACAGCGACACATACAGGCTAACGGTCGCACGAATATAGTTCGTTTCGCCGCCATGAATAATGTTGCTGGTCTCAAACAGAATCGCGCCGGTGGAGATGAGAATAAATACCGCGCTAATCGCCAGGTGCAGCGCCGGGAGTTGCAGGAAAATATTCGCAACCATGCCGATCAGTACAACCACAATACCGGCCATCAGCATACCGCCGAGGAAAGACATATCTTTGCGTGTGGTGAGTACATAAGCGGAGCAGCAGAAAAACACCAGCGCCGTGCCGCCAAGCGCCAGGGCGATAACATCACCCATACCCGCCGACAAATAAGCATTGAGCATTGGCCCAAGGATGTAGCCCAGGAAACCGGTGAAAGCAAAAGCGGCCAGAATCCCGGACGGCTTGTTCGCCAGTTTATAGGTCAGGAACATCAAGCCGTACATACCGACCAGCGTCAGGATCAGACCCGGTGAAGGTAGCGCTAATACGGTGCTGGCTGTGGCAGTGATAGCAGAAAATGCCAGTGTAAGACTTAACAGAAAATAGGTATTGCGCAAAACCTTATGCGTGCTTAGCAGGGAGGTGCGGTCACGCGATGAAGTAATAAGACGATCCATGAGTCACTCTCTTATGACGGATGTAATTAAGGAACGAGTCTAGAAAAGTCTCGCTCCGTTACAAAGTTGTTTTACCCATCTTTACTCATAATGCAAGTAGTTAATGCGTTTTTATATCAGATGCCATAACAGAGCAGAGAAAAGAGAAATAGATCCATACCGGTGTCTTATATGCTACTGAATTCTATTGCCTCGTAATGCTTTGGGCGCTAAGAGTGTATGTGCATTAATACAATGTAGACTACCAAGGCGAGGGAAATGAAACGACAAGAACGTAATCACATTGCACTTTCTTTATTGGCCGTTGGCATCCTTAGCGCTGCAATGGGCACTTATGCTGCGACGGTCCCCGAGGGAACAGTGCTTGCGGAAAAACAGGAACTGGTCCGTAACAACGGCAGTGAACCCGCATCGTTGGATCCGCACAAAGTCGAGAGTGATGTCGAATTTAATATTATCAGGGATATTTTCGAGGGGCTGGTGTCGATTAAAAAAGATGGCAGCGTAGAACCTCGCCTCGCAGAGAAGTGGGAAAACCGGGACAATACTGTCTGGGTTTTCCATTTACGCCCAGGTATCACATGGTCTGATGGCACAGCGATTACGGCAAAAGATATTGTCTGGAGCTGGCAGCGGCTGGTAGATCCGAAAACGTCATCGGCGTATGCCAGCTACCCAGGCTCGATGCATATTGTCAACGCTCATGATATTGCCGAAGGCAAGAAATCCCCTGATACCCTCGGTGTCAAAGCGCTTGATGATAACACGCTGGAAATTACCCTAACGCAGCCGACAGCCGCTTTTTTGGCCATGTTGGCGCACCCTTCTATGGTGCCGGTAGACAGAGTGTTGATTAACCGTTTTGGCGACAAATGGACGAAACCGGAACATATTGTCACCAGCGGTGCCTATAAAGTAACGGATTGGGTGGTGAATGAGCGTATTGTTGCCCAGCGCAATCCACGTTACTGGAATAATAAAGAGACGGTGATCAATAAGGTTACGTATCTACCTATCTCTTCCGAGACAGCTGACGTCAATCGTTATAAAGCAGGTGAGATTGATATCACCAATACGATTCCGGTGAATCAATTTGCACAGTTGCAAAAAACGTTGGGGGATCAGGCCAGCGTGACGCCACTCCTCTCTACCTATTATTATCAGTTTAATACGACGAAGCCACCGTTTAACGACCCACGCGTTCGTCGCGCCCTTAACATGGCGCTGGATAAGGATATTATCGCTGACAAGGTGATGGCACAGGGACAGCGTCCAGCATGGGTCGTCAGCCAGCCAGAGATAGGTGGCGTGAAAATAATGCCGCCAGACTACGCCTCATGGCCGCGAGAAAAGCGGCTGGCAGAAGCGAAAAAATTGCTTAACGAAGCCGGTTATAACGACGCTCACCCCCTGAGTTTCAATCTCCTTTACAATACGATGGAGACGCATCAGCGTATTGCTATCGCCGCCAGTTCCATGTGGAAGAAGAATCTTGGCGTGGAGGCGAAGCTGCAAAACCAGGAGTGGAAAACCATGCTCGATACCATGCATAACGGCAATTTCGATGCAGTGCGCTATGCATGGATTGCAGATTACGATGACGCCGCTACCTTTTTGAATAATTTTCGCACCGGTAACAGTGAAAATACCACCCATTACAGCAACCCTGCTTATGACGAAGCATTAACCAATGCAGCAAAAGCGAAAGATGTCGCTGAACGGGGTAAGTATTATCAGCAGGCAGAAGATATGCTCGGACAGGATGTTCCTGCTATCCCGATCTATCACTATGTGCGCACACATATGGTGAAACCGTGGGTCGGGGGATTTGATCCGGATAAGCTGGGCTACTTCCTTACCCAGGATATGTATATCAAGAAGACATAATGTTTTGTGCACGATAGACGTTGAATTATTGGTCATTATGATGGGATTTCAGGCAAATAAATTCAATTTGATGTTTTTCCAGGCAAATGAACGATATGAGACTTTACAGGAGTCTCGGGGATGTTTATAGTGCGCCTCATTCCGGAAGTGTGGCCGAGCGGTTGAAGGCACCGGTCTTGAAAACCGGCGAGGGGAAACCCTCCCAGAGTTCGAATCTCTGCGCTTCCGCCATATTTGACAAGGGGTTACCAAAAGGTAACCCCTTTGTTTTTTTGAAGCTTAAAATTTTATAAAAAATACCATTCGCTATTGTTATAAAGAAACATAGCCCAGGCACGCTTATCTCGGTTCCTCCACTATCGCTACTCATGGACTACAACAAAGCAGCCCATTTTGTCCGCGAACTTTTATCCTGAGTTACACTCCCAGCCGATCGCGCAAGCTGTAATACGCCGCTCCCATCGCGGTAAAGGGGATACGCAGGCTACGCCCGCCAGGGAAGGGGTAATGAGGTAAATTAGCGAAGGCATCAAAACGTTCAGCGTCACCGCGCAGTAATTCTGATATCAATCTTCCTGCCAGATGGGTACATGTTATGCCGTGGCCGCTATAACCCTGCATATAATAAATATTGTTATCAAGCCTGCCAAACTGCGGCATACGTGAAAGGGTCAGCAGGAAATTGCCAGTCCAGCGGTAATCAATTTTAACCCCCTGCAACTGCGGAAACGTTTTCAGCAGTTTTGGCATAATCAAACGCTCAACATCCTGCGGGTCGCGCGCGCCGTAAACCACGCCGCCGCCATAGAGCAGGCGATTGTCGCCAGTTAAACGGTAGTAATCCAATAAATAATTACAATCCTCTACACAGTAATTATGGGCAATGAGCGATTGTGCAACCTCCGCGGCTAACGGTTCGGTGGCTACCACTTGCGTACCGCACGGCATACTGCGTTTTGCCAATTCAGGCTCCAGTTTATCGCCGAGATAAGCATTACCAGCAACGATAACGTAACGTGCCGTGACCTGGCCATGTTCGGTGCTGACCACTGCCGGGCTGCTGTGTTGAATACGTGTCACGGGAGACTGTTCGTAAACACGACCGCCATTTAAGCGAATGGCTTCGGCTTCGCCAATCGCGAGATTGAGCGGATGAATATGACCACCGCTATGGTCCAGCAGAGCGCCGGCATAGCGATCGCTGTCCACTTCGCGCCGAATCGCGTTAGCGTCTAACAGTTCCAGTTGTGTATTGCCATAGCGTTCCCAGTTTGCTTTTTGCTCTTCCAGCGTCTCAAGCTGTTTGTGATTCATTGCGACAAAGAGGCCGCCGGGCCGATAGTCGCACTGAATCTGGTAGCGTTTGATACGCTCGCGAATGATTTCGCCGCCTTCAAACATCATACTGCCCAGCATCTTGCCTGCATCCGGGCCGTATGTCTTTTCAATAACATCAATATCACGGCTGTAAGAGTTCACTAGCTGGCCGCCGTTGCGACCACTCGCGCCGAAGCCAATGCGAGAGCCTTCCAGCAGCACCACGTCATAGCCCATTTCGGCAAGATGCAATGCAGATGAGAGGCCGGTATAACCACCGCCAATAACACAAACATCACAGTTAATGGATTCATTTAATGTTGGAAAGGGGGCATATTTATTCGCGCTGGCAGCGTAATAGCTGGTGGTATGTTCGGTCATAATTAAGACTCCAGGGCAATCCAGATGGTTTTTAGTTCGGTGAATTTATCCAGCGCATGTAGTGACTTATCACGCCCATTGCCACTTTGCTTATAACCCCCAAAAGGCACAGTCATATCACCGTCGTTATAGTTATTTACAAAGACCGAACCGGCTTTCAGGCGACGGCTGATACGGTGCGCTCGTAGCAGATCGCGGGTCCATACCGCCGCGCCAAGACCGTACTGGCTATCATTTGCCTGCGTTAGCGCTTCTTCTTCAGTTTTGAAACGAGTAACTACCAGCACCGGTCCGAAAATCTCTTCCCGGCTAATTAAAGACGCCGGATCAACATCGACAAAAATGGTGGGGCCAACGGCAGCAGGCCAGCTTTGATTGCGGCCATCCAGCAGTAGCGTGCCAGACTCCTCGCCTGCACGAATGAAGCTTTGCACGGTGTCGGCATGCGTGTTATCGATCAGCGTTCCCATGGTGGTTTGTGGATCGAGTGGGTTAGCTGGTTGCCATTGGCTGGCCTGCTCTTGTAACAGGGCCAAAAATTGATCGGCAATGCTCTCTTCTAGTAACAGGCGAGTTCCGGCTATGCACACCTGGCCCTGGTTGTAGAAGATCCCGGCAGCTGTCGCATTCACCGCTTGTTGCAGATCCGGGCAGTCGGCGAAAACAATATTGGCGCTTTTGCCGCCAGCTTCCAGCCACACGCGTTTCATATTGCTATCACCGGCATCTTTTAGCAGTTGTTTGCCCGTACGAGTGGAACCGGTAAAAGTGATCACATCGACATCGGGATGGCGCGCAAGAGCCTGGCCTGCTTCATGCCCATAGCCGCTGATAACATTTAGTACGCCATCCGGTAGACCGGCCTCCTTTGCCAGGGCTGCGAGACGTAATGCACTGAGGGGGGATTTTTCTGAGGGCTTAACTATTACGCTGTTACCCGCAGCTAACGCTGGACCTAGCTTCCAGCAGGTTAGTAGCAGCGGGAAATTCCACGGCACAACAGCCGCAACGACACCTGCTGGTTCGCGGACGATCATCGCCAGTTCGTTACCGCTGGTCGGAGCAACTTCACCATAAATCTTATCAATGGCTTCGCTATACCAGCGAATAGCTCGGGCCGCGCCGGGAATATCATCGCGCAGACTGTGGCGTATAGGCTTACCGGTATCCAGTGTTTCAAGCAGCGCCAGCTCTTCGCTGTGTGCTTCGATAAGTAGCGCAAAGCGGTTCAGCACAGCTTTACGCTGTGAGGGTGACGCTTGTGACCACTCGCCACCGTCGAAAACACGGCGGGCGGCGAGGACGGCACGATCAACGTCCGCTTGCTTTCCCCGCGCTACCTCTGCCAGGGGCTGCTGGGCGGCTGGATTGAAAGTGGTAAAAGTGCTTTTATCAGCGGCGTGACAATACTCGCCATCAATAAACAATCGCGTTTCTGGGGCTATATTTCTTGCGCTATTCTGCCAGTAATTCAGATCATGGTAACTCATATGAACTCCTGTTTAATATGCTCGGATAAATAAGCGTTGCTTTAATTCATGTGATTTAAGAGCGCAGGTTTCCCCAGGTGATTACCTGTCATTTTTCTTAAAATTTTTGCATCACTACTAATCAGTTTTTAAATGAAATTAATTCTCTTAGGGCTCTTACCTCCGCCGGAAATGAAATTCACGACGGAGTAAGCTTAAAAATTAGAAAGTCGTCGGGGTGTGGGCGCTTATAATCCGGCAAATTCCCGCCGAAGTATTATTAAAACTATGCGGTATGCCAGTATTGATGGCATAACTTTGCCCGGCAACCAGGTGATACGATTGCCCATTAATCGTCAATACGATTTCCCCTTCCAGCAGGGTGCCGATTTCTTCACCCTGATGTTTAATCCGTTCACCGGTCGTGGTTCCAGGCTGGTAAGTTTCGAAGATCATCGCCAGCGTGCGGTTTGGATTTCCATTGTGAACCAATTTCATCGAAACCCCCTGGCTACCGATTTCAATAAGGTCGTCCTGATTGATAACGACCTGGGGCTCATTAGGCTTTTCAGGCTCAGAAAAGAACTCTGATAGCGACAGCCCATAAACTTTCAGTAGTTTTTGTAACGTACTGATAGCAGGGCTAACTTTGTCCTGCTCAATGGTGCTGATGGCACTGTGCGTCAACCCAGACAGTTCCGCAGCACGGCGTTGTGAAAGCCCCAGTCTCTGGCGGATCTCTGACAGTCGTTTCCCGGGTGCCAGTCCGTCATCGCTCATATTTGCATTTCCTTAACGGTAGTGGTCATAGCTGTTGCTTTTCTGCAACATAGTTCTGACAGGCGGTGATAAAACCCTCAAACAGCATACGCGAGAGCGCATATTCACTGCTATGCCATTCGGGATGCCATTGCACGCCCAGCGCAAAGGGATGGTTCTTCACACTGACAGCTTCAACGAGACCGTCTGGCGAGCGAGCCTCCACACGAAGCTGTTGACTCATTGTTTTCGCGCCCTGACCGTGCAAGGAGTTTACCCAAAAGTTATTACAACCGGGTATGAGCCGCGAAAGTAACCCCCCTTCCTGAACCTGCACTTCATGTGACGGTGCATATTGCTCTTCAGCCGGCAGTTCGGGATCTTCCCGGTGCTCCAGCAGCTCGGGTTGCTCAAACAAACGACGATACAGAGTCCCACCGGTGGCGACAACCAGTTCCTGTAACCCACGACAAATGGCGAAAAGGGGGATACGCCTTTCGAGTGCGGCGGTAATCAACGCCATACTCAGAAGATCACGCCCGGGATCGGCGTCAGGCTCATCGCCGTTTTCACCATAGAGATGCGGCTGTACATTGCTTGGACTGCCCGGTAGATAAATGCCATCTATTTTTTCAAGCAACGTTGCGAGCAATTCTGGTTCCGCCAGGGCATGAGGTAAAGCAATCGGTAACCCGCCAGCCTGGATAATGGCATTGAGATACTTTTCTTGCAGAGTTTGCGCCTGGTGCCCCTTTAATCGGTTTTGGCACATTACTACGCCAATAATTGGCCTGTACATTATATTTTCCATGATCGCCCTCACAAAGTGGACTAAATTATGACCAGATTAGCCCTTTTAACCGCCATTTTGTTCAATATTTTCTCAATCTAGCAGTGGAAATGGCCTTTTGCAAACTTACTTTAACATTTGACAAACAATTTGTTTGCATACACATTCGAAGGGTGGACATTATATTTGACGGCAAATTCAGGTCCGGAAACCAACATAACGGCGGTGAATGATGGAAACCAATATCGTAGAAGTTGAGAATTTTATTCAGCAGACGGAAGAGAGACGGAGCAGCGCCTTTGCTCTTGAGGTGAGTCGCTATCTTGAATGTTATCCCGCGACCCAGTATGTCGATGTTCTGCTGACCGACCTGAATGGCTGTTTTCGCGGTAAGCGCATCCCCGTTTCTGGTTTAAGTAAGCTGGAAAAAGGGTGCTATTTCCCGGCATCGGTCTTTGCCATGGATATTTTAGGCAATGTAGTTGAAGAGGCCGGTTTGGGGCAGGAGATGGGCGAACCCGACATGCCTTGTCTGCCGGTGCCTGGTACCCTGACACCGTCGGCAGCCGATCCTGAATATATTGCTCAGGTTTTATTAACCATGATTGATGAAGATGGCGCTCCCTTTAACGTTGAGCCACGAAATGTACTCAACCGTCTCTGGCAACAACTTCGCCAGCGCGGCTTGCACCCCGTAGTAGCGGTTGAGCTGGAGTTCTATTTACTCGATCGTAAACGTGATGCTGAGGGATATTTACAACCGCCTTGTTCACCGGGCACAGACGATCGTAATACGCAAAGTCAGGTCTATTCAGTTGATAATCTCAACCACTTTGCTGATGTCCTTAACGATATTGATGAATTGGCAAAATTGCAGTTAATTCCGGCAGATGGCGCGGTGGCGGAAGCCTCGCCCGGCCAATTTGAAATAAACCTGCATCATACTGACAATGTCCTTGATGCTTGTGATGATGCGTTGGCCTTAAAACGGTTAGTCCGTTTGATGGCCGAGAAGCATAAGATGCATGCGACTTTTATGGCGAAACCCTATGAGGAGCATGCAGGCAATGGGATGCATATTCACATCAGCATGCAGAACAATAAAGGCGAAAATGTGCTGGCAGAAAAAGATGGTAAGGACTCTTTTCTGTTAAAACGGGTTCTTGCTGGAATGATCGATTTGATGCCAGCATCAATGGCTTTGCTTGCACCCAATGTTAACTCTTACCGCCGTTTCCAACCCGGAATGTATGTCCCTACTCAAGCATCATGGGGACATAACAATCGCACCGTCGCATTACGTATCCCCTGTGGCGATCGCCACAATCATCGCGTTGAATATCGTGTGGCGGGAGCCGATGCAAACCCTTATTTAGTGATGGCAGCTATTTTTGCCGGGATTCTTAACGGGCTGGATCATACGTTGCCGTTGCAGGAAGAAGTGGAAGGTAATGGCCTGGAGCAGCAGGGTGTGCCGTTTCCGATTCGTCAGAGCGATGCACTATGGGAATTTATGCAAAACGATCGTTTGCATGGTTATCTTGGCGAGCGCTTCTGTCATGTATTTCATGCCTGTAAAAATGATGAGTTATTGCAATTTGAACGCCTTATTACAGACACAGAAATTGAATGGATGTTGAAAAACGCCTGAAAATAATTTACCAGGCAGCCAAATAGCAGGAATAAAGATAATATCTCTCGACCTTGCGGAGCCTGGTCGGACGTTTTGCTGGTAGCCCAGCCATTTCCCGGATGTCGCGTAATGGAGCGCAGGCGGCTACGGGGCTTCAGTTAACGACACCCTGTGATGAGGAAATGAGACAATGCAGGTAATAAACTATCCGCAAGGCGAAGGGGGGCATAATCATTATGAATGCTCTGTTGCACCCTATTATTCATTCTTCACAAGTTATTACTTAACCCCCTTGCAAAGCAGGTTTGCTATCCGATTATCAGGGCCGCAGACACCCGTCAGCATGGGGGTAAGCAGCCATGGCGACTAATACCGCTTCTGAAGTCTCAATGGGGAAAAAACCAGGGCTGCGTAAGTCGCTGAAACTCTGGCAAGTCGTAATGATGGGACTGGCTTACCTTACGCCCATGACGGTCTTTGATACCTTTGGTATTGTCTCCGGGATTAGCAACGGTCATGTTCCGGCCTCCTATTTGCTGGCTTTGGCGGGAGTGCTGTTTACCGCAATAAGTTACGGCAAGCTGGTACGCCAGTTTCCTGAGGCTGGTTCGGCCTATACCTACGCGCAAAAATCAATCAATCCGCATGTCGGGTTTATGGTGGGGTGGTCCTCGCTGCTGGATTACCTCTTCTTGCCGATGATCAATGTCCTGTTGGCAAAAATCTATCTTTCCGCGCTGTTCCCGGAAGTACCACCGTGGATATGGGTAGTGACCTTTGTCGTGATCTTGACGCTGGCTAATCTGCGGAGTGTTAATCTGGTCGCGAACTTTAATACCTTGTTCGTGCTGGTGCAGATATCCATTATGGTGGTGTTTGTACTACTGGTGGTACAAGGGCTGAATAAAGGAGAGGGGGGGGGTACCGTCTGGTCGCTGCAACCTTTTGCGAGTGAAAATGCGCATCTGATTCCGATTATTACCGGCGCGACAATCGTCTGCTTCTCTTTTCTGGGTTTTGATGCAGTCACGACACTTTCAGAGGAGACACCTGATGCGGCGCGCGTGATCCCGAAAGCGATTTTTTTGACGGCGCTCTATGGCGGGCTGATCTTTATCGTTGCCTCTTTCTTTATACAGCTCTTTTTTCCCGAAAATAGCCGGTTTAAAGATCCTGACGCGGCATTACCGGAAATTGCGCTGTATGTCGGTGGGAAACTGTTTCAGTCGATTTTTCTCTGTACCACTTTCGTCAATACCCTGGCTTCCGGGTTAGCTTCACACGCCAGCGTCTCTCGTCTGCTGTATGTTATGGGGCGTGATAATGTCTTTCCGGAACGCGTTTTTGGCTATGTGCATCCGAAATGGCGAACGCCGGCATTAAACGTCGTTATGGTAGGGGTGGTGGCGTTATCGGCACTGTTTTTTGACCTGGTGACAGCAACGGCATTGATTAATTTTGGTGCGCTGGTGGCCTTTACCTTCGTCAACCTTTCTGTGTTTAACCATTTCTGGCGGCGTAAAGGTTATAACAAAACGTGGAAGGATCGCTTTCATTATCTCTTATTGCCGCTGGTCGGCGCCGGTACGGTAGGCATTTTATGGATCAATCTGGAAGCAACATCCTTGACGCTGGGTTTGGTCTGGGCAGCATTAGGGATGCTTTATCTCTTCTATCTGACTCGTCGGTTCCGTATGCCTGTACCCTGCCTTGATGCCAACAAGGCTGAACAGGCCTGGTAGAACAAACGCATAAAGGCAGGGAAGGACACCTCTGCCTTGATTGATCTGTTCTAGCGTGCGCAAAAGAAGAGAGGACGTTTACCGATAGAGAATAAAAAACCCGCTTTTCCCTGAGGCTGAATAGAATAGTTAATGCCTTTATTGGGGTAAACATAAAAATCTGGCATGACCATTGAAACAAGCTCATCCGGAAGTGTTTCTATATGAGAGAATTTATTAATATTTGTTGAGATAAAATTGAATGCATCGCCATTATGCTCCCATTTATAGGTGACATCTCTTCTAATGGTACCTGCCAGTCGATTATTTTGCGTGTAGCTCCCACTGACAGAGACTACACCATCATGTTTATGTTCGTTGTACATAAAGTCGAGTGCCAGATTGGCACGGATATTGTCATGAAAAACAACAATATAAGCTGTGCATTGATCAGTATGAAGATTTTTCGATGTAAATTGATGATAAATATAATCAACACACGCTCCGGCAGTAAAAAAAACCAGGCCAAACAGGATGTTCGCTTTTTTAGTCACTGTTAACCCCCCTGAAATAGAGTGAAATACAGCCGGGGCCAGAGGTCGTTGTAATTTTATTCTTACAAACCAAAGCGGCCAGCGTCGGTGATGTTTTGGATGTCGGAAAATATATCCATGGATAATGCTGGCAGTTTAAACCCGACTTTTTAATGAGCGCCTTATTTTTCTGATAAATACTATCATTGTCATGTGCGTCATCTTTTGTGTAAAAATGGCAATTATTCTCTGTTTCAACCAAAGTGTAACTATCAAAAAAAGCAGGTTCATCATTATAGTGCCAGAGAAAATGGGTAATAAGTATGCCTGTTACGAAAAGGCAGCACATCACGAATGCAGTGATATACCAGCGGGAATCGCTGGCGCTTTTATGCTTTAATTCTTGTAATGTATGTGTTGTCGGAGGCTGGTTCTCGGGGAGTGATTTAGTCACATTCTCGTCCCGTTCTGCATAAGCAGAAGAGGTTTGATTATTATCTGGGTGCGCATCAAGCGCCGGCATGAGCTCTGAATCCTCGAGCCTGGTGATTTTCACATTACTATCAATTTGAAAACCTTTACGGGGAATAGTAGCAATTAACCGTCTGTCTGTTTCACCGACAGCTCTTAAGCCGCGGCGAATAATAGATATATTCTGGTACAGCGTATTAGTCGGCACCAGCATACCTTCTTCTTCCCAGACCTTTTTGAAAAAGTCCTGTTGCAATACGATCTCTGGCGAAGCTTCAAGTAACAGTTGCAAGCAACGGCTGGCCGGAGTTGTCAATGTAACGTTCATTTCAGGATTATTTACTGAGATCAGCTTTTTCTCTCCTGGCCTGAATTCAATATTATCGTTAATTATCCAGTACATATATTTTTATACACGGCCAGCGACCCTGTTCCTTTTTGGTCTGAAAAATACTATGGTGAATACCATTTCTGATATTAATTTCATCATATCAGTAGATTAATTGCCATTACTTTTAAGATAGTTTATAGCGATTAGTATAAGAGTGTTCATATTGAACCGGTGTTTCTTAATTATTTTATGGTGAGGCGAAAATTTAATAACCGGTAAGTTAATAATTGAAGGAAAAGGCGAGGAAATATAATGTATCATAACACTTTAAAAAGACCATTCGTGAGTAAGTGACGTTGGGTGATTCAGGAAGATGTTAAGTGCGACCACATTTATCATTCACTTTTATGTATCTATCGTTATAGATAATAAATATTTTTGCCGCATCAGCTACTGCTTGTTGATGCAGGGCATCGCCAGGGCGCATATACCATGAGTCGCTTTCCTCTTCGGTGGCGTTACAGCGAGGTTTAATTAATAGCTTAAACCAGGTGTTACCGCTATTCCTGATAGTCCCCGATGGTTTATCAAAAGCCCATTTAAAATTTATGCTCCTTGGGCGAACAACCAGAACAGTATCCATGGTGATCACAGGAATCATACTGACTTTACTGTTAGCATTATGATTCATACTGCGATTTTGTGGGGGGATCTCAACAAATGAGATGCGAAAGTAGCGCTCCGTTTTATCTTGCGGGCCGTTGTAATGAAATTTGAAATAATCACCCTCGCCGGGTTGAAGAGCAATCTGCCGGGGCGCAAATAGTAGTTCGCCATCTGTGGGACGGCTGCTGACTTCCTTTTCTCCGGGCTTATCTATCGCTCTCACCATGACGCGATAGAGGCGAGCCTCTTTATTATTATTCAGCACATATTTTGACACCATTCGGCTTTCTGACTGCATTGAGAAGGTAAGATTGCCGACATAAATCGCCTGTACCCGCAGAGGTAAGCTGAATAATATGGCACCAATAATGTATTTGGTTGAATTACCTGATATTGCGCCACGTGGCCTGAACATGAATTTCACCTGCTGCACTGACGTCTCCGTACCAGTCATCATCATTAATTGTTTTAAGCGATTCGGGAGCGTCCATACCGATGGAGAAGCGAACCGTCGCCTTATTGAAGACCGATCTGCTATTACTGGGATCGATTAAGCGCGGGCTGGCCCATAAGGCTTCTGTCATATCCCGCCACTGCCCGTCGCAACCAACATCATATGATTTAATTGACCCGCTCGCAGTAGTAAAACTCAAGGTGCCAGGGAAAGGTACCTGGCTTGTGCCGTCTGCAGAGCTGAAAATACACCATGCACGACCTTGTATATTTTGCGAGGGGCCAGTGACATTAATTAACACTTCATTCGCCCGATCACTGCCGCTCGTAGTCACAATATAATCAAAATCAAGCGAAGGTTTACCCGGCCCCACTTTTCCTGAGCGGGTGGGATTAGAGACATAGTCAGTGGATATTATACTGATGCTGTAATCCCGTGGTTTGATGATGAGCTGCCTCGATGTTGAAAACTCATACCAACCATTCTCCACGGCGGTGCTATTGTGAACGCGGAAATTAAATAGTTCGTGGGTGTTAGTATCGCTGATACCTAAATCCACCATCTTTTTAAAAAAATTTGTCGATAAGAAAACGTAAATGACATTGGTTGATTTTAGATCATCATAAGTAAAATAATTGATAGCCTCGTCAACAACTTTCCATGTCTGACCATCAAGACTGAACTGCATATCCTCTTTGCTACCATTTATGGCAGAGGCTAATGCTGGGTGATTTAATGATGGATAAATATGAATAGTGGTATTGCTACCATTGTCGTGGGTCAGCATGTATTGCGTCATTTTACATGACAGCCCAGAGAGACCGCCTACCACCTGAAGATTACATCCCGAGCTGCCTTCGCCAAGCATGGGATTGCCATCGCTATCAATAAAAACTTCTGTTGCATCTACCGTACTGGGTAATTTTAAATGACCGGCCTTTATAAATCCGAGGTTACGTTTATGCCAATCACCGGTATTCATTTCCCGACAACGTTGTCCTGCGCGGGCATCATATTGTTCGCTGGTGGAGCAATCATTCAGCATAAATTGAATATGGCCGCCAACAGGTATGCCATTAAGATAATAATAGAAAGCGTCAGACATCATGCCATTCATATATTTAGCGGGGCCAAGAGGTATCGTAACACCATAAAAACCATAGTTATCTGTGGCTTCCGGCAGAAGTAGACTGGTTGATGCATTGCAGCCAAGTCGATAGTTAACACACCGTATACCGATTAAGGGCTCTGACGCGGGGGGATTGTCTATCCACATATCGACTCTCATGCCCATAAGAATTGGTGTGGTAACACCATTTTCGACATACCCGAGGCTATCCTGATAAATATTCACAGTGGTGAAATTATATTTAAGGCCTGTCCAGCGATTCGCCCCTGCCATAACGGGAACGTTTACGGCCGGAACCAAAGGGGTGACAAAAAAATTATCATCGATATCATTTTGTACAAGAATAAACTTGATGTCATCGACATCACCCTCATCAATCGGGTTCAGAGCAATTGCACTGCGACTTAGCGCGAAGAATAAAACAATTAATAGAACTCGCCATACCTTAACTCTCATTGCTGGTGACCTCCGCGTGCGTACTGGCGAAGGTTTTCAGCCCCAGGCAAATAACATCGCCAACCCAAACAGCCCCTCGGGCATTGCTAATATCCAGTACCGCTTCGCAATTCTCATTATTACCGGCATTGAATGCGATAGCCGGGAATTTCTTATCAATATCCATAACAAATTCGCCGTGATCATCGGTGTGGGTTCTGCCGAGGTGATTATTAATTCGCGCGTTAGATAATAGCGTTCCATCTTCAGCGTGCAGACGACCAAATACTGTTACACGCTCTTTTATTTCTGGGTTAATTAGTACTACATTGCCAGGATAGAGAGTGACATGGCTCTTTCGACCTCTGGCGACATCATAACTGTCAACTGAATCTCTGCTGTTCTCAATTTCTACCTCGTAGCGTTTATAAGGTTCAAGTGGTAGATAATTACGCTTACCGGTAAGTGGAAAAGCACGCCCATTAACTTTGGCTGTCAGTCGGCCCTCATCGTCAATATCGGTGCGGAAAATAACCCCTGCGTTGCCATCATTCATGCCGCTGGCAGCAATATTTTTTCCTTGCCAGCCGATACTGCCACTGGACGTCAGATTGGTATTGATATAACCGTCGATACTGCTATTTACATTCAATGTCCCGCTGGAGTAGCGTGTATCATATTTAGCCCACGCGCCACCACTCAGGGTTTGGTCATCGCCAGCATCGCTAGAAATAGCACGGGAAAGATTGGCTCCTACGGTGCGAATTGTGCCGCCATTAAACTCTTTCTGTGCCGCCAGATTAGCTAATGTGTATCCATTTTGATGAGTCATACCGGCACGGAACCAACTTCCCAGTGGTAATGAAAAATCAAATGCGATGTATTTTTCCGTACTGCTACCGCTGCTGCTGCCATTATTGTTGCCATTTTTATGCCGCTGAAATCCTGCGCGTAAACCTAATGAGCCGAATCTCCCGCTATAGATGGTCTGGCTATAATCTGCTGTATAATAATGGTTCTGATAATAATGATCGTTGTTATAGCTGGCGCTCAGACTGCCCAGTCTGGACCATAACACATTCATATTTAACGTGGTGCCGACAGCATAATTATTCGCGTCGCTCCGGCGTAATAAGTCGCCGATAACGGTTTTTTCACTGCTTAACCAGACGGAAGTAAAGCCTCCCGGCAATCGGGTGCTTAGACTATTAATTGTACTCCATGAATTATCCGAAGCGACCATGGCTTGTGTACCCAGATTCAGATGGTCAGCAACAGGCCAGGATATCTGCGTTTCACCTACCGAAAGAGCGTTATAGTTATATGCTGATACTGCCCAACTCAGTAGCTGTGTTCCCCCCGAGGTCGATATACCAACAAGCATGGTCTCTTTGGCATTTTGCTTTTTTCCGTTGCCAGGATTCCAGCTATCCATATGCATTCTGCCGCCCCAAGCCTGCCATTCCAGTGGGGCGCCCGCACGATCGCGGGAGAAAATTTTATTCACACGCTGCATATTCTTACTGACGATCCTGCCATTAACGAACACTTCGACATCTACGTCATAAATGCCGTAAGGCAAGCCACGCGTATCCACTTCATGGCTACCCATATTGAAGTTTTGCACACTTAATAATTTCCCGTCGCGATAGATATGGACCTCGCCGGCAGCGGGAAGAAAAGCGGTAATAGGGGTAACGGAAAAGGAGTTATCGAAAATGGTTGAATTCGCTTTATTACCCCAGGATAAGCCATAAATCTTACCGGCAGAAATAGCGGTGATAGGCCCAAGAGATTGTAAGTTCCAGCTATCCAACATTCCGCCGGCAAAGCGATGCCCGGCGAAATCCCTTTCATAGATAGCTTTATATAAGTCACTCTGGTGATTGCCTGAACCAAGGCCATAAAAGGTTCCATCCACCATAACATGATGTTCACGCAGCGCTGTGACATCATTTAAAGAGAGGTAGCTGGAAGTGTTGTTGCCGCCACTTCGCATTTGATTGTTATATAGACCAAGATTATAGGTTAAGGTACTGCTTAACGTGTCTGCACTGGATTGACCAATATCTTCACCGCTGGTATGCAACAGTGTTCCGAGTGCCTCTTTACGGACAACGAGCTGCAAAGTTAATTGATGAAGATTTAAATAGAGCCAGGCATTATTTGATAAAGGGATTTTAAAATCGTGATTGAAAGGGATATTATCCAGACTGATAAGTTGCTGCCTTGTCTGGGCATTCAACGTTGCATTTTCCTCTTTTTCTTCTAATTGGATCGTGCTTATTTTCAGCTCGTTCTCGTCGAGAACAAGCGAGGCATTGCCGATACGCTGATCGTCTTTCGCGCCTGTTACCCCGTCTAAGTGTAGATATAATGGGATACTCATACCGTCATGTAGTGCATTTCTAAATGCTTCAGGAATAATAACATTGCCAATTTGTTGGATCTCAGCTGAAATTCCGTCGCTGCTGTGAATCAGAGTGATTAACGTGGCGCTAAATATTACTAATACTTTTAACATGTTGTTTTCCGCGATAAGCTCAGCGTGATGACTCCTCGTCAAAAGGGATTATTTTACCGGATAGAAATGTTCAGCTTGCCAAAAAGCTATTCTGCCATTTTCTTTGGAGATATCGACTCGAGAAAAACTTCGGGATTTGCCAGGTAAAAGGTAGTAATTTTCTTTGCATTCACCTCCTTGTGTGGGTTTCAGGCAAGGTCCATAGGCAATAATACGCAAGGTAGCATTGCCGGTATTGACGATTTTCCCATCAACGAATTGATGGTTATATCTAATCTGACGTGGGGCGACAACCAGGATAGTACTAATACGGGCTGAGGCAGTGGCAACGGCACTACGTTGTGAATCATTTTGCTGTGTTTCGCTCAGCGATTGATCGAACCAAATAATGCGATAATATCTCTCTTTATCGTCCTCCGGTCCTTTGTAGAAGAACCGGATGATTTCATTGCTTTTTGCGGGAAGCAATACGCTGGTAGGTGTAAGTAAAATTTCATCCTTACTCTCCATTGGGATTATTTTGCCGTCCGGTAGCGGACTCGTGATTCTCACTATATTTATGTTGATAAGTCTCCCGCTTGTTGAAGGATTACTTATTTCTTTACTTAGCGTATTGCTGTTGCTGTAAATGAACGAAGTGATTTCACCGACATCTAATGCCCATGTAGGTTTAATAAAGCTTAAAATCAGGATGATTAGCAGGAAGGTTTTCTTCATAGGTCATTCACCATAATGGCAAAGGAGCGGGATACCGCTCCATCTTTTACTCTATTTAACTGGTCCAGGTTGCGTCAAACTGAACACGCACGTCACCAATCCAGTTTCCATCCGGTAGCTGGCTATAGTCAGTAACTGCAGTAGTGCCATCGCTGGTGGCACTATCAATAGTGAAAAAGAAATCCGCCTGAGCGCTACTACGGCCAGGGGTGTTATAACTATTTGCCAGGGAACTCAAATTGCCACCAACCCCATTGTTGGTATCAACCATCATGGTATCAGCAGCTTTGGTAAGCTGGGTTCCATTATAATTTACCCCCACGTCTAAAGTAGAACCCGAACCATCAATACGCGTTAATGTATTCGCAAGCAGGCGCGAGGTTAATTTGAATGCGGTAGCGCTATTATCACCTTCGATTGATACATCAAACAGACCTGATTGTGGAGAAAACCCGGTATCGCCTTGAGAGAATTGAAAAACCAGATTACCCAGTGGATTAACGACAAGTCTGTTAGTTGTATCTTTTGTTGCAGTTGCCGCCCAGCTAGCAACTGCCTGGGCAGATGTATCAGCAGCCTGCGCTGTACCCAGGCTAAGGGAAGTGAGTAGCGACAATGTCAGGACACTAAATTTCATATTAATCCACCTCACTGTTAAAGAGTTTTGATCCTGAATGATTGCATGCAAAAACATTAGTGTTATTGCATGGAATAGTGATGTAAGAAGTTCCCGTCTCTGCTGCGAGTGGCAATCGTAAGAATACGCCATATAGCTGGCTACGACTGTTCAATAAGAGAGTAGCAGTGGTCAAGACGGCGAGTAAGTAAAAAAATATAGCGCAAGAAAAAATAAGGTTTATTCACGAAGTGGGGCGATATTTTTCTTTTGTTTTAAGTGGTTAAATATTTTCTTAACTTTTAATTATATATGCAGGGGTGTTATTTATTAATGTGCGGTGAGGTTTAAGAATATATCCGGGGAAGTACACTATTTAGCTTGTCATGATTTATATGATATATTGAATAGCATTGCAAGTTCGAAGGGGAATGAGAATGAATACAGCAAATTTAGCAACCTATTGTGTAGCAGGTAATATATGTTTGGTGCTGGCCTGAAGTTGTGTTTGTTAGTCCATAATCAGTAGAAAAATTGTTTTATAGTATTTTTAAGAAAAATTCACTTTGTTGTATCAATGCTATGAATGAAACTGATATCAGAGATATTACTCATTAGCGATGTTTTTGGCTAATCCAGCGACACAATTTTCAATAAAAGATGTAATCGAAGGTAGTTTATGAAATCCCTCAATGACTTGCACTTAGAACAACACGCTCAGATGGGTGTTTACAACAACCGTTCTGTTCCTTCCGCCTATCATGAACCCTTAGAGGAGTATAAAGCAGTCAGGGAAAATGCATTACTAATTGATTACTCGCATATGTCCATTATTAGTGTTTTTGGTGATTATGCGTTGACCTTAGTTAATTATATTGCTTCTGCCGATATTTCTGTTGTGCGCCACAATAAAGGTGCTTATTCACTGGTGCTTTTTGAAAATGGGACTATCCGTGGTGATATGTATGTTCTTCCTGTGAATGGCGGATTTTATATACTGTCTGAAAATCTATCAGTTTTTGATATGATTGATTGTATAAATAGCGTACTAAAAAATGCAGATAGTTACGGTATTCATGAGTTACCTGAAATAGAGTTTATGGAGGAGGATGACTGGGGCGTTATCATGCTGGAAGGTCCTTACTCCTGGGAGATTATGGCTGATATCTATGGTGAAGATGTTCTTTCTTTGCAATGCTATGAATATTTTCAGGATCACAACGGGTTAATCGTTCTCCGTTGTTGTAAACATGGTGAATATACCTATATGGTAATTGGACCACAGAAAATACTGGCTCAGTTATGGCAAACATTTTTATCCGTTGGGGAGCGGTATTTTCTGAAAACAGGTGGTCTTAATTATCAAAATATTGTTCGCGTTGAAAACACATGCTGGGATGAGGGTATTTATGCTGATTTTACCCGTAATCCTCTGGAACTAGAGTTGCAATGGGCGATACAGATCCATAAAGATGAGTTTTTAGGTAAGGTTGCAGCAGAAAAGATTCTCAAGATTAAGGCTGCGCGAAAACTCGTCGGTATATTACCACTCGAATCATATACAGGTATTTCTCCAAATAACAATATATTGTGTAATCAAAAGATCATCGGCCCCGTTATTAAGTCCGTTTACTCCCCAGGTCTGCATTCATTCATTGCTTTGGCTTTAATCGATGGGAATTACACTTGCGCTTCCGACGATCATTTTTTAATTGAAACGAGCGCCGGGAAAGTCGCAGCCAAAATGCATAGCATACCTTTTATTTATAATTTGAGTTGGTTCCTGCACCCTAAGGTACATAGCTTTATTGATGAAAATAAATATTAGACAAAAAAGAAAATCAGTTCTGTTGTTATAGGCTCCAGCCAAACGTATTAATGTTATGCATTGGCGAGGGCAGTATTGTCACTTCTTCAAGAAGCTTTTCTCTAATAAGATGCAGGTCTCTGATCTTTTTACCACCTAATTTTTTGCAGGCATTATTACGATGTGCATAGACTTTTTTTGGTGTAATATTTAATGTGTTTGCTATTAAACGAATACTTTTTCCTTGCAATGATTCTTTTAAAATAATGTTTTCAATTTCGCTGAGTATGTTTGCTTTAATTTTTGTCTTTTTTTGCTTTTTGATAATGCGATTCATGGCTCTACCAATGGCGGATAAGGAGTCTCTGGATTTGATAACGTCGTCAGCGTCATTGATCAAAATATTTCGTGAGGTATCCAGGATGATCAGCAGCTTACTAAGTTTGTTGAGATGGGATATTGCTTTCGCGTAGGCACCATTTTTTGCATCAAGATGGAGGATAACTACATCCTCGAAAGTTAAGTCTTGCTGAAGGAGTTGATCAAATTGCTGGGAAATAACGTGCCACCCCCTAATTGCAGCCAGGGAAATAATTCCTTTATTAAAATAAACATCATCACTGATTGTATAAATATTCATTGAGTTAGCCATTTGATGAAATTTTGAAAAGCAAGTTAAGTGTAAGTGAATGATTGTATATACTGTAATTAAATAATCTTAAATAAGATCTTAAAATAAATGGCAGTATTAAATTGAAGTAGTTCACATTCATCGCAGTAACTGCTATCAAGGCGTAATAAATGTGTCACAATTTTGTTTTCTTGCTCAGGAGGAAAGCAAAATGAAAACAGCAGGGTGGATCGGGGTGTTTGTGGCGGCGGTGACAATGCCTGGCGCGCTGGCGCAAACAGCGCCTCAAGGTTATGAGTTACAGCAAGTACTGATTATGAGCCGACATAACTTGCGGGCGCCACTGGCTAATAATGGCAGCGTGCTGGAACAATCGACGCCCAATAGCTGGCCAGAGTGGGATGTTCCTGGTGGGGAGTTAACCACTAAAGGTGGTGTGCTGGAAGTTTATATGGGTCATTACATGCGTGAGTGGTTTGCGCAGCAAAAACTTATACCCGCAGGAGAGTGCCCTGCGGAAAACAGCATTTACGCATGGGCGAATAGCTTGCAGCGTACCGTCGCGACAGCGCAATTTTTTATTAATGGCGCTTTTCCCGGTTGTGATGTCCCCGTACACCACCAGCAGAAAATGGGAACGATGGATCCCACATTTAATCCGGTGATCACTGACGATTCAGCAACGTTCAGCCAGCAAGCGGTGAACGCCATGGAAACTCAGCGCCGACGCTATGAGTTGGATGAAAGTTACAAGCTGCTGGAAAAAATTACCCGTTATCATGAATCACCGGCATGTAAAGATAAACAGCAGTGTTCACTGGCTGATGGTAAAGATAGTTTCAGTGCGAAATATCAGCAGGAGCCGGGTGTTTCAGGACCATTAAAAGTGGGTAATTCGCTGGTTGATGCGTTTACTTTACAGTATTACGAAGGTTTCCCGCTCGATCAGGTCGCATGGGGAGAGATTAGCAGCGACCAGCAATGGCAGCTATTATCGAAATTGAAGAATAGTTATCAGGACACGTTATTCACCTCTGCGGCAGTGGCGCGCAACGTATCAAAACCTTTGGTTAAATATATTAATAAAATACTTGTGGAAGACGCTGACAGCGCACCGAAACTTACCCTGCTAGTAGGACATGATTCGAATATTGCCTCTTTATTAACGGCACTGGAATTTAAACCTTATCAGTTGCAGGGTCAGAACGAGCACACGCCAATCGGCGGAAAAATCGTCTTTCAGCGCTGGCACAATCCGGCGAATAAACATGATTTGATGAAAATTGAGTATGTCTATCAAAGTAGGGAGCAATTGCGTAACGGTGAACCATTGACACTGAAATCACCGCCACAACGCGTCACCCTGGCATTACAAAATTGCCCTGTTGATGCCCAGGGATTTTGCCCGATTGATAAATTCAATAAAGCGATAAGCGCGGCGGCAAAGTAGAGTAAAGTCTCCCCCGTAAATCCGGGGGAGCAGAGGATTACACGTTTTTCCGTTCGATGGTCTGTTCGCCCCCAGAAGAGCTCATCTTTATCGGTTTTCTTAAAGGCTCGCAGTAGCACTTCATCACTGCCTTCTTCCCATATTTTCTCTGCCAGTGCTTCATCGTAATCCGCCACTTCGAAAATTGCTTCAGCGATTTCCGGTGACGTATTACGTAAACTGGCCCATTCGCCTACGCGATGAGCTTTAGCTTCTTGAGTTGGCATCTGTATCCTCCTGTAGAAGATTAACCGTTCAATTTAACTGCCAGACCAGCAACGTATTCCCCCTGATAGCGGGCAATCACCAGCTCTTCGGCACTAGGCTGGCGCGAACCATCGCTACCCGCAATGGTGGTCGCACCATAAGGCGTACCGCCACGAACCTGTGAAACATCAAACAGTTCTTGAGTGGCGTAGCCGATGGGGACAATTACCATCCCATGATGAGCAAGCGTAGTCCATGTTGAGGTGATTGTATGTTCCTGACCGCCCCCGGTACCGGTAGAACTAAAAACACTTGCCAATTTTCCATAAAGTCCCCCGGAGGCCCATAATCCACCGGTCTGATCTAAAAATGTGCGCATCTGTCCCGACATATTGCCAAAGCGCGTAGGGGTGCCGAAAATAATTGCATCATATTCAGTGAGTTCCTGCGGTGTTGCTACGGGAGCTGTTTGCGTCTTGCCGCCTGATTTTAGAAACAGGTCTGGCGGCATGGTTTCCGGGACGCGCTTAATAACAACTTCTGCACCATTTACCTTCTCGGCACCCTCTGCAACTGCGTGCGCCATTGTTTCAATATGTCCATACATTGAATAGTAAAGCACCAGTACCTTAGCCATTTGTATCACTCCTCGATTTGACTTAGTCGGGCAGCAATTTGCTGCACTCTTTTTAAGCGTATGACGTAGCAGGCAGAGTGCAAGTCTATGGGGCATTACTTTGATTAATCACAAATATAAATTTTATGAATGTATTAACCATTCTGTTGCAATTTGACACATTTTAACGGACCGGTTTTTTTAAGCGGTAAGAGCGGCTTATCTTTCTCGTTTAAGAGATTTCATCACTTTGCTGTTTATCCTGTTGCAGAATATTAATATTTGCTGGATGAATGATTTCACTCCGCTAAGCTTTATGTCACGCGGCGCAGATAAAGGCCCTGCCTTAACGTCGTGAGGTGAAAGAATCCTCTTTTATTTAATGCAACATGATGTCGAATGTTTCACCAATCTGGAGGTTAGAAATGGCAAACCATCGTGGTGGTTCCGGTAATTTCGCTGAAGACCGTGAAAGAGCATCAGACGCAGGTCGTAAAGGTGGTCAGCAGAGCGGAGGGAACTTTAAAAATGACCCTCAGCGCGCCTCAGAAGCAGGAAAGAAAGGGGGCAAAAATAGTCACGGTGGCCGTAGCAGCTAATGTTGACTAAATGACGACAGGCGATTTGATTTGACTGTTTGTCATGCCCGCCGCCGGGGAGACCCGGCGGTTTTTGCTTTTTGGAAGGATAAAACCATCACGACACCTACTTCCTTATCGAGCTTGCCTCTGCCATTTGCTATGCTTTATCGCATTCTAAAGAGGAGCATCAATGACACAGGGTCGGGTGAAGCGTGACGGGAAACGGACGCGCGCAAGTAATGAAAAACGTCAGGCTATTCTGATGGCAGCACTGGATATTTTTTCGGGCAAAGGGTTGCACGGCGCGCGTCTGGAACAGATCGCTGACCTGGCTGGCGTATCAAAAACCAATTTACTCTATTATTATCCGTCAAAAGAGGCGCTTTATATTGCCGTATTACGGCATATCCTTGATATCTGGCTGGCCCCCCTAAAAGCTTTTCGCGCAGATTTTACGCCATTGGTTGCAATCAATGAGTATATTCGCTTGAAAATGGAAGTCTCGAGGGATTATCCCCAGGCTTCAAGGCTGTTTTGCCTGGAGATGTTACAGGGTGCGCCACTGTTGAAAGGCGAATTAACGGGTAGCTTAAAAGCCCTGATCGATGAAAAATCAGCGATTATTGCGAGTTGGGTCGCGAGCGGTAAAATCGCCGCCGTTGATCCGCACCACCTGATCTTTATGATTTGGGCTTCTACCCAGCATTACGCGGATTTTGCTGTTCAGGTAGAAGCCGTCACCGGTACGACTTTACAAGATGAAGCCTTTTTCCAACGCACAGTAGAAAATGTTCAGCGTCTGATTATTGAAGGTGTCCGCGTGCGCTAATTGGCCGCTGGCAGAGTGCAACTGACATCGCCTTCCTCACATTGCATCAGCGAGGCCAGCCAGGCTTCACGTTCATTGGTTTTATCGGTCAGGCATTGATTTTTCACCATTGGTTGAATGCTGCCGCCTTCAGATGCGGCGCTGACAAAATCGCAGTCGGCGTCACGCAGGCTCAGCCAGGTTTGCTGGGCTTTTTTGAGCAGATCAGCCTGTTTTGGCGCGGCGCGTTTGATGGCGTCCTGATACGTTTGATTGAGCTTTGTATCCGCAGCCCGATAGACTTCTGCGCTGCAATTGTTCAGTTCAGATTGGGTGGTGGCGTTCGTGCACTCCTCGGCAAGAACCGGACAGCTAAGTAACAAGGCCGCCAGCGCCAGTATTACAGATTTCATTGACTTCTCCTCCGTCAATAAGGCCCTGATCCAGTCGATTTATTAGCACAACGCCGCTGTTGTGTCATTAAGCAATGGTGATCTATTTACGAGCGGATAGCAGGGACTACAAAGGATTATTGTGCAAAATAAAAAGCCAGTCAGATATTCTGACTGGCTTAGTAAATTATCTCACCGTTTAACCTATTGTCATCAGGCTGGCATTTCCCCCTGCGGCGGCAGTATTAACGCTCAGTGAACGCTCCAGCCACAGACGTTCCAGATGGATATTATTTTCACCCCGGGCGAAACCCTGCACCGAGACAATCGCTCCATCACGCGCTGCCACGCTTTCACATAGCGCAATGAGTTGGTCGGAGTCACCATGGAAGATAACCGCATCGAAGTTCTGTGCCATTAGCGCATCGGTTTTCGCGAAACGAATGACGTTGTTGACGCTCGCCGGAAGCTGTTTTGCCAGATCCCGATGTAAGACATCTTCAGGCCACAGCACCTGACAACCACAGGCTAATACGGCCGCTAATTGTACCAGCGTATCTTCTTCGTTATCAGCAATACAGAGAACGCGCTTGCGCGGCATCAGTGTCCAGCTATTGCGCTCACCGGTAGGCCCACTAAGCACACGCTGCGTGCCGGCTTGCGCCAACTCGCCGAACTGCTGACAGACCTGTTGCAGTGCCGGGCGGTTCTGCGCCCATGCAGCAAGGGCCTCAAGCGGCGCTATTAACAGTGTTTTCACCTGGGTATCAAGCGGTGAGTGTGCATCGTGGCGTGCCAACGTTTTCAATACCGTGTTTGCCGGGCGACTTCCCAGCAAGCGATAAAGATAGAGCGGCCCACCTGCTTTCGGGCCTGTTCCGGACAAGCCTTCTCCACCGAATGGTTGTACCCCTACCACGGCTCCCACCATATTGCGGTTTACATAGAGGTTGCCCACATGCGCATTCGCTGTCACCTGAGCAATTGTTTCGTCAATACGGGTATGGACGCCCAGAGTTAAGCCATAGCCTGATTCATTAATCTGTGCGATCAAGTCATTAAGCTGGTTACGGTTGTAGCGCACCACATGCAGAACCGGACCGAAGATCTCTTTTTTCAGCTCGTTAAAGCTTTCCAGTTCAATCAATGTCGGAGGAATGAAAGTACCGGTTTGCCATTCGCGAGCATCTTCGCTGTTTTCACGTACAGCCTGGAACACGGTACGGCCTTTCGCACGCATATCCTGAATATGTTTATTGATATTCTCTTTGGCTTCGCTATCGATAACTGGCCCTATATCCGTCGTCAGGCGACCCGGATTACCCATCCGGCATTCGGCCATCGCACCGCGTAACATCTTCAGCGTATGGTCGGCAATATCATCCTGCAAACAGAGAACACGCAGCGCAGAACAGCGTTGGCCTGCGCTATCGAAAGCGGAAGCCAGTACATCCACGACTACTTGCTCGGTCAGAGCTGATGAATCGACAAGCATGGCATTCAACCCGCCTGTTTCTGCAATCAACGGTATCGGACGGCCCTGCGTATCAAGGCGGGTTGCAATATTACGTTGCAACAACGTGGCTACCTCGGTTGAGCCGGTAAACATTACGCCACGCACTCTGGCATCACCGGTAAGTTGCGCACCTACCGTTTCACCACGGCCTGGGAGCAGTTGCAACACGCCGGCAGGGACACCGGCTTCCAGCAGGATAGCAACACCCTGAGCAGCAATTAGCGGGGTTTGTTCCGCGGGTTTGGCCAGCACGCTGTTACCTGCCGCCAGTGCGGCAGCGATCTGACCGGTAAAAATAGCCAGCGGGAAGTTCCACGGGCTGATACACACTACCGGCCCGAGCGGGCGATGGGTCTCATTATCGAAATCCTCGCGTACCTGGGCGGCGTAATAACGCAGGAAATCCACAGCTTCACGCACTTCAGCAATGGCATTGCTAAACGTTTTACCTGCCTCGCGGACCAGAATGCCGATTAACATCTGCATCTGATCTTCCATTAGCACGGCGGCACGCTCAAGAATCGCTGCCCGCTGCTGCGCTGGGGTGGCAAACCAGATCGACGCATGATTGACGGCATTGTCCAGTGCCTGATTAACTTGCGCTTCAGTTGCCTCAATCACATAACCGACTATATCTCTCGGCTCTGCCGGGTTGATCACCGGCACAGGTTCGCCTGCAACTTCCTCTTGTTCCAGCATCGGGCGGGCATACCATTTTTGCGTCGCGGTAGCGAGCAAAGAAGAGGAGAGAGAGGCCAGGCGGTGCTCGTTTGCCAGATCCAGACCGGCGGAGTTAAGGCGTTCATCGCCATACAGTGCGCGGGGCAGGGGGATCTTCGGATGCGGCAGGCCGGTCTGGCCTTCCTGAGCGGCAAGCTTCTCTACTTCTACAACGGGATCGGCCACTAAAGCGTCCAGCGGCAGTGTGTTATCAGCAATACGGTTAACGAATGAAGTATTGGCGCCGTTTTCCAGAAGACGACGTACCAGATACGCCAGTAGCGTTTCGTGAGTCCCTACCGGAGCATAGATGCGACACGGTCGGTTCAGTTTTCCATCGGCAATTTTGCCCACAACTTGATCGTAGAGGGGTTCACCCATGCCGTGAAGGCACTGGAATTCATACTGCCCCGGGTAGTAGTTCTGCCCGGCCAGTTGATAAATTGCAGCCAGTGTATGGGCGTTATGGGTAGCGAACTGCGGATAGATTAGGTTTGGCACTGCCAGTAATTTCTTCGCGCAGGCAAGATACGAGACATCGGTATAAACCTTACGTGTATATACCGGATAGCCTTCCAGGCCTTCCATTTGCGCACGCTTAATTTCACTATCCCAGTATGCCCCTTTCACCAGACGAATCATCAAACGACGACGGCTACGGGTTGCCAGATCTATCAGGTAATCGATCACAAATGGACAGCGTTTCTGATATGCCTGAATGACAAACCCGATACCATTCCAGCCGGCTAATTCAGGCTCAAAGCAGAGTTTTTCCAGCAGATCGAGGGAAATTTCCAGCCTGTCGGCTTCTTCGGCATCAATATTGATACCAATATCGTACTGACGCGCTAACAGCGTCAGGGATTTCAGGCGCGGATAGAGCTCTTCCATAACGCGATCATACTGGGCACGGCTATAACGTGGGTGCAGAGCGGAAAGTTTGATTGAGATGCCTGGCCCCTCGTAAATTCCTCGCCCATTTGAGGCCTTGCCGATGGCGTTAATCGCCTGCTGATAGGAAACCATATAGGCCTGTGCGTCAGCCGCGGTTAACGCCGCTTCGCCCAACATATCGTAAGAGTAGCGGAAGCCTTTTTCCTCTAGCTTACGCGCATTAGCCAGCGCTTCGGCAATGGTTTCGCCTGTGACGAACTGTTCACCCATCAGACGCATCGCCATATCCACGCCTTTTCGAATCAACGGTTCACCACTCTTACCGATAATGCGGTTGAGTGAGCGAGAGAGATTGGCTTCGTTATGGGTTGAAACAAGGCGGCCAGTAAACAACAAACCCCAGGTTGCCGCGTTGACAAACAGTGAGGGGCTACGGCCAATATGCGATTGCCAGTTGCCATTGCTGATTTTATCGCGGATCAGCGCATCGCGAGTGGCTTTATCCGGTATACGCAATAACGCTTCAGCCAGGCACATCAACGCCACACCTTCTTGCGAAGAGAGGGAGAACTCTTGTAATAAGCTTTGTACCATACCGGCACGACCCGATGCGGTTTTCTGATTACGTAATTTTTCCGCTAATTGATACGCAAGCTTGTGGGCATTCTCGGCAATGGGCTGTGGCAGACGGGCCTGTTCGAGCACCATCGGCACGGCATCAGTCTCCGCGCGCCGCCATGCAGCAGTGATTGCTGCCCGGCTAACGGATTGCGGCAGGATCTGCTCGGCAAATTCAAGAAAGGGCTGGTGGGGCTCTTCAATAGCTACGCTATTTTCTTCGTCTGGCGCGGCTGCATCCTGCGCAACACCCAGTTCAGGCAGCGCCTCATTGGTTTCCAGTTTTTCCAGATAATTAAAAATGGCTTGTTTAATTAACCAGTGCGGTGTGCGATCAATGGTTGCCGCTGCGGTTTTGATCCTTTCGCGCGTTGCATCATCAAGCTTGACCCCCATTGTGGTGGTGCCCATGCCTTACTCCTGTTTATTTTAGTGTTGCGGGTTAACCAGAAATATCCACTATGTTGCAACTTTGTGCAACCTTGTTAATTGTGAGCTGGTTAACAAGCCAGAAAAGCGAATTAATGTTAATTGCTGGTAATAATCAGCAGGGGCAGATTTTATTCTTTACAAACTTATTTATGCGCTAGCTAACATTTTTATAAGGTGCAACCTGTAGAAGTGTGACGTAGTGCAACCTATAGGGAAATGATATTAGGCTCAGAATAAAAATGATGTAAATGCTATGTTAAATCAATTGTGAATAAGCGTGCCTTCCGGCAGGATACATTCGCTACAAACAACGCACATGCTCTTTCACCCCGTTCCGGTGATAAATAAAAACGGCAATAAAACCATTGCCCGTAGAACCCTGGAGAGATTCGAATGGCTGTAAGCACACCAATGTTGGTGACTTTTCTCGTTTATATTTTTGGCATGATCCTGATAGGTTTTATTGCCTGGCGATCAACAAAAAACTTCGGCGATTATATTCTGGGAGGACGTCGTCTTGGACCAGTGGTGACAGCACTTTCTGCCGGAGCATCAGATATGAGCGGCTGGTTGCTTATGGGCTTGCCCGGTGCGATTTTTATTTCCGGTATTTCAGAGAGCTGGATTGCCATTGGCTTAACGCTGGGAGCATGGATCAACTGGAAACTAGTGGCCGGTCGCCTGCGTGTACACACTGAAGTGAATAATAATGCGCTTACACTCCCGGATTATTTTACTGGCCGTTTTGAAGATAAAAGCCGTCTGTTGCGTATTATCTCGGCGCTGGTCATTCTCCTTTTCTTCACTATTTATTGTGCTTCCGGGATTGTGGCTGGAGCTCGCCTTTTTGAAAGTACTTTTGGTATGAGCTATGAAACGGCGCTGTGGGCCGGGGCGGCAGCCACTATCCTTTATACTTTTGTCGGCGGTTTCCTGGCTGTAAGTTGGACTGATACGGTACAGGCCAGCCTGATGATCTTCGCACTGATCCTGACGCCAGTTATTGTGGTGATTTCCGTAGGTGGTTTCGGCGATTCGCTGGAAGTTATCAAACAAAAAAGTATCGAAAACGTCGATATGCTTAAAGGGCTAAATTTCGTCGCCATTGTCTCGCTTATGGGCTGGGGGCTAGGCTACTTTGGACAGCCACATATTCTGGCACGCTTTATGGCGGCCGATTCCCACCACACCATTGTCCATGCGCGCCGCATCAGCATGACATGGATGATTCTTTGCCTGGCAGGCGCAGTCAGCGTAGGTTTCTTTGGCATCGCCTATTTTAATGAGCATCCTTCAGTGGCCGGGGCAGTAAACCAGAATGCTGAACGCGTATTCATTGAACTGGCGCAAATCCTGTTTAACCCGTGGATCGCCGGTATCTTACTATCGGCGATCCTCGCAGCAGTGATGTCTACCCTAAGTTGCCAGTTGCTGGTTTGCTCAAGTGCAATTACAGAAGACTTTTACAAAGCGTTTTTGCGTAAAGGGGCAAGTCAAGGGGAGCTGGTGTGGGTTGGACGCTTGATGGTTCTGTTGGTAGCGCTGGTGGCTATTGCGCTGGCGGCTAACCCGGAAAACCGGGTGCTTGGCCTGGTGAGCTATGCATGGGCTGGCTTTGGTGCGGCGTTTGGCCCGGTAGTACTGCTCTCAGTAATGTGGTCACGCATGACGCGTAATGGCGCACTGGCAGGGATGGTAATTGGCGCCGTGACAGTGATTGTATGGAAGCAGTACGGCTGGTTGGGTCTGTACGAAATTATCCCGGGCTTTGTTTTTGCCAGCATCGGTATTGTGGTGTTTAGCCTGTTAAGCAAAGCGCCATCAGCGGCGATGCAACAACGCTTTGCCCAGGCTGATGCCCACTATCGTTCCGCTCCACCGTCTCGCCTGCAGGCCGAGTAAACCTCTTCCTCGCTTTGCCTCACGTTTACCCGTGAGGCAAGCTTATCCCTCTCCTCGATTTTTACATCTGTTTATCATTCTGAACATTTTTCGCTTGTGTTTCTCATTACCGTAATGATAATCACTTTCATTGATATTTACTTTTCTTTGCACATTGTGACCGCGCATGACATTAGGGGCCATTCATGTTTGTTCCATTTCTTATTATGTTGCGTGAAGGCCTTGAAGCCGCGCTAATTGTTAGTCTTATTGCGAGTTACCTTAAGCGCACCCAGCGTGGGCAGTGGCTGGGGATCATGTGGATCGGCGTCTTTCTTGCCGCCATGCTCTGCCTTGGCTTAGGGGTTGCCATCAATGAAACGACAGGGGAATTCCCACAAAAAGAGCAAGAGCTGTTTGAAGGGATTGTTGCGGTTATCGCCGTTATCATCCTGACCTGGATGGTGTTCTGGATGCGTAAAGTATCACGCAATGTGAAAGTTCATCTGGAACAGGCGGTTGATAGCGCTCTGGCGCGCGGCACTCACCATGGCTGGGCGCTGATCATCATGGTTTTTTTCGCCGTAGCACGTGAAGGGTTAGAGTCGGTATTTTTTCTGCTGGCGGCATTCCAGCAGGATGTAGGCATCTGGCCGCCGGCTGGTGCTGTAGTTGGGTTGTTAACCGCCGTTGTGCTTGGCTTCTTACTTTACTGGGGTGGGGTTCGTCTCAATCTCGCGGCTTTTTTCCGCTGGACCAGTCTCTTTATTTTATTTGTCGCGGCAGGTTTAACTGCCGGGGCCATTCGCGCGTTTCATGAAGCCGGCTTGTGGAATCATTTCCAGGGGATCGCCTTCGATCTCAGTAACGTTCTGACCACACATTCACTCACTGGCACGTTGCTGGAGGGGATTTTTGGTTACCAGGAAGCACCCAGTGTGAGTGAGGTATGTGTGTACTTTTTCTATCTCATACCTGCGCTGATGTTTTTTATATTTCCCTCGAGGTCAGGCAAAGCATCTGCACAGGCCGCGTCTTAAATGTTCTTATTCACAATTATAGTTACAACATACTTATTGAAGGGAAGGGCTATGGTTATTCGTTTACGTCGTAATGCGTTGGCGGTCAGCATTGCCGCGCTGATCTCCTCTACATTGTCGGTGCAGGCTGCGGATATTTCACAGGTAAAAGTCACAGTCACCGACAAGCAATGTGAGCCGATGAATCTGACGGTCAATGCGGGTAAAACGCAGTTTATTATTCTCAACCATAGCCAGAAAGCACTGGAGTGGGAGATCCTAAAAGGTGTAATGGTTGTGGAGGAGCGGGAAAATATTGCTCCAGGCTTTAGTCAGAAGCTCACGGCTAATTTACAGCCCGGTGACTATGAGATGACGTGTGGTTTGCTCACCAACCCGAAAGGGAAATTAACCGTTAAAGGCGCAGCGACTGCCGATGCGTCAAAAAGCGCTGCCTTATTAAGCCTGAGTGATGCCATTTCCGCTTATAAAGCCTATGTCACAGCAGAAACCGCGGAGCTGGTCACTGGAACCAAAGCTTTTACCGACGCGGTAAAAGCGGGAGATATCGAAAAAGCTAAAACGCTATATGCACCGACGCGTCAGCACTATGAGCGTATTGAGCCTATTGCTGAGCTCTTTTCCGATCTGGACGGTAGTATTGATGCCAGGGAAGATGATTTTGAGCAAAAAGCCGCGGACCCGAATTTTACCGGCTTCCATCGTCTGGAGAAGGCCTTATTTGGCGATAATAGCACCAAAGGGATGGAGAGCTACGCTGAAAAACTTCACACCGATGTGCTTGATCTGCAAACACGTATAAACGAGCTGGCCTTCCCACCTTCAAAAGTAGTGGGTGGAGCGGCTGGTCTGATAGAAGAGGTTGCAGCCAGCAAAATCAGTGGTGAAGAAGATCGCTACAGTCATACCGATCTGTGGGATTTCCAGGCAAACGTAGATGGCGCACAGAAAATTGTCGAACTACTGCGACCGCAGTTAGAGAAGAATAGCGCTGCGCTGCTGGCGAAAGTTGATGCCAACTTTAAGAAAGTCGACAGCATACTGGCAAAATATCGCACCAAAGATGGTTTCGAAAGCTATGACAAACTGAGCGATACCGATCGCAATGCGTTGAAGGGGCCGATTACCTCGCTGGCAGAAGATTTGGCTCAGTTGCGCGGTGTGCTTGGGTTGGATTGATATCATGAAACAACGTGATGATAATAGCGCCAGTGATCCGGTGCGACGTCGTTTATTAAAAACAGTTGGCGCGCTTGGCGGCGCGCTGGCTTTTACCGGTGGCTGTCCGTTGGCTCATGCGGCAAAACCGCAAAACTCGCCGGGTGTGCTTTCGCCGGATGCGCGCTCGGAACAGCAGCCTTTTTATGGTGAACATCAGCCCGGTATTCTGACGGCGCAACAAGCCTCTATGATGCTGGTTGCTTTTGATGTGCTGGCGACGGATAAAGCCGACCTGGAACGCCTTTTTCGTTTACTCACTGACCGTATTGCTTTTCTTACAACGGGTGGGCCTGCTCCCGCCACCGCGAATCCCCGTTTACCGCCGATGGATTCCGGTATTCTCGGTACTTATATTGCACCTGATAACCTGACAATAACCGTGTCGGTTGGGGCGGCGCTTTTTGATAAACGTTACGGACTAAGCCAGCATCAGCCGAAAAAGCTACAGAAAATGGTGCGTTTTCCCAATGATTCTCTCGATGCTGCGCTTTGTCATGGTGACTTGTTATTACAAATTTGCGCCAATACCCTGGATACGGTGATCCATGCGCTACGCGATATTATCAAGCACACACCAGATTTATTAAGCGTGCGCTGGAAGCGGGAAGGATTTATTTCTCAACATGCCGCGCGCAGTCAGGGCAAAGAGACTCCGGTAAATCTGCTGGGGTTTAAAGATGGAACCGCTAACCCAAATAGCCATGATACAGCGCTTATGAATAAGGTCGTCTGGGTTACCGATGATCAGGGTGAACCAGACTGGGCAGTGGGTGGCAGCTATCAGGCCGTGCGTATAATCCAGTTTCACGTTGAGTTCTGGGATCGTACGCCGCTGAAAGAGCAACAGACCATTTTTGGTCGTGATAAGCAAACTGGTGCGCCACTTGGCATGCAGCACGAGCATGATGAGCCAAATTATGCCCAGGATCCCGAGGGTAATATCATTGCGCTTGATAGCCATATTCGGCTGGCGAACCCGCGCACCAGCGAAACGCAGTCGAGCCTGATGATGCGCAGAGGTTACAGTTATTCTCTTGGCACCACGCCTTCGGGTCAGTTAGATATGGGGTTATTATTTGTTTGCTTTCAGCATGATCTGGAAAAAGGTTTTCTTACGGTACAAAAGCGGCTCAATGGAGAGGCGCTTGAAGAGTATATTCGACCGATTGGCGGCGGCTATTTCTTCGTATTACCGGGTGTGAAGGATAAGACTCACTATCTCGCGCAACCACTGCTGGAAGCGTAAAGATTCAATCCTGCCAGCCTCCTGGCAGGATTTCCTGTTATCTGTTGCATCCAGACATACTTTTTCTGCCATCCAAACATCATTTTTTCCTATTAGAAAGTATCTGTTATTTTTCTGTAATATTTCTGGTGGAGACTTTGCGTAGTAGCACAGACATTCATGCAGGTTATGAGTGCGTAAAAAAAATGTTGCAATGATGCTAAGCTCTGCTGTAATAATCAAAAGCGGTTCGTACCCTGCGGTGATGCAGTCATTTTGGAGATCGCGGATGGTAAAGTTCTGTCGCGGACAGAAATATCTCAAACCACGCAAGACCCGGCGCGGAGTACTCATCTCCGATTGCGACTTCGTCACCCCTGAATTTTCCCTCTCATTATTTATACCTCTTTCCAGCGATGTGACAGGCGATGATGCTTGTCGCTCTGTCACTTCATTTCCAAAGGCAAGCCAAGGCTTAGAAGGAAGCCAACCCTCAGAAGTTCGTGCGCATAATCGCGTTGCAACAAACGCGTGTAGTGTAAACCAACAACTCAAGGTGCTATCCATGGGAAGACAAAAAGCAGTGATCAAAGCTCGTCGTGAAGCGAAACGCGTGCTGAGACGAGATTCACGCAGCCATAAACAACGTGAAGAAGAGTCGGTCACCTCGCTTGTGCAGATGGGCGGCGTAGAAGCAATTGGCATGGCGCGGGACAGCCGTGATGTTTCACCAATTGCCGCGCGCAACGAAGCTCAGGAGCACTACCTGAACGCTATTGAGAATAAGCAATTAATTTTTGCAACCGGTGAAGCCGGTTGCGGGAAAACATGGATCAGCGCAGCGAAAGCGGCGGAAGCCCTGATCCATAAGGATGTGGAAAGGATTATCGTAACCCGACCGGTCCTGCAAGCCGACGAAGATCTCGGCTTCTTACCCGGTGATATCTCGGAGAAGTTTGCTCCCTATTTCCGGCCCGTCTATGACGTACTGCTGAAGCGACTGGGGGCATCCTTTATGCAATACTGCCTGCGACCAGAGATCGGTAAGGTAGAGATCGCGCCGTTCGCCTATATGCGTGGACGTACTTTTGAAAATGCGGTGGTTATTCTTGATGAGGCCCAGAATGTCACTGCTGCGCAAATGAAGATGTTTTTAACGCGCCTTGGAGAAAACGTGACTGTCATTGTCAACGGTGACATAACCCAGTGCGATTTGCCATCCGGCGTAAAGTCGGGTCTGAGTGACGCACTGGCACGTTTTGAAGAAGATGAGATGATAGGCGTGGTTCGTTTTAATAAAGACGACTGCGTCCGCTCTGCGCTCTGCCAGCGTACGCTGAAGGCGTATGACTAACCATCGAGCTTTCCTTTATATACAAAACCCGGGAAACCGGGTTTTTTTGTCTGCATTTTTTGGCAGAAGAATATAAAAAGAAAAGAGCCGGTACTTTCGTACGGCTCTTCTCTGAAATCATGGCGGTGAGGGGGGGATTGACTCGCTTCGCTCGCCCTGCGGGCAGATTCCTCGCAGGCTCGTCATCTGTCCAACGGGCTGTCGCCCGTTGTCGACCCCCGGTCGGGGGTTCTCATCCGCCCCCTCTTGCGGTATATAAAAGAAAAGAGCCGGTACTTTCGTACGGCTCTTCTCTGAAATGATGGCGGTGAGGGGGGGATTGACTCGCTTCGCTCGCCCTGCGGGCAGATTCCTCGCAGGCTCGTCATCTGTCCAACGGGCTGTCGCCCGTTGTCGACCCCCGGTCGGGGGTTCTCATCCGCCCCCTCTGGCGGTATATAAAAGAAAAGAGCCGGTACTTTCGTACGGCTCTTTTCTGAAATGATGGCGGTGAGGGGGGGATTCGAACCCCCGATACGTTGCCGTATACACACTTTCCAGGCGTGCTCCTTCAGCCACTCGGACACCTCACCACATTGTAACGCTGCCAGCCTATCAAAGGGGCAACGGGGCGCTACTATAGGGAGTTGCGCGAAAACGGTCAAGCAGATTTTCTGCTTTGAATACCGTTCGGTTAAGGTATGAACAGTGGCTGCGGAAGTAACGAATCAACAGATTCCGGATGTGTAATTCTCCCAGCCCGATTGGGGCTGGGGGAAGGATGAGGTAAATATAGGTTTGCTTTGCCCGATTATTTTCGAGCACCAGGCAGGTAAATATATAACGGAAGCACTAATGATTTCTAATTGGATATTTTTGAAGTATAAATCACGATAATTGTTTGTTAATAGTTATTGTTTTGCCCTTTATAATATTGATGATGGTTATTTATTTCATGCAACATATTTATATTTTGCTTGCATGCCTTGCTTTTAATATAAAAAGAATATTAAAAGAATTTATTAATTAATCAGACTGATGATTTTCATCTTATTTTTGTCTTGAATTGGTACATTTTATTTGTAGTGAGATGAAATGTTTTTAACAAACCCTAATTTAACCCGAAAGCCTGAAGGTAGCTACGACTTATAACCTGTAAAATTCATTGATACAAATCAATTTAATACCATTCAAATAATATGAGGCCATAAAATCATCAACTATCAGTTGATATATCCAATATCAAATAAAAATATAGTCAACAGCTCGATTTATTCTAACTTTTTCAGCATAAAGCCATCGTGAAAAAAGCTTGAAATTAGAGTGATATTCTTAAAATTATAATTTTATTAGCTCAATGACCCGTTAAGTTGATCGTATATAGTTATTTACTCTATGATGGCTTCGTGGAGTGACTTATTTGAAGACAACTTAAATTTACGCAGATAGGGAATGTTATGGCGGACCAAACCTTTCAAAATGAGGTGCCGAAAGCACGCGTTAATATCAAGCTAAGCCTGCATACGGGTTCAGCACAGAAGCAAATTGAGCTGCCACTTAAACTACTGGCAATGGGGGATTTCAGTAATGGTAAGGCGACTTCAGCAGTATCAGAGCGAATTAAGTTAGATGTAAATAAAAACAATCTTAATAGCGTTTTAAACGAGCTCAATCCGGAAGTCAGTTTATCTGTGAAAAATACCTTTTCCTCCGATGGAGTAGAAGAAAACGTAAAACTTAGTTTTTCAAATATGAAAGACTTTGAGCCTGAGCAGGTAGCTCGTCAAATCCCACAGCTCCGTGCCATGTTGGCAATGCGAAACCTTCTTAAAGATCTCAAATCGAATTTAATGGACAACGTAAGTTTCCGCAGAGAATTCGAAAAAATTCTAAAAGACCCATCTCTGTCACAGGAATTACGTGACGAATTAAGTGCCCTTGCTCCTGAATAATTCAGGACGAATTTATTAATGGACTAACAGAGAGATATGCTGATGTCTGTGAATACCGAAACAAATATAGCGCAGGGGCAATCTGCTGTGCTGAATAAAGCTCCACGTGAGAGCGTTTACGCTTCACTGTTTGAAAAAATCAATCTGACACCGGTCAAGAACCTGAGCGATATATCTGAATACCAGGATAATACGATCATGGCAGAAGCTTCTGCTGATGAACGTGTGACTGCTGCAATTCAGGTATTTATGCAGGTTATTACCGATTCGGGGCAAAAGATAGATAAGCTGGACAAAACCTTGCTTGATCAGCATATCGCCCAACTGGACAGCCAGATAAGCCGCCAGTTAGATGAAGTTATGCATCATCCGGAATTTCAAAAAGTGGAATCGCTCTGGAGAGGATTGAAACATACTGTTGACCGTACTGATTTTCGACAGAATGTAAGAATCGAAATTCTGGATGTTTCAAAAGAGGATCTTCGACAGGATTTTGAAGACGCTCCTGAAATTATTCAAAGTGGTCTTTATCTCCAGACATATGTTGCAGAATATGACACCCCGGGTGGCGAACCGATAGCGGCGCTTATTTCTTCTTACGAGTTTGATGCTTCATCCCAGGATGTTGCACTGCTGCGCAATATATCCAAAGTTTCTGCGGCTGCTCATATGCCTTTTATCGGGTCAGTGGGGCCGCGGTTCTTTTTCAAAGAATCAATGGAAGAGGTCGCGGCAATCAAAGATATTGGTAATTATTTTGATCGAGCTGAATATCTTAAATGGAAATCTTTCCGCGAATCTGCGGATTCGCGCTATATCGGACTGACGATGCCACGCGTATTGGGGCGGCTGCCATATGGCCCGGATACGGTGCCGGTACGCAGCTTTAATTACGTTGAAGAAGTCAAAGGGCCGGATCACGATAAATACCTGTGGACAAATGCGTCATTCGCCTTTGCTGCCAATATGGTCAAAAGCTTCATCAATAATGGTTGGTGTGTGCAAATTCGTGGCCCGCAGGCGGGCGGTGCAGTGCAGGATTTACCAATCCATCTATATGACCTGGGCACTGGCAACCAGGTAAAAATCCCCTCTGAAGTGATGATCCCGGAAACGCGCGAATTTGAGTTCGCCAATCTTGGTTTTATCCCGCTGTCTTACTACAAGAACCGCGATTACGCTTGCTTCTTCTCAGCAAATTCAACCCAGAAACCAGCGTTGTACGATACCGCTGATGCAACGGCTAACAGCCGCATCAACGCACGGTTGCCATATATTTTCCTGCTCTCACGGATCGCTCATTATCTGAAACTGATTCAGCGCGAAAATATTGGGTCTACCAAAGATCGTCGTTTGCTGGAGCTTGAGCTGAACACCTGGGTACGTGGTTTGGTGACCGAAATGACCGATCCGGGTGATGCACTTCAGGCGTCCCATCCGCTGCGCGACGGCAAAGTGGTTGTGGAGGATATCGAAGATAATCCGGGTTTCTTCCGGGTGAAGCTGTATGCGGTACCACATTTCCAGGTGGAAGGTATGGACGTAAACCTGTCTTTGGTATCACAGATGCCGAAAGCCAAGGCGTGAGGCGGTAGCAAGGATGAAGATTTATCGTCCGCTATGGAATGAGGGGGCTTTGCTGTCCCCTCAGCAATTCCAGCAGCAGTCAGAATGGGAAACATTCCGTTGCGCCGGCGTGTCAGCACTGGCGTCACCTTTCCCGTGGGGGGTCGAAAAAATTGAGTTCGATGAAAATCTGCTCTCTTCAGGACTGATCCAAATCCTGCGGCTACGGCTCTGGCTTGAAGACGGGACGCTGATTGATACCCAAAGCAGCGATTTACCGCCTGAACCTCGTGAGCTTGATCCCGTAAATCTTGTTGGGCTGGATACGATCACAGTCATGATTGCTCTTCCTTTGATGCAGCCCGGAATAAGCAACGTTCGACAGGATTCCGTCAGTTCTGAACGCCCCTTACGATACCGTGAGGAATGGGTCACTGTTTCGGACTATTTTGGTCCGGAAGATGAATCTATGGCTGTTGCCCGCTTCAATTTCTCGGTGCGCTTCGCTCATGAGAATAACGAATCCTGGAGGACCTGCCCGGTTGCACGTCTCATCAGAACCGGGCAGGGGGAATGGCGTCAGGATATGGAATTTATTCCCCCCCTGGCGCTGTACTCGGCAAGCCCGATACTGCGTGAACGCTTGACGTTACTAAATCGCCAGCTTCGCTCCCGCCGTCAGCGACTAATGTCCATGCGTCGAGAAAGCAATGAACGGCTGGCGGATTTTGCCGTTGCGGATGTTTCCCTTTTTTGGCTGTTGAACGCCCTTAACTCCCATGCCAGGGTTCTCTCTGAGTATGAACGTTTTCCGGCACGCCAACCTGAGCAGGTCTGGGCGGAACTCGCTCGCCTGGCGGGCAGTATGTTGACGTTCTCACTCGACAACGATCTGGATTCAATTCCTGGTTATGACCACACAGAACTGACAAACACATTCCCACCGTTATTTGATCTCATCAGCGTTTTGCTGGAGGCGAGCCTTCCTTCACGCGTGATCGCCCTGGAAATGTCTCGTCCAGATGGACAGACGTGGAAAGCAACTTTACATGACATCCGATTGCGTGAAGAGGCCGACCTTTACCTCTCGGTCCGTTCAGACGTTCCTGCCTGGCAGGTCGCAGAAAAGTTTCCGGCACTCTGTCAGGCCGGCTCGCCTGATGAAGTCAGCGAGATCTACGGCGCGGTACTGAGAGGGATTCCTCTGATTCCCGTCAGTCGGGTACCTGCCGCGCTGCCTGTAAGAATGGAAAACCAATATTTCGCGCTGGACATGGAAAGTACAGCAGCACGGGAAATGCAGGAGCAGGGAGTGTGCATGTTCTACGTGCCAGAACTGCTCGGGGCTCTGGAACTTGAATTGTTTGCGGTGTTGCGCTCATGAAACAGGAAATTGATATCGACGCGTTAATGGCGGAAACCTGGCTTACCGTCACGATGTTAAAGCACGGTGCAACCACGCTGGATGGCCAGGAGCTTTACCAAAAATGCTGTAAGCAGGTGGAAAGCGTTAGGGAGGCACTAGAGCGTGCTGGCTATGATGAAACCAGTATCAACCATATCTCTTACGCCCAGTGCGCATTGCTTGATGAAACCGTGATGAGCCGTAGACCTCAAGAGATTGAAGGTGGAATGACACCCGTTGATGACGGTTATCTTGCCTGGAGAAAGGCGCCCTTGCAGGCCCGTTATTTTGGTTCACTGCGGGCGGGTGAAGCGTTGTGGGATCGCGTTGTTGAAGCACTCAACCAGCCCGTCCCGCAAAATGCAGTGCTGACCTGTTATCACCGCGTCATTATGTTGGGTTTCCAGGGCCTTTACGGTTTGAAAACAGTGGGTCCCGCGCAGCGTGATGAGGTAATCAAGGCGCTGTCTGAGCATGTATCAATACCCGACGCCGGACTATCCCTGGTCACTTACAGAACAGAAAAGCGACGTTATAACCTGTTGCGCTCGGTCTGGTTCTGGGTTTTCACTGGCATTCTCATCACTGGCATGGTGTGGTGGGGAGGGCATCTCTGGCTCCAGTCATTACTGGCTGAAAACATACCGGAGTTGCCTCGTTAATGCGTAAATCCATTATTGCCTCCCTGGTGTTACACATCCTGGCTGGAACAATCGCAGTCCTGGGGTTGCTCTGGTGCTTTGTTCCGGGCGGAAACCTGATAAAAGGTCTGGCAACACTGGTTGTTGTTTTTTTTGCATGCCGGTTGATGTGGACCGGGGGACATCGCTTAAGCGCGATGCCTGACAGTGCAACCCTCGCCGCTGAATTACCCGCCATGGATACCCAGAGTCCAGTGGTATTGGTCTGCGGCGATAATATGGAAACTCTATTCCTGGGGAAAATATTGCGAAAAACGTCCCAGGGGTGGTGGTTACGTATTGATGACGTTGACCAGCTCGCTGAGTCAGTACGCGATATTCAGGAGCAACAACCGAGTCTGGCAGGGCAACTTGCGGTGATGTATGTCTGCTGTCCTGACCTGTATACAGATGAAGCTGAGATGCGGGCATCCCTCAAGTCGTTCCGTGAGCAAGCGGGGAAACTGGTGACACTTCTCGGTTTTTCTCCGCCTGTATTTGTGAGCTGTGAGTTTTCTGGCCCTCAAACACCGTGGGTTATTATTCGCGACGATAAGCCTGTGGTGTGTGTAGAAAATTCTCCTCCTGTTGCGCTGGCAGACTGGCAGCAGGTGGAAGAACATCTCGCTCTTATTCCGTTGTTAAAACAGTCTGTTACTTTTATTAGCGAAACGGTGATGGATGAACTGGATAAATCAGATCGGCTATATCCACCCGTGAAAACATTCGCCGTCGCGCTGAGAACGGGATTCATTCAGGCGACTCCTCAGTCACTATGGGCACGCTGGTTGTATAGTCTCTCTTGTCTACGATTTTCCGGGGCTGCTTGCAACACGGATCCGGTATCCCGGTATCCGGACGCCATCTTGCCATTTCTTGCACCTTTCGCCACGCCGCTCAGGGGTGGGCAAAGGGCCCGACATCTTGTATTTCTGCTGTGGTTTTGCGCTCTGGCAGCCATCGGTTTTTCAGCAGCGAATAACCAGGGATTGATCCATCAGATCAGTGCCCATTTACAACGCTGGTACGCCATCCCGATGGAGCATTACAGCCCTAAAGCCCGGTCACTTGCGGACCTTAAACGGGATGTGCTGCTGCTGGAACGCTGGCAGCGGCAGGGAGAACCCTGGCGTTATGGTCTGGGGTATTACCCAGGACAACGTTTGTGGCTCGCCCTTTCGCAGGCCATTGATACATATCGGCCTCCACAGGCCCCAGCTCCGAAAGCAGAGTCTCCAAAAATTGTTCGTCTGGACAGCATGTCGCTGTTTGATTCAGGCAAATCCGAACTGAAAGCGGGTTCTACCAAAATGCTGGTTACCTCACTCGTCGGCATTAAAGCAAAACCGGGATGGCTGATTGTTGTCAGTGGCCACACAGACGATACCGGTAGCGAGCAGCTTAATCAGATCCTGTCCCTGAAAAGAGCTGAGGCGGTCCGTAACTGGATGCGAGATACCGGCGATGTACCAGAAAGTTGCTTTGCCGTGCAGGGCTACGGTGACAGTCGCCCTGTGGCATCCAATGGCACGCCAGAAGGTCGCGCGCTAAACCGGCGTGTTGAAATCAGTCTGGTACCACAGGCGAATGCCTGTCGTATACCGGGCATTACCCCTTCGTCATCACAGGATGGTGACGGTTTCGAACACTAAATGGAGAATATTCGAATGGCAATCCCTGTTTATCTTTGGCTTAAGGACGACGGTGGAGCGGACATAAAGGGTTCCGTCGACGTTAAGGATCGCGAAGGAAGCATCGAGGTGGTGGCCCAGGAACATAACCTGTACATCCCGACCGATAACAACACGGGCAAACTGACGGGGGCTCGTATCCATACGCCGTTCCTGTTCACTAAGGAGATAGACCCATCCAGCCCTTATCTTTACAAGGCAGTGACCACTGGTCAAACCCTGAAGTCTGCAGAATTCAAATGGTACAAGATTAATGACGCCGGTCAGGAAGTTGAGTACTTCAACACTAAACTCGACAACGTCAAAGTTGTAAAAGTGAATCCCCTGATGCATGACATCAAGGATCCATCGAAAGAGAAACACAACCACCTGGAGCAGATCGAACTTCGCTACGAGAAGATCACCTGGACCTACAAAGACGGCAACATCATTCATTCCGATTCCTGGAGCGAACGAACCACCGCGTAATACCCGCACGGGCTGGTGAAAGCCAGCCCGCAAGGTGCCTTTTGCAGTCATCCCATGCGGACCACCGCAAAAGTTATTCTATAGCCTGCCCTCTGACCTTGTGCGCTTTGGTTAACAGTGATGGGCGGTAGCGTGTCCCGAACCTGAAATCATTCGTAAAGAGAAACCCGATATGGAAAGTCAGTCTGCCGTTTTACTGCGCCGCCTGAATCACTACTGTGCAAGGGCACTTGAAGGCGCAGCCTCCCTTTGCCAGGCCCGTGCACATGCAGAAATCACACCCGAGCACTGGCTTTTGAAATTGCTGGAGCAGGGGGAAGGCGATCTGATCGTTCTGGCTCGTCGCTATGAATGGGACATGGATGCGATTTGGCAAGCGCTATTGAGCTGGCTTGATGCCCAGCCCCGCTCTGTGCGCAGTCGTCCGGAACTCTCATCTTCACTTCACTCTTTGCTTAAACAAGGCTGGTTGTCTGCAACGCTTGCCGGTGACGAACAGATTCGTAGCGTTCATCTGCTCACAGCCATGGTTGAAAATCCCGGACTGACACGCTGTGAAGGTCTCTGGCCGTTAATGACCCTGACCACCAGTCAACTGGAACGACTGCGTCCCATCCTGGAAGCTCAGTCAGATGAACGACCTGACGTCGAACAGCAGGAAGCTGTAAATAGCATTGTGGATGAGACAACGTCTACGGAGCCAGAAAATGCAATTCTTAACCGATTTACTGTAGACCTCACAGCCAGGGCCCGTGAGGGAAAAATCGATCCGGTATTTGGTCGCGATAACGAAATCCGCCAGATGGTGGATATTCTTTCACGCCGTCGTAAAAACAACCCCATTCTGGTGGGTGAACCAGGGGTGGGCAAAACCGCGCTGGTTGAAGGACTGGCGTTAAGAATTATTGAAGGAAATGTGCCTGAAAGCTTGAAATCAGTAGTAGTCAGAACCCTTGATTTAGGGTTGTTACAGGCAGGTGCCGGAGTAAAAGGCGAATTTGAGCAGCGCCTGAAAAATATCATTGACGCGGTACAACACTCGCCAGTACCGATCCTGCTCTTTATCGACGAAGCACATACTATCATCGGCGCGGGTAACCAGGCGGGTGGCGCGGATGCGGCCAACCTGTTGAAGCCTGCGCTTGCCCGTGGTGAATTGCGTACCATCGCAGCCACCACATGGAGCGAATATAAACAGTATTTTGAACGTGATGCCGCTCTGGAACGCCGCTTTCAGATGGTGAAAGTAGATGAACCTGATGATGAGACGGCATGCCTGATGCTGCGCGGTCTTAAATCCCGCTATGCGGAACATCATGGTGTGCATATCACCGGAGGGGCGGTGCGGGCAGCAGTCACACTTTCACGGCGCTATCTGACAGGACGTCAGTTACCCGATAAAGCTGTTGATTTGCTGGATACTGCAGCGGCGCGGGTTCGCATGAGTCTGGACACCATTCCCGGAACAACTCACCCGTATAAGGCAGAACTGACATCGCTTGATATGGAGCAGCAGGAATTACTGGTAGATAACTCGCTGGGCAGCAAGGGTAACACTTCGCGTCTGCCAGAAATTGAGCGCCGGAAAGAAGAACTTAGCGGGCAGCAGGGTACACTGCTTTCGCAGTATGAAACGGAACGGAAACTGACAGAGAAACTGAAAGAATGCCGCAGTGATGGTAGCCCTCAGGAAGAGCTTACTGCCATTCAGTCCGAACTGGCTCTGGTGCAGAATGCAAACCCGTTGCTGGGACTGGACGTCGATATAAGGACCGTCGCAACTGTTATTGCCGACTGGACAGGCATTCCACTTTCGTCCCTGATGAAAAATGAGCAGACAGAACTTCTGACGCTCGAAGAGCAATTAGCGGCCCGTGTTGTCGGGCAGGAGGTTGCTCTCAGCGCGATAGCCCAACGTTTACGGGCATCCAAAACCGGCCTCACGCCGGAAAATGGCCCACAAGGCGTCTTTCTGCTTGTTGGACCCAGTGGGGTAGGTAAAACCGAAACGGCGCTGGCACTGACAGATGTACTTTACGGTGGTGAAAAATCGCTAATAACCATCAACCTGTCGGAGTACCAGGAGCCACATACCGTCTCCCAGCTCAAGGGCTCTCCTCCAGGCTACGTGGGTTATGGGCAGGGGGGGATTCTGACGGAAGCCGTGCGCAAGCGACCATACAGTGTGGTGCTACTTGATGAGGTGGAAAAGGCACACCGCGACGTTATGAACGTGTTCTATCAGGTCTTTGATCGTGGTTTTATGCGCGATGGAGAGGGGCGTGAAATTGATTTTCGCAATACTGTTATCCTGATGACTTCAAACCTGGGTAGCGATTCGCTGATGCATTTGTTGGATAACCAGCCGGATGCAACAGAAAGCGATATGCAGACATTATTGCGCCCTGTGCTCCGTGACCATTTCCAGCCAGCTTTACTCGCTCGCTTCCAGACGGTCATTTATTGTCCTCTGTCTCATGATGCCATGAGAACGATTGTGGCCATGAAACTGGCTCAGGTAAGCCAGCGCTTGCAACGTCACTATGGCATTACAACGCATATTGGCGAGGATCTCTATGACATGTTGACTGCCGCCTGCCTGCTACCCGATACCGGGGCTCGCAATGTCGACAGCCTCCTCAATCAGCAACTCCTGCCAGTGCTCAGCCAGCAATTATTAAGCCTGATGGCTGCCGGACAGCAGCCGCAGAATATACGGCTTAGCTGGGATGAGAAAGAAGGGATTTTACTGGAGATTACCGATGATTAAACAAAGGTCATCGCTTCTTTCGATGATCGTATGAATAATACAGCTTCCCAGGCGCGTATACGTATTTTCCAATGCCAGACGTTTTACCCGTGACAGGATTTCATTCCCTGGCGGTGAGGACTAATCGCTTTAGATCTTAAATTTTTCGGCAAGGAAGGCGAATGATGAGTGATAATATTTTGGATCTGACTCAGGACATGATACAGCAATTTCTGGGGCAATCCCGATATCACATGGATGTGCATGATTGCCCACATTTTCTGGACGTGCTGCGTTTTCATGCCAGTGAGTCACTCAGCCAGCCCTGGCAATATGATGTCACCGTGACATGCAAGGCTTCAGATATAAACTGCGATACGCTATTGCTGAGGTCTGCATCCTTTACCTTTCAGAATCCGCTGTTTACCGGGGCACCAGCTGTTCCGGTGCGCAGGGTATTCGGTATTATCGAATCCTTCCGGCGTATCTCTACCTCGAAAGATGAAACCCACTATATGCTGCGGTTAGTACCGCGTATTGCGCTGATGAAGCATACCTGCAATTGCGATGTTTATCTAAATCAGTCTGTTACAGAAGTCGTGGAGCAGATACTGCGTAAACATGGGCTGGAAGGTCCAGATTTTGAGTTTCGTCTCTCCCGCGAATATCCGGCACGAGAGCTGATAACTCAGTGGCGGGAAACTGACCTGGCGTTTGTTCAACGTCTGCTGGCAGAGGTGGGAATATTCTGGCTATTCGAAATGGACACCCGCCTTGCGCAGGATGTCGTCATTTTTATGGATTCTCAGGAGCAGTATCAGTTCGGTGTGACATTGCCGTTTCGCAATCCTGCCGGGATGAGCGACAACGGGCAGGAAAGTGTCTGGGATATTCATACCGGACATAACGTAGTAACCGGGGAAGTGGCCACTCGTGACTATAACTACCGTCAGGCGCTCACACCTCAGGACAGCTCTCAAAGCATCAGTGGTCAAGAAAATATTACTACGGGTGAGGCATACCATTATGCCGAACCTTTCCTGATGGAAGGTGAACCCGGGATCACAGAGAGTGGGGCGTTTTACGCGCATACCCGCCACGAACGGATCCTCAACGGACAGTATTACGTTAGGGGGCGCTCTACCAGCCCGCAGCTTTCACCCGGACAGGTGCTGGAGACTGACACCATTTTGCCGGAAGCGGTTAAGAATGGAGTCGTGATTACCACTATTCACAGCAGTGGGTCGCGTAAAAGCAGCTTCAGGCTTGAGTTTGAAGGTATTCCCTACAGTGAAACTGTCTGTTTTCGTCCTGCATTGATCAAACGTCCTGTCATCAGCGGCTCTCTGCCTGCCCGTGTTGAGAGTACGCAGAAAGGCGATACCTACGCCTGGCTTGATGATACTGGTAGATACCGTGTCAGGCTGGACTTTGACAGGAATAGTAGAGATCAAGGTTATGCATACCTGTGGCTTCGTATGGCGAAGCCCTATGCTGGTGATACCTATGGCTGGCATGCCCCGTTACTGGACGGAACGGAAGTGTCGATCATGTTCGACAGCGGCGATCCGGACAGACCGTATATTGCTTACGCACAGCACGATTCCGAACATCCAGATCATGTCACTAGTGATAACCACACGCGAAATGTCCTCAGAACCCCCGCAAACAATAAACTGCGGATGGAGGATAAGCGGCAGGAAGAGCATATCAAGCTGGCCACAGAATATGGCAAGAGCCAGCTTAATCTGGGCCATCTGGTTAATGCGCAGCGCGAACAGCGCGGCATGGGTTTTGAGCTCCGAACGGATGAGTACGGCGCAGTTCGCGCAGCGAAAGGACTTTTCCTGACTGCCGATGAACAACTAAAGGCGCAGGGAGCGGTACTGGAAATGTCCACAGCGGTTAGCCAGATAAACCAGGCCAATAGTCAGATGCAGGCGCTAAACAGTGCCGCTGAGGCCGCCGGTGCGCTGATTTCAGATATCAATACGCAGATCAATCTTATTAATGAGCGCATCAAAGATCTTCGCTCAGCAGTCCTGCTAGGTAGTGCGCCACAAGGGATTGCTTTTACTTCGGGCGAACATCTGCAGTTGACCAGCTCAAAAAACACCATGATTAATGCCGGCCAGCATCTGGATATAGGGGCGATGAACAACTTCTCTGTTTCGGTTGAAAAAGCGCTGGGTTTGTTTGTGCATAAAGCGGGCGCTAAATTGATTGCCAATCAGGGTGATGTCGAAATACAGGCGCAGCACAACACTATGTCACTGCTGGCACAACAGCAGGTCACCATCAGCAGCAATGAAGACGAGATTGTCATCTCTACCCCTAAAACACTGACATTAAATGGTGGCGGTTCTTATCTGAAACTGAGCCAGAACGGGATAGAGCATGGTTCACCGGGTGACTGCATTATGAAAGCTGCAAATTATCTGGTCTCTGGCAGCAGCAACAGCCAGCCGCTGGAAACGCCAGATTTTAAAAATACGGAAGTGACAGTCGCAACAAAAAATTCCGCCAAATGGGCTAGTGAATAGCGTGGAAGATGATTTATGGCAGCAACGCTTCTTAAAACCAGTTATCCCGTACAGTTAAACAATAATGGTCATGTATTCTCCTCTGGAGAAAAGCTGTTATCGATACCTGGAGATGAAAGTTCAGGCCTGTATTTAGTAGGGCGCAGGGAATGTGGCATGGCGGTATTCATATTACCGATGAGACTATCCCATGGTGCTCTATGAGTACTGACAGTGAGGCTATTTGGGAAAGGAAACCCAAACTCAAACAGTAGGATCGCGATCGGCTCTCAATAAATTATCATTGATCTGATTTTAAGTTTGACTAGTGTTTTTATTGTTTATTTAATTTTGACGGCTGGACATGAAAAATCGATAGGAACAGTAAGTGGATATAAAGAGAAGTGATAAATTTTTAGTAATATTTTTATGTGAGGTATTTGCAATTGTAACGCAAGAGTAATGAAGTCTGAGTTTTTAAATGCAATCGCTTGTAATGCATAAATATTAATTTTTGCATTTGATTATTAGTCTACAGATTAAATATTTTTGCTGGTGAGCTATCTATTATAATATTTAAAGGTAGGTTAAATATGCCTGTCTGGCTGGACGCCATCCCGGAAAAAGCAGCGAAAGTCTCTCGTCCTGATACCCGCCGCTGGTTGTTGTGTCTGATATTTATCATGTTGGTAGGCATTGTTTTGACGTTCTGGAACTGGACGACCGAACGTACTGGTTTTATTTTCTGGTTTACCGCGCTGGGGTTGCCTTTCTGCTTCTGGGGATTATTTTTCTCCCTGCGCAGGTTCATGTATAAAGCGGAACACGTTGCTGCGCATTCCCGAAATGTGGAACGAGATGCTCTTATTGATCGTGAAATTCATCGAGGTCAGCGTTGTGCCTGGCTACTGGGTTATCATATTCAGCACTTTTCAGGAAATAAACCCAGTGCATTGGTCAAAACTATCAGTCGGGCTATACCCGTTGCAGAGGTCTCAACGCCCCGCGGGACCCAGCCCGCTATCAGATATGCAGCCTTAACTGTTTTCCAGACAGACCTGGATGCAGAACTCACCTCCGTAATCTCAACGCTTGCCGCTCGAATACAAAAAATTACAGAGAGGCTACCGATGAATATTTCCTGCTATCTGATGCTGGACTGTGACAATGATATTCAGGAACGGGTGAAGGAACAGCTGAGAAATAAACTTGCCGTAACAACAGGACGGGTATTCCATCTTATTGCTGAGAAAGGCCTGACTGCGTTTGATGCCTGGCTCGACAAACGCTGGAATAACCCGGGCATCTTTGCTGCCGTAACGTTGTCATTGCCTGCGCAACCCAATGAAGGTGATGCCGATGCGATCACGCTGGTGGTCGCCAGTAATCGAAGGCTAGCTGAGCATCCTGATGCGATATGTCTCCATCGTCCTGAAAAAGGGAGAGAGAGCACGCTGGGAAAAACGCTACACCGGTCGCTGTTATGGGCCGCAGTTAAGCCAGAAGCACTAAAGGCCGGCTGGCATACCGGACCTGCCATTGCCAGGGGGGCTGGGTGGAATAAAGCCTGTGAAGATAACGGGGTGATATTCAGCCTTTCAGAAGATAACCATAGCATCGATCCCGTTCTGGGGTATTCCGGTCGCGCCGCGCCATGGCTGGCAATCATTCTTGCAGGCACGCCATTTGATGAGTATGGCCCACAAGTTATCGCGGCACAACCAGTTATAGATGAAGAAGATATCTGGGTAGCAGTAATTAATAAAAAAGCGCGTAAGGAAATTTAAGGGAATGGCTAAGGTAAAAGTCAAAACGCTAATTGGTGTAACGACGACGGTACTGTTTTTTCTGGCGGTAATAGTCGCATTTCTGTTTTATGCCTTCCCGGAATGGCTGGAGTCCGCCACCGGCCTGGGGCCGTATGACGGTCAGCGGATCCTGACATTCTGTGCGTTACTGAGCGTTGCGATTTTGGGGGTGGGGTGGGTAATTGAGAAAACATTTGAACATGCAGGTAAATCGGGACTCTATCTCCGCTGGGGAGAGAACCAAAGACATGCTACGGCTCAATTAGAGGAAATTTCGTTTGATGATAATGACGAAAAAGAAACCATTTTTAACGATGAGTTACTGACAGAACACCTAACCATGCGCTATGGCCGCCGCTGGCAGCATAAGGTTCGTATTCTTCTCGTTCAGGGAAAAGAAGGTGACATTGAAAAGGCCGTAGCTGGTCTCAGCCGGGATCTATGGCAGGAAGCGGACGGTAATGTACTCATTTATGGTGGCGATGCGCAGACTGTTCCGGATGCTGGTTTTATTAGTAATCTGAAACGGTTACGTCCTTTCAGACCTGTCGACGGTATCGTGCAGGTGCTTAACACGGCTGCACTGCCAGCAGATACCGAACGCGATGCTTTCTTACGATGCCGCCAGAAAGCCGATCAGATGCTGGGCTGGCAAGCTCCGGTCTGGCTGTGGTTAACCGAAAAAGAGACCGGACGTCAGAATGGTCGCGAGCATACCGCAGTAGGCGCATTTTTTGGCCCTCATGCAACGCCGGAACTGTTCAACGCCACATCTGTGAATCTTATCCCCCGTTTGCGTGAAGCGGGAATATCGCAGATGCTCAACAATCCATTACATGACTGGTACTTACGCCTTGCCACGCGTTTGCAGAGTGATTTGCTAAAGCCGCTACAGCTCCTTATTAGCGGTTTCACCCAAGGGGGCGCAGCATATCGCCTGCGAGGGATAGTATTCAGCCCGGAACTGGCGAAGGTGAGTACAGCAACCCATAGCCGAACAGAAACCCCGACCTGGAAAGCCATCATTGACGACTGTGATAATGTTCATCCGCGAAAGCTCACTTTCGACTGGCTCAGAACGCTTCGTCTGTTGCTTCTCGTCATGATTGGTCTGTGGGCCGCTGGTACGCTGTTATCGCTGCTGGTGAACCGTAGCCAGATTTATCAGGCGCAGAAAACGATACGAGTGGCTGCTGACCCCCGACAGTCACTGACCGAGCGTTTGCGTAACCAACTTATTCTCCAGCAGGCTATTGCCCGCCTGCAAAACCGGGAAGCCAGCGGTGCACCCTGGTACACCCGATTTGGCCTGAATCAGGACAGCGACACACTGGCTGCATTATGGCCGCTCTATTCTCGCAATAACGCATTGCTGATGCGTGATGCCACTGCAGAACAGCTGAAACAACAGTTGCGGTCTTTCGTTAATTTACCTCCGGCCAGTGATGCCCGCTCTCAGGGAACACAACGAGCATATGACTCATTGAAAAGTTATCTGATGCTGGCTCGTCCGGACAAAACAGATGCGGCATGGTTGGGAAAATATATCCTTATCTCGTGGCCGAAGCGGCAGGGGGTCGCGCAGGGTACCTGGCAGGCGCTGGCTCCCAAACTACTGGGGTTTTATGCTGAGAACCTTCCGGCCCATCCGCAATGGAAAATTCAACCTGACGCTGAACTTGTGAGTACCGTCCGGCAAATATTGCTTAAGCAGATCGGCCAGAGAAATGCGGAGTCAGGGCTGTATCAGGAAATGCTGAATCGTATTGCCAGAAACTGGCCGGATTTAACTCTGACTGATATGACGAGTGATACCGATGCGTCGACGGTATTCAGCACAGATGAAGTCGTACCTGGGATGTTTACCCGCCAGGCCTGGGAAGAACAGGTTCAGGACGCGATAGACGAGGTAGTCAAAACTCGCCGCGATGAAATCGACTGGGTGTTGACCGATAAAACCCACAAGCCCGGCAGCGATATCTCTCCTGAGGCACTGAAAGCCCGTCTGACAGAACGCTATTTCACTGATTTTGGCAATGCCTGGCTGGGGATGGTGAACAGCATTCAGTGGAATGAAGCCACTTCGTTGTCAGAAGCGATTGCCCAGTTGAATCTTATTGCGGATATACGGCAATCACCGCTGGTGGCGTTAATGAACACATTAGCATGGCAGGGAAAAACTGGCGAAAAGGGCGGCGCTTTGGCGGATTCTATTATGAATTCAGCCAAACAGCTTATCGGCAGCAAAAGTAACGCGAAGCAGTTTATTGAACAATCTCGGGGACCGCGAGGTCCGCTTGAGAGTGTGTTTGGGCCGCTGACGGGATTGATAGAGGGCAAGGAAGGAACCGGCAGTAACGGCAATCTGAGCTTCCAGTCCTGGCTTGCCCGTGTCACCCAGGTTCGTCTCAAATTGCAGCAGGTGACCAGTGCGCCTGATCCCCAGGCAATGTCACAGATGTTGGCCCAGACCGTATTTCAGGGCAAAGCCATCGACCTCACTGATACCCGGGATTACGGTAGCCTGGTGGCGGCGAGCCTCGGCCAGGAGTGGAGTGGGTTTGGTCAGGCGCTGTTTGTCCAGCCGTTGGATCTGGCCTGGCGGCAGGTGCTGGCTCCGGCAGCAGGGAGCCTCAATGTCCGCTGGCAGACAACCATTGTGGATCAATGGAACAAAGCCTTCGAGGGGCGCTATCCGTTCAAAGCGACCGGCAGTGATGCATCATTGCCACTTCTGGCCCAATTCCTGCGTAATGACTCAGGCCGTATCACAACCTTCCTGAAGATGAATCTCGGAGGGATTTTGCACCAGGAAGGCAACCAGTGGGTAGTCGACCCTTCAGCCAGTCAGGGGATGACCGTTGATCCGATATTTCTGAAAACGATCAATCAATTGGCCGACATTTCGGACATCGTTTTTGCCCAGGGCGATGCTGGCGTGCATTTTGAACTGATGGCAAGGCCCTCCCATGATGTCGCCCGTATGCAGCTAACACTGGATGAGCAGAGTCTGGATTATTTCAACCAGATGGAGAGCTGGCAGAGCTTCACCTGGCCGGGAAATACTTACTACCCTGGCATCAGTCTCAGTTGGCGGGGCGTAAAAACAGGCATGCAGCTCTATGCCAGCCACCAGGGCAATTGGGGTTTTATCCGCCTTCTGGACAGCGCCTCGGTTACTCCACTTGACGGGAGCCGTTCGCAGTTAGTGTGGGTAACTTCGGATGGTAATCCGCTGAAGTTCATTATGCGCAGCGAACTGAGTGACGGCCCATTGGCGTTATTGAAACTTAAAGGCTTTCGACTGCCCGAATCCATTTTCTCCCCCGCCTCTGTGTCAGAGGGGGCAGAGTCGCTATGAACGATATTACACAGGAAAAAGAATGAGCTCACCGGAAAGCCTGCTGTCGGCATGCACCGCCGACAGGCAAGAGCAACAAAATATTCTCTCCAGGGCTTCAGAAGCGCTATTGCTCTGGGATAGCTGGTTACACCCTTTTACGACAGGGGCGCAAACTGGAGAAGATCCCTCTTATAACGATAACTTCCAGTTGATGCGCGAAGAGATCAATAAGCTTTCAGGAACCGATACTGAACTGCTTTGTGGACTTGCCGAAAAAATACTTTGTGAGGACGCTAAAGATATCAGGGTGGTGACGTGGTATATCCTGGCTCGCCTGTGCCGGGAGGGGGATAAGGGTCTCTCAGAAGGTCTGTTGCTGTTGGTTGCCCTGCTCAGAAGTTTTGGCCTCCAATGTCATCCGCTACGTCCGAATGCCCGTAAAGCAGCCCTGGAGTGGCTGAACAGCGCCAGAGTGCTGGATGCCATTACGCTGTGGCCGGAAGTGGACAGACCCGATACCCTGATGACCGCTGGTGCGCTCAGTCTACTGTCAAAATTGACTGAAGAGTGGCCAGACAATGAAATTCCATCATTTTCGGGGCTCTGCGCTGCTCTTGAACATCGACTCGCCCAGTCAGGCGGACCGGAAGCAGTTATCCCCCAGAACAGCGGTTCGCAGGATGGGGGAAATAATTCTTCCGTTACACTTTCTCCTCAACTTATCGCTGTCAAATCAGGCCGTGATTTGCTCGAACAGGTCAGGCGCTTGTCGCATTGGCTTGGAGAGCAACCTCAGGGGTGGTTGGCTTCTCACCGCCTAATCAAAACGGTGCGCTGGGATACGATTAATCAAATCCCGCCACTGGATGGCAGTGGGCGAACACGTCTGTCACCGCCAAAACCTGATTATCGTGCCCAGTTGAAGCGGCTCTATATTCAAAAAAACTGGACTGAGCTGGTTGAGCAAGCTAGCCAGATGTACTGCGAGGGGGTCAATCATTTCTGGCTCGACCTTCAGTGGTATCTCTGGCAAGGGCTAAGCCATGCAAGTCAGCCCTGGGAAATCTGGGCTGATTCCGTTCTTCTCGATTTGCGCTTGTTGCTTAAGCGCCTACCAGGCCTGGAACAACTGGCCTGGAACGATGGAACGCCTTTTGCTGATGAAGTCACTCAGGGCTGGCTCGCCGAAAAAGTGACAGAAGATGCGCTAGTGTTCCCGGATGAGCCTGCCAGGGTGGTTGCAGATCGAGCCGACGATGTCCTTTTGCTCGAGGCGGAAGCGATGGAAAAGGGCGACAGCGAGGGACCAGAAATAGCACTGGCCTGGCTCCAGACCCGCCCCGGCATGGATTCCTCCCGAAATCGTTGGCTGTTACGCCTGCTGATGGCCCGCGTGGCGGAGCAATTCGGACGTAATGAGATGGCTCTTCATCTGCTGGGCGAGCTAACAGCCAGTGCCCCGCAACTGACGCTAGGGGAGTGGGAGCCTGCGTTGCTGTTTGAAGTACAGGCCCGCCGTCTGAAACTGCTGCGCATAAAAGCCGGTCGTAGCGAGACCGATAAAACCCGTCTGATGCCCGAGATGGACGCCTTACTGGCGGGCCTGATCGCCATCGATCCTGCCCGGGCCATGGTGCTCTGCGGCTAATTTTTGACAGAAAATTTCAGGATGTCCGTGCATGGAAGATTTAACCCTGCGCTATTACGAGGCCGAAATGCGCTATCTGCGCGAGGCTGGTAAAGAATTTGCCCGTGCTCACCCGGACCGGGCGGCAATGCTGAATCTCGATAAACCAGAAGCCCGCGATCCGTACGTGGAACGGTTATTTGAGGGATTTGCTTTTCTTATGGGGCGGCTGCGTGAAAAGCTGGATGATGACCTGCCAGAGCTTACGGAAGGGTTGGTAAGTCTGCTCTGGCCGCATTACATGCGAACCATCCCTTCGCTGTCAATTGTAGAGTTTTCACCTAACTGGCGTAGCTTGCGACAGGCGGAGCAGTTGCCGAAAGGGTTTTCCGTACTCTCCCGTCCGGTTGGGCCACATAAAACTGCCTGTCAGTACCGGACATCCCGCGACGTTATCCTTCAGCCACTTCATTTAACGCATGCCCGTCTGCACACGGAAAACGACGGGCGTTCAGCGATTCGGCTGCGCTTTGCATGTCCGGAAAAAGTGGACTGGGGCAGGGCAGGAATCGACAGCATCAGTATTTACCTCAATGCGGAAAGCCCAATCAGCTCAGCCCTGCATTTGGCGATGACCCGAAAGGTGCACGCCATGTATGCACGACATGCCGGGACCCACACTGAACGGGTTAAATTTGACGGCTGGTGTAGACCGCAGGGATTTGACGAGAGTGATAGACTCTGGCCGAAGGGCGATTCGGCCTTTAGTGGATATCAGTTACTGCTTGAGTACTTTAGTTTCCGGCCAAAATTCATGTTTATTGAACTGCACGGATTGCAGGACATTGGACTCAATCCGACCAGCACTTGGTTTGAAATAGATATTGTTTTGACTGAAGCCTGGTCATCGGAGCTTCCTTTTGAAACCGAAAACTTTCGTTTGCACTGTGCCCCAGTGATCAACCTCTTCACGCTGGAAGCCGATCCACTCACGCTCAATCCGCTGGATAATGAATACCTGCTGCGGCCACTACGTCTCCAGGATGGTCACACGGAAATTTACAGCGTGGATGATATCCATGGAGCTGTGAAGAGCGGTAAACATCCTTACGTGCCATTCACCAGCTTCCGTCATCGGGGAGGGATGATGCGCCATGATGCGCCGGAACGCTATTTCCATACCCGTGTTAAACGTGGTCCATCCGGTCTGTATGACACCTGGCTGATTCTGGGCGGTCGGTCGTTCGAGCTGGATCAATTGGCGGAGAAACCAGAATCTCTCTCGATGCGGATCACTGGTACTAACGGTCAGCTCCCGAGAAAGGCGCTGGAAAGCACCCTGTTAGACAGGGTGGTGAAAGCGGGGAAAGTGCCGGTCGGGGTAATGAACTTAACGGCGCCTGGCATGCCGCTCTATCCACCTGCCAGCGATCGCTTTCACTGGCGGGTAATGAGCCACCTTGGCTCAAACTTCCTGAGCATGATGGATAACCCCGAAGTTTTGCGGGGAACCCTGGCACTTTATGACTGGACAGATGATGAGATGAACCGCCGCCGCCTGGAAGCGATCATGGCAGTGAAGCACACCTTAATCCGCCGTTTTGAAAAGGGATTTATGCTGCGGGGTGTCGACATCGAAGTCACCTTGAATACGGACAATTTTGCCGGAGAAGGAGACGTAAACCTTTTTGGTGAAATGCTACACCGTTTCTTTGGGCTATATGCGGATATTCACCTCTTCAATCAACTTACGCTGCTTCTGCAACCGACAGGGAAACGACTACGATGGAAAGAGAACCACAGCCAGCATGTACCGGGCTGACATTGGCTCTTCACAGGGATATCTGGCGGGTCAATTTTTACCGGTTTTGCCAGCTGCTGGAGCAAGAGAATCCGCATGCACCAAAGTTGGGGGCCACCAGCCATCCGGGAAACGATCCGGTCCGATTCCGGCCCTGGCCGGGCATGGGATTCCCGGTTAGCGAACTGCGAGGGGTCGAAATCGATGATGATCATCCGCAATGTCCCCCGACTGTACGTACCACCTTCCTCGGGATGTATGGCGTTGATTCCCCTCTCCCGGGATCATACCTGGATGATATTGCTCAACGCCGGGATGGGCATGAAGCCGTCAGTGCGTTTCTGGATATTTTCAGTCACCGGCTCACCACCCAGTATTATCGGATCTGGCGTAAATATGCCTATCCGGTCACTTTTGAGGCAGGAGGGCAAGATGCTACTTCTCAATGTTTGCTGGGACTGGTGGGACTGGGGATACCTGGAACTTCAGAGAAGGTTACTGCGCCCGTGTCGCGATTTCTGGCGCTGTTGGGGACAATGCGCCTTCCCACACGAAATGCGGAAGGGATCCGCGCGTTGGTCAATCTGCTGGCGCCAGATACTCGTGCGGTTATCACAGAACCTGATCCGGTGAAGGTACACATCGACGACCAAAGTGGTCTGGGTTCTGGTCATCGCATTCGTCTCTCACAACGTGCCACGCTGGGAAAATCGGGGAAGGAGGCATGCAGTCGGGTGTTGGTCACGCTGATGACGGAAAACCCGCTTGAAGCGGAAGGATGGCTACCTGACGGTCACTTGCATACTGATTTTCTGGTGCTAATGCGCGTTTACCTGGGGTATCGCAGCGATGCAAGACTTAGTCTCATTGTACCGGTGCGGTTTCTGCCGGAACCTCGTCTGGGAAAAGGCAGGCGTATACAACTGGGCCGCACCGGGCTTCTTGGCCTTAAAGAGGGCAAACTCAGCAGTGGACGTAAGAGCCTGACCATTAGCCTGGGTTGCTATGAAGGATTGCAATGCACCTCTCTACCGGTTGCCGAAAATGGTCATTACCGGATCGAATAATTCCTCGATATTTCATTTCTGAATAAGGAACTTCTGAATGACAACAGTTGTAACCCGCTGGCGGGCGCTGGTGCTTATCGCCTGCGGTCTGCTGGCAGGCTGCGGTCTGACCCAGACCGTCACGGACGGTACCGTCACTCTGACAAAATCCATCTTTTATAAAAAAATCAAAACGCTACACCTGGATTTTTCACCCCGTACGGCAATGAACGCAGACGGAGCCCAGATACCGCTTGCGACTATGGTACGGGTGTACCAGTTGAAAGATCGTAAAAGTGTCGATGCGGCGGACTATCAGACATTACTCAGGAATGCCGATGCGGTGCTGAAGGAGGATGTTTTGTCATCGAAGGCGCTACTGGTGATGCCGGGTGGCAGCGTTTCCCTCAATATGCCAATGGACGAAAACACACAATTTGTGGCCGTGGTAGGACTATTTAATCGCCCGGACCTGAAGGACAACCGCTGGCGGCTGGTGCTGCGTCGTGATGATCTCGACCCAGATAAACCCCGCACGATTGAATTAAGCGACGGTTGGTTGAACCTGGTGTCGGTGGAGGAGTAAGACAATGGATCGCTGGTTGCAACTGTTCGACGGAGAGAACCGTTACACCCTTAAGATTAACGATTCTCCTGTCATATCAGATGTTTTGCGGTTTCGTGGGCGGGAGGCGTTAAGCGAGCCCTTGCAATGGAAAATAGAATTTACAACCGCGCAGCATGGGATAACGTCTGAGCAGGTTCTGCTGAAATACGCCAGCCTGTATATGCAGAGTGGTAAGACGGTTCATGGCGTTATTACAAACCTGGAATGGCTCTCCACTACTGCCGACCAGTCGCACTACCGGGTAGTGTTGAGTTCTCGACTGGCTCTGCTGTCATATACCCGCCAGTGCCGTCTTTTCCAGAACTTGTCAGTGCCGGAGGTGGTGGCGCAGGTGCTGTGTGACCATGGTCTGGAAGGCGCTGATTTTGACTTTCGGCTGGAGCGAGTTTATCCGCAACGCGAGTTAATCACCCAGTGGCGGGAAACTGACCTGGAATTTGTCCAGCGATTGTTATCCGAAGTGGGGATTTACTGGCGCACGGAAATGGATGACGCACGAGGGCTGGACGTAGTGATATTTGCTGACAGCCAGCTGAACTATCAGTTTGACGTCCATCTGCCATACAGTGAGCCGTCTGGTCTGTACGACGCAGCAACAGAGTCCGTGTGGGATGTGCGAATCTGGCATAACACCGTGGTAGGGGGCGTCAGTACCCGAAACTATAACTACCTTATCGCCACCACGCCGATGAGCGCGTCTGTTGCTGTACGAAGTGATGCGGTGACCACCGGGGAGCACTATTGCTATAAAGAGCCTTTCTTTAAGGCCGGAGATGATACAGACCCGGAGCCGGAGACTGAATCCGGCGCTTTCTATGCCCGTATTCACCATGAGCGTGAGCTGAATAAATCGGCGCGTATTCATTTGTTCAGTAATGCCGCACTCCTTGCTCCCGGGCAGGTGTTGGAACCACAAGGCGATATTATCACCGCGCTGAAAGAGGGCGTTATCATCACGCTTGCGACCTATCGCGCTTCGCGTGATTCGCACCTGCATGTTTCTGTGTGGGGGATGCCCTACAGTGAACGATACTGCTATCGCCCCATGGAATATACACGTCCAGTAATTCACGGCACCCTACCGGCACGGATTGAAAGCCTGGATAAGGGAGACATCTACGCGCATCTGGATGAACTCGGACGTTACCGTGTCAGGTTAGATTTTGACCGGGAAGGTTCAGCGCAGGGATATGCGTACTTGTGGCTAAGGATGACGAAACCGTATACCGGAGAAACCTACGGTTGGCACACGCCGCTCATTGATGGCACTGAAGTTGCCATCGCGTACAGCAACGACAATATCGACCTGCCATACATTGCCCATGCGCTGCATGATTCGGAATATCCGGATCATGTGACCCGCGACAACCATAGCCGAAATGTACTGCGAACGCCTGCCAATAATAAGCTACGGATGGAGGACAAACGTGGGGAGGAGCATATCAAGCTCGCCACGGAATTCGGTAAAACCCAACTGAATGCCGGGCATCTGGTGGATAACCTGGAAAAACAGCGCGGTACGGGGGCTGAACTGCGTACAGACGAATATGGCGTCATCCGCGCGGGTAAGGGATTGTTTGTCAGTGCTGACGAACAGGTGAAGGCGCAGGGTAACGTACTGGATATGAATGCTGCACTGAAAGAAATCGAACAATTGCAACAGCAACTTCAGCAACTGGAAGTAGCAGCAGAACAGGCGCAGTCACTGAAAGCCGACATCGATAGCCAGAAGGAGATGTTTAAACAGCGGCTGACGCCATTGAACGATGTACTGCACTTTTCAGCACCACAAGGGATAGTGTTCAGCAGTGGCGAACACATGCAATTCACCGCCAGTAAGAATGTCGCCGTTAACGCGGGCGGAGATATCAACGTGGGCATCATGGGGAATATGACAGCGCTGACGGGGCAGAAACTGGGACTCTTCACCCGCACTGGGCAGTTAAGTTTGAAATCATCGGAAGGACCGGTGGAGATGCAGGCACAAAACGGAAATATGCGACTACTTGCACAGAAGAAGATGAGCATCAGTTCGGTTGAGGACATGCAGTTTGCCGGGAAAAAACGGATCACGCTGATTGGTGGCGGCAGTTATCTAACACTGGAGCAGGGAAAGGTGGAATACGGAACGACAGGAACGTATCTGCGAAAAGTGAAAAGGATGGTGGTGGTGGTTTCTAATAATTTACCGGTCACAACAAAAATAATGCCACTAGTTGATGATTTAATAAAAGAAGGCTTATACGACGAACAAATCCGTGTAATTGACGCCAATGGCAAACCAATGGTCAATACACCATATTTTATTTGCAATGAGAACGGGGAAACATTTAAAGGTATTACAGACTCTCAAGGGTTATGTAAGCGAGTGTTTACTAAAGAATCTTCAAAGCTAACGGTTTGGTTGGGCGTCTATGTGCTGGAGAAATGGTAGATGAGTAAATATTCAACAATAACAAATGAGGAACAACATTCCACATACGATGTGACTGGCTCATTGATGCCTGCTCGTGCGTTTTTCTTTATAATTGTTGATGAGCCAGGAAAAGATGGTTTTCTGGTGAGGAAAGTATATGCTTCGTCATCAAATCCATATCTTTCGAAAATGAAACTATCGCCTCTCAGAATGCTTTCAGAAACAGAACCGGAAAGGTATGGGTTAATTTCAAAAGGATATAAGTCATCGGTGAGTGTTGCTGAACATGTTATGGGGAATAATAGCTCGCCATATATATCAACAAGTTCAATCTTTCCTGGTGGCTCACCAAGATTTGATGGTAAGTCAATATATATTGATGTGGAGAAAACATTAAAATCAGGAGCGGAACTGATTACTACCGATGAAATACTCAAAACCCTTGACGAGTATAAATCGCAGAACCCTCATTTATCAAAACGTGTAGATAAGATTGCGTCTTATGTCAAAGATATAGACAAAGAAGTTTTAGTTAAAGGGGAAAAAATACCTGCAAAAGCAATCTTCACGCCAAAATCGTTGAATGCTGTGAAGAACATGGTAAAAGTTGGACGCGTTATACAGGTTGTAGGAATTGCCTTAACAGCCTATGATCTGGAGCAAGCAACAGAAAAATCTGTAGCGACAGGGAGTGTTAAGCCCATCAGTGCAGAAGTTATTCGCCAGGCAGGAGGATGGGGTGGTTTCGTCGCTGGAGCGAAGATAGGAGCAGTTTCAGGAGCCGCTGTTGGTATAGAAACAGGCCCAGGAATTATTATCACCGGGCTTGTTGGTGGGATATTATTTGGCAGCGCTGGGTATTATGGTGCGGACTGGATTGCGGACTATATTGATGAAAATTAATTTTCGGAAATTGTTTGGCGAAAAAAATAGTCTTCAGAAGCTTTATCCAGAAAATTCCTTCAGTTCATTGATTGCATCAGAAAATAAATACCCTTTATTTACCTCTCTCGAAACTAGTAAGATTTATGCGTACTCAACCAGATTTATGATTAAATCCAATGATTTGTTGAGGGTAAGAGAGGTAATTGAAAGATGTTTTCACAAAAAGCTGATAGAGAATACGGAGATCTTATCCTTTGGTAGCAAAACGCTTCACTATTTTCAGTTTAAAGAGTTTGGGCAAGTGGTAATCGATATTATTACAAATGATAACAACCTAATTCAAAATACTATTGCCGCAGAACTGGAACCTCCACTTCCAAATGTTGTATTTCCTGAGCGGAGTGTTGAATCTTTTGGAGGGTTACAAGGCGATGTGGAGACATGGTGGAATATATACTGGAATCCTTTTTGGGTTAGCTTATCTCAGGAAGAAAAAAAGCATTATATTGAGCAAGAAAACATATCAGGGGAGCTAAAAGAATTTCTATTTCTCCATATATGATACTGTTCATTCTAAAATAAAAAATCACAACTTGATCCTAAAAGAATTTGTAGCGGACATTCAATACGGTGTAACAACCCCCATGAACAGCAAATCGCCTTCACTTTACGAGATCCTTACGGGTAGTTTTAGTGGTGAATTACCACTTAGTGCCGTCAGTGAGGAGGAACAGGTCATTTTATCTGTATTAGACAATATTCAACGCATTCTGAATTCTCGTACCGGAGCAGTATCGCATCTGCCTGACTACGGATTGCCGGATATGACTAAAATTCTTCAGGGTATGCCGGGTACTGCTCATCAGTTGATAGAGAAGTTATCGAAAGTTTTACTAAAATACGAACCCCGATTGCAGTCAATAAATGTGTCATTGCAGGAACAAGAAGTCCCGGGTGAGTTGCGATACACAATCGATGCCCAGCTCAAAGATGTGGGGCTGGTTCGCTATGGCACCGAATTTATGCCTGAGGGAAAAGTATTGCTCAGGCATCTGAAGCAACAGAATTATCTGACAAAAAGTCAGTACTTTTAACGGCCAAATATCGGCAACTCGACACGGAAAGCATAATAATGACCCCGGTAGCTAAACGCCATCTGAAAACAGGTGGTGATCCCCGTACTATTCCTGATTTCGCCCTACTACGTGATGAACTTAATAAGCTTACACATCCCGCCAGACCAGACGTCAACTGGCATTTGGTTGAAAGGCTTTCGCTGAATTTATTTGATAGTAATGGCATAGAGTTACAAACAGCAGCATGGTATACGCTTGCGAGAACGCACCTGAATGGTATCACCGGGCTCAACGAGGGGTTGGCAATTATTGATGCCCTGATTACCTGGCAATGGGCTTCAATATGGCCTGGTTCAGCTCATGCCAGGGTAGAGATACTCAGTTCTTTGAGTAAACGTCTACAGCAAATTTTTCGCATATTACCCCTCCAGCGCGTTGATCAAGGGGTACTCTTCCATTCAGAAAAGTTACTTTCGAGTATCGAGTCATCTTTACAACGTCTGGAGCTGCGCCACGCTTCTGGCCTCGATGCACTCAAGCTGATGATCCAAAATGCGGGAATCAGGCTCGAAAACAGTGAGCTTCCATCTACCCAGGGCGCTAAGCAGCAGACGAACTATAGTGCCGATGGTTTACCACTGGAGGGGGCAGTGTCGCCGTGGGTATTTGTCGTGAACCCGCAACCATCAAACATTGAAATAGAGGTACAGACTCAATCTCCTGCACGTGTACGATCAGTTTTGCTATTTGCAAGTGGATTTGTGAGCGCGGTGTTTTTGTGTTTACTGGCATTCCGTTTAATTCCTGAGTGGTTAAGCCATCCGGAACAGAAAGCTTTGCTGGCGACGGTCGCTCCTTTACCAAAAGTCATGACAACTGCTGATATATCGCAACTCAGAAAAGCACAAACGGATTGGCCCCATACGGACTATGATGAACAGCTCAATAAGCAGCTCGATCGCCTCGGCAAATTATCGCCGGTCTGGACATTGCAATACGGAAAACAGTTAATTGAGCAGACGAAAGCTGTTTTTCCTGACTCAGCTCTGGCCAGTCAGACTGAGAAAAAATGGCGCTCGATTTTGAACGCTAACGCACTTCCTTACGAAGATATAAAAGGATGGGGGGAGGGGATGAAGCAACTGCAACAGCTTCAGGAAAAATTAAATACTCTGGATGAAAAAAGGGGCCGGTATATGACAGTTAGCGAACTCAAAACGGCGGTATTTAATATTTCAAAATCCTTTAACTCAAATATTCCTGTCGAAGAGCTGATAAGGCAAATACAGAGCACTAAAGCAAATCAGGCAGTCTCTCCACTCTTATTTTCGCAGGCAGACTTACAATTACGGCAGTTAATTCATCGTTATATGCTGGCAAGGTTGGGGAGTGAGAATCCCCACTAAATTAGTACGGCTTTTCTCTGAAATGATGGCGATGAGGGGGGATTGACTCGCTTCGCTCGCCCTGCGGGCAGATTCCTCGCGGGCTCGTCATCTGTCCAACGGGCTGTCGCCCGTTGTCGAACCCGGTCGGGGGTTCTCATCCGCCCCCTCAGGCGGTATATAAAAAGAAAAGAGCCGGTACTTTCGTACGCCTCTTCTCTGAAATGATGGCGGTGAGGGGGGGATTGACTCGCTTCGCTCGCCCTGCGGGCAGATTCCTCGCAGGCTCGTCATCTGTCCAACGGGCTGTCGCCCGTAGTCGAACCCCGGTCGGGGGGTCTCATCCGCCCCCTCTGGCGGTATATAAAAGAAAAGAGCCGGTACTTTCGTACGGCTCTTCTCTGAAATGATGGCGGTGAGGGGGGGATTCGAACCCCCGATACGTTGCCGTATACACACTTTCCAGGCGTGCTCCTTCAGCCACTCGGACACCTCACCACAATATATTCCTGCTCTCACAGGACGGCCGCTAATGTAGGAAAAACCTGACATGTCGTCAATAAACTTTTCTAAGAATCTTGCGCAGTTAGCCAAACTTCAAACAACATGCTGCTTAAATCGTCTGAAATCGTTTATTTCTCGTCATAACCACTTCTCCCCGTCACGATGAAATTTGTTATGCTGAAGTTCTTCATAAAAATCATGCACAACAGATCCGGTATTTCGCCGGATAGTACACACATCTTCTGGAGTGGCTATGGATATCATCTTTTATCACACCTCGTTCGATAACGACTACTGGATTAACACGCTGCAAAACGCGTTACCGCAGGCAAGGGTGCGGGTCTGGACACCAGAAGATAAAGCGCCAGCCGATTACGCGCTGGTATGGCATCCGCCAGTGGAGATGCTCAAGGGGCGCGAGTTGAAAGGTGTTTTTTCGCTTGGCGCCGGGGTTGATGCCATCCTTAACCAACTCAACGCCAACCCGGATATGCTGGCGGAGTCTATCCCGTTGTTTCGCCTCGAAGATACGGGGATGGCCTTGCAAATGCAGGAGTATGTGGTAAGCCAGGTATTGCACTGGTTCCGGCGGTTTGATGATTACCAGTCCCTGAAGCAGCAGGCAAAGTGGCAACCGCTGGATGAATATAAACGGGAGGATTTCACGATTGGTATTCTCGGCGCAGGTGTATTGGGCTCCAAAGTTGCTGAAAGTTTGCGGCAGTGGGGTTTTCCACTGCGTTGCTGGAGCCGCAGCCGCAAATCATTGCCCGGCGTTACCAGTTATGCTGGTGCCGGGGAGATGAACGATTTTTTGCACGGTACGCGCGTACTTATTAATTTGCTGCCTAACACGCCAGAAACTGTGGGCATAATTAACCATTCGCTACTCAATCAGTTGAACGATAAAAGCTACGTTATGAACCTTGCGCGTGGTGCACATGTTGTAGAGAGCGATCTCTTAAGCGCATTACAGAGCGGTAAGCTCAAGGGCGTCATGCTTGATGTCTTTAATCAGGAACCGTTGCCTGCAGACAATCCACTTTGGGCACACCCACAGGTCGCAATCACACCACATGTCGCCGCCGAAACGCGCCCCTCTGAAGCCATTGCGTATATCAGCAATACCATTTCGCGACTGGAACGCGGTGAAGCGGTGACAGGTCGCGTTGATAGACAACGAGGCTATTGAACGAATCCCGTTGTAGCTGGGTTTTTCATTAAAATGGCACGGGATTGCTGCTATCCTTGCAGAAAATAATGACAGGAGTGAATTATGTATCCCGTTGACCTGCATATGCATACCGTTGCCAGCACCCATGCTTACAGTACGTTGCACGACTATATCGGCGAAGCAAAACGTAAAGGGATCAAGCTGTTTGCGATCACTGACCATGGGCCTGATATGGCCGATGCGCCCCATTACTGGCATTTTGTGAATATGCGTATCTGGCCACGACTTGTCGATGGTGTCGGCATAATGCGTGGTATTGAGGCCAATATTAAAAATAGCGATGGTGAGATCGACTGCACCGGGCCAATGCTGGACTCTCTGGATCTGATCATTGCAGGTTTTCATGAGCCGGTATTTCCGCCACAGGATAAGGCTACTCATACCCTGGCGATGATCGCCACGATGGCCAGTGGTAAAGTGCACATTATTAGCCACCCGGGAAATCCAAAATTTGAAGTTGATATCACCGCAATAGCTGAGGCGGCGGCAAAATATAACGTCGCACTGGAGATCAATAACTCTTCTTTTACACATTCACGTAAAGGGAGTGAAGCAAATTGCCGCGCTATTGCAGCGGCGGTACGAGATGCCGGCGGATGGCTTGCTCTGGGTTCTGACTCGCACACTGCGTTTACGCTCGGGGAGTTTGGCGAGTGTCGTAAGGTGCTTGATGATGTCGCTTTTCCTGAAGAGCGTATCCTCAATGTCTCTCCGCGACGGTTGCTGAGTTTCCTGGAAGCGCGCGGCATGGCACCCATTAGCGAATTTGCTGAACTTTAATCGTAACTGGAACAACTGAATGAACGAATTTTCTATCCTCTGCCGTGTGCTGGGCTCGCTTTTTTACCGCCAGCCGCAAGATCCACTTCTGGTGCCGCTCTATACGCTGATTCGGGAGGGCAAGCTGGTGGAAAGCTGGCCGCTGGAGCAGGATGAGTTGCTGGAGCGGCTACAGAAAAGCTGCGATACGAAGGCGCTAACCGCAGATTACAATACCTTATTTGTGGGCGATGATTGCCGCGTATCGCCTTATCGCAGCGCCTGGGTTGAAGGGGCGACAGAAGCTGAAGTTCGTGAATTCTTATCGAGCCGCGGTATGCCTTTAACCGACGCGCCAGCCGATCATATTGGTACATTATTACTGGCGGCATCATGGCTGGAAGATCACTCGACCGAAGATGAGAGTGAAGCGTTGGAAACTCTGTTTGCCGACTATTTACTACCGTGGTGTGTTACATTTTTTGGCAAAGTTGAAGCCCATGCCACCACGCCGTTCTGGCGTACGATGGCGCCGCTGGCACGTGATGCGATGGCTGCGATGTGGGAAGAGTTACAGGAAGAATCGGAAGAGTAATAGCGGAAATAATGCCCGGCAGCCGAGTCAGCCGGGCATTATTTTAATCAGGATTCTGGTGGCACCGTCATCTGCCGATATTTGGTCAATATTTCGTTATTTCTGTCCGTGCTATGTTGCAAGTCCCATAGTCCACGCTCGATACCGTCGTTAATCAATAATATCACTCCGGTTTCAATCGCTGACATTAGACACATCATGACCGGTTCATTGGATGTATAGCCAATTTCTCCTTCCAGTAGCCGCTGGTATTCAATAAAACGGAATACCCCGGCCTGTACCTCATACGAGAGTATCGTTTTGCTGGTATTGACCGATGAAAGGATTTCACCCGTGCTGACATTCACTACCCGCAAATTGACCGCAATTTGATCCAATTGATACTGTGTATCGCCGCCAATACCGAAATAACGCGCCCCGACACCACCTGATTTAACATTACTTTCATAACCAATAATCGAACCCTCGATCATCACATTTGCTGCTGTCAAAGATTGCAAAGGGAAACGGTTATTTATGGCAACCGTACCGTTTTCCTGAGCCGCGCGAATGATCTTACGTTCGTTTAACAGGTTTTGCAGACCCTGACGTTCCAGCGGAACGAACCAGCGCGAGTCCTTCAACGCTGTTACTAACATTGCCGTTGCGCTTTGCGGTACCGCAGTAGAAAAGTTACTGGCCGGATAGGGTTTAAACTGCCCGGTCTCATCCTGAATATTGTATACCGAAACGAAAACCTTCCCGGTCGGCATCGGCAAATGAGTCAGATCATTATAGCTTTGCGCTCGCGGCAATAAGGTTGGGCTAGCGGCTTGTTTTGGCGGCGCAGTTAAGCAACCGCTTAATAAACATACGGCGAGTAAAATAAATAAGCGCTGCATGATAATTTCCTGTAAAGGCAAGGCCTTAAAAATCGGTTGAGCCGCTTTGTAAACCTGACACTTCAATGGTCGAGGTCTTTCCTGTTTTTCGATCGGTGACGTTTAATTGTAATTGCCCGTCCCGATTCGTAATATCAACAATATAATCACTGGTGACCATACGTCCTGGTTTACCGGTATTAATATTGGTAAGCAGGCCGCCGAGTATTTGTGATTGTATTGCTTGGGTGAAATTATCCAGCGCTGACGTTGATTCGACACCATAATCGTCGTAATTCGGATCGGTATAGGAGTTTTGTGCCTGTGCACTATTTAGCAAAAAAGAACCATTATTAGGATTACCTCCGAAATTAGGATTGCGGAACTGGAATGTCATAGTTCCAGCCCAGCTCGCGGGCACTATAAGAGTCAGCGAGAGTAGGATATATGCGACACGCATAATCACCTCCGAAAGTTATCGTGTTTTAGAATTCGTCACTCGCCATATCACCTATACTCAGCAACGCTTGATTGATTTGCTGACGTTCAAGTGCTTGCTGAGTCTGTGCTATAGCTATAGCGACGTTCTGATCGAAATCGCGTTTGGTCGGAAAGAGAAAGGTTTGGTAAACCACGTTCTGGTTTACGGCGATCGTTATCCAGCTTCCCCAACGCGCACTTGGTCGCTCATTAATGGTCAAATTCCCTGTCCAGCTACTTTCCCATCGGTCACTAAACGCACGATAAAAATCGTGTCCCACTGACGATACCGTGTGGTCTGTTAATAAACCGGGAACTTCCACTTCAAGGGCGTGCAGGCTCCCGGCGGCAAGCAGCAAATGTGCTGCCGCAAGATACGGCAAGTAGCGTTTCATGGTCTTATCGCCTGAGATGATCATTAGCCCAGGAGACAGCCTGAGTGCGATTCTTAACAGCTATTTTCTTGAAAAGATTATAAAGATGAGTTTTTACGGTGTTCTCGCTAATAAACAGGGAACGGGCAATTTCAATGTTGGAAGCACCGATGCGCAGCTTATTCAAAATTTCCTTTTCCCTATGCGTCAGTAACGCAGATTCAGCACTATTAAAGCGATAATTTCCAGAATGCGTGATTAAATAGCTAGCCAGTTTTTGCGAGAAATAACACTCCCCGCGCTGCACGCCTTGCAACCCTTCGATCAGCCGTGATTCATCTTCCGCAGCATAAAACACACCATTAATATGAGGCCAGTTTTCAATATCACGGAAAGGATATTCTTCAGGTGTATTCATCAACAATAATTTTAGATCTCTACTTTTACGGGAGAATATATCCTGCCAATAGTTTATGGCTTTTTTATCTGCCTCCATCATATCGAATAAAACAATGCTTTGTGTTGGTATATCCTCAAGAGAGCGTTGAATATTGTGAAGTTTTCCTGCCAGCAGCAATGCGGTTTTTAAATGCTGTAACAACGCTGTTGCTTGTAAGGAAGGTTTAGTAATTAACAATAACGTCGGAATGGTTGAACTATGGACTCCATTAAACATGATGAAACCCCGCTTATTTGTTCACCTGCCGCTATCTCCTATATAAGGAGAACCCAGAAGTACTGACAGATGGTACGTTGCTGTGTGTAATAATAAGTACTCAGCCCAGGACGGGAAGCTAATAGAAACTAATGAGTGGTGCTGAATTTAATCTAGCTATTACTAACCTTAAATCAAGTGTTAAACATGTAACAAAATGTAAAAGTAAATATTAAAATGTGTATTTCACCAGTATTCCGCTGATTTTCTTTCTGAGAATATTGTACATTTAAAATATTTTGTACAATATCAATGATTATTTTTTAATTTTATTTCTATGTTTTTCAATAAATTATATAAACTCCCATGCAGTGAAGTCACTAATTAGTCGCAGAAAATATCATATAACTGATGAATTGCTCTTTTGCGAAGGCAAAACATGTCGATGTCATCAGTTTTCAAAAAAAATCTGCTTGAGGGGCCCGGCAGGCAGCTGAGGCTGGCAAGAATATTTTTTTAATATGTAAATAGCATTACTGCAAAACATCATCTTTTTTATTAATAAAGGCATTTTATGTGTTTTAAAATAAGATAATGCTTTGGGGTGAGCGTAAACGTTAAAATCCCACTCGCGGGTGAGATATTTTATTTTACGTCGGCGCATAATCTTCTTTGTAACGCGGGATTAACAAAATGAAATTAATGTTAACAGCGTCGAAAACACAATCTAAATAGACGTTTTACCAGCGTGGTGGCGACAACATGAAAAACAAAATGTTATTTATGGTGTTAACAATGCTGGGTATCCCCGGAATTGCGACCGCGGCGGGTTATGATCTGGCGAATTCGGAATATAATCTGGCGGTTAATGAATTGAATCAGGCTGCATATAATCAATCTGCCATTATTGGACAACAAGGATCAAATAATAATGCGCAGATTAATCAAGCGGGTTCGAAATTACTCAGTGTTATTTCACAGGAAGGAAGCAGGAATAACGCAAAAATAAATCAAACAGGGAGTTATAACCTTGCATATATCGCGCAGAGTGGCAGTGCCAACGACGCGAGTATTACACAAGGGGCATATGGCAATACCGCGATGATTATCCAAAAAGGTTCGGGTAACCGGGCAAACATTACGCAGTATGGTACCCAGAAAACGGCTGTTGTAGTGCAACGACAATCGCAAATGGCCATTCGCGTTGTTCAACGCTAGGCGCTTAGCGATAATTAAATCAATCCGATGGGGGTTTATCATGAAGTTTATCAAAGTGGCAACTTTAGCAGCATTCGTCATCTCAGCAAGCGCATTTGCAGGCAGCATCCCGCAGTATGGCCACGGTGGTGGTTATGGTGCGCCGAATTCTGAACTGAGCATTTACCAATATGGTACTGCTAACGCTGCCCTGGCGCTGCAAACGAATGCCCGTGATTCTGAATTGACCGTTACCCAGTACGGCGCCAGCAATGCTGCGGATGTCGGCCAGGGTTCTGACGACAGCACCATTGATGTACTGCAAAATGGCGTCAGCAACAACGCCACAGTCGATCAATGGAATAGCCGTGACTCCGTGGTTGCTGTGAGCCAGTACGGTGCAGGAAACGGCGCACTGGTAAATCAGACAGCTTCTGGTTCGACGGTTACCGTTCATCAGAATGGTTTTGGCAACAACGCCACAGCTAATCAATACTGATATCCGGCAAGAAAACAGGGCTGCGGCCCTGTTTTCTTCGTAGAGTGACTTTTCGTTGGAGGAATTGTGCATTCGCTCCTGCTGTTTGCTGCTATATCCAGCCAGATCACATTTGCGACTTCCCAACAGGGGGAGGTCTATACCATTACGCCGCAAGTTATAGTGACGCAGGATTGCGTCTGCCAGGTGCAAATTATTGCCGAGCGCGAAGGTGCAGCTGGCGTTAGCCGCAGTCGGCAGCGCAACACCATCACTCTTGCTGCCAATCAACCTGCAACGCTCTCGCATTTGAGTCTCAACATCTCGCCGAAAGATAAGGTGAAAGTCGTGGTGACCGTGTCAGACGGTAAATCACTACACCTGGCTCAGCAGTGGCCAACTGAACAGATCACCTCACGTTAACCTACATTACCTTATCCGCTATTCCTCCAAAGCCAGGATACACTTATGTGGTAAATGGTTAACTGGCTAGTCAAGGAGGCGTAATGCAATCCCGTATGCAAGTATTACAAGGGGATATCACCACCCTTAACGTTGATGTCATTGTTAATGCCGCGAACTCATCTCTGCTGGGTGGTGGCGGTGTGGATGGCGCAATCCATCGGGCGGCCGGGCCTGCGCTGCTGGCAGCGTGCAAACAAGTGCGAGAACAACAAGGGGAGTGTCCCACAGGACACGCAGTGATCACTACCGCCGGGAATTTAAACGCTAAAGCAGTTATCCATACTGTTGGGCCTGTCTGGCGGGGTGGGAGTGAACATGAATCCCGGCTGCTGGAAGATGCTTACCGCAACAGTCTGAAACTTGCTGAAGCCAATGGATATACCACGGTGGCGTTTCCGGCTATTAGTACTGGCGTATATGGATATCCGAAACCAGCGGCGGCGGAAATCGCGGTGAACACCGTTTCGGATTATCTAACCACGCATCCTCATCTAAGACAGATATACTTTGTCTGTTATGACGATGAAAATACCCGACTCTATCAACGCTTACTCACCCAACGAGGTGGGGACCCTGCAGAGTGATACCCGGCTCGGGCGCGCTATCGCGCCCGTATGTGCCGCGCATCCTGGCCTTTGCGGGTTATATGTTTTAGATGACAGCCTCGATGCTTTTGCGGCGCGCTACCGTCTGGCCGAATTAGCTGAACATACGCTGGATGTGCAGTATTACATCTGGGAAGACGATATGTCTGGTCGCTTGTTATTACTGGCTCTGCTGGCGGCGGCAGATCGGGGCGTTCATGTCCGTTTACTGCTGGACGACAACAACACGACTGGTATGGATTCGGTACTGCGTCAGCTCGATAGCCATGCAAATATCGAAGTTCGTCTGTTTAATCCTTTCTCGTTTCGTACGCTTCGTGCGCTGGGTTATCTCACTGATTTCGCGCGGCTCAATCGGCGTATGCATAATAAAAGCTTCACCATTGATGGCGTCGTGACGCTGGTCGGCGGACGAAACATCGGTGATGCTTATTTTGGCGCTGGCGAAGAACCTTTGTTTACCGATCTGGACGTGATGGCTATTGGTCCGGTTGTTGCGGATGTCGCGGAAGATTTCGCGCGTTACTGGAATTCAGCATCGGTATCGACATTACATAGCGTACTGGATCTTTCCCGGGAGGAACTGGCTGAGCGCATTCGCTTGCCCGATAGCTGGCGGCAGGACACCACCGCCGTACGTTATATGAATAAACTGGAATCCAGCCAGTTTGTGAATCAGCTTGAAAGCAGAAATTTACCATTATTATGGGCGAAGACCCGCTTACTGAGTGACGACCCGCGCAAAGGGCAGGGGAAAGCGCGCGAGCATACGCTTTTACCACAACGTCTGCTGAATATGATGGGAAAACCCGAAAAGCAGATCGATATTATTTCTGCTTATTTTGTCCCAGGTCGTGCTGGCGTTGCAATGTTATTACAACTGGCGCGCAAAGGGGTTAAGATTGCGATTCTCACCAACTCGCTTGCGGCGAATGATGTTTCTGTCGTTCATGCTGGCTATGCCCGCTGGCGCAAAAAACTACTGCGTCACGGTATTGAGCTCTACGAATTGAAGCCGACCAGTAGCGAAGCCCATCCCGTTCATGATCGGGGGCTAACTGGTAACTCAGGTTCCAGCTTGCATGCGAAAACATTCAGCATTGATGAAGAGAAGGTGTTTATAGGTTCGTTTAATTTCGATCCCCGCTCAGCAACATTGAATACAGAAATGGGGTTTGTCATTGAAAGTGATGTGCTTGCTCAGCGTATCCATCATCGGTTTTTGCGTAGCCAACGCGATATTACCTGGAAATTACGCCTAGATCGCTTTGGTCGTGTCAATTGGGTAGAAGAGCAAGATGGCAAAGAGGTTATCCTGAAAAAGGAGCCGCACACACGTTTCTGGCAACGGTTGCTGGTGCGGCTGGTCTACTGGTTACCGGTAGAGTGGTTGCTCTGAGGCAGAGCAACCTGGGATTACCTGACGAGAGCCTTGCTTTTGGCCTCAGTTGATAGCGGTTTACCAGAAAAGAGGAAACGTAACAGTGGAATGCGCAAATGCACCTCATACGAAACCACCGCCACACCAATGACAAACACCAGCCCGGTGATGAATCCGAGTAAATTGGAGTGAATATGTGGTGTTATCCAGGCGCCATAAAAGAGTGTTAACGGGTGGTGCACCAGATAAATAAAGAGCGATGCGTTGACAAAATAGGTGACACGCGCCGACTTAAAGTTCAACAGCCGGTGGCCAAGTGAGAAGACGACATTGACCATCCAGAGCCCCATTAGCATGGTGATAACTGATTCGGTTTCATACATCCAGCCATCGCCGCTACCGTAGCGCTGATTGAGAAGATAGGCGGTGAAAGCCAGTAGCGAACCCACGGCACACCAGAGAGAGGGCGTCGTAAACAACGCTTTCAATCGGGGGGAAATAAAGGCCAGGGCGCCAAGCAGGAAAAAGGGGATATAAAACAGTGATTGCATCACGACAAAATTAAACAGCGCGTCACGCAATATTTCCGGATAGAGGATAAAAATTGCACGACGAATCGCGGCCCAGGCCAGACCGATTACCAGAAACCAGAGAGAGAGCGAACGCAGGGAAATGGTTCCCGGAAAGCGGGCAGCATGATTTTTAATTATTTTGAACAACCACATGCTTACTGTCGTTAATATGACCAATACTAATAAAAACCATAAATGAGAAATCAGCTCCCAGGCCAGGGTATTAAATTTGTCATAGGCGCTAAGCGTATGCCACTCTGCCGTTTTACCTTTCACATATTGCAACATGATAAACTGCGGTAAAGTGAGTAGCGGAATCGCTGTCAGCATCGGTATACCGACGCGCTCGACACGCACTTTCCACCAATGTTTTAGTGGATAGCGTAAATAGAGCATGTAGGAGAAGTAGCCTGATATAACAAAAAAAACCTGCATTCGAAACGCATGGATTGCATCATTAAACAACGTGAGTCCCAACGAGGGGGAGACACTGTTTACATGCCACATATGGCTGGAGTAGATCAATGAGATATGAAAAGGGATCCCGAGCAGCATTAGCCACGCGCGGATGGAATCAAGAAAAAATTCGCGTTGAGTTGGCGTGTTGGTCATAGATTACCGTGGATTCTCAGACTATTCGTCTTATCCATAAGGACAAATGATGGTTACATGCGAAACCAACCCTACACTAAGTCCGATATGGTGTCTCCAGGATAAGCCTGCAAATACGTTAAGAGATTAGTTTTATTTGCTTATTCACTGAGCCAGCAGGCTGAACAATACAGGGATTCAGTTGTCGGAATGCCAGAATTTCCATTAAAATGGATCGGATCGATTTAAGCACACAAAGGGGGAAGTGCTTAGTTATTATGAAACCTAAATTACGAATGATGAAAATGCGTTGGGTAGGTGCCGCAGTCCTGTTGTCACTATATACGTCCTCAGGCTGGGCCTTTTCTATTGACGATGTAGCAAAACAGGCACAATCCCTGGCCGGCAAAAGCTACGAAGCACCCAAGAGCAACCTGCCCTCTGTGTTTCGTGAGATGAAATACGCGGACTATCAGCAGATCCAATTTAAACACGACAAAGCCTACTGGAACGCGATCAAGACCCCGTTTAAGCTCGAATTTTATCATCAGGGCATGTACTTCGACACGCCGGTGACAATTAATGAAGTTACCGCGACAAGTGTGCGCAAAATCAAATACAACCCGGATTATTTCAATTTTGGTAATGTCCAGCACGATAAAGATACCGTAAAAGATCTTGGCTTTGCGGGCTTCAAAGTTCTCTATCCCATTAATAGTAAAGATAAAAATGATGAAATTGTCAGCATGTTGGGTGCGAGTTACTTCCGTGTGATCGGCGCAGGTCAGGTTTATGGCCTTTCTGCCCGTGGCCTTGCCATCGATACGGCGTTGCCCTCCGGTGAAGAGTTTCCTCGCTTTCGTGAGTTCTGGATCGAGCGACCGAAACCTACAGATAAACGCCTGACTATCTATGCACTGCTGGACTCTCCGCGCGCGACAGGTGCTTACCGTTTTGTCATTATCCCCGGTCGCGATACGGTCGTTGATGTGCAGTCGAAAGTTTATCTGCGTGATAAAGTCGGCAAACTGGGTGTTGCGCCGCTGACCAGTATGTTCCTGTTTGGCCCATCCCAGCCGTCACCCGCAACCAATTATCGCCCTGAGCTGCACGACTCTAATGGTCTCTCAATGCTGGCCGGCAACGGAGAGTGGATCTGGCGTCCGCTGAACAATCCGAAACATCTGGCAGTCAGCAGCTACGCGATGGAAAACCCGCAGGGCTTTGGTTTGTTGCAGCGTGGTCGCCAGTTCTCCCGTTTTGAAGATATCGACGATCGCTACGATCTGCGCCCAAGTGCATGGGTTACCCCGAAAGGCGAGTGGGGCAAAGGCAAGGTAGAGCTGGTCGAAATCCCCACCAATGATGAAACGAACGATAATATCGTGGCTTATTGGACACCGGATCAGTTGCCGGAAGCCGGTAAAGAGATGAACTTCAAATATACCGTTACCTTCAGCCGTGACGAAGACAAGCTGCATGCACCAGATAATGCCTGGGTTATGCAGACGCGTCGCTCCGCGGGCGATGTGAAACAGTCGAACCTTATCCGTCAGCCAGACGGTACGATTGCGTTTGTGGTGGACTTCACCGGTCAGGATATGAAAAAACTGCCGAAGGAGACCCCGATTACAGCGCAAGCGAGCATTGGCGATAACGGCGAAATCGTGGAAAACACGGTCCGCTATAATCCAGTGACGCAAGGTTGGCGTTTAATGTTGCGTGTGAAAGTCAAGGATGCGAAGAAAACGACGGATATGCGCGCAGCGCTGGTAAATGCCGATCAGACCCTGAGTGAAACCTGGAGCTATCAGCTACCTGCCAATGAATAAGACAACTGAGTATATTAATGCCTTGCCGTTGACGGATGCAGAGAAGGCGGCATTGCCGACTGACAGTATCCTCAGCGTGCATAAGGCGCTGGATGCAGAACATACGGACTGGCAGCGTGATGATGATTCACCGCTGGGGTCGGTAACCGCACGTCTGGAACATAGCTGGCCGGACTCTCTGGCCGAGGGTCAGCTTATTAAAGATGATGAGGGGCGAGCACAACTGCAGGCGATGCCTAAAGCGAAGCGCTCTTCGATGTTTCCCGATCCCTGGCGTACTAACCCAATTGGGCGCTTTTGGGATCGACTGCGTGGGCGAGATATCCCGCCGCGTTACCTTGCGCGCCTGACTAAAGAGGAGCAGGCCCATGAGCAGCAATGGCGTACTGTTGGGACAATTCGTCGTTATATCCTGCTATTGCTGACGCTGGCGCAAACAGTCGTCGCGACCTGGTATATGAAAACCATCCTGCCATATCAAGGCTGGGCGTTAATTAATCCAACGGATATGGCAGGCCAGGATCTGTGGGTCTCCTTTATGCAACTGCTGCCATATGTGTTGCAAACAGGCATCCTCATTCTCTTTGCCGTGTTGTTCTGTTGGGTTTCGGCAGGGTTCTGGACTGCGCTGATGGGCTTTCTGCAACTGCTGATAGGGCGAGATAAGTACAGTATTTCGGCTTCTACGGTGGGAGACGAGCCACTCAACCCGGCGCACCGTACTGCGTTAATCATGCCGATCTGCAACGAAGATGTTGATCGTGTGTTCGCTGGCCTGCGTGCGACCTGGGAGTCGGTGAAAGCTACCGGGCAGCAGCAGCACTTCGATGTCTACATCCTGAGCGATAGCTACGATCCGGATATTTGCGTCGCTGAGCAAAAAGCCTGGATGGAGCTGATTGCCGAAGTACAGGGCGAGGGGCAAATTTTCTATCGTCGCCGCCGCCGCCGCGTGAAACGCAAAAGCGGTAATATTGATGATTTCTGCCGTCGCTGGGGCAGCCAGTACAGCTATATGGTCGTGCTGGATGCTGACTCGGTAATGAGTGGCGAGTGTCTGACGGGGTTGGTGCGCTTGATGGAAGCCAATCCAAATGCCGGCATCATCCAGTCATCGCCAAAAGCATCTGGTATGGATACGCTCTATGCGCGCTGTCAGCAGTTCGCCACCCGCGTATACGGGCCGCTGTTTACCGCAGGCTTGCACTTCTGGCAGCTCGGGGAATCTCACTACTGGGGCCACAATGCGATTATTCGTGTGAAGCCTTTTATTGAGCATTGCGCGTTGGCGCCACTGCCCGGTGAGGGTTCTTTTGCCGGTTCTATTCTCTCCCACGACTTTGTGGAAGCCGCGCTAATGCGTCGCGCGGGTTGGGGGGTATGGATTGCTTACGATCTGCCGGGTTCCTATGAGGAGCTTCCGCCAAACCTGCTTGATGAACTGAAACGTGACCGCCGCTGGTGTCATGGTAACCTGATGAATTTCCGCCTTTTCCTGGTCAAAGGGATGCATCCGGTGCACCGTGCGGTGTTCCTGACTGGTGTGATGTCTTACCTTTCCGCGCCGTTGTGGTTTATGTTTCTTGCGCTATCAACGGCGTTGCAGGTGGTGCACGCGCTGACCGAGCCGCAGTATTTTCTGCAACCGCGCCAGTTATTCCCGGTGTGGCCACAGTGGCGTCCTGAGCTGGCGATTGCGCTTTTCGCTTCCACCATGGTGCTGTTGTTCTTGCCGAAGTTGTTGAGCATCATTCTCGTATGGTGTAAAGGGCCAAAAGAGTATGGCGGCTTTTTCCGCGTCACGCTCTCCTTGCTGCTGGAAGTGCTGTTCTCGGTGCTACTGGCGCCGGTGCGTATGCTGTTCCACACCGTATTTGTGGTCAGCGCATTCCTCGGCTGGGAAGTGGTATGGAATTCACCACAGCGTGATGATGACTCCACGCCCTGGGGGGAAGCGTTCATGCGCCATGGCTCTCAGCTCTTGCTGGGGCTGGTGTGGGCGGTGGGTATGGCCTGGCTGGATCTGCGTTTCCTGTTCTGGCTGGCACCGATCGTCTTCTCGCTGATTCTCTCGCCATTTGTTTCGGTGATCTCAAGCCGTTCGACAGTGGGACTTCGCACAAAGCGCTGGAAGTTATTTCTTATCCCGGAAGAGTACTCGCCGCCGCAGGTTCTGGTGGACACCGATAATTTCCTTGAGCTGAACCGTGCGCGGTCGGTGAAAGATGGATTTATGCACGCGGTGTTTAATCCCTCTTTCAATGCGCTGGCAACGGCGATGGCAACGGCTCGCCACCGTGCAAGTCATGTGCTGGAGATTGCCCGCGATCGTCACGTTGAGCAGGCGCTCAATGAGACGCCTGAAAAGCTTAATCGTGAGCGCCGCCTCGTGCTGCTAAGCGATCCGGTAACCATGTCCCGGTTGCACTATCGTGTATGGTCAGCTCCAGAGAGATATCACTCCTGGGTAAACGACTATGAAGCGCTGAAGCTTAACCCGCTGGCGTTAAAGGCAAAATAAGCCGACATTAAGGAAAATACCGGCCTGAATGCCGGTATTTTTTTTGCCCTGTATGATGAGAGGTAGCAGGTGAGGGTAATAGCAGTAGTGATGATGGCGTATCTGCTGAGTGGTTGCGGCAGTATTATCAGCCGAACGATACCAGGCCAGGGGCATGGCAATCAGTATTATCCCGGTGTGCAGTGGGATGTTCGCGACTCAGCATGGCGCTATATTACCGTGCTGGATCTCCCCTTTTCGCTGGTATTTGACACGCTGTTATTGCCACTGGATGCACATCATGGTCCCTACGAATAATTAGCGTTCGTCATCCCACTCATCTGCTGCTGCCTGACCCTCTTCGGTATCGAGAGAGGGTTCAAGCTGAAATTCACCTTCATCCCACTCATGTAAGGTATTTTCGTCTTGCCACTCCTGGCTTATTTCGATGACATCGTAATCACCATCAAATACACTCTGGGCAGCTTCACCACTGAGGAAGGGTAAACATTCGCCTGATTCTTCTTCATCGGCAAAAAATTCAGCCTGCCACATGATATCGCCATCCTGCAGAATATATTTCTGGACATTGAATTGTTGGACGTTGGTATCTTCTTCGCCAGCGCCGGAACTATTGGCAAGAAACTCTTCACGCGCGGCATCAATAGCCTCTTCGAGTGTCGCGTACATTGTCATCAGTTTTCTCCCTGTGGTTTGACGAGGTACTCAGGGAAAGAATAGTTGAATCTCAGATTCTGCAAGTCTTAATAAGAAAAAATCAGCCGCCTGCCTTAATGACCATCCGTTGCGACTCTTGCCAGCCATTCGCCTTCATCGCTTTAGCTGGGCATCTCAGGTTGTGTGTCGGGTAAATAACAATAAACAGCACTATTCTTCGGTGCTCGCCCAGAAAAAAGCCCGCATCACGGGCTTAGGGTATTCAATAACGGGATGGTGTCCCCTTAGGGCGAGTTTTAAAGCGCCGATGCAACCACATATATTGCTCGGGAGCCATCATGATACAGTGCTCCACTACTTTGTTCATCCACGCTGCGGTGGTTTCCGTATCGTCCAACGGTGGATTACATTCCGGTTCCAGCATGATTAATTCATAGCCTTTGCCGTCGGGTTTACGGCGCGGAACAAAAGGCACGATACATGCTTGCGACATGCGAGCCAGCATCCAGGTGCCGGATGTGGTGGCAGCCTGCTCAACGGCAAAGAAAGGGGCAAAGACACTGGCTCGCGGGCCGTAGTCATGGTCCGGGGCATACCAGACCACTTCTCCCCCTTTTAGCGCGCGGATCATGCCTTTTAAATCTTTACGATCGAGCATGCTCTTATTCGAGCGCATACGTCCCCAGGTTTGCAGCAGATCAATCACCGGATTATCATTAGGGCGATAAACACCGATACCGGGTTCGTTTAAACCAAACATGCGGGCACCGATCTCCAGCGTCAAAAAATGGACGCCAATTAGCAGAATGCCGCGTCCCTGTGCCTGAACCTGCCTGACATACTCAAAGCCTGTGACATCCATCCAGCGCAGCATACGACGATCGGACCAGAACCAGGCGATGCCAGTTTCCAGTAACCCCATACCGACGGATTCGAAATTTTTCCGCACCATTTGCCGGCGTTCTTCAGTGCCCATGTGAGGAAAGCAGAGCTCCAGATTACGCTCCGCTATCTGCACGCGGCGTTTCATCAGGCGCTGTGCCATGTGACCGATGCCACGGCCCATTCGATAGAGAAGGGGATAAGGGAGCTGAACAACTAACCACAGCAAGCCGATCCCTAGCCAGGTCAACCAATAACGAGGATGAAGGAGCGATGTGGAAAATTTAGGTAACTGCGTCATGTCTGTCCTGTTTTAAGCAACAATTCCCTGTATTCTCGCATTTTTTCGGAGTTTGCCAAAATCAACACGCGCGGAACGGCTATTTTGTCGGCAATTGTTGTACCTTGATAATAAGAATGTGAGAAAATGTAGCGCAAAATATGGGGATGTAAATTATCAGTAATTGCTTTATGATGCCGCCGTTTTTTACTACTCCACTCTTGCAGGACCGTACACCATGCCAGTGTTACACAACCGCATCGCCAATGATGAATTAAAAGCCCGTATGCTCGCTGAAACCGAGCCGCGCATCACGGTATCGTTTTATAAATATTTCTCTATTGCTAACCCGCATGCAACGCGCGATGAGCTCTATCAGGCTTTTACGCGTCTGAATGTGTTTGGTCGTGTTTATCTCGCCCACGAGGGGATTAACGCACAGGTCAGCGTGCCGCAAAATCAGCTCACGGCATTCCGCGATTTTCTGTACGCTTTTGACCCCGCGCTGGCAGGGTTGCGTCTTAATACTGCGATTGATGACGATGGTAAGTCTTTCTGGGTGTTAAGAATGAAAGTGCGTGAGCGCATTGTTGCCGACGGTATTGAAGATGAGACATTTGATGCGAGCGATGTCGGCAACTACCTAAAAGCGGCAGAAGTAAATGCCATGCTGGACGATCCCGAAGCCATTTTTATCGACATGCGTAATCACTATGAATATGAAGTGGGTCATTTTGATGGTGCGCTGGAAATTCCTGCCGATACTTTTCGCGAACAATTGCCGAAAGCCGTCGAGATGATGCAGGAGCATAAAGATAAAAAAATCGTTATGTATTGCACTGGTGGTATCCGCTGTGAAAAAGCCAGCGCCTGGATGAAACATAATGGTTTTAACAAAGTGTGGCACATTGAAGGTGGCATTATTGAGTATGCGCGTCGCGCACGTGAGCAGGGTTTACCGGTACGCTTTATTGGTAAAAACTTTGTCTTTGACGAGCGTATGGGCGAGCGAATCTCAAATGATGTGATTGCGCATTGTCATCAGTGTGGCGCGCCCTGCGATTCACATACCAATTGCAGTAATGACGGCTGTCACTTGTTATTTATTCAGTGCCCGGCCTGTGCCGAAAAATTTAATGGCTGCTGCAGTGAGCAGTGCAAGGAAGAGAGCCAATTGCCGGAGGAAGAGCAGCGTAGACTCCGTGCCGGACGCGAAAATGGCAATAAAATTTTCAACAAATCCCGGGGACGTCTGAATACCAGACTGGGTATTCCTGACCCGGAATAAGCGAGTGGGTAATAGCCCGATGGCACAGCGCTATCGGGCGCAGACTACTTACTTCTGACGCACACCTTCTACCGAAATAATAAGTTCAGCTTCCTGTGAGGCCGGGCCAAGATCGGTGGTGATATTAAAGTCTTTCAACTTAATTTTCCCTGTAGCTTCAAATCCCGCACGTACGCCGCCCCATGGATCGTCACCCTGACCGATCAGTTTTGCATCGAGTGTGATTGGCCGGGTAACGCCATTAAGCGTCAGATTACCCGTGACATCCAGACCCTCTCCGTCCTTTTTAACTTCAGTCGAAGTGAATGTCGCCTGTGGGAACTTCGCTACATTCAGGAAATCCGCGCTACGCAGGTGTTTATCACGCTCGGCGTGATTGGTATCCAGGCTATTGGTATTAATGGTGACATTAACTTTATCGGATGACGGGTTTGCTTCATCAAAACTAAAGGTGCCGTCAAAGTCCTTAAATGTTCCATAGACCCAGCTATAACCCAGATGCTGAATGCGGAAGTTAACAAAGGCGTGTTGTCCCTCTTTGTCGATTTTATAATCTGCAGCGACGGCAGTTCCGGTTGCAAAGAGTAGCGAGGCGAGAGTCAATCCCGGCAGGATTTTTTTCATTTTATGCTCCAGAGTCAGATGACGATTTTCCCAGCATGCGCTTGAGAGTGACGTCTTTGTCGATAAAGTGGTGTTTTAAAGCGGCCAGGGCGTGCAAAACAGAGAGCACGACCACGCTCCATGCCAACCACAGATGAATATTTCCGGCGAGATCAGCCTGTGAGCCAGCGTCAGCCAGGGTCGCAGGGAGTTCAAAAAGTCCAAATACGCTAATAGGCTTGCCATCGGCAGTGGAGATCAAATAGCCACTGATAACAATGCCGAACAGCAACAAGTAGAGCGCGATATGTGCTACCGTCGCGCTAATTCGTGTTATGCGGCTATAGCTCTTCAACGAGGACGGAGGAGGCGAGATATGTCGCCAGACAACGCGTATGACCAGACCCAGCATTAATAAAACACCGATACTTTTATGCAACTCCGGCGCCTGATGATACCAACCATCGTAATAACTGAGCGTCACCATCCACAAGCCTAAGGCAAACATGCCATAAACCACGAGAGCGATCAGCCAGTGTAGCGTCATCGAAATAAAACCATAGCGAGCAGGGGAATTACGCCATTGCATGATTATCAACCGTCGATAATTAACTTGAGCCTAAAATGACGTTACAAAAATAATAATGCAACTCAAAATTAATAAATTAGTACGATATTTTTACATGTTCATAAAATTTGAGAAACCTTCGCATGATACATTCAATCTATTCGAGGGGGATTTCTCGAAGACGGCGTATGACCTGCCTTAAGGTGAAGATCTTATTACAAAATCTTATTCAGATTTTTTGTGTTTTAACTATAGTTATTTCAACTAATGTCATTTTTTGTCAGTGGTTATGTGTTATTACCTTAAAATATAAAAATAGAGAGTAATGAGGTCATGGTAAATATAAATGAAGAAGTTTAATCGGCGGTTCTTTATTCAAAGAATGAAGAAGAAGATATGTAATATATAGGCGACCCGTTGTCGGGTCGCTGAAAATTTAATCGGTAAAACGTGACAGTGCGAAGGGAGAGAGATCAAACTCGCTCTTTTCATTTTGCGCAAAGCAAGTCGCAATTTCCCCCAACACTGAGGCAAACTTAAAACCGTGACCGCTTAGCCCACTGATTATCAGGGTATCCGGATGCCCGGGCAGTGCGTCAATAATAAAGTCTTCATCCGGGGAGTTATCGTAAGTGCAGGATGCTCCATACAGGCAACCACCGATACCCGGCAGAAATTTCCGCAGGAAGCTAAAACACTCAGAACCATCCCCGGCTTGCGTGCCAAAGGGAGTCCGCTGCTGGGGTTCAGTAATAAGCTGCCCGCCGTTATGTCGGCCAATTTTTAGCTCATTATCTTCTGCCGGGAAACCATAATATTGCTCGCCATTAGGCATTTCGCCGGTAAAAGCGGGAAACCGATTTTTGCTGCTGTAACGACCATCAGCCTGAAACCAGGCAAAGACTTTACGAACCGGTTGTACGGGCAACTGCGGAAGCAACTTGCGCACCCAGGTTCCCGCGCTCACCAGCGCTTTCTTGCCGGTGAATGTGCCTTCAGCGGTTTCGATAGTCACTCCCTCCTGCGTGTGATGCAGGGCGGTGACGGGGCAGTTAAATAGCTGCGCACAACCGGCTTCCTGCGCCAGACGTATCCAGCTTTTTACAGCCAGCTCACTACGGAGCACGCCAGAGTTCGCTTCAAACAAGCCTATATAGTCGTCGTCTACGCGAATTTCGGGCCAACGTGACATAAGCGCTTGTGCGTCGAGTTTTTCTATCGCCAGATGATATTGCTCAGCGCTTTGGGCCACATTCGCCAGAAATTGCGAATCCGCAGGGCCAATATTGATAACTCCGGTGCGCTCAAACACGGCTTCACCACTTTCTACCGCCAGTTGTTCCCACAATGTCTGGGCACGTAATACCAGCGGCACATATTTTTCTCCTTCACCATAAGCATGACGAATGAGACGCGTATCGCCATGATGGCTGCCTTCCTGGTGCGGGGGGATATGGGCATCGGTCATCAGTACTTTTAAGCCGGCGCGGGTGGCATAATAGCCTGCCGCTGCGCCAACAGAACCGCTGCCGATAATAATGAAATCGTATGTCATACTTTACTCCAGGCGAATGCGTTCTTCAGGAGGGTAAATAACCTGGAGGCGTTATACAAGGGTAGAAATAAATGAGGCACCCTGGAGGGTGCCTGTTGAGTTTCGGTTGGGCATTATTACTAATGCCTGCGGTACTCATCTTCCTGGTAATCGCCAGATTCAATTTTGGCAATACCCGCTTCAAGAATTGATATAAACTGGCGGGCGACATCAGTCGTTAACCACAACGTCTGGCCAACCTCTGTTTCTTCCTGAGCGGCACGGTTTGGGGTCTGGTAGTGCAGCCGAAGCATCAGCGCGTCGTAGCTGTCTACGGTGCTGATGTCCCATCCAACCAGCGGATGAGTCTGAATGACTTCATTATTCTTGACCATCATATCCCCCATATTGCGTGTTTATTTAATAGACAACGGCTTTCGAGGTTCAATGCGTGTTTTTTTGAAGCTTATTCAGTATACCAACAAATGAGCAATAAGATCGAACAAATAAATGCCCTACAACCCTTTTATTCTCTTTTTTGATTTTTCTGAATAAGAGAACGTAATCTTAATCATTAATTTTTATTATAATTGTTTGAATTTAACGGCCTGTTTAAAAAAACAACAAAAAAGCCGGGGCGACCCGGCAATAAGCACAACTTAAAGGGAATTTAATCTCTGATAAACCAATCGTCGGCGCTTTCCCAGGTTTCTTGCAAAATTTCAGTAATGCGTTCTTTATCTTCTTTTGCACCGCCCAGTACCGAAAGATTATTCGCAGCGGCATAACGAACCGTGATTTTATTTTCACTATCGGGATAATTATTGTTTAGCCGACGTGATAATTCACCCGCCAGTGCATCGATAGCACCCGGTGGTAAAGGTGTGGTTTTGGCGATAGTCACTTCAATGCGCATAACAGCCCCCTGTATAATTTACTGTATATTTATACAGCCTGGTAGATAACTTTACAACAGGGGGCCACAAAAAATTAGCGTTTGATACGCCAGGCCATTTTTTCGCCCGCCAGGAAGGGGACTAACGTATCTTCAGTCAGAGCAATCGTCTCAGGCACAGTGTCCTCTTCGCGCACTAACTCAATAAAGGATTCGTTAACAGGCAGACCATAGAAGCGGGGGCCATTTAGCGAGCAGAACGCCTCGAAATGCTGGAGCGCATTCAGTTCTTCAAATACCGTTGCATAGCAACCAAGAGCCGTAGGGGCATTAAAGCAACCAGCACAGCCGCAACTCGCCTCTTTGCGATGTCTTGCATGGGGTGCAGAGTCGGTACCGAGGAAGGCGCGTTCAAAGCCGCTGGCCACCAGTTCACGAAGCGCCTGCTGGTGGATATTACGCTTAAGGATTGGCAGGCAATAGAGATGCGGTCGCACGCCGCCTACCAGCATATGGTTACGGTTAAACATCAGATGTTGGGGGGTGATGGTGGCCGCCAGTCGCTCATTACCATCACGGACATACTCAGCCGCGTCTTTGGTGGTGATATGTTCAAACACCACTTTCAGTTCCGGCAGGCGTTGACGTAGCGGCTCCATTACCGTTTCGATAAAGCGTGCTTCACGATCGAAAATATCAATGTCGGCATCAGTCACTTCGCCGTGAATAAGCAGCGGCATTGCCAATTTTTCCATGCGTTCCAGCACTGGCATGATGGCATCAATGCTGGTTACCCCATGACTCGAATTAGTGGTGGCATTGGCCGGGTAGAGTTTTGCTGCGGTGAATACCTGTTCCCTGAAGCCGCGTTCAACCTCATCGGGATTAAGGCTATCGGTGAGATAGCAGGTCATCAGTGGTGTAAAATCATGCCCGGCGGGTACTGCGTCGAGAATGCGCTGGCGATACGCACGCGCAGCATCAACGGTGGTTACCGGAGGCGCAAGATTTGGCATGACAATGGCGCGGGCGTAAGTTTCGCTAGTCCATGGCACCACGGTTTTTAACATATCACCATCGCGTAAGTGGACGTGCCAGTCGTCCGGACGGCGGATTTTTAAAACCTGATTTTGTGCGGTCATTGAGTTGCTCCGGCTGGGTGAAGGGCGAGTTTTTGCCGGGCACAAAGCATAAAGGGAAACGTTTTCGTTTGCACCTTTTTCTGCAAATTTAACCCGCGCTTTGAGGGGCAGGCGATACACACCTTCTCCCGTATGGAGAAGGTGTGTGGAAAAAGATATTTAGTCGGTCAAGGGGATAATAATCTCGCCGGGTTTCACTTCAATGCCTTTGGCATAGCGCTTCGCCAGGGCTTCACCTTTGCTGCTATCCTCTTTCAACACATAAGCCGGACGCTGATTGAAATAGTTGCGCAGAGACTGATTAAGATAGGGCAGCAGGGTTTGCAGCACGGGCTGCATTTTTTCCGGCGCAACAGTGGCATTTACCACTTCCATCTCTTGTAAGAAAATAGCCCCTTTCTCTTTGTCAAAAACCGGCAGCGCTTTAAGTTTCAGCTTCATAGTGGCTTTTTGGTTACCAAAAAGAGAGCTCAGATCGAGATTTGCATCGCCAGTGAGCGTCACCTTGTTTGGCTCTTCCCGGCCGATTTCACTGGCCAGATTGCGTAACACAATGTGTGCATCCGCCACCCCAGGCAGGCCAATATCTTTGGAAAAGTCATTACGTTTTTGCAGCGCCTGGTTTATCTCCTGCTCACTGATGGAGTATTGCGTCAATTGGTTACAACCCACCAGCACACCGCTTAGCATTAATGCAGCGGCAAAAATGATCTTTCTCATAAATTCCTCAACGTAGCCAGGTGCTTCATTTCCGCAGCGTAGCATGGGTCAAACGTTGGGGAAAAACCAGCGGAAAATACTGAATGAAAAGGCGCCCCTCAGGCGCCAGGCTCCAGCATCTGCGGCTCGATGCGTTTCAGACCAAATTGCCATAACAGTGCAAAGAATGTAACAAGACCAATAAGCGCCAACATTATCCAGGGTAACTCTGGTTGATTGCTCATTTTCCCGGCATCGAACAGCCAACCGCCGCCCGCATAGCCCAGTGCGCCGCCAAAGGCGAGCCCCAATCTGCTGAACCCCATATAGCTGCCGCGTGCACGGGCATCCGCCAGCTCCGCACCGAGTGTTTCCCGTGCGGGTTCAGCAATAATGGAACCGATATAAAAAGTGCATATTAGCGTGAACAGTTGCTGTAGCGTTCCGACCATCCCCACCGGTAGCAAGCTAAACGACATCACTAACAGGCCGACCATCAGGCGCTGTTCCAGACGAAAACGTTTCTCGCTCCAGCGTGCAATCGGATAGAGCAGCGTCAACGACAGGCAAGCTTCAATGGCATACATCCATTTTACCGCCGCAGGCGAGCCAGCAATATCATTGACCATAATCGGCAGCATCAACATCACCTGTACTGCCAGCATATAGTAGCCTGTCAGGGTCAGCACATAGGTGACGAAACGCTTATCACGCAGCACAAGTTTTAGCCCTTCGCGTACCGGTGTTTTTACCGTTGAGAGTTTCCATGCTGGCAGTAGCATGGCGTTAAAAGCCGCGCAGAGCACAAAAATCAATGCCCCGACGATGCAGACCAGACGAAAGTCATATTGCAATAACCAACTGCCAAGCAGAGCGCCGATCACCGCTCCGGCGCTATCCTGCATCATTAGCAAAGAGAAGAAGCGTCCGCGCTGTCGCCGGCGTACCAGTTTCACTACCAGCGCCGAACGCGGTGGGTCGAATAACGTACCGCCAAGACCTGACAGAATACAGGAGAGCCACAATAGCCAGGGTTCGTGGGCGATGCCCATGGAGGCGAACCCACCTGCACGCATCAACATACCGGTGACAATGAGCGGTTTAGCACCAAAGCGGTCAGCGATCGCACCGCCGAAGATACCTAACCCCTGCTGAATAAATTGGCGCAATCCGAGTGCAATACCGACCATCAAGGCGGCCCAGCCAAGCTGATCAACAAAGCGGATAGAGATGAGCGGGAAGACGACGAAAAAGCCAAGCACGACCAACATATTATCGACAAGCAGGAAATATTTACCCAGGCTCCGTGCCTGCGATATGCGCGCCATTTCCCCCTCCGGGAACGCAAAAAATAAGACAATTCTATTCTGCGGCTTCGCCACCTTTTTTCCTACCTTCGCGGTGACAATATTTTTTTATCAAAAACAGGCTTTGATTCAGACTTTTCATCGAAAATGATAGGGAAAGACAAAAATGCCATGTTGCTGTTTTCACTCGACGGCTGAGCACAGGTATAGTAAAGGTCAGGGGTTGAAAAACGGGGCAATGGAAGGAGTGGTAATGCATGTTTGGCTATCGCAATAACGTGCCGAAAGTACGCCTGGTCACAGACAGATTAGTGGTTCGCCTGGTGCATGAGCGAGATGCCTGGCGTTTGGCTGATTATTACGCCGAAAACCGTCAGTTTTTAAAGCCCTGGGAGCCGGTGCGTGATGAAAGTCATTGCTATCCTTCTGGCTGGCAGGCTCGCCTGAGCATGATCAATGAGTTCCATAAACAGGGGAGCGCCTTTTATTTTGCACTGCTCGATCCTGAGGAGAAGGAGATAATCGGCGTGGCAAACTTTTCTAATGTCGTGCGCGGCTCCTTTCACGCCTGCTATCTTGGCTATTCCATCGGGCAAAAATGGCAAGGCAAGGGGTTAATGTTTGAGGCGTTGACCGCCGCCATCCGCTATATGCAACGCACGCAACATATCCACCGCATTATGGCCAATTACATGCCGCATAATAAACGCAGTGGCGGTCTGCTGGCACGGCTAGGGTTCGAAAAAGAGGGATATGCAAAAGCGTATCTGTTAATCGACGGGCAATGGCGTGACCATGTATTAACGGCATTAACCGCGCAACAGTGGACCCCTGGTCGTTAAGGAGTATCAATGAAATATCAACTCTCCGCCGTAGAAGCTCGGGTAATTGGTAGCCTGTTGGAAAAACAGGTTACGACACCGGAACAGTATCCTCTCTCGATGAATGGCGTCGTCATGGCCTGTAATCAGAAAACCAATCGTGAACCGGTAATGAACCTGAGTGAAAGCGAGGTGCAGGATGTACTGGATGCACTGGTCAAACGCCACTATCTGCGTACCGTTAGCGGCTTTGGTAATCGGGTGACGAAATATGAACAGCGCTTTTGTAACTCTGAATTTGGTGATTTGAAGCTGAGCGCGGCAGAGGTCGCGCTGGTGACAACACTGCTATTACGTGGACCGCAAACGCCGGGTGAATTGCGCATCCGTGCCGAGAGGATGCATAAATTTTCTGACACGGCAGAAGTGGAAAATGCCCTGCAACAATTGGCAGCGCGGGAAGATGGCCCCTTTGTGGTGCGTCTGCCCAGAGAGCCAGGCAAACGTGAAAGCCGCTTTATGCACCTGTTTAGCGGGGATATACAACCGCGGGCGGATGTCGATGAAGCACCAGCGACGCCAGCGGAAGGTCTGGTCGCGCGGGTTGAGTTACTGGAGAGCGAAGTGGCGGAGCTCAGGCAACGTCTGGACTCACTGTTAGCACATTTGGGAGACTAACACCGTGGCGACATTACGTATTGGTGTGGTAGGTCTGGGAGGCATTGCACAAAAAGCCTGGCTGCCGGTTCTGGGGGCGGCAACAGACTGGACGCTGGCAGCAGCCTGGTCGCCGACGCGAGAAAAAGCCGAGCGGGTATGTACCACATGGCGTATACCCTATGCTGATTCGCTCCCGACGCTGGCGGCACAATGCGATGCCGTGTTTATACATACTTCCACCGCATCGCACTACGCTGTAGTCAGTGAGTTGCTTAATCTTGGCGTGCATGTCTGTGTCGATAAACCGTTGGCAGAGAATCTCCAGGATGCCCAGCGGTTAGTTGAACTGGCAGCACGTAAGCACTTAACCCTGATGGTTGGTTTCAACCGCCGTTTTTCGCCGCTCTACCGTGAGCTGAAACAGCAAATGCCCCGGGCGGCATCATTGCGTATGGATAAACATCGTAGCGACAGCGTTGGCCCGCACGATCTGCGTTTCACGCTGCTTGATGATTATCTGCATGTGGTGGATACGGCACTTTGGCTGGCAGGAAGCGAAGCTCAATTGCAAAGCGGGACGCTGGTCACCAATGATGATGGCGCGATGATCTATGCCGAACACCACTTCAGTGTTGAGCATCTGCAAATTACGACCAGTATGCACCGACGGGCAGGTAGTCAGCGTGAGTGGGTGCAGGCGGTAACCGATGGCGCATTGCTGGACATTACCGATATGCGCGAGTGGCGCGAGGAGCGCGGGCAGGGGGTAGTTAACCGCCCGGTTGCCGGTTGGCAAAGTGTACTTGAGCAACGTGGTTTTGCCGGTTGCGCCCGTCATTTTATTGAATGTGTGCAAAATCAGACTGTTCCTGAAACTGCAGGAGAGCAGGCGATCCTTGCTCAACGTGTGATTGAACGACTGTGGCGCGAGGCAATGAGTGAATAATTCCCTATAACCCGTTTGTAATTTTGTCTGTAAACTATGCGCTTCGCTGTACACCAACGCCTGCATTGCAGGCGTTGCGTCTTATGGAAATCAGAATGAATCTATTAAAATCGTTGGCTGCGGTCAGCTCGATGACCATGTTCTCTCGCGTGCTTGGCTTTGCGCGCGACGCTATAGTGGCAAGGATTTTCGGCGCCGGCATGGCGACAGATGCCTTCTTTGTCGCGTTTAAGTTGCCGAACTTGTTACGGCGAATTTTCGCTGAGGGTGCGTTTTCTCAGGCATTTGTGCCGATTCTGGCAGAGTATAAGAGTAAACAGGGAGAAGAGGCGACGCGCGTGTTTGTCGCCTATGTCTCTGGCTTGCTGACGCTGGCGCTGGCGATTGTCACTGTTCTCGGGATGTTGGCGGCACCGTGGGTGATTTTTGTCACCGCGCCTGGTTTTGCCGATACCGCCGAGAAATTTGCCTTAACCTCGCAGCTGTTGCGCATTACCTTCCCCTATATTCTCCTTATCTCGCTGGCTTCGTTGGTTGGGGCGATCCTCAATACCTGGAACCGTTTCTCTGTCCCGGCATTTGCCCCCACTCTGCTAAATGTAAGTATGATCGGCTTCGCACTGTTTGCCGCGCCATATTTCAATCCGCCGGTGCTGGCGCTGGCATGGGCAGTGACCGTTGGTGGTGTGCTGCAACTCTTTTATCAACTGCCGCATCTGAAAAAAATCGGCATGTTGGTACTGCCGCGCATTAATTTTCGTGATGCGGGCGCAATGCGGGTGATGAAGCAGATGGGACCAGCAATCCTCGGGGTCTCAGTCAGCCAGATTTCACTGATCATCAACACGATTTTCGCCTCCTTTCTTGTCTCTGGTTCGGTGTCATGGATGTATTATGCTGACCGACTGATGGAGTTTCCCTCCGGCGTGTTGGGCGTAGCGCTGGGCACCATTCTGCTGCCTTCACTGTCGAAAAGTTTTGCCAGCGGCAATCATGATGAGTATTGCCGCCTGATGGACTGGGGGCTGCGGCTCTGTTTCCTGCTGGCATTACCCAGTGCGGTGGCGCTCGGTATTCTGGCTAAACCGTTAACGGTCTCTCTCTTTCAGTACGGGAAATTCACCGCCTTTGATGCGCTGATGACTCAGCGTGCGCTGGTGGCTTACTCAGTAGGGCTGATGGGGCTGATTGTGGTTAAAGTGCTGGCTCCCGGTTTTTACTCACGCCAGGATATCAAAACGCCGGTGAAAATCGCGATGGTCACCCTGCTGGTGACCCAGTTAATGAACCTGGCGTTTATTGGGCCGCTGAAACACGCTGGTCTGGCGCTCTCAATTGGTCTGGCGGCTTGCCTGAACGCAGGGCTGCTCTACTGGCAGTTGCGTAAAAAGAACATTTTTACTCCCCAGCCGGGCTGGTCGCGTTTTCTGCTGCGGTTGTTTATTGCCGTAGTGATAATGGGGGCGGCATTAGTCGGTATGTTGTCTGTGATGCCTGATTGGTCGCAGGGCAGCATGTTACATCGATTGTTGCGTTTAATGGCGGTAGTGGTAGTGGGGGCAGTTGCCTATTTCGCCACGCTTGCTTTGCTGGGTTTCAGAATTAAAGAGTTTACCCGGCGCACGGTGTAATAAGGCAGAAAATCGGCCACGGAGAGACTCCATGGCCGAGAAATTTGTGACGCTTAAATAGAGATTTTTTTGCCACCACGATTGGCACCGGAAGTCTGGCCATTGGCACCATACAGGCCGGGATCCTGATGGGGGCGCAATACTTCCAGCGCCTGTTGGTTGCGCGCGATCTGTCCTTCCAGCAGCCATCCATTATGCTGGTTAAGATCACGCAAATGCTGCGTTTTCTGCTTAATGGTTTGCCAGCGATCGGCAATCTCTGGCGCGCCATGCTTAGTTTTCTGTTCGGCGCGGCGTTGTTGTTCCAGGTAGTCTAACGTAGCGAGCAAGGAGCTTTTCTCCTCCGTAATGCGTTGTAATGCGCTGCCATTAATATAGCCTACGGAAAGCTGTTTTTGCTCAGCATCCATCACGTCTTTCAGAGCGCTCAGGATAACTGTCATTTGATCGAGAATGTCTGACAGTCGATTCATACGATTATTTACTCTGCAATTCGCTCTGTGCTTCGTTAATCAGGGCATCGGCAATCTTGCCGGTATCCATTTTTAATTCACCGTTACGGATAGCGGTTTTCAACTGCTCCACGCGCTCCATATTGATGTCATTGGCACCAGCCTGCATCAGCTTTGTCTGGGCACCACTGATCGTGACGCTGGTGCTATCGGCCGTCGTAGATTTCTCCAGACGGTTTTTCTGGGTCTGAGTGTCGCTGGTTTCGCGCTGTTGTACCGTGCTTACCGGCTTCAGGGGCGATGTACGATCAATGCTCATAGTGTTTCCTCGCTGAGGTTCCCCGGCGTTTGGGGCCTGCTAACTTTAGTCGTTGCTTATTTATCGGCAGTCGACATCATTTCTTTAAAAAGATTATAGGTTAATCAGAATATTCCCATCAGCGCCTACTTTGCCGCTGACAATCTGCCCTGAAGACATACGCACCCGGGCGTTTTGCGCTACCGAGGCATTGTTCAGAGCCTGACCTTCACCGTTGACACTAAAGCCATCACCCGACGCCACAACTTGCACGCGCTGGCCCGCTTTTATTCGCCAGGCCTGGCGCAGCATCGAGAGTTGAACCGGCTGTCCGGGCGCGAGATCGCGCAAACTTATCGCATCCTGCGCCTGACTAATATCCAGCATCGTTCTTGGTGGTAGATTATCGAGACGACCACGCTTCAACGTCACACTACCAGGCTGTAAGGCGCTACCGCGCGCAATAGCCTGGGCTGCAACAACATAATTCCCCGTAGCCTGAACATTGACCTGCAAATAACGTTTAGCACCCGCGCAATTCGCCAGCACATTCAGATTGCCCCATAGCTTCGCACTGCCAATAACGCTCAGAGCAGGTTGTTCGCAGTTGGGCTGCAAATTTTTCGGGGTGCGGATCTTTACCACGACCTCATCACTAAACCCAGCCAGCCGCTCGGCAAAAAGCGACGTGAGCTGTGCCTGTAAATCGCCCGCCAGGGCTAATGGGCTGACTAGCAGTAAGGTCGCGGCTAAACCGCTTTTCAACGTGTTCATCGCAGACTCCTGCTATTGATGAGATGCAGGGATTTTAACCGCAGGTCAATTCTATCAACGCAATAAATAGCGACCCATTTTGCCCTTATTCCGGCGATAAGTTTGCACCGGGAGATTTAAGCTGTTGGCTAAATAATTGTCATCAGTGGGGGAGCCATGCTCGATAAACTTGATGCCGCACTTCGTTTCCAGCAAGAAGCGCTGAATCTGAGCGCCCAGCGCCAGGAGATTCTCGCGGCAAACATCGCGAACGCCGATACCCCAGGGTTTCAGGCTCGCGATATTGATTTCTCCAGTGAACTGAAAAAGGTCATGGAGCGAGGACGTGCTGAAAACAGCGGTGTTTCGTTAGCGCTAACTTCTTCCCGCCATATACCGGCACAGGCGGTAACCACACCGTCGACCGATCTGCTCTATCGCATCCCCGATCAACCATCACTGGATGGCAACACCGTCGATATGGATCGTGAGCGTACGCAGTTCGCTGACAACACGATGAAATATCAGACCGGCTTAACCGTGCTGGGTGGGCAAATCAAAGGCATGTTGAGCGTGCTGCAAGGGGGGAACTAACTAGATGGCATTACTGAACATTTTTGATGTCGCAGGCTCCGCGCTGACTGCGCAGTCTAAACGCCTGAACGTCGCCGCCAGTAACCTGGCTAACGCAGATAGCGTAACCGGGCCGGATGGCCAACCTTATCGCGCCAAACAGGTTGTTTTTCAGGTCGATGCTGCGCCTGGTGAAGCAACCGGTGGCGTAAAAGTGGCGGATGTTATTGAGAGTCAGGCGCCGGATAAGCTGGTCTACGAACCGGGTAATCCGCTGGCTGATGCCAATGGCTACGTCAAAATGCCTAACGTTGATGTGGTCGGTGAGATGGTTAATACCATGTCCGCTTCACGCAGCTATCAGGCAAACGTTGAAGTGCTTAACACCGTTAAGAGCATGATGCTTAAAACGCTCACCCTCGGCCAGTAAAGGAGACACGCAGCATGTCTATCGCCGTAAACGTGAATGACCCGACTAATAGCGGCGTCACTTCCAGTACCGGTACTACTACAACAGGCACAAATAGTGCTTCCGATCTGCAGAGCAGCTTTTTGACTCTGTTGGTCGCACAGTTAAAAAACCAGGACCCGACTAACCCGCTGGAAAACAACGAACTGACCTCACAGCTCGCCCAGATCAGTACGCTTAGCGGCATCGAAAAACTGAATACCACGCTGGGCTCCATCTCTGGTCAGATTGATAGCAGCCAGTCATTACAAGCCTCTACGCTGATTGGGCATGGCGTGATGATCCCGGGTCAGACCATATTGGTGGGTAGCGATACCTCTACGCCGTTTGGTGTAGAGCTGGCGCAGGCCGCCGATAAGGTCACCGCGACCATTACCAACAGCGATGGCGTGGTAGTTCGCACCATTAATATCGGTGCGCTTTCGTCAGGCGTCCATACCTTCAGTTGGGATAACACCCTGACCGATGGCACTAGCGCGCCGGATGGCTCTTATACCGTCTCAATTGCGGCGAGCAACGGCTCAACGCAGCTGGTTGCGCAGCCGTTACAGTTTGCGCTGGTACAGGGCGTCACCCGTACGGATGACGGCAACGAATTAGATTTGGGTACATACGGTACCACCACCCTCGACGAAGTTCGGCAGATTATTTAAGCCTTAATACTTATCAGGAGTAAGTCATGGCCTTTTCACAAGCGGTCAGCGGCCTGAATGCTGCGGCCACCAACCTCGATGTCATTGGTAACAATATTGCCAACTCCGCCACCTATGGTTTTAAAGGCGGTACCGCATCTTTCGCCGATATGTTTGCCGGTTCGAAAGTGGGCCTGGGTGTAAAAGTTGCGGGCATCGTACAGGACTTTAGCGACGGTACTACCACCAATACTGGCCGAGGCCTGGATGTCGCCCTGAGCGGTAATGGTTTTTTCCGTTTGGTAGACAGCAACGGTTCGGTCTATTACAGCCGTAACGGTCAATTCAGCCTTGATGAAAGTCGTAACCTGGTGAGCTCTTCCGGGATGTATGTAACGGGCTATCCGGCGACCGGTACACCGCCGACGATCCAGACCGGTGCGAACCCGACGAATATCACCATTCCGAATACGCTGATGTCAGCGAAAACGACGACTACCGCTACGATGCAGATCAACCTGAACTCCACAGATGATACGCCAGCGACCACGCCGTTTGATGCGACTGATGCCGATACCTACAACAAAAAAGGCTCCGTCACTGTTTATGACAGCCAGGGTAACGCGCATGACATGAACGTCTATTTCGTGAAAAGTGCGACCGACAACACCTGGGAAGTTTATACCCAGGACAGCAGTGTTTCTGGTAGTACCGCGACGCTCGCCACCACGCTGGAATTTGACGCCAACGGTACGCTGACCAGCGGCGGTTCGGCCTCTATTACCACCGGCACCACCAACGGTGCGACGCCAGCTACCTTCACGCTGAGTTTTGCCGATTCAATGCAGCAAAACACGGGTTCCAACAACATTGTTGCCACCACGCAGAACGGTTATGCACCGGGCGACCTGGTGAGCTACCAGATTAACGATGACGGTACTGTTGTAGGTAACTACTCCAACGAACAGACACAGTTGTTGGGTCAAATCGTACTGGCGAACTTTGCTAACACCGAAGGTCTGCAATCTGAGGGTGACAACGTTTGGTCTGCAACCTCATCTTCCGGTGTGGCGCTGCTGGGTACGGCTGGAACAGGTAACTTCGGTTCCATGACCAACGGGGCGCTCGAAGCCTCTAACGTCGATCTGAGTGAAGAACTGGTCAATATGATTGTCGCGCAGCGTAATTATCAGTCGAATGCGCAGACCATCAAAACCCAGGATCAGATCCTTAATACGCTGGTTAACCTGCGTTAATCGCCTGACGGGATAGCTTAATGGATCACGCAATATATACCGCGATGGGCGCTGCCAGCCAGACGCTGAACCAGCAGGCTGTCACCGCCAGCAACCTCGCAAACGCCTCCACTCCGGGTTTCCGTGCACAGCTTAATGCGCTGCGCGCGGTACCGGTGGAAGGGCTCTCATTACCCACCCGTACGCTGGTGGTGGCCTCTACTCCTGGCGCTGATATGACGCCAGGGCAGATGGACTATACCTCACGCCCGCTGGACGTTGCTCTACAACAGGACGGCTGGCTGGCGGTACAGACTGCCGATGGCACGGAAGGGTATACCCGCAACGGTAATATCCAGGTGAGCCCGACGGGTCAGTTGACCATTCAGGGTCATCCGGTGATGGGTGAAGCAGGCCCACTTGCGGTACCGGAAGGTTCCCAGGTCACGATTGCCGCCGACGGGACTATCTCTGCGCTTAACCCTGGCGATCCGGCCAATACCATTGCACCAGTAGGCAGGTTGAAACTGGTCAAAGCCGATGCGCAGGAGGTGGTGCGCGGAGATGATGGTTTGTTTCGGCTGAGCCAGTCGGCACAAGCGACGCGTGGCCCGGTATTGCAAGCCGATCCGACGATTCAGGTGATGTCGGGTGTGCTGGAAGGCAGTAACGTCAAACCGGTCGAAGCAATGACCGATATGATCGCCAACGCCCGTCGCTTCGAGATGCAGATGAAGATGATTACCAGCGTCGATGAGAACGCCCAGCGCGCCAATCAGTTGCTGTCATTAAGCTAATAAACAGGACTATCTATGATCAGTTCATTATGGATCGCTAAAACCGGCCTTGACGCCCAGCAAACCAATATGGACGTTATCGCCAACAACCTGGCGAACGTGAGTACCAATGGTTTTAAGCGTCAGCGTGCGGTGTTTGAAGATTTGCTCTATCAGACGGTGCGCCAACCAGGCGCGCAGTCATCTGAGCAGACTACGCTACCTTCGGGCTTGCAAATTGGTACGGGTGTACGCCCGGTCGCGACCGAACGTCTGCATAGCCAGGGCAACCTGTCGCAGACCGATAACAGCAAAGATGTGGCGATTAAAGGTCAGGGCTTTTTCCAGGTTCTGCTGCCGGACGGGACTTCCGCTTATACGCGCGATGGCTCCTTCCAGGTGGATCAGAATGGTCAGTTAGTCACGGCGGGTGGTTACCAGGTTCAGCCCGCAATTACTATTCCTGAGAACGCTCTGAGCATCACCATCGCCCGCGACGGTGTGGTCAGCGTCACGCAACAAGGTACGGCTGCGGCGGTGCAGGTGGGGCAGCTAAACCTCACCACCTTTATGAATGACACTGGTCTGGAGAGCATCGGTGAGAACCTTTATACCGAAACTCAGGCTTCCGGCGCACCGAACGACACGACACCCGGGCTTAACGGTGCAGGTCTGCTGTACCAGGGGTATGTAGAAACCTCGAACGTAAACGTTGCCGAAGAACTGGTGAATATGATTCAGGTTCAACGCGCTTACGAAATTAACAGCAAAGCAGTATCGACGACCGATCAGATGCTGCAAAAACTGACGCAACTCTAAGGCGTTATCCGGTGCGGTAATCGCCGCACCGGAACCCTGATTTCGAAGATGAATGCAATGCAAAAATACGCCGCGCGCCGCTACCCGATTATGGCTTTTCTGGCATTAACCCTGACGGGATGTGCCTGGGTTCCTTCTACACCTTTGGTACAGGGGGCAACCAGCGCCCAGCCGACGCCAGGGCCAGTTCCTCTGGTGAATGGCTCGATCTATCAGACCATGCAGCCAATTAATTATGGCTATCAGCCACTGTTTGAAGATCGTCGTCCGCGCAATATCGGCGATACGCTGACCATTACGTTGGCAGAGAACGTCAGCGCCAGTAAGAGTTCATCGGCAAATGCCAGCCGTGATAGTTCAACTTCCTTTGGCCTTGATACCACACCTCGTTATCTTGAAGGCCTGTTTGGCAATGCGCGGGCAGATGTCGACGCGTCCGGTAGCAATGCATTTACCGGCAAAGGCGGCGCTAACGCCAGTAACACCTTTAGCGGCACATTGACCGTTACCGTCGATCAGGTGCTATCCAATGGCAATTTACATGTCGTGGGTGAAAAACAGATAGCCATTAACCAGGGCACTGAATTCATCCGCTTCTCCGGTGTCGTGAACCCACGCACCATCAGCGGCAGCAACACCGTCCAGTCCACGCAGGTGGCAGACGCGCGCATCGAGTATGTGGGTAATGGCTACATCAACGAAGCGCAGACGATGGGCTGGCTGCAACGCTTCTTCCTCAACTTATCGCCGATGTAACCGGGGTGAATTATGTTTAGATTTTTGGCTGGAATCGCGTTAGCACTGGTGGCGAGCTTCGCCCAGGCTGACCGTATCCGCGACCTCACCAGCGTACAGGGCGTGCGAGAGAACTCTCTAATCGGCTACGGCCTGGTTGTCGGTCTTGATGGCACCGGTGACCAGACCACCCAGACACCTTTCACCACCCAAACGTTGAATAACATGTTATCGCAGATGGGAATAACGGTTCCTACTGGTACCAACATGCAGTTGAAAAACGTAGCGGCGGTAATGGTCACTGCTCAGTTTCCGGCCTTTGCCCGCCAGGGTCAAACCATTGATGTAGTGGTTTCTTCCATGGGTAACGCCAAGAGTCTGCGCGGGGGCACGTTGTTGATGACCCCACTGAAGGGTGTTGACAGCCAGGTCTATGCGCTGGCGCAGGGCAACATTCTGGTTGGCGGGGCAGGGGCATCGGCGGGTGGCAGCAGTGTGCAGGTTAACCAGCTTAATGGTGGACGAATCACTAATGGCGCGGTGATTGAACGCGAATTGCCAACCCAGTTTGGCGCGAGTAACACCATTAATCTGCAGCTAAACCAGGACGATTTCACTATGGCGCAGCAGATTGCCGACACCATCAACCGCAGCCGCGGTTACGGCAGCGCGACAGCGCTGGATGCGCGTACTGTGCAGATCCGTGTATCAAGCGGTAGTAGCAATCAGGTGCGTATGTTGGCGGATATTCAGAATATGGAAGTGGGTGTCACCCAGCAGGATGCCAAAGTCATAATTAACTCGCGTACCGGCTCGGTGGTGATGAACCGCGAAGTATCACTCGATAACTGTGCAGTCGCTCAGGGCAACCTCTCTGTCACCGTTAATCAACAGGCGAATGTCAGCCAGCCGAATACACCGTTTGGCGGTGGTCAGACGGTGGTTACCCCACAAACGCAGATTGATTTACGCCAGAGCGGCGGTTCGTTGCAGAGCGTGCGCGCCAGCGCCAACCTTAATAGTGTCGTACGTGCTCTCAATGCGTTGGGCGCATCACCGATGGAGTTAATGTCGATTCTGCAATCCATGCAGAGCGCAGGTTGCCTGCGTGCCAAACTGGAGATCATCTGATGCTGACCGACAGCCGACTGACAACGAGCGCGGCATGGGACGCGCAGTCACTGAATGATCTGAAAGCGAAAGCCGGAAAGGATCCGCAGGCAAACCTGCGACCTGTGGCACGCCAGGTAGAGGGCATGTTTGTGCAGATGATGCTGAAAAGCATGCGCGAAGCTCTGCCGAAAGATGGTCTATTCAGTAGCGATTCGACGCGGCTGTATACCAGCATGTATGACCAACAAATTGCCCAGCAGATGACCGCCGGGAAAGGTCTTGGGCTGGCAGATATGATGGTTAAACAGATGGCTGGTGAACATGCCCCCGTTGAGGCCGCCGATCAGATGCAGCAGGTGCCGATGAAATTCCCTCTGGAAACGGTGACCAGCTATCAAAATCAGGCGCTGACACAACTGGTGCGTAAAGCGATGCCGAAAGCACCGGATGGCAGTGATGAGCCGTTATCCGGCGACAGTAAGGATTTCCTTGCTCAGCTTTCTCTTCCGGCACGTCTTGCCAGCCAGCAGAGCGGCGTTCCTCATCATCTGATTCTGGCTCAGGCGGCACTGGAGTCCGGTTGGGGGCAGCGGCAGATCCCGCGTGAAAATGGTGAGCCGAGCTTTAACATTTTTGGCGTCAAGGCCTCGCCAAACTGGAAAGGGCCAACCACTGAAATCACTACCACAGAGTATGAGAACGGCGAAGCCGTTAAAGTGAAAGCCAAATTCCGTGTCTATAGCTCTTACCTTGAAGCATTGTCTGACTATGTCGGCATGTTGACGCGCAACAAACGCTACGCGGCGGTGACAACGGCAGCGACGGCAGAGCAGGGAGCACAGGCGTTACAAAGCGCCGGTTATGCGACCGATCCTAACTATGCCCGTAAATTGACGACCATGATCCAGCAGTTGAAATCGATGGGTGAAAAGGTCAGCAAAGCTTATAGCAACGACATTGAAAATCTGTTCTGAAATTTCTCAAGTTTGCCACTGAGTTGCCGATAATCGTCAACAGGACTCATGTCTGAAAGTGTATAAGGAAACTCCATGTCCAGTTTGATCAATAGCGCAATGAGCGGGCTTGCCGCGGCCCAGGCTGCGTTGAATACCGTAAGTAATAACATCTCCAGTTATAACGTGGCGGGCTATACCCGTCAGACAACGGTGCTCTCATCGGCGAACAGTACGCTGGGCGCTGGCGGTTGGGTTGGCAATGGCGTATACGTCTCCGGCGTTCAGCGTGAGTATGATGCCTTTATTACCAACCAACTGCGTTCGGCACAAAACCAGAGCAGTGGGCTGACCACACGTTATGAGCAGATGTCAAAAATTGATGACATGCTCTCTGGCTCTACGAATACGCTCTCTACCAGCCTGCAAGATTTCTTTACCAGCCTGCAAACGCTGGTGAGTAACGCAGAAGATCCGGCTTCTCGCCAGACCTTGATTGGTAAGGCAGATGGTCTGGTCAACCAGTTTCAGGTTGCCGATCAGTATCTGCGCGATCAGGATTCGCAAATTAATCTGTCAATTAAATCTAGCGTTGACCAGATTAATAACTACACCTCGCAGATAGCTGAGCTTAACAATCAGATCTCCCGTTTGACGGGCGTGGGCGCAGGTGCTTCACCGAACGACCTGCTCGATCAGCGCGACCAGTTAGTCAGTGAGCTGAACCAGATTGTTGGGGTCGAGGTGAGTGTGCAGGATGGCACGACTTACAATATTACGATGGCCAATGGTTATACGCTGGTGCAAGGGAGCACCTCGCGTCAATTAGCGGCGGTCGCCTCCAGCGCGGACCCATCCCGTACCACAGTCGCGTATGTTGACAATACTGCGGGTAATGTTGAAATCCCGGAAAAACTGATCACCACCGGCTCGCTGGGTGGCCTGTTGACTTTCCGTACTGAGGATCTTGATCAGACCCGCAACACGCTGGGACAACTGGCGCTGGCGTTTGCTGACGCGTTTAACCAGCAACATACGCAGGGCTACGACGCGAACGGCGACCAGGGCACCGACTTCTTTACTATTGGCGGCCCAACTACGCTGAGCAATACCAAAAATAACGGCGACGCTGCACTGACTGCGACGGTGACCGACAGCTCTGCGGTGCTGGCTACCGATTATAAAGTGGTATGGGATGGCTCTAACTGGAACGTGACGCGCCTCTCCACGAATACCTCCTTTACCGTTACGCCGGACGCCACTGACGGCACGCTTAATTTCGATGGCTTATCAATAAGCGTAAGCGGCACACCAAGTACGAAAGACAGCTTTACCGTTAAGCCGGTAAGCAACGTTATCGTCAATATGGACGTCGCTATCACCGATGAATCCAAGATTGCCATGGCGCAGTCTGCCGATGGTGGCGAGAGCGACAACCGTAACGGTCAGGCACTGCTGGATCTGCAATCTGCCAGCGTCGTGGGCGGCAATAAAACCTTTAACGATGCCTATGCGACGCTGGTCAGCAACGTGGGGAGCAAAACGTCTACGCTGGAAACCAGTAGCACCACGCAGAGTAACGTGGTGACGCAGCTGAGCAACCAGCAGCAGTCTATCTCGGGGGTCAACCTCGACGAAGAGTACGGTAATCTGCAGCGTTATCAGCAATATTATCTGGCGAACGCACAAGTATTACAGACCGCCAGCGCGCTTTTTGATGCGTTGATGGACATACGCTAAGTAAGGGGTGAATGATGCGTATCAGTACACAAATGATCTATGACCAGAACATGCGCGGCATCTCTAATGCCCAGAGCAAGTGGCTGGCCTATGGTGAACAGATGTCGACCGGGCAGCGGGTAAACCGTCCTTCGGATGATCCGATTGCCGCATCGCAGGCGGTGGTACTTTCTCAGGCACAGGCGCAGAACAGCCAGTACGCGCTGGCGCGTACCTTTGCTACACAGAAAGTGTCGCTGGAAGAGAGCGTGCTTAGTTCCGTGACATCGGTTATCCAGACCGCGCAGGAAAAGATCGTCTATGCAAGCAACGGTACGTTGAGCGATGACGACCGCGCCTCACTGGCGACTGAAATACAAGGTTTGCGCGATCAGTTAATGAACCTGGCAAACAGCACAGATGGTAACGGACGCTATATTTTTGCCGGTTATAAAACCGAGAGCGCTCCGTTTGACTCGACGACAGGTGCATACTCTGGCGGTAGTGATGCCATTACTCAACAGGTTGATGCGTCGCGTACCATGGTTATCTCTCATACCGGTACTGAAGTATTTAATAGCATCACCAGTAATGCGACGCCGGAGCCGACCGATGAAAACACCGGTCTGCCGGGTACCTCTGAGACAAACCTTTTCGTGATGCTCGATACGGCGATTGCCGCGCTGAACACGCCAGTGGGGGATGATGCGACGGCAAAAGCAACCGCGCAGGCAGCGATTGATAAAACCAGCCGTGGCTTGGGTAACTCGCTTAACAATGTCCTGACGGTGCGTGCCGAAGTGGGTACGCAGCTGAATGAGCTGGAAAATCTGGACTCGCTCGGCGACGATCGCGCATTAGGTTTGACGCAACAGGTTAGTGATCTGATTGATGTTGACTGGAACTCTGTTATCTCCTCGTACACCATGCAACAGGCGGCACTGCAGGCTTCTTACACGGCTTTCAGTGATATGCAGGGGATGTCGCTGTTCCAGTTAAATAGTTAAAACATTTTTATTTTGGGCATGTCTGGAAACTGGGCATGCTCGCTCTGCCCGCTCCATCACCCCGGAGCGGGCTTTTTTTTATTCCAGGGGTTTGACGGTCAATGATATAAAAAACCGTATCCGGTAAGCGGCAGGGTCGGAACAGGAGAGTGCGCGAGGGAGTCGCCGGAGAGAAATCACCGGCATCTTTAAGTCCTGTCGGGTTTCGCCTTCCACTGACTTGACGCGTCTGATTTTGAGATGCTCGTCAGGGGAGGCGGAGCCTATGAAAAAAGGTTCCCCGCGGCCTTAGGGGGTTATGGTAAATGCCCCTACTCCGATTTTGTTGTGAATCCACACAGCCAGCCCCTCTGGATCGGTAACATCTTGTGACACATAGGGAAATTTTGGTTAAGTTTCGGTCGGTGTATGATGGGGCGATATTTAACCAGAGAAATTAAAAGGATTTATTATGTCGAAGCCGGAAAACGGCCAGCAGCTTCCGGCCATCCGCTGGCCGGTGCCGAAAAATAACCGGGGCGGGGAGTTCAGTAATCTGGAGGAGATGCTGGCGCATCTGGAGGGCGAGGCCGCCGGACATTGGCTGATTGGTCGTAATGGTATGTGGCACGGCGGAATCCACATCAGTGATGCTACAACGCCGTGGTGTGCGCTCAGCGGTCAGGCGATGAATGAGGCCGTGGATTTCCCGGTACCGTTTAAGGGGGAACAGGCCGTGCGGTGCATGGCGGACGGTGAGGTGGTGGCCTATCGGATTAACCAGGACTACCTTAGCTTTCCGTGGTACTGGGGGGATTTACGCTACTCCGGGTCCTTTGTGCTGGTCAGGCACCGTATTCAGCCAGGGGAAAAGGCAAAAAGCGGGCTGACCTTTTACACCCTGTATATGCACCTCGCGCCCTGGCTGGCCTACCCGGAGCAGGACAGCACGGCGTTCAGAGTGGCGGACGGCCAGCATCTGAATGCGTATGTGGACGCATCCCGGCAGTGGGTGGCGGCGGAACTGCCAGCCGGTACACGGGTGACATGGGATAAAGCGGTCAGCGCCGACACGATGATCGGGAGCAACGGGCGGCGGTATGCGCACGTCACGCTGGCGGAGCCGGTTTCGGGCAGTATGAGCCTGAAAACCGGAGACCGGGTGTGGACGGTATGCGACAGGGGGAATCTGGTTCCGGCCCGCGACAACGCCATCCGTCCGGCATGGTTGTCGCCGTTCCTACCGCCGTCACGCGAAACCGTGCAGTTTGATACGGTGGTGTGTCCGACTCCTTATCCGATTAAGGCCGGGGACCCCGTGGGCCATCTGGGGTATTTTCAGGTTCCCACTGAGGACGGGCATGAAAAGCGCTATCAGGTGCATATCGAATGTCTGACTACGGACGACCTGCCGCACTTCCTGAGCAATCCGGAAGGTGTGGGGCGCGACACACCTGTTTTTGCCCGCTGTCCGAAGGACATACCGGTGTACCTGCAATTCAGCGGCGGGAAAATACAAAAGGGACCGATAACAACACAGACCGAAACGGTGATGGCGCTGTCCGGGCAGGTGGTGACGGACAAAGAGGGTAAGCGCTACTGGCCGGGCGGGTCGTCGCGCGGTCTGCTGGCGGAGTCCGATGTGCAGCTGCTGTCCCGGTACGATCTGGCCGGTCGGGGTTTTGATACCACTGCAGACAGCCCCGCGAGCTTTGATCATCTCGACGGGAAGGCGCAGCCGAAAGGGCTGGTGAAGACGATTTTTGAACGGTTTTTCAGCGTGGCGGACAACGACGGGAAGCCCTACAGCAAGGGGGTTGCGTTCAACTACCGGCAGTTGCTGAACAAGATTGATGACACAAAATCTACCTGGTATTACCCGGAACAGTACCGGCGTGCGGTGCAGAACCCGTCAATGCGTGATCACCTGTACCATCTTTGCGTGAAACATCCCTCTGAGTGGTACTACTCGTCGGAAGATCCAATCTGGAAATCGTTCTTATCACCGACGATGAAGAAGGAATCACCGGAATGGTACGTCTACATGGTGAAGGTTCTGACGGACACGCGCTGGATGCACCGGGTACCGTGCATGGTGGAAAATCAGTGGCATCTGCACCCACTGGTTTTTCTCGATGCTATTAAATGCAGGGGATACGATTTTTCTACGAGAGCAGGGACGATTAGAGCAATTATCGAGGAGAGCAGAAAGCAAGGATTTAGCATTAATTCACAGATTGCTTATATTCTCGCCACGGTCAAGAGAGAGACTGGCGATACGTTCCAACCAGTGAGAGAGGGCGATTGGGTTGGTCATACTTCGACGGATGAGTACAGGAAAAAACACTACCGATACTATCCATATTATGGGCGAGGCTATGTCCAAATCACCTGGGACTATAACTATAAAGCATATTCAAAAAAGCTTGGTGTTGATTTGATTTCGGAGCCTGACAGGGCTTTAGAGCCTAATAACTCCTTGTTTATTCTTATTGATGGATTCAAAAATGGAGTCTTCACAGGGAAGAAACTGACTGATTATGTAAGCAAAGACAGAGTGGATTTCCTCAATGCAAGACGGTGTATTAACGGTTTAGATCACGCAGAGCAAATCAAAGGATTTGCAGAAGATTTTTTAAGTAAGCTGGATGCAGGAGAGTTAATTTGAGGATTAAATCACTATTTATAACTGCAGTTTTATTCGTTCTTAGCTTCTCTTCAGTGGGGAGTGAATTAAGGTGTGGGTGGTTACAAAATCCCAGCCCAGCTAATCAATGGATTAGTGATAAAGACGGAACGTGGGATATATCAATTCAAGGACGATTTACTTCAAGTGGCATTGAAAAACTGAAGGATTTTCCAGACAAAGAGTTTGTAAAAACAAACGGAAATTATGGATATGGGTGTGCTTGTATCAGGGCTGATATAGATCTTGAGGAGAAAAAGGTAATCAAAATCTACAGTTCTAAAATACTACCTCTTTCCCGTTGTCAGGGGGATCGAACTCTTAGCGAACCTTGAGTTCGATCTTTTTATCTGAGCGTAATCTCTTGCCCTGTAAACGAAAAATCTGCCGGTTGCCAGAATATGCAGCCAGATTGAAGCCGGTTATTCCTGATTACGGCTGGATCAGATTCGGGGTCAGGGTCATGAAGCCGGTGAGGTGATCGTCCGGGCTATCCAGCCGTTAAATTTTACATTATTGACCGTCAAACCCCTTCTATGCTTGTTCTACCGCCAGTTGATGGCGACGTGCATCCACAAGGCGAATCACCAGCGCAATCAACCCGGCAACCGTCGCCAGTGCCACTACGCCTGGCCAGGAGGCGAGCGAATAGAGCTTGCTACCCAGCGCAGAACCTGCCGCCATACCGATAAACACCCAGGTGAAAAGCAGGGCATTTAGTCTGCCGCGTGCCTGCGGCTCGAGCCCATACACCAGATTCTGGTGCGCGACCAGGCTGGATTGCAGACCCAGATCAAAGCCGATAGCCGATACGGCAATAAGGATCAATTGTCCCTGAGCGGGCAGCAGGGGTAACAGGAACATCAAGGCAAAAGAGGTGGTGACCAGCGCCGCGCCAAGCTGCGTAACACGCGCGGCGCCGACTTTATCCGCTAACCCTCCGGCCAGCGGAGCAGCCAGCGCGCCTGCGGCCCCGGCAATACCAAAAGATCCCGCGACAGCGCTACCCAGGTGAAATTTTTCCAGCAACATTACCGCAAGCGTTGACCAAAAAGCGCTAAAGGCAACAGAAAGGAAGCCTTGTGCCAGCGCCGCACGCCGTAGTGCCGGGTAACGTTGCCACAGGTGGGCCATCGACTTCATCAGCCCTGGATAACTGAGCGTGGAGTGCGTGGTGAAGTGCGGCAATACGCGCCACATTAGCAGACCGACCAGCGCAATAGTCACGGCAGCGAGCTGGTACATCACGCGCCAGCCAAAGGCCGCACCAACAAACCCACTGACCGTCCGGGAAAGTAAAATCCCCAGCAGTAGCCCGGTCATCACTGTGCCCACCATTTTGCCCTGCTTCCCTTGTGGGGCAAGAATGGCGGCGGCCGGGACAATATCCTGCGCCATCGTCGCGGCCATCCCCAGCAATAGGCTAATAAGCAATAATGAGGGCAGGTGGCTGCTGAAGCTACAAACCAGTAAAAAGAGCGCCAGCGCCGCGCTTTTGCCGAGGATCAGACGGCGGCGATCATAGCGATCTCCCAATGGCAGCAAAAAGAGAATGCCTAATGCGTAACCGGCCTGGGTTAAGGTGGGAACCAACCCCATGCCGTTAACGGTTAAATGCAGATCGCCACCCATTAAAGGCAGCAGCGGCTGTGAATAGTAAATGGCAGCCACGCTGAATCCGGCCCCCAGAGCCAGGGCGAAGATGACCCAGCCAACGGTATCAGTCGAAGCAGAACGAAGGTTCATATTTTTTTCCTCAGAGACGGTGTAGCGACATTTTTACTGAACAAGACATAGCGCGGTAGCCAACACAGTGGTAAAACGGTTATACGTCAAACGTATAGACAAGAAGAATATGAAGCGGCAAGAGCGTATAGATAGAGTAGATTTGATGCGCACATTGATTCGTATCGTGGAAGCTGGTTCGCTCTCTGCCGCCGCGCGTCAGTTGGGGACAACGCAGGCGACCGTGAGTCGTCGTTTACAGTCACTGGAAAGCATACTGGGAGCAAAACTGCTGCTGCGCACCACTCATGCAATGAAACTGACTGACGATGGTGAGCGCTGTTATCAACATGCGAAACGGGTCGTCGATGCGTGGGTAGCTCTGGAGGATGAGTTAAGCCAGGCAGATGATGAACCTGTAGGTGTACTACGGGTGCGGGCCCCTCACGCCTTTGGCCAGGAACAGCTATTGCTACCACTTACTGAATTTCTGCAACGTTATCCCCAGCTCTCTGTGGAGTGGATGTTGAATGATAAATCGGTAGATTTCCTGAGTGACAATATTGATTGTGCTATCCGAGTCGGCGCAGAGGTTGATCCGGCGACGGTTTCCGTGCTGTTGTCAGAGGTGCCGCGCTCGCTGGTGGCTTCCCCGGCGCTGTTAGCACGCTTTGCGGCTATAGAAACACCGCAGCAGCTTTCGGCACTGCCTTGGGTTGCCCTGAGTACCTTCTATCAACATGAAATTTCGTTGCTGCCTGTGCAAGGTAGTGAGGCTGTTCGTATCCCGATCGCACCACGACTCTTTACGGATAGCCTCTATGCGGCGCGTAACCTGGCTGTTTCCGGTCTGGGCGCCACATTAATTTCCAGTTGGGCGGTGGAGGAGGAGATCAGCGCAGGCAGGCTGGTTGCTTTGTTGCCGCAGTGGCAGGCGACATCGTTGCCGGTACATCTGGTTTACCCATGGGCACGCTACTACCCGGCGCGGCTACGCAAGTTTTTGCAACTGATGCGTGAAGTGATGCCTGGACTTGGCGGTATGCGGCAGAGATAAAAAAGCCGACCCGAAGGTCGGCTCTGTGACGCTTTTGCCTGCAGTGAACGACTACTCCACTGACGGCGGTTTAGTTGCTGGCGCGGTGGCAACGTGTGTAGCGCTGTGACCACCTGCAGAACCTTTACCTTCAAAGTTAAAGGCCGGACGGACCCAGTCACTGCTACGCGGTGTTTCCGCCTCATACGCCGGCGCAGGCGCTTTGGTCATCGGCGCAGTCGCGACTTTGCTTACAACTGGCGCGACTGGCACGCTGACAGGGGTAACAACTGCAGGTTCAACTGGCGCAACATCTGTTTTAATAGCAGGCTCTTCCACTACCGGGGATTCGCTTGCTACGACAGGCTCTTGCGATTGTTGTTGAGCCAGTTCCGCTTCTTGTGCCACTTGCTGGGCGACAACAACATCTTCGCTGGCAATTAGTTGCGGTTGTTGATCCACAGGTGTCTCGATTGCTTGCGGATGTGTGGTTTCCACAGCAACAGGGTGCGGGACTTCTGCTGGCGCTTGCGGCTCGACAACCTCTTCCTGCTGAGCAGAAACCAGTTGCGCTTCGGCAATCACTGGCGCGACATCCTGTTCAGGTGTTACGTGCTGAGTTGCGGCAGTTTGCTCGACCGGGGTCACATCCTGCTGCTCTTCTTGCGGTTGCGTGACCGGATAGCGGATCCAGACTTTACCTGAAGCCATTTCCGGGGATGCGCAGGCGACAGTCAGCGGCATCGCTGATTGTAGCGGGTAACGCTCATCACGGTAGCGACGACGACGTTGACCGCTAACACGCAGATGACGCGGTGAACGGCGAGAGCGGCGCGGCATGGCATTTTCGCGTGCTTCAGCGTTATCGTCCTGCTCCTGCACTGGCGCACTTTCCACCACCGCGGGCAGATCAACTTTCGCCACCTCTTTACTCTGCTCGACAGCCTGCGCTTCGGTTTCATCGACGTTCACTTCCGCCACGGTGTCTGTAATTCGCACCTTCTGATCAAGCTGGCGTGGTTTACGACGCGGCATCACCTGGACGCGCTCTTCCTGCTCAGTTTCCTGCGCAGGTTGCTGGTTCAGCTCGTTTGTATCTTGCTGTGCCGGACGCTTTTCATCGTTACGGCGACGGTTGCGTTCACGACGCGGCTGCTGTTCATCGCGCGCCTTAGCGGTTTTTTCCGTCTCTTCTGCCGCTACAGGTTGGCGATTTTCACGGCTTTCCGCACTCTGCTGCGATTTATCCCGACGATTGCGACGGTTATCCTCGCGACCTTCACGATTATCACGGCCTTCGCGCGCCTCGTTGCCTTCATTGCGAGAGTCGCGGCGCTCATTACGATCGCGGCGATTATTCTGGCGTGGTTTACGACGATCTTGCTGACGCTCTGTCTTCTCAGCTTTCTTCTCTTCCTGCACTTCCACCTTCGCCGGTGCTTCTTCGCTGGCGAACAGACCCTTCAGCGCTGAGAGGAATCGACTGAACAGGCCAGAAGCGACCGGAGCGGCACTACTCTGGACCACAGCAGGCTGTACTGCTGGCGCTACGGTGGCTTGTGCTTGCGGCACTGGCGGCACATCTGGCATCACAAAGGTCGCCAGAGCGGGCTGTTCAGGACGTTTACGCTCAGCAAACTCCTCTTCAGAAGGCATAGCCATGGCTTCTTCATGCAGCTTCGGCAGCAGATAACTCAGGGTTGGGGTCTCTTCACCTTTACGGACACGCAGTACAGAGTAGTGCGGCGTTTCCATCTGATCATTGGGCACGATGACACAGCGAATGCCGCCCTGGCGCGCCTCAATGGCGCTTACCGCTGCACGCTTCTCGTTGAGCAGGTAAGAGGCGACCTGAACCGGAACAATGGCGTGAACTTCCTGAGTATTCTCTTTCAGCGCTTCTTCTTCAATCAGACGCAGAATCGACAGCGACAGTGATTCGTTATCGCGAATGGTGCCGGTGCCGCTACAACGCGGGCAGACGTGATGGCTGGATTCGCCGAGAGAAGGGCTCAGACGCTGACGGGACATCTCCAGCAGACCGAAGCGAGAAATATGGCTGATCTGGATACGAGCCCGATCCTGGCGTACCGCTTCGCGCAGACGGTTCTCTACCGCCCTCTGGTGACGCACTGGCGTCATATCAATAAAGTCGATAACAATCAGACCGCCAAGGTCGCGTAGACGCAACTGGCGCGCGATTTCATCGGCTGCTTCCAGGTTAGTATTAAACGCCGTCTCTTCAATATCGCCGCCGCGAGTAGCGCGCGCAGAGTTAATGTCGATAGCGGTCAACGCTTCAGTGGAGTCAATAACGATAGATCCACCGGACGGCAGACGCACTTCACGCTGGAAAGCGGATTCGATCTGTGACTCAATCTGGTAGTGGCTAAACAGCGGGATTTCGCCGGTGTAAAGCTTAATTTTGCTGCTGAAATCCGGGCGACCCAGCGCAGAGATATGCTGGCGAGCCAGCTCCAGCACTTTAGGGTTATCAATAAGGATTTCGCCGATATCCTGACGCAGATAGTCACGGAAGGCGCGTACAATCACGTTGCTTTCCTGATGGATCAGGAAAGGCGCAGGGCGGCTTTCCGCTGCTTTCTGGATAGCTTCCCAGTGTTTCAGACGGAAGCTTAAATCCCACTGCAGCGCCTCGGCAGATTTGCCAACGCCTGCAGTACGTACGATTAACCCCATACCATCCGGCAGTTCGAGGCTGGACAGGGCTTCTTTCAATTCGGTGCGATCGTCGCCTTCAATGCGGCGGGAGATGCCGCCCGCGCGCGGATTGTTTGGCATCAGTACCAGATAGCTGCCCGCGAGGCTGATAAATGTCGTTAGCGCAGCGCCTTTATTGCCGCGTTCTTCTTTATCAATTTGAACAATGACTTCCTGGCCTTCACGCAGCACATCTTTAATATTCGGACGGCCATGTGCATTGTAATTGGCAGGAAAATATTCGCGGGCGATCTCTTTGAGGGGGAGGAAACCGTGGCGTTCAGCACCGTAATCAACAAATGCAGCTTCAAGGCTCGGCTCAATGCGGGTGATTTTGCCTTTGTAGATGTTCGCTTTTTTCTGTTCGTGGCCTGGACTTTCAATATCCAGGTCGTACAGCCGCTGCCCATCAACAAGGGCGACACGCAACTCTTCTTGCTGAGTTGCGTTGATTAACATTCTTTTCATCGTAACTTACTCATTATTTTTTACATTGACGACTAAGCTGCGGGCATGATGACGCCTTTCCGGGGAGAACCGATGGCCTCGTGACTATTGACGTCGCCAACCTCACGGTTGTCGCTCGCTTAAGAGGCGCAGTGTGTCGGCTGCCTGTATTTTCTTTGGAAAAAACAGCGCAATTATCAGGGGAACAGCCTGGGAAAAACTCTCCAGAGAAGATTCCATCTACCGGTAAGGACTGCAACCCGCAGCCCGCTAAGTGCCTGAAAGTTCAATACGTCTTACGCCATTGCTGCGTGTATGATCGGACAGGCAAAACTGGTCATTCCGTTCATTTGCTTGTTTTAACAAGATTCAACACGGAAAACGGCAACATTATTCCCTGCGAACCATCTTATAGCAAGCTGACTTTTACCCTTTATCACCCGCTTACTCACAGTTTGTTCACCCTGGCCCAACGGTTGGTTTAATAACCATCGAATCAATGCCGTAAACAAAACTTACGGGTTCAACTGACAGTATAAGCATATAAAAATGAGTGGCGCTATTTATCACAGCTATTTAGAATCGCCTCCCATGAAAACTGAGACTCCATCCGTAAAATTTGTTGTGATTTCCGCCGACGAAGCGGGGCAACGCATTGATAATTTCCTGCGCACCCAATTAAAGGGCGTGCCGAAGAGCATGATATATCGCATTTTGCGTAAAGGCGAAGTGCGGGTTAACAAAAAACGTATTAAACCAGAATATAAACTGGAATCGGGTGACGAAATACGCATTCCTCCTGTGCGCGTCGCGGAACGCGAAGAAGAGGCGGTTTCTCCCCGGTTGCAAAAAGTCGCCGAGTTGGCTGACGTTATTCTTTATGAAGATGATCATATCCTTGTGCTGAATAAACCTTCCGGCACTGCGGTTCATGGCGGTAGCGGGCTCAGCTTCGGTGTGATCGAAGGTTTGCGTGCGCTGCGCCCGGAAGCGCGCTTTCTTGAGCTGGTTCATCGTCTCGATCGCGATACTTCTGGCGTGTTGCTGGTGGCGAAAAAGCGTTCGGCGCTGCGTTCATTGCACGAGCAGTTGCGCGGTAAGGATATGCAAAAGGATTATCTGGCGCTGGTACGCGGGCAGTGGCAATCCCATGTTAAAGTCGTACAGGCACCGCTGTTGAAAAATATTCTGCAAAGCGGTGAGCGCATCGTGCGGGTCAATAGCGAAGGTAAACCTTCAGAAACGCGCTTTAAAGTTGAAGAACGTTACGAGATTGCCACCCTGATGCGCTGTAGCCCGGTGACCGGAAGAACCCATCAGATTCGTGTCCATACACAGCATGCGGGCCACCCGATCGCCTTTGATGATCGTTATGGCGATCGGGAGTTTGATAAGCAGTTAAAATCAACGGGCCTGTCGCGGTTATTCCTGCATGCAGCGGCGCTAAAATTCACCCATCCAAATACCGGCGAAACGCTGCGTATTGAAGCGCCGCTTGATGACGAGCTTAAGCGCTGCCTGCAAATTTTACGTAACGCCAAATAATCACTTCCCCTCCTTAGCAGGAGGGAAAAGAGAAGGCGCTATGGCCGTAGCCATTTATCCAGCCATGGGAAAACAACGTCCTGCTGTTGTTGATAAAATACATGGCCCAGATCTGGCCAGCTTTGGGTGACTAATTTGTCATCAGCATGTTGCGATGCCCAGACTTTGTGCACCTTAGTGAATGCTTCTTGTACCGCTATAGCCGGGAAGAGCTTATCCTGAGCACCGCTGAAGATCAGCATCGGTTTGGGCGCGGCGAGGCTGGCAATATCCGGGATATCCATGCGGGCAGGCATACCCGGATGAAGCATGTAAAAAGCGGACTGCCCGCGTAACACGTTATTTCCTGGCTGCATCAGTCCCTGATAAGTGCCGAACCAGGAGATGACCGCCGTTGCGGCGACTTTATCGCTCAGGGCCGCCAGTTGCCAGGCGCGGAAACCACCCATAGAGAAGCCCAGCACACCAATGCGCTGACTGTCTACATCGGCTCGCGAGGCGAGAAAATCGACGGTACGCATATCTTCATAAGCGACTTCCCCCGCCAGCGAGCGACCCAGGTTGAAATAATTGCTCGCCAACGCCTGCTGTTGCTCATAGACCATCGGACCGCGATCACCCCAGCCGGGACTATCGATAGCGATCACGACATAGCCGCGACTGGCTAACTCATCGCCAATAAATTTCCCGCTAAAGAATTTATCCGCCCAACCCCTGGCGCTGGCTAACTTTTCCGCATCATTCCAGGGGCGAATAAGTTTCTCTTTACCGATATCAAATTTCGAACCGTGATCGTGGAGCAGCACTACAGCAGGATGTGGACCGGGGGAATTTGGTGTCAACAGCAGAGCAGCGATACGATTGTCATCGGTAATATTAAGCGCCACTTTTTCAGCGCGATAACCACCGCGTTCCTCTTTATCGAGTGTTTCGGCTGCGAAGGGCTTGTGCGCATCCGGAGTGAGGAGGGCGGCACGGAATAATTTGCGGCTCTGGCTTTGCCAGTGATGAAAATCGTGAAAATTACCCGACAGCCATGAATCGGGGTACAGCATTTGCGATTTTAATGTTTGCCAACTGGCGGGCAGATTACCTTCCACTATGCCCTGGGTCTGCCACGACTCCTGTCCACTCGCGCTGGTTGCGCCGAAAAGCGCCGCCGCCAACGCCAGAACTGAAATAATCTTCATCACCTCTCCTTAAATTAAAACAGCGTTTTAATGTTGGTGATGAATGTAAAGTGTGGCTAAAAAAGAAACTGTGATCGCTAAAGCATTAGTTAAACAGAGGGTTACACTGCTCACGGCGCAGCATCTGGCAAAGGGCTATCAGAGGCAAACCAACCAGAGTATTGGGGTCCCGGCCTTCAAGGCGTTCGAAAAGGGCGATGCCTAACCCTTCGCTTTTAAAGCTGCCTGCGCAATTGAGCGGGCGCTCCTTGCGCACGTAATCGTCAATTTCCTGTTCGCTTAAGTGGCGGAAATGGATATCAAAGGGCTCGCATTCCGTCTGTAAATGACCGGTCGCGGAATTATACAGCGCCAGGCCAGTATAAAAGGTGACGATATTTCCGCTTGCTTTCAATAATTGCTGGCGCGCGTTCTCTACGTTATGGGGCTTGCCAGTAATTTGACCATCAAGAACGCAGACCTGATCGGAACCAATAATCAGGTGCTGAGGATATTTATCTGCCAGCGATTGCGCTTTTTGCTGCGCCAGGCGTAATACCAGATGGCGGGGAGATTCGCCGGGGTGCGGTGTTTCGTCCACTTCTGGCGCTGCGCATTCGAAAGGCAGGCCCAATTTTTCCAGCAGAAGGCGACGGTACGGTGAGGTTGAAGCAAGTATAAGAGCAGACATATTTTTTCCACCAAATATGGCTTAACCGTGTCAGGCATTTTAAACTGTAACCCGCAATGTGTGCGAATTATTGGCAAAAGGCAACCACAGGCTGCCTTTTTCTTTGACTCTATGACATTACAAAGTTAATATGCGCGCCCTATGCAAAAGGTAAAATTACCCCTGACTCTTGATCCGGTTCGTACCGCTCAAAAACGCCTTGATTATGCGGGTATCTATACCCCTGATCAGGTTGAGCGCGTCGCCGAGTCCGTAGTCAGTGTGGACAGTGATGTGGAGTGCTCCATGTCGTTTGCTATCGATAACCAGCGCCTTGCCGTTCTTAACGGTGATGCGAAGGTAACGGTAACGCTCGAATGTCAGCGCTGCGGGAAACCGTTCACCCATCAGGTTCACACCACGTATTGTTTCAGTCCTGTGCGTTCAGATGAACAGGCTGAGGCACTGCCGGAAGCGTATGAGCCGATTGAGGTTAACGAATTCGGTGAAATCGATCTGCTGGCGTTGGTTGAGGATGAGATCATTCTCGCCTTGCCTGTAGTTCCGGTGCATGATTCTGAACACTGTGAAGTGTCCGAGGCGGACATGGTCTTTGGTGAACTGCCTGAAGAGGCGCAAAAGCCAAACCCATTTGCCGTATTAGCCAGCTTAAAGCGTAAGTAATTGAGGAGTAAGGTCCATGGCCGTACAACAGAATAAACCAACCCGTTCCAAACGTGGCATGCGTCGTTCCCATGACGCGCTGACCGCAGTCACCAGCCTGTCTGTAGACAAAACTTCTGGTGAAACCCACCTGCGTCACCACATCACCGCCGACGGTTACTACCGTGGCCGCAAGGTCATCGCTAAGTAATCACGCGCAAGCGTGATGAAGCTTAGTGAGGATGTCCCCGTGATAAGCGGGGATAAACCGAACCAGGCCGCGACGATACCTTGACCCGTCTAACCCTGGCGTTAGATGTCATGGGGGGAGATTTTGGCCCATCCGTGACGGTGCCTGCAGCATTGCAGGCACTGAACTCTAACCCGCAGCTTAACCTTCTTTTGGTCGGTGATCCCGACACAATCACACCATTGCTTACAAAAGCTGATTTTGAGCAACGCTCACGCTTGCTTATCGTTCCTGCACAGTCAGTTATTGCCAGTGATGTTCGTGCTGCTCAGGCTATCCGCAATAGTCGCGGTAGTTCAATGCGCATCGCGCTGGAAGCAGTGAAAGAGGGACGAGCCGAGGCCTGTGTCAGCGCCGGTAATACTGGCGCGTTGATGGGGCTGGCGAAGATGCTGCTCAAGCCGATTGATGGCATTGAGCGTCCGGCGCTGGTGACGGTATTGCCGCACCAGCAAAAGGGCAAAACCGTAGTGCTCGATCTCGGCGCGAATGTCGATTGCGACAGCAATATGCTGGCGCAATTTGCCGTAATGGGTGCGGTGATGGCTGAAGAGATTCTCGGCATTACCAACCCGCGTGTGGCGTTGCTAAATATTGGCGAAGAAGAGACCAAAGGTCATGACAATATTCGTGATGCCTCCGCCTTATTAAAAACGGTTTCTTCAATTAACTATATTGGCTACCTTGAAGCGAATGAGTTACTCACTGGCAAAACGGATGTGCTGGTTTGTGATGGTTTTACAGGAAACGTCACATTAAAAACCATGGAGGGAGTTGTCAGAATGTTCCTTTCACTGCTGAAATCACAGGGTGAGGGGAAAAAAAGGTCGTGGTGGCTGATTTTATTAAAACGTTGGTTACAAAAAAGCCTGACAAGGCGATTCAGTCACCTCAACCCCGACCAGTATAATGGCGCCTGTCTGTTAGGATTGCGCGGCACGGTGATTAAAAGTCACGGTGCGGCCAATCAGCGAGCTTTTTGTGTCGCGATTGAGCAGGCAGTGCAGGCGGTGCAGCGGCAGGTTCCTCAGCGAATTGCCGCTCGCCTGGAATCTGTGTACGCGCAATCTGCTTCGTCTTCACACGAGGACGAGGCCCGGAGCGTGTGTATATTACCCAAGAGTGACTAAGCGTACATGTATACGAAGATTATTGGTACCGGCAGCTATCTGCCTGAGCAGGTTCGAACCAACGCCGATTTAGAAAAAATGGTTGATACCTCTGACGAGTGGATTGTCACTCGCACAGGGATCCGCGAGCGCCGTATTGCTGCGCCAAATGAAACCGTTTCGACAATGGGCTTTGAAGCCGCTAAACGCGCGCTGGAAATGGCCGGCATCGATAAGCATCAGATTGGATTGATCATCGTTGCAACCACCTCCGCGACGCATGCATTTCCAAGTGCTGCTTGCCAGGTGCAAAACATGCTGGAAATCAAAGGCTGCCCGGCGTTTGACGTTGCCGCAGCCTGTGCGGGTTTTACCTATGCACTGAGCATTGCCGATCAGTATGTTAAATCGGGCGCCGTAGAGTATGCGCTGGTGATTGGTTCTGATGTGCTGACGCGGACATTGGATCCCGCCGATCGCGGTACCATTATTCTTTTCGGTGATGGCGCGGGTGCCGCCGTGCTGGGCGCGTCTGCCGAGCCGGGCATTATCTCTACTCATCTGCACGCAGACGGCAGCTATGGCGAGCTGTTGACGTTGCCGAATCGGGATCGCGTCAAGCCTGACAATGCCGCCTGGCTGACAATGGCCGGCAACGAAGTCTTTAAAGTTGCGGTAACGGAACTGGCACGAATTGTTGATGAAACGCTGGCCGCCAATAATCTTGAACGCAGTGAGCTGGACTGGCTGGTGCCGCATCAGGCTAATTTGCGCATTATTAGCGCAACCGCTAAAAAACTTAGCATGTCGATGGATAATGTCGTCGTAACGCTGGATCGTCACGGCAATACCTCTGCAGCTTCTGTGCCCTGCGCGCTTGATGAAGCGGTACGGGACGGGCGTATTAAGCCGGGCCAGTTAATCCTGCTGGAAGCTTTTGGTGGTGGTTTCACCTGGGGCTCAGCGCTGGTTCGTTTGTAAGTATAAGGATAAAAACATGACGCAATTTGCATTTGTGTTTCCGGGTCAGGGCTCTCAAACGGTGGGAATGCTGTCTGACATGGCGGCAACATACCCTGTTATTGAAGAGACTTTCCGTGAAGCTTCTGCCGCGCTGGGATATGATCTGTGGGCACTGGTACAACAAGGCCCGGCAGAAGAACTGAATAAAACCTGGCAGACCCAGCCTGCGCTGTTAACTGCTTCTGTGGCGCTGTGGCGCGTATGGCAGCAACAGGGTGGTAAAACGCCTGCGTTAATGGCGGGGCATAGCCTTGGCGAATATTCTGCGCTGGTTTGTTCAGGCGTTATTGCGTTCGCAGATGCCGTTCGCCTGGTAGAGCTGCGTGGTAAGTTTATGCAAGAAGCGGTACCGGAAGGCACTGGGGCGATGGCAGCAATTATCGGTCTTGATGATGCATCAATTGCCAAAGCTTGCGAAGAGTCTGCCGAAGGGCAGGTGGTTTCGCCTGTAAACTATAATTCACCGGGTCAGGTTGTTATCGCTGGTCACAAAGACGCTGTTGAGCGTGCGGGCGCTGCCTGCAAGGCTGCAGGTGCGAAGCGTGCTCTGCCTCTGCCGGTTAGCGTGCCGTCACATTGCGCGTTGATGAAACCCGCGGCGGAGAAACTGGCCGCCGAGCTGAAGACTATTACTTTTAATGCACCGCAAATCCCGGTAGTAAATAACGTGGATGTGAAGTGCGAAACTACGCCGGAAGCTATTCGCGATGCGCTGGTGCGCCAGCTTTACAGCCCGGTGCAGTGGACGAAGAGCGTTGAGTTTATGGCGGCGCAGGGCGTTGAACACCTGTATGAAGTTGGTCCGGGTAAAGTCCTCACTGGTCTGACAAAACGTATTGTTGACACCCTGACAGCATCGGCTATCAATGAGCCGGGTGCAATGTCAGAGGCACTTGCGCAATAAAAGAGGAATACCATGAGTTTTGAAGGAAAAGTCGCGCTGGTTACCGGTGCAAGCCGCGGCATTGGCCGTGCTATCGCTGAGACCCTTGTTGCGCGTGGCGCGAAGGTTATTGGTACGGCGACCAGTGAAAGCGGCGCTCAGGCGATCAGTGACTATTTAGGTGCGAATGGTAAGGGTCTGTTGTTGAATGTGACCGATCCTGCATCTATCGAATCCGTGCTGGAAAACATTCGCGCTGAATTTGGCGAAGTCGATATTCTGGTTAATAATGCCGGGATCACGCGTGACAATCTGCTGATGCGCATGAAAGATGACGAGTGGAACGATATTCTCGAAACCAATCTTTCTTCTGTTTTCCGCCTGTCAAAAGCGGTAATGCGCGCTATGATGAAAAAACGTCACGGGCGCATTATCACTATCGGTTCTGTGGTTGGTACCATGGGAAATGCCGGTCAGGCCAACTACGCTGCGGCGAAAGCGGGTCTTATCGGTTTCAGTAAATCGCTGGCGCGTGAAGTTGCGTCTCGCGGTATTACTGTAAACGTTGTTGCTCCGGGTTTTATCGAAACGGACATGACGCGTGCGCTCTCTGATGATCAGCGTGCGGGTATTTTGGCGCAGGTTCCAGCAGGCCGTCTTGGCGGTGCGCAGGAGATCGCCAATGCGGTTGCATTTCTGGCTTCTGATGAGGCGAGTTACATCACTGGTGAAACTCTGCATGTCAATGGCGGGATGTATATGGTTTAACCACGATGAAATTTATTTGCGTTATAGAGGCGAAAAGCCGCAAAATAGCGTAAAATCGTGGTAAGAACTGCCGGGATTTAGTTGCAAATTTTTCAACATTTTATACACTACGAAAACCATCGCGAAAGCGAGTTTTGATAGGAAATTTAAGAGTATGAGCACTATCGAAGAACGCGTTAAGAAAATTATCGGCGAACAGCTGGGCGTTAAGCAGGAAGAAGTTACCAACAATGCTTCTTTCGTTGAGGACCTGGGCGCTGATTCTCTTGACACCGTTGAGCTGGTAATGGCTCTGGAAGAAGAGTTTGATACTGAGATTCCGGACGAAGAAGCTGAGAAAATCACCACCGTTCAGGCTGCCATTGATTACATCAACGGTCACCAGGCGTAAGTGAACATCTCCAGGCGGTCACTCGACCGCCTGAGTTTTATCTAATTTATCCCACGAATCTCTTTTTTTTATCCCTCCCTGGAGGACAAACGTGTCTAAGCGTCGTGTAGTTGTGACCGGACTGGGCATGTTGTCTCCTGTCGGCAATACCGTAGAGTCTACCTGGAAAGCTCTCCTTGCCGGTCAGAGTGGCATCAGCCTGATCGACCATTTCGATACTAGCGCCTATGCAACCAAATTTGCTGGCTTAGTAAAGGATTTTAACTGTGAAGACATTATCTCGCGCAAAGAACAGCGCAAGATGGATGATTTCATTCAATATGGAGTTGTGGCTGGCGTACAGGCCATGCATGATTCTGGCCTCGAAGTTACGGAAGAAAACGCCTCGCGTATTGGCGCGGCGATTGGCTCCGGCATTGGTGGTCTTGGCCTGATCGAAGAGAACCACACGTCCCTCGTTAACGGCGGGCCGCGTAAGATCAGCCCATTCTTTGTGCCGTCAACGATTGTCAATATGGTAGCGGGTCATCTGACTATCATGTTTGGCTTGCGTGGTCCTAGTATTTCGATTGCCACCGCCTGTACTTCCGGTGTGCATAACATTGGCCATGCTGCACGCATTATTGCTTATGGTGATGCCGATGCCATGCTGGCAGGCGGCGCGGAAAAAGCCAGTACCCCATTGGGCGTTGGCGGTTTCGGCGCAGCTCGTGCTCTCTCTAATCGCAACGATAATCCACAAGCCGCAAGCCGCCCGTGGGACAAAGACCGTGATGGTTTTGTGCTGGGTGATGGCGCCGGTATTATCATGCTGGAAGAGTACGAACACGCGAAAAAGCGCGGCGCGAAAATCTATGCAGAAATCGTTGGTTTCGGCATGAGCAGCGACGCTTATCATATGACCTCTCCGCCGGAGAACGGTGCTGGTGCCGCGCTGGCGATGGTAAACGCACTGCGTGATGCCGGTATTGAACCGGGACAGCTTGGCTATGTTAATGCTCACGGGACATCTACCCCGGCGGGTGATAAAGCTGAAGCGCAGGCGGTGAAATCCGTCTTTGGCGATGCGGCCTACAGCGTGATGGTCAGTTCCACTAAGTCGATGACCGGGCACCTTTTAGGTGCGGCAGGCGCAGTTGAATCCATCTTCTCTATCCTTGCCCTGCGCGATCAGGCGGTACCGCCAACGATCAACCTGGATAACCCGGATGAAGGTTGCGATTTGGACTTTGTGCCGCATGAAGCTCGTCAGGTTAGCGGTATGGAGTACACGCTGTGTAACTCCTTCGGCTTTGGCGGGACTAATGGCTCACTGATCTTCAAAAAAGTGTGATCGTTGCTGCTGCTAAAAGGCCCGCTTGTCGGGCCTTTTCTATTAGGTCTCTTCCTCTTGTTCTCTGCTTTTCATCCTGCCAAACTGTCCGGCCATGCATAAGGAGCCTCTATGTTGTTGATAAACGGCACCACACAACAAACGCTGCCAGCCACTGATCGGGCACTGCAATTTGGCGATGGCTGTTTTACAACGGCACGCGTTGTGAACGGGCAAATTCAGTTTATTGCGGCACATTTGCGCCGTTTGCGGCAGGCCTGCGAGCGGTTGTTTATCCCTTTTCAACATTGGGAACAGTTGGCGCAGGAGATGCAATCGCTGGCAGCGGGGAAAGCAGCGGGTGTGGTGAAGGTGATTCTCAGCCGTGGTTCAGGCGGACGGGGTTACAGTATTGCTGATTGTCAGACGCCGACGCGTATTCTGTCGTTTTCGGCTATGCCTGCCCATTATACGCGTTGGCGAGATCAGGGCGTAACGCTGGCGTTAAGCCCGGTGCGCCTTGGGCGTAACCCGCAACTTGCGGGTATTAAACATTTGAACAGGCTGGAGCAGGTGTTGATCCGCGCAGCCCTTGACCAGACCTCCGCCGATGAAGCGGTAGTGCTGGATAGCGAAGGTTGGGTCACGGAGTGCTGTGCTGCCAATATTTTCTGGCGGCAGGGTAGAGAGGTGTTCACACCGCGCCTTGATCAGGCTGGGGTCGACGGGGTTATGCGGCAATTTTGCCTGCGACAGCTAGCGGATTCTGGTTATCATGTTGCCGAAGTCAACGCTCCTGTGACGGCATTATCTCGGGCTGACGAAATCGTTATTTGTAACGCGCTGATGCCGGTGATCCCGGTTCGACAATGGCAAAACCAACCATTATCAGCGCGCGATTTGTATCACTTTTTAGCCCCTTTATGTGAGCAGCTTAATTAGCTATGAAAAGAATGTTTCGTTTAGTACTTCTGGTGCTGGTGGTGTTGGTTATTGCCGCGGGAGCTGGTGCCTGGAAGGTTCGTCAGATGGCGGACAGTAAAATTTTAATTAAGGAAGAGACGATTTTTGCGCTCAAAGCCGGAACGGGTCGTTTAGCTTTAGGTGAACAACTGTATAAGGCAAAGGTAATGAATCGCCCGCGTGTTTTCCAGTGGTTGCTACGCCTTGAACCGGATCTCTCGAACTTTAAAGCGGGCACTTATCGCTTTACACCGGGGATGACCGTGCGTGAAATGCTACAACTTCTGGAGAGCGGAAAAGAGGCTCAATTCCCGTTGCGCCTGGTCGAGGGAATGCGTCTGAGCGATTACCTCAAACAGTTACGCGCGTCGCCGTGGATCAAACACACCCTGAAGGATGATGATTACGCCACGGTAGCAAAAGCCCTGGAGCTGGAGCAAACCGACTGGATTGAAGGGTGGTTCTGGCCTGATACCTGGATGTATACCGCAAATACAACCGATGTGGCGTTACTTAAGCGCGCCCATGAGAAAATGGTGCAAGAGGTCAGCAAGATCTGGGAAGATCGCATGGCTGGATTGCCCTATAAAGATCAAAATCAACTGGTAACAATGGCGTCGATTATTGAGAAAGAGACGGCTGTTGCCAGTGAGCGGGATCGCGTGGCATCGGTATTTATTAACCGCTTACGTGTAGGGATGCGGCTGCAAACTGATCCTACGGTGATCTACGGCATGGGAGCGCGGTATAATGGTAAGCTGTCGCGGGCCGACCTGGAGACGCCGACAGAATATAATACTTATGTGATTAGTGGCTTGCCGCCGGGGCCTATCGCCACGCCGGGGGAGGCTTCATTAAAAGCTGCCGCGCATCCTGCTAAAACGCCTTATCTCTATTTTGTGGCTGACGGCAAAGGTGGGCACACTTTTAACACCAATCTCACCAGCCATAATCGGTCAGTGCAGGATTACCTGAAAGTGCTTAAGGAAAAAAATGAGCAGTAAATACATCGTTATCGAGGGGCTTGAAGGCGCCGGTAAAACCACCGCGCGGGATGTCATCGTCGAGACACTCAAAGAACTTGGCGTCGGCGAGATGATTTTTACCCGTGAGCCGGGGGGCACTCTGCTGGCAGAAAAACTGCGCAGCCTGGTGCTGGATATCCGTTCCGTCGGCGACGAAGTCATTTGTGATAAAGCCGAAGTGCTGATGTTCTACGCTGCTCGTGTCCAACTAGTGGAAACGGTAATTAAACCGGCACTGGCACGCGGCTGCTGGGTGATTGGCGATCGCCACGACCTCTCCACTCAGGCCTACCAGGGTGGTGGTCGGGGTATTGATCAAGCGATGCTGGCAACCTTACGTGATGCGGTGCTGGGAGATTTTCGCCCAGATTTAACCCTTTATCTGGATGTCACTCCGGAAGTTGGGCTAAAACGTGCGCGTGCGCGTGGTGAGCTGGATCGGATTGAGCAGGAGTCTCTGGATTTCTTTAATCGCACCCGTGCGCGCTACCTTGAACTGGCGTCACAGGATCCCCGAATTCGTACCATTGATTCTACCCAACCGCTCGACGCCGTTATCCATGACATCCGCCAGACCGTGACGACATGGGTGCAGGAGCAGGGCGCATGAAATGGTATCCGTGGCTGCGTGCGGATTTTGAGCAACTGGTCGCCAGTTACCAGACTGGGCGCGGCCACCATGCGCTACTAATCCAGGCATTGCCAGGGATGGGTGATGATGCGTTGATCTATGCCATCAGCCGTTTTCTGTTATGTCAGCAGCCACAAGATCATAAAAGCTGCGGTCACTGCCGTGGCTGCCAGTTGATGCAGGCCAATACGCACCCTGACTACTATGTACTGGCGCCGGAAAAGGGCAAAACCACCCTTGGCATTGATGCGGTGCGTGAGGTTAGCGAAAAGCTGTATGAACACGCGCGCCTCGGTGGAGCGAAAGTGGTATGGATCCAGGATGCTGCGGTGCTAAGCGATGCTGCCGCCAATGCATTGCTCAAGACATTAGAAGAGCCGCCGGCGCAAACATGGTTTTTCCTCGCCTGTCGGGAGCCTGCCCGACTACTGGCTACGCTACGCAGCCGCTGCCGGTTGCATCATCTTGCTCCCCCCGCGGAAAACTACGCGTGTGGCTGGTTAAATCGAGAAGTGACAATGTCACAGGATGCGATATTAACAGCGCTGCGCCTGTGTGCCGGTTCACCGGGAGCTGCAGAAGCACTATTGCAGACAGAGTGCTGGGCACAGCGCCAGACTCTGTGCCAGGCAGTGGAAGCAGCAAATCAGAGCGGTGACTGGTTGACGATGCTGGCAGTGTTGAATCATGAACGCGTGGCTGAGCGTTTGCAGTGGTTTTCATCACTCTTCTTAGATGCCCTAAAAATTCAGCAAGGCGCTTCGCTGATCAGCAATGTCGATACCCCTGCGTTGGTGCAGAGCCTTGCCAGGCAACTGCGTAGCGAAATATTACATGCAATGCTGCATGCCATTTTTACCTGCCGTGAGCAGTTGCTCAATGTGGTTGGCGTAAACCGCGAACTGATGCTGACCGATCTACTGTTAACAATGGAGCGTTACCAACAGACGGGTGTAACGCTACCTGTATCCCATCTGTAAGAGAGACATTATGTTTTTAGTCGACTCGCACTGCCATCTTGATGGTCTGGATTATCAATCTTTACATAAAGATGTTAACGACGTGCTGGCAAAAGCCGCTGCACGGGACGTTAAGTTTTGCCTCGCCGTTGCCACCACGTTACCGGGCTACCGGACGATGCGTGAGCTGGTGGGCAATCGCGATGACGTGGTTTTTTCCTGCGGTGTCCATCCTCTTAACCAGGATGAGGAGTATGAGGTCGAGACTCTGCGCCAGTTGGCAGCGGAAGAGGGGGTCGTCGCCATGGGGGAAACCGGGCTGGACTATTTCTATACGCCAGAAACCAAGGCACGCCAGCAAGACTCTTTTCGCAACCATATCCGTATTGGCCGCGAGTTAAATAAGCCGGTGATTGTTCACACTCGTGAAGCGCGCGCCGACACACTGTCGATTCTTCAGGAAGAAAAGGTGACAGACTGCGGCGGCGTTCTACACTGTTTTACTGAAGATCGCGAAACAGCAGGCAAATTACTGGATATGGGTTTTTATATCTCATTTTCCGGTATTGTCACCTTCCGCAATGCGGAACAACTGCGTGATGCCGCGCGTTATGTACCGCTGGATCGCTTACTGGTGGAGACGGATTCGCCTTACCTGGCACCGGTGCCACATCGTGGGAAAGAGAACCAGCCAGCTATGGTTCGCGACGTAGCGGAGTATCTGGCGGTGCTAAAAGGGGTTTCCGTTGAGCAACTAGCACAACAAACCACGACAAACTTTGCCAGCTTGTTCCATATCGCCCCTTCACGCCTGCAATTAGCGCCTTTTTGAGCTTATTTTAGGGCTCGTAATTAATTAGTGATTTTAGTAAAGTGCACCGCCAGGGAAAAGGCGATAATGGCTGTTTTTTGCCTGCACTCATCTGGATTTTATATATTTATCCGGGTTTTTCGTTTCACTCATTCCGAAACGTGATAGGCATCAAACAAAGCAAAATCGATTTATTTTACTCTGTGTAATAAATAAAGGGCACTTAGATGCCCTTCCCACGGCGCGGTTCTCCCCCCGTGCCAATGCGCGAAAGCGTAAAAAAAAGCACTAATACTCAGGAGCACTCTCAATTATGTTTAAGAATGCATTTGCTAACCTGCAGAAGGTCGGTAAATCGCTGATGCTGCCGGTATCCGTACTGCCTATCGCAGGTATCCTGCTGGGCGTCGGTTCCGCTAACTTCAGTTGGCTGCCAGAAGTGGTTTCTCATGTTATGGCCGAAGCGGGCGGTTCCGTTTTTGCTAACATGCCACTGATCTTCGCTATCGGTGTTGCTCTTGGCTTCACCAACAATGATGGCGTTTCCGCACTGGCTGCCGTTGTTGCATATGGCATCATGGTCAAAACCATGGCTGTTGTTGCGCCACTGGTTCTGCATTTACCTGCTGAAGAGATCGCAGCGAAACACCTGGCCGATACCGGTGTTCTCGGGGGGATCATCTCCGGTGCGATTGCAGCATATATGTTCAACCGCTTCTACCGTATCAAGCTGCCTGAGTATCTGGGCTTCTTCGCGGGTAAACGCTTTGTACCTATTATTTCTGGCCTGGCGGCGATTTTCACTGGTGTGATCCTCTCCTTCATTTGGCCACCAATCGGTACTGCTATTCAGACTTTCTCTCAATGGGCTGCTTACCAGAACCCAGTAGTGGCGTTCGGCATCTACGGCTTTATTGAACGTTGCCTGGTACCGTTTGGTCTGCACCATATCTGGAACGTACCTTTCCAGATGCAGATTGGCGAATTTACCAATGCTGCAGGCCAGGTATTCCACGGTGACATTCCGCGTTATATGGCCGGTGACCCGACTGCAGGCAAACTCTCTGGTGGTTTCCTGTTTAAAATGTATGGTCTGCCAGCCGCGGCAATTGCTATCTGGCACTCTGCTAAACCGGAAAACCGCGCGAAAGTGGGCGGTATCATGATCTCCGCAGCGTTGACCTCGTTCCTGACCGGTATCACCGAGCCGATCGAGTTCTCCTTCATGTTTGTTGCGCCGATCCTGTACATTATCCATGCGGTACTGGCTGGTCTGGCATTCCCGATCTGTATCCTGCTGGGTATGCGTGACGGTACCTCCTTCTCGCACGGTCTGATTGACTTTATCGTGCTGAGCGGAAACAGCAGCAAACTGTGGCTGTTCCCGATTGTGGGCGCATGCTATGCAATTATTTACTACACCGTGTTCCGTGTGCTGATCAAAGCGCTGGATCTGAAAACGCCGGGTCGTGAAGATTCGTCTGAAGAGAGCAAAGCCGGCGCAACCAGCGAAATGGCTCCTGCTCTGGTCGCAGCGTTTGGCGGTAAAGAGAACATCACCAACCTGGATGCGTGTATTACGCGTCTGCGTGTCAGCGTGGCTGACGTAGCTAAAGTTGATCAGGCAGGCCTGAAAAAACTGGGTGCTGCAGGTGTGGTTGTCGCAGGTTCCGGTGTGCAGGCTATTTTCGGTACTAAATCCGATAACCTGAAAACCGAAATGGATGAGTACATCCGCGCCAACTAAGCGATAGTCTGGGGAGACTGAGGGAGCCTGATGGCTCCCTTTTTTATAGGCTGAGCAGAGCGGCTGGCTCGACAGATAGCAGGATAGCGCTGGCGCCATCCTGCTAACCTGTTGTTAGAAACTATAACTTGCGCTGACAGAGAAATTGCGCGGTGCGCCGTAGACGCCATAGGTGCCCAGGTAGTCGTAATACTCTTTATCAAACACGTTGTTCAGGTTGGCCTGAATAGCAAAGTTTTTGGTCGCCTGGTAGCGGGTGAAGAGATCCACTACGGTATAACCGCTTTGCGTGATGCGCATGTCTCCGTTCGGGCCAGTAATATCCTGCCAGGTTTTATTCTGCCAGCGGGCGCCGCCGCCAAGCGCCAGTTCTGGCAGCATCGGCAGTTGATAGCGGGTGAACAGCTTCATTGTGGTACGCGCCTGCTCAGGATTCACCTGCACGCCGTCGTTATCTTCAGCCATAAAGCGGCTGGCGCCGAAGGTCAATTGCAGGTTATCGGTAATGGCACCATTGAGCTCAAACTCAACCCCTTTGCTCACGGTACCATCGACAGATTTATACGCCGTCTGGCCCCCGGAGTTAGGAATATACTGACCGGTGGAAACGGCAACATTATCCTGCTCAGTACGGAATACCGAGAGCGATGCAGTAAGACGCGTATTGAACCAGTCGCCTTTCACCCCGGCCTCATAGCTTTTGCCGGTGGTGGGGTCGAGGAATTCGCTATTGATATCGCGCTGGCTGCTCGGTTCAAAGATTGAGGTATAGCTACCGTAGACGGACCAGGTATCGTCGATATCATAGATTAAGCCAGCATACGGCGTCACATCGTCGAATTTACTGTTACGGATTTCATCCGGCTTGCGTTCGAGGTTGTATTTCGCGCTCCACTCGGTATAGCGCGCACCCAAAATAAGATGCAGCGGGTCGGCCAGTGAGATACGGGTAGCGGCGTAGACTGACTTCTGTCGAATCACGTCGCGTTGATACATCGCCCAGTCGGACCATGTCGGATCGGCCAGCGAACCACCGTTATAGTTATAGATATTGCCCACATCCATCAAACCAGAGTTGCTGTTGACAGGATAGGAGTTGTCATAATTGTTACGCTGACGACTGTAACTACCGCCAAACATCACTTCATGCTGGCGACCCAACAGGTCATAGCCGCCACGAACAAAGGCATCAACGGAGTCCTGGGTACGTTTACCACGGTTCCAGCCGCCCCATGCCCCTTGCCACAGCGATGCATCATACAGTCCCGTGTTCTTGTCCGGGAATCCATCGATATACATCAGCTTACTGTCGAAGTTTGTCACTGCATGCATCGCGTTAACTTTCGCTTCCCAGCCACTGTCAAAACGTTGTGTAAGGTTGGCGAAAATTTTTGTTGAATCAACGTTGGAGTAGGTCCAGTCAGCCGCGGTATTAAATTCACGGCGGAAATGGGTGCGACTCCCATCACTGAACAATGAAGGGAAACCGCCCCAGGTCGGGCTATCTTCTTCGCTCTCCTGGTAGTCATAACCCAGGGATAAAGTGGTGGAGTCGGTGAGATCCGCATCTACAACACCATAAATGAATTTTTTGCGGTAGTGATTACGTTCAACCCAGGAATCGTTATCCTGGTAGCCGGTAATCACACGTCCACGAACGTTTCCGGACTCGGTGAGGGGGGCCTGCATATCCAGCACATAGCGCTGTTTATCCCAACTACCGTAGGTGGCCGTGGCTGAACCTTTAAACTCTTTGCTGTCTGCGTGCTTGCGCACCATGTTCACGTAAGCGGACGGATTACCAGTGCCGCTCATTAGCCCCGCAGCGCCGCGTACAATTTCAATCTTGTCATAAATGGCGGTATCGCCAGCGGTGTCGCCAAAATTCCAGCGGTTGTCGAGGAAGGTGGGCATATCTTCATACGCGAAGTTACTAACGAAGAAGCCGCGGGCGAAGAAATTGGTACGATGGGTATCGATACGAGAAGCATTGACGCCAATGGTGTTATCCAGGACCTGCTCAATGGTATTGAGTTGCTGATCCTGCATACGCTGTTGGCTGACAACGCTGACGGATTGCGGAATATCGCGCGGCACCAGTAATAACTTCGTACCGGTGGTCGTCGTTTTAACACTGTAATCCTGGTCCTGGCTATCGGCAGTACTTAAGGCACCGTCTACCACCACGGTATCTTCTGCATTATTGGTTGCTTCGGCAGCGAGAGCCGCAGCAGGAGTTAAAGCGAACGCGATACAAACCGCGAGTAGTGAAGGCGTAGCGGCTACGGTACGCTCTCCATCCCTGGAGTGATGAATGAAAGACATAATAAACCTTAATGGTGTGTTGGAGGGAATGCCTGGTGGCGATACGTTGTCGCGCCAGACGGATTGTTGTGATTCTTCAGTTACAAATTGCGCATGAAAATGCAAATGCGAAATATACTCATTCAGCTTGCGAATGTAAACAGATGTAAGATTGCGGAGTAAAAGAGCAATTTCAAAAAAACGGACGATTTGTGACAGCTAAGGCGTTTGAAAGATGAAAGAAAAAGAGTGTTCTGGTTGAAACAACAGGAGAAACTCGATCATACTCTATGGCAAGTAATTGACGACGGCAGCGGGATAATCCCGCCTATCAAAAGGAAAACGTCATGGCCGAAGAAACCATTTTTAGCAAAATTATCCGCCGCGAAATCCCGTCAGAGATTGTCTATCAGGATGAACTGGTTACTGCCTTTCGCGATATCTCTCCGCAGGCACCCACCCATGTGCTTATCGTGCCAAATATCCTTATCCCGACCGTTAATGATGTCAGCGAAGCACATGAACAGACGTTGGGACGTATGATGACCGTGGCGGCAAAAATTGCCCGCGACGAGGGTATCGCGGATGAGGGCTACCGTCTGATAATGAATTGTAATCGTCACGGCGGGCAGGAAGTCTACCATATTCATATGCATCTGCTGGGCGGCCGTCCTCTGGGGCCAATGCTCTCTCATAAAGGTTTCTAAGATGGCGACAGGACGTGTTGCGTTATTGCTGATGGCGTGGGTCTTAGTGGGGTGCAGTTCACGCCCGGCGATCCCGGTCGCCAGCGATCAAACTCTGGTGATGGAGTCCAGTATCCTCGCGGCGGGTATTATCGCTCAGCCCCCTTCGCTTAATTTGCAGGATCTTCAGCCGTCCGCGTCCTCCCGGCTATTTAATGAAAGACAGCAGCCTGTCACTGTGCATTATCGTTTTTATTGGTATGACGCCAGAGGTCTGGAAATGCATCCACTGGAACAACCGCGTAGCGTAACGATTCCGGGCAATTCCGCCGTAACGCTGTACGGTAGCGCCAACTATTTGGGTGCGCGCAACGTCAGACTTTATCTCTATCTGTAAGGGGTGACACTTGATTAGAACAATTGGACGCTATGCGCTACTGACAACGCTTGCCATGATCCTTGCGGGTTGTATTACGCAAAGCGATCGGCAACCAGCACCGGTCGATCAGGCCGGTGGCGAAACTCAGCAGCCAACACCACCGCAACAGCCACAGCCAACTGTGCCTTCTGTCCCCACATTGCCGCAGCAGCCTGGTCCGGTCGAACATGAAGATGCTACGGCGACGCCTGCACCACGTGAACGTCACTATGACTGGAATAGCGCCGTACAACCGATGGTGGGCAAAATGTTGCAGGCCAGCGGCGCGGGTGCAGGCAGCGTATTGCTAGTTGATAGCGTAAACAACCGTACCAACGGATCAATTAATACCAGCGAAGCGACAGAGGTGCTGCGTAATGCTCTGGCGAATAATGGCACCTTTACCCTGGTAACGGCGCAGCAGCTTGCGATAGCTAAACAGCAATTGGGCCTCTCTCCTCAGGACAGCCTTGGTACTCGCAGTAAGGCAATAGGTATTGCCCGCAATGTCGGCGCGCAATATGTCCTTTACTCGAGCGCCAGCGGCAGTGCCAGCGCACCCTCGTTGCAGATGCAACTGATGCTGGTGCAGACCGGCGAAATAATCTGGTCAGGCAAAGGTGCGGTTTCACAACAATAAGCCGTCGCGCGACGCGATCCTCGCACGCTATTTTCCGCGCTATACTCCCGTCGCAGGGCAGAAACCAGGACTCAGCGGCGGGAGTTCTCTTATCAGTGATGGCCAGCATATACTGGTGTTGCGGCAACGGCATCAGGCTGCTTCGTCGCCATTTCTGCGCCAGTACCGTTTACTGAAACGTCTGCCCGGAAAGCTGGCGCCACGCCCGCATTGCTATGCCGGTGACTGGATGGCGATAGATTACTTACCGGGTGAGACGAGAAACGCGCTGCCGGAGAGCGATACACTGGCGGCGTTGCTGTATGATCTTCATCGTTTGCCACGTTTCGGCTGGCGCATCACAATATTGCCGTTGCTGGAGCGTTACTGGCAGGATAGCGCGCCGGATCGGCGTACACCTTTTTGGCTACGGCGGTTAAAACAATTAAGAAAGCAGCGGGAGCCGAGGCCTGTGCGCATCGCTCCACTGCATATGGATGTCCACCCTGGTAACCTGGTGCATGGCGTAAACGGTTTACGGTTAATTGACTGGGAGTATGCCGGTGATGGGGATATTGCCCTCGAACTTGCTTCAGTATGGACGCAAAATGAAACGCAGCGCCATCAGTTGATAAATCACTATGCCCGCATGGCAACCATTACGCCGGACGCATTAGCGCGACAGGTGCGACGCTGGCGGCCCTGGGTATTAATGCTGATGGCTGGCTGGTATGAAAGTCGCTGGCAGCAAACAGGCGAACAACAATTTATTACGCTGGCAAATGAAATATGGCAGCGGTTGCAGAGTAAAGAATAAGAGAGGTGAGTGTGGGTCCGGTCATGTTGGATGTGGAAAGCTACGAGCTGGATGCAGAAGAGCGCGAAATATTGGCGCATCCGTTAGTGGGTGGGTTGATTCTCTTTACCCGTAATTATCACGATCCACAGCAGTTGCGTGAACTTGTGCGCCAGATCCGCGCCGCATCGCATCATCGCCTGGTCGTGGCGGTAGACCAGGAAGGGGGACGTGTACAACGCTTTCGCGAAGGTTTTACTCGTCTGCCTGCGGCACAATCTTTTGCCGCCGTACATGGGCCAGAAGAGGGGGGACGTCTGGCACAAGATGCTGGCTGGTTGATGGCCAGCGAAATGATAGCAATGGATATAGATATCAGTTTCGCGCCGGTGCTTGATGTGGGGCATATTAGTGCCGCCATCGGAGAGCGCTCTTACCATGCCGACCCGGAGAAGGCGCTGGCAATGGCCAGCCGTTTTATTGATGGTATGCATAGCGCCGGAATGAAAACAACCGGTAAACATTTCCCCGGCCATGGCGCGGTAACGGCAGACTCCCACAAAGAGACCCCTCAGGATCCACGGCCGCTGGCAGATATTCGTGGCAAAGATATGTTGGTTTTTAGCCGTCTGATTGAGCAGAACAAACTGGATGCCATTATGCCAGCCCATGTGATTTACTCTGATGCCGATCCCCGCCCGGCGAGTGGCTCACCGTATTGGCTGAAAACAGTTCTGCGTGAAGAGTTGGGATTTGACGGCGTTATTTTTTCTGATGATCTCTCGATGGAAGGGGCCGCGATTATGGGCAGCTATGCCGAACGGGGACAGGCGGCACTGGATGCCGGTTGCGATATGATCCTTGTCTGTAATAATCGTAAAGGTGCAGTCAGTGTGTTAGATAACCTGTCGCCGATCAATGCAGCACGTGTTACACAATTGTATCATAAAGGTTCATATTCTCGTCAGGAGTTGATGAGCTCCGCACGCTGGAAGGCCGTCAGCCATGAGCTGGAGCAGCTACATGCGCGCTGGCAGGAACTGAAAGCCGCTCATTAACCCTGCAGGCGCGATGTCGAAGTGGTGAGGGTACAATGATTCTCTATTTACACGGTTTTGACTCAAACAGCCCCGGCAATCATGAGAAGGTGCTGCAATTACAGTTTATCGATCCGGATGTGCGCCTGATAAGTTACAGCACGCTGCATCCGAAGCATGATATGCAGCACTTATTGAAAGAAGTGGATAAAATGCAGCAACTTAGCGTTGATGATCGTCCACTGATCTGTGGTGTGGGACTGGGCGGCTATTGGGCGGAACGTATCGGTTTTCTGTGCGATATTCGTCAGGTGATGTTCAATCCTAATCTCTTTCCGTATGAAAATATGGAAGGAAAAATTGACCGTCCGGAAGAGTATGAGGATATCGCTACCAAGTGCGTGGCTAACTTTCGTGAGAAAAATCGCGATCGTTGCCTGGTCATTTTGTCACGTAATGATGAGATGCTGGACAGTCATCGAGCTTCACATGAACTACACCACTTTTATGAGATCGTCTGGGACGAAGAACAGACGCATAAATTCAAGAATATCTCCTCACATCTGCAGCGGATAAAAGCCTTTAAGACCCTTGGCTAACCCATCACGGCAGGCGCACCGGCCTGCCGTTTTCTATGAACATACTCCCTCCTTTAGCGCATCTATTTACATAACAGATGGATTTGTTCATCTTTTATGCATCAAAACTTGATGCATATCAATTTTGGTATGACCAATAGACCGTTCATGTTATTCTCGATCAAATCCGGAGCATTTACGAACGTAACTTGTTGTTAAGTAAAGGCTATCATGTAACCTTTACTTAACAATTGGTTAATATTTTAAGGGGGTCACGTTGACTACACCATTGAAAAAAATAGTGATTGTAGGCGGCGGTGCGGGTGGTCTGGAGCTGGCGACTCAGCTAGGAAAGAAGCTGGGGCGCGGTAAAAAAGCAAAAGTCACGTTGGTGGATCGCAACAACAGTCATTTATGGAAACCACTGCTGCATGAAGTCGCGACCGGTTCACTGGACGAAGGTGTGGACGCATTGAGCTATCTGGCCCATGCACGTAATCACCACTTTCAGTTCCAGCTTGGTTCTGTCGTTGATATCAATCGCGAAAACAAAACCATTACGCTTGCTGAACTGCGCGATGACAAAGGCGAACTGCTGGTGCCTGAGCGCAAACTGGCTTATGACACGCTGGTGATGGCGCTGGGCAGTACCTCAAATGATTTCAACACGCCGGGTGTGAAAGAAAACTGCATCTTCCTTGACAATCCGCATCAGGCGCGCCGTTTCCATCAGGAGATGCTCAATCTTTTTCTGAAATATTCCGCAAACCTTGGCGCTAATGGCAAGGTCAATATTGCCATTGTCGGCGGTGGTGCGACCGGGGTCGAGCTTTCAGCCGAGCTACATAACGCGGTGAAACAGCTTCACAGCTATGGCTATAAAGGGCTGACTAATGAAGCATTGAACGTCACTCTGGTAGAGGCGGGGGAACGCATTCTGCCTGCACTGCCGCCGCGTATCTCTGGTGCGGCGCATAATGAATTGAGCAAAATGGGTGTGCGTGTGCTGACGCAAACCATGGTAACCAGCGCCGATGAAGGCGGGTTGCATACCAAAGGGGGCGAATATATCAAAGCCGATCTGATGGTATGGGCTGCGGGTATTAAGGCTCCTGACTTTATGAAAGATATTGGCGGCCTGGAAACTAACCGTATTAATCAGCTGGTGGTTGAGCCGACACTGCAAACCACCCGTGATGCGGATATTTACGCCATCGGCGACTGTGCTTCTTGTTCGCGTCCTGAAGGAGGCTTCGTGCCGCCACGCGCACAGGCCGCCCATCAGATGGCAAGCCTTGCGCTGTATAATATTTTGGCGCAAATCAAAGGCAAACCGCTAAAATCCTATGTCTATAAAGATCATGGTTCTCTGGTGTCGCTGTCGAACTTCTCGACCGTTGGTAGCCTGATGGGCAACTTAATGCGCGGTTCAATGATGGTCGAAGGGCGTATCGCCCGTTTTGTCTACATTTCCCTGTATCGTATGCATCAGGTGGCACTGCATGGCTACTTTAAAACGGGGCTGATGATGCTGGTGGGCAGTATTAATCGCGTGATTCGCCCCCGTCTGAAACTGCATTAATATCTTTTCTGCCCTCTTAGGTTCAGGTACTTCAGAGGGCAGAATATCCTCCTGTGACTGACCGTCATAGCGCTCGGACAACTCTGAAACACTCTTTTTCCTTCTCATAATCTCCTTTTTCTCACTCTTTCCGATTGGATTTACCCTCTCTGACATTGCAGTATTGTTACTAATAGACAACCGGGAGGAATTCCTGTGAATAAATCAATGTTAGCGGGGATTGGTATTGGCGTAGCCGCTGCAATGGGCGTCGCGGCAATAGCCAGTTTGAATGTTTTGAATCGTGGCCCTGAGTATGCGCAGGTGGTTTCGGCCACGCCGATAAAAGAGACGGTTAAAACGCCCCGGGAAGAGTGCCGCAACGTAACAGTAACGCATCGGCGTCCCGTGCAGGATGAGCATCGAATCACTGGTTCGGTTCTTGGTGCGGTTGCCGGTGGGGTGCTCGGTCATCAGTTTGGTGGCGGGCGAGGCAAGGATGTTGCGACCGTGGTAGGCGCGCTGGGCGGGGGATATGCAGGTAATCAAATCCAGGGAGGATTGCAGGAGAACGATACCTATACGACCACCCAGCAACGCTGTAAGACTGTGTATGACAAATCAGAGAAAATGCTCGGCTACGACGTGACCTATACAATTGGCGACCAACAGGGAAAAATCCGGATGGATAAGGATCCCGGAACGCAAATCCCGTTAGATAGTAAGGGTCAGCTTGTTCTGAATAAAAAAGCGTAAAAAAGTAGTAATGTGCATGTTGGCTCCCCAATCGCTCAGGCTGGGGAGCCTTTTTTATTAAAAAAGCCTTACATCGCTGCAAGGCTTTTGGCTAGTCAAATGAAATCGTGTTGGCGGATCACCAGTAAGCCGGTGATCAGAATAGAAATAAATGCGAATAGCACCGAACCACCACACAGGATCCAAAGACCAAATAACAATGTTATTACTATTAACACTTTGATGAATGGTAATAGCAAAATCATTTCCATTTTCCTTCTGCATGTGATTAGTCAGTTAAATGCCCATTATCCTTAGTAAGTCCGTATATCGGGTAGAGCGAGCGTAAAGGAAAAGTGAAACCGTTACATCAGCGTAAAATTGCTGTTTATATTTGTTATGTGAATTGTTAGCTGTGAAACAATTCACATTAATGATAGCAAAGGGGATGAAAACTCCTAAAGTTTTCGCCGATTATTTTAATCGTTTATACCTATCGATGAATCACAGAAACTATGGTGCTGTGATTTCCTCAACATTTGAGTAACTCAGGCCATAAACGAAGCGTGGTCGTCGTGATCTGTAAAAGTTTATCGCAGCTTGCGCCTTCGCGAGCACTGATCGACATTCCTTGCAATATGCACCCCAGAAATTGCGCCAACTTTGCCGGATCTGTTGATGGAGGAATTTCTCCACGCTGTTGACGCTGGATAAGAAACTGCAACAACGTCTCTTCTTGCTGTGCATGACGCGATTTAATCGTCTCTGCGATAGGTTGCGAAGAAGCCGCAAGCGTAGCGGAGGTGTTAATCATAAAACAGCCCGCAGGTGTGTCGGTGCTGGTAAAACACCTGGCTACCGCCGTGAAATAGTCCTGCAAAGCCTGTTCAACCGACTTCTCCTCACTCTGTAACAGTGATTCGTGCTGTCTGGCGAAACGCGTGATGTACCTGTCGAGAACTGCGCGGAACAACCCTTCTTTATTAGTGAATTCGGCATACAGGGTGGGTGCCTTCGCCCCTGTCGCTTCTACGAGGTCGGAAAGTGATGTGGCTTCATAACCATGCTGCCAGAAGAGCGTCATGGCTTTGTCGAGTGCTGCTTCCCTGTCGAACACTTTCGGTCGGCCACGGCTTTTTTTATTGCATTGGGTGACTTCATTGGTCATAGCGCCGCTTTACCTGTGTTGTTTTGTTGAACAACCATTATAAAAATAATCTGCCTGCGTGACCAGCAGCAATTGCGCATGAATGACCAAAGACTATCAGTATGAATTATAATAAAAAAATTATTAATTAATGCTCATTACAAAAATAACTTGACGCGTGATGCAGATCACATTTAATATTTACCTATCGATCGTTAACTTAATATCTGACGACATCATTCATCTGCATACAGGTAAAAATCATGAAAAACGTAAAAGCTCTTTTTGCTGCAGCCGTACTTAGCTCTCTCTCTTTCGCCAGCTTCGCGGCAGTAGAAGTACAAACCGCCCCTGCTGACCAACAAAAAATTGGGGCCATTGGTGTAAGTGCAGGTCCAAACCTTGCTTCAGTTGAAGATCAACTGGCGCAAAAAGCCTATAAGATGGGAGCAACTTCATTCCGTATTACTTCTGTATCAGGACCGGGTAACCTGCACGGTACTGCGGTGCTATACAAATAAGGTCGACCCCTCATTGACCCTTATGCCACTGCAATAAAAAAGGCCCTGCGATTTTTTCGCGGGGCCTTTTGCTGTTGACTGGCAAGTAATTAAAGCGCCTGTGCGGCGTTTTGTGCATGGCGGGTGACATTTACCGGCATCCCGGAGCGCACTTCCATTGCATGTTTCATCACTTCTGCATCGCTACGCGGATCGTCCTGGAATGCTTTCATTGCCGCATTAAGCACGATCGGCAGCGTTTTCGGATCGTCTTCAATTGATTTTGACAGGGGTTGATGTACTTCAACCAACCGGGTGCCATCAGGTTCGACTGAAGCCTTAATCGGTGTATTAATAATATTCACAGGCGTACCTGGCGTGACTTTCTCGAACAGCGCTAAGATATCCCCGTCACGTAAACGAATACAGCCGGAGCTGACACGCATACCGATACCGAAATCCGCATTGGTGCCATGGAGCAGATAAACACCGCCATAGGCCGCAAGACGAATGGCATGATGTCCCATGGGGTTATCGGGGCCTGCGGGAACCACGGCAGGAAGATTGATCCCCTGTGCTTTATAGCGCGCACGAATATTTGCCGTTGGTGTCCAGGTTGGGTTCGCGCGCTTATCTGATACCGTTGTGACCATTGTTGGTGTCAATGTATCGCCCCCCAACTGACCAATACCAATAGGGTAAACAGTGACTTCATTTTTACCTGGCGGATAGTAGTAGAGACGTAGCTCTGCCAGATTGATGACAATACCTTTACGCGGCGCATCGGGGAGTATGGTTTGCAGAGGAATCGTTAATACGCTCCCGGCACGCGGGACATAAGGGTCAATGCCGGGGTTGGCCTGCAACATCGCGAGAAAACCGACATTATACTTTTTCGCGATCGCCTCCAGCGAACCGCCATCATCTTGCACAACGTGAAAACGATTCTCACCAACGACACGGCTTCCGTCAGGAGGAAGCGGCCAGGTATTCGCGTTGGCAGGTAGGGCGAGGGCGACAGTGGCTGCCAGGGAGAATAGCGTTATCCATTTGGTGAAACGCAGTTTGTTTATCATTACCATAATCCATGTAAATCATAAGGTTATTGCGGTACAAAAAGTACTGGAATTATGGTTGAGCTTCGCGTCTGGAAGTCCTGGTGGATGCTAAATATTTGTAAATTTTTAGCAAGAGGGGGAAAGCTGGCAGGTATGTGCACCTGTGGCCTGAATAGCAAAGCAATATATTGAGATTATTGCCCGGCGGGGGTTCTGCCGCCGGGTAGAGATCAAATCATGACTGTCAGGCAGCAGAGTTTTCCGCCAGCTGCTGCATAAAGCCATTTACCCACTCAATGCGCGTTTTGCGTTCACTCAGATCCTGCAGATATTTCAGCCTTGTGGGGCCATCCAGACGGAAGTGCTGTGGTTGCTTTTGCAACAAACCAATCAACCATGCGGGATTAACGTGATTCTTCTCGTTAAATTCGATGGTTGCGCCTTTATCGTTGCCTTCCAGTTTACGAATACCCAATTTTTGCGCCTGTTGACGTAAACGAGCAATATCGAGCAGGTTGCGTGCCGCTTCCGGCAACAGACCAAAGCGGTCAATCAGTTCCACTTTGATCTCATCAAGGGCATTTTCATCTTTAGCACTGGCAATACGTTTATAGAACGACAAACGAGTATTAACGTCGGGAATATAGCTATCTGGCAACAGCGCCGGCATCCGCAGTTCGACTTCGGTTTGCTGGCTGGTAAGATCCTCCAGAGAGGGTTCACGACCTGCTTTCAGCGCATCAACGGCATTCTCCAGCAGTTCCATATACAGTGAGAAGCCGATGGTTTCCATCTGCCCACTTTGATCTTCGCCGAGTAGTTCTCCGGCGCCGCGGATCTCCAGATCGTGCGTTGCCAGGGCAAAACCAGCGCCTAAATCCTCCAGCGATGCGATAGCTTCCAGCCGCTTTTGCGCATCCGCAGTCATTGCTTTTGGATGCGGCGTTAGCAACCAGGCGTAGGCCTGATGGTGCGAGCGCCCTACGCGGCCGCGCAACTGGTGTAACTGCGCAAGACCAAAATGATCGGCGCGTTCAATAATGATGGTGTTGGCCGTGGGAATGTCGATCCCGGTTTCAATAATGGTGGTACAGACCAGCACGTTAAAACGCTGATGGTGGAAATCATTCATCACCCGCTCCAGTTCGCGCTCGCGCATCTGCCCATGGCCGATAGCAATACGCGCCTCCGGAACCAGTTCCGCCAGCCTGTCAGCAGCTTTTTGAATATTTTCTACATCGTTATAGAGATAGTAGACCTGCCCACCGCGTAATATTTCGCGCAGCATCGCCTCACGAACCACCAAATTATCATATTCCCGAACAAAGGTTTTTACCGCCAGACGTCGTGCCGGTGGGGTGGCGATAATCGACAAATCGCGCATACCACTCATGGCCATATTGAGTGTTCGAGGAATAGGTGTAGCGGTTAGCGTCAGAATATCGACATCGGCACGCATCGCTTTAATGCGCTCTTTGTGGCGCACACCAAAACGGTGCTCTTCATCGACTATCAGCAGGCCGAGGTCTTTCAGCTTCACATCATTTTGCAGTAACTTATGTGTGCCGATAAGGATATCGATTTTGCCCTCGGCAGCTTGCTCAAGGATCTGTGCCTGCTCTTTCGCGCTGCGAAAACGCGAGAGCATCTCAATACGCACCGGCCAGTTGGCGAAACGATCGCGGAAATTATCAAAGTGCTGCTGAGCGAGCAGGGTGGTCGGCACCAGCACGGCCACTTGCTTATTGTTTTCCACGGCCAGGAACGCAGCGCGCATTGCCACTTCAGTTTTACCAAAGCCAACGTCGCCGCACACTAAGCGGTCCATCGCTAGCGGCTGACACATATCACTGAGCACGGCGTTAATAGCTTGCGCTTGATCTGGCGTAGTTTCGAACGGGAAGCTGTCGCAGAACAACTGATACTGTTCACGATCATGTTTAAAGGCAAAACCCGATTTCGCAGCACGTTGGGCATAGATATCTAATAGCTCTGCCGCCACGTCGCGAACTTTTTCCGCCGCTTTTTGCCGCGCCCGCGTCCAGGCATCGCTGCCCAGTTTGTGCAGCGGCGCATTCTCTTCTGCGCCCCCCGCGTAACGGCTGATTAAATGCAGAGACGATACCGGCACATACAATTTGGCGTCGTTGGCATACGTCAGCATCAGATATTCAGCCGTTATGCCGCCCGCCTCCAGGGTTGTCATACCTGCATAGCGTCCAACACCGTGTTCAAAGTGCACAACGGGTTGTCCCTCATGCAGCTCAGCGAGGTTACGGATCAGCGTATCAGGGTTAATCGTGCGGCGGTTATCCTGACGGCGGCGCGCCACGCGCTCACCCAGCAGGTCGCTTTCACAGATCAGTGCACGGTTACGCCGCGTATCGATAAACCCTTGTTCCGCTGCGCCAATCATCAGGTAATGGCCGGATTTTTCGGCTTCATCGAGACGCAAAATTCGTTTCGGTGACAGCTTAATACGCGCCAGAAGCTCAATCAGCGCTTCACGGCGACCTTCGCTCTCGACCGAAAAGACCACCGGCCCGCTAAAGGATTCAAGAAATTTACGCAGGTTATCCAGCGGTGATTTTTGCTGTGCCTGTACCGCCAGTTCCGGTAATGATTGATAACCCAGATTAACGTGCGCCGCTTTATCCGGCAGTTGTTCTCTTTTGAACTGAATGCGCGGCCACTTTTTCAACTCAGAAAATAGCGCATCGACACGCAGCCATAGCGCATCAGGTGGCAATAGAGGGCGCATCGGATCGACGCCGCGGTTTTCAAAGCGCGCCTGAGTGTCCTGCTGAAAGCGCTCTGCGCTACTCTCCAGATCGCCAGTGTTCAGCAATAGTGTATTGGCCGGGAAATAGCTGAACAATGAGGGGAGCGGTTCGCTAAAGAAGAGTGGCTGCCAGTACTCAATACCGGCGGGCAGGGTGCCTTTGCTCACCTGCTGATAGATATGCTCCGCATCGCGTTTCACCTCAAACTTATCACGCCACTGGCTGCGGAACAGTTCAATCGCCGCTTTGTCGGTGGGGAATTCATGAGCGGGCAGCAAATTAATTGCCTCTACCTCTTCCAGCGTGCGCTGAGTATCGGCGTCGAACAGCCGCAAACTGTCGATTTCATCATCGAAAAAATCAAGGCGGAAGGGCTGCTCGCTACCCATTGGAAAGAGATCCAGCAGTGCGCCGCGCGTGGCATATTCACCATGTTCCATGACCTGATCGACATGACGATAACCCGCGCTATCCAACTGCGCACGAAGTTGATCGCGAGAGAGCCGCTGGCCTTTTTTCATGACCAGCGCATGACCGTGCAAATAGTTGTGCGGACAGACGCGCTGCATCAACGTATTGACAGGGACAATAAGCACGCCACGTTGCATGGAGGGAAGTTGATAAAGCGTCGACAGGCGCGACGAGATAATCTCCTGATGCGGCGAAAAACTGTCGTAGGGCAGTGTTTCCCAGTCGGCAAGATTCATCACCAGATTATCAGTGAACTGTTTAATCTCGTCGTGCAAACGCAGCGCGTTTTGCATATCAGGAGTAATCAGCACTACCGGGCCTGGGTGGCGCTCAATAATTTCCGCCACCTCGGTGGCGCAGGCAGCCCCGGTAAGTTCGCCGAACTGGCGCTGGTCACCGGCTTTGCTTGGCAGTGTATAACGATATTGTTCAGGCATAAATAGAGTCAGGATCTCTTAAGGATATGCCCCTTGTATGGGGGCATATCACTGAAACGCAATACCATTATTATCTGCTAATGCGCTGTTTTCGCCAAGACGAACACCACGTATTAGCTTTTTGTAACCGCCGGGACCAGATTTGCCGGGGGGGTAAAAAAGAGATCGGCGAACAGGGCAGTAGAGATTTTTCGTATCATCAGACCTACCAGGGTGCAAACCAGTAGCGTCACAAATGGATAGAACAGCAAAATGGCCAGTTCCGCAGCAGGCGGCCAGGCACCAATATTTAGCGGTTTCAGTAGCGCGAGGCTGAAACCTTCGACAATAATCCGATGGGTGGTGTAGATGGCAATGGTATTACTGCCCACCACATTGAGCAGGTTATGTTCGCTCGGTGGAAAACGCAGCTCCAGTTCATAAAATAGCCGCATGATACCGATAATTGAAAGCAGGCAGAGTGGCAGCGGCATATTGAACAGCCACAACCCAAATGCCACCACTACCGCCGCGGCAAACAACAGGGCGTAACGACGTAACGGCACTGTTTTGATCCACTCCAGCATACTTGCGCCATACCAGGCTCCCAGGCTGTAAAAGATGGCATTGCGTACCACGCTATTCATGCCCCACCAGGGTAAGGGAAGAAAATTAATCGCCAGACTAGCAACGACCATTATTGCCAGCAAAGGCGTTTTCCAGCGACTGAGTACTTTACACAATGTGAAATAGACGACCAGCGCGTACAGATACCAGAGGCTGGTGCTGGCAGTGATCATACCGAGGGCAAACTCATGCCAGTTATCAGCATAAGCAGCATTGGCCGCGTTACTAAGGTCGCGTTGCGGAGCCAGCCAGTCATTGATAAGGGTCAGCCCGGCCCACTGTAAAATACCCCATAACACCAGGACGTAGACGATACTCCAGATGCGCTTATCAATCGCATTTTTCCATGCTACATCGTCAATATAACGGCGGATCAAATAACCCGAAATGAAAAAAAACACCGGCATCCGAAAAGGCGCCAGATAGAGATTGAAGTAAATCCAGCATTTCGACAGTGTTTCTGACCATTCATGCTGAAACAGTGTGAGATGCGGATAGAACGTGATAACCGAGTGATAGACCACCACCAGACAAATACATAATCCCTTGATTTGATTTATCCATAGTGCTTGTTGTTTCATTGTAAGTGGATCCCAGTTTGCCCAAATTAACTTGTGATCCTCCTCACTATTAGCTGGCAACGATACCGGGAACTGTCCGTATTTTTTCGTTTTAGGATTAAGGCGAGAAAGCAAAGAAAAAGGTTGTTAAGCTTAAAAAGCCAGCCAACAGGGTATTAAATTGATTTTTGAGTATTTTTTAGACTGACCTAAACAATTTCTCAGGGTTTAGCTCATTTACGCTCCTGACTTTCGCTTATATACTCCTGAGTCTGCTATCAGCAATCAGACGGATTTCATGTACCAGCCTGTCACTCTTTTCATAGGTCTGCGCTATATGCGTGGACGTGCAGCGGACCGCTTTGGTCGTTTTGTCTCCTGGCTGTCGACAATTGGCATCACCCTCGGCGTTATGGCGCTGGTGACGGTGTTATCGGTGATGAACGGCTTTGAGCGCGAGCTGCAAAACAATATCCTCGGGCTGATGCCCCAGGCCACGATTACAACGCAAACTGGCTCGCTGAACCCACAACAGCTTCCCGCTAATCAGTTAAAGCTACAGGGCGTGACACGCATTGCGCCGTTAACCAGCGGTGATGTGGTGTTACAGAGTGCGCGCAGCGTTGCGGTCGGAGTTATGCTGGGCGTTGACCCGGCGCAACAGGATCCGCTGGCGCCTTATCTGGTGAATGTTAAACAGAGCGATCTGCAACCGGGTAAGTACAACGTTATCCTCGGGGAACAACTGGCCAGTCAGCTGGGTGTCAATCGTGGCGAACAAATCCGTGTGATGGTGCCTTCTGCCAGTCAGTTTACCCCAATGGGGCGTTTGCCGAGTCAGCGCTTATTTAACGTGATTGGGACTTTCGCCGCCAACAGTGAAGTAGATGAATACCAAATGCTGGTCAATATCCAGGATGCGTCGCGTCTGATGCGCTACCCGGCGGGGAATATTACCGGTTGGCGTTTATGGCTCGATGAGCCACTCAGCGTCGATGTTCTGAGCCAGCAAGCCTTACCGCAGGGAACTCAATGGCAGGACTGGCGAGATCGCAAAGGTGAACTGTTCCAGGCCGTGCGTATGGAAAAAAACATGATGGGCTTACTGCTAAGCCTGATTGTTGCGGTGGCGGCGTTTAATATCATTACTTCTCTTGGTCTGATGGTCATGGAAAAGCAAGGGGAGGTGGCTATCTTACAGACCCAGGGACTGACCCCGCGCCAGATTATGGCCGTGTTTATGGTGCAGGGAGCCAGTGCCGGGATTATTGGTGCGCTGCTGGGTGCCGCACTGGGTGCGCTGCTTGCCAGCCAGTTAAATAACTTGATGCCGATTATCGGCGCGTTTCTCGACGGTGCGGCGTTGCCGGTGGCGATTGAGCCGCTACAGGTTATTAGTATTGCGCTGGTGGCAATGGCCATTGCGCTGCTCTCTACGCTCTATCCTTCCTGGCGCGCTGCCGCCACTCAACCCGCTGAGGCTTTACGTTATGAATAAGATCCTGTTGCAATGCGACAACCTGTGCAAACGCTATCAGGAAGGCAGTGTGCAAACCGATGTATTGCACAATGTGAGTTTTAGCATGGCGGAAGGGGAGCTGATGGCGATTGTGGGGAGTTCAGGCTCTGGCAAAAGCACACTGCTCCACTTGCTTGGCGGTCTGGATACGCCGACTTCTGGCGATGTGATATTCCGCGATCAGCGGATGAGTGAACTCTCCTCTGCTGCCAAGGCGGAACTACGTAATCGTGAGTTGGGTTTTATCTATCAGTTCCACCACCTGCTGCCGGATTTTAGTGCGCTGGAGAATGTGGCGATGCCGTTGCTGATAGGGAAAAGGGGCGTGGCTGAGATTAATCGTCGCGCGCTGGAAATGTTACGCGCTGTGGGGCTGGAGCATCGCGCCAGCCATCGTCCCTCTGAGCTCTCTGGCGGTGAACGTCAGCGTGTCGCCATCGCCCGTGCGCTGGTCAATAATCCCCGGCTGGTGCTGGCAGATGAACCCACTGGTAACCTTGATGCGCGCAATGCCGACAGTATCTTTCAGTTACTGGGAGAGTTAAATCAATCCCAGGGCACGGCTTTTCTGGTGGTCACGCACGATCTGCAACTGGCGAAACGCATGAATCGTCAACTTGAGATGCGCGATGGTCATCTGGATAGCGAAGTCACCCTGATGGGGGCTGACTGATGGCTCTGCCTCTCTCTCTTGTTATTGCTTTGCGTTTTAGCCGCGGCAGGCGTCGCAGCGGTATGGTTTCGCTGATTTCTGTGATCTCCACAATTGGCATTGCGCTGGGCGTGGCGGTGCTGATTGTCGGATTAAGTGCCATGAATGGCTTTGAGCGTGAGTTGAATAACCGCATCCTGGCGGTCGTACCCCATGGCGAAATCGAGCCGGTTAACCAACCGTGGAACAATTGGGACACCGTGCTGGAAAAGGTGAAAAAGGTGCCGGGTATTGCCGCAGCGGCTCCTTATATTAATTTTACCGGGCTGGTGGAGAGCGGAACGAATCTGCGCGCTATCCAGGTCAAAGGTGTCGATCCGGCGCAAGAGACACAATTGAGCGCCTTGCCAAAGTTTGTACAGGGCGACGCGTGGAATACATTTAAAGCGGGTGCGCAGCAAATCATCATCGGTAAAGGCGTCGCTGATGCGTTGAAGGTAAAGCAGGGCGATTGGGTATCAATCATGATCCCTAATTCTGACGATGCCCATAAGCTCTTACAACCGAAGCGCGTGCGCTTACAGGTAGCGGGGATATTGCAGCTTAGCGGTCAGTTAGATCACGGCTTTGCCATGATCCCGATGCAGGATGCCCAGCAATACCTTGATATGGGTAGTAGCGTCACGGGTATCGCTATCAAAGTGAATGATGTCTTTAATGCTAACAAGCTGGTGCGCGATGCAGGTGAAGTGACAAACAGCTACGTTTATATTAAGAGTTGGATTGGCAAGTACGGTTATATGTACCGCGATATCCAGATGATTCGCGCCATTATGTATCTGGCTATGGTACTGGTGATCGGCGTTGCCTGTTTTAATATCGTCTCTACGCTAGTTATGGCGGTGAAAGATAAAAGCGGCGACATTGCGGTGTTACGTACGTTGGGGGCAAAAGATGGGCTTATTCGTGCCGTTTTTGTCTGGTACGGCCTGCTGGCAGGGCTACTCGGTAGCGTCAGTGGCGCGGTTATTGGCGTAGTAGTCTCGTTACAGCTTACGCCAATCATCAATGTGATAGAAAAGATAATCGGTCATCAGTTCCTGTCAGGGGACATCTATTTCATTGATTTTCTGCCTTCAGAATTACATCCACTGGACGTGGTGTATGTACTGGCAACAGCGCTGGTACTCAGTCTGTTGGCAAGTTGGTACCCGGCGCGTCGGGCAAGCAATATTGATCCGGCACGCGTGCTGAGCGGGCAGTAATCCCGCTGTATACAGGGCCACAATAAAGGAGTGGCGATGAACTACGGATTTGATATCGGCGGCAGTAAAATTGCGCTGGGCGTCTTTGATGCCGGGCGACGCATGCAGTGGGAAAAGCGTGTCGCTACGCCCCACGATAGTTATGACACTTTCCTGCAAACCATCGCGCAACTGGTTGACGAGGCCGATAAACTTTTCGGCGTAAAAGGTAGCGTGGGTATCGGTATACCGGGGATACCGGAAACTGCCGATGGCACGCTTTATGCCGCTAACCTTCCCGCCGCCAGTGGTAAACCGCTACGCGCCGATCTCACCGCCTTGCTGCAACGCCATGTGCGGATGGATAATGATGCCAACTGTTTTGCCCTTTCCGAAGCCTGGGACGACGAGTTTCATCACTATAAACTCGTGATGGGGTTGATTCTTGGTACCGGTGTTGGCGGCGGTCTGGTTGCCAACGGAAAGGTTATCTCCGGTCATCGCTTTATTACAGGCGAGTTTGGTCATATCCGTTTGCCTGTCGATGCATTAGGGTTGATGGGGTTTGACTTCCCGCTGCTCCGCTGTGGCTGCGGTAAAATCGGCTGCATAGAAAATTACCTTTCCGGGCGCGGGTTTGCGTGGTTGTACCATCACTTCTACCATCAATCATTGTCAGCGCCAGAGATTATTAGCCGCTGGCAGCAGGGCGAAGCGAAGGCACAAGCGCATGTTGATCGGTATCTCGATCTGTTGGCGGTCTGCCTGGGCAATATTCTGACTATCGTTGACCCGGATTTATTGGTGATCGGCGGCGGGCTGTCGAACTTTAGTGAGCTAACGACGCTGTTACCTGAACGGATCAAACCGTATCTGTTACCTGCAGGTGAAGTCCCGCGTATTGAGTGCGCGCGCCACGGTGATGCGGGCGGGATGCGTGGGGCTGCTTTTCTTCACCTGACTGACTAATTCTGAGAGGATGCCATGCAATCGCGTCGTTTACATCGTCTCAGTCGCTTTCGTCGTAACAAACGCCGTTTACGCGAACGTTTACGTCAGCGAATTTTTTTCAGAGACAAAGTGGTGCCGGAAGTGATGGAAAAACCGAGAGTGGTGGTATTAACCGGGGCGGGCATTTCCGCCGAGTCCGGGATTCGTACCTTCCGTGCAGCCGATGGGCTGTGGGAAGAGCATCATGTGGAAGATGTGGCAACACCTGAGGGATTTGCCCGTAATCCGCAACTGGTGCAGAGCTTTTATAACGCTCGTCGTCGGCAACTTCAGCAACCGGAGATTGTTCCGAATGCTGCCCACCTGGCGCTGGCGAAACTGGAGCAGGAGCTGGGCGATCGTTTTCTGCTGGTGACGCAGAATATTGATAATCTGCATGAACGCGCCGGTAACAAAAATATTATTCATATGCACGGTGAACTGCTAAAGGTGCGCTGTTCGCAAAGCGGGCAGGTGCTGGAATGGACAGATGACGTTACCGATGAGGATAAATGCCACTGTTGCCAGTTCCCGGCACCGTTGCGGCCACATGTCGTGTGGTTTGGTGAAATGCCGTTAGGTATGGATGAGATCTATCACGCGCTGGCGATGGCCGATGTCTTTATCGCCATCGGTACTTCCGGGCACGTCTATCCGGCAGCCGGTTTTGTTCATGAAGCCAAATTGCAAGGCGCGCATACCGTTGAGCTTAATCTTGAGCCAAGTCAGGTAGGTAGCGAGTTCGAAGAGAAGCATTACGGCCTGGCCAGTGAAGTGGTGCCAGAGTACGTGGAAAAATTGCTGAAAGGGTTGTGATCCAGGACACATAATTCTCTCCGCCAGGAGAGGATTATCTTTGCCAGTAAGTAAGCCGTAAGCAAAGCTCATAAATGATGGCGCTCTTGTCTCTTACAGGAGTGACGTCATGGGTTTCGCACTCAGCCGCATTTCTACTGTGGCTCTACTCTGTAGTTCCTTTAGTGCTATTGCCGATGATTCCACCCAATGGGGATTAGGCGTCGGTGTCGCCAGCACGCAAAAGCCTTATGCCGGTATTGATCGGGAATATAACCCATTGCCGCTTGTGCATATTGAAAATCGCTATTTCCAACTTTTAGGGACCACTGCTGAGATCAAATTGCCCGGACTGCAATGGGGCGACGACCAACAGGTCAATGCCGCGCTGATTGTTCGCTACGATGGTGCAGGTTATGAGTCTGATGATGCGCGGATCTTGCAAGGTATGGCGAAGCGCAAAGGTGGATTCTGGGGAGGTGCAAAACTGGAGTGGCGCAATGAAATCGCCACGCTTTTTACCGATTGGACGCACGATCTTTCGGGGAACAGTCAGGGGCAGCGGGTGCGCGCCGGGGTGGAGAAGCGCTGGCAGCTGGGTGACCATTTTTCCTTGACGCCCCGGGTTGTTGCTAACTGGTATGACAGTAAATACATAGATTACTACTATGGTGTTGCTCCCGATGAAGCGCGAAGCTGGCGACCTGAGTATCAGGCCGATGCCAGTTTAAATACCGAAATTGGCCTGCGCAGCGCCTGGCAATTTAATCGTCACCATATTGTCATGCTGGATCTGCAGGCGACATTGTTAGGGTCGGAAATTAAGGATAGCCCGTTGGTGGACAGGACAAACGAAAACCGTGTTTTTCTTAGCTATCTCTATAATTTCTAATGAGCCGAATACTATTAATTGAAGATCATGAACATCTGGCACGTCTGATATGTAAGGGATTTTTAAGCGCCGGGATCGCCGTGGATGTGGTTGAACGCGGTGAGGCGGCCAGAGCAGCGATTACGCAGATTTCTTACCAGGGGTTAGTGCTTGACCGGGGACTACCGGATGGCGACGGTATACTTTTTTTACAACGCCTTCGCCAGGCGGGCGTCGCTATCCCATGCCTGATCCTCACTGCCCGTGATGCCCTACATGATCGGGTGGAGGGGCTGGAAGCGGGAGCGGATGACTATCTTGCCAAGCCATTTGCGATGGAAGAGCTGGTCGCTCGAGTTCGCGCTTTATTACGCCGCCCGGTGGTAAGCCAGTCACTCCAACCGGCCTGGGGAGACCTTACCTTGTCCCCGGAAAACGGCGTGATGCATTGTGGAAACGAGAGCATCACGCTGGCACCAGCGGAACTGCAAATTATGCTGATACTGGTGCAAAAACAGGGAAACGTCGTACGGCGCAGCCAGATGGAGGCAGCGGGGTGGGGGCTGAGCGATGCGGTTACCCCTAATGCGCTGGATGTGGCACTGCATCGCCTTCGACGTAAGCTACTGGCTATCGGCTCCCGAATGCAAATCATTAATCTGCGGGGGCGGGGCTATGCAATCCGGCAACACAAATTGGTTTAACAGCCTGGCATTCAAGATCCTGTTAGCTTTCATTTTTGGTGTGCTATTGAGTATTGTCCTGCTGATTTTATTTAGCATGTTCGTTAAGGAACGGCTACCAGGGATGGATCTTACCGACCATACCCAGGCATTAGCCCGCAGGCTGATGTTTGACAACAGTGGTCAGCCGACGGGATTTAGTAACCATGACGCTTATCCGCTTTGGATCTATCAGAGTCTGGATAACGAGCTTGCTTATCGCATACTCAATGCCAGGGGGCAGGTGGTGCTGATGTCCGCAGGGGCAGAACAATGGCCGGCACTGCCGCAAATTAATGCCGCTATACCCGGAGACTTCGAATTTACCCGCAATGGGCTGTTTTATGACGGTACCACTGAACAATTTGATAGCGGAGCACGGCGCTTTTTTATTCAAATAACGGTAAGTGAGCGTTTGATCGATTTTCTCCATAAATCCTTTGCACTGCCGTTTATTCGCTTTGGCATTGAGTTGTTCAGCCTGGTCTTGTTGGTCGTATTTGGTTTATGTGCCTGGATAACGCTGAAATACTCCCTGCGGCCACTGCGAAATATCTCAACGGCAGCGACGATGATCTCCACCCGTTCACTGAATGCCCGCCTGGAAACCGCCGGGGTTCCCACGGAGATTTATCCACTGATTGACAGCTTCAACCAGGCGTTGGGGCGGCTTGAGAAAGGATTTCGCGTGCAGCAGGATTTTCTGGCGAAGGCTGCTCATGAGCTAAAAACGCCGCTGACCCTCATTCGTGCTGAAGTGGAAACGATGGCGGATGATGCTGAATCGCGGGATCACTTGTTACAGCAAGTCGAACATCTGGCGCGCCAGGTGCAGCAGTTATTATTACTGGCGGAGGTGAGTGAACCTTTTAGCTATCATTTTGCTGAGGTGAAAGTGGGATCGGTCGCGAAAGACTGTGTGCAATTTTTACAGCCTATAGCGAATGATGAGCGGGTTCGTCTGACGCTTGTGATGCAAAATCCACAGCTGGTCTGGCGTGCGGATCGGGGCGCCTTGTTTACCTTGCTAAAAAACTTGATCGAGAATGCGATTCAACATGCCCCGCCGGAGAGTGAAGTGCAGATAGAGATTTGTATGCAGCAGATCACCGTGCGGGATTTTGGCTTCGGTGTGTCAAAAGAGGAGTTGCCTCTCCTCTTTACGCGCTTCTGGCGCGGCGCTCATCGACGGGATATCGGCGCGGGGTTGGGTCTGGCGATTTGCCAGGAAATTGCTGTGGCGCATGGCTGGGAACTTACGGCAGATAATGCGCAGCCGGGATTGATATTGACGATTAGCAGAACGTAAAAAGTCGGGTGAAATGACAGTATCCACCCGACTGGAAGTTTAACGTCCCGCTTTTAGCTTCTGGTAGTACTCTTCGTAAAGTGTACTGGCGCTGCCGACATCACTTTGCCACTCGCCCTTACTGATCGTTTCCGCGTCAGGGTAGAGGGTTTTGTCATTCGCTATTTCCGGGCTAAGCAACTTGCGTGCCGCCAGGTTCGGGGTTGGATAGCCAATGGTTTCTGCTACCTGTTTAGCAATATCCGGGCGCAACAGGAAGTTGATCAATTTCAGCGCGCCGTCGACATTTTTTGCATTGGCGGGAATAGCCAGACTATCCATCCAGAAGATCCCCCCTTCTTTTGGCCAGACGACATCCAGAGGCGTTCCGGCCTGACGGGCAACAAAGGCTGAGCCGTTCCATACCATGCCAAGGTTAACTTCGCCTTCCATATAGGGATTCGCCGGGTTATCAGAGTTGAATGCTGCGACGTTAGGCATCAGTTTTTGCAGCTCTTTGTATGCCGCCTCAATCTCTTTCGGGTCGGTGGTATTGCCAGAATAGCCCAGTTTCCGTAGCGCCATCTGGAACACTTCGCGGGCATCATCAGTCAGCAGCAGGCTGTTTTTATATTCCGGTTTCCACAGGTCGGCCCAACTGGTAACCGATTTCGGGTCGATCTCTTCACCATTGACACCGATGGCTGTGGCTCCCCAGATATAAGGGATTGAGTAGTCATTACTTGGGTCAAATGGCTTATTGAGCATCTCGGGATCGAGGTTTTTGAAGTTGGTCAACTTCGTTTTATCGATCTTCTGTAGCATTCCCTCTTTACGCATTTTATCCACGAAATAGGTGGATGGCACCACCAGATCGTATGCGCCTTCTTTGTAGGTTTTGAGCTTGGCATACATCGTCTCATTTGACTCATAGGTCGAATAGATTACTTTGATGCCGGTCTCTTTGGTGAACTGTTCCAGCAGGCCTGGCGGCACATATTCGGTCCAGTTATAGAAATAGAGCGTTTTACTGTCGTCCGCGTGCGCAGAGCTCATACCGAAGGCAAGAGCGCCCGCTGCGAGCAGGTGGCGTGACCATTTTTTCATTTTACGTCCCCTGAGTAACTAGCCTTACCGGCTTTTGGTTTTATCACGAGCTAACAACTGGCTGGTAATGACCAGTGCCAGCGATAGAACTAACAGAATGGTTGCCAGCGCGTTCACCTCTGGTGACACGCCCACTTTTACCATTGAATAGATTTTTAACGGTAAAATTTCATAGTCCGGGCCGGTTACAAAGGAAGAGACCACGACATCATCCATTGACAGCGTAAAACTGAGTAACCAACCCGCTGCCACCGCAGGCATCGCCAGCGGTAAAATGATTTTCCGCAGAATCGTCATTTCGCTGGCGCCGAGGTCTTTTGCTGCTTCCAGCATCCGCACATCGAAACCTTTCAGACGTGAAAAGACCGTGACCACCACAAAGGGCAGACAGAAGGTGATATGCGAGAACAGCAGCGACAAGAACCCAAGCTGAATACCAAGCAGCATAAACAGAACCAGCAGGGAAATTGCCATTACTATATCCGGCGACATCATGACCACAAACAACATACCGCTGACAAAAGGTTTACCGCGAAAACGGTAGCGATAGAGTGCGACCGCCGTGAGAGAACCGATGAGTGTCGCGAAGGTTGCTGAGAGCACAGCCATGGTCAGGGAGTGCTGCGCTGCCTGCAGCAGACTGTCATTATTCATCAACAGGCTATACCACTGGGTTGAAAACCCCTGCCAGTTAATGCCGAAACGAGAACTGTTAAAAGAGTTCACGATCAGGATAATGATCGGAATATAGAAATACGCATAAATAGCGGTCATAAAACCGCCGCGAAGCAGTCGACCGATCATTCCAGCTCCACCTTTTTATTCAGCAGACGCGAGGCGCGCCAGTACACCAACAGCATCAGTCCCATGACCACCGTCAGGGTAATGCTGGTCGCTGAGCCAAACGGCCAGTCACGGATGTTAAGGAACTGGCTCTTAATGACATTACCAATTAGCAGATTTTTCGCGCCGCCCATTAAATCCGCAACGTAAAATAGCCCCATTGCGGGTAGCATCACCAGCAGGCAACCAGCAACAATACCCGGCATAGTCAGCGGGATAATAATGCGAATAAAGGTTTGCAGTTTGCTGGCGCCCAGATCTTTCGCGGCTTCCAGCAGGGGTTTATCCAGTTTTTCGATGCTGGAATAGAGTGGCATAACCATGAATGGCAGCAAAATATAGACCAGCCCGATAATTACCGCGCCAGGACTGAACATAATCCGTATTGGTGTGTCGATAACCCCGAGCCAGAGCAGAAACTCATTGAGATAGCCCTTGGTGCTGAGGAATATTTTCAGCCCATAGATGCGAATCAACGAGTTGGTCCAGAAGGGCACTATCAATAAAAACAGCAGCAGGGGGCGCACTCTCGCAGGTAATTTCACCAAAAACCAGGCAAACGGATACCCCAGTAGCAGACAGGTCACTGTCGCAATAGCCGCCATATTTAACGAGTGCAACAGCACCTCGAAATAGAGCGGATCGAGCAGGCGCATGTAGTTGTCCAGCGTAAAGACCAGCTTGACGAAATTCGTATCGTCGCGGGTCAAAAAGCTGGTGATGATGATTAGCAGGTTGGGCAAAAAGACAAACAGTACAAGCCAACCTACGATAGTGGCGATCACCGCACTCTGGAATTTACTTGTACTCTTCATCAGCCAGTACGACCTCCCAGCTTTCCACCCAATTGATGGCCATTTTCTGGTCCAACGAATGGTCGAAATCAGGATCGTCTTCATTAAAGAATTCGCTGACCATTACCATCTTGCCATTTTCCAGCTCGACCATTGACTCCAGCGTCATCCCCTTATAGTTACGTTCACGCACGTAACCAATCAGACCTTCCGCCTCGGTAACATCGTTAATCTCCTCGACGCGCAAATCCTCGGGACGAAGCAGGACATTAAGCTGTTGACCTTTTTCGACGGCAAAGTTGACGTATATATTGCACTCGCGACCTTCCACATTGGCACGCACACGCTGGTCGTCCAGGCGTTCGAGCACTGTCGCGTTAAAAATATTAATCTCGCCGATAAAACTGGCGACGAATAAATTTTTCGGCTCTTCATAGATTTCGCGTGGCGTACCGTCTTGTTCAATGCGGCCTTCGCGCATTACGACAATACGATCCGACATGGTCAGCGCTTCTTCCTGATCGTGGGTAACGAAAACAAAGGTAATACCCAGTTTTCTTTGCAAGGCTTTCAGTTCATTTTGCATCTGCTTACGCAGTTTGTAATCGAGTGCCGACAGGGATTCATCCAGCAACAATAAGCGGGGTTTATTGACCACCGCGCGGGCGATAGCGACACGCTGTTGCTGACCACCAGAGAGTTGATGGGGTTTACGTTGGGCGAACGCGTCCAGTTGCACCATTCGTAGCGCTTCGGTAACACGAGGGGCAATCTCATTCGCCGGCGTCTTTTGCATCCGTAGACCAAAAGCCACATTTTCAAACACGGTCATGTGTGGGAAAAGGGCATAACTTTGGAACACGGTATTGACATGGCGATGCTCGGCGGCAACGTTGGTTATATCCTGGTCATCAAGGAGGATATGACCGGTATCAACGCTTTCCAGCCCGGCAATCAGACGTAAAATGGTGGTTTTGCCGCAGCCTGAGGGGCCGAGCAGCGTCAGGAATTCACCGTTATTGATGGTGAGATTAAAATCCGAAATGACATTTTTGCCATCAAAGCTTTTGCGAATGCCCGCCAGTTGCACAAGCGGTAAACGCGAACGCGATTGATTATTCAATTTTTGACTCTGTCCCTTGTAGACGCATCGGAAGGCAGACCAGATGCGGGGTTTGTGTTTGACCACCTTGCAGGTTATGCACGATTTTAGGCCTGGCATTCTACGGCAAACCTATGAAATCGCCAATCGTTGTTCACTTTACGCCGCACGAATGGGCTTTTTATCAGCAATGTTATTTATCGACAGCGCAATTTTGAAAATAGCCCTCATTACGGGTAAAAGTGACCTGACGCAATATTTGTCTTTTCATGCTTCATAATAATGTTGAGACATTTCTCAGGAGTAGCCGCATGGACAAATTATTAGAGCGATTTTTACAGTATGTTTCCCTGGATACTCAATCAAAGCCCGGTGTTCGGCAGGTGCCAAGTACTGACGGGCAGTGGAAGCTCCTGCGTTTATTACAAAACCAGCTGGAAGAGATGGGGCTGGAGAACGTCACATTAAGTGATAAAGGTACGGTGATGGCGACACTGCCATCGAACGTGGAGGCCCCGGTGCCTGCGATAGGGTTCATTTCCCATGTCGATACTTCACCAGACTGCAGTGGGAAGAATGTTAATCCGCAAATTGTTGAAAATTATCGTGGCGGCGATATCGCTCTCGGGGTTGGCGACGAGATCCTCTCACCAGTGATGTTTCCCGTTCTGCACCAATTGTTAGGGCAGACATTGATAACCACGGATGGCAAAACCCTGCTCGGGGCAGATGATAAAGCAGGCGTTGCTGAAATCATGACTGCTCTGGCGGTACTAAAGGCAAAAGATATTCCTCACGGCGATATTCATGTGGCCTTTACACCGGATGAAGAGGTAGGTAAAGGGGCGAAGCATTTCGATGTCGATGCGTTTGGCGCGCAGTGGGCCTATACCGTTGATGGTGGTGGGGTCGGTGAACTGGAGTTTGAAAACTTTAATGCCGCATCGGTAAATATCAAAATTGTTGGTAACAATGTCCATCCGGGCACGGCAAAAGGGGTAATGGTTAATGCGTTGACGCTTGCCAGCAAAATCCATGCACTGGTACCGGAAGAGGAGAGCCCTGAGCATACCGAGGGTTACGAAGGCTTCTACCACCTCGCCAGTATGAAAGGTTCAGTTGAACGCGCAGAGATGCACTACATTATCCGCGATTTCGATCGTACATCCTTTGAGAATCGTAAGCGCAAGATGATGGAGATAGCTAAAAAGGTGGGTAAGGGGCTGCATCCAGATTGCTATATTGAACTGGTAATTGAGGACAGCTATTACAATATGCGAGAAAAGGTGATGGAGCATCCGCATATTATCAATATTGCCCAACAAGCGATGCGCGACTGCGGTATCGAACCGGATCTCAAACCTATCCGCGGCGGCACCGATGGCGCACAGCTCTCGTTTATGGGATTACCTTGCCCTAATATCTTTACCGGCGGCTATAACTACCACGGCAAGCATGAGTTTGTGACCCTGGAAGGAATGGAGAAGGCGGTGCAGGTGATTGTGCGTATCGCCGAACTGACAGCACAAGGTCAGGCCTGATAACGATGAGCCCGGTAGCGGTGAACGCGGCCGGGCCAGGGAACTGGACGCTTTGATTAATCTTCGAAGAACCAGTAGCCGCTATTTACCAGTGCAGCAAGCAACGCCAGGAATGATGGATCTTCTAACGCGTCGCCAAACATCTCACCGCTCAGTTCGAGATGGTTTGCCAGTGCGTTCAGTGCCGGACGATGCGGGGTGTTGATTCGCTCGCCGTTGGCAAAGACCTCTTCACCAATCCGTACCACGCGAAGGCCCCCAAGACGAACCAGTTTATCGCCCTGTTGCAGCGCATCATAAATTTCATCGGCGGGATAGGGTGGCTCTGGTGGCGCGATGTCCAGCTCGTGGCGTGATTGCGAAATAAATTCGCCCAGCCACTCTTTAAACTGTTCGGGTTGATTGATCAGATCCACCATCATATCCCGCAGTTTATCGACCTCTTCTGGCAGAATATCTGCAGGTTGCGCTCGTTGCTGCACATCAGGATCGCTGTAACGCTGGCTGCCAAGTTCACGTTGTAAAACGAAGTCGGCAAAACCGCTGATTAATTCACGGCCGCTGGGAGCGCGAAATCCGACAGAGTAGTTAAGCGAGTTCTCCAGCGAATAACCTTCGTGAGGATATCCCGGTGGAATATAGAGGATATCGCCAGGCTCGAGCTCTTCATCAATAATCGCTTCAAAGGGATCAACCTGCAGCAGATCCGGATGCGGGCAGTGTTGTTTCATCGCGGTTTTTTCGCCCACACGCCAGCGGCGACGGCCGGTGCCCTGGATGATAAACACATCATACTGATCAAGGTGCGGGCCAACACCACCACCGGGTACCGAGAAGGAGATCATGAGATCGTCGGTACGCCAGTCGGGCAGAGAACGGAAAGGACGCATCAGTGACGCGGCGGGCTGATGCCAGTGGTTAACCGCCTGAACCAGCAACGACCAGTTATTTTCGCCCAAATGATCATAGCTTTGAAAGGGGCCATGCTCGACTTGCCATTTGCCATCAAGATGGCTCACCAGGCGACTGTCCACTTCATTCTCCATCGCCAGTCCTGCGAGTTCATCCGGACTGATGGGATCGACGAAGTTTTTAAATCCTCTTTTCAGAACGACCGGACGTTTTTGCCAGTAGCGCTGAATAAAGTCTGGCCAGTTTATCTCTACGTGATATTCCATATGCTTTTCCGGCAATTAATCGTGATTGAGTAGAAGATCATAGTAATGCTGATATGCCGTTTTGTCCTGCATAACAGTGTGAGGTGTAGTGAAAGTCATAAGAAATGCGATGAGTGTAAAACAAAAGGTTAATCATGTGGCTGAGGGCTGGGCTGCCGGCCAAAAATCACTTCCATTTTGGCTCCTCCTAACGGACTTTCTGTTGCCAGGATTTGCCCTTCGTACTGTTCAACAATTTCCCGTGCGACGGTAAGACCGATACCCTGCCCAGGGCGAAGGGTATCGACTCGCTGACCGCGATCAAAAACGATTTCGCGTTGAGCGGCGGGAATGCCAGGACCATCATCTTCAATAAAAAGATGCAGCTTGTTGTCCGTTTGCTGTGCGGAAACTTCAACGAATTCAAGGCAATATTTACAGGCGTTATCCAGAAGATTTCCCATCACTTCAACAAAGTCATTCTTTTCACCAACAAAACTGATCTCCGGAGAGATATCGAGGGTGATGTTTACCCCCTTACGCTGGTAAACCTTATTCAACGCCGAGGTCAGGTTATCAAGAAGCGGTGCGACAGGGTGTAGTTCCCGACTGAGCAGCCCACTGTTATCGCGCATCGCCGCGCGGTGTAAGTAGTAACCAATCTGCTGGGAGATGCGGCTGATTTGCTCAAGCATTACTGGCTCTGCCTCACTCACGCTCAGTTGCTCGCTGCGCAAAGAGCGCAGGGTACTTTGCAACACCGCCAGTGGTGTTTTCAGGCTATGCGTGAGATCAGTTAAGGTGGTGCGATATTTATCGTGACGTTCCCGCTCGCTTTTTAGCAGGCGGTTAAGATTACCCACCAGGCTGGTTAGCTCACGGGTGGTCTCCGGGTTAAGCCGTTCACGATGATGCTCTTCCAGCTCGCGCACTTCGCGCGCCAGCGCTTCGATGGGGCGCAAACTCCACCAGGCCGCCAGCCAGAGTAACGGCACAACCAGCAGTAGATTTGCCGTCAACACATAGATAAACCAGTTCCATACCATATAAGAACGATTGAGTTCGATAGGAATCGTATCGACGACAACGATGGTTAATTGCGGCATACGGGGTGTGGCTGGATAGATGTTCACTGCGACCGAGTGCGTCATCTCGGAGTCGCTGTCCTCTTCGCGAATAGCTTTTAATTGCTGAGCTGCCGAATGATCTTTATCTACTAAGGTGCTGCTGACATCAATATCGGCTTCGATTTCATGAAAACCATTATTTTTTAACCACTCACGTTTGATCTGCTTTTGTAGCCATGGCACCTCGCGCTGCGACCAGATAAGGTTGCCGAATCGATCATAGATCATTGTTACCGTCGGGCTTTGCAGATCGAGATTGGCCGGTAGATCGACAGACAACGTGTTGTTTTCCCACCTTGCCAGGGTATAAAAGAGGTTACTTTCACCGCGCAACAGGCGGAAGGTTGTTTTGTCAAAACTAACGCTATAACCCACCAGCGCCACCATACCATAGGCCAGAGACAGCACCATGACCACTACTGCCGTGGCGAGCAAGAAGCGTAGCCGCAGTGAAAGTGGAAAAAAATGGCGCAGCACTTTTCTCATGATGCTAATTCAAACAGATAACCCTGGCCGCGCACGGTGGTGATCACTTCATGCGGATATTGCGCCTGTATTTTTTTGCGCAATCGGCCCATCAGTACATCGATAGTATGGCTTTCACGCAACTCGGCATCGGGGTAAAGCTGGAGCATTAGCGAATCTTTACTGACCACTTTCCCACTATTGCGGATCAGCGTTTCCATGATGGTATATTCAAAAGCGGTAAGCTTAATCACCTCATCATTAATGGAGAGCTCGCGACGGGAGAGATCAACCTGAAAAGGCGGCATGGAGATTAATTGCGAAGCCAGCCCGCTGTTACGTCGCATTAGAGCCTGAATACGGGCAATGACTTCTTCAATATGGAAAGGTTTGGTCACGTAGTCATCTGCACCAGCGCTTAGCACTTCCACTTTATCTTGCCAGCCTTCGCGGGCAGTGAGCACCAGAACAGGTAGCGTAACATCATGGCTACGCCAGCGGCGAATCAGTGAGAGGCCATCTTCGTCAGGCAGACCGAGGTCGACGATGGCAATGTCAGGGAGATGTTCATTGAGGAAATAATCGGCTTCCTTTGCGTCTTCGGCAGCGTCTACCTGGTGTCCTAACTCCTGTAACTGAACCTTTAAGTGGTGGCGTAACAGTGCATTATCTTCCACAACGAGTATACGCATCGTCAGAACTCTCCTTAATTTTTATAAATAGTTTAATGCTAAATATTAAGTCATGGGGATAAACATCGGTTAAACCACAGAAAAAGAGCCCTCAATTTGCTGAAAAGAGGGCTATCAGGAAATGAAGGAGGGCGGATTTATTTCAGTTCATCGACCATGGTGATGGCACGACCGATATAATTGGCCGGGGTCATGGCTTTCAGACGCACTTTTTCGTCTTCCGGCAGCGCCAGACTGTCAATAAATTGCTTCATCCCTTCAGCATCTACGCGCTTACCGCGGGTCAACTCTTTGAGTTTTTCATAAGGCTTCTCAATGCCATAACGGCGCATAACTGTCTGGATCGGCTCAGCCAGCACTTCCCAGTTATGATCCAGCTCATCCAGCAGCCGTTCGCGGTTAACTTCCAGTTTGCTCACGCCTTTCAGCGTCGACTGGTAGGCAATCAGCGCGTAGCCGACACCGACACCCAGGTTACGCAACACTGTAGAGTCGGTTAAATCACGCTGCCAGCGAGAAATAGGCAGTTTGCTCGCCAGATGCTGCAACACTGCGTTAGAGAGACCAAGGTTGCCTTCGGAGTTTTCAAAATCGATGGGATTCACTTTATGCGGCATAGTGGAAGAGCCGATTTCACCGGCGACTGTCTTCTGCTTAAAGTGGTTAAGCGCAACATATCCCCAGATATCGCGATCGAAATCGATCAGGATGGTGTTAAAACGTGCCATGCAGTCGAACAGTTCGGCAATATAATCATGCGGTTCAATCTGCGTGGTATACGGGTTCCACTGAATGCCCAGCGAGGTGACAAACTCTTCGCTGAATTTATGCCAGTCCACTTCCGGATAGGCGGCAATATGGGCGTTATAGTTGCCAACAGCTCCGTTGATCTTACCCAGAATCTCGACCTGATTAAGCTGGCGATACTGGCGTTCCATCCGCCAGGCAACGTTCGCCATCTCTTTACCCAGGGTAGAGGGGGTTGCCGGCTGGCCGTGGGTACGCGAAAGCAGCGGGATATCACGATATTGCTGCGCCAGGTCCTTCACCGCATCGATCAGTTTACGCCAGTACGGGAGGATCACTTCATCCCGGGCGGTTTTCAGCATCAAAGCATGAGAGAGGTTATTGATATCTTCTGAAGTACAGGCGAAATGGATGAATTCGGAAACCGCGTGCAGTTCGGCAACTGATGCGACTTTCTCTTTGAGGAAATACTCCACCGCTTTCACGTCATGATTGGTCGTCCGCTCAATGGTTTTGATGCGTGCAGCGTCGTCTTCGTTAAAATCCTCAACAATCTTATCGAGGTAACCGTTTGCGTCTAAAGTAAAAGCAGGAACTTCCTTGATCGCCGCATGTGTCGCCAGTTTTTGCAGCCAGCGTACTTCTACCTGGACACGAAATTTCAGCAAACCATATTCGCTGAAGATCCCACGTAGCACACTGACTTTATCGCCGTAGCGTCCATCGACAGGGGAAACGGCGGTCAGGGAGGATAATTCCATAAGTCACAACTCCGGGAGGTTAACAATGAGCGAGAATTTGTTTTGCCTGCGTCGACAGGCGATTTCGGGAAAACATTAACTGCAGGCGGCCACCGCCGACCTGATGCCATAGTACAGCGGCACGGATACCAGCGAGCAGAGTGGCGCGCACTTTCGCCTGCACTTGTGGGCTTTGTAGCACAGCAGGAGAACCGGTCACCTGGATACGCGGCCCTAATGGACTAATCACGTCCACGTAAATACCCGCCATGGCACTAAGTAAAGTATCAGATTGAAGATCAAAATGTTCGAGCTGACGCTGTAGGCCCGCAATACTGTTGCCCAGGGTATCCATCGCGCCTTTACTGGCGGAGAGCTTACGCTCCAGCACCATCAAACTTAGGGTGTAGCGGGTGAGTTCCGCATTCAATCCCTGGCGGCTACTGGTGTTCAGCACCCCAAGGAGCGTTTCCAGACCGATGCGCAGGTTGGCCTCACTACCGCCGAACACACTCAGCGTCGAGTCCGGATTGAGATCAATCACACTATTCAGGGAGACATGCAGGGCATCGGTGTCACAATGCCCCTGATGTGCGAGTTGCTGCACCAGACGGGCCGACTGACAGATACCAGCCAGCGCCAGGGTAATGTCGTAATAATTTTTCGCCACACTCACTCCTTTTTAGTGCCCGCGTTATAACGTGCCGTCGCAGGCTTTCACCGAACCGGTATTATTCTGGATGCGATTAAATGGGCAGTGGCAGGCGCTGTTCAATAATACCACCGCCAAGGCACACTTCACCGCTATAGAAAACGGCAGATTGCCCTGGCGTCACGGCGGCGACAGGCTCATCGAAACGCACTTCAATGCGATCTGCGTCCAGCGTCGTCACGGTGCAAGGAATATCTTCCTGGCGATAACGCGTTTTCACCGTGCATTGCAGCGAGCCGGTAAACGGTTCGCGATCCACCCAGTGTAGTTGCTGGGCGATCAGTCCCACCGACATTAAGCGCGGGTGATCATGGCCCTGGGCGACGATAAGAATATTATTTTCTACATCTTTATCGACCACATACCACGGCTCTTCGCTGCCCTCTTTTGTACCACCAATACCCAGCCCTTTACGCTGACCGAGAGTGTGGTACATCAGCCCCTGATGCTCGCCAATCTCATCGCCATCAACGGTAATAATTTTACCGGGCTGAGCAGGCAGGTAACGGCCGAGGAACTCGCGGAATTTGCGCTCACCAATAAAGCAGATACCCGTAGAGTCTTTTTTCTTTGCAGTAGCGAGACCCAGCTCTTCGGCGATTTTCCTCACCTGTGGTTTTTCCAGCTCGCCCACCGGGAACAAGCATTGCGAAATCTGCTCATGGCCTAATGTATACAGGAAGTAGCTCTGGTCTTTATTGCCATCGAGACCGCGCAGCAGACGGCTTTTACCGTTGACATCAGCACGGCGCACATAGTGGCCCGTGGCAATATAATCTGCGCCAAGGTCTTCAGCAGCAAACTCAAGGAAAGCTTTAAATTTGATCTCTTTATTACACAGAATATCGGGATTTGGCGTACGCCCGGCTTTATATTCAGCCAGGAAATGCTCGAAAACGTTATCCCAATATTCGGCGGCAAAATTGACGGTGTGAAGCTCAATACCAAGCTTGTCGCAAACGGCCTGCGCATCGGCAAGATCTGCCGCTGCGGTGCAGTATTCCTCGCCGTCGTCCTCTTCCCAGTTCTTCATGAACAGGCCTTCCACCTTATAACCTTGCTGTTGCAGCAGGTAAGCGGAAACGGAAGAGTCGACACCGCCGGACATGCCGACGATCACTTTTTTTGGGCTATCAGACATAGAATACTCGCGACTAAGAACTTCAGGGCGGCATATTCTAGCACGGGCTGACGGCGCAGGCATCCCCTGTAAACGGCCAGTTAAATTCTGCGATAGTCTCCAGCGGCAGTCGATTACCGGTCAGATAGCAGCGAATGCTCTCTGCAACCAGCGGAGAACGCAGGTTTTTGGCGTTAAGGATCTCTTCAGCGCTGACCCAGTGACAGCAATCTATGTCACTGTCATGCGGCTCGGTGTCGCACATTTCGTTAAGCTCAAGGGCAAACAAAAAACGCAGAAATGGTGTCTTGTCCGGGGCTATCCATTGATGCATACGAATGAAGTGCTGCGGTGCGGCACGGATCCCTGTCTCCTCCCACAATTCACGTTTTGCCGCCTGCAGCAACGTTTCGTCGGCCTCCAGATGACCTGCGGGTTGATTCCACAGAGCCTTGCCGTGGATCGTCTCTTCAACGACCAGGAATTTACCCTGCGCATGAACAACGCAGGCTACGGTAACGTGTGGTTTAAGCATCCGGTCCTCTTTATTTATTCAGCATCGCGCCATTCGCCACTGGCGAGATTATCCAGGGTATAACTCCCCATAGCGTAGCGGATGAGGCGTAGCGTGGGAAACCCGACATGAGCCGTCATGCGGCGTACCTGCCGGTTGCGACCCTCATAGAGGGTGACTTTGAGCCAACTGGTTGGAATCGATTTGCGCTCGCGAATGGGCGGGGTGCGTGGCCAAAGCCAGCTTGGCTCATTCACCAATTCAATATCTGCGGGCAGAGTAGGTCCGTCATTTAATGTCACCCCTGTTCGCAGGGCTTCGATCGCCTCGGGGGAAGGGATACCTTCCACCTGCACGTAATAGATCTTGCCTGTGCGTTTGCCTGGCTGGGTAAGGCGTGCCTGTAGCGCGCCGTCGTTGGTTAAAACCAATAAGCCTTCGCTATCCCGATCAAGCCGCCCGGCAGCATAAACCCCCGCTACAGGGATAAAATCTTTCAGCGTGCTACGACCCTTTTCATCAGTAAATTGCGGCAAAACATCGTACGGTTTATTGAACAGAATCACCCGTTTTGGCATGAGTTGCCGCGAAGTCTTAGTCGCTTGTCGTGAGCTGAATCGCTCAAGCTGGTGATTTCTAAAAGAAGTTTTCTTCATGGTATTTTCAGTGGTTATCAATTGCCGCATTATAGCTGAATCATGATTGCCTTTCATGGAACCCAACTATCGGTTAGTATTGGTGGGCTCATTACAATTCATTAACAAAAAACGGTTTGCTCTGTGTGATTCACGAAACAGGTGAGCGGACGCAGTCTGAGCTCCCCGTTGTGAAGTCAACGAGCACAACAACCAGAAGCGCTCGAAGGAGAGGTGAATGGAAAGCAAAGTAGTTGTTCCGGCGGAAGGTACTAAGATCACCCTGCAAAACGGCAAGCTCAACGTTCCGAATAACCCGATTATCCCATTCATTGAAGGTGATGGGATCGGTGTTGACGTGACGCCAGCTATGCTGAAGGTGGTCGATGCCGCTGTGGAAAAAGCCTACAAAGGCGAGCGTAAAATTTCCTGGATGGAGATTTACACCGGTGAGAAATCTACCCATGTTTATGGCCAGGACGTCTGGCTGCCGCCTGAAACCCTTGATCTGATTCGTGAATACCGTGTTGCAATTAAAGGCCCTCTGACCACGCCTGTTGGCGGCGGTATCCGTTCTCTGAACGTTGCGTTGCGTCAAGAGCTGGATCTCTATATCTGCCTGCGTCCGGTACGCTACTATCAGGGCACACCGAGCCCGGTAAAACACCCTGAACTGACCGATATGGTCATCTTCCGCGAAAACTCTGAAGATATTTACGCTGGTATCGAATGGAAAGCCGACTCTGCAGATGCAGAAAAAGTGATTAAATTCCTGCGTGAAGAGATGGGTGTGAAGAAAATTCGCTTCCCGGAACATTGTGGTATTGGTATCAAACCATGTTCAGAAGAGGGTACCAAACGTCTGGTACGCGCGGCGATTGAATACGCTATCACTAACGACCGTGATTCCGTGACGCTGGTTCACAAAGGCAACATCATGAAGTTCACCGAAGGCGCGTTTAAAGACTGGGGTTACCAGCTTGCTCGCGAAGAGTTCGGCGGCGAATTGATTGATGGCGGTCCGTGGCAGAAAATCAAAAACCCGAAAACCGGGAAAGAGATTATCATCAAAGACGTGATTGCCGATGCGTTTCTGCAACAGATCCTGCTGCGTCCGGCTGAATATGACGTTATTGCTTGTATGAACCTGAATGGCGACTATATCTCTGATGCTCTGGCTGCCCAGGTTGGCGGTATTGGTATCGCTCCGGGTGCAAACATTGGCGATGAGTGTGCACTGTTTGAAGCGACTCACGGCACAGCACCGAAATATGCCGGTCAGGATAAAGTTAACCCAGGTTCGGTCATCCTTTCCGCTGAGATGATGCTGCGCCACATGCAGTGGTTCGAAGCCGCAGACCTGATTGTTAAAGGTGTGGAAGGCGCTATCGCCGCGAAAACCGTGACCTACGATTTCGAACGTCTGATGGAAGGCGCTAAGCTGCTGAAATGCTCAGAGTTTGGCGACGCGATTATCGCGAATATGTAATCAGCCTTTTGGCTTGAATGAGAACGGGAGCCGGGTGGTTCCCGTTTTTATTATTAGATTTCTAACGATTATCAAAATTTTATCAAAACAAGTTATCAAAACCCTTAGGTAGTTTTAGGGAGCTTGGGTGGTTGTGTAAGCAGACCCGTTTTAGTTCCACGCATTTTTTGAGATTTCCGGTTTTACAGCCATCAGCCGGTACTCTTCCGGTGTCAGGTTATTCAGGGATTCATGGGGACGCTCATGGTAAATTATGCGGTCAGGTAACCGACGAGCTCACGCTTTATCGCTGGTTTTAAAGCTTTTTTCAATGACGTCTTTTAACGCGCGATTTTCCAGACTCAGGTCGGCAAACATTTGTTTGAGGCGACGGTTTTCATCCTCCAGGTCCTTCATCTTTTTGATATCAGAGGCTTCCATACCGCCAAACTTCGCTTTCCAGTTGTAATAGCTGGCTTCAGAGATACCGGCTTCACGGCAGACATCCTTAACGGTACGTCCGGCTTCGACGGACTTCAGAACGGCAATGATCTGGTGTCCGGTGAATCGGGCTTTACGCATGGCGATCTCCTCAGGAAGATATAATCAGTATGTCGGAAGATCTGTAAAAGTGAATGGTGCGGATTACAGGGATGCTTACAAAACGACAGGCGTCAATTCCATTAATGCGAGCTTTTTTGTTGAGAAAGCATGGAGATGCACATAATATTAAGACGGTATTTGCAGAAAATACATGATGACGTTTTTTTGCCTGACTATATTGGTTAGCTTTTTCATGAAGTGTAAAATTATGGAGAGTAATAATCAGGAGGATTAATAAGTGTTACCTGAATTTTTAATAAAAAATTCTGTTGGAATTAGTTTGATGCTAATTTCTGTATTGGGTTTGCTTGGCAGGTATTTATTCATTCTGCGCAGGAAAAGAAACAGGTATGTATTTATTGGTCACATGACTGGTTTTTTGTTATGGTCTTGTATTATTTTTGTTGTATTTGATTTTTTATCAACCCTCATCATCGATTTCAAAGTAAATTTCCTGACGCCATACACGGTGAAGTTTACTGGATTTACAATTATTATTTTGCTCTTTATAAGAAAGTTATATCTGATGATCGATTTTTTTGAGCAAAAACAGATTCAGAAAGGGCGTGATGTTACGGATTCACGAGTTATATCTAAGATCTTAAAAATCATTGTTGCTTCTGTTGTTTTGCTTATGTACGGAGAACACTTTGGAATGAGCTTTTCAGGGCTGCTGGCATTTGGAGGGGTTGGCGGCATTGCTGCTGGTATGGCCAGTAAAGACGTCCTGAGCAACTTTTTTTCAGGGATCATGCTTTATTTTGACAGACCTTTTAGTATTGGTGACTGGATCCGTTCTCCCGACAGGAATATAGAAGGTACTGTTGCAGAAATTGGCTGGAGAATGACAAAGATCACCACCTTCGACCATCGTCCTCTGTATGTGCCGAATTCGGTTTTCTCATCAATAAGTGTTGAAAACCCTGGCAGAATGACTAACCGACGGATTAATACAGTGATTGGGTTACGTTATGAAGATGCCGATAAAACAGGCGTGATCGTAGACGCTATAAGAACAATGTTGCAAGAACATCAGGAGATTGATCAGTCACACACTTTGTTAGTCTATTTTAATGAATTTGCTGATTCTTCATTAAATATAATGGTCTATTGTTTTACCCGTACAACGGTATGGCAAGAGTGGTTAGCAGTGCAACAAGATGTTTATTTGAAGATTATTGAAATAGTTAAGACAAATGGAGCTGACTTTGCATTTCCAAGCCAGACAATATATTTATCTGGGAACTAGTTAATAAATGAATGTGTAAAGCATTACAGCAGCTCTTTACCGAGGGGCTGCGATAATGCTAAAGCCTGCCTGTGGCCTCCCACCGCGCACCCTGCGCACCGGCTGCTGGAGGGCTTTTTTGTTTTCTGAATAATAGCGAAGAGAGTGGATGGCTGATTTACGTGACCTGTCACGCCAGCTGCAGGCGATAAAAAAGCAGATTCCTTTCGCGACGGCTCAGGCTATGACGTCTGTTGTACGCCATATAGAGGCGGCACAGAAGACGGCATTTCAGCGCCGACTGGATAATCCTACACCATTCACTGTTAAGTCGGTCGGTTCAATCGGGGCCAGAAAGACCAACCTGCGCGCACGGGTGTTTGTACGAGATACGGCTGCAGGATATCTGGAACCCTTTGAATTCGGAGGAGAACATAAACTGAATGGTAAAGCTTTGCTGAATCCAAAGAACGTCAGACTGAATAAATACGGCAACCTGGCGCGTTGAGGCAGGCAATAGCGGAAGCTCTCCGCACTGCGAAATAAGAACCTGGACTGACCCCGCGCCCGTAGACAAATCTGCTCCTTCTTAAAAATGGATACGCAGATAAGGTGAATAATCCCGGTTAGCCTGGCACTGTTTTCCAGTAGGTGAGTCGTAGCATGACCAGCGTCTTCCTCAAAGCAGAATGACGCGCTATTAATATCAGTGAGTTACATTGTGAGCGTTATAACCTTTTTTAGTGTAAAAATTCACCTTTATTTTTTAAAATCAAAATGTTAGCTGATGTACCACATGCAGTGGTTCGAAGTCGCAGACCTAATTGTTAAAGATGTAGAAGGCGTTAATCTGCTGAAATACCGAGAGTTTGGCGACGCGATTATTGCGAATATGTAATTAGCCTTTTGGCTTGAATGAGAACGGGAGCCGGGTGATTCCTGTTTTTTATGGCCCGCAAAAAATCTTCCCCAAAACTTTCCCCAAAATTCTTCCCCAAAACCCTCGCTTCATGACCCTGTTTTTGTGACGACGATCACCCAGTCTTTTCCCCGGTCATCGGTATTATCTATTCTAATGGCGTAAACCAATGGCTCGTCAGACCCTTGCGGCGAACAGACAATCTGCACATAGTACCGTCAGTCATGTGGTTGTTACGAAGGTCAGCGATACTGCGCGAGAAAGTTCAACACAGGCTTTGGTTAATACACTTCAGGCTCCGTCACTGGGCACAGAAATTGCCTTAACAGCGCTTTCATGCGGTGCAGCTGTTGTGACACTTGCTTTTCTATCACCGGCGCAGCCATGAGCCGGGATATCGGGAACTATCAGAAACCCGCAGAACGTTAAAAAAACGGGTCAATATGTGGTCGGTATGATCCAGTCCTTTTCATTAACATAACCTATTAATACTGCGATGATAAAACATATAAAAAAAAGCCTGGACTTAAGTACTGATGTTGAGCAGAACATAGGTACAACGGACTTTCAGCAGCTGGAGGCGCTCAGGCTGCGATTGATTAACCATATGGGATCATCAATGGGCTGGCATATGTCCAGTATTCCAATGGTTGGTGCTATTATTTTTGCTCTTTTTAGCTTCGTTATGCCGCAATCTACTCTGTGGGAAGCGATTTTTCGTCTGAAAGGATGGCCCGATTATGCAATTCTGGCTGCCATTTTTCCTACGGGGATCGTGTATAGTTCTTTTATTTTTCTTCCGGCATTCTTTACTGCACGCGGGCTATTGATTGGTCTGAAGTCTTTTTTATGCGTGGTGTTATTTACTGGGCTTGTTGCGATAGCTTTTTTCTTGTTTGCACTCATTTCTTTCATAACGGGAGCTGAGAGCGATCCTGGTGAGCTAATTGGTGCCGTTTTGGGATTAGTTTTCATCGCAATCAGCATCAAATGCCTCGACACTGTTATGTGCACTAAGACGATAGCATTTTATTTACTCAACCGTGTCTCCCGAAAACAAACTGCGATTCAGCAGCAACAATTTGCGCCAGGGAAACGTTAAAGGCACAATTGAACCATTACCCATGATCAAACCCACCGCCTGTGGACTGCCCCCGCACCCGTAGACAAATCTGCTCCTTCTTAAAATAGATACGCAGATAAGGTGAATAATCCCGGTTTGCCTGGCACTGTTTTCCAGTAGGTGAGTCGTAGCATGACCAGCGTCTTCCGCAAAACAAAATGACGCTCTATTAATATCAGTGAGTTACATTGTGAGCGTTATAACCTTTTTTAGTGTAAGAGTTCACCTTTATTTTTTTAAATCAAAATGTTAGCTGATGTACCACATGCAGTGGTTCGAAGTCGCAGACCTGATTGTTAAAGATGTAGAAGGCGCTAATCTGCTGAAATACCGAGAGTTTAGCGACGCGATTATCGCGAATATGTAGTTATTAGCGCTTGCTGCTCAAATTGAACGGGAGCCGGGTGGTTCCCGTTTTTTATGGGGCTAGAAAATATCTCCCTGAGCGTTGACCTCAGCGAAAAATAGAGCGCTGATAAATTTCATTTATTATTTCATTCATTTTCGTATTTTTATTCTTTACGTAAAGTTTTTTCATTAGGAGTAAAATCTATGTTGTTAGCCAATATCTGTTTCCTGGTACATGGTATTAGTTAAAATTATTATTAAATGGTGATTTATTGTTCTGGTTTAATTATCAGAGTTATAAAAACGCTTCAGGTATATTTCACATTTATAGTTTGGTGATATTATTCGCTGAACTTATTTTGCTTAGCGAGCTCTGCGGAAGCATCTGATGATAAATTAGTTAATAGCGTGAAGAGTAAAGACAGCTCTCGTTCTGTCATTTCGTGTGGATAATCTTCAGCCATACGATGAACAAGGTTTACGGTTTCAGCTTTATCTACCGCATCCTGCAACTTATTGCTTTGCATTCTTCGATCCTTCTATGCGTATTACCATTCCAGAATGAATAGTTTATTTCTATTAGCATCATGCTTATTTGATTTTGTGCAATCGCTCCCGAAATGCCATTTTTTCTGCATTGATATTTTTGAATTGTGCAGTGAGTACTTGCAAGGGTTTTCGTTTTGTCGGTGAAAACGATTATGAACTTATTGTTCATCCATCGCAAGTCTATAAAGTTCACAAAATCCAATAACTTTTGTGAACCAAAAGTATTGAATCGAATTTTGTAATATAAAAAATCCCAACAGATTATCGGGATTTTGTAGAGTGAAAACAGCGATGGCGTGCTAAGCGGTTCCGGTCTTATCATCAACAACAAAATAAGTCTGCTTTAAGATTCCAGCGATGTACTCCAGGCTTGCAATCTCATGGTGAGAGTAGGTAACAGGCCTGAGGGCCTGGTTGATACTGGTAAACTGGTATTCACCATCGCGTTCATATGCCAGCACCTTGATCATATTTCGTCCGTCAATAGTTTTCACTAATACTTCATCTCCGGCACGTACCGTAGTACCCGGCTCGATTAATAAAAATTCACCTGAGTTGATTCTCGGCCACATGCTGTCTCCCTTTATGCGAAGCCCATAACAGTCTGCATCTTCGACATAAATATTCAGCCAGCCTTTACTTAGCTTAACAAGCTTAACGCTCTCATCCTCTTCAGGCATCACTTCGCCGGTGACTTTTACTAATCTGTAAATGCTTCGATTGCCTGTGGGGCATTCCGCCGTTTCTTTGCCATGTTGTAGCCAGAACAGATCCACCTGCAGAAGCTTAGCAAGTTCATACATCTTGTCCTGGCGCGGCATCGCTTCACCATTGAACCATTTGCTTACGCCTTTTGTTGATACGTGCAGGTTCCTCGCGATATATGCGCCCCGTCCGTGTGTCTCAATCCCCGCCTTTTCACAAGCCAGTGCCAGCCGCCCGGAGAATTCTTTCCGCACTATGTCATTTTGAACCATGTGTACACACTATATTAACTTGCGTGAACTTTCCATTCCGTGACATAGTGTACATTAAGTTCATTTATGAATCGTTTAAATTGCGTATAGAGACCAGGCAGACATCGCCACCAGGGAGGGATAACAAATGAAACTGGAATCAGCACTTAAATACTTTAACCCCCAGGGAATGCATCTGACAGATGAGCAGAAGGGGACGTCAACAGAAAAACTAACCAGTAGCGATATTATTGCAGCACTCGGCATGACGACCTCGCGCGCCCGGTTCGGAGTTGCGGCCTGGCTCGGGAAACTGGAGATCAGCAAAAAGGATCGTGAGCAGGTGATACAAGCGCTGGCACGATACGCCATTGATACGGCACCCGCAAAGGTACGTAAGGCTGCTGGCGACCAGCTGGGGAGATGTATGCTGCTGCTGGCGCAGTTCGCCTGGGCTGAGTATTCACGCTCGGCGGCTACCCATGCAGGCTGCCAGCGTTGCAGCGGCAGCGGTCTGATTGAGACGCAGGAAAGTGTGGTAATTCATCCGGGAATTTACAAAGAGAATGGCGAAGAGGTGGTTGCAGCAACAATGCGTCAGGAGAGAGTGAGGCGCACCTGCACCGTATGCAACGGAAAAGGTCAAGTGACAGCCCGTTGTCGTTGTGGTGGACGTGGTGAAGTGCTGGACAGGAAAGCGACGCAAGAGCAGGGCATACCGATATTCAAATTATGTGAGCGCTGTAAGGGGCGCGGCTATTCGACTGTGCCCTCCACTACTGTGCATAAAGCGGTGCTGAAATATCTGCCAGATCTTCACTTAAGAACATGGTCGCGTAACTGGAAACCACACTATGAATCCCTGATCGAAAAATGCTACCTGGAAGAGCAGCAAGCTGACCAGCACTTTCGGGAAGCAACCGCCATTTCAGGAGATGTCGACAATATTTAAAATTTTATCATCAAAGTACTTGCTTTTGTCCGAAGATGTCTGGTAGAGTTTCCATCGTGGAAAAAACTAATTGATACCGCTGTGATGATCATTGCTCTTTTCGCTAATCACGAGAGCATCTCTAATCATCAACTCGCTAACCCCCGTTATGGGGGTTTTTTTATGCCCTGGTTTTACCGCTGCCTCAAAAAACACCATCACCCCACCACGAATAAATTTTGCGCCGGGCCGCACGAAACTATGCAGGATGATCCGTTAATGAACAAAGATCCCAGTCTGTGGGCTGATGTCGTGAACCTCTTGAAGGGCGTGTGGCCCCAAATCTGGGGGGTAATGCTCGCTATCATAATTGGCTATGGCCGGATGATTTATGACGGCATGGGGCAAAAAGATCATTGGGTTGAACCGCTGTTATGCGGTTTTATTACCTGGGCGGCAACCTCGGGGCTGGAACTGCTTTTTGCCATGTGTTTTCCACATACGACGGTAAGTCCAATGGCAATTTCTCCATTGGTGGGTGGAATGATTGGTTTAGTCGGCGTGAAAAAAATTCGCGCTATCGTAATTAAAAAAGTGGGAGGCAAGGATGAAGATGAGTGAAAACGGTCTGTCGTTGATTAAGTCATTTGAGAAATGCAACCTGGCTGCCTATCCCGACCCCGGCTCCGGCAGCGAACCCTTCACGATTGGCTGGGGACATACTGGAGGCATAGAGCCTGGCGATAGAATAACCCAGGCAGTGGCAGATGAATTGTTTAAAAAAGATGTTGAAACCGTAGAGAAAGCAGTGTCGAAGCTGGTGACGGTCCCTGTGACGCAAAACCAGTTCGACGCGCTGGTCAGTCTGGCTTTTAATATCGGCGCCGGTCGAAGTGGGCTGGCGGGTTCTACGTTATTACGCCAACTGAATGAAGGCAACTATCGGGAAGCCGCAGAACAATTCTCTTTGTGGATTTTTGCCAAAGATCGGGTTCTTAACGGGCTGGTCACCCGCCGCGCCGCCGAAAGCAAACTGTTCATGACGCCATGAACAAAACTATTGCTAGCGTAATTACCATTGTCCTTTTCGCTGGTCTGGTTTTCTCATTACAGCACTATCGCAACAACGCGGCAGAATACAAAAGCCAGCGAGACGAAAAGCAACGGCAGCTAACCATTGCCAGGGCAGAGATAGGCGCATTGGGAAGCAGAATTCGCAATGTGGCAGCGATTGATGAGAGATACACGAAGGAGTTAGCGGATGCACAACAGCGCAATGATGCTCTGCGCCATAAGCTTGATGCTAATGGCAGGATGTTCGTCAACGGAAAATGTCCAGCCATGTCCAGCCCCACCAAAACCAACAGCGTGGGCGATGCTACCTCCATCGAACTCGCTGGAGATTCTCGACAAAACGTTCTTGATATCCGGTCCGGAGTTGTCAGTGACCGGGCAAAAATAAATTATCTGCAAACGTATATTCAGACGCAGTGTAGGTACTGAATACGTCCCTTAACGCGGGTGCGCTCGCTCCCGTATCGTTGTTGACCCTTTCTCCCGCTACTTTGCTGGTTGTGTCCAGTCAATTGCTTGTGGGTGAAATTCTATGGAGGAACTTTTTTGAGTAATGACAGCACCATGGCGGGGTATTTAACGCCCATTGGTGATAGTCCGGCTTATGATCAGGCTTTAGAGCGGGAAATCAGTCGGTGGATTCAGGGGGTTACAGGGCTAACCGCGGATAAGGTTGTCCCGCGCTGGACAGACCCACCCACGGAAGCTTTCCAAAACGACGTGACATGTTGCGCATTTGGCATCACCTCTCTGGCTCAGACACTTGACCCGGCTAATGTTCAGATTTCGGATGGCCAGTCGGTGCAGTGGGCCTGGGAACAGATGACGGTTATCTGCTGCTTTTATGGGCCACAAGCTGCGGATATCGCGACAACATTCCTCACCGGGATCGTCATTGAGCAGAACCAAACTGAACTTGGACGCTGCGGACTATCACTACTGAACGCCGGCACGGTGTATCACCAGCCGGAACTTATCAATGATCATTGGGTGCGCCGGTACGACCTTACCGTGACACTCTCTCGCAAAACTACCCGTACTTACAATGTGAAGGCGCTTAAAGAAACGCCACTACACTTCTTCGGAGATTAAACTATGCCACAGGGATTACCTGTATCCAACGTTGTTAATGTCGACGTTATTATGTCGCCGCGCGCCGCGACCGGACGTAATTTTGGCGCGATGCTCATCCTCGGTAGTTCGCCCATTATTCCCATCTCCGAGCGAATCCGCCTTTACTCCGCAGCTGAAGATATAGGCGCTGATTTTGGGCTAACGAGTCCGGAATATCAGGCCGCTCTTGTCTGGTTTTCGCAGTCTCCGCAGCCGCAGGAAGTTTATATTGGTCGCTGGGTTAAAACTCTGGATGAGGCAGAAGCCGGAGTGGAGGAAACGCTGGCTGAAGCGGTGAATGCCATGCTTGATTACACCGACTGGTATGGACTCTGTGTCGCTGACAATGATCATGTCCCCAGTGCGGATCTGGTGGGGGTTTGCGCCGTGATTGAGACTGCCAGTACGAATCGTGTTCTGGCGGTTACTACTGACGACCCAGCAACTCTCGACATTACGTCTATGACTGATCTGGCTGCAACCTTACATGCGGCGGGTTATTCGCGAACCTTTCTTCAATATTCAACCAGTAGTAAATATGCCGCCCTGTCTGCTTTTGGCCGTGCTTTTACTGTGAACTTCAACGGAAACAACACCACGTTGACCCTGAAATTTCAGCAGGAGCCCGCAGTCACTTACGAAACTCTGACCGTGAATCAGGCTGCCGCGCTGGCGGCGAAAAATTGCAATGTTTTTGTCTCATACGAGAACGACACCGCCATCTTACAACAAGGCGTAATGGCAAACGGTGATTTCTTCGATGAGCGCCACGGACTCGACTGGCTGCAAAATTACGTGCAGACCAATCTTTATAACCTGCTCTATACCAGCACAGCAAAGGTTCCACAGACAGAAGCTGGCGTCACGCGTTTGATGACAAATGTCGAACAATCAATGAATCAGGCCGTGACCAATGGCCTTATGGCGCCAGGCGTGTGGAACGGTGGCCCGATTGGAGAGCTTGATACAGGCGACACACTAACGAAAGGCTATTACGTTTACGCGCAGCCACTGGAAAAGCAAGCGCAGTCAGATCGCGAAGCACGCAAAGCGCCGGTCATTCAGGTGGCGTGCAAACTAGCCGGCGCCGTTCATTATGCAGACGTACAAATTAACGTTGTTCGATAAGGAAAATCAAATGTCTGATACCTATAGCTTTATGGATGTTACCGCGACATTAACCGGCATTGGCGGTTTTGTGGATATAGGCGCGGGTTCTGCCAACTCCGAAGAGGGGCTCGTTGTCGCGATGGGTGGCGCAAAAAACACCATGACCGTGGGCGCGGATGGTGAGGTCATGCATAGTTTGAATGCCAATAAGAGCGGCACCATCACCGTGACACTATTAAAAACCTCGCCTGTTAATCAACGGCTTGCCCAAATGTACAGTAGGCAAAGTATTTCCTCTTCCATGTGGGGGAATAACGTGATTGTTATTCGCAATAAAACCAGTGGCGACGTTATTACCGCGCGCAGTGTTGCCTTTCAGAAATTGCCCGACAATGCGAATGGCACAACAGGTGGGAATATGTCATGGGTTTTTGACTGCGGCAAAATTGATCAGATGCTGGGAGTATTTTAAAAAATGGAATTTAACATTAAGGGCAATGATTACCGCCTGGCGAAACTGGATCTATTTACCCAGTTTAAGGTAACCCGAAAATTGTTGCCGCTGCTGGTACGCGTGATGACCGATTTTGCCAGCGTTCGCGAAGGGTTTGCCGGAGCCCGGTCTGATGAGATGAATGTTAACCAATTGGCACCAATGCTTGAAAAAGTTTTGCCGCCTCTTGCTGATGAGCTTTCAGCATTAAGTGATGAGGATACCAATGCCATTATTTTTCCATGTCTGGCTGTTGTTGCGCGGAAAAATATTAACGCATGGGTGCCGGTGGCAAACGAGGGCGTGATCGCGTTTGATGATATCGACCTGCTTACCATGTTAACTCTGGTGGCGCGCGTTGTGGCAGATTCGCTGGGAAATATTTTGCCCGCCGCGGCTACGAGCCAGACGGCGGGCCAGCCTCAGACTTAACGCTCAACACACTGCCCGATGGGCTGTCATACCTCACTGACCCGGTGGAAGCCGGGTTTATCCCCTATAGCGCATTGAAAGATGGATCGATTGATTTGGCTGACATCGCGCTAATGAATGACATGCTGGCGGTTAAGGCGGATAACCAGCGCCGCATCGATAATTGGAGAGTAAATAATGGATGCTGAAAAGATTAGAAAGTATTTGTTATCTCTCGGCCTGGATATTCAGGAGGTCGGGGGAAGAATCTTTTCCGTTCTTACTGAAGTTACTACTAATACGGTAAACGCGGGACGGGCGGTGGAGAATGCCGCCTTATCGATCTTCACCTTTACGGAGAAGGTTGCCAGTAGACTTGATGACCTATACCTGACAAGTCAGCGCACGGGCATGAAGGCAGAAGGGATAGAGGCGATTGGTTATGCCGTTTCTCAGGTCGGTGGCCGCGTAGATGAAGCGCAGAGTTCGTTGGAAAAGTTTGCTCAGTTCGTCAATGAGAGCCCTGGCGCGGAGGGGTTTCTTAAACGTCTGGGCGTACAAACGCGAGATGCCAACGGTGAAATGATCGATATGGCCTCTACCTTTATGTCAGTAGGTCAGAAGCTCAGCACCATGAGCGGCGAGAGCGCTGATAAGTATGCACAGAAGCTTGGCATTGATGAAAACACGCTGATGGCGATGCGTAGTGGAATGGGGCAGTTCAGCGAACAATACAATGAGATGACGAAAGCCATTGGTTTTGATGCTGATGGGGCCGCTGCATCATCTAATAAGTTTATGACGTCGCTACGGGCGTTTAGTCAATTCACCGGGATGATTCAGGATAAGATTGGCGCCAGACTCGCCGAAGGGTTGGTGGGACCACTTGATAAATTGCGCCAGCGAGTGATGGAAATTTTCCCGCAGATTGAACCGGTGTTGATGAAAGGGATTGCGGTCATTATTGATCTGGGCGAAGCCCTGGCTCAGGTTGGATATCGAGTCCTCCAGGGGAGCGTCGCGATTGCTGATTGGTGGAAAAGGCTCGACCAGCCAGCAAGAAAATTGATTGTGCTCTTCGGTGGTCTGGTTGCTGCGCTGCGTGTGCTGAATTCTGCCTTCTGGATGTCTCCCATTGGTTTGATTACCGGGTTGGGCATAGCTCTACTTGCTTTATGGGATGATTATCAAGTTTGGAAAGAGGGCGGCGAGCACCTTATTGATTGGCAAACATGGGAACCGGAATTAAAAGCAGCTCATAAAAACTTCACTAACTTAATCAACGACGTAAAAGATCTGGCGACAAGTGTAGCTAACCTGCTGGGGATAGACCCCGAAGCATGGTCGCTTAAATGGGAGTTAAGTAGTTTTGCTACGCAGATGGGTGAGTTCGGGAAAATGCTGGGTATGATCGCTGACCTGCTTGATGCCATTCAAGCGGGGAATTGGTCGGAAGCGGCAAGCGTAGGTAAAAAACTGCTCAAACAAGGTGAGAATCAACCTAATTCTATTCCTTCTGTAACAAACCATGCACAGAAAGCCAATGCGAGCATGGGGGCCTCATGGCATTTACTCAAGGAAGAGGTTGGCGATGTTATGCGCGATTTGGGAATCAATACCGATTTTGGAAAAAGAAAAGGTACTGTAAAAGGTAATAATCTGCATACGGATATACCCGGTGGAGAAGCGCCAGTTTCGGCAATTGGTAACAAGAATCTCATTAAAAAGTCCCAGGGCAATACCATCAGAAAGTCGGAGCCGTACAGACGCTTAATCAAGCCCATTCAGCCATCAAAAGAGGGGGCTCGGTTACTCAATTCGATGCAACCCACGTTTGCAAGGCTGGAACAACTTTACCATCTGCCTACAGGATTATTGCGTAGCGTCGCAATAGCGGAGTCTCGCGGTAATCGGTTCGCCGTCTCCAATGCTGATGCTAAAGGCCTGTTTCAGTTTATAGACCCCACTGCGCGAGATATGGGGTTGCATGGTGATGATGTTTTTGACCCAATGAAGGCCACACAAGCGGCCGCGAAATATCTCCATCAATTGTTGCGTGCCAACGGCGGTGATCTTAATAAAGCGCTGGCGTCCTATAACTGGGGAATTGGTCATGTACAAAAACCAGGAATGGAGCGTATGCCGCCGGAAACCCGCAATTATATTCCCAAGGTTATGAGCAATATGCCGCAGCAGGGAGTGTTGCAACAAAACACCTATAACATCTACGGTGGTGATGCTCAGACTCTGGGAACAGAAGTCGAGCGTCGCCAGCAATCCTCTAACGCGCAGTTGCTGCGCGGTGCTCAGGCGAAGGTGGGCTGATGGACATTCTCTCAACTCTCTTTCAGCAACAAAGCCGGAAGATAGAATTTATTATTCCCGATGTTATCGTGACCGAAAAACATGTCGACACGCTGGAAATTACTCAGCACCCCGTTGAAATGGGCGCACCGATCACCGATCACGCTTACAAATTGCCTGGCGAAGTAGTGATGGAAGTCGGTTTTGCGGGTGGTGGTCTACTGGGGAAAAGTCCGCAAGAGCGCTATCAACAACTGCTTGATTTGCAGGCCAAGCGGCTGCCGTTCGACGTGATAACCGGGAAACGTATTTATAAGAACATGTTGCTGCGCGCCATTGAGGTTTCAACTGATGTTGCCACGGAAAATGTTTTATCGGCCACGCTGACATTAAGCGAAGTGCTGATTACCAACCCGCAAGTGGTCTATGTCGCTGATAAACAGGATATGAAAGAAGGTGCAACGACTTCAGCAATAGCTCACACCGGTACGAAAACACCTACACCACCTGAAGTCTCACTCCTTTATAAAATCAAGGGCGTACTTTCTGACATTATATTTTAACAAGGAGGTAGAGGGTGGCAATTAAAGAAATTCCACTGACAGCTGAAAACCAGCAGTTCAGTATTAACATCGCAGGTACGACATATCGGTTTCGTTTCCTCTGGCGTGAACAATACTGGATTGTTGATTTAGAGGACGCCAGTGGTATACCGCTGATTTGCGGTACACCACTTGTTGTTGGTGCTGATTTGTTGGCGCAATATGAATATATGGCGCTTGGGTTCCGGCTGATGGTCGTATGTGATGACGCGACGCAGGATTATCCAACAAAAACTGATCTGGGACAGGCCAGTCACTTACTGATAATTACGGAGTAAGAAATGTCAAAAAACTGGCTACGGCATTTTGAATTGCAGTTATTGGATGACGGGGGAAAAGTACTGGATCTTGGATCGCTTAAAGTGACGTTTGATATCGGCTGGTTCAATATCAGTAGTAAGGTAAAAGTCGGGACATTTAAAATTTATAATCTTTCTCGCGAAACAATCAGCCGGATAATAGAAAAAAAAGAATTCTCGCGTATCCGTATCGTTGCCGGATATGAAGGTGCTGATGATATTCCTGTGGTGGACGAAAGCGAACTCAACAAGCCGAAGGAAATTACTGAGGCCGAAGCCAAAGAGATGAGCGGTCAGAATTTTGGCCTCATCTTCAGCGGAGACATTCGCTATGCCATAACAGGAAAAGATGCCCCAGGCGACTCTTTTTTGCTGATTCAGGCCGGTGATAGTGAGCAAGCTTTTGCAACTAGCGTTAGCGCTAAAACCTTATCCAAGGGTTACCAGCTGGCAGATATCTACAAAGCCACAATGCGAGATTTTAATCCCTACGGTGTAACGCCTGGTCTGTTATCGGATATGCCTGAAACCGTGTTTCCGCGAGGCAAAACGCTGCTGACTATGACGCGTAATGTGATGGACAATATCGCGGCCCAGTGCAAAGCGAGCTGGCAGTTTGTTGACGGGCAGCTAAACATGGTGGCGGATGATGAGTACGTTCATGAGGCTGTAGTATTAAACAGCGCCACCGGACTGGTGGGTATTCCGCAACAGACTATAGGGAATGGCATTAATGTTAGCATGCTGATAAATCCAAATATCCGTCTTAATGGTCTTATTCAATTGGATCAAAAGTTCATAAATCGACCCGCCCCAGCCAGTAGTGATCGCACTATAACGCATGGAGAAAATACCGATTCTACCAATAAACAGGTGCAGCCATCGACTATAGCCACCGATGGTATTTATATCATAAGGGGGATTATGTACAGTGGCGACACTCGGGGGAAGGCCTGGTATCAGGTTATGATGTGTGAAGCCCGTGAGTAGAAGTAACAACTGCTCCACACAGCACGATAAATAGAGTGTTAATAACCTGCCATCGAGCAGGTTTTTTATTGTCCGGAGTTTACCTAATGGCTTTTTCATTCCAGTCGCAAAGCGGCGAACTTGACGAAGTATTCAAATCAAAACAGCAAGAGATCAATAACCAAATCCGTGTAGCAATGCCTGGCTTTATCACTGCCTACGACCCTGTATCAGTGACCTGTGAAGTGCAGATTACCGTCAGGGCAGTAAAGACAGATAACGACGGCAACGTTAGCACCGAGCCTTATCCCTTACTGGTCGATGTACCGGTGGTATTCCCGCGCGGCGGTGGATGCACGCTCACTTTTCCGGTTATTCCCGGCGATGAATGTCTGGTGATATTTGCCGATCGCTGCATCGATTTCTGGTGGCAGTCCGGCGGCATTCAGGAGCCGGTCGATCCCCGGATGCATGACCTGTCAGATGCATTCTGTATTGTTGGCCCGCAGTCACAGGCGAAAAAAATCAGCGGGATCAGCACGACAGCAGCCCAACTACGTACTGATGATGGCGTGGCATTTATCGAAGTGGCCACCGGTCACGACATTACTGTAAAAACCCCCGGCAAGCTGACCGCAACCGCAGAGGGTGGAACGGAAATTACCTCTCCTGAAATTGTTCTTAACGGCAACGTAACGATAAACGGCAATCTGTCACAGGGTATGGGGGCCGCTGGTGGGACAGCCAGGTTGAATGGGCCGGTAACGGTCAGCAATGATGTTGCTGCTGGTGGTAAGAGCATGATGAGACACTCGCACCCAGGGGTTGAGCCTGGCGGCGGTAATACAGGAGCACCGAACTGATGAGATACAGACGTGAAAGCACCGGGAGAGCTTACACCTTCGGCGGTGGTGATAACACCTGGCTGATTAATACACCGGAGACAGTTACGCAGGCGGTAAAAACACGGTTTGAACTCTGGCGCGGGCAATGGTTTCTCGACACTACCGCGGGTATGCCGTGGATGCAGTCTGTACTGGGGAAGCATAAACCGGACACCTGGGGCATCATTATCCGAAAATATATTCTCGAAACGCCGGGCGTTAAATCAATCATCTCTTTTGACACGACAATAAACACCTCGACGCGGCGCATACAGTTCACCGCAGTGATAGATACCTTTTATGGCACAACAACTGTCAGCGCGGAGGCGTGATGGCTCTGGAACTTAATACTCTCAATTTACAGGCGCAGATAACGGATCAGGGTGTTACGGCACCAGACTTTCAGACAATACTGGATACGCTGAAAAGTTATTTTTACGTGATTTATGGCAATGATGCTTACCTTGAACCAGACAGCAAAGACGGTCAGTTAGTTGCACTTTCTGCGCTGGCTATTCACGATGCCAATAATATGGCCGTAGCTGTTTATGACTGCTTCTCACCGGCTACAGCACGTGGCGCAGCACTCTCCATCAACGTAAAAATAAACGGCATTAAACGTAAGGGCGCCACTCATTCAACGGTCGATCTACTGCTGATAGGCACAGCCGGAACGACCATTACAAATGGTTCAGCTAAAGATGCGAATAATGTCATCTGGAATCTTCCGCCGTTAGTGGTGATTGGGCTTGATGACCGCGTGACGGTGACGGCCACTTGTGCCGTAGCCGGTGCCATTGCTGCGCAGGCTGATACGATAACGTTTATCAACTCGCCAACGCGCGGTTGGGTATCGGTAACCAACCCGGCGGCGGCCACCGTCGGTGCCGCTGCGGAAACGGACGCTCAGTTGCGCATCCGGCAGGCACACAGCGTGGCGCTACCCTCACTGACGCCGTTTGATGCCCTGGATGGTGCGTTGGCTAATATCACTGGAGTGACGCGGTATAAATTGTATGAGAACGATACCGGCGATGTGGACGCCAATGGCATCCCTCCTCATTCACTCTCAGCAATAATCGATGGTGGCGATGCGACAGAAATCGCACAGATATTGCGGGGTAAAAAAGGTCAGGGTGTTGCCACATATGGTACTACTACGATTAATGTTCCTGACCTGTACAACAATCCACACGATATTTCTTTCTCACGCCCAACCATTGTTCCGGTATATGTCAGCATGACAATTCAGCCATTACAGGGCTACACAACGCAAGTGGGGCAGCAGATTCAGCAACAGGTAGCTGATTATCTTAGCTCGCTGACTATCGGTGACGATGTGCTACTGAGTCGTGTCTATTCACCGGCAAATCTCGGCGTGATGAGTGGAGGAAACGCACGTTATTACGATATTACCGAATTACAGATTGGCAAGTCTGCTGACAGGTTAGCCGCGGAAAATATCGATATTGCTTACGATCAGGCGACGAGTTGTGTGCCGGAAAATGTTGCGATTACGGTGCTGATATGAGCAGATACACCGAACTCATTACGAACTTTAACCGCCAGGATAATAAATTTGTTGATCACGTTGATCTGATAACCCGCCCGCTTGATATCTCCACCGTAACTAACCGCATTTTACGTGCTTTCAATATTGACACTGCGACCGGAAAGCAACTCGATATTATCGGACTATGGATTGGTCGCACGCGTGAAGTGCAGCAGCTTATTACTGGCGTGTATTTTTCATGGGATACTGAAGGGCTGGGCTACGAACAGGGGGTATGGAAGGGGCCGTTTGATCCTGACTATGGCTACACGACGTTGAGCGATGAGACGTATCGCATCATTCTCAAAGCAAAAATCGCGATTAATAGCTGGAATGGCCAGAACGATACGCTACCCCCCATTATTGATGCAGCGCTGGCGGGGTCGGGTATAAGTATGCAGGTCATTGATAATCAGGACATGACAATATCAATAAAAATTACCGCTGACGGCGCTGTTTCTGATCTCTCGCTGGAACTGCTGGCAGCAATTAATCAGGGCTATCTCACGATAAAAGCGGCGGGCGTCACCGCCAGGGAAATTGAAATAACGGGAGCGGTATTCAATGACAATTAATGAATTTAAACCTTTCGCCACGGGCGATAATGCAAATATTCCACCGCAGGAAGACTGGGAATTGAACCCGGCACGGGACACAGGTTTTCAGAGCGGGGTGGCAAAAAGCGCAGAGGTGAATAAAGCGTTGCGTCAGGCAACTTCCGTCGCAGCCGCAGTCGCACAATTTGTTACTGTGAACTCATCCAGTAATATGCTTGATGATGGTGATATTACCGCACTTGCGAATAATATTACCGCGGCGCTGAAAGGGATGTTTGTGCAGAAGGAAGGGGATACAGTTAATGGCAAACTTACTATAAATAATATCCTTCAGATCGGTACAACAGGAAATGCTGAGCTGTATATTGGCGACACAGATTCAGGATTCCGGAGCACGAGTGATGGAATTGTGGCGATATTCGCAAACGGCGTGAACGCTGGATATTTTAGCAATAACGGCTGCGGCATTGTCGGACAGGTAAACCCGACAAACTACGGCAATTTCGACGCTCGCTATTATGGCAAGGCTAGTTCTGATGCCAGGTATTTAAATTACCCCGTAGGCGCGCCGATACCGTGGCCGTCAGAAGTAATCCCTTCCGGTTATGCATTAATGATTGGGCAATCTTTTACCGCTTCGCAATATCCTTTACTGGCAGTTGCTTACCCTTCTGGTGTAATCCCGGATATGCGAGGATGGACGATTAAAGGCACCCCGCAAGCAGGGCGAACCGTGCTTTCTCAGGAACTTGACGGTGTAAAATCTCACTCGCATACAGCGAGTGCCAGTACGTTTGATTATGGGAATCGAGTGACTGATGCTCAGGGTAATCACGGTCACAGTATGGCGGCAGGAATGCGGTCATATTGGGGCGACACTAATCACATTTCATTTCAGCCTGGCACTGGATACAACACAGGCCCAGCAGGACTTCACCAACACAACTTATATATAGGCCCTCATGGACACATAATTACGATCAATGCCAGCGGTAACGTTGAAAATACCGTTAAAAATATTGCCTTTAACTACATCGTGAGGATGGCATAATGTCCTTTGAAATGACAGGTGAAAACCGCTATATAACCGTACATGATTTTGATCCGGAGGTTGGAGAATACACAGAAACGTGGGTTAATTTTTATATTCCTGCGTGGACAGGATTACCCGCTCACAGCACTGATATTGCACCACCAGAGATTATTCCTGGCTACGCTGCGGTGTTTGATCTTGGGTCAGAATCATGGTCACTTGCGGAAGATCATAGAGGTAAAACTGTCTGGCACACAGTAACCCAAAAATCTCTCGTTATCGCTTATCTGGGGCCAGTACGAGAAGGGTTTACGCTACTTGAACCTGGCCCATACAGTAAATGGGACGGCAACCAATGGGAACATGACAATGAGGCAGAGAAGGCCGACCAGGTTAAGGCTGCTATTACATTAAAAGAATCGCTTATGGCCCTGGCAATCGGAAAAATTGCAATACTCCAGGACACAGTTGATTTGGGGATGTCCACGCCGGAAGAGGAAGCCCTCTTGATTGAGTGGAAGAAATACCGGGTGCTACTTAACCGCATCGACCCGAATGATGTCCCGGATATTGAATGGCCGGAAGAGCCACATTGATCTTCCCCCTGAAGCCATTAATACACGGACTCTCGATAAATTTATACATTAAAGGGGCGAGAATTCCCGCTCCAATTATCGCACAAATCTGCCAGATATAGTCGTCTGAATTATAAAGATAATGCTTAGACATCAGTTGTGTTACGCCATGTGGCAGATAAAGAGAAAAGCTATACGTTCTCAGTAATTGAAGCGGTTGGTTGTTAAGCAATCCAAAATAGGCACAACCACTTTTAATTGTATAAAAAACTATATCCATATAAATCACCGTTGTTGTGTTATATACATAGTACGTGAAATAAATTGCGGTAATCAAAAGACAGGCCCAATCAGGAGATCGCCTGTTTGTCTTCAACGTGGCGATCAGTAATCCGCATAAAAAAATATGAGATACTCCAGCTGCTCATCGTCGCCAAAAAAATGATATTGCTTACGATCAGGCGACGAGTTGTGTGCCAGAAAATGTTGTAATTACGGTGCTAATATGAGCAGATACACAAAACTCATTACGAACTTTAACCGCCAGGATAATAAATTTGTTGATCACGTTGATCTGATAACCCGCCCGCTTGATATCTCCACCGTAACTAACCGCATTTTACGTGCTTTCAATATTGACACTGAGACAGGTAAGCAACTCGATATTACCGGACTATGGCTACATGACGTTGAGCGATAAGACGTATCGCATCATTCTCAAAGCAAAAATCGCGATTAATAGCTGGAATGGCCAGAACGATACGTTGCCTCCCATTATTGATGCAGCACTGGCGGGGTCGGGTATAAGTATGCAGGTCATTGATAATCATGACATGACAATATCAATAAAAATTACCGCTGACGGCGCTGTTCCTGATCTCTCGCTGGAACTGCTGGCAGCAATTAATCAGGGCTACCTCACGATAAAAGCGGCGGGCGTCACCGCCAGGGAAATTGAAATAACGGGAGCGGTATTAAATGACAATTAATGAATTTAAACCTTTCGCCACGGGTGATAATGCAAATATTCCACCACAGGAAGACTGGGAATTGAACCCGGCACGGGACACAGGTTTTCAGAGTGGGGTGGCAAAAAGCGCAGAGGTGAATAAAGCGTTGCGTCAGGCAACTTCCGTCGCTGCCGCAGTCGCACAATTTGTTACTGCGAACTCATCCAGTAATATGCTTGATGATGGTGATATTACCGCACTTGCGAATAATATTGCTGCGGCGCTGAAAGGGATGTTTGTGCAGAAGGAAGGGGATACAGTTAATGGCACGTTAAAAGTTAACGGGGAAGTGCAGACCACTTCCGCTAATTCTTTCAGATCAGTGTATGGGAATTTTGGAACATTCTGGAGACAGGATGGAAAAACTTTATACCTTATGCTCACGGATAGCGGAAATCAATACGGTACCTTTAATGCGTTACGTCCATTTCAAATAGATTTAGCCACAGGTAACTCGATTATGGGTAGGCTCATGTTGACTGATTATAGTGATTTTGATGTCCGCTATTATGGAAAAGCTACTGCTGACAGTCGCTATGTTCTAAAAATGGGTGATACAATAACTGGACCCCTGAACGTCACCAAAACTGTAAATATCGGAACAAACGGGGATAACTCGCTGCACCTGCAGATAGGTAATAGTGGATCTGGTTTTGCAGCGGCTACTGATGGCGCGATCGGTTTCAGATTTAACGGCGTGCAGGTAGGTTACTTTAACGGGACGAATTTAAATTTCAAACAGCAAGTTATTCCAGGCAATTACGCAAACTTTGACGCTCGGTATCAAGTAAAAGGTAATTACACCCTTGTCGGTCAGGCCTATACGAAAGCTGAGTCTGATGCCAGGTATGTGACTCCATTGTGGGTAGGCGCAAATTTTGTAAGTAGCATTCAAAGAGGGACAAGATCACAAGCTACTACAGATGGTCGTGCATGGGAGGCTCCTGCCGGGTGTGTTATGACCGGCACAAACGGTAACGAGGGAAGTCAAGTCGGTATTTCATATTATCGACCATTACAGATGTATATCAACGGTGCGTGGCGAACCATTACGGGATAAATATTATGGAACTAAAAAATGTACAGAGATACTACCCACAAAATATGCCATATGGTTCATATGTGCAATATTTTACAAGCGAGGATGGGTTAGACTTTTATGAATCATTCAAGTTATTCACGAAGAAATATAAAGTGTGTGTCACCTTTGATGAGGGGGTTGTCTGCGCAATATCCAGGGATATATCAACACTATATCCAGGAGGATATACAGTTGTTGAGGTTGATGAATTCCCTGAGGGATCTCTAGAAGAAGATGGCGATGGTGCTAAAATCATAGGCTTCTGGAGATATTCAAATAACACAATAGAGAAAATTACTAATTCTAAATAGGTCGCAATTCTGATAATATCCGATTTTTATATATTGAGTTTGGCGGGATTGATTTAACAACTAAGGAATGTGCACCGATGATCACATTATTTCCTATTGTTACTTTTCCGCCAAGTATTGAAGAATTGCAACCAATATCAACATCATCACCAATAACAATATTGGAATCTTCTGGTTTTAAGCGAAGCCCAATAGTGACACCTTGTTTTAACGTGACCCTCTCACCAATGACACAGTAATTTGTTACAACAATCCCTGTTAAATGAGCCAGTTTTAATCCAGCACCTATTTTTGCAGTAAGTGGGATTTCAATGCTGTAAAGGCGTTGTAATTTACGTTCAATTGCTTTAGCGACGCTTTTCTGTATCCCGCCTTTAGAATACAAAAAGCATGCTACGCGCCACCAAAACATAAAGTATTTCCGTCTGTCATGTCGAGTACGTGTAAATGCTTTCCTCCATGAAAACGGTTTACCAGCAAGTACTTCAATTGCTATACATTTTTTAAGGTATTTTAAATCCATTTTATATCCCAGGTAAATGATGGTTGTTATTTTTTCAAATGCTCAGTTAAAATAACAAAAAAAATCGATAATATAAAGAAATAAAACCACGCTAAATATAGTTAACATTTGTTCAATCATTACTTAGGTTCGTTTGTTAACATTCCTCCTTTAATGTTGTAAATATTCATCCATGAATAACAACGAAACCTACTATAACTACAGTTTGATGTCATGGAATTATAATTAAGCTGTATATATAAAAGTGAATGTATAAATTAAAGCCTTTGATACGCAAGGACGACTCGACAGCCAGGACGTGGCAGTTACAATAAAAAACACAATCGACGACGTTGTTCATTCTTACCATCAGAACTGCTGGCGGCAATATGTTTGATGATGGTGATATTAACGCTCTTGCGAATAATATTACCGCAGCACTGAAAGGGATATTTGTGCAGAAAGTAGGGGGGAACAGTTAATGGTACGCTGAAAGTTAACGAGGAAGTGCAAACCACTTCCGCTAATTATTTCAGAACAGTGTATGGGAATTTTGGAACATTCTGGATACAGGGTGGAAAAACATTATTCCTTATGCTCACGGATAGCAGAAATCAGTACGATACCTTTAATACGTTATGCCCATCTCAGGTTGATAATGTAGACGTCTACTTATTCGATTAAAGTCACTCACGAAGTGAACTACGATAATATCATAAGAGGAGTTAAACCATAACTAATCTCCCCACACAAATTGTGTGGGGAGGGTTAACCTATAATGATACATTTGAAACACTACCATGAGGAATGTGGCTATAGTACCAATAATTATGGTTAATTTTAATGGCTTTTATTGCGTCAGACTTGAGTGTATATGCAGTATTATTAATCTTAATGAAGATCGTAGTCTTGATGTTTTTTTTAGATGTTATGATAAAATCCCCCATTGAATTACTATAAGCAGACACACCATCGGAAATTTTAATCTTTTTGCCATCAGCTAGCACTGAATAATCAAAAGAGATTTTCTCTCTCCGAATGTTTTTTGCACCATAATATTTCCCATAAACCACAGAGTCATGAAATAATCCAAAATGCCCGCCTCTGTTTTGCAATGTCGTAAAAAAATATTCTGGTATTGTAAATTCACCGTTTCCATGAGAAATTTCTCGTGCAATAATGCGCTGTCTGATTGACTCTTGTTTCGTTACTCGTTTATAAGCTTTATACATCAGTCCATATGACCATATGAAAGTAGCTGCACATAAAAGAGTCACCGCTAAAGTTCCAATTCGCCCTTTTTTTTCACCACTAGCCAGTATGTTATAAGCAATGAAAGAAATGGCAAGAAGAAAGAACATGAATGTTCCATTCACTACCCTATCTGGGAATGAAGGTGATGCAAACATGATGAGTACTGTTCCTATACCAGCACAGATCATGAGAATTGCTGAAATGATATATTTTCTCTCTATTTTTGCTCGTAATTCTTTGTTGAAAAATATCGATAATACAAGAAGAAACAATACAACATAAGAAATCCAAATCAGTGACAGGTGATTATGAACGCGTTCCGTTAAATGGAACGCTATTCGATCAAAAAGAGATTTTCCGTACCACTCAGTAGCACCACTGGCTCTTACAAAATTGCCAGGAGCAAATATAAGTGTGCAAGAGCCAACAATAGCAAAAAAGCTATATATAACTTTGTTTTTTGAAACCTCCCTTGTCATCCATAATTCATATGCTATTGCTATAACGGAAAATAAACATACAAACGGTGCTACGCTTTCATTGGAACATCCTGCGATAAAGCTTAGAAGTGCAATTAATGGGTTTGTGTTTTTTATATTACCCATTGTAATTTTAAAAATATAGAAAATCCATGTGGCAACAAATAAGTTTGTCCAGAGATAATTTGCAGAACCAACAATCCAGAAAGTTGTCTGCCCTAAGTTAGGGTTTGAAATCCAGTAAGTAAAAAATATTAATGGGACATGGATTACATCATTTTTCGTCCAACGCAATGTTCCACAGGGTGTTTTTGCGATAAAGTAGCAAAATAATAAAACAGCAAAAGATGTTACCAGAGAGTAAATAAATTGAGACTGGGTGTAAAGAACTAAAGAGCTTATGTAGTCTGCAACAATTCTACCACTCCAGTTCATATAATGATGGTAATGTGAGTCTACTGATATGCCTAAAAGATAATATCGATAATCGTCAGAGTGGATTGGTGTATACCATTCGATCATGAAAATGGCGATAAATAATAAGGAGATAATTGCGATTATGGGAAATAATTTTGTCAAATCTATTACCTTTCCATGATTTTGATGTGTCTAAAATATTTTGTGATTATTTTATTGTTTGATATCTGAACCGATTTCTATAAATCTTAGGGGGATCATCTGCTAATCAAACCACAAATACCACTTCCGATGTTTGATAATCTCTAACATCTCCCTGTAAATAACTTTGCTAAAGAGGGCGAAAGTAAAGCAGATTATTGCTGCTAAAGCATACCCATGGGCCAGAGAGTTCATTCCGGCAACTACTGATAACAAGAATATAAACAAGTGTAATATTTTCACAGGGGATCTTCTGCTGAAGCTTAAAAAATATTCAAGCATAAACGAGTGCTTCAATGCCTCTAAAGTGATTGATATTAAATCATATCTTTAATTTTTTATAAAGCGTAAAGAATCATTTCTTTTGCGGATGTTTTTTATTTAAATATACATTTAATTTATTGATTAGGAGATAAAGTCACAAATATTAATCGTTGTTCTGTGCAGATGACGCATCTGCACATCTATTTATATGTCATGAAGAAGTGAGGAACGTATGTATATACTCGAAATTAATAGCTGTGTCGCGACTAAAGAGAATGTGCTGGTATCGGTAGCGGTCAATGATGCAGCTACTGGAGCCTATATTCTCAGTTTCACTGTCCAGATAAAACGCCAACTAGACAATATTCCTTATTACGAAGCTGAAGGTTTAAAACAAGCTGCCGCTCTCCTTCGTCAGATCGGTGAGGATATCCAACAAGCAGCCTGAAAAATGGGACGTGACTAACAACGGCCGCCTTGCATCGTTTTCGTTGCTCTGGTGGCCTTACCTAATCATAAGGAGCAGTGAAATGGCGATTATCAGTAAAGAAATTAAAGAGATTTATATTGTACAGGGTGGCGGTTATACGCGGCGCTTTTTTGAATATCAGGATGCGGTTGATGTCATCCCGGAGGTGGTTAGAATCTATGGTATGCCGGTATCCCTTTCAAAACAAACAGTTTATGTTACGTTAGAAACGCTGGAATAATTCTTAATCCCGGCCAGTGAGAAAACGCACCTGAGCCTGGTGTTTCAGGTGCGTATTATTATTAACAGACACATATTTTTTAAAAATGATAGGAGTGAAACACATAATCCGGGCGTAATATATTTATGAGTTGGTAATAGAATTGGGTGGATTTAATGTATTGAAATTTAAAGATTTCACAGATTATAGAATAAACATATCAAGATATTAAGTGAAAGTATAATCGGAATGTGATATCTATTATTTTCTGTTTATTAAAGGGATAGTGAATCTACACGGAGTGCAAGTAATGGAAATACGCAAAATTCTGCCTTTAATCGGGCTAATGCTTTCTTTTTCGATTTTTGCAGCAGAGTTACCACAGAATGAAAAAACATTTATCGTTATAGCCACTAATGCTGTTACCCAGGCGGATAAAGCAACAAATGCGTCGCAAAGAGGAGGGGTTAAAACGCGAAGAGATGATGCACTATGCTCGACCCTTAGCCAAAAGCGCGTCAATAATTGGGTAGGGAAGGTCAGTAAAGTAGACGCTGATAATAACGGGAAAGGTTTACTGGCTGTTAAAATTGCCGAAAATGTTACGCTTAAAACATGGAGTAATGACCTCTCCGATGCGTCTGATAAAACATTAATCGATCCGGGGTCGAAACTTTTCGAGAAAACGACGATGCTGACAGTCGGGGACCAGGTCAGGTTCTCCGGTGAGTTCTTTGGCGGTGATCGGGCTTGCATCAAAGAAGCAGCACTCAATCCTGACGGTAGCCTTAAGGAGCCTGATTTTATCTTCCGCTTTAGTGAGGTGGATAAAATTTAATCAGTATCTGTCCTGAGTTGACCCCGGTGGGGTTTAATTGTGAAGAAACGCTTAATGGTTGTTTGCCAGTACTCTATTCAGACTATAACGAGTAACTCCGCTTTTGTATAATTAGCCTTGCATCAATCCAGGCAATAAAGGAGATACGAATGTTAGAAGGGTATTTTATTACAAACGATGGCTTAAATAAGAAAAAAAGGCTGCTGGCGGTTCAGGCGGCGTTGGAAATCATTAAAGCTTCAGTGTCTTCAACCAATTCGTATGCAGGGCGCGATAAGTTATCGAAAGATATTGATTTTACGAAAGATAAAGTCAGTGAACTGGCGGATGCTATTCAGGCTGCTCTGGATAAATAACACTCAGTTTTGGCCCGTACGCGTACGGGCTTGCCCGGTCCTTATTGATAAGAACAGGTTACTGAAATGGGTAAAATATAAGTTAGATGCTCTTGCTGGGTTGAAAAATCTTACTGCAGTATGGGCACATCAGGTTCGAACCTTTTTGAACCCGTGAAAAGCTGTGTTCGGACTTCTGAGAGCAGTTAGGGCAGGCGCATTGCACAAGGTAGTTACGGCGGTTTTTCGAATCTTTCCGTTCTGACATAGTTTATTTCCTGTTTTGATAGGGCCGTTACCATAACCTGAACGCAGGGAAATAGCTTGTTCTTATTTTTCTTTGCCTTTAATCGCCCCTATGGGAGCAGATTACTGCTGACTGGCATCGTCGAGACTGCCAGACGGCTAAAATAAAAGTTGCATAAGTTCTAAAGCCATGCGTTAATAGCGGCGTCGGTTTGAAAGACAGACGTATTACAAAGTAGTTTACTAAAGCAGTTCTCATTACCAGGCGTTATCCAGAATATCCCTTCTTTTGAGTCTCTCCGCCAAGCACTAAGTAGTCTCTCATATAAAAACCAAATTCGCCAAATGGCTCAAAAAATAGGAAATATTTCATGTCTAATAAAATGACTGGTTTAGTAAAATGGTTTAACGCTGATAAAGGTTTCGGTTTTATCTCTCCGGAAGATGGCAGCAAAGACGTTTTCGTTCACTTCTCTGCTATCCAGAGCGATAACTTCCGTACCCTGGAAGAAGGCCAGAAAGTCGAATTCACTGTAGAAAGTGGCGCTAAAGGCCCAGCGGCAGCTAACGTTGTAGCTGTACGTTAATCTAATCTGAGCATCCTTTCTCTGCGATAACGAAGACGGCCAATAGCCTGAGTAGTCAGAATCACAGGATGAATGATTTGCAAAACCCACTTTCGAGTGGGTTTTGCTGTTTCTAGCCCTTAGAGAAACTGCTCATATTCAATCAGTTCACGCACCTTTGTCAGGGCATAGCGAAGATTGGCAATACTAACTGAGCCCAGTGCCAACCGGAGAGCATGGGGAACGTGCGGTGTCGTGCAGAAAGGCTCTGCTGTTGAAACAGATATTTGTTTACTGATCAACTTTTGAACAACTCTCTGAGCACGAACTTCTTCAGCCAGCGGTAACCAGACAAACCATGAGCTAGCATGGCTGATATAGGGCAATGGGCCTAGTACCTCACGGGCCAGCGTTTGACGTTGCCTGGCTTCATCCCTTTTTGCTGCCTCCAGCCGGTGCACAGTACCGTCCTCCAGCCACCGGCTGACAATAGAGGACATCAAAACTGGCGTATTCCATGTCGTCGCGCGAATAGCCCGCTCAAGTGCGGAGCGCCAGACGGGGGGACAGAAAACAACCCCCACCCGCAGGCCAGTGGCGATATTTTTGGAAAAACCGGTGACATAAACCGTACGTTCTGGCGCAAACCAGGCCATTGGTGGTGGAGGTGTTTCTACCAAATAAGCATAGGCCGCATCTTCGATTATCAGCAGATCGTATTCTCTGGCAATTGCCGCAAGCTCACTACGCTGGTCGTGATCCAACACCCATCCGAGCGGATTATGCAACGTTGGCATCGTGTAGAGTGCTCGTACTCGCCTGCGCTGACAAAGCTTCCTGAATGCGAGCAGATCAGGTCCACTGGCAGAACAGGGGATCGGCAGTAATTCCAGGGCATACATCGCTGCCAGCGCTTTAAACCCAGGATAGGTGAGCGCATCCACAGCCACCACATCACCAGGCCGGAGCAGCGCCATCACCGTGATTGCCAGACCATGCTGCGCCCCGTTAACTATCAATATGTCATCAGGCGTAGGCGAAATACCTGCTCCGCAGAGCCAGTGGGCAAAGGTTTCACGTTCACGAAGCCGCCCGGCGTGTGGTTGATATTGCAGCAGAGATTCAATTTCCCCGGCGTAAGAAAGCTGCCGCAGGGCATCGCGCAGAAGTTCACTCTGTTCCGGTAGCGCGGGGTAATTAAAGTTCAGATCCAGTACATCTGCGGCAATTACCTGCTGATCGATACCTAACCCCGGAGGCAGGGATGTTTCTCTGACGAATGTCCCGCGACCGATTTCGCCACTTACTAGCCCCATGGCCGCCAGTTCGGCGTATACGCGTGTCGCGGTCGCCAGCGAGATTTTTTTACTGTTTGCCAGTACTCGATGTGTTGGTAAACGGCTACCTGCTGGCAATTTGCCACTGCGAATAGCCGCTGCGTACTCATCGACGATAGATTTATACCGCGCTTTCACTGATTGTATCCATGACAATATTTTGATTGTAATGGATTGGGCTGACTACTATCGGTTAGGTCAATGGTAGAACGGTTTAGTTCTATCTTCAGTAACGCAGGAGTTTAAGCATGGTCGACAAAGCGCAGCCCGGTTTGCTGGCGGGGTGGATTAATGGTTTGATGGGGGTCATTATTTTTAGCGGTTCACTTCCGGCAACACGCATTGCTGTACAAAACCTGGACCCTTTTTTCCTCACTTTTCTCCGGGCGACCCTTGCTGGAATACTGGCGCTTGTACTTATTTGTTTTTTTCAACAAAAACGCCCCCGGGCAACCCATTTATTATCCCTGTTAATTGTCTCGTTTGGCGTCGTCATCGGTTTCCCTCTCCTGACGGCATTGGCCCTTCAATACGTGACTTCAGCACATTCGATCGTCTTTCTTGGTCTTTTACCCCTGGCAACAGCTATTTTTGGCGTACTCAGGGGCGGTGAACGTCCCCGTGCATTGTTCTGGCTGTGCTCTGGCACCGGGAGTTTGTTGATTATTGGTTTCGCGCTTACCCAAAGTGCTACAGCCTCGCTAACTGGCGACTTATTAATGTTAGCCGCCATTGTGGTATGTGGTTTCGGTTATGCCGAAGGTGCCAAACTCGCGCGGGAACTTGGTGGCTGGCAAGTGATCTGCTGGGCTCTTATTCTCTCACTGCCTGCAATGCTGCTTGCTACGTTTATTACGCAGCCTGTGACCGTTAATGCAGTCACACTTCCGGGGTGGATAGCACTGGGTTATGTCTCTGTTTTCAGCATGCTTATTGGCTTTATTTTCTGGTACAAGGGGCTGGCTAGCGGCGGGATTGCGGCAGTCGGTCAGCTACAACTGCTACAGCCTTTTTTTGGCCTTGCACTGTCAGCATTGCTGCTAAACGAAACGGTGAATACCTTGATGTTTGTGATTACGCTGGGTGTTGTGGGATGTGTGGTAGCCGCGAGGAAATTCGCCTGATAATAGAGATGGGGGTTAATAAACAATAAAAGAGGGCAGTTTCGACACCAAAACTGCCAACAATAGGACTTTAAAGACTGTAAAATTGTATCTCCGTCACACATTGATTTATACAGAGAGTTGCTGAATCGTTCAAACGCATCTTTTACTACGAAAAGATTAATAAAATTAATGATCGGCGTATTAATTCACCTTTCTGTATGATTGACAGTGTGCCTGACCTACATTGGCGACCGAACGAATTTATGAGCCGAATAGATGTTGCTCCTCTTTGATACGGGCAAGCAGGCGAAAGGGTTTGCTGCCCGCAAGCCAGGGAGGAATGTTTTCAGCCATCAATGGACGTGAGAAAAAATAGCCCTGAGCTTCATCGCAACCATACTCAATAAGCATGCGTGCGGTTTCCCGATCTTCTACCCCTTCCGCCAACACAATATATTCTAGTTCCTTAAGCATCATAATCACGTTGCGGGCAATAATGCGACTACCGTTATCGGTACTTAACTGGCTTATCAGTGAACGATCAAGCTTAATAATATCAATTGGAATACGGCGTAAGTAATTGATATTACTGTATCCGGCACCAAAGTCATCCAGCAGGATAATAAATCCTGCTGACTTCAAACAGTCTAATTCAGCCAACGCCGGGGGGCTCTCCAGCACTTTCTCGGTTTCCAGACACTCTATACGCATATCCGCAGAGGAAAGATTAGCTGCGTGCAACTGCTGTAATAGCGTATCGGCAAAGCTGGGGCGTGAGAGGTCACTGACCGTCACATTAATAGAAATGGGCACTGCGATCCCGCTAGCTCGCCAGTTTTTAAGTTGGGTGATCACTGTTTTGATCACCCACTGAGTAATATCATTCATCAATGTGGTCTTTTCTGCCAGCGTGACGATCACCGTCGGAGAGATATTACCTAACTGCGGGTGTTTCCAGCGTAACAAGGCTTCCAGCCCCTCAGTATTACCGGTGTGTAGTGACACTTTGGGCTGATAAACGACATAAAGCTGCTCTGAGCCCTTAATTGCCTCGCTCAAATAATAGAGCAGTTTAAAATCTTTATTCCGTTGATGATCGAGAACCGGATTAAACGGTAATATTGGCCGATCCTCGCGAATCGACTCATGCAGGGCGCTAATCCCTTTGCGCACAACCTCCTGTGCCTCATCATTCTGCGGGGAAAAATTGACGTAACCAGCGTGGATTTTCAGATAAATATCGATATCGCCGGCAATTTTCGCCTGCGCACCGGGTAATTTCTCTGCGCGTTTCACTAGCGTCAACGCGTAATTTATATCAACCAATACGGCGTAACGTCCGGTGGCAAAGGCGTAAAGCGGGATCGCCTCTTTAAGCTTTAACCGCAAACGTAGCAGAGGTCCGAAACTGCGAAGCAGGTGCTCAACCGCCGCCAGCCCAAGATAACGCGAGAGCTCATAGGCGCGGGGCATATCGATACAGTCAAAAATAATCAACCCGTAGCGGGTGTTCTCATTTGCCTGTGACAAGCGCTCCATTTCGCTCATCAATGACTGGCGATTCTGCAAGCCGGTTAGCGCATCAATGCGCCCAATGGCATAGTGGCTCTCAAGAAAAAGAGCGGCGAGTGCGGCGATACGTTGAAAACTGGCTTCTTGTTGCGCGGTAGGCTGGTAGGGGTGTGGATGGCAAACACATAAGGTGCCAAGGACTACCCCCTCCCGGCTGATAAGCGGTGCGGAGGCATAAAAAAGCATCGCGCCGCTCCGTACCAGCGGTAGGTGGCAAAAGCGTTCATCGCTGCGAGTGTCGTAACAAAACACGCATTGACGGCTATTGAGCGAGTACCGACACATCGTGCGATCAATAGCGATTTTGCTATGTTCCACAGGTACATTGCGAGCATATTTAATATATTGGTGCTTATCGTCAATAGTGGTGATAAAGCTGCCTTCTACGCCCATCACTTCACTCGCCAGAGTGGCAAACTCAGCCAACGTCGCATCGCGGCTTTTATCTTCCTTACGCAATAACTCCAGAGCGGCAAGCCGTTTGCTTTCGCTTTTTTTGAGACCAGTGAACATCGCTAGCTCCTGACCAATTCAACGAGACAACGGTGGTTCGCTCAGACAAGGCCATCACGTATAAACGCAGTTTAACAATTACCACCAGCCGAATTGAGTTCCGGCAACGGCGACAACAGCCACAATAAGCATAATGATGGTGGTCTTTCTCACGCAAACTCCTTTGCTGGCAACCATTGCCAGAATTGAATGTATAAGGGATAGAATAAAATAGAGTTTTACTCAAGGCAGGATCATAACAGAATCACTTAATTGAGGCGGCGAAAGGGCTGCTTTTCTTTTGTTTTTTTGACCTGATACATCACTTCATCCGCGGCGCGTAGCGCGCCATCGGCATCGGTCTGTGCCGGATCAACCGCAATGACGCCCACACTGGCTCCAGGGTAATCAATACGGACAGGACCGAGTGCATATTCACCGCTAATCGACTGGTTGATAGATTCTTGCCGCAACAGCAACTGCGCCTCTTGCTGTTGCCCCTGAGGTGCGCCGGGGCAGGCTACCAAAAATTCATCACCACCGAGGCGACCCACAAGATCGCCGTTATCGCATGCATTTCTCAGCAGCTGTCCCACAGCGATGAGGAAGCGATCGCCCGCCTCATGTCCAAGCTGATCATTGATAACCTTAAAATTATCAAGATCAATAAAAGCAATAATGACCGGGCATTGCAGATGATGAGCAAGAGAAAAGAGTCGCGCAAGATCATCGAAAATTGCCCGGCGGTTGGGCAAGCCTGTCAGCGCATCGGTATACGAGTGGGTGAGCAATGCGGCATTGGCTTCACGTAGCTGATTAACGAGCTGCTCCTTTTCGATGGACTGAGCAATCAGTCCGGCAAACAGGTGCAACACCTGCTGGGCCCGCATACTCAAAGGTTTAGTATCGCTGCTGGCGGCACATAGCGTGCCATATAGCGAACCATCGGCCAGATGCACAGGCGTACTCAAATAAGTGGTGATGCCAAGTGCCTGCGCAGCGCTGCAATCTTGCCACTGGCGGGCCACATCATTGCTGAAAGTGCAGCTGTCATCCAGTGCCCGTTTACACAGGCTATCACCCCACGGAAGAGAGAAACCTTCAGGAATATCAAGTTGCTTGCTGTTTCTCGAGTAGAGGATGTGCTGTAAATGCGCATCGACATCGATCTTGGTCAGGTAGGTGGACTCCATATCGGTCACCATCTCCAGCATTTCCAGCAACTGGCGCACCAGGCTTTCAACAGATTGCTCTTTGGAGAGTGTTTCCGACACGCGGGCAAGAATGAAATCGGACATGACCTGAACCCCTGACTACAAGCATAACAGCGCAATAATGCTGAAAATTTCGACTGCGGGCAATTAAAACATGACAGAAGAAAATTTGATATATCGCGGCGGGGAGGCAGTGGCAAAAAAGGTCGAAAAAAAAGCCCCGTTGATGAAGCGGGGCGAAAAAACTCATTGATTACGGAATGATGTTCTCTGGTCATGGGTGAGAACGAGGCAAATAGTAACGCCAAAAAGTGCAATAAGTATGGAGGAATCATGGAGATGCACCCGCGCAACGCGCTAAGTTGCCAGCAATGAGAAACCCAGGTAAAATTACCTTTGAGATTTATCCTATTTTCAACTTACCTTTACCCGCGTGAGAGTTAAATGTTTCAGTTACGACCGGGCAGCCTGGCGATAATAATCGGCGCCCAAACCGCAAACGGACGGTGCAATATTGGGAAATCCGTTGAGCTTTTCGGGCTGTTCCAGCCTGGCGAGCGCTTTCTTAACCCGATAAACGGTATCGTGACCAGGATGCCGCACAGTGCTCCTTGCGCTCTGTGGTTAGTGATCGGAGACGTTACCGCGTTCGATGGTCAGAATGGATTCGCCTTTGTCCGCGCCGGGCATCTGATGCCCCTTACGCCTGACAGCCAGCCGCAGATCCTTCGCGAACAGGTTATCTAAAGTTTTTTGAGCCACGCTGCTAACACATCAGCGTGGTTATGTTCGCTTTTCTTTGCCGCAAACAGCAGGGTCACTGTCCCCGCTTTACCTCGTTTCGCCAGCTTCTCTCCTTCCTCTTTTTGTGCTTCCAGCTCCTGACGGTAACGCTCACTAAAAGTAGCGAAATCAATCACCTCGCTATGAAATTCTTTGCGTAGTTGCGTGGAGGGCGAGAGCGTTTTACACCACTCATCATATGGCAGATCGGTTTTTTTGACGCCGCGAGGCCAGAGCCTGTCAACCAGCACTCGATAACCATCGTCAGCACAGGGAGCTTCATACACCCGTTTACACTGGATCATGCTGTTTCTCCTTGTTAACTATTAAACGCACTCATTATTTTTAAGGTGTTGTGATTGCAGTAAAAGACAGTTAGTGTGATGTTCCTTATGTTACCCTTTTTTTGCCCTGACATAAGGACCCTTTACATGCAGCATATTCCCCAAAAAAATACCTTACGCATTGCATTGATTGGCGATTATAACCCTGACATCGTGGCGCATCAGGCCATTCCATTGGCGATTGATGATGCAGCCGCTGTGTTGGAGATTACAGCCGACTACGATTGGCTGGATACCGGTGAAATCGCCAGTGCTGAAGATCTGGTTGGTTATGATGCCATTTGGGTCGTCCCAGGCAGCCCCTATAAAAATGCTGACGGTGCGTTTATCGCCATTCAGTATGCCCGGGAGAATGCGGTGCCGTTTCTCGGCACCTGCGGAGGTTTTCAGCACGCAGTGCTTGAATATGCCCGCCATGTGCTGGGCTGGAAGGATGCGGCCCACGCCGAAACTGACCACACAGGGCGAATGGTCATTTCAGCATTGAGCTGTGCGCTGGTGGATCAAACGGGCGCGATTGAGCTACGACCAAATACGCTTATTGCCCGCGCTTATGGTCGCGAGTTTATTGAGGAAGCCTACCGCTGTAGCTTTGGCGTTGCGCCGGAGTTTGCTCGCGAACTGGAGAGCGGCAATTTGCGGGTTACCGGCTGGGATGAAGAGGGGGAGATCCGCGCCGTGGAGCTTATTACCCACCCCTTTTATGTTGCCACTTTATTCCAGCACGAGCGTAATGCGCTTGCCGGGCGTCCGGTACCACTGGTTCAGGCGATGCTGCGCGCGGCATGCGAGTAACACTCGCCTGAGGGGTTTACTAGCCGGAAATTTCCCGAGAGCGGCCGGCGTACGCGCCGCAAATTGCCATTATTACGGCAAGTAACGTACAAACCAGCAGCGGAAGATGCCAGTCACCACTGGCATCATGTATTTTCCCCATCAGCGGCGGCCCACAGGCCGCCAGCAGATAACCTACCGATTGCGCCATGCCGGAGAGCGCAGCCGCCTGGTGTGCTGAGCTGGCGCGCAGACCAATAAAAGTCAGGCCGAGGATCATTGTCGCACCGGAGCCGAAACCAAAGATAATTGTCCAAAGGGTTGCTTGCTGGGGTAGCAGCCACAGTCCCAGCGATCCTACTGCACACATTAACGCTACCAGTGTGGCGATAAAGCGCTGATCTTTCATCTTCTGCAATAGCAGCGGCACCAACAGGCCAGGAACCGCTGTTGCCAGCTGTAAGATCCCGTGCAGCGAACCCGCTCGGGCATCACTGTAGCCGAGTGAGATTAAAATCGATGGTAACCAGCCAATAACGATGTAATAGATCAACGAATTGATGCCGAGGAATAGCGTCACCTGCCAGGCGAGTGCTGAGCGCCAGATCCCACGGTTATGTAGTGCTGTAGAGCTGGTCAAATTTGCCGCTGTGCCTTGACGCAGCCCAGGCAACCATAGCAGCAGAGCAATTAGCGGAAACACCATGAGCATCAGCAGTGCACCATGCCAGCCAATACCACTTTGCGCCAGAGGTACCACCAGTGCTGAGCCGAGCGCCGCAGCAACTCCCATCGTTAATGAATAGGCACCGGTAAGTTTTGCCACATGTTGTGCAAAATCCCGCTTGATAATGCCGGGTAGCAGCACGTTGCCAAGTGCGATGCCGCAGCCAATGATTGCAGTACCGATAAAAAGCCATGCAGCCGAGGGGAGCGAACGTACAGCGATACCTGCACAGATTAGCAGCATAGCGGCAAACAGGCTGCGCTCGATACCAAACCGACGGGCAACAACAGCGGCCAGTGGTGAAATAAGCGCAAAGGCCAACAGTGGTAGAGTGGTGAGCATGCCGGTTTGTGCGGTAGTTAAACCATAGTCCGTGCGTATGACATCCAGTAATGGTGCCACACCGGTGAAGGTGACGCGTAGCGCGGTAGCAATCAACAGAATACCGGCAATCAGCACTATTCCCTGTTTCCCACGGGAGGAGAGGCGAGTGGTCATCATATTCTCATGAATGAAAACAAACGCCTACAATAGCGTTTTTTTCCGCTTTTTAAACCAAACGAAAACCTAACGCGTCAAAATGAGCGCCAATGATTGGCGAAACTTGACAGAGTCCTGGTGAATATTATCTGCTCACATTTCCACATTCGACTATCTTCTGCGCTGGAACAATCTGCGAAGCACTCACTGTCGGCCAATTAACAGCGAAACTAATCCTGCGGCAATCAATGGCCCGACCGGTACGCCCCGGAACAATGCCACGCCTAATACCGTGCCTACCAGTAATCCCGCCACCAGCGAAGGTTGCGAACTCATCAGTTGTACGCCGCGCCCACCCAGCCACGACACGAACACGCCGATCGCGATGGCAATCAGTGACTTCCAGTTAACAAACGAGTGAAGTAGTGTGGAGGGTGGCAGTGAACCACTGGCGATAGGTGCCATAACACCAATAGTGAGAATGATAATGCCAATGGTCAGTCCCTGTTTTTCAATCCACGGAAAGAAAGTATTAAGCGGGGTGACGCGAACAATAATTAACACCAGAATCGAGATGGCAACGGTTGTGTTGTGGCTGATAAAACCGAGTGCAGCCAGGGCGAGCAAAATAAACAGCGTGGTATCAAACATAGACAAATCCTTGCCAAAAAGGAGCCTCTTTACTCTACGCGGAAACAAAAGCGGGTTAAGTTTTTTTTCGCAATGCCGATAATTTTTTGGCAAGTGCCCCAGGCGGGTAGATATTCGTCATGAAAAATCCGTCGAATTGTCATGTTTTATTCATTTGCATGGCTTATGACTAGTACCATATTGATTAATTTCCAGGCAACGAATGAAAGGTGACAATCATGTTTACAGACGTCTTTATCATCACATCGTTATTCTTTACGCTGGCCTCCGGGCTGGTGATTTCCGTGCTGGTCCTTGAGAGAACAGGCTGGTAGTGAGGCGGCGAGCAGTAAGCAAAGCGCCTGTGTTACAGACGATGAAATTCCACCAATTCAGGTCGGGCAATGCGCAAATAGTCCTGGCTGTCCATTATTATCGATTTTTCCAGTAGCCCGGCGTTAAAGGCGATATTATCGAAACGCTGAAACAGCAGTGGATCGGCGACCAGATGCAGATCAGGATGAAAGCTAAATGGCGGGATAGCGCCAAAGACACAGGCGGTTAAGGCATCCACTTCCGCCGGGCTTGCCAGCGAAGCTTTCAGCCCGCCAAAATGGCTCGCTAAGCGCGAAAGATCCGCCTGCAAGTCAGCGGCAAGGATCGCCAGCACATGCTTTTTCACACCATTACCTTTAATTTTGCATACCAGCGCTTTTGCCCCCTGTCCAAGGGCCGTGCCGCGAATTTCACTGACCGCTTCACATTTCCCCACAGCAACATGTTCTACTAGCTGGTAATTGGCTTGCTGTTCTTCGAGCAGGGTTAACAGATGCTGGTGAATATTACAGCTGGCAATATCAGACATGTTCGCTCCAGGTGAGTAAAAAAAGAGAGAATAAAGCACGCACCGGAGAATGGAAATAAAAATGCCGCCCTGATAGGCGGCGAAAAAATACAAGCACTACAAACAACGCTTTTTGTGTGTACAGTTAATTTCTTTTCAAGGTGGGGCAGTTCTGCCACCAGGCTCACTGTTCACATCGGTGAACGGAGCTGAAAAGCACTGACGCAAGCGTTCTCCTGCCTGCCGTGCTGCAAAAAGTTACGATGGCGTTACTTTGCCACAGTTATGGCTGTGTAAGGCGGTAAATAGCTGCACTTTTGTCCTGTAATTCTTGCGTTTGCTTGTGTGAAACGATGTTTGGTGGGGATGTTCGGCAAGCGAGGCCGCCGGAAAAAGGGGGATTTCCGGCGGGCAGGGTCAGCTATTAGTTGGCGTGCTCTGTTTATGAAATAGCTCGCGGAATACGGGGTAAATATCTTCCTGATCGCGAATATGTTGAATGGCGAAATTATCAAACATCGTTTGCAGATGCTCATACTCACGCCACAGGGTCTGGTGCGCCCGACGGGTGATTTCGATATAGCTGTAGTAACGCACCACCGGCAAAATTTTCTTCGCCAGCAGTTCATGGCACAGCGGTGAATCATCCGCCCAGTTGTCACCATCCGAAGCCTGCGCGGCGTAGATATTCCACTGTACGGGGTCGTAGCGCTCTTTCACTACTTCATCCATCAGCTTCAGGGCACTGGAAACAATCGTGCCGCCGGTTTCCTGAGAATAGAAGAACTCATGTTCGTCCACTTCTTTTGCCTGGGTGTGATGACGGATATAGACCACATCAACATTCTTATAGGTTCGGCTCAAAAACAGGTAGAGCAGAATATAAAAACGCTTGGCCATATCTTTTGTCGCCTGATCCATTGAGCCGGAAACATCCATCAGACAGAACATTACCGCCTGGCTGGACGGTTCAGGGCGTTTTTCATAATTTTTATAGCGTAGATCGAAAGTATCGATAAACGGCACGCGCTCAATTTTGGCTCGCAGCTCCGCAATCTCTTTACGTAAACGCTCCTCTTCCAGGAGTTGAGCCGGTTCGCTTTTGCTCACAATATCCAGGGAAGCTTCCAGCTCACGCAGTTCACGACGCTTTCCTGCGGTCATTGCTGTGCGTCGGGCAAGAGAATTTTGCAACGAACGCACTACACTGATATTGGCTGGCACGCCGTTGGCGGTATAGCCTGCGCGGTGTGTTTTAAACTCATTAAGCTGCCGTTGCTGATTTTTCTTCAGGTTGGGTAGCGCCAGATCCTCAAACAGTAAATCAAGATACTCATCTTTGGAGATTTGGAAGACAAACTCATCCTGTCCTTCACCGTCCGGGCTTGCTTCGCCCTGGCCGCTGCCGGAACCACCGCCGCCCTGTGGGCGTTCAATACGGTCGTTTTGTACAAAATGATCGTTACCCGGATGCACTCGATGGCGCAAGCCGCCGCGTCCCTGATGGAACATCGGCTCGCTGATATCCTCTGTTGGAATAGAAACGGACTCTCCGTTCTCCACGTCGGTCACCGATCGTTTGTTGATAGCCTCGGAAATCGACTGCTTTATTTGCGCTTTATAACGGCGTAAAAACCGTTGACGGTTTACCGTGCTTTTATTTTTACCGTTAAGACGCCGGTCAATGAACCAAGTCATAGTCCCTCCCGCTGCGTATGCCAACTTTGCCTGCAGGCCGCACTGAGTGTGCGGCCTGAGCACTGTTATGATGATTTACGTACACGCAGATACCATTCGCACAGCAGGCGAACCTGCTTGCGGGTGTAGCCTTTCTCCATCATACGATCGACAAAATCGTCATGTTTCTTCTGCTCGTCGGTAGAGGTTTTGGCATTGAACGAAATCACCGGCAACAACTCTTCGGTATTCGAGAACATTTTCTTCTCAATAACCGTGCGCAATTTTTCGTAACTGGTCCAGTTCGGGTTGCGCCCATTATTATTGGCTCGGGCACGCAAAACGAAGTTGACGATCTCGTTGCGGAAGTCTTTCGGATTACTAATCCCTGCCGGTTTTTCGATTTTCTCCAGCTCTGCATTCAGCGATTCCCGGTCAAACAACTGACCGGTATCCGGATCCCGGTACTCCTGATCCTGAATCCAGAAATCCGCGTAAGTGACATAACGATCGAAGATATTTTGTCCATATTCGGAATAGGATTCGAGATAGGCGGTCTGTATCTCTTTGCCAATAAATTCAGCATATTTCGGGATCAGATAGCCTTTCAGGAACTCCAGGTAACGCTCAGCCAACTCCTGCGGGAACTGCTCACGCTCAATTTGCTGTTCCAGTACATAGAATAGATGTACAGGGTTCGCTGCCACTTCAACGTGGTCAAAGTTAAACACGCGGGAGAGGATTTTAAAGGCGAAACGCGTGGAGAGCCCATTCATCCCTTCGTCTACCCCAGCGTAATCACGATACTCCTGATAGGATTTCGCCTTCGGATCGGTATCTTTCAGGCTTTCACCATCGTAGACCCGCATTTTTGAGTAGATACTGGAGTTCTCCGGCTCTTTCAGCCGCGACAAAATTGAGAAGCGCGCCAGCGTTTCCAGCGTTCCTGGCGCGCAAGGAGCCTGGGCAAGCTCGCTGTGATTAAGCAGTTTCTCGTAAATTTTCTTCTCTTCAGAGATACGCAGGCAATAAGGCACTTTGACAATGTAAACACGATCAAGGAAGGCCTCATTGTTTTTATTATTGCGGAACTGCACCCATTCAGATTCGTTTGAGTGGGCAAGAATAATGCCGTTAAAAGGCAGGGCGGAGATCCCTTCAGTCCCGTTGTAGTTCCCCTCCTGTGTTGCTGTTAACAGGGGGTGCAGCACCTTAATCGGCGCTTTAAACATCTCAACGAACTCCATGATCCCCTGGTTCGCGCGGCACAGGGCGCCCGAGTAACCGTAGGCATCAGGATCGTTTTGCGCGTGGTTTTCCAGTTTGCGGATATCCACTTTCCCCACCAGCGCCGAGATATCCTGGTTGTTTTCATCCCCAGGCTCGGTTTTGGCAATGGCTATCTGCTCAAGAATTGACGGCCATACTTTGACCACGCGGAATTTGGTTATGTCACCGCCAAATTCATGCAGCCGCTTGGCTGCCCATGGCGACATAATGGTGCCGAGGTAGCGACGCGGTACGTTGTACTCTTTCTCCAGAATTTGGGCGTCTTCCTGCGGATTAAAGAGGCACAGAGGGTGATCGTTGACCGGGCTGCGTTCGCCGTTGGCGCTTAGCACGTAAATTGGCACCCGTTGCATCAATGATTTCAGCCGTTCAGCGAGAGAGGATTTACCGCCGCCAACCGGGCCCAGGAGATAGAGGATCTGTTTCTTCTCTTCCAGGCCCTGTGCCGCGTGTTTGAGGTAAGAAACAATTTGCTCAATAGCCTCTTCCATACCATAGAACTCTTCAAACGCCGGGTAACGTCCGATCACCCGGTTCGAAAAGAGACGGGAAAGCCGTGGCTCCTGGGCAGTGTCGACCATCACTGGCTCACCAATGGCCATCAATAGCCTTTCTGCCGCGTTAGCATAGGCACTGCGATCTTGCTTACAGATAGCAAGAAACTCCTGCAGTGTGAACTCTTCGTCCTTGGCAGCTTCATAACGCTGGCGATAGTGATCGAATATATTCATGGCATGCCGTCCTTTCGTGTTTTAGCACAGGATAAGAGCCGTTCATATAAGTAGTGGAGGCTCCGGGAAGCGTAAGCCAAACGACGCTCAAAGTTATAGAGCAACCCGTATGCCAGATTGCAAAGAGATAACTAAAAACGGGTCAGGCAAATCCTCTTCCTAAATTAAGCGTAGATGGCATTTGCGAAACTTGCCTGCTGGCAAAATGTAATTTCAATGACATATCAATAACTCATCCAAAAATTACTGCTTTTGAGATAAGCGCCTAAAAGAGGTATCTTTTACCAGTCATATGATTGCAAACAGCCTGTCATTCAAAAACTGCATGATGACAGGTTAAGTTTTGTAATGATTCGGTAAAAAACTTGGGTAGGTTGCGAAGGACGGTTAAACTTCTTTCGCCAATTATTTGACTACAGGAAAAAAAGGACTGTGACCAAACTCAAACTCCTTGCACTGGGTGTGCTGACTGCAACTGCCGCAATGGCGGCGAACGCGGAAGAGACTTTTTCCCTTGGGGTAGGTGTAGGTGTCGAGGAAACACCTTATAAAGAGTACGACAGAAAAGTTGTGCCGGTTCCTGTTATCACCTACGAAGGGGATGATTTCTGGTTTCGTGGTTTAGGCGGTGGTTATTATTTATGGAATGATGGCAGCGATAAGCTGTCTGTAACGGCTTTCTACTTTCCGTGGGGGTTCAAACCAAAAGACAGTGACGACCAGCAACTGCGTCGTCTGGATCGCCGCAAATCGACCATGATGATGGGTCTATCCTATATCCATGATACGCAATATGGCTTCCTGCGCACCACGCTGGGCGGCGATGTGCTGGATAATAGCAATGGCATTATCTGGGATCTGGCGTGGCTCTATCGTTATACCAATGGTGCGCTGACATTGACGCCGGGCATCGGTGTTGAATGGGCAAGTGACAGTCAGAATGAGTACTATTATGGCGTATCCCGTTCCGAATCGCGTCGCAGCGGTCTTGACAGCTACGATCCGGATAACAGCTGGAGCCCCTATCTTGAGCTGACTGCCAGCTATCGATTAACGGATAGCTGGAGTGTATATGGCAGCGGGCGTTATACCCATATCTCTGATGAGATTAAAGATAGCCCGATGGTAGATAAATCATGGGCTGGCTTGTTCTCCGCTGGGGTGACTTACCGCTTCTGATTGTGCATTTTTCCAGTGCAATCTATGCAACAAAACAGGGCCTTTGGCCCTGTTTTGCTTTACGGTGGTGCATTTACGCAGGAGGACAAGATGACAGACAAAAAGGTGATCTTTACCGGTGACACTCCACTCCCCGCTATTGGCCAGGGAACCTGGTATATGGGGGAAAATAACCATCAGCGCAGTAAAGAGGTGGCTGCACTACGGGCGGGCATCGAGCGCGGTCTGACGCTGATTGATACCGCAGAGATGTACGCCGATGGTGGAGCAGAAGAGGTTGTCGGGGAAGCGCTGCAAGGTGGTTTGCGCGATAAGGTCTTTCTGGTGTCCAAAGTTTACCCATGGAACGCTGGCGGTAAAAAGGCTATCGCCGCCTGCGAAGCGAGCCTGCGTCGTCTGAAAACGGATGTACTCGATCTTTACCTACTGCACTGGCGCGGTAATTACTCTCTTGGCGAAACGGTTGAGGTGATGGAGACACTGATGCAACAGGGCAAAATTCGCCGCTGGGGTGTCTCCAACCTGGATTATAACGATATGCAGGAGCTGTTTAGCGTCAGTGGTGGCAAGGCCTGTGCCACGGATCAGGTTCTCTACCATCTTGGTTCACGTGGTATTGAATATGACTTGCTGCCGTGGTGCCAACAGCAGGCGATGCCGGTGATGGCTTATTGCCCACTGGCACAAGCGGGCCGCTTGCGTGATGGCCTGCTGGAAAACAGTGTGGTACAGGCGATCGCTATGGAGCAAGGGGTCAGTGCAGCGCAGATCTTACTGGCGTGGGTGATTAGCCATCAGGGCGTGATTGCGATTCCAAAAGCATCAAGCGTTGAGCATGTTGAAGAGAACGCGGCGGCGCTCAATATTACGTTGACGCCAGAAGAGCTAGTGCGGCTCGATAACGCCTTTCCGGCACCAGGTCGCAAAACGCCACTCGATGTGGTGTAGCGCGCTAAAACCCTCTCCGCCTGGAGAGGGTTAGTTCAGTCTTAGCGTTTAATTACGCGTATAGTTTGTGCCAGGCGAGAAGGTTTGTCTTCTGTTGCCTTTTGTGGCTTGCTGACACAGGCGGTTTCCACGCAAACAAAAGTCTTATAACCATCGTCCGGCATATCAGTCATGCTGGCTGACAGCGCAGGGCCTGGGTTCCAGCCCACGACATTGCTGTGATGATGGTGTACCACTTCGATAGCGCGATGCAGCGAGCCGTCATGGATCAGGCTGCAAGCCTCTGCATTCAGATAGACACGATCGGTACGATCCGGGAAGGTCTGCACGCCATCACTTAGCACACCTTCTTTTGCATCGTTCACTTTATCAATATAGCGATCGCCCAGACCGCTGACTTTCACGGTACTGATATCACCAACATTAAAGTAAGTATGCAGTGCGGAGGTGGTTTCAAATTCGCCGTGGGCTTCCAGCTCAATTTCGCAGGTCGCGCCAAGTTTATAGCGGGCATAGAGCGTGAAATCGTGTGGCCAGTACTGGTGGCTGGCATCGCTGCTTTGCAGTTCGAAGGTCAGTACAACACCGGAGGCATCTTCATTGTGGGCCTTTAAGGTCCATGGCAGATTACGCGCAAAACCATGGGCTGGCAGCCCTTGCTGTTTCGCCGGGCCAAACCAGGGCCAGCAAACCGGCACGCCGCCGCGCAGGGCAACACCATTTTTAAAGGGAGTGTTGCCACTCAGCCAGAGAACTTCCTCTTCGCCCTGTGGTTTCCAGGAGAGTAGATGCGCCCCCTGCAAGGTAAGAGAGGCTTTCACCTGCGGGTGTTCGACGACGATAACATCCAGTTCGTCCATTTTACGCAGTGAGAGAGAAGGGGTGATTTGTTCGACTACCGGAAGTGCAAAAATTTTATTTATCATTAACGCAATCCTCTGTCTTTTAAGCAAAAAAAAGAGCGACCTAAGTCGCTCTTTTCAGATCAGATTCTCATCTCAACTTATTTGGAGATGTGAGCAATCAGGTCCAGAACTTTGTTTGAGTAACCCGTTTCGTTGTCGTACCAGGAAACCAGTTTCACGAAGTTGTCGTTCAGTGCGATACCTGCTTTAGCATCGAACACGGAGGTGCAAACTTCGCCGTTGAAATCGGTAGAAACTACGTCATCTTCGGTGTAACCCAGAACGCCCTTCATGTCGCCTTCAGAAGCCGCTTTGATTGCCGCTTTGATCTGCTCGTAGGTCGCTGCTTTTTCCAGACGTACGGTCAGGTCAACAACAGACACGTTCGGAGTCGGAACGCGGAACGCCATACCAGTCAGTTTGCCGTTCAGTTCAGGCAGCACTTTACCTACAGCTTTAGCAGCGCCGGTAGAGGACGGGATGATGTTCTGTGCTGCGCCACGGCCGCCGCGCCAGTCTTTGTGAGACGGGCCATCAACGGTTTTCTGAGTAGCGGTGGTAGCGTGAACGGTAGTCATCAGACCTTCGATGATGCCGAAGTTATCGTTGATAACTTTCGCCAGCGGTGCCAGGCAGTTGGTGGTGCAAGATGCGTTAGAAACGATATCCTGGCCGGCATATTTGTCAAAGTTAGCACCGCGAACAAACATCGGGGTGTTATCTTTGGACGGGCCAGTCAGAACCACTTTTTTCGCGCCAGCGGTGATGTGTTTACGCGCAGTCTCATCGGTCAGGAAGATACCGGTTGCTTCAGCAACAACGTCCACACCTACTTCATCCCACTTCAGGTTAGCTGGGTCTTTTTCAGCGGTAACGCGGATTTTTTTACCGTTAACGATCAGATGGCCGTCTTTCACTTCAACAGTACCGTCGAAACGGCCGTGAGTGGAGTCATATTTCAGCATGTAAGCCATGTACTCAGCGTCTAACAGATCGTTGATTGCAACGATTTCAATGTCAGAACGTTTCTGAGCAGCACGGAAAACAATGCGACCGATACGGCCAAAACCGTTGATACCTACTTTGATAGTCATATATTCCACCAGCTATTTGTTAGTGAATAAAAGGTTGGCTGTAAAATTACAAAAACCTTACGCAGCGTCAAGCGGAATCGTGTCAATCATTGCGACAAATCAATCCTCCGCATAACCTTTGTTCGACTGACTCGTCTCACTCTTCCTTTGAGCATCCTCCCCATATGGGGACGCCGCACAGAATTTTAAAGGCAAGGTAAGATAAAAATGTGAAATGATTCACAATTCCCTGGCTGCTCTACCGCAACTGCTAAGTTTAGAACAAAAGTTCACCCTTGCGTGTTAATGTTTTGTTAGGATAATGATGAAAAGTAGCCTTATTTTTGTGTGGGAGCAGAGCAAATGGCGAATAACTCTTCAGATGATGACATGAACAAAGAGCTAACCGAAATGCAGTTTTACGTGACGCAAAATCACGGCACGGAACCGCCTTTCACCGGTCGTCTGCTGCATAACAAGCGCGATGGTGTTTATCACTGTCTGGTGTGCGATGCGGCACTGTTTCACTCGCAAACTAAATTTGATTCAGGCTGCGGCTGGCCAAGTTTTTTCGAGCCGGTGAGCGAAGAGGCAATTCGTTATATCAATGATTATTCCCATGGGATGCAACGCATTGAGATCCGCTGTGGAAATTGCGATGCTCATCTTGGGCATGTTTTCCCTGATGGCCCACAGCCTACCGGTGAGCGGTATTGTGTTAACTCTGCTTCATTGAGCTTTACCGATGACGAAAGCGGTGAGCAGACTCGTGGCTGAAAAAACGATTCAGCTTTTTATTCCATCGGAGCGAAGTAATATGGATCTCGACCAACTCGTTAATAACATGACGCCGGAGATATACCAGCGTCTGGTTACCGCTGTTGAAATAGGAAAATGGCCAGACGGTGTGGCGTTAACCCCTGAGCAAAAAGAGAACAGCTTACAGCTGGTGATGTTATGGCAGGCTCGCCACAATACGCAGGCTCAGCATATGACCATCGATACTCAGGGGCAGATGGTGATGAAGAGCAAACAGCAGTTGAAAGAGGATTTTGGTATAGCGCCGAAGCCGATTGCGACGCTGAAGATCCAGTAAAGCCCCCTTACCGTGCCCCTCTCCCGAGTGGGGAGAGGGTACTGGCGGTGCCCTCAAGCTTGTGTCTCTTGCCAGTCCGCCAATGTATAGAGCGTTGCCCCGGCCGCCGCCATCTCCATAAATGCCAGCGCGCTATCTTGCGCATTGATATTTACACCACGGCAGCCGTCGGTGATAACGTTAACCTGATAGCCGAGTTGCAGAGCATCCAGCACAGTAAATTTCACGCAGTAGTCCGTTGCCAGCCCGAGCACTATCAGTTCGCTGATGGCATGCTGACGCAGCCAGTCATCCAGCGCCGTTTTCTGCCGATGGTCGTTATCGAAAAAGGCGCTATAGCTATCTATTAATGGGTTTTCGCCTTTATGGAACACGGCGTCGATAGCCTGGTGTTGCAATAAGGGGTGCAACTCCGCACCCGCGCTACCTTGTATACAATGATCCGGCCAGAAAGTTTGCGCTAACCCAGCAAGTTCGCCCCGGCTGAAAGGTTCGACATTATGCTGGCTGGCAAAGCTGCCGTGATTGAACGGGTGCCAGTCCTGGCTTGCGACTACCGCATCGCCACGCGCTTTACACCATGCGATCATCACGTTGGCAATATCCACAGTGCTGTCGCCTTCAGCGACAGCCAGCGCAAAAATCATTTTGTATATCGACGAGTACCAATGCGCGTTGTGTCATTGCTCTCTCCTTATTCATCCGGGGTAAGTTCGCCACGTAAATTTTGCGTCATCGCAATACGAATCGCATCGGCATCCAGCCCCTGACTTAACAGATAGTGAAGTTTCGTCAGCGTCGCTTCCACCGTCATATCTCCCCCGCCAATGACCCCTGCATGAGCGAGGGCGTTGCCTGTCGCATAGCCGCCCATATTCACCTTACCCGACATACATTGTGTCAGATTGACGACCACAATGCCCCGGACGCTGGCTTCCTGTAGCGCCTTCAGGAACTCACTGTTTTGCGGAGCATTACCAACGCCATACGAGCGCAAAATCAGCGCCTTTACCGGCTGGAGAAGAAAATTACGCACCACATCCGCAGAAATGCCAGGGTAGATAGTCACCACGCCGATTGGTTGGGGAGTGATTGGGTGCACAATCAATTCTCCGCTACTTGAGGGAGCAGGAGGTGTGGCGAGGCGGCGAATATGAATTCCTGCCTCCAGCAGCGGCGCGAGATTCGGTGAGGCAAAGGCATCAAAACCATCTGCATGGGCTTTAGTCGTGCGGTTGCCGCGGTACAGGCGGTTATTAAAAAATAGCGTGACTTCATTAATCGGGAAATTTGCTGCCACATATAAGGCATTGAGTAGATTGATCTGACCATCGGAGCGTAGTTCCGCCAGCGGTATTTGTGACCCTGTCACGATTACCGGTTTGCTTAGATTCTCCAGCATAAAAGAGAGTGCAGACGCGGTATACGCCATGGTATCCGTACCGTGAAGAATGACAAAACCATCGTAATCGTCATAGTGGGCCTGGATATCTTCCGCAATATGCTGCCAGTCTTCCGGCGTCATGTCTGAAGAGTCCATCAACGGCGCGTACTCATGAATGGTGAAGTCAGGCATTTCCGGGCGATGGAATTCAGGCATCAGCGCCAGTTGACGTTGCAGATGGCCGGAAACAGGCACGTAGCCATGTTCAGAGCGTTGCATACCGATTGTACCGCCTGTGTAGGCAACATAAATGGATTTCTTTTGCATGGTCTCAGGTTCTTACGGCATCAAAAAAATCCCCTCCAGTGGAGGGGATGTCGTGTAACGAGTTTAGCGTACCCTGTCACAATTAAGGCAGAGCGCATAGCGATTTTGTGGATCGTTAAACAGTGCCAGTTTGTCAGTTTCAGCTTTCACTTCCACAGCAGCGTTGGCAAGTGGGGCCGGCAGATAAGCCTGCAATGCTTGCGGCAGCATCGCCTGTACCGAACCGGACATACTATCCATAATCCGATCGAAGAAGCTCGGCTCCTGCTCATAAAAATCAATATGCCACTGTTTAAGCTTCGCCAGTTCCGCTGCTTTCTTCACCGCGTCATCGAAATCACCCAGTGTATCCACCAGACCATTGGTTTTCGCATCCTGGCCGGTCCATACATGCCCCTGAGCAATCTTATCTACCTGCTCCGGCGTACTCTTACGTGACTGCGCAACCAGCGTGATAAAGCGTTTGTAGCCGTTCTCAATGCTAAGTTGCATCATCTCCTGCACTTCAGCAGGCAGCGCCTTGGTAACGCTCATCTCCGCCAGCGGCGAGGTCGCCACGCCATCGGTATGTACACCGATACTATCGAGGCTGTTTTCCAGCGTATTGATAACGCCAAATATGCCAATCGAGCCAGTAAGCGTGCTCGGGCTTGCGATAATATAATTGGCGGGAGTTGAGATCCAGTAACCACCGGAAGCAGCCATACCCCCCATCGACACGACAACGGGTTTGCCCGCAGCGCGCGCGGCAGCCAGTTCGGAACGAATCACTTCCGATGCGCTGACGCTACCGCCAGGGCTGTTAACACGCAGCACAATCGCTTTCACTTTTGCATCCAGGCGCGCATCGCGAATCTGTGCAGCAGTGGTATCGCCACCGACATTACCCGGCGTTTCTTCTCCATCCATAATGGCGCCGTTAGCGAAAATGACCGCAACGGTGTCGCCGGCATCGCTGCGTGGTTTCAACTGATAATCATAAAAACTGATCGCGCTGAAGTTCTTGTCCTGAGTGCTCCAGCCAAACTGTTTGACCAGCGCTTTTTCCGCCTCGGGAGCAGAAGCAAGCTCATCTACCAGTTTGTTATCCAGCGCATATTTCGCGGTGTCGCCATCTACTTTACGTAGTCCTTCAAGTACCGCTTGCGCACCGGGGAATACCTGCTGTGCGGTAAGCTGACGGTTTGCTGCCACGGTATTAAGATAATTTTGCCACAACTCGCCAATCCAGCGGCTATCCGCCTCACGAGCTGCTGGTGACATGTCGTCACGAATGAAAGGCTCTACCGCCGATTTGTAAGTACCGACGCGGAAAACATGTGTGGTGACCTTAAGCTTATCCAGCAGAGTCTTATAGTAGAGACCGTTGGTGGCGAAACCATGCAGATCCACTGTGCCCTGAGGTGAGAGCCAAATTTTATTGGCAAAACTGGCGAGGTAGTACTGCCCCTGGCTGTAGTTGTCACCAATGGCATAGACCGGCTTACCACTGTCACGGAAAGCGCGCAGTGCTTTGCCGATATAGTGCATTGAGGGTTGATCGGCCCCGGCGAAATTTTTCAGATCCAGCACGATACCGGTGATATTGCGATCGGCCTGCGCCTGGCGAATGGCATCAACAATATCGAATAGAGAATTTTCCTGTAACCTGTCGGAATTGGCGCCAAAAAATTGCCGCCCCAGAACACCAAGACGGTTACTGGAGGTGGGTTTATCAACCACCACGCCGGAGATATCCAGCAGCAGAGCGCCGCGAGTACTGTGCTCAGTTTTGCTGACACTGAGTTGCGTCCAGATGCCAACACCCACCAGTACCAGTAAGATAAAGAACAGATTCAGCACCAGATTGCGGATAAAGTTCAGCAATCGCCATGTCCACTTAAAAAAACCGGCAATCATACGCCAAAGGGTTCTCATGTATTCTCCGTGGTTGTTAAGGCCCACCGCTATCCGGTGCGGCAAAGTGTGGTTATCCTAATTATCCCGCTGCCTCTTGTCAGCAGGAATCGCCTCAAGCGCTATAACAAATTCGCTGTCCATGTTAATTTTACAAATAAAATACACTACAGGAGCTTAACAAATGGATGCACTCGAACTGCTTGTTAACCGTCGTAGCGCCTCCCGACTGGCCGAGCCAGCCCCGGCGGGTGAGCAACTGGAAAACATTATCCATGCGGGTATGCGCGCACCGGATCACGGCACGCTGCAACCCTGGCACTTTTTTGTTATTGAAAAGGATGGCCGGGAACGTTTCAGTCAGGTGCTCGAGCAAGGGGCTATTGCGGCAGGGTTGGATGAAAAAGGTGTTGAAAAGGCGCGTACGTCGCCGTTTCGCGCGCCGCTGATTATTGCCGTCGTGGCAAAATGTCAACAACACCACAAAGTGCCAGAATGGGAACAGTTGCTTAGCGCGGGTTGCGCGGTGATGGCCATGCAAATGGCTGCACAGGCACAGGGGTTCAACGGTATCTGGCGCACTGGCCCACTGGTGGAAAGCCCGACGGTGCGTGATGCGTTCGGTTGCGGCGAACAGGATAGAATTGTCGGATTCCTCTATCTTGGCACAGCGCAATTAAAAGCCTCGACCAGTATTGCAGTCCCCGACACGACGCCTTTCGTCACCCGGTTCTGAAGGTTGCGCGCGCTGCAAGGCGCGCGCAATGTGTGTTACTGCTTCGCGGCGAATTCCGCTTTTGCTTTCTGCAACTGCTGCTGGAAAGCGGGATTAGTATGCAGCGTCGCCACTACCGCAGAACCGACAATGCGAGCGGCGTCCACATCGCTCTGCCAGTGGTAGCCACAGATCACTCGACTCTGACCCAAATCGTATCCGCGCTTGAGAATTTGATCCTGACGCTGTGGATTGATTTCAGCCAACACTAACGCGGTCGCCCAGCCTATAGACGTATGCCCTGAAGGGTATGAACCATTCTTCGATAGCTCATCCTGTTCTTTAGTGTTGCAGGTAGGTACGCCATAGAAGGCAAAGGGACGAATACGCATATATTTCTGTTTTGCGCCGCGCGTGGCAAGGTCACCCGCATCCTCAATCATATTGGTCAATAACTTATGCAACTCGGGTGAATCTTTGGCGGTGATAGGTGAACCAAAGGCCGCAGAAAATGCATTTGCTACGCCACCACTGCTCAGGTTGGCATCTTCAGCGGCCAGTTTGCCACGCTCGGTATTGCGTAGCAGGCGTCCTTGTTCATACATCGCCTGATCGTTGAGAAAAGCAATGCTACCGACTTCCGGCGGCGGTGGTAGCAGCGCGAGGCTATCGATAGCCTGATCGTTTTTGAGATAGTAGAGATCGGGTTTGGTGGTGGCATCGTTCCCGGCGGGAACAAGCGCGAATGCGCTGGTAGACAACAGACTGGCGACACAAAATGCGATGATATTTCTCTTCATGACGACTCCTTTTGATAAAAAATCCGCAGCTAAACAATGACTGTCATATTTTTGTCATTAATCAGTAAAAAGAAATTTGCCGATAAAAAAATTGCGCTAACCCGCAAAACGGCCGATGTAATAGTATTCGTCATGTCTATGGATAAAACCAGGACCTGGCGGGCAGTAGTTTCGTTCGCTTAATGAGCGATAGCGCGTGATTTCAGAGCAGCACACTTATCAGGCTGCGGTTTGGGCGTTACCATAGCAGGATAGCAACGACAGGAGATGTCCATGAGCGAGCAAGCCATTCGTTTAACGCAATACAGCCACGGTGCGGGTTGCGGTTGTAAAATTTCCCCCAAGGTTTTGGACACGATTCTTCACAGCGAACAGGCAAAATTTCTCGATCCGAACCTGTTGGTTGGCAACGAAACGCGTGATGATGCTGCAGTTTACGATCTCGGCAATGGCACCTGTATTATCAGCACCACTGATTTTTTTATGCCGATCGTGGATAACCCGTTCGACTTTGGTCGCATTGCAGCGACCAACGCGATTAGCGATATTTTCGCCATGGGCGGCAAGCCGATTATGGCGATTGCGATACTTGGCTGGCCCATCAACACACTGGCCCCGGAAATCGCCCGCGATGTAATCGACGGTGGGCGCTATGCTTGCCAGCAGGCGGGGATTGCGCTGGCTGGCGGGCACTCTATTGATGCGCCGGAACCCATTTTCGGCCTCGCCGTGACAGGTGTTGTTCCGAGTGAGCGGGTGAAGAAGAACAGCACCGCGCAGGCGGGTTGTAAGCTGTTCCTGACCAAGCCATTGGGTATCGGCGTCTTGACGACAGCCGAGAAAAAATCGTTGCTGAAACCCGAGCATCAGGGGCTGGCAACAGAGGTCATGTGCCGGATGAACCTGGCCGGGGCCGCGTTTGCCGCCATCGACGGTGTGAAGGCGATGACTGATGTCACCGGTTTTGGCCTGCTTGGCCACCTGAGCGAAATGTGCCAGGGCGCGGGCGTGCAGGCGCTGGTGGATTACCCGTCCGTGCCAAAATTGCCGGGGGTGGAGGAGTATATCGCCCTTGGCGCCGTACCGGGCGGGACTGGACGTAACTTCGCCAGCTATGGTCATCTGATGGGGGAAATGTCAGCCGCTGTGCGCGATCTGTTGTGCGATCCACAAACCTCAGGCGGACTGCTGCTGGCGGTAACGCCAGAGGCCGAAGCCGAAGTAAGAGCGGTGGCGGCAGAGCAGGGTAGCGAACTGAGCGCCATTGGCGAACTGGTTGCTGCCCGTGGTGGTCGTCCGATGATTGAGATCCGTTAATTCAATGCGGTTATTTATTGCCGAGAAACCCAGTCTGGCCCGTGCTATTGCCGATGTATTGCCAAAACCGCACCGCAAAGGGGATGGTTACATTGAATGTGGCAATGGTCAGGTAGTGACCTGGTGTATTGGTCACCTGCTGGAGCAGGCACAGCCCGATGCCTATGACAGCCGCTATGCGCGCTGGAATCTAGCTGATCTTCCCATTGTGCCGGAGAAGTGGCAACTGCAACCACGCCCGTCAGTGCTTAAGCAGATCAATGTCATCAAACGTTTGCTGGCGGAAGCCAGCGAAGTCGTCCATGCGGGTGACCCGGATCGTGAAGGGCAACTGCTGGTGGATGAAGTTCTTGATTACCTGCAACTGCCTGCGGATAAGCGTCAACGGGTACAGCGCTGCCTGATTAACGATCTTAACCCGCAGGCGGTAGAACGAGCCATTGAGCGCCTGCGGGCGAATAGCGAGTTTATCCCACTTTGCGTCTCGGCCCTGGCCCGTGCCCGTGCCGACTGGCTTTACGGTATCAATATGACCCGTGCTTACACGCTGCTGGGGCGTAATGCGGGTTATCAGGGGGTACTGTCGGTAGGACGGGTGCAGACCCCGGTACTGGGGCTGGTGGTGCGTCGTGATGAAGAGATAGAGAACTTCGTGGCGAAAGATTTCTTCGAAGTCAAAGCGCACATTGTGACGCCTGCCGGGGAGCGCTTTACTGCGTTGTGGCAGCCGAGTGATGCTTGTGAGCCCTACCAGGACGAAGAGGGACGGTTGCTCCATCGTCAGCTGGCGGAACATGTGGTCAGCCGTATCAATGGTCAGCCAGCGCTTGTCACGGCGTATAACGATAAACGGGAATCAGAACTGGCACCGTTGCCGTTTTCGTTATCGACGTTGCAAATTGAGGCTGCAAAGCGTTATGGACTGAGTGCGCAGAATGTACTCGATATCTGCCAGAAACTGTATGAAACCCATAAGCTGATTACTTATCCGCGCTCTGACTGCCGCTATCTGCCAGAGGAGCACTATGCCGGGCGGCATGCGGTAATGAATGCGATTGGTGCCCACGCTCCAGATCTATTGCCGCAGCCGGTGGTCAACCCCGATAAGCGTAATCGCTGCTGGGATGATAAAAAGGTCGATGCGCATCATGCCATTATTCCTACCGCCCGCGCTTCGAAGGTTAATCTCAGCGATAACGAAGCTAACGTCTATAACCTGATTGCCCGTCAGTATTTAATGCAATTCTGCCCGGATGCGGTGTTCCGCAAATGTCAGATAGATCTTGATATTGCTAACGGTAAGTTTATCGCTAAAGCGCGTTTTCTGGCCGAAGCAGGCTGGCGCACGCTGTTAGGTTCAAAAGAGCGGGACGAAGAGAACGACGGAACACCGTTGCCGGTGGTAGCGAAAGATGACGAGCTGCTGTGTGAAAAAGGTGAAGTGGTGGCGCGTCAGACTCAACCGCCGCGTCACTTTACCGACGCGACGTTGCTTTCGGCGATGACCGGGATTGCGCGTTTTGTGCAGGATAAAGACCTGAAAAAGATCCTGCGCGCCACTGATGGTCTGGGAACCGAAGCTACGCGTGCGGGGATCATTGAGCTGCTGTTTAAGCGCGGATTTCTGGTGAAAAAAGGGCGTTATATTCACTCCAGTGAGCCAGGTCGTGCACTAATCCACTCCTTGCCGGAGATGGCGGCTCGTCCTGATATGACCGCTCACTGGGAGTCGGTGCTGACACAAATTAGCGAGAAACAGTGCCGTTACCAGGATTTTATGCAGCCGCTGGTCGGTACATTACATGAGTTGATCCACCAGGCACGTAATACCCCGGTGCGACAGTTCCACGGCTTAATAGCACCCGGCAGCGATAAGAAAAAAATCAACGCCCGCGGGCGGGGTAAAAAACGCCCGTCAACAAAAGCGGGGGAAGATAATGTTGCCCCGACGTAAAAGATATCCAGCATCGTGCCTTACGCCATCTCCAGCCCGCTGGGATGGTTATACCCAGCGATAACGGCGATGATTAACGTTACGGCATAATTATCCGTTATAGTCATTTATAGAGTGATTCAGTAAGGAAAGGTTATGGCCGCGTTAAAGTGGATTTCTGCTGTAATAATGCTGATTGCAGCAAATAGCGTGCTGGCGGATCGCCTCTCGTCGCCCGGAGTGGAAGTCAACGTGCCGCCAGATGTATTCACTTCAGGTTCGCGCGCGCAAGAGACGCAACCCTGTATGCAGTGTTGCGTCTATGATAATCGCAACTACACAGAAGGGGCGGTGATCAAAACCGAAGGCGTGCTGTTGCAATGCCAGCGAGATGAGCATGTGTTCGGCACCAACCCGCTGGTCTGGCGGCGCGTGAAGCCATAAAAGCGGCGAGCAGGGGAATGTTACTGTCGAACTTCCCCCGCGCAATCATAGCCATCGTCTTTATAATTTGAATTTCGCCCACACCGGCGCATGATCGGATGGTTTTTCCATACTGCGAATTTCATAATCGATGCCGGTTTCGATGCAGCGTTCTGCCAGTGGCTGGCTGGCCAGCAGCAGGTCGATGCGCAGGCCACGGTTATCGTCGAAACCTTTCGAGCGGTAATCAAACCATGAGTAGCGATCCTGCGTGTCCGGGTTGGCTGCCCGGAAGGTATCGACCAGCCCCCAGTCAAGCAGACGCTCCATCCATGCGCGTTCTTCCGGCAGAAATGAACATTTGCCCGTGCGCAGCCAGCGTTTGCGGTTCTCTTCACCAATACCAATATCGAGATCCGTTGGGCTGATATTCATATCGCCCATAATTAACACCGGATTCTCTTTTTTCAGTTCCCCGTCAAGGAACTGTTGCAGATTCTGGTAGAACTTCTCTTTTGCCGGGAATTTCAGCGGGTGGTCACGGCTCTCGCCTTGTGGGAAATAGCCATTGATAACGGTGATATTGCCCAGCGGCGAAGGAATTTCCGCCATGATAATGCGTCGTTGAGCTTCTTCCCCATCATCCGGGAAGCCGCGACGCACGGAAACCGGCGTGTCTTTGGTTAGTAATGCGACGCCATAATGCCCTTTCTGTCCGTGATAAAAAACGTTATATCCAAGACGAGCCACCTCTTCAAGAGGGAACATGTCGTCATGAACTTTGGTCTCCTGCAAACCAATCACATCGGGTTGATGCTGCTCCACGATTGCGGAGAGTTGGTGAGGACGCGCGCGCAGGCCATTGATGTTAAAAGAGACAAATTTCATAGTCGCAGCCACTTAGATAGAGAGTGAAAGTTGCATGGATGTTAGCAGAATTTATATTTCACAACCGCCACTTATTCATATCAGTTTTTTCAATGAGCAAAAAACAGGCCATTTGCACTCTAACAGTGCGCATTGCTCCTGAATGGGGCAAATTTGTTCAGTTAATTCCCTAAGGGATCACAAAAACAGAATTATATCTGTCATATGCATAAATCCTCGCTTTATAACGCCATCTTACCGCGCGTAATTTAAAATTATTCACTTATTATGCATTTTTGATGAATAGCGATGGGTTTTAAGTCATTGAAATTACGTTGCTGCATCACGTTTATGCATTTTACGTCTGGCTGGCACGAACCCTGCACTCTACATTTACAGTGAGAATGTTAATGGCATTTAACATTAAATAAACTTTTCGTTTACCTTGTGAGGTCGCTATGTCGCAGTCAATTACGCGGGAAAATTTTGATCAATGGATGTTATCAGTCTATGCGCCAGCGCCTTTTATCCCGGTACGTGGTGAGGGTTCCCGTTTGTGGGATCAGCAGGGTAAGGAGTATATCGATTTTGCCGGTGGGATTGCGGTAAATGCGTTAGGCCATGCCCATCCTGCACTTTGTAAAGCTCTGACAGAGCAGGCGGCGAAGTTTTGGCATACCGGTAATGGTTATACCAACGAGCCGATACTACGGTTAGCAAAAAAGTTAATTGATGCCACTTTTGCCGAGCGGGTTTTCTTCTGTAACTCGGGAGCGGAGGCCAATGAAGCTGCGCTGAAACTGGCGCGCAAATATGCTCATGACACTTTTGGGCCGCAAAAAAGTGGCATTGTGGCCTTCAGGAACGCTTTTCATGGGCGCACGCTCTTCACGGTCAGTGCCGGAGGTCAGCCCGCTTACTCGCAGGATTTCGCGCCGTTGCCGCCGGAGATTCAACATGCGGTGTATAACTCACTCGCCTCGGCAAGTGAATTAATCAATGACAATACTTGTGCGGTCATTGTTGAACCGATGCAGGGAGAGGGGGGCGTAGTACCTGCTGACCCGGCGTTTTTACAGGGATTGCGCGAACTGTGTGACCGCCATAATGCGCTGCTGATTTTTGATGAAGTGCAGACTGGCGTTGGGCGTACAGGTGAGCTATATGCCTATATGCACTACGGTGTGACGCCAGATGTACTGACTAGCGCAAAAGCGTTGGGCGGCGGTTTCCCCATTGGGGCGATGCTCACGACTGACCAGTTTGGCAAAGTGATGAACGTGGGGACCCACGGTACCACTTATGGCGGTAATCCTCTGGCGGGAGCGGTTGCGGGAACACTGCTGGATATTGTCAACACACCCGAGATGTTGAACGTCGTTAAACAGCGCCGCCAGTGGTTTACGGAACAGCTAAGCGCCATTAACCAACGTCACTCTTTATTTACTGAGATTCGCGGTTTAGGGCTATTAATCGGTTGCCAACTCGATGCGCAATATGCCGGAAAAGCGAAACAGATTTCGCAACTGGCCGCAGCCGAAGGGGTGATGGTGCTGATTGCCGGGGGCAATGTTGTGCGTTTTGCCCCGGCGCTGAATATCAGTGAAGATGAGGTGCGTATCGGGCTGGAACGCTTCGCGCGCGCATGTAAAAAGTGTGTAGCGGAGTCGACATCATGATGGTAATCCGCCCAGTTATGGCAGGTGATCTACCCGCACTTATGTCGCTGGCCAGCAAAACCGGGGGAGGATTAACCTCACTACCGGTTGATGAAGCGACCCTTGCGGCGCGCATTGAGCGCTCCCGTCGAACCTGGGCAGGGGAACTGCCTGAAGCCGACCAGGGTTATGTCTTTGTGCTGGAAGAGACGCAAAGCGGCAAAGTAGCCGGGATCTGTGCCATTGAAGTTGCTGTTGGGCTTAACGATCCCTGGTACAACTATCGGGTTGGCACCCAGGTACATGCCTCGAAAGAGCTGAATGTTTACAACGCGTTGCCGACACTCTTTCTCAGTAATGATCACACCGGTAGCAGCGAGCTCTGTACCCTGTTTCTCGATCCCGAATGGAGAAAAGAGGGTAACGGCTATCTGCTCTCCAAATCGCGATTTATGTTTATGGCAGCGTTTCGCGACAAGTTTAATGAAAAAGTGGTTGCCGAGATGCGCGGCGTGATTGATGAGCATGGCTATTCCCCCTTCTGGGAAAGCGTCGGAAAACGTTTTTTCTCGATGGAATTCAGCAAGGCTGATCATCTTTGTGGTACGGGGCAAAAGGCTTTTATTGCTGAGCTGATGCCTAAGCATCCCATCTATACCCATTTCCTGACACAAGAGGCGCAGGAGGTCATTGGGCAGGTGCATCCACAAACCGCCCCGGCACGCGCAGTGCTGGAGAAAGAGGGTTTTCGCTATCGCAATTACATTGATATTTTCGACGGCGGCCCAACGCTGGAGTGCGATATCGACCGGGTGAGAGCAATACGTAAAAGTCGGCTGGTGGAGATTGGTGAAGGCCAGCGCGCTTCCGGCGACTGGCCAGCCTGCATGGTCGCCAACGAGCACTATTTTCACTTTCGAACCCTATTAATCAACGCCGATCCCGCCAGCGAACGCCTGTTGCTAACGGCGCAAGAACTTGATGCGTTGAAATGTCAGCCAGGCGATACCGTACGGCTGGTACGCCTTTGTGCCGAGGAGAAAACAGAATGAGTTTATGGATTAATGGCGATTGGGTTACCGGCCAGGGTGAACGGCGGGTAAAAACCAATCCGGTGAACGGCGAGACGTTATGGCAGGGTTACGATGCCGACGCAACTCAGGTTGAACAGGCGTATCAGGCGGCTCGTGGGGCATTTCCTCAGTGGGCGCGTCAGCCTTTTAATACCCCCATGCAGATTGTAGAAAAATTTGCCTCGTTGCTGGAAGCGAATAAAACGGCACTAGCCGAGACCATCGCGCGCGAAACGGGTAAGCCACGCTGGGAGGCGGTGACAGAAGTGACCGCGATGATTAATAAAGCGGCTATCTCAGTTAAGGCTTATCACGCGCGTACTGGCGAACAGCACAGTGAACTGGCTGATGGTGCAGCGACGCTACGTCATCGACCGCATGGCGTGGTGGCGGTATTCGGTCCTTATAATTTTCCCGGTCACCTGCCTAACGGCCATATCATTCCTGCGCTGCTGGCTGGCAATACCGTGCTGTTTAAACCCAGTGAACTGACGCCGTGGAGTGGCGAAGCGGTGGTCAAACTGTGGGAACAGGCGGGGCTACCGCCTGGTGTGCTCAATTTATTGCAGGGTGGGCGTGAAACGGGTCAGGCGCTAAGCGCTCTACCTGGGCTGGATGGCTTGCTATTTACCGGCAGCGCCAACACCGGCTATCAGCTGCATCGCCAACTTGCCGGTCAGCCAGAGAAGATCCTCGCGCTGGAGATGGGCGGCAACAATCCGCTGATTGTTGAAGATCCCGATGACATCGATGCTGCCGTACATCTCGCCATTCAGTCGGCATTTATTACCGCCGGTCAACGTTGCACTTGTGCCCGGCGTCTGTTGGTTAAACGCACAGCCGCTGGCGATGCCTTTATTAAACGGCTGGTCGAAGTGAGTGCCCGTCTGATACCTGAGGCGTGGGACGCCGAGCCGCAGCCCTTTTTTGGTGGTTTGATCTCCGCTCAGGCCGCGCAGCATGTTCTTCAGGCCTGGCAGGCACATGAATCGAGAGGCGGTAAAACGCTGCTCGTTCCCCGCCTGTTAGCTGAAGGTACTTCGCTACTTACCCCGGGAATTATTGAAATGACCGGTGTGGCGAATGTGCCTGATGAAGAGGTGTTTGGGCCTCTGCTGTGCGTCTGGCGCTATGACGATTATGCCGAAGCCATAGCTCTGGCAAATGCCACTCGTTATGGGCTTTCATGTGGTTTGATCTCGCCCGAACGTGAAAAATTTGAGCAACTATTGTTGGAAGCGCGTGCAGGGATCGTCAACTGGAATAAACCCCTCACCGGTGCGGCCAGTACTGCGCCCTTTGGCGGCGTGGGCGCGTCGGGTAACCATCGACCGAGCGCGTGGTACGCCGCTGACTATTGCGCGTGGCCGATGGCGAGCCTTGAGTCGGCTAGCCTGGCGCTGCCGCAGAACCTCAATCCGGGGCTTAATTTTGCCCATCAGGAGCAACCATGACCGCACGTGAAGTCAATTTTGATGGTCTGGTTGGTCCAACGCACCATTACGCAGGGTTGTCATACGGCAACGAAGCATCGACTAAACATCGTTATCAACGGTCAAATCCAAAGCTGGCGGCAAAGCAAGGGTTGCTGAAAATGAAGGCGTTAGCCGACGCAGGATTCGCCCAGGCGGTGATCCCGCCTCATGAGCGACCTAATATTGCTGTGCTGCGCCAGTTGGGGTTTAGCGGTAGTGACGAACAGGTGGTTGAGAAGGCCGGGGCGCAAGCTCCGCGCATTCTCTCTCATGTCAGTTCTGCCTCTGCAATGTGGGTCGCCAATGCGGCTACGGTCTGCCCGTCGGCGGATGCGCTGGATGGTAAGGTGCATTTGACGGTAGCGAACCTGAACAACAAATTCCACCGCGCAATAGAAGCGCCCGGTACCGAAGCGCTATTACGCGCGATCTTCGCGAATGACGAGAAGTTTACTGTTCATCCGGCGCTACCCCAGGTGCAGATGTTTGGCGATGAGGGGGCGGCGAACCATAATCGCTTCGGGGCCGCCTATGGCGAGCCGGGGGTACAACTTTTTGTGTATGGTCGGGAGGAGGGGATTGCTACCGCTCCGACGCGCTATCCGGCGCGCCAGACCCTCGAAGCCAGCCAGGCGGTGGCGCGTGTTAACCAGGTTTGCCCACGGCAGTTGCTTTTTGTGCAACAGAATCCGCAGGTGATCGATTTGGGGGTCTTCCATAATGACGTGATCGCTGTCGCCAATCGGCAGCTTCTCTTTTGTCATGAGCAGGCTTTCGTTGATCAGCCGCGTTTACTGGCAACATTGCAGAAACAGATCCGAGGATTTATGGCAATTCAGGTGCCGCAAAGCGCGGTTAGCGTGACGGATGCGGTAGCAACCTACCTGTTTAATAGCCAGCTACTTAGCCGCGACGATGGCAGCATGGTACTGGTATTGCCCCAGGAGTCACAGCAGCATGCAGGAGTATGGCGCTACCTGCATCAGCTACTGGAACAGGATAATCCCATCAGTCAGTTGCAGGTGTTTGATCTACGGGAAAGTATGGCGAATGGCGGCGGCCCGGCCTGTTTACGTCTGCGTGTGGTTCTGACTGATGATGAACTGCGAGCCGTAAATCCAGCGGTCATGATGAACGATACGCTGTTCGCGACACTTAATGACTGGGTCGAACGTCATTATCGCGATCGTCTGACGCCCGCGGATCTGGCCGACCCGCAGCTGTTGCGTGAAGGGAGAGAGGCGCTGGACCAGCTTACGCAGATACTTAATCTGGGTGCTGTCTATCCGTTCCAGCGCTGAGGGGGTCGTATGGAAAACTTTCTTGCTCTGACCATTGCAGGCGATACGCCATTAAAAAAATCTGGCAAGGCCGGTGCATTTGACTGGTACTGGCATGAGCCGGGGATCCTTGAACTGGTGCCACTGCAATCAGCCGGGCGCTCACTGGTGCTCTCTTGTGGCATTCACGGTAATGAAACCGCGCCGGTTGAGCTGGTAGCCAGGCTGCTGCAGGCACTCTTTGACGGCGAACAACCGCTGTGTTGGCGGGTTTTAGTCGTTCTCGGTAACCCGCTTGCATTGGCGCATAACAAACGCTACCTGAAAAACGATCTTAATCGTCTTTTCGGCGGGCACTGGCAGAAGCATGAGCCAGGAGAAGAAACACAGCGCGCTGCACAGCTTGAACGTGCTATGACGCTTTTTTTTGCCGAACGGGAAGAAGAGCGCTGGCATCTTGATTTGCATACTGCCATTCGCGGTTCACATCATCTGCGCTTTGGTGTTCTGCCTGCGCGTACTACCCCCTGGGATGAGAGGTTTCTGCAGTGGCTGGGGGATGCCGGACTGGAAGCGCTGGTATTTCACAAATCACCTGGCGGCACCTTTACTCACTACAGCAGTGAGCAGTTTGCTACGCAGGCCTGTACGCTGGAACTGGGTAAAGCGTTGCCATTTGGTGAAAACGATTTGCGCCAGTTTCAGCGCACTGCTGATGCGCTTTCGGCGCTACTGGCTGGTGCAGCAGCACCGCCAGCAGAGAGCGCCCCATTGCGCTATCGGGTCGTGCAACAGCTCACCCGCCACAGCGAGGCGTTTAAGCTCTATATGTCTCTTGATACCTTAAACTTCACCCCGTTTACGGCGGGGACAGTGTTGGCGGAGGATGACGGTGAGCGCTATGTGGTTCAACAACAACAGGAATATGTGCTATTCCCAAATCCGAATGTTGCTGTTGGGTTACGTGCGGGTTTGATGCTGGAAAAAATAAATTAACACTGTGCCCTGTTAATTTCAGGGCCACTTTAATTAATGCTATGGATAAATTACAGAATTATCTTAAGGTAGTGCTTTATTAAAGTTTTTACCTGTTTTAAGATTCTCCATAATTTCTTTCTTATCAGCAGTTTGCTTATTTATTTTTCATCTCTCCACGCTTTATCCTTATTTGCTCCACATTTGAGCGAGAAATAGCAATTACACTTTCATTGTTTTACCGTCGCTCTGATTAATTGACGATACAGAGAGTAAAGTGAATAGCGTCAACACGGCAAACGCCGTAAGTAAAACTGAAGTAAGGAAAAAAATTATGCGTAAACTAACTGCCCTGTTTGTTGCCTCAACCCTGGCTTTCGGCGCCGCTAACCTGGCTCATGCCGCAGAGACCACAGCAGCACCTGCTGACGGTAAGCCAATGATGCATCACAAAGGCCCGAAAGGCCCACACGATATGATATTTAAAGGCCTTAATCTGACCGATGCACAGAAACAGCAAATTCGCGAAATCCGCCAGGCACAACGTGATCAAATGCAACGCCCTCCGCTGGAAGAGATGCGCGCAATGCACGATATTGTTGCCAGTGACAGCTTCGATAAGGCCAAAGCGGAAGCACAGATTGATAAGGTGGCAGCGCAGCATAAAGCTCGTATGCTGGCCCATATGGAAACGCAGAATAAAATTTACAACGTATTAACGCCGGAACAGAAAAAGCAATTTAACGCCAATTTTGAGAAGCGTCTGACAGAACGTCCGGCACCAGGCGATAAAATGCCTCCTGAGCCTGCTGAATAATTCAGCCAACTTATCAAGACCGCCGGTTTTGCCCACCCTGTAGTTTTCTGGTGGGCAGAATCGGCGGTTTTTCTTTGCTTCCCTCTTGCTTGCTGCCGCCAGCACGCTATTCTCGTCTGACTCGTATTGTCATCAAAAATTACCAGTCTGGTTAATTGGGCCTAAGGCAATGTTTTTCTGTGCCGATAACCCGAATAGGGCAACGTGAAAAATAGCAATTTCGGCTTGCAGCGGCGTATCGCAGCCGTCTCGCCACTCAGGAGTGATGATGGAGTTTTTTGATATCCGCAAAATGTCGGTCAATCTCTGGCGTAATGGTGCCGGGGAGACTCGTGAGATTTGTTGTTTTCCACCCGCGACAAGAGACTTCAACTGGCGGGCGAGTATCGCTTCGCTGGCAAATAGCGGAGAATTCACCCCCTTTCCCGGCGTCGATCGCGTTATCACCCTTATTGAAGGAGGGGAGGTGACGCTGGATGGCGGTAGTGCGTTTAGCCACACTCTTAAACGCCACCAGCCGTTTAGTTTCTCTGGCGACCAGGCCGTTAAAGCCGAACTGACAGAGGGGCAGATGTCGATGGATTTCAATATCATGACCCGGCGCGATCGCTGCCACGCTAAAGTGCGGATTGCCGACAGGACCTTTACCACATATGGCTCACGCGGCGGCGTAGTTTTCGTGCTAAGCGGTGCCTGGCAATTGGGCGATAAGCTGCTTACGGCAGATCAGGGTGCCTGCTGGCAAGAAGGGCGGCATACCCTCCGATTGTTAAAATCCGAAGGGCAGTTACTGTTTAGCGAGATAAGTTGGCAGCCGGGACACTAAGCTAATTCGACGATTTCATAGTTGCCACTGAGCACGAGTTTGCAAAGGATCTTGTAACCATCATGATCAAAACCAGCAGGCGTGCGCAGCATTTGCGCAGCGTCGCTTAGCCGCTCCACCGACCCCAGCCAGTACCAGTTATGAATGATATGGTATTGCGTCATGGTTTCACCGCTCTCTTTTAAGCCCACCGGCCCTTGCCATGGCCAGCAAACCACGCGCATGCGGGCCAGTGCAGCTGTAAACCGCGCATTGTGCGCTTCCAGCGGCTCTTTGCCACAGCAGGCACCGGCGCAGCGCTGAAGCGCCGAGCGAAAACAGGCACGATTGCGGGAAAGCGACTCCAGCCCTAGCAGGCCATAGCAGAGCTTTTCAGTATCGGCGATTGTTTGCAGCGCCTGTAATGCGGCGCGGCGATTAGCGAACAGGCCATACAGATCCGGCGAAGTAGAGAAGTCCACTTCTTTGGCGTACACCACCTGCGGTTTTTCGCCGCTCAGGCGCAGCGAGCAGAGCTGGCGGTTGCGACGCAGACGTTTATTAAACAGTGGTTGTCGCTCTTTGATGAGCCGCGCTTCAAGCAGTAGCGCGCCGAGTTCACCCGCAGTGCAAACCCAGGTAATACGCCGAGCCTGGCGCAGCATTGCCGCTTCATCGGGGGTACGCAGATGGGATAAGACACGGCTGCGGATATTAACGCTTTTACCGATATAGAGCGGCATGGCATCGCTCTTACCGTGAAAAATATAGACCCCCGGCTGTTTAGGTATTGCCTCAAGCCATGGGCGCAGATGTTCGGGATATTCATAAATTGCCGCCGCTTCAAATTCGAGACGCGGGGCAGATTGACGCCTGACCACAACGGACTCCTGATACTGTTTGTTTATCCAGTATAGCAGGCAATCGATGGTGCAAAAAGAGGCGGCTCGCTGATTAATCGCACGAGCCGTATTTCACTTAAGCCTGGTAAGCGCCAGGGCTACCGGGCGGCTTAAATAGAATTACTGTTTTTTCCAGAAGTCATCGAAGACAGTAATGGGTGGGCGACGCTTATGCTCTGTTTTTTGATACCAGCCTTCAATAATTTTGGCAGTAGCAGCATCTAACGTCTTGCCTTCCAGGTAATCGTCGATATTTTCATAGGTCACCCCCAGCGCGACTTCATCGGGCAGAGAAGGGCGATCATCTTCCAGATCCGCCGTTGGCGCTTTCTTATACAGATGTTCCGGGCAGCCAAGCGAGGCCAGCAATTGTTTACCCTGGCGTTTATTGAGGCGGAAAAGTGGATTGATGTCGGTTCCGCCATCGCCATATTTGGTAAAGAAGCCCGTTACTGCTTCTGCCGCATGGTCAGTCCCCACCACCACGCCATGCGTCATGCCAGCAATGCTGTATTGCGCTTTCATACGCTCACGCGCCTTCTCATTGCCGCGTACAAAGTCGCTGAGTTCGATCCCTGCGTCGCGTAGCGCCTGCTCGCTCGCCAGCACCGCGCTTTTGATATTGACAGTCAGAACGCGATCCGGCTGGATAAAAGCCAGTGCATCCTGGCAGTCCTGCTCATCGGCCTGATTGCCATAAGGCAGACGCACGGCAATAAATTGGTAATCATTTTTACCGCTCTCTTCACGCAGTTCGGCGATGGCCATCTGGCAAAGTTTGCCCGCCAGGGTGGAGTCCTGGCCGCCGCTGATGCCAAGAATCAGCGACTTAAGAAAGGGATACGTCTTCAGATAACTTTTTAAAAAGTCCACACTGCGGCGAATTTCTTCTTCAGCATTAATTGTCGGCTTTGTGCCCAACGCCTGAATAATCTCGTGTTGCAGAGTCATTTACACCTCCGTTATGTGAGCCCGTCCGGCAGGCTGCAAATTGTTGTTGGTTTAAAACTACCCCCTCGACGATAAAACGACAAGGATCACAGTTTTGAATGCTGTATTTTCTTGCGTTTTAGCAATCAATTGTCGTTTTATTAGATTTCTCCGAAAGTTATACCATCGTCTGTCTATAGTTGAAAAAAGCAAATTTATATTCCAGGCTTAGATAACACGCTGATACACATACACAAGCGGATAAACAAGAGGAAGGAATATGAAAAAGAATATCGCAGGAATCCTGGGTGCAGCGGCGGTACTGACTATGTTGGCAGGTTGTACGGCTTATGACCGCGCGAAAGATCAGGTCACACAGCCAGTTGTCAAAGATGTGAAAAAAGGGATGAGTCGCGATCAAGTGATGCAGATCGCCGGGCGTCCTTCTTCAGAAGTGACTATGGTTCATGCGCGTGGGACTTGCCAGACTTATATCCTGGGTCAGCGTGATGGCAAAGCAGAAACCTATTTTGTCGCGCTGGACGAAACGGGCCATGTGCTGAACTCTGGCTATCAATCTTGTGCCGAGTACGATACAGATCCGCAAGCAACGAAGCAGTAACATTCTTACAGCCTCGCAGCATAAAAAAAACCGGCCAGCAGGCCGGTTTTTCATTTGGTTACACCGATTTTTTATGCCGGTACGCTAGCGATTTTGTCGATACGCGACCAGATACGATGAGCTTCAAGGTGTGTAAGGAAGTCATCCATTAGCGACCCGGAGGCATCATCCGCTTCCAGAATACCCTCATCCCCTTGCGAACCTGGCAGCATGTTTTTAAATTGCCGTGCATCCCCTAACAGTGCAATGGTTTTCAGGTGCTTATAGGCCTCCAGCAGGTAATAAACCGCATCGCCATTTTGCAGAAGACCGCTAAGATCGCCACCGGGAACAATCACCCCATCGACTGTTAAAGAAGGCGAACCGGCAAAAGTTGCCGCTACTGGTAAACGTGTACCGTCGTCGGCGATCACTTCCCCCATCCGTGAGAAGAGCAGTTTGGCATGAACGCCTTTCGCTTTAAGCCCCTGCAAAATCGCCAGTACATCGGCGGCGCTGACATTCTCATGCAGCAATACGGCCACCACGCGACCTTTTACATTGCCATCGGGGATGGCATAAAGGCTGAGCGCAGGATCTTTTTCCAGGCCGTTTACTTTTGGCGGTGGTGCAAGGTTCAGTTGCTCATCACTTAGCGTAATGCCGAGATTATCCGCGACGCGCTGTGCCAGATCGGTATCGATATGCGCCAGTTGATCGACAACGCGTTCGCGAATATAGGGGCGCGCAACTTTGCTCAGCTCAAAACTGAAAGCGTCAACGATATGGCGTTGCTCAAATGGCGTCTGGCTCAGCCAGAAAAGACGTGGGTGAGCATAGTATTCGCCAAAAGAGGGGCTACGTTCGCGGATTTTATGGCCTTCCACGCGCTGTTGATAGCTCTCGAAGCCACCTCGTTTTGGCCCTGGAGGCGTTTCTCGCGGCCAGTTGTCGTTGATTGAGTTTGGCTCATAATTTGCCGGGTTGGTATCAATGTCCATCTGATGCATGCCATCGCGCTGGAAATTGTGATACGGGCAAGTGGGCCGGTTAATGGGGATCTCATGGAAATTCGGCCCACCCAGGCGGCTGATTTGCGTATCGGTGTAAGAGAACAGACGCCCTTGTAGTAGTGGATCGTTTGTGAAATCCAACCCCGGAACAATATGTCCTGGGTGAAACGCTACTTGCTCATTTTCAGCAAAGAAGTTATCCGGGTTGCGATTCAGCACCATTTTGCCCACGCGTTGCACCGGCACCAGTGCTTCCGGAATCAGCTTGGTTGGATCAAGCAGGTCGAAATCGAACTTAAATTCATCCTCTTCCGGGATCAGTTGTAGCCCCAATTCATATTCCGGGTAGTCGCCAGCTTCAATCGCTTCCCACAGTTCGCGGCGGTGGAAATCAGGGTCGCGTCCGGTCAGTTTTTGCGACTCATCCCACACCAGAGAAGCTTTCCCGGCCAAAGGTTTCCAGTGGAATCGCACAAAAGTGGCTTTCCCTTCAGCATTAATCATGCGGAAAGTATGAATACCAAAACCTTCCATCGTGCGATAACTGCGAGGAATGCCGCGATCGGACATCGCCCAGACAACGTTATGTAGCGTCTCAGGTTGCAGAGAAACATAATCCCAAAATGTGTCATGGGCGCTCCCGCCTTGCGGGATCGCCCAGTGTGGTTCGGGTTTTACCGCATGGACGAAATCGGGGAATTTATGCGCATCCTGAATAAAGAATATTGGCGTATTGTTACCGACCAGGTCGAAAATGCCCTCTTCGGTATAAAACTTGGTGGCGAAACCGCGAATATCGCGCACGGTATCCGCCGATCCTGCGCCACCCTGTACAGTGGAAAACCGTACAAACACCGGCGTGATTTTTTCCGGGTCAGAGAGAAAATCCGCTTTGGTAATATCGCGCAGGCTACGGTAAGGCTGGAAATAGCCATGCGCCGCTGAGCCACGGGCATGGACAATACGCTCGGGAATGCGCTCATGGTCAAAGTGAGTGATTTTTTCCCGCAGAATAAAATCTTCCAGCAACGTAGGGCCACGTTTACCCGCGCGCAGAGAGTTTTGATCATCTGCAATACGCACCCCTTGATTGGTGGTGAGCGGATACCCTTCGCTACCCTTACGGAAAGGTTCCAGCGTCTTGAGCTTATCATTTGATGTCTCTGGCGCTTTCAGGCTGCCTGGCGCAGTGGGTTGTTCGCCAGGGGCGCTTGGGTGTGGGGAGGGTAGATGGGAGTTGTCTTCCGGGGCCAGGGAATCCAGGCCGGGACGTGATTCATCTGTATCGTGAACCGGTGACGGGTGGCTCGGAGGATTTTTTTCATTATGCGACATTGCAAGAGTCTCCTTTGTCCATTTTTCATCGTTAAATGCGTCGATGTGCTTTAAAGCAACAATAACTATAGAACACAGTTATTTTTTCAACTCAGCGGCAGACAGGGAAATGCGGGCAGATTAAACCGAGAAAGTCACGCCGGGCGCGACGCGCAGGGCAACAATCGGCTATGATAGGATTTGCCTGTTTTTGGAATTTCTCTTAGTGAATGCAATGCTTATGAAAACTTTTCGCCAGCAAAACCGTCCTGTTATCAGCTATGTTCCCCGCGTCGAGCCTGCACCGCCCGATCACGCCGTCAAGGTGGAAGGGTTTCATGATGTCTGGATGTTGCGAGGCAAGTACGTAGCGTTTGTATTGATGGGAGAGAATTTTTGCCGTTCGCCGGTATTCAACGTGCCGGAAGCTGCACAGCGCTGGGCCCAGCAGATGCGCCAGCAGGGCGAGGTAGAAGAGTAAAAAAAACGCCTGCAGTGTTAATGTTGCAGGCGTTTTCATTAGCGAAATTACGGCTTAGCGATGCGCCAGTTCAGCGTTATCGTCGCTATCCAGTACAGCTTTATCCGTCTGTTTAAGCCACTGGCTGGTCAGCGTACCAGCGGTCATTGAGCCATTAACATTCAATGCAGTACGGCCCATATCGATCAGCGGTTCTACAGAAATCAGCAGTGCCACCAGCGTGACCGGCAGACCCATAGCGGGCAGAACGATCAGCGCAGCGAAGGTTGCGCCACCGCCAACACCCGCCACACCAGCGGAACTGACAGTGACAATCCCGACCAGCGTTGCTATCCACATCGGATCCAGCGGGTTAATACCTACCGTCGGGGCAACCATAACCGCCAGCATCGCCGGGTAAAGACCCGCACAGCCGTTCTGCCCGATAGTGGCACCAAAGGAGGCCGCAAAGCTGGCAATAGATTCCGGAACGCCCAGACGACGCGTTTGCGCTTCGACGTTAAGCGGAATGGACGCGGCACTGGAACGGCTGGTAAAGGCGAAGGTCAGTACCGGCCACACCTTACGGAAGAATTTAAGCGGGCTCACGCCATTTACGCCCAGCAGTAGACCGTGCACCGCGAACATAATGGCAAGACCCAGATACGAGGCGATGACAAAGCTACCGAGTTTGATAATGTCCTGAATATTGGAACCCGCCACCACTTTGGTCATTAGCGCCAGCACACCATAAGGTGTTAACTGCATAACCAGACGCACCAGCTTCATCACCCAGCTCTGCAGGGTATCGATGGCGGTCAGTACACGTTGTCCTTTCGGCGCATCATCTTTCAGCAGTTTTAGCGCAGCCACACCGAGGAAGGCGGCGAAAATGACAATGCTAATGATGGACGTTGGGTTGGCACCGGTCAGATCGGCAAACGGATTTTTCGGTACAAATGAGAGCAGCAGTTGCGGCACAGTCAGGTCGGCAACTTTACCTACATAGTTATCCTGGATGGCATTCAGACGGGCAGTTTCAGCGGTGCCTTGTACCAGGCCTTCAGCGCTAAGGCCAAACAGGTTGGTTACCAGTACGCCCACCAGTGCGGAGATAAGCGTTGTAAACAGCAACGTCCCAATGGTTAAGAAGCTGATTTTACCCAACTGAGAGGCATTATGCAGACGGGCAACAGCGCTCAGAATAGAGGCGAATACCAGCGGCATAACAATCATTTGCAGCAGTTGTACATAGCCGTTACCTACTACGTTGAACCACTGGATTGACTCTTTTAATACTGGATTATCGGCACCATAAACCGCATGAAGCGCCAGACCGAAGATCACGCCCAGTACTAGACCTGCCAGCACTTTTTTGGCCAGACTCCACTGTTTATGGCGAGCCTGCGCCAGTAAAAACAGCAATGCCACGAACACGACAATGTTCGCGATTAATGGAAAATTCATTCCCGCTCTCCTGATTCATTATGCACCCGGCATGCGAAGCCGAGCCTGTTGCGCCAAGGTTATCAGAAGAGCAGGATTGGATCTTATATCCAAATGGAATGGGTTATAGCGAAAGCATTGAATTTGTTCGTTTATTGTTCGAACTGGTGATTAATAAAGCGATTGAACTGATTTTGCAGCGTATCGATCACCTGCGCTGACCAACGTATTGCACCGTTTTCGGGCAATGATTGCGGCATCCAGACCGCCCACGTGAATAAAGCCATGCACAATACGCGCTCAAGTTGGTTGCCTTTCTGCGGTATCAGCAAAGGTAAGCGAAAGCGCCAGCGACACGGCCAAAGCAATGGCACACCCGCAGGGGTTATCATATCTGCGACAATATGGCTGAGATAGCCAATGACCATACCTTGTAGTGCATCGGCGGGAATCAGCCAGCTCTCTGGTACTTGCAAACAGAACAGCGTCAGAGCGAGAAACACGGCCAGTAGGCTATGGGTAAAACCCCGGTGGCCAAATGCACGCGCCACCGGTTTTGAGATCCACTTTACTCTCTGACCAAGAAAAGATTTCGGATGATCGATATCCGGTAGCAAGCAGGTAAGAATGGCCGAAGGCACAATGTGCCACCAGTCGCCCTGAGCAAGGACCGGGGTCAATTCGGCATTTTTAGCAAACACTGCACAAGCAATGGAGAAAAGCAGGTGTCCTTCCGCCGTCATGATCAAACTCACTAAACTGTCGATGTATACAGTATAGGATGTTTGTACAGTAGGAGAAAGAGGTGACGCTGTAACAAGCTATAACAATATCGTCACATTAACGTGCCAGCCAACCGCCATCCACCGCTAGGGTATAACCATTAATATAATCAGCGGCTCTGGAGGCAAGGAAGACTGCCGCCCCTTTTAAGTCATCCGGCTCACCCCAGCGCCCGGCAGGGATGCGATCGAGGATCTCCTGGCTGCGTTCTGCATCCTGACGTAATTGCTGAGTGTTATCGGTCGCCATATAACCCGGCGCTATTGCATTGACGTTAATGCGATACGTAGCCCACTCATTCGCCAGCAGGCGAGTGAGCCCCATCACGCCGCTTTTCGAGGCGGTGTAAGAAGGTACGCGGATGCCTCCCTGGTAAGAGAGCATCGAAGCGATGTTAATAATTTTGCCACCGTCACCCTGGGCAATGAACTGGCGTGCTACTGCCTGCGAGAGAAAAAAGAGCGTTTTAAGATTGAGATTCATCACATCATCCCAATCCTGCTCGCTAAACTCCAGAGCATCACAGCGACGGATAGTTCCGGCATTATTGACCAGGATATCGACCCGTCCCATTTTCTCTACCGTTTCATTAACGATATCGTTTAAAGCATGTTGGTGGCTCAGATCGGCCTGAATGGCATGAAATCGCCGTCCCAAAGCCCGGACACGCTCCGCGGTCTGTTGGGGTATTTTGCGGTTAACGCCGACAATATCGCAGCCAGCTTCCGCTAACCCAAGCGTCATCCCTTGACCCAGCCCAGTGTCACACCCGGTGACAAGGGCCACTTTACCCGTAAGCTTGAAAGCATCCAGTATCATAGTTACTCCGGCGGATTTGTTATTGTGAATGGGCACAGCGCCTGCGGGTAAGCATAGGAGGGGAACAACGAAAATTCAAATAAAAATGAAATGATGTTTCAAAAATAAAATATATGGGGCAGACCAATGCTACCCCACAATTTTAGCCAAGTAGCTTGTTGAGCGTAAGTTGCTCAAGGCTATTGAGCTTAATATCTGCCAGCACATACCGGGCATCGTCACGGTTTTCTACAGCCGGCACAACGATGGAGCGCATACGCGCGGCTTTGCTGGCAATCATTCCGTTAACGGAATCTTCCAGCGCCACGCAGGTTAGAGGGTCAACACCGAGTTTGGCGGCGCAATCAAGATAAACCTGTGGATGTGGCTTGCTATAGGGTAATTTTTCTGCCGAAGCGAGCGCATCAAACTGGTCACGTAGTTCAAACATCGTCAGCACTTTTTCCAGCATCCGCAACGGTGACGCTGATGCCAGACCCACTATTAAGCCGTTAGCTTTGCACAGCGCCACTGCTTCACGTGCGCCGGGCAGCAAGGGACGCTCCTCTTCAACCAGCGAGATAGCACGCTCGATAATTCGGTTAGTTACTTCCTGGCGGCTCGGCCCGTTCCACGGCTGTTGCGCATACCAGAGATCGACTACCATATCGATACGCAGACCCAGCGTATCAGGCAGCTCATCGCGTCTTGTAATATCGACGCCAAGATTCGCCATCACCTCTAATTCTGCACGATCCCACAGGGGTTCAGAGTCGATAAGCAAACCATCCATATCAAAAATAGCCGCAAGAATTTGGCGCTGGGCTGACATAATACCTCGCAATTTTTAACAGCAGAGCAGAGAAAAAGTATTGATTATAATTATGAGATTAACATAGTGCCTTTAAAAATCAGGCGAAAATAGTGCCTGACAGGTAGACTTAGTGGCACTAATGCGTCGCAAACAAGGGGAAGCCATGACGTATCAACAAGCTGGACGCATCGCAGTACTGAAACGCGTTCTGGGCTGGGTGATTTTTATCCCGGCTGTGATTTCGACCATCATTTCCGTGCTGAAGTTTATGTACGACCATAGTGAGAAACAGGCTGGTATCAATGCTGTAATGCTCGATTTTGCCCATGTGATGATTGAAATGATGCGTTTTAATACGCCATTTCTTAACTTATTTTGGTACAACTCACCCACGCCGGACTTTCAGCACAGCCTGAATATTCTCTTCTGGATTATTTTTGCCCTTATCTTTATCGGTCTGGCATTACAGGCTTCCGGAGCCCGTATGAGCCGTCAGGCGCGTTTCCTGCGCGAAGGCGTGGAAGATCAGCTGATCCTGGAGAAGGCGAAGGGTGATGAGGGTTTAACACGCGAGCAAATAGAAGCGCGCATTACCGTACCGCACCACACGATCTTTTTGCAGATATTCCCACTCTATATTTTGCCCGTGATCACCATCGTTATCGGTTATTTCTTTTTCTCGCTGCTGGGTTTTTTATAACCGCTCTTGTGCCGGCCAGGTTGGTACCTGGCCGAAAGGCAACGCCGGCAAAGAGTTACGCCGCCAGTACGCGATCCAGTGCTTTCTGCGCGTTATCCAGATGTTCACCACCAAATAAAATAGCGCGATTAAACAGAGTATAGAGCTGATAGATGGGCTGACGTTCAAGGAAATCATACGGTAGCGGAGAGACTGACTGGTAGCCGTCATAGATTTGTGGCGGCTGATCAGGGTGTAGCGGCAACATTGCCAAATCGCATTCGCGATCGCCCCAGTAACAGGCAGGATCATAGATATAGGGCCCGTCCGGACCCAGCGCGCAGTTTGCCGACCAGAGATCGCCATGCAATAACGATGGTTGCGGCTGGTGCGAGGCAAGACGCTGCTGCACGTGTTCTACAATGGCATCAATATTGCCAAATTCCAGCCCCTTTTCCGCGGCCAGCTCCAGTTGCCAGCCGATGCGCTGTTCAGCAAAAAAGGTTGACCAGCGACGTTGCCAGGCATTGGGCTGCGGCGTGGTGGAGAGGTCGTTATCAAAGTCCAGACCGAACTGTGGTTGATCGCTCCATTGGTGCAGGCGCGCCAGCTGTTGCCCTAACAAAAAGGCATTGTGCGCATCCAGTGGGCGGGCAGGGAGGTACTCCATCACCAGAAAGCTATAGTCGCGATCGCTGCCCACAGCCCAGACGTTAGGAACTTTTACCGTGTTACTGCGCGCCAGAAGCGCCAGTTGATCGGCCTCTGCGGTAAAAATAGGTAACATTTCACGTTCGTCGCCTTTCACGAAGAGATCGTGACCAGCGTAGCATATATGCCATGCCGCATGGATTTCGCCACCAGGCAACTCCGTGCGCTGCTCAATTTCGCCTTCACCCAGTTGCTCGCTTAACAGACCACTTATCGCTTGCCACATGATGTTTCTCCCATGTACTCAGCCAGATCATTAGGTTAGCGCACTAAACCTGTTTAAAAAAACGACGTAACGCACATCAAAAATACGGGCGGCACGGCAGACCTCTTAATGCTCCTCTTTTTGCCACGTTTCCCAGCTATCCACGCTGATATCTGCTTTTCCCTCGATGGCACTTTCCGCAAGGCTGTTCGCCAGCTCTCTCACCTCATCCTCGCTGAGCGCACTGACAAAACCGAATGTGTTGGTGCCCAGATCGTGCACTTTGCCTTCGGCATCGGTCATGGTGAGGAGAAAACCAGCACGTGTAAAGTGGTTATTTAGCTCATTGATTTCCGTCAGACTCTGCTCATGAAACTTTACGGTTACGACATAGCGCGCGATACCATCACTGCTCATTGTTCACCTCGTTGTTATTCCAGGTTTTTTTAGCATAGTTGGCAGAGGACATTTGTCGACTGCCATGGATGTCTCTATCTCATAAGTTACGTAAATAGTCGTAGATCTTTTGCGTATCGTTCAGGGCGCAAAGACGCGTGCCCTGATTAATCGTCGCTGCGCTACCTGCCGCTACGCCAAAACGCACCATGTCATCAAGTGGAGCATTCTGGGAGAGTTTTAATGTCATCGCGCCCACCATACTGTCGCCAGCGCCAACAGTGCTTTGGCTTTTCATCGGCGGCGGCACTACCTGTACGCACTGTTTGCCATCAACAGCCAGTGCCCCCTGCGGACCAAGTGATACAACAACACGTAGGGCCTGGCCGCTACTGACTAGCTGTTGTGCGGCTTTACGGACATCATCCGGCTGGGTTAACTCTCTGCCTACCAGTGCGCTAAGCTCTTTCTGGTTTGGTTTTACCAGTTCAATATTACCAATTGACAGGGCAGCACTGAGCGCCTCGCCAGAACTGTCCACGATACAACGAATGCCCCGCTGTTGTGCTGCGCTGATCAGTTGCGTCAGTTCTTCCACTTTGACACCAGGAGGAAGGCTGCCGCTTATCACCAGCAGTGAGCCGCGCTCAATTGTCAGCACCTGTTCCTCCAGTCGGCGAAATTCCTCTTCACTCAGTGCGGCTCCAGGCATAACAAAGCGGTACTGCTCCCCGCTGGATTCAACATGAACATGCAGGTTTTGCCGCGTCCAGTCTTTGGTTTCAATGCTGACGGTGGGGACGTTTTCATCGGCCAGCAGAGAGGAGAGGTGTTCGCCTGTCGCGCCCCCTGCCGGGAAGATAGCGGTGGCGGTGCCTCCCAGGTGAGCAATGGCCCGCGCGACATTAATTCCGCCGCCACCGGGTTCGAAAACCGGTGCGCTACAACGCAACTTGCCTTCGGGATAAATCTGCGGCGTAAGGGTGGCACTATCCAGTGAAGGGGCCAGGGTGAGGGTGTAAATTGCGACCATCATATACCTCCTTTTATTTTCCTTAGCGTAATCCTGGCATTGATTTGAAGGAAGGGAAAGTAATTAACAGTATGATTTCAATTATGAATCCAGGTTAAGTCGTGTCAGTGATTAATAACCATTTTCTTCTTTTTGAGATCTCTCTTATTCAAAAAATTAAATAAGATTTCATTGATCTGTTTAAGCGGGCTTTTTATAATTTGTTACCTTTCCGTGGACCGTTGGTCATTGATCCTACTGAAAGTTTCCGGGACCTTGTTGGTCTTTTTTTTGTTGTACGGACACCTAATAAATGAAGCTTTTTAAGACAGTACCCGCGCTGGTAATAGCCGCGGGCGTGCTTGCATCTATGAATGCGGCCGCAGACGATACCGTTTTTACTGTCATGGATGACCCTTCCACTGCGAAAAAACCGTTCGAAGGTAGTTTGAACGGTGGCTATTTAGCCCAGTCCGGCAATACAAGGAGCTCCTCTTTGACTGCCGATTCCACGTTGACCTGGTACGGAAATACCACTGCCTGGTCTTTGTGGGGCAATGCCAGCAATACTTCCTCTAATGATGAACGTTCGTCAGAAAAGTATGCTGTAGGCGGTCGTAGCCGTTATAACCTGACGGATTATGACTATTTATTTGGTCAGGTAAGCTGGTTAACCGACCGTTACAATGGCTATCGCGATCGCGATATCGCTACGACGGGTTATGGTCGCCAGATCCTGAACGGCCCTGTCCATAGTCTGCGTTTTGAATTCGGTCCGGGTGTCCGTTATGACAAGTACACTGATGGCGATACCAAAACAACGGCACTGGGTTATGCCTCAGGCACTTATGCCTGGCAACTTAGTGATAACGCTAAATTTACTCAGGGTGTTTCTGTATTTGGCGCGGATGATACGACGCTGAATTCAGAGACGGCCCTCAATGTGGCTATTAATGATCACTTCGGTCTGAAAGTCGCTTATAACCTGACCTGGAATTCCGAACCGCCGTCAACAGCGCCGGAACATACCGATCGTCGTACGACGATATCGTTAGGCTATAAAATGTAATTCCCCGGGCCGGTATGCCGGCCCATTTTATTTAAGTCCTCGGTAATTCTTCATAATTTCTCCATTATTCGCCCCGTAGATACATATTCAGTTTATTTGACACGAATGGATAAATAAATTGACTGTGCCAATGTGTGATCCAGATCTACAATCAAAGTACGGGTAAAAACACGCCCAGGTAGTAATGTGTTTATTCAAGTAAGAGAATTTAATTATGAAAAAAATCAATATCGCTGCAGCCGCCATTGTACTTTCCGCACTCTCATTTGGCGCATTAGCTGCTGAAAATTCGACTATTCCTGCCAGTCAGAGCAACACAAATATTACTAACATCGAAGCGGGTTCCAATATGGTAACTCTTCCGCACGCATCCAAAGGTAACAATGATGCAGCGTTTAATGCGCACACCCTGGTCGCAGGTGAGTGGGAATAAGTTTTTTCTGAGCTGATTTCTTCACTGAAAAAACCGGATAATGTCGTACCGGTTTTTGGTGCTGCTACATAAGGTCATTATTAATTACCTAATAACGCAAGAATATTCTCAGCCGATTGATTTGCGACGTTTAAAATGGCGTCCTGGCCTTGTTGTAAAATCTGTGCTTTCACTAAATTGCTGGCTTCCAGCGCATAATCAGCATCTTCGATCCGGCTTTTAGCTGCCTGGGTAGCAATACTTTGCTGGTTCAGCATCGCCTTATTTGATTCAAAACGGTTGATAACCCCACCATATTGCCCACGATAACTGTTTACCGTATTTAATGCGGCATCAAGTTTACCCATGGCAGCGCTGGCGGTTGCTACTGAATTAATATCTGTGCCATCCAGTCCAAGCGAAATAAGATCTGCAGGGGTGGTCGGTATGGTGACAGAACCCAGCTCATCAGCAAAATTGGCGCTGGTCACCACCTCCAGTGGGAAACTCTGTATGGGTGGTTTCTCGGGGGTAATTGTTGGTTTCGGTAGGTCGCCCCAGGTAAGGTTGCTGGTAAACGAGCCGCTACCCACGATCATGACCACTAAATCTTCTGTAACATTGTCAATGCTCACGCGCTCAATTCGGTTTGAACCATTACTGCCATCGTTATACGCATTGCCCGTCTCATAACGATCACCATCGCCGCTATAGCTGATAGTCATGCCATTATAATTCAGGGTTTCACTACCATTTAACGCCCACGACGCACCCCCCTCGATCAGCAAGCTATCATCATAAGTTGCGCCACTTTCGAAGCCATTCGCCTCTGTCAGGACACGCGTTGTCGCTTTCGTGTCATCAGTGATCCCGCGGCTTGTCCATGTGTAATCTGGATCGCTTCCATTAATAGGCGTTCCGGCCAGATGTTTACCATCGCGTGTGAAAAGCTGAATATCATCATCCAGACCTAACGAGTCAATAGTGATGGTAATATCTGTCGACCCGGCTGGAATATAGGCCAGTGAGATGATGCCTGAGCTAAATGAATAATCCGTTCCCTGCTCGGGAAATTTCACATTCAGCGGAGGCGTATCGCCAATTAATACCGGGGGAAGTTGTGGGTCATCGGTTGCCAGCGGGTAACGACCAAAAATCTTCGTCCCCACCGAGATTGCCTGGATATTATCAAGTATGGCCTGGTATTCATCCTGAATACTTTGTCGATCGCTTTCGGTTAAGGTGTCGCTAGCGGATTGAATCGCCAGCGTCTTGGCACGAATCAACAGATCACCAACGGTGCTAAGGCTGCTTTCTGCATTTTGCGCCAGACTGATAGCATCATCCAGCCCACGAGAAACCGCACTATCGGCATTAAGATTGGCCTGCATACGGTTGGTGATACTCTGACCGGCGGCATCGTCTTTCGCCCCATTGATACGTAAACCTGACGACAATCTTTCAATGGATTGTTGTAGCAGTGAGGTAGTACTCTGCCTGGCTTGCAGATTCTGACTGGTCACAATATTGAAGTTAATTGTTTGCATGGCTGCTATAAATTCTTTCAAACTACTAATGAGTCATTCATCGGCAGCGGCAGACCTTACTTTAAGGTAAATTGAGTGAAAAATTTAACTTTGCTTGCACAGTGAAAATATATTGTAGTACAAACAAATACCTGAGTGTCGGATCCGTTAAAAACCAGGTTGGCGGTATGGAAGACAGGGAATGTGGCGAATGGAGGAAGAATGGGAAAAGGCAAAGATGATGAACTTTATAATGAAATGTGCCGGGTAGTGGGAAAAGTGGTGCTGGAAATGCGCGATCTCGGTCAGCAGCCCAGCCATATTGTTATTGCAGGAGTCGTCAGAACGATGTTGGCCAATAAGCGAGTCACGCGTCCGCCATTAACACAAGAGGCCATGGAAGCAGTGATACGCGCGCTGGGTTACGAAATTTAATTTTTCCCGCAAGTTTTCTCAAACGCACTTAATCTTACATATAAGGTACCCCCCGAGTTGAAACTCGAGGGGTACCTTATTTCAGGCCTAACTGCATAAAATGGCGCGTGATTAATATTATTATGATGTTTTTTTGATTTTTTTTTAATAATTTAATAATGATCAAATACACCTCATGAATGCGATTAAAATGTATTATTAAGAATATAGATATTATCCCGCCTTTTAATGGCTCCTGATTTTCTTAATAACTCATTAAGTTATAGCACTTTCATTTGAGGTTTGATTTGAGTATGTTATCCAGAGAAGAAAAGTCTTCTCATATCAAAATATTAGCCTGGCTGAATATTGGCATACAGATGGCTTTTCCATTGGTCACCGCATTTACGCCAACGATTACGCAAGCCAAACTATTAACGGAAAATCACCAGGAAATAACTTTTGCTACAAAAGTATATACATTGTCAGCAGGGGAAAATATTACTTCTGTGGCACGCAAGTATCAAATTTCCATTGATGAATTACGCAAACTTAATCAATTTCGGACATTTGCGCATGGTTTTAATAACCTGCAAGCAGGCGATGAAATTGATGTACCGCTAGCGCCATTGACAAAGAAAGAGGTTAATCCGCAGCAACAGGAAAAAGAGGCGGATGGGGCCAGGACTGCTGGCTGGGCGATGAAATTTGGTTCTATGTTTGCCGATCGCCCCGATGGCAATGCGACTTCATCGGCTGTTCGCGGCATGGCGACGTCGGCGGCCTCTGCTCAGGTTCAGCAATGGTTAAACCGCGTGGGAACGGCGCGTGTGCAGATCGATGCAGATGAAAATCTTTCTTTTAAAAACTCCCAGTTAGATCTCCTGGTGCCAGTCTACGACCAGAAAAATCATCTCGCTTTCACCCAAAGCAGCGTACATCGTACCGACGATCGTCTGCAGGCAAATCTTGGTTTGGGTTATCGCTGGTTCGCACCAGGCTGGATGCTCGGGGGCAATACCTTTTTTGATTATGACTTGTCGAATAAGAACGCCCGTCTGGGGTTGGGTATAGAGTACTGGCGCGACTATTTAAAGTTGTCAGCAAACAGCTATTTGCGTCTGACTAACTGGCAAGATTCTAAATCACTGGAAGATTATCAGGAGCGCCCGGCAAATGGCTGGGATTTACGCGCTCAAGGGTGGCTACCGGCACTGCCGCAGCTTGGCGCCAAAGTAATGTATGAACAATATTATGGCAAAGAAGTGGCTATGTTTGGCAATAATAATCGTCAAAGCGATCCACATGCCGTCACTGTCGGTCTGAATTATACCCCGATTCCCTTGCTGACTTTCGGAGCAGATCTTCGTCAGGATGCTGAAGGGAATCAGGATAGCCAATTCAGTATGGCGTTGAATTATCAATTAGGCGTGCCGTGGAATAAACAAATCGATCCAGATGCCGTCGGTGCCATGCGCACGTTAATGGGCAGCCGTTACGATTTGGTTGAGCGCAATAATAATATTGTGCTTGAGTATCGTAAGAAAGAGCTTATTCAGTTGCGAACTGCCGCGCTTATTACGGGATATGCTGGTGAGAAAAAATCGCTTAACGTAACGGTTAATAGCAAATATCCCCTGCAACATATCGACTGGTCTGCACCAGCGTTATTAGCTGCGGGTGGAAAAATTATCCAGGAAGGGGGCAACAATTACAGTGTTATCCTCCCGGAGTATCATTCCGAAGCCAAGGGTATTAATACCTACACAATCAGCGGTGCCGCCGTTGATGATAAAGGCAATAGTTCGCCACAATCGACTACCCAGGTAACGGTGACGCAAGCCGCTATTAATGCAAATAGCAGTTCTCTGACGCCAAATAAAATTACCCTACCTGCGGATGGTAAATCCGAGCAAGAATTTGTGCTCAAAATTATGGATCGCCAGGGTCAACCGATTAATGTATCGCCTGATGAAATCACTGTCAGTCGCCAGTCAAAATTGCGTGGTACCATCACCGCAAAACTAACGAACTTTAGTCGTCGCGTTGCGGGCGAATATGTCGCGACACTTACCGCAGGCACCCGGCCAGAGTCATTTACGTTTACGCCTTCTGCACGTAACACCCGTTTCCCCACAGCCACTGTCGCCATGACTGCTGATACCAGCACTGCGCTGGTCAATTCTGTAGCGATAGTGACCAATGGTGCACTGGCCGACGGTAAGGCGGAAAACAGCATAAAAGTGGTGTTGGTGGATGCGCAAAACAACCGCGTGCCAGCAAAAACATTTGACCTGAGCGCAGACCATAACGCTATTGTAAGTGCCACGGCTGTTACCGACAAAAATGGTGAAGCGATTATTCCTGTGATGAGCCCCTATGCGGGCGATGTTACTGTAACTGCCAGCGTAGACGGTAAGCCGGGTAAAAAGGTCACCCTGAACTTTGTTCCTGACCAAAAAACGGCAGAGATCAAAGCGAAGAATTTTACCATTACTCCAGAGTTTTCCCTTGCCGATGGTAAAACGCGTAAAACCGTACAGGCCATCTTGACTGATGCCCGTGATAACCCCGTCTCGCAAACGGTTGTCACCTTCGCGGCGGATAACAGTGCTGTTTTAAGCGCAACATCAGTAAAAACTGATGCTAAAGGCATCGCGCAAACCACCATTATCAGTAAGGTAGCGGGGGTATCGCATGTGACTGCAACGGTGAATCAGAAAACAACAACGCGTGACACGACCTTTACCGGGAATGCGGCCACAGCTCTGGTAAGTGCTGTAACAACCACGGCAAGCAGCGGGATTGCGGATGGCGCAACGGGTATTAAATTCCAGGCGCTGGTTAAAGACCAGAACAATAACCCCTTAGCCAATATCCCGGTGGACTGGAAGTCGGATCGCGACAATAGTGCCGTAACATTCAGTGCTGTGCAGAGTAAAACCAACGCACAGGGGATTGCCGAAACAGCCGTATCCAGTACCAAAGCCTATGACGTGGTGGTGACAGCTTCCACTAATGCGTCATCGAAATCTGCTTCGCCGTTTACCTTTGTTGCCGACAGTACCAAAGGCAGTATTACGCAGTTGACCGCTAACCGGTCAACCCTGAAAGCAGACGGCAAAGACAGTCCGGTGCTGACAGTCAAAGTGGCAGACCGCTTTGGTAACCCGTTGTCGGGCACTAACGTTTCGCTAAGCAATGGCGAGGGGGCTGTTATTACGCCTGTACAGACAGTAACGGCAACGGACGGTACTGCACAGGTCGCGTTGACGACAAAACATGTCGGGGCAATTAATGTCACTGCGGTGCTCGATAACGGTGCGAAAGCCCGCGTTGCGCTGAACGCTATTGCGGATACCCAAACCGCGACCGTTAAAGTTGCTACTTCTGCTTTAACGGCGACGGTAGGCGGTACGCCTGTCACCATGACGGCTACGGTTGTTGACGCTAACAATAACCCGGTAAGCGGCACAAGCGTTGCGTGGCGTAGTGATGCCAACCAGTTAGACACTTCTGTCTCGACAACAAATGACCGTGGTGAAGCAACGATACGCCTGTCTGCTACTCAGGCAGTGCAAACAACCGTTACCGCTGTGCTTTACAATGGCAATAGCGCCTCGGCGCAAACGACCTTTGCGGCGGCGGAACCAGTAACCGCGAACAGCCAACTAACGGTATCTCCTCAGGCAATCGCTGCCGATGGCAGCACTATGGCCACCGCAACGTTGCTGTTAAAAGACCGATTTGGTAACCCGACACCTGGGCAAAACATTAACTGGAACGCCAATGAAACCAGCGTAACCTTTGCGCCTAAAGAACAAGGGAAGGGGATTTATCTGGCGCAGGTGACCGGTACTAAAGAGGGTACCTGGACACTCACCGCCACCAGTGGCAAGGCACAATTGCAAACGTCACTGGGTTTCCTGGCAAACCAAAACACGGTATTGATTGATAGCGTAAGAGTTTATGGCAACGACACTGCCAAAGCCGATGGACAGGAGAAAGTCACGCTGCGGGTGCAGGTGAAAGATAAAAATAATAACACCGCAATGCCGGGAGTTGCTGTCGGCTGGCGCACCACTCTGGGAACGCTTGCTTCTCCGTTAAGTAAAACGGATGCGCAGGGTATCGCAGAAATGACGCTAACCAGTACACAGGCGGGTCAGGCAACCGTGGCAGCTATGCTTGGTGGCGGCCAACCTGTCAATGCGGATAAAACCGTAACATTTACAGCGGGTACCGTTTCGGGCTCGACGAGCTCGCTGAGCGTAGCACCGGCCACCATCACGGTAGGTACGGAAAACGCAACACTCAGCCTGGCGGTTAACGACGTGCAGGGTAATCCGCTCTCTGGAATGAGTGGTGATATCACACTGCAATATGCCCCGGATCTTTCACTGACAGTTTCGGCTTTCAACGAAGTGGCGCCAGGAAGATATACTGCACAGCTTAATGGTAAAAAAGCCGGTAGTACCACAATTACGGCGCTGGTGAAAGGGACAATGGTTGATCAGAAAGTAAACCTGACCCTGAAAGCAGACAACAGCACTGCTGTAGTGAACGGCAATATTAGCGTGACGCCAGCCGCAGCTACTGTTGGGCAGACAGTCACCTACAGCGCTGTATTGACAGATAAATTTGGCAATGCGTTAGGCGACGGTATTCCGGTAACCTGGAGTGCTAATGCGGGCAGTTTGTTAAGTGCACCTGTTACCACTACAGATACATCAGGCACAGCAACGGTCACCTTGACGCGGGAACAAGCCGGTATTGCGACGGTGAGTATGATTTTGCCCTCCGGCGCGACATCCGCTCCAAATGTGGTATTTAGTGCAGGCACACCTGATGAGAATCAGTCTGAACTGACCCTCACACCTTCAGTTATCATTGCTGGCAAAGAGACGTCTACGCTGAACCTGGTGCTGCGTGATAGCAAAGGCAACCTGCTCGAAGGGCAGACGGTGAGTGGTGTTAGCACTAACCCTAACGTAACATTCAGTAACAGTGTGGAGAGCAAAAAAGGGAATTACACCATTACCGTGAGCGCTAATCGGGCCGGTTTAGCTAACCTCACTGTTAAAGTGGGTAATGTCACCTTTAACCAGAGCAAACCGCTGACGATTAAAGGCGACACCAGCTCCTGGAAAATTACCCGTATCACAGCAGATCGTGCCAGCTTCACGGCGGGAGATGCAAAAGGGGTGACCTACACTGCGACTGTTGTCGATGCGCAGGGTAATATCCTGCCGGATGTTGTTGTTTCCTGGCAACTGCAGGGTAAAGCCGACAGTTTTGCTGAAACATCGCTGACTAATCAGAGTGGGATAGCGACCTCTACGGTTCTCAGTAACAGTGCCGGGACACTGCTGATGAGTGCCTGGCTGGATCCGAAAAATAGTGTGCAGGCGAGTGTTGTAACTGTTAATCCGGGTGATATCGATACAAACACCTCGACCTTCAGTGCTGACAGAAATTCAATTGGCGCTGATGGTATTGAGGCGGTGACCCTGACTGTGGCGTTAAAAGATAGTTACAGCAATCCAATCTCTGGCAAAAATGTCACTATTAATGGTGCCAGTGCACTGAAGGGTTTTACCGTGTCTTCAGTAACGGATAACAACGATGGCACCTATACCGTTAAAGGTACCTCAACAGCCAAGGGGCAGGTCACGCTGAATGCTATAGCGGAGGGTAAAACTATTGGATCGGGGATCCCGGTTACCGTAGGACCGATTAACCTTAATCTGACCTTTGCCAATGCACAGCAAAGAGTCTCCTGGGCCCGCAACTTTACTGCCTCGCAGGCTGTCAATGGGATGCCTGTCAGCCTTGCGCAAACATGGACTTCCAGTGATGACAGCGTGGCGAAAGTTGATAGCAACGGCAAAATAAGCCTATTAAAAGCGGGTAATGCCCGAATCACCGTCCACACTGCGGGGAACTCGCAGTATAACCCGGCAATCGCGGCATATGACTTGATAGTAGAAAAAGCCAACCCGCAACTCGCCGCGGCGAACGGTAGTTTAATTACCTCTACATGGAGTGATGGTAAAAGCTATTCCGCCGCAGCGAAATTCGGTAATGCGGATGCCACAGGTGTGTTAGCGCCCAGCTATATCAGTAAAAATACCAACATTGTTACAGTTGATAGCAGTGGTGCGTTAACCGCTATCAAGCCTGGTGCAGCAACAGTGACACTCAGCACACCAGAAACCGAGCAGTTTATGGCGCAGTCTGTGGATGTCGCTTATGTATTGAATAAGGCTACACCGCAAATTAGCTTTAAAACCGCAAAGGAGACTGTCAAGTTTGCCTCTGGTAAAAACATGCAGTTTCAGACACCGGATTTGGTAGGTATTACTGCGAATAGCCTGCAATGGTCCTCATCGGACACGACTGTAGCGACTGTCAATGGCGCGCAACTTACAATGGGAGGTGGGCTGGGAGGAACAGTCATTCGCGCTGACCATCCTGGCGATGATTATTATCTTGCAGCGAGTGGGCAATATGAGGTCCAGGTGTATGATTCACCGGCTGCAACGTTAACTCCTGTGGCTCACACCAGCTTAGGCGATGATAGCACATCCTCAACATGGAACCCTGTATTCACTACCGATACGGTGAGTACCGAACTGGTGTTAAATGGAGATGCGATAACTCGTCCTGTAACGAAGATTACCGCCACACTGACTGATAGTGGAGGAGAGAAGGGCAAATATGAGTTATCAGGCACAAATATTAAATACGGTACGATAATCCCGATGACCATTAATGCGGGGAAACTGGAACTCAGCAATATTACCTCCTCAGCAATATTTAAAATTGTTGTAACAGGTATTAATAATGAAGAGGTTACTTTGTTAGACAGGTCGCTCGCTGTTAAGCCTCGAACGACGGATCTGTTACGCATGGTTAATCCGTCCATTAAAGCGGCACCGCTGCTTTGGGATACATCTACGAATAACACTACCATCTGTTCGGGTAACGATTGGGCGACACTGAATGCTGATTTTTCAATCCAAATGAAGCCAAATATACTGAAATATTATTCAGATAATATGCAATATAAAGCGCATTTAGATACGATTTCATGGACGCCTCAGCAAAACAAGCCGCCTATGGTAGTCGGAATGCAAAATTTCGTGGCTCAGAATGTTCAGGTTAAGGAGAGTAGCGGAACGTTAGCGACGATATCGACGGGTTTCTGGGGGCTCAGCAGATTATGCGGAACTTTTGAATTTTATTCATATGATGTAATTTATAATGCTACCTATGACGTGAAATTGGATCTACAGTTAGGTAATAACGGTGAAGAAAATTACAAATCGTCAGCGGCATTTACATGGAAAAATCAAAGCCCTTTGTTAAGACCGTCTTTAGTTACATACAACTTCTAAGGGGCATACTCTTGCGATAAGTTTGCCTTTTCTTAGTGGAAGAGCGTTGTTAACTAAATTAAAGCCCTGGCCTTGCGGCCAGGGCTTTGTCATTCAGTTAACAATGAGATTTAAATCCCTTCGTCGTTTTAGCGTCTCTTCCGGTTGCGCACCGGAAGATTACGGGATGACATCATGCTGTAGTGTTTATAAAAAGAAAAAACAATAATTACAATAAGTACGATAATCACAATGGGATAAACTATAACCATTTTTATCAGTGGGTTAGGGGTTAATGGGTAGCCAACTAGACTGCCTGAGGTAGGGCGTTGTCAAGAGGCAGGCAATAAATAAGATTAACCTCAGGTTGGATGCGATTTTTCAAAACACGCTTTCAAAATATTCGTCCCAACGCGTTCAGATGGGCAACAAACTTGATATCTCTCACAGTAATCCTTTTATCGTTCAGCACATAAGTGTACTATTGCCGGGTACTTAACAGAGGCAGGTAAGGGTACATCACGGTTAATCAATCCCGTGCTGTACAGATTCCGCAGAGTGAAGCGAGAAACCTTATCTTCGCGGCTGTTATCTCTCTAAAATCGTATTTTGTATGTGCTCTTTCGTGTGGGGCACCACTGCAAATTAAGGAATTGAAATGCCTGTAATAACACTTCCTGATGGCAGTCAACGCCATTATGATCACCCCGTTAGCCCTATGGATGTTGCGCTGGATATCGGTCCGGGCCTGGCGAAAGCCTGTATCGCAGGCCGCGTCAATGGTGAGCTGGTCGATGCTTCTGATGTGATCGCAAATGATGCGAATCTGGCCATCATCACCGCCAAAGATGAAGAAGGACTGGAGATTATCCGTCACTCCTGTGCGCATCTGTTAGGCCATGCGATCAAACAGTTGTGGCCCAACACAAAAATGGCTATCGGTCCGGTTATTGATAACGGCTTCTATTATGACGTTGATCTTGACCATACGCTGACTCAGGAAGATATCGACGCGCTCGAAAAGCGTATGCACGAGCTCGCCGAAACGAACTACGATGTCATCAAGAAAAAAGTGAGCTGGCATGAAGCGCGTGAAACTTTTGTAAAACGCGGCGAACCCTATAAAGTCTCGATCCTTGATGAAAATATCGCCCATGATGACAAACCGGGTTTGTATCATCATGAAGAGTATGTCGATATGTGCCGTGGTCCGCACGTGCCGAACATGCGTTTTTGCCATCACTTCAAACTGATGAAGATCGCGGGAGCCTACTGGCGTGGCGATAGCAATAACAAGATGTTGCAGCGTATCTACGGTACGGCATGGGCCGATAAAAAAGCGCTTAATGCATACTTGCAACGTCTTGAAGAGGCCGCGAAACGCGATCACCGTAAAATCGGGAAACAGCTTGACCTCTATCATATGCAGGAAGAAGCACCGGGTATGGTGTTCTGGCATAACGACGGCTGGACTATCTTCCGCGAGCTGGAAACGTTCGTCCGTTCCAAGCTGAAAGCGTATCAGTATCAGGAAGTGAAAGGGCCATTTATGATGGACCGTGTGCTGTGGGAAAGAACAGGGCACTGGGACAACTATAAAGATGCGATGTTCACCACCTCTTCTGAGAACCGGGAATATTGCATCAAGCCGATGAACTGCCCAGGACATGTGCAGATCTTCAACCAGGGGCTGAAATCTTATCGTGATTTGCCGCTGCGTATGGCTGAGTTTGGTAGCTGTCATCGTAACGAACCGTCAGGTGCGTTGCATGGTCTGATGCGCGTCCGCGGGTTTACTCAGGACGATGCACATATCTTCTGTACGGAAGAGCAGGTTCGCGATGAAGTGAACAGTTGTATCCGTATGGTCTACGATATGTATAGCACTTTTGGTTTCGACAAAATCGTTGTTAAGCTTTCCACGCGTCCTGAAAAACGCATTGGTAGCGACGAAATGTGGGATCGTGCTGAGGCGGATTTGGCGGTTGCGCTGGAAGAGAACAACATTCCATTTGAATATCAATTGGGTGAAGGCGCATTCTACGGTCCGAAAATTGAATTTACCCTATACGACTGTCTCGATCGCGCATGGCAGTGCGGTACAGTACAGCTAGACTTCTCTCTGCCGTCTCGTTTAAACGCATCATATGTAGGCGAAAACAACGAACGTCAGGTTCCGGTAATGATTCACCGTGCTATTCTTGGGTCACTGGAGCGCTTTATTGGCATCCTGACCGAAGAGTTTGCTGGTTTCTTCCCCACCTGGCTGGCACCTGTGCAGGCAGTGGTGATGAATATTACCGATTCTCAGTCTGAATATGTCACTGAATTAACGCAGAAACTGCAAAATGCGGGCATTCGCGTAAAAGCAGACTTGAGAAATGAGAAGATAGGCTTTAAAATCCGCGAGCACACGTTGCGTCGCGTCCCTTATATGCTGGTCTGCGGTGATAAAGAGGTGGAAGCTGGCAAAGTAGCCGTTCGCACCCGCCGTGGTAAAGACCTGGGTAGTCTGGACGTCAACGAAGTGATTGAGAAGCTGCAACAAGAGATTCGCAGCCGCAGTCTTCAACAACTGGAGGAATAAGGTATTAAAGGCGGAAAACGAGTTCAAACGGCGCGTCCGAATCGTATTAACAGCGAAATTCGCGCGCAAGAAGTTCGCTTAACAGGTCTGGAAGGCGAGCAGCTTGGTATTGTAAGTCTGAGAGAAGCTCTGGAAAAAGCTGAAGAAGCCGGAGTAGACTTAGTTGAAATCAGCCCTAACGCCGAGCCGCCGGTTTGTCGTATTATGGATTACGGCAAATTCCTCTATGAAAAGAGTAAGTCTTCTAAGGAACAGAAGAAAAAGCAGAAAGTTATCCAGGTTAAGGAAATTAAATTCCGTCCTGGTACAGATGAAGGTGACTATCAGGTAAAACTCCGCAGCCTGATTCGCTTTCTTGAAGAGGGCGATAAGGCCAAAATCACGCTGCGTTTCCGCGGTCGTGAGATGGCCCACCAACAGATCGGTATGGAAGTGCTTAATCGCGTGAAAGAAGATCTGAATGAACTGGCAGTGGTCGAATCCTTCCCTACGAAGATCGAAGGCCGCCAGATGATTATGGTGCTCGCTCCGAAGAAGAAACAGTAAGGCCACCCAAGTAGTTAAACCCGTAAGCTACGGCTTATGGGTTTAACTCGCCTTTGTTTCGTTTATTAACAATGCGAAGTGGAAGTTAAAAAATGCCAAAAATTAAGACCGTACGCGGTGCTGCTAAGCGCTTCAAAAAAACCGGTAAAGGTGGTTTTAAGCATAAGCACGCTAACCTGCGTCATATTCTGACCAAAAAAGCTACCAAGCGTAAACGTCACCTGCGCCCGAAAGCCATGGTTTCTAAAGGCGATCTGGGTCTGGTAATCGCGTGCCTGCCGTACGCATAAGTCGTTAACCTTTTAACTTTTTAATTAGAATATACAGGAGAGCATATGGCTCGCGTAAAACGTGGTGTGATTGCACGTGCACGTCATAAGAAAATTTTGAAACAAGCTAAAGGTTACTACGGCGCGCGTTCACGCGTTTACCGTGTTGCCTTCCAGGCTGTTATCAAAGCTGGTCAGTACGCTTATCGTGACCGTCGTCAGAAAAAGCGTCAGTTCCGTCAACTGTGGATTGCACGTATCAACGCAGCAGCACGTCAGAACGGTATCTCTTACAGCAAATTCATCAATGGCCTGAAAAAAGCCTCTGTTGAAATCGACCGTAAGATCCTTGCTGACATCGCCGTATTCGATAAAGTGGCATTCTCTGCACTGGTTGAAAAAGCGAAAGCAGCTCTGGCTTAAGCCAGTTTAAGAGAGGGAGCCTGGCTCCCTCTTTTGCTTTAACTTGTTCTCTATATTGACAAATTACCGTGATGCGCTTTCAATAAGCAGCTCACAGTACACTTACCCCACTAAGGTAATGCAAGCATGAATGCTGCTATTTTCCGTTTCTTTTTTTACTTTAGCACCTGAACCCAGGAGGCTAGCGCGTGAAAGAAGAAACGAAAAACAGCGCCAGAAAGCCTCCCGATGGAGGCTTTTTTTATATCTGAATTTAAGTGAACGACTCCACTACCGGTGTCTGCACCGACATAATGAGGAAAACCATGTCACATCTCGCAGAGCTGGTTGCCAGTGCTAAGGCAGCCATTAACGATGCCTCGGATGTTACCGCGTTAGATAATGTACGCGTTGAATATCTGGGTAAGAAAGGGCACCTGACCCTTCAGATGACGACCCTGCGTGAGCTGCCGCCTGAAGAGCGTCCGGCAGCAGGGGCGGTGATCAACGAAGCCAAGGAACAGGTTCAACAAGCACTGAATACGCGTAAAGCTTTTCTGGAAAATGCAGCGTTAGATGCGCGTCTGGCGGCCGAAACCATCGATGTTTCCCTGCCGGGACGCCGGATTGAAAATGGTGGCTTGCATCCTGTTACTCGTACTATCGACCGCATTGAAAGTTTCTTCGGTGAGCTCGGCTTTACCGTGGTGACAGGCCCGGAAATCGAAGATGATTATCACAACTTTGATGCTCTGAATATCCCGGGCCATCACCCGGCGCGCGCTGACCACGACACTTTTTGGTTCGATGCCACCCGTTTGCTGCGCACTCAGACCTCTGGTGTGCAGATCCGTACCATGGAGAACCAACGGCCGCCTATCCGCGTTATTGTACCGGGTCGTGTCTATCGTAACGATTACGACCAGACCCATACTCCGATGTTCCATCAGATGGAAGGCTTGATCGTTGATAAAAATATCAGCTTTACCAATCTGAAAGGGACGCTGCACGACTTCCTGCGTAACTTCTTTGAGGAAGATTTACAGATCCGTTTCCGTCCCTCTTATTTCCCATTTACCGAACCCTCTGCGGAAGTGGATGTTATGGGTAAAAATGGTAAATGGCTTGAAGTGTTGGGCTGTGGAATGGTGCACCCGAACGTACTGCGTAATGTAGGGATTGATCCGGAAATCTATTCCGGTTTTGCATTCGGTATGGGGATGGAGCGTCTGACTATGCTGCGTTACGGCGTCACCGATCTTCGCGCATTCTTCGAAAACGATTTGCGTTTCCTCAAACAGTTTAAATAAAGGTAGGCAGAACAATGAAATTCAGTGAACTGTGGTTACGCGAGTGGGTTAATCCAGCCATTGATAGTGAAGCGCTGTCAGGGCAGATCACGATGGCGGGCCTGGAAGTGGACGGCGTAGAGCCGGTAGCCGGTGCGTTTCATGGCGTGGTTGTGGGTGAAGTCGTGGAATGCGCTCAGCATCCGAACGCAGATAAACTTCGCGTAACAAAAGTCAACGTTGGCGGCGAACGTTTGTTAGATATCGTCTGTGGCGCACCCAATTGCCGTCAGGGTTTGAAAGTCGCGGTTGCTACCGTGGGCGCAGTTTTACCGGGTGATTTCAAAATCAAGGCCGCTAAGTTGCGCGGCGAGCCGTCAGAAGGGATGCTCTGCTCCTTCTCTGAGCTGGGTATCTCTGACGATCACAACGGTATTATTGAACTGCCGGCAGATGCACCAGTTGGCACCGATATTCGCGAATACCTGAAACTTGATGATAACACTATCGAAATCAGCGTGACGCCAAACCGTGCGGATTGCCTGGGGATCATTGGCGTAGCTCGCGATGTGGCGGTGTTGAACAAATCACCGTTGATTGAACCTGAAATCGCGCCGGTTGCGGCCACCATCAACGATGTACTGCCGATCAGTGTTGAAGCGGCAGACGCCTGCCCGCGCTATCTGGGACGCGTAGTGAAGGGCATCAATGTTAAAGCGCCAACGCCACTGTGGATGAAAGAGAAATTACGTCGCTGCGGAATTCGCTCTATTGATGCAGTCGTGGACGTGACCAACTACGTGCTGCTTGAACTCGGCCAGCCGATGCATGCATTCGACCGCGATCGTCTTGATGGCGGTATTGTGGTACGGATGGCAAAAGAGGGCGAAACGCTGGTGCTGCTTGACGGTAGCGAAGCCAAACTCAATGCCGATACGCTGGTCATTGCTGATCACAGTAAGGCACTGGCAATGGGCGGTATTTTTGGTGGCGAACATTCCGGTGTGAACGGTGAAACCGTAAACGTACTGCTGGAGTGTGCCTACTTTAACCCGCTCGCTATCACTGGCCGTGCGCGTCGCCATGGTCTGCATACCGATGCCTCGCACCGCTATGAGCGTGGCGTTGACCCGCAATTGCAGTATAAAGCGATGGAGCGAGCAACGCGCCTGCTGCTTGATATCTGTGGTGGTGAAGCGGGTCCAGTTATTGATGTGACAAATGAAGCGACATTGCCAAAACCTGCTTCTATCCGTCTGCGTCGCAGCAAACTGGATCGTCTGTTGGGCCATCATATTGCTGATGAGCAGGTAAGCGATATTCTGCGACGTCTGGGTTGCGATGTCACCGAAGGCCAGGATGAGTGGCTGGCGGTTGCGCCGAGCTGGCGTTTCGATATGGCTATCGAAGAGGATTTGGTTGAGGAAGTCGCCCGTATCTACGGTTACAACAACATTCCAGATGAGTCGGTGCAAGCTGGGTTGGTGATGGGTGAGCATCGAGAAGCCAACCTTACCCTTAAGCGTGTGAAAACCATGCTTAATGATAAAGGCTACCAGGAAGTGATCACCTACAGCTTCGTCGATCCGAAAGTGCAGCAACTGATCCACCCTGGCGCTGAAGCGCTGATTCTGCCAAGCCCCATCTCCAGCGAAATGTCAGCGATGCGCCTCTCGTTGCTTACTGGCCTTCTGGGAACGATTGTCTATAACCAAAACCGCCAACAGAGCCGCGTGCGTATTTTCGAAAGCGGGCTGCGCTTTGTACCGGACACGCAAGCAAACCTCGGCATACGTCAGGATGTCATGCTGGCGGGCGCGATCTGCGGTAACCGTTACGAAGAGCACTGGGATCTGGCAAAAGGTAGCGTTGATTTCTATGATTTGAAGGGCGATCTGGAGTCAGTCCTTGAGTTAACCGGCAAACTTTCTGAAATTGAATTCCGCGCCGCAGCGATTCCGGCACTTCATCCGGGACAATCTGCGGTGATTTATCTGAAAGATAAAGCGATTGGTTTCATTGGAGTGGTCCATCCGGAGCTTGAACGTAAGCTGGATCTGAACGGTCGCACACTGGTGTTTGAGCTGGAGTGGAATGCCCTTGCAGACCGCGTGATACCTGAGGCTCAGGAGATTTCGCGCTACCCAGCGAACCGTCGTGATATTGCTGTGGTTGTCGCCGAAAATATCCCTGCTGCGGATGTTTTGGCCGAATGTAAGAAAGTTGGCGCAAATCAGGTAGTTGGCGTAAACTTGTTTGACGTGTACCGCGGTAAGGGTGTAGCGGAAGGGTATAAGAGCCTTGCCATTAGCCTGATCCTTCAGGATACCAGCCGTACACTCGAAGAAGAGGAGATTGCCGCTACCGTCGCCAGATGTGTAGAGGCATTAAAAGAGCGATTCCAGGCCTCATTGAGGGATTGAACCTATGGCGCTTACAAAAGCTGAAATGTCTGAATATCTGTTTGATAAGCTTGGGCTTAGCAAGCGGGACGCAAAAGAGCTGGTAGAGCTGTTTTTCGAAGAGATCCGTCGTGCTCTGGAAAATGGTGAACAGGTAAAACTCTCCGGTTTTGGCAATTTCGATTTGCGTGACAAGAATCAACGTCCGGGACGCAACCCAAAAACCGGCGAAGATATTCCCATTACAGCACGGCGCGTGGTGACCTTCAGACCTGGCCAGAAGTTAAAGAGCCGGGTTGAAAACGCTTCGCCCAAAGCTGAATAATTTTGTTCTAACTAAAAAGGCCGCTTAGCGGCCTTTTTTCTTTGGTTAACTCATTGATTTGTAATGTTTTATCTCTTTGTATTCCACGATATGTCCACATTCTTTGTGGTGGAGGAGGAGAGTAAACCCGCAATATTGTGGGCCTTGTCTTACAGTTTGATCGCTGCTTCAAGTCGCCGTGTTGCCACCTCAAAATAATGTTCACTGGTTTCTATACCAATAAATTTGCGTCCTGCTTTCAGTGCAGCCACACCCGTTGTCCCTGACCCCATGAAAGGATCAAGGACGCTTCCGCCACTATTCGCAGTCCTTACCAGCTCTGCCATAAGTTCTTCTGGTTTTCCGGTCGGGTGCATTTTCTTTGACCGGATAACCGGGAACGTCATGCAGCCGTCGAACGGTCCCGAAGGCGATTTATCCAAATGGCCTTTGCTGCCCCATACGATGTATTCACACTGATGCCGGAAATACCCGGTATGGGGTGTTCGCGACCCCCTCCCTTTGTTCCACGCAATGACGCCACGCCATGTAAAACCGCTGGCCTGAAACGCATCAGTTAAAGCCGGCAGTTGTCGCCAGTCAGTAAATACCAGGGCATAACCGCCCGGCCTGACTGCTTGGTATGCCTGTGCCATCCATAATTGTGTCCAGTAAGCCCACGAACGGGCATCCATGTTTTCACCCGCGAATCCATCAAAGCGGTGAAGGTTCTCGCTGTTCAGATATTTTGCGTGGCTGCCTTGGTTGGTGCGTCCGGCCTTGTGTGTCGCGCCCGAACTGTAAGGCGGGTCAGTGATTAAGGCATCAATGCTTTCTGGCTCAATCAGCGGCAATATTTCCAGTGCATTCCCGCAGCAGAGCGTGGCATTGTCAGTCTGGTAAATCTTAGTGTGTTCCGGTGTATGGGCTGATTGGTGCTGGATTGCGATCCCCACGGTCATAACTCCTCATGTGTGTGGGGTGCTCAATGGCTCTCGTTATCTGGTTAAGTGTTTTGCAGCGCGGACATTTTATTTCAATGTAGTGAAATGAGGCGCGAGCAAGTAGTTTGTTGCAATTTTTGCATCGTACATTTTGCGTCATTTGCGGCACCTCTTGTGTGGCTACTGCTGCCGATATGATAACAAATCGATCGTTTTTATCGATCGGATTTATTGCATCGATCTGTTATGTCTATTGCTTATGTATGGTGTCCTCATTTGTGAGGATACCAAAAAGAAAACCCGCAGTTTTTACGCTGCGGGTTTGTTGTTCATGTCTGTGAGATAGGGTGCCTTATCGACCTTACCCTGGCAGCCGATTGACGGGGGATTGCTCCCCCGTCGCGGTTTCCTTACTGCTTACACTGTAAGAACGCCGCAAACTCCGCTCCCCATAAGCTCATCCGTATTTCACACAGCGAACCGTGCAGCATCCAGATGATGAGGATTGCCGTCACGCAGAACGTGATGGCCGTAAGCGATTTTTGCGACATAGCGCTTGCTCCTTTTTCGGGGAGGCGCTAACCTATCACTTGCTTAGGGTAGACGGTTAGGGCCTCGGTTAAACAAAAATGTTTTCCGGGGCCTTTCCACATCTGGCCTTTGGGTATTCCCTCCGACCATCAGCCGAAAGGCACCCGCGCGTAATCTATCGCTTTTTAGTTACTCCGGCAATTCTGCCTGTTAATTCTGAGGTAAAGGCAAACTCATCTGATTGTTTCCCCTGTGTGAAGCTGGCAGATCATGCCACGGGATACCTTCTGAAGAGTGAACGCCGGATGCGTGTTTCGATGTGAATTTATGGAAGGCTTCCAGTGTTGAGAAGCATACGCCGCATTCCAGGTTGTTACACTGGTAATACTTTTGCCGCACGGTGTTTGAATCATTTTCCGGACGACTGGTGCGGATACGGGCAGATGCGCCACAAAGCGGACAACGGAACATAGCGACCTCCCTTAACGTGGTGCTGCCGCTATTCTAAGTTGCTTACTCTGTTTCTGCTATCCATTCCGGGATTTTTGCTTCAAGCTCAAGCTGCGTGGTAAAGCCGCTGTTATCAATGGTGTGCTCGGCTTTTGCAATAATCCAGTCCTGATCATCAATTTCGCTTTTAAATCCTGTTACCGTGCCATGCATTTCGGGGTAGAGTTCTGCACGTCCACGTGCCAGCGTGATGGAGAATGATGCGGCTCCGCGTTGTAGCTGCTGCCACTTTGCCGCCGCTGCACGTCTTGCTGCCTGCTCGTTCTGATAAGTTTTGCGTAACACAAACACATTGCCTTCCGCACCTTCCATATAATCACCTTCACGGCTGCTGCTTTTCTCCTTTTTCGGTTTTGGCGGTTTGCGGCGTTTCACGCTGACTTTTTTCTTTTTCCCGTAATTAAGATCAAGCCAGTAAGCGCGTACCCCCGTATACGCCTGGCGGTCCGCAATGCGGAACTGATGGCGATCGCCGCTACTGCGTGTGATGGCGAACGATGGCAACGGCTGGCCTTGTGCATTCACGCCACCGCCTGGCATGATGAATAACAGATTACCGCTTTTCACCGTGGTGATTGCGCCCAGCATCTCCGCCATGCGCGTAAGGAAGGACATGTCGCTTTCTTCGGTCTGGTCGGCGTGGTCGATTTCGATATCCATCAGCATTTCGCTGATTTGTGGTTTCAGGCCGTACCGATGAGCGATGGCGGATACCACGCGCTCAACGGTCACATCATGCCAGGACACTTCGCGTTTAACGTTAAATTCATCCCGAAAATCTGCGCTTCTGGCTGAAACAGTCAGCCTGTCCGGCGGTCCTTCGTGAGCGATTTCATCAACAATGTAAGTGCCTTTTTCTGTCAGCGGTTCACCTTTCCAGCCAATGAGAATCGTCAGGCGCGCGCCCCGTGGCGGTAGCTGCAACTGACCATCAGCATCATCCAGCGTGATGGTTAGCTGGTCCGCTTCAAATCCCCGGTTGTCGGTCAGTGACAGGCTCATCAGGCGCTCCGCCACGCCTGACAGCGTTTTACCCTCCGCGAGAATATCAAAATCCGGCATTTTCACGGGGTCTGTGCTCTGACTGAGCAATTGCATGGTGGTATCGGTCATCTGTTCCCTCCCTGTGCGGCATGGTCGCATGTGCGTGCGGAGGGGGTTACTGCTTTTTGTTGTCGCCGGGTCGGGAGAACGGCGCAGGGGTGAGATTGCGCGCGTGGTGGGGGATGATTGTTGCCGAATCATTTAACGGATACAAGGGGCTGAAGCTATGAGTGAAACTCGTTTTCATGGTGCCCGCGTTACGGAAAGTACCGACCTGGTAACAGCGATTAACGATGTTGATTCCAGTGTTATCGGTATCGTGGCAACGGCGGATGATGCGGATGCGGAGCTGTTCCCGCTGAACAAGCCCACACTGCTGACCCGCGTCAATGACGTGCTGGGAAAATGCGGGACAACGGGGACGCTTTATCGTGCGCTTAAGGCCATCGCAGACCAGGTGAGCACAAAGGTGATCGTCGTTCGCGTGGCTGAACACAAAGACGAAGACGGAAAGACGCAGGATCAACTGGTTATCGGTGGCTCTGAATCTGACGGCAGCTATACGGGGATGTATGCGCTGCTTGTTGCAGAGCAGGATGAAAGCATCGGATACCGTCCGCGTATTCTGGCCGCACCGGAGCTGGACACGGAGGCGGTAACAAAATCCCTGTGCGTGATTGCGGGTAAACTGCGCGCGTTTGTGTATGCCTCATGTCATGGCTGTAACACGATGGCTGAGGCGATTACCTATCGCCAGAAATTCAACGAACGTGAGGTGATGCTCTTATGGCCGGACTTCATCGCCTACAACCCGAAAAGTGGCAAAAACGAAACGTTCCCCGCGCCAGCCTATGCGTGTGGCCTTCGTGCGTACATTGACCATGAGCAGGGATGGCACAAATCGCTGTCCAACGTTCCGGTTAAAAATGTGCTGGGGATGTCCAGGCATGTGTTCTGGTCGTTGCAGGCCGAAGACAGTGATGCGAACAGCCTCAACAACAAAGAAATCACGACCATTATTCGTCGCAACGGGTTCCGCTTATGGGGCAACCGCACACCGGAAACAAACGCCTACATTTTTGAGGTGTATACCCGTACTGCACAGGTGCTGGCTGATTCAATTGCGGAAGCGCAGTTTGAAACCATCGACAGTCCACTGACGCCCGCGAACGTGAAGGATGTTATCAGTGCCATCAGGGCAAAACTGGATTCACTGGTTACTGCCGGAAAACTGATCGGGGCGTCGTGCTGGTATGACGTGGTGGATAACGGCACCACGGATTTACGTCAGGGGCGCGTGCGTATTCGCTACAAATATACGCCAGTTCCTCCACTGGAAGATATGGAGCTTTACCAGTCGTTTACTGATGAATTCTTTGGTCCCGCATTTGCGGTGCTGGGAGGTGCCTGATGGCTGTACCAAAACATCTTCGCTTTTTTACGCTGTTTGTGGATGGTGAAAACGAAGTGGGTAGGGTGACGTCCGTCACTCTGCCTAAACTGACGCGCAAAACCGACAGCTACCGGGGTGGTGGCATGATGGGCGCAGTAAGTATTGATCTCGGTCTGGACGACTCCGCGCTTGACGCGAGCTTTGTCATGGGGGGCGCAGTTCGTGAGCTGTTCCTTAAGTATGGCGGCACGATTGACGGCACGCTGCTGCGTTTTGCGGGTGAATACTACACTGATGCAGAAAGCGACCTGTATGAAGTCGAGATGCGCGGACGTGTGACGGAAATTGATATGGGGGAAGCCAAGCAGGGTGAAGCCACATCACACACTTACGCCATCAAAAACACTTACTACAAGCTGAGCGTTAACGATCGCCCGTTGTGGGAAATTGACCTGCTGAACTTCATTTACCGGAAGGACGGCAAGGACATTGTGCCCGATCGCATCCGTTCCGCGCTCGGGCTTGGCTGATAAGTAATATGCAGGCGGCGCAGTGCGTCGCCTCTGACTGAAAGGAGTTTCCTGATGAAAGAGACGAAAAACATCGATACCGAAAACACGGTGGTGGTTGCTGACACTGTGAAAGAAACCAGTGAGCGTGGCGTAAAACTTACCCAACCAATTGAGCGCGGCGGCGAAAAAATCACGTATGTGGAGATCACCGGGGCTATTGAGCAGGCTGGATCTCTGCGAGATTTGTCGCTGTCTGATGTGCTGAATCTGAAAGCGGAATCCATGTTTACGCTGCTGTCACGCGTGACATCACCGCGACTGGATGAAGTGACGATCAAAAAAATGGCATCTCGTGACTTTATTCAGTTATGTGTGGTTGCCGTAAATTTTTTGAGCGGTGCGGACTCTGGCGGGAAGAACGAACAGGCGACGGAAGCCTGATCACAGTTGTGTGCTTTGAGCACATAGAAGACTTTGTGGCAGATATTGCTGTCATTTTTAACTGGTCGCCCGCCGAAATCTTCATGATGACGCCCGGCGAAGTGGTTAGCTGGCGTGAGCGGGCGGCACTTCGCAGCGGGAATGCAGACAATGAAGACTCTTGATATCCGGGTCGCTTTCAGCGCCGTTGACAGGCTGACCCGGCCTGCCGAAAACGCCCGCCGCCTGATGGGGCAGTTTGGTGACTCCATCCAGCGAACGCAGGGGGCGATCAAAAATCTCGAGCGTCAGGCGCGTTCATTTGAGCGCGCCCGTGACGCTGTCAGTAAAGCGGATGCGGGTATCGTGAAAGCACGACGCCAGCTTAACGCCCTTAATCAGTTACAACGCACGGGTACAGTGCTCAGCGAAAAACAACAAAAGCTGATGCAGCAGTTAAGCACCCGGCTTGAACGCCTGAATGAATCGCGCACACGGGAAATTCAGAAAATGCGGGAGCTTGGCGGAGAGCTGAAACGCCACGGCATTTCCCTGACAGGCAGTGATAACACCATCCAGCAGGCCATCAGGCGCACCGGACAATACAACAACCAGCTTGAACGCGAACGGCAGGCGCTTGCACGTGTAACGCAGGCGCGTGAGCGGTATTCGCGCGCTCAGGAAACAGCGGGAAAACTGAAAACGGGTGGTGCACTGGCAATTGGTGCGGCAGCGGCTGGCGGCTATGCTGCCGGGCGTTTTTTGCAGCCCGCTATCGGGTTCGGGAAAGAGATGTCCCGCGTTCAGGCGTTGACGCGAATCGACCAGAACAGCCCGCAGTTTAAGGGGCTGCGTGAGCAGGCGTTAAAGCTTGGCTCTGAAACGCAGTTCACCGCAGGCGATGCTGCCAGTGGTCAGGCATTTCTTGCAATGGCTGGCTTCACACCACAGGCCATTCAGGCTGCGCTTCCGGGCGTGCTGAGCATGGCAACGGCTGGCGGTATGGACCTGGGCGAGACGGCGGATATTGGCTCAAATATCCTGACGCAGTTCGGCCTTTCTGCTGACCAGATGGACCGGGTCGGCGACACACTCACCGCAGCGTTTACCCGTACCAACACCGACCTCCGCGCCCTGGGCGAAACCATGAAATATGCAGGCCCGGTGGCAGGCAAGCTGGGAATATCGCTGGAGCAGGCCGCAGCGATGGCGGGCGTGCTGGCGAATATGGGTATCAGGGGGAGTGATGCTGGTACGGCAATGCGTACTAGCCTGGCTCGTCTGGCATCACCGCCAAAGGTGGCAGCAGAAGCACTGAAGGAGCTGGGGGTGTCTGTCTCGGATGCCAGAGGCAAAATGCGCCCGATGGAGGATGTGCTGGTCGACCTTTATAAAGCTACCCGCAAATACGGGGAAGTTGACCGGGTGTCCTTCTTTAAGGACATTGCCGGGCAAGAGGCTTTCACATCATTTATGGCCCTCGTTGATGCGGTGGGTGATGGCTCCTTACCCAAACTGAGAAAAGAACTTGAAGGTGCGCGCGGTGAGGCTGAACGCACAGCAAAGGTTATGGCCAACAATCTTGATGGCGACCTGAAATCACTCGGCAGTGCATGGGAAGGGTTGCGTATCCGCATTGCAGATCTGATTGACGGGCCACTGCGCACCGCGACGCAGTGGCTCACAAAAGTGGTTGCCGGAGTTACGGCACTGGCGCAGGCGCATCCGGCACTGACGCGACAGCTACTGATTGCAGGCGGTGCGTTGCTGGCAATGACCGCAACCGTAGGCTCGTTATCGCTGGTTATTGGGGTGCTTCACGGGAAGCTGGCCACGTTGCGTCTTGGTTTCAATATTCTTACCGGATCAATGAATGTCGTCAGGGTTCTGCCAGCACTATGGGGAATGGTGATGGGTTCCGTATCGTTGTTGGGGGGCGCTATCGGGGCGCTGTTCAGTCCAGTCGGATTGATTGCTGCTGCGTTTGTGGCTGCGGCGGTTCTCATCTGGAAATACTGGGAACCCATCAAGGCGTTTTATGCCGGGGTGTTCAGTGGGATTATGGGGCGGCTGGCCCCGTTGCGCAAAACCTTTGAACGGTTTGGCCCTGTTTTTGATGCAATCGGGAGTGGGATCAGCCAGGTGTTTAACTGGTTTAAATCGCTGCTGTCACCGATGGAGTCCAGCAAGGAAACGCTGGATAAATGCACCAGTGCTGGCGAGGTGTTCGGCAACGTTCTTGGCGGTGCGTTACAGCTTGTTCTGACACCTGCAAAAATGTTGCTGGATACGCTGGCGTGGATACTTGAAAAACTTGGTGTGCTTCCGGATGAAGCGGAAAGGGCGAGAAAGAAAATCGAAGACGCGCAGCGTGCGGCCATTCTTCAGGACAAGGTTGCCTTGCTTCAGGGGGACCTGGCGAAAATCAATCCGCCGAAGTCTGCGGAAAATGGCACCGGAGGCGATAAACCCAAAGACAACAAACCGCTCACAGACAGCAATACCGGTACGCTGCGCAGACTCGGCAAAATTGCTGATAACACAGGCAAGCTGGTTGATGAGACGAAAAAACGCATTGGCCCTGGCGACATCGTCTTTAAGAACCTTCCCCGTGCGCTTGCTGTTCGCGGGGAGTGGCAGGAGCGGAAGATTGCGCAGATCAGTAAGCCTGTCCCCGCAATTAATATCACACCCGTGGTCCCGGCTCCGTTGCCTCCGGCACTGGTCCCTGTTGTTGCGGCCAGCTCCCGCCCGGTGGCGGAAGCCATACGATCGCCAGTGGCATCAGTCCCTGCGCCTTCCCGTAACCGGGAGCCTGTTGCCTCCGGATTTGGTGGTGAAATTCATGTTCATCTGCATAACGTTGTTACGCAGAATCCCCGCGAACTGGCGAAACTGGTCGGTGAAATGGTCAGAGCAGAAATGGAACGGCGCGCTCGTGCCGGACGTGGCAGTTTTTACGATAAAGATTAAGGAGTCATGGCCATGATGATGATCTACGGTATGTTTGTTTTTGAGCTGCGTACATTGCCGCATCAGCAGTTACAGCAAAATAAAAGCTGGCGGCATGTGAAAAATGAACGCGTTAACCGTTCAGCAAGCTGGCAGTATATCGGTGCAGGTGATGATCGCATTGTTCTTTCCGGCGTGCTTTATCCTGAAATCACAGGTGGCGAAGTGTCACTGTCGCTGCTGACCACGCAGGCGTATACCGGACGCCCCTGGCCTCTGATTGATGGTGTCGGGCAAATTTACGGCATGTATGTTCTGACCGAAACGAGCACGACCCGTTCCGAGTTCGATCGCTACGGGAAGGCGAAAAAGATAGAGTTTTCACTGACCCTTGAACGCTGTGATGAGGATTTGCGTGAACGCCTGCAATCCTCATCGTTTAGCGATATGGTGTCTGGCTTCAAAGATAAAGTGACATCATCCCTGAATGGCACAGCCAGTTCCGTTAAGGGATTGTTCTGATTCAACGTAACCTGCTGATGCCCAAACGAGTAGTAATGGGGGGTAGTGCCTCCTGAATAAGCGAAAGTCCCGTCGTCGGGCCTTAATTTTACTCGGGCTTATCTGGCCATTCAGGTTTTGCAGTATCCACACGGCTGACCAGGACACTGTAGCGTTCCCATGATTCCAGTCGTGCGCGTTCCTCATCTGTTGCCATATTCAGCCTGACGGCGCGTTCCAGTGGCAATATAACGGACTCTGCCTCTGTCAGGAGTTTCGCTTTCTGGTTTTCTGCCTGTCGGATTAAATCCTCAGCTGTTGGCGGCGGCGGGGCAGCAACTACAGGCTGCCCGTATTCGTTTGGTTTAATGATTTGTCCGCTTGACTGTTTATCTAATAAATATTGATACCAGCGGTCAGAAACAGGAATGGCGTCAACAGGCCACGTTCCCGCGGCTTCATAATCGGCCTTCAGAACTGCGGGATAAAACCCGTTATTTTCGGGACTGTAATAATAATTAATTTGTTCCGGCATAATTAATACCCAATTGCAATCCAGTAAGAGCCGTTCCTGTCCATCCCAGCCTGAAATCCTGTGCGGGTAACACTCCGCACAGAAGACCAGTTGCCGCTGCCTTCTGCGTAACCCGTTCTGTCCACCGTATTGGAAATACTGACACAGGCAGTAGGGAATGCCACCGGGAACGTGACGTTCGCGTAGGTAATTGCAGTGCTGTTCAGCCTTCCCCACTGTGTAATAATTCCCGTTGATGTGTCTTTATGCCAACCATTCGCTGCTTTTGACGCGGTGTTTTTCATCTGAAATCTTGCGTCAAAATTACCGTAGTTGCCTGGTATAACCTGACCACCGCTGGCAGTGATGTTCCCCCCGGAAACGTATGCTCCACCGTTGACCGAAAGCCCGTTTCCCACAGTGACAGCCCCACTGGTGTTATCAATACGCAGCGGGCGCAGGTTGCTCCACGTTCCCAGGCGGTCACCCGCTGCGGTCAGCAGAAAATACGTTACGCCACCGTCGTTGCGAATAAAAAAGCCGTAGTTTCCGTAGGCGATACGGAAACCATTGGGAGAGGTCGAAATAATCTCGCCGTCAACCGTATCGCCCCGGCGATTAAAATCACGGCGCCAGCCGGGGGAATAATTATCACCGTGGTTAACATAGATAAACTGCGCGTTGGCAACACAGTTCGCCACCGAAACCGTTGTGGGTGTGGTGACGCGAATTGTCAGCGCGTTTCGTGCTCCCATTACCTCAACCACAGCGCCAGCCAGTTGAATATATCCGCAGCCTGTATCCGTAATGACCTTATTTTTGGCGTAAGCCCAGGTGCCTTTGCACATCCAGTACGGGTGATTAAACGCCCCCTGAGACTCCAACCACCCAATAAACTGCGCTGTCGTCCAGTTGCCGTTGTCGCCACCGATATCAATCGCGGTGCTATACGCCCGCGCTGCACCAATATTGTGGACAAACAAATCCCTATCCAGAATATCCGCGCCGTTCTGGTCTTTCTGAAGACGTTTTTCGGCGTTGTCATGTGCATCTTTCACCGCTTTTGGTGTTGCCGCTAATGATTCTGACGTGCTGTTGGTGGCACTACTGAGCTGAACAAGACCTTTTCGCGCTGTAGTGGCGTCCTGTGCGGTGTATTTTCCGTTAGCGAGATCATATGCGGTCTTAACTGCTTTTGGTGTCGCCGCCAGCTTTTCACTGGTGCTGTTTGTTGCACTGCTTAACTGAGTAAAACCTTTTTCTGTCAGCGTGGCGTCAGGATGGCTGCGGGACTGCTCATGCTCTGCGATTTTGTCATCGACGTAATCCTGCGTCGCCATCACCGTGCTGGCATCAATACTCAGCTCAACGGACGCCACGTTGCTGAGAATAATAACCATGCGGCAGGTCTGCGCACGCCCGGAGCCTTCAGCCAGTTCAGGCTTATAGCTTTCTGCCATGTTGGAGACCGCAATCAGTGTTCCGGCATCGTCATACAGACCAAGCTCACGCATCCAGAAGCCGCCTACTTCTGGCGGAACAACCAGTTCAGCCACGATATAGTTTTTATTCTTATTATCCACGCTGACTTTATTCAGAGCGTGACGCCAGACCTCATGTACCAGTTGCGTCTGACTGGCATCCGGTACAGGCAATTTGCCGTTGCCATCACCAACAGCCATTGCAGAGAGGTTTACTTTTTTCCCGCCAGGAACAGTGGCGGCTGCCAGTTTTGCGGCTCCGGCAGTAGTGATAACGGTTTTAAATTTCGTGCTCATTGCTTCTCACTTATCCGGGATAAACAGTAATAACATCGCCATCACAGACCACGCCGCCTGTATACAGATAACCGGGGATATCCTGGATAATATTCAGACCAATAAGGTGGCGACTTACAGGTCTGGCATCAGCTATCAGTCGTTCCATTTCCAGGTGCATTTCCTCGGTCACACCGCTGTCCAGTACGCCTACATCAACCTTGAATGTTCCCGGCTCTCCGCCGAACTCCCACCACTCAGACACGCGAATGAGGTATCCCAGCGGCTCAATGGCCCGGCGCAGTGCGCTGATGGTCCCTTTGTGTCGGTGTATCAGCCATGCATCACGAATCACCTGTCGCTTTGTCTCTTCCGGCCAGTTGCGATCCCAGCGGTCAACGGAAAATGCCCAGGCGAGATAAGGCAGCAGATGCACCGGGCATGTGTCCGGCGACCACAGCGTGTTGAGGTCTACCGGAATGTCTGTAATGCGTGTTCCGACGGCTTCGGCACAACGCATGAAATTGCTGGCTGATGGTGGTAACAACGAATTACTCATTGCGCCCACCTTCGCTGATGGTGAATGACTCACAGCGCGCCGCCTGTATGTCGCTGATGGCCATGTTCTGTGTGGGTTCGATTATCTCCACGCGCTGCACACCGTGCACATGCAGTGCGGCGGCAATGGCTGACAGTGCCACGTCCTGACCGATAAGCCCCTGCTCAGACAGCCACTTCCTGAACGACGATTCAGCCGCGGCCAGAATAGGTTCGGATTCCGGGCCGGGGTAAAAGTACAGTTTTGCATTCAGCCGCCATGTCACGATTCTGGCGCTCTGTACGGTCAGGCGGTCGGCTATCGGGCGGGTGTCCTCTGCATTCAGAACGGCGCGAACGGTATTAAGCAACGCCTCCGTTGCTGTGCCGTCGCCTTCAGTGGACAGAATGGAAACCGTCACACAGGCAGGAGACGGGCTGATGGCCCGCGCATCACGTACCAGACCACTGGCGCTGCGTGCAAAATACTCGTATGCGCCTGACGGGCCAGCAACGCTCAGGCCATCATACGCGCGCTGCGCCCGCAACCTCAGCGAGGTGTCGCTCTCCATCATCGCGTCGGTGGTATCCGTTGCCGGAGTGATGGTCAGGCGCTTTGTGTTCATATTGCCAGCGAGATTATCCAGGTCTGCTCCGGAGCTGTGGCTCAACATGCAGGCGCGTGCGCCCTCATTGACCCGCTGGCGTAATAGCATTTCACGAAATGACATGGCTTGAGCGATAACGTTCAGGGGTTCCGATTCCAGCTCCAGCGCGGCGGAGACGGCTTCACGCTGTTCGGCGGGATAAGCCGCAATCATCATGGCCTTCGTGTCGGCCAGAATTGCCTCAAAATCAGGCTCTGCGATGATGGCGGGTTCCGGTAACAGGGAAAGGTCAACGGCAGGCATGATTTACTCCCTCAGCGTGATGGTTAATTCAACATTCTGCATGGTCTGCATGACAGTGCCCGACAGCGTCACCCCGGCGCGGCCTCCTGCTTTCCAGACAACGTCGATAGCGTCCAGGGCAATGCGTGGTTCCCATCGTGTCAGCGCAATCACGGCAGCACTCATGCATTGCAGACGCGTGGTGTTATTCATGGGTTCGTCAATTAAATCAGGCACAAGGCTGCCATATTCCCGTCGCATAACCCGGCTTGCCAGCGGAGTGGTCAGGATGTCCCTGATTGACTGTTTCAGGTGTTCCATATCGTTCAGGTTTCCCGTCCCGTCCGGCTTCATTCCTGTGTAGCGGGTTGTCACTGCGGGCCTCCCGTCGAATCACCGCCACCCCTAACGCCACCGTGTTTATGCGTATGCACTGTGATGCCGTTTGAGGTGAAGTCGCCGCCGTTGTGCGTGATATTGCCGCTCATCGTTCCCCCTTTTGTGACGTCAAGCGTGGCTGTTCTCAGTAGGTCTGTGCATTCCACGACAGGCGTATCCAGTGTCACGCTGACGGATGCCTGCAGGGTGGCCGTTTTCATGCCGCTGGCGCTTAGTGCGCCAGCGTCCGCGTCGTAGCGGAACACCGCGCCGTCCGGCGCGCTGACCACGATTTCTTTCAGGCTTTTGCCAGGTGCCGGGATGGCATCACTCCACAGGCTGCCAATTATCATGGCGGTTTCCGGATTACCGCCAATGCAGGCAATTGCCACCTGTTCGCCCACTGATGGCGGAATCCACACGTTGAAGGCTCCCGCGCGCGTGGTGTTCCAGCGCAGCCAGCCTGTTTCCAGTTCGCCGCTGCGAACGCGCACGCACCAGGACTGCGCATCAACTTCAGAGATGATCCCGGTGCGGATGATATTGCTCAGCAGTCGCATGAGTTCTGCGCTCATCGTACAGCCTCCGCAATCCGGCCCAGCACCGTGTTATAAATCAGGCGCTCATCTGCCTGACTGATACCCAGCAGCTCACGTACCGGGTAATCGGTGAAAATGCCCGGTGCAACCTGATCGCGTTCACCGAACTGATGAATGCGTGCAATACGTGCGGCCACGCCGCTGTAACCCACCGTCACACCGGAAGCATCTGCACGGGCTTTCAGGTAACGGGCGGTGCGCAGTTTTACGAACATGGGGACGCGCTTTGTGCTGTCCTGGTTGATGCGCCGGGTGCGTATTTCCAGAAAGCGGTCGATGTCATCCCGGTAAAACGTGCGGATATTGTTTTTATCCTCATCCCACCCGGTAATGGTTCGCCCGTATTTCCCCGTGTCGTGATGCCAGTTTTTCAGCGTGCGTGTTTCGTTATTCCAGATAAAGCGAATGCGCTCCTGTATCCGGGTTACGCGGCGTCTGCGAGGCGTCCACGCGGTCCCGTCCGGTGCTTTCTGTGACCGGATACGCGCCTGCTGGGCGCGGCGTAAATCCTGTGCCAGCTTTCTGGCGATGTTATTGATGGCCTGCTGATTCAGGCTGTCGCGGATAGCCTCAAAGGTTTCATCCACGCGGGTGAATGCCTTATCCATCGCTTTCACCCTGCGTAACATCCTGGAATACATGCGACCAGTCGCCTTCGGAAGATGGCAGGCGGGGTTTTGGCTCCGGCAGGTGTTCTGCCTGCGGTGTGCCCTGACTGCTGCGCGTGATGCGAACGCGCTCCCGCAGGGGGAGCGTAAACAGGAGGTCGGCGCTGTCATCGTCATTGATAACGGCGGAGAATTTAATGTCCTGATTACGCTCCGGATTGAGCAACAACTGTGGCTGATTTTCTGATAACCACGCCAGCAGCGGCAGCGTGAGGTCGTCCAGCTCTCCGGCGTAATCCATGACAAACATCACCATCTGATAGCGGTAAACAAACGAGGGGGTTTCTCCGGTCGTTTCAATGTTGCCGCTCTCCACGAAAATGGTGAATTTTTCCGGGTTGGCATGACACCATCGGCATGAACGGGTCATAGCTTCACGCAGGGAATCAGTTTTCAGCATGGCTGTTGCCCTCGTTGTTCAGTCGTTGCAGTCTGCGCTGTTCCAGTAATTCAATGGCCCGCTTATCTGCGTTACAGGTTTCCAGTGCATCCAGAAGGCGGTCGCCCCATATTCCGAGATTTCCCCATGCGGGAGGGTCAGGGAAGGGGGGCGGCGTTACCGGTATGGTCAGCGTCTGCGGTATAAGCCGGACTGACGGCGCTGGCAGTGGCGCGTTCGGCGTGCCTGCGCAACCTGTCAGCAAAACGAGTGTCAGGCAAAGCGTGGGCGCATTCATCTTTTGCAATATCGTTGCGTAGCTGTTCACGTCTGGCCTCTCCATCCTGATTTCGCTGTTGATTTTCTGCGCGGAGTTGTGTCAGCACCTGCTGCATATCCTGTACCCCGGCGCCGATGATGTTCAGTGTGTCAATGGTACTTTTCAGGGTGCTGGCCTGCGCTTCGTTTCTGGCGCTCTCCCGGCCCAGCGACCATGACAGACGCATGGATGTCCCCCATGCGGCAATCAGAAGAAAAGCGACGCCCAGCGAAGTTCGTAACCTCATGTTGCCACACGTTCCTTTATCCAGCCGTAGACAAACGACTCGTTGGCTTCGCGTTTTTCCGCCAGCTCCAGATAGCGTTCACCCTGTGTACAGTTCAGTGCTGTTAACATCACCATCTCGCCGTCCCGACCGCGTTTTTCCAGATATGCACGCAATGCGTTAATCGTGCGTGGGCCAGCGCGTCCGTCCATGTCCATATCGGGATACAGCTTCCCGCCCTGATTGAATACGTTCAGCCAGCGCTGAAGCATTCTGGTTGCCACAGACGGCCCCATATTTACTCCGGTGTCACACAGTTCTGCGGCAATATCCGGGGACAGCTTCGCTATTTGATCAAAACGCGGTCCGTACCAGTAATCAGCTTCAAGGATTTCCAGTGCCTGTCCGCGCGTTAAATTACGCATATCGCCACGGTATCCGTGCGCCCGTGCCACCTTTTCAGTGATGCCCCATTTTGTCGGACCGCCTCTGTCATCCGGATGATTGACGTAGCCGCCTTCTTTGCCCAGGACGGCATCAAAAATTTCGTCTTTCGATTTCATTTCGTCACCTCTGTGAATGATTTTTATGGTGATTACCAGCTTTAAACCTGCGGCTTATTCATCTCCCTTTTGGGTTATGCGGTTAAAGGCGGCAATGATCTTGTCGCGTGCTTTTTCTGCGCCCATAAAACCGATAGATGCGCCGAAAAACGTCACGGCATCCTCAGGGACTCCGAAGAGGCGCAACGACCCGGCCACGGCCATGGCAAGAACGCCGCACGCCAGTGATCCCGTTACGGTCTGAACCAGCGTTCGTCCGTCATAAAGACTCATTAGCGCGGAAATGCTGACCGCCGCGCCTGCTGCATACACCGTTGGCAGGTGGTCAAAGAGCCACGCAATAACCTGCTCTGTGATCCCTGTTTGAATGGTGCTCACTGCTACTCCCCCCACAACTGAATCATTTCTCGTTTCTTCTTCTCCGGCTCCGGCATCTCCACTTCCTGCCCGGCGTCCAGAAATACCTGCTGGCAGAGTCCGGGGTTGGCATCCAGCACCTTTTCGGTGACACCCTGTGTCGTGCCGTAGTACCGGAAACAGAGCGAATCCACGGTGTCGCCTTCCAGTGCCTTCACTTTCATCAGCACAACTCCGCAAACATTCGCGGTCGGCCCAGGATGTCAGAGATGGCCCAGCTCACATCGCGCCACAAGTCCGCGGCCTGTGCGTCCAGTGCGTCTGCCCGGCGCTCGCCCTTATCCGTTGTGTCCGCATCGCGGTAACGCTCCAGAATCAGGGCGCGTGTGGCGGTATAAACGGCATTACGCCAGTGCCAGAGATTGACGCTTTCTCCGTTAATTACTGGTGCCGGAACATCGGCCAGCGTCTTATGGCCAGCCGCCTGCTGTTCCTGCTGCCACGCTTCCAGTTCGCGGGTAACGTGAGCCACCGCCCCGGTGGCGGTATGCAGCAGGCGGGAGGTGGTCACACGGCCCGGTAGTCGTACAGCCAGACGCAGCTCTCGCAGCACAATATCCGGCCAGAACGCACCCGCTGAAATGCGAGTGTCGCCATCATCGGTATCGGTGATGTCGTCCTCTGCGGGTCTTGGTTCAGTTCTGGCAACCATACTCATGGGGTTCACTCCTGAAAAATCGGGCGGTGGGTGCGCGGTGTAAACGGTCACGGAGTCAAACCGGAACACCGCGCACGCCGCCCGCTGACGGGGTCAGTCGTTAAGCGCGCTTCGCCTTCTGCGTCGCGGTGGTTTTTCGTGTTGCAGGCTTCCGCGTTGTCTTTTTACTTTTGCTGCTTTCGTCCTGTGTCTACTGTGCGCTGGCGTCTCCTGGTGCGGCTGCGGAATCGGCTTTTTTCAGGGCGCGGGAAAGGGTTGCAATCTCGCGTTTCACGCCTGCGTTCGGGTTCAGGTGCATTGCTTCGCGCAGCAGCTTCAGTGATAGGGCCATGCTGTCCGCATCGCGCAGGCCACGGCGGGCAAAGGCGCACGCCTTGCATAATTTGGCGCGCACTTCGTCCGGCATGTCCTGGTCGGTGACAATCTCCTGGAGGGTGCCCAGTGGTTCGATAAAGGCGGACAAATCCGCGTCAGCATCCGTCCCGGCCTGCGTCAGTACCGGGTTGCAGATTTCTTCGGTCAGCACTGTGGCAGCAGTACGGCCAAAGTTATCCGGCATGATGAGGTTGTGACGGACCACATACGCACCAATACGCAACGCCAGCGGAAGATCGCCGCAGTCAATCGTCCACACCATCAGCGTGGCAATCACTTCGTCCTGTTGTCCGCCGTCAGCCTCCAGCGTTCCCTCAATCCAGCCGGAAAAATCCGGCAATAACTCTTTTTTGATGGCGGCTTTTGCGCTTCTGGCCTGTACGCCCTTAAGCCGGGCCTGTGCCAGACGCAGACGATACAGCACCTCTTCATGCGCGGTACGCGCGGCGTGGTCCACGCCTTCATTCGCCCGGCCTGCGCGCTGTGCCATCACGTTCTGCCAGTGTTGCTGTGCAGGAGTAATCATTTTCCTCTCCGTTACAGGCGGGCATGATGCCCGCCATGAGTTGATTAGCTGTCGGCGAACCTCAGGCCAGTGACCATCGCGCACTTGCCATAGTCTTCAACGACATAAGCGTCATTGATGGACTGGTAGGTGGTGATGCGGTTGTATTCCGGTTCGTCTTTCATCAGACGACGCATTGAGCCTTTCTGCCAGTAAATCGACAGGTTGTTGAACGAGGTGATCAGCATCGTTGCATCCGGGAAGAACGGCGCAAGGAACACGCCCAGCCCGCCAATGGTGCGCGATGACAGGATGAGCTGTCCGGCGAGTAATTCCGCATTGGGATTCTGGCCGCTGATGCTGTTCAGCACGGGCAGACGCAGCGAGTTAAACAGGTTGCGCCCCATAATCACCACGAGGTCGTCAGCTTCCTTGTGCCATTCATCCAGCAGGGATGAACGCGCGTCCTGTACCAGTGCATCAGCGTTCGCATACTTACCCGCGTGCGCCACGGTGTTGTCCATGTTGCGGGAGGTCAGCGTCACGTCATTCATAACGCGTTCGCTGGCGTCGGTTCTGATGTGCTCCAGCCATCCCACGTTAACGTCCTGAAGCAGCTTGTTGGTGCTGAAGTTGGACTCATCCGCGTGAGACGTGCCGTTGAAACCGATCATGATGCGGTCAAGCGCCACCTGTCGGGCAATCTGTGCGCTGATGCGGGACTGAAAATCAGGGTGTGCCGACCAGGCATCAAGCTGCGGATACGAAATAAACGTGTCGTAGTTCACCTGTTCGCACTGGTATTTGCGGTTTTTCAGATCAACCACGTTATTCGGGTTACGGCGCTTTGTGCCGTCATAACTGGTATTCGTGCGTGCAATCGGTCCTGTGGTGTCCAGGAGGATTTTTTCGCCTTTCTGGTCGGTCACGCCGATCACGTTAATTCTTTTCGTAAATTCGGTGCTTTCTCTTGAGGCGTTTTCAAAACGCTGCTGAACCGCGGGTTCCACGGTAAATCGCGATACCAGCGCAGAAACCGGGATATTGTTAAGTGACGCCTGCTGCGCCATGTAACAACCCAGCTTGTTGCGGGTAATATCTGACATCACCAGATTCATAAAATATTTGCTCCTTTGTCTTATCAGAAGTCAGCCAGTTGGTCGGAGGCTGCGCCCGTTGCGGTGAACCGGTTCTGCGGATCGCCGTCCTGTGTGCGCAGCTTTTCCTTTAGTACTGTCAGCTCTGTGGTCAGTGAAGTGATTTTCTGGCGGTCCTGCTGATGGCGGGTTTCCAGCACATTAAAACGGTCGATAATGTCGGCCTGTGACGTTGCGACGCCTTCCACTGCTTCCCGAATACAGGAGAAACTGGCGTCATCCGCCTTGCGACCACGGCCAATAATCCCCATTACGCGGTTAAACCACTGGGTGCCTTCTTCCTGGCGTTGTTCTGCCATTTCGATGATTTCAGATTCAATGGCTTCGGAGATAAGCGGGGCTTCCCCCTGGATACTGTTGAACGTCATCACCGCCTGACGTTGCTGTGCCGTGAATTTCAGGCGCTCAGTGCCCAGGCTCGCCGGGGTGTCGGTCATCGCCAGCCCGACCAGATAGGCGCGCCCGTTAACGGAGAACTGCGGGTGCAGTTCGATACTGGAATAGATTTTCTTGCCGTCAGCGACAAGCTGCTTCATGCGCTCGGTCGGTTCGATTTCTGCATACAGCGCAGTACGTCCGGCCAGCGGGCCTTCCGTAATGTCTTCTGTACTCAGTGCGGTGACATCGCCCATTGCGGAAAATTCGCTTGACGGGCATGGCGAGAGATAGTGCTCAACGTTCACGCGGGCGGCGTAAACATCCGGGTTGAAGTTCTCGGCGGCTTCACGCAGATGCACCGGACTGATTTCGCGGCCATCAACAGTTGATCCGGAGACAGCCACGCGAAACTTTTTGCGGGATGTCTTTTTTTCATTAGCCATAGTTTTTGCCCCTCTGACTGGTTCTTCAGTCATGATGGCAAAGCGTAACAGGCTGATACAAAGGGCTTTTGTTGTAAGAAAACGGCCAGAACAGGGGGTTAAGGAGAACGGTTTCGCGCGCGGGTAATCTTCCTGTAATTACCCAGGGGGAAGCAATGATTCAGGACGCTTTTGTGCGCCAGCGTGCGCGACAACTTTACTGGCAGGGTTATCCGCCCGCAGAAATATCGCGTCTGATGGGAATAAACCAGAATACGATTTATGCGTGGAAAAAACGCGACCAGTGGGATGAAACACCACCTGTGCAGCGTGTCACGCAGTCCATCGATGCGCGTCTCATTCAGCTTACTGAAAAACAGAATAAAACAGGCGGTGACTTTAAGGAAATAGACCTGCTGACCCGGCAGCTTAAAAAGCTGCATGATGGCCAGCCAGATGTGATGGCCACAGGAAAGAAAGGCCGGACGAAAAAACTTAAAAATCATTTCACGCCGGAACAGATTGCCGCACTGCGGGAAAAAATCATCAGCAGGCTGGAATGGCATCAGCGAGGCTGGTTTGACTCCCTGACCCTTTGCAGGGAAGCCGGGATACGTAACAGGATGATCCTGAAATCCCGACAGATTGGGGCGACCTGGTATTTTGCACAGGAGGCGTTGTTGATGGCGCTGCGTGACGATGTGGCGCAACCTTACCAGCGTAACCAGATTTTTTTGTCTGCGTCGCGTCGTCAGGCGTTCCAGTTTAAAAGTATTATTCAGAAGGCTGCATCCGAAGTTGATGTGGAGCTGAAAGGGGGCGATAAAATCATCCTCTCCAACGGCGCAGAGCTGCATTTTCTCGGCACTTCAGCTGCGACAGCACAGTCCTACACAGGCAATTTTTATTTTGATGAATTTTTTTGGGTCAGCCGCTTTGCCGAACTGCGCAAGGTGGCTGGCGCTATGGCAACCCTCAGCGGGCTGCGACGCACCTACTTCTCCACGCCATCAACCGAAACGCACGAGGCATACGTCTACTGGAACGGCGACCGCTGGAACGAGAAAAAGGCCACGCATAAACGCCAGCGTTTTTCTGTGGACTGGAAAACGCTGCATAACGGGCTTATCTGCCCTGACCGGACGTGGCGGCAAATTGTCACGCTGGAAGATGTGGTCAATCACGGCTGGAAACACACCGATATTGACGAAATTCGTGATGAAAACACCGAAGACGAGTTCCGCAATCTTTATATGTGTGAGTTTGTCCGCGAAGGGGAGTCGGCATTTAACCTGAATATCCTGATTGGTTGCGGCGTTGACGGATACGACGACTGGAAAGACTGGAAACCTTTTGCTCCCCGCCCGATGGGGAATCGCCCGGTATGGATTGGATATGACGCAAACGGCAGCAGTGGCAACGGCGACAGCGGCGCTGTGTCCGTGGTGGTTCCTCCGGTTGTTCCTGGTGGACGTTTTCGAACGGTGGAGACGCGGCGCGTTCAGGGGCTGGAGTTTGAAGAGCAGGCCGGAGTCATTGAAGAGTTCACGTATCGCTACAACGTGGAACACATCGGCATTGATGTGACTGGCGGGAACGGGGAGGCTGTTTATCAGATAGTGAAACGGTTTTTCCCTGCCGCTATTCCGTACACCTTCACGCTGTCATCAAAACGGTCGCTGGTACTGAAAATGCTGCAAATAATGCGTGCCGGGCGGTGGGAATACGATCGCGCCGAACGCGAGCTGGTCGCGGCCTTTAACGCCGTGCGTAAGGTGAAAACAGCGGGCGGCTTTATCACTTACGAAACGGACCGCGCGAGGGGGATCAGCCACGGCGACCTTGCGTGGGCAACCATGCTTGCTGTCATTAACGAACCGATTGGCGGCGAAGGAGAAAACGAGCGTTTCACGGTTATGGAGTTCTGATGAGCAGAAAAAATAAAAAAGTGCGCATGAGTTCACGCATTGATCTCGCTGATGCGCTCAGGAAAGAATCGTCGCTCAGTGCATTCACATTTGACGGTCCTTACCGCCTGACCGGGCATGATTTGCTGGACAATATGTACTGTGCTGATAACGGGCGGTGGTATGAAACCCCGGTTGACTGGTACGGTCTGGCAAGAGCTGCCCGGCAAACGTCCTGGCATCAGTCTGCGCTTTACTTTAAGCGCAATGTATTGCTCGGTTGCTATATTCCGCATCCGCTGCTTTCCCGGCAGGATTTCTCGGCGCTGGCGCTGGACTGGTTTGTGTTCGGTAACGCATTCCTTGAGCTTCGAAGCAATATGCTCGGCGAACCGCTTAAATTACGGCACGCACTGGCGAAATACATGCGACGCGGAAGCGATCTTGAATCATGGTGGTATGTGCAGGATGGTAAGGACGCGTTTCAGTTTCGCTCTGGCAAAGTGTGCCACCTGATGAACCCGGATATTAACCAGGAAATCTACGGCATGCCGGAATACCTTGGCGCGTTGCTCTCAGCCAGCCTGTCTCATTCGGCGGACATGTTCAGAAAACTGTATTACGACAATGGATCCCACGCCGGGTGCATCATCTACATCGGTGCAGCACAGGTAAACCGCGAAAGCATGGACTCCCTGAAAGAAACGTTACAGGGGGCGCGTGGTGGTGGTGCATTTAAAAACGTGCTCATTCATGCGCCCAACGGGGGCAAAGAAGGTGTGCAAATATTGCCGTTCCAGCAGATCACCGCAAAGGATGAGTTCATGAATGTTAAGGCGGCATCCCGTGATGATGTGCTGGCTGCGCACCGCGTTCCGCCGCAACTGATGGGGGCGATGCCGGGCGAAAAAAGTGCGTTTGGTGATGTGGAGAAGGCCGCGCGGGTTTACGCAATTAACGAGCTGATGCCCGTCATGGAGGCCATGAAGCACATCAATGACTGGCTTGGCGAAGAGGTGATCCGTTTTAACTCTTATGCTCTTCTTGATGAAAAAACAGCCCCGTGATGGGGCTGTCCTTTTTACCAGAGTTGAACCATTTTCTGGGTGCCGTCAGGCTTGAGATTATCAATTTCAGAGAGAACGTAATATTGAATGGCTTCACAAACGGTGGTGTATGGTGAATTGCCTTCTTTAAGTGGCACGATATTATTATTAACGCGAACCTGTATTTCATCGTTATACATTGCGATCGAAAGAGGAGTATGCACGAACGCGACTTCGCCAGGCGTGTCGTCAATCACTGTCTCAATGCTAAAAGTCAGTTTTCGCTCATCATTGCTGCCCCTTGCCTTGGGGGTAGCGGCAGGAATCTGGGATAAAGGCATTCTGCGAAACCCTTCAGCCGTTTCCAGTCCGCATGAAACGTAATGCTGGCGATTACCGTCGCTATCCGTCCATGTCTGTGATGGCAGCTCCAGTGAGATTTCATAAGCATCAACAATTCCCTGGGCAAGGTGTACAAGCGGGGTCAGATCTTCATTGCGGCGAAAACTTTCCTTTATCTGCTCTCGTTTTTCTCGTAACTGCTTGTAATTAATGACCATAAAACAGCCTCCATTGATTTCTATGCTCGTATTTTGCACTTATGAAGTGTGGTCGGCAAGGTGCCGCATCACTGACGCGCTTCGCTTGTCTGCTGCTTCGCCGGGGCATAAAAAATTTATGCCCCGACTCTCCAGCTCCTGTATCAATCAGATAATTTCACGACGTCTTCCAACTTATCGCCATCATCGACGGCCAGACTCTAACGCAATCCCATCGCGCTGATAGCATGTTCTCGCCGTCTCAGTGCGATTTTGACGGCCTTACCTTTCACCCCATCAAATCAGAACCCCTTATGTCTTTTTCACGCTCAGCGTGAGCGATACAGCCATTCTGTTGTGTCGCTGCGACATCTTTCAGGGAATGCTATTTACCCCCTGAAACGCGGGCTGTTCCCCCGTCACCTGCGCGCAGAAAAAGCGCGTTTTTTTGTGCACGCACGGATCCTTGATGGATCCAGCCGCCACGCGGGCCGGAAGGGCAAAAATTCGTTCAAAAAAATTGTGCAAATTTGTGCACTATTGTGCAGCAGGGCGATGCGCGATTATCGCCCTGGTTTGAGGGGGATCAGGTGTTATTTTTATCTGTCGTCAGTGGGCTAAACCATCCTCGATTTACATCGCAGGACTGATGCGTTCTGTCCTCGTGTTTCTCCTGCCACAATGCTTTTCCGCCTGCCTTTATGATGGCTCTTTCAACATCCCGCTCGTATCGCAAGGCCTGAAATACGTCATTAATGAAATATTCGCTTATGTCCGGAATCGATACTGAAAAATTATTTGTTTGTTGCGCCGTCCGGCTATGCAGCAAAGCGGCATACTTTAATGCGTCCTGTGCTTTCTGGAATTTAAGTGCATAGTCAGTAGCGATTTTTTCCAGTTCAGCGATTCGCTTGTCTTTGCCTTCCAGTTCGTTCAGCAGTGCCTGCACCACTTTAGGGTTGAAAGCTGCGATATAACGAGCGTTGTTCTCTGCGTTTTTCTGGCAGTCAAAGCCTGGCCAGTTGATAACGTCCTCACAACGCTTATCTCCGGGTGTGTGCACGGAGTAAGTACCCGGCGAAATAAATGCAAGCCATTCGCCCTGTGTTGCCTGTTTTGCAATCTTACGCAGTGCCTGATAGTTGATTTCGCTCATTAGTCGGTCTCCTTGTTTATGTTCTGCGGTGGAGATCAGGGCGAACTCGCCCTGATGTTGTGTTATTCGGGAAATAATGCCCGGATATTCCCGGCCATCTGGCTGGTTATCTGTGCGGTTGGTGCTGGTTGTGGCGCGTTCTGTTCTGTTCTGTTTTGTGCCACGTCTAACTCATCATCAGCCCATGCAGCCAGTCGGTAAGCCTCTGCCGGATTCATCTTTAGAAGTGCCAGTCCGGCCAGAAAAGCCACGCGTTGGCCGCTTTTGCGGGCCTCTGGTGTAAGGCTGTCCAGCCAGGCGCACGCCTCGCTTTCGTTCTTGACGGCGGCTGGCTTCAGATAGAAACTTATTCGCCTGGTTGGTCTTTTCATTGCATTACTCCGTTGTCATCGCGTACAGACCATTAACCAGAGCAAACTGTGGCACCCCGTCCGCGATGAAAGTCGCATTAACTCCGCAGGCTTCGCGGATAGCGGGTGCCACAATCTCCGCCCCTCCACCGACAACCATCACCCGCCCGTAACCGGAAAAACCAGCCAGCGCACGGATCACACGTTGTTTCAGTGTTTCTTTCTTTTCACGAATAACTGCCATCAGGCTGTCGTAATGCGCGTCATTGTGGATGTGCTGGCGCAGCCAGGCTTCATCATGGCGATGTTCGATAATGGTATTGGCGATGTGGTGACTGGTACGCATACCGTTAGTGGCCATCACCGACAGTACGGCATCGGCCATCAGGGAAACGCCCACATGTGGATCGCAAAACACCTGGCTGATGCCTGCCAGTTGCCCCTGAACCTTTGCCACATCCAGCGTGGTTCCACCTAAATCAACAATCAGCAGGGATTCAAACGGACTCATGTCAGCCAGCTCCTTAAAGCCTGCCGGAATGGATTCAGGCATAACCCGCACGTTGCGGATAGTGAATGCCTCACCGTTCTGGTATTCCACCGGGCGCATGACGTTCGCTTTTTTACGGTTGATGTTGGCCATGTCCGGCTGTGCGTTTGTGTCGAAATACTCGCTCAGTGGCAGGGTGACAACCACATCCACTTCCTGTGGTGTGATACCTGATTTGACCAGCGCGTGATGAATGGCAATGGCATTCACATCGCTGTACTGGTATTGCGTGTCGGTTGTCTGGACAAAGCGATCGCTGACCGGATCAAAACCATAGCGCACGCCATCAAGCATGTAGTTTGCGGGCTGCGTGCCACCGAACGGAGCAGACCATTCCGACTTGAAGCTGTTCGGACTGATGGCGTTGCGGCGTTCGCCGTTTTCAGTCCATGCCAGCTTGATGTTGGTGGAGCCGTCGTCGATACAAATTTTCATGTCGATTTTCCTTGTGTTGATTAATTAATCGCTTACGGGATTTTTAAATCCCGCTTTTGCCTGTTTTGTGTGCGCTTCACATTTCACGGCGCGCTTTTTGCTCATTTATGGGATTTGTGAATCCCGTTTCTGTCTGTTTTTTGTTTCCGCTGGTAAAACCACCCCGTAGCAGGTCAGCTTTGTGGCGGGCGCGTTCAGTAGCTTCACTGATTCTTTGTGCGTGTTCTGCGTCGCGAATGGCGCGCAGCATGTCAGAAAGCGCGGTAACGGGTTGTCTCGCGGCCTCTTTCCTTTGTTGAAGTGTGGATGCCAGGCGTGCAGCCGCTGCCGGGTCTGTTGCGCCGAGTTGCTCCAGATAGCTGGCAACAGGGTTATGGCGGATCTCCGTGCTGTTTACACCGTGGTTGCGGCTCAGGTGCTGCCAGAGTTGCGTGATTCGGCTGTCCGGTCGGGGATCCGGTTTGCGTACAATTTCAAATCCCTGCGGTGCAATGATGCTGCCGTCAACGTACAGACTGCCGCCCCGTAACAGGTGCAGCATCTGCTGTTCACCGATATGCAGGCCGAGAGATTCGGCAGACTCCCGCCACTCTTTAGCGAGTAACTCATGGTTATCAGGCAAAGGCCGCTGTTGTTTGCGGCTTTGTGTCCAGTTCTGCATGTCATTACTGCTGGTATTTGTCTGTTTGTCCCGGAGCGAACGCATCAGCGCCCGGCGTTCGTGCCGTTTCAGTGAGCGCATCCACTCATTCACTTCTACGCCGTCAGGGAGCTGCGGCCACGGCGTTGGCTGTTCTTCCGGCTGTTCTGTCCCGTCGCTGTCTGTTTCCTGTACACGGGGACAGTTATTGCCACGAGTCCAAGGGGCGGCAGAGCCGCCCTGAAGGTCAAAAACATTTTCGCGGGAATCGTCTGCGGCTTCCGGTTTGCGCCTTACCAGCTTCCAGTTATCCGGGTGTGTGCATACGCGTGAAGATTCCCCGACAAGTGGTGACCAGATACCGTAAATTCTTACCCCCAGTTCGTCGTAATCGTTGGGTTCGTCGGCGAGGGCGTATGCGGTGCGGATGAGGTAGTCTTTACGTGGAATGAGTACGCCGCCCTGTTTCTCAATGTAGGTGGCAAAACACCCGGCATCAGCGGCCGCCAGTACCGCATCCATTGCGTCATTCTTCAGCCGTTGCGGGCCTTCCGGGTTGCGTGCCATCTGGCTGGCAAGGCGGCGCAGTTCACGCCACACCTGACGGGAGGGAATACCAAAGAACTGGAACTGGCGGACACGGTGAAGTCGCGCCCAGCCGATGGCGCGCTCCACGCTCCCGGCCATTGATTTTCCGGTTTCGTGGTCAACGCGTGGCTTGCCCGTTTTCGGGTCGATGCCATCCACGGCGCGACTGTCCAGGTTTTTTCCGATGTAGGTTGCAATGTAGCTGGTCGGCGTACCCTTAGAGCCGTCGACGTACTCAGCCTTAAAGCGCGGAGTAATATCATTACCCAGCTCGTGACGATCTTCCTGAATGGCAATATCGCGGGCGGTGGTCACGATGCTGTCGATTTCTTCCGGATGTGCGAAGACCATCATATGCCAGTGCACGGTGCCGTCATGGTGAGGCTCCACTGTGCGGATGCCATACCAGCGCAGACCGTCGCGGTTCAGCTTTTTACGGACAGCCGCAAAAAACGTGTTAACCAGATAATCGCTGGAATCGCGTATGGTTGCCCCGTTCCATTTGGGGTTCGGGTGACCGTTCTCTGTCGTGGCGTGATATTTTGACGGGCAGGTGACGGTCAGAAACACCGCTCTGTCGCCACGGGCTTCGGCCAGAAGTTCCAGCCCCTTCATGGTGGCCATCATTTCTGCCTTACGGTGAACCGGATTACTTACCCCTGCGTAATACACTGTCTCGAGATCAATCGTGAACCCGTCTTCATTTTCGAGCATGAAGCTTTTCAGAAAATCGCGTGTTTTCTCGCGCTGTGCGCGAAATTCGCTTAACGCGTCCTGGCTCAGGTAGGCTGATTTTTTTCTGGACACCAGACAGGCTGCACGGAGCTGTTCTTCTCGCCACTCGCAACGTAAAAGCCACAGTTTGCGTTTCCACCAGTCCGCACAGGTCAGGCGGAGGATTGCGCCCGGTAACAGTTCCATATCCGGATCGCTCTTGTTCAGGGCTTCGTAATGTGGCGGCATGATGTGCAGGCATAATGCGATACGGGCCAGCATCCGGTAAGCCTTCAATATTACATCCATGGTCAGCTCGCCATCGCTGGCACCAAAGCCATCACAGAGTTTTTCAAAGGTGCTGCTGAACATTGCCGCCGTCATGGTGGCCAGCGTCTGTATCTGGTGTTTGTTGAGCTGTGGCAGGTAAAGCAAATCATCCAGGCGTTCGCGTCCGGCAATGGAGCGATAACCCGGTGTCAGCCAGCGGCTGTCAGCACGCCCGAGGCGTTCCAGTATTTTGTGCAGCGTTCCCTGTGCGTAACGGTCAGCCTGGTGGGCTATTTTTCCTTTCTTGCGGTCAGCCTCCTGTTTTTTACGCAGGAACGACAGGTGGCGGCTCAGCGGATCACGCAGATAAACTGGTAGGGCTTTCAGTGTTGCAAAAGCGCGGGCTACCGGGTCTTTTTCTGTTGCCCGGCGTTTACTGATGATGCGTTGTATCCGCTTCTCACTACGCGCCTCCTCTTCGAGGGAGGCCATAAGTTTTTTGCCCGTGGTGGACTGCGCGAAAGCGGTTTCCTCTTTCGCTTCCCGTTCTTCCTGAGCCTTTTTGTCCGCTTCAAGGTAGTAACGAATGGCGCGCTGCAGTTCGGTTTCAGGCTCCTGACTGCTCTCTGTAAATCTGGCCGGATCAATGGCTGGCCGTGGTTTATTCCAGCTCCATTCAAACTCACTCATGGCTGGTATCCCGTCACGCGCTGCCACTCCTGCGAGAAGAGGGCGGAAAGGCGGTTAAATTCAGCGGTGTATTCACTCAGCGAGGCACACCCGCCAGCGGTGCGATGCGCCAGTAGTGCCGCAAATGCGGAGGCCGGGGAGTTGTAATATGCCAGCAGGGATTCGCCGTGCGGTGTCAGGTAGTGCAACGCCAGACCGTGTGGCGTGAAGTCCACGCGGTAGCAGTCGTCCACGGTGAAATAAAGGGTATCTGCATTCTCCGGTTTTGTGGTGCGTGCTCTGTTGTTACGGCCACGGATATAGAGATCAAATAATCCCTGGAGAACGGGGGCCAGGCGGGTGTCCTGTGTACGCACCCATCTTGTGAAGTCGTGTGCGTCAATCATGCTGCAATCCTCTTTACTACGGATGTGCGAAGGCCTCCCGCCACAAAGTGCAGGAGAGGCCCGGAACAGGAATTAATGGAGTTTGTTTTGCTGCTGGAAGAGCTGTTGAAGCTCGCGCAGATCATCCGCCAGATAGCTGAAAACAGAGGCGGAATAGGTGTTTGACAGCGCGTGGCTGCGCTCATGCAGCATATTGATGTGCATGATTTGCGCGACGCGTGATGCGCGGAAAAGTCTGCGGTTGATTTCAGTCTGGATATGGCGGCGCGCAGCGTATGCGCGCTGTTGTTTACGGTTTGCCATGATGATATGTGGCCTCTTGTAGTAAGTTGTGAAAACTCACCATCCAGAGGTGGAAAACTCGGGGTGGTGAGACGTACAGGGTTTCCACAACCGGCTACAAGAGATCCCGGCCCGACCGAAGTCGGCCCTGTACGCCCCACCATAATTCTGATGCGAAAAAGACGTGGCGATACGGTACGCACAAAAAAACCGCTGGCGCGGTTGTGCGCTCTTGTAGTCAGCAGGGTGGAAATCCCGGCACCCGTTTTATAAGGTGCAGCGGAAATGTAACCTGACAGATTGCGGCGTGGCAAGCGGTTTTTTTGTGAGAACGGCATACTAAAAAATCCTGATACTGCTCCGGCCAGCGGTTTTCACTGGCCGGGTTTAATTACTTCACCGGAACAAACGGAACAGCGGTGTTACTGGTCATGTATTGCGGTAGCGTGCCGTTCCATTTGTTAATCGCTTCCAGCTCCATAACGCCGGGATTCTGGCGCAGAGCTTCACCGCGTAAACGAATGGCGTCGGCTTCAGCCTGGGCTTTTGTGCGAATGGCATCAGCCTGTCCGGCAGCTTCTGCGCGCAGCATGTTGGCTTCTGCTTCGCGTTGCTTGACTTCCTGTTCACGTTGCAGGGTTTTCTGGTTTGCCGTGACTTTGGCATTAATGCTGTCGATAACGGTTGGTGGGTATTCCGGCTTACCCACATAAGAGAGGCTCATTACCTGAATGCCGATAGGTGTCATTTCTGCCTGAATGTCTTTAAGTGCTGAATCCAGCAGTTCAGACTTGCCACCGTCGATAAATTTATCGGTGGTCATTTTGCTGGCCAGTCGGTTGAGTGCGTCGGCGATCTTCTGGCGCAGGTCGGTGTCGGTAATGTCATCCACGCCTTTGCGGTAGGTCTGAAACACTGTGGTAACTTTGGATGGATCAACCTTGTAGGCCACGCCGATGTGATAGCCGATGGTTGTGCCGTCACTCATCTGGAAGCTGAACGGCTCATCGTAGGTCTTCATTTGTTTGAAGGTCGGGAAGATGTAAACCTCGGTATTCCAGCCAGTCCAGTAGCGGCCAACGCCAACCACTTCGCCAACGCCTTTGTCGTCGCCCAGCTTGTTGACTTTGATGCCCACATTACCTGGCTCAACGCGATCGCAGCCAACCAGCAGGATGGCGGCAAAAAGCGGGAGAATCTGAAAGAGTTTGAATTTCTTCATTGTTTGATTTCCTTGATGTACTTACTGAAAAGGCGAACAACGCCTGCCGGGTACAGCATGGCAATGAAAATGCCCAGCAATACCAGGAAGGAGCTGTCTGATGAAATCATTCGGGGGAGTAGTCCTGCATACAGAATGAGAGAGACGAGGACGCATACCAGCGCCCACATGTATGCGCGAAACCAGGTCTTTTTGTTCATGTTGATTGCTCTCTTTTGTTATTCAGGAAAAAGTCAAAAAACGTTATCGATGCGCATCATGAGTTCGCGCTGCATCGCTTCTGGCGTTTCCGGTTCGCCTGGCGACCCCAGCGTTGCGCAGAAATCAGCGATCTCGTGTTGAATGAGTTCTTTCAGCGTCGGTAAGGAATTCATGTGTGTGCGGCGATGCCTGCGTGTGATTCGCCTTCTGCTCATTTACGATGCTCCTGTACCTGTCGGATAAGGTTTACCCGCGCCACATTAGTGGCGCAGAAGTAAGTGCCGTCAGTGAGATAGATGTGGTGTGCATCCTTTTCTGAGCGGTGTTTGTCGATAGTGGTAATCAGACGTTCGTCGACCTCGTATTCGCGTCCTCTGGAGGTAAAGCGAACGACCGGGAATTGCTTAATCATTGCCATGCTCCAGTGCCAGCCAGGCCCGCACCATCAGGTGCAGGCGATACATGGTGCGGAAGCGTGGGCGAAATTTATTAAAGGGGGTTTGTCGCCAGGCATTCACATGGTTAAGTTCGCCATAGGCAAACCAGCGGTTAGCAATCCACACGGCAAATAAATTTTCATTGAGAGAAAAAGTAGCGATGTACTCGTTTACCGCTACAATCTCTCCCTCATCCAGAATACGTTGCAGGCACTCATCCCACTCCCGATTGAATGGATACAAATAAAGGCCTGCTGCACTTCTGAAGATGTGGCCCGTGATGGCCGCGAAATATCTCAGCTTCTCCATCACCCACCTCATGCGTTAAATACCGCGTGTTGTGCGCCGTCAATAAATACAGCCTGGTCGCGGTTTATCAGACGGACATTTGTCAGAAGTCCTGACTCTGTTAAGGGGTAGGGTGAAATCAGATACTTACCTGCCAGTTCAGCGATAATGATGTGTTCTTGTGGTGCAGAACCAGCAATAAAAATGCGGCACCCTATGTCAGATGTATTGTTGCGGCTGGCTGCCTGTTTTTTGAGTTCGGCAATTTCCTTGTCTTGCTTTTCGATAATTTCGGCTGCTTCAGCGGTTACTTTGGTTATTATCATGGCATTGGCGGCATGCTCAATCATTCCTGCATTTGTTGCTTCCTGAATGGTTCTGTTTACGGCCTCTGATATTTTTTTTAGCGCGGTTACAATGCCTTCTTCTTTTGCGTTCATTTTTTGGCTCCGTTGTTTATGTGTGCAAATACCTCCGCAAATGCGGATATATTTCACCTGTGGTTAATAAACCGTTATTTGTGATTGTGTTTATTAATGACGTTATCGGTTGATTTATCGGGTTTAGATATTGCCCGCCATAATCTGACGATTGCTATTGCTGCAATTATTGACAGCGCAAAAACAGTCCATGAGAAACAAACCGATACTGGTATGCCGCAATTCATACTGTCACCGTCAGGTCGTAAGGTGTGATGTGTTCCCCGCACTGTGTGGTATTAACCAGATCGCGGAGTTCGTCGAACGCCTCCTGGTCGTCGATATAAAACGCGGCATTACATAAATGCACAATTGCTTTATTTAATGACTCCTCGGCAACGGTATTAAGTTTTCCGCCGGATTCGCTCGATTTGAAATGAAATCGCTCAAGCGCTTTATTAATGAGAACTTTATAAGCCTTATCCATTATTCCTCCCAACAACAAATAAGCGACCGGAGCTTATGCTCCCGTTAGTTCTTTATCCGGGCAGGTTATTTCCGTATATTCATGCGGAGATGTGGCAGAGATATTCTGTGCCATTTGCACTGCGGCGGATACATCCTCAAATTGCAGCTCTACTGCAACGCGATTTCCGTTGAGAAAAATATATGTGGCTTTGTCCTTTTCCAGCGGAGCCATTCCATCAATGGCTGATGCCCGAATAAGTAGCTCACCGCGAAAATCAACAAAGCGAATAAACACGCCCTGTGCACACTCTTTATTCATTGAAATACTCCATTATCAGTCTTAATAAAGCTTTCCCCGCGCAGGAGGCGATCAACTGTGCGTAGTGCTTCGTACAATGTGAAATCCTGTCCGAACTGATTATCGCCACTGCTCAGTGCAAAAATGCGGTTTCCGGTAAACGGATTGCGCGGGCATTTGTGGATCACAATGTCTGCTTTCTCAATCAGCCAGGTGTGCTCGCCGATTTGTTTTACAGTGTGGCCATCCGGTGTCGCATGCGTCTCGCTCAGGCTGTAGCGGTTGTTACTGCGTGATGCACTGGTAGCGAAACGGTTAGCGTGGCGTTCCGTTCCGGTACGAAAATTACGGCGTTGCTTCAGCATAAAATGACACCTCGTTATTTTGTCATCTGCACGTATTTTTCTGCGCTCCTGATTGTTTTCAGGAAAAGAGCGAAGAGATTTACTGTGCGTCTTGAGTTCTTTTCATCCTGGTTGATGGGAATTGAACCTCTGTCAGCCTGTCTTTTCACTGTGTTAACAGCTTGGTTGGTACGCTTTGCGTAATCTTTCAGGCTTTCTTCAAGTACTGGTAACCCATGCTCATCGCGGTAGGGATAGAACGCTGCTAAACGCTCAAAGTCTGCCTGTTCGTGTGTGTTCAGGACTTTTGCCATGTGTGATAACCTGCGCTATCTGTGGTTGTTTGTGACTTGATGTACTTATAAGTACACCTTGTGCGCAAGCTTAGTGTACTTATAGGAACACTGTCAATGCTTATCGGTGAAAAAATTAGAGTGATTCGTGAATCAGAGGATTTAACGCGCGAAGAATTTTGCGGCCTGATTGATGTGCCTATCGGCACTTTGCGTCGTTATGAAACGGGGCGGATTGAAAACATAGGGGGCGAAGTGCTTATCAAGATTGTTAATCACCCTCGCTTTTTTAAGTACATGAATTGGCTTATGACGGGAAAAACAAATGAGGCTGCTGGGCAGATCAGTCCGTCTCTCTCCCCTGATGGGCCAAAAAGCACATCGCCTTCTCAAAAACCCCGCAAGACTGGCACACAGCCCGGCTAATCATGGAACGCTGGGGGCATGGTGGTCTTGTAACGCTGGGGTTTCACGAATGAGCATAAAATCAATTCCGGGAGGGTATCTTCTTGACATGCGCCCGGAGGGGCGTAAAGGCAAACGCATTCGCAAAAAATTTAAAACGAAATCGGATGCAGTTTTATATGAGCGGTGGGTGTTGGCGCAACAGCATAACAATGAGTGGAAAGGAAACGCCATTGATCGCCGTCCGCTGTCAGTGCTTATTGACTTGTGGTGGAAATACCACGGCCAGCTAATGAAGTCAGGGCACAACACGCGCCTTAAATTGCTGCGCCTGAGTGAGGCAATGGATGACCCGTGCGTGCATAAACTTAATGCAACTCTGCTCACAGAGCTGCGCGTGTCCAGGATAGAGCAGGGGATACAACCCAGCACCATAAATCGTGAGATTGGGGCGTTAAGCGCGATGTTTACCGCACTCATCTCATCTGGCCATTTTCTTAACGATAACCCCGTTCAAGGCCTGAAAGGAATGAAGGTTAACGAGCGCGAAATGGGATACCTGAGTAAGTCTGAGTGTGTTCAGTTGCTGGATGCACTGGCTGAAAATCCCGATGAGCGGCTGGCTGTCGAAATTCTTCTGTCGACCGGGGCGCGATGGGGCGAGGTGGCGGCGCTAGAGCAGCGCCGCGTTCTGCACTGTCGAATCACTTTTTCAAAAACGAAGAACAGCAAAAACCGTACCGTTCCTATCTCTGAAAGCCTGTTTGAAAAGATCAAAAAACGGGGCGGGAAACTGGTGTTTCCGACGCTGGATTATTCATTGGTTCGCGATGTCATCAAAACGGTCGCACCTGATGTTCCTGACGGGCAGGCTGTTCATGCGCTGCGCCACACCTTCGCCAGTCATTTCATGATGAATGGCGGCAATATTCTGACGCTCCAGAAAATTCTCGGGCACGCAAAGATTCAGACAACGATGATTTATGCCCATCTTGCGCCGGATTACCTGCAGGATGCGGTGAGGTTTAATCCCTTGGGAGGAATGTAACTATGGAAATAAAAAAACCTACAAAAAAAGAGTTATATGACTATTTACTATCGAAATATATAGAAGATAAATGCAAAGAAGAAGCTGATGAAATCAATAAGAAGTCGATGAGTCGTGTCATAAAACATAAAGAGCGGCTGATGGAGATTACGCCAGAAATCTTCTTCCGTTTCTTGTCTGAGAAGGGGGTTTCCAGTGTCTGCCCTTCATGTGGATCGTCGCGATTATCTGTTCCTGAAAGTATGGATCTTTGTTGGGATAAAAATAAGAAACCAGAAAATTTTAACAATCTACCCTTGGAGGAGCAGAGTGAGTTAATTAAAGAGAACATAAAGCATTATGTATCTTATACTTTTTTTGGTGATGTTAAGAGCATACCTGGTATGCGCAAAACTTATTACACGCTGCATTGCCTGAATTGTGGTTACCTGAGCCTTTATCGTACCTCTGCGGTGCTGAAGTGGTTGGAGAAAGACAAAGCGCAGGATGGTGATAATGGGTAATGTAGCAAGAAATCTTTTCGGTAATTCAGCAGGTAGTATGTCGCATTCTGAGCGTGATGTGCTTTATCATGGTAGCGATGGCGGCAGTAGTGGAGGCGGAATGTCAGATAAACTTGAAAGGCGAATTGAGCGGCTCGAAGGTGATTTATCGCTAACAAGAAACGACCTTGCGACGCTTGCTGAACGCACTACAAACCTCTCAACTAAAGCCGATGTTGGTGAGGTGAAAGGTGAACTCAAAGCAGACATAGCACATCTGAAAGGTGATCTTGAATGCGATATTGCGAATCTGAAAGGTGAGCTTAAATGCGATATTGCGAATCTGAAAGGTGAGCTTAAATCTGATACAGCTAACCTGAAAGAGCAGCTCAAATCAGACATTAACAGCCTGAAGGGTGAGCTTACCGAATCGATGGATAAACGCTTTGACAAGATTATGGATGAGATGAATCGGCGGTTTGACAAGGTGGATGATAATACGAAGTGGCGTTGGAGTGGCATTATTGTGCCAGTGTGCACAACCATTTTCACGGCGGCGGTCGCGTATTTTGTTGCTAAATTTGTTGGCTGATGATCCACAAAGTGACCACATCGCTGTTATTTGTTGTGGTTGGTTGTGTTCTCGTGTGTCTGTAACTTCTTGATAATTATGTAACTTATTGATTTTTGATTGTGATTATGGCCGCTTAGCGGCCTTTTTTCTTTGCAGCCTCCGCTCTGCTGTTTAGAATCAGTTACCTGACTGGCCGCGAATACGGAAAACATGCTGTCATTTGCTTATCTTCAACAGCAACGCAATCGGCGCTGGCTTGGCGGATTGTTACTGCTTCTGTTCCTTGTGCTGATTTTAAGTCTCTGCGCAGGTGACCAATGGATTGCCCCGCAAAACTGGTTTAACCCCAGCGCAGAGCTTTTTATCTGGCAAATTCGCCTTCCTCGTACCCTGGCTGTACTGCTGGTAGGGGCGGCGCTGGCACTCAGCGGCGCAGTGATGCAGGCGTTGTTTGAAAATCCGCTAGCGGAGCCGGGTTTATTAGGCGTATCAAACGGCGCAGGCGTCGGGCTTATTGCCGCCGTGCTTCTCGGCGGCGGCCAGTTGCCTGGTTGGGCGCTGGGTGTTTGCGCGATCGCCGGTGCTTTGGTGATCACGCTGATCCTACTGCGTTTTGCCCGCCGACATCTCTCTACCAGCCGTCTGCTGCTGGCAGGGGTGGCGCTGGGGATCATCTGTAGCGCCTTCATGACCTGGGCGGTCTATTTTTCCACCTCTTTTGATTTACGCCAGCTTATGTACTGGATGATGGGCGGTTTTGGCGGCGTTGACTGGCAGCAGAGCTGGCTGATGGTCGCTCTGTTGCCGGTGATGGTATGGCTTGTCCTGCAATCACACCCGCTCAATATGCTGGCGTTGGGGGAGAACTCGGCCCGCCAGTTAGGGCTGCCGCTATGGTTATGGCGCAATTTGTTGGTGGCGGCGACCGGCTGGATGGTGGGCGTTAGCGTCGCGCTGGCGGGAGCGATTGGCTTTATTGGCCTGGTTATCCCTCACATTTTACGTTTATGTGGTTTGACCGACCACCGGGCGCTGTTGCCTGGCTGTGCGCTGGCCGGGGCTGTCGTATTGCTGCTGGCGGATATCATCGCACGGCTGGCGTTAAGCGCCGCAGAGTTACCTATTGGCGTGGTCACCGCGACAATGGGCGCACCGGTATTTATCTGGCTATTATTGAAGGTTGGGCGCTAAGCCCTCTTATCACAACATGAACGAAGGGGATGCTATGCAACAGGATATTCTGGATACTGAAGTCACAACCATTGATGGGGAAAAAACGACGCTTGAGAAATATCGCGGCAACGTGTTGCTGGTGGTGAATGTTGCTTCTAAATGTGGCCTGACACCGCAGTATGAACAACTGGAAAATATTCAGAAAGCGTGGGGCAAAGAGGGTTTTAATGTACTTGGCTTCCCGTGCAATCAGTTCCTTGAACAAGAGCCGGGCACTGAAGAGGAGATCAAAACTTTTTGCAGCACCACCTATGGCGTAACCTTTCCGATGTTTAGCAAGGTTGAGGTTAATGGGCCTGGGCGTCATCCGCTGTATGTCAAGCTTATCGCGGCTGCGCCTGTAGCGGTTGCGCCTGAAAGCAGCGGTTTCTACGAGCGGATGGCCAGCAAAGGGCGTGCGCCGAAAGAGAAGGGGGATATCCTGTGGAATTTTGAAAAATTCCTCATTGGCCGTGATGGTCAGGTTATTCAGCGCTTCTCACCCGATATGACGCCGGAAGATCCAATTGTTATGGAAGCCATTAAACTGGCGCTGGCGAAATAAATACCCATGCGTTTGCAGCTAGAGGCCGTGGGCGAGACGGGTAGATTAGGGCCGATAACTGCCTCGGTAAATGCAGCTGAAATGCTGCACCTTGTTGGGCCAAACGGTGCGGGGAAAAGCACCCTATTGGCCCGCCTGGCCGGGCTGTCGGATGGGCAGGGGGTGGTGCTTTTTAATGAGCGTCCTGTCGGCCATTGGCATGCTGCGCAACTGGCGCGGCATCGCGCCTGGCTTGCTCAACAGCAAACCCCGCCGTTTGCCATGCCTGTCTGGCACTATTTAGCGTTACATCACACGGCGGGTACAGAATCTGCCCTACTGACTACGATTGCAGAGAGATTGGGGCTGGCAGATAAACTGGGACGTCCGGTTAATCAACTCTCAGGCGGTGAGTGGCAGCGGGTACGATTGGCTGCGGTGATATTACAGATCCATCCTGAGGCAAACCCTGACGGGCAGCTTCTGTTATTGGATGAGCCGATGAATAGCCTGGATGTAGCGCAGCAGGCGGCGCTGGACAGGCTGCTAAGCGAGTTGGTGCACGCGGGTATCAGCGTGGTGATGAGCAGCCACGATCTCAACCATACGCTGCGTCATGCACATCAGGTATGGCTGTTAAGCGCGGGGAAAATGGTCGCCAGTGGTCGTCGCGATGAAGTGTTGACACCTGCACATCTCGCACAAGCATATGGGATGTCCTTTCGACGGCTTGATATTGAAGGGCACCGCATGTTAATCCCTGCGGTATGATGCAAAGGCGGCTTTTCAGGTATATGATTACTACGGTAAATTATTCCGATAAAAAATAGATAGAGGCTTTGATCCAGAATGCGCATCTGGTTTTTGCTGGCGGCGGCGTTATTTCTTGCAGGATGTAGCTCACATCACGCGCCTGCGCCTAATCCAAGGTTGTCAGACTCGATCACCGTTATTGCCAATCTTAACGATCAGTTGAGTCAATGGCACGGTACACCGTACCGCTATGGTGGCATGAGTCAGAGTGGGGTGGACTGCTCTGGCTTCGTGATGGTGACCTTCCGCGACAAATTCGCCCTGCAACTGCCAAGGGAGACGCGTCAGCAGGCTGAAATCGGTACAGAAATCGACAAAGACGATTTGCTACCGGGGGATCTGGTGTTCTTCAAAACGGGATCGGGGAGTAATGGTCTGCACGTCGGAATATATGATACTGATAATGCATTTATTCATGCGTCCACCAGCCGTGGTGTAATGCGGTCATCGCTGGATAATGTCTACTGGCGTAAAAATTTCTGGCAGGCACGTCGTATTTAAATCAGCGTGTTGCGTTGAGTAAAAAATAATTTTAAACCAGGATATTTCCTCTAAATAATCATCCGCGTAATAATTAGGATTGATGTCAAAGCTGCTCTCAAAGCAATGGCAGGCCTATTTATTAAGCCAGGGAGAGGCACATGTTATAGGGAAAAAATGCGCTTAATTTCATTCACTTCAGCGGATGCAATATATATTTACCCACGGGTGAGCATGCCGGAATCTACCGATAAAGCGGGGCTGGCACCATGATCGTAACGCTCGAAAACACCTGGCGCTCTGAGCTGTTATTACTACCAGCAAGAGACCATGCCGGGAGCCTCCAGGGGCTGGAAGTTATCGTTAATTTTGTTGGGGATGACAGCAATGTCCGGGTTCCCACGGATTTAATCATTCCGCGTCTGAGTATCAATGAACTATTATTGCTGTTTGCTGAGCAACTGGCATTGCTGGAAGCCTGTCAATTCTTTTTCCTGCAGCATCAGTTAATTGCCTGGATTAATATTTCTCCGCTTATTGTTAATGCACTGCTGGAAAATAACGAGCTTGCTGAGAATGTAAAAAAATACCCTTTTCTCGAACTGATGATCAATGAGAATTTTCCCGCTTTAAATAAAGGAAGAGATAATCAAACCCTTGAACTATTGACCAGGCAATATGCCGTTGTATTGGCAAATTTTGGTGCCGGGGCGGCTTCGTCAAAAGCTATTTTTGACGGCCTGTTTAAAAGAGTGGCCTTAGATAAAAATTTCGTTCAGCAACGTTTATTGTCGCGCTCCTTCGAACCTTTTATGCGGGCAATCGTCTCACAGCTAGAACCCCATTGCGAAGGCGTTATGATTGCGGGTGTCGATGATGAAACGATCCTCAAGCGCGTCTTACCTTTCCACTTCAGCGCCATGCAAGGTGCCTTATGGCCTGCGGTTAGCGCGCAGCAGATTACTACGCTGGTACAAATATAACCCTGCGTTTACCCCGTGTTTAAACACCTCGCCAGGCACTACACTTGGAGCAGGAGGTGCTATGACCCTATCTTTTGTTGCTCGCTGGCATGATGAACTGCCAGAATTTTATACTGCTTTGTCTGCCACACCGCTGAAAAATGCGCGGCTGATCTGGCGTAATGAACCACTGGCCCAAACCCTGGGTGTGGATGATGAACTCTTCCACCCGGCGACAGGTGCGGGCGTTTGGGGGGGCGAAACGCTGTTACCCGGCATGTCGCCCCTGGCGCAAGTTTATAGCGGGCACCAGTTTGGTGTCTGGGCCGGGCAGCTTGGCGATGGCCGTGGGATCTTGCTTGGGGAGCAGCAGTTACCCGATGGCACGACGCGTGACTGGCATCTGAAAGGCGCGGGCCTCACGCCATACTCCCGGATGGGCGACGGACGCGCGGTATTGCGCTCTACCATCCGAGAGAGCCTCGCGTCAGAAGCTATGCATTACCTTGGGATCCCTACGACACGCGCATTAAGCATTGTCACCAGCGATACCCCTGTGTTCCGTGAGTCGCGTGAACAGGGGGCGATGTTGATGCGCATTGCCGAAAGCCATGTACGTTTTGGTCATTTTGAGCACTTCTACTACCGTCGCCAGCCAGAAAAAGTACAACAACTGGCGGATTTTGTGATTCGCCACCACTGGCGTGAATTGCAAGACGAGAGTGATAAATATGTCGTGTGGTTCCGTGATGTGGTGCGCCGTACGGCAAAGTTGATTGCCCGCTGGCAGTCGGTGGGCTTCGCGCATGGCGTGATGAATACCGACAATATGTCGATTCTTGGCCTGACGATAGATTATGGGCCGTTCGGTTTTCTGGATGATTACCAGCCTCATTTTATCTGTAACCACTCAGACTATCAGGGGCGTTACAGCTTTGATAATCAACCAGCTGTAGGGCTGTGGAATCTCCAGCGGCTGGCGCAATCATTGTCACCTTTTATTACTGTGGATGCGCTTAATGCCGCACTTGATGAGTATCAAGCTGAGCTACTCACCGAGTATGGTCTTTTGATGCGGCGTAAACTGGGCTTTTTTTCCCGGCAACAGGGGGACAATGTTCTGCTTGACGATCTTTTTGCGTTGATGGCCCGGGAAGGGAGCGATTATACACGTACGTTCCGCATGTTAAGCCAGACGGAGCAACACAGCGCAAATTCACCGCTGCGTGATGAATTTATCGATCGCGGAGCGTTTGATGGCTGGTTTACACGTTATCGGACGCGATTACAGCAGGAAGAGATTGCGGATGCGCAGCGTCAGCAACAGATGCAGGGGGCCAACCCGGCGCTGGTGCTACGCAACTGGCTGGCACAACGTGCGATTGTAGCGGCAGAGAAGGGCGAGTTGGAGGAACTGGAGCGTCTGCATCATGCTCTGCGCCAGCCCTTTACTGATCGCAACGACGATTATGTTAGCCGCCCGCCAGATTGGGGGAAACGGTTAGAGGTCAGCTGTTCCAGCTAAAACGCCATAACGCGGCGGGCGTCGATGCCCGCCGTCAACGCGAAAGGTTAAAGACGCGTCGCCACTGCCGCGGCGAGTTTCTCCAGCAATAACTCACTCTCCGACCAGCCAAGACAAGGATCGGTGATGGACTGACCATACACCAGTGGCTGTCCGGCGGTGATTTTTTGCGTGCCTTCCTGCAGAAAGCTCTCTGCCATGATGCCTGCAATAGCGGTTGAACCCTCACGGATTTGGGCGCAAATATCGTCGCATACGTCCAACTGGCGGCGGTGTTGTTTTTGACAATTGCCGTGGCTGAAATCCACTACCAGATGCGCAGGCAGACCAAACTCATGCAATGTAGCGCAGGCGCTGGCGATATCTTCAGCGTGATAGTTAGGTTTTTTACCCCCGCGCATAATGATATGACCATACGGGTTGCCACTTGTCTGATAGATAGTCATCTGACCGTTTTTATCCGGAGAGAGAAACATATGACTGGCACGCGAGGCGCGAATGGCGTCTACCGCGATACGAGTATTACCATCGGTGCCGTTTTTAAAGCCAACCGGGCAGGAGAGTGCTGACGCCATCTCGCGGTGGATCTGGCTCTCAGTAGTGCGCGCGCCTATCGCGCCCCAGCTGATCAGATCGGCAATAAACTGTCCCGTCACCATATCAAGAAATTCGGTGGCAGTAGGAACACCCAGCTCATTTACCTGCAGTAACAGTTTGCGCGCCAGTTCAATGCCATGATTGACCCGATAGCTGCCATTCAGGTCTGGATCGGAGATTAGCCCTTTCCAGCCCACCACGGTGCGTGGTTTTTCAAAATAGGTGCGCATGACAATTTCTAACTGCGCATGATGTTTATGGCGCAGAGCCTGCAGACGGCGCGCATACTCCATCGCGGCATCCAGATCATGAATAGAGCAGGGGCCAATTATCACCAGCAGGCGCTTGTCTTCACCATTAAGGATTTTTTCAATGCGACGGCGGGAGTCGGTAACATGCTGGGCGATCTCTGTGTTGACAGGATAGCGCTGCGCCAGATCAGCAGGGGTCACCAGGCTGTCAATGCGCGCAGTGCGGAGTTCATCGGTTTTATTCATCGGGAATCTCAAAATTAGGGCTTCATCGGCAGAAACGCCGGAAGTGATGCGCAACACCATAAACCAATCACCACTTATTTCAAGTGCGGCCGTGATGGGCATCACATATTGAGCGTTATCATAACCTAAAATGAACTCATGTACTAGCCTGTTAGTACATGCGGCGATTGAGACCCATTATATCGAGCATTTTGGTGGCAATCTCTTCAACTGAGTAGTTAGTACTATTAAGGCAGGGGATATTATTTTTGCGATAGAGCGCTTCAACTTCCGCGACTTCCAGACGACACTGGCGTAATGACGCGTAACGACTATTTTCACGCCGCTCCTCGCGAATGGCTGCCAGCCGTTCTGGATTAATAGTCAGACCAAACAACTTATGCTGTAACGGCTTTAATGCGGCGGGAAGCGCTAAATTATCCATATCATCGGCAATAAATGGATAGTTCGCCGCGCGAATACCAAATTGCATCGCCAGATAGAGGCTGGTGGGTGTTTTTCCACAGCGGGAGACCCCGAGTAAAATCACCTGCGCCTGATCGAGATTACGTAAGGAAATACCATCATCATGCGCCAGAGTGTAATCAATGGCCGCAATGCGGGCATCATATTTGGTTAAATTCCCCGGATTTAACCCATGAGTACGGTGGGCAATCGGCGTCGGATCGAGTTTTAACTCCTCCTGCAAGGGCGCGACCAGGGCTTGTACGATATCCTGGCAAAAACCCTCACTTTGCAGGATGATGGCGCGGATTTCGGGTAATACAATGGAGTAAAAAACCAGCGGGCGGTTGCCGGTTTGCTGATAAATCGCATCTATCTGCTCTTTCACCGCTCTGGCGCGGCTCTCGTTTTCCACGAACGGTAGCGTAATACTACTGACGGCAACGGGGAATTGCGACATCACCGCATGGCCTAATACTTCAGCGGTGATAGCGGTACCATCAGAAATATAAAAAACGTGGCGGTCAACAGCACTGTCCATTTAATCCATCCTGCTCGTTTTGCCCAATAAGCTAAAAGAATAAATTAAATCAAAGCATATGCGAACATCCTTATTCTCATTTTAAAAATGAAATGCCGTTTTTATTTTTTATTCTGCTGAAATAACGGCACTACAAGCAGGCGAATATTTTCGTCAAGTGATTGATCACCAGGAATCTGTCTGAAAATCCAGAATTCAATATTGCTTACACGATTCACCGTTTTTTCAAAAGAATTAATTATGCCAGGATAAATGTGTAGTCAGGCGTTATATACCCATTCATATATCACAAAAGGATTGTTTCGATGTCCAACAATGACTCGTCTTCGCTGGTGCTTTGGTATGACCAACTCGGCATGAATGATGTAGACAGAGTTGGAGGCAAAAATGCCTCCCTTGGTGAAATGATTACGAATCTGTCCGGCGTAGGTGTTTCCGTGCCGAATGGTTTTGCGACCACTGCCGCTGCGTTTAATCAATTTCTGGAACAGAGCGGATTAAATCAGCGTATTTATGAACTGCTGGATAAAACGGACATTGATGATGTTTCCGAACTGGCAAAAGCCGGTGCGCAAATCCGCCAGTGGATTGTCGATACCCCCTTTACCGGCGAGCTGGAAAAAGCAGTTCAGGAAGCTTACGCCAAACTCTCTCAAGATGATGCCGAGGCCTCCTTTGCCGTGCGTTCGTCTGCAACGGCAGAAGATATGCCCGATGCCTCCTTTGCCGGTCAGCAGGAAACCTTCCTCAATGTACAGGGTTATGACGCTGTTCTGATTGCCATTAAGCATGTATTTGCCTCCCTGTTTAACGATCGCGCCATCTCCTATCGCGTGCATCAGGGTTACGATCATCGCGGCGTAGCCCTGTCCGCAGGGGTACAGCGCATGGTGCGCTCTGATATTGGCTCTTCCGGCGTGATGTTCTCCATTGATACCGAGTCGGGGTTTGACCAGGTGGTATTTATTACCTCGGCCTGGGGTCTGGGAGAGATGGTGGTCCAGGGTGCCGTCAATCCTGATGAATTTTATGTTCACAAGCCAACACTGGCAGCAGGCCGCCCGTCAATTGTGCGCCGTACCATGGGTTCGAAAAAGATACGCATGATCTATGCGCCGAACCAACAGCATGGCAAGCAAGTGCAAATTGAAGATGTGCCACAGGCGCAGCGCGACCGCTTCTCGCTGACCGATGATGAAGTGCAGGCGCTGGCGAAGCAGGCAGTACAGATTGAGAAACATTATGGCCGTCCGATGGATATTGAATGGGCAAAAGATGGCCATACCGGCAAACTGTTTATTGTCCAGGCTCGACCAGAGACCGTGCGTTCCCGTGGACAGGTGATGGAGCGTTATACGCTTCATGCCCAGGGCAAGATCGTTGCCGAAGGTCGTGCAATCGGCCATCGCATTGGCGCAGGTACGGTGAAAGTGATTCACGATATTAGTGAAATGAATCGCATTGAGCCGGGCGATGTGCTGGTGACGGATATGACCGATCCGGACTGGGAACCGATCATGAAAAAAGCGGCTGCGATTGTGACTAACCGTGGCGGTCGCACCTGTCATGCTGCGATCATTGCGCGTGAACTGGGCATTCCGGCGGTCGTAGGTTGCGGTGATGCCACGGAGCGCATGAAAGATGGCGAGAAGGTGACCGTCTCCTGTGCCGAGGGCGATACCGGTTATGTTTATGCCGATCTGCTCGACTTCAGCGTAAAAAGTTCCAGCGTGGATAAAATGCCAGACTTGCCGCTGAAAATTATGATGAACGTCGGCAACCCGGATCGCGCTTTTGACTTTGCCTGCCTGCCAAATGAGGGCGTTGGACTGGCGCGCCTTGAATTTATCATTAACCGCATGATTGGCGTTCACCCTCGTGCGCTGCTGGAATTCGACGATCAGGATGCGAAGCTGCAAAACGAAATTCGCGAGCTGATGAAAGGGTTCGACTCACCGAAAGAGTTTTATGTCGGTCGTCTGACGGAGGGGATTGCCACGCTGGGTGCGGCATTCTTCCCGAAACGTGTCATTGTGCGTTTGTCCGATTTTAAATCTAACGAATACGCTAACCTGGTCGGCGGCGAGCGTTATGAACCGGAAGAAGAGAACCCCATGCTCGGCTTTCGCGGTGCGGGCCGTTATGTAGCGGATAGCTTCCGTGACTGTTTTGCCCTTGAATGTGAAGCGGTGAAACGTGTACGTAACGAGATGGGGCTGACCAACGTTGAGATTATGATCCCCTTCGTGCGTACCGTTGAGCAAGCAAAAGCGGTGGTGGATGAGCTAGCGCGCCAGGGGCTGAAGCGCGGTGAGAATGGGCTGAAAATCATTATGATGTGTGAAATACCATCTAATGCGCTGCTTGCCGAACAGTTCCTGGAACATTTTGACGGCTTTTCCATTGGTTCTAATGACATGACGCAACTGACCCTCGGTCTGGATCGCGATTCTGGCGTGGTCTCTGAACTGTTTGATGAGCGCAACGACGCGGTGAAAGCGCTGCTTTCGATGGCGATCCGCGCAGCGAAAAAACAGGGCAAATATGTTGGTATTTGCGGGCAGGGACCATCAGATCATGAAGACTTTGCCGCATGGTTAATGGAAGAAGGTATTGATAGCCTCTCCCTGAACCCGGATACCGTGGTGCAAACCTGGCTTAGCCTTGCCGAATTGAATAAATAATGCTGTAAACAATAAATCCCCGGCGCAATCCATAAGGCCGGGGATTTTTTATTTCTTCCGTTAAGTCGCCCTCGATCACAATAACCAAAAAACGTAAAAAGGCTGGCAATTATTGCAATTGTCCAGTGGCCTGCTTGTTTCAATACTTGAACCTGTAACAAGCGGTGTGACACTCCTGTTCACGCCAGGTTGAAATATTTTTTAACCTCACAAGGCTGATAAAAATGACCATTTCCTCTGTCCTTACTACAAAAGATAAAATAGGCTATGGCCTCGGCGATATGGCAAGCGCGCTGGTCTGGCAAACGGCAACGCTATTTCTCGCTTATTTCTATACCGACATATTTGGGCTACCCGCCGCAATTATGGGGACTATGTTTTTAGTGGTGCGCGCCGTTGATGCGTTTGTTGATCCTTGCATTGGCGCCCTGGTGGATCGCACGCAAACCCGTTATGGTCGCTTTCGCCCGTGGTTACTCTGGTTTGCCATCCCTTTCGGCGTAAGCTGTATCATCACTTTTTATGTCCCGGATGCGGGGGCAACAGCAAAAATTATTTATGCTTGCGTCACTTACGCCATCTTAAGCTTTATCTACTCAGCAATAAATGTACCGTATTGCGCCATGCCCGGTGCGTTGACAATGGACCCTCACGAGCGCCACTCGCTCCAGTCCTGGCGCTTTGGTCTGTCCTTTATTGGCGGGTTGATCGTTACCGTCATTGCCTTGCCGCTGGTGGCGCACCTTGGCGATGGCAACGATCAAAAAGGTTATTTCTATGCCATGAGCATGATGGGCGTGCTGGGCATTGTCCTATTTTTTGGCTGCTTCTTGCTTACGCGTGAGCGTTATACGCCGCGTAATGACAGTTCCGGCTCAGTAATCGGTGACCTGAAATTACTGGCAGCAAATAGCCAGTGGCGGATTGTTTTTATCTTCAATATTTTGTTACTCACGGCGGTAGTGACTCGCGGTTCTGCCACCATGTATTACGTTAAATATGTATTGCAACGCCCGGATATGGTTTTCACCTTTATTGTTGCCGGGATGATTGCGGCGCTCACTGGCGCATTATTATCAGCACGCCTGCTGGGGAAATTCGACCGGGTGCGTGCTTACCAGTGGACAATTATCTCTTTTACCGTTTTGGGCGCTCTGATCTTTATTATTCCCCCCTCGCAGATATGGCTTATTTTCGGGATCAATATTGTATTTAGTTTTATTCAGAATCTGACTACACCGCTGCAATGGACGATGTTTTCTGATGTGGTGGATTATGAAGAGCACCGTAGTGGTCGACGCCTGGATGGCCTGGTTTTCTCAACAGCGCTATTTGCCATTAAATTTGGCCTTGCGCTCGGTGGAGCAGTCGTCGGCTGGGTGCTGGGCTTTGTTGATTACATGCCTAATCAGGCGCTACAAAGCGCCACGGTACTCACCACGATTAATGCACTGTTTACCCTGATCCCCTGCCTGCTGTTTATTTGCATGGTGGTGTTACTCACCCGCTACCAACTCAACAGCCGCTTTGCCGACAATGTCGCACAAGAGTTGCTGCGTAAACGGGAAAGCAGAGAAGAGATACCAGAACCGCAAATCGCCCTCAATTCAAGCAATCCAGGAGTACATTGATGACTGTAATTTATAAGGATCCCAATCGTCCCGTCGCTGAACGGGTAGCCGACCTGCTGGCACGTATGACCAACGAAGAGAAATTTGCCCAGATGTCTGCGTTATGGCTGGTACTGGCTGAAAATGGCGAACATCGCGAGCGCAGTGATGTGAGTGATGAATTCGCCGGTATCAGTATGCAAAAGACGCTGGCGCAGCGGCTAAAAATGGGGGTGGGGCAGATAACGCGCCCACTGGGAACGCATATTGTTGATGCTAAAAAAGGTGTACGTGCGGCCAACCGGTTACAAAAAACAGTGGTTGAAGAGACGCGGCTGGGTATTCCTGCGCTTTTTCATGAGGAGTGCCTGGTGGGATTGTTATGCAAAGACGCCACGCTGTTTCCCTCATCGCTTAACTATGGTTCGACATGGGATCCGCTGTTAGTGAAACGCGCCGCGCAGCAGATTGGTCTGGAAGCGCGATCGACAGGTTGCAAGCAGGGGTTGGCCCCGGTGCTTGATGTCTCCCGCGATGTACGCTGGGGGCGCACGGAAGAGACTTTCGGTGAAGATCCCTGGCTAGTAGGGGTAATGGCTTGCGCATATGTCGAAGGGTTACAGGGTGTGCAGGGTGATATGCTGGCGACACTAAAGCATTATGTTGGGCACTCTTTTAGCGAAGGTGCGCGCAACCATGCGCCAGTCCACCTTGGTTTTTGTGAACTCAACGATACGTTTTTGTTGCCCTTCGAGATGGCGGTAAAGCTGGCGAAAGCCGGATCGGTAATGCCTGCTTATCATGATATCGATAACCAGCCTGGCCATAGTGACCATTTTCTCTTAACCACAGTGCTGCGCGAGCAGTGGGGATTCGATGGCCTGATTGTTGCTGATTACGGCGGCGTTAGCCTGCTTCATCAGCATCATGGCGTGAGCCACGATGCGGCAGAGTCCGCAGCGCTGGCGTTTAATGCCGGGCTGGATATCGAGTTGCCGAAAGATGACTGCGCCAGGCATCTGGCACAGGCGCTGGAGCGCGGGCTTATCACTATGGCAAAAGTTGACGAGATAGTCGCCCGTATCCTGACAATGAAGTTTCGTCTTGGCCTGTTTGAGCAGCCTTATACCGATGAGCAGACTATCCGCTTACAAACCGATGAAGCACGACAAGTGGCTCGAGAAGTGGCGGCGCGCTCGCTGACGCTTTTAGAAAACAGAGGTGTGCTGCCGCTTAGCGGTTCGCCCCGGCTGGCAGTGATCGGCCCGACGGCGGACGATCCGCTAGCAATGTTAAGCGGTTATAGCTTTCCGGTGCACCTGATCATCAGTGATATGCAGGAGGAGACATCGCAAGTTACCACGCCGCTAACCGCGCTACGTAAGATGCTCGGCGAAGAGAACGTTCGTTATGCAAAGGGATGCCATATTATCGAAAAACGCACTGCGGGCGCGCCGGTGTTTCCTGGGGACTCTTCCGGCAAGCCAATACAGCATTCACCTGTGTCGATGGATAGCAGCCTGATCCCGCAAGCGGTGCGCGTAGCGCAGGAGAGTGAGGTGGTGATTGCTTGCGTGGGCGATCTGGCCGGGCTTTTCCAGTGTGGAACTGTTGGCGAGGGTTCCGACACGGATAGCCTGACACTGCCTGGCGTGCAACAGCAACTGCTAGAGGCATTGGTAGAAACGGGTAAACCCGTGGTTGTGGTGATGACTGGCGGTCGGCCCTATAACCTTCAGGGGCTTGAGTCGCGTGTCGCAGCCTGGTTGATGGCATGGGCACCGGGTCAGGAGGGCGGCTGGGCTATTGCCGATGTGCTGACCGGTCGCACTGAGCCGCAGGGAAGGCTGGTGGTTAGTGTGCCAAAAAGCGCGGGGGCAATGCCTTATTACTACAACCATAAATTGAAGAGCGGCGGTACGCCGTTTGCCTTCCATTTTGGTTCGCGCTACCCGTTTGGTTATGGTCTGAGCTGGACTCGGTTTGACTATGGTGCGCCGGAACTATTGACAACGGATGTGGCAATAGATGGCGAAATTAAGGTCAGGGTAGAAGTAAAAAATAGCGGTGAACGCAGCGGCAGCGAAGTCGTGCAGCTCTATGTACGCGATAAAGTGGCGTCGATGGTGCGCCCGGTGCAGGAGCTAAAAGCCTTTCAACGTGTGGCACTATCGCCAGGTGAAAAGGCATTGCTCACCTTCACCGTGCCTGTTGATATGCTCAATTTTACCCGCCGGGACGGTAAACGTATCGTTGAACCAGGGGAGTTTGAAATACGCATTGGCGCTTCATCTGGCGATATTCGCGGTACGGTAACCGTCAATGCCAGTGGAGAAACACATGTGTTACCAACAACATGGCAAATGATGAGCCGTTGTGAGGTTGTCCCCGTTTGAATCGTAGATAAAAAAAAAGCCCATCGTGGGAGATGGGCAAAGACTACACACAGCAATTCGTTGTTTCACTCAGGGGATTTCCATGCTTATAAATCAAGGTGTTGATCTATAACCTTGAGCTAATAGTAGGCATGAGGAATTTTTGCGTCGATCAGATTCGTCTCATTAGTTTAACAAATGTGAAGATTTTGCGTGTCAGACAGTGCATTCTGCGGCGAACAAAGGGGGCAGACCAGAAAAACGTCGGAGAAAAGATAAGTAATTCTTAATAATCAATGAGGGAAGTGTCCTCTCCCTGTCGGGGGAGGACACGAAAAGATTCTTAGTGCGATGAGTTATCTAAATTTCGCGCATTGTTAAGCGCATTGTCAGGAATTGTTTGCGGCAGAGGGGCTTCGTTCACCCATGCTGAAAATAGTCGCCAGGACACAGCCAGCAGTACCGGGCCGATAAACAGGCCAATCATCCCGAAGGCTACCAGCCCACCGATAACGCCAGACAGAATAAGTATCAGCGGCAGGTCAGCCCCCATCCGAATCAGTACCGGGCGAATAAAGTTATCCAGCGTGCCGACCACGCAACTCCAGATCAGCAACACGGTGCCCCAGGTGGAATCGCCACTCCAGTAGAGCCAAATTATGGCGGGAACCAGCACTAACAATGGGCCGAGCTGTACCAGACAAGTTATTAACATCACGACGGTAAATAATGTTGCGTAGGGAACACCGGTAACCGCCAGGCCGACACCGCCCAACACCGCCTGGACTAATGCGGTGACAACTACCCCGAGGGCGACTGCGCGAATGGCCTGACCGGCCAATAATACTGCCGCGTCACCACGCTGCGCTGCCAGGCGTACTGCGAAATGGCGAATGCCTTGCGCGACTTGTTCGCCTCGCCAGTACAGTAAGGCACTAAACAGCAGCATCAGACCGCAGTGCAGCATAAAGCGGCCAATATGGGCAGCCTGGCCAATAAACCAAGTGGTGGTGGTGCCAATATAAGGGCGCACTTTCGTCACAATGGCGCTGCCGCCCATATCCAGCAGGTTATGCCAGCCGGTGTAAAGCTTGCTGCCTATTAAAGGAATACTGTTTAACCAGGCCAGATCAGGCGGCGACATTGCTCCAGTGGTTACCGCATGGATAACCGGGCCGCTGGTGTCTACCAGACTGTTCACCAGCAAGGCTATGGGGATAATAAACAGCAGAATTAGCAGTATCATCATTACCACTACCGCTAACGAACGGCGGCCAAACAGCAGGCGTTGTAGGCACAGCAGCAGCGGCCAGGTGGCGATCACTACTGTTCCTGCCCATGCGAAGCCGAGTATAAAAGGTCGCACCACCCACAAGCAGGCGATGATCATGATGGCTAAAAATAGTACCGACAGCAGTATTTGCGGTACATCCCTGGACTGACGTTGATCAACCATATCTGTTACTCACCTTTTCGTATCCGTAAAGTCGGTGGGGCGGAAATCATCATGATCATGATCAATGATTTCGGCTTATTTGCCCAGCCCGATTCAGCTTTTAATTCTCTGGGGCAGATAAGAAAAAATTGTGATACAACGATGAACGCGGTAAATAAATCATAAAATATTCACAACACTCACCATCAGACAGGGTCAAGCGTAATGATCCCACAGATTTCTCAGGCACCAGGCGTCGTTCAACTGGTGCTGAATTTTTTGCAAGCACTTGAGCAACAAGGTTTTACCGGCGACACCGCCACCAGTTATGCCGACCGGTTGACGATGGCGACGGACAATAGTATCTATCAGCTCTTACCTGACGCCGTGCTCTTCCCTCGTTCAACCTCTGATGTCGCGCTGATTACCCGTCTGGCGGCACAAGAGCGATTTCGTTCGCTGGTCTTTACGCCACGCGGCGGCGGCACGGGGACCAATGGTCAGGCGCTGAACCAGGGTATCATTGTTGATATGTCCCGCTATATGAATCGCATTATCGAAATCAATCCGCAAGAGGGTTGGGTGCGTGTCGAAGCGGGGGTAATCAAAGATCAGCTCAATCAGTTTCTCAAACCATACGGTTATTTTTTTGCGCCGGAACTCTCTACCAGCAATCGGGCAACACTAGGGGGGATGATCAATACTGACGCCTCCGGCCAGGGCTCGCTGGTGTATGGTAAAACGTCCGACCATGTGCTTGGCGTTCGCGCCGTGCTGATGGGGGGCGATATTCTTGATACTCAGCCTATGCCGGTGGCGCTGGCCGAGACGCTGGGCAATGCCGGAACGACTATTGGGCGTATCTATAAAACGGTGCTGGAGCGCTGTCGTGATAACCGGCCGTTGATCCTAGAAAAATTTCCGAAGCTTAACCGCTTCCTGACCGGATACGATCTTCGTCATGTCTTTAATGATGAGATGACGGAATTTGATCTCACTCGGGTGCTTACTGGCTCGGAAGGGACGCTGGCATTTATTACCGAGGCTCGCCTCGATATCACCCCGCTGCCGAAAGTGCGCCGTCTGGTTAATATCAAATATGATTCGTTTGATTCAGCGCTGCGCAATGCGCCGTTTATGGTTGAAGCTCGCGCGTTGTCAGTAGAAACCGTCGATTCAAAAGTGCTCAATCTGGCGCGGGAAGATATTGTCTGGCATTCAGTAAAAGAACTGATCACCGATGTCCCCGATAAAACCATGCTTGGGTTGAACATTGTTGAATTTGCCGGGGATGACCAACCGCTGATCGATGCCCAGGTACTGTCGCTTTGCCAGCGGCTTGATACATTGATGGCGAATGGCGAGGGCGGCATTATCGGCTGGCAGGTGTGTGAAGACCTGACAGGCATTGAGCGCATTTATGCCATGCGAAAAAAGGCGGTTGGTCTGTTAGGCAATGCCAAAGGGGCGGCGAAACCGATTCCTTTTGCTGAGGATACCTGCGTGCCGCCGGAACATCTGGCGGATTATATCGTTGAGTTTCGTGCGCTGCTTGATAGTCATGGCTTGAGTTATGGCATGTTTGGGCACGTTGATGCCGGGGTGCTGCATGTGCGCCCGGCGCTGGATATGTGCGATCCGCAACAAGAAATGTTGATGAAAACCCTCTCTGATGAAGTCGTGGCGCTAACCGCAAAATATGGTGGGTTGCTGTGGGGCGAGCACGGGAAAGGGTTTCGCGCGGCGTATAGCCCGGCTTTTTTTGGCGAACAGCTCTATGGTGAATTGCGCAAAATTAAAGCCGCTTTTGATCCCGATAACCGCCTGAACCCCGGTAAAATCTGTCCTCCTGAAGGGGTAGATGCACCGATGAAACAGGTGGACGATGCCAAGCGTGGCACCCTTGACCGGCAGATCCCGCTCGCCGTGCGGACTTCATGGCGGGGGGCGATGGAGTGTAACGGTAACGGACTCTGTTTTAATTTCGATGTCAAAAGCCCGATGTGTCCATCGATGAAAATTACCGCGAACCGTATTCACTCACCGAAAGGGCGCGCGACGCTGGTGCGTGAGTGGTTGCGTCTGCTGGCAGATCGCGGCATTGATCCGGGTAAGCTGGAAAAAGAACTGCCGGAAAAACGCGCCAGCCTGCGTACGCTGATTGAACGCACTCGCAATAGTTGGCACGCGAAGCGGGGAGAGTATGACTTCTCACATGAAGTAAAAGAGGCGATGTCCGGCTGCCTGGCCTGTAAAGCCTGTTCTACACAGTGCCCGATAAAAATCGATGTACCTGAGTTCCGCTCGCGTTTTTTGCAGTTGTACCACAGTCGCTATCTGCGCCCGGTGCGCGATCACCTGGTGGCGACGGTAGAAAGCTATGCGCCGCTAATGGCGCGTGCCCCGAAGACGTTTAACTTCTTTATGAGCCAACCATGGGTACGCACGTTGTCGGCAAAACATATTGGCATGGTGGATCTGCCGCTGCTGTCTGCGCCGTCGCTACAGCGGCAGATGGTGGGGCATCGCACAGCAAATCTGACGCTGGAACAACTCGAAGCGTTAGATGACGAGCAAAAAGCGAAAACCGTGCTGGTGGTGCAGGATCCATTTACCAGTTATTACGATGCACAAGTTGTTGCCGATTTTATGCTGCTGGTGGAAAAGCTGGGCTTCCAGCCTGTGTTGTTACCCTTTTCACCCAATGGCAAGGCGCAACATATTAAGGGCTTTCTCAATCGCTTTGCTAAAACGGCGCAAAAAACCGCTGATTTTCTTAACCGTGTGGCGCAATTGTCGATGCCGATGGTGGGTGTCGATCCGGCGCTGGTGCTCTGTTATCGCGATGAGTACAAGCTCACCCTTGGCGACAAGCGCGGCGATTTTCATGTGCAACTTGTGCATGAATGGTTGCAGGCGGTGCTGAATGAGCTTGAAACCCGGACGGTTAGTGGAGAACCGTGGTATCTGTTCGGTCACTGCACCGAAGTGACTGCACTACCTGGGGCGCCAGGGCAGTGGGCGGCTATTTTCTCCCATTTTGGCGCCCCGCTGGTGAATGTGAACGTTGGGTGCTGCGGTATGGCAGGGACTTATGGTCATGAGCTGAAAAATCATGCCAACTCTCTCGGCATTTATGAGTTATCCTGGCATCAGGCGATGCAGCGTTTACCGCGTAATCGCTGTCTGGCGACAGGGTACTCCTGCCGCAGCCAGGTTAAACGCATTGAAGGCAACGGTGTGCGCCATCCGTTGCAGGCATTACTGGAGATACTCGGATGATCTGGAAACGTACAGTGACACTGGAAGCCCTGAATGCGATGGGGGAAGGCAACATGGTGGGTTTGCTGGATATCCGCTTTGAGCGCATCAGTGATGATGCGCTGGAAGCAACAATGCCGGTGGATGCCCGTACGCAGCAACCATTTGGTTTACTGCACGGTGGTGCGTCGGTGGTGCTGGCGGAAACGCTCGGTTCGGTTGCGGGATATCTCTGTTCCAGCGGCGATCAGAAAGTTGTGGGGCTGGAGGTGAACGCCAACCATCTGCGTTCTGTGACCAGCGGGCGTGTGCGCGGCATTTGTCGCGCGCTGCATATCGGCGGGCGCCACCAGGTGTGGCAAATAGATATCTTTGATGAACATACCCGGCTGTGCTGCTCTTCACGGCTGACTACCGCGATAATTTGAGCCTGCTTCGGCAGGCTATCAGTCGCAAATCTTCATACTTTATTCTCTTTTCTTGACATTGATTTTTAACCCTTTGTGCTATCATGTTCTGCATTATATATCGCTCCGCTTAGTCGGTATGCGAATTGGCTGTAACGCATAATGACTTGATGAAGCGATTCATTGCCTCCTTAAGCGCTACGAAATCGAAGCATTAAGGTCACAATGATGAAATCGTTTAAATTAGCATTTTTGCACCCGCGTCACTGGGTGACATGGGGGGGGCTGGGGCTACTCTGGCTGCTGGTTCAACTTCCCTATCCGATTCTTGCCCGTCTTGGGGCAGGGCTTGGGCGCTGTTCTCGTCCATTCCTGCAACGCCGCGAACGCATCGCTCGCCGTAATCTGGAACTCTGCTTTCCCGCGATGTCTGAGCATCTGCGTGAAGTGCTGATCGCAAAAAACTTTAAGTCGTTAGGCATGGGCTTAATCGAAACGGGTATGGCCTGGTTCTGGTCCGACAGCCGGGTACGCCGCTGGTTTGATGTCGAAGGTTATCAGCATTTGCAGAAGGCTCAGGCCAGCCAGCAGGGTGTGATGGTGGTCGGGGTACATTTTATGTCCCTGGAGCTGGGCGGTCGCGTAATGGGGCTGTGCCAGCCGATGATGGCAACCTACCGTCCACACAATAATGCGTTGATGGAGTGGGTACAAACCCGCGGGCGGATGCGCTCAAATAAATCGATGATTGACAGGCGCAACCTGAAAGGGCTGGTAAACGCACTCAAGCAGGGTGAAGCCGTATGGTTTGCTCCGGATCAGGATTATGGCCGTAAGGGCAGTATCTTCGCGCCGTTTTTCTCCGTACAGAATGCAGCGACCACTAACGGAACCTTTGTCTTGTCGCGACTTTCCGGGGCAAAAATGCTGACGGTCACGATGGTGCGTAAAGATGACTGTTCCGGTTACTCATTACATATTGGTCCGGCACTACAGGATTACCCGGCTAAAGATGAGTTTGCGGCTGCAAGCTATATGAATAAAGTTATTGAGCGTGAAATTTTGCGCGCACCGGAACAATATTTGTGGATCCATCGCCGTTTTAAAACCCGGCCCGTCGGTGAGCCTTCGCTCTATAACTAAAATTTTTACCAGCGCCCCATTACGGGGCGTTTTGCGTTTGGCGTCAGTTTTTAATAATCAGAGTGTGGGAAACTATGGTCAGGTTTATTGTTGGCACTTTTTTTGCGGCATTCGCCGCGTCTTCACTGGCTGCGGGTATTCATCTCCAGTGTGACGAATATAACGCAGTGGTTGCACCGGATGGGCTTACCGTCAATGGTCGTCTCTATACGCAACCGCAGGAGAAACCGTTCGATATCTCCGAACAGTACAGTGGACGTATGTTACTCTTTACCGATAGCAAAGATCAGAATCCGCAGACGAACTGGGCCGCTATTCATATCATCACGCAGCTTTCCAGCGGGAAAAAAGCGTTCTTTTATGCTGATAACAATCATACCGATAAGAAAGCTATTATCTGCACGCGTGAAAACGAAGGGCAGCCACTGAATTGAAACCCGTTAGCACGTCTTCTCGCTTTTAATCGCTGACGCGATGGCGAAGAGGGGGATGCATTCTCTTCGCCATTGATGCTTATGCGGGAAGGGGGGAAAACTGCAAATGCCGCGACAGGAAATTGACGATCAGTCGTGAAATAAAGAGTGGGTTTTCCCGGTTGCTGATATGTGCGGCATCTGGAATCAACGTGAAATCACACCCCAACTCTTCGGCCATCAGGCGCCCCTCCACCGGAGGACGTGGTAAATCCAGTTCGCCTGTGGCGATATGCACCGGGCATTTAATCGCATTGAGTAAGCACATGCGGTCTGGTCTGCCGAAAATCAGTTTACCGAGAGGAATAATATTGGTACGCAACTGCTCAGGGGTTAATGCGCAAAGGTGGTTGATTAGCTGCTCGACATCCTCTTCCTGGGCGTAGTCAGAATAAAATTGCGCCACCACATATTCCAGTAACGGTGAAGTTACTTTCCCGATGATTTGCAGGCCATCGAGCATTTTTGCGTAATCCTCCCATGCCTCTTCGGTTTCTGCACCGACGAAGGTATCAAATAACATTAGCGCCTGGACGCGTTGTGGCGCCAATGCCGCCAGTTCTGCCGCCCACATTCCCCCGACAGACAAGCCGACAATGGCGAATTTATTGATATCCAGAGATTCCATTAATGCCAAATGATCCGCTGCTAAATCGGCCATTGTGCGGGTTGATACGGGTAGCGAGGGGGAATGTCCATGGCCCCACAGATCAGGGGCGATAACGCGAAAGTGGCTGGCTAATGTCTCAATCTGCGGCGCCCACATGGTTTTATCGAAAAGATAACTGTGGCCTAACAAGACTGGAAACCCTGATCCTACGTCTAAAAATGACATGCTGGGTTGGCTGTTCATCAATACTCTCCGTGTTTGATGGTACGTTACGTTTAGCGCAACATGAATAACACTAAAGCATACATGAAGCTTTCAGTGAGAATAAGATGGCAAAATCCCAATTTCAGCGTAGTTACGCTGGTTTATGTTATTCAATACATTAGTTATATCAATGTATTTGTCGTAGTCATTTATGCCATCACCTTTTCCAGCCAATTACCCCCTGCTAATTGGGGATATAAATGTACTGCCCTATCTCATAAATAGGTATTACCTATACATCTTTCATTTTTATGCTCCTTGTTAATGTCCCCATGCATAAAGTTATTATTTATCAAAATAGTAAACAATTTTTAACACGCCTTTAAAGCCATTCAACAACGTCTATGCTTATAGCAGACAGCGGAAAAAGGGCACCGGAGGAATAACCCTTCGGAAAAGAGGTTGAAGTGATAATCATTATCACTAACATAGCGTTATGCCCTGCAGTTCAGATGACGAGGTAAAGCTATGGAAACATTTAATCCGCAAGAGTTCACCTGGCGTGGACTTACCATGACGCCAGCCGCTGCGGAACATATTAGAGCGCTGATCAGTAAGCAGAGCGGCGTACTGGGCGTGCGGTTGGGTATTAAACAGACCGGCTGCGCTGGCTTTGGCTATGTGCTGGATACCGTCACCGAGCCGAATGCCGATGATCTTCTGTATGAATCCGACGGTGCGCGATTATATGTGCCACTTGCAGCTATGCCGTTTATTGACGGTACGGAAGTGGATTATGTGCGCGAAGGCTTAAACCAGATCTTCAAATTTCATAATCCTAAAGCCCAGCACGAATGTGGTTGTGGTGAAAGCTTTGGGGTATAGGCGGTACTATGTCTCGTAATACAGAAGCAACTGACGATGTCAAAATCTGGACCGGCAACCTTAATTATAAAGAGGGTTTCTTCACTAAGCTGACCACTGATGAGCTGGCAAAAGGGATTAATGAAGAGGTTGTGCGCGCCATCTCGGCGAAGCGCAACGAACCGGAGTGGATGCTCGAATTTCGCCTCAACGCCTATCGGGCGTGGCTGGAGATGGAAGAACCACACTGGCTGAAGGCCCATTACGATAAGTTGAATTATCAGGACTACAGTTACTATTCCGCCCCTTCTTGCGGTAACTGCGATGACAACTGCGTTTCGCAACCAGGCGCTGTACAGCAAACGGGGGCGAACAGCTATTTAACGGATGAAGTTGAAGCGGCTTTCAATCAGCTTGGGGTACCGGTTCGCGAAGGTAAAGAGGTGGCGGTCGACGCCATTTTTGACTCCGTCTCTGTTGCCACAACCTATCGTGAAAAATTGTCGGAACAGGGAATCATCTTCTGTTCATTCGGTGAAGCGATACATGAACACCCTGAGCTGGTGAAAAAATACTTAGGGACGGTAGTCCCGTCTAATGACAACTTTTTCGCCGCACTCAATGCGGCGGTCGCTTCTGACGGCACCTTTATCTATATACCCAAAGGGGTGCGTTGTCCGATGGAGCTGTCTACCTATTTTCGTATTAATGCAGAGAAAACAGGTCAGTTCGAGCGCACCATCCTGGTGGCTGATGAGGGTAGCTACGTAAGCTATATCGAAGGCTGCTCGGCACCCGTACGTGACAGTTATCAGCTTCATGCGGCCGTTGTGGAAGTGATTATCCATAAAGATGCCGAAGTGAAATACTCGACGGTGCAAAACTGGTTCCCTGGCGATAACAACACTGGCGGTATTCTGAACTTTGTTACCAAGCGCGCCCTGTGTGAAGGGGAAAATAGCAAAATGTCGTGGACGCAGTCGGAAACCGGCTCTGCTATTACCTGGAAATACCCAAGTTGCATTCTACGTGGTGATAACTCTATTGGTGAATTCTTCTCCGTAGCGCTAACCAGCGGGCATCAACAGGCCGACACGGGCACCAAGATGATCCATATAGGTAAGAATACCAAGTCGACCATTATCTCCAAGGGTATTTCTGCCGGGCATAGCCAGAACAGCTATCGCGGGTTGGTGAAGATTATGCCCACGGCGACTAATGCGCGTAACTTTACCCAATGCGATTCCATGCTGATTGGCGCTGACTGTGGTGCCCACACCTTCCCGTACGTGGAGTGTCGTAATAACAGTGCGCAGCTAGAGCATGAGGCCACCACATCGCGAATTGGCGAGGATCAGCTGTTCTACTGCCTGCAACGAGGTATCAGTGAAGATGATGCCATCTCCATGATCGTTAATGGTTTCTGTAAAGATGTCTTCTCTGAGCTGCCGCTGGAATTTGCTGTTGAAGCGCAAAAACTGTTGGCTATCAGCCTTGAACACAGCGTCGGTTAAGAATTGAAGGATAAGCAATGTTAAGTATTAAAGATTTGCAGGTAAGCGTAGAAGATAAAGAGATCTTGCGTGGTCTGAGCCTCAATGTTCGACCGGGTGAAGTCCATGCCATTATGGGGCCTAACGGCTCAGGGAAAAGCACCCTCTCTGCCACCCTTGCCGGACGCGAAGATTATGAAGTTACCCATGGTAGTGTAGAGTTCAAAGGTAAAGATTTACTGGAGCTCTCCCCGGAGGATCGCGCCGGAGAAGGGCTGTTTATGGCCTTCCAGTACCCGGTGGAAATTCCTGGGGTCAGTAATCAGTTTTTCCTGCAAACGGCGCTTAACGCAGTGCGTAAATATCGAGGACAGGAGGCGCTGGATCGCTTTGATTTCCAGGATCTTATGGAAGAGAAAATCAAGCTATTGAAAATGCCTGAAGATCTGCTGACTCGCTCGGTGAATGTTGGTTTCTCCGGTGGCGAAAAGAAACGTAATGATATTTTGCAGATGGCCGTACTGGAGCCAGAACTCTGTATCCTTGATGAGACCGATTCCGGGCTTGATATTGACGCGTTGAAAATTGTTGCTGATGGGGTGAACTCACTGCGCGATGAAACCCGCGCTTTTATCATCGTCACGCACTACCAGCGCATCCTGGATTACATTAAACCAGACTTTGTACATGTGCTGTATCAGGGGCGCATCGTGAAATCCGGTGATTTCACGCTGGTTAAGCAACTGGAGGAGCAGGGTTATGGCTGGCTTACCGAACAGCAGTAACGTGCTGCAACAATGGCATCACTTGTTCGAAAAGCAGGGCGGTGCACGTTCAGAAGTAGCACAACAGCATCTGCAGCAGGTATTGCGCCTGGGGTTGCCTTCGCGCAAACATGAGAACTGGAAATACACACCGCTGGATGGTTTGCTCAATAACCAGTTTGTTATTACCAGCGCTAGTATCGACGCGCAACAGCGCGATGCGCTGGCGTTGCCGCTGGATGCCGTGCGACTGATCTTTGTTGACGGGCAATTTAATGCGGCACTCAGCGATGATACCGCGGGTTCCGGTTTTGAAGTGACGCTGGGCGACGCCCGCCAACAATTGCCTGCGCCATTACAATCAGAAGTGTTCCTGCATCTGACTGAGAGCCTGGCGCAGAATGTGACTTATATCCGCGTGGCGCGTAACCAGCGGCCTGCGAAGCCTTTGCTGTTGATGCATATCACGCAGGGAGTAGTGGGCGAAGAGTTGAACACGGCCCACTACCGCCATCATCTTGAACTGGAACAGGGAGCGCAGGCGACGGTGTATGAACACTATGTCAGCCTCAACGACCATCGGCACTTCACCGGGGCGCGCCTGACGATCAACGTCGCGGAAAATGCGCAGCTACAGCATGTGAAACTGGCTTTTGAAAACCCCGCCAGTTACCACTTCGCCCATAACGATATTTCACTGGCTGCGGATGCAACTGCCCGCAGTCATAGCTTCCTGCTGGGTGGCGCAGTGCTACGGCATAATACCAGCACGCAGTTAGATGGCGAAAATACCCAGCTAAATATCAACAGCCTGGCGATGCCAGTAAAATCAGAAGTGTGCGATACGCGCACCTGGCTTGCGCACAATAAAGGGTACGGCACCAGTCGGCAATTGCATAAGACCATCGTCAGCGATAAAGGCCGAGCGGTGTTTAATGGCCTGATCAATGTCGCACAACATGCGATTAAAACAGATGGTCAGATGACGAACAACAATCTACTCCTCGGGCGACTGGCGGAGGTGGATACGAAGCCGCAACTGGAGATATACGCCGATGACGTAAAATGCAGTCATGGCGCGACGGTGGGGCGTATTGACAATGAGCAGATGTTTTATCTGCGTTCGCGCGGGATTGACAAACAGGCCGCACAAAAAATGATTATCCACGCGTTTGCCGCTGAACTGACGGAAGCCATTAGCGACGAAGCGCTGAAACAGCAGGTCCTGGCGCGAATCAGCCAGCGCCTGCAGGGGGCGTAGTATGAGTTTTCCCATTGAAAGAGTGCGCGCCGATTTTCCGGTACTGCAACGTGAAGTGAACGGGCAGCCGTTAGCGTATCTCGACAGTGCTGCCAGTGCGCAAAAGCCAAATCAGGTCATTGATGCCGAAGCGGAATTTTTCCGTCACGGCTATGCCGCGGTGCACCGGGGTATTCATACCCTGAGTGCGGAAGCGACTCAGCGGATGGAAAATGTTCGCCTGCAGGCGGCGACATTCCTTAATGCCCGACAGCCAGAGGAACTGGTATTTATCCGTGGAACCACGGAGGGGATCAACCTGGTCGCCAATAGCTGGGGCAACAGTCAGGTACACGCGGGCGATAACATCATCATCACCACCATGGAACACCACGCTAATATCGTGCCCTGGCAGATGTTGTGCGAGCGTGTCGGCGCCCAGTTGCGGGTCATTCCCCTCAACCAGGATGGCACACTGCAACTGGAAAAATTGCCTGCATTGCTGGATGAGCGCACGCGATTGGTTGCGATTACTCATATCTCGAATGTGCTGGGCAGTGAAAACCCCGTCGCAGAAATCATCCAGCAGGCGCACCAGGTCGGAGCAAAAGTGCTGGTGGATGGCGCTCAGGCGGTAATGCACCACCGCACAGATGTGCAGGCGTTGGACTGCGACTTCTACGTCTTTTCCGGGCATAAACTTTATGGTCCCACCGGCATTGGCATTCTTTATGTCAAAGAGGCTATCTTGCAAGAGATGCCGCCATGGGAAGGGGGCGGTTCAATGATTGCCACCGTTAGTCTGACTGCAGGCACGACCTACGCCAAAGCGCCCTGGCGCTTTGAAGCCGGCACGCCAAATACGGGGGGGATTATTGGCCTCGGCGCGGCTATCGAATATGTCGGTTCCCTGGGGCTGGAGGCGATTGGCGAATATGAGCAGATGCTGATGCGCTATGCGTTAAACGCACTGGCGGAGGTCCCGGACCTCACACTGTACGGTCCGATGCAACGCAAGGGGGTCATTGCCTTTAATCTTGGTAAACACCATGCCTATGATGTGGGCAGTTTCCTTGACAATTACGGTATCGCGGTGCGAACCGGGCATCATTGCGCTATGCCGCTGATGGCATTCTACAATGTGCCCGCGATGTGTCGAGCGTCGCTGGCAATGTACAATACAAAAGAAGAGGTGGATCGTCTGGTAGCTGGGCTGAAGCGTATTCATCAGTTGCTGGGCTAACAGAGAGGCAAACATGGCTGTTTTACCAGATAAAGACAAGTTGCTGCGTAATTTTGGCCGCTGTGCCAACTGGGAAGAGAAGTATCTCTATATTATTGAGTTGGGGCAGCGCCTGCCTGAACTGAGCACCGAGGCGCATAGCCCGGAGAATCTTATCCAGGGCTGCCAGAGCCAGGTATGGATTGTGATGCAGCGTAATGAGGCCGGCATTATTGAACTGGCTGGTGACAGCGATGCGGCAATCGTCAAGGGGCTAATCGCGATTGTCTTTGCGCTCTACCAACAGATGACCGCGCAGGATATTGTGGCCTTCGATGTGCGTCCATGGTTCGAAAAATTATCCCTTACTCAACACCTCACCCCCTCACGTTCGCAAGGGCTGGAAGCGATGATTCGCGCCATTCGCGCTAAAGCCGCCAACCTTAGCTAAACTCAAAATATCCCTTTCATCCTGTTTATGCGAGGCGCTTGTCGCCTCGTTGGATCTTCAGCTTTCTGGCGTATTGCCGGTAATTACAGGAACCTCAGTATGAAACGCGCATCTCTTATTGTCTTCTCTGTTCTCGGTGTGTTTAGCGCACTGCAAACTGGCTTTGCAGTAGAGTATCCCTTAGGGCAAAACGGTAGCCGCCTTATTGGTCAGAACCAAACTTACACCGTCCAGGCAGGGGATAAAAATTTGCAGGCCATTGCCCGCCATTTTGATACAGCGGCAATGTTACTGATAGAAGCCAATGATACCATCGCACCCGTGCCGAAGCCGGGTACGGTGGTGACGATCCCTTCGCAGATGCTGCTGCCGGATACGCCGCGCGAGGGTATCGTGGTCAACCTTGCCGAACTGCGGCTCTATTATTTCCCGCCGGATAAAAATAGTGTGCAGGTCTACCCCATTGGCATTGGTCTCCAGGGGCTGGAGACACCCGTTTCCGTCACGCGTGTCAGCCAGAAGATCCCCAATCCAACCTGGACACCGACAGCCGGTATACGCGCCCGCTCCCTTGCCGCAGGCAGAGAGTTGCCTGCGGTAGTCCCGGCGGGGCCAAACAACCCGCTGGGGCGCTTTGCCTTACGTCTGGGCATAGGTCATGGCGAGTACCTTATTCACGGTACTAATGCCCCTGACAGTGTCGGGTTGCGGGTCAGCTCAGGCTGTATTCGCATGAATGCATCAGACATTCAGGCTCTGTTCGCGCAGGTGCCGGCAGGGACGAAGGTGACGATTATCAATGAACCGGTGAAATATGCGATTGAGCCAGATGGACGCCACTATATCGAAGTGCATCGCCCGCTATCGCAGGCAGAGGAGCAGAACACACAAACAGTGCCGATTAACTTTTCTCCTGTGCTGGCAAACCTCATCAATCAGTCTGGCGGCGATAAGTTGCTCATCGACAAAGCACTCTACCGACGTGCAGGCTACCCGGTCTCAATTCCTGCGAGAAGTGTATCAACGCCTCCGGCGAGCGAGTTATCGGTGCAACACAATACAGAGGCAAGTGCCATAAATGCACAACAAGAGAGGGAAGTGGCGACACAGTAGAAGAGTTGAGACAAAAAAAATGGCGCACAATGTGCGCCATTTCATTACAGGTACTCTTACTTACGGTAAGAATGAGCCTGGTTATCCAGACGCTGGTTAGCGCGAGCTGCGTCGTCTTTAGCAGCCTGAACGTCGGAACGGATTGCGTTCACGTCGTTGCTCAACTGGTCAACTTTAGCGTTCAGAGTCTGAACGTCAGAAGACAGTTGATCGATTTTAGCGTTGCTGGAGCAACCAGCCAGCAGAGTAGAACCCAGGATTACCGCGCCCAGTACCAGTTTAGTACGATTCATTATTAATACCCTCTAGATTGAGTTAATCTCCATGTAGCGTTACAAGTATTACACAAACTTTTTTGGGTTGAGAATATTTTTTTGATGGGAATCCACTTAAATTTGATCGTTCGCTCAAAGAAGCATCGACTTTGAATTAAAGGTTAAAAAATGCGTGAGAAAACAGCACAGTTTCATCGGAATCGTCTTAGATAATATGGTAATTAAATAGCAAAATCCGATTTGATTTTTTATTTCACCAGGCTATGAGCAAAATAAAAAAAGCGCCATGAAGGCGCTTTTTATTATGCAAAATTGTCAATTATTATTACAGAACGTGAACAGAAGCGGTGTTGGTTGTGCCGCTAGGAACCAGCGCGCCAGAGACCATGACCACAACATCGCCTTTGTTGCCGAGGCCGCTCTCCAGGGCGACTTCTTTACCCAGACGGTAGAAGTCATCCGTAGAGGAGATCTCTTTCACTAGCTGCGGAATCACCCCTTTGCTGAGAACCAGTTGGCGCGCGGTGACTTCGTTGGTGGTCAGGGCCAGAATGGTGGCATCAGGGAAATATTTACGCACTGCGCGTGCAGATTTACCGCCATTGGTTGCGACCACAATTAGCGGTGCTTCCAGTTTCTCAGCAGTTTCGACCGCGCCACGGCACACAGCTTCTGTGATACGCAGTTTACGGCTGTCATTGCTGATATCCAGACGGCTGGTCATAACGCGGTCGGTACGTTCGCAAATGGTCGCCATAATGGAGACGGCTTCCAGCGGGTATTTACCTTTTGCAGACTCGCCAGAGAGCATGACGGCATCAGTACCATCAAGAATCGCGTTCGCTACGTCACCGGCTTCAGCACGGGTCGGGCGCGGGTTTTTGATCATCGAGTCGAGCATCTGAGTCGCGGTAATCACGACTTTACGTGCGCGAATACATTTTTCGATCATCATTTTCTGCGCGAAGATCACCTCTTCAACAGGGATTTCCACACCCAGGTCGCCACGCGCAACCATGATGCCATCGGAAGCTTCGAGGATTTCGTCGAAGTTATTCAGGCCTTCCTGGTTTTCGATTTTGGAGATGATCTGAATGTTTTCGCCGCCGTGAGCTTTCAGATGTTCACGGATTTCAACGACGTCAGAGCGCTTACGGATAAAAGATGCCGCGACAAAGTCAACGCCTTGCTCACAGCCAAAGATCAGATCCTGCTTATCTTTTTCCGCCAGTGCAGGCAGTGCGATAGAAACGCCCGGCAGGTTAACGCCTTTGTTTTCACCAAGATCGCCATTGTTCAGCACTTTACAGATAACTTTGTTACCTTCAATTGCCGTCACTTCCATGCCGATTAGACCATCGTCAACCAGCACGGTGTTACCCACACTCAGGTCGTTGGTAAAGCCTTCATAGGTGACTGCAACGATATTTTCGTTACCGACAACGGATTTGTCAGTGGTAAAGGTGAAAGTCTGGCCCGCTTTCAGAGAGACATCGTTGCCGCCTTCCAGTTTGATGGTGCGAATTTCCGGACCTTTGGTATCCAGCAAGATCGCCGCTTTTTTACCGGTTTTGCTCATCACGTTGCGCAGATTCTGGATGCGCTGACCGTGCTCAGCATAGTCGCCATGAGAGAAGTTCAAACGCATGACGTTCATGCCTGCGTCCAGCATCTTCGCCAGCATCTCTTCGGATTCGGTTTTTGGACCGATGGTGCAAACAATTTTGGTCTTTTTCATGACAGTTAATGGTCTTTAAGTTTGAGTTGAGAAGGATATTGAAAACATACTCCGTTAGCGCACGGCTGCGGAGTTAAACTTGTATTGCGAAAATAGCGATGCCACTGACTAAGGATAGGTGACATCAAAAAAGCGTGCAGAGTAATGTGTGCTTGAGTTTCAGCCCAACAGGGAAGGGTGTAATTAATATGTTTCGTTTTGTAGTTCAATCCGCTGAAACCATTCAATAGTGGATAGGCGGGCATTATACGATGAAAAATGGACAAAAGGAAAATGAAAACACCGTTTCAAAATTCTTCTGTGCACTTTCACAACGAAGTGTTATCAGGGTGTTATGTTAGCACAAGGCCATTTTTAACACTGCCAGCAAACATAAAGCTTATCGGCAGCGAATTGGAAAACTGTAACCCTTTAACTATTGAGGATTTTAAGCGCCTGTTCGTGAAGTCGTGGACAACCGGAGGCCAGGATCTGCCCACCCGCTTCAGGGCGATCGCCGCTAAGCGTGGTTACGACGCCACCCGCCTGTTCTATGATCGGTATCAGGGCAACAATGTCGTAGGGTTGTAAGGCAAATTCAAAACAGAGATCAATTTGACCTGCCGCGAGCATTGCCATGGCATAACACTCACCGCCATAACGAATCATCAGGGTTTGCTTCTCAAGGGCTGAAAAGTTCACCTCGGGGAAACGTGCGACAGGTTCAGGTGAGGTGGTGTGCAAAATCGCCTGTTCCAGCGGGATATCACGCCGAGTGTGCAGCTGCGTTGTTCCCTGCGGGCTGCGGTGCCAGGCTTGTTTGCCATCGGCCCAAAAACGCTCAGCGGTAAAAGGTTGTCCCATCATGCCCATCTGTGCCTGACCGTCAACCGTCAGGCCAATCAATGTTCCCCATACCGGTAAACCACAGAGAAAAGGGCGGGTGCCATCTACCGGATCCAGGACCCATTGCAGTGGGCCGGAGCCTGTCTGACCGAACTCCTCACCCATAATGGCATGTTCAGGATAACGCGAGTTGATCAGTTCACGCATTACGCGCTCGGCTTCGCGGTCGGCATCGGTCACCGGATCGAAGCGATACCCTTCTTTCGGTTTGCTGCCCACATGCAGATTTGTCTGTGAACGAAAACGTGGCAGTGTCTGCTTATCTGCCGCATCGGCCAGTTCATGTAAGAAAGCAGCATCGACCAGGACATGATTCATTGCGTCATTCTCCGCTAATATTTGTAGGTGTTCGGAAAGTGAAATATCTCGCTTTTATACTCTCTCACAACTGACTCATCTGTAATAGCTTTTCACCATTTTCATTTTCCGATAGCAATCAGAGGGAAACAGGCGCTGAATAGCGTAACTGAGATGAGCAATACGTCATACTGATGTTGCTGTGAAGAAGGAGTTTTGACAGCAAACATCTCTACATCACAACCGGAGTAAACATCATGACAATGAAAGTCCTTGGCTACGCCGCACAATCAGAGAAAGCTCCACTTGCCCCTTTTCATTTTGAACGTCGCGCTCCCCGCCCCGATGATGTGGTAATTGATATCCACTACTGTGGGGTCTGCCATTCTGATCTTCATCAGGCGCGCAATGACTGGGGCTTTAGCCAGTATCCTATTGTACCCGGGCATGAAATTATTGGCCGCGTCGTTTCTGTCGGCGCCCAGGTGGATAAATTCAAACCGGGAGACCTGGTAGGCGTCGGCTGTATGGTTGATTCCTGTCGCGAATGTTCGCCCTGCAAACAAGGGCTGGAACAATATTGCGAAGAGGGCAACATCCAGACCTATAACGGCATAGACCGTCACGATCACCGGCCAACGTACGGCGGCTATTCGCAGTCGATAGTCTGTTCGCAGGATTTCGTGTTACGTATTCCAGAGAACCTGGATGCAAAATCCGTTGCGCCGTTGTTATGCGCCGGGATAACCACCTGGTCGCCTTTGCGCCACTGGGGTGTGACCAATGGTAGCAAGGTGGCGGTCATTGGTCTGGGTGGGTTGGGGCATATGGCGTTAAAATTGGCATATGCGTTGGGGGCTGAAGTGACGCTTTTCACTCGCTCGCCGGGTAAAGAGGGCGACGCACGCCGCCTCGGGGCGCATCACGTTGTACTCTCTACCGATGAACAGCAAATGGCAGCTGTAAAAGGGAAGTTTGATTTGATTATTGATACCGTGCCTTACGCGCATGATATCAATGGTTATATGTCCACGCTGACGCTGGACGGTACGCTGGTGTTTGTTGGGTTGGTCGGCGACGTCGAACCGACGGTGAGCACATTACCGATGCTTTTCGCGCGTCGCGCTATTGCAGGGTCGTGTATTGGTGGTATTGCTGAAACACAGGAGATGCTCGATTTCTGTGGTGAGCACAATATCGTTGCCGACTCAGAGATTATCCGCATGGATGAGATCAATGAAGCTTTTGAACGGTTGCTGAAAAGTGATGTGAAATACCGCTTTGTGATCGATATGAAAACCTTAGCGGCCTGATTTGCAGCATAAAGCAGCAGGCCGTGCGGCAGGCCTGTTGCTGAGGATGTGGCAAAGTAATTTTCCCAGAGAGGTGACAAATTTTGTTCAGGTTATATAATGAATATAACCAATATATCCATTTCGGGAGGGGTAAATGATGAGAATGAAAGCTACCGCTCTCAGCCGTGTGGAACCTCGCTTTGACATTAAAACAGTTAGCGGTGCTGAGCTGAATTCGTTGAGTACAAGCGCTGATTCTGAATATATCGTCATTGATTTAGGCAAAATCAACGATCGCCACACGGACTTTGATGAGACAATTAAAGTGGCGATGAACGCGGCTGTGAATGCTGTCATTGCTTCTATGGGGATTAAAGCTCCGAGCGAAGAGACTGATAAAACCTCACTCCTCATGGAAGAGGCGAAATCAGTGGATCGGGATGATATTCATCCTGACAGGGCGCAGCGTATGCGTGAACAGCTTAATGCTCGCATTCTGGCTGATTCCGTATGGTTATCGGCAAAAGATCTGTCAGTTAAAGCGCAGTTCAGCAACACCAATCCCAGTGCTGGCCCCAATCGCTGGAAAGCGGCAGGGCGAATTTTTGCTTTGCAAATTAACGGGAAAGATAAATACCCGGAATATGCCCTTGATGAAGGGTATCGCCCTATGCCGATAGTCAAGCAGGTCATCGCCTTATTCGGTGAGAAAAAAACACCCTGGGGACTGGCTATCTGGTTTGGTTCTGCTAACGGTTGGCTGGGGGGTAAAAAGCCGAAAGATGTACTGAAAACGATGCCGAAACAGGTATTGCAGGCGGCCCAGGCTGAAATCGATGGCGGGATCCATGGATGATGAAGGACAAGGAGCCGGTAGTAAGAAGCGTTCCTGCGCCAAAAGCTCATTTAGCGGTTAATTTTACTCTCTGGGCAGCCGGCAAACCTATTTACAGGATTCACTCATCTCAATTCTCCGCAACACAATTTAATCCGGGGCTGGGTAATGCCCGATTCAGTCCAATGCGTAACGGCGTGTCTACGCTTTATGGCGGTGTGAGCTGTGGGGTGGCGATTATGGAAACGCTTTTTCATGACCTGCCTGTTGATTCGGCGGGACTTCCTTTTGATTGCGCAAGGCTGAAAGGGAAAGTTTTTTCCATTATTACGCCGGATGTCGATCTCAATCTGGTCGATTTAAACCCCAAAACATTGCGTAAAATGGGGGTGAAGCGTTCTGAGCTATTAGATTCTTTGCCCGATCAATACCCCTTTACACAAGAGTATTCGCTCGCGATCTACAGCGCTTACCCAGAAGCTCATGGTTTGCAGTGGTCTTCCCGGCAACATGGCGACACGGCCCTGATGCTATTTGGCGATCGGATAACGAGTGATGAATTTAGTGTTGCTCTTGAATCTGAGTCGCTTCTGGATTCAGCTACAATTCTGAATACGATTGGGATTGAAGCGAAACAACTGGGCATTATTTTGCTTGAGCCCTATGGCGGTGATGAACCCGGGAAGATTTAACTGAATCTGGTGCGTCCGAATGGACTCGAACCATCGACCCCCACCATGTCAAGGTGGTGCTCTAACCAACTGAGCTACGGACGCACTGAGAGAAAATGGTGCGTTCAATTGGACTCGAACCAACGACCCCCACCATGTCAAGGTGGTGCTCTAACCAACTGAGCTATGAACGCAGTGTTGTGGTTGACAACGAGGACGAATATTAGCGGCAGGCCGGGGATGTGGCAAGGGGAAAATCGCATATTTCATCCTGAATTCACGCGATTGCGGAACTTTTATGCAAGAATCCATTATATGCATTGTGAAACGATAAACCCTTGGCTCTCGTTATCTTATCGTCGAATACACAGTAATAAGTAAGGCCAAACGGTAAAGAACAATTTACTGGTCTTGCCATTCCTTGTCGTGATTTTCTGCACGTTGCCTGAACTTCTGGTTCGAAGGTTCTCCATCCATAGTAACTGCTTACAGGAGATGACTATGCTATTCAATAAAACACCGCTGGTGTCTATTATCGATAACCGTGGTTTGGTCGTGCGTGACATCGGCTGGTGTCGCCATCCGGATACGCCGGATGATACCGATGAGCGTATCACCCGCCACCGGTTCGACGTTCGGGGCAGCCTGGCGCAGAGCAGTGACCCGCGGCTTGCTGATACCGGGCAGGTTAACGCTATCTACCTTCCTGACCTGAGTGGCAGCACACTGCGTACAGAGAGTACGGATGCCGGTACTTCCGTTACCCTGAACGATGCCGCCGGGCGCCTCTTTCTGATGGTGAATGCCATCGGTCGCGGCAATGACCGTAGCCAGGCTGTCACGCAGCGCTGGCTGTATGAAGACGCGTCCCTGCCGGGACGCCTGCTTGCCATGACGGAGCAGGAGGCTGGTGAAGCGGCACGGGTGACGGAGCGGCTGATCTATTCCGGCAACAGTGTGGCAGCGCAGGACTTCAATCTGGCGGGCCAGGTTATCAGCCAGTATGACACCGCCGGTCTGCTGCAGACCGGCAGCCGCTCCATTAATGGCGCCCTCCTTTCCGTCACCCGCCAGTTGCTGAAAGAGGCGGATAACCCGGACACCGTGGTGGACTGGCAGGGCGGGGACAGTTCTGCGTGGAACGATATGCTGGACGCAGACGCGTACACCACCCTGAGTACGGTGGATACGACCGGGACGGTGCTGACCACCACGGATGCGACGGGTAATGTGCAGCGCGTGGCTTTTGATGTGACCGGGCTGCTGAAGGGAAGCTGGCTGACGCTGCGGGGGGGAAGCGAGCAGGTCATCGTTAAATCCCTGACGTATTCCGCCGCCGGGCAGAAGCTGCGTGAGGAGCACGGTAACGGTGTGGTGACCAGCTGGCGCTATGAACCGGAAACCCAGCGCCTGACGGAGGTCAGCACAGAACGTCCCGCCGGGCATGCCGCCGGTGCGAAGGTTCTGCAGGATTTGCGCTACGAGTATGACCCGGTGGGCAATATCCTGGTTATCACTAACGATGCCGAGGAGACCCGCTTCTGGCGCAATACCGAAGTGGTGCCCGAAAACAGGTACACTTACGACAGCCTCTACCAGCTGGTGAGCGCCACCGGGCGCGAGATGGCGAATGCCGTACAACAGACCAGTGACCTGCCTGATTTCACCACCTTCGATAATGCCACCTACACGAATTACACCCGCAACTACAGCTATGACCGGGCCGGAAACCTGACCCGGGTACAGCACAGCGCGCGGTAACAGTTACACCACCACCCTGACGGTCAGTGACCGCAGCAACCGGGCAGTCCTGAGCACGCTCACGGAAAACCCGGCAGAGGTGGATGCCCTGTTTAAGGCCGGGGGTGAACAGCTGCAGCTCCTGCCGGGTCAGGAGCTTGTCTGGACGCCCCGCGGGGAACTGCAAAAAGTGACACCGGTAACGCGGGAAGGGGCGGCAGATGACAGCGAAAGTTACCGTTACGATGCGGGCAGCCAGCGAACAGTGAAGGTTTCGTCACAGCTGACCGGAGGCAGTACACGGACACAGCGGGTGGTCTACCTGCCGGGGCTGGAGCTGCACACGACGTATACGGGAGACACAGAGAGTGAAAACCTGCAGGTCATCTGCGTGGGGGAAGCGGGACGCGCGCAGGTGCGGGTACTGCACTGGGAAAGCGGGCAGCCAGCAGACAGCAGCAACGACCCGCTGAGATACAGCTACGACAACCTGACCGGCAGCAGCGTGCTGGAGGTGGACGGCAGCGGTGAGCTTATCAGCCAGGAGGAGTACTACCCGTATGGCGGAACGGCCCTGTTCGCCGCCCGCAGCCAGACTGAGGCAGACTATAAGACTGTCCGCTATTCAGGGAAAGAGCGGGATGCGACCGGACTGTATTACTACGGTTACCGTTATTATCAGCCGTGGGCGGGTCGCTGGCTGAGCGCAGACCCGTCGGGGACGGTGGACGGGCTGAACCTGTACAGGATGGTCAGGAATAATCCAGTCACATTCAACGATCTCAATGGTCTATATGCAGGGTTTCTGTCGCGAAAAGATTTTATGGAAGTAATTGATGAAATTGAAAATATGAATTTGGCTACTCTGGCAGAAGTGCGGCGTGAAATAGGAAGTCGGGATATCTCGCGATCAGATGCTTCCAGGATAGCGGAGCATTTTAGCCTTTTAAGGCGTTACAACGGAAATCCTGCTGCTACGGAGGCTTATACTTACAACGACGCATCGGTTGCCGATATGAAAGCTATCAATTATGTGGCAAACCATGAAAATTTTTTACATATCCTCTCAGCATATGAGAATAACAAAGGTGTCCTTGTTGAATCTCGTAGCTTAAAGAGTAGTCAAAACTATTTTAAGAATGTCTATTCTAAAGATCTGTGGATATTTGCACAGAATTTCCGACAAGATCCCTCAGAACCGTATTTCGCAACGCATGCGGCGCAATATCAATACAAATTTGCCGCTGAGCAGGGCGGTTTTTTAGGTGTGATGCCTAAACAAGTCATGAGAAAAGAAGTTATTAATGAGGTAACCCTGGAAAAAACTGAAGGTTTAGTTGGCAACGCACTGCTCGAAACCTTCTTAAAGCAAACACCAAATGGAAAATCCACCGCCCGCATCCTGGAGGCGTTCGGTCTGAGAGCAACGTCAGTTACTCGAATTGAGGATGAGTATGATGTGGGACCATCCTTTGTTCTTGATGTTGTTCCGGATATGAACCCGGTTAAAGCCACCCCCGGTAAGTCCCTGCCACAGCCGACGCCGCAGAAAAAGAAAAGATCTATTTTCGCCAGGATTGGTAGAGCGTTGCTTAAGCCTTTTAGACGGGGCCGTAAAAATGCAACGCAAAACGTTAACCAGGCCTTTGCTTGATTGCGTAAAGAAAGTAAAAAACAGGACGTGTCAGAGCATTCTCGCATAAATGTCTAGACTTAAGATCCTGCAATAAAAAGGAGAAAACAATGTCGAAACATAAATTAGAGGAACAGCGACAAGAGAGGAAACATCCGGCGAAGGATGCGCCACAGGAGCATGGTGAAGTGCCACGCACACGTGATGACAGCCAGGATGATAAAAAAGATCCTTATCAGGATAAGGGTAAGTAACATTATCCGTAAGGCGCAAACATTTATGCGCCTTACGGTCACTTATTTTAGCGCGCGGCGCGCTGTAATATGATGGTCGAAGGCTGATGTTGCAGATAGCGCATCCGCAGCATCATCAAGATAGCCGCCGAAGTCAGCCCAATAATAAAGCCCACCCAGAAACCCGCCGGACCCATAGGTTCCACTACCAGATCGGTAAGCGCCAGAATATAGCCTGACGGTAGGCCCAGCACCCAATAGGCCGTAAAGGTGATAAAGAAGATTGAGCGCGTATCTTTATAGCCTCGCAGTACACCGCTGCCTATCACCTGAATAGAGTCAGATATCTGATAAATCGCAGCCAGTAACATCAGGTGTGAAGCCAGCGCCACCACCTGTGGATTGTCGTTGTACAACAAAGCAATTTGTTCGCGCAGCAGAACAGTGAAAATAGCGGTGAACATTGCCATGCATATGCCGACAATTACCCCTGTACGCGCGGCAGTCTGCGCTTCCAGCGTCGAGCCTTGCCCAAGGCGAAAACCCACGCGGATGGTTACCGCAGCCGAGATTGACAACGGTAGCACAAACATCAGTGAACTGAAGTTCAGTGCAATCTGGTGGCCAGCCACATTCACAATGCCGAGCGGCGACACTAACAGCGCCACGACAGCAAACAGTGTGACCTCGAAAAAGAGCGCCAGGGCAATGGGCAGCCCTAACTGTGTTAAGCGCAGCAATACGGCCATGTCAGGCTTCTCAAAACGCTTGTGTTGCTGGATGTCTCGCATGGCGCGGGCGCGGATGACATAGGATCGCATACAGATAAACATCACCCAATAAACCGCGGCTGTCGCCACGCCACAGCCTACGCCGCCCAGTTCGGGCATGCCGAAATGGCCGTAAATGAAAATATAATTCACCGGAATATTGACCAGTAATCCGAGAAACCCCATTACCATCCCGGGTTTTGTGCGGGCAAGGCCTTCGCATTGGTTACGCATCACCTGAAAGAAGAGATAACCGGGGGCGCCCCATAGCAGAGCGCGTAGATAATTTACGGCTTTATCGGCAAGCTGCGGGTCAATGTTATGCATGGAGCGGATAATATATCCCGCATGCCATAAGACGGTCATGACTATTATCGACAAGATGCCCGCCAGCCAGAAACCTTGATTAATCTGGTGGCCGATACGTTCGCGTCGACCGGAACCATTTAATTGGGCAATAACTGGCGTCAATGCCAGCAATAAACCATGACCGAAAAGAATAGCCGGGAACCAGATGGATGTGCCAATAGCGACCGCAGCCATATCGGTGGCGCTGTAGCCACCCGCCATTACAGTATCGACGAAACCCATCGCTGTCTGGGCGATCTGCGCAAAAATTACCGGCAAGGCGAGTGCCAGTAATTGACGCGCTTCTGTTACATACTTCTGCACGTGAACACCTTTATATTGTTGTTATAGGAATAGAGTAGATTGATTGATAAGAAGGAGTTATTCCTTGTGACAAAAGAGATGCCGCATGGCGATAAATGCGGCATCTGTCCAAATATTACCTGTTACAGCACTGTTTTACCATGCTAACCATAGTGCAAAGTTATATTGCGGCGTTTGAGACTGGCAAGGGTAATTTTCAACTGTTATTGTGCACGAATAGACGGTTAAGCCGTATGAGTGGTTACAGGAGTGGTAGGTATGTTTACTGGTATTGTACAGGGCACTGCAAAACTGGTGTCTATTGATGATAAACCCAATTTCCGCACCCATGTCGTGGAGCTTCCCGCACATATGCTGGAGGGTATTGAGACCGGCGCGTCAATTGCCAACAATGGTTGCTGCCTGACGGTTACGGCTATTAACGGCAACCTTATCAGTTTTGATCTGATGAAAGAGACGCTGCGTATTACTAATTTAGGTGAATTAGTGGTGGGTGATTGGGTAAACGTTGAGCGTGCGGCAAAATTTAGTGATGAGATCGGCGGCCATTTAATGTCCGGCCATATTATGACAACGGCAGAGATCGCCAAAATTGTCTCCTCGGAAAATAACCGCCAGATCTGGTTTAAAGTACAGGATCCATCGTTAATGAAATATATCCTTTATAAAGGATTTATCGGCATTGATGGTATCAGCCTGACGGTAGGAGAGGTCACCAGCAGCCGTTTTTGCGTGCATCTGATTCCAGAAACGTTGCAACGAACGACGCTGGGAGCGAAAAAACTGGGGCAGCGGGTAAATATTGAAATCGATCCGCAAACCCAGGCCGTGGTGGATACTGTGGAGCGCGTGCTTGCCGCTAAAGAAGCGGCTGTGCTTATTAATAGCGAAGAGTAAACACGTCCCCTCTCTCTGACATGAGAGAGGGGAAGGCGTTCTGACAATGACTATCGCGCGACACGCAAACCGTTTTCCACTCCCCGGCTAAATACCACCTGCCAGAGCTGAATATCCCGCGCACGGAAGGCACCCGCACAGGCGTTTAAGTAATAGCTGAACATACGTTTAAAACGTTCGCTGTAATTGTCGGCAATTTCTGGCCAGGCAGTGAGAAAACGCGCATACCATGCCATTAATGTGCGATCGTAATCTGCACCAAAATTATGCCAGTCTTCCATAATGAAGTGGCGTTCACTGGCATCGGCAATCTGCCGTACCGATGGAAGACAGCCGTTGGGGAAGATATAGCGATTGATCCAGGGATCGACATTGTGGTCGGTCCTTTTGGAACCAATGGTGTGTAGCAAAAACAGGCCATCGGGTTTCAGATTGCGATCGACAACACGGAAATACTCGGCATAGTTTTTTGGCCCAACATGCTCGAACATACCCACTGACACGATGCGGTCGAATTGTTCGTTGAGATCGCGATAATCCTGTAGGCGAATATCAACATCAAGATCCACACAGCGGGCCTGCGCCATTTTCTGCTGCTCGGCAGAAATGGTTACGCCAACCACGCTAACGCCATAATTTTGCGCCATTACTTGTGCCAGACCACCCCAGCCGCAGCCAATATCCAGCACACGCATTCCTGGCTGCAGTTGTAACTTTTCACAGCAGAGTTTTAATTTTGCCCGCTGTGCGTCTTCAAGGGTTTCAGCTTCTTTCCAGTAGGCGCAAGAGTATTGCATCTGCGAATCGAGCATGCGGGAAAAGAGATCATTGCCGAGATCGTAGTGCTCTTTACCTACAATCCACGCCCGTTTTTTACTTTGCAGATTAAATAATCTTGCCCCAGCAATGCGTAGTGTGTCTTTAAAATGGCGCGGAAGCTGTTTTTCCAGCCCGGCGCGAAGAACTTTGCTGAAGAATATGTCCAGGCGTTCGCACTCCCACCAGCCATCCATATAACTTTCGCCAAGTCCAAGCGAACCTTCCTGTAGAACGCGCTTAAAAAAATCAGGATTTTTCACCTGAATATCTGCAGCGGCAGGACCATTAATTTTAATCCCCGCGCGGCTTAACAGCTCGTTTGCGATACGGAACCAGTTATCATCCCGTATGCTAACTTCTTCTATACACGATGAACTCATACCTTCTCCATCACTTGCTTGTGATCAGAACCTTCAAACAGCGTAGACGCTTTTTAGGGCTTGTGAGAAATCCCACGACCGGGGGCCGTGAGGGTAATATCCGACGTAGAACAGAGGTAGGGAGAGATCCCTTGCCGAAATGTCATCCTTGATTTTACAGGCTCGTTCCATGGCCCGTTACTCCATAATATTTATCGTATTTATTAAAAAGCCGGAATTGAGTATAGGCCTCAATATCCGGCTATTCAACTGAAAAAGCTTAGCAAACTAACCAGTGCGTTTCCACATAATCGCTAGCGCAATTATCCTTGTGAGGAGCAGGAAGCGCTTTTCTCTTCATATTGGCTACTTTCCGTGCGCTGCAAGCGGTAGCCCATTGCCGCTAACAGAACCATCGATACCATTACGCTGGTGGTGGTCAGCAGTGGTGTTGCGATTAACCACGACACCACCAGGCTTGCCATGAAACATAACCCCAGTTGCAGCGTGTTCTGTAACGCCGCCGCTCTTCCTGTCGCCTGTGGGAATGGACGCAGCGCCTGCGCTACTACAATTGGGTAGATTGCGCCATTTGCCATTGCCATAAAGCAGAATGGGATCAACAGCGCAGTCAGAGAGATACCGGAGACAAAACCGACCGCCCAGGTGGCGATGACGCTAAGGCCAAAACCGCAGAGTAGCCACGGCAGAAGTTGAGAACCTTGCCACTTCTGCAGAGCGGCACGGCAACCGTAGCCGCCGATCAAAAAAGCAATGGTCTGCGGTACATAGCTCAAGCCAATCACCGACGGGCCATAGCCCATCTCATGCAAAATAAAGGGGGAGCCTGTTAGCCAGGCAAAGAAGCAGGCGGAACAGGCGGCGTAGATTATGACATTACCGCGATAATCACGGGTGCGCAGAAGATCCATAAAGGTCAACGCTGGAGCGTGATGTTCTGTTTTCTTTTCGCCGGGTTTCAGGCGCAGGGCGGGGATCATCAGTATCACGGTGATTGCCAGTAGCGTGGCAAAAATCGCCTGCCAGGAGAAGTGCGCCAGCATCCATGCGCCAAGCAGGGGGGCCAGCGCAGGGGTTAATCCCACCAGCGGCATAATGGTGGCAAAAATACGGTTGGTACGATGCGCCGGATAGTAGTCGGTAACCAGCGCCTGCCAGCTCACGGTTGCGGCACAGACCCCCACGGCCTGCATAAAGCGCAGCACTAATAGCCAACTGGCATCATGGACCCATAAGGTTCCCAGGCAGCCGAGGGCAAAAATCATCAACCCAGCCAGCAGCACCGGTTTGCGGCCATAGCGATCCGATAACGGCCCCCACACCAATTGTGCAATGGCGAAACCTGCCAGAAACAGGCTTAGGGTCGCACTCACGATAGCGGGTGAAGTGTGTAAATCCTGTTGTATCGCGGCGAAGGCTGGCAGGTACATATCGGTGGCCAAAAAGCCCAACACGCTTAACCCCGCGAGCCAGACTAAAAATGCTTTCCCAGGTTGCATTATGGTTTCTCTTCTTGATGCTGTTTTTAGAGGGGTCGAGTGTAAGCAGTGCATTAATGCTTGTGAAACGCTAATATTTGCTTAGTGGTTTCAAAATATTTGAAGGCAAGTTATGTGGTCAGAATACTCCCTCGAAGTCGTTGACGCAGTGGCCCGCAACGGCAGCTTTAGTGGCGCAGCACAAGAACTACATCGGGTGCCCTCTGCGGTAAGTTATACCGTGCGGCAACTGGAGGAGTGGCTGGCGGTTCCGCTCTTTACCCGACGCCATCGCGATGTTGAGTTGACCCCGGCCGGGGCATGGTTTTTGCGAGAAGGTCGATCTGTTATCAAAAAAATGCAGATCACCCGGCGCCAGTGTCAGCAAATCGCTAATGGCTGGCGTGGCCAGCTGGCGATTGCCGTCGATAACATCGTCAAACCGCAGCGCACGCGGCAGATGATAGTCGATTTTTATCGTCATTTTAGCGACATAGAATTACAGGTCTACCAGGAGGTGTTCAACGGAGTCTGGGACGCGCTGGCAGACGGGCGTGTGGAACTGGCGATTGGTGCGACACAAGCCATCCCGGTTGGTGGACGTTTCGCCTTTCGCGATATGGGGATGCTAAGCTGGAAATGCGTAGTTTCCAGCCGTCACCCTTTAGCCTCGATGGCGGGGCCGTTAAGTGACGAGACGCTACGCGCCTGGCCCTCGCTGGTTCGTGAAGATACCTCCCGCTCTCTGCCTAAACGTATTACCTGGTTGCTGGATAACCAAAAACGTGTCGTCGTACCTGACTGGGATTCCTCAGAAGCTTGTCTGTCAGCAGGGCTTTGTGTGGGGATGGTGCCCGCACATTTTGCCAGGCCGTGGCTGGATAGCGGTGATTGGGTTGCGCTGGAGCTGGAAAATCCTTTCCCGGATGCGGCATGTTGCCTGACGTGGCGGCAAAACGATACCTCGCCAGCATTAAGTTGGTTACTGGACTATTTAGGCGATAGCGAAACGCTGAACAGCGAGTGGCTGCGGGAACCAGACTAACGCTCCCGCACGGTATGATTAACGTCGGTAATCGAGGAAGGGGCCATCCGCAACAGAACGGCGCTCAATCAGCCTGGGATGTACTTCAATGGATTGCGACTCTTCGCGTTTATTCACGATGCGATCAAGCAACATGGTGAATGCCGCTTCACCCAGAGAGTCTTTGGGCTGATGAATCGTCGTCAGCGATGGGGTAAAGAAACGAGAGTTTCGCACGTTGTCATAGCCGATCACGGAAATGTCCTGCGGTACGCGTAACCCCATCTCATCGGCTGCACAGAGCGCGCCCATGGCCATAATATCGCCGCCGCAGAATACGGCGGTAGGGCGGTGGGCCTGCGCCAGAATTTGCTGCATGGCACGATAGCCTGACTCCGGCTCGAAATCGCCCTGTACAATCCAGTATTCCGGTACGGTAATGGCAGCTTCTTCCATGGCCTTCATAAAGCCCGCCAGACGGCCCGCGCCAGTATTGCGCTCAAGTGCGCCGGGAATTACACCGATGTCACGATGGCCACGCTCAATAAGATAGCGTCCGGCCATATAGCCACCTTCGAAGGCATTATCAATTACCGCGTCGGTAAAATCAGCTTTCGCTTCACCCCAATCCATCACTACCATCGGGATATGACGATACTCTTCCAGCATGGTGAGCAGCGATTCCGGGTACTCTGAACACATCACCAACAGCCCATCGACACGCTTTTGCGCCATCATCGACAAATAAGCGCGCTGCTTTTCGAGATTGTTCCATGCGTTGCCAAGAATAAGCGTGTAACCCTTCTGAAAACACTTTTTCTCAACGGCTTCAATGATTTCCGCGAAGTAGGGGGCTTCACTGCTGGTCGCCAGTAAGCCAATGGATTTCGTATGGTTCACTTTCAAGCTACGCGCGACAGCGCTGGGCGAATAGTGTAATTCTTTGATTGCCGCCCACACGGCGTTGCGCGTCTCTTCTGCGACGAAACGGGTTTTGTTAATTACATGTGAAACGGTTGTAGTGGAAACGTTTGCGCGTTTAGCTACATCTTTAATCGTTGCCATCAGATAACACTCCAGACCATCTCCTGGCTCCTGAATATATTTAAGGTAAACGTTTGCCTTTTGTCACCCTGTCCCCAAAAAAGGGTTTGCGGTACGCCGGGAAAACGACACTGGACGTCGGGAGAGGATTCAATGGCCGGTACGCTAATAAATTTAGCGTCGAATTTTGGCTGATCTTACGCAAAAGTGGAAGCGATAAAACGTATCTCTATCTACTTCATACAAGATTTTTATGATTATTTGTGCAAAAATGCGTTAACTCACTTTTTGTGGGGAAATGAAAATGGAGAAAAATTGATGAGCACCGACCTGAAGTATTCATTAATCACCACCGTAATTGTACTTGGCCTGATTGTTTTCGGTGGCCTGACAGCAGCGCTGCATTGATCCATTCCCTCTTCCTTTGCGGGAGAGGGAATTGTTTCCCCTTATTGTTCCTCTTTGGGCAATACTCTTTTGCCATCGGCTAACTTCTGTTTTTTGTGATAGCTGTCATACTTTGTCTCCATCGACGGTGCCGCGCGTTGGCACCTCCTGTACGGAGTCAATAGATGAAGATTAATTTCCCTCTGCTTGCCCTGGCGATTGGCGCCTTTGGCATCGGTACAACAGAGTTCTCACCAATGGGCCTGTTACCGGTCATTGCCCATGGCGTTGATGTTTCTATCCCGGCGGCGGGGATGCTAATTAGCGCTTACGCCATTGGCGTTATGGTTGGCGCACCGCTGATGACGCTACTGCTTTCCCACCGTGGCAGACGCAACGCACTGATCTTTTTGATGGCAATATTTACTCTTGGCAATGTGCTATCGGCTATCTCGCCGGATTACACCACCCTGATGCTTTCGCGCATTATTACCAGCCTTAACCACGGTGCGTTCTTTGGCCTTGGCTCAGTGGTAGCCGCAAGTGTGGTGGCGAAAGAGAAACAGGCCAGCGCGGTAGCCACGATGTTTATGGGGCTAACGATTGCCAATATCGGCGGGGTGCCTGCTGCAACCTGGCTGGGTGAAACCATTGGCTGGCGGATGTCGTTCCTCGCGACTGCTGGGCTGGGTGTCATCGCTATGCTAAGTCTCTTGTTCTCCCTGCCAAAAGGGAGCACAGGTGAACGACCCCTGGTGCGTAAAGAATTGGCGGTATTGATGCGTCCGCAGGTGCTGACAGCATTGCTGACGACGGTACTTGGCGCGGGTGCAATGTTCACCCTCTACACCTACATCTCGCCAGTGCTGAAAACGCTGACCGCTGCAACCCCCGCCTTTGTTACGGCAATGCTGGTGTTAATTGGTGTGGGCTTCTCTATCGGTAACTATCTGGGGGGTAAGCTTGCTGACCGTTCTGTTTCCGGCACGCTGAAAGGTTTTTTAACGCTGCTGATTGCTATTATGCTGGTGATCCCTTGGCTGGCGCAAAGTCAGGTGGGTGCGGCTATCAGTATGGTGGTATGGGGCGCGGCGACCTTTGCCGTTGTTCCGCCGTTGCAGATGCGTGTTATGCGTGTGGCACATGAAGCGCCGGGGTTGTCATCATCAGTTAATATCGGTGCCTTTAACCTGGGTAATGCGTTGGGCGCTGCTGCCGGTGGGGCGGTGATCTCAGGCGGTCTGGGTTACAGCTTTGTCCCTGTGATGGGGGCAATCATTGCCGGATTAGGCCTGCTGCTGGTGATCTTTTCCCGTAGCGCTCAACCACAAAGTGTCTGTGCTGCGGCTGAGTAAAAGTCAGGAGGGGAAACCCTCCTGATCCTCTTTATGCGGCGAGGTTTTTCGCCACAAAATCCCAGTTTACCAGCGCCCAAAAATGTTCCAGATAGTTGGGACGGGCGTTACGGTAGTCGATGTAATAAGCGTGTTCCCAGACATCAACGGTTAACAGCGGTGTAGCATCGCTGGTCAGTGGTGTTCCGGCGTTAGAGGTCGAGACAATCGCCAGCGCGCCATCTGCTTTCTTCACTAACCACGTCCAGCCAGAACCAAAATTTTTTACCGCCGCATCAGTAAACTGTGCTTTGAAATCAGCGAAGCTACCAAATGCTTTAGTGATAGCGGTTGCCAGTTCACCGCTCGGCTCTCCGCCGGCCTGGGGAGCAAGGCAGTGCCAGTAGAAGGTGTGGTTCCATACCTGCGCGGCATTATTAAACACTCCGCCATCGCTACTTTTAATAATCTCTTCAAGGGACTTGCCTTCAAAGGCGGTGCCTTTGATCAGATTATTCAGGTTAGTAACATAGGTGCGGTGATGTTTACCGTAGTGATACTCCAGCGTTTCAGCGGAGATATGTGGTTCCAGCGCATCTTGCGCGTACGGTAATGGGGGTAATTCAAACGACATTGCGACTCTCCTTATTTTTAACCACTCAATAACCCTAAAGAGTGTATGGATAGAGTAGCAAATCGCGCAGGCAGACTAAAGAGAGAGTCGCCTGCCGCTTGCGCGGCAGGGATTAACGAATGGTTTTCGGCGTCATCACCCGGCGTGCGCCGACATAGTGACGTTGCCAGTAATCTTCACTCAGCGAAGTAACCTGAATATCCTGACCGCTGCGTGGAGACTGAATAAACTTACCGTTGCCAACATATACGCCAACATGATCGGCACTACCGCGACCCTGGGTGCGGAAGAATACCAGATCGCCACTTTCCAGTTCCGCAACCTTCACCGGCGCAGCATCACGCAGGTGATACATCTCATTCGCCGTGCGCGGAATGCGGAATTTCACCAAATCTTTATAGGCGTAATAGACCAAACCGCTGCAATCGAAACCCGTTTTCGGTGATGTTCCACCCCAGCGGTACGGTCTGCCAATCTGTTTCATTAGCTTTGACATCGCTGTTTTTTGCGCTTTCTGAATACGCACTTTGTGGGCTTCGGCAATGGTGGCTGGTTTGCTGGCTTTACGTTTGGTGGAGGCTTTTTTGACGGGGGGAGATTTCTTCTTGTCGATAATTTTTTTGCTTGCCGTTTTTGTTACGGTTTTGTGACTGCTTTTCCTGGTTGTTTTCGGTGTGGTATTTTTTTTCTTACGTTCGGATGCTTTCACCAAATGCGATTTTTGCACAGCCGACTCTCGCGCCTGTTCAGAGGCGTTAGCCAATGGCGTGAAAGAAAGCGTGGCGAACAACAAAGCACAGAGCGTGATTGAAGCTTTATTTATCCGCGCCACTGAGCAATCCCCTGTTAAAGCAGGCATTCAATAATGCATGCATATGATTTTAAAAACTCATCGATTCTAATCCAGAAAAAGTCGAAAAGTTAATAGTTAATTTGCATCTAAAATTGCATTTCGTTAGCAAGCGCAAAAAAAAGCAGCGAATCGTTTCGCTAATGGTTGAGTGTTGTACAGCGAAGTTGGGTTAAGTCAACTCAGAGACCACTTTCAACGGCTAATAAGAAAATATTGCGTAGTGAAGAAAATGTTATTTTCCGTTACTAGTCTGAACCGCTACAATGTCAGGTCTCTGCCGTAAGAAGTTGAAGGAAGTAAGACATGAGCACAACAATTGAAAAAATCCAGCGCCAGATCGCTGAAAACCCGATTCTGCTTTATATGAAAGGCTCGCCGAAGCTGCCAAGCTGTGGGTTTTCTGCCCAGGCTGTGCAGGCGCTTTCTGCCTGCGGTGAGCGTTTCGCCTATGTTGATATCCTGCAAAACCCGGATATCCGCGCTGAACTGCCGAAGTACGCCAACTGGCCTACCTTCCCGCAACTGTGGGTAGAAGGTGAGCTGGTAGGCGGCTGCGATATCATTATCGAAATGTATCAGCGTGGCGAACTGCAAACGCTGATTAAAGAAGCGGCGGCAAAGCATAAAGAAGAGCCGGACGCGCAATAAGCATCTGCGTATTTTACCCTGCTGTCTTCAATGCCGGGCATCTCTGATGCCCGGCATTATTGTTTATAAAATAAGATATTTCATAAATTGAGTGGTGATCGGATACACCATAATTCCTAAGATGTCCTGTTTTTCTTCGTAGCGTAATCAACCGCAAGGTAGGCTCATGGCTACTCAACTTCATGCAGGCACACCCTCAGTCACCGTGTTGAATAACCGCATGCTGGTAGTACGCAAGATAGATTGGTATCGCCACCCGGGTACACCAGATGACAGAGAAGAACGCATTAGCCGCTATGGTTACGATGCGCGCGGCATGTTATTTCAGAGCGCTGACCCACGGCTATATGCTGCCGGGCTGGTAAATTTTGCCTGGTTATCAAATCTCCACGCCACAGCATTGCGTGTCTGGAGTGCCGACGCGGGTATTACAATTTCGCTGAATGATGCAGCTGATCGCCCTTTTTTACGGATACGCAATATTGATGCAAGCAAGGGGCGTAGCGAGGCGTTTACCCAAACTTTTCAGTACGAGTCGCCGACGTTGCCGGGACGTTTGCTGACTATTACGGAGCAGACAGCGGGCAACATGGCGAGGATAAGTGAACGCTTTATTTGGGGGAATAATACAAATGATGCTCAGGACTACAATCTGGCAGGAGGATGTGTCCAACACTATGATACCGCTGGTTTGCTTCAGATCGACAGCATTGGCATCCTGGGAAGTACACTATCAGTAACCCGCCGGTTGTTAAAGGCAGCGGATGATTCAGATTATGTGGTTGATTGGCAGGGGAGTAATAGCTCCGTCTGGAATAGCCTGGTGGATAGTGAGTTATTCACCACAGAAGCGGTTGTTAATACCACAGGATCAGTGATAGCAACGACGGATGCAAAGGGTAATACGCAGAGCGTGAAGTATGATGTGGCGGGCTTGTTGAAAAGCAATACATTACGTTTAAAAAGCGGGGTCTCGCTACCTGTTGTTGTATCTTTAGATTGGTCCGCCGGCGGACAGAAAATGCGCGAAGAGTATGGTAATGGCGTGGTCAGCTCCTACCTTTACGAACCGGAAACGCAACGTCTGAGCAGTGTAAAAACAGAGCGACCCTCGGGACATAGCGTTGGTGCGAAAGTGTTACAGAAATTGAGCTACCAGTATGATCCTGTAGGGAACGTGCTGGCGATTACCAATGATGCTGAGGAGGTTCGTTACTGGCGTAACCAACAGGTAGTGCCTGAAAGTATTTATACCTACGACACTTTATATCAGTTAGTCAGTGCAACTGGGCGTGAGACGGCTAACAGTGTGCAACAGACAAGCGATTTACCGCAATTTTCTACATTCGATAGCGCGACTTTCACGAATTATACGCGTCTTTTCACTTACGATGTTGCAGGTAACTTGACAAAAATTGCCCATAGCGCCCCCGCATCCGGTAATAACTATACCACTACGCTAACTGTGAGTGACCGCAACAACCGGGCAGTACTGAGTGTAATGACTGAAAATCCAGCAGCGGTGGACGCCTTATTTTCTGCAAGTGGTCAGCAAACCCAATTACTGCCCAGCCAGAGCCTGCTCTGGACATCGCGTGGTGAGCTTCTTATGGTTGTCCCGGTCGAGCGTGACGGTGCCGCAGATGATAGTGAAAGTTATCGCTACGACGCCAACAACCAACGTGTTTTCAAATTCGCCACACAGCAAACAAATGGCACGACGCAAACACGGCGCGTAATATACTTGCCAGCACTTGAGCTGCGTAGTGTTGCCCGTGGCACTACGAAAATAGAAGATCTGCAAGTCATAACCGTTACCGGGGCTGGACGAGCGCAAGTGCAGGTATTGCATTGGGAAAGCGGCCAACCAACAGGTATTGCAAACGAACAGGTTCGTTATAGTTACGACAACTTCACGGGAAGCAATCTGCTGGAGGTAGATGAAAACGGAGAAGTCATCAGCCTGGAAGAGTTCTATCCCTATGGGGGCACATCGCTGCAGGCTGCGCGCAGCCAGACTGAAGCAGATTACAAAATAAGAAGATATTCGGGTAAGGAGCGAGATGCAACGGGGCTCTATTATTATGGTCTGCGATATTATCAGCCCTGGACGGGGCGTTGGCTAAGCGCCGATCAGGCCGGAACGGCTGATGGCCTGAACCTTTTTACGATGGTAAAAAATAATCCAGTCAGTTTATATGACCCGGATGGTCAGGCTTCGGTTTATCCTATTAGCGACGCCAGAATTACTTTCGAAATTGAAAATGCAACCGCTGTTATTGATGAGGCGATAAGCGTACTCAGCGACAAAAAATTAACCAATGATACAAAAGCGAAAATCAGACAAATCTTCAGCAACGCTTCCAGCAAGAAAAAAATCAAAACCTCATTATTTAAAGATGAGCTGCTTTTGCGATTTAAAGCGATGCGGGAAAACTTAACGAAAAGTCAAATTATGTACGACGAAAGTGCGTTCGACAGAGGCCGCTTAGCTTATGTCCACCCGACTGATATAAAAAGAAATATTTTTATTTCATCCGATTTTTTAAAGAATGCTGGGAGTGTCGATAACCTTGCGACATTACTGCATGAGGTATCGCATTTTTCAGACATCCAAAGGGAAGGTAAGTATAAAAAAATATATGCAGAATTTGGCTCTGGGGATCACTTTTACATGCAAATACCCAAAGAGCACTGGTTCGATGCAACTAAATACATCAAAAGTGCTATTAGTAATTTTTCGTCGCATTATCAGGCGATGAACAGAGATGAAACAATTACTCTGGCCGGGGTGAAAACCAACAGATTAAACATCGCTCTGGAAAACGCGGATACGCTAGCTATTGTGGCATTAAATCTGGGGTATAAGAAAATGAAACCACTGTCTGAACTGCCAACAGTAAAATCAAAATTCATACGCAAGACAAATAAAGCGCCGACATACAAAACAGCGAGTTACCAATAGCCTATTGACCACGAAAGCCAGGGGGCTTGCTTTAACGACCGCCCCGCGGATTTGGTGGTAATACACTGTTATGCCTGCGACTCGTTACTTACCGGCAAAGGCCAGCCGCCGAGACGTTTCCAGCGATTGACGATCTCGCAGAACAGTAAGGCGGTTTGTTCTGTATCATAGAGCGCAGAGTGCGCCTGTGAAGCATCGAAAGCCATGCCTGCGGCGTTACAGGCTTTCGACAGCACGGTTTGTCCTAGCGCCAGGCCGCTTAATGCAGCGGTATCAAAGGTGACGAAGGGGTGAAATGGATTACGTTTCATAGAGGCGCGTTCTGCGGCGGCCATCACAAAGCTGTGATCAAACGTTGCGTTGTGCGCAACCATAATCGCGCGGTTACAGCCCTGGTCTTTAATGCCTTTGCGCACCATTTTAAAAATAGCGTGTAGCGCATCATATTCACTTACCGCCCCGCGTAACGGGTTGCTCGGATCGATACCATTAAATGCCAGTGCTTCGGGTTGAAGATTGGCCCCTTCAAACGGCTCAACATGGAAATGTAGCGTACTGTCCGGCATCAGCCAGCCTTGCTCGTCCATCTTCAGGGTGATCGCAGCGATCTCCAGTAGCGCGTCGGTTTTAGCGTTAAACCCTGCGGTTTCTACATCAATAACAACAGGATAGAAACCGCGAAAACGGTCACAAAGACCAGCAAGTTGAGCGTTATCGGACATCAGGATCTCTTGATACGGGAAAAGGGCAGCGCATTATGGCAAATTTTACGAAGGGATGTAAAACAACGGGCGCAAAGCGCGCCCGCGAGGGATCAGTTACCCAGACCGCGACCGGCGTCTTTTTCTTCGATCAGCTCGATTTTGTAGCCGTCCGGATCTTCAACGAAGGCGATAACCGTCGTACCACCTTTTACCGGACCTGCTTCACGGGTGACATTACCGCCATTATTGCGGATTGCTTCGCACGCTTTTGCGGCGTTATCAACGCTCAGCGCAATATGACCATAAGCGGTGCCTAACTCGTAACTCTCAACACCCCAGTTGTAGGTCAGCTCGATTACCGCCTCTTCGCTCTCCGGGCCGTAACCCACGAAAGCCAGTGAATATTTATACTCCGGATTTTCACTGGTACGCAGCAGCTTCATGCCCAGCACTTTGGTATAAAAATCAATTGAGCGTTGCAGATCGCCAACGCGTAGCATGGTGTGAAGTAAGCGCATCATGTCCTCTTTTATAAGTCAGTAAACGTTCCGGTTAGAATAGAGTTTAGTATAGCGGCGTAGCGCCGCCGCTATCAATTCACAATCAAAGGGTCACAGGGAAGGGTAGTCGGTATAACCCTCTGCGCCGCCACCATAGAAGGTTTCCGGACGCTGCGGGTTCAGCGCAGCCTTCTGTTGCAGACGATTAACCAGATCCGGGTTAGCAATATAAGCACGGCCAAAGGCCACCGCATCAATCAATCCTTTTTCAATTAAATCTTCCGCTTTTTCTGGCGTGTAAGCCCCGGCACCAATAATCGGCCCCTGGAAACGGGCGCGGACTTTCTCGCGGAAAGTCTCCGTATACGGTTCGCCGCCAGCCCAGTCTGGCTCAGACATATGCAGGTATGCAATGCCGCGTTTACCCAGTTCTTCAATCAGATAAAGCGCATCGGCCTCTTCATTTGGCCCGTTGTCGGTATTCTGGAAGGTGCCGATAGGGGAGACACGAATGCCAATGCGATCGGCACTCCACTCTTGACTGACTGCATCGATTACTTCGAGTACCAGACGCGCACGATTCTCTACGCTGCCGCCATATTGATCGGTACGCTGGTTGGACGAAGGCGAGAGGAACTGATGCAACAAATAGCCATGGGCCGAGTGCAACTCAACCAAATCAAAACCTGCGTCGCGGGCATTAGCGACAGCCTGACGGAAGTCATTGATGATGCCGGGGATTTCGTCTGTTTCCAGCGCTCGGGGCGTAGAGGTATCAACGCGAATGGCATTGCCATTCTCATCACGCAAAGAGGTGCGGGTACCTGCATTGATGGCGGAAGGTGCCACTGGCGCTTCACCACCCGGTTGCAGGCTACTGTGGGAGATACGTCCGGTATGCCAAAGCTGTACGGCAATATGCCCATTTTCACTGTGCACCGCATGGGTGATTTTTTGCCATGCGCTAACTTGTTCAGCGCTATGTAACCCTGGCGCACCGGCATAGCCTTTTGCCTGAGCGGAAATTTGCGTTGCTTCGCTGATAATCAAACCCGAACTGGCACGCTGGCGATAATATTCCGCCATCAGCGGTGTGGGAATATCGCCCGGTTCAATGCTGCGCAGACGCGTCAGTGGGGCCATAAACACACGGTTTGGAACGGTAATTGCGCCTACTTTCAGCGGCGTAAATAACTTACTGGACATCACAACTCCTGAATAGACCGGTCGACTAGTGAAATATGAAAAAAAAACGCCGAATTAAGCCGGCGTCATAAGTATCGTTCTGACATGGGCCAGCGCACTCTCCAGCGCTACGGCACTGTGCGAGATTTTTGCCTGCAAACTCGCGCCAAGCCAGAGTGCATATAGTACTTGCGCCTGTGCCAGCGACGGGCCCGAAAACGTCAGACTCTGCTCTGCACGACCGCTCTCCAGCGCATCGGCAAGCAGGGCGATAACCTGATTGGCCCCTTTTTCCAGCGCGCGGCGCATATCCTCTGAGAGATCGCACACTTCGGCAGAAAGCTTGACTGTCAGACAACCACTTATCACATCTTGCTGGATGAACTGATTAAGCGTCTGCTGATACCAGGCCAGTATTTTATCGCGGTAAGTGTCTGTGCCGCCGACAAAATGGTTTGCCAGACGCTGGAGATAGTGTGCATAGTGACGCTCCAGTAAAGCAACACCCCACGCCTCTTTGGAGCGAAAATAGTGATAAAAAGAGCCTTTCGGCACCTCTGCCGTTTTCAATAATTCGCTTAAACCCAAGCCGGTAAACCCGCGATGCATACAGAGTTGCTCGCCGGTTGCCAGTAAATGTTCGCGGGTGTCATGTTCACTATTTCTGCTCATATATGAACTGTACTAGACCGATCGGTCTGGTGCAATTGGCTAACTGTGCTCTATTTTGTCTTGCGTGTTTCCAACGGGCGGTCTTCAATAAAAGAAAGGTCGTTGCGCAGGAGAGGACAGTGCCAGAACAACTGGAGTTTTTCCCTATCCAGAGCCCTTGCCGCGGTATCTGTCAGTCAGATGAGCGAGGATTCTGTCGTGGCTGTATGCGCAGTCGCGAAGAGCGTTTTAACTGGCAGCAGATGAACGATACCCAAAAACAGGAGGTGTTGCGTCTTTGCCGACAACGCTGGCAGCGCAAAATACGCGCAAACAGATCGATCCCGCCGGAAGAACCCCAGCAACCTCAACTTTTTTGAATAGAGAATTGCGTATACTCGGTAGAAATTATCCTTGAGGAAGCAATTATGATTCAGCGCATGACCCTCGCGCCGCAAGGCCCGGAATTTTCACGTTTTGTGATGGGCTACTGGCGGTTGATGGAGTGGAACTTTTCATCACAACAGTTGGCGAGTTTTATCGAATCTCATCTGGATCTGGGGGTGACCACCGTCGATCACGCCGATATCTATGGTGGTTATCAATGCGAAGCGGCATTTGGTGAAGCGTTAAAACTGGCTCCGCATCTGCGCGCCCGCATGGAGATTGTCACAAAATGCGGTATTGCGACTACCGCGAAGCCGGAACATGTGATTGGCCACTATATTACCGATCGCGACCACATTATTCATAGCGCTGAGCAGTCACTGACCAACCTGGCTACCGATTATCTTGATCTATTGCTGATACACCGCCCCGACCCTCTGATGGATGCGGATGAAATCGCCGAAGCTTTTTTGCATTTGCACCAAAGCGGTAAAGTGCGCCATTTTGGCGTCTCGAACTTCACGCCTATGCAATTCGCGCTGCTGCAATCCCGCCTGCCGTTTACGCTGGCCACCAACCAGGTGGAGATCTCGCCAGTGCATCAACCGCTGCTGCTTGATGGTACGTTGGATCAGCTTCAGCAGCTACGTATACGCCCGATGGCCTGGTCCTGCCTTGGCGGTGGGCGTCTGTTTAACGATCTCTCTTTCCAGCCGCTGCGTGATGAACTGACACTGATCGCGCAGGAGCTGGGTGCCGATAATATCGAACAGGTGGTGTATGCATGGGTGCTGCGCTTACCCTCTCAGCCACTGCCAATTATCGGTTCTGGTAAGATTGAGCGCGTACGTTCGGCGCTGGGCGCTCTGAATTTACAACTTACCCGCCAGCAGTGGTTCCGTATTCGTAAAGCGGCACTGGGGTATGACGTACCGTAATGACCCTTCCTGCGCTTCCCGGTGAAATCTTTTACTCTGGTTTAAACTTACAGGGCAAAAATTAACCAAAGGAGGTCATATGAAGCGTATGAGTCTGGCAATGTTGGCGCTGTTTGCTTGTGCAGGGGCGCAGGCAGCCAGTGAAGAAGTGGAGATGAACCTCGTGACTGCGCAGGGAATTGGTCAGTCGATAGGCAGTGTGAAAATCAGCGAGACCGACAAAGGGCTGGAATTTACACCGGATCTGAAAGCCCTGCCGCCCGGCGAGCATGGCTTTCATGTTCATGCCAAAGGCAGTTGTGAACCCGCGATGAAAGAGGGTAAAGCTTCCGCAGCCGAAGCGGCAGGGGGGCATCTTGATCCGCACAACACCGGTAAACATGAAGGGCCAGACGGCGCCGGGCATCTTGGTGATCTTCCGGTGTTGGTTGTCAATAATGACGGCAAAGCTACAAGTTCCGTTATTGCGCCAAGACTGAAAAAGCTTGATGAGGTAAAAGACAAGGCGCTGATGGTTCATGTCGGTGGCGATAACATGTCCGATCATCCGAAAGCGCTCGGTGGAGGTGGGGCTCGTTATGCGTGTGGCGTAATTAAATAGTCACGGCTCGCAAAGCAGAAACGTGCCGCTTTCATCGCTACGTTTCTGCTTTATTCTCCTTATTGGCTGCTTTGCCATAATAAAATCGAATTACCCCACTTAAAGGAGTAATACATTTGTTTTAGCGATATAAATACTGCAAACTATTACAAAATGTGTATAATAAATTAGCAAGCTAATTATAAGGAGATGACATTGGAATCGCCATTAGGTTCTGATCTTACACGCCTGGTTCGTGTCTGGCGCGCCTTGATCGACCATCGCCTGAAACCTCTGGAACTCACGCAGACTCACTGGGTCACGCTGCATAATATTCATCAGCTACCGCCCGATCAGTCGCAAATCCAACTGGCAAAAGCAATTGGTATTGAGCAACCTTCGCTGGTGCGTACCCTCGACCAGCTAGAAGATAAGGGGCTGATTTGTCGCCAGACCTGTGCGAACGATCGCCGGGCCAAACGGATCAAATTGACAGAAAAAGCCGCGCCGATTATCGACGAGATGGAAGCCGTTATCCGCAAGACGAGAGGGGAGATCCTCTCAGGCATATCTTCGGAAGAGCTGAATTTGTTAGTTAACCTGATTTCCCGGTTAGAGCGCAATATTAACGAGCTCCAGTCGCGAGACTGACCCAAATGCCTTGCTTCTGCGAGGCTTTTTTATGATTGCCGGAAATGAAATGAGGCCACCGCAGCGGCCCCATTTAGCGAAGAGAGTATTACCGCGGGGAAACGGTAACCTGGCGGCCATTGCTGGCCAGCACGACACGTTGACCAGCGGAAAAACGTGTGTTGCCCTGTTTCTGCACCACCATAATGGTGTTGCCGTCATCTTTGCGGATTTCCAGTTCCACGCCCTGGGTTTTATTCAGTGAACCCTGAACACCCTGGCCCGCTACACCACCGGCCACTGCGCCCGCGGCCGTAGCAAGTGAACGACCGGTACCGCCGCCAACGGTGTTACCGAGGAAACCACCCAGCACTGCGCCGCCGAGCGCACCGATAACATTGTTTTCATCGCCGCCCTGGATCTGTACCGGACGCACATTAACAATGGTGCCGTAAGTGACATTTTGCACTTGTTTGGCTTCAGATGCAGTGTAGACATCACCGGAAAGCGTGTCGTTATTTACACAACCTGCCAACGTAAAACCAATCAGCGAAACTGCCAATGCACGTAACATCATTTATGAATCTCCTGTTCACCATTAAATACTCTTGCGAGTATTCGTCATGGTTAAATTATATGGCATTTTGACAACACCAGGTCATATCTACGGCAAAAACTCAATAAAAATAGTATGCCAGAAGAGTTTAACTCACTTTAAACGAAGCGATTATAAGGCCAGATCATGCAGATTTCACTTAACACAAATACATTCGATTGTTAAAAAATGTTGGCAACAGATAGATTTAACAAATGCTTTATGGTGGAGTGGTGAACCTCTGCCACGCGTGAAAGGAAAGCGTATGAAATCGGGTCGCTACATTGGGGTGATGTCAGGCACAAGCCTGGATGGAGTTGATGTTGTGCTGGCAGCCATTGATGAAACGATGGTGGCGCAGCAGGCAAGCCTGACGTTTCCTATACCACGGCCATTAAAAGAAGCGATTCTGAGTATCTGCCAGGGTCAGCAGCTGACGCTATCACAATTAGGAAGGCTGGACACGCAGTTAGGAAAACTGTTTGCCGATGCGGTGCTGGCGCTAATGGATAGAGAAAATTTGCGTGCGCAAGAGGTGGTGGCGATTGGTTGCCACGGCCAGACTGTCTGGCATGAGCCGACAGGCAGCGCGCCGCATACTCTGCAAATTGGTGATAACAATCAGATTGCCGCTCGTACAGGGATAACCGTAGTTGGCGATTTCCGCCGCCGTGATATGGCATTGGGTGGACAGGGTGCGCCGCTGGTGCCTGCCTTTCACCATGCGCTATTAGCGCACCCAACGGAACGCCGGATGGTGCTCAATATTGGAGGCATCGCCAATTTATCGCTACTGATCCCCGGACAACCAGTTAGAGGTTACGATACCGGGCCGGGCAATATGCTGATGGACGCATGGATCTGGCGACAACAAGGCAAGCCCTATGATAAAGACGCGCTGCTGGCGAGCGAAGGCAAGGTGGTGGTGCCGCTACTGCACAACATGCTTAGCGATCCCTGGTTTGCCGCACCGCCCCCCAAAAGTACCGGGCGTGAATACTTCAACTATGGCTGGCTGGAACGTCATCTCGCCTCGTTTTCTTCGTTATCGGTTTGTGATGTGCAGGCGACGCTGGCAGAACTGACGGCGGTGACTATTTCTGAACAAGTACTGCTCAGCGGTGGTTGTGAAAGATTGTTGGTATGTGGTGGTGGTCGGCGTAATCCGCTGGTGATGTCACGGCTGGCCAGTTTGTTGTCGGGAATAGAAGTCAGCCCGACAGATGACGCAGGCATCAGCGGCGATGATATGGAAGCGCTGGCTTTTGCCTGGCTCGCCTGGCGTACGCTGGCGGGACTGCCCGGCAATCTGCCTTCGGTTACCGGCGCCTCGCAAGCGTCCGTACTGGGAGCCATTTTCCCCGCTAACCCGCAACATAATCGGAGTTAACCGCATTTTACTTTAGTACCAGGCCGTTAAACTGATGAGGCGAAAGAAGAGTGTATCGCTCTTTAAAGACAGCAATGTTCGGGACTGCCTATGAAAAAAGTGTTTATCGCCTGTCTGCCTCTGCTGCTCGCCGGGTGTGGTTACTACCAACAATTTGTTGAACGGATGCAAACCGATACGCTGGAGTATCAGTGTGATGAAAAACCATTGACGGTAAAAATGAATAATCCACGCCAGCAGGTGAGTTTTATCTGGGACAACAAACAGTTGAATTTGCAGCAAGGAATTTCAGCTTCCGGGGCGCGTTATACCGATGGTATCTACGTTTTTTGGTCAAAAGGTGATAGCGCAACGGTCTACAAACGTGACCAGATTGTCTTGAACAATTGTCAGTTACAAAATCCACAGCGTTGAGATTTCCTCCGGGGGGCGCATAATAGCCCTACCTGAGGATAACTTTTGCTAACATCATGTCTGATAACGATCAATTGCAGCAAATTGCGCATCTGCGCCGTGAATATACCAGGGGCGGCCTGCGTCGCACCGATCTTCCAGCCGAACCGTTGACCTTATTTGAACGCTGGCTGGGACAGGCTTGTGAGGCTAAGTTAGCTGATCCTACCGCTATGGTAGTGGCGACGGTGGATGAAAACGGTCAACCCTACCAGCGCATTGTGTTACTTAAGCACTACGATGAAAAGGGGCTGGTCTTCTACACCAACCTTGGTAGTCGCAAAGCCCACCATATTGAACACAACCCGGCGGTGAGTTTGCTCTTTCCCTGGCATATGCTGGAGCGCCAGGTCATGGTCACAGGTAAGGCGCAACGGTTGTCGACACTGGAAGTGATGAAATATTTCCATAGTCGTCCGCGCGACAGTCAGATTGGCGCGTGGGTCTCAAAGCAGTCGAGCCGCATCTCCGCCCGTGGTGTCCTGGAAAGTAAGTTTCTCGAGCTAAAACAGAAGTTCCAGCAAGGAGAGATCCCGTTGCCGAGTTTCTGGGGCGGATTTCGCGTCAGTATTGAGCAGATGGAGTTCTGGCAGGGCGGCGCAAACCGTCTGCACGACCGTTTTTTATACCAGCGTGAAAATAACGCATGGAAAATTGACCGTCTCGCCCCCTAAGAGCGCAAAAATGTTGCGTTAAGCGCTGGTACTCCGTGTTCCGGCGCTTTATTCTATCTCCCCCCCTGAAGTATCCTTTCGCATCTGGCGAAAAGTCGTGTACCGGCAAAGGTGCAGTCCGTTTTATACATGGAGAATTTGATGGCAAGCAGTAACTTGATTAAACAATTGCAAGAGCGGGGCCTCGTGGCTCAGGTGACGGATGAAGAAGCGTTAGCGCAGCGACTGGCGCAGGGGCCAATCGCCCTCTATTGCGGCTTCGATCCCACCGCTGACAGCTTGCATTTGGGGCATCTGGTTCCTTTGTTATGCCTGAAACGCTTCCAGCAGGCCGGGCATAAGCCAGTGGCGCTGGTGGGTGGTGCAACCGGGTTGATTGGCGACCCAAGCTTTAAAGCCACTGAGCGTAAATTGAATACCGAAGATACCGTGCAAGAGTGGGTGGACAAAATCCGCAAACAGGTGGCACCGTTCCTCGATTTCGACTGCGGCGACAACTCCGCCATTGCGGCGAATAACTATGACTGGTTCGGCAATATGAATGTGCTGACCTTCCTGCGTGATATCGGTAAGCATTTCTCTGTTAACCAGATGATTAACAAAGAAGCGGTGAAACAGCGTCTGAACCGTGATGATGTTGGGATCTCTTTCACCGAATTTTCCTACAACCTGTTGCAGGGATATGACTTCGCTTGCCTGAACAAACTGCACGGTGTGGCATTGCAGATTGGCGGTTCCGATCAGTGGGGGAATATCACCTCCGGTATCGACTTAACGCGTCGTTTGCATCAGAACCAGGTTTTCGGTCTGACTGTTCCATTGATCACTAAAGCTGACGGTACCAAATTTGGTAAAACCGAAGGTGGCGCGGTGTGGCTGGATCCGAAGAAAACCAGCCCGTATAAGTTCTATCAGTTCTGGATTAATACCGCTGACGCGGATGTCTATCGCTTCCTGAAATTCTTCACCTTTATGGACATTGCGGAGATTAACGCACTGGAAGAAGAGGACAAAAACAGCGGTAAAGCACCACGCGCCCAGTATGTACTTGCCGAAGAGGTAACTCGTCTGGTTCATGGTGAAGAGGGGCTGATTGCCGCCAGACGTATCACTGAGAGTCTGTTCAACGGTACGCTAAGCGCACTGAGCGAGGCAGATTTTGAACAGTTGGCGCAAGATGGCGTGCCAATGGTGGAGATGGAAAAAGGCGCGGATCTGATGCAGGCGCTGGTGGATTCCGAGCTGCAACCTTCACGTGGTCAGGCGCGTAAAACCATCGCCTCGAATGCGGTCACTGTCAACGGTGAGAAGCAGTCCGATCCAGAATATGTCTTCACCGATGCCGATCGTCTGTTTGGTCGCTATACGCTGTTGCGTCGGGGTAAGAAAAACTACTGCCTGGTATGCTGGAAGTAATACACCACACTGTTTGTACTTTTGCCCGGTAGCGCTAACGCCACCGGGCTTTAACATTAAATCCCTTCTTCGGCCATCGCTGCCGCTACGCCCGGACGTGCTGCAACACGCGCCATATACGCTGTGATGTTCTGCAATTGAGCGACATTTAATTTCACCGCCACTTCCCAGCGCAATACGGTAAAGAGGTAGGCATCTGCAATGGTGAAATGCTCGCCGCTGATCCACTCGCTGTTAGCCAGCGCATCATTAACATAGTGCAGTTTCTTCTCCAGCAAAGCGCGAGTGGTCTGTTTGTACTCCTCTGGCGTATCAGGACGGAAAAGTGGTGTAAAACCTTTATGCAGTTCGGTAGCGATATAGTTCAGCCACTCCAGCGACTTATAGCGTTGTACAGTGCCGACCGGGGCCAATAGTTGGCTTTGTGGCGCACTATCTGCCAGATACTGCAGAATAGCGGGGCCTTCGGTTAGCAGCGTATTGTCATCAAGCAGCAGGGCAGGAACCTGGCCTTTTGGGTTGATGGCCAGATAATCATCGCCATTTTGCAGGCGCTTTTTCGCCAGATCGACGCTCTCCAGCGTATAAGCATTACCCGTTTCACGTAGAGTGATGTGAGAAGCGAGAGAACAGGCTCCAGGTTTATAAAACAGTTTCATATCTCTTCCTTAATAGATGTGTTGCAGAGTGCTTATTGTGGCCTGAATTAAAAAAAATGCCGCTAACTTTCGCTAGCGGCATAATTTTTTGTTTCTCACGGCGATTAAGCAGTGGCAGTTTTCGACGTGTCCTGAACGGGTTCGCCGTTTTGCGTCATGCGGTTCAGCTTAGGCGCGGCAAGAATCATCAACACCGCAATCACGGCTGTGACGACGCCAATCTGCAGGAATACCCGACCATAGACATCCAGGGACATCAGCGGATCGGTAACATTGTCCGGGATCGCCATCTGGTTAGCGACATATCCCGCAATAATGTTTGCACCTGCGGTAGTCAGGAACCAGCTACCCATGATAAAGCCCATCAGACGCTGTGGAACAAGCTGCGCCACCATGGCCAGACCGAGACCGGAGATCATCAGTTCGCCGATGCTCTGCAGCCCATAGCTCGCAATCAACCAGCTTACAGAAACGATGCCAGCATCGGAGGCAAATTTCGTACCCAGCGGCAGGATCAAGAATGCACCAGAGCAGAGCACCATACCGATCGCGAATTTATGCGGCATCGGCAGAGTATCACCCATCTTGTTATAGATAGCGGCGAGAATCGGGCTGCCGATAATAATCCAGAATGGATTCAGGGCCTGATACTGTTCCGGCTCAAAAGTCAGACCGATCAGAGAGTGTTCAACGTTACGAATAGCGAAGAAGTTCAACGAGGTTGGCATCTGGCTATACAGTACGAAGAAGACGATGGCTTGCAGCATCAGAATAAAAGCAACGATCATTTTGCGACGCGCAGCGCCTTGCAAAGCGAAGGTCTCTTTGGCGAAGATGCAGATGATAGCCAGCGCGACAACACCCAGCACCATACGAGCGATACCCTGGTTATGCAGTAACCAGGTCGCAACGGCGATCAACACGACGACACCGACGATGGTTGCCAGCAGATAACCGATGCGCAGCGGTTCAAAGTCTGGCTTAGAACCGTAGTTTTTCACCCAGCGTTTGCAGAACGCAAAGTTGATAATGGTGATCACCAGACCCACCACGCTGAGTGCAAACGCCACACTCCAGCCATAATGGGCTGCGAGCCATGGTGTTGCCAGCATAGAGAAGAAAGAACCGACGTTAACGGCCATGTAGTACATGGTAAAGGCACCGTCGAGACGCGGGTCATCTTTGGCGTAACAGGTGGAGAGCAGGGATGATGGGTTTGCTTTAAACAAGCCATTACCTACAGCAATGGCCGCCATCCCCATATAGACAATACCTGCATCATGTCCGGACCATGCAACCAGTGCATAGCCAATGGCCAGCACAATCGCGCCCAGCATAATCACGCGTTTTGTGCCCAGTACTTTATCGCCCAACCAGCCGCCGATAGCCACCAGGCCATATACCAGTGCGCTGAACGAAGAGAAGAGGGTGATAGAATCCGCCTCTGACATACCCAGTTGTTTCACCAGGTAAACAGCCATAATTCCTTGCAGGCCGTAATAACCGAAGCGTTCCCATAGCTCAATAGAGAAGATGAGATAGAACGCTTTCGGTTGCTTAAAAGCGTTTAAACTTACGCTTTCAGTTGGTTTGTTTGCAGTTGACACAGATACCTCTTTTTTTACTACCCATATTAACGGGGGGTGTTTGGTGCGCAATGACCCACATTCATCACGCTTATAGTTATATTGGGAGGAGAAACGGCGGGTAATGTTGCCTATCCTGAGCCTTCAGGCAAGGGTTTTGTAATATTCTGTTACATAGATCCATCACATTACATTGCTCGGCAAAGTTATTTGTTATTCAGAGTTAAATTTCACGATTAACACAAACTCGGTTTTTTCCACTAATTAGCAACCCATATTTTTATCGTTGAGTTATATGTTCTACTGTTTTGCCTTAAAAGCAGTGTATTGGTCTGGTATCCAGGAATAATCTGGTCATATCTCTTGCTGCCGAGTGGATAAAGTTTATTCAACAGGGAGGTTGAGCGTCTGGAAGTGCAATTAATTAACACTTTATTATCACCACGGTCATTATCCGCGCATGGTATGATTTTTTTCGTCTAAAAAAAGGAATGGTCTTAATAAATACGAATAAGCGGAGCATAGTTTTCATCAATGGTCGTTTTAACAGCAGGATCCTCTATAGAGGGAGATGAAAAGGTTTCGCGTATTCGCGCGCATTTTTTCTGCCAAAAATCAGCTGCTTCGGGCACAATGACTGCCAGGAATACTCTTAACGCGATAAGAATTGCCGGGCTATCACTCTACCGCTGCGTCTGCCACAGGCTGTGCGCTGTGGAAGTGTCATAGCATCGGTACTCATTACCGGGAGCTTATAAAAATGAACTTTCATCCATGGTTGAATGCATTACATATTGTTGCTGCCATTGTCTGGGTCGGAGGGATGTTGGTTATGGCCGTCGTAGCAGCCTGGAGTGCCGCGCAGCCTGACAGGAATACCACCACCTCCTTGCTCATTGAAGTACGCCGCTGGAGCCGTAAAGTGACTACGCCGGCAATGTTACTGTTATGGCTGGCGGGTGTAGTAATGGTGGTGGCGCATGGCGCGTTGCCGCATCCATGGCTGATATTAAAGATAGTGGTGGTGGTGCTACTGTCCGGTCTTCACGGCTTTCTTTCGGCGCAGCTTCGTCGCATGGCCAGTGGTGAAGTAGCAAAAGGCGCAGGCGCGCTATCGCAAGCCAGTGCAGTGATCATCATCGCGGTGGTAGTGATTATCTTGCTGGCTGTGTTGCGCCCATTTTAAGCTGCTTTAGTTTTCAGTTTTGCTGTCGTACTCGCACAGGTCTTCAATAATGCAGGAGCCGCAGCGAGGTTTGCGGGCGATACAAGTGTATCGCCCATGCAAAATCAGCCAGTGATGGCAGTCAACTTTAAACGCAGCCGGCACCACTTTCAGTAGTTTCTCTTCGACTTGCTCAACGTTTTTTCCTGGTGCAAAACCGGTACGGTTAGAGACGCGGAAAATATGCGTATCCACAGCAATGGTCGGCCAGCCAAAAGCGGTATTGAGCACTACATTGGCCGTTTTCCGCCCGACACCTGGAAGGGCTTCCAGCGCGGCCCTATCTTCAGGTACTTCGCCGCCGTGTTTCTCTAATAAAATGCGGCAGGTCTTGATGATGTTCTCAGCTTTGCTGTTATACAAACCGATAGTTTTAATGTATTGCTTTACGCCATCAACACCCAGCTCCAGCATAGCCTGTGGTGTATTCGCCACCGGGTAGAGCAGAGCCGTAGCTTTATTGACGCTGACATCTGTCGCTTGTGCAGAGAGCAGGACAGCAATCAGTAATTCAAAGGGGGAACTGAAGTTTAGTTCGGTTGTTGGGTGCGGGTTGTTGTCCCGTAGCCGGGTTAATATTTCCAGTCGTTTTGCTTGATTCATTATGCCTTCCCGGGCGAGGTTACCGCAGCATCGTGGCTGGCCACGGCTGCTGCGCGACGTTTTTTCATTTTTTGATCGATCAGATATTTCACCGCCAGCATCATACCCAGGCCGATAAAGGCTCCCGGTGGCAACATTGCCAGCAAGAAGGGTGAATCGGTGTGGAATACTTCGATGCGCAATACTTTTGCCCAGTCGCCAAGTAACCCGTCTGCGCCATCGAATAGCGTGCCATTACCAAGGATCTCGCGCAGGGAACCAAGGACAAACATAGCGCTGGTGGCTCCGATGCCGATAGCGAAACCATCTAATGCTGACAGCGCCGGGCCTTTTTTCGCCGCAAATGCTTCTGCACGACCCACCACAATACAGTTTGTCACAATCAGGGGAATAAAGATCCCCAAGGACTGATAGAGACCGAAGGCATAAGCATTAATCAGCATTTGAACCGCACTCACCACCGAGGCGATAATCATCACGTAGATGGGAATACGGATTTCCGCCGGTGTCCAGCGACGCAAGGAAGATATGGTCAGGTTGGTCAGCGTCAGTACCAGAGTGGTCGCCAGCCCCAGCCCTAAGGCGTTAGTCGCGGTGGACGTAACCGCCAACAAAGGGCAAAGCCCCAGTAGTTGCACCAGCGCTGAGTTATTTTTCCACAGCCCCTGGACGATAACCTCTTTAATTTCGCTCATCGCTTACTCTCCACAATCCGGCAAATGAGACAGCTGCTCAGGCAGCGTTTTCGCATACAGACCGGCGCGTTTAGCGGCATTCACCACCGCACGCGGCGTGATGGTAGCGCCAGTGAACTGATCAAAATCGCCGCCATCTTTTTTTACGGCAAAATGTGCATCGGTAGGGCCGGTAATCTTCTTGCCAGAAAAATAGGTAATCCAGTCGGAAAGCCGTAGCTCAATCTTATCGCCCAACCCCGGCGTTTCGTGGTGTTCCGTCACCCGCACCCCCAGTATGGTGCCACTAAAATCTGCTCCCACCAGCAACTGAATCGCGCCAGAGTAACCATCCGGCGCGGTGGCTTCGATGATTGCCGCCACCGGTTGTTCACTCTTTTTAGCAATCCAAATACGATGCTGGCCTTTTCCCAACGCCGGATCGCTGACCAGATAGCAGCTCTGCTGCAAGACGTTATTATAACTGTCTGTCGGGACAACCTGATCGAACAGAGCTTTTTGTTGTAGCGTCGCCTGCTCAGCTATGGTCGTTTTGGTCAGATGATCAATTGCTGCCGTCAGACCGGTTGACCCGGCAGCAAAAAGTGCCAGCGTTATGCCATGTTTGCGCATTGTTTTCAGCATGACGCCTCCTTAACGATGACCGTACGCGCGGGGACGCGTGTAGTAGTCAATCAGTGGCACGGTAATATTAGCGAGTAGCACGGCAAAGGCAACGCCATCAGGATAGCCGCCGTAGCTGCGGATCAACCACACCAGTAAGCCTGCCAATGCACCGAAAACCAGGCGGCCTCTGTTAGTCGTGGATGCTGTTACCGGATCGGTGAGAATAAAAAAGGCGCCCAGCATGGTGGCTCCGGATAACAGATGCATTTGCGGTGAGGCCAGTGACGCGGGTGAAAAGAGCCAACCAAGGGTGGAGCAAATTGCCAGCGTCAGCAGAAAACTGACCGGGATATGCCAACGGATGGCCCTTTGCCACAGCAGAAACAGCCCTCCAGCCAGATAGCCGATATTCACCCACTGCCAGCCAGCGCCAGCCAGTACACCGCTATAGATTGGCAACTGCAGAGTCTGCTCAACATTGTGACCTGCCCGAATAGCCGTCTTAAACGTGTCCAACGGCGTCGCCTGGCTGACACCATCAATGCCGATGCGCAGGGTTTCCATGGTCGCGCCGCTCGCCGTGTGGCCAGTGAAGATAATCTGCAGCGCTTGCATAAAATCGGGCACAGTATGAGCAATCTCATACGGCGGCAGCCAGCTTGTCATCTGTACCGGGAATGAGATCAGTAATACCACATAACCAATCATTGCCGGATTAAATGGGTTATGTCCGAGACCACCGTAGAGCTGTTTGGCGATAACCACCGCAAAGAGGGTGCCCAGCACCACCATCCACCAGGGGGCAAAAGGCGGAATGCTAATCGCCAGCAGCAGACCCGTGAGCAGGGCTGAGTTATCGGCAAGAATATGTCTGACGTTCTGTTTACGTAACTTTAGCACCAGCGCCTCTGCCACCAGCGCACTGATAATGGCGAGTATTATCTGTAATAGCGTTCCCCAGCCAAAAAACCAGAGCTGAAGCGCGATGCCAGGCAGGGTGGCGAGCACAACCAGCAACATAATACGTGAAGTCTGGCGCTGATTGTGGGTGTAAGGGGAACTGGCAATTCTGAAAACCATTTAATCCTCATTTACGGCTTGCTGCGCGGCCTTTTTAGCCTGAACTCGGGCAATCGCCGCGGCAACCGCGGCCTTACGCGGATCGTCATTGGCGGCCTGTGGAACAGGTGATTCACTTTTTTGCCCTTCAACCTGGGCTAATTTACGTGCCTTCGCCCGGGCAATCGCAGCCTCAACCGCCGCTTTACGCGGATCGGATGTTGCTTCGGTGTCAGCAGGGGGTTCCTGCTGCGGTGCCGCCGCTTGTGTTTGTGCAGCCTTGCGGGCTTTCGCCCGGGCAATCGCAGCCTCAACCGCCGCTTTACGCGGATCGGGCGTGGCTTCTGTTTCTGCAGGGCTTTCCTGCTGTGGTGTCGTCGCCTGTGTCTGTGCGGCTTTACGGGCTTTTGCCCGGGCGATTGCAGCTTCGACCGCCGCTTTACGCGGATCACCACTGACATTTTCTTCAGTGGCCGATGTTTTCTCTGCCTGACGAGCACGCGCCTGGGCTTTGCGTGCTTCGCGCGCTGCAATTACCGCGCTGTTATCTGGCTCGGAACCGGCCTGAATAATGACCGGCTGGGTTGCAGTGGCTTGCTTTTCCCGTATGCGGGCAAGTGCCGCATCGATAGCCTGTTGATCTTTAGCTGCAGGTTGAACCGCGGCCTGTTTATGCCGCGCCTGACGAGCAATTTTATCGCGTTCAAGTCGTGCCTGCCGGGCTTCAAAGCGAGCTTTCGCCTCTGCGGTACGTCGCTCTTCCTCGGCAATAGCGTTAATTTCAGCCTTCTCCTGACGGAAATATTGCACCAGCGGAATATTGCTCGGGCAAACCCATGCGCAGGCACCGCACTCAATACAATCAGCCAGATTATGAGCGGTTGCTTTGTCATGTTGCTGTCCTTTGCTGAACCAGTAGAGCTGCTGCGGCAGGAGATCGGCCGGACAGGCATCGGCACAAGCGCTACAGCGTATGCACCCTTTTTCTTCTTGTGGTTCGCCCATCTCTTGTGCTGAGGGGGCTAACAGGCAGTTAGTGATTTTTACTACCGGAACATCAAGCCAGGGCAGGGTAAAGCCCATTAGCGGGCCGCCCATAATAACGAGCTGCCCGGCAGAAGGGCTAAAGCCCGCGAAGTCCAGCAGATGACGCACCGGCGTGCCAAGACGCGCCCAGACATTACCCGGCCGGGCGACGGCCTCGCCGGTTAAGGTCACGACACGTTCGGTCAGCGGTTCGCCGTCAATCACCGCACGTTTAATCGCATAGGCCGTCCCGACGTTTTGCATCAATACGCCAATATCCGAGGAACGTCCCCCGTGCGGTACCTGTTTACCGGTGAGGATTTGTGTAAGCTGCTTTGCGCCGCCAGAGGGATATTTGGTTGGGATCACTCGCAGTTGTATGTCGTGGCTCCCCGCCAGCACAGCGCGCATCATTGAAATCGCTTGCGGTTTGTTATCCTCGATACCAATAAGGATCTGACGCGGTTTCAGAATATGCGCCAGAATGCGCACGCCTTCGATAATTTGTGCAGCGCACTCCTGCATTAAAAGATCGTCAGCGGTGATATATGGCTCACACTCAGCGGCATTAATAATGAGCGTTTCAATCTTATTACCGGCACCGTTTAATTTTACGCCAGTGGGAAAACCTGCGCCGCCCAGACCGGCCACACCAAACTGATGGATGCGCGTAATAAGCGCCTCAATACTTTGGGAGCGATAATCCGGCCAGCCATCGCGATCGATCCAGCGGTCTTCACCATCAGCCTCAATGATAACGCTCATCTCAGGAAGGGCCGAAGGGTGAGCCGTTGAGTGTGGCGCAATGGCGACGATTGTACCCGAAGTGGGAGCATGTACAGACAGCATCCGACCGCGACCACGGGTTAATGGCTGACCGCGTAGTACGCTATCGCCGACTTTTACGCACAATTCGCCCTCAGCACCGATATGCTGCTTTAGCGGAATGACAAAACGGTTCGCCAGCGGCACCTGGCGCAGCGGCGTACCGTTAGATTGCGTTTTCATCTCCGGCGGATGAATACCGCCGTGGAAATCCCACAGCTTCTCTTTGCGCAAAGCAGAAAATAACTTAAGCATGATGTTCCACAGCAATGGTGCGTACAGGAATAGTGTGTAAATCCCATTTCCAGTTGTGCGTGGTAGTTTCTACCGGGCGTAGTTCGATACAGCGTGTCGGGCACGGATCCACACATAAATTACAGCCGGTACAGAGATCGCTGACCACCGTATGCATCGCGCGCGTTGCGCCGATAATGGCATCGACAGGGCAGGCCTGGATGCATTTGGTACAGCCAATACAGTTGGGCTCATCAATCACCGCCAGCATCCGCACCGGCTCCTGCGCTGAGGCATCACCGTCGATAGGTTGCGGTTCGACATTGAGCAGGGTGGCGATTTTTAGCATCACCGCTTCACCGCCTGGCGCGCAGCGGTTGATTTTTTCGCCATTAATACCCACCGCTTCTGCATAAGGGCGACAGCCGGGATAACCGCACTGCCCACACTGGCTTTGCGGTAAGACTTCATCAATTTTTTCCACCACCGGATCGTCTGCAACTGCAAAACGTCGGGAGGCGTAACCAAGAATAAGGCCAAATAGCAACCCGAGCACACTCAGGGCGCAGATGGCTATCCATATAGCATTCATTACAGTTTAACCAGACCACTAAAGCCCATAAAGGCCAGAGACATTAAGCCCGCGGTAATTAACGCAATCGCATTGCCGCGAAAGGGGGCAGGCACATCAGCAACGGCGAGACGCTCGCGAATAGCGGCGAACAGCACCATCACCAGAGAGAACCCTACCGCGGCGGCAAAACCATATAATGCTGATTGCATAAAGTTATGCCCAAGATTGATATTGAGCAGCGCCACACCCAGTACTGCGCAGTTGGTGGTGATCAATGGCAGGAAGATCCCCAGCAGACGATAGAGCGCCGGGCTGGTTTTACGCACCACCATTTCCGTAAACTGTACTACCACGGCGATAACGAGGATAAACGCCAGCGTTCGCAGGTAGATTAAATCCAGTGGGATCAGTATCCAGGTGTCAATTATCCATGCACAGATAGAGGCGAGCGTCATAACAAAAGTCGTCGCCAGCCCCATGCCCATCGCCGTTTCCAGCTTTTTGGAAACACCCATAAACGGACACAGACCAAGGAACTTCACCAATACGAAGTTATTGACCAGCACCGTTCCGATAAATAGCAGCAGATAGTCTGTCATTATGTGGCCTGAAATAAAAAAGCCGCCTATTATCGGTCAAACTGCGCCGGGCGACAACAGGATAACTGTAAGGTTATTACGGATTAACAAAGGTCTTTTTGACCCGTTGAGAGCGTTTGAAATAGGGCACCAGTAGTGCCGCAGCAAGCAGTGGAAACAGCAACTGGCGCAAAGCCAGCTCATCAGAGACCGGCGAAAAGGCAAAAGATTTCACTGCCAGCAAGACACACAGCAGTAGCCAAATAATGTAATGTTTAGGAACCTTGCGACGCCGCTTGAAAAAAGCGATTACCAGCCAGAACGTGTAGTACCAGATAGCGATGGCGAAAGCAAAAGAGGCGTACCACATAACATTCTCTTTCAGCGTCTGCGTACCCAGAACCGTTACCGCCTGCGGCGTCATAAGCGCTGTTGCATAAAGCAGTACCGCGAGCGAGGTGCTTAATAGCGCGACCAGCAACCAGGCCAGAGGGGCAAGTAACCAACCACCGATTCTCTCTGCAGATGTTGTCGTCATGCTTATTCCTCTTTTAAACGATAATGCTAAGCATTCATTAAACCGGGCGAGGAGTATATAGCATTACGCGCTGAATTCCAGTAGCGTTATTGAACATAGCGCCAGACGGAACGGGGAACGCACCCAACATCAAACAAACGACCTCCGGATACCAGTTCGGCACGACGATGATCGGCGGCGCGGTACATATTAATGATCTCTGTCGTCTCGGTTAGGGTGTAGTTCAGGTGATCAAATAATTTTTCCAGACTTTCAAGAGAATTGATTTTACGAAATTTTGTTAAATATTCCTGAACAGTCATAGTGAGGGTTATCCGTAATAAATAAGAAAGATATACCCTTCACATTTCAAGCTGCATTGTTGATGGCTACTGTTTTTCCCGTTATGCACTGATGTAAGCTACAAGGATCCACTTTTTAGCCGCCTTGCTGCAAATCGAATTATCCAGGTAATGGAATCATACTCAGAGCTAATTTGTTCGAATAATAAACATTATTAGCTGAACGTAAATAGTTTCTGAATCGGCTTTTGTTAAATTAAGAGTTTTCATTTTGATGGCGACAAACGCCAGAGCAGCGTTTGTCAGAAATTAACGATGATTATCACTACTGGTAATAAAAATATAACATTTGCCTGCGGCGTAATTCTTTATTTATTCTATACTTTATATTCTATTTTTTCTGCGCGATGATGGGTTGTTCTGGCGGCTGATAATTATCTATATGACTGGCAAAAACCAAAAGAATGGTTGAAACACCGAGCACTACCCACCCCATTAATTCAATAATTCGATTAATTGCAGCCCCCATACTTCTATACTCCCTGAAATTAGTTCATGCATCTTACGGTTGCTATTGATTACCGACAAGCGGTTTGCGCTCATTTAAGCAGAATCTCAAGCGGGAAACCAGGGCAGAAAATCATTTATTTATAGACATAATAGAAAGAAACGCTGAATGGGTTGTCGCTGGACGATAGATGGTGTGAAATGGTTCTTTCCATAAGAGGGCTGCGTTATGAACGATCTTATCCGTGTCGGATTAATTGGTTATGGTTATGCCAGCAAAACTTTCCATGCGCCGCTGATTGCCGGTACGGCTGGAATGGAATTGACGGCAATCTCCAGCAGCGATGAAACCAAAGTTAAGGCAGATTGGCCTGCCGTGCCGGTAGTTTCAGAGCCAAAGCATCTTTTTAACAATCCGCAAATTGATCTCGTTGTGATCCCCACGCCCAACGATACTCACTTCCCGCTGGCTAAAGCTGCACTGGAAGCGGATAAGCATGTTGTCGTCGATAAACCTTTTACCGTGACGTTGTCACAGGCTCGTGAGCTAGATGCGCTTGCCCGTAGTTATGGCCGTGTGCTTTCTGTCTTTCATAACCGCCGCTGGGACAGTGATTTCCTTACGTTGAAAGCGCTGCTGGCAGATGGTGCCCTGGGCGAAGTAACTTACTTTGAATCCCACTTTGATCGCTTTCGCCCGCAAGTGCGTAATCGCTGGCGTGAACAGGGTGGTCCGGGCAGCGGTATCTGGTACGATTTAGCACCTCATTTGCTGGATCAGGCGGTAAACCTGTTTGGTCTGCCAGTCTCGTTGACCGTCGACCTGGCGCAACTGCGTCCGGGTGCGCAGGCGACGGACTATTTTCATGCCATCCTCGCGTATCCGCAACGCCGCGTAGTGTTACATGGGACGATGTTGGCGGCGGCAGAATCCGCCCGTTATATCGTTCATGGCACGCGTGGCAGTTTTGTGAAATATGGCCTCGACCCGCAGGAAGATTGCCTGAAGAACGGCGCGCGCTTGCCGCAGGAGGATTGGGGCTACGATATGCGCGATGGCGTGCTGACAAGGGTGGAAGGCGAGGAACGAGTCGAGGAGACCTGGCTTTCGCTGCCAGGAAACTACCCGGCTTATTATGCGGCGATTCGCGATGCGCTTAACGGTGTTGGCGAGAACCCGGTACCCGCCAGCCAGGCTATTCAGATTATGGAACTGATTGAACTGGGTCTTGAGTCGGCAAAACACCGCTCCACGCTCAATCTGACGTAAAGAAAACCCGCTCACGACTTATCGTGAGCGGTCTCTGTTATGACTGAGCCACCTTCTCACGTAGCGCCTGCTTTTCACCGGCGCTAAGGAAGGCTATCTCCAGCCCGTTGATCTGCGCTTGGCGTATTTGCTCGCGGCTTAGCCCGGCAGCAGGCGCGGCAACGTTATACTCGTGGATAATATCTACTCCCTGCACGGCGGGATCGTCGGAGTTGATGGTTGCCAGAATGCCATGCTCAAGAAATGTTTTCAGCGGATGCTGTGCCAGGGAGGCAACGGTGCTGGTCTGAATATTGGATGTCAGACAAGACTCGATACCAATGCGCTGTTCAGCCAGAAAATCCATTAACTCGGGATCTTCTATCGCTTTAACTCCATGTCCAATACGTACCGCACCCAGTTCGCGAATCGCCTGCCAGATACTCTGTGGCCCGGCCGCTTCGCCAGCATGGACGGTTATCTGCCAGCCCGCATCCCGCGCACGATTAAAGTGGCTGAGGAAAAGGCTGCCGGGGAAACCAAGCTCATCGCCTGCGAGGTCCAGGGCTGTAATATCGTCACGATGTGCCAGCAGTGCTTCCAGCTCTTGCAAACAAGCCGCCTCACCGAAGGTACGACTCATAATGCCAATCAGCCGCGCCTGTACGCCAAAATCGCGACCACCCGCTTGTACCCCGGCGATCACCGCTTCGACCACACCAGCAATGGGCAGGTTATGCGCCATCGCCATGTAACCGGGGGAAAAGCGTAGCTCGACATAATGCAGGCCATTATTAGCGGCATCCTGCATATTCTCGTATGCCACGCGGCGACAGGCCTCCAGCGAACCCAGCACTTTCACTCCCCAGTCAAGTTTGCTGAGAAAACTCACCAAATCGGGCTCACTGGAGGTGACCTGTACATGCGGACGCAATGCTTCAAGGGTTTGCGCGGGAAGGGGGATAGCGAACTGGCGACCTAGATCCAGAATTGTCTGAGCCCGGATGTTGCCGTCCAGATGGCGATGAATATCAGTTAATGGCAGGTTGGGATCTATCATGGGCGCACTCTCGTTTATAAAGTGCGTTTAATTATAAAAAGAAATAGCGAGAAAAATCTATGTTGCGCAACTTTTTCACGGATTGCGCACGATTCGCTCATTCTGCACCGCGTTGCGCGCAGGTCATGGCTATTGATAATCCACCATTGATGGAGTACTGCTTTAAGAGGCAGACGAACCGGCGACAAACTCTGATCTAAAACAAGCCCCTCGGCAGAGGGGCTATCGCGTTATTGTTGCGGTACAGCGGGAACCGGAGGGACGTTGATCCCCGGTTGCGGCTGAGTAGGTAAGCCAAACATGCCAACAAATTCATCAAGCGGCATTTTATTGCCATTCAGCGTTACCTGGCCGTTAGCGTATTGCAGGCTGGTAAGAATATTATTGTCTTTAAGCGTAGTGATACGGAACATCTGCCCCATCGCTGCCAGCCCATTGACCTGCTGTTTGGCAAGTTTTGCCGCATCATCCTGTTGATAGCCTTCCAGTTTCGCTACCTGGGTCATAAATTCGGTCGCCATATCAACAGGTATGTTCAGTTTACTATCCAGTGACTTGACGTTGCGATCCACGGTTTCAGCCAGCGTCTGTGGGGTTCCGGTTGAGGAAGCCGGATCTTTTAAGAACAGGGAAAGATTAAAGGTCGCTTCGCCCTTGGCATTTTTCCAGCTCAGTGGCGCCACGGTAATTACCGGATCGCCTTTTAACAGTAGTGGGGCGGCGTTAAGAAAGGCTTCAGTCACTTTCTGCTGGTACAGTTCCGGATTGTGCATCACTTCAGGTTGCGCCATCAATGCCCGAGTCTGCGCGTTGTACTGCTCGCTAAATTGATGCCAAGCCTTGCCGTCGATCTTACCAACCTTCAGTGTCAGCTTGCCGCTGCCGATATCCTGGTTCTGCACTGTGGTCTTATCGATGGTGTAATCAAGCTGGCTGTTGATCGTTTTTTTATCGTCGCCTACTTCAGATTTTGCCGCGATGCTCATTCCTTCAAACACCGCCATCTCTTTGTTTTCAATACTAACGGCGATTTTCCCTACGGTGACTTTCTGGTTGCCGATGCGCTCATCGAAACTGGAGAGTTGGCTCGCGCCTTCGGTTTTTAGATCATTAAAGGAGAATTGAATTCTTTGACCATACTCATTAACCGTATCGACCAGACCGCTTTGTGCTTCGCCCTTCACAGACATTTCATTACCTGATTTGTCCACGTCGACCTGGAGCTCGCCGCCGCTAAAGGCGACTTTTTCGCCGTTTTTCTCTGAGTTGAGCGCAAGCAGAGTAATGTTGCTGCGAGTATCACCATTGTAACCGATGCGAGTATCCGCGTAGAAAGGCGATTTACCGCTGGCGATATCAAACATCGCGCTGGCGACATCATTGTTCACAAGGGTGGTATGCACCGAGGCCATCGCCGGGATAAGATTCAGATGCTTAAGCTGGGCGAGCGGGAAAGGGCCGTGATCGATAGTTTCATGCAGAAGAATACTTTGCCCCGGCTTCAGCCACGGGCTTTCACTACCGTTGGTCGGTTTCACTACGACATTAAGCTGGCTGGAGAAAACACCGCGCTTATAATCTTGCGTGCTTAGCTCCACATTCGCTTCCGGCGCATTGCGTTTAATCTGTGCATTCGCCTCGCTTATCATTTGCGCAAGGCGACCTTCAAGTTGTTTCCCTGTATACCAGGCGCCCCCCGTCCAGACCACACCTAATGCAACAATAATCCCTGCGGCAACCAACGTTTTTTTCATAGCGTTATCCATAAAAAATGAAATCAGGCGGTATCTACCGCCCGAATAGTCTCTCTTCGTGACCTAAAGCTTAGCAATCCTTGCTAAAATGATCAGTAACTTAGTTAATTTTATTAAACACCCTCGCCAGCCTGCCGGTACCGCTCACTGCCACAGGCGACTCATCTGCCGCAATAAAGGCGGACTCACCTGGTTTCAGTAACAAACGCTCCGATCCCTTGCTTAATATCGCTTCGCCTTCAACGCAGAAAACAATCGCCGCACTTTGTTGTGTCAGTCGCGTTTCCTGAGCAGAAAGATCATGTAGCGAGAAGGCGAAATCTTCTACCGGAATGGGGAAATCCAGCTCAGGGCCATGTTGTTCTGGCCTGGTCAGTAGTTCACTGGCGGGTTTCGGTGTGAACTTAACGTTGGCGACTAGCTCTGGAATATCAATATATTTGGGCGTTAACCCGGCGCGCAGCACGTTATCTGAGTTTGCCATCACCTCCAGCGCCACGCCTTGCAGGTAAGCATGCGGGGTTTCAGCAAACAGGAACATCGCTTCACCTGGCTTGAGCTTCACCACATTAAGCAATAGCGGAGAGAAGAGGCCACTGTCGTCGGGATAAAATTGGGCAATCTGGCGAATGGTCTGCCATGGCTCACCCTGCTGTTTTTCCAGCGCTGATTTCAGCACTGCCAGCGCGCGCGATTTCTCTTCCCCCTCCATGTTGAGCAGCGCGGCAAACAGTTCGCTCAGACGTTCGGCCCCCGGAGCCTGCAGAAAGTGGGCAATGGCGGGATGTGCGCCAGCGACCGGCTGCAGCAGTGAGACAATATCGGCAAACTCACGAAACGCATTCATTGCCAGGAAGGGGGTTAGCGCAAAAACCAGCTCCGGCTTATGGTTAGGATCTTTATAATTACGCTCCGCGGCGCTTAATGGGATCCCAGCCGCATTCTCCCGGGCAAAACCCTGTTCTGAATTTTTCTTATTCGGATGCACCTGAATGGAGAGCGGTTGATCCGCGCACAACACCTTAAACAGAAACGGGAGTTCGCCGAAACGGTCAGCGATGGCTCTCCCCAGCAGGCGGTTTTTATCCTGCTCAATAACATCACGCAACGCCCGGCTCTCTCCGTTGGCATCTTTAACGTGTGAGCTGCTCTTAGGATGCGCGCCCATCCATAACTCAGCCATCGGCTGGTTGTTAGGGTTAGCGATACCATAGAGATCCGTTAACGCAGTTTTACTTCCCCACGCGTAGTTCTGCACGGAGTTGATCAGTTTTTGCATTATCAAGCCCTTTTCAATGATGAAATTATGGCGTTATTAAACCAATAAACCCGCTGGATGTAATCAACGGGGATAAAAAGTCGTATTAGTCTCAGTTTTTGTTAAAAAATTGTGTAGGATATTGTGACTCGCTTTACTACAGGGCAGAAGGACACGCTGCCTGAACCATAAACAGATCGTGCCGTAAGTGAGAGAACAATGTCGAACAAACCCTTCTATTATCAGGAACCTTTCCCACTCGGGAATGATGACACCGAATACTATCTGCTGAGTAGCGATTATGTCTCTGTCGCGCAATTCGAAGGTCAGGAGATCCTCAAAGTTGATCCTCAGGCGCTGACACTGCTGGCGCAGCATGCTTTCCATGATGCCTCATTTTTATTGCGTCCGGCGCATCAGCAGCAGGTTGCAGCAATCCTCGATGACCCCGAAGCCAGCGAGAATGACAAATACGTTGCTCTGCAATTCCTGCGTAACTCAGAAATTGCTGCCAAAGGTATTTTGCCGACATGCCAGGATACAGGTACGGCGATTATTATGGGCAAAAAAGGGCAACGGGTGTGGACCGGAGGAGGCGATGAAGCCGCACTCGCGCGTGGTGTTTACAACACCTATGCCGAGGATAACCTGCGCTATTCACAAAATGCCGCGCTGGATATGTATAAAGAGGTCAATACCGGGAGTAACCTGCCTGCGCAAATTGATCTCTACAGTGTTGATGGCGATGAGTATAAATTCCTCTGTATTGCCAAGGGTGGCGGTTCAGCCAATAAAACTTATCTCTACCAGGAAACAAAAGCTCTGCTCAGCCCAGGCAAATTGAAAAACTACCTTGTCGAGAAGATGCGCACGCTCGGTACAGCTGCCTGCCCGCCTTACCATATCGCTTTTGTTATTGGCGGAACCTCAGCAGAAGCAACACTAAAAACCGTTAAGCTGGCTTCGACCAAATATTATGACGCGTTGCCGACGGAAGGGAATGAACATGGGCAGGCGTTTCGTGATGTGCAACTGGAGCAGGAACTGTTAGAGGAAGCGCAGAACCTTGGGCTTGGCGCGCAGTTTGGCGGCAAATATTTTGCTCATGATGTGCGCGTTATTCGTCTGCCGCGCCACGGCGCATCTTGCCCGGTAGGAATGGGTGTGTCCTGCTCAGCAGACCGCAACATTAAAGGCAAAATCAACCGCGACGGTATCTGGCTGGAAAAACTGGAACAGAATCCGGGTAAATATATTCCACAGGCGCTGCGCCAGGCAGGTGAAGGTGAGGCGGTGAAGATCGATCTCAACCGCCCAATGCGCGAGATTCTTGCACAGCTTAGCCAATATCCCGTTTCGACACGCTTATCCCTGACCGGCACGATTATCGTTGCGCGCGATATCGCCCATGCGAAGCTGAAAGAGTTGATGGACAGTGGCGAGCAGCTACCGCAATACATCAAGGATCATCCGATCTACTATGCGGGCCCGGCGAAAACGCCACAGGGTTATGCGTCAGGATCGTTAGGGCCGACCACGGCAGGGCGGATGGACTCCTATGTCGATCAGCTACAATCGCACGGAGGTAGCATGATTATGCTGGCGAAAGGTAACCGCAGTAAGCAGGTCACCGATGCTTGCGCTAAACATGGTGGTTTCTACCTGGGCAGTATCGGCGGCCCGGCGGCAATACTGGCGCAAAACAGTATTAAAAGTCTGGAGTGCGTGGCATATCCAGAATTAGGTATGGAAGCAATCTGGAAAATTGAAGTAGAAGATTTCCCTGCGTTTATCCTCGTAGATGATAAAGGTAATGATTTCTTCCAGCAGATTCAGTCCGGGCAGTGCAGCCGTTGCGTTAAGTAGTGAGGCAACGAGGGCCATTGCGGCCCTCGTTTAAATAATTAGTGATCTTCTTTCAGATATTCATTGAGCAATTGTGAAGAGTATTTGCTCAGGTTAATGATATCCATACATCTTTCAGCAAAGCCTTCAGCGTCAGCAACGGTATCTTGCAATATCTCGTCCGGAGTTACCGCAGAGGCAACCAATTGTGATTTATAGAGCGGTAAGGCGCTATAAAACTGGCCACTGGATATTTTGCCATTCGCTAAATCGGCCACGTTGGCTAACATGCTCTCAAAAGCATTGGTTGCGCGGGGTAAACGTGACCTGATAAGCGCCTCCGTTAGCCACAACCACTTCAGGCGGCCCCAGAATTTAAAATTGCGCACATTCTGAATACTCATGCGGTTTAATGCCATAGAGGAATTATTTTTCGGTACATATTCTCTGGAAGTTGCACCAGCTTCGAAGTTACTACGCGCTCTCTCACTGAATAATAGTGGCCAGGCGACAACTTTCTTCTGCATCAGATTAGCTAATACCTCCGCTGTCGGTAGCGAACCGTAAGCAGCAAAACAGGAATGGAGTTCAATTGTATCTATTCCATCCCAGTTTACTGGCGTGCTTTCACGCAACCCTAACCCTTTAATCGTTTCAACCAATTCAGGCGCATTCATATACCATACATTGGAAGGGCCGCCATGGGCGCGAACAGTCAGTTTTTTGCCAGTTATGGTGAATCCGGAACCCGGCCCTAATAGAGAGAATATGCGCAGATTTTCCAGACATAATTCACCGGCGTAGGTGTAGTGCTGCGTGAAGACATTATTGGGAAACTGCCCGATTCCTACGATGGAGTTTTCGCTCTGTAGGCTGTGATCAAGCTTTTCCGGCGCTACCATGACAAATTCACCACGGCCCAGACTATACATCATATGGTCGATAGCAAAATTTGAACCCGGTTTACTAAAAATGACCATTTCACCTTTTGCTACTGCATTAAGGTCTTCCTTGCTTTTTACTCGCGAATAACGTGTAAACAGGCTTTGTATTGAACGCCCAACGGTCCCACTTCCTTCCTGTTTATTGAACATCGGTGTCAGGATAGCTTGCAAAGCGATAGTCTGTTCAGCGGCAAATGTACCTGATTCTCGCAGCATTTGCGTTGCCGAACCGGCGATATCAAGATCAGCGGAAAATGCCACTTTCGTTTTCATGGCCATCATTCTCAGCGTTGATCTTCTGGAAATTAATAAATTTTTGGCCGTGGCTGCGATAAGCGATATTTCCGGTGGCGCTTTATTATCCCTACATATAAATTCGCCATGTTTAAAGCTTCCCAATTGTTCAGCAGTTAATATTTTTTTACCGTCGCCAAACAAGGGATTAAGGACACCATTTTTTATCCCGGCAAAGCGACCATTGCCAGCACTGACCATTACATGCAGTGGACGTGTACCTTTTTCTGGCATATTAGGGTCGGCCGCCATAAAAATAAGCAATTCGCCTTGCCTGACGCGTAATAATTTTTCCATATCATCAATGGGGCGTCGTATCGAGAACAACCCCTCCAGTGAACCCGGTAAACTTACACTCCGTTGCCAACTGGCGGCCTCTTTCAAATCCTGGCGCAATGCGTCTGCCGGCTCCTGACTTAGCAATTCAGCGTTCTGGAGTATATCAACCACATAATCCCAGGCAGTGCTGGCGATGGTAGATTCCTCCATATTCCGGCGCACCGCTGCTTTTATCGGATTATTATATCCGAGAACGCCTGCTAGTTTACTCTCACCGATCGTGGGTGTATCAACCAGGATCGTTTCGGGGAAGTACCATCCCGGTTGCTTTAATATTTCGGCATCGGGAATTTGAACCTCAGGCCCATAGACAATAAATTTACTATTATGATTAAATGTTTCCGTAGCCAGATTTAAGGTGGGGTAGTCGTTGTATTTTATAAGAAGTTGTTCAGATATATCTGCATATTTTTTCGCCCATTGTTCTTCTGGTAATATCAATGGCCCATCAAGCGCTGAATACTTCGCAGAAAATTCTCCAGCAGTGAGGTCAAAAATGTAATCGATACCTTTCATGCGTGCTTTCACCGCAAAATGGATCATCGGCATTTTATCGGAGGTAAACATAAACATTGCCATCGCCCGGTAACGAATTTCAGTGAAGCCATTTGTTTCAAGAACGAGGGGAAGCTGTTCGGCCATAGCCTCGCTTTTCCCTTGCGGTTGGTTGATCCAGCCGGCGATGTTGCTATTTTTCTTCGCTTCGGTCAGATAGCGCATACCATCAAAATCTTTGGTGACGAGGATTGATATGTTGACTCGTTGTTTCGTTAGATTTAAACGAAGAGGTTGCTTGCTTATTTCAATACCCGGTGCGCGCAAAGCATCATATTCTCGAATCCATCTATCTAAATTAGACTTTTTATCATCGAGATTGTTTATAATTACCTGATGGAAAATATCCTGAGCAATTAATGTCAAGAATTGATCTGAGTGAAGAAGAACATGACCCCGATAAACATGATCGTAGTTAAAGAAATAAGCTAGTTTGTTGGCGGTAAGAAAACTGCTCGCTGTTTCTTTACTTCCCGAAATATATTCTAAGTAGGGTTCGCTGACTTCACGAAGCTCGTCTATTTGGTCTTTGAGTAGGTTATTTGTTTGTAAGCTTTTTAACATATGCCCAAGAGCATCATCGATGTGCACATATCTCCCTTTATATTTATTTATATTGATGACATTTCGTGCCATTCCATGTAAATGCGACACCTCTTCGAGTAAGGCAGTAATAAGAGTAGGGTCCGGATATTGATGAGTACTGATACTGGAGAAGAACTTATCCATGTTTATATAAATATTTCTGTCTAAATCATTGGTGACATAGACCATTTTGCCACTGGAAATTTCTTCTGGAGTGAGTAGAGCATCGTTGATATCAATATCTTTTGGTGTGGCGGAACCATAAATAGCGGAAGTTAGATAAATTTTATCCGGCTTAATTGCATCTTTTATTCTTCTGAGGCGCTTGCTGAGCACACCAACAAAATCATCAATAAATTCATACTGTTCAGAGTGGAGAACGTTATTTAGATATATCTCAACATATACATACATAAGTGAGTCAGGATAAAGGGCATTGATAACGCTAGGCAAAAGCCTGTCATGGATATAGTTAATATTTTCTTTTAAAAAGCGAGTGGCATCTTGTTCTAGTAATGACAAGGTATCAAGTTTACTGTCGAGTCTGAATGTCTTGACATGGTAATTGCTATTTTCACTAATACGAGAAGGATATAAGTTATTTTTGATATCGCTCCACTCTTCTTCGCTTGAAACATCGGATAAATCCTCCCAGGAAATATTGGTGCTGTGATCGGCGAATCTTAAGCTGGATGACTCGATCTCGTCGACTAACTCTTCGACAGCACTGATTCCTGGTTCTGAGTGCCATGGTCTGGCTTCAATATATGCGGTGGCAATGTTGGTGTTGATATTAAGCTTCTCGGCAATAAATGTCTCCATTTTTTTAATAACCATACCTTGCGGGGTTTTTTCTATGATGATATTAGCAAGGAAATGCTCTCTGGTGAAAAAGTTACCTTTAGCGGTGACTCGTACTCCCGGTCTGGCGGTTGGGTTAGTACTGTCGTACGCATCAATAATAGTGGCATCAAAATAGTCATCATTAAAACGGAAATAATATTTTTGTGTGCTTATGTCTTGATAAATAAATGGAATGTCATAGACGTGCGCTTCAACCAGTCTGTCATACGGGGGAGTATAATTACTGGTGGTTTTGTCATTGACATGTTTAGTGAGTAACTCATTGAGGCTGGCCTCGATACTGACCGCTGAGCAAGTCGCCGGCACTGGCGCTCTGGCTACCCGACAAAGAACCTGCGCTTCGTACTTATCTGGGGTATATGCGTCGGGGTCTCTTTTACGTAACCATGTATCTTTATCTAACCACAATTCAATGTCATCGGTACGGTAACGTCTATTTGTTTTAATAGTAATATGACTATCTTCATATTTGCTTACCGCATATTTAGCATCGCCAATCACAAATAAATTTCCGCCAGCGCGGTCACGATAAAGACCAGGATGAACCGAATCCTGAGGTTGTGCATCAGTGGGCTGAGCATTTTTTTCGAGGTATTGTTTTAATCCCTTTTCAGTATAGAACTGTTTTTCTTTGGCGAGAGGGTCTGTGTAGGTTTCACTGCGCAGGGCAAACAGCATATTGTCTTCAGTCAACAATTTCGCATAAGTATAGTCATATTGAACCCTGGCATTTGAATAACCATCAACGTCATAAATAATGACACCTGTTTCACCTGTATCGATTGGTTCAACTTTGTAATAATGGTAATTATATTTGATAAAAAAATTACCGTTGTCATCGCGACTTAAACCATGCAGGTTATTCATGTTGGTGAATTTTCTGTCGTCAGTGAATTTTATGCCCTTGTTTTTAGAGTCGAGCAAGATCTTTAAGTTTTTGTCAATCTTAGTTGATGCTGGCTCAAATAACCAACCGGCAGCACCATGAATAAGTATTCGTTGCTCTTGTTTATAGGGTGAATGTGTCGCGACTATCTCACTACTGCCAATTTTATATTTTCTGATAGGTACAAAACTTGCCCGCATAAATACGCCATGGATAGTTGGGGCCTGTGGGTTGACAACGGTAACAATATTTCTATTGTCATGCGTTATTTTGCTATTCTTATTTAATTCTATACTGTATTGATTGCGATTTCTTTTACTTTCTTCGGAATACACCAGTTCATAAACATCATCAACAAAATCCCAGTCTTCATGAATTTGATCGTATAAAACTACCCGCGTTTTTTCCTCATCTTCAAGAATAAAAGGGGTGCCATCAGGTTTTTCGTGTAATAAATATTCTTTGCCAGCAACTTTAATATAAGGTTTGCCGTCATGAAGGGTAAAGCGTTTCGATACAATATCCTGCTCTTTTACCGGTGGTGAAGCAGGTTGCTGAGGGTCACTATAGAGTGCGGTGGTTTCTGATGTGGTCAATGTGGGAAGTAAATCCCTTATCATCATATGTATTTGCTCCTGGGTGGAGAAAAAGCTTTTCATGTCGATCGGCTTTCCTTCCAGATAATTAGCAAACTGTTGTAATAATGGTCCTACAATATTTTGTAAAATGGCATAGAGTTTCGCCACTGGGAAAGCTTGTAGAATCATCGATGCTACTATATCAATGGGAAGGGTTACTTTTTCTAAATTTTGTGAAGCACTGTCAGTAGGGCAACCTTTACCAAGAGTTATATGGAAATGAACAACTTGTGATTCCTGCGCTAATGCTGTGATAGGGCGTTCCAATCCTTTACCAAATGTGCGAAGCCACTCGGCAAGACTCAGTTCCTCGCGTTCTTGAATACATTTAAAATCATAGAGGGCGATTTTTTTAATATCATCAGGTTCAATTTTTGTGCTTAATGCTTTCTGGATTAATCCCCATGACCAATCCAGTAGGCTTAATCTCGGCCTGGCAGTAGTCGTGGTACTAAACGGTGTGGTAACCACCTCATTCGGTACTACGCGACCATAGTGATGGTTATTATTTAACTGCAAAGGAATGATGTCGAACATTCCTCTACTGGCCTGTGGCGGTGGGCAGAAACATCCTTTTTTATCTACAGGTAAAATTAATCGGCTTAACTTTTCACTTGCCTCTTTATGAGCCAACTCGCAGCGCTGCAAAAATTCTGTCTTCAGACAGATATCATTCTGAACCGCCGGATATTGATAAGCAATTTTATCTTTGGAACAAGCAACGTTCTCCATTACAGGTTGCAGAAAGTCTGATCGCATGCGCGAGCATGATGGTTTTAAAGGCTGTGCTGGGTGCGGTTTCGAGGGTTTTTTGGGTACCGGGCAGTCATACGGTGAATCAAGGTTCGTCCATTTGGAGTGATTCCAGCATCGTTTCGGCTTTGGCGTGACGTGGGGGTGTTTTCTATCAGCAGGACAAATACCTATTGTTTCCAGCTGCGTCCATTTAGAGATGTAATGGCAACGTTTTTTTTGTGCTGATGCGCTGTTTTGTTTTCTGTAATTATGGGCAAGGGCCGCAATTTGTGGGAAATCTTCCCGAGCGGATGGAGGAGGCGGTAGTACCATGTTTTCATTGCCCCCTGGTTGTCCTCCCGGCGTATTAGCTGCGCGCTGCGCGCCGCTTCTCAGACCATATATGGCTAATGCCCCAACAGTTGTGGTTGCGGCGATTGCGGCGATTGCGGCTATAAAGCAACCTGCCCAACGAGATATTGGACGTTCAAGAGGTTCATTTCTCTGCGCTTGCCATTCGAGGGTGCTTTCGGCAAGCTGGCGGACAGCTTGACCATCTTGCAATATTGCCTGCCGATCAGCATCTTCGGGTGTGGTTTGTTTCGTAGTAAATAATTTTGCCAGCCAGGACGCGATATTCAATGGTGTCCAGTAGTGACTTTTATTTTCGGGTAATTCTGTAGTGAAGCGCACATCTCGCAGATTTTGATTAATAGGCGAGCACTCCTCGCCGCTCTCCTGCGAGTGATATATGGGCAGAAGGGGAGTGCTACTATCTGCAGGTATAGCATTAGGCATATTATCTCCGGTGCTTAAGACTAATAAATGGTGAAGACGATGCAATTAAATATCAGTTTCTTTGCTGAGGTAATCATCCAGTAGTTTTGCCGAGTATTCACTTATATTCATGATATCTACACACCGTTCGGCAAATTCATCAACAGAATAAATACCGTCTCGAAGAAGATCATTCAGGGTCTCTGGTGGCAGATACAGTTGTGTTTTATATAACGGCAAGGCGCTATAAAATTGTGCAGTATTAGTTTTACCATTTAGTAAATCGGTGGTACTCCATAACATGCTTTCAAACGCGTCTGTATCACGACGTTTCCGGTCTCTTAAATCCAGCGCAGCCAACCATTGCATACGGCTCCACATATAGTGATAACGGGTATCCTGCGCCTTCATTCGTTCCACATCTGCTGCAGCATTTTTTGTTGGTATAAAATTTCTGGCTCGCGCTTTATTTTCGAAACTGCCGCGAACCCGAGCGCTAAATATCCGCGGCCAGGCTTTCACCTTTTTTTGCATTAAGTTTGCCAGTACCTTTCCTGTTGGTAAAAAACCATAACCAGCAAAACAAGAGTGAAGTTCAATGGTGTCGATTTTACTCCAGTCCACATAGGTATTCTCACGCATGCCAAGCCCTTTGATCACCTCTTCAAGTTCCGCGGCATTCATATACCAGACATTTGAAGGTGCGCCATGTGCCCGAACTATAAGCGTATTGCCAGATACGGAAAATTTGGAATCTGGCCCAAGCAGTGAGGTGAGACGTAGTTTAGTCAATGAGAGATCCCCCGCATAGACGGGACGATTTTTAAATATTTCGTCATCGAATTTTTCCGCTTTTATCAGCGAACTATTAACTTCCAGCCGACGGTCGAGTCTTTCTGGATTGACCATCATAAATTCCCCTCTACCCAGGCAGTACATCACATGGCTAACGGCAAAAGTGGAATCTTTTTGCCCAAACACAACAAACTCGCCTTTTGATAAATTTTCCAGAGCCGCGCGGTTATCTATCTTCACTGCGCTGTTAAAAAGGTTCTGTATCGAACGTCCTGCCGATCCTGCCTCTTCAACGTTTTTAAACATTGGTTTTAAAATCTCATGCAGAGCCACAGTCTGTTCAGCGGACAATGTCCCCGATATCCTCAGTAACTCAGCGGTTTTGCCGGCTAAATCAATTTCTTCATTTTCAGAAATTGTTCTCACGACTTTCGCCGCAAGTTTTCTGAGTGTGGAACCTTTTCTAATCAGCAAATCTTTAGCCGTAGCGGCATAAAGCTCCACATCTGGGTGTGGTGAACTCCCCCGGAGGGTAAATTTCCCCCCTTTAAATTCGCCCAACTGTTCTGCGATTAATATTTTTTTACCATCGCCAAATGATGGGTTAATGATGCTGTTTTTTAATCCGGCGAAACGACCATTGCCGATACTGGTCACGACGTGGATTGGTCTGGGCCCCTTGGCAGGCATATTAGGATCGGGCGCCATAAAGAAAAGCAGTTCTCCTTCCCGGACCCGCAGTAATTTCTCCATGCTGTCAACGGGGTGCTGGCTGGCGAAAAGGCCGCCAATCGAACCGGGACTGTGCGTAGCATCTCGTTGAAACATTGCTGCCTGTTTAATGCCCTGGCGCAATTCTTCTGCCGGCCCCCTGCTGAGGAGTTCGGCATTCTCCAGAAGCGACACGGCATAATCCCAGATAGACAACGCGCTTTTTGTCGTGAATTGTGCACGTCGTGCCGCTTCTCTGACTGGATTGGTAAATCCCAGACGGCCAGCCTCTTTTCGCCCACTAAAGCCGGGTGTTTCGCTGTCAAAGTCTTCGGGAAAATACCACTCAGGTGCTGTTAAGGCGGTTGCTCCAGGTATATTCACTTCCGGGCCCCAGGTTAAATATTTGCTGTGTTGATTAAAGACTTCGTTGGCCTGTTCAAGAGATGTGAAATCACGATATTTTATGAGCAACTTGGGTGAAAGTGCTGCATATTTTTGTGCCCATAGATCCTCTGGTAAAATTATAGGGCCACTGAGTTCTGAATATCGTTCAGAAAACTGTCCAGCCGTAAAATCAAATATATAATCTTTGGCATTTATTTCGCCTACCATAACAAAATGAATGCGAGGCATATTATCGTGTAGCGACATGAACATTGCCATTGGTCGAAAACGTATATTATGAAAGCCTTTTCTGTCTAAGAAATTCGCAACAGCCTCAGAGATCTCCTCACTTTTCCCGAGGGGGTTATTGATGGCATTAGCAATAGCGGGGATAGTTTTTGCGTTCTTAAGACATTCTTCTACATTGAAATCTTTTGTGAAACGCAGGGTGTCGATGATCTTCTCTTTCACCAGCCCCGTGCGTAGAGTTTGTATCTTTCTTTTTATATCAGGAGTGCGTATCTCGTTATATTTTCTAACCCAATTGTCAACAACATCAACTTCCGTGTTTTTATTATTTGCTTTAACTATATAGGAGAGATCAGAGCAAATTGCAGTAAGAAAATCATCTGAATTAAGAATCACGTGCATGCGGTAGCCAGGGTCATTATCAAATAAGTATGCCAGCTTGCGTTGTTCAAGAAGTCTGGCTGCGCTGTCTTTATAGGCAGTAACGCTCTCCAGATAATCGCTACTTATTCTCTTTAAAATTTGCATTTTATCCGCTGGCAATGAAGAGGATAAAAGTTTATCAGTGAAATCTTGCAATGCATCGTTGAAGTGAATATATAGCCCGTTATAGAGTTTTACATCGAATAGCGAAGATGTCATACCACGAATACGAGCTGTCTCTTTAATAATCTGGGTAACCAACGTAGTGCCAGAGATATCTGCTAAGCCGTTATTTGTGAGCAACTTATCAGCATTGATGAAAAGTACATTTTCTTCAATGTTAGGCATATGAACGACTTTGCCACTCGCAATTTCTCGCGGTGTCAGCAGGCTCTTCAATAACTCATTACCTTCCAGTTTATCTTTTTTCTCGCGCGCCATAGTAAGGTATATCTTGTCAAGGCTGAGTGCGTGTCTCATTGCTTTAATACGTTTGCGAATCGAAACAGCAATATTGTCAACGAAAAATTCATTGCCACTGTTACTGACCTTGAAGAGATAACTATCGACATATTCCCAACCGACTGCATCGTAATACAATGCATGGATGACCGGAGATAATATTTTGGCAATGACATAATTAATGTTTTTCTTGGTGTATTGTACGGCATCAAGTTCGTAAGGAGATAGTCTGTCTTCCGGAGTATCAAGCCTGAGCAGAGTGACCTCATATTGGCTATCTTCTGTAATACTCGAAGGATATATAGCCTTTTTAATATCGGACCAACTTTCTTTCAACGTTGATTCTGCGTTAAAGCCGCCGAATGCTTCCGGACGTAAATCGACATAAATCTCGTGAGATGATTGTGCTTCGCTGACGACATCCTCAACAAAATTCATTTCAGTAGTTGTTCGCCAGGGTCTGTTTTCTATATAGACAGTGGCGATATCTTGATGGATATTCAACTTCTCGGCAATAAAAGTGTCGACGCTTTTAATAGCAATTTCGTTATCACTTTTCTCTTGCACGATATTAGTAATGAATTTCTTTTTACTGAAAAGATTGCCTTTTCCGGTAACTTTTATTACAGGTCTGGCTGTTGGGTTGTTTGGATCATAGGCATCGATAATCGAGGCATCAAAAAAGTCGTCATTGTAGCGGAAATAATATTTCTGGGTTTGTCTGTCCTGATAGATAAAATGGAGGTCATAAATATTTACTTCATCCATTCTGCCAAAAGGGGGGCCATCATTATTGGTTGTTTTCGTAGTTATATGACTAAGCAGTAGTTCGTTAATGCCCCGCTCGACTTTGACGTGCAAACAACTTGCCGCATCTCCAGGTGATCTTGCAACGCGACAAGCCGCATTAGCAACATACTCTGTGCCTGGCTCTCCGGATTCCTCTCTTTCCCGAGTATAAGTACCATGGTCGGACCATAATACGATATCTTTATCACGGTTTAGCTCATTTCCTTTGATGAATATCTCAGTCGGGGAGTTATTCCGCACTTCATATCGATCATTACCGATGATAAACATCTTTCTGCCATTAACATCCAGATAAAGTCCGGAGCCGATCCAATTCGTAGGATACGAGTTAGTTCGTTTACCATATTGCGCAAGATAATGTCTGATTTCAGCTTCAATGCGAAATTTGCTGTTATCATATTGTGTGTCAGTAATTTCTTCGGTTTGCAGGCTGAAAAGCATATTTTTATCGTTTTTTAACTTTAACAGACCATTTTCATATTTCACTCGTGCATTATCAAAACCTTCAATATTATAGCTTATATCCTTGCTGGATATACCATAGATAACTTTTACTTTATAATACTTGTATTCGTGCTTAATGAAAAAATCTTTAAAGTTATTTTGGCAAAGTCCATCGGTATCATCAATGGGAGCGAACTCTCTCTCTTTGGTGAATTTAATACCTTTTGTTTTCCTGGTGTTTAAGAGGATTTTTAGATATTTATCAATAGTGGTTGACGCATGTTCAAAAAACCAACCCGCATCGCCATGGATAAGTATTCGTTGTTCCTCTTTATTCATGGTATTCGTCGCGGTAACCATGGAGCTATTGATATGGTATCTTCTGGTAGGTATGAATGCGCCATTAATGAAAACGCCAGTGATAGCTGGTTTATCTGGAATTAATATAGTCGCAGAGTCATCATCGCTGGTGGCAATAATATGGTTATCATCTACTACTTTAATGGGGATGGTATATTCTTCAATGTTATCTAAATGGCCTTCTGAATATATCCAGTCATAAGGCTCATCGGCAAAATTCCAACTCTCCTGGGCATGGTCGTATACTATAACATGAGATACATCGTCTGATTCTGTCACAAATGGTGTGCCGTCAGGTTTAGACTGTAATGGATAATACTTGCCTGAGATTTGTACGTAAGGTTTACCATCATGTAATGCATACCGTTTGGTCACTATATCTTCTTCAGTAGCAATATTAGGCTTTATATTTAGTTGTGTTTCTGGTTTTTCCTTTGACTCAGTATACAGTTTTGAGGTTTCAGAAGCCGAAAGGGTAGGAATCAACTCTTTCATCATAAAATGAAGTTGTTGCTGAACGTTCATAAAACCATTCATATCCATCGGCTTATCTTCAAGATAATTAGACCACTGCTGCAATAAAGGGCCGACGATGTTTTGCAAGACAGCGTAAGGTTTGGCGCCTGGAAGAATTTGTAAGAACAGAGAGGCGAGTATATCCATAGGCATTGTTATTTTTTTCAAAAAGTCAACTTGCTCCGCTGTAGGGCAGCCTTCGCCAAGCGTAACGTGGTAATGCACGATCTGTGATTCCAGCGCCATGGAGGTAATAGGAGTATTAAGTGCTTTGCCAATGGCTCTTGACCACTCGGCGAGGGTTAAATGTTCTCGCGCTTCGACACACTTAAAATCAAACCTTAATACTTTTTTCACTTCGTCAGGCTCTAGTACTGCTGTAGAGCTGAGCGCTTTCTTGGCCACGTTATATAGCCAGTTCACTAAACCTGTCCCTTTTCCGGTATGAACTGTGATAGATTCGAAATTACCTGGCACCCTGGCGCCATCATTCGGCACCACGCGGCCCTTCGCGGGATCGTTATCAGCCTGAAAAGGAACGATATCGTAATTTTCTCTGCGCGCCAGGGGCGGTGGGCAAAAACAGGCTTTTTTATCAACAGGTAAAATTAAGCGCCCTAATGGTACGCTTGCTTCTTTATGAGCAAGCTCACAACGCTCCAGAAACGCCTGCTCCAGGCATATTTCGTTCTGACTCGCCGGATATTGATAATCTACTTTATCTTTGGAGCAGGGGACACTCTCAAGCTTTGGTTGTAGAGAGTCTGATTTGATCCGTGAGCACGGGCTTTGCGGATCGTCAACGGTCGCTACGGTTTTGTGTCTTGAGTGCGGAACTTTTTTTGCGTCATCACAGTAATAGGGTGTTTCTCTATTTGTCCAGGTTGAGTGATGCCAGCAGCGTTTCGGTTTCGGTGCTACAACCGGGTGCTTTCTGTCTGATGGGCAAAGCCCAATTGTTTCGTGTTGAGTCCACTTTGATTTGTAATGACAGCGATTCTTATCATTCCTGACCTGAGCGTTTTTTTTCCATGTATTATAGTGAGATGCCGCCTGTTGATAATCAGGCAGTGAGTCTGGAGGCGGTAGTGCCATGCTTTCATTACCTGCAGACTGCATATCCTGGTTTCTTGTTGCACCTTGTGAACCTGTTCTTAGACCGTACCAAATAACCGCGCCAGAGGCAGTGATGGTGGCAATGGTGGCTAATACGCAACCCGCCCAGCAGGAAACCGGGCGCTGCAATTCATCATTTTTCTGCGCCTGACTGGCAGCGATCCCTTCGGCCATATGACGGATGTCTCGTCCATGTTCAAGAATGGACTGATGTTCTTGTCCATTGGCTGGCTCATTCCCTCTGAAAATGCTCTTCAGCCAGTGTGTAACACTTCGTGGAGACCAGATGGTATTTCTTTCACCAGGAACTTCATTAGTCAGAGAAGCGCTGTTGAGTCTTTGGTTGATAAGCGAACGGTTCGCTTTATCGCCCGACGAGCAATATGTTGGCAGTAGGGGAAGGCTGTTTTCTGCGGGTATAGCGTTAGGCATATAAGTTCCAGCGCGTTAATGTTGTATAAAATTGCATCATATATGGACGATGGTGACGAAAATTTATACAAAAAAACAACCCTGCATTAACATTTCAAGTAACAACCAGTTTATTCATTACGCGTAAACCGCTATGACTACGTACACTTACTGCTTATTGGGCAATATTGGCACTCACTTACGTTAAAGGAGAAAACCATGGTAGCGCATCGCAGTGAACAAGATTCCATGGGCGCAATAGAGGTTCCGGCAAATAAACTCTGGGGAGCGCAGACCCAGCGTTCCCTGGAGCATTTTCGAATATCAACGGAGAAAATGCCGGTATCATTAATCCATGCGCTGGCGCTGACAAAACGGGCAGCGGCTAAAGTGAATCAAGATTTAGGGCTGTTACCGTCAGAAAAAGCCAATGCGATTATCGCTGCGGCAGATGAAGTGCTGGCTGGAAAGCATCCCGATGAGTTTCCGCTGGCTATCTGGCAGACTGGCTCCGGCACTCAGAGCAATATGAATATGAACGAGGTACTGGCGAATCGCGCCAGTGAGATCCTCGGTGGTGTGCGCGGTATGGCGCGTAAAATCCATCCCAACGATGATGTGAATAAAAGCCAAAGTTCTAATGATGTGTTCCCTACCGCCATGCATGTGGCAGCGGTGCTTGCACTGCGTGAACATCTATTGCCCCAATTACAGGTGCTGAAAAAAACGCTGAGTAAAAAGTCGGCTGCCTTTGCGGATATTGTGAAAATCGGGCGCACCCATCTACAAGATGCCACGCCACTGACGCTGGGGCAGGAGATCTCTGGTTGGGTTGCGATGCTGGAACATAACCTCAAGCACATTGAACTTACGTTGCCCCACCTTAGCGAATTAGCGCTCGGCGGTACGGCTGTCGGCACAGGGCTCAACACCCATCCTGAATATGCCAAACGGGTAGCAGAAGAGCTGGCCAGCATTACTCAACAGCCGTTTATTACCGCACCGAATAAGTTTGAAGCGCTGGCTACCTGTGACGCGTTGGTACATGCGCATGGTGCACTGAAAGGACTGGCGGCATCACTGATGAAAATAGCGAATGATGTGCGCTGGCTGGCTTCCGGGCCGCGTTGCGGCATCGGTGAGATTGCAATTCCAGAAAATGAACCGGGCAGTTCCATTATGCCTGGTAAAGTTAACCCAACTCAGTGCGAAGCGATGACCATGCTCTGTTGCCAGGTCATGGGCAATGATGTCGCGGTTAATATGGGCGGGGCATCGGGAAATTTTGAACTTAATGTTTTTCGCCCAATGGTAATACATAATTTCCTGCAATCGGTGCGTTTACTTGCGGACGGCATGGAAAGCTTTAATGAGCATTGTGCCGTGGGTATTGAACCAAACCGTGAACGTATTGATCAATTGCTCAATGAGTCGCTGATGTTGGTCACGGCGCTAAATACCCATATTGGCTATGACAAAGCGGCAGAGATAGCCAAGAAAGCGCATAAAGAGGGGCTAACGCTGAAAGCTTCGGCGCTGGCGCTTGGCTACCTGACGGAAGCTGAATTTGACAGCTGGGTTCGGCCGGAGTCGATGGTTGGCAGCATGAAACCCGCCTAATCTGCAAGGTAGAGGTGCAGCCGTGGAATAACAGGTGTTAGCGGCTGCGCCTGTGGTTTATAGCGATGTTGAATATTTTCGGCATCGTAATTAAGTAATTCACCCACATCTGGCACTATGCTACCTTGTTCTTCTGCGATAAAGGCCAACATCGGCCCAGGGCATGCATACTGTACTTGCTTCTGCGATCCCGCGTACCAGACGCGAGCAATCGGCTGTACTTTTACCGGGCGTTTTATTTTTAACCGCGCCTGCTGGGGCAGTGCGGCAATGTCGTTGTACTCCTGTTCCACTTTGGCTTGCCACTGCTCACGCGTCCAGGGGGCGACGGCACGCGGTGATTTCAGGCTCTTTTCTAACTGTGCCAATACCTCATCACGGGTAAGATTTTTAATGATGTGTTTATTGGCCCAGCCAAAGCGGATGGTGGCAGGAGAGTGAATGACGGTCAGGGAGCGGTATGCATTGAGCGTAATTAAACCTGGCAGGTGGTGGTGAACCCATTCAAAACGTGCGGAAGGGGCCAATCCAGACTCTACCGTGACGATCTGCTCAAAGGCTGCCTTCAGGCTATTTATGATGTTGATCCGATGTTCCAGCACGCTCCGGGTCGCTTCATTGGTTTCGTAACAGATTACTCCCGGCAAACGTACCGCGGCTTTGCTACTACGGTTTTCCGATTGCTGTTGAATAAAAAGATGGGTGTAGTGATCAAGTGCCCGTTGCTCAGCCTGCTTACCAAGATGTTGCTCCACCGTAATTGTTGGCAGCGGATCGTGTTCTGCACCTTTGGCGATTTCTGGCAAAGTAAAAACCCGGCCAACCAGCAAGCGGCAACGGGTAAGCTCGCTTTTAAGTGTCGCCAACTCGCGCTCAAGCTGACGGAAGGTTGAATTCAGCCGTTCGATAAGATCTAAGCTTGCCATGATACACCATTTAGTTACAACATACTTTAAAGTCTATCACTATAAACCCAGTTCAGCCATTGTGCTACTACTGTCTGGCAGGAGAGGGAAGCAGAAAGTTAATTGGCCAGCTTAGGGTAAATTTCGCGCCGCCAAGAAAGCTTTGCGAGCAGACTACTTCACCACTAAATGCCTGTGCAATAGAGTGCACAATGGCCAGGCCAAGTCCGCAACCACCTGTTGCCCGATCGCGGCTGGGATCGAGACGCACGAAGGGTTCAAAAATACGCTGTCGCTCTTCAGGCGCAACTCCCGGCCCGTCATCTTCTACAGTCAGGCTGGCGGTTGATTCGTGACACTGTAACGTAATGTGAATGCTGCGCGTGCTATAACGCAGCGCATTATTTAACAGATTATCCATCACCCGCTCCAGCAGACGTAGATCAACGGCACCGAATTGCTCACCTGGTGTGGCGGTCAGCGTTAACTGGTGCTCAGGGTGCATAGCCTGGGCATCTTCAATGTAGCGATTTAGCCAGCCAGCAAGGTCAGGGGTCGAGAGATGCAGCTCTTTTTGCGGTCGGTCGAGCCTGGCGTAGGTCAACAGCTCGTCGATAAGTGATTCCAGTTGCCCTATGTCGCGATTTAACGCCGTATGCTCAGCCTCGCTGAGGTTTTCACTCATCTCCAGCCGATAACGCAATCGCACCAGCGGCGTGCGTAATTCATGGGCGATACCGTCGATTAGCTGCTTCTTACTGGCAATCAGCGCATTAATATTATCTGCCATCTGGTTAAAAGCGATGCCCAGCCGTTCAAAGCTCGACGCGCTATCGAAATGGATACGCTCCGTGAGATGTCCTTCGCCAAAACGTTGGGCGGCTGTTTCCAGCCGTAGCATTTCTTGCCAGTGAGGACGCATCCAAATAAACACCGGTAAGGCGAGGGAGATAGCAATCAATGCCATCAGGAGCATATCCAGCAGGCGCATTTCGTGTAGGTAAAACAGATACGGAATTGGCCCGACGGCCAGTACGTAGTGGCTGCGTGGAATACGCTGTATAAATGTATATTCCTCGTCCAGCGCCACAATTTCACCCTTACGCAGACGCTGTTCGGCGGGAGCATTGAGGCTGAACTTATTCAGTGGTTCAATGCGTAAATCGAACGACAAATTCAGATCAAGCTCTTTTAACGTCTTTGCCCACTGATGGGGGGGAATTTCGCGTAATTCGCTACGCATCAAATAAAGGGAGCTTTTCATCAGGTCATCCAGCGACTGGCGACCCGCCCGTTCGGCGGTGAATTTATAAACCAGCCCCACTAACATCGTCATCACCAGAAAGCAGACGAACAGCAGTAAATAAAACTGGATGAACAGTTTTTTCATCATGCCACCGGTTTTTTCATGTTAGTTTTCCCATGCGTGCGGAGCAAAAAGATAGCCTTTATTACGGATGGTTTTAATGCGATAGGGCTCCGTTGCGCTATCGAGCAACTTTTTGCGCAGGCGGGAGATTGCCACATCGACACTGCGATCCAGCCCGTCATAACTGACTCCGCGTAGATTTTTTAACAACGCGTCACGGTCCATAATCTGCCCGGCATGAGTGGCCATTTCCCATAACAACTCAAAATCGGCAGTGGAAAGCAGGATATTTTTACCGGCAAGCTGCACCTGTCGATTCACCGGGTCAATCGTTAACGTGCCGAAGGTGAGGATTTTATGTTGCTTCAGTATGGGTTGAGTGGGCTGGAACTGCTGGCTGCTACTCTGGCGCAAATGCAGCCGGAGGCGCGCCAGTAGCACAGCTGGCGGCGTGGTTTTGAGGATATAGTCGTTTGCGCCCATCTCCAGCGCCAGAATATGGTTCATATCACTATCGAGCGAGGTCAGTAGAACAATCGGACCGCTCCAGTGCGTGCGCAGATCGCGACATAGCGTCATGCCATCTTTGCCGGGCAGCATGATATCCAGCAGCACCAGCTCAGGGTTCTCCTGCGCAATAAGCACTTCGGCGCGATCGCCTCGCGGTTCAACAATGACATCCATATCGTGTTTACCCAGATATGCAGCGATCAGCGCGCCCACTTCTGGGTCGTCTTCAACAAATATGATCTTGTTCATATGCCATCGTAAGAATCAAAACGTCAACATACACCGCCTTGTCAGAGGCTACCATTAATCTTTTCTAAACAGAGTGTGTTCCGTTATGCTGTAGGACTTTGTTGTTGAAGCGTAAGGAATAAGTATGGGCCTGGTGATTAAAGCGGCCATCGGCGCGCTGGTGGTGTTGCTGATAGGGCTACTGGCAAAAACAAAAAATTACTATATTGCCGGGTTAATCCCGCTATTTCCCACCTTTGCATTAATTGCCCATTATATTGTGGCTACCGAGCGCGGGATTGAGGCGCTACGCACCACCATAGTGTTCGGCATGTGGGCCATCATTCCCTATTTTGTCTATCTTCTGTCGTTGTGGTACTTCACGGGTTTTATGCGGGTTTGGCCTGCGCTGGGCTGTGCAGTTGTTTGCTGGAGCCTCAGCGCCTGGCTACTGATTTTTTGCTGGAGCCGGTTGCATTAATTAGACTTAGACCAGCAACATCCAGGTTGCCGGAATGGCTGCGATCAGCAGCAGAACCATCAACGCTTTTTCCATACCCAGCAAGCGTTCAGTCTCTTTGTGCGTGTGGCGGGCATAGATAAAGACGGCTAATCCCGGCGCATACAGCACGACGGACATTAATAAGTGCATTGGGCCTGAAGCATAGAGTAGCCACAGGCCGTAAGTACACGCACCGATAGCTACCGCCTGGTGTAACGGGCGACGAGCAATTTTTAGCAGATAGGCGCCCACAAGAAAGTAGGGGACCAGGATCATCTCTGAGGCGATGGTTAAAAGAGTGTTGTAATCCGATCCCGTTAGCCAAATAAGCAGCAAACAGATTTGCACACTGATATTGGTCAGCCACAGCGATGCGGCTGGAGCGTTATTTTTGTTCTGATGGGTCAGAATACGCGGGAAAGCTTTATGTGTAGCGGCAAGTAAGGGAACTTCCGCCGCCATAATCGTCCAGCTCAGATAGGCTCCACATACGGAAATAATTAATCCTGCCGCAATAACGATTTCCCCCCAACTGCCGAGCAATTTCACCATTAACCCGGCCATTGAGGGGTTGCGCATTTCCGCCAGTTCCGCGCGTGGAACCACGCCCAATGAAAGTAGCGTGACCAGTAGATAGACTGTCAGGGCAGCCAGCACCGCCAGCAGCGTCGCGCGCCCGACATCCTGTTTGTTGCGTGCCCGCGCAGAAACGACCACCGCGCCCTCGACGCCAATAAACACCCATAGGGTGATGAGCATGGTATTTTTGACCTGCTCCCAGACCGGTGTCCCCAGCGCTACGCCACTAAAATCAAAGGTGAATTTATCGATGTTAAAAACCAGTGCTGCCAGTATAACAAACAGGCCCAGGGGCACGAGTTTCGCCAGCGTGGCGGCCAGATTAATACTCGCAGCAGTTTGTACCCCGCGCAAAATCAGGGCATGAACAATCCACAGCAAAATTGAGGCACCTACGATAGATTGCCAGGTATTGCCATCCCCAAACAGTCGCAATTGCGGTGTGTCGGTAAAGAAACTCAAGGCTGAGAAAACGATAACCAGGTAAGAGACGTTGGCGATGACTGCACAAAGCCAGTATCCCCATGCGGAACAGAAGCCAATGAGTTCACCGAACCCCGCGCGGGCATAAGTAAAAATGCCCCCGTCCAGATCCGGGCGCAGGCGGGTGAGAATTAGCATAGTAAAGGCCAGCAGCAAGATGCCTACGCCGGTAATCGCCCAGCCGATAAGCAGGGCGGCGGGGCTGGCTACTTCTGCCATATTTTGCGGCAGGCTGAATACGCCCGCCCCAAGCATTGAGCTTAGAACCAGGGCAGTTAAAGCGCTAAGGCCAAGTTTCTTTTCCATCGGTGTCCTGTCAAGAATGCAACCATTCCAGAATAATTATTTTGCCGGAGCGCATAAAAATGGTGGATTTCACTAAGGCGCAGGATTTTACGGAGAGTCGTCGGGGCATGCAATCAGGCAAAGAATAATTTTGCTGAATAGCTGAAAAAAAGCATAAAAAAGCGGCCGCAGCCGCTTTGGTCAAAGCTGGTACTTAGGATGCTTACTTATAGAGGTCTGCACTGATGGTGATATTGGCACCTTGCTCCTGCCACTGGCGCGTAATATGGTAATATTTCGCACCTTTTTTCGCCGCGCGCTTGGCAACCTGATAGGAAATTTCGGTCATATTGCCATAGTTGCCGGTGAACTTAATGCTGTCAAACGGCACCATCTGCGCGGCGGTCACTTTATTCAGCTCTTCAATCTTTGTACCATCGGGGAGCGTGACACTGTAACGACCACCGGTTGATGATTGCGTCTCAAAGAAGCGACCTACACCCACACCCGGCGTGGCGTCGCTGGCAACGCCAGGGATTTCGACTTTTTTCGCTTCTTCACCGCCTTTAGCCAGTGCAGCGCGGCCGGCTTCAGAATCACGCGGGATAGCATCCGCACTTTGAATGACCCGTTTTTTGGCGTCGGCTTTGTAAATAAAGGCGGTGATACGCTGGTTGCCGCCCTGGTTGGCGTCAACCTGACGCACTATATAGAACGCATGCGCGCCTTTTGCTTTTGCCGCTTTGGTAATGGCGTCATTCACTTCTGGCTGGGTACGGTAAAAGCCCTGAATGGTGACCGTGTCGTACGGCTCCAGCTCAATCGCTCTGTTTTTGGGTAATTCTGTAATGCCGTTAATCACCCGGTATTCAGGGGCATCGGCCTTCGCGGCGTCTGTTTTATAGAGATCGGCGACAACACGCTGGTTGCCGCTATTACCAAAGTCATGGCTATCGACAACATAAAAAGCTGCTGCGCCTTCGTTATCAGCGCGATCATTAACGGCTTTTACAATATCGCCGATGGAATTAAAGCGACCGGTTAAAACGATACGGTCATAAGGTTTCACCGCTGCCGCTTGCTCCGGTGTTAACTCTGTCGCTGCGTTGGCTGACAGCGCAGTCGCAGAGAGGAGTGCTGACGCCAGGAGGGTGTACTTAAGCTTCATAAAAATAGTCCTTCGCCTTGCGCAAACCATAAACTGGTGTTGTTGTTAAGAAAACGTCAGTGATTATTGCATTTAAACCGCATAACTGTCTGCGTCATTTTTTGCTCACGTGCGTTGTAAGAATAAAACAACCATAACCTTTGGTAATATTTTGATAAAACGCTCCCTTGACCTGCGGTTCTGATAAACAGCGTAACTTTTATAAGTTAATTTATTGTTAAAAAGCAGATCCGCGATGGAGATTAATCATGTTTTGCCGCTTCGTTTGAGCGGAATATTGGCCTGTTGCGACGAAATAAAGGTAAATACGCCTGTTAGCGCCCCTGGATAGTTAATTTTTACAGATAAAGACATCATTTCTTTTTTCTGACTGTAGAAAGCGAGCGTTATTTTCAGTAGGTTATATGTCCGTGTATCACTTCAGGTTGCCGTTCTGTTGGTGGCGTTCAGGCAACCCGAATTATTCAGGGTATAGAAAGTTTGTTACTGTTTTATTTTCCGGGCATTGCGCGTAATCATGATCCGGTGACGGCTGACAAACCAACCTCTAAAACCGATGGAAGGGAAAACTATGCGTATTGGTGTACCTAAAGAACGGTTGGCCAATGAGACTCGCGTGGCGGCAACACCGAAAACGGTCGAGCAACTGCTTAAATTGGGTTTCACTGTCGCGATTGAAAGCGGCGCTGGCAAACTGGCGAGTTTTGATGACGATGCGTTTATCCAGGCTGGCGCAACGATTGTCGACAGCAGTAACGTCTGGCATTCGGACGTGATCCTCAAGGTCAACGCGCCGGATGACGATGAGATTGCGCTGCTCAATCCCGGGACGACGTTAATCAGTTTTATTTGGCCCGCGCAGAACCCGGCACTGATGGAACAGTTGGCTGCACGTAATGTTACCGTTATGGCGATGGACTCTGTACCGCGTATTTCCCGTGCCCAGTCGCTGGATGCGTTGAGCTCGATGGCGAACATTGCGGGTTATCGTGCCATTGTCGAAGCTGCGCATGAGTTCGGGCGCTTTTTCACCGGACAGATTACCGCCGCAGGCAAAGTGCCTCCGGCTAAAGTGATGGTCATTGGCGCAGGCGTCGCCGGGCTGGCGGCTATCGGTACGGCGAATAGCCTGGGCGCGATCGTTCGTGCCTTCGATACGCGGCCTGAAGTGAAAGAGCAGGTTCAGAGTATGGGGGCCGAGTTCCTCGAGCTTAATTTTGAGGAAGAAGCGGGCAGCGGCGACGGTTATGCGAAAGTGATGTCCGAAGCCTTTATCAAAGCGGAGATGGAGCTCTTTGCCGCCCAGGCGAAAGAGGTCGATATCATCGTCACCACCGCGCTGATCCCCGGCAAACCCGCACCGAAACTGATCACGCGGGAAATGGTCGACTCCATGAAGCCTGGCAGTGTCATTGTCGATCTGGCCGCGCAAAATGGTGGTAACTGTGAATACACCGTGCCCAACGAGATCAGTACAACGGCGCATGGCGTCAAAATTATCGGCTATACCGATCTGCCTGGTCGCCTGCCGACGCAATCCTCCCAGCTCTATGGCACCAACCTTGTTAATTTGCTGAAGCTGCTGTGTGTGGCAAAAGATGGCAATGTTTTGGTCGATTTTGATGATGTGGTAGTGCGTGGCGTTACGGTTGTTCGTGATGGCGAAGTGACCTGGCCGGCACCGCCGATCCAGGTTTCCGCACAGCCGCAGGCTGCACCGAAGGTTGCTGCAGTAACAGCGAAAGAAGAGGCAAAACCGGCATCACCATGGCGTAAATACGCGCTGATGGCGTTGGCGATCATTCTCTTTGGCTGGCTTGCGGATGTTGCTCCGAAAGAGTTCCTCGGTCACTTCACGGTGTTCGCGCTCGCTTGCGTGGTGGGTTACTACGTCGTGTGGAACGTATCTCATGCGTTGCATACGCCGTTAATGTCAGTCACTAACGCGATTTCCGGCATCATCGTTGTCGGCGCATTATTACAGATTGGTCATGGCGGCTGGGTCAGTTTCTTAAGCTTTATTGCGGTACTGATTGCCAGCATCAATATTTTTGGTGGTTTCACCGTCACTCAGCGCATGCTGAAAATGTTCCGGAAGAACTAAGGGGTAACAAATGTCTGGAGGATTAGTTACTGCTGCATACATTGTTGCCGCGATCCTGTTTATTTTCAGTCTGGCGGGGCTTTCTAAACATGAAACCTCGCAGCAGGGTAACAACTTTGGTATCGCCGGGATGGCGATTGCCCTCGTCGCTACGATTTTTGGCCCCGATACCGGTAATGTGGCGTGGATTCTGGTGGCGATGATCATCGGTGGCGCTATCGGTATTCGTCTGGCGAAACGCGTAGAAATGACTGAAATGCCGGAACTGGTGGCGATTCTGCACAGCTTTGTGGGCCTGGCGGCGGTGCTGGTAGGCTTCAACAGCTATTTGTACCATGAGCCGGGCCTTGAGCCAGTATTGGTCAATATTCATCTGACCGAAGTGTTTCTCGGCATCTTTATCGGTGCGGTAACCTTTACCGGATCGATTGTCGCTTTCGGTAAACTGCGCGGCAAAATCTCCTCAAAACCGCTGATGTTGCCGCATCGCCATAAGATGAACCTCGCGGCGTTGGTGGTTTCATTCCTGCTGTTACTGGTGTTTGTCCGCACTGAAAGCATCGGGTTGCAGGTGCTGGCGCTGTTGTTGATGACGATTATTGCGCTGGCTTTTGGCTGGCATCTTGTTGCCTCTATCGGCGGAGCGGACATGCCGGTTGTGGTCTCCATGTTGAACTCCTACTCCGGTTGGGCGGCGGCGGCTGCGGGCTTTATGCTCAGCAACGACCTGCTGATTGTCACCGGTGCGCTGGTTGGTTCTTCGGGGGCTATCCTCTCTTACATTATGTGTAAGGCGATGAACCGCTCCTTTATCAGCGTAATTGCCGGTGGGTTTGGCACGGATGGCTCCTCCTCAGGTAGTGATGAAGAGCAGGGCGAACATCGCGAAATCAGCGCCGAAGATACCGCGGAGCTGCTGAAAAATTCGCACTCCGTGATAATCACCCCAGGCTACGGTATGGCGGTCGCGCAGGCACAATACCCGGTGGCGGAAATCACCGAAAAACTGCGCGCGCGCGGCGTGAAAGTCCGCTTTGGTATCCACCCGGTAGCCGGGCGTCTGCCGGGGCATATGAACGTCCTGCTGGCAGAGGCGAAAGTGCCTTATGATATTGTGCTGGAAATGGATGAAATTAATGATGATTTCGCTGATACCGACACCGTGCTGGTGATCGGCGCGAATGATACCGTTAACCCGGCGGCACAGGACGATCCGAAAAGCCCGATTGCCGGTATGCCGGTGTTGGAGGTATGGAAAGCGCAGAATGTTATCGTTTTCAAACGTTCAATGAATACTGGCTACGCAGGCGTGCAGAACCCGCTGTTCTTTAAAGAGAATACGCATATGTTGTTTGGTGATGCTAAAGCCAGCGTAGACGCTATTCTCAAGGCCCTATGATGTAAGCCTGATGCATATTGATACCGCTCTTCGGAGCGGTATTTTTTTGCCCGCAGAGACCCAAACCAGAGTGTCTATACTTGTATCTTCATGTTTTCTATGAGGAGGAAGAATGGCGTTTCTGTCGCGTTTCGATTTTATTTCTATTTTGATGTTGCCTTCATTCTGGATAGGCCTGGCGACGGTGGTGGTGGTCACTTTTGTTGTTTACTGGCTTTTAAAGCGTCTGCTGAGGATGCTGCTTAAAGGGGCGCAGAGCTGGGGAGAGCGACAACAGGGGGTCAGTACCTTGCAGCATGTGCTGGTGGATATGCTTATTCGCACCAGCAAGTTCTTACTTTTCGTTGCCGCTTTGCTGTTCAGCCTGCGTTTTGTTGATCTTTCCGATCGCCTTTATAACACCCTCGGACATGCCTGGTTCCTCGTGTTGGCGATCCAGATAGCGCTATGGCTTGATCAGGGGGTGACATCATGGATGCGCCATTTATTGTATACCCCTGGTATGAACAGAAACCCGGTGACGATGGTTATTGCCGGGTTACTACTGCGCATGATGCTCTGGACAGTCATGTTGCTCTCGATTCTGGCAAATGTTGGGGTGAATATTACCGCTCTGGTTGCCAGCCTCGGCGTTGGCGGTATCGCCATTGCGCTGGCGATACAGACCATCCTTAGTGATGTGTTTGCTTCCCTTTCAATCGGCTTTGATAAACCTTTTGAAATTGGTGATTTTGTGGTGTTTAACGATGTCGCCGGGACAATTGAGCATATTGGCCTGAAGACGACTCGCATTCGCAGCCTGAGTGGGGAGCAGATCGTTTGCGGCAACGCCATCCTGTTGCAGCAGACGTTGCACAACTACAAACGTATGCAAACACGACGTATCGTGTTTAATTTTGGCCTGGCCCTGAATACTCCGCCGGAAAAGCTTCGCCAGGTTGGCGAAATGGTACGCTCGATTATTAGTGACGTTGGGAATACCCGCTTCGACCGGGCTCATTTTCTGAGTTTTGGTACTGACAGGCTCAACTTCGAGGTGGTGCACATTGTGAATACCGCCGACTATAACCAGTACATGGACATTCAGCAGGAGATTAATATTCGCATTATGGAGAAACTGGCGCAGCAGGGCATTGAACTGGCGCTGCCAGGCGTAGTGCTCCAGGGAAATTTAGCGGTGGAAAACTCGACGGCACAGGCGGCGAGTAATTAAAGCGAGCATGGCAAAAGCCCCCACCCTGAAAGGGTGAGGGCCAGCGTTAATCATCTTCTTCGTCGTCTAGCGCCACAGGCGTCTGGTAGTCATCCGGTTTGATAACCAGCAGGTCGCAACGCAGATGGTCAATAACCTGCTCCGCCGTGTTGCCAAGAAACGCCGCCGATATCCCGGTACGCCCAATAGTGCCGAGCACGACAATCCCGGCCTGCAAATGTTCGGCTAAATCGGGGATGACCTCTTCCGGTAAGCCTTTTTCTACATGGGTCTGCTTCTCGTCAATACCGAATTTTTGCCGCAACGCTTTCATTGCCAGCAGATGCTGACCGCGGATGGCATCGTTATAAACGCTGGGATCAAATTCAGGCAGTTCGATGGCGATATTAATCGGGGTCACCGGATACGCGCCGACCAGATGCACTTCGGTATGGTTGACCTGCTCAGCGAGCTGTAGCGTCTCTTTGACCAGTTTTTCATTCAGAGAGTTGTGGTAGATCTCCTCACTGGCGAGGTTGACCGCGACCACCGCTTTGCCGCCTTCTGGCCAGGGCTGATCTTTCACCATCCAGACCGGGCAGGGGCATTTGCGCAACAGGTGCCAGTCGGTAGGTGTGAAAATAACGGACTCAAGTTTATCGTGCTGGTGGGTCATCTTCAGCAGCAAATCATGACCACCGGCGATAACTTCCTGAATGATGGCTTCGAAAGGACGATTGTGCCATATGACTTTGATATCGACAGGAACTCCGGCATCAACATAATGTTTTGCCTGCTCACGGATCCACGCGGTACGTTGGCTGATTACCCCCTGGCGCATAGCGGTGCGTTCATCAGGAGACAGAAGGGTGGTCATTTCGTAAGAGAAATCATAGATCGGCAAAAAAGCTTTGATTCGTCCACCAATCCGTTGATGCAAATAAACAGCACGCCGTAATGCTGGCTGATCGTCCTGGTTAGGATCGATGGCCACCAACATATTTTGATACTTAGCCATACAGGGTCTCCTTACATCTGTCACCACAGTCTGTAACTCAAAGATAACCCATTAGTGCGCAATGAAACAGAGAAAACCTTTTGCCAGATCAACAAATCAAAAAAATTTTAAACACTGGCAAAAGGCTAAAAGGCAGGAAAAACTCAGGCAACGTTGCGCGACTGACCAGCAAGTTGTGCCAGCGTCTCATTATTCTCAATGGTGATATATTTGCCTTTTACTGCCAGCATACCGCTCTTCTGAAAACGGCCCAGCAGGCGGCTGATAGTCTCTACCGTCAAACCCAGATAGTTGCCGATATCGCCACGGGTCATGGTCAAACGGAACTCGCGCGGGGAGAAGCCACGCTGAGCGAAACGGCGAGAAAGGTTATAAATAAAGGCCGCCAGGCGCTCTTCGGCATTTTTCTTCGACAGTAACAGGATCATATCCTGATCGCCTTTGATCTCACCGCTCATCAGACGCATCATCTGCTGGCGCAAATTAGGCATTTTACCTGACAGGTCATCCAGCGTTTCAAACGGGATTTCGCAGACCATGGATGTTTCCAGGGCCTGGGCAAAGCTTGGGTGATGACCTGTACCGATAGCATCAAAACCGACCAAATCGCCAGCAAGGTGGAATCCGGTAATTTGCTCGTCGCCCTGCTCGGTAATGGTGTAGCTTTTAATTGTGCCGGAGCGGATAGCATAGAGAGATTTCAGTTCATCCCCTGCTTTAAACAGCGTCTGACCTTTCTGGATGGGCTTTTTACGCTCAATGATATTGTCGAGCTGATCCAGCTCATGTTCATTGAGTGTAAAGGGGATGCAAAGCTGACTGATACTGCAATCCTGGCAATGGATTGCACATCCACCAGACTGAATGCGTCGTATAATTCGCTTTTCCGGGATCATAGGCCTGCTCAAGCTGTAATTGATATTGGTCAATTTTAACATCTTTTTCTTGAGCACGTAAGTATGGCTAAAGGTCAATTAATGATTATCAAAACTGATGGATGGTTGAGCAACAATTCGCCTTTCGGCATCTTATTGAAATTCCATAAATTGGCTCAGTTTTTTACCACGAATGATAATGAAAAGGCTACCTTTTATGCCTTTTTTCTCACAATAACAAATAACCTTCGTGACGCAGTAACCACTCTTTGCGCTGTACACCCCCCGCATAGCCAGTGAGTGTGCCGTTGCGGCCAATAACGCGATGGCAGGGGACAACAATACTTATTGGATTAGCGCCATTGGCGGCGCCTACCGCACGCGCTGCGCCAGCCCGACCCAAAACGGCTGCCATTTGCCCGTAGTGCATTACCTGACCACAGGGGATAGTCCGCAGCGTCTGCCATACCTCACGCTGAAAAGGCGTACCGCCTGTTGCCGTGGGTAGCGTGTCGATAATCGCCAGGTCGCCCTCAAAATAATCTGCTAACCGCTGGCTCAAACCATTGGGGTTTCGCATTGGGATGCGCTGGTAACCTTCGTCACGGTAATGGATATTCAGCAATTCGACCATCCGATCGCTATGCTCCTCCCACTCAACAGCGCGCAAATGGAAAGCTTCATCGCACAATACCCATAAAGGCCCAAGCGGGGTGGCGATTTTATCTTCGAGCAGCGTTAACATCGGGCGTCCTTCACAGGAATTACGGAGTGCTAATTTAGCATAGTGGCGGGGAGAGTCGCTATACTCCGGAAGTATATTCAACTTTGGTAATTAACAGGGATATTTTTAATAGTTATTGTGTCGCGGAAGACATAAAGAATTATTAAATTAAAAAAATAGAGCCTGCCGACATCCGTCAGGCTCCTGAGTACACACAGCAGCGCGTCCTTTCATTATATATGGCAGTTTCATCCGTGCCATTTAATAATGAGTCTAGCGGTCATTTGACATAATTCCACTATTAATTTGCAATAAGGATGATAAAAAAGTGAAGTAAATCATGACATATTAACGCTAATTAATTACGATTTCAGCAGTGATTAAACCTTCATGATTACGGCTATCATTTTTATGATAATTATTATTTAAATAAGATGCTTTTTCACCGTGAAATTACTCTCGGTTATTGTGAGCTCAGGTCGCGGCAGCTATAGTATTTTGACAGAAGTAGACAGAGGATCGCCCCCATGAATCCTGACGAAAAATCGCTTTTCCTTGACGCCATGGAAGATGTCCAGCCGTTGAAACACTGTGCTGATGTCCACTGGCAGCCAAATCGTAATGCCCGCGTTCTACAGCGTGTTGATAACCTGCAACTGGATAATTTTTTAACCACGGGTTTTCTCGACATTATCCCCCTTGACACCCCGCTGGAATTTAAACGTGAAGGCCTGCAAAACGGCGTTATCGAGAAATTGCGGCAGGGGAAATATAGTCAGCAAGCGAGCCTTAATTTGCTGCGTAAACCGATTGAGCAATGTCGTCAGTTGCTTTTTAGTTTTATGCATCAGGTCAGACAGGACAGTTTGCGTAATCTTTTGATTATTCACGGTAAGGGGCGGGAAGACAACTCGCATGCCAATATTGTGCGCAGTTATCTGGCGCGGTGGCTAACAGAGTTTGATGATGTACAGGCATTTTGTACCGCGCTGCCACATCATGGCGGCGGTGGTGCTTGCTATGTCGCGTTGCGTAAAACAGCGCAGGCTAAACAGGAGAACTGGGAACGCCACGCTAAACGTAGCCGTTAGCAGGATTTGCCCGGCGGCGCGGAGCGCACCGGGCATACTCTCTAACTTTTACATTGCGATATGGCGCAGGCGAGGGAGTAATATTTTGTTCTGGATGAGTCGGAACGGCAGGCAAAAACGACAGGGACGGCAGTACCCGTCAGCACGCTGGCACTCATCGCGCCACCAAGTAGCATCACTGTCTTATAGAAGATATTGGCACTATTGATATCCGGCAAGACCACCAGATCGACATCGCCGCCAACACGTGTCGCTGAATTTTTATACTCACAACACTCTTTACTGAAAGCCTGATCTACCGACAGCGGGCCTTCAACGATGCAGTCATGGTAAACAACATCGCTTAGCGCTGCTGCATCCATTGTTGCCTGAATATCTGGACAAGGATGTTCGACGGCGGCAATCAGCGCCACTTTCGGCATGGTGATATCTACACGGTGCAGTACTTCAACCGACTGGGCAATCATCATTGCTTTATCCTGTTGGTTGGGAGCTACATCAATTCCCGCATCGGTTATGGCAAAGAGTTTGTGATAACGAGGAGATTCAATAAAGGCTAATTGTGAAACCACAGTGGATGTTGCGATGCCTGCTTCTTTATCTAATATAGCGTCAAGGATAATTGAACTATCGACAAGACCTTTCATTAAAATATCAGCTTGTGCGGTTTTTACCAGCATGACTGCTTTTTTACACGCCTCTGCTTTGTCAGGAATATCGAGTATATCTGTTTGCAACAAATCAAAATGAATAGCCTCGGCGATCGCCGTTATTTTTCCGCGATCGCCAATCAGTATAGCTTTGCCCAACCCCTCATCTATTATGCACTTGATCGCTTTAAGCGCATGTGCATCTTCTGCTGCGGCAACAACAATTGTTTTAGGGCTTTTACTTTGTGCAAGCTCTACAAATGAATTGAGTTTTTTTAACATGATTACATATCCTGAATTTTCTCTATTACCTGATCTGGTGTCTTTTAATTACACGGCCTTCTAAATTAAAAGCATTACTGCTATTAGTGATTTTCGCACCAGGTCTTGTATTGATATATATCAATATTTAAGGAGCTATATATTTCCTTAAAGACTCTTATTCTTCTGCAGTAAAATAAAATTTTTTATCTTTTCATGGTGTTTACGTTGACTGCGGGGGTTAAAAAAATGATGACACCGCCCGTGGCTCAGAAGCGATCTATTACCTTAATAAGAAATTTCTGGGGTGGCTACACGCTTAGCAATGGCGCTGACATCAGGTTACCAGCGGGATATCATGTAGCCGTGTTGTCCATGCCGGGGAGAGCAGATTACGCTTCATTACCCAGGCCGGTACCGTGCCCTGGCCTGCAAACCATATTTTATGTCCTTTCTGGTTTAACGTATCCATCACCTTCATCAGTGCTGCGCTATTTTCTCGAGGCGCGTACTCATCAAATAAATTAAGTTGTGCAACGCCCTTATTAAAAAAATCGCCTAACATCACGCCTGCTTTTTGATAATGCGGTCCCTGTTTCCAGATAATATCCAGGCTGCGAGTAGCTGCGCTAATAATATCCCGCGTATCCTGTGTTGGCGTCAGTAAACGAATACCTGCGCTATTGCTGTAATAAGGCTCATTGGCATCGTGTGGGCTACTTTTAATAAATGCGCCGACATAGCGGCAATATTGGCGCTCGGCGCGTAGTTTCTCCGCAGCTCGCGCTGCCCATGTAATAATTCCTTCGCGCACGGAGGGGTAGTCGCTAACACGCCGGCCAAACGAACGGGAACTAATAATTTCCTGCTTAGCTGGGGGAAATTCATTAAACGCCAGACAGGATTCGCCGCGCAGTTCGCGCACCGTACGTTCCAGTACCACGCTGAAGTTCTTGCGGATAAATTGCAGATCGCTTTGCGCTAGCTTTAACACGGTATCAATACCCATGGCGTTTAAGCGCTTACTTAGCCGACGACCGATACCCCATACCTCCCCAACCGGTAATACCGCCATTAACTGATGCTGTTTTTTCTGCCGTGAAAGATCCACCACGCCACGACTTTGAACAGGCCACTGTTTGGCCGCGTGATTTGCCAGCTTAGCCAGTGTCTTGGTGGGGGCAATGCCGACACCAACGGTAAGCATGGTACGTTGGTAAACCGCATTGCGTATAGCGTGACCAAATGCTTTAAGTTCGCGGATACCGGTCAGATCGACAAAGGCTTCATCGATACTGTATTGCTCCACGCGCGGGCAGGTCTCTTCCAGTACGCTCATCACCCGATGGCTCATATCGCCATACAGGGCATAGTTGCTGCTGAAAACGGCGACGCCGTGGCGTTCCATCAACGCCTTCTGTTTGAAATAAGGCTCCGCCATGGTAATGCCTAACGCTTTCGCTTCAGGGGAGCGAGAGATGACACAGCCATCATTATTCGAGAGCACGACTACGGGTTTGCCGGTTAAATCCGGCCGCCAGACAGTTTCGCAACTGGTATAGAAGGAGTTGACATCAACGAGCGCGTACATGGCGGTGCAGCATTGTAATAATGGTGGTGACGACGCCAACAATATGCGCGCCTTCTTCTTCAATTTTAATCGCCGGGTAAGCGGGATTATCTGCCACGAGACACGGATGTGGCTGCAAACGCAGGCGTTTAACAGTAAAACCGCTTAACAGGCGAGCGACAACAATGTCGCCGTCTGCGGGTTGTAGGCTGGTATCCACTAAGAGTAACGATCCCGGTAGAATTGCCGCTTCCCGCATGGCATCACTTGAGGCCCGCATAACATAGGTGGCTGAAGGATGGGCGATCAGACTTTTAGTCAGATCAATCGCATTTTCGATATAGTCCGCAGCAGGGCTGGGAAACGCGCTGGTTGTCATAATGGCTATGAATCTTTGCTGTATACTGTATATAAATACAGTATCGTTAAATAATGCAAATGATCAAGCGATCGCGACAGGATCTTTTAAGATCGGAATGAATCTGCGCGTGGTTGGTCATTGCGGCTACATCCATACACGCAAGGCTAAAGCTTTTACAATCAATGGGTAAGGCACTACACTTAGGGGTGATCTCACTACAGGACAGCCTGAATGACCGCGCTGAAAACTAATAATTTCTTTTTTATCGTTTTGTTATTGCTGGTAAGTCTGGCGTTTTTCAGCCTGATCCAGCCTTACTATTCCGCCATTATTTGGGCGGTGATTCTGACGCTGATTTTTTATCCGTTGCGCATCCGTTTGTCAGCGTGGCTGGGGGGGCGGCACGGCATTGCATCGCTGGTGACGGTCTTGTTGATCTGTGTGATCGTGTTTATTCCCATGATGATTGTACTGTCATCGCTGGCGGTAGAGATCAATGGGTTGTACCAACGGTTGCAGGATAACTCCACCGATCTGCCGCTGCTGTTGAGCGACGGTATTGCACATTTACCCGAGTGGGCGCGCAATTATCTACGGGAAAATGACTTTGATTCGGTGGGAGCCATTCGCGAAAAACTTTCCGGCGTGGCGTTAAGTCTGGGGCGTTACCTGGCAGGGAGCGCGGTGATCATTGGCAAAAATACCCTTGATATTACTATCGGCTTCTGTTTGATGGTCTACCTGCTTTTTTTCTTATTAAAAGATGGGACACAGTTAGTACGTAAAATATATGAGGCTGTGCCATTGTCGGCAAAAATTAAACGCCGCCTATTCCTGAAATTTGCCGGTGTAGCACGTGCGACGGTGAAGGGGACACTGGTAGTCGCCATTGTGCAGGGGACGCTGGGTGGTATCGGCTTCTGGTTCGCCGGGTTCAACGGTAGTCTATTATGGGGCGCGCTGATGGCATTTTTGTCGCTGATCCCGGCGGTGGGGACGGCGATAGTCTGGGTGCCAGCGGTAATTTTTCTCTACTCAACCGACGAACTGATTACCGCAACACTGCTGACGCTCTATTTCGTGGTGATAGTGGGACTGGCAGACAATATCCTGCGCCCACTGTTAGTGGGTAAAGATACCCGGATGCCGGACTATCTGGTGCTGATCACCACTCTGGGCGGACTGCAATTTTTTGGTATTAATGGCTTCGTGCTGGGGCCGATGGTGGCAGCGCTGTTTATTTCATCATGGAATCTACTGGCAGAAGCGCGTGCCAGTGCGCCAGGCCAGCAACCCTGAACCTCTGGTTGCCGCCCGTGCTGTGGGCAGCAACCCGCTCATTCGACTTCTTTAGCCAGCGCCTGAAGTTTGTCGCGAAACCCGGTGACAGCGATGGCGCGGTTATCCGCACGCCAGCGATCTTTTGCCGCAGGCGCTGAACTTTGCACGGCAATCAACTGCCACCCCTCGTCGGTTTTTAACATGAGCGGTGAGCCGCTATCTCCCGGCAGCGTATCGCACTGGTGTGATAACACGCTGTGTTGCGCCCAACCGGTAACAACACACTCCTGATGGCTATAAAGTGTATCAAGATGATCCTCCGGGTAACCGGACTGGGTAACCTTACGATCGGTTGCTTTTAGCGCTTTGGTTAGCGCCTCTCTGTCGCCAGCGAACAGCGGCAGCGGGGTAATACCCGATGGCGGGTAGCGCAGCACAATCAGGCCAAAATCCCAGGGGGCAGCGGCAGGCGGGACTATCCAGCCGTCGCCGTCTGCTTTCAGACGCTCTCCCAGCGAGGCATCAACACGTCCTTCAATGCCGTGAATTTCGTAACGCCAGATCCCTTTTTGTGACACAAAACGTAGCACCAGGGCTTTATCCATCTTCCCTTCTGGAGGGGTTAACAGGCAGTGACCCGCCGTGAGTGCCAGATGCGGCGAAATGAGAGTGGCGGTGCATAGATTACCACTCGCTGTCTCCAGTTGACCAATAGCGTCCCAGGGGGCCTGGGTAGGGTTAGTGATACGGGTGCGATCATCACGGCCGAAAAAGAGCGTTTTGACTTGCTCTTTATCAACAATGTCATCGCCATCGTCTGCATGTCCTGTGGTGGAAAATAACAGCAGCGATCCCAGCAATAGCACAACGATTTTTCGCATATCACACTCTGGTGGGTAATTATGATTATTAAATTCAGCCCTGGATATTAAATATAGACGGGACGCAAGGAAAGCGGGAGGAAAATCAGCGGACTACATCAGGAGAGATAAAAGCGGAGCGTAACCAGAGCACACAGAATCAGCAGCAGCAAAATCACTTCAAAACGATAACGTCGCAGCATAGGTTCTCCAGAAAAAACGGCGCGTCACCCTGGGGGCCGCGCCGACGGATTACGACAAAGCAGGTGGTGTTATGCAGCTGGTTGTGCTGCTGGTTTGGCGGCGTCGTGTTTCACCTGTTTTTTGTGTTTTTTCACGGCCTGTGCTTTCTGTTCAACAGCTTTTTTATGTTTTTTGTGTACTTTTTTCGCAGGGGCGGCATGAGTGGTGGTCGGGGTAGTTGCAGTTGCAGCAGGTGCCTGAGTAGTGGTTGCCGCATCAGCCGCGAATGCAGCGGAAGAGAGACCCATAGTAGCGGCAACAACCAGAGCTAATACTTTTTTCATTCCGATATCCTCGAATTGGTTTCTTCATTCAACCCCACAGTGGGGCCGGTAAAGAGACTATAACCCTGAAAATTCAGGCCTTCAGTGAGTGATTGGTATCGGCGTGTAACGGAATGTACAAACGATCTGGCGCGCGTCGGGGTGAACGCCCCGACGCGGATTAATTACAGATAACGTTTGGCAAGATGTTGACGGAAGTAGCTGGCATTTAAGGCTTCGCCAGTGGCGTTTTTAATTAATTGCTCAGTGCTGAAACGGCTACCATGCTGCCAGATATTCTGCCGCAGCCACTCAAACAACGCGCCAAATTCCCCTTGCGCAATTGACGTTTCAAGATTCGGCAATGCGGTGCGGGCGGCATGGAATAATTGGGCAGCGTACATGGCGCCCAGAGTATAAGAGGGGAAGTAACCAAACCCGCCATCTGTCCAGTGAATATCCTGCATACAGCCGTTACGGTAGTTGCCTTCAGTAGAGAGACCCAGCCAGGCCTGCATTTTTTCATTCCATAGCGCCGGGATATCATCGACTTCAATCTCGCCGTCAATTAGCGCGCGCTCAATTTCGTAACGCAGGATCACATGCGCCGGGTAACTGACTTCATCGGCCTCTATACGGATAAAACCAGGTTTCACGCGCTGATTCCATGCAATAAAGTTCGCCTCTTCAAAAGCTGGTTGCATACCAAAACGCTGAATGATAGCGGGCTGTAAGCGGCGCAAGAAGGCCTCGCTGCGCCCCAACTGCATTTCAAAAAAGAGACTTTGCGACTCATGAATAGCCGTGGAACGCGCCAGGGCGATCGGTTGACCCGGCCAGCTACGCGGCAAATTCTGTTCGTAACGGGCATGCCCCGTTTCATGTACCACACCAAACAGCGCGCTCAGTAGCTCATTTTCATCGTAGCGGGTGGTAATGCGCACATCTTCCGGCACGCCGCCGCAGAAGGGGTGCGCACTGACATCAAGCCGACCACCGTTAAAATCAAACCCCAGCGTCTGCATGGCCTGCAGGCCCAGTTCACGTTGCTCAGCCATAGGGAACGGCCCCTGTGGCGCAACCAGCGTCTGCTGCTGCTGTTTTGCTACTGCCTGGTTAAGCAGCTCAGGAAGCCAACTTTTGACTTCACCGAACAACTCATCAAGGCGGGCGCTGGTCATATCAGGTTCAAATTTGTCGAGCAGCGCATCATACGGAGAACATCCTTTAGCGTCAGCGCGCAGTTTTGCCTCTTCACGGCTTAACTTCACCACCTCTTTAAGATTGACAGAGAAACCGGCCCAGTCATTGGCCGGGCGTTGCGTACGCCATGCATGTTCACATTTGCTACCCGCGAGGGAGAGAGCCTCTACTAGCTCCTCTGGTAACAGGGCCGCCTGCTGATAGTGACGCGCCATTTCGCGCAGGTTAGCTTGCTCGATATCGTTAAGATCTTCGTGTTGTGCGGCTTGCAGCCGCTGTCCGACCTGTTTATCGGTGAGGATCTGGTGGCGTAAGACACTGAGTTCTGCCAGTGCTTCACCGCGCGCAGCACTGCCGCCGGGGGGCATCATGGCAAACATATCCCAACTGGCGATAGCTGAAAGGTGTGAAAAGCGCGACAGGCGCAGGAAGGTACGGGTGAGTTGTTGGTAGTTGTGCTTATCCATTATGCCTCTGCTTTTTTTAAAAAAAGTTTTTATTACATCGCTACGGTTAATCTTTCATTAAGCGATCATAAATATGGACCATAATAAAAATATCGCGCTTGCATATCTATAGCGCCATAACACAGCACCGATCATGAATCCAATTATCTGGGTGATGTTTACTCTGCTAGTGCTTGACGCAGTGCGGGAGTTAGCCGGTGTAGCATCCATCATCGGTCTGTTCTGACGCACAGAGCGGAGCAAAAAAAGCCCCACGCATCGGGTGGGGCCGGTGAGCTTGCCGCACTACCGTAGGCGAGAGTGCAACCTGTTGCCGACAAAAATGGCAACAACCAGCATCAGGGCGATAAATCCGCCGACGCCATTCCAGCCAAATTTATGCCAGAACACGCCACCCAGCGTACCTGCTACGCTGGAACCCAGATAATAGCTGAATAGATAGAGGGAAGAGGCCTGGCCTTTAGCGCGTCGGGCGCGCGGGCCGATCCAGCTACTGGCAACCGAGTGGGCGGCAAAAAAGCCAGCGGTAAACAATAGCATGCCGATAAATATTAACCACAACGAAGTAAACAGTGTTAACAATAAACCAAACAGCATAATCGTGATTGAGCCGACCATCACCGGGCCACGGCCATATTTGCTACTCATGGTGCCCGCTTTTGGTGAACTCCATGTACCGGTTAAATAGGCCACAGAGAGTAAGCCGACCACTGCCTGACTGAGTGTCCACGGCGATTGCATCAGGCGATAACCGATATAGTTAAAGAGGGTGACAAACGACCCCATCAGCAAGAAGCCTTGCAGAAACAGTAACGGCAGGCCTTTATCGCGAAAGTGCAGATGCAGGTTGATCATTAATGTCTTCGGACGCAGGGCCGTCGGACGAAAATGTTTTGATTCCGGCAGGATTTTCCAGAACATCAACGCAGAGGCCAGCGCAAAGCAACCAATTGCAGCCAGCGCAATGCGCCAGTTAAAGAAGTCAGTAAAAACGCCGCTGATCAACCGACCACTCATACCGCCGATAGAGTTGCCGCTGATATAAAGTCCCATGGAGAAGGCAACGAAACTGGGATGGATCTCTTCGCTCAGATAGGTCATACCAACCGCAGCCACACCGCTCAGGGAAAGCCCCACCAGCGCGCGCATTATCAAAATACCGTGCCAACTGGTCATCATTGTCGACAGTAATGTGCAGCAGGAGGCCAGCAGTAGCGCGGCGACCATCACTTTTTTACGTCCAATGGCATCGGAGAGCGGACCGGTAAAGAGCAGACCGATTGCCAACATCGCGGTAGAGACAGAGAGTGAGATACTACTGCTGGCGGGCGATATGCCGAATTCGTGCGAGAGCACCGGCAAAATAGGCTGTACGCAGTAGAGCAGGGCGAAGGTTGCCAGCCCGGCGGAGAAGAGCGCCAGCGTAACGCGCATAAATTGGGGAGTACCACGTTTAATAAATTGTCCCGGCAATACGGCTGGTTTTTCGTTGACGACGCTTGCCGGCTCGGTGTCAACGGTTGTTGTACGACTCACTCGAAATCCTTACGTTTCCATCCCGTGATTTTGGCGACGGGCTTACCACAGCAATAGGGTATGAAAAAGGTAATATTCTGTCTAATATATTAATAATCTCAAATGAGATCTTATAAATATGAATATCGAATTACGTCATCTGCGTTATTTTGTTGCTGTAGCCGAAGAGCTGCATTTCGGTCGTGCCGCCGCACGGCTGAACATCTCCCAACCGCCTCTGAGTCAGCAAATTCAGATCCTTGAACAGCAGGTGGGCGCGCGTTTGCTGGCACGCACTAATCGCAGCGTCTCACTGACACCCGCAGGAAAACAGTTTCTGGCAGATAGCCGACAAATCTTAAATCAGGTGGAGGATGCAGCTGCCCGCGCTACGCGTCTCCACCAGGGTGAAACTGGGGAACTGCATATCGGGTTTACCTCGTCCGCCCCCTTTATTAAAGCAGTGTCCGATACGCTGCTCTCTTTTCGACAACGCTATCCTGATGTGCATCTGCAAACGCGAGAGACCAATACCCGTGCACAGATTGCACCGCTTAATGAAGGCATGCTGGATCTGGGGCTGATGCGTAATACTCCGCTGCCGGACACGCTGACCTGGAAAGTGATATTACGCGAACCGTTGCTGGCGATGATCCCGCGGGATCATGCGCTCGCTGACCGTGAGGCGGTAACACTGGCGGAACTGGCGCGTGAACCGTTTGTCTTTTTCGATCCTCATGTCGGAACTGGGCTGTATGACGATATTCTTGGATTGATGCACCGCAATCAGCTCTCGCCTGTTATTGCGCAAGAGGTAGGGGAGGCGATGACAATCATTGGGCTGGTGGCCGCAGGGATGGGGGTTTCAATTCTTCCGGCCTCTTTTCGTCGCGTCCAGCTTAATGAAATGCGCTGGGTGCCGATTGCCGATCCCGAAGCAGTATCAGAAATGTGGCTGGTCTGGGCAAAACATCATGAGCAGGGTACGGCCGCAAAGCGATTTATTGAGCAGTTGCTGACGAGCGCATACGGGTAAATTTTGTGCATAACTCATTGCAAAATGTGCAGTAAATCACAAGTCGAGGTAAAAATTTGACGGCGACTTAAGAAGTGTTTCACCATAGCAGAACGTTTATTTCGAAGCGTGAAAATAAGGGAGCTAGAGGTGGTTGCTGATAGTCAGCCAGGGCATATTGATCAAATTAAGCAGACCAATGCGGGGGCGGTGTATCGCCTGATTGATCAGCTTGGCCCGGTGTCGCGCATTGACCTCTCCCGGCTGGCGCAGCTTGCCCCGGCGAGCATTACCAAAATTGTGCGCGAAATGCTCGAAGCTCATCTGGTGCAGGAGACCGAAATTCAGGATCCCGGTAGCCGTGGCCGCCCGGCGGTTGGGCTGGTCGTGGAAACGGAAGCCTGGCACTACCTGTCGCTGCGTATCAGCCGTGGGGAAATATTCCTCTCTCTGCGCGACCTGAGTAGCAAAATGGTGGTGGAAGATTGCCTTGAATTGCCATTGGTGGCTGAGCAACCACTACTGGAGCGCATCATTAGCCATATTGATCAGTTTTTCATCCGCCACCAGCATAAGCTGGAGCGATTAACCTCTATTGCTATCACCTTGCCGGGCATCATTGATACTGAAAATGGTCTCGTGCATCGAATGCCCTTTTATGAAGATGTAAAAGATATGCCGCTGGGCGAGGCCCTGGAATCCCATACCGGCGTGCCGGTCTATGTGCAGCATGATATCAGCGCCTGGACCATGGCCGAAGCCTTGTTTGGTGCCTCTCGCGGCGCACGGGATGTGATTCAGGTGGTCATCGATCATAACGTTGGCGCCGGGGTGATCACCGATGGACGCCTGCTGCATGCTGGCAGCAGTAGTCTGGTGGAGATTGGGCATACTCAGGTCGATCCCTACGGTAAACGTTGCTATTGCGGTAATCATGGCTGTCTGGAGACCATCGCCAGTGTGGAAAGCGTGCTGGAGCTGGCGCAGCTGCGTATGAGCCAGTCCATGAGCTCTATGCTCCATCAGCAGCCATTAAGTGTGGAGTGGCTGTGTCAGGCCGCGCAGCAGGGTGATCTGCTGGCAAAAGACATTATCATCGGGGTAGGGGCAAATATTGGACGCATCCTCGCTATTATGGTGAATCTGTTTAACCCGCAAAAAATATTGATCGGCTCTCCCCTCAGCAACGCGGCGGAGATCCTCTTTCCTGCTATCACAGACTGTATCCGCCAGCAGTCGCTGCCCGCTTACAGTAAGCATATTACGGTGGAGAGTACCCAATTCACCAACCAGGGCACCATGGCCGGGGCGGCGTTGGTAAAAGACGCCATGTATAACGGCTCTTTGCTGATCCGTTTGCTGCAGGGCTAACATTTTTAGGCAGTTATCGCAAATATTGCGCTACCTCAAGCTGAGCAACGCGCACTTAACATAGACTTTCTCCTCTAAATTATTTTCTTGGCTTGTATTTCCGTAGATAAACGGTGGAGTTAGTAATGCTAAAGCGTTTCTTTGTAACGGGTACAGACACCTCTGTCGGCAAGACAGTCGCGTCACACGCGCTACTGCAGGCGCTGGCTGCCAGTGGCAAAACCGTGGCGGGTTACAAACCGGTTGCGAAAGGGAGCAAAGAGACACCCGAAGGGCTGCGCAACAAAGATGCGCTGGTACTGCAAAGCGTCTCCTCTCTGGCTTTGCCTTATAAGGCGATTAATCCCATTGCTTTGAGCGAAGATGAAAGCAGCGTCGCCCATAGTTGTCCCATCAATTACACCTTGCTGTCGAATGGGTTGGCTGAATTGTGCGAACAGGTTGACCATGTGGTGGTTGAGGGAACCGGTGGCTGGCGTAGTCTGATGAACGATCTACGACCATTGTCGGATTGGGTCGTGCAGGAACAGATGCCCGTTTTGTTAGTGGTCGGGATTCAGGAGGGTTGTCTTAACCATGCGCTACTGACGGCACAGGCTATCGCCAGCGATGGTTTGCCGCTTATTGGCTGGGTAGCGAACCGCATTAATCCAGGCCTTGCGCACTATGCCGAAATTATCGCCGTGTTGAGCAAAAAACTCCCTGCGCCGCTAATTGGCGAACTGCCCTATCTGCCGCGCCCCGAACAGCGTGATTTAGCGCAATATATCAATTTGCAAATGGCGACCGGCATGTTAGTTGCCGATCGCGTACTGGCATAAGTAAAGCCCCTGACGGGGCATGTTACTCGGCGCTATGGATATTGAGCGCCCGGCGTGTTTTACCTGAGCTGAGATAGTCAGCGATATAGTCTTGTGAAATTTCGCCGTTATAGCGACCATCCTCATCGACGATAGGCATCCAGCTGGTGTTGTGTTGATAGAGTTTGGAGAGCACCACACGCAGGTTCTCTTCCGCTTTGCTGGTGACGAGGAAGGGATGCAACAGTTGTGTACAGGTGAGCGGTGCATTGCGTGCTTCGCGGCGCTTCACATAGCCCAGCGGTTTGCCCTCGTTATCAACGACCGTAATCGCGCGAATGTCATGGTCATCCATTATGGCGAACGCTTCGCTGGCGGAGGTGGACTCGCGTACCATAATGGTAGGCTGCTGGTCGGTGACATCGCCAGCGGAAATCAGCAGCAGGCGTTTCAGCGTTCTGTCCTGGCCGACAAACGAGCCGACAAACTCATTGGTCGGTTTCGCCAGCAGTTCATCGGGGCTGGCGCACTGCACAATGCGACCCTGGCGGAAAACGGCAATCCTGTCGCCCAGTTTCAGCGCTTCATCAATATCATGACTTACCAGCATTACCGTCTTTTTCAACTTGCGCTGCATCTCAAGAAACTGATTCTGGATCACTTCACGGTTAATCGGGTCGACAGCGCCAAAGGGTTCATCCATCAGCAACACCGGCGGATCTGCTGCCAGTGCACGGATCACGCCGATACGCTGCTGCTGACCGCCAGACATTTCTTTTGGATAGCGATGGAGGAATTTTTTGGCATCCATTGCCACCATATCCATCAGCTCTTCGGCGCGGCTCTTACAGCGGGCTTTATCCCAGCCCAGCATCCGTGGCACGACGGTAATATTCTCTTCGATGGTCATATTGGGAAAGAGACCAATTTGCTGTATCACGTAACCAATATTGCGACGTAATGTGACAGTATCCATACCGCTGGTATCTTCACCGTTGATACTTATAGTGCCATGACTCGGGGTAATCAGGCGGTTAATCATCTTTAATGTGGTGGTTTTGCCGCAGCCGGAAGGGCCAAGCAGAACGCACATTTCACCTTCTGGTACATTCAGATTAACGTTATCTACAGCGTTTACCGCCTGACCATTTTTCTGCGTGAATTGTTTGGTTAAATTTTCTAGTTTTATCATTATCGAATCCCCTTCGGTGTCAGCACTATTTGCAAGCGATGCAGTAACCAGTCGAGCAGAATAGCCAGTAAGCAGATCATCAGCGCGCCGGCAATTAACATACGAATATCGCTACCGCCGATACCGTTCAGTAACAACAATCCCAACCCGCCTGCGCCAATGATAGCAGCAATTGCCATCACGCCGATATTCATCACGACGGCGGTACGAATACCGCCAAAAATCACCGGTAGCGCCATGGGAATCTCTACCCAGCGCAGGCGCTGCCAGAATGTCATGCCGATACCCCGGCCCGCTTCACGCAGACCAGGCGGCAGACTGTCGAGGGCAGTGTAGGTATTGCGGACAATCGGCAGTAGAGAGTAGAGAAAAACCGCCGTCACCGCAGGGAGTACACCGATCCCCTGGCCGACCAGCGAAAAGAGAGGGATCATCAAGCCAAACAGGGCGATGGAGGGAATCGTCAGTACCAGCGTCGCCAGTCCGAGGATCGGCGTGGATAGCCAGCGGTGGCGAATGATCAAAATGCCCAGAGGTACACCAATTACAATCGCCAGACCAACCGCCAGTAACACCAGCCACAAGTGCTGCAGGGTGAGGCTTGCCAGATAATCGGCGTTATCCATCATATAGTGAATCGTATCCATAAGATCTCCTTACAGCAGCCCTTTCTCGTGCAGGAAGTCACGAGCGACCTGCTGTGGCGATTGATGGTCGATATCGACTTTGGCATTCAGGGTCGAGATCACATCGTTATTTAATAATCCGGAAAGAGTGTTTAGCGCCTCTTCCAGCCCTGGATTGGCCTCAAGCACCTCTTTACGCACCACAGGCGTAACCGCATAGCTGGGGAAAAAGCCTTTATCATCTTCCAGCACGGTTAAATCGAAACCTTTCACGCGACCATCGGTGGTATAGATCAGACCCGCATCCACAAAACCGTCGCGGATCGCGTTATAGACCAGACCGGGGTCCATCTGGCGGATCTGCGCGCGATCCAGTTCCATACCATAGGCTTTTTGTAGTGGCTTCATACCGTCACTGCGCCCGGAGAACTCCAGGTCCAGACCCAGCAGCCAGTTTTTCTTCGGCTCGGTACGCCGGATCTGCTCAATCTTTGCCACCATCTGCGACATCGTGGTGATATTTTCTGCCGCCGCCCGTTTACGCTGCATGGCAAACGCATAGGTGTTATTCATATCGGCTGGCTTCAGCCAAATCAGGTTAAGCTTGCCATCCAGGCGTTTTACCGTCTCGTAGGACTCCTGTGGCGTCATGCGTTTATTAATATGGTTATAAATAATCAGGGAGGTACCGGTGTACTCCCAGGTCATATCAATCTGCTTATTGACCATGGCGTTACGCGAAATTGTGGCAGTGATATTTGTTTTCGCTTGCACCGGAAACCCTTTCTTTTGCAGATACTGAGTGGTTAAGGCTGATAAAATATGCTGCTCGGTAAAGCCTTTCGTCGCCAGAATTATCGGTCTGGCAGATACCGTGGCGGAAAAAAACAGTACTGCGCAGAACGTGCAGAGCACCTGTGTAAGTCGTTTCATGGGCATTCCTTGTTCTTATTTTCAGGCGGTATGTGGGCAAAGGAGACGGCCCATCGCGGCCAGCAGGCTATCGAGTATCAGTGCAAAGAGCGCCGTGGCGGCGGCTCCCAAAATCAACGAAGGGAAGTCATTGAGATAGATACCGGGAAAAATCAGTTCGCCAAAGCTGCTGGCGCCAATCATAAAAGCCAGCGGTGCGGTTCCTACGTTAATAGCGGTGGCGATCCGCACCCCTGAGAGCATCACGGGCATGGCGTTGGGGAGTTCCACCTGAAACAGACGCTGCCATTTGGTCATGCCAATACCGCTGGCAGCTTCAAGCATGGCCGGTGGTACAGAACGCAACCCGGAATAGGTATTACGTACAATTGGTAGCAGTGACGCAAGGAAGAGGGCGATGATTGCGGGCTTGTCACCAATACCAATAGCAACCATTGCCAGCGCAAGTACGGCTAGCGGGGGCAAAGTGTTGCCGACATTAAAAATCTGCATGACATGTTCAGCGATACCCCGCGCAGCAGGTCGGCTCAGCAAGATGCCGCTGGGGATCCCTACCAACAGAGCAAAAAACATAGAGGTAAAAACAAGAATGAGGTGCTGTTGCCCAAGATAGAGCAAGTCAGCCTGGCGGGCTTTAATTGTCTCAGGACCAATAACCCAGGTGAGAAAAGCCAGTACAGCGACAATCCCAGCAATAAAAAGTAGTAGGCGCGAAAGCGTCGATTTTTGCATTTCCAGCACTCCCTGTGTGCATGCGTTGTTATAGCAACGGCAGGTTGCATGTTGTTATGCCATGTTCGGCAGGGTGAGAAGAGCTATAGCAAGCTGCCGGGAAGGATTCCAGTTAACGACTTGATTTTTAGCAGGGGATTGCATGTGGTCTGCGGGAATCAGGCCAGCCAGGCTATAGGCTGCCTTTATCCCTTCAAGAATAATCTTAAAAGAAAGAAGAGAAAGTGACGTTGTAACTTTTCATAAAGAAAAGAACGATCCCCCTAATAGTTAGGGGGATAAATTTATTGCGTACCGCTGGCTTGCTCTTCCGGCGCGGTTGTACCGTTATTGCGGCTGTAGAGGATCTTGTAGCTGTCGTTAGCACAATGGCCGACGACCTGCGCACCTGCCTGATCGGTCTGATCATTAGGCACAATGGTCAGGCTAAATCCCGATTCCGGGACGCCATTATTAATAATACGTTGCTGAATATCAGCTTTAACCCGCTCGCAAGAGTCAGGTGCAGCAAAAGCAGGGATAGAGCCCACCAGCAGTGCTGCGCAGAGCCAACGTGAATAGTGCATCCTCATCTCCTTTTGTTTTGACCTTATGGCAGTGTAGCACTATTACTGAAAAAGATAGTTAACTCATTGAAATGATTGTGTAATGCTTTTGCATTAGCCACAACCAGCTTTGACGCATGTTAAGAAATATTTATGTTACTAATAAATAACGTCTTGCCTTGCTATATATAAGATTTGCTAAGATATGCGCCATTCAAAAGAAAAATGTGGTGAACCCATTGAAAAATAAAATATTGCTTTTCTCTCTGGTAACGTTGTTGGCCGGGTGTGATGAGAAAAAAGGACCTGTAGCATTCACGCCAGAAATGGCGAGTTTTTCAAATGAGTTTGATTTTGATCCTCTGCGTGGCCCGGTGAAAAACTTCAGCCAGACGCTGCTCAATGAAAAGGGTGAAGTGGCAAAACGTGTCACGGGTACAATGTCGAAAGAGGGCTGTTTCGATACCCTTGAGTTGCACGATGTTGAAAACAATAGCGTCGTTTCTTTAGTGCTGGATGCAAACTACTATGTTGATGCCGAATCGAAAGAGAAGCGTCTGCGTTTGCAGGGCAAGTGCCAGTTAGCAGAATTTCCTGCTGCCGGAGTTGACTGGGATACGGATGATAAAGGGTTTATCTCATTGGCGCGCGGTAAGGATTTGACGGTAAAATATTTTTACGATGACGAAGGCTACCCGCTGGGTAAAACGACCACTTCCAAAGACATTATCTTAAAAGTCGTCGCAACGCCTTCTAAAGATGCTGGCAAAAAACTGGACTATACCGCCATCAGTACGCTTAACGATAAGCCGCTGGGTAAAGTCGAACAAAGCTGCGACTATGATAGCTACAATAACCCGGTCAGTTGTCGTCTGCGAACGTTTGATGACCGGGCTGCGCCTGAGTCAGCAAATACTTTTAGCATTAAAAATACGATTGAGTATTACTGAGTACACAAACCGCCGCGCTCATTGCGCGGTGGGTTTTAACAATGTGCTGACGCTATTTTTATGCTCTTGCAAATACTGATGCTGGAAAATACACATACGAATAGTATTGCGGTACTCTCCGTTAATAAAAAATTCATGGATTAATTCGCCTTCCACCATAAAGCCGAGTTTGCGATAGATATGAATGGCTTTTTCGTTCTCTTTATCGACAATCAGATAGAGCTTATACAGGTTTAGCACCGTAAAGCCGTAATCCATCGCCAGTTTCGCCGCCTTTGTCGCCAGCCCTTTGCCCTGATATTCAGGGGAGATAATAATTTGAAACTCTGCCCGACGGTGGACATGATTTATCTCGACCAGCTCGACTAACCCAGCTTTTTCGCCATCGCACTCGACAACAAAGCGCCGCTCACTTTGGTCGTGAATATGTTTGTCATAAAGATCAGAGAGTTCGACAAAAGCTTCATACGGTTCTTCAAACCAGTAACGCATCACACTGGCGTTGTTGTCGAGCTGGTGGACGAAACGCAGATCTTCGCGCTCAAGCGGTCGTAGACGGACGGAGTAAATTTCACTCATAAAAAATCCTTTTGATGTGGTGAAAGCGGGCGCCTGATGCGCCTATGCTTACTGCAGGACCTGGCGGCCGGTGCGGCGATCCAGACAGCGTAGGGTGTTGGGTTCCCAATAAGCATTAATGTTGGCGCTCTTTTGGCAATTATCTTTGGCATCAAAGGCAACATCGGCTTTATCCCACTCTTTTTCCGTGCGTGTATTGATCTTGTGGCGCAGTGAGCGGGTATCATTCCACTGCTCTTTTTCCATCGCTGCATGCTGGCGGCTTTGCGCAGTGTCGCCGGATTCAATGATCAGACGATTGGTTTCTGCCATGGCGGACGAGGTGTACACGATGGCACCCAGCGTCAGCATTGCGGTCAGGCACAGGCGTTTGCTAAGTGAATAAGTCATTACAGGTTCCTTATGGGTGGAAAAACAGCGCTATTGTATGCGATATCTGCTGTATGGGGTATGTAGTCGCAGCACCCTTTTAGAACATTATCGGGTAAACTCGTTCAACCAATAATCAATACCTTGCCATAAATGTTTAAAACAACTTTGCTTTTTTTCGTTACCGCCCTGTGTGAAATCCTCGGCTGTTTTCTGCCCTGGCTGTGGTTAAAACGCCATGCTTCGCCATTATTGCTGATACCGGCGGCACTGGCATTAGCCCTGTTTGTCTGGCTACTCACGTTGCATCCTGCGGCCAGTGGACGCGTTTATGCGGCTTACGGTGGCGTCTATGTCTGCACGGCGCTTATCTGGCTGCGCGTAGTGGACGGCGTCAAACTCAGCCTGTATGACTGGTTGGGTGCCGCGGTGGCGATGTGTGGCATGTTAATTATCGTCGCCGGGTGGGGGCGCGCCTGAGTAACCGTTAATTTTTGTGATCAGGCAGCCTTTTTACGATCTTTTATCTTGTATGGTAGTATCTCAGATGCGTAAATTTCCGGCATCTTAGTTAGTAGATGCAAGGAAAAGAAGGATGAAAATCGTAAGGGCTGAAGTTTTTGTTACTTGTCCGGGGCGTAACTTTGTCACATTAAAAATCACTACTGATGAAGGGATCACCGGCCTTGGCGATGCCACGTTGAATGGCCGGGAACTCTCCGTCGCTTCCTATCTAAAAGATCATCTCTGCCCACAACTTATTGGCCGGGATGCCCGGCGTATCGAAGATCTGTGGCAATTTTTCTACAAAGGGGCCTACTGGCGGCGCGGTCCGGTCACTATGTCGGCTATCTCCGCTATCGATACCGCGTTGTGGGATATCAAAGCGAATGCCGCGGGGATGCCGCTCTATCAGCTACTGGGCGGGGCATCGCGTGATGGTGTGATGGTGTACTGCCATACAACCGGTCATACCGTTACTGAAGTACTGGAAGATTACGCCCGCCATAAAGAACTGGGTTTTAAAGCGATTCGCGTGCAGTGCGGCGTACCGGGAATGAAAACGACCTATGGTATGGCAAAAGGGAAGGGGCTGGCTTATGAACCGGCAACCAAAGGGCAGTGGCCGGAAGAACAACTCTGGTCCACAGAAAAATACCTCGATTTTATGCCAACAGTGTTCGAGGCGGTACGCAGTAAGTTCGGCTTTCATGAGCACTTATTACATGACATGCATCACCGTCTGACGCCGATTGAAGCTGCGCGATTTGGTAAAAGTATTGAAGCCTATCGCCTGTTCTGGATGGAGGATCCAACGCCTGCTGAAAATCAGGCCTGTTTTCGTTTGATCCGCCAGCACACCGTCACACCGATTGCTGTGGGTGAAGTATTTAACAGCATCTGGGATTGCAAACAGCTTATTGAAGAACAGCTTATCGACTATATCCGCACCACCATCACCCATGCGGGAGGGATAACCGGCATGCGGCGTATTGCCGATTTTGCCGCACTCTACCAGGTACGCACTGGTTCGCATGGGCCATCGGATCTCTCCCCGATTTGTCACGCCGCCGCACTCCATTTTGATCTCTGGGTGCCTAATTTCGGCGTGCAGGAATATATGGGTTATTCCGCGCAGATGTTAGAGGTTTTCCCGCATAGCTGGTCTTTCGACAATGGTTATATGCACCCTGGCGATAAACCGGGGTTGGGAATTGAATTTAATGAAAAACTAGCGGCGAAATATCCCTACGATCCCGCTTATTTACCGGTCGCCCGGCTGGAAGATGGCACATTGTGGAATTGGTAATTCCCCAATGATATTCCCCGCTGATTATTTCAAGGCGGGGGAAGCTGAAAAAATAGAGATTACCACAACGCCGGGAATAATTTGAAACCGCAATAATCTTTGGCTGAGGATAGAACATGTCTCCTGTGAACAGAAAAATAACCTTCCCGGTAAGTCTCGGGTATGGTTTGACAGATATTATGGGTGGTGGTGCATTTACCGTAATTGGTGCATGGTTGCTTTTCTTCTACACTACTTTTGTGGGGTTATCCCCCGTGGAAGCGGCATCAATTGTCGCGATTGCCCGCATTGTTGATGCGATTGTCAGCCTCTTTATGGGCAGTTTTACCGACCATTTCTATCGTAATTACTTTGGCAAGAAATTTGGCCGCAGGCGCTTTTTCTTGCTAATTGGTGCGCCGTTAATGCTGGTCTATACATTGTTATGGCTTGACGGCATGAGTTATGGATTTTATTTGGCGGTATATCTGGCGTTTGAAATTATTGCGGCCATGGTATTAATTCCCTGGGAAACGTTGCCATCAGAAATGACCAAGGACTTTAATGCACGAACCAAATTATCTACCTGCCGTATGTTTTTGTCTGCAGTAGGCACTTTCCTCGCGACATTTATTCCAGGACTGTTGATTGGTTATTTTGGTGAGGATAATGCCAATGCTTATCTGATAAATGGTATTATTTTCGCGGTACTCTTTATGCTCTGCGTGTTTATTTCATGGAAGGTGACATGGGAGCGGGAGTTAACACCAGAGATGCAGGCAATGCTGGAGAAAAAGAGCCAGAAAACGTCCTTTGCACAAAAACTGGATGCGGTGGGGCGCTTGTTCAGGGACTATGCGTCAACCCTTAAAATCAGAGCATTCAGGAAACATCTGGCTATCTATTTACTCTCCTTCACCGCAAAAGATGTTTATAACACGGTGTTTGTCTTTTTTTGTGTTTACTGCCTGCATGTGTCCTCCTCGCTGGCGGGTACGCTGTTATCCATGAGTATTGTGGGACTGCCTGTGACACTTATCGCCGGGGTTGGCATTATCAAATTCGGCCCGTCACGGCTCTATCAGTTTGCTTACTCCCTGATGTTGCTCTGTCTTGCAGGGTTCTTCGCGGTATATCAAATTCCGGCGCTCAATACCGTCGTCGTACTGGTTGTGCTGGCGGGATTGTATCAGGTAGGGCGCTGTGTCCTCGAATTTACTCCCTGGAACGTCTTTCCCTTTATTCCTGATATTGATGAGTTGGTCAGCCGCCAGCGTCGTGAAGGGCTGTTTGCTGCCGTCATGACTTTTTCGCGAAAAACAACAGTCGCCATCGCCACTTTTATTGTAGGTCTGTTGCTGCAAAGCGGGGGATTTGTCAAAGGCAGCCAGCTGCAGCCGCAGGAAGCTATTCATATGATTGCGATGTTGATGTTTGCTGGCACGGCCGGATTGTTACTGCTGGCCCTATGGCAGGCGTCGTCGTTTCGCCTGAATAAACAGACGCACAAGATTTTTGTAGATGAGGTGGATCGTCTGAAAGCGAACGGTGACAAGCAAGGGGTGACGTCCGAAGCGCGGCATATTGTGGAAGATCTGACCGGTTACGATTACGAGCAGTTATGGAGTGAGTCGCAGCGTGGTGATAAAACCGATTCAGCTACTATTCCTACAGTAAGTTGAATGGTTTACAAGATGCTTGAAAACCTAAATGCTGTCACACATCTTTTGTTTTATATCATACCAATTGCAAAAAAGTTAATGCAAATCAAGATCCCGACAGCTGGAATCCGTATGTTTAATGTTGTTATTTTAGTAACATCACTACCATTCTAGTTAACTTAGTAAACGGATGCAGCCAGATTAAGAGTGCTGGCTGCATGTTGGGCGGGATCGTCGCTTTATCTATTTAATGAGTCACAATCATGGAAAACCGGTTACTTAACGCGAAAGCCACACTTCCCCATTACGATCGCAACAGGCTACAGGCGCGAATTGTTCACCTTGGCTTTGGTGCTTTTCACCGTGCCCACCAGTCGGTATACGCCGATATCCTTGCTGCGGAACAGGGCAGTGATTGGGGGTACTGCGAGGTTAATCTCATTGGCGGCGAGCAACAAATTGCCGATCTGCAACAGCAGGATCACCTCTACACGGTGGCGGAAATGTCAGCCGACAAATGGAGCGCGCGGGTGATTGGCGTGGCAAAACGCGCACTGCATGCGAAGGTGGATGGCCTGGAAGCGGTACTGGATGCCATGTGCGAGCCACAGGTAGCCATTGTATCACTGACAATTACCGAAAAAGGTTACTGCCACTCGCCAGCTACCGGCAAATTGATGCTCGATCACCCATTAATTGCCGCCGACCTGAAAAATCCGCAACAACCGCAATCGGCGGTAGGCGTGATAGTTGAAGCTTTAGCCCGGCGTAGAGACAGGGGACTGGCGCCATTCAGCGTGATGTCATGTGACAATATGCCAGAAAACGGTCACGTTACGCGTAATGTGGTCTGCGCCTATGCACACGCCGTGAGCAGTGAACTGGCGCAGTGGGTAGAAACCCATGTCACGTTCCCATCGACCATGGTCGATCGCATTGTCCCGGCGGTAACGCCCCAGACACTGGATAAAATAGAGCAGTTAACCGGCGTACGTGATCCGGCCGGGGTTGCCTGTGAGCCATTCCGCCAGTGGGTGATCGAGGATAATTTTGTCGCGGGTCGTCCGGCATGGGAGAAAGCGGGGGCGGAGCTGGTAGCGGATGTCGTGCCATTTGAAGAGATGAAGCTGCGTATGCTTAACGGCAGCCACTCGTTCCTGGCATATCTGGGCTATCTTGCAGGTTATCAGCATATCAATGAGTGTATGGAGGATGACAATTTCCGTCGCGCGGCGCATGCATTAATGCTGAAAGAGCAGGCTCCAACGTTGAAAGTCACAGGCGTTGACCTGGCACATTACGCGGACTTGCTGATCGAACGTTACAGCAATCCGGCGCTACGCCACCGGACCTGGCAGATTGCCATGGACGGCAGCCAGAAACTGCCACAGCGGATGCTGGACTCCGTGCGCTGGCATCTGGTGCATCAGAGTGATTTTGCATTACTGGCGCTGGGCATTGCCGGCTGGATGCGCTATGTCGGTGGCGTCGATGAGCAGGGAGAGGCTATTGAGGTATGTGATCCGTTACTGGCAGAGATTCAGCAGGCGGTAAGAAGTAGTGCTGAAGGGGAAGCGCGTGTACGGGCATTGCTGGGTATTAAAGCCATTTTTGGCAATGAACTGCCGCAGGAAACAAAATTTGTTAGCGAGGTACTAAACGCGTATCAAAGATTGTTGCGAGATGGCGCAAAAGCGACAGTGGCAGAGTATGCCGCATTAGTCCAGGCAGTATAATCGCGTTTTGCTTGTCCGGCCTACATAATCAACGGGTTTTGTAGGCCGGGTGAACTCAGTGTCGCCAGGCGATGCGGGTTTATTAGTGCAAAAAGCCCAGGCGAATTAGTTCGATCGGTTCGAATTTACCTTCATAACCTTCCACTTCCACCGTTTTGCCGCGACGAACTTGTTCTGCACTCAGCCCGTCGGCGTGAATAGCGGTGATTTTTCCGGTGTGACCTGTGCCGCTAATCATCACGCGGCTACCAACGGTAATAGCATTACGGTTACGATCATAAGTCATCATGGTGGTATCTCCTTGTTGAAATCCGCAAAAAAGACCAGGGCACCTACCCCGAACGGACGCTCTAAACATACCCCTCTGAGGAAGCGAGTTTTTGTTTTTGATCAAAATCACACTTTTTTACGGGACAAAAAAGCATCAACCGAAGAGAGGGCAAGGAGGAAAGTTACTCTTCACTGAACCAGTCGCGATTTTCCTGGCGGATAGTTTTCACCGATTCGCTGATCTCTTGTAAATGAAGCGTCATGGCAAGTTCCGCCGCATCGGCATCGCGTTTTTCCAGAGCATTGAAGATTGCCATATGCTGGCTCAGCAACATTTCAGGCGGTGAGACGTGATCGAGGCTCATATAGCGCACACGGTCAATGGTGGCTTTAATATTTTCAATGGTATCCCACGCAAGCTGACAATCGGCGATCTGCGCCAGCTTCTGATGAAAATTGTCATCCAGTTCGAAAAAGTCATTAAGCTGCTTACGTTCAATGGCGATGCGCTGCTGGTTAAGATTTTGCTCCAGCTGGTAGCCGGTGCTGTCGTCAATCATGGCGGCTGCGCGGCGCGCTACGGCACACTCAATGGCCTGGCGTACAAAACAGCCGTTACGCACCTGGGAGAGAGAGATTTTGTTGACGTAGCTGCCACGCTGCGGGCGAATCTGAATCAGGCCGTTTTCTGCGAGCTTTATAAAGGCTTCCCGTACCGGCTGGCGCGAGACGTCGAAGCGCACCGACACCTCTTTTTCTGACAGCGGTGTGCCGGGTGGGATCAGACAATGCACAATATCCCGCCGTAAAATTCGGTAGATCTGTTGATTAACAGGTTGTGTCGGATTGAGTTGCGTTTCAGCGGCCATTGTTCTTACTTTTTAGCGAGTTGACATGGCTACCATACCATTTATTTGTAATACATCACATACCCGGCCTGCAGGCCGGGCGGCCATGTTAACTTTCGCGATGTACGCTAAGCCCGGCGTAAGTCTGACTGACTGGCATCATCTCCAGCGTATTGATGTTGACATGTTTAGGCAGTGTCGCCACCCACCAGACGGCTTCGGTAACATCTTCCGCGGTTAACGCCGTGGTGTTTTCGTAGGTTTTACCGGCTTTATTATCATCACCTTTAAAGCGCACATTGGAGAACTCTGTGCCACCCACCAGCCCTGGTTCGATATTGGTTACTCGTACTGCGGTACCGCTGAGATCGGTGCGCAGATTGAGGCTGAACTGGCGTACAAAAGCTTTGCTTGCGCCATAGACGTTACCGCCCGCGTAAGGCCAGCTTCCCGCAGTCGAGCCGATATTAATAATGTGTCCACGATTGCGCTCTACCATCCCCGGCAACACGGCGCGGGTCATATAGACCAGCCCTTTGTTGTTCGTGTCGATCATGGTGTCCCAGTCATCGACATTGGCTTTATGCGCTGGTTCCAGCCCCAACGCCAGCCCGGCGTTATTGACCAGTACATCAATATCACGCCACTGCGCGGGTAACTCGTTCATAAACTCTTCGATCGCTGCGCGATTACGAACATCCAGTTGCGCTATATAGAGGTTGTCGCCCAGCTCATCTTTTAACTCTTGTAAACGTTCCTGACGGCGACCTGTGGCAATCACTTTGTGACCGTTTTGAATAAAACGACGGGTGATCCCTTCGCCAAAACCCGCCGTTGCCCCCGTTACCAAAATAATCATCACATTGTTCCTCAACGTTTTTGTGAAGTTTTAACATAGCATGCAGCGCACTGAAGCGGTAATGCTAGTTCCCCCTTTCTATTAGTGTGGCAAAAAACCAGCGTCTTCGCGGTGGAGAAATGATTGCGCAGTGAGCAGGGGATGCCTAATCTGATGCTGGGCACCGTGTTCAGGAGAAAACCATGACGGTCACTAATCCTTTTTTATCTGGCAGTACGCTGGCGTATCAGGCTCCGCAATTCGATCTTATCCAGCAGCAACATTATCGCCCGGCGTTTGATGAAGGGCTACGGCAAAAACGCGAAGAAATTGCGGCGATCACGCACGATCCGCACCCGGCAAATTTTGAAAATACAGTATTGGCGCTGGAATTAAGTGGGCAGTTGCTAAATCGTGTTACCAGCGTTTTCTTCGCCATGACATCGGCCCATACCAATGATTATTTACAGCAGTTAGATGAAGCATTCTCAGCGGAATTAGCGGAGCTGGCGAATGATATCTATCTGAATGATGCCCTGTTTGCCCGGGTAGAAACGGTATGGCATCAGCGCGATGCGCTGGGGTTGGATGCAGAATCGCAGCGTCTGGTGGAGATCATCTATCAGCGTTTTATCCTCGCAGGCGCAACACTCTATGCGAATGACAAGGCCACGCTGAAAGCGTTGAACACCGAAGCGGCGACGCTCTCCAGCCAGTTTAATCAGCGTTTGCTGGCGGCCGATAAAGCGGGGGGACTGGTTGTCGATTATGCCCATCAGCTTGATGGTCTGAGCGCGCAAGAGATAACCACCGCAGCAGAAGCCGCCCTGGCTAAGGGGCTGGAAAACCGCTGGTTATTGTCACTACTCAATACCACGCAACAACCGGCGCTGGCATCGCTTCGCGACCGCCAGACCCGGCAGAATCTCTTCAATGCAAGCTGGCTGCGTACCCAGCGCGGCGATGCCAACGATACGCGCGCGCTGGTATTGCGGCTGGTTCAGTTGCGCTCGCAGCAGGCAAAACTGCTCGGTTTTGCCGATTTCGCCAGCTGGAAAATCGCCGATCAAATGGCCGGAACGCCGCAGGCGGCTCTCGCATTTATGCGCGATATTGTTCCCGCAGCCAGGGCACGTGCCGAACGGGAACTGGCAGATATTCAACATATGATTGATAGCCAGCAGGGGGGATTTACCGCGCAGGCCTGGGACTGGGCTTTTTACGCCGAGCAGGTCAGGCTGGCGAAATACAACCTCGACGAGTCGCAGATCAAACCCTATTTTGCGCTTGATAGCGTGTTGACCGAGGGCGTGTTTTGGACCGCGAGTGAATTATTTGGCTTACGTTTTGTCGAGCGTTTTGATATTCCTGTTTACCACCCGGATGTCCGCGTTTGGGAAATTTTTGATGCCAATGGCAGTGGACTGGCGCTGTTTTATGGGGATTATTTCGCCCGCGATTCGAAAAGCGGTGGGGCGTGGATGGGGAATTTCGTCGAACAAGCAACACGGTTGCAGACGAAGCCGGTTATCTATAACGTCTGCAATTACCAAAAGCCCGCTGTCGGGCAACCCGCGTTGCTATCGTGGGATGAAGTAATCACTTTGTTCCACGAGTTTGGCCATACTCTACATGGACTGTTTGCACAACAGCAGTATGCCAGCCTCTCTGGCACCAATACCCCCCGTGACTTTGTCGAATTCCCCTCACAAATTAACGAACACTGGGCCAGCCATCCGCAAGTGTTTGCCCGCTATGCCCGCCACTATCAGAGCGGTGCGCCAATGCCAGACGCACTGCGCGAGAAGATGCTACTTGCCACACAGTTTAACAAAGGCTATGACATGACCGAACTGCTTAGCGCGGCGTTGCTTGATATGAACTGGCACGCGTTGCCTGACGGTGCTGGGATAACTGATGTTGATAGCTTCGAAGAGCAGGCGCTACGTAAAGAGCAGCTCGACCTGGCTGCGGTACCGCCTCGCTATCGTAGCAGCTATTTTGCTCATATCTTTGGCGGTGGCTATGCGGCGGGATATTACGCTTATTTATGGACTCAGATGCTGGCTGATGATGGCTACCAATGGTTCGTTGAACAAGGGGGATTAACGCGCAAAAATGGGCAAATCTTCCGTGAAGCAATTTTATCACGCGGTAATAGTCGCGATTTGGCAGAGCTTTATCGGCAGTGGCGTGGGCACGATCCGCAAATTGAGCCGATGCTAAAAAATCGAGGACTCAATGAATAACGCGTTTTTTTGCTTTAAAAAGTTACATAACTAACGCGCTTATTGACCGCAGCACGCGAGGCGAAATAACGTGGAAGATGGTGATGGATCCCCCTGGGCGGTGGGGCTTCCAGTCATACCTTTTTGGGTTCAAGCGGGTTCTGCGGGCTGGCGCAGGCTCACCGGGAGGCACCCGGCATCACCATAACCATTCTAAACGAAGTGCCGGATTGGTTGCAGACCACGGTTGCTTCATCGATAAAACGGACACAGTTGTTAAACTGTGGGCTGCTTCACACTTATCCCCGTAGCGTTATCTTGCATATTAAGCCAAATTAAAAGACCTGATACCAGAGCTTAACATTTTATGCCTTAACTCAAACATTCACGTTACGAATGTGATAGTGTCGAGTGCAATTTAATCAACTGAGGTAACCGACATGACCAAAAATGTAGTGGTAATACGCGCCGGTGGTAAGGTTGAAAACGTGGCCGTGGAAGATAGTGCAAAATCAGTTACGTTAAAAAATGAGCAGAGCTCATTTCTTGAAATCCCCATCGAATCCTATGATCTGGACGGGGAAACTTTTCTTGTCGCTCGATTCTCGGATCTGGTAAGCCACCAGGAGACGGAACAGGCAATTCGCCAATTTTACTGAGTTACCCCTCTACCCGAGCGGATATAATAAGGGCCTCAATAGAGGCCCTTATAGTACCTGCTTCGGCCAGCGTCGTCTTCGCGGCACGGGAATACAGGATTTAGCTGTCACGCGCGTTCCGCAAATAGAGCAAATAGCCCCGTGAGGTTGGGGTTTGTCCGGGCAAAATATGGTGAATAAAAAATATTTGCTGCTGCAAACCGGGCATTGAAATTTGATATTGGGGATATCCCCTCCGGCCTGTTGAATTGAAATTTGACGTTAACACAATAAGTTTGTTCTGAAAGATATATCGTTAATAAATTCAATAGCAAAACGTTTCGCTGGTTAAAAAAAATCCTGCTTTATATTTATCGCCCGGTTATTACTCACATCAGTGACATCACCTGTCATAAATAGTCGTTTAGGTTTTATTGAATATTAGGATGCTAATATATCTATTAATCGTTAACAGAAGCTTTGGTTAGCGTATAAGGCAAAACACAAGCCTATCCATGCAAGCATTGACCGCCGGTAACCCGGCGGTTTTTTTTTGCCTTCGTTCAGAGCTATATCACTGTTAGTGATGAATCTTTCTCAAGCATAATGAATATTTCTCAATTGCCGGCGAGGGGATGATATGACATTTTATTTAGACATTTAGCCATCCAGAAGTCTAAAAAGTTTAAATAATATATTATCACGCCGGGAAACCATCGTACCTGGCACATGAGGAGAAGAGTTATGCAGCGACACCAGCCTCCCTTCCGCGCAGATGTGGTCGGCAGTTTTTTACGTCCTGATGCCATCAAGCAGGCCCGCCAGCAGTTTGCTCAAGGTGACATCACTGCCCGGCAGTTGCGTCAGGTGGAGGATGAAGCTATTCGCCATGTGGTGGAGCAGCAGTGTGCCTGCGGGTTGCATGTTGTCACTGACGGCGAGTTCCGCCGCGCCTGGTGGCACTTTGATTTCTTCGATGGTCTGGAAGGGGTAGAACGTTACGACTCCGACAAAGGCATTCAGTTTAATGGCGTACAGACCAAAGCACATGGTGTACGCGTCACGGGCAAGCTGCGTTTTGGCAACCATCCCATGCTGGAAGATTTCCGTTACCTGAAAAGCATCAGCGGTAGCGCGCAACCGAAAATGACTATCCCCAGCCCGAGCGTGCTCCATTTTCGCGGTGGGCGAAAAGATATCGATGAGACGGTTTATCCGCAGCTTGATGCCTACTTTGACGATCTGGCGACCACCTGGCGCGATGCGATCCAGGCATTTTATGCGGCAGGTTGTCGCTATCTACAACTGGATGATACCGTCTGGGCCTACCTCTGCTCGGATGACCAACGCCGTCAGATTCGTGAGCGCGGCGACGATCCTGAGGAGCTAGCCACTATCTATGCTCGTGTGTTGAATAAGGCACTGGAAGGTAAACCCGACGATCTGACCATTGGCTTGCATGTCTGTCGCGGTAACTTTCGCTCAACATGGATTTCGCAAGGGGGTTATGAACCGGTAGCAAAAGTGTTGTTTGGTACCGTCAATGTCGATGCCTTTTTCCTTGAATATGATAACGATCGCTCCGGTGATTTCGCGCCGCTACGCTATATTCGCCCTGGCAAACAGCAGGTGGTTCTCGGGCTAATTACCACTAAAAATGGTGAACTGGAAAATCCGCAAGGGGTGAAAGCGCGTCTTGAAGAAGCGGCAAAATATGTTGATATCAACCAGATTTGCCTCAGCCCGCAGTGCGGTTTTGCCTCCACGGAAGAGGGGAATAGCCTGACGCCAGAGCAGCAATGGCAAAAGGTACGACTGGTGACAGAGATTGCCAGCCAGGTGTGGTAGGGAAAAGGTATGCCTGATACGCGAATGCTATCAGGCATTTTCAAGTTTACTGTACCTGCCAGGCGCCCCAGGGCTTCACCTGCATCCCCTTAATCATCATCATCCATGCCAACACAATGATGACAATCAAAATGGCGAACAGCGACCAGGCGGGCAGGTTAGTCAGGATAAGGCCGGTGAACAACGGGTTCATCGCCGCTCCCAGCCAACCCAGCGCTTGTGCGGAAAAGTAGGTGGCTTTCATTCCTGGCGGAGCGATATTATCGATCAGAAGATATTCACCCGGAGCATAAATTACCTCGCCAATGGTAAAGACTGCCGCAGAGAGTCCCCATAGCCATAGACTGTTATCCGAGAACATAAAACCAACCAGCCCGATGACATAACACATTGTGGCAAAGGCCATTAGTGGGCGCAGGTTGGTGGCGCTTAGTTTGCGTCCGACGGCATACTGAAAGGTGACAACCATCGCCGCGTTAACCGGTAACACAACGGCAACCACTTTCTCAGCGAACTCATTATCCGCAACTGCCATCACATATTGCGCCAGACAAGAGGCGAAAGAACCAGAGACAAATGAGGCGAGAAGGCCGGATAGCGTGAACCAACCCAGCGCCTTATCTTTTAGCAGTACCAACGGGTTCCATGCCACTACGCCGTCAAGTCCTTCACCCACCGGAATGCGGCGGACATACAGATGAATAAATACCAGCGGAAAGGCGGCACAGACAGCCGCCAGCCAGAACGGCAGGTTAATGCTTTGCATCACCAGTAACGTGCCGAGCGGCGGGCCGATGGTCCAGCCAATATTTAAAAAGGTGTAATTGAGAGAGAAAATTTTTGCTTTAACCGTTGCCGTTAGCGTATCGGCGAAATAAGCCTTGAGAACGGTAGAAAAGACCGAGTAGGCACAGTTGATAATCGCGAAAAAGAGCACCACCAGTCCGGCATTATGCGTTAAAGGTATGGCGGAAAATCCGACAATAAAAACGATAATAGCCAATAACATATAACGCTTTTTGTCGAATTTATCTGCCAACATACCAAAGCCGAGGCTAAATACTACGCCAATGGTTAGCGCAATCGTCAGGGCATAGCCGACTTGATCCACCGCCATACCATACTGACGGTTAAGATAGATGGTCATAAAGGGCAAGGTTGCGCCGCGCCCGATAGTTAATAATAGAGAAGATGCCAGTAATGCGGCGGTAGAACGCGTTTGTAACGAAGCCATTAACCTGCCCTGACTACTTTTGTAAGAATTTTATTCGAGGTATTAAGCAATAGCATGCCTTTATGGGGACATACAACTCGTGATTTGTCGTCTGATGCTCTATGTGACCTACCGAAATTAATGATCTGTCGCTGTACTCTTTTTTACGATAACGTAAATTTTTTACAAAACTTGAAAAACACAGGGGCAAGAATGGCGCGTAAAGATGTTGTGCTGGCGATGCTGGTGGTGGTGGCGTGGGGACTGAATTTTGTGGTAATTAAAATCGGCCTGCACAATATGCCGCCCTTACTGTTGGCTGGCTTGCGTTTTGTGCTGGTGGCATTCCCGGCAATTCTGTTTGTTGTACGTCCAAAGGTGCCGTTGCGTCTGCTGCTGGGCTACGGACTGACCATCAGTTTCGGTCAGTTTGCTTTTTTGTTTTGCGCCATAAAATTTGGTATGCCCGCCGGGCTGGCGTCGCTGGTACTACAGGCGCAGGCCTTTTTCACCATTATTCTGGGGGCAGGTTTCTTCGGTGAGCGCCTGCAGGCGAAACAACTGGTTGGTATTACGCTGGCCGTTTTTGGTGTGCTGGTGCTGGTTGAGTCGAGCATGCAGGGGCAGCATGTCCCGCTACTGGGTTTTATGCTAACGCTGGCGGGGGCCTTTAGCTGGGCCTGTGGCAATATCTTTAATAAAAAAATCATGCAGCACAGCGCACGTCCGGCGGTGATGTCGCTGGTGGTATGGAGTGCGCTCATCCCCATCGTACCCTTTATGATTGCGTCGTTGATTTTCGACGGCCCGGCGCTAATGCTGCAAAGTCTGGTTATCATCGACGGCACTACATTGCTGTCCCTGGTTTATCTGGCCTTTATTGCTACCATTGTTGGCTACGGGATTTGGGGAACACTGCTCGGGCGTTATGAAACCTGGCGGGTCGCGCCTTTGTCGCTGCTGGTTCCGGTTGTCGGTATGGCCAGTGCCGCCCTGTTGCTGGGGGAAACGCTTTCACTGCTGCAGCTCGGCGGTGCCGTGTTGATTATGGCGGGGCTTTATATCAATGTGTTTGGTTTTCGTCTGCGCCGTGCGGTGCAGGTCAGATAAAAAAGCCCCGCCTGAGGCGCAATACCGATCAGTTAAGGATCGGTTGACCGATCCTTAAACTGCGGCACTATAACGGCTTCCATAACAGGGAGCCGTTTTCTTATGCCACTTCTTAATGACCTGCTCGATTTCAGTGACCATCCACTTATGCCACCGCCCTCTGCACAACTGTTTGCAGAGCACCTTCCCGTCGAGTGGATACAGCACTGCCTGACGCTTTCTGCTCATGCGACCGTTCGCCGCCGTCGTTTACCGGGCGACATGGTTATCTGGATGGTGGTGGCCATGGCCTTCTTCCGCAATGAGCCAATTACCGATGTGGTTCGCCGTCTGAACCTGAGCGCGGATGGCGAAGCGGGGATGAACCTGCTGGCCCGCAGCGCTGTCACCCAGGCGCGTCAGCGCGTGGGAGCCGCCCCCGTGGAATGGCTCTTCCGCCAGACCGCACAGACATGGGGCGCGGAACGTTACCTGAAGGATGACTGGCACGGCCTGCAACTTTTTGCCATTGATGGCGCGCAGTTCAGGACACCTGATGAACCTGAGTTGCGTGAATATTATGGCTCTGCCAACACATCCACTGAGCGGCAGAGCGCCTACCCCGTTATGCGTCTGGTGGCGTTAATGAATCTGGGAAGTCACATTCTGCTGAATGCCGTGACCGCGCCTTACCGGCGGAGCGAAACCGTGCTGGCCCACTCCATGCTCGCCACCATCCCGGATAACTCCATTACGCTGTTTGACAAGCTCTTTTACAGCGCAGACCTGCTGCTGACGCTGAATCAGCAGGGTTGTAACCGCCACTGGCTACTGCCTGCGTGGAAGAATATCGCATCAGAAACAGAAGAAAGTTACGGTCCCGGAGACAGGCTTCTGAAACTGAAGGTGTCACAGCAAGCGAGGAAAAAGAATTCTTCACTGCCAGAGTTCTGGTACGCCCGGGCGGTGACTTATGACGTGAACGGTGTGGAGAAAACGGTGCTGACATCACTCCCGGCAGACCGCTACAAAGCAAAAGAGGTGGCGGAACTTTACCATTCACGATGGGAAATCGAAGTCGGGTTCAGAAACCTGAAAAGCAGCCTGTTGAACGATGCCCTGGTACTGAGAAGTCGTAAGGTTGAGCTGCTGGAACAGGAGGTCTGGGGTATGTTGCTGGCCTATAATCTGATACGGCGTGAGGCGACAAAAGCAGCGGAGAAACACAAAAAAGCGGCGTCAGAAATCAGCTTTAAGTTCGCGTTCCAGTTTATCGCGACAGAGATGATAGTGCTGGGAAACACGGCGTCACCGGGGACCATCCCGAAACGACTGGAGCATCTGCGGGGTGCTCTGGAAGCGGTGTTCATAACAAAACGCCCCCGACCATCAAGGGCGAGGGCAGTTAAGATATCAAAAACCCGTTATCCGGTGAAACGCAGTACCGCTCCGCTTAAGTGAACGGCATTGCGCCTGAGGCGGGGCAAAAAATTAGCTGCGTTGGTTATAATACGGCACACCTAATTCGTCGGATTTATCACTCCCGGCGCCCATATGGTTCAGGTCAAACGATGTTTGTTGGGCGGTAGGGAGAATCATCGCGTCACGTGTATTCTGTTGTGCCGGATGACTAAATTGTTCCGCATAACTCTGGCCGGATAAGAGCACCATCAGGGTGACAGCGGCACAGGCGATACGTTTCATATTTCCCTCGATACGTCTTAAAGCAGGCGATTAACAATTACAATGATTGAGCGGATAGAGATACCGGGATTCAGCCGGAATATCTGTCACGCGGAATTTATGCGGCGGTACGTCGAAATAGTTTTTAAACGTGCGCGTCAGCGTCTGTTGCGATTCAAACCCGTAACGCTCCGCCAGATACAGGATCGGCTCGTTGCTCTCCTTGAGCTTATGCGCGATCTCCGTCAGCTTACGGCTGCGGATGTATTGACCCAATGAATGACCAGTCTCTTTTTTGAACATCCGTTGCAGGTGCCATTTAGAATAGCCTGAACGTTCTGACACCTTTTCCAGTGACAGCGGCGACTCCAGGTTATCCTCAATCCAGTCCAAAATGCTATGAATAGTGATAGCGTCAGTATTGCGTCTGGACATCGTCATACCTCTTTATTTTTTTACGGCAATATTTTCTTCAGCAAATGCTCAAGGGTTGCCACTTCTTCTGCCGTTAAGTTTTTTGTTAATTCCTGATGCAGGTTTTGTCCTACTAATTGATGACATTGCTCACACAACGCGGCACCTTCGGCAGTTAACTGCACCAGCACGCCTCGCTTGTCATTCGGGTTCGGACTACGTTCGATCCAGCCTTTGCACACCAGCCGATCCAGCATGCGGGTCAGGGCGCCGAGATCGACGGAAAGCACTTTTTTCAGCTCAACCGGAGTAATACAGACTTCACAGCGAATGGAACACAGCACCTTAAACTGGGTGGCAGTGATATCCAGCGGTGAAAGATAGTCATTAAGTAAACGATCTTTTTTTTGGTTAACCATGTGGATCAAGCGGCCTAAGGGAATGATGGCGTTAAAGAGATCATTCGTGCTTTTCACAATGGTTGCCCCGGCAAGTAGATTAATCACGGCAGATATTATTGCTCAGGCAAATATAAGTCAACCGAATGAATCGACCGATGCCACTATTTGCTAAAACGTTTCATGGAGGTAAAAAAAGGTGGCGATAAAATTTGCTTTACGCAAATGACGGCAAGCAGATCAATCTGTTGCCGTCACGCGTCAGGAAAGGTGATAGCGCAGAGCTTAAAGCTGGTTGGGATGCTCTTCCAGCGTGACGGGCCAGCGGCGGAAAATAATCACTGCCCATACCAGCGCCGCGATAGCCGGAATAGCCCCGGCATAACCGATAGCCCCCATCGACCAGTGCAGGCTGATCTGATTACCCAGCAGGGCACCTGCGCCGATACCGATATTAAAGATGCCAGAAAAGAGCGACATCGCCACGTCGGTAGCATCCGGCGCCAGCGCCAGCACTTTCACCTGCATGCCGAGGCCGATAATCATAATCGCAATTCCCCATACCACGCTCAGCAACGCGAGATGCATCTCGCTACTGGCAGCAGGGAACATCAATAGCAGAGAGATGACCAGCAGCCCAATAGCGCTACTGACCAGACCGGAGGCGTGTTGGTTGCCGAGTTTACCGAACAGTACACTGCCGATAATGCCAGCACCGCCTAACAACAACAGCAGTAACGTGGCGAAATTGGCGCTAAAACCCGCAACATTTTGCACAAAGGGTTCAATATAGCTATAAGCAGTGTAATGGGCGGTGACGACAATCACCGTCAGTAAATAGATGCACATCAGCGCCGGGCGACGGAACAGCACCGGCAGACTCTTTAACGAACCGGAGTGTTCGCTTGGCAGTTTTGGCAGCAGCTTGACCAAACAGACCAATGTAATCAGCGCCCCCATGCCAATGGCAAAAAAGGTCGTACGCCAGCCGAAATACTGACCAACCACCCGGCCTATTGGCAACCCCAGCACCATTGCCAGCGCGGTGCCTGTGGCAATCAGACTTAACGCCTGCGCGCGTTTACCCGCCGGGGCAAGGCGGATTGCCAGCGAGGCGGTGATAGACCAGAAGATCGCATGAGCGAATGCAATGCCAATACGACTGATCACCAGCACGGTGAAATTCCAGGCAAGGAATGAGAGCACATGGCTGGCGATAAAAAGCGCAAATAAACCAATCAGCAGCTTCCGCCGTTCAATCTGGCTGGTGAGCAGCATAAAGGGTAGCGACATCAGCGCAACAACCCAGGCGTAGATGGTCAGCATGATCCCTACCTGCGCGGTTTCCATATCAAAGCTTTGCGCGATATCTGAGAGCAGACCAACCGGCACGAATTCGGTGGTATTGAAAATAAAAGCGGCAACAGCAAGCGTTACAACCCGTAGCCACGCTACTCTTCGTGAAACGGTATTCGTTGTCATAAAAATAGTGGATTGTCTGGAAAAAGGAGAGAAGGTGATCTTACTGTGTTTGCTGGTGAAAATACAATCATTTTGTGACGTATGTCTCATTATTGATTGAGCTGAGAAATACCCATTGCATTGGTACAGAATAACCCTCAATAAAAGAAGATAACAAAAAGGAGAGCCTATGCAGACAATCGATTTTTATATGGTGGATGCCTTCAGCGATCGGACGTTTGGTGGCAATGCTGCTGCCGTCTGCCCACTCACTGAGTGGTTACCCGATGACCTGTTACTGAAAATGGCGCAGCAGCACAACCAGTCAGAAACGGCTTTCTTTGTCCGCAACGACAGCGGTTTTGAACTGCGTTGGTTTACCACGCAGGCAGAAATTAATCTCTGCGGTCATGCAACGCTCGCAGCAGCGCATGTTATTTTTGAGTATCTCGATTATCCGCAAACGGACATTCTGTTCACGACGCGTTTTGTCGGGCCGCTGACGGTGACGCGCAATGGCGACTGGCTGACACTCAATTTCCCGGCCTGGGGAACCGAGCCGGTAGACAATCCACCGGAACGCCTGTTCACAGCCCTAGGGATTGACGGCGCAAAAGAGGTGCGGGTCGGGCGTGACTATCTGGTGGTGCTGGAGACGCAGGCACAGCTCGAAGCTTTGCATCCTGATATCCCGGCGATGATGCCGCTAGGCAAAATGGTCTGTGTCACCGCGCCGGGAGAGACGCTGGATTTTGTTAGCCGCTTCTTCTGCCCCGGTGAATCGGTGGCGGAAGATCCGGTCACCGGTTCTGCGCACAGTATGCTTATCCCTTACTGGGGTCATAAATTGGGTAAAACAGTGATGCAGGCGCGGCAGGTTTCACGGCGTGGCGGTGATTTGCGCTGTGAATGGCGTGGTGAGCGCGTGTTGATTAGCGGTCAGGCAACGCTCTATCTGCTGGGTAAGGTATTTTTGCGTTAGTGGGTAGAAACGCAGGCTTCGCCGGATAAACGCGCTATCCGGCGAAAAATTAAGATCAGGGCAGGCGAGCAATATTGGCTTTAATCACTTCGGCTGAATGGTTGAATTTCGCCACTTCATCAGCCTCCAGCTGTAACTCGATAATTTGCTGCACCCCGCTTTGCGTAAGTACCGCCGGTACGCCAATAGCGACATCACTGACGCCATATTCACCGTCCAGAATGCACGATAAGGTCAGGGCCCGGTGGCTGCCGGTAAAAATATTGCGGCAAATCTCAGCAATAGTGCCGGCGATGCCGTATTCGGTACAACCTTTGCGCGCGTAAATTTCAAAGCCGTGGCGGCGCACTTTTTCCGCCAGCGCGTCGAAATCCAGCGCCTGGCCCGTCTTACGCTGATAAACATCGGCGATTGGCGAACCATATACCGATGAGTGTGACCACACCGGGAATTGCGTATCTCCATGCTCACCAAGAATAAAAGCATCAATGCTCTGCGCGCCAATATCCAGCGTCTGTGCCAGTGCGCGGCGTAAACGGGTGGTATCGAGCCACACGCCAGTACCAATTACCTGATTGCGCGGTAGACCCGAAAGCTTCCACACCTGCCAGGTGATGATATCGCAAGGGTTTGTGGCGATAAGGAAAATGCCATTGAAGCCGTTTTCCATCATGGCGGGCACGATATTTTTCACAATCCGCGCCGTATTAGTCAGTTCATCAAGACGGGTTTGCCCCGGTTTAAGTGCGCCGCCAGAGACGGTGATCACTGCGATATCCACATCCGCACACTCTTTTGCTGTGCGCGTGGAGATAGTCATCATGCCGGGCAGGTAAGCGGCGGCATCAGAGAGATCCTGCGCATGACCCTCAACGCGCTGCTGATCCAGATCCACGAGGATCAGCTCTTCGCAGATAGACTGGTTTAACAGCGCATAGGCGGCAGAAGCACCCACATTACCAGCGCCAATAATCATTACTTTACGGGCTTTTGTGTTCATGTAAATTCCATTGGCAGATATAACACTCTCTTTAAAGTACCGCCACCGCTCCCCGGCGCGCAATGACCAGTGCACAATATAAGTTAATTATATGAAGAAGATAGAGAGCAATGCGCGTAATTTAACAAAACCGTAACGGCAGGGGGTGGATATGTATTGCATTGTTAAAGGAAAGGTTATGCAGTCAGAGGTAAAAGCGCTGATAGGCGAACTGGATAGTTACCAGGCGCGGCTTTACCCCAGTGAAAGCAACCACCTGCTCGATCTCGCAACGTTACCGGAAAGCTCACTGATTTTATTAAAAATTATGCTGCGTGATCAGCAGGCGGTTGGATGTGGCGCGGTGGTGTTAAATGGCGACGGCAGCGGCGAAATAAAGCGTGTCTATATCGATTCTCAGCATCGCGGCCAACAGTTAGGTGAGAAGCTCATCGCAGCACTTGAAGAGAAAGCAAGGGAGAGTGGCTGCTCTGTGCTACGCCTGGAAACCGGCATCAAGCAGCCTGCGGCAATTAAACTCTATCAACGCTGTGGTTATCAGCGCTGTGCTGCGTTTGCGCCTTACACCGACGATCCGTTGAGTATTTATATGGAGAAAGTGCTATTGCGCATCACCATTTAGCACTTCGATAAACGCATCCAGGTGGCGGGTTTTCGCACCGCGTCGCCACACCAGCCAGGTGGTGAGCCAGCGCCAGTTTTCCGCCAACGGCCAGGCTTCCACCTGCTGATGTCCGGGCATACTTTCCAGCATACTGCGCGGAATCAGCGCCAGACCCGCTCCGGCAATCACACAGGCCAGCATACCGTGGTAGGACTCCATTTCATGAATTTTACCTGGAGTGGCGCGCCCGGCCTGGAACCAACTCTCAAAATGGCGGCGATAAGAACAATTGGCGCGAAAAGCATAGATACTGGCACCGTTAACCTGTGACGCGCAGTGAATGGGTTCATGCCCATGAGGCGCGACAATCATCATCTCTTCACGGTATACCGGGATCCCCTCCAGCCCTGGATGCATAATCGGCCCATCGACAAAGGCTGCACTTAAATTCCCCTCCAGCACGCCATCAATCATGGTGCCAGAGGGGCCGGTGGTGAGATCGAACTGAATACGTGGGTAGCGTTGATTATAGCGCGCAAGCGTAGCCGGAATGCGCACCGCAGCAGTGCTCTCCAGCGCGCCGAGGGAGAAAAGCCCCTGCGGTTCATCTCCGGCAACGACCATTCGCGCTTCATCTACCAGTGCGAGGATTTGCTGGCTATAGCGCAAGAAGCTGTGTCCGGCAGGGGACAGGCGTAAGCGTTGATTTTCACGAATAAAGAGCGCAACGCCCAGGTCCGCCTCCAGTTGGCGAATCCTGGTGGTGAGGTTGGAAGGAACGCGATGCACCTTATGCGCAGCCTGGGTAATGCTGCCCGTCTGTGCCACGGCGTTAAACATCTCAAGCTGAGTTAGATCCATTCCGTTCTCCTGGTGTGAATGGTGGAGTTAATATTATTCAGTTTTCAGAAATAGCAAATCCGGCCACTATAGTGCAAGTCCTGAACAGCAATTAGCGAGAATGTTATGTCAATTTCACCGAGCACCCATGCCATGTCCCATTAACCCGGCTACGGGGGAAACACTGAGTGCTACCGCCTGGGCGACCCCGGCACAGGTTGATGCCGCACTTGAGCTGGCCGAACAGGGTTATCGCCAGTGGCGGCAGTTTAGCGTGGCACAGCGTGCACAAAAGTTACGCGATGTGGGGGCCGCACTGCGTGCACGAGGCGAAGAGATGGCGCAGATGATCTGTCAGGAGATGGGAAAACCGATTCTGCAGGCGCGGGCGGAGGTCAATAAATCTGCCAGCTTATGCGACTGGTATGCCGAGTATGGCCCGGCCATGCTCTCCAGCGAGCCAACACAGGTGGAACACAACCGCGCGCGTATCGAGTTCCGTCCGCTGGGGCCGATTCTGGCTGTTATGCCGTGGAATTTCCCGCTATGGCAGGTGTTGCGCGGCGCGGTACCTATTTTGCTGTCAGGTAATAGCTATTTACTTAAACATGCGCCAAACGTGTTGGGCTGCGCAGCGCTGATTGGCGATATTTTTGCTGACGCAGACATACCAACAGGAGTGTTCGGGTGGGTGAATGCCAGCAACGAAGGCGTCAGCCAGGCGATTAACGATCCGCGTATTGCGGCAATTACCGTTACCGGCAGCGTCCGTGCCGGGGCGGCTATTGGCGCGCAGGCCGGGGCGGCAGTAAAGAAATGTGTGCTGGAGTTGGGTGGTTCGGATCCGTTTATTGTGCTGAACGATGCAGATCTCGACTTAGCGGTGAAAGCTGCTGTCGCCGGGCGTTATCAGAACAGCGGACAGGTGTGCGCTGCGGCAAAACGTTTTATCGTTGAAGAGGGCATTGCCCAGCGGTTTAGTGAAAAGTTTGTTGCTGCCGCAGCCGCCCTGAAGTTGGGCTCGCCAGAGGATGCAGATAACTATCTCGGGCCGATGGCGCGCTTTGATCTGCGTGACGAGCTTCATGCGCAGGTGGTCGCCAGCGTGCAGGAGGGGGCAAAACTGCTGCTGGGCGGAGAGAAGATCGCGGGGCCGGGCAATTACTATCCTGCAACGGTGCTTGCCGATGTCACGCCGCACATGACGGCGTTTCGCCAGGAGCTGTTTGGTCCGGTAGCGGCAATCACCACTGCCCGAGATGCACAACATGCGCTGGAGCTGGCAAATAGCAGTGATTTTGGCTTGTCTGCCACTGTATTTACTGCTGACGACGCACAGGCGCAGCGCTTCGCCGAAGGGCTGGAATGTGGTGGGGTGTTTATCAATGGTTATAGTGCCAGCGATGCCCGCGTCGCTTTTGGCGGCGTGAAGAAAAGCGGCTTTGGTCGTGAGTTGTCACACTTCGGCTTGCACGAGTTTTGCAATATCCAGACCGTGTGGCGAGATCGCCTGTAATCCAATACGCGCGCCTGCCTGAGGCGCGCTATTTTTTGTGTCATGGAAGTGTCATGTGACTTTTATAGACTCACAGTCTTACTGTGGTTATAGAAGAATATCATGAACTTAACTCAAATTTTTCGCCGTGTTATCCGGCGTTTTACACCTCGGCAATTTGGCCTGTTAGCAGGGATTTTCTCTGTTATTGCGCTCTTTTCTGCATTGCAAATCGTCTCATCAGTTGTTCTTTCTGTATCACTGCGTGATGCCCAACAAAATGAACAACGCAATCAACTGGCGCATTTGCAGCAGGTGCGCGTCGATGAAGCGCGCATCGCACTGCTGACGGCAAGCGATCTCCTTAACCGGGCGGGAGTCTATTTTATGCAGGACAAAGAGACCGGCTCTGATGGAAGCTGGCATAGTCTGATGGATGAAACCCGCCAGGCGTTGGTTGTTTCACAAAAGGCCTGGCAGGCGTGGCTGGCGCTGAAACCGGCTCAGGATGAGGGCCTGGTCAATAGTTATCAGCTCTTTTATGGTGCATTGAAAGAGCAGGCGGATGGCCTGGAAAAGAGTAACTCCATTGATGCTTTTTTCGCGGTACCCGCTCAGGCGTTTCAGGCCGATTTTAATGACAACTATGCGCGTTTTCAGCAGGCCAGTGAAAGTCGTGCCGCACAGGGGCGAGAGTCGCTAATGTCAACGTTGGCTCAGTTGCAGCATATCTTCCTGCTGATACCTGCGCTACTGCTGGTCATTGCGGTCTTAGTCTGGTTCGCCGTCTCTCGCTGGGTGATTACGCCTCTGCGTCGGCTGATTACCCATCTCAATATTCTTGCGGCGGGCGATCTCAGTGCGCCGTTGTCGCAGGTTAAGCGCTTTAACCGCGAAATTAATGATCTTTGCCTGAGTGTGGAGAGCATGCAGTGCGGTCTGCAACAACTGGTCGTGCAGGTAAAAGATGCCACCACCTCGATGGTCAATATGGTCGGCAGCCTGGCACAAGGTAATCAGTCGCTCTCTCAACAATCGGCAAAACAGGCCGAGGAGTTGAGCGATGTGACACAACATATTGCTACGCTGGAATCCCATGTCGAAGGCAGTACCGGTTACGCGCAACTTGCCAGCCAGCAGGCGGAAGAGGCTCGCTCTGTTGCTGCTGGTGGCGACCGTATGATGGAGATGGTGAATCAGTCGATGCGTGAAATTGTCGAGCGCTCAGCGGAGATGCGCAATATTGTCGCGTTGATTGACGGTGTGGCATTTCAGACCAATATTCTGGCGCTCAACGCGGCAATAGAGGCGGCGCACGCCGGTAATCATGGTCGCGGTTTTGCGGTGGTGGCAAAAGAGGTGGGCTTGCTGGCGCGTAAAAGCAGCCACTCGACGCAGACTATTCAACAACTGATCAATCATTCGCTACAGGGAATTAATGATGGTAGTGCGGCAGTACGTCGACTGGAGGATAACCTGCAACAGGTCACCGGGCTGGTGGCACGTCTGAGCGGTGTTTTGCATGAGATTTCTGCGGCGACGTTGAGCCAGGGGGAGAGCATCCACCAGATGACCCGACGTTTGCACTCGCTTAATAACGTTGCTCAACGCACCGGGGAACTGGTCACTACCGCCACGGCCGCGTCGGAGCAGTTGCATAATGACTCCCACCGTCTGTTACAGGCGGTTGCGCGTTTCCACCTGCCTGCCTGATGACTCTGGTATACTGCCTGCAGTTTTAGCTTGTGGGCAATGTTGTACTGATGACGGATCTCAATCCTCTGTTCGCGCGTCTGGCGCGTTCCTCATTTCGTTCCCGCTTTCGCCTCGGGGTGAAAGAGCGGCAATACTGTGTAGAAAAAGGGGCGGAAGTGATTGCCGCCCATGCTGCCGATTTTGTTGCTCAGCGCCTGGCGCCAGCGCTACCAAAAAATGATGGCAGGCAAACGCCAATGCGTGGCCATCCGGTTTTTATCGCCCAGCATGCTACCGCGACCTGTTGTCGGGGCTGCCTCGAAAAATGGCATGCAATTCCTCATGGATATCCTTTAACTAAAACTCAACAACAGTATATTGTGGAAGTAATTTATCACTGGCTTGTACTGCAGATGAATTCGCGAGCTCAATAGTTCGCATTGATCATAGTGGCTCTGTTCTGGAACGAAATTTAATGCGTGCATTTTTTTCCACCCCGGTGCGTTTTTTTGCTGAGGAAAAAGCCGTGTCTAACGCGGTGGCGATTTTTCTTCTGACGACGCTGTTTTATTTTCTTGGCGCGATGCTGCGGCTGGTGGAAGAGCTATCGCTGTTCTGGCCGTTAAATGCGGTGATGGCGGGGGTATTTGCCCGCTACGCTTTTTTACACCGCTGGCACTACTATCTGATTAGTTACGTTGCGATGCTGGCTTACGACGCCATCACTACCAGCTGGGGGATGGCGTCGATTATCATCAATTTTTCCAATATGGTGTTTATTATCACCATGGCGCAATTGATTAACTGGGAACGGCGACATATGAAAAAAGCGCCGGAACCGATTAATGCGCTGAGGCTGTTTAGCTACTGCTTAATTGCCTCGCTGCTGTGCGCTTTTTTTGGTGCGGTTGGTTCGGTTGGGCTAAATGGTCATGGATTCGGCATGTTGCTGGCCGACTGGTTTAGCGAGCAATTTTCTACTGGTGTGTTGATCCTGCCCTGGCTGCTCACCATCACCAGACCGCGTACAGCACTCAGCTTCGACGTAAAAAAAGTGATGCCGTTGGTGGCGGTAGCGGTGTCAGTGCTGGCCTCGGTGGTGATTGGTGGGGCAGGTAGCCTGGCTTTTCCACTCCCGGCGCTTATCTGGTGTGCGGTGCGTTACTCGCTGCCGTTTACTTGTCTGGTTACGCTGCTTACCGGTGGACTGGAGATAATTCTGGTGGCAAATAGCGTTATCAATATATTTATTGGTTCACCGCTGGATATTCCACGACTCTTCTCAGCCCGGTTAGGCATTGCTACGCTTGCTATCTGCCCGATCATTGTCTCGGTTAGCGTCGAGGCTATTAATCGCCTGATGCGCCAGCTCTCTTTACGTGCAGACTTTGACTTCCTGACCCGTGTCTATTCGCGTTCCGGCCTTTATGAGGCATTAAACCGTGATGCTTACCGCTTCGCTGATAAACATCTTACGGTGATGCTATTGGATATTGATTATTTTAAAAGCATCAACGATACCTACGGCCATGAGTGCGGCGATAAAGTATTGGCCTCGTTTGCGCAGAAAGTGCAGCAAGAACTGGGAAGTCAGGGGGTTGTCGCACGGATGGGCGGCGAAGAGTTTGTGGTGGTGGCTAAGACAGATAATCCTGAACAAGGGTTGCAACTGGCTGAATCACTGCGTGTTTCTGTTGAGCAGTATCTGTTTAAATGGCGGCAACAGGTGTTACATCTGACGGTGAGTATTGGTTTAAGTAACGGCAGCACTGCTGCCTGGCAGTTGACCGAGAGGTTTGAAACACTGCTGGGCGAAGCAGATGAAAATCTCTATCGCTCGAAAAAACAGGGGCGTAATCGCACCACGGTGAGTGTACTACCACATTCTGTGGTGAGCTGAATACGGCGAAAATGATACATATTTTTATTTATTAAACCTCTTGCCTCCAATTTTTTACGTCAATATCATTGCCAGGCTCAAGACGTAGGAATATTCCTGGCATGATGGGATTAGATAAATTGCATAAAAATAAGCGTATCCCCGGCAGGCGTTTTGTCTGGCGCATGTACCTGATGCGTATGCTGGGAACGTTACTTTGCTTTTTTCCTATACTGTCCGTGCTTGTTGAGCTTAAGCGCCCCACATGGATGCTACAACTTCTTGCCGCCAATGCTTTTCTCTGGCCTACAATCGCTTTTCTGCGTGCCCGCTACGCTCACGCGCCGTTAAGGGCTGAGCATCAGAACCTCTTATTTGACGCCGTCGTTGGGGGAGTCTGGATAGCAATGATGGCGGTGAATCCTCTGCCTTCGGTATTAATTGCCACTATTTTATTAACTGATCGCCTTTCAGCGGGCGGCTTAGGGCTGATGCGCAAAGCGTTGGTACTGCTGTTAAGCGCATTTTTACTCAGTTGGCTGGCTTTGGGGTTGCCGCTCCATTTGGTTGTAAGCCAACGAACTATGTTCGCCACACTGCCCCTGATTGCCGTTTATCTCTTCGCCCTCAGCATGTTGACCGACGCTATCGCGGTCAAATTGCGGCTCAAAGGGCAGGAGCTTGAGCGCATCGCGATGATGGATCCACTGCTGAATATTCCCAATCGCCGGTTACTGGAAAAGCGGGTTCAGTTTGAGCTGGATAAACTCCACGCTTCGCCATGTATTTCCTCGCTGATGTTTATTGATATCGATAATTTCAAAGAGGTCAACGATCGCTTTGGCCATAAAGTGGGTGATACTTTATTGGTCACAGTGGCGAAAATTTTGCATATCGCTACGCGGACAACGGATACTCCTGCACGTCTCGGCGGCGATGAGTTTGTTATTCTGTTACCGGATACGCCGCCTGAGGAGGCACACCGAGTTGCCAGGCGCATCCTCGACGCCACTGCGATGATGGATATCATGCAGGAGCAGGCCTTCACCTGTACATTAAGCATCGGCATTGCCAGCGCGCTGCCTGCCATGCAAGAGGTAGCTGACTGGTTAAAAGCAGCCGATGATGCGCTCTATCAAGCGAAGCGATTAGGCAAAAACCAGATCTACGCACGCTGACAATCCCTATGAATAGGCTACGCTTTATGCTGTATAGCGCGAATTGAGCAATGGCGCATTTTACTATCATTGCCAAACGCAGCCTGACTATAATGAGAACGGTATCCTATGAAAGTACCTGCTATTCCTGCGGATGAGGAAAAACGTCTGTCCTCGCTCCGTGACTCCGGCCTTCTGGACACCGGGGTTACCGAACGTTTCGACCGCTTGACCCGGTTGGCGAAACGGATGTTTAACGTCCCGGCAGCATTAGTGACGCTGGTGGACGAAAACAACCTCCATTTCAAATCCCGTGATGGTCTTGCCTATGAAAATTTGCCTCGTGATATCTCTTTCTGCGCCCATGCGATCCTCAGCGATGAGCCTTTCATCGTGAGAGATGCTGCCCGCGATGAGCGCTTTGTTGATAATCCGCTGGTCACCGGAGCGCCGCAAATTCGCTTTTATGCAGGTTATCCGCTGCGGTTACCTGATGGTGCAATGGCTGGCTCGTTTTGTCTGCTCGATAAGCAACCACGTGAATTTAATGAGGCGGAACTCGACTGCCTGCGCGATTTTGCCTTAATCGTTGAAGATGAATTCGCGGTGATGAGCGCGGCGACGACGGATGAGCTAACCGAGTTGTTTAATCGTCGTGGTTTTGACAGCCTGGCTAAGTTTGCGATTGTCGGCGCACGCCGTCGCGCTGAACCGCTGACCCTGGGATGGATAGACCTCGATGGTTTTAAGGCCATCAATGATCGCTGGGGGCATGAGCAGGGAGACGACGCACTCAAGGCAATGGCTTCAGTACTGAAAGCGAGTTTCCGTGAGGCAGATTTATGTGTGCGCTATGGCGGCGACGAGTTTGCGGTGGTCTTTTCCGCAACGGATGAGCAGGGCGCCTGGATTGCGATGATGCATCTTGCTGAGCAGGTGGAGGCGTGGAATCTTGTTTCGGGCAAACCGTGGCAACTGGCCTTCTCCTGGGGGATCAGCGAGTTCGATCATAATGGCAAGGATGACTTACGTTCCTGGATTAAAGCGGCGGATGAAAAGATGTATGCCATGAAAGTTAAAAAGAGAGGGCGTCGCTAACCATCACAAAAAGCTATCGCCGCACGACTTGTGTTAGCGCTATGTTAATCCGATAGTGGTTATTTTAAGGGACAAAAATGACCACTTACTCTATCACCCTTCTTGATAGTGAAAACATCGATTCACATATTCACTCCTTATGCGATGTGCTGGAAAATTGCGTTTCCGCCGGTGCTTCCGTGAGCTTTATCTCTCCACTCTCGCGAGCAAAATCCACAAAATTCTGGGCAGATATTGCAGTAAGCGTCAGGTGCAATGAGCGCATCGTGCTGGTGGCTCAAATGCCTTGTGGTGAGGTTATTGGCACGGTGCAACTTGTTATCGCGCAACCGGAAAATCAGCCTCATCGCGCCGATGTGGCAAAATTACTCGTTCACCAAAAAGCACGACGTCAGGGGGTAGCAAGCAACCTGATGGCGGCGCTGGAGCATGAAGCGCGTGCTCGGGGTAAAAGTGTGCTGGTGCTGGATACTGCTTCGGGCAGCGATGCGGAAAATTTTTATCAGCGAGATGGCTGGCAACGCGTGGGGGAGATTCCGCAGTATGCACTTATGCCAAACGGAACTGTGACGGCGACGACAATTTTTTACAAGCTCATATAATTGCCGCTAATAACAAGCTTCGTTTTGATCAAAACAGGGTTTCATGGTTCAAAAGTTTGGTAAGTTATTACACCAATCCAACCAGGTTGTATGACTAATCAAAAAAGGAACCCACTGTGAACACATTAAACCGTCGCAACTTTCCTGGCGCTGAATACCCGGAGCGCATTATTCAGTTTGGCGAAGGGAATTTTTTGCGCGCTTTTGTCGACTGGCAAATCGATCTGCTCAATGAGCACACCGACCTGAATGCCGGGGTGGTGGTTGTACGTCCCATTCAGAGTGATTTTCCTCCTTCACTGAGCACTCAGGATGGTCTGTATACCACTATTATCCGTGGTTTGAACGAGCAGGGCGAAGCGGTGAGCGATGCGCGTTTGATCCGCTCCGTTACCCGTGAGATCAGCGTTTACTCGCAATATGATGAGTTCCTGAAACTGGCGCACAACCCGGATATTCGCTTTGTCTTTTCAAATACCACCGAAGCCGGTATCAGCTACCATGCAGGGGATAAATTTGTTGATGCGCCAGCGGTAAGCTACCCGGCAAAACTGACTCGCCTGCTGTTTGAGCGCTTTAGCCACTTTTCTGCCGCAGTGGATAAAGGCTGGGTGATTATTCCCTGTGAACTGATTGATTACAATGGCGATGCACTGCGTGAGCTGGTATTACGCTATGCGCAGGAGTGGGAACTGGGGGCTGAGTTTATTCAGTGGTTGGATGCGGCGAATACCTTCTGTTCTACCCTGGTAGACCGTATTGTTACTGGCTATCCTCGTGATGAAGTCGCCAAACTCGAAGCGGAGTTGGGATACCGCGATACATTCCTTGATACTGCTGAACATTTCTATCTGTTTGTTATTCAGGGGCCAAAATCGCTGGCAACGGAACTCCGGCTCGACAAATACCCGCTTAATGTGCTGATTGTAGATGATATTAAGCCTTACAAAGAGCGTAAGGTGGCTATTCTCAATGGTGCTCATACGGCACTGGTACCGGTGGCCTGGCAGGCTGGGCTGGATACGGTAGGCGAGGCGATGAATGATAGCCAGATTTGTGCTTTCGTTGAAAAGGCTATCCATGAAGAGATTATCCCGGTACTGGATCTACCGCGTGATGAGCTGGAGTCTTTTGCCAGTGCGGTGACAGGCCGCTTCCGTAACCCCTATATCAAACACCAGTTGCTCTCTATTGCGCTGAATGGCATGACTAAATTCCGCACCCGTATTTTGCCGCAGCTGCTGGCAGGGCAGAAGCGTAATGGTAAATTGCCTGCGCGTTTGACCTTTGCGTTGGCGGCGCTGATTGCGTTTTATCGCGGTGAACGTCAGGGTGAGAATTATCCGCTACAGGATGATGCGCACTGGATTGAGCGCTACCAGCAGTTATGGAGCCAACACCGTGATCAACAGATAAGCACCAGTGATCTGGTGAGGGCGGTATTGTCTCTGAGCGAACACTGGGAGCAGGATCTGACCAAAGTCCCTGGTCTGGTTGAGCAGGTTTCGCTGGATCTGGATGCTATTCTCCTGCGCGGAATGCGCGATGCAGTAAAACCACTTTGCTAATAGTCAGGACCCGGCGCAGGCCGGGTCAATTATCTTTTGGCTAGCCAGTATTAGTTACAACATACTAATAGAAAGCAACCGTCCGTTCCAGCAGCCACAACGCAGGTTTGAGTTAAGCAGAAATATAATTCGTCACATTCTGTTAGCAAACTTGCAACTGTGACTGCGATCACGTTTAATTATGGGAGTATTCACTTGCCCATAATTAAAAATGATTGTTAGACCTCAACAACACTGGCTTCCCCGTCTTTTTGTCTGGCACGGTTCGGTGCTACCGAAAATACGCTCCCGACTGTTAATGAATTTCCTGCTCTCCATCGCTGTCATCCTGATGCTGCCCTGGTACACATCGCTTGGTATTAAACTTACCGTGGCGCCATTCAGCATCCTCGGCGTAGCGATCGCCATCTTCCTTGGGTTTCGTAACAATGCCTGCTACGCACGCTACAGCGAGGCACGCCTGTTATGGGGTCAATTAATGATTGCTTCTCGCTCACTGTTACGGGAAGTCAAAACCGCACTCCCCGATGATGCCGATTTGGCAGAGTTTGTTCGCTTGCAGATTGCCTTTGCCCACAGTTTACGCATGACCTTACGTCGCAAACCGCAGGGGGAGGGACTGGCGAAGTATCTTTCACCACAGGAACTACAAAATGTGCTGGATGCGCATTCACCCGCTAACCGCATCTTATTGATAATGAGCCAGTGGCTGGGCCAGCGGCGGGCGCAGGGTAAGCTGCCAGATATCTTGTTTCATAGCATGACACAGCGACTGCACGATATGGCCGTGGTGCTTTCCGGCTGCGAACGCATTTTTAACACGCCGGTACCCTTTGCCTATTCGCTGATTTTACATCGCACCGTCTACCTGTTTTGCATCATGCTGCCGTTTGCTCTGGTGGTCGATTTGCACTTTATGACGCCCTTTATTTCGGTGCTGATTTCATACACTTTTATTTCGCTCGATACGCTGGCAGAAGAGCTGGAAGACCCATTTGGCGAAGAGGATAACGACCTGCCGCTGGATGCTATCTGTAATGCTATTGAGATAGATTTGTTGCAAATGAATGACGAAAAAGTGCTACCTGTAAAACTAACACCGGACAAAAACTATCAACTGTCCTAAACTTTTTTGGAAAGTCGAGTTTCACTGTCTAATGACGAAACCCACTATACAGAGGGCCGTATGATGGAAAAGTCAGATAAAACGATGTCGTTAGTTTTTATGCTTATTGTCTGCTTATCGCTACTCGCGACGATGTGGGATCTCTCTTTCGTTAGTACCTTGCCCTGAGCGATCCTCACCCGCGCCTTCGCCGTTAATGTTGGCGCGGAGCTCTTTCTTCACTCACTGGCAGCAAATCGTTTTACAGAAGTATGAAGAACATTTCACAATTAAAGTGGTGTAACCAATATCCGACCATATTTATTAAATAGGGGATGTGCGTTATGCCAAGTGTATCTTCAGCTTCTACCACGCAATTATTCAGGCAGCAAATCGGCACTCACACCAATCATATAGACAAAAAAGCAGGTAGCCGACTTCAACAGCAACGATTAATTTCTCTGCTTGCCAGCCAACCTGGAAATAACAGCACAAATCAAAATCAGCAAAATCTGGCCACGTCGATGGTACAGGTGCTTGCACTAATGAACACTTTGCAACCGACGACGACAGTACCGGCCAGAATGGCTCGTGGCAATGATGAGGTGACATCAGAAAAGGGGCTTATTCAGCAGAAAGTTACCTCGGCAGGGAGATCTCTGTTTATCGCTCCAGATGTAACAAAAACCCGCACCTTCGTCGGAGCGGTCGGTGGTCGGCCAGCTTCTGCTGAAAGCAACATCGAAAAACAACATCCTCATCGCCATCACCATTTGCATCGTCCCGCTGATAGTGAACAGCAGGTAGATAAAACGCAGCACCACTCCAGGCTATATGATTTCTCGCAAATGACAGATATTAAAAACAAGCCTCTTGCGCATTTATTACACATGGTCAGCAAAAAGCTAATTAAGGAAGATATCAAAAGTGAGAACCAGGTATATAAAGCTGATAGTGCCGCTAAGCGTGAGAAAATAATCGCAATCAAAAATATTAATCAGTACGTTAAAGAACTGGCGCAAGACCTTTCTCGGTTATTGCCTGATAGCCACCCAGCAGCCATAGAAAAATACCTTATTGCCCCCCTGTTTAAGCGTGCAGCTCATGATCTCAAACATCAAAAAATTATTGCCGACAATGTCCCTGATTTCTTACAACTCGTTGCTCAACAAGCAGTCATCACCATCAGCCAAACTTCATCATCAGAACAGATGCTACTTGCCAATAAACCCGTTCAACAGCATGGTGACATGGCAATCCAGCTACCTTTAATTCATATCAAATCAGGACATAACTCCATTCGCCTGGAAATGGCAGGGAATACTCGCCATGTCCCTGTAAAACAATATCATGGAAAGACTGTCGCCATATTGTCCTCTACTAACAAGCAGCAAATCACGCACCCTGTCGAGTTTGATAAACTTGAAGGTGTGTGGAAAGGGGTGAGAAAGTGATTGGCGGGTAAGCCGCGCTATTGTTGATGCCCGGATTTCTCCGGGCATCTTTTTGTTATGCCTGTAGCTGGAAGAATCGCACGGAGTCGCGCAGCACTTCACTCTGCTCGGTCATTGATTGTGCGGCAACGGCTGCTTGCTCTACCAGTGTGGCGTTCTGCTGTGTAACTTGATCCATCTGTTCGATGGCGACACTTATCTCTTTAATCCCCTGATGTTGCTCGGTTGAGGCGGCGGAGATCTCTGCGACGATATCGGTCACTTTGTTAACCGAGGTCACAATCTCTTCCATTGCGCGACTGGCGGTATCGGCATAGCGTGAACCGTCAGTAATCTTTTCCACGGTCCCCTCAATCAATTGTTTGATCTCTTTTGCCGCATCGGCACTTTTCTGCGCCAGGTTGCGTACTTCACCTGCCACCACTGCGAAGCCTTTGCCTTGTTCTCCGGCGCGTGCGGCTTCTACTGCCGCATTTAGTGCCAGAATATTAGTCTGGAAGGCAATACCTTCAATCACCGAGATGATAGCGACGATCTTCTGTGAGCTATCGGAGATCTCATGCATCCTTTTCAACATATCATGAACTTCTTTACCGCCTTTCACTGCTGTTTGTGACGTTTCCAGCGCCAGTGCGCTAGCCTTACGGGCGTTATCAGCATTGCTTTTCACATTTTCTGTGATTTGTTGCATATTCGATGAAGTTTGCACCAGCGATGCGGCTTGTTCCTCGGTGCGTTGTGATAAATCACTGTTGCCCTGAGATATTTCCCCGGCGGCAAGAGAGATCGATTCGCTTCCGTTAATAATGCCGTTAATAATCTCTGCAAGCTGGGCATTCATAAACTTAATTGTTGCCAGTAAGCTTTGACTATCATTATCACGTAGCGCTACCTGGGCACTGAGATTGCCGGCGGCGATCTCTTTCATTATCGCGACAGCGTAAGCGGGTTCGCCACCAAGCTGGCGGGCAAGATTACGTGAGATCAGCAGCGCAGTTGCCGCTGTAGTGATCAGGGCCAGCAGGAGCAGGGCGCAAAGCAGATAGAACGCCTGGTGGTAACCCGCTTGCGATTGTGCGCCAGCTTCATTACCCGTAGCCACTTCCATATCTACCAGTGTGGCGAGATCTTTCATCAATTGCGTACGGTATTTCGCCGACACTGCGCCACTGATCTTCGACGCTTCGTCGGTATTGCCACTATTAACCGCTTCTATCACTTTGGCATTTACATCGACAAAGTTTTTAAAGTTATCGACGACCGTGGCAAACAGAGCGCGTAATTCAGGCGCTGCATCTGCAGACGTTTTGGCGTACTGCTGCTGGGCATTAAGGAAAATATCCTGGTTTTGCAGTAGCTCGCCACGATGTTTTTCACGCTCTTGCGCTGTAGGCGAAGAAATGTACTGAATTTGCTGAAGACGCATTTCGGAAAGGACGCCACGCATTTCCAGCGTATAGCGAATGCCCGGCATACGATTTTCACGAAATTTATCAATATGTTGATTGCTACTGTTAAGTTGAAAAATAGCTACACCACCCAATAGCAGCATCATCACAATCAGGATGGAGAAGCCGAGAAGTAGTTTGGTTAATACCGTAGCCTGCGCGAGTTTTTTCATAATCATACTTAATGTGAGGAAGGTAATATTAATAACGGCAGGAGCATTGAAAAAATTGATTTTTTTATCTGATCTTAATCACAAATCGATATGATTTTTGTGCAACGGCACAAGGCAATAAAATTAATTTCCATTAAGGAGTAGGGGGTGTTAAATATGTGAGCGCTTTGTATTTATTGTCTTTGAAATAATGTTTCACAAGCAAATTTATTGTAGCAAGTGATTATTTATCAGGCAGGGTGAAAAATAAACAATTAGCGTGAAACGCTGATGGGTAATTCATCTGCCCATTTGGCTGCCTGATTCATCATTTCGGCGACCGAAGAGTTTGGCAAACCGATCTCATGCGCCACATCGCTGGCTTCTTCCCACATCCGTTGTTCATACAGGCGCGCAAGCAGCACATAGCGATGGAGCTCACCGGTCTCGTTTTTTAACGCCTTTACCACATCTGGCGAAACGGCAATCTGTTCCATTAATTCATCCAACGGTAGCCCGAGGATCACATCCAACAGCGAAAAGAGGCCCACCATAAAAGCCTCATTAGCAATATTGTTTGCTGAGGTACGTGCTGCCACCAATTCGCAAAATTTAGCGCGAATCAGACTCAGATAATAAATCTCTGTATTAGTAACATTCTCAAAAGACGTCAGGCAGGCCATCAGCACAAAACGGCGCATTTCATTCACGCCAAGATAGACCACAATATCGCGTAAGGAGTGGTTGCGAAAGCCGCTGATGCCGCGCGTATTGTAAAGAATATTTTGCGCGTAGCGCATGATTTTGAAGGATAGCGAGACATCGCTCTTTAATAGCTCTTCAATTTTATTTAAATCAGGGGATTCGACATTAACTTCCTGCATTAATTTCAACGCAAAAGCACGGTTCTGCACTAGCTTATTTCGTTTGGTGACAACCGGCTTGCTGAAAAAATAGCCCTGGAAAAGATGGAAGCCCATTTTTTTGAAGGATTCAAACTCTTCGTAGGTCTCGACTTTTTCTGCCAAAAAAACGGTCTGGCTTAATAAGTCGTGATGATTTTGAATATATCTTTCAATCTCTTCGCGAGAGCTTCTCCTGATATCAAATTTAATGACATTGATATAAGGCATAAAAGCATCCCAATCGCTGCACGGCGCGAAGTCGTCCAACGCAATGCGAAAACCTTGTGTATGTAAGCGCTTAACTGTTTCCAGCAATTGCCGATCGGGTTGCGCATTTTCTAATATTTCGATCACCACACGATTTTTCGGTAGCGTTTCTGCCAGACCTTCAACCAACAGTTGGTAAGGGAAATTAACGTATACCGTGCTGTTATCATTTTTACGGCCAACGGGGGCGCTAAGAAATTGTTCTTCAATCAATTGCGTGGTGGCATGTTCCGCCGACACATCGGGGAAACGGTTGTCCATACTATCCCTGAAGAGCAGCTCGTAACCGACGGTGTTCAATTTATCATCAAATATCGCCTGTCTGGCCACAAAAGAATACATTTGCTACCTCGCGCACCCGCGTACTTTATATAATACTGATAAATATATAAGCAACGGTAACACAACGGCTACAAGAAACCGTGTGACCGCTGCAAAATATTTAACATTGCACAATAGAATATAGGACAGCGGCGCGGGAAGCGCACAGGTTTCAACTTTCGAAACAGAGCTGGCGCTCACAACAGGAATCACAACTTGGTGCGCGACAGAGCCGTTCCCCGTCGACTTGCAGACAACGCTGACGATAAAAGAATTTCTTCCAACGCATATTCTGGTGATTCATCGCCACCAGTTGCGGGAAGCAATCGATCATTAACTCCCGTAGCTCCTGGCGCGAACTTAACCCCAGATCCTGCCATAAATGGTTAAACGCCAGAGATACGCTGGCAATAATGATGTGCAGTGGGGCAGCCCCTTCCTGCATATGGCTCGCCAGCCAAAGTGCTAACTGCTGACGCTCTTCAGTACGTGTGGCGTTGAGCTCACTCATTAATTTTTGCCGCAGCACAATATCTGCGGGTATCGGTTGCTCCGGCAGAGTAAAGCGCTGCTGAAATTCCGCCCATTCGGTGGTAGTCAGCCCCATTGATAGTGGGTAACAGCCTTCACCGTGGGCATATAGCCAGAGTAGGCGTCGCAGCCAGTCATCTGCAGTCATCAGGCTACTCCTCGCCCGGATTGTTGGTGTGGTCGGTTTTGCCACCAGCGGCTCAGTGCTGCATTGACCGGTTGCCAGGCTTCTTCAACGCAAGGTTGAATACCTCGCGCCTCAAGTTGCTGCCAGGGTGCATAGCCGATACGGGCACAAAAGACCGCCTGCACATCCGCCAACAGATCGAGTACAGCCGCAAGCCGTGCTTCCGCGTCCAGCGGTTGGCAACTCTCGCTGCCGTGGCAATATTTGGGTGTGAAACGTTCGTTGACCAGCACTACACCCGCCGCCGACAGACTATAAATGCGAAAGCGGTCGGCGTGACCGAAGTGGCAATCGATAACATCGCCTCGCAGGGAGGCGACTGCCACAAGGCAGGCATCGGTCTCATCGGATTCTCCCTGGGTGGCGATACTGGCGTGTAACTGCGCACGGCGGAAGAGTACCGGCAACCAGGGTTGAGGTTCCTCTTCTACGGGTGTCAGGGTGAATTGCTGGCTGCGATCTTCACCCAGCATACCGATGGCATCAGCCCGACATTGTTGGCAGTGCATCATTTGCGGCATCATCTTGCTACAGTGTTCACGCGTGCGTGTGAGCATTGCGGCATCCGGCTCTGGCTGACCATTGATGCCGAAAACCGTACCGTGCTCCGGTCGGGAGATCAGCGGCATAATATTATGAATAAATGCGCCGATGCCGCCTAGCTCCCGGCTGACATCTGACAAAGCTTGATCGTTAATGCCGGGGATTAGCACTGAATTGATTTTCACCAGCACACCCTTTTGCGTCAGTCGGCGTACACCTTCTAACTGACGGGCAATCAATATTTCGCCAGCCTCGCGCCCGCTGTAGCGCTCGCCATCCAGCCATAGCCAGGCGTAAATTTGCGCAGCAATATCGGCATCGAGGGTATTAATGGTAACAGTGACATGATCGACTCCAACATCCACAAGCCTGTCAACGGCATCCGGCAGCATCAGTCCGTTGGTAGAGAGGCATAATTTCAAATCAGGCAACTGTTCGCGCACTCGCTCCAGCGTGGTAAACGTTCGATAGATATTGGCTAAGGGATCGCCCGGTCCGGCAATACCCACCACCGAAAGTTGCGGGATTGTCGCGGCAACATGGCGCACTTTTGCCACCGCTTGCTCCGGCGTTAGCAGCGATGAGGAGACGCCAGGACGCGACTCGTTGCTGCAATCGAACTTGCGGTTGCAATAGTTGCACTGCAAATTGCAGGCAGGAGCAACGGGCAGATGCATACGTGCAAAGCGGTGATGACCGTTGCGGGAGTAGCAGGGGTGAGACGCCACCTTCCCGGCAACCAGGTCAGTTGAAGGTGATGCTGATAAGCTCTGGCAGCCGCCAGAGTGGGGTGAGCAGGAGGACATGGCAGTACCTTATTACTGTGGACATGCTCTCCTGCTGCAAATCTTGTACCGCTTATATTTTTTATAATTATATGAAAAATAGAATATTAATTCTGATTGCTGGCCGTCGTTTTGTCGCCTTTGTGGCGTTTGGCTGACATTGTGTTAAATGAGACACTCATATCCTTGGCATGGTGATATCCATCGTCTGGATGCGATACGCCACCTGGCGCGGCGTCATCCCCAACAATCGTGCCGCTTTCGCCTGTACCCAGCCCGCCTTTTCCAGGGCAGCAATCAGGCGCTGGCGTTCATCAAGATTTTGATCCAGCCAACTCTCATCCCGAGGGGCGGTGGTCAATGGCGGTTTTGTCATATTTTCCCGGTGATTAAATAAAATCACTTCGCGATCGATCAATCCGTTCTCAGACATCACCGCCGAGCGTTCCAGGCAATTTTCCAGTTCCCGCACATTGCCGGGCCAGTTGTAGCTCATCAGCAACCGGATTGCACCATCGCTAATGCGTAAGGTGCGGCTCTGGTTGTGAGCAATTTTACGTACCAGAAAATGTGCCAGCTCGGGGATATCGTCCTGCCGCTCGCGCAACGGGGGCAGGGAGATGGGCATTACGTTCAGGCGGTAATAGAGATCTTCACGAAAATGGCCCATCCTTACTTGTTCTTCCAGATTACGGTTAGTCGCAGCGATAATGCGCACATTAACGCGTAACGTCTCATCACCGCCGACGCGTTCCATCTCTCCTTCCTGCAAAATACGCAGTAATTTTGCCTGAAATGAAGCACTGCTTTCGCCGATCTCGTCAAGAAACAGCGTGCCGCCATCGGCCAGTTCAAAACGGCCTTTACGCTGGCGGACTGCGCCGGTAAATGCCCCTTTTTCGTGACCGAATAGTTCACTCTCCAGTAGCGTATCGGGCAGCGCTGCGCAGTTAAATTTCACGAACGGGGCCGTGGCGCGAGGAGAGTTATGGTGAATCGCATTGGCGATCAGCTCCTTTCCGGTGCCGCTCTCACCACGTACCAGCACGGTGGTATCCCAACGAGAAACCTGGCGGATAATCTCCAGTGTCTGGCGCATTGCCGGACTATTACCGACCATATTGTCAAAGCCGAACGATGGTGGTGCGATGCATCCGCGCTGACGCTCAATCTGTGTGGGAGCCGCGCGGGGAGTTGTCGGGGGGGCGGGTGGTGCCATCAACCGTACAGTTTGTGCAATCAGATTGGCGACTGTTTCCAGAAAACGGGTGCAGGCGGGAAGTCGTTCTTCGTAGCGCGCCATCGGCTGCGCTGCCAGTACACCAATCGGCTGAGAATCTGGGTCCATCAGCGGTACGGCAATAAACGGCAGGTTGTAGTCGTATAAACCCAGACGATCGAGAAAGCGCTGATCGTCCGCCACGCGAGACAACACCAACGATTGCCCCTGCGATAGCACCGTGCCGACCAGCCCTTCACCAGCACGATAGCGGATTTTCGAGCTGCCAGAAATCAGTTGTTGGTCGGCCTCTTGCAGTGCTTCGATAGTCAAAATGGCCTGTTGACGGTCATATAAACAGATCATCCCATGTTGCAAAAAGGCATCGTTGTGCAGCACACACAGTACCTCCTGTAGCGTCTTGCCTGCATCGATCGTCCGGCTCAATACCACGCTGATGCGCTGCATAGCGGTAAATTGCTGGGAGAGATCGAAACGCCAGACGGTGGGGGCCGACTCGGTTCGCTGGGTCATTTTGAGCCTCCGGTCAATGAATGAAATAACGGAAAACGCAACGCCAGGCAGGTTCCCCCTTCAGCGCGGGAGGTCAGTTCTATTGCGCCACGATGGTGGGCGACCAGTGTCTGAATTAGCCGTAGTTCCATGCCCTTGCCAGGCCCATTCAACGCTTCAGGAGCGTGAGGGTAGCGCACCTGTAATAGCGGTACATTGTCGTTTAAATAGAGGGAGAGCCAGCCATTCTCCTGCTCGGCATAAAGCTGCGCCTGGACGGTAAAGTCTTCTAATTCACTGGCGATATCGAGCGTTCTGTCGAGCCATAAACTGAGGCAGGCCAGAATTTGAGTGCGTTGACCAAATCCCACCAGATGAGGTGAGTCCAGCGTGATATGCAAATTCTTTCCCTGCTGAAAACGGGTGTGATAGAGATCGCGCAGATCGTTAAAAAGGGGTTGTAACGGCCAGTTTGTCGCACTTTCCAGATCCAGTGAAGGGCGGCAACGCTGTAGACGTAACATTGCCTCTTCGCCTTCGCGCCAGGCCGCATCCAGCGCTACGTTACCACTACCGCCATTTAAGCGGCGCGCTGCCGCCAGCATATTGATTGGGCAATTTAATTGAATCAATGCAGCATCAAGGGATTCACGGATCGCTGCCAGTAGCTTACCGCTGGTCATCTGCTGTTTCAGACGGTCGAGGCGGCCTTGTTCCTGCTGCTGTTGCTGCTCAGTGTTATCGGTAATGACCACCAGCGTGCGTGGCAGGGCTCGATCTATAAAGTAACGGCTGGCTTCCTCGCTAACGCCGGGTAACGCCCAGCAGGTGACTGACAGCCAGCGCACTGTACCACGCAGTACCACTGGCAGCACCTTGCCGCTGGCCAGTTCTGCTTTGCGGGCGGAGAAATTCAGTTCTGTCAGTAACTCCTTGCCGCCGCAATCGGCGCAGAAGGTTTTATACGTCAGATTATCTAACACTACCTGATCCCGCTCATCCACCACTACCACTGCCGCCGGAATATTGTTGAGTACTGCTTCGGTCAGGGTCGTATGATTACGCAGTCGCTGTTCCAGCGCATAGCGGTTACTGATATCACGTTGCATTGCCAGGTAGTGTTCCAGTTCGCCAACTTCATTAATTATTGGCGTAATGTCGATCTCGACAAGGTAAAGCGTACCGTCGAGGCGACGATTGATCAGTTGCCCGCGCCATGCGCGGCGTTGCTGCAACGTTTGCCACATCTCCTGGTAGATTTCGCGCGGTGTCTGTTTGCTTGCCAGTAGGCGCGGATTTTGCTGCAACAATTGCTCAAGGGAATAACCGGTCTGGCGACAAAAGGCCGGATTAGCATAAACGATTCGCGCCTGCGGATCGGTTAAAGAGATGGCGACAGCCGCCTGCTCGACAATGGTGAAGAACAGGTCGGGGCGCTGTCGGGTGAGCGCACCTGCGATCGCCTCTGGGGCGGTAGTATCCATCATGGTATTCAGCGGCATCACTAACTCCTGTGGTTATGTCGCAGTTATGACAATTTGTGCCACCTGTCGACTTTCCCCCGCGCTTATTGCCGGGCAATAATAACCATGCAATTAGTGCGCCTTTGTCAGCCTTAACCCTTGTTAAGATTGATCCAGATCGGCATTCGCCCAGCTTTATGCCATGCAGGTATCGCTTGTGCCGTCGGGAGTGACAAAAACGCCACTGTTAAAGCCTCTTTTTAGTGCGTTTGAATCCGCATTTGTGCAAATTTTGTGCAGCAATAAACCTGGCACAAACTTCGCAATCGTATAACGGCGGAATAACATTTCATCTCGACAGGAGCGCGCTATGGCAAACATTGGTATCTTTTTCGGCACTGATACGGGTAAGACCCGCAAAATTGCCAAGATGATCTCGCAGAAACTGGGGGAGGCGGCGGAAGCACCGGTAAATATTAATCGGGTGGAGCTGGCCGCTTTTCTCTCTTACCCGCTGCTGATACTCGGCACGCCAACGCTGGGCGACGGGGAGCTACCGGGGCTGGAAGTGGGCTGTGAAGCCAGTTCATGGCAGGAGTTCCTTAGCCAGCTCGAACCAGGCTCCCTGAGCGGTAAAACCGTCGCGTTGTTTGGTCTGGGCGATCAGAGAGGTTACCCGGATAATTTCGCCAGCGGCTTGCGTCCGCTATATGAGTGGGTTGTAAGCTGTGGGGGGCGGGTTGTTGGTCAGTGGCCAAATGAGGGGTATGAATTTAGCGCTTCCGCAGCGCTGGAAGAGGGGGCATTTGTCGGTCTGGTGCTTGATCAGGATAATCAATACGACCTCACCGATGATCGTATTGATCGCTGGCTTGCCACGATTACGCCTATTCTTTTGTAATGTTTGTGGTATCAGGCATGATCGCCGGGTGGCACAGCGTTTACCCGGCGCAAATACTCCCGTGCTCTTGCCAGGGCCTCCTCCTGAGGCAATGGCGCGGCATCCCGCACTTTTTCACACCACAATAAATGCCAGCCAAGCTCAGTTTCCACCGGTTGGCTGAGACCATTTTCTGGCAGCGCGAACAGCGCCTCTTCCAGCGCCGGGTAGAGTAGCCCACGGCTTATCCAGCCCAGCCGACCGCTCTGTAGTGCGCTTGGGCAGTGTGAGTAACGCAGCGCCAGTCTGGCAAATGCCTCGCGCGAGACAGAAATTTCTGCGCGTAAGCGGCCAATCTGGCGCAATACCGCCAGATTGTCGTTATCAACGGTGATAAGCAGATGCGAGGTCAGCCGCTGCGCCGGGCGCATAAACCAGGCCCGATGCTGTTGATACCAGGCAAGCAACCCTGCCTCATCGGGCTTCATTATTCATTCTCCAGTAATATCAGGGCGTCGGCTGGTACCTGAAACCAGCGCTGATTAAAGGTGACAGTGTAACTCTCTTCATTCTCTCCCTGTCCGGTGGCGGTAATCTCGCCATGTACTCCTGGCTCTACTACCACCTTGCCGTTGATCGCCAGGGCATGGCGGCTAAGCACTCTGTCGCCATATTGAAATTGCCCGGCGTACCACGGAGCAGTGATCGGCAATAACTCCTGTTCGCGGCAACCGACAATCAGGTCGCTATCGAGAAAATGGATTTGATAGATAATTTGATCGATTAAAAAGGTACCCCATTCACGCACATAGCCTGTGGAGCCACGACGTACCAGCAGTTCTCCTCTGGCATAGCCATGCATTGTTCCGTCATTACGGATGGCGCGTATTACCCGTACTTCCTCTCCAAAATCAAACTGTTGCTTCATTTTGTGCACCTGTAGAGAAGTGTTGATAGCTTTCCGCCAGCAACCGTCGAGCCAGCAGCCAGGGCGCACGCGGGTCCTCTTCCAGTAGGTTACGTAGCGGCACGTATTCACGCAGGCGGCGATGGAAATCCCGCAGCAACGGCAGGCAGCAGCTTTGCAGTATATGGGGGTCATAAGGGACGCAGAAAAAGTCAAAGAATGACTCGGCGTTATCAAGTTGATCAAGGCCAGCAATGCGATAAAACCACTCCATCGTTAACCCCCCGCAGCTTGCGCTGGCTCGCCGCAGAGCTGATGGTAGAGGGCGAGCAGCTCATCATCTTTGGCTGTACGTTTGTAGCTCTCCGCAAAATGACGGATCGCGGGCAACAACGCATCAATTTGCCGGGCATCAAGGAGGTAACCCAGACGAGCAAATAGGCCACCCACCGCCTGGCGACCGGAGTGCTTACCCAGCACCAGCCGATAATTGCGGCCAACCAACGCCGGATCGATGGCTTGATAGCTCTCCCGATCCTGTAAAAGTGCGGCGACGTGTATGCCTGACTCATGGGTGAAAACCTGTTCTCCCACCAGCGGGTATTGCGGATCGATAGCACGCTGTGCGGCACTGGCCACGGTTTGGCAAAGCCGGGGAAGACGAGTGAAGTTGAGGCCACAATCAATGGCGAGAAAACGGTTCAACCCGAGCGCTACTGTCTCCAGCGCCGCATTTCCCGCACGTTCGCCGATCCCCAGCACGGTGGTATTAACGCTGCTTGCTCCGGCACGCACTGCCGCCAGCGTATTGGCTGTCGCCAGGCCTAAATCGTTGTGAGCATGCATCTCGATCTCGCCTGACCAGTATCCCTTCAGCGCGCTAATGCGTTCAAAAGTAGTAAAGGGATCCAGCAGCCCCAGGGTATCAGCAAAACGAAGGCGACGAGCGCCGCTGCGCTGCGCTGTATCGGCTATGACACGCAACGTTTCATCACTGGCGCGCGACGCATCTTCGCAGCCAACGCACACCTCCAACCCCAGTGCGCGTGCCTGCATGATCATATTCCCCAATCGTTCCAGTACATGCGTTAAGGGTTCTCGTAATTTGTACTGCCGCAGCTTGTCAGAAGCGGGCAGAGAGATATCCACCCACTCCATTCCAAGATCTGCGCTCTGTTGAATTTCATCGCTGTTCATGCGACACCAACTCATCAGCGTGGCGGCGGGCAAGTGGTCGCGCACCTGCTGCATCCGCTTGCGCTCTTCTGCCCCCATCGCTGGCGTACCCACCTCCATTGCCGTAACGCCAGCTTCATACAATTCGCAGGCAATATTGAGCTTTTCACTGGCGCGAAAGGCAACGCCTGGGCTCTGTTCGCCATCGCGCAGTGTCGTATCGTTAATCATCATGCTCATTACGCTGCCTTAGCCGTAAATCGGCGCAAAAGTGGTGTGCTTACCTTCCTGCCAGTAGGGTGAGAGCAGCCGTAACCGGTCGATAATGGGAGGCAGGGTGGTAATAACATACTCAATCTCTTTTTCCCGGGTATAGCGGGAGAGTGAAAAGCGAATGCTGCCATGGGCGGCGGTGTAGGGGATGTTCATTGCTCGCATCACATGGGAGGGCTCCAGCGATCCGGAGGTACAGGCGCTACCACTGGAAGCGGCGATCCCGGCCTGATTGAGTAGCAGTAAGATGGCTTCTCCTTCGATAAATTCAAACGCAAGGTTAGTGGTGCCTGCTACACGCGGCTGATTGCCGCCCATCACCATTACCGATGGTACAAGTTTCACCAGTTCCTGTTGCAGGCGGTCACGCAACCGAGCAATGGTAACCATGCCGGGTAGGTGTACCTGCGCCAGTTCGCAAGCCATGCCCATACCAACGATACCGGCGATATTTTCTGTGCCTGCGCGCCGTCCACGCTCCTGGTGTCCACCGCGCAGCAATGGGCGAAAGCGGGTGCCGCGCCGCAAATAGAGGCAGCCCACCCCTTTTGGTCCGTGCAGTTTGTGTGCCGAGCAGGAGAGCATATCAATCTGCGTTTGCTGAAGATTGAGGGGTAACTTACCCACCACTTGTACCGCATCACAGTGAAACAGCGCGCCGTACTGATGTGCCAGCTCTGCCATTTCCACTACCGGAAACAGTACGCCAGTCTCATTATTGGCCCACATTACGCTAACTACTGCCACCCGCATGCTCAGTGCCTGGCGAAACTGTTGCATATCCAGCGCGCCATTAGCATCGACGCCAATGCGGTGGATGCGATAGCCCTGACGCTCCAGATGCTCGCAGACGGCAAGCGTGGCGGGATGTTCCACTGCAGTAGTGATGATTTCACGTCGCTCTGGCAGTAGTTCAATGCAGGCATGCAACGCGGTGGAGGTCGCTTCTGTTGCACAGGAGGTAAAGATGATCTCACTGTCATGCTGCGCGCCCAGCAGGGCTGCAACTTGCTGATGTGCCCGCTCAAGGGCCGCGCGGCAGGGTGTGCCGAAGTCATGAATAGATGACGGATTACCATAATGCTCGGTTAAGAATGGCATCATCGCTTCGAGCACCATCGGATCGATGCGGGTTGTGGCGTTATTATCCAGATATACCTGTTTCATAGTGATTATTCCTCGTTATAAAACAAGCGCTAAGCCGCCACAACTTCCATATAACAGCCGGTGCGCTCCATCAGTTTTTGCTGCAGCCATGCGAGGGTCATATCGGTCATCATGCAGCCGCTGCAACTACCGGAGAGGCTGACGGTCACTTTATGATTGGCGACATTGACCAGTGACATATCACCGCCATCGGCCTGGATATGTGGGCGCAATTCGCTTATGGCATCAATCACCTCTTGCCAGTGCGGATCTTTACTCATGGCCGCAACAGGTGGCGGCAGGGGGTGTTGAGCCAGAATATCGGCCAGCGCCAGTTCGATTTTTTCATGGCAGGCAGTGCAGCCGCCGCCGGCTTTGGTGTAGTTGATAACTTCTTCGAGGGTCGTTAAGCCGTTGTTGACTACAGCACGGCGGATCTGTCCTTCGTCGACAGCGAAACATTTGCAGATCAGCGCTCCCTCTTCATGGTCATCATCAAGTGTTTCGCCACGATAGTTGGCAATCGCTGCCCGCAGCGCCTCCTGACCCATAACGGAGCAGTGCATTTTTTGTGGTGGTAGCCCGTCGAGATAGTCGGCAATTTGCTGATTGGTAATCTGCCCGGCCTGTTCCAGCGTGCAGCCAATGATTAGCTCAGTTAATGCAGAAGAGGAGGCAATGGCGCTACCGCAGCCAAAGGTCTGAAATCCCGCTTCGAGGATGGTTTCCGTTTGGGGATCCACGCGCAGCATCAGGCGTAACGCATCGCCACAGCTTAACGATCCCACATCGCCAATGGCATTAGCCTCATCAACGACCCTGGCGTTACGGGGATTAAAAAAATGGTCTTTTACCTTCTCGGAGTAATTCCACATATTTGGCTCCCAGGTTGGGTGATGAATAACTGCGACATCGGAAAGAAAGCAAAAGAGATACCATAAATTTAACGTGATGATTTATTTGGAAATATGTTCTTTGGCAGGCTAAAAACTGAGAATCTTGTCGCAGTTTTATGTTGGTTTTGTCACAGAGTCGACAGAATGTCAGCGTTCATCATCAGTGCGCCACTCCTCCTCCTGCAAAAATTGCATGAAGCGTTCAGGATGACGCGCGCGGCTGTTTTTGCGTTGTTCTTTGTCGTACCAGTAGTGTTGGATCTCCTGCAGAAGCCCGACAATGGTGGTATCTGCCGGCACACGTACCGCGCGTACGCCGATTTGCAAGAGTTGGCGGAATACCGTTTCGCCAATGGCCACACAATAAAGGGTGACACAATCCTCCAGCGCGTGGATACGGCTACTGATTTTCTCCTGCTGATGACCCTGTGCAACGGAAAATTCAACCACCCGCAGCAGCGTGACATCACGCTCTTTGACACCGTATACCACCAGCTTTGGCGTCGCGCCAAAGTGCTGATCAACATGGTGAAAGTCCGAACTGGCAAAGGCGACTTTCATTGACCATTCACCATTACAGATGGTACTAAACTGCCGGTTAACAGGGTGCATATTGACCTCCCGGTATAAAACGCTGGCGTAGGGGGGAGTGATAAACAGCCATATGGTGGTGGCGATCCCGCAGAGTATTCGCCAGTTCAAATAGCGTATCGCGCATTCCGGCGTAACCCTGGCGCAGACGCCGAAACTCGCCGAGCCGGTCGTAAAGTGGGAATCCTGCGCGAATCAGCGCCATGGAGAACTGGTCGGCAAGATCCGCGGCATGAGAGTTCGCGACTAACAGTGCTGCGGGAGTGGCAGATAACAGATCCTGCATATCCTCCAGATCGCCAATGATGACTTGGTTTACCGGCAAATTTTGTAGTGTGGGCTGGCTGACTGGTGCGACGACCGGGCCAGGACGCATCCCCTGGCTGAGCACAAAATCGCACCATGCCGCCAGCAGGTCGCCTTCCGCTGCCAGCGCAATAGCGGCACCCTGTAACCACATATGGCAGTCGATCATCGCATCCTGTAACTGCCCGCGTTGGCGCGTAATCCAGCCCGGTACGTCGCGCCCGGAAACTTGCTTTAGGCTCGCGATAAAGCGATCGCAGTGCGCCAAAGTCATCAGATGGGGTAGCGCAATAACCTCTCCACGGCTGCGTTGGCTGAGCAGTGCTGCCGTTCGTGAAAGGGAAACGCCGATGGCGAAGGTGCAGAGGTTCTGGCCCAGCTGTTCAATCATGCGTAGCGAGGTTCCGCCCTGAGTAACCGGTGAAAAGTCGCCATCCGCCAGATGACCATCCAGCGACAAAGAGAGATCCGGCACAATCACCGGTTGTAAACCGAATGCTTCAACGTAGCTGCGCAGTAATTCCACGTCACCGGGGGTGCAGAGGTGGCTGAGTAGCAGGTTGACACGTCGATTACGTCGGCCTGTTCGTGGGTTTGCTGGTACCCATTGTTGGATAATGCTCTCCATCACTGCGCTATAACCATTCTCCAGGCTGCCGTAAAAATCGGGCGTATTGACAGTGAGTAAAGCCACCGCTTGATGCTGCGGAAAATCGTCGCGAAACTGGCGTACAACGCGGGATATATCGCTCCCTTGCGCCTCAGAAAGGCCAGTGCTAAGCAGAACAATTGCCTTTGGATGATTACGCTGGCATAAGGTATTGAGTGCCGTCAGGATATTATCATCAGCCCCCATCACCGTTGAGGTCGGGTCCATCGCCGTTGATTGCAACGGCACAGGATCATGGAAATGTTGGATAAAAAAGACCTTAGCAAATGCGCTACAGCCCTGTGCGCCATGTACCAGCGGAATGGTCTGATCGAGACCCATGCTCGCCAGGATCGCTCCCAGCGGCTGGCCGCTTTTAACTGGGCTGACGGCCAGTGGCTTCTTGCTACGGATTATCTCTGCCATCATCTGCTCCTTATTGCCACGGGGCACGGAGGTGGGTTTGCGACCAGATCGGGCTTTCCAGCGTCTGGCACAATTGCTCGGCGAGGGTGACAATGCCCCGATAACCGGCATAGGCATGTTCGCGTTCCTGGTTGATATCGAGAAAGGGCAGCCGCGCTTTGTATGCGGTGTACATATTGCGGCCTCCGGCGATCATCATGTCGGCCTGGTAACGATAAACCACATCCAGTAGAGTGCGGGCATTGCCCTCCTCAAGCATGATGGCGTTATCGCCCATCAGTTCGCGGATACGTTGTTTATCCTCTTCGGTGGATTTGCGCGTACCCGTTGCCACGACCTCCATCCCCAGATCCTGTAGCGCAGAGACCACAGACCAGGATTTCACTCCGCCGGTATAAAGCAACGCTTTGCGCCCGCGCAGGCGTTCGCGCAGCGGTATCAGCGCCTGTTCCGCCGCTTGTTCTTCACGCGCGATCAGTTTGTCTGTACGCTGGCTTAAATCGTTGTCGCCAATCAGGGTGGCTAGCTGTCGCAGGGCATCAGAGGTGGCACGCACGCCGTAGAAACTGCCTTCGAACCACGGAGTGCCATAACGCTGCTGCAGCGAACGCGCAACATTGATCAGTGCTCTGGAGCAGACCAGCATATTGACCTCGGCGCGGTGCAGTGTCTGGATTTCAGCGAAACGCCCGTCACCGGACAGCGAGCCGAGCACTCGAATACCCAGTTCATCCAGCAGTGGCTGGATATGCCAGAACTCCCCGGCGATATTAAATTCGCCAATCAGACCGATGTCGTGGCGGTGCGCCGGGGGAAAAGGGGATGTTTCCGGCCAGGGGGCAGGTTCGCGCCTGCCAATCACTTTTTTTACCATCACCTCACCGGCCAACCGATTGCCAAGATTTTTGCTGCCGTAAAAACCGGCGATATCCACGGCAATCACGGGTATCCCGGTGGCTGTTGCTGCCGCCTGACACACTGCTTCAATATCGTCGCCCTCCATTGCTGGTACGCAGGTGTTATAGACAAATACAGCTTCAGGTTGGTAGCGATTAACAATATGTCGCACCGCGTGAAATAACCTGCGTTCACCGCGGCCCATAATGACATCCTGTTCATTCAGATCGGTGGTCAGCCCCAGCCGGTTAATTGCCGGGCCGGAACTGAGGCTGCCGCGATTATCCCAGGAACTGCCGGTGCACCCGATGGGGCCATGAACCAGATGGGCGACATCTGAGAGCGGAAGCAGGGTGATTTGCGCCCCGTCAAAGGCGCAACCACCCGCGGTAGCGCCTGGCTTCGGCGCGCTACAGCCCGATTTCTGTTTGTGGTTATGTTCGCAGGCTGGTTCATCCAGCAGTGCCAGGATCTCATTCCCCTTCATAGTGACCTCTTAGTGGATTAGTTTGCCCCTCACCCCGGCTCTCGCCTTAAAAGGCAGAGGGGGAGATTTCGCGTTCCACTCTTTTTGCCAACCACGGCGGAAGCCGCCCGGAAAGCAACGCTTTAAGCGCTGCACATTGGGATAAGATGGTATGTCCCGGCGAAACCTTCATCGGGTGGATATTGTGACGAATCAGTTTCGCCGCCGCCGGACCGCCAATGGCTTCACAAAACAGCAGATGACAGTCATGCAGCAATTGCGCGCGGATTTCATTGGGTTCTTGCTCTTGCGCACCAGAAGGGTAGCGACGCAAATCATGTAACCAGCTTCCCTTTTCATCGATGGCATAGATAAAAAAGAGCCGCCCCTGGCCGAAGTGACCATTAATAACAAGGCCATCCTGCGAACAAAACGCCACCACGAGTTGAGGCTGACGCTCTGTTTTCTGCACACGGAGATGCGGGGGTAAGTCGCCGGATAAGCAGGCGTGCACGCGCGCCCAGCGCCCGGTTGACATTGGCGCTTCGCCGGGGAAATTCGCCTCTAACTGGCGTGGGTTGAGGGCCGCCAATAGCACAGGGGTCAGGGCCTCGTCTTGCTCCCCAATTAGCCATGCCATGATTTGCGCCGGTTGCAGCTCGGGCAGACACTGAAATAGCGCGACCATGCGCCAGAAGAGAGTATCGTTATCGGACATACATGCCTCCTTATTCCAGCGAGTCCCGGCTGGCTCGTATACTGAGTGGGAAGAGCGGGCGGCCAGCCTGCAATGTGACGTTGTAACGTTTTCCACCCTCCAGCGTCACCAGACCACCCCAACTCTCTGCGCTGTCGTGTTCCACATGCACAACTTTTGCCTCCAGATCTTGCTTAGCGATATAGCAGTAAAGATCCGCACCGCGTTGACGAAAAATAACGACCGGCATAGTGCCTCCATTAGCCCCGGATAGTGCGGGGCAGCTGATAGTTAACGGATGAGATCGAAGCTGTAATCAGTTTTGCCCAGCTTGATTGACTCTCTGTCGACTTTCTCCAGCACGGCATTGACCAGCGTGGTCAGTATGCTCATGGCCCCTTCGTAACCCCAGGTGGTCTGGCGGTGCAGATGGTGGCGATCGAAGAGTGGAAAGCCGAGCCGGATCAGGGGCACTTCGAACTGTTCGCCTTTCGCCAGCGTATCGCGCTGAATAAACTTGCCGTAGGAGTTGCCAATCATAAAATCTGGCTGGCGAGTGAACATCAGCGAGCGGAAATGCCATAGGTCGCAGTTGATAAACACTTCGCTCTGCTGCCCGTAGGGCGAAGTGTCGAGCATCTGCTTCATGGCTTTCTGCCAGCGTTTGTTGCCGTTGTGACAGAGGATCACTGTCGGTTCGCAGCCCAGCTCAAGCAGGAAGCGACTCATTCCCATCACAAAATCCGGATCGCCAAACAGGCCGAACTTTTTGCCATGCAGCCAGGTGTGGGAATCAAGCATCATATCCACCAAACGACCGCGCTCCAGTGTCAATGCATCCGGGATTGCTTTTCCGGTTAATCGATTGAGGGTCATTAGCAGTTCGTCAGTGCCTGTCAGACCGAGCGGGATGTGTACCTCAGTGGCTGGCTGGTTCCACATCTCCTGTACTACTTTTTTGCTTTTCACCAGTTGCCAGGGTTGCAGTAGCAGAGTGTCAATGGCATCGGGCGCGTCGCGCATCTCCTGCTGGGTCGTGCCTCCGGCATACATCTGATAGTGACCATTGGCGGGTGTATCCAGCACCTCCGACGGATCGGAAAGCAGGCTACATGGGATTGCCATCTGTTCCATCATGCGTTTGAGCACACGGAAATTGCCCAGATAAGTTTCAAAGCCAGTGACCAGATTGATGCGGGTAATCTTACCCGGCTGCGGTTCATGGTCTGCGGTGAACGTTCTGGCAAAGCCCTCAAACATATTGTCCCAACCGGTGATGTGACTGCCGATAAAGCTCGGCGTGTGGGCATAGGGCACCGGGATTGTCGCGTCGAGAAAACCATCTTTTTTTGCATTGGCGATAAACGCCTGCAAATCATCGCCGATCACCTCAGCCATGCAGGTAGTGGAGACGGCAATAATCTCAGGCTTGTACAGCGCACTGGCGTTTTGCAAACCCGTATTGAGGTTATTATTACCGCCAAAAACGGCGGCATCCTCGGTCATGGAGTCGGAAACGCAGGCCACCGGCTCTTTAAAATGGCGATTGAAATAGGTACGAAAATAGGCCACACAGCCCTGTGAACCGTGAACATAAGGCAGGGTGTTAGCAAAGCCCAGCGAACAGAGTACCGCCCCCAGCGGCTGGCAAGCTTTGGCCGGATCGATGGTGAGCGCCTCACGTTTAAAATTCAGTGCCTCGTATTCGGCAGTCGTTGTCCATTGAAAGACCTCCTGTACGCGTTCAGGGGAGTGGGCTTCCTCAAGTAGACGTTTGCCACTAAATAGCGTCTGGTACTCATCCTGTTCGAACAGTGGATGGCAATTTTGTATTTTCTCAGCAGTTTGGCTCATGGTGTTCTCCTCCCGCGCCACAAATCGGTGAACTAACGGGATAGCAGGATAAAAGTCAGGCGGATTTCAACCACGGTGCGATCAATTCACCCCAGGCGGGGTTGTTGATCGTCATATCCATATCACGGGCGAAAATGGCGAAGCCGTCGTAACCGTGATAGGGGCCGGAGTAATCCCAGGAATGCATCTGGCGAAAAGGGACGCCCATTTTTTGAAAGATGTATTTTTCTTTAATGCCGGAGCCAATCAGATCCGGTTTCAGCGCCTTCACAAACGCTTCCAGTTCATAACTGCTGGCATCATCGAACAGCAGAGTGCCCTCTTTCAGATCGGGCAGGGTGCGGTCGTAATCATCGTTATGACCAAACTCATAACCCGCCGCGATAATCTCCATACCCAGATCTTCATAAGCGCCAATAACATGACGGGGGCGCAGCCCGCCCATATAGAGCAGTACTTTTCGCCCCTGCAGACGCGGGCGGTATTTAGCAATAATGGCGTCGTTTTGCGCCTGGTATCGGGCAATCACGGCTTCGGCATTGGCGCGGATGGTGTCATCAAACTGATCGGCTATCTTGCGCAATGATTCGGCGATTTTTGTTGGCCCGAAGAAGTTGTACTCCATCCACGGGATGCCATGTTTTTCCTCCATATGGCGGGAGATGTAGTTCATTGAGCGATAACAGTGCACCAGATTGAGTTTGACGAACGGGGTGTTCTCCATCTCCACCAGCGTGCCGTCTCCGGACCACTGCGCCACCACTCGCAGCCCCATCTCTTCAAGCAGAATACGTGACGCCCAGGCGTCGCCGCCGATGTTGTAGTCACCGATAATCGCAACGTCATACGGGGTGGATTCAAAAGGTTTGCCTTCACGGTTCGCCAGTACCCAGTCGCGGATTACGTCGTTAGCAATATGGTGCCCAAGTGATTGCGATACGCCGCGAAAACCTTCGCAACGCACGGGGATGACAGGCTTATTGAGCGCTTTGCGGCTGGCATTGGCGACCGCTTCAATATCATCGCCAATCAAGCCAACCGGACATTCCGACTGAATGGAGATGCCCTTTGTCAGTGGAAAAAGTTCCTCCAGTTCTTCAATCAGCTTCTGTAGTTTTTTATCACCGCCAAAGACAATATCGCGCTCCTGAAAATCAGAAGTGAAGTTGAGCGTACCGAAGCTGTCGACGCCGCTCATGCCGGTGTAGTAGTTGCGTCGTCCGGCTCGGGAGTACTGGCCGCAGCCCACCGGGCCGTGTGAAATATGCGCCATATCTTTAATCGGCCCGAAAACGACCCCTTTCGAACCCGCGTAAGAACAGCCGCGCACGGTCATCACCCCTGGCTGAGATTTACGGTTGGAGATGATGCACTTACCGACGCTCTCCTGCTCTGGATCGGTGACCATCATGTGCTTTCTGCGCTCTTTACGCGTCTTTTCGGGAAAAACCTCCAGCACCTGCTGGATGATCTCCAGATTGCGTTCGCCTGTTGCATTGCTCATAGCATTGTTCCTGTTAGCACGCGTTTTCTTCGGCGGCGGTTTTGCCGATGATGCTGGCATCCTCCACATCCATAATGCCGAATTCCATCAGCAGCTCTTCCAGTTCATCCATGGTGCAGGGGGTGGGAACCACCATTTTGGTATTACTGACGATTTTGTTAGCCAGCGTGCGGTATTCGTCGGCCTGGTTGCATTTGGGATCGTACTCAATCACCGTCATACGGCGGATTTCAGCACGTTGTACAATGTTGTCGCGCGGAACAAAGTGGATCATTTGGGTGCCCAGCTTTTCCGCCAGCGCAATAATCAGCTCATCTTCGCGGTCTGTCTGGCGGGAATTACAAATCAAGCCACCCAGGCGAACTTTGCCGGATTTGGCATATTTGACGATACCTTTGGAGATGTTATTTGCGGCGTACATCGCCATCATTTCGCCGGAGCAGACAATGTAGATTTCCTGCGCCTTATTTTCGCGAATTGGCATGGCGAAGCCGCCGCAGACCACGTCCCCCAGCACGTCATAAAAGACAAAATCGAGATCGGGGACATAGGCACCTTCCTCTTCGAGAAAGTTAATGGCGGTAATAACACCACGCCCAGCACAGCCGACACCGGGCTCCGGGCCGCCAGATTCCGCACAACGCACGCCGCCGTAACCGATTTGCAGGACATCTTCCAGCTCGAGGTCTTCCACTGAACCAACTTCTGCCGCCATCTCCATAATGGTGTTTTGCGCTTTCGCATGGAGGATCAAACGCGTGGAGTCCGCTTTCGGATCGCAACCGACGATCATTACTTTCTTGCCCATCTCCGCCAGCGCGGCGACCAGGTTCTGCGTAGTGGTCGATTTACCGATGCCACCTTTGCCGTAAATGGCACATTGACGCATGGTCATGGTTATTCTCCTGTTGATTGTGAAATTGCCACGATCACTCGTGCAGGGAACATACCAGGCGCGCCATATTGACTAATTATATGATTTTACGGTGATTTTATTTTTACGGGCTGCGGTGTGCAAAACGAACAATAAACAATCAGCAGAACAATTGTTGCAAACAGCACAATTCTGTCGCCCCGTGCAGTGAGGGGCGGTTAGCGACACTTTGTCGGCTGTTCAACAGGATGTCGTGTCTGCTGTCTGTTTTCACGCAACGCAATAGAACAATAAGAATATAACTAATTGTATTTGCAGTGTAATTTTACTGGCACAGGCTGTGCTATAGCGTTGTGGAAAAGAGCTTTCACCGTTGAGGAGTGCGCAATGTCCACAAAAATGAAAACCATGGATGGCAACGCGGCAGCCGCCTGGATTGCCTATGCCTTTACCGATGTCGCGGCGATCTATCCGATTACCCCCTCCACACCGATGGCAGAAAACATTGATGAGTGGGCGGCGGCGGGCAAGAAAAACCTGTTTGGTCAGCCGGTACGATTGATAGAGATGCAATCGGAAGCCGGTGCTGCCGGGGCAGTGCATGGCGCGTTGCAAGCCGGGGCGCTGACCTCCACCTTTACCGCCTCGCAGGGATTGCTATTGATGATCCCCAATTTATACAAAATTGCCGGTGAATTGCTGCCCGCTGTTTTTCATGTCAGCGCCCGGGCGCTGGCGACCAACTCGCTCAATATCTTCGGCGATCATCAGGATGTGATGGCCGTGCGTCAGAGCGGCTGCGCGATGCTGGCAGAGAGTAATGTTCAGCAGGTGATGGATTTATCAGCAGTGGCGCATCTGGCGGCAATCAAAGGGCGCGTGCCATTTATTAATTTCTTCGATGGCTTTCGCACCTCCCATGAGATTCAGAAGATTGAGGTGCTGGAGTATGGTGACTTAGCACCACTACTTGATCAGGCAGCGCTGGAGCGCTTTCGCCGCAATGCACTGAACCCGGAGCACCCAGTGATTCGTGGCACTGCGCAAAATCCGGATATCTACTTTCAGGAGCGCGAAGCCGCTAATGCCTGGTACGCCGCGCTGCCGGAGATTGTCGAAGGCTATATGGCGGAGATCGCGGCCATTACCGGGCGCGAATACCACCTGTTTGATTATTACGGTGCCGAGGAAGCCGAACAGGTCATCATCGCTATGGGGTCGGTATGCGACACCATTTCAGAGGTCGTGGATGCGCTAATCGACAGCGGCGAAAAAGTCGGTCTGATTACCGTGCATCTGTTTCGGCCATTTTCGCTGACCCATCTGTTTGCCAAAATCCCGCCCACTGTGCAGCGCATCGCCGTGCTCGATCGCACCAAAGAGCCTGGGGCGCAAGCGGAACCACTGTGTCTGGATGTAAAAAACGCCTTTTACCACCACGATAATGCACCATTGATTGTCGGTGGACGTTATGGGTTAGGGGGGAAAGATGTACTGCCGGGCCATATTGTTGCGGTCTTCGAGAATCTGAAAAAGCCATTGCCGAAAGATGGCTTTACGCTGGGAATTTTCGACGATGTGACACACACTTCGCTACCGCAGCCATTACAGGAGATTCTGGTCTCCCGTGAAGGGATAACCGCCTGTAAATTCTGGGGTCTGGGCTCTGATGGTACAGTTAGCGCGAATAAGAGCGCGATTAAAATCATTGGCGATAAGACAGCACTCTACGCGCAGGCCTATTTTGCCTACGACTCAAAAAAATCCGGAGGCATTACCGTCTCCCATTTACGCTTTGGTGAACGACCCATTACTTCGCCATATCTGATCCATCAAGCTGACTTTATTGCCTGTTCTCAACAATCGTATGTCGATCAATATGATCTGCTGGAAGGGTTAGCCCCCGGAGGAACGTTTCTTCTCAACTGTAGCTGGTTTGGCGAAGAGCTGGAGGCGAGGTTGCCCGATACTCTAAAGCGTTATATCGCGCGTCAGGGGATTCGTTTTTATACCCTTAATGCTGTAGAGATCGCGCGTAAGCTAGGGTTAGGCGGGCGTTTCAATATGCTAATGCAGGCGGCGTTTTTTAAACTTACCGGGATTATCGATCCGCCAGTCGCCGCCTCTTATCTCAAGCAGGCAGTTGAAAAATCCTACGGTCGCAAAGGGCAAAAAGTCGTCGAGATGAATAATGCCGCCATCGATCTGGGAATGGATGCTATTCACGAAGTGATGGTGCCGGAGCGTTGGGCGCTGCTGGAGGATAACCCGCCTGCAGATGTGCGTCTGCGGCCAGAGTTTATTCGTAATATTCTGGAGCCAATGAATCGTCAGTGTGGCGATAAGCTGCCGGTCAGTGCTTTTATCGGTATGGAAGACGGCACGTTTCCCAGCGGTACAGCCGCCTGGGAAAAACGCGGTATCGCCATGCAGGTCCCCCAATGGAACCCGGAAGGCTGCACTCAGTGTAATCAATGCGCTTTTATTTGCCCCCACGCAGCGGTGCGCCCGGCATTATTAAACTCGGATGAAAGGGAGGTTGCGCCGATAGACCTGCTCAGCAAACCGGCTCTTGGGGCGAAGGAGTATCAGTATCATCTTGCTATTTCGCCACTGGATTGCTCCGGCTGTGGCAACTGCGCAGATGTTTGTCCGGCGAGGGGGAAAGCGCTCGCCATGCAGCCGCTGGAGAGTCAGCGCCATCTGCAACCGGCGTGGGACTACGCGCTGGCGCTGGCACCAAAAGCTAACCCTTTTAGCAAAACGACGGTCAAGGGGAGCCAGTTTGAAACGCCACTACTGGAGTTCTCCGGGGCTTGCGCAGGGTGTGGCGAGACGCCGTATGCCCGCCTGGTCACTCAGCTATTTGGCGACCGAATGATGATTGCCAATGCTACCGGTTGTTCGTCAATCTGGGGGGCGAGTGCGCCGTCGATCCCATGGACGACTAACCATAAAGGGCATGGTCCGGCGTGGGCAAACTCGCTGTTTGAAGATAATGCCGAATTTGGTCTGGGTATGATGCTCGGTGGGCGAGCGGTACGTGAGCAACTCGCCAGTGATGCGCTGATTGCGTTGGATCAGCCGCTGACAGCGGATCTTCATGATGCGTTACAACAGTGGCTGGCGGAAAAAGAGCGCGGAGAAGGGACGCGGGAGCGCGGCGAGTGCCTCAGTAAACTGCTGGCGCGGGACAAGGGGGATAACGTCCTGCTAAACCGTCTTTATCAAAACCGTGACTATTTCGCTAAACGTTCACAGTGGATTTTTGGCGGCGACGGTTGGGCTTATGACATTGGCTACGGGGGGCTGGATCATGTGCTCGCCTCCGGTGAGGATGTCAATATTTTGGTTTTTGATACCGAGGTGTACTCGAATACCGGCGGTCAGTCATCGAAATCGACCCCGGCGGCGGCGATTGCGAAATTTGCCGCAGAAGGTAAACGCACACGTAAAAAAGATCTCGGCATGATGGCGGTCAGTTACGGTAATGTTTATGTGGCGCAAATTGCGATGGGAGCCGACAAGGCGCAGACGTTACAGGCGATCGCTGAAGCAGAAGCATGGCCGGGACCGTCGCTGATTATTGCCTATGCGACCTGTATCAATCATGGGTTAAAAGCCGGAATGAGTTGTAGCCAGCGTGAAGCTAAACGTGCTGTCGAGGCCGGATACTGGCATCTGTGGCGCTATAACCCGCAGTTACGTGCAAAAGGGAAGAACCCGTTTATTCTCGACTCCGGGGAGCCGGAAGAGGACTTTCGTGAATTTTTGCTGGGCGAAGTACGCTATGCCGCGCTGGGACGCACAGCCCCAGACCTTGCAGATCAACTTTTCGCACAAACGGAGCAGGATGCAAAACGACGTTATCAGCACTATAAACGGCTGGCGGGAGAGTAGACAGTAACCGCTATCAATATGCCTGATTCGCTTCGTTTTGCTGGTTTGCCTCCCGTATCGCGGCAATAAAGGCCTTTAAGGTTGCGGGTATCTGCCGGTGCCCGGAATAGTACAGGCACAAGCCGTCGATGGGGGGCGACCAGGGCTCCAGCACGATTTCTGCTTGTCCCTTATCGATAGCGCGGCGGGCATAGGGTTCGGGAACAAACGCAATACCTAAATCCATTACTGCCGCCTCGACCGTCAGCGCACTGTTATCAAGGGATAAATTACCGGGAACATCGATATTGAGCGGTTTGCCGTTCTCTACAAACTCCCAGCGATAACGCGAGCCACCCGGCAGGCGCTGGCAGATACAGTGATGGTTAAGCAAATCTGTAGGTGTTTGCGGGCGGCCCTCACGCTGAAGATAGTGCGGTGAGGCAATGGCAATAAAGCGAACAGACCCGCCAAACGGCACGGCAATCATATCCCGCGGTACTGCTTCTAACAGCCGGACACCCGCATCAAACCCCTGCGCGATAATATCCACCAGCCGGCCTTCGGTCACCAAATCCAGATGTACGTGCGGGTGATTGTGTAGAAACGAGGGGACAACATACTGTAACAGCCAGCGTGCGCCGACTTCATTACTGTTGATGCGCAGTGTACCGCGTAGTTGCTGAGCACCAAAGCGGGTGGTATCCAGCACCTCATCCAGTTCATTCAGTAAGGGAGTGAGCCGTTGCAGCAACTCCGCGCCATCAGGCGTTAACGACACGCTACGTGTCGTACGATGTAACAGACGCACGCCAAGCTGGGCTTCCAGCGAGCGCATCGTGTGGCTAAGAGAGGATCGCGACAAGCCGATTTCACTGGCGGCGCGTTGAAAACTGCGCTGCTGCGCCACCAGCATAAACGCTTTCAAATCGGCCAGACTTATGTTTTTCATTGTTGAAATTTTATCACCACGGCATGCGGATTGTTGACTCTTATCATAGCAGCGAGTGCTGATTAAGCTATCCATTCAATGTTGAGTTAATGGAGGCAGTTATGAAAACCTGGCTAATTACTGGGGCATCTTCTGGTTTTGGCTTAGCGATGACCCGCAAGCTGCTGATGCGTGGCGATAAAGTGGTGGCCTGTATTCGCCGCCCCGGTTCACTGACTGATTTGCAAACACAATACGGCGACAGACTCTATGTCTGCTACTTCGATATCACGGACACTGCGGCGATGCGCCGCGAACTGGATAGAGCTTTTACCGACTGTGGCGAAATCCAGCGCGTGGTCAGCAACGCAGGTTACGGGCTTTTCGGTGCGGCAGAGGAGGTAGGTGATGCCCAGATTGAGCGGCAACTTGCCACGAATCTGGTCGGTTCTATTCAGTTGATTCGCGCAGTATTACCGAAACTCCGGGCACAACAAGGGGGGAGAATTATTCAGATTTCTTCCGTCGGTGGGCAGATAGCGTATCCTAACTTTAGTCTCTATCACGCCAGCAAATGGGGTATCGAAGGCTTTCTCGAAGCGGTAGTGCAGGAGGTCAGGCCCTTTGGCATTGAGATAGTGATCGCCGAACCCGGCCCGACGGAGACTGATTTTGGCAGCAGGCTTGATCATGCAGAACCTATAGCAGCCTATGAGGCGACACCTGCCGGCGAAGTGCGTCGCAGCCTGGCCGACGGCTCGTTCGAACTCAAAGGCGATGCCGAGCGTACCGTTGATGCCATTATTTCTGTTGGCGATGCGCCAGCGCCGCCGCTGCGTGTGCCGCTTGGCAGTATCGCCTATGACCGTTTGCTGGAGACACTTTCCGCACGTCTGAAAGAGATCGAAGCGCAGCGTGATATTGCCTACTCGGCAGATCGCTAAAGTGACAGAGACCTGAAGCTTATCGTGCTGAACGCTGAAGGTAGCAAAGTTACCCGCAAAACGGGTAACTTTTTGATTTTGTATGTTAAACACCACTCTTAATTGCCCTGAGCAACCCGACCATTTTCCCTGTACCCCATCAATATTTGTATAACCGTCTATGATTGATTTTCATGACATCCTGGTGAGGTAATTGCATGGTAACCAAATCATTCGCTACAACATGGGGTGCTGAATATAACGCTGACGGCAGCGTTCGATTTCGCTTATGGGCGACGGGGCAGCAGAGCATAACGCTACGCCTTGCAGCTAGCGAGGTTGACATGGAACCCGCAGGAGAGGGCTGGTTCGAAGCGATCGTCTATAATATCGAACCGGGGGCAGAATATGATTTTGTCCTCGCAGATGGTTCTGTCGTCCCGGACCCTGCCTCGAGGGCGCAGAAAACTGATGTCAACGGCCCTTCGTTGGTGATAGATCCGTATCATTACTTATGGCAGAACAATCAGTGGCGGGGGCGTCGATGGGAAGAGACGGTCGTCTATGAACTGCATATTGGTACGTTTACCCCTCAGGGCACCTTCAGAGCCGCGATTGCCAGGCTACCGTACCTGGTGGAACTTGGAATCACCATGCTTGAGATTATGCCGGTCGCGCAGTTTGGCGGTAACCGTGGCTGGGGCTACGATGGCGTGCTGCTTTATGCACCGCACTCGGCTTATGGTAGCCCGGATGATTTCAAAGCTTTTATCGATGCCGCACATGGGTATGGCCTGTCGGTGGTGCTTGATATTGTACTGAACCACTTTGGCCCTGAAGGCAACTACTTGCCGCTGCTGTCACCAGACTTCTTTCAGAAAGAACGGCATACCCCGTGGGGCGCCGGTATCGCTTATGACGTAGACGCGACGCGTCAATATATCGTTGAAGCGCCGCTATACTGGCTGCAAGAGTACAACCTGGATGGTCTACGTTTCGACGCCATCGATCAGATTGAAGACCGTGCTGAGAAGCATGTGCTGATTGAGATTGCCGAACGTATTCGCGCCGGGATCACGGATCGTTTCGTTCACCTGACCACCGAAGATAGCCGTAACGTTATATTCCTCCATCTCCGTGAAGAAGATGGCTCGACGCCGCTGTTTACCGGAGAGTGGAATGATGATTTCCACAATGCTATTCATGTGCTTGCCACCGGCGAAACACACGCTTACTACGCTGATTTTGCTGATCAGCCAGAGAAACTGATCGCCAGAGCACTGACTGAAGGCTTTGCTTACCAGGGTGAAAGATCTTCTCACAGCGGCAGGAGACGCGGGGTGGATAGCCGTAATCAGCCGTCAGTAGCTTTTGTCGATTTTATTCAGAACCACGATCAGGTGGGCAATCGTGCACAGGGAGAGCGACTGCTTGCGCTGGCGGGTAGTGAATGTACTAAAGTGTTACTGGCAACGTTATTGCTTTCGCCGCATATACCGCTGTTATTTATGGGAGAAGAGTATGGAGAAACGAACCCATTCCTCTTCTTTACGGATTTTCGCGGCGATTTAGCGAAAGCTGTGCGGCAAGGGCGGGCAAAAGAGTTTAAAGGCCATGCCGGGCATGAAGACGAGAGAGTACCCGATCCTAACGCACACGAGACATTTGAACGTTCCAGACTGGACTGGAAAAAATGCGACAGTGAAGAGGGCAAACAGTGGCTGGCGTTCTCTCGCCAGTTATTGCGGCTTCGACATAAACATATCGTACCACTGCTGGCTACAGCTAAAAGTACCGGCGGTAACGTCGTCAAGACTGCGCCCGGTTTTATCGCTGTGCGCTGGGATTTCCCGCTGGGCACGCTCTCAATGGCGCTGAATGTGGGTGAGGACCTGCAGCCGTTGCCTGAACTGCCGGGGGAGACTATTTTCGCCTGGCCGACGGAAGGCGAAGCACTGGCGCAAAACGCAATCACTGTTCGTCTGGCGGCAAAGGAGGCCCGGAAATGATACCAACCGCAACATACCGTATTCAGTTTCGCAATGGCATGACTTTCGATCGCGCCGCCGAACTGATTCCCTATCTTAAGCAACTAGGTATTAGCCATCTTTACGCTTCGCCGATATTTACCGCCACCGCCGATTCAACGCATGGTTACGATGTCACAAATGCGAACGAAATCGATCCGGTGATGGGTGGGCGCGCAGGCTTTGATCGTATGGTGCAAGTCCTGAAACAGGCCGGGCTTGGGCTTATCCTGGATATTGTGCCTAATCATATGGCCGCTTCACTGGAGAACCCGTGGTGGCGAGATGTGATTGAGCAGGGTGAAAAGAGCCGCTATGCCCACCACTTCGATATTGACTGGTCGCGTCGCCTGACCCTGCCTTTCCTCGGCGATACCTTCGAAAATGCGCTGAAAAACGGCGAGATCTGTATCAAACGTGATACGAAAACCGGTAAACCGGCGCTGAGCTATTATGAAAGCTTCTACCCGTTAACGCCGGAAAGCTGGCAGGGGCGTGAAGAGGAGGTTCTGCAACTCACCGATAAAGAAAAAATTGCGCAACTGCATGAGCAACAACCGTGGCGGTTAATGAGCTGGCGGGATGCGGCGCGGGACCTTTCATATCGTCGCTTTTTCGAAATCACCGGGCTGGTAGGCGTCAGAGTTGAAGATGAGCAGGTGTTTGATGATACCCACAAGTTAATCCTTGAACTGGTGCACAGCGGCGCGGTTGATGGGCTGCGCGTGGATCATATTGATGGCTTGGCCGATCCGAAAGCCTATCTGCAACGCCTGCGCCAGCAAGCCGGAGCGGATTGCTACATCACCGTGGAAAAAATTCTCGGCAAAGATGAACAGATCCCAGCTGACTGGCCGATCTCCGGGACGACAGGCTATGAATTTATTGCTTCACTCTCCGATGTGCTGGTCGATGATGAAAACATTCCCTTGCTGCGCAAGGCTTATGATGAGGTGGTCGGTAAACCCGTTGATATGAGGGCAGAACTGCGAGCGGCTAAGTTTCTGATGGTCGATCGTAACTTTGAGGGGGAGTTCACGCGTCTGCTGGCGCTGGCAATGAAAATCGCCGAAGAGGAACACAGCGAGCTAAATGAAGCAAATGTTCGACAGGCCTTGCGCGAGTTGCTGATTGCTTTCCCGGTATACCGGACTTATGGAACAGCACAAGGGTTACCTGAGGCAGACCGCGCGCTGTTGTATAAAGTGGCTGATAAAGTGCGCAACGGTAACTATGCCCCCGACACCCGTGCACTTGATTTTATTGTACATATTCTTACCGGCGACGTAGCCGCCGCCGTCCGGGCAGAGGCTGCTGTCTTCCGTACGCGTTTTCAGCAGTTAACCGGGCCGCTGATGGCGAAATCGGTGGAGGATACGCTCTTTTTTCGTCAGAACATGGATCTGGCGCTTAATGAGGTTGGGGCAGAGCCAATACCCCATGCTTTCTACCTGAACCGCTTCCATCAAGAGATGAAAGCGCGCCTGTTACAGCAACCCGATGCGCTTTCCAGCACCTCGACTCATGACACTAAACGTGGCGAAGATGCGCGGGCCAGGCTCTATACGTTGACTGAGGCCCCCCAGCTTTGGGCTGAGTGTGTCGCTCGCTGGCGGCAGATGAACGCGGGCAAAGTTGTCTTACTGGATGACGGCGCAGCACCTAAGCCTGCGGTAACCTGGATGATCTATCAGGCGCTGGCAGGCGTCTGGCCGGTAGACCTCAAACCTGATGATGTGGCGGGCTTACAGGCTCTGGAGGAGCGTTTTGTGGCCTTTATTGAGAAGGCTCTGCGTGAAGCAAAACAGCGTACCGACTGGGCGGATACCAATGATGCCTATGAAGCAGCGGTCCTTGATTATGTCCGCTATCTGTTATCGCCGGACAATCAACTATTTTTGCAGGATTTCACCACTGCACTGCAACCCTTTATTCATGCCGGGCTGGTCAATAGCCTGACCCAGACAGCTATTAAACTGACGGCTCCCGGCGTGCCGGATATCTATCAGGGTAGCGAAGCGCTGAATTTCAGCCTTGTTGATCCCGATAACCGACTTGGCCCCGACTTTCCGGCACTGGAGCGGCTACTGGCTGAAAATGGTAAGTCAGCGCTCTATTCACCAGAAGGGTGGAGAAACGGGCAGCTTAAACAACACCTGATAGCGACGATGCTGGAGTTGCGTCAGCAACGAGCCGCGCTGTTTCGCCGCAGTGATTATTTGCCACTTCGCGCCACAGGTCAGCAGGCGGATAACGTCATCGCCTATGCACGGCTGGCTCAAAATGATGCGCTAATTCTGGTTGCTCCACGTCTGGTTTTTGCTGCTATGGACGATGGAACAGGTCTAATGCAGGCAGAAATTGCCTTACCCCAGGAGCTGGCTAACCGTCGTTATCGCGACATTCTGAGCGGGAAAGAGATTGTGCTGAGCGAACGGTTTACCCCGCAGTCAGCCGGGGATTTTTCGCCAGTAATATTGATAAGCATATGATTGTGTTGGGATACATACGTCAAAAATGGTTGTAATACGTAAAAGTCTCGTTATGAGATAAAGAGGGATATATGTCAAACAAGCCTTTTCAAATCGTTGCGGGGAATTATCAGCTTCTTGGTGCAAATTATGATGGCGAGGGCGTTAATTTCGCACTCTTTTCTGCCCATGCTGAACGTGTGGAACTTTGCCTGTTCGACCCGAGTGGCCAGCAGGAGATTGCCAGGCTTGAGTTACCGGAATACACCCATGAGATCTGGCATGGTTATGTACCAGGGCTAAAGCCGGGGGCGTTATATGGTTTTCGTGTTTATGGCGCTTATGATCCGGAAAATGGTCACCGCTTTAATCCGAATAAGCTATTGATTGACCCTTACGCTCGCGAACTTGTGGGTGACATTGAGTGGAACGAGGCGCACTTCGCCTATGATCTGCTAAGTGAAGATAAAGATTTGAGCTTTGATGAGCGTGACAGTGCGCCTTTTACCCCGAAATGTCGTGTTATCGATCCCAATGAGTTTGACTGGCATGACAGTCATCGTCCCTCTATTCCCTGGCCGAAAGCGGTGATTTATGAAACGCATGTGAAAGGATTCACACAGCTGAATTCCGCGCTGCCCGCCGAATTACGCGGCACTTATGAAGGGATGGGACATAAAGCGACGGTAGATTACATCAAGAGTATGGGGATCACTTGCGTTGAGCTACTGCCGGTGCATTGGTTCCCGGATGACCAACATCTGCTGGATAAAGGGCTAAAAAATTTCTGGGGATACAATACGCTCGGATTTTTTGCCCCAGCCTCTCGCTACTATGGACCGCAGGGGATCCAGGGCTTCCGCGACATGGTACGAGCATTTCATGATGCCGGTATCGAAGTGATCCTCGACGTGGTCTATAACCATACGGCAGAGGGGAATGAACTCGGCCCGACGCTGGCTTTTAAGGGGATCGACAACTTCTCTTACTACCGCACAATGCCTGAACAGCACCGCTATTACATTAATGACACCGGAACGGGTAACACGGTGAACACCTCGCATCCACGGGTACTGCAAATGGTGATGGATTCGCTGCGGTACTGGGCCGAATCGATGCATATCGACGGGTTTCGCTTTGATTTGGGCACCATTCTTGGCCGCGAACCGGAGGGGTTCGACCAACGAGGCGGCTTTTTTGATGCCATGACACAGGATCCGGTGCTGTCACGGTTGAAGCTTATCGGGGAGCCGTGGGACATTGGTCCTGGCGGTTATCAGGTAGGCGGCTTTCCACCGGGGTGGGCTGAGTGGAATGATAAGTATCGCGATACGGTGCGTGAATACTGGAAGGGTGATAGCGTCTCATCCGATTTTGCGGCGCGTCTGCTGGGCTCAGGTGATCTCTATGATCAACGAGGCCGCCGTCCCTGGGCGAGCGTTAATTTTATTACCGCACATGATGGCTTCACACTTAATGATCTGGTTGCCTATAACGAAAAACATAATGAAGCTAACGGCGAGGATAACAACGACGGCCATAATGACAACCGTTCATATAATTACGGTGTTGAAGGGCCAACGGACGACGAAGGCATTAATGTGCTGCGCGAGCGTCAGAAACGTAATCTGTTAGCGACGCTGTTTTTCTCTCACGGTACACCGATGTTACTGGCTGGCGATGAATTTGGCCGCAGTCAGTTGGGTAACAACAACGGTTATTGCCAGGATAGCGAGATTTCGTGGGTGCACTGGGATAATCTCCCGGCAAGCGCTGAGGCGCTGCGTAATTTCACACGACAGGTCATCAAGCTACGAGCCGAACAACCTCTATTGCGCCGGGAAAGCTGGCGTGATGGTATGGATATCAAGTGGTTTAACGCCGGAGGTGGTTTCCAGTTGCCGGAACAGTGGGAAGAGGGTACGACACTGGGGGTTTACCTTGGGCGCAGCGATTTGCAAGAAGAAGAGGGGATCTGGCACGATGTGCTGATGTTAATTAACTCCTTCGAAGGCAATGTACCGTTTCGCATTCCGCAATTCGGTGAAGGCGGCTGGGTACTGGAACTCTCCACTTCTGAAACCGCTAAACCAGGTCTGGTTATTAACCGTGAAAAGGATTTTGAACTCGAAGGGCGCAGCATTGCGCTCTTCAGAAGGCAATAGCGGTTAATTGCACAGCGCGCTGGACCGATAGCAGGCCCGCGCGCTGAATCCCTTCGTGCAATATTTTGATAAACTTTATAGCAATTTGCCATTAATGAGAATTTCGGCAAGTGGTTGCTGAATGATGCTGTGATACCTATTTTTCAGCGGGTTGAGTAAGTTAATTTTGGCTATTTCAACACACGTATTAATTAGAGAATACCCGGATTTAAAGTGTCAAAATTTAATTTGCAATAGAGATGATGCGCGCGGTTAGAAACTCAACTGGCGCCCTGGTTCGTTTAATTTTTGGTTTGCACAAAATGCTAAATTTATATTCATCAATAAAAATATAATCCCGCCGAAAAACACCAGAGTCTGGTTACATGCTACTCGCTCAAATTGAGCGAGTATTTGCATTTATAATTTATGTCCTTTCATCAAGGTATTTCCTTTTCTGCGGAAAAGGAAACCGGGACATGCCCGGTTTTTCTGACGAGCAGACGCTGCTATTAGCGTTTGCTCATGTTCGTTAATTCGTTCATCAGGAAATTATCTCAATGTCATGTCATAAAAAAGATTATCAGCTACCACGATTTCGCTATTCAGCCCTGGCACGCTGCGTGGCATGGGCAAATATTTCTGTTCAGGTTCTTTTTCCGCTGGCGGTAACCTTTACCCCGGCAATGGCAGCGCATGCCCCTATTGCGTCCCAATTGCCGCTGGGTACAGAAAATACGGAATCCAGCAATACCATCGAGCAAAATGTTGCCTCTCTGGCATCTAATGCCGGGACCTTTTTAAGCGGCCAGCCTGACAGCGATGCCACGCGTAATTTCATCACCGGGATGGCCACGGCAAAGGCAAACCAGGAAATTCAGCAATGGCTCGGCAAATATGGTACTGCTCGTGTGAAACTGAATGTTGATAAGGATTTCTCGCTGAAGGATTCTTCGCTGGAAATGCTTTATCCTTTTTATGATACCCCAACGGATATGTTGTTCACTCAGGGGGCAATACACCGTACCGATGATCGCACTCAGTCAAATATTGGTTTTGGCTGGCGCCATTTTTCCGGTAACGACTGGATGGCAGGCGTTAACACGTTTATCGATCATGACCTTTCGCGCAGCCATACACGCGTTGGTATTGGTAGCGAATACTGGCGCGATTATTTGAAACTCAGCGCAAATGGTTATCTTCGGGTATCAAAATGGAAAAACTCTCCTGACGTTGAGGATTATCAGGAACGTCCGGCTAATGGTTGGGATGTTCGTGCTGAAGGATATCTCCCTGCCTATCCGCAACTCGGCGCCAGCCTCATGTATGAGCAGTACTACGGCGATGAGGTAGGTCTGTTTGGTAAGGATGAGCGGCAGAAAGATCCACATGCAATTTCCGCCGGGATTAACTACACACCGATCCCGCTTTTGACCCTGAGTGCAGAACATAAGCAGGGCAAGGGGGGTGAGAACGAAACCCGGTTTGGTCTGGACGTTAATTATCGTATTGGCGAATCGTTAGCTAAACAGCTTGATAGCGATAACGTTCGCGAACGGCGAGTGCTGGCTGGTAGCCGCTACGACCTTGTTGAACGAAATAACAATATTGTTCTTGAGTACCGCAAAGCCGAGGTGATCCGCATCGCGCTGCCTAATCGCATTGAAGGTAAGGGTGGGCAAACGGTCTCATTAGGTCTGGTCGTCAGTAAAGCGACTCACGGGCTTAAAAGTGTGCAATGGGAGGCTCCTTCCTTACTCGCTGCGGGAGGCAAAATTACTGGTCAGGGCAATCAGTGGGAAATTAAGCTCCCGACATTTCAAGCGGGGAAAGACAACCGTTACGCGATTTCGGCTGTAGCTTACGATACCAAAGGTAACGCGTCGAAACGCGCACAAACGGAGGTGGTCATCACAGGCGCTGGGGTTAGCACCGATCGTACTACCCTGACTCTTGGAGGCCAGAGCAGTATTAAAATGCTGGCCAATGGCACCGAACAAATGCCCCTCAGACTGACTCTGCGCGACGCGGAAGGCCAGCCAATAGTCGGGATGAAAGATCAGATCAAGACGGAGATTTCGTTCAAACCCGCTGGCAATATCGTGACCCGCAGCCGTAGTCAGTTGCAGGCGCAACCAAAGATCGGTGAGGTCAGGGAAATTGATAATGGTGAGTATGAAGCAATCTTCACTACCGGCACACTTTCCGGAGAAGCCACTATTATCGTTGATGTAGATGGAGTGAGAAAAAGCGTTATTGCCGAATTGCGCGCCACCATGATGGATGTCGCCGAATCGACTCTCAAAGCAGATGAGCATTCCACCGATGTTGTTGCCGACGGGTTGCAATCATACACGCTGACACTCACCTCGGTTGATACAGAGGGTAACCCGGTTAGTGGTGAAGCCAGCCGCCTGCGCTTCGTTCCGCAAGATAGCCGCGGCGTTAACGTTGGCAACGTTACAGAGATTAAACCTGGAGTCTACACCGCAACGGTCTCATCTACCCGCGCCGGGAAGATAACGGTGCAGGCATTTAGCGAACAGTATCAACTGGGGTCGTTACAGGAGACGTTGAGTTTTGTCGCCGGGCCGGTTGATGCAGCACACTCAACAATCACCCTGAATCCGGAGAACCCAACCGTTGGCGGTACTGTGACGGCAAGCTGGGTGGCAAAAGATGCGTATGACAATCAGGTGAGCAACGTCAGTCCGGATAACACGGAATTAACAGGCGATGCCGCTACTGGCTCTTCTGTCTCTGGCTGGACGGATAACGGGAATGGCAGCTGGAGCGCACAGATTTCGCTGGGGACCACTGCGGGTGAATTGATTGTTATGCCGAAGCTGAATGGTCAGGATGCCGCCGCACAGGCCGGAAAAGTGACCGTAGGGGCAGATATTTTATCGCCAGACAATTCACAAATATCTGCTGAGGTCTCCAGCTTAAAAACAGAAGAAAGCACGAAATTGACACTTTTCGCGAAGGATGAATATGGTAATGCTGTTCGCGGCCTTTCATTTTCCACAAACCTGACAGGTAGCGCTGCGGAGGGTTCTACAGTTTCCGCCTGGGTTGATCACGGCGACGGTACCTACTCGGCTACGCTTACCGCCGGGGGTAAAATTGGCGATCTTGGCGTTATGCCGCAGTTCAACGGCCGACCGGCGGTCACTGAGGCTTTACAACTGACGGTGATGGCGGGAGCGCTTTCGGCTGCCAATTCCACGATTGTTGCTGACAATAAGACACCGACGGTTAAAAAGTCTACGGAGCTGACTTTCACCGCTAAGGATGCGTACGGTAACCTTATCAGCGATATGAAACCTGAAACGCTTGTATTTGGTGGTGCAGCTAACACTGGCACAGACAAACCCTCTGTAGGCGAGTGGTCAGCGAAGGGCGATGGTACCTGGGTTGCGACACTAAACCTCGGTTCAACTGCAGGTCAACTTACCGTGATGCCACGTGTTAACGGGAAAGATGCCGCACAGCAACCGGAATCACTGAACGTAACCGGCGATAGTTCTCTGGCTGATGTTAGTAGCATTGAGGTGAAGGTTGACGGTCAACTGGCTGATGGTCAGGCCGCTAACCAGGTTGTGCTTACCGTTACCGATAAATACGACAACCCACTGCAAAATCAAAGCGTGGAGTTGACACTGCCAGAAGGAATGAGCAGCAAAGCGGGTAATTCCTTAACCACGGATGCGAACGGTAAAGTCAATGTTGAGCTGACCTCAACGGTAGCGGGAGAACGCGAGTTTACCGTTTCTGTTAACGGGCATGACCATAAAGCAACCATTACCTATAAGGCGGATGCCAGCTCCGGGCAGGCCAGCCTTCAGGTGGATAGTACCGGTGAAAAAACGGCCAACGGCACTGACTTCTTTACGCTGACGGCGAGCGTCCGCGATAAGCTGGACAATCCTGTCCCTGATACGCTAGTGACGTTTAATTTGCCTAAAGGAGTTAAAATGCCTGAAGGGCAGGGTAACCATGTCTATACCGATAAGAATGGGAACGCTGAGCTGAAGGTTGTCTCCGTGACCGCCGGAACGTATGAAGTGACCGCGTCGGCAGCAAATGGCCAGCCATCGGCACCGAAAGCAATCACGTTTGTGGGCGACAAAGCGACGGCAACAATCGCTGATATCGTGGTCGTTAATAACGCGGCTAAAGCCGACGGTAAAACAAAACAGACATATAAAGTGACGGTTAAGGACGCAAATAACAATGTGTTGCAAGGCAGCGATGTGACGTTGACTGCCAGCCCGGAAGGATTAGTGATCAATTCGGAAGGGAAGGCGACTACCGATGAGAAAGGCCAGGCAGTGTTCACTGCCACCACCACCATCGCGGGAACCTATACGCTAACAGCCAAAGTTGTGCGAACTGATGGCCAGCAGTCGACTAAGACAGCGGAAGCCAAATTTATAGCCGATGAAATCAATGCAAAACTGACCGCAACGCTTGAGGATGTTGCTGATTTGGTTGCTGATGGTGAATCGACCGCAACACTGGAGCTGAGTCTGATGGCTGGCGTTAACCCGGTAGGTGGTACCTTTGACATTGAAGTCACTGCGCCGCAAGACGTCACTGAGAGCGATTACAAGATTTCGCCAAATAAGAGTGAACATTTCGTTTCCGGGAAAAGGACGCTGGAATTTAGCACGCGTAAGCCTGGTGAATACCAGCTCACAATCAGTGCCTGGACTTATGGCGGTTACGAAATAAACCCAGTGACGGTTAAGATTAATGCTGTGGCTCCTGAAACTGACGAAAGCGAGGAGGATATAAAATAATGGTCTCCAGAATACGAAACGAGCAGTAGCAAGAGCGATAATAATGTTCAAAGCCTGAGCGTTATTACCCGCTAACAATCCTACCCTGATGCCGGTTCAGGCGGTCAGGGTAGGGTCATTACCATCAATTAATTTTTGGTCGAACGGGAATAAATATGTCGCAGGCAATATTGTTGTTCTCATTTTCAAGGCCACATGTATTGTGGTTGAAGCGTTCAATATCGCAGCCATTGACTCTCACTAATCCTTCAGCAGGCAGTACCTTCAGGTAAAGGCTGTGCACCCAGCTAGCATAGTCTTCCCAACGGCCTTCATAATGAAAAGAGGCGTAAAGCCCCTCAGTAATACGCAGTTCCTTAAGTATATCCACATCGCTGTCTTTGTCTTTGCTACCGGCAAAGGTTTCAACTGTTAGCAAACCAACGGACTTCGTCGATGGTTTAAAGCTGGTTATGTAGTAGATATCCTGTTTGTATTTTTTCAGATCTTTAGCTAATTGATTTCGGCGGATTTTAACTTCTTCTTCTGACGGTGTATTTTTTATCTCAACGTCATACTTGAATGACTCACCATAGAAACAGGTTTCAGGGATGTGGATTAATTTACATTTTGGCCGTTCGTCATTACGCGATAATAAGGGGGGTAATATATATTCCAGATCCCAAAAATCGCGATGTCGGTACTCTCTCGGTGAGCATCCGAACATTTTTTTAAACTCGCGGCTGAACGATTGTTGTGAATCAAAATGCAAGCTGAGAGCAATATCCAGCATTGATTTTGCTGTGAGCCTGACCAGAATTGCAGCCCGGCAAAGTCTTCGTTTGCGGATGTATGTGCCCAAAGGCATATGCACAATACTACTGAACAATAGCTGGATATTGCGCCTGCTGTAGCCCGATTTCTGGGCGACATCTTCAATTGAAATCGGGTGTTCGAGATTACACTCAATCCACTCCAGGAGCTGCTGTATAATCTTCTTCCTTACCATAACGCTCTCACTGGTCACTGTGAAAATTATCCTTAAATATAGGCCTCCTTGCAAAAGGGTTCATGCACTTACTGATAAAGCCAGAAGTGCTCTGCAACGATGACACGCTACAAAATAACTGATAGATTACCTATTCATTCATCTATTCATCTATCTATTCATTGAGTGATTCATCGCTATGTCTAATCGTTCGGATACGATACGCCAATTGCTACACCAGGGGCCAATGCCTGCTGTGCAACTTGCTGATATTATTGGTGTTAGCCAACCTACTATGTCCAGGGCGTTAAAGGCATTAGGTGATGATGTTGTTCGAATTGGTTCAGGTTCATCTATTCAATATGCTTTACGCGACGCTTTTCGCGGGTTTAGTTCCGCCCCTATTTACCGCATAACTGAAGAGGGGCAAGTAAAACCACTAGGTAAACTCATTCCGGTTCATCCAGACGGGTTTGTCATGGAGCAGACTGACAAACTGTGTATCCATAGTGACGGGTTGCCATGGTGGCTATTTGACATGCGACCGCAGGGGTATCTTGGGCGAGCGTATGCATCAACATATTCAGCCGAGCTTGGCTTGTCTTCTAATCCAGAAGACTGGACAGATACTGATGTTATTAGAGCCTTGCTGGCTCATGGGCACGATGCGGTGGGGAATCTATTAATAGGAGAACAGGCAAGAAACCAATTCCTGGAGATGCCATTGCCTACTCCCGTCGATCGAGCCACAACATATCCCACGCTAGCGTTGGCTGTTAGCTCTGGTGAGGCACCGGGTTCATCTGCTGGCGGTGAACAGCCAAAATTTTGCACCTACACGGAACGTGGGCATGTGCTAGTGAAATTCACAGCTCGGGACGATAACCCCATAAGCGAACGCTGGCGCGATCTGCTACAGGCTGAACATCTTGCGTTAAAAGTGCTTGGCGTAGAAACAGCGGTGTTTGATTTTGGAGGACAGCGCTTCCTCGAGATCCCCCGGTTTGACCGCGTAGGCCCACTAGGCCGTATAGGCCTTTTTTCTTTACGGGCTCTGGAGGCGGAGTTTGTCGGTCGAGCGAGGGACTGTTGGCCGATTCTGGTTAATGAGCTGGTGAAGCAGGGATATGTTCATGCTGATGCCGCCATTGGCACGGCACGACTTTGGGCATTTGGGATGCTGATCGGCAATACCGACATGCACCACGGGAACCTGTCGTTCATCAGTGGCCATGGCCGCCCATACCACCTTGCGCCACCCTACGACATTCTGCCAATGGGTTTTGCCCCTAAATCAGGAGGCGAAATAGTGAATACACTTCGACCGGCGACACTACTTGAAGTGATCAGCGGGGACATCTGGCGGGAGGCACTGGAACTGGCTGAGAACTTTTTCGCGTTAGCCCGTGATTGCAGCCGCTTCTCCGACAATTTTGGCCCATGCCTTGCGGCGTTACGTAGCCACCTTGACGAGGCCAGGTCGCGTATATCGCGCCTTGGATAATGATCTGTAATTGAATACTTAAAACAGGGGCTGACAGGCAGCTTTGAGCGAAGAACGGAATTTCAAGTGAGCTTTTTATTACCTTGCGATTCGTCTTCCGGGACCAAAGCAGATCATCGACAGGTGAGTGTCACGGTAGCAGCCAGCACCAGCGTAGCACCAACAGGGAAAGCCAGTAGAGGCGTCAGTAGAGGAATCATCACCAGTCTTTCACCCATCAACCGTTTATAGCCGATGGCTCGCGTCTGCCGCCATACCACCGGCATGCCGATAAAAATGATAATTCTGAGCGCCAACCCTCATACCAGAATCTTGAATTCATCGTCATCAAAACCTGTTGCACAGTTGTAGCCTAATTCGTTATATAGTTAAATATATAGCGAAATTATTATTCCAGAGGTATGTATGAATTTATATATGTTTTATGTCGGCGGAAACGCCGGTAAATCAAATATTGAAGTGCATGACATTCAGTTTGTTGCAGCCAGCGCTCCTGAGGATGCATGGCCAGCGTTGCGCGAAGCATGGTTTGGCGATAGTGATAAAATTCATATTGATGGTTATAGCCGTGTTACCTGGGCCGACGGGTTTTCGGTCTCGCTTTCTCCGGAGCCTCCCCAAACCACACAGAGATTATTTTTCGTCAATGCGGGCGGTTACAGGCCGGATACACTTGCCGAACTGCATGAATACGATCTATTCGTCGCCGAAAATGCCCGCCAGGCTAAAGATAAAGCGTTGCAGACGCTCCTCTGCGATGTCGATCAACAGCATAAGGACAATTTAAAAGAAGTTGACGACTGCCTGTTGCTTGAAAAGGTCGGAGAATTGTTTATTCATCTGACACCCTGTGAAACAGGATGTCGCGATCTTCCGGAGTGGCAGGGATATCTACCTATAGGAGCCTGACACTGCTACAAGAGATGCTTCGCTTCGTCCCTTATCAGTATTGTTCAGGACACCTTTCAATGGTGTGTTCGTAAAGTCTCTAAGGTAATTCTAAAGCAATATTGCTGGAGAAGTTCTTACGGGGTACTTCAAAAAAAAACCAATCGTTATATAGTTTCTTATATAGCGATTGGAGGGGGATGGTATGAATAATCATTTTGGAAAAGGCCTGATGAAGGGTGTGAACATGGCTGGTCCCTGTTCTGAAACGATGCCTGGGAAATTTTGTAATGACTATATACGTGGGTTTGTAATCGGCTATTGCTATCAGCTGGAACAGAAAACAGGGGAGAAAAGCGTTGCAGCTCTTGAAGCGGGAAGACTGACGAGACAGTACAATCTTGACAGGGAGATCATGGCAGAATTCTTTCTGGAATTCAGAACGGATAAAATTTTACACTATTTTAACATTGGATATTCTGGTGGCTTGAATTAGGACGCTTGCAATGAAACTTTCTGTGTAGCATTTTTTATCGGTTGGTTTTTTTAGGTTTTTTTCACCGCAAGCAGCACAGAAGAAGCTTTGATCAGGGCAATAATTCTTTTGCCTTCGCTGATATCCATCTCCTTCATGCTTTCGTTCGTAATGACTGCGGTAAGATTTGATCCGTCATCTGTCAGAATATGAACGGTTGCGTTTACTGCGCCTTTTTCAAGTGAGGTGACCTGGCCTAAAAACTGGTTACGGGCTGAAAACAATAATCTGTTATCGTCAGAAGCAAGAATAATCCATGGGGCTTTAATCAGCGCAACTACCTCTTTTCCTTGCTCCAGGCCGAGCCTGATTCTACTTTTACTGGTTACCACAGAAACAAGAGTTCCGCCTTCATTAAGGGAGATTTCAATTTCATCGTTAACGGAGCCGGAATGGACTGCGGATACTGTGCCGGACAATTGATTACGTGCAGAAACTGACATGCCATTCTCCTTAATGTAGGAAGGTGATAATCATGTGTAGTATATATGAAATCCGACACATCACGTATGATCAAATGTCCGCTCCTGGCACGGGGAAGACAGAAAGCAAGGTTATATGGTTTGCTGGGAGTGAGGAGCCGTTGAGGCTATGTCACCGCAGGTACAGCAGGCTCTGGTCTGACAGAAATGCAATCCGCAGGTTAAAGTAGAATTTATGGAACATCTGTTCGGAATAAACAGATGTTCACTTCTGGTGTCCCGGCAACCATTATGGTTTCTTTATTTAAGGAGATTGAAATGGACAAGCTGTTTACACCATTTAAAGCAGGGGACACCGCACTGGCAAATCGCATCGTAATGGCACCAATGACTCGCTCACGCGCGACTGTCGGTGATACTGCGGACGAACTGACGGCAAAATATTATCAACAGCGAGCATCCGCAGGGCTTATTATCACTGAAGGCTCTCAGATTTCTGTGCAAGGGCAGGGGTATCTCTTTACTCCTGGCATTTATAACGATGAGCAGATTGAAGGCTGGAAACTGGCCACGAAAGCCGTTCACGACGCTGGCGGGAAAATTTACATCCAGCTCTGGCATGTTGGCCGAATCTCTCATCACAGCCTGCAAATTGATGGGCAGCCTCCGGTCAGTTCAGTTGCGGTGAGAGCTAATAATTCGACCTGCTATGCCCGAAATGAAAACGGTCAACCAGGCCCTGTACCGGTTTCTGAACCACGAGCATTGTCGGTCGCGGAGATTCAGGACATAGTTCAGGATTATGTTTAGGCTGCGAAAAATCCAATTCAAGCGGGTTTTGATGGCGTTGAGATCCACGCCGCTAACGGTTACCTCCTTGAGCAATTTATTAATGGAGGGTTAAATACCCGCCAGGACGAATACGGTGGTGCTGATCCTGAAAACCGAATTCGCTTTGCGCTTGAAGTTACTGATGCTATTTCACAGGCGATTGGCGCAGGAAAAACGGGGATTCGTATTGCACCTTTCGGACGCCTCTTTGATATGCATGCCTTTGAAGGTGAGGAAGATACATGGTTGTTGCTGGCAAATAAGCTCAGTACACGCTCTCTCTCCTATGTTCACCTGAGCGACCAGAAAACGCTTGGCGAACAGGCTATACCAGCAGGATTTATTGAGAAGTTCCGCGCAGCATTTCACGGTCCGCTGATTATTGCCGGTGGTTTTGACAAGAAACGTGCCGAAGAATACCTTCAGCAAGGTAAAGCCGACATGATTGGATTTGGCCGGCCTTATATTGCGAACCCGGACCTTGCAGAACGCCTGGCAAATGACTGGCCACTAAACGAAGTTAACCGGGAAACAATGTACGGTGGCGATGAAAAAGGGTATACAGACTATCCATTCTGGTCCGATACCCAAAAAGAACGGGCATAATTAATCAAGCAAGCCGCCTTCTGCTGCTTTAACCAGTGTGTCCACGACGTGACGTATTTTAGGCAGCAGTTGGCGGTTTTTTGGCCACAACGCACTGATTGGCATTTCTCCACCGGAATGACCCGGTAAAACTTCCCGTAGCTCACCACTTTCAAGGTATTTGCCAACCAGCCACAAAGGTAACTGTGACAATCCACCTCCCGCAAGGGTGGCGGCAAGCATAGCATCACCGTCCCCAAACTCATGCGTCGGAGGCGGTGTGAAGCGACTGATCTGTCCATTGCTTTCCTTAAGTAACCAGGAAATAGGCTGATTGCGGCGAAATCCAACTACACACTGGTGCTGGTTAAGTTCATCCGGACTGGCAGGCTCTCCCCGGTGTAGCAAGTAATCAGGTGATGCACAAATAACCAGCTTCTGAGTCGTCAGTCTTCTGGCAACCAGACCACTACTGTCAGCCAGTTCCCCAATTCGGATGACGAGGTCAATTCCCTCTTCGATAAGATCAACGAATCGCTCACTGAATGTGACCGTCAGCGCCAGTTCAGGATAACGTCGGGTAATGTCGAGCAGGATGGGTAATATACGTTGTCGACCAAAAGCGGCGGGTAAATCTACCCTCAGCCGCCCGGAAGGCTGGTTGATGTGGGACGTCAACTCAGCTTCTGCCTGCTCAAGAATATCGATTGCATTTTGACAACTGGACAGAAATCTCTCTCCATCCGGGGTTAGGCTGAGCCGACGTGTCGAGCGCTGAAACAACTTCAACCCGAGACGGTCTTCAAGCCGACTGACACTTTTCCCGACAGCGGATTTTGTTAGCCCCAGTTTTTCAGCAGCAGCGGTGAAACTGCCATGCTGGGCGGTGGTGACAAAAGCAGTAATACCGCCAAGATGATCTGTTCTTCGCATAAATTTCCGTCAGATATTTCAGTCCCGCGCCATGTGCTGCTCAGATTGCTTAGTAATGAGGTAATAAGATAATCCAAAACAGTGCGCACATTGTTGAATCTATGTCCGCATAGTAGCGAACGAAACCCCGTTTATCATGGAATAAAAAACAATCATAGTGATTTTCTCAGTTTACCTCCGAATGCCCGGAGATAAGGTAATCAATATCAATGGAGTACAAGATGACATCAGTAAAAGGGTTTAAACATGTGGGCTTTCTGACCCGCAAAAAAGGACAAAGCTTTGAGGATTTCGTTAAACACTGGGAGGAGGTTCACACCGCGATCACACTGAGGCTTCCCGGATTAAGAGGCTATGTCCTCAATCCTGTCGACCGTGAAAAATATCCTGATTCACCAGTCGATGGTTTCTCTGAACTGTGGTTTGATTCAATAGAAGACGCGATGGCCGCCTTTGATTCACCTATCGGTCAGGAAGCATATAAAGATGTGCCCAATTTCGTTGAGCACGCGGCCATTACCTATATCACTGAAATCAGAAAGCTGTAGCTAAATGTCAGGGGTCCCGTGATGGTTTTGAGATATCGGTAAGTAGGGGCAGGGGGTTCTTCCATTAATTCCCTGAACCTTCCATTTGTGAAATACATAATTCGTCAGAGGTATGTTTATCAGTAACCGCGCAGTGCAGCTGGGAATACCTCGGTTAGCCAGTCAATAAACACTCGTAACCGGTGCGTCATGTACCTGTTCTGCGGATAGACGACATAAAAAGGATAACTCGCGGGACGCCATGCCTGTAGGATCTCAACAAGTGTGCCGCTGTTCAGTTCATCTTTCGCCGCATAGCAAAAGGTCTGGATAATTCCCATTCCGGCCACGGCCGCAGCCAAATGCGAATTACTTTCGTTAACCCCGATGTGATGCTGCGTCTTCATCTCCCGTATTTCACCTTCTACGATAAAGCGAAAAGGAAAGGCTCTGCCCGTCAACGGAGACAAATAGCTCACCAGCTTATGTCCATTTCTTAATTCATCCGGATACGCAGGTACGCCAGCGGCTTTCAGGTATCCCGGCGTAGCGCAGGTCACCATCGAGGCATCACCAATATGACGGGCGATCAACGATGAGTCATCGAGAGAGCCACCACGGATTACACAGTCCACATTTTCGCTAATAAGATCCACCGGCCTATCGGACACGCCTAAATCGATTTTGATTTCCGGATAGCGCTGCAAAAAATCCGGTAACGCCGGGATCAGGACCTCACGTGCGGTAGAGCCGCCGACATCAATACGCAGATACCCTTTAGGTCTGCTCTGCGAGGCGCTAAACGAAGTGTCTATTTCCTCAATATCAATTAGCACCCGAGAGGCTTTTTCATAATAGTCCTGACCCTCTGGCGTTGCGACGACGCGCCGGGTCGTGCGATGTAAAAGACGCACACCGAGATGGGCCTCCAGTGATTTAACAAGCTTACTTAATGTGGCATTCGGCAGATTCAGTGAATCCGCTGCCCGCGTAAAATTGCCGGTTTCCACCACCCGCGTAAACGCACGCATAGCCATTAACTGATCCACGTTCTGTTTCTCCGTGTGACATCTGATTATCCACCTGTAGAAATAGTGTTTTCTATTTTTACCAATTTATCAATAATTTCTCTGCGGCTAAAGTGTGTTCACAGGCTGAATGACGGCCAATTCGAAACAACGTCGAGGATATGAATAATGAGTAAACCACTTTCAGACAAAATTGCCCTGGTCACGGGTGGTAGCACAGGAATCGGTCTTGCCAGTGCTCAGGAGCTGGCGGCGCAGGGGGCAAAAGTCTACATCACCGGACGTCGTCAGCAGGAACTGGATGCGGCCATCGCGTTGATCGGCACGTCGGCTAAGGGGATTCGGGCCGATGTCTCCCGTCTTGACGATCTGGATAAGGTTTACGCGCAGATTGCAGAAGAGTCGGGGCGTCTGGACATTTTGTTTGCTAACGCCGGTGGCGGAGATATGCTGGCGCTGGGTGCCATAACCGAAGAACATTTTGACCGGATTTTCGGGATTAATGTTCGCGGAGTATTATTCACCGTCCAGAAAGCACTGCCACTGCTTGGTGCCGGTTCATCCATTATCCTCACCGCTTCCACCGTTTCGGTAAAAGGGACGGCTAACTTTAGCGTGTATAGCGCCAGTAAAGCCGCAGTGAGAAACTTTGCTCGCTCATGGGCGCTGGACTTGCAGGGGCGTGGTATTCGGGTGAATGTCGTGAGTCCGGGGCCGGTCAAAACGCCTGGATTAGGGGGACTGGTTGGCGAGGAAGAGCGTCAGGGCCTGTTTGATGCACTGGCAGCACAGGTTCCGTTGGGCCGGATTGGTGAGCCAGCGGAAGTCGGCAAAGCCGTTGCGTTTCTGGCTTCTGATGCCGCCAGTTTTATCAATGCCATAGAACTGTTTGTTGACGGCGGTATGGCGCAGATTTAAAGCTGATATCACACCGTCAATTCCCCCGAGGCGACGGGTTTTCAATGGACGGCTGGCGTCACGCAGTTTTAACTTCACAGTGTGACAGCGCACAATACGGCTCCAGCCATCCCTGATGGGTTTTATCATCACGCAAAACATAGCGACCGTTTGCAAATCACTTCACCATCGTCAACACAGCTTCCTCAGCAGAGAGGCCATTATCCATTGCTCTGTTGAGGTGATAGCCAATCTGCGCGCTCTGTCCGGATGCGATTAATGCACTGACCGTAATCAGACTTCTGTCGCGGGGTTTCAGCGCGGGTCTTTGCCAGAGATCCAGGAACAGTGGATCAGTAGTAAATTTAACCAGGCCTGGAGATATTGGGCCCACATTTTTTTCCACTGTTTCTGAACGCTGTTTTTCTGCTTCCTGATTGAGGGGGAGCAGAGCCGGAGAAGCTTCAGGAAGTATGTCTGCCGTAACTCGTTCCTTCGACTCCCGTAATAACGGAAGGGGAAAGGGAGATTGGAATGTGCATACTGAAGACCTTCAGATATGTTATTTAACATAATATACATTATGCGCACTAACATGGCGTCAGATAGAATCCGGCGTTTTGTGGGCATCGTTGGCCTGGTTGCTGACGGCCTCTGAAAGCTCCTTTTCCAGCGCTGGTACCAACAAACACGCCATCTTAAAATGATGGCTGCCACCACGATTCTTTTGCCAGGCATCTCGCTCAGGACGCGCCTGCTCAAGTTGATACTCGATTTTTTCAACGGTTCTTGTCATTTGTCTTCCTCACATTTACGCATGCGCAAAATCACTTAAACTCGATTTTTTCGTTGGTTCAGATACCACTCAATAATTTCGCTGGCTATATCGGCCCTTAACTCATCCCGAATGCCTGCCAGATTATTGACCGGCTGGATTAACTCATCTTCAATTTTCAGTCGGATAAATTTCAACTTTGTAGTCATGGATTCCCCATAAGCAATATGCAGATGAGTTTATGGCCGATTACAACCGGCGCTTTGCGAAAGCGCCCCGACATGACTTTGATGTACATCGACCACTTGAAAATGATGATGATTTGGCCGCATTTTTCACATGGCGGGAACAGCGCCGTGTGAAAAATCCCTGACTGTACAGTATGACAAAGTGCTCTAGGGATATATATCGATGTCTGGCACTATCCTGATGGGCGAAAAGAGCTCAGGCTTAACGGAACAGCTCTTCCCTACCCACTTATTCAGTTTCAGCAGGCAGTAAATCCGGTGCACGCGTTTATGCATCAATAAGGGCCAGACGAAGATGCTTGTGAATGAAATCTGTTTTAAAAGTGCTATATCGCTGGGTATCATTTTCACATAACAGTATCGCAGTATGTTTGATCAATGCGTACTGCGCTGCTACATCATTGTTTTTTATTAGATAATCACGAAATGCCAGATGCTTTATGATTTGAGCATCACCAGTAGTGAAGGCATGAATATGATGGCTACGTTGATTTCCACCTTTGGTGAAATACCTACGGTTTGGAATGCTATTTTCACCACACGCAGTATATCCGACATGCTCCATTGCATCATTCAGATTGTCCAGCTCATCAAGATTAGTAACTTCGATTAATATATCTATAACTGGTTTCGCTGCTAACCCTGGCACCGAAGTACTACCAATGTGGTGAATCTGGGAGATCACTGTCCCAAGCGTTATCTGCAACAGAGAGCATTCGATCTCGAATAACGTGGGCCAATGCTCATCATAATCAACAACAGTCAACAATCGCATATTCAACAATCACCTCTCTTTATCTACTTTTGCCGTCAGGGGGGACATCTGAACTTAGCCTGGACAAGGATCTACTCACAACTAAGAGCTGAGTCCTTATCACAGGCCAGTCTCGCCGACAAATCACTAAGGCGATCGATGCCAGCCGACTTGCAATCGTAAACAGATTCCTTTTTTCTATTCAAATTCGTAACACTAACCCCACGGGTTTCATGCTCATCTTCATAATTACTAAATATCGTGTATTTATAATTTGCATTCACAAATGACACGTTGAAATAATCAGCTTGAAACCGTGAGTAATGATTGTATTTAAATGCTGAAAAATCATTAACTTTTGACTCATAGGTGAACTCAATTTTGCGGTCTTTCGTTAAGGTGTACCGAAGTGCACCCTGGCTTTTATATAGTTTAATTGTTCCTTTTGCAGTTTCGCACACAAAATATTCATCATTCGCAAACGATGAAGCACACAGAAACATTACAGCTACCGCCAGGAACTTATAATGACGCATTATAATTTTTCTCCATTTTTAAATCATCTCCCTTCTGCCTTGGCCCGTTATATTATTTTTGCAAATGAAAGCCAATCTTTGCTTTGTATGTAACATGCTGATTTATTTTGAAAAATAAATTCAGTGTTGGTCAAATACATTATGCGCACTCAAAGAAAGATGCGTGTCTAATTATTAGGTTGTTGCCGTGATTGGAATGGATATGCAAAGCTTTTGTGAGTGTTTAACTTAGCTGAGGTTTTGTCTGTAAATGCAGGCCAATCATATGACTTTGTTATAAATTTCCATGAGTAAAACGCCTGCGAATCATCTGTGATTTTAAGATTTAGTATGCTCCAACTTTCATCGTGACAATGTGATTTTTTTGCGTAGTCCTTTTCCGTAAAACAAGCCCTTATCATTTTCCTCGATGAAAACGGAATGTTTTTAAATGCCAGTTGGTATGAACCATCATCATTAATCATCATGAAATTTGCATATTCTTCCTCACGACTTCCGCCAGAATAAGATGTTGACCATTTTGAGACTAACGCAATAGCCATTTTTGTTTTATTCAGAGGGTATAATGCTGGATATATATATAAGTCACTCTTTGTTAGCTCATCATCAGACGTAGACGTACTCTCTTTATTATTTTCTTTAGAAAAATCCCATATAATGACTTTAGAATAAATATCAGCATCTTTTTTTAACTTCATTAACCGAAGTTGTGGAAGCGTTAAGTAAAAGATGTCATTTGAATTTTTTTCTTTCCAGATACTCGCTCCATCCCTGCAGTAAGTCCCGACAGCTTTACATATGCCAACATACTGACTGCTGTCTTTCTTCAGTGTCATCAATGCAACTGGCTTTATTGTGGTTTCATTAATACCAGCCACAGCAGAGAAAGATACAATCGCAAGAAATACAACCACTTTTTTCATTGTTCCTCCATGTGATAAAAATGCTTATGATATAATGTGTTACCCATTCCCTTAATGACTAACCAGGCGCTCTAATTTATCATTTATACCAGACACTTTCTCTGAATCGCCGCGTCGTTCGTAAAGCGTTACAGCCCTTCTATAAGCTTTTAGTGCCTCCATTTTATCCTTATCAGTACCGCTTTCATTTCTTAGCGGATCGTGATACCGCCCCCAACTATAGGCATACACTCGATAGTTATAAATCTCACTATCCTCGAAAGAAAAACCAGTGTCTTTCTTAAGAACATTAAGATGCTCAGCTTTAAGAACACTTGCTACTCTATTAAAATATTTAATCCTGTCATTATATCCATTGAACCCACCATTAATAAGCGCTGTAACCATGTTCAAATCATCCCTTTTAGCATACTGAGCAACATTTTTATTCACGCAGTAAAACCAAAGTGCAGATCTTACACAGTGTGGGTATTGTGATATTTTATTTCTGGCGGAATCATCGGATTCGAAATCCTCACCAACATATGCACCATACTTTGTATATACATCTTGCCACGTTAATTGTATCAATCCTCGCCCATACCACGGTGCATAACTGGCTCTTGTCCCTCCTATTTCCTTAGTTAGTGTTAAACCACCACTTTCATGGCAACACTGGGCCAAGAAATGTGCTTTTTCTCTACAACTTGTAATGCCAAATTCGCGAAAACCATCATTAAATGCTGGTAAGTACTGCGCTAAAATTTTTTTATCTGCTTTTGGTGCAATATCACATAATTCATCCAAAGTAATATCTCTTCCACATGCGCAATTTCCTTTTGGATTGATCATTTCCAGAAACTCAAGCGGATGAAAATGCCATACTGACCGCTGGCTGGCGAATGGCGGAACCTTATCCATCCAGCGTGTAGCGTCAAGAAATCCCCCGTTGACCATCTTCACAATATGGCCTTCTTCCCTGTCCTTAAATACCGATGACCAGCGTGTATCATCGCGGGTACTATGCCAGTCGCTGTCATGTTTCACTATCAGCCGCCGCGCATATTCCGGTATGTTCATCAGGTTCGTATGCAGTGCACCGAACAGTAATTTGTCCTGAGATTCATCGGGATGTGGGCTGGGCGGGCGCCTGTTTTCAGCGTTGCGGATCAGGCTGTCATAAAACATTTTTGCCTGCGCGAACTGCGGTCCTTTTTCACCATCAAAGTGAGCGCTAATGCTTTTCAGGGCTTCAATCAACCAGCTTTCGTCCAGCGTGCGGGTAAAATCAGTTGTGTGTTCGGCTTCAATACAGTGAAAGTTTAGTCCTGCTAAATCATGCTGGCTAAGCTGCTCCACATCATCCTGGCGCATCCATGTGTGCGGGCGGATCTGAAAGTATGTGACCCCGGTTTTATCCGTAAACGGGTACGTGGTATCACGCGGAATAATTTTTCCGGCATCGGCACGGGTAATGGCGCTCATCTGCTCAAAGCTACTTTCCTCACCCTCCCCGTTTCGCAGGTACAGCGGACGTTTCAGCTTCAGCTTAATGAACTGTTTGCCCTTTTTGATACCCTTCACGTTTGCCACAACATTTGGCACATGCTCGTCGAGGCTCAGTAGCTCGATATGGGCTTTATAGTCCGTGGTGATAATCTGCGGATAGTTATCTTCGTCGGCCAGATCCTGAGCGCCGAGGAACCCGACCGCATCCCCTGCTTTCACCGTCACTTTCAATGGCGTAGGTGGTACCACCACAGCATCAAACACGCCGTGATTGAGTGCGTTGTGCATCCAGTCCGGCAGGCACATGTAACATTCACCGTCAGGTTCCAGATATTCCGGGCGCAGTGAGACCCAGAACAGTTCCCCGACAGGCTTACCGTCCTGAAGACGCTGCACCAGGGCGAACGGCTCCGGCTGTTGTTTCAGCAGAAACGATTTTTGTTGCAGCATGACAAGCGTGTCACCCTGCATCAGTTTTCTGGTGTGGCCGCGTTTGTTTGCCAGCACGTCCGGCACGATTTCACGGCTGTCATCGTGGCGGGAATGTTTACGCATCCGCACCCCGTGGCCTTTCTGCGTAACCCGGTAAAGTGGACGTTTCGGGAATTCTGACAATGGCGCGATGTGCATGTAAAGCTGGTACAGTGTCAGCCAGGAGGGTTCATCCTGCTCGTCGGGTTTGTACACTGACCTGACCAGCACAAAGGTGCCGGACTGACGCAGAGGGCGTTCCTGACAACACTCGATATTTGCATAATCGCGGTTAACCCGCCATGCCACCACCTCGCCGTCCATCATGAACTGAAGCGGCACGGATTTTTCCGGCGTATCCTGATTCAGCACAGATGCCGGAGACGACGACGCCCCGACATGAATGCCGCCGTGCCAGTAACGGTTCACGCCAAGTAACCACCAACCGTGGGCATTTTTGCGGATGTCGGTCAGCAGCTCGTCATAGTTCTTATAGTCCCGTCCGTCGGCTTTCCGTACCGGATAACGTATGTTCATCATCTTCCCTTAAGTAAAACTTCCCAGGCCACAATCATCGCAAGGAGTTAAGAAAAAAGGGAGTAAAATTTATGCAGAATATATTACTGACACCAGTCTGGTGCAGAGTAATCGGGACAACATCAGTTCTCTCGCGGCGATGGACAGAAATCACTGCATTCGTGGGATATTACCTACTACTGGCCGGGAGAACGCACTCTTCGGTAACGATAGAGACCATTAAAGGTGCTTTTATTGATGTCATTAAAAGCGCTATAATTAATGCTTTAATCAGGAGGTAATTTATGGCATTTCAAATTTTAACAACTACTGCAGCAAGCATTACAGAACTGAAACGTGACCCAATGGGGACTTTCAATGCTGGAGATGGGGCTCCAGTGGCCATTCTTAACCGCAATGAACCGGCTTTCTACTGTGTTCCTCCGGCTCTTTATGCTCAGCTTATGGACATTCTTGAGGATGAAGAACTTGGTCGTATTATTGATGAGCGCGCAGATGAACGGGTCATTGAGGTCAATATTGATGACTTATAAGCTCGCATTTAACGAATCTGCACTAAAAGAGTGGAAAAAACTGGGACATACCATGCAGGAACAGTTCAAAAAAAAACTGCAGGAACGTCTTGAAAACCCTCGGGTTCCGGCTTCGCAATTACACGGAAGAAAGGACCAGTACAAGATTAAGCTGCGTGGTGCGGGATACAGGCTGGTCTACCGTGTCGAAGATGAAATTATCACGGTAACTGTCATTGGCGTTGGAAAACGTGAAAATGATGACGTCTACAAAATGACACAACACAGAAATTAATCACTCAGGAAAAGCTATCATCTTTAATCAATTCCCGTGTTGCCAGCTTTTATAAACAAACTCAAGGCCATAGCCATCGGGATCTCTGAAGCCCCGATGATTTATTACCTACCTCATCGCAAAAATTCTTCATCAGAGACTTTATCGAGCCAGGTCACCGGGCTGCCGTCTAACGATTCCGCAATAGCAATATGTGTCATCGCGGTGGTGGCTGTTGCACCGTGCCAGTGGCGAATATTCTCGGGTATCCATACAATATCACCCTGATTTATAGTCTTTTTCTCCTCTCCCTCACACTGAATCCAACCCTGCCCATGAATAACGATCAGCGTTTGTCCTAACGGATGAGTATGCCAGGCCGTGCGGGAACCCGGTTCGAACGTCACTGTCGCACCGCCTACCCTTGCCGGTGGTGTTGCGCTAAAAGGAGAGTCGATGCGCACCGGGCCAGTGAAATAGTCATTTGGGCCTTTCGCTGAGGGTTGAGATGCGTTACGGATAATATTCATTAACTTATGCTCCAGACAAAGTATGTAGTGACATAAAGTCTAGCCACAACATGAAAGAAGCATAAGCCATTGAAGGAGGAATGACCTTATGAGTAAAAGTCATCAATTTGCTGAGCAAAAAGTACCTAAATATCCAACTCTACCCATACTGCGGCATGGTCAGAGCCGGCATTGACTGGTTTTTGTAGTTCCGGATAGGTCTCCCACTTAGCTGGGCGTATGCCTGGCCACATCCCCTTGCGCCAGACGCCACCGCTGCTTACCTTTTGCCATAAGGCAGGTGAGAGCAAAATATAGTCGATTTTATTACTGGCAGTACAGCTTCCCCATGTACCCCGGAAACCGCCGTCATCAAACAGCTTGTGGGTAAAAATATCTTTTAAATCAGTATCTTTTAGCAATGGTGCAAGAGCCTTGCTATCGGGTGTATCGTTAAAATCACCTACAATGGCAATGAATTTTTCACCCTCATTAATCCGTTGTTGGTAGATCGTTTTGATGCGCTCTGCCTGTTTTTTGCGACGAGCATCGGAACTGCTTTTCGAACCGTATCCCTTGCTTTTCAGATGATTAACCAATACGTGCAGGATTTCGCCGTTAGCAAGTGGGATAGCAAACTCGGGACAGTCACGAGAAAAAATAAGCGCGCCGGAGGTATCTTTATCATCAACATGGCTGCGAATAGTATCAATCGGGTAGCTTTTTGCTGTCATCAGGCCAACATCAATCCCCCGTTCATCATTACCGTCAATAACCATCACATGATCGAAAGGTTTACCCTTGCGTGCAGGCAGGATCTCCGTATTGAATGCCTGTAATGCTGGGCGGCTCTCTGCTTCTACCACCGCCAGAACATCTGCTTGCAAGTCAATCATCACCTGAGCAGTCAAATGCATCGCCACTTCATCAATTGGCGTTTCACGTAGCTCAAGTGACCCTACCCAGTCAGCTCGCCCCTCGGCAATGATCTTAATTGCAGTGCCATCTTGCGGTCTGCTGAGTAATTTTCCACGATTACGCCGTAGAATCACAAACGGACCGGTATCTGATTTTTGCAGGCCGAGATCAATCATTAGCCTGACTATTTTTTCTTTAATCTCAGCGGTGTAAGTTAATTCACCTAATAATTGATTCAGCGCGGCAAACTTTTCCAGAATGGGTCTGCCCTCCTCCCAGTCCGCTAAATTCATCGCCCTTGCCCGATCAAACAGGTTTTCTACGTTATAGGAAGCTAATCGCATAATAGTCACTTTTCCACAGAGCGAGGAGTAATAACTATATAGCAAAAAAAAGCATACCCGGCAGTCACCCGCTGCCGGGTATTGTATGTTATAGGCCAATGACCTGGCGGATCTGTTGCAGTGAGCTGGGATCATCAATGGTGGTTAAATCACCCGGGTCTCGCCCTTCGCAGATAGCCTGAATGGTACGGCGCAACATTTTACCGGAACGTGTTTTCGGCAGTTGCGAGACAAACCAGACATGTGCCGGGCGACCAAAGTTGCCGATCTGGCTATCCACCAGCGCCATAATGGCATCGGCTTCACTTTGCGCGATCTCGCTGCTCTCCAGGCTGTCTCTCTGTTTCGGAATGACAAATGCCACCGCCACCTGCCCTTTTAACTTATCTTCGACGCCAACAACTGCCACTTCGGCGACGTTGGGATAGCTGGAGATACTCTCTTCTATTTCGCGTGTTCCCAGGCGATGACCCGCAACGTTAATAACATCATCGGTTCGACCAAGAATAAAATAGTAACCATCCGCATCCCGAATACCATAATCAAAAGTGGCATAGACCTGGCGAGGAAAGAGTGACCAGTAGGTATCCACAAAACGCTGATCGTCACCCCAGATTGTCTGTAAACAGCCAGGCGGTAACGGCCCTTCGATCACCAACATCCCTTTTTCATTAGGCCCGCAAGGTTCACCGGTGACCTCATTAAACAGATGCACTTTGTGACCGTACATCGGAATGCCAGGGCTGCCTGGTCGCAAAGGCCGCTCATCCAGGGCCTGCGCAAGCGCTAATATTGGCCAGCCAGTTTCCGTTTGCCAGTAGTTATCGATTACCGGCACGCCGAGAGCCTTGTTCACCCAGCTAGATGTTGGTTCATCCAGCGGTTCTCCACCGAGGAATAACGCTTCCAGTGAGGAGAGATCATGGTTACGAATTTGTGCTGTTGGGAATTTCTTCAACACGCGGATAGCTGTTGGTGCCGTAAACATACGGTTGACCTGATACTTTTCGATGATCTTCCACCAGACGCTGCAATCAGGCCAGGAAGGTAGTCCTTCATAAACGATGGTTGCCATGCCTGCCAGCAACGGTGCATAGACAATATACGAGTGCCCAACAACCCAGCCGATATCTGACGCACAGAAAAATACCCCCCCTGCTTTACCGCCAAAAATCGTCGCCATAGATGTTGCCAGCGCCACGGCATATCCCCCGACATCGCGCTGCACCCCTTTAGGTTTCCCGGTGGTGCCGGAGGTGTACAGGATGCAGGAGGTCTCGTTCGATTCCAGCCAGGTTACGGGCACACGCGCACCTAAATGTTGCTGACGTAGTGTAGCGAAATCGAGATCACGCTCGGGGACCAGCGCCATCTTTGCCAGCCCGCGATCCACCAGCACGACATGGCGAGGCTGGTGTTGAGCCTGTGCGATAGCATCATCCAGCAACTTTTTATACGGTATGATTTTCCCGCCGCGCGCGCCCGCATCGGCAGAGATAATAATTGCGGGTTGCGCATCATCAATGCGAGCCGCCACGCTGTGTGAAGCAAAACCGCCAAACACCACGGAATGAATCGCTCCAATGCGTGCACAGGCCATTAAGATTATCTGCGCTTCGGCAATCATCGGCATATAGACCAACACCCTGTCGCCACGCTGCACACCCAACGCCACTAACATCGACGCGGCAACATTCACTTCGTCATAGAGCTGGCGGAAAGTGTAGGTGCGCTCTTCATCTGTCTCCGAAGATATGGCAATTAATGCCAGCGCATCGGGCTGTATCTCCAGCCAGCGATCGATAGCGTTATGGCAGAGATTAGTGGTTCCACCACAAAACCAACGGGCAAACGGCGGGTTACTGTGATCCAGTGTGGCGGTAAATGGTTGCTGCCACTCAATACGCTGCGCCTGCTCGGCCCAGAAAATGTCGGGTTGCGTAAGGGAACGCTGATAGAACTCGCTAAAAGACATAATGATCTCCTGTTGAACTTACGCCTTAATGCAATACGATCAGATAACGAACAGATCGAGATACTCATTGACTGGCATCTGCTCCAGGCGGGTTCTCTCCAGGGAGACATCAAGAATGCGCTGTTGCTGACGGTGCGGGAACTGACGCGCCAGATTGATTTTAAATTTTTCAATCAGTTTAGGGATGCCATCTTTGCGACGACGGGCGTGGCCGATGGGGTACTCGACGACCACTTCTTCAAAGCGCGTACCGTCGGTAAACTCCAGCGTGATCGCATTCGCAATCGCGCGTTTTTCCGGGTCGTGGTAGTCGGTGGTGAAAGCGGGGTCTTCGAAGCAGTTGATCTTCTCACGCAGTGAATCAATGCGCTTATCCTGAGCGACGTTGTCTTCATAATCTGCTGCCGTCAGGCGACCGAACAGCAGCGGGATCGCTACCATATACTGGATACAGTGATCGCGGTCGGCGGGATTATTCAGCGGCCCCTTTTTATCGATAATACGGATACAGGCTTCATGGGTACGAATGGTCACCTTCTCAATATCTGCCGCCGTCTTGCCTGCCGCCAGCATCTGTTGATGCAGTGTCATTGCCGCCTCTACTGCAGTCTGTGAGTGGAATTCTGCCGGGAAGGAGATCTTGAATAAGACGTTTTCCATAACGTAGGAGCCATAAGGACGTTGGAAGCGGAAAGATTCACCTTTAAAAGAGACATCATAAAAGCCCCAGGTTTTTGCCGTTAACGCCGATGGATAACCCATCTCGCCTGTTTTCGCCATCAACGCCAGACGTACCGCTCGGGAAGTTGCATCACCGGCTGCCCAGGATTTGCGTGTGCCGGTGTTCGGTGCATGGCGATAAGTGCGCAGTGACTGACCATCAACCCACGCCAGAGAAACGGCATTGAGGATTTCGTCACGGGTCAAGCCGAGCATTTCCGCTACCACCGCCGTCGATGCCACTTTCACTAATAAGACATGATCCAGTCCGACGCGGTTAAATGAGTTTTCCAGCGCAATACATCCCTGAATTTCATGCGCTTTAATCATGCCGCAGAGCACCTGTTTCATCGTCAAGGGCGTTTTACCTGCGGCGACGGCATTGCGTGACAGCCAGTCAGCTACCGCCAGAATCCCGCCAAGATTATCAGAGGGATGTCCCCACTCAGCCGCCAGCCAGGTATCGTTAAAGTCGAGCCAGCGGATCATCGCGCCGATATTAAACGCCGCCTGTACGGGATCGAGTTGAAACTGAGTCCCCGGAACTCGCACCCCATTTGGGACGACGGTACCGGGCACTACTGGGCCTAACAGTTTTTTACATGCCGGATACTCCAGTGCCTCCAGGCCACAACCCAGTGTATCCAGCAGGCAGTAATGTGCGGTGTCCCAGGCTGTTTTCGATGTAATTTCGTAATTCATCACATAATCAACAATATCAACGATCTCGCGATCAAATTCCGGACGGACGTTTAAGACTTGTGCAGACATAGGGTAAATTTCCTTTTTTATTTATCAGAGGCATAGCTGACCGCTGCGTGCTGGCACAGCGGTGATTCTTACTACTGGCGTTTTTCCAGCGGCACAAAGGCGCGATCTTCCGGACCAATATAGTTGGCAGAGGGGCGTATGATTTTATTGTCCTGCCGCTGTTCTATAATGTGGGCTGTCCAGCCGCTCACTCGGGCAATAACAAAAAGCGGTGTAAACATGTCGGTCGGAACGCCCATCATGTTGTAAGAGACCGCGGAGAACCAGTCGAGGTTGGGGAACATCTTCTTCGCATCCCACATTACCGATTCCAGCCGATCGGCGATGTCATACATCTTCAACGATCCCCCCTCCTGAGAAAGCTGCTGCGCCACGCGCTTAATGACCTGATGCCGGGGATCGGCGATGGTATATACCGGATGCCCGAAACCGATCACGACCTCTTTATTTTCAATGCGCTTGCGAATATCTGCTTCAGCCTCATCCGGCGTTTCATAACGTTGCTGAACTTCCAAAGAGACTTCATTCGCGCCGCCATGTTTCGGGCCGCGCAGTGCGCCAATGGCGCCAATAACAGCGGAATAAATATCGGAGCCAGTACCCGCAATCACGCGCCCGGTGAAGGTAGAAGCATTGAATTCATGCTCGGCATAGAGCACCAGCGAGGTGTGCATCGCTTTTTCCCAGCTTTTCGACGGCTTTTCACCGTGCAGAAGATGCAGGAAGTGCCCGCCAATGGAGTCATCGTCTGTTTCTGGCTGAATACGTTCGCCGTTGTGGCTGTAGTGATACCAATAGATCAGGATCGAACTAAGTGAAGCCAACAGCTTGTCGGCGATATCCCGCGCACCGGAGACGGTGTGCCCCTCTTTTTCTGGCAACGTACAGCCCAAAGCAGAGACGCCGGTACGCATAACATCCATCGGATGTGAAGCGGCGGGTAAGGCCTCGAGCACCGTGCGCACATTAGCAGGCAGACCGCGCAGCGCCTTTAATTTGCTTTTATACGCATGAAGTTCATCGCGGGTGGGCAATTTTCCGTAAATCAATAAATGGGCGACCTCTTCAAATTCACAATATTGCGCCAGGTCGAGAATATCGTAGCCGCGATAGTGTAAATCGTTGCCGCTTTTCCCCACGGTACACAGGGCGGTGTTTCCGGCGGGTACGCCCGAAAGAGCAACAGATTTCTTTGGTTTACTGGGTGCGCTGTTTTGCAGGATCGTTGTTTCGCTCATGCTGTCCTCATCATTTTTATACTGTAGGGTATGGTTGATGACTGAAAAATGGCCGTTGTCACTCTCCCCGTTTGGCGGCAAACAGACGGTCGAGTTTCTCTTCATACTGGTAGTAATTGATGCTCTCGTAGAGTTCATTGCGTGTTTGCATGATGTCGATAACGCTTCGTTGTGTTCCCTGCTGGCGCAACACGTTATAGACCTGTTCGGCGGCGCGATTCATGGCGCGAAATGCTGAGAGCGGATAGAGCGCCATTGCGACTTTCGCGCTACGCAACTCCTCTGTGGTAAAGAGCGGGGTCGCGCCAAATTCGGTTATATTTGCCAGGATCGGCACCTGTACCGCATCAGCAAACTGGCGATACATAGCAAGTTCAGTGATTGCTTCCGGGAATAACATCTCGGCCCCCGCTTCTATATAGGCTTGCGCCCGCTCAATTGCGGACTCCAGCCCCTCAACGGCCAGAGCATCCGTACGCGCCATAATTACAAAGCTCTCATCCGTACGTGCATCTACAGCAGCGCGGATGCGATCTACCATCTCCTCTTTGGAGACAATCGCTTTATTAGGCCGATGGCCACAACGTTTGGCGGCAACCTGATCTTCGATATGCAATGCCGCTGCGCCGGCTTTGATCATCGATTTCACTGTCCGCGCGACATTAAAGGCCGAGGAGCCGAAACCAATATCTGCATCCACCAGCAGCGGTAGCGGGCAGACATCGGTGATTCGACGGATGTCAGTAAGTACATCGTCCAGGGTGGAAATCCCCAGATCCGGCAACCCTAACGATCCTGCCGCCACGCCACCGCCAGAGAGGTAAATAGCCTGATACCCGGCACGCTGAGCCAGCAAAGCATGGTTGGCATTAATAGCGCCGACGATCTGCAAAGGGCTTTCTTTAATCAGTGCCGCGCGAAAAGCCTGGCCCGGAGTTAGTTGAGACATAGCGCTTCCTTCTTGTTATCAACTTGTTAAGTTTATTGTTTTTCATAGAGCAAGAGGGATGCCAGAAAATAAATAACGCGGAGAATTGCGGTATAACTCATTAAAATAAAATGAGTTATTTTTTTTATCGTGGAGCAACGTGAGAAATAGAGTGGTAAAAGCGTGTCAGCTAACGTTTCATGAAACAGAACTAAGTGTTTCATTGCAACATTCATGAAACATAACTAAACCTAAATTACCCTACTCTGACATAGCGGTAATTTATGTCTGCTTCGCAACATCCGCACCGGGAAAACGACAACAAACCCGTAATCTGGACCGTTTCGGTGACGCGTCTGTTTGAATTATTCCGTGATATCAGCCTGGAGTTCGATCACCTGGCAACCATCACGCCTATCCAGCTTGGCTTTGAGAAGGCGGTCTCCTGGATCCGCAAGAAACTGGCAACGGAACGCTGCGATGTCATTATTGCTGCAGGTTCAAATGGCGCTTACTTAAAAAGCCGCTTGTCTGTTCCTGTCTTACTGGTGAAACCGAGCGGGTTTGATGTACTACAGGCACTGGCGAAAGCAGGTAAACTCACCTCTTCTATCGGTATCGTGACTTATCAGGAGCCACTCCCCGCTTTACTTGCTTTTCAGAAGACCTTCAATTTTCGTCTTGAGCAACGCAGCTATACCACCGAAGAGGATGCCCGGGGGCAAATTAACGAACTGAAAGCGAATGGCATTGAGGCTGTCGTTGGTGCGGGATTAATTACCGATCTGGCTGAAGAAGCTGGACTGACCTCAATCTTCATCTACTCTGCTGCTACTATACGCCAGGCGTTTAGCGATGCGCTGGATATGACAAAACTGGCGCAAACTACGTTACAACGTAACTTTAATTATGCTTCCGGCAATGGTTTGCGCACCCGCTACCAGTTGGGTGATATTCGCGGTCAGTCGGCGTTAATGGAGCAGGTTCGGCAGACTATTATGCTTTATGCCCGATCCGGTGCGGCGGTGCTGATTGAGGGTGAAACGGGTACTGGCAAGGAGCTGGCAGCACAGGCGATTCATCGGGAGTATTTTGCTCGCCAGGGGAATCGCAATGGTAAAAAAATGCCTCCCTTCGTGGCGGTGAATTGCGGTGCAATTACCGAGTCTTTACTTGAAGCGGAGCTCTTTGGTTATGAAGAAGGCGCATTTACAGGCTCTCGTCGGGGAGGTCGTGCCGGGCTTTTTGAAATCGCTGATGGCGGGACACTGTTTCTGGATGAGATTGGCGAAATGCCGCTGCCATTGCAGACCCGTTTATTGCGCGTGCTGGAGGAGAAAGCCGTAACACGTGTCGGCGGACATCAGCCGGTGTCAGTCGATGTGCGGGTGATCAGTGCGACGCATTGTAAGCTGGAACAAGCGATGAGACAGGGTGCGTTTCGCACCGACCTTTTTTATCGTCTGGGCATACTGCGCCTGACATTACCTGCTTTGCGGGAACGCCTTACCGATATCGTGCCGCTGGCTGAGGGATTTCTCAAGCAGTCGCTGGCTGTGCTCTCGGTGCCGTTCTCTGAACCCATTCGCGTAGGATTGCAACAGTGTCAACCTCTGCTGCTTGGCTATAGCTGGCCCGGAAATGTGCGTGAACTTCGCAATATGATGGAACGGCTGGCGCTATTTTTGAGTGTTGAGCCGCAGCCTAAACTTGATATGCCCTTTCTCCAGCGGCTATTACCTGAACTGGCTGATGAGCTCTCCTCCCCCTGCGTTATGACCGCTGAATCAGTAGCGCTGACGCCACAACAAGCGCTTGCCCGTTTTAATGGTGATAAAAGCGCAGCAGCACGTTATATGGGAATTAGTCGAACCACCCTCTGGCGGCGACTGAAGCAACAGGGATAATTATTAGTATGCACGGCTAAACATTAAACTGGGGTTATCTGAAAATCGTGCCCTGCACCGTCGGGTACTGATTAACATCTTCAGCGGGTTCCCTGTGGCGTGTTCTGCTTCTCGGGACATTATTTCCGGTCTCGACATTGGGTAGCGTGATTTCCCGAGCATCGATCCCAATCAGTAGATCGGTAATTTCCTCGCCAGTTTTATTGTAGGTTTTACCTTCAAAACCCAGCCCCGTCAGGGTGACGCCAGCGCTATTTGCAACAACCTGGTAGGCCTGGCTGGTGACGCTAATAATATTGGCTGCCTTAATCCACAACACCTTATCCACGCCCTTGATATCCTGCTCTTCGGCAAGACATTTGGCGATTTCGTCCTTGCCTGGAAATCCCCCCTTGCCATTGGTCGAATCGCTGGCTTGTGCCACTGCCAGTACGCTGACTGTGACCTCTTTCAGTTGATCGTTACTGGTGTTCAGATTGAACACATTAGCATTGCCTTTTATTTCTGTTTTGCTATTGACTAAAAAATGCCGTTTCGGCGTCTTATCAACGACAGACTTTAATGTAACCTTTGATGTTTGTGCTAAGCATTGCGAGGCGGTCAGGGAATTATCGCATTTATGCTCGCTGTCCGGTACACAGATAGCGCCGATAATGCCCGTGAGATTTTCTGCCAGTAGCCCATTTCTGGAGGAGATGACGCCTCGATCATCAAAAAAATTATTTGTATCAATTTGCGGTTGTAAAGTCAGGGAGGTGTCCGGCAACTGAGCGGCACACCCGGTTAAAAATAATGCAGCCATTAGCAGAGTCGGTTTCATAGAAGTGAACCAGTAACAGGTTATAAAGAAAGTAATACACCTCCGGCATTTACAGGCAAGCTAACCTTTTTATTATTTACCCGTCGCGTCTGATAGGAATGTATTACTGCGCTTCTTTTCCGTCATGCAACAATGAGCATAAGGTTATTTTTTGAGGGGAATCAAAATGTCTGTAGATGCGTTGCTTAACCTTGCAGAATTGCTCTGTGAAAACCAAATAAGGGAGGATCCGGCAACGCCGAACTCCGGCCCGGAAGTGGACGTTTTTCTGGCTTCAGTTGGCCTGAAGCCAGGGCAGCCGTGGTGTATGGCCTTCGTTTATTGGTGCCACCAGCAAGCGGGGATTTTAGATCTGCCGCAAACCGGTTCCGTTCATGACTTTTTCGAACAGGCGCGACAAGATGGTCGTGTTTTCAGTGATATTAAGCAGCTAAAACCGGGTGATATTGTCTTTAATATTGAACAGGGAAGCCATGCGGGAATTTTGAGTAATATAGATAACAACGATTTTTATTATATATCGGGCAATACCAGCAGCACCGATCCAAAATTAAAAAAAGAGGGAACCAGTTTTGTTGCAAAACATATGATGAATCAGGATAGCTATAACTATTTCGCCCGCTACTGGCATGAGGATGAATGAGATTGTCCTGCAATTTTTCTGATGTTGAGTTGCATAGCGCCTCCGGCTGCTACAGTTTTACGGTGTAGTCTGGAAATCCTATGCATTAACTCACAACAAAAAATGAGGTAAATCGATGAGCACAATCAAAACGCAGGATGGTACAGAGATTTATTACAAAGACTGGGGGACAGGCAAACCTGTTCTTTTCAGTCATGGCTGGCCGCTGGATGCTGATATGTGGGATAGCCAGCTTAATTTTCTTGCCGAGCGTGGTTATCGTGTCATAGCTTTTGATCGCCGTGGTTTTGGACGTTCGGATCAGCCCTGGAATGGCTATGACTATGACACTTTTGCGGCAGATATTAACGATTTGATTACCGCGCTTGATCTCCAGCAGGTTACGCTGGTGGGCTTCTCCATGGGGGGCGGAGATGTAGCGCGTTATATTGGTCGCTACGGTAGCGCACGCGTGGCTGCTCTTGTATTACTTGGCGCAGTAACGCCGATTTTCGGCAAAACAGCGGATCATCCAGAAGGTGTTGAGAAGAGCGTATTTGATGGTATCAAAGAGGGACTTCGCAAAGATCGGGCCCAATTTATCAGCGACTTTGCTACCCCCTTCTATGGTCTGAATGCCGGGCAGAAAGTCTCGGACGGCGTTCTGACGCAGACGTTGAATATCGCCCTGCTGGCTTCGTTAAAAGGAACACTTGATTGTGTTACGGCCTTTTCTGAAACCGACTTCCGCGGAGATATCGCCAAAGTTGATGTCCCCACGCTGGTGATCCACGGCAGCAACGACCAGGTTGTCCCGTTTGAGGCTACCGGTAAATTAGCGGCAGCGTCGATTCAAGGCGCGGAACTGAAAGTGTATGACAATGCCCCGCACGGTTTTGCTGTGACGCACCAGGATCAGTTGAACGAAGATCTGCTGGCATTTTTGCGTAAGCTGTAAAATCGTTTCTGATCAACCAGCCCGCTATTGGGCTGGTTTTATGTCGGTCATGAGCCGAATAGTTAACACATGAACACTCACCGATCGGATCAATCAGATACATGCGGTTCCTGCGGCTCTGCGCTGGAAGCGACTGCCTGGTCACGTCCCTGTATTTTGGCCTGATAAAGTGCTTTATCCGCTGACTCTTTCAACGTAATAGTTTCATCTGTATCCAGGCTGCCAATCATGCTGTGACATCCTGCGCTAATTGTGACTATTTGCTGAGCATGGATATTGTTTCTATGCGGAATTTGCGCGTTGCGTACGGCGACAACAGCCTGGCGAGCAACGAACAGCGCGCCTTCCAGGTTAGTATGTGGCAGGATAATAGCAAACTCTTCGCCACCATAGCGCGCAATCAAATCATTCTTACGCAGCTTCATATCTAAGAGTATCTCACCTATCCTGCGCAGACAGTCGTCGCCGGCGACGTGTCCCCATGTATCGTTGTAATGCTTAAAATAATCAATATCGATCATGATTAACCCAACAGGTTTTTGCATCAATGCTGAGACTTTAAGGCTTTGTGCAATATAAAGATCGAACTGACGACGATTAGCCAACCCGGTAAGCCCATCTGCCAGTGCCATTAACTGGAGAGTCTGATTGATATTGGTGAGCTCATCTCGCAGAGCGGCTAACTCAACCTGATTACTGACATTCAACCTTACCTGGCGGAAAATTATCACCCCCATCAATAGCGTGCCGATCAGTAGCATCGCATTGAGTACGATATCCGGAAGACTCTCTTTTAACCAACCATTCCACAGCGCAGGTTTGTCGTAACCTGCAACAACCACCAGCGGATAACGCTCAAGTCGGGCAAACCCATAAATGCGCTCAACTTTATCTAGTGTTGCGACCCACGTCGCGTTGCCGCGATCTTTTTTCGATAACACTTGGGTAAAAAGTGGGCTGTCAGAGATATTGCGGTTAATGATTTCATCACCAAATGGACGTACATATAAGACGGTGCCGTCAACGTTCAGCAGTGCCAGTAGATCGCGGTTTTCCAGTTCGAAGTAACTATAGAAGTGACGGAAATAATCAATCTTTATTGTCGCCAGCAGCACCCCGGCAAAACCACCTGCGTTGTCGCTAATCCGCAATGACACCGGAACCACCAGATCGCCGAAAGAACGGCTACGAATAACATTCCCTATATGAATGCCTGCATGCCTGTTGTGAAGGTGGTAGGCAAAATAATCACGGTCAATGCTGCTAGTCAGCGTTGGCGCTTCACCAAATGAACTGGCTTTCATAAAGCCCTGGGTATCATATACCGTCAGGGATTGTATCTGAGGCAATCGTTCTTTCATCTCGTTGAGATAGCTGTTGACCCGCTGAGTATCAATGGTGGTAACACCTTGCGCAGGCAAATAACGGCGGAGATCGCGCAAAACCAATTCGATCTGTAAAAAGGTATCTTCTGCCTGGCGGGCCTGGGAAACTGAAATATTAATAGTGCTACGTTCTGCATCAGCCACTGTGCGGTCCCACGAGCGCGACAGTGTCCAGGCGCTGGTGGCTATGCCCGCAATAAGCAAGGTGGTCATAAAAAAAGTTATACTGCGGCCAAGGGAAGAGTTGAGTGCCAGCGCGTAAGCAAGCTTTTGACGTAATTTCATGCTTCCCCCTGGCCGCGGCATCTGCTAATAAGTTAAGCACATAAGTGCAATTATCCATCAGCTAAATGTGTTAGCAGCCATGCATAATTCAGCTTACGGAATAATCCGCTGTGGCCAGTTAATGGAGGACACACCATTGAGAACCGGGCGGGCAAACAGAAAGCCCTGAAAACGCTGAATACCGACAGCTTCCAGCCAGCACCACTCTTCAACTTTTTCAACACCTTCCGCCACTACGGTAATCTGTAATTCGGCACAACAATCTATAATGGCTTTCACTATTGCCTGTTTTGGACCATGCAAATGAATGTCGCTAACGATAGTCCGGTCGATTTTCAGTTTATCAGGCTGAAATTTTGCTAATAACGAAAGGCCCGCAAAACCGGAACCAAAGTCATCAATCGCCAGAGCAATACCGGCTGCACGAAGCTGGCGAATCGCCCATGTAAACTCCTCGTAACCAGAGATGACTTCGTCTTCTGTTACTTCAACAATCACCTGCCCCGGCGTGAGATCATTACGCGTAATTTGGTTAAGCAGGATATCCACTGCACCGGGGATTTTGACCAGTGACATCGGCAACAAATTGATAGCGACCTTATGGTTGCCTATTCCCAGGCGTCGGGCCATCGCCAGCGCCCAGCCTTTCGACGCAAGATCCGCTGCATGAAGCTTGTCAGGAGGAATCGTCGAGAAATAATCATGGGGGCTACCGCCATTCGGGCCGCGAATCAGAGCTTCGAGAGAGGAGATATTGCCCCGTAGTGGATCGATAATAGGTTGAAAAGCAAACTGGCAGGGCTGTTGTTGGCTAAAAGGAGCGACATCACGGGTGAATGGAGCGGATTTGATAGCAAAGCGCCAGTGTTCGGGTGATGAATTGCGTACCCTATCGGTATGCTGTGGAGACGCAATAAAGGTGCGGATAAATTTATAGACTCGATCGTTGCGCGCCTGCTGGTATTTCAGTGTGCCGAAGCGGAGAACAGCACGCAGCACGGCACCAGGTTTATGGATGCGCAAATCAAATAACACCATACCGCTGCCCATAAAGCGGCGTTGTGGGGCGAAATCACGTAGCAGCTCGACCACATTGCTATGGCGGCTATCGAGATTAATGCGTGCAAATAGGTCATTGACGGAGGCTTGTGGTCCCTCAAGAACCTGCAAAAAATGTTCCCCATCAAAGAGTAAGATCCCGGTCACCTGCAATTGCGTATTGCGTATGCTTGCCCGCTCGACAAGTTCAGTGAGCTGAGAAGGATCTAAATTTTGATTGAGTCGGCTACGATAAATCAATGTCGCTAACACGAAAGGTTGCCCTCAAAATGCCCACAGAAATCTGAATAGATGATGCCATGGCACCATTCTGCCTGGAATATCATATTTCATTGCTTTGATTAGGCGGCATTCTGTTAGCTTTCTTCGCTGCTTGATGCCATGAGGAGTTCGAAATCGCTACGCAGGCGAGCTTCCTCTGCCTCACCTCTCCCCCATTGCTTATCCACGTTTTCGGTTTCATTAACTGATCGCGAACATTCTATGGAGAATTATCTGTAAATTTACTTTAAAGAGATATTTAAATGGAAAATTAATGTCTGGGATATGTTTATTATGCCATATCAAAGCAGTAAATTTTAATCGTAAGCAGCACTTAAAAAAATATTTACTCTTGCTACTTTTCGTCACCTCTTTCTTGGTGGAATATATACGGGTTATAACAAGAACATTCTCTGGTCGAGATATTAAAAATTATCGTACCAGTTACTTTATTGATTGTGGTTTATTGTGGGATTATTTATGAAGTCTAACACTCCCGTCACACAAAAAGAGTATTTGCTTAACGAAAGTGCGACCTTGATGTCCACCACCAATACACAGAGCCATATTACGTATGCCAATACGTCATTTATTGCAGCGAGCGGATTTACTGAGGATCAGTTAGTCGGCGAAGCGCACAATATTATACGTCATCCTGATATGCCGCCAGCCGCCTTTGCCGATATGTGGTTTACGATACAGCAGGGAGAAAGCTGGACAGGTATCGTGAAAAACCGTCGTCAGAATGGTGACCATTATTGGGTTCGCGCTAACGTAACGCCGGTTTATCAGAAGGGACAACTCACTGGTTATATCTCTGTCAGAAATATCCCGCAGCGGGAAGAAATTGACGCTGCGGCAGCACTTTATCAATGTGTAAATGAAAATAAGCTTCACAGTCATCGTTTTTATAAAGGGCTGGTGGTGCGTCGTGGTTTATTTTCATGGCTTTCGCTTTTTCAACGAATATCTGTTTCGCAGCGCATTAATTTCGCCACCACAATTATAGCTCTTGTGCTTGTCGCGCTACAATTTAGTGTATTAAATCTTGTAGTAAGAGCCGTAGCATCAATAGCTCTGATGGCTTTACTCGCTCTATTTTTGCACCAGCAATTTTCACGCCCGCTAAAAATAGTCCTTTTACAAATGCAGAAAGTGGTATCAGGACGTAAAGCGGATTATTGCCATTTCAATCGCGTGGATGAAATTGGTTTGTTGATGCGCCTGGTTAACCAGTCAGGGCTGAACCTTCATTCGCTGGTGGGTGATGTCTCCGCACAGATTAATGGTATCCGCGTTATCAGTGAGCGCGTTACGCGTGAGGGCGAATCGTTACAACAACGCACGGATGAAACCTCCGGCGATCTGCAACAGACAGCGGCGGCAGTTGAAGAGATCGCCGGGGCGGTAAAACAGACGGCGGAAACCGCCGCAGAAACGATGGCTCATGCTGAACAAACAAGTGCCAGCGCGATGAACAGTGGCGATGTTATGAAAAAGTCCATCGATATGATGCACTCCATCTCTGCTGACAACAGTAAAATCGTAGATATTATTGGTGTGATTGACAGCATTGCTTTTCAGACCAACATTCTTGCGTTAAACGCAGCGGTAGAAGCGGCACGCGCCGGTGAGTCTGGACGTGGTTTCGCGGTCGTTGCCGCTGAGGTTCGTAATCTGGCGCAGCACTCTGCATCGGCTGCCAGGGAGATCCAAACGCTCATTGAGCAGAACGTCGCCAATGTGAAAAACGGCGTGGAGATGGTTGCCAATACAGAGAATCATCTTAATGCGATGATCCACAGCATTATTACCATGACACAGAGAATTAAAGAGATTGGTCTTGCAACGCAGGAGCAGACGCAGGCGCTTGAACAGATTAACCAGTCGGTTTCACGTATTGGCAGTATGACACACAACAATAACGCGATGGTCGCGCAGGTTACTGGCGCGGCGGAAGATCTTTCAGAGCGCGCCGCCCGTCTTTATCGGGCAGTGCACGTCTTCGGCGGCAGTTAAAATACGGCTCGTCAGCCGCCAGGCTGACGAGTTTTCCTACCAGGAGATGGCGCAGTCCCACTGTTGGTTACCCGCACTCTGGCTGGTTGCAACATGCAGTGATAACGATGCGCCTGTGACATGGCTTACACTATACTCGAACACCACGTCATCCAGATTGCTGGCGATGCGTTCGATGCGTAACAGAGGACTTCCTGGCGGCAGTGCCAGTTTTTTAGTTAGTCCATCGGGGCAAATAACCGGTGTGTATTGCTCATGTGCACGCGTAGGGGCATAGCCGAAACTAGCCCGAAGCTGAGAATGGAGTGGTCGCGAATCATCGACGTGGCTAATGTCGGTATACACCCGGCCATTCAGCCAGCTCAGCATATGCCCTACCACCTTACCGTTTTGTACCATATCCCGCTCAAGGCGCACGACCTGATCCCCCAGCGTCAGCCCCATCTTTTCCGCGACATCGCTATCGGCCATCGCCGGAAAGAGTGAAACAACTTCCAGATGGATAGGTTGCGGATCAATGAATGAAACCAGCGTATCCGGCAGATCGCTGTAATGGCGCAGCAGGGCGTCACGATTGATAAAAGTGCCCTTACCCTGCTCGCGATAAACCATGCCGGTGCTCGCCAGCGCATCGATAGCCTGCTTGATGGTGCCGCGCGCGACACGAAATTCATCAGCCAACTGCAATTCACCCGGCAGCCGGTCATCATAGGTAAATGAGATTATCCGCTGAAGAATAACCTCCTTTATTTTCAGGTAAAGTGGGAGTCCGTCAGACTCTTGCATACTTTCACTCCGCCTCAGAGATAATGTATTTGTCTGCTGTATCTCTCCAGTATATCCCTATTTATCTGCTGATTGCCGTCTATGTTTGCACTGGCCAGCACTGGCGGAGGAAGGCTGTTTTCCAGCATCATTTCGCATAAGCGTAATACCAGGCTATTGGCGATAGTCGCCCCCATAATGGTTGAGAGTGGCGCGACTTTTTGAGCCATTCCCGCTAGTTCTACGGCGGCATCACCGTACTCACACAGGTTATCAATAGTAATATCCGCGACCATGGCCAGCAGTTTGCCGCTGGAGTGACGTGATGTCACTCTGGCAGCAGTTGCAAGGCTGGTAATCGCGACTACATTGACGCCGCGCTCACGTGCGCTGAGCGCCACATCAATGGTTATGGCATTACGACCAGAAACGGAGTGAATTAATAAGGTGTCTCCAGCCTGTAATGGTGAATTTTCTACCAGCACGCGCCCTAACCCTTCGACGTTTTCCACTGCGCTGGTCAGGGTCAGTGGGCGCACATTGAGCATCAGCGCGGGATTGAATAGCGGATTGACGATAGCCAACCCGCCAGCGCGATAACTCATCTCCTCGGCAAGAATACCGGCATGACTGGCACCAAACACGAAAAGATTACGCTGCGACAGTACGGTGGAAAACATCATCTGTGCAGCTTGGTCTATCACATCATGCTGACCCTCCAGCGTACTCAGTTTCTGATGAATCTGCGTGTAATAGCTGTTCAGGGCGGTGCTCATCTTCGGTTCCTTAAAATGTCAGCAGACGGGTAACGGCGCTGATTAACGGCGCAAGCACAAACATATCGCTATCCCCTGCCCACAAGGCCGTGTCAGGGATCGTATGGTTAATAAAGAAACTGACACAGAAATACTGCCCCCATGCCACTACCGTTGAGGTGATAAAACCCGCCAGCAGCGCCCCTTTATATCCCCCGGTAATATTGCCAAACACCCCGGCAGTACCTGCGTGAAAGAAAATAACAATCATGCTGGGAATAAAAACATATCCCGTGGAGCGCCCTATTAGTGTCAGCCATAGCAGTGAGCCAACAAATGCCCCGACAAAACCGAGCACCACCGCATTAGGCGCGAAGTTAAATAATATCGGGCAATCCAGCGCCGGTTTTGCTCCTGGCACCAGCCGGGAACCAATGCCGTTAAATGCCGGTACCATCTCGCCAATAAACATCCTCACCCCCAGCAATACTACCGCTATGCCTCCGGTAAACATCAGCGACTGTTTGAGAGCATAAATGTAAAAACTTAAATCGCCGGATTGTGCGAGGATTTCTGCTGCCTTCGGTGTACCTTTAATTTGCAGAATAAAGGTGCCGACAAAAAACAGCAGCGTCATGGTTATTGCCGTTACTACATTGGAATCACGCAGGAAACCAAGCTTTTTCGGTACCTGGATATCTTCAGAATTGATTTTGTTTTTGGCGAATATTTTGCCAAAAATAGCGCCAAGCAGCGCGACGGAAGCTGAGGTATGCCCCAGCGCAACATTGTCGTTAGCGGTAATTTTACGTACCCACGGCTGCACGATCGCCGGTTGCAGTGTCCAGTAGAGCCCCATGATAACCGACAACATCAGCGTTAACTGAAGCGTGGAAATATCTGGGCGAGTATCGACCATGATTCCGGCGAAAATCATGGTCGTCCAGAACATCATATGACCCGTCAGATAGATGTATTTAAAAGGCGTGAGGCGCGCCAGCAGTAAATTAATGGCAAAACCAGCGGCAATGGCAATGGTCACGCTACTACCGTAACGTTCGCTAAATTTAACCTGCCCCATGATATTGGTCAGGTTAATGGAATTAAGACCAAAAACCTCAGTCCAGATAGGCTGAAAAATCAGTAACGCAGAGACAATAATTCCCGCGCCCGCGCCAATAATCAGGAATCCCAGTATGCCTTTTAATGTGCCGGAAACGATATCTGCCAGTGGTTTTTTCTGTAATACCAGGCCCAATAGCACAATCAGACCGATTAAAATTGATGCTTCACCAAAAATATTGACAGTGATCCAGTGTAATACAGAGATAAATTCGCTCATCGCTATGCGCCTTCTTTCAATACACCCGCCTGCAACAGGGCCTGGGTGATTTCCTGCATATCGATATAGTTATTTACCACTATTACCTGACAAGGAAGCTGGCGTAGATTATCCACCAGCTCGCTATTGGTAATAACCAGATCGGCATTGCTTGATGCCGCGGAGGATACATCCATATGTTCAACCGTGGCCTGGATGGCGTATTTTTTTAAAACTGTTTCCACATTCATTTTTAAAATCAGGCTGGAGCCCATGCCTAAACCGCAAACCGTCAGAATTTTCATTGTCAGACCTCTAAGGGGGAGATTCCGGGATTAATCCTTGCGTATAAAACAACTGAAAATCTCATCTGTATTATTGCTGTGCAAAAAGGTGTGCCAGGTAGCGGAATCGCCAAGCAGAATGACCAGTTGCTGGATCAACTCAATATGCTGATCTTGCCCGGTGGCAGATAATCCCAGTACCAGTGAAACGGGATCGTTATCGCTATGACCAAAAATCACCGGATGTTTAAGTCGCACAAAGCTGATTTGTGCGGCTAATGCCCCCTGCTCCGGCCGGGCATGCGGCATGGCAAGGCCGGGAGCAATAACGAAATAGGGACCAAATTCATGGAAATTATTCACCATTGCCTGTACATAGGCTTCGCTGCAGGCCTTGCTGGCTAACAGCGCGTTCCCTGCTGCGAGGATGGCTTGCCCGGCGTTCTCCGCTGGGTGATCCAGCCAGATTGCTTCCCTTTTTATCATTGCTCTGCCTGTGTCAGAAAGAGTTGAATGGAATTGAGCGTGGTTTCCAGAGCCTGTGTCACAAAAGCCGCGCCCTTTTCTCTGCTGGCACAACAGGGATCGCCGAGTACCGCATAAGATGAAAACTCTGTCCAGCGCGTCTGCTGCCAGGCGAAATTAGGTGGGAATTGGGGATAATGCGCCCGCGCATGGCTCATCTGCACCGCTTCGGGTGCCAGTTCGAGCATTAATGAGGTTTCTATCTCATCGGCATGCATGTATCCCGTTTTAGCATCCTTTGATTCACGTAGCGCCTGCACACAGGGATCCATACCCGCCCAGCTATAGCTCAGCAAGGTGATCCCCTCTTCTTTAAGCGTGCGCGCGGCGCTTTTCATGGCGTCAAAATTGCCGTAATGCGCGTTTATCACGGCCATTGCCGTTATCCCATAACCCGCCATATTGCGGGCCAGGGTTTGTAATAAGCCACTTAGCAGATCGTTGCCAATATCAATGGCGCCGGCGTGACCCTGTAACGACCAGACCTGGCTGAAAGGTAACACCGGGAGCATTACGGCATCGTCACCTAATGCGGCATCCAGACGCTCACAGAAGCGCTCCGCCAGCAGATTATCTGTCTCTAGCGGTAGATGATCGCCGTGCGGTTCTACCGCACCCAGCGGCAATAAGGCAATCCGCGCCCGCGTGAGCGCCCGGATGGCTTGCGATTCGTTCAGTTGCTGCAATTTCATGCGCAGCCTCTTAAGCGAAACTAAAATAACGGGCGGGGTTAGCGACAAAAAAATCGTACAGTAGCGCCTCACCATCAAAACCCGCTTCACGCGCCTCTTCTATAAACCGTGGCCTCCAGTCCGCCAGGATAAACTTCAATCCCAGCCCCCCTTTTCCATAGTGGGCACTCATGCTTTTACGGGCGAAATCACCACCGATCAGGATCTGTTTTTGATACCCTTTTTTGCATAACGCCAGAATAGCCTGGGTGCGTATATGCTCAGGGTGATATTTGATCCGAGTAATACCATCAAAAGATAGGAACGCCCCGGTGTTGGCGATTTGACGGTGTAACCAGGGATCGGGGTTTCTGTCCATATGTGCAAAGCATAAGCGGGACATATCAAGGCCGAGCTTCTTAAAAACCTCGGTTTGTTCCAGCGCCATAGTCCCCATTTCGGTATGACTGTGCATCGGCGCATTGGTGTGCTGCTGAGCGCGAACGATAACTTCCAGTGTTTTGCGCTCCAGCGGGGAAATAGTGTTATAGCCAGTGCCACATTTCACGACGCCCGCACGGTAGTGGCTGCCTTCAATACCTTCTGTTACCTCTTTAGCAACATGTTCCACCAGGCCATCCAGCGGCGTGCGCGCTATCCATTGAGCAAAGGTTTCGCCACTGCCCGGACGTTTGCAGCTCCAGAGAAAGCCTTTGTTAAATCCGGCGGTGGCGATGATTTGCACCTGCTGACGCTGTGCTATCTCAGCCACAACGGCCACCTGACGACCATAGTCGGGGGCGGTTGCGTCATAAAATGAGCGCCCGCCTGCAGCACGGAAATCCGCCAGCTCTTTTTCGGATGCTTCAGAGGAGTCGAGTAGCAGATCTTCTTCTTTACGCTCGGCCCAATAAGGCGGAATGCAATAGATATGATCGTGGCTATAGGTCACGCCTAGTTCTGCCGGGGAGATATCACCATGCAGTGTGCGGATAAAACCCATCTGGCAACCCTCTGAAAGCTAATGGAAGACGCTTTTACCTTAGGGTTGGCTTACTTGATCAGTCAAGTGGTCATGTTTATAAATTGTTCGATTATATGATACACGCCACGATTAATAAGAGAGAGTTCTGAAAATCACTTTCGTCCATTGCGCTTTGCGTCACGATCGCCGAGGATGATCAATCGGTCTATTTTTTATACCGAGCGATGGAGATGATATTTCGCCCTTCAAGGGGCGTCCTTGAAACACTGAACTGGATTAAGGAGCAACAATGAAATCGAACCGTCAGGCACGTCATATTCTTGGACTGGATTACAAAGTCTCAAATACGCGCAAAGTGGTTGCCAAAGACAACCAGGAGGAGACGGTAATTGCTCACCGCTCCGGGCGTCATCGCCGCGCAGGCTAACTTTTTACTCACGCCACTCTATTTCGGGTGGCGTTTTGCATTCTCCCTGCTTAAGAAAGTTTCATCAACGAACGCAGCAATCAGCAAGTATTTGATGCCTCAATGTCTTATACTTGCCGCGCTCAGTGCCCGCCAGGTCCATGTGCTGACGGAACGTTGATTAAGGAGCTGTGAGATGAACGCAAAACAGAGTAAAAATCGATCGTTGTATATCCCTTACGCCGGGCCGGTGTTACTGGAATTTCCCCTGCTGAACAAAGGCAGCGCTTTTAGTATGGAAGAGCGCAGTAACTTTAACCTGCTGGGCCTGTTGCCGGAAGTGGTTGAAACAATTGAAGAACAGGCGGAGCGCGCCTGGTTGCAGTATCAGGGTTTTAAAACAGATATTGATAAGCACATCTATCTGCGCAATATCCAGGACACCAATGAAACCCTATTCTATCGGCTGGTAGAAAATCATCTCGAAGAGATGATGCCAGTGATCTACACCCCAACAGTCGGCTGGGCATGTGAACGCTTCTCAGAGATCTACCGTCGTGCTCGCGGCGTATTTATCTCCTGGCAGAACCGCGGCAATATGGATGATATCCTGCAAAATGTGCCGAATCATAATATTAAAGTGATTGTCGTGACCGACGGTGAGCGCATCCTTGGGCTGGGTGATCAAGGGATTGGCGGTATGGGCATCCCGATTGGCAAGCTGTCACTCTATACCTCCTGCGGCGGAATCAGCCCTGCCTACACCCTGCCGGTGGTGCTGGATGTGGGGACGAATAATCAGCAACTACTTAACGATCCGCTCTATCTTGGTTCACGCCATCCACGTATTACCGGTGAAGACTATTACGCGTTTGTCGATGAGTTTATCCAGGCGGTGAAACATCGCTGGCCAAATGTGCTGCTGCAATTTGAAGATTTCGCGCAGAAAAACGCCATGCCGCTGCTGAATCGCTATCGCGACGAGATCTGTTCATTTAATGATGATATTCAGGGCACCGCTGCTGTCACCGTCGGTACGTTGATTGCTGCCAGTCGCGCAGCAGGCAGTCAGTTGAGCCAGCAGAAGATTGTTTTTCTTGGCGCGGGGTCTGCTGGTTGCGGAATTGCTGAACAGATCATTGCTCAGACCCAGCGTGAAGGGTTGAGTGAAGCGGATGCGCGGCAGAAAGTCTATATGGTCGATCGTTTTGGCCTGTTGACCGATCAAATGCCGAATCTGCTGCCGTTCCAGAGCAAACTGGTGCAGAAACGTGAGAATCTGCAAAACTGGGATCGGGAAACAGAGACGGAAGCCATCTCTTTACTGGATGTCGTGCGCAATGTGAAACCCGATATTCTGATTGGTGTTTCTGGCCAGACCGGCCTGTTCACCGAAGAGATCATCCGCGAAATGCACAAGCACTGCCCGCGTCCAATAGTGATGCCGCTTTCTAACCCCACGTCTCGTGTGGAGGCAACGCCGCAGGATATCATTAGCTGGACTGATGGTATGGCGCTGGTGGCTACCGGCAGCCCGTTTGCACCAGTGCAGTGGAAAGAGAAAAGCTATCCTATTGCCCAGTGCAATAATGCCTATATCTTCCCTGGTATTGGCCTCGGCGTTATCTCTTCTGGCGCATCGCGTATTACTGACGAGATGTTAATGGCGGCAAGTGAAACCCTGGCAGAATACTCCCCGTCGCGTCTTAATGGTGAAGGGATGGTGTTGCCTGAATTGAAAGATATTCAAAAAGTTTCTCGCGCTATCGCTTTTGCCGTAGGCAAAATGGCGCAGCAGCAAGGTGTGGCGGTGAAAACCTCCGCGGAAGCTTTGCAGCAAGCGATCGATGATAACTTCTGGGAACCTCAGTACCGCACCTATCGCCGTACTTCGATTTAATTCCCTCTCCTGCCCGGAATTGTCTGTTCCGGGCAGGCAATTATTTGTAGTACCCGTGGCCTTATTTTTATTTGCCGATTTTTAATAGAAAATATCCCAGTGCAGCTTTCTAATATGCTTCTATTTTTTTGATATAGAGGATAAAAATATGCCAGGAAGCATTCAGCAGTATCGTAATAATATTGGAAAGTATCATCAGAAAATACAAAGCCCACTTTCCAAAAAAAAAGAGAACGCCTCTATTGACAGACAGTTGTTGCAACAGGTAATTGCGACAAAGCCAGGTCAGGATAATTTAATCAGACAATCCGTACAGTCAGTCGAAATTTTGTCCACCCGTTCATCTTCATCGCAAAATTGTAAAGCCACCGCTGGTATTATTATTGGAACATTATTTGTTGGCTGCACCCTTGGAACGCTGGGTACGATTATTTTGCGTAACCCACGCCCTTCCCCTTGTTCCGGCAACGGTGAGTCGATGTTACTGACTACGGATAATTTTTATCGTGGAAGGATCCATCATTACGCGAATGGCGATGCAGAATTTTTACCCTGAATGGAGATAATCTTATCGGTTGCAGGGTAAGCGTTGCCGCTTACCCTGCAACCGATAAGCCACCAACTAACTGCTTAAAGTATCGTTTTCATCCTCATTCACCACAAACCAGGGCGTATAAAGCGTTCTCCTCGTCCAGCCTTTTGCTGTCAGAACCTCTTTTTCGCGCCCAATAGGATCAAAATAGTGAGTATCGGCATACAGGTCCTGTCGTGCTGAGCTATTACGCACGTACCGCCAGTCGTTAAGGAAAAAGGGCTGAAAAGTACGTATAGCCTGCCCTTTGTTGTCATATTCAGTGCGCCCGCTGATCGCCCAGCGGAAGTCCGTTTGAGCTGTTTCCGCAATTATTGCGCCCTCATCTTCATCATATTGCCACGCATCGCCGGCTTCGTAACGAAGAGAGGTTTGTAACTCCCGGCCGAACCCATCGCTGAAAGTAATGCTCTGCCGAACTTGTTGTTTATCGCTTTCAGCCCCGGTGTCATACTGATCCGTAATTATCATGATGGTATGAGGTGGCACAGGTGTATTTGTCTTATCCATCCAGCTGTCAGTGACATAGGCATAGCCCTGAGCAATCGGTAAGGGAGGCGTTGGATAAATTAAGGACTGTGCAGAAAGCTCCTCTTTACTCATCGCCGTGTTACTGTAACCGACAGCTTCGCCATTTTCTGTACCGTTGAACCGCATGGTGATTACACGGCCCAGAGCATCCTGCGTACTCCAGTGCACATTGGCATTAATATCAACGACGTTATCCGGCGTTAAAAAACGCCAATCATAGGAGATTTGCGTGGTTAATCCTGCAGCGTCAACGGTTTTTGTAATAACACAGTCGTAGGGATCCCGGCTGATCGTTAATGCGCCAGTCAAGGTGGAATCACGGTATGTCAACGGTAACCAGAAATGTTCCTCAGTATCATAAGTTGTAAATCCGCCTTGTATTACCCAGACATGCTGTTCCGCAAGCCAGAGATAACCTGCTTCTTGCAACACGGCGTCAGTAAGATCCTCCTGCAACTCGGTCACCATCTCTTCGTCCAGCATGGCGGCTTCGCTATAGGCCAGTCGAGGAGGGAATGCAGGGGTAGAAGCGACCGCATTGTCATTACTATCCAGATACCAGTACCTTTGCCAACTGGCGAGAGCCTGGTTGGTGGGTGTGCCTGATGGTTTTCCTGACGCATCTAAGCTTTCATATATTAATCCTGTGGTGGGTACTGAAGTTGAAGGATAAAGGTAAACGTCCGTCTGAACTGTATCGATCAGCCCGATCAACCAGACGCCTTCATCACTATCGGAAAGGGTGTGCCAACTGTTCTGCGAAATAGTGACAACTAATTGCTGTTGTTGATCATCGTAGCTAGAAGCGAATAACGTTTCTGGCAGATAATCCGGATAAGGACTGGTTGCAGGAGCCGTTCGGCGCGGATAATTAATCGCCATCTCGGCGAGAGTTTGGCCAACGTCATCGCAAGAAAGCGTGATCTGCTGGCTGCACTGTGGGTCATTCGCGATCCGTTCATAAGTATAAGTACGAATCTCCAGCAGCGACGGCCAAATAACCGGGTATTTCGCCGAGCCTGGTTCAGCGACCAGACGTACGGTCGGCCTATTCTCAACTACCTGATAAGGAATTGTTTCCAGGTCGCTACCGTCTTTACCAAACAGTTCTGTGCGTACCAGGAGTCCTTTCAGGCCACGTTCGAGCCAAAAAGCGATAGTCTCATCAGGAGTAATGTCATGCTCTTCGCTACCTGAACCTACGCTAAAAAATGGCGTAAAACTGTCGAACGCGGCGTCATCGCCAGACCACTTTCTTGTCGCTAGCCGCTCATCTACGGCAGTCAGGCCTGTTGCGTACCAATTGCGACTAACAGCGGGAGGACTAATTTCCACTGCTGTACCCTGGCTTATCTCCGTGTCGGAATCCGTTATTTCTACAAAACCGAAACCGCGAAATTCACGTTCCCGACCATCCCAGGCACCACCACGGTAACTCGTTGTACTAACCAGATGATTACCCGTAATTTCATCAATGACATCGGAGCGGTACAAAGTGTGCAAGGCAAAAGGTAAGTAGCTTGCCGGGACTGGTTCACCTGCTGCTGTGGCTTCTTGTTTCTCATCCAGCCAGAATTGGGCTGAGCTACGGTAAGTTATGGAGCGTTGTGCTCCCATATTGTTATTCATGGAGACAAGCAGCCACGGCTTCACTGTTGTCAGGTTGTATATCCAGTGTTGCGGTACCGGATGGGGCACGGTTAATACCAGACTTGCGACGCCGAGCCCCTGAATATCAGCGACTTGCAGACTGCAAGTGCGGTCATAGCGCACCCCTGCAGGTAAGTTGATCTCTATAGGCGCGTCAAAAGTGTTACCACTGCGATTGAGGTAAACGCTAATTTTGCTGCTTTGCGCATAAATAAGATCGGTAGTACCACTACCATCAATATCGGCTAAAAAGAGCTGCTCTGGATTGAAAGTCGTGGCCGACTCCATGAATCCTGTCATGCTTATGGGGGTTCCGAAGTTGCCATGACCTTTATTAGGCCAGTAGCGCACGCTATCGGCGCGTACCTCTACAAGATGCTGCTGGCCGCTGCCTGCCATATCGCTAAACGCGACCAGCACTCGTTCATCTCTACCCGCGATAGGTAGGGTAATACCAGTGGCCTGGATAACGTCTTGCGCTTTTTCCCAATTCTCACCAGTGCCTACGTAAAGGCGCACGCTTTTCGGGCCAATCAGTACAAGGTCAGATAATCCAGCCCCCGTAATGTCAATAAGTTGGGCGCCAGGGTGAGACATCTCCACGGGGAAAGCAGAAATGGGAATGAAATTTAACCATTCACGCTCAGGTGTTCGTTCATAATAACCATGCACACCCGGCAGAGAAATGAGCCATTCCACATAGCCATCCCCATTTAAATCGGCGAGTATTCCATTTCCGCTCAATGCTGGAATTTTTGGCAATGGGGTCGGTTTATCCCAGGTGATGTCATCGCTTCCACCGCCCTCTTTTCGGATCGGTGCGCGATACCACCATGCACCACTATCTTGGTACAGAATGCCTGATATTCCCTCGCCATTTAGATCAATCATTTGATAGGGTTGCCACACGTTCAGGTTTGCCAAATCATCCCGTTGCTGCCACTCAGAGGTTGGCGGCAACGGTAGCTCTGACCAGCCTAAATCTACCGGTGGCAGAGATGTGAGGCTATTGTCTGGCTCCCAGGCGACATTCTGTATGCTTTTCAGTTCTGCTCCAGCAGAGAGAGTGTTATAGGTGAGTGCCAGCAAAAAGATCAACTGAGGGGTACTTTCGGCAGAGGTATTACCTGAAAGTGCATTAATAAAGTGATAAGTCGAAATCGAGTAACAAATTCGCCGGGTTCGAATTTCGAAACCATATTCCCAACTGGAAAAACTATCATTGCGGCATGCCCACTCTTCAGTGCCAGGCAGATGCCATGCGGGTTTTTGTGTTAAATCTTCTATTTCCGCACTGTAATCGAATGCCACCATAAAGAGCCATTCTGTCTCGTCTGGCACAATTTTCAGAGCAGGAAGTTTGTTACGCCCCGCTATTTTATTACCGTACCAGACGGCGGAGAGATAGCGCTGAGCAATAGTGCCAGGATGACTATTTAATTCTTCAGTACCACAATCGATTTCATCTTCGGCCCTATATTGCCAGTAGATCTGTTCACCCGTCAGCGAAACAGAGGATTCTGTCAGCCAAACTGCGGTTTGCTGTGTATTTTCCGGATTGCTAATTCTGGCTTGATCGTTACGTCCAAATAAGTGGACATCACCATTTGGTGTATAGAGTACCCAAAAATCTTTTCCGGAGTCATCTGCTACCCAGTATTCAAAGCGACTAAAATCCGTCTCAACGCGTGAACGCCAGCTTTGTACAGTAAAATCACTCTCAAGGGTTTGCCCAAGAAGAGCACTCGCCGTGCGGGTAACGGGTGTGCCATCATCCGTCTGTTGTGGAACAAGTACCTCACCATCAGGAGCAATAAATTCGTCGCTGACATCGAATTGCGGCACCCCTTTTTTTGTCCGCCGACGAATAGCGAGAAGGTTGATATCCCAACCAAATCCGAAAGCTCCGTTACCACCCCGGCTGTTATAGCTCAAAAAAAGTGTAGGAGCGAATCCTCGCCCGGCGTTTAATGGCAATGGTATAGAAATATTGGCTGCGCCATCTGGTCCAGATTTCGCTACATCGCTTTTCAGCCCGGTAATTGCTCCCCCTCCTTTAGGCAGTGAGGGGGTTTCAAGCCGAATAGTATCTCTATCTTGCATAGCAGCGCTCCCACAGGCTCCCCTGAGGGAGCCTGAAATAGGTAAATGCCTCAGTTGATGATGGTATAACGGATATGCAGAATAATATCCGTCAGGCTAAGAAGGATCTCTTTCTGTTCATCATCATCGGCAGGGAAACTTAGGGTCAGGGTGCCAGTGTCATCGACCGGAATGCCTTCAAAAGGCAGCCAGCGGGGATCATTCATATCTAACTGGAACAGGCCGCTGTCATTCATACCATGTGATACCACCATCGTCTGGCACCCGGACGGCAGAATCACACTCCCGCCGTAGCTGAGAACGGCACGGATATCCTGATATGGCCCAATCAGTAAGGGCAGTGTGACGCTAATCTGTTTGATACGTCTGATTGTCCCTAATGACTGTGGATAATCTGACAGAATATTGAGATCTGACAGCTTAATTGTCGCCTGCAGTTCTTCTTCATTCACAGCCAGCGAATTACTGCCACTACCGGCACTGCCCGATCCGCTGTTCACCAGCTCGGCCACTTTATCTGCCAGCGTGAAGCTGTCAGCCGCTAGCGCGCCATACAGCTCAGCCAGCGAGACGGTTTTGGTCACCTCACGCGCCCTGAAATCCTTCTCTATCCACGCCTGCTCCATCTTCGCCAGACCGAGCATCAGGGTTTCACCGGCCATAAAGCCGCTGCGGGTGCCTACCCAGCCACCGGGTCTGATAAAGGTGGTGGTTGTGTCGTTGAATCCCCACTGCCAGGCGCGCTGAGCCTGCATACAGCGGGTAACGGCAACATCATAGAACTGAGAGTAGATTGCTGAGAGCGTGCCGCGCAGCCAGCTGTAAAGCGCCTGGTTGCTGTACTTGCCCTGCAGAAATTCCAGTTGCGCGCCAGTCTGTTGCAACTGCAACCGGACCTGCTCTTTCTGCAGCACGGCGGCTTCCCGGCGTACGCTGAGCCCGGCCAGTTGAGCATCAAGTAGTTTGATCTCCCCTTGCGCGTTATTGCGCTGGATCTCCCAATCCTCGCGGCGACGACGGTAGACTTCCGACTGCGAGATCTTATCGGCGGAAGTACGCATGCCGCTAGCGGCGACTTGCGTGCCTAAACCAACAGCATGCAACAGCCCGCCATAATGACTCCCCCCCATCGCCAAACCGTAAATATTGGGCACCATATCAAGCGCTGCGCTGGCCATAAACAGAGCATCGCCCGTTACGCCAATGACCGACGATTTAAAGAAGAGCTCCATTGCCATCGCCTCACCACTATTGACATTTTCATCATAGAGGTCGCGATAACTATTTCTTCGTTCTTCTGCTGCATCTTTGTTTGCCTGTAGGGCATCACGGTCAGCATCTATTCCGGCAATAGCATTGTCCTGGATCTCAATACTCTGGTTAAGCAAGCCAATTCCCTGATTCTGTAGCAGTTCTGCCAGCGCAGAGGCATCCTGGGCCTCGATGATGGACAACATCTGAGTACCAAATTGCGTCAACTGCGTGCCTATTGTCCTGGCGCTGTCCAGCAGTGCCGGGAAACGCAGCAACGACAGTGACACCACCGGCAGGGCCGGTCCCCCGCTGGCGCCAGCCACGGCGGCACTGAGCAGGGCCTGCGGACTGGCTGCCGGGGAATAGACCGGCAGTGAAAGCGGCTCGCCGTCAATGGAGAGATTGTGGCGCAGGTTGAACAGCCGCTGGCGCAGTGTCTGCCAGTAGCCGGTCAGTTTGTCATTCACCTGCGGGTAGAAGAGTCCCAGCAGGCTGCTGGCCGTGAAGGTTTCCACCGCCGGGATCGTCCAGGTGCGTATCTCAAACAACTGCTGCTGGAAGGAGAGTTCCAGTGTGAGACTGGCCGCATCCTCCAGCACGGGATCAGACCACCCGCCTTCCTGCATGATATCGTAGGGCTCATCCCCCAGCAGACCCAGCGCCTGCACATACCACATTTTGGCCTCATTCAGGGTGTCGCGCTCAAGTAGCCGGTAGGCGGCGTCGCCGCGGGCAATCAGCAGGTCGAGCACGCGCATAAAGGTGGCCACCTTGTAATGCATGGGATCAGCCTGCGCCACCGCGTCAGGATCAACGGAATCCAGCGGATCGGGATTCCAGGAGGTGTCCTCTTCCAGCGGGCGGACATTCCAGGTCCAGGGGGCAGGTTCGCCGTTACTGCTGTAATAGCCGGCGGGATCCCAGATATATTTCATCCAGGTCGTGGCTTCTTCGAACTTGCTCTCCTGCAGCAGGCGCTGGAAGACCATCGACGGAACATAGAAGAACATCTCCCAGAAATAGAGGGCGTTAGCACCGGCAAAATCCATGGGTTCCGAGGTATCACTAAGTAAGGTAGCCGTTACACCGCGAGAATGAGAATAAAGTTTTTTGAATTGTTCAGTTGAAGTCTGCCACTCAAAACCATCCATGTCTTCATATGAACCTGTTCCAATGTAATCTGAATACTCAACACCAACGAAAATATTCAGCCGTTCATCTCCGGTCTTTTGATCGTTAAACGGGAGAAAAATAGTGAATGTAGTATTGTCAGTTTCAGAAACATATCCCGAGGCGATGAGATCTTTGGAACGATTACCTGCATCAGTATTATCCTGTGCTCCCACCAAATATAATTTGTACCAACCCTCGCCATGGGATGCACTGCTGTATTTTTGGAATGTGATATTGACGTAATTACCCAGCCCCAGTTTCGGTTCCGGCAACTGCTGGGTCTCCATGGAGAGCACGGCGTCAATGCCCTGTGCCGCACGGGCGACAAGCTGGCGGGCAAACAGGGTATTAATGCGGGTACGGTAGGCACCACGCTGCAGGTACTTCGCGCCCTCGTCTGTCCTGTGGATGGTCATCACCGGCTTGTCAGTGGAGATACGCGTCACCCGCAGGCTGCGGATCTGCGAGCCCAGGCTCTGACCCACGTCCGAGGTGGCAGACAAAATGACATCAATGTCGGCCACATCGTTAATGAATGCCGCGGCCGGGATCTCAAACGTGAGATTACTGAAGTAGTAACTGGGGTTGTAACTGGCCGCCGGCAGCGAACCGCTGTCGATGGCATCCGCCGCGGTGAAGGATTTTGTCACCCCGCCGGCGGAGAAGGTTACAAGGACATTCTCCGCCGGCACGGCGGTGCTCACCTCCACCGCATCCGTGAACACGGAGTCATAGTTACCGTAGTTGTTCGTCAGGAAGACGTGGATACGGTTGAGGGTGCCGGCGTCCGCATCCGTAAAGCCGGCCTGCGTCACCGGTACCGCGTAGACGTTCTGCCCCGGGTTGTCCGGGACCCAGGTCTGTTTAATGCTTTCGTCGGTGCTGCTTCCGATATAGTAGTCCACCGAACTGAACGGGTTGGCGGTGTTGGACATCACCAGGAACTGACCGGGGCGGTCGCCATCACTGAAGCGGTAGATGGCAAACAGCATTGAGTCACTGCTCCCGTGGATATTTTTTTGCGTCAGGAAGTAATAATAGCGGTCCCCTACCTCGCCGAAACGCTTCATCAGGTCCACAAACTGCACCGGCGCCATTGCCCCGCCGGCGGTGTAACCGTCGATGTTATACGTGAACCCCGCGTCCAGCGTCACTGTCACCGTCCCGGAGGTGGTGTCTTCCGCCACCTGCGGGTTATAGAGCTTGCCGCGACTGACATAGGACAGTTCATAGTCCCCCCACGCATAGTACCCGTTGTCCGGCAGCAGCTGGGCATAGTACTGCGAGGAGAAGTAGGGGCTGTTCACCACCTGTACATCCAGGGTGTCGAGGCTTTTCCTGTCATCAAAGAAGGCGGCGTCATTCAGCCCGGTGAACTCATGTTCCGGCGAAATACTGAACCCGCTCAGGGCCACGCTCTCATTGCCTGCCGGCGTCGCCTGCGGGGTGTAGAAAAGCGTGAGCAGCTGGTTGTTATCGTAATTGGAGCAGTACATTTTCTTGCCGGCCAGCTCGGTTGTGGTCAGCAGTTCGGAGAGCCGGCGGGTGCCGGGCGCGCTCCAGGTGCCGTCATGACGGATATAGGAGAAGCTGATGAAGTAGTCCGTCTGCTCGGTCACCGTGCCGTTAACCTCGGCCGCCACGGCCTGGGTGGTCACCCACACCACATAGAGGCGGTCATTGAAAATCACCGGCCGCACCAGGTCGTTATAGGCGGCGATGGCCGTGCCGATTTCCAGCCATTCACTCCAGGCGGTGGCCGGATACCTGCCGTCGCTGAGTTTGTCCTGCTGCAGGGCGCGCCAGTAATATTTCTCCCCTTCGGTGGTTGATTTGCCGATAAACCAGGTCCTGCCCTCTTCCAGCGTGGCGCTTTCGTGATAGGCACTGATGATATTCAGGTTGGCAATTTTCTCGAAGCGGGTCATGTAGGTCCGGAACGCATCCTCCACGGTCTCCTGGGTGAGCTCGCTCTGGCCAATGGACTGCAGCATCTCATCCATCATGCTGGTCTGCCCGGTGCGGATGGTCGGGTCAATATAGTTTTCCGGGTAGTAGACCAGCCGGGAGACCCCGGCCCAGGTACTGTAGCGTTTGTTGTACGTATCCCAGTCGGTGAAGAACTGCCGGGTCAGGACCGCCCGCTCCACGTCCGGCTCGAGGTCGTTCTGGCAGCGGTTGACGTAGAGCTGGACACCGGCGATGGCCTCCGCGATGCGGGTGGTGGTGACGTCAGAGGAGACCAGCCCGTCGATGAGCAGCCAGGCATAGAGCGCCTCGCGGGTATCCACGCCGGGGTTTTCCACCGTACGGATGTAGTAGCCGCTCAGGGCGGCACTGAGCAGTTCATCAAGCTGATGGTGCAGCGCCGTGGTCTGCGCTGCGGTGAGCCCGGCCTGCAGCTGGTTACTGACCGCCAGCCAGTCGGCATAACCGGGCGCTTCGGCTGCGGTACTGCCGACATACTTCAGTGCCAGCAGGGCGGCCGCCGTGGAGGGAGAGCAGTTAAGGGCCGCGGAGAAATCAAGCCACTGCAGGGTGAGATCGAGGGTTTTCAGATCACGGATGGCCTCCCCCGCCCCGCTGTCTGCCAGCGCCAGTGCCTGTGTCACCGTCAGGGGCTCTTCCGCCAGCGCCTGTGCCAGCAGCCCGGCATCAAGGATGCCCTGCTCCAGCGCGGTGATGAGCTGGCCGGCATACTCCCCGGTCTGGCCGATACGCCGGCTGACACGGGTAAGCAGTCGCAGGGTGTCAGCCGTCAGCGGCATGGTCGTGTCGCCGGCGTGGAACAGCGCCGGGTTGGCCACAAGCAGCGTGAGCAGGTAATCACTGATATTGCTGCGGCGGACCAGCAGGGTGAGCTGACCCAGTACCTGGCAGAAGATAACCAGCCGGGTGGTCTCCTCATCCGTGCGGTCATCCTTCATCACAAGGGACATGAAGGTGGCAAGGTCGGTGCCGCCGGGCTTAAGCTGGTCAAGCCAGGTGAGGATACTCTCGGCACTGCTGGTGAGGTCAATCTGGCCGGTTGTCGCAAAGAACGGGGCCAGCAGGGTGATGAGTGAGGGAGCCGAACTGAGCTCCTCCTCACTGACGGCGCTGCGCAGCGAGGAGATAAGGTTTTCGATGTCCGGGGTCAGCAGCGTGCTGTAGCGGGTGGTGAGCATCAGGTAGAGTTCAGCGACGGTCCACCCCTGCTCCCTGAGCCAGACGGTGGTGCTGTAGACATAGTTGACCAGGGTGGAAAAGGCCGTCGCATCAAGGGCGGAAAGCGCGGTTCCGTTCCAGGGCGAGACCGCCAGCAGCATGCTGAGCCCGGTGGCGGTCAGTCCGTGCACGCGGGCAAGCAGATTAACACGGGCGAGCAGCGCCAGGTTTGCTGTCGAGGCGGTGAAACCGGTGTTGTCCCCGGCGGCGAGCTGCCACAGTACCCGCAGGTCGGCCTTCTGCACGCCCAGGCCACGTTTGATGGCGCTGGCACGGAAGATATCGTCGGGGGTGTCCGCCGACCAGTCCACCGCGGCGCCGTCCGCGGTGAAATCACGGTCACTGAGCGGCGGGGAGTTAAAGAGGGTGTCAAAAAAGCTTTCGCCGTCATTAAGGTTAAGGGTGCTGATATAGCCCCCGGCAAGAATAAGGGCCTCCTCCATGCCGAGCGCGTAGCGCTGGCGGTAATAGTGAGTGAGGAAAGCGGTGGTCAGCAGCGCAGGGTCGAAGAGCGCTGCGCCGGGATTATTATAGAGCAGCAGGGACATCTCTGCCGGGGTAAACTGGCAGGCCTTGTAGAGGCGGATAATCTTGTTCAGCTGCAGCAGGTACTGCTCCGGCGACAGGGTGGTCAGTATGAAGGTGGAATCTGCAAAGTGATAACCACTGGTTAAACGGCTTATACCAATGCTGACGCCATTTTTTAACCGCTCAGTGGACAGGGTTATCGGGATGCTCACATGCTGATTGGCCTGCGGATCATCAGTGCCACTGTAAAGATCACTTGACTCTCCACCATACGAACCTATCAAAAAACTGGTTGCGTGGTGGTAATAGTTAAAACTGAAGTTCAGCAGATAGTTGTCCCCGCCCTGCGGTAGCAGTTCCATATAATTGAGCTGGCTGGTCTTCATGTACGTTCTGGTAATCTGCGTAATTTCACCGACCGTATTGTCTTCTGAAGCAACCAGTGAGGTCAGCACACCATTATGGTAATACTGGATGGGAGCAGAAAAATCACGCCGGGTGATCAGGCTGGTCAGGTTAAACAGATCATCAGCCGGAAGGTCATACCAGGCCGCAAGCTGGGCAATATTAAGCAACTGATCGGTTTCCTGATCACCGAAATTCGCTTCATATAATGTTCCGGCATTTTCTTCGGTGATCTCTTCGGTCAGGATGGTATACAGTTCCGGAGAGATATCTGCATAGATGGCCAGCAGGGAGTGCAGATCAATCTGCTGTGCGACATCCGGATTATTAAGCAGGGCTTCCAGTTTCGGATCCCGCAGCAGGATCGCCTGACGGGCGGACTCATAAGGGGAGTGATACGGGGTGGTGCCTGACAGCCGCCAGGTGGAGAGTTTCTCCAGCACCTCATCATTGCTTATCCCTTCCCGGCTGGCAATGTTACTGAGCAGGATCTCGTTGGCAATCTTCAGGGTGGAGAGCTCGGTATCCATATTCAGCTGGCTTAGCGCGAGACGTGCAATATCAGGACGGCGGTTGTCCAGATGACGCTCACTGTCTGCAGCGTGCAGATCCCGTGCCTCGCGGTAGAGTTCAGTCAGGTAACCAGCCGGAGAAAACATGGACGATACCGTGCCGGGACGCACATATTTTTGCGTACGGTTGGCAAACTGGGTGTTATAGTCGCGCAACGTACTGGCCTGGGTAATAGCCAGCCTGACAGCGCGGGTTAACTGTGGATTTGCACGACTGAGAATGCGGGACTCTTCTTCCTTATTTTTTCTGCGCGCCTTCTGTACCTGCAAATTCAGATAATTCATCTCTCCCCAGGTTAATGTGCCTTTATAGCGCGGCCATAACTCCGCAAAGGAATAAGGCATAAGAGTTGATAATTGAACAACTTGTTGATTACTGTCACTACCGGAGCGGGTGGCAGAGATATTGATTTTATTCAGTATCACATCTGTGTCGTACATATTCATTTTCTCCCAGTCAGGTGTTTTAAACTGACATATACGGGTCTGAGTTTGCTCAGGGCGCTAACTATATAATTTCCTGAATATTTGATCGGCCTCCCCCGGAGGCCAGAAAATTTAATTCTTAATGGTGTAAAGAATATGAAAAACAATATCCACCAAACTTAATAACGCTGTTTTTTGTTTACCATCACTATCCAGCAAACTTAGCGTCAGGGTACCGCTGTCATCGACTGGGATGCCTTCAAAAGGCAGCCAGCGGGGATCATTAAAATCTAACTGGAACAGGCCACTGTCATTCATACCATGTGATACCACCATCGCCTGGCACCCGGACGGCAGAATCACACTCCCGCCGTAGCTGAGGACGGCACGGATATCCTGATACGGCCCAATCAGTAAGGGCAGCGTGACGCTAATCTGTTTGATACGTCGAATCGCGCCCAGTGAAGCGTCGTGATCTGCTTGAATGTTTAGATCTGAAAGTTTGATTGATGCTTGCAACTGGCCCTCATTCACAGCCAGCGTATTACCCCCACTACCTGCACTGCCCGATCCGCTGTTCACCAGCTCGGCCACTTTATCTGCCAGCGTGAAGCTGTCAGCCGGGAGCGCGCCATACAGCTCAGCCAGCGAGACGGTTTTGATCACCTCACGTTCCCTGAAATCCTTCTCTATCCACGCCTGCTCCATCTTCGCCAGACCGAGCATCAGGGTTTCACCGGCCATAAAGCCGCTGCGGGTGCCCACCCAGCCACCGGGTCTGATAAAGGTGGTGGTTGTGTCGTTGAATCCCCACTGCCAGGCGCGCTGCGCCTGCATAGAGCGGGTAACGGCAACATCATAGAACTGATAGTAGATTGCTGAGAGCGTACCGCGCAGCCAGCTGTAAAGCGCCTGGTTGCTGTACTTGCCCTGCAGAAATTCCAGTTGCGCGCCAGTCTGTTGCAACTGCAACTTGATCTGCTCTTTCTGCAGCACGGCGGCTTCCCGGCGCACGCTGAGTGCGGCCAGTTGAGCATCAAACTGTTTGATCTCCCCTTGCGCATTATTGCGCTGGATCTCCCACTCCTCGCGGCGGCGGCGATAGATTTCCGACTGCGAAATTTTATCAGCAGCAATGCGGAATCCATCTGAGATGACTTGTGTCTCTATACCAGCGGATTGTAACAGCGAGCCATATCGGCTACCGCCCATCGCCACACCGTAAATATTGGGCACCATATCAAGCGCTGCACTCGCAAAAAACAGAGCACTTCCTGTCGTGGCCGTTACTGAAGCGTCAAAATAGAGATCTATCGCCTCGGCTTCACCAGCGTTAACATTTTCGTCGTATAACTTAGCGTAAGTATCTCTTCTTTTTTCAGCAGCCTGGCGGCTTTCAAGCAGGGCATCGCGGTCGGAGTCCAGTTCCGTAATGGCATAATCCTGAATCTGCAAGCTCTGTTCATTAAGTACAATTCCCTGATTCTGCAGCAGTTCTGCCAGCGCAGAGGCATCCTGGGCCTCAATGATGGACAACAACTGGTTACCAAACAGTATTAGCTGATTGACTGTTGTCCTGGCGCTGTCCAGCAGCGCCGGGAAACGCAGCAATGACAGTGACACCACCGGCAGGGCCGGTCCCCCGCTGGCGCCAGCCACGGCGGCACTGAGCAGGGCCTGCGGACTGGCTGCCTGGGAATAGACCGGCAGTGAAAGCGGCTCGCCGTCAATGGAGAGATTGTGGCGCAGGTTGAACAGCCGCTGGCGCAGTGTCTGCCAGTAGCCGGTCAGTTTGTCATTTACCTGCGGGTAGAAGAGTCCCAGCAGGCTGCTGGCCGTGAAGGTTTCCACCGCCGGGATCGTCCAGGTGCGTACCTCAAACAACTGCTGCTGGAAGGAGAGTTCCAGTGTGGTACTGGCCGCATCCTCCAGCACGGGGTCAGACCACCCGCCTTCCTGCATGATATCGTAGGGCTCATCCCCCAGCAGACCCAGCGCCTGCACATACCACATTTTGGCCTCATTCAGGGTGTCGCGCTCAAGCAGCCGGTAGGCGGCGTCGCCGCGGGCAATCAGCAGGTCGAGCACGCGCATAAAGGTGGCCACCTTGTAATGCATGGGATCAGCCTGCGCCACCGCGTCAGGATCAACGGAATCCAGCGGATCGGGATTCCAGGAGGTGTCTTCCTCCAGCGGGCGGACATTCCAGGTCCAGGGGGCAGGTTCGCCGTTACTGCTGTAATAGCCGGCGGGATCCCAGATATATTTCATCCAGGTCGTGGCTTCATCGAACTTGCTCTCCTGCAGCAGGCGCTGGAAGACCATCGAGGGAACATAGAAGAACATCTCCCAGAAATAGAGGGCGTTAGCACCGGCAAAGTCCATAGGCTCGGTCTGTTGACCGCTGTTGATCTCAATACGGACATCTAAGGAAGTATTGGCATCAGAACTGGGTGTAAATTTTGTTAAGGAGAGATCAGATTGTAAAATATGATCGAACATACCCTGATGGTAAGTGCCATTTTGACATGTCACAAACACGCCAAGCCCGTAATCCCTGTTCTCAGGAAACTGAACCGGATCACTATATGCAGTCTGGGATGTCGGAATATAAAGCTGGATGCTGAAGGAGCTATCCCCCAGCACTCCGGACCAGAATGGGTAGGGCGTGCTTTCTGCACCAGCAGCGGGTGATACACCCAAAGTTATATTGGCATTGGAGCCATGTATATCTGGATCATAAGGAGGAAAGGTGATAGTCACATAATTTCCTTTACCCAGTTTCGGTTCCGGCAACTGCTGGGTCTCCATGGAGAGCACGGCGTCAATGCCCTGTGTTGCCCGGGCGACAAGCTGGCGGGCAAACAGGGTGTTAATGCGGGTACGGTAAGGACCGCGCTGCAGGTATTTCGCGCCCTCGTCTGTCCTGCGGATGACCATCACCGGCTTGTCAGTGGAGATACGCGTCACCCGCAGGCTGCGGATCTGCGAGCCCAGGCTCTGACCCACGTCCGAGGTGGCAGACAAAATGACATCAACGTCGGCCACATCGTTAATGAATGCCGCGGCCGGGATCTCAAACGTGAGATTACTGAAGTAGTAACTGGGATTGTAACTGGCCGCCGGCAGTGAGCCGCTGTCGATGGCATCCGCCGCGGTGAAGGATTTTGTCACCCCGCCGGCGGAGAAGGTTACAAGGACATTCTCCGCCGGCACGGCGGTGCTCACCTCCACTGCATCCGTGAACACGGAGTCATAGTTACCGTAGTTGTTCGTCAGGAAGACGTGGATACGGTTAAGGGTGCCGGCGTCCGCATCCGTAAAGCCGGCCTGCGTCACCGGTACCGCGTAGACGTTCTGCCCCGGGTTGTCCGGGACCCAGGTCTGTTTAATGCTTTCGTCGGTGCTGCTTCCGATATAGTAGTCCACCGAACTGAACGGGTTGGCGGTGTTGGACATCACCAGGAACTGACCGGGGCGGTCGCCATCACTGAAGCGGTAGATGGCAAACAGCATTGAGTCACTGCTCCCGTGGATATTTTTTTGCGTCAGGAAGTAATAATAGCGGTCCCCTACCTCGCCGAAACGCTTCATCAGGTCCACAAACTGCACCGGCGCCATTGCCCCGCCGGCGGTGTAACCGTCGATGTTATACGTGAACCCCGCGTCCAGCGTCACTGTCACCGTCCCGGAGGTGGTGTCTTCCGCCACCTGCGGGTTATAGAGCTTGCCGCGACTGACATAGGACAGTTCATAGTCCCCCCACGCATAGTACCCGTTGTCCGGCAGCAGCTGGGCATAGTACTGCGAGGAGAAGTAGGGGCTGTTCACCACCTGTACATCCAGGGTGTCGAGGCTTTTCCTGTCATCAAAGAAGGCGGCGTCATTCAGCCCGGTGAACTCATGTTCCGGCGAAATACTGAACCCGCTCAGGGCCACGCTCTCATTGCCTGCCGGCGTCGCCTGCGGGGTGTAGAAAAGCGTGAGCAGCTGGTTGTTATCGTAATTGGAGCAGTACATTTTCTTGCCGGCCAGCTCGGTTGTGGTCAGCAGTTCGGAGAGCCGGCGGGTGCCGGGCGCGCTCCAGGTGCCGTCATGACGGATATAGGAGAAGCTGATGAAGTAGTCCGTCTGCTCGGTCACCGTGCCGTTAACCTCGGCCGCCACGGCCTGGGTGGTCACCCACACCACATAGAGGCGGTCATTGAAAATCACCGGCCGCACCAGGTCGTTATAGGCGGCGATGGCCGTGCCGATTTCCAGCCATTCACTCCAGGCGGTGGCCGGATACCTGCCGTTGCTGAGTTTGTCCTGCTGCAGGGCGCGCCAGTAATATTTCTCCCCTTCGGTGGTTGATTTGCCGATAAACCAGGTCCTGCCCTCTTCCAGCGTGGCGCTTTCGTGATAGGCACTGATGATATTCAGGTTGGCAATTTTCTCGAAACGGGTCATGTAGGTCCGGAACGCATCCTCCACGGTCTCCTGGGTGAGCTCGCTCTGGCCAATGGACTGCAGCATCTCATCCATCATGCTGGTCTGCCCGGTGCGGATGGTCGGGTCAATATAGTTTTCCGGGTAGTAGACCAGCCGTGAGACCCCGGCCCAGGTACTGTAGCGCTTGTTGTACGTATCCCAGTCGGTGAAGAACTGCCGGGTCAGGACCGCCCGCTCCACGTCCGGTTCGAGGTCGTTCTGGCAGCGGTTGACGTAGAGCTGGACACCGGCGATGGCCTCCGCGATGCGGGTGGTGGTGACGTCAGAGGAGACCAGCCCGTCGATGAGCAGCCAGGCATAGAGCGCCTCACGGGTATCCACGCCGGGGTTTTCCACCGTACGGATGTAGTAGCCGCTCAGGGCGGCACTGAGCAGTTCATCAAGCTGATGGTGCAGCGCCGTGGTCTGCGCTGCGGTGAGTCCGGCCTGCAGCTGGTTACTGACCGCCAGCCAGTCGGCATAACCGGGCGCTTCGGCTGCGGTACTGCCGACATACTTCAGTGCCAGTAGGGCGGCTGCCGTGGAGGGGGAGCAGTTAAGGGCCGCGGAGAAATCAAGCCACTGCAGGGTGAGATCGAGGGTTTTCAGATCACGGATGGCCTCCCCCGCCCCGCTGTCTGCCAGCGCCAGTGCCTGTGTCACCGTCAGGGGCTCTTCCGCCAGCGCCTGCGCCAGCAGCCCGGCATCAAGGGTGCCCTGCTCCAGCGCGGTGATGAGCTGGCCGGCATACTCCCCGGTCTGGCCGATACGCCGGCTGACACGGGTGAGCAGCCGCAGGGTGTCAGCCGTCAGCGGCATGGTCGTGTCGCCGGCGTGGAACAGCGCCGGGTTGGCCACAAGCAGCGTGAGCAGGTAATCACTGATATTGCTGCGGCGGACCAGCAGGGTGAGCTGACCCAGTACCTGGCAGAAGATAACCAGCCGGGTGGTCTCCTCATCCGTGCGGTCATCCTTCATCACAAGGGACATGAAGGTGGCAAGGTCGGTGCCGCCGGGCTTAAGCTGGTCAAGCCAAGTGAGGATACTCTCGGCACTGCTGGTGAGGTCAATCTGGCCGGTTGTCGCAAAGAACGGGGCCAGCAGGGTGATGAGTGAGGGAGCCGAACTGAGCTCCTCCTCACTGACGGCGCTGCGCAGCGAGGAGATAAGGTTTTCGATGTCCGGGGTCAGCAGCGTGCTGTAGCGGGTGGTGAGCATCAGGTAGAGTTCAGCGACGGTCCACCCCTGCTCCCTGAGCCAGACGGTGGTGCTGTAGACATAGTTGACCAGGGTGGAAAAGGCCGTCGCATCAAGGGCGGAAAGCGCAGTTCCGTTCCAGGGCGAGACCGCCAGCAGCATGCTGAGCCCGGTGGCGGTCAGTCCGTGCACGCGGGCAAGCAGATTAACACGGGCGAGCAGCGCCAGGTTTGCTGTCGAGGCGGTGAAACCGGTGTTGTCCCCGGCGGCGAGTTGCCACAGTACCCGCAGGTCGGCCTTCTGCACGCCCAGGCCACGTTTGATGGCGCTGGCACGGAAGATATCGTCGGGGGTGTCCGCCGACCAGTCCACCGCGACGCCGTCCGCGATGAAATCACGGTCACTGAGCGGCGGGGAGTTAAAGAGGGTGTCAAAAAAGCTTTCGCCGTCATTAAGGTTAAGGGTGCTGATATAGCCCCCGGCAAGAATAAGGGCTTCCTCCATGCCGAGCGCGTAGCGCTGGCGGTAATAGTGAGTGAGGAAAGCGGTGGTCAGCAGCGCAGGGTCGAAGAGCGCCGCGCCGGGATTATTATAGAGCAGCAGTGACATCTCTTCCGGGGTGAACTGGCAGGCCTTGTAGAGGCGGATAATCTTGTTCAGCTGCAGCAGGTACTGCTCCGGCGACAGGGTGTTTAATTTAAAATAGGCATAATTGAAATAGTAATATCCTGCACCTGGAGGATAGACATTGACCACTAAGGTAATACTGTTCCTCAGTTTTTCAGTAGATAAAGTGACCGGGACGCTGACATGCCCATTGGTCGGGATGGGATATGGACCATTATACAAATCAGAGGATGTACCGCCATTTGAGCCAATATTAAGAACACTGTCTTCAGGCATTCTTTCTTTAAGATTGAAATTTATCAGGTAGTTGTCTCCACCCTGTGGCAGAATTTCAACATAATTGAAGGTATACAGCATACCGTTTCTGACAACTTGGTTTATTTGACCAATCGAATTGTCTTCTGAAGCAACCAGTGAGGTCACCACACCATTGTGGTAATACTGGATGGGAGCAGAAAAATCACGCCGGGTGATCAGGCTGGTCAGGTTAAACAGATCATCAGCCGGAAGGTCATACCAGGCCGCAAGCTGGGCAATATTAAGCAACTGATCGGTTTCCTGATCACCGAAATTCGCTTCATATAATGTTCCGGCATTTTCTTCGGTGATCTCTTCGGTCAGGATGGTATACAGTTCCGGGGAGATATCTGCATAGATGGCCAGCAGGGAGTGCAGATCAATCTGCTGTGCGATATCCGGATTATTGAGCAGGGCTTCCAGTTTCGGATCCCGGAGCAGGATCGCCTGACGGGCGGACTCATAAGGTGAGTGATACGGGGTGGTGCCTGACAGCCGCCAGGTGGAGAGTTTCTCCAGCACCTCATCATTGCTTATCCCTTCCCGGCTGGCAATGTTACTGAGCAGGATCTCGTTGGCAATCTTCAGGGTGGAGAGTTCGGTATCCATATTCTGCTGGCTCAGCGCGAGACGTGCAATATCAGGACGGCGGTTGTCCAGATGACGCTCACTGTCTGCAGCGTGCAGATCCCGTGCCTCGCGGTAGAGTTCAGTCAGGTAACCAGCCGGAGAAAACATGGACGATACCGTGCCGGGGCGCACATATTTTTGCGTACGGTTGGCAAACTGGGTGTTATAGTCGCGCAACGTACTGGCCTGGGTAATAGCCAGCCTGACAGCGCGGGTTAACTGTGGATTTGCACGACTGAGAATGCGGGACTCTTCTTCCTTATTTTTTCTGCGCGCCTTCTGTACCTGCAAATTCAGATAATTCATCTCTCCCCAGGTTAATGTGCCTTTATAGCGCGGCCATAACTCCGCAAAGGAATAAGGCATAAGAGTTGATAATTGAACAACTTGTTGATTACTGTCACTACCGGAGCGGGTGGCAGAGATATTGATTTTATTCAGTATCACATCTGTGTCGTACATATTTATTTTCTCCCAGTCAAAGGCTTACGCAAGAAGGAGATCGTGGTGGATGATTACTTTGGGAGATAATAAACTACCCCCCTTATAACGCGTATGTTATTAGCGCTAATACCCTAAATTTACAGTTGATTTTTTTGTGGCTTTATTTAGCTGATGCTCGGTGCTTATTCCTTTACAGGGAAGTGAAAAATAAAACACATGGACACGCGGTACATATTGATAGTCAGATTAGTTGAAATAAATCAATCATTCAAAAATCAGCAGGTGCAGCCAATGAACAAAGAGCTTACTGATAAAATCAAATATTTCATGAGTGTAAGGAGTAAAAAACATTCTTAATGTATATCTTTCAAAGAAAGATCCTGATATTTAGATAACAAAAGAGTTTTTATCCGCAAGGATTGTTTTGGCAAAATAATCGATTAGGAATAAGCATAACGAGTTTTGAATTAACATGAAAAATCCTAAGCCAACGCAAGTTACCTATACTGGCTTAGGAGAATCAGGGAAACTTATTCCTGGATCAGCTATTCTTGCTGACGAGAATTTAATTCTGCCACTATAAATACTTTTTTTCTTTTCAGATACCCATAAACTAATAGCGATGACATGGCAGCAAACGACAGCAGCGCGGCGGGCAATGTGACATAACTGTAAGTGAGGCCCATGGTTATCATCATACCGCCAAACCAGGCACCAACAGCACTGCCCAGATTGAATGCCATCTGACCTCCTGCGGCACCAAGCATCTCCCCCCCTTTCGCATTTTGTAGCAACATGATCTGCAACGGAGCTGAAAGCGCAAAAAGACCGGCACAGCAGATAAAACCCATGCTGAGGGAAGCGAGTTGGTTATCACCAAAAACAAAAAGCGCGAGCAGGGAAAGTACGATGACTAAATCAGTGGTGGCAGCAATGCGTAACGGGCTAATTCGTGAAGATAACTTACCGCTGAGCATATTCCCCAGCACCATTCCCAGCCCCATGAGCATCATAATTAGCGTCATTGAGGCCTCGCCAAAGCCAGAGACATTGACCATAAACGGCTTAACATAGCTGAACCAGGCAAAAACACCGGCATTGCCAAACATGGTGGCGGCAAAAACCAGCCACGGTTCAGGTTTTTTCAGAAAGGAAAACTGCTCAATCAAGCGGGTGGGTGTTTTATCATAAAGGACAGGAACCCAAAAGATAACGGAGAGGATAACCAGTAGATCGAACGCGGCAATGAGCAGGAATGTGTAGCGCCAGCTAAAGGTATGTCCCAGCCAGGTACCCAGCGGGATCCCTACGAGATTGGCTACTGTCATCCCGGCGATCATCCCGGCGACCGCCATGGTCACTTTGCCGGGTGGTGCTATTTTTGACAGGACAATCGCCCCCACGCCAAAAATGGCGCCGTGAGGGAAACCAGAAATAAGTCGCCCTATCGCTAGCATCAAATACGAATTAGAGAAGGTAAAAATGGCATTACCTATTACGCACAGCGCCACTAAAAATAGCAGCACGTTCTTCAGGGAAAAACGGCTGGAGAAGAGCGCCATGACGGGGGCGCCAATAACGACACCAAAAGCATAAAAGGCGATCATATGTCCGGCGGCAGGGATTGAAATACCCACATCTGTTGCCAGTTCGGTTAACACGCCCATAATACCGAACTCCGCCATACCCAGACCAAATGTCCCAAGTGCCAACGAAAAAACTGTTTTTTTCATACCACAACCACTTGTTAATAAATTGCCAGCTTTATTATTTACTATTCAATAGCGCCAGGCCAGGCAAAGTGACCGTAACGGCACATTTATCCATGTATTCGCGCAAAGCTGATGGCTGCTAATCACCTTAGCGCTTCTGGTGTCAGGTAGCGCAAGCCGATGGTACGCAAAAAAGATAAAAATTTTTGCTGCTCATTGTTTTTAAGGAATATGTTATAAGTTAATGCTTTACATCAATCGATTAACTCTGCAATGAATAAAAAACGAGCAACATTAATTGGTTTACTGGCGGTATTATTATGGAGCGCGATGGTAGGCTTTATTCGTGCCGTGAGTGAGGGGTTGGGACCGGTCGGGGGAGCGGCAATGATCTATACCCTGAGTGGATTATTGCTGATGTTAACAGTTGGTTTTCCTGATATTCGCTGCTTTCAACGCCGCTATCTTATTGCTGGTAGCGTTTTATTCGTCAGTTATGAGCTGTGCCTCGCACTCTCTTTGGGCTTTGCTTTATCACGTCAGCAGGCAATCGAAGTGGGAATGGTCAATTATTTATGGCCAAGCCTGACTATCCTGTTTGCTATTTTATTCACCCGCCAAAAATCATCACTATGGATATTACCTGGATTATTATTAGCCGTGCTTGGTGTCAGTTGGGTGTTAGGTGGTGAAAAGGGTTTGGATATAAGCGAAGTAAAGAATAACATCATCTCCAACCCACTTAGCTACGGATTAGCTTTTGCTGGAGCCTTTATTTGGGCTATTTACTGTACGGTCACCAGTAAATATGCCAATGGTGCTAACGGCATAACTTTATTTATATTGCTAACGGCAATAACATTATGGGTTAAATTTTTCGTAACGCCACAACCAGAAATGATATTTGATCTGACAATAATGGTGAAGCTAGCGATGACCGCTGTGGCTCTTGGTTTTGGCTATGCGGCATGGAACATCGGTATCTTACATGGCAATGTCACCGTGCTCGCAGCGGCATCTTACTTTACACCAGTATTATCTTCCGCACTGGCATCATTGGTACTTAGCGCCCCGCTCTCAGTCTCGTTCTGGCAAGGCGCGCTAATGGTTTGTGGTGGGTCTCTGCTCTGTTGGTGGTCAACACGGCGATGCTAAAACTTGTACTATGCGCGCTGAATATGGCGCTGATTCACTCTTCAGCGCCCTCCTGCTCAGAATCGACACTGCTATCGAAGGCTTCTGTTAATTCCAGCCCATATTTCTCCATCTCTTCTTCGCAGAGAATATCCTCTTTTTTCATATCCAATGACTGCATAAGAAAACCGGCCAGAATATCTTCTTTTAACTGGCGGTCCATCATGTCCTGCTCTTCAGACTGTTCTCTTTTAGTCCTGCGGGTAACATAACCCAGGACTATCTCCCATCCTTGCCTGGCAGGACTGGACATCTCAATACGCCGGAAGTTAAATGTTTTTATCAGTTCGTTGATCAGAACCACCAGTGAATCTGCATTATTCATTTTTGCATAGGCGTTTAACATCGGCAGATATCTGACTCTGGCTTGCGCCAGTGCGCGTTCGTAATCGGTGAGTGGTTCCAGGTAAGCGAGTCGTGCTTGATCCGTTCTTTGCTGTGTTCGGCCTAACACGGCATGTGGGCTATTATCAAGAAATGCAGTTGCGCCAAAGCGGGCGTGATGTGTTCCTATATTCGGATAACCCATATTATGAATGTAGGAAAAGTCTTCTGCGCCGACAGCATGATGCATCATCTCATGAAGTAACATTCCCGCCACATCTTTTTCATCCATTAAATTTGGCAAAACAATCATCATTCGCGCTAAGGGATCTTCCCTGACGACAAAAGCGACGGTTGTTATCCCGCCTGGATTCTTCATTGGTATTACCCGTTTTAGTTGTTGCTCGATGACCTGAAAGTGTGCAATGTCATAAAGACGGGAAGCCAGTTCATCAAGACGTTGAAACGCTTCGCCGAGGATTCTCGGTGAAGTCGTATTCAGATATTGCGCCAGGACAACAATAACTTGCTTGCGAATTAAAAGGTCATTTTTTGTTTTTTGTAGTAGAGCGGATAGTTGTTCAGACTGTATATAGGCCTTATTGAAGGCGGATTCCAGCCGCGTCACTTGCGTGGGATTAATTACGCCTTTACCGTACATTGTTTTAAGATTTTGAAAATTTTGGGTTATAGTTTTTAACCCCTTGAATTTCCTAATACTTTTATTGGCAACTTTTATTCTTTTTTTAATAACGTTTTTAGGCGCCTCCATAAAGGGCAAATTATTTGGTAGTGGGCTGAATTTTTCAATGTCAGGACCGTAATTATTTAATACCAGCGCTTTCATTGCAGTCTCATCTAAAGGAGTCGGAGCTTTATAAAGAGGCATTTCCTGAATCCAGTGATGAAATTTTTTATTTTCCTGAATAAATTCCTTAATCTGAAGTGAGAGCGTTTGTTCTGTATCTGCAATTACCCCCTTTGATTGTAATAATTCAATAAGCTCCTGAAGTTGGCCATATTTCAACCCCATTGAGGACATCATATCTTCGAACCCTTCCGGCACAAAGAGCAGAAAGCCATCCTTCGGGTATTCAAAAGGGTGAAGATGGCTATTTTCTAATGTAAGATCATGATAGAGATTAGAAAATTTATCTGCATCTTTGAAATCAGTATAGGCTATCATGGAGCCAGATAGTTTTCCCTCATTAACAATACCTTTTATCCATTCATCTTCTGGTCGATAGATATAAGTAATATCCCCCCCCTCCTCCATTATTTGTATTATTACGTTATCCGGCCCGCGCTGGCCTGTCAGCCAAAAACTATTGGAAATGGCATCACTGCCGATGGTTTTCCATTGAGTCACAACCCGATAAGATGTTTTAAAACCCATTTTTTTTATTTCTTCAGCGAAATAATTAAAATAATCAGCACGGCCTAATAAAAAAGAGGGGGGCTCATTTATATCTTTTTCAATAGCTTTTTTACTTTTTTTCTTTTTTGCCTTAATCGCGCTGGCAGCGTCTGTCTGCGTCCCGGTATCTATTTGTGCTGGTTTGTTACGGACAAGCATAACGCTCTCGAGATCATCCTTCGCTTCTCGGGTAAGGTGCATCATGTTTTCTTTGACTTTTCTTACTGGCAAGATACCGCTTTTTTCAATGAGACGTTTTAATTTCTCAACGGTAAAGTCATACATCTTAGGGATGGTGGTACGCATAGTCGTACTGCCCAGTCGGGCAAAACGGTAAACGGCTATTTTAAGTAATGGCGTCGCTGCCTGTGTTATGATATTTCCGCCTAATTCAAAGGCAATTGCCATCATTATGGAGCGCATATAGAGATCGCGCTCATCATCACTGTCAGCCTGTGAATAGAGCATTACACGCGGCGTAACATCCAATAATAACGTTGTCGCCATCGAAGCCACTACCCACACCCAGGCCGGGCCGCCAAAGGCAATCCCTGCCCCCATCAACAATACACCAGCCATAATTGTCAATGTGTTAAGCAGTTCATGTCGTACCGCCCGATCAAATCTCTGCTGGGTATAAATCAGGTTCTTATAAAGATCCTCCATATCCTCGTGATGCAGAGAGATCAATTGCCCGGCAATGTCTTTTTTGTCAGGGGTATAAAGTGAAACAGGCGCATGAAAACGCGTAAAAACAGGAATTTGGGTAAAAGTAGCAGTTAAAATTATAGGATCATTGATTTCAACATCATAGCCAAAAGCGTCCTCAACCTTTGCCAGCCGCGCACCGTTGCGTGGTGTGAGATGTTTCTCCATAAAATCACGAAATGCCTGCTCACTTTCCACTTTTGCCGCAGGTTTCCATCTGCCAGTGCGCCCTTCTTTACGTATATCCTGTGCGAGTCCTGGCCACGGAACTTCATAATAGTCATTGTTCCAGAGTGACAGCAATACGCCAATTTTGCAGTCAGCCAGCGCTCCTTCGGCTGCCTTTTCTGCCGGGATATAGATTAACCCGGAAACCGGAGCTCCGTGCCATTTGACCAGTTGTGCTTCAATTTTTCCTTTCAGATAAAATTCCACCGCTTTAAGGTAAAGGTGATGGTAATAATCTGTTGTCTGGATGGCATTTTTGCGCATGAAGTAATTTAGTGCGGCGCGCCGGATCATTACGTTATAGAGCTGAGGAAGCCCTTTCGTAGTGCTGAAAAGTGAGTTTATTCCCTGTGAAATGTCACTGAAGATCCCGTCATACAAACGATCTCTTAGCGCTTGAGAAAAACTGCTGGGCCAGTCGATCTCCACTGCGGTATTAATGGCGTATTCATCGTGGCGATACTGACCGCGTACAAAATCACGCAATGAGTAAAAACTGGGCTTTCGATAACTCACCTTCAGCAGCGAATCTGGTGTCCACTCCGTGCCTGCCCCATATTGCTTTAGCGTCTGTACAATCCATTTATCAATATAGATATCGGGATTAAGGAGATCATTTTGTGTGAAGTTAATGAGCGTATTGAAAATATCATCAATTTTTTCCTTAAATTTTGCATGAATAAAACCCTGGGCATTAAACCTTTCTGACGGTAATGGCTTCAATCTTTCAGCCTCGCGGCTCACGCTATACCACTCAATCTCAGTAAGAAGAGCCGGAAAAGAGTGATCCGTTGCCTTTGTGGCAACCTCTGGTATAGGTGGCGGCGTAAGGGGAACACCGTCCCGCTCACTTTGCAGCCGCGCTCTCATATGCCAGAAATAGGGCAGCGCATCAATTACAGCAGTGTTGTAATCCCTGAGAAACTTGCTCAGATCCCTGCGTTTCCAGAGACGCGCAATATTCTCCTTTATAATGCGCAATAATTGCTCATCCAACATTGCGTAGTTATAGGCTTTTTTTACATCGTGCTCTTGCATTGCATCAAGCATCCGCCGGATGGCAATGACATTCATCCCGGTATATAGATCCACCAGGTCAATCATTCCTTCTTTGGTATAATGCGCAACGTTAGATAGGATGAACTCTTTCACCACGCTGAGAAAATCAGCGGTAAACGCGGACAGGTCGATTTTATCCAGGTAAGTCAGTTGATAATCTGACCAGATATATCCATTAGTAGAAATAGCGCTGCTGAATCCCCATGTCTCATTTTTCAGGGCCTCAGCGATTCGCTTAATTTCTATTGTACTGAACTCCTTTAGTTTTATGTGCCAATCATTGAGCGTCTTGCCCTGCGCGGTGAGATTGGCGAGAACCAGCGGATCGATAGCGCTGTTCTCCCAGTCGTCGTTGAGCTTTTCAACCAGAGGCTTAAGTTGTTTTACGGCGATGGCGTACTCTGCTGAAAGCGGCGCATTCAGGCGGAGTATCGCCTTACTCCAACCGTGCAAGACTTTCTTGTAAAGCTGCTGGTAGTAGCCTCCCAGGTGTAACCAGACCTTTGTTGACAACCCAGCTATCGGTGGAACAAGCGTCATATTGCCTGAGATTGCCATGGACTTTTTCAGCAGATTACGCACGAAAGCGTGTGAAAAGTCGTCGAGATGCAGTTGATCCATACGGGTAAACCAGGCATCTACCTGAGGGAAACTTTCTCGTGGCGCTGCGAGGCTGTATTTGCCCGTGGGCTGTGGACCTGTGCGAAGCAACGCCAGGATTTTTTTTTCTGCCGAGTTGTTTGCTGCTGCCTGATATTTATGCTCCCAGTACATCTGGCGGGTCAGCTCGACAGTTTCGACGATAGGATTGACCGAACGTTTCTCCCGCTGACCGAGTAAAGGATAAAAAATTGGCGCTGGTACGTTCTCCTTTTCAGCCAAATCAGCAACAATCTTCTGTATTGCAGAAAGTTCACTGACGCTGAAGGGCTGACGGGCAGGTGAAACCGTATATGCAGGATCGGAAGCTTTCAGTTCCTGCGCCAGGCTGTCGAGTATTGCTAGTTCCTCATCAGTCAGCGCCCCGGCCACTCCCCTATTTTTCGTTGTGGTGTCAGGCGGAGAGTTGAGAAACATTGAATACCAGGCATAGCCCAGAAAAGTGGCAACAGTCGCACCCAGCACCTTTTGCCCGGCACCTGTCCAGCCGATGCCGGCTATCAGGGGAAGTGCCAGTGCCATGGTGTTTCCAGTATGTCTGCTGCTTGCCGACATCACGGGTCCTTCATTCTGTCTGTCCTCATTATTGCGTGAAAACAGCACCCCCTCATCTCTTACCCGTCTTAATGTGTCGGCCGACAATGCAAAGTCACAGTGCCCGGCGCTTTTTCGCGCAACAGAAATATCTTGTGGTAGCTCGCTGCATGTCCAGATGCTGCGCCTGGTGATTGTTGCCGATTTTTGTTGAGAAGGTTTGATAGTTTCTTCGACACATTGCCAGCTATGACTATCTTTCACCGGCATCAGGCAGGATGCTGCCGCGTGCTGCGCCATTTTCCCAAGTTGCTGCCAGTAGTAGTTGGCCCGCACCACCAGGTTGCAAAGAAACGCCGGGATCTGTAACACCCGCCGCTGGGGGGCGGCACTGTCACTCATCCAGTATTTCAGCGCAATACTCAGTACCGCCAGTGCGGTAAAAAACGCATTCCAGTTATGATTATCCTCTTCACGGTCGAATTGTTGTAAAAAAGCCTCACCGACGTACTCCGCAATTGTCTCCCTGACAAATTGCGCAAGTCTTGCAATCATATTTCCTTCGTTAAGCAATTGTCCTGCGGCTAATCCCAGTGTATCAAGCACTGCCAGATCAATATGTTTACGTTCCACCACAGCCATATACAGTGAGTATGTGGCGTTAATAAACTCAGCCGGAAACTGAGGGAAGCAGTGCAACAGTGTACGAAAGCAAAACTCATTTTGTTTGATTTCAGCAAACTGACGGATAAGTTGCTTAATACAGCGCATGCAATCTTCGGTAACAGGAATCGTGGTGTCTGGCTCTTGCAGAGATTCAAGTTGTGTTTGATCCAATTCTATTTGAGGAAAAGAAAATGAGTCGTATTCACTTTTTTTTAGCGGCGAAAAGAGTGATAAAAAAGAGCGATAGGAGGTAAAACCCGGTAGATTTACAGGCATAGCGATCGTCCCTGATCTTAATGTCTTCTATTAAAATATTCTCATATAACAGTTGGCGTTAAATTTTTGCTGACATTATCCTTAGATAGTTCAAGTGTTTCGTCCGAAAGAATGCTTTCTTTTGTAAAATATAAAGACTGCAAGGCCAGACAGGCCATGATATCTTCCCTGAATTGATGAAATAGAATATCTTCATCCTTTCCTACTGAGCGTTTACTTCTGCTCGCTGATGATACAGGCGTAATTTTCCAGTCATCAACATTAATGACGTTTTTTACTACCAACCCTTTGTGGCTAAATTCAAAACTTTGTGCCAGTGCGTTGATAAGCACAACAAGTGAATCTGCATTATTCATTTTTGCATAGGCACCAAGCATAGGAAGATTATTCACTCTGGCTTGAGCGAGCGCACGGTCATATTCTGTTAATGGTTTAATACCCTCGGGTATTTTGTCACTAACGAAATATTGTGTTCGGCCTAACGCAACATAAGGGCTCTGTTTTTCGAGCGAAAACTGACCAAAAATTTCATGGTGATCCAGAAGATTAGGGTAGCCTGTCTCAGGATTGTTCAGATAACGAAAATCACGACTCCAGACGGCAAGATGGCTCATTTCATGCATTAAAATACCGGCAATATCTGCCTGTTTAGCGATTGCTGGTAAAGTAATTATAATACGGGCAAAGGGATCCTGATAAACAACAAAAGCCAGCTCTGTAGATTCGTCCAACCGTTGCACAGGAATGACTCTGGACAATTTTTTCTCTATAACATGATAATATACCAGTGCATGCATACGTTCCATGGTGATAGCGAGGCGTTGATAAGCCTCTCCCAATATGTGAGGGTCAGTTGAATTTACAAAACGCGCAAGTGTAATAAGAATCTGTTCTTGCAGTTGCGGGTCTTGTTGCGCCTTTTTAAGTAATGCCGCAACATTTTCAATTTTATGATAGGAGTTGAAAAAAGCGTTCTCTATTTTAGTCAGTTGTTCGTCTGTTAATAACCCTGCTCCCCCTGCCTTTTTAAGCTGGACAAAATCGTCACTGATTTTTCTGAACCCTTTAGAGTTATTAATATAATCATCGACTTTTGCCAACCATTTTTTCACGCTGTGATCTGCAATATCTTTCGGAGATAGAATGTTCGGTACTGGATAAAATCTTTCAATATCCTGGCCATAGTTTACTAACAGGGGCACCCGTTTCATCACATTATTGCGTTCCTCATCTAAGGATTTTACTGCGCGCGGTGTATCAAGATGGGGAATTGTTTTTAATTTATCTTTTAAACCCTGACTATCTTCAATAACTCGCTGAATTTTTGTCGACATACTAATTTCGATATTGTCGTCTGGTTCGAGCGGGGGAAGATCATCATATAACTCTTGCATATCGTCAAATTTCAAATTGAAATTAGCCATCTTTCCTTGCCAACTCTCTGGTACGAAAATATGAACGCCTTTTTTGGATAGTCAGCAGGTTTTATCGTCGATGTCTCTTTTGACAAGGCGGGATATTTTTTTGCAACTTTTTTAGGTTGAGAACTGTCGTAATAAGTCAAAAGAAAATCTTTTACTTCACCATTTTTTACTGTCGTGCGGAGCCACTCATCTTCTGGGATATAAATATAAGAGAAATCACTGCCATGAGAAATCAATTTGACCACCACACGATCCGCTTCTCTTTCTCCAATAAGTAAGTAGCTGTTGCGAATGAAATTATTTTGCGTATCTTCCCATTGAGTGAGAATACGATATTTCGTTTTGAACTTTAATAACCGCATTTGCGCTGCAACCTCTTGCAGACGTTGCATCTGCTGTAACAGGCCACTGCCAGGACCAACGCCACTGACAGCGGGCAATCTTTGTTTCGGGCGCAACAGATTCATGGCGAAACTTTGGGGATCTTGAGGTGGTGTATCAAACTTTGCTATTAGCTGATCAAGCTCATTTTTGGTTGCTTCGCTGAGAGGCGCTACATCATCGGCAATTTTTCTTACTCTTCTGGCTCCGCTTTTGGTAAGCGTATTCTCCAGTTTTGTGCTGGCAAATTGATACCATTGGGGTAGCGTGGTACTGAAGGAGGTGCTACTTAGTCTGGTAAAACGGTAGACGGCCGCTTTGAGCAAAGGGGCTGCTGCTTCCGACGCAATATTGCCACCCACTTCAAAAGCGATGGCGAATACCATTGCTTGCATATAAATTTCACGTTCTTCATCGCTATCAGCTTGCGTGTAGAGCACCGCATGCGGTACGACATCGAGGAGCAGTGAAGAGGCCAGAGAGGCCAGTACCCATGCCCACGCTGGCCCGCCAAATGCAAAACCCGCCCCCATCAGCAGCACGCCCATAACAATCGACAGCGCATTGATCCGTTCATGGGCGATCGCCCTGCTCAATTCAGCGTCTGAAAAAATTGTATGGTCATACAGGTCCTGGATATCTTCGCGCTGTAACGCAATCTGTCGGTCAATAAGATTTTCTGCGCAAAGAGTGGAGAATGAAAAAGGTGCATGAAATTTCGTGTAGGTTTCGACTTTTTCGAAAGTAATAATTAGTAGCGGATGATCATGGTATTCCGCCTGGTAATCAAATACATTTTCTATATGGGCAAGGTTACGCCCTACTCTTATGGTGCGGTAGCGCTCTATGAATTTCTGGAATGCTTTATTATTTTCACTCGTTATTTTGGGTCGGTAATTTCCTGTCCGCCCTTCCTTGCGTATGGTTTGTGCAAGGCCAGGCCAGGGAACTTCGTAATAATCGTTATTCCAGATGGATAAAAACACACCAGCTTTAATGTTATTGAATTCCCCCTGTGCCGCTTTTTCTGCCGGGATAAATATTAACCCTGACAACGGGCTATTATGCCACGACACTAATTGAGCATCGTTTTTTCCTTTTAAATACATGGCCACGGCATTGGCAAAAACGTGGTGATAGAAATCAGATGTTTCAATCGCGTTTTTACGCCCCAGGTAACTGAGCGCTGCCCGTCTGATCATGATGCGATAGAGGTCGCGCAAGCTCTGCTTATTACCATCAAAGTATGTGGCTATTTGCTGGTCAATATCGCCGCTAATACCTGTTTCAAACCGTGAACGCAAGTCCGCTGAAAAATTGTCTGGCCAGCTGATGCGTGATTTCGTATTGTATTTACGGTCATACTCCCGATGTTCACCTCTGACAATTTGGTACAAAGTATAAACCCGTGGCGGATTATTGCGACCGCCAAAGCCATCAAAACTTTTTATCTCTTCATCAGCATGACGGGGGAAATCAACATTAAACTGGGAAGCCGAGGTATATTTCTGTTGCTGGTTATGTGCAAGTAATGTTTCCGCAATCCATGATTCAATGAATTGATCGACATTAAGAATATTCGCATTGGCTAACTCAATCATTTTATTAACAGTGTCGTCGAGAGCCGTTTTCAGTGTCTCCTCGACATGCTTTCTGGCGCTAAATCTCTCTGTCGGTAACGCTTCTGCTGCTTCTGAGGCATTACGTACAGTTTCCCAGTTTACCTGGGAAACTAATTTTTCCTCGGTAATTTTGATAACGTCCTGCGCAACACTCGTTTTATTTTGCAAGGCAACGTTGGCTTCTTGCGCAGGTTTAACCGGTAACCTCTGCTTCGTTTTCCACCATAGCGGTAGCATTTCATATGCTATCTGATTATAGTCAAGCAGGTACTCATCCTGGTCTTTTTTCTTCCACAAACGGGAAATGTTTTCCCGGATGATGCGCGAGAGTTGCTCGTCAAGCACAGAATAGTTATAGGCTTTTTTAATGTCATCATCCTCCATGCCATCGCGTGCACGACCAATAGCAAGGACACTCATGCCGGTATATAAATCAACCAGGTCGATCATGCCGGCATCGCTGGTAAACCATGCAACATTAGAGACGATAAACCCTTTAATTATTTCGCTATATTCAGTAGTGAATTGTGATAAATCGATATTATCCAGGTATGACAAACGGTACTTTTCCCAGATGAATTCATTAACAGGAATATCCCGGCTAAACGTCCATGTTTTATTTTTGAGTCCGTCAGCGATACGTTCTTTTTCACGAGCGCTGAATATTTGCAGGCGGGCATGGCGTTGATGAAGTGTATTGCTCTGAAGCGTCAGGTTACGCAATATATGTGGGTCCAGTGCGGTGTTATTCCAGTCGTTGTTGAGTTTTTTTACTATTTTTTCGACCTGCCGTGCGGCATCGTCATATTCAGCCGACAATGCCGTATTCATGCTCAGGACTATTTTTGTCCAGCTATGTAATATTTTTTTGTAAAAGAGCTCGTAATAGCGTCCCAGGTGTAACCATCCTGCTACAGGGAGGCCGGCAATCGGGGGAGTAATGCTTTGATTGTTCGCGATAGCCGTTGATATTGCCAACAATCTATCCTGGAACGGCGTGCTGTAACGGGTCAAATTAAGCTGATCCATACGCGTAAACCATGCATCCGTAAGCGGGAAACTCTCTCTTGCTACTGCCAGACTACAGTTGCATGCAGGCTGTGGCCCGGTTTTTAGTAATTTGAGCAGTGGCTTTTCCGGGGAGTCTTTCGCCACTTGCTGCTCGCGATGTGACCAATATTCCTTGCGCGATACCGCGGTACTCTCAGTAGAGGTGGATGCTACGGCGCGTTTTTTCCGCCGCTTCGCGGGCGCTGCTGGGTCCTCTGTCGCCAGCGCGTTAAGCAGATGCTTAAGTTCAATAATTTCATCGGCGTTGAAGGGCGCTTCGACGGGAAGTTGATCATCGCTCACAGCCATGATCTGCGAATGGCGAGAGGAGAGCCGTTCCAACAACTTACGCTCGTCATCTGTAAGTATTCCGCTCTGGTCTGCCTCGTTTTGTGTTACTCCATGCCCGGGCTGGCGCGAAAACATTGAATACCAGGCATATCCCATAAACGCGGCTAAAGAGGTACCGAGCGCTGCCTTACCTGCCCCTTTCCATCCGAGCGTTGCGACTACGGGGAGCATTAGCGCTGCGGCGTTGCCTCTCCCTGCTCTGCCAGATGATACCGCCATCTCTTCAGGTTGTTGGGGCGAGTGGCGTGACCAGACAACCCCCTCTTCCTGCACTTGTTTTAAGGTTGCCGCAGAAAGTTCAAAATTGCAGCGCTCTACTGGTTTCCACTGGTTTACTTCGCTTGCAGTTGCTTGCGCACAGGTCCATGCATTACGTTCGAGAAGCCGTAAGCCTGCTGGCCGGGAGAAATTCACCTCCTCTCTGACGCACAGATAGTTTGTCCCCGAGTTTATTGCTGGCAGCAGGCAGTGTTCAGTTGCATGCTGTGCCATTCGCCCAAGGTGATCCCAATAAATGCCGATACGGAGAACTAAATTTGCCAGGAATGGCGGGATCTGAAAAAAACGTCTCTGGGGAGTTACCGGATCGTCTATCCAATATTTAAGGATAATGGCCATTACAGCCAGGGCAGTATACATCGCGCCTTGTGAGCTATTCTCATCGTCAGAAAGAAACCGACTAAGGAATGTTTCTCCCACACAGGCAATGATCGTTTCACGGACAAATTGTGCCAGTTGGGAAATGGCATTTCCTTCTGTTAGAAAATGGCACGACGCCAGACCCAGAGCGTTTAAAACTGCCAGGTCTATCTCTTTTTTGTGCCTGAGTGTGCAATAAAGTGTTTGCGCCACATTAATTAATTCGACAGGAAATTGTGGGATATATTGAAATAAGACCCGCAGAATATATTCTCTTTGTTTTAAATCTGCATACTGGTAAATCATTTTCTTAATACAGCGCAGGCAATCCTCGGTTAATGGCACAAGAGATTCTGGGGTCTCAGAAGAGGAAAACCATGCCCCATCAAAGGTGATCGGTGGTGGATAAAATATATTACCTTGCTGTTCATTTTTTAACGGCAAAAATAGATTAAAAAAGGAAGAAAAAGAGGAAAATCCTGGCAATAAAACTGGCATAGTTAAGCAACCACCATCGTTAACACGGTACAAGAGAATTAACAACGCTCCGTCTGTGTATTACCGAAACGTCGACAATAATATAAAGCGACCTCTGGTAGAAATATTCCAGGAAACGTTCTTCGTTACTACGCGTGATGATCACTTCTGTTTTTCAACTGTCGTTAGATTATTTTTTGTACAATGCGTTATGGAAAGAAAACTTTTTGCTCGTTGATTTTAAAGGATTGTCTACACTAGTAGAGATGACTCTTACCCGTATATAAAAGGTAGGCAAGTGCGTATTGCAGCAATAACTAATTTTGCCTATGTAGCCACGGTGGTTTTGACTATCTCTTCTGGGATTGCGCTGTTTTTAGCGTCAGATGCTGAGCGCAACGAACGTGCAGCAGTAGAGCAAAACCGGCAACTGGATACCCTAACTGACGATCTGGAAAAAGAAGCCTGGGCGCTTAGTGAATTAGCGCGCGATGGGGTTATCAAACCACAGCCTGAGGCGTTGCTAAGCTGGCAAACACGGCTGGAACAGGACATTAACATAGAGAGCCGTCTGGCCGCTATGCGTGATGTCGGAGCCACTAATGAAGAACTATCGCTTCTGCAAGATGGTCTTGTCGCGCTCGATCAAATCGAAAACATGCAACGTACGGCCTTCAATCTGCTGCAAGAAGGTAAACCCAGCGAGGGTATGAGTCTGATTTTTGGTCCTGACTATGAGGAGAAACTGGCAGAGGCTGAATACCGTTTCGCCCACTTTCGCAGCTTATCAGATCAACGAACCGATGCGGTTCTTGCCACGGCAACGCAGCTTTCGTTACGTTTGCGCGCTATATCGGAAGTTATGGTCGGCCTGACGGCGCTACTATTCCTCTTTGTCCTCGGTTTTATTATCAAACGCCGCATCTTGCGCCCTGTGGTGACGCTCAGTGATGTTGTTAACCGGCTGGCAACACAAGATTACGCCGTTGAAGCGCCGGTGCTGGCACAGGTGGATGAGATTGGTGATATGGCGCAGGCAATTCGCGTATTTCGTGAGAATGGCCTTGTCCGCCAACGGCTGGAGCAGGAGCGTGATGCCGAATGGGCAACCCGCAGCTTGCTGGCACGTATGACCCAGCGGCTGCAGGGCTGCGATTCGCACAGCACGATTATCCGGGTTATCGGCCTTTTCGCCCCACAAATCATCCCCGATATGGGAGGTCGCCTTTATCTTCTGGATACGCGTACTAACCGCATGAAATGCGCGGCCCAATGGGGGCAGAACAAAGGCGATGAAGCAACCTTTGCTGCGGAAAGCTGCTGGGCGCTAAAACGCGGGCAACTGCACAGTCCCTCCCTGGGTGGGATAGATATGCCCTGCGAACATATCCAACCTGAGATTGCGGCACGGGCGATTTGCGTACCGCTAAATGCACAAAATAAAAGTATAGGGCTGCTTACATTTGATAATTATACAGAGCAAAAAGACCCCCCCTGGAGCTATCTGGAGCTATTGGCCGAAACGCTTGCGTTAGCATTAGCTAACCAGATCCTGCGCGATACGCTGACTGAAAAGGCGACTTATGATTCACTCACCGGTCTGCGCAATCGGCATAGCCTTGATGAAACACTGCGCGATATGATCGATCAAGCGATGGTTAACGCGAGTACGCTCAGTTGTCTAATGATGGACGTCGATCATTTCAAGAAACTAAATGATATTCATGGTCATGATGCGGGTGATAAGGTGCTACGTGAACTGGCACGGCTGATAAGCGAAACCCTTGAAGAGGGTGGCCTTGCCTTTCGTTATGGCGGTGAAGAGTTTCTGATTATTTTGCCCGGCGCCGATGAGGACCAGGCAATAAAAATGGCAGAGCAACTGCTGCAAAACGTAATGAAGCACCCTATGCTCTACGAATCACAAGATATCGGGCCGATTTCTGTCTCTATCGGCCTGGCGACCTGGCCGAGACATGCCAGAGCTGACAATCTGGTGCGTGCAGCGGATCTGGCGCTCTATCTTGCCAAAGAACAAGGGCGCGGACAGATTGTTGTAGCCAGGCACTCTGGCTAATGAAAGGAGTTGCGATGAGCTATTTCCGTCCCGTGGCGTTAGAGCATACCAGCCGTTTGCTCAATCATGGGCCTACAGTCTTTATTACCAGTTATGATGAACAAATTGATCGTCGAAATGTCATGGCCGCGGCCTGGACAATGCCCGTAGAATTTAATCCACCACGTATTGCCATCGTGGTCGATAAAAGTGCCTGGTCCCGCGAGTTGATTGAACGCAGCGGAATGTTCGGCATTGTCATTCCGGCAGTTGCCGCCGCCAACTGGTGTTATGCTGTGGGCAATATCACCGGCCGGGATGAAGACAAATTCAACTGCTATGGTATTCCCGCTTTCACAGGGCCGGTCTTAGGCTTACCGATTATTGAAGAGAGATGCCTGGCCTGGATGGAATGTCACCTGCTCCCACCCACCGCCGCGCAGGAAAAATATGACACCCTGTTTGGCGAAGTGGCTTCCGCCGCCGCCGATGAACGCGTGTTTAACAATGGTTGCTGGCATTTTGATAATGACCAACTGAATACTATCCATCATCTTGGCGGCGGAAACTTTGTCTCCAGCGGCAGTTCAATCAAAGTGAACATTGATCGTTGAAATGCACAACAGACGAAGGTAGCTACATCTTGTAGCCAGGCTTTTTAATCAGTTGTGACATCTGCGGGGCGATTTCTCGGTCCCATACTTGCGCTTTCCACTCTTGCTCAGCGATCTCGGTAAGCGCAACGCTGATGGAACTATCTTTACTGCTTAAGTGGCGAATAATCACCTCAGCAATATCGTCTGCCAGTGCCGTTTTTTGTTCATCAGTCAGATTCCGGGGAAAACATTTTATATCCACATGCGGCATAAAAAACTCCTTCTGTCATGAACTGGTTACAGTAACACACTGGCCTGTAAGCTCAAGCCAGGCGCTTCCCTGTTTGATTATACTTCGACTGCTTCATTATTTAATGGTGTTGCAGAGCCATCGGCAGTAATAGTTAGCTCGATATCAAATAACATCGTATTAGCAACTTTTTCTATTTTTCCTATGTACTGCTGTAACTCATTTTGTTTGTTTTTACTCGCCTCAGGAGAAATAAGACTGATGAGTTGCGAACAATATTTTTTGATTAACGCTTGATCCTGCGTAGTAAATTCACCAGAATGTGAACAAAGGTGCTTTTCAAACTCATCGCAAACGGAATTACCATTTTTATCGAGTTGAATAAATCCATTGCCGCTGGCTCTAAAATTATATAACTGTTGTAAAATCTCTTTTTTGTCATGATTAAGTTGTAATTTCTCGGTGCTCTCTCCGGTGGGGCAGCATAAAAATAACAAGGTAGCAGGAGAATTAAGTATGTTCTTAATCAGATGTAAACCAGGATAGGTGGCGTTTTGTAATAGAGGTTTATATTTACTGCTGACAGGTACGGTCATACAGGGTTGATAAACAGCGTCGGAATGAGGAATGCGCATACCATTAGGCATAATATTACCTTTTATTATCGCTTGAACTAGTGTTTTTGCTAATATATCATTGTTTTTAAACAGCAAATATCAAAAAAACGGCCATGTTTATACTGCCCTGACATCGGTATGACTACTGTTTTTTGCAAGCAGTGCAAATGTGATTATTTTATATTGCTCCTTTAAAAGGAGGAAAATGTTATGTCGAAAAAAATTGGTAGTGCTACACCAATAGACCAAGCCATTTTATTAAAGGCGCGCAATAATAGCATCTCCACTAAAACTTATAGCAAGCTAGTGGAAAAATTGAAGCAGATTCAAGTCGGTCATGTCGAGTTGAGTAAGATGCAAGCAATAAATAAAGCCATGCGAACAATAAAAAACCACTCTGTATATATGATAGTCAGCGATCTTTTGTCTAAATATTTTAGCGAAAAAGCGGTTTACCATAATACCATTTCTAACCAGGAATATGATGAACATGCCGGTGCCTATGATGCTCTGTCACTATCATATGCATGTAAAACTGCCAGCAAGATGTATAAGCAAAAAATAATGGATTTCAGTAACATGGAATCGCTGATCGCCTTTGTTAAAACACAAAAAGATATCAATTTAAAAGCAGTAACACCAATTGATGGTAACAGTGATTCACATCCAGGTTATTTCCACTGTATCGATGTCGCCAAAAGAGGAAATAATACGAAAATGGTTATCTTTACGCCAGTGTATGAACATACAGATCGTCACAATGTTGAGCACGATGTTATTGAGTCAGCAAATGAAATTTTTCGAAAAAATAAACTTAAAAATGATGAGTTTCAAATTGGCGTTGTGAGTCTTCAACGAAAACCTGGTGCGAAAAAAGAAGATAATATCTGTTTTGCTCTGACAAAAGCCGTTGAGCTGTGCGAAGACCCGGCGGAATCTGCTTTGCAGTTTCATAAACTCTCGAATAAACACCAACGAAGAAAACAATTCACGCATGGTAACGATAACAAAACTATTTTGGTTAACAGGGATTTTTTACATCGTTTTGCTGAACGCCCTGCCCGGCAGCAACCGGGACATTCCCTGCATGGTGAAAATCTAATTTAACAATAGTTCATTTTAGTAGCATGAGGATAATGACATGCCCTGGCGCATTGATTTAACAAAGCCTTTAGAAAACGCAATTTTGTTAAAGAAAAGCAATCAAACCGTTTCAAAAAAAACGCTCGATATCATACTGGGTAAACTCCTGCAAATTGATAAAGGGTTAGCAACCAGAACGCAGATGGAACGTTTGGATGATGCTATGCGCCAAATTAAGTCGCATGAAGTATTTAAAGAAATAAGCGGACTGGTTGCTAAGTGTTACGCAGTGCCCGCTTATGAATACTCAGAGATGTACCGTGAACCCGATTCAACTTCACAGGCGTATGATACATTAGCGTTAACGGCAACCTGTAAAGCAGTAAGCACCGATCATGGCAGTATTATAAATTTTAGCCATTTTTTATCTCTGCTCGCCTTTGTTAAAAAGCAGCAAGATGTCCATTTTCAGGCGATAACCCGTCTGGAAAGCAAAAAGGACGTGGCGAATGATACTTTTCTCAGTGTAGATATAGCCAAAAGAGGGAACGATACAAAAATGGTTATCTATGTATCGGCATATGATGAAAAAGATATCTCTGGTATTGAACAGAGCGTTTTACGGGCGGCTAAAATGTTTTATCGGCAAAGCAAAATCAATTTACATAAGGATCGCCTGCACGTCGTGAGTATCTTGCAACCCGCGAGCGCAACACCGCATCAGAGTGCACGGTCTGCTGTAGAACAGGCGCTAAAATTGCATACTCATCCAGAGCCGGGCATGGTGCAGTTTATCGCAGGAAAATAGCCACCCTATAAAGAGCAGGCCAGAGATACCCAACGTAACTTGCTGCCCGCTATACCATTTGGTTCGAGATCGTAACAACTGCATATGCTCTTTTTTTCAGCACGCTAAATCAATCACGCTGCTTAATCCTGGTAACTTCACAAATTCCACTAATACCCACTGCCGTTGGAGTGGGTATCTTTTGCGTCATTCATAGATTGCGGGTACGATTCTGCGCCATGTTGTGTCTTATCCAACGATAAAAGTATGGAAAGGCAGAGCGTACCAGGAGCCAATTGTCTTCGGGTCAGATTGTTTCGCAAATTTCAGACAGGTTAACAGGTAATTTAATGACATCTACTACAAACAAAGAAGCAGAGCATCGCGCGGCAAAGCGACGCTGGCTTAACTCTCATGAAGAGGGTTACAACCGGGCGATGGGTAACCGCCAGGTACAGATGATTGCCATTGGTGGAGCTATTGGGACAGGGTTATTTCTCGGTGCCGGGGCTCGTTTGCAGATGGCAGGCCCATCGCTGGCGATTGTCTATTTAGTCTGCGGCATATTCTCTTTCTTCATTTTGCGGGCGCTTGGAGAACTGGTATTACATCGCCCCTCCAGCGGGAGTTTCGTCTCCTATGCTCGGGAATTCTTGGGTGAAAAAGCCGCTTATGTCGCGGGCTGGATGTATTTTATTAACTGGGCGATGACGGGTATTGTCGATATCACCGCTGTTGCACTTTATATGCACTATTGGGGCGCATTTGGTGATGTTCCTCAATGGGTCTTCGCTCTCGGCGCGTTAGCGATCGTTGGCACCATGAATATGATCGGCGTTAAATGGTTTGCAGAAATGGAGTTCTGGTTTGCGCTGATTAAAGTACTGGCGATTGTTGTCTTCCTGGTTGTGGGTACGGTCTTCTTAGGCAGCGGCAAGCCATTAGATGGTAATAGCACCGGTTTTCATCTCATCACCGATAACGGCGGTTTCTTCCCGCACGGGTTGCTCCCCGCACTGGTTCTGGTCCAGGGCGTAGTCTTCGCGTTTGCCTCCATTGAACTGGTAGGTACAGCGGCTGGTGAGTGTAAAGATCCTCAGACAATGGTGCCAAAAGCCATCAATAGCGTTATCTGGCGTATCGGTCTGTTTTACGTCGGTTCTGTGGTGTTACTGGTGCTGCTGCTTCCATGGAATGCCTATCAGGCGGGACAAAGCCCGTTTGTCACATTCTTTTCCAAACTCGGCGTGCCCTATATCGGTGACATTATGAATATGGTGGTGTTGACCGCAGCCCTCTCCAGCCTCAACTCCGGACTATACTCAACGGGCCGTATTTTACGTTCAATGTCGATGGGTGGCTCAGCGCCGAAATTCATGTCGAAAATGAGTCGGCAGCATGTTCCGTATGCGGGGATCCTTGTCACCATTGGTGTCTATATCGTCGGGGTGTTTCTCAATTATCTGGTGCCATCGCAGGTTTTTGAAATCGTTCTTAACGTAGCATCACTGGGAATTATTGCTTCCTGGGGCTTTATTGTGGTGTGCCAAATGCGCCTACGTAAAGCAATCAAAGAAGGGAAAGCCGCCGATGTCAGCTTTAAGTTACCGGGCGCGCCTTTCACTTCATGGCTGACGCTATTATTCCTGCTGAGTGTGCTGGTATTAATGGCTTTTGACTATCCAAACGGCACTTTTACCATCGGTTCTATTCCGCTGATTGCCATATTGCTGGTCGCCGCCTGGTTTGGCGTGCGTAAGCGTGTGCATGCTATTCACAGCACCGCCCCGGTCAATCCTGAATCAAAGTGAGTAACGATGGGAAGGCCTCTGGCCTTCCCTTTTGCTTTACAACGCAATACGGATAACATCATCCGGCTGCGTCGCCTCTTTCTCGCGGGTGGATGCCTGCTTCACGCTGACATACAGTGTTTTACCGTCTTCAGACAGTGCCAGGCTATTTGGGTAGGTTGGTGTCGCGAAAGTTTTCACCACCTTATAGGTTTTGCCGTCAATAACACTCACTTCTCCCGCGTTGCGGTGAGTAACATAGGCTTCGTTACGACTTGGGTTAAATAGCACGGCCAAAGATTCAGGCGCCGCGATTTTCTCTATTACTTTGCCATTGCGCAGATCGACAACCAGCACTTCCGGCTGTTTGCTATCAGTAATAAAGGCCCGATTACCCGCAATATCCAGGCTTAAATTGAGATAGAAATGCTCTTTGCCGTCATCCTGCAATTTCTGGCGATTGATGATGGTATTATTAGATGTATCGACGGTGATCAATTCACCATCACCATTGGTGGTATAAAGACGCTTTGCGCCAGGATCGAGCGCCAGGCCGGTGCTAAAGGTCCCGGTATTGGCGATGGTCGTTTTCAACTTCAACGTGTCGCCATCGACAACCCAAATAGCACTCTCTTTACCGACACCGGTGATATAGACCGTATTTGTCTCTTCACTCACCACCAGCTCGCGGGGTTGCAGCGGCCGTACGCTTTCTGAACGTTTGCGACCATCCAGTACAATGCGTCCCTTAATGATCCCCGTCTTCGCATCAATAGCTGTTACGGTTCCATCGGTTGTATTGCCGAACCAGAGCGTTTGACTACGACGATCAATGGTCGCGCCGAAGGGTTTAAGATCGCTGTGAATCGACTGCGTAATCTCCAGCGTTATGGGATCGAGACGGTAAACCACCCCACCCTTATCGGTTTTACGACTCTGCGCTGTAGCCAGCCACAGTGCGTTTTCCTGTTGGCTGAACGCCATTTCATAAGCGCCTTTCCCTACTGCTTTACGCAGCATCTCCTGAGCCGCCTGGGTTGTAAAAGAGGTTGCCAGCAGCAACGAACCGAGGACCAGAGAACCGCGAAGACGCGGCGAGCGTAAATGACCTAAAAACATGACGACTCCCTTTGATGACCAGCTTGTTATCGATTCACATGCGTCCAGTATGCGAAACAGCGGTTTCGCTTATTGTTATAACTGAGAATAATAATCATTAATTACAACAAAGTGGAGCATTAAATTTTTTGGCGCGCAAAAAGGTATTCCTTTTCTACACTTATCCTTAACATGTTGTGCGTTTAATGTTTTCAAAAAATTTACATGCGTTTACTATGGTGGCGTATGTTCCATTTGGTTCGTTTCTTAACTGGTCCCTGGATGAAAATTAACTCCGCCGCTAAGGCTTCTCTGCCGGTGCTATTGCTCCCGGCTATTTTTCCTGTGTCTGCGCTTGCGGCTGACAATGAACAGACAATGATTGTCACTGCCGCGCCGCAAGCTGTATCTGAACTGGATACACCTGCGGCAGTGAGTGTGGTATCGGGAGAAGATATTCGCCGCGCGACACCGCGCGTTAATCTCTCTGAATCGCTAGGCAGCGTACCGGGGCTGCAGGTGCAGAATCGACAAAATTACGCCCAGGATCTGCAACTCTCCATTCGTGGTTTTGGTTCGCGCTCCACTTACGGTGTGCGCGGACTGCGGATGTATGTCGATGGTATTCCTGCCACCATGCCAGATGGACAGGGGCAAACCTCTAATATTGACCTGAATAGCGTTGAAAGCATTGATGTTTTGCGCGGTCCCTTTTCTGCACTCTACGGTAATGCATCGGGCGGCGTGGTGAATGTCACCACGCAAACCGGACGGGAACCCACGACCATCGAAGCCAGTAGCTATTACGGTAGTGATGCCAGCTGGCGCTATGGTTTAAAAGCCACTGGCGCGGTCGGCGACGGCACCCAGGCAGGCGATGTGGATTACACTGTCTCATCAACCCGTTTTGTTACCCACGGCTATCGCGAACGCAGCGGCGCGCGTAAAAACCTGGCAAATGCGAAATTGGGTGTACGGATTGATGATGCCAGCAAGCTGAGCCTGATCTTTAACAGTGTTGATATTAAAGCCGACGATGCCGGTGGCTTAACTGAGTCCGAATGGCGCGCTAACCCACGCCAGTCACCTCGTGCCGAACAATACCACACGCGTAAAACCATCAAACAGACGCAGGCCGGGTTACGCTATGAGCGTCAGCTTAGTCAGCAGGATGATTTAAGCGTGATGATGTACGCAGGTGAGCGTGAAACGACGCAATATCAGTCCATTCCACGCGCCCCACAGCTCAATGCAACTCATGCTGGTGGCGTGATTGACTTAAGCCGTCATTATCAGGGGATTGATGCCCGCTGGACCCATCGCGGCCAACTGGGCGTGCCGGTGACGTTTACCACGGGGCTGAATTACGAAAATATGAGTGAAAATCGCAAAGGTTACGAGAACTTTGTCATGAATGGCTCGACGCCGGAATATGGACATAAAGGGAGTTTGCGACGCAACGAACGTAACCTGATGTGGAATGCCGATCCCTATCTGCAGACGTCCTGGCAGCTCAGTGATAAACTGACTCTTGATGCAGGCGTGCGTTACAGTTCAGTATGGTTTGATTCCAATGATCACTACATTACAGCTGATAACGGCGATGACCGCGGCGAAGCCAACTACCATAAATGGCTACCGGCAGGATCGTTAAAATATGCTGTCTCTGATGGATGGAATCTCTATGCCGCAGCGGGCCGCGGGTTTGAAACACCGACCATCAATGAACTCTCTTACCGCCCAAATGATCAGAGCGGGCTTAACTTCGCACTGAAACCATCAACCAATGACACCCTGGAAATAGGCAGTAAGACGCGCATTGGCAATGGTCTGCTGACCGCTGCCCTGTTCCGCACTGATACCGATAACGAAATCGTCACTGACTCCAGCAGCGGTGGACGCACCACCTATAAAAATGCCGGTAAAACACGTCGTCAGGGAGCCGAAGTTTCTCTTGATCAACAATTTGCGGGTAACTGGCGAGCGAAAGCTGCGTGGACTTATCTGGATGCCACATATCGCAGTGAAGTGTGCAGCGATGCCAAATGCGACGGAAATCGTATGCCGGGTATCGCACGTAATATGGGCTATGCTTCGCTGGGCTGGATCCCGGATCAGGGGTGGTATGCAGGCGCGGATGTGCGCTATATGAGCGACATTATGGCGAATGATGAAAATAGCGCCAAAGCGCCCTCTTATACTGTAGCGGGCATTAATACCGGGTATAAATTCAGCTATGGTAACTGGTTGATGGACGTTTTCGGCCGAGTGGATAACTTATTCGATCGTGAATATGTCGGCTCAGTGATTGTTAACGAGTCGAATGGACGTTATTACGAACCGGCACCTGGGCGCAACTACGGAGTCGGTCTGTCAGTGGCTTACCAGTTTGAGTGATACAAAAAAAGGGAGCACACTGCTCCCGTTTTTTAATGATTAAAACGTTGTCCAGCTCTCTTCGCTGGTTTCAGTCCGCGTTTGCGGTTTCACCATCTTTTTATTGCCGGGCTTAAGGGTAGCGGGACGATCCGATGCGTTGTTATCAAGACGGAATGTCGCCACCAGCTCTTCGAGCAATCTGGCCTGTTCTTCCAGTGAGCCTGCTGCCGTTGACGATTCGCTGACCAGCGAGGCGTTTTGCTGTGTCGTGCTGTCCAGCTCACTCACTGCCCGCGCTATCTGATCAATTCCACGGCTCTGCTCTTCGGAAGCTGATGAAATCTCACCCATGATGTCGTTAACGCGAGTGACAGATTGCACCACTTGCCCCATGGTTTCACCAGCTTTTGCCACCAGTTCGCTACCGATGTTAATGCGTGAAACCGATTCGCTGATCAACTGCTCAATATCTTTTGCAGCCTGCGAACTGCGTTGTGAAAGGCTGCGCACTTCACTGGCGACTACCGCAAAACCACGACCTTGTTCACCGGCGCGAGCAGCTTCAACCGCAGCATTCAGCGCCAGAATATTCGTCTGGAAAGCAATGCTATTAATGACAGCGGTAATGTCGGCGATCTTATTTGAGCTGTTATGGATATCGCTCATGGTATTGACCACCTGTCGCATCACGCTTCCACCTTCACTGGCAGTTTGTGAGGCCTGTGCGGCAAGGCTACTGGCATTACGCGCATTATCGGCGTTGTTTTTCACCGTTGCGGTCAATTCTTCCATGCTGGCTGCTGTCTCAACAACCGCAGCGGCCTGCTGTTCCGTACGCGATGAGAGATCGGTATTACCTTCGGCAATTTCGGTGGCGGCGCGGGAAACCTGCGATACGCTGTTACGCACTTCAGAGATCATATCACGCAGCGTATCGTTCATCCGCCCCATCGCCCCGGTCAATTGACCTAACTCATCACTACTTTGCGCGACGATTTTTGAACTGAGATCGCCACTGGCAATACGTTCAGCCAGCGCAAGGTTGCGATCAATCGGGCGAGTAATCTGGCGAATGACCCACCAGGAGACCATCACACCAAGCAGAATGGCGATCACGCCGATGATGGCAGCAATGGTACTTGAGCTATAAGCCAGATCATCATTATGGGCTTTAACTAAGGTGATAATCTCTTTCAATGCGGCACTGCTCTTATCACCGCCCACTTTTACTTTATCTTCAGCGACTTTCAGAGCTTGTGCTGCGGTGAAGTAATTCTGGCTGAGTTCACGATACTTCGCTGTCTCATCCCATAAAGACTGTAGCGGAGACTGCAGTTCACCCGGCAGTTGTCCCGTTAGCGCCTGGACATTCTTTTGTGTTTCGTTAAAACGCTTATCCAGAACATCACGGGTATCGGTGGTTGGGCTGTAACGCACGACGAGCGCGGCTTCACGTACTGCACTGATTGCAAATAGTTGTTCATAAACCTGTGACATCAGGCCTGGATCGGCCACCGGGGTGCGCACCAGCGTGGTATAACGGGCTGAGAGGTCTTCGGTGGCGAGTTTATCCAGTGATTCGCGCACTGCTTTGAGATCGCTGGTCGCTTTTTGCATCTCACCGATGCTTCTCTGGAACTCATCAAGCGTGCTGGCGACATCACTAATGATCTGCTTCTCTTTGGCCGACCATGACATTTTGTCTGCGCTGGCTGTGAGTTCTGAGGCGTGACGGACATAGTTGGACATTACCTGTCCTGATTTATCATCACCATAAAAGTACTTCAGACGGTTAATTTTGGCCTGAAAGACTTCGATGTTGATGTTGTACATCAGGTTAGTTTTTTCGTAGACATCACGTATTTCTTTGAAACGTATAACGCTAAGAAGAGTAGCAATGGCAACCAAAAATAATACTAAACCAAATCCTACTGACAATTTTCTACTAATTTTTATATTACTTAATCGCTGGCTAAATGACATTCCGAACTCCTTGCTAAACCGCAACATTAGCGCCGGACTGCGCTAACAAGGTTATCGGCAAGAAGGGTCAGGATTTCAGCCTTGTGCTGGTCTTATCAGCAAAAAACGTGATATAGATGCTCCCCTCACGCAAATTTTTGCCAGGAAGCATCCATACTTAACAATAAGTTATTAAATATTGGAACTATAACTTAGCGCACAAACTGCTTGCTAATAATATTGGCACCCTCATCAATAACTCGCCATAAGGCTCTCTCGCTGGCGAAACCATCACCTTCCTCCAGCGCCGCTAATAAATCGTTATAGGTGTGACTACGAATTAAGTCCTCAGATGTAGGATAAAGATAATTAAAACATGGCCCAATACGCACCCACAGTTGTTCAATTAAAGCTGATAAGGTAGGCATTCCCGCATGTTGATAAAGAGTAAAGCGAAAAGCCCTGTTGGCCTGCAATGAATGTTCGGTATTTCCGCTTTTCAATGCTTCATGAAAAGAGTCTGCCAGAATGCGTAGCTCTCTGATCTTCTCTTTTGTCATTTGTTGGCTGGCTTCGCGAGCCGCCATGCCTTCTAACGTTTTCCGTATCTGATTGATTTCATTATAGCGTTCAAGGCTCACCTCTGGCACCAGAAAAGCCTGTGCCGGCGTTGCATGCAACGCGCCTGCGGAAACCAACCGCAGTAACGCCTCCCTAACCGGGGTGATGCTGGTGCCTAATTGATCCGCTATTTCCTTTGTAATGAGTCGTGCGCCAGGTTTTAGCGCTCCAATAATAAGCGCACTCTTAAGACTTGCCTCAACCTGCATTGTAAGACTAGTCCTTTGCGCTTTTTCCAAATCAAGCATGTTTGCATCCTGTATAAATTCTTATTAATTATTGCCTGGTAGCGTGTCCGTAATCTTTCCAGCAAGAAGATATATTATATAAACACATGCCTGGTATTGGATTGTCACGTAAATGATAAAGCTTTTCAGTTTATTTATTATGCACAACTACCAGGAACCACCTTCACAAGGTCATCAGTTCCTTATGCATGTATAATTAAAGACGTTTTTCAGGAAAATGCACAGTATCTGATGGCGGTTTTTTTTCGCCATCATACTTTTAGCTTAAAGATCCGACTTGTACTACAACTTTACCGAAGTTTTTGCCGTCAAAAAGCCCAATAAACGCTCCTGAGGCACGCCCTAACCCTGCAGTTAATTGCTCACGGTAATGAATCTCACCCACCTTCCCCCATTTTCACATCTCGTGCTGAAATTGGTGAAGACAGTGATCATAATCATGAATGATAATAAATCCCTGCAATCGAATTCTTTTTTCAGCAGCATTGACATTAATAAAGGAATGCGCTCTGGCACAGCGTCTCATTATAACTGCTTAACAGTCCGCAACCCGCTATTCGTGCAAAGGTATTTAAATGGCAACAGAGTATAAGCAGTGCCCTGCCACAATTTTGAAAGATATATCTATGCGCTGTGGACAAGGCTCAGCTAATTGCTCGGAAAAATTATTAACATGATGATCAATCTTTAACCGGCTAAGAATTTTTCTTCATCATGTTTCCCTCTATTAAGCATGCCTAATATTATTCCAGACGCAGGCTCTTTACATTACGTAATGGAATGATTAAGCCGCACAATGAGATAAAGACATGGCGCTTCAGTTTCATTGATAAAACGGCAATCATTAGGTGGCCCCAATTCCAGACAATCACCCGCGTGCATCTCGTGGCGAGTCTCCCCTTCAACAAATACCAGCTCCCCTTCCTGCAACCAAATCAACTGACGGGCAAGAGCATAAGCTGAGGCAGGCATCGGAATGTCACTACCAGCAGGAAGCTCTATATGCACAAGGTCAAGGGGGAGATCGCTGCGGGGTGAGACATGACGTCGCAGATAGAGACTTTGTGGATCGCGCCACACGGGCTGGTCGGCATAGCGCAACAATTTACCCTCTGGCGTTTCAGCTCTGGCGATTAGCGTCGACATACTGATGCCGAAGGCACCGGAAAGCCTCGCCAGTAGCGCTGCCGTTGGGCTGCTTTCCGCGCGCTCGATTTTATGGATCATGCCGCGTGATACGCCCGCTCGCTCTGCGAGTTCGCTCAACGACCAGCCGCGAGACTCACGCTCAAGCCGAATCCGCGCACTGATCCGTTGATTTATATTGTCTGAGATAGTATTCATATCGTAATACTATAGTGTACAAGCTCTGAGGTTCAACAATGAAAATACGCCATGCCGGGAAAGATGATTGCGCGCAGATAGCCGTAATTTACAACCATGCGGTAGTAAACACCGCTGCCATCTGGAATGATCAAACTGTCGATGTTGATAATCGCATCGGCTGGTTTGAGGCGCGGCTAGCCTTAGGCTATCCCGTACTGGTCAGTGAAGAGGACGGTGTCGTCACCGGTTATGCCTCTTTTGGCGACTGGCGCGCTTTCGACGGTTTTCGTCATACTGTTGAGCACTCTGTCTATGTGCACCCAGCCCATCAAGGCAAAGGTATTGGTCAGTTATTGTTGTCGCGTCTGATTGAGGAAGCCAGGAGTATTGGCAAACATGTGATGGTGGCGGGCATTGAGTCGCAAAACCATGCTTCCATTCATCTTCACGAAAAGCTTGGTTTTATTACGACCGCGCAAATGCCACAGGTGGGTACTAAGTTTGGCCGTTGGCTGGACCTGACTTTTATGCAGCTACAACTTGATAATCGCCGTGAACCGGACGCTATTAGATGAACCAGTCATTGACTCTCACTTTTTTGATTGCCGCCGGGATAGGTCTGGTCGTACAAAATCTCTTGATGGTGCGAATCACCCAGTCGGCATCAACCATTTTAATCGCCATGCTGCTTAATTCACTGGTTGGCATCGTGTTGTTTGTCAGCATCCTGTTGTACAAATATGGCGTTGGCGGTTTTCAGGAGCTGTACACGAACATTAAGTGGTGGACGTTGATTCCGGGGTTATTGGGATCATTCTTTGTTTTTGCCAGTATTAGCGGCTATCAATATGTTGGTGCTGCAACCACCATCGCCGTGCTGGTAGCCAGCCAGTTAATTGGTGGACTGGTCATGGATATCGTGAGAAGCCAGGGCCTTGCGTTACGCGTGCTTATTGGCCCTCTTTGCGGTGCGGTACTATTAGTGATTGGCGCCTGGCTGATAGCCAGACGCCAGTTCTGATTAAAGGATAGAGCCACCTTTGGTGAGTTGTTCGCGGCGCTCTTCCATCTCTTCCTTGTGTTGTCGCCCATGATGGGCGATAGCCTGGCGTAGCCGCTGTTGCTGGGCATAACGCTCTTCCCGGCTCAACTCGTTATCGTCGCTCAGTTCTATCAATAACTCATTCATTTCGGCAATAACGTTGTGCGCTATGGCAGCATCAACGCGGCCAATCACCTCGTCCAAATGTGGCATAACCACTCCTTTAGTTCAGTTTTGCTTTCGAAAAATCACTGCCCATCAAACTGACGCTATAGCCGCTCACATTACTGCGGGTAGCAAAGAAGGTTTTACCGTTTGCCAGCGCAATCCACGGCGCCTGTTGGTAAAAGATCTCTTGCGCCTGACTATAGAGTTTAGCGCGCGTATCTGCGTCGCTGACCAGTTTGGCTTTTTGTACCAGCTCATCATACGGCTTATCACACCAGCGGGCAGCATTCGAACCGGTTTTAATGCTGTTGCAGCCGAGTAGCACGTCGGCGAAGTTGTCCGGATCGCCATTATCAGACATCCAGCCAAACAGAGCCGTATCATGTTCGCCCCTGCGCATTCCTGCAAGATACTCGCCCCACTCGTAAGAGACGATTTTAGCCTTCACGCCTACTTTCGCCCAGTCGCTTTGGATCATTTCCGCAATACGGCGGGAGTTCGGGTTATAAGGGCGCTGTACCGGCATCGACCATAAAGTAGCCTCAAAGCCTTTATCCAGCCCGGCTTGTTTCAACAACGCCCGGGCCTTTTCAGGATCGTAACTGTAATCTGGTAGATCTTTATTAAAACCGAGCATATTCGGTGGCAGCGGTGATTTCGCTACCGTACCCGATCCGAGAAATACTGCATTCACAATGGCTTTTTTGTCAGTGGCATAGTTCAGAGCCTGACGCACTAATACATTATCGAACGGTTTTTTCTCCGTGTTAAACGCCAGATAGCCCACGTTAAGGGCATCGACCGTATGCAGCGTTAAATCTTTATTCTTTTTAATCTGCTCAAACTGCACTGGCGCAGGGGCCGGGATTATCTGACACTCATTAGTTTGCAGTTTTGCCAGCCGGGTTTGAACATCCGGTGTTATTGAGAAGATCAGATGTTTTGTCGGTACCGGGCCATCCCAGTAGTTTGGATTGGCAATGTAGCGAATCTGGGCATCGGTTTTATACTGTTGGAACGCATACGGCCCAGTACCAATTGGCCAGTTATCAACATTTTCCGGCGTGCCCTTTTTTAACATCGCATCGGCATATTCCGCCGAGAGAATTGAGGCGAAATCCATCCCCCAGTCAGCAAGAAATGCTGCATTCGGTTCGTTTAGTACAAACTGAACGTGGTAATCATCTATTTTATTCACTTCTTTAATCAGCTTATCAAGGCCGACATCAGTGAAATACTCATAGTTGCCCTGGGATACATTATGGTAGGGGTGATTAGGGTCTTTCTGACGCATCACAGAAAAAATGACGTCGTCAGCATTAAAATCACGCGATGGTTTGAAATATTTATTACTGTTGAATTTAACCCCCTGACGCAGGGTAAAAGTCCAGGTTTTACCATCTTCAGAAACTTTCCAGTCAGTGGCTAAAGAAGGAATGGGTGTGTTTTTTACCGGGTCGAAATTCACCAGTCGGTTATAAAGCACCTGCGAACTGGCGACGAATGTCGGACCAGAGCTGGCTATCTGGGGATTGAAAGATTCAGGGGAAGCCTCAGAACAGTAGATAATTGTATCGTTGTTTGCCGCCCATGTGGCGCTTGCCGGTAGCAGCGTGCTCAGCGTTAGTGCGAGCAGCATTTTCCCTGTAGTCATTATCAGCAACCTTCTCTTTATTATATGGAGTGATAATCACAGCACAGCAGATGCAAACAGGCAAATAACCGATCAATATCACGATATTCTAAAGCGGTTGTATTTGCTGAAATATCCATCACTATTAGAAATAAGAATTTATGTTAAGTCCCTTCCTCGCCGTCAAGTCGAATCAAGGGTATCTATACGCCGAGAATTCAACGGTTTTGCGCTTTCATTTGCCGTTTAGCACCTAATGACTGTGCGTATAGTAGACGTGAGAAGAAGTCTATAGGGTGAAAACGTGGCAAAAACTCTCTTGCGCAGCGGTAATCTGGATGATTTCCAGGCCGTTGGCGGCGGCGGTCAGGCCGTATTTGATTCGGCATTACAAATTCGTGAAGCATTGCGTCTGCGTAAGCAGCAGGCCCTGGTGGATTGTCTGGCGATACCCCAGGTCAATGATGATGGCGATCGCGTCGACTGGTACTCACCGATAGATGGTCAATCGGTGGCCTGGAAAGCCGCCGAAGAAGAGGCGCGCTTCCGCGCACTGCGCTACCTCGAAAGCACGCTGGACAGCGCCAGAGCATTAAGCCGTAAATGCCTGCAATCACCGAAAACAGCGCAACAGCTCTTTGGTTCCCTGCTTGAGAAGGCGTTGCAATTCCCCGGTGAAAATCATGTTTTTCTTGTGGAAGGTAAACCGGTCATTACCTTCTGGGGCTTTGTTAATCTTAACGAAAGCGCGCGCGAAGACGTACTTGAGTGCTTACAGGAGCAAGAAGTTGAAGAGCCGGTGATTGAAATGCTCCCACAGCCGGAACCTGAAGATGAGCCATCAGTGGCGGTAAATTTCACCCATGCTGATGAGCCGCTCTTTACCCCTGTGGTAGAAGTAAAACCGCAACCTGAAGTCGTACCGCCAGTACAAGAACCATTGCCAGTCATTACGCCAGTACCTGCTACGGAACCAGAGCCTGTTTTCCAGCCAACGCCAAAAAAACAGCGTCGTTATGCCCTATGGGCGCTCCCTATCGCCGTTGCGGTGGCGGCTGCTGTTGCCACGCCACTACTCCTTAACGAGTGGCAACACACCCCAGATGACGTGGTGAAGGTAGAAACCACCGTTGAAAAAACGACAGCTATCGCGCCACAACCGTTACCGGCTGTACCTGCTCTGGCGGCAAATTTACCGCTAAGCCAGGCGCAAGTCAGCGAACCTAAAGTGCCAGAAGTGGTAAAACCGGTGGTGATCAAACCGATTCCAAAAGAGGCGCTGGTGATGGATGCCCTGCAGGTCAAAATGGGCTCGACTCGTTTCCTCAATGGCGATTGGTCCGTATCCATGGCAGTGAAAGATCCGGTGACCGGCAAAGCCCCGAATGTACGCTTTCAAATTCAGAACAATAAAGGCACAGCAAAAATCACTCAGGGCAAAAATGTGACTTGCCGGGCCAACCTCTATTCTGGCTTGCATCAAACTGGCGAGCTGATGATTAAGAGCCGTAGCAATGCGCGTTGCAGCGATGGCACGCAATATCCGCTACCTGATATTACCTGTAAAGCAAGCAGCAATGACGTGGCGGAATGTAGCGCTCGCGTTGACGCAAATACCACCGTCCCGGTGACATTTAAGAAAACAGGCGGCTGATATTATGTTGGTTAATCTTTGCGACTATAAACAGAGCGTAACGCTGATTGCCAATAGCGGCGTGCAGTTTCTTGATTTTGGTCTGACGCCGCAGGATACGGCAAACAGTGGCCGTTTCGTGCGTAAAACCGCTAATGGCCCACTGCTACGACTCGATTTCGATCTGGTCAATGGCCGTTATACCTTGCCTGGCAGCGATGGCGGTCAACCAGAGGTGGTCAAACCCGAAAATACCCATACGCTGCAATACTCTCTTTCACTGCTTGATGGCATGTGGTTGCCCATCCCTTTCCTGCGTTTTAACCCGCCGCGCACATTTGTTGAAGGGCCGGTAAACTGGGCGCGTGTGCAGATCCGTAAGTTGAGTGAGCCGGATAGCGGCGGCAACACCCACCGTGTCGCGCTGGCGCTCGACAGCCAGATTAACGATCTCTCCCCGGCCGCGCTTGCGCCGCAGCATAATGATATTCTTAATGGCACACGCTTTGCGCTAGCCTGGCGCGATGAAGAAGTAGCCGATTTCCTCGATGAAACCTGGGTTGATGGTTGGCTGCGCGAAGCCTTTCTACAACACATTTCCCAGCATGAAAATCGCAGTGAACGCGATATTTACCAGGCTTTGCGCGGTTTTGAATATCAGGCGCACTGGCTGAATCTCATGACGCTACTCGGCACACAGTTGCAAGTGCCGGAAGTCAAAATTGTTACCCATACCCTCAGTACCCCGGCAATCCCGGTAGATTTGATCCTTGATGTCGGCAACACCCACACCTGCGGTGTGATCATTGAAGATCATGGCGATGCCAATGACGGGCTGCGGCAAACAGCGGAGTTACAGGTGCGCTCTCTGAGTGAACCACAATTCCTTAATGAACCGCTGTTTACCAGCCGCCTGGAGTTCTCAGAAGCGCGTTTCGGTAAGCAGCACTTCTCTGTGGAGAGTGGCCGTGAGGATGCTTTTGTCTGGCCATCAATTGTTCGCGTCGGTGATGAAGCACGGAAATTAGCGACACAGCGCCTGGGCACCGAAGGTAACAGCGGTATCTCCAGCCCGCGCCGCTATTTGTGGGATGAAACTCCGGTGTTACAAGACTGGCGCTTTAGCCAGATGAACAGCAAAACCCAGCGTGAGCCGCTGGCGACTGCTTTCCCACTGATGAACCTGATGAATGACGAAGGCCAGCCGCTTTACAGTCTGCCCCTGGATGAGCGCCTGCCAGTGTTTTCGCCACAATACAGTCGCAGCACATTGATGACCCATATGTTATGCGAATTGTTGGCGCAGGCACTCGGTCAGATTAACAGTGTTGCCACCCGCCTGCGTTTGGGCTTCCCTGCTTCGCCGCGCCAGTTGCGAACTATCATTCTTACCCTGCCCTCGGCGATGCCGAAGCAAGAGCGTGAAATTTTCCGCCGTCGCATGTTTGAAGCTATTGCGCTGGTATGGAAAGCGATGGGCTGGCATCCGCAGGATGAGGATTTCGCTAATCGTAAACAGCAGGATAAAAGTGTCGTTCCGGTCCCGCAAATTCAGATGGAGTGGGATGAAGCAAGCTGTGGTCAACTGGTGTGGCTATACAACGAAGCCATTTCCCGTTTCGCCGGCCAGACCGAGACATTCTTTGCCTCCCTCGCCCGTCCTGATCGAACAGAAGCAGCAGGAGCCACTGTTGGCCGTTCATTGCGCGTAGCGTCTATTGATATTGGCGGCGGCACCACGGATATGGCGATCACCCATTACCAGCTTGATGATGGCGCGGGTAGCAATGTAAAAATCACGCCCCAGCTACTGTTCCGTGAAGGTTTTAAAGTTGCCGGCGACGATGTGTTGCTGGATGTGATCCAGCGTTGCATACTGCCCGCGCTACAAACACAGATGCAGAAAGCGGGTATTGCCGATGCTGCTGCGATTATGGCAACCCTGTTTGGTGACTCCGGGCGCATTGATACTCAGGCTGTATTGCGCCAGCAAACCACGCTGCAACTTTTTATGCCTATTGGCCATGCTATTTTGGCGGCCTGGGAAGAGAGCGATACCAACGACTCACTGGCAGGGCTGCACGCCACCTTCGGCGAGCTGCTAACACAACAGCCGACGCGCAATGTAATGAATTACCTGAAACAGGCCATCGACCACGCATTGCCTGCTGGTTCAGGCGGATTTGATGTGTTAAGCGTACCGGTGCAAGTAAATTTTCAGGAGTTACAAGATGCAATGTTAGCGGGGCAATTTACTCTTACCGCTCCGTTGCATGCTGTCTGTGAAGCTATTTCGCATTATTGCTGTGACGTATTGTTAATTACCGGTCGTCCTGGCTGCCTGCCTGGTGTACAAGCGCTTATCCGCCATCTGCAACCAGTGCCTGTCAACCGTATAGTGTGGCTGGATAAATATCGTGTGCATGAGTGGTATCCCTTCAGTCAGCACGGAAAAATCGGCAACCCGAAATCCACCGCAGCCGTAGGCGCAATGTTGTGCAGCCTGGCGCTGGACTTACGCCTGCCGCGTTTTAACTTTAAGGCGGCGGATATTGGTGCTTACTCCACGGTCCGCTATCTTGGTGTGTTGGATAACGTGGTCAATACGCTGCGTGATGAGAACATCTGGTATCACGATATTGATCTGGATAAGCCTGGCGCAAAACTTGATGCTCGCTTACATTTTCCACTGCGTGGCAATGTAACCCTCGGCTTTCGCCAACTGGCGAACGCGCGCTGGCCTGCCACCCCGCTGTATACTCTGAGCATTAACTCTCAGGAGTTGGCGAAGACTATCGCCGGTGATGGCGTGCTCAATGTTCGTCTGCAATTTAGCGGCGGTAATAAACAATATGGCCCGGAAGCCTTTACTCTCAGTGAGGCCTGGTTACAGGACGGTACGCCAGTTCCGTCAGATGCATTAACCTTTAAATTGAATACGCTGGCTGACCGCCGCCATAGCGGTAGCCATTATTGGATCGACAGTGGGAGTGTGTATCTGAAATGAGTTCCATGAGAAAGACAACCCACGCGCTGGCAGCATGGATCAACGAAAATCGGCAAAATTCACCGCTGCTTGAAGATGATGCCGACGCGCTGCTGGCAAGATTGAATACTGCCGCAGCAGAGGAAACGCAACTGGAACAGGCGCAGTCCTCTCCCTGCACTGTCGGTTTGTATGGACACTCTCAGGGGGCTAAAGCCCATCTGTTAACAGCGCTATGTGGCAGCGGCAACGGGCGGTTGAATATTCGCACTGGCGACAAAACGCTGGACTATTTTTCCCATATCAATCCCGGTCATATACTCACCAGCATGGCGCTGCGTTTTACACCGCACGCGGACGTTATGGATGACAATTTTCCGCTTTGTCTGTCTGTAATCAGCGAAGCCGAACTGGTGCAAATTTTCATTGCCTGGGCTCACGACCGTTCTGCGTTACGTTCGGTCGATAAAACAGTAATCGCTGGCCGGGTTGAACAGTGGCGCGCGCTGCGCCAGCCCAATGCAGTACCGGGGATTAGCAGCGCGGAGATTGGTGCGATTGCCCGTTTCTGGCGCTCTGTTGTACCCGCATCACAGCAACAAATCGATGACGCGTTATGGCATCAGTTTGCTTGCCTGCTGCCGCAGCTTGACCTTAGCGCCCGGGCGAGTGCCTGGTCATTGCTTTGGGGTGAACAGCAAGAACTGACGCAACAATGGCTGACGCTGGCCCATACCTTGCACCAGACGGGTAACGCCGCGGTGCTTGCAGCGCCCCTGAGTCTGTTAGTGGATAATTTTGCCCTCCCCGCCGATGGGTTTTTAACCCCTTCCACTTCGGATAGCGCGGAGATTCACGATGAAGTCGTGGTTCATCCATGGTCGAATGGTCAGTTGCAGAGCGCGGTAAGCTTACCGCTTGCCACCCTTTCGCTGATCACGCGTGAGCTGGTACTGCCGGTAGAAAATAGCTATCTCCCTTCAGTGGACATTGTAGATATTCCAACCCCTGGCCCGGCGGAGGATCAACCACTCTGGCACAGCAAGTGTCGATGGTTACTGGAAAGTTATCGCCAGCGCCTGCAGCCAGATGTGCTGATGATTTGCAATGCGACAGCAAAACGATCAGAGACGGCAGTGACCGCGCGAGCCTTACTACACTGGGTTCAGGAGACGCAATCCGGACTGGAAAACGCCCTTCCGGGATTAGTATGGGCAATTACACCGCAGGATGCGCGTTTTACCCGCGCGCAGAATCTTGACGAAACCGTACAGCAACTGATCAGCAAACCGGGTCAACATTGGGGCACATTACAAGCGCTGGATGCCAGTAGCTTGCAACGTTTGCTGGAATGGCTGGCGCAGGCCACGGCTCAAGGCGTGCGGGAAAAACGGCTAAATGCGTTAATTGAGCGCCATCAACAAGCGGTGCGTGAGTTAATGCAGGGCTGGGCAACTGAGCCAGCAACTGATAACGCTGTTCAGCGTAGGCAGGCTGAATCAGTGGTGCGCGAGTTGCAAGCACAGGCATCACGGCATGGGGAGTTGCTGGAGGGGTTATTGCCTGATATGCAGCAATTCGATGCACTGTGGAAGGTGCAGCAACCACGAGAAGAGAAAGTCAGCGGTCTTTTTAATGAAGCAATCGATCTGTTCGCCGAATCGGTGGAGACTAACGAACAGCAGCCAGGTGCGAAGGATATCGGTCAGCAGGCTCACGCGTTATGGATCAACCATGTGCGGCAGTGGAGTCGTAACGACGACAATGCAATTCGTCTGGGTATCAGCCCTTGTGCACTAAGACAAGTGGCTGAGATCGTGATTATCAGCAGCTACCGTCTGGCGCTGCCCCAACAATTGCAGGAAATTATGCAGCGCGATACCGCTTGTGCGGCGCAGCTATACGCTGCCGTGGGTAATTTTATCGCCTGGCTTGGCTATGCCGCTGTTTCTGAGAGCCAGCGTCCGGCAAGTCGTATACAGAAAGGCAGTGTGATTTTTGCCACCGCGGCTATCAGTGTGAATGAGGGACGCTTGACGAAATTGAGCGAACAACCGGTTCATGCGGCTACACGTTATGTCTATGACTGGCTGGTCGCCCTTTATCATCGCGCTATTGAAAATATGGAATATCGTAATCCGCTGGACCTGCCGGTAAGCGGGCGCAAGCAATTGAAAGCGTTACTGCTAAATTAATCTGCGATTAGCCCGGTAAACCACATATACCGGGCAACTTTGTTTTTACAGTAGCGAGAAGATCAGCGCGACCGGGAAACTAATTGGCCATGTTGCGCCAACAAGCATAGCGCTGAGAATACGAATTCTGCGGCTATCTTTAGCGAGAAAAAAGGTGGCTATTGCGGAAAGAACCGCCATCACAACATAGAAAATGAGCAGTTTTGTATACAAATCCATTTCTACTCTCTGCCTCCCTGGTCCAGGTAAATACCTGACTGCTATGTTGCACTTTTTTCACGGTTATGATGTTTTCCTCATCACGCTTTGCACCATCAACGTCAAAATATCGAAAATAGCAGCGCCACCGGAAAGCTCATTGGCCAGGTTGAGCCGACCAGAAAGGCACTTAACAAGCGAATGCGCTTGCTATCGTGGGAAAGAAACCATGTGATCAATGCACAGAGCAGCGCCATGATGAAGTAAAAACATAACATTTTTTGATACAGCGTCATAAATCACATTAACCCAACAATAACAAAACGGGCGCAATATGCTCTTTTTATTGATTGTAATCAAGTTTTAATGATGCTTTTATAAGTTTCAAAACAGTAATAACAAGGTAAGCATATGCAGAAATACGACGATCTGTGGCAAGCCATAGAAACGCGGGTGCGGGAAAACAACGATATTACTCATACGGATATGACCAACAACACCTCGCGCGGCCAGGCCGCCCGGCACCGTATTGCGCAGATATTTATTCTCGAGTCGCTGCTTGCTCGCCACCGGGAAAAATATGCCAGCACGTTTGTCCCCCTCTCCGGCGAGGAAGCGCTGTGGCATTTGATATTTAAGCGCACCGGCTGGAAGCCTTTTGAAGTAAAACAACTCTCCTTCATTGATGCCATGTTTGTGTTGGCTGAACTCTTCCGGGAGGAAAATTTATCTGCGGAGGTGCGAGCCGTTTTACGGTCGCAGGGAGTCAGCGATGAGTCCATTCCGACATATGATTTTTCTGAGAAAGATTGGGCACCGCGAGACAATGAACTTTTCCTGGCCAGGTAGCCTTGCGACGACATTAAAGTGGAATCAAACGATGATGTTACCGTTACTGATTCCACTTATAATCGCTCATACCGGACTATCGGCCCATCGCAGGTCATTCATATTTGGCTCTAATACCATTAATAATCCCTTGAAACCACTCCCGGCTGCTGGTGTGATGGTTTTCAGATACTCTTTACCATACCGGCTATTTAATAGCAGCACCTCCTTCTCTTCTACAGGAGGATATTTACTTCTGGTAATGAACGTACCAACAGGATCTCTTAAACGAACCTTCTTCTTATTATCTAGACTGTAATATTCAGGGTTACGTGTATTCACCAGATTTTGGTTGGACTCAAATAATAGTGATAATGAAACGTTGGTATGCTGCTTACCCATATGGATAACGGTACATGTGTGGTCTTGCTCGTTATACCTGGTAATTACGGTCGCATTTTCCATTAGTTCATTACAGGTTGGATTAATCGCCGGAGAAAGAAGATGACTGGCGGTGTAAAAGGAAATCAACCCTTTGCTCTCAATATTCTGTCGTAGAAGTTTAGTAAAATCTTCGATATTTTCTGGGTAAAGCATCTGCACGTTATAACCGATATCTTTTGCAATACTTTCAAGGAGGCTACGCTCTAATACTTCCCCCTGGCAGGAGTTTAATATTTTAGCAATTCGCCTTAAGCTCATGACATCTCGGCCTTCAGCAAGCAGTGGATAATTAGTCACCGCATATTTTTCGGCAAAATATGCGTCGACCAGGGCTAAAGCGGCGAGTTTACCGTGTGACCCCTTGACGGGCGGCAGATGGCGCGCTTTATAGTCAATGCCTACTCCCTCTATTGGTATATTGTCCATGGTGTATTGATTTATTTTTCTGTCAATATTTGCAATATCCGAAAAATATTTATCAGCTAGCGTTTGTTTCTCGCCAGAGAACATGGGTAGTCTATCCCATTGCTCATTGAACTGTGTATGAACTGTCAATCTCTCTTTTTGCCAGGCAGATAATTGCTGCTGAACGTCATGCATTTGCGCGTTGGTAATACCTGTAATGTTTCTGACCATCTGAGAATTCGGAAGTCTCGTGGCTGTTGTTTCAGAAATGCCTGGGTAGCCAGTACAAGATGCAGTGGAATAAACACGATCACTTTGAATAGAGTTCGGCATAAATACGTTCCATGTAAAAATTATAATTTAAATGCGCCAAAAATAAATGTATTTAACAAAACGCTTATTTAGATATTGTCATTTAATTGTAATTATCGCCGTCCCTGGCGCACATTAGTTAATGTTTTATCATCACATGGCGTACTACGGTGTAATCTTCCAGACCATAGAGTGACATATCTTTGCCATAACCAGAAAACTTCTGCCCGCCGTGTGGCATTTCACTCACCAGCATAAAATGGGTATTAACCCAGGTGCAGCCATACTGTAAACGCGCACTCAAACGATGTGCCCGCCCTACATCACGGGTCCACACCGAGGAGGCCAGGCCATATTGTGAATCGTTGGCCCACTCAAGTACCTGCTCTTCGCTATCAAACGATGTGATGCTAACTACTGGGCCAAAAACTTCTCGCTGCACAATCGCATCTTCCTGCTTTGCATCGGCCAGCAGGGTTGGCTGATAGTAAAAACCTGCGCCCTCGCCTTTTTGCCCACCGGTAACCACGCGAATATGTCCCAACGATTTCGCTTCCTCAACGGCCTTGCTCACCCGTTCAAGATGCGCAGCGGAACTTAGCGGCCCCAGCTCAGTACTCTCATCTTCCGGCGCGCCCATTTTTAACGTTGCTACGGCGGCGCCTAACTTTTCTACCAGCGCGTCGTAGATGCCTTTTTGAGCATAGATACGGCATGCAGCGGTACAATCTTGCCCGGCATTATAAAAACCAAATGTCCTGACCCCCTCTACTACTGCCTGCAGATCAGCATCATCAAAAACAATTACCGGCGCTTTTCCGCCCAGCTCCATATGGGTACGTTTAATGGACGGCGCGGTATGGCTAATAATATGTTCACCTGTCGCAATTGAGCCGGTGAGTGAAACCATACGCACTTTTTTATGACCGGTGAGTGGATCGCCTACTGTTTTTCCTCGCCCGAACAGCACATTCAGGACGCCCGCCGGGAAGATATCCTTGGTCAGTTCCGCCAGTTTAAGCGCGGTTAGCGGGGTTATTTCCGAAGGTTTGATGACTACACAGTTTCCCGCAGCTAATGCAGGAGCCAGTTTCCATGCGGCCATCATCAGCGGATAGTTCCAGGGGGCAATCGACGCCACCACGCCAAGCGGATCCCGACGGATCATTGATGTATGCCCTTCCAAATACTCCCCCGCAGCCAGTCCATTCAGGCAGCGCGCGGCCCCGGCAAAAAAGCGGAATACATCGACTACCGCCGGAATTTCATCATTTAATACACAGTGCAGCGGCTTGCCGCAGTTGCTGGATTCAAGACGCGCAAATACCTCCGCGTTATCCTCAATCACTTGTGCCAGTTGCAGCAAACATTCGGCACGGGCTTTCGGTGTGGTATGCCCCCAATCGCTAAAAGCATGGTCGGCGGCCATCACAGCCGCATCGACCTGTGCGACTGACGCTTCGGCAATCTCCAGCAACACTTCTCCCGTAGCAGGGTTGTAAATGGCCTGTTTCTCTCCTTCGCCATTGACCAGTTGTCCATTAATGAGCAGTTGAGGTTGCATAGTTCTGTCCTTTCAGCGTTGTCGTTATTTGCCGGTTACGGCAAGGGTGTCAGTGTCGCGAGTAAGCCACCAGGCACCAAGAATAGGAATGGTTGTGATCAACATCACCAGCAGTGCAACCACATTAGTTACCGGCACATCCCGCGGACGCCCTAGCTGATTGAGTAACCACAACGGTAAAGTTCGCTCATGACCTGCGGTAAAGGTCGTCACAATGATCTCATCAAATGAAAGTGCAAATGCCAGCATCCCTCCCGCCAGTAACGCGGAACTCAGATTTGGCAGCACGACATAGCGGAAGGTTTGCCAACTGGTTGCACCGAGATCCATTGATGCTTCCACCAGGCTCCAGGAAGTCCGGCGAAAGCGAGCTATCACATTGTTAAACACCACGACGACACAAAAAGTCGCGTGGCCGATCACAATGGTAAAAAATCCCGGCTCCCACTCGACCATCTTAAAAGCGCTCAGTAGTGCCAGTCCGGTAATAATTCCCGGCAGGGCGATGGGTAACAGCAGTAAAAGGGAAATTGCCGTTTTGCCGAAAAAGTCACTTCGCCAAAGCGCCATTGCCGCCAGAGTCCCAAGAATCAAAGCGATGAGCGTAGCCATAGCGGCAATTTGTAGTGACAGTGTCACTGATTCAAGGATGTCCCCACGTGCAGCTGCAACGCGAAACCAGTGCAACGTGAACCCCTGCGGAGGAAAACTGAAAGCCGCATCTTCGGTGTTAAAGGCATAAACAGCGATGATCGCCAGCGGAAAATGGAGGAATATTACGCCCCCCCAGGCCGCGATCTTCAGAAGCAAAGGTGGGCGTTCAGAGTGCATCAAACGCTCCCAGACGTTTTACCAACGCCAGATAAATAGTGATAAGAATAATCGGCACCAGCGTAAATGCCGCAGCCATCGGCATATTGCCAATAGCCCCCTGTTGTGAATAAACCATATTGCCGATAAAGAAACCCGGCGGACCAACCAACTGCGGGACAATGAAATCCCCCAGTGTCAGCGAGAAGGTGAAGATTGACCCCGCAGCTACCCCTGGAATTGCCAGCGGCAGAACGATATAGCGGAAGGTCTGACGAGGATGAGCGCCGAGATCTGCAGACGCTTGAAGGAGCGTTGGCGGCAGCCGTTCAAGTGCCGCCTGTATCGGCAAAATCATAAACGGCAACCAGATATAGACAAACACCAGAAAACGCCCGACACCAGAGGTTGAAAGCGTGTTGCCGCCGATTGCAGGCAGTGTAAGAAAAAGGGTTAATAGCGGTTCAAGCCCCAGATGGTTTAAAAACCACTGCGTGACGCCATCTTTTGCCAGCAGCAGTGTCCAGGCATAGGCTTTAACGATATAGCTTGCCCACATTGGCAGCATTACTGCGATATAAAAAAAGGCCTTCCATTTTCCCGAGGTGTAGCGAGCCATGTACCAGGCCAGTGGGAATGCCAGAACGGCGCTTGCCAGTGTTACCGCGATGGCCATCATCAGCGTACGCAAGATAATGTCGTAATTAGCCGGGTTAAATAGTGCCTGTATGTTTGCCAGCGTGAAATCCGGCGTGACTGACATGGTGAAATCATCGAAGGTGTAAAAACCTTGCCAGAGCAGCGTCAGTAACGATCCCAGATAGACGATGCCAAACCACATTAACGGCCCTAGCAACAGCAGCACTAAACCGAGGGTCGGTCTACGCCAGAATAGCGCGCTCAAACTGGCACGACGCGTGGAATGGCGCGTTAGAGTCATTTCCATCTCACCCCGCTCCCTGCAACAGCACCATCGCTTCTCGCGACCAGGAGATCTGCACTTGTTGTCCTGTCCCCAGCGTTGACGGTAACAGTGCGTCAGACAGGTTCGCCTGACTGACCAGTAATTTTTCTCCGCCCGGTAGCGCCAGCTCAAAACGGGTCAACGCGCCTTGATACTGTACAGCCTGCACCACGCCAAGGGTTTCAATCTCTCCGGGCGCATTCAGACGAATATGTTCGGGACGCAGTGAATAGCTCCCCTTCATACCGCATAGTTTGTCTGCCAGTTGTGGTTCGAAAACGTTTGAAGTCCCCACAAATCCAGCAACAAAAGGGGTGCGGGGGCGCAAATAGAGCTCCCTGGGCGTATCCACCTGCTCTATTTTGCCATTATTGAATACCGCCACCCGGTCTGACATTGACAACGCTTCGCCCTGATCATGGGTAACAAAAATAAAAGTGATACCCAGATCCTGCTGTAACTTCTTCAGTTCCAGCTGCATCTGTTCGCGTAATTTCAAGTCCAGCGCACCAAGCGGTTCATCAAGCAATAATACCCGCGGTGCGTTGACCAGCGCGCGGGCTATTGCCACCCGCTGTCGCTGCCCACCGGAGAGTTGCGAAGGCATGCGCCCATGAAGAAAACCCAACGCCACCTTATCCAGCGCTTCGCGGGCGCGAGCATGTCGCTGTTTTTTGTCTACGCCTTTCACCATCAACCCATAGGCGACGTTATCGAGAACCGACATATGAGGAAAAAGCGCGTAATCCTGAAAAACCGTATTAACATCCCGTTGCCAGGGCGGCAGTTCGCTGGCTTCACGACCGAAAATACGGATCGTTCCGCTACTGAGTTGCTCAAAACCGGCGATCAATCGCAAACAGGTGGTTTTGCCGGAGCCTGAAGGCCCCAGCATTGAAAAGAATTCCCCGTCGTTAACTGAAATAGTGACATCATCTACTGCCCGTACATCGCCATAAAACCGCGAGACTTGCTGAAACTCTACTGCATAGTTCATGCCTGTCTCCTTGCACGTTAACGACCACCCATTATGGCAATATAATCCTGCGTCCAGCGGCTGTATGGCACATATTTCCCGCCTTCAGCCACCGGTGTTTTCCAGAAAGCGATCTTTTCGAAGTAGTTAAATCCATTGGTTTCACAACCTTTTTCACCGAGTAATGGGCTGGCTTTGCAGCCTTGCGGCACCACCGGCAGCGAGCCGAACCAGGCCGCGACATCACCCTGTACTTTTGGCGTGAGTGACCAGTTCATCCATTTATAGGCACAGTTCGGATGCTTTGCCTGCGCATGCAACATGGTGGTATCTGCCCAGCCAGTCACGCCCTCTTTAGGAAACACCGTGGCAATCGGTTGGTTCTCGCCTTTCAACGCATTAGCCTGATAAGGCCAGGCGCTGGAAGCCACCACCCCTTCATTTTTGAAATCGCTCATCTGCACGGTGGTATCGTGCCAGTAGCGATGGATCAATAAATGTTGATCGCGCAATACTTTCAGCACGGCCTGATACTGCTCTTCGTTGAGTTGATAAGGGTCACTAATTCCCAGTTGCGGCCGGGTGGCCTTCAGAAAGAGTGCGGCATCAGCAATATAAATGGGTCCGTCGTAAGCTTGTACGCGGCCCTGGTTGCTCTTGCCATCCGGGAGATTTTGTTTGACGAAAACCACCGCCCAGCTATCGGGAGGCGTGGGGAAAGTTTTCGTGTTGTACATCAGCAGATTTGGTCCCCACTGGTACGGCGTACCGTAGACTTTGCCGCCAACATTGAACCATGCACCTTTTTCCACACGCGGATCGAGATTTTTCCAGTTAGGGATCAGGGCTGTGTTGATGGGCTGAACACGTTTCCCCATGATCAATCGCAGAGAAGCATCACCCGAAGCAGTGACCAGATCATAACCCCCTTTTGCCATTAAACTGACCATTTCATCTGAAGTGGCGGCAGTTTTGACATTTACAGCACAACCGCTCTCTTTTTCGAATTCGCTCACCCAGTCATACTGCTTGTCGGTCTGACCGCTTTCGATATATCCAGGCCAGGCAATGATATCCAGTTGCCCCTCCCCTTTACCCACTTCTGTTGGCTCGGCTGCCTGTGCAGTCATGATCGTCAATGCCAACGCCCCCATGCTGCTACGGACAAATTTCTTGCTCATTTTATTCTCCTGTCGCAATGAAAAAATGCGGCAGCCTTGCCGTAAATATTTCTCCCTTAATAAAAATAGACGGCGCGCGATAAGGCCGAATGTCGCTCATGATAAATTTCATCAGGATGTGACACACTGCGCATTATGTTAATTGTCGGAAGTTTGACTGGTCTCTTTCGCAGTATAGACAAGGGGTTAGGGAAAGTGCGATATTTTGTGTTGATATTCACATTTCATATGAATACGTACAAGAAGAGCGTAGAAAATAATGACAACAGTTTATGATTGTTGGTTATCACTATTTTTAAAGTGAGAACAACATATTCAAAAAATAAGAATGGTAATTTATTCCATCATCTGGCGAATTAATTCTCCGAGGAGAATAGCTGCGCGCTCCTCCTTTTCGCCCCAGGCCCAGGCACAGTTAAAGCGAAAGAAAGATTTCCAGTTATCTGTGGTCGAGAACATTTTACCCGGGGCAATACTAATCTGATGTGCCAGCGCCCGCTGGCTAAGTTCTCCGGCATCGAGATCAGCTGGCAGTTCGAGCCATAAAAAATAACCACTTTCATTACGGTAAATTTTTACCTCCGGCGGCAGATGGCGCAACAATGCCTGCCAGGCCTGATGCTTGCGTTCGGCCAACACACGACGCAGACGGCGCAAATGAGCATCATAGTGATGTGTGGAGAGATAATCGACCAGCGCCAATTGCAACGGTGAACTGGTTGATAAGGTGCTCATCAATTGCAGCTGTTGAATGCGCCTGGCATGGCGTCCGGCAGCAACCCAGCCAACGCGAAATCCGGCGACCAGACATTTTGAAAATGATGAACAGTGCAGCGTCATATCCTGCTTATCCCACGCTTTTGCCGGCAGCGGCTGCTCGCGGCCATAGTAAAGCTCACTGTAGACATCATCTTCAATTAGCGTGACGTTATGTTTTGCCAGCATCGACACGAGGCGAGATTTCTTCTCTGCGCTAAGCGTAAAACCGAGGGGGTTCTGGCTATTGGTCATCAGCCAGCATGCTTTTACCGGGTACTCTTTCAGTGCCTGTGCCAGCGCATCAAGGTCAATCCCCTCTTTAACATCTGTGGGTACTGACAACGCTTTCAACTTCAAACGTTCCAGTGCCTGCAATGCGCCATAAAAACAGGGATTTTCAACTATCACCCAGTCGCCGGGTTCGGTGACTGCCTGCAAACTCAAATTAAGTGCCTCAAGGGCGCCAGCAGTGATAACTATCTCATCCGGAGAGATTGAGATACCCTGGCGCGCATAACGCCGGGCGATGGCATGACGAAGCTGACTGTTACCCGGCGGCAAATTCTCTATCACACTCATCGCACTGGCGCTCTTACTTACTTTTGCCAATGAGCGATTAAGCTGCGGCATCGGAAACAGCCTTGGATCGGGGAAAGCAGAGCCAAACGGTAAGACCGCTGCATCACAGCTTGCCTGCAACACATCAAAAATATAGGTATTGATATCTACAGCTTCATCGCGTATTACCTGTGCCGCTAAAGCCTTCGTCCCCTTCAGATTTGGCGCAACAAAGTATCCAGACTGGGGCCTGGCAATGATCCGCCCCTGGCTTTCCAGTAATTGGTAAGCATGGCCTACAGTCATAAAGCTAAGTCCGCTGCTGATGACCTGATCACGCAGCGAGGGTAGCTTTTCTCCTGGACGCCAGACACCTAATTCAATCTGTTCGATAATTTGCTGCGCCAGCCGCTGATACTTTTTCATGTTTATCCATGTGATAGAGATCCGTCATTATCATGGCATGGCTATGCGCCATTTTCTATATCAGTTTATTATTCTTATCTATTTCTTAATGCTGTTATTGTTTTTCGCTGATGTAAGAGAAACGATTCTCCTTTCTACAACAAGCGGTTTTTAAAAATACAGGCATCGCCGGTATGGTACACAAGCAGCAGTTATCAGAACAGGCGGACTGGAGATCAACAATGCCACTTTCTCGTATCATGCATAATGTAAGAGACTGTAACTTATTAAAAAAACAAGAAATCTCAGCAAAACCAGATAATAGGGATATCACTCATAAGATTAATGAGGTAATAATTTCACCGAGCGATTTATTGAGAAACAAACCACACTATACCTTTAATAACACCATTCATTTGCCAGAACCGGTCTATCCTACGCACACTTTGAGTAGCTACGATGAAGCAAGAGTCAGACTGGAAACCTTACATAAATACAAAGATAAGACAGCGCAAGCATTCTTTATTAGTCGCGAACTACCCACAGATGAAGCTTTAGCCGAGATTGGTAAAATTGAAGAAGTTTTATTTCCGTTTCTGGTGGAGGTCTATAGCAAAAAAATTCATCATCCTATTAGCTACGCGACTACGCCAGATGAAATTTCCAGTTTTATTACTGATGAAAACTGGTGTGGTCGACAGGGTTTTATTTATTATGATAGCGTACATGCCATCTATGTCGATCTCGTTAAAAACCGTCACGGTGAGGCCTCACTCATCACCATTAACCCTGCAACGACCCCCTGGCATAATTTGGCTGATAATATCATCGCCGGTAATCTTGCAATGAAAAAAATTGCACCGGGAAAGTTATCCATCCTTAATCTGCATGCTGATGTGCAAAAATCCGCATCTGGTTGTAAATATTTCAGTTTATATTTCGCGAAAGCGGCAGCAAAAGATAAATCGCTTATGGAATTACACGATTCAAATATTGCGGGGGGCTGCTACATTGGGCGAAACAGAAGACGCATTCTTGGCATAAAAGAAACTGAAGGAATACTCGGGGCCGAATATTATAAGCACAGTCAATCAGCAAAGCGTCTCGCAATCTTACCAGAAACATTAAGAAAAAAAGTGATTAATGTTAAAAAGAAAGAGACGTTAATGAGTCATAATAAAAGATTCAGGATCGAGAAAAACTTTTTAAACCAAATTATCACATTTAGTAACTCGATTGATTTTTTCCGCAGTCGACGAATTGAAGATGGAAAATATCAACTACTGGAAATGTTGGGGATAAACTATGGTTTCGACCCTGACTGATATGTCAGGAATTTACCATTGTATTGTTAAGCAAATCTAAGCCGTTATGCTTTTCAGGTGTTTGGAAAGGTAGCTTGTCATATTGTACATCTTCATTTTTAATACATTTTTAACGCCAATGCCTTTTAGATTGGCGTTACCAAACTTACATTTTTTAAACTTTACATCCTCGACACACGAATGCGATAAATCGATATTATTTAAATCACGATCATTAAAGATACACTGTCTTAGATCTGAATAACGGTAGTTGAAGCATTCGTTTAATGGATCTAAGGGTTTAAAATCTTCATCATAACAATAGCCATAACTTACCCAGTTCCGCAGGAAGTGGTTACTTTTTATCAGTTTTAAAAAACCATCCGCAGTAATGTCTAATTTATTTCTACGAAGTTTAACATTACTAAAATTTTCTTTAACGTCCGTTTCGCTTATACCACTGAAGATTAGCGCAACTTTATCTCTTTTAACAATACCAGCATTCATTAGCATCTCAAGGGAACGCTCGTCTTCTTTACAAAGCACCATACGGAAAAATGCTGCCAGATTAGCGCTACTTAACGCAAAGTCGCAGGGAATTCCAGAAAAGTTATTACATAGTCTCAATAGTTCATTTCCAGGCAGCCCCAACCCATATTTATAGAGATCGGGTAACACTGCAATCGCGGTAATAGTGTTGGGGGTAATATTACCCAGTTTAATATTCAATAATTCGCGATCGAGAACATAATCATAGATATCTTTGTTAGCTAAACAGTCATCATGCAACTCGGCTATCGTTAAGTCTTTTCTATTGTATTTATCAATAAAATTCACCAATAGCTTCAGCTGTACACTCTCCTCATATTTTTTTATGGCGGCTTCTACGCGAGCTATTTTACTGCCATAGTTTCCTCGCGTGCTGGTAATTGCTCTGATTTTACCAATTAACCTTATCTCATTAGTTAATGGTAATAATTTTTTACTCACCACAGTATTGTTACAACAACATGTACAAGTAGTGCTCCCAGATATATTCATTGCAATTTTTCCACTGAGGCAAAAATGGAAAGTGATGATATTTTTTTTTGGTTTTTCTGCTACAAAATTACGCTCAAAGCGACGAGGCTTCACATTGCCTCCACTTTTTTGTCGTCAAATCCTCGCGACTTAACAAGGAGAACGAAGTGTTATGAAAAAGAGTGTAATGATGTTCAGTGCAATAGCGATGATTTTCTCTGTAACGGTACTCGCCGCAGAACGTGTTCCCGCAGCCGTAGAAAAGCATCCTGCCAGCCAGCATCATACTGGGGACAAAAAAACAGAGCCACAAAAACGCAAAGCGCTTAAAACACCGCATCATTCTGGCAAAAAGATCCCTTTATCACAGAGCAAGGGCTAAAAAAAAGGGTGGCAAAGCCACCCTTTTTTTATCTATTTTTCGGCAACGTCTTCAGTAGATCATCCGGACTAATTGAGGCCACCACGCTGCCTGGTAGTGGCATCTTCAATACATGGTGCTTAATTTTCCCGACAACATGCATTTCGCAAGGGCGGCAATCGAAGCGCAGCGTCAAGACTTCGTCACCATGTACCAGTTGCATGGGCGTAGCCCGCCAGCTTTTAATATTTCCTTTTGCCTGTTTCGGGCAGAGATTGAAGGCAAAACGCAGACAGTGTTTCGTTATCATCACCGGGACATCGCCCTTCTCTTCGTGCGCTTCAAATGCCGCGTCAATGAGCTGTACGCCGTAACGATGATAAAACGCCCGTGCTTTATGGTTGTAGACGTTGGCCAGAAATGAGAGATGCGTTTCCGGGTAAACAGGTGCCGGGGTGGCGACAGCTTTACGCTGACCGCGTTGATAATTGGCTAAGCGCGCCTCTTCCAACATTTCCACCGTTTCTCGACGAAGCTGGTTAAGCTGACTGTTTGGCACAAACAGCGCACCGGGCAAACTCACTCGCACCTGCTGAGCGTAGTAACGTGTTTGCCCCAGTTTTGTCAGACCATCTTTTAGATTTTCCAGTGCCTTCTGAGCATTATTAGCTTCGTCAAACTGACCATCCAGCGTATGGGTCACGCTAACACCATCTTCACTGGTCAGGGTTAACACCAGTTGCTCCTGCCAGCCACTCAGCTCAATATCAACACCGATGCGACGTTCGCTGGACGTTTTTAGCAGCGCTTGCTGCCAGTTATGATCCAGATTACGGTTTAACGGGTGATGTGGGCGCAGAGTTTTCAGCACATCCGGCATCTCATTTGGGAAAATGCGGTAACGGTTGTTGCCAGTTTTCTCGGCAACATTAACCCTAAACCCCACGACCTCACGCTTCACCATCACATTCAGACCGTCTCCATTGGCCAGCGGTTCGCAGGCTTCCACATCAAGATAATCTTTCGCGACTTTCAGTACTTCCCCCACCGGCAAACCGATAAACTTTGGTGAGTCAAAGGCACCGATATCGATTTTTCGTGCATTGACAAAGTAGTCGGTGCTGCCGCGATGGAATGTTTTATCTGTCGAAGGCGTGAAAAAGTGTTCGGTACGGCCTGCTGAAGCGCGCGCTAAATCACCCCGTTCTTCAATGATTGCATCCAACATCTGACGATAATGTGCGGTGATATTTTTCACATAACTCATATCCTTGTAGCGCCCTTCTATCTTGAATGAGCGCACTCCGGCATCGATCAACGCGCCCAGGTTGGCGGTCTGATCGTTATCTTTCATCGACAGCAGATGTTTTTCATAGGCCACAACCCGGCCTTGATCGTCTTTTAAGGTATAGGGTAAGCGGCAGGCCTGCGAACAGTCACCGCGGTTGGCACTGCGCCCGGTTTGCGCGTGGGAAATATTACACTGCCCGGAATAAGCAACGCACAGGGCACCGTGAATAAAGAACTCAATGGTTGCATCTGTGGCGTTATGAATAGCACGGATCTGCTCAAGGTTGAGTTCACGCGCCAGTACTATTTGGCTAAAACCAACATCCGAGAGAAATTTCGCTTTTTCGACACTGCGAATGTCGCACTGTGTGCTGGCATGCAACTCAATCGGCGGGATATCTAACTCAAGGATCCCCATATCCTGAACAATCAGCGCATCCACACCCGCCTGGTAAAGCTCCCCAATCAACTTGCGCGCCGGTTCCAGCTCATCGTCATGGAGTATGGTGTTTAAAGTGATAAACACTTTCGCATTATAGCGATGGGCAAACGGCACCAGTTCAGCGATATCCCGCAGGCTATTGCCCGCGTTATGTCTTGCGCCGAAACCCGGGCCGCCAATATAGACAGCGTCAGCGCCATGCAGGATGGCTTCGCGGGCAATAGCGGTATCCCGTGCCGGGCTTAAAAGTTCAAGTTGATGAGAGTGCAGGCGCATACAGTTATTGTTATCCGTGAAATACAAAATGGCGGCTATTGTATTCACAACCGGGCCGTGACACCAGACAGGACAAGGGAATTTGCAACAGGCGATAATGCAATGCCGGAATTGCTATTTCCGTTGCGATTATGGCTGGGCTATGGTGGCTGCACGACTACTCCTCGTCACACCATTTTAGTCGTCGTCGTTAGTCATTTTTTGCCGCAAGTACGCTTGCGGTTTTTTCTTTTGGATAATGAATAAGAGAATGGAAATGCACCGTTTGCGGCGAGCTATTGCGATAAGCATGGGGTTTATCGCCAGCAAAACGTACCCCGCTCCCTGCTGTTAAGGTTCGCCATTCACCGTCAATACACATATCCAACGCTCCATTAATGACAATAATATGTTCGATCACCCCTTTCTCGTGTGGTGTGGATTCACTGAGCGCTTCAGGCGCAAGGGTAATAGAAAAAATATCAAATGAGAGCTTTTCATCCCACGGAAACAGAGGCGTAATCACCATTGCCTGCTGGTCTGGATCATAAGCTAGCGGCATTTCCCCTTCCGGTGGTGCAATAAAAGTCGAGAACGGCACATTCAGACCAGTGGCGATCTTCCATAGTGTCGCTACAGTGGGGCTCGATTCATTGCGCTCAATTTGACCAAGCATCGCTTTTGAAACTCCCGTCTCCTCCGACAACCGTGACAGACTCCAGCCACGAGCCTGGCGTAAGCTTTTCAGCGTTGCTGCCAGATATAGAGTGAGATCCATCATTCCTCCTGATTAAGTGCCGCTTGTGCGCTATAGCGCACAATGATAACTTTATTGGATGTTATAACGCACAAGGGTTCGCTATGCGCCCGTCAATTTTGAATACCACTACAGCTATCCCCTATAGCGCTCTGCTGGCCGGTTTCGTCGCTGTATTAGTCGGTTACGCTAGTTCAGCCGCCATTATCTGGCAGGCGGCTGCCGCTACCGGGGCCAGTACCACAGAGATCGCTGGCTGGATGACCGCCCTCGGTATTGCCATGGGCATCAGTACACTCGCGCTAACCTTACGGTATCGCACGCCCATATTGACCGCATGGTCAACGCCCGGTGCGGCTTTGCTGGCAACCAGTTTGCAAGGCGTTTCTCCGGAACAAGCCATTGGTATTTTTATCTTCGCCAACGCACTTATCGTGCTATGTGGCATTACCGGGCTATTCGCCAGGTTAATGAAAATCATTCCCCATACGCTTTCTGCCGCGATGCTGGCAGGCATTTTACTGCAGTTTGGACTACAGGCATTTAGCAATCTGGAAAGCCATTTCATATTGAGCGGCAGTATGCTACTGGCCTGGCTTATCTGTAAAGTCCTCGCGCCACGTTATGCCATCGTCGCAACCTTGATCGTTGGTGTACTGGTTGCTTATTTTATGGGCGAAATTGTTGTAGGTGGAGTCAGGAGTTCAGTGATTTTTCCGAAATGGAATACGCCTGAATTCGACTGGCGATTGCTTGTCAGCATCGGTCTGCCACTCTTTCTGGTGACGATGGCTTCGCAAAATGCGCCAGGCCTTGCCACGATGCAGGCGGCGGGTTATCACATTGCTGTCTCGCCGGTCATTATCTTTACCGGAGCATTGGCACTGATTTTATCGCCATTTGGTGTTTTTTCGATCTGCATTGCCGCCATCACTGCCGCGATTTGCCAAAGCCCTGATGCACATCCGCAGGCTAATAAACGCTGGCTAGCCTCAGCAGCGGCAGGTATGTTTTATCTACTGGCAGGTATTTTTGGTGGGTCGATAACGACCCTGCTAGCTGCATTGCCGTTGAGCTGGATCCAGACCGTCGCCGGTCTGGCGCTGTTCGGAACCATTAGCGCTAGCTTACAGCAGGCTCTGATCAATGAAAGCGAGCGCGACGCGGCAGTGGTCACTTTTCTCACTACCGCCAGTGGAATCACACTGTTGGGCATTGGTTCAGCATTCTGGGGGCTATTGCTGGGTGGGATCTGCTATAGCGCACTGAAGCGGCGCAGAAGGTAAAAAGCTCACCGAAGTGAGCCATTAAGATTACTTTTTCAGATCAACCTGCCAGAAGATATGTTTGCCAAAGGGATCGATTTCATAGCCCTGCACCTCTTTACGCACGGGTTCGAAAATCGTTGAATGGGCAATCATTACTGCGGGCATTTGATCGTGCATCATCTGCTGTGCTTGCTTGTAGAGTGCAACGCGTTTGGTTTGATCGGTAGTCGTTTTCGCCTCAGAAATTAGCTTATCAAATGGTGGATAACACCATTTAGCTGAGTTAGAGCCACCATTAGCCGAGGTACAGGTGAAGAGCGGACCGAAAAAGTTATCGGGATCGCCAGTTGCGGTGGTCCACCCCATCAGCGCTGCCTGATGCTCACCGCTTTTCACCCGCTTCAAATATTCACCCCACTCATAAGTGACAACGTTTGCCTGCACGCCAACCCTCGCCCAATCGGCCTGAATCATCTCAGCCATGCGTTTAGCATTGGGGTTATAGGGACGTTGCACCGGCATCGCCCAAAGATCAATGGTCGTGCCCGCTGGCAGCCCCGCCTCTTTCAGTAGCGCTTTAGCTTGTTCCGGGTTGTAGTCATAATCTTTCAGTTCATCGTCGGCACTCCAGACACCCGGCGGTAGTAAATTTTTCGCGCTAGTACCGGTCCCCTGGAATACGGCCTGAATAATCGCCGGTTTGTTGATTGCCATTGCCAACGCCTGGCGAACTTTCACATTATCCAACGGCGCTTTTTGTGTATTAAAGGCAAGGAAACCCGTGTTTAGCCCGGCTTTGCTCATCAGGGTAATGTCTTTATTTTCTTTCAGGCGCGGTAGATCTGCCGGGTTAGGAAATGGCATGACCTGACACTCATTCTTTTCCAGTTTAGCCACGCGCACCGAGGCGTCCGGAGTAATGCTGAATACAAGGCGGTCAATTTTGGACTTCCCTTGCCAGTACTCATCAAACGCAGTGAAAAGAATACGTGAATCTTTCTGATACTGCGCCAGTCGGAACGGGCCAGTACCAATCGGGTCCATATCGACTCGCTGTGGCGTGCCTGCTTTCAGCATCGCATCGGCATACTCTGCGGACAAAATAGACGCAAAATACCAGCCCAGGTCTGCCACAAAGGGGGCTTCAGGATGGGCCAGCGTAAAGCGAACGGTATAATCGTCAACTTTATCAATGGCGGTGATCAATGAGCCAAATTCCAGACTTTCGAAGTTGGCATAGGTGCCATTTGAGACATTGTGATACGGGTTATTGGCATCTTTTTGCCGCATAAACGAGAAGATCACATCGTCAGCGTTAAAGTCCCGCGACGGTGTGAAGTATTTATTACTCTGAAATTTTACCCCATGGCGCAGGTGGAAGGTATATACCTTGCCATCTTCGCTGACCTCCCAGCGCTCAGCCAGACTCGGCTGCAACTCTGTCGTACCGACTTTAAAATCAACCAGTCGGTTGTAAACAGGAACCGCGCTGGCATCAACACTGGTGCCAGAGGTATAGAGCTGGGGGTTAAAGTTTTCCGGCGAACCTTCTGAACAATAGACCAGTGTTTTGGCTGTTACAGAAGAACTCACTACTAGCGAGGCCAACGCCAAAGCAAGTGTTGTCGGTTTGCTAATCATAGTTTTTCCTGTTGTTTTATTAGAAACGCTTGTCGTTTGCCTTTTCATAAATAACATTAAAGTGAATTTGCAAACACCTGATAATACAAATAAAGAAGGAATCACTATGTCGTCGCCGCTCGCCAGTCAATTAACGCAACGCTTCTTTCGTTACCTTGCCATCACCAGTCAAAGCGATCCCGACGCAACGACCCTGCCAACTACCGCGGGGCAATTTGAGATGGCGAGTGAACTTGCTCAGGAACTGGAGTCGTTTGGATTAGAAGATATTGTGATTGATCAACATGCCACGGTGACTGCGGTAAAAAAAGGTAATGTTGCCGGTGCGCCACGTATCGGTTTTATTACTCATATCGATACTGTTGACGTCGGTTTATCACCAGATATTCATCCACAAATTCTGCGTTTCACCGGTCAGGATCTCTGCCTTAATGTCAAAGAAGATATCTGGCTACGCATCGCCGAACATCCTGAGATTTTGGCTTACGCCAATGAAGAGATTATTTTTAGTGATGGCACCAGCGTGCTTGGTGCAGATAACAAAGCGGCTGTTACCGTGGTCATGACGCTACTGGAGAATCTGACAGAACAGCATCAGCACGGCGATATTGTTGTGGCATTCGTTCCGGATGAAGAGGTGGGCTTGCGGGGAGCAAAAGCCCTCGATTTGAACCGTTTCAACGTCGATTTTGCGTGGACTATCGACTGCTGTGAACGGGGTGAGATTGTTTATGAAAACTTCAACGCCGCCAGTGCACAAATCACCTTCACCGGCGTGACGGCACACCCGATGTCAGCGAAAAATGTGCTGGTCAACCCTTTGCTGATGGCAATGGATTACATCAGCAAATTCGACCGCCAACAGACACCGGAACATACAGCCGGTCGCGAAGGTTACATCTGGTTCAATGGCATGGAGGCAAGCCAGGGCCAGGCCAAACTGAGCGCCAGTATTCGTGATTTTGATCGCGACAGCTTTGCTCGTCGTAAGCAACAGATTAGTGAGGTTGCCGACATCATCGCCGCTCAAAACCCCACGGCGAAGGTCGAACACAGCATTACGGATATTTATAGCAATATCAGCAATGCGATTGGCGAGGATCGACGTGCGATCGATCTCTTATTTTCCGCGATGGAGTCATTGGGCATCACACCAAAACCCACGCCGATGCGTGGCGGAACAGATGGCGCGGCACTCAGTGCTAAGGGTTTATTAACACCAAACTTTTTCACCGGCGCACATAATTTTCATTCTCGTTTTGAGTTCTTACCGCTAACAGCATTTGAGGATTCATATCGCGTGGCGCTGCAACTTTGTTTACTCGCTGCACGGTAAGATATTTTTACAGCGGCACCGTTGCGGTGCCGCAAAACTGTCAGCTATTTTTTTGCGCCAGCAGCGTGGCGAAGCGCAACTTAATACGATTGCCGTTAGCATCGGTACGGTGCAACTCACCAACATCTTCATTGTATTTCAACAACTTCCAACCAGCGTAGTAATCCCTCAGTTCCCCTTCCTTAAACGCAAAAGGAAAACCGACTGTACAAGGGAAATCAGCCGTGTCCATGGCGGCAACAATCAAGTTATAACCGCCCACTTTAGTACAACGCTGCATATTGTTAATCAGGCCAGGAATCGTCGAGGCTTGCAAAAACATTAACACTACGGTCGAAAGGATAAAATCATACGCCCCATCAAAATGCAGTGTATTGAGATCCACTTCGCTGATGCGCAGATTATCTAACCCTTCAGCTTCGCGTATCGCTTGCAGCTTATTCAGACTAAGTGGGTTCTTATCCCAGGCAGTGACATCAAATCCCTGTGCCGCCAGCCACAAGCTGTTACGCCCGTTGCCGCACCCCAAATCCAGAGCAGTGCCAGATTTAATGTAATTAAGCGCATTAAGCACTTCCGAGTGAGTGCGGGTAAGCCCATATTTTTCGCTAAAGTAGTTTTCATCACGGATGAGCATGGTTTCCCTCAAAATCTTATAAATTGCATCTATAAGGCATTTTATAAATTTCATTCACCAATAGCCAGTGGTTAAAAATTTGCTACGTTTAACTGAGGCATTTAGTGGATGAAAAAAATGAATAAATACCGTCTCAGTGATGAGCACCGACTGTTCAGCTACCTGCTTGATGGTGAGAAAAAGACGGTTTTGCTGCGCCAGCTTATCGCGCAGCGAGACTTCGGTGATATCACCGCTGGCACTCCTGGTGGTTGGGTTGATGATGAGGCCGTGCTGGATCAGGCGGGAACCTGCTGGATATACGATGAAAACAGCATGGTTTTTTTCGGTAGCCATATCCGTGATAACGCCCGGATAACCCAGCCCTGCGTGATTTGCCATGATGTAGAGGTGCGCGACAACGCATGGGTAGATGGCTGTGAGTTGAGCCATGGCGCGCATTTGAGTGGCAATGTTACCGTGCAATCTTCAATAGTGCGCGGAGAGTGCCACTTACGCGATAACGCACGCATATTACACGGCTGTGACATCATTGCCGCGATGGGGCTTACCCCGGAGCGTGAGCAAATTCTGCAAATCTATGATCGAGCAACGGTAAGTTGTTCACGGGTTGTACATCAGGCGCAAATCTACGGCGATGCGATTGTCAACTATGCCTTTGTCGAACATCGTGCGGAGGTATTTGATTTTGCCCTGCTCGAAGGCAACGAAACGAATAATGTCTGGCTCTGTGATTGCGCCAAAGTGTATGGCCATGCGCGGATTGTCGCTGGCCAGCAGGAAGATGAGATCCCCACGATTCGCTACAGTTCTCAGGTCGCTGAAAACGCGTTAATTGAAGGCAACTGCATTCTTAAACATCATGTTCTGGTCGGTGGTAATGCATCCCTGCGCGGTGGCCCACTGCAACTCGATGATAAGGTAGTCATTCAGGGGCAGGCACGTATTAGCGGCAATATACTTATCGAGGAGCAAGTAGAAATAACGGATGATGCTGAAATAATCGCCTGGCCGGGAGAGAGCATTTTACTGCGTGGCCCAAAGGTAATAAATGGCGTTCAGCGCATTACCCGCACGCCTTTGCCAGGCTCAGTATGAATGATCGACGATCCGCGCCCAGATATGCTGATCGTCATAGTTACCGTTCAGGAACTCTGCCTGTTTCAGGCACCCTTCCAGAGTAAATCCGTTACGTTGAGCCACCTTATTGCTGGCAATATTCGCCACGCGGCATTTGATGACAAAACGACGTACTTCTCCGCGCTCAGCATAAAAATCGATCATCGACTGCATTGATTGCGACAACACTCCCCGGCCCTGGAGCTCTTTATCAAGCCAGTAGCCGATATAGGCGGTCTTATTAAGCTGCTCAATAGCGTTGAATGATAAGACCCCCACTAGCACCCCATCCTGCACAATCATAAACATTTTGCCATAGCCACGCTGATGCAGGAGAATATTTCCGTGCATGGTCTTGCGGGTATCTTCTACCGAATGCACATGCTGAGGCCAGTCGAGAAACTGCTGTAGCCAGCTACGATTCTTTACCACCAGTTGATAAAGATCATGAACAAAACGCTCATCTGCCGCATGCAGCACAATGTGTTCATTTACTGTGATCAGGCGGTCTGCAGTTCGTTGCTCAGGGAACATAGCGTCTCCTCAAAATACTACTCCCCAAAATGGGGAGTAAATAGCCTTAGCGCATCACACGATCATCAACATAGCTACGCTTTTCCGGCACGGGCGGGAAATATTGATACAGCCAGGTTTCACTGATGGCTTCTCCCTGGCAACGCAGGAACAGACGCATCTCCACAGGATCGGTTGCATCACTGGTAGGATACCAGTCAAACAGGATGCGATAACCATCAAACGGTTCCACATAGAGGATCTCTACCTGTTTCGCCTCGCCGCTTGAAAGCGTGATCACCGGTTCAATCCCCTTTGGCGCTGCCGCTTTCAGGTCGCCGCCGACAAAATCAATAGCGAAACGGCGAGCCCACTGCTGCGGATAGTGCTCGCCTGGCGCCCACCCTTCCGGAAAGCCCCCCATACCGGTACGCGTAGCATACACGCGTGCCAACGGCGAGCGTACGGGTGGCATGGCACTCCAGTACAAACGATATTCAAAGGCAAAATCATCTCCGGCTTTAATGGTTTTTTCCGGTTGCCAGAAGCAGACAATATTATCCAGTGTCTCGCCAGTGGTGGGAATTTCCATTAAGCAGACGGCGCCTTTTCCCCACTTATTGCGAGGCTCAACCCATAAGCTTGGACGTTTATTATACCAGCCCATCACATCCTGATAATGCGAGAAGTCGCGATCGAGTTGCAATAGACCGAAACCTTTCGGATTGTCATCAACAAAGGCATTGAATTGCAGTTTTTGCGGGTTATTCAGTGGCCGACAGATCCACTCGCCATTGCCACGCCACATTGCCAGTCGGTCAGAGTCATGAATTTGCGGGTGAATAGTGTCACACACCCGGCGTTCGTTATTGCCACAACTGAACATACTGGTCATTGGCGCGATACCCAACTGCTTGATGGCCTTGCGGGCGAAAAGACGATTTTCCACGTCCATAATCACCTGACTCTGTTCGCAATGAATAACGAATTTGAACGCACCAGTCAGGCTCGGGCTATCGAGCAGAGCGTAAACGGTAAAAGAGGTGTCTGTAGGTTTAGCTGTTTCAAACCAGAAAGCGGTGAAGTCGGGAAACTCTTCCGGCGTATCGGTGAAGGTATCAATCGCCACACCACGCGCCGACAATCCATACTGGTAAGTGTCATCCACTGCGCGAAAGTAACTCGCTCCGAGGAAAGAGACAATATCGCGACGCACCAGTTCAGGCGCCTTAAAAGCGCGGAATCCGGCAAATCCCAGATCGCTCTGCCCTTCTAACTGTTTGGTATCGACACCGGCATCGTGATAATTAAACAGCTCCGGGCGAAAGTGAATTTCACGCGCTTGATGCGTTTGCTGATCGAGCGAAAACATGCGCACGCGGCGGCGAAAGCCCATACCGACATGGAAGAACTGAACATCCAGTTGCCGCCCGTCAATATTATTCCACAGTGAGTGCTGCGCATCGTACTGGATACTGTTATAGGCCTGAGGCGTCAGCGTGGCTAGTGTTTCAGGCAGCGCTTTTGGCGCCCCACGCCACGGCTGCTCAGACAAATCGTGTGCCATAGATTGCAATACGGAGAAATCAAAACGACGGCTTTGACCGTCAGCAATATCAGAATCTGCCGCAAATGCCGCGCGAGAAAAGAGCGAGGCCACACCGGTAGTACCGTAGGTTGCGGCGAGAGCCATGGATGCCTGAATAAATCGTCTGCGGTTCATGCCTGGTAACACGTCCTTCTGGTCGTAAAAATGACATTTCGCAAAAGCGCGAAACAGCGGCAAAATCGTTTTTTGTTAAACGCACACTCTAGACAAAAACCGTTAAGAATCCAATTGTCGGCTGGTGATTATTTAAGCAAATCAAGAAATATTTCCTGTCGATGAGAGCTGCCTGAAAAATGCGTAAAGTTCTGTATCTTTCACAAGCTAATTTGATGCCATTTAAGAAGTCTGGTCATTGTTTTTCACAATGGCGAAAATTGGAATACTTTTTTGCGCAAACGGCGATGATATGGCACCCCATCCAAATAAGAGTGATAAATTTACAATGCCTATTTCCTTTGCTGGTAGTGAGACACGAAAAATTAATGCTGCTGAAATGAGCGTTTCTATTCTTTGCAAAAAAAGTTCTTCCGACGCCAATTATTTCGCCACCCTCGAACATCTTTCCGTTTGGGAAGACTGGGCAAAAAAAGCTGGGCATGGTAGCGGAGAATATAGAGATATAGCATTAGCACGATTGCGCACTTGTGTAGTGGACGGACACACAGAACTGTCTCTCAGTAGTTTGGGATTAACTTCAGTACCTGAATTTCCTGCACATATTGAAAGTCTCGATCTTTCTAATAACCCATTAACAAGCCTGCCCAAATTACATGAAGGCTTGCAGACTTTCCATGCTATTAATTGCAAATTCAACACCCTACCAAATATGCCCGCTTCACTGCGTTATTTATGGGTAAGTCACACCCCGCTTACCACTCTACCGCCGATCAACAGCGGTTTGCTTATGTTGCGCTGCCAGGACTGCCAGCTAACCAGCGTACCAGAGATGCTGCATAGTATGACCTCTCGTTCATATATAGAAAAAAGACTTATACTTCTCCAGCAAAATCCGTTCTCAAATGATGCCATTAAAGAACTCGAAATCATGAGCCAGCAAGCTGATAAAAATCATGTCGAAATTATTTATTGGGATTATTCGGATTTACACGACCCGGTATTTCTCGCTGTCAAAAAAATGTCGGCGCAAGACCCCAGCAACTATGCAGATCACTATGCAGATGATGATGAAATCTATAACCAAGCCGGTCTTTCAAAACCGTCTGCAATGTTCAACCCTATCCCAGATGCTTATCCGGAAACCCCTATTGTTGAGGATGAATTCCAGCATGGCGATAAAGTAAATAAAAGAAACAACGGTTTTACTGCCAAAGTTAAACGATTCATAAATAGATTGCCGTACAATGATGGCGTTGACAGAAAATTAGCAGAGGCGAAGAAAAAGCAATAATTACCAGCAAATAAACTTACGAGCAAATATGAGTCCGCTAAATTTTAATACGCTAAGCTGGAATCCAACGATTCCACCATCCCCTGTCGCACCGAATGAAACTGTAACACGCAGCCAGGATGGCTATCATACAGCATGGGACGAGTGGGCAAGTAACACCCCGCCCGGTAATAAGGAGTGTCGGGATATCGCAGTGGAAATATTGCGAGAATGCCTGGCTAAAGAGTATACGACACTTGATCTTAAGCGGCTTGGCCTCTCTTCACTGCCGCTACTGCCAGCGCATATAAAAATTTTAAATGTGGTGAATAATGAACTGAGTGAGTTGCCTGACTTGCCTACTGGTCTTGAGGTATTGTATGCCAGTTCAAACTTATTATCAGCGCTGCCCTGTTTGCCACAAACAATCCATACCCTCAGCGTGATGGATTGCCAATTAAGGTCAATTCCCTCTCTCCCTCCACAACTTACAATGATGGCGGTCGACCGAAACCAGCTTACTGAACTTCCTGAAATTCCGGCGACATTACGCGTGCTGAGCGCTAGCCATAATCGGCTGACTAGCTTACCTGAATCGCTCAGCGGTTTATTTAATGGCACACTTATTTTCCATGATAATCCCTTCACGCCGACTACCGTACGCGCATTGCAAAATATGATAGCCTCTGCTGAATATCAGCAATTAAGGATCTTTTTCTCTCAGGATTCTATAGATGCGCGACCACTGATAGTGAGCGTTCAGGATTGGTTTTCTGATGAGCATAAAGCAGAGATTAAAAATAAATATGCTGCCATTAATGGTGAAGCTAACGCCCCTGCATTCAGTAAATTCCTTGACCGTCTGAAACATACGGTCAGCGCACATAGCCTGCTGGAATTTAATAATCAGGTCGCCGAGTGGCTTATTCGCTTAGCCGACTCACCGCAACTGCGTGAACTCTCTTTTGCTGTTGCGCTGGAAGCGACAACAAGCTGTGAGGACAGAGTTGCTCTGAACTGGAATGAGATGCAGAAGGCCGAACTGTTGTATCAGGTCGAAACGGGTGGCTACGACACGAAAGTCCCCGAGCTTATTGCCATCGCCCGTGAAATGTTTCGCCTGGAGCGCCTGGAAGAGATCGCCAGGAAGCGTTTGAGCGGCTTGAAATTTAAAGAGGAGTTGGAGGTTTATCTGGGCTTTCAGACTGCACTGCGCGAGGCGCTCAAGCTAACAGTGTTAACGCCGAAAATGCAGTTCTTCGGCTGTGCACAGATTACAAAAGAGGAGCTGGCATGGGCTGAGTCAAGCGTAAAAAAAACAGAAAACAACGAATTTTCAGCCTGGTTTGCCCAATGGGCGCCGTGGCATGTTGTACTGGCACGTATTGCTGCTGAACCGATGGCAAAAACAGTACAACAGAGGGAACTGGAGTGTGACATTAACTTCCCGCTTCAGCTTAAAAGAGAGCTGGATGAAAGAAAATTAGCTGACGACGACGATGCAGCTCGCCAACTCGGTCAACAGATAATGGAAAGAATTAATCAGGCAGCGTTTGAACCTTTGACAATAAACGAATTAAAAAAACTGAAACTGGATCCTCTTTTATCGCCCTTATGGAAGTGATAATTGGAAGAATTCATATAAATTTTAAGGCAGCATACGGAATGTTTTATTTATATTAGGGCAATATTATGATCGGAAAAATTAACCACCTCCCCCACGCTTATGTTCCCTGCAACAATGTAGGTAATGATGAGTCTTTAAAAAAAATTACTCTGAAAAATCTGATTACTGGCTCAGTTATTAATGTAAAAAATATCGATGTTGATTTTCGCGTTCTCAGCAAAGAATTCTCGTTACTCAGGGAAGTAAAAATGAATCCTAAGTTGATAACTATTTCAGATATTACCGCACATAATAGTCAGAGCGATCGATTCTGCTCTCTGGGCCTGGCAGTTTCAGTGATATCCAATCTCTTTAAAGATGGTAAAGCAAAGGAAAAAGCAGATATTATATGCGATAAAAACCCCCGTTCTGAAGCTGTCACTATTACCTCTGATACCGCTATCAATAAACGAGGACAAGACTATATTCAGCATTTTGGTGATACAGAAACACCTTTGGATACGACCTGCTATGCATTAGGACTGAGAATCGGCTCGGATGTGAGAAATACCTTGTTAGATCCTAACATGATTAACCAGTTCGATAAGATATGGAAAATACGTCTTGAAGTAACAGCATAAATACCCAGAAAGGAGCGCAAAGCGCTCCTTTCTGCTGATTACAACAACCCGCAGCGCCGTTTACTGCGCTCTTCCGCTTGCTGGTAGAGAGTAAATTCGTCCAGCACAGGGCATCCCAACGCCGCTTCAAACTCTGCTTTGCTGGCATTGCCATGGCTTCGCTTCTGCGCTTCGTTACCCAGATTCGACTGGAAAATTCCAGCGGCGCTAACGGGTAGAAAATCTTCATAGGTAATGGGCTGAGCCACGACCCAACCACGTTCAATCAATGGCTGTGGATCGTCTCCCGGGCAAATGGCCTTCCGATGTGCCTCGCCAATCGGCGTAAGGCGATAGCGAAACCACGCCAGCTCAAGTTTGCGTAGTAACATCTCGCTATCCGGAAAAGCTTTAAAGACTTCCTGCAAATGAAGCTGATGTGTCAGATTATCCTGCCCAATACCGGCACTATTGAGGAGTTTGTCATACAGCGCTCGCCCTTTAGCCGTTAACGCTACGCCGCGTTGTTCAATTTCGCCAAAGCGGGCGGTATGTGTACCCCGATGCTCACCGCTAAACAGTACCGGTTCACTCAGTGCCTTAAAGCTGGTCTGCCGCAGCAAAATCGGCACTTCCCGTCGCGGTGGCCCCTCAATAAGAATCTTAGGTTCAATACCATATTCCGGCATTAAGGCCTGGACACGATCAATATCTAATGTACGCGGTGTTAAGTGATTAATATGGCATCCAGGGAAGCAGACAACATCTGCAATTAAACGATGCTCGTTGTACAGTGCATGGTAAGTTGCTTCATCAACTGTGGCATGGCGATGCCAGCGGAAGGTCTCCAGGGCTTCCTTGACGAAAGCCTGTGCCTGCTGGGGAGTAAAACCACCGTTTAGTTCGTGCAATTCAATCAATTGCCGGCAAGCGGGGGTAAAGATATCGCGCTTTTGCAGAATTGCGGCAGCTTTAGTCCGTAATTGCTCGTTTTCAATGAGATCCAGACGCAACAGTGAGGTAAAAATACGGAAGGGATTACGCGCCAGCGCATCGTCTTCTACAGGGCGAAATGCCGTGGAGTGCACGGGTACGCCCGCCTGCGAAAGATCGTAGTAACTGACCGGGAACATCCCCATGATGGCGAACATACGTCTTAGGGTAGAGAGTTCGTCAGCCGTGCCAACGCGGATCGCGCCGTGTCGCTCAACGTTCAGGCGCCCCAGTTCATCGGCGTTCGCCAATTGTTCATGCAATCGCGGATTGTGCTCAAGTACTGCCAGATTGACATCAGCAACCAGTTCCAGCAACGTCCCATACTGCGGCACCTCTTGTTGGTACATCGCCGACATTGCTTGTGAAAATTGTTCGCGGATCTCATCAGCCGTGATGCTGTACGCCATAGTATTGTCCTTTCAGTGTGCTCTCTCTGGAGTGTAGAAAAGTCGATTCAGGCCGTGATGAGAAATTTTTAAACTGTGATCGTGGCTGAAAACGCGCATTATCTAACCATCCATGTCCATAACGAGAGATTATAGAACAGCGCCATACTCTCTTGCTGGTTACTTCACAGAGTTAAGGTAATGTAGTTGTAACTCAAAGGGATTGGATGTTAATAATATTTTGCTAACAAGTTATCAAAATTGAATATCTTTGCTTGTCATCGACTCAGCACTGTTCTTAACATCATCTTATGGAAAAAAAAGGTCTTTTCTCACAGCGCATTCGTCTGCGCCACTTGCATACATTCGTGGCCGTCGCTCAACAAGGAACGCTTGGGCGTGCGGCTGAAACCCTTAACCTCAGTCAGCCCGCTTTATCTAAGACTCTGAACGAGCTTGAGCAACTCACCGGTAAGCGGCTATTTGATCGCGGACGCCTCGGTGCACAGCTTACGTTAGTGGGGGAACAATTCCTCACCCATGCGGTAAGAGTATTGGATGCATTGAACATTGCAGGCCAGTCACTGCATCAACAAAATGAGAAGAATAACGATGTTATTCGCATTGGCGCGTTGCCTACTGCCGCTCTGGGTATTTTACCGACGGTAATTGGCCAGTTGCATAAGCAGCAGCCAGATATCACTTTTCAGGTGGCTACGACCAGTAACCCGATGCTCTTAGCCGGATTGAAATCCGGTGAACTGGATCTCGGCATTGGACGAATGTCCGATCCGGACCTGATGGCGGGGCTGAATTATGAGTTACTTTTTCTGGAATCCCTGAAATTAGTGGTCCATCCGCGCCACCCTTTATTGCAAACTACGGTTACTCTCAGCCGTATCCTTGAGTGGCCAGTTGTGGTGTCACCACAGGGGACGCTTCCACGACAAAATGCAGAAGCCCTGCTGGCAAACCAGAACTGCAAGCTGCCCTCTGGCTGCATTGAAACACTCTCAGCCTCACTCTCACGCCAGCTTACTGTCGATTACGATTATGTCTGGTTTGTTCCTTCCGGCGCGGTAAAAGACGATTTACGTCTTGGTACGCTGGTTGCGTTACCGGGACTCTCACAGGGTGCGGGCGATCCTATCGGTATTATTACTCGCGTTGATGCCACCCTCTCTCCAGCCGCACAGGCGTTGATTAGCGCTATTCGGAAAACCATGCCGGGATAACTCCGGCATGGAACACCGCAATTTAACATTTGCGCAAAACTATTTAACAGATTTATCATACCTCCGATTCACCATATGGTTCACCAATGGTTCGTATGGTGTTCAATTACTATCTTATGAAGCAGTTTTAGCTTTCGTATAGAGATTCTCTACTTTCTAATTATCCATATGGTTCATTTGACGCCGTGGGATAATTTTTCCAGGAGCAGGAAATGGCAACAGGTAGCACACCACGCGGGATAGTCTCTATCCTGAAGTGGCTGCTGGCCATTCTGATGATTATCATCGGTCTGGCCATCGCAATTCCCGGTATTAAGCTGGTTTCATTGGGGGGAAGTGTCTACTTTCTCGCGATGGGCCTTGTCATGTTGATTTCGGCTGGTTTAATTATCAAGAACCGCACCAGCGGGATTTTACTCTACGCCCTGGCGTTTATCGTTTCGATTATCTGGGCGATAAATGATGCAGGTTGGTCGTTCTGGCCGCTGTTCTCACGGCTGTTTACTTTTGGCGTATTGGCCTTTCTGGCTGCGTTGTTATGGCCGCTATTGCGATCACAGCAAAGTGCCAGACCGCTGCGCAAATCGGCATTTGCCCTTGCAGGCCTATTGGCAGTGTTATTGCTGGTGAGCATGGCGGGTATGTTCAAAACCTGGACGATAGTTGAGGCCAGTGAGTCAGTCCCTGTCAAACCCCTCGCGCCAGGCGCTGCCCAAAAAGAGTGGAAGCACTGGGGCAATACCACCCATGGTGATCGTTTTGCAGCCCTTGAACAAATTAATAAGCAAAATATCAATCAACTACAAGTTGCATGGGTAGCGCATACTGGCGACATTCCGCAAAGTAATGGTTCTGGCGCCGAAGATCAAAACACCCCGCTGCAAATTGGCGACACGCTGTATGTATGTACCCCATATAGCAAAGTGCTGGCACTGGATGTTGATTCCGGTAAAGAGAAGTGGCGTTTTGATGCTAAAGCCACTGCGCCAAACTGGCAACGCTGCCGCGGTCTTGGTTATTACGAACAGGCACCGGCTCCGGCCTCGGCAACGACGAGTGCTGCCCCTGCCGCCTGCCCGCGTCGTTTATTCTTACCCACTACCGATGCACGACTGATCGCAATTAATGCTGATAATGGGCAACTTTGTGATGATTTTGGCAATCATGGCAGTGTCGACCTCAGCATCGGTATGGGGGAAATTAAAGCCGGCTACTACCAACAAACATCTACGCCATTGGTGGCGGGAAAGGTTGTTGTCGTGGGTGGACGCGTTGCGGACAACTTCTCGACAGGCGAACCGCCAGGGGTAGTTCGGGCTTATGATGTTCTCAGCGGCAAACTTGCCTGGGCCTGGGACCCCGGCAATCCAGATATTACCGGACTGCCACCGGAAGGCCAGACCTATACGCGCGGTACGCCAAACGTCTGGTCAGCAATGTCATATGACGAAAAGCTAAACCTTATCTATCTGCCTACCGGCAATGCTACCCCCGATTTCTGGGCTGGTGAGCGTACCGCTCTGGATGATAAATACAGCTCTTCTATTGTGGCGGTTGATGCGACAACAGGTAAAGTGCGCTGGCACTACCAGACGACGCACCATGATCTATGGGATTTTGATCTCCCTTCACAGCCGCTGCTATTTGATCTCCCTGACGGTAAAGGGCACAAGACCCCTGTTCTGGTTCAGACCAGCAAACAGGGTATGATCTTTATGCTCAATCGCGAAACCGGCGAGCCAGTGGCGAAGGTCGAAGAGCGCCCCGTACCCGCCGGAAATGTGCAAGGCGAGCGTTACTCTCCAACTCAGCCCTATTCTGTTGGCATGCCAATGATTGGCAATCAGACGTTAAAAGAGTCGGATATGTGGGGCGCTACCCCCATCGATCTGCTGATTTGTCGCATTCAATTTAAAGCCATGCGTCATCAGGGAGTCTTTACGCCGCCGGGTCTCGATCGCTCTTTGCAATTCCCGGGTTCCCTCGGCGGAATGAACTGGGGCAGTGTCTCAGTCGATCCGAATAACAATCTGATGTTTGTCAACGATATGCGTCTGGGCCTGGCCAATTATATGGTGCCTCGCGCTAATGTGGCGAAAGATGCCAGCGGCATCGAAATGGGCATTGTCCCCATGGACGGCACTCCTTTTGGTGCGATGCGCGAGCGCTTCCTTTCACCTTTAGGCATTCCGTGTCAGAAACCGCCATTTGGCACGATGTCCGCAGTAGACCTGTCCAGTGGCAAACTGGTGTGGCAGGTGCCTGTCGGTACAGTGCAAGATACCGGTCCGTTAGGCATCCGTATGCATATGCCTATTCCGATTGGTATGCCGACACTGGGTGCTTCGCTATCCACGCAATCCGGTCTGCTATTCTTCGCCGGTACCCAGGATTTCTATCTGCGAGCATTTGATACGGCAACGGGTAAGGAAATCTGGAAAGATCGCCTGCCTGTCGGCAGTCAGTCAGGCCCGATGACCTATGTATCACCGAAAACGGGTAAACAGTATATTGTGATTAATGCGGGGGGCGCGCGACAGTCGCCTGATCGCGGTGATTACATTATTGCTTATGCCCTGCCGGATAAAAAATAAGAGAGCGCAAAATCCCGTGGCGATGAGGCCACCGGATTTAAACAGCTAATTAGAAGGTTTCCCAATTATCACCACCATCCGCCAGTGCCGGACGTTGTGGCTTAAACGGGCTGGACGTTGCTGAAGGGGTGTTGTCGGAACGCATCGTCTGACCGGTCTGCAAACGGAAAGCGCCTACCGCTTCAGTCAATCGTGCGGCCTGCTCCTCCAGTGATGTGGCAGCAGCAGAGGCCTCCTCCACCAGTGAGGCGTTTTGCTGAGTGACATTATCCATTTCGGTTATTGCCTGACTCACCTGAGTAATCCCCTTGCTCTGCTCATCAGAAGCTGCCGCGATCTCCAGCATAATATCAGTCACACGTTTAACCGCTGTCACAATCTCATCCATGGTTTCGCCTGCGGCGACGACTTCTCCGGAACCTTGTTCAATAAGGCTGACAGAGGCGCTAATTAACGCTTCAATCTCTTTGGCAGCCTGGGCACTGCGGCTTGCCAGGGTACGGACTTCGCTTGCGACAACGGCAAAACCACGCCCCTGTTCTCCTGCGCGGGCGGCTTCGACTGCCGCATTTAACGCAAGGATATTGGTCTGGAAAGCAATGCTGTTGATCACAGCGGTAATTTCAGAAATTTTACGTGAGCTGGTGGTGATATTGCCCATTGTTTGCACAACACCCGATACAATCTGCCCACCTTTGGTAGCCTTACCGGAAGCGTCACGCGCCAGTCCACTGGCGTGATGGGCATTATCAGCGTTCTGTTTCACCGTAGCGGTGAGTTGTTCCATACTTGCGGCGGTCTCTTCAATTGCAGCCGCCTGCTGCTCCGTGCGCGATGAAAGATCCGTATTACCTGCTGATATTTCACTGGTGCCACGATAAATCTCCTCTGCTCCCTGGCGCACGGCAGTGACAGTGGTCACGAGTGAATGCTGCATTGCCTGTAAGTCATGGCTCAGACGCCCTATTTCGCTGCGTCCAGAGGGTTCGTCTGACAACGTTAAATCACCCGAGGCAATGCGGGCGATCCGTTGCGCTGCCCGTTGCAGCGGGTTAATCACTACCCGGCGTAATACGGTGAAAGTAATCACCGTTAACACGAGCGCAAAAGCGAATGCTGCTGCCATAAACACCAGCCCAAGTTGGGTTCGATTATGTGCCAGCTCGCCCAGATGTTCTGCACGCTCGGTACGAATTTTAATCGCTTTGAGCAATACGTCGTTATAAGCAGTATCAAGTTGTCGCGCCTGCTCATTTTCGTGATTGATAATCGCCTCAAACATCCCGTTTTTGGCATATTTGAGCATCGGTTCCAGCCCCTTAATATAGGCATTAAAGCTGTTGGTCAAATCTTCATCCAGCGCCAGATCCTCCGGCGTTTTTACTGCGCGATCCATATACTGCTTGAAGCCTTCTTGCGACTGCTTAATGCGGTTTTCCGCCTCATTGATATTGAATTTCATATCATCCATTTCGGCAATACGGCTTGCTGCGCCGGCGTGGATCATATTGATTCGAGCAGTACGCAAATGGTTTGAGCTGTTAGAGAGCCCCATGCGCACTTGTATCTCCTGGGTTACATCCTGCTGGTCGCGATCCGCCTGCATCAAAAAGTAACCGGCAAGCCCGGAACTTAACGCGAAAAGCACCAGAATGCCGCCGAGGATGGAAGAAAATAGGGGTACCAGGCGAATATTATGCATAAATCCAACGCCTTTTGTTGTGTGCATCGCTGCTTTGTTATCCATGGCTGTCGACTCTCATATTGATCTAATACGTTAAAAAAGAATCATATATAGGCATCGGCAATAATTGGATTTTTCTTATGGCAAATTTAGTAACAGCGGTCACAGATTTGGACATTGAAGAGAGAAGAGACCAGCGGTCAGACCGCTGGTATGAGGACGATTACTTATCAGCGAAATGGATAACTGTACGAATGGATTTGCCTTCATGCATCAGATCAAAGGCTTCATTAATTTGATCTAAAGGCAGGCGGTGGGTAATGAAGGGGTCCAGGCGAATTTTACCGGCCATTGCATCTTCTACCATAGCAGGCAACTGTGTACGCCCTTTAACACCACCAAAGGCAGAGCCGCGCCATACGCGTCCGGTAACCAACTGGAAGGGACGAGTACTGATCTCCTGGCCTGCTCCTGCAACACCGATGATTACACTCTCACCCCAGCCTTTGTGGCAACATTCGAGGGCAGCACGCATCACATTGACATTGCCGATACATTCGAAGCTAAAGTCCACTCCGCCGTCAGTCATTTCAACAATTACGTCCTGGATAGGTTTGTCATAATCTTTTGGATTAACGAAGTCGGTCGCGCCCATCTCTTTCGCGAGGGTGAACTTATCCGGGTTAGTATCAATCGCCAGAATGCGCCCCGCTTTTGCCTGCACCGCTCCCTGAATGACAGCTAAGCCAATCCCGCCCAGACCGAACACCGCCACGGTATCGCCCTCTTTGACTTTGGCGGTGTTATGCACAGCCCCGATACCGGTAGTGACGCCACAACCCAGCAGACAAACTTTATCCAATGGTGCTTGTTCATTAACTTTCGCCAGCGAGATTTCCGCGCACACGGTGTATTCACTAAAGGTGCTGGTGCCCATATAGTGATAAATCGGCTCGCCATTATAAGAGAAGCGCGTGGTGCCGTCAGGCATCAACCCTTTACCTTGTGTTGCGCGTACCGCCTGGCAGAGATTCGTTTTGCCGGATTTACAGAACTTGCATTCGCCGCATTCGGCGGTATATAGCGGAATGACGTGATCGCCAGGTTTAAGGCTGGTCACGCCCTCACCCACTTCCACCACAATGCCACCACCTTCATGACCTAATACGGCGGGGAAAACGCCCTCGGGATCATCACCTGAAAGGGTAAACGCGTCCGTATGGCACACCCCAGTATGGGTAATTCGCACCAACACCTCGCCCTTCTTTGGCGGTGCGACATCAATTTCGACTATTTTTAGCGGTTGGCCCGGCGCGAATGCAACTGCAGCACGTGATTTCATCATGTTTTCCTTTTCGTAGTAGCGTAATAATTATTTTAGATAAGCGCGCAAAAGATGGCCGATTTCTGCCATGCGAACCGCACGTTGATCGGGGGTGGTTTCCCCGGCGACCAGCTCATCCTGCAAGTGAATCTCCATCATCTCGCCCATCAAGCCGTTCGCTGCACCGCGCACCGCGGCAATTTGTTGCAGGATAGCGATACAGGGGTCGCCATTTTCCAGCGCTCGCTCCAGCGCATCAACCTGACCGCGAATACGGCGTACACGCGTCAGGATCCGTTTTTTATCTTCAGGTGAATGGGGCATAGAACCTCCTTGATACTATAGGGGGGTATACTACATTAAATTATGGATAAGGAGGCAGAATTTTTTACCCAACTGTTATTTCTTTAGAAAAGATAATCGAAAGGACAATATATTAGCGTTTCAGCGGTAATCCAGCCGTTTCGCGCGCGCGTAATACGGTAAGAAATGTAATCAGCGCAGCACCCATAACATAAAAAGCGGGTGAGAATTTGTCGCCTGTACTGGTAATAAGCCACGCAGAGAACCAGGGCGTGATACCGCCAAAAAAGGCAACCGCGAAGTTATATGCAATAGAAAGACCGCCGTAGCGCACGCTGGTAGGAAAGAGTTCGGCCATCGCTGCCGTACAGGCGCCGTCAAACGCCGCAATAAATGCGCCCAGCATTAACATTGCCAAAACTGCCGACAGCATATTGCCGTTCGCCATGACCATCATTGCCGGATAACTGAACAAGATAAATCCAGCGCAACCGGCCAGCATCAATGGCTTACGACCAAAATTATCGGATAAATAACCCATAAAGGGCACCATTACCGCAACGGAAAACAGGCCAATGGTAGTAATGGCGTAGGCATCCAGTTTTGAAAAATGTAGCTCTGTGTAGAGATAGCTCGGCATAAAGGTTTGCAACGTCCAGTGTCCAACAGCTTTGATCACTACAAAGCCGACGCAGAAGAGCAATGCTCCCCAGGCGTGCGTGACCGCTTTGCGCAGAGGCGCGGCTTCAGTCTGCCCACTCGCCAATGCCGCGAGAAACTCGGGCGAATCTTCTAAATGTTTTCGCAGGTAAAGACCGACCCAACCCAACGGCCCGGCAACCAAAAAGGGAATACGCCAACCCCAGTCGTTCATTGTGCTTTCACCCAACGAAGCTGTTAACAAAAACACCAGCCCTGAGCCTGCGACAAAAGCCATAAAACCAAAGTTATCGATCCAGCAGGTAAAATAGCCTCGTTTGCTGGTAGGCGCGTATTCCGCGAGGTAAGTCGTCGCCCCTGAACTTTCTCCCCCTGCAGCGAAACCCTGTACCAGCCGGGTTAGCACTAATAACACCGTCGCAGTGATGCCAATCTGGTGGTAAGTGGGCAGCAGCCCCATTACAAATGTTGCGCCGGAGGTTAAAAGAATCACCGTCGCCAGCACTTTTTGCCGCCCTTTCCTGTCGCCAAGGGAACCAAAAAAGAGACCACCGAGCGGGCGCATAATAAATCCAGCGCCGAATACTGCGAACGAGGAGAGCAAGGCAACGCTGGGGTTTGCGGACTGGAAAAACTGTAAACCGATAATTGCCGCAAGCGTTCCGTAGAGACCAAAATCAAACCATTCGACAAAATGGCCAATCCCTGTGGCGAGCAGAACTTTACCATTCGACAAAATGGCCAATCCCTGTGGCGAGCAGAACTTTACGTAATTTGCGCGAAGGAGCAATCTCGTCTGGCGAGACTACTCCTTCGAGAGATTGCTGGACTGGCTGTGTCATATTCCCTCCACTGGCGATAGCGTTTCTATAATAGATATACTATCTACACCGCTTGTACGAATTCAGCACAGCGCCGATCGTGGGAAATGTGATTTCCAGCGGCTTTGAAGAATGAATAATCAGTCAAGATCACATTTTCATGACACAGCAAATCACTGGCAATATCTTTAAAGATGCTTACCGGGCAACATGCGTCGCAGCGTATTGTCTTTGAAGTAATAGTGATGCATCAGTGCGGCAAGAGCATGCAGGCCAATCACGTAGTAACCCAGATTTGCCAGTAATACGTGATACTCTTTAAGCGTATCTACCAAATCAAAATTGGCTTCGTTTGCATGGGGCATAGTAATACCAAATGCAATCCATGGGCCTCCGCGATTATACATCATCACCAGGCCAATAATCGGTAAAGCAATAAACAGCAGATAGATAACCATATGCCCAAGATGTGCCAGCCCCGTCATTGCCGATGATGGTTTTGGCACAATCGGTGGAGCCGGCTTTTTCAGCCGCACCAACAGGCGTAGCACCATCAACACCAGTATCGAGATACCGCAGGAGACATGTACGATATTGAACCAGGGTCTGAAACTACGAGGCGCCAGACCACGCAGCTCCATGGCGCAATAAGCGGTAACCACCAAAAGAAATACCAGCCAGTGGATGGCAATTTGTAAACCTGAATAGTTGCTGCGCATAACAAACCTTTAACGAACAAGACCAGCGTTCAACATAACTGGCTTTGTTTAAAAATTCATTAACTATTAGCGACCCTTTATCAGCGACTTAAGCTGCACTCACCGCTAATTATTAACCCAAAAATGTCTACTTATGCCTATGCTATATCCTGCGTTTGTTCTACCCGGAGAAAAGGTGTGAGAAATATCAGCCCGCAAGATTTGCTAACCTTAATGGATGTGGCGGTAAAACATGCCGCGACTTTCCCTGTCTGGCCTCAGGGCGAAGCACCCGGTGCAGCAGCCAGCCCGGTTCGTTTTGTGCTGGAACAACAACACACCGGGCCTACCATTTTTGATCGTTCTGTTACCGGCGTTCGGGCACCCCAGATCACCGTCTATGCTCCGCAAAACCCAAATGGCGTGGGCATTCTGGTTACGCCTGGCGGCTCTTACCGCCGTGTAGTGTTGGATAAAGAAGGCAGTGCGTTGGCGCCCTGTTTCAATGCCAAAGGCTATACCCTATTTGTCATGACTTACCGATTACCGGGCGATGACCATGCAGAAGGCGCTAACGCGCCGCTGGCTGATATACAGCGAGCAATACGCACCATTCGTGCGCGTGCGGATGAATGGCAGCTCGATCCAGAGCGTATTGGTGTGATGGGTTTTTCAGCTGGAGGGCATGTTGCGGCGAGCCTCGGCACTCGCTACCACGAAAAGGTATATCCAGCGCAGGATGCCATTGATGAGCAAAGCGCACGTCCGGCATTTATGGCCCTCGTTTATCCAGTCATTACTATGCGTGAGGAGATAGATCATCCCGGCTCGCGGCAGCAATTAATTGGCGATGCTCCGAATGAAGAGCAGATCCGTCACTATTCTCTGGAACAACGGGCAGATGAAAATACACCTCCGACCTTTTTATTACACGCAGTGGACGATCCCGCGGTTAAGGTTGAGAACAGCGTGGAGATGTTTAATGCTCTGCACCGCCTCGGCGTGCCAGTGGAGATGCATCTGTTTGAACAGGGCCAACACGGCTTCGGTATTCGCGACTCGCTCGGGTTACCTGTAGCGGTTTGGCCAGAATTGATGATGGCGTGGATAGCCACCAAAGTTTGAAGTGTGCCCCCAGCAACACAGGGGGCACGACAATCACACTTGCAGATATACCATCTGGGTTTGCAGATATTCGTTCAAACCATGGCGACCATCTGCACCACCGATGCCCGATTTGCGCCATCCAGCATGGAAACCCTGCATCGCTTCAAAGTTTTCACGGTTAATGTAAGTTTCGCCGAATTTCAGCCCGCGAACCGCTTTCATCGCGTTATTGATATCACGCGTAAAGACGGAGGAAGTCAGGCCATAATCACTATCATTAGCCATTGCCAGCGCTTCATCCAGCGTGTCAAAAGCGACTACGGGTAGCACTGGCCCAAAAGTTTCTTCATGCATAATTGCCATCTGCTGGCCGACATCCAGCAGCAGTGTTGGCGGGTAGAAGTAACCTTTCCCCTCAACTGCTTTCCCTCCCAGCGCCACACGAGCACCCTCAGCAACCGCGCGGGCAACTTTCTGCTCTACGCGCTCCAGTGCTGCCGCAGTGATGAGCGGGCCCATAGAAATATCATTGCGTTGCGCTGGATCGCCGAATTGCACCGCTTTTAGTGCTTCGCCCAGTCGGTTAACAAAACGGTCATAGATCCCTTTCTGTACATAAACGCGTTCAGCGCAGTTACACACTTGCCCGCTATTGATCACGCGGGAGTCAACAATTGCTTTCACCGCGAGTTCAAGATCGGCGTCGTCCAGCACAATCGCTGGCGCTTTACCACCCAGTTCAAGGCAAACTTTAGTGATATTTTTCGCGGCAGCGGCCATGATCTTTTCACCTGCCGCCACGCTTCCGGTCATACTGACCATGGCAACTTTTGGATTGCCTGCCAACTCCTGCCCGACCGTTTCGCCACGCCCAAGAACCAGGTTAAAGACGCCTTTAGGTAAACCAATCTCATCAACGATTTTGGCAAAAGCAACGGCATTATTTGGCGTGAACTCGCTCGGTTTGATAACAATAGTATTGCCGGTCACCAGTGCTGGGGCTAGTTTTCGGGCAATCAGAAAGAAAGGAAAATTCCAGGGAAGAATACCGGTCGTTACGCCAAGCGCGCGTTTAAAGACGAAGATGTTTTCTCCCGGACGATCGCTTTGTAAGATCTCACCTTCATAACGGCGCGCCCACTCAGCCATATAATCGATGTAATCAGCTGTAAAGGCGACCTCTACTTGTGCGAGTTGCTGAATCTTTCCCCCTTCAGCAACAATGAGAGCGCTGATCTCGTTGGCTTTCTCACGAATACCTGCTGAAATTTTACGTAGCCAACCGGCTCGTTCAATGGCAGGAAGTGCTTCCCATGTTGGCTGTGCACGCTCCGCAGCCTCGATAGCTCGTCGCGCATCTTCCGCGGTGCCATCAGGAATACGTGAAAGTAGCTCTTCTGTTGCGGGATTAATGACATCCAGCCAGCTGTCGCCCTGCCAGTTCACAAATTGACCATCAATATACATCGGGTGTTGTGCGGTTGCTGTCATGGTCTGCTCCTGTGAGGATATTGTTTTTAACAAGTGAATGCACTGTTAAAAAGATATATCCGCGGCATCCATTTCCCATGTTCGGAACCGATAAGTGTGAGGGATCTCATAAAAGAGAAATGCATTGGTAACAAGTAAGTTATAACCAGAGCGAAGCAGTATCCGTTTGCGCCCGCACTCTTCGCAAACGGGGATGGCTTATATTGCGCGTTCAGCCAGCATACGGGTCAATGTATTGTCAGCCTTGAGCCATTGCCACGCCTCTTCTATAGCAGGCGGTATCTCGACATGAATAAGATAATCTCGCCCGTTAGGCCCATAACCCGCAGCATCATCACGCAAGCGAGGAATTTCACCAAGAATTAACGCCAGATAACGATCTATCGACCATAACCCTTCCTGTTGCGGCTGAAATGCCACCCCTTCAGGTGTATTAATCAAGCTGGGTGTAAAGGCGGGCCAACTAAGCCAGTGTGGGGCATCTGAGCAATGTTGGCTGCTGCGGGCAAACGTTGCCAGTGTTCGGCGCTGCATCGTGGGGTCCTGAATAATCAGTGCTGTTTTCGGCTTGATCTGCTGTGAAACCAGCATATCGATACTAAAACGTGCATTTTCCCCACAGTTAGACGAGCGTTCTTCGATTAATAGCTGGCTGGGATCAAGTTGCCAGAAGTGGCGGGCGATATCGGTAAGTATCGCTGCCTCACTGCGTCCTGTAGTACGCACCGTGTTATAGCGGGTATGGCGTGCAATTGCAGCATAGAGAAAGGTGGTCGAATGCCCCACGCCACCGCTGATTAATAAAGGTGTTTTTTGCGCTATAGCCAATTTGCATGCGGCATCAATACAAGGAAGCACAGCATTACCGGCAAGGATCACTATATCAGCACGGACTGGCGCAGGCTTACCAACGAAATCATTCTGTGCAAGCCATGCGCCAAGAGCATTGGCTGCCGCAAGCGTCTTTTCCGACAAGACGGGGAGCGTTGTTGTCTGCATAATTCCTCCTGTGCGTTGCATCTACAGCCTAACGCATCATACCCCTGAAAACAGGGGATCACTCTGATTCTCACCTGTCATTATCTTGTGACACCGTCACAAGATAATTATTAAATATCATATTTCGCATTAGCTTGCAGATTTTACCCGTTATATTATTGCTCTGTTCTTGCAATGTGTTCGCAAGCATCACTACACTCCTTAAAATTTTGTTTTTATTTCATGGATACAATGCGCCTGCCAAAAAGCGACCCGTACGCACCGCGCGAATGGGCTCCCCACGAAAAGCCTGTACTGTTGGGTTCACCCTCGACACCTGTTCATAGCACCCCAAAACGTATTGCTTACGGCATCGTTGGTTTGCTGGTGTGCATGACCGGCGCGTTTGGCAATGCGATGGTAACGGCGAACCTGCAAAACTTGCAGGGTACATTTGCTGCCTGGTCAACGGAAATTGCCTGGCTGCCCGCCGTGTATGTGATGACCAATGTGTCTATTAACCTGTTGCTGGTGAAATTTCGCCAACAATATGGCTTGCGTGCATTTACGGAAGGTTTTCTGGTGCTTTATGTGCTGGTGACCTTTTTTCACCTGTTTGTAAACGATCTCAGTTCGGCAATAATGGTTCGTGCCGCCCACGGCATGGTTGCCGCCGCGCTCAGTTCTCTGGGTATCTATTATCAGATCCAGGCCTGGCCCGCACGACATCGCCTGAAAGCATTAACCATCGGAATTACCGGTTCCTCACTGGCCATCCCGCTTGCCCGCCTGTTCTCTACCGAGCTATTACAGCTTGACGAGTGGCGAGGGCTCTACCTGTTTGAACTCGGCCTTGCGCTTATATCACTGGGCTGTGTTATTGCGCTGAAGTTGCCACCCGGCGATCGTAAAAAAGTTTTTGAAAAAAAAGATTTTATAACCTTCATTCTGCTGGCGCCCGGCATCGCGTTATTATGCGCCGTACTGTCAATGGGGCGCCTCGACTGGTGGTTTGAAGCACCGTGGATAGGTTGGGCGCTGGCGAGTTCGTTGGTGTTGATTGTCAGCGCTATTGTGTTTGAGCATAACCGCAGTAATCCATTGCTTAATACACGTTGGCTCTCCAGTGGCAGTATTGTCCGCCTTGGGTTAATCATGTTGCTGATCCGTATTGTGTTGGCGGAACAGAACACCGGGGTTTTCGGCTGGCTGCAATATGTCGGTCTGCAAAACGAACAGATGAACCTGCTGGCCTTGTCGATCCTTGCTGGTATTATCTGCGGTATTGTCACCAGTTGCCTGACCATAAAACCTCAACGACTGGCATGGCCGATCGTCACCTCACTGGCGTTTATGGTTATCGCCTCGCTGATGGACAGTCATTCCACTAGTCTGACACGTCCGGATCAGCTAATGTTCAGCCAGTTTCTGCTTGGCTTTGCCAGTGCGTTTTTTATTGCTCCGGCTATGTTGGCGGGTATTGGCAGCGTGGTGGCAGAGCCACGCAACCTGGTCAGTTTTTCCGTACTCTTTGGTATGAGCCAGAACCTCGGCGGCCTGCTCGGTTCGGCTATCCTTGGGACTTTTCAAACCTGGCGCGAGAAATATCACTCCAGTTTACTGGCGGATCAACTCACTACCTTAAATCCGGCGGTAAATGAACGATTACAGCTCTACACTCAGATGTATCAGAGCATGATTAGCGACAGTTCACTGTTGAACACCCAGGCGGTGACGCAACTGCAAACGGTCTCTGCACTGGAAGCGAATATCCTGGCTTATAACGATACTTATCTACTGACGGCGACTATTGCCGCTGGCACGTTGATCTGGATTTTTTGGCGCTTGTTGCGCCTACGTATTACCGCCCGTCTGGCATTGAAGCGGGCGACTGGAAGCAAATGATCATTTTTCTGGAGTATCTATGAGCCAGCAGGAAGCCGCCAAAGCGCAGGCTAATACCCGCAGTAACTTGCGTGTGGTCTCTATTTTCGCCGCTGGCGCCATTGCGTTGGTCGGGGTGTTGGTGATCCTTTACGCCTGGCAACTGCCCCCTTTCACTCGTCACACAGAGTTTACTGATAACGCCTACGTGCGCGGACAGACCACTTTTATTAGTCCGCAGGTCAATGGCTATATCATTCACGTGCCGGTACAGGATTTCGCCATTGTTAAGAAAGGCGATCTGATAATGCAAATTGATGATCGTATCTACAATCAGCGGGTACACCAGGCCCAGGCGACGCTGGAAATGAAAATCGCGGCGCTGGAGAATAACTTACAGCAACGCAAAAGTGCGCAGGCCGTTATTGCCCGCAATGAGGCGGCGCTAGCCAGTGCCAAAGCGCAAAATCAACAGTCGCAGGCGGATCTTAAAAGAGTCAAAGAGTTGACTGCCGACGGTTCACTCTCTGTTCGCGAGCGCGATGCCGCTCTTGCCACCGCCGCGCAAAACAGTGCCAACATAGCGCAAGCACAGGCAACCCTGGAGATGTCTCGCCAGGATCTGCAAACCACCATCGTTAATCGCGGTTCGCTACAGGCGGATGTCGAGAGTGCCAGGGCCGCGCTTGAGTTAGCGAAGATCGATCTTGCTAACACCCGTATCGTTGCCCCTCGCGATGGGCAGTTAGGACAGATTAGCGTGCGTTTGGGCGCCTATGTCAGCGCGGGTACCCATCTGACATCGCTGGTTCCTGCCCAGCGCTGGGTTATTGCCAACCTAAAAGAGACCCAACTGGCGGACGTACGTATTGGGCAACCTGTGCGTTTCACAGTTGATGCACTAAACGGTCGTGCTTTTAACGGTCACGTACAGAGTATCTCACCGGCAACCGGCGTAGAATTTAGCGCGATCAGCCCGGATAACGCTACCGGTAACTTTGTCAAAATTGCCCAGCGTATTCCGGTACGAATAGATGTTGAAGGTAAACATGAAGAGCTGGCCCGCCTGCGTCCAGGGATGTCGGTACAGGTGCACATCGATACCAGAGAGGCGCAGAAATGAGGCTGCACATTGGGCTTATCGCTCTTAGCCTCGCCCTGACAGGGTGCCATGCCGTCAATGTGCAACAGGCAAAACCTTCGCTACAGATCCCCGCACAGTGGCGGGTTAATAGTGGCCCGCTAAGCAAAACCGACGCTCGCTGGTGGCGACAGCTCAATGATGCTCAGTTGAATCACTATATTGATCAGGCGCTGCAATATAACAGCGATGTGCTGATAGCCCGCGAACGAGTGAATGAGTACCAGGCACGTGTTTATGCCGCCGACAGCGCGCTTTTCCCCGAAGTTGATGCCGGTTTTTCCGCGAACCGCGCCCGCTCACAATCTGCTGCCACCGGGCTGCCAATACATAGCACTTTATACAAAGGCAACCTCAGTGCGAGCTATGAGGTCGACATTTGGGGAGTGAATCGCAGTGCCGCACGGTCAGCACAAGCTAGCCTTGAAGCGCAACAAGCCGCCGCCGCCGCCGCAGACTTGACAGTGGCCACTAATGTTGCCTCGGGCTATCTCACCCTACTGTCGCTGGACGAGCAGCTTCGGGTGACCGAGTCTACCCTTAAAGCACGAGAAGAAGCCTGGCAGCTCGCCAAACGTCAGTATGAAACAGGCTATACTTCACGACTGGAACTGATGCAGTCAGATTCAGAGTTGCGGGCAACGCGTGCGCAGATCCCGCCGTTGCAACATCAAATTAGCCAGCAAGAAAATGCGCTAAGCCTTCTCATCGGCAGCAATCCGGGGACAATCAAGCGTAGCGCTCTTGCGCTTTTAACGCCGCAGCGCATGCCGTCACAACTGCCGTCGTCGTTACTCAATCGCCGCCCGGATGTTGTACAGGCGCAGCGCCAGCTTATCGCAGCCGATGCCATGCTGGCCTCTTCCAGAGCCAAATTGTTGCCATCAATTAATTTGACTGCAACTGGCAGTATGCAGGATGACACCCTGCCAGGCTTGCTGGATAACCCTCTGCGGCTGTGGAGTCTCGGTGGCAGCATTCTCGCTCCGCTATTAAATCGCCAGGCGCTGAATGCACAACGTGATGTCTCCATGTCGCAACGTAATCAGGCGCTTTATAGTTATGAACAAACTGTGCGCAATGCTTTCAAAGAGGTGAACGATAGTCTTGATGCCATTACCCGGTTGCAGGAGCAACTCACTGAACTTGAAGGGCAACAACAAGTGGCACAGGAGACATTACGCATTGCACAGAACCGTTATCGCAACGGTTATTCCTCTTACCTGGATGTGCTGGATGCCCAGCGCACGCTGTTTTCCACACAGTTGAATGCCGTGCAAGTGAAAAATAATTTGCTGCTGGCGCAAGTGGATCTCTATCGCGCACTAGGGGGTGGCTGGTCCGGGCTGAACTGAGCTTTATCACGCAGGAGTAATACTATGCAGCAAAAGTGGTCCGCAGTTGATGAATATCTCCAAAAAATGCTTATCCCGGATGATGCAATCCTCACTCAGGTGCTGGCGAACAACCATCGAGCTGGGCTTCCGTCAATTGACGTATCCCCTCCTCAAGGACAGTTGCTGGCACTTTTTGTTCGTATGGTTCGTGCAAAGCGGATCCTTGAAATCGGCACTCTTGGCGGTTACAGCACATTATGGATGGCGCGCGAGCTACCCGATGACGGTGAGTTGCTTACACTTGAAGCCGAACCGCTTCATGCGGCAATCGCCCGTGAAAATTTGCAATTCGCCGGGATGGCGAATCGAGTAACAGTAAAAGAGGGACAAGCGTTAGAGACGCTGGAAAATCTGGGGGATCACCCACCATTTGATCTGATTTTTATTGATGCCGATAAACCGAATAACCCCAACTATCTGAAATGGGCGCTGCATTACTCTCGTCCTGGCACGTTGATTATTGGCGATAACGTGGTGCGCGACGGCGAAGTGACTAATGCGGTCACCACTGATGCAAAAGTACAAGGTGCGCGAAAATTTATTGAGATGATGGGCAGCGACCCGCGCCTGACGGTAACAGCGATGCAAACCGTCGGCAGTAAAGGTTGGGATGGTTTTGCTCTGGCCTGGGTCAATGCCTGACATTTGTCATGACGGCTGGTCTTTAAGACACGCAGTATAAAAATCAATAGATTTGACGCCCCCCGATATAGGAACACACCTCGTAGAGATGCCCTTCTCGAGGCGTTGTTCCAGTGCTGGTTTCAGCAGCGAGCTCCCGCTAAATGAGCCAAGAACAAATTTGCTACCATTGCGGTTGGTGACTTTCTGCACTCTATCGCAGAAGACACTCCTTCCCTGTAATGTTTTTTTAATCTCAGCTTTAAGTTGAAGTTCTATTTGCTGTTGACGTGCTGCCGAAGCTGGTCTGCTAATGATACTCATCACATTTTCCTGTTGCTATTTAATGGCTGACTCACTTACTTAATGATAAAAAATAAATGATAGCGGGCTGTCATTCTTTAAAAAAACAGTTTTAAAACAGCTTTATAAGATTAAAGTTGTTTATTTATAGAATATTCTTGCACCTTGCTTCATTCTTTTAATTAAAACACTAAATCACTGCGTGAGACATTCGTTGTAATATCAATACCCATCCAATAGCAGCAGGGTGAGAGATAGAGGAGTAGAATCTTATGCAAATAGTTAATTATGTTCGTGCGCATCTTTTTCATAGCAGTGAAGCGGCATATAACCTGGCAAAAAAAAATAAAAAACATTATGCATTTGCAAAGCAAATTATTTCTATAAAGACGTCAGAAGCACGCTGGGAACTTATAAGGCTGGATTATAACCGGGGTATCAGAGCCGCCTTGTTAAAATTACGCCTTGATAAATACAGCAATTTTCTAACAAATCTGGATTTTATTTATCCAGAATGGCCTGAGAAAAAAGAAGAACTGCCGAGAATAGGTTCATGGCTCGAATACTATGAAAAGATGCCCATCTACGATCATCTTATCCCGCGTGTTAAATTAAGTTTTCACACTACGCCAGATAAAACAAGCTCCAAAAATGAGCCACCGATAATACAAAAAAAATCTAACGCGAACTCATCTGTAGTTGAAGAGTTAAGCCCTGGGGGAACACGTAAAAAATGTATCCATATTTACTTTACCGATGATCATTTCAATTAACATTGTCGAGTGCAAAGCGCCCTTTCCACAAGAAAAGGGCGTTTTTATTTTCAGCTGCTAATTTGCTCCATAGCTTGCAAAATACGCTTATCAGATATTGGGTACGGCGTGCCGAGTTGCTGGGCAAAGTAACTCACTCGCAGCTCTTCTATCATCCAACGAATTTCTTTAACGTCTTCATCATTACGTCTAGCTGGCGGTAATTTGTTCAACCACTGCAGCCATGCCTGCTGAGTCTGTTCCACCTTCAGCATTTGTGCCCGATCACGATGGGGATCGATAGCCAATTTTTCCAGGCGTTTCTCAATAGCCTGTAAATAACGCAACGTATCACCAAGACGCTTAAATCCATTGCCAGTAACAAAACCACGATAGATTAAGCCGCTCATTTGCGCTTTGATATCCGATAACCCCAACGCCATTGTCATATCTACACGGCCTTTCAGCCGTTTGTTGATATTAAACACCGCAGTCAGTATCTGCTCCACTTGTTTGGCTATCTCGACTACCGTCTCGTTTAATTCGGCACGCACCTTTTCATGGAGCGAGGTAAAAGCTTCCTGCGTCCATACAGGCCCGCCCGCTTCATCAATAAGCTTATCAACACCGCAAGAGATGCAGTCATCAATGAGATCAAGCACTTTGCCATATGGATTAAAATACAGTCCAAGTTTGGCCTTATTAGGTAATTTCTCGTGTAAGTATTTAATGGGCGATGGAATATTCAATAACAGCAAACGCCGCAAACCACGCCACATCTCTTGCTGCTGCTCCTGAGGATTATCAAACAGCTTGATCGCTACACTGTCACGTTCATCTACCAGCGCAGGCCAGGCTTTTACCTTGTAATTACCGCGCTTTTGCTCGTAGCTTTCTGGTAGTTGACCAAAACTCCAGATATGCAGCCCACTCTGTTCAATGCCGTCATCGGCAACGGCAGAGAGCGTTTCCTGTACCTTACCTTTCAACTTATCTTTCAGTTCGCTGAGCGAGCGTCCCTCCAGCAGTTTTTTATTTTTATCATCCACTACTCTGAAGGTGATTTTCAGATGATCGGGCACCTGATCCCAGTGCCACTCTTCCCGGTCAACCGTCACCCCGGTCATCCGTCGTAGCTCGCGCTCCAGCGCATCCAACAGAGGTAATTCAAGTGGCGTTACCCGGCCAAGGAATGCTTCTGCGTAGTTCGGCGCGGGTACAAAATTACGCCGCGTCGGTTTTGGCAGCGATTTGATCAATGCAATCACCAGCTCGCGACGCAGACCGGGAATCTGCCATTCAAACCCACTCTCCTCAACCTGGTTGAGCAGCGGCAGTGGAATATGCACCGTGACTCCATCCGCGTCCGCCCCCGGCTCGAACTGATAGCTCAGGCGCAGTTTGAGATTTCCCTGATGCCAGAAATTGGGGTAATCCAGTTTGCTGACCTGCTCTGCACCCTCTTTGATCAGCATGTTTTTTTCGAAATTAAGCAGATCCGGCGTTTCCCGACTGACCTTTTTCCACCAACTGTCAAAGTGCCGGGCAGAGGTCACTTCATGGCTAATACGCTGATCATAAAACTCAAACAGCGTATCATCATCCACCAGAATGTCGCGGCGGCGTGATTTATGTTCCAGCTCTTCCACTTCGGCGCGCAATTTCAGGTTTTCACGGAAGAATGCGTGGCGGGTTTGCCAGTCCCCCTCCACTAACGCATGCCGGATAAATAATTCACGACAGAGCGCCGGGTCTATCTGGCTGTAGTTCACTTTGCGCGCAGCCACAATTGGCAGCCCGTAGAGCGTGACCTTTTCCGTGGCCATCACCGCGCCCTGAGTTCGTTCCCAGTGCGGTTCACTGTAAGAGCGCTTAATCAGGTGCTGAGCTACCGGCTCCACCCACTCAGGATCAATACGCGCGGCAATGCGCCCCCATAGACGACTGGTTTCCACCAACTCCGCCACCATCACCCATTTCGGCGGCTTCTTAAATAAACCGGAACCAGGGAAAATGGAAAAGCGTGCGTTACGCGCACCGGTATACTCCTGCTTATCGCTATCTTTTATCCCGATATGGGAGAGTAACCCGGTAAGCAAGGCGATATGAATTTCCCGATACTCAGCCGGTTCGCTGTTCACCGGAATGCCAAGTTCCTTAACGACCTGACGGAGTTGCGTGTAGATATCCTGCCATTCACGCACCCGTAAATAATTTAAGAAATCGACCCGGCACTGTCGGCGAAATTGATTTGAGGAAAGTGCTTTTTGTTGTTCGCCGAGGTAATTCCATAAATTCACAAATGCCAGGAAATCGGACTCTTTATCATGGAAGCGCCGATGTTTCTCATCCGAAGCTTGCTGTTTATCCAGCGGTCGCTCACGCGGATCCTGGATAGAGAGCGCCGAAGTTATAATCATCGCTTCCCGTACACAGCCATATTTCTGTGCTTCCAGCACCATGCGTGCCAGCCGCGGATCCACTGGTAACTGCGATAACTGGCGTCCTAATGGCGTCAGTTTATAGGCGGTCTGCTGTTCATCTGTAGTAATCGCCCCCAGTTCTTCCAGCAGGCGTACACCATCCTGAATATTGCGTTTATCCGGCGCTTCAACAAAAGGAAACGCCGCAATGTCTCCCAAACCAAGCGCTGTCATTTGCAGAATGACAGAGGCCAGGTTGGTGCGCAAAATCTCAGGATCGGTGAATTCAGGGCGCGACAGGAAATCGTCTTCTGAATAGAGACGAATACAGATCCCTTCCGAGACGCGGCCACAACGCCCTTTACGTTGATTAGCTGAGGCCTGAGAGACAGGTTCGATCGGCAAACGCTGTACTTTGGTGCGAAAGCTGTAGCGGCTGATTCGTGCGGTGCCAGGATCGATAACATACTTAATACCCGGCACGGTCAGCGACGTTTCCGCCACGTTTGTTGCCAGTACAATACGTCGTCCGCTATGTGGCTGGAAAACCCGATTCTGTTCACTGTTCGACAGGCGCGCATAGAGCGGCAGAATTTCGGTATGACGCAAGTTAAGTTTATTCAGGGCATCGGCAGTATCACGAATTTCCCGCTCGCCACTCATAAAGATCAGTATATCGCCCGCGCTTTCACGGCTGAGTTCATCCACAGCATCAAAAATGGCCTGTAACTGATCGCGCTCCGTGTCATCTGCTTCCTCAACAATCGGGCGATAGCGCACCTCCACAGGGTAAGTGCGCCCGGAAACCTCAATAATCGGCGCATTATTGAAATGACGCGAGAAACGCTCAGGATCGATAGTCGCTGAGGTAATAATCACTTTCAGGTCCGGGCGCTTCGGCAATAGCTCCCGCAGGTAGCCGAGCAGGAAATCGATATTCAGACTGCGTTCGTGGGCTTCATCAATAATGATGGTGTCATACTGCATCAGCAGCCTGTCCTGCTGAATTTCAGCTAACAGGATACCGTCCGTCATCAGCTTTACCATGGTGTTTTCACTGACATGGTCGCTGAAACGCACCTTATAACCAATGCAACCGCCGGGTTCGCTTTTCAACTCCTCAGCGATACGGTTAGCAACCGTACGGGCTGCCAGCCGACGAGGTTGAGTATGACCTATCAATCCTTTGATGCCGCGCCCCAGTTCCATACAGATTTTCGGTAACTGTGTGGTTTTACCGGAACCAGTTTCACCTGCGACAATCACCACCTGGTTATCGCGTACCGCTTCGAGAATGGCTTCTTTTTTCTGGCTGACCGGCAAATTTTCCGGGTAATCAATCACCGGGCGTGCCGCTTCTCGCTGCCGAACTTTTTCAGCAGCTAAGGCTAACTCATCGGCTAACTGGCGAAACAGCGCCTGCTGAGAATCAGAATTTTTAACTTTCTTACTGCCCTGCAAGCGGCGAGCGAAGCGCTGCTTGTCGCGTAACATCAAATTGTCGAGTTGCAGCTGAAGATGCGAAAGTGTGAGTTTATCTTGTTCTGTCATAACGTTTTGGGCAGAGCACTGCCGGGAAACTTCTTAAGTTTGTATGGCTGTAGAATAACACATCGTCCCCCCGCTTTTCTTGTTCAAGAAATTCGAACATAGGATTCGATATATTGCGCTATTCATTAATGGAATTTGTGAATAGAGTGTGACACATAAATGGGGCTACCCACAGCAAAGACAACCAAGGAATCATCGAATGAGTAAAGTATTAGTGCTTAAATCAAGCATTCTGGCAGGGTATTCACAGTCAGGTCAGTTGGCGGATTACTTTATTGAACAGTGGCGCGAGAAAAACCCCGCTGATGAGATTACCGTGCGCGATCTGGCTGCCGATCCGATCCCGGTGCTGGATGGCGAACTGGTTGGCGCGCTGCGTCCGAGCGATGCACCGCTGACACCACGCCAACAGGAAGCACTGAAACTTTCCGACGCGCTGATTGCAGAACTGCAAGCGCACGATGTCATCGTTATTAACGCGCCGATGTATAACTTTAACATTCCGACGCAGTTAAAAAACTATTTTGACCTGGTTGCCCGTGCTGGCGTGACTTTCCGTTACACGGAACAAGGTCCGGAAGGGCTGGTAAAAGACAAACGTGCCGTCATCCTTTCAAGCCGTGGCGGTATCCACAAAGATACCTCTTCAGACCTGGTAGCACCGTATCTGAAACTCTTTCTGGGCTTTATCGGTATTACGGATGTTAACTTTGTCTTTGCCGAAGGTATTGCTTATGGCCCGGAAGTGGCGACCAAAGCACAAAACGATGCCAAAGCTGCTATCGACAGCCTGGTAACTGCGTAACACTAAACCCTCTCACTGTCAGCTGAGAGGGTTTTTTATTTCCGCAGCCATTGACCATTAATTCCCTGCACATATTCCCCCGGTTGCGCACGCGCCACCAGCTTTTGACCGGCCATTTTTGCGACCTCGTCCACCGAAATATTATTTCGCTCAGCTAACTGTCGGTAACTTTCACTACGCGCCTTGTTAATGCGCACCACCAGCTCCAGCGTTTCGCTATCCTGTTTTAGTGCTGCGATATAGCCATTTTGTTTTTCACCCACCCGCCCCTGCGTGCGGGCTTCGTTCAGGGTTAATGCCTGGGCATTGACGCTGAAAAGAGTGAAAGCCAACAGCACCGTTATGACTCTCTTTTTCATCACCGCCTCAGAAAAGATCGCTACGCGATTTCAGCAGAGTTTCGACGTCTTTATCCACTTTAATATGGATTTCATGCTCGATTTTCACATTCATATTAATGGTGATTGGCTCTTTCGGCGCCGCCACTTCGATACGTGGCGTACAGGCAACGAGTGTTCCAATCAGCATTATGCCTGGCACGGCATTCAGGGTTTTCATTCTTTATCCTCACACTGTTTGCCGCTCGCACAACGAGCCGGGGGCAGCGCTGCGTGTTGCTCAAGCCACGACTGTAAATTGTCCCCAAAACGTAAACTACGCCATAGCGTGAATATGTTTTCCTCATGGGTATAGTTTAAATTCACCCTACTGCTCTTTCCATCCACAACGCTGGTACCGGAAAGAGCCGCGCGCATGGTTAATACGCCCAAATTATCGAGGTTAATATTTGTCCACGAGCGGCTAATTTCCATGTAGCGTAACCAGTTAATAGCCGCACCTGCCGCGACATTGTCTTTTACCACAGCATCAGCAGTATCTTTATCAATGCGTAGTGTCATGGGGCCAGGATTGTGCAGCCAGCCATCTTTAATGATCCATTGAGGGTTATCCAACCACAACGGCAGTGCACCGTCAAAAGGCCCTGACAGCACAAACTGCTTCGGGTTGATGGCGCTGATTAATTCACTGGAAGAGATCTGCGTTAGACGTAACAGTGCCGGATCGTGCTGCGGCAGACGCAATTGCTGCATCGTCACTTTGCCACCGAGCACATCTATGCTGACGTCGCTTAATGTAAGCGGATCTGCCTCACTCCACGGCCAGGCACCCTGTAAATTGGCAGTAATATTTTTTGCGGTTACCTGATTGACGACTTCGCCAATTCGCAATGACACCGGGTAACGAGTGCCCAATTGCCACGTTGCATTGCGGTAGCGAAATGGCAGCACAAAGTCGACACCGTGGATCTGGTTATCAGGCATCCAGACACTGCCGTTTTTTAGTACGCCATGCCCCCCCGCTTCAAACCCTTGATTCGCTGCAGCAGAAAAGGAGACCTGCGCATGGAGGGTACCGTCGAGCAGGTTCATTTTCCACTCCGGTGGAATAAGCGGCTGAAAGACCGTCAACGATTGCTGCGGCCACCATGCCCGGCCGCGCAGCCGCTCGCCATCCCAGCGTCCGAGCACGCGTACCGGGCCGATGGCATTGGCATTAAGCGAACCTTTAAATTGAAACTGAGTAGGTTCACTGCCTTCAACACTGAATTTCAACGTTGAGGGGGGCAACACGCTGCCGCCACTAAACGTGGTTTGTCCTGCATCAAGGCTTAGCGATCCATCAAATTGCGGATCAGTACTACTACGTACCCAACGTATCGGCGAGTCCAGCGTCAGGCGTGGCGAAGTCATATGCATCGTGCCATATTGCAACTGGTCGAAACCGGTCGATAATTCACGTAAGGTGATCGTGTTATCCCGCCACTCACCGCGACCAGCAACATCCCAGCGCGCATTCATCGGCGTAAATCCCCCTTCTCCCCAATAGCGCCATTGCCATAATCCGCTATCCGGCAGGAAATTTTTAGCCTGTCCATCGAGATGCAGAAGTAGATCGCCCATGTTATTTTCATGGGCGCGCAAAATTGCCTGCAAACGACCATCAATACCCAGGCGGGTCAGTTTTATCCCTGCCAGCGGCCAGCGCACATCATCAATATTAAGCGAGTCAATGACCCGACCACGAGATCGCAGCAACGCGCCTGGCGCAAAGGTGAGTTGCGGTTCGTCGGGTTTTCCGCTTAGTCTCGCTGGCAGTACAGCATAAAAGATCAGATCGCCCTGCTTCGCTTCACCCGTCAATTGCAGCGGCATCTCAATGTCGTTCATGCCCAGCCGCCCTGGCCCGATATTGAGCACAGCATTACCTTTGCCCGCATCGCCCTGGGTCAACACATTCATACGACCGCTGATAAGCGCCTTTTCCAACCCAGCTTGCCAGTTCTCCACTTTCAGACCAAGCCGACCGCTAAGAGGAAAACCCTGATAAGGCCAGTTCCAGCGGCCATCACTAATCGAGAATTGCTGGCGCGTCACCTCCCAGGGAAGATCCAGTAGCGGATCACCTGTATCACGTGCGACCACCACCAACTGCCCCTGATTGTCACGCCACTCCAGATCAGCATCGACCAGTCCCGGTAGCGGTGTAAACGTTAGAGTGCTTTGCAGGTGTCCATTGACCGGTACGCCATTAGCGAGCTGCGCTAGCGTAAATTCACCGGCAACTGTCAGCGGCGGCTGATGTTCAGAGAGGCGTAGCGCCATATGATTAACGCTAAGTTGCTGCCCCCGCAGACGTGCGTTAATTTCCACACGTTCCCCGCGATAGTTCATTTCTTGCATCTCTGGGGATAACGACAGCTTTAATTTTCCTTCCCACGTTTGCCAGGGAGAGACGGTAATACGATCAATGGTCAGCCATGTTTTAGGCAACATTGACTGCCACTGGGCGAGGGTACGCGGAGCGGCGGGAGAGGCTTCGGTCTGCGGCAGTTTGTTAAGACAAGCACTATTCAGTTCCAGTGAACCGATAGTGAGCTGCCAGCGGCTGGGGTGTGTCAGTTGCGCATTTTTCATCAATGCCAGCGGGCAGTCATCAACCAGATAACGCAAATCCGGGATACGTAGAGCATGGCGCGTGAAACGCGGGCTCTCTTCCATAGCAATACGCGTACCGACTGGTAGCCAAATGCCAGCAAGCGTGGGTACCCATTGCGCAACAGTGAGCAGCAGCGTCAGCGGCAGCAGAATAAATAATAAAAGCAGAGCGATGACGGCTTTATATTTACCCCTCATGGGCCGTTAATATCCTGTTCTTTCATACGATTAGGTCGATTACTCACGTTATTGTGACATGGAACGACGGCACCCGGAAGCGGCAAAGCGCTTTAAGCATAGCCAGGCTGTGCCATTTCAGAAGGTATACTCAGTAAGTAAATATTCATTAAGTCCATAATTACCCATTATATTTGAAGGTTTACTTAATAATTTTAAAACGAGATAATGTGGACAGAAATCACTGGAGAAAGTCTTATGAAACTCGCGATATACAGCACAAAGCAATACGATAAAAAGTATTTGCAGCAGGTAAACGAGCGATACGGCTATGAACTCGAATTTTTTGATTTCCTGTTAACCGAAAAAACTGCCAGGACCGCCAATGGTTGCGATGGCGTGTGTATTTTCGTAAATGACGACGGCAGCCGACCTGTGCTGGAAGAGCTTAAAAAACATGGCGTTAAGTTTATCGCTTTGCGCTGCGCTGGTTTTAATAATGTCGATCTCGATGCGGCGAAAGAGTTAGGGCTACAGGTTGTGCGTGTTCTAGCCTATTCACCAGAAGCGGTAGCCGAACATGCTATTGGCATGATGATGACGCTTAATCGTCGTATTCATCGAGCCTATCAGCGTACCCGCGATGCCAATTTCTCACTGGAAGGGCTGACCGGCTTTACGATGTATGGCAAAACGGCTGGGGTAATCGGTACCGGTAAAATCGGTATAGCTGCGCTGCGCATCCTGAAAGGTTTTGGTATGCGTCTCCTGGCGTTCGATCCTTATCCGAGCGCCGCAGCACTTGAACTGGGGGTTGAGTATGTCGATCTGCCAACGCTGTTTTCGCAAGCAGATGTTATCTCCCTGCACTGTCCACTAACCCCGGAAAACTTTCATCTGTTAAATCGCAGCGCATTCGGGCAGATGAAAGATGGCGTGATGATCATCAACACCAGCCGTGGGGGCTTGATTGATTCACAAGCGGCAATCGAAGCGCTCAAGACACAAAAAATCGGTGCGCTGGGGATGGACGTGTACGAAAACGAACGCGACCTCTTCTTTGAAGATAAATCCAACGATGTGATTCAGGATGATGTGTTCCGCCGCCTGTCGGCCTGCCATAACGTATTGTTTACTGGCCATCAGGCCTTTTTGACTGCTGAGGCTTTGACCAGCATTTCAGAAACGACGCTGGAAAACCTGCGCCAGTTACGTGATGGCGAAGCCTGCCCTAATGCACTGGTCTGATCATTGCTCCCCTCTGATGGGGGGAGCAATTTAAGATAAAGCCGCAATGACACCCCGTCTGTGCTTGTTACAATCCCGCGATTTTAGTAAATCCCCTTAGAGGAAGAGATGAAAAAAATAATGACTTTGCTTGTCTTAGGCGTAGCGCTCTCTGGCTGCGTCAGTTCACGCAGCGTAACGCTCAAACCTGAACATCTGGCTAATCAACGTTTTGTGCTGGAAAGCGTTAACGGCCAGCCAATTCAGGGTAGCGAAGCCCCGCCGGAAATCAGCTTTGATAAAGACCTGCGTGTCGCTGGAAAAATGTGTAACCGCTTTATGGGTCAGGGAAAACTCTCTGATGGGGCGCTGAAGGTCAAAGATATGGGTATGACAATGATGCTGTGCGCTGAACAGCAACGTAATGAACTTGATCATACGATTAATGCAATGCTCAGCGCGGGTGCGCAGGTTGACCTCACCGGTAATCAACTCACGCTGACGACGGCAGATCAAACATTGATTTATAAACGCGCGGGCAACGCTCAGTAACTACCGCAGCTTCCAGTGGCAAGCGACTGTTCGCTACAGCGTTTGCCATTTGGTAAGGCACACATCCCTACCATTGCGCCATCAAGCTGGCGAGCAACGGATAACGATCCGCCAATCATTGCACAATTCGCCTGACCACTGTTCGACATTGCAGCCTTCAGACCCGGCGCAACGTGTGCGGCCGTCGCCTGTTGAACGGGTTCACTACTGCATGCCGACAGCAATAAAGCGGCACATCCTATCAAAAATGCAGCACGCATCTCTCTTTCACCCTTTTAAAACAAACCCAATGCATCATAGGCAGCGCAGCGCAATACGTCGAGATCCGAAATACACTTTTTACATTTCGCGTCCCAGTTCTGGAATTTAATAAGCTTCGCTGCCCCCTTTCACCTGGTATAAAGAGCAATTCATTGATTGCAGATATGTCTTAGGACACAAAAGCGAAAATGGCATGTTTTGCGGTTTGCTAATATATGAGAATAATTTTTGGGTTCGTCACCGTTTAATGAACCCCCTTCTGATTGAGCAATGTAAGGGTGTCTTATGATTACTGTCGATGGCAACGGCGCGGTCGCCTCGGTTGCGTTCCGCATAAGTGAAGTTATTGCTATCTATCCTATCACACCGAGTTCGACCATGGCGGAGCTCGCGGACGCCTGGGCCGGTGATGGTCGCAAAAACATCTGGGGTGACACCCCGCGGGTGGTAGAAATGCAGTCCGAGGCCGGCGCAATCGCCACGGTGCATGGTGCATTGCAAACCGGGGCGCTCTCAACATCGTTTACCTCGTCGCAAGGCCTGCTGTTAATGATCCCCACCTTGTATAAGCTGGCAGGCCAGCTCACCCCCTTTGTTCTTCATGTTGCTGCACGTACAGTTGCGACCCATGCATTATCTATCTTTGGTGATCATTCAGATGTGATGGCAGTACGCCAGACGGGATGTGCCATGCTGGCTGCGTCCAGTGTGCAGGAAGCTCAGGATTTCGCACTTATCTCGCATATCGCAACATTGAAAAGCCGCGTTCCTTTTATTCATTTCTTTGATGGCTTTCGCACCTCACATGAAATCAATAAAATCGCCCCGCTGGCCGATGACACCATCCGTCAACTGATACCGCAAGCGGAGATCGATGCACATCGCGCGCGCGCGCTCAATCCTGAGCATCCGGTGATCCGCGGCACTTCAGCCAATCCAGATACCTATTTCCAGTCTCGAGAAGCCACTAACCCCTGGTATAACGCAGTTTACTCACACGTTGAGCAGGCGATGAAGGATTTCGCTGACGTAACTGGACGCCACTATCAACCCTTTGAGTATTACGGCCACCCACAGGCAGATCGGGTGATTGTGCTGATGGGTTCAGCCATTGGTACTTGCGAGGAGGTGGTAGATGAACTGCTTACTCGCGGTGAAAAAGTGGGCGTGCTAAAAGTCCGCCTCTATCGTCCATTCAGTGCTGCGCACCTGATAGCTGTATTACCGGAGAGCGCCCGCAATATTGCGGTACTGGATCGCACCAAAGAACCCGGTGCGCAGGCAGAACCCCTCTATCTTGATGTGATGACCGCGCTGGCTGAAGCCTTTAACAACGGCGAGCGGGAATACCTGCCGCGTGTTATCGGCGGACGCTACGGGTTATCATCGAAAGAGTTTGGTCCTGAATGTGTGCTGGCAGTGTTTAATGAGTTAAGCACTGCCAAACCTAAAACAAGATTTACCGTTGGTATCTATGACGATGTTACCAACCTCTCCTTACCCCTTCCTGAGAATACGCTTCCCTCGCGTGCAAAACTCGAAGCGCTATTTTATGGGCTCGGCAGCGATGGCAGCGTATCGGCAACGAAAAACAATATTAAGATTATTGGCAACTCAACGCCGTGGTATGCGCAGGGTTACTTTGTCTATGACTCGAAAAAGGCCGGGGGGCTGACGGTATCGCATCTGCGCGTCAGCGAGCACCCCATTCACTCTGCCTATCTGATCTCCCAGGCTGATTTTGTCGGCTGTCATCAATTGCAGTTTATTGATAAGTATCAGATGGCTGAGCGCCTGAAGCCGGGCGGTATTTTTCTGCTTAACACCCCCTACAGCGCTGAGGAGGTGTGGTCACGCCTGCCGCAAGAAGTGCAAGCGGTGCTTAATCAGAAACAAGCGCGGTTCTATGTTATTAACGCGGCAAAAATCGCCCGTGAATGCGGGCTGGCAGCGCGAATTAACACGGTCATGCAAATGGCCTTCTTCCAGTTGACGAATATTTTGCCGGGGGACAGTGCATTAACCGAATTGCAGGGCGCCATTGCCAAAAGCTACAGCAGCAAAGGTCAGGAACTGGTTGAACGCAACTGGCAGGCGCTGGCTTTGGCGCGCGAATCACTGTTCGCGGTACCCTTGCAGGAAGTTAACCCAGACAGCCCTGCTCGCCCACCGGTGGTTGCCGATGCGGCACCAGACTTTGTTAAGACCGTAACCGCAGCCATGTTGGCCGGGCTCGGTGACGCGTTGCCCGTTTCTGCGCTTCCCCCTGATGGTACATGGCCAGTGGGGACAACCCGGTGGGAAAAACGCAATATTGCCGAAGCGATCCCCATCTGGAAAGAGGAACTCTGTACCCAGTGTAACCACTGTGTTGCCGCCTGCCCACACTCAGCGATTCGGGCCAAAGTGGTAGCGCCGCAAGCGATGGAAAATGCTCCAGCTAGCCTGCATTCGCTGGATGTAAAATCTCGCGATATGCGTGGGCAGAAATATGTGCTGCAGGTCGCGCCAGAGGATTGCACCGGTTGTAATCTTTGCGTTGAAGTTTGCCCCGCGAAAGATCGACAAAATCCCGAGATCAAGGCGATTAATATGATGTCGCGCCTCGAACATGTGGAAGAAGAGAAAGTGAATTATGACTTCTTCCTCGAGCTGCCAGAAATTGATCGTAGTAAACTGGAACGTATTGATATTCGTACCTCACAGCTTATCACCCCGCTTTTCGAATATTCCGGCGCCTGCTCCGGCTGTGGTGAAACCCCCTACATAAAGCTGCTGACCCAGCTCTATGGCGACCGAATGTTGATTGCTAATGCCACCGGCTGCTCGTCTATCTATGGTGGTAATCTGCCCTCCACGCCTTATACCACAGACAGCAATGGCCGTGGTCCGGCATGGGCAAACTCACTGTTTGAAGACAACGCTGAGTTTGGGCTCGGCTTTCGTATGAGCGTTGATCAACACCGCCAACGTGTGATGCGCCTGGTGGAGAGCTTTGCCGATAAACTGCCTGCCGAACTTTATGCCGCGCTACAAGCGGATGCCACGCCAGAAGAGCGCCGTGAGCAAGTTGCGTTGTTGCGCAGTAGTCTTGCGGGTATCGAAGATGCACAACAGCTGGTGACCGACGCTGATGCGCTGGTAGAGAAATCAATCTGGTTGATTGGTGGCGATGGCTGGGCCTACGACATTGGTTTTGGCGGGTTGGATCATGTGTTGAGCCTGACAGAGAACGTCAATATTCTGGTGCTCGATACGCAGTGTTACTCCAACACAGGCGGCCAGGCATCAAAGGCGACTCCCCTTGGCGCAGTGACTAAATTCGGCGAACACGGCAAACGCAAAGCGCGTAAAGATCTCGGCGTCAGCATGATGATGTACGGTCATGTCTACGTGGCGCAAATTTCTCTGGGCGCGCAGCTAAACCAGACGGTGAAGGCGATTCAGGAGGCTGAAGCCTACCCCGGTCCTTCATTGATCATTGCTTACAGCCCTTGCGAAGAGCATGGCTATGACCTTGCCTTAAGCCACGATCAGATGCGTCAACTCACCGCTACCGGTTTCTGGCCGCTTTATCGCTTTGATCCCCGTCGCGCTGATGAAGGTAAAATCCCGCTGGCACTGGATTCGCGTCCGCCCTCTGATGCACTGGCAGAAACGTTGCTTAACGAGCAGCGCTTTCGCCGCCTGAATGCACAGCAGCCAGAGGTCGCCGAGCAGTTATGGAAAGACGCGGCGGCTGATTTGCAAAAACGCTATAATTTCCTGGCACAACTGGCAGGGAAAGCCGAGACAAACTCTACGGAGTAACGAAGTACAAAAGCCATCGGTACAGGCCGGTGGCTTTTGCATGTATGTATTTTTCATGACAGCGGCGGCAAGGTGATTAATAATCGTCGACAGGAAGAGTTGCCAGAGGCGAATTGTATGCACCACCACGCTGTAACTTCATCGCGAATCGCTTCGGTCGGTTATGATAATCTCAGCAATACGCTGGAAGTTCGTTTTCACGACAAGAGCGTCTATCAATACCAGAATGTGCCAGAGCGCATCTTTTCACTTTTCCTTACTGTGGTGTCGAAGGGACGCTTTTATGATGGTGTGGTAAAAGGTAAATACCCGGAACGCAAAGTCGTATAAATCCCGCCGGAATTTGCCGCACGAGCCACACTCTTTTATTGTAAATCAGTGATGAAAATTGAGGTCGGGGAAACCGCTGCCGTAAAACATGCTGGCATTCGCCGCCGTAATCCGTACCATACGCGAAATACTTTTGCCTGCTGACGTTTGTCAGTTGGTGGGTCTTCATTAATACTGAGCCAAAACGGGTATAAACGCGCTCTGCACTCCAGTGACAGCGCCATTTTGGTTCCTGAGACATTAAAAGATGTTAGAAAATCAAGAAATTAGCAAAAAAGAACAATACAACCTGAACAAATTACAAAAGCGTCTGCGTCGTAATGTGGGCGAAGCAATTGCCGACTTTAATATGATTGAAGATGGCGACCGTATTATGGTCTGCCTCTCGGGCGGTAAAGACAGTTACACCATGCTGGAGATCCTGCGTAATCTTCAGCAAAGCGCGCCAGTGAAATTCTCCCTCGTCGCGGTCAACCTCGACCAGAAACAGCCTGGTTTCCCGGAACATATTCTGCCGCAATATCTTGACGCTCTGGGTGTGGAGTACAAAATTGTCGAAGAGAACACCTATGGCATCGTAAAAGAGAAGATCCCGGAAGGTAAAACGACCTGCTCGCTCTGCTCTCGTTTACGCCGCGGTATTCTCTACCGCACCGCCACAGAGCTGGGCGCAACTAAAATCGCCCTTGGACATCATCGTGATGATATCCTGCAAACGCTGTTTCTGAATATGTTTTACGGCGGCAAGATGAAAGGTATGCCTCCGAAGCTGATGAGCGATGATGGTAAACATATTGTCATCCGTCCATTGGCCTACTGTCGGGAAAAAGATATCGAACGTTTTGCCGAAGCAAAAGGTTTCCCTATCATTCCGTGCAACCTGTGCGGTTCGCAGCCTAATCTGCAACGTCAGGTGATTGCCGATATGCTACGCGATTGGGATAAACGCTACCCCGGACGCATTGAGACTATGTTCAGCGCAATGCAGAACGTCGTGCCTTCTCATCTCAGCGACATTAACCTTTTTGACTTTAAAGGTATCCAACACGGCTCTGAAGTGGTTAACGGTGGCGATCTTGCCTTTGATCGCGAAGAGATCCCGCTGCGCCCCGCAGGCTGGCAGCCGGAAGAAGATGACGCTCAACTGGATGAACTGCGTCTCAATGTGCTCGAAGTGAAGTGATAAGTTATGCCTCTCTGATTTTCGCTCAGAGAGGCATACTGCTTATTTCAGTAACCGTACGCGACAGCTCTTGCCTTTAATCTTACCGTTCTGTAATTGCTTCCATGCCTGGCGCGCAACATGTTGGCGCACCGCAACATAGACATGCGCTGGATGGATTGTAATTTTGCCGATATCGGCGCCATCAAGCCCCATTTCTCCAGTCAATGCGCCAAGGACATCGCCGGCACGCATTTTAGCTTTCTTGCCGCCATCAATACATAACGTTGCCATCTCCGCAGCCAGCGGCACAACTTTTCCGCTCGCCGGCACGTTTAACCAGTTTAATTTCAGCTGCAACATATCGGCCAGAATATTGGCGCGTTGCGCCTCTTCTGGTGCACAAAAACTGATGGCGAGGCCGCTTTCCCCTGCACGCGCAGTGCGACCGATGCGATGAATGTGAACCTCAGGATCCCATGCCAGCTCGTAGTTCACCACCAGTTCAAGGGACTTGATATCCAGACCGCGCGCAGCGACATCCGTAGCGACCAGCACACGAGCACTGCCATTCGCGAAGCGTACTAACGTCTGATCCCGATCGCGCTGTTCCAAATCACCATGCAATGCCAACGCCTCCTGTCCTGCTTCATTAAGCGCATCGCATACCTGCTGACAATCTTTTTTGGTATTGCAGAACACGACACAGGATGCTGGCTGATGTTCACTGAGCACGCTTTGCAGCAAGTGGATTTTGCCACTACGGGAGACTTCGAAAAATTGTTGCTCGACAGCGGGAAGTGCGGCAACTGTATCAATCTCTATTGTTTGCGGGTCGCGTTGCACACGGTGGCTTATCGCCGCAATCCCTTCAGGCCAGGTGGCGGAAAAAAGCAGAGTCTGACGTGAAACAGGAGCATAGCGGATGATTTCATCGATAGCATCGCTAAAACCCATATCCAGCATTCGGTCCGCTTCATCCATTACCAGCGTTTGCAAGCACTCAAGCGTGACTGTCTTTTTTTGTAGATGGTCCAGCAGACGTCCCGGCGTAGCGACAATAATATGCGGCGCATGCTGCAATGAATCACGTTGCGCGGCAAAAGGCTGGCCGCCACAGAGGGTTAGCACCTTAATGTTCGGCATATATCGCGCCAGTCGCCGTAACTCCTGCGCCACCTGATCGGCAAGCTCACGCGTCGGGCATAAAATCAGCGATTGTGTCTGGAAACGGCTGGCGTCGATATGCTGCAATACACCTAAGCCGAAAGCAGCCGTTTTGCCACTGCCGGTTTTCGCCTGCACGCGTACATCCTGGCCTGCCAGAATCACAGGCAGCGCGGCGGCCTGAACCGGGGTCATGGTGAAATAACCCAGTTCGTTAAGGTTTTCGATCTGGGCTGTGGGCAAAGTGCTCAAATTTGAAAAAGCGGTCACGGTATCTTCTCGCGGTCAAAGGCTTATGTTTAGCAGGCGCGTATCCTCTCAGATCTGCCTTATCAACGCGACAATTTAATCGGTTCTTCGTCAGGTGGTGGGTCAGGAAGCGGTTGTGGACGCGGAATAGGATCGGGAACCGGCACCGGATCCACCGGAAACGGGTCGACAAGTTCAGCATCATCAGCGTCAAGTACGGTGAAATAATCCATGTTTACCTCTGCATAAAATTGGCGAGCAGCACTATTAAAAATAGAAGCTTGTGGCCCAGAGGCAAAAAAAAAGCCGACTTAAATAAGTCGGCGTCGTACGAATCAATTGTGCTATGCAGTAATTCAAAAAAGGAAGTAAGACAATATGGAGCGCAACGCCCATCGCTTGACGTTGCATTCACCTGCGAGATGAATATTGCCCTGAATGGGTATTGCTTTTATTGACCTCGCTCAAGTTAACCCCCCTTTTTATGTTTGAATTATGTTAAAAAGGTTAAATCTTACAGCCATTTACTGCGATGTAACCACCAGGTAACACCGCCGATCAGCAACACCAACATCAGGCAGAAAATAGCGAAACCAAGGTGCCACCCGCCGCCTGGGATCCCGCCGAGGTTGACGCCAAAAAGTCCGGTTAAGAAAGTGCTTGGCAGAAAAACCATTGCCATTAGCGACATGGTGTAGGTTCTGCGTGCCAGCGATTCCTGCATAACCTGTGTTATCTCATCGGTTAACACTGCTGTACGCGCAATGCAGGAGTCGATTTCATCCAGCCCTCGTCCGAGCCGATCGGCAATATCTTGCATACGACGGCGCTGATCGTCACTCATCCACGGCATGCGCTCGCTGGAGAGGCGGGCAAAAACGTCGCGTTGGGGGGCCATATAACGGCGCATAACAATCAGTTGCTTGCGTAAAAGCGCCAAAAATCCACGAGGCGGGATTTGTTGATCCAGCAGGTTATCTTCCAGATCGATAATTTTATCATGCAGTGATTCAATAAATTCACTGGCATGATCCGTCAGCGAATCGCAGACATCCACCAGCCAGCCGCCACAATCTGTCGGCCCGCTCCCCTCTTGCAGATCACTGACCACATCATCCAACGCCAGCACCTTGCGCTGACGCGTTGAAACAATCATCCGCTCATCCATATAGAGACGCACTGCCACCAGTTGATCAGGACGCTCGTCAGTGCTGCCATTAATGCAGCGCAGGGTGATTAATGTTCCTTCACCCATGCGACTTACCCGCGGGCGAGTGCTCTCACCAGCCAATGCATCGCGCGCACTGTTCGGCAATACTGGTGTGGTCGCGAGCCACTCAGCACTCTCCTCGTTGGTGTAATTTAAGTGCACCCAGCATGGCGTGCTTGCCGTAATCTCATCATCGTCTTGCAGCGGCCTGACCCCGCCCTTTCCATCCAACAGCCATGCATAGACCGCATCCGGCACTTTAACATCGCTTCCTTTAATTGTGTCCACGGCGCCTCCAGACGTCACCCGTTTATAGCGTCAGTCTAGCCTGATGGAGGTATTAAGCAATCATCGTGCTGAATTCACAATGAAAAAGGCCCGGTAACCCGCAATGCCGATCAGTTAAGGATCGGTTGACCGATCCTTAAACTGCGGCACTATAACGGCTTCCATAACAGGGAGCCGTTTTCTTATGCCACTTCTTAATGACCTGCTCGATTTCAGTGACCATCCACTTATGCCACCGCCCTCTGCACAACTGTTTGCAGAGCACCTTCCCGTCGAGTGGATACAGCACTGCCTGACGCTTTCTGCTCATGCGACCGTTCGCCGCCGTCGTTTACCGGGCGACATGGTTATCTGGATGGTGGTGGCCATGGCCTTCTTCCGCAATGAGCCAATTACCGATGTGGTTCGCCGTCTGAACCTGAGCGCGGATGGCGAAGCGGGGATGAACCTGCTGGCCCGCAGCGCTGTCACCCAGGCGCGTCAGCGCGTGGGAGCCGCCCCGTGGAATGGCTCTTCCGCCAGACCGCACAGACATGGGGCGCGGAACGTTACCTGAAGGATGACTGGCACGGCCTGCAACTTTTTGCCATTGATGGCGCGCAGTTCAGGACACCTGATGAACCTGAGTTGCGTGAATATTATGGCTCTGCCAACACATCCACTGAGCGGCAGAGCGCCTACCCCGTTATGCGTCTGGTGGCGTTAATGAATCTGGGAAGTCACATTCTGCTGAATGCCGTGACCGCGCCTTACCGGCGGAGCGAAACCGTGCTGGCCCACTCCATGCTCGCCACCATCCCGGATAACTCCATTACGCTGTTTGACAAGCTCTTTTACAGCTCAGACCTGCTGCTGACGCTGAATCAGCAGGGTTGTAACCGCCACTGGCTACTGCCTGCGTGGAAGAATATCGCATCAGAAACAGAAGAAAGTTACGGTCCCGGAGACAGGCTTCTGAAACTGAAGGTGTCACAGCAAGCGAGGAAAAAGAATTCTTCACTGCCAGAGTTCTGGTACGCCCGGGCGGTGACTTATGACGTGAACGGTGTGGAGAAAACGGTGCTGACATCACTCCCGGCAGACCGCTACAAAGCAAAAGAGGTGGCAGAACTTTACCATTCACGATGGGAAATCGAAGTCGGGTTCAGAAACCTGAAAAGCAGCCTGTTGAACGATGCCCTGGTACTGAGAAGTCGTAAGGTTGAGCTGCTGGAACAGGAGGTCTGGGGTATGTTGCTGGCCTATAATCTGATACGGCGTGAGGCGACAAAAGCAGCGGAGAAACACAAAAAAGCGGCGTCAGAAATCAGCTTTAAGTTCGCGTTCCAGTTTATCGCGACAGAGATGATAGTGCTGGGAAACACGGCGTCACCGGGGACCATCCCGAAACGACTGGAGCATCTGCGGGGTGCTCTGGAAGCGGTGTTCATAACAAAACGCCCCCGACCATCAAGGGCGAGGGCAGTTAAGATATCAAAAACCCGTTATCCGGTGAAACGCAGTACCGCTCCGCTTAAGTGAACGGCATTGCGGTAACCCGGGCCTCATGAACATAACGCTTAAAAGGAATGGCGATAATTTTGCCGGCTACGCAGCACTGGCACCACCTGTTGCACAGGCGGCTTTTTAGATGGCATTGGTGCGTTTAGTACCGACTCTGCCAGATGGAATTTCCCCGTGCGGGTTTGTAACTCGGCTACCTGATGTTTGAGGATGTCGGATGATCCAGCCAACTCATCGACCATCGTTACGTTGCTCTGCGTGACTTTTTCCAACTCTGACAGGGCCAGCGTGATCTGTGAAATCCCTTTTTCCTGCTGCAAGGTACTGACGGCGATCTCATCCATTAGCTTACTGACTACACCCGCACCAGAGACGATTTCCTGCATATTCTGTTCCGCCTCGGTCACCACCGTCGCTCCCTGGTTGACGTTATCTGTCGTCTCGGCAATCAGTGATTTAATATTTTTAGCCGCTTCTGCGCTACGATGAGCAAGGCTGCGTACTTCACCAGCTACCACCGAAAAGCCTTTACCATGATCTCCCGCACGTGCAGCTTCAACCGCTGCGTTCAGCGCCAGAATATTGGTCTGAAAAGCGATACCATCGATAATAGAAATAATTTCCGTCATTTGATGGGCACATTCAGTTATTGAGGCCATATTTTTCGCCACCTGGCCCATTAACTCGCCTCCCCGGCTCGCGCAAAGTGTGGCATCTTTCGCCCGCATACTTGCGAGGTGCGTATTATCAGCATTATTTTTGGTACTGGCCGCCATCTCTTCCATACTGGAGGCGGTTTGGATAAGGGCAGCAGATTGTTCTTCAGTTTTGAGTGACAGATCGGCGCTGCCTGTTGCCAGTTGATTTGAGAGATCCAAAGCAGTCTCGGAGGAAGCACGAATTTCCCGTACTAATGTTGCGATGCTGCTGGCAAGCGTATTGATACCAGGGATCAGGCGGCCTGCACAATTATTGCCAAACTCGGGAATAATAATCGAAAGATTTCCTGATGTTACCGCTTCAATACTTCTTTTTACGGTATTAATTGGCGTCACTAAATAACGCGTCATATATAGCCAAAGAAGTACCAGTGATACAATTGCAACGCCCCCCGTAGCAGCTATCAGCAGGCTATTTTTTGCGATAATGATCACTAAAAATTGCTGAATAATAAAAGAGGCAAGTAAAAAAGAAATAATAAATGTTCTGACGCTAATATTTCTTAACATAACGACACCGGGAAATAACTACGGGGAAAGTATTATATGTATAACACTTGAAATACCCTTTTACACGGCGAAAATGATTTAAATGAATGTTTATCAGCTTGTGCCATAAATTTACCATAAGGTCGCAGAAACAACCAAAAGAGAGCAACAAAGACAGTTTTAACTACCCTATAATAATAAAAATGCCAGTTTTACCTTATTAATATATCATATAGGATAATCATTACTTAAATAAATCCGCGAAATTTGTCATGTTGTTTAAGCTGTACTTAATAAGAGCTATTGTTTATTGAAAATAGCTACTCAATAGATATTGAAATAATAGAAAACTTACTTTTTAGGAATAAAAAAGCGCCCGTTGCAGGCGCATCTTTGTGACATTCTGGATCAATGAATACCCAGCCGCCAGGCAAAATCAATTTCCTCTTTCAGCTCTGAGTGCGACAATGTCATCAAATCCTCAAATTCCAGCTGCAATTGTTTGAGTTTTTTTAAGTATTGGGCTGGTGTGAGTGCGCTTTGATCACGGCGCAGATATTCGATCGCCAGTTTTGTCGAATCTAATTTTGTATCCATAACATCCTCATGCTCTTGCGGGGTTAAAACATAAACAGTATACCACAGATGCATGGTTGTTTTTTGACCGAAACAGTAAAAAATGTTGTTTTTTTATCCCGTTGCAGTATGGCGTCGCTACAGAAAGATCGGGAAAACCTTCCTCCTCATTTTCTCCATCGTACCTCCATATTACTTAAGTAAAATTTCTCAACTCCTGCTGCTTAAGACAGGAACCATTCCGTAATCAATGAGTTGCCCCTTACATCCCGTGTTGTAAGGGGATTTTTTATCAATGCTTCAACACATACATGGTTCGTGTATAGGCGACATCTTCTGGATTATTGATCGGATATCCTTTCACCCACGGTTTGATTAAGCGACCATTTGTATACTGATAAATTGGCGCAATAGGCGCTTTCTCGGCAATGATATGCTCGGCTTCGTTGTAATCTGCATTACGCGCTTTCGCGTTCGTTTCCAGCGACGCCTGGTTAATCACTTTGTCGTATGCTGCATCATTAAATCGGGCAATGTTACCGCTGTGGCCGGAGGTCAGTAGTGACAGGAAGGTTGAAGGTTCGTTGTAATCCCCTATCCACGAAGCGCGAATTACATCGAAATCACCGCTATTGCGGCTGTCGATATAGGTTTTCCACTCCTGGTTCTGCAGCTTCACCTCCACCCCGAGGTTCTGTTTCCACATAGAGGCTATTGCAATAGCAATTTTCTGGTGAACTTCCTGAATGTTATATAACAGCGTCAACTTCAGTGGTTTCTGCGGACCATAGCCAGCGGCCTGTAGCAACGTTTTCGCCTGCGCATTCATCTCAGCCTGGCTCATCTGCTCCATCGCTGCGGGCTGAGGAGTAAATCCGGCTGTGACATCAGGCGTAAAGCGCCAGGCCGGTTTCTCTCCGGTGCCGAGAACCTTTTCCGCGATGATGCGCCGATCAATGCTCATACTGAGCGCAAGGCGCACGCGGGGATCGGCAGTCGGCCCTTTCTGCGTATTAAAAGCGTAATAGTAAGTGCCTAATTGTGGCGGTGTATAAACTTGCCCGGGAATATCTTTCAGTAATTTTTGGTAAAGGGTCTTCGGGAAGGATTCAGTAATATCAATACCATTAGCAAGATAGCGTTTGGTGGCTGCCGACTCCTGGTTAATCGGTACGAATGTCACTTTCTGAATAACTGTTTTGGCATTGTCCCAGTAGTTTTTATTCGGCGTAAGCTCGAGTTTCTCATTCACCACGCGATGCGCTAACACATAAGCACCATTACCTACCAGATTGCCAGGCCGTGTCCACTCAGCACCGCTAGCGACATTAGCTTTTTGCACGGGGTAGAAAGCAAAGCTGGCGGCAAGGCTTGGGAACCAGGGCAACGGTTTATCCAGCTGCACCCGCAGCGTGCGTGCATTCACCGCACTGACCCCAAGTTTATTCGGCGGCATTTTGCCATCGACAATATTTTGCGCGTTGCTGATCCCAGCAAGCGCAGCAAAACCCGCAAAAGGTGATGTGGTTTGCGGATCAACCAGCCGCTGCCAGCTAAAGACAAAATCCTCTGCGGTGACAGGCGAACCATCTGACCATTTGGCGTTATCACGCAGAGTGAATGTCCAGACCCGGTTATCATTACTTTGCCATTTTGTTGCCACACCGGGGATTATCTCCCCTTTCTCATTCTGATTTACCAGACCTTCAAAAAGATCGCGAAGCACCTGGATTTCCGGCAGTCCGACCGCCTTAGCCGGGTCAAGCGTAGCCGGCTCATCTTTAATATGACGCACCAATTCCTGCTTTGCTGCCAGCTGGCTGCCCGGAGGGACGTCTGCGGCAAAAGTGGCAGAAGCGAGACCGCACAACCAGAGCGTGCAGCAAAGCCGTGAGATTCGAAACGTCATAGGATCCCCTTGAAATATGTTATTCCCGGCAAAAGATGAGGTAATTATTTGTTTTAACAAGATGAAAAGCAAATGGCAGAGTCTGGAAAATTGATAACGGGTGGAAAAATATTGACTGAGAGAATATTTGCTTCGTTTCGCTTTATGCTTAACACTTGTTAAAAGCAACCGCCTGATAAAAGGAAACTTATGTCTCTTAACCGTCCACGCTCGCAACGAGGCGTTTTTGCGCATAATAGCGAAGAGTTTGGTCGCACTGTATTGGGTGCGCCATTACTATGGTTTCCGGCTCCGGTCGCCACCAAAGGTAGCGCTTTGATCATTGCCGGAACGCACGGCGATGAAAATAGTTCACTGGTAACGCTCTCCTGCGCCATGCGAACGTTAATGCCAGAGCTACGCCATCACCACGTGGTGTTGGCTGTGAATCCCGACGGTTGCCAACTTGGGCTGCGCGCGAATGCAAATGGCGTCGATCTTAATCGCAACTTTCCCGCGGCAAACTGGCGAGCCGGTGAAACTGTATACCGCTGGAATAGCGCGGCACAACCCCGTGATGTGCTGCTATCAACCGGCCAGACGCCGGGTTCTGAGCCAGAAACCCAAGCGCTATGCCAATTGATACATCGTTGTCACCCGGCGTGGGTGGTCACCTTTCACGACCCGCTGGCCTGTGTGGAAGATCCGCACAAAAGCGCATTTGGCCAGTGCATCGCCGACAGCTTTTCATTGCCGCTGGTCAGCAGCGTCGGCTATGACACCCCTGGCTCATTCGGCAGTTGGTGTGCGGATATCAACCTGCACTGTATCACAGTCGAATTCCCGGCAATTTCTGCCGATGAAGCAACTGAAAAATATCTTGAGCCAATGACCGCCCTGCTACGTTGGGACTCTCAAAGATGAAGCTCGCCGGTGGTGAAATGCAAACCGGGCTCCACATCCACCGCCAGCCAGGTGGGACCATCAAGATCGGCAAATTTGACATGGTTCACTAACGGCAGAGCTGCACCAATAGCCCGCGAGGTGCAGATCATGCAGCCGAGCATTAGCGAGAAATTTTGCTCTGTTGCTTCACGGGCTAATTCCAGCGCTTCTGTTAGCCCTCCCGTTTTATCAAGTTTGATATTCACCATTTCATAACGCCCCTGCAGCGCCGGGAGATCGGCCCGTGTATGGCAACTTTCGTCCGCGCAAATTGGCAAAGGATGGATAAAGTTCCTTAACGCTGCATCTGCGGACGCTGGCAAGGGTTGCTCAAGCATCACAACCCCCAAATCAGCCAATAGCTGACAGCGTGCCGCCAGCCCTTCACTGTGCCAGGACTCGTTAGCGTCAACAATCAGCGTCGCATCAGGCGCGGCACCCCTGATCGCCACCAGCCTCTCACTGATCAGATGATCGTCAAGTTTGACTTTTAAAAGTCGCGCGCCGCTTTCACAGAGCGCTGCCGCACTCGCCGCCATTTGATCGGGCGTCCCTATCACCACTGTTTGCGCCGTCAGTACCCTTTCCGGTAAAGCGATACCGGTAAAAGCGGCCAATGTCATACCCGCTTTTCGTGCCTCCAGATCCCATAGCGCACAATCCACCGCATTACGCGCCGCCCCTGCTGGCAGTAACGTTTGTAACGTTTTCCGGTCCAGACGATTTTCAAGTTGCGGAATGATGGTCATGACTTGCGCCATCACTGACGCTTCGCTCTCACCATAACGGGCATAAGGCGTACATTCACCGACTCCTTTGATCCCATCCTCTTCCAGCTCAACCACCACCACCCGTGCTTCGCTGCGCGATCCACGCGAAATGACGAAGGGTGTGTGTAGCGGCCAACTCTCTTCATAAACCTTTACGCCTCTCATTACCCGCTCCTCTGCCGCTTTGTAACCAGTATAGATACGAAAATGAGTTTGCCGTGATCTTGTCGGATGACATACACTAGCGCTGACGTTAACTATATGTAAACAGGAAGATATTCATGTCACAACTCGTCCACTTTCAGGGTAACCCGGTTTCAGTAGCAGGCACCATTCCGCAAGCTGGTGAGCAAGCTAAATCCTTTACGCTGGTAGCGAAGGATCTCTCAGACGTTTCACTCTCCCAGTTCGCTGGCAAACGCAAGGTACTCAATATTTTCCCAAGTATTGATACCGGTGTGTGTGCAGCATCAGTGCGCAAGTTCAATCAGTTAGCAACTGAAATTAGCAACACTGTCGTGCTGTGTATCTCTGCCGATCTGCCGTTCGCCCAGTCGCGCTTTTGCGGTGCTGAAGGCTTGAGTAACGTCATTACCCTGTCGACCCTGCGCAATGCTGATTTCCTGGTAGATTATGGGGTGGGTATTGCTGAAGGCGCGCTGAAGGGCCTGGCGGCGCGTGCGGTGATCGTCCTGGATGAAAACGACAACGTAATTTTCAGCCAGCTGGTGAATGAAATCACCAACGAGCCGGATTACACCGCGGCGCTGGACGTGTTAAAAGGCTAAGAAAAAGCCTCTGCGTCTGCACGCAGAGGCTTTTTTTACTCTTCACTCTTTTTCTGGTTCAGACCATATTCACGTAATTTATTGGCAATCGCCGTATGCGAGACACCGAGCCGTTTCGCCAATTTACGCGTACTGGGATAGTTACGATAAAGCTGCGTCAGGACTGAGCGTTCAAAGCGGCTGGTGATATCATCCAGCGATCCCTCCATCGCATCATCCCCTACCGTTACCGCTGGCACGTCGTAGTCAGGCAGCTCGATATCCTGAGCCCGCAACTCATAACCCTTCAGCTGTGTTAGCGCGCGGTAGATAGCATTTTTCAACTGACGAACATTACCCGGCCAGTTGTAGCGGCTAAGCATCGGCAGCAAATCATGGGATAGTTTGGGTCGCGGTACACCCTGTTCATCGGCAAAACGAGCAACAAAGAGTTCGGTCAATGGCATGATATCCTGCGTCCGCTCACGCAGCGGCGGCAGATCCAGCGTCAGTACGTTCAGGCGATAGTAGAGATCTTCACGAAACGCCCCTTTTTGTACCAACTCGACCAGATTACGTTGGGTAGCGCAAATTACCCTGACATCGACATGCACTTCATGGTCTTCGCCAACACGGCGGAAAGTGCCATCATTAAGAAAACGCAGTAGCTTAACCTGCATACGCGGAGACATTTCACCGATCTCATCCAGCAGCACCGACCCGCCATTAGCCTGCTCAAAAAAACCTTTTTTCCCTTCCGGGGCGTGACCAAATAGCTCACTCTCAACCGCATCTTCGGGGATTGAGGCACAATTCAACGCCAGATAAGGTTTAGCCGCACGTGGACTGGCAAGGTGACAGGCATGCGCCAGTAAATCCTTTCCGGTGCCGGTATCGCCAGTGATCAGCAAAGGTGCCGTAAGATTTGCCAGCTTATGCGCCTGCTCAATGAGATGGCGCATTTTCGGGCTAACGGCAACAATCTGACTAAAAGCGCTAACATCTTGTTGGCTGATGTTCTGTAACTGGCGGCCCATGCGTACGGTTGAACGCAGCATCACCACGGCCCCTGTGAACATGGGTTCACCGGTTTCGCCTTCCAGATGGACCGGCGTGATCTCCATCAGAAAATTTTGCCCGTTAATCACCACATGTTCGGTATGCGAGTGTTGCGGGTTACTTTCCAGCCAGCGCTGAAAGTTAAACCCGGCAATTAACTGAATGGCGTTATGATTGCGCAGCTTAGCACTATCAAGGCCGAAAAGTTGGCAACTTGCAGGATTCGCCAGTTCGATTTTACCCTTCATATCCAGCGACAATACGGGTTCGGGAAGCGCCTCCAGTAACGCACTAAGGGCCCGATGCTCCCGCTCTGAAGGCATCCACAGGACAGTTCGCACATCTGTAACGCCAGGGATACGCCGGATTTCAGCCATCAGACTACTAAATGCGCTGAACTCCAGCGCGGCAAAATTCAGATAGATTCGCCCGACCGGGTCAATCTCGATACCGCGTAAATCGATGCTTCGTAACACCAGCAGATCAAGCAGCTCGCGAGTCAGTCCAAGGCGATCTTCACAAAAAACTTCAAGACGCATGGGAGTATTCACCCTTATTCATTCACGTAATCTAAGGATGATATGCCACTTCTTGGCTATCAGGAAGATGTCTGTCAACAAATATTGACACTGTGACGATAAAACAGGCGCTGCGGTGTAAAGTCAGGCAGGCTGCGCCTGTTTATTATTCAGCAGGACGGGATGACCTGTTTTTCTGCATGGTATCTTTAAGTTGGCCAATAAGCTGACGGCGAAAATCTCCCAGCCGGGGCTTATCATCATCCAGCCACGGGAGTGGACGACATAGTTCCATCGCCTTAATACCTAGCCGCGCCGTTAACAGCCCGGCCCCCATCCCCTGCGCCGCGCGGGCAGAGAGACGTGCGGCCAGATCCTGTGACATCCAGTCCAGACCAATCTCTCGTACCAGCTCGCTGGCGCCAGCAAAAGCAATATTCAGCAATACAAGGCGGAACAGCCGCAAACGGCTGTAGTACCCCAGTTCGATGCCATATAACGCAGCAATACGATTAATCAGCCGTAGGTTACGCCAGGCGATAAAGGCCATATCCACCAGCGCCAGCGGACTGACGGCGATCATTAGCGTCGATTCTGCCGCTGAACGACTAATTTCGCGCCGTGCCTGAGCATCAAGTACGGGCTGCACTAAATGGGCATAGAGACTAACAACTTCACGATCATTTTGTGTCTCATGAATGGCGGCGTACCAACGCTGCAACGCCGGATGTGCCTTATCTATCCCTGCCTGCTGCGCCAGTTTTTCGCAAAAGGCCCGCCCTTTACCATTGCCGTGGCTGTGTAATAACTCCCGTGCTTCATCGCGCTCCTGCGCCCGTTGACGTAAGCGCCATAAACGCCGCCACTCACTGACCACGGATCCTACACCGGCACCGATAATTAATGCCCCGGCAGCACAACCGCCCAGCGCAACCCAGTCTTGCGTCTGCCAGGCGTTAGCAGCCCACTGCACCCCTTGTCCCACAACGCTTGCACCAAAGAGCAGTAACCCGGCGGCAACCATCTTGCGCCACAAACTGCGTTTTGGTCGTAGCGCAACCTCCACTGCCACCTCAACGTCTCCTTCCGGCAGCGACTCCTCACTGGTGACGGGGGCAAATTTTTCCGCCTGCGTATTATTGAACGTCTGTGCGGCCTTATAATGTGCGTCTGTCTGCTCTTCCAGTGGCCCGGTGAAATCCATACGCGGTTTTAGCGGCTCGGTCATCGCAATTTATCCCCTATAAGAAATTCCAGCGCGGCATCCAGCCGGATATGCGGCAGTGGTGTATCAACATCCAGCGAACGTGGACGAAAAGCCTCAAAATTAAAACCCTGCTTATCCCAGAATGCCTGTCCCGGTAGACGGGCCGGCACTTCGCCAGGATAGACGGTAAGCGGCGTACCGTCGCTCAAGCGGTGTCCGCGTAACGCAGGGATTTTTTCGCCATTGACCTCAATAAAACCACTCTGCGTCGCCTGCACCGAAGCGAGTCCCATGCAATCCATACTGATCCCCTCAAAGGCCGCATTTTGCCAGGCATCCTGGATAAGCTGTTGCAGCAAGGAGACCATATTGGCGTGTTGATCAATAGTAATATGGTCAGCTTTCGTGGCGGCAAATAACAGCTTGTCGATCACGGGTGAAAATAGGCGGCGAAACAGTGTGCGCTGTCCATAGTGAAAACTTTGCATCAGTTGCGTCAGCGCCAGACGCATATCATTGAATGCCTGCGGCCCGCTGTTTAATGGTTGCAGACAATCGACCAGCACAATCTGGCGATCAAATTTCAGGAAATGATTTTTATAAAAACCTTTGACGATCTGCTCGCAGTAGTAGTGATAACGCTCGCGCAACATGCCTGCGTTGGTCTGTTTATCCGCCTGAGCAAGTTTCGCTTCCCCACTACTGTCGACATCAGGCCAGGGAAAAAATTGCAGCGCGGGCGCCCCCGCCATATCACCAGGCAGGACAAACCGCCCCGGCTGAATAAAGTGCAACCCTTCGCCTTTGCACTTGTGCAAATACTCCGTCCACGCGGCAGCAATCTCCGCCAGCCGGTTTTCATCCGCCGGGGCCAACGGATCAAGATCGGCACAAAGTGCGCGCCAGTTAGCCGACCACTCCCGACGCTGGCCTTGTAACAGGCCGGTCATCTGTCGCGACCAGCTTAAATAATCCTGCGCCAGCATTGGCAGATCCAGCAGCCATTCACCTGGATAGTCGACAATTTCCAGATAGAGCGTAGAAGTCTCTTTGAAATGGCGCAGTAGCGAATCATTAGAACGAAAACGCAGCGCCAGACGAATCTCGCTGACGCCGCGCGTAGGCGTAGGCCAGACTGGCGGCGTGCCATAAAGCTGCGCCAGCCCTTCATCATAGGTGAAACGGGGGATGCCGAAATCACGTTGCGGCACGCGTTTAACGCCCAGCAAACGCTCTTCACGCACGGCGCTCAGCAACGGCAGCCGCGCCCCGGCATGAAGATTAAGGAGTTGGTTAACCAGGGCAGTGATAAAGGCTGTTTTACCGCTGCGACTGAGGCCCGTAACCGCCAGGCGTAAATGCCGATCCATGCCGCGATTTACCAGCGCATTAAGTTCGTTTTTAATTCGATCCATCGCCATCAGGGTACTTACCGCCTTAAGCTAAAAATTATTTCTCCGGAAGTTGCCTATTTTACACGTTGCTCGCACATATAGCGGCGTGAAAATTTATTCGCCGCTCGTTTCAGTAGCGGCTCCAGGGCAAACGCTAACAGTAATTTAACCGGGCGACGGGCAACAGATTTTACCGCCCAGCCTGCAACGCCTGCCGGGCCATATCGCAGCGCAGTAAGCAACACGAGTTTACCGGCTATTTTCAGTCCCGGAGTGACCTTACGGCGTGTCTGTTGCCAGTGATGATTCATAATTTACCTCTTAAAGCTGACGAAAACGGCTGCGCAGAGAAAAGGTGTCGGAGGTGACGTAGCGCTCCATCTGTTGTAAGCGGGCTTCACCTTCAGCAAGCTGCGCATCAACCACATCCAGTAATTCACTACTGGTGGGGGTGGCTTCACTGTCATAGTTCTCTGGCAGCGGATCGAGCAGGAAAAACAGCACGATATAGGCGACCACAACAAAGAAAAACAAGCCAAAACACATGGCCAGAATGGCGAGTATGCGTACGACTTTGACACGGATATCCAGATATTCGGCAAGGCCCGCACAAACGCCACCGACCTTTCCGCGCTGCGGGATACGCCATAGTTTTTTATGTGTATTTAATATTGTCATTAACGATCCCTCCAGTTCGGGTGTTCCGCATCAAGAATCGCCTCCAGAGCCTGAATGCGTTCCCGCATCCGTGTCGCATCTTCAGTTAGCTGCGCCAGACGCTGTTGTTCATTCTGGTTAAGCTCGCCGCGCGAGGTACGATTGGTGTAATGCAACCATAACCAAACTGGCAACACGAACAGTACAAATAATGTCAGGGGTATAGCCAAAATAAGCGCGCTCATGTGTACTCCTTACAGAGGTTGATGCACGGCATCTTCTGATGCCGTTATTATTATTGAATATCCTGTTTCATTTTGGCTTTCAGTTGGGCCAGCTGCTCGCTAATTTCATCATCGGCTTGCAGATCGGCAAACTGCTGATCGAGCGATTTCTGTTTACCAAAACCATGGCTTTCCGCTTCAGCTTCCATCTCATCAATACGGCGTTCGAAAGATTCAAAACGCGCCATCGCTTCATCTATTTTGCCACTGTCTAGCTGACGGCGAACATCCCGGGAGGAGCTGGCTGCCTGATGGCGCAGCGTCAACGCTTGCTGACGTGCGCGCGTTTCGCTGAGTTTATTCTCCAGCTCACCAATCTCTTTTTTCATGCGCGTCAGGCTCTCATCGACCAGAGTAATCTCCTGCTCCAGCGTTTCGATAAGCGTTGTGACTTTTTGCTTCTCAATTAAGGCGGCCCGCGCCAGATCTTCTTTTTCTTTACGCAGCGCCAGTTCTGCTTTTTCCTGCCACTCAGCCTGCTGTGCGTTTGCCAGTTCGATACGCCGTGTTAATTGTTTTTTCTCCGCCAGCGCACGCGCTGAGGTCGAACGAACCTCAACTAACGTATCTTCCATCTCCTGGATCATCAGACGCACCAGTTTTTGCGGATCTTCTGCTTTTTCCAGCAAGGCGTTAATGTTGGCGTTCACGATGTCGGCAAAACGAGAAAAAATACCCATAATCAGTTCCTCTTCATTTCTATAATAGGGCCTGGCCCAGCTACTGTACCTTACATCGGTTAATACAAACATCGTGCCAATTTTTATCTGATTGATTATAAACAATTTTGTCTATTTTACCGTTGCGTAAAATTCGTATACAGTGGTGAATAAAACTAACAAGTGGCGAATTTCATCATGCCTGAACCCAAAGATAATCTTCTCGGCGAGTCCAATAGTTTTATTGAGGTGCTGGAACAAGTTTCTCGCCTCGCCCCGCTGGATAAACCTGTGCTAATTGTTGGTGAGCGCGGAACGGGTAAAGAATTGATTGCCAATCGTCTGCACTACCTCTCTTCCCGCTGGCAGGGGCCGTTCATTTCTCTCAATTGCGCAGCGCTCAATGAAAACCTGCTTGATTCAGAACTCTTTGGTCATGAAGCTGGGGCCTTTACCGGTGCACAGAAGCGTCATCCAGGACGTTTTGAGCGCGCCGACGGCGGCACGCTTTTTCTGGACGAGTTGGCAACCGCGCCAATGCTGGTGCAGGAAAAACTATTACGGGTCATTGAATATGGTGAACTTGAGCGCGTTGGTGGCAGTCAGCCCTTGCAGGTCAATGTGCGGCTGGTCTGCGCTACCAATGCTGATTTACCGCAATTAGTACGTGACGGTATTTTTCGCGCCGATCTGCTTGATCGTCTGGCTTTTGATGTAGTGCAGTTGCCGCCGCTGCGTCAACGGCAGAGCGATATCATGTTGATGGCAAACCACTTTGCTATTCAAATGTGTCGCGAATTACATCTGCCCCTCTTCCCTGGCTTTACAGACAATGCCCAGCATACGCTGCTGAACTACCGCTGGCCGGGAAATATTCGCGAACTGAAAAACGTGGTTGAACGATCGGTCTACCGCCACGGTAGCAGCGAAACGCCGCTCGACCGGATTATTCTCGATCCCTTCAGACGGGAAAATAGAGATGAACCAGCAAACGATTCAGCGTCTCCGTCCCCCCTTGCGCTGCCTCTTGATCTACGCAAGTTTCAGCATCAGCAGGAGAAAGCATTGCTTGAAAATAGCTTGCAGCAGGCAAAATTCAACCAAAAACGGGCGGCGGAATTGCTGGGGCTGACCTATCACCAGCTACGGGCGCTGTTGAAAAAGCACCAAATCAACTGAAATTGCTGGCAATAACAGCAGTCGTGTGCAGACATTTGTACGAAGCCATAGCAAGTGCGATACACTTTACAGATGAATCTAAACTCCGCGAAAAAAACATGCGTCTGGTTTTCTCTTCCCTGTTATTGAGTGCAGTGCTGGCTACCCATGTCGCTCAGGCTGAACCCACGACTTCTTCTGTGGCTGATATCCGTGACAGCGGTTTTGTCTATTGCGTCAATGGGCAGGTTAGTACCTTTAATCCGCAAAAAGCAGGCAGCGGCTTGATTGTTGATACGCTGGCGGCTCAGCTTTATGACCGTTTGTTGGATGTCGATCCCTATACCTATCGACTCGTGCCAGAGCTGGCAGAAAGCTGGGAAGTGTTAGATAACGGCGCGACTTACCGCTTCCATTTGCGTGACGGCGTCACGTTTCAGCAAACGCCCTGGTTTACTCCCCATCGCACCCTGAACGCCGATGATGTGGTTTTTACCTTTCAGCGTATCTTTAATCGCAACCATCCCTGGCATAATGTCAACGGCGATAGTTTCCCCTATTTCGATAGCTTGCAGTTTGCCGACTCCATTGAAAGCGTTCGTAAGCTGAGCAACCGCACGGTCGAATTTCGCCTGAAAAAACCCGATGCCTCTTTCTTGTGGCATCTCGCGACGCACTATGCCTCTGTGATGTCAGCGGAATATGCGGCACAACTGGAAAAGAGTGGGCATCAGGAACTGCTTGACCGCCAACCGGTCGGCACAGGCGCTTACCAACTGGATGAATACCGCGCCGGTCAGCATGTTCGGTTACAACGTCACGAAAATTTCTGGCGTGGAAAACCCCTGATGCAACAGGTTGTTGTGGATCTAGGTTCTGGCGGCACCGGGAGGCTTTCCAGATTATTAACTGGCGAGTGTGATGTTCTGGCGTGGCCACCGGCCAGCCAACTGACCATTCTTCGCGACGATCCGCGTTTGCGCCTGACATTGCGCCCAGGAATGAATATCGCTTACCTGGCTTTTAACACTGATAAACCGCCGTTGAATAACCCGGCCGTCCGCCATGCCCTGGCTTTATCCATTAATAATCAACGATTGATGCAATCGATTTATTACGGTACAGCGGAGACGGCTGCCTCGCTCTTGCCGCGTGCATCATGGGCCTATGATAACGAGGCAAAAATCACCGAATACAATCCTGAGAAAGCGCGTGAACGTTTGAAAGCCCTTGGGCTTGAGAATATGACATTGCAACTCTGGGTGCCCACCAGTTCGCAAGCATGGAACCCAAGCCCACTGAAAACCGCTGAGCTGATTCAGGCTGATATGGCGCAAGCGGGCGTGAAAGTGGTGATTGTGCCGGTGGAGGGTCGTTTCCAGGAAGCCAGGCTGATGGATATGAACCATGATTTAACCCTATCAGGCTGGGCGACGGACAGTAACGATCCCGATAGTTTTTTCCGCCCGTTGCTAAGCTGTGCGGCTATCACCTCACAGACTAACCTGGCGCACTGGTGTAATCATCAGTTTGATGAGGTGTTGCAAAAAGCGCTTGCTTCCCAGCAGCTTGCCGCGCGCATTGATGCCTACGACGAGGCGCAGAAGATTTTGGCTCAGGAGTTGCCAGTGCTGCCACTCGCCTCCTCTCTGCGCCTGCAGGCTTATCGTTACGATATTAAGGGGCTGGTTCTCAGTCCATTTGGCAGCGCATCCTTTGCCGGCGTCTCGCGGGAAAAACAGGAGATGTCTCCACCATGATCATATTTACCTTGCGCCGCTTATTATTGCTGGTGGTGACGCTATTTCTTCTTACCTTTGTCGGCTTCAGCCTGAGCTATTTCACGCCGCACGCGCCGTTGCAAGGTGCATCGCTGTGGAACGCCTGGATCTTCTGGTTCGACGGCCTGCTGCACTGGGATTTCGGCGTTTCCAGTATTAATGGGCAGTTGATTTCAGAGCAGCTAAAAGAGGTGGTACCGGCAACAATGGAGCTGTGCATTCTGGCTTTTGGCTCCGCACTGCTTATTGGCATCCCTGTCGGGATGCTGGCAGGCGTAATGCGCAATAAGTGGCAGGATAAATTGATTAGCGCTGTCGCACTGTTAGGCTTTTCAATTCCGGTTTTCTGGCTGGCGTTGCTGTTGACCCTCTTTTTCTCTCTTAATCTCGGCTGGCTACCGGTCTCCGGGCGCTTTGATCTGCTCTATGAAGTGAAATCAGTCACCGGCTTTGCCCTTATTGATGCCTGGCTTGCAGATTCACCGTGGCGCGACGAAATGATCGTCAGTGCGTTGCGGCATATGGTGCTGCCAGTGCTTACGTTGGCTGTCGCCCCTACCACCGAAGTGATTCGCTTAATGCGTCTGAGCACAATGGATGTTATCGAGACTAATTATATTAAAGCGGCAGCCACACGTGGCCTCTCTAAATTCACCATTCTGCGCCGACATGTGCTGCATAACGCTCTGCCGCCTGTTATTCCTCGGCTGGGATTGCAGTTCTCAACGATGTTAACGCTGGCGATGATCACCGAGATGGTATTTAGCTGGCCCGGTCTGGGACGTTGGCTAATCATCGCCATACGCCAGCAGGATTATGCGGTAATTTCCGCCGGCGTGATGGTTGTCGGCTCAATGGTGATTGTAGTGAATGTGCTTTCCGATATTCTGGGAGCCCTGGCGAACCCCTTGAAACATAAGGAATGGTATGCCTTACGATAGCGTGTACAGCGAAAAGCGTTCGCCCGGTGCGCTGCGAACTGTGTGGCGTAAATTCTACGGAGATACCGTAGCGATGGTCGGCCTGTATGGCTGTGGCGCTTTGCTTTTACTGACCATTTTTGGCCATTGGATTGCGCCTTATGGCATAGACCAGCAATTTCTTGGCTACCAATTGCTACCGCCTTCGTGGTCGCGCTACGGCGAAGTCTCGTTTTTTCTTGGCACCGATGATCTGGGGCGCGATGTGCTCAGCCGCCTGCTCAGCGGTGCTGCGCCAACGGTAGGCGGCGCATTTATTGTCACACTGGCTGCAACCTTATGCGGATTAGCGATCGGCGTTTTCGCTGGTTCGACACATGGTCTGCGCTCTGCGGTGTTAAATCATATTCTTGATACGCTGCTCTCACTGCCCTCTTTATTGCTGGCGATAATTGTCGTTGCTTTTGCCGGGCCGGGGTTGTTGCACGCCATGTTTGCCGTCTGGCTGGCGCTGTTGCCACGTATGGTCCGTTCGGTTTACAGCCTGGTTCACGACGAACTGGAAAAAGAGTATGTCATTGCTGCGCGTCTTGATGGCGCATCAACACTGAATATCTTGTGGTTTGCGGTGCTACCGAATATCACTGCCGGGTTAGTGACAGAGGTAACCCGGGCTTTGTCGATGGCAATTCTCGATATTGCGGCCCTTGGCTTTCTCGATCTGGGCGCCCAACTGCCCTCACCGGAATGGGGAGCGATGTTGGGCGACGCGCTGGAGCTTATTTATGTTGCCCCCTGGACAGTGATGCTGCCCGGTGCGGCAATTATGATCAGCGTCTTATTAGTTAACGTGTTGGGCGACGGTCTCCATCGCGCGATCACGGCGGGAGTTGAATAATGCCGCTTCTTGATATCCGCAATCTGACCATTGAAGTGAAAACGGGTGAAAACTGGGTTAAAGCCGTGGACCGCGTCAGCCTGACACTGGCAGAGGGTGAAATTCGCGGGCTGGTGGGTGAATCCGGCTCCGGAAAAAGTTTAATCGCGAAAGCGATCTGTGGCGTGACCAAAGACAACTGGCGAGTCACCGCGGACCGTATGCGCTTTGATGATATCGATTTACTACGGCTTTCAGCCCGTGAGCGGCGCAAGTTGCTCGGACATAACGTATCGATGATTTTTCAGGAGCCACAATCGTGCCTCGACCCTTCGGAACGCATCGGTAAACAGCTGATGCAAAATATCCCCGGCTGGACATGGAAAGGTGACTGGTGGCGGTGTTTTGGCTGGCGTAAACGGCGGGCTATTGAGTTACTTCATCGCGTCGGCATCAAGGATCATAAAGATGTGATGCGCAGCTTCCCGTATGAACTGACAGAGGGCGAGTGCCAGAAGGTAATGATTGCTATCGCGCTGGCTAACCAGCCACGCTTACTGATCGCAGATGAACCCACCAATGCGATGGAGCCCACCACCCAGGCGCAAATATTCCGTCTGCTGAGTCGCCTTAATCAGAATAACAACACCACCATTATGTTGATCAGCCACGATTTACAGATGCTGAGCAAATGGGCGGATCGCATTAATGTAATGTATTGTGGTCAAACGGTGGAAACGGCACCGAGTGAGGAGCTAATCTCCACGCCACATCACCCCTATACCCAGGCGTTGATCCGGGCAATCCCCGACTTCGGCAGCGCGATGCCGCATAAAAGCCGCCTCAACACCCTGCCAGGCGCAATTCCACTACTGGAGCAGTTACCCATTGGTTGTCGCCTTGGACCGCGTTGTCCCTATGCCCAGCGCAAATGTGTGGAAACCCCCAGGCTATCAGGTGCGAAAAATCATCTTTTTGCCTGTCATTTTCCGCTAAATATGGAGAGAGAGTGAGATGGTAGAGACGCTGCTTGAAGTGCGTAACCTGAGCAAAACGTTCCGCTATCGCACCGGTTGGTTCCGCCGCCAGACAGTTGAAGCGGTAAAACCCCTTAGCTTTACGCTGCGGGAAAAACAGACGCTGGCGATTATTGGTGAAAATGGCTCCGGGAAATCAACGTTGGCGAAAATGTTGGCGGGGATGATTGAACCAAGCAGCGGTGAGCTGGTGATTGACGATCATCCCCTGCATTACGGTGATTTTACGTTTCGCAGCCAGCATATCCGCATGATTTTTCAGGATCCAACCACGTCGCTAAACCCGCGCCAGCGTATTTCGCAGATCCTCGATTTTCCTTTACGTTTAAACACCGACCTGGAACCGGAAGCACGGCGTAAGCGCGTGCTTGAAACATTGCGCATGGTCGGATTACTACCGGATCATGTCAGTTACTATCCCCATATGCTTGCGCCCGGGCAAAAACAGCGTCTGGGGCTCGCGCGCGCGTTAATTGTACGTCCGAAGGTTATTATTGCCGACGAAGCGCTGGCATCACTGGATATGTCGATGCGTTCGCAGTTAATTAACCTGATGCTGGAATTACAGGAGAAACAGGGTATCTCTTATATTTATGTCACCCAGCATATTGGTATGATGAAACATATCAGCGATCAGTTGCTGGTGATGCACCATGGGGAGGTGGTTGAGCGTGGCAGTACGGCTGATGTCCTCGCCTCTCCGCTGCATGATTTAACCAAACGCTTAATTGCCGGCCATTTTGGCGAAGCGTTAACCGCAGATGCATGGCGAAAAGATCGCTGATCCATTTGTTTCAGTGGTCGGATTAACTCAATCGGCGACTCATGGTAGAATCGCCGCGTTTTAACGACGGTACGCCAACAATTATCGGCTGACCGCCCAACAATGACGATAAGGATTTAAGCTATGGGTTTTCTTTCCGGTAAGCGCATTCTGGTAACCGGCGTTGCCAGCAAACTGTCTATCGCATATGGCATTGCACAGGCTATGCACCGCGAAGGCGCTGAGCTGGCATTCACCTACCAGAACGACAAGCTGAAAGGCCGTGTAGAAGAATTTGCCGCCCAGCTCGGTTCCAGCATTGTTCTGGAATGTGATGTTGCCAAAGATGAAAGCATCGATGCTTTATTTAGTGAACTGGCTAAAACATGGCCGAAATTTGATGGTTTCGTGCATTCCATCGGCTTCGCGCCTGGCGATCAGCTCGACGGCGACTATGTTAATGCTGTCACTCGCGACGGTTTTAAAATCGCACACGACATCAGCTCATACAGCTTCGTCGCTATGGCGAAAGCGTGCCGTGAAATGCTCAACCCCGGTTCAGCGCTGTTGACTCTCTCCTACCTTGGCGCTGAACGTGCAATCCCGAACTATAACGTTATGGGTCTGGCAAAAGCCTCTCTGGAAGCCAACGTGCGTTACATGGCCAACGCGATGGGGCCTGAAGGTGTTCGCGTTAACGGTATTTCTGCTGGCCCAATCCGCACACTGGCGGCATCTGGTATTAAAGATTTCCGTAAAATGCTGGCTCACTGCGAAGCGGTTACCCCGATTCGTCGCACCGTGACTATCGAAGATGTAGGTAACTCTGCGGCGTTCCTGTGCTCCGATTTGGCAGGCGGTATCTCCGGTGAAATCGTTCACGTTGACGGTGGTTTCAATATCGCCGCGATGAACGAACTGGAAATTAAGTAATGCGCTCAGCCCCTTCTCAAGAAGGGGCTCTCTTCTTCGATATGCCTTTCTGATATTAATTATCACCTATCATTCTTTCATCCCTTCCTCCCCATAAGCCAGGATTAAGCAGCAAAAAAGATCCGGCGTAAAGACCGCTACGTCGTATCCGGATCGCCACTTTCAGAGCAAGGAATGACCATGGAACATCGCCGTATTTCTGGCAAAAGCCACTGGTATCATGAGACTCAGTCGAGCGCCCGTCTGGCGCAAGCATTACCGCTGGTCCCCGAAGCGGCCACGGTAAACGATCCTTTTCTGCTCGACCTGACTCTGCCAGATGAATTCACAAAGCTAGCTGACTTTATTACTCCGTCGCGCAAATTATATGCTCTGCTCTTCCCTCAACGCGTTGCTGTTAGCCGCCTGCGAACATTTAGTGCTTACGACAGGCTGAGCACCGCGCTGACCGTCGCTCAGGTGTTTGGCGTACAACGATTGTGTAATCACTACGCAGCACGGCTCGCCCCGCTACCGGGTCCCGATTCATCGCGGGAGAGTAATTTCCGTCTGGCACAAATCACACAATATGCCAGGCAACTTGCAGCCTCGCCCTCAGTGATCAACGAGCGTGCCCGTCAGCAGCTTGAGGATGTCGGCCTGACGTTGTATGACCTGGTGCTTATTAATCAAATTATTGGCTTTATCGCCTTTCAGGCACGAATTGTTGCCATTTTGCAGGCACTGCTCGGCCAGCCAGTGCGGCCTATACCGGGCATGGATACCCAGCAAGAGGCAGAAGCTCAGCGCTTTATCGCTACCGATATAATTTGGCAAGCGGGCATCAATGGGGTCGATCTTCATATTGCCAATGCGCAACAGATGGAATCCCTGGCCCACTGGCAGCCGTTACCCGAATTACGCCTGCTTGCGCCACTGCTGGCCCATGAACATCTGCTGCTTGATGAACTGGGTGAAATTATTACTGGGCTGGCGCAAACAAGCCCTGATGCACAACAATCCAATTTTGTTGCGCTGTATACTGCTCGCATCAATGGTAGTGAGAGTTGCTTTGCGCTATATCAGGCGCGTTTTTATGACGATACCGCCCTGCTCAAGGCAATGCGTGAAGGTGGGAGAGCGTTGTCACATCTCCTGGCGAACAGAAGTAAAGATCAAGCTGTGGTGCAAGCGGTACAGTTACTCACCTGCGCGCCTGACAGATTTGGCGCACCGCAGCTATCTTTATTACTGGATCAAGGCTTCAGCCGCCAGAGTATGTTTAGTTTACTTACTGTTTGTGCCTTGAGCGGCTGGTTAAATCGTCTGAAAATAGCCCTTGGTCATACGGTATAACACCGGGTGCAAGCCAGACGGCGGCCGCTACGCCGTCGCTTTTCCCCATAGATTTTACTGAAACAGCGCTTGCTGCCAATGACAGAATCGCGTAAAACTGTCAGCCGCTCTTTTAGCCACGAAAATATATAACTATGTTCCAGGACAACCCGCTGCTAGCGCAGCTTAAACAGCAACTTCATTCCCAAACGCCTCGTGCGGAAGGTGTCGTTAAAGGCACTGAAAAAGGTTTCGGCTTTTTGGAAGTTGACGCGCAAAAAAGCTATTTCATTCCGCCGCCGCAAATGAAAAAAGTGATGCATGGCGATCGGATTATTGCCGTCATTCACAGCGAGAAAGAGAAAGAAAGCGCTGAGCCTGAAGAGTTGGTTGAACCCTTTTTGACCCGCTTTGTAGGTAAGGTGCAGAGAAAAGATGACCGTCTCTCTATTGTGCCCGATCATCCGCTGCTAAAAGAGGCGATTCCTTGCCGTGCGGCGCGTGGTGTGGATTACGATTTTAAAGAAGGTGACTGGGCGGTCGCTGAAATGCGCCGTCATCCTCTGAAAGGGGATCGCGGCTTCTATGCTGAGCTGACACAGTTTATCACTTTCGGGGATGATCACTTTGTCCCGTGGTGGGTAACACTGGCGCGCCATAATCTGGAAAAAGAGGCTCCGAATGGCGTTTCTACTGAGATGCTTGATGATGGGCTGCAACGCGTAGATCTTACCGCGCTCGATTTTATCACCATCGACAGTGCCCGCACTGAAGATATGGATGATGCTCTGTATGTTTCAGAGACTGCCGAAGGGAAACTGCAACTGACGGTCGCGATAGCCGATCCCACAGCGTGGATTGCCGAAGGCAGCAAACTGGACCAAACCGCGAAGATCCGTGCTTTCACCAACTATCTGCCGGGCTTCAATATTCCGATGTTGCCCCGCGAGCTCTCTGACGATCTCTGCTCTCTTCGCCCCAAAGAAGTCCGTCCCGCTTTGGTATGCCGCATGACGCTGGCTGCCGATGGCGATATTGAAGAGAATATCGAATTCTTTGCTGCAACCATTGAGTCAAAAGCCAAACTGGCCTATGACGATGTTTCTGACTGGTTAGAAAACAGCGGCAGCTGGCAGCCAGAGAGTGACGTGTTAGCGAAACAAATCCAGTTATTGCATCGTGTTTGCCAGTTACGTGCCCAGTGGCGTCAAACCCATGCTCTGGTCTTTAAAGACAGACCGGACTATCGCTTTGTTCTTGGCGAAAAAGGTGAAGTACTGGATATCGTGGCCGAGCCGCGCCGTAGCGCTAACCGCATCGTTGAAGAGGCGATGATCGCCGCCAATATCAGCGCGGCGCGTGTGCTGCGTGATAAGCTTGGTTTCGGTATTTATAACGTTCATCTGGGTTTTGATCCGGCAAACGGTGAGCAACTGGCAGCGATGTTGAAAACTCACGGTATGCATGTCGACGCGGAAGAAGTCCTGACGCTGGAAGGTTTCTGTAAGCTGCGCCGCGAACTGGACGCTCAACCGTCTGGTTTCCTTGATAGCCGGATTCGCCGCTTCCAGTCATTTGCTGAAATTAGCGTTGAACCAGGTCCGCACTTTGGCCTCGGGCTTGAAGCATATGCAACCTGGACCTCGCCGATCCGTAAATATGGCGATATGGTTAACCATCGCCTGTTGAAAGCAATTATCAAAGGCGAGACACCACAGCGCCCGCAGGAAGAGACCACCATTCAGATGGCAGAGCGCCGCCGCCTGAACCGCATGGCAGAACGCGATGTCGGCGACTGGCTATATGCCCGTTTCCTGCAAAATAAAGCGGGAACCGATACCCGTTTTGCGGCAGAAGTCATTGATGTCAGCCGTGGCGGCATGCGTGTTCGTCTGGTAGACAATGGTGCTGTTGCCTTTATTCCCGCGCCTTTCATTCATGCAGTTCGTGATGAACTCATCTGTAGCCAGGAAAATGGTACGGTGCAGATCAAAGGTGAGACCGCATTTAAAGTCACAGACGTTATTGATGTAACAATAGCGGAAGTCCGCATGGAAACACGCAGCATCATCGCTCGCCCTGCCCTTTAATTGATCAACCAGAAGGCTTATTCCTTAATGGGAATAAGCCTTTTTACTTAGCTAACCAATCTATATTTTTTTCATTTCTCCTTTCTTAAATTCGTAAAAGCGGCCACAATTAACAACAGGATAACCTTTTGTTTACTTCAGCCTAATGCATTCTTACGTGCCAGCTTTTATTACGTCAGGACTCACCTCATAGCAATATCACAAATGTCGCTTTGAATTACCTCTTAATAAAAGGCAGTAGAGATAGCGATTGTGCGCTTTGATCGGTTGGGAGAGACCATGAAAGAGAATGAGGAAGAAAGTTCGCTGTTTCATTATCTGGGATCAAATAGCCCTTTCTGGCGATTGACTACCGAAGATAATGTTTTGCGTTTCTCACCAAATGAGAATGAGAATATTAATTATTGTGTCACTTTAAATGACGAACAAGCGCAACAGATCCGCGCGATGACCGTAATTACCAGCAGCCTGCGCATGCAGCTTCCCATATATGATGAACAACTGACAGTCTACCTTGTTGGCCATAAAATCAGTAAGAGAGCATGGGCGGGTACTGCAACAGCCTGGTATGACACTCAATCGGTGGTACGTGACCTCGCACAGAGCCTCTCTTTTGCTGAGCAGGTGGTTGCCGAAGCCAATTCAGTGATAGTAATAATTGATCGTGACGGAAATATTCAGCGCTTTAACCGACTTTGCGAAGAATATATCGGCATGAAAGAGCAGGAGGTTATTGGACGAAATGTGTTCAAATTATTTATGAGCCGCAGTGAGGCCGCAGTTTCGCAGCGTAATATAAACAAACTCTTTCGTGATGGAAGCGCTTTTGAGGTTGAACGTTGGATCAAGACACGTAAAGGACAGCGACTTTTTCTCTTTCGTAATAAATTTGTTCACAGCGGCAGCGGAAAAAATGAAATATATCTAATATTATCCGGCACTGATATTACCGAGGAACGTTATGCCCAGGAGCGATTACGTATTTTAGCGAATACCGATCCTGTAACCGGTTTACCTAATCGTCATGCGATCCATGAATTAATCAGTGAGTCTATCTCTGGCCGGGGTGACACGCAGGTTGGCATCGTCTATTTAGATCTGGATAACTTTAAAAGAGTGAATGATGCCTATGGGCATATGTTTGGCGATCAACTATTACAGTCTGTAGCGCTGGCAATATTAAACTGCCTTGAAGAGAGCCAGGTGTTAGCCCGATTTGGCGGTGATGAGTTTATCGTGCTGGCAACAGATACCTCACAAAGCAGTCTTGAAGCAATGGCCTCACGCATTCTTACGCGTCTACGCCAGCCTTTTCGTATTGGGCTAATGGAAGTTTACACGGGTTGTTCAATCGGTATTGCTCTTGCTCCACAACATGGCAGCGACTGTGAGAGTGTGATCCGTAACGCGGATACTGCCATGTATACCGCCAAAGAAAATGGTCGCGGCAAATTCTGTGTTTTTTCACCGGATATGAACCAGCGTGTATTTGAATACCTGTGGCTTGATACCAACTTGCGTAAGGCGCTGGAACAAGATCAACTGGTCATTCATTATCAGCCGAAAGTGACCTGGCGCGGCGAGGTGCGCAGCCTGGAAGCGCTGGTGCGCTGGCGATCACCCGAGCGCGGGCTGATTCAACCAGCGGATTTTATTGCCTACGCCGAAGAGTCAGGACTGATTGTTCCTCTTGGCCGTTGGGTGATGCTCGATGTAGTACGTCAGGTAGCAAAGTGGCGCGATAAAGGTATCCATTTACGCGTGGCTGTGAACGTTTCTGCACGGCAGTTAGCAGATCAGACCTTGTTTAGCGCTCTAAAGCAGGCGTTAAAAGATCTTCATTTTGAGTATTGCCCTATCGATGTTGAATTAACAGAAAGTTGCCTAATCGAGAATGAAGAGCTGGCCTTGTCAGTCATTCAGCAGTTTAGTGCTTTGGGCGCTCAGGTACACCTTGATGACTTTGGTACTGGTTACTCGTCATTATCGCAATTAGCACGATTTCCGCTTGATGCCATCAAGTTGGATCAATCCTTTGTACACGGCATTCACCGCCAGCCGGTTTCACAATCATTAGTACGGGCGATTGTCGCAGTTGCGCAGGCGCTTAACTTGCAAGTGATAGCAGAAGGCGTTGAGAGTACCAAAGAGGACGCTTTTCTGACCAAAAATGGGGTCAATGAGCGCCAGGGGTTTCTGTTTGCTAAGCCCATGCCGGCTACTGTTTTTGAAAAATGGTTAAAACGTCGCCAGGCTCGCCATTCGCGTTAATCAATTGATTCATAATGCGCATGTCACTTAATGAATATATGTTTTGTATTTATGATATTTTAAGATTTCGTTTCTCGGCGGCTTTTCTTAAACTGTCAGCTGTAATAATCAAAACATAGATTTTTCAACGTTAAGGTGAAGATATGGCTGACATTGATGTAAAGCAACTAGCCGGCCGGATCGATATCGTGCTTGATATCCTGGTTGCAGGCGATTACCAATCTGCAATCCGCAACCTGGAGATACTCAAGAGCGAATTATTGGATCTCGACAACAGCAATAAGACCGTTTCCGGTGCGCCAAAAACGCCCTGGGAAATTTAAACTACCCTATTTCATCCGCGCCGGGCATCGATAAATGTGACGCCCGCTGTGGCGACTGACTTTTTGAGGTACTGGCAGAACTCTGTGGCTATGAATTCCCGACAACAACTTATTTTGCAAACCGTCATTGATAAAGGCCGGATGAGCGTTACTGAGCTTTCACGCATGACGGGCGTTTCTGAAGTCACTATTCGCCAGGATCTAAATACTCTTGAGAAACAGAGTTATTTGCGGCGCACTCATGGTTTTGCTGTGCCGCTGGACAGTGACGATGTAGAAACACGGATGATGAATAACTACAGCGTTAAACGTGATTTAGCGGAGTTTGCCGCCTCTCTGGTCACGGCTGGTGAAACGGTATTTATTGAAAACGGCAGTAGCAATGCCCTGCTGGCGCGTAAACTCGGGGAACAGCGTGATATTACTATCATCACGGTAAGTAGTTATATCGCTCACTTGCTGAAAAATTCGCTCTGCGAAGTGATCCTGCTTGGCGGCATCTTCCAGAAAAAAAGTGAAAGCATGGTTGGCCCGTTGACGCGCCAGTACATTCAGCAAGTTCACTTTAGTAAAGCCTTTATTGGCATTGATGGCTGGCATCCGGATACCGGTTTTACCGGTCGCGATATGATGCGTACGGATGTGGTCAACGCGGTGCTGGAAAAAGGTATAGAAGCAATCGTCCTTACTGATAGCTCCAAATTTGGTGTCGTCCACCCCCACACTCTTGGGCCGGTCAATCAGTTTCAGCGAGTCATTACAGACGCTGGATTAGCAACCGACGTTCAGCTTCAATTGCAGCAGCAAGGGGTCATTGTTGATCTTGTCAAAGCAGGCGTAATCGCTGGCTCATAGCAGGCCCGTGAAAGCGGGCTATCTTCCTCTTTTCTGAGACTAATCCGACGCCGCGATTCAGAGTTTTTACCTGTCTTATTAACCTTGTGAAAGTAAAATTAATATTAGCGATATAACAGGAAGTGACTATCACTAGCGTGATTTTATTACCCCTGCGCAACAAGGTTTCATAGAAAGTTCTTATAGTTGCATCCAGCAGCTATACTTATAAAGAATCTTTCTGTGAATCAATAATTCAGGAGAAAGTATGATGATGTTAACGAGTAAGAAAATGGCCGCTGCGGTATTGGCAGTTACATTAGCAATGTCCCTGAGCGCCTGTGGTCACTGGTCTAAACGCGATCGTAACACCGCAATTGGTGCGGGTGCCGGTGCAGTAGGCGGTGCGGTACTCACTGATGGCAGCACGCTGGGTACACTCGGCGGTGCGGCGGTCGGTGGTATCATTGGCCATCAGGTTGGTAAATAATTGAGTGGTAACGGCAACTACAACAGAATAAATCTACTTTCTTTCAGGTCTGAGTAACATCGTATCGACAATAAGGCCACGGACTTCTCCGCGGCCTTATTATTTGTTAAATATGTTAGCCACCTGCCAGTTTGACTTTAAAGCCCTTCGCTTCTAGCAATGTTTTCAGCAGATCGCGTTTATCACCCTGGATTTCAATCACGCCGTCCTTCACTGAGCCGCCACAACCGCACTTCTTTTTCAACTCGGCAGCCAGTTTTGTCAGAGTGTCATCATCCTCATCAATACCGGTGATCAGACAAACGCCCTTTCCTTTACGGCCACTGGTCTGGCGTTGAATACGCACAATTCCATCCCCTTTCGGCCGAGGAGCCTGCGCTTGTGGCTCGGCAATGCGTCCGGTTTCGGTTGAATAAACCAGACGGCTGTTCTCATCTTTCATACCACCCCCGTGCCCAACGATGCATTAATCGCTTTCAGGGTACGTGCTGGGTCGGCAGATTGCGTGACAGGCCGCCCAATAACCATAAAATCTACTCCCGCCGCTTGTGCCTGCTCTGGAGTCATAATCCGCCGCTGATCATCCGCTACACTACCCTGGGGACGAATGCCGGGCGTGACCAGTTTGAACTGCTGCCCAAATGCACTTTTAAAGCGTACCGCCTCCTGCGCAGAACAGACTACACCATCAAGTCCGCACTGCTGCGTCAGCCGGGCCAGACGCTCTGCGTACTCAGCAGGCGTTGAATTAATACCCAGATCCTGCAAATCGCTGGCTTCCATGCTGGTTAAAACCGTTACGGCAATTAATAAAGGCGCGTCTTCGCCAAAGGGCTGCAGTGCCTCTTTTGCCGCTGACATCATACGTGCGCCGCCAGAAGCATGAACGTTGACCATCCACACGCCAAGATCAGCTGCGGCCTTCACCGCGTGGGCCGTGGTATTGGGAATGTCATGAAATTTGAGATCAAGGAAGATATCAAAACCGCGCTTTTGTAAATCGCGCACAAGATGCGGACCAAACAGGGTAAACATCTCTTTACCCACTTTCAGGCGGCAATCGCGCGGATCAATACGGTCAACAAAAGCCAGGGCTTTGTCACGGTTATCGTAATCCAGGGCTACCACTACTGGCGAAACAGTATTAGCGCGGGGCGTCGATATAACAGTAGATGTCATGAGCAGACCTTTTGAAATAAGCGTGCAGAAGCATAAACGGCGTGCATTTTACCTGCGCGCCATCAGAAAAGACAGATGGCATTTCCCGCTGCAAGACAATGGAGGGGCGCTGACGTTTCTTTGTTGTGTAATTAATATAAGTATGTTGTAACTAATGTGGAGACTTTTTTAAAAATCACTGCCCATCAAGCCCACGGATCGGTTTAACTGTCGACCAGGCGCGGCATGATGGACAATGCCAGTATAGAGTAAAGGCGGTAAAGCCGCACTTGTGGCAACGATAGCGCGGTTTGCTGCGCATTTGCTCGCCGACCATCTCACGCAGCACCATCAGACTCTCTTTGGCTCGTCCCTCTTCGGCTTCGTTGAGATGATAATCCATCAATTTGTGGAACACGCGCATGGTAGGATGACGTTGCAACTCGCGAGTGACATAGCTCTGAGCTGCATCCTGCCCCTCTCGTTGCTCAATAATCTCTGCCATCATCAACTCTGCCGTCGCGCCGGTATTCTCATCCACGCAACGCTGTAAAAATGCCGCCCACTCATCATTTTTGCCGAGTTGCTGATAACAGGTTTGAAGCATTTCCAGCGTTTCGCTCACCAGCTCTTTATCCTGATCGATTACGCGCAGCAGACTTTCCGCCGCTTTTGCGTAATCGCCGCTGGCCATATAAACACGCCCCATCATAATGGAAATACGTGGGCTATCCCTGTCAGCGGCAGCACCTTTTTTTAACAGCGTCAGCGCCCGATCCATCTCTTCATTGCCCATCTGTTGCAGTGCCAGTTCGCAATAGAAATGTGCAATCTCGCTGCGCTGGCGATCTTTACCGAGTTTTACCAGCCGCTCAGCCACATCTATCGCTTTCTGCCATTCACTGGTTGCCTGGTAAATTTGCAACAACTGTTGAAGCGCGCTGATACGAAAATCCGTCTCGTCTACCAGCTGGTTAAACATATCTTCCGCGCGATCATACATCCCGGCAGCCATATAATCGCGGCCAAGCTGTTGTACTGCCAGCAGCCGCTGGTCGTAAGACAGTGAGGCACTCTCCATCAGCGTTTGATGGATACGGATGGCGCGGTCCACTTCGCCACGAGACCGGAAGAGATTACCAAGGGTGAGATGTGCTTCGACAGTGCCGGTGTCCTCTTTCAACATGTCGAGGAAGAGATCCACCGCTTTGTCTTGCTGATTACTCAGTAAAAGGTTTACCCCGGCAACGTATTCACGCGAAAGCCGGTTAGCCTCATCCTGTTTTGTTTGTTGAGCATTTCTGCGCCCCATATACCAGCCGTAGGCTGCTGCGACAGGTAACAACAGAAACAACAACTCCAGCATAGAATATTATTCCTTGACCGCAGGCCGACCGGAGTTGACCGGAATATCTGCTGCAGGGGCGAGTTGGCGCTCAAGACGTTTAATTTTGCGCTCTGCATGCGCCAGAGAAACCCGAAGACGTAACCAAAAAAGCCCACAAATCAGCCAGCCAATGGCGAAACCTGCAGCAAACAACACAGCCAACAGCGTGGAGATGCGATACTCGCCCTGAGCAAGCAGATAATTAAAAGTGACTTGCTGATCGTTTTGCGCACCAAGCGTAATCGAGACGACAAAAATCGCTAACACCAGTAAGAAAATGAGTAAATATTTCACATTACATCCCGTTATGTGGTTTCAAGCGATGAATTTATGTGCAATAACCTACTTGCAGCCTTATAACCTACCATTTTCGCGCCCGACGTGAAATGCTAATGGTTGGTTACGCACTGTTTTGCGGCTAAAAAACCGCAAATCAATGCTCCTGCTCACGCCCGGCAATTTCCTGCGCCTCTTCGACGGGCGGTGTTAATGGGCCACAAATACGCTGCGCGAGCCAGGTGGCGATGGTCACCAGAATCCACGAGATAAGCGTTGCCACAACGAGATCGCGCGGCCAATGCATACCCAGCAGTAAACGGCTGCCCATCACGCCAGTTGCCCAGACTAATAATAGAGCGATGGTCCAGTTACGTCTGCGTGGCCAAAGCAATCCCACGCCTAATAAGGCCCAACTGGCAGCGAACATGGTATGCCCGGAGGGAAAAGCGAATCCCGTCTCCTTTTGCCAGTGCTTACGTAAAAAAGGTGGAATATCATGCTGGCTGGAGAGCTGTTCTTTCACCAGATCGCTACGCGCCTTACGCTTTAAAGTGTAGAACTCGTCGGCAGGAATATAATGGGTTTTTTCCAGCCACAGAACAAAAGGACGCGGCTCCTGCACTCGCTCCTTAACCAGTGACTTCACCCCCTGCCCAACTATAATTGCGCCGCCCAAAATAGCAAACAGCATTATCGCCGCCTTAAGGCGAAAACGCAGGCACCATAGAAACCATCCGCAAAGCACAACATGAGTAATAATTCCCCATGGTTGAGTTACTGTTTCGGTAAGCCAGAATAGTGAACGCAACCACCATCCGTTGTGTTCGGGCGACCAACTCCAGCCGGAAAGCCACACCGCCAACGGCATAATCAATAATAGTGCCGCACCAACCGTTGTTCGCCTTGCTATTGATAGCATCACATCTCCTTTTCTTTGAGCTGCACAATGATAACCGAAAAATATCAATTCCGCTGAAACGAGCAGATTTGTGCGTTTAACCAGCGATGTGTTGGCGACAATTAGGCGATGCTCCTCGCATTATGGCAAAATAGTGTCATACAGAAGGCCAAACGACTATGACGCGTAGTAAGGCCAGGATAATCCGGAGATTCACATGCAGCTTAAACGTGTGGCAGAAGCCAAACTGCCAACCCCATGGGGCGACTTCCTGATGGTGGGTTTTGAAGAACTGGCAACCGGGCAAGATCATGTTGCCCTTGTCTTTGGCGATATTTCCGGGCAATCACCCGTGCTGGCGCGCGTTCATTCGGAGTGCCTGACTGGTGATGCCCTGTTCAGTTTGCGTTGTGACTGCGGCTTTCAGCTTGAAGCAGCGCTCAATCATATTGCGGAAGAAGGCCGCGGCGTGCTGCTTTATCACCGTCAGGAGGGGCGTAACATCGGGCTGCTCAATAAGATCCGCGCCTATGCCTTGCAGGATCAGGGCTATGACACCGTTGAAGCAAACCATCAGCTTGGTTTTGCCGCTGACGAACGCGACTTCACTCTCTGCGCTGACATGTTCAAATTGTTGGGGGTAGATGAGGTGCGTCTGTTGACCAATAACCCGCGCAAAGTAGAAATCCTGACAGAAGCGGGTATCAATATTGTTGAACGCGTACCGCTGATCGTGGGGCGTAACCCCAAAAACGCGCACTATCTTGATACCAAAGCCGAAAAAATGGGGCATCTGCTTAAATAGCAAAATGCCCCGACACATCTGTTACCGTACCTACCCAGTCGTAGGTACGGATTTACCATCGATTAGTTAAGCATATTACGTATCACGTAATGCAAAATACCATCATGACGGTAGTAAGTTAGCTCCGTTGCGGTATCTATTCGACAGCGACACTGCACCACCTCTTTCGAGCCATCGTTACGGGTTATCGTAATCGGTAGCGTGCCTCCAGGCTTGATATTCTGCAATCCCACGATATCGATTTTTTCCTCTCCCGTCAGTGCCAGCGTTTTGCGCGTAACACCCTGCGGGAATTCGAGAGGAAGAATGCCCATACCAATCAGATTAGAGCGGTGAATACGTTCGAAAGATTCAGCAATAACAACTCTCACCCCCAGCAGACGTGGCCCTTTTGCCGCCCAGTCACGGCTTGAACCCGAGCCGTACTCTTTACCTGCAATAACCGCCAGCGGCGTGCCCTCTTGCTGATAGCGCATCGCTGCATCATAGATGGCGATCACCTCGTTACCGGGTAGATGGCGAGTCATGCCCCCTTCGACGCCCGGCACCATCTCATTACGGATACGGATATTGGCAAAAGTGCCGCGCATCATGACTTCATGGTTACCCCGACGTGAGCCATAAGAGTTAAAGTCACCGCGCTCAACACCATGGCTTTGCAAGTAGCGACCAGCCGGGCTATCTGCTTTAATACTCCCCGCCGGGGAAATATGGTCGGTGGTCACCGAGTCGCCCAGCATCGCCAGCACTCTGGCACCGTGGATATCCTCTACCGCTTTCGGCTCTGCCGCCATATCCTCAAAGAATGGCGATAAGCGAATATAGGTTGAATCATGTTGCCAGTTATAGGTCGCTGAAGCTTCAACCTCTATAGACTTCCACTCTTCAGTCCCTTCAAATACCTCGGCATACTCTTTGCGGAACATATCGGTCGTGACCTGTTCCACCGCCCGGGCAATCTCCGCACTCGAAGGCCAGAGATCTTTCAGATAGACCGGATCGCCTTTGCGATCGTGTCCTAGCGGATCCGTCGCCAGGTTGATATTCATATTTCCCGCCAGCGCGTAGGCCACTACCAGTGGTGGTGAAGCCAGCCAGTTTGTTTTTACCAGTGGATGAATACGCCCTTCAAAATTACGGTTGCCAGAGAGTACGGCGCCAACAGTAAGATCGCCTTTGCGAATCGCCTGCTCAATCGGTTCCGGCAACGGGCCAGAGTTACCGATACAAGTGGTGCAACCATAACCAACCAGATTAAAACCCAATTCATCAAGGTAAGGGGTTAAACGCGCCTGCGCCAGATAGTCAGAGACCACTTTCGATCCCGGCGCGAGCGAGGCTTTCACCCACGGTTGGCGTTTCAGCCCGGCATTAACCGCATTTTTTGCCAGCAAACCGGCTGCCATCAACACACTAGGGTTCGAGGTGTTAGTACATGACGTGATAGCAGCGATGACCACCGCCCCGTCTGGTAACTGATATTGCTGTCCACTGAGTACATAATCGATAGGTTTACGATCTTTTTGCGCTGTGTTTAGTTCCAGTTCAGAGCTGGCGGCAAAGGCTTTCGGTACATCGCTGAGCGCCACGCGATCCTGTGGACGTTTCGGCCCTGCGAGGCTTGCTTCGACCTCATCCATATTCAGTTCCAGCGTACTGGTGAAAACAGGCTCATCACCTGGGTTACGCCACATCCCTTGCGCTTTAGCATAGCTCTCAACCAGTGCAACCTGCTCATCACTGCGGCCGCTCAGGCGCATGTACTCAAGGGTGACGGCGTCAATCGGGAAGAAGCCGCAGGTAGCGCCATATTCCGGTGACATATTAGCAATAGTGGCCCGGTCTGCCAGCGGCAAGGAATCCAGACCATCACCATAAAATTCTACAAACTTACCGACCACACCATGTTTGCGCAGCATTTGCGTCACGGTGAGTACCAGGTCGGTAGCGGTAATACCTTCGCGCAACTTACCACTAAGTTTAAAGCCTACTACATCAGGAATAAGCATCGAAACCGGTTGGCCCAGCATCGCCGCTTCTGCTTCGATACCACCCACACCCCAACCCAGCACGCCCAGACCGTTAATCATGGTGGTATGTGAATCAGTACCGACGAGGGTATCGGGGTAAGCTACCCACTCTTTATCCTGTAATTCACTCCATACCGCTTTACCCAAATACTCTAGGTTTACCTGATGGCAAATACCTGTACCAGGCGGCACTACGCTAAAGCGGCTAAAAGCCTGTTGTCCCCAGCGCAGAAAAGCATAACGCTCATGGTTACGCTCCATTTCCAGGCGGACGTTCTCTTCAAAAGCGTCATCATCGCCGAAGTGGTCAACAGTAACGGAGTGGTCAATAACCAGATCGACCGGTGAGAGCGGATTCACCTTTGCAGTATCGCCGCCGAGGCGTTTCACCGCTTCACGCATCGCCGCCAAATCGACAACCGCGGGCACGCCGGTGAAATCCTGCATTAATACCCTTGCCGGGCGATAGGCGATCTCACGATCTGCGTGGGCTGTTTTCAACCAACCGGCAAGTGCACGAATATCCTCTTCGGTGACAGACTCTTCATCCTGCCAGCGCAACAGGTTTTCCAACAAAACTTTTAGCGACTTGGGTAAACGCGCAATATCCCCAAGCTCCTTTGCGGCCAGAGGCAAGCTGTAGTAGTGATACGTTTTATTCTCTGCCTGCAACGTGTCTTTACTGGCTTCGCGTAGGGTCAACGACATATGCTCCTCCTTAATGACAGGGATTGCGATACCCTGATGATCTTCAGGGTCTGTATTAAAGATAACACAAACATATGGTAACGTTTTGATAACATGCCGAATGGCTGCGAGAGGTAAAAATGGGGAACGTAGAAAGCAAAGACCCCAAGCGCCAGCATAGTGACTCTCAGGGTCTTTTCATAGATATGAGGAATTTCAACTGATTACTGAAGCAACAACCAAACCAGTTCACCCCAGAAGAGAATGGAAACAGAAAACGCCCCCATCCACGACCAATATTTCATTCCGCAGTGATTATTCATAAATTTATTACCAGAAAATCTATTCATTTAAACTGAGTCTTTACTCAATTCATTTATGCTGTGTATTAATTAATGAGTACAAAAGACCATGTCAAAGAATAATGGGATAATTTCCCACATTGATTCTGATGATATATTTACTGTTTTTTTGTCTCGTCGTCATTGAAGGCGTCTATAAATGCTTGCTGCTGCGGCGTCAGTTTCCAGGAAACCGGAATTGAGGTCACAGGTTTCTTTTTCGCATGTTTAGATGTGTCATGGAGTTGACATAGTTGCTTTACTGGTTCAAACCGACCCGCTATCGCCATTTTAACCCCAATAATTCCAGATCAAGAGTGCAACAACTGCCCAAAACACGGCAGAGCCAAGAAAAACCGCCAGCCAGGCTTTACGCTTGAGCTCAGGATCCCTTTGTGGCTCTTCACTTCCTGATGGCATTGCTAACCTCGTACAATCGACATCACTTATCATTTTCGGCACCAACAATAGGTACAATTAATCATCTGTTGAGACAAATCCTAAAAGAACTTTAGCTGAAAATCCAGTGAATTTACCTGGTAATTTAAAAGAAATATTTAATCTTTTGACCAGAAATAAATTATTGAAGAAAGAAATTTGCATAGCTGCAATTTAGTTTCTATTTTGGTCACATAATAGTGGAAGTATCAGGCGTGAATTTGTGAACTCAATCACCCATATGGATGATTGAGAACAGAGATGATGATAATTCTAATTTGGCTTTAGTCAGTAAAAAGCAATTTTTATGGGGGTTAAAGTAACTTCATTCATTATTTCTGCGGCAATTTAATATCCTTGAACATCGCTTCAATATCTTCGTTCGAGCGTAATGCCACGGCGGTATCTACAACATCACGGGTTAAATGCGGCGCAAATCGTTGAATAAAATCATACATATAACTGCGTAAAAAAGTACTACGACGAAAACCAATCTTGGTCGTGCTATGGCTAAAAATGTCATCTGCATCAAGTTTCACCAGGTCCGGATCGGAAACGGGATCGACCGCCATACTGGCAATAACCCCTACCCCTAACCCTAGTCTGACATAAGTTTTTATTACGTCAGCATCGGTAGCAGTGAAAACGATACGCGGTGTTAGACCGGCACGGTTGAAAGCTGTGTCAAGCTCAGAGCGGCCCGTAAAGCCGAAGGTATAGGTAACCAACGGGTATTGTGCCAGTTCCTCAATGGTGACCGACTCTTTGGCAGCTAAAGGATGATCAGGCGTTACCACAATCGAGCGATTCCAGTGATAGCATGGCAACATCACCAGGTCGTCATAGAGATGCAGCGCTTCGGTGGCAATGGCGAAATCGGCATTTCCTTTAGACACCGCCTCTGCGATTTGCGTTGGCGACCCCTGATGCATATGCAGGGAGACGCGCGGATAACGCTCAATAAACCCTTTAATCACGTTTGGCAATGCGTAGCGAGCCTGAGTATGGGTGGTGGCAACGTATAACGAGCCTTTATCCGGCCAGGTATGCTCCCCGGCAACCGATTTAATGGCATCCACTTTCGACAGCACTTCGCGGGCGATACGAATGATCTCCTGCCCGGCAGGTGTTACCTGAGTCAGATGCTTGCCGCTGCGGGCAAAAATTTGAATACCCAATTCATCTTCGAGCATGCGAACTTGTTTGCTGATGCCGGGTTGGGAGGTATAGAGCCCTTCCGCAGTAGAAGAGACGTTGAGGTTGTGATTTACCACCTCGACGATATAGCGAAGCTGTTGTAGTTTCATGGCAGACCATCCGAAATTCGCAAACGGTAATTGCTTAAGACGATTTCATAATAAAAAAGTAGCTAACTATAACCACTATATCATTTATAGCTTCTGTGTATAGCAGCTAACAAAGAATAATAACGAAAGGTATAAAAAAGGCCGGAGAGCCGGCCTTAGAAGGTAGATGCCTGAAGTTAATTACTTTTTCGCTTCAGTCCACTTGTTATCAACATAGAAAGCAGACCAACCTGTCGCTTTGCCCTCTTTCTCTGAGGCAACATATTGCTGTTTAGTCTTGCGACTAAAACGGACGATGGTTTTGTTGCCGTCCGGGTCTTGCTGCGGAGCATCTGCCAGATAACGCAGTTTCTCCGGTAGACGGTCACGAAAGCGATACAACTCTTCCACCAGCGGTGCACGGGTTTCACGAGATTTCGGGAAGGTATTTGCCGCCAGGAACACGCCTGCGGCACCATCACGCAGCACGAAATAAGCATCTGATTTTTCGCACGGTAACTCTGGTAACGGCACCGGATCTTCTTTCGGCGGAGCCACTTCACCGTTACGCAGGATTTTACGCGTGTTTTTGCACTCATCATTGGTACAAGCCATGTATTTACCAAAACGCCCCATTTTCAGGTGCATTTCGGAGCCACATTTCTCGCACTCAACAATAGGGCCATCGTAACCCTTAATGCGGAACTCACCCTCTTCAATCTCGTAACCATCACAGGTCGGGTTGTTACCACAAACATGCAGCTTGCGCTTTGGATCAATTAAATAGCTATCCATCGCCGTGCCGCACTTCTGACAACGACGTTTGGCGCGTAAGGCGTTGGTTTCAGCATCATCGCCTTCCAGCACATTTAGTACTTCATTTTCCGGCACCAGATTAATGGTGGTTTTGCACCGCTCTTTTGGCGGAAGCGCATAGCCGGAGCAACCGAGGAATACGCCAGTGCTGGCAGTACGAATGCCCATTTTTCTGCCACAGGTAGGACAATCAATACTGGTCAGAACCATCTGATTAGGGCGCATTCCCCCTGCTTCCGGATCCTGCTCAGCCTGCTCCAGTTGGCGCGAAAAATCACCAAAGAAGCTGTCCAGCACTTTGCGCCATTCGGCTTCATGATTTGCCACGCGGTCCAGGCTGTCTTCCATCTGGGCGGTAAAGTCATAGTTCATCAGATCGCGGAAATTCTCTTCCAGCCGATCGGTAACTATTTCCCCCATTTTTTCAGCATAGAAACGGCGGTTTTCTACCCGCACATAACCACGATCCTGAATGGTAGAGATAATCGACGCATAGGTGGACGGACGACCAATGCCGCGTTTTTCCAGCTCTTTAACCAGTGACGCTTCACTGAAACGCGCCGGCGGTTTGGTAAAGTGTTGCGCTGGCGTGAGCTCAACAAGTGTAAGCTCATCGCCCTTGTTCACCGCTGGCAAGGTGCGATCCTCGTCTCCTTTACGCAATGCCGGCATGACTTTTGTCCAGCCGTCAAAACGCAAAATGCGACCACGGGCTTTCAGACGGAAATCGCCAGCGCCAACAGTCAGCGTAGTAGAGTCATACTGCGCAGCGGTCATCTGGCAGGCGACAAACTGCCGCCAGATAAGTTGATAAAGTTTTTGCGCGTCGCTTTCCATATCCTTTAACGACTCGGCCAGTACGCCCACATCAGAAGGACGAATCGCTTCGTGCGCTTCCTGAGAGTTCTCTTTACTGGCGTACTGATTCGCCGTTTCCGGCAAATATTTCTTGCCGAAATTGTCGCTGATATAGCCGCTAACCATATTTATCGCGTCCTGGCTCAGGTTTGTCGAGTCGGTACGCATATAGGTGATATAACCCGCTTCGTACAGCCGCTGGGCCATCATCATGGTTTTTTTCACGCCGAATCCCAGACGCGTACTTGCCGCCTGTTGCAACGTGGAGGTGATAAACGGCGCGCCAGGTTTACTACTAGTGGGTTTATCCTCACGATCAAGCACGGTATAGCGCGCTTTTTCCAGCAGGCTAACCGCCGCCATGGTCTGTTCACGGTTAACCGGACGGAAGGCTTTATCTCCTTCGTGGGTCACCTGCAGCGGCAGTGAATCGCCACCCGGCGTCGACGTGTTGGCGTCAATTTCCCAGTACTCTTCCGGCACAAACGCTTTAATTTCACGTTCACGCTCCACCACCAGACGTACGGCAACAGACTGTACCCGACCTGCGGAGAGACCTCGGGCTATCTTTTTCCACAGCAACGGAGAGACCATATACCCCACCACGCGATCCATAAAACGGCGCGCCTGCTGAGCATTAACCCGGTCAATATTCAGTTCGCCCGGCGTGTCAAAAGCCTGACGAATTGCATTTTTGGTTATTTCGTTAAAAACAACACGGCTATAGCGTTTATCATCGCCGCCGATCACTTCCCGCAGGTGCCATGCAATGGCTTCCCCTTCGCGGTCAAGGTCGGTTGCGAGATAGATATGGTCAGCTTTTTCAGCCAGTGATTTCAGTTCGGAAACCACCTTTTCTTTACCTGGCAGCACTTCATAATGTGCTTCCCAGTTGTGCCATGGGTCGATACCCATGCGGTTGACAAGAGCACTACGCTCATCCTTTTTAGGCTTTTTAGCCGTTTTGCTGGAGGCTGAGTCTGCGCTCTTTTTAGATGCTGAACCGCTGGTCGGCAAATCACGGATATGACCTACGCTCGATTTAACCACGTAGTCACTACCTAAATATTTATTGATCGTTTTGGCTTTTGCCGGGGACTCAACGATAACGAGAGCTTTGCCCATATTCACCTTTACCTAATTTGTTTCTTCCAGGAATACGTCGCGCTTTGCTTCACTTCCACTGAGACAGGCCATAACTATTGCGGCGGCGTCAGTTGATATCAACCCCTTTTTTAGCCAGGCGCGTCAAACGGAGCATTCAGGTGACTGAGTTATCAAGCTTTTCGCGTCAGGTTGGTGCAGCACGACGGTGTTATGGTCGAATGTCAAGCAATTCAGTTGCCAGATTGACGAAAGCGTCACACTGTACCTGATAAAATTTGTTAAGCAACTTTATTAGCATGCAAAAAAGGATTGCGCCAGCCCAGGTCATGAGCAAAGCCACGGTCAAAACAGGGAAAATTTGCCGCCTGGATATGCGCGGCGTAGACTGTGACAATTTTTAAGGAGGGCTAAAAATGAGTGCAACTTCGCAACCAATCGATCGCCAGTCGTTACTGGTATTGGCTAATAAGCTGATCCGTGAGCATGACGATACGCTGGCGGGTATAGAAGCAACAGATGTGACACAGCGCAACGGCGTGTTGGTCTTTAGCGGCGAATACTTCCTTGATGAGCAAGGCTTGCCCACCCCTAAAAGCACCGCTGTGTTCAATATGTTTAAATATTTAGCACATGAACTTTCTGAAAAATACCATTTGATCGATTGAGAATTGCTCAGTAAGGGGGATAGATTCATCCCCCTCTGTAATGGCCGCCTTTTACATCATCGGCTTCTGCCCTCGTTGCCACCAACGCATCAGCAGGCGATCTACACTCTCTGCTGCACTGCCGGTAAAGCGATCCAGCAGTTTTTTGCGTCGTTGGTAGCGGATGCCAATCACTTCATTTGCTTCTATCAGCCCCAACAGCAACTCATCACTGGTACTGATGGCATCAATTAACCCCAGATCAAGCGCCTGTGAACCATACCAGTGTTCACCGGTAGCCACTTTTTCGATCTCCAGCGACGGGCGCATTTGATGAACAAAACCTTTGAATAGATCATGGGTTTCATTAAGGGTTTCACGGAACTTTTGCCGCCCTTCTTCGGTATTTTCGCCTAATAGCGTCAATGTTCGCTTAAACTGCCCGGCAGTATGCAGTTCAATATCAATATCTTTTCCCTTAAGGAAGCGGTTGAAGTTGGGGATCTGGGCAACCACGCCAATCGAACCGATAATCGCAAACGGTGCGGCGACAATTTTATCCGCAACGCACGCCATCATATAGCCGCCGCTGGCAGCAACTTTATCGACAGCGACCGTCAGCGGGATATGTTTCTCTCGCAGGCGCTGCAACTGTGACGCGGCCAGGCCATAACCATGCACCACCCCGCCAGGACTTTCCAGGCGCACCAAAACCTGATCCTCTGGCTGAGCGACGGACAACACGGCGGTAATCTCTTCACGCAGAGAATTTACCTCTCCGGCATCCATGCTCCCTTTAAAATCCAATACATAGACACGCGGTTTACCCTTGTCCGGCGCTACCCCGGCTTTTGCTTTCGCTTTTGCAGCTTTAGCCTCTTGTTTTAATTTTTTCTTTTGTGCCTTGTGCCACAATTTTTGCTGATGTTCATCCAGCAATGCGAGCGACATCTCTTCACGCATCTCTTTATACTGCTCGCTCAGGCGGGTTACCTTTAGCTCGCCGCGCTGACGCTTGCGTTGTGTCAGGTTAACGAGAAGCACAGCCACAATGGCGATCGCTATCACCACTGTGGCAATTTTCGCCAAAAACAACCCATATTCAGAGAGTAATTCCACGAGTTCCACCTCAATTACATCGACAATTCATCGCTCCAGTGTACATGAGCCAGTCACGGGCGCACGACTACCTTTGTGCCATGTTGCTGAATTTTTTGACACTCTGCTATGTAAACCTTATTCAACCCTCCGGTTGACCGATTGAAATAGCCCTCGGTTTAAGGCATAAAGCCAACATAGAGAATTAAAACAGGCCCGGGCCCAAGGAGACAGCGTGCATTATCAACCAAAGCACGATCTTTTAACTAACCGCATCATTCTCGTCACCGGAGCCAGCGATGGTATCGGCAAAGAAGCGGCCCTGACTTATGCTCGCTATGGCGCCACTGTGCTATTACTTGGCCGTAACGAAGAGAAATTACGCCATGTCGCACAACTTATTGCCGAAGACGGAGGCCAGGCTGCACTGTGGTTTACCCTTGATTTAGCGACCTGCACACCGCAAGCTTGCCAACAATTAGCCGAGACCATTGCGGCCACGGTCTCACGCCTGGACGGGGTGTTGCACAATGCCGGTCTGCTTGGCGATGTTGTACCAATGAGCGAGCAGGATCCTGCTGTCTGGGATGCTGTGATGCAGGTCAATGTCAATGCGACCTTTTATCTAACCCAGGCGCTTCTTCCTTTATTACTTAAATCTGATGCCGGTTCACTGGTCTTTACATCGTCCAGCGTTGGGCGTCAGGGACGAGCCAACTGGGGTGCCTATGCGGTATCAAAATTTGCCACCGAGGGGATGATGCAGGTGCTGGCGGAGGAGTATCAAAACCGTCTGCGCGTCAACTGCATCAATCCAGGCGGGACGCGCACGCAAATGCGCGCCAGCGCTTTCCCTACAGAAGATCCGCTAAAACTCAAAACCCCAGCAGATATTATGCCACTCTATCTGTGGCTGATGGGGGATGACAGTCGCCGCAAGACGGGAATGAGTTTTGATGCACAACCCGGTCGCAAACCAGGAATATCTCAATGAGTGAACAACGTTATCAACAACGACAACAGCGGGTAAAAGAACAAGTTGATGCTCGTGTCGCCGCAGCTCAGCAAGAGCGAGGGATCGTCATTGTCTTTACCGGCAACGGTAAGGGAAAGACGACTGCTGCGTTCGGCACCGCTACACGGGCCGTTGGGCACGGCAAAAAAGTGGGTGTCATCCAGTTTATTAAAGGCACCTGGCCAAATGGCGAGCGTAATTTGCTGGAGCCGCTGGGCGTGGAGTTTCAGGTGATGGCCACAGGTTTTACCTGGGAGACGCAAAATCGTGACAGCGACACCGCGGCATGCCTTGCAGTCTGGCAACATGCGCTGAGGATGCTGGCAGATGAGAGCCTGGATATGGTACTGCTGGATGAGCTGACCTATATGGTCGCCTATGACTATTTACCGCTGCAATCCGTGCTGGATGCGCTGCGTAACCGCCCGTTTAATCAGACGGTCATTATTACCGGCCGCGGTTGCCACCGGGAGATTATTGAACTGGCGGATACTGTCAGTGAATTGCGCCCGGTTAAACATGCTTTCGATGTCGGTGTGAAGGCACAGCTCGGCATTGATTATTAAATGAAAAAGGGGCTTTCGCCCCTTCTGGTAAACCTTAGCCGTTATTATTACGACCACCGCCACTACGACGGTTACCGCCAGGCTGACTGTGGCGTTTTACCGCACGACGAATCTGATTGGCTTTCATTCGCCGGCGATCTTTTTCCACCGCCACTTTTGATTTGGTTTCAGGCTGCAGACCCACCAGCTCGCGCAGGTAGTTAGTTTGCGCCAGATCGAGTTCTGTCCAGCCTCCGCGGGGCAGCCCCTTCGGCAGTGGAATATCGCCGTAACGCACGCGGATAAGACGGCTTACCTGAACCCCTACCGCTTCCCACAGCCGACGAACTTCACGGTTACGCCCTTCGGTCAGGGTGACGTTGTACCACTGGTTGATACCCTCACCACCGCTGAATTTGATGGTTTTAAACGCCGCCGGGCCATCTTCCAACTGAACACCTCGTGCCAGTTCGCGCAATTTTGCATCATCAACTTCGCCAAACACGCGCACTGCGTATTCGCGCTCAACTTCCCGGCTCGGATGCATCAGACGGTTGGCCAGTTCACCATCGGTCGTGAACAACAACAAACCGCAGGTGTTGACGTCCAGACGACCGACCGCGATCCAGCGTGCGCCACGCAGTTTCGGCAACCGATCAAACACCGTTGGGCGCCCTTCCGGATCGTTACGGGTACAGAGCTCACCTTCAGGTTTGTAGTACGCCAACACGCGACAGATCTGCTCAACAGACTCTTTTACTGAGATAAGATGACCATCAATACGGATTTTCAGCCCCGGCGTAACCTCCACGCGATCGCCCAGCGTAGCAACTTTACCGTCGACGCTCACGCGGCCGGCTTCGATAATTGATTCGATTTCACGGCGGGAACCGTGGCCAGCTCGCGCCAGCACTTTCTGTAATTTCTCGCTCATAGAGCTTCCTTAAGGTGTCGCCTTCACAGGCGTCTGGTATACTTTTGAAAACAACAAGTTAGGCCAAAATTCAACTTAACTCACTGATATGTGATTATTTTTTGGTGTACAGCATGTCACACATAATGAATCGTGGGCGCACATATTACATGAATTTTATACTAAATGATTCAACAAGTTTTGTACGTCTAAGTCCTGGACTGACTGGTTGTTGAAGCAATTTAAACTCAAGATTCAGGGCTACCACGCTGCCACTAAGCAAGACTTTGACAATAACCTGCGGAGATCGCTGCAGGGAGATGTTGATAAAGTGAAATGTATCCCAGAATTGCGACAATGGCATAAGCAAATCTTTCCAGATTCACCGCTAGCGTAAGTAAAGCTGAAATCTGAGCCGCGATTGGGCGTCGAGACAAAACAACCCACCCTCCAGTAATCCAGGAAGTAATCAGCCTGGCAATCGAGCTTTCACATTCCTTTATGCAGTTTCGCCGCGTTCAATACCCTCAATAATCCAGAAGCGCTACAGCCACCTGGAGGTAAGCTCCTTTGCGTTTACATCAGTAGTACAGTACTTCATAACCAAGTCAAAACACTATCCAGCAATTAAAACCTTTGATACTGCGGATAATGAATAGAATTCATTCAAACATTTATTATTTGAATATTTTGAAACACGTTTTTATTTTAGAAAAAATACTTCCCGACGAAGGATGTTATTTATACAATGACCGTTGTAGGGAGACTAATTGACTGTAAATAGAGGGAATTATGCAGCAATACACCAACGCAATCTCTTCAACTGTTATCCACACCCTGAAAAATTCCTTCCCTGCTGAATGTTGGGCTAATGCAGATACTGAAGAACTCCAGTTTTTGAACTCTCACATTGAAGACATGAAAGATCGCTCATTGCAGAAAATGGCAGGAAGCCAGCTTGATAATGGCGATGTTATCGTCAGCACCGCGCAAAATTTGGCACTTCTCTGTCAGTTGGACGATACCCCCGCAATGCATGTCGATTTCCTCTCACCGCCTTCACTGTAGGAGATCCGACAATGGGATATTGGTTAGTCAAAGGGGACAGGACAACTTGCGGTGGGCAGATCCTCGAAGGTACAAGAAGAAAAGCGTTTGCTGGTAACGATGCAGCCTTAAATGGTCATAAAGTGTCTTGTGGTAAACATTCTGGAGTCTTCCACATCGCAGGAGGCCATCCGGGTGACATAGTTGATGGTATGCATGTTGCTAGCACGCTTTACAGCCGTTCAACTTGTCCATGCAAAGCACATTTCATCCCCTCTCAGACCTGGGCATGGCCCTTACCAGGATGCGCCAGTAAAAGCAGTTCCGATAGCGGCGAAAGCTGCATCTAAACCTGAAAAAGTTGCAGAGTCTGAACAGCATGCACAAGCAGCGAAGAAGAAAAATAACTTTGCTGAAACCTGCGGGCCAGAGGATTACATACTCTCAAACGGTGTTTATCTCTGGACTGAAACCACAGCGCAGGGCATGTTTTTGTTTCGGTACATGATAACAACGACGTCTATCTATACACCTATGGTCGCTACGGAAGAACAGACCGGAGCACTCTTCCGGAGATGGGATTTTAGATTTCTTTGAAGGTGAAGATGCCCGCAAATACTACCGATACGAACTCTATGAGAAGAGCGCTCGTGTCTTCCGTATAACTGATGCCAATTCGACAAAGACAAGACAATTCTTTGAAGACTTATGGAACGGCGGTACCCCACCAATTCAAACACCAAAAATGCAGGAAGGTACTAAACGAAGAGGTCATACAATCGACAAGTATGATGTGACGGGAAATAACTGCACCACTCATTCCGTTGAAGGGATAAAGTTTGCAGGCTCGAAAATCTTTGATACTGGGTACAAATCCGCAACAACACAGTTACCTATCGAATCAGAAGAAGATTTCACCGTTCCCGCATCGCTTCAAAGGTATCTCTTAGTCAAAGGCTCTCAGTTCTCATCTATAACTGTTGTCGAAATGACGAATATTTTTAAGAACACCTATCCGAATATCGAGAACAAAAAACCTCAGCCGTTGGGCGGGAGCGCAAGAATTCAGCAAGTAGGTGCTGATTTTGCTACAGTCGCGGGTTCTGCTTCTCCCTATTCTGGCGCTACTGTAGGTGGCTCATTAGGAAGTACTTACGATGATGAATAAGAAGTTCTGGATCAGGTGGGCGAGTATCGCGCTTATCTGTGTAGCGTATTACGTTATCGTGCTTTACTTCGATCTGGTGTTTGTTGTGAACTTCTCAGAGACAACGAGCCAGGGCGACGATTTCACGCTCTCTCAATGCACCTGGTTAGTTAAAACACTGGTGCAAAATCATAATGATTCAGCAGCAGCCTCTACCGTTGGTTTCGCTGTCTGCGTCCCTTTGATCCTGCTCATCTTCAAAAAAGTGAGATGACCGCAAAGGCTGGAACCCTCCAGCCTTTCCTCTTCCCGCTGAATTTAGACAATAAAACCATCATACCCGTTGGTGGTTAAACAACGGGCGTAGTGTGATAGCAGCACTGAGTATCACTGTATGTTGTTGCTCTCTTACAGGAAAGGTTTAACGTCGCCAACACCCTCGCGAATAACCTCTGGTGTATTATCAGTTAAGTCTACCACCGTGGTGGGTTGCTGGCCGAGATAACCACCGTGAATAATCAAATCCACCATTTTCTCCAGACGATCTTTAATCACATCTGGATCCGATTCAGTAAAATCACTGCCTGGCAGCATTAACGACGTCGACAGCATCGGCTCACCCAATGTCTCCAGTAGCGCCAGGGCAATGGCGTTTGAAGGCACGCGCAGGCCGATGGTTTTCCGCTTTTCCTGTAGCAAGCGACGTGGCACCTCTTTGGTCCCTTTCAGGATAAAGGTGTAATTGCCCGGAGTATTATTCTTGATCAGACGAAAGGCGACATTATCTACATAGGCATAGGTCGATAACTCCGACAGGTCACGACACATTAGGGTGAAGTTATGACCATCCGGCAGTTGACGGATGCGGCAGATTCGCTCCATCGCACTTTTGTCTTCAATCTTACACCCCAGCGCATAACCAGAGTCGGTGGGATAGACAATAACCCCGCCCTTGCGCACAATTTCTACCGTCTGGTTAATTAACCGCGGTTGGGGATTGTCCGGATGAATATAAAAAAACTGACTCATACTTCCCTCTCTTCGGTGTTTAGCGGCTGCTCCCAACGTTGCCAGACGCCATTCACGCCAGCAGGAAGCCATAGCTTACGTCCCAGTTCAATCCACGGGCAAGGCTGATGAAAATCAGAGCCTTGCGAAGCAAGTAGACCAAACTGCTGCGCGTAGCTAGCAAGTTGAGTACGTTCGTTGGGAGCCTGCTGGCATTGCGCGACTTCCATCGCGTCACCGCCGTATTGTACAAAATGCGCCAGCAGTCTTTTCAACCACTTAGCGGACAAATCATAGCGTCCCGGATGGGCCAAAACCGCTATGCCGCCAGAATGATGAATCACTTCAATAGCTTGTTCTATTGTACACCACTGCGGCGGAACGTATCCCGTTTTCCCGCGCGCGAGGTACTTTTTGAACACATCAGCCATGTTGTTGGCTTTACCTTGTTCAACTAAAAAACGGGCGAAGTGTCCACGCGTAACATTCGCGCCTTGCGCGAGTTGTTGAGCCCCTTCCCACGCCCCTGGAATATGGGCTTTTTCCAGGCGTTCAGCGATCAATTGTGCCCTTTGAGTACGGCGTTGCGACTGTAGCGCTAAAAACTCACGTAACGACTCATGAGTAATATCAATATTCAGCCCAACAATGTGAATTTCGTGATTCTCCCATACCGTGGAGATCTCCACGCCGTTGACAAGTTGCAGATTGAGACCCGCTCGCGCAATCTCTGCCCGGGCTGCGGGAATTGCATCTGTTGTATCGTGATCGGTAATGGCCAGTGTACCCACTCGCATCTGCACTGCGCGATGTACTAACTGTTCAGGAGAGAGAAGACCATCGGAGGCCGAGGTATGGCAATGCAGGTCGTAAATATTGGCGTAATTCGTGTCGCTCAAAGCGGCTCCGCTGATTTATACAGAAATTTATTAGCGCCTATCATAACGGTAAGCTCGCGTTTTCTGAAATCGGGGGTTGACTTTCTTGCGATGAACTAGTTAACTAGTACACAAGTTCACACAAAAAGGTATCCGCTAATGAATACTCCTCTCTCTGCTCTCCGCTGGTGGCGCACTCCCTGACAAGGGCTGTGAGATCACGTGCGTATTCAGCATACCGATACCAGGCTCGCCTACCCAGCGGGCCTTTTTTTGAACATATAGATGAGAGCGATTATGCAAATGCAAACAACGGCACTCGAACTGCTGACCTGTAATGCCCGTTACCGCGGAAATCCTACAGCACTGTTCCATCAGCTTTGCGGCGCTCGCCCGGCCACGCTGCTGCTGGAATCAGCGGATATCGACAGCAAAGATGACTTAAAAAGCCTGTTACTGGTGGATAGCGCGCTGCGCATTTCCGCTTTAGGTGACACCGTCACCATTAAAGCATTAACTACCAATGGCGCTTCACTGCTGCCATTACTTGATGCAGCCTTACCTGCGGGCGTAGAAAAGAAAATTTTAGCGGATGGTCGCGAGCTACGCTTTCCACCGGTAAGCACCCTGCTGGATGAAGATGCCCGCCTCTGTTCGCTTTCTGTATTTGATACGTTTCGCCTGCTGCAGTCGGTGGTTGATGTACCCGTTGATGAGCGCGAAGCGATGTTTTTTGGTGGTCTTTTCGCCTACGACCTGGTGGCCGGGTTTGAAGCATTGCCAGAGTTAACGCACGATCGGCGCTGTCCGGACTATTGCTTTTACCTTGCAGAAACGCTTCTGGTGATCGATCACCAGAAGAAACAGACTCGTATTCAGGCCTCGCTGTTTAGTTCGTCTCCCGGCGAAAAGGATCGTCTGGCTCTGCGTATCCACGAATTGCAACAACAGCTTGATAGAGAAGCCGCCCCTCTGCCGGTCCACACAGTCGAGCATATGCGCTGCGATTGCAATCAGAGCGACGAGGAGTTCGGTGCCGTGGTGCGTTCCATGCAAAAAGAGATACGCGCTGGGGAGATTTTCCAGGTCGTTCCCTCTCGTCGTTTTACCTTGCCTTGCCCCTCACCACTGGCAGCATATGAGGTATTAAAAAAGAGCAATCCCAGCCCGTATATGTTTTTTATGCAAGATGAGGATTTCACCCTGTTTGGCGCCTCGCCTGAAAGCTCCCTTAAATATGATGCCACCTCGCGCCAGATTGAGATCTACCCGATCGCTGGTACGCGTCCGCGTGGACGACGCGCTGACGGTTCACTGGACAGAGACCTCGACAGCCGTATTGAACTGGAAATGCGTACCGATCATAAAGAGCTTTCGGAACATTTAATGTTGGTTGATTTAGCGCGCAATGATCTGGCGCGTATCTGTACGCCGGGCAGCCGTTATGTTGCCGACCTGACGAAAGTTGATCGCTACTCGTTCGTGATGCACCTGGTGTCACGGGTAGTGGGTGAATTGCGCCACGATCTTGATGCCCTGCATGCCTACCGTGCCTGCATGAATATGGGAACGCTCAGCGGTGCGCCGAAAGTGCGAGCTATGCAACTTATTGCCGAGGCTGAAGGTTCGCGTCGCGGCAGCTACGGTGGCGCAGTGGGTTATTTTACCGCCCATGGCGATCTGGATACCTGCATCGTCATTCGCTCCGCATGGGTTGAAGACGGTATTGCTACGGTGCAGGCTGGCGCCGGGATCGTGCTGGATTCCGTTCCTCAGTCTGAAGCCGATGAAACCCGCAATAAAGCGCGCGCCGTCCTGCGTGCTATCGCCACCGCCCATCATGCACAGGAGATCTTCTAATGGCTGATATTCTGCTGCTCGATAACATCGACTCCTTTACTTATAACCTGGCGGACCAACTGCGCGCGAGCGGCCATAATGTGGTGATCTACCGCAACCATGTACCAGCACAAACGTTAATTGATCGTCTGGCGACGATGAAAAATCCGGTACTGATGCTCTCCCCCGGCCCTGGCGCACCGTCAGAAGCGGGTTGTATGCCTGAGCTACTGACACGTATGCGCGGCAAATTACCGATCATCGGCATCTGCCTCGGCCATCAGGCTATTGTTGAAGCCTACGGCGGCTATGTCGGTCAGGCCGGTGAAATTTTACATGGTAAGGCTTCGAGTATTGAGCATGATGGTCAGGCGATGTTCGCCGGGCTAAGCAACCCGCTGCCAGTGGCGCGTTACCACTCCTTAGTAGGCAGCAATATTCCTGCGGGATTGACGATTAACGCTCATTTTAACGGCATGGTGATGGCTGTCCGGCACGATACCGATCGCGTCTGCGGTTTTCAGTTCCATCCCGAATCTATTTTGACTTCGCAAGGGGCTAAGTTGCTGGAACAAACCCTCGCGTGGGCACAACAAAAACTGGAACAGACCAACACGTTGCAACCCATTCTGGAAAAACTCTACCAGGCGCAAACCTTAAGCCAACAAGAGAGCCACCAGCTATTTTCTGCTGTGGTACGTGGCGAGCTGAAACCAGAGCAACTCGCAGCAGCTTTAGTTAGCATGAAGATCCGCGGTGAGCATCCGAATGAAATTGCCGGAGCAGCCACTGCGCTTTTGGAAAATGCCGCCCCCTTTCCGCGCCCCGATTACCCGTTTGCCGATATTGTCGGCACCGGTGGCGATGGCAGTAACAGCATCAATATTTCAACGGCCAGCGCATTCGTTGCCGCCGCCTGTGGTTTAAAGGTCGCCAAGCATGGTAATCGCAGCGTCTCCAGCCGCTCCGGCTCTTCTGATTTATTGGCCGCGTTTGGCATTAATCTTGATATGAATGCGGATAAATCACGCACCGCTCTTGATGACCTTGGCGTCTGTTTCCTCTTTGCGCCGAAGTATCACACCGGTTTCCGCCATGCGATGCCGGTACGTCAACAGCTGAAAACCCGTACGCTTTTCAACGTGCTGGGGCCGCTGATTAACCCAGCCCATCCGCCGCTGGCACTCATTGGCGTCTATAGTGCGGAGTTAGTACTGCCGATTGCTGAAACCTTACGCGTGTTGGGTTATCAGCGTGCGGCAGTCGTGCATAGCGGCGGAATGGATGAAGTCTCTCTCCATGCGCCTACGTTAGTTGCCGAACTGAATGAAGGTGATATTAAAAGCTATCAACTCACCGCGGAAGACTTTGGCCTGACGCCTTATCACCAGGAGGCGCTGGCAGGCGGCACGCCGGAAGAAAACCGTGACATTCTCACGCGCTTATTACAAGGTAACGGAGATCCAGCGCATGAAGCCGCCGTGGCAGCTAACGTAGCGATGTTAATGCGTCTGCATGGTGAGGAAGATTTGCAGGCTAATGCGCAAAGAGTGCTGGAGGTGCTGCATAGCGGAGCAGCCTATGACAAAGTCACCGCACTGGCGGCAAGAGGATAAATAATGCAAACCGTATTAGCTAAAATTGTGGCTGATAAAGCCGTGTGGATTGCGGCGCGCAAGGAACAGCAACCGCTGACCAAGTTTCAGAATGAGGTGGTTCCCAGTATGCGCAGTTTCTATGAAGCGCTGGCAGGCACACGTACCGCGTTTATTCTGGAGTGCAAAAAGGCATCTCCGTCGAAGGGCGTTATTCGTGATGATTTCGATCCGGCACGCATTGCCAATGTTTATAAACACCATGCCTCTGCGATTTCCGTTCTGACCGATGAAAAATACTTTCAGGGCAGCTTTGATTTTCTGCCGATTGTCAGCGGGATTGCACCACAGCCTATCCTCTGTAAAGATTTTATCATTGATCCTTACCAAATTTATCTGGCGCGTTACTACCAGGCCGATGCCTGTCTGTTAATGCTCTCGGTACTGGACGATGAGCAATATCGTCAACTTGCCGCCGTCGCGCATAGCCTGAATATGGGTGTGCTCACCGAAGTCAGCAATGAAGAGGAGCTGGAGCGCGCTATTACGCTTAAGGCAAAAGTGGTTGGTATCAATAACCGCGATCTGCGCGATCTGTCGATTGATCTTAACCGTACCCGACAACTGGCACCGAGACTGGGGGCAGGTGTAACGGTGATCAGTGAGTCAGGCATTAATAGCTACGCCCAGGTGCGCGAATTAAGTAACTTTGTTAATGGGTTTCTGATTGGCTCAGCGCTAATGTCCCATGACAACCTTGAAACTGCCGTCAAACGCGTATTGTTGGGTGAAAATAAAGTGTGTGGTTTAACCCGACCACAGGATGCCCGTACCGCTTTCGAAGCCGGGGCTATTTATGGTGGGCTGATTTTCGTGCCAACCTCGCCGCGCACAGTGGACGAAATAGCGGCGCAAGCCGTGATGCAAGGCGCGCCACTTCAATATGTGGGTGTGTTCCGCGACACCGCTGTTGAAGATGTCGCTGCCAAAGCGGCTAAACTGGGTCTGGCTGCAGTGCAGTTACATGGTGATGAAGATCAGGCATACATCGACGCGTTACGGACACAGCTCCCAGTACAGACACAAATCTGGAAGGCATTAAGTGTCAAAGATACTTTACCGCCACGGACTCTGCGCCAGGTTGATAAATATCTGTTTGATAATGGTCAGGGCGGCAGCGGCGAGCGCTTCGACTGGTCACTGCTGGAAGGCGCACAACTCGATAATGTGCTGCTTGCAGGGGGCCTGGGTGCGGATAACTGCGTACAAGCAGCCAAAATGGGCTGTGCCGGGCTTGATTTTAATTCAGGTGTAGAGTCGGAACCGGGAATCAAAGATGCCAGCAAACTGGCCTCGGTATTTCGCACGCTGCGCGCTTATTAAGGAAAAAGACAATGACGACATTATTAAACCCTTACTTCGGCGAGTTTGGCGGTATGTTTGTGCCGCAAATTCTGATGCCGGCGCTGCGTCAACTGGAAGAGGCGTTTGTCAGTGCACAGAGTGACGCCGAGTTTCAGCGCCAGTTTAACGATCTGTTAAAGAACTATGCAGGTCGTCCGACTGCGCTGACGAAATGCCAGAATATTACCGCAGGCTCACGTACCACGCTCTATCTCAAACGTGAAGATCTTCTGCATGGCGGCGCGCACAAAACTAACCAGGTCCTGGGACAGGCGCTGCTGGCGAAACGCATGGGCAAAACGGAAATTATCGCCGAAACCGGCGCGGGTCAGCATGGTGTTGCCTCAGCATTAGCCAGTGCGCTACTTGGTCTGAAATGCCGCATCTATATGGGTGCAAAAGATGTTGAACGCCAGTCACCGAATGTTTTCCGTATGCGTTTGATGGGCGCTGAAGTTATCCCGGTACATAGCGGTTCGGCGACGCTGAAAGATGCCTGTAATGAAGCGCTACGTGACTGGTCAGCGAGTTATGAAACAGCTCACTATATGCTCGGTACAGCGGCCGGGCCACATCCCTACCCAACCATCGTACGTGAATTCCAGCGCATGATCGGTGAAGAGACGAAAGCGCAAATCCTCGAAAAAGAGGGACGCCTCCCCGATGCGGTTATTGCCTGCGTTGGCGGCGGGTCTAACGCCATTGGCATGTTTGCTGATTTTATTGATGAAACTGAGGTAGGCTTGATTGGTGTCGAACCTGCTGGTCATGGTATTGAAACGGGCGAGCATGGCGCCCCTCTGAAACACGGGCGTGTAGGCATCTATTTCGGTATGAAATCACCAATGATGCAGACCGATGAAGGCCAGATTGAAGAGTCGTACTCTATTTCTGCTGGCCTCGATTTCCCATCCGTAGGCCCGCAGCACGCTTTTCTGAACAGCATTGGGCGCGCTGAATATGTCTCAATTACGGATGATGAAGCACTCGAAGCGTTCAAAACCTTGTGCCGTCATGAAGGTATAATCCCGGCACTTGAATCATCGCACGCCCTCGCCCACGCGCTGAAGATGATACGCACTAACCCGGAAAAAGAGCAGTTGCTGGTGGTCAACCTGTCCGGACGCGGCGACAAAGACATCTTTACCGTACACGATATTCTGAAAGCGCGAGGGGAAATCTGATGGAACGCTACGACACTCTTTTCAAACAGCTTAAAGAGCGCGACGAAGGCGCGTTTGTCCCTTTCGTCACGCTGGGTGACCCTTCTCCAGAACAGTCATTAAAGATAATTGACACGCTGATAGACGCGGGAGCCGATGCACTTGAGTTGGGTATCCCTTTTTCCGATCCGCTGGCTGACGGCCCAACGATTCAAAATGCTACCCTGCGCGCTTTCGCCGCAGGTGTAACGCCAACGCAATGTTTTGAAATGCTGGCGGTTATCCGCCAGAAGCATCCTACTATTCCGATTGGCTTGCTGATGTATGCCAATCTGGTATTCAACCGTGGCATTGATGCGTTTTATGCAGAGTGTGAGAAAGTTGGCGTGGATTCCGTGCTGGTAGCCGACGTACCGCTGGAAGAGTCAGCGCCATTCCGCCAGGCCGCGATGCGCCACAATATCGCGCCAATTTTTATCTGTCCGCCTAATGCAGATGACGATTTGCTACGCCAGATTGCCTCGTATGGACGCGGTTATACCTATCTGCTCTCTCGTGCGGGAGTCACCGGCGCGGAACACAGTGCAGCCCTGCCTTTACAACACCTGATAACGAAACTGGCCGAGTACCATGCCGCACCGCCATTGCAAGGGTTTGGCATCTCTTCGGCACAACAAGTCACAGCGGCCGTTGAAGCTGGCGCTGCCGGAGCTATTTCTGGCTCAGCGATTGTCAAGATCATTGAGAAGAACATTAACAGCCCAATCGCCATGCTGGATGAATTAAGAGCCTTTGTTCAGGAGCTGAAAGCGGCCACCAGAACGCGTTAATCATGCCACTCCGGCTATCCGCTAAAAGATAGCCGGAGCATCTGTTTTAGCTCAGATACCGATTTAATAATGTGGCTGAGTAACCACTTAAATTAATTATATCGGTAAATATCTGGGCAAAACGTTCTGCCTCATCCGGCTGCTCTGCAGTTATTTTGCTGATAGTTTCCTCTGAAACATACATCTGTGCTTCATATTCAGGCAGCTCCGCTAAAAACGTAGCAACTGTGATTTTCTTTTTGATCAGAGCCTCAATGCTGTCGAGTAGTTGATCAAAGGTCGACACATCTCTGCGTCTGCGCGATTGCTCCTGATAGACAAACCGTGACATGAGTAGCTCCCAGAAAGCGCAATTACGCTCGGCCTGTTCTTCCATTTCAGCAATCTCTTCCTGTGTCATCTCTGATGGCTCGAAAGTAGCCGTATACAGTTTAATATCTTCACTGTTACGCACATGCTCACTGAACGCGGTGCCCCATGCCGTTACCTTCACATTCAGTAACTTTGCCAGCGACTGCCCAACAGGCTGACGTCCATAAGCGCCATAGCAGGATTCAAGCACCAGGTTATCTACTTGCGACCAGTCAACGCGCGTTTTATCACGCAAACCGATACCTTTAATCACTTCAGCCAGTTCAGCAGGATTCATATATGCGGTGATGCCATCTGTACCATGCGATCTCACTGTCACCACTTTTCCATCAATGCGGAACAGCGAATCTACACCCAGCAGTGCTGCCCGCCGCAATTCAGATAGCGACAAATAGCCAGCCTTAACCTCATACTTCTTAAATATATCCTCAGGGAACGCTGAGGATTGTATAATGGCATTACGGCTGGATATTCTCTCATCCAACTGCTCTGGATTAATCATGACAAAGCTGCCCTCTCCGAGGCTATACATGAAATGTTCCAGAACATATTGAGCGCCTGGTTTAGTAAAAAAGACGACTTCGCCTTTGGCGACTTCCCCCAGAAGCGCCTGATTAAACACCTGCTTATACGATGAAAACAGCGTGGTCATTGGTCTTCCCGTTATGGTGGTGCTGGCGGGCGTTTTAAGCATCGGGGTCAACACTTCCCAGAGTGCAAAAACTTGTTCAACCGCTAGTTCCCCGGAAAATTGCAGCAGATCAAGGGTCACAGTAACGGCAGCATTAGGGGTAGTGGAACGAGAAGCAGTATGGCCAGCAAGCAAAATTAAATTTTCATCTCCTGGCAATTGCAATTCTTTAGGACGCACAGCGATAAGTCTCACCTCTTGCTGTGACGGATTATGACGTAACTGGAATCTACCTCGTTTAAATTCTCCCAATTGTTCAGCAGTAATAACCTTATGATCTTCGCCAAGTGAAGGTTCAAGCACGTTATTACGCAGACCCACAAATCGGCCATTGCCAACGCTTATCATGACATGGATTGGTCGGACTGTTTTTTGCTCGCTGGACGCATCGGCTTGCATGAATAGCAACAGATCCCCCTGCCTGATACGAAGCAATTTTTCTTCGGCATAATTGCCCTCGATCGTTTGAGCACTGGCAAACAATCCGGTTAATACACCGCGGCCTTTTTGCTCACCAGGCTGATTAATAAACTTCTGTAACCCTTCACGTAATGTTATGCAGGGTTGTTGGCTTAGCAATTCAGAATTCTCCAGTAAGTCCATGCAGTATTCCCAACTGGTATCGGGGGTTATATGCAATAACTGACTGCGACGGAATGCATCACGGACAGGATTTTCGTAGCCGCGTAAATTCGGTAATTTTTTCCCTACCATAATATATTTTGGTGCATTGGCATCTGGATAGTACCATGCAGGTCGGTGCAAAATCATCGCGTCCGGGATATTCATCTCTGGTCCACCTGCCATATACTCACTGGAAGGATTAAAATGATCCAGAAGATTTTGATAGTGTCTGTAATCACTATATTTAATCAATGACCGATCTGTCGCAGTAGCATATTTCTGCGCCCAAACAATTTCTGGCAAAATAACTGGCCCGGCAAAATTTTCAAATCTTTCCGCAAAGCGACCAGCAGTAAGATCAAACACATACTCTCTACCACGTATATCGCCAACAACAGTATAATGTATGACAGGCATTTTATCCTCGCCATGCACAAATATTGCGACACCACGATAACGTATATTTCCAAAACCTTTAAGTCGCAGAAAATAAGCAACATTAATTGCATTTTCAGCATCTGTTAATTTCGGCCTGGCGATTGCATTACTGAGCTCAGGGACTTTTTGTGCATCCCGCAAATAAATCTCACCATCAAAATGTCGCATTCTTTCAATGTTCATATTGATTACTTCAGTTGTTAAGCCAGACCGAACAGGTTGAATTCCTTTGCGTACGGGTGGCAAATCGACAATTTGCCGACGCTCAAGATAATTTTTCATCCAAGTGTCTCTTTGTTCGGAATCCAACTGGTCTGCTGATATCTGATAAAAAATATCTTCTGACATTAACGAAATAAAATAATCAGAATTCAGCAGCAAATGGGCACGGTAACCAGCATCATTTTGAAAAAGGAAGGATAGCTTTTCTGGTGTTAATAGATAATCAATCCTTTTATTATAAGCAGGTATTTTCTGCAAATAAGAACGAGATAGAGCCATTAAATTCAGGCGTTGCTGAGCAGTCAGATCTTTATTTCGCATGGTTGCTATTGCCGAACTAATTGCATCCATGACAGGCAATGAATGGCCGCGCTCTTTCGGTAAATTTACATAATCAACTGATAGCCCCTTAGCACGCATAATTATTCGCAGCAGACTACTATAAAGATCAGTCGCAGGGAGATTTTGTGGGTTATCTTCCATAACAACCCTATTCATATTTATATAAATATTGCTATCCTGTACTGATATAAACATTACATCATCATTTGGTTCTTGCTCAACTCTGACCATGCCACCATCAGCACTGTCAGCAGAAACGAGAAATATCTTGCTTTCATTGAGAGTTTTATCAACGACTTGCAATCGTTTTCTCATAGAGTAACAAAAATCCATCAGGAATTGATTTTTATCACTATTAAGCGTCTCAATCAAATAAGGCCATATAGTCTTCCAATAAGGCAAATCATAGTACAGAAAAGTATTAAGTTGGTAGAATAATCTTGCTTCTGTATATTTAATGGCACTTTTAATAGTATGTTGTATCATTTGCTCATGAAAATTACGTGTCGACAAATTCTCATCAATTTTAAATATATTAACCTGGAGATGAGGATCCTGGCTTTTTTCAACAGTATAAAAACGTTTAGTCATGAGTGCCATTTGCTGCTGTGGTGTCACAGTCCTTCTGGGTGATGATGGCACTTGCTGTGGCATTTCTACATGCATTTTGCCGGTGGATTTCGCTTCGTTTAGCAATACCTCGACTTCTTCCATTCCTGAAACAGGTTGCCATGGCCGATTGCGTAAATAGAGAGTAGTGACTCTGCTGTCAACATTTAGTTTTTCAGCCATAAATACGGCCTGTGATTTTATTTCCACCGTGCCATCTTTTATTTCCACAGCAATAGTAGCAATAGGCGTATGGCGATACGCAAGGTTATGCCTCCCGGTAATTTTCATACATGTCAAACCTGTTGGATTTTCCGCATTATCAGCATCAATAATTTCTGCGTCAAAAAGACTATCAGCAATCGATAAATATTTCCTTGAGGTTTTAGTGTCAACATAAAGCAACGGCGCATCAAACGTATCATCGAGCACTAAGTTTTCTTCTCGTGGTTCGCTATTTAAACCAACCTTGACGCACTCGGTAAAAAGATTATACAGTTTTTGATCAATTAAGACTGTTAAACAATTTGCTCCCGCGCCCGGTGAACGCGCGATACGGCAACTATTGAGCGCTTCGTATTTTATGTCCTCGCTCGTTCCTTCATCTCTGACACGAAACCATGTGTCTTTATCATTATAAACAATGATATCGTCGCTACGATCTTGCCCGGTTTTTCTTTTTATATATATCTGATTGTCATTAAAACCGCTAACCTGAAACTTTTTATCATCGACAACAAAAAATAAATTACCTTGCTGATCAGCTGACACTCGTGGTTGAAGGTAACGTACGGGATAAGACTGTGAAGTTTGTGCGTTTTCATTAAGATATTTTAATGTTGATGATTCAATACGAAAAACTTCTGGTTCAGAAACTATGGTCGCAGCCTTGACTTGCCTTACTCTCAATCCAAAAAGCATATCCCGATGCGCTTTAAGCTTAAATAGCCCATCTTCAAAATTTATAACTGAACCTGGGTGTTCATCTAACTCTCGATAAAGCGTTTTATCTTCAGCATTAAAAGCATTTTTTGTCTTATAGAATTTATTATCATATTTGATAAACCCACCCTCATTAACAATTACACTAATCCCGGAAAGACTATGCATAGGATAGATCTTTCGGGTTGGTAAGTAGGTGGAACCAAAATTGCTTTGCCGCAGGAGCAGATTAAGGTAGTCATCCATCGGTGCATCAGGCTGTTCAAATTCCCAGCCGTAATCGCTATGTATCAGGACTCGTCTTTCTTCTATTCTATCGTTGTTTGTACAAAATAGCAGGCCTTCAGTACTGCTAAATTTTATCGCAGGGATAAAATCATTACCAACAAAGACACCAGTAAGAGGCGCTCTGCCAGGGACAACAACCTCGTTAAAATTGTCTGCGCTAGCAGCGATACTAAATGAATCAGGCTGATCAATTAATGAACGAGAATATTTATGTTTCTCTTGTTGATTATTAGATGAATAATACAGGTTGTCTTTTTCTTCAATATATTGCCATTCATTTTGTTGATGATTGAAACGGATAAAATGACTATATCCATGCTCATCAACAACATAAGGAGCATCATTGCCAAGATGCCATAACTCACTTAGCTTTCCATCTATTTTTACATGTCCTTTACCATCCTTGCCGCTAAAACGCGTCGAGAAACTGTTGCGGATTAACTCAGGCATTTCACCTTTACTGTTTGGTTGTGCATATAACGCACTGCGCTCCGGAGGTGAAAGTGAAAAAATCATATCCTTCGACATAGCTAATACTTGCTCATGGACGTCATCAATGAACTCAAAGGTGACCTTCTTATCCCGCATATGATCGGCCAGTGCCATTAATGCCGGTCCACCAATACTTTGCGCATAGGAAACAAATCTGAGCCGTTTTGCTAACGACATGATAAAAGTGGCTACGCCATCCACTGCAAGTAATATTTTTTTAAGCCATTCAACATCGTCTTCATTCGGGCAACCTTCCCCCAGTGTATTATGTTGATGTATAACTTGTGACTCGCGACCTAGCGCAGTTATAGGTTTGCGTATTGTATCGCCGATTATCCATACTGCATCCCATAACCCTATATTCGCTCTTATAGTAATGCATGAGAAATCATACAACCTCACTATCCTGACTTCATCAATCGGCACTTCTTTTACTGATGGTTTCGCAATACCGTGTACATTAGCCTTTAACCACACGCTATCTTCATTCGGCAGAAAAGTATTTTGATGGGTGCGCGGTAGAAATGCATCACCAAGATTTTTTCTGTTAGTTGGATCCCTAAGCACGCCTCTTCTCTGTATTTGCCGCCCACCATTAGCTGCGAGCGAGATATGATTAGGTGTCATTACCATCACTTCCGCTCGCTGCTTTTTATAGTGCGTAATCCACTGGTCTGATGTATTAGTTGCGGTTGACGCTATTGATAGTAAGTAATAAAGGTCTTGCGCCAGCAGTGAAGAAAATTGTGGTGTATTGATGAAAAGATAGGCGAGATAAACTGGATCATTATTGGCAAGCCAGGCGAGTTTTTCCTGTCTTAAAAACATCCCGACTTGTGGTTGATATTGTTTTATTGTGCCAATGTATTCTTTACTTATATTTATTAAGTCTTTTTCCTGTGTCGATGTTAGTTTATGGTGCAACATTGCATCAATTAAACGTTCTTTTGTATCTTGCAATGGCTCGGACATATCAGAAATATGCAGAATATCAGCAAAACTCGCCGGTAATCTATCAGTTGCAAACGCCGCCTGCATAATTGCCGTGATAAGTTCTTCTCGTGGATTTTCTAGTTTTGCAACAATATCTGTGCTGATATAAAATCGACCTTCTTCGGCAGAATAAAAAATAAAATTTTTGGTTGATGATAATTTATTCACCAAATTCTTGTCGTCCAACTTCACCAGACTAAATCTGTTTTGATCCAGTATCACCGCCATGGCAGGTAAACTTTCTCGTATTGCCGCCATAACATTTGCAGTCAACATAATGTTGCTATTTTGTAAGGCTCCAGAAAGATAGTCATGAATAATTGGCCAGCCAGCCGCATCTAACTTTAGCGTATTAATAAGATAAGCAATCTGCTCATCTTTAACATAATTGATAGCATCTACTATATTTTGGCGTATTGTACTATCGATATCATCGCGTAATATAGTAGATGGAATAAGAGAATAAACCTTCAGTTTATATTTATCATAAGTAAGATCAGTAAAGATGTTTTCTTTAAGAAGATTAGCCAACACTCCGGGTGGTAAGTATTTATCTTTACTGCTTAATTGCTGGGGAGCCTGTAACAAGCCTGCATTGTCCTCTATCACAGCAGAAGAAACCAGATCTTCGATCATGCTCATGCCGCGTAAATCTTTTAAGGGAAAATCTCTTATATAGGATGCAGCGAGCGCTTTGTTAATATTTATTTGCTCAGCAAGATAAGTCTCCTGAGATTTAATCTCTACGCCGTGGCCTTTTTTTTCAATAACAATGTTAGAAATAAATTTATTCCTGGTAAAGAAATCACCCTTTGCGGTGATTTTCAAATAAGGTTCTGTAGTAAAATTATCTTTTCCACCGACAGAAACAAATTGTGCCGCGAAATAATGCCCATTAAATAAAAAATATTGTTTATATGTCTCCTTCTCAAGGAAACAAACTGGCGCATCAAACTCTTTAAAAGCGACCAGGTTTGCAATATTTGGCGATTCATTATTAACGGTTTCGTCATCAATATGCTTTTGCAATTGCGCATGGAGCTCTGACTCCATACTGACAGGTAATTGATTAAGCGGGCTATCTTTCTGCTCCGCTAACTTAACGGGTGGCAACTTGATATATCGAAAAGGTTTGTTATCATTTTTATCTCTTACCTTTAGCCAGGTATTCCCGTATAACCATAAAACGATATCTGTGGCGGGATCGTTGCCATGATCAATTTTTTTAAGCCATAGATTCCTTTCGCTATGCTGCCGTACCACATACTGGTCATGAGCCACTTTGAAAACAGGATTTCCTTCATCATCAGAAAATAATCCATAATGAATTTCATTTTGAGGTTTTACGGTACTTAGCAGCACATTGTTACGAAGAAAACTATCCAGTTGCTCTTCGATACAGAAAGCTTCTGCCGCCTTTTCTTCATTAGTCACCAGTTGAGAACGAAATGCAAAAACAGCATCTTCAGCATCGCATAACTTCATCACTTCATTTTCATATTTGATAATAGCACCAGAATAATCTGGCAAAATATAATCATATTTTTTCTGGCTGGAGTTATATTTTCTAGAAACGTAATAGTATTTCTGGTCTTTTTTTAACAGAAGTTGATCTTTATTACTAATACTTAAACCATTCTCTTTGCTTATTGCGCTAATTCTGTTCTGAGTATATCTGGAGATAACACCTATTCTGTCATCCAGTAACAATTCAAGGTAGCGATCCATTTTTATAGAAGGTTGTTCAAACACCCAACCAAAATCATTTTTGACCAACAACCTTGCGCTATCACTTTGAGGATTGTTGGTATAAGCAACACCTTTATATGACATTTTCCACCACACAGGAACGAATTCTCCAGCAACGAAGACGCCTGTAACTGTCTTTTTATCAGTTCTGGTTAGCGTAAAGACATTATAATCTGTATTAATCTTTATTTTATCGCCTAATGACAGCGGTTTAAGTTTAATACTGTGCGATTTAATCTCATCCCTACCACGCCCTGAAAAAATATCATCATGATTAACGAATTGCCATTGGTTTAAGCGCTGGTTATAGCAAATAAACTGATAACGATTCTTCTCATCAATGATATAAGGTATCGAATCAGCTGTGAGAGCCGGCGTATAGGTTTTATTATTTACTTTGATTTGAAACTGCCCATTAATGCTGACAAAGCGCTTGCCAATATCAATATTAGTAGGAGCGCTGTTTTTTACTTCTGTTGACTGGTAAAGAAGTGATTGTTCTGCAGGCGTCAAGGTGGGTAATAATATCTCTGCTGTGTACACTAACTGCCGATAAAGACGTTCTTGCATGAGGGATTGAGATGTATTATTCCCTATACCTTTTGCAAGAGTGACTAACAATGGGCCAACCAGTAATTGTGAAATACTTTCTTTGTTCATGCCCGGGAAGGCCGCACTAATCATTTTTGATACCATTACAGCGGGTTCAGTAACACTTTTTACCCACTCAACTTGCTCAGGAAGCAAACAATGCTCTCGATCTAATGTTGTTGCATTGATATCTTCGACATCAGCATTTGATAACGCATTACCTACAGCCAATGCTTTATCTTTAAAGTCCATCGCCTTCGTTATTTCAAAGCAAGCAGTGTTTGGCAGTTTTATGAAACCAGCTTGTTGCTGGCTTTTAATCGCTATAATGGCCTCACTATCCATTTTCCGGTGAATATCTAATACAGGCAGCGCAACTGCTTCAGTATTTGTAAGCGATGTCGTATTGCTGTTATTACCGGGGGGGCGCTCAGGTATATCGTCCCCTTCCCCCATCCGGCCGTAGTAAATACCCAGCGATCCCGCAGTTGCAAGCAGTGATATCCCTGCGACTAATAGACCAGAATATTTTGAAGAGGGTCGCGTTAACTCTTGCTGCTGCTCACCATTAAGAAGAGCCTCATTTTCAGCAGCGATACGTAAATGATGTCCATCATGACAGACTTCCGTCATCTCTATCGGCTTTGACTGAGGTTGTACTTCGCCAGTACCGAAGAAATTCGTTAAAAAATGCCATACCTGCCGGGGCAGTCCCTGAAGCGAAGCAAACCTTGCTGAAGAGATTTTTACAGAACGGATATTTTCTACTAATGCTGCACCAGTGCGTTCGCTATTAAGTGGCTGATGCAAACCATAATGGGGCAACTCATTTTCCGTAGGCAAAACTGATGGCATAGCGGCTCCTGTTATTGTCGAATTTTTATCAAAACTGACAAAATTCAACCAAACAACAGCAGCAAGATCTTACAGGAAACAGTAAATTACCGTTATAGTAACGAAGGGAATCAATACTCTGTGACTAGTATCATATATTATCGTTTGCATAAGAGCCGGGAGTTTCACTGGAAGTCAAAACTGGTCAAACTGCGACCAGTTTTGCAGAAGAAACTAAAAACGGTAACCGGCGGAGAACATAAACACCCACGGATCCAGACGAGTATTGACGTTTTGCTGCACACCATTGGCTTTGAACTTCACTTCGGTATCGATATCCATATACCAGACGGGTAGTGATAGCGTAATGCATTAAGCTATTGATAGACATGATATTTATCGACATTTTAGCAATGAATTTTAGTTAAAATCTCAGAAAAAAATTGTTTTAAATATCAATGCGTAGCAAAGAGTTTTGCAGAACATATTTTATTGCATCAACCACCAAACCCGGCCACCGCGCCGGTTTTTTTTCGCCTAAATCACTGGCAAATCGTCAAACTCCCCAGTCATGGCATCGTTGATGATGTACCTGATCACTCCTTTCACAACTACGCGCTCCTCATAATCCTCACTGGCCAGTGGGTAGAACTTTTCCGGTTTATCCAGTTCTTCGAGATGCGGTTCAGGATGCAACCGAAAACGCAACGCACGAATTTTCTCATCGATGTGGCACATCACCAGAGAGCCACTGCAAGGCGTCAACGACGTGTCCACCAGCAACAGAGCGCCCCTTTTGATACCCTCACGCCAGGATGTTGAGTCGTAGCGCAGGAAGTACGTTGCAGACGGTACTGGAATAAGCTCGCGGTCAAATGATATGCCCTGCTCTAAAAAATCGGTGGCGGGAGACGGGAATCCCATTAGTGAACCCTCCCCATGTTGCACAGGATCCAGTAACGGTTCTCTGTATCAGTTTGTGTCCTGTCCAGAAAATCTGGCTGGTTCCTAACTATCCACGCGTTAGCGATTTCCTCTGAAAAATTCCAGTTAACGGCAGACAGTTCGCGGATGAAGTCGGCTGTAGTGACTGTCAGTAACCCGGTCACCTCCACTTTTATGGCCCTCCCGAACGCGGGGTTGATGTCGTCTCGACGTGGCATATCACTTACCTCATAAATATACTGTTCATGCATACAGTAGATTTATGATTGCATGACGTCAAGCTTTGTTTTTCTACCCAGTATTCATAGTCCCTATGATAGAATTAAGCTCTGAATGCAAAAACAGTAACAAAAAAATAAACATCCGCTGCAATAGTCTGGCCTACTCCCATTGTCGACTGATACGTGCTTATTGTTGCCTGAAATAGACCTGAACCATTAATGCTAACTGACGTAACGTGGCCGTACTCATTATCAAAACCACCACGACAGGTAATTGAAACTACGAAGTCATCTGATCCCCATGGCAACCCTAATTGTGACGATAACTGTATCGTGTACTTGCCTACATCAGTTCTTATCGCTGTTATATTCCGGCCGGCAATAACATTCCCATCTGTATTTACATTTGCGATTCCAACGATAAACAAATTCCCGATCTTTGTATCCAGATCGCTCATCTGCTGGCTGATTGATGTATCCAGATCGCTCATCTGCTGGCTGATACTATTCCAACTGGGACCGGCGTATATTGAACCGTCTGGTAAAACTACTGTTATATCGCTGCTGCTGCTAAATACAGCCTGCCAGTTAGACTTGTCATAGTTAAGCCCGCGCAGCGCTTCTGTTGTTTGTGCCACCAGCGCGACAGTTATCTGGTTTTGCGTGGCGCGAGGAACGGCATTCCAGGCCACTCCGGTTTGTGTCGCCCCCGGATAATTGCTGATGAGTGTCAGGGATGTTACGCTTTCTACAGATTTGACAGGCAGTGTATAAGTAATGCCGCCGACAACAGCGACAACGAAATCACCAGCCACCAGATCGGTAGTGAATGTTGTCCCGCTGCCGGTCACTACATCAGAGTTATTGGTTAGAGTTAAAGTTCCTGCGGACATATTTACTCCGGGCAATAAAAAACCCGCCGGGGCGGGTTTGTGAATATTCAATGAGTGATCGTATAGCTTGAAGTTTCTGTCTAACCAAAGAAGATAAAATACACCATCTACTCTGTAGCCAACCATTGGAGCCTTACCACAGAACCTGAATGCTATAAAATCGACGTCTTCGGTAATGATTAAAGAAGGGAATTAAAGTCAGGGCCTTACAGGCCACTCGATATCAAATGGAAATCCAGCCTGCTCAGGAAGATTGCGAAGTGCCTCTCTGTATGGGCGAAATTTATTCTTTATGTCGTCGCTGACATCAGACATTTGCGTCCAGTCTGTCTCGGCAATCAGACGATCCCTCTGCTGCCTGGCTTCCACTGCTTTTATTTGCCGAAGCACTTCTTGATTAATCCTGATCCTTCGCGCCATATCCGTCAGGCTCTCCCATCTCTGATAGATCCCAGGTCTCTGGTGGCGTATCTGGAAAATCCTCGCGATTCACATACCAAAAAGGGACCCCTTTAGGTATCAGGTAAGAGAGATCTTCTTCAAATCCACTGGTGACATATACCTGCCCATCAATAATATAAACAGCAATTGTAACCATTTTGACCTCCATTAAAATGAAGCGCAAAGACACGCGATATACAACCTGACATCCTGCGCAGCACCATTATTACCGTTTGTGGTAATAACCCGGAATGAACCGCTTTCGTTGCCGTAATCCCCCTGGTACTGAACACGAATGTCGGTGACCGTTGTATAGATAGGGGTTACCAGTAGGTAATATCTGTTTGTTCCACCCGGTGGGGTGTAAAAACCAAAACCAGAAATCGTAAACGTATAATCGCCAGTGCCGGACCTACTTGCAGAAAGACCTCTACCATTTATTATTGTTGTGCTATCAAAAACACAAGCACCTATTATTGCAATTCCATTTTTACCAGCATTAATAATATCGTCAATTCTGCAATACCCAGAATAATCATTAGCCAGATCTTTAAAATCAATAACGCCTGGTGCAATCCCTGTGACGGAATCTTTCCATGAATAAATTGACGCCATCGCTAATTCTGTAGTGCCAGTCGCATCCATCATTCGGCTTCTGAATAAGCCGCCATTTGCTCCGTGATCAAAGGAATCACTAAAAAATACCCCATAACCTGGGACAGTAGCTGGCACTGAGCTAACAGGCCCGGTTGCAGAGACGCGGCTTAATCCTGATAAATATCCTCCGGTGAGGATTACATTGGACGCATCCTGAGTGGCAACGCTGCCAAGACCAAGATTGGTTCTTGCCTGATCTGCATCATCAACATCATTCAGGTTGTTGGCCTTCTTGAGTTGATTATCAGGATTCGCTGATTGCGCTTCATCTCTTGCCGCTTCCGCATCAGCGGCGTATTGCTGAGTGGCATCGCGCGCCAAGGTAACAACAGAAATGGCTGACGTAGCAGTCTCGGCAGATTCGGATGCATTGGCGGCGTATTGCTGAGATGAGGAGTTGGCATTGGTTGCTGTCGTGGCTGCGTCGGTAGCAGTGACGGCTGCCGCTGATGCAGTTTGTGTATCTGCATTTACCTGGTTTGCCAGCCCTTGCAATGCGTCCAGATCTAAGGTGGATAGCATGTTGGAAATGGATAACCAGCTAGGCCCGCTGAACGTAGAGCCATCAGGCAGGATAACGGTTATATTTCCATCTTTGCTGAATATCGCCTGCCAGTTAGCTTTATCAGCATTCTGGCTGCGTAGTGCCAGTGCTGTCTGTGCCACCAGTTCTGCAGTGACCTGATTTTGCGTTGCTCGTGGAACAACCTGCCAGGCGTTGCCAGTTTGAGTGGGGCCAGTGTAATTTTTTTCCAGGGTTAACCCGGTGGTACTTTCTACAGATCTCACAGGAAGCGTATAAGTCACCCCTCCCACCGTGGCAACTACAAAATCCCCGGCGTATAAATCAGTTGTGAATGCGGTCCCTGATCCGGTTACTGCGTTACTGCCGTTCGTTAACGTAATTGTGCCTGCAGACATAAATGTCTCCATAAAAAAGGCCCGCGTCTGCGGGCCTGCGAGGGCTATCATTTAGAGGGGTAGTGTTAATCAGAATTTGTAACCAAGACCAACTGTGAAGCCATTGGTTTTCCAGTCACCGCCACCAGCTGAGCCTTCATATGCCGCATCTAACGTAACCCCTTCATAGACGTTAAACTGTGCTCCTATACTGTAAGCCAGACTGGTTTTGCTGTCGTTGTAATGCTCATTAAACAGTGTTGTTGTAATGCTGCCGGCCCGCTCAGTCGCGTGCGCGCGCTCATCAACTTTCTTATGAGCAAAGCCGATCATTCCATACAGGCTGGCGTATTCATTCAGGCGAAATGCCGGACCGACCAGCGCAGAAAAATATTTGCTCTCAATATCGAATTTTGCACTGGCTGCATCAGTCTGATTCGCAGCATTTCCTTTAACCGAACCATCCTGTGTTGCGTAGGCCAGCGATCCTATCACCCCAAGCTCATCAGTTATTTCATAGCGGTAACGAGCAAAAAAACCTTTCGGGTCTTCATAGCCATCAGAGTGAATGCTGGCTGAAGTGCCGTATGCAGCACTTGCCTGCCGTCCAAGCTCGCGCATCAAATCCTCAGCGCCGTTAAATTGTTTTTTAACACCATCTGATTTAGTCTGGATATATCCAAGTGATACCGTTGATTCACCTGCAGCGGCGAGGACATTGCCTGCAAATAATATTGACGTGAAAAATACAAACTTCTTCATTGATAAGTTCCATTTTATTCCGATTGGACGCTAAATTTTATTCAGGAAAGAAAATTATGCAACAGCACGACTTTAAAATAGGAGTTTTTCATTATTTAGCTATGTAATAACAAAGTCGTTACGGATATTTTGAAGTATCTATGCAGATGAACTGATCTTTATATCTGTACGCTGGAGAGCCGCCGCTCACCTGCCTGCCATCAATACGAGTACCATATACACGGTCACCGTAGGCACCCGCCGCCATTGCTCCCGTTAAAAAAATGTGGGCGGATGGGTCAATAGGAGCCGTCCATGTCGAGCACACACCAGGATTAACTGCTACTTGTACCCCCGTGCTCACATAAAAAGACCCTTGTTGATTAACCGGAGATGGATTTGTTACCCTAAATACTTGCAACGGTAGCATATCTGTATTCCACGTCATCTCACCTGTTGGCCCATAAACCGCTATTCCATAGCCATGTTCATTAAGCACCGTGTTTGAAAACAGGTAAATAAGTCCACCATAATTAGCGTTCGTTACCGCTATAGTCCAGATGCTACCGGAATTATTTGGAATAAACAGACCGGCACCATCCGGGCCGTTATGACGAACAAATATCATAAGCGCCTTGTTTGATGGGACATTCGTTGCATAAGGGCCATTACCAAACGCGATTTTACCCATGTAATTCAGGGGGGTCACGTCAGGGCTAATCCATAAACTTCCATCATTGCGATATATTTTTAAACCATAACCCATTACTCATACACCATCATGATTGGAACTTGTGAGGATACCGATGACCAGGAGACGGTATCACCGGAAACGGAAACATTTGCTGGTGGTGTCCCAAAGTAAGCGCCAAACCCCATATATCCGAGTTCATACGCCTTAAGTGTTTTCCCCTCGATATGAGAATACGTCCTTGATCCGGACGCTGGAGATGTTATGTAATCAACAATAAAAGTTGGTATGAACATCCCAGTAAGTTCTCTGCCATTAGCATCAAACACTTGTACCCCGTAGGCCATAATCTTCACCAGTACATTGATATTCAGTCAAATTATTCTTATTTATAAATCCGGGATAAAAATGAACCTGAAATGAATTATTCGGCCTTATAAAAATCTGGCCATTATTATAAATTCTTATCTTTTTAACTTTAACGATATACCTTTCACTCAAGAACCCTCCACCAAAAGTAGTGTAAATTCCTTCGCAATTAACATCTTTGATGCCACTGTTTAAAGCAGCGCATCCACTAATACCTGCCAAGGACAGCACGCAGCATATTATTTTGATCATAACTTCTTACTGCCTCATTCATGATAGTCAACTTTCCTTCGCCTGCAGTATATCCATTCAATTCAAAAGAACCATCACTTCTCATGATGGTCCCCGTCTGGCCTGGTATATAATTTTCGGAATACCAGGATCCAACTTTTGCAAGAGTAATAGAGACGTAATCAATGAACGATTCACCTAAAAATATCTGCCCATTTACAACAGCAAAAGGAGAGAACTGATTATCATCACTACCGTTCATCAAAATAAATTGATTGGCGTTGAATGCAACGCGAGTCACTACTGGCTGTCCTGGCTCAGCAAGGACTGCAATACTCATCCCGGCGTTATATACCTGGCCGTTGATTCTCACCCCGGTTTTTAGGGTATAAATTGCACTGGCACCGTCAGCATCAACCACAGCCGTCAGCTTGTCTTCCAGTGACGCCACCACTTCACCGATTTGCGCCTGCACTTGCGTGCTCATCTCAGAGATGGCTTTATCAACTTCTGCAATTGTGGTTTTTACTGTAATGATATCAGCTCTTACTTCCCCGTATTGCGCGTACTGATGTTCAACTGTCGCATTGTTCGCCAGTGCGTTCTGTAGGATGCCTTCCAGATTGGTATCGATATCAGTACTGAGACGATCTCCATCTTCTGAAGTGAGAAAGTCGCCGATAACATCGCCGAGATAATCGTCCGCGTTATCGTTGGCCATACCGCGGATCCAGTCCGTCCAGCCAGATTCATTCCCGGTTTTATCCACCAGTTGAGCACGATACCAGAACTCCTGTCCTGCCTTTAACCCAAGCTGGGTATATTCAGAAGATGGGTACGGAACATCTGTCAGCAAAATCGGATTGGTTTGATCGGCATTTGGCGTGTACTGAATTTCAGTTTTCAGTGTATCGGCAGTGTTAGCCGGAAAACCCCAGTTCAGGCTAATGCCCCAGTTGATTGGCGTCGCAACAAAACCTACCGGTTTCGGCGGGTTTCCCACTTTCCCGGTCAGGGTGGTTTCTGTTGAATACCCCCAGCCACTGGATATCTCGGCTGCGTTGATCGCACGAACGCGTACCAGATAACGGCCAGTGTATATCGCCGGGATTTCAAAACTCGTCGTCGAGCTGCGTGGAACATTAACCCAGTTGCCCGCATTGCGGCGCCATTGAGCCTCGTAGGAAATTGCGTTTGCGGCATCGTCCCAGGTAACCTGCATCGTCTCGACGCTGATACCCTGATTCACGACAGCGTAACTGCTGATGACGATATTATCTGGCGGGAACTGGTTGCCAGGAGGAATTATGCTGACAGGACGCTCATCAATGAATGCTCCGGTGTCTATGCGGGCGTATTTGTCTGGATCGTGTGCCGCTCCGATAATAGTGAAAGTATTGTCGTTATTATCGGTTACGCTAACAACGCGATACTGCTGCGCGTAAAGTTCATCCGATTCCACGACCCACACGCTTTCAGCCTCCGGCATTTCAGAATAGCTCAGCGTTACAGTGACGGCATTACCGGTCACATCCTGAATCGTTCTGCTTTGTGACGCGCCTGAGGGCAAATTAACAACAAGCCTGTCGCCATTTACGGCATCTGGCACACGGTCGAGAGTGATCACCCTTCCGCTAACAGAGCTGATGCGACCGCCGGTAATTTTGCCGGATAAATCCTCGTCCGCTACAGCGATAATATAGCCAGGCTGCGGGATCATACCATCAAGACCAACTGAAAATTTCACAACGCGATCTTTGTTATTGGTCAGTATCCCCCAGCGACCTTTTCTATTCGCCTCTGATTGTCTGGTACACCCAATCGCCGTCATTTCAAGCTGGTTAAATCCCTTATAACGGGTTACCAGTTCTTGTTCAAATACCGGCTCCATCGCGTCAGCGTAACCATTATCAGGATCAGACCAGGATACCAGAGCAGACGTGTAACGCTGCTTAGTCGTGCTGCTGCTGTAGGTGAAATCACCATTAATTACGTTGGCTTTGGTATAGCTATAATCAATATCACGCGGCATATCAGCCAGGGCGGTGATTTGATTGCCACCCCAGTAGGTCATGCCACGGAAGATGGCCGCAAAATCACGCAGTACTGTATAGGCATCATTTCGGTCCTGAACGTAAACATTACAGGTGTAGCGAGGTTCAGTGCCAGAGCCGCCCCTTCCATCAGGAACCGGCTGATCACAGTATTGCGCGACGGTATATAGCGACCATTTATCAATATTCCCCGCTGTCAGGCGGTCACCAAGTCCAAAGCGATCATTTACCACTAAATCATAAAAAATCCATGCCGGGTTATCTGTCCATGCCCATTTGAAAGAGCCCGTCCATGTGCCTGAATGTGTACGCGCTACAGGGTCGTAATTATCCGGAACTCTCACCAGACGGCCATAAGGCTCGCAGGATACCTGAGGAATGGAGCCATTAAACTGGCTTGAATCGAATTCAATATAAAGCAGAACTGTGTTGGGGTAACGGATTTTGGCGTCAATAACTTCCGTGTAGCTCTGAATTGTCATCGTATCCCCAACTTTGGCACTATTGGCATCAGCGGTGATTTTTCTGACTCTTATGGTCCAGGAATTTGCACCGGCTGGCAGATCTATGCGATGACTACGCTCATATCCGGAAGTTGTTTTTCCGCTTACTGCGGTATTGATAACAGTAACAAAAGAGCCGCCGTTAGTTTGCAAATCAATAGAGTAGGTAACCCTGTTACCCACCAGATCGCCGTCATCTTCCTGTCTGAATAAAGATGGCCACTTCAGGCGAACACGCACGGCGGAAAGTTGAGGATTTGTGATTGTTCGCGTCCATGCCGTGGAATTATCAATTTCTACGCCGATTGAAATCTCATTTTCAGTACCAGGCATTCCCTGAATATAGGATTGCGCCTGCGTACCGGAGCGAAACTCCCATTTTACCCCGCTGAAATTAGAGCTTCCATTTGTGTTTAATAATGGCGTTCCATCCAAAAAAATATTCTGTCCAGTTAACTGCCCTGAGAATTCACCTTCCCCCAGCGCAATAAGTAGCTTAGCCTTAGCTACAGATTGCAGGTCATCAGGTTGCTCTACTGGCGTATGTGGTTTTGAACCGCCGCCCTTGCGTCCCTGAATTAATTTTTCTGCTGTTGCCATATTGCACCCATAAAAAAACCGCCCGTAGGCGGTTGTCAGGTTTATTTTTCTTAGAGTTTTATTTCACTAAACGGATTAACAAACTCTGCGACAACATTGAAAGATGGGCAATCACTGGCTGACTCAATTTTTACAGGCGTCCCGTTGTCAGCAATTTGATATAGGCGGGTATACTCTCCGCTTACTTTACCGGAAAATTCCTCACGAAGAATAACTATGCCATCCCTGTAAAGGGTAACGCGAGCATTACCACCAGCGAGAATACCATCTTGAGCTGTATGTAATCCTGACATGGTGAGTTTTAAACAACGACTCATTATTGCTGATCCTCTACGAAAATTCCCGCTGAAACGATAGCGCCGCCAATTCTTCGTCTGCCGTACAACAACGGCACAGGCAACCCCTGGGAGGAAGTGTTCGTTACGCCACCAAAGGCGTATGACAGCTTGTTGTCCGCATCCTGTTTGCTGGCCAATCCCTTCGGTTGAGGCGATAGCATCTGGATGACCCCACCCAAAGCCATAGATGCACCGATGCTGAATGCAAGATTACTTGCCCATATAGCTGCGCCCCATGGTGCGAATACGGCAGCCGTGATCAATGCAACGCCAAGTATTGTCTGAAATAACCCCCCTGATTTGCTACCTATAATCACCGGCTGGATGCGGATAATATCGCCAGTAACCGGAAAACCAATATCATCGATGCCAATATTTTTCTTACCCCGGAAGACGGCAAATGTGAGTCCGCGGCGTTTACTGGAAATCATGAACTGCTCGAAACCCTTTACGGTTGCAGCCAGCGAGCGAGGGGCTTCGTGAATGGTGCTGATTAATCGATAGTGAGTCCTGCCAAACGTTTTACCGAGGATCCCGCCGAGAACTATTTTTGTCATGACTTCTGCCATGCATCCTCCTTTTTCAACAGAGCGCTTTATGCCTGACAATTTTCATTGTCCTTTCTTTCCAGTAGCCGCCCCATGGCTCCCGATTACTCAGCCTGCCGTAAAGGTGATGCAAAATCATAGTCCCTTCCAGCATGATGGCAGCATGATTCCATTTGCCAGACTGTATCTGCATCATCAGCATGTCGCCAGGCACTGGCTCGCCTGTAATCTCCCTGAACCCGCACTCATACCAGCAGTCGTGGTAGAAATTATCCGGATACTGTGCTTCCCACCATGGGTAAGAGACGCGGTAATCATGCAATTCTATACCGTGCTTTTGCCGGAAATAACTCATTACCAGCCCCCAGCAATCATAAACACCCAGCACGAAAGGACGCCCAATAAGCGGCAATTCCCCGCGCGGCGTTATTGTCCTCAGATCGCCTTCAGGCCAACTCACTATGTGCCAGGGCAGCGCGGACAGATCGCACTGCGCCTTGTCGGTTTCGCTGGGCTGCGTAGTAGCTTCCGGGTGGCTGTGAACGATCGCCGTTACCGTTCCCCAGTCTTCAGCAACTGAATAATCAACGGGAGAAATAGAGAACTGCTCTTCTGGCGTGAGAGCTAAATTCCGGTAGGGGAAATACCGCTCAACCCGGCTTTTCTGGCAGACAACGCCGCAGGCTTCCTTCGGGTACTCAGTTTCGGCGTGTGCCATGATGGCCGCAATAGTCTTTTTCCTCATATCAACTCCTGAGGAGGCTGGTGCCGGGGAAGCCGCCGAATGACACCTCATTATCTGCGCCAAACCGGAGCTTGCAGCCACTCAACGTGCCGTTGCATACATCAAGCGATGGATCGCCGACGGGGTTATTATTTTTATCGAAATACAACGTCCCTGCATAATCACAGCCGTTTCCTGACCGGTACTGCCCACGGATAGCCCATGTACACATTGAGTGTAGTTGCCGGGTTGGCAACATCAGCCCCTGCAAATCCATTGGGCTGGAAAGTACGAACTGGACAACTTCTTTCGTTTCACTGCTCTTCGCATCGATATACCAGACCTGAATCTTCTCCTGTGACAGATCCGCAAAGTCATTACCGCTCGGAAAATTTTCTGCATCAAGGTACTGCGCGAGTGTGTCATGAATTGTTACTTTCGCCTGCAGCATGTCGTCGTAAGCCAGGCATAGTGCCGTGATGGAACCATCAATGTTTGCAACGGATAGTTTTGGTTGTGCGCTACTGCCATCTGTAGAAGACTCGATGCCCTCAATCTGGCATGGCCACGCTGAATATTCATTCCCCTGCCACCAGACAGATTTTGCCGGCAGTTTTGATTCATCCCCGTCAGCGGAAATGATCTCTTCTTCAGTGTGAGGGATGTTGTGGCTGTGGAACCGCAAAATCTCAGCCACTCCGAAGCTTGTGCCATCCACCTCAAAAAGCCGGATGGTATTGCCGGGTTCAAGTTTTTGATAATCAGAATTTAAACTCATGGAGCGAATGCCTGTGTAAATGTTACGTCAAGGCTGTATTTACCAGCCCCCAAAGCGGTAGGCTTGTAGCCTTCCTCGCAACGATAAAGACCCAGCGGCTCAAGCGGGGGTTTCCACTGAAAAGACTTCACCCCCTGATGCCTGTCGAGGAAGTCCTTTATTGCCCCGATAAGGGTTTCATTACCAACGAAACTGAGTGACCATTGCTGCGATCGGGTATTTATCCCATCACCGGCGACTTGTGCATAACCATCACCGAACTGCGCCTTTCTGGTTGTAAATGTAACTTCCTGGCTGGCATTAATGCGCGGGCACCAGGTAAAAGTTTCTACCGCCATTATCTGCCGCCTTTTGACATGTTCCATATGGCGCCACCCGGAGCCATATCCCTGCTCATAAGCTCGCGATAACGCTGGTCAACGTATCTTCCCACATCGCGCCCGAACTGCTCGTAACCGCTGGAACTGTTGCTGTTTGTGTTCCCGTTGCTGTCGATAGCAATATTGACTGTTGGCGCGCCACCACCACCGCCAGTCGCCACCGAGCGCACACCAAGCGATCCGTCCGCGGCTCGGGTTAAGGGCATAATTGCTTCCGGACCAGCCTCGCCAAAAACGCCGGCTCCTTTTGCAAACGCGAATACCTGGGGAGAGTTATAAACCCCATTGCTGAATGAGCTCAGGGATGGCGAGTTATATACACCACCCTTTGCATTGGCAAAGAAACCTGTGAAGCCACTGATAATTGAACCCCATCCGGAAGTCGCTGATTGCATTGCGCTGGTGATAGCCATCTGTAGTGCGACTTTTTCGATAACCTTAAGAACGGAGATCCCCCAGTCTTTCCAGGAGGTTTTGTTTCCCTCAAGCATTGCGGTTATGTTGTCGAATGCGCCATGAAGCGAGTCGTAAACGCCGTCAGATATCGTGCCGGAAATATCACTCATATCTTCCTTAAAGTGTTCGAATCCGCGTGCAGCACCAGCAAGCCAGTCTGACTCCGCGACCGAAATTGCCTTATATTTTTTGTCGAGGGCATCAAGTGCATCCGCACGCGCAGCAATAGCAGCAGCGCTCCCGTCTGTTTTATCAAACACACGATCTATCTGTTGAACCTCTTCAAAACGTTGCCGCTGACGATCACTCATTCCGGCTGTATCTGTTGCCATGGACGCTTCGTCATTAAATTTCCTGGATGCATCGGTCAGGTCTTTTAATGCGTCTGCCTGCTCTCTGACTTTTTTAACGTGATCATCTGCGCGCTGAGTCAGTCTGGCGAGCTCTGCAGATTGCTCCCTGATGGCTTTGCTTTGCTCCGCAGTCCATTTTGCCCCACTCTGATTTGCTGCTGCATAGAGTTCTGCCGCCTGCTCACCTTCACTGGCGCGCACCTTTTGCACCTCTATCGCAACGCTCAGATCGGCCATTTTTCTGGTGTACTGCTCTGCCCGTCTGGCAGCTTCACGCTCGGCCTTTTCTGCTTCACGCGTCGCCTTAGCGCTGGCTTTTTGCGCATCTGCTAACTTCTGAGCCTGGGCATACTGAGATTCGGCTGCTTTTTTGTACTGTTCGGCATAAGTGGAATTTTCAGGACCGGTACGCCCCATTTTTTGCAACTCGAATTCAGCCTGTCTTCGAACCTTTTCAAGCCCTGTCAGTCCGGCCAGTTCAGCCTGCTGCTGTTTCGCCAGTAGCGTCTGCTGATCCGCATCGCTTACATCTGCCTGCGGAAGCCGCCACAGCAGGTGCAGGGCGCGCTGGTGGCCGCAGAGCGGGAATACTCCGCCCAGGCGAATTGCGCCAGCAGGAGCATACAGTAACGCAGCTTATCCCCCGCCGCCTTACGTACAGTTTTAGGTGCCGTCTCTGTCGCGTGGCGTGCCAGCACCTGAATTGTTCTGTCGCGGTCAGTCTCGCTGATACCCGTTTTACCGAGATACGCCGCCACACCTAACGGGGCGCGCGCTGTGGTCATTCCAATTGCGGCCATAATATCTGTGCCTGTTAATCTGTCTGGTGAGGTTCCCCGCGCGCTGTCGCTGATATTCAGGGTCTGCGGACTGAAATGCTTAAGGGCGGATTCGAGCTTCATAAAATTTCCTTATCAGGCCAGTACGCCGACGGCCAGCGCGTGATCAATAAAACGAATCAGCAGCTCAGGCTGGCTGCCGTACTCGCGTTCAAACGTTTCAACGCCTGCGTGCAGTTCGTTGTGGTGCATCCGGCAAAGCGGGATAACAAACAGGTCGTGCGCCTTCGTGCCCATTCCGCCCTGCCCGTGACCAATCAGGTGGTGCGGATCGTCTGCCTGGGCGCCGCAGCACACGCACGGCTGTGCCTTTACCCATCGGGTGTATTTCTGGCTTTCCCAGCGGTGGCGCTTCGGTCTCTTCATGAATGACTCGGGGGATTCAGGGTCAATGTGTAGTGCGATCATAACCACCCCTTTCAGCTTTGTATGCTGTCCACAGTCCGCCAATCCATTTCACACCTTTTGCAGTAAATCGTGCCTGACTGAATGCGTGGTTTGATACCGTGCTGGTGCCGGTCTTTACCTCGAAGCGCCCTGCATCAATGTGCTGAGCACGCGGCGTCATTGCTCCGCCCAGTCGGTACATAATCCCCTGTTCAATCAAAAACAGGCGAAACTCAGGCTCTTTCGCTTTCAGAAGCTTCGCCACCTGGCGGAAAGACATTGAGCCGTTAGCGGTGCAGTACCGATCCACAAATTCGACTTTCGGCGCGGCGGCGGCCAGTTCATGCTCAAGTTTCTGTTTTTGTTCTGCAAGGTCTGCCGCAAGGCGCAAGGCTTCAGGCAATGTCTGCGGGACCTGAATAGCCCTGTTTTTTTCGAGGTCATGCCAACGCTTGACTATTGCCATTCGATATTTAATTTCGTAACCAGAAATCAGACAGTCGGTATGTTCCCTGTCCAGTGAAAATTCTGTTTGCTGACGGTTCATGCCATCCAGATAGATGCGCTGAAATTTCAGCGCATCTTCTCCCAACTCAGCAAGCATGCGGCGTATGTCTGCCATGACGTTTTTGTGCTCTTTCCCGGTTAGCTCAGATATTTCACGGCTGCTCATTGTCAATTCTGTCACCACCGTATTGTTGACGGTCGGCATAAAAACCGGTGCGTTAATTTCAGTCATGGGATGCCCCCTTTGCATTGAATTTGTTAATCGTTATTTCAACCTTTCCGCCCTTCACAACCGGCCCCCACTCCACCAGCATTCGTTTCACCTGGCTGTCGTCTTCCCACACCCCGGCGTGTGTCAGAGCGTCAAATAACGCTTTGTTGTAATTGTCTATGTCCCGGCGGCGCTGGTCAGGTGGGTGCAGGGTTATCTCCACTGCCGCGGGTATCGCCCGCCAGTTTGAGCAGGTGAAAGGCAATACAGGGGAAGGACAATGAAGGAGACAATCGCCGTCTGGTTTTCTTGCGGAGCCGCCAGCGCAGTAGCGGCAAAGTTGACTATCGAAAAGTATGGGCAGACGCACGATATCCGCGTGCTGAATAATCCAGTGGCAGAGGAGGACTCTGATAATGCCCGGTTCTTGCGCGATGTTGAGAAGTGGCTGGGCGTTGAAATTGAGTCAGTAGTTAATCCAATGTTTCAAAACGCCAGTGCTGTCGAAGTGTGGGAGCATCAGCGATACATGTCTGGCATAGCCGGAGCGCCATGCACTAAAGCTCTAAAAAAACTCGCCAGAAAACACTGGGAACTAAGTAATCGATCCGACCATATCGTCCTCGGTTTTACGGCCGATGAGTCCCATCGTGCGGATAATTTCATCAAAACGGAAAGGCAAAATTTGCTGCCAGTTCTGATTGATGCCGGATACACCAAGGGGGATTGTTTCCGAATGCTACTGGAAGCAGGCATTCGGCTGCCGCGTATTTATCACATGGGCTACCCAAACGCCAATTGCATCGGATGCGTAAAAGCAACATCTCCAACTTACTGGAATCTCGTTCGCCGCGTTCACCCTGATGTGTTTTCTCAGCGCGCTGAGCAATCACGCCGCCTTGGAGTTCGACTAGTAAGGCATCGCGGCGAGCGTATTTATCTTGATGAACTTCCGACCGATGCGATTGGACTCCCGATAAAGGATATGGATTTTGAGTGCGGGATTTTCTGCAAACCAGCCAAAGAGGACGACGCAGCATGACTAACAACGACGAGATGGCGCTGAAGCTGAAAGTGGCTGCAGAAAGAGCGACGCCGTTTTCTCTCGGTGGCGAAGAAAGCTGGTTTGCTAACCCGTGGGTATGGTGCATTTATTTTAAGAGAGTGGAGGGTTAATAACGTGACGATACTGGATGTGTGCTGCGGATCTCGCATGTTCTGGTTTGATAAAAACGACGACCGCGCAGTATTTGCAGATATCAGAACAGAAGAGCACACGCTGTGCGATGGTCGTAAACTAATTATCAGGCCAGACGTGATCGCCGATTTCCGCGCGCTGCCGTTCTCTGACGATTATTTTCCGGTCGTAGTATTTGACCCTCCACACCTGAAACACGTTGGTGAAAGTTCGTGGATGGGTAAAAAATACGGGCGGCTGAGCAAAGACACCTGGCGCGATGACCTGCGTGCCGGTTTCAAAGAGGCATTCCGCGTGCTGCGTCCACAGGGTGTGCTCGTCTTTAAATGGAACGAAACACAAATACCGGTTAGTGAAATAATTAAATTAACTGACGTGAAACCGATTATCAGACAGCGCGTCGGGAAGTACGACAAAACGCACTGGATTATATTTTTAAAAGGTGAATAACATGGAACTTGAAAAAGCAAAATCGACATTACTGGCAATTACACGCGAGAAATACTGGTCGTATACACCAGAAGACAAAACGCAGCAATAAGGATAGCAAAATGAAAAATGTATTACTGCCCATTTTTGTATTAACAGCGACGATATCATTTGCTGTATCTGCAAATCAGTTCACTGAAAATATGGAACGTGGATGTTCAATCCTGAGCTCGAATATGGCTATAGCTGCCAGAAAACAGCTTGGGTACACGTTACGTGAGTCATTAAGGTTTAGTGATCTGTCCGAGTCGCTATGCAAGCAGTCATACATGCAAGCCAGCGCGGACTACGAGATGGCTAAGGCGGTGAAATCTGCTGTTGCTAAATATGGCCCTCTGGCAGAACCAATAGTTATAAACAGCTACAAACTTTATAAGAACCACGAAGCACGGTATTACAAGAAGGATAAAGAGGGGTGATGTATGGCAAGGAGGATCCTGCTGTCAGAATGGGCTAAAGAGGAGTTTGGCGATCCGGTTCCTGGTATTACTACGCTCAATAAATACGCTAAAAACGGTATGATTTCCCCCCCACCAGTAAAGGTGGGGCGGAGTTGGCGTGTTGATGTCAATGCGCGATTTGTTGGAATGACCGTAAAGCCGGTCATTAATAAGGACGATAGCGAAATATTAAAAAGGATATTGAGTGATGGGCAGACCGCGTAAATATAAGGTTCAAATCCCCGGGCTTTCATGTTTTACCGATGCCAGGACAAAAAAGATTTACTGGCGCTATAAGCACCCCCTCACCGGTAAATTCCACGCCTTGGGTACAGATGAAATCGCGGCGAAAGCAATTGCAATGGAAGCAAATGAGCGGCTGGCCGAGCGTCAGCTCTCTCAACTACTTAAAGCAAGAGATGAAATAAGCAGGTCGGCAGGTAAATCGATTACTGTTACGGCATTTGTGGAGAAGTACAAAAAAATACAAAAGGATCGTCACGCGACAGGAGAAATCAAAGTAACAACGCTGAAGCAAAAAGATGCCCCACTTAATGCCTTTATTTCTCAGGTCGGAATGAAGGAAATCGATGCCGTAACGGTTCGTGACGTCGTTGATATTCTGGATATGTACCGGGAGCGCGGACAGAACCGCATGGCTCAGATTGTCAGAAAAGTTATTGTTGATGTTTTTAAAGAAGCCCAACAGGCTGGCGAGGTTCCTCCAGGCTATAACCCTGCTGAGGCAACGAAGAAGCCAAAAGTAACAATTACTCGCAGCCGTTTAACGCTGAAAGAATGGCTCATGATTCTGGATCAAGCCGGTGATGAAACCTATTTCTTACGGCGGGCAATACTGCTGGCAATTGTTACAGGCCAGCGCCTGGCTGATATCTGTAATATGAAATTTACCGATATCTGGGACGGTTATTTGCATGTTCAGCAGAGTAAAACCGGTGCGAAAGTTGCGATCCCCCTCCCCCTTCGTTGTGATGCTGTAGGGTATTCACTCGATGATGTGGTTTCGATGTGTCGCGACAAAATTCTCAGCCCGTACCTGATTCACCACCACCACACAAGAGCGGGAGCCAAACGTGGTGGTATGGTCAAGCCAGCCACTCTTACTGTGGCTTTTAGCAAAGCCAGGAACAGCGTTTCGTATAACTGGAAAAAAGACGGTGCCGCCGCCAGTTTTCATGAGCAGCGATCACTGTCTGAACGTTTGTACCGGGAGCAGGGAATAGACACCCAAACACTACTCGGGCATAGCTCAAAAACAATGACGGATAAATACAATGATGACAGGGGGAAAGAGTGGAAAAAACTGGCCGTTAAATGACCAGTTTTGCAGAAGAGTTTTGCAGGGGTTTTACAGAAGAAACTAAAAACGGTAACCGGCGGAGAACATAAACACCCACGGATCCAGACGAGTATTGACGTTTTGCTGCACACCATTGGCTTTGAACTTCACTTCGGTATCGATATCCATATACCAGACGGACATATTCAGCAGCCAGTCGCGGTTGATTAAGTAATCAAGACCGACTTGTCCCGCAGCGCCCCAGGAGTCTTTCAGGCTGAGATCGGTAAGACCCGCCGCTTTACCTGTTGCATTGAATTTTTCATCAAAGAAGGTGGTATAGTTGATACCAGCGCCGATATAAGGACGTGCCTTGCTGTTTGCATCACCGAAATACCATTGTGCCATCAGCGTCGGCGGCAGATGGTGTACGGTCGCGATATCGCCGGTTGGCCCGGTTCCTACACGGTGGCGAAACGGCGTTGCCGCTAATAATTCAACACCTACGTTTTCCGTTGCCATCCATGTCATTGTCAGCCCGAGCTGCGTGTTATTGCTGACGTTAAAACCTCCCAGACTGCCCAATACATTATCTGATCCTTCGATTGGGCGCACCGTTGCCGTACCGGCTCGCAGGAAAAATTCGCCTGCTTCGTGCGCATATGTAGCACCAGATACGCCACTCAGGATCAATGCTGCCATAGCTAATTTTTTCATTTCCACTCCATGTCTGAGGTTATTTTCGCGCGGTGAATATACCTGGAATTAGGTATAAAATGATCCATCACCGATCACACTTAACTCTGTAATTTCACATTCATTGATCTGTGATAATTTTTACCTCGCCAAATCTTTTATTACCTTTTGTAACTACATCAATTTTTATTCCGTGAAGAGATAAAAAAATTGCCCTCTTCGCCCCTTGTGCGTTACACGCTCCAGAGATAGTTTAGTGCATTGATAATTTCTATTAGTTAGCAGATGCAGGTGTTTTATGAGTGATCTCAATCCATGTATGTCCTGTGGAGCCTGTTGCGCCTTTTTTCGTGTCTCGTTCTACTGGGCTGAAACAAACGATGCTGGAGGTGTGGTTCCGGCTCAATTCACCGAACCCCTCACGCCTTTTCTTTGCTGTATGAATGGAACGAACCAAAAACACCCTCGCTGTGCAGCACTGGAGGGGACGCCAGGGGTGTCGGCGAGTTGCCGTATTTATGACGATCGCCCTTCTCCATGCCGGGAATTTTTGATGTCCGGTGAAGATGGGAAAGAGAATGAAGCCTGTAACCGCGCCCGGGCGCATTATGGTTTAGCACCTCTTTACAAAGATATGTATTTCCATACAAGCAGTGATGCTGCCACTGACGATGTATTCAGGGTACAATTACCTGAAATTTAACATTGCCATACTCAAGGAGAGTGCATGTCTATCACGGCGAAGTCCGTTTACCGTGACACGGGGAATTTTTTTCGTAATCAGTTTGTTACCATTTTGCTGATGGCGTTGCTATGTGCGTTTATTACAGCACTGCTGGGTCATGCTTTTGCTCCCAGCGAAGCGCAGCTCGCCATTCTCAGCGAAGGGGATAGTATCGAGGGGCGCGTGAGTATCCTCGAACTGGTGCAAAGTCTGACGCCGGAACAGCAGCAGGTTCTGTTGCGTGTATCCGCTGTTTCGACTTTTTCTGGATTGATTGGCAATACGATTCTGGTCGGTGGTGTGCTACTAATGATCCAGATGATTTCTGCTGGTCAGCGCGTTAGTGCGCTGCGATCCATTGGTGCCAGTGCTCCTGTATTGCCTAAATTATTCTTATTAATTCTGCTTACCACCTTTATCGTGCAAATCGGCATTATGATCTTTGTGGTACCAGGCGTCCTCCTCGCCATCTTATTGGCATTTGCGCCGGTGATGTTAGTACAGGATAAGTCTGGCATCTTTGCTTCCATGCGTAACAGCATGCGCCTTGGCTGGGGTAATATGCGACTTATCGCTCCGGCAGTAATGGGTTGGCTGGCTGCAAAAACACTGCTCATAATGTATGCGCACTATTTAGCTGTTTTTACACCTGAAGTGGGTGCAGTTATTGCTAATACCATCAGTAACTTGATTTCTGTAGCATTGCTAATTTATGTCTTTCGTCTTTATATGCTGATACGTTCGTAAAATTTTCTGTTGCCCGCTAAGCGGGCAACCCTTGATCATGGGATCCTGAATGAAGCAGTTTCTTGATTTTCTACCCTTAGTTATCTTTTTTGCTTTCTATAAGCTCTACGATATCTATGCAGCTACAGCAGCACTGATCGTCGCTACTGCGGTAGTGCTCATTTATAGTTGGGTACGCTATCGTAAAGTTGAAAAAATGGCGCTGGTGACCTTTGCTCTGGTAGCGGTTTTCGGTGGTTTAACGCTCTTCTTCCATAACGACGAGTTTATTAAATGGAAAGTGACTGTGATTTATGCACTTTTCGCAGGCGCGCTGCTCTTCAGCCAATGGATAATGAAAAAGCCCCTGATCCAGAGCATGCTAGGTAAAGAGCTTACCCTGCCACAATCCGTCTGGTCGAAGCTGAATATAGCCTGGGCGCTGTTCTTTATTCTTTGCGGTCTGGCCAATATCTATATCGCTTTCTGGCTACCACAGGCTATTTGGGTGAATTTCAAAGTATTCGGTTTAACCGCGTTGACTCTCATTTTCACGGTACTGAGCGGTGTCTATATATATCGCCATATGCCGCAGCATGAAAAAAAATCCTGACTTTCTAAGCCGGGTCTTGTTCCCGGCTTTTTTCTTCCTGCCCCAGGTGTCATCTGCAACAAATTCGTAGTAGCATCCCGCCAGAAATCCCTCAGTATATAAGAGATAGTCATGACAATGATTCAGGAAACGCCTCAGGGAGAGCTTGTTTTGCGCACGCTCGCTATGCCAGCAGATACGAATGCTAATGGTGATATCTTCGGCGGTTGGCTGATGTCACAAATGGACATGGGTGGCGCCATCCTGGCTAAAGAGATTGCTCATGGGCGTGTAGTTACGGTACGGGTAGATGGTATGACTTTTCATCGTCCGGTTGCCGTAGGTGATGTAGTGTGCTGTTACGCACGCTGCGTTAAGCGCGGAAATACCTCGGTAAATATTAATATCGAGGTATGGGTTAAAAAAGTCTCTTCTGAACCGATTGGACAGCGCTATAAAGCCACCGAAGCGTTGTTTATTTATGTTGCCGTTGACAGCGAAGGCCGACCTCGCCCGCTACCGCAGCAGCCATAATTCCAGCACGCAGAAGGTCCATTTCAACACCGGCGGCAATGTAAATTGCCGTTTTTTATATAAACATCCCGCTGCATTTCATCTTCCATTCTGCAACATATCTTTTATTAATAATTAACACCGAACAATTCAATGCGTCAATGAAGAAGCGTTATATGATATTTTATGGCGCAAATGAAGATAAAATTCTTAATAAGATTAGATTTTTAACACATCTTAATAAGGATTATCATGGCCGTTTCTATCACTCGCGGTGCACCACTTGTTTCGCTTTTTGAAACCGCCGCTGCCCACGCCAGCGTTAATGGACGCGTTAAAAGTTCAAGCCTTACTAACCTGATGGAAAGAGCGGTCAATACACCGAACGGATTGTCTAAACAACAATTTGAACAAGTGCGAATTGCTGCGCAGGGATTATGCGATACTTTAGCGCAACAACATTCGAAGCAATTCGACAGAAAATCAACGTTGATTGACAATCTCGTACAGGTAGCCCGCCAGAACCTCTCACCTGAGGCGGCCAAAGAGCTTGCAGCGACAGAGAAAAGCTCCACTGCGAAAGTTGAGGCAAAAACGCAGCTCACCGATCAGAAAACAGTTCATTTCAGGGATGTAAAAGTCGTTGCCGGGGCATTGGGTAATTGTAAACAGAGCATAAACGCCACTATTGATAAGCTTTATAACCACAGTGGCTGGGATTTTCCTGGCAAGGAAGTGATTAAAAAACATGCCGGCGATTTGAAAAACGTTTATCAGGAAATTGAGACACTGAAGGGAAAAATGGCTGGCAGCACTTATGACCATCACCCTGCCAAAACCAAAACGCTGGATAAACTTTCAGCGGAAATCAAAGCGACTGTTGTGACCCTTTATACCGAATTCTGGAAAGCATCAGATATAAAGGATTCTAAAGCGCTACAGGCGTCTAATAACCGGGAAGCCTATATAAAAAATCTTGCGCAGCGCCAGGAACGAGATGCAGTTTTTGCGCAAGCGTTGAAGAACAATGAAACTGAAAAACTGTGGATGGGTGGGTTTGTACACTGATATTCCAGAGGCTTATACTGCTAACTTTATCAATAGCCAAACCGGTGGGCTCGCCGGTTTAACAATATGTCAAAAAGGATTTTTATGGCTGTTCCTTTATCAAACAACACCCCGCTCACTACGCTTTATAATGTCTCGGCGAAGTACGCTCGTGAAACAGGGCGAGTTAAAACGGCAAAAGTCTCAAAACTCTTGCATATCGCGGTGAACACGCCTGCCGTTTTGTCGAAAACACAATTTTACCAAATTCAGTTTGCTACAGAAAGTTTACGCAATACCCTGGCGCAACAAGAAACAAAAAAATATCACAGCAAATCTGCATTAATAGATATTCTTGAACGGGTAGCACGCCAAAAACTGTCCCCTGATGCAGCACAAGAAATTGTAAAAACAGAGCGGACTTTAAAAAATAGCGTAGTATCTGATAGCACCGTCACTAAACAAAAAACAGTTCACTTCAGCGAAATTAAATCGCTTTCGGACGAATTGAAGAACGTGACAAAACATATCCGTGTTGTGATTAAAAACTTTCAACATGCAAATGACAAAGATTTCCCTTCACATGAGACTATCACTAATAATGCAGTGACCATCAAAATCTTATTCAAAAAAATTGAGTCACTCCAGGAGAAAATGGATCTCTCCTTCTATAATCATCACCCAGCTAAAATCAAATCCCTGCAAATGCTTTCCAGGCAAACAAAACAACTGGCATTTACTTTATATACTGAATATTGGCAGGCCTGTGCTACAAAAGAGCAGCGTATAGCATAAAGCCGACCTTAAAGCGGGACGTTGTATCAACCGTAAGGCAAAAACCAGGGCTATCAGGCCCTGGTTTTATAATTACTCCATTGAGGCGCCGCCGTTGAGGCGGAAGACCACATTGACCACTAATCCCGAACCCGGTTTGCCCGCTTCGTAACGCCATTTGCGCATTGCGGATTTCACTTCACGTTCAAACATATTTGCTGGCTGAGCAGAAAGTACTTCTACATTCTCTACTCGCCCATCGGCCGTAACATCAAATTTAACGCGAACCCGACCTTCAATACGCAACGCTTGCGCACGCGCCGGATACTGCGGCTGATTACGGCTTAAAGCACGTGGACCTGCTGGAACTGATGGCACAGGCTTGCTCGCCGTGGATGGCGTTGGATTTGCCGCCGGACGTGCCGGGGTATTATTGTCAAAAGGCGATGCCGGGCGCGGCTCAACAGGTTTCACTTCACGCTTCGGCTGTTCGACCTTCTGCACCGGTTTGGGTTTTGGCTTCGGCTTAGGTTTTGGTTTCGGCTTTTCGATGACTACCGGTGCTTCTTTGGGTGGCTCCGGGATCGGCTCAGGCTCGGGCTCTGCTACAGGCTCAGGTGGCTGCACCACCTGCGGCGGAGCAAGGTCAGCCGGTGCGACCATGGTGACAGAGATAGGCTGTGCAGGCGCGGGTAATTCAACAACCTGATGTACCGAGGTATAAAGTAAACCCGCCACAACGGCTCCATGTATGCCAACAGACAGCAGCGTCGGCCAGGGAAAGCGGCGAGGTAAATCAAGGGTCATTGAAGTCATAATCGTGTCAGCAAAAAAACCAGGGCTCAATTTTAAATGCAAATAGCAATCATATTCAATAAGCCAATTTCTTTACAGGCAAAATTGTTGGCTTACTGGAACCAAAAACCTGACTCTCCGGGTGGATTACAGCAGAGCACAATCTTGCATTGCAGTCATCCCGGCTTTCACATACCGTTAAGGCTTTCTGATAAGTAAGGAGTTCGTTCCGTGCTTTACGTTATTTTTGCTGAAGATATCGCTGATTCCCTGGAAAAACGGCTGTCTGTACGCCCTGCTCATTTGGCCCGACTGCAATTATTACGTGACGAAGGTCGTCTGTTAACCGCAGGGCCAATGCCAGCCGTTGACAGTAATGACCCTGGGGCAGCAGGTTTTACCGGTTCCACGGTGATTGCAGAGTTCGAATCACTGGAAGCCGCAAAGGCCTGGGCTGAGGCTGATCCCTATGTCGCCGCTGGGGTATACCAGAACGTCATAGTGAAGCCATTTAAGAAAGTATTTTAACATTTAAACGGGGGCAATGTTCTCTTGCCCCCGTCTGGTCAATGCGACACGCTTTTTGAGAAGAGGTTTATCGTCACCACTCCGGCAATAATTAGCCCCATCCCCACAAATGCCGGGAGATCAAGTTTCTGACCATGCAATAACCAGCCAACAAGCCCAATCAACACAATACCTGCGCCGGACCAGATTGCGTAAATCACCCCGGTCGGTAGAGTGCGCATAGGTATAGTCAGGCACCAGAACGCAACGCAATAACCCAAAATGCAGATAACAGTTGGCATCAAACGTGTAAAGCTGTCCGCGGCTTTCAGTGCCGTGGTCGCAATCACTTCAGCAATAATGGCAATACCGAGAAAAATAAGCGCCTCTTTATTCATCCCTGCACTTCCTTTGTTCGACGCGTTAAATAACAATGGGCACCGAAAGCGGTGCCCAGATAGTCAGAAATCGTAAATGGCGAACAGTAACGCATTACGATGGCGGGTCAAACCGCATTTTCTGATAGCGTGGATGCGCATGTTTCGCCGCGACTGCGCTTCCAACCAGCGCGCTTTCCGGCGGCTCATTTGTCGCAGCATACGCCAACGCCCTACTTCAGTACGACTACGCTTCATTTTTACAACTCAAGACTTAACAGAAACGCCATTATAGTCTGTCATCAGACTCAAACCAGCGCTTTTATACGTTTTTATTTGCCAGTTGAATTCTGGTGCGTAAACTCATTAGATAAGGTTTTGAAAAGGATTTTTATCTATGACCACCTTCTACACCGTAATGAGTTGGCTGCTCATCTTAGGTTACTGGCTACTGATTGCTGGTGTTACTCTGCGTATCTTGATGAAACGCCGTGCAGTCACTTCCGCGATGGCGTGGTTGCTTGTTATCTATATTCTGCCCCTGGTCGGTATCATTGCGTACCTTTCACTCGGCGAACTTCATCTGGGCAAACGTCGCGCTGAACGCGCCCGCGCCATGTGGCCCTCTACGGCCAAGTGGTTAAAAGACCTCAAAAACTTTGATCGTATTTTTGCCAATGAAAACAGTAGCGTAGCCACTTCACTGTTCAAATTATGCGAGCTACGGCAGGGTATCGCTGGCGTGAAAGGTAATCAGCTACAGCTACTCACTTCAACTGATGATGTGATGCAGGCGCTCATTCGCGATATTCAACTCGCGAGACATAATATTGAGATGGTGTTTTATATCTGGCAGCCTGGCGGCATGGCAGATCAAGTGGCTGAATCGCTGATGGCCGCAGCCCGCCGGGGTGTACATTGCCGGTTGTTGCTTGATTCTGCGGGCAGTGTAACTTTTTTTCGTAGCCCGTGGGCGGGTATGATGCGCAATGCAGGCATCGAAGTCGTTGAAGCGTTAAAAGTAAATCTGATGCGTGTTTTTTTGCGCCGGATGGATTTGCGCCAACATCGTAAAATTGTTCTTATCGACAACTATATTGCCTACACCGGTAGCATGAATATGGTCGATCCCCGTTTCTTTAAACAAGATGCGGGTGTGGGTCAGTGGGTTGATTTAATGGCGCGCATGGAAGGTCCAATTGCGACGGCGATGGGCATTGTTTACTCATGCGATTGGGAGATCGAGACCGGTAAACGTATTCTGCCGCCACCGCCGGATACCAATATCATGCCCTTTGAAGAAGCCAGTGGGCACACCATTCATACCATCGCCTCCGGGCCTGGTTTTCCGGAAGATCTTATTCACCAGGCGCTGCTCACCGCAGTTTATGCCTCCCGTGAATATCTGATCATGACAACACCCTACTTTGTGCCAAGTGATGATCTGTTACATGCCATTTGCACTGCTGCTCAGCGCGGTGTTGATGTAAGTATCATTCTGCCGCGAAAAAATGATTCGGTGTTAGTCGGCTGGGCGAGCCGGGCATTTTTTACCGAGTTACTGGCAGCAGGAGTAAAAATTTACCAATTCGAAGGTGGCTTGCTGCATACCAAAAGCGTGCTGGTCGATGGTGAATTAAGTCTGATTGGCACGGTAAATCTGGATATGCGCAGCCTGTGGTTAAATTTTGAGATAACACTGGTAATTGACGATGCGGGGTTCGGGGCTGATCTGGCGGCGGTACAGGATGATTATATCTCCCGTTCACGTTTGCTTGATGCGCGTTTATGGGTAAAACGCCCCTTCTGGCATCGGATCGCTGAACGACTGTTTTACTTCTTCAGTCCGTTGCTGTAAAAAGTGCCCAACAGACGCGAAGAGGTATTTATGGAAATGGATCTGAATAACCGCCTTACCGAAGATGAAACACTCGAGCAGGCATATGACATCTTCCTGGAGTTGGCTGCGGATAATCTTGATCCAGCGGACATCATTCTCTTCAACTTGCAATTTGAAGAGCGTGGCGGCGCGGAACTCTTTGATCCGGGCGAGGACTGGCAAGAACATGTGGATTTTGATTTAAATCCTGACTTCTTCTCGGAAGTGGTCATTGGACTGGCAGATACCGACGGTGGCGAAATCAATGATGTTTTCGCGCGCGTATTATTATGCCGGGAAAAAGATCATAAGCTTTGCCATATTCTCTGGCGCGAATAAACAGCAAAACGAAAAGGGGCTGATAATCATCAGCCCCTTTTTCTTATAACGGGTCGACCTTCAGACAGGAGACAGCATGTCTGAAGCTCCCTTCCAGCACCGGTCGGGTTTTAGCGCACTCTGGCCCGGCAATAGGGCAACGGGTGCGAAAAACACAGCCTGACGGCGGATTGATTGGCGAAGGCAAATCCCCTTCCAGCAACTGGATGGTCTTATTCTTCTCCAGATCCGGGTCTGGTACTGGCACCGCCGACATCAGCGCTTTAGTATAGGGATGCAGTGGATTCTGATACACCTCATCATAGGTTCCCAGCTCCACCGCGTGCCCCAGATACATGACCAGCACACGATCGGAAATATGCTTCACTACGGCCAGGTCGTGAGCGATAAAAATCAGTGATAATCCCATCTCCCGCTGCAATTTTTGCAACAGGTTCACTACCTGTGCCTGAATGGAAACATCCAGAGCCGATACGGGTTCGTCACAAATGATCAGCTTTGGCTCCAGAATCAGCGCACGGGCAATCCCAATACGCTGGCACTGGCCACCGGAGAATTCATGTGGATAACGGTTAATCAGGTTCGGCAACAAACCTACTTTCATCATCATCGCTTTCACCCGATCACGCACTTCCTGACGGGGCATTTTCGGATGATATGTACGCAGAGGTTCAGCGATAATCTCGCCAATGGTCATACGTGGGTTAAGTGACGCCAGCGGATCCTGAAAAATCATCTGGATATCGCTACGCACTTTGCGCCACTCATCCGGTTTCATGCCCAGCAAATCTTTGCCCAACCAGGCCACTTTCCCCTCTGTCGCTTTCACCAGACCGATAATTGCCCGGGCGAAGGTCGATTTTCCGCAGCCAGATTCACCCACCACGCCAAGGGTTTCCCCTTCATATAAACGCAGAGTGACGCCATCAACTGCTTTCAGGGTTTTTGCCGGTTGCCAGAACCACTGTTTGCCATCTTTGATATCGAAGTGCACTTTTAGATCGGCAATCTCAAGCAGCACGTTTCTCTGTTCGATCTGGGCATTCATACCAGTTCCTCCACCGGTTTAAAGCAGGCACGCAAACGGCCTGGGGCAAACTCCTCCAGTGGTGGAGCACTATTACAAATTTCCATCGCATGCGGGCAGCGCGGCTGAAACGGACACCCTTTCGGCAAACGCAACAGATTTGGCGGGTTACCCGGGATGGTCAGCAGGGATTCGCCTTCTGCATCCAGCCGCGGTACCGCGTTCAACAGACCGATAGAGTATGGATGTGCGGGGTGATAAAAAACATCACGCGCTTTGCCATATTCCATGGTTCTCCCGGCGTACATCACCAACACCTTATCGCAGATGCCCGCAACAACACCGAGATCGTGAGTAATCATGATGATTGCGGTATTGAATTCGCGTTTCAGCTCATTCAGCAGCGTCATGATCTGTGCCTGTACGGTCACATCAAGTGCCGTTGTCGGTTCATCCGCAATCAGCAATTTGGGCCGACACAGCAATGCCATGGCGATCATCACACGCTGGCGCATGCCACCGGAAAATTCGTGCGGGTACATGCGCATCCGCTTACGCGCTTCCGGCATTTTTACTGCATCAAGCATCTTCACAGACTCTTCAAAAGCTTCTGCTTTGTTGATGCCTTTATGCAGCATCAGCACTTCCATTAACTGCTCGCCTACACGCATATAGGGATTCAGCGAGGTCATGGGGTCCTGGAAAATCATCGAAATCTGCTCGGCGCGCAACTTATTCAGCGCCGCTTCTGGCAGATTAAGGATTTCTTTACCATTAAAGGTCGCGGAACCGCCGATGCGGCCATTGGACGCCAGTAACCCCATCAGTGCAAACGCAGTCTGGGATTTACCCGAACCTGACTCACCAACAATCCCCAACGTTTCACCAGCACGCAGTGAAAAGTTCAGGTCATTCACCGCAGTCACCCCACCGTCCGGGGTCTCGAAGGTAACGCGCAAATCTTTAACATCCAGCAGAAGGTCGGATTGCTGTCGCGTCTCTGGCGCGAATGAGGTCTCAGTTATGCTCATAACAGCACTCCTTAACGATCTTTCGGATCGAGGGCATCACGCAGGCCATCGCCGATAAAGTTGAAACAGAACAGGGTCACCACGAGGAAACCCGCCGGGAAGAGCAGCAACCAGGGCGACACTTCCATTGAATTAGCCCCATCACTCAGCAGAGCGCCCCAGCTACTCAGCGGCTCTTGCGTTCCCAGTCCCAGGAAGCTGAGGAAAGATTCAAACAGAATCATACTGGGTACCAGTAGCGAGGCGTAAACCACCACCACGCCAAGCACGTTTGGCACGATGTGACGTACCACGATATTTGCCGTGGAGACGCCCCCTACTTGCGCTGCTTCGATAAACTCTTTACGTTTCAGGCTTAGCGTCTGCCCACGCACGATACGCGCCATATCAAGCCATGACACCATGCCGATGGCGACAAAGATGAGCAGGATGTTTTGCCCAAAAAAGGTCACCAACAGGATCACAAAAAACATAAACGGGAATGAGTTGAGGATCTCCAGCAGTCGCATCATGACTGAATCGGTTTTGCCTCCCAGATAGCCTGAAAGCGATCCATATAATGTGCCGACAATCACCGCCACCAGCGCCGCGGCAATCCCCACCATCAGCGAGATGCGACCACCGATAGCAACACGTACTAACAGATCGCGACCCGATGAGTCCGTACCGAAGTAGTGACCAGATTCGGTATCCGGCGCGCTCGACATCATGCCCCAGTCGGTATCAAAGTAGGTAAATTGCGACAATACTGGAGCCAGTATCACAAACAGGGCAATGAGTAGCAGCACCAGCAGACTTGCGACAGCCGCGCGGTTATGCATAAAACGGCGACGAGCATCCTGCCACAGGCTGCGCCCTTCGACTTCGAGTTTTTCACTGAAGTTTTCCAGCGCCTCGCTGTTTTTCTTACTTAACATCATGGCGAACTCCAGTGTTAATAACGAATTTTCGGATCAATGACGGCATAGAGCACATCGACGATGGCGTTAAAGGCTATCGTCAATGCTCCGACCAGAATAGTGAGACTTAGCACCAGCGAGTAGTCTCGATTCAGAGCGCCATTCACAAACAACTGTCCGATACCCGGCAGTCCATAAATTGTTTCAATCACCATTGAGCCAGTGATAATGCCCACAAACGCAGGCCCCATATAAGAGAGAACGGGCAACAGCGCGGGCTTGAGCGCATGGCGGAAGATAATCCGGCGCATCGGCAGCCCCTTCGCTCTGGCTGTGCGAATAAAGTTGGAGTGCAAAATTTCGATCATTGAGCCACGCGTAATGCGGGCAATACTGGCGATGTAGGCCAGTGACAGCGCGACCATCGGCAGGATCATAAATTTTAGCGCTCCACCGTTCCAGCCACCCGCAGGCAACCATCGCAGGATGATAGCGAAAATCATTACCAGTAACGGCGCCACGACAAAACTGGGGATAACCACCCCGGTCATCGCTACCCCCATTACCGAATAGTCCCATTTGGTGTTTTGTTTCAACGCCGCAATCACCCCAGCGCTGACACCTAAAATAACGGCCAGCAAAAAGGCGGCTGCCCCTAATTTTGCCGAAACCGGGAAGCTTGCCGCCACAAGATCATTCACTGAATAATCTTTATATTTAAATGACGGACCAAAATCGAAATGCGCGAGCTGTTTCAGGTAACTGAAATACTGCGTCAGGATCGGATCATTTAAATGATACTTCGCCTCGATATTCGCCATCACTTCTGGCGAAAGCGCACGTTCACCGGTGAAAGGGCTTCCCGGCGCCAGGCGCATCATAAAAAATGAGATAGTAATAAGAATAAATAGCGTTGGGATCGCTTCAAGACAGCGACGTAGGATAAATTTCAACATTGCCCGTACCTTCTGGCCTGTGCCTTTTACACATGGTTAATGTGTATTCTGCTGCAATAAAATAAGACACTGTGAGGCAGGTCGCCCTGCCCCACTCATTGCCATTAATGCTTGATAATATACAGGTTTTTAACTGAGATATTATCCATCGGGTCCTTACCGGTGTAGCCACCCACCCATGGTTTCACCAGACGGGCATTCACATAGTAGTAAACCGGCACAATCGCAGAGTCTTTATCAAGCTGCTGTTCCGCTTGTGAATAAAGTTCAGCGCGTTTGGCTTCGTCGGTGGTTTGCAGCGTCTCAGCAATCAACTTGTCAAACGCTGGGCTCTTATAATGCGCAGTGTTGTTAGAGCTGTCTGAAAGCATGGTATTCAGGAAGGAAGTTGGCTCGTTGTAGTCTGCACACCATCCGGCACGCGCAACATCAAAGGTGCCCTGATGACGTGTATCAAGGAATGTTTTCCACTCCTGATTCTCCAGCTTGACATTTGCGCCGAGGTTTTTCTTCCAGATGGACGCCACCGCAATAGCCAGTTTTTTATGTAAATCAGAAGTGTTGTACAGCAGGTTGAAGGTAAGCGGCTTGTCAGCTGTATAACCCGCTTCCGCCAGCAGTTTTTTCGCTTCTGCGTTACGCTGCTCCTGCGTCATCTTGAACCATTCTGGCTCAGTCAGTTTTGCGCCATCGGTATACGGCGGGGTATAGCTGTACGCTGGCAGATCGCCCTGGTTTTTCACCTTGTTGACGATGATGTCACGATCCAGCGCCAGTTTCAGCGCGGTACGAACACGAACATCGGTGAACGGCGCTTTCTGGTTGTTGATTTCGTAGTAATACGTGCACAGGTACGGATCGACATGTACTTCTTTTGGAATTTCTTTTTTCAGCTTCTGGAACAGTTCAATCGGCATGTTGTTATAGGTCATGTCGATTTCACCACTGCGATAGCGGTTAACGTCTGTCACTTCAGAGGAGATCGGCAGGTAAGTTACCTGATTGATAACGGTCTTCGCGTTATTCCAATAATTGGTATTGCGCTCAAGAACGATACGCTCGTTGACCACCCAATCTTTGAGCTTGTAAGCACCATTGCTGACGATATTGGCAGGCTGAGTCCATTTTTCACCGAATTTTTCGATAGCAGCTTTTGGTACTGGCGAAACGGATTGGTGTACCAGCAGTTTGTAAAAATAAGGTACTGGCTCACTCAGTGTTACTTCAAATGTATGATCATCAATGGCTTTAACGCCAAGGTCAGTGATGGGTTTCTTACCGGCAATGATGTCATCAATATTGGCTACATGGCCGTACTGCAGATAGCTGGCATAAGGAGAAGCTGTTTTGGGATCGGCCAGGCGCTGCCAGCTGTAAACAAAATCTTCTGCCGTTACCGGGGAACCATCGGACCATTTTGCATTGTCACGCAGATGGAAGGTCCAGACTTTAAAGTCTTTGTTTTCCCATTTTTCCGCGACACCAGCCACAGGGCTACCGTCAACGGCGGTGATCAACAAACCTTCGAACAGATCGCGGCTGACGTTAGACTCCGGAACCCCTTCAACTTTATGCGGGTCGAGAGACTGGACTTCCGAGCCGTTGTTACGCACCAGCGTCTGCTTATCTGCCAGTTGTACTCCAGCCGGTACATCAGCAGCCATTGCGGCGTTACCGGTAATTAGCGCAGTTAGTATCCCCGCGGCTATCAAACTTTTTTTTGTGATGTTGGTCATTGTGTTAATACTCCACTCATTATAATTACTGACGCTGACGTCAGCCTGTTTCATCCCCCTGTCGGGGCTCTGGTTTGCGCAGGAGCTTTTTGGGCGCTGCCAGATTTCTTTTACTGCTGCTATCACCGACTTTATTATTACTGATCGCTCAAACGGCAATCTTGCGTCGATTCAGTTACGTACCTCCCCTGTCGAAGTACGCGTATTCTTTATGATGGTCGTCTTATATGAAAACGATTCTCATCTATGCTGCTTATTCTGCAAATTATTAGGCATATAAAGATAATGGCCGGAAAATATCAAATGCCTGTTATCGCCGCCAATACAATTTGCAAATTTGTTAAGCGTTTCTCTTTTAGCGCGCAGCATTAGCCGCGAAGCACTGTCTGTACAGTCTCCATGAATATTTTTTATCTTATAAAATCAGAAAGATAAAAGCACAATGCTGCCTTGCATTGCACTTTTGCAGAGAAAAGGCCTTTTTGAACAAAAAAACAACAATTGTTTATTTTTTAGCACATTCGTCTGCGAGAAGAATGAAAGTACTAATAACATTTCAACTAAGTCACGGCAAGCCCAATAGTATCGTGTGAAGGAAATAACAGGTTTAATTGCCTGCTTTTTATGCTCACCACCCTGGGTATACGTATAAGCAATTGATTATAATCATATTTATCAGTTATTTAAAATGACAATATTTCACGTCTTTTTGCGCCTTTATCATATGTTTTACTGATTATGTGCTTTTCCTGACACCCTTACATTTTTGTTTTGTAGGTCAACAATGCGATTCATTATTATTAAAAATGAAAGATTTGAATCAATTCAGCAAACCGGGAAAGATTGATTTGATTCCGGCAACGATAAATTCAATCCCCAACGCCATCAGCAATAGCCCCATAATACGAGTAATGACGTTGATACCGGTTTGCCCTAACAAACGAACTAACCACGGGGCAATCCGAAATAACCCCCATGAGCAGAGCGCGAACAGCGCAATTGCAACAGAGAAGCCCAGCAGATGCGAAATATTGTGATAACGGGAACCCCAGACGATAGTAGAACTGATTGCGCCAGGCCCGGCCATCAGGGGTAAAGCCAGCGGTACTACGCCGACACTTTCTCGTATCGCAGTCTCTGATTTCTCTTGTTTGTTCTGTTTATCCTCACCCAGCTTGCCGCTTATCATGGACATCGCAATGGTCATCACCAGGATCCCACCGGCGATGCGAAAAGAACCAATTGAAATACCAAAGATTTGTAGAATCGTGTCACCAAGGAATAAAGAGGTCCAGAGGATGATCGCTACCGATAAATTAGCGGTCATATTGGTTTTATTTCGCGCCCCTGCCGTCTGGTAGCTGGTCATACTAATGAAGACAGGAATAATTCCTACGGGGTTCACCAGGGCGAACAAGCCGATAAAAAATTTAAAATAAGTCGGAAAATCAAACAGACTCTGAACCACAGTACGCTCCAGGGGATGCCAGGTAAAATCACCTTCAGGTGACATTTAAAACCATGCGAAAGATACGCGTTTTAGTAGATCAATCCACAATTATTTCTGCTGGAGAAATTTTCAACAAAATATGTTATTGAGTTGTATCAATTATGATAATCTCAAAAGCATTCAGGTATATGCCATTAACATTTTATACAATTGCCCGAAATAGTGTCTGCTGAATGGTGTCAGCCTAACAAAAATATGACGCGGATCACGCTATTGCTACTCAGAAATGGGTAATCTTAAAACCAAGCAAAAAAGAGCATAAAGCGTCAGAAAATGTATTTTCCCGTTGAGTCTCTTTTAGTAAGCCAAATAGTGAAATGCCGTTGTGTTAACTCACTGTTTCAATTGCAGTAACGCAAGCCATAGTCGGTCTGTCTATACTGTTTTACTGAACGGCTGGTTTACTAAAAGAGTTTAACATTATCAGGAGAGCATTATGGCTGTTACTAATGTCGCTGAACTTAACGCACTTGTCGAACGTGTGAAAAAAGCCCAGCGTGAATATGCCAACTTTACTCAAGAGCAAGTAGATAAAATCTTCCGCGCCGCTGCTCTGGCTGCCGCAGACGCTCGAATCCCCCTCGCAAAAATGGCCGTTGCCGAATCTGGTATGGGTATTGTTGAGGACAAAGTGATTAAAAACCACTTTGCTTCAGAATATATCTACAACGCCTATAAAGACGAAAAAACCTGCGGTATTCTCGAAGAAGACGAGACCTTCGGCACAATCACTATTGCTGAGCCGACCGGTATTATCTGCGGTATCGTTCCGACAACTAACCCCACTTCAACTGCTATTTTCAAGGCCCTGATCAGCCTGAAAACGCGTAATGGTATTATTTTCTCTCCGCATCCACGTGCGAAGAATGCAACAAATAAAGCTGCCGACATTGTGTTGCAGGCTGCTATTGCTGCCGGTGCGCCAAAAGACATTATCGGCTGGATTGATGAGCCTTCAGTTGAGCTCTCTAATCAGTTAATGCATCACCCGGACATCAACCTGATCCTCGCCACTGGCGGTCCGGGCATGGTGAAAGCGGCGTACAGCTCCGGTAAACCGGCAATTGGCGTAGGTGCGGGTAATACTCCTGTCGTGATTGATGAAACGGCTGATATTAAACGTGCTGTCGCTTCTATTCTGATGTCTAAAACCTTCGACAACGGCGTTATCTGTGCGTCCGAGCAGTCTGTCGTAGTGGTTGATTCTGCCTATGAAGCGGTTCGCGAGCGTTTTGCGACTCACGGTGGCTATCTGCTGCAAGGTAAAGAGCTAAAAGCGGTTCAGGATATCATCCTGAAAAATGGCGCGCTCAATGCAGCCATCGTTGGTCAACCGGCGACGAAAATTGCTGAAATGGCAGGCATTAGCGTACCGGCCAGCACGAAGATCCTGATCGGCGAAGTGAAAAATGTCGATGAGAGCGAACCGTTTGCTCACGAAAAACTCTCTCCGACTCTCGCTATGTACCGCGCGAAAGATTTTGAAGATGCGGTCGCTAAAGCTGAGAAACTTGTCGCGATGGGCGGTATTGGTCACACCTCATGTTTGTACACTGACCAGGATAACCAGGGCGCTCGTGTCACCTTCTTTGGTGATAAGATGAAAACCGCGCGTATCCTGATCAATACCCCCGCATCTCAGGGCGGTATTGGTGACCTGTATAACTTCAAACTCGCGCCTTCTCTGACTCTGGGTTGTGGTTCATGGGGTGGTAACTCCATCTCTGAAAACGTTGGTCCAAAACACCTGATCAACAAGAAAACCGTTGCTAAGCGAGCTGAGAACATGTTGTGGCATAAACTTCCTAAGTCTATCTACTTCCGTCGTGGTTCTCTGCCAATCGCGCTGGATGAAGTGATTACCGATGGTCACAAACGCGCCATGATTGTGACTGACCGTTTCCTCTTCAATAACGGCTACGCAGATCAGATTACTTCTGTTCTGAAAGCGGCCGGCGTTGAAACGGAAGTCTTCTTTGAAGTAGAAGCCGACCCGACTCTGAGCATTGTTCGTAAAGGTGCGGAGCTGGCTAACTCCTTTAAACCTGATGTGATTATCGCCCTGGGTGGCGGTTCCCCGATGGATGCCGCAAAAATCATGTGGGTGATGTACGAACATCCGGAAACCCATTTCGAAGAGCTGGCGCTGCGCTTTATGGATATCCGTAAACGTATCTACAAGTTCCCGAAAATGGGTGTGAAGGCGAAAATGATCGCTGTGACCACCACGTCCGGTACAGGTTCAGAAGTAACGCCGTTCGCGGTAGTAACCGACGATGCTACCGGCCAGAAATACCCGCTGGCGGATTACGCGCTGACTCCGGATATGGCGATTGTCGATGCCAACCTGGTGATGGATATGCCGAAATCCCTCTGCGCGTTCGGTGGCCTTGATGCGGTAACGCACGCCCTGGAAGCCTATGTGTCCGTGCTGGCCTCTGAGTTCTCTGATGGTCAGGCTCTGCAGGCACTGAAACTGCTGAAAGAGAACCTGCCAGCTTCTTATAACGAAGGGGCAAAAAACCCGGTTGCTCGTGAGCGCGTTCATAGTGCTGCGACTATTGCAGGTATCGCGTTTGCTAACGCCTTCCTGGGTGTATGCCACTCTATGGCGCACAAACTGGGCTCACAGTTCCATATTCCGCACGGTCTGGCCAACGCCCTGCTGATTTGCAACGTTATTCGCTACAACGCGAATGATAACCCGACTAAGCAGACTGCGTTCAGCCAGTATGACCGTCCGCAAGCACGCCGCCGTTATGCAGAGATCGCAGACCATCTTGGTCTGAGCGCTCCAGGCGACCGTACTGCAGCGAAAATTGAGAAACTGCTGGCATGGCTGGAAAGCCTGAAAGCTGAGCTGGGCATTCCGAAATCGATTCGCGAAGCGGGTGTACAGGAAGCTGACTTCCTGGCCAATGTGGACAAACTCTCTGAAGATGCCTTTGATGACCAGTGTACTGGTGCTAACCCGCGTTACCCGCTGATCTCTGAGCTGAAACAGATCCTGATGGATACTTACTACGGCCGTGAGTTCAAAGAAGGCGACGTTGCAGCGGTTAAAACTGATACCGTGGCTAAATCAGAAAAGAAAGCGAAAAAAACCGTTTGATGCTTTAACCTAATAAAAACCCGCCATGATGGCGGGTTTTTTATTTCTGCAGTATCAGGAATACCATGCTAATACAGCTAAGCGCATGAAGATTATTCCCCTCTTATACGCTGTTGAATAATGCCCAGAGACCCCTCTGCCAGCGCTTCCTTATAATGTTTACGGCACACAGATACATAGCGCTCATTACCACCAATAACCACTTGCTCTCCCTCATTATAGGGATGGCCGTCCTGATCAAGGCGCAATACCTGGCTCGCTTTACGTCCACAGAAACAGATGGTTTTAAGTTCGACCAGTTTATCTGACCATGCCAGCAAATATTGGCTACCAACAAAGAGCTCGCCACGAAAATCTGTACGAAGGCCATAGCACAGCACCGGAATATCAAGTTGGTCGACAACTTCTGAGAGCGCATATACCTGCTCACGTGTCAGGAACTGGCTTTCATCTACCAGTACGCAATGTACAGCTTCACGCTGATGTTCGGCTTTGATCTCATCAAATAAGGATGATTGCTGATTAAACAAACGGGCGGGTGAGGATAAACCAATGCGAGAGCTGACTTTCCCTGCCCCGAAACGATCATCAATTTCTGCCGTATAGACCATCGTTCGCATTCCTCTCTCCTGGTAATTGTAAGAGGATTGTAGTAAAGCCGTAGATTTTCCCGCATTCATTGCCGAATAGTAGAAATAAAGTTGAGCCATTGCGCACATAACCCTGAACATAGTGTGATATTACTATGTGATTGTACCATATTTGTCTGCCAACCTCGGTGCCGCTGTTTTGCTAAATGAGCGCTGTGTACTTAACTCATAGATAACACCATTGCTAATCCCCTCGCCTGTTACTGCCACTGAGATGGTAATAACTGATTCGTGCCCTTCCGAATATTGCTTTATCAGAACATTCTCATCTTATCTTCCGGAAATTATTAATAAATAAAGCTTCCGGGCACCTGGGCAAGCATTATATGCTCGGTTGATATTTACCCACACCCCAGAGAAAACTTAGCTTTTTAATCAAAAATCATCGCATAAAAGCCGGCTGACACCTTTAGCTATCACTTCTCTATAAACGGATTTTTGTGCGTTCCTTCAAGGAAAATTTAAGTTAGCGATATTTATAAACTAACAAAATAAAGCGTAATTTTGGAATCATTACATTCACAGCTATTGCACCCGGCAGATTAACGCTCTATTATTAGCTCAACAAACCACCCCAATATAAGTTTGAGATTACAACAATGAGCGAAGCACTTAAAATTCTGAACAACATCCGTACTCTTCGTGCGCAAGCAAGAGAATGCACACTGGAAACGCTCGAAGAAATGCTGGAAAAATTAGAAGTAGTAGTTAATGAGCGCCGCGAGGAAGAAAGCGCTGCTGCTGCTGAAGTAGAAGAACGTACACGTAAATTACAGCAATATCGTGAAATGCTTATTGCTGACGGTATCGACCCTAATGAACTGCTGAATAGCATTAGTTCTGCTAAGTCTGGCGCTAAAGCAAAACGCGCTGCTCGTCCAGCTAAATATAGCTATGTCGATGAGAATGGCGAAACCAAAACCTGGACTGGTCAGGGCCGCACCCCTGCTGTAATCAAAAAAGCAATGGAAGAACAAGGTAAGAAACTCGACGATTTCCTGATCGACTAATTTTACCTTCTTCACAAAAAATCCCACCTCGGTGGGATTTTTTTTATGCAATTTTCATAATCTCTTCACAATATCTTCTCTTTCATTCGAAAAGACTGTGAAATAAACAAGCCGGTGAAAATCAACATAAGGCGCGATCACCACCGGCTTAATTTACGCAACAATGAAAGATTAAGCTTTCACAGTGCCAACAGTTTCTTCGAGCCAGGATTTAAATTCTTTACCCAGCGTATTGTGACGAATACCGTATTCTACGAATGCCTGCATGTAACCAAGTTTATTACCACAGTCGTGGCTTTTCCCTTTCATATGGTAGGCTTCTACAGTTTCTTTTTCGATCAGCATATCGATAGCATCGGTTAGCTGGATCTCATCACCTGCTCCCGGCGGGGTTTTCGCCAGCAGCGGCCAAATCTCTTCGCTCAGCACATAGCGGCCAACAACGGCGAGGTTAGACGGCGCAACGTTGGCTTTCGGTTTTTCCACCACGCCGACCATCGGTACGCTATCGCCCGGATTCAGCGTCGCGCCCTTGCAGTCCACCACGCCATAAGCTGTGACATCGTCAACCGGTTCAACCATGATCTGGCTGGCACCCGTTTCGTCGAAGCGTTTAATCATCTCTGCCAGATTATCCTGAGAGAGATCGGATTCATATTCATCAAGAATAACGTCCGGCAGAATAACAGCGACCGGTTCATTCCCCACCACCGGATGCGCGCAGAGAACCGCATGCCCAAGCCCTTTAGCCAGCCCCTGGCGCACCTGCATAATGGTGACATGCGGTGGGCAAATAGACTGTACTTCTTCCAGCAATTGACGTTTAACACGCTTTTCTAACATGGCTTCAAGTTCGAAGCTGGTATCAAAGTGGTTTTCAATTGAGTTTTTAGATGAATGCGTTACCAGAACGATTTCAGTAATTCCCGCAGCGATACACTCGTTGACGACATACTGAATTAATGGCTTATCAACCAGAGGCAGCATTTCTTTCGGAATTGCTTTGGTCGCTGGTAGCATCCTCGTTCCCAATCCCGCTACCGGGATTACTGCTTTCGTCACTTTCGAATTTATTGCAGCCATTGAAAATCTCCTGGTCTGTTCATGTTTTGAACATGCTCATGAATTAACTCGCGTCTGAGTATATCAGCCCCCATCCAACGACCAGGTCTGAAAAGGACGCATTGCCATCTAATTAGGATTAATACGTATAACTAGCCGCGATAGTACCACTCGTTTTATGCTGCCGTTAAACCTATTGTAATTACTCGCGGCGTTTGCTTATTCTGCGTTCAACATAAGCCGAAGACGACCACCCGCTCCCCATACCTGGCACTGCCAGGTATCACAACGTTGGCTCAATTGATTAAGGTAAGTATTACCCAACGTACCCAGCGGTACGCCATTACTGATCTGAATTTGATGCTCCCCCGCATTTAATGTCGCATTAAGCCCTGCGGAAACTAATATCAGGTTTTTAAGATCGCTATGGTAATAACCCACTAATAATGGGAATTGCCCAGGTAAATTGGCCTGCCGCAACAATTGGTTGACCTGTTTCAACAGCGCCCCCATTTCCGGGAGTCGTTGGCGATGGTGTGACAACTGTTCCTGCAGCAGACCATTAAATAATGCGCGCAGCAATAATGCCGCCAGTACTCCGTTATTTCCCGCTCGGGTGACATCAAGGCAATAAAAAGCTAAGTCATTTTCTGAAATAGGAGCAATATCCAGAACCAGTCCGGGACGATCGGCAGAAACCAATTGGCGATAATTCACTCGACATCCTGAAATGGTTTGCTGCACGGGCGGTTGCAATTCTTGTAGTAATTTCGCTGCCGCCTGAGGGTTACCCACCAGCGCATCCCAATCCTGGAACAAACGTTCCTCTTCTTCGACGCGAGAATTAAACATATTGGGGTAGATGCAGGCAAAAACCGTTTCTTTTAAGCGATTAAGGTCTTTCACCGGCTTGAGGATGACGTCCTGCACACCAAGGCGCAGTGCTTTCGCTATATCAGCCATATTTTCAGTTGCTGAAATAACCAATATTGGCGTCTGATCTCCCTGATTGCGCAGATGCTCAATCAGCGCCAGTCCATTCATACGCGGCATAGCAAGATCACAGATCATCAGATCTGCTTTAGTCAACGCCATCTGCTCAAGTGCCTCGAGGCCATCGATTGCCAACGAGGTAGTCGCACCTAATGACGAAAGCCATGATTCCAGCAGAGAGCGGAAAACGGGTTCGTCTTCAACGATCAGTATCTGTTTTCCGGCCAACGGCTGCGTCATCTCTTCTCCTCTGCTGACATTAATCAATATTGGCATGATTCGCCGATAATCGCCTGTCAGAATTTGCTGAACTCTTTTAAAAAAGGTGGTTATGAAATGATTCGCACCAAGGGTACTAACTCATCCATTTTCTTATCAACGACTAACTCTCCTGCTGCAATAGCTGAATCCGCTCGATGAAAATCGAGGGTCGATATTTGCGGGCAAACAGGCTGCAGAAGTATGTCAGGAGGATCGCCAGCCATGCGGTTGCGCTTTAGTCGGTTTTCCAACACCTGTATTGAGGTTGTCATTATTTCCATCGCCGTCGGTACTACCGGGCGCTGTGGGGTTATGCGACTAAATTTTTCACGCAACCGCTGATGCCAGCCTTGCGCGTCTTCGCTCTCATTTATTGATTCGCCAGTATCAATGTTCATCGACATAAGATCTTGCTGCATTAGGTGTGCATCATGCTGCAAATCAACAGCAATGACCACATCCGCTCCCAAAGCCCTGGTCAAAGAGACCGGGACAGGGTTGACTACGGCACCATCAACTAGCCAGTATCCTTTATGCATCACGGGTGACATTAATCCAGGCATACTACAAGAGGCGCGGATAGCATGGTGTAAATCGCCCTCGATGAACCAGAGCTCACGGCCAGTGCTGAGATTGGTTGCAATGGCGCCAAACTTTATCTGGCAATGGTTAAAATCCTCGAATGGTAACAACTGTCGGTAGTGATTAAAGACGCGCTCACCGCGTAACAGCCCTCCTCTTCGCCACGAAAAATCCATCAGCCGTAGCACATCCCAATAGCTGAAGGAACGTACCCATTTTTCCAGTTCCGTCAACCGCCCGCAAGCATAAGCCGCACCAACCAGTGAACCAATTGAGCATCCGGCGATAATATCAATCTGTATGCCTGCCCGCTGTAACGCGTTAATCACGCCTATATGCGACCAACCCCGGGCTGCGCCAGCACCTAATGCCAGACCGATTTTAATTGTTTTCATGACACTTGTTTCGCTTCCCCCGGCATACTGTAGCCACATCGCTACGGCTCAGTTAACATATTGCTATCCAGGCGTATCGACGCCATTAAAGTTGTTTCAGGAATGCTATTTTGACTCAATCTTGTCCTTGCGGTAGCGCTGTGGAGTATAGCTTATGTTGCCAGCCTTATCTGTCTGGTGAACAGGTAGCTCCGGACCCAACACGTCTAATGCGTTCGCGCTATACAGCTTTTGTATTGCACCAGGTGGAATATCTAATAAAAACCTGGCATCCATCCTGTAATGCTGAGGCTTTTCGCGCGCAACTTGAAGCTGGTTTCCCACGGACAACCTGGCGAGGTTTAACCGTATTTGAACAGGCTGAAGGTAGCAATAACCACGAAGGATACGTCAGCTTTGTCGCGCGCTTTAGCGAAGATGGCCACAACGGCGCCATTATTGAACGGTCCCGCTTTTTACAAGAAAATGGGCAGTGGTATTATGTTGACGGCACACAGCCGCAATTTGGACGTAACGATCCCTGCCCATGCGGGTCAGGTAAAAAATTCAAAAAGTGCTGCGGCCAATAAGCTTGTCAGCTCCAATAATAAACACCATCAACAGGATTTCCCCGGCATGCACTCATTACAACGTAAAGTTTTACGCACCATCTGTCCTGATCAAAAAGGGCTTATCGCGCGGATCACTAACATCTGTTACAAGCATGAATTGAATATCGTGCAAAACAATGAATTCGTTGACCACCGTACCGGTCGTTTTTTTATGCGTACCGAGCTGGAAGGTATTTTCAACGATGTAACCTTGTTAGCCGATCTTGATAGCGCTCTGCCGGAGGGTTCGGTCCGTGAACTTAACTCCGCAGGTCGTCTCCGGGTGGTCATTCTGGTGACGAAAGAGGCACACTGCCTTGGCGACCTATTAATGAAGGCCAACTACGGTGGGTTGGATGTCGATATAGCTGCCGTAATAGGCAACCATGATACCTTGCGTTCGTTGGTTGAGCGTTTTGATATTCCTTTCGAGCTGGTGAGTCATGAAGGGTTAACGCGTGAAGAGCACGACAAGCAAATGGCGCAGGCAATTGAAGCACACCAACCTGATTATGTTGTGCTGGCAAAGTATATGCGGGTATTGACTCCTGAGTTCGTTGCTCGCTTCCCCAATAAAATTATTAATATTCACCACTCCTTCTTGCCTGCGTTTATCGGCGCTCGCCCTTATCATCAGGCTTATGAACGTGGTGTGAAAATCATCGGCGCAACAGCGCATTATGTTAATGATAATCTGGATGAAGGCCCGATCATTATGCAGGACGTGATCCATGTGGATCATACCTACACCGCAGAAGATATGATGCGTGCCGGTCGTGATGTGGAGAAGAATGTATTGAGTCGCGCGTTGTATCAGGTGCTGGCGCAGCGTGTTTTTGTTTATGGCAACCGTACGATTATTCTTTAATCACGACGAAATGCAGTGCATGACTTTGCAGCAGTACGGGTAAAAAGCAGGCAACTGATTCATTTTTCACGATTGATTGCTTTACAGCGGCGCGTCATTTGATATGATGCGCCGCGTTTGCAAAAGGTGAGGAGCTTTAGCGCCGAATAATCCTTCCTCTTGCAGTATCACAAGTAGTTTTACCCCGTGGTGGGGTTCCCGAGCGATCATAAGGGAGCTGACTGCAAATCTGCCGTCATCGACTTCGAAGGTTCGACTCGAGCACCAGCGAGAGAACGTTGCCGCAGGCAACGGCCCGAAGGGTGAGGAGCTTTAGCTCCGAATAATCCTTCCTCTTGCAGCATCACAAGTAGTTTTACCCCGTGGTGGGGTTCCCGAGCGATCATAAGGGAGCTGACTGCAAATCTGCCGTCATCGACTCCGAAGGTTCGACTCGAGCACCAGCGAGAGAACGTTGCCGCAGGCAACGGCCCGAAGGGTGAGGAGCTTTAGCTCCGAATAATCCTTCCTCTTGCAGTATCACAAGTAGTTTTACCCCGTGGTGGGGTTCCCGAGCGATCATAAGGGAGCTGACTGCAAATCTGCCGTCATCGACTTCGAAGGTTCGACTCGAGCACCAGCGAGAGAACGTTGCCGCAGGCAACGGCCCGAAGGGTGAGGAGCTTTAGCTCCGAATAATCCTTCCTCTTGCAGTATCACAAGTAGTTTTACCCCGTGGTGGGGTTCCCGAGCGGCCAAAGGGAGCAGACTGTAAATCTGCCGTCATCGACTTCGAAGGTTCGAATCCTTCCCCCACCACCATCAACAATTTGATTTACCCCTGGTGGGGTTCCCGAGCGGCCAAAGGGAGCAGACTGTAAATCTGCCGTCATCGACTTCGAAGGTTCGAATCCTTCCCCCACCACCATCAACAGTTCGACTCGAGCGAATGCGAGAGAACGTTGCCGCAGGCAACGGCCCGAAGGGTGAGGAGCTTTAGCTCCGAGTAATCCTTCCCCCACCACCATCAACAATTCTTTTCGCTTCACGTCCTTATTTACTCAAATCACATCTTGTATTCCTTTATATCGTTGGCAACCGCCTTTTAACGGGTGTACTTTTCACAATCGATGTATTGCTTTGCGCATATTCCGCCAGCCCGTCGAGTAGTTCATCCAGCTGCGTTATTGACCGTACCACCAGACGCATCACAAAGCAGTCTTCGCCCGTGACTTTGTCACACTCTATGCACTGGGGCATATCCTGAATCATCTTCTCTACTTTATGTAGCATCCCCGGTAGCGGGCGAATGCGTACTAATGCTTGCAGGGTATATCCAAGTGATGCAAGGTCTATGCGGGCACCATAGCCCTGAATAAATCCCCGCTCTTCCAGGCGCTTCATACGTTCTGCCGTGCTTGGTGAGGTCAGGCCAACCCGCGCGCTAAGTACTTTCAACGAAATGCGCGCATCTTCTGCCAGGCAGGTCAAAATTGCCCGGTCAATATCATCTATTAGGTAATCCATATAATTTACCTTTTATAAAAAAGCGGAAGGCTGATTCCATCTTATCTTAACCATGTATTCAACCGCATTTATTTCTCACAATAAGGCATATTCATTATGGAGGTGAAAAATGCGTGGAATACAAAAAGGCGTCTGGCAGATGAGCCTGGCGATGGTAATTTCTGGTTCAATCGGCGCTTTTGTGCTGCTTTCTGGCTTACCGGTGATCGATGTGGTGTTCTGGCGCTGCCTGATCGGTGCTATCGCGCTGTTTATTTTTATTCGCATGAGTAACCAGCCTCTGGGCAAAGTCCCTCGCGCCCTGCTGACGTTGGCTATTATCGGGGGCATCGCATTGGTCATTAATTGGCTGTTACTGTTCGCCGCGTACAGTCATATTTCAATGGGTCTGGCGACGGTAGTCTACAACACACAGCCATTTATGCTGGTGCTAATGAGTATGCTACTTGGCGAGCGAGTCGCACTGGTAAAATGGGGCTGGCTACTGCTTGCTTTTAGCGGCGTAGTTTTATTGCTGCTGAGTGAGTTAAACCACTCGAATGGCGCATGGCTTGCCGGTATTGCACTGGCGCTGGGCGCAGCCTTCTTTTATGCTGTCACGGCGCTGATTACCCGACGTTTACAAACTCTGCCAGCGCAGCACATTGCCTTTATACAAGTTCTCACAGGGATCGTTATATTGCTACCGATGGTTAATCGGCCTACGTTCAACGGTACATTTCCATGGGATATTTTGCTGACGCTCGGTATTGTTCACACCGGGGTGATGTATCAATTGCTCTATAGCGCTATTCAGAAACTGCCGACGCCGCTGACAGGCTCACTATCATTTATCTACCCGTTGGTGGCGGTGGTAATTGACTATCTGGTGTTCGATCATACCTTAAACACGGTACAACTTGCCGGTGGACTGATCATCCTGCTAGCGGCGGCGGGGAATAATCTGGGATGGGGGGAACGTAGCAGCAACAAAGCACTCATCCAACGCGAATAAAAAATCCGCTGGCGCTACGCATACCGCAGCGCCATCGGGAGCTGGCATCTTAGCGACGTGCGCGCACAATCTGATATTTACGGGTTAAATACTCTACCGGCGCGCTCCAGATATGCACAAGGCGCGAGAATGGGAAGAGCAAAAACAGCGTCATCCCCAGCACCAGGTGCACTCGGAAAATAAAGGCCACACCGTCAAGATGTTCAGCCGCACCGCCACGGAAAGTCACGATCGACTGCGCCCAGCCCACCAGTTTCATCATCTCACTGCCATCCATATGCTGCGCAGAGAATGGAATGGTCAACAAGCCCAGCGCGCACTGAACCATCAGTAAAGAGAGGATCAGAATATCCGCGCCAGTGGTAGTTGCACGCACGCGAGGGCTAAACAAGCGGCGTTTTAGCAACAGCAAGCCACCGATTAGTGTTAATACACCACAAACTCCGCCGGCAATCATCGCCATCTTTTGCTTCACCTCTACCGGCAGGAATGATTCATACATCCAGTGAGGCGTTAGCAGGCCGAACAGGTGACCGACAAAGATCCCCAGGATGCCGATATGAAACATATTCGACGCCAGGTTCATCCCCTTGCGATCCAACATCTGGCTGGAGCCTGCACGCCAGGTGTACTGACCGTAGTCATAACGCAACCAGCTACCGACCAGAAATACCGTACCAGCAATGTACGGATAGATATCAAAGAAGAACAGATTCAGAAAGTGCATTAGCGCTCTCCTCCGGTTGTGATATTCAGATATTGCGGTGCCACAGCACCAGCAAAGCGGCGCTGATGCGCTGCAATGTCAGTGTCGCCACAGCCCTGGTCCGCGAAGAACTTTATCTGCTCCTCTTCCCAGACGGCATCCAGCGCCTGTGGGGTATCATCACGCGCTTCTCCGGCAATTTTTTCCGCTACCTGCGCGTTATCTATCGTCGTTTTCGCCAGTGACAGCAGCGCATCAAACAGTGTGGCGTAGTGGCTTTCCCGCTGCTGTAAACGAGCCTGTAACAATGCAAGGATCGGGGCGATATCTTGCAAGCCACTGATGGCGTCCGTGGCGGGTAATTGCGCCAGATACTCAAGGTAAAGCGGTAAATGATCCGGCAGTTCGCGGCTATCCAGTTGCAAACCCAACCGCTCATACTGTGCCAGCAGATCGACCATGGCCTGACCGCGGTCACGAGATTCACCATGTACATGCTCGAACAGCAGCAGTGAGGTTGCGCGCCCCCGGTCAAAGAGTTCGCTGTAGCCAGACTGCGCATCCAGCAGATCCTGTGACAGCAAATCACGGATAAAGATACCAACGTTGTGCGCATCGCTGGCTGACAGGTTTTCAGCAGTTGCCAGCGCCTCGAAAAGCTCCTGCTGATGCTGCCACAGGGCAGCATCGGGATACTCGAGCAAACGGGAGATAACCAGCAACTCAATCATGGGCGCGGCTCCGTTTTCACTGTCACATCCACCGCATCAATACGGCGACTGTTAAACAGATTGAATTTAGTGTCAGCACCGTGGCAGCCGTCACCGAAAGTGAAGCCACAACCGTTTTTCTCGGGGAAGGCCTCGCGCGCTAATTCACGATGGCTGGACGGCACCACGAAGCGATCCTCATAGTTAGCAATCGCCAGATAACGGTACATCTCCTGGGCCTGCGCCTTTGTCAGTCCGACCTCTTCCAGCGCACGGGTATCTTCGATGCCATCTACAGTTTCAGCGCGTTTGTAATGACGCATTGCCAGCATACGTTTCAGCGCCATTAATACTGGCGCTGTATCGCCAGCAGTTAGCAGGTTCGCCAGGTACTGCAGCGGAATACGCAGGCTTTCAACGTCCGGTAAAATACCATTGCTGCCCAGCTCACCGGCATCGGCGGCAGACTGGATCGGAGAAAGCGGCGGGACATACCAGACCATCGGCAGCGTGCGGTACTCGGGATGCAGCGGTAGCGCCAGCTTCCAGTCCATCGCCATTTTATAGACCGGGGATTTTTGTGCGGCGTCAATAACACTCTGCGGTACACCATCTTTCAGCGCCTGGGCAACCACCTGCGGATCATGTGGGTCGAGGAATACATCCAACTGGCGTTGATAGAGATCTTTCTCGTTTTCGGTGCTGGCTGCATTTTCAATTGCATCGGCATCGTACAACAACACACCAAGGTAGCGAATGCGCCCAACACAGGTTTCTGAGCAGACGGTTGGCATCCCTGCTTCAATACGTGGATAGCAGAATATGCACTTCTCAGATTTGCCGCTCTTCCAGTTGAAATAGATTTTTTTGTACGGGCAGCCGGTAATGCACATACGCCAGCCGCGGCATTTATCCTGATCGATCAGCACAATGCCATCTTCTTCACGCTTGTATATCGCCCCACTCGGACAGGTTGCTACACACGCCGGATTCAGGCAGTGTTCACACAGGCGTGGCAAGTACATCATGAACGTATTTTCGAACTGGCCATACATCTCTTTCTGCATGTTGTCGAAGTTCTGATCTTTGGCGCGTTTTTCAAATTCACCGCCAAGGATCTCTTCCCAGTTCGGGCCGGCGGTGATTTTGTTCATTCGCTGACCGCTAATCAACGAGCGCGGGCGCGCGATCGGCTGATGTTTACTTTCCGGTGCGTTATGCAGGTTCTGGTAGTCATAGTCGAACGGTTCGTAGTAATCATCAATGCCGGGCAGATGAGGGTTGGCAAAAATCTTACCCAACAGTAATGCGCGATTACCCATGCGAGGCTGCAATTTACCGTTGATTTTGCGGATCCAACCGCCCTTCCACTTCTGCTGGTTTTCCCAGTCATTCGGGTAGCCAACACCCGGCTTGCTTTCTACGTTGTTAAACCAGGCGTACTCCATACCTTCGCGGCTGGTCCAGACGTTTTTGCAGGTTACTGAACAGGTATGGCAGCCAATGCACTTATCGAGATTCAACACCATGCCGACTTGTGAACGAATTTTCATTTAGCGCTCTCCTGTACCTGGTCATTGCCTTCGCCATCCAACCAGTTGATATTTTTCATCTTACGTACCACTACGAACTCATCGCGGTTAGAGCCAACGGTGCCATAGTAGTTAAAGCCATACGCCAACTGCGCATAACCACCGATCATATGCGTCGGTTTTGGGGTAATACGGGTTACCGAGTTATGAATCCCCCCGCGCTGACCGGTAATTTCTGAGCCAGGCAGGTTCACAATGCGCTCTTGCGCGTGGTACATCATGGTCATGCCAGACGGTACGCGCTGACTGACAACCGCGCGGGCGGTCAGAGCACCGTTGCTGTTAAAGACTTCGATCCAGTCGTTATCTTCAACACCTATCTCTTTCGCGTCGGTTTCGCTCATCCAGACAATTGGCCCGCCGCGCGATAGCGTCAGCATCAACAGGTTGTCGCTGTACGTAGAGTGGATCCCCCACTTCTGGTGCGGCGTCAGGAAGTTCAACGCTTTTTCCGGATTGCCGTTAGATTTCACCCCCAGCATCTCTTTCACTGAACGCGTATCAATGGGTGGGCGATATACCAGCAAGCTTTCGCCGAAATCACGCATCCATTGATGATCCTGATAAAGCTGCTGGCGACCAGAGAGCGTGCGCCACGGAATGAGCTCATGGACGTTGGTATAGCCTGCGTTGTAAGAGACATGTTCATCTTCCAGACCAGACCAGGTTGGGCTAGAGATAATCTTACGCGGCTGCGCCTGGATATCACGGAAGCGGATTTTTTCATCTTCTTTGTTGAGCGCCAGATGGGTATGGTCACGACCGGTAAATTCACTAAGCGCCGCCCAGGCTTTCACTGCCACCTGACCGTTAGTTTCCGGCGCCAGGGTGAGGATCATCTCTGCCGCATCAATCGCCGTGTTCAGCATCGGCTGGCCTTTAGCCGGGCCTTCAGCCTTGGTGTAGTTGAGCTTACGCAGCAGATCCATTTCGCTCTGAGTGTTCCAGGCGATCCCTTTACCGCCGTTACCGATTTTCTCCATCAGCGGGCCAATCGACGTAAAGCGTTCGTAGGTGGCGGGGTAATCACGTTCTACCGGAATAATATGCGGCGCAGTTTTGCCTGGAATCAGCTCGCATTCGCCTTTCTTCCAGTCTTTTACATCCAGCGGCTGCGCCAGTTCCGCAGCCGAGTCGTGCTGGATGGGCAGCGTCACGATATCCGTCTCTTTGCCCAGGTGCCCTACACACAATGCAGAGAAGGATTTGGCAATCCCTTTATAGATCTCCCAGTCGCTTTTTGATTCCCACGCTGGATCAACGGCTGCGGAGAGCGGATGAATAAACGGATGCATATCCGAGGTATTCATATCGTCTTTTTCGTACCAGGTTGCCGTGGGCAGCACGATATCGGAATAGAGACAGGTACTGGAGAGACGGAAGTCTAACGTAACCACCAGGTCGAGTTTGCCGTCCAGACCATTATCATGCCACTCGACTTCTTCCGGCTTCACTCCCCCCTGTTTGCCGAGATCTTTGCCCTGAATACCGTTCTCCGTACCAAGCAGGTACTTCAACATATATTCATGACCTTTACCGGAAGAACCGAGCAGGTTGGAACGCCAAATAAAGAGGTTACGCGGGTGGTTTTTACCATTCTCCGGCTGTTCAGCCGCAAAGCGCAACGTCCCCTCTTTCAGAGACTTCACCGTGTAATCTACCGGTGACATACCCGCTTTTTCCGCTTCAGCAGCAATGCGTAAGGGGTTAGTACCAAGCTGCGGTGCTGATGGTAACCACCCCATCCGCTCTGCCCGCACATTAAAGTCAATCAGGTGGCCGGTGTAGCGGGATTTATCCGCCATTGGTGAGAGGAACTCTTGTGCCGTCACCGTTTCATAACGCCACTGGCTGGAGTGGTTATAGAAATAAGAGGTGCTATTCATATGGCGCGGCGGACGGTTCCAGTCCAGAGCAAAAGCCAGTGGTTGCCAGCCCGTTTGCGGACGCAGTTTTTCCTGGCCAACATAATGCGCCCAACCGCCGCCGCTCTGACCAACACAGCCACAGAACACCAGCATATTGATCAGGCCACGGTAGTTCATATCGAGGTGATACCAGTGGTTCATCCCGGCCCCAACGATAATCATTGAGCGGCCATGGGTCTTATTAGCATTCTCAGCAAATTCACGGGCAACACGAATAATCTGCGACTGCGGTACCCCAGTGATTTTTTCAGCCCAGGCCGGGGTATACGCCTTGATTTCGTCATAACGGGTGGCGCAATTGTCGTCGTCCAGACCACGATCCAGGCCATAGTTCGCCATCGTTAAATCATAAACGCTCGTCACCAGCGCCGTGCGACCGTCTGCGAGCCGCACACGTTTTACCGGCAGCTTATGCAGCAGAATATTATCGAGTTTCACACTGGTGAAATGTTCGTTACCGTCACCGCCAAAATAGGGGAAACCAACCTGTGCGACATCATCATGCTTACCGAGCAAGCTCAGGTTAAGCTCAACGTCAGCGCCATTCGCCGCATCACGCTGTTCCAGGTTCCATTTCCCTTTTTCTCCCCAGCGGAAACCAATTGATCCATTCGGCGCAATCATGTTGCCTTCGCTATCAAGCGCGACCGTTTTCCATTCCGGGTTGTTTTCCTGACCGAGAGCATCCACCAGATCCGCTGCACGCAGCATACGGCCCGGCGCATAGTAACCATCACGCTCTTCCAGCATTACCAGCATTGGCATGTCGGTATAGCGGCGAACGTAATCGGTAAAATATTGGCTCGGGTTATCAAGGTGGAATTCACGCAGCATAACGTGGCCCATCGCCAGCGCCATGGCCGCATCTGTCCCCTGCTTTGGCGAGAGCCATAAATCACAAAGTTTGGCGATTTCGGCATAGTCGGGGGTAATGGCTACCGTTTTCGTTCCTTTGTAACGCACCTCGGTAAAGAAGTGAGCATCGGGCGTTCGGGTCTGAGGAACGTTGGAACCCCAGGCAAGGATATAGCTAGAGTTATACCAGTCGGCTGACTCCGGCACATCTGTCTGCTCGCCCCAGGTTTGCGGTGATGCTGGCGGCAGGTCGCAATACCAGTCATAAAAGCTGAGGCAAGTACCACCAATCAGCGACAAATAGCGCGCACCGGAAGCATAAGAGACCATGGACATTGCCGGGATCGGCGAGAAGCCAGCCACGCGATCTGGACCATATGTTTTGACGGTATAGACGTTTGATGCGGCAATCAGCTCGTTAACTTCCTGCCAGGATGAGCGAACAAAACCACCGCGACCACGCGCTTGTTTAAAGCTTTTGGCTTTATCTGCATCTTCAATGATGGATGCCCAGGCGTTAACCGGATCGCTATGCTGCGCTTTTGCTTCGCGCCACAATTTGATCAGGCGTTTACGCATTAGTGGATATTTCAGGCGGTTGGCACTGTAGAGATACCAGGAGTAGCTGGCGCCACGTGGGCAGCCGCGTGGTTCATGGTTAGGCATATCCGGACGGGTACGAGGATAATCGGTTTGCTGGGTTTCCCAGGTTACCAGACCATTTTTTACGAAGATCTGCCAGCTACATGAGCCAGTGCAGTTAACACCGTGGGTGGAACGGACAACTTTGTCATGCTGCCAACGGCTACGGTAACTATCCTCCCAATCCCGGTTGGTGTTTAAGAGCTGGCCATGCCCGTCGGCAAAGGTCTCCCCCTTCTGTTTGAAGTAGCGAAACCGGTCCAGGAATTTACTCATCGGGGATTCTCCTGTTGGAGCCTTAAGGCTCTCTGCTAAATCGACATTGCTGCATTTGCGGCGAAGTTAACCCTCGCAAAGACAAAGAGAATTGATGGCGATCAAGCCGACACGGCTTCATTTTTGCAAGGGAATTGCCAGTTACCCCTAAAGAGTTAGTAGTAGTTAAATTATATATATTTGATTTATAAATAATTTATTTTATGAAGGATGATTTTCTCGCAATAGTTACGCAGCGTGAGGTATTAAGGGGTAGATATCCTGCCTGACCCATATCCTGCTATGTCCTTTGCAGCATGCTGAGGTCTTTCTTTAAGTATGTTGTAACTAATTTGACAGTAAAAAAAAGCGCGGCTTTCACCGCGCAACGATAATCAACAGTTACTGCATTTTATTATTTTTTACGGCCATATATCGCCCAGGTGATCACCACACAAGCGATATAGAACACAAGGAATACTTTCATCGCGCCCGCCGGAGAACCGGTTAAGGCCAGCGATGTACCGAATGCTTTAGGAATAAAGAAACCACCAATCGCACCAATCGCCGAGATAAAGCCCAGTGCTGCCGCTGTTTCAGTGGCGGCCTCACGCATCGCATCACTTTCGCTGCCACCGGCTTTTAGCACGCGTTCCATGGTCATTTTGCGGAAAATGACCGAAATCATCTGGAAAGTAGAACCACTACCCAGACCCGCCGTCAGGAATAGCACCAGGAAAACACAAAAGAATGCGATAAAGCTACCGTCCGAGCTAGCGGAGGGCAGAGTCAGGAACAGCAACGCACTGAAGAGTGCCATAACCATAAAGTTCACCAGCGTCACGCGAGTTCCCCCCAGGCGGTCCGAGATAGCACCACCTGCTGAGCGCGCCAGGGCGCCGACCAACGGACCAAAGAAGGCAAAATGCAGGATCTGCACATCCGGGAACTGTGTTTTAGACAGCATCGCAAAGCCAGCTGAAAAACCGATAAAAGATCCGAAGGTTGCCAGATACAGGAAACTCATGATCCACAAATGCGCACGTTTTAATACCGGCAATTGCGCACGCAGTGAAGCTTTAGATGTCGCCAGTTCATTCATGCCGAACCAGGCCGCAAGCGTAAATATTGCCAGCAGAGGAACCCATATCCAGGCGGCATTTTCCAGAAACAGCATGGTGCCATCAGGCTGTACGACGCCCGTACCGCCAAACACCGCAAAAATGGAGAAGGAGACGGCCAATGGCGCGATCAACTGCATGACACTAACGCCAAGGTTGCCCAGCCCGCCGTTAATCCCCAGCGCCCCGCCCTGTTTCTCTTTAGGAAAGAAGAAACTGATATTCGCCATACTGGAGGCAAAGTTTGCGCCGGCGAAACCGCACAACAGGGAAATAATAATAAAAGTACCAAAAGGCGTGGTTGGATCCTGAACAGCAAACCCCAGCCATACACAAGGGATAATCAGGATACCGGTGCTAAAAGCCGTCCAGCGACGACCGCCAAATACCGGTACCATAAATGAATATGGCACACGCAACAGCGCGCCGGAAACAGACGGCAACGCAGTCAGCATAAAGAGCTGATCGGTTGTGAATTGAAAACCGACCTTAGGTAAATTCACCGCCACAGCACTGAATAGCATCCAGACGCAGAATGCCAAAAGCAGGCAAGGAACAGAAATCCACAGGTTACGGCTAGCGACACGCTGCCCCTGTTGTTGCCAGAATAGCGGATCTTCCGGACGCCAGTCGGTAATGACATGGCCAGACGGATTTTTTGGCTGAATGGTTGAGTGTTGCATACGCACCTCTGATGGACAGTTTAATGTCTGCCACCTTAGTTTGTGCGACGCCAGTTAAGTTGATATAAATCAAAGGAAAAGCGGCCTTTTCTGTGACCAAAAAAACATCATGCTCATTTATGAGTAGCATTTACTGATAAAAAAGATGTGATTTTTCACTATCCTGACACTGAGCTTTCCCACCGCTGCTTCGTACGCCGAATACATGGCAATAAAGGAGTAATCCTTTGGGGGTATGGGTATACTCCAGGCGATAACAGACAATACGCCCACCGCAGCGCAGCGGCAATGGAGTATTTATAAACCATGTTAAAACGCTTTTTTTCACCCATTACGCTGGTTAACCAACTGGTACTGATCATGCTGCTCTCCACCATCATAGGCGTGGCGGGGATGGCTATTTCAGGTTGGCTGGTTCAGGGTGTTCAGGGCAGCGCGCACGCTATTAACAAGGCAGGCTCACTGCGCATGCAGAGCTATCGCCTGCTTTCAGCTATTCCGCTACAGCGCGATGAGCAATATCTGTTGGATGAAATGGAACGTACCGCTTTCAGTCCCGAGCTGGAGCTAGCCGCGCAGCGTGACAACCAGCAGCAACAACTTGCCGCTCTGCAAGAGTACTGGCGTCACGACGTGGTTCCGGCGATAAAAGCAGCCCAGCACCCCAGTGAAATGGCGGAACCGATTGCCGCTTTTGTCGCACGCATCGATTTGCTCGTTACTGCTTTTGATCACAGTACTGAAAGGCGAATTGAGCAAGTGGTGGTCATGCATCGGCTGATGGCTCTGCTGATGGGTATGCTATTACTGTTCGCCATTGTCTGGTTGCGGGCGCGATTACTGCGCCCATGGCAGCAATTGTTGCAGATGGCGCGGGCGGTCAGTCAGCGTGATTTTACCCAGCGGGCGAATATCAGCGGACGTAATGAGATGGCCACTCTTGGTCAGGCGTTGAACAATATGTCTGCAGAGCTGGCTGAAAGTTATGCCGTACTTGAGCAACGTGTGCAGGAGAAAACTGCCGGGCTTGAGCAAAAAAATGAAATACTCTCTTTTCTTTGGCAGGCTAATCATCGCCTGCATTCGCGTATTCCGCTGTGCGAGCGTTTATCGCCGGTACTGAATGGCTTACAGAATCTGACGCTGCTGCGCGATATTGAGCTGCGGGTGTATGATTTGGAGGATGAGGATAACCATCAGGAGTTCACCTGCCAGTCAGACGCCAGTTGCGACGACAAAGGCTGCCATTTGTGTCCGCGGGGCATACTTGAACCCCTGTCCGATAACGGTACTACGCTGAAATGGCGTCTGGCTGACGCCCATATGCAATATGGTTTGTTATTAGCTACGTTACCGCCGGGACGCCACCTGAGCCATGATCAGCAACAGTTAGTGGATACGCTGGTCGAGCAACTGACTGCTACGCTGGCACTGGACAGGCATCAGGATCGCCAGCAGCAGCTAATGGTTATGGAAGAGCGTGCCACTATTGCCCGTGAATTGCATGATTCTATTGCACAATCGCTCTCATGCATGAAGATGCAGGTAAGTTGCCTGCAGATGCAGGGCGATGAATTGCCGCAAAGTAGCCAGCAGTTACTGGGGCAAATTCGCAACGAGCTAAACACCTCCTGGGCGCAACTGCGTGAGCTACTGACGACATTCCGCCTGCAATTGACGGAGCCAGGACTTCGCCCGGCGCTGGAATCAAGTTGCCAGGAATATAGCGAACGTTTCGGTTTCCCGGTTCAGCTGGATTACCAACTTCCACCGCGTCTGGTACCTGCTCATCAGGCAATTCATCTGTTACAAATCGCCCGCGAAGCATTAAGCAATGCCTTAAAGCACTCAGGCGCCAGCAAGGTTAGCGTCACGGTGCAGCTACAGCAAAAGCGCGTCATATTGCGTATCAGCGACAATGGTTGCGGTATCCCGCTTGATGCGGAAAGAACCAGCCATTATGGCCTGATTATCATGCGCGATCGCGCGCAAAGCCTGCGCGGTGACTGTCAGGTCCGTCCAGGCGAAACTGGCGGCACCGAAGTGGTCGTTTCGTTTATTCCCGAGATATTTCTCTCATCTACGCAAGGAGATAACCATGAGTAATCAGGAACCGGCAACCATCCTTCTGATCGACGATCATCCAATGCTACGAACCGGCGTTAAACAGTTAATCAGCATGGCAGCTGATATCACTGTGATTGGCGAAGCCAGTAATGGTGAGCAAGGTATCGCCCTTGCGGAGTCATTGGATCCGGATCTGATTTTGCTGGATCTCAATATGCCGGGTATGAACGGACTGGAGACACTGGATAAACTGCGCGAAAAAGCGCTCTCCGGGCGTGTGGTCGTTTTCAGCGTCTCAAATCACGAGGAAGATGTCGTTACCGCGCTTAAGCGTGGCGCCGATGGCTACCTGCTGAAAGATATGGAACCAGAAGATTTGCTGAAAGCGTTGCAACAAGCCGCTGCAGGAGAAATGGTGCTAAGCGAAGCGCTAACGCCAGTACTGGCCGCCAGCCTGCGCGCTAATCGTGCAACCACCGATCGGGATATCAACCAGCTTACCCCGCGGGAGCGTGATATCCTCAAACTCATCGCCCAGGGGCTGCCGAATAAGATGATTGCCCGCCGTCTGGATATCACCGAAAGCACGGTAAAGGTTCACGTTAAACATATGCTGAAGAAAATGAAGCTGAAATCACGCGTGGAAGCAGCGGTATGGGTGCATCAGGAGCGTATATTCTGATCACTGGGTAGCAGGCAGCATCCAGTCTGCACCTTCTTCTGTCGCTGTAGTAAATACCGGCTCAGTGAGTTTCAATTCGATGGTATTGGACGCCACACGCTGCCCTTTTTCATCCTCCACCAGCGCCGTCAGCGTCCAGCTATTGCTTGCGCCCTGCGCACGGTCTTCCCAACGCGGCATAATCAGCGTCCACCCCTCTTTGCTTCGTGCATTCGCAGGCGGAGTCAGGCTCAGTGCCTGCGTATCGCCCTGCCAGACAATGGAGCGAATACCGTGCACACTATTCACTTGCAACTTTAGCTCCACCGTTTCGCCAGGTCGCAAATCCCACGGCGGCGTAGCGAGAAAGACCGACAACGTTTTGCGCTGCCGGTACTCAAATACCGGCAAATTATTACGCGTTGGGCTGTCATAACGACTGCCGTGTAATGAGCGGCTCTCAGCCACTTCACTGGCGGAGAGCTGTTTCCACAACGGCACACCAAAGCGGTAATTCAGCTTCAGCCCCAGATCGTTCTGGCTAACCCCGCTCTCTCCCTGCCGATGTTCGGCAGTCAAGGTCACCAGCGGCACCGGGGTATAATTAACACCCAATTTCACCGCCACAGGGTTATGGTATCCTGTGCCGGTATCGAACAGATCGACACTTTGGCCAAAGTACTGTTCAAGGCTTAAGCTGGTGTTGATCTGTTGATAAAAAGGCAAACGCGCCTGTGCGGTAACATCATAACCACGTGCCATGCGTTGTTGCAGCGTCGCATTTTGATAATTCCAGCTTGCCACTGGCTGATAATAGTTCGCAGAGAAACGCAGATATTCACCCCAGGCTTCCGCCCCAAGCCCGGCACGGCTGAGATTGTCATCCAACAGACTATCGTAAAAGGTGTTATAACCCAGCAACCACTCCCCAGCATTCCAACGCTGTCCGATGCCAACGTTGCCAATCAACCCGTCATCCTGTTTTGTCAGGCCCACTTGCCCCCAACTGAGATAGCGCTCATTATCCTGAAGAGGCACAAACCAGTCACCGTGGCTGCCGACAAAGCCGCCTGCATTATCAACCTTTACATCAACGGTTGCGTTACCCCAGGGCGAAAGCCATGATTCAACATGTTGATTGACCTGCTGACTTACCACATCCGTGAACTGGCCCACCGCAAACTGTCGCGCCTGCTCTCCGGTGCTCAGACCGTTATCAACCATACTGGCTTCGCCAAATGCTTTCGCTATTTCAGCGAAATGCTTCTCCTGCGAACCATTTTCAACCGCCATACCGAGATCCGGCAGGCCGTCGCCATCATTATCGAAGGGGTTTTCAGCTTGCTGAATAAAGCTGTTTTGCTGTGCACTGGCAGCGCCTCCTGCCAGTAGCAAGAGTAAGAGAGGAATAGCTTGTTTAAGGTTACCTATATATATCACTTAGCTGACGCCAATCTCGCCCCGTAATGTAACAGACACTCATTAAGGTTAACGATTTTACGCCGGCAATGCAGCCATCGTCATAATTTCAGGAAAATCCTTAATCCTGTCGGCTCGTCACGACTAAAGTTAAAGCATCACAATAAGAAGAGAGATCACATGGATACGAGGCTGAAATGGGCGCTATGGAGCGCAATGATGTTTTATGGGACGCAGGTGAGCGCCAGCGAATTGTTTATGCTGCAGTCCCCCGCTTTTGCTGATAATGCGCTGATGGAGAAAAAATTTGCGGGCAGTGCCAAAAACAACCCTAACTGTACAGGCGAGAATCAGTCCCCCGCCCTGGTGTGGAGTAACCCACCTGCCAATACGAAAAGTTTTGCTCTGGTGATGCACGACCCGGAAGGCGCAACCGGTTTAGGTGTAACGCATCTTGTTGCTTACAATATTTCCCCTTCTGCCACAGGTTTTGCCCATAACGATCTGCGCGACGGTAAAAACTACACCGGTGGCAAAAATAGCCCCGGAAATCTACGCTGGCATGGTCCTTGCCCTCCCCCGGGCAGTGGCGCGCATCACTACACCTTTACCCTGATTGCAACCTCTGTTGAGCCCACGTTATCTGAAGGGCTAACTCGTGATGAACTGTTTGCCAAACTGAAAGGCCATACTTTGGCTGCTACCGGACTGATTGGTCGTTTCGGTCAATAAAAGACCGTCAGGAAAGGAAAATATCCCGCTTAATCGGACCATTCACTTTCAAAGCTCTTCCGACATACTGATTATGTGCTGGCAGAGTACTGATGCCGGGGAAGATGATTCCCCGATGCCAGTAACGGTTTCCCCCTGCGACAACAGCGCAGTAGTATAGGGGCAACGAGCGCGGCAACGGCGCTGCGCATTTAGCGAAGGAGTGAAGATGCAAAAGATTGTGATTATCGCCAACGGTGCGGCTTATGGCAGCGAATCGCTATTTAATAGTCTGCGTCTGGCTATTGCGCTGCGTGAACAGGACGCGAGTACAGATTTACGTCTGTTTCTGATGTCAGACGCGGTAACTGCCGGGTTGCGCGGACAAAAACCCGCAGAGGGGTACAACATCCAGCAGATGCTGGAAATTCTTACTGCGCAAAGCGTACCAATCAAACTCTGCAAAACTTGTGCTGACGGGCGCGGTATTACTGCGCTACCGCTGGTCGACGGTGTAGAAATTGGGACCTTAGTTGAATTAGCGCAGTGGACGCTGGCAGCCGACAAGGTATTAACGTTTTAATCGTATTATAGGCTTATTTCCGCATTTAATTTTTCACCAGCGCGTTTTCACCTTGGTTTCGCGCGCTGGTAAATCCACACGCCGAATATTGTTATTTTTGTTTAATATCTACGTCATTTTTTGATCAAAATCAGTAACCCCACCCCTGCGCTTTGATGTTATGCAATGAGTAAATTGTGAACAAAATCACGCACAGGATTGTCTGCATGGAACGCGTTTTTTTAACAACTACGGGGTTGAAAATGGCGTTGGTCAAAGCGAGTTTGAAGTTATTTGGCGGGGATACGGTAGTCGTTCGTTGTTCAACAAATTGTCATATCCATTTGATGAGCGAAAAGGGGCACACTTCCAGCGCCCGGACAGATATTTTAAGTGTACAGAACCGCGCCAGCGCTTATCTGGCTGTACCTTATAGCGGCGTCTGGGACGTGCTGATCGATAGCCACAGTCAGTCACTGGAGCACTCGATCAGCTACGTCGCCGCTTAAGCGAATCAGGCAAAGCCAGGCTGCATCTCCGGGCCTGGTTTTTCACCACCCAGCAGTCCGCGCACCTTGCCGACTAAATCGTTCAGACATTCATCTGACATGCCGAGACGAGCCAGCTCTTGCTCTAATGAAAAGAGATATTGTGCGTTAGTACCAAGCGGGCCACTGGCTCTGGCAATCAGCGGAGCAATCACCTGCGCACGGGTATCGGATTCATAGAGGGGATGGCGGGGATCCATGATAAACACCAGCGCGCTGACTACGCGTCCGTCATCAAGGGTGAGCTGACACCAGCTTGGCAAATAGCAGCCGGTAATCATCTCACGCTTCCACAGCAAGGTGAGTTCTTCCTCCAGCATCGCTTCAGGCAGGCGGTAAGCAACACCCGTAGTGCGTCCGCCCTCTTTTAGTGCAAGCATCCGCCCCGGCTGACATGCCGTACCGCGTCCTGCGGTCAGACGCAAACAGAATGCCCGGTGCCAACCCGCCAGCGTAGCCGTGCAGGACTCTTCATACTCCAGCGCCGGATTCCACATTAGCGATCCGTAGCCAAAAATCCACACCGAACCATCATCTGGCCGGCAGGCCAGCGTCGCTGCCAGAGAGGTCGCCCGCTGTTCTGCCGACCATAACAACGACTCTTCAATATCGCCAAACGCCGTTTTACAATCCGCCGTTAGCAAGAAATCACGCGTTAACATTTTTACCTCCGCCACTGCATGCTTCCTTGCGACTGCTTTACTGCTGCCTTCCCGGCTGATGCCGTTTTTAATACAGCTTACAGTGACCATATGCAATTCACGGACCGCTTGCAAGCTCGCTGGTTGGTGGCGATCCAACGGCAGACGGCTGGCAGAGACACGAGGATAGTTAATTCAACGCGTTATTTCTTTTTATGCCATTTATCATCATTCCCTTTTTCGTAGTCATTCTTGACTGCGGCCCAGGCAACGCGATGCGCCGTCTCTTCACGGCTGGCATCACCACGTCGATCCTCTTTATCTTTGTATTGCTCCCATGCGCTGTTAAAGGCTTCTTTATAAATTTCCTGAGCATGCGCCGGTAGCACGTTTTGCACGCTATCAGGTAGATCAGATTTCGTTTTATAGGGCATAAAGGCTCCTCCGGTCGGGCTGAAAATATAAGCCTGGCCGAGGATGGTTTGTTGCGCCAGTTTAGTTAATTAATGTCAGTCTGTTTTTCATAAGCCAATGTAACTTAAATAGTATTTAAACAAGTTTTGGTATTTATACCACTTTAAATAAAATATATAACCTGGCCGTAAAATTACGTAAAAAAGTCCGTTAAAAGACCGTTTATTGTTATCTTAGGTTGCAAATAACTTTATCTAAACTTAACAACACCTGCTTTTGACGGAGAGTCATAGATGACAACATCACACGAGGCGGTTAAAACCCGCCATAAGGAGACTACCCTCCTTTTTCCGCTGTTAGCGCTGGCAGTGCTGCTTCTTTGGGGAAGCTCGCAGTCGCTGCCAGCGGTAATTGGTATCAATATTCTGGCGCTAGTGGGGATTTTATCCAGCGCATTTAGCGTAGTACGTCATGCAGATGTGCTGGCGCACAGGCTTGGCGAGCCTTTTGGTTCCCTGATACTCAGTCTGTCGGTAGTGATCCTGGAAGTGAGTCTTATTTCCGCCCTGATGGCGACGGGCGATGCGGCGCCGACCTTGATGCGCGATACGCTCTACTCGATCATTATGATTGTTACTGGCGGCCTGGTGGGTTTCTCACTGCTGCTGGGCGGGCGCAAATTCGCCACGCAATATATGAATCTATTCGGCATTAAGCAGTATCTTATCGCCCTGTTCCCACTGGCGATTATTGTGCTCGTCTTTCCGATGGCGCTGCCGCAGGCCAACTTCACGGTTTCTCAATCGTTACTGGTCGCCATGATTTCTGCGGCCATGTATGGCGTATTCCTGCTGATACAGACCAAGACTCATCAAAGTTTATTTATCTATGAGCACGAAGATGAAGGCGATGACGACGATCCCCATCACGGTAAGCCTTCTGCGCACAGTAATTTGTGGCATGCAATTTGGCTGATCGTGCATCTGATTGCGGTTATTGCGGTCACCAAGATGAATGCCAAACCACTGGAAGCCTTACTGAGCGAGTTGAACGCGCCAGTGGCATTTACTGGTTTTCTCGTCGCACTGTTAATTTTGTCACCTGAAGGGTTGGGGGCGCTAAAAGCGGTGCTCAATAATCAGGTGCAACGCGCAATGAACCTCTTCTTTGGTTCAGTACTGGCGACCATCTCGTTAACGGTGCCGGTGGTGACTATTATTGCCTGTCTGACAGGAAATGAGTTGGTATTCGGTCTGGATGCGCCGGAGATGATTGTGATGGTCTCCTCGCTGCTACTGTGTCAGATTTCTTTTTCTACCGGGCGTACAAATGTCCTCAACGGCGCGGCGCATCTGGCCCTGTTTGCTGCCTATCTGATGACAATTTTTGTCTGATCACGCTTCGCACTATTGATACAAAAAACCCGCGAATATTTCGCGGGTTTTTTATTATTACTCGGTAATCAGTTCGTCGAAGCTTTTCACCAGATCATCAAGGGCTTTAATCTGCTTCAGGAACGGCTCAAGCTTATCAAGCGGCAGTGCCGACGGGCCATCACATTTGGCATGGTCAGGATCCGGGTGGGCTTCAATAAACAGACCAGCAAGACCGGTCGCCATACCCGCGCGCGCCAATTCGGCTACCTGCCCACGACGACCGCCAGAAGCTGCGCCAAACGGGTCACGGCACTGCAGCGCATGAGTCACATCAAAAATAACCGGTGAGTTGCCGGACACTTTTTTCATCACGCTAAAGCCGAGCATATCAACCACCAGGTTGTCATAACCGAAGTTAGCGCCGCGATCGCAAAGGATAACTTTCTCGTTGCCGCCTTCACGGAATTTATCAACGATATTACCCATCTGACCAGGGCTGACAAACTGCGGCTTCTTAACGTTGATCACTGCACCTGTTTTTGCCATTGCTTCGACCAGATCGGTCTGACGAGCCAGGAATGCAGGAAGCTGGATAACGTCCACAACATCGGCGACGGGTTGCGCCTGAGAAGCTTCATGTACGTCGGTGATCACTTTTACGCCAAAAGTCTGTTTTAGCTCCTGGAAAATCTTCATCCCCTCTTCCAGACCTGGGCCACGATAGGATTTGATGGAAGAGCGGTTGGCTTTATCAAAAGAGGCTTTAAACACATACGGGATACCCAACTTTTGGGTAACGGTGACGTAGTGTTCACAAATGCGCATCGCCAGATCGCGTGATTCCAGCACATTCATACCACCAAACAGTACAAATGGCAGATCGTTTGCGACCTTAATATCGCCAATGCTAACCACTTTTTGTTTCATAAAATCGCCTTATCGAGTGTGAATCGGAACAAATACTTAATGCAGAGTGATCTGTTTATGTGAAATTGAATTGATTTGCGCGCGGATCATTTCACTGATGGGATCTTCCGGGCACTGCTCAACAAAATAGTTCAGATCATTCAATGCCACATGGTCGCACTCAAGTTGAGCATAAATCAGACCACGATCGCGAATCTCATAGGGGTCTTCCGGATTGAACTGCAACAGCGCTTCACTGGCGCGCAACGCCAGCTCCATCTGCTGCTCTTCCATCAGTGCCGCTTTCAACGTATCCAGCAGCTTGCGGATCACCTCCGCATTTTCGGCTTCATCGAGGTCTTCGTTAAACAACTCAGCAACCGGGCTGATATTTCCTTTAAGCCAGACGTCAAGCGTGTGTTCATCCAGCGTGTCGCCGTTAAAGGGATTGATCAGCCAAATTTCACCGTCGAGCCACTCGGCGCGCAGGATCAGTTGAGTCGGGAAGATAACTGGCACCAACGGAATGTCAAGATGTCCGGCAACCCAGAGCAGAATCGCCCCTAGCGTGACCGCGCTGCCCTGTCGATTTTTTAATACCTTATCCAGCCAGATAGCATCCGAGAGACGGTAGACACCGCGAGTATCTTTAAAGCCCCATTCGCCATAAAAGAGCTCGACCAGTTTTTCCAGTTGCCAGTCCTGCGGCTTCGCCATGCTGATCTCCTCACGCGCAAGGCTCAGCAAGCGCTCAAGCTCATCCTGCACGTATTGAGAAGGAAAATCGTCGCGAATAAGCTCAGAGACCAACATCATCCCGTCGCACAATGGCGCTTTATTAAATTCGAAATCGGCTAACGACCTCATGTCTTACCCCAGTATCGGTACTTTTGTGGCGGCGAGTTTAATGATGATGTACAGCACCACCAGCCCCAGCGAAAAGGCGATAAAACCCACTTGCTGGCTACGCGGGCGATGTCGCCCAAGCGCAATAAAACCCAAAACGATGTAGATAATAACGCTAAACAGCTTTTCAGTCAGCCATGCGCCTTTAACAGTAAAAGGTAAATAGCCCGTCACCCACATCAAGCCCACGCCGCTCAATAGCAACAGGGTATCGACACAATGAGGCGCTACGCGAACCCAACGTGCCTGTAGATGGGGATTACCGGACCAGCGCCACCAGTAGCGCAGAACAAACAGGCTAACGGTGAGCGCCGCTGAGGTCAAATGTAACGTTATCAAAACCTTAAAAGCGCTCATTATCGCATCAGTCGCCCACAGGCCACTGCCCAAGCGTCAACCGCTCATTGCCGCCATAATCCTTACAAGTTACGACTTGCTGCCAACCCTTTGCAGCAAAAAGAGCTCGTACCGCCTCCCCCTGCCGCCAGCCATGCTCCAGTAATAGCCAGCCGCCAGGAATTAAATAGTGACACGACTCGCTAATTATCGTATTGAGATCCGCCAGCCCATTTTCCGCAGCAACTAACGCGCTCAATGGCTCAAAGCGCACGTCTCCTTGCGCCAGATGGGGATCCTGTCCATCAATATAGGGAGGATTGCTCACAATCATTGTGAACTGCTGTTCACCTAGCGCGCTAAACCAGCGGCTCTGGAAAATGGAGACATTGCTAATGCCGAGTTGCTGCGCATTACGTTGCGCCAGCTCGACGGCCTCGGGAATCAAATCAACCGCGGTGACATGGCAATCCGGTCGCTCACTGGCCAGCGCCAACGCAATCGCACCAGTACCCGTGCCTAAATCCAGGATGCGGCATGGCGTAGTGGGAAGATGATAGAGCGCCTGTTCGACCAGGCATTCCGTATCCGGGCGGGGGATCAGGGTGGCCGGCGAAACAAAAAGCGGCAGTGACCAGAACTCGCGCATGCCAATAAGATGCGCCACTGGCTCGCCGCGCACACGGCGGGCCAGTAGTTCGTCCAGTTGCTGTTGCTGTTGCGCCGAGAGCGGCGTCTCACCAAAAGCTAGAATAAAGGTACGCGCTTTGCCGGTGCCGAAACCAAGCAAGATTTCGGCATCGCGGCGCGGGCTGTCACTTGCCTGCAACTGGCTTATTGCCTCACGCAGCCACTGTTGATAGTCCATTATTCCTGCTCGGACAGCGCCGCCAGTTGGTCGGCCTGGTATTCCTGCACAATCGGTTCGATCAGCATATCCAGCTTTCCTTCCATCACCTCATCCAGACGGTAGAGTGTCAGGTTGATACGGTGATCGGTAACGCGTCCCTGAGGGAAGTTGTAGGTGCGATTACGATCGCTACGATCGCCGCTGCCCAGCAGATTGCGGCGGGTCGACGCTTCTGCCTGCTGGCGTTTTGCCATCTCTGCGGCATGGATACGCGCACCCAGCACTGCAAGCGCTTTGGCTTTGTTCTTATGCTGGGAGCGTTCATCCTGGCACTCTACCACAATACCCGTAGGCAAGTGAGTAATACGAATGGCGGAGTCGGTGGTGTTAACATGCTGCCCGCCGGCGCCTGATGAACGGAAGGTATCAATACGCAGGTCAGCCGGACTAATGTCCGGCAACTCTGCTTCTGGTAGCTCAGGCATCACCGCAACAGTGCAGGCAGACGTATGGATACGGCCCTGTGACTCGGTGGCTGGAACACGCTGTACGCGATGCCCACCCGATTCGAATTTCAACCGGCCATAAACGCCCTCGCCGCTGATTTTAGCGATCACCTCTTTATAACCACCGTGTTCACCCTCGTTAGCGCTCATAATCTCGACACGCCAGCGACGCGACTCAGCGTAACGGCTATACATGCGGAAAAGATCGCCCGCAAATAACGCGGCTTCATCGCCCCCAGTCCCGGCTCGCACTTCAACAAACGCATTACGCTCATCGTCCGGATCTTTTGGCAGCAGTAATACCTGTAACTGCTGTTCCAGTTGTTCACTCTTTTCTTTCGACTCGCGCAACTCTTCCTGCGCCATATCGCGCATTTCAGGGTCGTCAAGCAACATCTGCGCGGTCTCGATATCTTCCTGCACCTGTCGCCAGTCGGTAAAACAGCGGGAGACATCGCTTAGCTGCGCATATTCACGCGATAACGCGCGAAAGCGGTCCTGGTCGGCAATAGTTTGCGCATCACCCAGCAGCGCCTGAACTTCTTCATGGCGTTCGTGCAGGGCTTCCAGTTTGGCAACGATAGAAGGCTTCATAGGCGTAAATGCACCTTTTAATAAGAGATTGTTGTGCTAATCCAGCCCGAGGCTGTTGCGCAGAATATGCAGGCGCTCATCATCCCCGTCACGGGCGGCCTGCTGAAGAGATTTGGTTGGGGCGTGGATCAGGCGATTAGTCAGTTTCCACGCCAGATCTTGCATAATGGCTTGTGCATCGCCGCCCTGTTCCAGCGCGGCAATAGCTTTCGCAGTCAGTTCATCGCGAACGTTTTCAGACTGGCTGCGATATTCACGGATAGTCTCGCTGGCGCTTTGCGCACGCAGCCAGGCCATAAATTCACTGGTTTCCTGAGCAACAATCGTTTCAGCCTGTACCGCCGCTGCTTTACGCTGCGCCAGGTTGTGCTGAATAATGCTCTGTAAATCATCAACACTATAAAGATAAGCGTTCGCCACTTTACCCACTTCCGGCTCAACATCGCGCGGAACGGCGATATCCACCAGCAGAACAGGCTGGTTGCGGCGCGCCTTCATTGCCCGCTCTACCATGCCTTTGCCAATAATCGGCAGTGGGCTGGCGGTGGAACTAATAACGATATCAGCATCTTTTAACCGCTCATCGATCTCACTCAGGGAGATTACTTCAGCGCCCACTTCATCGGCCAATACTTGCGCGCGTTCGCGCGTACGGTTGGCAATAATCATTTTCTGCACTTTGTGTTCGCGCAAATGACGGGCTACCAGTTCAATGGTTTCGCCAGCGCCGACCAGCAGCACAGTCACAGAAGCGAGGGATTCGAATATCTGACGCGCCAACGTACAAGCAGCAAACGCCACCGACACTGCACTGGCGCCAATATCGGTTTCAGTACGCACCCGTTTGGCAACAGAGAAGGATTTCTGGAACATGCGTTCCAGCTCACTGGCGTTACCATGCCCACGCAGCGAATCGGCATAGGCTTTTTTCACCTGCCCGAGGATCTGCGGTTCGCCAAGCACCAGCGAATCCAGCCCGCTCGCCACCCGCATTAAATGGCTGACGGCGTCGTTATCCTGGTGCCAGTAAAGACTCTGGCGCACCTCTTCTTCACGCAAATGATGATAGTCGCATAACCAGCGAATAAGAGCTTCGCGCAGGTTTTCTTGCTCTTCAACACTCAAGTAGAGTTCGGTACGGTTACAGGTGGAGAGCACGACGCCGCCTTGCACCATCGGCTGTGACAACAGGCTTTCCAGAGCCTGGTCAAGTGTTTCCGGCGAAAAAGCTATGCGTTCTCGCAGCGAAACAGGTGCCGTTTTGTGGTTGATGCCAAGTGCTAAAAGGGTCATGGGCGCGGGAATAGTACCAACGTTGATAAGGTTAGACTGTGCGCATCATACAGGATGAGCGAGGTCAATAAAAGAGAGACTACCCTTTTGGAGTAATTGGTCTTTTCATGATTTAAGACAACGTGAAAGTAGACGCTGTTTCAGAGCAGCGCTAGCATTAGGTTAATAATTGCAACGCATCTCAAGGATTTGCCAACTTTATGACTTTTCCCGCCTCCCGCCTTATCCGCCTGCTACCGCTGGCAAGCCTGGTACTGACCGCCTGTACCCTTAATGCGCCTAAAGGGCCGGGCAAAAGCCCGGACTCTCCGCAGTGGCGCGAACACCAACAAGCCGTGCGCAGCTTAAGCCAGTACCAAACTCGCGGCGCGTTTGCTTATATCTCGGATGAACAAAAAGTGTATGCCCGTTTTTTCTGGCAACAGACCGGGCAGGATAAATATCGCCTGCTGTTAACCAACCCGCTGGGCAGCACCGAACTGGAACTCAATGCCCAGCCTGGATCCGTGCAATTAGTGGATAACAAGGGCCAGCGTTACACTGCTGACGATGCCGAAGAGATGATCGGCAAACTCACCGGGATGCCAATTCCTCTTAATAGTCTGCGTCAATGGATCCTTGGTCTGCCGGGTGACGCTACGGATTACAGGCTCGATAGCCAGTATCGCCTGAGTGAGCTCAACTACAGCCAGGGTGGGAAAAACTGGAAAGTCGTGTATGGCGGATACGACAACAAAACGCAGCCCGCAATGCCCGCTAATATGGAACTGAATGACGGTAGCCAGCGTATCAAGCTGAAAATGGATAACTGGATCGTAAAATGATGAGCCACTGGCCTGCTCCGGCGAAACTTAATCTATTTTTATACATTACCGGACAGCGTGCTGATGGGTATCACACTTTGCAAACGCTGTTCCAGTTTCTTGATTATGGCGACACGCTGAGCATCGAAACCCGTGAGGATGGGCAAATTTGTCTGCTCACCCCCATTAATGGCGTCCCTGATGAACAGAACTTAATTGTGCGAGCTGCGCGACTGCTAATGCAGCGTGCCGCTGAAACCGGGCGGCTGGCAGCAGGTAGCGGAGCGGATATCGCAATAGATAAACGTCTGCCCATGGGGGGTGGTTTGGGCGGAGGGTCATCAAACGCAGCGACGGTGTTGGTGGCGTTGAACCATCTATGGCGCTGTAATTTAAGCGTTGATGAACTGGCCGAACTGGGGCTGCGGTTAGGTGCGGATGTCCCGGTTTTTGTGCGTGGTCATGCGGCTTTTGCTGAAGGCATCGGCGAGATCCTCACGCCGGTCAATCCCCCCGAGAAGTGGTATCTGGTCGCTCATCCTGGGGTGACTATCCCCACACCTGTGATATTTAACGATCCTGAATTGCCGAGAAGTACCCCAACCAGATCAATAGATGCGCTATTAAAAGGAAATTTCGCCAACGATTGCGAGGTTATCGCAAGAAAACGTTTTCGCGAGGTTGATGCCGCGCTTTCCTGGCTGTTAGAATACGCGCCGTCGCGCCTGACTGGTACAGGAGCCTGTGTCTTTGCCGAATTTGACACCGAATCCGCCGCTCGTCAGGTGCTTGAGCAAGCCCCGGCATGGCTGCACGGTTTTGTTGCGCGAGGTGTTAATCTCTCGCCGCTTGCAGAAGTCATCGCCGGGCAAGCTGAGCTCCGGTGACAACGTCACCTGTTCCAGACGTTGCATCGCGCTCTTTAATACACCGCATGGATAGAATTATGCCCCGCCCGCTCAATTTGGTACATTCTATCCACCACTGGACGCATGCCTGAGGTTCTTCTCGTGCCTGATATGAAGCTTTTTGCTGGTAACGCTACCCCGGAACTAGCACAACGTATTGCCAACCGCCTGTACACATCTCTCGGCGACGCCGCTGTAGGTCGCTTTAGCGACGGCGAAGTCAGCGTACAAATCAATGAAAACGTACGCGGTGGTGATATTTTCATCATCCAGTCCACTTGTGCACCCACTAATGACAACCTGATGGAATTGGTTGTTATGGTTGATGCCCTGCGCCGTGCTTCCGCAGGACGTATCACCGCAGTTATCCCCTATTTTGGTTATGCCCGTCAGGACCGCCGCGTGCGTTCCGCCCGTGTGCCTATTACCGCAAAAGTCGTTGCCGATTTTCTCTCCAGCGTTGGTGTTGACCGCGTGCTAACCGTTGATCTGCATGCTGAGCAGATTCAGGGCTTCTTCGATGTCCCGGTTGATAACGTGTTCGGTAGCCCGATCCTGTTGGAAGATATGCTGCAACTGAACCTCGATAATCCGATTGTTGTTTCACCGGATATCGGCGGCGTGGTGCGTGCTCGCGCCATTGCCAAACTGCTGAACGATACCGATATGGCGATTATTGATAAGCGTCGCCCGCGGGCGAACGTTTCTCAGGTGATGCATATCATCGGTGATGTTGCTGGTCGTGACTGCGTACTTGTTGACGACATGATCGACACCGGCGGCACCCTGTGCAAAGCAGCAGAGGCGTTGAAAGAGCGCGGCGCGAAACGCGTTTTCGCTTATGCCACGCACCCTATTTTCTCTGGAAATGCCGTGAATAACCTGCGCAACTCTGTCATCGACGAAGTGGTTGTTTGTGACACCATTCCGCTGAGCGAAGAGATCAAAGCGCTGCCAAACGTACGTACGCTGACGCTATCAGGCATGCTGGCCGAGGCAATTCGTCGTATCAGCAACGAAGAATCCATCTCAGCGATGTTTGAGCATTAATCGTTGCTGCACGAAAAACCCGCTACGGCGGGTTTTTTTAGCTTTCCATTTGATTTGTATGACTTATAAATTAGTGACTCACTCACGCACATTTGATGACTACCGTGAATAAAATATTTTCGCCTCAGGTTATGCCTTTTCGCGCGCTGATTGATGCATGCTGGAAAGAAAAATACAGTTTCGCCCGCTTTACCCGCGATCTTATCGCCGGGGTCACAGTGGGAATTATTGCTATTCCGTTGGCAATGGCGCTGGCGATTGGCAGCGGCGTTGCGCCCCAATATGGTCTCTACACAGCGGCAGTTGCCGGGATTGTGATAGCCCTAAGCGGCGGTTCGCGCTTTAGCGTTTCCGGCCCTACCGCTGCGTTTGTGGTGATCCTTTACCCGGTCTCGCAACAATTTGACCTTGCGGGGCTACTGGTCGCAACATTAATGTCCGGCGTGTTCTTAATTCTCTTTGGCCTGGCGCGTTTTGGCCGCCTGATTGAGTACATCCCGCTCTCTGTCACGCTGGGTTTTACCTCTGGTATCGGTATCACGATTGCCACGATGCAGGTGAAAGATTTTCTTGGTCTGCAGCTTGATCATGTACCGGAGCACTACCTGCAAAAAGTCGCGGCGCTGCTGATGGCATTACCAACCATCAACCCTGGTGACGCCGCCATCGGCGTGGTGACCCTTGCAACACTGATCCTCTGGCCGCGTTTGCGTCTGCCCGGCCATCTACCTGCCCTGCTGGCGGGTTGTGCGGTAATGCTCTGTGTCAATCTTATGGGCGGCGATGTCGCTACTATCGGTTCGCAATTCCACTATGTACTGGCTGACGGTACACAGGGCAATGGTATTCCACAGCTTTTGCCCCAGTTGGTGTTGCCATGGGATCTGCCGGGTTCCACATTCACGCTAAGCTGGGACGCTCTTCAGGCACTGGTTCCGGCTGCATTTTCCATGGCCATGCTAGGTGCTATTGAGTCTCTGCTCTGCGCGGTAGTGCTTGATGGTATGACCGGCACCAAGCATAAAGCCAACAGTGAATTGATTGGCCAGGGTCTGGGTAATATCGTTGCGCCCTTCTTTGGCGGGATCACCGCTACGGCAGCCATTGCACGTTCCGCCGCTAACGTGCGCGCTGGCGCCACTTCGCCGGTATCCGCAGTCATACACTCTCTGCTGGTGATCCTGGCGCTGTTGGTGCTGGCTCCTCTGCTTTCCTGGCTGCCGCTTTCGGCGATGGCTGCATTGCTGTTGATTGTGGCGTGGAATATGAGCGAAGCGCACAAAGTGATTGATCTGCTACGCCGCGCCCCGGCCGATGACATTGTGGTAATGCTGCTTTGTATGTCGCTGACGGTGCTGTTTGATATGGTGATCGCGATTAGCGTCGGGATTGTGCTTGCTTCGTTACTGTTTATGCGCCGTATCGCACGTATGACGCATCTGGCGACAGTCAATGTCAACGTGCCAGATGACGTGCTGGTGCTACGTGTGATTGGCCCACTATTTTTTGCCGCAGCAGAGGGTGTGTTTAGCGATCTGGAGTCACGTATCGCCGGTAAGCGCATCGTAGTGCTGAAATGGGATGCGGTACCGGTTCTGGACGCTGGCGGCCTTGATGCCTTCCGCCGCTTTGTCAGCCGCTTGCCGGAAGGTACTGAACTGCGCGTCAGTAATCTGGAGTTTCAGCCTTTACGCTCGCTGGCTCGTGCCGGTATCAAGCCCATTCCCGGCAGACTGGCGTTCTTCCCCAACCGCGATGCTGCATTAGCGGAGTTATAAATACAAAAACGGTTCCCACAGGAACCGTTTTTTTAAACCCAGGGCAATTAGCTATGCGTGCGCCGATCGCGACGGCAACGTTTATCGTAGTGGCGTACCCACCAGTACTTATCACAGACTTGTTCATGGCCACCTACGCGCGCGCCTGCAAGCCAGAGAACGGCCCCGAGGAAGATACTCAATACAGCACCGTGCGCGAGAAATTGTGGCAGGTTAAGCTGTGGCAACTGGTTTAAAATCGAGTAACCAACGCCCACAACCATCACTACTAACCCCAACCCCATTAGCGCATTACCGAGTAACGAAGCGTTTTTGCGTTTCATCTGTCACCTCCGGAACGATGGGTTGGATGGGATAACCCCAATCCTTGTAAAAGAAGTATAGACAGCGCATCTTTTAACCATTGCGGCTGCGATCACAATTACACACATCTGTCCAACATAAATTTACAGATAACCCTCTGAAGTAGTTAATATTCTAATTGTTGCGATTTGCAATTATTGTGTTTCTTGCGCTTTGCTTGCTGAGAATTTTGTCATCGCCTTCCACACAACGTAAACTACGCGCCGGACATTGACCTGGTCAGGAATAAATAGTGACGATTAAACTGATTGTCGGGCTGGCGAACCCTGGCGCTGAGTACGCCGCGACACGCCATAACGCAGGTGCCTGGTATGTGGATTTACTGGCGGATCGCGCCCGCGCGCCGTTACGTGAAGAGGCGAAATTTTTCGGCTACACCTCACGTATTAATCTGGCGGGTGAAGATGTGCGTCTGCTCGTACCGACCACCTTTATGAACCTGAGTGGTAAAGCAGTAGCAGCCATGGCGACCTTTTACCGTATTAACCCGGATGAGATTCTGGTGGCGCACGATGAGCTGGATCTACCGCCTGGGGTGGCAAAGTTCAAGTTAGGTGGTGGTCATGGTGGGCATAATGGCCTGAAGGACATTATCAGCAAGCTGGGTAATAACCCCAATTTTCACCGTTTGCGCGTCGGAATTGGTCATCCGGGCGATAAAAACAAAGTTGTCGGTTTTGTACTGGGCAAACCACCCACTTCGGAACAGAAATTAATCGACGAAGCGGTAGATGAAGCAGCGCGTTGTACGGAGATTTGGTTAAAAGAGGGTTTAACCAAAGCCACCAATCGTCTGCACGCTTTTAAGGCGCAATAAGGCGGCCGAAGCGGCTTTTTTGCCGCGCGTTAATACGGTTACGTGTATACTAGGCAAAGTTTTTCACTTTTCTACAATCCGTTTTGCATAACGGATTGATTATCAAGAGATTAAGGTAATTATCATGGGATTCAAATGCGGTATCGTTGGTCTACCCAACGTGGGTAAATCCACCTTGTTCAACGCGCTCACCAAAGCAGGTATTGAAGCGGCAAACTTCCCCTTCTGTACCATTGAGCCGAACACCGGTGTCGTACCGATGCCCGATCCGCGTCTGGATAAGCTCGCGGAAATCGTCAAACCGCAACGCGTTCTGCCGACCACCATGGAATTTGTCGATATCGCAGGCTTGGTTAAAGGCGCTTCCAAAGGGGAAGGCCTGGGTAACCAGTTCCTGATGAATATTCGTGAAACCGAAGCGATTGGCCATGTTGTGCGCTGCTTTGAAAATGACAATATCATCCATGTTGCAGGTAAAGTGAACCCAGCGGAAGATATAGACGTTATCAATACTGAGCTGGCGCTGGCGGATCTGGATACCTGTGAGCGTGCAATTCATCGCGTCTCCAAGAAGGCAAAAGGCGGCGATAAAGACGCGAAGGCTGAAATGGCAGTGTTGGAAAAATGCCTGCCACAACTGGAAAATGCCGGAATGTTGCGTGCGCTGGATCTGAGCAAAGAAGAGAAAGAACTGGTGCGTTACCTCAGCTTCCTGACGCTGAAACCGACCATGTATATCGCCAACGTTAACGAAGACGGTTTTGAAAATAACCCTTATCTCGATCAGGTACGCGAAATCGCTGAGAAAGAGGGTTCGGTGGTAGTTCCGGTATGCGCCGCTGTTGAGGCAGATATCGCAGAGCTGGACGATGAAGATCGCGATGAGTTTATGCAGGAGCTTGGTCTGGAAGAGCCGGGGCTGAACCGTGTTATTCGCGCAGGCTACTCCCTGCTCAATCTGCAAACTTATTTCACCGCAGGGGTGAAAGAGGTTCGCGCATGGACCATCCCGGTTGGTGCGACTGCCCCACAGGCCGCCGGTAAAATTCATACCGACTTTGAGAAAGGCTTTATTCGCGCACAGACCATCAGCTACGAAGATTTTGTTACCTACAAAGGTGAACAAGGCGCAAAAGAAGCCGGTAAAATGCGTGCGGAAGGGAAAGAATATATCGTTAAAGACGGCGATGTGATGAACTTCCTGTTCAACGTGTAAATAAAATTTGTTGTCTTATGAGGTTTCACTGAATCTCATAAGAATCGCAAAAAGCCATAAAATCCACGCAGTTGCGTGGATTTTTCATTTCATAACGTCTCAACTCATCTCGTAACAACGCTGTCAAAAATGTGGCGATTCAGAAAGGGGAATCAGTCTGTCTATGAACGGTTGCAGACAGATCCGGCATTTAAGCAGGAAATGCAGACAAAATATCCAGGCGTTGTGGAGCATGTACAACCGAATTCGAGGGGAAATTTCAGCAAATATTCTCCCCCCGATATGACTTGGCATCATGAAAACCAGCCCGGAGTTTTAAGTTTGGTCGATTATAATGACCATAAATCATATCATAAAATCTATCATCCAGATGGCTCCGGTGGTCGTCACAAATGGGGTGGTGGAAAAACATGTCGCTAATGAGGGTAGAATGAAAACAATCAAAGGTTTTGAGGGTTTATTAGCCATCTATAAGCAATTACCTAAGGTAGGAGGGTTCTTTGTTGATAAAGAATTTTCCAACGAAAGATCAGTTATTAAAAATTCAGATTATTACCTTGCTGAATCTGAAGAAGAAGATGAGGATATGGAAGATGATTATGACACGTGGCTCGAATACCCAACATTCAAGGCAATAATTGAGAATAGACTAGAACACCATCCTACCTCATCCAACGAAGATTTGCTTGAAGCAGTAATTTACTATTTAGAAATAGACGATTTCTTGGACTGATTTCATCTGGCTAGCCAAATAACCCACAAGTTTGGCTAGTCAAATTAATCCACAAAAGGAGGTAATAGATACCATTTATGCTAATATGCTATAATTATCCTAATTCGTTCAATAATCAACTTACTTGTACTGAAAGAAACTAATCGTTCGCAGACATCACCTCGCGATGAAATTTAAAATGATAAGTTTGACTTTTATAAAAATATTAAATTTTAGCAATGGAAAATAAGATTGAAAGAATAGTGCAACTTTATAATCAACCTAACTAAAAATTTATATTTATAAATTAAACCCACACAACTTAATATATTATTGTTTTATTTTACTTCTATTTACAGACTTTGAATCCATTAAATATGAAATCAGGATTAATGAAATAGGAGTTCTGAACAGTTGTTTCAGCAATAAAACCTTTGTTAATAAGCTCTTTCATTCCTATATAATACGTTGACTCCGAAACCTTCACTATGTCTTGATCTACAAGTTCATAAGCGAGGAAAACTCTGTCCGTATCTTTGATACTCCTGAACCGTTCTATACAAAATTTCAAATACCTTGGTTCCGGCTCTGGTAAGTTCAGTTAACGCTTTTACTCCGTTTATATATAGTTTTAAAATTGTGTTTTATCAACTTCCTGCCATTGAAAGAAGCCAGCACCTGCTAACTGCTCTCCAGTATTTTCATTAATAACTAACAATCGATCTTTACCCGTTGTTATCCTTCGTGATCCACTCTCCGTATTATGACTAGTATTTTGTAAGAATGGATTGCTTTTATATCTTGGCAATCCTCTTCTTGATTTTCTTAACTTTGAATATTTTTTACTTTCACAACTAAAATATTAACATCATTCATTTTTTCTTCTTTTTTTATTTGGATGGTAAGTTATGTATTAACAGCATAATAAAATATGTCAACTGCCAAAATCAAATTTATTTTCGACATTTCAAGTTCTTTTTATCGATACTTTAAATGCTAACATTAGTAATGTTTTTGACAGTTTATTTTTAATCTGTCAGAAAACAACAAATAATAACAGCTTACATTACTGATCCTGACAGTTAAATCTGCAAGACCTGACAGTAACGATCCTTAATTAAAGCGGCCTGAGCGCAATGGTGTTCAGCATCCCTGCAACCTCCGTTGAGCGCAGATTCTGGCCCACGCAGATCCCCAGACATTCGCGCGTGTAGAGATCAATTACTGTCAGCAGGCGTAACCGACGCCCGTCAAATAATGCGTCAGAGACAAAGTCCATACCCCAGACATGATTCGGATACAGCCCCTGAGGCTGTGGCTGGCGACGCTGTGCCGATTTATTGCGGTGGGAGCGTTTGAGACGCAGGGACAGACCCTGCTCGCTGTAGAGTCGATAAATGCGTTTATGATTATCCCGCCAGCCCTCCCGTCTGAGCAGGATGTGAACCCACCGGTAACCGTAATGCACGCGGGTTTCCGTGATCTCGCGGATGCGCAGGCGCAGGGCGCTGTCATCGGCCGCCACAGAACGATAGCGGAAAGAGCTGCGGCTGACCTGTAGTGCAAAACAGACCTGCCGCTCGCTGGCCCCGTAGCGAGTCTGTAAGTCCCGGACCCACTCGCGCAGCCGTGCCAGCGTCAGTTCTTTTTTGCCAGCACGTCCTGCAGCATCGCCTTGTCGGGGCTCAGATCGGCCACCAGTTTCTTCAGCCGCAGATTTTCCTCTTCCAGCTGGCGCATGTGCTTCAGCTCTGAGGGTGAAATGCCGCCGTATTTCCTGCGCCATGTAATGGGATGGACTACCTCCTCCCGCTGCGGTTAACTGTACGAAATGTGCTCACCAGGAGAATCGCCATGAATATCGTATTTCTGGGTATTGATCTGGCTAAAAATGTTTTTCAGCTCTGCGGATTAAACCAGGCCGGCAAACCGGTTTATACGAAACGCACTGGTCGAAAAGAATTACTCCAGACGCTGGCAAATATTCCAGCCTGTCTGATTGGGATCGAAGCGTCCACCGGGGCATTTTACTGGCAGCGTGAGTTTGAGAAACTGGGGCACAAAGTAAAGGTAATCAGTCCTCAGTATGTAAAACCCTTTGTCCGCGGGCAAAAAAATGACGGTAATGATGCACAGGCTATCGCAGTGGCTCTGATGCAACCGACAATGCAGTTCGTACCGCCCAAAAGCCCGGAACAGCAGGATATCCAGGCTTTACACCGGGCAAGGTAGCGTATTGTTAATCATCGCACTGCGACAGTCTGTCAAATAAGAGGGCTGTTACTTGACCGGGGGATCCCCATTGGCAGTGCTGTCTCCAGAGCTCGCCGGGCTATTCCTCTTATCCTTGAAGATGCAGAAAACGGTCTGAGCCCCCGTATGCGCAGAACAATTGCGGAACTCTATGATCTCTTTAATGATCTCGAGCGTCGGATCCATTTTTTTGATAAGGAAATTGAAACAGTATTCAGGCAATCAGAAGCCTGTCAGCGTATTGCCAAAGTTAAAGGTATTGGCCCTAAAACGGCCACGGCCGTTGTTGCTGCTATTGGCAAAGGAACTGAATTTAAGAATGGCCGTCACTTTGCTGCATGGCTGGGTCTGGTTCCACGCCAGCACTCGAGTGGCGACAGGCAAGTGCTGATGAATATGACGAAAAAAGGCGACAAGCATCTACGGACACTTTTTATTCATGGTGCCCGCGCAGTCGTCAGGGTTGCCACGAATAACAATGAGGGTTATATGAATCAGTGGGTTAACCAGTTAAAGGAACGGCGCGGATTTAATAAAACGACCGTGGCGGTCGCAAACAAAAACGCGAGAATAATCTGGTCGATGCTGAGAAATGAGACCGAGTATCAGGTAGTGTGAAATTAATACCCTGCCAGCAAAAGTTGCAGCGTACTGAGAAATGGTGACAGGTTGCACCTGCACAATCGGAACCTGATTTTTATACTGGCCTCAGAGGCCGTCCAGTTGTTGAGGCGATTGTGTGCGGATTACCCATTTGGGCACAGGTTTTCCTGATGCCGGATAGATGTAAGCAACAACCCAAAACCAGATTCAGTACTTGCAAAACGGAGGTAGTCCATAGATATAGAACGTGGCATCGGAAATACCCAGCTTACGGCAGACCTCCGGCACGGATGTCCCCAGTTCGGCCGGCTTCAGGGCAAAAACAATCTGCTCTTCGGTGAATCGTGATTTTTTCATCGGCACCACCTCCGTTCAGGGAGTGTAGATCATGCCGGAATTCTGTTTCTGAATGGCGCCGGATTTCGGGTCAGGGTCACCCTTTATTGCGTAGCCAGTTTACTGAAGGTGCTGCTTCAACCAAATACGAGTGCCTTCAATGTCATACGCTTTTTCCCCAAATCCCTTCGCAAGCAGGAACTCAGGTAAATACTCGTCATATTTATCCAGGTACTTTTCTGGAACATCTGCGGCAAGATCAAATGCTGAGGGTAAGTCTGACAACAGCATTTCTTTAAGCGTGTGCTGAACAGTTGCTACACTTGCATCATCAATCTCTATAACACCTGCGAATGAATTGGCTTTAAAACCACAGCGTATGAGCAAAGCTGTAATCGTATTCACAACTTTATCCCCCATCCAGGGAATTACGTAACAGCGTTGCCCACTCGAAATAAAATACTCATTTTGCAGGTTATAACGCTGAAAGTTACTACAACCTTCCGCAAATAGGTTTCTGGCGGCAGTATCGGCATAATCTACTTTCTTGCTACCTATTGCTATGCGGTAATCACCTTCCCTATAGATAGCGAACATTTCCTGACGAACGGCATCATGAACAGACATACCTCCCCCACTAAATTGTGGTGGCTGACCGCCTTTGGTTGCCTCTACATAGATAACTTTTTTCTCTGTCTCGATCTCTGTCACTTTCCAGCGCCGCCCACCGAAGATGATGTGTTGGTCTGGTAGCAGTGGGGAGTCCACAGGCACTGTTCCAAGGGTTCTGTTTCCGGTGACAATGCGGAACTCTTCTGGTGTATTGAACACGGCATAAAAAGTGTAATGGTTAGTCAGTTTCTCCCCCTCTGCCCCAACAACCATTTCGCCGCTAGCAAGTTGAGTGAGTAGGCCACATGCTCCCATATGTTTAAGCAGGCTTTTGAAATCGTTTAAATCTACATTTCTGAACGGCCCTGTCTGGCATAGTTGTGACCAGAGCTGGTCGGCACGAACTCCACCCCATTGTGCGGTAATTGCAAGAATCTGGTGTAGCAGCGTGGAGTAATGCATCTGCCGGGAATCGGCAGGCTCAAACCATTGTTTAGAGATCATCAACCTGATCATTGCCATCGACTGCACCAACTGGAGTCGTAGGTGATCAACGATACTGCTACTCACAGTAAGCTCATTTTCTGTAATTAGCATTCTGAGTACTGATGGGGAGTCGCGCCGCCCAGAACGCCCCATACGCTGGCGCAAACTGGAAACAGAATGCGGAGGCGTAACTTGGATAACCGACTTAACCTTACCGATATCAATTCCCAACTCAAGCGTCATTGTACAAACAGCTGTTGTGGGCAAATTTCCTTTCTGAAGACGAGATTCAAGCGCCTCACGTAATTCCTTGGCAAGGGAACCATGGTGGGGGAAAAATTCATTCGGAACAATTTGTTCCTCACACATGTCGCTCAGCGTTGCCGCAATGCTTTCAGTGCGCTTTCGGCTGTTTGCAAAGACCAAATGAGAATCGCCACGGCAAAGTCTAAAAATGTCAGCGCAAACGTCATGTTCAGCTGAACTCTGAAGTTCTTCCTCTTTTTGGATCACTCGCTCCAGGTACCCTTTGACCTGTACCTGAAGAGTGGCCGTGCTATTACTATCTGTAACAGTTACGCAGGGGAGTCGTTTGTCCGGGCGCAACATTTCGGGCACTTTCTCCAGTTCCCCCAGCGTGGCGCTCAACGCAACGCGGGGAATTGGATTTACCTGGCGACCTAGCACATGGTCAATTCTATTGAGCAGAGAAAGCAGCTGTACACCACGCTCTGAGCCAATAAAAGCATGAAACTCATCAATAACGATGTATGCGACTGAATAAAACGCCTGTTTGAGCCAGCCCATTGAATTTATGAGCAAAGACTCAAGTGACTCAGGTGTAATCAGTAAAATGCCAGCAGGGTTCGTCCGAGCCTTCTTCTTTTTGCTTTGTGGTACATCCCCGTGCCAGGGAGTCACTGGCATTGCCAATGCATCGCCAAGGCTCTCAAGACGGCGGTACTGATCGTTAATCAATGCCTTCAACGGACTGATATAGACGATGCCAAATCCATTCGTGAGATCTGCAACTGCCGAACAGGCAGGAAGAAAGAAAGCCTCTGTTTTACCCGCTGCTGTACCTGCACTGATTAGCACGTCTCGATCACGGGCTAAAATTGCCGGGATAGAACTCTCCTGCAAGGGCCTTAATGTAGACCACCCCTGCTTGTAAACCCACTTACGGACGCGGGGATCGAGGCTATCGTAGGCACTGCTCATAGTTTGAAGTTCGCCAGTCCGTCGTCGTCATCGCTTTCCTCCGTAGTGGCGTCATCCATATCGCTGGGCCTGTCCTCTTCAATCGCCACACCCTCTATTAGTGTTTGCCAGTTCATCGTTCTGTTTTGTTCCAGCACGGCCAGCATGTCCAGGAAACCTTTTATGGTATTACGGGGGGTACGGAAGTAAGCGTCTCCAATGGTTTTACTACAGTGATGCAGGAATCCAGTCAGTGCCTCATCTGGTACCAGATAATTCTCTGGATCTCCACCTGCATAAACATGACGAAGATTTCTCAGCAAAATATACAGTTCCTCAGGGGTGAGGCTGGCAAGATGCAAAGTGGGGGATGAGTAGTCAATCACTCCTGCTTTTTGCGCGAACCGGTTTTCCGCCAGACGCGACTGGAGCGCCTCATAGCTGTAAAGACCTTTACGCGGATCGAAAAGAAACTCTGGCGTACCCCCGAGGATAAAACCAATGTTCTCGGCTGAGCCTTGCAGGCAATCATTCAGGATCCGCAAAATCTGTTCGTAGTTCGCTGTTCTTGCTTGCGTATTATTCAGCTTAAAGAGGTTCACCATTTCGTCGAGGCTGACCAAAAGACCGGCATAGCCTGCCTGGCGGACAAAAAGGCTCATCAGCTTCAAAGAATCATAGAATGAAGCGTCTGAGATAATAGTCCGAACGTCGAGATCGTTACGGGCATCAGTTTTGGTGGTGTACTCTCCCCGCAACCAGCGAATAGCATTGGATTTTAGCGTTTCGTTATCCTGCTCATGCCCGCGCCAGAATGCATCAATGACCTTCGCAAAGTCATATCCACCCACCATATCTGACAGAGCAGCCAGGCGTTTATGAATAACTGATGAAACCTCGGAGCCGTACATGTCCGCTTCCTTTCTTGCCTCCGTAACGAATCTTTCAACAACGCTAAGTAACGCATTACCATCCGGCTTGTTTCTGGTGGACATGTTTTTCATAAGCTCAGAATAGAGATTACGAGCCTGACCTCCCGATGAGTGAATGCGTCTGTCAGGAGAAAGGTCTGCACTGACTGACACCAGCTTCTTCTCTAGCGCAATAGAGCGCACAACACTCAGAAAGAACGTTTTACCAGAACCATATTCACCGATGATAAGTCTGAAGCTTGCACCACCGTCAGCAATCCTCTCAATATCCTGGTGGAAAGCGGTGATCTCATTCACGCGGCCAACCTGGATATGCTGAATGCCTATCCTTGGCGTTACACCTGACTTAAGTGACTGAATAATAGCGTCACGTTCTTTCACTCTTATACGTGTTACAGACATTCACTATCCCTCTAATTCTTTGGCAATTTCCAGGTCAACCCAGATATCATCATCGGCATCGTCCAGTACTGGAGCATCAACCACCGCATAGGACCAGTCATTGATCACCTCAAGCGCACCGCCGAGCATCAAATTCAAATTTCCGCACAATTCTGTCGCTTCTTTCCGGGACCACTGTTCTTTCTCCAGCAAACTGCGATAAAGCTGGCTATGTGCCGAGTCAAGCCCCTCCGCCTCCGTTAATGAGGCTGGAGCGCTTTCTGGCTCTTCCGGTTCTTCTTCGGTGAAAATTGTGTTCAGCAATTTACGAACATCATCCGTGGCAGATTCGTGGCGGGCAAGTACATTAGCATCCAGTGTGAACCCTGCTGCTGGCTGATCAGTTGGTACAGACGAGACGAGATCATGTTCAGTTGCGGAATGCTGATGGATATTGCTCGAGACAGATGAGGGATCCAGCCCCAAACTTGAATAAATCTTCTCAAGCTGTTTGATTTCGGTAGGCGCTATTGTCCCATCCGAACAGGCAACACTAACGATAACCTTACCCACAGCAGCTTTTTCCGCGGCCCCCATCAACTCAATCCTGCTTTTCATTCCTGTCATATTGGCTGGGGTATGAAGTTGCCACGTTAAATACGCATGTAGAGAGCGTTTTTCATCATCGGTGAAGCCAGTATTGTTGTTGATGGCATTCTCAAGCACTTTCTGTTCAGCTTGATCAAGAGAATCGTCAATCAAGGCGACCATCGCCCCTAATCTGAGCGTCATTACTGCTGAGATAAATTCAGGAGAAGGTGAGAAGCGTCCACCTTCGGCGGCAGGGAATAGAACAAGTGTCCCATCAACATCCGCCTTCACATGGTGATAATACGGGTCAGGTGCCAGACCGTAACCCATCTTCAGAGCAAAGGCCTGCATCAAATCGGCCTCTTTTTTATTGATCTTATTGGGGCAACTGGCATTCATATGTGCCCAAAAGTCAGCAACTGAGACTAACCCCTCCTTGACGAGGATCGCCTCATCAGCCCAGCGTTTGAATGAGCTTAATATTTTTTCTGCGCTTTCATTAACGATCTCTGAAGGGAGCAACATAATTGCAGCCGTATCATTGACTGACGTACCTTTCCTACCAAGGTAGCGACTATAAGCATCAAGTTCATCCGTACATATGTCGGCAAGAGCCATAATTTTCTGGACAGGGCTCTTCAGCGCACTTGGATCAGGCAGGTCGGGAACAGGAAGTCGAACACCTCGCAAACTAGGACTTGCTGGTGTGTAATCTAACCTTAGGCGCGTTTTATTCGCCTTAACGACCATCCCTTCACCATATTTGAGGGTGTAACGCCGTTTGAAAAGCGCAGCAAACTCTTTAGCACAGCGGCGAGCCGGGGTACGCAGCGAATACTCGGTATGGTTTATTACCCAGTTCAACGCCAGTTCAGCTGATACAGGAACTCCTTCATGTACAGTTTTTGCCAGAGCCAGCTTAAATTGCATGCTGTTGCTGAAACCTGAATCGCTATCGAGCTCAGTGGCTAAGCCCATGTTCGGGCGCAGAATAGACATGGCTTCGAGTAATTGGGCCGAATATCCACGGAATGAGCGGTTTTCAATGAAAACCGATCTTAACCGAGCGACTTCATTGAACAGATTACGGAACTCAGCATCAGGGAATTTTGGGTCAGTGGAATCTACGAGCGCTTTTCTTTCCAGGCCGTAGAGGTAGATAAAAACATAGCCGATAGGACACGATGGATCAGACCTATCGCTGGCGAGCCAACTGACATACGCACCGCGTGCTTCTGGGGAAAGAGAGGAAAAACTGGGCCAGTATCCTAATGAACCGTCCTCGTAAAGATAAGAAGTGGGTTTTATCTTACATGTGTCATCAATTAATGATGCCTCACTTCCATCGTCATAATAGCCGCCGGATTCCTGACCGGAGGGCTTCATACGTTGCCCCACGTAAATGTGGCCACCGCTAATTGCAACACCAGCTACAGTTATCATCTCCCCCGGAAGTACCCATCGAGCTAGTGCACCTGCTGACTTTGAGGTGTTCCGGTAATGATTGGTTGTCACCCGAAGTTCAACACCCCGGCCACCGCTCAATGTAAAAGTTGCAAGGTTATCGTCTTCACTATCATCGTTTAGCACAACCGCCTCTTTTTTCTTGATGTCAGCGAGCCATTCTTTTGGCGGTGCTTTCACGGGGCTTGAAGCATAAGACTTTGGAGATTTACGTTTTTTCTTTCTAAAAAACAACAAGTAAATTACTAAAATCGCCGCCAGAAACTTCAATAACTCCATGATATATAACCTTAAAATCATTCCTCACGCACACTCGCAAGCAGCAATGAAGGTTGGGCAAGTGGATTGATCTCAAAATAATACGTCTAAATCGCAAGGGTTCAAACCGAAATGCAATCAAAATTAATTTATTGATTTAAAGGAAAATAATTATTGATTAACCATGCTTTTCAAGCAGAAATTTTGAAGGGATGCGAATGCTTGTAAGTCATTCGCATCAGAATGAAGTTGAATTGGTTCTGCATAAACATACGAGTAGCTGTTACATGGATGCAGAACTGGCGGCAATTATCCTTATCTATTTGCTCTCAGAACTGACTCTGCTAACGGGAAATGAGCTCACCGACGGCGAACCGTGCAGAATGCATTTCATGCTCCAGTGGCACGAACAAACCACACAGCAAGTTTCTGTATAAAATTCCTACGTTGGTGACGTTCAATTTCTTGAGCACGGATTTCCTCCTGTTCCTTTTGTCTCTGATTGGTTAGCAGCGTCGGATTTCTCTGCATAAATTCTCGGTAGGCTGATTCGGCAATGAGGGCATCGGGCTAGTTTCTCTTCTCTCTTCGCTACATTGGGAGCAATCCCAACAGCAATGCCCCTTTTAGCCTCTTCACGTTTACTACGAGCATCAGCCAAAGTCACGTCGGGATAAACCCCAAGAGCAAGCAACTTCTCCTTGCCAGCAACACGGTACTTAAGCCGCCAATAATCAAAAGGTAAAGTCCCCCACCATCAGAGAGTTTGTAAGGTTCATCTTTTAGCTTTGCGGTATCAACCTGAGGGGTGTTAAGTTTCACTGAGGGTATATCCATAAGGCCGAACAGAACATACCCCAAATGTACCCCCATATGCATGTAGATTTGGGGGGTGTCAGTAGACGTCGGAATACAAGCGATAGCTGGAAGATACTGATTATAATGGTTTTCAGTGAACTGGAGTAGACTTTGAGAGATACTTGATTGGTGCGATAATAGGAGAACTTCGCCTTACGAAAGCAAGCCAACTCCAAAATGAGTACAAGAATGAGTATTCTGAAGACTAATTTTTAAATAAAACATAAATATCAATAAAATACAATTAAAATCACGGTTTAACGTCTAAATAAAATCTGTTGTCTTATGAGGTTTCACTGAATCTCATAAGAATCGCAAAAACCCTATAAAATCCACGCAATTGCGTGGATTTTTCATTATTATCGACAAACTTGTTGTCTGAGAGATCACCCCGCCTCACATTCTCAAAAAACCCCAGCAAACTAATCCGACCTGGACTCTGTCGAAGTCACCGAAGTGCGCAAAACGCTACAGGGATTACCGATGCTATAGATGATGAGGAAAGAAGCATCGAATAGGTCAAAAAAGGGGAGCTTTTTATATAGGCTGAATTTTAGCCATATGTGATAGAATGAAACACATTCATTGAAAGGTTAATCATTATGTCTTTTCTCGATTACGCAATGAAGCTCTTCACTGGTGCGTCTACATCCACTGTCACCTGCCCTTCCTGTGGCTTAAAATCACTCCAGCCAACCTCGAAGATTCGGCTAAAGCAGGCAATGCTATGCCCAGGATGTAAAGCCCTTTTTATCCCTACCCGCTAGCTTCTTACAATAGTTCACTCACGCCCCTTGTGCCCTATACTTAATTAAAGATTAGCAGCAGTTAAATCACTGATGCCTTACCCCCATCTTGACAGAACGTTTCTGAACTGATTTCGCAAATACTCGTGCGCTTAACTTCGTATCAGAGCAACGCTATGAAAATGAATCCTGGATCGTGGTTTAGCTATTCATTTGTTCGTACGAAAGAACGCGGAACGATGCCGCTTTCGGCCAATGATCCTACTGGTGAAAATAGTTTGCATTCAGAGCTCTTTTCGACACCCCAGATGGAACGTTATGGCCAGAAATTGGCTCGTACTCATAAGTTGTCGCCGGACAAACGACCTTACTATCTTCTCAAACGGCTTGAGGACAATGAGGCCGTAATCATGCAAAACTGCTATGAGCTCAATACCGGGAAAAAAATGAGTATCATGCCCGCAGGTGAGTGGCTTCTGGATAATTATTATCTGATTGAGGAGCAAATCCGCATTGTCCGCCAGCACTTACCAAAAAGCTTTGGTAAAGATCTCCCATCCCTGACATCACCTCACCATTGCCCACGTATTTACGATATTGCATCTGAAGCCATTGCCCACGGAGACGGACGCTGGGACGTAGCCAGCCTGACCAGTTACATTGCTGCCTATCAGCAGGTGACGCCACTGACATTAGGTGAGGTCTGGGCTTTACCAGGCATGTTACGTTTGTCTCTAATTGAAAACCTGCGTCGTGTCAGTATGGAAGTGGTAAAAACCCAGCGGGAACGCAGTCTGGCTGATACATGGATAACGCGGATTTTCGAATGTGCAGAGAATGCTCCCGCAGATTTAATTCTGGTCGTCGCTGATATGGCGCGTGCACAACCGCCACTAAGCAGTGCGTTTGTAGCTGAAATCGTACGCCGCCTGCAGGGGCATGGTAATGCGCTGGCACTTCCTCTGACCTGGGTAGACCAGCGTCTTGCCGAACAGGGCGTGACAACCGAGGTTCTCATTCATCGCTTTAACCAACAACTTGCTGCAAGCCAGCTTTCTGTCAGCAACAGCATCGCTGGTTTGCGTTTATTGAGTGAAACAAACTGGGCGGATTTTGCTGAGGTGATTAGCGTAGTGGAACAGACATTACGTCTTGATCCTGCCGGTATCTATGCTCGTATGCACTTTGATACCCGGGATCATTATCGCCATGTCATCGAAATTCTGGCCAGAGACAGTCATTTCAGTGAGCCTGAAGTTGCCAACAGGGTGCTGGCAACTTCACTGGAGAATGCGCCAGGCACCCCGGGGCATCATATTGGTTATTATCTGGCCGGTGAAGGCCGCGAGCAGATGGAGGAAAAACTGTCAGCTGATACACCTGGACTTATACGTATGCGACATAGTTTCAACAAAATACCTTTGTTGTCCTGGCTTGGCAGCCTGAGTCTGCTGACAACAGCAGTGACGGCTGAAATGTTGCACGAAACAGCGCTGCAAGGTATGGGATGGGGGCTGATACTTTTAGCGTTGCCGCTAATTGTGGCGATCAGTCAGTTAATGATTGATCTGTTGAGTGAAGCGACCACCCGTTTTCAAATTCCCCGCCCGCTGCCACGAATGGATTTTTCCGCGGGAATTCCAGCCGATTGCGCGACCATGGTAGTCATCCCCTGTCTACTGACAAGCCATGAAAACACCAGTAAGCTCCTTAGCAGTCTTGAAGTGTGCTGGCTGGGTAATCAAAACGAAAACCTCCGCTTTGCACTTCTCACCGATTTTGCTGATTCGGTCGTTGAAAACCCGCCAGAAAATAGTGTTCTGCTCAGGCAGGCCACTGCCCTAACACAGGATCTTAACCGACGCTATCCTGCCAGCCGTCCACGCTTTTATCTTCTACACCGCCAACCAGAATGGGCTCCGGCACAGGGAGTCTGGATGGGTTATGAACGCAAAAGGGGAAAACTCGCGCTGCTGAATAATTGGTTGCGCTACCCCGCGGCACAATTTCCCAGTGTCGCAGATATGCCAGCGCATCTGTTGCCTGGTCATATTAAATATGTCATTACGCTGGACAGTGATACGGTTTTGCCACGAGATACGGCACATAAACTGGTCGCGACAATGGCGCATCCACTAAACCTGCCGGAGTATGATCCGCTACGGCAGAGGGTAACCAAGGGATATGGCATTTTACAGCCCGGACTGGCGGAAGAAATGCCGCGCAATGGGCAGGGACGCTATGCCGCCATGCGCAGTAGCCTACCGGGAAATAATCCCTATTCGATGATGTCTTCAGATATCTATCAGGATCTGTTCGGCGAAGGTTCGTTCGTTGGTAAGGGGATTTATGACGTCGATATCTTTGTCCAGGCCACAGCCAACACCTGCCCGGAAAATCTGGTTCTCAGTCATGATTTACTTGAAGGATGCTATGCCCGTTCCGGGTTACTCAGTGAAGTCTTACTCTACGAGCAGTACCCGAACAACTATCTGTCAGATGTTACGCGTCGCACACGCTGGATCCGTGGAGACTGGCAACTGCTTAACTGGCTCCGACCTTCCGTCAGAAAAGCAGATGGTACCCGGGACAAGAACCCGTTATCACCGCTTTCATACTGGAAGCTGTTTGATAATTTACGCCGTAGTCTGGTAACTCCGTCTTTGCTGGTACTTATCTTCTGCTCCCTGCTTTGGGTTCCTAACCCGTTTTATTGGCTTAGCGCGCTGACACTGATGTGGTTATTACCGTCAATGCTAAGCACCATCCACGACATTCTTCATAAACCTCGTCATCGCCCTTTTCGGCGACATATTCCGCTTGTCGCGGTCGGGGCGCTGAAACGGTTTTCCCGTATCGGACTCAATCTTATGATACTGCCCCATGAGGCCGGATATTCATTATATGCCATTACTGTCACGCTCTGGCGTCTTGGCATCAGTCAGCGCAATCTTATCCAATGGACCAGCCACAACCCCGACAGCCATCAGCCCAACGTTTCTGTGATTCGTTTTTGCCGGGCGTTGTGGCTGAATATCCTCGCCGGGGTAGCATTGACGATAATAGCTTTTCATTTTGCCCCACAGCTTCTGGCTATCACCCTTCCCGTCAGTATTCTATGGTGTCTTGCACCACTGATACTGAACTGGCTAAGCCGCCAACCTGAACGAAAGACGATTTCACTGAGTCCGGAACAGAAGCAGTTGTTGCGTCAGACTAGCCGTGAAATCTGGGCTTTTTTTGAAACGTTTGTCACAGCAAAAGAGAACTGGCTTCCGCCAGACAATTACCAGGAAATTCCTCGACCAACCATTGCTCATCGCACTTCCCCCACGAATATCGGACTTTCCCTGATGGCCAATCTGACTGCATGGGATTTTGGTTACTTGCCTGGCGGGGAGGTGTTAGAGCGTGTGACGCTTACTCTCGATTCGCTGGATAAAATGGAACACTATCGGGGGCATCTCTTTAACTGGTATGACACACGCACGCTTGTGCCCCTCAGCCCACGCTATGTCTCGAGCGTTGACAGCGGCAATATGGCCGGTCATTTACTGACACTGCGCGAAGGACTTTCCGCTATGCGCTATCAACCTGTTTTGAACAGTGAACTGATACTCGCAGGGCTGAACGATACAATGATTATTCTGGAAAAACACTGGGGCCAGAATGCGCCAACCAGTTTGCGACTGTTGCGCAAGCATTGCCTGAACGCAGCATCGTTGCCTCCTGCGCAACTGTTCAGCGAGCTTAAAAAAATGCGCACCCAGTGCAACTATCTGACTACACAGAGTGCTCAGGAGAGCAGCCTTGTGGTGCGTTGGACAAAGCATCTTGAACATCAACTGGTACAGCTTTGCCATGAATGGTCGCATTTGCTTAGTTGGTTACCCCTGTCATATAAAGAACCGTTGCTGCCGACGCTGAACTGGCTAGCCAGTGCGAGCTATAGCGGCGAAGGAACACCTCCGTCATCGGTCACTAAGCTTGCTCGCATGCGGCTGAAAATTATCACTGAACTTGAACAGCGACTGAACGACCATGCGAAAATGGATTTTGCTTTTTTGTACAATGAGGCAACCTGCTTGCTCAGTGTCGGCTACAACTGTGATACCAATACATCAGATAAAAGCCATTACGATCTTCTGCCATCTGAAATCCGACTGACCAGTTTTGTCGCCATCGCGACGAATCAGTTACCGCAAAAAAGCTGGTATGCACTGGGACGGCTATTTACCGCCATTGACCATGAAACCGCGCTGATGTCGTGGAGCGGTTCGATGTTTGAATATCTGATGCCGAACCTGGTGATGCCCACCTGGCCCGGAAGTCTTCTTGATGAAATGAGCCAGTCAGCGGTTAAGCGTCAGATACGCTGGGGTAAAGAGCGTGGTGTGCCATGGGGAGTATCGGAGTCTGGATATCATGCTTTTGATGTTCAGCACAATTATCAGTACCAGGCATTTGGCGTTCCGGGACTCGGTCTTCGGCGAGGTCTGGCTGACGATATTGTTATCGCCCCGTACGCAACGATGCTGGCGTTAATGATCTCTCCGCAAAAAGCCTGTGGGAATCTGCTCAGTCTGGAAAAAAACGGTGCACATGGCGAATACGGTTTTTATGAAGCGCTGGACTATACCCCTTCGCGTCTCTCGACCGGACAATTGTACGCTGTCGTACAATCCTGGATGGCGCATCATCAGGGAATGGCGTTTCAGTCGCTGGCTCACGTGCTGCTGAACGCCCCGATGGCAGAACGATTCATATCCAGTACCGTCTTGCGCTCGGCGAGCCTGTTATTACAAGAGCGCGTGCCGGATGAAGTCGAGCTCTACAGCCCGCGTCGCCATTTTGAATCCCATGAAGGGAGAGTGAAGCCCGCTAGCTATGAGCCGCGTATTTTCACCGGGGCAGACACGCCGATCCCTGAAGTACAACTTTTGTCTAACAGTCATTACCATCTGATGTTGACCGCTAGTGGAGGCGGTTATAGCCGCTGGAACAATATTGCCCTTACGCGCTGGCGCAGCGATGCGACCCGGGATAACTGGGGGGCATTTTGCTATATCCGTGATTCACAAACGGGAGAGGTATGGAGTAATACCTGGCATCCCACAGGTAAAGACGCCGATAGTAGCGATGAAGTGATCTTTACCGATGCAGGCGCTGAATTCAAACGCACCTTTGGCGTGTTGAGTGTCAGAACCCAGGTTGTGGTCTCTCCGGAAGATGATATTGAACTCCGGAGACTCACGCTGACACACAGGGGGCGGCAGCCGCGCATTCTTGAACTGACAACCTATTCCGAAGTGGTGCTGGCACCTGACGCCAGCGATCAAGCGCATCCGGCATTCAGCAATTTATTTATTCAGACGGAGATTATACCCGATCGTGACGCTATCTTGTGCCATCGTCGTCCACGTTCGCCGGACGAACAGAGCCCATGTATGCTTCACATGGTGGTCGTGCATGGCAATCACAGTAAGAGCATCTCATTTGAAACTGACAGGGCAACATTTCTAGGCCGTGGCAGAACGCCTTCAGATGCGCTTAAAATCGGGAAAAGTGGATCGCTTAGCAATACGTCGGGGGGTGTGCTGGACCCGATACTGGCGATACGCCACGCTATCACATTGCCGCCGGGACAGCCGGTTACTATTGATATCGTTTATGGCATCAGCGAAAGCCGCCAGCAAAACCTGGTATTGCTGGAAAAATATCGCGATCGCCCCATCGCTGACCGCATCTTTGAACTGGCCTGGTCTCACAGTCTGGTGGTGCTACGCCAGATGAATGCCAGTGAAGATGATGCCACGTTATTTAATCGTCTCGCCAGCGCGGTGCTTTATCCCTGTCAGGAATTGCGCGCCGATAGCCAGATTATGAGTCGTAACCGGCGCGGCCAGTCTGGCCTGTGGGGATGGGCGATTTCCGGCGATCTGCCGATTGTGTTGTTCAGTATCACCGGCGAAGAGGGTATCGCCTCGCTAACGTCACTTGTTCAGGCACACCGATACTGGCGGCAGAAAGGGCTGGAGGTCGATTTGGTGATCCTGAATGAAAGTCCGGGCGGCTACCAACAGGTACTGCAAAATCAGATTATGGATTTAATGTATGCCGGATCGGGAGCCAGTCTACTGGATAAATCGGGCGGGATTTTTGTCCGCAATGGCGAGCATCTGTCCGCTGAAGATAAGCAGCTTCTGATGAGTGTGGCCTGCTTGTATCTTGATGATCGCGCAGGTGGGCTACGCGAACAGCTTAACCAGCGCGTTCATGCGTTAAAGCCCATAGCCAGCCCATTAATACCCAACCTTTCAGCAGCGACGAATCAACATACCGACTGGTCACCTGATACCCATCAGCTGCGGCATTTCAATGGGTACGGAGGATTTTCTCAGGATGGACGAGAGTATCAGATTGTTCTCAGGGAAAGCGAGACGACGCCAGCGCCCTGGTCAAATGTGTTAGCAAACACCGTTTTTGGCAGCGTGATATCTGAGGCGGGACAGGCCTATAGCTGGTATGAGAATGCTCATGAATACCGGTTAACTCCATGGGAAAACGATCCGGTAAGTGACCGCAGTGGTGAAGCATATTATCTGCGCGATGAAGAGAGTGGTAAGTGCTGGTCGCCAACGATATTGCCGGTTCGCGGTCGCGGTGATTATCTGACCCGTCATGGTTTTGGCTACAGCGTGTTTGCTCATCGGGAGAGCGGTATAGACTGTGAGTTGACGGTATTGGTCGCCGAACAAGCTCCGGTTAAACTTGCGATCCTGACGCTCAGTAACAATTCGGGGCGAACACGTAAACTCTCCGTCACAGGCTATGTGGAGTGGACCCTCGGGGATTTACGTACCCGTTCGGCCGCCCATATCGTTACCTATTCAGCCAACCTTCCTGCTGGTTGCGGCGTTATGGCCAACAATTTTTACGGTGCTAACGGTGGCGAGCGCACGGCATTCTTTGCCGTCAGCGGCCCTTACTGCTCGCTGACCGGTGACCGCCGCGAATTTATTGGCCGAAACGGTTCATTGAAAAATCCAGAGGCCATGAAACTGCGCAGACTCTCGGGTAAAACGGGGGCCGGTCTGGACCCCTGTGCAGCAGTACAATCGTCGGCTACGTTAATTGATGGTGACCAGAGAACGTTTGTTTTTGTCCTTGGCGCGGATGAAAACCATCGCCAGGCACAGAATACGATTGCCCGCTATCTGAATGAGGACACAGCCCGCCAGGAGCTGAATAACGTTCACCGCTACTGGCATAATGTACTCGATAAAATAGTGGTCAACACCCCTGATACTTCCGTCAATTTACTGGCCAATGGATGGCTGATGTACCAGACCATGGCCAGTCGCCTTATGGCACGTAGCGGTTACTACCAGTCCGGCGGAGCATTTGGTTTTCGCGATCAGCTCCAGGATACGCTGGCGCTCAGTCACGCAGCCCCGGAAAGGATGCGCAAACAGATAGTGCTGTGTGCGTCACGACAGTTTGTGGAAGGAGATGTGCAACATTGGTGGCACCCCCCTCATGGCAACGGCGTGCGTACACGTTGCTCGGATGACTATCTCTGGCTTCCTCATGCAGTCTGCCACTATGTTGAAACGATCGGGGATACAGAAATACTGGAATTGAATATCCCTTATCTGCAAGGTCGCCTGCTCCAACCCGGTGAAGAGTCCATCTATGATACGCCTGTCATCAGTGGTACCGAAGAGACACTATGGTTGCACTGCGTCAAAACCATTGAACATGGGTTACAGTTTGGACAGCACGGACTCCCACTTATCGGGGCAGGAGACTGGAATGATGGGATGAATCGTGTAGGCATTGAGGGAAAAGGCGAAAGTGTCTGGCTGGGGTTCTTCCTGTACGATATTTTACAACGCTTCGCTTTGCTTGCAGATCAACGACAGGATGCCCCTGTTGCTTCAATGTGTCGTTCAGAGGCTCTGCGCCTGCAAAAAAACCTTGAAACTTACGCGTGGGACGGTGAATGGTACCGGAGAGGTTATTTTGACGATGGGGCCCCACTGGGTTCAAAATCGTCCCAGGACTGCCGAATTGATGCGATTGCCCAAAGCTGGTCAGTACTATCCGGTGCTGCCAGCCAGGCCCGAAGCGCCCTGGCTATGCATGCTTTGGATAAATATCTGGTGGATAACGATGCCGGGCTAATCAAACTCTTAACGCCACCTTTCGATGGGCATGGGCTGAACCCGGGATATATTCAGGGTTATCTGCCAGGAGTTCGGGAAAACGGGGGACAGTATACCCATGGCGCTATCTGGGCCGTTATGGCGTTTGCCCGGATGGGAAATGCAGAACGTGCGTGGCATCTCTGGTCGATGATCAACCCGATAAACCACACGCTGGATGCCGCCGCAGTGGAAAGATATAAAGCGGAGCCCTACGTCATGAGTGCAGATGTGTACAGCACCGAGCCACATACCGGTCGTGCAGGATGGAGCTGGTATACCGGTTCTGCAGGTTGGGCATACCGCCTGCTGACAGAGGAGCTGTTGGGGATAAAACGTTACGGTACTTCCCTTACCGTTCACGCTTTGTTACCGGACAACTGGCCGTCTTTTACCATGGTTTATAAGCACGGCGAAAGTCAGTATCGCATTATCGTTTCACGTGGCGTTGGGAAATACCAGGCCACTCTGGATGGTTTACTCCTCGCTGATGACAGAATTCCGCTAATCGATGACGGACAGCTCCATACCATCGAAATCACTCAGGACTGACGCAGGCTTAAATACATATTAACCTCTGCCGTCTCTATTTCCTCATCAGTCTATGTAAGTTTCACGTCTAAAATAAACTTGTTGTCTTATGAGGTTTCGCTGAATCTCATAAGAATTGAAAATCCACGCAATTGCGTGGATTTTATAATGGCCCGTTAACCCCAAACAAAAAATGCTATTAATTTATCTTGCCATGATCGCTTCAAAACTATCATCTATACTTGTGCCGGCTTGTTGAACGATCTCTACATAGTCTGATAATAACTTTTTAGCATCATCGACTAATGCTGAGGTGGTTTCTGTTGTATCCTCAAAAATATCCTCCTCCACGCTATGTGCAACACCTGTTACTCCGGCTATAGTAGTGTGGTTTTCTTCAGCCAGCGACCGTATATTTCTATCCTGTTCCTCAGCCCATATCTCTACTGCGTTCTTTCCTGTTTCTATAATGCCCATAATGGCCTCCGAACTTACTCAGTGCTATTTTGCATGGAGTATATCAAGGGATTATTCAATATCTTTAACTGAATAACATTCCCACTGCCATGATGCATATAAAATAATTTAATATCATAGTAGTGTTGCTAATTCATTTTTAGTCTTTTCAGCCCAAAGTTTTACTGTCGCAAGCATATTATTTAATTTCAACTTACTTGCCTCAACTGCGGATTTCTTTTCAGGCGCAACAGCAACTATTTGATCTAATTTATCATTTAACTGTGCCACAACCTGGACAGTGGCATCGTTAATTTTATCAATTTCTGTTGTTGCATTCTCCAGTAACGGCGTAATACGTGCTTTTTCTTTTTCCAACCATGCGTTAAATGCATCTGTTATCGGGTCGCCGGGAATAGTCATAGTATTAACCTCACGATGAGTAAATTATTCAATTTACACTCATTACCACGTAATACCTTTAATGCAGATAATATATTATAGTTCAAAGAAGCTTCGTTTTAATATGAAAAATCTTAAAGAAAGCAAGGACAATATAACCAACTGTTTAAGCAAATAAGAAATATTAAGATCTAATAGCAATATAGCTGTCTTAAAACCAACCCGGCCCCTGGGCAAGTTCTTTACGCTCTGGCGGTCTGATTTCTGGCTGGTTTGAGGAGAGATGAGTGGCCCACAGCGCGGCGACCCATTTCACACCCCGTGAGGTAAAACGCGCTTGCGAGTAATTGTGGCGGTTCTCGCTCGAGCCAGCATGGACGGTAAAGTAGCCCGCCTGGATATGATGCTGTGCTGGCATCAGGGTACCGTTGATCCGCTGCATAATATTGCGCTCCAGTAAAAACTGGCGGAACTCCGCTTCCTTAGCCTTCAGCAGTTTGCAGAGCTGACGGAAACTCAAGGACTCATCTACCTGTATATAAGCATCAAAAAATTCTGCCTTGGGGGCAAAAAGCGCGAGTTGCTCCTCTGCCCGCAGGCAGCGTTCATACTGTTCCGCCCATGCGCGAGCGGCGGCTGCGGGATTGGTGAAGTCGGGCAGGCTAAGCTCTTTTTCTCGCTCCTGCCAGCGATCCAGCATTTCAGCTGTGTAGGCAGGCGAAATACGAGCCACGGTCAACAGCGAGTCTCGCTTATTCAGCAAAAACTCTTGCCGCATCTCGCCTTCACGCTCGTAGAGGCTAGTGGCAAGAGGCTGTGATAACCGTTGCGCCGTTTCCAGGCTTTTCACCATACGTTTAACTTCATTATGAGCTACCCCCAACAACTTAGCGATTTCGCGGCTGCTCATGGTAGCCGACACATTGCGGGTACTGAGATTATCCAAACGAATCATCATAGGTGCACCACTCACTTCTCTGATAGCTGAACCGGCTAATAGAATAAATAATACACAACACCTGTTTGGATATCCAGTATAATTTAGGGCACATAAACAATCTAACTAAAATTTTTCCTCACTGACCAGATGCTAAATCGCCACCAACTGCCGCACCCCCTGTTGCTCCATCTCGCTGCCACGGCCACGCTGAATAATAGTGCCACGCGACATCACCAGGTACTGGTCAGCAAGCTCGGCAGCGAAATCATAAAACTGCTCCACCAGCAGGATAGCCATATCACCACGACTTGCCAGCCCACGGATCACCGCGCCGATCTCCTTGATAACAGAAGGCTGAATGCCCTCTGTCGGTTCATCCAGGATCAGTAACTGCGGTCGGCATGCCAGCGCGCGACCAATCGCCAATTGTTGCTGCTGCCCACCGGAAAGGTCACCGCCGCGTCGCTGTTTCATCTCACGCAGTACCGGAAAAAGTGTGTAAATCTCTTCCGGCACGGCTTTCGCCTGACTACCAGGGAAACGCGACAGCCCCATCAACAGATTCTCTTCGACAGTAAGACGTGCGAAGATCTCCCGCCCTTGCGGGACATAGGCGATGCCCTGCTGTACCCGCTGATGCGGTTTGCTGCCATTAATGACTTTGCCCTGCCAGCGGATAGTCCCGGATCTGGCCGGGATCAGCCCCATCAGGCACTTCAATAAAGTAGTTTTACCCACGCCATTGCGTCCCAGCAGACAGGTGACCTCACCGGGAGTGGTGTCAAACGACAACCCGCGCAAAATATGGCTTCCGCCGTAGTACTGATTTAATTCATTCACTTGCAGCATATTAGCGCCCCAGATAGACCTCAATTACCCGTTCATTCGCTTGCACTTCTCGCAGCGAGCCCTCTGCCAGCACCTGCCCCTGATGCAGCACCGTCACATGGTCAGCAATGGTTTCGATGAATCCCATATCGTGCTCGACGACCATCAACGAATGTTTACCCGCCAGAGTACGGAACAGCTCTGCGATATAGTCTGTTTCAGCATCCGTCAGCCCGGCAGCAGGCTCGTCCAGCAATAACAGATAGGGCTCCTGGACCAGCAACATGCCTATCTCCAGAAACTGTTTTTGTCCATGAGAAAGCAGCCCTGCAGGGCGTTGACGATGATCACTAAGGCGCAACAACAGCAACACTTCATCTATACGATCCCGTTGTTCAGCGTTCACTCTGGCACGCAGGCAACTCCAGACGGATTTATCCGCTTTTTGCGCGATCTCCAGATTCTCCAGCACGCTCAGGGCATCGAATACTGTGGGCTTCTGAAATTTACGCCCAATACCCGCACGCGCAATATCAACCTGAGATAACCCCAACAGATCGATATTCTGATCGTAAAAAATTTTGCCGCTGTCCGGACGTGTCTTGCCCGTAATAACATCCATAAGTGTGGTTTTCCCGGCACCGTTAGGGCCTATCACACAGCGCAGTTCACCAACGCCAATAGAGAGTGAAAGATCGGTCAGCGCGCGAAACGCGCCGAAAGTGACGTTGATATTTTCCAGTTGCAGCAGCGGATCGGTGGTTGCGCGGTAGCGGTCCTGGGGTAACGATTGTGTAAAAATCAGCTCACTCATGCGGCCTCCTTTTAATAAGACCAATCACCCCGCGCGGAAGAAAGAGAGTGACCAGAATAAACATCAACCCGAGGAAAAAGAGCCAAAACTCAGGGAAGGCGACGGTAAACCAGCTCTTGGCGCCGTTAACAATCCCCGCGCCAAGGATTGGGCCAATCAGCGATCCCCGCCCACCGAGCGCTACCCAGATTGCCGCTTCAATAGAGTTAGTGGGTGACATTTCACTGGGATTAATTATCCCCACTTGCGGTACATAGAGCGCTCCGGCAAGTCCACACAACACTGCCGATAGCGTCCAGACAAACAATTTGAATCCTTTAGGGTCGTAACCGCAAAACATCAGACGGTTTTCCGCATCGCGCACAGCGGTAAGCACACGACCAAACTTGCTACGCATAAGCAACACGCCAATCATTAACGCCATCGCCAGTAGCACGACGGTAGCAATAAATAGTGCAATACGCGTACCGGTAGCCGAAACTGGAAAACCCAGCAGCGTTGTGAACCCGGTGAAACCGTTATTCCCGCCAAAGCCGGTTTCATTACGGAAAAAGAGCAGCATCGCGGCATAAGTTAAGGCCTGCGTCATGATGGAAAAGTAGACATCCTTAATCCGTGAACGAAACGCAAAGTAGCCAAACACCAGTGCCAGCAGGCCGGGAATCAAAATGATCAGGCAGAGTGTCCAGAGAAAATATTGCGTTCCGGCCCAGAACCACGGTAGTTCACTCCACGAAAGGAAGGACATAAAGGCGGGTAACCCCTCACCTGCGGCTTGCCGCATCAGATACATACCCATCGCATAACCACCGAGGGCAAAAAACAGGCCGTGTCCAAGTGAAAGCAGCCCCGCATAGCCCCATACCAGATCCAGCGCCACCGCCACAATGGCATAGCAGAGAATTTTGCCAATTAAAGTCAGTGTATAGGTTGAGATAGCCAGAGGATGTTGCGCGGGCAGTAGCGCCAGGAAGGGTAATGCCAGCAACACAAGCATTATCAGTGCAGCGAGCACGCCGGTCAGGCGAGGCGCATGGCGGACCATCATCAGTGTCATCGGTTGGCTCATCAGTCAATTACCCGCCCTTTGAATGCAAATAACCCTTGCGGCCGTTTCTGAATGAACAGCACAATCAAGACCAGAATGGTAATTTTGCCCAGCACTGCGCCAACCTGCGGCTCCAGCACTTTATTGAGTATCCCTAACCCCAGCGCCGCTGCCACCGTACCGGCCAGTTGCCCGACCCCGCCGGTAACCACCACCAGGAAGGAGTCGATGATATACCCTTGCCCTAACTCCGGGCCGACATTGCCAAGTTGCGATAACGCCACACCGCCTAATCCCGCAATCCCCGAACCCAAACCAAACGCCAGCATATCGATACGCCCGGTCGGTACACCGCAGCATTCTGCCATATGGCGATTTTGCGTTACGGCGCGCACATTCATCCCCAGCCGGGTTTTATTTAGCAGCAGCCAGGTCAAGCCCAGCACTCCGGCAACAAAGATCATTACCGCAAGGCGGTTATAGGGCAGCACCAGATTGGGCAACACTGCCCATCCGCCAGAGAGCCAGGCCGGATTAGCAACTTCCAGATTCTGAGAACCAAAAAGTACGCGAACCAGTTGAATCAACATCAGGCTGATCCCCCAGGTCGCAAGCAACGTTTCCAGTGGGCGGCCATAGAGATGGCGAATGATAGTCCGTTCCAGCAACATGCCCACCAGCGCCGTGATTAAAAAGGCCACCGGTAACGCGACCAACGGGTAGATGACCAACCACTCTGGCGCCATTCGTGTGAACAGCCCCTGCACCAGCCAGGTGGCATAGGCACCCAACATCAGCATCTCCCCATGCGCCATATTGATAACCCCCAACAGGCCATAAGTAATAGCCAGCCCCAGCGCCGCCAGCAGCAGTATCGAACCCAGCGATAGCCCGCTGAATGCTTGCCCAAGCCACTCGCCCCACTTCAAGCGTTGCTGTATCTGCTTCAGGCTTTCGGCTGCCGCGTTACGTACCGTGGCGTCGGGTTCGTTCTCAGGTTGTGTCAGGCGGTAGAGACTGGCCTGAACCTGTGGATCGTTGGCTTCTCCCAGCAGTTTTACCGCACTCAGTCGTTGCGCGGCCCGACTATCCGCAAGCTGTAGGTTTGCCAGTGCTATGGCCAGCGCGTTATGGACTTGTGCACTTTTCTCCGCAGCCAGCCGTTGCGTAATAAAGGGTAACTGCCCGGCGTGGGCGCTGTTTTGCAGTGTCATGGCACCACGCAAGCGAATAGCGTCGGTTTGGCTCAGAAGCTGATGTGCGGCCAGCGCACTGGCAATCAGCCCACGCAGACGGTTATTGATAAACAATTTTTTTGTCGCGCCAGTTACCGTCGCGTTGCCTTCCAGCGCCACTGATTTACCGTCGCGCTTGCTAAATAACTGGCCGCTGTTATCGATAACAACCGTTTCGTTACTTAGCGCTTCTAATAACGGCAAACGAGCTTCATCCGGCGCGGCTGACCACTGCTGGAGTAGTTGCGCCTGCTGGCTGCGGCTGGCCTGCCCATACTCGGCGGCAGGACCTGCCCTCACCCCCGAGGTAAGTAATAACCCCATAACCAGCAGAGCGCCAAAAACCGGAAATCGTTTCATGGTGTCACTTCTTCTTTAATTCAGCGACAAACAGGGGCAATGGAGCCCCTGCCACATACAGTACGCGTTTATTGAGCGCCGCTTTTCACCGGGGTGTCTGGCTTTTTGTCATTCCCGGCAATAAACGGGCTCCATGGCTGAGCACGAACGGGTTGTTCCGTGTTCCACACCACGTTGAACTGACCGTTATCTTCGATTTCACCGATCATGACTGGTTTATGCAGATGGTGGTTGGTGTTATCCATAGTGAGGGTAAATCCGCTCGGCGCGGCGAATGTCTGACCGGCCATGGCGGCGCGGACTTTATCCACATCAGTCGTGCCTGCTTTCTCCACGGCCTGCGCCCACATATGAATGCCGACATAGGTTGCTTCCATCGGATCATTGGTCACGACAGTGTCAGCATTCGGTAATTTATGAGCTTTAGCATAAGCGCGGTAGTCGGCAACAAACTTGGTATTCACAGGATTGCTGACAGACTGGAAGTAGTTCCATGCGGCCAGGTTGCCCACCAGCGGTTTGGTATCAATACCGCGCAACTCCTCCTCCCCAACCGAAAAGGCAATAACGGGCACATCGGTCGCTTTAATCCCCTGGTTCGCCAGTTCTTTATAGAATGGGACGTTGGAATCACCGTTGATTGTGGAGATCACCGCCGTTTTGCCGCCAGCAGAGAACTTTTTAATATTAGCGACGATGGTCTGATAATCGCTGTAGCCAAACGGTGTATAGACCTCTTCAATATCTTTATCGTCTATCCCTTTACTGTGCAGAAAGGCGCGCAATATTTTGTTGGTGGTGCGGGGGTAAACATAATCAGTCCCCAGTAAGAAAAAGCGTTTCGCACTGCCGCCGTCTTCACTCATCATATACTCTACCGCCGGGATCGCCTGTTGGTTCGGCGCTGCTCCGGTGTAGAAGACATTTGGCGACATCTCCTCGCCTTCATACTGCACGGGGTAGAACAACAACCCGTTTAGCTCTTCGAATACCGGCAGCACCGATTTACGCGACACCGAAGTCCAACAACCAAATACCACGGCCGTTTTATCCTGGGTCAATAACTGGCGTGCTTTTTCCGCAAATAGCGGCCAGTTGGAAGCAGGATCGACGACCACAGGTTCCAGCTTTTTACCCAACACACCGCCTTTGGCATTGATTTCATCGATAGTCATTAGCGCCACCTCTTTCAGCGGCGCCTCTGAGATGGCCATCGTGCCGGAGAGGGAGTGCATAATCCCCACTTTGATGGTATCGGCGGCCAATGACTTAAAAGAAAACCCTATGCTCAGGAAAGTGGCGGATAGGGCAAATGCTTTCAGCAAAGAACGTCTTTTCATTACCAAACCCCTAAATGATATTGATGGATTTATCGTTCTCCACCCTGCGGTGGAGCAATCATCGCTACTATGGTGAAACGGGTTGTAAACTGGCCTGCTGGAGCATGTGCAACGTGATTTTTCTGACCTCTGCTTTGCTTTGAGAAATATGCCCGGTCAGAATGTGCTGAGCCTCCGCTGTTTGCTGTTTAAGGATCGCCTGTAAGATGCGGGCATGTTCGTTGTAGGTCGCATCGACGCGATCGTCGCGCGTAAAATCGAGATGACGGATAATGCGCATCTTCTCCGTTAAATCGATGTGCACTCGCACCATCTCGCTATTGCCACTGCTACGAACCAGGGTGGTATGGAACTGCTCATCCTGCTGTGATAGCGCTTTGCTCGGCGCCATACGCGGGGAGTCTATCCAGAAACTGACCAGCGGCGCTAAGTGCTCTGAGCAAATGCCAGGCGGCATCCCGCACAGACGCCTCACGGCCTCCCTTTCCAGCACAATGCGAAAGTCATACAGCGCTTCGAAATAAGTAAAATCGAAGGGTTTAACCTGCCAGCCGCTACGGGAATAGACCTGCACATAGCCTTCGTGCTCCAGCCAGAACAGTGCCTGTCGCACTGGCGTACGACTGGCGGACATGCGCTCGGATATTTCGCTTTCGCTGAAGTGTGCGCCGGGCATCAGGCGAAAATCGAAGATGTCATTTTTCAACTCACTGTAGATACGCTCGGCTAACCCTGCGCTACGTTTTTTACTGCCTTTATCGCCCGTCATATTGCTTTCCTTATTCCAGCCATAACAGTGCATCTCCGGGGCTAACCGGGCGACCTGGCTGACAATTGATGCCTTTCACCCTGCCGGCCTGCGGTGCATAAATCGCCAGCTCCATTTTCATCGCTTCAACGATAATCAGCGGCTGCCCCGCCATCACCTCATCCCCTGCGTTGACCAGCACCTTCCAGATATTGCCGTTCATGTCTGCCGTTACTGCCTGCGCGTGGTCATCATGCTCAACAACCATCGCTTCTGCGGGCGCATCGGCAATCGTCTGCTGATCATCGAGCTGCCATCGCTCCACTTCAGCTTCAAAAGCAGCAGCCTGATGCGTCCTGAATTGGGCAATCTCTTCGGCGTGGCTGCGCAAAAAGTGCAGATGTTGCGCGTAATCGAATGTGCTCTCTTCAATTTCAATCGTGGCGCGCCCCTCGCGGAAATCATCGCGCAACTGATTTAAGGCTTCTTCACTGACTGGATAGAAACGCACCTGGTCAAAAAAGCGCAGCAACCACGGTTCACCCGCCGCGAATTGATTGTTTTTAAGGAACTTATTCCAGATTGGCAAAGTGCGACCCACAAGCTGATAGCCACCAGGTGAGTCCATGCCGTAGATGCACATATACATGCCGCCAATGCCGACCGTCCCCTCGGCGGTGAATGTGCGTGCCGGGTTGTATTTGGAACTTAACAACCGATGGCGCGGATCAAGCGGTACCGCACATGGCGCGCCAAGGTAGACATCCCCCAGCCCAAGAACCAAATAGCGGGCGTTAAAGATCGTCTCTTTCACCGCATCCCGGTGCGGCAGACCATTTATACGTTGAATAAAATCCACGTTATTCGGCAGCCACGGCGCGCTGGCGCGTACGGTGTCGGTGTAACGACTGACAGCATCCAGCGTGGCGCTATCTTCAAAGGCCATCGGCAGATGAACAATGCGCGAAGGGACTTTCATCTGGCTGACATCACCAATACGCCCTTCCAGTTCCAGCAGTAAGGCCACCAGCGCCTGTTGACTGATGACAAGGCTGTCGTAACGCACCTGTAGCGATCGCACTCCAGGCGACAGCTCTTTGATACCGGCGTGTTGCAGGCTATGCAGTTGTTCCATCAACAGATGCACCCGCAGGCGCAGCGCCAGATCCAACACATTTTCGCCGTACTCAATCAGCACGTAGTTGTCTCCCGCCTGACGATAGGCAATCGCTGGCGTCGTCGCAGTCGCAGGCAGTGATACCAGCGCTGCCGCCGATACCCCTTCTCTGTCAGCCAGAGAGGGGGTGGCAAATGCTGCCAGGCTGGCGGGTTGCAAGGTTTCAATGGTGTGCTCCAGCGCTTTCTCCTTTGCCACCGCCTCTTCAACGCTTATCGGATAAAAACGAATACGGTCGCCGGGCTTTACCTGACCGACCTTCCACAGCTCCGCTTTGGCAATCGTGACGGGGCAAACGAAGCCGCCAAGGCTTGGGCCATCACGGGTGAGAATCACCGGAAAATCACCGGTAAAATTGATCGCGCCAATAGCGTATTCGCAATCATGCACATTGGAGGGGTGCAGGCCCGCTTCGCCGCCGTTCGGTCGTGTCCAGGTGGGCTTTGGTCCCACCAGCCTGACCCCCAGCCGGTTGGAGTTGTAATGCACCTGCCAGTCGCTGGCAAAGAATTGATCGATAGACTGTTGTGTGAAGAAATCCGGCGCTCCGTGGGGACCATAAAGCACGCCAATGCGCCACAATTCGCCATAGGTAGGGATCGCTGCCGCAGCCAACCCCTGCGGTTCGCTGATTGGCGGCGGAGTGGTACAGGCGGCTAGCGCAGGAGAGGAGATCGGCAGCCAGTCAGCGACTTTCAATATGCGTCCGGCATGCCCACCAAACTGCCCAAGCGCAAAGGTTGAACGGCTGCCAAGATAATGCGGTACATCAATACCGTTACGCACCGCGAGATAGGCCCGACACCCACTGTGGGCGCGACCAAGGGTCAGCGTCTGCCCCGCGATTACCGTTACTGGCTGCCATAGCGGCACAGCCACACCATCAAGAGAAGCCTGACAATCGGCCCCGGTTAGCGCAATCAGAGCGTCAGCATGGAACAACAAGGTCGGCCCCTGCAGAGTAAACTCCAGCGCAGCGGCGCTTTCATCATTTCCCACTATCCGATTGGCAAGCCGGAATGCAAAGTCGTCCATTGGGCCAGATGGCGGTACACCGATATCCCAGTATCCGACACGCCCAGGGTAGTCCTGAACGGTGCTCCAGGTCCCCGGCTGAATAACCTCGATCAGCGCCGAACAGGCAACAACGCTATCAAGCATACGTGTCCAGGCACTACCGTTATTAAATGCCTCACTGGCGGTAATCTGGCGCAGATAGTCGAGATTGGTGACGATACCATGCAGGCGTGTCGCGTTTAATGCTTGTTGCAGCTTCAACAAAGCCGCATCTCGGGTGGCCGCATGGACAATCAATTTAGCAATCAGTGGATCGTAAAAAGCGTTCACCTCACTACCGGAGATAAAACCGCTATCCACGCGCACATCATTCGGGAAGACGACTTCAGTTAACACACCGGGGCTGGGCTGGAAGTTTTTTAGCGGATTTTCCGCATAAATGCGTACCTCAATCGCCACACCCTGCGGCGGTTGTTGTAAACGCGACCAGTCAATGGCTTCATCTGCCGCCACGCGCAACATACACTCCACCAGATCAAGCCCGGTGACGCACTCTGTGACCGGGTGCTCCACCTGCAAACGCGTGTTGACTTCAAGGAAGTAGAAAGCATCCGCCGCGCTGTCATAAATAAACTCCACGGTCCCGGCGCTGCGATAATTGACCTGTTTACCTAATTGTATTGCCGCCGCCAATAGTGCATCGCGCGTCGTTGCAGGCAGATTTGGCGCAGGTGTCTCCTCCACCACTTTCTGATTGCGTCGTTGCAAAGAACAGTCACGCTCACCCAGCGCAATCACATTGCCGTTACCATCGCCGAATATTTGCACTTCAATATGGCGCGCACGGTCAATACAGCGTTCAATAAATACCCCTGCATCGCTAAAAAACTGCTCCCCCAGACGGCGCACGCTCTCCCAGGCTTGCTGTAATGCCTGCGCATCGGCACAACGTGTTAGCCCAATTCCTCCGCCTCCGGCTGTACTTTTCAGCATCACCGGATAGCCAATTTGTTCGGCGGCGGTCAGCGCCGCTTCCAGTGAGTTCAGTAATCCCGTGCCTGGTGTCATCGGTACGCCCGCCTGCGCGGCTAATTCCCGGGCGCGGTGCTTCAGACCAAACTCGGCAATCTGCGTGGAGGTCGGGCCAACAAAGACCACACCCGCCTGCTCACAGGCCTCGGCAAAGGCAACGCTTTCGGAAAGGAAACCGTAGCCTGGCCAGATAGCTTGCGCACCGCTGTCTTTCGCGGCAGTAATAATTTTGTCGATGCACAGATAGCTGTCGCTGGCTTTCTCGCCCCCGAGCGGCAGTGCGATATCCGCCTGTTTCACATGTTCTGCGTTTTTATCTGCGTCAGAGTAAACCGCCACGCTGGTAATACCGAGGCGTTGCAATGTGCGGATGGCGCGACAGGCGATTTCGCCACGGTTAGCAATCAGTACAGTGTTAAACATGGTTACTCTCCCGGTGGGCAAGCCAGTGACGCCACCCTTTGAACTCAGTAATATCGGTAGCCGTTTCCAGCGCTGCCGGTTCGCAGATAAACCCTTTTACCCAGCGGCCATCGCCTAGCTCCAGCGAGCCGATACCCAGCGGAGGGGGAATTTCAGCGACAAATTCACCAAAGCGCGCCAGCGGGATATCCCACAGTTCCACTTCAATTGCCGCGCCGCTGCTGGCGCGAACAAGACCGGGTTTAGGCGGTTGGGTGTTAGCTAACGCATAGAGCCGGTAGCACGCTGCCGTTTCTGTTGCTTGCACAAACACCGCCTGGCGTTTGGTTAACTGACTATTGAGCGGCATCCCACGCAAATGCGCGCCTACCACCGCCACCCGGACATGTTGGGCTGAACACGGTAGCGTCGCGTTGTCATCAATAAATGGCCTACCCGTAGCGCCCAGCGGTAACGCTATCTGGCGTTGCCAGCGGAGACCGAACTCAGCCAGTGCCCGATCGTGCCAGGCGGGCGCGATTACAGTGATCCCTGCTGGTAGGCCATCAGCACGAAACGGCGCAGGCAGCGCCAGTGCACTGAGATCGGCGAGATTGGTGAAATTGGTGTAGGTGCCAAAGTGCGAATTGAAGAGAATTGGCTCCTGTTTCATCTCTTCCAGCGTATGGATGGTGGGGGTGGTCGGTACAACCAGCGCATCAACTTTACTTAAGGTAAGCGCAATTTTTTTCGCCAGTTCAGCCCGAAGGTATTCCGCTTTAAAAGTCTCTACCGCGCTGTAGTTCAGACCAGCTGAAATAATGGTGTAGACCGTGGGGTCCATCTGCTCAGGGGATTGCAGTATCTCTCCGACCGCCGCAGTACGTTCAGCCACCCATGGCCCCTGATAGAGCTGCTCGGCCAGTTGGCTAAAGGGAGAAAAATTAATGGGCTTAATCTCAGCACCGCTAGCCCGCAACTGCGCCAGTGCCTGCAACCAGGCGTTTTCTGCATGGCTATCCGCGAAGAACTCCATTTCGGCGGGGATTGCGAATACGGGTTTCTCTGGCATCGCTGCTGGCGCTGTGGCCGGATTTGAGCGGGAATAAGTATCGTGTTCATCGACACCTGCGGCTATAGAGGCCACATGAAAGGCATCTTCTACCGTCAGGGCAAATACAGATAGTGTGTCGTTCAGACGGCAGGCAGGCAAAACCCCCTGTGCTGAGAACCAACCTTTAGTGGGTTTTAAGCCAACAATATTATTGAAACCCGCAGGTACGCGTCCTGACCCGGCAGTATCTGTTCCCAACGCAAAGGGGACTAACCCACGGGCAACGACTGAAGCCGATCCAGAACTGGAGCCACCGCTGACATATTCTGCGTTAAAGCTATTTACCACCGCACCATAGGGTGAACGGGTTCCCACCAGCCCGGTGGCGAACTGATCGAGGTTAGTTTTACCAATGACTATCGCCCCTGCCGCTTTCAGTTTGGCGACGGCAGTAGCATCCTGCCCGGCTAGCCAGGCAAATGCCGGGCACGCGGCGGTTGTCGGCCAACCCGCGACATCAATATTGTCCTTTACAGCAAAAGGAACACCGAATAACGGCAAGGCTTGCGGATTTTCACGATATAACGGCAGCAATTGCGCAAATTGCTTACGCAGCTCTTCTTCGCTGGCAAGCGCGATCCACGCATTATCGTCGGCGGGCAAGGCGTGGATATATGCAACTAATGATGAAACAATCGCCTCACCATGGAGGTTGGCCTGCTGCTGCCACCCTGACAGAGTTAGTCCTGCCATCAATGCCATATTGGGATCCCTGCTGGTATACAAGATGGAATCCCAAAAGCAATGTCTGTGCCAGATTTTATCTATTTGATTATATTGATATTTTATTTCTTTAGCGTAACTGTGACCGACTTTTATGCACCGACATAGCACAGTACTGCGCGCTGGCAGTGCAGGATATCGTTGATTTGTATGAGGGCGTTATCACCGCTCCCGTAACGCCTCTTTCGCTTTATTCAGCGGCTTGAGTAAATAATCCAGCACCGTTTTGCTGCCCGTTTTAATGTCAACGGTCGCGATCATGCCCGGAAAGATAGGGAACTCTTTGTTCTGTTTATTGACCAGATGATTACTATCAGTGCGAATATAGACCCGATAGTAATAGGCATCTTTTTTCACTTCGTCCTGAATAGTATCTGGCGAAATGGTGGTCACTTCGCCATAAAGCCCACCGTATATGGAGTAGTCATAAGCCGTGATTTTTACCAGCGCCTGCTGACCTGGATGAACAAAAGCCACGTCGCGTGGTGAGATTTTTGCTTCAATTAGCATTTGATCTTCGAGGGGCACCAGGCTCATCAATTTGCCATTCGGTGGGATAACGCCACCTACAGTGGTGACATCAATATCTTTCACAATGCCGCGCATCGGCGCGCTAAAAGTCAGTCGGGTTAGCGAATCCTCTCGTCCACGAATCACCGATTGCTGTTCGCTTATTTCTGCATTAGCTTTCGATAAATCTTCGCGAGCATGCACATAATATTGGTTTTGCATCTCGATGATTTTCATTTCCATCTCGTTTTGCTGACGCTGTAGGCGCAATACTTCAACGCTACCCGCGGCGCCAAGCTTAACCAGTGGCTGCGTCATCGCCAGCTCACGCTGAATTAGCGCAATACCCTGACGTAGCCCGGCGACCCCTTTTTCAAGACTTTCCCGCCGGGAGTGATAAAGCGCCGTCTCCTGGTCAATCAGACTTTGGTCAAGCGTTGGCGGGAATACCAACGCTTGTCCATTGACTTCAGCATTAAGACGCGCCGCCGTCGCCAGCGCCGCATTTAACCGAGATTGACTCTCCTGCACGCTGGATTCCGTTTTCGTGCGGTCAAGTTGCGCTAGTTGTTGCCCACGTTCGACAATATCCCCTTCACGCACAAAGATTTGCCGGACAATCCCCCCTTCCAGCGACTGGATCATCTGCTCATGCTGAGATGGCACCACTTTCCCATTTCCCGTTGTCACCTCATCCAGATGAAACTCATTCGCCCAGACGACAAAGGCCAGTACCATAGTAAACAGTGTCAGCGCAATCATTGTCGGATCGGGCAAATGCGGCTCGCGAAGGCGGCTATTGTAACGAGTGAGATCTGTCATGATATCTTCTCAACCGAGGAATCGTTGACCTGTCGACTGTTATTAAAGGTCACCGTGCGTAACTGTACTTTTTGCTGAGCAGGGGGCGTGGGCATGCCATTATGCTCCTGCAGGATATCCTCTTTTGGCCCATCCAGAATGATGCCCCCGTTTTGCAGCACAATGATGCGATCCACCAATTCAAGGAGCGGTAGGCGATGGGTGGCGACCACTAACGTCTTTTGCACCCCCAGCCAGTTGTTCAGGTGATTAATAAATTGCTTTTCACTGATCTCATCCAGCCACGCGGTGGGTTCATCCAGTAATAAAATGGTAGGTGATGTCAGCAGCGCCCGTGCAAGCAAAAGAGCCTGCCGCTGCCCTCCGGATAAACCAGCCCCACCTTCACTCAACAGGTAGTTAAGACCGGTTTTTTGCTTACGAACAAACTCCAGCGCTCCGCTCATGACTAGCGCCTGGTGAATCTCCTCATCCGTTGCCAGCGGATTGCCCATTACAATGTTGTCGCGGACAGTACCGAAAAATAGGTTGGCATGTTGGTTAAGTAACTGCACATCGCGACGAACATCGGCAGGATCAAGATGATTAAGTGCGATATCATCCAGCAAAATAGCACCCCGTTGTGGCTCTAGCATCCCGGCCAGCAACTGCAACAGCGTGCTCTTACCAGAGCCGTTGCGTCCAAGAACCGCAATACGTTCACCAGGGCGAATTTGCAGGCGCGAGATATCCAGTACCTCAACTTTTTCTTCCTGATCGTAATAAAATCCTATCTTCTCGACATCAAAGTGCCCGCGCAGATGTGCCTTATGAATTTTTTTACCCCGGGAAGGCTCATCAATCGGACGTTGCATTAAATCATTAAGCCCTTTCAGGGCGACCCTGGCCGACTGCCAGCGGGAGAGCACGCCGGAAATCTGCGATAAAGGTGCGATAGTGCGCGACGCCAGAATCGAAGTCCCTACCAGCGCACCGGTCGTCATATCACCCGCAATGACCAGAAAACAGCCGATCAGCAGTACTGCTGCGTAAACAATTGACTGTACTTCCTGCGTCCAGGTCATTAGCAGGCCGGTAAGCCAGCGCTGTTTCATGCTGATACTGGAAGCGACATCATTAGTGTTATTCCATTGATTCTGGAAGCGTTGCTCTGCGCGCATTAACTTAATATCGTCGATACCCTGCACCGCCTCGACCAGTGTCGCGTTGCGGATGGCCGATTCACGCATCCCATCGTTTGATAACCTCGCCAGCGGGCGTTGTATTAGCAAACCTGGAATTAGCAGTAGCGGCACAGCAGCCAACACAACCCACACCAGCGGCCCGCCAATCATCCACAAAATGGCGATAAAAAGCGCAAAGAAGGGTAAATCAGTTATCGCCGCAATGGTGGTGGAGGTGATCAGTTCTCGCACGGCTTCCAGCTCACGGAGTTGGGCGATAAAGGATCCCGTTGATTTTGGTCGCGACCCGCTTTTGATGCGTAAGGCATGGGCAAAAACCCGGTCTGAAACGCGCAGATCGGCGCGTTTACCCACCACATCCGAGATATGTACTCGCAGCATGCGCATAATCATTTCAAACAGGATTGCCAGCATCACCCCGCCAAAAAGTACCCATAATGTCGGTTCCGATTGAGAGGGCACGACACGATCATAAACCTGCATTGAGAAGACCATGCCGGAAAGCGCCAGTACATTCGCAACTAACGCGACCATCATAACCTCGCTATAGCGATGCCAGTCTTTCAGCGCCAGTTGCCAGAACCAACTTTTTTTATAGGGCTTAATGTAATCGTCAACGCGAGCATCTGGCGTTGATTCCAGTGGTCGCAGCACAGCCAGGTTCTTCAGCCGCGTTGCCAGCTCTTCCCGGGTAAGGACAATCTCCAGCCCGCCATCGCCGCTGACTTGCAAACTGAGATTGCCTTCGTTATCCATCCGGTTGATAACCGCCACCTGGTTACCGGTAAACTCTGCAACCAGCGGCAACCGCCAGGGATCGATGACAGAAATATCTGCGGCCACAAAACGCAACCCCATACCAAGTTGTCGCGCCATATCTTCCAGTACTAGCTGGCGTGGAGACTCGCTTTCATGGCTAATGGTGACGCGCACATGCTCCTGCGAGAAATCCAGTCGGTAATGTTTTGCCACCACCACCATTGCCTGTAGCCAGGGTTCATATTGTTTATGAAAACTCACCATAATTCATCTCCAGCGCCATTATTCCGGCCCGGTTTACACCACCATCAGCTGGTGATTAGCCAGTAAGGTGGCAAGATCGGTTTGTACACCATTGATGGTGATGACCACGGTTGGTGTAAATGTTCCCGCAGAACCATCCCGGTCTATCTGCACCTCGCTATTGCTGCCGTTCTGTATCACATTGATGTAGCTTGTGATATTCCCCGCACCAGCATCCAGCGTCGCGACCCCATTGACATAATGGGCGGAAGCGTTACCGCTATAACCACTGCCTGAGAAGAGCTCCCGCAGATCGATCCTGTCGGTATCCGCTGTTCCTTCCCAGGTACCAATGGTGAAACCATTGACTACATCGCTGCCATTGCCACCCGTTGCGTCAGCGTTATTAAGCAACTTGAACAGTAAGGTATCGTGACCACCGTTACCGATATTCAGGGTATCGTTACCGCCTCGGCCTTCCAGCACATTGTCTGCCGCGCTGCCGGTCAGGGTGTCGGCGAAATCTGAGCCGGTAATGCCTTCAATATTGGTAAATGTCGAAGTGTTATAGCCCGTGTCCTGCGCGCCACTGTTCGCCAGGCTCGCCGTGATCCCGCTTGTCGCCTTGCGAAAATCGACTACATCCATCCCGCCGTTGGCGCTCCAGCTTCCGTATCCCGATAGATATGACCAACCACCGGCACCGTTATAAACATCGGTTCCAGCGGTTGCGAAAAAGGTATCGTTATATCCCGTACCGACGAAGTTGCCGTCATTGATGGCGCTATCGGCTTCACCACTTAATACATAAGCATGAGTCGCATCAGTTGCCTGCAATCCACCCCAACTGGTGTTCACCGTTTCATCGATATTGGAACTTACCGTTCCGACGCTTCTGACCAGCTCAACGTGATAGGTTTCTGTAGCGAGAAGTCCATAGAAGCTAACGAGCGCCGAAGCATCATTAACGCCCATCCCCGCCTGGGGATTAATGATTTGTGAGGCGACCAACGTACCGGAAGAGTCATAGAGTCGGATAGTATTGCCGTAGTAGGCATTGATACCATTCTGGTCAAGGATGCGCAGATGCAGCGCTGTACCATAATCAACGGTATTAGTATTACGAATAAGGTATGACGTGCCTGTTTGCTTGGTTACCAGCACATCAACTGCACCATCCCAGTCATAATCCATTGCCGCAATGCCGCTGGTTCGCCCGGACATGGCGCTGCCAAAGGCGGATTGCACCCAGCTACTGCCGTTACCCTGGTTGGTGTACATGTAAGATTGCCCACTATTTGCAATGCGGACAATGTCCATCATCCCGTCATGGTTCCAGTCTGTTGCAACACTGTAGAATCCATCATAAGTGGTTCCCGTGTTACCAATTGCCACTGGTGACGACAAATTACCGGTACCATCATTGGTGAGCAGTGAACCATAGCCAGGCTGGGAGTTCATCGCTGGCAGATATAAATCCATAAAACCATCGCCATTAAAGTCTGCCCATGTCATAGAAACGGCATTGGCTGCACTCCCTGACCCCGTTGAGCCGTAAAATGTGTTGATCGTATTTTGGCCCCAGACAAATGAACCATCGCCCTGATTGAGCAGAGTCGAAAGGGTATAGTTGTTATTGAGGTTGTAAGTATGCTGCGCCAGATCGATACGACCGTCGTTATTCAAATCGACCCCTGAAGCTTCAATCAAGCTCCAGTAACCTGCGACGACCCCGCCAGCCGTTGCGCTCCCGCCAGCATTAGCGGTTGTCGTTGCCGCAGTTAAGGTTCCTGCACTATTCCATAAAAAGGTGTTTGAATCCGGCCCACCGGCATCAGTGACCAGAAAATCAAGGTAACCGTCCCCCTCCCGATCAAAAGCGATAATGGAGCTATACCAGAGCAATGTTGACGTATTCACCTCAAAAGCACTCGACCAGCTACCATCACCGTTATTGGTGTACCCCACAATATAATTATCGCCGTAATCATTACGCGCCATTAACATGTCCAGCGTACCGTTGCGATTCCAGTCCGCCAGAGAGCTGGAGACATATCTTTGCGAGGAAACAACCAGTGTTAGCGGGGTATTTGTCCAGGTCAGCGGATCGGTGGACTGCATGACCGACTGGTTGGTCACGACCATCCACATGCCATTGTGATCCAGTGCCATGGTCGCGCTGTAGGCTGTAGGGTCAGACCCTGTTGTCCAGGTTGGGGAGTAATCAATCTCTGGATTAATCGTCACATCCCCGGTACTGATACCACCGTTGGCACCATTTCCCGCAGAGTTTTTCACCTGCGTGGTTACGGTATAAGGGGTTGTAGAGGCAGCAAAGGCGTCGGCATCGGGAATTTGCAAATACCAGGTATTGTTTGCCGGATCAACGACAACAGCACCATCAGGCAAGGAATTGTAGACGACGCCATTTACCGTCACCTCAATATACTCTCCGTTCACCAGCGCGGCTGATACCGTACCATTAATAATCGGGGTGACATCTCGTGTTATCTGGTTATTTATCGGTGCCAGCGTCGTCGGTACAGAGGTATCTACCGTCAAGACAAAGTCTGCCGAGGTATTCAGGTTTCCAGCGAGATCTTCCACCCGTGCTGTATAGGTGTAGACACCATCGACGAGCCCTGTATCAGCGTAGGTCCAGTTCAGTGCATCTACCATCGTTACCGCGCCCAAACGGACACCGTTGCGATAGAGGTATAACACTTCACCGCTCGCCAGTGGCGCATCAAGTGTGCCAGTGATTACTGGCGTGGTATCATCAGTCGCGAAACTGCTATCGAAGGTTCCCTGACGATCGCCACTATCGTCGGTATAAGCGACAATCTCAGCCGTCTCAACAGGGAGTTGGGTATCTACCACTACTGTCTGTGTCACTGGCTGACTAACATTCCCGGCAACATCAATCACACGAACCTGGTAGTCATAGCTGCCGTCCGTTAACGTCCGGCTATCGCTATAACTCCATTGATTGCCGCTGACGGTAAGAGGAGTCCATGTGACACCATTATCAATGCTAATTTGCAGCGTTTCGTCCGCCGCCAGTGCGCTCCCCAACTCGCCATGAATCGTTAACGTTGTATCGCTGGTAACAAAATCGCTGGCCGAACGTCCTGTATCGTCATTGATGCTGGTAAACGTCACCACCTGCGTAGGTGCAGTGGTATCAACCACTACCGTATGTGTATCGAATGATCCGACATTGCCCGCAACATCCACTACCCGAACCCGGTATTCATACGATCCGTCTGTAAGGGTGCGGCCATCTGCATAGCTCCATCTAAGGCCATCTGACGAGATAATCACATTGACCCAGGTTTGCCCTGAGTCGATGCTAATCTGCGCAACTTCTGTCGCAGAAAGTACCGCCCCAAGCTGACCATTTAAGGTGATCGAGGTATCATTAGTGATAAAGTCAGTACCGCTGGCGCCTGAATCGGTGGTTATCGCATCGATGCTAATTGTTTTGTTAGCATCCGGAGCAGTGGTATCCACGACCACCACCTGGTTATCAGTGGCTCCCACATTGCCTGCGTTATCAATCACCCGTACCATATAGATATGGTTGCCGTCGGTTAAGGTACGGCTATCGCTGTAGATCCAGGTTGTGCCATTCACTACAAGGTCAGTCCAGGTAACGCCGCCATCAACGCTAATCTGCGCCTTCTCGTTATTGCTAAGCTGTGCCCCCAGTGAACCGTTAACTACCAATTGTGTGGCACTGGTATTAAAGTCCGTATTGCTGAGACCCGTGTCATTCAGCAGAGAATCAATGCTGATTGTCATGGCAGGCGCAGTGAGATCGACCGTCACTGTATGATTGTCGCTGCCTGTATTACCTATCGCATTACTTACCTGTGCAGCTATCACATACGAACCACCATCTGCTAACGCTAATACATCGGCACTGCCTACGGTGTAATTCCAGATACCGCCATTTTGCACAGTGGTGGTATACGTTTTACCATTCAGGGTAATCGTGACTGTCTGTCCTACAGGAGCGTCTGTTGTACCGCTAATAACCAGCGGCGTACTATGTTCTGCTGCGCTAACAATATCGTCGCTGGCAAAGGTGTTAATGGTAATTGTTGGCAGATCGCCACTTAACGTAACAACATGATTAGCTGTGGTCGGGTTGCCTGCACTGTCGGCCACAGCGGCGGTAATGGTGTAGTCGCCATCGCTAAGCCCCAGGAAGTCGCGCGCGGGTACCGCCACCGACCAGGCGCCGTTACTGTCGACAACAGCAGTATAGGTATGTCCACCAAAGGTAACGGTAACGATCTGCCCTTGACCTGCCGTTGCTGTACCGCTTATGGTCTGCCCGACTTGTTGCTCCCCGGAATTGATGATGTCATCCCCAGCCACGGTGGCAATGGTGATGGTTGGCGCACTGGTATCTACGCTCAAGGTATGTGTCGCCTGCCCACTATTACCGGCGCGATCGCTGACGGTTGCAGTAACCGTCTGCGCCCCCTCACCCAATGAGGCGAGGTCCGCTGCCGGTACATCTACTGTCCAGGTGCCATTCGCAGCAACAATAGCCGTATAAGTCCCGCTACCTAAGGTTATGGTGACGGTTTGCCCTGCTTCAGCGCTGGTCGAACCTTGTATGGTCAGGGGTTGTTGCTGTTCAGCCGCGTTGAGAACATCGTCCCCTGATAGTGTGTCAATGCTGACTACCGGGGCTGTCAGATCAACACTGATGGTGCGCGCGGCTGTGGCGTTATTGCCAGCGCTATTTTGCGCTGTCGCAGTAACAGAATAATCCTGACCATTCGCCAGTGTCGCGACATCCGCTGCGGGAACTGTCGCGCTCCAGCTTCCACCACCCTGGATCGTCGTAGTGTAGTCGTTGCCATTAAGAGTCACTGTCACTGTCGTGCCAACGGCAAATTGCGTACTGGTACCACTAATGGTCAAGTCGCTGCCCGCTTCTGCGGCATTAATAATATCGTCGCTGCTGATGATATCTATCGTCAGAGAAACCGGCTGCGTGTTGACCACCACATCATGGGTCGTTGTACTACTGTTGCCAGCAGCATCAGTAATGCTGGCAGAAAAGGTGACCGTGCCGTCCTGTAAGCCTGAAATAACGCTCGCAGGTATACCTACGCTCCAGTTACCGTTGGCATCAACAGTGGTCGCATATTGTTGTCCATCAAGGCTTATTACCAGGCGATCCCCCGCTTGCGCACCGGTTGCCGTACCGCTGACAATCTGCGCCTGGGCATGTTCTACATTGTTAATGACATCATCCCCGGCAACAGCATTAAACTGAATTACCGGCGCACTGATATCAAGGGTGATGGATTTAGTAGCATTTGCAGGATTCCCTGCCGCATCGCTAACTGATGCTTGCAGAGTGTAGTTATTGTCGGCCATCGCCGTGAGATCGCTGGCGGGTAACGTCAAACTCCAGCTCCCGCCTGCCTGCACAAGTGCGGTATAACTCACCCCATTGAACGTCACGGTGATTGTCTGCCCAGGTTCGACTGTACTGGTTCCTGACACCGTCACCCCTGATGCCGCTTCACTACTATTGATGGTGTTATCGCCTGCTACCGTATCAATGATAATCAGCGGAACCGTTGCATCTACGCTGTATGCATGAGCGGCGGACGCGCTGTTACCCGCAACGTTAGTGACGCTTACCTGCACGCTGGCATCGCCGTCACGCAGCGTTGCCACATCTGCCGCCGGTACCGTGTGGCTCCAGCTCCCGTCTGCCGCCACGGTGGCGGTGTAGCTGCGTCCGCCGAAGGTGATGTTCACCGTCTGCCCCGCTTCCACCCCGCTGGTGGTGCCGGAGAGCACCAGGTCAGCACCCTTCTCGGCGGCGTTAATCACGTCATCACCGGCCACAGTATCAATACTGATAGCCACCGCCGCCAGGTCCACCGTGACGTTATGGCTGATACTCACCGGATTACCGGCGCTGCTGCTGCCCGAGACATCTATCGCCACCGTGCCCGCAGGCCAGCCGCTGACATCGGCCGCCGGGACGCCGACACTCCAGCTTCCGTCTGCCGCCACGCTCGCCTGGTAGGTCACACCGTTAATCACCACCGCCAGCGTGGCGCCCGCACTCAGCCCGGTACTGCTGCCGGTGATGACCAGCGCCTGCCCGTGCTCAATGCTGTTCACCACATCGTCGCCCGCCACCGTGTCAACCCGCAGCCCCGGCAGGCTGGCATCAATGGTCACATCACGCGTGCCGCTGCCGCTGTTGCCCTGCGCGTTGGTCACCGAGGCGTTCACCGTCAGGTCGCCGTTACCCAGCGCCGTCAGGTCAGCTGACGGCACCGTCACGCTCCAGCTCAGGTCGGCCTGTACGGTGGCGGTATAACTGTTGCCGCCCAGCGTCACCGTCACCGTGTCACCCGCCGCCGCATTGATAACAGTACCGCTGATGGTCTGACCCGCCGCCACTTCGGCAGCGTTGATAATGTCATCCCCGGCAATCGCATTGATCGTCACACCCGGCAACCCGGTATCCACCAGAAGACTAGCCCCGATGCTGGCGCTGTTGCCTGCCGAATTAGTGGCACTGGCCGTCACGGTGTAGTTCGCGGCTCCCAGCCCTGCCAGGTCAGACACCGGCACCGTCAGCGTCCAGTCGCCGCTGGCATCAGTGGTGGCACTGTAGTTGATGCCGTTCAGGGTCACCGTCACTGTGGTACCTGTCGCAAGGTTGCTGCTGGTTCCGCTGATTATCAGATCCTGAGTTTTTTCCACGGCATTGAGGATATTGTCCCCGGCAATGGTATTGATCCCCAGCGCAGGAAGCCCGGTGTCCACCGTCACATCCCGCGTGGCGCTGCCGGTATTGCCTGCTGCATCGGTAACGCTGGCGCTGATGGTCACCGTGCCGTCCTGCAGCGCGGAGATATCACTTGCCGGGACCCCCACGCTCCATTTGCCGCTGGCATCCAGCACAGTGGTGTAGCTGTTGCCGCCAATGGTCACGGTGACGGTATCGCCCGTTACCGCCCCGGTTGCCGTCCCGCTGATAATCTGCGCCTGACCATGCTCGGTGAGGTTAATCACATCATCACCGGCCACGGTACTGATGGTCACCACCGGCACGGTGAGATCCACTGTCAGGTTGTGATCCACCGATGCCGGGTTACCGGCCTTATCACTCACCGTGGCGCTGACCGTGACATTGCCACTGCTCAGCCCGGCCAGGTCTGCCGCCGGAACCGTCACGCTCCAGCTGCCGTCTGCCTGCACGGTGGTGGTGTAATCGGTGCCGTTCAGCGTTACCGTCACTGTCTGTCCCGCCTCCACCCCGTTGGTGGTGCCGCTAACCAGCAGATCGGCCTGCGCTTCACTGGCACTAAGAATATCATCAGCGGCAAGGGTACTGATGGTGATGATGGGGGCAACGGTATCCACGCTGTATGTATGAGCGGCCGACGCGCTGTTACCCGCAACGTTAGTGACGCTTACCTGCACGCTGGCATCGCCGTCACGCAGCATTGCCACATCTGCCGCCGGTACCGTGTGGCTCCAGCTCCCGTCTGCCGCCACGGTGGCGGTGTAGCTGCGCCCGCCGAAGGTGATGTTCACCGTCTGCCCCGCTTCCACCCCGCTGGTGGTGCCGGAGAGCACCAGGTCAGCACCCTTCTCGGCGGCGTTAATCACGTCATCACCGGCCACCGTATCAATACTGATAGCCACCGCCGCCAGGTCCACCGTGACGTTATGGCTGATACTCACCGGGTTGCCGGCGCTGCTGCTGCCCGAGACATCTATCGCCACCGTGCCCGCAGGCCAGTTGCTGACATCGGCCGCCGGGACGCCGACACTCCAGCTTCCGCCCGCCGCCACGCTGGTCGCGTAGGCCACGCCGTTAATCACCACTAACAGCGGCGTACCCGCACTCAGCCCGCTGCTGCTGCCGGTGATGACCAGCGCCTGGCCGTGCTCGATGCTGTTCACCACATCGTCGCCCGCCACCGTGTCCACCCGCAGCCCCGGCAGGCTGGCATCAATGGTCACATCACGCGTGCCGCTGCCGCTGTTGCCCTGCGCATTGGTCACCGTGGCGCTCACCGTCAGGTCGCCGTTACCCAGCGCCGTCAGGTCTGCTGATGGCACCGTCACGCTCCAGCTCAGGTTGGCCTGTACGGTGGTGGTATAACTGTTGCCGCCCAGCGTCACCGTCACCGTGTCACCCGCCGCCGCATTGGTTACGGTACCGCTGATGGTCTGATCCGCCGCCACTTCGGTGGCGTTGATAATGTCATCACCGGCAATGATGCTAATAGTCACTCCGGGCAACGCAGCATTGACCAGTAAATTCGCCTGCGCATTGACACTGTTACCCGCTGGACTGGTTGCGCTAGCTGTGACGGTATAGTTCGCGGCCCCCAGCCCTGCCAGGTCAGACACTGGCACCGTCAGCGTCCAGTTGCCGTTGGCATCAGTGGTGGCATTGTAGTCGAGTTCGTTAAGGGTCACTGTCACTGGGGTGCCGGTTGCCAGATTGCTGCTGGTTCCGCTGATTATCAGATCTTGCCCTTTCTCCACGGCATTGAGGATATTGTCTCCGGCGATGGTATTGATCCCCAGCGCAGGAAGCCCGGTGTCCACCGTCACATCCCGCGTGGCGCTGCCGGTATTGCCTGCTGTATCGGTAACGCTGGCGCTGATGGTCACCGTGCCGTCCTGCAGCGCGGAGATATCACTTGCCGGGACCCCCACGCTCCATTTGCCGCTGGCATCCAGCACAGTGGTGTAGCTGTTGCCGCCAATGGTCACGGTGACGGTATCGCCCGTTACTGCCCCGGTTGCCGTCCCGCTGATAATCTGCGCCTGACCATGCTCGGTGAGGTTAATCACATCATCACCGGCCACGGTACTGATGGTCACCACCGGCACGGTGAGATCCACTGTCAGGTTGTGATCCACCGATGCCGGGTTACCGGCCTTATCACTCACCGTGGCGCTGACCGTGACATTACCATTGCTCAGCCCGGCCAGGTCTGCTGCCGGAACCGTCACGCTCCAGCTGCCGTCTGCCTGCACGGTGGTGGTGTAATCGGTGCCGTTCAGCGTCACCGTCACCGTCTGGCCCGCTTCGGCGGTGGTGATGCCGTTTACCAGCAGATCGGCCTGCGCTTCGCTGGCATTGAGAATATCGTCGGTGGCAAGGGTATTGATGATAACGGTGGGTGCAACGGCATCCACGCTGTACGCGTGGGTGCCCGACGCACTGTTGCCAGCGATATTGGTGACACTCGCCTGCACGCTGGCATCGCCGTCACGCAGCGTTGCCACATCTGCCGCCGGTACCGTGTGGCTCCAGCTCCCGTCTGCCGCCACAGTGGCGGTGTAGCTGCGCCCGCCGAAGGTGATGTTCACCGTCTGCCCCGCCTCCACCCCGCTGGTGGTGCCGGAGAGCACCAGGTCAGCACCCTTCTCGGCGGCATTAATCACGTTGTCTCCAGCCACCGTGTTGATGCTGATGCCCACTGCTGCCAGGTCCACCGTGACGTTATGGCTGATACTCACCGGATTACCGGCGCTGCTGCTGCCTACGACACCTATGGATAACGTGCCCTCAGGCCAGGCGCTGACATCGGCCGCCGGAATACCGACACTCCAGCTTCCGCCCGCCGCCACGGTGGCCACATAGGCCACGCCGTTAATCAACACCGCCAGCTGTGTGCCAATATTCAGGCCGCTGCTGCTGCCAGTGATGACCAGCGCCTGCCCGTGCTCGATGCTGTTCACCACATCGTCGCCCGCCACCGTGTCAATTCGCAGCCCTGGCAGGTTAGCATCAATGGTCACATCACGCGTGCCGCTGCTGCTATTGCCCTGCGCGTTGGTCACCGAGGCGCTCACCGTCAGGTCGCCGTTACCCAGCGCCGTCAGGTCAGCTGACGGCACCGTCACGCTCCAGCTCAGGTTGGCCTGTACGGTGGTGGTATAACTGTTGCCGCCCAGCGTCACCGTCACCGTGTCACCCGCCGCCGCATTGGTTACGGTACCGCTGATGGTCTGATCCGCCGCCACTTCGGCAGCGTTGATAATGTCATCCCCGGCAATAACATTGATGGTTACGCCTGGCAATTGTGATTCGACATTTACGCCACGCGTTGCATTGCCACTATTACCTGCAATATCAGTAACTATTGCGGTGACAGTGTAAATCGCTTCACCCAGCCCCCCTACGGCTGAGGCGGGTACCGTCGCGCTCCAGTTGCCGCTGGCATCCGTGGTGGCAGTGTAATCCAGACCATTAAGCGTCACTGTTACCAGCGTACCTGATGGCTGATTGCTGGTGCCGCTGATTACCAGATCCTGACCCTTCTCGGCGGCGTTGATAATATCGTCACCGGCGATGGTGTTGATATCCAGCACCGGCGCGGCAAGCACCACACTGATATCATGGCTGGCACTGCCACTGTTACCGGCCCGGTCGGTCAGGGTGGCCGTAATGGTGTACGGTCCGCTCACCAGCGCCCCCACATCCGCCGCTGGCACACCCACACTCCAGTTACCGCTGGCGTCCACCACCGCGCTGTATGTAATATTGTTGATGCTCACAGTGACAACGTCACCTGCCGCTGCGTCGGTACTGCTGCCACTGATCACCAGCGCCTGGCCGTGTTCGGTACTGTTAATGATATCGTCGCTGCTGACAGTGTTGATAACCAGCTGCGGTACCGAGACGTCCACCTCAACGCTGCGATCGCTGGTCGCCGGATTTCCGGCCTTGTCGCTCACTACGGCAGTCACGGTATAGCTGCCGCTGGTCAGCCCGGCCAGGTCTGCCGCCGGAACCGTCACACTCCAGCTGCCGTCTGCCTGCACGGTGGTGGTGTAATCGGTGCCGTCCAGCGTCACCGTCACTGTCTGTCCCGCCTCCACCCCGTTGGTGGTGCCGTTAACCAGCAGATCCTGCTGAATTTCAGCGGCGTTGATGACGTTATCCGTACTGAGAATGCCGATGCTGATAACCGGCGTGGTACCGTCCACGCTGTACTGATGTCCTGTGGAGGCATGATTGCCATTCACGTTGCTGACGCTCGCCTGCACGCTGGCATCGCCGTCACGCAGCGTTGCCACATCTGCCGCCGGTACCGTGTAGCTCCAGCTCCCGTCTGCCGCCACGGTGGCGGTGTAGCTGCGCCCGCCGAAGGTGATGTTCACCGTCTGTCCCGCTTCCACCCCGCTGGTGGTGCCGGAGAGCACCAGGTCAGCACCCTTCTCGGCGGCGTTAATCACGTCGTCCCCGGCCACCGTATCAATACTGATAGCCACCGCCGCCAGGTCCACCGTGACGTTATGGCTGATACTCACCGGATTACCGGCGCTGCTGCTGCCCGAGACATCTATCGCCACCGTGCCCGCAGGCCAGTTGCTGACATCGGCCGCCGGGACGCCGACACTCCAGCTTCCGTCTGCCGCCACGCTCGCCTGGTAGGCCACACCGTTAATCATCACCACCAGCGTGGCGCCCGCACTCAGCCCGGTACTGCTGCCGGTGATGACCAGCGCCTGCCCGTGCTCAATGCTGTTCACCACATCGTCGCCCGCCACCGTGTCCACCCGCAGCCCTGGCAGGTTAGCATCAATGGTCACATCACGCGTGCCGCTGCCGCTGTTGCCCTGCGCATTGGTCACCGTGGCGTTCACCGTCAGGTCGCCGTTACCCAGCGCCGTCAGGTCAGCTGACGGCACCGTCACGCTCCAGCTCAGGTCGGCCTGTACGGTGGCGGTATAACTGTTGCCGCCCAGCGTCACCGTCACCGTGTCACCCGCCGCCGCATTGGTGACAGTGCCGCTGATGGTCTGATCCGCCGCCACTTCGGCAGCGTTGATAATGTCATCCCCGGCAATAACACTGATGGTGACGCCCGGCAGCATACTGTCCACCTGCACAGTATGGCTGGCGGAACCGCTGTTTCCGACAGTGTCGGTAACCGTGGCGCTAACCGTGTAGAAGGCTTCACCCAGAGCCCCTACTGCCGTATCGGGTACCGTCACGCTCCAGTTGCCGCTGGCATCGGTGGTGGCGGTATAACTGGCACCATTAAGGGTCACCGTTACCAGCGTACCTGATGGCTGATTGCTGGTGCCGCTGATTACCAGCGCCTGACCCTTCTCAGCGGCGTTGATAATATCGTCACCGGCGATGGTATCGATATCCAGCACCGGCGCGGCAAGCACCACGCTGATATCATGACTGGCACTGCCGCTGTTACCGGCCCGGTCGGTCAGGGTGGCCGTAATGGTGTACGGTCCGCTCACCAGCGCCCCCACATCCGCCGCTGGCACACCCACACTCCAGTTACCGCTGGCATCCACCACCGCGCTGTATGTAATATTGTTGATACTCACAGTGACAACGTCACCTGCCGCTGCGTCGGTACTGCTGCCACTGATCACCAGCGCCTGGCCGTGTTCGGTACTGTTAATTATATCGTCGCTGCTGACAGTGTTGATAACCAGCTGCGGTACCGAGACGTCCACCTCAACGCTGCGATCGCTGGTCGCCGGATTTCCGGCCTTGTCGCTCACCACGGCAGTCACGGTATAGCTGCCGCTGGTCAGCCCGGCCAGGTCCGCCGCCGGAACCGTCACACTCCAGCTGCCGTCCGCCTGCACGGTGGTGGTGTAATCCGTGCCGTCCAGCGTCACCGTCACTGTCTGTCCCGCCTCCACCCCGTTGGTGGTGCCGCTAACCAGCAGATCCTGCTGAATTTCAGCGGCGTTGATGACGTTATCCGTACTGAGAATGGCGATGCTGATAACCGGCGTGGTACCGTCCACGCTGTACTGATGTCCTGTGGAGGCCTGATTGCCGTTCACGTTGCTGACGCTCGCCTGCACGCTGGCATCGCCGTCACGCAGTGTTGCCACATCTGCCGCCGGTACTGTGTGGCTCCAGCTCCCGTCTGCCGCCACGGTGGCGGTGTAGCTGCGCCCGCCGAAGGTGATGTTCACCGTCTGCCCCGCCTCCACCCCGCTGGTGGTGCCGGAGAGCACCAGGTCAGCACCCTTCTCGGCGGCGTTAATCACGTCATCACCGGCCACAGTATCAATACTGATAGCCACCGCCGCCAGGTCCACCGTGACGTTATGACTGATACTCACCGGATTACCGGCGCTGCTGCTGCCCGAGACATCTATCGCCACCGTGCCCGCAGGCCAGGCACTGACATCGGCCGCCGGGACGCCGACACTCCAGCTTCCGTCTGCCGCCACGCTCGCCTGGTAGGTCACACCGTTAATCACCACCGCCAGCGTGGCGCCCGCACTCAGCCCGGTACTGCTGCCGGTGATGACCAGCGCCTGGCCGTGCTCGATGCTGTTCACCACATCGTCGCCCGCCACCGTGTCCACCCGCAGCCCCGGCAGGCTGGCATCAATGGTCACATCACGCGTGCCGCTGCCGCTGTTGCCCTGCGCGTTGGTCACCGAGGCGCTCACCGTCAGGTCGCCGTTACCCAGCGCCGTCAGGTCCGCTGACGGCACCGTCACGCTCCAGCTCAGGTCGGCCTGTACGGTGGCGGTATAACTGTTGCCGCCCACAGTCACCGTCACCGTGTCACCCGCCGCCGCATTGGTGACAGTGCCGCTGATGGTCTGATCCGCCGCCACTTCGGCAGCGTTGATAATGTCATCCCCGGCAATAACACTGATGGTTACGCCCGGCAGCATACTGTCCACCTGCACAGTATGGCTGGCGGAACCGCTGTTTCCGACGGTGTCGGTAACCGTGGCGGTAACCGTGTAGAGAGATTCACCCAGAGCCCCTACTGCCGTATCGGGTACCGTCACGCTCCAGTTGCCGCTGGCATCCGTGGTGGCGGTATAACTGGCACCATTAAGGGTCACCGTTATCAGCGTACCTGATGGCTGATTGCTGGTGCCGCTGATTACCAGCGCCTGCCCCTTCTCGGCGGCGTTGATAATATCGTCACCGGCGATGGTATCGATATCAACCGTCGGCGCGGCGGTGTTCACTGTGACATCTCGCGTTGCGCTACCGGAATTACCCGCACTATCTATGACTGCGACACTCACTGTGTAGGTAGCATCGGCAAGAGCGCTGACAACCGAAGCTGGCAGCCCCAGACTCCAGTTGCCTGAACCATCAACAATTGTGGAATAGTTTACGTTGTTAATCGTTATGGTCACTGTGTCGCCTGCGGCGGCCCCAGTTACGCTACCACTGATAATCTGCGCCTGCGTATGCTCGCTGCTATTGATCACATCATCACCGGCAATGATATCGATGGTCACCACCGGAGCGCCTTTATCTACGATGGCAGTATGGGTGGTGTTGCTTGTATTGCCTGCGCTATCACTGACGCTGGCACCAACGGTAAGGCTACCGTTGGTGAGTGCCCCCACATCCGCTGCCGGAACGGTCGCACTCCAGCTACCGTCTGCCTGTATAGTCGCCTGGTAATTTTTACCATTAAGCGTAACAGTGACGATTTGTCCCGGTTCGGCATCTGACGTGCCGGTAATGGTAAGATCTTGCTGCGCTTCTGTCGCATCAATGATGTTATCTGTTGTCAGATCGTTAATTGTCAGTAACGGAACCTGGCTATCAATAATGACATCGCGTTGAGATTGCGCACTATTACCCGCCACATTGGTGACGCTAACGACGACTGACTCACGACCATCAAGTAAGCTATCCATGGCGGTTGCAGGTACGCTAAGACTCCAGGAACCATTTGCCTGTACCTGCGCGGTGAAGGTCTGATCGGCAAACTGGATCACTACTGTTTGCCCTGCTTCCACATTTTGTGTCTGCCCGGAGAGAGTTAATGCTGTACTTTTTTCCGCTGCGTTTAGTATGTCATCACCAGCAACGGTATTAATCGTCACCGCAACGGGATTCAGATCTAACATGATAGGGTGATCGATTGATGCTGGATTACCCGCTGCATCTTGTGCACTGGCGGTAACAGTAATCTCTCCCGCTGGCCAATTTTGCAAATCGACAGCGGGAATACCAATTTGCCAGTTGCCACTTGCATCGGTGACGGCCTGGTAATCCATGCCATTTATAGTAATAGTCACAACCGTACCGCTGGGTAGATTGCTACTTGAACCAGTAACAGCCAAATCCTGTTGCCGCTCAATGATATTAACCACATCATCACCGGAGATGGTATCAATGCGCAGCCCCGGCAGGCCTGTATCAATCGTGATATCACGCTGAGCGCTGCCGGTATTGCCATGGCTATTTGTGACTGATGCGGTAATATTCAATGGACCATCGCCAAAAGTGCCAAGATCGCTCGCAGGTATAGTGAGACTCCAGGTTTGATCGCTGGCAACCGTGGCGGTATAACTCTTACCGCCCAGGGTGACAGTGACAATATCTCCGGCCACAGCACCATTAACACTGCCACTGAGCGTTTGGTCTACCCCAGCTTCTGCATTATTAACCTGATCATCCCCGGCGAAAGAATTGATGGTCACCTGCGGCAACAGCGTATCTACGACCAAATTTGCCTGTGCCGAACCGCTATTGCCGGAGCCGTCCGCCCCAGTGGCAGATACAATATAGGTGGTGTTTGCCAGATTCAGAACGTCGGAGACCGGTACCTGCACGGACCACAGGCCATTGGCTACTGTCGCGCTATAGCTGATATTGTTCAGTGTGACAGTCACTGTGCTGCCATCGGCCAGGTTGGTGGTGCCGCTCAGCGTTAAGGGTTGCAAAGACTCTTGCGCATTGAGCACATTGTCCTGACTTATGGCATCAATGGTTAACTGTGGCGCAACCGTAACCACGGTGAAATTATGCGTGGCGCTGCCGTTGTTTCCTGCTGCATCGGTCACGGTCACAGAGATGGTGTGTCCTCCCGCACTAAGCGCACCCAGTGTTGCCGGAGGGACACCGACGCTCCAGCTACCATCGGCCTGTACCACAGTGGTGTATGTGTTACCTTCCAACGTAACGGTGACCGTGTCTCCACTTGCCGCACCAGTGGCCTGTCCGGATATAATCTGTGCAACTGTCTGCTCGTTATTATTAATAACATCGTCCCCAGCCACCGTATTAACGGTAACGACAGGAACCGTAGCATCAACGCGGAAAGCCGCATTCGCGCTACTACTATTCCCGGCTTTATCGCTAACACTTACCGACAGGGTTTTGTCACCATCTGTCAGGGCACGGACATCGCTGGCATTAAGGTTAACTTGCCAGTTGCCATCACTACCCACAGTAGCGGTATACGTTTTACCATTCAGGTGAAGCGTTACTACCTGTCCGGCTTCAGCATCGGTTTTGCCACTCAGCACTAACGAGCGATTGTGTTCCGCAGCATTAATGATGTTGTCTTGCGCGATGGTATCCACTGAAATTGTTGGCGGCGTAGTATCTACAGCAAATGCTGGACGACCGATGGGGGTAGGACCAGTAATGGTATTCCCTGTTGCATCTTCGCCGGTAACCGTCACAACCCAGTTACCATCAGCCAGGGCTTTAGCATCAGCGGCAGGGACATTGACACGCCAGTTACCGTTTTCATCTACCTCTGTGGTGTAACTTTTTCCATTAAGGCTAACCGTAAGTGAAGTGCCTGGCTCAAGGTTGCGGGTACCACCACTGAGCGTAAACCCCGCCCCTTGTTCTATGGCATTGACAATATTATCGCCTGCTGTGGTCGCAAGGCTGATGCTGGCTGCTGCACTATCTACCGTCAGGGTGATTTCCCCGGCAGGGGTTGTTTCGCTGCCGTTGATTTGTACCACAGACCAGGTGTGTTCCCCATCGGCCTGCGTCGGTAGTTTCACCGTCCAGATACCATCATCCCCCACCATCGTGCTGGCAATGGTATTCCCGTTGCTATCTTTAATCTGGATGCTCGCGCCGGGTTCCCCGGTACCGCTAAAAGTTGGTGTCGTATCGTCTGTTAGCGCGCCAGAACTTAAAACGCCCTGGCTGCCGCCGACTGTATCGGTCACCAGAAAGGTGGGGGGCGAGGGTTGTTCCGCTGGGGGGGGTTCCACAACCTGAGTTGAACTGTGACTGTCACCGTTATCTGCCAGCAGAAAGCCCAGCGCCCCTCCACCTAACGCGGCGCCTACACCCCATACCCAGGGCGCGATACCGGACTCAACCACATGACCGATGAAAGGTTCGATACTTTCGATGGGTACCACCTGGGGGACTAACTCAACTGGTGCTGCGGTGGTTGCTGCTACCGCGCCGGAATCAGCGAAAGTGACATGAGTCAGCGTCTGCCCATCTTCAAAAACCAGCTCGGAATGTTCACCCGTCTCTGGCGCTTCGACAAAATAGTCATCACAGCGGATAACCGTCCCATCTTGCATATAAATAAGCAGATCGTTCCCTTCACGGACATAACGGGCGACCGCGCCTGGTGAGGCATGAACTTGCACTACGGAGGGCTCATAAACCACCAGGGTCGAACTTCCGTTATTGACTACTGTCTGTTTCACCGCATTCTTGCGTGATACAACGTCAACAATCGTGCTCATGATTAACTCCGTAATTACCGTACGTGAATAAATGACCCAAGTTATTGCAGATCGGGCAAATCGCCAGGGGCACCACTGCTAAGGCCAAGCAGTGGAATTAAGTTATTAACTGAGGCCGCATAATTTGCTGCGGCACGCAAACCATCATATTTGGCATTAATTTCAGCGGACTGTGCCTGAAAGACATCCTGCTCCACGCTTAAAAGATCGTTTAGAGTTCGTGTACTCAGCTTATATTCCCCCTGGTAGACTTCTCGCGTTTTGAGGGCACTTACAGCTTGTTCTGCGCTGACTTTTTCACGACCCCGCGCGCCTTGTAATTCGGCAAAGGCGACCGAGGCTTTTTGCAGAACATCCAGTTTGGCTTGATTGACTAGGGTCTCAGACACTAACCGTTTCCCCTCAGCCTGTTGCACCCGTGCAGAAACCGCCCCACCCTGATAGATAGGCGCTTCAACGTTAAGCTGTAATTGATCATTCCAGTAAGAACGATCGCGGGTTTGATTACGCACCTTTGCACCCTGAATTGAGAGTGTCGGCCAGTGTTCCGCTTTACTTTTCTCAACACCGTAATCCGCCGACAGGCGTAAATTTTCCGCCGCCTGAACAGCCGGAACTTTGGCGTAATCGATATTATTTAATGCAGCTTGTTGTTCAGTTAGTTCTTGCGGCGGCGGTGATAATGAATTGGGTTGCACTCCGGTTAAAACGCTTAATTGCGCCTTCGCGCTTTGCAACTGCGCCTGATACTCTTCAAAGTTCGCCCGCATTCCCGCAATACGCGTCTGCGCCTGTAATTCGTCTGAAGTGGAGCTAAGCCCCGAATCGGCGCGTAGTTTAGCCAACCGCCCGACAGTACCCAACGAATCAATATTTTTAGTGGCTGCATCACTAAGTGTTTGATAGCGGCTGACTTCGATAAAGGCGAGTGCTGTCTTTTCTGCCACATCTGATAACGTGGACATTAATTTGAATCGATCGCTATCGTGAATCGCACTCTGTTCTTTAATGGCATTATTGGTTTTGCCAAAATCGTAAAGCAATTGGCTAAGGGTGACACCATAAGACGCGGAATTATCCAGGCTGCCGCTTGAATCATATTGACGTGATGGCCCGGCATTACCTGTTAAAGCAATTTGCGGATACAAGGCGCTTTTTGCCTCATCGATTTGCCCCTGGCTAATGCCCATTTGTGCCGCTTGTTGTGCTATTTCAGGATTGCGAGCAAAGGCACGTAATACGCTCTCTTTCATCGTTAAATTGGCAACCGAATTATCGCCAGACGCCGCAAATCCTTCAGGTATAAGTAAGAATGCAACCGAAGCGAAAAAAAGGTAAGCGCGGATACGGTTACTCAGTATAAATATCATCATCGATAAGTATCCTTGTGTGGCTATTTTTCTTAACCCGCTCAGAGATATAAAAATAGAAACACCAGATATTAAACGGTGTTGCAGGAAAAAATTATTTTAGTATTCAACCACCTGCCAATATTGTATTTGCGGAATTCAGCAGATGGGCATATTAAGAATGTTATATTCATTACAAAATTCAGTATAAACTATTTCCTTGTATATTCTACACTACTTGCGATCAACCATACGCATTATCACAAAATAGTAATTCAACAGGTTAACCCACTCCCCACGCACGTTCTACCCCACCAAATCCAGGCAAATAAAAATAATTAAATCAAAAAATTAGCAACCCGCCTTATGAACTATTGATTTAGCAGTAGAAATAATTAGATAATATTTTTCAGATATTTCACCACTATAAAATCTATGTACCCTCACAAATTTCAAGATATTAACATCCTTTGTCATTAGAAAACGCATTATCAGGGATGACAATAAGATCAAATAATTGATATATTTAAATCTATTAGCCCATCCTTCAATAAAAGCAATAATACTAAAGTTTGAAGTTCATTTGGTCGTTGGTCAAAGAACTATACACATAAATCACACCGAACATGTAAAAGTCAAAAAAACGCCAGAGAAAAAATCCTCCGGCGTCGGTTACATAGATTACGATTATTCCGTTTACTAATAAAATAACCAGTTCCAGTGTGCGTTATCTGAACCACTCGAAGGATACCACCAGCTATTGTCGCTGGCACTGCCATCAAAGCGGGCTTCCCAGTAACCCTCGTTGTCATTTTCATTTCTGGGTTGGTAGTGAAGAGCACCTACATTAGTTATTTCACCCCAGTATTTTGGATCAGAGAAAGTTCCCGCATGGTAACCACGCCAGTACCAGTGGGGGTCGTCCTCTCCTGGCCAGCTGAAATACCAGCTTGCACCCGGCTGGCCATTAAACCGGGATTCAAAGTAGCCAAATCTGGCTCCATTGTTACCGCCGTAATGAATAGCGCCTGGATAGCTGATTTCGCTCCAGAGTTTAGGATCTTTCCTCGTGCCAGCATGTACACCACGCCAGAACCAGTGAGCGTTGTTTTTGTCTGCCGCAGGGTAATACCAGGTGCTGCCTGCTTTACCACTGAATTTTGATTCGAAAAGGCCAGCTTCGCCACGATGTATCGCGCCGGGGTAGCTGTATTCACTCCATGATTTTGGATCGCTATATGTTCCCCTGTGGTAACCCGCCCAATACCAGTAAGAAACATCCTCCCCAGGCCAACTGAAATACCAATTGCCGCCCATCTTACCGTCATAACGGGATACGAAATAGCCAGGTCGGGCACCATTATTGCCACCATAGTGAATGGCTCCCTCATAGGTTATTTCACCCCAGGTTTTGGGGTCTTGCCAGGTCCCGGCATGTTCACCTCGCCAGTACCAGTACTGGTTATCCTCACCTTTTTTGCTGGGTAGTAATATTGGTTACTTTCCGTAGCAGTACCTGAAAAACGGGCTTCCCAGAAACCTGCCTCGCCTTTATGAATCTGACCGGGTGATGTTCCGTCTCCCCAGGATTTGGGATTACTGTAGGTACCTTTTCCCTCCGACCGACGGTACTGGCGTTTTATCCAAATCCAAATCCGACTGCTTATTATCCTGTGAGGGTGAAGGCGTACCGTAACAAACTTCCTGGTAACTCTGTACTACTTTGGGTACCCCCGTTTTGCCATTCATCACTTCCACTTTCAGGCAAACATCACCGAAGTTCACCCTCAGGAAATCCCCCTTGAACAACGCACCGCTGTCATAGACGACAGCATTACCATATACGGAATGTCCACCATCATAGTTCACTCTTTTATACACATGGGAGTGTCCGCCAAATATGGCCACAACCCGGTAAGTATTAATCAGATTCTTGAACCGTTCCTTCTCCGCAGCCGTAGCGTTACTGATAAAATGCTGACTATAGTCGTGCATATTCAATATGCTATATTTCCCCCTCTCTTTTGCCAGTTTTAAATCCTGCTCCAGCCAGTCGAGAGATTTTTTGATGGTGTACATATAAATAGAGACGGCATAGGTAGGGTAGTTCTGCAACTGAACAAAGTGCATGTAACCGTAATCCCAGGAATAGGCTAAGCTTTGCGTTACGCTCGTATTCTCGTCGTAGTCATCGCGGAAATTGCCATTTTTGGAGAACAGGCTATTATAGCCCACAATTTCCTTGCCCATACTCCACACCGCGGTATATGCACAACTGCTTGAGCTTAAATTACCTGGTACCGTGCAGTCACCCACGTTATTGGCATAGTCGTGATTTCCCAGGCCGTATAATACGGGCGTACTAATCGTGTCGTAAACAGCGTGATAATCGTTACGTGTAGCCTCCCTGCCAAACTCAGTGATATCACCATTGACAATCATAAATGCCGGATGATCCTGCCCGACAATGGTGTTAATAGCCTGAGCTGTATTTTTGTTACGCGATAGCCAGGGGCTGCGATTACTCTCTGAATTCGGGTCGCCTGTTTCCAGTCGCCATGCCTGGGGATCTGATGCAATAATAGCCTTAAAAGCACTTGGGGTCCGGGCATAACTAAAAAACGCTTTCACTGAAACGTTTGTTCCCTGATTGCCCGTATAACCGGCGACATAGTTGGAGTTTTGCGTGGTGGCATCAAAAGTATTTGAGCCTGACCAGGGGTTATTCCAGTAAACAACGAACTCTTTACCATCGCTATCATGATATCTGGCAGCCCCTTCAGTGCCGGTTAATACACCACAGGATTCAGATCTGACATGTGCTGTACTGTAAGCAGCAACATTTTTTGGTACTGTAGCAGACCAACACCCATGCCAAAGCGAAGTTGAGTCAAAGGTTAGGACTGAATTAGTAAGGTTGATAATGATTGCATCAACACTTCTGGCCGCTTTGTATATCGGACACGCTATAACGTCCGGGGTCCCAGCAGCAGTACATGCCTGTTTAAGCTTATCTTCTTCCGTGGGATCATCCGGTTTCTCTGTATCTATCTGTTCCAGCCTGAGCGCCTGGTTGACCGTAAGTTCTGTGCTCTCGTTTACGGCGCCATCGCTTGTGTCATCACCTGTTGTGCCGTCGTCCGTAGTACTATCATCCGCTGCACCCTCGTCGGTCGTTTCATCAGCTGATGTGGCAGCCGGAGGACTATCCTCCTGGTTGGCTGAAGCGAATTCATCCGGATAATTCGTGGGGTCCGTTCCACCCAAACCATAACTGCCATCAGTCCTGACGGAGGTGTCTTCTCCGCTGATGGCTGCTTCTTCAGTCGACGTGTCATTTCCGGTTGTCGCTTCCTCTGATTGATTGTCACTGGACGCCTCTTCAGATGTGTCGCTGCCAGTGGTCGCGGAATTACCGCTACTGGTATTGTCCGAGGTAGAAGTTCCTGTGCTACTGCTATCAGAGGACGTTGTCTCTGTCGCTGTGCTGCTTTCTGTAGTAGTGGTTCCATCTGTGGTCGTTGTTTCCTGAGAGAAAACTGACCAGGCGAATACCACAAAAATAATAAGCAGATACTTATAGAAATGCCTGTACATAGAGGCTCACCTCTTAATTTGACCATGTGAAAACAGGGTGCAAATAACTACACCAGGTTATGCCCTTGAATAATTAATATTCTGAATAGCAGAATATTAATTATTAAATTGAAATGACCATACCAACCCCATAATATTGAAGTGATATTTGATGCTATAGCAGCAGAGGTTATTTTTATATTATTTTGAGAATAGCGTTAAAAAATAATCATTATTCTCAAGAAAAATAATATTAAAGATAAAGGAGATGAAAATAATTCAAATGTATTTAAAGCACATAAACATTGTAGATAAGTTCTTTCTTATAAAAATTAAACCAGGATATTTCATCACCAAATAAACCACACTTTCTGGGTGGTTTGCCGGTCGCCGCTCTGCTTCCATAAAAGGATTTAGCTATCAAATCTGTTGTTCTGTTCAAATATCTTTAACAGAAATTAGTGTATATCGTAACGGTATTACACACGCAAATGGAGCCTGAGATGAGCACGTCAGACGATAAAACCCTTACAGCATCTGTCGAGAAATGCCCTTTCCATGACCAGATGAGTCAACAAAAGAGTAGCGGTCCGACCAGTAACCATGACTGGTGGCCGAATCGCCTACGCGTTGACTTGCTGAATCAGCATTCCAACCGTTCAAACCCGTTAGGTGAGAATTTCAATTACCGTGAAGAGTTTAAAAAGCTGGATTACAGCGCGCTGAAAGCCGACATCCGCGCGGTGCTTACCGACTCGCAAGAGTGGTGGCCGGCCGACTGGGGTAGCTATATCGGTCTGTTTATTCGTATGGCGTGGCACAGCGCAGGGACGTACCGCACTGTAGATGGACGCGGCGGTTCTGGTCGTGGTCAACAACGCTTTGCCCCGCTTAACTCCTGGCCGGATAACGTCAGCCTGGATAAAGCGCGCCGCCTGCTCTGGCCTGTGAAGCAAAAATACGGGCAGAAAATCTCCTGGGCCGACCTCTATATTCTGGCAGGCAACGTGGCACTGGAAAATGCAGGCTTTCGTACCTTCGGTTTCGGTGCTGGCCGCGAAGATGTCTGGGAACCGGATCTCGATATCGACTGGGGTAACGAAAAAGAGTGGTTAAGTCATCGCCATCCAGAAAGCCTGGCTCAGGCCGCTATTGGCGCAACGGAGATGGGGCTTATCTATGTCAACCCGGAAGGACCCAATGCCAGCGGTGAGCCGGTATCTGCCGCCTCAGCGATTCGTGCTACGTTTGGCAATATGGGGATGAATGACGAAGAGACCGTGGCGCTGATCGCAGGGGGTCATACGCTGGGTAAAACGCACGGCGCAGCAGACCCCAGCCATGTTGGCCCAGAGCCAGAAGCGGCGCCGATTGAAGCCCAGGGTCTGGGCTGGATGAGCAATTACGGCAGTGGTGCCGGCCAGGATGCCATTACCTCTGGCCTGGAAGTGGTCTGGACCCAGACCCCAACCCAGTGGAGCCATTACTTCTTTGAGAACCTGTTCAAATATGAGTGGGTGCAAACGCGCAGCCCAGGCGGCGCTATCCAATTTGAAGCAAAAGACGCGCCGGAGATCATTCCTGATCCGTTTAATCCGGGGAAAATGCGCAAACCGACAATGCTGGTTACTGACCTGACGCTGCGATTCGACCCGGAATTCGAAAAAATTTCCCGTCGTTTCCTTAACGATCCACAAGCCTTCAATGAAGCTTTCGCCCGCGCGTGGTTTAAGTTAACTCACCGCGATATGGGACCAAAATCCCGCTATATCGGCCCGGAAGTACCAAACGAAGACCTGATTTGGCAGGACCCGCTGCCTGCTGCTACCCATCAACCAAACGGTGCTGATATTGCCAATCTGAAAGCGGCAATTGCGGAATCGGGTTTGTCTGTTAGCGAGCTGGTTTCTGTGGCCTGGGCATCTGCCTCCACTTTCCGTGGTGGGGATAAACGCGGCGGTGCAAATGGCGCACGCATCGCATTGGCTCCTCAAATTGACTGGGAAGTGAATGCGATTGCCGCCAAAGCACTACCTGCGTTGCAAAGCATTCAGCAAACTTCGGCTAAGGCATCGCTGGCTGATATTATTGTGCTGGCGGGGGTTGTGGGTATTGAACAGGCCGCCGCCGCCGCAGGTGTGCCGATTACTGTTCCATTCACGCCAGGTCGCGTTGATGCTACCCAACAACAGACTGATGTTGAGTCGTTTAAGCTGATGGAGCCGCTGGCAGATGGTTTCCGTAATTACCGTCGCGTCTGGGATGGTATCAGCACTGAGACTCTGCTGATTGATAAAGCGCAACAGCTCACGCTGACGGCACCGGAGATGACTGCGTTAGTCGGCGGGATGCGCGTGCTGGGTACAAACTATGATGGCAGCAAGCATGGTCTCTTTACTGACCGTCCAGGCGTGCTGAGCACAGACTTCTTCGTTAACCTGCTGGACATGCGCACTGTATGGCAAGCAGCCGATGAGAAGTCGGAACTGTTTGAAGGCCGCAGTCGTAAGAGCGGCGAAGTGGTCTACACCGCCACGCGTGCCGATCTGGTCTTCGGATCAAACTCAGTGCTGCGCGCCCTGGCTGAAGTCTATGCCAGCGAAGATGGCAAAGAGAAGTTTGTTGCTGACTTCGTTGCCGCGTGGACGAAAGTGATGAACCTGGATCGCTTCGACCTGCTGTAATCCTTCCCCCTACAGCCTGCGTTGTCTCTTCATGACGCAGGCTTTTTTGCCTTTTATCCGTTGGTCGTATTGACTTAATTTGTTGTTGGCGTACTTTTCAGGACATGAAAACTTTCCTGATTATTGTCCCCGATGGCAGTATGCTATTCGAAGCCACGGGCATCGCCGATATCCTTATGCAGGCTAACCGGCTACATGCTGATGACACGACGCTGCCGCGTTACCGCACTCATATCGCCACCACCCAACCTCATCAAGTTATTCACGGACAATCCGGTTTGAATTTACTGGCGGATCACCGGCTGCCCGAACTTGATCCCAGACAGCCCTGGGACACGATTATGATCACCGGGCGTGGGCAAAATGAGGAAGAAGGTACGGCGGTGGTAGACTGGCTTCGTCTCGCCGCTCCCCATGCGCGACGGGTCGTGTCTATTTGCGGCGGGGCCATGCTGCTGGCGGAAAGCGGTCTGCTTAACGGGCGGCGAGCCACCACCCACTGGCGATTGCTGGAAACCATGCAATCCCACTACCCGCTAATTCATGTCGAAAGCGGCCCGCTCTATATCCAGGATGGTTCCGTCTGGACCTCTGGCGGCGTCAGTTCAGGGTTTGACCTGACGCTGGCGCTGGTGGAGGAAGATTTCGGTTTTACGCTCGCTCGTGACGTAGCGCAGGATTTGGTAATGTATCTCCATCGCCCTGGCGGACAGTTACAATTCAGCCGTTACCATCTGGAGCCAGCCAGTAATCATGGGCCAATCAGTGAGCTACAGCGCTGGATCCTTGAAAACCTCGCCGACAACCTTTCCGTAGAAAAACTGGCAGAACGGGTGGCAATGAGCCCACGTAATTTTACCCGAGTCTTTACTCGCGAAACTGGCATCCCACCAGCCCAGTATGTCGCTCAAGCGCGTCTTGCCAGTGCCCGTCATCGGCTGGAACAGAGCAACGATACGCTGGAGCGCATTGCCCAAATCAGCGGATTTGGTAGCAGTATCAATCTGCGGCGTATTTTTGAACGATACTTACATCTCACGCCCGGTGAATATCGCCAGCGGTTTCACTGTCGCAGGATGGCGTAATATGATCCTTTTTTGTCGTTTACGCCAATAGTACTCAGGCCTAACCTGATTACAGTCACTTATCGAGGAGGCTATCATGGTAAAAGTCGGTATTAATGGTTTTGGCAGAATCGGACGCAACGTTCTTCGTGCAGCGCTGGGCAATGATGAAGTGCAGATTGTGGCAATTAACGATCTCACTGACAGTAAGACATTAGCCCATCTGCTAAAACACGATTCGCTGCTTGGTACACTCCCTGTCCCGGTAGAGGCGGGTGAAGGTGAGTTGGTTGTTAATGGCAAATCGGTGCGAGTCTTTAGCGAGCGTGATCCGGCTAATATCCCCTGGCGCGATGTAGATGTCGATATTGTGATCGAAGCGACCGGGTTCTTCACCGATCGTGAAAAGGCAGAGGTGCATATTAGCAGCGGTGGCGCAAAACGCGTGATTATCTCTGCGCCGGGTAAAAATGACGATCTGACCATCGTGTTAGGCGTAAACGATCAGCAGTACGACCCCCAGCGCCATTTCGTAGTCAGTAACGGTAGTTGCACCACCAATGGCCTTGCGCCTGCCGCCCTTGTGTTACATCAAAATTTTGGTATTGAGCATGGGCTAATGAACACCACGCATGCTTACACTAACAGCCAGGCGTTGCACGATCAGCCGGAAAAAGATCTGCGCGGGGCACGCGCTGCCGCGTTGTCGATTGTGCCCTACTCCAGTGGCGCAGCTAAAGCATTGGGTAAAGTGATTCCGGAACTTGAGGGCCGTCTGACGGGGTATTCATTACGTGTACCGGTTCCGGTAGTATCCATTGTTGACCTGACGGTAACGCTACAACGCGATGTCACAGTCGAAGAGGTGAACGCCGCCTTCCATAAAGCCGCAGCATCCGGGCCGTTACAGGGTATTCTTGGTTACAGTGATGAGCCACTGGTTTCCAGCGATTACCGGGGCGATCCACGGTCATCTATTATCGACGGTCTGTCGACACTGGTGATTGGCGGCAATCTGGTAAAAATCCTTGCCTGGTATGATAACGAATGGGGCTTCTCCAACCGCCTGGTTGATCTGACGAAGTTGATGGCGCAGCGTGGTTTATAACAACAGCTCCTCTTGATACGCAAAGCCACCAGGCTAATCGCCTGGTGGCTGCACCTTATTTCGACATATCGACAACAATCCTGCCGGTTATTTTCCCGGCACGCATACGATCAAAAATGCTGTTGATATTCTCAAGCGGTTCAACGGCAATCTCCGCGTGTACTTTGTTGCGACCAGCAAAATCGAGCGCCTCCTGCAAATCTTTGCGTGTACCGACAATAGAGCCGCGCACGGTAATACCATCCAGCACCATATCAAAGATTGAGAGATCGAATTTGCCCGGCGGCAAACCGTTCAGCACCATAGTGCCACCACGGCGCATCACGGTAGTAGCCTGTTCAAATGCTTTCGGTGAGACCGCAGTAACCAGCACACCATGCGCACCGCCAAACTCTTTGTGGAACACCGTACCCGGATCTTCTTCCCGCGCATTGACCACTACCGATGCGCCAAGTCTACGTGCGAACTCAAGCTTACCGTCATCAATATCTACCGCAGCCACATTCATACCCATTGCCACAGCATACTGAATCGCCAGATGTCCTAATCCACCAATACCCGAAATGACCACCCACTCGCCGGCACGAGCTTCGGTCATCTTCAGCCCCTTATAGACCGTTACCCCGGCGCAGAGAATCGGCGCGATACTGTGGTAATCCACATTATCCGGCAGAATACCAACGTAGTTGGCATCCGCCAGGCAGTATTCAGCAAAGCTGCCATTTACCGAATATCCCGAGTTCTGTTGGGAATGACAGAGTGTTTCCCAACCTTCAAGACAATGTTCGCAGTGGCCGCAGGCGGAATAGAGCCATGCAATACCAACGCGATCCCCCTCTTTGATATGTGTTACCCCCTGCCCGACGGCCACAACACGCCCCGCCCCTTCATGGCCGGGAATAAATGGCGGATTGGGTTTAACAGGCCAGTCGCCATCCGCTGCGTGCAAATCGGTATGGCATACCCCGGTGGCTTCGATCTTGACGAGAATTTTGCCCGGCTCTACAGCGGGCACCATCACCTCTTCAATGACCAGCGGCTCGCCAAAGGCTTTGACCACGGCAGCTTTCATCGTTTTCAGTTGCATCTTGTCACCTCATCCTGATATGAACATCAATACAGTCCCAGCGGCGAGCCGCTGTAGCTCACCAGCAGGTTTTTAATCTGCTGATAGTGGCTCAGCGCCAGTTTGTGGGTTTCACGCCCGACGCCAGAGTTTTTATAACCACCGAAAGCCGCATGTGCCGGATAAAGGTGGTAACAGTTGGTCCACACACGACCGGCTTTGATACCGCGTCCCATGCGCCATGCGCGATTAATATCCAGTGTCCATAACCCCGCACCCAGTCCGAACTCGGTGTCATTGGCGATGCGCAGCGCTTCCGCTTCATCTTTAAAAGTGGTGATGCCAATGACCGGGCCGAAAATCTCTTCCTGGAAGCATCGCATATTGTTATTGCCTTTGATCAGCGTCGGCTGAATGTAAAAACCGTTTTCCAGCCCGCCGCTATGCTCGACCCGCGCCCCACCGGTAATGATTTCCCCCCCTTCGGCGCGGGCAATATCGATATAAGAGAGGATCTTGTCATACTGTTCCTGGGACGCCTGGGCACCAATCATGGTTTCACTGTCAAAGGGATCACCTTTGCGAATATTTTCCATTCGTGCCAGGACTTTTTCTACAAACTGCGGGTAGATAGACTCTTGCACTAATACGCGAGACGGACAGGTACAAACCTCTCCCTGGTTAAAGAAACCAAGCACGACGCCCTCAATGGCCTTATCAATAAACGCCGGATCGCCATTGAGCACATCTTCGAAATAGATATTCGGCGATTTGCCGCCAAGCTCTACGGTGCTGGGGATAATATTTTCCGCCGCGCACGACAGAATATGCCGCCCGATGGGAGTAGAACCGGTAAAGGCAATTTTCTCAATGCGCTTACTGCGGGCCAATGGTTCTCCCGCTTCTGGGCCAAAACCATGCACCACATTAAGTACGCCTTTCGGCAACAGATCGCCGATCAGTTCCATTAATACACTGATACCAAGCGGCGTCTGTTCCGCCGGTTTCAGCACAATACAGTTGCCCGCAGCCAGTGCTGGCGCCAGTTTCCAGGCGGCCATCAACAGCGGAAAATTCCATGGAATTATTTGCCCGACGACGCCTAACGGCTCATAGATATGGTAAGAGACCGTGGTACTGTCAATCTCTGTCGCCGTCCCCTCCTGGGCACGGATACAACCGGCGAAATAACGGAAATGATCGGCCGCCAGCGGCAGATCGGCCCCCATGGTTTCACGGATGGGTTTTCCGTTGTCCCAGGTCTCTGTTAATGCCAACAACTCGAGGTTGGCTTCGATGCGGTCCGCTATGGCTAGCAGCACATTACCACGCTCTTGCGCACTGGTTTTGCCCCAGCTCTCTGCAGCGGCGTGGGCGGCATCCAGCGCCTTTTCAATATCTGCCGCGCCGGAGCGCGGAAATTCGGCAATCACCTGTCCGGTTACCGGCGTGGTATTGGTAAACCATCCTCCGTCTACTGGGTCGACAAACTCACCGCCGATGTAGTTGCCGTAGCGCTGTTTAAAGGAAACTTTTGCACCAGAAAGGCCTGGGTGAGCATATTTCATACGATGTTCCTCTTTATAGTTGTGCAGGCGAAGCGTCTCGCGCAGCGGAATATACGGGAACATAAGCAGTTCTTATGCCACTCTGAGGAACACGTCAGCGGTATTGTTTTTTGTTTATTAAAATCAAAAGATTAGATTGAAAGTAGCTTTTCTATCACGTTAAGGCCGTATTAAATCAGATTATTTAATGCCTGAAGTGTGTCGTGTATCGCTACAGACGGGACACCATTGTGCTACATAAATGCAACAGTCCAATGAATGGAGAATGGCATGACGCAACGTGCACAGTCTTTCGCTCCCACCAGGTTCATGACAGGGTTTCCCTGCCACCTGGAAGAATCCTGGCAGCGTAGCCTCAGCTATGGTTTAACAAGGGATTATGATGCAGAACCCTGGGTGGCATCTTCGTTATTGCAGGATGCTCGGGCAGAGAACGGCTGGATCGATAATCTGGTGTCTCCCGTCTTTGCAAAGTTACGCCCACAGCTCAACAATCATCCGTCGATTATAGTGATGTCCGATGCCAGCGGTCTGGTCCTTGAGACGTTCGGTAATGCGGATTTTTTACATAAAGCCGAACGATATGCCCTCTCCCCCGGTAAGCTATGGGGGGAACATGCTCGTGGCACTAATGCGATAGGAACAGCGCTCGCTCTCCAACAATATGTCGAAGTGGCGGGCAGCGAACACTACCTTAACCGCAACTCGGGTCTTTTTTGCTCTGCCTTACCCCTCTTTCGCCCGAATGGGCAAATCGCCGGCGTGTTGGATCTTTCTACACCAGCAGAGGCTCCGCATCCCAACGCGGCGGCCTTAATTAACAACACGGTACGCGAGATTGAGCATGCATGGACTATCAGCGCCCTGGAGTCCGGGCATTGGCTGCTTCGCCTGCACAAGGACCGCAAAGTATTGGGGAGCGCACAAGAATTGGTACTGGTGTTTGCTGATAACACCTTGCTTGGCGCAAATAAGCTCGCCATGGATGAATTCGCTCTGACCCCGCAGCATTTTGGCGTAACGGATATCAAAGCGCTGTTTCCCAATATCACGCTTTCTGCGGTTGGCACACCGTTATATTCCGGCAACTGCCGACAATACCATGTCCGACAGACATTGCCTGAGTGCCGTTATAGCGGACGCGGATTTTCCAGCCAACAGGCGGAGAATGCGGCAGATAAAGCCAAAGCGTTGCGTATTGTTAATGCCGGTATCTCGTTATGTATTACCGGTGAAACTGGCTGTGGCAAGGAGCATCTGGCGCGAGAGCTTCATGGTCAAAGCGCGTGGCGCGAGGGTAATTTTGTTGCCATTAACTGTGCGGCGCTGCCAGAGCATTTGATTGAATCCGAGCTTTTCGGCTATGTAGCCGGGGCGTTTACCGGAGCCAGTACGAAAGGCTATATCGGTAAATGTCGGGAGGCGCATGGGGGCGTACTGTTCCTTGATGAAATTGGCGATATGCCACCGGCGCTGCAAACCCGCCTGTTACGCGTACTACAGGAGAAAAAAGTCACTCCGCTGGGGGCTAACACGACTTGCGACGCTAATTTTACCCTGATCTGTGCGACACATCAGGATTTGACAGCCAGAGTTCGTAATGGTCTGTTTCGCGAAGATTTGCTCTACCGTATTCAGGAGTTTCATCTACGTATCCCGCCACTACGCGAATGGCAAGATATTAAACCGTTTATCCATAAGTTATGGCATGAATTAGGGGCTAATCGACGTGATCTTACGCTCAGCGATGAGGCGATCAGTGTGCTGGCTCAGCATCAGTGGCCAGGTAATGTGCGCCAGTTGCTTAGCCAATTAAGGGTAGTAATGGCACTTGCAGAAGATGGGGATATTATCGGAACCGCTGATTTGCCTGTTGATATTACGACAGGGCACAAGAAACTGCATACCACGGTGAATGAACAGGACGCCATCGCCGAGGCGCAAGGTAATATGAGTCTTGCGGCTAAGATGCTGGGAATATCGCGCAGCACGCTATACCGCCGTCTGGAGAAACAACAAGCAACCAGCTAGTTAAATACAACGACATATATAAAGATGAAGGTTGATCTCTTTATGCAGAAATAGCATTGCCAGCGTGTCGATAATATTTTCTGATGAGACCTCAACATCAGGTTTGAGGCGGATCAGACTCTTCTGTGATTGTACCGCCAGGTTATGGTAATTAATTTGTGACTCTTCATCTAACTTAATAGCGTATTTTTCCATCTTTTCACCTGTCGTTTTGATCTCTTGACTGGTAAATTTTCCTTTTACAAGATCATATAAATCGTCAACATGTCCACGTAAAAAATGCCATTTTTTGGTGTAAAAATACACTTTCATGTTTTCAGGCAATTGATGAGTGCTAAAGGTTAATTCTCGTGAGGCGTGCGCAGCAAGATAGATATCCTGGGCAGTATTTTTAGGACAAAAAACGTCAAAACCAGAAAATTCAATTTTAAAAATATCATTCGGCAACAGCGTGATCGAGCGAGCGCCAAATTCAACTAATACTGCTTTTGTATCGTCATACTTGAGAAATATTTTTTCACCCGACTCTCTATTTTCGCTCTCATAGAGGTCCAGGATTCTATTGTAAGTAAGATAATTATTGCGAATCGCATGTTGCTCGATAGGCTTAATATCACCATTCTCGGGATTATAATAGTAGACCTGGCGCAGGCGATGCCTGGATCCAATAAATACAATTCTGTTGCTCTGTCCTACGAATTCAATGGGATAGTAATTATTCCCTGATTGATAAACTAGCTCCAAATCCGGTTCGGTGAAATGGATACGCGGTAGCTCAGCGACACTGGCGACAACCTGATTGTCGAGGCTAATTTTATCCAGGCTAGCCAAACCAAGGTGAGAGGTACTTACTGATAATTTATTCATCGCGGTTTCCGACTGACGCGACAGGGCGTGTCTTTTTAACCACTGGTTAGCCGCCGCAGATGCGGGTTTATCGGCAGCCAGATAATAAAAAATATCCTGGGTGAGCATGGTTATACCCTCGGCTGAGTTGAGTAGTAGATGAGCCCGGTATGAAGGGTCATAGCTGGCCAGATAAGCGAGTTTTTGTGGGTTCAGCAAAGTATCAATTTGCGCTTTATAGGCAGGAACTTGCTCCAGATATGCTCGACTCAAGGCAGTTAAATTCGTCATCTGTTGCTGCGTCAACTCACCGGCTTTTATCTTCTCCAGCAACGCGGTGATTGCATCCTGCGTCGGGGGAAACAACCGATCATTTTGCACTATTTCGGCAAAATCTTTCGTTATACCTTTCGATTGCGCCAGGGCATGTATAATACTCGTCACTACCTCATTAGCAGGCGTGTCTGCCGATCCGCGTTGCGGAATAGCTAATTTATCGCAGTTAATGAAAAGTCTGCTGCTCGCATCCACAGCGACCGCCACACTGCCCTGCAATTTCTCCCGCGAGGTGTGTTGTGATGCCTGTGACACGCCGGCAACACTTGAGTCCTCCACAGAGACCGCAGTGGCGAAATAGATATTTTCTTCAGTCAGGCTATTTATCATCCTTTGCAGCCGTTGGCGAAAAGAAACCGTAATATCCGCATGAAGATTTTCATTGCTACTATGCAGCACATCTCTTAAGTAAGAGACAACTTCCGGCCAATATGTCTTATCAAAAGTGAGTGACTGAATAACTTGCTGTAACATCTCCTCTTTGATAAAGCGAATGCACTCTTTTATATATTGTTGGGAATCGCGTTCATAGCGTGTTAATGAATCACTCTGAGTATTGATTTTGAGAAATTTAATATAGGTTTTAGGCAGTTGTAAAATTCGCGCAGGAAACAGCGCTTCCTTCACCATCCGCTTTTCAGCGTCCAGCGTATAGCTATTTTTTGAAGCAATGCCGTCACCATTCGCTGCTTCAACAAATGGTTTTCCTGATGCCAGCACCTCATTCACCAGATCCTCAACGGCAGCGACCTCCTGCACGTTCCGCCAGGGGCGATCCTGCAAATAAACTTTCGCCACAGGGGTATCAACATGTAACTTCTCCGAGATAAAGGTTTCCAGCTCCTTAATTTCAATACGGTCTTGTTTATCCTCAATGATAATGTTTGCGATAAGCTTTTTTTGCTGTAAAAAATCTCCCTGTGCGGAAAGTTGTAAGCACGGATATTGTGATGGGTTAGTTTTGTCGTAGGCGTCAATTATTTTTGCATCAAAATATCTGCCTTTATATAAAAAGTAATAATCTTTTGTTTCCGTGTCCTGATAAACAGCAGGAATATTGTATATATCTTCGACGATAAGTTTATCGGGAGCCGGCGCGCGGATGCTGAAATTCTCTTCATCAATATGTTTTTGCAAAAGATGATGCAGGTTCATTTCAACCATAACTGGCCGACAGCTCTCCGCCTGGATTGGTGCTCTTTTTGCACGACAACCGCTGTGTTCAGTGTACTCATAGGCAGGTTTTTGTGATTTTTTTCTTACACGATATATTGCGTCATCATCAACCCATAAAACAATTTCTTCTTTGTGCTGTGCGTTATTTCTTGTGGCTATAGTTAGAGTATCTGAATCATATTTTTCGACTTTAAATTTCTTTTCTTTAACTTTGAAGAATGGTTCGCCTTTAGCATTTAAGAAAAGGCCATGGCGTAGCCAGCGCGCGGTTGATGTATTGATTATCTGACCATTTGCATGCAAATAATCTAATGCGGCAGCTTCAACGTAAAAAGGCTTGCCGGACCCTAAAGGTTCGGTTACGGCAACGTTCTTTAAACTGAATAGCATATTATCTTCGCTATGCAATTTGAAGAAACCATTATAATAGCGAATTACAGCATTTGAACCCACACCCAACATATACTGTTCAATATTCCCTGCATGATCGAAAACAGCATTCACCTTATAATATTTATTATTTAATTTTATAAATTCACCATCATACTCATGTAAACTTAATCTACTCTCTTCACCAATGGCACTAAATCGTTCATTGAATGAAAACAGGCGGCCGGTATGATATCCATCGACCAGTGCACGAATATACTTATCAGTATTCACCGACTCAGGTTCAAACATCCAACCATAGCTGGTAAAAACAATAACGCGCTGTTGTTGCTGATGAACGGCATTAGTAAAAGCGACAAATGTGTGCGCTACATTATCCCACTGTGCCGGAATAAACTCGCCGTTAATAAATACACCGGTCTGGGCTATCACATCACCACGCTTCACTTTTACAAAAGAAAACTCAGCTGCATCGAGTTGAAAATCATTCAACTCTTCAGCAAATGGATAACGATAGCTGTCAATATTTTCTTTATTTTCAATCGAATAACCATAATTATCGGCACTGTCAACAGGTTCCCACTGCTTAGTGCGCCGATTAAAACGAATAAAGCATAATCGATTTTTGTTATTGATAAAAAATGGTTTATTTTCCAGTGTTGCACGGAGCGGATAATTTCCCCCGGCAAGTTTAATCATGGGCGTTTCTTTCTCTAACGAAAAACGATTTGCTATGATATCTTTGTTTTCAGTAAGTTCATTCGCCGCTGTATTGGATTTATGATAAAGCGCAAGTTGCTCGGATTGCGCTAACGTGGGGATCGTTTGCCGTAGCATAAACAATATCTGTTGATTAAGCGCACCATATCTTTCCTGACTGACTTTCTTGCCTTGCCATTCATCTGCCACCATTGTGAATATCGGACCAACGAGTATTTGCAAAATATTAAGAAGTCGCGTTCCTGGGAGCAACATAAGTAAATTCGATGCTATATAGTCGATAGGTTTGGTTATTCCTTGTAATTTTTCAAGTTCTTGTGTATCAGGACAACCTTTACTCTCGATGTTGTGGGACCAGGCTATTTTGGTCTCTGCTGTCATGCTTTCAACAGGAGCCTGTAATGCTTTTCCTATTACCCGTAATATATCAGGTAAGTCCATATCATTACGTTCTTCGAGGCAGGAAAAGTCATACAATTTCTCGATTTTGACCTCATCCAGTGGATCTTCGACAGTCGTCGAAATAGCTTTCCCGCGCCCCATCTCCCGCATATCATCTGGCGGACGCAAGTTGGCATCAAAATTATTCCCTACCGGGATCACCGAATCAGGCATTGCCGCTTTTGCTGTTTGGTTAGTTGTAGCGTCATCATCCGGCGAAATTAAATGGTAAACGACTGAGAACAAGGGTGGCGCGGGTGGTGAACACAAACAGGATTTACCCTCTTCCGCCCCTACCTGCAACTTTGTGAGGAATTCTGTCGTTAGCGAGAATGCCTGATCACACCGCTTCTTAATTTCAGCCGTTTTGCATTCATCAGCTTGATTTTCCTGCCACTCAAAATTTACCACCACCTCGCGATCAAAATTGAGGGGAACAATTTCTACCGTTTTTCCGTCAGGCGGCGGGCACAAACAGGGTATGCTATTGGATAGCATAGGCAAAACGTCCACACCCTCTGCAGCCTGGCCGCGATGTTGCTGTTGGCAACGCGCCAGAAATTGTTCTCTTCTGCATTGCAATGGCTGCTCATCAACATATTGATACTTTTTTATCTCTCCTCTGCAGGAGACTTGTCTGCGACTGACGGGCCTGCCAGGCACCCCAGAGATATATTGGTAGCACTGCTTGCTTTGCTGTTCCTGACGTTGGTGTAAAGTGCCAAATGCTTCAATGCGTGGCAACGTTGTGTTGCGTAAAGAAACGCTCTCACCGCCGTCTCCGGGGGGGTAACCTTCATAATCTCCAGTAAACATCCCCTCTCGCAGCCGGTTAAGCGCAACCCCGCCCAGAGTAAGTAGCAGTAGTGTACTTGCGGCTACCCAACCAGTGCGATTGAGCGACGTGCTCTGAGGTTGCTCGCTTTGTTGACGACAAGTAAGTTCATTTTCAACATGCAGACGAATCATTCGCCCATCATTTAACGCCACCTCTTCAGGCTGAGTTCGCCTACCCAGTGGCATAATATAGCGAGTTATACCGCTCCAAAGGCGGCGCGGAAGAGTGCAAAAAGAGTGTTGATTAAACGAGACCGCGCTCGATGTTACGCAATCAATGTTGCGGATCAGTAATGAGGTCTCTTCGCGCTCTAAAGTGTTAAGAGGGTGAGCAAGAGGGGGCGTTTTATCAGCAATGGAAACGGTTGGCATTTGCTGCACTCCTTGCAGAAATTTTTGCCAACTTATCGCTGATACACGGGAAACTTCATATAAAAAATCGTTTAAAGATCACCAGCCTGCAATTGCAGACTGGTGATCTATCTATCACAGCGCCATATCGTGCTGAGGAGCGGCCTCTACTGGCTGCTCCGCCGGTTTAGCCACAGTAGCATTGCTTTCATTCATATGGATAACCGGTGGTTTGGTCAGTTCCAGCGTCGCAGCCGTGTCATCCCATACTTGCTGCGTCAGCGCCACATTACCATTCATCTCCTGCCCGTAGCTCGGTACGATTTCACGGATTTTGCTTTGCCATTCGGCGGATTTGAACTGCTCCGGGAACATCTTTTTAACAACATTCAGGGCGATAGGTGCAGCGGTAGAAGCCCCCGGAGAAGCGCCTAACAACGCAGAAATAGTTTTCTGCTGATCGACGACAATTTCGGTGCCCAGTTTCAATACGCCACCTTTATCTTCATCTTTCTTGATTATCTGAACGCGCTGACCAGCCTGAATTAATTTCCAGTCCTCTTTACGCGCCTGCGGATAGTACTCTTTCAGGGCGGCAAAGCGTTCGTCATCATCCAGCATAACCTGGCTAATCAGATACTTAACCAGGTCAAAGTTGTCGAGACCAACATGGGTCATCGGCATGACATTGCTGGTGGTAGTGGTGCTCAGCAGATCAAAGAAGGAGCCATTCTTGAGAAACTTAGTAGAGAAAGTGGCAAACGGCCCAAACAACACCACGCGTTTACCGTCAATAAAACGGGCATCGATATGCGGAACCGACATCGGCGGAGCGCCAACGGACGCCTGACCATAAACTTTTTGCAGATGCTGGCTGGTTACCGCAGGATTCTCCGTCATCAGGAAGGAGCCGCCCACCGGAAAACCGGCGTAGTTATCCGCTTCCGGAATACCGGTTTCTTGCAATAGCTTCAGCGCGCCACCGCCTGCGCCGATAAAGACATATTTCGCGTCAATAGCGTGTTCATCACCGCTTTTGACATCTTTAATGGTGACATGCCAGGAATTATCAGCATTACGTTTGAAACCTGTCACTTCAGAAGAAGTTTGCAGTGCGAAGTTTTTGTTCTTTTTCAGGCTGCCAACCAACTGACGGGTAATCTCGCCATAGTTAACATCTGTACCCACTGGCGTCCAGGTGGCGGCAACTTTCTGGCCAGCATCACGCCCTTCCATCACCAGTGGAGCCCACTGTTTAATTTGCTGATGGTCAGTAGAGAATTTCATCCCCTGGAATAAAGTAGTTTGCTGGAGTGCAGTGTAGCGTTTTTGCAGATAATTAACGTTTTTATCACCCCAGACAAAACTCATATGAGGTGTGGAATTAATAAACGCATGCGGATTACTCAAAATACCGCGCTTAACCTGAGCGGTCCAGAACTGGCGGGAAATCATAAACTGTTCGTTTATTTCCAGCGCTTTGCTAACGTCAATTGAACCATCCGGGCGTTCCGGTGTGTAGTTTAACTCCATATTTGCGGAGTGACCGGTACCGGCGTTATTCCAGCCATTGGAAGATTCCAGGGCAACGCCGTCAAGTTTTTCTACCATCACCTGTTTCCATTCAGGCTGTAATGTTTGTAGCCAGGTGCCCAGTGAGGCGCTCATGATGCCGCCGCCAACCAGCAGGAAGTCCGTTTTCTGAGTTTCTTGCGCATATACGCTGGTTGCAGAGCTAACCAGCAGTGCGATGGCGCTGAGCGATATAATCGTTTTTTTCATTGCAGGCATAATAATTAGGTTACATAGCAAGTGTGATTTGTGAAAAGATATCTTAACCCATTTTTACGTTATTTTAAAATGTCATTCACAATCACTCTTAATTCCATAAATAAAATCATTTTGCTTTTTTTAATTAAAAAAAGAGGATGCACAGTTAATGTGGAATTAATACACAAGGAATTTATTTTAAAAGATGAAAATAAGAGAGCGGTGGTGACAAATGAAGTGGAAAATTTTAATTTGCAGTAAAGAAAATGCGCAGTCAGCACTGCGCACGGAAGGAAAAATATTTTCAAAAAGGCTAAAAAACTCTTTTCGCCTCACATAAGGCAATTCGCAAATTATCACTATTTTCAGTCAGCAGCTCCCTTGCTTCTTCGGCATTAAGACTGGTCAGTAACATCAATATCGCAGTGCGGCAGTTGCCATCACTACTGAGCGCCAGGGCTCTTTTCGCCTGTTCACGAGAACTGCCTGTTGCTGCCATCACAATTGCGATTTGCCGTTCTGCCCAATGTGTATTTGTGGCTTGAATATCAACGCGTAAGTTGCTGTAAACGCGACCGCTACGAATCGCGAGGCTGGTCGTCACCATAGTCAGGATTTGCTGTTGTGCCAGACGCGCTTTCGGTTCAGCAGGACCACTGATAACTTCTGCCCCCGTTTGCGGTGCGATAACAATATCGGCCAGCTTACTCGCCTCGCTATCACTGAAACGGCTGATCAATGCCACGCGCGCGCCCAATGACCATGCATGATACATCGCACCACAGATCCACGGTGTTTTGCCGCTGACCGACAGCGCGACCAGCATATCGTTGGCGTTGAATTGTCTGTTCCGCAACGCGGCCAGGCCGCAGCCATACTCTGCGGCGGAATCCTCAGTCACGAGGCTACATAACGGGTGGAGTCGATCCTGAGCAAACGCCTCTGCAGCTTGTCGTGCCAGGCGCCCTGATTCCCCCGCGCCGATCAGCATCACCCGCCCGCCGCGGTGAGCGGTTGCATTAACGTTATCCACTAATCTGCCGATTTCTGCTAAACAAGGGGTAATGGCCTCGGTAACATATTTATCCTGCTGATGGATTAACGCTAACATGTCGGCGGTTGCCAGCCGATCAATTTCAAGGCTACTACGGTTACGTCGTTCGGACATCGAAGCCTGCTGTATACTGCTCATGGAGTGCTCCTTCTCATATTTTCCATAAGCACTATAAGGTTATTTTTTTGCCTTACCTGCGAATAAGCTCACGCTTCCAGCCTCATTTAGCGCCATAAGAATATATTACTCCGCTTTATGAAATCGCTCCCATCGGCGATAATACCCTTCCGCTGTTTATTATCAGGTTTGTCATGAACGATTTAGCGACCGCTGCAATAAAAAAACGCAAGCGACCTATTAAGCTGAGTACGACGGTGACCCTGATGGTTTGCAGCGTCATCGGTTCCGTCTTGTTGCTGGCCTTTTCCTTATGGTACTGGCAGATCAGTAACGCCACGCGTGATGGTCTGCGGGATACTGCGCTGGCGATTGCGCGCACGCTGGCTGACTCGCCAGAGGTAAAACGTGGGCTTTATCTTCCCCCTGATAGTGGCGTGATTCAGCCGCTGGCACAGGCCGTGACTGCCCGTAACGGCCTATTGTTTACCGTGGTCACGGATATGCACGGTATTCGCTACTCACATCCCAATCCAGCGATTATCGGACAGCGGTTTATTGGCGACGATCTGTTACCGGCACTTCAGGGCAAAGAGAATGTCGCCATTAACCGGGGTGTGCTGGCCCCTGCCTTGCGCGTCTTTACGCCGATCTATAACGCCCAGCGGCAACAAATCGGCGTGGTGTCTATTGGCATCTCGCTCAGCAAAGTTGATGAACAAGTTAACCGTAGCCGCTGGGCGGTGCTGTGGACATTACTGTTTAGTGTACTGGTAGGTACGTTGGGGGTCTGGCAATTAGTACGTCTGTTGAAGCGGATTTTACTGGGGCTTGAACCCCATGAGATTTCAAGAGAGTTCCGACAGCGCCAGGCGATGCTCCAGTCGCTCAAAGAGGGGGTTATTGCTGTCGATGCGCAAGGTCGCGTAACGCTACTTAATCATACAGCGCGTCATCTGTTGCTCTCCAATGCCACCAGCAGCGATGCAGCTAACGCACCCTTAATGGCAGACCTGCTGGAAGTTTTGCATACCGGCGTGCCGGTACAGGACAGAGAGCTGGGTTGTAATGGACGCCTGCTATTGAGTAATACCGTTCCTGTACGTAGCCAGGAGGGAATAATCGGTGCTATCAGTACCTTTCGTGACAAAACCGAAGTGAGTCAATTGCTCCAAAGACTCGATGGTATGGTCAATTATGTTGATGCCTTGCGCACTGCCTCCCACGAATTCATGAATAAGTTGCATGTCATTTTGGGCCTGCTTAATTTAAAAAGTTACGGCAAGCTCGAAGAATATGTGTTGCAAACCGCCCACACTTACCAGAACGATGTTGGCGCCATCCAGCATCGCATTAAATCTCCCGTCGTGGCTGGTTTTCTGTTAGGCAAAACCAACCGTGCTCAGGAGCGTGGTTATACGCTTACGCTGGCGGACGAGAGCCAGGTTCCGGACAATCCGAACCAGAAGCAGGTGACAGTGTTAGTCACCGTACTGGGGAATTTAATCGAGAATGCGCTGGATGCGCTCAGCAGCCAGGATAATGGTGAAATTAGCCTGTTGCTGCATTATCAGGATGGCTGGCTGATAGGTGAAGTGAGCGACGATGGCCCAGGCATTGCCACCGAACATATCGACGCCATTTTTCGTAAAGGATTTTCAACCAAAGGCGATAACCGGGGCGTCGGGCTTTTTCTTGCCAGCCAACAGCTTAATGAGCTCGGCGGCACAATTAGCGTAGAGTCCGAACCCGGTGTATTTACTCAATTTTTTGTTCATCTCCCCTGGGACAGTGAAAGGAAGAGCGCGTGATAAATGTATTAGTTGTTGACGATGATGCCATGGTAGCCGAATTAAACCGCATGTATGTCGCGCGATTATCAGGCTTTCAGTGCAGCGGCACGGCATCCACGCTGCAGCAAGCCGAGGAGATGATTAACGATCCACAGCGTGAGATCGATCTGGTACTGCTGGATGTCTATATGCAACAGGATAGCGGCCTGGATCTCTTGCCCGTTATTCGGGCTTCCGGTCGTGCCATTGATGTTATCATGATTACCTCTGCCGCTGACGCCACAACCATTCAGACCTCTTTACACTATGGGGTAGTGGATTATCTGATTAAGCCCTTCCAGTTTCCTCGTTTTGAAGAGGCTTTAACCACCTGGCGCGATAAACGCAAGCTCATGCAAGGGCAGTCCTATTATGAGCAGTCAGATGTTGATCGGCTGTTACATGGCGGCGCCCCGGAAGTAACTGACACTCGTAGGTTGCCGAAAGGGTTAACGGCACAGACCCTGCGGACTATTTGCCAGTGGATTGACGCGCATCCCGAAACTGAGTTTTCTACTGATGAGTTGGCAAATGCAGTTAATATTTCTCGCGTATCATGTCGCAAGTATCTGATTTGGCTGGCGCAAATAAACATCCTTTATACCACGATTCATTATGGTGCTACAGGCCGCCCGGTCTACCGCTACCAGTTGATTATGGATCAATACAATTTGCTTAAGCAGTACAGTCAATAAGTCGGTAACTCTCATCCTGCAGCGTAAAACGGAATTGGCGCTGCGAGGAGAGGATAATATCGCGGTTTTTGGTGACAAAAATCGCTTCTATATCCTGTCGATGGCGCAATAATTCCCTACCCTTTTCTACCCCCGCCCCAAAAATCAGCGTGGTCCAGATGTCACCATCCAGCGAATCCGAAGAAATAATGGTGACGCTATCAAGCTCATTATTCAGCGGGTAACCGCTGCGCGGATCAAGAATATGGTGCCAGCGTTTACCATCCTGTTCGAAATAGCGTTCATAGATGCCAGAAGTGACCACAGATTTGTTAGTTAACATAATCGTGCCAAGCAATGCATCCGCCTCTGCAAAGGGCTTTTTCAGGCCAATTGACCACTCCTCTTGTGGTGTACCCAACGTTTGCACATTACCGCCCAGATTAATCAGCCCGTCGCTTACCCCCTGCTGATGTAAAAAATCGCGAACCCGATCGGCAATATACCCTTTGGCAATCGCCCCGAGATCGATCTCCATTCCCGGCTGGGTCAGAAAAACAGTGCTGGCATCATCGTCAAGGATCACATCCTGCGGACGGGTCAGGCACAGTTTTGCAGCAATATCCCGCGCAGGCGGGACACTGTTACCCTGAAAACCGATACGCCATAGCTTAACCAGCGGCCCGATAGCCAGGTTAAAAGCGCTCTCCTTAAGCATGCTGGCGGCCCTTGCACACTTAATCAGCTCGAATACCGGGCGGCTTACTCTTACCGGGTGAAGACCTGCGGCCTGATTGATATCCATCACCTGCGACGGGGTGCGATTAACTGTGAAGAGATCTTCGTAGTGCTTGATAAGCCCAAATACGCGGGAAGCCAGTGCTTCGTCATGGGAGAAGAGTTTTAACAGGATGGGAGAGCCCATTAACACGGCAGAGTAGCTATAGACACGGTTATCAGACATCGCTTACGCCCTGCAAGTGGGTGTGCCAGCGTCTTTCGACGTGTAAACCCGGCCTTGTTTCAGGCCGGGGTATATCGTTAAAGGTTAGCTGCGGCGGGCACGCATCGCCGCCTGATGACCCGCAAGGCTACCAAAGATAATGATATCCGCCACCGCGTTACCGCCAATACGGTTGCCGCCGTGAATACCGCCGACCACCTCGCCTGCCGCATATGCGCCTGCAATTACCTGCTGCTGAGTATTCAGCACTTCGGTATCGGTATTAATGGTGACGCCACCCATAGTGTGGTGCACGCCCGGCGCGATACGAATAGCGTGGAACGGGCCTTCGTTAATTGGTGCACGCAATGCCGTGGTGCGGCCGAAATCTTCATCATGTTGCGTTTCAACAAAGCCGTTGTAACGTTCCAGCGTGGCGAGAAAAGCGTGATAATCCATTCCCAGCTTGTCTGCCAGTTCGCGCGGTGAGCTGGCACTGGTTACCAGACCACGGGCGATATACTCATCCGCGGCTTTGTTTTTTGCCCGCACATGCTCATCAAACACAATATAAGCATAGTGTTCCGGCAGAGCGATAATCGCAGCGGAGACTTTATCGCGCGTCGACATCTCATTGAAGAAGCGATGACCCTGCTGGCTCACGAGAATACCGCCGCCGCCACGGATAGATTCAGAGATAAGGTAGGAGGTGCTCTGCTCCACTGTCGGGTGGATCTGAATTTCACCCATATCAACAGTGCCCGCGCCAATGCGCTCAAGCAGTGCAATGCCGCCGCCTGTCGCCCCTTTATGGTTGGTGGTGACAAACCCTTCCAGATCCGGGCGATATTTCACTACCATTGCACTATTGGCGCTAAAACCACCAGTGGCAACGATAACGCTTTTCGCCTGAATTTCGATGCTCTCCTGCTCTTCAGTGAGCAAGCGCACGCCATACACTTCGCCATTGGCAAACAGAATGTCCTCGACAGAAGTATCCAGCATCACATCAATGCCGCGTTTGTTAACGTTACGCACCAGACCGCTAATCAGATAGCCACCGACTGCCGATCCATCACGTGGGCGGTGTGTACGGTCAATGCTCATCCCACCGGTGGTGGTAATGTCGTTTAGCATAATGCCGCGTTGCGCCAGCCACTCGATAGCCTGTGGTGCGTATTCGACGAAACGACGCAGCAATTCAGGATTATTTTTATTGCCGCCGCCTTTAAGGGTCTCCTCGAAGAAGAGCGCTTTACTGTCCTGGATACCTTTTACGCGTTGGAAACGCGTCTCTGCGGCGTTCATTCCCGCTGAGGCTTTAACGGTGTTACCGCCGATGGTGGGCATCTTCTCAACAATTAATACGCTGGCACCGTCATCATGCGCCTGAATCGCTGCAGCCAGACCAGCACCACCGCTACCGATTACGACAACATCATAATTTTTCGGCGTACTAACATCACAACCTTCTTCCGCCGCCAGCGCTTTGCTGGATTTCACCATGGCTTTCGATACTGCTTTTTTCACCGCTTCGCTCTGGCTGGTCGCGCCAGAAATCGCATCAACATGTGGGGTATTGGCATCAAGAATGCGCCCACGGATCTCTTCAAAGCTACTGGTAAACTCAACGCTCTGTACCGGGCTGGAGGCCAGCTCAACATCAATAATTCGATCGGTCTCCAGACTAACGTTAATCACCAGTTCGTTCACATCGTCCTGCACTGTTTCAACAAACAGACCAGGTTTGAATTTCGCGGCCCCCATGCTCATATCGCGGATCATGGCTTCCACCAGCGAGAAACGCCACAGCGGTTCCGGGATTTGCAGAGCTTCGCGCTGGGTACTATCGATAAAGAGTTCCAGTGTTTCGCCGCTGGCAATGCGCGCCGTCCAGTCCGGATAAGCGATACAGGCACGGCCTACTGCGATCAAATCGTAACCGTGGTCCAGCCCTTCTTCAGCTTCAGCGGCATTCACTACACCGCCAACGCCCATGACAGGAACCTGTGCCAGGGTCGCAGAGCGCATCGCGCAATATTTTTCGATTAAAGGGGTAGGATCGCTAGTCTCGACAATTGATGGGCGCAGTGCCGCACCCATAGAGAAATGCAGATAATCAACGCCGCGTGCCGCCAGTTTTTCCAGCAGATACATGGTGTCATCGAAACGGATACCCGGAACTTCAAGCTCCTCCGGAGAGAAGCGATAGCCAACAATAAAGGCATCGTCAGCGTACTGACGTACCATTTTATGGGTCACTTCCAGCACGGCAAGGGGGAATTTCGCGCGATTGTCGCGGCTACCGCCCCACTCGTCTTCACGCTGGTTTGAGTTGGGTGAGAAGAACTGCTGAATCAGATACGTATTGGCACCGTGAATCTCCACACCGTCAAAACCGGCCTGAATCGCACGACGCACCGCTTCGCCAAATTTGCCGATCATGCCTTCTACTTCATCACCGCTCAGCGCGACCGGTGTCGCTGCGCCTTCACGCGGTGCCGCAACGGCGCTTGGTCCGACAGGTGTACGACCGCCAAATCAGTTTCGGCTCCACCATCCGGCCGCCGTGATAAATTTGCAGAATGGCTTTTGAGCCTTCGCCCTTGATTGCTGAGGCAATTTGCGCCAGACCGGCTATTTTTTCATCGTTATCGATCCCAAGCGCGCCTGGGAAAGCCAGACCCAGATCATCAACAAAACAACACTCAACAATAATGGTACCGATACTACCCGCGCGGGCGCGATAATATTCCACCAGTTCACTGCTGACTGTTCCGTCGAAATAACCGGTGCAGGTCGTCATGGGCGCCATTAACAGACGGTTTTTAAGTTCAGTACCGTTAGGGTAAAGTAAATGGGCTAAAAATGCGTTCACCATTGGCCATAATTAAACTCCAAAGTCTTAAAAGCTGAAATTTGTGAATTTGGTGGCGGATTTATTTTTCGTTCTCGTTTTTAAATCTTTAATGCCAGGGCTTTAATATACTGCGAATTTTGCTTACAAAAATTATTACGTTAGTTAAAAAACTAATTAACCACCCTTATAACACCCCTACCACCACTGTATTATCATTTTTAAATATCGCATTTACATACCATTAATTACCGGTAACATTGTGATTACTTTCACAAAAGATTGATGCATTTACCAATGACTAATATATCTTTCAGTATCAATAAGTTAAGAAAATAATGTTAACAGTTGAGAGCTATTATCAGTACCGTTTTTTAACATTTCAGACTTTTCCAGAAAATAATGATGTAATTCTATAGGGTTATTCAATACATTAAAAAAAGAGCGCATATTTTTGTTTATTTGATCTTAATCAATAGTATTATTGAGTGGAGGCGCAATATATCAGTACACAAAATTTTTTATTTAATGCTGTTTAGTTTGCGTTAAATTAGGTACGCGAAATAAAAAAACCGAGAATAAATAACTAAAAAAGCTTTTAAAACTAAATAAATCTTTTTATTTCGCCTGCGAACGAATTATTAACTACTTGTAGATGCTCATTATGACCGAGAAGACAAAAACTCTCCCGCCTGCCGCTGCGCAGTCCGGAGCGAAAAATCGCCTGCTAATGATGGCGCTGCCAATTATCGTTGCGGTGCTTCTACTCTTTGTCCCGGTGCCGGAAGGTTTGCCGCCTTATGCCTGGCACTATTTCGCAATATTCGTTGGCGTGATTGTCGGCCTGATCTTCGAACCGTTGCCGGGCGCAGTAATCGGCCTGACCGGCGTGGTGGTAATCGCGCTGTGTAGCCAGTGGCTGTTGTTTAGTCCTGAACAACTGGCCGACCCGAAGTTTAAACTGGCGGGCCAGTCATTCAAATGGGCTGTCAGCGGGTTCGGTAACTCCACCGTCTGGCTAATTTTCGGCGCATTTATGTTTGCTGCGGGTTATGACAAAACGCAGTTTGGCCGCCGTCTGGCGCTGATCCTAGTGAAACATCTGGGTCGCCGCAGCCTGACGCTCGGTTATGCCATCACTTTCGCCGATCTGTTGCTGGCACCGTTCACCCCTTCGAACACTGCCCGCAGTGGCGGGACAATCTACCCGATTATCGCCAACCTGCCGCCGCTGTATGACTCAAAACCCAACGATCCGAGTGCGCGTCGCATCGGTTCGTATCTGATGTGGGTTGCGATTACCGCGGCTTGTATCACCAGTTCTATGTTCCTTTCAGCACTGGCGCCAAACCTGCTGGCGCTGGCGCTGGTTAAAAGCACTATCGGGTTGAATATCTCCTGGGGCACATGGTTTATCGCCTTCCTGCCGCTCGGTGTTCTGCTGATCCTGACCATGCCGCTGCTGGCTTACTGGTTCTATCCGCCTGAAGTTAAGCTGAATAACGAAGTTCCGCTGTGGGCGAGCCGCGAGCTGGAAAAACTGGGCAAGCTTTCCCGTAACGAGATTCTGCTGCTGGTGTTTGTCTGCTGCGCACTGCTGATGTGGATCTTTGCATCCCAATGGATTGAGCCAGCGATGGCCGCACTGCTGGTAATTGTGCTGATGCTGTGGACCGGCGTACTTACCTGGAACGATATCACCGGCAACAAAGCGGCGTGGAACACCTTTGTCTGGTTTGCCACCCTCGTTGCTCTGGCTGATGGTCTCTCAACGACTGGTTTTATTGCCTGGTTGGGTAAAGAAGGCGGCGCGCTAATGGGCGGTATTACCCCTGGCATGGCCACTATCGTCCTGCTGCTGGCGTTCTACCTGCTGCACTACCTGTTCGCCAGCACCACGGCGCATACCACTGCGCTGTTGCCAGCAATGCTCACTATTGCGTCAACGATTCCTGCAAATATGAAGTGTTTGTTCTGCTGATGTGTACCTCACTGGCGTGATGGGCATCATCACTCCTTATGGTACTGGCCCTAGCCCGATTTACTACGGTAGTGGTTATCTGCCGACTAAGGATTACTGGCGCCTGGGTACTATCTTCGGCGCGATCTTCCTGCTGCGCTGTTGCTGATTGGTTATCCATGGATGTCCATGATGTTCTGATTCATAACCGTCGGGTTTCCCGGCGGTTTTATTTTATGGAGTATGAGTAATGTCGAACAAACCCTTCGTGTATCAGAACCCCTTCCCGCTGGCTAAAGACAATACTGAATATTATCTACTGAGCCGTGAATATGTCTCTGTTGCTGATTTTGATGGTCAGGAAGTGCTGAAAGTGGAGCCAGAAGCGCTGACGCTACTGGCTCAACGCGCGTTTCATGATGCTTCTTTTATGCTGCGCCCATCTCACCAGCAGCAGGTCGCTGCAATATTGACCGATCCCGAGGCGAGCGAAAACGATAAATATGTCGCCCTCCAGTTCCTGCGCAACTCAGAAATCGCCGCAAAAGGCGTACTGCCGACCTGCCAGGATACCGGCACTGCGATCATTGTGGGTAAAAAGGGCCAGCGCGTGTGGACTGGCGGGGATGATGAAGCTGCGCTGGCGCGTGGTGTTTACAACACCTACACGGAAGATAACCTGCGCTATTCGCAAAACGCCCCGCTGGATATGTATCAGGAAGTGAATACTGGCACCAACCTGCCAGCGCAGATCGATCTCTATAGCGTTGATGGCGAAGAGTACAAATTCCTTTGCATCGCTAAAGGCGGTGGTTCTGCCAATAAAACCTACCTCTACCAGGAAACCAAGGCGCTGATCACTCCAGCGAAACTGAAAAATTACCTGGTTGAGAAGATGCGTACCCTGGGTACTGCCGCCTGCCCGCCGTACCATATTGCTTTTGTGATTGGCGGAACTTCTGCGGAGTCTACCCTGAAAACGGTTAAACTTGCTTCCGCGCGTTATTACGACGAGCTACCGACCGAAGGTAACGAGCATGGGCAGGCGTTCCGTGACGTTAAACTGGAGCATGAGCTGTTGCAGGAAGCGAATAACCTTGGGCTTGGCGCGCAGTTCGGCGGGAAATATTTCGCTCATGATATTCGCGTGATCCGTTTACCACGCCATGGGGCCTCCTGCCCTATCGGTATGGGCGTATCTTGTTCTGCCGACCGTAACATCAAAGCGAAGATTAACCGCGATGGGATCTGGATCGAGAAGATGGAGTCCAACCCTGGGCAGTACATTCCTGAAGCACTGCGTCAGCAGGGTGAAGGTGATGTGGTAAGCATTAATCTGAATCGCCCAATGAAAGAGATTCTGGCGCAGCTTTCTGCTTTCCCGGTCTCTACGCGTCTGTCGCTTAACGGCACAATTATTGTGGCGCGCGATATTGCCCACGCAAAACTCAAAGAGCTGATTGATAACGGCGAACCGCTGCCGCAGTACGTGAAAGATCATCCGATCTATTACGCAGGCCCGGCGAAAACCCCGGAAGGTTATGCATCTGGTTCACTCGGCCCCACTACCGCTGGTCGTATGGACTCCTACGTGGATCTGTTGCAGTCGCACGGTGCCAGCATGATTATGCTGGCTAAAGGCAACCGTAGTCAGCAAGTGACCGATGCCTGTGCCAAACACGGCGGTTTCTATCTGGGAAGTATCGGTGGCCCGGCAGCCGTACTGGCGCAGCAGAGCATCAAGAGTCTCGAGTGCGTGGCATACCCGGAGTTAGGAATGGAAGCGATCTGGAAGATTGAAGTGGAGAACTTCCCGGCGTTTATTCTGGTGGATGACAAAGGAAATGACTTCTTCCAACAGATCCAGAATAAACAGTGCGCGGGTTGTAGCCAGCGTTAAGGTACAAAGAGAAACGCCCGGTGAGAGGGACTTGCCGGGTGTTTGTAGCAAAATAAATGTATTAGCTCAGACTTGAACTGACAGTTTTCGCGGAGACAACACCATAAAATCTGACCGTCGGCTTCACGCTGCGAGTTCACCGGGTCGATGCAACGCTCTGCGCCTCAGGGGTTCCCTGATGAAATACCAGCTTCCATTGGCCATCAGCGGAACACTCCCAACATGAAGAGCGAAGAGATGCTCGACTGCCATCTGCATTACACGTCCTGTAGTACAATATTGCGAAATTATCGCTTATCCTGATGAGCTTGAAGTCATTACTGAAAATGATCGGTATATCTGCTTCACCTATAAGAGAGTCGATTGTTTTCGCACGATCAATTAGTATGCCCGATCGTGTAATTTCGCTGAATTCCTGGTGCAGTATCTGTTCAAGCCATTCCCGATCATTCCTCCTGGCACCATGAAGAGAACATTCGAGCGTTTTTAATTTTTCCAGGAGCATTATGTTCACCCTTACTAAATTCTGACAGTAGCATGTATCTCTAAAATAACCTTGTGTCGCAACGTCAACCTCTGGCACTGAGTTGCCTGTCAGCTTACTCTGTGTAGTAACAGCAAAAGTGCCAGATCAAGTGTGTGATAATACAGATAAAACAATACGATTAACACAATAATACTTTTTGTTCGATATTTATCGTCTTATTTTTATATCGTGGGCTATATGGTATTAATGTTTTCAACATTACGTACTTTGATTAACAGTAATTTCCTACATATTTATGTTTATATGCTGATATTTCTATTCCAGGTCTAATCTATACAAAGAAAACATTATTTCTCCAAAATGTGGTTATGGGCAAAACAAAAGAAACCATCTGTTCGGTATCATCTGACTCATGTTTTGCATTGGTAGTCCATCAAAATTTTAGCGCCTATATAAAATAACTTTCCCGAACATTAATTAGAGCTGGTCAAATTCGCTCTTAGTTATTTCTTTAGATTTATATTTTTCGTAGTCCTTACGTATATTTTCAGATAACTTTTTCATATAGTCAAGATTATCATACTGAGTAATTTCACTTTTAGAAAATTTAAAAAACCTTGCCACATCGATCTTATAATCTCCTTCAACAAACATTACCTTGAGTATATATTCCCCATCGTTTTTTTGATGCAGCGTAAAATCCCAGGGATTTAAGATTATTTTCGTAAGATTGGCCATAATTGTTTTCCTGTAGTTATATCAGTTACTGTAAAATCTGTACCTTTAACCATTCCTTCAGTATGCACCGTTTTTAAATGCGTCATGATGAGCCTGTATATAATCATTAGGTAAATAATCAGCCGAGGAAGCCGCTCCAATTTCGGCGTGACAACTATTTCATTAAATTTAGTTTGACTAATCGGAACGCCATTCGTTTCACTAAATTGCCCTATCCTACAGGCATTAAAATAAGGAATCCCTTAAGTGAGGAAAAGGTTCCATACTCGTGTCCATATCTATCTATCGTTCTGCCAGCCAGCAATATAAAATATCTTTCCGATACAATGTTAATTATTCCAGGTTATGTATATACCGCAGTTAAAACTTTTGACTTCATACTGGGCAGATATACAACCCCAATCAAATGCCCAGGACACCTGATGATATTTATTTTCGACAGGATTTTTCAATATTATTTTTTCCTAAGCCATTCAGCTAACATTTCAATCTCTTTATTTAGCATTTCTGTGTTTGCGACTTTATCCCAATCATGTATGCATGAATAATAATCGCCACTTTTATCTATTAACTGAATCATAAATGGAAATGTTTTAGAAAAAAAAGGACGAAGAATCATCTCAAATTCTTTATCCATCCAGATAATAGATTTTAAAGTGTAATGGCGTGGTATGTGCTTTTCGAGATTATGATTTTCTTTTAAATATTGATATATGTTTGAATTTTGAAAATCATTTTCATCCATAAAAGAAAGGGAATTCTCATCTATAAAAGCCCTTCCTGATGTCAAATCGAATTTTAATTTCATCATATATTAATCATCTTACCCAGTATGAGTAAATGTCTGGATTCTTCAGGTATAAAGAATTGCATCCCTCCCCCTGCGGCATAAGCATCATTAGCTTGTGTTCTACCAAACGCAACATCTATATCTTCGCTAATATAATACGCTCGTAGTTTTGTTCGTAATGCCGGTGAGGATCGAGTTTAACCTGCAAGGCTTCGTGATAGCCTAAAGGTTCGCCCTTATATTGCCTCACTGTGGGATATGTAACTGTGTACGAAGGAGGTGCATCACCATTTGGATATAAAAAATACAATATTGTACCTTTTTTGAGTTTTCTATTTTTATAAACATCAATACCTGGGTAATCACCTTTCCCTTGCCATTTAATCGCTTCTTTTGAGGGGTCTTTACAAGTCCGACTCACCCCCACGGGTCCACCCACCCCAGCGTATTCGGCGCATACTGGTAGAGGTTTATCCCGCCCGCCCTATCGGGTCCGGCAGGATAAAGCGCCCATAGTCCGGGTCATAGAAGCGAAATAAATTGTAGTGTAATCACGTTTCTCGATCCAGGTGTAAGCACACCCGTTTTAGTTCTACGTACTTTTTTCAAAGGGAAGCTCAATTGAACGTCTGCCTGCGGTATTATCTCATTTAGCAACTCCAATTTCGCTCTCCACTTAGCAATATCTATAATATTTCCTCAAACTTCCAGAAAATCGATCCGTCAAGCCATGAATAATTATAACTTAAAGATAAGGAGTGTTTTTATGAAATAACCTTAACTAAAAGTGAAATCATTAACAAATAAATAAACTTTGATTGCCATAATGGCTTTTCAAATACAATCATAATATCATTAACTTCTCAAACATAACATCCTCATTTGAATTTCAAGTTACATATAATACAGGAAATCATAAGTTCACCTCAAAAGAAAGATAAAATAATAACTATCAAGACATCCGCATTAAACATTCTTTAAGACGCTTAATTAAATTATCTTCCTGGAGACAATCAATAGGTTTTAGATAGTCCAGGGCTGGCACCTCACGGTTTAGCCACCATATCCCCTCCCTCAACCCTCTTTTACCATAAATTACCACTGCAATATCTAAATTGCCATTTATCTTCTTAGCAAGTAATCTGGCATTGTCATCAAGATAATCTTCCTTGTAAATGTTTACTAATCTTTGCCATGCGTCATCTCCAGAATAATATTCTTCTAAAGGTTCCATTAAAATCCCCCAAAAGAAATTAGATTTGAACCTGATGGATTTCTTGCCTAAGGTGCTAGTATTCCATCATAACCATTTAGTTTTTCCCACTAACCGATTTTATATGTAGCCTCATATAAATTTCCAGTTATTTAATTGGTACAAAAAATTGCAATCCACTTCCGTCGCCTCAGCGCAGATTTGCTTTGGCCCTGCCTGTTGCCACAAAAATATTCTCCGATACATAAAATTCTCTTACTTGAAACCTGACAGGGAAGACTGGATCTAGTTTTGTAAGCATACCCGTTTTAGTAACATGCACTTTTTTCAGGGAGAAGATCAAATTCGTTATCCAGAAGTAAATGCAAATTTAAAAATCGATTAGTTACGATAGATCCAATCATTGCCAAAAATATAATATTTTACTCCACATTTCTTTATCCCCCTTTATGTGGTCAATATTTCCTTTATTTTCCTTTATATAGTTCATGTATTTTTCATAAATAGCTCTAATAGTAACAGTTTTTTCTGAACGGGAACCTTCAACTAAATCAAGTAGTTCAGCCAAATAGCATTCATCCTTTACTGTCTTTATAAAATAGTCTCTTAAGTGGTCTAAAACATCCTCATAAGAATCAATATTCATATTATTACTCCGGTAAAATGTCAGATATACTTTCGTAAATGGTTCCAAAGCTGCATCCCTTGCATCATTGTACATGCGTGATGCCTAACTTGAGACCTGACAGGGAAGACAGGGTCTAATTTTGTAAGCATACTAGTTTTAGTAACATGCACTTTTTTCAGGGGGAAGAACAGTGCAATATTTTAAAAATCAATAATTTTAATGACTCCCATTGCTTTAATTTTGTATCTTGCTGGTTGGCTTTCTCCAGCAGCAACGATTACTATTATCGATTCATTAAGTATATTGCTTTTGTAGATATATATATCTAAATTATCATGCCTGTATGAAGGTTTTTTATCATGTGGAACTAAAACGGGTCTGCTTACACTACTTATTATAATCTGCACCAATTCATCCTCAACATCCCATATAGGAATGGCCGTTGAGTTTTCAAATGAAACTTTGCCATTCTTAGTGAATTTTATTTCACTCGATAAATTATAAAATCCATTTTCATCGCCATCATAAATGGTTTTCTTGAGTCGAAAATTAAAAATTTCTAAATTCATACAAACCTCACATTGGTCTAATTTTATTTTCAGAAAGAAGCTGGCTTATTTATTTTGATAATTCATATTGTGTGCCTCCTCCAGATTGACCATACCAAGTGATTGCCGGTCCCGCATCGGCTTGGATCGGTGATATCACTTTATAAATCCGATAGAGTTTATTTAGAGTCTCTCAGGGAAGATCTCTATTTTCAAAAAATGCATGGAACTAAAATAGGTGTGCTTACACGACCGTGGCAGTCGCTAACAGGAACGCGAGAATAATCTGGTCGATGCTGAGAAATAATTCCGGGTATCAGGCAGTTGGAAGTTAGTACCCAGACAGAAGGGTTGCAGTGTACTGAAAAATGGTGACAGGTTGCACCTGCACAATCGGAACCTGACTATTATATTGGCCTCAGAGGCCGTCCAATTGAATATGAATGCACTAAGAAATGACTAAAACCTAATTCCATGTAATGTAGATTCCACAATCAAAAGTATAACTATTTGATTGGACAGCAATCTTGCCCCAATCGTACACCCACTCTACACCATACGGTGGTTGATTTATTTTTGTTTCGCTCCCCCCCTCCTGTTTATCCCGAACCCAGTAAATAAGCCGTTTACTTTCATTTTCTAATAATTTTAGATTTGCTCTTTTATTCCAGTCATCAAGAGCTTGAAAAAAATCTCCTGATTTATCAATCAAATACACGCTCCCATTAAACACCCCCATTCCTGGCCTAATTTCCATAAAAAAATCATTATTAAACCAGCTGGCATTACAAATATAAAAAAGATATTTGCCTCCTTTCTTAATATCAGGGATGGCATTATATAATTCCGATTTAATAAAATTATCAAAACTAGAAACATCTACAGCATGACCATTAACAGTCAATACTCCAGAAGAAAAATGAAGAATCATTTCGTTCATATATCGATAACCTTTCCTGGTATGAGTTTGCCGCGAACTTCCTCAGGTATAAAGAATTGTAGCCCACCGCCGTCACCAAAGTGTGGGTTTGCATTAGCACGGCCAGTAGCCACAATAATATCCTCTGAAACATAAAATGCTCTTACTTGGGTTCTAAGTGGGTAAACTGGATTGATTTTCACCTGCAATGCCTCGTGATATGCTACAGCGTCACCTTTATATTGTCTTACTGTGGGATGAGTAACGGTGTATGAAGGTAATTGATTACCATTAGGATATAATGCATATAATATTGTTCCTCGTTTTAAAGTCACATTTTTATAAACATCAATTCCCGGATAATCCCTATTCTGCGGCCCTTGCCATCGTGTTGCTTCTTTTGAAGGGTCTTTACATTTCCGACTCAACCCCCACGGGTCCACCCACCCCAGCGCATTCGGCGCATACTGGTAGAGGTTTATCCCGCCCGCCAGCCCTATCGGGTCCGGCTGAGTAAAGCGCCCACAGTCCGGGTCATAGTAGCGAAATAAATTGTAGTGTAATCCGGTTTCCCGATCCAGGTACTGCCCCTGCATTCGCAGGTTCTGGGCATATTGCGGCGCGTACCGCGAAGGTTCATGCAGCAGCTTGCCCCACGCGCTGTTCTGTCCTTCCCAGCGGATCTCCCCTTCGACATCCGTCATCCGCTCCGGCAGGCCATTCGGCTGGCAGTGGAACCAGTAAATATCCGGCTCACTGCTACCATCTATCCGCGCCAGTGGTTCATAGCTCCCCTGGTCGCTGTAGACATAAGTGAGAGGGATATCGTCGTGAATTTCCTGTAACAGCCGCAGTCCTTCCCAGACAAAGCGCGTGGTCACCACGCGGCCTGTCTGTTGCCCTGCATGAATCTGGCGGCGAGTTTTACTGATACGACGACCCAGCGGATCGTAGCGGAAACTGACTTCTGTTTGCGGTTTATTACGGTCGCGGGGCTGGCAGATTACCTCTGTCAGACGGTGTTCGCTGTCGTAGCGGTAATGCCAGCGCGTCTCTCTGTTCTCTTTTAAAACCGTTCTGCCATGGATGTCATACTGCCAGCGAATGTCTTTCAGTTGTGTAACGCGGTTATGACGTACCACCTGCATTGCCTGCGCATCTGTCGGATTCCCTGCCGCATCCCACTGCCACTGTTCCTGGCCTGGCAGTGTACCGTCCTGTGCCAGCAGCCTTCCGCTACGGTCATACTTCCAGTGATAATTGCTGAAAGGATTATCGTCCCGCTCTTCGCGAATGAGATTATTACGGTAATCATAATCCCAGCGCCGCGACCATTTACGGGGGGCTGGACGTTGTGCATTACCAGCAAAGACATCCCGCTGCTGTAAGCGTCCGAGCCGGTCATATTCACTGCGGGAAGTGAGCAGTCCTTGAGTACGACTGATCTCGCGGTGCAACGGGTCCCGGGTAAAATCACTGACCGGCAGATTATCCAGCGCAATGCTTAACAGATGTCCGCTGCCATAGTAGAAATGCCTGAGTTCCCGGCCATCCGGCAACGTTAACGCGGTGCGGTTGCCAAGGGCATCATAGCGCCATGCCAGCGTGCCATTTTCGCTCTTCTCACTGATAACCCGCCCCAACGAGTCGTAGGTGAATATAAGTTCCTGCTCAGCCTCAGCGCTCCAGTGATTGTCATCCAGTGCCGGATGCACAGTTATCCGTTCAGGAAAACCTGCCGCCGAATAGTGCCAGCGCGTTTGTCCTTCCGGCGTTGTACGGGCCAGCAGTTGTCCTGTTGGACTCCAGTTAAAATGGTGCGTAATCGCGTCTGGGTGATCTGCCGCAAAGGTGCGGGAAATTGTGCGTCCACAGGCGTCATAAGTATAACGGCTGACCACACCATCGAGCCCCTGCTCTTCCAGCAGCAGAGAATCTGCCCCCCAGCGGAACTGGTAAGCTTCGCCATTCTCGTTATGCAACGCAACCAGTCGTCCCCGATTGTCCCAGCTGCGGCGAACCTCTTCTCCCAGGCTGTTGCGCGTGACAATTAAACGCCCTGCGTTGTCGTAACGGAACTCACTGCGGCTACCATCCGGCGCTTCATGTCGTTGCGGTAGCCCCTGTTCATTCCATATTAATGTTTCCAGCCAGCCTTCTGCCCGCTCCAGTTGTACCGGACGACCAGCAGCATCGTAGTGGTAGTGAGTCTCCTCACCATCTGGTAACTGAACCGCCAGCAGCCAGCCCAGTGGATGGTAACGATAACGAGTAACGCGCCCGGAGCAATCGGTCTCGCGAATAACCTGCCCGGCATCGTTATATTCCTGTCGCCGGATATTACCTGCCGCATCAACCTCTTCGATAACCTGACCGAACTCATCCCGGCGCCAGAGTGTTGCCTGCCCGAGTGGATCAACGGATCGTGCCAGGCCAAAGTGCTCGTCATAATAAAAACGTGACGTACTGCCATCAGGTTCAGTGACCGATGCAGGCAACGCACGGTTTTCCAGCCAGTGCGTTGCGCGGGAGTTTCCCTGCGTGTCAATCTCCTCCACGCGATTGCCCATCTCGTCGTAGACAAATGAGACGGCATGACCGAGTGGGTCTATGCGCCGGGTGAGTTGCTCATCATTGTTCCATTCATAACGCCAGCTCTCACCGCGCTCATCCACAAAGCGGACGATGAGCCCCTGCGCGTTCCAGTAGTGCTGCCGTGTTAACCCGTCATAGTGCGTAACGGTGGTCAGCCCGGCGTCAAGATCGTAAGTGAAGCGACAACCATCCCCCGTACTGGTGCGGTTTTCTATCACCCGCCAGTGATCGAACATCCCCCAACGATACTCACTTTCCAGCCCTTGCGGCAGACGGTGCCAGACCATCAGCCCATCATCGTTGTAACGAAACTCGCGTCTGACAATTCCGGTGGCATCGGTAACGCCCGCAAGTTGCCCGTGCGCTTCGTAATGCCAACGCACCAGTGGCCAGTGCTGTTGGCCATCAAAATGACTGGCTGATGTTACTCTTTGTGGGAAACGCGCATCGTCATAGGTGAGAGTAACGTCAATCGCGCCTGGCGCATCATGAATACGCACCAACCTGCCGTGTTCATCCCAGCCGGTTTCCAGCGTATTGCCATACTCATCACTGAGTGAAGCCAGCCGCAGCACAGAGGGATCGGCCCGCGTCGGTTTAAATAGCCGCCAGACAGCGCCATCATCATCAGCAATGGCAACATCCCCCGCATCGTTGCGGCGGATTATCAGCCCCTCGCTGATGCTGTAAAAACCCTGATCGACGGCCGGTAAGGTAAAGCTCAACTCACGTCCGCTATCATCGAACCAGGTCGCTTCGTCACCTTTTAACGCGAGATAACTGTCGAAAACGGTCGCCCAGCCCAGACCAAATAACCCTTCGCGGCATGTCAGGCTATTGTAGCTGCGCTGCATATACAGCGGAAATCTCCCCGGCAGTGAGAAATCAAGCTCGTTATCGTCATTCAGTACTTTTACGCCCGTTGCAGCATGCACCGGATGCGACGAACCGAATATGGCATTCACCGCCATATCAGCCAGCATCCCGCCGCCTGCAGAGGCTAAGGCACATGGCATATTTTTCAGGATCTTACCCGGACGTCCCCGAATTAAAGAGAGTGCAATCATTGCTACCGCCAGGCCCGGTAGTTTCCCGCTTTTGATATCGCGTACCGTGAGCGTTTCACCGCCAATGATCACATTGGGAGAAACATTGTCGGATACAGTGGCTTCACATGTGGTTTTGTCTTTGGCACGCACTGCCGGCTGGCCATTAATAAATACGCTTTTTGAACCTTGCGCCAGGTATTGTGGGCCAGAGTGTTTCTCACAAAGAATTTTATCCTGCTCCAGCGGAGAAGTGCCGGCATCGGCCGAACCAACGGTGGGTTGCCACATCTCGCTGCCAAAGTGTTTAGCCCCTGCCAGCAACATTCCGGCATAGTCGGCGAAATTTTCCGGTGATTGCGGTTCCGCGGGTGGCGTCTTCGCAGAGGTGAGTGTTCCAGCTGCACGTGCAGCGCAAAGATCGTTAGTCCGGACATTTGTAGAACCGGTAACGATGGTGCCTGCTGGGGAGGGTGGGAAAAGTGTATCGCCAATCCCATTGGCAACATTGCTGATGTCGTCGGTGATACCCGCAACGTTCGCCAGGATACCACCAAGAATGCCGCTCAACAGGCAGCTCGAACCTACCGCTGCCACACCAGCCGCGGCTGCGCCTACACCCAATAACGGTGCTGCCGCAGTCGCAGCAAAAGCAACCGCAGAGCCGATCGCCGCATAGGCTACGCCTTCTGCCACAATGCTGGTGATATCGGCAAAAATGCTGGAGTGAATAATCTCATCGCCCTGACGGGCCGCGTGTTTGTCGCTCATACTACGGCTTCCGTTAGTCGTGCAGCGTCAGGCTCTGTTTAATCGTATCCCAGCGTGTTATGTCTTCTTGCGTAAAGGGATGCATGGCCGAAAGGGTGAATATCATTAAAACCGGTGCAGCAGGCGGCTGAACAGCGAACTGTTTTTGCCATATCTGCTGCCCATTGCTTGAAAAGCTGGTCTCCACCTCCACCGCTCGATGTTTGTTCTCAGGACCTACGAGAATGCGGATAAACTCACTTTGCGTAATCTCACCCATTTGTGTGCTTAATATCTCCCACTGGCGACGAAACTCTTGTTCAAAGTCACTGCCTTCTGGAATAGCGCCACGGCTGACAATAAGTGATAAACCGCTTACATCATCACGTAACATGGTCATGCTGGTATCCTGCCAGGCCGCAGGGAAGAGAGAGAACGAACCTTCATTAAGGGTGTAGTTCATAAGGGAATCCATAATTCAATGACGGGGGAAAGTAAAAAGATGATAACGAGACAGGATATGCGATTGCGGGAAGTGCCGGGCAGAAAGCCCCTCCCCGCAACTGTGTTAGCTACTGAATGTACGCTTTATATAAAACTACGATTTTATTTTGTCCATGTTCCTTTATCATTCAGAATAATTTTATTGTTCTGAATTACAGTTATACTGTCATCAACTTTACTAAGCATATAAATTGTTGCGCCATTCCTGAATTTATAGCTAATTATTGGACATGGTTGATTTTCACAGATTTTCCGCGTAGCCGTACCCTTCAATGTCAGCCCGGCGCCATCTTTTTTGCGAACGCCAAAGTAAACTGCTTCGTTGTAGTCATTATCATTACTATTTGTCAGCACTTTGATTCTAAATTTGGTAGTTTCGAAATAATCGACATCTCTATTGTCTCCTGCCAAAACAACTGGGGCGACAAATGAAAGGCCTTTAAACCGTCCAGCCCATAACCTGATATCTTCTTTGATATTCTTTTCTGGGCGATTTGTCGTGTAAAAAATTCTTTTGCCATCTGGCACTACCCATGCAGCGAAAATCTTTGCATCAGGATAAATAATAACTACAGAGGCATTTTCAAGATATAAATCTTGTAACCACCCCTGAATCACAAGTCCGCCATCTTCGGTATAATAAGGCTCACCATAAACATCAAAATTATTAATAAATTCACTATATTTACTGCCAAGCATTTTTTTTCAACTGACTTGTTATTTCTTTATTTTGTGTAAAGCCAGACACGGTTTGTTGCTGATCATATTGTTTTAGCTCCACAGGAACAGCGGAAGCGTTAAAACAAACAGAGACTAAAGATAGAATTAATAGTGTCGAAAGTGCAATTGTTCTCACTTTGATTACTCTTTGGATATTTTGAGAAACTCGTCGGCTTCACGTACATAACGTTTTTGTCAGCCAGTATCGTATCTATCCCACCGGTTATATTAATTGTTGACTTATTTTGCGCAGCTCAACTTGCCCCTGTTGATTTATCCCCTGAGTCAAAATACCCCTGCACAGCCGTATCAATATCACCTTTATGCCCTTCTCCCGGCGCCGTTGTACCAGGCTCGGTTCCAGCAGCATTAAGATGCAGCTTGCCACCGGTAGTGATATGCCCATCGCCATCAACAAAGAAATTAAAATCTGTACCGATAAGATTAATGGTGCCATTGGCGTTTAGCTCGATGGCGCTTTTTCCTGATACCAGACGTAATTTGGTGCCTGATGCCAGCACATATTGTTCAACAGCCGCATCAAGCTTACCTTTCCCCGTCAGCGTTTCAGAAACACCCTTTACCACCTGGGTTTGATTAGCTTCGACTCTGTGCAACTCATTTTTATGTACATAATGGCTATGATTGCTACCAATAGTCCGGGAAGCATCATTTTTAACATTCACATCCATGTTGCGTTCGGCCTGGATCCACACCTGCTCTTCCCCCGCTTTATCGTCAAAGCGCAGGGCGTTGGCGTTATCCACTGAACCCTCTTTCGAGCGGCTGAGAAAGCCCATCTGCGTTGCCGCTGCCGGTAATGCCCATGGCGGCATACTCGCTTCGTTATAGACACGCCCGGTAATTATTGGTCGGTCCGGATCGCCGTTAATAAAGTCGATCACCACCTCATCGCCGACGCGGGGTATCTGCACCCCACCAAAACCCTGACCTGCCCATGCGCTGGAGACACGCACCCAGCATGAACTGGTATCATCCCCCTTCGCCAGACGATCCCAGTGGAATTTCACCTTCACGCGACCATATTTATCGGTCCAGATACTCTCCCCTTCCGGCCCCACAACCCTTGCTGTCTGCGGACCGTAGGTTTTCGGCCATGGAGTACTGATCGCCGGGCGGAAGACCACTGATGACGGGATGACGGTGAAGTCGATGCGGTGTTCGCTGCCACCTTCGCCGCCGCTGGCGTAGCGATTCTCTTCAAGGAAGTAATTGACTTCGGTAGTCAGGTACTCTCCGTTATCACTGAAAAACGGCGCGTTATAGAGCGCAAAGGTGTAACCCGGCGCAATGCCCAGCGCCGTGGCTGTGCCCTGAATCTGCTGATGCTCCACCTGCCAGCGTTCCTGACGAATACGGGCGTAATATTCGCCGTGTCCGTGCTCAACAAAACGTCCAGGCCAGTCGTAAACATCAATACTCCCCGGCTGCGGCGAAGCCGGGTTCTGCCGGGCCTGAAACAGCCATGCGTTAGGTTTGCGAAAGTCGTAATCATCAAGGCTATATATCCCCGGTGTCACGCTATCCTCCAGCGCCCACTGGCTGATACCCTCTTCATCTGTCGTGCCGCCGGAAGGCGTCTGGTGATAGGCAATGGTTTCGTATCCGCTGAACGGCTGATGCTCGGTAGCGGCATCCGTCAGTACCAGCACATGTCTGTCGGCTTCATGGCGGAAGTGATAGGCAATCCCCTCAAGCTCCATCAGGCGGCTGATAAAGTCCAGGCTTGACTCCTGATACTGCACACAGTAGTCCCACACCCGGTAGCTGCCGGTGAGTTTATCTTCCACATTCACCTGGTATTCACCCAGCAGGGCTTTCACTATCTGCGGGGCAGTCTGTCCCTGGAAAATACGCAGGTTACGGTCACGTTTCATCGGCCACAGGTCCGGCTCCACCGTCATCTGATACACAGCGTAGCGCGTGCCGGAAAGCTCCACCGCACTTACCGCTACCCTCGTCACTTTCCCGTTAATGTGACGTGTACCTGACAGCGTCTGCGTCGGAATATTGACTGTCGCTGGTTGTCCCAGCAGCTTGCTGCGATCAATACGCGCATCGGTGCCAAGCACTGTGAGCGTCAGGGCAAAAGAATCTGACAGCGCCTCGCGTCCTGAAAGTTTCCAGAAAAGCAGGCCGTCCACCGGCAGTGATACGGTTATTCTGTTCTGCATACCATCCAATCCGTAAAAGAGAGTCTATAGGTGATAAAAGCGTTGCTACGCTCTATTTGGCACGATGGAATTTAATACTCTGGATAATTTCCTGATATTGCTTCTGGTGATCATCGCTAAATTCACCCGGGCAGGTTCCGACATAGCTGACAATTTTTTTGCCCACTTTGGGATCATCTAACAGAATTATCGTTTGGCGTTGAAATATCACGTGATTATCATTTTTGAATTGATAATAGAGTTCGACGGCAGGGTAACTATCAACGTCTATCATTTCGGTCGATTCGAGATGAAAGTCAGTCAATGTCGCTTCCAACTCACGAATTTTTCTGGCAGCGACAGTATGTACTTTGTCGTCGGCCTGGGCACTGGCACGGGAGACAATAAAAGTGAATTCACTGCTGCCACTTTCGCTGGATGTTAATAAATTCATAATTCGGTCTTTTTTATCTGGTCGGGTCTGGCAAGCAAAATTCTTGAAAACAGGCCATTGCACCATTATGCAATGCGCATGGGGACACGCAGGGAAATGAGAGGGTTCCCTGCGTGCTATTGGGCCGGGGATGACCCAATGGATCAGTGACTATTGCGGTTGGGGATTTACCAGCCAGGTGCCGGCATTGGAAACAGTCACGCTTTGGCTGCGAGTCTGACCGTTGCCACGCAACACCAGTTCATAGCGGCCTGCTGGCAGTTTCAGCGGTGCAAAACCATTGCTGGCAGGGGTTACTGACTGAACTTCACCATTCACGGAGAGTTTTTCACCTTCGTTCATCCGCACAAAAATCTGTGCGACAGGCGCATCGTTTGTGACAGGAGCAACGGACTGGCTTTCAGCCGGCGCTGGCGCTGTAGAAGCTGTCTCCTGCGGGGTATCTGCCGGTGCTGCTGGCTGCTGTACGTTGTCAGCAGTTTGTGCGTTAGACTCATCTGAACTGCCACCGAACACTAAGCCTCCGGCGATTAGACCCACCAGTACACCAGCAGCCACCAGCGCGGGCAATTTGTAGCGTTGTACTGCCAGCGCAACCGGAGTTTCTTCTTTCTCTTCTACCGGTACCAGCATGGTGCCAGGTTGTTTCACACTCATCACATCGTCAATGCCAGCAACCGGCATTTCGATCAGTGCCGCAAACTCATCAATCGTTTGTGGCCGGTCTTCCATTTTCAGCGCCAGCGCGCGATCAACCGCCTGTAAAAGCGTATGGGAATAACCCGGCAAATTACGTTGCGTCAACGGTACGTAAGTATCCTGGATACTGCGCACCACGCTGACTGGCGGCGGAGAGCCGATAATAAGCGTATGTAGCACCGCACCGAGCGCATAGATATCAGTCCACGGCCCCTGCTCGCTTTCGTTATCATCGGTATACTGCTCGATTGGCGCAAAGCCTGGGCGCAACATGGTTTCCGTTTCATCAGAGACGGAGCCAATGCTGCGGCGTGCAGAACCAAAATCGAGCAGCACCGGCAGGCCATTTTCCTGGATCTGGATATTATCCAGCGAAATATCGCGGTGCAGATAACCTTCATCATGAATGGTCTTAATCGCACCGAGCAGCATCGGCAGCATTCGGCGGATCCAGGTTTCATTGATAAGTGTCGGATCTTTTTCACGCAGACGGGAAAGTGTGGTGCCGCTGTAGAACACAGTGCCCATATAGGCGGTATCGTTTTGTACCCAAAAACGCAGCACATGCAACAGGTTCGGGTGGTTAAAGCGCGCCAGCAAACGCGCCTCCTGAATAAAGCTATTCAGCCCGGCGGTAAAGGCTTTACTGAAGCGTTCACTACGCAGCACCAACGTCATGTCGTCGTTGCGTACCGCCAGCGATGAGGGCATAAACTCTTTGATAGCAATGGTTCGCTCAAGCTGATGATCCTTGGCGCGATAGACGATGCCGAAGCCACCACCGCCGATCACTTCTAAAATTTCAAACTCATTGAAGCGATATCCCGGTGGCAATGCGTTCGGTACACTCCGGTTGTTATCGTGATCCGTCATAGTAGAGAACTCTCTTGATAATGGCATTACGCCGCAAACTGACAGTGAAACTCACCCTGCTCGAAGGTTACGTGTAAGCGCTTATATTGCTCGTCGCGCGCACTGGCGTCGAGTAAAAGCTGGCTCATCAGCGGCAGCAGAGTATTAGTTAGGATGGCGTCCACCATACGGCCGCCGGATTCAACTTCTGTACAGCGTGAAACTATCTGCTCCACCACGCTGTCATCCACTTCCGAGACGATGCCGTGGTTGTCTTCGAGACGACGCTGGATACGTTTGAGTTGCAGGCGCACGATCTGTGCCAGCATCTCGTCACTAAGCGGGAAGTACGGCACCACCAGCAAGCGGCCCAGTAGCGCGGGTGGAAACACCTGCAACAGCGGAGGGCGCAGCGCATCCCGCATCGCATCCGGTTCTGGTAGCAGGCAGGGATCGGCACACATGGCGGTAATCAGCTCCGTGCCAACGTTAGAGGTAAGGATAATAATAGTGTTACGGAAATCGATATGACGCCCCTCGCCATCTTCCATCCAGCCTTTATCAAATACCTGAAAGAAGATCTCATGCACATCCGGGTGCGCTTTTTCTATCTCATCCAGCAATACCACACTGTAAGGGCGACGGCGAACGGCTTCGGTCAATACGCCACCTTCACCGTAACCCACATAGCCAGGCGGTGCGCCTTTCAGGGTCGAAACGGTATGCGCCTCCTGAAACTCGCTCATATTGATAGTAATAACGTTCTGCTCACCGCCATAGAGGGATTCAGCCAGTGCCAGCGCGGTTTCGGTTTTACCCACGCCTGACGGGCCACACAGCATAAATACGCCAACCGGTTTGTTAGGATCGTCAAGCCGTGCGCGGGAGGTGCGTACTCGTTTGGCAATCAGTTCCAGCCCGTGGCGCTGACCAATCACACGCGCGTTTAATGTATCTGCCAGTTTCAACACCGCGTCAATTTCATTTTTCACCATGCGCCCCAAAGGAATGCCAGTCCAGTCAGAAACCACTGCCGCAACCACATTTGCATCAACTGAAGTAAAGAGCAGCGGCGCATCGCCCTGTAACGCTTTTAATTCTGCCTGCTGCGACGACAGTGTCTCACGTAGATCAGCAAGCAGATCGTCTGGCGCAGTGTGTAATTGCGCACGTAGCGCAATAATTGCGTCAACCAGCCCCTGTTCCTGCTCCCAGCGCGTGATCAGCGCATCACGCTGTACGGCCAGTTTCTCCAGTTCAGATTGCAGTTTGATCACCCGCTCACTTTCCCCTGTCGCCATTTTCGCTTCACGGTTGGCGATTTCGATCTCGACATCCAGTGCGGCAATCCGGTGCAGGCAATCTTCCAGTTGTGGCGGCGGTGAGCTTTGGCTGACGGCCACGCGGGCGCAGGCGGTATCAAGCAGCGCGACAGCTTTGTCCGGTAACTGGCGCGCCGGGATATAGCGATGGGAAAGTTTCACCGCCGCCACAACCGCCTCATCCAGCAATAGTACCCGATGGTGTGTCTCCAGCGCAGATACGGTACTACGTAACATTAAAACCGCTTTCTCTTCATCCGGCTCGGCAACCTGCACGGTCTGGAAACGGCGCGTCAGGGCGGGGTCTTTTTCAATATACTTTTTGTATTCCGCCCAGGTCGTCGCGCCTATAGTGCGCAGTTGTCCACGCGCCAGCGCCGGTTTCAGCAAGTTAGCGGCATCGCCAGTGCCCTGCTGTCCACCAGCGCCGATCAATGTGTGGATTTCATCGATAAACAAGATGATCGGCACCGGGCTGGATTGCACCTCGTTAATCAACGCTTGCAAGCGCGCTTCGAACTCCCCTTTCATGCCCGCGCCCGCCTGCAACATGCCAATATCCAGCAACCAGAGCTGAACATTGGTTAACGGTTCCGGCACGTCGCCTGCAGCGATGCGATGCGCTAACCCTTCGACTACCGCTGTTTTGCCGACACCCGCCTCACCAGTGAGCAGCGGGTTGTTCTGCCGACGACGCATCAAAATATCGATCATCTGGCGGATCTCGTCATCGCGCCCCACCACCGGGTCGATTTTGCCGTCGCGGGCGCGAGCGGTGAGATCCTGACCATATTGTGCCAGCGTACCTTGCGCCTGTGGTACAGCGGCATTATTTTCTACCGCCGTCACTGACTGCTGCGTCTCTTTGCTATCGGCGAAAATGGCCTCGAAGTTGTCAAGCAGTGCATCGGCGCTCACCCGCTCAAACTGCGACGAAATGCTTTTCAGCACATTGGCGAGACTCCAGGTTTTGAGAATGCCAGCGAGCAGATGCCCGCCGCGAATACGGGTGACGCCAAACTTTAACGAGCCGTATACCCAGGCGCGTTCTACCGCGGTATCAATGTGTTCCGACAGATCGGAAACCGAGCTCGCGCCACGCGGCAGTTTATCAAGCGCTGCGACGATATCGCGGGTTAGCGCCTCTTCATCCAGTGAGAAGTGACGGATCACCTGTTGCAAATCACCGCCGGTCTGTTGCATCAGTTGATGTAACCAATGCACCAGCTCAACATAGGGGTTGCCGCGTAACTTACAAAAGGCGGTAGCGCTTTCCAGTGAGGTAAATAACAGCGTGTCCAGTTTGCCGAACAGTACGGCGCGGCTGATTTCTGACATGATCGATTCCGTTAGATAATGTGTGACACTTAATCCATCAGGACGCCGAAGCGTTACCCTTCCGGGTTAAAAACAAGATCCCCGCGCGGTTCAGGCTGCGGTTGTACGCCAAGCCAGGCGCTGTAGCCAAGGCGACTCTTACCACCCAGTACAGCGCCAGTAACATCTTCTTTACGCAAGAAAACGTTGACCTCCCACTGGTACTCAATACCCAGGTATTGACGCACCCAGTCGCGAAGCTCGGTGACATACCGCTCGCCGGGAAGAAATTTGCGATAATGATCAATGGGTAACGGGCCAATTTCGATGCGAAATTTATGGCTAACATCGCGCACCGCTTCGCCAAGAAAGGTCGATATACCAAGGCGTGGCGCATGCCGTCCGCCTTGCAGACGAGCGCGATCTCGCGGACTGAGTGGCATCCACTGCGCAACGTTTTCGATGATGCTTACCGGCACATTGAAATAGAGCCGTAGGATCTTCTCCAGTCCTTCAGGATCGCGTCCGTTGCGGGTCAGGTGCCCGGCTAACGCAAAACGGGCATGTGCACTCAGGCTCCCTTTGTTTAACTGCCCCGGCAGCCCCATCCCTACCAGTGAAGCGATATAGTGCTCAAAGCGGCGGTTATCGGCTCTGTCGAGAGAAACCGTCGGCTGCGCATCGGCCCAGGCGCGGTAGAAAAGCAGCGAAAGGCGGTGATGGAAGAGATCGGCAAAAGCGCTAAGGCTATTGTCCTGGTGGTGATCAATACGCTCGCTGGCGTATTCGGTTAGATGGATCGGCAGCGGGCCGTTAGGACCAAATAAACCAAAGCTCAGAATCGAGACGTCATACAGTGAGGAGTTTTTGCGCTGGCTAACACCTGCTACTGTTGATGGTGCAAAACCCAGTGAAGGTTTCTGCCCAATACGCAGCGGCTCAAAACGGGGTAGCGGTGCGCGGCCCAGTGGGTAACGCTCACCAGCCTGGGCATCAATACGACGCAACAGCGAGAAAAGATCATAGCGCCACGGCGTCGCCATCACATTTTGCCAGAAGTTGTCCGGCAATGCGTTAGCGCTGGTAATGACCGGCAAGCTGGCGACACTGTCGGTCATATCAGCGCCCTCTTGCCCATTCTCGGCGGCCAGTAACCCACTTCCCCGCGCTGCTGGCTGTTAAGGGTAAATTCGGTGAAGCTGTTCATCCCCACCAGCCGGGCAAAAACACGCTCCAGCACGCTGCCAAAAAGATAGGGACTGAAACCTGAAAAGGCCTGTTCATCCACCGTCAGCGTAATGCCAATACCGCGTGCAAAAACAATAGGTCCCGGTTCAGGCACCCGGCGGTGCACTGGCTCCAGTACACAGTTGCGCACCCCTTCAATCTGTCGGGCAACCGGCGCTTCCGCCAACCGGGTATAGAGCCCCAGCAGCTGACGCAGAGCCGCCGCACCCTCGCCATCTTCGCCATCCATCAGACTCAGGTAGTTCATCTGTAGCTGGCTAATCAGCCGCCAGGTACTTAACCCTTCAGCCAAAGCCGGACGTGGCGGTGTTGGGCCTTTACGTAAGTGCAGGGATTTCACCGGCATCGAGTCGGGCATCACAAACTGACCAATATCTTGTTGCAGCATCAACGGCAGATCGCGGCTGGTACACAGCACTTCAGCGGTGATATAGCGCAAATCCTCGCGCCAGGGCGCATGTTGCTCATCTACCAACGAGGCAAATACTTCTGAGCCAATATAACCGGTACGGGTGCCGTAACGCTGTGCTTTCTCTGACAGCGCACGTTGTTCGCGGCGTAGTGAGAAGTAAGCACCATAGTTACCGTTATCCTCACTCCAACTGCTCCAGAATGGACGGAAGGTCTGTTCGTCGCGTTGACCATCGATGCTGGCGTGAATTTTGGTCACCGCGTAAATTTCATAATCCAGTGGACGAATATTATCCACCACCAGATGGTATTCGTGCAGGTTTTCGCTCAGTTTCTGCCGCTCCGCCACCTTCGGAAACAGGTTTATGACCGGTGTACAGTGCAGTGCAAGATGGGTTTTATCGACCACTCGCTCCAGTTGCGCATCGGCTTTATCGAGCAAAATAACGATGTCGAAATGTTTGGCATCAATACCCTGCGCCAATAGCGGTCTGAGTCCGTGCAGGCTGACAAAAAGAAAACGTGACGGAAAAGCGAAATACTCCTGCAATAGCCGGTAACCGTCGAAGTTACGCAGATCGTCCGGTAGCAGCGCCTGGTCAGCAGCAAAACCCTCCTGGCATAAAGCGTCATCGGCCAATACCAGCGGCGGCGCTGTTTGTCCCGCCACCTGGCAGACAATGCCGACCTGATGCGCCATCAGCAACTCCAGTAATTTTAATGCCTGGATATCCGGGCCACTGAGGAATAGCTCCAGCCGGTCAAAATCGAGATGATCCAGATTAACCGGGCCATCACAGCTAATACGAATGCGCAGCGCGCTCTGCGCCCCGCGTTGACTTAACCCCACTTGTGTCAGCGGCAGATCAGCGGGCACTCCCCCCAGCTCAACCTGGCTTATTACCAGCGGTAGCAAGGTGACATCGTGTGCGGTCGTGTAGCTACAGGTGACGCCATTTTTTTTCATCGCCTGGCTATCCATCATAGTGCCGCGTGGCACCACAAAACCACTGCTTAAATCCCCTTTTGCACTGTCAGGTTGCAGTTCGGCAATCGCCATTGACGGCGTTGGCGCAAGGTAGTTTGGCGCCACCATCTCCAGCAGGCGCTGAGAGAAGCGAGGAAACTCCGCATCCATTTTGAGCTGCACGCGAGACGTCAGAAAGGCAAAACCTTCCATCAGACGTTCAACATAAGGGTCGGCGACATCCATCCCCCGCATACCCAGGCGACCCGCCACTTTTGGGTAGCGGGAAGCAAACTCCTGGCCCATTTCACGCAGCCAGGCCAGTTCGCGGTTGTAATATTCGAGTAATTTGCTGTCCATTTTTACCCCGCGTCTTTCAACTCGAAATGACCGTTTTCCAGATCCACATCGGTACGGAACAAAAATTCCAGCGGATAAGGCACACACCACAGACGGCCTTTGATCTCAATCGACAGGACGTTATGCAAATCCAGTGACTGGGTATCAGAAATGCAGCGCACTTGCAGCCCCTGAGGCAAAATGCGTGGCTCAAAGTGCACAATGGCATCTGTCAGTTTGCGCTGAATATCCTGCCATTCGATATCGGACATGCGTTTACCGGCCAGCGGAGCGACGCCAAAGTTCGCCACCGAGCTGCGTACTTCATCAAAACGGGAGAGATCCTGCTGCGCTTCATTATTGATGGTATTAAATAGCCATTGCAGGTCACGCAGTACATGGCGACGTAAAGCTGAATGCGAGATAAGGTTACTATTAAGCGGCTCCTGCATTTTTTGCGGGGCATCATCTGTCAGGCGGTCGAGCAGCGACGGCTGCATCTTATCCCGTGCGCCTACCGTCTCTTTGCCACGACGGGAACGCCAGCCGCTACGCAGCTGATCGCTCTCTTCATTATGCGCAGGATTACTCATGCGCCGCTTCCGCAGTAAACGTCACCGTCGCCAGATCAAGCAGTGAATATTCGGAACTATTGTTCAACCAGATCTTCTGGCCGAGGCCGAAATAGTGCGGTGCTCCCTCTGCCACTTCCTGCCACTCGGTGACACGGCAAAGTTTGAAACGATCTTCTGCCTCGATTGCCAGTGGGTAACGTGCCGGGATCTGGCAAACCTGTTCGCTGCCATCCTGTAAACGGACCAGCGTATGCCGCCACACCAGATCGGTGACGCTGGCCGGCGGCTGAAATTGCATTGCAGCGATGGCGCTAAAAGGCAGCCAAAAATAGCGCCCGTTAACAATTGCTTCGCATACCGGACCGAAACGACAATCGCCATCCATCAGCCAGTCAAAGGTGATTGTCTCGCCACTCTGGGTGGTAAGCTGTCCTGGGTTGGCAGCAGCCATCTCCAGCGCCGAATTGCGGTGAGCATCTGTATCTGTTGTTGGGTCGAGTGCGGCTATCATCTCTACCAACCATGGCCATTCCTGCTCCGGTGTTACCGGACGCGCACGCCCTGCCAACACCTCGGCCCGCTGTTTTTCGCCATTGATCGCCTGTTCCAACAATGTGACTGTCGGTTGGGCCTGCGGTTTGAGTGCCGCCCAGCTTTTCAGTTGCGCCAGCGCGCGAGGCCAGTTGCCATCAAGGCAGAGAAGTTGTGCAAAAGCAGCACGTAAATCTGCATCGCCGGGTTGTGTGCGGATACGGCTTTCAATCGCCGCCAGACTCTCCTGCAAGGAGTGTCCCGCCAGTTGTTGCAACAGGGTATTCATCACTGCTCCTTAGTTCAGGGTCTTATACGTCCCAACCGCAGGATCGCGCAGTTGCGGATGCAGCGATTCGATCAGCAGAATATTTAGCCGCGTACCCGGTTCAAACCAGGGTGTCCATGCTTTACGCACTTCATCCAGACGCGCGCGCAAACGCGTCTCATCGCTAGCCAGGTCGCGGGGAATTTCCACCGCCACCGTGCCGTTGGCCTGCCACCCATTCAGGCGGGAGACATAAGGCATAATCATCCAACTCTGTGCCTGGCTGCCTTCACTGACGACCATGCGCTCATTATTAACACTGGTAATCAACAGACGGTCCGCATCCGCATTGGCGCTCAGACCCGTTACCGGGAAACCGTGAACGAAAGTCATGGTCACTTTTTTATCCGCACCATTGCTCTGTTGGGTAACCTCACTACGCCCGTTCAGCCAGCCTCCCTTCTCGCATTTTCCATCGGCTTTGCTCGGAATAAACAGCGCTGATGCACTGGCATCCCCCAGCCAGAAAGTGCGCAAACGGCAACCGTCCTGCAAAGTAAACTCCTGCCATGGTGTACGGTCAGCGGCTGGCGAGAGATCTTCAGCACGCCCGGCTGGCGGTGTCAGACCAGTGGTTGCCGATTCGCCAGTGGTGGTTACCACGGGTTGCCACTCTTTGGCTTTATCGGCATTACCCTGTGCAAGCGTCACGCCCTGCGGATCAGTGAGTTTCCAGTGCACGCGGGTCAGAGTGCCACACTGGTTCTCCAGCAAAGAACCAAGGCGCGGAAGAAAGTTATTTAGTACCGATGGTTTTTTGTCGCCGCTGGCAACGATGCGCAGCGGCAGCTCTTTCGCACACCAGCTTTTTGGTGTGTTATCGGCGATGTCATCAATCCAGACATCCAGTTTTTGCGAAGGCGATTGCACGATGCGGTAATTTTCCGCATGGAGCGTGCCACTGATTGCGAGCAGGGCCAAACCCGGTAGCCAAAGTTTCATAAAAATCCTTGTATGCTGTATCAATCACGAAGAGGGAAAAACTGCGCAGCTTCAGAGAGGGTATGCAAAAGTGTTGTCTCCTGAGGCGTGCCCATCCACACCGCCACGGCGCTATAGTTATCCTGCCTGGTTTGCGCCCCGACACCGTTTTTCAGCAGAATTTGATTCATTAAAGTTAACCATTCGTCTGGTGTATTCACCATATGCAAAGACTGCTGCATCTGCTCTTCCGTGACACCGTGCCAGAAGCCATCGGTGCAGAGCAAAAAGGCGTCGCCATCTTCAATCGGCACCACATCGCTGTAGCTCGGTTCACGTTCATCTTCACCCAATCCCAGCGCGAAATAGAGCAAATTGCCATTGATGCCTTCGACATGATGACCAGCATCTTTCATCTGTTGTACCAGGCTGTGATCGGTGGTGACATGGTAGAGCCAGCCGCGACGAAACAGGTAGAGGCGACTGTCGCCAGCGTGAGCCCAGTAAGCCAACTCGTAATCCCTGTCAATAAACAGGCTGACCATGGTTGTGCCCATGCGGTGATAATCCTGCACCGCTTTCTGCTGCTGGCGAATCGCGCGATTGGCATCGTTCACATACTGGCGAATGTGCTGAGCATTCAGGTGTTCATCACCGTCGAAGTTGGTAATGATGGCATTACGCGCCAGCTCTGCGGCAACATCACCGCCGGGTAGACCAGCGATACCGTCGCAGACCACAAAGCAAGCGGAACGCTCGCCCACAGTTTCGCCGGTCTGATCCTGATTACTGGCACGTTCGCCCTGTCTGGAGATGGAGGCGGTGCTTATATTCATTCTTCCGATCCGCTTTGTGAGTCTTTGTACTGGTTCACTTCCATGTCATAAGCGTGCAGAAACGCTTCGCCAAACAGCGTATGGAAGTCATCATCAATCTCACCGGCGGTTTCGGCATAGGTACGTACAAAGTAGTCCCATAGCGCAGCTTTGCGATTCGACAACATGCCAAGCCGCGCTGTTGCACCATCGCGTTTGGCATCTTCTTCCAGTTGTTCCGGGTTAAATGATTGCAGCATTGCGGCGATAATAGCGCGTATACCGGAGATCATCCCCAACTGGTGCGCTTGCAGATCGATTAACGCATCGCGCACCGATTTTTTCGGCGGCATAAACCCCGGCATACGGGTACCAAACATCTGCATTAACACCGTTTTGCCAGATGGCAGCAGCTTGAACGGGTTGTTGGCATCATCCAATACCATCGTCATATCGGCTTTGACACCACGTTTGAGAATCGATCGGGAGGATAACAACGCCACTGTACCCTGCGAGAACATACTCAGCATCTGCCCGAACTGGCGCATATTCTCTTTATCAAACTGCGGTACGGGCTGCATATCGCCCAGGCCCATCCCTTCCAGCAGTGCATCGAGGAGTTCACCTTTCAGCACATCGCTGCTGTCACCTGCCGTTGTCACTGGGGTATTTTGTGCGGCATTGCTCTGTACCGGATCAATACGCAGACGCCCTTTTGGCGTGCGCGCTGCGCTGCGTTGTACCGTTTGTGGTGTGGGCAGCGTGATGCCAGCGTAATCCTGTGGCTCAGAACTCGGTTCTGCAGAAGGCAAAAGCTCTTCATCGGCAAAGAGTGGCGTCGCGCTAAGGTCTTCCGGGCGCAGCTCAGTAATGATCGGCTGCTGTGGTTGTTCGTGTTGCGCTGCGCTCAGATCAGTGATGATGGACTGGGGCTGGGCCGGTTTTAGCGGGGTAATCTCATCGGCATGGGCCAGCGGCACCGCGCCGCTTAACAGACCAAGCGGATCATCGCTGCGAGTTTGTGCTGTGCTACTGGTTCCGCTAGCGCCAAACAGAGCCAGCGGATCAAGTTCATCTTCCGCTGGGGTGTGTGATTTTGGCGCATGTTCCACCGGAGGCACCAACGCCGATGGCGTTGAGTCATTAAAGATACTGTCGCTTTTGAATAGCGGTTCGTCAGTGAACAATTGGTCAGTAGCCAGCGATTTCGGCGTGACCAGCGGCTCATTGTTGTTAAGCAACGAAAGCGGATCTTCCGGATTGCGCTCCGGCCCTTTCGGCGCTGCGAACGGATTCAGATCCTGTGGTTCCTGAGGTTTGGAACGGCTACTGGAGATGCTGTCGGAGATAGAGAACTCCTGCATCAGGCTATCCCAGATCTCCGTGGGTACCGCAGCCGGAGCGTTTTCTGCTGCAGCTTTTGGCGCAGGCGTTGGTTTTATCGCCGCGCCGGGCGGCGGCGATATATGGGCCTGCATACTGGCCGCCATACGGCTGACAGGCTGGGTGTCCAGAATCAGATCGGTCACCTCGATTCGATATTCATCGATGCCCAGAATGTCACCATCCTGCAATTCAACCTGGCGGCCACGTTCCAGTGGAATATCATTCAATACCACTCGGGTAACGTTGCCACGGTTGGTAATACGGCACTCGCCATTGCCCGCAATATGGACAATGGCCTGTAAGCGAGAAATGGAACGGTCGTTGTCCGGCAACACCAGATTGTTGTCGGTGCCGCGGCCAATGGTGCCGCCTGGAGGGTAAAAGTCGCAGCTAATTTGCGGTGGCTGATGACCCGGTTTGGTGGTAGTAATCGTGAATCGCATCGCGTATTCCTGCTGGAGTTATGAGCACTCAAACGGCGCCGCTTTAGGCAAAACGGCTGCGTTTGAATACGGTAAATTAATAGAGCAGTATTCCGTTATTTATAAGATAGAACACCCTATTACGGTCCAGATACTCGCCAACGGCGGCACCAACAATGGAAAAGGCTAAAAACCCAGCACTACCAGATATAAATTCAGGACAGAACAAATACGGCTGCTGTACGTTCATACACAATTAAGTGAGCCCTTGCGGGCCCACTACATGATTACGCTTCTTTGTTCTCTTTGATATTCCAGCCAGCGCTGGTTTCAGCACCTTTACCACCAGAGGTGGACTGTTCCCAGTATTGCTGTTTCACTTTTGCCGCCTGGAATGCATAGGTCACACCAACAGTGTCACCGTTGTCAGCACCTGTGTACTGTACAGACGTTACCAGTACATCTTCCAGCGTAATACGTGCATATTCTACCTGCTGACCGCCTGCTTTGCAGACAGACAATTCAACTTTGGTCAGGTGTTTACCGCTGGCGCAATGCTTGAGGATAGCGGTGGTAGATTTGTCGATTAGTGCATTGACGTGCAGATCGTTAAAATTGACTTTACCGGCACCGCCGCCACCGCCAACGCTCATGTTTCCGGGTTGTGATGCACCCCAGGAGAAAGATGTGATATCAGTCCAGCCGGTGTGGTTAGAGTCTTTAGATTCACCCGTAACTCCGTCGACCTTCAGAAACATATCAATAGCCATAATATTTACTCTTCGTTAATGATAAATATTGCTTTCGAAAAAGCGCTTATATGGCAAACGGGTAAGCATGGGGCCGAATAAAACCGTCCATATTTTACCTCTGCCTCGTTACTGTACGGTATATTGCCGCTCAGTGGTTTTCGCTCTCACGCTGCAAGGCGGGAGATTGAAATGGGTTATATGCATTGTATTCTCGCCGCTGGACAAAGTCTCAGGTGCTGCTTAGAATGCCTTTGTGTTTCTTTTTACCCGAAAGGAAGGGAAATGAAAAAAGGCATTCTGTTGTTATTACTTTGCATTTTGACGCTGATAGGTGCCTATTCTCTTATGGACATTATTCAGTCTATCTCTAATGTAATGCGGTATGAATCATTCACATGGGCAGCATCAGGAACCATTTTGGGGAAAATACTATTTCTTATAGTTGTTGTGGCTGGCATAGCTCTTTCCCTAAAACTTAACAGAAAAAATTAAACTTTCGCCTTAATTTTTTCTGCCAATGCATAAATAATGATGGATGCAATTATTAACAAACCCAGCATACCTGCGTTCATCATTACATGCCACCATGTTCCTTTCCAGTCAAAAACAATGACATAGTAGCCTATCGTAGAAATAAAAAGAGAAAACGAAAAAAACAACAACGCGTAAACCACAATATATTTAATAACTTTATTGTACACGAGTTACTCCAGCCAAAAAAATATTAAATATTTCGGTATCAATTGTATTGTTTGTTCCTTGATACTTTATCGCTTCAAGAAATGGGCGAACATTATCTTCAACAATAAAATACAACAAATCCAAATCACCAGCCCCACGTAATTCAAAATATATTTCTTTATTAATTTTAAGTAGTTCATAAGAAGCGTATATTGAACGCGAAACAGATGCACCAACACTCAAAACTCCAGTTACCCCGGCCGTCACCAAAAAACGCGGTATAATCTTTGATATGAAAAGCGACATTAACTCATTAACAAAGATCATTTTAAATGCTGCACCACCAACTTTGGTTCCTGAAACCTTAAGGAACAATTCTTTTGACTGTTCTTCATTTAAACCAGCAATATATTTACGTACCACAACATTCATTAATCGACGGACATCTTCTGACGTTAGACCTTTTTTTATTAGAGTCAACAGTCGAATCCTGTCTGTTTGATTACGCCAACGGTTATCAGTATCAAAAAAATCCTTTGTCAGAGTCCATAAATCTTCTGGTATTTCCATGAAGCCCGTTACTGCGCTCTGAATAAATATTTCTGGACCGTTTTTTTTGCGTATATCAAATAGTTTCAACATGCCATCAGCAATCGTTTTTGGCGAATCCATAAAATATCCCTTCAATTATTTTTTATCTAAAAAATTACTGTTAACATACCCAACGGTTCTACTCAGGTGCGCTACGCCCACTTCACCCGCTATCGCGCAGTTCAGCTAAGCGCAGCGCCATCCAACAACAGGCATTAAGCCTCTTTCGTCTTCAGCGAAGGCAGTTTTGAAACCAGACGCAGTGAGACAGTCAGACCTTCCAGCTGGTAGTGCGGACGCAGGAAGAATTTCGCAGCGTAGTAGCCGGGGTTATCTTCAATCTCCTGCACCTGCACTTCTGCCGCGGCCAGCGGTTTACGCGCTTTGGTCTCCTGGGATGAGTTGGCCGGATCGCCATCGACATAGTTCATTACCCAGTCGTTCAGCCAACGTTCCATCTCATCACGCTCGCGGAAGGAACCGATTTTGTCGCGCACAATGCACTTCAGATAGTGTGCAAAGCGGCAGCAGGCGAACAGGTATGGCAGACGGGAAGCCAGACGTGCATTAGCTGTCGCATCGGCATCGTGATATTCCGTCGGTTTTTGCAGAGATTGCGCGCCAATAAAGGCAGCAAAGTCAGAGTTCTTACGGTGAATCAACGGCATGAAACCATTTTTCGCCAGCTCAGCCTCGCGACGATCGCTGATAGCAATCTCGGTCGGGCATTTCATATCGACACCGCCATCATCACTCGGGAAGGTATGACAAGGCAGGTTCTCTACCGCACCGCCAGATTCAACGCCGCGAATAGACGTACACCAGCCAAACTCTTTAAATGAGCGATTGATATTGGTCGCCATCGCATACGCTGCGTTTGCCCAGGTATAGTTGTTGTGATTAGCGCCATCGGTCTCTTCTTCAAAATCGAAGCTGTCCACCGGGTTGGTGCGAATACCATACGGCAAACGGGAGAGGAATCGCGGCATAACCAGGCCAAGGTAGCGCGCATCTTCAGAATCACGCAGTGAGCGCCAGGCAGCATATTCGGTGTTCTGAAAAATTTTCGTCAGATCACGCGGGTTCGCCAACTCCTGCCAGGACTCCATCTGCATAACGCTCGGCGCAGTACCGGTAATAAACGGACAGTGTGCAGCCGCGCCGATGCGGGCCATTTCACCCAGCAGTTCAACATCCTGCGGGCTATGATCAAAGTAGTAGTCACCTACCAGGCAACCAAAGGGTTCGCCACCGAATTGACCATACTCTTCTTCATAAATTTTCTTAAACAGCGGGCTCTGATCCCAACCCACGCCTTTGTAGCGCTTCAGGTTACGGCCCAACTCCTGCTTGGAGATGCTCATAAAGCGGATTTTTAGCATCTCATCGGTTTCAGTATTGTTCACCAGGTGGCTCAACCCACGCCAGGCGCTTTCAAGTTTCTGAAACTCTTCATGGTGAATAATCTGGTTGATCTGCTGCGACAACTTCTCATCAATACCGGCAATCAGGTTCTGAATGGTACGATAGGTGTCTGAAGAGAAGGTCACGGTATTTTCAAGCGCCTGCTGCGCCAGGGTCTTTACCGCGTTTTCTACTGCTGAACGCGCCTGATCAGTTTTCGGGCGGAACTCTTTGCTAAGCAGCGCGCTGAATTCATCCTGGCTAAATGCCTGTGTGCTCTGCTGCTCATGCTGTTGAGAAGAATTGCTCATGATTTACTCCTCTTTCCCTTGCGCGTTCTCTTCGCTGTTCGGCAACTGGCTGAGTGATTTCAGCAGTGTCGGATCTTGCAGCACCCTGGCAATCAATTCTTCGGCGCCATTTTTGCCATCCATATAGGTCAGCAGATTAGAAAGCTGTGTACGCGCTTCCAGCAGTTTATTTAACGGTTCAACTTTGCGCGCGACTGCGTCCGGCAGGAAGTCGTCCATGCTATCGAACGTTAAGTCGACATTCAGGCGCCCTTCTCCGGTAAGAGTGTTGTCAACATTGAAGGCCACGCGTGGTTTCAGCGCTTTCATGCGTTCATCAAAATTGTCGACATCAATTTCCATAAACTTGCGCTCATCAATAGGAGGCAAGTTTTCCACCGGTTTACCGACCAGATCCGCCATAACCCCCATGACAAATGGAAGCTGGATTTTGCGCTCCGCGCCGTAAACTTCCACGTCGTACTCGATCTGCACGCGTGGCGCACGATTGCGTGCGATAAATTTCTGACCACTGTTACTTATTGGCATGATGTTCTCCATCGAATATGCGCGGTGAAGGTTTTACAGCAGGCAACGCGCCTGCGGTGATAAAACAAAGCGCGTCAGTCATGACGGCCGAAAATATTTTGCAACTGATTCACGCCATCCGGCACCAGATCGCGAATAATGTCCATAAAATCAAGCTCGATTAACCGCTGCACGCGATCAATCATCAGCGGCGCCGGGTGGCTGGGCTCATGCTGTGTAAAGTACTGCTTCACTTTCTCCAGCATCAGTTGCGCGTCGGCCCTTGTTGCCACCTGAGCACTACGCCAGTCCGCCGTTACCGCTGTCGGTGTAAGCGCAACTTGCGCAGCTGCGGTTGTTGCTGTCTCTTGTTCGCTCTGTTCCTGCGGTTCTTCGTTACGGGTGACACGGCTAACACCCGCGATGAGTCCTACTGTTTTCAGTAACTGCTCCATCTCCGGCACCCCGCTTTCGCCAAGCTGTTCCAGTAACCATGTACGGATGGTTTGCAGACGCCCTTCTATCTGCCCGATAGCGTCAATACCAGGCTGGCCTCCACGCGTCAGTTCGTCGATCAGACGCACCCGCCCACCGGGATAGCCCTGACATTCAGTTTTGCTACCGTCGAGAAGGGCCTGCGCATCACGCACGTTCAGTTCATCGCCATTACTGTGCAACAGCGTCGATTGCCGTAATGCGCTGGTGAGCGCTGATTTATCGCTCAGCCCAGCAAGGGCATTGATGCGGTAAAACGGGTCAAACTCTCCTCCATCAGTAAGTGAGGGCCAAAGCTGATCCCAATACAGCGCCAACGCCTGACCGAGTAGCATCAACCCATCAGCATAACCTTCCAGACCGCGACGACGTGTCCAGGCATGGGTTAATGCCAGCATCACACGAATATCTTTGGTGCGTTCAAGTAACGAGGTTGCCAGTTTCTCGACGCGATTCCAGTCAGCCTGTTCCGCAGGGATGATGGTGCTGCCAAACTGCTGCTCCGCTTTCCCCTGGCTGGCCTGTTCCATCGCCAGAAAATCGGCGTCATACTCCAGATTTTCGCCGCATGGCTGCTCCGGGCTGACCGGTGTGAGTAAAGATTCAATCGTCATCCGTAAACCTGCTTATTCAAACATCGGTGGATATAAACCGTGACGGCCAGGACGCGCGCCTCCTGCGGGTTCAAACAGCAGCGTAAAAAGCTGTCCGGTGAAATTACCGCTATGTACATGAGTGTAGAGCGGATTTCCGTCGCTGCGATTGGTCCACCAAAAACTGATCTGGCGCTGAGGATCAAAACACTCGGCTGCCTGACGCCAGCCAATGGTGGTTTCACCATCGCCTTCATAACCGATCACATCAAGGATTTCTGAGCGTGCTTCCGGCTCCACTAGCTGTACCGGCGGGATCGACAGCAGCAACTGATCCAGTTGCTCCGGGGAGTAGCCATTACGAACTGCATGTAACAGCGTACGTCCAAGCTGTTGATACCAGTCTCCTGCTTGCGCCAGGTGGCGCGGCGTCCACTCCAGCGGGCTAATCGCCAGCAGCGCACAGATTGGATATTGCCGTCCAACACTGTCACGCCCAGGCAGCAGACAGCCCATTTGCACTTGCTGACCACCAAGCATTGGCGGAACAACGAAATTCCAGATTGGTGCATTATTGAATTGCCGCTCGCCAGTGCGCTCTTCCTCTTTTTGCCAGTTCATTAGCCCCACCTGAAACCAGTGGGACCATTGACGTTGGAGAGAATCCGGGAAGCGGCGCTGTAAAAAATCACCGGCGCTGGGCAACTTGCCATACCAGCTAATTGCTGTAGTTGTTGTCATCAGGCGTTCCTTTGCGGTTCAAGGACAGGCGAAACGAGGAAGCTGGAACGGGTTGCGAATACTGTTAGGTGCAAACTCAAGCGTCACCTGGTGTCCGTCAACTGTAAAGGTGGACTGGCGGCTAAGGCTGCTACCGCCTGGGCTGATACGCGCTTTATCAAAAAAGCGGTTCAGCGCCCATGCACCATTGGTCACCAGTGTTGCAGTCGTACCGTTGGTTAACCCCAACTGCATCCGCACCTGGTTCGTGCCGCCAGGGCCAGGCCAACTTACCACCTGAACTGCCTGCGGGCCGTGGCTGTAACGGAGCTGTTGACCGTCCACATCCAGCGTCAGATTGAGGATGGTGTTATCCATCCGTACCGTGCGAATCGTGGTACGAAACGACGGCGTAGTACTGCCATTAGCAAAAAAAGCGTCGCGGATGGATTGTGCTTGTTTGAACGGCACCAGCAAACCTTCGCTTCCCGGCAGGGTTTTACCATCAATACCGGGCATAAAGCGCCAGGTGGATTGCGTGGTATCGACTTTGTTCGTCAGGTTGTCACGAAAAAAGCTGTCCATTAACCCGGTGCCCGGAGCAAACATCCGCGCCAGATCGTCCGGGGTGACTTCGCTGCTAGCCGAGCGCACCAGTGGGTAGCGCCCAGCAATGGCCTGGCGGCAAAAACTGCCCACTTCGACGCTGATCCGTTTGCGGACATTTTCCAGATCCCGGCGCTGTGTATCACTGCTGGCCCCCACAGCCATATTGCTGAGCATGGTTTGCAGACCACCGGGCAAACGGCCGGCGCTGGCCTGCAAGCGGCTAATAGCTTCACCACCCGGTGCAGGCATCCCGCTGTTGGCGGCATCCTGAACCGCCGTCAGATAGCGATAGAGTTCGTCCACTTGCTTGAGGAAATCATCGAAGACAATGGTTTTGCCGCCTTTTTCCAGCGGCTGCGCCAGTTCAATGATCGGGGCAAAATGCTCCGTTACCCGCTGTTCTGGCGTCTGGCTTGCCGCGTTATTAACGGCAGTTTGCGTACCTTCATGGTTACTAAACAATGACTCCAGCATCTGCGTGCCGCTGTTGCTGCTCTCTTCCTGTTGCGCTTTTTCTTCAGCACTGGGGTCGTCACGGGTGAGCGTTAAAACCTGGCTCAGATTGAACACCAGGCGGCGCAACGGCGAGTTATTACCAGAGAGCAGGCGTGTGGTATTGATCCGTTGGGAAAGGTCAGCGCTGTTATTGAGCTGGATATCGCTTAAAAAGCTGTCCCACAAGGTAATAAAGTCGCGGGCATAGAGCTGTCGAACCGCGTTATCAATTTGCTGTTTATCTTCCGGCTGCGCTGCAACACCCAATACCCAGGCATCGTCTTCATGCAATGAGGCGGTTACGGGGGCGATTTGTGCGTTGAAGCTATTCCAGTAGCCATCCGGGGTGTAGAGGCCCGGCAGCCCTTCGCTGACTGGTTTACCGCTTTTCCGTGAAAAGACCAGCTCGCTTTGTGGCCCGCCAAGCGATGCCAGCGAGACAGATTTCAGGTTTTCGTCGCGCTCCAGCAAGCGCTTCAGGCGACCATAAACCCGCGTCGATAGCGGTTGCTGGTTGATAAGCTGCTGTTCACGCGCGATCAGGGCTTCATCTTTCGCATAAGGCGATGACTGAATTTGCGGTTCCAGCAACTGGGTCAGATGCCACTCCAGTCGGCTGATTTGCGCTTTGGTCACATTCTGCGGCAGGTTGCGCTGTAAATTGAGCATTACCCAGGCGTGGAGGAATTTGCCATCATAATGTTTAGGCTGATAGAGCATCTGATAGGCTTTCAGCGCTTCGTAGCTGTATTCCACATCGCTGCCATTATCATTACGCAACCAGGTGGTAATGCGCATCGCCACTTCTGGCAACAGCATTTGCTGCAATGTCTTCTGGTAAAGCGCTTGTGAGGCATCAGCGACATCATTCCCACGATATAGCCCCATACGACGGGTAATTGGCGGGCTATTGATATCGAACTCTTCGCTTTCCGGTAACTGCGCAAGTGCGTTTAACAGCGGTAACAATGCAAACAGATCGCCTGGCTGTCGGGTTCGCAGCGCTTTAATTTGTTGATCCAGCTCGGGGACTTTTGCCTGCACTTCATTGAGATAATCTTTGTTGTTGCCATAACTGGTAAGCCAAAGCCCCCCAAGTACAATTAACAGCAACATCAATGCCGCATAGCCTGACCAGATCAGCGCCCGGCTGCGCAGTTCCCACCAGCGGTTCTGACCAGCAATGCCCGCTTCCTGGAAGATGACATTTTGCAGCAGGTTTTTAATAAAGAAGCTCTGCCCTTTGCCGCCAGGTACAGGGGCTTCTTTGCTGACAGAATCCCAGTTATCGCTGGTTTGCCCCTGCGGCAAAGACATCGCCCGATTGAGTTCGCCCATCACCCGGTCAAACGGTAGCCCTTCCTGGGTGCCACTGGCAAAGTAGATACCACGTGGGGAAAATTCTGTCTCAAAGTTAGAGCGCGCAAAAATCGCGTCAAGATAGTCGCTGAGTAATGGGCGAAGTGCCGCGAACTCTTGCGGGAAAAGGAAGCTTTCCGCACGTGCCTGCGCATCGTTTTCGCGCAGCATGGTATCTGGCAACCCCGCATCCAGGCGCTGTTGCAGCAGTGCGAACTCCTGCAAAAAGCTACCCTGCAGATCGAAATCAGCCAGCTTCGATTTTTCCCACGGAAAGGTGAAACCCCAGATTTGGTCACGCTGGGCTTTATCAAAACCCGCGAAATAGGTCCGAAACCCCTTGAGCAAATCCGCTTTGGTCACCAGCACATAAACCGGGAAGCGGATACCGAGTTGCTCATGCAGTTCGGTCAGGCGCTGACGAAGGTTCAGCGCCTGCTCCCGCGAGGCTTGCGCCGATTGCGTTAGCAGGTCAGCAATGCTGACCGTCACGATAACGCCATTAATGGGTTGGCGACGGCGATATTTTTGCAGCAAGCCAAGAAACTTCAGCCATTCAGCCGCGTCCTGGGCCTGTTCACTCTGCTGGGTGGTATAACGCCCGGCAGTATCAAGTAATACCGCTTCGTTAGTAAACCACCAGTCGCAGTTACGCGTGCCGCCGATACCGCGCAGAGCGGTTTTACCAAATCGATCGGCCAGCGGAAATTGCAGGCCGGAGTTGACCAGTGCCGTGGTTTTACCGGAACCCGGGGCGCCAATAATTACATACCAGGGCAGTTGATACAGATACTGCGTACTAAAGCGCTCAGTCCATTGCCCGCGCGGCCCGGCCTGATTAAAGTGAGCTTTTTTTAACACCTGAGCCGCTTCTTCAAAGCGCTCATTTAACACCTGGTCTTCGTTGGTCAGGCGCTTGCGTTCGGAAGGATCTTGCGCCTCTTCACTTTTCAGGTTGTCCATCAGCTTACGGTTAAGCCATGCGTTGTAGAGGCGTGGCACAATGTGGCTGTGAACCCAGATAAGATACATCACCGCAATGGTTATCATGCGGTTTTGCTCAGACTCAAGCGGCCTGGAGTCAACCACCGAGAGAAGTGGTCCAATCATCCAGATCACGGCGGCCAGCGCAGTTACGCCAAGGAACCCCCACAAAATGCGGTTGGTCAGCAATGAAAGCAACATATTCATCCTTCGTTTCCTTGCGACAATCCGTTCAGCTCGGCGGCCGTATTTTCCGGCGACACCAATAAAGTAATCTCTACACGGCGATTGCGGGCGCGGTTTTCAGCCGAGTTATTTGGCGCAATGGGGTTCATCTCTCCTCGACCTTCCGCTTTTACTCTGCCTGGCTGCGCCAGATGTTTTTGTAGTAACGATTGCACGGAACGCGCACGCTCCAGAGAAAGTTCATAGTTAGAGGCAAAACGCGCACTGCGGATCGGCACGTTATCGCTGTAGCCCACCACCAGAATCTTGCCGCTGACGTTGTTCATTGCCTGCGCGACGCGATCGATAACCGACTCATAACTTTCGCGCGCAACGGTAGAACCTGAAGCAAACAGACCATCCCCTTTGAGGGTAACTACACTGCGGTCGGCTTCATCGCGCACGGCCACTAGCCCCGCCTTAATCTCCGGGCGCAGGAAAGCACGCAAGTTAAGGACAGGAGGTACATTTTGCGCAGGTTGTTGAATCGCAGCTTCAGGCAACTGCGTCTGGTAGATTTTTGCCAGTACCGGGTTGGTCGAATCACCCAACCGCCAGTTAAGAACGATATAGAACAGGCAGGCCAGAAAACCCGCCAGTCCGGCACATGCCCAGAGAGGGATGACCGGGCGCCAAAGTTTACGCAGTACCGGCTGATCTTCCGGGTGAACCGAAAGCGGCGGTGGATAGTTGCCCCGCACGCTGCGGATCATCTGCCATAGCCGCTGTTTGATGGTCTCCAACTGTGTGCGACCGTTATCCATGACGCGGTAACGTCCTTCAAACCCTAGCAGCAGACAGAAGTTAATGAGTTCCAGCAGGGCAATATGTTCGCGTGGATTTTGTGACAAGCGCGCAAGAAGCTGAAAGAACTTCTCCCCGCCCCAGGTCTCATTGTGAAAGGTCACCAACAGACCGCTACCTGACCAGACGCCCCGGCTTCCCCACGGAGTGAGCGCTGCGGCTTCATCCAGTGCGGTACACAGGCAGTAGCGTGCGCCAACGATCACTTCATAGGCCAGACCGGATTGCTGGCAACGCACTTCAAAACGGCGGATCTCATCAATCAGATGCTGGCGTAATGCACTTTGATCGTCATGAGAGACCGAATGGCGGATCTGCGGTATTGCATTCAGCAACGGATTGGCAGCCGCAACCAGCGGATTATTGCCGTTTGCTCCTGCCAGGGCGGCATCGCTGCCAGTGGCGTGTTGTTCCTGCATATTGTGCGCTCGCTCAGTTATTCCGTCGGGCTACGGATGGCCCAAAATTCCATATCAAGACCGGGGAACTCACCTGCCAGATGCAGTGCAAATGCGCCCGACTTCTCCATTTCGAGCCAAAGCTCGCCGCCTTTCTCCAGTTCGAAATAGTTGTATCCGGCATGCCAGGGAATTTGCGGTGGCGCGACCGGCATGGCTTTGAGCATCATGCCGGGTAACTGAAGTTGTACCAGATCGCGGATTTTGGTGACCGGCGCAACTTTCATCTGCGCCGGGAAGTGAGTCTGGAGGATCTCCCCCGGGACACTGGCTTTGACCGCCAGTACAAAGCCGAAGTCGCGTGCCATCGTGGTACTCGGTAACGTGGCGATATTCAGACCATGGGTACGTTCAGTCAGTGGTAACTGGATCGCATGCTCTTCCATCACCAGCGACAGCCCCTGACGCAGTAACAATTGCAACTGGCTAAAACAGTTAGCAAGATCGTCATGATCATAAACAGGTGGCGTATCTTCCGGCGAGCGTGCCGCAGTCCACGTCGTCAACTCGGTGGCAAACGCAATCCAACTACGCCATAGCTCTTCCGGATGGATGATTGGCAGTGATTTCAGATGTGCTACCTGACCTACATGGTGGTTAATCAGCGCCAGTAACGAAAACTCCACCATTTCCGAGGTATTAAAACGCCCCGGCTGGCGCAGGCGCTGGCCAATTTGCTGACTGCGCTGTGTCAGCAAACTTTGTAGATCGTTAAGCATTGCATAAAGCGAGCTATTGTTGACTGCATTAAGCATGGGGGGAATATAGTGAGTATCCAGGCGGATTTGGTTGTCATTGCGCTTCTCTACTACCTGCGCCACTCCAATAGCGGTCCACTCTGCACTCAGATCTTTTTCCAGCATCAGTTTCAGTCGCAAACGACCAAATTGTACAGCCGCCGGGCCAACAGACATGGCATTGTCGTCATCGACTTCACTTTCCCAGGTGACGTAGCGCGCCAGCGAATCTTTCTCTTCGCTGAAAATAACCTCATCACGTCCCCCCCGGCGCGCGGGTAATGCCAGCACCACGCGCTCATTGCTGAGATTGTCAGCAATCGCCAACGGTGCAGGCGCTTGCCGGGCGTCACTGAAAGAGAAAAAGGTGCCATCCGGTAACAACCCACTAGCAGAACTCAGGGCGATACTTCCCTGGCGCAACATGGCTTCATCAAGTTCGATATCAAGAAAGCCCCAAAGGTAAGGACGCTGTAGTGTTCCCCACTCGCGAATATGGTGCTGTAGATAGCTTTCCGCGCGCTGAAAGTGGTGAGGACGCAGAAACATACCTTCGGTCCACACGACCTTTTCTGCTTTATTCATACTGATTTCCTGTTAAAGCTGGCGCTATTGGGTGATGACGCGAATTCCATTAATGTCGAGGAAAATATTGGCTTCCAGTTCATCAGCGGAGGATTTCCAGAACTCATAAAAGTGCCCCTCTCCCTGCACCGGCAGTGGTAAGGAGATACGCCATTTCTTGCCGTCCAATGCCTGATACTCCGCCATCACGCCGATATAACGCGCCTCTGGCGAGCTTTTGCCATTGAGCGTTTTAGATAACTGGCCGGGCAGCAGAAAAAACTCATCGCTATCAAGCAGGTTAGCGCCGAGCACGCTCTCTGGGTTGTTTTGCAGCGTCCAGAAATCTGCAGACATAAAACTCGCGTCAGACTTCAGCAGCAGCACCCTGACTTTAAGGGGAGCGGACTCATTGATTTGCGGATGAGCCCGGAACTGGAGGTTATAACTGGTAGGTACACTGTGTGAAGATTTTCCACAACCGCTGGCCAGGGTGGCCAGCATAAAGAAAAACACCAGGGTTATCTGGCGCAGAATCCATTTATTATTCATACCCGGGTGCTCATTACTGCTGGATTAATCGATGATCCAGGTTCCAGAGTTGGCGTTTTTGCAGGCTTTACTACTCCCGTCTACAGCGACGCAGGTCTGTTTTTTACGCACAACTTTACGTCTGTCTTCGCGCAGGGTTTTCTCGTACAGTTCGCTTTTCACGACCGCTCGCATCGGTACATAACCGATAACTTCTTCTTTTCCTTCATCGGCAAGGGCCATCCAGAAATGCTCAACCTGCCCCATGACCACATAGGTTTTGCCTGCTTCCAGTTGACGGATTACTTTGCCGCCGAAATCGGGCTGGCTCATAACAGATGCCGGGTAAAGTGCGCGATAGTCTTGCTTAACCTCGGTAAATTCTTTTGGCGGATGGACTGCGTAGCGGTGAGTCAGCGTCACGCCATTTACCTCGCTGGTGACGATGGTGTCATCACTCGGAGCGGGCTTAGGCGGTGCTTTACATGCAGAAAGACCTAAAATAAAAGCAAGAGCTAATACCATGCGCATGTTCATAACGGGGTTTCCATTGCAAATATATTACTGTGGTGAACTGGAGCGTTTTGGAAAGGAGTAAAGCAGTTGGACTTAATCAACGAATCCTTGTCCTGGTGGCGCTCTGATAATTAATCTTAGCCATAGCTACCGCACGAGCCAGATAGGTAAGTTGGCCTCGTTGATATTATGTGTCATAGACTAGCGACAACTGATTTTACAGATCAGAATATTCTAATCAACATAAAGTCCCTAACGAACAAATAGTATTATTTACTTTATTATGAAATTAGGATAATTCTCAAGAAATAATTTAACTTTAGTATAAATTGATTAAATAGCGGTTTTGCGGCGAAACCCTCTCACAAAGGTTAAACATAACCTGCTGAATATCAATAGATATATCTTATAAATAACGGATAGCATATTCTCAGCCTATTGAGATAGGAGTTATCCTAAAAAAATTAAAAATGTGATTCAGCCTACAATATTTGGTAGTGTGATAACCGGAAAAAATGGAAGGAGATTATTGCGAGGAGTTAATTTGAGTTATTTTTCACAAAGAGGAATATCTTATATCCGCTAATACAAAAATCCTCATCCACACTGGTCCTCATGCAACTATTCAAATAGCAATTATATTACGCCATATCTGCAGACTCTTTGTGACACAGAATTAAGCCCCCCTTAATAAGCATACAGCATGACTAAACGAAAACCCGCGCTGGTGATGGCGTTTTTCGGTATAAAATCCCCTGCCGTTACATGAATGTTATAGAGAATTTGATATTTTTGTAAGGGAATACTCATGTCGGATATCGCACCTGTTAGCCAACACTTTGTCAGAACCACCTCTACTGCACCAGATCATGCCCTCGAGAATAGTTCGCTGTTAAAGGATCAGCTTCAAAGTTTGCAATCAACCTCTACCCCTCTGCTTCACGCCAAAAACCGTTGGCTACCTCTGCGCCCACTCAGTTGGCTGGCAAGTTATTTCACCAGCAATGCTCAGCCAAAACAGCAGTCAGAGATGCGCGAATTGCAGGAGCTGCAAGATGGTCGCGCCATTCGCCTGGATATCGAGGCCATGGAAACCTGCACTGTCCCAGAACGCCCTTCATCACTCTGGTCCGGCTTGCTCATCACTGCCATTTCATTGGTCGCCAGCGCCGGAGCATACGCCAGTTACAAATTTGCCAACTCAATGCGACAAGGGAAAAGTGGCGACACAACATGGCCTGGAACTAACAGAAACCACTCAGTTGCCATGCTTCCTCCCTCTGTTCAGGCTAGCCTTGAAAACAAAAGAAATACCGGCGAGCGCTTTATCGCTGAGCGCAGGATCAATACTTACGTGCCAGGACCGCCCCCTGTGTGGCAAGAACCGCAAGGCGCTCCTTCACAGTCTGCAGAGAAGAAAGACGAGGTATTAATAAGGAAATTAGTGGTTCTGGATTGCCTGAAGGTCCGCAACAACATGGGGGTTGCGGACTGGTTCCGGGCCATAGGCAATGCACTTGTTGAACCTATTGATAGCCTTTCGAAAGAGGTATTGGTGGTTCATAAATATAATACTCTGGGTAACGGTTGCCCAACTGAAGAAGAGTTTAGCGCATTAGAGAAAATAACCAAGCCGCTTGATTATGCGGTTGGCGCCATAATTTCAGTAATCCCCTATATGGTGCCGTATATCGTTCTGCAATCTGTCGTCGGCCCTCTCCTGCGAATAATTGCGGACTATGCAGAGGGTAAAAAAATCGATCTTGAAGATATGAATAAGATAGCGATACAAATAATGCAGATAACAAAGGATATAGGTCTTACGCTGCCGCAAAATGAGCGCGCTCTGTTGCATAACACGCCTGAAGGAAAAGACAGGTACCAGTCTTCGCCCCCTAATCTCGTTTCTCTGCGTTTTGCCTTTAAAAATAACAAGTTTCATATCAACGTGAAGGGTGAGGAATACCCCTACGAGGAAGTCTACGGCCCGACACCCCATGTATTTGATAAATATGAGAACAAGCGTTATGTAAACTTTAACCAACACAGGAAGCGCTGGGAGTATAGCGACCACGCAGATAATGTCTTATATTCTGCAGACAACCTGAAAAATATTGAAGAGTTCGGCACGCCATTTTCACAAATCCCCGAAGGATTTACCATTAGACCAGCGGAACATGGTCTGCTTAAAATCATCACGCCGAATAAACTTGAGTTGACTGGTTTATTAATGGGAGATCGGTTCGTTCCGGTCAAGTACGAGTGGCGCAGAAGCGATGCTATCGTTACCACCGATCAATTTTATCAGACTGAAAGTCGCGTGATTATCAGAAATGAATATGGTTGGTATTTCGAGCCTCCATCTATAAATATGGATGATAACTTAGCATTGGTACTCGCGAGCAAAGATATTGGTATCAGTAATCCCAATGAAAATGTTATCGGACCAATAAATGAATTCGCGGGTCTAAGTATGGATGGCTTATCAAATTTCTATATTAAAAAGAATAACAAATACTATAAAGTTAAACCAGATATGGTTGAGATAAACGGGAAGGGCTACTATGCACTGGAAAATTATAACAATGCCCTGGTAGAGTATGATTATGATTACGAAATGTTTAAACTGCACCGTGACGATAACTTTATTTTTGCCTTGCGCAATACTAAGGAAGTTGATGCATTAGATTCAACAGAAGTTTTTAATATTGAAACCGACGCAGCAGACTTCCTCTCTACTCATGCTAAAAAATCGGCAACCATGCCAAAGAACAGAATCCGTCCCGGACTGTATCTGGATAGCAATAACAACGCTGTTTTTAAGAGCAATCAGGAAATATACGCCGTCAGTAAATATAGCGATGACGGACAGTATGTTTATATTGAAGGAAGTGGTGATAATCAACAAACGCACAACGACGAGATCGTTTTATGGTCAGATGATAATACCTGGGTTCGCATCCGTAAAGAGAGTAACAAAGAACCATACGAATATTCAGAAATAACAGCATGTCGTACTGCTCGTTCACCCGGGGCCACCGGGAAATGCCTACCGGTAATGATAGAAAAAGAGATTGAGGAGCGATTAAAATATTACATTAACAATAACCTGACAAACAACGGACTTAAAGAACCTAATAAACTTGTTATGGTAAAACAGTATGACGCACCGATTCTCTATATCGATCCCGATAGCATGAAATACTATTTTCATTTTCAAGGGTCTTATTTTGATACAAAGATCATTCAACCTCATGAGAACAATTATCATACAAACTTGCCTTGTCTGACAATTACGGGAAAAGGTAACTTCCTGAGTAGTGAGGAGTTTATCGATAACATCGTTATTGTCAAAAAAGAAGATCGTATTGAAATTAAGAGCATGGAAGCGTACTTTGCTGAAACGCTTAATGTGCGCAAAGATGTTGCCAGTCTTTATTTAAAGAACAGGTTTTGGCGCAGTTTACCCGAAATTAGCACTATCGAAACATTAGTTAATGAAGCTCGTGGCTCTGGAGAAATTTACGTCGACATTCCAAGGCGGTTCTCCCGTGATAGCACTACTGATGAGTTACGTTATATCAAGAGAACATTATTCCCGTCGCACATTGTTGATAGCAATAGTTACAACTTTAAAATAGTTGGTTTAAATAATGTCAAAACAGAAAGAAGTCTATATATCAAAGGGGCACAAGAATCAATATCAAAAGAAGCTGCTATAATCAGAGATAAAATCCTGCCGGTAACGATCAACAGCATCGATGAAATGAGTGCTTTCTGGACACAGATAAATAATTATATCAGTGACGTTTTAAATGTTTATACAGAAGAGCTACAGGACAAATTCGCCGCGGCAATCCGTAAACGATTAAAAAGAGCACGGGCCGATTTTGACATGGATAAAATTTTTCTGGTCTCCACGTCACCAGAGAGCGAAGCCGGGCATTTTTCATCTGCTTTATCTCGCGAAGAGATGGCTGCAGGAAAGGCTATCGTCATGATCCCTGAAAATGGAAATATTTATGTCAACCTGGATAAGTTCTTTACCGAAGCAAATACAGCGATGATCAAGGAGCGTGATTTTATCACTGAGTTCCTGCAGGCGCTTTTCCATACCCGAGATATGACCAGTGACTTCTACACCACCAGCAAAAAAAATGGTATTAGTATTCCAATTAACAATTCCATTAAAGATTTACAGCAGAAGCTCGCATTACAAAAATTTTCACCCATAGAATCGAGCAAATTAAAAGAGGTCAGCAAAACCTATCTGCAAAATGTTAAGGCCTATACTTCCCACATTGAAGATATTTTGAGTGAACGAGACCTGGCCTACCTGGCCGATAATGACCCCGCTTATCTCGCCCATCTGATGCTTACCTCGCCAGATTTCTTAACATTAATCACTGAGGATCTTTTTTATCTGTGCATGGCTCCACATTTCAACCAGAGCATCGCCAAAAGAATCGACTGGGTGATTAAATATGGTGAGCAACGAGGCGTCTCTTTCAATCCTGATATGACCATGGAGATACAATCAGTCCGTCCGAATATGAAACCGTATATTGTTACGGATATGCTGACGATCAATAAAAAATTCGATGGGGAATCTTTGCTTAATGAAGCAAGAAAATTGCCGCAAATAGACAAAGCTATCGCAGCGCCTCTCGACAAAAGTGAATTTATCATGGGAACCGTGGCGTACTTTATGAAAGCGCATGGATTTAAACATATCCGTTATCGTGGTATGGCACTGTTCAGTAATACTCTCGACTGTCTTCCGATCCGACAATTTGCGGTAACCGGAACGTTAAAAAATCAACAATATGTTTTCGACTTAGCCGCCGGACAACTGTCGGAAAAATTTTACGGAATGAACCGGCCGATTATTCTTGAAGAGGAGGAGTGGGCAAAACTTTATGCAAACCTCGACGAGGATACACTTGTCAAATATGGTGATTATCCAACTCAGGTACAAGCACTACGTTATTTTGGCCAGGAGAGCCGTTATTTGTCTCATGGCCCTAATGTCTATATGCCTGATGTTACCGCGCTCAACCAACCAGAATGGTACTTTTCCGAACCTAATACCTTACAACGCTTGCTGACAATGATGGGCAGAAGGCAATCCAATCAGAAGGGGTTTTTTAACCCTATTCGCGATGCCGCACGTGCAAGCCGCTTCGTGCCAGAGACCGGCGATCAATGGGATTATGCAGTCAATTTATTAGTCGATGCGCAGTTCGTTGAGCACGCGCCAGCGGAAGAGCTACGCACGAAGTTAAAACAAGCTGCAAACATACTGCCCTCAACCAGTAGCACCAGTACGATAATGGAAGGGCTGTTTACTCATGTCCGCGAGATCCACAGCGAGGAAGAGATTTTACGCGTTAAGATGGGTGAAATATTACTTTTTGTCGAATCGACACCGGGTACTGCCGCAAACAATGTTCGCCCTTTTCATATGATGGTTTGTGCAGGTAATGGACGCTTTGCTGGTATTAACAATAACGTGCTACATGCAGCCCTTGGCGACGGTAAAAAAATCATTACTGCCGAGCAATTAGGTAACTTTGTGAAAGGGAAATTCATTTTAAGCGACAATAAATTTACTTCAGGCAACGGCAAGCATCATATTGGCACGCGTCTAATTGCTGCTTCACCTGCCTCGACTATTATGCCCTCCGAGGATAATCTGAAATTTATTGCTGAACATACCCCCTCCTCTCTCTCTGGCGAAGGAAATATTGTTGATAAAATTACCTGGTTATTAAGGAATTCAGGTGAAATGGCTCCTGAGCAGTCAGTCGCATTGCAGGAGATCCTCTCGCCACGCTTTGCAGCGAATGCTGAAGCATCCACCGTAAGCGGACGTTCACTGGAGAGTCTGTATACCAGTTCGTCGAAGATAACCAGCGATTACGATCTGGCTTCACTGCCCAAAGGTAAATTAGTTCTTATTAGCAAACCTAACGCCAGATTTGCTGTGGAACATTTAATGTATAGCCTGGGTGAAGGTGAGTTTGTGATGTTAGAACCTGAGCAACTCGATCACCGGTTAGAAAGCCGCAATGCCATTATAAAAGCCGATCAATTCCCCGAAGAAACCTTCAGGAATCATCGCATCATCGCTGGCGACGTTTCCTTAAGCGAATTGCGCTCGTTATCACTATTAGGTGTTGATTCGCAATTTATTGTTGAAGGTAAATCTGTCACGGTTAAAGTCCACGGAACCGATGGCAATGTCGCTTATATGGATCCTTTTGAGCTTGCTGAAGTCATACGTGGAATCGGCTTAAGAGAAAAAACCAAGATCAATTGGGCGAACGTTGAATATCTTGAACTTGCCTCTTGTTGGGGAGCGGCAGGTAAAATTTCTACCGGTAAAATGCTGGCAAGTTTACTCAATGTGAAAGTTAAAGCATGGCCGGGATTTTATGAAAGCGGCTTTAGCACCAATCCTCTTAAAGCGCGCACAAAAACCTTCAGGCCCGGCGAATTAACAGCGGACGATATGAAAAACTGGCAGGAGATTAATCAACGTAGCGAAAGTTTATGGCAGAACCTACGCACCCGCTTCTCCGGGCCGCGCCGCAACCGCTATGAGCGCGATAGCAATCAGTTTGACAGCTTGTTAGATAGTGTGGCTGATTTAGCCCACGGTGATATCGGCATCAAAGAATTTTTCCGCGATCTGCCTGACTACCAATCACAACTCTATTTAACAGAAGTTGACCTGAGCACATTAATAAGCAAGAGACCCAGCGATGCCGATGCGTTTGCTGAACGCTGTATGGACATCATTCATTTCAGCAAATACTCAGCAGATTTACTCGACGATTATTTAGATGAATAACCGTAAAAGTATCTGCAAAAGCGCAAAATGCTAACCCCGTCGCGCGAGCGTCGTGATATTCGACTAAGGTTTTTCACAGAATGATTGCAGCGGCACCGCTGTAGACAATAAAGGAGAAGAATCGATGACACGACCCGTTTCACGCCGCCCGCGCGCGCTTTCTATGGCATTGAAAATCGCATTTGCCGGGACATTGTTTGCCTTTATTCCGCAGGCGCTGGCTGCTGAATCACCAAGCCAGCCGCCGTCACCGGATATACTGCTTGGCCCGTTATTTAACGATGTGCAGAGCGCAAAACTTTTTGCCGATCAGAAAACATTTGCCGATGCAGTTCCCAAAAACGATCCGCTGACTATCCTGGCTGATTACCGAATGCAGCGTAATCAAAGCGGCTTCGATTTACGCCATTTTGTCGATGTGAATTTTACACTGCCCAAAGAGGGTGAAACTTATATCCCTCCAGAGGGACAAAACTTGCGCCAGCATATAGATGGTTTGTGGCCGGTTTTAACTCGCACCACAAATAGCGCTGAAAAATGGGACTCCTTGTTACCGCTACCCAAACCCTATGTTGTCCCTGGCGGGCGTTTTCGCGAAGTCTATTACTGGGATAGCTACTTTACGATGCTCGGTCTGGCAGAGAGTGGGCATTGGGACAAAATTGAGGATATGGTGACCAACTTCGCTCATGAGATCGATAGCTGGGGGCATATTCCTAATGGCAACCGAACCTACTATTTGAGCCGCTCCCAGCCACCGTTCTTCTCACTGATGGTGGAATTGCTGGCTACTCATGATGGTGATGAGGCATTAAAAACATGGCTGCCGCAGATGGAAAAAGAGTATCAGTACTGGATGGAAGGGGCCGAATCATTGCAACCAGGCGAGGCCAATAAGCGCGTAGTCAAACTGCGTGACGGCTCGGTGCTGAACCGCTATTGGGATGATCGCGACACGCCGCGCCCGGAGTCATGGCTTGATGACGTGACCACTGCGAAAAACAACCCCAACCGCCCGGCAACCGAAATTTATCGTGATTTGCGCTCGGCTGCTGCTTCAGGTTGGGATTTCAGTTCGCGCTGGATGGATGATCCCAACCAGCTTGGGACTATCCGCACAACCAATATTGTACCCGTTGATCTGAATGCGTTGATGTTCAAGATGGAAAAAATGATCGCCAGAGCGTATCAGGCTTCAGGCGATACAGCGAAGGCTAGCCAATATGATGCGCTGGCAACAGCACGGCAGAAAGGGATAGAAGCCAATCTGTGGAATGATAAAGAGGGATGGTATGCCGATTACGATTTGCAAACGCAAAAAGTACGTAATCCGCTGACAGCGGCTGCGCTTTATCCGCTGTTCGTCAATGCGGCAGCAAAAGATCGCGCAGATAAAGTGGCGAAGGCGACCGAAGCCCACTTACTGAAACCTGGCGGTATTGCTACCACTACGGTAAACAGCGGTCAGCAATGGGATGCCCCCAACGGCTGGGCGCCGCTGCAATGGGTGACCACTGCCGGGCTGCAAAATTATGATCATCAGAAACTGGCGATGAACGTAAGCTGGCGTTTCCTGACGAATGTTCAGCACACTTATGATCGTGAGAAAAAGCTGGTCGAGAAATATGATGTCAGCACCACCGGCACCGGTGGCGGCGGTGGTGAATATCCGTTACAGGATGGTTTTGGCTGGACCAATGGCGTAACGCTGAAGATGCTTGATTTGATCTGCCCACAGGAGAAACCTTGTGATAGCGTGCCGCAAAACCAACCCATCAACCAGACAGAGACACAAACCGCACCTGTAGAACAGAAAGTCGCGCAGTAACGCTCTTTTCCCGGTGACGTTGCTGTCACCGGGGAAGGTTTACACGCCGATATTACGCAGCTTCTCTCCCTTCATTAACCGACGCTCAATATGCTCCAGCGTAACGTTTTTCGTTTCCGGTACCAGCCAGAAGGTCACACCGACAAATGCCAGGTTCAGCGCGGTATAAAGCCAGAATGTCCCTGCGGCGCCAATGGCATCTAACAGAGTCAGGAAGGTCGCACCTATGATCATATTCGACACCCAGTTAGTCGTTGTTGAACAGGTGATACCAAAATCACGGCATTTCAGCGGTTGAATCTCTGAACACAAAATCCACACTACCGGCGCGGCACTCATGGCATAGCCAGCAATACAAATCATGGTCATACCGACAGAAAGCCACGATAAGCCACTTGATGCGGTGCCATTATCAAACTGCATCAGGCAGTAACCCAGCACCAACGTGCCGAAAGCCATCACGCTAAAACCTATCTTCAACGCCGGTTTACGTCCCGCTTTATCCACTGTGAAAACGGCAATAAAGGTGGCGAACATAAATGTCAGCCCCACCACCAGGGTGGCAATCATCTGCTGCTCTGTTGTAGTGAAACCAGCCATTTTGAAGATGCGCGGTGCGTAATACATGATGATATTCATCCCGGTAAACTGCTGCATTGCTTGCAGCAACATCCCGAGGAAGACCGCGCGACGGACATTACGGTTGATTCTGAACAACCGGAAGCCACCTTGTTTCAACTTCAGACTTTCGCGGATTTCATTTAGCTCTTCACGAGCTTTATCCGAGGTATCACGCAACATACGCAACACTTCTTCCGCTTCAATATGTCGTCCTTTTTGCGCCAGCCAGCGCGGACTGTTCGGCAGAAAGACCACCAGAATAATAAGCACCACCGCCGGTAGCGCCAGCACGCCGAGCATGGCGCGCCAGTTGCCGCTATAGCTAAATGCAGTGTCCGAGAGGAATGCCATCACAATACCCAGTGTTACCATCAACTGGTACATACTGATCATCTTGCCACGCACATTCTCGCTCGCCATCTCTGAGAGATAGAGCGGCGCAGTATAGGAGGCAATACCGACAGCAATCCCCAGCACAACGCGGGAAGCGATTAAAATTTCAACGGAATGGGCAAATGCCGAACCCAGCGATCCGGCGACAAACAATATGGCGCCAATCATCAGGCTATATTTGCGCCCAAGACGGAAAGAGAGCCAGCCATTAAACAGCGCACCAAAAGCCGCTCCAAGCATCATGCTGCTTACCACCCATTCCTGTTGGCGGCTGGTTAACACAAAGTGGTCAGTAATAAACGGCAGTGCTCCGGCAATGACGCCGATATCCAGACCAAACAGTAAGCCAGCTACCGCCGCAGAAATTGAGACGAACAGGTTCATCCGCCGGGGATCGCGCAGACCGCGCGCAACAACGAGAGAGTCATTACTGATAGAAGCCATATCTTCTTCCCTGCATAAAACAAGAGGTGTTATGAAAGTAAGCCACCAGCGAGAGAAGTGTCAGTGAGAAAAACGCGTAGATATGGATAATTTTGCTATCCCACAGTGTTTTGTGATGGAGTTTACAGTTTCAATAATTTAGTTGAATCACTAAACTTTTTTTAAGTTTATGTTTTAAATGAATTTATTATTTGTGTTTTATTTTTAAGACAAACGAGTATGGATATTCATGGTGCATGGATATGGATAAATAACAGCCAATTTTGTGCGAATGAACACACTTCGCTATTAATTTTTGCAAGCCTAAAATAACAAAACGCGCCTGAAGCGCGTTTTGTTGAAGGATAACGCTGTGTATCAATTCTTGCGTAGCATCCTGAATACGGCCAGAACGACAATCGCACCAATTACCGCAACGATAAAGCTGCGCACGTTAAAGCCGGAAATATCGCCTCCAAAACCAAATATTGTGGCCAGCCAGCCAGCCACCGACGACAGCACCTACAATACCCAGAATACAGGTCAGAATAAAGCCGCCACCGTCCCGGCCAGGCATAATGAATTTAGCAATAACACCAGCGATCAAACCAAAAAGAATCCACGATAGAATGCCCATTTTTACTCTCTCCTTATTACAAGTCGTAGTACGCGCGCAGCCACAAGGCTATGCGTTAGTAAGAGTATAGTTGCCCCTAATAAAATCGCCGTTTTGTCACGGACTTAATTAAAACGGCGGAAAAAAATTTTCTGTCATTTGTATTAAGTTCTGCGTGTTATTGCCGATAACCCATCGACGCTGTGTCAGTTATCAAGGAGCCATTCGGCGTGAGTAATTACAGTGAGCAGTTCCTGAAACAAAATCCTCTGGCCGTGCTGGGCGTACTGCGTGATTTACAAAAAAACGCGGTACCAATATGTATCAGTTGGGGCAGTGGACAGTTCATCAGTAAAATACTGGAAGTGAATCCGGAAGAGCTGGTGATGGATTTTGGTAGCCAGGAATATGAGAATAGTGCGGTACAACGTGTCGGAAAAGTGGCTATTACCGCAGAAACTCTCGGCGCAAAAGTGGAGTTCACTGTGCCACAGCTCCATGCTGGCCATTTTCAGGGGTTGCCTGCTTTTATTACGCCCTTACCGGAATCAGTATGGTTCATCCAGCGTCGGGAATATTTTCGCATTATCGCGCCGTTACACCCTGCCTATTCTGGCAAAGCAGTAATGCCTGATAACAGCGTCATCCGTTTTCGCCTCTTTGACCTCTCTCTTGGTGGATTGGGGGCGCTACTGGATGGGGAACTACCCGCAACGTTGCAACCAGGTATGCGCTTTTCGCAGGTGGAACTGGATATGGGCTCATGGGGACAGTTCTACTTTGATGCGCAATTGATATCTATTGGCGAGCGTAGAGTGGTGGACGGCAAAAACGACACCATCAGCACGCCACGCCTGAGCTTTCGCTTTCTCAATGTCAGCCCAGGCGTTGAGCGCGAACTCCAGCGCATTATTTTTGCCCTGGAGCGCGAGGCACGGGAACGCGCCAGTCGGGTGCGCTGATTACATCGCATCCATCGCTTTTTGTACCTTCCAGATATAGCGCGGCGCCTGTGGTGCGGGATGTTTCTCCTGCACATGTTTTAAAAACTCGTCTGCGCTTAAATCATTTATCTCTTCTATGGCTTTGTTTCTGTCCGATGAAAACGTGCGCAACAACGCCCCGGCTCCGTTGACATAAGCCACTACCAGCGCATATTGCATGACCTGCGGGTCGCGGATCCCGGCCAGTGGCCCATGTTCAAGAATACTTAAATACGCGGCGCCCATTGATATATTACGTTCCGGATTTTTTAATTCACTGGTTGAGGGTTGCCCGCTCCATCCCATATGGCGGTAAACTTCACGCCCAGCGGTGGAGGCTTTCAGTTGCATCAAACCGACGGCATTGGATTTGCTAACCAACTCGGGATTGCCGCCAGATTCAACGGCAATCATCGCCGTAATCAATCGTGGGCTCACGCCCCAGGCGGCTCCAGCTTTTTCTGTGACAGGCATCCATTGCATCGCGCGTTTCACGGGTACTTGCGGGTTCCAGTCCGGCTTACGATAATCCTGTTTTGCGGTACAACCAGCCAGTATGACCACTAAAAAAGCAAACCATCTCAATTTCACGCCAATTATCCTTCTTTTTTCTCTTCATCACTTCGGATGACAACGACACGGGATAGCGGCATGATAACTGTTTCCATTTTGTTGTCAGCAAGGAATTGCCATGTCCACCTTCCATTTGATCGCCCCTTCCGGTTACTGCATCAATCAGACAGCGGCTGCGCTCGGGGTGTCGCGACTCCTGCAGCAGGGCCATACGATTGACAATCAGCAGGTCATCTCCCGACGCTGTGAACGTTTTGCCGGAACCGATGCGCAACGACTGGCGGATATCAATGAACTGGCTCACCTTAACGGTGAAAACATCATTGTGATGCCGGTTCGGGGAGGTTATGGCGCCAGCCGTTTGCTGGACAGGATTGACTGGGCGGCATTAGCTCGCCGCCAACAAAAACAGCCCTTGTTAATTTGTGGTCACAGTGATTTCACCGCGATACAGTTGGGCCTGTTGGCAACCAATAATATCATCACGTTTAGCGGGCCGATGCTGGCCGGTAACTTCGGCGCACAAACGCTGGATGCCTTCACCATGGAAAGTTTCTGGCAGGCGTTGACACAGCAAACATTAACCATTGAATGGCATGGCGAAGGGCCGGCATGCCACGCTGAAGGGATGCTCTGGGGCGGCAATCTGGCGATGGTGACCTCGCTCATCGGCACCCCCTGGCTGCCTGCTATTCGAGGCGGCATCCTGGTTGTGGAGGATATTAATGAGCATCCGTTTCGCGTTGAGCGTATGCTAATGCAACTGGTACATACGGGGATTCTGGCACAGCAGCAGGCGTTGATACTCGGTAGCTTCTCTAATTCGCAACCTAACGACTACGATGCAGGCTACACTATAAACAGTGTGGTTGAGCAGTTGCGTGCCCGTCTGAAGATACCGGTGATTACCGGTCTGACCTTTGGTCACGAACCACAAACCGTCACGTTACCCTTAGGTGCCCACGCCATTTTGCAACACGCTGAAAAATCGCAATTGATCCTTTCGGGTCATCCGACGATCTCATGTTAAAAAAAATGCCTAATGCCCTTATAAAAACGCAGTTTCTGCCGTTATTATAATATGACGTAATAAGCCCTGGCCACTGAGAGCCCAGGGTCCCCCCTGGTAATGCGATAAGGAGAAGCACACCATTGGACGCCGAGGCGATAATTAGTCTGTTTATTTTAGGTTCAGTCCTTGTAACCTGTAGTATCTTATTGAGTTCTTTCTCCTCCCGTCTTGGTATTCCTATCCTGGTTATTTTCCTGGCGATTGGCATGTTAGCCGGTATTGACGGCATCGGTGGTATTCCATTCGATAACTACCCTTTCGCTTACATGGTCAGTAACCTTGCGCTGGCAATTATCTTGCTTGATGGCGGGATGCGCACCCGAGCCAGCTCTTTTCGCGTTGCCCTTGGCCCGGCGCTTTCGCTCGCCACTATCGGCGTGCTGGTGACCTCCGGTTTAAGCGGTATGCTCGCCGCCTGGCTATTTAAGCTCAACCTGATGGAAGGGCTGCTAATTGGCGCGATAGTAGGTTCCACCGATGCGGCGGCGGTCTTTTCTCTGCTGGGAGGCAAAGGGCTGAATGAACGTGTCGGCTCGACGCTGGAGATAGAGTCCGGGAGTAACGATCCCATGGCGGTATTTTTAACTATCACGCTGATTGAGATGATTCAGCAGCATAATACCTCCCTCGACCTGATGTTTTTAGTGCATATCGTTCAGCAGTTTGGCCTCGGGATCCTGCTCGGTGTCGGAGGCGGTTACCTGCTGCAACAGATGATCAATCGCATCTCATTCCCGGCTGGATTGTATCCTCTGCTGGGTCTCAGTGGCGGTATTCTGGTATTTGCGGTCACTACTGCTCTGGATGGGAGCGGTATTCTCGCTGTCTATTTGTGTGGCTTTGTGCTGGGTAACCGCCCTATTCGCAACCGCTACAATATTCTGCAAAACTTTGACGGGCTGGCATGGCTGGCACAAATCGCCATGTTCCTCGTTCTGGGGCTGCTGGTGACGCCTTCGGATCTGCTGCCAATTGCTATTCCGGCACTGCTGCTCTCTGTGGGTATGATTTTTATCGCACGCCCGCTGTCCGTCTTCGCCAGCCTGCTACCGTTTCGCGGTTTTAATCTGCGCGAACGAATCTTTATTAGCTGGGTCGGCCTGCGCGGCGCGGTGCCGATTATCCTTGCGACTTTCCCAATGATGGCCGGGCTGGATAATGCACGTCTCTTCTTTAACGTCGCTTTCTTTGTGGTGCTGGTTTCGCTGCTGTTGCAGGGCACCTCTTTGACATGGGCTGCAAAGAAAGCCAAAGTCGTCATACCGCCAGTGGGCAGACCTGTGTCCCGCGTCGGGTTGGATATTCATCCGGAAAATCCGTGGGAGCAGTTTGTTTATCAACTCAGCGCTGACAAATGGTGTGTCGGTGCGGCGCTACGTGATTTACATATGCCTGCCGAGACACGAATCGCTGCGCTATTTCGTGATAATGTTCTGCTCCATCCTACCGGTAGCACCCGACTTCGTGAGGGCGATGTTCTGTGTGTGATTGGCCGCGAGCGAGATCTTCCAGCCCTTGGCAAGCTGTTTAGCCAGTCGCCTCCCGTGGCGCTGGATCAACGTTTCTTTGGGGATTTTATTCTCGAAGCAGACGCAAAATTTTCAGATGTTGCGCTGATTTATGGACTTGATGAAGGTCTGGAACAGCATGACAAGCAGCAGACATTGGGTGAGATAGTTCAACGCATGCTAGGTGCGGCTCCGGTGGTCGGCGATCAGGTGGAATTTGCCGGGATGATCTGGACGGTAGCTGAAAAAGCGGACAATGCCGTGGTGAAAGTGGGTGTCAGAGTCGCAGATAACGAGGCGGAGTAACCGCCTCATTGAAAGTTACATTGTCACAACAGGCACCCGTGGCGCGAGCGCGCACATCAATTCATAACCCACGGTTCCGGCAGCGCTGGCAACATCGTCTATTTTAATCGATTTGCCCCATAGCTCAACTGGCGCACCGATGCCTGCCTGCGGGCATGGCGTCAAATCCACCGCCAGCATATCCATGGACACAGCACCGACGACGCCGGTACGCACACCATCCACCAGAACTGGCGTACCTGAGGGTACGATACGTGGATAACCATCGGCATAGCCACAAGCAACAATGCCGATACGCTGTTCCGCCTCTGCACGATAGCGATAACCGTAACCGACCGCTTCTCCGGTTTTCATGGTCTGTATCGCGATGATCTCACTGCTCAACGTCATCACCGGGCGAATACCGCTATCGGCAACATCCTGCCAGTTACCTGACGGCGACGCGCCATAGAGCACAATACCCGGTCGTACCCAGTCGAAATGTGCGCACGGGTGCCACAGCGTCGCCGCGGAGTTAGCCAGCGAACGGGGGATATCAAGCCCTTCTGCTGCCTGCTCAATGCGTGCCATGGGAGCGGCGATGCCTTCCGGGTGTTCCGCCTGTGCAAAATGCGACATCAGCGTGATCTCCCCTGCATTGCTGATACCGCGTAATTGCTGCCAGACAGTATGAATGCGATCAGGCAGAAAACCGAGCCGGTTCATGCCACTGTTAACTTTCAGATAGATATCGATCGGTGCATGTAAGCGTGCATTTTGCAGCGCTTTGATCTGCCAGTTGCTATGCACACTGGTTGTCAGGCGATATTTATCAAATAGCGGTAGCTCATCGGCGTTAAAAAAACCCTCCAGCATCAGGATCGGCCCTTTCCAGCCGCGCTCACGCAGCAAGATGGCTTCCTCCAGATTAAGCATCGCGAAACCATCGGTGCCTGCCAATGCGCGCCAGATACGATCCAGCCCGTGACCATAGGCATTTGCCTTCACTACTGACCAAACTTTTGCTGCAGGCGCCGCACGGCGAACGACCCGCAGGTTATGCCCGAACGCGTCTAAATCAAGCGTTGCCAGAATCGGACGAGACATCACTTTTCCTTATTATGAATTACGAACACCGTGCAATTGCTGTGTGCATGAAGACGTAGAACCGGTGAGATAACGCGCGACGCTAAGATCATCCGCAGCAATGGCCGGGGTCTTGCCAGACATTAAATCGCTAAGCAGTTGGCCTGAGCCACAGGCCATTGTCCAGCCAAGGGTGCCATGGCCAGTATTCAGCCATAGATTTTTAAACGGCGTGCGGCCCACGACAGGTGTGCCGTCTGGTGTCATCGGACGCAAGCCGGTCCAGAACGTCGCTTGTTCAATATGTCCGCCACGCGGGAAGAGATCACGCACCACCATCTCCAGCGTTTCACGGCGTGGTTGTGGCAATTTGGTATTAAATCCTACAATCTCTGCCATTCCCCCGACACGAATACGCTGGTCAAAACGGGTAACGGCGATTTTATAGGTTTCATCAAGGATTGTTGAAACCGGCGCACCGTCCTCCTGCGCAACAGGGATAGTCAGGGAGTAGCCTTTCAGTGGATAAACCGGGATTTCCACGATGCCCTTGAGCAAGCCGGTTGACCAGGAGCCAAAGGCCATCACATAGGCATCGCCCTTAATGACCTCTTCTCCACATTTCACGCCATAGATTTTTTCACCTTCATGTAGCAGGTGATCCACCGGCGTGTTGAAGCGAAATTTCACTCCCGCCTCTTCTGCCATTTGCGCCAGCCGCTGGGTAAAAAGTTGGCAGTCGCCGGTTTCATCATTTGGCAAACGTAGACCGCCGGTGAGTTTGTGTGAAACCTCCGCCAGCGCCGGTTCAACCTCTGCCAGACGCGAAGATTCCAGCAGTTGATAGGGTACACCTGCATCCTCTAATACCGCGATATCACGGGTCGCATTTTCATACTGCTCAGCGGTGCGAAAAAGCTGCAACGTGCCACCCTGCCGCCCTTCGTACTGAATGCCTGTGGTGTCACGTAAGAGTTTCAGGCAGTCACGGCTATATTCTGCCAGTCGTACCATGCGCCCTTTGTTCTCCATATAGTGCCGAGTGTCGCAATTGCGTAGCATTTGCCACATCCATTTTAACTGCGCTGAAGTGCCATCAAGGCTGATGGCGAGCGGCGCATGGCGCTGAAACATCCACTTTATAGCTTTAAGCGGGACGCCTGGCGCAGCCCAGGGTGCGGCGTAACCCGGTGAGATTTGTCCGGCGTTGCCTGCGCTGGTCTCTTGCGCAGGGCCAGGCTGACGATCGATCACCGTGACGTCGTGACCCGCCTGACGCAAATACCAGGCACTGGCGACACCGACTACGCCACTTCCCAAGATAACAACTTGCATAACCCCTCTCCCGTGAGTAAAGCACAATCATCTAATTACAAATTGATAACCCAGATGAAAATATTATTCAACATATGGCTTTTTTATGGTGACTGTCCTCACATCTTCACCGCACTACAAGGGTTAAGCTGATTTAGCATCTCCTGCTACCCGCCCTTTAGTCGTAGCATAAAATTCCAGGACCGATGTTTTATTCACCGGTGATATAAGGAAAAATCGCGAAGAAAAGTTATTGACTGGTCTACAGTTTTAGTTGCGTGTTCTATGCTTGAAGTGAGACGCTCCATACAGAGAGTGTTGCTAACAACGAGGGCGCGCTAATGGCTACGATTGACTCAATGAATAAGGATTCTATTCGTCTGAGCGATGGACCCGACTGGACTTTCGAATTGCTGGATGACTATCTGGCAGAGATTGACCGGGTGGCGAAACTCTACCGGCTGGATACTTATCCACATCAAATTGAGGTGATTACCTCTGAACAGATGATGGATGCCTATTCCAGCGTAGGTATGCCTATCAACTACCCTCACTGGTCGTTCGGCAAAAAATTTATCGAAACAGAACGGCTCTACAAACATGGTCAGCAGGGACTCGCCTACGAGATTGTGATCAATTCTAATCCCTGTATTGCCTATTTAATGGAAGAGAACACCATTACCATGCAGGCGCTGGTGATGGCGCACGCCTGCTATGGGCATAACTCATTCTTTAAGAATAACTATCTGTTTCGTAGCTGGACTGATGCCAGTTCGATTGTTGACTATCTTATCTTTGCGCGAAATTACATCACCGATTGTGAAGAGCGCTATGGCGTCGATGAGGTAGAAAAGCTACTCGACTCTTGTCATGCCCTTATGAACTATGGCGTGGATCGCTACAAACGCCCACAAAAGATCTCTTTGCAAGAGGAGAAAGCCCGCCAGCAGAGCCGCGAGGAGTATCTGCAAAGCCAGGTGAATATGCTGTGGCGGACCCTGCCAAAACGCGAAGAGGAAAAGACCATCGCCGAGGCCCGACGCTACCCTGCGGAACCGCAAGAGAATTTGCTCTATTTTATGGAGAAAAATGCACCGCTGCTGGAGTCGTGGCAACGTGAGATCCTGCGAATTGTACGCAAAGTCAGCCAATATTTTTACCCGCAAAAACAGACGCAGGTGATGAATGAAGGATGGGCCACCTTCTGGCACTACACCATCCTCAACCATCTGTATGATGAGGGTAAGGTGACCGATCGCTTTATGCTGGAGTTTTTACATAGCCATACCAACGTGGTTTTCCAGCCGCCTTATAACAGCCCGTGGTACAGCGGCATCAACCCTTATGCGCTAGGCTTCGCGATGTTTCAGGACCTTAAGCGTATATGCCAGTCCCCCACCGACGAAGATAAATACTGGTTCCCGGATATTGCAGGTTCCGACTGGCTGGAGACGCTGCACTTCGCCATGCGTGATTTTAAAGATGAGAGCTTTATTAGCCAGTTTATGTCGCCAAAAGTGATGCGTGATTTCCGCTTATTTACTGTGCTGGATGATGATCGCAACAACTACCTGGAGATCTCCGCCATTCATAACGAAGAGGGGTATCGGGAAATTCGCTCACAGTTGTCGTCACAATACAATCTCAGTAACCTGGAGCCAAATATCCAGGTGTGGAATGTGGACTTGCGCGGCGACCGCTCGCTGACGCTGCGTTATATACCGCATAACCGCGCACCATTGGATAGAGCACGCCGGGAAGTGTTGAAACATGTTCATCGCCTGTGGGGATTTGATGTGCTGCTGGAACAGCAAAATGAGGACGGCAGCGTTGAGCTATTGGATCGCTGCCCGCCTCGCTCCAGTGTGCTGTAATAATGGGCATAACCTGCCGCCTCTGCTCACTCTTTTACGTAGCGAGCAGAGGCACACATGCGAAAGTGGCTCCGTCGTAACACGAGCCTCAGAACGGTAATTGCTCCTCAGGGGAACATCTGTTCCCCTGAACGCTCCATATGTTCTATTTATGGAGATATACATGGACACTTTTATTGACCAGCTGAAGGCGTTTTTCTCGCTGGTTAAACGGTAATGTCCTCTTCCTGCGCCAGCGCCGCAATCTGTTTACGCCATTGTGTTTGTTCCGCTTCCCCTTCGCTGCGTTGACCATAGAGCTGCGCTATCTGTGTGCCATCATGGGCGAATAGCTCAAGGCTGGTAACGTAGCCATCACTACCAGGTTTACGAGTGACCCAAGTTTCAGCAATGCTCTCTTCTAACAGATGGAGTGTAAACGTCGGGTTGAAAATATTCAGCCATCCCTTCATGGGAACGACTTTTTCGATTATCCCAGTGAAGATCTGCACGCAGCCGCGGTTACCAACAAAGACCATGATTTCGTTGCCATCTTTCTGTGCACTCTCCAGGAGTTGCGCCAGCGCGGTATTTGACACTTTACATGCCAAATCGTCAGCCACCAGGTTAAACGCCTGCTGGCGAGTCAGGTTGTGTCGCTTAAGCAGCGTAAAGAACTGGTGTACGTCTGTCATGGCTCGCCATTCTTGCTCAACAGTGCTGGCATCAACCTCGGTTTGCTGAGAAGAAACATCAATGGTTTTTAACGCCAGCGGTGTATTTTCCACAACAATAAAACGGTTCAGAAGCTCACCCCAAGCCGTCATATCTGTGTTGTCAGTTGCGTAAACTTTCAGTAGCGCATCGCCCTGATAATCAAAGAACTGAATACTCTGGCGCTCGCCACGCGGTGTGGCTTCTTTGATATGAAAAACGCTGGCCCATTGATTGAGAAAAAGACGCAAGTCAAGCGCGCGCGGGTTAAGTACCAACACGGCATGGCCGTGCAGATGCTGGTTAGTGAAGGCACCTATTTGCTCATGAACGGCATACTCGTTACGACAGATGCATTTGGTTTCGCCCACGCTTTCCAGGGTAGCGAGAATTTCGCGGACTTCACCGCGCATTCGCCACGCGTCATGGGTGACGCGGGCAAATGCCAGTTCTGCTTCGCTGATATTGAGCAAACCTGCGATGTCACGCGCGTACTTTGCAGGATGTTGTTCTTTTAGCTCAAGCCAGCGTGTGTAGTAGTTCATTGTCCTTTCCTTCCAGATAAACGCCCCGAGTTATCGGGGCAGATGATTACCATTGATAGCTCACGAAAATTTTTCCATTACGGCCGTCCTGCGGGATCCCCTGCGGCGACCAATACTCTTTATCAAAAGCATTCCCCAGCACCAGTGTGGTGGTCATACCTTTTAAGGCCTGTTGTCCCTGATAACTCACATAGAAATCATTCACCGCATAGCCCGGTTGTTTGCTGTAACTGCTGCTGACATGGGTTGAGCGATCGGCAAAAGTACCCACCCAACCGACAGAGAAGCCACTTTGTGCGATTGGAATATTCAGTGTGCTGGTGACAGTATCCGGATTGATGCTGGAGATGTATTCCCCGGTATCCGTATCTTTGCCGCGGGTACGGTTGTAGGCCACGTTAAGGCTAAACAGGTCTGCGGTATATTTGGTCATGACATCCCAACCCCAGATTTTGGCATTCGGGACGTTATAAGACATGGTGGTGGCCGCCGCGAAGTCGACAGTTGTCGAGATGTAGTCCTTCGCTTTGGTATCAAAGTAACTGGCTTTAAATTCCAGAGCATCATTAGACAACATCAGATCGTCGAAGCGCAGACCGAAGCCGTACTCCTGCGTTTCGTTGGTTTCCGGGCGTAAGTTCGGGTTCGGCACCCAGTAGTTGGTGTAGAACTGGCCAATGGAGAAGTGCTTAGAATCGTTGTACATCTCTCCCATTGTCGGGGCACGGAAAGCCTGGGCATACGAACCAAATAACATCAGCCAGTCGGTCGGGCTTATCGTCATACCTGCGCGCGATGACCATTCGTTAGCATCGACATCTTCATAACCGTCGCTACTGCCACGATAACTGTCATAGCGGGTCCCGCCGAGCAGAGTTATCGGCAGGTCGCGTAAGGTGATTTCATCCTGTAACCAGCCGGAACTAAAGTCGGTTTTAGCTTGCGGGAATCCAGTTGTCGCACCGCCGGGCTGCTGTTGCTGGCGGTAATACTCACCACCATAAGTCAGCAGGTGAGCAGCGAAAGTATCTGTAAACAGGCGGGTACGATTTTCTACCTTGCCGCCCTTAGTGGTCTGCTTGCGAAACTCACCTGAACTATCGGTGTTTTGCGCATTGATACGCACTTCTGACCAGTACACTTTAGCGTCAGCATTCAACCAGTCATTTCCCAATGGCGCGAGCTTATAGGAAAGTTGTGCATCACGTTGAATTGTCGAACGATCTACCATCGGGTTGCTGCTACTTGACGCGTCTATGAGCTGCGGATTTTTCGGCTCCTGCGCATCATCATTGTAGTAACGCAGTGAGCCGCTTAGTGCCTGTGCAGAGTCAATTTGCCAGCTACCTTTCGCCAGCATGTTATTAATGGATTCATCATTTGGTGCCGTTCCGCCGTCACTCTGACGTAGATTACCCCGATCGCGACTGGACCAGGCCACCAGACCATCCAGATTGTCGGTGCGACCAAAAGCGCTGGCACCCAGTCCCAGGCTGTGATCGCCGGTTCCGCCAGTGCCAAAGACACGGAAGCCGCTATTTTGCCCTTCCAGCAGCAAATCTTTTGCATCGACAGTGTCATAGGAGATCACGCCACCCAGCGCACCACTGCCATACAGCAAGGCTGATGGGCCACGGACAATTTCAATGCGTTTAATGAGTGCCGGGTCGAGAAAAGTACTGTTAAGGTGCCCGGTGTCAGTTCCCTGACGAACGCCATCGACAAGAATCAAAACGCCGCGATGGTCATAGCCGCGCATATTCACATCCTGACCATTTGTCCGTCCGGTTCCATCCAGGGTGATACCAGGAACATTACGCAGCAGATCTGCGGCAGAACGGGTTGTTTGATTTTCTGGTGTGGTGGTATCGATGACACTGACCATCATAGGGGCTTCGAAGGAACTGCGGGCATTCCCTGTCGCGGTGACAGTCATAGTTTCAGCTGCAGAGGTTATTGTCGGCAAAGCGCCGGAAATAGCCAGAGCCAACAAACTAAAGCGTAGCGAGGTAGATTGCAGACGTGACATAACAACTCTCCATGAGAAAAAAGCTGGCTACCTGGGTGAGAACCAGGGAGGCTAGCGAAAGATAAATTCATTAACGATTCGACGAAATTTTGTTCATCAGGATATGTGGCTGGGCGTTATACCCCGCAAAAACGATTAATATTCCTGACCGTTAAACAGGCGCTCCTCCCCGTAATCAGGCAACCTGTTATGGACATGCCGAGTGCAGCACGTGGGTTCCTTAAAAGCTTTATTTTTGTTATCCATCTGAGGTATTTTTATTGCGAATAATACTGATAATGAGAATTATTATCGATAAAAATTTCATGATCAAGTTTTTTTGCGAGGCATTGATGGCATAAATATGTGTGATGAATCCGGTACATAGCATGTCAACGGCATCTGACATCGCGCGACATTGTTCTATCGGTTGTTACCATCCAGCCGTCGATATTCGCGATAAACCAACATACTTTTTCCGCCCTCCCTCGCCCTACAAGCCGTTTCCCACCTGACAAAACAACCGCTGTGCCTCCCTTTCAATTCACCCGCAACCGCTAGCTCTGGTTGAGGCACCATCTTGATAGAAATCAAAAAAATTCTCTCTTTTCATGCTGTTGTTATTGAATCTATAGACCGATCTCATATATAAACGCGAATGATAATCATGATCATTCAAAAATATTAAGAGTTCTCACATGCTACCAAGGGTCATCAATAGTCGATTTATTCTTTCCCCCAAAAGGTTATCGGTTTCAGTCGCTGCTTCCACCACCAGGACCACTGTGCAACTTAAACGCAGGTGGCACGCGGCGCTTCTGAACCAGAAGAAACTTGTTGCCGGCCTCCTGGCCCTAACCTGCGCTTTTAGCGCACAGGCAGCTGAACGGATAGTGGTTGCCGGGGGTTCACTGAGCGAACTTATCTTCGAGATGGGTGCAGGTGACCGTGTTGTTGGGGTGGATGAAACTACCTCCTGGCCCCCCGAAACCACCCAACTCCCGCATATTGGTTACTGGAAACAACTGAGCAGCGAAGGCATTTTGTCCCTTCATCCGGACAGCGTTATCACCTGGCAGGATGCCGGACCACAAATCGTTCTGGATCAACTACGTGCACAGAAGATCAAGGTTGTGACCTTGCCACGTGTACCGGCAACCATTGAGCAGATGTATGCCAACATTCGCGAGCTGGCGACAACGTTGCAGGTTCCTGAGCAAGGTGACGCGCTGATTGACCGCATAAATCAGCGTCTGGCGCGAGTTCAGCAAAGCGTGGCAACGAAAAAAACGCCAGTAAAAGCGATGTTTATTCTTTCTGCCGGGGGAAGCGCACCGCAAGTCGCCGGCAAAGGTAGCGTAGCCGATGCCATCCTGACTCTGGCGGGGGCACAGAATGTTGCGACGCACCAGCAATACAAAAGCTATAGCGCGGAATCACTGATTGCCGCAGATCCACAGGTGATTGTCGTGACATCGCAAATGGTGAATGGCGATCTTAATCGTCTGCGCGCCATAGCCGGAATAACCCACACCGCAGCCTGGAAAAATCAGCGCATTATCGTGGTGGATCAATCTCTGATCCTGGGTATGGGCCCTCGCATCGCCGACGCAGTAGAGTCCTTACACCAGCAATTTTGGCCGCAATAAATAGATTTGATGTAGACCTATGAACATGAAAAACACGCTGGATCTCACCCCTCATTTTGCGTTGGATGGTAAACAGCCATTTAAAGAAAGACGAGCCGTGATGCCGTGGCGTGGGGCAATTCCCGTGGCAAAAGAGCAACTGTCGCAGACCTGGCAAGATGTAATTAGTCAGACCGTCCCTCCACGTAAACGACTGGTTTATTTACACATTCCATTTTGTGCCACGCACTGTACATTTTGCGGATTTTATCAGAACCGTGTTGATGAGGAGCAGTGCGCACGTTATACCGATGCCCTCATTCGTGAGATCGAGATGGAGGCAGATAGCATATTGCACCAGTCAGCCCCCATCCACGCTGTTTATTTCGGTGGTGGCACGTCCTCCGCGCTTTCCGCTCAGGATCTGGCAAGGATTATCACCACGCTAAGAGATAAATTACCACTGGCTCCGGATTGTGAAATCACGATTGAAGGTCGGGTGCTTAATTTTGACGCTAACCGGATTGACGCTTGCCTTGATGCGGGAGCGAACCGATTCTCCATTGGTATTCAGTCCTTTAACAGCAAGATCCGTAAGAAAATGGCGCGTACCTCTGATGGCCCGACCGCCATCGCTTTTATGCAAAGCCTGGTAAAACGCGACCGCGCCGCCGTGGTATGCGATCTGCTGTTTGGCCTGCCAGGCCAGGATGCTCAATCATGGGGGGAAGACCTGGCAATCGCCCGTGATATTGGCCTTGACGGTGTCGATCTCTACGCCCTCAATTTGCTTCCCAACACGCCGTTGGGCAAAGCAGTGGAAAACGGGCGTACCACCGTTCCTTCGCCGACAGAGCGCCGCGATCTCTATCTCCAGGGCTGTGATTTTATGGATAACGCAGGTTGGCGCTGTATCAGCAATAGCCACTGGGGACGCACAACACGTGAACGCAACCTGTATAACCTGCTGATTAAACAGGGTGCCGACTGTCTGGCCTTTGGTTCTGGTGCGGGCGGTTCGGTTAACGGTAACTCATGGATGAATGAACGCAATCTCCAAGCCTGGCATGAATGTATTGCCGCCGGGAAAAAGCCACTGATGATGATGATGCGTCCCGCCGAACGTAACTATCAATGGCGCCATACACTACAGGCAGGCATAGAAACCGCGCGCGTTCCACTGGATGAACTGACGCCTCATGCCAAAAAATTAACACCGTTACTGGCCCAATGGCATCAGAAAGGGTTGAGCCATGATGATTCAACGTGTCTGCGTCTGACCAATGAGGGTCGTTTCTGGGCTAGCAATATTTTGCAGTCTCTTGATGAACTGATTCAGTTACTTAATGCACCAAGTCTTGTTTTTGAAAAACCATAACAGGAGTGATTTATGAGCCCTATCTCTTTAACGGATTTTTTAAAGACTCAGCCGGACGGTACGCTGGAAGCGATCGCCGAACAATACAACACTACACTGCTCGATGTGGTGCAATGCCTGCCCTCCTCCACCATCGTGCCGGGGGACAAGTTTGACACGGTCTGGGAGACCGTCAGCGGATGGGGCAATGTCACAACCCTGGTTCATACCGCAGATGTCATCCTGGAGTTTAGCGGTGAACTTCCTTCGGGCTTCCATCGTCACGGTTATTTCAACCTACGCGGTAAACAGGGAATGTCCGGGCATATCAAGGCAGAAAACTGCGCACATATTGCCCTGGTCGAGCGTAAATTCATGGGGATGGATACCGCATCGATTCTCTTTTTGAACAAGGAAGGTAGCGCAATGTTTAAAATCTTCCTTGGTCGGGATGAACATCGTCAGCTTTTACGTGAACAACTCAATGCCTTCCACGCGCTGGCGGCATCTTTTAAGGAAGTAGCGTGATGACGCCATGGTTACTCTTTGGCGCTGGCGGAAAGGGTGTCGGTGCCAGCACGCTTGAGCTGGCGCTGTCAGAGCAACGCAAGGTGATTGCCGTTGTTCGTAATGCTCTGACCGCCGTTGAGTTGGAGAAAAAAGGCGTGCAGGTATTCACTGGCGATGCCTGTAATACCAGCGTGGTAGCCGCTGCGTGCCGCGCTGCTGGCGCAGAGGCTCTCATCATCTCTTCAATGGGTGGTGATCACGACTATCTGGCGCACAGAACCGTTATTGATGAGGCTGAAAAAGCAGGCATTAAGCGCATGATTCTGGTGACATCACTGGGCTGCGGCGACAGTTGGCCCTTTTTATCAGATCGGGCGAAGGTTGCATTTGGTCAGGCCGTACGGGAGAAAACGCTGGCGGAGTGCTGGCTGCAAACCAGTCAACTTGATTACGCCATCCTTCGCCCTGGTGGCCTGCTCAATGGGACGGCAACGGGGAAAGCGCTACGGATACAGGCTAAGGAGTGTCATGGTTTCGTGCGCAGGGCAGATGTTGCCGCCCATATTCATAAACTGGCCAGCGCACCGACACTCAACAACCAAATCTACAGTCTGATTGAACCAGAACTTAAACCGGTGTAACCCCCCTCCCGGCGCGGATATTCCGCGCCGCAACGTCATAACGGAGTTTTACGTGCTCAAGGATTCACTCTCTTCTGCCAGTGTATTAACGGGGCTTTCACTCTTGTTAATCGCCCTGGTGTTGTTCGGTGCCAGTCAGGGGGCGCTAAAGATCACTTTTAGCGCTCTTTTTGATGAGGGATATCGCGATATCTGGCTCAATATTCGTTTGCCACGGGTTTTACTGGCAGTGCTGGTGGGCGCCGCACTGGCAACGGCCGGAGTTATTATGCAGGGGCTTTTTCGCAACCCGATGGCCGATCCGGGATTACTCGGCGTCAGCAGTGGTTCCGCATTAATGGTCGGAGTGGCCATCGTTCTACCATTTTCCTTCCCTGTTGTGCTGGTGCTGTACGAGCAGATGGTTTTTGCCATCGCGGGAAGTCTGGCGGTGTGTACGATCATTTTCCTGATCACTCAGCGCCATCGCGATGGCAGTATGATGCAATTATTGTTAGCCGGGATCGCCATCAACGCCTTGTGTGGCGCGGCGATCGGTGTGCTGAGCTATATTGGCGATGAACAACAACTGCGACAACTGACCCTGTGGATGATGGGCAATCTCGGCCAGGCACAATGGCCGACTCTACTGGTAGCCAGTTCGTTTATACTGCCGGCTATTGTGGTCACGATGTGCCTTGCCGGAACATTGAACTTACTTCAACTTGGCGACGAAGAGGCTCATTACCTCGGTGTTAACGTCAAATGTAAACGCCAGCAATTGTTGTTACTTAGCTCCCTGCTGGTAGGTGCTGCCGTTTCAGTGAGCGGCATAATCGGCTTTATCGGTCTGGTGATCCCTCACCTGGTTCGCATGACCACTGGGGCTAATCATCGCTGGCTTATCCCTTGTTCGACTCTGGCCGGCTCCTGTCTGCTGCTGATGGCAGATACCCTTGCCCGCACATTAGTACAACCGGCTGAAATGCCCGTGGGATTGCTGACCAGTCTAATCGGCGGCCCGTATTTTATGTGGTTGATATTGCGCAACCGGAGGGTGACATGATCACAGCACAACATCTGGTTTATAGCCTCCATGGGCGTCGGCTGACAGACGATGTCTCACTGACCTTCCCCGGTGGAGAAATTGTTGCCATTCTCGGCCCAAATGGAGCCGGCAAATCCACGCTGCTACGCCAGTTAACCGGGTATCTGCAACCAGACAGCGGCCAGTGTACACTGTTGGGTAAGCCGTTGAATGAATGGTCTATAAGCGAATTGGCAAAGCACCGGGCAGTAATGCGCCAGAGCAGTCATATGGCATTTCCATTTAGCGTGCAGGAAGTGATCCAGATGGGCGGGTATCCTCGCAGAGCGGGTAACTTTCATGATGAAACCGCGCAGATTATGACCTTATGCAACTGCCTCGAACTGGCCCCTCGCGACTACCGCCAACTCTCCGGCGGTGAGCAGCAGCGCGTCCAACTCGCACGTCTGCTGGTACAACTCTGGGAGCCAGAGCCTTCACCGAAATGGTTATTTCTTGATGAACCGACCTCCGCGCTGGATATTCACCACCAGCAGCATCTTTTCCGATTATTGCGCCAGTTGGAGCGGGAACGAGAGTTCAATGTCTGCTGCGTGTTGCACGATATTAATCTTGCCGCACGTTATGCCGACCGCGTCGTGCTGATGCAAAAAGGCCGGGTAGTCGCTAACGGTAAACCACAGGAGGTGCTGACACAGCATACGCTGAAAACGCTCTACGGCGCTGATATCACGGTGTTAAACGATCCATCAAACTGTTCACCGCTGGTAGTTCTGGATCACTAAAACATTGCGGGGTAGTATCCAGAATGTGAATACTGCTCGGGTATCTGTCGCGCAATATATTGGGACTTATATTGTCCGGGGGCTACGGTAAATAAATTCAATATTAATTAAGATAATACTTATTTAGTGTTAAACGTTAAACAAAGGAATCGTTTATGATGACACGTAGAGAGTTTTTAGTCACTGGTGTTGGCATGGCTTTGACAATATCAATGCCTCATATTGCATTCGCAAATACAAACAATAAAGTGATAAATGCAACGGCTATTACAAAAGTTTTTGGTGATGGTGTTCGTCTGGTTGCCGTTGCCGTTGCCGTTGAATTTGAAAAGCCAATAAATAATAAAGAGATTTCAACGATAGATTTCAAAGTAAAAGACCAGCATATCAGCAAAGTCTTTGTTAGCCAGACTGCTAGTTTAACTGCGGCGGAATCCGGTAAGTATGCGATTATTGAACTGGAACACAGCAAACCACAAAACGAATGGCAGGAAACGATACAGGATACGACGGCCAGGCAACCAGTTCCTGAACAAGGAGGGGGTAAACCTAATTGGGTGGCAGGAGAAAAACTCAGCAAAACAATTCGTTATAAAGATGTTTCTGCAACCGTCGTCATACAAAATTCAACGCTGGAAACGAAAGATGTCTGTAATCTGGTTGTCGATGATTTCAGGCAAGCAGAATATAACGACAGTGAAAATGGAAAAACACTGAAATATAATTTATTTACTCCTGAAAACCAAAAAGAGAAATTACCATTAGTGCTCTTTATGCACGATGCCGGAGCCACCAGTGAGCAGACAACTACGACTCTTTTTCAGGGATTGGGGGCCGTTATCTGGGCTGAACCAACAGAACAGATGAAACGTCCCTGCTATGTATTAGCACCCCAGTATGATGAAATAATTGCTGATGATAACTGGCGGACATCAATATTGCTGGATACAACAATTCGTCTAATTCAACATCTAATAACAGAATATAAAATAGATACTACACGGATTTATGTCACAGGTCAGTCTGGCGGTTGTATGTTAGCCATTGCCATGAATATAAAATATCCTGATTTCTTCGCGGCCAGCTATCTTGTAGCGGGCAAATGGAATGCCGAGCTTGTGAAGCCAATGGCAAAAAATAAACTGTGGTTTATGGCGTCAGAAGACGATGCAGGCGCGTTTCCAAGCTTTAATGCAATAACTGAACATCTTGAACAATATGGAGCAAAAGTCTCTCGTGCCGCATGGAATGGACATTGGGATGCGGAACAATACCGATTTGCTTATGATGATTTAATTGCCGAACAAAGACGAATAAAATATACGGCCTTCGTAAAAGAGAGTGTGTTTGACGACGACTCGTCTCGTGAAGGTGCGAGCGGACATCGCAATACCTGGCGAATAGCTTATAGTATAGAGCCGATTCGGGAGTGGCTCTTTAAGCAGAGCAAACAATGATATAACGCCCGAAATAAACCAAAAAAAATCCCCGACGAAACGCCAGGGATTTGTGTATAAAGACTGCTCCTCCATTGAGGAGCAGAGGTATTAGCAGAGAAACTTTAACGGACCTGCAAAGCCAGATCGCCGGGCATTGTTTTTTGCATACGATGCCAAATCTCTCCGCTCTCATGACCATAACGGCGCACGACTTCATAAACCTGATCGTACTGGGCGTTCTCACAGACATCGGCAAGCTTGTGATAGAAACCGAGCGCAAGGCTACGCGCTTCCGGGCTGGAGAAGTAATGCCTACCTATGCGGGTATAAAGCCCTTTCATACCGTTGATGATTAGCCCATAAACCGGGTTACCAGAGGCAAATGCCAGGCCGCGAAAGACGTTATAGTCCAGTTCAGAGAATGCGTCGGCATGATCTTCCACTTGCCGTGCGCTGGCCAGCACCTGCAGTGCCTGATCCGGATGCAGACGAAACGCTGTGCGTATAAAAATCGTTGAGATATTGGTACGCACTGATAGCAAGTTGTCAATCAACTGAGGAACGCTTTCATGATCGAGACGCGCCAGCGTTTCCAGAATATTCAGGCCCGATGTTTCCCAGAAGTTATTCACTTTGGTGGGCTTGCCATGCTGAATGGTCAGCCAGCCATCACGGGCCAGACGCTGTAGAACTTCACGTAAAGTGGTACGAGTGACGCCAATCAGTTCAGAGAGTTCGCGTTCTGCCGGAAGGATCGATCCCGGAGGGAAACGATTATTCCAGATACTTTCAATGATGTACTCTTCCGCGAAACCCGCCGGGCTCTGCGCCTTAATGACCATAGAGAGATTTCCATTACACAGCTAAGCAAAGTTAGCTCATCATACCAGACCGCGTAAGGCGCAGGTAGCGTACGGCAAGAAGAAAAAAAGGGATCGCCGCTCCATTTTATCGATTTAACAGTAATTAACCTTAATGGTTGCAGGGCTATTATGTATAAAGTTGGCTATCGCAATACCAAAGTGTAAAATTCAGGCGTTTTTGCGGGCTGGTTTGACTTTCCGCATGTTAAACATTCAATTACGTATTATTTTTTGTCGCCCCAGGTGGCCTGAACCGTTATTTCGTTTACACTGCGTTATCTAAGCATCTTCCAGGGAAATGATTATGTTGCGATATTTAAACAAGTGCTCTCATGGGCGCGGCGCATGGCTACTGATGGCGCTGACGGCTTTTGCACTTGAAATGGTTGCGCTGTGGTTCCAGCATGTCATGTTGTTGAAACCCTGTGTGCTGTGCATTTATGAACGCTGCGCGCTGTTTGGCGTGATGGGCGCGGGTATTGTCGGCGTGATTGCGCCAAAAACACCATTACGTTTTGTTGCCATTGCCATCTGGATTTACAGCGCCTGGCGCGGGATTCAGCTCGCATGGGAACATACCATGATTCAGTTGCATCCCACCCCCTTTATGACCTGTGATTTTGCCGCGCGTTTCCCCACCTGGCTGCCGCTGGACAAGTGGTTACCCTCGGTGTTCGTTGCCTCAGGCGACTGTGCCAAGCGTCAATGGTCATTTCTGAACTTAGATATGCCGCAGTGGTTGTTGGGCATCTTCGCCGCCTACCTGCTGGTTGCATTGCTGGTATTGCTTGCTCAAGCATTTAAACCGAAAAAACGCGATCTCTTCGGGCGTTAAGAGTGCGCTCCTGTAGGAGCGCAATTCTGTATATTCAATCCGCCCACTCCGGTTTGTTCGATACAGGCTGGAATCATTCCACTGTTCAAAGGCCACCGTGGCGACCCTATTAATAATCTTTCGTAATTACTTAAACTTAAGCTCTTTTTCAGCATCAAGAACAATTGTATCTATGAGTTTTTGAGCGGCTAAAGCCATATCGTTGTAGGCTATGAAATCAGGATAGCCCTCTTCATAGATGCTATGACCTGCCTCAGCGTCCTGCCTGAAGAAATCGTTCAATAAACCTCTAGTGTTGGAACTTAGAGATATAGGGGCCAAAACATAAAAACGATGTAACTGGGCTTTTATTTGATGAAATTCCTTCCAGTTCACAGCCCCTTTCGGCGGTGGGGTGCCATCCCTGCTCGCATTGTATTCCGCCTCATAAAAATCCGATGCATACGCATAAATAGCTTTAATCTCAAACAACTTATCAATGAGTTGATTATAGGAAGCATGCTTCTTTTCCCACCATTTCTCATGATAAAACCTGCTCAAAGCAACTTTCGCTGTAACAATTGCTGCTACAACTCCAGTAATGATTCCCACACCTGCCTTAGAAAAAAAGTCGACTGCATCGAATGTAGAAGCCGTCATAATCCAATCCTTATGATTATCTATTAAGATATGAGTCGGTGTTATGCCACTGCTTGCGCTTTTTAGCCAGCTTATAAACCTGCAGTCTGAGGTGCACAGGTTCCATGACGCCCCTGAAACAAATAATCCATCGGGTCAGATATCTATTCAACCATATCCAGTCCTGCCAGTGTCATCTTCCAGACCTTAGGCCACTCAAAGACAGACTTCTGCTCTGCTAAATTGAGGATGTCGAACACACCCTTGTGGTCAATTCCACTGCGCATCATCTCTTTTATCTCATGATGATCGGGTGCTTATCGTCAGATTCATGTACTGTAAAGTGTGCCCACAAGACAATGCTGCTTATTTTTGTGAGACTCAGAAAAATCTATACCAGGCTAGTCTGAAACTTACGCTTGATGATTTCATTGATGTTATTTGCTTCGTGCACAATGACATACCGTAAAGGCCAGAATGTGTTGCAATACTAATGGTAACCAGATGGATATTTTGAATGCGAACTTTGGCGGAATTGCCCCACAGACGGTCCAGGCACGAAATCAGTAAGACAAAACCCCTTTCAGCTCAACGTCTCAATCCGCCCACTCCGGTTTGTTCAATATATGATCCTGCCAGTCACGAACCTCTGACTCTTTAACCGCAATATGGCGCACGGAGATACGCTCCGCGTGCATTGCGGCCTTTGAGCCAGTACGCAACGGATGCCATAACGGTAACGTTTTGCCTTCCGCCAATAAGCGATAAGCGCAACTGGGCGGCAGCCATGCAAAAGTAGGTAAATTCTCGCGGGTCAGTTTGATGCAGTCTGGCTCATACTCGAAGCGGCGTTCGTAGTTACGGCACTGGCAGGTTTTGATATTTAACTGACGACAGGCAACATTGGTGAAGTAGATCTCGTCACTATCTTCATCCATCAGCTTATGCAGGCAGCATTGCCCGCAGCCATCACAGAGCGATTCCCACTCGGCGTCCGTCATTTGGTCGAGAGTTTTGCTTTGCCAGAAAGGAGTGTCGCTCATAATATCATCCGCCGTTGAATACCAGGGTGCACCTTATAACCAGTCTGGCAGGCGGATGCAAGTTTTGCCGCCCGAAACAGGCGGCAAAATCGTTTAAAGAACGCGCGTGGTGAGAGAAAGGCCGTTAAAGCTCACTTCCAGCTCATCGCCACTGTGTAATGGCCCCACCCCTTCAGGTGTTCCGGTAAGGATCACATCACCGGCTTTGAGGGTAAAGAAGCGGCTCATATACGCAATTAACGGCACAATTTTGTGGATCATGTCCGCTGTCGTACCTTGCTGGCGCAGTTGGCCGTTAATTTTCAGACTGAGCGGCGTATCCTGCGGATCGCTGTCAAACTCCCCTGCCGGAATAAAGCCAGAAATAGGACAAGAGTTATCAAAGGCTTTGGCTTTTTCCCACGGCTGCCCTGCTTTCTTCATTTTGCCCTGAATATCACGCAGCGTGAGATCCAGCGCAACACCATAACCGGCAATGGCTTTCTGCACATGATCTTCTGTCGCCTGGCGTAATGTTGCGCCAATCAATACCGCTAACTCAATTTCATGATGGACTGAGCCGAGACCCTGCGGTAAGCCCAGTGGTTGTCGAATATCACAGAGCGCCGTTTCGGGTTTAATAAACAGCACCGGCTCCTCGGGAGTGGCACTGCCCATCTCCTGAATATGTTTCGCATAGTTACTGCCAACGCAAACTACTTTACTCACCGGGTAATCCAGCAGTGCGCCCTGCCAGTTGTGATGTTGATACATTTTTTTCCCCTGCTTAAGACGTTGAACATGAGCGAAAAATGACTATCCGTTTCCCCTTGCGGTTTGTCAAATAACCTTAAGTGAATTCTTTTCTACATCACGCAATAAGAAACGGCGGAAAAGTCCGCCGTCTAAAAGGTTACCCTTTATTCTTTATTGATCTCAGCCAGATGTTGTTGCAATAGGTTTTCCGGTGGCGGTGGCAACTGTAAATAATATCCCTTGGTGGCGAGTGCCTCTTTAACTTTCTGCAGATCCGCACCGACCAGTTTTTTACGCCCATCAAGCGGTAAAATCATTGTCAACTGCGGCTGTCCGAAACTTTGCAGTAATGTCTCTGGCACACGAGAAAAGTCGTCTTTCTTTTCCACATAGAGATAGGTTTGTTCACGACGCGTACTTCTGTAGATCACACAAAACATACTTTTACTCGGTTTTAGCGGGTGGTTACTTGCCTGAATATACCAGTAACTATAACATGCCATTAAGTCTTCGGAATATCACTCCGTGTTCGGGTGATAATAGCAAATTGAGTAAGGTCAGGATGTCAAATACGCCCATTGAGCTAAAAGGCAGTAGTTTTACCTTATCTGTGGTTCATTTGCATGATGCAAAACCCGATATTATTCGTCAGGCGTTAGAAGACAAGATTGCTCAGGCTCCGGCTTTTTTGCAACACGCTCCCGTTGTCATCAATGTCTCGGCTCTGGAAGGCCCCGTTAACTGGGCCCACCTGCAGGAAGTGATTAGCGAGACCGGGCTGCGGGTGGTGGGGATAAGCGGTTGCAAGGATATTGAACTAAAAGCGGAAATTGAGCGCGCCGGCTTGCCTATTCTTTCGGAAGGAAAAGAGCAGGCGTCGCGAAAGGCCAGCAAATCGGAATCCGCTCCCGTCATCCCCCCCAAGACCAAAACACGGCTCATTGATTCACCTGTGCGTTCAGGACAGCGAATCTATGCGCCAAATTGTGACCTTATTGTCACCAGCCATGTTAGTGCAGGCGCTGAGCTCATCGCTGATGGTAACATCCACGTCTATGGCATGATGCGCGGTCGCGCACTGGCGGGGGCTGGTGGCGACAAAGAAGCGCAAATATTTTGTACTCATCTCACGCCAGAGCTGGTCTCTATCGCGGGAGAATACTGGCTGAGCGATCAAATCCCGGCCGAATTTTATGGCAAAGCGGCTCGTCTGCTGGTAGCTGACAACGCTTTGACAATTCAACCCTTAAACTAAGCCCTTTTAACAAGGAACTCATATGGCACGCATTATTGTTGTTACTTCGGGTAAAGGGGGCGTCGGCAAGACCACCTCCAGCGCGGCCATCGCTACTGGTTTAGCCCTGAAAGGCAAAAAAACTGTCGTTATTGATTTCGATATTGGGCTGCGCAACCTCGATCTGATTATGGGCTGTGAGCGCCGCGTGGTTTACGATTTCGTTAACGTTATCCAGGGTGATGCAACGCTCAACCAGGCGTTAATAAGAGATAAGCGCACGGAAAATCTCTATATTCTCCCGGCGTCGCAAACCCGCGATAAGGATGCGCTAACCCGCGAAGGCGTTGATAAAGTGCTCGAAGAGCTTAAAAAAATGGACTTCGAGTTTATCGTGTGTGATTCGCCAGCGGGTATTGAAACTGGCGCACTGATGGCGCTCTACTTCGCCGATGAGGCTATCATCACTACTAACCCAGAGGTCTCCTCTGTGCGAGATTCTGACCGGATTCTGGGTATTCTGGCGTCAAAATCCCGACGCGCGGAAAATGGCGAAGAGCCAATTAAAGAGCATTTACTGTTGACCCGCTACAACCCGGGACGCGTTAATAAGGGCGACATGCTGAGCATGGAAGATGTGCTGGAAATTCTGCGTATCAAACTGCTCGGCGTGATTCCGGAAGATCAGTCGGTGTTACGCGCATCGAACCAGGGCGAACCCGTGATCCTGGATATTACCGCCGATGCCGGTAAGGCCTATGCTGATGCTGTGGAACGTCTGCTGGGAGAAGATCGCCCTTTCCGCTTCGTCGAAGAAGAGAAGAAAGGTTTCCTCAAACGCCTGTTCGGAGGATAAATTATGGCATTACTCGACTTTTTTCTCTCCAGAAAAAAGAACACCGCTAGCATTGCGAAAGAGCGCTTGCAGATTATTGTCGCTGAGCGTCGCCGTAGCGACGCCGAGCCCCATTATTTACCGCAGTTAAAGCGGGATATTCTGGAAGTCATTTGCAAATATGTGCAAATTGATCCTGAAATGGTGACGGTACAACTGGAACAGAAAGGAGATGATATTTCCATTCTGGAACTTAACGTTACCCTGCCGGAAACTGAAGAGACGAAATAATTTTCGTCGCTATTTCAGGCAGTAAAAAGGCAGAATTATTTCTGCCTTTTTCGTCTATTTCACCCTTACACTGTATTTATCTACAGTTATTCTTTGGGGTATTCTGCCAATAGTTTTTTAAGTGGTTCGCCCATCATTTCTCCACGCCAGCCACTTAATAATTCCGGCTCAGTTTTCTGCGGCTTTAATTTCCAGTGCCAGTTTAATAATTGATTAATCTGGCGGCGTGATGCCAGCAGTTCTGCACTAACTTTCTCGCTGTCACTCACACTTTGCACCAGCGCTTTGATCGCTTTGAACGCTTTGCGGTAGCCGGGAACATCCATCAGGTTAATTAGGGGTTCCGGCAGAGCCTCTTCCGGCAGTTCCTGAGCCTGAGCAACCAAAGCCAGCAATGTTTTACCATGGAAACGGATTTCACTGCCGGAGAGGCCGATGCTATCCAGCTCACCCATGCTGCCTGGCATATAGCGCGCTACCGCCCACAAATTCTCTTCACGTACCACAAAATTGACCGCTAGATCGCGCTCGCGCGCTTTACGCAGTCGCCATGCCGCCAGAAGTTGCAGACATGCCAACTGGCGCGTACGCAGCTGCCAGGCGTTAGATATCTCGCGCCATGCATCTTCGGGAGCCAGTACCTCCTGGCGACGCTGCATCATCAGACGGCACTCATCAAGTGCGGCGTTCAGACGGCCCGCCTGCTCTGTTTCCGCCACCAATTTATTGGCAATGGGAAGTAGATACCAGACATCCGCCGCGGCGTAATCGCACTGACGTTCGGTCAACGGGCGCGCCAGCCAATCGGTACGGGATTCGCTCTTATCGATTGTCAGGCCGGTGAACTCTTCCACCATTGCGGCAAATCCCCATGAGAGCGGACGTCCACAAAACGCTGCCAGAATTTGAGTATCGATCATCGGTTGCGGCTGCACACCGAACGCATTAAGGAATACCTCCAGATCTTCACTGCCAGCGTGGAGAAATTTAGTCACCTGCGGATTGACCAACAGATCGCGAAACGACGTCCAGTCCGTAATGGAGAGCGGATCGATCAACGCTACCCGCTCACCGTCATACAACTGAATTAAGCCCAGTTGCGGATAGTAAGTACGAGTACGGACAAATTCCGTATCCAGAGCAATGGCTGGAAAGGCGCTGGCAGCTTCACACAGTGCGGACAGCGCATCATTGGTCGTTATCATCTGGTAATTCAAATCATTTTCTCTTTAGTTTGCGCCCATAAAAAACGCCGGCTTAACCGGCGTCGGGCGACTAACGCATAGCTCAGGCTTTATTGTCCACTTTGCCGCGCGCTTCGTCACGCAATTCTCGCCGCAAAATTTTGCCGACGTTTGATTTTGGCAGCTCTGTGCGAAACTCTACCAGTTTCGGCACCTTATAACCGGTAAGCTGGCGGCGACAAAACGCAATCAACGCCTCTTCACTGAGTGCCGCATCTTTTTTAACCACGAAGAGTTTTACCGCTTCTCCGCTATTTTCCGATGGTACACCCACTGCCGCAACTTCCTGTACGCCAGAATGCTGCATCACGACATCTTCAATTTCGTTTGGATAGACATTGAAACCGGAAACCAGAATCATATCTTTTTTGCGATCGACAATGCGCAGAAAACCCTCTTCGTCCATCACGGCAATATCGCCGGTAGAGAGCCAACTATCATGGATTATCTCATCGGTTGCATCCGGGCGCTGCCAGTACCCCAACATTACCTGCGGCCCTTTTACACAGAGCTCACCCTGCTCGCCCACCGCGACTTCGTTGCCGTTGTCATCTATCAGCCTCACTTCGGTAGAGGGCACCGGCAGCCCGATACTGCCGCTATGATAGTCAATATCATGTGGGTTCACGCTCACCAGCGGCGCACACTCTGTCAGGCCATAGCCCTCCAGCAGATACTGCCCGGTCAGCTTAACCCAGCGCTCCGCCACGGCTTGTTGTACCGGCATACCCCCGCCAGCTGACAAATTGAGCGTGGAGAAGTCGAGTTTATTGAACTCCTGATTATTTAGCAGCGCATTAAACAGGGTATTTACCCCTGTTATGGCGGTAAACGGATATTTCCCCAGCTCTTTTACCAGGCCGGGGATATCTCGTGGATTGGTAATCAACAGGTTTTGCCCGCCTAATTCGATAAACAACAGGCAATTAATCGTCAGAGCGAAGATGTGATACAGCGGTAATGCTGTTACGACCAGCTCTTTACCGCGATGCAGCAATGGCCCATAGGTCGCATTGACCTGTTCGAGATTCGCCAGCATATTACGATGCGTCAACATCGCGCCTTTCGCTACTCCCGTCGTCCCGCCGGTATATTGCAGAAAGGCAAGATCTTCAGACACGACTTCAGGCTTAACGTATTGCATACGATACCCATGCTGAAGCGCACTACGAAATGAGATAGCGTCCGGCAAATGATATTTCGGCACCAGCCGTTTCACATATTTAACGACAAAGTTAACTAATGTTCCCTTTGCGGTGGAAAGCTGATCCCCCATGCGGGTAAGGATCACATGGCGCACCTGGGTCTTTTCGACCACTTTTTCCAGCGTATGAGCAAAGTTAGAGACAATAACAATAGCCGACGCGCCACTATCGTTAAGCTGATGTTCCAGTTCGCGCGGCGTATAAAGCGGGTTAACATTCACGACAATCATTCCGGCGCGCAAAATACCGAACAGTGCGACGGGGTATTGCAGCAGGTTTGGCATCATCAATGCGACACGATCGCCTTTTTTTAACCCCAATCCTTGTTGCAAATAAGCCGCAAATGCCCGGCTGCGCTCTTCCAGTTTACGGAAGGTCATTACCTCGCCCATGTTGATGAAAGCGGGCTGATCGGCATAACGCGCTGTAGCGTTTTCAAAAAGTTCTACCAGGGATTGATAACGGTCGGGGTTGATCTCCGCAGGCACATCGGCGGGATATCGGTTAAGCCAAACCTTCTTCAATGAATCACCTCTGAAATGAGTATTTCTGGTCATCACAACCCCTGTTATTAAACAAACCGTTAACATAATATTAACTCAGCGTACCAGTTTAATAAGTGAGCACAACTAAGGTTGCGAAGCCCGTCACTAATTATTTTTTTAAGACAAAAGTAAACACAGAAACAGCGGACCGGCCGCTGTTTCTTTTTATTGATATAACAAAGGGTTATTCTGTCACTATCGTTTGAACGCGCGCCGGTGCGGGGTTATACCACTCCCACCCGCTGTAACCATGGCGCCAGGGATGTGGACCCCAGAACCAGGGGTCAATTGGTTGTGGCGGCATTACGACTTGCTGCGTCAGATGCCAGCGTTTATAGCCATTAGCCTGCATGACCATAAATTTGTACGGCGCGTTACCGATTTTACCTTCAACGGTTCCGGTGATTGGCCCCACTACAGTGACCAGTTGGTTGTTGAAGTCGACAGGATCGAGGAAGCCATTCACCTCGGCATAAATGCGACCGACAGAGGGCTGGCCCAGGATGGGGCGTGCAGCGCTATCAAGAGGCACGGTAGCGATTTCCAGCCTGGTTTTACCCTGCTGGTTTTGTATATCGATGACTTTGCCACCAAATCGCCCTTCCTGGCCGATATAGAGCGATGGTGCATTCATTACCCGCACAAGATCTTCTTGCGGTGTAGCAGTAGTTCCTTTAATCGCCTCAGGCACAGTAACACACCCGCTTAGCGCCGCTACGGCAAGGGCTGCCAGCAGCACACGCCTAACTTTTCTTTGACCCGCCATGATGCGACTCCTTAACTCAGCTTGTAATACTGAGATTCATTCCCGGCCCGGAAGTTTCTTCCACGCCACTTCATTACGCAAATATACTGGTTCGGCATGCTCAACGGCGACGGTCTTCTGCGCGGCCAGCAGCTGACGCGCAATGGGTAGCATATCTTCCGCCGCGGGCAGCAAAACCTCGCCATCGCTGAGCGTGACTAAACTACCCTGAGCCATATCCGGCCAGGCTTGCCAGCCAGTGCCCACCGTTACCCATTGACCTTCAAGCTGTTGTAGGCGTTCTTTTACCGCTTCAGGCTTGAGCACCGCTTCTGTCTCTTCGCCCTGCCATACGCCATTTTCATCACGTTGATATTCCGCCCAGTAAACCTCACCCATGCGCGCATCAATCGCTGTCAGCACCCGACTGGCGCCAGTTTTGCGCCATGCGCCCTGCGCCATCGTTGCCAGCGTCGAGACGCCAATCATTGGCAATTCCGCGCCTAGCGCCAACCCCTGAGCGATACCAATGCCAATACGTACGCCGGTAAAGCTTCCCGGCCCACGACCAAAAGCGAGGGCATCAAGTTGCGTTAGTGTTAGATCGGCATCGTTAAGCACATCTTTAACCAGAGGCAGGATGCGCTGCGTGTGTTCACGGGGACAAAGTTCGAAGTGAGCGAAGGTTGTACCGTCGTTCCACAGTGCGACTGAACAGGCTTCTGTGGCGGTATCAATTGCCAGAATTCGCATGGGTAATAGCAATCCACATTCAACAAAATGGCGCGCATCTTATCACACTCCGCCGCAAATTACTGCGCCGACGGAGAGGATAGAAACTCTACCGCGCGCCGGATATCTCGCGTACGGGGTGCGGGTGGCAAACTGGCAAGGAATACAGCGCCATAGGGTCGCATCACCAGTCGGTTATCACAAATTACCAACACACCGCGATCATCAACATCCCGTATCAGCCGTCCAACCCCCTGTTTGAGAGTAATAACTGCATCAGGTAATTGTACTTCATCGAAAGGATCGCCACCACGCAAGCGACAATCTTCCATGCGCGCTTTTAATAGCGGATCTTCCGGCGAGGTAAAGGGTAGCTTATCGATAATAACCAGTGAGAGCGCATCGCCACGCACGTCAACCCCCTCCCAAAAACTGCTGGTAGCGACCAGTAACGCGTTACCCGCATTAACAAACTGCTGCAACAGCTGTCCTTTACTGGTTTCACCCTGCAATAGCACAGGTAAGGTCATCGTCGCACGAAACTGCTCCGCCAGATCGCGCATCATGGCGTGGGAGGTACAGAGCATAAAGCAGCGACCATTGTTGGCTTCGATTATCGGTCTGAGCATCGAAGCCAGTTGACGCGCAGCTCCAGGCTGATTCGTTTGCGGTAAATTACGTGGCACGCACAACAACGCCTGGCGTTGATAATCAAACGGGCTGGGCAGCAGTAATGATTCAGCCTCGTCAATGCCGAGTCGGGTGGTGAAGTGATGCAGATCCTCATTCACAGAGAGCGTTGCTGAGGTAAAAATCCATGCCCCTTTCTTTTGCGCCATCACCTCTTTGAATTTATCCGCAACCGTCAGCGGCGTCAGCGCAAGAGTGAAGTGGCGTGAAGTGCACTCATACCAATAACTAAAGCCCGGTTGATTAATCTCTTTTAACCGCTTCAGACGTGCGCGATAGAGTGTCGCGCGCTCGAAAGCCGCATCTAATAGCGCCGAACGCCCAAGAGAGAGTTTCGCCACGTCATAACAGAGCTCCAGCGCATCATCAAGCAGCAGAAATGCGCGCTGAATAGAGGCATCAGCCAGTAATTGCCGCAGATTGCCGCGATAGCCTGGCTCGCCAAGTTGCAGGCGAAAATCCTGCGCGCTTTGCGCCAGCCGGTCGGCACATTTTTGTAACTGGGCGGTATCTTTAAGTTCAGTGCGATAGGCGATGGTGAAATCTTTCGCCAAATCCTGTAACTGTCGGCTGGAAAGAGACTGGCCAAAGTACTGGCTGGCGATATCGGGTAGCTGGTGTGCTTCATCAAAGATCAGCACTTCAGCCTCGGGAATCAGCTCGCCGAAACCGCTCTCTTTCACCACCATATCCGCAAGAAAGAGATGATGGTTAACCACTACTACGTCGGCATCCATCGCTTTTTTTCGCGCCTTCACCACAAAACAGTCTTTGTACATCGGGCAATCGCTGCCCAGACAGTTGTCATTTGTACTGGTAACCAGCGGCCAGGCCGGCGAATCTTCAGCAACGCTGGCGCAGGTGCTGATATCGCCGTCGGTGGTTTGATTGGACCACGATCGCAGTAACACCACATCGCTCAGCGTCTGAACCGGTAAATCACCGCCCGCCAGCGCTTGTTGTTCCAGCCTTTCGATACACAGGTAATTGGAGCGCCCTTTCAGCAGGGCGGTGCGCCCGGTGAACGCCAGTGCAGTGGCTACGGTGGGAAGGTCACGGCTATAGAGCTGATCCTGAAGGGCTTTCGAGCCGGTAGAGATGATCACCTTCTTCCCCGCGCGTAACGCAGGGGCCAGGTAGGCATAGGTTTTTCCGGTGCCGGTTCCCGCTTCGACCACCAGCGGCTGCGTTTTGGTGATAGCCTCTGTCACGGCGTGCGCCATCTGACGTTGTGGCTCTCGCGGCCTGAAGCCGGGTATCGCTTTGGCCAATTGGCCATCTGCTGCAAAATCGTCCGTCACACTACCCCCTGGTTAAATCGCCAGTGATTATGTCAGGACGCACGGATTTACGCCAGCCAGGTTTCTGTGCCACCCTTAGCAGGTATCCATAAAAGAGAGTAAGGAAAAAATAATGACAATTGTGCGAATCGATGCCGCAGCTCGCTGGTCTGATGCGGTGATCCACAACCAGACACTTTACTACACCGGCGTGCCAGAAAATCTTGATGCTGATGCATTCGAACAGACAGCCAACACGCTGGCACAGATCGATGCGATGCTAAAGAGCCAGGGCAGCGATAAAACACGCATCCTTGATGCCACCATTTTCCTTGCCGACGGTGAAGATTTCGCGGCGATGAACCGCGCGTGGGATAGCTGGGTCGTAGCCGGAAAGGCACCGGTGCGTTGTACTGTGCAGGCGAAACTGATGAATCCTCGTTATAAGGTGGAAATCAAAATTATCGCTGCGGTGTAACTACTCATCTTCCTCTTCATCTTCAAAGCGCGCCACAATCCGCTCACCCGTATGGCTGGCGCGCAACTCTTTTGCGACCTGCGTAATCGCCTCGCCGCTACTCATCCCCTCGGACATTAACGCCTGGATACGCTCGACTGCTTTTTGCTGTTGCTCATGAGTGAGCGAAGGTAAACCTGCAAACATGACTAACTCCTGCTAAATTATCGACGCTAATTATTTCATGCGCCCGTGCTTATCGCCAGCGCAGACGCACATGAGTCAGGAACAATGAACAGCACTTCCCCCGCCGTTATCTCTTTACCGTGGCGTCAGGACGCCGCCGAACACTATTTTGCCCCGCTTAGCCATCAGCCCTGGGCAATGCTGCTCCATTCTGGTTTTGCGCAACATGCGCATAATCGCTTTGATATTGTGGTCGCCGATCCTATTACTACGCTCACCACCTGCGGTGATATTACGACCGTTGCAGAACATCGCGGTACACAGCAGTTAGGCGATGACCCGTTATTGTTATTGAAGCAGGCGCTGGAGCGCTGCGGCATTGTGACAAAGACAAATGCGGACCTCCCTTTTCAGGGCGGCGCGCTGGGGCTATTTGGTTACGATTTAGACCGCCGTTTTGAAAAGCTGCCCTCACTCGCAGCGCAGGATATCACATTGCCGGACATGGCCGTTGCGATTTATGACTGGGCGCTGATAGTGGATCATCAACGACAACAAGTGACATTACTCAGCCATAGCAATGTTCATGCGCGGCACGCCTGGCTGAAGGCGCAAACGCCTCAGCCAGGTGAGGCTTTCCGGCTTACTTCTCCGTGGCAGGCAAATATGACTCGCGCGGAGTACGGTGAGAAATTTCGCCAGGTGCAGAGATGGTTACAGAGCGGTGACTGTTATCAAGTTAATCTTGCCCAACGTTTTCAGGCGCACTATCGCGGAGATGAATGGCAAGCTTTTTGCCGGTTGAACCAGGAGAACCGCGCACCATTCAGCGCTTTTTTACGTCTGGCGCAGGGAGCGATTCTCAGTTTGTCGCCTGAGCGTTTTATCCGCCTGACGGGTGATGATATTGAAACACGCCCAATCAAAGGCACTCTGCCCCGACTGACTGATGCTCAGGCCGATGCCCTGCAAGCAGAAAAACTTGCCGCCTCACCAAAAGATCGCGCTGAAAATCTGATGATCGTGGATTTAATGCGTAACGATATTGGCCGCGTGGCAGTACCGGGTTCCGTACGCGTACCGGAACTCTTTGCCGTTGAGCCGTTCCCGGCGATACACCACTTAGTCAGTACGATCACCGCCAGGCTGCTCGCGGATTGTCATGCCTGCGATCTGCTGCGTGCCGCGTTTCCCGGTGGGTCGATAACTGGCGCGCCCAAAGTGCGGGCGATGGAGATCATTGATGAGCTGGAGCCGCAGCGGCGTAACGCCTGGTGTGGTTCCATCGGCTATCTCAGTTTTTGCGGCAATATGGATACCAGCATCACTATCCGTACCCTGACTGCGCTACAGGGGCAGATCTACTGTTCGGCTGGCGGGGGCATTGTCGCAGACAGCGATGAAGAGGCGGAATATCAGGAAACCTTTGATAAAGTTAATCGTATCCTGCGAAAACTGGAGAACTGATTCGTGGAGCAATCCGCTTTAACTCTCAATGAATTTTTATCGCGCTTTCAATTGCTGCGGCCCCAGCTTAACCCTGGGGTCGCAAACTCACGTCAGGCCGCCGTCCTGGTGCCGGTTGTCCGTCGTGACCAGCCCGGTTTATTGTTGACACAACGCTCCCCCTTGTTACGTAAACATGCCGGTCAGGTGGCGTTTCCAGGGGGCGCGGTTGACAGCACTGATGCTTCCCTCATCGCCGCTGCACTGCGTGAAGCTGAGGAAGAGGTAGCCATTCCGCCGGCGTCAGTTGAAGTCATCGGCGTTCTGCCACCGGTTGATAGCGTGACCGGCTTCCGGGTCACCCCGGTGGTGGGTATTATTCCACCTGATTTGCCTTATCACGCCAGTGAAGATGAGGTGGCGGCCGTGTTTGAGATGCCACTGGAGGAAGCGCTGCGTCTCGGGCGCTATCATCCGCTGGACGTACACCGTCACGGCAACGCCCATCGCGTATGGTTGTCCTGGTATCAGCATTACTTTGTCTGGGGCATGACCGCAGGGATCATTCGCCAGCTTGCGCTACAGATCGGGCGCAAACCTTGACTATATTTTACTTACGCACCTTGACGAGTGTGAGAGAATACCTTTTCGCTATTAGGAAAATCAGGTTTAACTATTAGTTAAATTCATGTGAATAGTTTAGCCGAAAAGAGGTATCCCTCTTACACTATGCGCAATTATTACATCGTTACCGGAGACCCGGTAACCCTGTCAGGAGTGTTAATGTGATTAGTATATTCGACATGTTCAAGGTGGGGATTGGTCCCTCATCTTCCCATACTGTTGGCCCCATGAAGGCCGGTAAGCAGTTCGTCGATGATCTGGTCGAAAAAGGCTTGCTTGAGCGCGTCACCCGTGTGGTTGTCGATGTCTATGGTTCGCTTTCACTCACCGGCAAAGGCCATCATACCGACATTGCCATTATTATGGGGCTGGCGGGTAACGAGCCAGCGACTGTCGATATTGATGCTATCCCTGCCTTTATCCGCGATGTAGAAAACCGCGGACGTCTGCTGTTAGCGCAGGGGCGTCATGAAGTCGATTTTCCGCAGAACGGGGGGATGCGTTTTCATAGCGATAATCTCTCTCTACATGAAAACGGGATGCGTATCACCGCCCTGAGCGGTGAAGATAGTGTTTACAGTAAAACCTATTATTCCATCGGCGGCGGTTTTATCGTTGACGAAGAACATTTTGGTAAAGAGACCACCAGCGCCGTCAGCGTACCCTATGCTTTCAACTCCGCAGCTCAACTGCTGGAGTACTGCAAAGAGACCGGCTTGTCCGTTTCAGGTTTAGTCATGAAAAACGAGCTGGCGCTGCACTCGAAACAAGAGATTGAAGACTATTTTGCCCATGTCTGGGCGACAATGCGCGCCTGTATCGATCGCGGTATGAATACCGAAGGCGTCTTACCCGGGCCGCTGCGTGTGCCACGACGTGCTTCAGCGTTGCGCCGTCTGCTGGTTGCCAGCGATAAACTCTCCAGCGATCCAATGAACGTCATCGACTGGGTAAATATGTTCGCGCTGGCAGTTAACGAAGAGAATGCAGCCGGTGGCCGTGTGGTGACCGCTCCGACCAACGGTGCATGTGGCATTGTCCCTGCGGTGCTGGCCTATTATGATCATTTTATCGAGCCGGTCACTGCCGATATCTATATCCGCTATTTCCTTGCTGCGGGAGCCATTGGCGCGCTTTATAAAATGAATGCGTCTATCTCCGGCGCGGAAGTGGGCTGTCAGGGTGAAGTCGGCGTAGCCTGCTCCATGGCAGCAGCTGGTCTTGCCGAACTGCTGGGCGCAAGCCCTGAGCTGGTGTGTGTCGCCGCAGAGATTGGCATGGAACACAACCTTGGCTTAACGTGCGACCCGGTTGCCGGTCAGGTCCAGGTCCCTTGTATTGAGCGTAATGCCATTGCTTCGGTGAAAGCCATCAATGCTTCACGTATGGCGTTACGCCGTACCAGCGCTGCGCGCGTTTCGCTGGATAAAGTGATCGAGACAATGTACGAAACTGGCAAAGATATGAACGCCAAATATCGCGAAACATCCCGCGGTGGTCTGGCCATAAAAGTACAGTGTGATTGATCCCCCCAACGCCGTGGTCTGCACGGCGTTTTTCACCTAATGAAAGAGTGCTGTTTTATTCGCCGCTTGTTTGATCCGCCACTACACTTGGTATGTTCTGACAGCAGAAGTCGTCAGAAACCATACAGGCGATCACGGCATGCAGACAGCTCAGTTGGTCATCAAAAGTTATCGGCGGAAACGCGCTATTGTCTGCGTGTTGTTTGCTCTCGCAACGTTGTTTGGCACCCTTACCTTACGTTTTATTTCGGAGCGGAACTTAAATCAGCAACATCTGCTGGCATTCACCAGCCATGCGGTGCATACACTTGAACGCTTAATCCTGCCTTTGGATGCGATTCGTAAACCCCTGGCCTCTTTGGTTGGTATGCCCTGCAATGATATCCATTTGGAACTGCGTAAACAGGCAGCAAGTGTGCAAACTGTACGAGCTATTGCCCTGGTTAATAGAGGAATAGTTTACTGCTCTAGCGTGTTGGGGGCCCGCAATGAACCGGTTGGGCAAATCCAGCCTTCTTTGCCGGCAAAGCAGCCTCAACTGGTATTGTCAATCGATCGTTCCGTACTTATAGGTCAACCGATGCTACTTATGTGGTACCCGACTAGCGCGGATGGTCAAAGTGGCATGCTGGATATTGTGAATATAGGATTGTTGAGTACGTTAATGCTGGAACCGCAGGAACCCTTGATAACGGGGGTCAGTCTTAGCGTCAATAATCGCCATCTGGTTCTTGGCAAAGGTATTATGGATTCTCTACCGCCATTGCAGAATGAGATTCGCTATGAGTACCGCTCCACTCGCTTTCCTCTGGCTGTCAGTGTCAACAGCCCGGGAGCCAGCGTACTGGCGCTAAAGGCGCTGCCTTCACAACTCCCTCTGGCGATTATGCTCAGTCTGATGGCTGGCATTATTGTGTGGTTTCTTACAGCCGGAAGAATGAGTTTTGCAAGAGAGATCAATCTGGGTATGGAATCTCATGAGTTCGAACTTTTCTGCCAACCGCTGATAGATGCTAAAAACCAGCGATGTGACGGTGTCGAAATTTTGCTACGCTGGCATAACCCGCGTCAGGGTTGGATCTCTCCTGACGTGTTTATTCCTGTTGCTGAAGAACAGCGCCTGATAGTCCCCCTTACCCGCTATGTATTAACTGAAACCCAGCAACGGCTACATTTTTTCCCTGCGGATAAACACTTTCATATCGGCATTAATATTGCCCCAAGCCATTTGCGGCGCGGTGAGCTATTAAAAGATTTAAACCTCTACTGGTTTAGCGCACATCCGCAGCAGCAACTCATTATCGAACTTACCGAGCGTCATGTATTACTGGATGTGGATTCGCGCATAATGCGTGAGCTTCACCGTAAAGGCGCAAAAATCGCAATTGATGATTTTGGCACAGGCAACAGCTCTTTCGCCTGGCTGGAAAGATTGCATCCTGATGTTCTGAAGATTGATAAATCTTTCACGACTGCCATTGGTACGGACTCAGTAAATTCTAAAGTCACAGAGATGATTATCGATCTTGGAAAGCGTCTCCATATCGAACTGGTAGCCGAAGGGGTAGAAACACTGGAGCAAGTAAATTACTTGCGTCAGCGCGGAGTACAAACATTACAAGGATATTTATTTGCCAAACCAATGCCCATCCAGGACTTTCCGGCATGGCTGGCGGGGAACTGCCCCCCGCCAGCAAAACATAACGATCAGTTAATGCCGCTCGTACCCAGCTAAGGACTACTCCTCTTCATCGCTGGCTGGCTGCTCTTTAACAATACGGACCAAATCGACACGGTAGTCATTGGCCTCAATGACCGTGATTTTCAAGGGGGCAATCTCCAGCGTCTCCCCAGCGGGAGGAATCTGACCTTTCGCTGAGATCACCAGACCGGCCACAGTCGCGATATCTTCATCTTCGTTAACCAGATGATCCAGCCCCAATGTGTGCTGCAACGCATGCAAGTCGGTGGTGCCTTTTACCAGCCAGCCATCGCCATCCGCCACAATTTCCGGCGTCTCATCGGCATCCGGGAACTCACCCGCAATCGCTTCCAGCACATCCAGCGGCGTAACTAAGCCCTGCACAACGCCAAATTCATTGGTGACGATGACGAAGCTACCGCGGGCGCGACGCAACACACCCAGAAGCTTAATCGGGTCTAGTGTCTCAGGTACGATGATGGCAGGCGTTGCTGAAGCGAGAGCTGTAACATCTGCCCCCTCTTCTAATGCCACCAGCATCTCCTTGGCGCGCACGATACCTATAACTTCATCCAGCTCGCCGCGACAGACAGGGAACAGGCTGTGCGGCGACGAGAGCAACTGCTGGCGGATCTGCTCAACACTCAGGTTGGCATCCACCCAACTGATGTCACCACGCGGCGTCATAATGCTGCGCAGCGAACGGGAAGCCAGTGTCAACACGCCATTGATCATATAGCGCTCTTCTTCAGCAAACGCGCCTTCCGATACCGATACCGTTGCCTGATTGTCTGTTTCTGCCTGCTGGCTGGCCTGACGACGCCCGCCCATCAGACGGAGAATGGCATCCGCCGTACGTGCGCGCAGCGGCAGATGTGACTGATTGCGAATAAAATTGCGCCGCGCAATCTGGTTAAAGATCTCAATAACAATAGAGAACCCGATCGCGGCATAGAGGTAGCCTTTCGGTATATGGAAACCAAAACCTTCTGCTACCAGACTCAGACCAATCATCAGCAGGAAGCTCAAACAGAGCACGACCACTGTCGGATGTTGGTTAACAAAGCGCGTCAATGGTTTCGACGCCAGTAGCATCACTGCCATAGCAATAACAACTGCCGCCATCATCACCGGCAAGTGGTTCACCATGCCGACAGCCGTAATCACCGCATCGAGGGAGAAGACCGCATCAAGGATAACGATCTGCGTCACCACTATCCAGAAACTGGCGTAGCCTTTTCCTTGACCGCTGTCATGGTCACGATTTTCCAGTCGTTCATGTAGTTCCGTGGTAGCTTTAAAGAGCAAAAACACCCCACCAAGCAGCATGATTAAATCACGCCCTGAGAAGGTGAAATTCCACACGGAGAAGAGCGGCTGGGTCAGTGTCACCATCCATGAAATTAAGGACAACAGGCCAAGACGCATCACCAGTGCCAGCGACAGGCCAATAAGACGGGCCTTATCTCGCTGTTTTGGCGGCAGTTTGTCGGCCAGGATGGCGATAAACACCAGGTTATCAATACCCAGTACGATTTCCAGAACGACCAGCGTCAACAATCCTGCCCAAATTTGGGGATCCATTAAGAATTCCATGACAAGCTCCTGCAAAAGGCATGGTTAAACGGCGCGCAAGAACGCACAGGCATTATGATATCGAAGGGATTTAAACGGTGGCGAGAAACGCCGAAAAACATGGCACTTAAGGGCCATTCGGTGAACTGACGTCGGTGACGGTCCATACGGTGGGCTGCTGCCCTCTACTCCAGACTAGTTAAACGGAGGTTAAACATAACAGAGAGACTTTGGCTTTGGCAAAGATTTACCTGAATTTGCACTTTGTGTGGATATTTTGCGCTTCAAAATTTCTCGCAGAGGAAAACTAAATTACGGATCTTCATCACATAAATTATTTTTTCACTATCTAAAATAATTCACGCAAGATTTAGGTGTAACTGTTTAAACCTTATCTGAATCGATTCCGTATTGCGGTGAAGATTCACAATACATCCTGACCGATGTAACGACAAGAAGAAGGAGGTAGCAAGTGACCATTGCTATTGTTATAGGCACACATGGCTGGGCTGCGGAACAGCTACTTAAAACCGCCGAAATGCTGCTGGGCGAGCAGGAGAACGTCGGTTGGATTGATTTCGTTCCCGGGGAAAACGCGGAAACGCTAATCGAAAAATATAACGCGCAACTGGAGAAACTGGATACCAGCAAGGGTGTGCTATTTCTCGTTGATACATGGGGCGGCAGCCCGTTTAACGCTGCCAGCCGCATTGTCGTCGATAAAGAGCATTATGAGGTGATTGCCGGCGTCAATATCCCGATGCTGGTAGAAACACTGATGGCCAGGGATGACGACCCCACGTTTGATGAACTGGTGGCACTGGCAGTAGAGACCGGACGTGAAGGTGTGAAAGCACTGAAAGCCCAACCGGTGGAAAAATCTGCCCCTGCTCCAGTAGCAACGAAAGCGGCAGCGCCCGCCAAACCGATGGGGCCGAATGACTATATGGTAATTGGCCTCGCGCGTATAGATGACCGCCTGATACATGGTCAGGTTGCTACACGCTGGACAAAAGAGACGAACGTCACACGCATTATCGTGGTGAGTGATGAAGTGGCTGCGGATACCGTGCGCAAGACCCTGTTAACCCAGGTCGCACCGCCAGGGGTGACCGCGCATGTCGTTGATGTAGCGAAAATGATTCGCGTCTACAACAACCCTAAATATGCCGGCGAAAGGGTTATGCTGCTGTTTACTAACCCGACAGATGTACTGCGGCTTGTTGAAGCGGGCGTGAAGCTCACCTCCATTAACATCGGTGGTATGGCGTTTCGTCAGGGCAAAACCCAGGTCAATAACGCCGTTTCGGTGGATGAAAAAGACATTGAAGCGTTTAAGCAGCTTAACGAACGCGGCATTGAGCTGGAAGTCCGTAAGGTTTCAAACGATCCGAAACTGAAAATGATGGATTTGATCAGCAAAGTGGCGAAGTAATCGCGGCGGACTGATTGACTCACTTTTCACACTTTTGTCTGATAAAGCAATAGGAGAAGTACAATGGAGATTACCACTCTTCAGATTGTGCTAGTGTTTATCGTCGCTTGTGTTGCAGGTATGGGCTCAATACTCGACGAATTCCAGTTCCATCGTCCACTGGTGGCCTGTACGCTAGTCGGTATCGTTTTGGGAGACATGAAAACCGGTATCATTATCGGCGGTACGCTGGAGATGATCGCACTTGGCTGGATGAACATCGGTGCTGCGGTAGCGCCTGATGCGGCACTGGCCTCCATTATCTCTACTATCCTGGTAATTGGCGGTCATCAAAGCATCGGTGCAGGTATCGCGCTTGCCATCCCGCTGGCAGCAGCAGGCCAGGTACTGACCATCATCGTGCGTACTATCACCGTGGGCTTCCAGCATGCCGCAGATAAAGCAGCGGAAACCGGCAACCTGACTGCAATCTCCTGGATCCACGTCTCATCGCTGTTCCTGCAAGCAATGCGTGTGGCTATCCCGGCAGCCATTGTGGCAGTGTCAGTCGGAACCAGCGAAGTACAGAACATGCTGAACGCCATTCCTGAAGTGGTAACCAGCGGTCTGAATATCGCCGGTGGCATGATTGTGGTAGTTGGTTATGCGATGGTTATCAATATGATGCGCGCAGGCTACCTGATGCCGTTCTTCTACCTCGGTTTTGTTAGCGCTGCATTCACCAACTTCAACCTCGTTTCTCTGGGTGTCATTGGTACGGTAATGGCAATTCTCTACATTCAGCTCAGCCCGAAATATAACCGCTCAGCTGGCGGCCCTGCTCAGGCGGCGAGTGCTAACGATCTGGACAACGAACTGGACTAACAGGTGAACGACATGGTTGATATCACTAAAACGACAACTGAGAAAAAACTGACTCAGAGTGACATTCGCGGCGTATTCCTGCGTTCAAACCTGTTCCAGGGATCATGGAACTTCGAACGTATGCAGGCACTGGGCTTCTGCTTCTCCATGGTACCGGCAATCAAACGCCTCTATCCTGAGAATAACGAAGCGCGCCGTCAGGCGATTAAACGTCACCTGGAGTTCTTTAACACCCATCCTTACGTTGCCGCGCCGGTACTTGGCGTCACGCTGGCAATGGAAGAGCAGCGTGCAAACGGCGCAGAGATTGATGATGGTGCCATTAACGGTATCAAAGTTGGTCTGATGGGGCCGTTGGCAGGCGTCGGCGACCCAATTTTCTGGGGTACCGTACGTCCTGTATTTGCCGCGCTGGGTGCAGGAATCGCAATGAGCGGAAGCCTGCTGGGCCCTCTGCTCTTCTTTATCCTGTTCAACATTGTCCGCCTTGCTACACGTTATTACGGCGTGGCATATGGCTACCGTAAAGGGGTGGACATCGTTAAGGATATGGGCGGCGGTTTCTTGCAGAAACTGACCGAGGGGGCATCCATCCTCGGGTTGTTTGTCATGGGGGCGCTGGTCAATAAGTGGACCCATGTGAATATCCCGCTGGTGGTTTCGGAGATTACCGATCAGACGGGTAAAACTCAGGTCACCACGGTGCAGACTATTCTCGACCAGTTGATGCCAGGTCTGGTACCGCTGCTGTTGACCTTTGCCTGCATGTGGTTGCTGCGCAGAAAAGTGAACCCGTTGTGGATCATTGTCGGCTTCTTTGTCATTGGGATTGTCGGCTACGCCATCGGCCTGCTGGGTCTGTAATTCGTTATGCCATGACCGGGGGCTAGCTGCCCCCGGTTTTTTTATTTCAGGGAGCTAGAATGACCATCGCTGACATCGTATTGATTCTGTTTATCGTCGCTCTGCTGGCTTTTGCCATCTATGATGAATTCATTATGCCACGGCGCTATGGCCAGACTTTACTTACTGTGCCGCTACTGCGCCGAAGCCGTGCCGATGGCGCTATCTTTGTAGGCTTACTGCTCATTCTTATCTATAACAATACGACTCATGGCGGTTCGCCCCTCACGCTGTGGTTATTGACCGCCCTTGCCCTACTGGGCATTTATCTTTTCTGGATCCGCGCCCCGAAAATTATCTTTAAACAGCACGGTTTTTTCTTTGCCAATGTCTGGATTAAATATCAGCGCATTAAAGAGATGAATTTATCGGAAGATGGCGTACTGGTAATGCAATTAGAGCAGAGACGATTACTTATTCGTGTGCGCAATATTGATGATCTGGAAAAAATATATAACGTTTTACTGAAAACTCAATGAGTTACATAGAATGCAAATCAATAGAATTAAGTATAAAAAACACGCAATAGTATAGCCTTTGCTATATTTTGTGATAAATGTACTTACTTTTATTAACGTTATTCTTACCAATAAATCTAAATGTGAATCGTTTTCAATAATGCAGGTGTATTATATTTTACCTGCTGTTGTTTTATATTCAGGAAATATGTTAAGGTGCGTCCGTCGTTGGGGAGTAGCCGATTTCCACCAGTGGAAATGTACGTGTCAACATACTCGTTGCAAAACGTGGCACGTACGGACTGAATTTTTTCAGTCAGGCGAGACCATTGACACACCGGCTGCTGAATACGGGGGGCAGTGGTGTGTTATATGGAACTCCCGAACAGGACGCTTGCATGAATCTATCTGCCACAATTCTTCTCGCCTTCGGCATGTCTATGGATGCTTTTGCTGCTTCAATCGGCAAAGGTGCCACACTGCACAAACCAAAACTCTCTGAGGCCATACGCACAGGGTTAATCTTTGGTGCGATTGAGACCCTGACGCCATTGATTGGCTGGGGTCTTGGTATGCTCGCCACGCAGTTTGTGCTGGAGTGGAATCACTGGATTGCCTTTATCTTGCTGGCCTTTCTTGGTGGGCGAATGATCATCGAGGGGATACGTGGAGATGATGCCGATGAGAGCGAAGCTGCACATCGGCATGGTTTCTGGCTACTGGTGACCACTGCCATCGCCACCAGTCTGGATGCTATGGCGGTCGGTGTTGGGCTGGCCTTTTTACAGGTCAATATCTTCACCACCGCGCTGGCAATAGGTTGTGCAACTTTCATTATGTCCACTCTGGGAATAATGGTGGGACGTTTTATCGGCCCACTGCTCGGCAAACGAGCCGAAATTCTCGGCGGGGTTGTTTTGATCGGCATCGGTGTGCAGATCCTGTGGGGCCACTTCGCTGGTTAACTCGCCCTTTGCAGGCAGTGGATGCTGAAATCCGTCTGGCAGCGGAATGCTTCCATTGCCGCCAGGTTTTCCCATACTACCGGCTTCGCACGCCATGCAAATGGCGTCATCTGTAACAGTGCGGCCGCTTCGCGACCAGTGAGGCTCATTTCATAGGCCAGCGACTGGTGTCCGATCACGGTAAAGCCCTCCATCTCACCTGAATGTTCAGCATGTAACTGAATGTCGTCATAAATCATTCCCTTGAGCTCCATAAGATGCCGCGGGGCGGGTGTAACAGTGATGACTAATCCGCCAGGTTTAACAACCCGCACCAGCTCTTGCGCTTTACAGGGCGCGTAGATACGAACGACTGCATCAATACTGTGATTTTCAAACGGAAGACGGTGGCTGGAGGCGACGCAAAACATCACTTGTGGATAGCGTTTTGCCGCAGCGCGGATAGCGGCTTTTGAAACATCAAGCCCAAACATTTGTGCACCGTGCTGGCTGGCAACGTCAGCAAAGGCCCGGGTGTAATACCCTTCCCCACAACCAATATCCAGCAATGCTTCAGCCGACGTAGGCAGATGCGACTGCAAAATCTCGCTAATCGCGTCACGTAGCGGCTGGTAATGCCCGGCATCAAGAAATGCACGCCGCGCCTGCATCATCTCTGCACTATCACCAGGATCGCGCGAGCGTTTATATTGCACCGGTAGTAAATTCACATACCCCTCTTTCGCAATATCGAACTGATGTCGTTGTGTGCAAACCAGAGATTTCTCGTGGCGGGCCAGAGGCGTATGGCAAAGTGGGCAACTGAAAGACATTATGACTCCGGAGGGGGTTTTAAAGGGCGAAAGTTTACCGTTATTCAGTGCGAGGGGGAAATTAAAAAGCCCCGCACGATGGCGAGGCTTTTAGCGCTGACATTGACGCGCGTGATGCGCTCAAGTCCAGAGGCTTCGAAATTAGATAGCAGTTACGTTAACTGCAGCCGGACCTTTCTGGCCGTCCTGAATTTCAAACTCAACGTTCTGGCCTTCGGCCAGAGTTTTGAAACCGTTACCCTGGATTGCAGAGAAGTGCACAAACACATCTTTGCTGCCGTCAGCAGGAGTAATGAAACCAAAACCCTTAGACTCGTTGAACCACTTAACTTGACCTTTAATCTTTGCCATTTGCAAAATTCCTTAATGTATATACTTCGCCCGCAGGCATTGACTGAGAAAACTGAGACATTACTGCTTGAGGCACTAATATAAGGTTCGGCAGAGAAGCTGTATTCAACGAAAAGTGTTTACTCAGGACTTCTTTACTGAAAATGCCACACATAAACAGAGCTGTACCTCGATTGACCCACAACGTGTTATCACATAATACGTAAATTATGGCAAGCCATTTTTAAACATGTGTCGATCCGTCGCACAAATTCTGAGTCTTAGAAGGCATATTTTGCACTTTTATGCATTGCGTCGAACGTTATAGCAGCCGCTCTGCGCGAAAAAATTTCACTTAAGAAAATGAATATTTTCATTATGACTCAATGAGTTCCATGCTATCACTCCCTTGCCGCACGGGTCTGAAGAAAAGCGTATATCGTTATAACTTTTTTCGCATAGATATGTCACCCATGCCTCCAGGAAGATTCTTAAAGACTTATAGCCAGAGGATTTTGTATTACACATCAGCGGTACTGAATAATTGTTGTGCAAATAAGATTTAGTGTGCACCAAAATAATGAAATTATGATGACAATGCATCATTTAAAGGCAACGAAAACGTTTCGATAAAAATAAAACAGAACATTTAATATAAGCAGGCGCTTTTTAAGCGATGAGATGAAAATTCTTAAAGATAATAAACAACTGCCCACAGTAACCAAAAGATAACATTTACGCTGGCCGTTTCGCTTATTTCAACTTGCTCATTGCTAACAGATTCGTCGTCGGGATAAGGGGATTTACAAGAAAGCGGAGAATACCGGCATGGCAACCCCGCCCTTTTGCTCGATCAGCGCTCAGCAACCAGACGGATGAACTCGTCATCTTTCTCTGACACCTGAACTTTTGCTGCTTCTGTTTGCTCTTTTTCCGGCTCGTTAGCTTCGCAGAGACGACGCAATAACGCATTTTGCCGCTTTTGCTGATCCAGCAGCGCCTCGAGCAACTCTATCTGCTCATTTGTGCGGGAACTTGCGCGGTTAATAAAGAACCACAACACCAACCCAATGACCAGAACCGCAAAAGAGAACACCATGGATGCAAGATTGAGCACGCCAGAATTCATAACTTCGTTCATTTCACCACCTCAAAGTAGACGCAGCATCTTACCACCAGTGCAGGAGAAGGACATCACTGAGAGAAAAAATGCTTTTACCAGGGGATGAATTTATTGATCACACAGATGCCGCTATAGAACTGTACGTCCTGATCACACATCACGTTAAGCATCTGAGTCCAAAGCAGCAGACAGACTACCAGTACGGTAATCACGATCAGCCATCTAAATTTTCTCACTCCATTCTCCGATACATATCAAGGTCTAACCAGGTTAGCATGGCTACCTTAAACCACAGCTAACTGTGTCTCTATTATACTTTTTAGGAATGCTCAACTTGTTTCAGGCGACAAACTTAGTAGCATCCTTCTTGAGTTAACCGATATGCAAGGAGCAGACATGCGTACACTGATACGAAGCGTCATGATAATCGCTTTGCTGTGGATTGGGCTTTTGCTGAGCGGTTACGGTGTATTGATTAACAGCAGTGAAAATGCAGCAGGCCTCGGATTACAGTGCAAATACCTGACAGCGCGTGGCACAAGCACCGCACAATATATTCACTCCAACAATGGTTTCTTCGGGCTGGCAAACTGCCCGATAATGCGTAAAAGCGCAATGGTCGTCGATAACGGCTAAACAGACTACAAAAAAGCCGCCTTTTTATCACGGCGGCTTTTTTTTGTTATCAGAACGGGTAGCTGTTATAACCCATCTGTTCAGAAATTTTGCGCGCGGCCTGATGCAGCATATCCACATATTCATGTAGACGCTCTTCGGAGAAACGCAGCGTCGGGAAAGAGATACTCAAACCTGCGATCACGACACCAAAACGATCGAATACAGGCACACCAATACAGCGTAGGCCCTCTTCCTGCTCTTCGTTATCTTCGCCATAGCCCTGCTCGCGCACTTTATCCAGCACCGGTAGCAGATCTTCTGTACTGATAATGGTACGGTCAGTACTACGCTTGTACTCCACCCCTTCGAGGATCTGCAATACTTCATCGCGATCGCGCCAGGCCAATAAAACCTTACCAATGGCAGTACTGTAGAGAGGATTACGGCGGCCAATACGCGAATACATGCGCAAGTTATACATAGAGTCGATTTTGTGGATGTAAACAATACTGTCTTCATCCAGCGCACCCAGATGGATAGTCTCTTTCGTCAGGCGAGAGAGTTCACGCATCTGGATGTCGGCACTACGAATTAAATCGACGTTTTGCAACGCGCGCGCGCCGAGCTCAAACAACTTCAGCGTCAGGGAGTACTTCTCTGACTCCCCTTCCTGCGCGACATAGCCCAGAGATTTCATCGTTTGCAAGAAGCGATAAACGGTACTTTTCGACATCATCACACGCTGCGACAGCTCGGTGATACCGATTTCGCGCTCTTCCCCGAGCGCTTGCAGAATGCCAAATACCTTCAATACTGAAGAGACAGAATCTGGCTGCTTATCCAAATCTGCGATTGCCATTAATCACCTCATCGCGAGTGTTTTATAAAAATCAGAATTGGTTTTTATTATAAATTCGTCGCCGATGCGCCGCAATGTGCGTTTGGCAACTTCGTTACAATTCTGCGACATAAAGCCCGATTACCAATGGTAGAATCATTATACAAATAAATTCGAAAAAACCACTCAAATCACATGGATAAATCCTTAATTGACGGTCTGCCTGTGCCGCTGCGTTACGGTGCTATTTTAACCATTATCATTGGTATTGCTATGGCAGTGCTGGATGGGGCTATTGCTAACGTTGCGCTGCCAACTATAGCACGCGATCTCAATGCCTCACCTGCCGCGTCAATCTGGATAGTCAATGCTTATCAAATTGCTATTGTCGTTTCGCTACTAACCTTCTCGTTTCTCGGCGATATGTACGGCTATCGCCGTGTTTATCAGTGCGGATTAGTGCTTTTTACCGTTACTTCGCTGCTCTGCGCGCTTTCTGATTCCCTGTTAACGCTCACGCTAGCTCGCGTGGCTCAGGGCTTTGGTGGCGCAGCGCTAATGAGCGTCAATACGGCGCTGATTCGCCTGATTTACCCCTATCGCAGCCTGGGGCGCGGCATGGGCATTAACTCTTTTGTGGTGGCCGTGTCCTCCGCCGCGGGACCAACCATCGCCGCGGCAATCCTTTCTGTCGCCTCATGGCAGTGGCTGTTTCTGATAAACGTGCCATTAGGTATTGTCGCTCTGCTGTTGGCGATAAAATTCTTGCCGCCTAACAGTGCGCGCAGCACCCTGCCAAAATTTGATCTGCCAAGCGCCGTGATGAATGCTTTGACCTTTGGTTTGCTGATCACCGCGCTTAGCGGGTTTGCTCAGGGCCAGTCCACGACGCTTATTCTCGCGGAACTGATTGCCCTGCTAGTAATCGGCTGGTGCTTTGTGCGTCGGCAGTTGCGTCTCCCTGTTCCCTTGCTACCGGTAGATCTGCTGCGGATACCGCTGTTTTCTCTCTCCATTGCTACTTCAATCTGTTCATTCTGTGCGCAGATGCTGGCTTTAGTCTCTCTGCCCTTCTTTCTGCAAACCACACTTGGGCGCAGTGAAGTTGAAACCGGACTGCTGCTTACCCCGTGGCCGCTGGCGACAATGGTAATGGCGCCACTGGCCGGTTATTTAATTGAACGGGTACATGCAGGCTTGTTAGGGGCGCTGGGATTGGTGTTGATGGCTGGTGGGCTCTTCGCGCTGGGGATGCTGCCAACTACACCTTCGGATATGGATATAATCTGGCGCATGGCAATGTGTGGCGCTGGTTTTGGCCTTTTCCAATCACCCAATAACCATACCATTATTACCGCTGCGCCTCGTCAGCGTAGTGGAGGTGCAAGCGGTATGCTGGGAACCGCGCGTTTGCTCGGGCAGAGTTCGGGGGCCGCTCTGGTCGCGCTAATGTTTAACCTCTTCTCCACTAGCGGTACACATATATCGCTACTTTTGGCCGCCACACTGGCGGGGATCGCCGCAGTGATTAGTGGATTACGTATAACTCAGGCCCCAGCCCAATAAAAAAGCGCGTCACCAGACGCGCAGAAACTGTAACGTTTGCAAAACCCGGTAGCGCTGATGCTTACCGGGTCTGGTCATTACTTAAGGTATTCACCGGAACGCAGGGCTTCAATGCGCTTATCCAACGGCGGGTGTGTCATAAACAGCTCGCTCATTGATTTAGCCCTACCATTGATGCAAAACGCCATCATGCTACTGGCTTCCTGCGGCTCGTAGCTGGTTTTCAGGCGTTGTAACGCAGCAATCATTTTCTCGCGACCAACCAGTTTCGCTGAACCTGCATCGGCATGGAATTCGCGGTGGCGCGAGAACCACATGGTAATGATGCTTGCCAGAATACCGAATACCAGTTCCAGCACGGTAGCCACTGCAAAATAGATAAGCGGATTGCCATTACTCTCCTCGCCGTCATCACGATTCCCTCCGAGAAAGCCTGCGGCAATCTGCGCAATGATACGGGAGATAAAGATCACGAAGGTGTTTACCACCCCCTGAATCAGCGTCATGGTGACCATATCACCGTTAGCAATATGGCTTATTTCATGGGCGATAACCGCTTCAGCCTCGTCACGACTCATATTCTGCAAAAGCCCGGTGCTCACCGCCACCAGGGAAGCATCGCGTCGTGCGCCAGTAGCAAAGGCGTTGATATCGGGCGCGTGGTAAATAGCAACCTGCGGCATAGCGATGCCCGCCTGGCGGGATTGCTGAGCCACGGTATCAACCAACCACCGTTCCATATCATTACGCGGCCGCTCAATCACCTCACCACCTACGGTCTTCAGTGCCATCCACTTCGACATCAGCAGTGAAATGAACGAGCCACCAAAACCAAACAGCAGCGCCATAATTAACAAACCCTGAACGCTGCTCGACTGAATGCCTGTCAGACTCAAAACCAGACCGAACACCAACATGACAGCCAGGTTAGTCAGCAGGAAGAGCGCGATTCGCATCATAATTTTCTCTTTACCTCAACTTAACAAAACGCATTATGCGATTACCCTCATCGTATGGGTACAAACGTTATTTTCAAGCATGGAGGCGGCGTAAGTCACCAGAAAGACACAACTTTACATTGTGCAGTGTCTCGCTTACGCCAATAGAGAATTGTTAAGAAAAACAGGCACAATTTCTTGTGCCTGTTATGTTACTTCGCGGGAGCGGGTTGTTCTGCCGGTTGCGCTTTTTGCAAATGCGCAAGGTCAACAGCAATATGCACCGTCTCGTCAAGATAGGGATCCGGCTCCTGATAATCTTTGGGCAGATCATCCAGCTTTTTCAATTGCGGCTTGCCTTCACGCTTAAAGCGATCGTTGAGACGAGAGAGGCGGATAGCATCGTCTTCCGCATTCTCTTTTTCACGCTGCGCCAGATTAAGCGACACAATGTTGCGCTTCTCTTTCATTGCGTTATAGCGGGCAATGTCCTTCATGATGTACTGGAACTCTGGGTCTTTGGCAATACGCTGCTGATGATCTTTCATTAGCTCTGCGCCAAAGGGTTTTAAATCCCCGGACTTAACAAAGGTGGCAGCTTCGATGCTATCCCACGGCAGTGCGTTGTCTTCGAATTTTTCCCCAGTTTCAGTTACCTGCGTGCCGGTAGGCATCAGAATATCAGGCGTAACACCCTTACGCTGCGTACTGCCGCCGTTAACACGATAGAATTTCTGGATAGTGTACTGAACTGAACCCAGCGCTGGCCATTCCGGACGCAGCATCTGATCGTAGATACGGTTAAGCGAGCGATATTGCTGGACGGTACCTTTACCAAATGTCGGTTCGCCAACGATTAATGCACGACCATAGTCTTGCATTGCGGCAGCGAAAATTTCTGACGCCGAGGCACTAAAGCGATCCACCAGTACCACCAGCGGCCCTTTATAGTAAACCACCCCATCGGTATCGCTATCTTCACGCACCTGACCGTTATTATCGCGTACCTGCACAATCGGGCCAGAAGGAATAAAGAGCCCGGAAAGCGAAACCGCTTCTGTCAGCGCGCCGCCGCCGTTAGTGCGTAGATCGATGACTACACTGCTAACGTTCTGTTTTTCCAGCTTCTGCAGTTGCACTTTCACATCGTCGGTAAGACCCACGTAGAAGCCAGGAATATCCAGCACCGCGACTTTCTCTTTGCCCACGGTCTTAATGGTCATTTTTACCGCGCGGTCTTCCAGACGAATACGCTCACGGGTCAGCGTAACAATACGCGTTTTGGTTCCTTTACCCGCAGGCAGGATTTCAAGGCGTACCTTACTGCCTTTCGGTCCTTTGATCAGCGCAACGACATCATCAAGGCGCCAGCCTATTACATCGGTCATATTTTGCCCGACCTGACCCACACCAACGATGCGATCGCCAACGCTAATGGCTTTACTCTTCGCTGCCGGTCCGCCTGCTACCATGGAGTTGATAACGGTATAATCGTCGTCCATTTGCAGCACCGCGCCGATGCCCTCCAGAGAGAGGCTCATCTCAGTATTAAACTGCTCAGTGTTGCGTGGTGAGAGGTAGTTAGTATGCGGATCGATTTCTCTGGCAAACGCGGTCATTGCCAGGGAAAAGACATCTTCACTATTACTTTGCGCCAACCGACGTATCGCAAATTTATAGCGACGCGTCAGGGTTTCGCGGATCTCTTTTTCATTTTTCCCGGTGAGCTTGAGGCTCAACTCGTCATACTTAACTTTGCTATCCCACAGTTGATTCAGCTCAGCCTCATCTTTCGGCCAGGGTGCCTTACTGCGGTCAAGGTTAAAGGTATCATTGCCAGAAAAGTCCATCGGCCGCTCCAGCACTTTCAATGCGTACTGGTAACGTTCAAAACGGCGCTGCTGCGCGAGATTGTAGAGATCGTAAAAAACGTCCAGCTTACCGCTGCGCAACTCGTCGCCAATCTCGCTTTGCTTCTTAGCAAATTTCTCGACATCCTCAGCCTTCAACACGTTATGGCTATAGTCGAGTAAATTCAGATACCGATTGAAGATTTTCGCCGAGAACGCGGGGTCCAGATCGAACTGACGGTAATGAGACCGGGTAAAGCGTGAAGTCACGCGTTCGCTCACCGTCGCGTGCTGCGTCTCTTCCTTTAATACAGGAATTTGATCTGCACGCGTAATATCTTCCACTGCGAAGGCGTGGCCTGTCATTAACAACAGACCCACCAACGCTGTGCGTTTAAACAAATTGTTCATGCCAGGCCAGGCCTCCGTTTCAGAACAGTAAATGCTCTGCACGTACAATCATCGACATACCTGAGGTAAGCTGTACGCGAACGCCGTCTTTTGTGATTTCCAGCACAGTGGCATCCATCGCATTATTCCCTGCTTTCACCTTGAGGTTTTGCCCCACGTTCAGTACAGATAAATCTGAAACTGGTGTATGGCGTTCTTCCTGCTGCGGTGCACGTTGGGTTTTGGCAACGGCTTTATCCGTCCGGGGCTTACGCTCGCCACCCTCTTTACGGCGTGGAGCCGGACGCGCTTTGCGCTCACGGCGCGGCGCATCTTCCTGACCTGCGGCAGTAGCGGCTTCGCGTTTTTTCGCTTGCTGCTCAGCGCGTTGCGCCTGCACACGCGCTTTGGCTTCTTCAAGCTGCTTACGGGCATGCTCGACATGCTGCTCATCAAGCACACCGCAAGGGTTGCCGTCGAGATCCACACGCGCGACGCCAGCTTTAATGCCATACAGATAGCGCCAGCTTGAAGTGTAAAGGCGTAAAGCGGAACGGAGTTGGGTTTTGCTGAGGTTATATTCTCCCTCTACACGCGCCACGAGATCCTGAAAAATACCAATTTTCAGAGGGCGTGCTTCACCTTCAGCGCTAAAGCACTGAGGGAAACGTTCGGCTAAAAAAGCGATAACTTCTTTACTGCTATTCAACTTAGGTTGATTTTCCATGAAATTTCCTGATTACAACGGACGTTGCCAACAAGCCGCAGGCATGAACAGGCGTCATTATAATGACGCTATCAGTAAATGCTACGTTATCCGCTGATTATCCTGCGACAGGCGCAAAGAATTTTTGATAATCGGTTGCCGCAAGAACATTTTCCAGATGCGAAACCAGCTCGCGCAGCCCCTGCTCGTCTTCATCGCTGAAACGAGAAAAGAGCACGCTGTCGATATCAAGAACGCCAATAATCTGATTATTCACCGACACGGGCAGCACAATTTCCGAATTACTGGCCGCATCGCAGGCGATATGCCCATCAAACTGGTGCACGTCGGCCACGCGTTGCACACTATTTTGCGCAACCGCCGTTCCACATACGCCACGTCCAACAGGGATACGCACACAGGCGATTTTCCCCTGGAACGGCCCTAATACCAGCGTATTGCCTTCCAGCAGATAAAATCCAGCCCAGTTTACGCCATCAAGACGCTCAAATAATAACGCGCTGGTATTGGCAAGCGTCGCTAAAAAACTGGTTTCACCTGCCATTAAAGCCTGAAAATCACGGTTCAGATCCGTGTAGAATTCTTTTTTGTTCATTATCTAATCACTTTATGTCTTACTTTGAAAAACAGCTTAGCCTATTAAAATAAGCATTAAATGCGTTAATGCTCAAGATGTTCCACACATGAGTTAAGATAGATTTATTCAAACCTTTTCCGATACACGCAATGGCCCTGAAAATCAGACAAATTACGCCAGTAAAGAAAATTGCCGTTCATCAGGTAGGAAAAGCTTTACCCCGCGCACATTATCAGCGCTGCCCTCAATGCGATACGCTTTTTGCGTTACCAGTGATGAAATCGCACCAAAGTGCGTTTTGCCCCTGCTGTGACGCAAAAATACGCGACGGGCGCGACTGGTCACTAACTCGCCTTGCGGCTATGGCAGTGACGATGATTTTACTTATGCCCTTCGCATGGAGTGAACCGCTGCTGCGCCTCTATCTGCTGGGGACAAGGATTGATGCCAATGTGCTGCAGGGGATCTGGCAGATGAATGCACAAGGCGACCACCTCACCGCAGCTATGGTGCTATTTTGTAGCGTAGGAGCACCGCTAGTGTTGGTCATTGCCATTATTTATTTGTGGCTTGGTAACGCCCTTGGCATGAATTTACGTCCGGTACTGCTGATGCTTGAGCGACTCAAAGAGTGGGTAATGCTGGATATTTATCTTGTCGGTATTGGCGTGGCCTCCATCAAGGTGCAGGATTATGCTTTTCTGAAACCTGGCGTCGGATTATTCGCTTTTATTGCTCTGGTAATCCTCAGTATCCTGACGATTATTCATCTGAACGTTGAACAACTGTGGGAGCGTTTCTACCCCCAGCGCCCGGCCAGGCGCCCTGACCCTCAGTTGCGCATCTGCCTGGGCTGCCATTTCACTGGCTTACCCGACTCGCGCGGGCGTTGCCCACGCTGCCATATTCCATTACGCCTGCGCCGGCGGCAAAGTTTGCAGAAATGCTGGGCGGCCTTGATCGCATCGCTGATCTTTCTTTTTCCGGCAAATCTGCTGCCAATTTCGGTAATCTATCTTAATGGCGCTCGTCAGGAAGATACTATTTTTTCTGGGATCATCTCGCTGGCCGACAGTAATATCGCCGTGGCAGGGGTCGTATTTATCGCCAGTATTCTGGTGCCTTTTACTAAGGTAATCGTCCTACTAACACTTCTTATTAGTATCCATTTTAAATTTGAACAGGGGTTGCGCACTCGCATTCTGCTATTACGGTTTGTGACCTGGGTTGGACGCTGGTCAATGCTCGACCTCTTCGTGATCTCGCTAACAATGTCATTGATTAATCGTGACCAGTTACTGGCTTTTACAATGGGACCGGCTGCGTTTTATTTCGGCGCGGCGGTAATTTTGACTATTCTTGCTGTGGAATGGCTGGACAGCCGCTTACTTTGGGATGCACATGAGTCAGGAAAACCCCGCTTCGCCGACTGAAGCGCGTATAAAAACAAAACGCCGCATTTCGCCTTTCTGGCTGCTGCCGGTCATCGCCCTGCTCATTGCAGGCTGGCTGGTCTGGAGCAGCTACCAGGATCGCGGCAATACTGTCACCATTGATTTTGTCTCTGCAGACGGCATTGTTGCCGGGCGCACGCCTGTGCGTTATCAGGGGGTTGAAGTCGGCACCGTACAGGATATTCGCCTGAGTGACGATCTGAAAAAAATCGAGGTACGAGTCAGTATTAAAGCGGATATGAAAGATGCCCTGCGCAGTGAAACGCAATTCTGGCTGGTCACGCCCAAAGCCTCTCTGGCGGGTGTTTCCGGGCTGGATGCGCTGGTCGGCGGTAACTATATCGGCATGATGCCCGGCAAAGGAGAGCCTGAAGATCACTTTACGGCACTCGACACGCAACCAAAGTATCGTCTGAATAACGGCGATCTCATGATCCACCTCCATGCGCCGGATTTAGGGGCGTTAAATAGCGGCTCGCTGGTCTATTTCCGCAAGATCCCGGTAGGTAAGGTTTATGACTACGCCATTAACACCAATAAACAGGGCGTGACGATTGATGCCTTAATCGAACGGCGCTTCACCAATCTGGTAAAAAAAGGCAGCCGCTTCTGGAACGTCTCAGGCGTGAAAGCCGATATCGGTTTAAGTGGCGCTAAGGTGGAAATGGAAAACCTGGCCGCCCTGGTAAATGGCGCGATTGCCTTCGACTCCCCTGATAAATCTGAACCTGCTGACCCGGATGATGAATACGGTTTGTATGAAGATTTGGCGCATAGCCAGCGCGGCGTGTTGATAAAACTCGATTTACCCAGTGGACAAGGATTGAAAGCAGGGTCGACGCCGTTGGTGTATCAAGGGCTGGAAGTGGGGCAACTGACCAAAATCGATCTTAACGCTGGCGGTAGCGTCACCGGTGAAATGACTGTTGATCCCGGTGTCGTCAATCTGCTGCGCGATAATACCCGTATCGAAATGCACAGCCCTAAAATTTCGCTGAGTAATACCAACCTTAGTGCGTTGCTAACCGGGAATACGCTGGAATTGGTGCCAGGGGAAGGTAAACCGCGCAATCATTTTGTTGTGCTGCCAGCTGATAAAAATCTGTTGCAGCAGCCGGGTGTCGTTACCCTAACCCTGACAGCGTCAGAAAGTTATGGTATCGAAGCCGGGCAACCGCTGGTGATGCATGGTGTGCAGGTGGGGCAAGTTCTGGAGCGGAACTTAACCCGCAAAGGTGTCTCGTTCGCGGTGGCTATCGATCCGCAATATCGCGAGTTGGTTCATGGTGACAGTAAGTTTGTAGTGAACAGCCGTATCGATGTCAAGGTGGGTCTGGATGGCGTTGAGTTTCTTGCCGCCAGCGCCAATGAGTGGATAAGTGGCGGGATCCGCATTCTTCCCGGTACAAAAGGCGAGATGAAAGATAGCTATCCCCTCTATGCCAATCTCGATAAGGCGCTGGAAAACAGCCTCAGCGATTTGCCGACCACCACGTTGACACTTACCGCCGATACGCTGCCAGATGTCCAGGCAGGCTCGGTGGTGTTGTATCGCAAGTTTGAAGTGGGTGAAGTGATTACCGTGCGCCCGCGTGCCAACGCGTTTGATATCGATCTCCATATCAAACCGGAATATCGCAACCTGCTGACTGCCGATAGCGTGTTCTGGGCTGAGGGCGGCGCGAAGGTACAACTCAACGGCAGCGGTTTGACTGTACAGGCTTCACCACTTTCCCGCGCGTTAAAAGGGGCTATCAGCTTCGATAATCTCAGTGGCGCCAACGGTCGCCTGCACAAGGGGGATAAACGCCCGTTGTATGCTTCCGAAACCTCCGCACGCGCGGTGGGTGGGCAAATTACGCTCCATGCCTTCGACGCAGGGAAACTGGCCGAAGGCATGCCAATTCGCTATCTGGGGATTGATATCGGGCAAATTCAGACATTAAAGCTGATTACTGCAAAAAATGAAGTGCAGGCAACCGCTGTACTCTACCCGGAATATGTGCAAACTTTTGCCCGTGCCGGCTCGCGTTTCTCGGTCATCACGCCACAGATTTCTGCTGCTGGTGTGGAGCATCTTGATACTATTTTACAGCCCTATATCAACGTTGAACCGGGACGCGGCGAGGCGCGGAGGAATTTTGAGATTCAGGAAGCGACCATCACTGACTCGCGCTATCTCGACGGGCTGAATATCGTGGTCGAAGCGCCAGAAGTTGGCTCAATGAACATTGGTACACCTGTGCTCTTCCGCGGTATTGAAGTAGGCACGGTCACTGGCCTGGTACTCGGCTCACTGTCCGATCGAGTGATGGTCGGTCTGCGCATCAGTAAACGTTATCAGCATCTGGTGCGTAATAATTCAGTATTCTGGCTGGCTTCAGGGTATACGCTGGACTTTGGTTTGACGGGCGGCGTGGTGAAAACAGGCACCTTCAATCAGTTTATTCGCGGTGGCATCGCTTTCGCTACACCGCCGGGTACGCCACTGGCACCCAAGGCGCAACCCGGCAAGCACTTCCTGTTGCTGGAAAGCGAACCTAAAGAGTGGCGACAGTGGGGTACGGCCCTGCCGCGTTAACCTCCCCTGCTCCGGCGTGTCTGCGCCGGAGCCTTTATGTTACACTTCGCGCCTGTTTTACTCCTTTTTGTGGTATCCCCGTGGCTCAAAACGCTGTCTACCTTCCTGACGAATTTCTGGCGCAGATGCGCCAGGTAATGCCGCAACATCTTGCTTTCGATGATTTTATTGCCGCCTGCCAGCGTCCATTGCGCCGCAGTATTCGCGTCAACACATTGAAAATCTCCGTTGCTGATTTTCTGGTGCTGGTCGCACCTTACGGCTGGCAATTGACGCCTGTGCCCTGGTGTGCGGAAGGTTTCTGGATCGAACGTGATGATGAAGAGGCATTGCCCCTTGGCAGCACCGCAGAACATTTGAGCGGGCTGTTTTATATTCAGGAAGCCAGCTCAATGTTACCGGTAGCCGCACTGTTTGCAGATGGCGAACAGCCACAGCGGGTGATGGATATGGCGGCAGCTCCGGGCTCTAAAACCACACAGATCGCGGCGCGTATGGGCAACAAAGGGGTGATCCTGGCGAATGAATTTTCCGCCAGTAGGGTTAAGGTGTTGCATGCCAATATCAGCCGCAACGGTATCAGTAATGTGGCGCTGACCCATTTTGATGGGCGCGTATTTGGCGCGGCGCTGCCAGAGATGTTTGATGCGATTTTGCTGGATGCGCCTTGCTCCGGCGAAGGCGTGGTACGCAAAGATGCGGATGCGTTAAAGAACTGGTCCGTTGCCAGTAATCTGGAGATTGCCGCCACCCAGCGCGAACTGATCAACAGCGCATTCCATGCCTTACGTCCCGGTGGTGTACTGGTCTACTCCACCTGCACGCTAAATCGTGAGGAAAACGAAGCCACCTGTCACTGGTTGCAGGCGCAATATCCGAATGCAGTTGAGTTTCTATCCTTAGCCGATCTCTTTCCCGATGCGCATCAGGCGCTAACAGCGGAAGGTTTCCTGCATGTCTTTCCACAGATTTACGACTCTGAAGGTTTTTTTGTCGCCCGTCTGCGTAAAACGGCGGCGATAGCCCCGCTCCCCACGCCGACATATAAAGTCGGCAACTTCCCTTTTACACCGATGAAAGCAAAAGAGGCTGCACTGGTGGAGCGCGCGGCAGCTAATGTCGGGCTGCAGTGGGGAAATGATCTCCAGCTGTGGCAGCGGGATAAAGAGCTCTGGCTCTTTCCCTCTGAGATTGAAGTGCTTATCGGAAAAGTCCGTTTCTCGCGTATTGGCCTGCGTCTGGCGGAGACACATAACAAAGGTTTCCGCTGGCAACATGAAGCGGTGATCGCCCTCGCCGGTCACGACAACCTGGTGGCGTTTGTATTAACTCAGCAAGAAGCCGAAGAGTGGTATCGCGGGCGGGATATTTACCCGCAAAGTGCGCCACAACACGATGATGTGATTGTCACTTTCCAGGGGCAACCGCTAGGGTTGGCTAAGAAGATTGGTTCACGGCTGAAAAACAGCTATCCACGCGAATTAGTGCGTGACGGACGTTTGTTCGCCGGAAAATCGTAGCCAGGTGTAGAAAAATAGCACGTTCTGACTGGAAACTTACTCACGTTGTACCAGACTTATTCTTGGACGGCTGTACTGGTCGTACCACGCTTAGCGATCAACGGAGGAGCATTATGACGAAAACCAGTGTGCGCATCGGTACTTTCGAAATCGATGATGCCGAATTACAAGGCGATAATCAGGGCGAACGAACGTTACGTATTCCCTGTAGTTCTGATCCTGATTTATGTATGCAACTTGATGCCTGGGATGCTGAGACCAGTATTCCGGCAATTCTGAATGGCGAGCATTCTGTGCTATACCGCGAACATTACGATCAGCAGTCCGATACCTGGGTCATGCGTCTTGCCTGATTCAAAGTAAACCCGTCCCTGAGACGGGTTATTTATAACTGCTTATTTCCCCTCATTAGATTCATCCCCTACACTTATCGTTACGTTGTACAGTACCGAGGATGGAATGTTCGCGCTGGTCTTATTTGTTTGCTACCTGGACGGTGGATGCGACGACATCGTAATTGATGTCTTTAATACAGAGCAGCAATGCCTTATTGCCATGGAAGATCAGCGTATGCGTCACGGCGGCTGCTTTCCTGTGGAAGAGTTTATTGATAGCTTTTGGCGTCCCGCTAACCAGTTCAATGATTTTTAATTATTGCAATTGTATCAATGTCAGTGCGCCGCCGAATACCGCTCCGGTATCAATATAGTGCAGGTTTTGCGCATTGAATGGCTGTTGCAAAGGGGTATGACCAAACCAGAAGTTGTCCGCGCCAGCGATTTTTTCTCCCCTTCCGCATATCAATTGGTTAAGTCGGTCCCGCCGCCATAATACTGATTGGCGATCAACCTCTTTTTGCCACTGGTACTCTGCTGCGGGGTAATCTGCATGAGCAATGATATTCACGCCGTCTTCGCCGTGAAGCTCAATGATATAAGGTAATTCCGCACAGTGTTGCAGCGCCTCCAGCGCCTGTTGCCGCTCCACGGACTTGAGGGTGTTAAACCAGCCGCCGCCATTAAGCTGCCAGAGGGAGAGGTCGCCATGCTCAAGAGCATCAATTGCCATCTGTTCATGGTTGCCCCGCACTGTGCGAAACCAGGGTTTCGCCAACAATTCCAGACACAGCAGGCTATCCGGCCCGCGATCAATAAGGTCGCCGACGCAAAGTAATAGATCCTGATATGGGTCAAAATGACGCTGCCGCAGCGCGCGCATTAAAAGTTGATGGCAACCATGCAGATCCCCCACCAACCAGATATGACGCCAGTCAGTTCCCTCGATACGCTGATACATATCCCCCCCCTTTTCTGTAACACCACGAAAACATGGCGAAAAGAAGAAAAAGCCCCCGGATAGTCAAAAAAACCTCGACGATCGGTATATTGTATGTGTTATGGTTTGTACCGACAGATACGTGAAGTACCTTTACCGTATCACCCTGTTGTTCGCTTGTGTTTATAGGGCGACAAAAAAAGACCGAATACGATTCCTATTTACGTTAACGAAACACATTCATCAATAAATTCAAATAGTTACACCATTACAAAGCTCACCACCGAACAAAAAAGCATCACATTACATTCCTTTAGATTCAATTAGTTATCACTTTTGCTTGTTGAACTCGAGTAAATTTCGAGTTCAACGCCCGATAGAGATCGGGCTGGTTGATACCTAACACCGAACAAAAAAAGCACGAATCTCTTTCAATTCATCCATGCCATCCAGCATATCTTTCATCTCCCGCTGACGCTGATAAATCTTGTCGTTGCGCTCCATCTGCGCCTGCGCCATCGCTGCGGCCAGTTCTTCCAGTTCCTGCATCGACAACTTCACCAGGTTATTTTCCGCATCCCCCCACGCTACTGTGGTACGTGATCCGGCCATCTTAGTGGCCATTGCCACCGGTGCCAGCCGCGCCAGCGAGTCCGTTCCGGCGTTCCAGGTGTGCCCGTTCCACTCCACTGTAAACGGCTGCGCTTCCTGTTCTGTGCGCCAGGCCTCAATCTCCCGGCGCTTGTCCGCTTTCGCAGCCTCCAGCATTTCTGGCGTGGTTTCGAACGGCGCGATATCGCCCCATTTGCCACTTTGCAGTTCCTGCCAGATTTGCTTGCCTGTTGGCGCGGTATCATCTGCTGTCGCTGTATACGGCAGGGCTTCGTCCATTCCTTCAAACAGCACATCACAGTCAATCGCGCCACTTTCGAGATAACGGGCGTTTTTAATTTCCAGGATATTCATGTCGATACCTCACGCTACCCGAATAAATAATCCAATCTGGGCTGCAGCCCCCTTCGCATTGCCGGATGCACCGTTGAGTGCCGTGTAAACTCCCGGCAGCGACCAACCACTGCATCCTCTCGTTGTGATGGTGGGGGTTGCTGTGGCCACGCCGTCCCGGTTATTTGCAACAGATATTGACACCACCGTCAGGGATGAACCGGGATAGCTATACCCCCTGGTCAGGCTGATTGCCGTATCGCCACTTCCTGTTCCCTGATACGCTGCAAGTATCAACCCACCAACGCCCGGGTTGCCAGTCGTGTTGCTGCCTGCCGTTGAATACAGTTCTCTGATGAAGTCAGCGATTTTTAATTTCAGGTTTTCCCAGCCAATGAGGGACACACTGCCAGCAGACCAGTAACGGTTGAAATAAATATTTCCGTTTGAACCACGGAAAAAAATTAGCTTTGTCTGGGATGCGGGACTGTAACCAGCAGCAAGCGCATCAGGCCAGATAATCTCGACGTCGCCGCTAAACAATACGCCAGGGATTATTTTGTCGCCGCCATAAACATTGTAATGTCCCGGCGTTGCTGTTTTTAGCCAGTTCAGGAAGTCTTCCTCGCTCCTGAACTCCAGTCTGTCGCGGTACGTGAAGAGTTTACCGAACCCGAAAGCGCCCGGCAGTGCCAGCCGCCCTTCTGTGCGGTCGCGTATGTCAGTCTGGGGTTCCATCGTGGCCGCGCTTTTCAGCCCCAGATTATCGCGGCTTTCCTGCTGTGCATCCCCGCCTTCGTCGGCAATCTCTGACAGGTAATTGGTCGTTTTCAGGGTATCCGCCAGCGCAGTGTCAATATCGTTTCTGGCCTGCTCTGCTTTGGTTGCTGACGCGGCTGCGTCCATGGAGCTTCTCTCTGAGGCCTGAACGTTCTCCTCTGACCTCTTGACCGCTTCTGCTGTGGCGTTCCGGTCGCCAGCCACAGCTGCCGCATTCTGCTCCACCTCACCCGCCAGCGTTTTCACGTATTCTTTAGCCTGCTCCACATCTGCAGCATGTTTCCCGGCTTCCTGCGCACTTCCGGCGGCAGCTCCGGCGCTCTGTTGTGCCTGAGCCACCATTTCTTCAAACCTAGCGACAACATCCGGCTTCAGGTCTTCCTCACTCAGCGCCATCAGGAAATCGTTCAGCGAACCAGGTTGTGAGTCGGGATAAACAGTAATTTCACCAACGTAATACTCGTTCTGCCAGCGCAGGGAAACACTGTATTTCCCGGTCTGTGCCTCAAATGAATATTCGCCATTATTTCCTGCTACCACGTCAGAAACAGTCCCCATGACCACCTCATTCGTGTTCACAAGGGATTTCAGAATGATATGGCACCCAGGCATGGGGATACCTGCGCCGTCAATCAGCGCCCCCGATATTAAAACAGACATTATTCACTCCATAAAAAGCCAGTGGTAATATTTCATTCGTTTGGTTGCAGTTGATTATATTGTTGGAGTTGGTAGTGCTAATCGTCTCAGTACTTCGGTGTGGTAAGTATTTCACACCAAAACATGCCCAATGGTTACATCGTCAATTTGGGGATCGAGAATCAATCTGTCTTACTGACGCCGCCTACATCAAGGGGGTCAAAACTACACCTTTGTTGTATAACTGGCCGGGATGGTGGGCAAAAATCGAATTGTTCAACCCTGAGCATCCAGTCCTCGGTGCCAAAGATCTCCTCTATTTTGATATAGATGTAGTGGTTACTGGTAGTTTAGATATATTCAATAAAGCCTCTGAATTAACTATGCTTCGTGAATTCAATCACTCAACAAGAGTTAACTCATCAATAATGATGATCCCCGCATCAACTAAGCCAAAAATATGGGAACCATTCATATCAAATCCAGAAAAAATTATGAATGAATGTCAAACTGCAGAAAAGTGGGGTGATCAGGGATTTATCGGTAGTGTTGTAACACCGAAAGTTTGGCAGGATATTATTCCTGGCTCTATTGTCAGTTACAAATGCGATATTGCCACCCCCAAAATGATAGGCTTCAATCCAAACCTAGCCAGCCCAACAGCAAGCGGAGATGTTCCCCCAAATGTATCCGTTGTTTGCTTTCATGGTAGCCCTCGTCCATGGCGTACTGGCTTTAGCTGGGTGCCCTCGTTATCTCTAAAAGATACGCTATATGGAAAATTTAAAAATCTTAAACTAAAAATTAAAGGATAAACTAAAGGAAAGATAACCAGATGAGCATTGATTTTCTTAAAGAATGTCTCTCTATTGAAGTTATTAAAAATAAAAAATTTTCATGGGTACGCGTACTCAATCATGCCTGGCGTCAACCCAAGGTTAGATTTCTCTTTTGGTGGCGCATCGCATCATATCTATATAAAACAGATAACAAACAACTAAGAAAAACAGGAGAAATGATAAATAGAAGGTTGTTTTTCAAATACAATACAGATATTGAATTGGGAGCATCAATTGCTCCTGGATTATATATTGGCCATTATGGCGGTATTGTTATTACAAAACATGCAACTATTGGGAGAAACTTCACCATAAGGCAAAATACAACAATTGGGTTAAAAACCAACAATACTAACAGAGTCACAATTGGCAACAATGTAAATATTGGCGCAAACTCTTGCATAATATCAGAAAATATTGTGATTGGTGACAATGTGACAATAGGTGCTTTCACATTTGTTAATAAAGACATTCCTTCAAACTCAATTTACTACACAAAAAAAGAAAGCATCATCAAAGAAAGGGAGGTATAACCTCCCTTTCTTTTTATTCTACCACTTCTGGCCACTGAATATTGGGCGCATTTATTGGTTGAACACGACTAAGCAATATCCGATATTTTTTCCACTGATTCAGGAGTATTTTCTCATCATCTGTAGCCATGTCTAAATCAACAGCATCCTGTAAAGTAGTAATGATTTCACTAGCCTGTTTAAGCAGATCTTTTTTCTGAGATTCAGCTTCGCTGATCAGTGCCTCACGCTCTGCATCGGCATCATTTACCCAGGCTTCCCCATTCCATTTCTGATAATGACCAGATGGCGAAATAGCGGTCACATTCAATGGCAATGAACCAAGTTCTGAAATATAAACAGATGTGCCTGTTTCTTTTTCATATACTGTTTTACCACGATGATCTTCAACTAAATGCCACCCGCATTCATCGCTATCAAATATTGCTGCATATCCATCCGGGATTTCCGGTGGTGCAATGTCCGTGCAGTTTGCAGGCAGTCCGGTGTGAGGCGGAATATAGGCATCACTTTCACCAATAAATTCATTTGTATCTGCGCGCAGATTAAATACTTTGATGGTTTGTTCTTCTTCACTCATATGAAAAGTCATTATGCAAGCCTCACAAGATAGTTAAATGCAGTATTTTTTACGGTATTTTCTGTGTTACCAGCAGATGCAACAGTAATAGTGTGAGAGTGCGCACCCATTACTACAGAGTGAAAATGTGAACCGATAGCGATTGAATGAGAGTGCGCACCAATATTTACTGTATGCGTATGTGCTCCAATAGCGACCGTATGTGTATGAGCCCCTGCAGTATTTGTATTAGCAGAAGCGTTTTGCGTTCCATTTCCAGGAGTGTAATGCCCCGAAGATAACCCAGACGTCAATCCATAAATAGCCACATCAGATGGTGTTCTAACCCCTGAAATATGACTATGAACGCCAGAAGAATTTGTTGTCTTCGTGCCATAATCAAACGACGATGACGTCTTCGTACCTAAATCAGTATTTGCTGTAGTTTTATTGCCGTAGTCAAAAGTGGATGAAGTCTTTGTCCCCAAATCGGTATTTGACGCGCTGGCACTGTGGGTATGTGATTTGATCCCGTCCTGCTCCTGAGATAATACTGCCCTTCCGCTGGTCGGTGTCCCTTTGATTGTTTGCCCCCGCATATCCGGAATTACCCCCTCCGGGTATGCAATTGCCAGTTTGGTATATATCGCTTTATCAAACGCCTGCCCCTGCATCAGAGCATAACCAGATGGAATTGTGTCTGATGGCCACGGTATCGGCGTTCCAACCGGAACACCGGAGGCATCCTCAACAGACTTCCTGATTAGACTCTGAATGGCTGCAATAACCTGTGCATCATTCTTCGGGTCCGGTTCAATCCCTGCTTCTGACAAAACAGCAATTAACTCCCGCTGTACAGTAGTAAACCATCCGCCCATCAGCTCCGTGGGCTGGATATTCCCGGCTACATTACCATCAGTAAACTCACCGTTACCGTCTGCGGTATCAGTGAGATCTCCTATTTTCAGCATAAGTTATCCTCACGATTAAGTGATTGTGAAAAAAAGATAAACTCAGGGATTTAGTGCGTTAGGTGGAAACGGGAATATAATTTATTCGCAAAATCAGACTGGGATCAACCCGACGCTGAAGCATACACTCCAGCGTTTTGTTTCCCCATGACCTGAGCGGATCACCACAGCGTGCCTGCCCGCACTTTGCCAGAAACAGGGTGGTTTCAGGAACATTAACCTGCAACACAAACGGCCAGTCGTCACCATTAAGCGCATCACCACATGCAGAAAGTCCACATCGGGCCCGACGAAATTCAGTCACCGTTATGGTATATCCCGCCGATGCCAGTGTCTGGATCAACCCGTCAATACTCAGATTGCCACAGCCGGTAAGCCTTGCCACCACCGCCTCCCGCCGCCGGGCAATGGTTATCATCTCAGAGATAGCGCAGTTATCCGGTAACCCCAGTGTTTCCTCCCACTCCGTCAGCAGGGTACCCGCCGTCGCGGGAAAGGCATTGCGTAGCAGGGAAACCGCCGCCGTATCGTTGGCCGCGAACGAGCTGGCGATTGCCCTGAGAACACACCCCATCACCGTCTGTCTGTCATGTTGCCAGGCCTTTCCGGGCGGCAAAAGCCTTCCCAGCGCAGCAGCATAGTCATCTGTGCTGTAACTGCTCATGACGTTATTCCCTGAAATGTTATGTTTCCGCGAACAGGGAGTTCACCCGCGCCCAGCCGGATAAAGGTGCCGGAGGGGCGATTAATCACAAACCCCCGGGTTCCGTCGAGAGCACCGATTGCCAGCGTCAAATCGGATATAAAAATTTTTCCGCCGGGTTCCCCGTTCTCAAAAAAAACCTCATCAATGGCCTGTTCAATCGCAGTAACCGTGGCTGCATCAGCATCCGGAATACCGCCGATATCAAAATCGACTCTCTTTTTAACCGGAGAACAGACCCAGATCACCGTGGTTGCCGGGCGGCGCGGAAAAATGTAATCCGCCACCCGCAACTGATCGCCACCAGCCTTGCCATACGGGTACTGTTCCTTTGCCGCCACCCCATCCGAGCCAACAGGAAATCCGTTGTTTGAGCGATCAGAACCATCACACATAATATAGATACCGACGCTGTTAGCCCCCAGAAGGCGCGGCGCCACCCATGCCCGGGTCACACCTGCCACCTCAAGAGCCCACCGTCTGTAATCGTCTGCGTTCCCGCCCTGTGATTCGTTCTGATACGCCATTAACCCACGTTGCCGGAAGACCTCCTCATCTTCAATATTGGCCCCGCCTGTGGCAGCCTCCAGCAGTATCATCGTACTTTTAACGCCTGCAATATTCGTATCAAGCATCAGACAGGTGCCACTGTCAGCATTTCCCGCCTCACCGCCTCCAGTCACATCCTCCGTAATATCAGGGAGTACTGCAGTAACCGATACCGTGCCGGTACCCTGGTTACCGATTTTCAGCTCCGCATCAGTGGTGTATCTGTACCCGTCAGAACGATTAAGAATGGCACCCGCCGGAATAATCGCCCCGGGGGTACCGGTTGCCTGACAGGCTGGCGAACAGGCGGCGCTGGCCGCCTTGCGAAACACCTTCTTCAGCGCCATCCACTGCGCCAGATACTCCCCCGTTGCAGTAAAGGGTATGGACTGTTTTGCGATATAATCCAGATAGGCATAATGCAGATGGGACATTCCGGCATCCATATCCGCCAGAACTTGCAGGTTTGAAAATCGCAACAGCGTACCGACGTGTTTCAGCTCAGTTTGCAGGAACTGACGGTTACGCTGACGCAGTTCACTCAGGGTGTCTCGTTTAAACGGCATGTTTTAACTGCTCCCATACCCAGTAAAATTTGATTTCCTGTTGTCCGTCATCATCCGGTGAACTCAGACGAATGATCAGATTCAGACGCGACGGCCATATAATTTGAGCCTCCACCTGAATATCCCCAACCACACCATCAGATTTCAGCCAGGACAGTGCTTCCAGCGCATATTCTTCCGCCCTGACAGCAACACGGGAAGTCAGTTTTTCACGGCGCAACAGCCACAGACGGGAACCCAGCATCTGCTCCTCTCCGGTATCGCCCCACCATCCCCGTCGGTCATTACCTTCATAATCATCATCGGCTCGCGCCAGACGATCTGTGAACAGGCTGATAATCACCGCTGTCTGTAGATCATTACCCGACACCAGCGCACCGCCAGTGATCACCCAGTCAGCATGGATGGTGTCAGCATTCCAGAATGATGAAATGTCACTCATGTCACCTGCCCCGGCGTTTTCTCACTGACAATGCTACTGCTGCCGCTGCTCACCCCCCGAATCTCGTGGTTGTGGCTGTTGTACGCATCACGCAACTCTTTCAGCGTACGCTGGTTCGTCCCGCAGTTATCGACAATATCTCCGGTGACCAGCAACTTTGGTGTAATCAGCATGACCTGTTCTGTCGCCGTGACTGTCGCGTTTCTGGCATTATTCACCGTCACATCCTGCCCTGACGCCTCAACAGTGATCCCTTTCTCCGTCATCAGGATATGCAACCCCCACTGGTTATAAAGAACCGTTTCTCCTGGATTCAGCCCGGTGTGTCGGTACCCCTGATGACTGGAGCCAATGATCACCGGACTGGAGCGATCGCCCCCCAGAAACGCCAGCACTACATCTGAACCCACCGGCAGTGCGGAAGAAAAACCGAATTCCGCTATCCGACAGGCTGCGGCCACTTCCAGTGGTGTCTGGTACTGCACTTCCTGAACCGTGCCGCCATCACTCTGACCCGTGACGCGGCCAATACCTAACATCCCGGCAACACGGGTCGCCAGGTGCCTGAATAGTTGATTCATAAGTTAAAGTCCTGGTATTTGTTGGTAGAAGGCGTAAGGCTGGACAGAAAACGCCTCCGGAGGCATCAGGGACAGCCGGGCGTGCGTTCCGTCTGAATCCCTGATAAACGACACCTCGGACAGCAGCATTTCCCTGTCTGTGACTTTCAGTGCAGGGATATTCACCGGGATCAGTGTATTGGGCTCCCACAATTTTCCGGCCTTATCCCGCCAGCTGTCGATCGTCACATCCAGTTGCCGGGAACGGCCGTAGCGTCGGTTCATCTCCCAGTCGATACAACGTTGCGCCTGCTGTGACGCCATCAGCGTACTTTCAACAATCACAATACGTTTCCGGTAGCGCATTCCGGCCGCCTCAGGATCACGTGCGGTCGCCAGGGTCACCGAATCGTAGGCAGTATCCGGTGCCAGCCCACTGATCGGTGACAGACTCATGGAAACCCCGACATAATCAGAAAACCGCTCAGCCATTGAGGTACGAAAATACGCCTGCTCAATGTTAACCCCCTGAGCGACACCGCTGGCAGCTTTCCGGGTTCCCACCCGAGTCAGCAGCAGATTGCCGTCAGGTTGATCAAAATACAATAACGCAGACCAGCGGCTGACACGCTCGATGATTTCCTGTGGAGATTCTCCCCAGTTGAGTGTGAACTGGGGAACCGCAACCAAATCACTGACATCTGACGTCACGGAAATGCCGTAAAAGGATGCCAGACGGGAGGCAATATCCAGCGCGTTCCCGCCGTTGATCACGTTGTTTGGCCATTCAGCGGAGCAGTCCACCAGGTCCTGGCATTTTCCACGCCCGGTTGCCCTGACTTCATGACGACCACGGCTTATTGACGGTGCCCAGTCATCCACATAACCGGTTATCACGAGGTCGTTACCGATACGGATTTCGCAGGCATCCCCTTCCCTGACCAGCTGCTCATCCAGACTGCCGGGGTAATAGTCCATCAGTCCCAGGTCAAAATCAGACGGGAACCGCTCAATTGCCCGGGTGACACGCACAGAATCCCAACCCTCTATTTTTTTCCCTCCTACAATAAGGGAAACGCGATCGCTGGTTTCTGTCATTGCCGCAGTACCTTCATTTTCAGGGGCATAAATGCCGGATGGGGAATATCCGTTTCCTGTACCAGTTCACCAGCACGGCTGGCATCCTGATACAGTCGGTTCGCCAGTGTCAGTGCAGGAAGTGGACGGGCAGTACTGATCTCCATCAGTTCACTCAGATCCGGAGAAATATCGCTCATTCTGTCGACAAATGAGGAGCGCAGGTTGAGCAACGCCCTGTAGATATCATCATCACCGCGATCCCCCGTCACCACCAGCGCCACATCCAGCTGATCAGATATCCGCCGGGTAATATCTTCGGCTACATCACAACTGACCGGGTCAGACGCCGCTGCCGCTGCAGTCATCGCTCCGGAGCACAGCACAAGAATCAGTGTGTTGGCAGAGGAAGCAATTTTTTGCGTGGACTCTGACGGCTGATACCCATTACAGGTGGCATCCGCGAGGGCCCCGAACAACTTAATGCGTTCATCAATGTCGCCCACACTGTTCAGCATCAGGTTCACCAGATCCGCGGTCAGTTGCGTAATATCCCCGGGCGTACTGGCATTGTTGAGCCGTTCGATAGCCGCTGAAATATTCTGGCGATCCATAACAGCCCGTGCCGTTACCTGCTCAACCAGCGCCTGATAATTATCCGTATCAGCCACCCGGTGGGTGCCTGTCGCACCGGACGAACGGCCCCCGACTGTTCCCTTGTTGTAGCGCCCGTAGCGGGTATTACCGAATGTGGAATTCAGGACATTACTGACACTCATCACTTCACTGACGGTGTTGTCTACCATCCGGGTCCAGAAGGCGATCGTCCCCCTGATGGTGTTGATCCCCTGGGTTACTCCCCGGATTTCCCCCTTCAACCGCGCCAGCACACTGGAAACGGTGGTAGTGACCAGTTTCAGATAATTTGTCCCGACGGTAGCAGCATCAGCTCTGCTGCTGGTGACGGCAAATACCTTCAGCCCTGATTCAATAGCCGTCAGGGTAAATTCAAACACCCTGCCAGCCTCTGCCGTTCCGGCAATCCTCAGACCACCTTCAGGAATGGAGACCGTCATTTCCCCCAGAGCAGGATGCACCAGCGTACCGGGCCCTTTCTCCTCACAGGCATTAATCAGTGCCTGGCGCTGGGTAATAACATCACCGCCACCGTAAACCTGGCTATCCTCGACCAGAAATCCCCGGATAGTTATCCGGCGTATTCCCCGCCCCATATCCTCAACCCAGGCCGTATCCCGATACGGGTATTCATGGACAGCCTGGCGGCGCCCGTGCCCCCCATCTTCAGCCACAACAGCAAATGGGATCCCCCGGAAACTGGACGGTTTTAGCTTGTCCTGCCAGCGTTTTCCGCCTGTACTGCCCATCAAAGCAGATATTGTATTCTGGATAATTGCCATCATTACCCCATGAGTAAAACCCGACAACTGACGGGTCAGTAGAACATTGGCATGGAAATCCGCCCACCGTTTCGGGTTTCAACGGTCTGCTTCTCGCCATTGCTGCCGGTCATGGTGATTTCCAGTTTAATTTTTTGGTCCTCCAGTGCGGCTTTCATCGCACTGGCAAGATTTTCCCGCTCAGATGCACGGGTACCGTTTCGCGGCTGGATAATTGAGACTGTCGTCCTGCGGGAATTACTGGCTACAGTGCCCGCTGAAAACGCAGACGACTGACTGGCAATCACACGGGCACTTTCAGCCAGTGGCGTTTCGCTTCCCGTCCCCCTGTGCGGCAATTTCTGAGCTGACGGTGTATTCCTCTGTAGAAGATTCCGGTAATGTGCCAGTACAGCGCCGGGATAGGCTGCATTTTCCCGTCCCCAGCGGCGCCGATCATAACCGCCGTTGTAATACCTCAACGCCAGCGCCACATCTCCCCGGGAGCGTTGCATGTTCTCCGCGAAAATCTGCGCTCCAGCCATGATATTTTGCCGGGGATCAGTCCAGTCAGTGACGCCCGTATGCGGGAAGTTTGACGGCATAACCTGCATCACCCCCCTTGCACCTGCCCGGCTGACAGCCAGCGGATCACCACCAGACTCCTGCGACATAATGGCCTTCAGTATTGTCGGGTCAACATTATATTTATCACCGGCTTCCTGAAGAATATCGTCATATTGTTCCACCCGGTCATACGGGGTTGAACGCAGGGATACCGGGGACCGCACTGTTGGCTTGCGTGGCGCGATAGCCGCCAAATCCTCCTGCAGTTGTGTCGCCGCATCTGCAGCACCGTAGTAGGCGTCATAGCGCCTGCGTACAGCGTCAGTATAAAATCCCCCATCCACCGCCCCACGCTCCCTGCGGGACAGGCTATTATAAAGGTCTTTATCACCCTGAATCCGTCGCAGCTTTTTCGCGTCAGCGCTGCTGACAAAACCGAGCGCGTGAGAAAGACCGGTAAAATCGCCGTTGGAGAAAAGGTCTGCTATCCCTTCAAGTCCATCCTTTATCGAACCATCGATGCTGTTCAGTTTGCCCAGCACCATTCCGGTAGATAGTTTCTTTTTCAGACCATCCCATGACGCGCTGACTTCATTCAACGCTCCGTTCATGTCCTTCAACTGGTCATTCAGTCCTGGATCCATCGTCAGACCAAACTGATCAGACTTTGCCAGCAACTCCTTCAGCCGTGCTCCCTCACGCAGAAGTTGCAGGGCATTCGCATCGAGTCCCAGCGCATCAGCAGCCGTTTTCTGGTTCTCCGGTGACAAGGACGGAAATACCCGTGCGATCGACTCCAGGGTTTTCAGCACATCCGCCGTACCATCCTTGCTCCTGACGATCTGCGCACCAATCTGGGACATTGCCCCCAGAACCGTACTGTTTTTTCCCCAGAGTGCATCATTGAAGGTTTTGAACATACCTTCCACGGAAGCGTTAGCACTCTGACTGTCACTGCCCAGAATGCGCATGGCACCGGAAAGGCGGGTAAACTCATCTACCCGCATACCCGCATTTTTGGCCGACACATCAAGGTTCCAGGCTTCCCGGGAAGCATCCGCGAAACTTTCAGCAACACGCTTCATGCCATACCCGACTGCGCCAGCCAGTCCGAACGACACCACCTTTCCGGCCAGTTCCCCCACCATTTTCAGGGGCGGAACGATATCACCAATAAACTGAACGTTATCGCGGGCCGCCCGTGCCATGAGGTTCAGTCGTCGGGAGATATTATCCAGGTCGTCAGTAGTGTCCTGGCCGCCCAGAGCCAGCTTATCCTTTGTGTTCTGCAACTGCGGGAGAAGCTTACGCACAGCCCCGTCAATCCGATTGATGGCATCACTGACCTGATCATCCGCCACCAGTTCAAAATCAAACGCGTTACTCATCGTCATCTCCTGCCCTGATCCTGTTGATGCGTTCAGCCTGTGTTACCCACCATTCCAGACGGTCCCGGGTCATATTCCATGCCACATCAGACGCCCACCTGAAATAAAAGGTGACCTCTGCCGCAGTCATCTGCCATTGCGTCAGGGCTTCCAGGTCAAAAAACCCAGCAAATACTCCTCGCATTTGCGGAAATCCAGAAAGTCCATCGGCGCAAGGACACTTTCACGGACCCCGGACACCAGCGCAATCAGCAGTCGCATTGCCGCTAGCGAGGTTGAGGCGGCCTGTTTTTCATAGAACTGCTCTGCCTGACTGAGTGTCGGCGCTCTCAGTTCCAGTGTGTCATAGCGCATCTTCTGCGCCGGGTCCTCCAGGGGGACTGTCAGCGTCACGATCCTGATTCTTTCCAGCTCTGCCATTATCAGTTCTCCGTTACATCGCGCCCTTCCCAGCGCACATCAAAAACAGCGTCCTCGCTTTCTACTTCCTGAACATTCACCGTCCAGAGGCTGCGGCCAATGATAGTTTTGCCATTAGCCAGTTCAGCGATCACGTTGACGTTTGTCTGTTCATTGAAACCGGCCACGACCACACCACCACTGTCACGCAAACGTGCAGAAATATAAGATGCCACCGGCTTTTCCTTATAGCCGTGGACGCCATCCATTCCGGACAGCGTAGTGCGGTTAACTTTCGCACTCTGGTACTTAAACGAGCCTTCCACCATCACCGTCACCCCATTTACGGTGACATAGGCGGTACCCGCCAGGCGGTTAGAGGTATCTCCTGCCATTTTTTAAGCTCCCGAAGTTGAGGACTGCGCCTGAAGACGGAACTGGGTCAGCAACGCAAAAATACGCAACTGGTTCATCAGCGTTCCGGGCCAGAGGACATCCACCCTGTTGGGATTCGATGCGTTCTGCTCCACGATCAGGTTTTTCGCGAATGACTCAGAATCCTGCACATAGCCGTTATATTCCAGAGTCTGGAACTCCGCGATCTGGTCAGCTCTGATGACATTCGGGGTCACGATCGCCGCCCCGGGCGCAAACCGGGTGCCGTTCGCCGCCAGCTTCATCCTGCCAAATTTGCTGGTAACCTGCGTTCGCAGATAGCGAACCACGAACATCAGGTTAAACAACGTTTCCACCTGCAGATAGCTGTCATCTGCATCCCCGTATGCGTTGGTCCGGTAAGTTGTGATGACATTTTCCACACTGACGGTGCCATCATCCGCGACCGTAAACGTGGAGATACCACTGTGCAGCAGATTATTACGCTCAGTCAGCGTAAATCTGTCCTCCAGCGCCGGAGCCAGTACCCCATAAACAGGCAGGGTCTGGGTCGGACGTCCGGGATCGTTACGCAGTGACGGCGCAATTGCGCCTGCCAGTGCAGCTGACCAGACGTAAGCCGGAGAAGGTGACCGGTTCACGCCCATCAGCGTCTCATGCTGGTTATTTCGGGTTTCCCCCTTTGTCCCCAACTCTGCGTAGGTACCCGTAGTCACACCAAAGGCATGACCGTAGAGCTGTTGCTCCCATGACCAGCGCCCAGTGGCATCAGATAAAAACGCCTTCATGGTATCCAGCGATGCCGTGTCATCCCAGGGATTCACAATGAAATCAAAGGTTTTGTCCTGCAGATTTGCCAGCCCGTTAACCATATCGGGCGCCCCCGCGCCACCGGTCATCAATGAAACGGTGATATCCAGTCCACCAGGCGTGGCCTCTCCGCCCTGCGTACCCAGATAGTTCAGACGCAGATCAATCTGGTTACCGCAATACCCCGGATTACGGGCAGTCAGCTCAACAGTCCCCCCATTCGCAGAAGCCACTACCGCAATATCCGTCTTTTTATTAATTGCAGCGGCCAGCGCAGTGGCAATCTGGCTGCTGGTATCATCAGGGACGACGGATACCTGTACCCGGATACCACCAATATAGAGCGAAATCACCCCCGCGCCCGATGCCGTGCCACTGACAGCAATACTCCCTGTCGCGCTGAGCATACCGGCGTTTGCCGCCAGCGGGAGGATCCAGATCTCTGCAGCAGAGTCGTTCTGCAGATATGCCGTCATCATTGCATGCAGCATAGACCCTTTGCCGGTAAGCTCCCCCACAACATTTGAGGATGAAACACGAACTGGAATATCCGGTGTCGTGGTGCCACTTTTCAGCATCTGACCAATAAGCAGTGTGCGCTGGACTGAAGTAGCGCTGTTTGCCATGGCGTTATCAAATTCAACAAAAAACAGCGGGGTTCGAAGATTTGACGGAATTCGGGAAAACGGGACGGTCATTTACTGGCCCCCTTATTTTTGGTTTCAACCAGTTCCACATCGCCGTCACGCAGACGGCGGCGCCAGAATGTATTATCCGGCACCCGGGCACCTTCTTTGGGCAACGCTTCGCCCCGGACAGGACAGCGAACACTGACCCCGGCCTTTGGTTTTACGAACATAATTACTCCTGCAGATCGATACTGACGCCGGGACGCAGGGTTCCGTCCGGCATTTCAATCATGATGTCTGTGCCTTCCAGGGGGCTGGTTTTGATGGGGTAAAAATCCTCAGGCCCCTGGTAGTACTCAATGTCAATTTCCACCAGCAACTGCCCCAGATGTGCCTCACCGTCGGCGTCAACATTGACAGTCGATCGTACCTCGACATACTGCTGAATCCGGCGGGTCAGCTCATAGCTATTGATAACAGCCCGTTCGACCTGATCGCGCAGTGTTTCCAGCGCGATTTCGGCCCGCATGGCCCCCTCATCGTCTGATTCACCGTCGTATTCCTGTACCCGACCTGTGATCCGGACCGTCGTCACAGCAGTGAACGCCGGCGCATTACGCCCCAGTGAGCGCTTATGATCAAAAGGTGTCTGAACCAGTATTACCGGATAGATGTCGGCCCGTGTGGGCCAGTCACGGGGGGAATAAACACGCTCCCCTGCGTCCGTCTTTCCGACAAGGCTGGCAACAACCAGTTGTCTGATAGTGGATACATTCATGATCTGGACCTGACGACATTGAGCACCAGCTTTGTACCACCATGGCTGTCTGGCTGCGTATCCATAACAACAAACAACTGGTTAACCGGGATACCCCCCACTGTGCGAATAAATACCCGATCGCCCTGCTCCGGAGGCCGGATAAAATCCGAATCCCTGACGCCCAGCACCGGATTAGTGGTGTTGATTTCCACATCCCCGTCCAGATTCTCGACAGGCTGCGCATAGCCACGATCAAAAATACCATTCACATCAAACGGCGTACCGCCACGTGGGCGGTACTGATGACAATCACCAAAGACCTGATGCAATGGCGCCAGAAGGTGACAGTCCCAGTTAACCCCCATAATCAGCCCTCCGTGATGCTGACGCCATTAGCCCCCGCCAGTGCCTTTTTACGAAGCGTGCGCAAATCTGCAATAACGCCAGACTTAATCAGGCGTTCAGCATCCGCACCGGTGACAGGGATACACATATCCTCACCGTATTCCTGTCCGTTATGACGGACGCAATTCCCTTTCAGCACCACATACTCAATTGCTTCGTCAATGTCAGGCTCCGGATTATCTTCACCCTCCTCCCGTCCATATTCCGGCTCTTCCGGCTGAATCAGGTCTTTGTCATCAATCTTTTTTTTCGTCATATCACACCACCGTTGCACAAAGTGAAGCATTTACCCGGCTCGGAATTACCAGCGGCGCAGACTGCATCATCAGCAGACGCTGAGCCGGATCTTCTTCGACCCAGGTTTTTGGGGCATAGGCCATCGGACCATAGTTGAAGGCCGGATCAATAATGACGCCAAAAGCCCGGGTTCCCATCAGATCGGCACAACTCATCAGAACTGCACCATCCGGAATCATCGGTTTTTCTTTATTGTCCAGCGGATCAATGAACCAGTCGTTATAAAGCCAGAGGTCAAAGTTACCCCAGCGCCCTTTATATACTGCGCCCTTATTAATCTGTGCCCCGGCATTCACCTGGTTACCAAACGGACTCAGGGCCGGGAAGGTAATCGCGTTATCCTTGATGGTGGTATCCAGACGAAATGCTTTCCAGGATTTATTGGTAAAGACCAGATCCGTTGCCACCGCGCCGGACTTCTGCAGGATCCGTGTCTGCCAGTCTTCAATATCATCTGAGGGGCGTGTATTCGTTGTGCCGGCTGCCACAGTGAGTGGCCAGACGTCAGAACCGCTCAGGGTGACAGTCAGTGTTGCATCACGTCCGAAGTTCACCACGCGGGTTTCATACCCGTCACCTTCGACGGTAACCGTGCCGGTAGTCAGCGCGCTGGCAGCCATCCATTCCAGACGACGGTTAATCATGTCGATCTGATCGGCCATTTCAAACTGCAGGTTCAGCATCTCGCGTTCAGCAGCAGTGTATTCCCCACCGATACGCTCACCAATCTGACGGCGAATAGGCTTACGCAAATCCGGCGCACGCTTATCTTTGATATACGCAGGCCTGAAAGTATTGGTCTGGTAGGTGCGGGACTCCACCAGCTTGCCTTCCACCAGTGGCGACACAAACGGCGACATACGACGAAGCCCCACATCCACATCAATCGCCACTTCCTCCTGTTCAGATACCACCACATTCGGGAAAAAGCGGTCCAGCAGCCAGTTCTGGCTGGTTTTCAGGTTCGGAACGACCTGCACCAGTACACTGGTATCATAAATATTCTTCATTTCAGCTCTCTTTACTGTGCTGACTCACTGGTCAGCCAAATTCAGAACAGAAGTATCCCTGCCAATAAAGGCATACATACATTGCTTCGGGGATCAGGAAGAGGACAGCGGCGTCTGTACGCTGTCACGCAGGAAAATAGATAACGGACGCAGCGCGGTTTTCATATCCGCCATAGTCCAGCTACTATCGATAGTGACACGATTCTGGTTAAATTCGCCCATCAGGTAAACACCCGCCTGCCGCTCCGCATCAGTGGCATCGACGTCATCCGCCAGAATTGCCAGCGGTGTCTGGCTGCCATCCTGAGCGGTTTTAACACAGGCAGTATAATTCCCTGAGAGGGTAATCATACCCAACACAGTGCCGCGTTTCAGGACGTTACCGACCGCAACGGTCACCGAGTCAGTCACCAGTTGCAGAGGACCCGCAATCAGTTGATCGGGAACAAACAGGGAACTCTGCATTCCCGGAACAAACGGATTCTGACCAAACTGATCCATTATTTTTCACCTCGCGCATTGGCATTGTTATAGAGCTGCATCATTTTGCTGACGAGCGCCGATTTACCACTGGACGATTTACCACCATCCACACCAAGGCGAACCTGCGGCCCTGACATCATGCGTTCATCCAGAGAGCGACGCCCACCAGTGCCCCGGACAGGCGCCGGAGCGGCTGCGGCTGATTTCATGATGCTGATGGCGGAAGCCGAACTCATTCCGGTATTGAAAGCCAAGGATGCCGCCAGCGCCGGATTGGCTGCCGCATACTGACTACCAAAGATACGGGCACAGCGTCGGCGCTCGACACTTCGGGCCTTGCGCGTTGCCTTACCCGCATTTTCATCGTCGCCGTCATCGTCTTCCGCATCCGGATCGGGTTCTTCGTCCTCCGCATCAGGCTCAGTGTCTTCATCTTCCGCGTCAGGCTCGGTGTCTTCGTCTTCCGTGTCCGGCTCAGTATCTTCGTCTTCCGCATCCGGATCGGTATCTTTGTTTTCCTCTGCACGCCGTCCACGGGCCTTTTTCGCTTTTTTATCCTCTTCATCCTCAGATGCTGAGGCACCTAAACCCAACAAATGGGCGAAACTAAATGATGCTTTTGCCATATCAGGCTCCTGTCAGTGAAAGTAATTTTCGGAAAGCGGCATCCGGGGTAATCACCTCATCAGCCAGACCCAGCTCAACGCCGTCATTTGCCATAAAACACGCCGCCTGGGTGTTTTTAATGGTTTTCGCGCTGATGCTGCGGTTACGTGCAACGGTGTTAACAAACAGTTCCCCCATTGCGTTAATGTCCCGCTGAATGGCCGTAAAAGCCTCGTCGGACAATTCTTTATAGGGTGAGCCTTCCGCCTTGCGGCTTCCGAAGGTAATGATCGTGACCTTCAGGCCTTCGTCCTTAATGCGCTGGCTCCAGTCAATATGCATGGTCACCACGCCCACAGACCCCACGCCGCCAGTACGCGGAACACAGATACGATCAGCAGCACTGGCTATCGCATAAGCAGCCGAATAAGCGTTCTCTGACAGAATGGCGTGAATAGGCTTATTGCCACGGGCGTTATAAATTTCATCCACCAGATCAAAACAACCTGCCACCTCTCCCCCCGGAGAGTCGATATCCAGGCAAATCCCGGAAATATCAGGATCCGCCAGCGCAGTCAGAAACGCCTGCCGTATCCCGTCATAACCAGTCATTCCGCTATACGGGCGCAGACAACCCAGTTTCTGGACCAGCGTCCCCTGAACCGGAATGACCGCAATCCCGGCCACATTGTCATAGCCCGGATCTCGCCGTGTATGACGTTCGCGGCGATCGTCATAGCCGTACACGTCATCGCCCTCCATTGCCAGCGATGATTCAATTCTGGAAATACCAAACCGATCCATCACAGCCGCTATCATTACTTCGGCTTTATGCGGATGAATTGCCAGCGGTGTATTAAACAGCCGCTGTGCCAGGTGGGGTAAATTCACTATTTTTCCTCCGGTTCAGTAATCGTCTCACGGGCAAACGCATCGGCCTGCGCCCAGCCCGGTAACGGAATGCCTAGCTGTCGGCAGGCGTCAATCTCCCGCTTGCGCTGGTCCATGATTTCTTCCCAGTCTTCACCCACATTCTCGGCGACCTCCATTTCCAGAGTGGACATACCGGCATCCAGACCCAGAATGGCCCCTTTCTTCTCGGCTACCGTATCCACCCAGCCGCGCCCCGGCCCCATCCAGCGTGCGCGGGTATACGCAGCACGAGCCTCAATAAACTCCGGAGCTCCTGCTGGCAAAGGTAAATCTTCGGTGTCGTGCAACTCTTCAACAAATGCGCTCAGAATCGGCTGTGCAAATCCAATTGCGAAATCGTCGCGGCGCCGGGTCAGGGTCTTCCAGGCTTCCAGCATGGCCGAACGGGCTGAACTGTAATTGACGTCAGACCAGTCCTGGGTAACCTGTTGAGTGGAAAGCCCCGTTGCGGCGGCGATATTGCGTAGCGCAGCAGCCTCGAAGACTTCGAAATTACTGTGTGGGCGCGCGGCATTAACCGTTGAGATTTTTTCACCCGGATAAAGGATCGGCATCCGGGCCCCATTCTGCAGTGTCAGACGGCGATCGTTGTGGAATTCAATACGACCGTCCTGATAGGTCCCCAGACTCGTGTCATCAAAGTTTTCTCCCATTGCCGCCTGGACCATTTCCGGATCATAAGGGGATTCGATATATGCGCCGAAGATGGCGTTAAGGATAGCGGCCTCCAGCTCTGACTGGTCATACTTGATCAGCATCTTCAGGCGCTGGACCACGGGTGTCAGAATGCCGTTACCACGGTGCTGGGCTCCCCGTTCATGGTCATAATCATGGACCACATGTGGACGCCCCCAGTCCGTTTCCCTTGGGATACGCTCCCATGTCAGGGTTTTTTCACCACTCCACCAGTCACCAATGTGTGACTGTCGGATGTGATAAGCCACAGGCGCTCCATCATCATCCAGCTCAACGCCACCACGAATATGCGGCATATCGAAATTTTGCTGCGGGTTACTAAGGCGGTCCGGATCCACAATCTGTATCGTTGTGGCATACCGTCCGCGACCGGGGCCAAGCCGATCCAGACGATACTGAAGAACCGCCAGCGCATCGCCATCCAGCAACTTATGGCGAAAACCCAGGCGCAGCATCTGGGAAACAGTCTGTTTACGCTCGACATCGCAATAGCGGCCTGGGTCATTCGACCAGGTACGCCAGTGCGCTTCCAGCACTTTTCCGTATTCATCGGCCCAGGTGGCATCAAAGGCTTTGTTCCCGGTCATCACGGCCAGCATACGGTAATCCGGTTTCATGATAGGCCGGTAGTTCGCTCCTACAGCATTATCCAGCACGCGGGTAATTGCGCCGCTGGCCCACCCGTCATTTCGCGCCAGATCGCGCACACGGGAGACAATACGATCCCGGTAGATATTGATTTCGTTATCCGGTGACCACAGCGCAGGCTGCCAGTTCGCCAGTTGATCGCCAAATGAATCCGCTGCGTCATAGGGTGTCCGGTTACCACCGGTCAGCGCCGTATATGAAGGCCGGGACGGAGACAGCGGGCGGCCGTCCACACCCAGTATTTGCACTTTATTCATCAAAAACGAAACCTCACTGGCCGACGTGGCCGCGCCACAATCCCTAACTGCGCCTGCAGCAGCTGGATCAGCGCCAGCAGGTCAGCAAGGCTGCTTTGCTGATAAGAAACAGAACGCGTACCGTCTCCCTGCGAATAGGAAAACGAAACACCACGGCTCCCGGTAGTAAGATCAATATATGCCTGCTGTGCCTTTATCAGTGCCTCCTGAAGCTGCTTACGGGTCATACCACCGGCAAGCAGGCTGGTATTTCGGTTAAACATAATGGTCCTCACTGAGGTAATAGCTGTGACAGCCGTCGGCGCTTCGGCACCTCTGGTTCTTCGATAATGACACCCGGTAATCGGTAATCCGGTTTTGGCTGCGGATCCGGCTCTGCAGCAATCAGCCGATCCGGATTTGCTGCGATACTGTCGGCCTTCGCATTTAGCTTCAGCCCCATATGCAGCAGACCGCAAAGGGCGGCATAGCCGTAAACGCGGCAATCCAGCGCTTCGTTAGCTCGTCCGGCCAGCTGCTCCCAGACACGGTAGGTCTGGCCTCCTGAGTGTTTCACCACGGAGCGTTCAGCAAGGAGTTGCCCGAAATAATGCAAATCACGATCCGCAGGAAAATGCATATAGGCTGATTTAGGCTCCCCGGCCTCTGGCGGCTCAATATGCAGCCGGTTTCTTATGGTGTCCTTTGCAGAATTGACGCCAATAATGATTGGCCGGAATGTTGCCTTACTGCGTGATGAGGGGCGTTTGGTTGGCCAGACCGGCGAACGCTGGCCTCCTCTGGCAGACTCCCCTTTTACTGCCCAGATACGGCGTCCCAGGCGCTCTCTGGCAAATTCGTATACCTTCTGGGTATGGTGCCCACCAGAATCGTGACATGCAGCCATGATAGTGAATCCCCTGCCATCCGCCCGGCGCCAGATCTGCTTCAGATAAGCATCCAGACGCTGCCATGGCTCTTCTGTTTCCAGATCACCTTCAATAACGTCATAGGCAATAGACCAGGATTCTTCGTTACGTCCCCACCCGATAACTTCAATTTCAAAGCGATCATCCTGGGTATCTATCCCCGCCGTCAGAACAGCCACGCCGTCCGGAACCTCGGCTGCGTATACCTCGCAACGTTCCGCCAGCCGTTTTTCACTCAGGGCCTTCTCACCCCGGTCCTCATAGGGCTCTCCGAGCGTGGTATTAATAAATGTCTGGCGCTGCAGAGGATCGTCTTTAACCTTCAGCCATTCCGCGACCAGGCATTTCCATGCGGCGTTCGGAAACAGGCTGTAGCCCGTCCAGATATGGAACCCGGCATGACCACTAAATGGCCGGGTAGCGCGCCATTCCCCATTTTTAACCATCCATGCTTTATCGCTGTGCTGGATCACACAACCATTGTGACGACAGACGTAATAAGCAGTTTCCGGAATGCCATTACCGTTTTCATCCTTTTCCCACTTGATGCCATAGGACGTATCCGGACCTCCCCATTCCAGAACCTGATATTCTCCACAGTGCGGGCAGGGAACAAAATATCGGCGCTGGTCGCTTTCCAGATACGCTTTCTCTATGCGACTGATCCCCTTCACCGTCGGCGTGGAGCCCAGCGCGATTTTTCTGTTCCAGAAGGTTTCTGAACGCTTGATCCCAAGCGCTATCTGATCCCCTTCCGCACCAGCGCCACCAGCAGGATAGCCGTCCACCTCGTCAAACAGGATGATACGGCAGGTGATTCGGCGGAAACCGCCGGGACTGTTCGCGCCCACCATGGTCAGGTTAGCGCCATTAGTGAAAGACTTTTTGAGGATGGTCTGATTGCTGTCCTTCGCTTTAGGGTTACCGCAAATCTCAGCAAGGACAGGCGTGTCACGCAGCATCGGCGCTATTTCTGTTTTACTGTAATCCTCAGCATCCTCAACACGAGGTTGTACCACCAGAATTGGTGACGGGTCATGGGAAAGGAAATAACCCACCACATGATCGAGGATCTTGGTATAACCAACACGAGCCGACTTCATTACGCTAATCTGGACGACGGAAGGATCCGTAATGGCATCCATAATGCCATCCTGATAAGCAAAGGACCGAAATTTACCCGTCTGGGCACTGGTTTCCCTGGACAGCACCGCATACTTATTGGCCCACTCGCTCAGCGATAATGGCTCCGGTGGGCGAACATCTGCGCGGGCCTGGACAAGTAAGGTGCGGAAGCGGCACCAGGCATTATTGCTGATCCCCCCTTCTGCTGTCAGTGTCACTGCTTAATTCCTCCATTGCCTCATACACCACTTCCTGAAGCGCCTGGACAAATTCAGCATCACTGACCGTTGGGGCCAGCACACGCAGCCGGGGACCATGTTCCGGAGCAATCGCCACCAGGCGGGTACGCATCCGGGAATATTCTTTTCTGACCTCCGAAATCATTTCATCAAATGGCAGCAGGGCACCGGATTTGGTGTCATATTCCAACTGTGTCAGTAACGCCAGGTAGTTCTCCTTCATCTGCCGGGCTTCATCAAGGGTCATTTCCGCCCCACGGGCAACCAGGATTCGCTCTGCTACTTTGCCGGGTGACTCCGGCCATTCAGACACAGTGATGTTACCCTGCCTGTTACCCCTGCCAGTGTTACCCTTCCTGTAACCCTGGTTGTTACCTTTCGCATTTTTTTTACCCGGGCGGCTCACCGTTTTTCTGTAACGTTCAATGTTTGCATTGGATGCGTCCACATCAATATCGTCACCCTCCAGAACCAGCCAGCCCCGGGCTTTCCACTGAGTGACCGTTTTCCTGCTGACACCGTGCAACCGTGCAAATTCTGACTGATTCATGTGTTACCCTGGCTGTTACCTGTTACCCAAATTTCAGAAGTTCATAGCTAGCCAAACATCGCGGTGCGCAATGCCCGCGTGGTTTCAATCGGTCAGGAAGGACCCATTTTTATTGACCGTCCTGAACGTCAGGTTCTTATTTCGCAGTGCGGAGAGCTTCAGCTATTGCCTGCCTCAACGCGCCAGGTAGCAGTGCTTTTGCCATCTTCTCAGCCCGGTCCATGTACCCCAGTACAGGACTTACAGGAAGTGCATCGCCAAAGCGAATAAGCAATTTGGGTGCTGGTTGTTTCCGCCTGTCACGACGAACACCGTTAGGGGAACGTTTAGCCCGCTTTTTTTTCTTGTTCTTCTTTGGTTTCTTGCGCCGCCATACACCGTTGACACCATTGACATCACCGATGAAAACGTTCGGCTTCGCCTTTAGCTGACTCAGCTTATTCCGCGCCAGGTTGCCGTATTTATTCAGTCTGACGTTCTTTGGATTCAGCAAAGCTTTACCATTCAGTTTATGTTCTCCTCCGAATTCAAAGGGCTCCAGATATCCTGCAGCCGTATCTCGTACGAACACCCGTGCGCGCAGGTTGGTCTTTCTGGCTCCGATTGAACCGACAGACTTAACAGTGAATGGTGTAGGATTATCCAGCCGGCGCTGAAATGCCGTCTTCTGTGCCGCCTCTATATGGCGTACAACAGACGTCATAGCCTGAGCCGTCGCGAAAGGAATCTGCTTTTTTATCGCCTGCAGCTGGCGTGACAGGTCACGTAAATCAGCCATCCACTCTCTTCGCTATTATTCAGAAAACAAAAAAAGCCCACCCGCAGCCAGTGCGCAGGGTGCGCGGCGGGCGCCGATGACGAGCTTTGGCATTATCGCAGCCCCTCAATGAAGGGCTGCTGGAATGCCTCAACCCAGTTTTGCACGCACCAGGGCATCTTTTGCTTCAAGCAATTTGCGCAACCCAGCCGACTTTTCAGGACCGTCTGGCAGAGATTCATCCATTTCCCTTGCCAGATCACCAATCGGCTTACTCACTTCCTGTAATGCAGCAGGAAGATGTTCGTAAGCAAAATATTTCATAATTGGCGATGCCATGATTTCTCCTTAGTGAAACAATTATCAGGTGATCAGTTCTGCCTACACTGCCGGACACTGTCGACAATTTCGCAGACCTGAGATGCGGTATCGAAAAGCTGGCGCGCCTTATCCAGGCTAACGCACCCCACCAACAAAAAAGGCACCAGTATCGCTACCAGTGCCCATCTTGCCGCCGTCCATGGCATTCGGTGTGTCCAGTGTTTTCGTGTCATGCCCTCGTAATCCTCCCTTTCCCGGTGTCAGCTAACACAAAATCAATTAACAGATTGGCTTCGGCCACCAGCGCGCGAATTTTTGACACATGCGCAACTTTTACCGATTTCCATTCATTCAGGCCGGTGCCAAACAAACTGGCGATATCCTTATCACGTTTCATATCAGCGCAAGCCTGATTCAGTTCTTCCATAACACTCATCCGGCGAGGAACCACTACGCCCTTCGTCCAGTATTCATAGAGCACATCATCACACTCTTCCTGATACCGGATGACCTTGTCGCGGATTTCCGGGCGAACTTTATTAGGATTGATGGTTTGCAGCCAGGCTGCCAACTTGCGCAGAGCAAGGCAAACTGCTTTCTGTGGGCCACCAACAGAAGGGATGGTCATTATGACCATCCCTTTGGAAAATCGTTGATTCAGTCTGCGAAACTGACTTTTCCAGTCCAGCCCCATCCCCTCAACAATGGGCTTCATGGGAACATACGGCTCACCATCATGGTTAACCACATAAAGTGAATCGCCGTGAAACGGCACTGTCATCATATTCATGGTTGATTCCTTTTAGTGATGAACCTTGCGCACAGGAATAACCAGCCAGAGAGGGTTAACCAGACCACTACCGGTTTTCCTCAAGGCTCATCCTGAAAGGCTCTCTGTTTTATATGCACCGTACGAAGTGCAAAAATGAATAAGGCCGCCGAAGCGACCTGTGTCAGAAAAATGTCCGGTGTTTTCGCCTCATACACACCTTAAGATTTTTCTTAGAGACAAATACCCACACAAAATATACCACTAAAGGAGTAACGAATTATGCGGTTGCATGCCCTCAGTGCATCTGGATTTCCCGCCCTGAGGGACTTTTTAACCCTGCATTTCTACGCGCTCTTTCATCCAGCCGTACACAAACGACTCATTCGCCTCGCGTTTCTCTGCCAGCTCCAGGTAGCGTTCGCCCTGCGTACAGTTCAGTGCGGTCAGCATTACCCGTTCGCCATCCCTGCCACGATTTTTCAGGTAGGCACGCAATGCGTTCAGGGTGCGCGGCCCGATGCGCCCGTCGGCATTCATGTCCGGATACAGTTTCCCGCGCAGGTTGAATACGTTCAGCCAGCGCTGCAACATTTTCACGGCCTCTGCCGGCCCCACGTTCACGCCCGTGTCGCATAGTTCGGCGGCAATCTCCGGTGACTGTTCCGCCACCTGATTTAAACGCGGACCGTACCAGTAATCGGCCTCCAGAATTTCCAGTGCCTGTTCACGCGTCAGGTCACGCATATCTCCGGTGTAGCCGTGGGCGCGGGCGGTTTTCTGCGTGATACCCCATTTCGTCGGGCCGCCTTTATCATCCGGGTGATTAACGTAGCCCCCCTCTTTTCCCAGCACCCCGTTAAATATTTCGTCCTTTGTTTTCATCTTAGTACCTTAACAGTCCGATTATTCTCGATACGTTGCCACGCGCCCACAGCACAAGCACACATACCGCCAGGTTCAGAACGACCACCACCCAGTCCGAGCCGGGGTAATGGTTAAACAGGAAGCGGAAAGGGATAAGTGCATATCCCATAATCAGCAGGTATGACAACCAGGAAAGCACGGGTTTATGTGCTGCGCCGTTACGACGGTACAGAAACAAAGCCATCACGATGACCAGACAAATGACAACATTCACTACCCCTGGCAGATTACTTACCGGCATTGTTTCCTCCTCCGCTCCGTATACGGGTAAAAAATCCTGTGAATGAAGCGATATCCTGTTGATGAATAAACGTCAGCATTTTTACTGACAGAACTGCACACACCACGGCACAGAGCGCATCAATGGGCTTTCCGTTGTAATCTGCCAGACGTGACAAAAAGGAAGCCAGCACTCCGGCACCGAGTACACCAACGATGAATGACACCAGGAAATGCACTGCGATGCGCCAGCGCGATAACTCCTGCGGTACCGTCACGACGAACAGCGCACCACCAAACGCACCAAAAACAATCCCGAAATCAGTATTCGTCAGAAGGCCGTACAGCGTTGCGCCCCCCAGAGCCAGTGCAGTTGAACTTCCCGATAAGGGTTCAGACATGAGTTCCTCCGTTATTAACAACATTCAGCGAAGGAAGCCCGCAGACACCCTTCGCTGGAGGTTATTTCCGGAATTGCGGAAACAAAAAAGGCCCGCCGCAGCGCAATACCGATCAGTTAAGGATCGGTTGACCGATCCTTAAACTGCGGCACTATAACGGCTTCCATAACAGGGAGCCGTTTTCTTATGCCACTTCTTAATGACCTGCTCGATTTCAGTGACCATCCACTTATGCCACCGCCCTCTGCACAACTGTTTGCAGAGCACCTTCCCGTCGAGTGGATACAGCACTGCCTGACGCTTTCTGCTCATGCGACCGTTCGCCGCCGTCGTTTACCGGGCGACATGGTTATCTGGATGGTGGTGGCCATGGCCTTCTTCCGCAATGAGCCAATTACCGATGTGGTTCGCCGTCTGAACCTGAGCGCGGATGGCGAAGCGGGGATGAACCTGCTGGCCCGCAGCGCTGTCACCCAGGCGCGTCAGCGCGTGGGAGCCGCCCCCGTGGAATGGCTCTTCCGCCAGACCGCACAGACATGGGGCGCGGAACGTTACCTGAAGGATGACTGGCACGGCCTGCAACTTTTTGCCATTGATGGCGCGCAGTTCAGGACACCTGATGAACCTGAGTTGCGTGAATATTATGGCTCTGCCAACACATCCACTGAGCGGCAGAGCGCCTACCCCGTTATGCGTCTGGTGGCGTTAATGAATCTGGGAAGTCACATTCTGCTGAATGCCGTGACCGCGCCTTACCGGCGGAGCGAAACCGTGCTGGCCCACTCCATGCTCGCCACCATCCCGGATAACTCCATTACGCTGTTTGACAAGCTCTTTTACAGCGCAGACCTGCTGCTGACGCTGAATCAGCAGGGTTGTAACCGCCACTGGCTACTGCCTGCGTGGAAGAATATCGCATCAGAAACAGAAGAAAGTTACGGTCCCGGAGACAGGCTTCTGAAACTGAAGGTGTCACAGCAAGCGAGGAAAAAGAATTCTTCACTGCCAGAGTTCTGGTACGCCCGGGCGGTGACTTATGACGTGAACGGTGTGGAGAAAACGGTGCTGACATCACTCCCGGCAGACCGCTACAAAGCAAAAGAGGTGGCGGAACTTTACCATTCACGATGGGAAATCGAAGTCGGGTTCAGAAACCTGAAAAGCAGCCTGTTGAACGATGCCCTGGTACTGAGAAGTCGTAAGGTTGAGCTGCTGGAACAGGAGGTCTGGGGTATGTTGCTGGCCTATAATCTGATACGGCGTGAGGCGACAAAAGCAGCGGAGAAACACAAAAAAGCGGCGTCAGAAATCAGCTTTAAGTTCGCGTTCCAGTTTATCGCGACAGAGATGATAGTGCTGGGAAACACGGCGTCACCGGGGACCATCCCGAAACGACTGGAGCATCTGCGGGGTGCTCTGGAAGCGGTGTTCATAACAAAACGCCCCCGACCATCAAGGGCGAGGGCAGTTAAGATATCAAAAACCCGTTATCCGGTGAAACGCAGTACCGCTCCGCTTAAGTGAACGGCATTGCCGCCGCAGCGAGCCTTGTCTTCATGCGCTTTGCCTGCTTCCCGGAAAAGCACGCAAAAAAAGCCACCCCTGAGGGTGGCAAACTGTTCATCTTCATCAGTCATACACGCATTCGATGTGATGGCGGGTATGAGCCACAGCGCAGCTTTCCACCACATCAGAATGAGCCGTTACCGGGTCACAGGGTATGTAATGCGTCGGGAAATCCAGGAGTTGGTAACGACTCATTCTGATACAGTGTCTGCACCAGAATGAACCATCGTCATACATTCAGTGGAGCCGGAAAGACGCGCACAACAATGGTTCATTCTGCTACAGCACAGCTTACGGTGCCGGGTCACCCCGAAGGTAACCCACAATCGCACACAGGTCAGTGCTGAATTGTTCCGCCGTAAAGCGGATACACCACATCTGAATGGGTCATTCCCGGATGGATCTACCTCATGTCCTGTCCTCTGTCGTCGCCACACCAGGCATGACCCATTCAGATAAAGCGTAGAATGCACGGCATACGCTCAGGTACCCCTTCATCGCTGAATGCCGTGCTAATCCATACAAGGCTATGAGGGTAAAATATCCTCTGAGTTGCTGTGTAAAAGTACCTTGCTGAATTCGTAAAAGAAAATAACGTCAGGTGATTATTACATCAAGAGCCTGTTTTTTTCTGAATGTAAGGTGGTTTTGCAGAAGTGCTGTTTAGAAAAACGTCATTACGTTTTGCAAAAAATGAACAAATTCTGATTTTGAAAGGCATATTTAACTCCTACCCACGCTTTGATTCATCGTGGGGGTGAGTAATATTATTCCTGAGTTCGGCAGATGCATCATGGAAAGGCATCGCATCAATTATATTGCCTCTCGCATCCTGTCCCCCCCATCTTGTCCCCCTCAGTGAAAGACATGCTGTTATTAATGAACCAAATGCATTAATCCGTCTCTGGAAGCTATTCTGTTGCTGCGGTAAAGATAAATTGGGTATAAGTGAAGGGTTCGACTCAGTATGGACTTTCAGAAAACCGAAATTAATCATTCTCACGCCTCTGGAAACCTGGGATGTGCGAGGGTCATAATTCAGTGCCATAGCCTCAGCAATGTTTTCAGGAGGAATATTCCTGTCAGTCACATACTCATCCTGTAACCTCATCATCTCCACTTCAAGCGGAGAAAATGACACACCCTGCGTTGATAAATAACTTGCTGAAGGCATGATGGCATAAAAGCTATTATCCGCCCGAATCCTGTATGCATACAAAGTCCCCTGAAAACTTGATGAGGAATAATATGTACGCGCTATCCTGTGAACAGCATCAATAGATGGTGTTGTCGCAATAAAAGCGCTGTTACGCGTACCTGCTGCGCAGGATTCCCCTCTGATGTGTTGCTGAAGATTTCTGTTATATCCATGCGGTCGAAACCCGTCCCTGAATACAACATCAGGCGGGCGACTATCCACACGATAAACATACTGGACAGCAAAACTTGGTGTAGTCAATAAAAATAAAAGAAAAGCGATAATTGTTTTCTTCATTATGATTAACTCCTTACGTCATGGAATATATATCATCTTGCCTGGTTCAATGGCAGGCGATTCTGGAAAAATTGGCATCCATATCGCGCTTGATTTGGTGAAAACCGCCGTACCCCCTCGCCCGAATATAAAACACTTGCTCCTTCAGTTATTGACGACGGGCGTACTGAATTTTCCGGCTACACTTCCGTTAATCGAAAATCCCAAAACAAAAAAAGTCTTATCGTGCTGTGGCAGTAATCCTTTGTATGGCCTTGCATGAGGATTTTTTCAGGGGCAGGAAACAACAGCGGCTGGAACGTCTCATTTTTCCAGCTACCGATTTTTCCATAGTAATCCCAGCGCTTAAGGGCTTCCTCCTTGCTAACAGGCCAGAGCTGAGGGAAAGGATTCTGAAATGACGCCTCCTCGCTCACTTCGGTCGGTCATGGGGCTGCGGCGGGTGGTTGCGGATTAACGGATAAGGGCTTTGTTGACAGATGCGCTTAGAAAGAAAGACCGGAAAAAAATATGCGACGTTGCCGTTTTTCCATAGGCTCTACCCTCCCGATAAGATTCACGGAAATCTAACGATAACCGGCGCTCATATTAAAAGGGGCGCCCCGACAGGACTTAAATATCGCCACCGTTTACTTCACGATGGCGGGTCTCTAAATGTGTTCACCTCTGTAATCGCGACTCGCGATACAGCTATGCGAAGCGTACCAAAATTGAAGCAGTTTGTGTGCAAAAATGCAATAACTTTTTTGCTATAGCCGCATCAATCTTTCCACCAATTGTTCTTTATGAGCAACTATCCAGCCATGCTCTTCCAGATAAAGCCGGAACCGTTCGACGGAACAAACAACCGCATTATTTGGCACTTCCTGAGTGAACTTAATGTTACCCTGCTCATCGAAACGGAGCACAACGGTACGGCCATCACCTTCTATGATCGGTTCTTTTTCTGGTGAAGGCCGTTTCCGACTGAAGTAACAGTCTTCCAGTTTTTCGAACACTTCCCATGCCTGCTCAGTTTCGAGCATTTTGGCGTGACGGGCGGCTCCGCGTTCTGTCCAGAGTATGAGGGATCGAACCTTCGGGGAGATAGAATTTTGAGAGTAGTTTAAAGCTACTCGCAATTGTTTAAGCTCATCACCAACAACCTTGAAAAAGTGTTTTCCCTCAACAAAACGATCTTTATTTTCGTGATGATTCTGTCGGATACGCACAGGCTCAGTACCATAAAGCTGCGCCAGTAGTTCAGTCGTGATAACAGGAAACTGGTTATGAGTGATCGGGGAAAGAGTTTCAACTGAGATTTGAATAGCCATAGGATGATCCTTTTTCTATGTGAATCATCACCAACCTGAGACCAATCAGGGTGGCGAGTTGACGGTGTTGGTCTTACCGGGAAAAAGGAACCGGCGCGCCGGAGCGCCACCGCCAACCCACCATAATGCGAGTGTGGCTATACAAACGACAATAAAAAAGACGCTGGCGCGTCGTTGTCGCCTTTTTCATCCGGGAGACCAATCCCGACACCAGATTTTGCTGGCGTGCGGGAAATATAGCCCCGGATTAGTAATTGAGTCAACGGGCCGTTTTTTCCCCATCTGCAACAAAAGCATCACGCATCGGAAGATAGAGCATATATTCGGCAATTTTTAGCCGCACATCTACGCGGCTACAGCAAGTTCTGAAACACCACTCCGGATGAGCTTCATTTAGCTGCTTTGCCATTTTGCGCTTACTCATCCCTCGCCCCTCATATCTTTGACGCAGAATATTTATTAGCCCAGGATGCTCTGCAAGTACCTCACTAATAACCCGATCGATGATTAATGCCTCCGCATCCGTACAGTGCGCAAGCCAGCTTTTCTGCTTTCCATTAATCATTTCCCGCAAAAACGCTTCAAGTTCAGGCTTATCTATTCCTGCCCTTTCCATTCGACGCAGGGCTTCATTGATGGCTGTTTTCGTTAGTTTTTTTGACGCCAGCAACTGGTTGAACATATTCCCTGGCTTGCCACCGCCTATATATGACCACCTCCCCCACATACGCAGCTTCCCCTGAATCCAGACGCTTTCCAGCGTAGCGAGACGAAGATACTCTCCAGTTTTGCCTGTATTGGTCGGATAGATCATAAATAACCTTCTTCTCTCCAGATTTCCTGTGTGCGGAAAACACCTTCTGCGTGCATCAGGCGCAATTCTTCTTTGGTGTAATCGCTGGTTTTTACCCGCCCATCGATAAGGTCGTGGCAAACACTACAGGCGATCGCCGCCTGCATGTCGTGGGGTTTGATTGCGGTACCGCAGGTTCCTGCCAGCCGATAATGCGCCAGTACGGACGTTTCAGGATTGTGGTTGCAATAGCCGGGGATTCTGACCTGGCAAGATCTGCCCCTTGCCGCTTTTCGTAAATCCGCCATCACGCAAACTCCAGCAACTGCGCGGCCACATTCTCCACCTCTTCCGGAGAGGAGAATTTACGAAACAGGATCCAGTTCCACAGAACATTCAGCACCGCCTTATAGACCTGCTAAAACTCGGTTTCGTCCATGTTTGCAAACGCGATAGATTTCGCTCGTCGCCCACGGCTGCCGTCCGGATAAATATGTTCGGTATAAAACCCAGCCTGAACGGTTACCCATTCGCGGAAAGCATCAAAAGATTTGAGCAGGGCGGCATCACTGGTTCTGCTGATTGCGACGCGGTGAATATATTGTTCTGCGGCATCACTCAGTGCCGATGTATGCCTGCGCCCGACTGAATCACAGAGAAAATCGACAAAGCCAGAAATCAGCTTCTGTTCCCGTTGGGTGACAGCGCCGCCTGTTGGCGTCCAGTAGTCAAAGCCCAGTTGAAGGAGCTTAAAAAATCGCTTGTGAAAAGCGTAGTTGCGGACACGCTTAAAGTCGGCATGTATCCACTCACCAATTTTAATTTGATGCAGAAAATCGCAACTCTCCGGCGTCGCCGGGAGAAGTAATCCTGATGAGGTTTGTTTAACCAGTTGTATATGCGCCATCGCTATCTCCAATGGCGCTGTAGGTTGCCAGTTGTTCAGGCTGGCTTATAAATTATAACTCACTCCCGGATGACCTTAAAACCGAGCCTTTCCAGGTATTCGATAAATGCTTCAACAGATAAAGTTATATGATCATCAGGAATTAAGGTTATGTAGATAATCTCATCATTTTCAATACGCACAGCATAGAGACCATTGTCACCAAAAATTTCACGCAAATCTTCGAGTTTCATCATTGGAATCCTTCCAGATAAATAGCCCTCCCCTTTTCAGGGTCCATCCCTCTTCTCCCTGCGCGCTAATCAAGTCATTCGATTTTAATTGTCAGCGATGATCAATCAACACAGGCGGAAAGGCATAGCGGGAAAATAATGAAACAGGTAGTTACCGAAAAATCAAAGTACACAACAAATCATTATCCTGACATTCATGCATCGTGCGAATGCAAAAAACACAGAAAGCCGAAGAAGGCGATATTTTATTTCGCAAAAAAAGGGGGCCGTGAAAACACTCACATCTACGCAACAAAAAACCCGCCGAAGCGGGTTTTGTGCGGGTGCGTTGAGGATACCTGACAACTTAAAGAGTGGCGGAGATTGCTCCCCGCCGTGGCTCTTAACGTTTTTCAACTTTGTAGGCTAAATACGCCGAAAGCTCTGTGTTACCCTGCATGATGTGCAGCTCGCATAGCGAACCGCGAACCATCCAGACAAATATCAGAATGGTGATACATACCACCACCAGACAAAACACATAGCTCCTTCGCATTACAGCCTCCTGTTAGTTGATTTCTTACTGTTAAGAGGCTAATCTTCAGTTGTCTAGACATAGGATTGGCCTCACTTCGATTTATAGTCGGGTGGGGCTTTTCTCTTTCTGCCTCGTGTATGCCTGAGACAGAAAGCCTCAAGCACCCGCAGCGATTCTACTTAACTTAACTCTCCTTTTCCCGCAAACCGTTTTTATCCCCGGCAACAATGATCGCCCAATATGGGGATTCCTGTATCGGAATGAGTTCATTCAGTTAAAGCTGCATCAATCTTTCTACCAATTGTTCTTTATGGGCAACTATCCAGCCATGCTCTTCCAGATAAAGCCGGAACCGTTCGACGGTACAAACAACCGCATTATTTGGCACTTCCTGAGTGAACTTAATGTTACCCTGCTCATCGAAACGGAGCACAACGGTACGGCCATCACCTTCTATGATCGGTTCTTTTTCTGGTGAAGGCCGTTTCCGACTGAAGTAGCAGTCCTCAAGTTTTTCGAACACTTCCCACGCCTGATCGGTTTCGAGCATTTTTGCGTGACGGGCTGCGCCGCGTTCTGTCCAGAGAATGAGCTTTCGGACATTTGGGGCGATCGTTTGAAAATCCCTTAAAGAGATTTTCAAATTTTGGAGGTCTGTGCCTTTCGCAATTATGTAGTGCTTCCCTTCTGCAAATCGCTCTTTATTACGGTGGTGGTTTCTGTGGATACTCTCGACGCTACAGCCATATAGTTTGGCAAGTAACTCTGTAGTGATAACTGGGATCTGGTTGTGTGTGATCGGAGAAAGAGTTTCGACAGAAATTTGAGTTGTCATGATGACGTCCTCCGGTGATGGTTTTGCTTTTCACCACCGTCAGGTGCAAATCTTTGGGTGGTGAGACGTACAGGGTTTGCACTACCGGATCACCGACCGGCCAGCCTTTCGGCTGCCCCATACGCCCCACCATTATTCAGATGTGCGCGTGCATACGACAATAAAAAAACACGCTCGCGGCGTGTCTCTGTCGCGGTGAAATTCCGGGGTGCAAATCCCGGCAGCCGATTTTGCGGCTGCTTGGAAAATATAGCCCCGGATTTCTGTTGTCGTCAACAGGTGGCGTGCTATTATTGAATAGTGTTCTATCCTACTCGGTGAGGTTTACCATGCGTACAACCCAACAATTCAGCATTACATTAACTAACGAGATGGCTGACATGGTGCGTGCCCGTGTGGCTTCCGGTGCCTACGCTTCAGAAAGCGAAGTTATTCGTGAAGGGCTTCGCGCACTGAATGAACGCGATAAAGCAATCGAAACGTGGTTAACACATTCAGCAGCCCCATCACTTGACTCTATCCGCGAGAACCCGAACAACGGGCGCTCCGTTTCGCAGGTTCGCACCGCGATTCGCTCCAGGAAGTAATCCGCATGACATATGAAGTCATCATTACCCCTGAAGCCGAACTGCAGATAATAAACCTGCACAGATATATAACGGAGAAAGCCAGCCAGACAACAGCAAACAGCTACACAGACGCCCTGCTTGATTACATTGATGGCTTCTCCACTTTCCCGCATCGCGGGAATATGCGCGATGATATCCGCCCCGGTCTGAGGGTGACTCATTTTCGCCACAGGACGGTTATTGCTTTTGCGGTTGATGGCAATCAAGTGTTTATCGCTGGTGTCTATCATGGCGGGCAAAGCTATGAAGCCGATTTTTTATCTGATGCGCCGTAAAACCCCGTCCTTCAGGGCGGGGATATAAGGCGCGGTTTTCTGCCTAACTGTTTTTGTTTAAAATAACCAGGGGAACAGTCGTATTTTTCTGCTTTTGTCGGAAATAAAACAATATTACCCAATTCATCTTCTGTTTTTATTTCCACTCTGCACTCCTTAGGGGCAGTTACCGTCGGACTACCGGTATATCTTTAATTGTGTTCATCAATTGCCACTCCTAATGCTTTGTGAATTGCAGAATGTGCCATATCAAATTCATCAGTTTTTCTGTCAGCAACACGAACCACCGCTTGCAGGGCTTCAAGTAATTCTGGTGCTGCCGCAAGAAGCTGAAAATTAGCTTTCTGCATCTGCCCGTCATTGTTGTATTTTGTCACCTTAGCAATTGCCTTATTGCGCTCACTATCTACTACCCAGCAATTGCATGAACCGTGAAAACTGACATGCCACGGCCCCGGTGTTCCTTTAAATTTCACGTTATGAGATTTTACAGTACTCTCTGTCCAGCCTCCTGGCGAAGCCTGGCAACAATATCCCGGTGTTTATTCAGCTCACGCAGCGCGGCGCACACCCTCTGCCACTTCTGAACCTGGCCTTTTGCCCGGCGCAGTTCACGGTTAGCCAGATGCAGGGATGGCAGGATCACATCGTCCGGGCGCTTTTCGGTGAATTTTGGAATGGTGTTCATCATTTCGTCGATGCTGCCGGGCTGCGACTTTTCAGCCATTTCCGGCGCGGGTAACGCCACAACTTCCGTATCTGGTTCAGGCTTTCCACTTTCTGCCCCGCCTGGCAGGGCTTCCGGGTTATCTGGTAAATGTTGCTCAGGACCGACAAGCGACCAGGCCATGCCGCGTTTGTCCGCCACGCCCTCCCGCTTCAAAGCCCACAGTTCGTTAACCACCTGCGCTTTGTCCACACCAAGGCGTGAAGCCAGTTCAATTGACGATGCCTTGCCCATTGCTTTCAGGGCTTCAGTCACGGTTTCCATTGAAATTTCTCCTGTAAAACAACTTCTCAACTCAAACAAAACCTGCCGCTTTCCGGCGCTTGTATTCCTCAAGCAACAACTGCGCGGGTGTCGGTCCTGATGGATGTGCAGGCGCAGCAAGTTGTCGGCGTACCGGCGGAACCGACAGACCATGGCTGATGTTTTTTGCCCACTTCGCGAGTAGCCGTTCAGCCAGTCGCTTTAGCTCGCCCTCCGTCATCTGCCGCTCAACTCCTGACCTGCGCATCTCGATGCAGATGTGGTACAGAACCGGTTGTGACCAGGGATATTTATCACTGCCGGAATAACGCCACGACTCGTTACGCCACTTGCGGTATTCAGCCATCACGGCATCGGCCGTCAGCCCGAACGGGTTCGCCCCACTTTCCGAAATCAGCGCCACGAACTCAGCCAGGTCCGGCGGCCAGGTTTCACCTGCACGGCACCGCTCCATGCACTGCTGGCACACCAGCATGATTTGCCGCTCACTCATCGCCCCAATCTGGGCTATCCAGCGCTTCGTAGGTGCGGCGCCGTTCTTCTGCGTCCAGCGGTTCGAATAGATTTCCCCCATGACCTCCCAGAGTCGCCAGGCTGTCTCCGTCGCTGACAGCCCCGTTTTCGCGCTCCCACTGCTCGCGGGCTGCCCGGATTTGCTGGACTGCCCGTGACGCAGTGCTGGCTGGTTGAATTCCTGCATGATTTCCCCCTCGGATGACTGGTTTCACCTGCGCCCTGACGTGCTGCACGTGGCGGGCGAATTTTTGCTCCCACTGAACCTGCGTGAAAACTTTTCCCTCCGCCGCCCAGTAATCCCTGAACGCGGACAACTCCGCAGGTGTGTATTCCGGCTCAGGCAGAGCCACGCCCCACAGGGCGGCCCGTCGTCGGAAGTCCAGTGACGGCTGCCAGCCATTGGTCATCGGGAATTTCCCGATCGGCTCGCTCAGGCCTTCCTGGTATTCGGGTTCCACCGTCTGTGACGGCAGCCCCCCCGACTCACTGGTCGGAGCACTCTCGCGCACGCGCGCGTTATGTGTGGGGTTTATATATTTACTGTTATCTGTTATCTGGATACCGCATGCCAAAGCGTTAGCCTTATCCTTAGGCTTATCCTCAGGCAAAGGTAGAGCCTTATCGAATGCCATACCTATAGCCTCGGAAACCCCGTAACATGCAGCTCTCAGCGATTCCCATGCCTCCCATTTGAGGGGGCAATCCGGGATAAAAGTGAACGCCTTAGCCCAGGATTTGACGACGTTTATTGAGTTCGGTGGATTGTGTTTCGCAGCATTCGGAAGCCAGAAAACCCTGGCTTTAATATCCGCTTTCACCATACCAAGCCTTATGACTTCTCCTAAGGCTAAGTCGAAGGCTTCTATATCCCAGCCTAACTCTTCTGCCATTGCTGCCCGTCCGGCTTTAAACAGCCCAGGAATAATCCCGGTGAATGGGCTTGTTAGCAGATATATAAACAAACTCTGACCACTCGGAGGCAGAGGAGACAATTCCCGAAACTTCGGGTCATCCCACATCGTTATTTTTACCTTGCGATAAGGCTCATTATTTGCCTTCGTAACAGGCATGGTATTTGGCTTATTTTTTGCCTTATCCATAATTGCCTCATCTGGTGCCGAACCTTCCTCCGGATATAATCTGTGATTCCCCAATCAACAGAACCAGAGGAGGTTCGACATGTCTTTTACATTCAATAAGTTCGGTCCACTTCACTACTTTTGGGTCGATGGCGTTACCGGGTATAGTTCGAAAACGTTCAGTCTTTCTAAAGAACATAAACGCGGCGACATTCGACTTCTTGTCCGCCCATACGAACAAGGTAATCCCGATGCGTGCAGTGAAATGTGCTTAATGCTTGAACGTTCTCAGATTGACGATGTGATCCTTGCCCTGCAAAAGCTGAAAGAAAACATGTCATAATCACCCTCTGAAAATTACATGGCGCAGGGGCTGAGCCTTGCTGTAGTCGATCTCATCGCCATACTCAATATCAAGAGCTTGCCCCTGCGCCAGTTCCATCCACCGAATATGGTCTGCTGCTTTTTCTTTATCTTCGATATTGACAAACAGCAGCATTGATGAGGAATACCCATCAACAAGCTGGCGATGCAGCGACAGGCGGATTGCATACCAGGCAACATTCCGGGCTATACGCTGAAGCAATGTTTCTGCTTCCAGTGTTTTAAGCCGATATTTTTTCAGTTCATATTTTTCCATCGTCCAGCCCCCTTAATGCACCACCACAGAATCACCGGACGATCCACCGCGCCCCATATGCGCTTTCCGGTAAACAGCCTGAACAGCATCATCATGCGCATCAATTGCGGCACTCAGTGCTTCCTGGGCTGCCAGCATCGCGCGACGCTCCAGGGTGTTGTAAATGCTGAGACGATTTCGCAATTCCCGTGGCAGAACGGCCAGAATGGCCGGGAGCAACTTCTGGATTTTCTCCCAGCGCTGGGGCGTCCGACCGTCCAGCCATCGGTGATAGATGTTCTGCTGATTGTTCCATGTCTTACCGGATGCCAGCGGCAAATCGCCTCCTCCAAGACGCAGGTATTCTTCTGCGATAGCGTTAGCGGCGCCTGCCTGTCCCATTTCTGCAGCCAGAGCCAACAGCACTGATTCAATGTGCTCGTGTTTGATTTCCATTAATCAACTCCCTGAACAAATTGCGTGTTAACCTGACAATCAACAGGTAACCCGTCAGTTGGATTTGGGTAGATATCGGGGCGCAGTTCATGCGGCGTAACCACGTAATTCGTAGCTTCAGCAATACGTAACGCCTTTTCAGGGCTTAATTGGCTTCGACCTGTAGCTACAAGGCTAACCATCGATTGTGAGCAACCAGCCATTGAAGCCAATTCTGCTTGTCGAACGCGCTTTGTTTTCAAGTATTCATCTAACGTCATAAAGATCACCTTAGTAATGCTCGTCAAAATATTAACCATATTAATTTAAATGATCAATACCTATATCATTTTGAGATTATGAGCCACATTCATAAGATGGGTATATGAGAAAAAGACGCGAAGAAATCGCATCGCCAGAAGCAACACAACGCCTACGTGCAATCTGGGATGCGAAAAAACGAGATCTCAAACTGACCCAGGAACTTGCTGCAGAGCTAATGGGCTTTGAGACACAATCTACGGTTAGCCACTATCTCAACGGAAAGGCTCCCCTTAATACAGATGCGGCATTAAAATTTTCCGTACTGCTGAGGGTTAAACCTGAAGAGTTGCGACCAGATTTGGCTGATCTGATGAATTACGTCCGCTCTTCAGGCACCTACGATGATAGTTTTGAAGGAAAAGGGTGGCGAATGGTTAACAGGCAACAAGCTGATTTACTGGATCTTTTCGATATTCTTCCCGAATCTGAAAAGACAAAGCTTATCGAAAAACTGAAAGGACAAAACGAACTCTACAAGGAAGCATTTGAAAATATGCTGGCAGCTCAAAAACGCATTAAGAAATAGCAACCAGCCTTCTACATCAAACCGCCTAATCTGGCGGTTTTTTTGGCTAAAAATCATCCCAACCCAGCATTCCCATCAAAAAAAACACTAAAATTTTCATTAATATAAGACATATTTATCATCAATATGCATATTTGTGTTGATCTATACTATGAACATAATTAATATTATTACAGAAACAGCACGGCGCTGTAGGTTTTAGTTCCGCCTCCGGGCGTTAAACGGAAGAAGGAAAAGCTATGTTTACACACGACATCTACCCGTCAAAGACGGGAAGAAGTGTACTCACTCTTGTATCAGAGCTTTCTGGGCTGGCAGCAGAGATGGCAAAAGATAAAGGCATTACACCAAAAGATGCCCGGCTCGCACTTGAACTTGCCAGCAGGGTTTCTGCCAGTTCAAAAGAGGCTCCAAATGATCTGATTAAAAGAATGGCTGATGCCATGAAAAAAGTCAGTGAAGTGGCAAGTGATCCGAAGGTTGAAAGCGCGCTAGAGGAATTGATGTCTGCAACTAATGCAATGCTTAAAGAAATGTGACTGACACCATACGGTGTCAGTCAACTGGAAATTAGACAGAGCGGAAGATCGGAATTTTAGTCTGAGGACCATCAACAGGACGTATGGTTTCGCGCAAACGGGAATCTAGCCTGGCGACCTCAACAGATAGCTCGATCTTATAACCTGATGTTATTCGCATGGATTGCAATTTTGTATCCAGTTCAGGTGCGACTGCGAAACTGCCATGTTTGACGCAATGGTAAATAGTAAGTTCCGTGCGATTATTCTCAACAAGAGTCTGCATGGATGCGTCAGATAAACATACAGGGCAGCGAGAAATAATTTCCATTGCCAATCTCCTTACTGTTTGTTTGAGAACTTCTGTAAGGATACCACCGAGCCTGAAGTGGTGAAAAGACAGGCGCACAACACGAAAGCACACTCCGTTAATTAACCAGGAAATGTCATTAAATGCCCATTGCGGGGAGTGCGTTTCCATGTTGTGTGAGAGTTGGGTTTGGCGGCATCAGTTTTACTCCATGGCTGCTCTGCCGCCCTTTTTCAGGAAGATGTTTATGAGCAAAGCCCAGATTGTCGATTTATTCATTCTCCGTACTGGTGCGAATAAAAGAACAGCGCTCAGGTATCTGAAATTATCCGATGATGTATTACAGACCGCCTTAACGCTTTATCGCGCAGATAAAAACGAAGGGAAATTAAAAATATGACAGTGGAGCAGCTACTGAACATTAAGTAAAAGGTAATGACCACAATTAATTTGTGAGGAGGACATTTATGATTGATCATCACTACGGCACAGATATTATTCCGAGAAAAGATGTAAAGCCCGGTACCGCCATTAAACACAATGGCCGTTATTACCGCGCATCGGCAAATGTCATAAAAGGGTTATATGCATTTACCCTGTTTGAAAAAACCATCATTAAAAATGAATTTATCGAAGTTTATCTCAACAAAAGCGGAAAGCCACTAATGCACTGAGGTCAACTATGAAAATAAAATTCGCCTATCGTCTTTGCAATAAAGAAATTGATGAGAAAGACAGTATCAAAAAGATGCTTTTCTAGATGCAGGGCGTAATGCCCACAACTGAATTAAGAAAATATTGCAGCGAAGAATGTGCCGAACATGACCAGATGGCACATGAACTTTAATTAAAAACCGAATCTCCCCGTAATTACATGCCAGCAACGGCAGGGATTCGATCAATCTGAATAAAGGAAATCTGTTATGAAAAATCAGACACCAGATAGCGCTGTATTACAGGAAATTGAAAAACTCGCCAGGCGTATTCATGAGCTGTGCGTGGAAAATAACATTCCGGTTGTGATTGGTTATTCGTATGCGGCAGGCAGTGATGAAAATGGCCGGATCACAGCTCGGGTCGTAGCAGTATATTTAGACCAGAAGAAAGGTGCGTTTGATTCTGTTATTTCAGGTGCCGCCATGATGCTTAAGCAGAAAAACGTTCCAGACAGAGTTCTCATACTCCTGGATAATATGGCCAGACAATGGGAAGAAATAAGAAATGCATCCGCCACGGTAAAAGACACCATTACTCACTGAGTGTATTTTCAAAGCGTTTTTTAATCTGAGTTGAGGTTAAAACACAATGAGCAGCAAACCCATATTCCTGATCCGCAAAGCCAAAAAATCATCCGGTCAGCCCGATGCAGTTCTCCGGAGCGACTGTGATTTTGAAACGGCCTGCGCCACCCTCGATTACCAGATAATCAAATCCGGCAGGAAACTGAAAGACTATTTCAAAGCCGTTGCCACACGTTTCCCGGTCGTGGATGACCTGCCGCCGGAAGGCGAGGTCGATTTCACATGGTGTGAACGCTACCAGCTCAGCGAAGATAACATGACCTGGGAGTGCATCTCCGGTGCCACCGCTGACACCACCGAAGAGCAGGCGGCAGATGATGCCGCTGCACCGCAGGATAATCAGAATGCGGCAGAAGACGACTGCCCGGCCTGCGAAGTGCCTGTTGCGACGCTGCCTCTCCCTCAGCGTCTGCTGCATATCTTCACTTATGCTGCCATTGACCGGAAATATCTGCACCACGCCACCCGCGCCCAGCGCAGGCACATTACTGTCCTTGAAATGGACACTGACAACAGCTATGTCCAGAACCTGCTGATGGGGATACGGGATATTCCCGATATCGATAAACTGGATAACCCCAGCATGTTACGCCTGACAGATGCCCTTAAAGCCGTTTTTTCGGTTACTGAAAAACCCCAGCCTTATGAATTTAAAAACTTCACCACGAGCTGGCTTGAAACACACCATATCGATCGCGGACTGCTGGTTAAGGAGTGGAGGAAAGGTAATCGCGTATCGCGTATTAACCGCACCCCATCCGGTGCGAACGCTGGCGGCGGCATTCTTACCGACCGTGGCGAAGGTTTTGTTCATGATGAAGCTTCTCTGGCTCGAGATACGGCTACCGGAGTGCTGGCTCGCTCCATGGATATTGATATCTATCACATGCATCCTGCGCACGCTAAACGTGTGGATGAAATTGTCGCCGAAAATAAGCCGCCTTTTTCTGTTTTCTTTGATGCATTCCGCAAAATGCCCGGCGCTCTGGACTACTCCCGTGCGATCGTCGTTGCGTCGGTAAAAGAAGCACCCATCGGCATCGAGGCGCTACCACATAAGGTACTGGAATACCTCAACCGCGTACTGACCGAAACCGATCATGCAAACCCGGAGCCGCTCATTGTTGATATCGCCTGCGGCCGTTCTTCCATGCCCATGCCGCAGCAGGAAAACAAAGAGGACGAAAAAAATCATGATGAAGAAAAACCGCAACCATCTGGCGCAATGGCAGATGAACAGGCAACGGCTGAAACAATGGAACCGGATGCAACTGAACATCATCAGGACACGCAGTCGGTGGATGCTCAATCACAGGTAGAAGTTGAGTACCAGAAAAAACGGGCCGCTCTCCATGAAGCGCGGGCGAATATCCCACCGAAAAACATCCCTGTACCGGAGCAGATCAGCGCCTCAGATGAGGGCGAAAAAACGGAAGTTCAGACCAAAAACGATGAAAAAAAACCGGAAGAAATCAACCCACAGGAAACGAATGGCGATACGGTACGGGAAAATATGGCGGGCGATCAGCCAGGCTATGGCCGTGATAAAACTGGCAAAACAACAGATACCGTAGAAACAGGAGCCACGTGTCCATCATATTTCGAACCCGGTCGTTACGAAGATGTGCCGAATGATATTTACCACGCAGCCAACGGCATCAGTAGTTCGCAGGTGAAAGATGCCCGTATAAGTCTGATGTATTACCACGGACGCCACATTACCGGAACCATCCCCCGTGAAGAAAGCGAGGCATTACTGCGCGGCCGACTTATCCACAGCTTTGTCCTTGAGCCGGAGAAATTCAGCCAGGAATACGCGATTCCAGTTGCGATGCCCGCACACGTGATATCCACCACCGCGCAACTCATCGGGATCATCAAAGAATACAACGCAGGGCTGCCTGCGCTTATGACGCCGGACGAACTGAAAGCGTGGATTGATGACTATAACAGAACGCTGACTCCCCCGCTCCTTCTCGGTGCCAGCGCAGAGGAAACCGCGCAGCTTTATATGTCGCTGCCACCTGAATTCCAGCGTATTGAGGAAGGGCAGAAACAGACAGCCACAGCCATGAAAGCCTGTATTAAGGAGTACAACGCAAGCCTGCCACCTCTGCTAAAAACCAGTGGCAGCCGGGAACAGTTACTGGACCAGATCGCCACGGTTGCACCTGAACTGGCAGACGCTGAGCGGGCTAAATTTGTACCGTACAACATCAGCGGGACCAAAGAACAGTTAACGGAAATTGTACGCGATATCCGTCCTGATATTGTGACAGCAGAAGACTGGCAGAAACAGCAACAGGAAGTAGCCGCAGGCAGGACGATGATCACCGCTGAAATGTATAAACAGGTAGTGGGAATTCACGCGGCGTTGCAGGGCAATCCTGACGCCAGCTATCTGCTCAACCATCCCGCACGGAAATCTGAGGTGAGCTATTTCGGACTCGATGAGGAAACCGGACTGGAAATCCGCGTACGCCCCGATATCGAGATCCGCCTACCCCATGAAAGTATATGCGCAGACCTGAAATCCGTCAGTCTGGGTTACGTGCGGCAGGAACGCCTGAAAGAACGACTGCACAGGGAAATCACTGAACGCGGTTACCACATAAGTGCAGCCATGTACTGCGACGTGGCGAACCTGGATAAATTTTTCTGGATTTTCGTCAACAAAGACGAGGGATATCACTGGGTTGCCGTGGTGGAAGCCTCTACGGAACTGCTTGAGCTTGGACGTATGGAATACCGCCGGACGCTGGGCCAGATTAATGAGGCGATGGAAACTGACCACTGGCCAGCCCCAATCACCGAACGCTACACCGACGAGTTGAACGATTATGACTTGCGCCGCCTTGAAGTACTGAGTATCTGAGGAAGGACACTATGAACGAATTAATACAACACGAAAATATTAACTCCAACGTTGCCATTTTTAGCCCTCAGTCTCTGGCTGCCATTCAGACATTTTCTCAGGTGATGGCTTCCGGGGTTTCCACCGTGCCGGAGCACCTACGGGGAAACCCGTCAGACTGCATGGCAATCACCATGCAGGCCATGCAATGGCAAATGAACCCTTACGCAGTCGCACAAAAAACCTTCGTCGTTAACGGCATCCTCGGCTACGAGGCTCAACTGGTAAATGCCGTTATCAGCACTCGTGGACCATTACTTGGCCGCATCGAATACGACTGGTTCGGCCCATGGGACAAAATCATCGGGAAGTTCGATATCAGGAAAAATGATAAAGGAAAAGAATATCGCGTACCGGGCTGGAGACTGGCTGATGAAAATGGTATCGGCGTTCGCGTCCAGGCGACGCTACGTGGAGAAAACAAACCACGTGAACTGGTCTTATTACTGGCTCAGGCCAGAACCCGCAATTCCACTCTGTGGGCTGATGATCCACGACAACAACTGGCATATCTGGCACTCAAACGCTGGGCGCGACTTTACTGCCCGGAAGTGATCCTGGGGGTCTATACCCGCGAAGAACTGGAAGAGCCGGAGGAAAAAATTATTAATCCAACTCCCGAACGCCAGGCCACCGATGCAACCGGGCAAGACGACGCCATAATTGAACAGGCCATTGATGATACATGGATTGACGAGTTCCGGCAGCGTATCGAAAACGCAGCCACAACAGAGGAAACCACCGGAATACGTCTGGAGATAGAGAACCGGAAAAACCAGATCGGCGCATTCTATGCCGAACTGAAAGGGAAAGTCGTGCAACGCCACCATCGGCTCAATGCGGTGGCGCGCATTGATAAGATGATAAACGATCTACCTTCATCGGATGCGCCGGATGCAGAGCAGAAATTTACGGCCCTTGAAAACGCGCTGAACGCAGCCAGAGGACACCTTGGTGAACTATATGACGCGTACAGCGTCACCCTCACAGATATGAAACCGGAATATATCAACGCATGACATAAGGATGGCGGCCAGTAACAGGCCGCCAGCACAGGAGATTTTGGATGCAATCACGTAACGCCCGCGAATTTATCCAGGACGTCTATAGCGAATTTCCCGATACCGTCCTGCATGCCGAACTATGCCGCGCATGCGCCCGCGCAGATGGCCGCAGCATTAAACAGGCGCTGAATGGTTTTGCCCGTGTCCGTATGACAACCGTTAATAATCCGAACCTACGAAACACACTTAAGACGATGGCAACCAGCCAGTTCCCGGAGACCCAAATAACCCGTATCCGTGGCTGTATTGCCCGCATGGAATCGGCATTAGTAAAGAAATACGGGGTGAAGAGAGCATGAGACACGACAACACCGAACCCTGCCCTTTTTGTGACTGCACCTCCCTGCGTATCCGGGAAATGTCAGGTTATTACCGCGCAGAATGCTGCGGATGCGAGGCAACCACTGCGTACCAGGACAGCCCGGAGAAAGCGCTCGCGCGCTGGAGTGAACGCAGCCCCGAAACGAAAAAGCGCATCGCCGAACTTAACAGCCAGTGCAACCTGCTAACTACAGAACTGCGTTTAACCGAAGTCATTCTCAGGATTGAGCAGGAAAAATTACGGCGGTTCGACGCCGTATGCGGGCTGGCGGTCAGAGAATCAGGCAAGCCTGAGCTAATACCTGAAACTGATTACTGATATTCAACACCGACCGCCGCAGGGCTGTATAGTCGGCGGCGGTCATGCAGTAAAGAGGTGTGACCATGGGATTACTGAAACTTGAGACATGGGGAAAACTCACTTACCCGGATGATCCGCCGCCGCTCACCACGCTGCGACGCTGGGTACGAAACGGAAATATCTACCCGGCACCAGAACGGCACGGCAAGTGCTACCGGGTTGATCCTGATGCTTTCTATATCAACCCAAAGAAACCCGGCCTCAAGCTAAAACAGCATCATCCAAACAAGCGTACTGGCAAGAGAAGCCCTTTGCTGGAGAGATTAATCAATGAGCAAAAAGAAATATGATCCTAATCTTCCCAGGTATTTAACATACCGTAAAAAAGAAAAGGCTTATTACTGGAGGAACCCCCTGACAGGAAAGGAAATGTCCCTTGGGCAGATCTCAAGGCGCGAAGCTATTGCCCAGGCTATCGAAGCAAATAACTATCTGGAAAAGAATTATAGCCCTGTGGTTCTGATAGACAGACTTAAAGGCATGGATTCACTTACCCTGTCAGGATGGATTAGCCGTTATGAAATATTACTGCAAAGGCGAAATTTGTCCCCCAGCACATACAAAATACGCAGTAACCAGTTGGCAATGATCCGGGGAAAACTGGGGGGCATGTTATTAAAAGACGTCACTACGCGCCACATAGCAATGTTTCTTGAAACATGGATAGCGGAAGGGAAAAACACCATGGCAGGCTCAATGCGTTCTGTTCTGTCTGACATATTCAGGGAGGCTATTATTGAAGGCCATGTAACGCAAAACCCCGTTACACCGACCCGCTCCCCCAAAGTTACGGTTGCGCGTGAGCGTCTGAGACTGGAAACATATGAACCGACAAGAAAAGCTGCGGAGCAGATGCCGTCATGGTTTCCGCTGGCCATGGATCTTGCTCTGGTTACCGGACAGCGCCGGGAAGATATAGTGAATATGAAATTCAGCGATATTTATGATGGCCGCCTCCACGTAACACAGATCAAAACGGGGATGAAAATTGCGATCCCACTCACTCTGTCGCTTGTGGTTGCAGAATTAAGACTGGGAACAGTGATAGATCGTTGCCGCCTGGTAAGCAGAACGGATTATCTTATCAGTGCAGGGAAGAGGAAAAACAGCCCGGATGGCAGTATCCATCCTGACGGGCTGACGAAAAAATTTGTGACGGCGAGAAAGTTATCGGGTGTGGTGTTTGGTGAGAACCCGCCTACATTTCACGAAATTCGTAGCTTATCTGGCAGGCTTTACAGGGAGGTATACGGTGAGGATTTTGCACAGAAATTACTTGGCCATACATCAGAGAGCACGACGAAGCTGTATCTTGATGCGCGAGACGACAAAGCGTATGTGATGATTTGAGGTACTTAAAAAGAATGTAATGACTCGTATTGATGTGGTATAAGAACAAAAAGGCCGGATTACAGAAATTCGAGTAAAATTCGAGAAATTTCGAGAGAGGTCGCGTAACTAATTGATTAGAAAGGTACTTTAAAAAAAGACCGAATACGATTCCTGTATTCGGTCCAGGGAAATGGCTCTTGGGAGAGAGCCGTGCGCTAAAAGTTGGCATTAATGCAGGCTTGGTTGCCTTGCACTTTAAGAATAGATGACGACGCCAGCTTTGCCAGTCCGCGCTCTACGTGGGCTGAAGAATGAGCTTATCGTCACGTTAAAAAAATGAAAATACCGCATGGTTTGTTTACTCAGGCCGGCGGTTTTTTCATTTTAAAACAGTGCGTTAATAATTCATTTTTAACAAAGCGTTGAGGCTCGCTCGATAAATGGCGCAAGACTCTTTTTTTCGCCCGGCTTTGCAGGATCGTCTATCTGAATGATGCTAATTGGCTGGCCGCTTGTTTTACCGCTGGCAACCTGCTTCCCGGCTTCGTCATTCAGCGGATATTGCACCAGCGTGCTGGGGTTAATAACAAACAGTGCATTACCGGGTCGGCAGGTTAACATCACTTCTTCACGATTAAATGCCCACTTGTCTTTACCCATTTCGAAACGGCTGACCGTGATCACCTGTGGCGCAGCCAGCGCAGCAGCCGAACATGTCAGCATTAACAGTATCAATAAACTTTTTTTCATTCTTTCCGCCAGGTTCGTCAAAAAGGTTCCCAGGTTGCAAACAGGCTTACTGCCGCCAGTACCAACGCGCCCAGGCCTGTTTCGACCCAAGTAAGCATCATAAAATGTTGTTGGGCACTGCCGTTTTGCTGGTTCATTCGTGGCACCAGAACATACCGATTCACAAGGGCAATTACCACCATCAGCGCGACAAGCGCACATTTCAACAACAGTAATCGCCCCCAACTACTCTGCCATGGCAAAGCACTCCCCTGAATCAGCAAGGTATTCACAATACCAGTGAAGATAACCCCTGCAACGGCGAAATGCCCATAACGGGAAAAACGCATCATCGCCAGAATGGCCGCAGCGCGATTGCGTCCCTGTGCCAGCCGCATGCAAAATAGCAACGGTGGTAAGCCGCCCAGCCACATCGCCGCGCAGAGTAGATGCAAAGCATGATTCCCACGCTGGATAACGCTCAGCGTCCCCTCATGCATAGCGGCATGCCCCAGATTTGCTGCCAGCAGCAACTGAGCAACAATCAGCAGCAGAAGCGGCGATTGACGTTGCGGCTGTACTAACGCAATCAACAGCGCCAGCACTGCCAGCGCTATTTGCCAGAGCATAACTGCTCCGGTATACGTACCGGTTACCGCCAGCCAGGTGTCAGGCTGCCAGACATCCTGCCACCCGTTGCCCATCATGCCGCCTTGTAGGGCAAACATCAGCGTCGCGCTGCCAGCATTGAGCCAGAGACTCAAGCGTATTAGCCAGTGAAAGTGGCACAGCAAACGGTGGCGCAGCTTACGCGGAGCGAGCAAGGCGCTAAAAAGCACACTACCGAAAATAAGCATTAGCGCGGCAAAATGGATAAACCGCAGCCCGACATAGCTTGCAACCAGCATTAATTACTTCACAGTAAAGTGGTAAGCGCCGTGGGTTTTGTGTCCGTCGACCGAAACGACATGCCATTTAACGGTATAATTGCCCGGCCTCAGCGGTTGCTCCAGGGGAACGATCATCTGCTTGTTGTCGCTCTCATTGCGTTTCACGCCACCGGTCTTAATGGTTTGCTGCTGCGCGTCGGTGATGGTGAGGCCACTAAATTTCGCTTCAATGCCTTCTGAAAAATTAAGCGTCAACGCCTGTGGAGCGGCCGAGACGTGCACATCTGCTGGCGGGTAGTGGCCTTCAAGGTGTGCGTGAGCAAGAACAGCAGGAGTAGTGAAAAATGTGGCAATCAGGGTGATAATGCGCCAGCGGCGCGAGAGAGTGTTAAGCATATTACTCATTCCTTTTTATTATGCATCCGACACAGAGGATAACTCCGTACAATGAACGCGTCGAGGTGGATTGTCGCCGTACTTGCCTTTCTGTACCAGGCTTAGTAACTTTTTTACGCGCATAACAGGAGAACATCATGATAACCAACCTTGCAACACTTGAGCAGGACGAGATGGACAAAGTTAATGTCGATCTTGCGGCGGCAGGCGTTGCCTTTAAAGAGCGTTACAACATGCCAGTGATTGCCGAGGCGGTTGAACGCGAGCAACCGGAACATCTGCGCAGTTGGTTTCGTGAGCGTCTGATCGCCCATCGCCTCGCTTCGGTCTCCCTTTCACGCTTGCCCTATGAACCGAAAGCGAAATGACGGAGCCCGCCATGTTACGTGTTATTGATACCGAGACCTGCGATCTGCAAGGGGGTATTGTCGAAGTTGCCTCGGTGGATGTTGTTGACGGGCAGATAGTGAACCCGCAAAGCCATCTGGTGCGACCCGATCGGCCTATTAGCCCACAGGCAATGGCGATTCATCATATTACTGAATCAATGGTTGCTAATCAGCCGTGGATTGAAGAGGTTGTGCCGCACTACTACGGCAGCGAATGGTATGTCGCGCATAATGCCAGCTTCGATCGTCGCGTACTACCGGAGATGCCCGGAGAGTGGATTTGCACCATGAAACTGGCGCGCCGCCTGTGGCCGGGAATTAAATACAGTAATATGGCGCTCTATAAAACGCGGAAACTCAGTGTCAAAACGCCGCCGGGATTGCATCATCACCGTGCACTCTATGATTGCTATATTACCGCGGCGTTACTGGTTGATATTATGCAGGTTTCTGGCTGGACAGTGGAACAGATGGCCTCCATTACAGGTCGGCCAACAATGTTGACCACCTTCACCTTTGGCAAATACCGGGGTAAGCCTGTCGCTGAAATTGCCGATCGCGATCCTGGCTATCTGCGCTGGCTGTTTAATAACCTGGAGCGGATGAGCCCGGAGATGCGCCTGACGTTGAAGCACTATCTGGGAGAGGACTAATAATCTCCCTGCCCCGGCAACGTACCTTGAGTGAGCGCGATGAGGAAAGCGAACTCCAGCGCCACACCTTCATAGGATTTAAACCGCCCGGATTTGCCACCGTGGCCAGAATCCATATCTGTACACAGCAGTAGCAAATTATTATCTGTTTTATATTCCCGCAGCTTGGCTACCCATTTTGCCGGTTCCCAATATTGTACCTGCGAATCATGCAGGCCGGTGGTCACCAGCATATGGGGGTAGTCATGTGCACCCACATTATCGTAGGGGCTGTAACTTTTTATATAGTGATAATAGGTCTCGTCCTGCGGATTACCCCACTCTTCGAACTCACCCGTGGTTAACGGGATAGATTCATCAAGCATCGTGGTCAGCACATCAACAAAAGGCACCTGTGCTATCACCCCGTGAAATAATGTCGGGCGCTGGTTGACGACGGTCCCAATTAGCATCCCTCCGGCGCTTCCCCCCATGCCATAACAAAATAATGGTGAGCCATAGCCCTGTGCCAGCAACGCGTCAGTGACATCAATAAAATCGTTGAACGTATTTTTCTTATTCAGGAATTTGCCATCTTCATACCACCCATGGCCCAGTTCACCACCACCGCGAACATGAGCAATGGCAAAAACAAACCCGCGGTCAAGCAGGCTGATACGGCTGCTGCTAAAGTCCGCATCCATGCTGGCATCGTAAGAACCATAGCCGTAGACCAACAGCGGATTTTGCCCTGGGCGGAAATGCTGAATGTTATAAACCAGTGATACCGGTACTTCGATACCATCTCTGGCATGAACCCAGAGATGCTCGCTGCGGTACTGGCTGGCGTCAAAACCGGCGACGTCCATCTGTTTGAGCACTCTGCGTTCGCCAGTATCCATATCCAGCTCAAAGAGCGTATCCGGCATCGTCATAGACGAATAGCCATAGCGCAGACGAGAAGTCTCCGGTTCAGGGTTATATGCAAGCCAGGTGACATAGGCCGGATCATCAAAAGCGATCCCAATGACTTCACGCGTTTTGCGGTTGATCTGTCGCAGGCTGGTCAGACCGCGCTGACGCTCTTCCACAACCAGCCAGTTGGTGAACAGGGTAAATCCTTCCAGCATTACCTGCTCCCGCGCGGGTATTAACACTTCCCAGCGCCGCTCATCGCGGACTTTGGTGCGGTAAAGGCCGAAGTTTTTGCCGTCGCGGTTAGAACGCAGGTAAAAAGTATGCTGGTAATGATCGAGGCTATATTCGTGATCTTTGCGTCTGGGCAGAAAACACAGGGGTTGCGCATCAGGCAGCTCTGCATCTAACAGCAACACCTCACTGGTAGTTGCACTGGCGAGATGTATGGTGATGTAGTGCTGGGAGGTGGTTTTACCCAGGCTCACATAGAAGGTTTCATCTTTCTCTTCGTAAACCAGTTCGTCATCGCGAGAAGGCGTGCCGATAGTATGCCGCCAGACCTGGTAAGGCAGCAGCGTTGTGGCATGTTTACGCACGTAGTAGATGGTTTCAGAGTCGTTTACCCAAATGAACTCTGGTGAAACATTATCAAGCATTTCCGGATACCAGTTCCCGGTCTCCAGATTGCGAAAGCGCAGGCCATATTGCCGCCGGGACAGGTAATCCTCAGCAATCGCCATTCGGGTATTGTCCGGGGAAACAGCCATACCGCCAAGGGTATAGAACTCACTATGGGAGGCACGCTGGTTCGCATCCAGCAGCAGTTGCCACTCATCCCATTCGGCACTGAGCACTGACTGACGCTGATAGATGGCATATTCACACCCCGGCTCGTAGATATGCCGATAGCGATAGCCATTTTTGATATAGGGGGCAGAAATCTCGCGCTGCGGAATGCGCGAGATGATTTCATTGAGTATTTGATCCTGCAACGCCTGTTGGGACGCCATGATCTCGCGACCGTAGTCGTTCTCCTGGTGCAGGTAATCTAACACCTCGGCCTGCGAGCGCGTATCGTCCCGCAGCCAGTAATAGTTATCGATTCGCGTATCACCATGCAGAGTCATGGCGTGCGGTATCTGTTTTGCTTTTGGTGGCATAGCACTATTCTTTTTTGTTTTACATACCTTATAGGGTGGCAAAACACGCGCGCGATGCAAGCGAAACGCTGGGGGAGTTATGGTGAAAGAGGAAGTTTTTGCTGTTTCAGGTGTTGTTTAATCCCCGCTCATTGCTCCCTCGCTTAGCTCTAATCGTAAACAACATTGAGTAAGCGAGGGTGATATCGGGAAATACCTGTCTGTGCAGAAGCCACGTAAAAACGTTAGCGTGGATTATATTCAGCAGAGCCCGCGTTGCAGTCCACTGTAACCTGGTAATGGATATCCGTATTTTTACCTCGTACTGTAAGTGGAACAGTCCATTTACCATCCTTGCCCGTGATCTGTTGTGGTGAAATCCATGCAACCGGATCGGCCTGGCCCAGCGTTTTTTGATCGTCAGCCCAACGCACGATACGGTTTTGCAAATAATCACGTTTGACGCTGGCAGCGATCCCCTCAGCATCAAGCCCTTCACAAGAAGGGAATTTCACCGTTTTATCTGTCGCGGCATGCGCCGCGACACTACCTGCCAGTAATAAAAAACCTGTCACCACCCCTGCTATTCTCATACTTATCTCCTGTGCGTATAGTCCACACAAAGCATGGTACAAATTGCAGGCTATGCAAGATCAGGCCGCTTTCACTTGCTTCGACGCTTTTTTGATGTCTACCGCTTCTGCGTGTTCTGCGTCATCAGCAGCCACCGCCTCTTCGCTGTCGTTCTCCGGGTGCCTGCCGGTTTTCAGAATACCGGCGAGCACATCTTTTTGTTCTGCAAGCCACAGCGCCAATTGATCGCGCGACTCTTCTTCCAGTGTTACCGGGCTGGCGCCGAGCCAATCACCCAGCACTTCTGCCAGGTCGAGCATCTTATCGTACGCATCTGCTTCCTTTTTGCTGGCAAAAGACATTTTTTCCTCACCTTCGCGAATGACTACATATTTAACTTCAACCGCCATGGTACAGCCTCACTTAACTGTGTATTTATACAGTATATTAGCGCGATGATTAAAGCATCGCAAGAGGAAAAGACACACGCAAACGTTTTCGTTTATACTGCGGGCAATTTTTTTACGACGGGAAAAGTTATGACTGTGTTAGGAACTGCGCTGCGCCCGGCAGCAACTCGTGTGATGTTACTTGGCTCCGGTGAATTAGGAAAAGAGGTCGCCATTGAATGTCAGCGACTGGGGGTTGAAGTCATTGCCGTTGATCGTTATGCGGATGCTCCGGCAATGCATGTTGCGCATCGCGCGCATGTGATTAATATGCTTGATGGCGAAGCGCTAAAGGCGCTCATCGCACAAGAAAAACCTCACTTTATCGTGCCGGAAATCGAAGCTATTGCCACTGACACGCTGCTGGAGCTTGAAGCCCAGGGAGAACATGTCGTGCCCTGCGCTCGCGCCGCTAAGCTTACGATGAACCGTGAAGGTATTCGCCGCCTTGCGGCGGAAGGGTTACAACTTCCAACCTCACGTTACCGCTTCGCAGATAGCGAAACGGCATTCCGTCAGGCTGTCGATGAGATTGGCTTCCCGTGCATCGTCAAACCAGTGATGAGTTCATCAGGCAAAGGACAAAGCTTTATCAAAAACGCCGCCCAGTTAACGAAAGCGTGGGAGTATGCACAGCTTGGCGGCCGCGCAGGTGCTGGTCGGGTGATCGTGGAAGGCGTCGTCAATTTTGATTTTGAGATAACATTGCTCACCGTTAGCGCCAGCGATGGTATCCATTTTTGCGCACCGATAGGCCATCGCCAGGAGGATGGCGATTACCGTGAATCCTTGCAACCACAGCAAATGTCGGCGCTGGCGCTTGAACGCGCGCAGTCTATTGCTCGAGAGGTCGTGTTAGCGCTCGGTGGCTATGGTCTGTTTGGCGTGGAGCTATTTGTTTGCGGTGATGAGGTGATTTTCAGCGAAGTATCCCCCCGCCCGCATGACACCGGGATGGTCACCCTAATCTCGCAAGATCTCTCTGAATTTGCACTCCATGTTCGTGCCTTCCTCGGGTTGCCGATTGGCGGGATTCGTCAGTATGGCCCGGCGGCTTCCGCTGTTATTCTGCCTGAGTTGCACAGCCAGAACGTCACATTTGATAATGTGCACAATGCATTAAGCGCAGGCGTTCAGCTACGTCTGTTTGGCAAACCTGAAATTGACGGCATGCGGCGTCTGGGCGTGGCCCTGGCAGTAGCAGAGAATGTGGAAGACGCGGTTAAACTTGCAGTAAAAGCGGCAACGGCAGTGAAAGTAAACGGTTAAGACCTGCCCCCTCTCTCTGGGTGAGAGAGGGGGATTGAGGATTACTGCTTCGCACCCTCTACCGCTTCACGTGCAAGGGTAGTAATACGATCGTAGTCGCCAGCCTCTAACGCATCTGCTGGTACCAGCCATGAGCCACCGATACACAGCACGCTTTTCAGTGCCAGGTAATCACGGTAGTTAGCCGGAGAGATACCACCGGTCGGGCAGAAACGTACCTGCGAGAACGGGCCGGCAATCGCCTGTAGCGCCTTGGTGCCACCATTGGCTTCCGCCGGGAAGAATTTAAATTCTTTCAGACCATAATCCAGACCCAGCATCAGTTCAGAGACAGTGCTGATACCCGGAATGAGTGGAATAGTACCTTCAGTCGCGGCTTTCAGCAGTGGTTCGGTCAGACCGGGGCTGATGGCGAATTGCGCGCCTGCTTCAGTCACTTCCGCCAGTTGCTGCGGGTTGAGGACAGTACCCGCGCCAATAATCGCTTCCGGTACTTCTTTAGCAATCGCGCGGATCGCGTCCATTGCACAGGCGGTACGCAGGGTCACTTCCAGCACACGAACACCGCCTGCCACCAGCGCTTTGGCCATCGGTACGGCATGTTCCAGTTTGTTGACTACAATTACCGGCACTACCGGGCCAGTTTTCAGGATTGTTTCTGCACTCGTTTTCCAGTTTTTCATCAGAGTTTTTCTCTCGCCAGAACTAAATCTTGTCGTCTTAAAAAGTGATACAGGTTGCGCCCTGCTCTGCACCGGAGAGTTTTTCCCGCAGCGCACCGAACATTTCGCGCCCTGTGCCCACGCGCATCGCGCTCAGGTCAGGAATATGTGGCTCGCGTGCAGCAATTTCGTCTTCATCCACCAGCAGCGTTAGCTCGCCTGTCAGACCGTTCACACGGATAAGATCGCCATCGCGCACTTTCGCCAGCAAACCGCCATCATAAGCTTCAGGTGTCACATGGATGGCCGATGGCACTTTACCTGATGCACCTGAGAGCCGTCCATCGGTAACTAAAGCAATTTTGAAACGGCGGTCCAATAATACACCAAGTGGCGGCATGAGTTTATGTAATTCTGGCATTCCGTTCGCTTTTGGCCCTTGATGACGGACAACAACCACACAATCTCTGTCCAGTAGACCTGCTTCAAAGGCCGGTAACACATCATGCTGACTCTCAAATACCACCGCTGGCGCTTCGATAACCTGGTTTTCAACGGGCACCGCTGACGTTTTCATTACCGCCCGCCCCAGATTGCCGCTCAATACCTTCGTGCCGCCATGCTTAGAGAACGGTTGTTCGATGGTGGCTATCACATTGCTATCCAGTGAAGATGTCGCACCTTCACGCCATGCCAGTTCACCGTTGTCCAGCCATGGCTCCTGGGTATAACGCCCCAGGCCAAAACCCGCCACCGTGTGGACATCTTCGTGCAGCAGTCCACCTTTTAGCAGTTCGCGCATCAACACCGGAACACCACCAGCCGCCTGAAAATGGTTAATATCTGCCGGACCATTCGGGTAGAGACGAGCCAGTAGCGGTACGACATCAGAGAGATCGGAGAAATCATCCCAGTTAATGATAATGCCCGCCGCACGCGCCATTGCCACCAGGTGCATGGTGTGGTTGGTAGAACCCCCCGTTGCCAGCAGCGAAACAATACCGTTAACGACCACTTTTTCATCGATCATTTTACCAAGAGGCAGCCACTCGTTGCCGTTACCGGTCAGGCGCGTCACCTGGCGAGCAGCCGCTTCAGTCAGCGCCTGGCGCAGCGGTGCATCAGGATGGACAAATGAGGAGCCCGGCAACTGCATCCCCATAAACTCCACTACCATCTGGTTGGTATTGGCCGTACCGTAGAAAGTGCAGGTACCGGGGGCATGGTATGAAGCCGCTTCAGATTCCAGCAGCGCCATCCTGTCAACTTTGCCTTCGGCATAAAGCTGGCGGATACGTACCTTTTCTTTGTTTGCCAGGCCGCTAGCCATCGGACCTGACGGAACAAACAGGGCGGGTAAATGCCCAAAAGAGAGCGCAGCCATTGCCAACCCCGGTACGATCTTATCGCACACGCCCAGATACAAGGCGCCATCGAACATGTTATGCGAAAGTCCAACTGCCGCAGACATAGCAATCACTTCACGGCTGAGCAACGACAACTCCATGCCATCCTGGCCCTGGGTCACACCATCGCACATCGCCGGTACGCCACCCGCCACTTGCCCCACCGCATTCACGGAGTGCAAAGCACGACGGATAATCGTGGGATAGGTTTCATAAGGTTGGTGTGCGGAAAGCATATCGTTATAGGAAGTGATGATCGCGATATTGTTACGCAGCATACTTTTCAGTGCGGCTTTATCATCTGGCTGACAGGCGGCGAATCCATGCGCCAGGTTCCCACATGCCAACGTGGAGCGCCGCACGGTTGAGCTTTTTGCCTGCTCAATACGGGCAAGGTAAGCGGCACGGGTTTCACGCGAACGTTCGATGATTCTGTTTGTTACGCGTAACATTGTAGCGTTCATAGAGGCTCCTGAAATTTAACTGTCCGGGGAAACCGCGTGAACGATGCTTGTAACTCTTTTTCTCGAGCCAAGCACCTGAGCGCCGCACCCCAAAGGCAAAATCGCTTCAGCCAGTGTAATAAAAAAAGCCCTGCGGGTGAATCCGGCAGGGCTATAAAGATGAAAAATTGTGCGCAATGCTGTGTTAGATCATGTTACCGGTAAAATGCCGTAGCACGCATTGCACAATCATTACTCAAATTCGTTCCACGAACGTCCATCGCGGGTAATCATCGCCACCGAAGCAACAGGTCCCCAGGTTCCAGCTTGATAAGGTTTCGGCGAGTCGTTATCCGCAGCCCAGGCTTCAGTAATGGAGTCGACCCATTTCCACGCTTCTTCCACTTCATCGCGACGCACAAACAGCGCCTGAATGCCGCGCATAGTCTCCAGCAGCAGACGCTCATAAGCATCGGCCAAGTGTGATTCATTAAAGGTTTCGGAGTAGCTCAGATCAAGCTTAGTCGTTTGCAGATTATGTTTATGATCCAATCCAGGGACTTTGTTCAGGATCTGAATATCCACCCCTTCGTCCGGTTGCAAACGAATAGTCAGTTTATTCTGCGGCAGCTCCTGCCAGGATTCACTGAACAGATTGAGTTCCGGGTTTTTGAAGTAAACCACAACTTCTGAACATTTGGTCGGCAGACGCTTACCGGTGCGCAGATAGAATGGCACCCCCGCCCAGCGCCAGTTGTCGATATCCACCCGGATGGCAACAAAGGTTTCAGTATTACTGGTTTTATTCGCCCCTTCTTCTTCGAGGTAGCCGGGCACTTTTTTGCCCTGTGCAAAACCAGAGGTGTACTGCCCACGCACCGTTTTTTCACGCACATTCGAACGATCAATGCGGCGCAGAGATTTCAGCACTTTGACTTTTTCATCGCGAATACTGTCTGCGGTCAAGTCTGACGGCGGCGCCATGGCAATCATGCAGAGGATTTGTAGCAGGTGGTTCTGGATCATATCGCGCATCTGACCAGCCTGGTCAAAATAGCCCCAACGCCCTTCAATACCAACCTCTTCCGCCACCGTGATCTCAACGTGATCGATTGTGCGATTATCCCAGTTGTTCACAAACAGCGAGTTGGCGAAACGCAACGCTAACAGGTTGAGGACCGTCTCTTTGCCCAGGTAGTGGTCAATACGGTACACCTGACACTCGTCAAAATATTCACCCACCTGGTCATTGATCTCGCGTGAAGTGGCAAGAGATGTTCCCAATGGCTTTTCCATCACGACGCGTGCCGGTTTGGCGTTTAACTTTGCTTCACCCAGCCCTTTGCAGATAGCACCGAAAGTGCTTGGCGGCATGGCGAAGTAATTGATAGTCGTGCGGTGTTTCTGGTCCAGCATCGCACCAAGGCGCTTAAAGGCAGCCGTATCGTTGACATCAAGGGTACAGAAGTCCAGACGACCGCTCAGGGTGTCCCACAAGCTCTCGTCGATCTTCTCCTTCATGAAGGTTTCGAGCGCTTCGCGCACAACTTTGATATAGGCCTCTTTATCCCAGTCTGCGCGCCCTACTCCCAGGATGCGCGTATCCGGATGGATTTGGCCCGCTTTTTCCAGTTGATACAGGGAAGGCAGCAATTTCCTGCGCGCGAGGTCGCCCTTCGCGCCAAAAATGACCAGGTCACATGCCTGGGCTGTTTGCGTTACCGCCATGTCATTCTCCTCAGTTGACTTTCCTGGAGCTATGGCCAGGCCTTAGTTGTAATTTTATTACAGTACAATGTACTGCTTTTACTCATTTCTCGAAACTATTAAGGCTTATCAGAAGGTGCGCTACGCTTTTTTTGTGCTAATTGCTTGGTTTTTCGCCCTGAAAAAGCTGGATGTTTGCCCTGAAAGCAGATGATAAAATCCGACTCTGATCATGTTATGAAAAAAAACAACAACTTTTATCGTCATGACTTACCTTTCTGCGTCGCGCAGGGGTAATATCAGCTAAAACGCACCACGATTTCATCTATGAGTGGAATCGTTTTACCATGAGCGCTGTATTACCCATGAATATGCTGGAAAAAATCCAGTCCCGACTGGAACACCTTAGCAAATCCGAGCGCAAAGTGGCGGAAGTGATTCTCACCGCGCCGGAGCAGGCAATCCATTCAAGCATTGCCACACTCGCACTAGACGCGGGGGTTAGTGAGCCAACGGTAAACCGTTTCTGCCGCAGCCTGGATACCCGGGGCTTCCCTGATTTTAAACTGCATCTGGCACAAAGTCTTGCTAACGGTACACCCTATGTAAATCGTAATGTCGACGAAGATGACAGTGTCGAAGCCTATACCGGCAAAATATTTGAGTCTGCCATGGCCAGCCTTGATCATGTGCGTCAGTCGCTGGATATGGCGGCTGTCAACCGGGCTGTAGATTTGCTGACGCAGGCGAAGAAAATAGCCTTCTTCGGTCTGGGTTCCTCTGCTGCCGTCGCCCATGACGCTATGAATAAATTTTTCCGCTTCAATGTGCCGATCGTCTATTCCGACGACATCGTGCTACAACGCATGAGCTGTATGAATTGTAGCGACGATGATGTGGTGGTGCTGATCTCACATACCGGGCGAACCAAAAGCCTCGTCGAACTGGCGCACCTTGCGCGGGAAAACGATGCTATGGTGATTGCGCTCACCTCCGCCGGAACGCCTCTGGCACGTGAAGCGACGCTCGCAATTACCCTCGATGTACCAGAGGACACCGATATTTATATGCCCATGGTCTCGCGTCTTGCTCAACTGACGGTCATTGACGTACTGGCAACAGGATTTACTTTGCGCCGGGGAGCAAAATTCAGGGATAACTTGAAGCGAGTCAAAGAAGCGCTGAAAGAATCGCGCTTTGATAAGGAATTGCTTATTAAAAGCGATAATCACTTATAGTCAATAAAAAAAGCTGTAACATCTTACGCTGTTCGGCCAGGCGCGTTGCCCTTCACAGCGGGGTAGTAAATGACCGAATTTAAATTTACGTTCACACAACACCTGGTTGTTTCAGTCAACGGAGTATTACATGTCCAGAAGGCTTCGCAGAACCAAAATCGTCACCACTTTAGGTCCAGCTACCGACCGCGATAATAACCTTGAAAAAGTTATCGCAGCGGGCGCTAACGTGGTGCGCATGAACTTCTCACACGGAACACCTGAAGATCACAAATTACGTGCAGACAAGGTGCGTGAGATTGCGGCAAAACTGGGACGTCATGTGGCTATCCTTGGCGATTTGCAAGGGCCAAAAATTCGTGTTTCCACCTTTAAGGAAGGCAAAGTTTTCCTTAACGTCGGCGACAAATTTCTGCTTGATGCTAACCTCGGCAAAGGTGAAGGCGATAAAGAAAAAGTCGGCATCGACTATAAAGGCCTGCCTGCTGATGTTGTGCCAGGGGACATCCTGCTGCTGGATGATGGCCGCGTTCAGCTAAAAGTGCTGGAAGTTCAGGGTATGAAGGTGTTCACCGAGGTGACTGTCGGTGGTCCGTTGTCGAACAACAAAGGCATCAACAAACTGGGGGGCGGCCTTTCTGCAGAAGCGCTGACCGATAAAGACAAAGCGGATATCGTTACCGCAGCGTCAATTGGCGTCGATTATCTGGCGGTCTCATTCCCTCGCTGCGGTGAAGATCTCAACTATGCTCGTCGTCTGGCGCGCGATGCAGGTTGTGATGCGAAGATAGTAGCAAAAGTAGAACGTGCCGAAGCGGTGTGCGATCAGGATGCGATGGATGATGTCATTCTCGCCTCTGACGTGGTGATGGTTGCCCGTGGCGATCTTGGCGTCGAGATCGGCGATCCTGAACTGGTTGGCATTCAGAAGGCGCTGATTCGCCGGGCGCGTCAGCTCAACCGTGCGGTGATCACCGCGACCCAGATGATGGAGTCGATGATCACTAACCCGATGCCAACTCGTGCTGAAGTCATGGACGTCGCTAACGCCGTGCTTGATGGTACTGATGCGGTCATGTTGTCAGCAGAAACTGCTGCGGGTCAATATCCGGCAGAAACCGTTGCCGCGATGGCGCGAGTCTGTCTGGGAGCAGAAAAGATCCCCAGCATCAATGTTTCAAAACACCGCCTGGATATTCAGTTTGATAATGTGGAAGAGGCCATCGCTATGTCTGCGATGTATGCCGCTAACCATCTGAAAGGCGTTACCGCGATTATCACCATGACTGAATCCGGGCGCACCGCACTGATGACTTCACGCATTAGTTCTGGTCTGCCGATTTTCGCCTTGTCTCGCCATGAGCGCACCTTGAATCTCACCGCGTTATACCGCGGCGTGACTCCGGTTTATTTCGACAGCCCCAGCGACGGTGTCGCGGCCGCCAGCGATGCGGTAAATCTGCTGCGCGATAAAGGTTATCTTATCTCCGGCGATCTGGTGATCGTGACGCAGGGTGATGTGATGAGTACTATTGGTTCAACCAATACGACCCGTATTCTGACCGTCGAATAACCCTGCTTTGTCTGATGGCGGCTGCACCTTAGCCGCCATCAGATGATTATTTCTTGCGGTAGAGATCATCGCGCTTGTAAGGCTGTATTTCGCCGGGTTTGCGCGTCTTTAGCAGTTTAAGTATCCAGGTATATTGCTCCAGATGCGGGCGAACAAACACTTCCACCTCTTCATTCATCCGCCGGGCAATGGTGTGGTCATCTGCCGTTAACAGGTCGTCCATCGGCGGGCGGACCTGAATTATCAGCCGATGCGATGTGGCGTCATAGACAGGAAACAGCGGAATCACCCGCGCGCGACAGACTTTCATCAGGCGACCAATTGCCGGTAGCGTCGCTTTATAAGTGCCGAAGAAATCGACAAACTCACTATGTTCCGCGCCGTGATCCTGATCCGGAAGATAATATCCCCAGTAACCCTGGCGAATCGACTGGATGAAAGGTTTGATACCATCATTACGTGCATGTAACCGCCCGCCAAAGTGGCGACGTACCGTGTTCCACACGTAATCAAAAACTTTATTGCCCTGATTGTGGAACATGGCTGCCATCTTCTGCCCTTGCGATGCCATCAACATCGCCGGAATGTCCACGCCCCAGGCGTGAGGCACGAGAAAAATCACTTTCTCATCGTTCTGACGCATCTGATCAATGATCTCTTTACCCTGCCAGTCAACGCGTGGCAGGACTTTCTGCGGCCCACGCACAGCGAGTTCCGCCATTAACACCATCGCCTGCGGCGCGGTGGCAAACATCTCGTCTATGAGTGCTTCCCGTTCGGCTTCGCTCTTTTCCGGGAAACAGTACAGGAGATTAATTTGCGCACGGCGGCGTGCACTTTTACCGAACTTCCCTGCAATTCGCCCTAGCTTACCGAGCATCGGGTCGCGAATCGTTGGCGGGAGCAGAGCCACACCCGCAAATGCCAGTACCCCCAGCCATGTCCCCCAGTAGCGAGGGTGGAGGAATTCGCTTTCGAATTCAGGAATATACTCAGCGTTATTTTTTTTCGTTTCCATGCATTATCCGCAGGCCAGAAGTCAAATCCAAAAGATAGTCAGTTAGTGTAGCGAGGCCTTATCTTTCACACAAAAGAAAAAGCCGATGCAGAAGGCGCATCGGCTTTAGATGTTTATTTGCCAGGCAACTTAATCGAAACGCAGTTGCGGGATAACCTCTTTTACCTGTGCCAGGTAATCTTTACGATCTGAACCGGTCAGTCCTTCAGTTCTCGGCAGTTTTGCCGTTAACGGATTCACTGCCTGCTGGTTAATCCACACTTCATAATGCAGATGCGGCCCTGTAGAACGCCCGGTATTGCCTGACAGCGCGATGCGATCGCCGCGTTTTACTTTCTGGCCCTGTTTAACCAGAATCTTACGCAGGTGCATATAGCGCGTGGTATATGTTCGGCCATGACGAATTGCGACATAATATCCCGCGGCCCCGCTACGCTTGGCTACCACGACTTCACCATCACCGACGGAGAGCACCGGGGTACCCTGCGGCATCGCAAAGTCGACACCTTTATGCGGCGCCACACGGCCAGTTACCGGGTTCAGACGGCGAGGATTAAAGTTCGAAGAGATACGGAACTGTTTTGACGTCGGGAATCGCATAAAGCCTTTAGCAAGACCAGTACCGTTGCGATCGTAAAACTTCCCATCTTCGGCACGGATCGCGTAATAGTCTTTACCATCGGAGCGCAAACGCACCCCTACCAGGCGGCTTTGTTCCTGTTTACCGTTCAGCATTTCGCGTGACATCAATACGGAAAATTCATCGCCTTTTTTCAATTTGCGGAAATCCATTTGCCACTGCATGGCTTTGATGACTGAGCTGATTTCAGCGCTGGAAAGCCCGGCATTGCGAGCGCTGGCGACAAAACTGCCACCAACGGTCCCTTTCAATACCGAATTGACCCAATCCCCTTGCTGTAACTCGCTACTCATTTTGAAACCGTTGGCGACGCGGTCATAAGTGCGGGTTTCGCGGCGGGACATTTCCCAGGTCAATCTTTGCAGATCACCCTCGGCGGTTAGCGTCCAGGAGAGTTGTTGCCCAATTTTCAGATTACGCAGCTCTTTATCCGCAGCAGCAAGCTGGCTGATATCACCCATATCAATGCCATACTGGTTCAGAATGCTGCTTAACGTATCGCCAGTGGAGACCACATATTCATGTACTCCGGCTTCGTTAGCGGTTTTCTCATCCAGCTCATCTTGTGGAATCGCTTCCACTTCATCGGGCATAGTTTGATCGATGGGCTCACTGGCTTCCGGCAACAGCGAACGGATTTCGCTCTTTGGCAACTCGATGGTTTTGACGATCGGCGCTGATTCCCGGTGATAAACATAAGGGCGCCAGACGGCGACGGTAAGAGTTAGAACTGTTAAAGACCCCAGCATAACGCGATGGGGTCGTGGCAGATTGTTAAATGCCAGGGCGACAGAGCGGGCTATCTGTTGCACGTATTCACTTCCTCGTTATTCTCCTTTCAGGCAGCTCGCATATTGGTTAGACAGTTGGGCAAGGAATTGCGCATAACTCTCTTTGCCTGGCTTGATACTGGTTCCAAGTGGATCTAACGTTCCCATTCGAACGGATGTCCCTCTGGCAACAGCTTCAACGACCGCTGGCCTGAATTGTGGCTCAGCAAAAACGCAGGTTGCTTTTTGCTCAACCAACTGTGTTCTGATTTCATGTAAACGCTGCGCACCAGGTTGAATTTCGGGATTAACGGTGAAGTGACCCAGCGGAGTCAGCCCGTAATGCTTTTCGAAATAGCCATAGGCATCATGAAAAACGAAATAACCTTTCCCCTTCAATGGTGCGAGCTCGTTACCAACGTGTTTATCGGCCAGGGCTAATGATGCCTGAAATGCCGCCAGGTTGGCATCAAGCCTTGCTCGGCTTTGCGGCATAACTTCCACTAATTTATCGTGGATTGCAACAGCCGAAAGCCCGGCAATCTCAGGGGAAAGCCAGAGATGCATATTGTATTCACCATGATGGTGATGTTCGTCACCTTTTTCGTTATTATGCTGATGCTCTTCATGAGCGTGCTCATCTTCTTCAGCACCTCTCAGCAGCAGCGGTTTTACCCCTGACAATTGCGCCATGATCACCTGTTTTTGCGCCGGAATTTGCTGGACGGATTTAGACATGAATGCTTCCATCTCTGGACCGACCCAAAACACTAAGTCCGCGTTTTGTAAACGTTTTACATCAGATGGACGCAGGGAGTAATCATGCTCTGAAGCGCCATCTGGTAGCAGCACTTCAGTATCTGTTACACCGTCTGTGATAGCGGAAGCGATAAAGCCCAACGGTTTTAACGAGGCGACAACCGCAGCGTTTGCCGTTTGTGCCATGGAGCCTAAAAATGCAACGGAGAGTGTTGCGCAAAGAAGCGTCTTTTTATGTAACATAATGCGTCTAATCATCGTAATGAATGTGTGGAATGTGATATTATAACATTTCATGACATGTGCAAGCCTAAAAATACTATGACCAAACTAGTAACGCTGGAAAATGTCACTGTTAGCTTCGGCCAACGCCGCGTGCTCTCTGACATTTCATTAAATTTAAGTCCTGGCAAAATTCTTACTCTGCTTGGTCCAAATGGCGCCGGGAAATCAACGCTGGTACGTGTCGTACTTGGGCTGGTAGCAGCTGATACAGGGATAATCAAGCGTGATAAGCAGTTGCGTATTGGCTATGTGCCGCAAAAATTGCATCTTGATGCAACGTTGCCATTAACCGTCGGACGTTTTCTGCGCCTGCGACCTGGCGCTCGAAAAGAGGAGATCCTGCCAGCTCTGAAGCGTGTTAATGCTGCGCATCTGGTCGATGCCCCCATGCAAAAACTTTCAGGCGGCGAAACACAGCGTGTTTTACTGGCACGAGCGCTGCTCAATCGTCCGCAATTACTGGTGCTTGATGAACCAACACAGGGCGTTGATGTGAATGGTCAGGTGGCTCTGTATGATCTTATCGACCAGTTACGCAAAGAGTTGGATTGCGCAGTGCTAATGGTCTCGCACGATCTGCACCTGGTGATGGCGAAAACCGATGAAGTACTGTGTCTGAATCATCACATTTGTTGTTCCGGTACGCCAGAAGTGGTCTCACTGCACCCGGAATTTATCTCTATGTTCGGCCCACGCGGGGCGCAACAACTCGGCATATATCGCCATAACCATAACCACCGCCACGATTTACAAGGTCGTATTATTCAACGCCTGGGAAATGGACGCTAATGATTGAATTACTACTGCCCGGCTGGTTTGCCGGGGTAATGCTTGCCTGCGCTGCCGGGCCGCTTGGCTCTTTTGTTGTCTGGCGCAGGATGTCTTATTTTGGCGATACGCTGGCTCACGCCTCTTTGCTTGGCGTGGCTTTTGGCATACTCCTCGATGTTAATCCCTTTTATGCGGTGATCGTTGTCACGCTGTTGCTGGCCGCGGGGCTGGTGTGGCTGGAAAAACGCCCTCAGCTGGCGGTGGATACCTTGCTGGGTATTATGGCTCATAGCGCCCTGTCGCTTGGACTGGTCGTGGTCAGTCTGATGTCCAACATCCGCGTCGATTTGATGGCTTACCTGTTTGGGGATTTGCTGGCAGTAACGCCGGAAGATTTGCTGTCGATAGGGCTTGGGGTAGTGGTTGTGCTCGCCATTTTACTCTGGCAGTGGCGCAACCTGTTGTCGATGACCATCAGCCCGGAACTGGCGTTTGTCGATGGCGTTAAACTACAACGGGTGAAGCTATTGCTGATGCTGGTCACCGCGCTGACCATCGGCGTAGCAATGAAATTCGTCGGTGCGCTGATTATCACTTCACTGCTGATTATCCCTGCGGCAACAGCCAGGCGCTTTGCGCGTACGCCGGAGCAGATGGCAGGCGTGGCGGTTGGTATCGGCATCATCGCTGTGACGGGTGGGCTGACCTTCTCCGCTTTTTACGATACGCCAGCGGGCCCATCGGTTGTGCTGTGCGCGGCGGTACTGTTTATTTTCAGCATGATGAAAAAAGCCGCCAGATAACTGGCGGCCAGGTCAGATGGCGTTGGCGCGCTATCAGACCTCAGGCATTTGTGGCGGCGTGATACCAAAGTGATTCCATGCTCTGATCGTCGCCATTCTTCCGCGCGGCGTACGCTGTAAAAAGCCCTGCTGAATCAGGTAAGGCTCCAGCACATCCTCAATAGTTTCTCGCTCTTCGCCGATCGCCGCCGCCAGGTTATCGAGCCCGACCGGGCCGCCAAAGAATTTATCAATTACCGCCAGTAAGAGTTTGCGATCCATATAGTCAAACCCTTCAGCATCGACATTCAGCATATCTAATGCCTGCGCGGCGATTTCGGCGGTGATATCGCCGTTATACTTCACCTCGGCAAAATCGCGTACCCGGCGCAGCAGACGGTTGGCAATACGCGGCGTACCGCGGGCGCGGCGTGCTACTTCCAGCGCACCCTCTTCGCTCAGCTCCAGCCCCATATAGCGCGCGCTACGCCCGACAATATGTTGTAGATCGGCGGTCTGGTAAAACTCCAGCCGCTGTACAATGCCAAAACGATCGCGCAGTGGCGAGGTCAGCGAACCTGCTCGTGTGGTGGCACCAATCAGAGTGAAGGGGGGCAAGTCGATTTTAATTGAGCGCGCCGCCGGGCCTTCGCCGATCATAATATCCAGTTGATAATCTTCCATTGCCGGATAAAGCACCTCCTCCACGACTGGCGAGAGGCGATGGATTTCATCAATGAACAGAACATCGTGCGGTTCAAGATTGGTCAGCATCGCGGCCAAATCACCCGCTTTTTCCAGCACCGGACCGGATGTGGTACGCAGGTTGACGCCCATTTCATTGGCAACAATATTCGCTAGCGTCGTTTTACCTAACCCTGGCGGGCCAAAAATCAGCAGATGATCGAGGGCATCGCCGCGCAGCTTAGCGGCCTGGATAAAGATCTCCATTTGCGAACGCACCTGGGGCTGGCCGATATACTCACTGAGCATTTTCGGGCGAATGGCGCGATCCACAACGTCTTCCACAGTAGAACTGACGGGGGTCACCAGACGGTCTGCTTCAATCATCCTCTACCTCACAATGCCGCGCGTAGCGCTTCACGGATTAGGGTCTCGCTGTTTGCATCGGGACGCGCGAGTTTACTGACCATTCGGCTGGCCTCCTGGGGTTTATAGCCCAGCGCAACCAATGCAGCAACGGCTTCTTGCTCAGCATCATCTGTCGTCGGGCCAGCTGGTGATGTCAGCACCAGATCGGTCGCCGGAGTGAAGAGATCGCCATGCAACCCTTTAAAGCGATCTTTCATCTCAACAATCAGGCGCTCGGCTGTTTTCTTACCGATACCCGGAAGCTTCACCAGCGCCGCAGGATCTTCACGCTCTACTGCGTTGACAAACTGTGAGGCAGACATACCAGATAAAATTGCCAGCGCCAGTTTTGGTCCCACGCCATTGGTTTTTATTAACTCACGAAACAGAGTCCGCTCCTGCTTGTTGTTAAAACCAAATAGCAGTTGCGCATCTTCGCGCACAATAAAATGGGTAAAAATAGTCGCCTCTTTGCCCGCGTCCGGTAATTCATAAAAACAGGTCATTGGCATATGCACTTCATAACCCACTCCTCCGGCTTCGAGTAATACCATCGGCGGTTGTTTTTCAAGAATAATGCCTCTGAGTCTGCCTATCACATGACGCTCCTGCGTTAAGGGCTGGAATAGTAATGCTGTATCATAAAAAAAGGCTGGATAAATATCCAGCCGATTATACAAGAATTGCGCCGATTATCGTAACCTACCGCGCGCCAGATTGAGCCGCGAGCTACTCACCTGCAGCGCATTCTGACTAACATGGCAGTGCGTAATGGCGATTGCGAGCGCATCCGCAGCATCGGCCTGTGGGTTTGCAGGCAGCTTTAACAGGTTGCGCACCATATGCTGCACCTGGATTTTTTCCGCACTACCAATACCCACCACCGTCTGCTTGACCTGACGGGCCGCATACTCAAACACCGGCAGATCCTGATTAACTGCCGCGACAATCGCCACACCGCGCGCCTGCCCCAACTTCAGTGCGGAATCAGCATTCTTTGCCATAAACACCTGTTCGATGGCAAAAAAATCAGGCTGGAACTGCGTGATGATCTCCGTCACGCCTGCATAAATCAGCTTCAGGCGCGACGGTAAATCTTCGACTTTAGTACGGATGCAGCCACTGCCCAGGTAGGTCAACTGCCGTCCTGTCTGGCGAATGACACCATACCCCGTGACGCGTGAACCCGGATCGATACCGAGGATAATTGCCATCATGCGTCTCCGGCTATTGACGGTTTATAACGCGACATTAAAGCGTCGCTGCGACCTCATCGGAGATCTCACCGTTATGGTAAACTTCCTGCACATCATCGCAATCTTCCAGCATGTCGATGAGACGCAGCAGTTTTGGCGCAGTTTCTGCGTCCATATCGGCTTTGGTCGATGGGATCATGGAGACTTCAGCGTTGTCAGCTTTCAGACCCGCCGCTTCCAGGGCGTCGCGTACCGCGCCCATCTCTTCCCATGCGGTGTAGACGTCAATCGCACCGTCGTCGTAGGTCACCACATCTTCCGCGCCCGCTTCCAGAGCAGCTTCCATGATGGTGTCTTCATCACCAGCTTCAAAAGAGATTACCCCTTTTTTGCTGAACAGGTAGGCAACGGAACCGTCAGTGCCGAGGTTACCGCCGCATTTGCTGAACGCGTGACGCACTTCAGCAACTGTACGGTTACGGTTATCACTCAGACACTCGACCATTACTGCCGTGCCGCCCGGACCGTAGCCTTCGTAGATGATGGTTTCCATGTTCGCATCGTCGTCACCACCCACGCCCCGCGCGATAGCACGGTTTAAGGTGTCGCGGGTCATGTTGTTTGACAAGGCTTTATCAATCGCCGCACGCAGACGCGGGTTGGATGCCGCATCACCACCGCCGAGACGAGCAGCGGTAACCAGCTCGCGAATGATTTTAGTGAAGATTTTACCGCGCTTGGCATCCTGTGCAGCTTTGCGGTGTTTGGTATTGGCCCATTTACTGTGACCTGCCATAGTTACTCTCCAAAAATGCCGCTTCCCGACCAGGAGTATTGCGGGATAGTTAATCGGCGTTAATTACAAACTCTTCAATCGCCTGCCGGTTACTCCACGATTTGGTTAATGCTGCCGCCTGGGGCGCATCAAGCCAGCGGTACGCCAGATGTTCACTAAAGAGGATCTGACGTTCGTGGGGCAACGCAAGACAAAACCAGTATTCGGTATTGTGCGTAATACCCGGCGCATAGCGATGACGTAAATGACTAAAGATTTCAAACTCCACCTTGCGCTGACAGTCAACTAAAGAGCATTGCTCACCTGCAATATCAATGTCGACCTCTTCCTTTACTTCACGCATGGCGGCTTGCAACGCGGTTTCCCCTGCTTCCAGGCTACCAGTAACCGACTGCCAGAAATCAGGATCGTCGCGTCGCTGTAACATTAAAACCCGTTTTGTCTGTTGCGCGTAGATAACAACGAGCACCGAAACGGGATTCTTATACGCTTTATCCTTCACGCTGCCTCTTTGTTGGCTGCATTTATACAGCGCTATCAGCTCTTTTCAGCCTTCTTCACGACCTCAATCCCCAGCTCAGCAAGCGCTGTTGGATTGGCAAAGCTCGGCGCTTCGGTCATCAGGCAGGCTGCCGCAGTGGTTTTCGGGAAGGCGATAACGTCGCGGATATTGTCAGTGCCGGTCAACAACATGGTCAGACGATCAAGACCGAATGCCAGGCCAGCGTGCGGCGGCGTACCATATTTCAACGCATCCAGCAGGAAGCCAAATTTCTCACGCTGCTCCTCTTCATTGATGCCAAGAATAGCGAACACCGTCTGCTGCATTTCACCGTTGTGGATACGCACAGAACCGCCACCCACTTCATAACCGTTAATCACCATGTCGTAGGCATTCGCAATTGCCGTTTCAGGCGCGGCCTTCAGCTCTGCCGCCGTCATATCGCGCGGGGCAGTAAACGGATGGTGCATCGCCGTCAGGCCACCTTCGCCGTCATCTTCAAACATCGGGAAGTCGATCACCCACAGCGGCGCCCATTTACTTTCGTCAGTGAGATTCAGGTCTTTGCCCAGCTTCAGACGCAGCGCACCCAGCGCATCAGCAACCACTTTTTTATTGTCCGCGCCAAAGAAGATCATGTCGCCATCTTGCGCACCCGTACGTTCGAGAATCGCATGCACAATATCGGCGTTGAGGAATTTCGCTACCGGGCTGGTGATACCTTCCAGACCTTTAGCACGCTCATTAACCTTAATGTAGGCCAGGCCCTTAGCACCGTAGATTTCGATAAACTTACCGTAGTCGTCAATCTGCTTACGACTCAGTTGCGCACCGCCTGGCACACGCAGAGCGGCGACACGCCCTTTCGCATCGTTAGCCGGGCCGGAAAAGACTTTAAACTCCACCTCTTTGAGCAGATCCGCGACGTCCACCAGCTCCATAGGGTTACGCAGGTCTGGTTTATCGGAACCATAACGACGCTCAGCTTCGGCAAAAGTCATAATCGGGAAATCGCCCAGATCTACACCTTTAATTTCCAGCCAAAGCTGGCGGATGAGGGCTTCCATGACTTCACGCACCTGCGGCGCGGTCATAAAGGAGGTTTCCACATCGATCTGAGTGAATTCCGGCTGGCGATCTGCGCGCAGGTCTTCATCGCGAAAGCATTTAACAATCTGATAGTAGCGGTCAAAGCCGGACATCATCAGCAACTGTTTGAACAACTGCGGTGACTGCGGCAATGCGTAAAACTTACCTTTATGCACACGGCTTGGCACCAGATAGTCACGCGCCCCTTCCGGCGTAGCTTTGGTTAACATCGGCGTTTCGATGTCGAGGAAACCATGATCGTCCATAAAGCGACGCACAAAACTGGTAATTTTCGCGCGAGCTTTAAGGCGCTGCGCCATCTCCGGGCGGCGTAAATCCAGATAGCGGTACTTCAGACGCGCTTCTTCGGTATTAACATGGTTGGAGTCGAGCGGCAATGCCTCAGCGCGGTTGATGATATTCAACTCAGTAGCAAAGACTTCTACTTCACCGGTAGCCATATCTTTGTTGATGTTTTTGCCGTCGCGCGCACGCACTGTACCGGTAATCTGAATGCAGAACTCGTTACGCAGTTCAGAGGCGAGCTGGAACGCATCCTGACGATCCGGGTCGAAAAACACCTGCACGATACCTTCACGATCGCGCATATCAATAAAGATAAGGCTGCCGAGATCACGACGACGGTTGACCCACCCACAAAGCGTTACTTGCTGTCCGACATGAGATTGATTGAGCTGCCCGCAATATACTGTACGCATGAGATATCCCTTAATTAGCTGCGCGCAACGCAACACCTGTGACGCAGGCGTCTGATGGCAGCTATTTTTGTATGTCACATCTGGATGAAAAAAGGGGGCTATTATACTGGAAATTCTTACTTACGATAAGCCCGTGACTGACTGTACGCACGTTTGCTGCGCGCTTATTGCGCATTCTCACAAAATTTAACAAAAATTGTAAACCGCCAGCACCCGCTTACCGCGTAAGGTATCACATGACATCATATATTTTTCAGGAGTTAATATGCTCAAGCTTGATGCTGAGAGAACCGCACTGGTAGTGATCGATTTACAGGAAGGCATTTTGCCTTTCGCTGGCGGCCCGCACTCAGCCGATGATGTGGTAAAACGTTCAGCGCAACTGGCAGCGAAGTTCCGTGCTAATAGTGCCCCGGTGGTGTTGGTGCGTGTCGGCTGGTCAGCAGATTTTGCTGAAGCACTAAAGCAGCCCGTCGACGCCCCTGCCGGTGGACATACCCTACCTGAGAACTGGTGGACTTACCCACCGGCACTGGGAAAAGAAGCGAGCGATATCGAAGTAACAAAACGCCAGTGGGGTGCTTTCTATGGCACCGATCTGGAGTTGCAGTTACGCCGTCGCGGCATTGATACCATTGTTCTGTGCGGAATCGCGACCAATATCGGTGTTGAGTCCACCGCCCGTAATGCCTGGGAATTAGGATTCGCGCTGGTCGTGGCGGAGGATGCCTGTAGTACGGCCAGTAGTGAACAACACCAAAATAGCATGAAGCATATTTTTCCGCGCATCAGCCGTGTTCGCAGCACGGAGGAGATCTTAAACGCGTTATGATCTATATCGGTCTGCCGCAATGGTCGCACCCAAAATGGGTGCGCCTTGGTATCACCAGCCTGGAGGAGTATGCCCGGCATTTTAACTGTGTCGAAGGCAATACCACCCTCTATGCGCTGCCGAAAGCAGAAATCGTCGCACGTTGGCGAGAACAGACCACCGATGAGTTCCGCTTCTGCTTTAAATTTCCTGCCACTATTTCGCATCAGGCCGCCCTGCGCCACTGCGCTGAGCTTACACAAGAATTTTTCACCCGCATGTCGCCATTAGCTAATCGTATCGGCCAGTTCTGGCTACAGCTACCGGCGGTATTTGGCCCACAGGATCTCCCCGCATTGTGGGCATTCCTCGATAGTTTGCCGGGTGAATTTACCTACGGCGTAGAGGTTCGCCACCCGCAATTTTTCACCAAAGGTGAGGAAGAGAAGGCATTAAACCAGGGGCTACATGCGCGCCGGGTGAACAGGGTTATTCTGGATAGTCGCCCGGTGCATAGCGCCAGTCCCCACAGCGAAGCGGTGATTGCCGCACAAAAGCAAAAGCCGAAACTGCCAGTCCATGCGGTATTAACCGCCAGCAATCCGCTGGTGCGTTTTATCGGCAGTGACGATATGGCACAGAGTCGCCAGTTTTTTTCCGACTGGTTAGCCAAACTCTCACTGTGGGAACAGAGCACGACTCCGTACCTGTTTTTACATACCCCGGACATTGCCCAGGCACCGGAACTGGTAGAAACGCTATGGTCCGATTTAACCACCGCCCTGCCCAGTATCGGTAACGCCCCTTCTCTTCCGTTACAATCTTCTCTTTTCTGAGCGAACCACCTATCATAGAGGGGCAATTACCGTTGCCTTAAAGGAAGTTTGTATGGTTAGCGCGCTATATGCCGTGCTGGGAGCGTTGTTGTTAATTAAGTTTTCATTCGATGTTGTCCGTCTGCGTATGCAGTACCGTGTAAGCTATGGCGACGGTGGGTTTAGCGAGTTACAGAGCGCTATTCGTATTCATGGTAATGCGGTGGAATACATCCCTATCGCCATTATCCTGTTGCTGTTTATGGAGATGAACGGTGCGCAAACCTGGATGGTGCATTGTTGTGGGCTGCTGCTCATTGCAGGTCGTTTGATGCACTATTACGGCTTTTACCATCGGTTATTTCGCTGGCGTCGTTCCGGCATGAGCGCCACCTGGTGCGCACTGGTGCTGATGGTGCTGGCTAACCTGTGGTATATGCCCTGGGAGTTGGTTTTCTCCCTGCGTTAGCGCACAATACGCCCTTTTGTTTTCCCGGATATTTACATTATGTCTCACCGCGACACGCTTTTTTCCGCGCCTATCGCCAGCCTGGGCGACTGGACTTTCGACGAACGGGTAGCTGAAGTCTTCCCGGATATGATCCAGCGTTCCGTACCGGGTTACTCCAATATTATTTCAATGATCGGCATGCTGGCGGAGCGTTTTGTTAAACCCGCTACCCAGGTTTACGATCTCGGCTGCTCTTTGGGCGCAGCAACGCTCTCGGTGCGGCGCAATATTCCCCATGCTGGTTGCAAGATTATCGCCGTAGATAACTCCCCCGCCATGGTTGAACGCTGCCGTCGCCATATCGATGCCTACAAAGCGCCGACGCCAGTGGAGGTTATCGAGGGTGATATTCGCGATATCGCCATCGAAAACGCCTCAATGGTCGTGCTTAATTTCACTCTGCAATTCCTGGAGCCGGACGACAGGCTGACGCTGCTGAAAAAAGTCTATCAGGGGCTGAACCCTGGCGGTGCGCTGGTACTGTCGGAAAAATTCAGTTTTGAAGATCGCACCGTCGGTGAGTTGCTCTTTAATATGCATCACGACTTTAAACGTGCGAACGGCTACAGCGAGCTGGAGATCAGCCAGAAACGCAGCATGCTGGAAAACGTTATGTTGACGGACTCTGTTGAGGCGCATAAAGCACGCCTCCATTTGGCGGGGTTTGAACATAGCGAGCTGTGGTTTCAGTGCTTTAACTTTGGTTCTCTGGTGGCATTAAAGGCAGATAACGCATGATTGAGTTTGGCCGTTTTTATCAACAAATCGCCGTTGGCCCGCTTGCTCACTGGCTGGAGACCCTGCCGCCGCAAATTACCGCCTGGCAGCGTGAAGCGCTGCACGGGCAGTTTAAGCAGTGGAACAATGCTGTCGAGTTTCTACCAGCCATCACGCCTTATCAGCTTGACCTGCTACATAGCGTTAGCGCCAAAAGTGCCGAGCCACTTAGCGCAGGTCAGCTCAAGGGTATGGAGACACTGCTGCGCAATCTGATGCCGTGGCGCAAAGGGCCATTTTCTCTTTACGGTATCGATATCGACACCGAATGGCGTTCCGACTGGAAATGGCAACGCGTGCTGCCACATCTCTCTGATTTAACCGGGCGCACGATTCTTGATGTCGGTTGCGGCAGTGGCTATCACCTGTGGCGGATGATTGGCGCTGGTGCTTCTCTCGCAATAGGTATTGATCCGACCCAGCTCTTTTTATGTCAGTTTGAAGCGGTAAGAAAATTGCTCGGTGATGACCGCCGCGCACATCTTTTGCCACTGGGCATTGAACAGCTTCCGGCACTGAATGCCTTTGATACTGTTTTTTCAATGGGCGTGCTCTACCATCGCCGCTCACCACTGGAGCATCTCTGGCAGCTTAAAGATCAGCTTGTCAAAGAGGGCGAACTGGTGCTGGAGACGTTGGTGATTGAAGGCGATGAGCATCAGGTACTGGTGCCTGGCGATCGCTATGCGCAGATGCGTAATGTTTACTTTATCCCTTCGGCGTTGGCACTGAAAAACTGGCTGGAGAAGTGCGGGTTTGTTGATGTGCGTATCGCTGATATCAGTGTAACCAGCACGGAGGAACAGCGTCGTACCTCATGGATGACCAGTGAATCACTGGCGGATTTTCTTGACTCAGATGATCCGACAAAAACCATTGAAGGCTACCCGGCGCCACAGCGTGCGGTATTAATTGCCCGTAAACCATAGATAAAAAAAGACCCCTGTTAATGGCAGGGGCCTGGTACAAGCAAACATCATATTGGGCGACATGATGCGCGGTAAAAAACTGTTTCAGGGGCGATGAAGGATCATCTCTTTCATCATCGCCACCGTATCGCCGTCAACACCGTAGCGGGCATACTCATCTGCGCTCGCATCCGATGACATCGACAATCCTGTATTCCGGTAACGCATGGGTGACGCCGTCCAGCTTCCTGCCGAGCTATGCACCTCTTTCACGCCAGCGGCGAGAAACTTGCCAAGGTTGTCGGGGCGCACTCCTGCCCCGGCCATGATAATTGGAACATCGGATCGCGTATTAAGTTCCATAATTAATGAAAGACCTTTTTCCGCCGATGCCTGCTGCCCTGATGTCAGAATGCGCGCAATGCCCAATTCTTTTAAATCATCAAAGGCTTGCAGGGGATCTGCGCACATATCGAAAGCACGATGAAAAGTTACCGCCAGCCCTGCGGCGGCACGCATGACCTCACGCATTCGCACCCTGTCAACATGACCATCAACATCCAGCACTCCAGTCACCAGACCTGGGAAACCGAGTTCACGCACCATGCGAATGTCTTCCAGCATCGCCGCAAATTCATCGTCGCGATAGCAAAAATCGCCTCCACGTGGGCGAATAATTGGATACACCGGAATGGTAACGGCCTGGCGTACGCTCTTTAACGCCCCTGCCGAAGGGGTTAGCCCCCCCTCTTTCGGCGCCGCGCAAAACTCTATACGATCTGCGCCGCGCTGCTGCGCGATGACCGCATCGTCAACGCCATAACAACAAATTTCCAGTAAAGCCATCACTCCTCCCTTGCAGTGATCATGACATGAGTCGGTGAAAATGAGTCTGCGCGCGCTCACGCTTCAACGCTCGCTGGCAACAATTTCTTCAATACTCGATGGATGAAATTTTATGGTGACACTGCCATCCGTCACCGCCAGTGTCGGATTCGGTAAGCGTTCACGCTTTCCGTGTGGGGAACTGGTTTTAACAACAATTCCTGGCTGAGCTAACCCCTCGTCAGCCAGCAACGCCAGCGCACGAGCATTAAGCTTTTCGGGCGCTCCCGGCAATACAATTTCGATATGTTCCCAGCCCTCATGCGGGTAGCGTTTCTCTCCCGGCCACGGCAACTCGATAACGGTAAACTGCCAGTGCAGCACCGCGATGGGCTGATGCAGTTTAAACAGGCAGATGGGGCGCCCATTAATGATATTTTCGCAGAGTAGTTCACCACACTGTTCCAGCCCACGTCGCCAGCGTTCGGCGGTGGTGTTCTGATGACAACGTAGTGAGATATGATCGGCATTCAAGGGGGCCATATCCAGCCCCAAACGGCAGGCCAGTTCTTGCAGCGCCGTGCTAAAACGCGTGAGGTCGGCTGCAATATCTTGCAGTTCTTCGATAGATTGCCAGTGGGTCATAATAGTGCTCGTCGTCATTGCAAAGCACTTAATTTACCGTGTTATGGGCGACTAACCAACTCGCGCGCTAGCCAGGCTCACGCTGCTGACGACAACGGGCATTTGCAGTATACTCCCGCTCTCATTATCAACACCCTGACGCAACGCGCTGTTGTGCGCTGTGTCATAAATGTAAGGTATCCCGGTGAATATTCAGGCTCTTCTCTCAGAAAAAGTCAGTCAGGCCATGATTGCTGCAGGCGCACCCGCAGATTGCGAAGCGCAAGTACGCCAGTCAGCAAAGGTCCAGTTTGGCGACTATCAGGCTAATGGCGTGATGGCGGTTGCAAAAAAACTGGGTATGGCGCCGCGACAACTGGCCGAGCAGGTTCTGTCTCATCTCGACCTCAACGGGATTGCCAGCAAAGTTGAAATTGCCGGTCCTGGCTTTATTAATATTTTCCTTGCCCCTGAATTTCTTGCCGAACAGGTAAGCCAGGCGCTGAAATCTGAACGTCTGGGCGTCATGCAGCCCGAGCCACAAACCGTAGTCGTGGACTATTCTGCGCCAAACGTGGCAAAAGAGATGCACGTGGGCCACCTGCGTTCCACCATTATTGGCGACGCTGCCGTACGGACGCTGGAGTTCCTCGGCCACCATGTTATTCGCGCTAACCACGTTGGTGATTGGGGCACGCAGTTCGGTATGCTGATTGCGTATCTGGAGCTGAAACAGCAGGAAAACGCCGGGGAGATGGCCCTCGCAGACCTGGAAGGTTTCTATCGCGAAGCGAAAAAACATTATGATGAAGATGCCGCTTTTGCTGAGCGCGCTCGTGCTTATGTGGTGAAATTACAGGGCGGTGATGAATATTGCCGTCAGATGTGGCGCAAACTGGTGGATATCACCATGAGCCAGAACCAAAAAACCTATCAGCGCTTAAATGTTACTCTTACCCGCGACGATGTGATGGGTGAAAGTCTCTATAACCCAATGCTACCGGGTATTGTTGCTGACCTGAAAGCAAAAGGTCTGGCGGTTGAGAGCGAAGGCGCGACCGTGGTATTCCTCGACGAATATAAAAATAAAGAGGGCGAACCGATGGGGGTCATCATCCAGAAAAAAGATGGCGGCTACCTCTACACCACTACTGATATCGCTTGCGCAAAATATCGTTATGAGACGCTACATGCGGATCGCGTGCTTTACTATATCGACTCCCGTCAGCACCAGCACCTGATGCAGGCATGGACAATTGTACGTAAAGCGGGCTATGTACCGGAGTCCGTACCGCTGGAACATCATATGTTCGGTATGATGTTGGGCAAAGATGGTAAACCCTTTAAAACTCGCGCCGGCGGTACGGTGAAACTCTCCGACCTGCTCGATGAAGCACTGGAACGTGCGCGCCGCCTGGTCGCGGAGAAGAACCCCGATATGCCGGCGGATGAGCTGGAGAAACTCGCCAATGCCGTAGGTATCGGCGCGGTAAAATATGCGGACCTGTCGAAAAACCGCACCACCGACTACGTCTTCGACTGGGACAATATGTTGGCTTTCGAAGGCAACACGGCGCCTTATATGCAGTATGCCTACACCCGTGTACTCTCCGTATTCCGCAAAGCAGGCATTGAAGAGGACGTACTGGAAAACGCCCCTGTCGTGATTAATGAAGAGCGAGAATCGCAACTGGCTGCGCGCCTGATGCAGTTTGAGGAAACATTGAGCGTGGTGGCGCGTGAAGGTACACCGCACGTGATGTGTGCATATCTGTACGATTTAGCCGGCCTGTTCTCTGGTTTTTATGAGCACTGTCCAATCCTTAGCGCAGAAAATGAGACCGTGCGTAACAGCCGTCTCAAACTATCACTGCTGACCGCTAAGACACTGAAACTGGGGCTTGATACGCTGGGTATTGAAACCGTCGAGCGGATGTAATTTCTTACACTACGCATCATAAGCAAAAGGGCCGCGACAGAATTGTCCCGGCCCTTTTTACTTACTCATACACGTGTCTTAGCATCTTAGAGATCTATAATACACATACTAGCCACACCCGTATTCTCTAGTTGATCTTCCTGAACGACCTCTTCAACTCCGACATAACCATCTGCGACATTCCAGTAGTATGCCGTCATATAAGTAAAGGGTTGCGGAGCCTGGAAACGAGGTCCTGCCACATAAGCAGGACGGGTGCCAAATCCATAAGCAGATATATTCCCCCATTCCGAAAAGAGTGAGCCGACAGCACGAATATTTTCACCTTTACTCGCCTCTGTATGGTCAGGGATTCGACCACCGTTTGTTGTACAGTAGGCCGACTGAGCAGTCCAGCCAGTTACCACTTGCGATGGTGGGGAAACAAACCACCAGCCTGTTAACATAAAGTGATAAGAAAGCAACTTGCCTGTCGTTCCTTTGCGTTTAGCTGAGATGGTCACCTCAGTTTCCGAACTCGGAGGTTTCGCCAAAAAAGTGACAATACCAGCATCATCAACGGTTATCCACGAAGGTGATTTATTGGAACCCGCACTAATAGACACGTCATAATCCGAGAGATTTGAATCCGTAATCTCCATTGCAAACGAGGCATTCTCAAATCCATACTCAGGAAAATCTTTAGCAAATGAGTAGCTGTTTTTGTAGGTGTTTGCCGACAATGTAATGCCTTTGAAATTCACATTTACAGTCGCAGTGTTACCATCAACGGTAGCAGTAACGCCTACCACACCTCCTGTTACAGCGCTTATTGTCGCGCTCACTTCGCCATTGGCATCGGTGACACCGGAATTTTCAGGGGTAATATAAACCTGTGACTTATTGGGACTAAATGTCACTTTCTTGCCCGCCATCAACTTTCCTAATTCCGTCACGGTCGCTTTAATACTCCCGGTGGTGACACCATCAGCCACAATATCGTTTTGCTCTACAGTCAGCGTCACCACAATAAGCGATGCAAATGTTACCTTGACGCTCTGGCTGCTGCCATTAATGCTCGCAGTAACAGCACTCTGCCCCACAGTGTTACTAGTCAGCGTCATGCTTACTTCACCTTGCGCATCCGTTGTACCGCTGGCGGCAATCGTTGCGCCATTATCTGCGGTAAAGGCAACTGTCTGACCTGACAAGAGATTACCGTTAGCATCGGTTACCGTTGCTTTTACACTGTTAGTCTGCGAGCCATCGGCCTGGGCATTGTTTTGCACCACTACCAGGGAACCACTGGCAATCTGTGCCGTCGTATTATCCGCCACAAAGTTTATCAACTGGCTCTGGCTGCTGCCGTTAACGCTCGCGGTGACGTTGCTTTGCCCGGCTTTCGTACTGGTCAGCGTCATGGTCACTTCACCTTTTGCATCGGTGGTACCATCGGCGGCGATAGTGCTCCCGTTATCCGCTTTAAAGCTGACACTTTGCCCAGCCAGCAGGTTGCCGTTGGCATCCTTCACCGTTGCTTTTACACTGTTGGTGTCGGTGCCGTTCGCTATCGCCTGGTCTTTAACCACGACCAGGCTGGTAACCTGCGCGCTGGTGCTATCAGCCACAAAGGAAACGGTCTGACTCTGGCTGCTGCCGTTGACGCTCGCCGTTACTTTGCTCTGTACTGCTTTGCTACTGGTCAGTGTCATGGTGACTTCGCCTTGTGCATCGGTTGTCCCACTAGCTGCAATGGTAGCGCCATTATCCGCCGTGAAACTGACGCTTTGGCCCGACAGCAGGTTGCCGTTAGCATCAGATACGGTGGCTTTCACACTGTCTGTGTCCGAACCATCCGCTTTCGCGTCATCTTTCACTACCACCAACGAGGTGATTTCTGCCGTTGCGGCATCAGCTACAAAAGTCAGCATCTGGTTCTGGCTGCTGCCGTTTACTGACGCGGTGACCTTGCTCTGCCCGGCTTTCGTGCTGGTCAGCGTCATGGTCACTTCACCTTTTGCGTCGGTCGTGCCGTTAGCAGTGATACTGGCTCCATTATCGGCTGTAAAACTGACCACCTGAGCGGCCAGAATGTTACCGCTGGCATCGGTAACTGTCGCTTTCACACTGTTGGTATCAGTGCCATTTGCCGTCGCGTTATCTTTCACGACCACCAGCGTGGCTACCTGTGCAGTACTATTATCCGCCACAAAGTTTACCGCCTGGCTCTGGTTACTGCCGTTGATACTAGCGGTAACATTGCTCTGCCCGGCACGGGTAGAGATCAGCGTTATGGTTACCTCACCTTTCGCATCGGTCGTACCGCTGGTCGCAATGGTGGCGCCATTATCCGCTGTAAAGCTTACAGTGCGGCCTGCAACAATGTTCCCGTTGGCATCCGTCACCGTCGCTTTCACGCTGTTGGTATCGGTGCCGTTCGCTTTCGCGTTATCTTTCACGACCACCAGCGTGGCTATCTGCGCTGTCGAGGTATCCGCAACGAAGGTCAGCGCCTGACGCTGGTTACTACCGTTAGTGCTAGCTGTGACACTGCTCTGACCTGCTTTTATGCTGGTCAGCGTCATGGACACTTCACCTTTTGCATCGGTCGTACCGCTGGCGGCAATGGTGGCACCGTTATCCGCTGCAAAGCTGACGCTCTGACCTGACACAATGTTGCCGTTGGCGTCAGTCACCGTCGCTTTTACACTGTTAGTGTCAATGCCATCAGCTTTCGCGTTGTCTTTTACCACCACCAACGTGGCCACTTGCGCTGTTGCCGTATCAGCCACAAAGGTCAGCGTCTGGCTCTGCCGACTACTGTTGACAGAAGCGGTGACACTGCTCTGACCCGCTTTGGTACTGGTCAGCGTCACGGCAGCTTCCCCTTTTGCATCCGTCGTTGCGCTGGCAGCAATGGCGGCACCATTATCTGCGGTGAAGCTGACGCTTTGACCGGTCACAATATTGCCGTTGGCATCCGTTACCGTTGCTTTTACGCTGTTGCTCTCTTTACCGTTGGCCTTCGCATTATCTTTCAACACAATCAGGCTGGCGATTTTCACGGTGCTGGTATCCGCGACGAATGTCACCTTCGCCGTCTTGCTGGAACCATTAACAGAGGCAGTGACGGTGCTCTCGCCCGCCGTAATGCTTTTCAGCGTCACGGTCACTTCGCCTTTCGCATCCGTCGTGCCACTGGCAACGATAGTCGCGCCGTTATCCGCGTTAAAGCTGACATTCTGGTTCGCGAGGGTATTGCCGTTAGCATCAGTAACGGTCGCTTTTACCGAGTTTGTATCGCTACCGTTCGCGGCTGCATTATCGCTGGTTACGATCAATGTGCCGATCTGCGCCGTGCTGTTATCTGCAACGAAATTCATCGTCTGTTTTTCACTGCTGCCATTGACAGAAGCAGTGACAGTACTCTGACCGGCTTTCGTACTGGTCAGCGTCTGGGTGATTTCACCTTTCGCATCGGTTGTCCCACTGGCAGCGATGGTGGCTCCGTTATCCGCGCTAAAACTCACTTTTTGCCCCGACAAAATATTGCCATTGGCATCGGTGACTGTCGCTTTCACGCTGTTGGCATCAGTGCCATTCGCTTTCGCATTGTCTTTCTCAACCACCAGTGCAGCAATTTGAGCAGTTGCACTGTCGGCAATAAAAGTCACTGCCTTGCTCTGTTTGCTGCTCTTAATACTTGCAGTCACCTGGCTCTCGCCAGCACGAGTACTGGTTACCACTACAACTACTTCGCCTTTTGCATCTGTAATGCCGTTGGCCGTGATGAGCGCGCCATTATCAGCGGTAAAATTGACGGTCTGCCCCGACAAAACGTTGCCGTTGGCATCCGTGACGGTTGCTTTCACGCTGTTGGCATCCGTACCGTTCGCTTTGGCTTTATCTTTTACCACTACCAGATTGCCGTTCTCGATCTGGGCAGTGTTGTTATCGGCGATAAAGGTGACTGTCTGGTTCTGGGTACTGCCATTGATACTTGCAGTGACCTTACTTTTCCCGGCGTGGGTGCTGGTCAATGTCACGAGCACTTCACCTTTTGCGTCCGTGGTCCCGCTGCCCGTAATGTCAGCGCCGTTATCTGCTTTAAATGTGACACTCTGCCCCGACAGGAGATTGCCATTGGCATCCGTCACCGTCGCTTTAACGCTGTTGGTCTCTTTGCCGTCAGCGATGGCGTTATTTTTCACAACGACCAGATTACCACTGGCAATCTGTGCCGTGCCGTCATTAGCCACAAAGGTAACTGTCTGGCTCTGGCTGCTGCCATTGACACTGGCTGTGACACTACTCTGACCGGCTTTGGTGCTGGTGAGGGTCATGGTCACTTCACCCTGCGCATTCGTTGTGCCACTTGCCGCAATGGAGGCACTGTTAGAGGCAGTGAACGCCACATTCTGATTCGCTACAGTATTGCCCTGCGCATCTTTAACGGTTGCCTTGACACTGTTCGTCGCTTTACCGTCGGCCTTTGCATTGTTTTTCACCACTACCAGCGAGCCTGCGACAATTTCTGCCGTCGCGTTATCGGCGACAAAGTTCACCGACTGACTCCGGCTACTGCCATTAATGGTCGCGGTGACTTTACTTGCGCCCGCCTGCAGGCTGGTAAGCGTGACCTCCACCGTACCATCACTGCCGGTCTTGCCGCTGCTCGTAATCTTTGCGCCATTCCCGGCTGAGAAATTGACTGTCTGGCCATGCAAAAGATTACCGCCAGCATCCGTCACCGTCGCCTTAACACTGTTAGTCGCTTTACCGTTCGCAATAGCGTTGTTTTTCACTACTACAAGATGACCTTCAGCGATTTGTGCCGTGGCTGAGTCAACACTTACAGTGACATCGGCAGGTGCCAATTTTACGCCACGGACTAAAGGGGTAATAAGGAGTGACTCAGGGAGGGTACCCACCGTCAGTATGGCGATATATTCACCAGCAGCTTCTCGCTGCAGGGAACCGAGCTGTGAGCTCTTTTTAGTCCGTAACTTCGAGCTTTCCTGTAACTGGATTTCACTCACAGGGACATCAACAGGGTTACCCTGGTTATCGTTAAGTTTTAATACCAATTTTAGCTGCGTCTTCCCGTCCGCCTTAAGCTCGCTTTTACGTGGTGTAAAGCTACTTTTCAGGGTACTGATAGCAGCCTGCTTTACCGTCACCTGCGTCTGCGCGGGAGCTGAAGTATTGCCCTTTTTATCAATCGCCACTGCACTAATGGTATAACTGTTCTCACCGTTAGCGCGATAGTCAGGCAACACGACGTTGTAGGCAGTGGTACCTTTTCGTACAATTTTGCCGCCCGCTGCATTCAGTTCTGCCGCTGACCAGTCAATTTTTTCTACGCCATATTTGCTATCGACGCTAACAGCCAATGATTTTTCTTCTCTTGCATTACCTGTGATCAAATCAGCAGTATGCAGATGGATCACTTCTTCTTTGCGGTACTCCAGAACGATATTATTATTACGATCAACAAAATCATAACGGCTGCCAGCAAGCGTGCGCATTTGCCCCACCGCCGACGGATCAAGTTGTTTATGCCAGGGCACACCTAACTGGTAATTGATTTGTAGCCCAATGCGTGAATCATTGTTTCCTGATTGCCCCTGACTATGCTCAGCATTTAAGGTCAGAAGAGGGAAAGGGGTATAATCAATACCCAGCGTAACAGCATGCGGATTGCGCTGACGTTTATCCTGGTCGAAAAGCGCCACCTCATTACCGTAATACTGTTCATACACGAGTTTTCCACCCAATTGCGGCAGTGCCGGCAGCCAGGCCTGAGCGCGAAGATCCCAGCCATTCGCCGGGCGCTCTTGATAATCCTCAAGATCGCGGGAGTGCTTCCAGCCGCTCAACCCCCTGTAACCATTGGCACTGAGCTTCATATAATCACGCCAGTACTCCACCCCCATGCCCGCGCGAGTATGGCCACGCGACAGGTCATGGTCGATAAAGGCGTTTACGCCCCACATACCGTACTGGCCAAACGCACGATAACCCAGGCCAAGGTTTGCCTGAGTACGTTCATCACTGCGGTGAACACTCTGCTGTGTGAAAAATAAGTTTTTCTTGTCTTCCACAATCGGCACAAGCAGATCAAATTGTGTGTTTTTCGCGCCCTCTTTTTTATTCAGGTCGAGCTGAACACGCGCTTTCCCACGTAGGTTTAACCAGTCGTTAATCTCCTTATTGGCCTTTGCACTGGCATAGCCGCTTGCCATTGACATCAATGAGTCAGAATCAGGGCTATTAGCCAGAAAGGCACCACTACGTGAAGCAATACCCGCCATTGTTTGTAAGTTTTGCTTATCATCGGCAGGGGCTTTGCTATCGGAAGATGACTGCTTTGTATCTTCTGCGAGTGGAAACAGCGGAACATCGATCTCATCACCGGCTTTCAGGTTATTAAAACCACGGGCAAAAGTGCGAAACTGATTAAGCTCGCGCAATTTAGATATGCTGATGTTGAATTTTCTTGCTACCGAATCAACAGTCTCATTTGCCGAAAGAGTATAAGCCTCTGTTCTGAATGATGAGATTCCTCCATTATTAACTAAGAAACTTCCATTATTTTCCGCAGAAACACTCAGCGGATTAAAAGTAATAGCCAAAGGGAACATCACCTGGATAAAAATATTAAACCAGGCAACAGCCCTCGCCTTGAAAGAAGGTAGACGATAATATTTACTTAACATACTTACTCACAGGTGACTTAATTAAAGACAATTAATGCCTTGATATTACTGCAGAAAAAATTATTAATTTTTTAAAAATCAATAAAATCAGGAAGTAAAAACGAAATGTTCTCAATTGATAAATAAGCCTATGAAATTTAAACTTAAAAAAACATTAAATAAATTAAAAGGTGTTTATTTACCAGACAAGTCCTAAAGAGACGCAGATTATATAGAGCTGCAATGTAAAATTTCAAAAAAAGAAGTTAAATATAGCAATAAGTAATTAAAGTTTATCTTCGCGTATATTTAAATTTAAAAAAGAGGCGTGCGTAAAAATAAGCATATTCATAGCATTAAGTCAGTATTGTTTTAATTATTGAAAGCAAATGAAATGAAAATGTTAACTGCCCGATGAGACACCTGAGAAAGGATAAAAAGATGCATTCCAGACTAAGAGGAATAGATGTATCCCTCTTCGCTGATAATTACATAGGGGAAAGTGAAGTGACGGTCACTTAAATGACCGTCACCCTATCAGAAATATTTACGTAGATACTCCGTTAAGCAGAGCATTGCCATCGCCTGTCCATAGGGCATGGAGGTTAATGGAATTTGGCGATAAAACTCCAGATTGCTGCCCATTCCAGTGCCAAATGAGACCTGTAATAACTCTCCCTCTGGCGAGATATTCCCGACAACCGCTTTCACTGCTTTTTCAGCAACCTCCGTATAGTCACTACTGATATAACGCTTACGCAAAGCTTTAAGAATACCGTAGGCAAAACCGGCAGTGGCTGAAGCTTCAAGATACGAGTCGCGATCATCAAGCAGCGTATGCCACATGCCACTCTCATCCTGACACTTCGCCAGCGCCGCTATTTGTGCATTTAACACCTGCACCAGGTAACGGCGCACAGCGTTATTCTCCGGTAAATCGACTAATTCCAGAAAATCCGGGATCACGATAGTCAACCAGCTATTCCCACGCGCCCAGCGAGCATGAGCAAAGTTATGGTTTCCCTCATAGCTCCAGCCGTGGAACCATAGCCCGCTCTCCCTATCCATCAGATTCTGCACATGCAGCAGAAACTGATATACCGCCTCTTCCACATACTCGGGCCGGTTAAGCAATTTACCGATTTTCGCCAGCGGCAGGACAGTCATCATCAGCGTATCATCCCACATCTGCTGATGGTTCTCCTCAGCCAGCGTGATGTGTTGCATACCACCGAATGCTGTGCGCGGCATTTCGTACATTGCCCACTCTGCCCAGCTCTCCAGCCAGGGCAGATAGGAAGGTTTGCCGGTCTCTTCGTAGCGATAGGCCAGCGTCAGGAAAGGTGCCATTGTATTAACGTTTTTGGTCGTCGCCCCTTCGGTAAAACGTTCGGCGAACCAGCTATCAATAATATCCCGGACCTCCTCATCTCCTGTTTGGCGATAGTACTGATACATGCCATACAAGCCCACGCCATGAGTCCACTCCCAGCCCGCCCAGCCTTTGGTGTCAATCACCCGCCCGTCATCAAGCCGGAGTAAAAACTCACCGGTATTGTCATGGATATTGACCAGATTGTGGGTGATCTTGCGAATTAATGTTTGCAATTTATCACGGTCGATAAAGCGCTCTGGTTGACGTAGTAACGGGCTGTGTTTGACCGGCCAAACCTTCATATTCTTTACCTCAGTTATAAGTCGATTTCAGTGACGCACTTTTTTTCAAAGCAGGCGCGACAGGTTTATCACGATTCAGAAAGCCGATATTGTTGTTACCCCACAGGTACTCGTAAGGCATTCCCGCCAGCATCTCGACCGTTTCCCGCGCTTGCGGCGTAATGCTTTCGGGCATTACGCGGCCACTCTGGCGCATTTTTGCCGTCTCTTCCCGCAGCACACTATGCGTTGCCAGATTCAGCTTGAAGCGCAGGGAGACAAGGAAACCGCAGCACAACACGACAATCGTGCCTACGCTGAGGATCAACAGGATGGTATGGCTCACCTCCGGCACTTGCGTTTTCTGACCAGAAACGAAACCGGATGCCTGCATCACAATACCCACCAGCATCACCGCGCCCGCCTGCGAGGCTTTACGTGTCAGAGTCATAATCCCGGCAAAAATCCCTTCACGGCGCTGACCGGTGACGACTTCGTCAATATCCGCAATGTAGGTGTAGATGTTCCAGGGCACGTAGTTGATACCCCCGCGGCCCAGACCTGCTACAGCAGAGACCAACAGCAATAGTGAGTAAACATCGCTTAAACCCGCCCAATAGAGGAAAGCGTAAGAAGCGGCACTCAGGCCAAACAGAGTCACTACCATGCGATAGGATGGCGCCGGTCCGAAACGGATACATAGCGGGATCATGGCGATAACGGCAATAAACTGAAAAATAGCCATCGTGCCCATCAGGTTTGAGGCTACAGAGGCTTCCTGCATCAGCACGAACACAACGTAATAGGTGAAGACCGCGTTAAAGACGTCCTGAGCGATATAACCACCAAGGTACATGCCCAGATGCTGGCGGAAGATCTTAATACGCAGCGTTGAACTCAACTCGACAAACAGGCGGCGCAGGCTCTGCCCAAGCGTAAGACTCTTCTTCTCTTCTTCGGCGCGCAGTGCAGCTTCTGTCCACGCTTCACGCGGACGTTCCCATGTGAAGAACCAGACAAAACTCAGCATGATCGCGCACAGCACTGAGAAGACCAGGCTGGCGTAGAAGAAGGAGATCGGGTTGTCTTTACCAAAGTGCGTCAGCAGAACGCCCGGCAGGAAAGAGGCCAGGATCGCCGACATCTGCGCCATGGAGATACGCGCCCCGGAGAATTTGGTTTTCTGTTTGAAATCATCGGTCATTTCCGGCACCAGCGTTTCATAAGGCACCAGAATCATGGTGTAGACCACATCAAACAGCAGATAAGTCAGCAGGTAATACCAGAAGCTCATGTCCCCTACCCACATAATGGAGTAGCTGAACACACAGGGAATACCCAACATAATAAAGAACTTGCGTCGACCAAAGTGCTTACCCAGCCAGGTCGAACCAAAGTTATCGGTTAAAAAACCCATCAACGGGCTGACAACAGCGTCCAGTACCCTTGCGGCTGCAAAGATAAACGTTGCTTCGATAGGCGACAGTCCGCAAAAGGTCGTATAGAAATAGAGTAACCATGCTGCGGTTAACGCAGTCGTGCCCGCCCCGAGAAAATCGCCTGAACCATAGGCGAGGTAATTAGCTAATCCAATTTTTCGTGTTTTCATTGCCGTCAACCCTGTTCATTATTGGGACCTCTGACAATCCGGCGTAGCCAAAGGAATTTGTCACACGGCTAAAGTAAGAGGATGTGTCACGGGAAACCTTTCTGTTTCTGCCATCGAAATTACGCCACTGGCAAAAATGCAAAGAGAACCAATACGTGCATCACTGATTTATAAAACAGTGTTTCTATTGCACCAAAAGGCGAGGTCAGAAAGTGGGAGCCAGGCATCAAAATCCTGCCTGGCAGCAGGATTTTTCACCTAACTATTTGAGATTATTGAAACCGAAGAGATTAAGAACTTTTGGCAGGTTGACGGTAGTTCACTATCACCTGATTGCTGCGGACTTTTAAAGCGGGCATCAGACGACCACCGCCAGGCACTTCCCAAACAAAACGCAGTGCCTCACTGGCAGGAACATTATGGAAACCGCGCGTCGTGCCACTCTGCCCATCAAGCTGAACGCAACGCGCCTGGGAACAGAGGCGCACACGTAATCCGGCAGGCAGCGGCCCGTTGAGCTCATAGCGCCACGCCACTAGCGTCATCAGCCCGTTTACGGGCTGGGCGGATGAGAGGGGGCGCGATGAGGCAGAAAGCCCCCGATGATTAAGCGTAACGCCGATGTCGCTGTCCTGCCACGCCCCCTCTCCGGCGGCGTGAGCAAATAACGGCAACGCAAGCAGGCAAGCAAGAAAACGCATTATTTGCCTCCGATGGTCGCCGTCATGCGAATATTGCGGTTATCGGACATCTCCATATTCGACAGAACCACCAGTTGCGGCAAGCTGCGGCGCAAAAAACGCGCCAGTAGCGGGCGCAGCGCATGGTTCACCAGCAGTACCGGCGGTGCTCCCAGCATCTCCTGACGCACCAGCGCTTCCTGAGTCTGTGCCAGCAGGCGATCCGCCAGGCCTGGCTCCAGCCCACCGCCGCCCTGTAGCGCCTGCAATAACAGACGTTCCAGCGGGGTATCAAGGCCAATCACCTGCACTTCATCATTACCCGGGAACCACTGTTGAGTAATGGCGCGCCCAAGAGCGACACGGACCACCGCGGTGAGCTCGCTCGGATCGTTTTGTAGCGGCGCATGTTCCGCCAGTGTCTCCAGAATGGTGCGCATATCGCGGATAGGCACTTTCTCTGCCAGCAGATTTTGCAGCACTTTATGCAATATAGTGAGGGTGACAACACCTGGCACCAGATCTTCTGTCAGCTTCGGCATCTCCTGACTGACGCGATCAAGCAGTTGCTGCGCTTCCTGGCGACCAAAAAGCTCAGCGGAATACTGGCTGATTAGATGGTTCAGGTGCGTTGCCACGACCGTACTGGCCTCCACCACGGTGAAGCCCTGGATTTGTGCCTGTTCTTTCAGGGCGCTTTCAATCCAGATTGCCGCCAGCCCAAAGGCCGGATCGACCGTCTGTTCACCCGGTAGCGAACCTGCCGCCGTACCCGGGTTGATAGCCAGCCAACGTCCCGGATAAGCTTCACCACTGCCGATCTCGACCCCTTTCATCAGGATGCGATAGCGCGCCGGCGCCAGGTCCATATTGTCGCGAATATGCACCACCGGTGGCAGGAAGCCCATATCCTGGGCGAATTTTTTACGAATACTACGGATACGCCCCAACAATTCGCCATCCTGCTGGAAATCGACCATCGGGATCAGACGGTACCCAACCTCCACGCCGAGCGGGTCTTCAAGCTGAACATCTTTCCAGGTGGCTTCCACTGCCTGAGTGTTTTCTGTCGCTTTTATCGGCACAGCTTCTACCGGCGCTTTCTGTTCGCGACCCCGCAGCCACCAGGCAAGCCCCAGCAATGCTGCGGTAAACAACAGGAACACTAAATTCGGCATACCGGGAACCAGCCCCAGCAGTCCCAACACACCGGCACTGAGCAGCATTACGCGCGGGTTGGAGAAAAGCTGACCGACCATCTGCTCGCCGACATCCTGATCGGTAGCCACGCGGGTAACGATAACACCCGCGGCGGTAGAGATAACCAGCGCCGGGATCTGGGCCACCAGGCCGTCACCAATGGTCAGCAGCGTGTAGCTCTCTGCGGCATCACCCATTGACAGACCATGTTGCAATACCCCGACCAACAGTCCACCGATGATGTTGATGACCATTATTAAAATACCGGCGACGGCATCACCACGCACAAACTTACTGGCACCGTCCATGGAGCCATAGAAATCTGCTTCCTGGGTCACTTCGGAGCGGCGGCGTTTCGCTTCATCTTCACCGATAATCCCGGCGTTAAGATCAGCATCAATCGCCATCTGCTTACCGGGCATCCCATCCAGTACGAAACGCGCCCCTACTTCGGCAATACGTCCCGCGCCTTTGGTAATTACCATAAAGTTGATGATGACGAGAATAACGAACACCACGATGCCGATGGCAAAGTTACCGCCGACCAGGAAGTGGCCGAATGCTTCCACCACCCGCCCTGCGGCTGCGGTACCCGTATGCCCTTCCATCAGGATAATACGGGTAGAGGCCACGTTGAGCGCCAGGCGCAGCAAGGTAGTAAAAAGCAAAATGGTCGGGAACGCGGCGAACTCCAGGGTCCGCTGGGTGAACATCGCCACCAGCAGCACCATAATCGACAGCGCAATATTAAAGGTAAATAACAGGTCGAGGACAAATGCCGGTAGCGGCAGTACCATCATCGACAAAATAAGCAAAATGAGCACCGGCCCGGCAAGAACCTGCCATTGGGTAGATTTCAGGTTCTCAGGAAGACGCAGCAGTGCGACCAGATTAGCCATCAGTGTCCTTCTCGTTCAAAAAGTCCAGCGCCTCGGGCACCGGCAGATTCTCAGGTTTAACAGGGCGTTGACCACCAGACAGTTTCCAACGTTTCAACTGCCATACCCACGCCAGCACTTCGGCAACCGCTGCATAGAGCTGACCGGGGATTTGCTGACCAATTTCAGCATGGCGATAGAGCGCTCGCGCCAGCGGCGGTGCTTCAAGGATGGGGACGCGATGTTCCGTAGCCAGCTCGCGAATGCGCAGTGCGACCAGCCCAGCTCCTTTTGCCACCACTTTCGGCGCGCTCATCTTGTTTTCGTCATATTGCAACGCGACAGAGTAGTGCGTTGGGTTAGTCACAATCACATCAGCTTTTGGCACATCAGCCATCATGCGGCGACGCGCAGCGGCACGCTGCATCTGGCGAATACGCCCCTTCACATGGGGGTCACCTTCGTTTTGTTTATATTCATCGCGAATATCCTGGCGGGACATACGTAGTTTTTTCAGGTGGCTGTAGATCTGCCAGAATACGTCAAAGCCCACCATCGGAATGATGCTCAGCGCCACCAATAGCGCGCACAATCCAGCCAGGTTAAGAGCGCTACCCATTGCCGTCAGCGGAGACTGACTCATCAGGCGCATCATATCTGGCCAGTGGTGCCACAAAAATATCGCCGCCACGCTGCCCATAAAAATCGTTTTCATCAGCGCTTTCGCCAACTCTGCCGCTACCTGGGCCGAGAACATACGCTTGATGCCGCTAAGCGGATTCAATTTAGAGAACTGAAACGCCAAAGATTTGGTGCTAAACACCAGACCACCTAACATCACCGGTGCCACCAGCGCAATAATAACTACGCCGGTTAACAGCGGTAGCAAGGCAATCAGCGCGTTCTTTAACATCATAATGATCTGACCGAGGATCAGACTCGGGTCGTTGATGATGTTATGGTCGAAGCGTAAGCCAGAGGAGAGCATTAACGACAGCCTGCGGCCAAACGACTCACCCCCGAGCCATAGAATGCACACACCCGCTAACATAATTAGCAGTGAGGTCAGCTCCTTGGATCGAGGGATCTGCCCCTCTTCACGCGCCTTCTCAAGTCGGTGCGCTGTGGGGGATTCTGTTTTGTCGTCGTTGTCTTCAGAAGCCACGGCGTACATCCAGCAGTTACAAATTTGACAACATAGTGCCAGAGTCAAGCCGGTCTAATGGGCAGAGTAAGGCCTAAAAAAGCCCTGTTTTTGCGTTAAGGAGGGAGGAATCCCTCTTCCTGTGAGGAAGAGGGTGAAGATGAATATTAACTATCCTTTAAATATTCAATTGGTGATAACGGGATGTTGTCATCTTTTTTCATCTGCTGTGAAGCCAGCGCCAGTATTAGGGTGGCAAAATAGTCAGTGACGTGGGAATTTACGTTGTGTCTGAATGAGGCTGAATTTTTATAATATACTGAAAAAAGGTTTTTCTTCTCTTCTGTCGAGCTAGTGTCGGAGAAGCCGGGAATGTCATGCAGTGTATCATTAAGAATGCGGGACATTCTGCTCCAGTTAGCATCCAGTAGTTCATCTATATTATTTTTCAGACCCGCCAGTCTTTTCTCTGCACCCTCCAGTTGCTGATGAAGAGATTCATTGGCAGCAGATGCCGGGAGATGTTCACAGGTTTGATCGCGCTTAATTTCAAACAGGTCGGTGGTATCCGTAAAGTAATGCAACAACCCATAAATAATCGCATGTGTGGCATCAACGGTACAAAGTTTGAAAAAATCATCGGTCAGGGCAATATCGAGTTTGTCGTAACCAAATTTCAGCAGGGCGTTATTCCCCGTAGTCATATATAAAGGTGTTAGCCCCTCGCGGGCTTCAAAATCATAGGCCTCTTGTGTTTTAAACCCGGTAATGAAATTGATGCAATCATCATCATGATTTTCGCATGAGCGCGCCAGATAGATACGCATTTTCCCTAATGCCAGGAGTAAATCATTGACTGCGGGTCGGGGACCATTAATCTCCGCAATAAACGGACCGTTTATCTCTTCCAGTACTTCCTGTTCAAATTGCTCTTTGATTTGCTCATACTGGGTGTAATCGAAGCCGCCTTCAGTGCTGTTTTTTGCATACAGATAACTTAACAATGCGAGGTCATTATAATCTTCAATATGAGGGCGAATGACATTGTGGAGATTAGAGGCTTTTAACACCGCAACCATCGCGGCATCCACTATCTCCAGCGTATTTTTAAGCGTGCCGGAAAGATACTCATAATGATTTTTATTAATCGCTTTTAATTCACTCAGACTACTTGAGGTAACATTGACACCAAAGCGCTGCAAATTTGTTGTCAGATACTGCGTCTCCATTGCCCCTCTTTCCGCTAAATAGCTTTGTTGATAAAAGTTATAGGGGCGTGCCTGTAGTGTGTCGATTTTAGGCTCGCATGGATACATTATATTGGGTTCAGGTGCACCAAGCGTGATACTGTCCCCGCAACGAGTAGCAGCATTATCGGCAGAATAGCGACCAGCCAAAAAACCCGCGCCACCCAATGCTACCGCGCCCAGCGCTAAGCCCATTTTCCCTTTCAGCGATAAGGAAGATTGCTGTTGCGACGACGGCTTTCTGGGATTTTGCAAAACGAATTTTTCATACTCTGCCTGTTGGCTTTTTTGACGCCCGCTCGTGAAGACGCTTTGCAATTCTTCATCGGCTTTATCACCCTTACCTGACCACCAGTTTCTGAATGAACCTATAAAACTACTCTTCTCTGGGGATGAGTAATATTCACTATGAATAAATGATGAGTTATTGTCGTTATTATTTATACCTGCCAGCGCCTTTACTGCCGCAGAGTGCTTATCAACCACTGAACTGGACGTCGAATGAGCAAATTTCGTCTCCGGCGATATCGATAATGGTGCTTGCAATGCCATAGGCATAATATACTCTCCTGTTATTAATCAACTACAAATATCCTGTCTGCAGTATTCGTGAGATTTTTCTCTAAGAATATCAGGAAACGTTATTGTTCATACTGGCGAATGATAAACTAGCACCGCGCCCATTCACAGGAGAAAAGAACCACGCTCAGGAGCATAATCCAGTATTATCACGGCCAAAACGGGAAAGTTATCGAGTCAATATAGTTTTGCGTGTTACCGATGGCCAAAATCATATTGGAATAATAAGCCGCATTGCGTGCATTAATATCATTACGAAACGCCATTGAAGCCTGATAATGTTTGATAAATGCATCTCGTTTTTCTGTACGCGTGCCATTTATCGGGAAATCAGGAATTTCTCTTATCTCCTGATTAGATAATGCCGGCCTTATGTTTTTCCACCGACCTTTCATTAGCGTGGCTGCATTATCTTTTAATTTACGCAATTTCCACCCTTCAACATAGCTTATCATATGCTCGGCTCGCTTTCTCTCTTCTGGCGTATTCACTTTCTCGCAAAAATATAGCCCTGCTAACATCGGAAAGAGTTCTGTTGTATCAGTATAGTAATACGTCAACTGCTGCATACAGATTTGCATAGCATCATATAAACAGAGATTGAAAAAGTCTTCCCCCACAATAATATTGGGCTGATTAAAACCCACCCCCTGCCTCATCAAAGCGGTATTACCCGTGGTCGCATATAATTTATTCTCATCAGAGGATTTTACCATAATGAAATTCAGGAAGCTGGAACCGTAATCCGGGTAAGTACGCTTAAGCGAACTGAGCGACTTAGCCATCAGCATCAACAAAGATTCAGTAAATTGCTTTCCGGTATCAATAAAATTAAATAACTGGTTATGTACCCCATCGGACGGATTATTATCATAGACCTCGATCGGCCTGCCATAAGTCGTGATCCCGCTGGGGATACGGGATACAGGAACAACTGCAGCACTATGTTCATCAGCAGAAGGCCGTGGCTTAAGATGGCTGTTTGTTACGCTTTGAATTCCAGCTATCGCCGACTCAATAAGCTGGGTTAATGTACTAATCACAACGCGAATACGCTGATAGCGCTCGGGATAATCCCTTTTCAACTCATAGAGATCGCGCGTCAGAATTGTGGCATTCTGCTTTTCCAGCAATTGTTCAATATAGATATTTTCCTGTAATTCATTATTTGTCGGTACCTGGTTCCATATTGGGTAATAGTCGCCCACGGTGTCATTGTAGGGCTTAGCCGTCGTCGTAGCCGTAGCCGCTGGTGTAGTACTCTGCTTCGTAGATTCCGTCACTGGAGATTCAGAGTTATTCAGCAGAACATCACGAATATACAGGCTTCTGCTCTTATCTTTAGCATGGTTCATAGCGTGCTGAGCAGACTCTGGAACCAATGAAGGTGCCGCGTCCCCTGACGCGCTTTGCAAAAATGCCGCATTGGGCCGATGAAATGATACGTCATCACTTACGCCATATATTCCACCCAGCATCGAAGAGGCAGAAGCCGCATTATCAGAGGCATTATTTCGGGTGAAATACCAACTTGCGAGGGTTCCCGCCCCTACCCCCGAGCCAAAAGCGGCGAGGCCAACCAAAAAAGTTGTTTTACCATTGAAGGTCCCTGCCCGATTCTTTGAAAACTGCGGCTGTTCACATAAATCTCGCATCTGTTGAGCATCGTTCATTCTCCTTGCTCCACTGCTGCTCACTTGCCTTACTCTGCGCAGTTCCACATCATTTTCGCAGTCTTTAACGCTGCCGCCCGATAACCACTGCCAGACTCTTGCAGCAATACTTTTTTCTTCGGGATAAGGTTTGAACGCTAATGCAAACTCATTATTGCTAACGGTACTAACCGCTTCAAGAAGTGGAGCGCTCGAGGCGGCGCACGAAGTGGAAGGTGTCTGGTGTGAAGGGACTATCGGTGAAGCGGCTCTCTGGCTTGCAATATTCATGTAGAGATCTCCTGCGTTTATAAAATACGCAAGAATTATCCCCACAACATAAGCTCGCTAACTATAAGTAAACAATGTTTTCGCCAGGTGATTAAAAAATATCGCCGCCCCCTGCGAGGCGACGAATACACAACATTAAAAACCGAGGCTATCCAGCAGGTCGTCTACCTGATCCTGGCTGGCAACAACGCCCGCTTTAGTAGTATCAAGCTGTGGGCCATTGAGTAAGCTGTCGTTTTCGCGTTTTGGCCGGGCGGACTGTTCCGGGATATTCTCCAGCAGCACCATCAGCAATTGACGCTCAATCTCCTGGATAACATCCATCATGCGTTTGATCACCTGACCAGTGAGATCCTGGAAATCCTGCGCCATCATGATGTCGAGCAGTTGCGCATTGGTGAAACTGGTGTGCCCTGGTACTTCACCGAGATATTTACGTGTATCGGTCACCAGCTCACGGGCATCTGCCAGCTCAATGGGGTTTTCAAACCACGCATCCCAACGTTTGCTAAGCTCTTTCGCCCCTTTCTCCATCTCGTCCTGATGCGGCTGCGATGCTTCAACGCTATTTAATGCGCGCTCCGCCGCCTGCGCAGTCATCTGCACAACATAATCCAGACGGTCACGGGCATCCGGGATTGCTTCCGCCGCTTCGGCAATGGCCTGATCAAGACCTAATTCACGCAGGCTGTCGCGCAGCATACGCGTTAGACTACCGATACGAGCAATAATATCGCTGGGTGAATGATCATCCGCAGGTTTAATTGAAGGTTGAATCATTATCCCGTCCTCACATGCCTAGTTTCTCAAAGATTTTGCCGAGCTTCTCTTCCAGAGTCGCGGCGGTGAACGGCTTCACCACATAACCGCTCGCCCCTGCCTGAGCCGCAGCAATAATGTTCTCTTTTTTCGCTTCGGCTGTAACCATCAACACCGGCATTGAGGCCATTGCGCTATCGGCTCGAATCGTTTTCAGCAGCTCCAGCCCATCCATGTTCGGCATGTTCCAGTCAGAAATGACAAAGCCAAAACCACCGGTCTGGAGTTTATTCAGCGCGTCAACGCCATCTTCGGCTTCTTCGACGTTATTGAACCCCAGCTCTTTTAACAGGTTGCGCACGATTCGACGCATCGTGGAAAAGTCGTCCACAACCAGAAATCTGAGCTCTTTGTCCGCCATAAAACTTCACTCCTCGTTAAATACGTATTGCCTGTCCGGCACTGATTTTTGCCAGCATCTGCTGGCTTACCTGGCTAAGATCGACCACTTCGCTGACGCCACCCATATTGATGGCCTCACGCGGCATGCCGAACACCACACAACTTGCTTCGTTCTGCGCGATGGTCCAGGCACCTGCCTGGTGCATCGCTAACATTCCGGCCGCCCCATCGTTGCCCATACCGGTAAGGATCACCCCCACGGCATTGCGTCCGGCGTACTGCGCGACGGAATGAAACAGTACATCCACTGAAGGACGGTGCCGATTTACCGGCGGCCCTTCGTGGATCTTAATTTGATAGTTTGCCCCGCTGCGAGTGAGCTCCATATGCCGATCCCCCGGCGCAATGTAGGCATGTCCCGGTAAAACACGCTCGCCATCTTCGGCCTCTTTTACGCTTATCTGACACAATTTGTTCAGCCGCTCGGCAAAAGAGCGGGTAAAGCCAGGCGGCATATGTTGGGTGATAAGAATACCAGGACTTGAAAGAGGCAATGGCTGGAGTACATGGCGAATTGCCTCTGTTCCTCCGGTTGACGCGCCAATGACCAGCAGTTTTTCTGAGCTCAGCAGCGGCCCGGCTTTCAAAGCAACGGGCGCGGCCAGCGGCTTGTGCGCCGCGATGCGCGCACGCGAGGCGGTGCGCACTTTCTCGGCAATCATCTCGCTATAGGCCAGCATGCCTTCACGAATGCCGATCTGCGGTTTGGTGACAAAATCAATCGCCCCCAATTCCAGCGCGCGCAGCGTGATCTCCGAACCTTTACCGGTCAGTGAAGAGACCATCACTACGGGCATCGGTCGCAGGCGCATCAGCTTTTCCAGAAAATCCAGCCCGTCCATCCGCGGCATTTCTACATCCAGCGTTAAAACATCAGGGTTAAATTTTTTGATTAAATCCCTGGCGACCAGCGGGTCCGGTGCCGTTGCCACCATTTCCATATCGCTATGGCTATTAATAATTTCAGTCATGATCTGGCGCATCAATGCGGAATCATCGACGGACAACACCCTGATTTTACTCATGTTTTATCCTTACTCAGCGCATAAACTGTCTGCCCACGCAGGCTAAACTCGCGCACGAGATTGCTGAAGTTCTCCGAATGCCCGGCAAACAGTAAACCGTCTGGCTTAAGCAGCGGAGCAAAACGATGCAAAATGTCCTGTTGCGTCGTTTTATCAAAATAAATCATTACGTTACGACAAAAAATGGCATCAAACGGACCCGGAACGTTGTACTGCTTATCCAACAGGTTCAGAGATGCGAACTCCACGCCGTTCGCCAACTCCTGGCGAACCCTCACCAGTCCGGCATGTGGGCCTGTACCGCGCATAAAGTAGCGCTGCATCTGAGCAGGTGAGAGTGTTTTAAGCTCATCCTGGCGATAGATGCCGCTACGGGCTTTTTCCAGCACTTCTGTATCGATATCGCTGGCGTATACTTTCCAGCGGCCCGGCGCCATTCCCAGCGCATCAGCGAGAGTAATGGCAATGGAGTACGGCTCTTCGCCGGTGGACGCAGCCGCACTCCATACCCGGTATTCACCCGTGCGCTTACGCGCATGGTCTGCCAGTACCGGGAAGTGGTGGGCTTCCCGGAAAAAGGCGGTGAGATTAGTAGTCAGCGAGTTAATAAACGCTTGCCACTCGGCGCTGCTCTGGTTCGCTTCCAGCATGCTCAGATAGCGGCCAAAATCATCTAACCCTAACGTGCGTAAACGGCGGACAAGTCGGTTGTAAACCATGTCACGTTTATGATCGGCGAGAACAATCCCCGCACGCTGGTAAATCAATTGACATATCCGACGAAAATGCGCGTCGGACAGCGCGAGGCGCTGTGTCATCTGCTGCAATATTGATGACGTTTGCCCGCTGGGCATAGATGATGTCATAGCGCCTTCTCAATGTGGTTCAGGATACAACTGGCACAGCTTTTGGCGGTGCCACTTCGGGTGTTGCAACGTGCTCTTCTATTTTAAAAATGGCGACCAGGCCGGTAAGATTGTCCGCCTGATTTGCCAGTTGGTCGGTTGCGCTCGCAGCCTCTTCTACTAGCGCAGCGTTCTGTTGTGTCACCTGATCCATCTGACTGACTGCCTGAGCGACCTGCTCAATACCCCGACGCTGTTCATCTGACGCGGAAGCAATTTCGCCCATAATATCATTAACCTGCGTTACCGAACGGACGATTTCCGTCATTGTCTGTGCGGCCGTATCCACCAGTGCTGAACCCTGTTGTACGCGGGAAACTGACTCTTCAATCAAACCCTTAATCTCTTTGGCTGCCTGTGCACTGCGGCTGGCAAGGTTACGCACCTCTCCGGCTACCACCGCAAATCCACGTCCTTGCTCACCCGCCCGCGCCGCTTCTACCGCCGCGTTCAGCGCCAGAATATTGGTCTGAAAAGCAATACCATCAATGACACTGATAATGTCGCCGATCTTCTGCGAACTTCCGGCTATCTGCTGCATTGTGTTAGCGACACTCGACGTCTGCTCTCCGCCTTTTTTCGCCGTCACTGCCGCTCCTTGCGACAGCAACGACGCTTGCCGCGCATTGTCCGCATTCTGGCTGACAGTGGCGGTCAACTGCTCCATACTGGCAGCGGTCTGTGCCAAAGATGCCGCCTGCTGCTCCGTGCGCGCCGAGAGATCATTATTGCCTGCGGCAATCTCTGAAATACCGGTATGCATGGCGTAACTCCCTTGCCGCACATCGCTGACCGTGGTGCGCAGTGCGCCCTGCATCTTTTTCAGGCTGGCGAAAATCGCAGAGATTTCGTTGCGCCCATATACAGCAATCGGGCGAGCCAGATCCCCTTCTGAGATGCTGTCAAAATGGCTGCTGATAATCGCCAGCGGTTGCACGATCATTTTGCGCGACCACAACAATCCAATACCGGTAATCAATGCCGCGAGGATCACCACGCCAACAAAGATGGCCGCAGAACGATGATAGCTACCTTCGCTATCCTCTCGCGCCTGCTGCGCAAAGTGGTTGAAGTACTTCTCCCACTCACTGAAAGTGGTGTCGAACTGCTCCTGCGACTGCTGTACCGGTGCGGTCATAAAATCGGACAGCTGGTTATTCTCAAGCCAGGTGGCCTGGTGCTCCAGGTCACCGCGCCAGGTGCTGAAACTCGCCTGGCTACTTTCCTGTAATTTCTTGCCCTCTGCCGTCAATACCTCAATGGCAAAGAACTCTTTGGCTTTTTCGTCCGCCTCGTGCAGGCTGCCTTTCGCCTGCGCCATGAGTGCCTTGATATCATCCGGTGGATAGCTTAGCGCCGTGAGCGTTCCGGCTTTATTCAGCGCAGTGCTGGCCTGTAATAATGTGGCCCGCATCTGCATCAGCGCGCTGCGCTGATGGTTGCTGCTTTCAATCTCTTTTAAATGCGATGTGCTCTGTTTAAATGCCCAGAAGGACAACCCGTTACTGCCAACCTGCAAAACGCCACAAACGATCAGAATCAAAAAAAGTGTTGTCGAGATACGAATACGATTTAACATCAACGCTCCCTTCTTGCGGCAAAATGGCCGCGGTTAAGACTGCTAGAATGTTTCCCAGTTTTCTTCTTCTCCGGTGGTGTGCTGGCGGCTACGCGCCGTTGTCTGAACTCGTTCAGCTTTCGGCGTGGAAGCACGCTGCGCCGGTGTGCCTGGTACAGAGGAAAGGCGGAAGGCCGATACCGCCATCGTCAATCGACTGGCTTGTTCTTCTAAGGCAGCCGCTGCGGCTGCCGATTGTTGCACCAGTGACGCGTTTTGCTGCGTGACGCGATCCATTTCGGATACCGCCAGCGCAACCTGATCGATGCCGCGGCTCTGTTCGTCAGAAGCCGAGGCGATCTCACCCATAATGTCATTGACGCGCGTTACCGCGTTGACAATGTCCATCATCGTTTCACCTGCGCTTTCTACCAGCACTGAGCCGGTATCCACACGGGAAACGGAATCTTCAATTAACGCTTTAATCTCTTTTGCAGCCTGTGCGCTGCGGCTGGCAAGGTTACGTACCTCTCCGGCAACCACGGCGAAACCGCGCCCCTGCTCTCCGGCGCGGGCCGCTTCTACCGCAGCATTAAGGGCAAGGATATTGGTCTGGAAGGCGATACCATCGATCACGCTGATGATATCGGCAATTTTCTGCGAACTACCCGCAATCTCATGCATGGTTTTCACCACGCCATCTACCACCTTGCCGCCGCGCTCGGCGGTATCAGAGGCGCTTTGCGCCAGCAGTGAGGCCTGCCGGGCGTTTTCCGCATTTTGCTTCACGGTGGCGGTCAACTCTTCCATGCTGGCGGCGGTCTCTTCCAGCGCAGAAGCCTGCTCTTCGGTGCGCGAAGAGAGATCGTTATTACCGGCGGCGATTTCACTGGTGCCAGAATAGATGGCATCGGAGCCCTGGCGAACATTGGTCACAGTATCGATAAGTGCGTTCTGCATATGATCGACGCTCTGTGCCAGATCGGTCATTTCGCTGCGCCCGGCAATATTAAGGGAATGGGTCAGATTGCCACCGGCAATTTCGCGGATATGGCTAATAATCGCCGTCAGTGGTGACAGCAGAATGCGGCGAATGCCGTACCAGACACCAGCCAACACCATCACAATCACCAGCGCCAGAATCGCCATTTGCCACTTGGCGAAGGTGTAATCGCTAACGCTCTGCTCCCAGGCGTTGCGATAGAGGCTGTCACTCAGTGCTGCATATTGGGTCATCGCGTCACCAAGGGCGTTCTGCATCCCCTGGGTCGGCTGAGCAAGGAAGCTATTCATATTGCCGCTTTCAAGGAACTGGACTAGCTCACTCAGCGCGGCATGATAGGTGCGATATTTGTCGTCCAACACCTGCCGTGATTGGGCCATTTCCGGGAGCGATGGCATGGCGTGGAACGCGTCATAATGTTTAGCGGCGTCTGCGAGGGAAGCTTTTGCGCTATTTAACAAATCGGTTTTCGCATTACTTTGCTGGTTATTCGGATCCAGTAACATACGCGCAGATGAACGACTCAGGTTAATGCGCGTTTGCAGCATCAGCTCCCAGGCTTTACCCAGTTCCGTTTGTTGGGTACGCAGGTCATTCGAGACAGCAAAACTCTGCTGATTTTGTTTAAGTGATGAAAAAAACAGGCCGCCAGAGATAATCTGCAACAGGGCAAACACCACCAGCACGCTCATCAACATTGTCACGACGCGAATACGGTTCAACATGCCACACCTTCTTAATAAGTTCTTAACGGTGTTATCGGCATGGAGCCTGGGAACTTTACATTTGCGAAAGGGAATTAAATTTGCACTTAAAACGCGATATCGATAACTAGCGTATCGCTGTATGTTCCCCCCGGCGGGGTAGTCTGAGTCGCCAGTATGCTTGCTGTGTAGTTATAAGTACGTAGCAAACCATCAGCGCTTGTCTGCGTTGAGGCGCTACTCGCCCAGCGTTCGCTGCCTACACTGCCCCAGCGGTTGCTGGTACTGCCTTTATAGATCTCATAGCTTAAACGATTACTGCCGCTCGCCATATTGCGCACGTTGCCATTGGCATAAGAACCATTATTTATTCCGACGGTATAGGTACTACCTTTGGTGCAGGTGATGCCAATAGATTGCGAAACTGTGGGAAAGCTGCGCACCAGCGGCGCGCTGCCAAAATTGACATTTGGCGCACTGATGGTGGTACAGTCATTGGTAATCGTCATATTAAGTTGCGTACTGGCAGTCACGGTGCCGGTTTGTGCCGAAGTACAAATGCCCACCAAGCCAAGTGAACAAATGCTATAACTCACGCTAAAATTAAGGATCACTTGATATGGTCCGGCAGTGACATTCTGCCCGGCGACGGTATTGAAGTAGAGTGGAATAGTGTAGCGAGAGCTACCCAGCAGCGTTAGCAGCGTCGAGCCACTCCAGGTGTAGCTACTGTTGAGGGTAATCTCACTATTTTCGCTGCAGTTTGCCTTAGCGCACAAACGTACCGGGATCAAATCGGTAATCGCCGCATTGTCTGTCCGCTTCATTGCGGCCTGATTATTAGCCGTAGTGGATGCGCCAATTAACGTTAGCGTGACGTTGTCGTTGGTCAACAGGTTAAGCACCGTCGTACAACCCACGACCAGGTTGGCGCTTGTGGTCTGTGCGGTACTATTCAGCGCAAATGATGTCACCGGGCCAAAAGCGCCATTCGTGGTACTGACAGTGCAAACTGACCAGGCCTGGCTGGAACAGAGTAATAAAAGAAGCCAAAGCAGACGACGCATTAGGGGATCCTCCGGCAGGTAAGCGGCCCGTAGGTTTGCAATTTATGTTCAGGGTTGGCAGTCAGCGTAAAGTGGGCCTCACAGCGACTACCGTCTGGTAAAGTGACACGTAGCTGGTTTGACTGTTCCAGACTCTCCAGCCAGGCAATACCGTCATAACCCACAATCGCCAGTGTTTTTCCGTCACGAGCGACCCTACTGGTTAGCGGTATCGATTCGCCCATTTCATCATGCAGGATCACACTGGCGACACGTTCCTGCACCATAGGAAACTCCACCAGATAACCACTTTGTCTACGCAGAGCGATTTTGCGCTCGGTCTCTCTGATGCGGGTATCGGCAGGCAAGTTGAGCGTATCGATGCTGTAACTGGCCGGATAGTAAGCAGTGACGCCGCTGATTAGCAGGAAACCGTTATGGTTGGTTTCCCCTACAGGTTGGTTTTCATAGCTGACCGGGATCCCACCTTGCCCACTGGTGCTCACCACCACAAAAGCATCACTAATTCGGTTGGCGGCGAACAGTTCGCCATCCATCAGCACCAGCGATCCCAGCGCTTCGCCCCACCAGGTCATCATATGATTTTCGCCATAGCCACCTCCCTGCAACTCAATGGTGTTGTTGCGCCAACCCAGCGAGCCTTGTTGATAAGTCCGGCTTTGTGACTGATTCGCCAGCGCCATATTCCAGCTAAGGCCGCCGTCGGTGGGCATCGCGTGGTTATAGTTGATGCGTTGGGTTGAGCCCGCATCCGGTGTGTGCTCCATACTCAGCGCCGCGCTGTCCCGCTCACCGAGCGGTATCTGCAATGACATCGCAAAAGTCCAGTCACCAGCCTGATTATCGCGGCTCGCCGCAAGGTAGATACTACTGCTCCCCCATAAATTACGGCTCCATGACAGACTCAGCAGTTCGGTTTTTTGATTATCAAAACTACGCACACCGATCCAGGCCGCGCCGATATTGCCAAAATCCTCCATATTAAAGGTCAGGGAGTATTGATCAGTATTACGGCTAAGACTGGCAACGGGCGACTGGCCCTTATCCTGCTCACTGTTATAGAAGTAGCGCTGATCATAGAGTGCCAGGTTGCCAAAGCCGCGTTCCCGGCGACTATGCTGGGTGGCAATGCTGAACATATTGGTGTTGTATTGATAACCCCAGTTGAGCTGACTGCCACTCTCGCTATACATCTGACTCTGTGTCCAGGCTCCGTTAACGACCCCCAGTCGTCCTAGCTTTACGACTGCGCCAGCACCGCCGAGGGCCAGTGATTCCGCCGCTTCGCCATGCCCTTCCAACGTCAGATAGTCATTCACGCCATAGCGGTACGAGCCGCTGCCTACCAGCGGCCCATAATCGAAGTTATCAATGCCATAGTTGCGCCGCAGCGTACCCACGGTGACGGCCCCATCGCTCAGTCCACCTTTCAGCAAATCGCTTGAGACATAAAATGGCAGAGTGGTACTCACCTGGCGGCCCAGCGCATCAGTCGTGACCAGCACCGCATCCCCTGCGCCATTGATATAGGGCATGTTAGTGAGGGTAAACGGCCCCGGCTGCAATTGCGTGTTTCCGGCGCGATAACCATTAATAAAGACATCAACGGAGGTCGGCACCGCCGCGTCACCGGAGAAGGCGGGTAGCGGCCAGGTCACCAAATCCGGGCGTAACGAGAAATCACGACCATAACTCACTCCGCCTACGCGCACACTGCTACTCCAGGTTAGCGCATCGGAGATCACATCACCAAAACTTAACTGTGTGGCATCTTCTTCATCGGTAAAGGTCAGCGCGGTGTCGTAGCGTATGTAGCCCTCTTTTTGCTGGATATCACCCGAGAGCGTTCTGCGATCTGCACCGGTGGAAGTGAAAACGCCATTGCCATTGAAATAGCGAAACTCATGCCAAATTGCCGCCTGTGAACCATTATGTTCTGTACTGCTGGTATAGATGTCATAGTTGAGTAAGGCGCCGTGACCATAATAGGGTTTGCTGCGTTGGACTCCGCCAGTAAAAGCAGTATCACGCTCCGGCAGCCAGTCTTTTGGCACGGTTAGCAAGAGCCGCTGGCGCTCGCTATCATATTCGGCACGCACACCCGGCAGAGTTGAGACATTGACCTCCCCTTGCGGCAGATGTTCTGCCGCAAGGCCTGCGTTCAGCAGATCGGCGTGGGAAACGTAGAAATCATTTTGCCGCCGGACAACCGGCACCACCTGCTGCGTATCATAGTAGTTAAGAACCAGACTGAGGTGAAAGGTGACCTGTTGGTTGATGGCCTGTGCTTCAGGTGGCGGTGGCAGTCCATCTTCCGTCTGTTGCGCCGGGGTCGATTGCGCCAAAACCGGGTGCCCCAGCAACATAAGGCTAAGCGGGAGAATCAGTTGCCCACGGAGGAGTGCCATTGGCTTTCTCGGGCGTTAATGGAGGCCTGTAACTCTGTCGGGCTACTGATACCGGCGGGCAACGGCCAGCTCCGTACACTATGTGGCAGCACATAGCCCATTAACCCTTCGGCAATCTGCCGTGTTTGCCCCCCCTGACGTACGCTAACTTTACTCAGGCGGGCATGCACATTACCGTTATTACGAATCTCCAGCGCCGGCATACCGTTATCGCGTACCACTCGCCAGCTTAAATCTTTTACATCGACCAGGGCATGGTGTGCCCCCTGCTGGTACGTGGTCATTCCCTGACCATAAACAAATAAGGGAATGGAGTAGCGCATTTGCAGTTTCAGACCAATTTTCGGGTCTGATGTGTCTTCTGGCTGGGGGATCTCATCGACAATAATCCGGTACGCTTGCTCCACGCCTGCGGGTATCTGTGCCTGTTTAATCAGACGAATCAATTGCTTGCTATCTTTCGCAATCTGCACAATCGGCGGGCTGGCAACCACATCGCTTTGCTGTTCATAATGTTCAATACCCCCTTGCTGGTGCCAGCGCACAATACGCACCTGCATGGTGGTAGGTGTCTCACCCTGATTTTGAATCCATAATTCGGTGGCGTTAGCGTCGGCAGCCAGCCACGGGTCGATAGGCCAGAGTAGAATAGTCGCCGCCGCCTGAACCTGCCCGCTCTGCGTCGCCAGCACTCCCGCCAGCAGAATGCCTGCTATCCGGGCAGATGAGATAATGCTCATCGACTTCTCCCTTGTTACCATGACAGAGTCACGGTTAATTGATCGGTATAGGTCCCACCCGGGCTCAGGCCAGTTAATTGTGCCGCGCCAAAAATGACCAGTGAGAGGTTATTACTGTCGCTGCCGGACACGGAGACCGCCTGGTTAACGCCAATTTCACTACTCGCTGAAAGCGAACTGCTGGTATAGAGGCGATATGGCACGCGTTCACTTCCGCCGCTACGTTGCATATTGCGTACATTGGAGTAGTTTTGCCCGCCGTTGATGCTCATGCTGAGTGCCACACCGGGAGTACAGCCAAGCGATAACGAGCCGTTGGGAACAAAACTGGTGGTAACCTGACTGCTATCCACACCGCTGCGCGTACCGAAATTCAGCGAACCCAGCACTCCGCCGCTACCGCTCGTCACTACACAGCCTGGAGTGATGGTTGCGCCCACAGTAAAAGATTGCGTCGTCACCGCAAGCACTTGTTGTTGCGCGACTATCCCTGAGAGAATCAAGATGGAAATAGCGCGCAGAAGTCCCTGGCTTCCCCGCAGGGAAGCCTGAATGCCGCCTTGTCTCATGGGTGAGGTATTAGTAGGTGACGCTCACGTTGATCGTATCGGTATAAGTGCCGGGTACGACACTTACACTGTTACCGCCGCCCTGAATCCGGCCGTAAAGCGTATAGTTATCCACTCCGCCAGTTGTCGATGCGCGTGGAATTGCCGTGTTATTGGGAATAACGTTACTAAAGCCGCTATCACTATAGATGCTGTAGGCTACACCCTGGCTGGTGTTTGCTGTATTGACCAGATAGCGCGCTGGTGTACCGGGCGTGCCGACGACTGTGCCCGGTGCCGTGGAGTTTGTATTCCCTGTCACCTGAACGGTGTAATCCGCCGTAGTACATTGGATGCCGAAGCTGTTACCGCCACTGGCACCGGTTAGTTGCGTAGTGAGCTGAGAGAATGTCGCCGGATGTGTACCAAAATCGAGCGTACCGAAGTTGATACCATTCTGGCTTGGTGATCCGTTTATCAGACAACCGTTGGTCAGCGTTAATGTTGCGCCAATAGTACCGCTACTGGTTACCGCCAAAGCATTTTGCATAGACGTAGCCAGTACCCCACTTGCCAGGACAAGAAGAAGTTTTCTGTTCATATTATTTTGCCTCTGAGAGTGAAGCGTGCCGCTCATCATTAATAACGCGGATGAATCGCCAGAAATACACGCGAGCAATTAACACTGGAATAACAGAAATTTAGCTTAATCCAGCGACTTCAACCACCGGGCAAGAATGTATTATGCAGAAAATATCTTTATATTTATCACTTAATATCAAAGCGTTAATAAAAAAATGACTACGCTTTGTTCAAATCCTGCAGCATAAACTGTGATTGGTCTCACGATATATCTTTTATTAATAATATTAACAAGTTAGGAGGGGTAAACAACAAATTAGCAATACTGAAGAAGTGAGTGAAATAAGTAATAGAAGGACAATAGAAATTGGCGGATGGCATAAAGCACATCCGCCCAAAATATTAGGCTACGTGATTGGCGGCAATATCCAGCAGCGCCATTTCGTCGCTATTTAGCAGTTTTTCGATATTTACCAGAATCAGCATACGTTCGCCGAGCGCACCGAGACCCGTGAGATATTCGGTAGAGAGCGTTACCGCAAATTCCGGCGCCGGGCGGATTTGATCCGCAGCCAGCGACAGCACATCAGAAACGCCATCGACAACAATCCCGACCACACGCTGTCCAAGATTGAGCACGATAACCACCGTGTTTTCGTTATACTCTACTTCGCCCTGGCTGAACTTCACGCGCAGATCGACAATAGGCACAATCACACCACGTAGATTAGTGACGCCTTTAATAAAATCGGGGGTATTGGCGATACGGGTCACCTGATCATAACCACGGATTTCCTGCACTTTGAGAATATCGATACCGTATTCTTCATCGCCCAGAGTGAATACCAGGAATTCCTGACCTGATGGCTCGCCCGCCAGTTTTGCTACATTACTCATACCGGTCATGTTGTTACCTTCTTAACTTAATCAGGCGGCTGTATGCGCCATACGATGTTCACGATTTAATCCCTGCAACGCTGAAACGTCGACAATCAGCGCAACGCTACCATCACCGAGGATAGTGGCGGCAGAAATCCCCGGCACTTTACGGTAGTTACTCTCCAGGTTTTTCACCACCACCTGGTGCTGGCCGATCAACTGATCTACCAGCAGTGCATAGCGACGACCAGCGCTTTGCAGAATAACAACGATACCTTGCGTGGCCTCGGTTTTCGCCCCGCCAACGTCGAACACTTTCCACAATTCTACCAGCGGCAGATATTCACCGCGCACTTCAAGTACGCGCTCGCCACCCGCCAGCGGATGGAGATCTTCTTCACGCGGTTGCAGTGACTCCATCACCGCATTGAGCGGCAGGATAAACACTTCGTCGTTTACTTTAACCGACATGCCATCCAGGATAGCCAGCGTCAGCGGCAACAGAATACGGATTGTTGTACCGGAGCCCTGCTTCGATTTAATCTCGACGTGGCCGCCCATCTCCTGGATGTTTCGTTTCACCACATCCATACCGACACCGCGCCCGGAGACATCGGTAACCTGCTCAGCGGTCGAGAAGCCAGGCGCAAAAATCAGCATCCCCACCTCTTCGTCGGTCATATTTTCATGCACCGACATCCCCTGCGACATCGCCTTCGCCAGGATACGTTCACGGTTCAGACCCGCGCCATCATCAGTAACTTCGATACAGATATTGCCGCCCTGGTGTTCTGCGGAAAGAATCAGGTTACCGATTGGCGATTTTCCTGCATCGACGCGTTTTTGCGGCGATTCAATACCGTGATCAAGACTGTTACGCACCAGGTGCGTTAACGGATCGATAATGCGTTCAATCAGGCTTTTATCGAGCTCAGTGGAACTACCCTGGAGGGTTAATTCAACCTGTTTATCCAGCTTACTCGCCAGATCGCGCACCAGACGCGGGAAGCGGCTGAAAACATACTCCATCGGCATCATACGGATCGACATCACCGACTCTTGCAGATCGCGAGCGTTACGCTGCAACTGGCCCATGCTGGTGATAAGATCGCCATGCGTTACCGGATCCAGTTCGTTTGAACGCTGGGCCAGCATGGATTGAGTGATCACCAACTCGCCAACGAGGTTAATTAGCTGATCCACTTTTTCTACCGCTACACGAATACTGGTAGACTCACTGACGCGCGCAGGTTTTTCTTTGCCTGCCGCTGCTTCTTTACCTACCGCTTTCAGTGCAGGTGGCGCTGCTGGTTTAGCCGCTGGTACAGGCGCTTGCGCCGGTGTCTCAACCACTTCAGCAGCCGCTTGTTCCACCACCGGGGCAGCCTGGGCTTTCTCAAAGGCGATCTGATCGGCCTCAATCACAAAGCAGAGCACCGCGATGATATCGTCTTCGCTGACGCCGCCGTCGATTATGGCGCTCAGGTTATCCTTGCCTTTTACGACATCGCTCAGCGAACCGAGGTTACCCAGCTCCTCTTCCAGCACGTCCACTTCGCTCTCTTTCAGGCGCGAGAGCACTATACGCAGCTTGCCATCGTCTTTCGCTACCGGTGCGCTTTCGTTCGCAGCTACTGCGGCATCGACGACGGAAAGCGTGGCTCCTGCCGAGGCGGCGGCAACTTCGCCTTTTGCTTCCAGCGCCAGTTGGCGCAGTGCATTGCAGATATATTCGAAGCTAGCGGCATCCGGCTCTTGTGAGCTTTTATAGGCGTCGAGCTGTTCCTGCATAATATCTTTGGTTTCCAAAAACAGGTTGATAATGTCGGTGTTGAGCTGCATCTCTCCACGCCGCGCTTCATCAAGCAGGTTTTCCATCAGGTGGGTCGTTTCCTGCAAGATGGTGAAGCCAAATGTACCTGCGCCACCTTTAATAGAGTGCGCTGCACGAAAGATGGCGTTGAGCTGTTCTGAATCCGGTGCTTCAGGCACCAGATCCAACAAGTGTTGTTCCATATCGGCCAACAACTCGTCAGCTTCATCAAAAAATGTCTGATAAAAATCGCTAATATCCATGCTCACGCTATCACCTCGGATCGGCTTGTGGCGATGTTGTAACTGCTGCCGAAGGAGCGGTAGCGGGAGCCGCCGCAGCCTCTGGCTGTGTAATCGTGCTTAATGGCGCACTCTGACTTTCGGCGTTTTCATGCAGAATGGCCTCTTCTGCCTGTTTATTAAGTACCAAAAGACTAATTCGACGGTTAAGGGCCTCATCCGGGCCGCGATCGGCAAGGCGCATGGTTGCGGCCATACCGACAACTCGCAGTACCTTACCGTCATCCAGGCCTCCGATAACCAGCTCGCGACGCGATGCGTTGGCGCGATCGGCGGAGAGTTCCCAGTTGCTGTACCCTTTCTCACCATTGGCGTAAGGGAAATCATCGGTATGTCCTGACAGACTCACCCGGTTGGGAATGCCGTTCAGCACCGGAGCAATGGCCCGTAAAATATCGCGCATATAGGGTTCAACTTCCGCACTACCGGTTTTAAACATCGGTCGGTTCTGGCTGTCGATGATCTGAATACGCAACCCCTCTTGCACCAGATCGATTTTCAAATGCGGACGCAGCGCACGCAGTTTCGGATCGGCTTCAATTAATTGATCCAGGTCGCCGCGTAATTTGCTCAACCGCGATTGCTCCATGCGTCGCTTCAAATCGTCAATATTGGGCTGTTTTTGTACTTCGCCCTGCTGCTGTGTGTAGTCATCACCGCCGCCCGGGATCGGGCTTTCGCTGTTAGAAATTCTTTGCCCACCCGTTACCGCTGTAGCGAGCGGCGTGCGGAAATATTCCGCAATTTGAATAAGTTCTTTCGGGCTGGAAATGGAAATCAGCCACATCACCAGGAAGAAAGCCATCATTGCCGTCATAAAATCGGCATAGGCAATCTTCCAGGAGCCGTGTGCACCACCACCATGGCCCTTGTGCTTTTTACGTCTTACGACGACGATGGGGTGGGACTGATTTTTCATGCGTCCTCGGTCGTCGTCTGCTGGTTAGGGTTTCTCACCGCACGCACGTGTTCATCCAGTTCGATAAATGACGGACGTTCGCTGGAGTAGAGGGTTTTACGCCCGAATTCGACTGCGATCGGCGGCGCATAACCGTTAAGATTCGACAACAGAGTGATTTTGACGCACTGCATCATTTTGGCTGTTTCAGCGCTCTTCTGGCGCAGAACGCTGGCCAGCGGAGAGATAAAACCGTATGCCAGCAGAATACCGAGGAACGTTCCCACCATTGCGTGAGCAATCAGCGCGCCCAGCTCTGCTGCCGGTCGATCTGCGGATGCCAGGGCGTGTACTACCCCCATTACCGCAGCGACGATACCGAATGCTGGCAGCGAATCGCCAACCATCGCCAGTGCGTTAGCAGGCACTTCAGCTTCACTCTCGTGAGTTTCAATCTCTTCATCCATCAACGCTTCGATTTCGAAGGTATTCATATTGCCGCTGATGATAAGTCGCAGATAATCCACGATAAATTCCAGCATGGTGGCATCGGCGAGAATGCGCGGATAGCTGGCAAAAATCTCGCTCTCTGTGGGGTTTTCGATATCTCGCTCCAGCGAGAACATCCCCTGCTGACGTGACTTCGCCATCAGGCGATAGAGCAACGCCAGCAAGTCCATATACATACTTTTGGTGTATTTGGAACGGCGAAACAGCAAAGGCAACGCTTTCATCGTTCCTTTGATAGCTTTACCGTTGTTGCCGACAATAAATGCACCTAAACCCGCCCCGCCGATGATGATCAATTCAGACGGTTGATAAAGTGCCCCAAGGTGTCCGCCGGTCATCATATAACCGCCTAAGACTGCACCAAGAACAACCAGGTAACCTAATACGATAAGCACGACATCATCCTTCTGCTAATAACAAGGCTCGGGATAAACATGACGAAGGGTCAACGCGAAAAGCAGGCAAAAAAAAGCAGCGGCATTACTGCACCGCTGCTGGAGTGTTCTTCCACCTGTTTCGGTTAAACAGCCTGAGCGATCTGTTCATCCAGCAGTTGTGGAATAATATCGGCAGCATCGCGGGAAAGTTTACGTCTTTTTACCGCGCGGGACGGCGGCTGACATAAACTGCAAGCGAAGCTACCAACGGGCTGGTGCGCATGGGTAATAAAGTTACCGCCGCAGCAGTTACAGCGAGACAACTCCAGCAATCCGCTTTCCACGAAACGAACCAGCGTCCAGGCGCGAGTCAGTGCCAGCAGTGGCCCTTCCTCAGCTTGAGGACATTGTTCGAGATAGAGTCGGTACGCTTTGATGACTGCATCAACGCCACTGCACAAACCTGTCTTCAGCAGATACTGCCAGGCGTTACAGAACATCGATGCGTGGATATTTTGCTCCCAGGTCATAAACCAGTCGGTGGAGAATGGCAGCATGCCTTTTGGCGGCGGACTACCACGCAACTCTTTGTAGAGTTTAATCAGACGCCCACGGCTTAATTGCGTCTCGCTCTCCAGCATTTGCAAACGTGCACCCAGCGTGATCAGCTCCATTGCTAGCTGAATATCGCGGGCTTCCTGAACAATGCTTTTCTCACCCATTTTTACGCCCTTTTCTTCCTGGCTACTTCACCATTCTGAGGAGACTCATTCAGCAGGCGGGTAGAAAGTAAAATCCCGGTGTGGACTTGTTGCAAATCATCCACGCGTGATTCCTGGGTCAGACGAGTAATAGTCTGGTGGCTGTCGAAACGGAACTGGCAAATTAACTGATTGGTTTCAGCCAATTTTACCATTTGTGGCAGGGTTAATTCCCCCAGAGTGGTCGCCATTTCTTCATTAATGCCAAGACGAAACATGGCTGAAGCCTTGTCCTGACTGATCAAACGCTGAGCAAGCAATAAATACGACAGATTGATGTCATAAACATGTTTCAGCAACTCGGATGTATGCATTTTTCCCATCCCGAATAACCAACTTGTATCTTATGCGGCTAAGCCGCACCCCGTGATGTCGCCGGAAAAAAACCGGTATAAAAAGAAAGGCTAAATGCATAACTGTCTTAGGATCTTACGGGCAAGGCGCTTCGCTCAAATGTTATTGCCTTGCAACGCTCTTAATCATTTCTTACAAAGAACTAAGATTTTTCCTAATTCGACGCAACTGTACTCGGAGGGACTAACACATACAATCTGACCAGTGCGTAAATTTAGAATTTTTGTGATCCACGTCACATAATTTAAGTGAATTTAGACAAGAAATCTATCAGTACCGCTTGTCAATTGGATATTTTTTAGCCGATTGAATCTATTTTCTATTCCAATTCTCCGAATACCCATGCAAAACCTTATCCTAATCGTGTCAACTGGTCAGAGGATGGACAAGTTGTACTGTTAACATTCACTTAAATGTTTCTAATGAAGACACAAAAATAAAAAACTAAATAAATCATATAGTTAGTCTTTAAGAATAGTTAATTAGTTGCACCAGGTTACCATTACAATTTTGTTAATTATTCCGATCAATAAATTGACAAATTGATAATTAATTTTGAGTATTTCGCTTAAGTATTTAATTTATATTGACGCAAAGAAATACGATGCATCAGGTAACGTAAGAAAAATTAATGAATAATTATGATGACCTTCACACCACTGTCATGATCATGGCTTGCACTGGCTGTTAAAACGGAGTAATGGTGAGAAAATCTTGATTCGCGCAAGGGGGATAAGATGGCATGGGCTCATCTCTTAGTTGCTGTGACAGTTACACCTGAAAGCGAGCGACTACTGAAGAAGGCAGTGGATATTGCTCGCCCGTTCAACGCGCGTATTACCCTACTGACACTGACAGCCGAACCAGAAATGTATAATCAATTTGCTGCGCCAATGATGGAAAATGTGCGCGAAATGTTACAGGAAGAGACGCAGCAGTTTCTTGCACAGATGGTGCAAAAGGCGGGTTATCCCATTGCCCAGACCTTGATCACCAGTGGTGAACTTAGTGAGCATATCTTGCACACTTGTCGCAAAGAAAGGGTCGATCTGGTTATTTGCGGCAACCATAATCAAAACTTCTTCTCCCGTGCGACCTGCTCAGCGAAAAGCCTGGTGCAGACCAGTGAAGTCGATGTGTTGCTTGTGCCATTAGCAGAATAGACTGCTCCTGCGAAAGCAGGAGCAGGTGGCGTTAGGCCAGCTTAGGAAAAGTCGCCACTTTATTTTGTAGCTGGCTCTGTGCGCTACGTGGCGTGATGGACTTTAGATCGTGGATGAACCTTTCTTGCCAGTGATTAATATCGTTTTCCTGCACAATTTTCAGCATTTCAGCGTGACGCGAAATACGCTCCGCTAGCGGCATACTCAGCGCTCTATCCATTGCCGCGGCGACATTATCCGGATCATAAGGGTTCACAATTAGTGCAGAGGTTAATTCGTTTGCAGCACCGGCAAACTGGGAAAGAATCAGCACCCCTGGATTCGCCGGGTCCTGGGCGGCAACGTACTCCTTCGCAACCAGGTTCATCCCATCACGCAGCGGCGTCACCAGCCCAACTTCGGCATAGCGGAATACTTTCATCAACACCTTGCGATCAAAATGTTGGTTCAGATAGTAGAGCGGCGTCCAGCCAAGTTGTCCATATTTACCATTAATACGACCCGCTTCCGTCTCTAGCTGATGGCGGATATCCTGATACGCCTGTACCTCGCCACGGGAAGTGGGTGCAATCTGCGTATAGCGGATTTTGCCGTGATGTTGCGGATATTTCTCCAGCAGGGCTTCATACGCGAGAAAACGCTCTGGCAAGCCTTTAGAATAATCAAGCCGCTCTACCGAGAAGATGTTTTTAACGTTTTTCAGCTCATTTTTCAGTTGAGCCAACTTCGGCGGCAGAGGGCCGGCAGCTTGTTGAGCAATTTCCTTTGGCGCAATACCGATGGGGTAGACTTCAGTACGGAAGTTTTTACCCCATGCGACATGCTCTTTCCCTCCACGCGTTGTTAGCCGTGTTTTCATGGATAATGCATCGAGGAACGCCAGCCGGTCACTTTCGGTCTGGAAACCCAGCAGATCGTAATCACAAAGCTGTTCCAGCAGTTCTGCATGGGGTGGCAGAGCATTGAAAATCTCTGGCGTCGGGAAAGGAATATGCAGGAAGAAACCTATCTGGTTATCGACCCCACGTTTACGCAGTTCGCTTGCAAAAGGCAGCAGGTGATAATCGTGGATCCACAAGATATCATCAGGCTTAAGCAGCGGCAGCAACTTATCTGCCAGCAGCGCATTCACTTCCTGATAGCCCTCCCAGGCATCTCGTTGATACTTAACTAAATCCAGACGATAGTGAAAGGCAGGCCATAGTACGCCATTGGAAAACTGCGAGTAATATTGCTCGTAATGCTGTTCACTGAGGTTAAATGACGCCCAGGAAATATTACCTTTGGTAATTTTTTTCAACGGCTGTTCTTCATCCCCAATTTCACCACTCCAGCCGAACCATAGGCCGCCGGTGGCTTTTAATGCCCCCAAAATCCCAACGGCAAGTCCGCCTGCGCTGGCCTTTTTATCATCCGGGGGAGCGATACGATTAGATACTACGACTAAGCGACTCATAGCCATCTCTCCTGTTTGTTAGCGCTTTTTCTTCTTGTTGTTGATGGTCAGTAATATGTTCAAGCCACTGGTAAACTTCATACACATCGGCCAGCCGCCATCGCGCCTGCGTTGTACCTGCTCCGACTTTGACTGAAATACCTCCCAGCTTATTGACGACGCTAAAGCCATTTTCATCTGTCAGATCATCCCCCAAAAACACTGGTTTCCTGCCAGCGAATGGTGGCTCCTGCAAAAAAGCCTCAATGGCCGCGCCCTTATTAATACCGGCAGGCTTAAGCTCAACCACACACTTTCCCGGCTGCATTGCCAGCAACGGATAAAGCTCAACCATTTTACGGGCAAGGGCAAACACCGCCTGCTCATGCTGCGGTGCCTGACGGTAATGTAAAGCGAATGCCATCCCTTTGGCTTCAAGCTCAACGCCACTTAATGGTTCAAGCCCTTCATGCAGCCTCTGCGCAAGTGGCAGCATTGTTTCTTCCGGTAACGTTACGCGGTGAGTTTTACCATTGATATCGCGGCGCTCTGCCCCATGTACCCCGGCCAGGGGAAAGTTATGGGGTTTGATGAGCTGTTCAAGCTCGATCATTGAACGCCCTGAAATCAATGCCAGCGCCCCGTTATTTAGCTTTGCAAGCAATGAGAGTCTGGCAAGCACCTCTTGCGGGATAAAAACATCATCCGGGTGCGGTTGAATATCTGCGAGGGTGCCATCCAAATCGAAAAAATAAGCAAAATTACCGGAAAAGAGAGGCGGTACAGATAACGCGTCTTCCACCCTGGTTTCCTCCTTACAGTCATGTTGAGAGGTGCTAAAACATCACATCTCATTATCATTAGCCATGTAAGTATAGACAGTGTGAAGCTGATCGCCATTTTGCAGCGTATTTACCAGCCGAATTAACGGCTGGTAAGCGGTTAGATGTAGACTTATGGGTTAACTGGAATTTTCTGAAAATATATTCAGACGGTGCGTTTGGCTTTTTGTTTATAGCGGTCAAAGATCACCGCAGCCAGCAGAATCAGACCGCGCACTACATACTGTGAGAATGGCGAAATATTTAACAGGTTCATGGCGTTTTCCACCGTGCCGAGAATTAATATCCCCGCCACAACATAAGAGATCTTACCAATCCCGCCTTTTAGTGAAACACCCCCCAGTACGCAGGCCGAAATAACAATAAGCTCATAGCCGATTGAGGTCATTGGCTGCCCACTGGTCATGCGCGAGGCCAGAATAATCCCCGCCGCCGCCGAAACCAGCCCTGAGAGCACGAAGATGATAATTTTAGTTCTCACCACCGGCACACCCGCCAGACGCGCTGCCTCTTCATTACCACCAATAGCCAGCGTATTACGACCAAAGGTTGTTTTGTTCAGCAGGAAACCAAAAATAATCAGGCAGATAACCGTCAGCCAGATTGGCGCGGGAAGCCCTAACCAATTGGCATAACCCAGTTCAAAAAAGCGCTCATCTTCAATACCCACCGCTTTACCATCCGAGATGATATAAGCCAGACCGCGCACAATTTGCATCGTGGCAAGCGTAGTGATCAACGCATTAATCTTCAGGCGGGCAATGACAAAGCCATTAATTAAGCCGCTCAATACACCGAGCATCAATCCGGCAAATACGCCAATCCAAAGACTTTCACTGAGGTTAATGACCACTGCCGTCGTCACCCCGGCACAGGCAATCACCGAGGCCACCGAGAGATCGAAGTCGCCTGACGCCAGGCAGAACAACATACCGCAGGCCACCATACCGGACATGGAGATCGCCAGCCCCAACCCTTTCATATTGACGAAAGAGCCGAAATTCGGCACAAAAATAACACAGCCAAGGAACAGTACGGCAAAAACTACCAGCATGCCGAACTGATCCCAGATACGCCCAAAGCTAAAAGAGGACTTCGGCTTCGGTACACGCGACGTCGTTAAAGATGACATTGTTCTCTCCTCACTCAGGCGACAGCCTGGCTGACTTTAGGCATCGCAAGGCTCAGCACTTGCTGTTCATCGCCCTGACCATGCAATAGCTCACCCGCTATCTCCCCTTCACGCATCACCACAATACGGTCGGCAACACCTAACACTTCGGGCAGATCGCTGGAAGCAAACAGCACCGCAACGCCCCGGGAGGCCAGCGCATAAATAACGTTATAGATCTCATGCTTTGCGCCCACGTCAATGCCACGCGTTGGCTCATCAAGCAAGATCACTTTCATCTCTTCCGATAACCAGCGACCCAAAATCGCTTTTTGCTGGTTACCCCCCGACAGATTCATAATCAGCTGGTCGGCACCTGGTGTTTTAATATTAAGCGAGCGAATATGATGCTCAGCGTTTTCGCTTTCCCAGCCTTTGTCGATTAAGCACCCCGCACGGATAAACTTCCGCCGGGCGCTGATATTGATATTCTCCTGTACCGAGTGCACCGCAATAATGCCATCGGCTTTGCGGTCTTCGGGACAAAGCATCATGCCGGCGCGAATAGCATGCGCGGGCTTCTGAATATCGACTAGTTCACCATCGATAAACACCTTCCCGTCACTGATCCGCGTGCCGCCAAATAAACCTTTCATCAATTCGCTGCGTCCGGCACCCACTAACCCGAACAGGCCGACGATCTCGCCGCGTCGCACTGTGAGGCTAACAGGCGTGCGTACACCGGGTGCTTTGACTTGCTCCAGACGCAGGCGCTCTTCACCATATTCGCGTGACTTCCAGCCGTAGATGTCGCCGATCTCACGCCCGACCATCGCCTGCACCAACAGATCGTGATTCACCTGCTGCGTATCGTGGAAGGTGCGTACATAGCGACCATCTTTGAATACAGTAATCGCATCGCTGAGAGCGAAAATCTCTTCCATCCGGTGAGAAACGTAAAGGATTACCCTGCCCTCTTTGCGCAGTTCGCGGATCACGCGAAACAGGTTGTCGATTTCCCGCGCGGAGAGCGAACTGGTTGGTTCGTCAAAGGCGATAATCTTGGCATTACGCGCCAGCGCCTTGGCAATTTCCACCATTTGCCACTGGCCGATAGAGAGATATTTCAGCGGGGTTTGCGGATCGATATCGAGCCCGAGATGCCCCAACTGCAAGCGCGCCTCATAATTGAGTAACGAACGATTGACGATGCCGCCTTTGTGCGGAAGCTGCCCGAGATAGATATTCTCGGCAACGGTCATCTCGGGGACGAGATGTAATTCCTGATAGATAATGGCCACACCGGCATTTAGCGCAGCCGTCGTATCTGCAAAGGTCACCTCATCACCCTTTATTACCAGCGTGCCAGAGGTTGGCGCATAGTTACCGCTCAAAATTTTTAATAGTGTGGATTTACCGGCTCCGTTTTCACCCATCAGGGCATGAACCTGTCCGGCATAACAATCAAAACTGATCTCGCTCAGCGCTTTCACACCTGGAAAGGTTTTGCCAATGCCGCGAAACGAGAGATAAGGGGTAGACTGTTGCATAACGTCTCCGTAAGGCAGTTCTTTGTACGTCAGGCTCCCTGCCTGGCAGGCAGGGAGCACAACCAACAGCACACTACAGTCCTTTTTTCGCCAGCTCTTCTTTGAAGTTATCGCGGGTGATTAACACCACATCGGTTACAGCGGTGAATTTCGGCGGTTCAACGCCTTTTTCCACCCAGTTGTACAGCAGCTCACTGGTTTTATAACCATGAACATCCGGGCTTGGCAGCAGCGAGCCAAAGAAGCCAGTAGGCTGCGCTTTGGACAGTTCGCTGACCGCATCAACACCATTAATCCCGATGCCAATCACATCCGCTGCTTTAAAGCTCTGCCCTTCAGTAGCCCGTACCCCACCCAGCACGGTGTTGTCGTTCATACCGACCACCAGCCAGTGTTTAACTTCCGGGTGTTGGACTAACAGAGAGTTGCCAGCATCAAATGCACCAGGGATATCGTTCGATTTGGTGGGGACCTTATAGATTTGCTTTTCAGGGAAGCCGGCTTTTTTCAGCGCGTCCATAGAGCCGGTAGTACGGCGACGCGCGGTATCAAGCTCGTCAGCAGTAATTGCCATCACCGCTGTATCTTTCACATCCCAGCCACGTTTTTGCATCTCTTTATACAGCTCCTGGCCTTGACGCGCGCCGATTTCGCTGGCCGCCATCATCACCAGTGGAACTGACTTCATCGGTTCGCCTTTGGCATTAACGAACTGATCGTCTACTGCAATGACTTTCATATCGTAGCCACGGGCTTTGGCAACAATCGCTGAGCCAAGCTTTGGATCGGGCGTACAGATAACAAATCCTTTCGCCCCGCTGGCTGCCAGACTATCTATTGCATTCAGCGTTTTTTCACCATCCGGGACGGCGATTTTAATCACTTCGAACCCTAACTCTTTACCTGCCTTGTCGGCGAATTTCCATTCTGTCTGGAACCAGGGTTCTTCCGGTTGTTTCACCAGAAACCCAAGCTTCATTGTTTCAGCGATAGCGGATTGTGACATAACGGCAGCCAGGCCGATGGCCGCCAACGCTTTAGTGAATTTGTGCATGGTAAACTCCAGCTTTAGCTTTCTTTTATGTAGGAAATACAAACGGTCGATTTGCTTAAAAGTTCATAAAACAAGGCATTAGAGTCCGAACGTCCCTGGACGTCTTTGCTGGAGATAGTTTTAGCGGGAAATTGATTCTCCATAGGAGAGCGGCATCACACCGCTGAATTACAGTAATTCTGTGCATAAATTCAGCGATATTTCACATAAAGCGAGCTGTTTTTGTCCGACAAATGGAACAACGCAAAGCAAGATAATCCATAACCTCAGCCAGCTTATCCTTGTGACCGGGCACAGGGCGTACCCGGCAAATAAAATTACCAGCTATAGTAGATATGATCGGCGTGATCTCGCGCTGCGCTTTCATCATCGTTAAGGCGCGCGGCAAGCGTGAACGCAAAATCAAAAGCCAGCCCTAACCCTTTACCGCTGATCAGGTTGCCATCTTCCACAACGGGTGCGTCTGTATACTCACCATCGCGCACCGTTTTATAGAGATCGCCAGAGCAGACGTAACGACGGCCTTTCAGCAGGCCATTACCACCGAGGACCCGCGCCGCAGCAGAACAGATCGGGCAGATTAATTTGCCGGCGATATCATGACGCGCGACAAAACGCACAACGTCAGCGCTAGCCGCAAGATTCACACTACCCTGCGGCCCACCGGGCAATACCACCGCGTCATACAGCACATTCATGCGTTCAGCGAGCGTGCTATCTGCCACCATCGGGATATTGTGGTAACTGACCACCGCCCGGGATTCAGCGCAGGCGAGCATTTCGACATCGATATTCAGGCGCCGCAAAATATCAATGGTGATAATCGCTTCCGCCTCCTCAAATCCGGGGGCTAACAATACCGCCACTTTTTTCATTGCCAACTCCTTACCCTTAGGTTTATAGGAAAAGTGGTGATATTGTTGATCAAAACATCGTTTCAAAATCTCCGCTGCGTCACATCCTGACGGTTGCTGATTAGTGCGCTTCGCCTTGCGGGGTGAATTTCAGTTCAATCAGGGCAATGGCTTTTTGAATAGCGCGACGCGTCACTGGATCGGCAGCGGCGGGATGGCTGGAGAAATCAATGCTTTTTAATTGGTTCGCCATTTTATCGCGCACTTCAACAGGGGCGATAACATCAATAACGTCGAGGATTTGTTTGATAACGAGCTGGCAAGCAACGACATCGGAGACCAGCTCCTGGTCGGCGGAAAGGTTTTGCGACATATAAAGGCTCCTTTACGAAAGGGCATTATAGTAGCGGGAAAGAGGTGTGAAGAGTAGTTGTGGGCAGATTGCAGATATAAAAAAACCCGCCGCAGCAGGTTTCTTTTTTATCAGAACATAGCGCCTGGCGGTACGTCTTTAAAAGTTTTGCAATAAGTTTCGAACATGTGCTTCAGGATTTTACGCAGTTTCATTTATAGCTCCGGCGATGTGTTATGCAGGTGTTAAGATTCAATGCGTACATAATATGACCTTTATCACAAAAATCAATATATATGTGATAGAAATCACGTTTCAAAAATAGGAAAGCAGTAGCTTTGTTAAAAAAATAATTATAAATCCTGTGGTTAGCACGCTAAAAAAATCTTTAGTATTTTAAAAAAATTTTATATGGCAGACCAAAAATGAGTGAAAGCACTTTTGCGCGAAAGAGCGGACCTCTTTCTCCCGCTGCACTGCTGGTAGCGGGCGCTTTCTTTATGGAGTTTCTTGACGGCACGGTGATTGCCACCGCGCTACCCGATATGGCGAAAACCTTTGGCGTGGAAGCGGTCGCGTTAAATATTGGTATTAGTGCCTATCTCATCACCCTGGCAGTGCTGATACCGGCGAGTGGCTGGATTGCGGATCGTTTTGGCGCACGCACTATTTTCTCGCTGGCGCTGGCCATCTTCACCTTTGCCTCCGTATTGTGCGGATTGTCTACCAATATTGAAATGTTTGTCGCAATGCGGATTTTACAGGGCGTAGGTGGCGCTTTAATGGTGCCTGTTGGTCGCCTGGCTGTTCTACGCACCACCCCTAAGCATCAATTGATCTCTGCGATTGCTACATTGACCTGGCCCGCGTTGGTTGCCCCTATTATTGGCCCACCGCTTGGGGGATTTATTACCCATTATGCTGACTGGCGATGGATCTTCTTTATTAATGTACCGCTGGGCATACTGGCGATCGTGCTGGCGTTACGTGTGATTCCCAATATCCGTGAAGAGGAGCAGCGCCCGTTTGACCTACCGGGCTTTATTACTACGGCGATAGCGATGGTGAGCCTGGTTTGCGCCATGGAGACAATGGGCTCACAACACCCACAGGGTGGATTGGCCGTTGGCCTGCTGGCCCTTGGTATGGTAACGATGGTATTTACGCTGCGCCATTTCCAACGTGCTCGCTGGCCAATGATACGCCTGGACGCTATGCAGGTTGCTACCTTTCGCGTCACCATGTATGGCGGTTCACTGTTTCGCGCCTCGATCAGCGCCGTGCCGTTTTTACTACCGCTGCTCTTTCAGGTCGGTTTTGGTATGGATCCATTTCAGGCCGGGCTACTGGTGCTGGCGGTATTTGCTGGCAATCTCACCATTAAACCGGCAACCACCCCGCTTATTCGCTGGCTGGGTTTCAAGAAACTTTTGCTGATTAACGGCGCGCTAAATGTACTGGCCCTGCTGGCTTGTGCACTACTGACCTCCCAGACTCCGGTGTGGCTTATTTTATTGATTCTCTATCTCGGTGGTGTTTTTCGCTCAGTGCAATTTACCGGCGTCAGCACGCTGGCATTTGCCGATGTTCCGGCGGCGCAAATGAGTTACGCCAATACGCTATTCAGCACGGCGACGCAACTGGCAATTGGGCTTGGTATTACGCTTGGCGCGATTGGGATTCGTCTTGGGGAAGTTGTCAGCGGCTGGCTAAATCTCGTCGCCATCGAAGGCATTAGCTTTAGGCTGGCATTTGTTTTTATCGCGTTAATTTGTCTGGTCGGAATGCTGGATACCCTCAGGCTAACGAAAGATGCCGGGAGCGCGGTATCGCAGAAACAGAATTAAGTGAGGGCCAGCTTCTGCTGGCCCTCTTTTAATCAGGCAAGAACCTCACGCACAAAGGCTTCAATCTCTTTATTCTGGCAATTCTCAAAGAAACACTGCTGGAACCGCTCACCAGACACGGCTGTTTTCACTAACTCTCGATCGATAGCACGCAGGGTATCAAGGTAATTATCTTTTACGACTGCCGCCTTAACCTGGTTCAGAATACCGGCGTTACGCACCTGCGGCTCTTTGCGCTCAGGCGGATAGCCCTCACCTTTACGGCCCGTAAAAGCTTTTTCAAAAATAAAGCGCACGTTCAACTCGGCGCCCCAACCAAAGCCCTTCGCAAACGGCAGCGCCAGGGCATTGCCATTATTGATTTGAGCAAAAAGGAAGGCATCAGCCGGATCGATGCAATAGCCACACACCACACCCGGATGGATGTTTAGCGACATCAGCGCGCCCTGCCCAGTACCACAGCCTGTGACGACAAAGTCGACCGCTTTGGCGTTAAGGAGAATGCTGGCCATAATGCCAAGATGGATATAAGTCAGATGATGGTCATTCTCATCGCTCATACCGACGTTGAATACTGGAAAATCCTTTTCATCGGCAACGGCTTTTAGCTCTTTGAGGATGATGGCATTTTTCGCAGCCTGGCTGTTTTCCATCATCAATGCAATTTTCATTTTCTCTCTCCTGTGGACGTACTTCGGATAGCAAAGGTGCATCAACCTTACTACCTGACAAACATACTTTCAAATTTAGTGAAAAATGGTTTTAAAAATCGAAGCAAGGCTCACAGTTTTGCTCTTAAACGTTGCATGCCGTTGCGATTAGTAGGGGTAGTTCCTCAGGTTATTCCGCCGATTGTTGCGCCAGCAATGCGATACGATAGGAACATGCCAAAATGAACCAGAGCGATTGCATGAACAAAATTGTTATTGCCGCCTTAGGAGTGCTGCTTACAGGCTGCACTTTTACTAAAGAGGCGAAAGTCAGTGAAGTGGATCCCGTTAGCGGTATTGTGCGCCTGAGCTTTGATCAGCAGATGATGCAAACTGCACGTTATGATCAATACACCGCACAAGGAACTGCGAACAGGCAATGCCAACAAATGGGCTATGCTAATGCCGTACCTTTTGGTCAACCAGTGGAAACATGCAGCCTCATTAGCGGCTCCGCATGCATGAATACCAAAATGACGATTCAATATCAGTGTCGTGGTATTGCCATTAATCCTGCGGCAACAAGCTGGTAATTTTTTGCCAGCGTCACTACGCTGGCTTATTATTATTAATAATCAAAATAATTCTCATTTATTTATCTGCCTCTCGCACCTTTCCCAAATAAATATTTTACCTTTTGCAAATAATTAAATAACAAATTATAGTGGCTGCTCCTTTATTGTTTTTTATACCCGGAGCAGCACCGATGCTTAAAGCAGAGATGATTGATAAATTAAACGAACAAATGAATCTGGAACTCTACTCTTCCCTGCTTTATCAGCAGATGAGCGCCTGGTGCAGCTATCACAGTTTTGAAGGCGCAGCCGCTTTTCTGCGTCGTCACGCGCAAGAAGAGATGACACATATGCAGCGTCTGTTCGATTACTTAACAGATACGGGGAGTTTGCCTCGTATTAATAGTATCGTGTCGCCGGTTGCAGAATACGCTTCTCTCGATGCGCTTTTTCGCGCCACCTATGAGCATGAGCAATTAATATCGCAAAAAATTAATGAACTGGCACATGTAGCAATGACTTCACAAGACTACCCAACTTTTAATTTCCTGCAATGGTATGTCTCAGAGCAGCACGAAGAAGAGAAACTGTTTAAATCAGTTATTGATAAATTAACTCTGGCTGGAAAAAGTGGCGAAGGCCTTTACTTTATTGATAAAGAGCTGGCGACCCTCGACACGCAAAATTAATATTGCAGGCGGTAAAAAAGTATTTTACCGCCTTTTTCTCACGCTTTATTACATGCAACCCGCGCAACTGGTACAGCGCCAGTCTTGTTTATTCACCGCCCGATAAAAGTCGCGATAACTTTTCGTTTCCAGTGCGATTCCGTAATCATAAAAAAGATCGGTGAGCCACTCGACATTCTCAATAATCCACTCATCCTCCGGCAAGCCCTGAGCAAATGTTTCGTCATCAGGATCGATGATGGAGTAGATGGCCCAGGTGCCCATATCTTTCTCACGGCGAGATTCGGGCAGTTCGATGGGCTGACCCTGCCAGCTAATGATCCAGTGCCCATGGCACAGCAAATTGCCGCCACGGGACCACTTCGCCGCAAAAGGGTTGTCATCTACCATGCGCTACCTCTTTTTTTTGATTTTTTATCATTATTTTTTAAAGTAGCGCTAATTATCGCGGAAAAATATTCCCCTTATTAAGTAGGCAATTAACCCAATTAAGTTGGGCAAATGACCATCAGCGAAAATCGTAAACATATGATTACAGAACCTGTAACGGTCATTTGACGAAATTACAGAATTCCCTTACTCTGCGCCGCAGAATTGGTTACTCAGATAGTTAGTTGTAGAGGAATGCGTGAAAAATAGGACGCTAGGTAGTGTTTTTATCGTTGCCGGGACCACCATCGGGGCGGGAATGTTGGCGATGCCGCTGGCGGCAGCGGGGGTGGGATTTACGACTACCCTGCTGTTGTTGATCATTCTTTGGGCTGTAATGTGTTACACCGCCCTGCTGCTGCTGGAGGTGTATCAACATGTACCGGCAGATAGCGGACTTGGATCGCTTGCCGGGCGCTATCTGGGCCGCTATGGCCAGTGGCTCACTGGCTTTAGCATGATGTTTTTGATGTACGCTCTTACCGCAGCTTATATCAGCGGTGCAGGAGAGTTGCTTGCCGCGAGCTTAAGTCAATGGTTAGATATCGCGCTTTCACCCGCTTCTGGCGTATTGCTATTTACACTTGTCGCCGGCGGGGTAGTCTGTGTCGGTACTTCGCTGGTCGATCTCTTTAACCGTTTCTTATTTACGGCGAAGATTGTCTTCTTGTTGGTAATGCTGGTATTGCTGATGCCGCATATTCACCAGGCGAATTTACTTACTCTGCCACTGGAGAAAGGACTGGCGCTCTCTGCCATTCCGGTTATTTTCACCTCTTTTGGCTTTCACGGCAGCGTGCCAAGTATTGTCAGCTATATGGGCGGCAATGTTCGCAAACTGAGAATGGTGTTTATTACCGGCAGTGCTATCCCGCTGGTTGCCTATATTTTCTGGCAGCTTGCTACCCTCGGCAGCCTGGATTCTTCAACTTTTATGGGCTTACTCGCCAGCCAGACAGGATTAAACGGCTTGCTGCAAGCCTTGCGTGAAGTCGTCGCCACACCGCATGTTGAGCTGGCAGTACATCTTTTTGCCGATCTGGCGCTGGCAACATCGTTTCTCGGGGTTTCGTTAGGTCTGTTTGATTATCTTGCCGACCTTTTCCAGCGACGCAATAACACCGTCGGGCGGCTGCAAACCGGAGTGATCACGTTCCTGCCACCGCTGGCCTTCGCACTGTTTTATCCGCGCGGTTTTGTGATGGCATTGGGCTATGCCGGGGTTGCCCTGTCGGTGCTTGCATTATTATTGCCCTCCATGCTTGCCTGGCAAAGCCGTAAACACTATCCCGAGGGTGGTTATCGCGTATTTGGTGGTAAGCCAGCGCTATGTCTGATATTTGCCTGTGGCATTCTGGTGATTGCCGTGCAATTTTCTATTGTCGCGGGGTTGCTACCGGCAGTGGGGTAACGGAATAACTGATTTGATCCATTCGCGCCCATACCGCTATGACACGGCGGTATGAGCGATATTTAATATTTGCATCCAGAAATAAATTATCAGAGCAAATATGATGCAGCCAATATTATAAATAGCACAAAAATAATGCGATAAATATCACATTTTAAGCTACAGTTATAATTATAAAACAGAGCTTCTTCGTCGTAAGAAAAAAGGAGTCTCCTATGAAAAAGGTATTATTGATACTCGTAATGCTTATGTTCTCGTTTTCTACATTTAGCCAGGTTCCTAATACAACAGCACCAGCAAAGAGTATACCCTGTAACTTACAATCAGCATCTAATACAACGGATGGAAAGGATAAAGATCCAAAATGGGATTGCTGTGACGTTTGCTGCAATCCAGCATGTGCAGGATGTAACTAAATAGACATCAATATACATAGAGTGGAGTTGGGGAATTTATATCGTGTTTATAAATCCCCACTCTATATATCACACATCTCCCGCCAGGGCCTGTTTTGGAAATGAGGCCATTATCTCGATGTTGCAGAAAATAAAAAAGGTTGTCCTAAATCAGCCTTTCCTGGCTTATGCCAGTATTACCCCTATTTAATCTTTTATACTCTTGCTCATGTTGATTCCTGTCACACCAAAACCTACAGCCTCATATACGTGCTGAGCACGCGCGTTGTCACCTGCAACGCGAAGTCTGATATGTTCAATGCCCTTATCCCGCATTTCATGCTCAAACGCCCGGAGGGCGTGTTTACCTAAACCTTGTCCCTGACAGGAATTGAAAATATGAAAATCATAAATAAAAACTATACGCATATCGGCATCGGGTTTATACCAGAGGTAGCCTACATGCTTGTCCGTGTTATCCGACTTGGCAATCAGACACAGTAAAACCTGACCCGGTGTATCAACCCCCTCAGGAAGATCTTCAGCTATCTCCTGCTTTGCTCTTGCAAGTGAATCATCAGCACAAAGCCGATAGTTTGACGCAATTTCTCGCGCATAATCCGTAATGAAATATTCCAGATAACCAGAATATTCTTCCTCGCGCATCGGACGAAATTCAATCATTATTGTTCCTTTTATTGTGGTGAGCACCCTGCAGAGATAATGGGTACCATACCTTTTGCCTACACAATCCGCTGCTTTTATTTGGTTTTATATCAAAGAAAAATTGCCTCGCCTGTTCAGTTAGCGCAAAAAAACCGCGGTCAAATCTTAGGCAGGAGGGAAACTGGCTAATCTCATCAGCAAAGGGGGGATTATCTTGAGCGAGGAATTAACTGCCGTTTCTTTTTCGCCACTCGACAATCATGTCTTTAGACACTTCTCTTTCATAGCAAATTGGGCTGTAACCTCCCGCTCTGCTCCACGCGCTTCGGCCACCACAACGGCTCCCATTTCTCACGGAGTTGTAAGGGCAGGCACAGGTACCGGGGTAATCATCGATAGACTCTTCAATAATTCTTTGCTTAATCTCTGCATCACTGAGCCGGGTAGTTTTTGCCATGGTTACGGCGGGTGCTGAAATGGTGAGAGCCAGAGTCACAACCCAAAAAATCCTTTTATAGTGCATCTATAACGCTCCGTTCAGAATTTATAATCCAACCCTACTGTATCCCGTCACCACTTCCGGCTGAATAAATACGGGCTGACGTACCATGCTACCCGATTTCACTCCTCAAATACTCAACGCTGTTAAATTATTTTTAACTCCGTCAGAGTTTGCCTGAATATATCCTGGTGATACGACTGATTCACCAGTGGCGGCCTGCACGTCGCCAGTAAATATAAAGTTTTTCACTTATAAGTTTCATTTTAGTTCAACTGATGATCGCAGTTTATTGCGGAAATATAATTATGTAATAACGCGATGCAAAACTAGGATTTTTTTATTGAGTCATTGCAACATTAATGTGTTTTTAATAATATTTAAAATATCATATACCAGTTAATAACAGGTACCCGCAGTCATCGTTCCCGTCAAAAATATATCAACAGACCGTTCAATGGAGACCAGGTTGTGGGAGCACCACCGATCGTTATTAATATGATCGTTTCAGTTTTAAGGGGTAAAAAAGATGTCATTGGCGGGTAGTAAAAGCAATTTCAGCGACGAAAGGCGATAAGCAGACACAAAAAAACCACCTTTCGGTGGTTTCACGACACTGCTATTGCTTTGATTATTCTAGTCTTTCCCATGGTACCCGGAGCGGGACTTGAACCCGCACAGCGCGAACGCCGAGGGATTTTAAATCCCTTGTGTCTACCGATTCCACCATCCGGGCTCGGGAAGAAATTGGAGGCGCGTTCCGGAGTCGAACCGGACTAGACGGATTTGCAATCCGCTACATAACCGCTTTGCTAACGCGCCAGATTCTTCAGGCTTTACTGCCCGCACCCGCCATTATGCAGCCGATGCGTAAAACTGGAGCGGGAAACGAGACTCGAACTCGCGACCCCGACCTTGGCAAGGTCGTGCTCTACCAACTGAGCTATTCCCGCATATCAAGTTCTATTCTAATCACTTGATTTTCTTATCTTCTAACGGGCTATACCGCCTTCCGATGCGTTGCATTCTACTTACCTGACGCACTGAGTCAACGATATTTTTTAATATCACCGATCGTTTGCTGAAATTTAAGACGAAACGATCACTGATCCAGCAGGTCGCCACGCGCAGCGTTCAGATATTGCAGCATTGACAAGAGAGTCAGCACGGCGGCAACGAAAAACAGCGCGATCCCGGCATACTCGACCCACATATTTGGACGCCACAGCAGCCATACCAGCGCCACCATTTGCGCGGTCGTTTTCACTTTACCAATCCAGGACACGGCCACTCTGCTCCGTTTACCCATCTCCGCCATCCACTCACGCAGTGCCGAAATAATGATCTCACGGGCAATCATCGTAGCCGCGGGGAGCGTTACCCACCAGCTATGATAGTGCTCAGCGACCAGCACCATGGCGATGCCTACTAACACTTTATCAGCCACCGGATCAAGAAACGCGCCAAATCGCGTGCTTTGATTCCAGCGCCGGGCAAGATAGCCATCAAACCAGTCAGTGACGGCAGCACAGCAAAAAATCAGCGCGCAGACGAAGGGAGCCCAATGAAAAGGCAGATAAAACGCCAGCACGAAAAATGGGATCAGGATTACGCGGAAAATCGTGAGCAACGTCGGAATATTAAATCGCATAGCGGCGGTAACTGTCTGTTGTCAGTAAATTATTGGCTCTATGTTGCTACAGAGCCCTCAATGTTTCAACGAGTAGTAGATCTTTTCTGCCAGTCCTTGCGAGATACCTGGCACTTTTGCAATTTCTTCAATACTGGCATTCAGCAATCCTTGTAATCCCCCCATATATTTCAGCAACATCTGCCGACGTTTTGGCCCGACACCCTCGATAGTCTCCAGTGTACTGGTGTTTTTAACCTTCGCGCGTTTCTTACGATGTCCGCTGATAGCATGATCATGAGACTCATCGCGAATATGCTGGATAACATGCAAAGCCTGGGAGTCCGGCGGCAGACTAAACCCCTCCCCTTCAGGCTCAAGAAAGAGTGTCTCCAGCCCGGCTTTACGATCTGTTCCTTTCGCTACTCCCAATAATAGCGGCTTGTGCTTATCCCAGGGAACATCCAGCTCTGCAAATACCGCTTTTGCCTGACCTAACTGCCCTTTGCCACCGTCAATGAGAATCACATCCGGAATCTTGCTCTCTTCAATAGCTTTACCGTAACGACGACGCAGAACCTGATTCATGGCGGCATAATCATCACCAGGCGTAATGCCTGCGATGTTATAGCGACGATACTCTGCACGCAGCGGCCCATTAATATCAAACACAACGCATGATGCTACCGTCTGTTCACCCATGGTATGGCTGATATCGAAGCACTCCATACGTTTTACCGCAGGCAGGTTCAACTCCGTTGCCAGTGCAGCCAACCGCTGATGTATGGTCGACTGCTGGGAGAGTTTGGTGCTCAACGCCGTTGCCGCATTAGTGCGCGCCAATTTAAGATAACGAGCGCGATCGCCACGCGGTTTAGTTTGTACATTAACCCGGCGCCCTGCCAGCTCAGAAAGGGAATCGCTCAGAAGGGTTTTGTCACTCAGATTGAAATCGAGCAGAATTTCGCCAGGCAAGGTGCGCATCTGGCTGCCTTGTAAATAAAACTGCCCAACAAAAGTTTCAACCACTTCCCCCAGTTCCGTTCCCCCCGGTACTTTCGGGAAATAACTTCGGCTTCCCAGAACCTTACCCTGGCGAATAAACAGCACATGCACACATGCCATACCGGCATCAAAAGCAACGCCAATAACATCCAGATCATCACCTGTATTGGAAACAAACTGTTTTTCCGTTACGCGACGTACGGCCTGGATTTGATCGCGTATCCGCGCCGCCTCTTCAAACTCCAGCGACTGGCTGGCTTTCTCCATACGGGCAATAAGCTGCGTCAAAACCTGGTCATCTTTACCCGCCAGAAACAGGCGCACATACTCCACCTGCTGCGCGTACTCCTCCTCACTCACCAGGCCCGCAACACAAGGCCCAAGACAGCGCCCGATCTGATACTGCAAACAGGGTCTTGAGCGGTTACGATAAACGCTATTTTCGCACTGGCGAATCGGGAAAATTTTCTGCAACAGTGCGAGGGTTTCACGCACCGCATAACCATTTGGAAAGGGACCGAAGTACTCCCCTTTGGCATGTTTTGCACCGCGATGCATTGCCAGCCGTGGATGCGTATCGCCACTGAGGAAGATAAAAGGATAAGATTTGTCATCACGCAACAATACGTTGTAGCGAGGCTGATAGAGCTTAATGTAGTTATGCTCCAGCAGCAGCGCTTCCGTTTCGGTGTGCGTGACAGTGACATCAATCTGCTGAATCTGCGCCACCAGCGCTTCGGTTTTGCGCGAGGCAAGATTGCTACGGAAATAGCTGGAAAGCCGCTTTTTAAGGTCCTTTGCTTTGCCAACGTAGATTACAGTACCACCGGCATCATACATACGATAGACGCCGGGTTTACTGGTTACCGTTTTGAGAAAGGCTTTTGAATCAAAAACTTCAGTCACTGACTTGCTAACGTCTCCGCATTGCACAAACCGTGGCGAATAGCCAGGTGCGTCAGTTCGACGTCACCATGTATGTTCAATTTACTGAACATACGGTAGCGATAGCTGTTCACCGTCTTGGGGCTCAGATGCAGTTGTTCTGAGATCTCATTGACCTTCTGCCCCCTGGTGATCATCAGCATAATCTGCAATTCACGTTCAGACAAACTGGAAAACGGCGAATCTGTTTTTTCCGGTTCGATTTGGCTCAGCGCCATCTGTTGTGCGATATCTGAAGCAATATAGCGCTGCCCCGCATGCACAGAACGGATAGCATTCACGACATCCTGTGGCGCAGCACCTTTACTCAGGTAACCATGGGCACCAGCCTGCATAACTTTCGCTGGCAGCGGATTTTCAGTGTGAACAGTGAGCATAATGACTTTGGTGTCGGCGCTGCCACGGGAAATTTTTCGCGTCGCTTCAAGCCCGCCAATACCGGGCATGCTCATATCCATCAGCACAACATCGACGGCGTTGGCGCGACACCACTTAATGGCATCTTCGCCGCAACAGACCTCACCAGTGACTTTTATACCCTTAATATCTTCAAGTATGCGTCGTATCCCTGCGCGCACCAGTTCATGGTCATCAACAAGTAGTACGTTGATCAAAGGAATATCTCCGGAAAAGGGATAACGCTACTAAAACAATTAGAGTCATATTACGGTTTTTTAGCGGGTAGTGAAAGGTAAAACATTGTCGGATCGATAACGCTCACGTTTCTGGAAATTAAGCTGTACGAAATGTGGAAAGTTTAACGTTAGTTTCACAGAACCCGTTGATAATTTTGCCGCTTGCTTTCACGACGCTAGCAAAACGCATGCTCTGTCACCCTTATAATTATGCGTAAAATTTGTAACAACAATTAACCCTACTTATACTTTGTTTAAACATATATTTTCAGCCGATAAATATATTTATTAGCTTATTAGTAATGAATCTAATAAATAATCACCTGCTGAGCTTAAGTCCGTGCTGCTCTCTTTTGCTAACCTTGTGGTATACTCCGCCGCTTTGAAAGTGACCGTCGCAGGCAAATGCGACAACCTAATGAGGAAAAGAAATTGAGCACACCTGATTTTTCCACTGCTGATAATGCAAAGGACCTGGCACTGGAAGTCGCCTGCCTAAAATCATTACTGACACTTATGCTGCAGGCGATGGGCCAGGCGGATGCAGGTCGCGTTATCCTGAAAATGGAAAAGCAAATTGAATGTATGGAAGATGAAGCGCAGGCTGCTGTGTTTTCCAGCACTGTTAAGCAAATTAAACAAGCCTACCGCCAGTGATCTTCCCGGCTGGCAGGAGAGCCTGACAGCCGGTAGATATAACGCGCTTAAATAATACCTGTCGCCGCTGCGTAACAGGCGATTTGCGTTTTATTTGGCGCGCTAAACTTCTTCTGCATATTTTTTTGGTGAAAATTGACGGTATTCTCCGATATGGACAAAATTATCGCAATTTCCGCCGATGTTTTCCCTTCTGCGGTCCATTTCAGAATTTCCCGTTCACGCTTACTGAATTTCATAGCTGGCGTCAATACCATCTCATTTTCCAGCCGCGATAAAGTCAGCAAACTCAATTGCACCAATGTCTGTAAGCGCAATTCAATTTCATCCTCTGCCATCATTTTGCCAGAGAGGCTGGTACGCGATACCGAAAGAAAGCCCAGTGCATGATTAGGTAACATCAAACATTGTGATATCCCCTTACGCAAACCATGATCCCGTGCGGCGTCCCACAGTGGCATTGCGTCCTGGAATAGTGTGTCGCTCCACGGTAAATGCCCCTGAAAAAAGTTTTCAGCTTTCAGTACGGGATCAATGGCGAAATAATTTTCAGATTGATAGTGATCGAACCATACCTGCGGATAAGTGGTTTCTACACTCAGTTTCGGCCGTGTAAATGGAACCGGATGGCGCACACACAACGAATAATAATCAAACTCCAGCAACTCTGTTTGCCGCTGCAACTCTGAATAAACATCCTGTGCCGTTAACATGTGCTGGAATCGCAATTGTAGATCGCGACGCCAGTTAAAAAATTCATTTGCCTGCATACCGACCGGTAATACCCCTGCATAATTAATCATTATTTTGTATACAATAAACTAACACATAAAACTTAATTATGGATATGAAATATCAGAATATCCGATAGTAAGTTGCATTATTCGCCGAATTTAATTGCAACAGCCGCAAGGGATAACGACATTAATTTCACCCAGCATGGAAAAGGCATACGATGCCGACAAAAACCGTATGCCTGGGTTAATTACCGACTAAGAAATTTTTCTAAAAATTGGCGAGTGCGCGGCTGCTGCGGTGCGGAAAAGAGATTTTTCGCTGGTCCCTGCTCGACTATTCTCCCCTGATCCATAAAAATGGCCCGGTCAGCGACATCGCGGGCAAAGCCCATCTCATGGGTAACAATTACCATGGTACGCTTCTCTTCAGCCAATTGCCGAATCGTGTTGAGTACCTCACCTACCAGCTCCGGATCGAGGGCTGAAGTGGGTTCATCAAAAAGAATAACATCCGGGCGCATTGCTAACGCACGGGCTATTGCTACCCGCTGCTGCTGTCCACCGGACAATCGACGCGGAAAGCTACTTTCTTTTCCACTTAGCCCGACTTTTGCCAGTAGTTCTCTGCCAAGTGCAAGCGCCTCATTTTTCGGTTCACCTTTAACAATCACCGGCCCTTCAATAATGTTCTCCAGCACCGTACGATGAGGGAACAGATTAAAGTTCTGGAAAACAAAGCCGACGTGTTGGCGCAACTGACGAATCGCCCCTTTCTGCTGCCCAAACGATTTGGCGGTATCGATGGTGATATGCCCCACACGGATAGTGCCGCTTTCGGGTTGCTCCAGCAGGTTAATGCTTCTCAGCAGGGTTGTCTTACCTGAGCCGCTCGGCCCGATAATCGCCACCACTTCCCCCGCTTGCACTTCCAGATCGATACCGTGCAGCACCGTCTGGCCGTGAAATTTTTTCACCAGGTTTTTGACTTCGATTGTGCTCATTTCGGATCTCGCTCCTGGCGGTTAAGCTGGTTTTCAAAATAGTTTTGCAGCGTAGAGAGCACCGTCGCCATCACCCAATAGATCAGAGATGCCGCAAGATACATGGTGAAGACTTCCAGCGTGCGCGAGGTGATAAGCTGCGCCTGGCGAAACAGTTCCGGTACCTGAATAGTCGCCGCCAGCGAGGTATCTTTTACCAGGCTGATAAAGCTGTTGCTCAGCGGCGGCAGCGCCACGCGTGCAGCTTGCGGGAGAATTGCCCGGCGCAGCGTCTGCCACCGTGTCATCCCGATACTGGCTGCGGCTTCCCACTGCCCTTTATCAATAGAAGAGATTGCCGCCCGCAGCGTTTCTGCAGCATAAGCTGCCGTGTTCAGCGACAACCCAATCATCGCAGACGGAATGGGATCAAGTTCAATGCCAAACTGCGGCAGACCGTAATAGATCATGAACAATTGGGCAATCAGCGGCGTACCGCGAAATATAGAGATGTAAAAACGCGCCAGCCACCGCAACGGCAACAGCGCAGACATCCGCATTAATGCCAGTATAAAGCCGAGTAGCAAACCAAAAAACATGCCGCCGATACTCAGTTGCAGCGTAAAAACCGCGCCTTTTAACAAATAGGGCGTGGAATCAATAACCAGTTGTAGACTCTCTTGCATTATGTTTTTTGCCTGCGAGTTAAACAGAAGGATGGTAGGCAAAGAGCGCCGGTGCGCCGCCCGTATGGATAAACAATATCGGGCCGTTATCTTTGAAACGATGTTGCTCAATACCATCAAGCAGGCCAGCCATCGCCTTGCCGGTATAGACAGGGTCGAGCAGAATACCTTCCAGACGAGCCAGTAGTTTCACGGCCTCCATTCCCTCTTCATTCGGCATGCCGTAGCCTGGTGCGAAATAGTCATCCCACAGTTTAATGTCGGCCTGCGCCTGCACGTCCAGTTCACGGGCAATAGCCTGTTGCAGCGTCACCACCTTGGGTTTTTGATCGGCCACACTGCGTGATACGGTGACACCAATGAGTTCAACATCCGGCATCAACTGTTCAAGCCCGACCGCCAGCCCGGCGTGAGTGCCTGCACTACCAGAGGCAACGATCACAGATGAGAGTCTGACCGCACCTTCGCACTGCTGGGCAATTTCCAGCGAGCTTTCGACATATCCCAGCGCACCCAGCACATTCGATCCACCCACAGGAATGACATAGGGGCGAAAACCCTGTGCTTCAATGCGAGTCGCCAGTGCTTCCAGTTGTGCGACAGGATCGGTTAGCGCATCACACATCTCAATCTGTGTATTAAACAGATCGAGCAGCAGACGGTTGCCATTAGTCAGATAGTTTTCCGCTGTCGTCCCGATCGGGTTTTCCAGCAATGCCACACAGTGCAATCCGAGCCTGGCGGCGACTGCCGCCGTCTGGCGAACATGGTTTGATTGAATTGCCCCCGCCGTTACCAGGGTATCAGCACCCTCTCGCAACGCATCTGCTGCCAGAAACTCCAGTTTACGTAGCTTATTACCGCCCATTGCTATAGGAGTTAGGAGTAACATCGTCACGCTTTATGTAGATCTCCCGGCCGAGATAGTCGGAAAGGCGTGGTAGAAACTCCAGGGGTGTGGGCGCACCGATAAATTCCAGCCGTGGAAAGCGAGTTAAATTCTGCAGAGCCATAGCATCTCCCCTTTGCGGGTCGCGTTGTGTGTTTTTTTTATTATGCACGTTAATGCCGGTGAAATAAAAAAGGCGCCTGATTAAGCGCCTTTTTTTGACAAGGGTATGACTATTTTGTCACATCAGCACCAAACCATTTCTCGGAAAGTGCCTTCATGGTGCCATCTTTCTGCATCTCAGCAATTGCTGCGTCGATAGCTTTCAACAGATCTTCGTTATCTTTACGCAGCGCAACACCTGCTTCCTGCCGGGAGAAGGCATCGCCAGCTACAGCCAACGTATCTTTGGTTTTTTTCACCAGATCCAGTGCTGCCAGACGATCTACCAAAATGGCATCAATACGACCAACGCGCAGATCCTGGTATTTAGTCGGGTCATCGTCGTAGGTGCGAATATCAACACCCTGAACATTCTGGCGCAGCCACTCTTCATAGTTCGTGCCCAGACCAACACCGACTTTTTTACCTTTCAGATCAGCAGCAGTTTTGATATCCGCTTCATGTCCTTTTTTCACCAGCGCCTGGATGCCAGAGACGGTGTAAGGCGTAGAGAAGTCATATTTTTTCTTACGTTCGTCGGAAATGGTCACCTGATTGATCACCACATCGATACGTTTAGAATCCAGCGACGCCAACATACCGTCCCACTTGGTTGGTTTCAGCGAAGCTTTAACGCCCAGATGTTGCGCTAGCGCCTCGGCGAACTCCACTTCAAAACCGGTCAGCTTGCCATCTTCACCCTGGAAACTAAATGGCGGGTAAGTGCCCTCCAGACCAACCAACAGCGTGCCACGCTCTTTAACTTTGTTAAGCAGGTTTTCAGCGGCGAACGTTTTCACGCTCATCCCTGCTACCAGCGCGACGGCCATCACACCCATCAACGCCTGACGCCCTAACAGTGCTAGTTTCATAGTTACCCCGATTAAGAATTTATCCGTAGTGTAAGGTGATTGCCGGACAGCGCAAACACGACTCCGCTACAAGTTATTCTTTTTTAATATATATCAGAAGTTGCGCCAACCGCGATTTTTTGCACGTTGGAAAAACGCATCTGCACCTTAAATTGCGCATATTTGCGTAAAGCAATCCGATAGTTATTCGTACTGGTTGCGGGTAACCAGGGTTCCAGATTTTCATCCAGGAACCCCTCTTCAAGAAGTTGGCGTGAAATGTTTAGCTCAGTGAGATGGTTGCCCAGGCGGCGCAGACGCACAACATATTCGCGCACCGTACCGTGGCTCATCTCAGTTTGTTCGAAGAGGTATTGTTTAAAGCCAATAATATCAAAAAAATCACTCTGCTCTTTGCAGTGCAGGTCGCCGCAAAAACGGCACAGCGCAACCCACTCTTTCTGCTCTTGTTGCCATGCGGCTTCGTCCAGCAAGGTATCAAGGCGCGAAATCGCAATTTTGTTAACGATTTCGCCCCGGCGTACCAGCGTGATGCGATCGAGCAGCTTGTGACAATGCGCACAATGCGTCTGGCTGTGTTTAAAGTCTTTAAGGTAGCGGCTTAGAGGCCGTCTTTTAGGTTGCTGCACCGTCATGATAACTCCTGGTTGTCAATGCGTTGTACGGCATTTCTTCAGGGGCGATGCAGTGAGATCACCAACCTATAACTTACCCAGCTTAGCGCGCAAGCGTTTAATGGCCTGGCTATGCAGTTGGCTTACCCGCGACTCCCCTACCTCCAGTACCGCGCCAATCTCTTTGAGATTGAGCTCTTCCTGGTAGTAGAGCGTTAAGACAAGTTGTTCACGCTCCGGTAGCGCTTCAATTGCTTCCATCACCCGGTGGCGTAAATTACCTTCCATTAACTGATATAGCGGGTTTTCCTGTTGATGATCATCCGTCACCAGCTCGATACTGTCGCCATGCTCTTCTCGCCATTCGTCATAGGAGAAAAGCTGGCTGTTATTGGTATCGAGTAGCATCTGACGATACTCCTCTACAGGAATTCCAAGACGCTGCGACACTTCTGTTTCCGTCGCGTTACGTCCCAGTTCTTGCTCCAACTGCCCCAAAGCCTGCGCTGCTTCGCGGGCATTACGCCGAACGCTGCGCGGCACCCAGTCACGGCTGCGCAATTCGTCCAGCATCGCCCCACGAATACGCTGTACTGCGTAAGTAGTAAATGCCGTTCCTTGCAGAGCGTCATAGCGGTCTACTGCATTCAGAAGACCAATGCCGCCCGCCTGTAGCAGGTCGTCCAGTTCAACACTCGCCGGCAAACGCACCTGCAGGCGCAATGCTTCGTGACGCACCAACGGTACATAACGCTGCCACAGCGAGTGTTTATCCATTACACCTTCAGCGGTATAGAGTGAATTCACGATAAACAGCCCTGCGTTAATTGAGTTATCGGCATGATTATCCGATTCTGTAGTTGGTTTAATCGGGTGAATAGTGGGTGAAATGGGGGGTTATTTTGATTGTTAGGCCTGATTGGGCACATATTAGCTTTAAAATCAGCCGATTAATTGCGCCACTGCAGGTAGCAGATTGAAAAAGATAAAATTCTGTTAACAGTCTGCTATCCGTTTTAAAGCGCGGAAAAACACCAAACGCTGGCAATGAAACCGCGCCAGCATTTGAGGATTTCAGGCGCGAAATAAGCGCCTGTGATCCGTTACATTGCCACGTATTTATATTTCTCAAGTCGCTCTGCCAGATGGGCAGTATCAATATTCGGCTTGAGTTTAAATACGCCCGCGCTCTCCACAATATCCTGCACATCAAGGAACTCCAGCACCGCGTGGTAATCCGGGCGATTCCAGAAATCGTGGATAAAGATCGAGGTATTCGCAATATTGCCCTGTTTTTCCAGCGTATGCTTAATCGCATTCAGCGTACAGGCAACGCGGAAGCGCCCATCCACAAGAATGAAATCAAAGGCATGGTCAAAACGCAGAATCGCCTCGCTGTAGAGCGGGAATTTTTCTTTATGCGAGTCATCGACCGGATAGCCCCAGGCTTTGGTTGGGCCAATATCAACATAGTCAACCTTGCATAATGGGCCTGCCTCTTTATGCAGCGTATCGACCCAGAATTTATCGCTCTCAACACCATAAACCGCAACGGAATTTCTCGTTGCCAGTTTCGTTGAACCGCCGCTGCCAAATTCAAAATAGGTGCCGGTATTTTTGATATAACTCTCGAATAGCGCCCTTTCATCCGAGGACATTCTTGGCAACTCAGGAATAATAGAAGCCGGCTTGTCGCTGGGTGCTGGCGCTAATATTTCATCGTCGGCATCATTCAGCGTCGTCAGATATTTATCAGCCCGTGGTTGAGCATTCATCTGCAGGATGCTGTAGGTCATATCTTTCATGCCATAAGCGACATGGAGAATAAACGCCAGTTTTTCACGACGTTCGACGCTTAATGCCGCCAGGCGCTGGCTGTCCGGGACAAATATGGCGCTGGCCGCCGCCATTTGTGATGAAGGCAACATACCGCCATCTGCGGTTTGCAGATCTGGCGTCAGCTCCTGCCTCCGGAAGGTACGGAAGACAAAGCCATATTGTTGCAGCAGCGCGGCAATCTCACCGAATGACATCTGCCCTTCGTGAGTTGGTGCAAACGCCACGCGAATATCCAGCAGTAAGCAATTGCTGAGAATACGCTCACCAAAAGTAAAGGCTTTGCGCAAATCATACTTATTATCAAGGATAAACCAGTCCAGCGTCTGCAAGCCGTGGATCTCATCAAGCTTCGATGTCTGTGCAACAACCTCAGTAACCACCTGCTGAGTGCTCTGATGCGCAAGTGGCTTCAGATCGCTGCTGAGTAATGGATCGATGCAGAAAGAGACCTGTACCGGTTCGCCATCGCCAAGCGCATAGAGTTTAATATGTTGCAGGGCGCGTTTACGCACCGGTAGCTCACTCTCCTGCACATTGGCGGTGATATCCATAATGATCGAATGCACGGCATCCATTGCATCAAGGCGAATAAACTTATCGCCACGAGCGAAACGCGCGCCATAATCCATCATGATGATTTTGCCATTAATCTGGAAATGGAAACCAGAATCATATTCCTGAAACGCCGTGGCCACGGTAGTGTTCGACGGTTGCTGCAACTGCACTGGCTGGCGGTCGTCATGGAAATAAGGCGGGGCATCCGCACTCATGGTAAGCGCTTCTGGCGCTTTTCCTTCACAGTAGCGCTGCCAGATAGCACGCATGGCATCGGAGAAGCTGCGGCCAAATTGCGTGCCGTTGCAGACCGGCGAAGCAAGTAAGATATCGCGTAAGTGCTGACGAATAACGCTCAGGCTTTGCAGATCGTGGGTCAGACCAACAGTGATGTTGATATATTGATCCCAGCTTCCCGCCACCAACTCCTGCATCCCGGCATTGACCAGATGCGATGCTGAGTGGCGTCCGGCAAAGGTTGGCCCCGGCAATGTAACCACTGGCACACCCATCGCCATCGCTTCACAGGTGGTTAAGCCACCGGAATAGGGCCATGGATCGAGGGCAATATCAACGTCGTGATAGCAGCCCAGCAGCTCAACATGCGGCGAATAGCCCTCGATACGTACCCGCTCACGGGAGATGCCAAAAGATTCCATCTTCGCCAGCACGTTCTCTTTAACCATATCGGCTTTAAAGTTAAAGCTCTTCAGAAACAGCCGGGAGTCTGGTACTTCATGCATAATCGCCGCCCATTTTTCCAGCAGCAGATCATTGATTTTTGATGCATTATTAAAGCAGCCAAAGGTAATGTAGCCATTGCGCTTTACCGGAGGCTCATTAACGGCCGGAATATAGAAAGGTGGATCGTAGCAGATATAATCACCCGGCAGGCGAATCAGCTTTTCGCTATATAAGGCATCGAAGCCTTGCGGTGTTTCCACCGCATCGCTTAGCAGATAGTCCATGGTCTTCAACCCGGTACTGCTAATTAACCCCCCGACCCATTTGATCTGGATTGGCGCAGGTGCCAGTTGCAACGTCTGCATCTGGCTGTTGCTATTGTAGCCGCAGAGATCAAACAGAATATCGATTTCATCTTCACGGATCTGCCGGTCCAGCTCTTCAGGAGGGATGCCGTGAATCAGTTGCCATTTGGCGCACAGCCGCTTAATACGATGTGTAATATGATCATCTTTATAGTTAGTGCTGTAGGCATAAAACTCAATTTCGGCATCAGGAATATTAGTAAGGCCAATGGTTATCATGTTGCCGACCGGATGCGAGCGGAAACCATCGGAGATCATGCCAATACGCAGGCGCTTAGCTGGCGTTTTGTTTTTTGCCTGGGCGCGAGAAATTTTGCTAATGGGGGGAAATTTTTTCTGCCATGCCTGGCAGAGCGCCATAATGTCATCGGCTGATTTTTGTGGGTGGTAGTGGCTACCAACAATATGGTTAAACCAGGCAAGCGGGTTATCTTTTGCTAGCTCACATGAGCGCTCGTAGGCCGCATCCATCTCGTCAAAGCGACTCAGTTCCTGGTTAACCATGCCCAGGTTACACCAGAAGCTCCAGTTGTTTGGATCCTCTTTCACCAACTGCTGATAAATCTCTTGTGCCTGTTCGTATTTTTTAGATTTTTGCAGCACGGTGGCTAATAAAGAACGCAATGGGCGGGAATGCTCACTATTGATGCGTACCAGTGTGCTGCGCAGATACTCTTCGCATTCTACCAGACGCTCTGTCTGATAAAGAATATTGGCTTTGGCATTCAGCGCTTCTATATAGTCAGGGATAATATTCAGCGCTTCATTCACCGCACGTTCTGCTTTAACAAACTCTCCCTGCTTTTGGTACGCCCTGCCTGCGATAACCCATAACAGTGGATTTCCTTTATCCTGCTCAATCAGTTCATTGATAATTTTGAGCGCTTTGTCTGGCTGCGTTGTCAGCATATCCGCCGCCAGTTTTATTTTGTTATTTATCTGTGCGGAGGAGACGTGCTTATTCGGAACAGGAGGAACAGCAGATGATTTTTTCATTTGGCATGTGTCTTCTTAGATAGTAAAGCAGCGGGCAAAGGCAATCCGACGGCACCTTCAGGTCATAACCCAGTGTAAAAAAGACAAAAAAAAATAACGGGTAAAATACCCGTTATTTTCTATGCTATTTGTACAGATTGCTGTGCAGCGATTACTGCAGCAGAGACAGCATTGACTGCGGAACCTGGTTAGCCTGAGCCAGAACAGAAGTACCAGCCTGCTGCAGAATCTGCGCGCGAGACATGTTGGAAACTTCAGTCGCGTAGTCAGCATCTTCGATACGGCTACGTGCTGCAGACAGGTTAGTTACAGTGCTGTTCAGGTTGTTAACAGTTGATTCAAAGCGGTTCTGGCTCGCACCCAGGCTGCTACGCAGTGAGTCAACGTCAGAGATTGCTTTGTCGATAGAAGCCAACAGACCAGAAGATACCGTTGCAGTTGCAGCAGTAGTACCAGTTGCAGCAGTGTAAGAAGCCAGGATACCACCAGTTGCAGCACCGGTAGAGCTTTCAGTGATACCGCTCAGACCAGAAACACCAGCAAACAGAGTAGTAGAATCGACCTGTTTCAGGGAGATACCGATAGTTTCGCTATCGTTAGCACCAACCTGGATGTTCAGAGTCTGATCAGAAGCCAGAACGTTCACGCCGTTGAAGCTGGTCTGAGCGGAAACACGGTTGATCTCTTTAACACGGTCAACGATTTCGTTGTTGATTGATACCAGGTCATCTGCAGAGTTAGTACCGTTGTTAGCCTGAACAGTCAGTTCACGGATACGCTGCAAGTTGGTGTTGATTTCGTTCAGTGCGCCTTCAGTAGTCTGTGCAACAGAGATACCGTCGTTAGCGTTACGCGCAGCCTGAGTCAGACCTTTTACCTGAGAAGTCATACGGTTAGCGATCGCCTGGCCAGCAGCGTCATCTTTCGCGCTGTTGATACGCAGACCAGAAGACAGACGTTCGATAGCGGTGCCCAGGGAAGACTGAGATTTATTCAGGTTGTTCTGAGTGGTCAGGGACAACAGGTTAGTATTGATTACTGACATATTTTCATTCCTTCAAAATGGGTTCTAAGTTCGGTGCCTAACACTCACGGCGTCGCTCACCGTCATCCAGGTTATCGACGCTCCAGGAGGAGACTTTAGAATTTTGCGTGAAAATTTTTTAACTTGTTGATTTATAAGTGTTTAAAAATGAAAAAAATGTCTGAGCGTTTTGTTTAAATATAATAACTTTCGTTTTAGCGGTTAAACAAATAGTCGTCAATTAGTTGCCGATATATGACATTTTCACGCCTAAGAGTATGCAATAAGGATATATGCCGCTTACCAATGCCTTTATTCCTGCGATAATTTTTTTATCAAATCTGTAAACTCTTTCCACATCTGGTCGATAACTACCTCAAACTACCATTGACTGAAGGAAACGAAGAATGGCAAGCGGAACGATTAGTAGCCTTGGGGTAGGTTCAAACCTGGATCTGCAGACCCTATATGACAACCTCGAAACGGCTGAAAACGCCAAGCTGACTGCTATTACTACCCAGCAGACATCCTATAACGCACAGCTAAGTGCTTTCAGTAAACTGCAAAGCGCGATGCAGAGCTTGCAGACAGCCACTGCAGCACTAGCGAAAACTGACACCTGGAATGCGACCAGCATTACCTCGTCAAACTCGTCCTTTAGTGCGACAACGTCTACAGGTGCCACTGTTGGTTCGTACTCAGTACAGGTGCAGTCGCTGGCGAAAGCACAGGTATTGACCTCTGCCAGCCAGAGCAGCGCCACGACCAAGCTGGGTGAAACCACCGGTTCTACCCGCACAATTACGATTGCCCAGGCGGGTAGTGACGATCCGTTAACGGTAACGCTTTCGGACTCTGATACCACGCTGAGCGGCATTGCCAGCGCTATCAATAAAGCTAATGGCGATGTCACCGCAACTGTCGTTAAAGCAAAAGATGGTGAATACACTCTGATGCTGTCATCAAAAACCACCGGTACGGAAAACGATATGACCGTTACCGTTACTGGCGATGACACCTTGCAGGGCATCATTGGTTACGATGCTAGCTCCAGCAGCAACGGCATGACAGAACAAACTGCATCGCAGAACGCGGTTGTGGTGGTCAACAACATCACTATTGAGCGTTCAACGAACACCATTGATGATGCGATTCCCGGCCTTACACTGACACTTAAGTCAGCGAGCAACTCAAGTGAAACGCTGGACGTGACCCGTGCAACGGACACGACACAAACAGCGATTCAGGCGTGGGTTACGGCTTACAACTCTCTGCAATCGACAATCTCCAGCGTAACAAAATATGTGGCGGTCGATCAGGGTTCTGACAGCCAGTCAACAAGCAACGGCGCGCTGGTTGGCGACGGCACTGTACGTACAGTTCAGACGCAGCTACGTAGCCTGCTGACGCAAGTACAGGAAGGCACCTACTCTATTGCCGCGCAGCTAGGTATTACCCAGTCCACCACCACCAGCAGCAGCGGTGTTATGGGCAACCTGGAAATTGATACCGATAAACTGACGAAAGCGTTAAGCGAAAACCCGGAAGCGGTACAGGCCTACTTTGTCGGTGATGGCGAAACCACGGGTCTTGCTACCCTGATGAGCACAAAGCTGACCAATATGTTGAGCACCACCTCTGGTAAAGAGGGGATCATCAAGAATGCGACCGATGGTATCAATTCAACGCTTGATACCCTTGCCGATCGTTATTCGGCAATGGAAGCAACCATTGAAGCGACAATGGCACGTTACAAAACGCAGTTTACCAATCTCGATACGTTAATCAGTCAGTTGAACAACACCGCGAGTTATCTGACACAACAGTTCAGTTCTAGCTCTTCCAGCAGTTAAGGAATGTGATATGTACAGTAACAATGGAGCTCAGGCTTACCAGCGTGTCGGCGTCGAAAGCGCCGTCATGAGCGCCAGTCCGCACCAACTTATCGTCATGTTGTTCGATGGGGCACTTAGTGCCCTGGTTCGAGCTCGTCTGTTTCTGGAAAATAAACAGATGGCGGAAAAGGGTCTGGCGCTTTCTAAGGCCATTAACATTATCGATAACGGGCTGAAAGCGGGCCTGGATATGGATGTGGAAGGCGGTTTGCCGCAGAACCTTGCAGCTCTGTACGAATACATGGTTCGTCGTTTATTACAGGCTAATTTACACAACGACATGGAGGCAATAGTCGAGGTCGAGGTTTTATTAACCAACATAGCGGATGCGTGGAAACAAATTGGCAACGGTACTCCCAGCGTCCAGGATAACATTTAATGACTATTTCCAGCCCTGCTCTTAATGACTGGCATGCACTTCATGCGCTAAGCATCACCATGTTGAACCTTGCTCGTTCCGGTCAGTGGGATGAGTTGATTGAGAAAGAGGTAAGCTATTTGCAGTTGGTGGATAGCATTTCTCATAATCCAATTACGATGTACCCACCCACTCAGGTTGAAGCGGCACGCTTGTTACTTGAAAAAGTGCTGGAGAATGAAAGTTTATTAAAAGATTTATTAGCAGAGCGCATGAGTGAATTGCGGCTGCTGATCAATCAAACCACCAATCAACATTCGCTAACGACCACCTATGGGAAGTTGTCGGGAAATATCCTTTTCCCGAAGAATCAAACTGACCCACAGCTATAAGACTTTTTGTCCATACTCCGGGAGTCATTGAGTGACTCCCGGGGCAAGGATGGAAGATTAGCCAGCAAGGCTGCTTACCGCCCTTTTTCCAGGTCCGGGTTGTCCAGTACCTGCTGGCACTCCACAGTGGGTTTATCCACGCGTTTTAAAGTCATGCCATCATACTCCAGCGTATTCCCTTCACGCTCCAGGCGATAAACGTCGAGTTCCTTTGTCACGTTATAAAATTTATCGCCGCTGCGCATCAATTTACCCGGTACGGCGATCACTCGCTGCCATTGGCGGCAATCAAGGGTGTCGCCTTGCTCGGTAACAATCAGGCTGGCGATGGCCTGGGGGCTGACCAGCTTGCTTTGCGGACCTGCGGATTGCCAGTAGCCCGACAGCCACGAAGGCGCAGGCTGTTTCACCACCGCCTGATAATTGTCCACCTGCACACATCCACTCAGCAGCATGGCTGCGCCAAGAATCACTCGCTTTTTCATCATCTATCCTGCCAGCGAATAAAAAAATTATTGTGGCATTAAAGTGTTATCGCCGCCACCCTTTGCCGCCTGCTGATAAGTTTGATCTGACCCGAAATTACCTCTTATTTCCCATTAACCCGCCGCTGCTTGCGTGTATTATCCACTCTCTTTGGCACTATATCGTTCCTTCTGAGTTCAGAGGCTCTTTATCATGGCGTGGCAACAGTTCAAAAATAGTTACCTTATTAAGTTTTGGTCTCCAATCCCGGCTGTTATTGCCGCGGGAATTCTCTCTACGTATTACTTCGGAATAACCGGTACATTCTGGGCGGTTACTGGAGAATTCACGCGCTGGGGTGGTCAGTTACTGCAACTGGCGGGAGTTCATACGGAAGAGTGGGGCTATTTCAAATTGATTCATCTTGATGGCACACCACTTACGCGTATCGACGGCATGATGATTATCGGCATGTTTGGCGGCTGTTTTGCCGCAGCATTGTGGGCAAACAACGTTAAACTACGCTTACCCCACAACCGTATCCGTATAGCCCAGGCTATCGTTGGCGGCATCATTGCGGGATTCGGTGCGCGACTGGCAATGGGTTGTAACCTGGCGGCATTTTTCACCGGGATCCCGCAATTCTCTTTGCACGCCTGGTTCTTTGCTGTCGCCACGGCGATTGGCTCCTGGTTTGGTGCGCGTTTCACGCTTCTGCCGTTGTTCCGTATCCCGGTAAAAATGCAGAAAGTCTCCGCAGCCTCTCCGCTGACACAAAAACCCAGCCAGGCAAAGCGTCGTTTTCGCCTCGGCATGTTGATCTTCGTCGGTATGTTAGGTTGGGCGTTATTGACCGCCATGAACCAGCCGAAACTGGGGTTGGCAATGCTTTTCGGTGTCGGTTTTGGTCTGTTGATTGAACGCGCGCAGATCTGTTTTACCTCGGCTTTTCGCGATATGTGGATCACCGGGCGCACTATGATGGCGAAAGCGATTATTTTCGGCATGGCCGCAAGTGCAATAGGCATCTTCAGCTATATACAATTAGGTGTGGAAGCGAAAATTATGTGGGCTGGCCCCAATGCTGTGCTGGGCGGTTTGCTGTTTGGCTTCGGCATTGTACTGGCGGGCGGCTGTGAAACTGGCTGGATGTACCGGGCCGTCGAAGGCCAGGTGCACTACTGGTGGGTCGGGCTGGGCAATGTCATCGGTTCTACCCTGCTGGCTTACTTCTGGGACTCCCTCTCCCCTGCCCTGGCGACAAGTTGGGATAAAATTAACTTGCTTAACACCTTCGGCCCGCTCGGCGGCTTGTTGGTGACCTATATTTTATTAGTCGCGGCGTTGCTGTTTGTCATTGGCTGGGAAAAACATTTTTTCCGCCGCGCAGCGCTCACGAACGCTAAGGAGATCGCATGAATATCGTGCCTGATTACCGCCTGGATATGAGCGGCGAGCCATGCCCTTACCCGGCAGTGGCAACGCTTGAAGCGATGCCGCAACTGAAAAAAGGTGAAATCCTTGAAGTGGTGAGTGATTGTCCGCAATCCATTAATAACATTCCTCTGGATGCCCGTAACCACGGCTACACCGTGCTGGATATCCAACAGGATGGGCCGACCATTCGCTATTTGATTCAGAAATAAGGTGAGCCTCCGCGCAGGAGGCTGAGTTTTTCAACTGGTGATATGGATCATATGGCGATGTTCATCCATAAACATGCAACGGTTACGACCCGTTTGCTTGCCATGATACATCGCCGTATCAGCCCGGTCTGCCACTACCTGCAAGCTTTCCCCGGCATGTGCGCGGGTTATACCAGCGGTAATGGTTATATGTATCTCTTTATCGTCATAGCGGATAGTATGACCTGCAACATATCTGCACAATCGCAACCCGGCACGGCAGGCCTCTTTATCGGAGCGCGCTTGCAGCAGTACAATAAACTCCTCACCGCCATAACGATATGCCATGTCACGGTCACGAAACTGATCCCGTAATTGCTGCGCCACCCCCCGTAAAACACTGTCGCCAACCAGGTGTCCCCATTCATCATTAACATGTTTAAAATGATCGATATCCAGTAGCAGCAAATAAAGATTCTTTTCACCGGGAATAGACAGTTGCTGTGCAAAAGATTCTTCAAGCACACGTCTACCAGGCAAGCCCGTTAATATATCAATACCGTTGCGCATTTTTATTAAGAAATCTTTATAGGAAGTGACAGCCGAGGAAAATGCTAACAAGCTTTTCTTGAAGTGGCTGAAATCTATATTTTCATCGCGCTTATTAACCACAGATTGTATTAATTTCCGCCCGCCGTCGTGCATCTGCTGGTGCGTTTCGCAAATAACACGCATATAGTCCGCCTCCTCCAGATTGAAGGGTTGGTGTTCCATCAACCAGCGACCTATGCGGCATGATTTATGGGCTTCGGCGCTTATTAATTCTGTGGCATTCTTGCCCTTATTAATAATATATTCTAATATATTCACCAGCCATTCATAATGGGCATCAACGGTAAAATTGAGATTATTAATCACATCGTCAATTTGACAAGTTTTGAGATACATAGCGAATCTCCAAATAGGTAAAATAGAGGCAAAGTGTAAATAAGTGGAGCTATTTTTTGTGTAAAGAAACTTTATTTTCCGAAAATACTCTGCCTCTTCGTAAAAATATTAAATACGCTGTTTTTGCCGTTGCATCAAATCATAAGAGACCGCAAATAAACCAAGCATAAAGGGGATTTCGTAAAGTTCCTCAATCAGATCCTGGTACATTGCATCGTGCAAAAAGAGTGGTGCAATAAAACGATGGTGCTCGACACCGTCCGCAATAAGAAAAGTCACCACCACCAGCGCAAAGGTCCACAGCGGCAGCGTTTCGTTACGTAATCGCAAGATCAACTCTTTGCGTAGCACCGATGAGAAAACGATGGACAATACTAACGCGCCGATTAACACAACGGAGATCAGCCGAAAAAGCAGCTCAGACCCCTGTGGAAAGTAATCACGGCCCCAGCTAATACTGCGACCGAACAATACCAACCACCATAAGACTGACCACAACCAAAAGACCTTCGCATTCTCAGGTAGTAGTGTTCTCCGCACATATAAACAAGTAAACAGGGCACCAAAAAGTAGCCACAGAGCTTGCCCTGCTTCTATCCCCTTTACCAGTTCCCTGTGGTACAGAGGTAGATTGACACAAAACGGAATCAGACAGGAAAAGACTGCTAAAAATAGCGTCGATTTTGTTATACGCGTGTTAACTTTCATACTAATCATTCAAGAAAACAATAATTGGCACGCTAAAATACAAAATGCGACTAGGCTCTTTTTATCAATAAGTGTCTTAAAACGTAAGAAAAAAGAAGTTGGCGGGAAGATAACCGATCCCCATGCAGCGGGATCGGATAGACAGCAATAACTACACCTGCATGTTCATCACGTCCTGGTAAGCGGATACCAGTTTATTACGCACCTGAATCCCCATTTGCAGTGAAATAGACGATTTCTGCAGATCGGTCATAACATCATTCAGCGCCACACCCGGTTCACCGAGCGTAAATTTTTCTGCCTGTACCCGCGCAGCGTTTTGCGTATCACTGATGCGATCCAGCGCGGCATGAAGCTGACCCGCGAAGCTTACCGACTGTTCGCTGTCGACGCTCTGATTGCTCGCCAGACCCGCCGTCGCCTGTAACTGACTAACGACGCTTTCAATACCCTGTATAGCCATGGTTTTCCCCGGATGGTTTGATACCCGACAAGGTTAACAGCTTGTCAATGGGATAATGGCGGTAAATAGCGATAAAAAACCAGGTTATTTAAGGCATAGAAAATTCGGAATCATCAAATAATGACATCGCCATATTAATGGACATTTGTCGAGTTTGCCGACCCGGGAGTCTGTTTTGTCTTTCAACTCAAATAACAACATCCACCCAGAGTTACGAGGTGCGCAATGAGTGCGACTGCAACAACTGCACCGCAGAATAAATCTCTTGAGTGGCTTAACCGCTTACGCGCGAACCCCAAAATCCCATTAATGGTGGCCGGAGCTGCCGCCATTGCCATTATCGTTGCGATGGTTCTGTGGGCCAAAAGCCCGGATTACCGTACTCTGTATAGCAATCTGTCCGATCAGGACGGTGGCGCGATCGTCACCCAATTAACGCAAATGAATATCCCCTACCGGTTCTCTGAAACCGGTGGCGCCATTGAAGTTCCGGCAGATAAAGTGCACGAATTACGTCTGCGCCTGGCCCAACAGGGGCTGCCAAAAGGTGGCGCGGTCGGCTTTGAACTTCTGGATCAGGAAAAATTTGGTATCAGCCAATTCAGCGAGCAGGTTAACTACCAACGCGCGCTCGAAGGCGAACTGGCGCGTACCATTGAAACGTTAGGACCAGTGAAAGGCGCTCGCGTGCACCTTGCGATGCCCAAACCCTCTTTGTTTGTTCGCGAACAGAAATCGCCTTCCGCATCGGTCACTGTCAATCTGGAACCGGGCCGTGCGCTGGATGATGGTCAAATCAGCGCGGTTGTACATCTGGTCTCCAGCGCCGTCGCCGGTTTACCGCCGGGCAACGTTACGGTCGTTGATCAGAGCGGTCGCCTGCTGACTCAATCCGGCACTGCCGGTCGTGACCTCAATGACGCGCAACTGAAATATGCGGCCGATGTAGAAGGACGTATCCAGCGCCGTATCGAATCGATTCTGGCGCCGATTGTGGGTAATGGTAATGTCCATGCGCAAGTTACCGCCCAGCTTGACTTCGCCAATAAAGAGCAGACAGAAGAGCAATATCGTCCGAATGGTGAAGCATCGCAGGCTGTATTGCGTTCACGTCAGGTGAATGAAAGCGAACAGATCGGCGGTCAGTATCCTGGCGGCGTTCCTGGCGCACTATCGAATCAACCGGCCCCGGCTAATACCGCGCCGATCACCACGCAGAATGCGAATCAACAGAATCAGAATGGTCAGCAAGGCCAGACAACCAGCACCAACACAACAACAACTGGCCCGCGAAATACCACCCATAACGAAACATCCAACTATGAAGTGGATCGCACCATTCGTCACACCAAAATGAACGTTGGTGATGTGCAGCGCCTATCGGTAGCTGTGGTCGTGAACTATCGCACCCTTGCTGATGGCAAAACTGCCGCATTAACAGCCGACCAGTTGAAGCAGATTGAAGACTTGACCCGCGAAGCGATGGGCTATACCGAAAAACGCGGCGATACCCTGAACGTGGTCAACTCTCCATTTAATGCAACCGATGATGTCGGCGGTCAACTCCCCTTCTGGCAGCAGCAGACGTTTATTGATCAGTTGATCTCTGCCGGTCGCTGGTTGCTGGTACTCATCGTGGCGTGGCTACTGTGGCGTAAAGCCGTTCGTCCGCAGCTCGTACGTCGCCAGGAAGAGGCGAAAGCGGCGGCAGAAGCAGCCCAGGTACAGGCTGAAATCGAAGAATCCGTGGAAGTACGCCTCAGCAAAGACGAACAGCATCAGCAGCGTCGCAATAATCAGCGCCTGAGCGCTGAAGTGATGAGCCAGCGTATTCGCGAAATGTCAGATAACGATCCGCGCGTCGTGGCGCTGGTCATTCGCCAGTGGATGAGTAACGAACATGAGCAATAATCTTTCCGGAACGGACAAAAGCGTCATCCTGCTGATGACCATTGGCGAAGATCGTGCGGCTGAGGTGTTTAAACACCTCTCCGCCCGTGAAGTGCAGCATCTGAGTACCGCGATGGCCAGTGTACGTCAGATCTCCAACAAACAGCTTATGGACGTGTTGCAGGAGTTTGAGCAGGAGGCCGAACAATTTGCCGCCCTGAATATCAACGCCAACGACTACTTACGTTCCGTGCTGGTCAAGGCGCTCGGCGAAGAGCGTGCTTCCAGCCTGCTGGAAGATATTCTCGAAACACGCGATACCACCAGCGGCATCGAAACGCTCAACTTTATGGAACCGCAGACCGCCGCCGATCTTATCCGCGACGAGCATCCACAGATTATCGCTACCATCCTTGTGCACCTCAAACGTTCGCAGGCTGCCGATATTCTTGCGCTGTTTGACGAGCGTATGCGTCACGATGTGATGCTACGTATCGCTACGTTCGGTGGTGTACAGCCTGCGGCGCTGGCGGAATTGACCGAAGTGCTGAACAACCTACTCGACGGTCAGAACCTCAAGCGCAGCAAAATGGGCGGCGTAAGAACGGCGGCGGAAATCATCAACCTGATGAAAACGCAGCAGGAAGAAGCGGTCATCACCGCGGTGCGCGAGTTCGACGGCGAGCTGGCCCAGAAAATTATCGACGAAATGTTCCTGTTCGAAAACCTGGTCGAGGTGGACGATCGCAGTATCCAACGCCTGCTACAGGAAGTGGACTCCGAATCGCTGCTTATCGCCCTCAAAGGCGCCGAACAACCGCTGCGTGAGAAGTTCCTGCGCAACATGTCGCAGCGTGCTGCCGATATTCTGCGCGACGACCTTGCCAACCGCGGCCCGGTGCGTCTCTCCCAGGTGGAAAACGAACAGAAAGCAATCCTGCTTATTGTTCGTCGTCTGGCGGAAACCGGCGAAATGGTAATTGGCAGCGGCGAGGATACCTATGTCTAATGAATTGCCATGGAAAGTCTGGAAACCAGACGATCTGGCCTTTCCCCAGACCAGCGAGTTTGCCCCTCAGCTGATGCAGGATGAACCTGCTACTGAAGAGGAGCAAGACGAGCTCACTGAGCAACAAAGGCAGCAGCAACAGCTCGCACAGATTCAGATGCAGGCCCACGAAGCCGGTTATAACGCCGGCCTGGCGGAAGGCCGCAAGGCCGGCCAGGAGCAAGGCTACCAGCAAGGTTTGGCGCAGGGGCAAGAAGAGGGGCAGAACCAGGCACGCCAGCAGCAAGCACCACTCCATGCGCGGATGCAGCAACTGGTGAGTGAATTTCAGTACACCCTTGATGCGCTGGACAGCGTTATCGCTTCCCGCCTGATGCAGATGGCGTTGGAGGCAGCACGCCAGGTGATGGGCCAGGTGCCCTGCGTCGACAATAGCGCGCTGATTAAACAGATCCAGTTGTTGTTGCAGCAAGAACCGCTGTTTAGCGGCAAACCGCAGCTACGCGTTCATCCGGACGATTTACAGCGCGTGGAAGAGATGCTTGGCGCAACGCTTAGCCTGCATGGCTGGAGGTTACGCGGCGATCCGACCCTGCACCCGGGCGGTTGCAAAGTGTCAGCCGATGAAGGCGATCTCGATGCTAGCGTGGCTACCCGTTGGCAAGAACTGTGCCGCCTGGCGGCGCCGGGAGTGGTTTGATGACTGCACGTTTGAACCGCTGGCTGACCGCGCTGGACAATTTTGAAACGAAAATGGCACAGCTGCCCTCGGTGCGGCGCTATGGTCGCCTGACACGTGCAACCGGCCTGGTCTTAGAAGCCACCGGGCTGCAACTGCCGTTGGGTGCAACCTGCATCATTGAACGCCAGGATGGTAGCGAAACGCGTGAAGTGGAAAGCGAAGTGGTCGGTTTCAACGGCCAACGCCTCTTTCTGATGCCTCTTGAAGAGGTGGAAGGCATTTTACCGGGCGCACGCGTCTATGCCCGCAGCTCCCAGGCAGATGGTTTACAAAGCGGCAAACAATTACCACTCGGCCCTGCCCTGTTGGGTCGCGTGCTGGATGGCGGCGGTAAACCGCTTGATGGTCTGCCGGCCCCCGACACGGGTGAAACCGGCGCATTGATTACCCAACCCTTTAACCCATTGCAGCGAACGGCTATTGAACATGTGCTTGATACCGGCGTACGCGCGATAAATGCGTTGCTCACCGTTGGACGTGGTCAACGCATGGGGTTATTTGCCGGTTCCGGCGTCGGTAAAAGCGTGCTGTTAGGCATGATGGCCCGATACACCCAGGCTGATGTCATTGTTGTTGGGCTAATCGGTGAACGTGGCCGTGAAGTAAAAGATTTTATCGAAAATATCCTCGGTGCAGATGGCCGTGCCCGTTCGGTCGTGATCGCCGCTCCGGCGGATGTTTCCCCGTTATTACGTATGCAAGGCGCGGCTTATGCCACCCGCATTGCAGAAGATTTCCGCGATCGTGGTCAGCATGTGCTGTTGATTATGGACTCTCTGACCCGCTACGCGATGGCGCAGCGTGAAATCGCGCTGGCCATTGGCGAGCCGCCAGCGACAAAAGGCTATCCACCTTCTGTGTTTGCCAAATTACCAGCCCTTGTCGAGCGCGCGGGTAACGGTATTCATGGCGGCGGTTCTATTACCGCATTTTATACCGTCCTCACCGAGGGGGACGACCAGCAGGATCCTATTGCTGACTCTGCACGCGCCATCCTTGATGGACATATCGTATTGTCGCGCCGTCTGGCGGAAGCGGGCCACTACCCGGCTATCGACATCGAAGCCTCCATCAGCCGTGCGATGACGGCATTGATTACTGAGCAACACTATGCGCGGGTGCGCCACTTCAAACAGTTATTGTCGAGTTTCCAGAGAAACCGTGACCTGGTCAGCGTAGGGGCCTATGCACGGGGCAGTGATCCGATGCTGGATAAAGCCATCACGTTATGGCCGCAACTGGAGGCTTTTTTACAACAAGGCATTTTCGAGCGTGCCGGCTGGGAAGATTCCCTGCAGGCATTAGAGCTGATCTTTCCGACAGCATAAGGTAGTGGAGAGCTGACTTTATGACGCAACATAGCGCATTGACGACGCTAAAGGATCTGGCAGAGAAAGAGGTAGACGACGCAGCACTGAGATTAGGTGAGATGCGCCGTGGCTGCCAGCAAGCAGAAGAGCAATTAAAAATGCTGATCGATTATCAGCATGAATATCGCAGCAGTTTGAATAATGACATGAGCCAGGGGATCGATAATCAGCGCTGGCAAAACTATCAGCAATTTATTCAGACCCTGGAAAAAGCGATTGAACAGCACCGTCAACAGCTTTCGCAGTGGACGCAAAAAGTTGAAAACGCGCTGGGTTTCTGGCGTGAAAAAAAACAACGCTTGCAAGCCTGGCAGACCTTACAGGACCGGCAAAGCGCCGCAGCACTGCTTGCGGAAAACCGTCTCGATCAGAAAAAAATGGATGAGTTCGCACAGCGAGCAACCCTGAGGAAAATTGAATGATCACGTTGCCAAAACTGCTAGTTACAGAATCAGATGCCACCACCAGCGTGCAAACAGGCAGCGCAGGCGGCGATTCCGCGCAGGATTTTCTTGCTCTGTTGACCGGGGCCTTATCCAGCTCAGGACAAGAGAGCGATGCGCCGCTGACCCTTGCCGATCTACAAGCAGCGCTCGCAGGCGGCAAGCAAACCAAGGGTAAACTAAGTACTGATACCCAGCAAGAGACGCAAACGCCCGCGCAAAAACTGGCTGATTTACTGGCGCGCCAGAGTACCAAAGCCGAGATTGATGCAACTGCCGAAAGCGCAAGCGACGTTCAACAACTCGTTTCGGGGCTGACCCCTGCTGGCAAGAGCGATGTACTGGCAGCTTTAAGCAAAACTGCGCAAACAGACGATGAAAACACCACACTTAGCGATGAAGAACTGGCTGGGCTGAGCGCGCTCATGGCGATGTTGCCGCACCAACAAACACAATTAGCGAGTGCAACACAGACCAGTTCTGCCGCCAGCGCAATTGACACCGCGCAGACCACCTCGGTAACCGCCAGTACGCTGCGTACCAGTGCGTTACCTGCCGCGACGGATACCGATCTGCACCACGCTGCTGCAAATAGCGATAAAAATACCGCCAGCACTGGCTCCTTCCAGGCTGCTGAAGATGCACAACAAGCTGCACTTCTCGCCTCATCCGCGGCCCTGAAGCAGGATAATAAGGATGCACTGCAAACCACCAATACTACCGTCAGCCTCGCACCGGTGACGACAGCGGTGAGTGCGGCGCAAGCGAGTGCGCCCGTTGCCGCCCCGGTGGTGAGCGCACCGTTGGGCAGCCATGAATGGCAGCAGAATATCAGTCAACACATCACCCTGTTTACCCGCCAGGGTCAACAGAGCGCTGAATTACGATTGCATCCGGAAGATCTTGGCCAGGTACAGATCTCCATCAAACTGGAGGATAACCAGGCGCAATTGCAGATGGTTTCTGCCCATAGTCATGTTCGCCAGGCACTGGAGGCAGCGCTTCCGGTACTGCGTACCTCGCTGGCAGAGAGTGGCATCCAACTGGGTCAAAGTAGCATCAGCAGCGAGAGTTTTGCCGGACAACAGCAGCAGCAATCGTCACAGCAACAAGCTTCTCGTTCGGGTAGCGGTGATCTGTTTGGCACGGAAGATGACGAGGCGTTAATCACTCCGGCAAGCCTGCAGTCAGCCGCTCGTGGCAATGGCGCAGTCGACATCTTTGCCTAAACGCCAGAGGTAGCATGATTATCCCCGTCTTTTCCGCGCTTTGACAGGGACAGGACACGGGATAATCAGCTCAAAAGCAGTACTAACAGGAAGCCCGTATCAGATGACTGACTCCGCTATTAACAAAAAACGCAAGCGCTCTATTTGGATCCCGCTGTTGGTGTTAATCACCCTCGCGGCATGCGCCACCGCTGGTTACAGTTACTGGCGTATGCATCAGCAACCTGTAGCAAACGCGAAAGTGGAAGCTCCACCGCCGCCTGCCCCGGTCTTTTTTGCTCTGGATACCTTTACTGTCAATCTGGGTGATGCCGATCGCGTGCTCTACGTGGGCATTACGCTGCGTCTGAAAGATGACGCCACGCGCGCCAGGCTGAGCGAATATCTGCCAGAAGTACGTAGCCGCCTGTTGTTACTGTTCTCACGTCAGGATGCGACGCAACTTGCAACCAACGAAGGCAAGCAGAATCTTGCTACCGCGATAAAAGAGACAATCGCAACGCCACTAGTGCCAGGACAACCTAAGCAGGAAGTCACTGACGTTCTTTATACAGCTTTCATTTTGCGGTAAAGACATGGGCGATAGCATTCTTTCTCAGGCCGAAATCGATGCGCTGCTCAATGGAGACAGCGACAAAAACGATGATCCCAAACCGGGTATGGCAGGCGATAACGATATTCGCCCCTATGATCCCAATACCCAACGCCGCGTGGTGCGTGAACGCCTGCAAGCGCTGGAGATCATCAACGAACGTTTTGCGCGTCAGTTTCGTATGGGGTTATTTAACCTGCTGCGTCGTAGCCCGGATATTACCGTTGGCGCGATTCGCATTCAGCCCTACCACGAATTTGCGCGTAACTTGCCGGTTCCGACCAACCTCAACCTGATCCACCTGAAGCCGCTGCGCGGAACGGGCTTGTTTGTCTTCTCTCCAAGCCTGGTGTTTATCGCCGTAGATAACCTGTTTGGTGGTGATGGGCGTTTTCCAACAAAAGTGGAAGGGCGTGAGTTTACTCATACAGAACAGCGCGTTATCAATCGCATGCTCAAACTGGCGCTGGAAGCTTACAGCGATGCGTGGAAAGCCATCCACCCATTGGACGTAGAGTATGTTCGTTCGGAAATGCAGGTGAAGTTTACCAATATTACGACCTCGCCAAACGATATTGTGGTGAATACGCCGTTCCATGTGGAGATCGGTAACCTTACCGGCGAGTTCAATATCTGTCTGCCGTTCAGCATGATCGAACCGCTGCGCGAAACGCTGGTTAACCCGCCGCTGGAAAACTCACGTAATGAGGATCAGAACTGGCGCGATAACCTGGTACGCCAGGTTCAGCACTCTGAACTGAATTTGATTGCTAATTTCGCTGATATTCCCCTGCGTCTGTCGCAAATTCTGAAGTTGCAACCTGGCGATGTACTGCCAATTGATAAACCCGATCGCATTATTGCTCATGTAGATGGCGTCCCGGTGCTTACCAGCCAGTATGGCACGGTCAACGGACAATATGCGTTACGCGTAGAGCATCTGATAAACCCGATTTTGAATTCGCTGAATGAGGAACAGCCCAAATGAGTGATATTAACAATCCGTCCGATGAGGATAACGGAGCAATGGACGATCTGTGGGCTGACGCGTTGAACGAACAAAAAACCACTACCACAAACAAAAGCGCGGCTGATGCCGTATTCCAGCAATTGGGCGGTGGTGAAGTTAGCGGCACGCTGCAGGATATCGATTTGATAATGGATATCCCGGTTAAGTTGACGGTTGAACTGGGTCGTACCCGTATGACCATCAAGGAGCTGCTGCGTTTGACGCAAGGTTCAGTGGTTGCCCTTGACGGGTTAGCGGGTGAGCCGCTGGATATCCTGATCAACGGTTACCTGATTGCCCAGGGTGAGGTAGTTGTTGTCGCCGATAAATATGGCGTGCGTATTACCGACATCATCACGCCTTCCGAGCGTATGCGTCGTCTGAGTCGTTGAGTACGTTATGAAAACGCAGGCTACGGTTGCACAACCGTCCGCCATTTCAGGTTCGCCACTGTTACAAGTCAGTGGCGCGCTGTTTGGCATAATCGCCATGATTCTGCTGGCCGCATGGCTGGTAAAACGCCTGGGTTTTGGCGGCAAAACCGCCAGTGCGGGCGCGTTGAAAGTGAGCGCCAGTACCACCGTCGGCCCGCGTGAACGCGTGGTGATTGTCGATGTAGAAGATGGACGCCTGGTACTCGGCGTAACGCCGACTCATATCAATCTGTTGCACAAACTTCCTCCCATGACGGCCGAAAATGACGTCGTGAACGAAAAAAATGCGGATTTTCAATCCGTGATGAAGAATTTGCTCAAGCGTTCCGGGAGATCCTGATGCGCCGTTTGTTACCCTTAGCGCTGGCCGGTTTATGGCTGGTTGCCCCTGCCGCATTCGCGCAACTTCCGGGACTGATAAGCCAGCCGCTGGCAAATGGCGGCCAAAGTTGGTCACTACCGGTGCAGACGCTGGTATTTATTACCTCTCTCACCTTTCTGCCCGCTATTTTGTTAATGATGACGAGCTTTACCCGCATCATTATCGTCTTTGGCCTGCTGCGCAATGCGCTGGGTACGCCCTCTGCGCCACCAAATCAGGTGCTGCTCGGGCTGGCGCTCTTTTTGACCTTTTTTATTATGTCCCCGGTGATCGACAAAATTTATACCGAGGCCTATCAACCTTTCAGCGAAAGCAAGATTTCCGTTGATGTCGCGCTGGAACGTGGCGCACAACCGCTGCGTGAATTTATGCTACGTCAGACGCGTGAAGCGGACCTGGCCCTCTTTGCTCGTCTCGCCAATAGCGCGCCGATACAAGGCCCAGAAGTCGTTCCTATGCGCATTTTGCTGCCTGCCTATGTCACCAGTGAGCTGAAAACCGCTTTTCAAATCGGTTTTACGATTTTCATCCCTTTCCTGATTATCGACCTGGTGATCGCCAGCGTTCTGATGGCGCTGGGGATGATGATGGTTCCACCAGCGACCATCGCCCTGCCCTTCAAGTTAATGCTATTCGTGTTGGTTGATGGCTGGCAGTTGCTGGTCGGTTCGCTGGCGCAAAGTTTCTACAGTTAGGAGTAAAGCATGACACCAGAATCGGTGATGATGATGGGCACAGAGGCGATGAAAGTGGCACTCGCTCTCGCCGCTCCATTGCTGCTGGTAGCGCTGATTACCGGGCTGGTGATCAGTATTTTGCAGGCGGCGACGCAAATCAACGAAATGACACTCTCTTTTATCCCAAAAATCGTCGCCGTATTTATCGCAATCGTCGTTGCCGGGCCGTGGATGCTGAATTTATTACTCGATTACATGCGCGCCCTGTTTAACAACATTCCTTATATCATCGGGTAAGACAGCTTATGCTGAATATTACCAGCGATCAGTGGCTCACCTGGTTGAGCATCTATTTCTGGCCGCTGCTGCGCGTGCTGGCGCTAATTATGACCGCCCCGGTTCTCAGTGAATCCCGTATTCCACGCCGGGTAAAACTCGGTCTTGGGCTAATTATTACGGTGGTCATCGCGCCGACCCTACCTCCGGTACCCAACGTCGCTATATTTTCTGCTGAAGCGTTGTGGCTGGGAGCACAACAAATTTTAATCGGCGTCGCAATCGGCTTCACCATGCAATTTGCATTTGCCGCTATTCGTCACGCCGGTGAAGTTATTGGCCTGCAAATGGGCCTTTCGTTTGCAACTTTTATTGATCCCACCAGCCATCTCAATATGCCTGTGCTGGCGCGTATTCTTGATATGCTGGCGATGTTGTTATTTCTCACCTTTAACGGCCATTTGTGGTTAATTTCCATGCTGGTCGATACCTTCCATACGCTGCCTATCGGTGGCGATCCGGTGAACAGTAATGCTTATCTGGCTCTGACCCGAGCGGCAGGCATGATATTCCTCAATGGCCTTATGCTGGCGTTGCCGATTATCACCTTACTGCTGACCATTAACCTCTCATTAGGTTTATTAAACCGTATGGCACCGCAACTATCGGTGTTTGTCATCGGTTTCCCGGTTACGCTTAGCGTTGGTATTTTGCTCATCACCGCAATGATGCCACTGGTTGCACCGTTCTGTGAACGTTTGTTCAGCGAACTATTCAATCTGTTAGCTGATATCGTTAGCGAGTTGCCACAGAATAGCCAACCTTAGCGTTGGTAATGTTTTCTTTAAGGATAATCCTAAAAATTAGATCGAAAAACATCTGCCAGGATATATCTGGCGCGGTTTATTTGTTTTTAACGTTCTCACATAACACAACATTTACTTTACTTTAAGAGGTTTCCTGGCAAATTATACGTAACTTTACGGGATAGTGGATTCGCCTTAAGTCTTCGTCCTGCACTTTAGTTATATTAGTTTTCCCTGTATGGCTTCTGAAGCTTTTGGCGGGTGGTAAATTATCGTTACGCATTGAGTGAGGGTATGCCATGTCAACGATTATTATGGATTTATGCAGTTATACCCGGTTGGGATTAACAGGGTATCTGACTAGCCGGGGGGTAAAAAAACGGGAAATCAGCGATATACAGACCGTTGAGGAACTCGAAACAGCTTGCATCACACTTCAGCCATCTGTGGTGTTCATTAATGAGGACTGCTTTATCCATGATCCGAATAGCAGTCAGCATATAAAACAAGTTATTAATCAACACCCTCGAACCCTGTTTATTGTTTTTATGGCAATTGCCAATATCCACTTTGATGAATACCTTTTGGTTCGCAAAAACTTATTGATTAGTTCTAAATCAATCAAACCGGAATCATTAGATAATATTCTGGGAAATTACCTCAACAAAGAGAAAAAAAGTGTTGGAACGGTTAATTTGCCGACGCTTTCACTAAGTCGCACCGAGTCCAGCATGTTGAAAATGTGGATGTCTGGACAAGATACGATTCAAATTTCCGACCAAATGAATATTAAAGCCAAAACGGTATCATCACATAAGGGGAATATTAAAAGAAAAATTAAAACACATAATAAACAAGTGATTTACCATGTTGTGCGTCTGACAGATAATGTCACCACAGGTATATTTGTTAATATGCGTTAAAAGAATGTTATTAATTCCCCCTCCCTAACAGGAGGGCGAATCTCTAGTCTGCGGCTTCGACAAATACCCCGTCCGGGTGATCCTTTTCATTAAAGAACCAAATGCCGAGCGGGTAATCTTCAAGAGAAACCAGGTACATAGTGCCTTCACTGAATGGCTCAACAGCCAATACAACGCCAGGACGGCGTGGTCCCCCGTCCGTCTTGACCGTCACCCGATCATTAACCTTCATAACACTCCTCCTGTAACATTTAGGCCAGTTTAGAACAAAACGGCCTTCATGACAGCGTTTGTCAGGTTTGGCTGTCATTTTTTTCTCTCACTATACTTAATATCGGTAAGGCGAATGAGGTGACTGCATGAAGAGCGACAAAGAGTATGGCGACGCCGCCAGGCAGGACTTGAAAGTCGATGTCGATGCCTTACTGGCGGCAATCAATGAAATCAGCGAGGGTGAAGTACGCCGCGTGGATGACGAACGGGTGAGCATTGATGGCCGGGAGTATCACACATGGCGGGAACTGGCGGAAGCATTTGAACTGGACGTACATGATTTTAGCTTCACTGAGGCCAATCGCTAAAGAAACATCCCGGTCGCGGGAACGGCCGGGATGAACTTGCTTGCGCAAGAAACACTTAAAAATTCGTACACCAGGGAATCTGATGTAGCGGCACTCTATCGACAAAGTCGCCTTATGACAACAATTATCACCACGGTGAATAATTAGCCAAAACAACTTTTTGTGCATGACAATAGAGCTTCATCCCTTGCAATCCCAGTCCAGACCTGGGCGCTATATAAATTAACGTGAGTAAATGAATCTAAAACAGAAACACAAAATTAAGAAAATTCCTAAACAGAGTCTTCCATTTATTGATAGTAAAGGAGCTGAGGATGCCGAGTCTGCATGATCCATTGCTGATTTTCACCGATGTCGAGGGCACACTTTGCGATAGCCATACCGGTGACTGGCATGCTGCCGCCGACTGGCTTTCCCGCCTGTGTGAACATCAGATCCCGATTATTCTGTGTAGCAGTAAGACGGCTGCCGAGATGATTGCGTTACAAAAGACACTTGGTTTGCAAGGATTGCCGCTTATCGCCGAGAACGGTGCGGTAATTCAGTTAGATGAGCGCTGGCAGGATGATGACAATTTTCCGCGCATCATCACAGGCTCCCCTCATGAAGAGATAGCCAAAGTGCTCAGCCAACTGCGCCACGATCATGGCTGGAAATTCACCACCTTTGCTGAACTGGATGAACACGTGCTGGCAGAACTCACAGGCCTGACCGTAGCACAGGCTAGCCTCGCGCGCTTACAGGAAGCTTCAGAAACGCTTATCTGGCGAGATGGTGATGCAGAGATGGCCGATTTTGATCAGGCGCTAGCGCAATTGGGCCTGCGTTTTGTGCAGGGCGCGCGTTTCTGGCATGTGTTGGATGAACGCGGTGGTAAAGACCAGGCCGTAGACTGGTTAACGCGACAGTTTCACCATAAAACGGGTAAGCATTATTTCACAATTGGCCTGGGTGACGGGCCAAATGATGCTCCTCTGCTGGACAGTGTGGATTATGCCATCGTGGTGAAAGGATTAAATCGCCAGGGGGTAACGCTGCGTGACGATACCCCCGAGCGGGTCTATCACACCACCCAGGAAGGGGCTGCCGGCTGGCAGGAAGGGTTAGAGCAGCTTCTTGGCTCATCCTCATAATCTGGGATGGTGAGAGCCACATTCGTTCACCGTAGGCAGTAAAACGCCCGGCGTTAAACCGGGCGTTTCAGAGGTTAGGCCTCTTCAGGAAGCCTCTGTTTGTTGCCTGGCATCAATTCATCTTCCCGGAAGGCTTCCCGTTTGACACCGTAGCCATCGTACCACCGACACTCGACCATACCACTGGCATAGCCGGTAACAATCATGTACGGACCACCCTCTTTTGACTGAACTTCATCGCCGACCAAAAAGACCATCGCTGCCTCCTGTATCAAAGCGAAACTTTTTCACCTTAGACGAAGTTAGTTGATTTTGCATAATTACTGACGCGAAAATTTAGTGCGCATGACCGCGCAAACGGCCAATCAACTTGACGATGGTTACCACAATCGCGCCAATCACAAAGCCCAATAGCAAATTAGCCAGCACTGGCGTTAACGTCTGCAATAGCGCATTCTGCCCGGCGGCAAAATCTTCAATGGCATGATGCAGCGCGGCAATGCCATGCACAACAATCCCGCCACCGACTAAAAACATTGCCAGCGTACCCACCACCGACAAAATTTTCATTAACCACGGGGCGATAACCAACAGTCCCTTACCCAGCACCTTCGCCAGCACGTTTTTTTTCTCAGCCAACCAGTAGCCCATATCGTCAAGCTTGACGATAATTCCCACCAGGCCATAAACACCAATGGTTACCAACAGGGCAATCCCGGAAAGTATCAGTACCTGATTCAGTAACGGCGCATCAGCAACAATACCCAAAGTAATCGCCACGATCTCTGCCGAAAGGATAAAGTCGGTGCGCACTGCCCCTTTCACTTTGTCCTTCTCAAATTGCAGCGGGTCTTGTGCAGCCAACGCTTCTAGTCGCTGCTGTCGCGCTTGCGGTGTCTCTTTTTCTTTGCGAGCTTCGAAACTGTGCAACACCTTTTCGACGCCCTCAAAACATAAGAACGCCCCACCGACCATTAATAACGGTGTAATGGCCCAGGGAATAAAGGCGCTAATTAACAGCGCAAGGGGTACCAGGATCACCTTATTGAGCAGCGATCCGCGGGCCACACTCCAGACCACCGGTAGTTCTCGGTTTGCGCGAACACCTGTCACTTGCTGAGCATTCAGTGAGAGATCATCTCCCAGTACACCAGCGGTCTTTTTTGCCGCCAGCTTGCCCATGACAGAAATGTCATCCAGCAACGTGGCAATATCATCAAGTAAAGTTAAAAGACTACTTCCTGCCAAAATATTCTTCCTTTTGGTTATGTTACGTTACGCGTCTGCGTAGGACTTTCGTTTACGCTTTATTAGTATGATGTAAAAAAAGAAGAACGAAAATTGCTGCGCTGCGTCAACAAAAATTTAATGCTGCCGCCACAATTATCTTCTCGCCAGCAAGATAGTTTTGGCATTTACTATAAGCCTAATAGTGATTGCCGTGAGGTAGTATGCAATTCAGACAAGTTTTACCACTTATTGGTGCGCTTTTTGCGCTCTATATCATCTGGGGTTCCACGTACTTTGTTATCCGCATTGGCGTTGAAAGCTGGCCACCTTTTATGATGGCGGGGGTTCGTTTTCTCTCTGCAGGCCTCTTGTTACTGCTCTTTTTATTACTGACAGGCCATAAATTGCCTCCGCTACGCCCATTAGTTAATGCGGCGATTGTCGGTGTTCTGCTACTTGCGGTGGGCAATGGCCTGGTAACGGTAGCCGAGCATCAAAATGTGCCCTCTGGCATCGCGGCTGTAGTGGTGGCGACCGTTCCACTGTTTACGTTGTGTTTTAGCCATTTTTTTGGCATCCCGACACGCAAGCTGGAGTGGACAGGGATTGCTATTGGCCTGGCTGGGATTATTTTACTCAACAGCGGCGGCAACTTAAGCGGCAATCCATGGGGAGGGTTACTGATCCTGATTGGCTCAATAAGCTGGGCGTTTGGTTCAGTGTATGGTGCACGAGTTGAGCTTCCCGACGGCATGATGGCGGGGGCAATTGAGATGCTGGCGGCGGGAATAGTGCTACTCGCGGCTTCGGCCTTTACGGGAGAACGGCTAACTACACTCCCCTCTTTACAGGGGTTTATGGCCGTGGGCTACCTCGCGTTATTTGGATCGATTATTGCCATTAACGCTTATATGTATCTGATTCGAAATGTCAGCCCGGCGGTTGCCACCAGCTATGCATATGTTAACCCGGTGGTTGCCGTACTGCTCGGTACGGGCTTCGGCGGTGAACATCTTTCATCTGTTGAATGGCTGGCCCTGGGCATCATTATTATGGCGGTAGTATTGGTGACACTCGGCAAGTACCTGCTGCAACCTCCTACGCCTTGTGGGGAGCAGAAATAACGCCCATGTCGTGAATGCCTTGCGTGTCGATCTGCGCGGCCTTGCCTCCCTCGCAGATCCACTCTTCCAGTCGCTCGCTTAATGCCTGATCGCTAAGTTTCATGCGCCCACGTAGCGCGCATTCCCAGACAATCAATACCCGCCACCCCTGCTCCAGCAATAATGCGTTATCCCGGGCATCACGCTCAACATTTTTGCCGATCTTCTCCAACCAAAAATCGGTGCGCGTCGCCGGAACTTTAAACAGATAACAGTGATGACGATGCCAGAAGCAGCCGTGGGTAAAAATCACACAACCGTACTCATCCAGCACAAAGTCAGGCCGCCCAGGCAGAGCGCTATCCTGCACATGGTAGTCCAGTTCCAATGATGTCAGGCAAGAGGCAAGGCGCTTCTCTATGGCCGTGTCCCTTGTACCAATCGCGCGCATATTTTTACTGCGGATCGCTTTGTTATGAACATCCGCCATTATGCTTCCTCGTAAGGGTTTCTATAGGGCAAACCGGCGCAGAATTTCTTCGTCAATGGACATATGCTCTCCCTGTAACTCTGCGCTAAGCTTCGCCATATAGTGTACCAGGAACATAGCGTTAGTGCGGGCCAGCGCGCGGCCTTTTTCTGTTTGCATGGTTGCCGGCAGATCCAAAAGCTTACAGCGGAAGTGATCGAGCGCAAAAGCCCTGTCATCCAATTCCCGCTGCTCAGCAAAGGGATCGTCACCATCAAATAACGCGGTGCCTAATGATCCTGCAACGGCAAAAACACGGGCAAGACCAATGGCCCCCAACGTTTCGAGGCGATCGGCATCCTGTACGATTTTTGCTTCAAGGGTTTGCGTCGCGATCTTAGCACTAAAACTATGCGCTTCTATGGCATGAGAAACTGCCGAATACAGCCCAGGGGGAAAATCCGGGAAATCTTTCTGCAGAATTTCAGTCGTTTTTTGCGCCGCCATCTTTGAAGAAAGATGACGCTGTGGGTGATTTTTCGCAAGGCTGACAATATCATGAAAATAAGCAGCAGTAAGGATAACCATCCCATCAACCTGCAGCCCTTCCATCAGCGCTTGTGCTGTTTTCCACACCCGGCGAAAATGCGCAATATCATGTGCACAGTCCGCCTGATTATAGTAATGGGAAATCCATGTGTCGAAACGGTGCTGCCAGTCGATTAAATCCATCCCTAACGGCCTCAGAATGTTCATTTATAACAAAGCATACATGAAGGCTCATTAGTATTGAAGGATAGAAGCAAACATAAAATGTATATATCAATACAATTTCATTTTCAAAATAAATAATTAACCACTCGTTTAAAGCGAATATAATTACCATCCTGTTTGTGCAATTATTTCAGGGTCATTATTATTTATCTTCTTACTCTTTATTGCTATCTTAATGGCAAATCTCCCTGGCGCGTTATGCCAGGTTTTTTTTGCCTGCGCCACAGGGGAGATATCTTCTTGATAAACGTGCTATCATTGAACTTTAAAGAACTGCTGCTGGCAGCATTTGGTCATGAAAACAGTTACTCAATGAGATGCTAAAGCTATTTGCCCGTTATACATCCGTTGGCCTTGTAAATACCCTTATACACTGGTTAACATTCGCTATCTGTATCAGTTTGCTGCAATCCAACCAGATGGTTGCTAACCTTGTGGGGTTTGTTGTAGCTGTCACTTTTAGCTTTTTCGCCAATGCAAGGTTCACCTTCAGATCCAAAACCACAACTTCCCGCTATATGCTCTATATTGGGTTTATGGGGGCGCTTAGCGCGACTGTGGGCTGGGCTGCTGACCGCTGTCACCTGCCCGCGTTACTCACTTTGGTCAGTTTTTCCGCACTTAGTCTGGTCTGTGGATTCATCTATTCAAAATATATCGTGTTCAGGGAAGCGTAATGAGAATTTCTTTGGTCGTGCCAGTCTTCAATGAGGAGGACGCAATACCTATCTTTTACAAGACAGTGCGGGAGCATCAGGCATTGTCTCAACTCGATGTCGAAATAGTCTTTGTCAATGACGGGAGCAGCGATGCGACAGAGTCGATTATCAATGCCCTGGCGCTTGCCGATCCACTGGTGATCTCACTGTCGTTCACCCGCAACTTCGGCAAAGAGCCCGCTCTGTTTGCTGGTCTTGAGCATGCTACCGGCGAAGCCGTTATCCCGATAGATGTCGACCTTCAGGATCCGGTTGAGGTGATTCCTCATCTGGTAGAAAAATGGCAGGCCGGCGCGGATATGGTGCTAGCAAAGCGTTCTGACCGCACCACGGACGGCAGGCTAAAACGTAAAACGGCTGAGTGGTTTTATCGCCTGCATAATAAAATTAGCTCACCACAAATTGAGGAAAACGTCGGCGATTTTAGGTTGATGTCCCGTGAAGTGGTCGACAATATCAAGAAAATGCCGGAACGAAACCTTTTTATGAAAGGGATACTTTCATGGGTCGGCGGTAAAACAGAAATTGTCGAATACATCCGTGCTGAGCGGATTGCTGGCAAGTCCAAATTCAATGGTTGGAAACTATGGAATCTGGCGCTGGAAGGGATTACCAGCTTTTCAACTATTCCGCTACGTATCTGGACATACATTGGTCTGCTCGTTGCCAGTGTGGCGTTTCTTTACGGTTCATGGATGATCGTTGAAACCCTGTTCTTCGGTAACCCGGTGCGCGGTTACCCTTCTCTGCTGGTTTCGATTCTATTTCTGGGTGGTGTCCAGCTTATTGGTATCGGCGTGTTGGGAGAATATATCGGTCGTATCTATAGCGAAGTGAAAAGCAGACCTCGATATATCATTAAAAACAAAAATGCTTATACGGAACGTTAATTAACATGGGAAAAGTACACTCCACGATTATTTTATTAATCGCTTTCCTCTCTATTTTTATTATTGAGTGGCATACGCCGATACATTCTGATGATTACCGGTACTACCTGTTGGGTATATCACCTGAGGCGCATTACAATCACTATATGACCTGGAGTGGCAGGATCATTGCAGATTATGTTAGCTCATTGTTGCTGATTACCCAGTCGCAATTTATTTACGCTTTTGCAACTGCCTTCGCGGTTCTGGCCTTCTGCTATCTGATAGTGAAGACGCCCAGCGGTTCGTTGAAATGGAATAAAAACGATAATATTTTATTTCCTTTAGTCTTTCTGACGTACTGGATAGCGAATCCGAATTTAGGGCAAACCACGTTTTGGCTTGTCGGCGCGGCGAATTACTTGTGGACTAATTTATTCGTCGCAGCATGGATTTACGCCATGTATAATGCAACGATAGCACATAAAAAAGAGACATCGCTGCTGCTGATTGTGTTGAGTCTTTTCGCCGGTTGCTCGAACGAAAGCGTGGCTCCATTCGTGGTTGCTCTTTCTTTGCTGGCCATCGCATATGATTTATGGCATGAGAAAAAACTCTATCAAAATAAAATTATCTATGCGCTATCCGCTATTATCGGTGCCTCTGTTTTAGTTTTGTCACCGGGAAATTTTGCCAGAGCCAGTAGTGACTCACATGCCGCCTGGTACGGAAAATCGATCTTCGAACGAATTGCCATCCATTTAACTGAGCGGGTACATAATCATCTTGCTTTAATTTGGATCTGCTATGTGGTGCTGGTGCTACTTCTGCTGGTTGTCTGGCTGAATAAAAATAACAGACACACTCTTAATAAGCAGAAGTTTATTGCCGCTGGTTTAATGACCTGTACCGCTATTGGTTCAGTATTGATTATGTTTGCTGCCCCGTCTTACCCCGACAGAGTCGTGAACGGCACCTTTATGTTCTTTTTATTTGCCGTGTCGTTCATTGCAACTGCGCTGCTAGAGCGCAAGGATAAGAAGAACGTTATTGGCGTCGCGGCGATTACCGCACTATGCGCTATCACATTCTGCTGGTCCTTTACGCTGATGTACAAGGCGTATGCGCGTATTGAGCAGCAAGAATATGTGCGATTAAACGTAATTGCCACTGAGTTAGCGCGCCATAAATCATCTTTTACTATTCCCGATTACCATTTTGCTAAGCTACAAAACAGCGGCGGCCAGTTTGGCTTTTTCCATGATCCGCAAGACTATGGGAAATATTACGGCGCACAAAATATTACCCGCACGAAAACGGGGTTTGATTATTCAGTAATCAATAATGGTACACAAAAAGTGCTGTCCGATCAGGCTGTTGCATATAGCAATAGTGAAGGCGAGTTGTTAATTATCAGCTCCAGCCCGTTAGCTCAAACTATAACGGCTATTATTGATGGCGAAAAAAACGTCTGGCCCATCAATAAGTTCTCGCAAGTGAAAATTAATGACGAGTATTGGTACTACCGTGCAATACCCCGTGGTGTACTGTCAGATATATCAATTTAGCCATAAACCCACTGCATGGCAGTGGGTTTTGTTCGCTTAACTCTGCTGCATTTCTCTGCTGGTGGTTTAGGCAAGAAGGGGTAGAATCAGATCCACTTCGGGAATAGCTAACATACCAAGTGTGACGGGAGTCGTTGAAGCGATTTGCGCTAACTGCTTGAATAATGGCGGAGAGAGGGGGATTTGAACCCCCGGTAGAGTTGCCCCTACTCCGGTTTTCGAGACCGGTCCGTTCAGCCGCTCCGGCATCTCTCCTGAAAGATGTCTGTCATGATGCCAGGTAATTTGGCATTTTAACAGACCCTGTACGGTTAATTTGGTTCAAGTGGCGAGTTTGCGAGCAAAGCGATGATTAAGTGGCCCTGGAAAACGAAGGAATCCGCCGATGATGCGGAACTGCCGTGGGAAGAAGCATTACAAATCCCGGTGTTAGCGAATTTGTCATCAGATGAACAACTCAAACTTGTTCACTTAGCACATCGTTTTTTGCAGCAAAAACGCCTGGTTCCGTTGCAAGGATTCGATTTAGATGCCTTAAAAAGTGCGCGTATTAGCCTGCTGTTTTGCTTACCGGTACTGGAGCTTGGGCTAGAGTGGCTGGATGGCTTTCACGAAGTGCTGATCTACCCGGCCCCGTTTATTGTCGATGATGAATGGGAAGATGATATCGGGCTGGTACATAATCAACGCCTGGTGCAGTCAGGGCAAAGCTGGCAACAGGGACCAATTGTGCTTAACTGGCTTGATATTCAGGACTCTTTTGATGCTTCTGGCTTCAATCTGATTATTCATGAAGTGGCACATAAACTCGATACGCGCAACGGCGATCGGGCTAGCGGTATTCCGCTTATCCCCTTGCGCGAAGTGGCTGGCTGGGAGCACGATCTACACGCCGCAATGGATAACATTCAGGATGAGATCGATTTAGTCGGCGAAAGTGCGGCCAGCATTGATGCCTACGCAGCAACTGATCCCGCGGAATGTTTCGCCGTGTTATCTGAATATTTCTTTAGCGCGCCGGAACTGTTCGCCCCGCGTTTCCCGGCACTGTGGCAACGCTTTTGCCAATTCTATGGCCAGGCCCCCCTCAACCGCCTGCGAGAACAGTCAAACGGGCTGCACAATCCGACCAAACAACTCCATTAATTTCGTAACTGCTTTTAAATTAGCCAATTGAATCAACAGGTTAATTTTGATGTTGACACATAAGTATGGGGTCAGTAGTATGCGCCCCGTTCACACGATTCCTCTGTAGTTCAGTCGGTAGAACGGCGGACTGTTAATCCGTATGTCACTGGTTCGAGTCCAGTCAGAGGAGCCAGATTTAGAAAACCCTGCTTCGGCAGGGTTTTTGCTTTTATATAGCTCTCTGCGCAATGACTCATATTATTAGCGTAAAAACGCTTAACTCCCCAACACAACGCAGTGCTTGATGAAATATCTGAAAATAAATCAATTTTTTGCCCTATTATTTCACTAACTTCATATTAAACAAGCCAGTTTATTTGACAAAAAATAACGTACACCTCTCTCACTTTATGTTCATAAAGTAAAACAACCCATATCAACTATGCTTTCCATATGCACTGGCATAAGAATTTGCCTATGTAGATTTATTATTATCAATCAACATTTTAATTCGCCTGAGATTATTTCAGCCGCGAAGGAAATTATTTTTCTTTTAATAAGTCCACATGAACATGATGGTAGGTTGATATGCGCAAGCTACTCGTTAAATATTCACTGTTATGTCTGACTGTGCTCTGTTTTTCTGTCTTCTCAGAAGACACGACCAGCACTACCGATAGCAGCACCAGCCAGACAACCGGCGATTCTGCCGACACTACGTCTACAACAGACTCCTCTACTGAATCAACGACAACGGACACGACATCTGATACCACTGATGACTCCACCGATGACGGAGAAGTAACCAGAACTCCGGGCAGAATACATGTCAATTTTTTCAATAGTTCAGACCTTGAACTGACTAAAATCAGTTCCACTTTACAGGCTTCCTGCTGGAAAGAGGGTGCTCCTGACACTATTCCCGCAAACGGCAAAATAACATTCTCCACAACCGCTGCTTGCATCACTGCTTTATCAAGTTATACAGATAAGGCAAATGGAACAGTGGAATATCAGGCGGCCAGCGGTGAAAAATTTACCCTTTCTCTGGAAAATACTAAAGCCACCCCCCGTGCCACCGCTGCTAATTCCAGCTCTGAACAATATACCCTTAAATACACTGAAGATGATGACCGGGATGATGATCAGATTCTGGTAAACTATTTTCTGACCCCGCTTGCATCACCGATAAATTTTTCGCTGATTATTGGCTCCGATCCCCAAGCGTGGCGTCAGGATAACAGCGCTAACCCGAACGAGAATCAGGGACCATGGGAAGCCTATATGCGCAATGTGATTGCGGGAATTAAAACTCAGTCTAGTAATAAAAGTTATATGATCATAAATGGTGATATTACTGAATTCGGCCGAAATTCTCAAAGAGCAAGTTTTGACAGTATATTTGGGGCACTACCATTTAATTATTACTGGGGACTGGGAAACCATGATTATGCCAATAATATTGGTTACTGTACCGACTGGCCGAATCTGAGTTACAATGCCTGCGCCCGGGAATCTGTTGATGCGATGGCTACAGCAGTAATTCAGTACTATAGTTATATGCTCCCCGGGGGGGTTGACATTGACTGGAGGGATACAGAAGGTAGTCTCGCCTACACATGGAGTTCTGGCAATATACGCTTTATACAACTGCAGAATTATCCGACCTACCATGCAACTCTTGACCACTGGATAAATGCAACACGATATATTAATGATTCATTAGACTTCCTTCAATATCGCATGTTAATAAATGAAATGTTTGAGCATAAAGCTATTGTAATTAATATGCATGATTATTCCGACCATTTCGTAACAAGCTCAACCAACGCACAAAGGGATAGATTCAAGGCTCTGTTAAATAGCACTAGTGTACTGGCTGTGTTTGCCGGCCATACGCATCAGGCTGGGGTATTTAACCGCAATGGCGGTGACGCATTTTTCGGCCGGGTTCCCGTTTTTAACAGTGGAGCGCTTTTTAAAGGGGATTTTATGGCTGTCGACTTTAAGGATAAGTGCCTGACTGCGTGGGCCCTTAATGGGAAAACTGGCTCGTCAGTGATTACCACCCGATATGGTGATCTTTGTTTGAGCGATGTTCAGAACAATAGTACTGGTACGGCCACAGCGCAGGACGCAAAAGTGAAGGAATTACTCGCAACTACTGCAACACAGGAAGACTTTGAAAAAGCAAAAGTAGCAGCTGACGCAGCAAAAGCTGCGGAGGAAGAGGAAGCCGCCCCGCCAACTTTCCAGATATCCACAAGGGGTGAAAATCCACTCTGCCTGGCAGCGGTAGCCGGTGCAAATGCCACACTTGCAGACTGTAGCAAACCAGAGACCTTTTTTACCATTGAGGAAAGAGGCAGTGGTTATAACAAGATTATTTCCACTACTGACGCCAGCTTATGTCTGAAAACTAATCTTGCTGATGAAAATATCTCACTCGGTGCATGTAAAGGGAATAACAACGATTTAGCCGACCTGACATCCATGCGGTTATGGCTATTACCCAATAATCAGGAAAACTATCTCTTCAAAAATAAATACAAAAGCGACTGGTGCGTACAGACGACAGGTGAATCCGAAAAAGTCGCTGAAATAGCAGACTGTGCTACAAGCGAAAATGAAGATTCACTGGCTTCCCAGCAATGGGTGATGAAAAGAGATAATATTGAGTTACAGCCCGCTGAAGACAGTGGTCAGTAACATCTGAAGCTGGCACAGAAATGGTTTTACAAAACAGCATCATCTCTCTGTAAAATTCATCTTCTGTGCCAGTTTTAATTTATCTGACTGACCTTATGTTTTCATTAAACCAGCCTCAGTCTCGCTTCTGCCCGACTCAACCGATTGATGAAACATCTGAAAATAAATCAATTTTTTTCCCTATTATTTCACTAACCTCATATTAAACAAGCCAGTATACTTAACAACAAATAACGCACACCTCTCTCACTTTATGTTCACAAAGTAAAACAACCCATATCAACTATGCTTTTCATATGCACTGGCATAAGAATTTGCCTATGTAGATTTATTATTATCAATCAACATTTTAATTCGCCTGAGATTATTTCAGCCGCGAAGGAAATTATTTTTCTTTTAATAAGTCCACATGAACATGATGGTAGGTTGATATGCGCAAGCTACTCGTTAAATATTCACTGTTATGTCTGACTGTGCTCTGTTTTTCTGTCTTCTCAGAAGACACGACCAGCACAACCGATAGCAGCACCAGCCAGACAACCGGCGATTCTGCCGACACCACGTCTACAACAGACTCCTCTACTGAATCCACGACAACGGACACGACATCTGATACCACCACTGGCACCTCCACTACCAGTTCCAGTTCCAGTTCCAGTTCCAGTTCCAGTTCCGGAAATAATGTCGATGCAGGTAAAATAACCGTCACCTTTGCCAACCTGTCGGGCCTTGAACTGACACAAACCAGTTCCACTCTGGAGGGTTCCTGCTGGGGAAGCGGTGCACCTGTCACTGTCCCCGCAAACGGCAAAATAACATTCTCCACAAATCCCAATTGCGCAAAGGATAAATCGAACGGAAAACTGGTATATGAAGCAGCCTCCGGTGAAAGCTTCACCCTTTCCCTTGAGGGGGTTGGCTCCAATAACCGTGCCATCGCTGCTGCTGCCAGCTCGGATCAATATAATCTGAAATACGTGGAGAATGTGGACCGGGATGACGATGAGGTTGAGATCAACTATTTTCTGACTCCTCTGTCAACGGGAACAGTGTTTTCAATTATTGTGGGTTCCGATCCGCAGGCGTGGCGTCAGGATAACAGCGCCGACCCAAATAACAATCAGGGGCCATGGGAAGCCTATATGCGCAATGTCGTCAGGGGAATTAGCACTATGTCTGCGGCAAAGTTCATGATAATAAACGGCGATACGACTGAATTCGGCCGGGACACACAGAGAGATAGTTATCATAGTATTTTTTCCGCGCTTCCGTTTGATTTTATCTGGGGATTAGGCAACCATGACTATGCCAATAATGTGGGGGATTGTACGGACTGGCCTAATCTGAGTTACAACGCCTGTGCACGAGAGTCTGTTTCTGCGATGGTTACCGCAATAGACTGGTATAAAAGCCGGCTTCCAGGCTTCAAATATAACTGGAACCCCAATACCGGTAGTCTCGCCTATTCATGGACTTACGGTAATATCCTTTTTATTCAGCTACAGAATTATCCGACCTATAGAGTAACGCTCGACCACTGGGCAGATGCAACCTACAATATTATTTCGTCACTTGACTATAACTGGCTTGCTTTCCAGTTATCAGATGCCTGGATCGCTGGTCGAGTCGCCGTAATAAATATGCATGATTACTCCGATCATTTCAGAAGTGAAACATCAGCTATTGACCGGGATAATTTCAGATACCTGTTAAACACCTGGCCGGTGCTGGCCGTTTTTGCCGGTCATACGCATCAGGCCGGTGTGTTTAACCGTAACGGTGGCGATTCATTCTTCGGACGGGTCCCTGTTTATAACAGCGGTGCGCTTTTTAAAGGCGATTTTATGGTGGTCGATTTTGACTCATCATGCCTGGTCTCATCGCTACGTAATGGTAAAAATGGTGGGGCAGATTTGGTAACCTGGAATGGCCAGCTGTGCATGAGCGATATTGAGAAAAACAGTCGTTCTGATTTAAGTATTGCGCCAACAGAAGAAGAATTAAACGCAAAAGCTGATGAAATAAAAGTGCAAGCCGCAGAAGAAGAATCTGCGCTGGCAAAATCTGTTCAGACCGATGCGGACAATCCGCGGAGTTTCCAGATAGCAACGAAAGGCGAGAATTCATTATGTCTGGCAGCGGTAGCTGGCGCAAATGCCACGCTCGCCGACTGTAGCAAACCGGAGACCTTTTTTAACCTCGAGGAAAGGAGCAACGGTTATCACAAGCTTGTTTCGGTTGCTGACACCAGCTTATGCCTGAAAACCAACGCTACTGATGACTCTATCACTCTCGGCGCGTGTAAGGGAGACAACAGTACAGATGACCTGACATCTACGCGGTTATGGCTGTTACCTAACAGTCTGGACAGATATTTGTTCAGAAATAAATATAAAGACCAGTGCGTACAGGCAACAGGCGAAACGGATAAAGTCGCTCAAATCGCTGACTGTGCGTCAGAAAATGACGATTCGCTGGCATCCCAGGAATGGGTTCTGAAAAGAGACAATATTGAATTGCAACCCGCTGAGCAAAGTGGTCAGTAACCACTGAAATCCGGCACAGAAATGATTTTGCAGGGAATACATAAATTCTTTGTAATATTCATTCCCTGTGCCGGTTTCGTTTAGACATAACGCAGTGCTTGATGAAATATCTGAAAATAAGTCAATTTTTTGCCCCGTTATTTCACTAACCTCATAGTAAACAAGCCAGTTTATTTGACAAGAAATAACGCACACCTCTCTCACTTTATATTCATAAAGTAAAATAATCCATATCAACTATGCTTCAAATATGCACCGGCATAAGAATTTGCCTATGTAGATTTATTATTTTCAATCAACATTTTAATTCGCCTGAGATTATTTCAGCCGCGAAGGAAATTATTTTTCTTTTAATAAGTCCACATGAACATGATGGTAGGTTGATATGCGCAAGCTACTCGTTAAATATTCACTGTTATGTCTGACTGTGCTCTGTTTTTCTGTCTTCTCAGAAGACACGACCAGCACCACCGATAGCAGCACCAGCCAGACAACCGGCGATTCTGCCGACACCTCGTCTACAACAGACTCCTCTACTGAATCAACGACAACGGACACGACATCTGATACCACCACTGGCACCTCCACTACCAGTTCCAGTTCCAGTTCCAGTTCCGGAAATGATGTCGATGCGGGTAAAATAACCGTCACCTTTGCCAACCTGTCGGGCCTTGAACTGACACAAACCAGTTCCACTCTGGAGGGTTCCTGCTGGGGAAGCGGTGCACCTGTCACTGTCCCCGCAAACGGCAAAATAACATTCTCCACACTTCCCAATTGCGCAAAGGATAAATCGAACGGAAAACTGGTATATGAAGCAGCCTCCGGTGAAAGCTTCACCCTTTCCCTTGAGGGGGTTGGCTCCAATAACCGTGCCATCGCTGCAGCTGCCAGCTCGGATCAATATAATCTGAAATCCGTGGAGAATGTGGACCGGGATGACGATGAGGTTGAGATCAACTATTTTCTGACCCCACTTTCAACACCTGTAGATTTTTCAATCATCGTAGGCTCTGATCCGCAGGCGTGGCGTCAGGACAACAGCGCCGATCCAAATAATAATCAGGGGCCATGGGAAGCCTATATGCGCAACGTTATAAAGGGAATTAAAACTCAGACAAGTAACAAAAGTTTCATGATAATAAATGGCGATACAACTGAATACGGCCGGGACACACAGAGAGAAAGTTATCATAGTATGTTTTCCACGCTTCCCATTGATTTTCTCTGGGGATTAGGCAACCATGATTATGCCAATAATGTGGGGGATTGTACGGACTGGCCTAATCTGAGTTACAACGCCTGTGCACGTGAGTCTGTTTCTGCAATGGTTACCGCAATAGACTGGTATAAAAGCCGGTTTCCAGGCTTCAAATATAACTGGAACCCCAATACCGGTAGTCTCGCCTATTCATGGACTTACGGTAATGTCCTTTTTATTCAGCTGCAGAATTACCCGACCTATAAAGTGACGCTCGACCACTGGGCAAATGCAACCTACTATATTACTTCGTCACTTGACTATAACTGGCTTACTTTCCAGTTATCAGATGCCTGGATCGAGGGTAAAGTCGCCGTAATAAATATGCATGATTACTCCGATCATTTCAGAAGTGAAACATCAGCTATTGACCGGGATAATTTCAGATACCTGTTAAACACCTGGCCGGTGCTGGCCGTTTTTGCCGGTCATACGCATCAGGCCGGTGTGTTTAACCGTAACGGTGGCGATTCATTTTTCGGTCGGGTCCCTGTTTTTAACAGCGGTGCGCTTTTTAAAGGCGATTTTATGGCGGTTGATTTTGCTGGTAGCTGCCTGACCGCGTGGGCCCTAAATGGTAAAAATGGTTCATCAAATATAGTAACCCGGTATGGCCAGCTGTGCATGAGCGATATTGAGAAAAACAGTCGGTCTGATTTAACCATTGCGCCAACAGAAGAAGAATTAAAAGCAAAAGCTGATGAAATAAAAGTGCAAGCCGCAGAAGAAGAATCTGCGCTGGCAAAATCTGTTCAGGCCGATGCGGACAATCCGCGGAGTTTCCAGATTGCAACGAAAGGCGAGAATTCATTATGTCTGGCAGCGGTAGCTGGCGCAAATGCCACGCTCGCCGACTGTAGCAAACCGGAGACCTTTTTTAACCTCGAGGAAAGGAGCAACGGTTATAACAAGCTTGTTTCGGTTGCTGACACCAGCTTATGTCTGAAAACCAACGCTACTGATGACTCTATCACTCTCGGCGCGTGTAAGGGAGACAACAGCACAGATGACCTGACATCTACGCGGTTGTGGCTGTTACCTAACAGTCTGGACAGATATTTGTTCAGAAATAAATATAAAGACCAGTGCGTACAGGCAACAGGCGAAACGGATAAAGTCGCTCAAATCGCTGACTGTGCGTCAGAAAATGACGATTCGCTGGCATCCCAGGAATGGGTTCTGAAAAGAGACAATATTGAATTGCAACCCGCTGAAGAAAGTGGTCAGTAACCGCTGAACTCCGGCACAGAAATGATTTTGCAGGGAATACATAAATTCTTTGTAATATTCATTCCCTGTGCCGGTTTCGTTTAAATGAAAAATTTCACACTCAACAATGTTTGTTAATCCTGAAATCAGGATCATCGATATATTTTATTGCCTGACGGTAGTCTGCATCACCTCTTGAGTAATAGTGGACATAACCATCATCGGTTAATACCAGGATTGTCCCATCATGTTCGAAAGAGATGCCCTGGATTTTATTACTGTAAGTCCCGGCAATAATCGAATGATAAACATCAAAATTTCTGCGGTCAATAAAGTAAATAATCCCCTCATCACTAGCCGCGATTAAAATGGCATCCACTGGTGATGCTTTAAGATATATCAAATTATTTCCATGTAAATGTTGCCCGAGCAAAGCCAAACCGTCTTTATCAATCAACCAGGGTTTATACAGGAAATTATGTACAATCTCATCATCTGTTGTAATATTTATGATTGAATCGCGCCTTGCAGAAATTGTCCTTACTGTTTTGCCAACGCTAATTTTATTTATAACCTGATAATCAGCTTTATTGACAAATAAGATCATACCAACGGAACAGGAAAGCGCAATGATATCTTCATCTATTTTCTCTATGCAATAAACATACAGAGCATCATCGATATCGACAGCGCAACTTGTCAGGCCTTTATCTCTACAGCTTACTATCCTGATACCATGCGTTGTACCGACCCATAGTGTCTCATTGTCGATAAAATTAGCGCTATAGAAAACCTCTCCCTTGGATTGAATTTTTTCAGCGCTATTTGTTTTATTATCGACAATGACAATCTCTTCTGTAGCGATGAGCGCAATGTATCTACCATCGGCACTAATTTTGCTACAGACATAAAGACTGAAATCAAAATCTGGCGCATAATCAAATGTCCCAGAGACCACCCTACCCGTATCTGTCACTACGACATAACCCGTAGTATCAGAATATTCCACACCAATTATATTATCGTCAAAGTGAACCACTGGCCTGTGCTCTGTGCCATTAACTGCATAAAGGGAAGTTTTTCCCCCGCAGACAACTTGCTGTCTATTCAGATAATGAAGCGAAATTGCGAAACCACTTAAAGGTGTCCTTACGCAATGTAGATACTCGTACTCCGGTAAATCACTAAAGGTAATTGATTCATTGAGGCTTGAATAAAACCACGGTCTCTGGTTGTGAGGTGGCGTCTGCGTCACTAAAGCACCAACATTTTTAAATACCTCATCTATGCTAATCCTGTGTTTGAGAATATATTTACTCAAATGATGTGCATAATGGCTTATGCCGTCACCATCATAAGCTACTGCACCTGAACTGGTCGAATAGGCTATCGCCACATTCTGGTAGTCCATAATCTCTGGTTGATGACCGACTCTATTAGCAAAACCAATATAATCGTTTTCTTCCCAACCTCTGACGCTGTTGCGACAGGAATCTAACACCACTATTTTAATTTTAGCCGTATTCTCCAGCGACTTTAATACCCTATCAACAGAAAAAGAGTAAGCAGCAATAAAGTAAGGTGCACATTCAGGAAGGTCAACAGGCAAAAGGTAGCCCATGCCATTAACTTCAATGGCATGCCCAGCATAATAAATCAGCATGAGCCCGAATTGATTATCATTTGATATGCCATTGAAAATGGCATCGAAGCCATTAGCATCTACGTTGCTGTATTTATCAACTGTAAATCCGCGGCAAAGTAATGAGTTTTCAATTGCTGCGATGTCATTATCAGGCGAATCGAGATCGAAACCGGCAATCGAATATTTACTATTACTTATAAGAATCGCATGTCTTGTACTCATTACTTTTCTCTCCACTGTTCCCTGTTACAAGCAGTTGTCATCAGGTGACAATCACTTCGGATAATACTTATTTTCTGATTTCAATTTTTTTAGGTAGATATTGATATAATGTATCAGCAGGTTTCATCTTGAAAATGTTTTCAAGGCAGCCAAAATCTGCATTATTTTTAATGTTCATCAGGGCATTATAGCAATCGGACTTACAACCAAAATAAACCGATGATATAGCGTAAGTATTTATTCTAAATAAATAGATAGCATCATTATCATTGACCCTGCGGTAAATTTCCTTTTTTAGACTTTGATCGCCCATCTCCTCATGCATTTCATATTGCTCAGGAAAAGTAATCTGAATTTTGCTTGCTTCGCGTTCAACGACCTGGATCGCGGGATCTTCCTTGCAAATCGCCAGCAGATATTTATTGGCTGCACATATTATCGAATCCGCATCGAATAAGCGTACAACGGAACGCTGCTCTTGCTCATAGAGCCAGTCTATCGACTTTGTGAAAAGAACTGTTTTATAAAATTTATTCCAGTGGAACTCCTGCATGGTATCTGGAGCCGCTAATTCAGGTCTCTTAAAATCGGGTAACTCTCGGCGATAATCAACCTTCTCAGGGAGTTCAAAACATGTCCCCATAAAATCTGGCTTAAACCTGGCGGCTCTGCCATCAATATTATGGGTAGATCCCGCAAAAAAGGGCTCATTAAAATCGAACTCTATGACCACACCTTTATGCTCATCACCATAATGTGCCCACATCAGAGGATTGTTATAGCCTTCCGTAAAGGAAATTACGCCAAGCTCATTAATGTCTCCCTGAAGAATACCCATGCTCTCCCTGACCTGATAATCATCCGGGTCGTCATTAACATTCTCGCCCTGTTCTCGATAGTATTTTAGTTGATTAAGGCTGGCATCTCTGACTTGTGCGAAAGTAAATCGCCCTTCGAAAGGATCGTTAAGATGCACGGCAGGAGTCGCTCTAATCATTGGATTAATAAAAAAATCATCTCTCAGGGTCATATATTTATATAAAAATCTGCTCATTCCGACCAATAAACCTCAAATCTCAGTGACATAAGTCAAATTTAACCATCCTGTGTTTATCATAATTTTTCGCAGGCGTTATTCAAAGAGAATTTAAGTTTTGGCAACGAAAGATATGGTTCTGAATTATTACTTGCAGGAAATAGATGTTATCAAGGCAGGGATACAAAAAACCTCGCTCTATCAGGCGAGGTTGGCATTTTCAGATCTGATAATCAATAACGGCGTCATCTGGTTCCATTACTTGCCGTTTGATATCCTCGACCGATAGCCCGGCGTTGCATAATTCGATAAAGCGCCAGACATAATTCCGCTGTAACTGACCACGCTTTAACCCAAGCCAGACTGTATTGGCGTCAAACAGATGTTGCGTATTGAGCCGGACTAATTTCCCTTCTTCATTCTCACCGCTGGATTGTTCCGCCACCAGCCCCACACCCAATCCCAGTTCAACATAGGTTTTAATCACATCCGAATCCTGTGCGCTAAGTACAACATCAGGAATAATGCCCTTGCGCCCAAAAGCCTCGTCGATACGCGAACGCCCGGTGATACCCTGGCGGTAAGTGATAAGCGGCCACCGGCTAATCTCCTCCAGAGTCAGGGGCGAGCTTTGTGCCAGCGGATGATCTTTCGGCACCAACAGACTATGGTGCCAGCGGAACCACGGAAATGCGGCCAGGGCACTGTCATTGCTTAAACGCTCACTGGCGATACCGATATCCGCTCCGCCATTATGCAGCAGCGATTCAATTTCTTGCGGTGTTCCCTGAATTAGCTCAAGGCGAACTTCTGGAAATAGTGCGCGGAACTCTTTAATCACAGAGGGCAGACTATACCGCGCCTGGGTGTGAGTCGTGGCGATAGTCAGTACGCCCGAGGTATCGTTAGTGAAAAGATCGGCGAGCCGGCGGACATTGCTTGCTTCGTTGAGAATACGTTCAGCAATGACCAAAAGCGCTTTACCGGGCTCCGTCATGCCAAGCAGCCGCTTGCCACGACGAATGAAGATCTCAATCCCCAGCTCTTCTTCAAGCTCGCGAATATGGCGACTGACGCCGGATTGCGACGTATAGAGCATATTTGCGACTTCGGTCAGATTATAGTCTCGCCGTGCCGCCTCGCGGATAATTTTTAATTGCTGGAAATTCACTTTGTCCTCCAGGCCCGTCAGATTTTACCCTATTGTTAAAGTCTGTGGCCTGGCAGAACAAATAATAAAAACCGGCATCTTATTCCATTAAGATATATTACCTAACTAACCAGCTGCAGTTCGTGACTCTCCATTGCCGGGCGGCTGACCAAAGACATGAGTATCTCTTTCACCGCTTGCGCTTGCGGCGACAACGAACCGCGTGCGGAGATATTCAGCGACAGCGGGAGATTCATCGACGGGGTAGTAATGCGTGCCATCCAGCCGTTGGTCGCACTGCATAACGAGCGAGCAGCGGACTCAGGCAATACGGTCACCCCCATTCCACTGGCAATAGCTGCCGTTAACGTGGCAATAGATTCGATTTCGCCAATGATTTTTGCCGTCAGGCGGCGCAGGGAGAAAGCCTCATCTACGCGTAAACGCACAGCGCTATAATCCCGTGGCAGGAATAGATTCATCTCTGCAACGGCCGCGAGATCAATGCCCTGCCCCGGACAATCGCGAGTCCCCACCAGATAGAGATCTTCTTTCAGCAGCGGTAAGCTACTGATCCCGGCGCTCGGTGAGCGCTCATACAGCACAGCCATATCCAGTTGACCGCTCAAAAGTTTATCATTGAGCGCCGCGCCACCATTCTCATGCAGATAGACAGTCACTTCTGGCAACTCGTTACGTACCGCCTGGAGTAGTGGCATTGTTACAGAGGACGCTGCAGTTCCCGGTGCAAGACCTATGGAAACCTGACCCCGCAAAGATTGTCCCACATTATTTACTGCCAATTGCGCCTGTTCACACTGGCGAAGGATGGTGCGTGCATGGGTATAGAGGATTTTCCCCGCTTCCGTCGGCGTAACTCCCCGTTTGGTACGGATCAGCAATTGCTGATCAAGCTCACCTTCAAGGGTGGCAACCTGCTGGCTCAGCGCGGGCTGCGCTATATGCAATACTTCAGCGGCCTGGGTCAGGCTGCCAATATCAACGATTTTTACGAAGTATTTCAGGCGTCTTAAGTTCATTTTGCCTCCTGTTACGGAATATCAGAGCCAACGTGGGCCATCATGTTGTTCAGGGATTTGCAATATGCTTGCCAGGTTATGCCAAAAATTAAGATTTGCCCTAACAGGCTGGTTAATAAGAGAATCTAATCACAGCATGGGTAATCATTAATGAAACAGCAGTTTAAGATCTGCCCCATAAGGGGTAAGTCGCACCAAAATAGTGCAATGTAGGATATATAAACATTACCCTGCCGACAGATTGTTGAAATTGTCAGCAAACAACCTCAATGGGCCAATCAACCCTTTGACATGCAGGGCTGGCATCGCTAATATTCGCCCCGTTCACACGATTCCTCTGTAGTTCAGTCGGTAGAACGGCGGACTGTTAATCCGTATGTCACTGGTTCGAGTCCAGTCAGAGGAGCCATATTTAGAAAACCCCGCTTCGGCGGGGTTTTTGCTTTTAGCCCCTCCCCACCGCGTTTTTCCCATTTTTTTCTTAGGTTTTGTCGCTAATATGCCGATGACATTGTGAGTCTTTGCTAAAGTCTCATTTCTATACACATAACTAAGGATGTACGAAATGGATAGCTCACAGATCGTATCATTATCTACCAGCCTCGATACTTATCAGCTCAGTAGCCAGGTCAATACGCTGGTCCTGAAAAAGAGTCTGGAGACGCAGGAAGCTGCCGCCGTAGCGATGATCGAAGCGATCCCTACATTACCCGCCAACCCGGCAATTGGTCGTAACGTTAACACCACCGCTTAATTACTCTTTTAGTAAGCGTTAGGCGAATCTAATCAAACCCAAACCGTCCATGCAGTCCGGGCGGTTTTTTCTTTTTTACTTGCCAGCCAAATTCATTCAGAGTAGCTTTGACTCATTTAAAACCAATCGGTCTAAATTATGAATTATACAGAACCGACACAGCAAAAAGCGCGTCGTGGCCGTCCACCCAAAGTGGAACGCACGTTTAACGACATACGTGAAGGGCTGATTCGCTCGGGACTGGAGGTGATCACTGAAACAGGCTATTTGTCGGCGGGTATTGAGGCGGTCATTAAAAATATCGCCGTGACAAAAGGCTCGTTTTATCACTGTTTTAAAAGTAAAGAGGAGTTTGGCATCGCCGTGCTTAGCGCCTACGGTGCCTTCTTCGCTCATAAACTGGATAAATTCCTGCTTGATCCACAACGTTCTCCTTTATCACGCTTAGAGGCATTCGTGGATCATGCGGGAAAAGGCATGACGAAATATGATTTTCGCCGTGGTTGCCTGGTAGGTAATTTGCTGCAAGAAACCCCCCTTCTGCCAGCAACCTTCCCTGAACGGCTGCAAGCCATCCTTGCCGATTGGGAATCGCGCGTTTCTCGTTGCCTTGAAGAGGCAAAACTCAGCGGGGAACTAGCGCCAGAGGCCTCGACTATGGCGCTGGCACGCCTTTTCTGGTCTGGCTGGGAAGGCGCGGTGATGCGCGCCAAGCTCTTTCGTTCCGTCGAGCCATTAAATCAATTCTGGGTATTTTTCCGCACCAGCATTACACATAATTAGCACCTGCACAGGACGGCAGTCATTGCCGAAACATTAACGTTATCCGACGAGGAAAACGCAGTCATGAAAGCATTAGTTCTGGAACAGACAGAGAATCAAACCAAAGCTCTGGTAAAGGATGCCACTTTACCTGCACTGGCCGAGGGAGATGTCCGCGTAGATATTGACTGGTCCAGCCTTAACTACAAAGATGCGCTAGCCATTACTGGCAAAGGCAAAATTGTTCGTCAGTTTCCCATGGTACCTGGTATCGATTTTTGCGGTCGTGTCAACGAGAGTCGCGATCCGCGCTTTACCCCCGGCCAGTCAGTGATCCTGACGGGCTGGGGTGTTGGCGAAAATCATTGGGGTGGTCTTGCTGAGCAAGCTTGTGTCAAAGGCGACTGGCTGGTAGCTCTGCCGCAGGATTTGAGCGCCCGCAATGCGATGATCATCGGCACGGCCGGCTTTACGGCGATGTTGTGTGTACTGGCGTTGCAGGATGCAGGAGTGAAGCCAGAAGACGGTAAGATAGTGGTAACCGGTGCAAGTGGCGGTGTCGGCAGCACGGCAGTAGTGTTATTAAAGGCGCTGGGCTATACCGTCGTCGCGGTGAGCGGGCGTGAATCAACGCATCAGTTTTTACGCCAGCTTGGCGCTGACGAGATCCTGCCGCGTAGTGACTTTGAGGAGACCCGGCCACTGGAGAAACAACTATGGGCGGGCGCTATTGATACGGTTGGTAGCAAAGTGCTGGCAAAAGTGTTGGCTCAGACTAATTACGGTGGCTGCGTGGCGGCCTGCGGTCTGGCGGGCGGTTTCGATCTGCCAACGACAGTGATGCCTTTTATATTACGCAATGTTCGCTTGCAAGGAGTGGACTCGGTGATGGTGCCAACCGCACAGCGCGCTGAGGTCTGGGAAAAGCTGGCACACACGCTGCCAGAGACCTATTACCAACAAGCTGCAACGGAGATTACGCTGGAACAAGCCGTGGAAACCGCCACCCATTTCATCCAGAACAAAATCCAGGGACGTACACTGGTTAAAATTCGCGGTTAATATTGCCCCGGCGCGCTATCGCGCCGGTTTACGTATCTTCTGAATCCATCAGGCCGTGACTTTCGTTTCCCTGACCTGTGACATACTATCGGTAGTACGCAGAGCAGATAAGGAGATAAAGATGGATAATAAGGCCACACATCTGACCCCTGAGCAGGCGCTGGATGAACTTGAAGCGCTCTATAACCGCTCGGTCGAGGCCCTTCGCGAAGCCATCGGCCTGTATATTGAACACGGTCAGCTTCCCGATGTTGAAGCACGTGCCAACGGGTTATTTGTCTACCCGAAGCTATCAGTCAGCTGGAACGGCAGTGCCACCAATCCACCTAAAGCTCGCGCTTATGCCCGCTTTACTCACTCAGGTTGCTACACCACGACGATTACCCGACCTTCCCTGTTTCGCCCCTATTTACTCGAGCAATTAAGATTGCTTTATCAGGATTACGGCGCACAAATCGACGTTGGTCTCTCTGCCCATGAAATCCCCTACCCCTATGTGATTGATGGCTCTGAATTAACGCTGGATCGCTCGATGAGCGCCGGGCTAACTCGCCATTTCCCCACCACTGAACTGGCGCAAATTGGCGATGAGACTGCCGACGGTCTTTTCCACCCAACGGAGCTTTATCCGCTTTCACATTTTGATGCCCGACGTGTCGATTTTTCGCTGGCGCGTCTGCGCCACTACACCGGCACACTGGTAGAGCACTTCCAGCCCTTTGTGTTGTTCACCAACTACACCCGTTACGTGGATGAGTTTGTGCGCTGGGGATGCAGCCAAATCCTCGATCCCAATAGTCCCTATATCGCACTCTCATGCGCGGGAGGAAATTGGATCACCGCGGATACCGAAGCGCCAGAAGAAGCCATTTCCGATCTCGCCTGGAAAAAGCACCAGATGCCAGCCTGGCATTTAATTACTGCCGATGGGCAGGGCATATCACTTATTAATATCGGCGTTGGCCCGTCGAACGCAAAAACCATTTGCGATCATCTGGCAGTATTGCGCCCGGATGTCTGGCTGATGATCGGCCACTGTGGAGGGCTGCGTGAAAGTCAGACGATAGGCGATTATGTACTGGCTCATGCCTATCTGCGCGATGATCATGTACTTGACGCAGTGCTGCCGCCGGATATCCCGATTCCAAGCATTGCCGAAGTGCAGCGCGCACTTTATGACGCGACCAAAGAGGTGAGCGGTATGCCGGGTGAAGAGGTTAAACAGCGGTTACGAACCGGAACCGTCGTGACAACGGATGATCGGAACTGGGAGTTACGCTACTCGGCCTCTGCCCTGCGTTTTAATCTGAGCCGCGCGGTAGCCATTGATATGGAAAGTGCCACTATCGCAGCCCAGGGTTATCGTTTCCGCGTCCCTTATGGCACCTTATTGTGCGTTTCCGACAAACCGCTGCATGGTGAAATAAAGCTTCCCGGCCAGGCCAACCGTTTCTATGAAGGGGCCATTTCTGAGCATCTGCAAATCGGCATCCGCGCCATTGATCTGCTACGTGCTGAGGGCGACCGGCTGCACTCACGTAAGTTACGCACCTTTAATGAGCCTCCATTCCGTTAATCCCCCCGCTCTTTGGCGATAAAAACGTGATATCTCTCCAGGGTGTCTGGGCAAGACAGACACCCGCTTAACTTACTGCAAATAGGATCTATGAATTTCATTCATAGATCCTATTTTATCAGCGTGATTATCTTGAAGCCTAATTCCATTAATCTGCCTGTGTCAGCATAAATAGGATGTTGCGGAGCTTTGCTCTGATGAGTGAGCGATCGGCCAGCCTGGCTATCTGGCCGGGTTAACAGGTTAGCGATTAAATGTTCTTTTCGAAGAAAGTGCTTAACTTGTTCATCGCCTGGTCAACATATTGCGGCACCCAGTAGGTTTCGATATGCGTGGCGCCATCGATCAGGAATAGCTCTTTATTGTTCGTGCCGCTGGCTTTGTTGAAAGCACTTTGGGTCATGTAAAGCGAGTCAGCTTTAGTACCGGCCATCATTAACAGAGGCTGATTGATAAGTTCCATATGGCTTTGTGCATCAAAACTCATCAATTCAAGAAGGCTACTGGTGGTATAGCGAAACGTTGAGTTCGGGTGAGCATGGGTTTTCCAGTAATACTCGTAACCCTGGCGATAGAGATCAAATGGAAGTTTCGCGATTTGTTCATCGGTCAGGTTGGCATCGCCGGAATAACTGACTTCACCGGTGGTTACCTCTTTGGCACGAGCATCGCTGGCCTGTTTCAGACGCTCCTGAATAGTGGAAATCTGCGAGTCCTGATAGCCATTGCGCCGTACGAGTCCGGAGTCAAACATGCTTAGCGTCGCCAGCGCCTTGAAGCGCTTATCAGTTTGAGCAGCTTTCAACGAATAGCCACCGCCGCCACAAATGCCCAGCAAACCAATGCGGGCGGTATCAACACCAGGGTACTGGCTGATGTAGTCAGCCATCCCGTGAATATCCTCAATGCGATTGGCGGGTTTATCAACGCTGCGAGGCAAGCCGCCACTGGCACCCTGATAAGCTGCATCGGCGGTGATAGTGATGTATCCATGCTCTGCCAAACGTTGAGCATACAACCCGGCGACCTGTTCTTTTACACCGCCATTAGGATGGGCCACTACAACCGCCGGGTATTTTTTCGCGGGATCGTAATTGGCAGGGGTATAGACATTCGCCGCGATCTGGATGCCATGAAGATCGTATTTCACCGGATGGATGTTGACCTTACCTTTGACGTTCTCAGTAATGGCACCGTCATAAACAAGGGTGAACGGATTTTTTTTGTAATCAGCAGCATGCACCGAAGCGACTCCGGCCATTACCGTAAGCAGCATTGCATTTAACAGCGTGAATTTCATGGTATCTCCCGATCAGTGACGGCCTGTCCATGCAGGCGCTCAAAACCAAATATCCAGACTCAGATTAGGGAGAGAGTGCTGTCAGCACCCTGACAGGTGAATAACATTTTTGTCAGGTTACCGTCAGCTTAATGTTGGCGTGCGAGAGGCAGAATGGGTTCGGTCAAAGATACAGGTTTCTTCAGTTGTAAAAGCACCATGGCAAAGTTGATAAGGAAGTAACGTTATGCGTCTGTTATTAGTTGAGGATGAAGAAAAAACATCAACCTATCTTAGCCGCGCGTTGGGTGAGTCAGGGTTTACGGTGGATGTCTCAGCAGAGGGAACTGAAGGTCTGCATTACGCACTGGAATTCGACTACGACGCGATAATCCTTGATGTGATGTTGCCAGGAATGAATGGCTACCAGGTACTGGAAGGTGTGCGGGCCAGTAAGCAGACTCCCGTATTGATGTTATCTGCACGAGGTTCGGTGGACGAGCGAGTGAAAGGACTCCGGCTGGGCGCAGATGATTATCTCCCCAAACCTTTTTCACTTATTGAACTTGTGGCGCGTATTCAGGCGCTTGTTCGCCGCCGCTCAACGGATGGCGCGGATATTACACAACTTCAAATTCACGATCTGCACCTTGATCTGCTGGCTCGTAAGGTGTTTCGTTCAGGCACCCGACTGGACCTGACAGCGAAAGAGTTTTCATTACTCAGCCTTTTGGCCCGCCATCAGGGAGAAATTCTGTCAAAGATGATGATTGCTGAGCAGGTCTGGGACATGAACTTTGACAGTGACGCTAACGTGGTTGAAGTCGCCATTAAACGCTTGCGTGCCAAAGTTGATGCCCCGTTCGATATGAAGTTACTGCATACCGTGCGCGGTATGGGGTACGTCCTTGAAGTTAGGCCTGATTAAGTGAAGGAGAGAACCATGCTCAAGCGATCCATCTCACTGCATCTGGCACTGATGTTTGCTTTATCCGCACTGCTGATTGTTTCCACTATTGGTATTTTGCTGAGAAGCTCATTGCATGATTCATTGCAAAAACAGATGCACAACGAGCTGTTATTTCGCGAATCATTGATGAGCCCATGGATCATCACCCGAACCTCAGCTGATAGCTGGTCAACACTCGCAAATAAATTTACCGTGTTAACCAATTCTGAAGGTGAGCGGGTTCGCTACTGGATAGTCAGCGATGACCCACGCTTTAGCGTAGGCGGAACACCGCCAGTGGGTATTACGTGGTCTTCCCTGCGCGAAGGCTTTAACAAAATGCCAAGCGCATCGAAAGATGCATGCTCACTTTTCCTGTTGGTGAAAACCATCCCTGCCAATGCCGAAAGACCAGAATTGCGTTATGTGGTCGCTATCGACTCCACACCTTACATGGGCACACTAAATGCTTTCACGCACAGGTTACTTATCATTGCCACACTGGGTATGTTTATCGTGGCATTGCTGGGATACCTGGTAGCCAGAATTGGTCTACTGCCATTGAGCGCGCTCAGCAAACAGGCAAGACAACTCGCACCGGGAACTCATGGTCAGCGCCTGGACACCTCCGCGTTACCAGAAGAGTTGCAACAACTGGCGTCTTCATTTAACGGCGTGTTGGAGCGCCAGGAAGTAGCATGGCGACAACTCGAAGGCTTTAACGCTGATGTGGCCCATGAGCTACGTACCCCTTTGACCAATCTGATTGGGCAAACGCAGTTGGGGCTATCACGCCGACGTTCGTATGATGAGCTGGAGAAGCTGCTGGGTTCAAACCTCGAAGAACTCGAACGTATGGCATCTATCGTTAACGACATGCTCTTTTTGTCCCATGCTCACGCAGGTGAAAATGCAGCACAGCTCATGCAAGTCTCCCTGCGCGAAGAAACGTTTAAAACTGCGGAGTATGTAGAACCCTTATTCGCTGAAAAACAACTCTCTCTGGACGTTGAAGGTGATGTGACAGCCTATATTGACCGGCGCTTGTTCCATCGTTCGCTTGCCAATTTACTTGAAAATAGCGCCAAATATTCGCCGCCCCAAAGTACGGTTACCGTTCGGTTAAGTGTGAAAAGCAATCAAGCTTGTGTTGCTGTGTCAAACCCAGGCGAACCCATTGCACCAGCGCATTTACATCGGCTTTTTGAACGTTTTTATCGGGTCGACTCCTCTCGCGCTAAGAGCGATACCCATCACGGGCTGGGGTTATCGATCGTGCGCGCGGTAGCAATTATGCACCGGGGGGACGTATTCGCACGCAGCGAAGGCGGCATCAATACGTTTGGGCTGACCTTTGCTCTTCATCCGGACATCAAGCGCGACGATGCATCACCCACAGAGGTAACACCGCGAATAAAATTACCTTGTTTAACTGACAAAATTGTCAGGGGTTCGTCAGCCTGACGACATGTCGCTAGCGCTAGAATCATTGTCGGCAATCCCCTTTATCGACGAAAAGGACGCTTTGCATGACCGGAAAAATACATTATCTCGGGCTGTTACTGCCCTTCTTTACTTATTCATCCTGGGCCGAGGCGCAAAATGCCGCTGAGCATATTGCTCTCGCCGGAAGTCAAAACGCTATTTATGGGGCGGCGGAGAATTTTACCGGACGTGTCCGGGTTGACCCGCTATTCAAGCCTGATAAGGACATCAATGTATCTGGCGCTTATGTCACCTTTGAGCCTGGCGCACGCTCCGCCTGGCATACGCATCCTGCAGGCCAGAGGCTGATTGTGACCGCCGGAGTGGGACTGACTCAGCAGGAGGGTCAACCGATACAGAGCATTCGGCCAGGTGATGTCGTCATATGTCCTGCGGGGATCAAACACTGGCATGGTGCAACACCAGGCAGTGCCATGACACATCTGGCCATTACCGGGATTGTGGATGGCAACAGCGTTAACTGGATGGAGAAGGTGACGGATGAACAATACTATGCCCATTAAGACATTGACCGCCGCGGTGTTACTGACTCTGGGTTGTAGTCTCACGGCAAATGCTGCACCAATGACGAAAGGAGCCACAGAAATGAATCAACAACAGACCATTTCCGATACCTTGTCTGCACGCCAGCAGGCTATTCCTTTAATTGCTGCGTCGATGGCAAGTAGCCAGATGGCAAAGCTTAATACGGCGCTTAATCAAGGTCTGGACGCTGGAATCACCATCAACGAAGCCAAAGAAATTCTCGTTCAACTCTACGCCTATACCGGCTTCCCACGCAGCCTGAATGCATTAACTGAACTGATGAAGGTTGTTGAGGAGCGTAAACAACGCGGCATCAGCGATATTGAGGGTAACGAACCTGCCAGCCCCATTCCTGTTGGGGATGAGCTTCGACGCGTTGGCACCGAGAACCAGACCAAAATTTCAGGCGCCCCAGTCCAGGGACCGTTGTTTGATTTTGCCCCGGTCATTAATCAGTTCCTGCAAACCCATCTGTTCGGCGATATTTTTGCTCGTGACAATCTCGACTGGCAAAGTCGCGAGCTGGCAACAGTCGGAGCACTGGCAGCCACCCCAGGTGTAGAAGCCCAACTGTTATCACACACACGTGCGAGTCTGCGAGTCGGCCTGACAGCAGGACAACTGCGTCAGCTAGCGCAGATCCTGCGCAAACATGGCGAAAATGATGCCGCCACACGGGCTGAACATGCGCTGCAACAGGCACTGGCTAGCACTAAATAGAGGCGACCATCCCCGAGCTAGACAAACCTCTCTGCTGACACAAATGTGATTGATACTCAAAGAAAAAGAGGATTTTGCCTTGAAGACACTTTTAAACACGGTGGTCATGCTAATGATGGCGGGCGGCCTGGTGGCTCACCCCGGGCACGCCAGGCCATTAGTTATTCAGGAACAGGGAAGCTTTTCCGCTGGTGGAACTATCATTAGCGCGCAAGGCAAATTCGATGAGAAAAAACCGCTGGATTCGGCCGGACAAACTTATCACGGCGACCATGCTTCAGTGTTCTATCAAATCCCTGAAAAAGCGAACAAATACGCAATTGTCATGCTGCATGGCGCAGGTCAATCCTCCCGCACCTGGGAAAGTACCCCGGATGGTCGCGAAGGATTCCAGAACATTTTCCTGCGCCGCGGTTTCTCGACTTATCTGGTCGATCAGCCACGTCGTGGCAATGCAGGCCGTAGCACGGTTGAAGGGACAGTAACGCCAAAACCGGACGAGCAGATGTGGTTTAATCAGTTCCGCATTGGCGTCTGGCCCGATTATTTTAAAGGTGTTCAGTTCTCTCACGATAAAGAAGCGCTGAACCAGTACTTCCGGCAGATGACCCCAAACACCGGACCATTTGATAGCAACGTGATTTCCGACGCCATGTCGGCGGTGGTGGATAAATCTGGTCCGGCTATCCTCTTCACACACTCGCAGGGCGGCGACCCTGGCTGGCATACCGCGATGAAAAGCGACAAGGTGAAAGCCATTATTGCCTTTGAGCCGGGCAGCGGCTTTGTTTTCCCGGAAAAAGAGTTGCCGGCGCCAATGCCAAGCGCGTTTGATACATTGAAGGGGGAACCAGTCCCTGTCGAACAGTTTATGGCGCTGACCAAAATTCCGATTCTGATTATTTATGGCGATAACATCCCGGATAAACCCGTTGCCCTGCCTGCACAAGATAGTTGGCGAGTACGTCTGGCAATGGCCCGCGCATGGCGTGACGTGGTCAATAAACATGGAGGTGATGTGACCGTCACGCACCTGCCAGATGAAGGGATCAAAGGTAATACCCACTTTCCCTTCTCCGACCTGAATAATGTTGAGATAGCCGACCTGGTCAGCCAGTTCCTTAAGGAAAAAAATCTACAGTAAAGATCCAGCAAAAGCAGGGTTCAGCCAGCATTAATGAACCCTGCTAATTAACCCTAGCAACCTGCACTCTCTAATCGGATAGACCGCTTTGCGTTATGCTTTTTCCGGATCACAGATGATGAAGGATAACGTCATGCAAACAGTTAAACTGAATAACGGTATTGAAATGCCCCTGCTGGGCTTTGGTGTATTTCAGATGACGGATGCTGCTGAATGCGAGCGTGCTGTTATTGATGCTATCGAAACGGGTTATCGCCTGATTGATACCGCGGCTTCTTACCAGAATGAAACCCAGGTCGGGAATGCTCTGAAGCAAAGTGGTATTGCACGTCACGAACTCTTTATCACCACCAAACTTTGGCTACAGGATACAAATTACGACGGTGCTAAAGCGCAGTTCGAACGTTCACTAAATCGCCTGCAACTGGACTATGTTGACCTGTATCTGATTCACCAGCCTTATGGTGATGTCCATGGAGCCTGGCGTGCAATGGAAGAACTGCAGCAGGCCGGAAAAATCCGTGCAATTGGCGTGAGCAACTTCCATCCCGACAGACTTGCCGACCTCATTGCCTTCAACAAAATAACGCCAGCCGTAAACCAGATTGAAGTGAATCCCTTCAATCAGCAACTGCAAGCAGTGCCGTGGATGCAAAGTCGTGGCATCCAGCCTGAAGCGTGGGCCCCTTTTGCAGAAGGGAAAAACGGATTGTTCCAGCATCCCGTATTAGCTGCAATAGGCGAAAAATATGGCAAAAGCGTGGGCCAGGTTGTCCTGCGTTGGATCTTTCAACGTGGCATCGTTTCGCTGGCAAAATCAGTGCGCAAAGCACGAATGGAAGAAAATATTAACATCCTTGATTTTGAGCTCAGCGCTGAAGAGATACTGCAAATCACCGCGCTGGATACCGCAACCAGCGCCTTCTTCTCGCATCGCGACCCGGCCATGGTGGAGTGGCTGACGGGCCGTAAACTCAACGTTTAAGCCACACAGAAGAGGTATTTATTGATGCAAAAACGTTATCTCGGTAACTCCGGACTCGAAGTATCAGCGCTGGGTCTGGGTTGTATGGGGCTAAGTTATGGCTACGGCCCGGCTACAGATACCCGTCAGGCTGTCGAGCTTATTCGTGCTGCGGTTGAACGTGGCGTAACCTTTTTCGACACCGCTGAAGTGTATGGCCCGTATTTAAATGAAGAGGTTGTTGGCGAAGCGTTAAAACCGTTTCGGGATCGGGTGGTCATCGCCACTAAATTTGGTTTTACCTTCGGCGATGACAATAAGCAGCAGATTTTAAACAGTCGTCCTGAGCATATCCGCGAGGCGGTAGAAGGTTCGTTGCGCCGCCTAAAAACCGAGGTCATTGATCTTTTATATCAGCACCGCGTCGACCCCGATGTGCCCATTGAAGACGTGGCGGGTACTGTTAAGGATTTGATTGCCGAGGGTAAGGTCAAACATTTCGGCCTTTCTGAAGCAGGCGCACAAACCATTCGCCGTGCACATGCTGTACAGCCCGTTGCTGCCTTGCAAAGTGAATACTCAATGTGGTGGCGTGAACCTGAACAAGAGATCCTGCCGTTGCTGGAGGAGTTGGGCATCGGTTTTGTGCCATTCAGCCCGTTAGGCAAAGGCTTCCTGACTGGCGCTATCAAAGCGGGAACCAGATTCGGCGAGGATGATTTCCGCAGTAAAGTGCCGCGCTTTGCTGAAGAAGCCCTTGAGGCGAATGAAAAGCTGATCACTGTGTTGAGTGAGTTGGCAGCAGAAAAAGGGGTAACCTCTGCACAAATTGCGCTGGCATGGCTGCTGGCTCAAAAGCCATGGATTGTGCCGATTCCTGGCACTACCAAACTGCACCGGCTGGAGGAAAATCTCGCCGCTGCAGATATTATCCTTTCGCAGAGTGATTTGCGTAAGATAACTCAGGCGCTTGCAACGGTGAAAATCGTCGGTGAGCGTTATCCAGCGGCGCTACAGGCTCGGGTAGGACGTTAAGGTTTAAGCTGGCTTGCGACGCACCACAAGCCAGCTATTCCGAATGGCGAAGTGCATCTATCAGCAACGCAAAGGCTGGTGGATGCTGTTTGCGGCTGGGATAATAGAGGTAGTATCCGGGGAAAGAGGGGCACCACTCCTGCAAAATCTGAATAAGCGATCCTGATTTTACCAACTCCTGAACCGTATCCTCCGGCACACAGGCAATACCAAACCCGGAAAGCACCGCATCAATCCTTTCCGACAGCTGATTAAGCGTCAGTTGCCCTTCAACTTTGACGCGCAGCGATTTACCTGCCTTCTCAAACTCCCAGTGGTACAGGCCGCCAGCGGTAGGCAGGCGCATATTGATGCACCGATGGTTCTGCAGCTCATGCGGCGTTTCAGGAATCGCGTTTGCCGCAAAATATGCCGGTGCACCGACTACTGCCATGCGCATATCTGGCCCAATTCTGACGGCGACCATGTCCTTATCAACACTTTCACCAAGACGCACCCCGGCATCGAAACGCCCTTCAACGATATCGACAAAACCGTTATCAACGATCAGTTCGACATTGATTTGCGGATATTCTTTAAGGAAGGGTTTCAGCTTCGGCCACACGAGGCTGCGCGCCGCATGCTCACCCGCCGACAAGCGAATATTACCGGAGGCCGTACCATTCAGTTGAATAAGCGCCTCCAGCTCTTGCTCAAGATCGGCAAGTCGGGGTTCGAGGCAGGCCATAATTCTCTCGCCAGCCTCTGTTGGCGCGACACTGCGGGTGGTTCGGGTTAAAAGCCGCATATTTAAGCGCTCTTCCAGCGCCTTAACGGCATGGCTGAGTGCTGACTGTGAAACACCAAGTTTACCGGCTGCTCGGGTAAAACTTCGCTCTCTGGCAACGACAAGAAAGATCTGTAGTTCATTAAAGTTTTCTTTAAGCACTGGCTATTTCCTTATTCGGACTTTCCCTTCAAAGAAAACTTATGAAGGATGCTCATAAATACGATCATGCAACATCTGTCAGTGCCAGATCAACGCATGAAGGATTGTCGAGAGAGAATACACGAAACGGTAGATTAAGCTCTTTGTCCATATCAGCCAGTTTTCCTTCATTACGTCCGGCAATGATAACGGGTACACCTGAAGCGACTACATGTTGAACAATCATACTGCCGGTATAACCGGTGGCGCCGTAAATCATTAGATTTTTCATACATCTCCTGTGCCCTAAACTGCCAGATGGTCGGGTAAGTCGTAAGCGAATGCCTTAATTTTATTCAACGTGTTGCCAGCTTTTATAAACAAACTCCAGGCTATAGCCATCGAGGTCTCTGACCTGGGCCGCGTAGTAACGGGGGTCATAATGTAATTGCGCACCTGGAGGGTGAATTTCAGTGGCACCAGCAGCCAGTGCTTCAGCATAGGCCTGGTTGACCATTGTTTCCGAATTGGCTCTAAACCCTATGTGAACGGACTCGGCGCAGACTGTTCCCTTCCTGAGCCAGAAAAATATCCTGCCATCCGCGCCAAAGCCTTTCAGGTCAGGATGTCCGCTTGGCCCATCTTTGCTTTCATAATCATGACGACTAACAATCCCGAGAAGAGGCATCACCCGCTCATAAAAGGCGATGGAGCGTTCAGGATTACTCACTGATATAAATACATGGTCTAGCATGATATTTTCCCCTTTAGACGTGATAACCACCTGCAACTTCAATCGACTGAGCGTTAATCCACCCTCCATCAGACGTCAACAAAGAAGCAATAACACGTGCAACTTCATGAGGCTCGCCCACGCGTCCAAGCGCCGTTTGCGAGGCAAGAAGTGCTTCAAATTCATCATTTAACCCGCCACCAATTTCGGTGCGGATGGGGCCTGGCGATACAGCATTTACCCTTATTTTTCGCTGCCCAAATTCCTTCGCCATCTAGCGTGTGAGGACTTCAAGGCCGCCTTTAAAGGCGGCATAGGGCGCTACACCAACGGTGGCTACGCGAGTGGTAGCACTTGTCAGATTTACAACGCAGGAATCCTGCCGAAGCAATGGGAGCAACTTCTGAGTCAGAAAGAAGGGGCCTTTCAGATGTACGTTCATTAATCCGTCAAACTGCGCCTCAGTGACTGTCTCAAACGGATTAAACAATCCGTAACCGGCATTATTAACGAGACCATCCAGCCCCTGTGCGTTCCACTGTGCTTCCATCCTTTGCTCAAGCTCATTACGGAATAAATCGAAACTCGCGGTATCTCCAACATCCAGTTTAATCGCGATGGCTTTTCCGCCGTCGGCTTCAATCCTCTCAATCACGGATTGGGCCGATTCCTGATGGCTGTTCCACGTCAGAATGACGCCGAATCCACGGCGCGCGCACTCAATTGCAGTGCTGGCACCTATTCCCCGGCTACCGCCAGTAATCAGAACGTGTTTCATAAAATCTCCTTGAAGTGAAAGAATATGAGACACAGATTACGTGTCAGCGATAACGCTGGCTTATTCAATCCTCTTCGATGGTTGCCTGATTCTGCTTTTCTCTTGTTGATTGTATAAGGAGCGTGTTATGACATCGCTGATGGAAAATAAATTACTAAAACTTCGGGAGCTTGCTGCCGGTGCCGGAAATCAGCGGACAGAAACGGGGATCCCACGGGTAGCTATGGTGCAGGGGGAAATTCCTGAGCACCGTCTGTCAGCGGTTTATGAGCCGATGATTAACCTGATACTGACGGGTTCAAAAAGCATGATGGTCGGAGACACGACCTGGCATTATAATCCTGCGACATATTTTGTGATGTCGGTGGATTTACCCGCAGTGGGTAAAGTTTTTTCCGATCAAGTCACACATGCCCCTTATCTTGCCGTCAGTCTGACGCCCAAAGCTGAAATTATTGCCGATTTGCTGGACAGCATGCCCAATGCAGGAGACACGCCGCCTAACGCTTCAGGATTTTCAGTTGCGCCAGTTACGCCGGAATTATTGGATGCATGGTTGAGAATGCTTAGCTTAATCAGAAAGCCCGACGAAATTGCCGCTCTGGCGCCTGCGTATGAACGGGAAATCCTTTTTCGGGTACTTCAGGGGCCGCTCGGCTGGATGCTCCGTGACATCGCCACCCCTGATACGCATCTTTCCCGTATTTATACGGTGATTAACTGGATTAAGCAGAATTACATGCAAAGCATACGTGTGGAAGAACTGGCTGAAATGGCTGCGTTAAGCGTATCCGCCTTTCATCGCCACTTTCGCGCTATTACAGCCTTGAGCCCCATGCAGTATCAGAAGCAGATTCGCCTGATGCAGGCCCGGCTCAGGCTCACCACTTCAGGGGAAAACATCATGACGATTGCACTGTCTGTCGGCTATCAAAGCCATACACAGTTCAGCCGTGAGTACGCAAGGCAGTTTGGGTTACCGCCATCCGCAGATCTGAAACAAATTTCCCGGAATAATATTTAAAAATTAAAGCGATGAGCTTGTCTTCTCTGCAGAGGAGAGGGCCATTCTTTCTGCATCAAACGCAACCTGAGCCAACGTAACGGCTGCAGCGTGCTCAATGGTCCAGTTAAAAAGTGCCTGAAATGGTGCTTCCAGTGTACGTCCCAGGGCAGTAATACTGTATTCAACCGCAACCTGCGAGGAAGGTATGACACGCCGTGAGATAATGCCGTTTCGTTCAAGACGTCGTAAGCACTGGGTAAGTGATTTCTGTGTAATGCCTTCCAGACAACGTTTTATCTCATTAAAACGTAAGGGTTTGCTGCAAAGCGCAAACAGGATTGAAACAGACCACTTATCGGTAATTTGATCCAGCAACAATCGGCCCGCAGCCTTATCCTCATACTTGAGGTGGGTTGATAAATCCGGGTTATTCACTTGCCTGATTTCTACTGACATCGAGTTTACCTTTGTATACCTGGGTGAAAAAAAGTGCCTTATTGACACTAAGTATCCAAACTATACCATCAGAGGCTCCAATGTTAAGGAGTAAACCATGTCAATAACGCTCACTACTGAAGCGCTTAATAACAAACTTACGATCATTGATTCTCTGTACCGTTATGCTGCGGGAATAGATCTTAAAGACAAAGAATTAATAAAATCGGTATTCACTGTAGATGCTGTGTCTGACTTCCGACCTGCCGGAGCTAAAGCAGGTTTTGAGTATCCTGTTTTGGAAGGAAAAGAAGTGATCGCTGAGGCGCTGATGAGATCCCTTAAGCCTATTGTTACCACTCATTCAGTGACTAATCCACGGGTAACTATTGATGGTGATAAGGCTCATCTGGAGGCGATTGTTGAAGCGCAGCATTTACCTGAAACAGACCCTTCACGTCATTACCTCATGAAGAATCGCTATGATGTCGAGCTTATCAAACAGGAGGATAGCTGGTTTATATGCCGCGTCACTGTTGATAATGTGTGGCGGACAGGCGACCCGTCAGTGTTAGCGGGAGTCTGATTGTGACCGCGTCAGCAACCTGTAAAAGGCACTGAAATTGATCCGGTCATGTCAGCTTGCTAGCGAATTATTAATTTGATGAATAATGGCGAGGTTTTAATTCCGCCATCATTCGGCAAGAATTCATAAGGCAAAGTTTGCAACAAATAGGATTGCCTCTTATCGCTGTATGCCAAAACTTATCAGGCCTACAGCCAATGTAATTCACAGTATCAGGATGCCTGAAAGCAAAAAGCCTGCTTAGTCTCCTAAGCAGGCTTCTCAAATCTGGCTCCTCTGACTGGACTCGAACCAGTGACATACGGATTAACAGTCCGCCGTTCTACCGACTGAACTACAGAGGAATCGTGTGAACGGGGCGAATATTAGCGATCCCCCCTGCCCTTGTCAAAGGGTGATTTCGCATTTTGGCGCGTTTGCCGAATTATTCTCCATTTTGCGCAGAAGCTGGGCTTTCCGCCCTATTTTCCGGTGGTATTTTCACCGGTCGAGGATATTTCCATAACCAGCGTCCGCTCACCATCCGCCAGTAGAACAACACCCCGCGCACCGCCCAATCAAGGAACATCCCAAGCCATACACCGACTACACCCATTCCCAGTACAATCCCAAGCGTATAGCCCGCTACAACGCGGCAGCCCCACATTCCAAGCATCGACACCCACATAGCGAAACGTGCATCGCGGGCCCCTTTCAACCCGGCAGGGAGTACCCATGAAGCCGCCCAGATTGGCATAAATGCGGCATTGAGCCACAAAAGCACTTTAACGACCTCTTTTACATCCTCTTCCCTGGTATAAAACGAGGCAATCAGCCCAGCAAAAGGTGCGCTTAGCCAGGCAATCGCCGTTAACATGATCGTTGAGAGCCAGAAGACATGGCGTAATTGGCGTTCTGCCTGGCCAATCTGCCCTTTACCAAGGCGCTTGCCGGTAATAATTGTTGAGGCTGAACCCAGCGCGTTCCCCGGCAGGTTAATCAGCGCAGCAACAGAGAAAGCAATAAAATTGCCGGCAATCACATTCGTCCCCATTCCAGCAACAAACATTTGCGTTAACAGCTTCCCGCCGTTAAATAGTACTGACTCAATACTTGCAGGAATGCCAATCCCCATTACTTCCCAAATAATCGCGAAGTTGAGTTTTTCGAAGTAGCTTTTCAGCGGGATACGCAGCGCCGGGGTGAAGCCAATCATCAATACCCAGACAATCCCTACCGCACCAATGTAACGTGAGATAGTCAACCCAAGCCCGGCCCCCGCAAAACCCATCCCTTGCCAGCCGAAAAGACCATAAATCAGCACACTACTGATGACGATATTGAGGATGTTCATGCCGCCATTTATCAACAAAGGAATTTTCGTATTCCCTGCCCCACGCAACGCCCCACTGCCAATCAGGGCAATCGCCGCAGCCGGGTAACTGAGAACAGTAAGTTCGAGGTAGATCAGTGCCAGCGCTTTAACATCCGGGGACGCGGCACCGGCGATAAAGTCGATAATCTCTTTGCCGAAATAGTGGATCACCGCCGCCAGTACAATAGAAAAAAGCGTCATGATCATTAGCGATTGCCGGGTTGCCGCTCTGGCTCGCTCTTTATCGAGTTTGCCGAGACTAAAGGCGACGACCACTGTGGTCCCAAGATCTATTGCCGCGAAAAATGAAAGTACGACCATATTGAAGCTATCTGCGAGACCCACACCCGCCATCGCTTCTTTACCCAGCCAGCTTACGAGAAATGTGCTGAGTACGCCCATTAGCAGAACGCAGGTATTTTCCAGCAAAATTGGGACGGCAAGAGGGGTGATTTCCCGCCAGAACAGGACGCGGTAGCTTTTACGTTTGTTGTACCAGGGTGTACGCATGACAGCCTGACGAAGGGTGGTGACGACGTTCAAAATTATCCTTAGCCGCGAATGATGAAACCACATTTCAAATGATGGGGGAGAAATGCTGATCCTGCAAAGGATTTCCGAAAAATCCGTATAAATTGTCGGGCATTACAGCAAACTGGTGAGGGAATCAGCAGTTCAATTGCTTAACAACAAATGAGGTTTGACAAATGATTTTTCGCCGCTAAGATAAGCCTCCACACGATTCCTCTGTAGTTCAGTCGGTAGAACGGCGGACTGTTAATCCGTATGTCACTGGTTCGAGTCCAGTCAGAGGAGCCAGATTTGAGAAGCCTGCTTAGGAAACTAAGCAGGCTTTTTGCTTTCAGGCATCCTGATACTGTGAATTACACAGGCTGTAGGCCTGATAAGTTTTGGCATGCAGCGTGAAGAAGGCCTTAATCCATCAAAGGACAGATCCGGCAGTTTTCAAAGGCGGCAAAGCGTAGTTACTCCATTCACTTAAATTGTAATGTCTTATTTATGAAAGGCAGTTGGATGGATTACTTCATTTAAATCACCGGTGTGATTCTTAAGGTCCCTTTAGTGCCAGGTGCGGACGTTGATGCCGGTTTTGTGTGGAAAGTAAAAAGCGCCTGTTGGCAGCCTGGATAAAGTAGAAGCAGCAATACTATAAATTAGTTTTTATTAGATAATGCCTTTGTAAACCTACTTTAGGGAAGTCAGGTAATGACATTTGAAGTATATAACCCTGCTTTTCATAAAAGGGAAGTGCCTGGAAGCTAAACGTATCGACAAGGCCATAAATACACCCTTTCAGCACACCTTCCTTCTCAGCCATGCTCATAAGTTTGCTACCTAAACCGCCACTCCGTGCTAACTCACTCACCCATAGATAATCGATACATAACCATGGACCTTTTCTGTCCGCAATTAATCCACCGACCATCTCCCCGCTTTCATTTCTGCAGTAGACTCCGAGCTGCCCATTTTTGCTAAAATCGATAAATTGAGCATTATAGCTTCTTAACCCCGCTAACAGTTCTTCTCTATCATATTCAGTAACCTTATGAACTACTTGAATATCCATATATCTCCGTTTTAGCCATTATTATATCTATCGCTAAATGTTATAGTGTTGCTTCTTTTATGTTGCAATAAAATATTGCAATGTAGATTACTTGCCTGGCCTACGCCTATGTCCGTCCTTCGCTGTGAGTTCAACGGGTCGATGCAACGCTATCCTTAAAAAAGGGGGGAACGTTGCCATGAACCAATTAAAACCTGTACTCCCCCTCATTTTCATCTCCTGACCTACTTTGCATTACCTCGTCAACTCTTATCCGCCTCGTAAGCCTTTCCATGCAGCATGCATACTTCGGTGTAGGCCGAAGCAACGTGCCTTTGTCATCAATAAACTGCCTGGAAATTAATGACGGAGTGGATACATGATTGCGGTACTTTTTGAAGCAGATGCCCTGCCAGAAGCGCAGGAAAGATATCTTCAGCTTGCTGCTGAGTTGAAGCCTTTATTGTCAGAGACGCCGGGGTTTATTTCTATCGAACGCTTTCAGAGTCTGAATACGCCCGGGAAAATTCTTTCTTTATCATGGTGGACAGATGAGGAGTCAGTGGCTGGATGGAAGCGAAATGTTATGCATCAGACAGCACAGCAAGAAGGCAAGCATTCAATTTTTTCATTTTACAGGATACGTGTTGCCAGCGTGTTCCGTGATTACTCTTCTGATAAGGGAACAACTCAACATGTATGACATCCACGTTATTCTTAACAATACCCCAGGCTCACTTGGTTCACTTGGCAGTGTGCTGGGCCGAAATGGAGTGGGGCTTGAAGGTGGCGGAGTATTTTCAACGCCTGACGCCGGACACGCGCATTTCCTTGTTGAAGACGGTGATAAAGCCTGTAAGGTTCTGACTGATGCCGGTTTTGAGGTCCTCAGCGTTCGCCGTCCTCTGGTAAGAAAATTACCTCAGGAACGGCCAGGGGAGCTGGGAGAAATAGCTGGTATGATTGCCCGGAACGGCATTAATATTCTGGTACAGTACAGCGATCACAGTAACCGGCTTATTCTGATTACGGATGATGACACCCGGGCAGCTGAAGTAACCCAAAAATGGGCAATACCTACTGAATGAAGCTCCTTAAAACACAGTGCGACAGTGAGCCGGATGATGCTCTTGAAACGTCCATGGCAATGGTTGCTTCTGCCCTGTCTGACCCGTCAAGGGTCAGTATTTTGTGTGCCCTAATGGACGGGCGGGCCTGGACAGCTACCGAACTCAGTGCAGTGGCTGGCATAGCAGCATCAACAACCAGCGGGCATCTAAGCCGACTTCTCAGCAACAAACTGGTCATTTGTCTGACGCAGGGGCGTCACCGCTATTACAGCCTTGCGGGGCATCATATAGCCGGACTGCTGGAGAATCTGATGGGGGTTTCTATGCATACTTTTAGCCCCCCCGCCCAGTACGCCGGTATCTCTTCGCTACGCACGTACCTGCTATGACCATCTGGCAGGTGAGCTTGCTGTGGATATTTATGAATTTATGCTGAGGGAAAAATGGCTTGAGTCCGACGGCAAGAGGCTGACGTCAGCCGGGAAAATCCATTTTGAGAGACTTGGCATAGTGCTTAATACACGCCCGCGTCGTAAGCCCTCATGCCCCTGTCTCGACTGGAGTGAAAGACGCTTCCATCTGGGGGGAGATGCCGGCTCCGCGCTGATGACGCTTTTCCTGCAGAAAGAATGGATAACGCGTACGCCGGGCTATCGTGTAGTAAACGTGACCGAGAGTGGCAAAGTTGCACTGTTTCGGTTGTTTGATCTGAAGGTCATCTGATCCCAAACATGCTCCTGTTATTACCATATATTACCTATAACCGACCAATGGGCACGGCGTCGAATCCGTATTTGCTATAAAACAACGGATTCACTGAGCCCGGCCATGACAGAATTGATCGATTTTCTCAGAATAAAAGATTTATAAATATTCCTGATATAGCAGACCTCGCGGCGCTTCAGGCGGTCTGCTCCGCCCCAAATACCAGACTACCCTTGTTCAAAAATGGTCGTCTGAATTTCGGTTGTGACGTTTTTACAGAATGCTTAGATTCATTTTCATTCTATTGAGAGGATATGGATATGAACTTTGCAGAACTCCACAACCAGCATGAGCCCCTTCTTATTGCTAACGTTTGGGATGCCGCCAGTGCTGTCGCAGCGCAAGAAGCAGGTTATCAGGCTCTGGGAACGTCCAGCGCAGCAATATCGTCCACACTGGGATATGAAGACGGACAGGGAATGCCGTTTGATAAATTATTTTATATGGTCACACGTATCCGGGCTGTCAGCAACCTGCCATTGAGCGTTGACATGGAAGCAGGGTATGGTGATTCAGCCGAAGAGATAGCAACCAATCTCAAGCGCCTTGCTCAGACAGGGATATCAGGGGTTAACCTTGAAGACAGCAGAGTCATTAACGGGGTGCGACATCTTGACGATATATCTGATTTTTCCCGTAAGCTGAGAACCGTATGCGATGCGCTGAGAAGTGAAAATTATAGCCTGTTTCTGAACATTCGGACTGACACGTACCTGCTTGGGCATGAAGGCGCGTTGCAGGAGACGTTGTTACGGGGTCAGAGCTATAAAGCCGCAGGTGCTGACGGCCTTTTTGTTCCCTGCCTGACGTCAGAGAAAGATATCAGCCTTATTGCAGAGGGAACGGGTCTGCCTCTGAATGTCATGTGTATGCCTGATCTTCCGTCGTTCGGCAGGCTGAAACTGGCCGGGGTAAGCCGCATTTCAATGGGTAATTTTGTTCATTCGGCCATTCAGTCAAAGCTGACTGATGTAATGTATGCCATCCGATCGCGTCAGACGTTTGAAGGACTTTTTGGTGATGAAAATAATCGATAAGAGTTTGTGTGATGTCTGGTATCAGGCATTACTTGAACGTGCTTCAGAATATACTGGCGTGTTTTTTGTCGGCGTCAGAACCACTGGCGTATTCTGCATTTCGATATGCCGGGCACGAAAGCCCAAACGCGAAAATGTCGAATTTTATAAAGATGCCAAATCTGCCCTGGCGGCCGGCTTTCGCCCCTGTAAAGTTTGCAGACCCGCTGAAAATGCGCACAGCGCGCCATCCTTTGTTGAACAAGCGCTAGCGCTTGTCAGGCGCGATATTAAATCCCGTGTAGCTGACGCGGAGCTTCGTCAGCATGGAATCAGCCCGGAGCGGGTAAGACGCTGGTTCCTGCAACATCACGGCATCACTTTTCAGGCTTTCCAGCGAATGCAGCGGGTAAACATTGCCCTGCAGGAGCTGAAAAGCGGACGCGCGGCAACTGACGTCGCGCTGGACAATGGCTATGAATCGCTGAGCGGGTTTGGTTACACCTACAAGCGGCTTACTGGCGCGGCTCCGACTCAGGCAGCCCAGGTGATTGTCATTCACCGGTTTACCACTATGCTTGGACCTATGTTTGTCTGTGCTACAGAGCGGGGAGTCTGCCTGCTGGAGTTTACCGATCGCCGGATGTTAGAAACAGAATTTCGCAATATCCAGCGTTTACTTAACGCCAGAATCGTCACCGGAGAAAACAGCCATACCCGACAGACAGTAAAGGAAGTCAGCGAATATTTTGCCGGAACTCGCCGGCAGTTTGCTCTCTCATTGGACACCCCGGGCAGTGACTTTCAACAATCCGTTTGGCATGAGTTGCGTGCTGTTCCCTATGGACATACATCACACTATCAGGCCATTTCGCTTCGGATTGATAAACCCAATGCTGTACGCGCCGTCGCTGCAGCTAATGGTGCAAACCGGATTGCGATTGTTATCCCCTGTCACAGAATAATTGGAAAAGATGGCGGGATGACCGGTTATGGAGGTGGTATTTCACGCAAAGAATGGCTCATTGAACATGAGAGAAACAACGTTTAAGGATCTGACAAACTGTAGTGTGGTAGCGAATGTGTTTTCTGCTTCACGCCCTGAGACGCTCGACAAGCTTTTTATGGTCTAAGTAAGTCTCGTTTCTGGCCAGCAAGCCCCCACACAGAATTAACTTAACACGCTCACCATCCGTGCCAGCCTCTGTTGAGACTGGCGGCGGGCTGCAAGCGCCTCTTCCAGCGTCACCGGCGTAAAGCGGACGCGCTGATTCGGTTGCAACTGACCAAGAATGGCAAGATCAGGGCTGATAACCGTCCCCAATGTCATATATCCGCCACCCGATACCGCATCGCGCAGCAGAACAATCGGTTCAAGCCCACCAGGAACCTGAACGGAACCGATGGGATAACAGGCATCAACAATATTAGAGGGATCGGAGCCAGCACCGAACGGTGGTATATGCGGCTTGAAATCGAGAGGCTGCCCACCTTTTAGGCGATAACCAGTCCGATCGGCTTCGCTACTGACATACCAGCTATCGGCGAAGAAATTGTTCACCGCAGCCTCAGTCAGACGATGGATATAGAGGCCAGGCACCAGCCGAAGAGTGACCGACTTTTCCAGCACCGGCAGCAATGCGTCAGGAACGGTATTCCCTTCCCGGCAAAACTGCTCTTTGCTGGCAGCACATGTGCTTAGCATATCGCCAGATGCCAGCCGACGCCCCTGAAGGCCCCCCAACTCACCAAGTGTATAAGTCGCGCGACTACCCAGTACGTGCGGCACATCAATCCCGCCTGCCACCGCAAGATACGCACGGCATCCCTGACGAGCCGGAGAGAAGGCCAGGTGTTGCCCGGCGCGAACGACCAATGCTGTATGCGTCGCAGCAGGCTGATTGTTGATGAACGGCGTCATGTCTGCGCCGCACACTGCAACCAGTGCATCCGTGGAGAAACTCAGTACCGGGCCAAGCAGCGTCATCTCAAAGACCGCCTCATCCGGGGTATTGCCAACCAACAGATTCGCCATCTGCATCGAATAGGGGTCCAGCGCGCCCGAAGGTGGAATTCCCAGGTGATAATGCCCTTCCCGTCCGGCATCTTGTATCGTCGTGGCGAGGCCGGGCTTAATCACATTGATGATCATATAGCTCCCTTTTCAACTGCTGAGGATAACCCAGCGGGTCACTGAGAAAACTCGCAAGCGCAAAGGTTACTTCACGAATTCGCGGAGAAAACACGCCACTTTTCACCTGCTCGCTGATGTTGTCATACGTCTGGCGGTCGATTGCCCGAAACTGGACAATGTCGCCGGCTTTAAAAAACACCATTTCGCTTTGCAGATATGGCAAGCGCTGCGTCGGGTCGTAAATCGTCATCGGTGTGATGCCAAATAGCTGATATCCCCCTGCGCCTCGCACAGAGTAGATACAGCCAAAACAACCGCCGTGGCCAAGCGACAATCCCGGAGTGTCAGTACGCGGACGCAGGTATTTCGGCACCTGTAGCTGTTTTTCCCGTTCAACCATCTGATACATAAAGGGCAAACCAGCGGCGAATCCCACCATTGAAACGAACCATGGCGTGGCGCTGTGGGCAGCAATGAAATCGTCTTTATCCGCGAAACCGTTTATGCTGGCGGCGTAATCAAGATCACTACCTTCAGGTGCCTGGTGGCGATCGCGAAACCGCATTAATACTCCCTGCGTCCACGGATCGTTATATAATATCGGCACGTCGATAATGCGCGTCGCCAGCGTGCTATACCTTTCATTGCCAGCTTCCAGCGTCTGTAATTTATCGAGCAAGGCATGAGGTGCCAGCTCATCCGGATTAAATCGCACCATGAAAGAGGCGTTAGCGAGGCAAATATCCAGAACGCCGGGGAGCTGATACGCCTCCAGCGCTCGTGTCAGAGTCAGACCGCGGAAAAAAGCTTTTAACGACATCGATTCTTCGATTTCGGCAAAAAGATGTTCATCTCCGCCGAAGGAGTAGCGAATCGGGCTATTGGTCATAGAGACAAATCTCCTTTATCTCCGCATAATGGGGAGTTATTTATCCACAGCCAGCAAAAATATTTCCATATCCGAAGAAACAAGTAGCGAATTAACCATGCAATAGAGATACAGATCGACGTGTAATATTAGGATTTCCAGTATGAAAACCACTGGAAATATTGGCTAAACCAATCACCTTCATTATTTCACTATCGAAACCATCATGGTCCCCCGGCGTTCAAGGCTGGCTCTACACTGAAGTTATTTTCCACCCGTTATTGCATAATATTTCCTTACCTGGCTGTGGGTTCGCTAAACCAATATCAGGATTTATTTGCATTCGGGAAGTAGTATTTTTTGATATGCAGGCATCAGAAAAACAGAACACTGATCAGAGAACGTTGACTACCCATCTATCAGGAAAAAAACGATGCTGACACTACGCCAAATCCGCTATTTTGTTGCTACCGCCGAAATGGGACAGATCTCTCAGGCTGCCGTGAATCTTAATATTTCACAATCGGCGGTGACTGGCGCCATTAAGGAGCTGGAACAACTGGTTGGCAAAAAACTATTTACTCGCTCGGCTCACGGCATGATGTTAACGGAAAACGGTAATCACTTTCTTAACCATGCCTACACCATCCTGCATTCCGTCGACAATGCCATGCGGAGTATTCCGGTGGACGGCACTCCCGTGCGCGGTACGCTGCGCCTCGCGGCAAGCTACACGGTGATGGGTTATTTTTTACCGTTTCACCTTCAGCGGCTGGCACAGGACTATCCGCATATTGATATTCAGTTGCTGGAGTACGAACGACAGGATATTGAGCAGGGATTGCTCGAGCAGACTCTGGACATGGCGCTGGTGCTGACGGGCAATTTGCGCAATCAGTCGATTCATGCCGAAACCCTGTTCAACTCGACGCGCCGGTTGTGGCTACCGGCACACCATTCATTATGTGAAAAATCGCAAGTGACATTGGAGGATGTGGCCGGCGAACCTTTTATCATGCTCACGGTGGATGAAGCCGCAGACAGTGCGATGCGCTACTGGCAAGAAGCAGGCTCCCGGCCCAAAATCATCCTGCGAACCAGCTCCATCGAAGCAGTGCGTAGTATGGTGGCTAACGGTACTGGGATCGCCATATTATCCGACCTGGTGTATCGCCCGTGGTCGCTGGAAGGACGGAAGATCGAAACGCGATCGCTGCTCAACAATATACATCCAATGCGCGTCGGTCTGGCGTGGCGCAACGATGCCCGCTTTACGCCAGCGATGGCAGCACTGCGCGAATATTTTCGCTGTGCCTTCGTCACGCAACAAATTAATATGTTACGCCGATAAAGACGGCATAGTCCGAGCATTGGCAGCGGAATATGTCCGGGGGTGAGCACCAGCATCTGGTGTTCCTCCTTCCTTTTTTACCTCATCCGGCCAAAACCAATCCTGCGCCTGATGGGGTAACCGTTATTATTTGCGCTCATCATATTTGCTACGTTTATGCTGATAGAGTAAATCATCTGCTTTTAGCATAGCCTCTTCCAGTGTATCACCCTGCTGCAATTGATAGGCTCCCCAGGAGAATTCCACAAGTTTGTCTTGATCAATTGTCAGCAATTGCTGTTGCGCACGGGCAATGACATCACGGGATTTTGCCAGCGAAGAATCAATAAGTATCAAACAGAATTCATCGCCACCGAGTCGTATACCGTAATCACTTTTGCGAATAGCATTTCCAAGCGCTAACCCCAGATACTTTATGACCTTATCCCCCATATGGTGACCTAATGAATCATTTATTTTTTTCAACCGGTCGCTATCAATCGCAATTACCGTAACGGGGATGTTCCTGTCAGCAAAGGTACGGATTTTTCGCGTAAATTCAGGGGTAAGGACTTTTCTGTTGTACAGGCCAGTCATTGCATCAGTAACGTTATCTCGCGAAAGCGATTCCTGTCTTTTTAGCTGGCTACGGGCATAACGACATAATACCCAGGTAGCAAGAGCATAAAGCAAGGTTAGCCAAAGATTAGCAATAATGACATAGATAGCATCCAACTTAACATGAAGAGTATAATACTGGGTGATAGGCACTTTATGACTGAGTGGATAAAATGATTTTATATTTGGCTTATTAAAGGTAATATTTGCACCCGTTGCATTATCAGTGACATAAAGAGAGAGGAATTTCCAGAGCAACGGACGATCAACGGTCTTAAAAGAAACAACAAGATCGTCGATATTAATATCCGTAATTAGAATTCCTTTCGCCTTATTATTCATAAACACAGGCGTGAGCATACTAATAATATTATTTTTTGTATAACCATCCATGTAAATATGGGAAACAATAGTTTCACCATGAATGAGATCATCCAGTGCATTGCCATCAATGGTAATAGTATGTGCGCTACGCGCAATATTGATTGTTTTACCATTTTTGACTAACCAGTTACTAAACGTATAGCTCCGTGTATTAACCAATCGGTTGATATAAATATAGTTATGGGAAAGGTCGATGTAATATCTGATATTTCTGAAAGCGTAACCCGTATAGTTTGAAAAACTGTATTTGGGTAATGCCTTACTTTCCGAACCATGAATGACAGACAGAGCCGCAATATCTCCTGCCCATTCGCTACACGACGTATTTCGCGTCTGAAAGGTACCTTCGAGGTTCTTCATATTTTTTGCTACGAGGTTGAAACCAGAGATCTCGCCTTCGGTTTCAATATGTTGGCATATTTCCTCCAGTTCACCATTGCTATGGTGACCTGAAAAAGCCCGCGAAAGTCTGGACGCGAGACTCTGGTTTATGTATTCCTCATGGAAGAGTGCAGATTTACCATTCTCGGCTATATAATCCATGTAATTCTGTAAATTGCGAATTTCGTGGAAAAACAGAGCAGTAAAAAATGAAGTGGTACATGCCACGATGAGTATAATCGCACTGATATATTTTTGTCTGGACAACATGGAGGCTTCCTATGGTACCACCACGAAATATTTTTAAGTATAACATCAATCCATGACTCTATTCTTTGTCAAATAAACTGCTGCATTGCGCACAGCCAAATTAAAATTAACTGCACTCTTTCATCATACTTATTATTTGAGTTTGCAAGGGATAGAGCCCCCTTTCCCTGGAAGGAAGAGGGGGCACTCTAGGTACCTAACGTAGTTTTACGCTTTCGCGCGACTCGCTATGATTTCATCCGCCACATTACGTGGTACTTCAGCATAGTGGTGGAACTCCATACTGTAGGTTGCGCGGCCCTGTGACATTGAACGCAACGTGGTGGAGTAGCCAAACATTTCAGCCAGAGGCACATCGGCGCGAATAATCTGACTACCGAAGCGCTCTTCCATACCCTGCACCATGCCGCGGCGGGAGGAGAGATCGCCCATAATGTTCCCGGCATACTCTTCCGGTGTTTCTACCTCCACATGCATAACCGGTTCAAGTATTGCCGGATCTGCTTTGCGAGCCCCCTCTTTGAAGCCAAAGATCGCTGCCATACGGAAGGCCAACTCAGAGGAGTCAACATCATGGTAGGAGCCGAAAGTCAGCGTCACTTTGACATCGACTACCGGATAACCCGCCAGCACGCCGCTATTCATGGCTTCGCGCACACCTTTTTCTACCGATGGAATAAATTCACGCGGTACCACGCCACCTTTCGTCGCATCTTCAAACAAAAAACCGCTACCAGGCTCACGAGGTTCGAGGGTGAGTACGACATGACCATACTGCCCTTTGCCACCAGACTGACGCACAAATTTACCTTCGATATCTTTCGCTACTTTACGCAAAGTTTCACGATAAGTGACCTGCGGACGACCAATATTGGCTTCAACGCCAAATTCTCGCTTCATACGATCAACGATAATTTCCAGGTGCAGCTCCCCCATACCAGAAATAATGGTCTGACCGGACTCCTCATCGGTATGCAAATGAAATGACGGATCTTCAGAAGCCAGCCGTTGCAGCGCAATGCCCATCTTTTCCTGGTCCGCTTTCGTTTTTGGCTCAATAGCCAGGGAGATCACCGGTTCCGGAAATTCCATACGCTCAAGCGTAATGACTGCATCCGGATCGCTTAAGGTATCACCGGTCGTGACATCCTTTAGCCCCACGCAGGCGGCGATATCCCCGGCGCGCAGTTCCTCCACTTCGTGACGGTCATTGGCGTGCATCTGCACAATACGCCCGATGCGCTCTTTTTTCTCTTTAACCGGGTTATAAACTGAATCGCCTTTTTTCAGCACACCGGAATAGACGCGAATAAAGGTTAATTGCCCAACATAGGGGTCAGTCATCAGTTTAAATGCCAGTGCTGAGAAGGGTTCATCGTCATTAGCATGGCGTTCAGCCGGTTGCCCTTTCTCGTCAACACCCTGTATCGCAGGAATATCGAGCGGCGATGGCATCAGTTCGATCACCGCATCCAGCATGCGTTGCACCCCTTTGTTTTTAAAGGCGCTACCACACAACACGGGTTGGATTTCCCCGCCAATAGTGCGTGCACGCAAACCGGCAATAATTTCAGCCTCGCTCAGCTCGCCAGTTTCCAGATATTTGTCCATCAGCGCGTCATTGGCTTCTGCTGCTGCCGACACCATTTTCTCCCGCCACTGCTCTGCGGAGGCCTGCAGATCATCCGGTACCGGAGCATAGTTAAAGGTCATCCCTTGTGTCGTGTCATCCCAGATAATGGCGCGCATCTTAATGAGATCGACCACACCAGTGAAATGATCTTCTGCACCCACAGGGATCACAATCGGCACCGGGTTGGCTTTCAGGCGGTCGATCATCATCTGCACCAAGCGAAAGAAATCCGCACCGGGACGGTCCATCTTGTTGACGAATGCCAGTCGCGGGACATGATATTTATTGGCCTGACGCCACACGGTTTCCGATTGTGGCTGCACGCCACCAACCGAGTCATAAATCATCACCGCACCATCAAGCACACGCATGGAACGTTCCACTTCGATAGTGAAATCAACGTGCCCTGGGGTGTCGATAATATTGATGCGATGGGGCTCATAACCTCTGTCCATACCGGGCCAGAAGCAGCTTACCGCAGCAGAAGTTATGGTGATCCCGCGCTCCTGCTCCTGCGCCATCCAGTCGGTAGTTGCCGCGCCATCGTGTACCTCACCCCAGCTTATGGCTCATACCAGTGTAAAACAGGATGCGCTCTGTGGTAGTGGTTTTACCGGCATCGATATGCGCGGAGATACCGATGTTGCGATAACGTTCGAGTGGAATGGGTCGGGGCATGATGCGTCCTTAGTCGTTTGACTGTCAGTAGGTGACCAGAATTAGCCACAGTTCTTTTCGGCATCTATCTTAGTACAACTGTACGAGTATATTCGAACTATTTTTGCTATCATTACGATTGACAGAACAGCAATGGCTTACTTGGCTTTAGTGAAGCGATTTGCGTATATTACCGGCCTGCGGCAAATCGCCCCCCGCTGATACAGGAAGATTATGATAGCTAACCATCCCGAGCGTGAACAAATTCGTCTGGAAAATGTGCTTTTAGCCCTGGGTAATCCGCTCCGTTTGCAGATCATTAAGCAACTCGCCGACGGCAGCGAACTGAGCTGTAACACGCTGCGCCCGCAGGATGTGGCGAAATCGACCATGACGCACCACTGGCGCGTGTTGCGCGACAGCGGCGTAGTCTGGCAACGCCCGCAGGGTCGCGAGAATATGATTTCATTGCGCCGGGAAGATCTGGATAGCTGTTTCCCCGGCCTGCTGGAAACCCTGTTACAGGTGATCCAGCGTGAAGTTTAAAATTTACTACACTTCCGGCAGCACAATATTGCTTCCTGCCAGCGTGCCCATATTGTTATAGATCGCGCAGGCGGCATCCACCAGTTGCATCGCCAGCGCCGCGCCGCTGCCCTCGCCTAAACGCATCTCAAGATTGAAATAAGGCTCCAGCCCCAGCCGCGCAAGTGCAAGGCGTGCCCCTTTTTCTGCAGAGAGATGCGATGGGATCAAATAGGGTTTTATCTGTGGCGCAATGCGGCAAGCCGCCAGTGCCGAGGCGTAAGAGAGAAAACCATCGAGCACGACAGGCAGACCACAGGATGCTGCCCCCAGCATTACCCCGCTCATACCAACCAGGTCGAAACCGCCCACTTTTGCCAGCACATCCAGCCCATCTTGCGCATCAGGCTGATTCACCGCAATGGCCTGGCGTACTATTTGCGCTTTGTGCCCAAGCTGAGATTCAGGAAGATTTGCCCCCCTTCCCACCACCATCTCAGGATCTTCCCCTGTCAGTACGCTGACTATTGCCGCCGCTGGCGTCGTGTTGGCCATCCCCAACTCACCCACACCAAACAATCTGACACCTTGTTCAGCCAGTCGACGCGTGTAGTTGATCGTCTCCAGTAGCAACTCCTGCGCTTGCAGTGCACTCATTGCCGGGCCTGTAGCAATATTGCCACTGCCGCGAGCTACCTTCATATTGACCAGCCCTGGAATCGGATCGGCATCAATACCGACATCCAGTACATGAACCGTTGCCTGCGCCTTCGCAGCCAGCACACATACCCCGGTGTTAGCGTGGGTCATATTCGCCGCCTGGATCGCCGTCACCACACGTGGCGACACGGTGACACCTTCATGCCACACACCGTGATCTGCGCACAGCACAATAATCGCTTTTTCACCCATTTCAGGCGCACCCTTTAAACCCGGCATGCCTGCCAGTTGTACCGCTAATGCTTCCAGCCGTCCGAGGCTGCCCACTGGTTTAAGCAGCCCATCAAGATGCTGCTGTGCTTGTGTCATGGCTTTGCTATCAGGTGCGGGAATAGATGCCAGTAATGTGGCTAGTGTCTGCATTTCGTTTCTCATTTTTATAACAGTGCCAGAAGAAAAATTAGCTCGCCAAGTTCAATAGCTGCGCCCAGGGTGTCCCCGGTCTGCCCGCCAAGGGTACGTTTTAGCGCCTGCCCAAGCAGCCAAACCGCCAGCAGGGTAATAAACAGCGCGCCTAACCCTTTAATGCCAAGTAAACCCGCGACAACTAACGCAGTTATCAGTAGCGTGATCAGCGTTTGTCTGGGCGAAACTTTGCCGATAAACAGATTACCCAGCCCCTCTTCCCGGGCATAGCGATGACCATACATCAGCAGCACGCAACTGCCTCGCGCCACGGCGCAGGCCACAGCCAGCGCCGCGATCATCGGCATATCGCGCAGTTGCAGTTCACTGATGACGAGAATTTTCGCCACCAGCACAAACACCAGAGCCAGCCCACCGTGAGTTCCAAGACGGCTGTCGCGCATAATCTCCAGCATTTTCTCCCGCCGCCGCGCGGAAAAAACCCCGTCACAGGTATCGGCCAGACCATCCAGGTGAAACCCACCTGTCAGCAGCGCCAGCGCCAGTACGCAAAACAGTGCAGCCAGCGGTGCGCCGCACCAGGGCTGAAGAACAACCAGCACCACACCGCTTAGCGCACCAAGCAGCAAGCCCACCAAAGGGAAAGTGATGATGCCACGCACATAATCACTCACGTCCAGCCCCTGTTGCCAGCGTTCCGGCACGGGCAAGCGGCTGATAAAAGAGAGAGTGGCAAAAAACAGCCTGATCATTTTATTTTGACTCCAATTCCTGACACCACCAGCCAGACGTTATCTGCCGCTTGTGCAAGGCGCTGATTAACGCGCCCGGCAATATCGCGAAAGTGCCGCGCCAGTCGGTTTTCCGGCACAATCCCCATTCCCACTTCATTGGTGACCATCACCACAGGTGACGGGCAGGCAACACAGGCAGCAATTAATTTATCGATCTCCTGCTCTACCTGCTTTTCCAGCGCGATATAGTCCCAACTCTGCGGGTCGCCTTTACCCGTAGCAAACAGCAGATTGGTGACCAACGTGGTAATGCATTCCAGCAACACCACTTCGTTGGCATCATTGTGTGGGGTGATTATTTCTTCCAGCCGCTGCCAGCGTTCTTCGGTACGCCAGTGTGTCGGGCGTGCTTCGCGATGATGTGCAATGCGCGCCGCCATCTCTTCATCCAGAATTTGCGAAGTCGCAATGTAGAGTACGCTCTTCGCCCCGGTAAGCAGCGACTCCGCATGGCGGCTTTTGCCACTACGCGCCCCACCGGTAACAAGCGTTAACATAATGGCTCCTGGTGCTGCTGCATAATTTGATAAATCTTTGCCATATCGACGTGCTGACGTATGGCATTCGCCAGCAGATCGAACTGCTGCTCTTTATAACGTGCATAACTGAAGCTGCTTTCCAACGGCTGTAACCCCTTACGCTGGCGCAGTCCATTCACCACGGCGCGGGTAAAATCATCGCTGTCAAACAGACCATGCAGGTAGGTGCCGAATGCCAGGCCGTCCGCACTCACCGCGCCATCCGCTACCATCTGGCCTGCTTTATGCAGCCACAATACCGACTGACTGCCACTGTGTAGCGTGGTTTCACCCAGATGGATTTCATAACCGCTAAGCGCTAAGCCGCCACATGCTGCCAGCCAGCCGGGTAAGGTAGCCTGCAACGTGGCTTGCACCAGCGTCGTGGTTTTATCGGCAGCAAAGCGAGTAACGATATCCAGCAACCCCAGCCCCGGCACCTTGCCCAGCCCGGACTCTACTTCGTCGATAATTGTCTCGCCGAGCATCTGGTAGCCACCGCAGATCCCCATCACCGGAACACCCGCGCGATGCGCATCCAGCAGCGCTCTCGCCAGCCCGGACTCCTGCAACCAGCGCAAATCATTAAGGGTATTTTTACTACCGGGTAGAATAATAAGATCAGCATCTGCCAACGCATCGGCAGTACGGCAATAGTGCACCCGCACATCCGGCTGTGCGGCAAGGGCATTGAAATCGGTAAAATTGGAGATATGCGGCAGTTGTACCACGGCAATATCTATCTCTCTTTCTGCGTGAAGCAGGTATTTACCGCGCTGTAGTGCTACACCATCTTCATCTTCCAGATCAATCTCCAGCCAGGGCATGACGCCAATTACCGGCACTCCCGTAAGTGCTTCTATCTGTTCAAGACCAGATGTTAGTAGCGCGATATCACCACGAAATTTATTGATAATCACGCCTTTTACACGCCAACGTTCGTGTTCCTGCAACAAGGCTAGCGTGCCATAAATCGCAGCAAAGACCCCACCGCGATCGATATCCGCCACCAGGATAACCGGACAGCGCGCCATCTCGGCCATCCCCATATTGACAATATCCCGATCGCGCAGATTGATCTCTGCCGGGCTACCCGCCCCTTCCAGCACCATGACGTCGTATTCCTGCGCCAGACTTTGATAGACACTGGAAATCTGCTGGCGCAACCGCGGCTTATAGTCGTGATAGCTCAGCGCATCCATATCAGTTGCTACTTTGCCCATTAACACCACCTGCGCTTTTCGATCGCTGGTGGGTTTTAGCAGCACTGGATTCATGCGCACGTCCGGCTCGATCCCCGCGGCATGGGCCTGAAATATCTGCGCGCGCCCCATCTCATGGCCCTGCGGCGTAATCCCCGAGTTCAGTGCCATATTCTGTGATTTAAACGGGGAGGTTTTCAGCCCATCCTGGTAAAAAATGCGGCACAATCCGGCCACCAGTACGCTTTTCCCCACATCAGAAGCGGTTCCCTGCAGCATAATTGCCTGCGTCATAACGCCTCCTTAACGCTAAAAGCCCGCATATGGGCATAGAATTCCACTTCATTTTTACACAGTGGCAACCCCAATTCACAATGCAGCTTAACCAACCAGGGTTGTGTCAACCCCGCCTCGGCTATCTCTGCCTGGCGGGTGAAAACCTCAGCTGGTGTGCCGAATGTCAGCAGTTCACCGTGGCGTAAAACATAAACGGCATTGCATATCTCATAAATTAAATCAATGTCGTGGCTGGAGATAACAACGTGATTACCTTGCACCACAATGCGCCGGATAAGCGTGATCATCTGCCCGCGTCCGGCGGGATCCAGCCCGGCGGTAGGTTCATCAAGCAGCAGATATTTTGCCTGCATCACCAGTGCCCCGGCGATTGCCACACGTTTTTTTTGCCCATGGCTCAAAGACTGAATGGGCTGCTGTCGAAAGGCCTGCGCCTCAACCAGGGTTAATGCTTCATCAACACGGCGAGCGATTTCCGCCTCCGGCACCCCGAGATTGCGCAGGCTGAAGGCGATATCACTGTCGATATCGGTATAGAAAATTTGCTGGTCTGGATCCTGAAAAACCGTAGTAACCTGCTGGCGTAAATCCAGTAGCCCACGTTTACTGTAATCAAGGGCTTTGCCCTGCCAGTAAACACCCCCACGCTGTGGACGCAAGATGCCGCAAAGATGCATAAACAGTGTCGACTTACCGCAACCGTTGGCACCGACTATGCCAGTCACCGGCTGGCGGGAAAAATCGATCGTCAGCCCTTTGAGTACTGGCTCATCCTCATAACTAAACCACAGGCCATCAGTAGCCAGCATCGGCTCTCCTTACAGATGGAAATCACCCTGATAGAGTTTGATATCCAGGGTCGTTGCCAGTGCTTTGTAGCGCAAAAGCACGCGGGTAAATAACAAGCTCACCAGCATCGCCAGCGAACGGTAGCTCTGCGGCAAAGTACCATAGCCGAAACGCAAGGTCTGCGCGCGGTGAATGGCAACCGCCTCTTCCAGTAAAATAAAAATAAACCGCCAGGTGAGTAAGATCTGCTCCGTCAACAACGTCGGGACGTGCCCGCGTTTAAGCAGCAAAATTAGCTGGGGAAAGGGCAAATTGAGCACCAACCAGAAGGTAGTCGCCAGCGCCGCCAGGCTGCGCCAGAAAGTATGGTTTGCCATTGCCCACCCTTCGGCTGTGATACCCAACCAGTAGCTGCCAATCTGCACCCCCATGAGCAAATGCTGCGGCTCACGGGTGAGGCTAAATAAAATAGTGCTCACGCCCACCGACAAGAAGCCAATGGGGATCGCCATCCAGTGCAGCCACCGCCACAACGAGATGCGCAACAGCCAGCAGGTAAATAGCGCCAGCGCCAATAGCAACAGCCCTTGCCCGCCAGGCGGCAGCAAAAAGGCTAAAACCATCATCAAAAGCCAGCAGAAAAATTTACGCTCTGGCGCAACGCTATTCCAGCGGCTGCGGTAACTAAGCCGATCAAGGCTGGGGTTTATCACGCTGCCTGCCTTTCATATAACCGAGGATATAGAAGATTACCGCCGCACCTAACGAGCCTTGCAGAGTAAACAACAGGCTTTCTATTTCACTACTCGCCGGTTGATATAAAGGTTCGAACCAGGGTTGGTAATGTGGCGCAACGCTCAGGATCTGGTTTTCCGCTTCACCATCAGAGCCGCCATACTCGCCGCCATGATTGATAAAAAAGGGTGCAATAACCAGCGCAATAACCAGTAACAGCAGAATGATGGTCTTTTTCATATTACTGCTCCTGCAGCGAAATCAATTGCCGCTTCGTAAGCTGATCGTAAATCAACACGGTTAATATCCCTTCTGCAATGGCGATGGGGATCTGCGTCAGACAGAAAATTGCCATAAATTTCAGCATCGAGCCGCTGACGCCGCTTTGCGGGTCCGGGAAGGCTATGCCAAGCTGTACGGAGGTAACAAAGTAGGTCACCAGATCAGCCAGCATCGCACAGCAAAAGACCGCAATGTCCCGGCGAACCCCTGCACGACAGGCAAGTTTCCACACCAGATAACCGACTACCGGGCCGATGACGGCCATCGACATACCATTTGCTCCCAGGGTGGTTAAACCACCATGTGCTAATAACAGAGCCTGAAACAGCAACACTATAGCGCCAAGCACCGCGACCACACCGGGACCGAAAAGGACAACCGCCAGCCCCACGCCGGTAGGGTGAGAGCAACTGCCGGTTACTGACGGAATTTTCAGTGCGGAAAGAACGAAAATAAACGCGCCGCACAGTGCCAGCAGCACTTTCTGGTTGTTATCCTCCGCGACAATCCGACGTAACGCTACCAACCCATACCCCAGGCAAGGCAGGAACAATAACCACCAGGCCAGCGCCCATAGGGGAGGCAAAAAACCTTCCATGATGTGCATGGCAAAGGCCTGCTCCGGCACCATCATCAGCAGCAGCGCGGCAGATAACCCACTGAGTGACAAGTGTTTTAATTGTGACGTATTCATACTCTCTCCCACTGTTTATTCACCAGAATGGTGGAAAAATAGGGTAGCGGTTGTTCATCACTCACCTCACGAAGCCGGTGCCAGCAGCGTTCACCGGGAAGTGTCGCTTCAGCCATCATCAGGGCGCCATCGAGCAATCCGAACTCATCCAGCAGCGTCTTAATACGGGCAAAGCGACCATAGACTTTCATCAATACCAGGCTGTCATGCTGTTGCAGCGCCTTGCGGATCTCACTCTCCGCTGCGGTACAGGAAATCACTGCCAGCGACTGCTGCTCCATCGCCAGCGGCATCTGCGCCCGTGCAGCAATCGCGGCAAACGAGGTGACGCCAGGGACAATTTCCAGCCAGTGTGGCTGGCCCAGCCGCTGCAGTAAAAATACCCAGGTACTGAATAACATCGCATCGCCAAGGGTAATAAAACCGACCTGTTTACCCGCCTCGACTTCTGCAACCAATGCGGCAGCAACTTCATTCCATACCGCTTCTTTTTCTGTACCATCTGCACTCATCGGGAAGTGACAGCAGCGCACATCGGTTTGCGCGCCGAGATACTCCCGTACAATGGATAGCGCCAGGCTATCGCCCCCTTTTCGCCCTGCCGGAGCATAGAGCACATCCAGTGAGCCAAGTATTCGCGCCGCACGTACGGTAAGCAGATCGCTGGCACCGGGACCGGTACTTAATGCGTAGAGTTTGCCACTCATGCTACTGCCTCCACAGTGTTTGCCAGTGCCTGTTGCAAGTGCGCGACAAACATCGCGCGCACGGCGCTGTTTTCCCCCAACCCCTGCAGCCAGGGGGTGGTAGCGATACCGACGCGTTCCAGCTTCGTTTTCCATGATGCTTCATCGTCAGATGCCATATCGTTAATCGCGTGATCGCCTGCTACCAGCATCAATGGCATAAGATGGACAGCTCTTACCTCCTCACGGCGTAGCCCATCAATGATCAGCTCAATTTCCGGATAGCTTTCCACTGCGCCGACCCGCGCCGGAAAGCGGTGCGCCGCCATCATATGATCAAGGCAGGCATAGGCCGAAAACGCGTGATGGCTCGCACCATGTCCCATAAAAACGACCCGTTCATCCGCTGCGACACCAGGCATCTGCTGCGCCAGCGCCTGCATCAGATACAGATAATCGTCATGGCTACTTAACAGCGGCGCACCAATGACCAACCGCTTAAAGCGGGGGCGTTGACTTTGCACTTCGTGGGCAATTTTTTCGTACTCGTCACCATTGATGATATGTAGTGACTGGATGGCGACATCCTGGTAGCCCTGCTCTGCCAGCTTTTGCAACGCTTGTAACGGGGTATCGATTTGCAACTTGTCGCGCTGTTGCAGCTTGCGGATGATCATCCCGGAGGTATACGCGCGAAACAGTGTGCGATCCGGGCAACTGGCAGCCAGTTCACGCTCGCAGGCAACAATATTTTTTTCGCAGGTATCGTGATAGCTGGTGCCAAAACTCACGACCAGTAGTGCTTTTTTCATTACTTTATCCTTACTGTGTCGCCAGCCAACGCGCCAGCCGCTTCGAAAACGCATACTGGCTCTCCATTAACTCCTCCCCCACGACAACAGGTTGCGGGCGAGCAATCACGATGCATGGAATATTGGCAGCTAGCGCGGGTTGCACTTTCTCCAGATAACCGCCTTCGGCCCCTGAAGCTTTAGTGATCATCACCTCTACCCGATACTGGCGATAAAATGCCGCATTGAATTCGGCACTGAAGGGACCGCACAGGGCAAAAATCTCACTGACGGCATAACCTAAAGCGGCGCACTGAGTGACAACGTCCGGCACCGGCAACACCCGAGCCAGCAGGGTTTTATCCGGCAACCCTTCGCGCCAGCGCGCCAGATCCTTACTGCCAGTGGTCAGCAGGATACGGTCACCAAGGCTTCGGGCTCTGTCGCAGGCCTCTGCAACGGAGGCGACGTGAAAGAGCAGCGGATGGCGCAGATCCGGCTGTTGTTCCGGCCGCTGGTAGCGGCTCAGCAGCACCTGCGCCTCGTTGCAGGCGGCAGCGATATTACGGCTGACAATATCGGCATAAGGGTGCGAAGCGTCGATAACCCAGCGAGTCCGGTTATTGCGTAACCAGGCCACCATATCCCGCATCTCCAAGCGCCCGCAGCGCAACTTTCCACGGATATTACCCGCCAGTTGCTGCCCGGTAGGCGTCGCTACCGAGAGGGTGTAAGGAACACCCACCGCGTCCAGTTGTTGGCAAATTTGCCGCGCATCGCTGGTGCCGCCAATCACCAGCACCTCTCCCGGCATCACAGGGAGTAGCCCCGGGGCGTAATCATCAGGCCCTCTTTCACGTAAGTGGTTCGGTTACCAACTATCACCAGGCTGGTCATGTCCACGGGTTCAAAATTCATCTCAGCCAATGTGGTTAGCCACTTTTCTTCTTTTTTGCGTCCGGCGGATTTCACCACACCAACAGGTGTATCGGCATTCTTACTGGCGGCTAAGAGTTCAAACGCCCTTGCCAGATGCCCCTCGCGACCACGGCTGCGCGGATTGTAGAAACAGATAACAAAATCCGCTTCCCCGGCGGCGATAATGCGTTTTTCAATCACCGGCCACGGTGTCAGCAGGTCGCTTAAACTGATATGGCAAAAATCATGCATTAGCGGCGCGCCAAGCAGTGCGGCAGCGGCAATACTGGCGGTCATGCCAGGCACCAACCGCACTTCAACATCCAGTTGCTGTTTGCTAACTAGCTCCAGTACCAGCCCGGCCATACCGTAGATCCCGGCATCACCGCTGCTGATAAGCGCCACCTTATGTCCGGCCTGCGCCAGTTCAATTGCAGCCTGGCAGCGCTCAATCTCTTTACACATCCCGGTCTTAATCACCTGCTTATCGCCGGTAAAGGCTTTCACCAGATGGGTGTAAGTTTTGTAGCCGACGACAATCTCCGCTGCCTGCAACGCCTCGACCGCCTCCATGGTCATCATGGCCTGCGAACCAGGGCCAATCCCAATAACCGTTAGCATTAGTGTGTTACTCCTAAAGTAATGGTGACGCCCTGTTCACGTAAGGTGTCACCAATGAGTTGCCCCTGGCTCATCTGCCATGCCGTCGGGCCGGATACGCTACCTACCCCGGCGGTTTGCCGCACAAAATCCGAAGTGGGAAAGTGGTGTTCATGCTGGCGTAGCGCATCGGCGCTAAAAGTTGTAAACGGCACATCCAGATGCTGCGCCAGCGCCTGCAGCCCTTTTTCATCCTGCTTCAGGTCGATACTGCCAATGGCGCGTAACGCCAACGGATCGAGGCCATTTATCTGTAGCTGTTTTTCTAATAACGTTGCCAATAGCGCCATTGGCGTATCGCGGCGACAGCCAAAACCAGCCACTACCCGCCGGGGCACCAGCTTATAAACCGGCAGCGCCAGCGCAGGCAGCTCCGCACAAAGCGAGACGCAGACCAGTGCGTCAAGCTGCGACTGAGCATGCAGGTCACTGACCGCAATAAAGCCTCGGGTGTCGCACCGGGCAAGTTGTTGGTAAAACGCCTGCTCGCACCACAGGCCAACGCGTTGCCCGCTCACCAGGCGTTGATTGATACTCTTGACAGCCTCGCGAAAATTGAACATCCGGGCATCAAGCTCCCTTGCCAGCATATCCAGCGCTGCCAGATTATTGACATCGGTGGCGGTGGTAATCACTGGATCTGCGCCAATGAGCCCAGCCAGATGGTGTGCCAGTGCGTTTGCGCCACCCAGATGGCCCGAAAGCAGGCTAATGACATGTTGTCCATGCTCATCAATAACAATCACCGCCGGGTCGAGAAACTTGTCGTTAACTAATGGGGCGATAGCGCGCACAACGATGCCCGTGGCGCCAATAAACACGACGCTATAACCATGGTGAAATGCCTCACGCAGGCTATGCATAACCCCCCCCGTGAAAGGCTCAAACCCGTCGATAACCAGTTTTTCGCTGGTAAAACAGCGCATCGGCAGTGACGCTTTCAGGCGCTGTGCCAGCTCAACGCCCCCTGGCGTCAGGCAAAACAGCGCAATGGCGTCAGGCTTTACGGTATTCATGGCTAAAATCTGCCGCATAGAGGCGCGAGTGGTGATACTCCTTGCCTAAAAAAGCGCCGACGAGAATTAGCGCCGTCTTGCGAATCCCGGCATCGCGCACTTTATCGCCGATATCCGCTAACGTCCCGCCTATACTCTGGCTTTCAGGCCAGGTCGCTTTATAGATCACAGCTACGGGTGTGTTCTGTGGGTAACCACCGGCAATTAAGCGCTCTGCAACGCGATGGATGCGCTGCACGGAGAGGTAGATTGCCATTGAGGTTTGATGAGCGGCGAAAGCTTCCAGTTGTTCACGAGGCGGAACAGGGGTGCGCCCTTCCAGCCGGGTGATTATCAGACTCTGAGAGATCTCCGGCACCGTATATTCAACGCCCAACTCCGCAGCAGCCCCAAGAAAAGCGCTGACACCCGGTACGACTCGCCAGCTGATGCCACGTCGCGTTAGCTCCTCGCCCTGCTCGCGTACCGAACCATACAGCGATACATCGCCAGTTTGCAGGCGCACCACAACTTTCCCGGCCTTCACCCCTGCGTCCATCAGATCGATGATTTGTGTCAGATGCAACTCTGCGCTGTCGTGACACTGTGCGTCGGGCGGGCAGTACTGCAACAATTCGGTATTAATCAGTGAACCGGCGTAAATCACCACCTGTGCCTGTTGCAGCAAGCGATACCCTTTGAGGGTGATGAGCTCACTATCCCCAGGGCCTGCCCCCACAAACCAAACGGGTTGCGTAACACTCAGTTCAGACATAGTTGTTTTCCTTTTCACAGGCCAGCATAAATACCGGGTTATTGGCTTTGAAGTAGTGACCGCTACCCAGCGTATTTAACAGGGAGACCTGGATCTGCTGACAGTCGAGGGCAACAACATGACAGCCACGCAGATGCATAAGCGCATCATTCAGGTTCTCTTGCAGAATAAAAGTCATCACCAGTCGACCTCCGGGATTAAGCTGTTCCAGCGACCAGTCAATCAGTTGTGTAAGACTGCCGCCGCTGCCGCCAATAAACAGCGCATCAGCTGTCTGTCCGACATACAGCGGCGCCACACCGGGAACAATAGCGATATTGCGGCAGCCGAAACGCAGGCAGTTCTCTTCCAGCAACCCTAGCGCCGCCGGGTTGCGTTCGATGGCAGTCACCTGTAATTGCGGGTGGTGTAGCGCCGCCTCAATGGACACGCTGCCGGTGCCAGCGCCGATATCAATAAAATGAGCGGCCCGATGTAACTCCAGTTTCGCCAGCGCCAACGCCCGCACGGCCTCTTTGGTCATAGGGACTTTATCTCCACGAATGAACAGCTCATCTTTCATTGAGGATCACCACGACATTCATTGCGTATTGCTCCTTGACGTCAGCAGGCCGCAGCCAGTGAATACGTTCGTTCTCCATCGACAGGTTTTCACCAATCACCAGCCAGCGATTACCTGCCCCGCGTGCAATCAACGCCCCGGCAATATCTTTTGGCCCACAGCGTGCGTCGGTGACCAGCGCAACTTTTGCGGCGCTGGCCAGCATATCGAAATCCACATCTCGCCCGTGGCTGCTGGTTAGCCAGATATCATTCATATCAATACCGGTGCGCGAGCAGAGATATTGAACGGCGCTGATACCGGGAATAATGCAAAGTTGTTCAATACCAAAATAGGCCACCAGCCGACTGCCAATGCCGTAAAGCAACGGATCGCCGGAGGCAAGCACAACCACCCGGCGGTGGCGTTGCTGCTCCAGCCATATCAGTAAGGATGGGATATCCGCATCTAATACCCGAGTCTCACCAGAAAAATCGCTGAATTGCGCCAGATGGCGTCTGCCGCCAACCAGTACTTCTGCCTGCGCTACCGCCGACAGCGCCTGTGGTGACATCAGCGCGAGATTGCCCGGCCCCATGCCTGCCACCGTTATCATTGCAGTTCCCTGACAATACTTTCGACCGGGCGACTAGCCCCCAGCACCTTGTTATCAAAAGAGAACATAATGGCGTCACACTGCGGTGGGGTCTGCGTAAAACGCAACCGCAGATCAACACGCTTACATATTTGCTGCGCCAGATGATCGTAAAGCGGGTTAAAACCCGCGGCATCAATATGCTCCATCGCTGCTTCAGTGGTATCGCAATGGCTTACGGCCAGGAGTAGAGAGCGAGGAGCGCCGAGCAGCGCCAGATGCGCGACCAGGGTCTCCATGCGCGCATCGGCGATATGGCTGTGGGTGTGAAAGATACCCGCCGCGATTTTCACCAGCTTGCCAGGATGGCCCACCAGTACAATATGTCGGAAACCAAGGCGCACGGCTTCATCGATCATATAGCCGACAAAATTACTCATCGTGACCACTAATTCCCCCGACAGACTTAACTGTTCACGCACAAAGCGCTCACCGTGGTTACCCGGTACGAGGATCACTCGCTCAAATCCGGCGGAGCGTTTGAGCTCCAGCTCCATCGCCAGCGAACGTTTCCAGCTCTCCTCCGACATCGGCGTGACGATACCGGTGGTACCAATAATGGAGATCCCGCCTAAAATACCGAGTCTGCTGTTATACGTTTTCTTCGCCCGCTCGACGCCCTCGGGGGCGAAAATCTCTACCGTCGCCCCGCGAGTTGGCCCAATAACCTCACGCACAGCGGCTTCGATGGTCTGGCGTGGAGTACGGTTGATCGCCGCCTCGCCCACGACAAGGCCAAGACCTTTGCGCGTTACCTTGCCTACCCCTTCGCCGCCCCGCAGGCGGATCTCGCCATGTTCGGTGAGGGTAACGCGGGCAAAAATCAGCATCCCGTGGGTAGCATCGACATCATCTCCGCCATCCTTGCGAATAGCAGCAATCGCCTGTTGCCCTGCGATATGTGGAGATTCAACGTTAAGGTTCAGGACAACACCAGAGGGGGTGGTAATCGATACCTGGTGGATCAGATGCTGGCGCAGCACCATCAGCGCTGCGACTTTCGCGGCGGCGGTCGCACAAGAGCCTGTGGTATAGCCTTTGCGTAGCGCTTTACCGTTGTGCCACACCGGAGCGTCAAAGGACTGATCGCTCATAGCCCCTCCCGCAGGCTATAGAGCAGTGCATTAATAATGGCTGCCGCAACATTACTGCCGCCCTTACGCCCGCGTGCGGCAATCGCCGGTAACGTGCTGGTTATCAGAGCCTCTTTCGATTCTGCTGCGCCAACAAAGCCCACCGGTACGCCAATCACGCCGCTAATCGGTACCGCGTGTTCAAGCAAACGAAACAGCGCCGTCGGTGCATTGCCAAAGACAAAAATCTTTTCTCCCTCTTCTGCCAACGCGAGGTCTACGGCGGCCATAGAGCGGGTAATGCCCTCTGTTTTTGCTTTCCGTACCACACGAAGATCGGCGATATAGCAGCGCGCTTCGCCACCGAACTGTGCCAACAGCGTTTTATTGATACCTGAAAGCGCCATAGTGGTATCCGTATAGAGGGTGCAACCCTGCTTAATTGCCGCGCAGAGCCGTTGCAGGGCATCGCTGGAAAACCACAAAATGTCGAGCCAGTCGAAATCGGCAGTGGTATGGATAACCCGTTTGATTACCGCTTCATGTAATGGAGTGGCAAAGCGAAACTCGGGACGCGTTTCGTTGATGATGTCGCTGATAATGGCAAAACTTTTGGCTTCAATTGCCTGAGGCTGCTGCAAATAGTCCATCACTTTTCCTCAGGCCCCCACCAACGCGTAGCGCGTGAGTGCAAAAAGCAGCAGCGCAAGCGTGGAGGCGACCCACATCAATCGAATAGTTCGGGGGATATCATCAAGCTCAATGGCGCGCAGGTTGTCGCCAATCCAGGGTTTTTCCACACGCTGGCCAAAATAGTCATTGGGGCCGCCAAGGCATACGCCCAGCGCGCCAGCGACGGTCCCCTCCGGCCAGGCGCAGTTGGGGCTACTGTGATTACCCCGATCGCGAAACCCAATGCGAAACGCGCCATAGGCATTACGACCACACAGCCAGGCTGAAAGCGTCAACAATAACCAACTCAGACGAGCCGGAATAAAATTAGCGACATCATCCATCCGCGCGCTGACCATGCCGATGGATCGATAAATGTCCTGCTTGTAGCCGACCATGGAATCCAGGGTATTGACTGCCTTATAGGCCACCGCCAGCGGTGCGCCGCCCAGCAGCAAAAAGAAGAGCGGCGCAATCACGCCATCGACAGTGTTCTCGGCGACTGTTTCCACCACCGCACGGGTTATCTGCGGCGGTTGCAGTTGCGCAGTATCTCGCCCGACAATCCACGACAGCTTTTCACGGCTATCGCTTAGCGAGCCGTGGCGCAGGGCCTGTTCAACCTGTCGTGCCATATCTGCCAGACAACGGGTGGCAAGCAGGGTGTAAATCATCCACACTTCAACGCACCAGCCGAGCCACGGATGCGCCGCGAACGCCAGTGTCAGTATCCCCCACGCGACTGCCCAACTAACGCCGACAACGAATAGCCACATGACACCACCGCCAATACGAAGCGCGGTGTCGCTGTGGCATACTTTTCTTACTACGCGCTGGGCGATGTTAATCAGTGCGCCAATCCAGCGCACCGGGTGCGGCCAGTGCGGCGGGTCGCCCAACCAAAGATCAAGAAGAAAGGCAACACACCATGCCAATAACGTCATTGGACACTCCTTGCGGCTGCAAACCAATGTTCCAGCATCGTTGGTCGCTGGGCAAAATGCAGATGCAGATAGCTGGCAAAAGTGTTACCGACCTGCCACCCCCCTTGCCAGCGTTGCACAACTTCACCATCACGGCTTTTATGGCAATCCAGCACCGGCTCGCAGTCCGCAGTAAAATCGGAGTAGTGAAATTCATGCCCGCGTAGGGTCTCGCCCGATGCAGCAAGGAGTGTGTGCTCCATCGCGCGGGCTTCGCAATAACCAAAACGGGTCAACCTTTTACCCATCTGGCTGTGTCCGGGAATAATATTCGCCATCGGCCAGCGTGTACCGTCGTTATCAGTAAGGGTGGTGCTGAGATACATTAACCCGCCACATTCGGCATAAATCGCCACGCCCCGTAGATGCGCCTGGTGGATTGCCGCCAGCATCGCTTGATTTGCCGAGAGCTGGCACGCGTAAAGCTCTGGGTATCCTCCCCCCAGCCAAAGCATCTGGCAACGCGGTAACGTGCTATCACGCAGCGGGCTGAAACGTACAATGCGCACACCTGCCCGTTCCAGCAATTGCAGATTATCGGGGTAGTAAAAGTTGAAGGCTTCGTCATCTGCCAGGGCCAGCGTCAACCCTGCGCCTGATTGCGCCAGGGCCGGCATTTCGCCAGCAGGCAGATGGGGAAGACTGCACAGGGACAATAAATGGTTGATATCCACGGTCTGCTCGAGTCGGGCGGCAAAGTCACGCCACGGCTGAATATCAACGGTTGACTCCCTGGCGGTAACCAGCCCCAGATGTCGTTCCGCTAGCGCAACGCCGGATACCACAGGAACATAACCCAGCACCGGCAGTGCGCAATAATGTTCGATGGCCCGTTTGAGTAACTGGAAATGGGTATCGCTACTGACCCGATTGATAATGACACCCGCAATATGCAACTGCGGGTCGAAATGGGTAAAGCCCATTACCGTTGCTGCAATTGATGTTGAAACCCCTTTACCATCCACCAGTAATATCACTGGTATACCCATCTGTTTTGCCAGTGCGGCACTGCTGCAATAGTGGGGATCGGAGCCATAACCGTCATACAGACCCATCACGCCTTCAATCACCGCAATATCAGCGCTATGCAGGTGTTGCTTAAAGAGGGCATTGAGTGTGGGTTCTGGCAGCATAAAGCTGTCGAGATTTCGCGAAGCGACAGAGGTGATAGCGGTATGCCAGGCGGTGTCGAGATAATCCGGCCCTATCTTAAAAGGCTGCACGCGTAATCCACGCTGCTGTAAAGCGGCGAGCAGCCCCAGCGTAACGGTGGTTTTCCCACAGCCACTGCTGGTACCGGCAAGAATAAAGGCGCGGTGCCTGTCTGACATTCCTTAAACCCCGTTGCGGGTGAAAAAGGGCATAGTCAGAACGTACGTGATACCAGCCGTTCGACTGCACGCCTCTGAGCAACCCACTTCCCACCGAAGTTGTTGATAATCTCCATCAGGTCGGTCTTCTGGCTTAGCCTCATCCTCACCCGCCCTTCCCGATCTGCATCAGTGGTGTTTGCGGGGTTGTCAGCATCACAGCAGCGGGGGCTGCGGGGGAATTACACCCCCTTCCCAATTGCATTTTTTCTGCAATAAAACCTGATGGTTAGCAATAATTTACTCTGCTGCATAGTAACGCAACAGCGTGAAAACGGTTCCAGTGTATAGTTGTGTCAAGCCCCGTTTGTTGCGCTATGACAACTTATTGTCCACCGGTTCGGCAATAGTGGCGTTTAATCTGGCGAAATGTCACTATCCGGCTTTAATTTTTCAAGGAGTTTTACCGTGGCGCAGGCAGAGTGTCCGGCATCCTGTGGCGAAATTATTCAGGGTTGGGTGCTGGGTGGCGAAAAGTTGATCTCCTGCCCGGTGGAGTGGTATAGCTGCGTAGAGGCCACTTTTGCCACGCCAATTGCCCGCGAACGACCAAAAATGCGTGCAATGGTGAACATGTTGTTGGCGTACTGGCAGCTCCCGGCAGATCTTACACAAGCGATTCGCATCGAGTATTACTCTACTATCCCTGTTGCCAAAGGCATGGCCAGCAGTACCGCTGATATCGCAGCCACCGCCGTAGCCACGGCGCGCCTTCTTGAGTTGCCGTTGAAGCAAACTGAGCTGGCTCGCCTGTGCGTGGCGCTTGAACCTACCGATAGCACGATCTTTTCCCAACTGACACTGTTTGATCACATCACTGCCGACACGCAGATTGCCTGTGAAGGTTTACCGTCGCTGGAACTCCTGTTGCTGGAAAGCCCACAAACACTAACCACTGCCGCTTATCATCGCATGGCTCGTCGTCAGGAGCTTGTTAGTAACAGCGACACACTAGACCGGGCGTGGAAGCAAGTGCAGCGTGCCTGTGCGCTTAACGATGCGGGATTATTGGGTGAAGCTGCAACCATAAGTGCGATTGCCAGCCAGACACTGTTGCCTAAACCGGAGTTTCACAGGCTACTGGATCTGGTGGAACGTTATGATTTGTATGGGATAAATGTCGCTCACAGCGGCAGCGTCGTAGGGCTGATGCTCAACAGCAGCCAGCATGACGTGGATAAGATCCGCTGGGGGTTAAGAGAGAGGAAGTTGACCACATACTGGCCGCAAAGTTATCTGCTGAATATGGTTGCAGGCGGAGTGAGAATACGGTGAGAGCACTCTCTCACCGTGACTGGAATCAGGCCTTCGGCTCAATCTGTTTGAGTTCACCCATTGTTTTGAGTTTTTTCGAAATTTCGCGACGCTCTTTCGACAGTTCAGCGTTTTTGATGATGTAGTCGTCAACGCGATCTTCGTAGTCTGTTTTCATGCTGGCGATGATGCCCTGAATGGCTTCAACGCTCATACCTGGTTTAATGTAATCGCTGAGGTTATCCAGCAGCAGTACACGCTTCTGGTTATCACGGATCTTCTTCTCCACGTCCTGAATTTCACGCTGCAGTTTATTTTTACGGCGGAAAAGACGCACAAACTCCAGAACGTCCTGGAATGAAGGTTTGATTGTTTCCATTTTTACACCCTTGATACCCTTGATAATGATAGATTCGGATTCGTTGCAGCAACGATTGTAGGGTAAACCTTACTTATAGCTGCCAAACAAGACAATGCTTTTTGTTGTGTCCTATCATACCCGTAAATATAGCTGAATCGAAACAACCTGACAGCGATTAGTGGCTTTTAGCACTTAGTGTCGCAGCGCCCGGCAAATTAATTGTGACAGTAGCTCCAGTTGCCGGGCCAGTTCCATGCTCAACCATACGTAACTGTGCATATGCATTTGAGCGAGGTCATTACCCTGATGTTCACCACTCATCTGCCGTAATTCCGCCATAATTTCCGCAATCTTTTCGTTATTGAGCAAAATTGGTTGTGGATTACCTTCGTACAGCGCATGAGCAATGGTCAACAACGTCTGCTGAGTCAGCTGTTGCGTTTCCTGCAGCGTATGGGCATTAATCAACGCAAAATGGCTGGCGCGCGAGCTCCAGTGGGCATTGGTTTGCAGTTCAAGCAGACAGACCATATTGCGGCTAACAGTCTGAATCGCTTCAAATACTGACTTCTGTAAATGGGTTTCTTTGCTGGCAGGTGTTATCAGGCCTCGCATCTTTACCACATCATTAAGTATCTTTTGCCGATGTTTGTCCAGATGCGGGCGCTCAACCAGGTTACGCGAGAGGCCCGCCTGGTAGAGGCGATTAAATTCGGTGACATAGTTAGCCATCTGGATGCGCCAGTGCAAAAATGCACGCTGCGGCCAGATACCGGTAAAGAGCATCGCCAGCAGCGAACCGATGATCACATCACCGCTGCGCCAGAGAGCGGTTTGCATATCGCCGGTGGGCGAACCTACGACAACGCCGAGCGTAACGCCGATTAAAATCGCCTGATAGGGTTTCTTACCCAGCGCCAGCCAGCCGCATAAAAACATGGCCGCCGCACACCACAATAACATTAACGGTAGTGAAAGCAGTTCCAGTTGTAACGCTACCAGCCCGAGTGCTGCGCCTAATATCGTACCGCCAATGCGCTCAAAAGCGCGCGGCACAACATTACCCCAAAAAGAGACGGGCCCCATCAACACCACTAAGGTGATCAACGGCCAGGTCCCTTCCGGAATGTCAAACAGACGCACCAGCAAAAAGGTCAAAACAAACGCAAGTGCGACACGTACCCCGTGTACGACACGATAGTTACGATAAATACGGATTTCGAAAGAGCTAAGGGATTTGTCGCGACGCACAGCCGCTCTCCTGGTCAGCAACGGAAAGCGCAATTGTAACGATATATCCGTGGTAAGGATCACTTTTTTAAACAAAAAAAAGGGGCATACAGAGCGCTCTGTCGCCTCTTTTATGTACTTTGCCACTTAAAGCGTTTTCGGTTCCACCGGGATATGCATGGTAATGTCCCAATAACCGTCGCTTGCACCATCATTGAGATAGAGCTCAAAACAGGGTCCGGAGGCTATTTGCACGTTGTCGTCGCTGAAAAGTTCATCGAAAAAGCGGTTCCAGCTCTCGGCAAACTCTTCGTTATAGACCCGCGCATTTGCCACCGCATACTGTCCACCGGGTACTTCGGTAAGGATCACCCCTTCACTGTTAGCAGGGATGTGAAAACTTTTATCGACAGTGATGGCCACATCACAACGCAACTTCTCCGCGGGGACTTCGTCGGGATTGTCATAATAGACACAGATCCACTCCAGCGGCTGAATCTGCTTACTCTGTACCCACATCAATAACTGTTGGAAACCCTGTTTGACTTTCTCTTCCCACGGCCCCACCAGATGAAAACCAGCGATATGGCGTTTTTCAAGCTGTGAAATGTTGTAGCTCATACTGCCCTCCTCACGGTTACTGTTTGTACATACAGTATAAACATCGTAAAGCAATCAGCCATACCAGAGTTGTTGATTTTGCGAGCAGCCTCGCAGCGCGTAAACCTGCTCGCCATGGTCTTACAGTTTTTGGTGCAGATAATCACTCATACGAGAGAACCAGCCGCCTCTACCGATACTCTCAAGCGTAACCAGTGGCCAGTGGGCAATTTCAGTATCGCGATCGTAAAGCGTTATCTCTCCTACCTGCTGGTGTACGGCCAGCGGCGCGTCGAGCTCTTTTTTATCCAGCGTATATTTCGCTTTGATATTGCTCAGCTCCGCCTTTGGCAGTACCAGCCAACGATCCTGATCTGTGCCGACGTCAATGTGCTCTTTATCACCGAACCAGATGCGTTCGCTGCCCACTTTTCTACCCTGCGGTAATATTTGCACGGTATCAAAGTTTTGCTGACCCCAGAGCAAAAGTTTGCGCGCCTGCTCCTCCCGCGCTTTTGGACTATCGGCCCCCATAATGACGGCAATCAGGCGACGCTGGCCATCAACACTTGAAGCAATCAGGTTAAAACCTGCGCCAGAGGTATGGCCGGTTTTCAGCCCGTCAACATTCAGACTTTTATCCCATAACAGACCGTTGCGGTTGTACTGAGTGATGCCATTCCACGTCAGGCTTTTCTCGCTGTACATATGGTAAAACTCTGGCTCACCGCGGATGATGGCGCGCGAAAGCACAGCCAGATCATAAGCAGAACTGTGCTGACCTGGGGCATCCAGCCCGTGCACTGTTTCAAAGTGGCTATCGCGCAAGTTCAGTTTTTGTACATAATCATTCATCATTTGCACGAACTGCGGCTGTCCACCCGCCACATGATCCGCCAGCGCCACGCAGGCATCATTGCCGGAATCGACAATCAGTCCCCGGCTTAAATCCCTTACCGTCACGCGATCTCCCGGTTTAATAAACATCAGCGATGAACCGTTAAAAACCGGGTTACCCTGTGCCCAGGCGTCTTTACCCACCGTAACGACATCGTCGGCGCTGATGCGGTGGCTGTCGATAGCGCGATCAACCACATAGCCAGTCATCAATTTGGTGAGACTTGCCGGGTTACGTTGCTGATGCTCGTTGCCCGCTGTTAAAATTTGCCCGGTGGTGTAATCCATCAACACCCAGGAGCCCGCCTGAATCATCGGCGGCTGCGGGGCAAAAGGTAAATCGCTGGCCCAGGTGCAGGTCGCGCAGACCGCCAACAATGAAGCAACAAACAAACGGCGTTTCAATGAAATATCCTCTTAAGTATCTAAATCGCCGTTCTTTTTACGGGAGTTTAACAATCGTTACCTGGATTAATTGCAAAGAAATGTGACACGAGTCAACTTTCACTTTTCGTTAAAAGGTGATTTGCCCAGTTGCAATATATCGGGGCCGTCAGGCAGTATCATGCCAAACAATACCTTTACTTAAAAAATGGCCTTTCTCCGTTAAATATAATCGGATAGGCGCATCCAGGATGGCACGAAGCTGATGGATATAGCAGCAGTAACAGGCAACGCCTGGGCACTCGACATTAGTGACAGCCCGGTTATTACCGATGTGCTGCGTTTTCGGGGAACAGAGGCATTAAGTCGCCCTTTCTCATGGCGTATTGAATTCACCACCCCACAGAGCAATATTCTCCCTGAACAGGTTTTAATGAAGTACGCCAGCTTCTCCATGCGGGACAGTAAGGTGGTACATGGCATCATCACCAGCCTGGAGTGGCATTCAACCAATGCTGATGAATCCCACTACAGCATTACTCTTGAATCCCGACTTGCCCTTTTATCCCGCTCACGCCGTTGTGCCCTTTATCAGAACCTCAGCGTTCCGGACGTGGTGGAACAGGTGCTGCGTGCGCACGGTATGGAAGGTGCCGACTTTGAATTTACACTTAGCCACCAGTACCCAGTTCGTGAGCTTATTACCCAATGGCGGGAAACTGATCTTGAGTTTATACAGCGCATCCTTTCAGAGGTGGGTATTTGGTTTCGCCAGACGATGGACGAGGTCACCGGACTGGATGTCACGGTATTTGGCTACAGCCAACTTCACTACGCCTTTCATGCTGCTTTGCCGTATCACGAACCTTCTGGCCTGCATGATGGGGCAGAACTCTGCTGCTGGGGTCTACGTAGCTGGCACAATGTGGTGCCGGGCAAAGTCAGTACCCGCGACTATAATCCCCGCTCCGCTGCTGAACCCATGGACACCGCGGTTTCTGTCCGTTCGCCTGCACTCACCACCGGTGAACATTATCGCTACGCCGAACCTTACCGTGAGGCCGGAGATGACACCCTCTCTGAGCCGGAAGCTGAAAGTGGCGCGTTTTATGCGCGCCTTCACCACGAACGCGAGCTGAATAACGCTTCCCGTGTGCATCTGTTCAGCAACGCTTTCTGGTTAACTCCGGGTATGGTGTTCGAACCGCAGGGGTTGAATCTACAGAACCTGCGCGATGGGGTGATTATCACCTTTACGTCATTTATTGGCTCCCGCGATTCACGGCTGCATGTTTCGGTGTGGGGAATGCCATACCGCGAAGAATACTGCTTTCGTCCTGTTGCAATTGCACGCCCGGAAATTCATGGCACATTGCCGGGGCGGGTGGAAAGCCGTAGCCCGCATGATACTTACGCGCACCTTGATGAACAGGGGCGCTACCGGGTGCGACTGGATTTCAATCTGGAAGATTGCGAACCGGGATACGCTTACCCGTGGTTGCGAATGGCAAAACCCTTTACCGGCGATACCTACGGTTGGCATATACCCCTTATCGACGGTACGGAAGTGGCAATAGCCTACAGCAATGGCGATCCCGACCTGCCCTATATCTCACACGCATTTCATAACTCTGAACATCTTGATGTCGTTAACCGCGACAATCGCAGCCAGAACATCCTTCGCACGGCGTCTCGTAATGAACTTCGCATGGAGGATAAGCGCGGCGCAGAGCATATTGCGTTCACCACTGAATTCGCTACCAGCCAACTTAACCAGGGGCATATTACCGATGCTCAGGAGAATCCTCGCGGGCAGGGCTTTGAACTGAGGACGGACGAGAGAGGCGCCATTCGTGTCGCAAAGGGACTGTTTATCAGCGCCGACGGGCAACAAAAAGCGGCAGGCGAAGTGCTGGATAGGGAGACAGCGCTGACGGAAATCGACCAGTTGCAACAGCAGCTCCAGCAACTGGAAATCGCGGCAGAACAGGCCCAGGCCCTGAAAGCCGACGTTGACAACCAGATACGCATGTTCACTGAACGTCTGCAGCCGCTGAACGAAGCACTACTTTTCTCCGCCCCGGAAGGAATGGCATTTACTTCGGGTGAGCATCTGCAGCTTGCCGCCAGTAAAAACGTGGCTATTAATGGCAGAGGCGATATCAGCGTAGGTGCGATGGGTAATATGACGGCGCTTGCGGGTGACAAAATCGGCCTGTTCGCCCGCAGCGGGCAGCTAAGCCTGAAATCCGCTGAAGGCCCGGTAGAGATACAAGCGCAGAACGACGCTATGCGCCTGTTTGCACAAAAGAAGCTTAGTATCAGCGCGGCAGAGGATATCTCGTTTACCGGCAAGAAGCGCATCACCCTGATTGGTGGCGGCAGCTACCTGAAACTTGAACAGAGAAGAGTCGAATACGGTACCACCGGAGTCTATCTGAGAAGGGTGAAGCGGACAATGGTTGCCGCTGCGCAGAGTATGCCGATGACGTTCCCCCGCACAGGCACGCCCTATATTTATTCGGCCATTTATCAGCTACAGGACAAACACGGCAATATTCTGGTTAACACGCCTTATCGCCTGACCACCCCATCCGGCCAGACCGCAACAGGGTACAGCGATAACGAAGGCAACTCCGTGCCGGTGTATACCCGTCAGCAGGAAGAGGTGGAACTGCATGTTCTGACGAAAACACCACAGCCAGAAGAAGCAATGTGGTTCTTGGGTGAAACAGATATGCAGCAACTGGAAACTGAACTCAGGGAGAACCCGTCATAATGGAAATGACCGATTTACCCGAAACACCAACATCTGCAACTGATATCCCCATCGGGGCGAACAATCAGCCGTGGGACTGCACCACAACCGGCATCGAAATGGTCGAAAAGCAGTCACGCCTGCCGACCACGGAAAACCGTCAGTACCTGCATCTTAAAGTGGAATACGCTATGCGCTTCCCCCAACTGTCGGCGCAAATCCGTCGGAAAGGTAAAACCTACCAGATGAGCCTCAAGCAGACCATGATGAGCGGGCTTATTCGCGTGGATGAAATCGCGCGAAACTACTGCTGGTATTACAAGGCGGAGGTAGCATTTGACATGCGCACCACACCGCCACGCCCTTTTCTGAGCAGTACGCTGCTGAAAAAAGACGGCCCCGGCAGACGCCACACCACCAATCCCTTCCCGGTACCCGGCTCGGGCATCTACCGCCGCCCGGATGTGATTATTGTAAAAGATAAGCAGGATCGCTGGCCAGGACTGGCGGGGCCGGATAGCGAAGGCAATATGCACGGCGACAATCTGGCCCGTCTGGTGGAGGTGAAATTTCCGCAGGATACGCTGTATGAAGATCAATACAGAGAATATATGCGGATTGTGGACAAAGATCGTAACCGCATGACTATTCTGGAGATCCACGACTGCCGTCCGGAAGAACAACAGTGGGCTGACCAGGTGGTGAACGTGACGATGAAAGCCTGGCAGAGCAGTGGTGCTAAATACTGGCCGCTGTTCCTCTACCCGCCGATTTTTATGCCCCGCCCGCCATCCACACCTGTAGCCGCCAGAATAGAACCCTGGACCTACGCCGGTAAAGCGGTGGCCGACCTCAGTGAGGGTGTGGTACGTGGCGTAGCCGAGGGCTGGAACGCCCTGTCAAAAGAGACGCAGCAGGTACTGAATTCAGCGACCGGCTGGCTTAACGACGGCGGTGAGTGGGTTTACCAGCAAGGGAGCGAGGTCTGGGTCTGGGCCAGTAAAACCGGGAAATCGGTGAAATCCTGGACCAATACCCAGATAAAGAACGCATGGGCGGACATTGAACAGGCCACGGATATGACGCTCGATATGCTCAAACAGGTGGACTGGGTTCAGGTTTTAACCAGCGTTGCTGCAACAGTCGGCGTTATGCTGGTTGCCGTCGCTGTAGGCGCTGTGGTGGTGACGCTGGGTATTCCGGAAGCCCTTATTGGCGCATTTTTACTGATTGTTCGCCTGGCCATCAGCGCCTGGAGCACTCTGGCGGCGATTCTCGGTACGGGTACGGCTGCGCTGACAGCTAGCTAAACAGGAGCAGATATGGCATTGCAGGATTTTGAGCTGAACTACATCGAGAAATGGCTGCCGGAAGCCACCGTGAAATACAAAAACGGCAGCCCGGCGGTTAATCTCGCTTTGATTATCACCGTCTTTTTTCAGGACGGACATATGCCGGAAGTCCGCCGCAGAATGGTGGAGTGTGTGGATCGCTATTACGGCGAATTTAAGCCCTGGCTGAAAAAAACGATCACCAAAAACTGGGTTGGCATTACTGAAAAAAATTACGCCACAAAGCGACAGGAAATTGTTAACTCAACGCCTGAAGAGATTTTTTCCTGGTATCTGAGTAGTGCTGAAACAGATTTTTTGGCTCCTGACTACAGTATTTTAATTATGGGGGAAAGAGTTTTTCATAATGAGAATAGCCGCTCAGTTATTAAGTTAACGCTCCCGTTAACGCTGCTGAAAGAAGCTGATGGCAAAAAGCGCTATGAAGCCTGGCTGCTATGGCTATGTGACACCTTTTCGGTGGAAAGTGGTTATGCCGGACTGTCGTTTGCACTTCCTTATTCCCGGGAGCGAATGTTCCCCTATGAGTTTGCCCTGGCTCAGCGTTTTTCCGGCGTCATGGTGGATTCGCTTGGAACGCTTGAAGGGGGCGAAGCCGTCGAAGGGCTGAAAGGAGCCTGCTGGTATACCATTCTGGGTACACCGTGGCTGGAAAAGCTGGGGGGCGAGGATAAATTAAAATACCGGCTCGCCAGCACGCCTGAAATCAGCCTGCTGCATTATAACAACGGTGCAATCCTGAAAGCCGGTGAGCTTCCCCCGCCACTGGGCGAGCTGAAGACAGAAGGCCTGCCGCCCCTGCTGGTGAAGGTGAACCAGATAATTAAGCCCATTCGTTATGACGGGCACAATGGCCTGCATTTCTACTCTGAATACGAAAATCTTCAGTTTGAAAAAGAATCTTCAATGGCATGGTTTGCCCGCTTCGATAAAGCCAGCGCCCAGCTGGATAAAGACGAAACGGGAAAATTGTACGACCCCGTGCGCATCACGCGCTGGACCGGTGAAACAGCGTCCTGTGCCGGTCAGTGGGCCTCGATAGTTAACGGTACAACCGGATATATCCGGACCCGTGAAGGGCAGAAGATGCCTCACTTTGAGGACAGCTACGGTAAGCAACACCGGGCCTGCTGGAAGCTGTTGAAGCGGGATGACGAAGGCAGTGTTTATACCCTTCCTGAATAACACCACACACTCGATTGTTCCCGCAGGAGCAGATATGGCATTGCAGGATCTTGAACTGAATTATATCGAAAAATGGCTGCCGGAAGCGTCGGTGAAATACAAAGACGGCAGCCCGGCGATCAACCTCGGCCTGATTATCACCGTCTTTTTTCAGGACGGTCATACGCCGGAAGTTCGCCGCAGAATGGTGGAGTGTGTGGATCGCTATTACGACGAATTTAAGCCCTGGCTGAAAAAAACTCTCACCAAAAACTGGGTTGGCATTACTGAAAAAAATTACGCCAAAAAACGGCAGGAGATCCTCGATTCCACGCCCGAAGAGATTTTTTCCTGGTATCTGGGTAGCGCAGAGGAAGATTTTTTGGCTCCTGACTACAGTATTTTAATTATGGGGAAAAGAGTTTTTCATAATGAGAATAGCCGCTCAGTCATTAAGTTAACGTTCCCGTTAACGCTGCTAAAAGAACCAGCTGGCAAAAAGCGCTATGAAGCCTGGCTGCTATGGCTGTGTGACACCTTTTCGGTGGAAAGTGGTTATGCCGGACTGTCGTTTGCACTTCCTTATGCCCGGGAGCGAATGTTCCCCTATGAGTTTGCCCTGGCTCAGCGTTTTTCCGGCGTGATGGTGGATTCGCTTGGAACGCTTGAAGGTGATGGAGCCGTAATTAGTCTGAAAGGTGCCTGCTGGTATACCATTCTGGGTACACCATGGCTGGAAAAGCTGGGGGGCGAGGATAAATTAAGGTACCGGCTCGCCAGCACACCTGAAATCAGCCTGCTGCATTATAACAACGGTGCAATCCTGAAAGCCGGCGAGCTTCCTCCGCCACTGGGGGATATGAAAACGGAGGGATTACCGCCGCTGCTGGTCAAAGTGAATCAGTTGCTTAAGCCAGTGCGGTTTAATGGATCAAGATCCCTGCATTTCTACTCGGGATATGAAAATCTTCAGTTTGACAAAGTATCCACTATGCAGTGGTACAGGCGCTTCGATGAAGCCAGCGCCCTGCTGGATAAAGACGAAAATGGAAAATCGTACGACCCCGTGCGCATCACGCGCTGGACCGGTGAAACAGCGCCCTGTGCCGGGCAGTGGGCCTCGATAGTTAACGGTACAACCGGGTATATCCAGACCCGTGAAGGGCAGAAGATGCCTCACTTTGAGGACAGCTACGGTAAGCAACACCGGGCCTGCTGGAAGCTGTTGAAGCGGGATGACGAAGGCAGTGTTTATACCCTCCCTGAATAACACCACACACTCGATTGTTCCCACAGGAGCAGATATGGCATTGCAGGATTCTGAGCTGAATTATATCGAAAAATGGCTGCCGGAAGCCTCTGTGAAATACAAAGACGGCAGCCCGGCAGTTAATCTCGCTTTGATTATCACCGTCTTTTTTCAGGACGGACATACGCCGGAAGTTCGTCGCAGAATGGTGGAGTGTGTGGATCGCTACTACGGTGAATTTAAGCCCTGGCTGAAAAAAACAATCACCAAAAACTGGGTCGGCATTACTGAAAAAAATTACGCCAAAAAACGGCAGGAGATCCTCGATTCCTCGCCCGAAGAGATTTTTTCCTGGTATCTGGGTAGCGCAGAGGAAGATTTTTTGGCTCCTGACTACAGTATTTTAATTATGGGGAAAAGAGTTTTTCATAATGAGAATAGCCGCTCAGTCATTAAGTTAACGTTCCCGTTGTCACTGCTGAAAGAACCAACTGGCAAAAAGCGCTATGAAGCCTGGCTGCTATGGCTGTGTAACACCTTTTCGGTGGAAAGTGGTTATGCCGGACTGTCGTTTGCCCTCCCTTATGCCCGGGAGCGAATGTTCCCCTATGAGTTTGCCCTGGCTCAGCGTTTTTCCGGCGTGATGGTGGATTCGCTTGGAACGCTTGAAGGGGGCGAAGCCGTCGAAGGGCTGAAAGGAGCCTGCTGGTATACCATTCTGGGTACACCGTGGCTGGAAAAGCTGGGGGGCGAGGATAAATTAAAATACCGGCTCGCCAGCACGCCTGAAATCAGCCTGCTGCATTATAACAATGGTGCAATCCTGAAAGCCGGTGAGCTTCCCCCTCCACTGGGCGAGCTGAAGACAGAAGGCCTGCCGCCCCTGCTGGTGAAGGTGAACCAGATAATTAAGCCCATTCGTTATGACGGGCACAATGGCCTGCATTTCTACTCTGAATACGAAAATCTTCAGTTTGAAAAAGAATCTTCAATGGCATGGTTTGCCCGCTTCGATGAAGCCAGCGCCCTGCTGGATAAAGACTAGCAGCATCCAGGGCCCGCAATGATCGCGTTAGCACCGTTTTTTAATTTCTCTGCGAACCAGTGGAAGAATTCCGGGCACGCGCGCATCTCTCATTTCTGCCTGACCGGAATATGGTTTACCATAGCGAAGATATTTACTGACAGGATGAGCTTCTGGTGTCTGATATTGCCGCAACACCCACATTTTTGTTCCATGATTACGAGACCTTCGGCACCAGTCCGTCGCTGGATCGCCCAGCGCAGTTCGCTGCCCTTCGCACCGATGCGGATTTCAATATTATTGGCGAGCCGGAGGTGTTTTACTGCAAACCAGCGGATGACTACCTGCCGCAGCCAGAAGCAGTATTGATCACCGGTATTACTCCCCAGCTCGCCCGCGCCAAAGGTGACAATGAAGCCGCTTTTGCCAAACGCATTCATGACCTGTTTACCGTGCCGAAAACCTGCATCCTCGGTTATAACAACGTGCGCTTTGATGATGAAGTAACGCGCAATATCTTTTATCGCAACTTCTACGATCCTTACGCCTGGAGCTGGCAAAACAACAACTCTCGCTGGGATCTGCTGGATGTAATGCGCGCCTGTTACGCGCTGCGTCCGGACGGCATTACGTGGCCGGAGAATGAAGAGGGTTTGCCCAGTTTTCGCCTTGAACATCTGACCAAAGCCAATGGCATAGAACATAGCAATGCCCACGATGCGATGGCCGATGTGTACGCCACCATTGCGATGGCGCAACTGGTGAAAACAAAACAACCGAAGTTGTTTGATTACCTGTTCAGTCATCGAAACAAACACAAACTGGCTGCGCTGATCGATGTGCCGCAAATGAAACCGTTGGTACATGTTTCAGGTATGTTTGGTGCCTGGCGAGGCAATACCAGTTGGGTTGCGCCGCTGGCCTGGCATCCGGAAAATCGCAACGCGGTAATTATGGTCGATCTGGCCGGGGACATGTCCCCCCTGCTGGAACTGGACGCCGATGCGCTTCGCACGCGCCTCTATACCGCTAAATCTGAGTTGGGCGATGCGGCTGCCGTGCCAGTCAAACTGGTGCATCTCAATAAGTGCCCCGTGCTGGCGCAAGCAAATACATTGCGTCCACAGGATGCTGAGCGCCTTGGGATCAACCGCCAGCAGTGCCTGGATAATTTGCAAATCCTGCGCGATAACCCGCAGGTCAGGGAAAAAGTGCTGGCGATCTTTGCCGAAGCGGAACCCTTTGTCCCTGCCGAAAATATTGATGCCCAGCTCTATAATGGCTTTTTTAGCGATGCCGATCGCAACGCCATGAACATCTTGCTGGAAACGGAACCGCGTAATCTACCCGCGCTGGATATCACTTTCGCTGATAGTCGTATAGAAAAACTGCTGTTTAACTATCGCGCGCGCAATTTTCCCGGCACGCTGGATGAAAACGAGCAGCAGCGCTGGCTACAGCACCGTCGTAATGTCTTTACCCCGGAATATTTACAGGCTTATGCGCAGCAACTTGAGATGCTCTATGGTCAATACGAAGGGGATAACGAGAAACTGACGCTATTAAAAGCGCTATATCAGTATGCGCAGGAAATTGTCTGAAGCTGCCCTCCCTGTAACGGGAGGGCGGATAACTTACGCTTTCTGAACGGTAATCGACCAGGCTGCGTCGCCAGTCTGCTGATAATCAGTGATAGCATGACCCTCTTCAGCGGCCCACTGCGGAATCGCCTCGGTTGCCTGGGTACAGTCGAATTCGATAATCAGCTCATCGCCGCTGGCCATTTCCGCCAGCGCCGCTTTTGCTTCAATTAATGGGAACGGGCAAACCTGCGTTACCACGTCCAATTTTTTTACTGCCATAACAACTCCCGTCTCTTATTAAGCCGCCGCAGCCGCAAGTTTCGCTTTACGCTGTGGTCGAACATACAACAACCATGACGCGGTCCATACGCCAAGGATCATAAACACCAGCCCTATCCAACCCTGCCAGGTCATCATGGCGGTCATGACCAGACCATTACCAATGGAGCAACCACCAGCCATACTGGCGCCAACGCCCATTAGCAGGCCACCAAAACCGCTACGCAGTGTGGTCTGCGCATCGGCTGCACGCACACGGAATTCACGGCTGGCCTTGGCTGCGATAAATGAACCGAGAAAAATACCTAACACGAGGAATACTCCCCAGTTAAGGAACTTGCTCTGCCCCGCCACCAGATACTGCAAAATATTTGCTGTCGGCGAAGTGATCCCCAGACCAAACATGCGACCAGTAGCTTCACTTAGCGGCCAGGCTAACAGAGCAATAAGTCCAATCAATACAGCAGTCACGAAGGGGTGCCAGCGTTTCTCAAACAAAAGATGCGCCAGCCCACTACGACGCGGCGGCAGCGTAGCGATTTTTTTCTTTGGTTTACGTAGCTCTTTACTCACCAGCCATAGCGTTACCACTACCAGCAGAACAATAAACGGCCAGACGGAAAAACCGAAAGTTTCGGCGATGGAGTTATGCTCCGTGCTATAGCTTTTAAGTAGTTGATTAAGCCCTTCGGCATGTGGCGATCGCATGACTGCACTCATCACCATATAGGTAAACAGCGCTATCCAGCTACCGATCAGCCCTTCGCCAGCACGATACCAGGTTCCTGTGGCACAGCCGCCAGCGTAAACAATCCCCAGCCCGAAAATATAACCACCCACGACGGTCCCCAACCAGGGGAAGGCGCCTGCATCATATTGCACCATACCGGCCTGAATTAAGGCAAAAACGCCAACACTCTGGATGGCAATCGCGATCAGTAAGGCATAAAAGATGCGGTTATTTTTGGCGATATACATATCGCGGAACCCACCAGTCAGGCAGAAACGCCCGCGTTGCATCACAAATCCGAGCAGCGCGCCGCAGAAAAGCCCACTTAATATCATCGACATCATAAGCATTCATTAGTCAGCAAAAATCAGGTCGCAAATTATTGATGAGCAACCCCAAGGGAACCAATAACGATATTTAATAATTTAGATCATTTGGTTATTAGCTATTACCGGGCATAAAAAAACCGGAGAGCAAATTGTCTCCGGTTTTATGCAAAGCGCGGGTGAAATTACACGATATCTTCGTACTGCGGTACCGGGTTACGGAAGCTGCGGGTAACGCAAGCCAGGTAGACCAGACCGATACCACCCCAGATCAGGCCCAGCACCATCGAGCTCTCTTCCAGGTTGATCCACAGCGCACCGACAGTCAACGCACCACACACCGGCAGAAGCAGGTAGTGGAAGTGGTCTTTCAGCGTCTTATTACGCTTCTCGCGGATCCAGAACTGAGAGATAACCGACAGGTTAACGAAGGTAAATGCTACCAGCGCACCAAAGTTGATCAGTGCAGTCGCGGTGACCAGGTCAAAATTAATCGCCAGCAGCGCGATAGCGCCAACTAACAGTACGTTCCATGCCGGAGTACGCCATTTCGGATGAACATAGCCGAAGAAACGGCTCGGGAATACGCCATCGCGCCCCATTACGTACATCAGGCGAGAAACCCCTGCATGTGCCGCCATGCCAGAAGCCAACACGGTCACCATGGAGAAAATCAGAATGCACCACTGGAAGGTTTTACCTGCCACATAGAGCATGATTTCCGGCTGGGAAGCGTCCGGATCTTTAAAGCGAGAGATGTCCGGGAAGTAGAGCTGCAGGAAGTAAGATGCAGCAATAAACAGCAGGCCGCCGATCAACGCAGTCAGGAAGATAGCACGCGGAATCACTCGTTCAGCATCTTTCGTCTCTTCAGAAAGAGAAGAGATACCGTCGAAGCCAAGGAACGAGAAGCACAGAATGGTTGCCCCGGTGATCATCGGCACCACATGCGCGTCTTCCGACCAGAACGGACGCGGGCTAACCAGTTGCCCCGTACCTTCGCCATGCGACACGCCGTAGATAATCATGCCGACAATAACAACAACAATCGCTATCTGCATCAGTGCAATAACAGTGTTGAAGTTAGCAACGGCTTTGATGCTACGTAAGTTGGAGATGGTCATAAAGGCCACCAGCGCCACCACGAAGATCCAGGACGGAATCGAAGGCACCAGCGCTTCAAAGTAAATTTTCGCCAGCAGAATGTTAATCATCGGCATGAACAGATAGTCCAACAACGATGACCAGCCGACCATAAAGCCCACGGTCGGAGAGATAGATTTCTGGGCATAAGTATAGGCTGAACCCGCTGACGGAAAACGGCGTACCAGTTTCCCATAGCTCAGCGCAGTAAAGAGGATTGCGACCAGCGCAAAAGCATACGCAGTTGCCACATGGCCATTAGTCAGGCCAGAGACGATACCGAACGTATCGAACAGCGTCATCGGCTGCATATAGGCAAGGCCCATCATTACAACCGGAATCAACGTAAGGGTCTTACGCAATTCCACGCGAGAGGTTTTTGGAGTAACGTTATGCGACATGGATATCCTCCAGTACGGCGAAAGCCGTCGCAAAAGCAAAAAATTGCCCCATTTTTGTTCTTTCCTCAGCGACAACGACTGTCGGTTTTTAAATGTGTATCTATCCGGTACGAAGCCCGGCCTCTTTTATGAATGACGTTTCTGGCTGGCAAAAAAATAACCGACGCGTTTAACGTCGGTTAGTCTCATTTTTTCCAGCGGCGTATTTTGCACCAGATTGATGCGCCATGACAATATGATGAGAGCTTGCCCGCAAAAATAGTGTACTTAAATGATTGATTTTTAGTCTTTCACTGAATTATTAATCATTTTAATAGCACGAATTGCAAAAACAGGGTCATTCAAGTGGCATTTGCAACGGATTCGGATAGAGATATTCAAACCCCAGTTCATAGGTAATACGGCTGCCGTCCACCACTTTTCCCGCTTGCTGACCTGGCGATACGCTAAAGCGTGGTGGTTCCAGGCCTAGTTGCTGAGCCATTACCGAATAAAAGGTATCCCGTGAGGGATGCTCAGGGGCACAGAGATTATAAATATGCCCGCCTTTCGGAGATTGCAGCAGTAATGTAATAGCAGAGATAACATCATCAAGATGCACCAGGTTAACGCCATGCTGACCGTTGGGGGCGCTTTTTCCAGCAAAAAATCGTCCCGGATGCCGCCCTGGCCCTACCAGACCAGCTAACCGCAAGATATCTACCGAGGTACCCGGCAGGTTATGCAGCCAATCTTCCAGCTCTTTCAATACACGCCCGCTCGCCGTGACCGGCTGGCGCGGCGTATTCTCTTTCACCACGCCAGCAACGTCGCCATAGACAGAGGTAGAGCTGGTGAAAATAATACGCGGGATGTGATAAGCCAGCGCGCTATCGACGATCTCCTGCATCGCCTGCAGGTAAAACTCTTCGTCAGGTCCACTGCGGCGGGCAGGAAGGGTGATCACCAGGGCATCGACACTCATCAATGCATCAAGATCATCAGTATCACATACCAGCTCTGGTTGCAGGTTCAGCATATAGCCCTCGATGCCGCACATACGTGCCGCTTCGACGCCATCCTGAGTGGTTTTACTCCCCGTAACCTGCCAACCCCGCGCTGTTAACGAGATTGCCAGCGGCATACCCAGCCACCCTAACCCTACAATCGCGACCTTTTTCATGCCTCTCCCCTGCTCTTTCACATCTGACTCTGTAAGGCTACGCCAGCCAGCGGTAACTGACAATTCATACATCTATGTGAATTGATTCAATGATAAAAAAAGACCTTGCCTTAACAGGTAAAAGTGGTTTAGGTTAAACAACACAATATGAATATACATTCATCGAGAATTTTATGACCCGCGTTCAATTTAAACACCACCATCATCACCATCATCCTGACTAGTCTTTCAGGCGATGTGTGCTGGAAGACGTTTAGGTCTTCCAGAGGTGCATGAACGCAGAAAAAGCCCCCGGAAGATCCACTTCCGGGGGCTTTTTTTTTGAACCAAATTCAGCAGGATAAAGAGGATTACAGAATGTTAGATAACTCGCGCTTACGCATCGCTATTCAAAAATCAGGTCGATTGAGTGATGACTCACGCGAACTACTGGCTCGTTGTGGCATTAAAATCAATCTACACACTCAGCGACTGATTGCTCTGGCGGAAAACATGCCGATTGATATTCTGCGTGTGCGCGACGATGACATTCCGGGGCTGGTAATGGATGGTGTCGTTGACCTCGGGATTATTGGCGAAAATGTGCTGGAAGAAGAGTTGCTTAACCGCCGTGCCCAGGGCGAAGACCCACGTTATTTTACCTTACGCCGCCTTGATTTCGGCGGCTGCCGCTTGTCGCTGGCAACACCAGTTGATGAAGCCTGGGATGGCCCGGCAGCCCTTGATGGCAAACGTATCGCCACCTCTTACCCGCACTTGCTGAAACACTATCTCGACCAGAAAGGCGTCTCCTTCAAATCTTGTCTGCTCAACGGTTCTGTCGAAGTCGCTCCTCGCGCCGGTCTGGCGGATGCTATTTGCGATCTGGTGTCCACCGGCGCCACTCTGGAGGCTAACGGTCTACGAGAAGTGGAAGTCATTTACCGCTCCAAAGCCTGCCTGATCCAGCGCGACGGTGAGATCAGCGACGCCAAACAGCAGCTGATCGATAAGTTGCTGACCCGTATCCAGGGAGTGATTCAGGCGCGTGAGTCCAAATACATCATGATGCACGCTCCGAGTGAGCGGCTGGAAGAGGTAATTGCTCTGCTGCCTGGGGCTGAACGCCCAACCATTCTGCCACTGGCAGGGGATCAACAGCGCGTGGCGATGCACATGGTCAGTAGCGAAACCCTGTTCTGGGAAACAATGGAAAAACTAAAAGCGCTGGGGGCAAGTTCCATTCTGGTGCTGCCGATTGAGAAGATGATGGAGTAATGCCATGAACTTTAAGACAGTGATCGACTGGAACAGTTGTAGTGGCGAACAGCAACGCACGCTTTTAATGCGCCCGGCGGTTTCCGCTTCCGATAGCATCACCCGCACCGTGGCGGAAATCCTTGAGAATGTGCAGGCCCGTGGCGATAGCGCCCTGCGTGAGTACAGCGCTAAATTCGATAAAACCGAAGTGTCAGCGCTGCAAGTCACACCTCAGGAGATAAATGATGCCGCTGCGCGCCTCAGCAATGAACTAAAACAAGCGATGGCCGTTGCGGTGAGGAATATCGACACCTTCCACAACGCACAGCAACTGCCTGGTGTGGATGTGGAAACCCAACCCGGCGTGCGATGCCAGCAAATTACCCGCCCTATCGACTTGGTTGGCCTCTATATTCCCGGCGGCTCGGCCCCACTCTTTTCCACTGTTTTAATGCTGGCGACACCAGCGCGCATCGCAGGTTGCCGCAGAGTCGTACTCTGCTCACCGCCACCGATTGCCGATGAGATCCTCTATGCAGCTCAGCTTTGCGGTGTGCAGGAGATCTTTAAAGTCGGCGGTGCACAAGCCATTGCGGCACTGGCCTTCGGTACTGAATCTGTTCCGAAAGTGGATAAAATCTTCGGGCCTGGTAACGCTTTTGTGACTGAGGCGAAACGCCAGGTCAGCCAGCGTCTGGACGGTGCGGCGATTGATATGCCTGCCGGCCCTTCTGAAGTACTGGTGATAGCCGACAGTGGTGCAACACCCGATTTTGTTGCCTCCGACCTGCTATCTCAGGCGGAACATGGCCCCGATTCACAGGTAATTTTACTCACGCCCGATGCGCAGATGGCATCACGCGTTGCCGAAGCCGTAGAACGCCAGCTGGCTGTTCTGCCACGTGCAGAAACCGCGCGTCAGGCACTCTCTGCCAGCCGTTTGATTGTGGCGCGGGATCTAACGCAGTGTGTGGAGATCTCTAACCAATACGGTCCGGAGCACTTAATTATTCAGACCCGCGATGCTCGCTCGCTGGTAGCAAGCATCACCAGCGCGGGTTCGGTATTCCTCGGTGACTGGTCACCGGAGTCGGCAGGGGACTATGCCTCTGGCACGAACCATGTGTTGCCAACCTATGGCTACACCGCAACCTGCTCAAGCCTCGGTCTGGCTGATTTTCAGAAGCGAATGACTGTGCAGGAGCTTACGCGAGAAGGGTTTTCTGCACTGGCAAGTACCATTGAAACACTGGCGGCGGCAGAACGGCTGACTGCCCACAAAAACGCTGTCACCCTGCGCGTTAATGCGCTAAAGGAGCAAGCATGAGCATCGAAGAACTGGCGCGCAAAAATGTCCGCGAACTGACACCTTATCTGTCTGCCCGTCGCCTGGGTGGCAAAGGGGATGTGTGGCTCAATGCCAACGAATTTCCCACCACTGTGGAGTACCAGCTTAGCCAGCAAACATTAAATCGTTATCCGGAGTGTCAGCCGAAAGCGGTCATTGAAAATTATGCCCGCTACGCTGGTGTGAAACCGGAGCAAGTGCTGGTCAGCCGCGGTGCGGATGAAGGTATTGAGTTGCTGATTCGCACTTTTTGTGAGCCCGGCCAGGATGCGGTACTTTTTTGCCCACCGACTTATGGCATGTATAGCGTCAGCGCGGAAACTATCGGTGTTGAATACCGCACCGTGCCTACGCTTGAAAACTGGCAGCTCGATTTACAGGGCATTGCCGACAAACTGGACGGCGTAAAAGTTGTCTTTATTTGCAGCCCTAACAACCCAACCGGACAGATTATTAATCCACAGGACTTGCGCGTTCTACTGGAACTGACGCGAGGTAAGGCGTTAGTGGTAGCAGATGAGGCCTATATTGACTTTTGTCCACAGTCGACACTGGCGGGTTGGCTGGATGAGTACCCAAATTTAGTGATCCTACGCACGCTGTCAAAAGCTTTTGCGCTGGCCGGGCTGCGCTGCGGCTTTACGCTTGCCAATCAAGAAGTGATTAACCTGCTGCTAAAAGTGATTGCCCCTTACCCACTCTCGACACCCGTGGCGGACATTGCGGCTCAGGCCCTGAACACGCAAGGCATCCTGATGATGCGTGAACGGGTAGCGCAAATCATTAAAGAGCGCCAGTTCCTAATCTCTGCATTACAGGATATTCCCTGTGTCGAGAAGGTATTCAACTCCGAGACAAATTACATATTGGTACGTTTCACCGCTTCCAGCGCAGTCTTCAAATCGCTATGGGATCAGGGCATTATTTTACGTGACCAGAACAAGCAACCCTCTTTAAGCGGCTGCCTGCGCATTACCATTGGCACTCGCGCAGAGAGCCAGCGCGTCATCGACGCCCTACGTGCGGAGCAAGTATGAACCAGAAGTACCTGTTTATTGATCGTGATGGAACACTGATTTCAGAACCGCCCAGCGATTTTCAGGTGGACCGCTTTGACAAGCTGGCTTTCGAGCCGCAAGTGATCCCAACACTGTTAAAACTGCAAAAAGCAGGCTTTCGGCTGGTAATGATCACCAATCAGGATGGCCTGGGCACCAACAGTTTCCCACAGGCTGATTTCGATGGTCCGCACAATCTGATGATGCAGATTTTCTCTTCTCAGGGTGTGGAGTTTGAAGAGGTACTGATCTGTCCACATTTGCCTGCTGATCTCTGTGATTGCCGTAAACCAAAAGTGAAACTGGTGGAGCGCTGGCTTGCAGAGGATACGATCGATCGTGCTAATAGCTATGTTATTGGCGATCGCGCTACCGACATTGAGCTGGCGAATAATATGTCCATTACCGGACTACGTTACGATCGCGAGGCGTTAAACTGGCCGATGATTGGTGAGCGACTGACCCGCCGCGATCGCTTCGCCCATGTCGAGCGCAATACCAAAGAGACGCAGATAGATGTCAAGGTGTGGCTGGACCGCGAAGGGGGCAGCAAAATCAACACCGGTATCGGTTTCTTCGATCATATGCTTGATCAAATCGCCACGCATGGCGGTTTTCGTATGGAGATAACTGTAAAAGGCGATCTCTATATTGACGATCACCACACCGTGGAAGATACCGGCCTGGCGCTGGGTGAAGCATTGAAAATCGCGCTCGGCGATAAGCGCGGCATTAACCGTTTTGGCTTTGTATTGCCGATGGATGAGTGCCTGGCACGCTGCGCGCTTGATATTTCTGGTCGCCCGCATCTGGAGTATAAAGCTGAATTTACTTACCAGCGTGTTGGCGACCTCAGTACTGAGATGGTAGAACACTTCTTCCGCTCACTCTCCTACACCATGGCAGTGACGCTGCATCTGCGAACCAAAGGCAAAAACGACCACCACCGCGTGGAGAGCCTGTTTAAAGCTTTCGGTCGCACCCTGCGCCAGGCCATCCGCGTGGAAGGCGACACTCTCCCCTCCTCAAAAGGAGTGCTGTGATGAATGTGGTTATTCTCGATACGGGCTGCGCGAACCTCAATTCAGTGAAATCAGCAATCGCGCGCCACGGTTATGATCCGCTGGTAAGCCGTGATGCCGAAGTGGTGCTGCAAGCCGACAAGCTCTTTTTGCCCGGCGTGGGTACTGCGCAATCGGCGATGGAGCAGATCCGCGAACGAGAACTTATCGCGCTGATAAAAGCCTGTACCCAGCCGGTACTCGGCATTTGTTTGGGTATGCAGTTGCTCGGGCGTTTTAGCGAAGAGAATAATGGTATTGAATTGCTGGGAATCATCGATCAGGACGTGCCGAAAATGAAAGATGTGGGGCTACCGCTGCCCCATATGGGCTGGAACCAGGTCTACCCGCAAGCAGATAACCGCCTGTTTCAGGGTATCGACGATGGCGCTTACTTTTACTTCGTGCACAGTTACGCAATGCCGGTCAATGCCAATACCATCGCCCGTTGCGATTACGGTGAACCTTTCACTGCGGCAGTGCAAAAAGATAACTTCTACGGCGTGCAATTCCACCCGGAACGATCGGGGCGTGCAGGGGCACAACTGCTGAAAAATTTCCTGGAGATGTAATGATAATTCCAGCTTTAGATTTGATTGACGGCACCGTCGTGCGCCTGCATCAGGGAGATTACGCCCAACAGCGGGATTACGGTAGTGCTCCTGCGCCGCGTTTGCAGGATTACGCGGCGCAGGGCGCTGAGGTCCTACACCTGGTTGATTTAACCGGTGCCAAAGATCCTACCCGACGGCAGATCCCCCTGCTGAAGACATTAGTCTCCGGGGTGAATGTGCCCGTACAGGTCGGAGGCGGGATACGCAGCGAAGCAGACGTAGCAGCCCTGCTCGAGGCTGGCGTAGCACGGGTGGTGGTAGGTTCAACAGCGGTGAAATCGCCCGAGGAGGTCAAAGGCTGGTTCACCCGCTTTGGCGCTGAACAGCTGGTGCTGGCACTTGATGTGCGCATTGATGATAACGGTCGCAAACAGGTGGCGGTCAGCGGCTGGCAGGAGAACTCCGGCGTAACGCTGGAAGCGCTACTGGAGACCTACTTAACCGTTGGACTGAAACATGTGCTGTGTACTGATATTTCCCGGGATGGCACGCTGGCTGGTTCTAACGTCGCATTGTATGAAGAGATTTGTACCCGCTGGCCGCAGGTGGCATTCCAGTCGTCAGGCGGTATTGGCTCCCTGCAAGACATTGCCGCGTTGCGTGGTACGGGCGTCGCTGGAGTGATTGTTGGTCGCGCGTTGCTGGAAGGTAAATTCACCGTGAAGGAGGCTATTCAATGCTGGCAAAACGGATAATCCCCTGCCTGGATGTGCGTGATGGTCAGGTCGTAAAAGGCGTGCAGTTTCGCAATCATGAAATTATTGGTGACATTGTGCCGCTGGCAAAACGCTACGCCGAAGAAGGCGCTGACGAACTCGTTTTTTATGATATCACTGCTTCCAGCGATGGCCGTGTGGTGGAGAAAAGCTGGGTTGCCCGCGTGGCAGAAGTGATCGATATCCCCTTCTGCGTGGCGGGCGGCATCAAAACCGCTGATGACGCCGCGAAAATTCTCTCCTTCGGTGCGGATAAAATCTCAATTAACTCCCCTGCGCTGGCGGAACCGGAGCTTATCACGCGTCTGGCAGAAAGGTTTGGCGTGCAATGTATTGTTGTTGGCATTGATACCTGGTTTGATGCGGCTACAGGAAAATACCACGTCAATCAATACACTGGTGATGAGAGCCGTACCCGCGTCACGCAATGGGAGACGCTGGATTGGGTCGAGGAAGTGCAGAAACGCGGCGCTGGCGAAATCGTCTTAAATATGATGAATCAGGATGGTGTACGTAATGGCTACGATCTTGAACAACTGAAAAAAGTTCGCAAGGTCTGCCATGTCCCCCTTATTGCCTCAGGTGGTGCGGGCACGATGACACATTTTCTGGAAGCCTTCCGCGATGCAGATGTCGACGGCGCGTTGGCCGCTTCCGTTTTCCATAAGCAGATTATCAATATTGGCGAATTAAAAACCTGGCTGTCAGGTCAGGGAGTGGAGATAAGGGTATGTTAACAGAGCAACAACTGGCCCAACTGGACTGGGAAAAAACCGACGGACTGCTGCCCGCCGTGGTGCAGCATGCGGTTTCTGGCGAAGTGCTGATGTTAGGCTATATGAACCAGCAAGCGCTGTCGCAAACGCTGACTAGCGGCAAAGTGACCTTTTACTCCCGCACTAAACAGAGACTGTGGACAAAAGGCGAAACCTCCGGCAACTTCCTTAATGTGGTCAATATCGCCCCCGATTGTGATAACGATACGCTGCTCGTGCTGGTTAACCCGGTTGGGCCAACCTGCCATAAAGGCACTTCCAGTTGCTTTGGCGACATCAACCATCAATGGCTGTTTCTTTACCAACTCGAAGAGCTACTGGCAGCACGTAAAACCGCCGATCCGGCCAGTTCGTACACTGCCAAACTCTATGCCAGCGGCACTAAGCGCATCGCGCAGAAAGTGGGTGAAGAAGGAGTGGAAACGGCACTGGCCGCAACCGTACATGACCGCGATGAGTTGACTAATGAAGCTTCGGATTTGGTCTATCACCTGCTGGTACTGTTGCAGGACCAGCAGCTTGATTTAAGCGCGGTGATTGAGAACTTGCGTCAGCGGCATAAATAAAAAAAGGGCGGTCTGGCCGCCCTTTTTATTCACCTTAACGCGTTAGTGTTTATAACTCTTCAGCGCATTACGCGCCAGCACGATCCCTGCCCCTACTATGCCACCCAACAGCACCGCAAGAATTAAGGTTAACGCTTTTTTTGGGCTATCACGAAACAGCGGCAAATCGGGTTTCATCACATAGCGATAAGCATGCATATTCTGTGGATCTGGTGTCAAACGCTGGATATCCAGCAAGCGTTGCTTTGTCTTGTAGTAATTGTCAGACAACACCAATGGTCGCGATGACTCATTCTTGATCATCGACTCCAGCGCAGGGCTGCCGAGCAGGAAAAGTGAATCCTGCGAGATGTTATCAGCCTGCTGAGGCTGCGGAGTCTGAACATTCGCCTCGCGTGCGATCTCCAGGGCCTGGGCAATCTGCTTGAGACGCAACTCTTTTTGTTCCTGCGCCACTTTTTCCTGAGTAGCTAATGAGGCCGTAAGTTCATCCGTAGTGGTTTTAATATTTGTGGCGAGGTCTTCATCCAGCTCTTTGGCTATTTGCTCATCACTCTGCTGAATATACTGCGCCAGTTTCTGCTGCGCTTCCCGCGCTGAACTTCCCTGGTAAGTAACTTTCAGCGGTAGCGGCTGGCCTTTAACCGCCTGATCAATGGTCAGATTTTCGGGCGCTTGCTGGTTTTGCAGAGCTTGTGCAAGGGCAGAGAAAGAGGAGGAAAAACGTCCGATAACTTGCTGTTGTATATCAAGTATTTTAAAGTTAGTATCGCCATTCAAGACATTCATTGCATTGGTATACCCGGCGATCTGCCCGGCATCCGGCATCGTGATAACCGCTGTTGAAGTCCATTTCTCTTTCGCCACGGTCAGATAAACACCAGCGGCTGCCACTGCAATCACTACACAAACGATAATGGTCCATTTACCGCGCCAGAGCTGTAAAAAAAGGTCAATCAAATCAATCTGTTCCGGCACATCGCTTTGCCGTGAGGTCAAGTTATTATTTTCGTATGCCATAGCTACCTTAGGAGACATGCAAACAAGTTTAAGAACGTGATTTTAATGAGACGAGCTACTATTACTATAGGATTATATTTAAATATTCTCGTTTCGCATTCTATTTAATTCCTGCAATCGCAACAAATCACTGGTAGACAACGGGACGTGTATGGCTGAAATGTGACATAATGAAAATAATGGGTTCGACCATTTATTAATCAAGTAACACGGGAAAGGTTGTCAATCTCCAAGATTCCTGCAGTCAATCCGCCTTTCAGCCCTCAATAACCTTCAAGGCTAAGCCACCACATACGCTCTTCTGAGGGTTAAAAACTTCCCAAGTCAAAGAGCGACGGTGATCATAAGTTCGAAGAGGACGAGTCCTTGCATGTATCAGTTTTTCTAACCCAAAAAGCTGAAGGTGTTGCCCCCTTTTTACCTTTACCAGAAAAGATCATTTTCCTGATTTTTTCTGAATGTACCTCAATAAGAAGATACATAAGGATACCAAAACTCATAGTCGCAATAAGCAATATAATACCAGCAATAAGATTATATTGTACGGGCTTGACGGCATAGAAAATATAATTATAAAGATAAATGCTATACGAAGCACGTCCAATTAGCGCTGCTATTTCTTTGAAAACATTTGTTCCATTGGATTCATTCTTTAATCGATTAAATAAGAAATAATTCATGCTCAAACCAAATAGCATTGACACAAGCATTTCAAATATTTTTTCTGAATTATTATATCCATGACCTTTATAAAACATCATCGTAAGCGCAGCAATCAAGCTAGCGGCACCAAGTTTGAACCTGGAAAGAAAAGCATACACTGAAAATCGATATTCATATAGCAACCAGCCAAATACAAAAAGGGCGAGGTAGTTAGCGAGACCTATTTTCCATGGATGACTTAGATCTGAAAAATAGATTAAAAAAGTAGACATTACACAAATAAAGAAAAATAGGATTCGTTTACTTAACGATGTCACATAGGCAATAATCACTGGAAGTAAGATGTAGAATTGCATTTCTACACCAATAGACCAATAAACGCCATTAACAGTATAAATAGTGTTTGAAATCAAGTTATGTATGAACAACACATGCGTAACTATATCATAAATCTCTGTTGTTTTTTTTGTTATTGCGAAATGATTTATCAAAATATACCATACAAAAATCGAAATATAATAAGCTGGAGCCAGTCTTAAGAACCGCTTTAAAAAATAACGAAGCGATTTTGTAAGCGTAACACCCTCATTAAAATCTCTCGCTGAAGACATTCCCATACAATAACCAGAGATTATGAAGAAAATACCAACACCTACCCATCCATTACCTAATGGTGCATACAAATCGAATCCGTAAGCGAGCTCGTATGCTCCTCGGCCTAATCCCATATGAATATGATATATTGTTACAAGAGTTACCGCTAAAGCACGATAATAATCTACAACGTTGCTACGCATTAATATACCCAGAAATGATTTGATAGCCGTGCTTTTATCATGATTTTATGCAATTATCAACCGAGCTTTATTTCGCCCCACCCAAACAAGACTTAAGTTAAATTAAAACAAGATAACCCTACCGAACGTATCCTGATACTGGAAAACTTCGGCAAGACGCAACAAAAAAACTACGCAACAAAATGCTTTTTACTCACCGCCTAACAAAAACCATATATTTTCTACCGGAAACTATCTAAGGTATCTACACTCGTTATCCACAAAAACTCCCACGCACAGTCAAAATTCAGTGACATCTTTTTTAAAGAAAAGTTATGATAACTCTGAAAACATTATATAACAAAAAGGTATAGAATGGGTTACTTTCGCTTTATGCTTGCACTTGCAGTATGCGCAAATCATTTGTGGATAATTGGCGGTGTTGGAAGATATGCTGTTTTCTCATTCTATATCCTAAGTGGATACTTGATGACTACTATTATCCTGGACAAATATGGGATCACACGCAGTGGTTTTTATAAATATTCCATAAACAGATTATTACGAATATATCCCACGTATCTTCTTGCTTTTGCTTTTACCCTTCTCATATTGTTCACTTTGGGAACAGATAATATAAGAAGTATTGACTCAAATATCTCTATACCGTCTGGATTTAAAGCATGGTTTATGAATGCCTCGCTTATTAATCTGGACTTCAATGTTAAAAACAGAACCATACCTCCAGGATGGACACTTTTTGTTGAATTATTTTTTTATTTTTTCATACCCTTTGCTATCAAGCTAGGGAAGCGATTCATCACATTTTGGTTTTTAGCATCCGTTACTTATCACATTATTATTATTATAACCTCGAACGATGCTATGCTTGGCTGGAATGAAAGATACGGGACTCTAATTGCGGGGTCTCTGGGTTTTTCGATTGGATGTTATTTCAAATATAATGACTTCTCATGGGTCAAATCTAAGATAGTGTTGTTACTTGCTGTAATATCATTCTTCTCTTGTTATTTCATTACAGCCATATGGTTTCTTAAATCACCTACAAAACATCAGTTCGAAGTGATGTCAACGATATTCTTTTATCTCAACATTATCTCCAGTGTAGTGATAATATCTCGACTTATTGACTTCAAGCAAAATCAGTTTGGTGAATTATGCGGTAACCTTTCATTTCCTTTCTATCTATTTCATATAACTATAGGCTATGTGATTTTCAAATCAACAGATATCCCCCCTCGAAGCTTTAGTTTGTTTCTTGCAGGTATCATAGTAACATTTATAATAAGTATTACTACATTAGCTTTTGACAAAAGAATAAACATTATTCGAAACAGAATTCGAGAAGACTAAGGTAATAATATAATTGTTGTAAAGAGAATGCCGGGCTGAGGACGGCCCGGCTTTGTTCCATTTTACAAAATATAAATCTTAACCTAAACAATAATACCTTTAATCATTACCGAACAAATCGCGGGTATAAACTTTATCAGCAACATCAGCAAGTTCTGTTGCCATACGGTTTGAAATAATCACATCAGCCTCCTGCTTGAAAGCATCCAGATCGCGAACTACGCGGGAGTGGAAGAATTCATCTTCTTTCATTACCGGTTCATAAACAATTACCGTCACCCCTTTCGCTTTGATACGCTTCATGATGCCCTGAATTGACGAGGCACGGAAGTTATCAGAACCGCTCTTCATGATCAGCCGATAAACCCCCACAACTTTAGGTTTACGCGCCAAAATAGCATCAGCGACAAAATCTTTGCGCGTGCGGTTAGCGTCAACAATTGCAGAAATAATATTGTTTGGAACCGAGTGATAGTTTGCCAGGAGCTGTTTCGTATCTTTCGGCAAGCAATAGCCACCATAACCAAAAGAAGGGTTGTTATAGTGATTACCGATACGCGGATCAAGGCAGACACCCTCTATAATCTGGCGAGTATTCAGCCCCAGGCTTTCGGCGTAACTGTCGAGTTCATTGAAGTAGGCAACACGCATCGCCAGATAAGTATTCGCGAACAATTTAATCGCTTCCGCTTCGGTAGAGTCGGTAAAGAGCAGCGGAATCTCTTCTTTAATCGCCCCTTCTTGCAACAACGCTGCGAATCGCTCCGCGCGCGCTGAACGCTCACCAATGACAATGCGTGAAGGGTACAGGTTGTCATACAACGCTTTGCCTTCTCGCAGAAACTCCGGCGAAAAGATGACATTATCAATGCCGAACTTTTCTTTAATGGACTGGGTAAAACCTACCGGAACAGTAGATTTGATAACCATTACCGCCTGAGGGTTAATTTCGTGTACATCACGAATAACCGCTTCAACGCTACTGGTATTGAAATAGTTTGTTTTCGGGTCGTAATCCGTGGGGGTAGCAATAACAACATAATCGGCATCACGGTATGCATCGTTTTTGTCCGTTGTTGCCCTGAAATTTAGTGGCCTGGTTTGCAGATACTCCTCGATCTCTTTGTCGGCGATCGGAGAAACCTTCTCATTGAGCATATCGACTTTGGCCTGCACGATGTCCAGCGCGACAACTTCATGATGTTGTGCAATCAGAATACCGTTTGATAAGCCAACGTAACCTGTACCTGAGATTGTTATTTTCATTCGATAAGCAACTTTAGTGAGAGTGAAAATCAAAGATGACATGTTCCATGTCATCGCTTTGTTCAATAACTGTTTGGATTTTTACCTCTAATGTTGAGAGAGGTCAAGGCGAGCCAAAACTCAGCCGACAGAGCAATATTCCGTCCATGTCTATTTTTTTGCGATTACTAAGAACAAAGCACTGGATGACTTTCATTAAACAATAAAAAAGCCCGATTAAAATAATCGGGCTTTAACTATCAATGAAATGAATATCAGATTAATCCAGCCATTCGGTATGGAACACGCCCTCTTTATCAGTGCGCTTGTAAGTGTGCGCACCAAAATAGTCGCGTTGTGCCTGAATAAGGTTCGCAGGCAGTACCGCAGAACGGTAGCTGTCATAGTAAGCTATTGCGGCTGAGAAGGTCGGAACCGGGATACCGTTCTGCACGGCATAGGCAACAACATCGCGCAATGCTTGCTGGTAGTCATCTGCAATGTGCTTGAAGTAAGGTGCCAACAGCAAATTAGCAATCGCAGGATTTTCTGCATAAGCATCGGTAATTTTTTGCAGGAACTGGGCTCGGATAATGCAACCCGCGCGGAAGATCTTCGCGATTTCTCCGTAATTCAGATCCCAGTGGTGCTCATCAGAAGCTGCACGCAATTGCGAGAAGCCCTGGGCATAGGAAACGATTTTACCGAGATAGAGCGCACGGCGGACCTTCTCGATAAATTCGGCCTTGTCGCCTGCCGGTTTCGCCTGTGGGCCAGAAAGTACTTTAGACGCCGCGACACGTTGTTCTTTCAAAGAAGAGATATAACGTGCAAATACAGATTCAGTAATCAGCGACAGTGGTTCACCGAGATCAAGCGAGCTTTGACTGGTCCATTTACCCGTGCCTTTGTTAGCTGCTTCATCAAGGATCACGTCGACAAGATACTTACCTTGTTCATCTTTTTTAGTGAAGATATCTTTCGTGATGTCAATCAGATAACTACTAAGCTCACCCTCGTTCCATTCACTAAAGGTTTTAGCCAGCTCTTCGTTAGAGAGATTCAGACCACCTTTCAGCAGCGCATAGGCTTCTGCAATAAGTTGCATATCACCATATTCGATACCGTTGTGAACCATCTTCACATAGTGACCTGCACCATCCGGGCCGATATAGGTTACGCAAGGTTCACCATCTTCAGCAACCGCAGCAATTTTAGTCAGGATTGGTGCAACCAGCTCATAGGCATCTTTCTGCCCACCGGGCATAATGGATGGTCCTTTCAGCGCACCCTCTTCACCGCCAGACACGCCGGTGCCGATAAAGTTGAAACCTTCGGCAGAGAGTTCACGATTACGACGGATGGTGTCCTGGAAGAAGGTGTTACCACCATCAATGATGATATCGCCTTTCTCGAGGTATGGCTTCAGGGATTCGATCGCTTTGTCGGTACCCTCACCCGCTTTAACCATCAACAGTATACGGCGAGGCGTTTCCAGAGATTCAACAAACTCCTGAACGGAATAGTAAGGAACCAGCTTTTTGCCCGGGTTTTCAGCAATGACTTCTTCGGTTTTTTCACGGGAACGGTTGAAGATAGAAACGGTATACCCGCGGCTCTCAATATTGAGCGCCAGGTTGCGCCCCATCACCGCCATACCAACAACGCCGATTTGTTGTTTGGACATTACATACTCCTGTCAGGTGTTTGACTGCATAACTGCATATAATACAACTTAAGCCATAATTTTAATTTATCATGGCTGTTAAATCCAAAGTAAATTATTTGGTCTATAATAGCTCTTTTAGTAAAAGCCCTTTTGAATCCTTTTCTGACAACAAGGGAACGTCGCAAGGCCAATTTATCGCCAATTCTGGATCATCCCATCGGAGGCATTGTTCATCTTCAGGGTGATAAAAATCTGTACATTTGTATTCGAAATCGGCTATATCTGATAGTACAAAAAAGCCATGGGCTAATCTTGGGGGAAGCCAGAATTGTTTTTTGTTTTGCTCGGAGAGAACAACGCCCTCCCATCTCCCATAAGAAGGAGAGTCTTTTCTAATATCAACAGCTACATCATAAACCTCACCGCGAACAACGCGTACCAACTTCCCTTGTGGATATTTTTTTTGGAAATGTAATCCTCGTAAAACATTCTTTCTTGAACGTGAGTAGTTATCCTGAACAAATTCAATCCCTTCGCCAACGATTTCCTCGTAACGTTTTTTTTCATAGGTTTCTAAAAAAAAACCACGTTCATCGCCAAAAACAACAGGTTCAATAACTTTACAACCAACAATTGAAGTTTCATGCACTATCATAGTTTTACCTGATCACACGTGTGTCCACTGTTTTTTTTCAGCATCATATTTCATGATAATTTTTGCAGGGGTACCAACGATAACACAGTAATCAGGAAATACGCCTTTGACCACTGAGTTGGCTCCAACAATGCATTGATTGCCAAGAGTTGTCCCGGCAAGGATTTTAGCACCCGCGCCGATAAAACAATTCTCGCCAATAATCGTAGCTCTGCTTTCCATTGGCTGTTTATAAATCGGAACATTAATTTCTTTATATTGGTGATCTGAATTAGTAATTAGCACCTCTGCTGAAATAACCGTCCCTTTTTTAATAATTAACTCAGAACCAGCAGACACCAAATGAAATAATTGCCCGACAGAAACATCATCCTCAATAGTTACGTGGCCGTCATGCAATACCTCAAATCGCCATAATGGGTATAGTCTGAACCTGGACCCGATGGAAACTTTATTGAGCCCAGTAAAATAAAGCGGTTTCCCTAAATACCCATACCCTGTAAGCTTTTTGAAAAATAATATTTTGTAAATATAATATCGCAGCAACCAAAAAAATTTAATGTACATTATTTTTTATCCATTCAGCGATACGTCGTGGGGATTTCCTGTCTATGTCACGAAAATGACCGGCAATAAAATATCTATTAAATAGGTAAACTAGATATTTTTTCTGCAATAGAACCACTTCGCTGGGCTGTGGTGCTAATGCCTTGATCAACAAACTCTGAAGTTTCCCCCCAGTATATTTATAGCAACCAGGACATCCGTCGTAATACGCATTACCTAAAATAACGACTGATTTTCCTCGCTCAATTGCTTCCAGACCAACAGTCGAATTATTAACAATAATAACCTGGGCATTATCAATGGCAGAAACTAACGTGTGTGAACAATCAAAAAAAATCTTGTCATTGCTAGCAATATAAGTATATAACTCAGGTTCGTACATTTTTTTAAATAGTGGATGTTCACGAACAATCAAAACTGAATTATCAGGTATGGCATCATATACAGCTTTTACAATTTCAGAATGATTTGAAAAGTAGGGGCTATGATAAATCATATTTACATCATCAGGGACCTGGAGTACTAGCAGAAAAACTTTTTTATTTTCACGTTCGCTTATAGCCTTATAGTTTTTACTGAGTAACTTCTCATATAAAGCATCATTAACTTTATGTCTTATTGGGCGACACTGTTCAATGGTTTGCACAAACGGTAAGAATTTTTCAACTATAAGGTCTAATGCTCGATATTTTTTATACCCAGTCCATTTTTTACTTTTGTAGGCAATTATTTTCTCATCGCCATCAATATCGTCAAAATTAAGAGATGAAATGTCTCGCACCGAACAATTAGCATTGACTCCATTTTCATCCAAAATCGTTCTACCCAAAGGAGCCTGCTCAAAATGCATTATTTTGATATTTTTCTCTGCTGCAATAAACTTTATTATTTCAACAGGCATCCGCGAATCACCACTGACAATGATTAAGTCGGGAGAAAACTCATCAAGCTTATCAGCAAGATAATAAAAATATTTTTCTGCTTGTAATATTAATTTTGCTTTGCTAATGCCTGGGTTAAGCTTCACATGATAATGTATAAATTTTTTAAAATCGATTTGTTTTTCGTAATAACCGTTATTTGATCTTTTTGTTTTCGCAGCAGACAACGGCAAATAAACTGATTTCTGTGCATGAATTAAAGAATATACATATCCACTTAGATATAAATTGAAATGAAGAAACTCATAGTTATTCGATAATGCTAAAAGTTCATGACTAATTTCCGCAAAAAATTTTGAAAAATCAGCATAATAACCAACAGTTAGTATTTTTTTCTTTTCCATAATATTAATTTTCATTCAGGCTTTCAACTAGTTAACGTCTCTACCCATGAACTTAGCCTATATTTTGCCAATATTTCTTCTGGATAATGTTTAAAATCACTTTTTAAAAAATCAGTATCAAATTCAATATGGTCGCGATCGATAATATATACATTATTTGGATGATAGAGATCGTAATTAAGAATGTCTTTATTCGTCGTAATAAGTTTGATACCTGAGGCTAATACCTCAAAAGTCCGCATCGTAAGCCCATTTTGCTTATGATGTTCAATATCAATTATTGCTTTTGAGGAAGAATAAATTCTTAAAATAGCATCAAGTGAAAGAGAGGAGAAATTAAAAGTATAAGATTTGTATCGTGAAAACTCTATGTTCGTAAACCTTCTGGCCCAGTAGAGAATTCTACTTTGGATATAGAGGTAACAAAAAAAATTCATATTGTTTTCTGCGGAGATATTTTTGAATTTATCTACGATTGCCATCCGCTGACTATGCACCGTACCAATAAAGGCGAAATCATAATCTTTTGTTTCGTTTAGTTTTATTTTTTCATATTCCGGGCAGTAAAAAAGAGGTAAGAAAACAAAATTATCATATTTAATTGAATCCGCACGATCAAAAGTAAAACATTTATCGTAATATTTTAGCGTAGGTTTTATTAATGGTTTATTATCAATTGAATCCCATAAATATAAGCGGATATCTACATCTGGAGCTACTTTTTTTAATTGAATGAAAAAATCCTCACCAAAACCTTCAGGATTGATAAAGAGAATTTTTGCAAAGTCTCCATGGATCACTGTATTTATAATACTATTGTGATGTTTTTTTAACTTACTCTTAATAAGAAAATTAATTCCCATCCTCATTAAGGATTTTGAAAAAAAACTATTAGAAGGTCTTGTATCACAAAAAGTGACAATCCATCCTTGAGAAGTTAATTCTTCTTTTATTTTTTTTTCATATCCAAAAAAAACAGGAGAAATCAATAAAATATTTTTACTACCAACTGCCATATTAATAAACCTCAATCCCAAAGATGTTTTTATAAGGAAGAATATGCTTTTCTACACCAGTAATATAAATGGCAGCAAAATAAAGTGAAAAATACAATGCTAAAACCAACACAACGATCGTGCGGCTCCTACTAGTATTAAATAGTCTTATTAAGAGAGGCAAAGTAAATACTTTCGCAATAAGGAAGTAATATTCAACACGTAACATTATCCTTAGTTCAAGTGCCAATGTAAGTGTAAGTAAAGAAATAAATGTAATATTATAAAAAATGTTTTCCACTTCGGTGATGATGACTTTTTGTTTGTATTTAACTAAGAATAATATGGGTAATGCCTGGTATATATAGCTAAATACCCCCTTAGTGCTCAGTGCATTCAAAAATTCACCATCTCGGAAATTTGCATATACTCCGCCATAACCTGGTAATGATCCAATAATTGCGAGAAGCATGCTTTTTATATATGGGAGATTAAGTGACATTGTCGCTGCCAATATAATAAAATATATCAGAAAACAACGAGTCGTACTTATTTTAATTTTTAGGAAAAAGTACAGTGGCAAAAGTAATATTGCCGATTTGTGAAACAGAACCCCAATACCATTCAAAAATAAATATCTGAAAAGGTTTCTGTTAGCTAACGAAACCATAGACAGATAAAAAAAGGCCACTGCCACGTTTTGTCGTAAATAATTGAATCCACCCTCTAATAAACCGTAGGGCATAATTATAAAAATGAGAAGATTGAGTGCAGATAAATTTCGATATCTCAGAAAAACCTTGTAAATAATAAATAGATAAATCGAAGTCAAAAAAAAGTAAAATGCAGAGAAAGATAAGTTATTGGCCTTAAAAATAACGCCTAATTCACGAAACAAAAACTCTTGTAAAAAGAAATTATCATTTTGCGAGTCATACATAAACTTGTACGACTCGTAATCAGGACCTACAAATGAACTAAATGAAACCAGCAACCATATTATGGTGAAGGAAAAAGTAACTAGCAGTTTCTCGTAACGCTGAAAATAAGATACAGTGCATGCCAGAAGCAAAAATACTGTAATTACGCTGACTGTTATATAAAGAATCATTTTCTAATCTTATTCCCTTTTAACAGTCTGACAATATGTTCTCTGCATCGAGAGTCGGATAAAATAAAAGCAGACGAGGCTAAAATATATATAGATATTTTTTCAAGGAACAATTGATTACGAAAATAGACAGCAACACATATAAATAAAGCCACCCTGAGAATTTCTAACGGCTCAGCAATGAGCTTAACGGCATTTTCTTTTGAAAGCATAAATATGAACGCCATTAGTTTTGCAGAAAACAACCCTCCTCCCAGAGCTAATGCAGCACCAATTAAACCGTAGTCTGGTATTAATATATAGCAAAGGACGATATTAATAATTGAGCTAATAATGAGGAATATAAAGTTATGTTTTGCATAGCCATTCATTGTCATCCATTCACTAACGGCTCCCCAGCAACTTATCGATATATAAAAGATACAGACAATTATAAATGCATTATCGCCATTGACATATTCTTTGCCAAAAAGATAAAGTATTTCATGGCTAAACGAGATAAAAAAGACGCCCCCTAAAGCTGTTAGCGTGAGAGCAAGAGAAAAATTGAATCGATAAGATGCGTGTTTTTCCGTATGCTTGAAATACTGATACAATCGAGGTTCAAATGCCTTTGATAAAGCTATATAGGGAAAAAGACATACTAACGCCAGTGAGGTAACGATATCATAAATTGCCACGCTCGTAACATTTGCCAGCCCGCCCAGAAGTAGTACGTCGATTTTACCTGCAACAGCCAGCATAATCGCATTCATACCCAAGCTTAATGCATAACTAAATCGTTTAAAAAAACTATTTATATCCGGAATAACCCAATCAATACTTTTATATAAATAGAGAAGCAGCAAAATAAGTAAAAGTACCTGCGAAAGAATCATACTCCATGCCAGGCCAGAGAACCCTGAATAACCTAAGGCAATGAATAAAACTAAAAAAGGGAAACGTAAGAGTCTTTGCAACAAGTTAGAAAAAATAAAACTTGAATTAATAAAACCTTTTACTCGTATGACAGGGGTCAACAAATTATATGCTGCCCATAGCGGAATCATGAGTAAAGAAAGGTGATAACTTTTTTTATCTACTTGTCCACTCAATAAAAATTTAATAAAAAAGTCATCAAAAATATAAAGAGCGAAGCAACCGATGAAGATGAGCAACAGTCCACTCATCACCTCTTCAAGGATAATTTTATCGCTTTTTTCTTTTTGGTAAAAATAGAGTACTGAACTATCCCGTCCTAACATTAGAGTTAACACAAGAATTGATACTAAGGCAAATGCCAATCTAAACTCACCATAAACTTGCTCTGTAACATTATTGGTAATATATATTGTTGTCAGAAACATAATAATGTTTCCAAGTAAATTGGTGCCTAGTCCAATAACAACATTATTGCCCTTCTCAATCTTTTCCAGCAAATTTTTTCCTGAATTCATGAATCATCTCAATTAACATACTATTTACTTTGCGAGGTGAGAACCCAAGTTGTAAATATTTCGAAATATCTATAATCGGAAATTTATCTTGTCCATTTACAGCATGCCATACTGATTTACATCCCGTATGCATTTCGATAATCTCCACCAATTCTTTTGCGCTGACATTTTCTCCAGAGGCAATATTATATGTTCCGGTTACATTCGAACTAATGGCTTTTATTGTAAATTCTGTCAAATCATTAATGTAAACGTAATCTTTTTCATAATCTGGTAAAACGTATAAATTAATTACCTTATTTATTATTGCATCACGAACTAACGATGGTAAAAATAAGGGACTATTAAATGCCTTACCGTACACATTTGAAGCTCTGAGGATAAGATAAGGTTGAGATTGAGAAGAAATAATTGATTCACCAAGAAGTTTTACTTGATTAAATAAGTGTCTTTTATCACTAAAAGATATTTTCAGCGATGAAGTTTCATTTGCTTCATTGCCGTCAATATAAATTCTTGTTGAAGATATATAAATAAGATAATTATACTTTGCAGTATTAATAACATTGCGCAAAAGATCTACGTGAGAGTAGATAACATCTTCTATTCTATTGCAATCCCCTACACCACTGCAAAATATTACCGTGCCCAGATCTTGTCCAGCAAAATTTCGACAGTTCCAGTCACCACGTTCAACAGTGAATTCTGCATTTTCAAAATGAGAAAACATGGCAGAGCCAATAAAACCACCGGCTCCGAAAATAGTGACTTTATTATCTTTCATTTACCTACCTATCTATCGCTAAATTAATAAAATATGCCAGGGCTCTTATGCGTTAAATGTCATGTTCGACCATTCTTAGCAAATATTCACCATACGCATTTTTACCAAGTGGTTGCGCTAACGCTCGCACTTCATTGGCATTAATGAACCCTTTGCGATAAGCAATCTCTTCTGGGCATGAAACTTTCAATCCCTGACGGGTTTCAAGCGTGCGGATAAAATTGCTAGCTTCAATTAAACTTTCATGAGTCCCTGTATCTAACCACGCATAGCCCCTACCCATGACGGCAACGGAAAGCTCATTTTGCTGCATGTACATATTATTAATATCAGTAATTTCGAGTTCACCACGAGGAGAAGGTTTTAACTTTTTGGCCATTTCAATTACTTGTTGATCGTAAAAATATAGACCAGTTACCGCATAATTGCTTTTAGGTTTTTGCGGTTTTTCTTCTAAGGAAACGGCTTTTCCTTCCTTATTAAATTCAATGACACCGTAACGTTCTGGATCTGTAACATGATAAGCAAAGACTGTGGCCCCAGACTCTCTGTTCATCGCCAGCTCAAGTTCTTTTGGAAGATCATGCCCGTAGAATATATTGTCCCCAAGAACGAGAGCAACGTTGTCATTACCAATAAACTCTTCACCAATAATAAATGCCTGCGCTAAGCCATCAGGACTCTCCTGCACTTTATATTGCAGATTAATTCCCCATTTACTACCATCGCCTAAAAGGTACTGAAATCGTGGCGTTTCCAGGGGAGTACTAATTATTAAAATATCACGAATCCCTGCCAACATTAGCGTGGAGAGTGGGTAATAGATCATGGGCTTATCATAAACAGGTAATAACTGTTTACTTACTGCCATCGTTACAGGATACAAGCGGGTTCCAGCCCCACCAGCGAGAATAATGCCTTTGCGATTTCCCATATTTTTCACTTTATTTCAAGGGTTAGAATTATGATTTAGCTTACTTTTATCTATTGTCGTAATTTTTTTTCAGCCAATTGTTATAAGCACCACTTTTAACATTCTCTACCCAGCTTTGGTTATCCAAATACCACTGCACCGTTTTACGGATGCCGGATTCAAAAGTCTCTTGTGGTTTCCAGCCCAGTTCGCGACTAATTTTTTCTGCATCAATCGCATAGCGACGATCGTGGCCTGGGCGATCGGTAACATAAGTAATTTGCTCGCGGTAAGAAGCTTCTTTCGGCACGATTTCATCAAGGAGATCGCAAATCGTATGTACGACTTCGAGATTCTGCTTCTCGTTATGACCACCAATATTGTAGGTCTCCCCTGCGACACCTCTCGTTACTACCGTATAAAGTGCGCGAGCATGGTCCTCAACATATAGCCAGTCGCGGATCTGATCGCCCTTGCCATAGACAGGCAGAGGTTTACCCTCTAATGCATTAAGAATAACCAGCGGGATCAATTTCTCAGGGAAATGGTAAGGGCCATAATTGTTAGAACAATTGGTCACAATGGTTGGCAACCCATAGGTGCGCAGCCAGGCGCGAACAAGATGGTCGCTGGAGGCTTTCGACGCAGAATAGGGGCTGCTCGGCGCATAAGCAGTTTTCTCAGTGAAAAGTGGCAGCGCTTCTCCGGCAGCGACTTCATCAGGATGGGGTAGATCGCCATACACTTCGTCTGTGGAAATATGATGAAAGCGAAATGCTTTCTTAGCGGCATCATTAAGCTGTGACCAGTATCCGCGAGCTGCTTCAAGCAGGACATAGGTGCCGACAATATTCGTTTCGATGAATGCAGCAGGGCCTGTAATTGAGCGATCAACGTGGCTTTCTGCAGCAAGATGCATCACCGCATCCGGCTTATGCTGTTCGAAAATACGCCCCATCTGCACTGCATCGCAGATATCTGCATGTTCAAAAAAATAACGATCACTGTCAGAAACATTATTCAGTGACTCAAGATTGCCGGCATAGGTTAATTTATCAACATTAACCACAGCATCTTGAGTATTATTAATAATATGACGAACTACTGCCGAGCCAATAAAGCCCGCACCACCTGTGACCAGTATTTTCACGTGATTATCCGTTCTTACTATGCGATGTTTTAAACTTAATAAAAGATCGAGAGGAAATATTCGAAATTAATTCAGACACGCTACCGCCCCTGGCTCTTCAGCTACCAGTATACTGAGCTATAAGCTGTCAGATTTTGTGTGCGCTGATTAGCAAAAGTTAATTTTGCTCTTCCCTGGCACAAATTGCTAAGCGGGTATTCTCCGCTGAAAACGACACAGAAACAAGGATAAATCTCATTTCTGGCATGTAAATAATAAATGTGAATGAGCTTTTTTAGTCATTGTTTTGCAAGATAAAACGAGAAAGGGCAGCAAGAATTAGCTTAAGCGCTAAGCGCCCTATTGCCACTCTCAACTGCCCCTGCAACTATTAACTTTGCTACACTATTTTGTCCCAGTCATTTAGCCAGCAACTTCTGAATACTTTCGCGGAACTTCTGACCTTCTTTCAGATTACGCAGACCATACTTCACAAACGCCTGCATATAACCCATTTTTTTGCCGCAATCGTAACTTTCACCCGTCATTAGCATTGCATCAACGGATTGCTTATTTGCTAGCTCGGCAATAGCATCGGTCAACTGGATACGACCCCATGCACCCGGCTCTGTTTTTTCCAGTTCTGCCCAGATATCAGCCGAAAGGACGTAACGCCCTACTGCCATCAGATCTGAATCCAGCGTCTGCGGTTGATCTGGTTTTTCAATAAACTGAACAATACGGCTGACTTTACCTTCGCTGTCGAGCGGCTCTTTAGTCTGAATCACCGAGTATTCAGAGAGATCGCCTTTCATACGTTTTGCCAGCACCTGGCTGCGTCCGGTTTCGTTAAAACGTGCCACCATTGCAGCAAGATTATAGCGCAATGGGTCGGCGGTCGCAGTATCGATCACCACATCAGGTAAAACGACGACAAAAGGATTGTCACCCACAATAGGACGTGCACATAAAATTGAGTGCCCCAACCCCAGCGGCTGCGCCTGGCGGACGTTCATAATCGTAACGCCTGGCGGGCAGATAGATTGCACTTCCGCCAGCAATTGGCGCTTAACACGCAGTTCGAGCAGTGCTTCAAGCTCATAGGAGGTGTCGAAGTGGTTCTCTACGGCGTTTTTAGATGAGTGAGTAACCAGAACGATTTCTTTGATCCCTGCAGCAACAACTTCGTCGACAATATACTGAATCATCGGTTTATCGACAATCGGTAGCATCTCTTTGGGTATCGCCTTAGTGGCGGGGAGCATATGCATCCCAAGACCCGCTACCGGAATAACTGCTTTCAAATTAACCATTATTTCTTCCACCTATAAATTATTGATGAATTATAGACTCTTAACCTATTTTCGCTAGTGGCATTGCTGCATGTTGTAGTGAAAGAGTGTACGCTCCTACTCCCTGGAAGAATGTAGTTGTAATCCTAACCCTACGGTCAAAACACCAGGATTTATCGCAAAAACGATATATCCCATATTTATTACCGTTTAGCAGGAAGACGAAAGTTTAACTTCTCCACATTCACCACATGCTGATCGACCCGGTCGATATCCACTGAGCTCTGCCCTTTTTCATTGACGGCATGAATGTTCGACAACGATAACAATGTCTCCTGCTTCGCCATAAAGCGTCCGCGTACATCTTTGCGTAAATCGAAGTTCAGCTTCAGGGCCGGGCCGGTTGCGGCTTCTTGCATGATATGAATATTGCGCAAGAAAAGGTGCTGAGGCTTGTTATGTAGCGTCAGAGTTGAATTCTGTAACTTGAGGTTGGTGATAGCCACAAATGAAGTGGCATTGCCGGAGGAAACCTGGATGCCCCGCAGTTTATATTTACTGTCGGTGTTATCCTGGCGGATATCGTTAAGCTTGAAATTTTGCGGGATAGACAAGTAGTTACCTTTGATCACGCCATAACCAATCAACATGCCGGCGCTGTTGACCATTTCGACATCATCAATCACAAAATTGTCACAGCCATAAATAGCTACTGTCGCATTATCGATGCCCGCTTTTTTACTGAAATCCGGGGTGATGTTCTTCGCTTTAACATTGCGGATGATGAAATGCTTGCCGTTTTCAACATGGACTAACTGGCGGCAGTTACTGCCGGTGATGTTAGCGACCACGAAATTTTTTACCGCCTGATCTTCCGGGTACTCATTATCGTAAGTGCTACCAGCAAGGCCGATGCCAATGCCCCAATTAACCTTACCGTTAGTACAATCAATATTGTCGATAATATGGTCGGAAATCAGGATGTTACGATCGTTAATGGCGACATTCCACTCAATCGCGTCGCCCTGTAAGTAACTGAAGCGACTATTGGTAATACGAGCACCGTCCAGTTGGTTGTGAAAACCCTGGCGCAGGATGGCATAGTTGGCTTTTGTCACGGTGATATTGTCGATCAGCAGATTGCGCATGACGCGCTTATTCTTGCCGCCAATATAAATCTGCGTTACCGGCCCATAGCCACTCATCTGCACACCCTGAATCACGCAATCGGAACCACGCACATCGAGGGTGATATTGTAGAGGCTCCCCCCCTTCTCCCCTACCACACGGCTACCGTTCTGCAAAACAAAACGCCCACGGCCACTGCCTTTCAGCGCTCCACGTATAAGTAGTGTTTTCCCTTCAGGAATAAAAATACCGGTGTTAATGTTTTCGCATACCAGCCCGGCGGGGATAACCACTGTCTCGCCTTCGGTAAAAGCGGCCTTCAGCGCGGCAGTCCAGTCATTGTGGTCATAGTGACTAATATCAACGGTTTTGTTCTCGCCCTCTAGCGCTCGTATCGCCGGAGCGTAAAGTAACGGTAATGCCGCCAGCGCAGAACTGGCGGTAAGGAATGAACGGCGGGAGAGCGCTGTTCTCTTTTTGCACATAAAACCTCGTCTCACAGCGTTTGCAGCAGACTGGCAAGTTGCTGATTGATGATTTTCTGGTTGAAATCGTGTTCGACTTTCTGCCGTGCACGGGTCACCACCGGCGTTAAGTCTTCATCTTGCATAGCAGCAAAAGAGGTCAGACGCTGCGCCAGCGCTTCTGCATCATTTTCCGGCACCAGCCAGCCGGAGCGCCCGGCGTCGATCAGCTCAGGAATGCCGCTGTGCACGGTAGAGACAACCGGAATACCCACCGCCATGGCTTCCATAAGTGCTACCGGGATGCCTTCCATATCCCCGTCCGCCCCCGTAATAGACGGCAGCAAAAACACATCCGCTTCATCCAGTAGCGCTTTCACTTCATGGCTGGGCTTAAAGCCCGGCATTTCAATCACATCTTCCAGTTCAAACTGTTCAATCAGCGTATGTAAGCGCCGTTCCCATGGGCCAATCCCGAGAATGCGGTATTTGAAGTCCACGCCGCGCTCTTTTAATAAACGGCAGGCTTCAATCGCCACATGGAGCCCTTTCTTCTCAGTCAGGCGCGCCACCGAGATTATCTGTAGCGGTGTGCCGGGAGCTTTCACCGGACGCAGGTTAAAACGCGCCATATCGACACCCATGCGCGAAACAGCAATTTTTTGCTGTGGGCAGCCCATATTTTTCAGCCTGCCCGCCCAGAGTTCACTGATAGGCAGCATCAAGTCGCCGCGCTGGAAAAGCTTCTGATATTCGGGGGTGTAGTGGTTGAGCACTTCCCGGTGCGAAATATCGATACCGTGGAAAACAGTGGCAATTTTGCCCTGTAATACGCCGAGCTCACGCAATTTTGCCGCCGTCACACCAGCAGGGCCAAAGTGGGCAATAAACACATCGGCACAGAAGCTTCGCGGTGCCAACCCGCAAATGGCTGCCAGAATGAGGTTGCGCGCCTCATCGCCATAACGCGACATATTGAGCGCTTTCCAGGTAGTGGGTTTCCAGATGCCACGCGTCATCGCCTGTGCGCGGTAACTTAATTTTGCAAACCGACCCTCCGGCTCCTCAAGCAACCAGTGAGTTTTCTCCGCCAACCGGTACTCGTTATAAGCAGCATGTGTATTGTTCATGTCGCCTTTGTGCAGGGCAACAATCTCAACCTCAAATCCCATATTGATAAACGCAACAATCTGGTTGAGGACGAAGGTTTCAGAAGATAAGGGAAACTTCAGCAAAAAGAAGCTGACTTTCATTTCACCTCCCGCACACGATCCAGCACGGATTGCACCATTTTCATTCCCTGTTCACGCTCGGCAGCTACTGCCGTCGCCAGCCGTTGATTAATCTCTGGAAGCTGACCCAGCGTATCGGCAGCCATACTCGCCAGTGAGCCGTCCAGCAAATGACGGATATCAACGGCCATTTCGGACATGCCCAGTTGCTGCATAATGCCCGCAGATTTATGTTCGTAGTTAATAGCGATAGCAGGTGTACCGAAATTCATGGAGATAATGGCAGAGTGCAGACGCGTGCCCACAGTTAAATCGCAGGCCGCAAGAATTTTGCCCATTTCCAGATCGTTGAGCTCGTCCATCACCACATGATAACGCGACGGATCATTAACATACTGGCGCAGATTCAAAGCCACCATCCGGTCATCTTTGTTGTAGCTATCTATACCCGTACAGGTCGAGAGTGCAATGACCTGATAGCCTGCATCAATAATTCGATTGACTACTCCGGCAAAGGCTTGTTCATAAGCCTGCTGCGTGGTGTTGAGACGCTTATCAAACGGTGCCAGTTCACGTAAGGTAATGGCTACTGTCTTCTCTTGCGCCGCCAGATCCAGCCAGTGCTGTACCGCATAACTGGCGACAAAATCCTGCTCGTGGTGTTCCACCAGCCAGGCGGTATCGACACCCTGCTCAACCTTAGCGGTAGTAATGTTGCTTTGCTTCATTAAATTCAGGCTGACATGCTCACGCAGAATCAGTGCATCGCAATGACCAAACACGTAGTTCGCCAGTTGGTTGAATTGTTCATTCTGGAAGGGACCGACGCTGTGACCAATCATAAACAGCGGTTTTTTCGCCATAAAGGTACAAAGCGCATGTTCGAATTGCGGTACGCCATAGAGATCAACGAAGAAGGAACCGCCAACCTGGATAATCGCGTCATAACCGGCAAGCAGACTGACAAAATCAGTGAACCCCTGGGCAATAGCGATATTTCGCAGCTTGCCACTTTCTGTCACATGGGAGAGCAGTACCTGATGTTGGTAGCGACGGCGCAGCACTTTTTTCACGCGCCCCATTAAACCTGCGGCGTTGTTGTGCGCTTTCATTTGTTTGTAGAGCGGATCGCCCATCACCGGGCGATTTAATAGCCAGGATGAGCTCACCGGGTAGCGGCTCATCACATCAATGTCTGCGTCAGGTTTTAGTAAAGTAATAGCATCCAGCAATCCGCGTAAAATTGCGCTGTCACCACGGTTTCCGCACGTGTGATTGCCAAGGATCAATAATTTCATAGCGACCTCTTAAAGGGGTTCAATAACGTTTTCAGCCAGCGCGGAGCAGCGTTTTGAGTTTCTCGTTGCGGCAAAATTGACGCTTCATCTCCACCACCAGTGCATTGCGCGACAGGATCAGCATCAGTGCGAAAGCCAGCGCCCCTGCGCCAACCTGCACCGCCAGCATGGCCGCCAGCGGTAACTGCCCATCCAGCGCCAGACCCAGGCCATAACTGACCACCAGCGTTGGCAGCGACAGATAGAATGGCAGCCATAGACTGAGGATGTACTGGCGATAACTGGAGCCGAGCACGGGTTTAATCATCACGAAATAGCTCAGGATAGTGTTGATAATCTGCACCAGCAGGAAGCCGAGCGTCACACCCAGCGCGCCGCCCATATGACCACCAATGATGATGGCGGGAATAAAGAGAAAGGTTTTAAAGACATTAAATTTAAAACTGATATCGACTCTGGCTTTCGCCATCAGCAGTGAACCGATTGGATTACCTACCGCCCGTAGCAGACCAACAATGCACAGCAGTTGCAGGATGGGAATAATGCCATTCCATTTGTCGCCGAAAACCAGCGGCACAAAGTTACTCGCCACCACCATCAATCCCAACAGGATGGGAAAGTTAATAATCCCCACCACGGAGAGCAATTTATAGAAGTTGATGCGTAACTTTTCGGTATCGTCCTGGATTTTTGCGAACGCCGGGAAGAGTACACGGGTGATGATAGGATTGAGCTTCATTGGCGGCACAACTGCCACGTTGTAAGCCAGGTTATAACCCCCGGCGACACTGGCGCCCAGAATTCGCGCCAGTACCAGCGTCGAGAGGTTCGTATTAACGTAGTTAATGATACTGTCTGCTGTTAACCAGGCACCAAAACGCAGGTTAGAGCTGACTGAGGCGAGGGAAAAATGAAGCCCTGGACGGTAGATTTTGCGGCCAAAGTAACCAAAAAGTAGCGTTCGCACGGCGCTGTTAACCAGATAACCGAGAATCGCCGTCATTGCCAGCGGCCAGAAAAAAGCGCTGATCACCGTGAAGCTAAAACCCGCCATGACCGACAGTGTTTCAATCGCGCCGATCTTATTGAACTCCAGCTCTTTTTGCATCAGCGCCCGGAACTGCTGCCCGTGAGGGATGACCACGAACGCCAGCGACAAGGTTTTGATCAGTGGTTCAAGATCCGGGTTATTCAGTACATTGGCAATAACCCCACCCAGCGAGAAGACAGCCAGGCAGACCACCAGCCCCAGCCCAACGTTTAGCCAGTAAAGTGTGGTCAGTTCGAGATGGCTAATCTCTTTGCGCTGGATAATCGAGTTGGCGATGCCGAAATCTGACAGCGTATCCGCCAGCGCGATGATCACCAGCGAGACGGTGAGCAAACCAAACTGGTGATTGTCGATGATCCGTGCTAATACCGTCATCTGCACCAGCCCCAGACCGATAATGGTCAGGGTGGCCATTGCTGACCACTTCGCGCCGCTGATGGTTTTTTCTCTCAGGCTCATGACCTTTCCTTAATACGCCGCTTTGTTAACAAAGCCTTTAAAGACGGTCAGAAAAACGATCTTGATATCGAACCACAAACTCCACTCGCGGATATATTCGAGATCGAACTCAATACGTTTTTCCATTTTTTCCAGCGTGTCGGTCTCACCGCGCCAGCCATTGATTTGCGCCCAGCCTGTGATGCCCGGTTTCACTTTATGGCGCAACATATAGCCTTCGATAAGCGAGCGGTATTGCTCATTGTGTGCAACGGCGTGAGGGCGCGGCCCCACAATCGACATACCGCCAAGCAGCACATTGAAAAACTGCGGCAGCTCATCAAGCGAGGTACGGCGCAGGAAGTTGCCCACTTTGGTCACCCGCGGATCGTTCTGCGTTGCCTGCGTCACTACTTTGTCGTTTTCCATCACCTTCATGGAACGGAATTTCCACACCTTAATCGGCTTACCATCCATGCCGTAACGCGTCTGACGGAACAGTATCGGTCCGGGGGAGCTGAGTTTTACCGCCACAGAAATAGCAACAAGTACCGGAGAAATCAGCAGCAGAATAAGCGAGGAGAGCACAATATCTTCAACACGTTTGACGATACGGTTAACGCCAGAGAGCGGTGTGTCATACAGCGGCACCACCGGTACGCCATTCATTTCGTCAATGCGCGAATGGAGGATATTAAATGTGAAGACATCCGGAATCAGGATCACCGAGCAAGTTGTATCAGCCAGTTGATGCACCAGTTTTTTAATACTCGCCGCCTCGTTCATTGACATGGCGATATAGACGTTATGAATTTTTCCTGCTTTCGCGTCTTCAACCAATTGCTCAAGGTTACCCGCCCAACCCGTTGTTATTCCTCCTGGTTTCGGATCGTGATAAACACCTACCACATCAAACCCTAACCATGGTTCGTTACGAAAACCTTCCAGCAGTTCCTGCCCCATCGGCATGTCCCCTGCCACCGCCACACGACGCGTGTTATAGCCAATATTACGTAGCCAGCCTGCGCCAAAGCGGATCACCGCCCGGCATAACATCAATCCCAGTCCGGTCAGCAGATACCAGGTTAAATACATCTTGAAGGTGTTATCAAAATCATTACTGAAAGCCAGTAAACCGGCACTAAAGACCACACTTAGCGTCCAGTTTTGCAGCAGCAAGACCAGCTCAGTCATAATTCTGACGCCCCGCCAGGAGCGATAGAAGTCGGACATTCCGCCGATCATCTGGAAGACTACCAGTGTTATCAGAGCCATCAGCAGATGCATGTAGAGAAACGGCAACGCATACACTTTACACACCAGCCATAGCCCGCCGACCATGATGGTGATATCAGAGAAGCGCTGCACGATAGAGATTAACGATGCATTCGTTTTGGCTCGGTCGCGCTTTTTTAGATGAGTCATCGTTGTACCTGCCTGTAGGTTCACTCTCCCCGACTGCGGGGAGAGGAACGCCTTATATTTACTGATTCAACAGCGCCAAAATTTCCTGCGTTCGTGTTTCCATTAGCGAGACATCACGTCGCGACTCTACGTTCAGCCGTACCACCGGTTCGGTGTTGGAGGAGCGCAGATTAAATCGCCAGTCAGGAAAAGCGATGCTGATGCCATCCGTGCGATCAATCTCAAGCGACCCGGGGGCGAAATGCTGTTCCACACGATTGATGGCCGTGGCCGGATCGGCAAGTTTGCTATTGATTTCCCCGCTTGCCGGGAAAGCCACCATACGATCGCTCACCAGCTCCGCCAGCGTTTTACCTTTCAGACACAGCAATTCTGTTACCAGCAGCCAGGGGATCATGCCGCTATCGCAGTAAGCGAAATCACGGAAGTAGTGATGCGCGCTCATTTCGCCGCCGTAGATGGCGTCTTCTTCGCGCATACGCTCTTTAATAAAGGCATGGCCCGTTTTAGACATCACCGGCGTTCCGCCCGCGCGGCTTACCACATCAACGGTGTTCCACGACAGGCGCGGGTCGTGAATAATCTTCGCCCCCGGATTTTTTTCGAGGAAGGCTTCAGCCAGCAGGCCAACAATGTAATACCCTTCGATAAACTGCCCCGCGCTATCAAACAGGAAGCAGCGGTCGAAATCGCCGTCAAAAGCGATCCCCATGTCGGCTTTATGTTCGATTACCGCATTGCGGGTGTCAGCGCGACATTCAGGCAACAATGGGTTAGGGATACCGTGCGGGAAGGTTCCATCCGGCTCGTTATGCACTTTGATAAAAGTCACCGGCACGTTTTGCGCTTTGAAACGCGCTTCGATGGCATCAACCACCGGGCCAGCCGCGCCATTGCCGGAGTTAATGACCAGTTTCAGTGGCTTAAGATTTGCCAGATTGATATAACCCAACAGATGATCGATATAGGCGTCACGCAGGTTAATCTGTTCGTAGTTGCCGCGCTTCGCCGGGTTCACCTGCGGGAAATCATTGGTTTCTGCCAGACGCTGCACATCGCGCAGACCGGTATCACCGCTGATCGGGCGCGCACCTTTGCGCACCAGTTTCATACCGTTATAGTCCATCGGGTTGTGGCTGGCGGTGACTTCAATACCGCCATCTACGCCAAGATGGAAGGTGGCGAAGTAGATCTCTTCCGTGCCGGAAAGACCAATATCCAGCACATTAACGCCTGCGTCCTGTAACCCCTTAGCCAGCGCCAACTTCAACGCTTCGCTGGTCTGACGCACATCACCGCCCAGGACGATAGTCTGCGGTTTAAGGTACTCGCCGTAGGCGCGGCCAATACGCCATGCAATATCTTCGTTAAGTTCTTCGCCCAGCTTTCCGCGAATATCGTAAGCTTTAAAACAGGTTAATTTTTCCATCATTACCTCTTCTTCAGGCAACAGTCAGCCTTGACCGCTAAAGTGGCCATCTTGTTGATTATTAATAAATGCGTATTCCCACTGGCCGGGTAACATCACGTCCCGGCAACCGGTCATCAGACGCGACCGTAGCGATCTTTAAAGCGCACCACGTCATCCTCTTCGAGATACGAACCGGAGCGCACCTCAATCAAGTCGAGCGGAATTTTCCCCGGATTCTCCAGGCAATGGTGCGCGCCAAGCGGAATATAGATAGATTCGTTTTCGCCCAGCAGCTTGACTTGATCGTTAATGGTCACCTTCGCTGTGCCCGCTACCACCACCCAGTGTTCGGCACGATGGTGATGCATCTGCACAGACAACCCCTCACCCGGCTTAACGGTAATGCGTTTTACCTGGTAGCGATCGCCGGCATCGATAGAGTCATATTTACCCCACGGGCGATAGACTTCACGGTGAACGTGGTGTTCATGGCGGCCATCGGCTTTGATCTGCTCGACCACTTTTTTTACATCCTGCACATGGTGGCGATCGGCAATCAGCACCGCGTCTTTGGTCTGCACTACCACCAGGTCTTTCACGCCGACCGTGGTAACCAGCCCGGATTCAGCATAGACATAGCTGTTTTCAGTTTTATGGCTAATGACGTCGCCGTGCTGGACGTTTCCCTCCGGCGTGTGCTGACTGATTTCCCACAGGGATGACCAGGAGCCAACATCACTCCAGCCCGCGTCCATCGGCATTACCACCGCATCGGCTGTTTGTTCCATTACTGCATAGTCAACGGACTCTTCCGGACAGGCGAGGAATGCCTCTTCATCGACACGGACAAAATCCATATCAGGATCGGTAGCTTGCATCGCTTTTTCACAGGCGCTGAGAATATCCGGGCGATATTTTTGCAGCTCTTCGAGGTAACGACCGGCACGGAACAGGAACATACCGCTGTTCCAGTAGTATTCGCCGCTGGCTACATAGCCCTGGGCGGTTTCCAGATTCGGTTTTTCGACAAACTGCGCCACGTCAAAGGCTACGGAGTCGACTTCACCCGGCGACACTTCTCCACGACGGATATAGCCATAACCGGTCTCCGGCAAATTTGGTACGATCCCGAAGGTGACCAGTTTGCCTTTTTCGGCATATGGAATCGCATCACGTACCGCTTTGCGAAACGCCTCTTCATCCTGAATAACATGGTCAGCAGCCAGCACCAGCATCAGCGGGTCGCTTTCACTGTTGTGACGTTGTATTGCCAGCGCTGCCAGAGCAATCGCCGGCGCAGTGTTGCGACCTGCCGGTTCGAGGATAATGTTCTCGGTCAGTTTATGCAGCTGGCGCAGTTGCTCGGCAACAATGAAACGATGCTGTTCATTGCAGATGACCACCGGGCTTTCACACTCCACGCCGTTCAGGCGGCAGACCGTGGTCTGCAACATAGTGAGATCGCCTTTCAGGCACAAAAATTGTTTTGGATAGAGTACGCGGGACAGTGGCCACAGACGGCTACCGGAGCCTCCGGCCATCACTACCGGATACAGTTGTGTTTGACTCATCATTTATCCCCATTCCCGTCGAGATTCAGTTGGCCATCACGCGGCGTATGTTCGTAGCCATGTGTTGTTTTTGCCTCACTCGCCGGGCTGATATCAGCAATAAACTGGCGTAACACGTTCTCTTTTTCGAGCGTGCGTTCGGCATATTCACGTGCCACCGTGTTGTTTTTGGGCAGCGCTAAAGCGCGCTCAATGCCCAGGGTCAACGCTTCGACCGATTCCGGCTCAACGCAAACCGCAATACCCGGCTGGGCCAGACAGAGCTCACCCAGTTCAGTGCTCTCTTCTGCGGTAATCACCGCATTACCGCCCACAGCCAAAATGTTGGTGAGTTTGGATGGCAATACAACATCTGCCGCGCCACGCTTTTGAATCACCAGGTGGCAATCACCCAGTTTCAGCAGCGCAGGCAGGGCGTCATACGGTTGCAATGGGAAAAATTTCACATTACGTAAACCGCGCTCGCTGACCATTTTTTCCAGCCGTGCTTTGCCGCCGCCCTGCCCAACAATGACAAACAACCAGGGTTGTTCTTGCAGGCGAGCCGCCGCGTCAATGACGTTCTCCAGTCCCTGCTTCTCACCGATGTTGCCGGAATAAAGAATGATTTTTTTATCATCCGGCAGGCCAAGAGAGCGTCGTAATTGCGCGACGCTCTCTGCGTCAACATCGCGAAAACGCGCCACTTCGGACCAGTTCGGGAAGAAGATAATCTTGTCTGCCGCCACCCCTTTTTCCCGCGCTTTATTCATCATTGAGCGGGAGATGGTGGAGACGTTATCGACGTTATGCAGGTTGCTGCGTTCAAAAGCGCTTGCCAGGCGAGCCACAAGGCCACTTTTGCCTTTACCCGCCATACCTAATCCCAGCATGGCGTCTACTTCATAATCCTGGATGTGTAGTACAGTGCGGGCACCGCTCAGTTTTGCCAGCAGGCGCATACCTGGAGTACAAAACAGCGTCGGTACTACACCGATAATGCGATCCGGTTTCCAGCGGCGTTGCGCCAGCAGCGGGAAAAAGCTGCTCAGGGCAAAGCTGCCCAGATGCAGCAATCTTTTTAAGGTTGAAGGCTGAGCGGGAACATAGAGCGGGCAGCGCCAGACCGTGGCCTCCCCCTGCTCTTTACGCCAGCGCCAGCCACTGTAGTGCTCGCCCACTTTCCACTCGGGATAGTATGGCGGCGCGGTGATCACCCGCACGTCATGGCCCTGACGGGCCATCCATTCCACCATTTCACCGGTGTACTTACCGATCCCGGTTAACTCCGGTGAATAGTTGATGCCATAGACCAGGATTTTCATACGCCTGGTACTCCTTGTGCATCGAGGAAATAGGCGCGGCTGTTGTCATGCACCAACGGGTCGGCAATTAGCGACTCCGGCAACTCCCAGCGATAATCATCGTGCTGGTCTGGCGGTAGTGAGAGAGTGTTCTCATCAACGCGCAAACGGAACCCCAGCACGATGTAGTGCGTGGAAAAGTCGCTACCGGAGAAGTTATCGTCATAGAAGTGCTGCCAGACACCATAAAACTGACCTGCCGACATCGGCAGGCGCAGCCCCAGTTCCGCCTGGGTCAGACGCTCAAAGGCGGTCGCCAGCGGCTCATCCTTCTGTACGCGTCCTCCCGGCACAAACCAGTAACCCTGGGCCGGACGGTTAGTGCGTTTACCGAGTAAAAACTCGCCGCGTGAATTCTCCACGATCAAATCAATGGAGATAAGCGGAGTAGAACGCACCACCGTGGCAAAATCTTCATGACTTAAAAACATGCCTACCCCCGGAACCGGTGCTGGTTTTCAAGGAACCACTGGTAGGTGCTGGCAAGGCCTGCTTCCAGTGAGATCTCGTGATACCAGCCAAGCTGGTGCAGACGCGTGACATCCAGCAGTTTACGCGGCGTGCCATCGGGTTTGCTGGCATCAAATGCCACCTCGCCCTGGTAACCCACCACGTGTGCCACGGTTTGCGCCAATTCGCGAATAGTGCAATCAACACCCGTACCGACATTGATATGCGATAGCATCGGCTCGGTATTCTCCTGCCAGACCTCACTCGCCAGCTCCTGAACATGAATACTGGCTGCCGCCATATCATCCACATGCAGGAATTCACGCATTGGCGTACCGCTTCCCCATACCAGCACTTGCGGTGCATTTTCCTGCGCCGCTTCATGGAAGCGGCGCAGTAATGCCGGGATCACATGGGAGTTGCTTGGGTGAAAGTTGTCATGCGGCCCATAAAGATTGGTTGGCATGACCGAGCGATAATCACGCCCATACTGACGGTTGTAAGATTCGCACAGCTTGATGCCAGCAATCTTTGCAATCGCGTAGGGTTCATTAGTCGGCTCCAGCGTCCCCTGTAGCAATTCACTCTCCGCCATCGGCTGTTTCGCCAGCTTCGGATAGATGCAGGACGAACCGAGGAACAACAGCTTATTCACATCATGTTTATGTGCAGAGTGAATGATGTTGCTCTCAATCATCATGTTTTCGTAGATGAAGTCCGCCGGGTAGGTATTGTTCGCCACAATACCCCCCACTTTCGCCGCCGCCAGATAAACCTGGTCAATACGTTCATTGGCGAAAAATAGATCCACTGCCGCGCTGTCCAGCAGATTTAGTTGCTCACGAGAGCGCAGCACCAGTTCAACATCTGCACGCTGTTCAAGCTGCCTTACGATGGCTGACCCCACCATTCCGCGATGGCCAGCGACAAAAATACGTTGTGTGGTCATGCTCAGGACTCCAGCGCGATGGCAACCTCGTAACCGTTAGCTCTAAGCAGTGAATATTTTTTCGCTGCTTCCAGATCGTTTGCCACCATCTCGGAGACCATCTCTTGCAGAGTAGTTTCCGGTTTCCAGCCCAGAGTCTCGTGCGCTTTCGTCGGGTCACCCAGCAGGGTTTCGACTTCAGCAGGGCGGAAGTAACGTGGATCAACGGCAACAATCACATCGCCAGGTTTCACACCCGGAGCATCGTGGCCTGTGACCGACACGACGATCCCCTTCTCATCAATACCTTTGCCTTCAAAGCGCAGTTTGATACCCAGTTGCGCGGCGGCCATCTCGACGAACTGGCGCACGGAGTACTGCACACCGGTAGCAATCACGAAATCTTCCGGCTTCTCCTGTTGCAGCATCATCCACTGCATTTTCACGTAATCTTTGGCATGGCCCCAGTCACGCAGTGAGTCCATGTTGCCGAGGTAGAGGCAGGATTCCAGACCCTGAGCAATGTTCGCGATCGCTCTGGTAATTTTGCGGGTGACGAAAGTTTCGCCGCGACGTGGGGATTCATGGTTGAACAGAATACCGTTACAGGCATACATGCCGTAGGATTCACGGTAGTTGACAGTGATCCAATAAGCGTACAGTTTTGCGACTGCATACGGAGAACGCGGGTAGAACGGCGTGGTTTCTTTCTGCGGAATTTCCTGCACCAGACCATAGAGTTCAGAAGTAGAGGCCTGATAAAAACGGGTTTTCTTTTCAAGTCCCAGGAAGCGAATTGCTTCCAGCAGACGCAGCGTACCCATTGCATCTACGTCGGCAGTGTATTCCGGGGATTCAAACGATACCGCCACGTGGCTCATCGCGCCCAGGTTATAGACTTCGTCCGGCTGCACTTCTTGCAGAATACGGGTCAGGTTGGACGTATCGGTCAGATCGCCGTAATGCAGGTGGAACTTCGGATTGCTGGTGTGTGGATCCTGATAAATGTGATCTACACGCTCGGTATTGAAAGAGGAGGCGCGACGCTTAATACCGTGGACTTCATAGCCCTTTTCCAGAAGCAGTTCTGCGAGATAAGAACCATCTTGCCCGGTAACGCCGGTGATGAGAGCGACTTTAGACATAATTTATTTTCCTCAAAATTCCCTGTTAGGGAGTTACCTTTTCAACGCGTTCGCGCGTTACCACTGCGGGATTGCCACGGCAAATCACATTTGCCGGAAGCGATTTAAAAACACTGCTGCGCGCACCTACCACCGTCCCGTCGCCGATGGTGACGCCTGGTGCGACAAACACATCTGTCGCCAGCCAGCATTTCTCACCGATCACGATTGGCGTCGCATTAATGTCAAAATGCGCGCTCAAATAATCGTGGCTGCCGGTGCATAAATAACATTTCTGTGAAATGACAGAATTTGCGCCAATAGAAATATCACCCAGCGTATACAACACTGCGTCATCCCCTACCCAACTGTAATCGCCTAAGGTTAATTTCCACGGATAGGTGATTTTTACCGATGGGCGAATGACCACGCCTTTACCTACTTTTGCGCCAAATAAGCGCAATAAGAATGCTCGCCAGCGATATAAAACCTGCGGAGACCATGCGAATAATGTCGCCTGAACCGCCCACCACAGTTGAACCTTAATAGCATTGCCGCCCCGAAAGCCATTTGGCACGGAGAATCCTTGTAAATCTTGCATATTTTTTCCCTATATTTTGGCTTTAGGCTTTGTTATATAAGGCTTTTGCTTTTCCGGTAGTCCGTAAACGCAACATATAAGACAATTGCGCCCAGAAACCAGGTACATGCAATATTTTGCGCTGCACTTTGCGGGCATCCTGGCATAATTCAAGGTTATTTGACGTTGATACGCCGCCCATAGAAAATTCAGACACCAGCCCTTTTAAACGTCTAAAGGGGAAACCCGCTTTAAACATTCTGGCTGTTAATGCGTAATCGGAAGAGACTTTATACTGCAGATCGTAGGGGTAAGTTTTAAGCCCGTTCACCGGGAAAAATATCGCCTGATGGCTTGCTGGTAAGCTGTGGTAAATATACCAACCATTTTTTGCACTACGCCGTATTTTTGAACCATCGCCAAAATCAAGCAGCGCATCGCCAATATACATAGCGTTTTCTTTGGCATCATCCAACTGGCGTGCAACATTCACAATCTCTTCATGGAATATATCGCCAGAATTCAGAAAAAGCGCAAAACGTCCATTCGCCAGATCGATGCCTTTATTCATCGCATCGTAAATCCCTTTATCACGCTCACTAATATAGCGCAAATTATATTGACCATTGAGACTTTTCAGAAAATCCTCAGTGCCATCCTGAGAGCCGCCATCTACCACAATCCATTCGAATTGGATCTCTGGCGCCTTCGCCAGGTGGGCCAACGACTGCCAGGTTTTAACCACACCTTCATAATTGCGAAATGCGACAGTAATAATACTTAGCAGCATATGACCCACCTCATCATCAGTGCGTAATATTCAGCGCCTTGCGCAGAATAAACGGACAAACAATCAAAAACGCATATTCCGGGCTAAAAATAGACCCCGTAAAAAACAACGATATCGGAGTAAACAGGTAAAGCTGTACACGATAATTCTGATTATTGCCGAATGCATTCAGCGTCATCTTGCCAACTTTTACCAGATACCATCCGGTCAGTAACACAGCGAACCATGAAAAATAAATGATTAGCAGATACAAACCATTGTCTATTGTTTTCCCGACGTCCGCACCGTTAAAGATTCCGAATGATGCGACATATTCGTAAAGTGAGCCGAATCTTACTACCCCATCAATATTGGTGAGCGAATATCCGACCATCGCTAGCGGACCGATAATGCGGTAATAAGACGAAGATCCTTCTGTACCTAAATCACCAAGTCGTGTGGCGATATACGGGAAAGCAAATACCACACCAATAACAAACACTGCTAAAGAAATAATTGCCAGTGGTAACTTCTTCCGTATCGCTTCTTTATTAAGATACTGGAATGCCCACTCCAGCAGATAAAACAGGATAAATGTCATTACCCCAGAAAACGATCCTGAAAGAACTATCCCTGCCAAAATCATAGCATCGGTCTTTGGCGTTTTGATACCGAACTGTTTGATACTGAGCCAAATTGAGATTAACGCCAGAGCGAAGAAGGCCGGTTCAAAATAGAGTGCTGTAGTGCGCTTGCCACCAAATTTGATGAAATTCAATACATAACTGTTACTGTAAATGAGATATTTCGAAATCCCTTCCATTAAACTACTACCACCAGTAAGGATAATTTGCGCCATCTCCAGTGCAGCCAATATTACGACCATTGCCACGACTAAATAGAAAAATCGCAATATCTTACGGTAGTTATGTGGTGATACGGTTTTAAAGCGAATACTCCATACCATGCCAATAATGATCACTAAATAGACAAACAGCATCGTTGAAGTGACATATTTGCCGGCATTTAATGACTGGCCAAAAATGTAGTTAAACACGGTTAGCCCTGCCCCGATGCCCAACGCAATCATCAACTTCTTCACGTTGATTCTTTCTACAAACAGCAACAGCATGGCTGGCAGAAAGGTAACGATAGTTATCGGGAAGCTCTCGCCAAGCTGAGCAATTTTGACGTTGACCAGCAGATAAATCAGCGGCAGCAGCAGGTAGCTACAGATTCTGATAGAACGAGACATACTCCTCCAGCATCTGTTGTCCACTGTATGCCTGGCGGCTACGTGCGCGAAAAGCTTCCAGGCTCTCGCCAAATACAGCCTGGGCAATGTCGGACTTCGTACATTGCACCAGGGCGAGCGCGTCTTGTTCGCTAAACGTCTTACCACCAGATTTTTGTAACACTTCCTGCGCAGCATCGCTGTGAGTAGCAATCACCGGCACCCCGATCGAGAGCGCCTCACAGAGGATCAGCGGATAGTTGTCCACGCGCGAAGTAAACAGCAGCGCATCCAGCTGATTGAGTTCACTCATTAATTTGCGCTTATCAGTCAGAAAGCCGTGGTTGATGACATTTGCTGCTTCAAAAGGGGAAAACTTGCCAAAGGTATGCAGCTCAACACGATCACCAAGGGCCATAATATCCCGTACCAGTTGTTGATTGGTTTTACCGTCATAGCGTAAATCATGGGCAACAACGGCAATTTTGGGTTTACCACTGGTTGCGGTAACGGGTGCAAGTTCGGCAAGGATTGCTTCGGTCGCCACATCGATACCGTTATTAATAATGTGGCAGCGCCCCGCACCGTAAAGACTGTTAAACGCATCAGCCACATGCTGGCTGGGTGAGATAAATTTGCAGCCCAGCGCCAACATATCGTTGAACAACTGACGTTTGCCTGCCACCAGTTGATGAGCGCGGTCAATCTTCACTGGCGGATAGTTCGCCAGTGTCGGGCATCGCTTGCAGTTATCTTTCCAGCCTTCGCAACCGTCGGTAAAAGCGCAACGTCCGGTAACGCTCCAGTGATCGTGCAACGTCCAGACAAAGGTCAGGTCGCGTTTATGCGCCTTCACTTTCTGGCAAAAGGTCACCAGCTCATTGAGATTGAGCCAGTAGCTATGCATAACATGAAAATGGAGTACCACCGGCCCTTCGCAGCGGGTCACGGTGCGATAGAGGTTATTCAGATTGCCGAATAAATCGCGGTTAAACAGGCGAAACAGCGCCAGATTGGCGATTGAAGTCAAACGCGGCGTCTGCTTATAAACTTCCGGGTAGTTATCATGGCTGACGCTCTTTTTGCCTCCTTTGCCGTAGCCATAAATAAATCGTGACTGCATCCCTTTTTGCAGCGCGCGCTGGTGCAAATCCAGCGCTACACCCGCAGCGCCCCCTTCAGCGAGGCGAACATTAAATTGCAAGATATTCATTTCATCACCTTCACGCGCGCTTTTTCACCCACGACTAACGCGTTGTCAGGCACATTGTCGAGCACCACGCTGCCCGCGCCGATAGTGACGTTATTGCCAATTGTGATCCCACCAATCATCACCACGTTCGCGCCTAATTCAACACCATTGCCAATCACCGGGCAGGCAAGATTATCTGCACCGCGATTGCCAATAGTGACGCCGTGGCGGATGGTGAAATCATCCCCGGCAACGACATTTTTATTGATAACTACAGCGTAACCGTGATGAATGGTAAAACGGCGGCCAATGGTGGCAGCGGCTTGAATTTCATAGCCAAACAGGCATTCAGTCATAAAGCGATAGAGCAGTAGTACGGGTACCGCCCAAAGATTGTTGATGGGATGCTTTTTTCGCCAGACTGAGCAAAAATGGGCAATGCGATAGGCCGCAACCATACAGCATGGGCGCAGGCTCCATTGATTAGCGCGAAAATCTTCCAGTCGCATTATTTCCCCCGCAAGCCATCAGCCAGACGTTTGCCATTGCGCAGCGAGAAAAGTGTCAGCAACGTGCGCCAGTTCATGCGCTTATTGCGGATCTGGTAGAGCGTAAAGAGCTGATACTTTTTACTGGCGCGGTCAAATTTATCTTTATGCTTACGATAAAAATGGAAGTAGCCAGAGAACTTCTTCGGCGAGGAGGTGATCTGCATTTCCCCGTGGTTGATATGCAGGATCTGCGTGGCGTCTTCGATTTTCCACGGTTCGCCATACTCTTCCACCATCCGCAGGAAGATATCGTAATCCTGCGCGGCCTTTAATTCGGTATCGAACAGGCTCTCTTTGAAACGCCAGGCCCAGGTAAAAACCTGATTGCCGATAATGTTGCGTTTGTAGAACAACTTGCGCGAAAAAGGTGATTTGGGATAGAGCGGCAGGCTTGCGGGTTGCGCATAAACCTCCCCCTGACAGACATAGTCGTTAGCGTACAAAAAGGCACGCGTATTCAATAAATGTTTATGTGCAAGGAAGACAGAGAGACGATTTGATGTCCATTCGTCATCGTCATCTATGCCGGTAATATAGTGCCCCTTCGCCTGCAAAATCGCCTGATTACGTACTGCACAGGCACCTGAGTTGAAAGCATTGCGTGTGTAACTGACACGCGGATCATTCAGGTCGGTAACAAACTGCTGTAGCTGCTCAAAGTTACTTGAGCAGTCATCAACAATGATCATTTCCCACTGCGGATAATCCTGGCGTAGCACCGATTTTATGGCGCGAATCGCCAACTGTTGCCGGTTCCAGGTTGGCATATAAATGGAAATTAACGGATTTGTTGTTGTGCTCATAATGCGATCCCTAATGCGTTCACTATGCCGCTTATACCCTTGCCCCACCCTCCTCTATTACAAGGAGAGGGGGACAAATTCAGGGTAGAGGTGAGGGTCTTGTTATTTCGAATCGGACTTGTATTCGTACTCGTAGTAACCGTAATCCTGATAGCCGGTAGCACGGCGGAATATCGAGTTAAGGATCACGCCCTTAACAGTGATACCGTTCTGCTCAAAGCGATTCAGGCTGGTCTGGATCTCTTTCAGTGTGTTCACCGCGTAACGAGCGACCATCAGCGTGGTGCCCGCATGGCGGCCCACAATGGCGGCATCAGTAACGGCAAGGATTGGCGGTGTATCGATCAGCACCAGATCATAATGGCTGCTGGCCCACTTCATCAGTTGCGAGAAGCGTTCGCTCATCAGTAGCTCTGATGGATTTGGTGGAACCTGGCCGCGTGGTACCAGATCGAAGTTGCTGATTGAGGTCGGCTTGGCGCAGTTTTCAATGGCTCCTTTACCCGCCAGTACTTCTGACAAACCGTTGACGTTATCTGTCCCCAACAGCTCATGTGTATAGCCTTTACGCATATCACAGTCGATCAACAACACACGTTTATTGGTCTGGCTGATCACTGCCGCCAGGTTGGCGCAAACGAATGTTTTACCAATTGATGGGCTAACACCGGTCATCATCAACACATTGTTGTTAGCCTGCAGCATGGCGAAGTGCAAACTGGTGCGCAGGCTACGTACCGCCTCAATAGCCAGGTCGGTAGGATTACCCACTGCCAGCAACTGGCTTTGTTTGTAGCGTTTGACCCCTTTAATGGTTTTGACGCTATCGCGCGCTTTCTGCCACTCGGAGAGCGGAATACTGGCATAAACGCTGATGCCATGCTCTTCCAGCACCTGCGGGCTTTCGATACCGCGGTTGAACAGTGAACGCAGCAATACGCCAACAACCGACATAATCAGACCAAGAATGATGCTGCCAAGGATAATCAGCGCTTTCTTCGGCTTCAGCACACCAGGTTGAGTAATAGCCGGGTCAACGATGCGCACATCACCCACCGTACTCGCCTCAGTGATACGCAGCTCTTGCTGCTTGTTCAGCAGTTGCATATAGACCTGTTGCCCGGACTCCACATCGCGAGTCAAACGAACAATTTCCTGCTGTGTTTTCGGCATCGCCGTAACGCGGCCATTAAGTTTTGCTTTCTCATCTTCCAGCGCCTGGCGTTTTTCCAGCAACGTGCGATAAGCCGGATGCGCTTTGGTATAAAGCTTGGAGATCTCTGCCTCTTTGAAGGTCAGTTCGTTGAGCTGAGCATCAATATTGACCATTGAATCCAGCACAGCTTTCGCTTCGAGCGGCAAGTCGACAGAATCTTTATCCTGGCGGAAGGCATTGAGTTTGTTTTCTGCAATATCGAGATTCTTACGCACTTCCGGCAGTTGCTTATCGAGGAAGACCAGACTTTTCGCCGCTTCTTCCGACTTGCGCGCAATATTTTGTTCAAGATAGTTACGTGTAATGCTGTTGAGAATAGCGCGGATCTGATCGCGATCTTCTCCGGTAAAGCTCAGGCTCAGAACGCCGGTATCCTTGCCATTTTCTGTTACCGACAGGTTGCTTTGCAGGTTGTTAATCATCCCCAAAGTTGAGTATTTGGTAACAGTAAACTCACTATTATTCGATGCCTGGATGGCACTCACCATGATGGAAACGCCATCTTTACTCAATGGCTGCCCGACTTCACCGCGAGCCTCAAAACCAGCATCGCTGGTTAACAGATACTGTTTCGGGTTGAGGACTTTTACGGTAAAGACCTGATCGGCTGTGCCCTTCGGCAGCGTAAAGCTGGTCACTTTCACCGTTTCATTTTGCCTGCCCATCAAGCGATCCCATCCGGCACCAAACAGCGGGAAAGTATTTTTGGTTACGGAGATATCCAGATCCAGGTCATCTACGGTTTTACCCAACACCAGGCGTGACTGAATAAGTTGAATTTCCGCTTCTGAGGCCGGCGGTTTGTTCGAAAGTGCACTGTTAATGTCCTGCACCAGTGAGTTACCCGTATTTTGCTCGATCTGGACTAACGCATCGGCGCTGTAAATCGGTGTCGCAAACAGGCAGTAGATGATGGCAAACAGTGCAAAAACCGAAGTGATGCCCAAAACCCACCAGCGTGCTTCAATGATGGTGCCAAGCAAACGGCCGATATCTATTTCATCATTGCCCACCGCCGGGGCGGTAGCATGTGAAGAGTGTGTTTTCTCTGTCATTGTTATCCCTGCTGAGCTTGCAATGCCTGCGCCCACTGATGGGCAGACTGGTCAAGTAAGGTGTATACGGCTTCAAAGGCTTCGCGGCTTTTGCGATATGGATCGGGAATTTCCCTTTCATTATCCCAGTGGCCGAATAACATCACTTTCCCACGCATTTCCGGGGCAAATTCGCACAACCGTGAAATGTGGCGCTTTTCCATGACCAGTATCAGGTCATAGTCACGACACATTTTTCCGGAAACCTGCCGTGCATTATGCCCGTCCAGAGAAAGCTGATGGTCTGCCGCCACGCTGATAGCATTAGCATCTGCGCCGTGACCAACCAGCGCCCCCAACCCAGCCGACGCCACGGTTAATGCGGGCTGGTATTTTTTCAGCAGACGTTCCGCTGTCGGGGAACGACAAATGTTCCCCACACATACCACCAGAATTTTGTTAAACATTGCGCATTACCAGTTATGTACGTCGCTTGCCGTATCGGTCATGTAGCGAAGGCCACTGATTGTTGGCAGCAACTGGGAAATGAGACGATTCCAACGAGCAACCGGTGCGGTGGTCACATACACCACGTCATACGGCTGAAGTCGGAAGTTGGTCGCCATAACCAGCGAAGTGGCGTCTGACATATCAAGTTGATAAATGTTGGCCATCTTGCCGGTGCGTCCACCCTCGCCGCCTTTCAGCGGACGAATAACAAAGACACCACTGGCGTTGGAAGTGGTCATATCCAGGCCTTCAGCCTGACCAAGTGCTTCGGTCAGCGTCATGCCGCTAAAGTCCATTTTGAGAGTGCTCTGTTTTTTCACTTCGCCCATCACGAATACTTTCAGGTCGTCGTTACGTGGTACGAAGAGAATGTCTCCCGGATAGAGCAGACGGTTCTGGCTCAGATCACCGTTTTGCATCAACGCCTGCAGTGAAATGCGTTGTTCCTGACCGTTGTGTGTCAGTACCACATTGCGCCAGTCAGCGTTGTCCGTCAGGCCACCAGCAGCATTGATGGCATCAAGAACGGTGAGAGGTACGTTGGTAATGGCCTGCTGGCCCGATTTATTCACCTGGCCGGAGATATAAGCTTTTTGTGAGCGGAAGGCGGCGATATTAACGTCCACCTGCGGGTCAGCAATGTACGTCGCTAAACGGCCGGTAATATCACTACGGATCTCGCTAAGGGTTTTGCCAGCAACATGTATACGGCCGACATAGGGGTAAAACACGGTGCCATCTGGCTGAACCCAGTTACCGGCATCGCTGGAACTACGGTATTGACCAGCCGGGGTAGTTAATTCCGGGTGATCCCACACGGTGACGTTCAGTACATCTCCTGGTCCAACGCGGTACTGGTAGGAAGAAATCTCCTGATCCAGTGACATATTAGGCTGGGCGACATTCGGGCGCGGGCGCAATTGTTCAATCAGGCGCGGCGTCAATGGATAAACATTCACCATGCTGTCCAAATCAAAATCAGCGTCCTGCTGCTTAATCACATCCTTTCCCATCGTAGACATATTGCTACCGGGAAAAATTGTGCAGCCACTCATCAAGCTTATGGACACCAATAATGGCATCAATTTCGTTTTAGATTTCATCATTGATTAATTATCACTTTGGCAGAGTAATTATCCTGTGCGATTTAAATAAGCGCCCAAGTCGAACCGGAAACAGGATGCAGTTAATCCTCAAGAAATATAACTAGCATCTGTCCTAAAAGCGTTTATTCATTCGCATTCGATTACAGAATAATCCAGGCTGATTGAATCACGAGTGGGCACGCTACCGCCCCTGGCTTTCAGTAACCAATCCACTGATTTAATGTAACCTATTGATATGCATTCCTTACATCCTCTTCCGACCGCGACAAAAATGGAGGTCGAACAAATTCTGGCAGGTTAAGTTATCGCACTGATGAACAATGCTGAAAATAACATCGGTGTTATATTTAATGATGCTGGAAGAATTGTTGCAGCTAAGCCTGGCACAGGCAAGGAAACATCTTGCGACAAACAGGATTTTAAGAATAATATTAAGCGCAAGTTTCATAACATTTAAGACTTTACGCATATTGACAAATAAACAATATCATTCTACTTATGCGATTTATCCTAAATTAAGAATTATTTTGCATGAATTGTTCGTAGCAATAATAAGGACTTTAAATAAAGAGAGAGTCCTTTTTGCAGCGAAAATAAGATTAATCGCAGGCTGGCATTGCAATTTGCATGCGCATTACCCATGATCGTATTGTGACAATCGTCATATAACAAAAGGTGTTACGTTAACGATGGAATGGATTGCCGATCCGTCAATCTGGGCCGGTCTGGTCACGCTAGTGGTCATTGAACTGGTCCTTGGTATTGATAACCTTGTTTTTATTGCCATTCTTGCAGAGAAGTTACCGCCAGCGCAGCGCGACCGCGCCCGTATTACCGGCCTTCTCCTCGCCATGTTGATGCGGTTGCTATTGCTGGCGTCAATCTCATGGTTGGTTACCCTCACAAACCCACTCTTTACCGTGCGCGGTTTAAGTTTTAGCGCCCGCGATCTGATCATGCTGATCGGGGGGTTATTTTTGCTGTTTAAAGCGACGGTAGAGTTAAATGAGCGGCTGGAGGGGAAAGACAGTGATAATCCCACACAGCGCCGTGGCGCGAAGTTTTGGGCCGTTGTCACGCAAATCGTAGTGTTAGATGCCGTCTTTTCGCTTGATTCAGTCATTACCGCCGTCGGTATGGTTGACCACCTGGCGGTGATGATGGCAGCGGTGGTGATTGCCATTTCGCTAATGCTGCTTGCCAGCAAGGCGCTGACTCGCTTCGTAAATAGCCATCCAACCATTGTGATCCTCTGCCTGAGCTTCCTGCTAATGATTGGCTTTAGCCTGGTGGCAGACGGTTTTGGCTTCCATATACCAAAAGGTTACCTCTACGCGGCCATTGGTTTCTCTGTGATGATCGAAGCGCTTAACCAACTTGCTATCTTCAATCGTCGCCGTTTTCTGTTTGCCAACCAGACACTGCGCCAGCGTACTACCGAAACGGTAATGCGCCTGATAAGCGGACATAAAGAAGAGGCAGAGTTGGATGCCGACACTGCCTCCATGCTGCGGGACAGTGATGATAACCAGATATTCAATCCACAAGAACGGCGGATGATTGAGCGGGTACTGAACCTTAATCAGCGCACGGTCAGCAGCATAATGACCTCACGTCATGATATTGAGCATATCAATCTCAGTACACCCGAAGAGGAGATACGCGCCCTGCTGGATAAAAACCAGCATACGCGGGTCGTGGTCACTGGCGGTAGCGACGATGACGATATGCTTGGCGTGGTGCATGTTATCGATCTTCTGCAACAGTCACTGCGGGGCGAACCGCTGGATCTACAAGCGCTCATTCGCCAGCCGCTGGTGTTCCCTGAAGGTTTGCCGCTGTTACAAGCGCTGGAGCAGTTCCGCAATGCCCGCACCCATTTTGCCTTTGTGGTGGATGAATTTGGCTCAGTGGAAGGGATCGTCACTCTCAGTGATGTGATGGAAACTATTGCCGGTAATCTGCCGAATGAAGTTGAAGAGATCGACGCTCGCCATGATATCCAGAAAAACAGCGACGGAAGCTGGACCGCGAATGGTCATATGCCGCTGGAGGATTTGGTGCAATACGTACCACTGCCGCTGGATGAGAAGCGCGATTATCACACTATCGCCGGACTGCTGATGGAGTATTTGCAGCGCATCCCCAAACCGGGGGAAGAGGTACAGGTGGGGGATTTTATTTTGAAAACGCTGGAAGTTGAGAGCCACCGCGTACAAAAAGTGCAGCTAATTCCACTGCACATTGAGTACGAAGTGTGAGGATTATCGCTCGGGGGATCGCAGAATCCCCCGTTACATCTTCTCAAGCAGTTTTTTTACATCCTTGCTGCTCTGTTTCTCTTTATTACGATCGGCCCATTCGTTAAGTTTACGTTTTGCTTCATCCTGCAACTGCTTACGTAGCAGTTGATCGACCTGCAAACTGTAATTCAGTGACTGCCATTTGCCGTATACACGCAGCGGAACAGGTGTATTTTTCAGGAAGTCGATCAGAGCGCTCTCCCCTTTCCAGCCTTCCAGCACACGCACATTGAAACGCGTATCGGCAGTCTCTTGTACCAGGTCCAGCTTACCTTCACCTGTCAGCTCCAGTAATGATGAATTGCCCTGCATTTTGTTAATACTCATCTGACCGTTTTCCAGTAACAGGTCCGCGGTAAAACTCTCCAGCCGGGTAGCGTTATCATAATTTTGCTGCACCTGAACATCGCTACTACGGGCAATAGCCTGCTGAACAAGTTGCTGAAAGTTGAGCCCTTCCATCTGACTGTTTTTCAGTAAGAGATGTGCTTGTCCCTGCCAGTGGTGACGGAAATCGTCAGCATCAATACTCCGGCCGGCAAAATCCCCCGCCAGCGTCAGGCTACCGGTCAGCGCTATCGGATAATTAAAGGCCTTCAGAATCTGACCAATTTCGACATTATCCAGCTGCGGCTGAAATGCAGCATGGGAGCTGTCGTGGCGCACATCCAGCATACCGGGTAGCGATATCTGCCCATCACCCATTTTTCCCTGCAAGGTGGGAATTGTAAGTAACCCCGCCTCGTTATTTAGCTGCCCATTGACCTCGGTGAACTGCATCCCCCGCCACTGTATGCTTTTCGCCGTGATCCCTACCTGCGCGATAAAGTCACGTAAGCCATTGTATTGCGTTGTTTCCAGACTATTGGCAATGACCGGACGCGGTAGACGATTTGGCGTCTGCCCAGACTGCTCCTGGGTTGTACTGGCGGAATCCGCGGGTTGGGCGAGTAATTTATCAAGATTGAGCGACTCAAATTGCAGATCAAGTGCCCAAATCGGTAGCGTGCCAAAAGTGACGCTTCCGCCACCGGTCAGCACACTGTCATTAGCGTTCAGGCGTAAATCGTTTAGGGTAAGACGCTGCTGGCTCCCTTGCCACTGCGCCTGCAACTGTCCTTCCCCGCTGATTCCCTGCGCAGTGATATCGCCACCACGGAGCTGATATTTCACATTATCTATCACCGCAGTGACATTATGCGGATAGTCACTGGCGTCAATCTGAGCGCTTAAAGAGAGGGTCAAATCACGTTGATTGCGATTAATTCGCCCGGAGAAGTCGAGCTTCGCTGGCTGCTTTTCGTTCTGCTCCATCTCTAAGCGGATGTCGCGAACTGTCACCTGTTCATCATTCTCACGCTGCAACACCAGCACGCTGTCGACAACCTTCAAGCCATCGATATCCCATGACCAGCCGCGATCTTCTGCTACCTGAAGTAGGTGGTTTTCATGCGGTGCCACCGGCGCATCTTTTTGTGCTTTGGCTTCTGTTTGCGGAGTCAATTGGATCACAGCCCCTTTCAACATCACCTGCTTGACCTGCAACTGGTGAGAGAGCAAGGGCCAGAGATTGACATCGAGGCGCATATTGTCAGCTTTTACCACCGGCGTTGATGCGCCGGGCGCAGTCAAAGACATCCTCCCGGAAAGGATGCTCAGTTGCGGCCAGACATGCCAACGTAGCGGGCCATCAATCTGAAGCTGATAGCCACTACGCGCCTCGACCTGGCGCACCATATAAGTACGAAAGTCGTTGGGGTTTACCAGCAATACCAACGCCGAAAGGCCGGCGACGAGCACGACCAGCAATATCATCAGCGTGGTTAATACTCTTCTCATGGCATCCTCAATGGATTGATGTCACTCAGTCTTTATCGATACGGCTGGCTACTGCGCCTTGCTGATCGCGGTATTTCGCATCTTCACGGCTGTTGTAGGGGCGTGCTGCCGGACCAGAGAGAGGTTCAAAACTCAGCGCGCCAATAAGCATACCAGGACGTAACGCCAGCGGTAATTTACCTGAGTTGTAAAACTCCAGCACGATGCAACCCGACCAGCCGGGATCGATACGGTGTGCGGTAACATGCACCATCAACCCCAGACGCGCCAGCGAAGAGCGACCATCCAGCCAACCCACCAGATCAGCAGGCAAGGTGACGGACTCATATGTCACTGCCAGCGCCAGTTCGCCGGGATGAAGGTAAAAAGCTTCTCCCTCAGCCAGAACGATTTCATCGCTCATCACGCGGTCGAGCGCAGCACTGACTTCATGCTTCGGGCCGCTGAGATCGATAAATGCGGCGGTGTGGCCACTAAATGTACGGAATTTATTACCCAGACGCACATCCACTGTTGCGCCGTTAATACGTTCTACTGGTGGGCGAGGATTAATCGCCAGACGACCATCGTTTAGCCAGGCTTCAATATCGCGGTCACAAAGACGCATGACACTCTCTCCTTTTGATGCGACATACCCCTGATATTTCTCAGGGGCCGCTTATTGCATAATAAGTACAGCCTACCATGTATTATTCAAAAAATTGGCTGATTTTGGCTTTCAAAATATCAATCGCAATGCGGTTTTTACCTCCACGCGGCACAATTATGTCCGCATACTGTTTGGAAGGTTCAATAAATTGCAAAAACATCGGTCGCACAGTTTTTTGATATTGCGCCATAACGGAATCCATGGAGCGGCCACGCTCATTAACATCGCGCTTAATGCGACGCATCAGGCAGATATCAAGCGGCGTGTCTACGAAGATAGAAAAATTCATCTCTTCGCGCAGGCGGGAATCGGTCAACAACAGGATCCCTTCCAGGATGATGACTTTTTTCGGCTCGATGTGGATAGTTTCCTCGGTACGGGTATGTTCCACATAACTGTAGACCGGCAATTCGATAGCCTCACCGCGCTTAAGGGATTGCAGATGCTGATATAACAGACTGTGATCCATCGCACTCGGATGGTCATAGTTGGTTTTAACACGTTCTTCCATCGACAGATGGCTTTGATCCTTGTAGTAACTGTCTTCTGGAATAACGCCAATATGTTCATCACCAACCTGTTCGCGCAGTTCGCGGTAAAGTGTACTGGCAATAAGACTTTTACCTGAAGCCGATGCGCCGGCGATGCCGATAATGACGCACTGATGAGACTTATCAGTCATAAATTTAGCGACCTGATTAACCTGGATGTAAAGGAAGGACGACGCCAGAGCGTCAAACGCGGCAATTATAGGGATTTCACCCGCCCGATACCAGTCGAAGCGTGCAACTTATCCTAACAGGCTAAGTTGGTGGTTACTGCTTACAAGTAATTAATCATGCTAAATTATGACTAGCTACCATAGGAATTGTAAAACGTTTGTACTAGCATAATCCGAAATTCAATTTTTTCAGCCGAACACTGTCCGGCTGCACAGGGGATGCGAATTAAGCGGTAATGAATAAACAATACCAGCGCGTTGTCATAACCACTCCCCATGCAGGACTGCGGCTTGCCAGTTTAGCGCTCCTGTCGTTCATTTTTACCCTCTTCTCGCTGGAGCTGATTCGTTACGGCACTACCATCGCCCCGCTGTGGTTCCCTACCGCGATTATGACCGTCGCTTTTTATCGCCATGCTGGCAAAATGTGGCCCGGCATCGCCCTCGCCTGTGTGTTGGGCAACATCGGCGCCTCGGCGTATGTCTACTCCCTCGATAACCTCAATTTATGGTACACCGCAATCAACGTTATTGAGGCCGCCATCGGCGCGGTACTGCTGCGCAAGTTGCTTCCCTGGTATAATCCTTTACAAAATCTCGCTGACTGGCTGCGCCTTGCTTTCGCCAGCGCGATTGTGCCGCCGCTGATTGGGGGCGCGCTGGTGCTAATGTTAGTGCCACCCGAAAATGCGTTGCGTACTTTTCTGATCTGGGTGCTATCAGAGGCGATCGCCGCGCTGGCGTTGGTGCCACTCGGCCTACTGTTTAAGCCGCATTACTTGCTGCGTCACCGTAATCCGCAGTTGCTGGTAGAAACGCTTGCCACCCTGGCTCTGACCCTTACGTTAAGTTGGCTCTCCTTACTCTACTTGCCCTGGCCTTTTACCGCGGTAATTGTGCTGCTGATGTGGAGTGCGGTTCGTCTGCCACGTATGGAGGCGTTTTTAGTCTTTCTGGTGACAGTGATGATGGTGTCGCTAAGCCTGGCGATAAATCCGGCCCTTAACGCTGCGCCAAAAACCAGTGTGATGCTCAACGCCCCCTGGCTGCCGTTTTTAATGATTCTGTTGCCTGTCAACGTTATGACCATGGTGATGTACGCTTTTCGCGCCGAGCGCAAACATATTATCGAGAGTGAAGAGCGTTTTCGTAATGCGATGGAGTACTCCGCCATCGGGATGGCTATTGTCAACACGGAAGGCCAATGGATGCAGGCTAATAAAGCGCTCTGTCAGTTCCTGGGTTATAGCCAGGAAGAGCTACGCCTGATGACTTTTCAACAGTTGACCTGGCCTGAAGATCTCAACAGCGATCTTGAGCAGCTCCGGCAGTTAGTTGATGGCGATATTACCAGTTACACCATGGAGAAACGTTACTACACGCGCGATGGTTCCCTGGTGTGGGCGTTGCTCGCCGTTTCGGTGGTTCGCTATTCGGATGGAACTCCGCGCTATTTTATTGCGCAGATTGAAGATATTAACGATCTGAAACAGACCGAGTGGGTCAATAAACGGCTAATGGAACGTATCACCCTCGCTAATGAAGCCGGCGGTATCGGCATCTGGGAGTGGGAGCTGGAACCCGATGTTATTAGTTGGGATAAGCGCATGTTCGAGTTGTACGAAGTGCCGCAGCATCTTAAGCCAACATGGCAGTTATGGTATGAGCGCGTTGTGCCAGAAGACAGGGGTGAAATCGAACAGACCATCCGCGACTCGCTGGCGGCGCGCCTTCCCTTTAAGCTGGAATATCGTATTGCCGTGAAAGACGGTATTCGGCATATCCGCGCCCTCGCCAATCGTGTGTTAAATAAAAATGGCGAGGTGGAAAGACTGCTCGGCATCAATATGGATATGACGGAAGTGAAGCAGCTTAACGACGCGCTATTTCAGGAAAAAGAGCGGCTGCATATTACACTGGATTCCATCGGCGAAGCGGTGCTCTGTACCGACGACGATATGAATGTCAGCTTTATGAACCCGGTGGCAGAAAAGATGAGCGGCTGGACGCAGGAACAGGCGATAGGCCACCCCTTGCTGACAGTTTTACGTATCACTTTTGGCGATAACGGCCCGACGATGGAAAATATCCATAGCGGGGCGATGTCCCGTTCCGCCATCGAACAAGATATGGTACTGCATTGCCGTACTGGTGGCAGCTACGATATTCATTACAGTATTACGCCACTGAGTACACTGGATGGGCAAAATATCGGCTCCGTGCTGGTAATTCAGGATGTGACTGAATCGCGTAAGATGTTGCGGCAACTCAGTTACAGCGCCTCACACGATGCTCTTACCCATCTGGCGAACCGCGTCAGCTTTGAAAACCACCTGAAGCGTTTACTCATTACCGTGCAGGAGTTTCATCAACGTCATGCGCTGGTGTTTATCGATCTGGACAGGTTTAAAGCAGTGAACGATACCTCTGGTCATGCGGCCGGTGATGCCCTGCTGCGTGAGATCTCTTCGTTGATGCTCAGTATGCTGCGCTCCACCGATCTTCTCGCACGCCTGGGTGGAGATGAATTTGGCCTGCTGCTGCCAGACTGCAACGTCGAGAGCGCACGGTATATTACCAGTCGAATTATCGAAGCAATCAATGATTATCACTTTAGTTGGGATGGTCACATACACCGCATTGGGGCCAGTGCCGGGATCACCATTGTTGACGAAAGCAACCATCAGGCGTCCGATGTGATGTCACAGGCAGATATCGCCTGTTATGCCTCGAAAAATAGTGGGCGCGGTATCGTCACGGTATACGAACCGCAGCAGGGACTGACACAGCATGGACGCCAAATGATGTCACTGGATGAGCAGTGGCGGATAATCAAAGAGAATCATCTGCTGTTGATTGCCCGTGGTGTAGCCTCACCACGCGTGCCGGAAACCTGCAATTTCTGGCTCCTGTCGTTACGTTTGTGGAGCAGTGAGGGGGAGGTAATAGAAGAACATACTTTCCGCTCAAATCTTAATGAGCCAGAGATGATTCGCGCCCTTGATCGCCGTGTATTCCGGGATTTTTTCCTCAACCACGCCGCGACTATTGCCGGCAAAGGGCTGGGTGTCGCCCTGCCCCTTTCGGTCTCCGGACTTGCCAGCACCCAGTTGGTGGATGAGTTACTCAAGATGATCGAGGATGGGCCGATGCCGGGCCGTCTGTTGCATCTGATGATCCACGCCGAAGCTGTGATGCGTGACGGCAACAAAATTACCGAGAACTTACAACGCCTGCGTTATGCTGGCTGCCGGATCATCCTTAGCCATATCGGGCAGGATTTGGAAATTTTCAATCATCTTACCGCGTATATGGCTGATTATCTGCTGCTGGAACCGGAGCTGGTGAACAATATTCAAGGCAATCTGATGGATGAAATGATGGTAACGATCATTCAGGGTCACGCCCAACGCCTTGGCCTGAAGAGCATTGCGGGTCCGACTAACCAACCATTGATAATGGATACGCTCTCGGGAATAGGTATCGATATGATTTATGGCGATATTATCTCACAAGCACAGCCGCTGGATTTGATGCTTAACAGCAGCTACTTTGCGATCAATTAATTGCCAGGGAATGCTACGCTTACCCTGGCTGGGCAAGTGAAGGTTATATCCGGTAGCATCAGTGGCGGATCTGTTCCAGATCCTCTTCCGTCAGGCCGGTCATTTTTATCACGGTATGGCGATCAAGGCCATTTTGCAGCATGGTGCGGGCTATTTTTAGCGCCTCTTCCTTGCGGCCAAGTTCGATCCCCTTCTCGATACCTTTTTCAATGCCTTTTTCAATGCCTTTCTCGACACCAATCTGTTCAAGCTGCTGTGCAATTGTCATAAGTTTATCCTTATGCTGCGGTATCCGCTGTGCCAGTTTACGTACAAAGGTCTCGGCGTCTGAAGCTTCGCCTGCCTGTATCAGATAGTTTATCAGCGAAACAAGCTGATGTCCTGTCATCTGTTCGGCCAGCATCAGCACGGGCAGCCGCTCCAGCAGCGCCGCCATATCGCGCTGGCGGATATGTTTCAGCACCAGGGTCAGCGCCGCCACGCTGCGGTGCTCCATGATTTCGTCGTCGGGAATTACCGTCACATCCACCAGCGGGAAAGCGCTGCCGTAGAGTTTTTCCGCCAGTGCCGGGTCATCAAACTCATCCAGCCAGCGGATGGCGTAGGGATACGGGCGGCGCCTGCCGGCGTAGAACAGCACCGGGATAACCAGCGGCAGCTTTCTGTGCCCGGCATCAAGATGGCGCTGCATGACCGCCACCGCATAACGCAACATGCGAAAAGCCATATGGCGGTCCGGGGTGGACTGATGCTCCACCAGTACGTGAATGTAACCCTCCCCGCTGACGGTTTTCAGGCTGTAGAGCACGTCACTGAAGAAGGAGCGCAGCTTGTCATCAATAAAACTGCCGGACTCCAGCTTCAGGGTGGAGAAGTCGCATGCCGCCTGCAACTCCGCAGGCAGGTGCAGTTGCATAAAATCCCGGGCGGTGTCGGGCTGGTCAAGAAACGCCTTAAATACCTTATCATGGGGTGTGCCGGGAGGAGTCCCCTCTTCCCTTGCTTGCGCTTTTTTATCCGTCATTACTTTTTCCGTTAACTCAGGTAACTATTAGAAACCTAATTATTATAACGGAGCGGTGACTTGTCTTTTGCGAAGCATTACACAGGTCAGGAAAGAGGGAAGAAAAAAGCGCCCCTGAGAAGCTTAGCAACTGACATCAACTGCCGGCATCCACCCTGCCGTATACCAGATATGTAGCAAGGCATAGGAACGATACGGCTGCCAGCGCTCGGCATAACGGCGGATCTGCGCTGGTGTCATCCCGGCAAAACGTTGCTTGATTAAATAATCATCCGGTAGAAAAACATCATGCGCCTGCCAACCACGCAGGGCAAAGTAGCTGGCGGTCCAGCGTCCAATACCGGGGTAGAGCTGTAACATCTTCAGCCCTCGTTCAATATCCTGCGGTTGCGTCAACGGGAAACGCCCCTCACAAGCGCTCTGTGCCAGGTGAATCAGTGACTCCGCACGCTTAATTGGCATACCCAATGCTTTCAGGACTTGTGGTTCGGCACGCGCCAATTGTTCAGCACCCGGAAAACAGATAAACCCTGGCGCGTCCTCAAGCGGTTCACCATACCGCTGAACCACTTTCCCCGTCAGCTTTGCCGCCATCGCCACACTCACCAGTTGGCCCAAGATTGCCCGCACGCCTTGCTCAAACGGATCGACACAGCCAGGTAAACGTAGACCTGGACGTGCAACCCCCAGCTCGCCCAGCGTTGCGTTGATGACCCGTGGATCGCAGTGCAAATCGAACAAGCATCCAAGTCGTTGCAAACAGTGGTCTGCTATCGGTAATAATCCCGCACTAAGCGTAACCTTTAAAGTTGCACGGGGTTCATCCGGCTCCACGGTGATCATGCCGCGAAATCCGCCATAAGCATAGGATCGCACGTATCGCGTCTCATTGACGTCCTCAATGCCCTCTACGGCGCGCGCCCTTAAGAAACCTAACATCCACGCCCAGTCATAGGGTGGCTGCCACTGTAGTGTAAACATAATGACTCCTTGATAATCCAGCGGACAGCTTAAACGGCGCCGCAAATTTATGCCTTGCTTTCATATTCAGGTTGTCGCTCAGGACACATTCGGCTAAAGTCGCCACCCTTCTTCACTGGCATGGGGATAAAAACGTGTTTGTAGGATTTGACTACGGTACCGCTAACTGCTCGGTGGCCGTAATACGCGATGACGTACCACATCTGCTTACCATGGAAAACAGCAGCACGCTGCTACCCTCGATGCTGTGCGCGCCTACGCGCGAAGCAGTCAGCGAATGGCTTTACCGCCACCATCAGATTCCAGCTACCGCTGGCGAAACCCAGGCGCTGTTGCGCCGGGCAATGAGCTTTAATCGCGAGGAAGATATCGAGGTCACAGCGAACAGCGTACAGTTCGGCCTTGCTTCCCTCGGGCAGTATATTAGTGACCCGGAAGAGGTCTACTTTGTTAAATCACCGAAATCGTTTCTCGGCGCCAGCGGTCTGAAACCACAGCAGATCGCCCTGTTTGAAGATTTGGTATGCGCCATGATGCTGCATATCCGCCAACAAGCGGAGTCACAACTCCCGGAAAGAATAGACCAGGCTGTCATTGGTCGCCCCATTAACTTTCAGGGACTTGGAGGGGATGAGGCAAACAGCCAGGCACAAGGCATTCTTGAACGTGCGGCCAAACGTGCCGGTTTTCGCGATGTGGTGTTTCAGTATGAGCCGGTGGCGGCAGGGCTTGATTTCGAAGCAACGCTTAGCGAAGAGAAACGAGTGCTGGTGGTCGATATCGGCGGTGGTACCACCGACTGCTCACTGCTGTTAATGGGGCCACAGTGGCAAGCGAAGCAGGAGCGTAGCGCGAGTCTGCTGGGACACAGCGGCTGTCGCATTGGAGGCAACGATCTCGATATCGCGCTGGCGTTTAAAAATTTGATGCCGTTGCTCGGCATGGGCGGACAGACAGGCAAAGGCATCGCATTGCCCGTTCTGCCGTGGTGGAACGCGGTAGCAATTAACGATGTCCCTGCACAAACCGATTTTTATAGTGCCGCTAATGGTCGTTTGATCAACGAACTGCTGCGGGATGCTGTTGATAGCGATAAAGTCGCCCTGCTGTTGAAAGTGTGGCGGCAGCGCCTGAGTTACCGCCTGGTGCGCAGCGCTGAAGAGTGTAAAATCGCGCTTTCCGGACAACCAGAGGTGAATGCGCAATTACCGTTTATTAGCGAAGAGTTGACCACCGCTATCAGCCAGCATGGTCTGGAAGAGGCGCTCAACCAGCCGTTGCAGCGCATTCTTGAGCAGGTTCAACTGGCGCTGGAAAGTGGTCAGGAAACACCGGATGTCATCTACCTTACTGGTGGGAGTGCGCGCTCGCCAATTATCAAAAAAGCCCTGTCGCAAACTCTGCCTGGTATTCCTGTTGCTGGCGGGGATGATTTTGGCTCCGTAACCGCCGGTCTTGCTCGCTGGGCGCAGGTAATATTCCGTTAATCCCGATGTATGCCTGGGAATATAGCCCGATAGCGCTACGCTATCGGGCCGAAATATCCATATGATTCCCCTGAAAACACTCTTAACGCAAATTATTATCTTCGCCAGACGTTTCCAGACAGTGTTTCATTTTTCCTCCATTTTTCCGCGTCATCTGGTATCTAAACTAGTATTATTCCGGCAAAGTCTTCAGGATGAGATATCAATTACGATGAAAGGCAGTAAAACGTTTCGCCGCGCAATTGTCGCGATAGTGGTCATCGTGGTTGCAGGTGCCGCCTGGTATCTGTTCAGCCATAAAGAGTCCTCCCCCACCGCTGCAAACCAGACAGAGCGCCCGGCTGGAGGTCGTCATGGTATGCGCGGCGGCGCGCTGCCGCCGGTGCAGGCTGCTGCCGCTACGCTGGAAACCGTGCCGCGCTATCTCACCGGACTGGGTACGATTACCGCTGCTAATACCGTAACCGTACGCAGCCGTGTGGATGGTCAACTGATGGCGATTCATTTCCAGGAGGGCCAACAGGTGAAAGCGGGCGATCTGCTGGCAGAGATCGACCCAAGCGCCTTTAAGGTGGCGCTGGCGCAAGCGCAAGGCCAACTGGCAAAAGACAAAGCGACGCTAGCTAATGCCCGCCGCGATCTTGCCCGCTATCAACAGTTAGTAAAAACCAATCTCGTCTCCCGCCAGGAACTTGATGCACAACAAGCGCTGGTCAGCGAATCTGAAGGCACAGTCAAAGCCGATGAAGCCTCTGTCGCCAGCGCACAGTTACAGCTCGACTGGAGCCGCATCACTGCCCCCATATCTGGTCGCGTTGGTCTTAAGCAAGTCGATCTTGGTAATCAGATTTCAAGTGGCGACACCACTGGTATTGTGGTGCTGACACAAACGCATCCAATCGATCTGGTCTTTACCCTGCCAGAAAGTGATATTGCTACCGTTATTCAGGCCCAGAAAGCGGGTCAACAATTGACGGTAGAAGCCTGGGATCGCACCAATAAACAGAAATTGAGCAGTGGCGTGTTGCTCAGTCTGGATAACCAGATAGATACCACCACCGGTACTATCAAACTGAAAGCGCGCTTCGATAATGAGGACGATGCCCTCTTCCCAAATCAATTTGTTAATGCCCGTATGTTGGTTTCGACCCAGCAGAATGCCGTCGTCATCCCAGCAGCCGCACTGCAAATGGGTAATGAAGGCAACTTTGTCTGGGTGTTGAATGATAAAAACCAGGTCAGCAAACATACCGTTACGCCAGGTATTCAGGACAGCCAGAAAGTGGTGATCACTGCCGGGTTATCAGCTGGCGATCGCGTGATTACCGATGGTATCGATCGTCTGACCGAAGGGGCGAAAGTCGAAGTCGTTGATGCACAAAGTGCGCAGGAGATGCCAGCGGAACGTAAACATCCGGCAAAAGGAGCACAGTCCTGATGCAGTTGCTACCACCGGGCAGAACGGGTGGCCCTTCTCGCCTGTTTATTTTACGTCCGGTCGCCACCACACTGTTAATGGTGGCGATCTTGCTAGCCGGGATTATCGGCTACCGCTTCCTGCCCGTGTCAGCGCTACCGGAAGTGGATTACCCCACCATTCAGGTGATTACACTCTATCCTGGTGCCAGCCCGGACGTAATGACCTCCGCCGTTACTGCTCCGCTGGAGCGCCAGTTTGGCCAGATGTCAGGCTTAAAACAGATGGCCTCGCAAAGCTCTGGCGGGGCCTCGGTCGTTACTCTGCAGTTCCAGCTTACCCTACCGCTGGATGTGGCAGAACAAGAGGTGCAGGCGGCAATCAACGCGGCCAATAGCCTGCTGCCGTCTGATCTACCCAACCCGCCGGTCTACAGCAAAGTTAACCCGGCCGATCCGCCAATTATGACGCTAGCGGTTACCTCTTCTGCCCTGCCGATGACGCAGGTAGAAGATATGGTGGAAACACGTGTAGCGCAAAAAATCTCCCAGGTCGCCGGTGTCGGCCTGGTGACGCTTTCTGGCGGGCAACGTCCGGCGGTGCGCGTCAAACTCAATGCTCAGGCGATTGCCGCACTGGGCTTGACCAGTGAAACTATCCGTACAGCTATCAGTAACGCCAACGTCAACTCATCAAAGGGCAGCCTCGATGGCCCAACCCGTGCGGTGACGCTTTCGGCTAATGACCAGATGCAATCCGTACAGGAGTATCGCGAGTTAATTATTGCTTACCAGAATGGTGCGCCAATCCGCCTGGGCGATATCGCTACGGTAGAACAAGGGGCGGAAAATAGCTGGTTGGGCGCCTGGGCTAATAAGCAGCAAGCTATTGTGATGAATGTTCAGCGCCAGCCAGGGGCAAACATTATTGATACCGCTGATAGCATTCGGGCAATGCTGCCGCAATTGACTGAAAGTTTACCGAAGTCAGTTGAGGTCAAGGTGCTGTCGGATCGCACAAATAACATCCGTGCTTCGGTCACCGACACTCAGTATGAATTGATGCTGGCCATTGCGCTGGTGGTTATGATCATCTACCTCTTTTTGCGCAATATTCCGGCGACCATTATCCCTGGCGTGGCGGTACCGTTGTCGTTAGTTGGCACCTTTGCGGTCATGGTGTTTCTTGATTTCTCGATTAATAACCTGACGCTAATGGCACTCACTATCGCCACTGGTTTTGTGGTGGATGATGCGATCGTGGTTATTGAAAATATCTCCCGTTATATAGAGAAAGGAGAGAAACCCCTGGCTGCGGCGTTAAAAGGTGCGGGAGAGATTGGCTTTACGATTATCTCTCTGACCTTCTCGCTAATAGCGGTATTGATCCCGCTGCTGTTTATGGGGGATATCGTCGGTCGGCTGTTCAGGGAATTTGCTGTGACGCTGGCTGTCGCGATCCTCATTTCGGCAGTCGTGTCGCTCACTCTGACACCGATGATGTGCGCCCGCATGTTGAGCGCTGAATCTCTGCGTAAGCAGAACCGCTTCTCGCTGGCCTCAGAGCGTTTCTTCGAGCGCGTGATCGCCGGCTATGGCCGTCTGTTAAGTAAAGTTCTGAACCACCCCTGGCTGACATTAAGTGTTGCTCTTGGCACCTTGCTACTGTCAGTGTTGCTGTGGATTGTGATCCCAAAAGGCTTTTTCCCGGTGCAGGATAACGGCATCATTCAGGGTACTTTACAGGCGCCGCAATCGGCCTCGTTTGCCAGTATGTCCCAGCGTCAGCATCAGGTGGCAGAGATAATTTTGCAGGACCCGGCTGTTGAAAGCCTGACGTCGTTTGTCGGGGTGGATGGCACTAATCCATCCCTTAACAGCGCACGGCTGCAAATAAACCTGAAACCGCTGGCCGATCGCGATGACCGCGTACAGCCAGTGATTGAACGTTTGCAGCAGGCTGCCGCAAAAGTGCCTGGCGTGTCGCTTTACCTGCAACCAATCCAGGATTTAACCATCGATACGCAGGTGAGCCGCACCCAATATCAATTTACCTTGCAGGCCAATTCTCTGGATGCGCTCAGTACCTGGGTGCCGCAACTGGTCGAGAAATTACAGCAAATGCCGCAGCTTTCCGATGTCAGCAGCGACTGGCAGGATCAGGGGTTGGTGGCTTATGTCAACGTTGATCGTGACAGTGCGAGCCGCCTCGGTATTAGCATGTCCGATGTAGATAACGCACTCTATAACGCCTTCGGCCAACGGCTGATCTCCACCATCTACACGCAGGCGAACCAGTACCGTGTGGTGCTGGAGCATGATACGGCGCAAACACCGGGGCTCACTGCTCTGGATAATGTACGGCTGACCAGCAGCGATGGTGGTGTGGTACCGCTCTCAACGATAGCCAAAGTCGAGCAGCGCTATGCGCCGTTGAGCATCAACCATCTGGATCAGTTCCCTTCAACCACTATCTCATTTAACGTGGCGGGGGGGTATTCACTGGAAGATGCCGTACAAGCCGTAGAAGATAGCGAGAAATCCCTTAACTTCCCCAGCGATATCATGACTCAATTCCAGGGGAGCACTCTCGCATTCCAGGCGGCGCTGGGCAGCACCATCTGGCTGATTGTTGCAGCGGTCGCGGCAATGTATATCGTTCTCGGCGTGCTGTATGAGAGTTTCATTCATCCCATCACTATTCTTTCGACGTTACCTACCGCTGGCGTTGGCGCTCTGCTGGCGCTACTGATTGCGGGAAGCGAACTGGATGTGATTGCCATTATCGGCATCATTCTACTGATCGGTATTGTGAAGAAAAATGCGATCATGATGATTGACTTCGCCCTTGCCGCTGAACGTGAAGAGGGGATGTCACCCCGCGATGCAATATACCAGGCTTGCCTGTTGCGTTTTCGCCCGATCCTGATGACAACACTGGCTGCCCTGCTCGGCGCACTACCGTTGATGTTAAGTACCGGTGTTGGTGCGGAGCTACGCCGTCCGTTAGGGATTGGTATGGTGGGTGGCTTGCTGGTCAGCCAGGTATTGACGCTGTTTACAACTCCCGTTATTTACCTGCTGTTTGATCGCCTGGCACTGTGGACAAAGAGCCGTTTTCCAAAGCGTGAGGAGGAGGCGTAAGTGAAGTTTTTCGCCCTCTTTATCTATCGCCCGGTGGCAACCATACTGATTTCGCTGGCAATAACCCTGCTCGGTGTGCTCGGCTTCCGCTTGCTGCCGGTCGCACCCTTACCGCAGGTGGATTTCCCGGTAATCATGGTCAGTGCCTCGCTGCCTGGCGCATCGCCGGAAACCATGGCCTCCTCTGTGGCGACACCACTGGAACGCTCACTTGGACGCATCGCCGGCGTCAGTGAAATGACCTCCTCCAGCTCGCTGGGTAGCACGCGCATTATTCTGGAGTTTAATTTCGACAGGGATATCAACGGCGCGGCGCGCGATGTGCAGGCGGCAATCAATGCCGCGCAGAGTCTGCTACCAAGTGGTATGCCGAGCCGTCCGACCTATCGCAAAGCCAACCCGTCCGATGCACCGATTATGATCCTCACGCTCACCTCCGATACCTATTCGCAAGGGGAGCTGTATGATTTCGCCTCGACTCAACTGGCGCAAACTATCGCGCAGATTGATGGGGTGGGCGACGTGGATGTCGGCGGTAGCTCGCTGCCCGCCGTACGAGTGGGACTTAATCCGCAGGCGCTGTTTAATCAGGGCGTCTCGCTGGATGCGGTACGCAGTGCAATCAGTGATGCGAACGTCCGACGCCCGCAAGGTGCGCTGGAAGATGGCACCCATCGCTGGCAGGTGCAGACTAACGATGAGCTGAAAACGGCTGCTGAATATCAGCCGTTAATTATTCATTACAATAATGGCGCGGCGGTGCGGTTAAGCGATGTCGCGACGGTCACCGACTCGGTACAGGATGTTCGTAACGCCGGGATGACAAATGCTAAACCGGCAATTTTGCTGATGATCCGCAAACTGCCGGAAGCCAATATTATCCAGACGGTAGACAGTATTCGCGCCCGCCTGCCGGAGCTGCAGGAGACTATTCCGGCCGCTATTGATTTGCAAATTGCTCAAGATCGTTCTCCTACCATTCGCGCCTCACTGGAAGAGGTTGAGCAGACGCTGGTGATTTCAGTAGCGCTGGTGATCGTTGTTGTGTTCCTGTTTCTGCGTTCGGGGCGGGCGACATTGATTCCAGCCGTTGCCGTCCCGGTCTCGCTGATCGGCACCTTTGCTGCCATGTACCTGTGTGGATTTAGCCTCAATAACCTGTCGCTGATGGCGCTGACTATCGCGACTGGCTTTGTCGTCGATGACGCTATTGTGGTGCTGGAGAACATCTCCCGTCACCTTGAAGCGGGGATGAAACCTCTTCAGGCGGCATTGCAGGGCTCACGAGAGGTGGGATTTACGGTTCTCTCCATGAGTCTGTCGCTAGTCGCCGTTTTTCTGCCACTGTTACTGATGGAAGGATTACCTGGGCGTCTGCTACGGGAATTCGCCGTTACGCTCTCTGTGGCCATCGGCATTTCGCTGGTTATCTCGCTAACGCTAACGCCGATGATGTGCGGCTGGTTGCTAAAAAGCCATAAGCCACGTGAGCGCACCAGGGAAAAAGGCGTCGGACGTCTGCTGGTCAGTCTGCAAAAACGCTATGCTCGCTCACTGAAATGGGTGCTTAACCACTCACGGTTAGTGGGCCTGGTGCTGCTTGGCACCATAGCACTCAATATCTGGATGTATATTTCGATCCCGAAAACCTTCTTCCCGGAGCAGGATACTGGCGTATTGATGGGGGGTATTCAGGCAGATCAGAGTATTTCCTTCCAGGCCATGCGCGGTAAATTGCAGGACTTTATGCAGATTATTCGCGACGATCCGGCGGTGGATAATGTCACTGGCTTTACCGGCGGATCGCGGGTGAACAGCGGTATGATGTTTATCACGCTAAAATCACGCGATCAGCGCCACGAAACGGCGCAACAAGTGATTGACCGCCTGCGTGGCAAACTGGCGAAAGAACCGGGTGCCAGCCTGTTTTTAATGGCAGTACAGGACATTCGTGTCGGTGGTCGCCAGGCGAATGCCAGCTACCAGTTTGCGTTACTGTCAGACGATCTGAGCGCTCTGCGTGAGTGGGAGCCAAAAATCCGTAAGGCGCTGGCGGCATTGCCACAACTGGCTGACGTTAACTCTGACCAGCAGGACAATGGTGCAGAGATGAACCTGGTTTACGATCGCGAAACTATGTCACGCCTCGGTATCAGTGTTCAGGATGCTAACAACTTACTGAATAACGCATTTGGTCAGCGGCAAATTTCTACCATCTACCAGCCGCTCAACCAATATAAAGTGGTAATGGAGGTCGATCCCCGTTACACCCAGGATATCAGCGCCCTTGATAAGATGTTTGTGGTTAATGATGACGGGAAACCCATTCCTCTCTCCTATTTTGCTCATTGGTTGCCCGCTAACGCACCGCTGTCGGTAAATCACCAGGGGCTTTCTGCAGCATCAACTATCGCGTTTAACCTACCCACTGGGGTCTCACTTTCTGAGGCCAGTGATGCAATTAACAGGGTGATGACGCAATTGGGCGTACCTTCCAGCGTGCGTGGTAGTTTTGCTGGCACCGCGCAGGTCTTCCAGGAGACGATGAACTCGCAGGTGATCCTCATTCTGGCGGCCATTGCCACAGTTTATATCGTGCTGGGTATTCTCTATGAGAGTTACGTGCACCCGCTGACAATCCTCTCTACCCTCCCCTCAGCGGGAGTAGGTGCACTGTTGGCACTGGAGTTGTTTGGTGCTCCCTTTAGCCTGATAGCACTAATCGGCATCATGTTGCTAATCGGGATTGTTAAGAAAAACGCTATTATGATGGTGGATTTTGCCATCGAGGCGCAGCGCAAGGGGAATATCAGCGCTGAAGAGGCTATTTTCCAGGCCAGCCTGCTGCGTTTTCGCCCCATCATGATGACCACACTGGCAGCGCTGTTTGGCGCACTGCCTCTGGTTATCTCTGGCGGCGACGGTTCCGAACTACGCCAGCCACTGGGGATTACTATTGTCGGTGGCCTGGTCATGAGCCAGCTTCTGACTCTGTATACTACGCCGGTGGTCTATCTCTTCTTTGACCGCCTGCGCACCCGTTTTCGCCGCACTAACAAGAGAGAGCTGCTGAGTGAATGAATGAGCTACCCAACAACATCCGCTGGCAGTTATGGATTGTCGCCTTTGGCTTTTTTATGCAGTCGCTGGACACGACTATCGTCAACACTGCGCTGCCCTCGATGGCGGCGAGTCTTGGTGAAAATCCACTGCATATGCATATGGTGGTTGTCTCCTACGTACTGACAGTCGCCGTTATGTTGCCCGCCAGCGGCTGGCTGGCAGATCGGGTTGGGGTGCGCAACATCTTCTTTCTCGCCATTGTGTTGTTTACTACCGGCTCGCTATTTTGCGCAATGGCAGCAACATTGGATCAATTGGTCATGGCGCGCGTGCTGCAAGGTGTTGGCGGTGCGATGATGGTGCCAGTTGGCAGGTTAACGGTCATGAAAATCGTGCCGCGCGAGCAATATATGGCCGCAATGACGTTTGTGACCCTCCCAGGACAAATTGGCCCGCTACTTGGCCCGGCGCTGGGTGGTATTCTGGTGGAGTATGCCTCCTGGCACTGGATTTTCCTCATTAATCTGCCAGTAGGTATTATCGGCGCAATTGCGACCCTCAGTTTAATGCCTAATTACAAGCTGCAAACCCGGCGTTTCGATATGGCGGGCTTTTTGCTTTTAGCCTGCGGCATGGCGACATTAACCCTCGCGCTGGATGGTTCTAAAGGGTTGGGATTCACTCCGCTGATGCTGGCTTCGCTTGTGATATGCGGCGTGCTGGCAATGATCTTCTACCTGCTACACGCGCATGGTAACGATAGCGCACTGTTCAACCTGCGGCTGTTCCGTACTCGCTCTTTCTCCCTTGGTTTGACGGGTAGTTTCGCTGGACGTATTGGCAGCGGGATGTTGCCGTTTATGACACCAGTGTTTTTGCAGATTGGTCTTGGTTTCTCGCCATTTCATGCCGGGCTGATGATGATCCCGATGGTATTAGGCAGTATGGGCATGAAACGGATTGTGGTGCAGGTGGTTAACCGCTTTGGCTATCGCCGGGTGCTGGTAGGAGCGACTATCGGGCTGGCACTGGTAACATTACTGTTTATGACCATTGCCCTGCTCGGCTGGTACTACTTACTTCCGCTGGTGCTGTTTGCTCAGGGGATGATCAATTCAATGCGTTTCTCTTCCATGAATACCCTGACGCTAAAAGATCTGCCGGATGAACTGGCAAGCAGCGGCAATAGCCTGCTGTCGATGACAATGCAACTATCGATGAGTATTGGTGTTTCTGTTGCCGGTCTGTTACTTGGATTATTTGGGCAACAACATCTCTTCGCAGACAGCGGCGCTGCGCATCACATTTTTATCTATTCCTACCTCAGTATGGCGGTCATTATCGTGTTACCTGCGTTACTCTTTGCCCGTGTGCCGAATGACGCCAGCAAAAACGTAGTGATTGCCCGTCGCAAAAGGAGACAATCATGAGGTTTTGGCGACCGGGTATCACGGCAAAGCTCTTTTTGGCGATTTTAGCCACCTGTATTGCACTGTTGATTATTATGCATTGGGCGGTGCGCGTTAGTTTCGAACGCGGATTTATTGACTACATAAAACATGGTAATGAGCAGCGCCTCGAGATGCTGAGCGATTCGCTAGCAGAGCAATACGCTCAGCATGGTAACTGGCAATTTTTACGCAACAACGGTCGAATGATATTCCAGCTATTGCGCTCATTCGAACGCGATAATGATCACAACGAAGATCGCCCCGGTGGGCCAGAACCTGAAATGAATCCAGGCCCGGATGAAGAAGCTCGACGCGAACCTCCCCCACCTCCGGGTATGCCGCCACACGGCTGGCGCACGCTATTCTGGGTAATTGATCAAAATAAAAAGGTACTGGTTGGCCCACGCGCCCCCCTACCTGCTGACGGTACACGTCGGGCAATTGTCGTTAATAATGTTAATGTCGGTTGGGTGGTCGCTTCGCCAGTAGAACGGCTAACGCGCAATACAGACATTAATTTTGATCGCCAACAGCGCCGGACAAGTTGGATGATTGTCGCCCTTGCCACGCTATTAGCAGCACTGGCTACATTCCCGCTGGCGCGCGGTTTACTGGCTCCGGTAAAACGATTAGTTGAAGGAACACATAAGCTGGCTTCGGGTGATTTCTCGACACGAGTTAAACCAGGAAGCCATGACGAACTCGGTCGGCTGGCGCGTGATTTTAACCAACTGGCCAGTACGCTGGAGAAGAACCAGCAGATGCGCCGTGATTTTATGGCCGATATCTCCCATGAATTGCGCACACCGCTGGCGGTGTTACGCGGCGAGCTGGAAGCTATTCAGGATGGAGTACGTCAGTTTACGCCAGAATCCGTTATCTCTTTACAGGCGGAAGTGGCGACACTCACTAAATTGGTCGACGATCTGCATCAACTCTCCATGTCAGATGAAGGTGCGCTGGCGTATCAGAAAAAATCGGTAGATGTGGTATCGCTACTGGAAATCGCTTACGGCGCCTTTCGCGAACGTTTCGCCAGTCGCAATCTGACGCTGGAGCTGGCTGTTCCTACCGAGGCAACCATTTTTGGCGATCCCGACCGTCTGATGCAGTTGTTTAATAATCTTCTGGAAAATAGCCTGCGCTATACCGATAGCGGCGGTCGCACGCAAATTGAAGCCACCACCTGGCACAATACACTACGACTACGTATTAGCGACAGCGCGCCGGGAGTCAGTGATGAGCAGCTTAAACGCCTGTTTGAACGGTTCTATCGTACCGAAGGTTCACGCAACCGCGCCAGCGGCGGTTCCGGTTTAGGGCTGGCTATCTGTTTAAATATTGTGGAAGCGCACGGCGGTGCGATCCACGCGGGGCACTCGCCTTTTGGCGGGGTTAGCATTACAGTTGAATTACCGCTTGAAAGCGAAATATCGAGAGATATATGACCGAGTTACCCATTGATGAAAACACACCCCGTATTCTGGTGGTGGAAGATGAACCCAAACTTGGGCAGCTGTTAATCGATTATCTGCGTGCGGCAAGTTACGCGCCGTCGCTGATTAATCACGGCGATCAGGTTTTGACCTATGTCCGCCAAACACCGCCAGACCTCATCCTGCTCGATCTGATGCTGCCCGGTACGGATGGTTTGACCCTGTGTCGTGAGATCCGCCGCTTCTCGAATGTTCCCATCATTATGGTGACGGCGAAAATCGAAGAGATCGATCGCCTGTTGGGCCTTGAGATTGGCGCGGATGATTATATCTGCAAACCCTACAGCCCACGCGAGGTTGTGGCTCGCGTCAAAACCATTTTGCGCCGTTGCAAACCGCAGCGCGAGTTACAGGCGCTGGATGCTGAAAGTCCGTTAATTGTCGATGAGGGGCGTTTTCAGGCAAGTTGGCACAATAAATTGCTGGATCTTACCCCTGCGGAGTTTCGCCTGCTGAAAACCCTCTCCAGCGAACCGGGGAAGGTTTTCTCCAGGGAACAGTTGCTTAATCATCTCTATGATGATTACCGTGTGGTGACAGACCGTACGATTGACAGTCATATCAAGAATTTGCGCCGTAAGCTGGAAGCGCTGGATGAGGAGCAATCTTTTATTCGCGCGGTGTATGGTGTGGGCTATCGCTGGGAAGCGGATGCGTGCAAGCTGGCATAATCGCCCATGTGTTATGCTCCTAACACTTAGGTTTACTGAATAGACCCACAGCGCTACAATTCCCGCCCTAAATCTGGGGGAACTCCCCAACGCCTCACCTGGTGAGGCGATCTGACCTGTCATCAGAACGAGATAATCATGTTTAAACCGGAACTCCTCTCCCCGGCGGGAACGCTAAAAAATATGCGTTACGCTTTCGCTTACGGCGCCGATGCCGTTTATGCGGGCCAGCCGCGTTACTCCTTGCGAGTACGCAATAACGAATTCAACCACGAAAATCTGCAAATCGGGATTAACGAAGCCCACGCGCAGGGGAAGAAGTTTTACGTGGTGGTCAATATCGCACCGCATAACGCCAAGTTGAAAACGTTTATTCGCGATCTTAAGCCGGTAGTGGATATGGGACCGGATGCGTTGATTATGTCGGATCCCGGCTTGATTATGCTGGTCCGTGAACACTTTCCTGATATGGCAATCCATCTCTCTGTACAAGCCAACGCCGTTAACTGGGCAACGGTGAAGTTCTGGCAGCAGATGGGGCTAAGCCGGGTGATTCTGTCTCGTGAACTCTCCCTTGAAGAGATTGAAGAGATTCGCACGCAGGTGCCTGAGATGGAGATCGAAATCTTTGTGCACGGTGCTCTGTGCATGGCCTACTCCGGTCGTTGCCTGCTCTCCGGCTATATTAATAAACGCGACCCGAATCAGGGTACCTGCACTAACGCCTGCCGCTGGGAATATAACGTGCAGGAGGGCAAAGAAGATGCCGTGGGTAACATCGTGCACGTTCATGAACCGATTCCGGTGCAAAACATCGAGCCAACGCTGGGTGTCGGCGCGCCTACGAATAAAGTGTTTATGATTGAGGAAGCCCAACGTCCAGGGGAATATATGACCGCCTTTGAAGACGAGCATGGCACCTATATCATGAACTCCAAAGACTTACGTGCTATTGCCCATGTTGAACGTCTGACAAAAATGGGTGTCCATTCGCTTAAAATCGAAGGCCGGACAAAATCCTTCTACTATTGCGCCCGTACCGCGCAAGTTTATCGTAAGGCAATTGATGATGCGGCTGCCGGGCGTCCATTCGACACTTCGCTGTTAGAGACGCTGGAAGGGCTGGCGCATCGCGGTTATACCGAAGGCTTCCTGCGTCGCCACACCCATGACGACTATCAGAACTATGAATATGGTTATTCCGTTTCCGAGCGCCAGCAGTTCGTTGGCGAATTTACCGGCGAGCGCAATGGTTCTCTCGCTGCCGTCGCGGTAAAGAACAAATTCTCAGTGGGAGATAGCCTGGAGTTGATGACGCCGCAAGGTAATATTAATTTCACCCTTGAACATATGGAAAATGCTAAAGGGGAAGCGATGCCGGTGGCGCCAGGAGACGGTTATACCGTTTGGTTGCCTGTACCACAGGATTTATCGCTGGAGTATGGGTTGTTAATGCGAAATTTTGCCGGTCAGTCAACGCGGAATCCACACGCAAAGTGATTAACCTGCGTTATTTTCACATATGAGACGATTTTTAGAATCGGATCACATACCGCTGCGTTTATTGGGGATATTATATATCCGCTGAAAAACATAACCCATAAATGCTAGCAGTACCAGGAACCACCTCCTTAGCCTGCGTAATCTCCCTTACGCAGGCTTATTTTTTTGTTCATCTTGCGGGTGATGCCGATCCAGATAGAAATCATCAGGTATAACTAAAAACAATCATTTTTGTTTATTCAAAACTAATAAATATGCATTCATACGACAAATTTATTTAAGTCCGGTTCGCTGTAATATAAATAAATGATCCCGCTAATTAAAAAATAATATATCCCTTCAGAATCAGTTAAGTAATAAAAATTATTTTTATTCTGTGCATAAAGTTGACACCTGGAATAAACGGGTGCTATCTATATTAATGAAATGTATGTTCCTTAATCATTTCGCTAACTGGTTTAATTATATTATTCTGTTTCTGTAAGTTGATTATGGAGAGTTCCTGATGAATACATTGAATGAAATCGTAAGTCTATATAAGAAAAAGCCAATAATTAACGAAGCTACTACTGCAGGTAATAGTTTTACTGACATGCTCTTGCGTACTAAAAGTGCGGCAACAGCAGCTTTTGATAAGCTCGCATACTTAGCAGGCATCAAAAATGCTCCGGCAGATGATAAATATGCTCAACTTAATACCAGCAACCTTGAGGAGCTAATAAAAAGTGCGCAACAGGTTGGATATGACGTTGAAGTAGTAGAAATCTGATATGTCAAGGCAGCCCGGAGGGCTGCCATTTAAAGGGGTGAGTTATGAGTATTAATATAGATGAATTGAATCAACAAATAAATATTTACGGATTACACTGGACTCCCCGCTGGAGAGTTAATAACGGTAAACCAGACTCCCACGTTATCCCTTTTGCAACGACATATCCTGTCAATATTGTCTTCCATGGTGAGCAAGAATTTAAATACGGTCAGTACGGCATTCATCTTGGGCAGCAAGATACGTTGACATTTCTGGGCAATGAGGAACAATTGATTCTGGCTAAATTTATTGATTGTCGTGTTAACTCGCCGACTTTCAGGCAAGCTCTTGAGTTAAAAATCACACCGAGTTCGCAAAAAACCCTTGTTATTCCCCCGGGGGTTGCCCATACCTTTCATAACCTGGAGAACGTTTTTACACTCAATTCCTACAAACTGTTTCTCCCGGACATCACTGAGATATCAAAGCCCGATCTCTCCTGGTCACCGGGGAATGATGTGATTAATCTACCTGAAGATATCTCTCCCGAAATGGTTCCCGGTTATCACCCCATGACAGAAGAGGCGTCAGACCTTGTGTACCATAGGATAGGCGATTATCAGCATGAAAATCTTCATAAAAATAAGTTTGAGCATTCAGAAACCCGGCAATTTACTCTGGATGATGGCAGCAAAGTTAACCTTCGCTTGAGAAGCAAAGTTAAGGAAACACAACATCGTATTTTGCCTCAATCAAATATCACAGGCGTGGAATTTCGGGAAATGCCCTCAGTTAAAACAGGGAAAGAAAGTTGCATAGTGCCACTAACACGAAGATCGCCGATGTATATTGTTGAACATGGCAATGAGAATTATGACTTCGATTCCTACGGCTTGCACCTTGGGCAGGAAGACCACCTTACCTTTCTCGGTCGAAGTAATCATAAAATTATTCTTAAAATGGTTGATATGAGAGAAGGATCGGATACTCTTTTTCTTGAAGAAGAAATAATATTCTCACCTCAACCTAATGTTGAACTGATTATTCCTTGCGGGGTGGCCCATGCGCTTATTAACCTTGCTGGCGTAATAACAGTAAACAGACCCGTTATCTATCTCAGTGAAGAACAAGGGTATATTCCGGGTCATGATGTGATTGATTGGCCAATAAACAACAAAAATTATCTCAGTTACAAAACAAACACTCAGGAAGCCAATGATGAATATTATGATTTTTTAGTCACCATGCAACAAGAGATCATCAAGAAACCGCCCACGCATAACACGCCAAAAGCAATGATTGTGTTTGACGAAAATACAGGAAAGCGTGTTAAGGTCCTTTTAAAAGAAAAGGTATAAATTATAATTATGAGCATCCTGTTCTTCTTGATGTTGTTTTTTGTGTTAACTGCCGATGGGTTGATTGTTTTCCTTACACCAGTTGTTGTCTATCTGCTCACGGGTAGCATTGAGTATTCTGGTTTATCCTATGCTTTGTGGTGGCTACCAAGAATCATCCTGATTCCTCTATTGGGGAAATATATTGATCAGTTAGGTGTTCGCTTGCTTTCTGTTATTTCAGATAGTATTAAAACAGCAGGATGTTTGTTTCTGATCTATGCTGATTTTTCTTCTGACCTGATGATTGCTATTGCTTTTGGTATCGTCGGTAGCCTGATTTCTATTGGCAATGCTCAGACCCTTATCTCCTATGAAAAAATTGTTTCACTTATCAGCACAACAAAAAGTCATCATGCCAATTTAATCTCCAGGATGGATTTTCTGGGTATGATCGCGGGCCCGGCCATTGGTATGCTGATGATCGATTATGGTTATCGTAGCCTGTTGGTATTGCCATGTTTACTATATGTGCTGAATGCGCTCTTTTTCCTGGTGAAAACGAAAAATCTTGAGAGTGACCCTATTGCAACAGAAAACACACCTGAAAGCGTTACCAGTACAGTATCCATAAGCCCTTTATTCTATATCATTTCAACTCCGGCTATTATTTTCTCGGTTCTGCTTGCTGTAGGGAATAACATGTTCGATGGATTGGTCGAATCAAGTGGGGCCGCCCTGATTGAGCGCAGCATGGGGCTCCCTGTCAAATACTTTGGTCTTATCGACGTAGCGGCAGGCATATGTGGTGTTTTCGGCACCTATCTGTATGGTTTTCTTCTGCCCAAAACGAGCAGGAATAGTCTCTTACTGTTTGCTGTTATTTTAATCACTGCGAGTTCCGTTATTTTAATAGTCTATAAGTCATCGTTTGTTGTCTTTGTCAGTTGCTATGCCCTATCGATAGTCGGAAAAGTTTTCACTGGTAACATATGCCGAATGATTCGCATTGAACTAATTAAACCCGCTGTCTTTGCCAGTACATCATCATTGATAGTTTTAATTAATCAATTAATCCTTCCTGTTATCGGTTTGTTAATTTACCTCGCTGCGGACTCGACTTATATCATCTACATCCTTATGGCTATTGCTGTTAGCGTGACATTCTTGATGGGATTATTGCTGTTTCGCTGTCTGTGTGTCTCCCCTTCCGGCGCAAACCTCAACCGAACGGCATCAAAGTTATGATGGTGGCTAAAGCGCAGCAGCCGCACCTTTATGCCATTATTCTGGTTTTTACCCACGCTTTTCCCCGGTGCGGTACACTTTGTTCATCTAGTTTTGCCAGGAAGAAAAAGGATGAGCGAGTTTCCTTCAAGTTTATTGATCCTCAATGGTAAAAGTGCCGGTGATGAAACCCTGCGTGAGGCAATAACATTGTTGCGCGACGAGGGCATGGATATTCAGGTCCGTGTTACCTGGGAAAAAGGTGATGCCGAACGTTATGTTCAGGAAGCACAGCGGCTTGGCGTTTCGACTGTCATCGCTGGTGGCGGCGATGGCACTATAAATGAAGTCGCGACGGCACTGGTTACCTCGCAGACAGAGGCCGTTCCCGCGTTGGGCATCCTGCCGTTGGGCACGGCGAATGATTTTGCTACCAGCGCTGGCATTCCCGATGCGCTGGATAAAGCCCTGCAACTGGCCATTGTCGGCAAAGCGGTGCCCATTGATATTGCCCTCGTCAATGACAAGACCTGCTTTATCAACATGGCAACGGGGGGATTTGGTACGCGTATTACCACCGAAACGCCAGAGAAATTAAAAGCCGCGCTCGGTAGCGTTTCCTATGTGATCCATGGCCTGATGCGCATGGATACGTTAAAACCCGATCGCTGCCAAATCACGGGTGAGAACTTTAGCTGGCAAGGCGACGCCTTGGTGATCGGTATTGGCAATGGTCGACAAGCAGGCGGCGGGCAGCAGCTCTGCCCGCAGGCGTTAATTAACGATGGTATGCTGCAACTGCGAATTTTTACGGGTGATGAGATCCTGCCAACTCTCTTTACCACACTGACGCAGCCACAGCCGGAAGAGAATCCACATATTCTTGACGCTCAGTCCCCCTGGTTTGAGGTACGGGCACCCCATGAAATCACCTTTAATCTTGACGGCGAACCGCTCAGCGGCGAGCACTTCCGTATTGAAGTGATGCCCGCCGCGTTGCAGTGTCGCCTGCCGCCAGACTGTCCGCTATTACGTTGACTGTAGTTCGCTTAGCAGACCTACAAAGTTGCCACTTGCCGCGCCATTTCGCGGCTATATTGCTGGCTGGCAGTGACCAACATCTGCGTATAATCCGTTTGCGCGGCACCGCTTACCAGTGCATCCACGCTAAGAGTTTCGAGGATCTTGCCATGTTGCATCACTGCCACCTGCTGACATAAATGCGCAATCACCCCTAAATCGTGCGTGACCATCAAGTAAGTCAGGTGCGATTCCTGTTGCAGCGCTGCCAACAGATTTAAAATCTCTGCCTGCACCGAGACATCCAGCGCCGAGGTGGGTTCATCCAGCAACAGTACCTGCGGCTCAAGTATCAACGCGCGGGCTATTGCCACCCGCTGGCGCTGGCCACCGGAGAGCTGATGCGGATAACGCTCGCGAAACGCACGGCTAAGCCCAACCTTATCCAATAACGAGTTGATACGCCGCTCACGGTCACTGATACCATGAATTTGCAATGGCTCTTCCAGAATATCGCCAATGGTGTGGCGCGGATGCAGAGAACCATAAGGATCCTGAAACACCATTTGTACCAGCCGACAACGCGGCGGACTTATGCGCTTTTCCAGTGGTTGCCCGTTAATTGCCAACTCCCCTTGCCAGTGGGTAAATAAGCCAGCCAGACACTTCAATACTGTGGTTTTTCCTGAGCCGGACTCTCCCACCAGGCCATAAATTTCCCCCGGCTTCACCGTAAAGGAGACGTCACTTAAGACCTGGTTGCGCTTCTCCCCCTCGCCAAAAACCAGGTTAAGATTATGTACATTAATCATTTTGCTCTCCTTATTCGTTCAGCCAACTGGCCTGGCGTTGCAGTACTGGCAATACCGGGCGGCGATTGTTGATTTCAGGTAAGGCGTTGATTAATCCTTGAGTATAAGGATGTTGCGCCTGAGAGAGCTCGCTTGCCGCGATGGACTCCACGATGCGCCCGGCATACATCACCAGCACACGATCGCAGAAGCTGCGTACCAGGTTGATATCATGGCTGATAAAAATCAGTCCAAGGCCGCGCGACTTCACCAAATCATCAAGCAGCCCCAATACTTGCAGGCGCACCGAAACATCCAGTGCTGAGGTAGGCTCGTCGGCGATCACCAGCTCAGGATCAGTGATAAGCATCATAGCGATCATGATGCGCTGCCCCTGTCCTCCGGAAATTTCATGGGGGTAGAGATGATATACCCGCTCCGGCTGGCGGATACGCACCACATCCAACATCTCCAGCACTCTGGCTTTTGCTTCTGCTTTTTTCCCCGGATGGTGTGTCAGCCAGGCTTCCGCAATTTGATCGCCCACGCAAACCACCGGATTGAGAGAATATTTCGGGTCCTGCATAATCATTGAAATACGTTTGCCACGCACGCTGCGCATCTGCGCCTCATTAGCATGAAGCAGGTCGAGATCGCCAAATTGCATTCTCTCGGCATCAATACACGCGCTCTTCGAATGCAGATGTAATAGCGCCCGGCCAACAGTGGATTTACCAGAGCCAGACTCCCCTACAATGGCCAGCTTTTCCCGGCCCAGCATGAAGGAGACGCCGCGCACCGCATGGGTGACATCGCGTCCATTGACAAAATCAACATGCAGATTGCGCACATCAAGCAGCGGCAAATTATTCGCTTCGAGGATCGAGGATGTCACGTAAGCCATCTCCCAAAAAGTTAAATGCCAGACTGTTGATTAAGATCGCCAGCCCCGGAATAGTCACTACCCACCAGCACTCCATCATGTAGGTGCGCCCACTTGAGATCATGGCCCCCCACTCCGGTTCTGGCGGTTGTGCGCCAAGCCCTAAAAAACCCAATCCGGCTGCGGTAAGAATGATGCCAGCCATATTCATGGTGATACGGATAATTACCGAAGGCAGACACAACGGCACAATATGTCGCCATAGCACGCGCACCGGCGATGCCCCTTGTAAACGCACGGCAGAGACAAAATCGGCCTGGCGCAGTGAGAGGGTTTCCGCACGCGCCAGACGCGCTATCGGTGGCCAGGCGGTAAGCGTAATTGCGATCACTACATGCTCAAGACCAGGACCGAGTGCGGCGACAAATGCCAGCGCCAGTACCAGGCTGGGAAAAGAGATAAAGATATCGGTGACGCGCATCAGCACCATATCTACCTTGCCGCCAAAATAACCCGCGGTCACCCCCAGCAGTAAACCCAGCGGTCCAACAGTAACGGAGACCAGTAGCACGATATAAAGGGTAATACGTGAGCCGTACACCAGGCGGCTAAAGATATCGCGGCCAAACTCATCGGTGCCGAACCAGTGGGTTGCATTCGGTGCGACCAAAGCATTGCTTAAGTCTTGTACCAGCGGATGATACGGGGCTATCCACGGCGCAAAGATTGCCACAATCAGCAGTAGCAGAATGATGCTGCCACCAATTAAGGTCAGCGGATTGCGCGTCATTTTGCCAATAAAACCCACTGCACGGGTCAGGCCCCGCTTCAGCCGCAGGGTACGCTCGTGCGCTTCGCTGGCAACCGGTGTTTCAAAGGATACGGTCATGATTGGGTCCTCGGATCAAACAGTTGATAAAGCATGTCCGAAAGCAGGTTGAGCATCACAAAGATCACGCCCACCAGCAGCACGCAGCCCATTACTGCATTCATATCGCCCAGTAGCAGACTACCTGTGAGATAGGAGCCAAAACCTGGCCATGAGAATACCGTTTCAATCAGCACCGCCCCTTCCAGCAGCGAACCATAGGCCAATGCCACCACGGTAAGGAGCTGCACGAGAATATTGCGAAACGCATGATTCCAGATGACGTGGCGTTCGGTTAATCCTTTAACCCGCGCGGTGATGATGAACTCCTGTGACAACTGCGCCAGCATAAAGCTACGAGTCATACGGCTGATATAGGCCAGCGAGTGGAATCCTAGCAGCGAAGCTGGCAACACCAGATGGTTGAGGGCATTCCAGAACACCTTGCTATTTCCTGCCAGCAACGCATCAATAGTGATAAGACCGGTGCGGTGTGGCACCAGACCATCAAGACCGAGATCCAACCGCCCAGCTCCCCCTACCCAGCCAAGCCAGGCGTAAAAAAGCAGCAGCCCCATCATTCCCACCCAGAAAATGGGTGTGGAGTAACCCGCGAGACTAATAATGCGCACGACATAGTCAGATAGACTGTTACGCCGGGCAGCCGCCAGCACGCCAAGCGGTATACCCAGCCCCGCACCAACAATGATGGCAACCGTCGCCAGCTCAAGCGTTGCCGGGAAAACGCGCAGGATATCGTCCATCACCGGTTTGCCGGTGAGCAATGCATTACCTAAATCACCATGCAACAGGTTATTGAGGTAAATCCCGAACTGATTCAGCAGTGATTTATCGAAACCTAATTGCTGATACACCTGCTGATACGTGCTGTGGTCGGCATCTGGCCCGACTATCGCCAGAACCGGATCGATTGGCATCACGCGGCCAATAAAAAAGGTCAGCAGCAGCAGGCCGAACAGCGTAACGATAACCTGCGTCAGCCGTTTCGACAGGCGCCTGGCGCGCGAACCGGGGGCTAGAAGTAACGTGCTCATCCTTTATCTCCTCCGGTAGTAGGGCTCTTGTAGACTTCACGCAGGAAAGTGGTGGCCGAAGGATGTGACTGGAAGTTGATAACTTCATTGCGCACAACGACGGAATCGACCATTTGCGACAGCGGGATCAGCGCCGGGATAAGTTGGTCATAACGCTGTTGGATCTGCTGGTAGTCGAGTTTTTGTTGCTGTGGATCTCGTTCCAGTAATGCCTTGTCGATCATCTGATTGAGCGGTTGGTCATAAAAACCGGTGCGCCAGCCCTGAAAGTTGGTCAGCCGCGCTTCATCGCTATTATCAGGGTTGTAGACCAGCGCACGCAGGCTGGAGTGGGGATGCGGTTCAACACCACTGCCGCCACGCCCGACCAGCATGTCGAACTTACGCTCGCGCATCGCGCCATAAATCTGATTACCTGTACCAGTGACGATTTTGGCATTAATGCCCGCCTGCATAAGCGTTGACTGCACGGCAATCGCGATATTAAGAAATGGCTGGTCTGAAAGGACACGCAGGGTGGTATCAAAACCGTTTGGATAACCCGCTTCTGACAGTAGTTTTTTCGCCCGTGCAATATCTAACCGATATCCGGGATCCGGTAACGTCGAGGGCATACCTGCTTTAATCGGACGTTGGTGCAGCACGCCGTAGCCTGGCATCAACGCTTTATTGATACCCTGATAATCGATCAGATAGCGCACGGCTTCGCGCACCTTCGCGTTAGCGAAATGCGGTTCTTTCATGCTCATTGCCACGTAATAAACCGTCCCTTTTTGTACTGCTTCCACAGAGACGTGGGGATCCTTTCGCAACGCATTAATGTCGGAAACGGCCATATTGTTGGCGATATCCAGATCGCCTTTGGCAATCATCAACCGTAGTGTTTGTGACTCTTGAAAGTGGCGCAATACCACGCGGTTAAGCTTTGGCGCTTCACGCCAGTAATCAGGGTTGCGTTTCATACGCAACACATCTTTCGCCTGCCAGGTTTCCAGCATAAAAGGGCCAGAACCCGCTTCATTGGTCGTCAGCCAACGGTTGCCCCAGTCATTGTTGACGGCATGGCTCTGCACCACTTTGCTGTCGAGCACACCAAGGTTACCGAGCGCCCCCAGCGAGTAGATCACCAGTTGCGGATCGTTAGGTTTGGGCAGCCGGATTTGCACGGTGTAGTCATCAGGGGCAGAGACCTGCCTTTCAATATTCTTTTTGCTAAAACCGTAAGATTTCCATACTGATGCTTGTGCAAGGTTAAGATGCATCAGGCGGCGCATTGACCAGACGACATCCTGGGATGTTAATGGGTTGCCTGAGTGAAACTTCGCATTTTGTCGCAGATGAAAAGTCAAAGTGCTGCCATCCGGGCTGATGGTCCATGATTGCGCCAGCGCCGGTTTAACGTTGGTCAGTTCATTGGGATCAAGCTCAACCAGTGAGTCGTAGAGGTTAACGACAATGCCCACCACTTCGTTTCCGGTCATCGCTGCCGGATCGAGTGTCAGCAGATTGTTCATGTTCATGCCAATGATTAGCTGATCGGGCGGTGTTGCAGCTCGCGCCGCGCCGCCCCCTATCATTAGCGAGAGCGCGAGGATGCACGCTCCGGCAAGAGAGTTGTTTTTCATGTATACCGCCATGTAGGGTAAGAGTAGTTATCTGTCAGTCGTGGCTGACGGTATTGGCTTTGATATACGCAAAATTAATGTCTTCGCCGAGCCCAGGTCCCTGCGGCAGATGGACAAATCCGTCATCGTCCATCGGATCGACGATACTGTGGAGATACGCCACTGGTTGATCATAATCGAGGAACGGATGCAGCAGACCACGCTCATACCAGCGGCAGTTGCGGATCGCCCCAATCACTGCCAGGCTCGCCGCGCCGTTACCGTGTACCTCGCAGTCCATTCCAAATGATTCCGCCAGATTTGCCACTTTAAGTGTCGGTGAAATCCCCCCCACGCCATTGGCCCCAGCCCGTAGAATGTCGCAGGCACCTGCTTTGACCCAGTCAGCGCGGCTATGGTGTTTACCGCCCAGGCTCTCCGGGCCAATAATTGGAATCGATAAATTTTCAGCAAGCCAGGCATATGAGGACATACTCTCTTCCTCCATTGGCTCTTCAAACCAGGCAAAATTGAGTTTTTCCAACTCCTTGCCGATATAGAGCGCGTCGGTTCGGCTGTACCAGTGGTAACCATCGATCATCAGGTCAATATCCGGGCCGACTGCTTCACGCACCGCCGCGCAGGCTTTGACATCCATTTTCGGATTGGGGGCAAATTTGACTGGCGGCATCCATGTATGCAACTTGATTGCTTTATAACCACGCGCCACTAGTTTCTCGGCAAAAGCTGCATACTCTTGCGGGGTAGAGAGCCCACCCTCCAGCTCGTCACCGCACATGGTGCTGCCATAAGCCGGAACTTTATCGCGATAACCGCCGAGTAATTTATAGACCGGCATATTGAGCTTACGGCCTATCAAATCCCATAAAGCTTGTTCCACAAATGAGAGTGCGCGCTCAGTAAGTTGATGGGCGCTACCACGTTGCCAATGGACTAAATCTTGCCAGATCCGCTCACGATTAAAGGGATCCTGCCCAACCATTACCTTGCGAAAAAAGGCATTTAAAACAAAGGGGCGCACCACTTCAGGTGGCGCAAACGCATACCCTTTACAGCCATCATCTGCGGTGATCGTTAACATCGCCGTTTTTGCCTGGGTTTCTGGCCCTGGATGCGAATGCCCGGCGCTGTCGGAAACCCGTCGTGTAGGGTGCTGAAAGACGGTAACGTTTACAGATTCTATTTTCATTGCATGTCCTTTGGTTTTCTGAAAAGCCGTTTCAGAACTTAATGTATGCACAAAAATACAACACATCCTCGGACAATCACCGCTAAGCGCTCCTCAATTTTTGGGCATTAGCACGACCTTGCGTGACATTTTTCACAAATGGAAGGGGAAGTGTGATGCGGATCGGTAGGAGAAATGAACCCTCTCCCCGGAAGGACAAGGGTTCATGTGAGGAAAAAGATCAGGCGATGGTGACCTTCTCATCAAGATAAACGTCCTGTACGGCATTAATCAGCTTCACGCCGTCAGCCATCGATTTCTTGAAGGCTTTACGTCCAAGAATCAAACCCATGCCGCCTGCACGTTTGTTGATAACCGCAGTACGCACGGCATCACCAAGATCGGTATCGCCACTGGATGCGCCACCGGAGTTGATCAACCCGGCCCGACCCATATAGCAGTTCGCCAGTTGGTAACGCACCAGATCGATAGGGTTATCAGTGGTGAGTTTGGTGTAAACGCGCTCGTCAGTGTAACCAAAGTTCACCGCTTTATAGCCGCCGTTATTTTCCGCCATTTTTTGCTTCACAATATCCGCACCAATGGTGGCTGCAATATGGTTCGCCTGCCCGGTCAGGTCGGCAGAAACATGGTAATCGACGCCATCTTTCTTAAACGCAGAGTTGCGCAGGTAAGCCCACAGTACGGTGACCATACCCAATTCATGAGCACGTTCAAAAGCAGCGGATATCTCTTCGATCTGACGACGTGACTCCTGCGAGCCAAAGTAGATTGTCGCCCCGACAGCCACGGCACCCATATTGAACGCCTGCTCGACACTGGCATAGAGCGTCTGGTCATATTCGGTCGGGTAACTGAGCGTTTCATTGTGGTTGAGTTTGACGAGGAAAGGGATGCGGTGCGCATAACGACGCGATACCGAAGCAAGCACGCCGTAGGTTGAAGCCACACAGTTACATCCCGCCTCAATCGCCAGTTCAACAATATTCTTTGGATCGAAATAGAGTGGGTTTGCGGCAAAAGAAGCCCCCGCCGAGTGCTCGATACCCTGATCCACCGGCAGGATAGAGAGATAACCACTGCCTGCCAGCCGACCATGATTATAGAGGGACTGCATATTGCGCAGCACCGCAGGGGGGCGGTTGTTATCAATCATGACGCGATCAACGTAATCATGACCCGGTAAATAGAGCTGATCGGCGGGGATGGTCATACAGTGGTGTTGCAGCAGGCTTTCGGCGTCTTTGCCAAGTATTTGCACAATATCTGTCATAGCTAAGCTCCCATAAACTTCGCACGCAGCGAATGTGGTTGTCCTCACCCACCAGGAGGTGGGCACAACAAGCCTGGCCTTTGGCTAAGATATTTTCCATTGTTGGGGTCAATTTTCAGCATAATCCGCTGGCACGATTCGCAGTCCAGATCACCACCACTGGTGGAAATGATGGACGGGCCCAATACCCTGCCCTACCTCCAGCGTATCCGCCTGTGCAAGTGCTGCGGTCAGCCAGGCTTTTGCCTCAGTGATTGTCGTCGCCCAATCAGCATGACGCGGTCGCAACGCGGCTAAAGCAGCAGAAAGCGTACAACCAGTACCATGGGTATTATGGGTAGCCACGCGTGCGGCTGTAAAACGTTGCGCGCCATGGCTGGTAAAGAGCCAGTCGGGGCTTTCAGCATCGTCAAGATGACCGCCTTTCATCAACACTGCCTCACACCCCATCGCCAGTAGTGCCTTTCCTTGTTCATGCATCTCATGCTCGTTGCCGGCCAGAGGTGCATCAAGCAGTGCGGCAGCCTCAGGTAAGTTAGGGGTAATCAACGAAACATTGGGCAGCAAATGTTGGCGTAGCGCTGACACTGCTGAAGGCGACAACAGCGGATCGCCGCTCTTAGCCAGCATCACCGTATCAAGCACGACATTACGCACACTGTAGTGGCGCAGGCGTTCCGCAACGGCTTCCACGATATCCGTCTCTGCCAGCATACCGATTTTTGTGGTATCGATACGTACATCACTGAGCACAGAATCAAGCTGAGCGGCGACAAAATCAGGATCGATGCGATACACCGATTGCACACCACAGGTATTTTGCGCAACCAGCGCAGTAATCACTGAACAGCCATACGCGCCGAGCGCCGAAAAGGTTTTCAGGTCTGCCTGAATGCCCGCACCGCCGCTGGGATCAGTGCCCGCAATAGTTAATGCGTTAACTCTTTTCATTGATGAACCTCACGACCCAGGGCATACAACGCATCAAGAAAAGCGGGTACGAAACTCCCTGGCCCCTGGCTTTGTGCTGCCGCCAGCGCCCCCGCTTGTGCCATCAATGCACAGGCGGCAGCCACATTAACCAACCGATCGCCAGGTAGTGCGCAGCAGGCAGCGACCACGGCAGAGAGTGCACAACCCGTGCCCACCACTCGCGTCATCAATGGATCCCCGCCGCGAACCATCAGCGTACGCGCTCCGTCGGTAACGTAATCAATTTCGCCCGTGACGACGACAATAGCATCTGTTTGCTCTGACAACGTTCGTGCCGCGGGGAGCGCTGCGCTGGCGCAATCAGTAGTATCAACACCGCGCCCGCCCGCACTGGCTCCCGCAATAGCGAGGATTTCCGAAGCATTACCACGAATCGCTGCGGGTTGTAGCGCCAGTAGGTCCTGGCAAAAATGGGTGCGAAAAGTGAGCGCCCCAACAGCCACGGGATCGAGTGTCCAGGGATTACTTGCTGCACGAGCGCTTTTTACAGCGGCGCGCATGGCATCTGCACGCTCGCGGGTTAAAGTACCGACATTGATGAGTAACGCATCGGCAATGGCGCTGAACTGCTGTGCCTCCTCACGTTCAATCACCATCGCGGGTGACGCACCGATCGCCAGCAAGACATTGGCAGTAAAGGTCTGTACCACATCGTTGGTCATACAGTGTACGAGGGGGGAACTGCTTCGCAATTGCTGTAATACATGCGCGATATGTGCACGATTAAGCTGGTCAGGTTGCATGGTTTCGCTCCTGCCCGGCGTGAAGAAGGGACACCGGGCAGGCATCTGACTTCCCTACGCTGGCATTATCCAGATCAGGTGGTACGGGTATTTCTCAGCCTTCACGCAGAAGGGCACCCCGAGTCATGTAGTTTGAATCTCTAAACTTTTTGCCAGCTTAGGGGAAGCGGCGTGCTGATGCAAGCCCGTCCAAAACGTTGCTGAGGTATCCCAGGAATATCCCCCTATTCATTGAATGTTACCCACCTGGTTTTACTTAAGTTTAATACTTATTGCACATGGGGTTATTGATTGTAAAATGGTCTTCGGGATTATTTTTATAATAAGTTAAGGGACTTATGAAACATTATGCCAATGAACTCACCTCGCCGCCGATCGCCTTACATCAACACCCTAACGCAGATGAAGCGCAGCGTTCGTTTAGGGTACGCTGGTAGCACAGTGGGGAGTGCTGTTGGGGAATTAGGCGGAGAACAGTTGTATGATGTTTTCGGCAATTAATTATCTGACTATGCACCGATTGGTTACGTGTAAAATTGCGTATTCCCATTATTGGTATTATTTTATCATTCATAATGTTAGCGGTTTTACTTCCATTAGTTGAAAGATAGTAATAACACTCATAGCCAAGATTGACGCTTGGCTATTTTATGTAAAATGTTGTCATTCCCATCTCCCATCAATCACATAAGCAACGGAGGACAATGGAAACGTATGAAGATACCGTCTGATGAGGCCGTTGGCGAATTTATCTATAACAGTGTGGGACAATAGGATGAAAAGCGTAACTGCCATTTTATTTATCTTATTTATCTTATTTATCTTATTTATCTTTTCTACTATTGCTGCATTTGGTTATTCAACACTAAAGAATAAGCAGCACCTACTACTTTGCGATGCATTTCATGCTAAGTTTGGTTTTCTACCAGGTGGTATAACCATTGCTCAGGCTGGAGGCATATTTTTAGCATTTCAAAAAGACTTCTTTTTCTTCTTCCCTCTCATTGTCAAAAAGGGATCTTTTATCGTTAGAGATATGAAATCAGAACATTATGACTTCATCAAGAATTTGCCAGATGACATGACAAAATGGTTAAAGGTGAAGTTTTCATTGCTTTTTATCACGATCATGTTTTTTATTTTATTTCTGACATTCAACCTCCTTGCTTTTAAAGCATAGAGTCAAAGTTCAGTATTAAATATGCACATTGAACTATAGCCAGCATAATACACGCTGGCTCTCACCTACCTTGACCTACTGTCAATTCATCCCATAAATTACATTATAAACTGAGGATAGGGAGAACGTATGTAAATAACGCTGGGGGACTACATATTTATCATTATCTTTGCAAGCATTCTAACCTCTTATTTATTAGTCTAAGAATAATAATCAAAAGCCAAATAAATTCTTATTTGGCTTTTTCTCATCTTAACGGCTTGGCGTTATGTTTTCGGCTTTCTCCGTCTTACTGACAACTCTAACGGCATAGCCAATTACCTATTCCACAACTGATGGGCTATTGCCTGTAACTGCTCGGCGATAGCCTGCAAATTTGTCCCTTGTAACTGCTGAGGTCCGGTTGAGTGGCGCACAATCAGGCGGGCGGGCAGCACTGACGAGCTGCGTGCACTATCATCATGGCCGCTGTCCAGCAAACGGCGTACCGCCTCTTTCCCTTGCAAGTCAAGATCAAGCGAGACTGTGGTGAGTGCCGGATGGAAAAAGGAACTTTCATAGGTATCGTCATAGCCGACCACTGATTTCTCTCCAGGGATCGCAATCTGATGCTGATGAAATGCACTTAACACCCCCAGCGCCATCTGGTCGTTACCTACCAGCACAGCGCTGAAATTGGGTGTTTCGCGCAACATCTGCAACGCCCCGGCATAACCGCTTTGCGCATCCCAGTTACCGTGAAATACCGTAACTGGACTAAGGCCATAACTATTGAGGGTTTCAATCCAGCTTTTCAGACGCAATTTTGCCGATACTGATGACGCTGGCCCCGCGAGCAACGCAATCTCCCGGTGGCCCAAATCGTAAAGATGTTTGACGCTGGCACGCGTGCCATCCGCCGGGTTAAACGAAACGTTAAACACTGAACTATAGGGATCGACATCTAAAAACAGGCACACGATGTCATCATTATCAGCGGCAATTTTCTGTGCCTGCTCTGTCTCCAGCGGGACATTGATAATGACCTTATCAACCAACTGAGACTTCAGTTCATTGATGGCTGACTGGATATCATGATTGACGTTCTCATCAATCATCGAGATCAACACCTGGTAGCCATCGAGATTTGCATAGCGTTTTACAGCAGCAGCAACCTGCGATGGCGCATGTAACGCCAGCGACGTTGTCACCAGTCCAATGGTTTGGCTTTGCTTGCCAACCAATTGCTGGGCAAGACGATTGGGTACATATCGCAATAACTCAATGGCTTTCTCCACCTTGAGACGTGTAGCTTCGGATACATTGGCAGACTTGTTTAGTACCCTGGACACGGTCTGGTAAGAGACGCCTGCATGACGCGCAACATCCTCTAATGTGGCACTTTTAGACTTCATGGTCCGGTTCCTTATGTTGTTATGCATCGATTGTAACAGGGGCCATCTAAAAAAACGCTCACCACACTATTTGGTCACAAAAAAAGACCACGTAAGTATTACGCTCACAATACAGTCTTTCCTTAAAAAATTCTCTTTTACTAACAAAAAACACTGATTTATTTGCAGTTAATCACACATTATGAATCGTATGTTTGCCTGTTTTTACAATTAGGCATTTTATGACATCGTTTATGTGAACGTAATACAAAACAATAAGAGGAAAGATATGAACACTACGCTACGCACAGTTACCCTTGCGTTTGCCGCTGCGCTAACTTCACCTTCGTTACTGGCCGCAAGCTCCCTCCCTATCGATTTCCATGGCTACCTGCGCTCAGGCGTTGGGGTTTCAGGTGACGGGGGTATGGAAGAGTGGCAAAAAAATAAGCTGGGTCGTCTGGGAAATGAAGCAGACACGTATGGCGAGCTGGAACTTGGCTCAGAAGTGTATAAAAAAGACGAGGTCAGTTTTTATCTTGATACCATGGTAAGCATGGTTTCTGATGGCTCAAATGACAGTGAAACAACCTTTGGCGATGATGCCGAGTTTGGTTTACGTCAGTTGAATTTGCAAATCAAGGGGCTGATTCCAGGCGATCCCAATGCCGTGATCTGGGGGGGTAAACGCTACTACCAGCGTCATGATCTGCACATCATTGATACCAAATACTGGAATATCTCCGGTTCTGGTGCGGGTATTGAAAATTACAGCCTTGGTCCGGGAGCCGTTTCCATCGCCTGGATCCGCGGTGATGCCAACGATGTTGATTATCGTGTCGATGGCGACAATGATGTCAATATCAACTATATCGATCTACGTTATGCTGGCTGGAAGCCCTGGGCTGGCGCCTGGACTGAAGTCGGTGTGGATTATGCAATGCCTAATCCCACCAATAAACAGAAAGAGTATGGCGGCTTATACGACGCAGATAACGGCGTGATGGTTACCGGCGAGATCAGCCAGGATATGTTTGGCGGCTATAACAAACTGGTGCTGCAATACGCGAATAAGGGACTCGCCCAAAATATGGTGTCACAAGGAGGAGGCTGGTATGACATGTGGAATTATGTCAACGATGCCAGTGGCTATCGTGTCATTAATACCGGACTGATTCCAATAACCGATCGCTTCTCATTGAATCATGTGCTGACTTACGGTTCAGCCGATGACACCACCGCCTATACCGATAAATCCCGCTTAGTTTCGTTAGTTGGTCGCGCTCAGTACCAGTTTACCGAGTATGTGCGTCTGATTGGTGAAGTGGGTGGTTTTTATCAGAAAGAGAGCTATAACAACGGTACGCATTATAAACAGAGCGGTGAGAAATATACTATCGCATTAGGCCTGGCTGATGGTCCAGACTTTATGTCACGTCCGGAATTACGTGTCTTTGCCTCTTATTTAAATGATTCTGAGGATGGCAAGTCATTCGAGGATGGAACGGCGAATAATACGTGGAATTTTGGTGTTCAGGTTGAAGCCTGGTGGTAATACGCTAAAAATATTGCGCTGGTTAGTTATTTGGGATACCCATTTGGGCATCCCTTTTTTTTATTGGCGAGTAGAAAAATGCTCGTCGAGTAATTTGCGCAAGGCATCTGATTGTTTACCAAAAATAGCATGTACCTGCTGTCCGAGAATAATAACACCCAGCGCGCCTTCATTTTGCAATGCCTGTGAGTCGATCCGTGACAAATCGTTCACCGTCACTCGTAGACGGGTCAAACAGGCGTCAACATTAGCAATATTTTCCCTGCCGCCAAACGCCTGCGCCAGTCGCTCAATTTTCTGTATCTCACCTTCGCTAACCGATGCCGGCTGTTGCGGTTGAGAAAAATAGTGCAAAAAAGATTTAAGACTCACCATCATCGACTCCTGATAATTAGCAGATAAAAAAATGCCTGCCCAAACAGGCAGGCACGACAAGAGTACTCAGGCTTTGCGTCTGACAACGCGACAATCCCACGGTGTCAGCATCAGCGGGGAAAGAATTGCCGTTGCAGACAGGCAATCCTCATAGCCCGCAGGTAGCGTTATTGTCTGCCGCTGGGCACTAAAGTTCTGGATAAACACGAAGGTGTGTTCGCCGTCCGTACGGGCAGTGGCGACCACTCCTGGCGGGAAATCACACTCCACTGCCTGAGGTAACGCCAGTTCGGCAATAATATTGCCAAAGAAATCGCGCTGAAAAGCGAGATCGTTACGCGATGCTACATGCCACGCCTTGCCCTTACCAAAATGATTAACCGTTACAGCCGGGCTGCCACTGTAGAAATCATCCCGGTAGGTCGCCAACGGCTGTGCTGCTTCTGTATGAATCAACTCGCACAGATGCCGCACCTGGTAAGGACCCAGAAGCCCGGCCTCGTTGCCAGCCAGCCCCTGGACCATATTGCGCTCATCGTCGGCCAGTGAGTCAATCTCTTCAGCCCAGATCCCCAGCAGATTACGCAGTGGCCCTGGGAAACCGCCCAAGTGGCAAAGATCAGATTCATTGACGATACCACTCCAGTAGGTTGTGACTAAGTGTCCACCTGCTGCAACAAAAGCCTCAGCGCGTTGAGCAAAGCCATCGCGAACCATATAGAGCATGGGGGCGATGACCAGTTGATAGCCGCTGAAATCGACATCCGCATTGATAACATCAACCGCTATCCCTTTTTCCCAAAAAGGTCGATAGTGCTCATTAACGGTTTTTTCATACTCCATCCCCAGATTTCGCGGCCCCTGGGCATCATCCAGCGCCCAGCGGTTTTGCTGATCGAAAATAATCGCTACCCGGGCATCAGTACGACAACCCATTACCAGCGTGAGTTTGCTCAGCATATCGCCAAGTGCGCAGACTTCACGTCCTACGCGTGTATCAAGATGCCCAACATGATCAATCACCGCGCCATGAAACTTCTCTACCGAACCACGACTTTTACGCCACTGAAAGTATTGTACTGAATCTGCCCCATGTGCCACCGCCTGTAGCGAAGACAAAATATGCATGCCGGGCTTCTTCAATTTACTAGTGGGCTGCCAGTTGGTGACGCTCGGTGTTGACTCCATCAGCACAAACGGTTTCCCTCCCTTTAACGATCGCATCATGTCGTGATACATGGCGGTGTAGCAGGCAAGTACCGATTCATTTTTATCCCGGTGCCACATGGGGTAACTGTCCCAGGAGATGAAATCCAGCGGCTCAGCTAACTGCCAGTAATCGTAATCGTAAAAGTACTCCATAAAGTTGGTGGTTACAGGTAATGCACTATTAACGGCTTTTAACGGCGTGATCTCATGGCGGCAGAAATCAGTCACCTGGGCGCTATTAAAGCGACGCCAGTCAAGATTCAGACCATGGATCGACACCTCGCCCTGCGGCGATGGGGACTGAATTTGCGACCAGTCGCTGTAGGTATGACTCCAGAAATCGCTCCACCAGGCATGATTCAGCGCATCCAGTGTCTGGTAGCGCTCTTTCAACCAGTCGCGAAATTTTTCCTGACAGAGTGCGCAATGACATTCACCGCCATATTCATTTGAAATATGCCAGCCCAGTACTGCCGGATGCTGCCCATAACGCTCAGCCAATAACCTATTAATTTTTTCCGTTTTTTCCCGATATATCGGCGAGGTCATACAGTGGTTATGTCGCCCGCCGTGTAATGCCGGGACACGATCGCGCCCCACACGCAGCACCTCTGGATATTTCTGTGATAACCACGCCGGACGAGCACCGCTTGGCGTCGCCAAAAAAACATGGATTCCCGCGGCGTACAATTTCTCAATGACATTATCCAGCCAGGCGAAATTAAATTTCCCTTCCTGTGGTTCGAGTTTGGACCAGCTAAATATCCCGACAGACATAACATTACATTTTGCCTGCTGCATCATGGCAATATCTTTTTCAATAATTCCGGGATAGTTCTCCCACTGTTCCGGGTTATAGTCCGCGCCATGCAATAGCGAGGCGACCTTCGGCGATAAAGGCGCAAATTTATTCATATTAACAATCCTGAAAATGACAAAAAATTAATTAAACACTTTTACCGATGGCAGAACCTTTCCCTGGCAATCAAATAGCGCCTGATTTTCCCGCGCATTGCCCTCTTTCCACTCATCATGGATATATTTCATTCCGGCCGGAGTAGCCCATGTATTTCCAGCGACGGCAATCCAAGTCGGCTCCCAATAAAAAATACCTTTCCCGCGTTGCCCCTGAACGTTGATAACGGATTGCATCAGATCGTGGATAAAGTCATATTGCCCCTGTACTGTGCCGGGATAACCTCCATCTTTTTCCTCTTTCGCCTGGAAGCTATTTTCCGCGTTATCGCAATTTTCCAGCGTGTAGCCGTAAGCAGCTTCAACCACAATGACATCTTTGTTATAGCGCTTGCTGATGTCGTCCATATTGGCCTGTAGCGCGCTGATCGGGCCGTTCCAGTAGGTGTACATAGATAAACCAATCACATCGAAGGGCACATTACGTTTACTGATCTCATCAAACCACCAGCGGAAGGTATCGTTTTTCGTCCCCTCAGCCAGATGCAGCATAATTTTTACCTGCTCGCCGTTAGTAAGGTTCGTTTTCAACCCGTCGATAGCAGCATTAAGTAACCCTGCCAGCCGGTCAAACTCACCGCCTCCCTGCCCCCAGCTTTTACCTTCAGGCCATAACATGCCGCCATTGATCTCATTGCCAATCTGTACCATATCCGGCAACACACCCTGCTGCTTGAACTGAGCAATGGTGTCGCGGGTATAGTCATGGATCGCCGTTTTGAGCTGCGGGTAATCCATCTTCTCCCAGGCCTTAGGTTTGAATTGCTTACCCGGATCGGTCCAGAAATCACTGTAATGGAAATCAAGCAACAGCTTCATCCCCTGTGCTTTTGCCCGTTTCGCCAGCGCCAGGGTGGTGGCAAGATCGTTATTTCCGCCGCCGTATGGCTGACCCTGTGCATCTTGTGGATCGACCCACAGGCGCAACCGCACATAGTTCACACCGTTGGCCTTAAGGATGGCAATGGCATCCTGTGGCTGATTTTGATCGTTGTAGAATTTTGCACCCTGTTTTTCTGCATCCAACAACGTTGAGATATCCGCGCCTTTAATGAAATCGGCAGGCATACCCACAAATGAACGCGTCTTTACCGTGTCGACAGCAAAGGCACTACTGGTAAAACAACAGCTCAGACAAAAAGCGAGTAAAGCGGGTGTCACTCTTTTCATTGGATTATCCTTTTGTACTGCCGGAGGTCAGGCCAGAGACGAAATATTTTTGTAAAGCCAAATAGAGGATCGCCACCGGAACGGCAATCAACACAGCGCCTGCCGCATAGGTGGTGTAACTGGCCCCCATTTTCTGGGCCACAAGGTTATAAAGCCCGATGGGTAGCGTGTATTGATCCGGGGTGCGTAAGATGGTGCTGGAGAGAATGAAATCACCCAACGGGCCAGTGAACGAGAAAAGCGCCACCACGGCCACAATCGGCTTCGACAGCGGCATAATGATCTCAATAAAAATACGAAAATTACTGGCGCCATCCATGCGTGCCGATTCATCCAGATCGCGTGGAATGGCATCGAGATAACCCTTCATCAGATAAGTGTTCATCGGGATCATTCCGGCTACATAGATGAGCACCAGCGCCATATGGCTGTTAATTAACCCCAGCAGTTGCGACAACACGAAGATAGCGATCAATGCAGAAAATTGAGGGATCATCTGTAACAACAGAAACAGCATCAGCCCATTCTGCCGCCCTTTGAAACGAAAACGTGAAAAAGCATAAGCGGTAAAACTGACACTGATTAAGGTCAACACCATCGTTAGCAGGCTGATCTTCATTGAGTTCCAGTACCAACTCAGATAATCCACCTGGCCGTTAAAGAGATCGGCATAGTGCTGAAATGAGATGTTTTCTGGAATGATAGAGGTGCTCAGCAGGCTATTACCGGCATTCAGCGATGCGCCAATTGTCCATATCAGCGGGTAGATGATAATTAACGATATCAGCACGATAATCAGCCATGAGAGCGACAGGCGGACCCACTTTTCGCGGCGAATACTTTGTGACTTAGCCATATTTCCTCCCTTATGCCATGTCATCGTTTTTAAACGATTTGGTGGCCCGGAACTGCCACAACGCCAGACCGACAACAAAAATCGACAGCAAGATGGTGATTGTCGCTGCAATGGCATACTGCGAAGAGGACATTGTCAGCTTATAGATCCATGACACCAGGATATCTGTTCCCCCCGCGTTAGCGCCTGCAACCGCAGGGCCGCCGTTGTTAAACAGATAGATAATGTTGAAATTATTAAAGTTGAAGGTGTATTGAGTAATAATGATCGGTGCGATGGAGTACAGCACCAGCGGTAAGGTAATAGTGCGTAGCCGCGTCCAGCTCCCCGCGCCGTCCATTTTTGCCGCCTCATACAGATCGTCAGGTATCGCCTGTAGCACCCCCGTAGTCATCGCGAAGACAAACGGGAAACCAAGCCAGGTTTGCATCATGATTAGGGCGGTTTTCGTCCAGAAGGGATCGGTCAGCCAGGCCTTAGGCGCGATGCCAAAAAAGGCCAGGATCGCATTATTAATCACCCCGAACGTATCGTTAAACATGCCAGCAAAGACGAGGATCGTGACAAAGCCCGGCACTGCCCATGGCAGAATAAAAATGGTGCGTATTAGCGGCTTAAATCGCAGATCTTTCTGGTTAACCAGGATCGCGAGTAATACGCCAACGCTACATTGCAGCGTTGTCGCCAGTAGCGTCCATACCACCGTCCACTGCAAGACATCAAAAAACGTAGAGCGCCAGATAGAGAGGGTAAAGATATTAACGAAATTCTTCAGGCCAACCCAGTCGACCAGCTTCGCCGGTGGCGTGTGGTAGAGGTTGTAGTTAGTAAAGGCGATAGCGAAACCAAACAGGATTGGGAAGATGACAACGAACACCAGCAGAATGAAGCCTGGCGTAATCATCAAATAGGGAAAACCATCACTCAGCAACATCTGATACTGTTTGCGCACGCTATGTAGCGCTTTTCCTTCATCGCGCTTTTTACCGTTTACCCACGCATCACGTAACGAAAGGTAATAGAGCGCCACGCCAAAGGCGATGATCAGCACACTAATAATCCCTTCCGCTAAAAGAAACACCGAGTTATCACGCGGCACTTCTTCACCCAGGGTGTATAGCCCCCATAACCCTTCGCGCAGAAAATCGTAAAAAACGCCGCAAAAGCTGGTCAGCAGTACCAGAAAGATAACGCCTTTTAACCACTGACGGTGATAGAACTGACCAAAGCCTGGCGCAATGGCCAGCAGCAGCCCGCACCACGCATGACGGCCTGCGCCATGCGTTTTGGCAAAATTTTCGCTGGGACTGATAATCACGGACGACTCCTTTTTGAACCCCTAAACCTGATGGTGCTTTGCATATCAAGCCGACAAAACGGTGTCGGCGCGCCGACGCAACCCGGCGCACCTGCACTTTCGATTACTGATTACTGGCCTGCATGGCTTCAATTTGCATCTTGATCTGTTTAGCTGCGCCATCAAGCGCTGCTTGTGGCTCTTGCTTACCGGTAAGACTCAGCTCCAGCGCAGCATTAGCCGGTCCCCAGACTTCGCCCATTTCAGGAATACCCGGCATCGCCGTGGCCCGGGTAGCCTGAACCGCAACGGCACTGGCTTTTTCATCATTTTTGATCACCGGATCGTCAACCATCGCTTTCTGTGCCGGGATCTCACGGGTAGCGATATAGCGCGTTTTTACATACTGCGGCTGGTTGATAAACTCGATAAATTGCTGGGCCAGTGCTTTGTCTTTGCTCCATGTAGAGACGACATAGCCTTTTACGCCGAGGAAAGAACTCATTGGTTTGCCATCTGGCAAGGCGGGAAGCGGCACAACACCATAATTGATACCCGCAGCTTCATAAGGCTGGAAGGCCCATGGGCCGTTAATCACTGCCGCGGCTTTCTTCTCTGTAAACAATGAATCAATAGCGTTCAGCCCGTTATCCCCAAGGATGCCGGATGGGAAAACGCCATCAGCGTAGAATTTTTTCAGAAAGGTAACAGCCTCAACTGCACCAGGTTTATTGAGGCCGATATCCAGCGGATTAAAACCACCTTTATCATTTTTACCGAACAGGTAACCGCCCATCGGCCCAATTGCGCCCCAGCTATAATAGATTTGATCAAACTTAGCCAGCAGGCCATATTGGTTGTTTTCACGCTGTTTTTTCGAGTAATCAAGCCATTGCGGCAGCGTCTCAAATGGCTTGTCGATCATGTCCTTGTTGTAGATAAGCACCAGCGTCTCTACCGCTTTAGGTAGGCCATAAAAAGCGTTATCGAGACGGAAAGCGTTAATAGAAGCGGGTGTAAAGGCGGCGGCCTTCTCTTCGTTCAAATCCAGGGGGGTCAATAATCCCTGCACAACCGCTGCACCCAATTGATCATTAGGAATCACCAGTACATCTGGACCAATTCCTGCCGGGCCATCAAGGCGCAATTTTTCCAGTTGCTGGGCGTAGGGCATCTCCTGCACGTTGACTTTAACATCGTACTTCTGTTCGAAATCACGCACGGCGTCCTGAATACCGACAGACTTTTTGATGTCTTCCCAGACATTAAGTTGCTGTGTAGCAGCATGTGCCGACAGAGTGACGGCGTTGCCGACAACAAGAGTAGAGAGGATTAGTGCAGTAAGGGTGTTCTTTTTCATTATCTACCTCATGTCAAGGTATAACATTCAGTGGTTTTTTATGGTGCAAAATCAGAGTGAGTGATCAATAAACATCCTGATTTTGCGGGCGTTAAATCATATTCATCAGATTTATATGCTTTGTTATACGTTACGCTTTAAGTAGCAATAAAACGAGATGAAGCTGCCAGTTGTGTGACAGCCGTTACAGAAATGGAAATTGAATATAGGGCGCAAAAATAGTGGAAGTTATAGTCAGCACAGGCGCTTTGGCTTTCAGACAGCACTGACGAATAATTGTTATACGTAAAACAAAACGTCAGCGACACTGCCTGATATGACGGATTACAAAACAAAATTTAGGGGAACGTTGATGTCCAATATACGGCTGAAAAATGTCACCAAGCGGTTTGGCGAAACTGTAACGCTAAATAATGTGAATCTCTCAATTGAAGATGGCGAGTTCGCCGTGTTTGTCGGCCCTTCCGGCTGTGGTAAATCGACCATGCTGCGGATGATCGCCGGGCTGGAAGAGGTTAGCGAGGGTGAAGTATTAATTGGTGACGAGGTGATGAATGATGTCGCGCCAGCTCACCGCGGCGTATCAATGGTGTTCCAGTCCTATGCGCTCTACCCCCATATGACGGTAGCGGAAAATATGGGTTACGGTCTGAAAGTCAATAAAGTGCCCAGGCAGGAGATCCGCCGCCAGGTAGAGATGGTGGCGAAAACGTTGCAACTGAGCCATCTGTTAGACCGTAAACCAAAACAGCTTTCAGGTGGTCAGCGTCAGCGTGTCGCGATTGGTCGTGCCATTGTACGCAACCCACGCGTATTTATGTTTGATGAACCTTTATCGAACCTCGATGCCGAGCTGCGCGTTGAGATGCGGCTCCATATTGCTCGCCTTCATCAGGAGCTGAAAACAACCATGGTCTATGTCACTCACGATCAGGTAGAAGCCATGACGCTGGCCGATAAAATCGTGGTGATGAATTACGGCAATGTCGAGCAAATCGGTTCGCCGATGTCGCTCTACTACAATCCGAAAAACAAATTTGTCGCCGGGTTCATTGGCTCTCCGAAAATGAATTTTCTGCCCGCCACGGTAAACCGCTGGCAACCAGGCGAAGTGACCGTGACCTTAGCGCAGGGGCATGAATTGATCCTACGCCTTACGACCTCACCCCTAAAAACCGGTGCAACAGTAACATTAGGGATCCGCCCTGAACACCTCTCCACCGATATCACACGTGGTACACCGCTGGAGTTCCAGTGTGAGGTTGTGGAGCGACTGGGTAACAATACCTATTTGTTTGGTCAGTGCTACGGCCATGACAATATTAAAATCCTGCTACCTGGTGACGTCCACTTCCGTCCATGGCAAAAAATCCCCCTTGCCTTCGACAACCAGCACTGCATGGTTTTTGACGAACAAGGTTTGCGTATCAGCGCCGATATTGTGGTGCCAAACCTTAATTAATTTTCTTTGTATACCGGATTTTGCTTACACTTTTTACCAAGTGTTATTTTTTCGCAGTTGCTCAGTCATGCATTTACAGCAATGATGGCTTATAAGATATGCAACTGTTCGAAACATATATAAAAATCTGGAGAGATAATGGGCAAATCGAGAATGCTGCTTCTGGGGGCGCTGTTGGTCTGTGCTACGTCGGCTTTCGCCGTACCGCAGGTCGCCACGGCAACGGGAACACAAACATACGAAGTTAAAGAGTTCGTGGCTGATTTTACCAGGTTCACCATTGGCGATACGGTGCCAGAGATGTATCGCAGCGATCAGTACAATATCAAACAGTGGCAACAACGTAATCTGCCTGCCCCGGATGTCGGTAGCCACTGGACCTACATGGGTGGGAATTACGTACTTATTACCGACGTGGATGGCAAAATCCTAAAAGCTTTCAGTGGTGATATCTTTTACCAGCACTAAACGATGACATTACACATTCGCCGCTGGCAGGAGAGCGACAGACCTTTTTTACGTACCCTCTTTTTGCACGCCCGGAAAAGTTGCTGGACATGGCTCGACGGACGCGATTGGCAACTGGAGGATTTCGACGCGGCCACCCGTGATGAAATTATCTGGGTGGCCCAAGAAGATGGGCATCGTCTGGGTTTCGCCTCGGTTGCTGCAAACGATAACTTCCTGCATAACCTGTTTGTCGACCCCCAACAACAGGGTAAAGGTGTTGGCAGCGCATTGCTCAAACATGTCCAGTCCACCTTCACCAGCACCGGCGCACTAAAATGTTTGCAGCGTAACGAGGGTGCATTGAGGTTTTATCAACGCCACGGTTGGCGTATCGAAGCACAAGGGGAGTCGCCGGAAGGAAACTATGTGTTGATGCACTATCGGCTGGATTGAATAGCGGTTACCTGATGGCGCTGCGGTTGTCAGGCTGACAACCGCAGCGCCACCCGGCTATTTCAATTACACCGCGCGAAACGCGATCTCACTGGGGATGACTTCACCCTGCCAGTAAAGCTGCGCGGCTACGCGGTCAGCAAGCTGGCGATAAATAGCGGTAAATTCGCTATCCGGGCGGCTGACCACCGTTGGTGTACCGTTATCCAGATCCTCACGCAAGGAAATATGCAGCGGCAATTGCCCCAACAGTTGGGTGTGATACTGCTGTGCCAGCTTTTGGGCACCGCCAGTGCCGAAAATCGGTTCGTGATAACCGCAATTGCTGCACACATGCATACTCATATTCTCAACAATACCCAGCACCGGCACTTCTACTTTCTCGAACATCACGATGCCTTTTTTGGCGTCAACCAGCGCAATGTCCTGCGGTGTGGTCACCACCAGCGCACCGGTGACCGGGATGTTTTGCGCCAGTGTAAGCTGAATATCACCTGTACCTGGCGGCATATCCAGCACCAGATAATCGAGATCCGGCCACATTGACTCCTGCAACAACTGCAGCAGCGCTTTGCTGGCCATTGGGCCGCGCCACACCATGGCGTTTTCATCTGTCACCAGGTAACCAATCGAGTTGGTTGCCAGCCCGTGCGCCATAATCGGCGCCATATGCGTGCCATCCGGCGAGGTAGGACGCTCATTTTCCGCCCCCAGCATCAGCGGAATCGAAGGTCCGTAGATATCAGCATCAAGAATGCCGACTTTTGCCCCTTCTGCTACCAGTGCCAGCGCAAGGTTCACCGCGGTAGAAGACTTGCCAACTCCGCCCTTACCTGAGCTCACGGCAATAATGTTTTTTACGCCGTTAATCCCCGGCTGATTTTTGACCCGTTTTAAGGTGGCGATGTTGTGCGACAGCTTCCAGTCGATTGCCCGCGCACCGGTGATACGCAGCAGCTCTGCGCTGCACTGCTCTTTCAGCTCTTCAAATGCGCTGAGCCAGACAAACGGCATGATCAATTCAATATGCACGGTGTCGTCCAGCCAGGCGACGTGATGCACCGCTTTCAGAACGGTAAGGTTATGCTTCAGGGTTGGGTGCTGAAAATTTGCCAGCGTCCCGGCAACCATGGCGCGCAAGGCCTCCGGTGATTTGGCCTGGGATTGCGAACTCATCCCGACTCCTTTGTAGTAGTTTTAAAAACGACATTGTAGTGGGGAAGTTTAACCCAGAGGTAACAATTATTCATTTATGGATAAGTGCCCTAATCACCTGGAGCATTATTTGCCGTTTTGGTACTATCGATACCCCTTTTTCTCAAGAAGACGTAACACTCACTATGACTCAAGTCGCGAAAAAAATTCTGGTAACGTGCGCACTGCCGTACGCCAACGGCTCAATCCACCTCGGCCATATGCTGGAGCACATCCAGGCTGATGTCTGGGTCCGTTACCAGCGAATGCGCGGCCATCAGGTCAACTTCATCTGCGCCGATGATGCTCACGGCACGCCAATTATGCTGAAAGCACAGCAATTGGGGATCTCTCCGGAGCAGATGATTGCTGAAATGAGTCAGGAACATCAGACTGATTTTGCGGGCTTTAATATCAGCTACGATAACTACCACTCGACGCATAGCGATGAGAACCGTGAGCTGTCGGAGCTGATTTATACGCGCCTTAAAGAGAACGGTTTTATTAAGAACCGCACAATTTCTCAGCTCTACGATCCGGAAAAAGGTATGTTCTTGCCGGACCGTTTTGTGAAAGGCACCTGCCCGAAATGCAAATCACCGGATCAGTACGGCGATAACTGTGAGGTGTGCGGCGCAACCTATAGCCCAACCGAGCTTATTGAGCCGAAATCTGTGGTGTCCGGCGCTACGCCAGTGATGCGTGATTCTGAACACTTCTTCTTCGATCTGCCATCATTCAGCGCCATGTTGCAAGCATGGACACGCAGCGGTGCGCTGCAGGAGCAAGTGGCGAACAAAATGCAGGAGTGGTTCGAATCCGGGCTGCAACAGTGGGATATTTCCCGCGATGCCCCCTACTTCGGCTTCGAAATTCCGGGTGCGCCGGGCAAATACTTCTACGTCTGGCTGGATGCGCCAATTGGCTATATGGGGTCATTCAAAAACCTGTGTGACAAACGTGGCGATCTTAACTTCGACGACTGGTGGAAAAAAGATTCGGATGCCGAACTGTATCATTTCATCGGCAAAGATATTGTCTACTTCCACAGTCTGTTCTGGCCTGCAATGCTGGAAGGCAGCGGATTTCGCAAGCCAACAAACCTGTTCGTACACGGCTATGTAACCGTTAACGGCGCGAAGATGTCCAAATCCCGCGGCACCTTCATTAAGGCCAGCACCTGGCTGAACCATTTCGATGCTGACAGCCTGCGCTACTACTATGCGGCGAAGCTCTCTTCACGCATTGACGATATCGACCTCAATCTGGAAGATTTCGTGCAGCGCGTTAACGCTGACATTGTGAACAAAGTGGTTAACCTCGCCTCGCGTAACGCCGGTTTTATCGCTAAGCGCTTCAATGGCGTGCTGGCCTCTGAGCTGGCCGACCCGCAGCTGTATAAAACCTTTACCGACGCCGCTGCCACTATCGGCGATGCGTGGGAAAGCCGTGAGTTTGGTAAAGCAGTGCGAGAAATCATGGCGCTGGCCGATGTCGCTAACCGCTATGTCGATGAACAGGCTCCGTGGGTGGTCGCAAAACAGGAAGGCAGAGACGCGGACCTACAGGCTATCTGCACGATGGGTATTAACCTGTTCCGCGTGCTGATGACCTGGCTGAAGCCTGTGCTACCGTCGCTCAGTGAACGCGTGGAGGCCTTCCTCAACACTACACTGAGCTGGGATGCTATCGAGCAGCCGCTGCTGGGCCACAAAGTTAATACCTTCAAGGCGCTGTATAACCGTATTGAGATGAAACAGGTAGAGTCACTGGTGGAAGCGTCCAAAGAAGAAGTGAAAGCTGTGACCGCACCAGTGAGCGGTGAGCTGGCGGATAATCCTATCCAGGAAACGATAAGCTTCGACGATTTCGCCAAAGTCGATCTGCGGGTAGCATTGATCGAGAATGCGGAATTTGTTGAGGGTTCCGACAAACTGCTGCGGTTGACACTGGATTTGGACGGCGAAAAACGCAATGTCTTCTCCGGCATTCGTTCAGCTTATCCGGATCCGAGTGCGCTGATTGGACGTTTAACGGTGATGGTAGCAAACCTTGCGCCACGCAAAATGCGCTTCGGCATCTCAGAAGGGATGGTGATGGCCGCAGGTCCAGGTGGGAAGGATATTTTCCTGCTCAGCCCGGATAGCGGAGCAAAAGCGGGGCAACAGGTTAAATAATCTAAAAAAGGCGCTGAAATCAGCGCCTTTTTCTATACTGAGAACCGTCACATGGACATAAGGAGAATCACCGTGAAATTCGCAAAAATAATCGCAGCTTTTTTTTCTATCGCATTACTGTTCAGCCTGAGCGGCTGTGGGGATAATGATCAAAGCAGAACCTTTACCTTTTCCGGGCCAGGCACTGAAATAACGCTGACCTATTACTACAAAGATGACAAAGTGCTGCGCCAGACTGCGCATAACAAGATCTACTATTCATCCATTGGCGCTAAAAATGTCGAAGAGGCGAAGATTAAACTCGATCCCATCAGCAATAAATATCAAAACGTGAAAGGCATTAAGGAGAGCGTCGATTATAAAGATACCTATGCCGAAGAGACGCTGGATGTGGATTACACCACGGTGAATGTAGCCGATCTACCGGCTCTGCAAGGCGCTGAATTTACCGGCGCGGTGCAGGATGGAATTAGTATGGAAAAATCCGCAGAGCTGTTAAAAGCGCGTGGATTTAAAGAAACCACGAAATAAACATTCTGCCCGGTGGTATCAGGCTGCCGGGCCATTTAATGTCTTAGTAATTATTTCAGGGCACCTTTCGTCGCTTTTTCTCTCCTGTTCCTTAACTTGCGTATTATCTCGCAAAATGCGTGTCAGCGCTCCGTTATAATAATTAGCATTCTAATAGTAACCAATGTTAACGGAAAGGGTAATGACGGACGAAAAAGCGAATGACGACCAAAACTCCCCCGGCACACCCCATGATAAGGTATTTAAGGCGTTTCTTGACCAGCCCGACACCGCCCGGGATTTTATGCAACTGCACCTGCCTGCGGAGTTGCAGGCGGCATGCGACTTCTCCACCCTGAAGCTGGAGTCCGGCAGTTTTATTGATGACAAGCTGCGCTCCTTCTTCAGTGACGTGCTCTACAGCCTGAAAACCGTCAGCGGGGAGGGTTACATTCACGTACTGGTGGAGCATCAGTCCACCCCGGACCGGCATATGGCTTTTCGCATGTTGCGTTATGCGGTGGCGGTCATGCAGCGCCATCTTGATGCCGGGCACAGAAAGCTGCCGCTGGTAATCCCGGTCCTGTTCTACGCCGGCAGGCGTCGTCCGTATCCCTACGCCATCCGCTGGCTGGATGAGTTTGATGACCCGGCACTGGCGGAAAAACTCTACGGCAGCGCTTTCCCGCTGGTGGATGTGACGGTAATCCCCGACGACGAAATCATGGAGCACCGCAGTGTGGCGGCGCTGGCCCTGGTGCTGAAACATATCCGCCAGCGCGATATGGCCGCGCTGCTGGAGCGGCTGCCCGTGCTGATGCTGGCCGAACAGATGACAGGACATCAGCTTGCTTCGCTGATAAACTATCTGGTACAGGCAGGCGAAGCTTCAGATGCAGAGACCTTTGTACGTAAACTGGCACAGCGGGTGCCGAAGCATAAGGATGAACTTATGACCATCGCAGAGCAGCTTAAACAGAAGGGCTTTAACCTTGGCAGACAGGAAGGTCGGCAGGAAGGTGAACGCGAAGCTACCCTTAAAATAGCCCGTACAATGTTGCTTAACGGCCTTGATCGCCGAACCGTGATGAAGATGACCGGTCTGACAGAAGAGGATCTTGCTCAAATCAGTCATTAATCCAACAGATAACGGCAAGGCCTTCAAAATAACAGCGCCCCTGCTGCGGCGCTGTATTTTCCTTTCAGAATCACTTTTCACTGCTGTGGTTTCTGCACCCGGCTCGCCAGCCCACGCAAAAAGTAGCGCAACAGCTGATCGCCGCATTCGCGGAAATTCTTATGCTCAGGCGCACGCATCATGGCGGTGATCTCCGGCATCGATATCCGGAACTGCTGTGCAGTGAGGATAGCCAGAATATCATCGGTTTTTAATGCAAAAGCGATACGCAACTTTTTGAGTACAATGTTGTTATTCAGTTTACGCTCCAGCACCAATGGCGGCGCGCTATCGTCTTTGCCCCGTTTTTCATAAATCAAGCCGTTAAGAAAAGCGGATAACACAATATCCGGACAGGGTTTGTAGCCCTCCTCGTCCTCTTTACGTAACCAGGGTGTAATCTGCTCTACTGTCACTGGCGTATCTGCCAGCGCCAGAATTCGCACCAGAGCATTATTATCAGCTTGCAGCGTATAGCGCAGGCTACGCAGGATATCGTTATTGAGCATATCTATTTACCAGAATAGTGAACCAGCGCGCAGTGTAGGCATCGTGGCGGATTTTACAACCCCAGCGCCTCTTTTAAATTTTTCAGATAGCGCCGACTCACGGGAACCGTCAAACCATCGCGCAGCAATAACTCGGCCTGGCCGTTATCCTCCAGCCGGATCTCTTTCAAATGTGCCATATTCACTAAATACTGACGATGGCAGCGTACCAATGGCGTACGGCTCTCCAGCGTACGTAGTGTCAACTCGGTAAACCCTTCTTTACCGCCCTGGCTGGTAACATACACACCACTCATGCGGCTGCTAACAAATGCGACTTCTTCCATTTGTAATAACCAGATACGGCTATGGCCGGTGCAGGGGATAAATTTCAGCGGTTGCTGGTTTTCCGGCAACACAGAGATGTCCTGTACGCCACGCTCCTGGCGCAGACGGGTGAGTGTTTTTTCCAGACGATTCGCCTCGATGGGCTTGAGCAGATAGTCAAAAGCGTGCTCTTCGAACGCCTGCACCGCATACTCGTCAAAGGCGGTGAGAAACACCACATAGGGCCGGTTGCTGGGATCAAGCATCCCCACCATCTCCAGCCCACTGATACGCGGCATCTGTATATCGAGAAACAAGACGTCCGGATGCAGCTTATGCACGGCACCAATAGCTTCTACTGCGTTACCGCACTCACCGACAACCTCAATATCGTTCTCCTGTTGCAGTAAAATACGCAGGTTTTCCCGCGCCAGCGGTTCATCATCGACAATCAGCACTTTTAACATGCCTCTTCCTCCAGCGGGAGCCGTAGCGTAATTCGGGTGAAGGTATCAGGTTCGCAGGCAATGGCAATGCCGCACTCGTCGCCGAAACGGGCTCGCAAACGCTTATCTACAAGGCTCATTCCTAACCCGCTGGCATCGCTTTTTGGCTGGTATAATCCGGCATTATCTTCAATATCCAGCCGCAGATGCTGCCCTTCAAGGCTGGCGTTAATGGTGATTTCGCCAACGCCGAGCAACTGCGATGTGCCGTGTTTAATGGCATTCTCTACAATGGGTTGCAACGTAAAAGCAGGTAACCGAAGATGTGACAATGTCTCTGGTACATGTAACTGCACCTGCAGGCGCGACTGAAAGCGTGCTTTTTCGATTTGCAAATAGGCGTTCACATGTTCAATTTCATCGGCCAGGGTCACTATCTCCGATGGGCGTTTTAAGTTTTTGCGAAAAAAGGTCGACAAATATTGCACCAGCAACCCGGCCTGCTCGCTATCGCGGCGAATCACTGCTTTAAGCGTATTAAGTGCATTAAATAAGAAGTGCGGATTAACCTGCGCATGCAGTAGTTTGATCTCTGATTGCGTGAGCAACGCTTTTTGCCGTTCATACTGCCCGGCGAGGATCTGCGCGGACAACAATTGGGCAATCCCCTCGCCCAGCGTTCGGTTGATAGAACTGAACAGGCGATTCTTTGCCTCGTAGAGCTTGATAGTGCCAACCACCCGCTGGTTCTCCCCCCGCAGCGGGATCACCAGTGTCGAACCTAACTTACACTGTGGATGCAGCGAGCAGCGGTATGGCACCTCATTGCCATCCGCGTAGACCACTTCACCGGTCTCTATCGCCCGCTGCGTCCATATGGAGGAGATAGGCCGGCCGGGTAAATGGTGGTCATCACCAATGCCGGTGAAAGCCAGCAGCTTTTCGCGATCGGTAATGGCTACTGCGCCGATTTCTAGCTCTTTATACAGTACCTGCGCTACACGCATACTGTTCTCTTCATTAAAACCCTGACGCAGAAAACCCTCCGTTGAAGCTGCCACTTTTAACGCAGTCGAAGAAAACGCAGAGGTATATTTTTCAAACATCGCGCGTTTGTCCAGCAGAATGCGCATAAATAGCGCCGCGCCAATGGTATTGGCTACCATCATTGGCGCAGCGATACTCTGCACCAGATGCAAGGCATCATCGAACGGGCGGGCAATTAACAAAATGATCAACATCTGTGTCAGTTCCGCGACACAGGTGACCGCCCCGGCGGTAAGGGGGCTGAAGACCAGATCAGTACGTCCACGCTTGATCAACCAGCTATGCACCAGTCCCCCAAGTAAGCCTTCGACAATTGTCGATATCATGCAACTCAGCGCAGTCATACCGCCCATTGAGTAGCGGTGCAACCCACCGGTTAGGCCCACCAGACCACCGACCAGCGGGCCGCCAAGCAACCCACCCATTACCGCGCCGATCGCGCGCGTGTTGGCGATGGAATCTTCAATATGCAGACCAAAATAGGTGCCAAGAATGCAGAAAATAGAGAAGGTGACGTAGCACAATAATTTGTGCGGCAGACGCACGGTAACCTGCATCAACGGAATAAATAAACGAGTTTTACTCATCAGCCAGGCGATCACTAAAAAGACGCACGTTTGCTGAAGCAGTTGCAACACCAGATTAAACTCGTACATACCGACCACACCATGACTAGCGAAACCGCGTAACATACAGATTGTCGCCATTCGTTTCTTTGAAGCATTGCAAAAAAATAGAAAATCGTGCTCAGCATCACAAATTTCACCCCCTTCATTTCGCTTTAGCCCCATAAACGAACAATTTTCAGACAAATCATGCTGCAAAGATAAACAGCGGCTACAGTTAAAACGGAGGTTTATTGCAAAGGTGAAACCATGGCGCTTTACACAATCGGTGAAGTGGCGTTGTTATGCGATATAAATCCCGTCACACTACGGGCCTGGCAGCGCCGCTACGGATTATTGCAACCACAGCGTACAGATGGGGGACATCGCTTATTTACCGAGGCGGATATTGAACGCATCAGGGAAATTAAGCGCTGGGTAGACACAGGAGTGAAGGTCAGTAAGGTGCAGGCGCTGCTGTGCAAAGAATCGATTGATACCCGTAATGGCTGGCGTGTACAGCAAGAACTGCTGCTTGAACATCTGCAAAATGGAAACCTGCCACGGTTGCGTCAATGGTTTAAAGAGTGTACGCGCAACTACTCCGCGCAGACGCTCTCCAGGCATTTGCTGCTTCCGGTACGCCACCGCTTACAAGACCCACAGCCCACGCTGCTCGCGATGCTCAGCCTTCTTGACGGGCTGCTCATCAACCATATCGCGCTGTGCCTTGCCGCCGCACGCAAAAAAGAGGGTCGAGACGCACTATTAATCGGCTGGAATGTGCAAGACGCAACCCGATTATGGCTGGAAGGTTGGATAGCTAGCCAGCAAGGATGGCGTGTAGATGTGTTGCCACATTCACTGGCGCAACTGCGACCGGAAATGTTTGTCGGTCACACGGTGCTGGTGTGGTGTGGTGAAACCCCTACCGCGACGCAACAGCAAAAAATGGCAGAGTGGCAGGAAAATGGTCATACCGTACAGCTGCTAGGCATTTAATGTTTCGTTAACAACCGCACTCCTCTATAATAGCTGGCTTATTTATAAGGAATACAAAATGAAGCCAGCGAAAATTCTTGTCATTGCCATTTTTCTGTTAATGGCTATCAGCGGGATCGGCGGTGTCATGCTTGCTGGTTACTCCTTTATTGTACGTGGCGGTGTTGGTTGAATAAGCGAGCCAGGCGCTCAAATGCCTGATCGACAATAATCGCAGCCAGCGCCACCAGCACAGCTCCCTGCAAAACATAAGCCGTATTAAACCCGCTCAGACCAATGATAATCGGCGTGCCGAGCGTACTGGCCCCGACCGTTGAAGCAATAGTAGCGGTGCCGATATTTATGATTACCGATGTGCGGATACCCGCGATGATCACTGGCGCTGCCAGCGGTAATTCCACCTGCACTAATCGTTGCCAGCCGCTCATTCCCATCCCCTGCGCCACACTTTGCACACCGCCAGGCACTGCGGCAATACCCGCCAGCGTGCCCTGCAAAATAGGCAACACGCCATAAAGAACTAGTGCAATAACAGCAGGTTGTTTGCCAAACCCCATCACCGGTACGGCAATGGCCAGCACCGCCACCGGTGGAAAAGTTTGTCCGACAGCGGCAATAGTCTCGGCTAACGGGCGGAACTCCAGTCCCCACGGCCGAGTGACCAGAATACCTACCCCAAGCCCCAAAATGATGGCAATTGCACTGGAAACCGCCACCAACCAGAAATGAGCAACGGTGAGGGTGAAAAAACTCTCTTGTAAATAGACAGGACGCGGTAATTGCGGAAAGAGTGCACTAAAAAAACCAGTGCTATGAGGTAACCATATCAACAACGCGACGAACAACGCGATTAGCCATGAGAGAGGATCACGCAGAATCTTCACTGCCAGCCTCCACGCGCAGTAAATCGCGAAAATAGAGAACACCGCAAGGATTACCCTGCGTATCGTTCACTGGCAACACTTCGCTCTGGTGGGCCACGAAGGCAGACAGCGCTTCGCGCAATGTCATTGAGGTTTGTAGTGGTTCACCAGCTGCTGCCTCCTGCGGACGCAGATAGTCTTTAACCTGTCGCAGCGAAAGCAGACGCACGCCTAGCTCGCTGCGCCCGAAGAACTCTCGTACAAAATCATTGCGTGGAGAAGATAACATGGAGAGCGGTGTTCCCTGTTGTACCACTTTACCGCCATCCATTAACACCAGATGGTCAGCCAGTTGTAGGGCCTCATCAATATCATGGGTCACCAGCACTATGGTACGCCCCAGCAGGCGGTGAATACGCACCATCTCCTGCTGCAACGCACCACGCGTAACCGGGTCAAGTGCGCCAAACGGCTCATCCATTAATAACACTTCGGGATCTGCAGCCAGCGCCCTGGCAACACCAACCCGTTGTTGCTGCCCTCCTGAGAGCTGGTGTGGGAAGCGATCACGAAGTGATGGCTCCAGCCCAAGCAGTGCCATAAGTTCATCTATACGCGCATCACGCCTTTGACGTGACCATTTTTGTAATTGCAAAACAGTGGCGATATTTTGCGCTACCGTCCAGTGGGGAAACAGCCCGATGGACTGAATGGCATACCCCATGCGGCGCCGTAATTCCAGCACGGGCAGACGACAAATATCCTCTCCGGCAAATAAAAGTGTGCCTTCATCATGTTCTACCAACCGATTAATCATCTTCAGCGTCGTGGATTTACCGGAACCAGAGGTACCAATCAGCACTGAAAAAGCACCGGTTTCGAAGTGCAGGTTAAGATTGCTCACAGCTTGCTGTCCGGCAAAACTTTTACTGACATTGTTAAACTCAATCATGGCTGTTTCACCCTCAGCAGCGCGAGCCCTAAACCAAATAACGCATCCACAATCACCGCCAGCGCAATCACCGGAATAACACCAAGCAATACCAGATCCAATGCACTACTCAACAGCCCCTGAAAGACCAAAGCCCCAAATCCGCCGGCACCGATCAGAGCAGCGATGACCGCCATGCCTACCGTCTGCACCGCCACCACACGCAGGCTGCGCAACAGCAGGGGCAGAGCCAGCGGTATACGTACCTGCCAGAAGCGCATGCGAGCGCTCATGCCCATCGCTCTGGCGCTCTCAAGCACATCCGGCGGCACCTGATTCAGGCCAGCAACCACCCCACGAACCAACGGCAGCAGCGCATAAAGAACTAGGGCAATTAATGCAGGCGTCATACCCGTACCGGCTATCCCTAGTCTGGCAAGTATCGGGAATTGCAACACCAGACCGGCCAGTGGAGCAATCAGCAGGCCAAACAGTGCAACGGAGGGGATAGTCTGGATAATATTAAGGAGGGTGAATACTGGCCCCTGACGCGCCGGGTGGCGATAACACCACAGCCCGACGGCGAAACCAATAACCAGTGCAGGTAACATTGTGCCAAATAGCAGAGTCAGGTGCTGTAGCAGCGCATCATTAAAGACTTCCTGGCGATTAGCATACTCGCGTAGCAGTGAGAGATTATCCAGCTCACCGCTAAGTAAAAAGAAAAGAGGCAAGCTCCAGATTAGTGCATGGAGCAACCACCGCCAGACAGGGTGCGAGGCAATGCGCCGAATAGCATCACTACACACCAGCAGTGTTATTGCCAGCCAGAGCCATAAACCACTTCCAGGGGAAGTTCTGGCCAATGGAGCTCCAGCTTGCGCAAGATCGGTTGCCGCTTTACCTGCAGCCCAGATTAACAACCAGAAAAGCACCTCAGCCAATAATAGTGTGACAACCAGTGCAACACGCCCGGGGATCAAGCTTAGCAATAACAACACACACAGCACCAACAGCCAGCCCGGGGGAAAAATTTGCCATAGTTGGCGACTTTCGCCCGAAACCAGCCGGTTTGGCGCATAGTTAATAAATGGCAGCCATACAGCAAGCAGTGCTGCTACGACTAACAGCAATAGCACCCGGTTATGGCAGCGTATTGAAACATCCATATCGATATTTACTTAACCAGCCCTTTTTCTTGCAGATAATCCGCAGCCACTTTTTTTGCATCCAGCCCTTCAACAGCGATACTGGCATTGAGTTTTTGCAGTGTTTTCTCATCCAGGCTGGCAAATACCGGTTTTAGCCACTCACCCAGTTGTGGATAGGCTTTCAGCACTGCCTCACGCACGACTGGAGTCGGAGCATAAATAGGCTGAACCGCTTTGGGGTCGCTCAATGTTTGTAGCCCCAGCGCCGCCACCGGTCCATCAGTGCCATAAGCCATTGCCGCGTTCACTCCAGACGTTTGTTGCGCAGCGGCTTTAATTGTGACCGCCGTATCCCCCCCTGCCAGGGAGAGTAATTGTGGCTGTTTAAGTTTGAAGCCATACGCTTTTTCAAAAGCGGGTAAAGCATCGGTACGCTCGATAAACTCCGCTGAAGCGGCAAGTTTAAATTCGCCCCCCTCTTTCAGATAACGGCTAAGGTCCGCCAGTGAGGCAAGTTTATACTTCTGAGCCACATCCTGGCGCACAGCAATAGTCCAGGTATTATTTGCTGGCGCGGGGGTGAGCCACATTAGCTTATTCTGTTGCGCATCCAGCTTTTTAACTTTTTCATAGCCTTGTTGTGCATTTTTCCACGCGGCATCGTTCTCATCTTTAAAGAAAAACGCGCCATTGCCTGTATACTCAGGATAGATATCCAGTTCGCCAGATGTTATCGCTCCACGCACGACTGGAGTGGTGCCAAGTTGCACTTTATTAATCGTTTTTACGCCGTGGCTTTCCAGCACCTGCAAAATGATATTACCCAGCAGCGCACCTTCAGTATCGATTTTTGATCCTACTTTGATTGGCTCTGCCGCTTGCAGCGGTAAGCTCACTGTCGTTGCAAGCGCCAGTATCAAGGCTAATGTTTTTCTATACGTCATTATTTATCCTCTTTTTTACTGCTTTTTTTCAGCAGCTTGAGAAAAAGCGTAGACGAAAAATCGCGCTTTGGTTGTAAATCACGCTTTTTAAGCAATACACTGCTATTATTATTAGCATGTCGCTCTGACATAATGTCACGTTAATTGATTCGCTTGAAATATTGGTGACAAGCACTTCCTACCATTTAAGAATTAAAACTTGTCAATACGAAACAAGGTTGTTTTTTAAAAGCACGCTTCATAAATATTTATTAGGGATCAATAACAACAAATATGATTCTAAAAGTTATGCGTTTGCAGTTATTTTAATCTGATTTCCACCATGGCTCTGGAGTTCTCTTTGCCCTCCCACACTTAAAGAGAACATGATTTTTCTTAATTTTAATAGAACAGTGCAACCAAATGATAATATGTCAAAAAAGACTCGTTTTGACCATGATATTATCTTCCAGCTCTGTTTCACTTTCAGTGCAGGCAGAGAGGACAACACTTGCTCCGATTTCAATACCTTCACCCAGCCAGAGCATTGTTCAGACTACGGAAGCACAAACAGCTTCATCTACGAGAGGGTTATCACCACTTTATATTCCTAAAATCCCCGCAGAACAAATTAATGATTTAACCACGCTGGTCCTTGAAGTTCATATCAACAAATCCAAAGCAGATGACTTTGGTAATTTTCAGCAAAATCAGCAAGGTGAATTATTAGCCTATGGTAAAGACCTGAGACAGTTAAGAATAAAAACTGATGCAAACGTCGCGGATAATCAATTAGTTAAACTTAGTGATATTCCGAACCTTGTCTATCAATATCATGTTGAGAGCCAAAGTGTTGATATTCAACTACCAGCAAGCCAATTGAACCCATATCAAATAGATATGGGAAGAAGCCGCTTCGATACGCAAAAAAATTTGGATGTCGGGGGAATTACCGCCGGCATACTTAACTATCGTTTTTATAATGTAACCAGCTCATATGGCGATGCTTTTTCTGCAAATCTGGAGGGAATTTTTAGTAGTGATTATGGAAACTTTGTTAGCTCCGGTTTGTATAATAACGGTGATTATGCGGTAAATGATAACGAATTTATCCGTCTCGATAGCTACTGGCAGTATGTCGATCCGAAAACGGTGCGTTCATGGATTCTGGGAGACTTCGCCAGCAATACCGTAGAGTGGGGAAGCAGCGTGCGTCTGGCTGGGTTTCAGGTTGCCAGCGCTTATCAACAGCGTTCCGATATCATAACCACCGCTCTCCCCTCATGGTCGGGGCAGGCAGCGCTCCCTACCTCGCTGGATCTTTATGTCAACCAGCAGCGTATTTATAGTGGGGATGTACCTTCCGGACCTTTTGATATTAATATGCTGCCCTCGGTATCGGGCAATGATGTCACGTTAATTACTCGCGACGCGACCGGACGACAAATTATTACCACAGAGTCATTTTACTATACCCCAAAAGTATTACGCCGGGGACTGGCGGAATATTCTGTTGACATTGGCGTTCCGCGCTTCGGTTATGCCACCAAATCTAATGACTATGACGATCATCTTTTTGGCATGGCATCTCTTCGCTATGGCTGGTTACCTACCACCACATTAACTGGTCATACGGAAACAACATCAAATGGATTAGTCAATATCGGGGCCGGGGTTGCAAAAACGCTCGGCGGTATGGCCGCAGTGAATCTGGATGCAGCGCATAGCGAATATAAAGGAGAGTCCGGAAATTTAATGTTGGCTGGCATTGAAGGACGTTTAACGAAACAGGTTACTTTTAATGCCAGTACGCAACGCGCTTATGATAATTATTTTGATGCCGCACGCGTTGCCAACATGCTTTATCAGCAGAAATATGCTAACCGCCAGCGTAATACTTTTTACCCGGATGATGCTTATCTATATGATTTAATCAGTTACAGTTCTATTGCCGACCGAATAGATCGTTATGGACTGGCATGGTCCCCCTCCTCGAGGCTCTCGCTGAGCGCTTATTATAACGAAATAGGCTGGGCGAATGATACATATCGCACGGTTTCGTTAAATGCCAGTAGCAACATTACTAACAACGTGACGCTTTATTCAAATTTTTATAAAGACCTTACCCATGACAAATCCTATAGTTTGTGGCTCGGCGTTCGTGTCAATTTATTTGATAATAAAGTTTTTTCCACTACCAGCATTATGAAAGATAAGGAGAGAACGGGTTATAGCCAGGACTTCAGCAGTTCAAGTAGTCAGCAAGTAAATTCATTTGGCTGGGGAGTCAATGCGACTCATTATGATAAAGGATCAGACTTTGCCAGTATTCGCGGAGATTATCGTACGCGTGCCGCATGGCTTAATGCACAATATGCACAATCAGGCAGCGAACATCAAACAACCCTGTCGGCGACGGGTTCTCTGGTCGCCGCTGGCGGAAATGTATTTGCCGCTAATGAAATCGGTGATGCCTTTGCAATCGTCAAAAACGCGGGGCCAGGTAGCTCGGTGCTGAATGGCGGAGTGCAACTCGGGAAAAGTGATTCTGAGGGGAACTTTCTCATATCTCATACTCAACCCTGGGTAGAAAACCAAATCTTTATTGAGGCGGCAGATACTGAGGAAGGATGGGAACCAGCCAGCACTGAACAAATTGCGATTTCTGGTTGGCGGCGTGGCGCAGTAGTGGATTTTCGCAGCGCGAAAATTAACAGCGCAACTGCAAAATTATACCTGACCCCAGCTCACGAGGTTATTCCACCCGGATATGAAGTTACTCTGAATAACGAATATGGCGCCGTTGTCGGCTATGACGGTCTTGTTTACCTCCGTGGTTTAAAAAATGGTGAGAATCACCTCAGCGTAAATATGCTGAATAAAGGTACCTGCCGGGCACAATTCAACTGGCAAGGATCGTCGTCTGCACGGACCAATATAGGAGACCTCCTATGCCAATAATGCGCTTACTTCGTTTCAGCCTGTTATTGGGGCTGTTTTCTCTATGCTATTTCTTACCAGTGCCAAAAGCTGAGGCTGCTTATTGTAACAGTAGCCTGAACAGCACAACTTATACCTATACCGCTGCAACTATCTCACAGGCCCAGACTATTACCATTAATGACAGTTGGACTTGTAGTTCAGGATCCATATTTCTACCCAACTACAGCGCATGGGTTTGTCTTTATATGGATAATTATACAGGTCAATCTTCCGCTATCGCTTATAACGGAACAAACTACACCCTGGGTTATAGCGTTTACGGTACAGCGGGGACAGGGAGTGCATCGCCTAACCCGGCGCCAACGAGTGTCGCTGCCGGGGCAGGGCTTTGGTATGGCGTAGCAGGAACGCAAGCGGTAGGGACTTCCGGTACAACAAACGGCCCGCTATTAAGTTCGATCCGAATAACCATTCCCGCCGGGGCGGCCCGCACAGTACCTCCGGGTACCTATACCGTTACCGTACGCTTTACGCTTGATATGCAGGGAGGCGCCAGCACTGGCTCACCATGCACAAAAGCGGGCCAGAGTGGCCCGGATGGTGATGGGCAAGACTGGGGCACAGTGACTTATACCTTCACGATTGTGGTACCGAAGGTTTGCTCAATTGATGCCATTAATAATATCGACTTCGGAAATATCCCTGCGATTGACGTCGTGCCTGCTGATATCAACGCCGAGGGGAGTGTTTATTTCACCTGTAGTCTGAGCACCCCTTACACCATGTATATGGGGGATGGTCTTCATCGTGCCAGTAGCGGTGAACGAAATATGGCAGGAAGCGATGGCAGCAGCCTCCTGCCCTATCAGCTTTATACCACTGCGGGCAGGACAACCATTTGGGATAGTACCACTGGCATCAGTGGGACAGGCACTGCCGTACAGACGTTTAATACTGTTTACGGGAAAATTGCAACGGGTAGCGTCTTGCCCCGAACACTTGGGGCATATCAGGACAGTGTCATAGTGACAATTTCCTATTAATAAGAGGTAGAGGAAATGAAACTAAACAGACTGATCGGCATGGCGCTCAGCGCGATGTTAACAACGCCCGCTATGTCTGAGACAGCAACACAAACTATGACTGTCAACGCGACCCTGGTGGCGACCTGTATCATCAACACTTCGGGGTTCAGAAACACCCCCGCGCCAGCGGTACTAAATTTTGGCGTCCTCACCATAGGTTCGGGGGCTCGTGCGGACACGACTGGTGCTGTACCCGGCCAGGGCGGAGCTTCGGTCATTTGCTCCAATGGTGTGCCCTGGACACTCATAGCAAACGGCGGCGGCAACCTCAGCGGCACACAGCGCCAGATAAGTGATGGCACCACAACCATTCCCTACAATTTATATAATGACAGTAGTTATACGTCTCTTATTGGTATCGACGATCCGGCGAATCCTGTCGCCTCCGGTACCGGAAACGGTTCGACTCAACTGACACCTATTTATGGTGAGATAACCCCGGATACACCAGTCCCTATTCCTGGTAATTACAGCGATAGTGTCACATTGACGGTTAATTATTAGCGCCTGATTTAAAAAGTTTACTAAGCGCTCGCTCATAACATGATAAGAGGCATATAGCATGAGGAAGATTTTATTGCAGTTAAGCTCATATTTACTGGTGCTGTTATTTATAACGGTATCACAGGCGTATGCGGGCGCATTAAGTATTTCTCCTGTCTCTTTGCAAATGAATGAACAGCAAAAAGCAATTTCCATGACTATTAAAAATGATTCACCTGAAATAACACAAATTCAGTTACGGGTTTTTGCCTGGTCTCAACAACAAGGCAACGATATTTTTCAGGAGACAAATGACATCACCATCAGCCCACCATTTGTAAAACTGGCTCCTGACAGATCCTATAACGTAAGGATATTTAATAGATTAACTGGCAGACCTGAAAAGGAAAAAACCTACCGGATAATCATTGATGAAATTCCCCGGCCCGTCGATCCCAGAACCACTGGTGAGGGAGTGAAATTTAGTCTTCGTACCTCGCACCCGCTTTTTATTACTCCTGCAGATGCAATTGCCAGCGTGACATGGAGTATGAAGCAAGACAGTAGGGGATGGTTTATCTCAGCACGTAATGATGGTATTCGCCACGCATTACTGACTGATGTTTATTTAATTGACAAAACCAGTAACAGAAAACTGCCACTGAAAGTGAATTCAATCAATGGGTATATCCTCGGCCACAGCTACCGGGATTTCGACATGGTCGGCACCCGCTTTGCGCCGATGGCAGGTCATCACTACCAAATTGAGGCCATGTTAAATGGCAAGTCAGTCGCTGGCGCGTTGTAACTATCGCTAACCAAGAGGAAATCGTCATGAAAAGAGTCTTACTGGTATTATGTTCTTTCTCAGCCGTACCGCTTGTTGCAGACGCTGCGACGGCTACGGGTACACTACAAGTTCAGGCTACTGTGCAGGCGTCCTGTTCTGTCAATACCTCCGCAACTGGTGCGACAGGCCCTGCACTACTCGATTTTGGTAATATTACAAGCCTCACCGCGGATGTGACAGCGGATACCACTACAGGTACCGTGGCAAACGGTGCCGTATCAACACTCTGCTCCACTGGAACAGCATGGACTCTGACTGCAGACGGTGGTCAGAACGTTGCTGCTTCTCAGCGGCAGATGGCCGATGCTGGTACAGGAGTACTTCCCTACAACCTTTATTCTGATGCCGCTCACAGCGCCACTATTGGTATCAATGATGCCACTAACCCGGTAGCTACCGGAACCGGTACGGGCGCTGCGGTAACAGCGCCCGTATATGGTGTTATTCCTGCGGGTACAGATATGCCGGAAGCAGGAAGCTATGCGGATACGGTGACGCTCACCGTAACCTATTAAAATGTTTTATGCCTGATGGCGCTGCGTTTATTTGGCCAGGAAGACCCGGTAAGCGTAGCGCCAGGGCTCGTCGGTAGTATTACAGCAGTTCGAATTCGCCCTGCTTCACTCGCGCTGAATCCACACCAATATAGACATTGAACTTGCCTGGTTCCGCATCATATTTCATCCGCTGATTCCAGAACTTCAATGCATTAATATCTATCGGGAAAGTCACCGTGCGGCTTTCACCCGGCTTCAGATTTACCTTTTCAAAGCCACGCAGTTGTTTCACCGGGCGGCTCATAGAAGCTGTCACATCTTGCACATACATCTGAATCACCGTAGCCCCTTCCCGTTTGCCGGTGTTTGTCACCTCTACGCTAGCAGTAACTGTGCCGTCTCGTTTCATGGTGGGTGCAGAAAGCTTGACATCAGATACTGTAAAAGTGGTGTAGCTTAAGCCGTACCCGAAGGGATAGAGCGGGCCATTAGCTTCATCAAAGTAACGAGAAGTATATTTGTTTGGTTTATCGGCGTTATATGGGCGTCCAGTATTCAGGTGGCTGTAATAGACCGGGATCTGCCCGACAGACCGCGGAAAAGAGATGGGCAGTTTGCCAGATGGGTTATAGTCACCAAACAGCACATCGGCGATGGCATTCCCCCCTTCTGTCCCGGCGAACCAGGTTTCCAGAATGGCATCCGCCTGCTGATCCTCTTTTACCAGCGCCAGCGGGCGACCGTTCATCAGCACCAGCACCAGTGGTTTACCGGTCGCTTTTAACGCCGCGATTAAGTCACGCTGGCTTTGCGGAATAGTCAGGTCGGTACGGCTGGAGGCTTCATGCGCCATCCCCTGCGCTTCCCCCACCACGGCTACAACGACATCCGACTTTTTCGCTACCGCCACCGCTTCATCAATCATCTCTTTTGGTGAACGCGGATCGACTTTTACCGCATCCTCATACAAATTCAGGAAGTCGACGATTCCTTTATCGTTGGTAAGATTCGCGCCTTTGGCGTAAATCACGTCTCCTTTACCCGCCAGCGCATCGCGAATACCCGTCAGTACTGTAACAGACTGTTCAACCACACCGGCTGCCGACCAACTCCCCATAACGTCGCGCTTACTATCAGCCAGCGGCCCCACCACAGCTACGGTGCCTGCTTTTTTCAGCGGCAGAGTTTGCTGACGGTTTTTCAGCAGGACCAAACTTTCACGCGCAACTTCACGCGCCTCTTTGCGATGCAAACGGCTTTCGGCGTTGGTATCTTGCGGATCGCTCTCTTTCGCGCCAAGGTGACTATAGGGATCGTTAAACAGCCCCATATCGTACTTCACATTCAGCACATGACGAGCGGCATCGTCCAGTTCTGCCATCGTCACCTTACCCGACTTGATCAGGCCGGGCAGATATTGACTGTAGTACTCGTCACTCATGCTCATATTGATGCCTGATTTCAACGCCACACGCACCGCATCTTCTGGATCCGCGGCGGTGCCGTGCTTAATAAGCTCCTTAATAGCACCGTGATCAGAGATGGTAATGCCCTTAAAACCCCACTCATCACGCAGCAGGTCTTTAAGCAACCAGGAGTCTGATGAGGCCGGTGTACCGTTAAGGGAGTTAAGTGCCACCATCACCCCACCGCTGCCCGCATCCAGCGCCGCTTTATACGGCGGCATATAATCATTGAACAGGCGCTGTGGGCTCATATCGACAGTGTTGTACTCTTTGCCGCCTTCAACGGCGCCATACGCGGCGAAATGCTTCACGCTGGTCATAACCGAGTAGCGATCTGCCGGGCTTTTACCCTGCATCGCTTCTACCATAGTGCGCCCCATTTCCGCCGTCAGGAAAGTATCTTCACCAAACCCTTCCGATCCCCTGCCCCAACGCGGATCGCGCGTAACATCAACCATTGGCGCCCAGGTCATATTCAGGCCATCATCTGCCGCTTCATATGCTGAAACTCGCCCTACTGTTTTTACTGCATCAAGATTGAAACTGGAGGCTAAGCCCAGGCTAATCGGGAAAACGGTACGCTGACCATGCACTACATCGTAGGCGAAGAAGAGCGGGATTTTCAGACGACTAAGCTGCATCGCTTGATCCTGCATGGCGCGTATATCCTGCCGGGTGACGGTATTAAAAATGGCCCCGACCTGACTTACTTTAATCATGTCGCGGATCTTCTCTTTCGGATTATCCGGCCCGACACTAATCAAACGTAACTGGCCGATTTTTTCATCGACGGTCATTTTCTGGAGCAAATCAGTGACAAATGCATCCCTTGCTTCCGGCGTCAGTGGGTGGTTACCAGACAACGCCTCTGCCATTGCGGGTTGCAGTGCAAGGCTCACAGCGACACCTACAGAACATAGCCATTTCATGTCGTCTACTCTCTTGAATTTTTCAGCTTAAACAGCGGTCTGGCCGCGCAAGAAATGCAGTGTGCCATAATCCTGGCACGTCTTGCAGAGTTGGACTCTGATTTTTCTGAGAATTCATTGCCTGTCGGGTTTTTAGCGGACTACTATTGTGTGACATAAAAAAATTGTGTGACATAAAAAAGATACCCACCACAAGGAGTGGAACATGTCCTTCTCAACAACTCACGATAACAGCGCCTTCATCAATGAATTAAAACGCCTGGTTGGTTCCTCTCATCTGCTCACCGAACCGGCAAAAACAGCCCGCTACCGAAAAGGCTTTCGCTCAGGCCAGGGCGATGCGCTGGCAGTCGTCTTTCCGGGAACGCTGCTGGAGTTATGGCGTGTTCTGCAGGCTTGTGTTCAGGCTGACAAAATCATTTTAATGCAGGCAGCGAATACCGGCCTGACCGAAGGCTCAACGCCAAATGGCAACGACTATGATCGCGATATTGTGATAATCAGCACGTTGCGTCTGGATAAACTCCATCTGCTGGATAACGGCGAACAGGTGTTGGCTTACCCTGGCACAACACTTTATTCTCTGGAAAAAGCGCTGAAGCCACTGGGGCGCGAACCGCACTCCGTTATCGGTTCGTCATGCATTGGCGCGTCGGTAATTGGCGGGATTTGCAATAACTCCGGCGGTTCGCTAGTGCAACGCGGCCCGGCTTATACCGAAATGTCGCTGTTCGCCCGTATTGATGAACAAGGCAAACTGGCGCTGGTTAACCACCTCGGTATTTCACTGGGGGAAACACCGGAGCAGATCCTCAGCAAACTCGACGATGAGCGTATTAATGCCGCAGATATTCTCCATGATCAGCGACAGGGCCACGATCATGATTATGTGACACGCGTTCGCGATATCACTGCCGATACCCCTGCGCGTTATAATGCCGATCCAAAGCGGCTGTTTGAATCCTCCGGCTGCGCGGGAAAACTGGCAGTTTTCGCCGTACGGCTGGATACATTCAAAGCTGAAGAGCGTCAGCAGGTGTTCTATATTGGGACCAACCAGACCGGGGTGTTGACCGAAATCCGCCGTCATATACTGGCGAACTTTACCCATCTGCCGGTTGCTGGCGAATACATGCATCGGGATATTTATGATATTGCCGAGCGTTATGGTAAAGACACCTTCCTGATGATCGATAAGCTCGGTACCGACAAGATGCCCTTTTTCTTCACAATGAAGGGGCGTACCGATGCGCTACTTGAAAAAGCCGCACTCTTTAAACCACATTTTACCGACCGCTCACTGCAAAAAATCAGTGGCCTGTTCCCATCGCATCTGCCGTCGCGTATGAAGACATGGCGCGATAAATATGAGCATCACCTGCTGCTGAAAATGTCCGGGGACGGGATTGCTGAAGCGCAAAACTGGCTGACGCAGTTTTTTGCCAGTGCTAAAGGGGACTTCTTTGCCTGTACTCCTGAAGAGGGCAACAAAGCATTTCTGCACCGCTTTGCGGCGGCAGGCGCTGCTATCCGCTATCAGGCAGTACATGCCGATAAAGTAGAAGATATTCTGGCGCTGGATATTGCGCTACGCCGTAACGATACCGAATGGTTTGAGCATTTGCCGCCGTCCATCGACAGCCAACTGGTGCATAAACTCTACTATGGCCACTTTATGTGTCATGTCTTCCACCAGGATTACATTGTCAAAAAAGGGGCCGACGTCCATGCCTTAAAAGAGCAGATGCTGGCGTTATTACGCGAGCGCGGTGCACAATATCCGGCAGAGCATAACGTGGGTCATTTGTACGAAGCTCCAGAAGATTTAAAACGTTTTTATCGGGAAAATGACCCTACCAACAGTATGAATCCCGGCATTGGCAAAACCAGCAAACGCAAATTCTGGCAGGATAGCGGCACAGTAGAGCATCACTCCGAATCGTCTGCGCCGTAAACCAGTTACACACTATATTATATGCGTCAATCGTACTAGAGTAGACATATGCCAGAGAATCACTCTCTGGCACTCTGCTTTAAAGGAGCATTTACGCCATGTCTGCTGTTGATCTTTTATCCGGCCCAGCGATTGTTATTCGCGATGCCTGTGCGGAAGACGTTCATGCCATTACGTCACTCTATGCCTGGCATGTACTACATGGTCGTGCTTCTTTTGAAGAAGTTCCGCCAACCGTTGATGAAATGCACACGCGCATGAATGATATTGCCAACGACGGTTTGCCGTGGCTGGTTGCACTCTATCAGGGAATTGTAGTGGGTTATTGTTACGCCAGGCTCTATCGCCCACGTCCGGCTTATCGTTACACGCTGGAAGAGTCAATCTATATTGACGCCAGTATGACCGGACGCGGTCTTGGCAGTATATTAATGAACGCGCTGATTGAACGCTGTGAACAGGGGCCGTGGCGGCAGATGATCGCGGTGGTAGGCGATGGGCACAATAATCCCGGGTCACTACGGCTGCATCAAAAATACGGTTTTGAGATTGCCGGGCATTTACGTAGCGTGGGTTATAAAAAAGGAAACTGGCGCGATACGCTCATTATGCAGCGCCCACTCAACGAAGGTGACTGGACGCTGCCCGAATAATCAATCGTTCTGCGCGGTTTGTTGATCACCAACAAGTTCTGTGTGTGCCATCTGCGCAGCCTTCTGTCGTTTATAGCTTAATGCAGAAGCCGGTACCGGCTGCACTTTTCCTGTTTCAATCCAGGTACGCAATCGGCTGGCATCGGCAAAATGGGTATATTTACCGAAAGCGTCCATCACCACCAGCGCGACCGGTTTGTTATTAATCACCGTGCGCATCACCAGACAGTGCCCCGCCGCATTGGTAAAGCCTGTCTTGGTTAACTGAATGTTCCAGTTATCGCGATAGACCAGGTGGTTAGTATTGCGAAAAGGTAAGGTGTAAGCCGGATTCGAGAAAGTTGCCATCTCTTCACGAGTGGTGCTCAGTTGTCCAATAAGCGGATACTGTTTGCTGGCGATCAGCAGCTTAGTCAGATCCCGTGCGGTAGAGACGTTATGAATCGACAGCCCGGTAGGTTCAACAAAACGCGTATTGCTCATCCCCAAAGCCTTCGCTTTCGCATTCATCGCATTGATAAACGCGGTATAGCCACCAGGATAGTGGTGTGCAAGGCTCGCCGCTGCACGGTTTTCTGACGACATCAGGGCCAGCAGCAGCATATCCTTACGGCTGATCTCGCTATTCAGACGCACACGGGAGTAGATCCCTTTCATCTCTGGCGTCTGGCTAATATCGACGCGAAGTTTCTCATCCAACGGCAAACGCGCATCCAGCACCACCATTGCCGTCATCAATTTGGTAATTGAAGCAATGGGACGCACCAGGTCAGGGTGGCTAGAGTAGATAACCTTGTTGGTTTGCAGATCGACGATCATCGCGCTGCCGGAGGCTATTTCAGGTTGTGCGGCAGGTGCTACCGCAGAAGTTTTCGCCTGCACGTTTAGTGCCATCGGCGCAGCCAGCAATAAAGCCAGGCTTAATAAGGAAACTCGGAATGTCTGCATGGTGAGAGTTCAAAAAAGTATTCCCGCACGTTAAACGCACACCGCGTTCATTAATCAGATAATAATGAAGCTGGCCTTCGCATAATAGCCAGCGTTACGCATTGCCGCCAGAAGAGAATCGTTGCGGAAAGTTGCGTTGCTGGTATTTACGCCAGCAACGCAAAGGCATCAGAACAACCGGTAACCATAACCCCAGAGAATTACGGTTAAAGCCAGCAACACTTCCAGCACCAGCACACCAATTGCCAGTGTGGAGCTGGAGAAATTAAGTCCCTCTTCTTTGTTAATACTCAGAAAGGTAGGAATGCCCAGATAGAGCAGATAGCCGGTATAAAAGAGTGCTGCCGTACCCGCCAGCGCGCACAGCCACACCAGCGGATAGAGTGCCACAATGCCGCTGAGAAACAGTGGCGTAGCAACATACCCGGCAAACACCATACAACGAGCCAGTGAAGGCCGTTGTGGATAGCTTCTTGCCATCCACCAGATGACACGTCCCATTACCGCTACCCCAGCCAGCATCAGGGCATAAAACAATATTGCCAGATACAAGCCGGTAAACCACGACAATGCCACCACATTATTTTCGCCAAAATTCCAGCCAATTTGTGTGGTGCCAATAAATGAACAAACAACCGGAATCGCCGCCATCAGCAGCACATGGTGCGTATAGTGGTGCGAGATGGTTTCATTTTCACTTTTAATCACTTGCATTTCACGATCGGGATGGGAAAGAAGACCCCAGACATGGTTCATAACGCCCCCTTACTGAATGCACGAACATCAACACTTTGAGTATAACGCACCCAACTGATTATTTTCTGTACATAGAAAATAATCGCAATCATCAATCCCATATCCTCGAGCGCTTGCGAACCCGGCAAGAGCCGCGCAGAAGGTGTATGCTTAAAGCGATTTATCGAGGGTTTCACTATTGGATATCAATAATCTGATTAGCCATTATGGCTACGCCGCACTGGTGCTTGGCAGCATCGCTGAAGGCGAAACCATCACCCTGCTGGGCGGTGTGGCCGCGCATCAAGGGTTGCTGCGCTTTCCGCTGGTAGTCCTGTCTGTCGCGCTTGGTGGGATGATTGGTGATCAGCTGCTCTATCTGTTTGGCAGGCGTTATGGCGCGCCGCTGCTGCGCCGTTTTCCTCAATACCGAAACAAAATTCATCAGGCGCAAACGCTAATTCGCCGCCACCCTTATTGGTTTGTGATTGGCACTCGCTTTATGTATGGCTTTCGCATTGTCGGCCCGCTGTTAATTGGCGCCAGCCATTTGCCACCAAAAATCTTTCTGCCATTAAATATCTTCGGCGCGTTTATCTGGGCGCTGATATTTACCACGCTGGGTTACCTCGGTGGGGAAATCATTGGCCCATGGCTACATCAGTTTGACCACCATATCAAACACTGGATCTGGCTGCTTATTGCGCTGGTGGTTGTCCTCACCCTGCGCGGCTGGTTCCGGCACCGTCGGAAAAAACGCCATACTCAACCACCAGAAGATTAATTGGCTTTCAGTTTGAACTGGCGGTTAGCGAGCGCGCCAGCAAGACATCGTTCACTTTCCAGAGAAATAACATCGAAAGCGGGCTATAGAATAAAGGCAAAAATCCGTGAGATTGCCTACGCTTGTGTTGGAACAAACGCAAACGAGGGACAATAACGATGATGAAAATTTTACTGTGGGTGATCCTGATTATCTTTTTAGTTGGGCTATTAGTGGTAACAGGGGTGTTTAAAATGATCTTTTAAAGCAGTACCGGGTAGTTGCTACTACCCGGTCTGATAATCCCCCCTGACAATTGCGCTATCTGGTTAAATACGTCTCCCCCGCCGTACAATGGATGCGGGCTAATATTTTTCTTGTTTTCTTGTCATAACCTTTGATGCAGGAACCCCTGCCATATAAGTCGCCAGACAAGAGAGCACAAGCGCCAGCATGCACCCTGCCACCCCGCCCCACAGCGACGCATCGACACCGCCCGGAGCAATCATCTGCATCAACGTAAAGATATTGGCAAAACCGAAGGAGTAAGCGTGACTTCCGCTAAGGCCTGCAATCGCGCCGCCTATCGCTCCAGCGATACAGCCCAAAATAAAGGGTCGACGCAGCGGCAGCGTAAAGCTGTACACTGCTGGCTCAGTAATACCGAAAATACCCGCCACAATAGCTGAACCCGCCAGCAGCTTTTTCTGACGATCGCGGGTGCGAAAATAAATACCTAATGTTGCACCAACCTGCCCCAGCACCGCAGAGAGGAGTATCGGCAACATCGTATCGTGACTCAGCACCGCAAAATTATTGATAATCAATGGTACCAACCCCCAATGCAGACCGAAGATAACGAAAACCTGCCACAACGCTCCCAGCACAGCACCTGCCAGCCAGGGCGCCAGCAGGAAAATAGTCTGATAACCGTGCGCCAATATTTTGCTGAAACTTATCGCCAGGGGGCCAATAAACAAAAACGTTAAGGGTACGGTAAGAGCAAGGCAAAATAACGGGGTAAGGAAGGTTGTCATCGCAACAGGCAAGAAACGCTGGCTTTGCTTCTCTATCTGGCAACTGACCCAGGCAGCGAGAATAATGGGGACGACCGATCCCCCATAATTGATAAAAGTCACAGGAATATGCAGGAATGTCTCACTCACATTCCCGCTGTTCACGGCGCTGACCATAAGCGGATGTGTCAATGCACCACCAATGATCATGGTAATAAAGGGATTGCCACCAAAGCGTTTACCTGCGGTATAACCCAGCACCAACGGTAAAAAGAAAAAAAGCGTGTCACCAGCGGCAAACCAGATTTTATATGTTGCGCTCTCCATAGGCAGCCAGTTACAAACTACCGCCAGCACCAGTACTCCTTTCAGGATGCCTGAAGCGGCAAGGATGCCAATGACAGGCATAAAAATGGCAGAAATCGTTTCAATAATCTGCGAGAGTCTATTACCCGCTACTACGGTCTTAGCCTCGATCCTATCTTCGGCTAAACCCGTCATGTCATATATTATTCGCCAAATCTGATGAACATGGTGTCCAATTACCACCTGAAATAAACCGCCGCTTTCAAGAGCCATAATAACTTGTGGATGCGCTTTTAATCCCTCGACATCGGCCTTATGCCGCTGTTTTAAGTTAAAACGCAACCGTGTTGTGCAATGCACAACATTGCTAATATTTTCTTTGCCCCCTACGTGACGGATAATTTCTTGCGCCAGTGCCTGATATTCCTTATCCACTTACTTTCATCCTGTTCTCAATAATAACAAACCTCAGTTCCCATTTTTTCTGCACGGCGCTATGTTTATTATCCCGGAATACCAATAGAAGATGTCGACTCCACAGTCATCGACAACGAGTAGCGCCACCGAATGATTAAAACTGGGTCAGCGCTCTCTTTTACCCTCCAGCAGAGACAGGCTGAAAGAGATCAAACTCATACCCACTGGCAACGCCGGTTGAGCGGGTTTCCAGTTATGGAGAAGCTCCTTCACCTGCGACAAAGAATATTCGATTACTTCCTGCAAGTACTGCCGTGTATTCGGCCTGCCTGTCACCATTTCACAGCCTGTCTCGTTGCTCATTAAAATTCTTATCGCGCGATCTGCTGCCTGTACACAGGACATTGCCAACGCCATTACTAACAAAATCAGTATCGTTTTATTCATCGTCTCCTCCTTAATTTTTACAGATTTAATTTCCTTATTTGCGCTTTAATTGATGCAAATAAATATTATGCAGCCTGGATGCTTCCCCGTAAAAAAAAATAAAACCACACCTTTTAAGCGGAATTACAATGTTATCGCCGCTAACAATGATTTATTTCAATGCTATAAGAGCGTTATTTGTTTAAATAAGTTAGAGTATTCAACCATCATTAATGCAAAAAACCCAAGCCGCAGAATTCACATATAAGCAATTCTACAGACTTGGGTTTTGCCTGCGAGCAGTAACAATCCCAAAAGTAATACAAATATACATATCATCTATAACGAAATTTATCCAGCCTCTTATTTAGCAATCAGCAAAACTGTGATTCAGCTAACACAAGGACTCGCCATACTGCAATTTAACATGCGAAATAGCAGAGGCAATTTCAGCCGATGTTTTATAGGTACGAATCTGCGAAAATAGGTCGCGGGCTTCAACATATTCTTTTCGTAAATAACCCAGCCACTGTTTTATACGCGCGACATGATACATTCCCGTATCGCCTAGCTTTTCCAGACGCGAATATTTTGCCAATAATTGTACTACCTGTGGCCAGGGCATGGGGGGTTCGTTGTATTTTACAACCCGGCTGAGATTTGGCACATTCAATGCGCCCCGGCCAAGCATCACGGCATCACAACCCGTTGTGGTGATACAATCCTGTGCGCTCTGCCAGTCCCAAATTTCACCATTGGCGATGACCGGGATCGACAAGCGCTGGCGGATCTCACCAATCGCCTGCCAGTTAATGCGTTCTGCTTTATAACCATCCTCTTTTGTACGCCCATGGACGACCAGTTCCGTCGCTCCGGCCTGCTGAACCGCATCGGCAATCTCAAATTGCCGGGCGAGGCTATCCCAGCCCAGACGCACTTTTACCGTAACGGGCAGATGGGATGGCACCGCTTCGCGCATCGCTTTGGCACCACGATAAATCTGTTCGGGGTCTTTAAGTAGCGTCGCACCGCCGCCGCTGCCATTAACTAATTTCGAAGGACAGCCGCAGTTCAGATCGACTCCCCATGAACCAAGTTCTACCGCCCGCGCTGCGTTTTCCGCCAGCCACTGCGGGTACTGCCCCAGGAGCTGCACGCGCACCAGCGTACCGGAAGGCGTACGGCTTTGGCGCAGCAATTCAGGGCAAATTTTATAGAATGATTTTACCGGCAGAAGTTGATCCACCACGCGCAAGAATTCAGTGATGCAGAGATCATAGTCGTTAACCTCAGTTAGCAGCTCGCGCACCAGCGAATCGAGCACACCTTCCATCGGCGCCAGTAAAACACGCATAAGTTACCCCGGTAAAAATGAGGCGACATAGTAGCGCCTATGCTAGCGCGTGGAAAGCGCCTTTATGCTGCAGGGAAACTACACTGGAGCATGAGGAAATTCCGGGTAATCTTGTGGGAATGCATAACGTTTCATGAAAGATTGTTTGGTATGCTCACAAATCAGTTTGTGACCGGTAGCACATTTTTAACTTTAATTGTATGATGAATGAGTTTCGGCAAGGGCTTTCACAATGATTAACTTATTGAATACACTCTGGCAGTACCTTCGTGCTTTTATCATTATCTATGCCTGCCTCTATGCAGGGATTTTTGTCGCATCGCTGCTGCCCATTACTATTCCCGGCAGCATTATCGGTATGTTGATTATGTTCGTGCTGCTGGCGCTGCAAATTCTTCCCGCCAAATGGGTCAATCCGGGCTGCGTGGCCCTTATCCGCTATATGGCACTGCTGTTTGTGCCCATCGGGGTTGGCGTGATGCAATATTATGATCTCCTGCGTATGCAGTTTGGTCCCATCATCGTCTCCTGTGCTGTCAGCACACTCGTTGTATTTTTGGTCGTAAGCTGGAGTACGCACCTGGCTCACGGTGAACGTAAAGTGATAAGCCAAAAAGGTAGTAAACAATGATGAGTTATATCTGGTGGTCGCTTCCACTGACACTGGCTGTTTTTTTTGCTGCCCGTAAACTCGCAGCCTGCTTCAAGCTGCCGCTATTTAATCCGTTGCTAGTGGCGATGGTGGTGATCATTCCGATCCTGATCGTGACTGACACACCCTATGATCACTATTTTCAGGGCAGTAAAATTCTAAACGACCTGCTGCAACCGGCAGTGGTTGCGTTGGCCTTCCCGCTGTATGAACAACTCCATCAGATTCGTGCGCGCTGGAAATCGATCATCACTATCTGTTTTGCTGGCAGTATGGTCGCGATGGTGACCGGTACTGTCATTGCCCTATTGATGGGAGCAACGCCAGAAATTGCCGCTTCGGTATTACCCAAATCCGTGACCACGCCTATTGCTATGGCGGTGGGTGGCAGCCTGGGAGGGATTCCTGCCATTAGCGCAGTTTGCGTAATTTTCGTTGGCGTACTGGGGGCAGTGTTTGGTCATACTCTACTGAATATCATGCATATTCGCACCAAATCAGCACGAGGGCTGGCAATGGGTACCGCTTCCCACGCATTAGGGACCGCACGCTGCGCCGAGCTGGATTACCAGGAAGGGGCTTTCAGTTCATTAGCCCTGGTCATCTGCGGAATTATCACCTCGCTGCTTGCTCCGTTTCTGTTCCCGCTAATACTGGCAATAATGCGCTAAAACTTGCGATGTATCGCGCAATTTTAATTTGCGTTTCATATATTGCATATACAATGTGAAATAAATCACACATAAAGCACCTCTGACTACGTAAACTGCGATTCCATTAAACTGTTATGAGGTAAAGCCATGCATCCACGTTTTCACACTGCTTTTTCCGGGCTTGCGGAGAATTTGCAAACCGCAATGGCTCCTCTGCTGGCGGATGAACATTTCCCCGCGATGCTGAGTGCAAAGCAGGTGGCAACATTGCAACGTGCAACGGGAATGGATGCTGATGCGCTAGCGTTTGCGTTATTACCCATCGCGGCTGCATGCGCCCGCACGAACCTCTCACATTTTAATGTGGGCGCCATTGCCCGCGGCATTAGCGGTAACTGGTATTTTGGCGGCAACATGGAGTTTCGCGGCTCCACCATGCAACAGACGGTGCACGCCGAACAGAGCGCTATCTGTCATGCCTGGCTGCGTGGTGAAAAGGCACTCACCTCTATTACCGTCAATTACACTCCTTGCGGTCACTGCCGCCAGTTTATGAATGAGCTGAATAGCGGCCTGACGCTGCGCATTAACTTACCGGGGCGTGAGACACATACCTTAGGCGACTATTTACCAGATGCCTTTGGCCCCAAAGATCTGCAAATCAAAACGCTGCTTATGGATGATCAAAATCACGGCTTCGCCCTTACGGGAGATGAATTGTCGCAGTCAGCGATTGCTGCCGCGAATAAAAGCCATACTCCCTACACCCACTCGCCTTCCGGTGTCGCCATTGCCTGTCGCAGCGGGCAGATTTTCAGCGGTAGCTATGCCGAAAATGCAGCCTTTAACCCGACCTTGCCTCCGTTACAGGGAGCATTGAATTTACTTAGCCTGAATGGTTTTGAGTATAGCGACATTGAGCGGGTGATCCTTGCCGAGCGAAGTGATGCGCCCCTTACTCAGTGGGATGCTACACAGTCGACCTTACGTGCGCTGGGTTGCCAGAATGTTGAGCACCTACTGCTAGCTTAATCCTATTTTTCTGCGGGCAAGCGCCCGCAGTGGTGAAAAAGCCTGCAATTGAACCGCTGTTTCTTGCGCTTGCCTAACGGGTAAAGTAGCCTGAGTACACATTTAACCCTCGACCGAGCTTCATGATGCTAAAGCGTTTACTATACAGCCTGTTAGTCCTGATCGGCTTGCTGCTGTTGACTGCGCTTGGCCTCGATCGCTGGATGAGCTGGAAAACAGCGCCCTATATCTACGATGATTTACAGGATCTGCCCTGGCGCCAGGTTGGCGTAGTGCTGGGTACATCAAAATATTACCGTACCGGGGTTATCAATCAGTATTACCGTTACCGCATCCAGGGTGCGCTGAATGCTTATAATAGTGGTAAGGTGAATTATCTACTGCTGAGCGGGGATAATGCATTACAGAGCTACAATGAGCCAGTGACGATGCGTAAAGATTTGATTGCCGCTGGGGTCGATCCTTCCGATATCGTGCTCGATTATGCCGGCTTCCGCACCCTTGACTCGATCGTTCGAACCCGCAAAGTTTTTGATACTAACGACTTTATTATTATTACTCAGCGCTTTCACTGTGAACGCGCGCTGTTTATTGCGCTGCATAGAGGTATCCAGGCTCAGTGCTATGCCGTGCCATCGCCGAAAAATATGTGGAGCGTGCGTGTTCGTGAATTTGGCGCCCGCTTCGGAGCACTTGCCGATCTCTATATCTTCAAGCGTGAACCACGTTTTTTAGGGCCCCTAATACCTATACCCGCATTACAGGAAGTGCCGGATAATGCGCAAGGATACCCTGCGGTGACGGTTGAGCAGCTTATTGATCTGCATAAGAAAGGGTAACACTAACGGCACGGATCAATACGTCGAGATATGGCGGTTGTTATTTTTTAACGGGCCAACCACAGTAAATTGCTGGTCAAGAAAAGCGCGATTATCAATTACTACCTGTGTATTTTTGCCTACAGTCCATAAACCATTTAGCGCATTGAAAGCGAAAACTTTTTCACCCTCCGGAGTATTGACTAAATATTCACCAGTCTTTAAATATCCCGCCGAGCAAAGAATACGCGATGGTGCGTTATTGTTCATTCTGAATTCTATTTTACGAAAGCCTGTTGGCACCATACAAAAAAAGAAAAATGGCAAGGAATTAATTTGAATATCACCGGGCGTAGCAATTATTTCGCCATCGCGTAATAATTCGACGGCTTTTAAAGTAAAGTTAACGTGATTCATTTTTTCATGTGGCAAGTTGTCAACTTTGAAAAACACAAAATTCATTGGCACCCCTGTGCTGCAACAGCATCAACTACGGAATCGATATTCTAAGGGTAAATAGCCTGGCGACCGATGGCATTCAGAATCCCCTTAATTGTGAGCCAATGGGGAAAAAGTTGTCGCTGCTAGGATAAAAAAATGGCAGGAGAACGCTTACTACTACGACTTCGCAACAGAGTTGCTTATTTTATAAACTCTGCTGCGAGGTCGTATTTCTTCAGGCTATTTTCTGTTCGTACAGGCGTAAACTGAGCTCAAGATCGTAGATTAGGCTTCTGGCTAAATCAGGTGTCAGACTAAAAAATTGCGAATCGAACGTAGCTGCATTCGGCCTTTCAGGTGAAGTACAATAACCAAACTTCATCACCACGCCATTGACCGCTTCCACCGGCCCCACCTGCCAGCCCTTGATAGGAAATGCAGGAAAATTTAAGTCGCTACTCATTCTAATCTCCTTATGAATGTTATGCCTTTATCAAAGCGTAGCACCTTTGAGAAAATTCTGACAAGCGAGTTTTTATAAAGTTTTATTGTGAATTATGTAGTTTTTTATATGTCTGGCTTATGCTCTGTAGTCGGAAAAATACGAAAAAAAGCCCGCAGCACACACGCTGCGGGCTTATTAGCATTACTCATTATTTTTTACGGGCGTATTTCAAAGAGTCCAGCGCTACCGCGAAAATGATAATTCCGCCTTTGATAATGTACTGCCAGTAAGGGTTAATTCCGATATAGGTCAGGCCGTAGTTAATTACGGTAAAAATAATCACACCGGTTACTACGCCGATCACGGTACCCACGCCACCGCTAAAAGAGACACCACCCACTACGCAGGCAGCAATAGCATCCAGCTCATACATAAAGCCGAGGTTGTTGGTAGCAGAGCCAATGCGTCCCGCCTCCAGCAAACCGCCGAAGGCGTAAAAAACACCTGACAGGGCATAGATCATCAGCAAGTTCAGCGCTACGTTGACACCAGATACTTTTGCTGCTTCCGGGTTACCGCCGATCGCGAAAATGTTTTTACCAAAGCGAGTCTTGTTCCACAGTACCCAGACAAAGGCCACGGCGATCAACGCATAAAAGGTAATATAGGACAATCGGAAGCTGCCCATCGCCACAAAACCCTGCGTAAAGCTCGAGAATCCGCTGTCAAAGCCAGAAATTGGCGAGGCGCCAACAAAGTCATAGTACAGGGAGTTAATACCGTAGACGATAATCATTGTGCCAAGTGTGGTAATAAACGGCGTTACATTCAGGTATGCAATGACAATACCATTCACCAGTCCAATAATCGCACCGATGGCACAAACAATCAGGATGACTAGCGGGATCGGCATAGTCGCCATCTCAGGAAATACTTTGTTGGCGTTCTCCACGGATTGTAAAAGTGTTGCAGCAACAACCGCAGCAAGGCCAACCTGACGCCCCGCAGAAAGGTCAGTTCCCTGAGTAACAATAAGCCCTGCAACACCCAGAGCAATAATGATACGCACGGAAGATTGGGTCAAAATATTACTTAAGTTCAGTAAACTTAAGAATGTGGGATCCTGGAAAATAATAATGGCCAGCAACACTAAAAGAACAACGTAAATACCGCCTTCTTTCAGATAAGTGAGAAAAGTTTTTTTATTTAACGCACTCATAGGAGCCCCTGATCTTAAAGGTGCAAAGACGCAAGACGGAGAATTTCGTTTTGCGTTGTTGTTTTTGTATCCACAATTCCGGAGACAAGTCCATTGCTCATTACCAGAATACGGTCAGTGATGCCTAATAGCTCAGGCATTTCAGAGGAGATGATAATTATCCCCTTATTTTTTTTCGCCAGTTCGGCTATCAGTTGGTAAATTTCAAATTTAGCGCCGACGTCGATACCGCGAGTCGGTTCATCCAGCATTAAAATTTCAGGCTGAGTCAGCAACCAGCGTCCAATAACCACCTTTTGCTGATTCCCACCGGACAGCGAACCGATCTGTGTGCGATGCCCCGGCGTTTTTACACGCATAGAGTCAATGACCCACTGGGTATCACTCTTCATACGGCTGTTATCGAGCAAACCGACCTTATTTTTATAATTCTGGATATTGGAGATCAGAGAGTTAAAACCGATATCCAGGTAGGCATAAATACCGGTGGAGCGGCGTTCTTCAGTGACCAGAGCAAAACCGTTATTGATTGCTTCATGGGCGCTGTGATTATTGATCTCTTTGCCATGCAGTTTGATTGTGCCCGCCGATTTTTCACGGATACCAAACAAGGTCTCAACGATATCGGTACGTTTTGCGCCTACCAGACCGGCGATACCGAGGATTTCACCTTTATGTAAATCAAAGGAGACATCACGAATAGAAGGCTGGCGCAGGGAGGTCAGATTATGCACTTCGAGGATCACTTCACCCGGCGTATTGTGCTTATCAGGGAAGCGCTGGTTCAGAGAGCGGCCTACCATCATGGAGATGATTTTATCCATGTCCAGCCCTTCCAGCGGCTGGGTGGCAATCCACTGACCATCACGAAGCACTGTTACTTCATCACACAACTGGAAGATCTCTTCCATTTTGTGGGAAATATAAACAATTCCGCAGCCACGTTCTTTCAATTTGCGGATAATAGTAAACAGATGATTGACCTCTTTTTCGGTCAACGACGACGTTGGTTCATCCATAATGACGATTTTCGCATCATAGGAGAACGCCTTGGCTATTTCGATCATCTGCATTTGCGAAACGGACAACGTCCCCACGCGTGCGCGCGGATCGATATCGATATCCAGTTCGTCAAAAATTGCTTTTGTATCACGGTACATTTTGTCCTGATCGACAAACATGCCTTTGGTTGGGTAGCGCCCCAGCCACATGTTATCCATCACGGAGCGTTGAAGAACCAGGTTGAGTTCCTGGTGAACCATAGAGATACCGTTTTCCAGCGCCTCTTTCGCGGAGTGGAAATCGATCTCTTTTCCCTGAAATAGAATGCTACCGGAATCTTTTTTATAGATCCCAAAGAGACATTTTAATAACGTCGATTTACCAGCTCCGTTCTCACCCATTAATGCATGAATAGAGTGAGGACGAACGTTTAAATTGACATTATCGAGTGCCTTAACACCAGGAAAAGACTTGTTGATGCTGCTCATTTCCAACAAGAATTCACCTGACGACTGAGTATTATTGCTGACCATAATTATACCTTGTTGGCCTGGCATTTCGTCTAATAAAGGGCATATCCCGGTTATATGTCGAGTCGCAGGTAGCTTGGTATACCTGCGACTCGAACAATAAAGGGTTTATTAAGCCCAGTGAAAATTAACAGCTAAAAAATTACTTACCAGAGAATTGGGACAAATTGTCTTTATCAACACCAACGTAAGGAATACGGACAATTTTGTTTTCAATTTTCCAGTTGGTGCCATCCGCAGCACCTTTACCATCAGCGAGGTTTTTCGCCAGGTCAAAGCTTGCTTTCGCCTGGTTGTTAGCATCGTTCAGCACCGTACCTGCCATCGCACCGGATTTCACCAGCGCCAGCGCTTCTGGCAGCGCATCTACGCCAAATACGGGAATAGAGGATTTATTATGGGCTTTCAGCGCTTCAATTGCGCCCATTGCCATAGCGTCATTGTTCGCAATAACCACTTCGATTTTGTTGGCGTTCGGTCCGGAGAGCCAGGCGTCCATTTTATCTTTCGCCTGTGCTGTATCCCACATTGCCGTATCAAGCGCCAGTTGCTGAGTTTTAATGCCTTTCTCATTCAGCTCTTTGATAACGTAGGTGGTACGCGCTTCTGCATCCGGATGGCCCGGTTCGCCTTTCAGCAACACGAACTGAATCTGACCGTCTTTATTCAGATCCCAGCCTTGGTTTGCCGCCCAATGTTTGGCAATCAGGTCACCCTGAATCACACCGGATTCTTTAGAATCAGTACCTACGTAGTACGCTTTATCATAGCTATCCAGCGCTTTACGGGAGGGTTCTTTGTTAAAGAAAACAATCGGTACATTCTGGCCACGCGCTTTTTCAATCACCGTGCCTGCCGCTGCCGGGTCAACCAGGTTGATAGCCAGCGCTTTTACGCCTTTCGCCAGCAGGACATCAATCTGATCATTCTGTTTGGACTGGTCATTCTGCGAGTCATTCATCAGCAATTGAACATCCGGCGAAGCTTTGGCGTCTCTTTCAATCGCCTTACGCACGACAGACATAAAGTTGTCGTCATATTTATAGATGGTCACACCAATACGAGTATCTGCTGCCTGTGCAGTTGCGCCAAAAAGCATGCTTGCCATGATGGCAGACAGAGTCAACACCTTCTTATTCATGGTATCTCCGGTTTTTTTATATGCAGGGTAGTTCGTGTGAATAAAACTCGGCAGGCAGTATGTTACTGAAACGTTACTTTCGGCCGACGTTCACGCTAAAAATGCCTCTATTCCGTATTCGGTAACGCTCCAGAAATTCGCTTTTATCGATGTTTTACCGGAAATATTCATATTTAAAACGAATGATTGCCGTTACATCGTGTTTCAGCTTCTAAAACGCTGCCATCATAGTCATGGCGTTGTTAAGATACTGTGAATTTACTCACAGATTGAAAACGGTTACATCATTGTGAATAGTTAGTTAGTGATCGGCACCACAGTTTGCCGGGTAGTCACCGAATGACGACGCACCAGCGTTGGCATAAAGCAGTGTATAGCTGTCGGATCGAGCTTTCCTGCGGCTCCCAGTAATGCAAGCTCGGTTGCAAGACGCGCCATTGAAGCCACTGGATAACGTACTGTGGTTAGTTGTGGATCGGTATATCGAGCGATGGGAATATCATCAAAACCGATTAATGACAGATGCTGCGGCACGGCAATGCCATTATCTTTTAGCGCAGTCAGCGCCCCCGCGGCCATACTGTCGTTATAGGCAAATACTGCTGTTAACTGTAAATTGCGCCCCAGCAGTTCAACCATTGCGGCTTCACCACCCTGCATATCGGGCGCACCGACGCCTACCCAGCCCTCCGGCGCAATAATCCCGTGCTCGGACAGCGCACGCGTCCAGCCATCACGGCGCATATCGTTATCTTCAATCCGATGACTGGAGGCCAGATAGCCAATGCGTTGATGACCATGATTGAGCAACATACGGGTTGCCATTACCGCCCCGCTGACGTTATCCAGACAAACACAGCGATGAGCGTAACCCGGCACCACCCGATTAATCATTACCATGCCGGGGATCTGTTCCATAAAGCCGGCCAGCTCTTCATCACTTAAGGCTTTTGCATGTACAATCAATGCGTTACAGCGCTGTCGAATCAATACTTCAATGGCATGACGCTCTTTTTCTGCTTCATGATAACTATTGCCGATAAGGACATATTTTTGATGTTGCTGCGCTACCGTATCCACGGCTTTAACCAGCGCACCGAAAAAAGCATCAGAAACATCCATCACAATCACGCCAATGGTATCGCTAACCTGCGTTGCCAGTGCTTGCGCATTGGCATTTGGCCGATAGCCAAGCTGCGCGACCGCTTTCATCACCGCTTCGCGTGTATCCTGGCTGACCAGCGCGCTATTATTCAGGACACGGGAAACCGTCGCAACAGAGACGCCCGCCTGACGGGCAACGTCACGAATGGTGATCATTTTTACTCACCTGTTCTGGATTGCGGCAGTTCACCGTCACCCCCTGTGTTAAGTAAGGAGGCTATTTTGTCAGTCGGTAGAAGATTGCTACGTGAAGAGCATCACATGAATGGAAACGGTTACATCCATTTTGTTAATGATTGTGATCCAGATCGTTATCTTGATGTGCCTACTAATGTTATTCCCGCAGCACGTGCGGTTAATTGCCGCCAAAGCCACTCAACTGGCCCCTGGCGAAAGTGTTTAAGCCAGAAAACAGAGAAGAGAAGATTAACAGCCCACACCACTGGCACAAAAGCCAGCAATTGCAGGCGATCAAATTTCATAAACAGGCCTAACTTGTTGAACAAGGTGATGCAAATGAGTGTCTGTAACAGGTAGTTGCTTAATGCCATACGCCCAACGCAGGCAATGGCGTAGACCAGCCGGGAACCACAAATTTGCGGCCAGAACCCCCACGCTAGCGCAGCATAGCCAATCGCCTGTAACGGCGCGCCTAGCTCTCTCGGCGCTTGCAAAATAAAGGCACACCAACGATACGACCATGCCAGATGCCACTGGGCAATAATCGACGGAATATTTATCAACATCCCAAGCACAATAAGTAATGCGCCGACGCGCCGATAGTGGCGAATGCTGAATTGCCCTTTCAGCCAACCGCTACGCATCAGTGCCGCCCCCAGTAGCATCAAGCCAGCCAGTTGCCAGCCATATTGCGCTCCCAGCGCAAGCAGCCCATTTGACAGCATATCGGCGCGGTTGCTCACCCCTTCCATTATGCCAGCGCTGGTTTTCCACCAGGCTTCATACTGCACTGTTGCTGCATCCGGCAGCCACGATCGGTTCGGTTGATTGCCTGAGATGAGACCCAGCAATAACAGCACGGCAATACCGATTATGTAGAGCACAACACCGGTATTAAACATTGTCTTTACGTTTTGCGCATCGCGCACCATACGCCAGGCGATCAGCCCCACCAGCCCATAAGCCAGTAAGATATCGCCATCCCAGAAAAAAAGAGTATGAATAAAACCGAGCAGTACCAACAAAGTCAGACGGGACTGGATCCAACGCTTGCCGCGAGGCAGTAGCATTTGCAGACCGGCACCAAAGAGAATGGCAAATAGCGAAAGGAATTTCACCTGCGCAAAGAGATCAAGCAGTGCCCATGTCCAGGCATCACGCGAAGTGATAGTGCCATACCAGGCAGGATTCAGATAGGCCGCCTTCGGCAAGCCAAAGGCGGTAATATTGAGCAGAAGTATACCAAGGATGGCGATGCCACGAACAAAATCCAGCGTGACATTTCTCTCCATTAGCCCGGTTCCTTACTCATGAGTTATGGTGGCGAACAGCGCGCAGAAATTCCTGACGAGTATTCTGGCTCGATTTAAACAGACCACCCAGCGACGTGGTGGTGGTCGCGCTGGTCGCATCGCGAATGCCGCGCGCCTTGACACAATAATGCACCGCATCAATCGATACCGCTACATTATTTGTACCCAGTAGGGTTTGCAACGCGGTGAGGATTTGCTGCGTTAAACGCTCCTGAACCTGGGGGCGCTGGGCAAAAAACTGCACAATGCGATTAATTTTCGACAGACCAATAACGGAATCTTTCGGGATATACGCCACCGTTGCTTTACCGTCGATAGTCACAAAATGGTGTTCACAGGTACTGGTCAGCGTGATATCGCGCACCGTGACCATTTCATCGACCTTCATTTTGTTTTCGATAACAGTGATCTTGGGGAAATTAGCGTAATCAAGACCGGAAAAGATCTCATCAACATACATTTTTGCGATGCGATGCGGCGTTTCCATCAGGCTGTCATCACTGAGATCGAGGTTGAGCAACTGCATAATTTCGGTCATATGACCGGCAATAAGTTCTTTGCGCGTCGCGTTATCCATCTCCAGCGCCGGTGGACGTAACGGCGTTTCCAGGCCGCGGGCTACCAGAGCCTCATGGACGAGAGCCGCTTCTTTAGTGAGTGATGACATGTTTTTATTCTCCTGCAGGTGTGGCGTCTTCACCTGTGTCGCAGGTGAAGTAAGCAGCCATTGTGCGTGAGGTCGCGCACAGAATCCAGTGCCGGGAGCGATAATTATTGCAATTGAGCTTCCCTTTCAGGATGGCGTTTCCATACCAGCAGCCCGCCTATCAATAGCGCAATTGCCGCTATACCTAACGCAGGCTCCAGTCGCTGTGTCAGCCAGGTTGAGAGCGCCGACGTCATCGGCCCCACCAGTTGCCCCACCGCATAACCTGTCGTCAACAAACCGGCCATAAAACGTGCATGGTTGGGCGCAAGCTCACGTCCATAAAGTAACGATAGTTGCACCGCACAGAGAAAACCGCCCCCGACTAACAGAGCGCCAACAACCAGACCACTCATCCCTGGTAGCAGCCAGGCTGCCAGCACTCCCAGCCCCTGTAACCACAACACAACTGCCAGACGTTGATGACTATAGCCAATACCCCGCAGCAGGATGCTGAGTGCGATGCCCACCACCGACGCCCCACCAAAGACCGGCCAGACAAACTGCGCGAACAGACTATCCGGGAAACGTTGCGCTGCCATTTGAGAAAGAAAGGTCGCAGGCAGAATGTAACCAAATCCAGCAAGACTATAGCTCCATACTAACCGTTTCACGTCGCCTGTCAGATGCAGCGGTTGTGGCTTTTCTCCCGGTCGATGCCACTCGCCTGGACGTGGCAGATAACGGGCAATAAACGCTACCAGCAACAGTGCCAGCACGCCATAGACTTGCCATGCGGAGGCTGCCGTTAGCCCCTGCGCCTGAATTGCCACTGCCAACAAGCCGCTTATCGCGATACCCGCACCCGGCCCGGCAAACACCGCCGCGCTCAGCCCCGGTCGCCCTGCCTGCGCCAGCCGCTCATTGGTCCAGGCGGCAATCAGTACCATTGCCCAGCCACTCATCGCACCGATTACCAGACGCAATGCGCCGTGCAACCAGGCATTATCAGCAAGGGAAGAGAGAAAGGTCAACGCCACCGCGCCAGCAATACCCAGATAAAGGCGAGTTTCGATAAAACGCCGGGCGCGCATAGCATCCCAGGCGCCAAAGAGATAACCAAGGTAATTAAACGCTGCGACTAACCCGGCGCTGGTGAGGCTAAGCTGCCCATCACGGATCATCAATGGTACTTGTGGTGTAAAAGCAAAACGACCAATTCCCATCGCCACAACCAGCACAATAAATCCGCAAAGCGCTACGCGCTGCGCCATAGCTGCCTCATTTGTTAAATAAATGTTAGAGCAATAATGCAACACATTGAATCACGGAGAAAGTGAAACTTCGCTACGACATGGTAAATAAACTGTATTATGAATCTCTGTCACGTTCTCACTTATACAAACATCTGAGGAGCCCTGCATGGAAATGCTCGAAGAGCACCGCTGTTTTGAAGGCTGGCAACAGCGTTGGCGCCACGACTCCGCCGTACTGAACTGTACAATGACTTTTAGTATTTTTTTGCCGCCGCAGAGCACCACGGCACCACCACCGGTTCTTTACTGGTTGTCGGGGCTGACCTGTAACGATGAAAACTTCACCACCAAAGCCGGTGCGCAGCGCGTGGCCGCGGAACTGGGCATCGTGCTGGTAATGCCGGATACGAGCCCGCGCGGTGATAATGTCGCCGACGACGATGGTTACGATTTGGGTCAAGGCGCAGGCTTTTATCTCAACGCCAGCCAGCAACCGTGGGCAACACATTACCGCATGTATGACTATCTGCGTGATGAGTTACCTGCCCTGATCCAACAAGAGTTCAACGTTAGCAAACGATGCGCCATTAGCGGGCACTCAATGGGAGGACATGGCGCGCTGGTGATGGCGCTGAAAAATCCGGGCCGCTTTAGTAGCGTTTCTGCATTTGCACCTATCGTGAACCCAATGCAGGTTCCGTGGGGACAAAAAGCCTTTGCGGCTTACCTTGGCGAAGAGCGCGCTCAGTGGCGCGAGTGGGATAGCTGTGCGCTGATGCTGGAGAGCCCCGGTAATGATGTTACGCCGATGCTTATCGATCAGGGTGACAGCGATCAGTTCCTGGCTGATCAGCTACAGCCAGCGCGACTGGCAGAAGTGGCACGTCAGAAATCATGGCCGCTCACGCTGCGCATTCAGCCTGGCTACGATCACAGCTACTACTTTATTGCTTCCTTTATTGAGGAGCATTTGCGATTTCATGCACAGCATCTGCTGAAATAAGCGAAGCCAGCCCCGGCGGCATCTATCCGCCGGGGGTTTTGCTTAGAAGCGGTAATCCACTGCCATAAAGTAGCGGCGACCATCTTCATTGTAACTGTAGTCATCGCGGCTTAAATCTTTATCGCCCAGGTTCAGCACACCGGCACGTAACTTAACATTTTTCGTTGCCTGCCAGGCACCGCCTGCATTCCAGATAACATAGCCGCCCGGTGTCGCGCCCTGTGAGACAGAGCGTTTTTCACCGCTGTAGTTGGCCGACAGATAGAACGACCAGTCAGACAGCGCCTGCCAGTCCAGCGTTCCGTTAGCCGTATGGAAGGGAAGCTCCTGCAAAGGTTTATTCCCGCCACCGCTAAGATCACGACCATCGTTATAGGTGTAGTTCAACGTCAGTTTCCAGCTTTCACCAAACGGCACTTTTAACTCGGTTTCTACCCCCTGAATCCGCGCCTTATTGACGTTGTAATAACGGAACACCGGCACCAGCACGCCGTTGGCATTGCGTTCAAAACCTACAAAGTTAGAGTAACCCGGCGCGTCGCTGAGACTGGAGGTACGGCTAATATTGATCATATCTTCAATATTATTCTGGAAAGCGGTAACGCTGCCCTGTACACCTTCCAGCCAACCCTCTTCTCCACTGTAATAAAGTCCCAATTCGAAACTTTCGCTGGTTTCTGGTTTTAACTCCGGACTACCGACAATGCGACAACCGCCACGGCAGGAGTTAGTGGTCCAGTCAGGGCTTAATTGCAACAACGAAGGGGCTTTAAAAGCGGTTGCCCAACCCCCTTTTACGGTTACGGTATCTGTCGCGTTATAAACCAGATAAGCTCGTGGGCTCCAGTGGTCGCCATAAGTATCGTGATCATCCATACGTAGGCCGGTAGTCAGCGCCAGCGGTTCGAAAATACGCCACTCATCCTCAATAAAAAGGGCGTACTGGCTGGTAGAAGTTTCGCTGCTATTGCCGCCAGTAAGGTTAACGGGATCTTTTAGTTTGTCGTGCCGCCACTCCCCTCCAAGGGTAACAATTTGATTGATCTCTCCCAGCGGTAAGACAAATTTGCCATCAAGGGTCGTGCTTTCAGAGCTAATGGCGCTGCTATTACCCGGATTTTTGTTATCGACCTTTTCGCCATAGAATTTCAGCTCACTGTTAGCCACTCCCCAGCGCCCGTTGTGTTGCAGTGAGTAGTTCTGCCGGTCGAGGCGATTTTTATCCAGCGAGTCAGAATTACGATCCTGGCGGTCATAACCGTAACCCGCGGTGAAATCGTGATTATCATTCGGTGTCCAGGCAAACTCCACATTACCATCGCGGCTGGTAAAGCCTTCGATACGTGGCGACTGACCGCTGGCGTCGGTCTGGGAAGTTTGTTGTGCATCTTTTTCACGTTTGGCGACACTGCCGAAGGCTTTCAGGCCCAGCACACCATCAATCAGTGGGCCACTGGTATAGAACTGCCCATTCCAGGTATCGCCACGATCGCGATGCTCCTGAATAGTGCTATCGGCTGTCACGCTTCCCGTCCAGCGTTGACCAATCTTTTTGGTGATAATATTAACCACCCCACCTAGCGCATCAGAGCCATAGAGGGAAGACATAGGCCCACGGACGACTTCTATGCGCTCAATGGCATCCACGGGTATCCAGTTAAGATCAAAGTCGTTATGGCGGAATACCGCATTGCGGGAGTTAACTCGCTTGCCATCAATCAGAATCAGTGTGTAGCTGCTATCCAGTCCACGCAAACTCACGCCTTTGCGGTTATCACCCTCATTGGTGAGCTGTACGCCAGGCACCTCTTTCAACACATCTTTAAGATTTTGCACAGGCTTGCGCTGCAGATCTTGTTGGGTAATAACACTGATACTGGCGGGGGCGTCCTTCAGGTTTTGTTCACTGGCAGAAGCAGTCACTACCAGCGTGTCATCGCTATCAACAGCAGCCATAACCGGCAGCGCCAGAGACAATGCGGACGCACAAAGCCCTCCCCGAACGATGGGATTCAAGGTAAACATTCCATAACTCCATGAGATAAAAGATAAAAAAGAGTGCTCACATCGTGCGAAATACGCCTTCGTTACATAGACGCTGGCGGAGAAGTTCCTGAGCGTTCAGGCAGAGATATCCCTGTCCTGCACCCTTTTATTTCAGGAAGTTACAATAATGTAAACGATAATGCTTATCAAACTCATTATCTTAAAGTTTTGTAAAGTCTTAGCTGTCGGGGGAACTTATTGAGATGTAAAAAAGCCCTCTGGAGAGAGGGCCTGGTGAGAATTATTTTTTCAGGCGGTCCGGAAACTCCATTTCACTGTAACGCACGAAACGGGTGCCTTTGGAGAACTTATAACCAAACCAGATAAGCAGGAACAGCGGGATGCCAATATAAGTTGCGGCCACGGCGCCCCAGTCAATCGTGTCCTCAAGGAAGGCCTGATAGTTCTGACCCAACGTAATGATCAGACAGAGTACGAAGGCAAAAATCGGCCCCAATGGGAAGAAACCGGAACGATACGGCAGCTCGTTCAAATCGCGCCCCTGCTTTACGTAACCGCGACGAAAACGGTAGTGGCTAATAGCAATACCCAGCCAGGCAATAAAACCCGTCATACCGGAGGTATTCAATAACCACAGGTAGACCGTCTGGTTGCCGAACATTGAGGTCAGGAAGCACAAACCAGCAACAACAGTGGTCGCAAGCAACGCATTACGCGGCACACCGCCCTGAGACAGTTTCGCAAAAATGCGCGGCGCTTTACCATCACATGCCAGCGTATAAAGCATACGCGTGGAAGCATACATACCGGAATTACCCGCCGACAGCACCGCTGTCAGGATCACCGCATTCATAATGGCCGCTGCTGAGAGCAGACCTGCATGTTCAAATACCAACGTAAACGGGCTAACGCTGATGTCTTTCACATCATTGCGCAGCAGGCTTGGGTCGGTATAAGGAATGATCAAGCTGATAATCAGGATCGCAAAGACATAAAACAGCAGGATACGCCAGAATACCCGACGCACAGCGCGTGGCACGTTCTTTTCCGGGTCTTCGGATTCACCCGCCGCGATACCAATTAGCTCCGTACCCTGGAAGGAGAAGCCGACAATCATCGCCACGCCAATCATCGCCGACAAACCGCCCGCAAAAGGTGCGTCGCCCACACTCCAGTTGCTCCAGCCCGCTGGTTTTTCCCCCTGGAAGATCCCCACAATCATCATCACACCGACAATAATAAAGATGATAACGGTGGCGACTTTAATCAGCGAGAACCAATATTCCGCTTCACCAAAACCTCGTACTGAAATGAAGTTAAGCAGGAAAATCACCGCCAGAAAGAGCGCACTCCAAATCCAGCCTGGGGTATCCGGAAACCACCAGCTCATCACCAGTTGCGCGGCAACGAGGTCAACGGCGATAGTCACCGCCCAGTTATACCAATAGTTCCAGCCCAGAGCGAAGCCAAAGCCCTCTTCTACATATCTCTGGCCATAGGTGGAAAAAGAACCGGAAACCGGCATATAAGCGGCGAGCTCGCCGAGGCTGGTCATCAGGAAATAGACCATCAAACCAATCAGAATATAAGAGAACAGCGCACCGCCAGGACCTGCCGAAGAGATGGTCGCTCCGGAGGCAACAAACAATCCTGTACCAATTGAACCGCCAATAGCAATCATCGTGAGATGACGCGCCTTAAGTTCACGGCGAAGCGTGGGCGCTTGTGTGGTTTTATTCTCAGAAACCATAAGAAAATGCTATCCATCCAAAAAATGAGGCGCGATTGTAGCAAAGGAAAAGCAGGCCTTCCGGCTTAAAATCGGTCTTATTAGAGACCTTCATGATCGCGCAGGGATTATAAGTAAAGCAGCAATCCTGAAATGTTGCGAGAATGTAAAAAATATCCGCGCAAAATGTGAGAATGGGCAAGAAAACACTACACAGTGCAATAATCAATAAAGCGATTTAGCGCGCCGGAGAGATGCTTTTGTCGATGATGGATACGCCACAACGTGCGCACCAGACGGGGTAACGGCACCGCTATTTCTACCAGAGTGCCGGCTTGCAATTGTTCTGCAATGACGCGTCGCGAAAGACAGCTTATCCCCAGCCCATGGCGTACCGCGTGCTTAATCGCCTCGGAGTTGCCTAATTCCATACCCAGATGAAACTCCGGGAGGTGAGAGAGCAGTAAATAGTCAACAATTTCGCGCGTGCCTGAGCCGTGTTCACGCAAGATCCACGGTGCGCGAGCCAGGCGGGCTAAAGTTACCTCTCCCTGCGCTAGCGGTGAAGTGGGAGACGCAAATACCACCAACTCATCTTCCAGCCAGGGCTCCGCTATGATTTCTGCAGCATGACACGGCCCTTCGATAAACCCGATATCAACCCGGAAATCGGCAACGGCATTAACCACATCCTGGCTATTACCTACACTTAACTCCAGCGGTAAATCGGGAAAGTCGCGACGATAACGGGCAATGACCTCCGGCAGTATGTAATTGCCGATGGTGCTGCTAGCGAAAACGCGGATCGCGCCATTATCTCCGCGAAAGAGTTGTTCTATTTCCGCCGCCTGCTCCAGCGCTGCCAGTGCCCGTGGATAAAGCAGCCGCCCGTGCTCATTAACGACCAGCCGCTTACCAACCCGATCAAAAAGCTGCACGCCTAACTGCCCTTCCAGATCCGTGAGCGCAGCACTCACTGCGGATTGAGAAAGAGCCAACCGCTGCGATGCCTGGGTCGTGGAGCCACTCTTGAGCACCTCTGCAAAAACTTCAAGCTGGCGTAACGTAATATGCATAATGGCCGCTTACCACTTATATAGATTAATTATAAGTATATAATCAATTTTACCTTTAAACCAGAAAGTCTTAATCTTTTCCCCACAAAGAGGAGGAGGTTATGACTGACATCACACTACCGCGGCATCATCACACTGTATGGCGTTATCTTCCAGGTTTACTGCTCAGCGTACTGATTACTGGTGCAGCACTCTGGTTGGGGTCCGTACCTGCGGTAGCCGGCATCGGGCTGAGCGCACTGACGCTGGCGATACTTTTCGGTATGATTATCGGTAATACGCTCTATCCAAAGTTTCACTTAACATGCGATAGCGGAGTGCTTTTTGCAAAACAGCATCTGCTCAGACTGGGTATTATTCTTTATGGCTTTCGGCTGACATTCACACAAATTGCCGATGTCGGTGTTAGCGGCATACTGATTGATATGTTAACGCTATCAAGCACTTTTTTACTGGCCTGTTTCCTGGGGCAAAAAGTGTTTGGCCTGGATAAAAAAACCAGTTGGCTAATTGGCGCGGGCAGCAGCATTTGCGGTGCAGCGGCAGTCCTGGCTACTGAGCCAGTAGTCAAGGCCGAAGCCAGTAAGGTGACGGTGGCGGTGGCTACTGTAGTCATCTTCGGTACTGTGGCAATTTTTGTCTATCCCGCACTTTACCCACTGCTGGCACAGTGGTTTGGCCCGGAAACCTTTGGTATCTGGATTGGTTCGACCGTCCATGAAGTGGCACAGGTCGTGGCTGCCGGACATGCTGTAAGTCCCGAGACAGAAAACGCAGCGGTGATTGCTAAAATGCTGCGGGTAATGATGCTGGCCCCCTTCTTACTGCTGCTGGCAGCACGTGTGAAACAGCTAAGCCCGGCAACAGGCGAGCAGAAGGGTAAGCTGACCATACCATGGTTTGCGCTGGGATTTATCGCTGTCGCAGTTTTTAACTCGTTTCATCTGCTGCCGGTATTGTTGGTTAACGCCATCAATATGTTCGATACTTTGCTATTAGCCACGGCAATGGCTGCGCTTGGGTTAACCACGCATATTAGCGCACTGAAAAATGCCGGGGCAAAACCACTGGTGATGGGGTTACTGCTGTTTGTCTGGCTTATTGTGGGCGGTGGTGTCATTAACCTTGCAGTTCAGCACCTAATGGCATAAACCACTACATCCCTGCCCTGTAGACCCGCTATGATTGACGTTTCCCCTGGCGGGTTTTACAGGAGCTTATATGAAATATATTGGTGCGCATGTGAGCGCCGCAGGCGGAGTGGCGAATGCCGTCATTCGCGCCGTCGAAATTGAGGCAACCGCCTTTGCGCTATTTACCAAAAATCAGCGGCAGTGGCGTTCTGCGCCGCTGACCAGCGAAACCATCGACGCGTTTAAAGCCGCCTGCGAGAAATACCATTTTAAACCTGCGCAGATCCTTCCCCATGACAGCTATCTGATTAATCTTGGTCACCCGGTCACCGATGCATTGGAGAAATCCCGCGAAGCGTTTATTGATGAATTGAGCCGCTGTCAGCAGCTTGGACTAACATTGCTGAACTTTCATCCCGGTAGCCATCTGATGCAGATCCCGGAAGATAAGTGCCTGGCACGGATAGCCGAATCAATTAACATTGCGCTGGATCAGACTCAGGGCGTTACGGCGGTCATCGAAAATACCGCTGGCCAGGGTAGCAACCTCGGTTTTAAATTTGAGCATCTGGCGGCAATCATCGATGGCGTGGAAGATAAATCCCGCGTCGGTGTCTGCATTGATACCTGCCACGCTTTTGCCGCCGGCTACGACTTACGTACTGAAGAGGCCACCGCGGCAACCTTTGAAGAATTCGAACGCGTGGTCGGTTTCAAATATTTACGCGGTATGCACCTGAACGATGCCAAAAGTGCCTTCGCCAGCCGGGTGGATCGCCACCACAGCCTCGGAGAAGGCAATATTGGTCACGCGGCGTTTCGCTGGATTATGCGCGACAACCGCTTCGATGATATTCCGATGATCCTTGAAACCATCAACCCTGATATCTGGGCGCAAGAGATTGCCTGGTTAAAGGCCCAGCAAGACGCGGAAATTGAAGCGTAATGCTGGCCTTATAAGACTCTGAAGCCTGAAAAACCAGGCTTCAGTTAAATATCGCGCCCAGGCCAAGTCCCTGAAGAACGGCAAGAGAAATCATATCAAAGTCAAATGGATCCCCGGAGTCTGGTGTCGTGCTATTGGGCGAGTTTTCACTGGACACATCCACATCTCGCGCGGTACGGATCTTTGCATCAAAAGGGAAATGTGCAGCTAAATCTCTGACTATTGTCGTAATTACCTCAGCATCTGACATCATTAGATTAGCTATTAACATATCATCTGCATAAATGGCATTAATGATAGAATCTTCATTTATATAGTTTTTAATGCCTTGTTGTATCTTGAGGCGATTTATAAATTCGTTAAAATGTTTTTGTTTGAAAATAATGGGAATTTTTTTCCCCGCTTCTTTAACATCAAAGTATCTAAAAATAGTCTCCCTGATATCTAAACCGCTATGTTGCCTTCCGGTTCCGGGGTAAAACATTGAAAACATATCGAACGTTTGTGATGAGAGATGCGTCACCTCATGCGTTATCACATCACTAAGCTTATTTCCGGCAGTATTTTTCCCTTCTTTTAGATCATTACGTTTATATCTGTCCGCAAAGATATATACTCGGGCTTCCGGATCGTGTGGTACCACCGTAGCGAAAGGTAATTTAGCCAATTCAAAAGTCGCCATTGGTGAGCGATATTTTAAGGCATAATTTGGGGCGGGTATAAGTTTGGTGGAGATAATCATAAAGTTACTAAAATCAACCCGCTCAGCTGCCGTTAAAAAGGATGTTGCGCGATCAACAATTGCTGTAAGCCTGAAATAGGCTTGTTGCAGTACATCCAGTCGGGCTGTTTCCAGCATATCTGAAAGGTATTTCCCCACTTCACTTGTCAAAAGCTGTGAGTCTCCGTTCAGGCTCCAGAGCATCTCTTTTACTTTATGAAGCGTTTTGATGCTTTGTCTGACATGTATGGATAATTCAGCCCTTAATTCAGTGATATAAGGAGGAACGGCAAGTGCCGAATCCTGGACAACTCCTGCATATGCAAACCAGGGATTTCGACCAAATAATTCAGTTAATCGACGTTCCATTCTTTTATTTATTCCGTTCAGGTCCCTGATAAAAATCGGCATTTCAGGAAGAAATACTTTCATTTTCTGAATGCCGCTATTTTTGGCCTCCACAAGAATATCAACAACAGGTTCCTTCATCGCCCCTCTGACAGCATTCCAGTAGGCGGCTTTCCCCATTACAGTGGGAAGATTATTTGATCCTGGCACTAACGCTGGGCCTAAATCGGAGGATGAGGAGTCGGATTCTGATGCTATCGCCTCCCCAGGTCGATGGTACATAACGTCTGTTTGCTTCTGGGTATTTGTCACCAGAAAATATTTTTTACCCGATGTTTCGCCAGTCTCAGTATTGACCGCCACCCAGCTATCCTCACCGACCTTTTTCACACTCACAACCGGCCCATACTCAGACAGTCTGGCTTGTTTATAGGAGGAAATTTGCGGTTTCGATTTGATGGGCATAATTCTTCTTAGCTTTTCAGCGAGCTGCGGATTTTTTATGCCGCTAATTATCCGCACAGTCTGTACCCCGCCCCTGAATAACAGCTCAACCCCGGGGTCCAGCGCCCTTAAGGTGCTTTTTAGTAAAGGTTGGAATTCCGCCGCACCAGGCAGAACCACGCTTTGCAACACCGTCCTCGACACGCTAGCAGGCGACGCACCCTGGGTTGCTTTCAACACGCCGCTACGGATCCCCCGCATCACTGACTGACCAAACTTGCCGCCTAGTTTTATCGATTGCCCGATTGCGGGTATAAAAACCAGCGCACTGAGAACGCAGTCTGGCAGGGCCTCTATTGTCTGTTTACGCTCACCACTGGTGACACCTTCCAGACAGGTATAGAAAGGTACAAAAAGCTTAACGATATCCCAGATTTCCTCCAGCAGCGCTTTGTCATTACCCTCATGGTAAAGCCTTGCATAATATGCTTCTCGGTATTGCCCACTAAGCCATTCAGTAATATCTTGCTGCTCCGTTCCCTTATGCGGCGAAAGCGAAACGATCTTATTAACGTCAATATTAAATGTAATTCGATAACCATTGGCGGCAAGTTCTTGAGTTCCTCTGAAGTAGTCTTTCCATAACACTTTATGGGTGAGAACACGATGCTTAATATAAAGTCCCACATCTCTGTCCAGTCGATAAAAAGCATATTCCTGATACTTATCACCGCCTCTTTTCAGACCATAGATCCGCTCCTCATCATTTTTTGTCGCAGAAAAAAGAAGCGTATTATCCAACCCAATAATCACATCCGGTATGTTCTGCTTACCGATTTTGGGCTCGCGCGCAACGTGCGTACGCATATCTAACGAAGCGGGATGTATCACAACTCCATCGGATAATATAAAATCCAGTTCTTTTTTATCTACTACCGTAAGGGCACCTGTAATCAGAATTTCATCAAGCTCCCGGTAGGCATCCACCACATTACTGGTGAGCCGACGATATTCCTCTGTCAGCGGTGGTAACTTGTTACAGTGCGAATAATCGTGAAGTAGATAATATTCCCTCTCGCGGTAGCGAACATTCTCTTCAGTGTCATCGGGATTAATAATAATATTCCCTTCTTCCGTAGGGATGGTAATTTCCTCAATGGTACAATTTGCCAGTAATTTAGTGGCCAGCCCCCCTTTACTACTCCATGCTTTCAGCTCCGTCTGATAGTGGTCAAATGCTCCCTCCACCTTTCCCAGTTGTTCAAGTGCCTCCTGCCAGTATGTGATCACCAGCGGAACAACTGTTTGCGCATAATCTTTTTCCGGGCGCATTAGCGCTACCTGTACGGTCTCCGGCTCAATCCAGGCAGCAAACCACAACGACGATGTAATAAGATAAGGTAATAACTCAACATCCGTATCTCCACTAAGCACCTGTCGCCAGATTGCCGCTCCGATGTCAGTAGCTTCCTGTGGGCTAAACTCATCCATCTTTCCCTGCGCAGAAAGGTATTCGACGCCGGTACATAGTGAGAGAAATTCATAATCTGTAAATGAAAGCGACACCGCGTTATTAAAAAATGTTCCTGCCAGCACGGGAAGATTCTCGCGAATATACTGATGCCACATGGCACGTATTGCAGGTCGTTTAGCGGCTTCAATTGTGTCGATAGCCAGCATATCGTCAGGCTGGAGAAGAAGCATAGGCCATAAATAATCGCTTGTAGTCAGGATGGCATTCCCCGCTAGCCTGTCGGTGATAATTCTATCGGCAACATACTCCCGCGGCGCACTACCCAACAGGGTTTGAATCATCCAATCGCATACCACATTTTTAGCCATGCGCACGGAGCATGCTTCATTTTCATTTCCACCATAATAGCCCCTGGACTGAAGAAGGGGCCTGGCCAATTTGATGATCTCAGCTTCCGGCTCCCATACCTTGCCTCCGGGAAATAACAACCCGGCAACAGATACAGCAAGTTCTTCCCGAGTCATGCGCGTAGAGTTTTGCTGCCTCAGTGCATTAACTAATTCTTGTTCAGTGAATGATTGTGTCGTGGAACGATAAACGGGTAAGGGAGAGGCAGCGACCAGGGCGTTAACCCCCGGTGATAAAGCGTACTGGTCAGCAGTATCTTCAGGGGTATGATGGTTCGACGTTCGGTAATAAAACCAGCTCCCCGCACCAGCAAGCAGTGTTGCGCCTACCACGATTGCTGCGCCAGTTGCGGAGATTTTTGGCTGAAACTCAACTCGCGACTGTAGATCGTTTATCTCTTCTGCCATCACCCGTATCTCGTGACCGCTGAGCAAAGGCGAAGCTTCGCACGATAATTTCTCAACTATAATTTCAAAGGACGGTAGATTATTTGGTAAACACATTGATGGATTACCGGTCAGTTTCAGACTAGTGAGCTGCGGCGGGAATAAGTCTGGTAACGAATGTAAATTGAGATGCGATAAATCAAGCACAGATTTACCACTACTAAGACATTCCAACAGGCGGGCAACGGCAATATCTCTCAGTTCTCCTTCCCCCGCCGAGGCTTGTTTTTCCCACGCTTGCCAGTGCGTGATATAACTTTCATTTACTGGTGGAAAATGCTCAGCACCAATAGTTATACGAGTATCAGCCTTATATTCATTTGTTATATTTAACATATTTACACCCCACTATTAATAAATAAAACTAACTATTTCCCTGCGGGGTAAAGTGATTACCTTCATTTATTGCCATCGCCACCGCAACAGAAATTAAATATGTTGAAGCAAATTCTTCAGTCTTCATTTGGGCCCCATTACGCTTTTCTTCATATATTCCCTTAATCGCTGCACGTTTGCTACGCGCAGCCACTATCACGTCTTCTGGCTCACCCTGTAAATTTGTGATGGCAGAATCAAAGGGGCGATCAGCGGCTAAATCTCTAATAATGATCGAATTTATCTCTGCATCCGTCATCATTAGATTGGCAAGCAGCATAGGATCAGCAAGAATAGCATCGACCATTGCAGCTGCATCCAACTCTATCGCTTCTCCCTGAGCGATTTGAATGCTCTCCCAAAATTTTTGAAAACTCCTTTTTTCAGTAATAAAAGGGATATTTGTCTCTTGATCTTTGCTATTCAGTTCGGTTAAACACTGCTGCCGATAATCCTTAGCGGTAAAATGCGTCCCTGCTGCTGGTACAGAAAAGTGAAACACATCTTCGGTATATGAACTTAAATGAGTAACTTCATGCGTAATATCCTCCGTAAGTACGGACACGGCATTAAGACCACTCGCCCTGCCATAGGGTCCAAAAACATCAGCATAAATAAACACTCTGGACTCTGGATCTGTAAAGAAAACACTCGCATAAGGAAATCTGTTTAGATCATTAATATCGAGTAGTGATTTATACGTTGCTACTTCCCCAGGGACTGGGATGAGGTCTGAAGAGATAATAACAAAGTTAGAAAAATCAATATCCTTAGCTGCAGTCAGAAATTCATAACTACGCCGCACATTTTTCTTAAGTCTTATGCAAGCTTCAATTAATATTTCGGACTGTTGAGTGCCCAACATACCTGACAAATATTTGCCAACATCGGTTTCTATTAAATTCACATCGAGCTCAAGGTAACGCAATCTGTTATTAACATTTTCGAATGTCTGTAAACTCATCTCTGCATGCCTGACTATTTCCTGACGTATATGCACAATCCATGGAGGAACTTCATCAGCAGAAGGTTGCGCAGTACCCGCATAGGCTCGCCAGGGATACTGCTGGTATCTAGCATGCATAGATAGCGTTATTTTATGGTTAACAAAAAATAATTCATCAAACCACAATTGAGGTTCTGGTAAAAAAGCACTTTGTCTATGTATCGTTGCCATATTTATAGGTAAAAATACAGGCATCGGCTTTCTCCTGGCATTTCTAATTTTCCGCCAGTAAAATTCTTTTCCGCTCGTCGGGGGAAGTTGATTATATCCGACAGGGACTATCGCTTTTTCTATCATCGGCAGGTTTTGGGCAGAATTTGATTGCTCCGGATCTCCTGGCCGGTTGTACTCTTCCAGTTTTTCTGATTTTTTACCCACGCGTTTATAGTATTTGCCAAACGCCTCGCCGGTTTGCGGGTTGACCACTGCCCAACGCTCTTGCCCGATATTCATTAGGTGCACTTCCAGGCCATTGCTTACTAGCCTGGTACTTTCATAAGGCTTTATTGCTATTACCGGATCATCTCCGATGAATTTTTGCAACTTCGCCGCCAACTCTGGACTTAAGCTTTCTCTCAACAAACGAACGACATGATTACTTCCGCGAAAGAGCAATTCCAGCCCCGGATCGAACCCGCGAAGAGTATTTTTTAAAAACACGCCAATCTCTTTGGAATTGGGCAGGATCACATGACTTAACACGGCAGTAGTCAGGGACTTGTCCCTGACTACTGCCGTGGATTTAAGTACACTATTGCGGACGCCACGCGCCACCCCAAGACCAAACCTGCCACTCAGCGCCGCAGACTGCCCCACTAACGGAATAAAGAGGAGAACATCAATAAAGCAGTCAGGAAGAGCTTCTATTACCTGTTGTTTCTGACCACTTACCAGCCCTTCCAGGCAGCTATAGAAGGGAATAATATGTTTGATAAAATTCCAGATTTTCTCCAGTTCAGATTTATCATCTCCCGAATGGTAGAGCGTTGTGTAATATGTATTTCTGTATTGCTCACTAAGCCAATAAATCAGCTCGCTCTGCTCTTTTCCCTTCTGCGCTATGAGCATACCTTTTTCCGCTACCTCAATATCAAAGGTTATACGGTAACCATCTGCTTTTAGTTCCTTTCTTCCCCGATAATATTCTTTCCATAAAGATTTATGGGTCAGGACACTGTGTCGAATATAGAGTCCCACATCCCTGTCCAGGCGATAAACAGCATAACTTTTATCAATTTTCTCGCCCCTTTTCAGACCATAGATTCGCTCTTCTTGATTATTGGTCACGGAAAAAAGCACCGTACGATCCAGTCCCACGATGACATCCGGCTTGTACTGTTTGCCAATTTTAGGCTCACGAGCTTTGTGGGTACGCATATTCAACGTGGCAGACCGCACCACGACCCCTGCGGCAAAGATAAAATCCTTTTCGATTGTATCGATAACGGAAAGTGCGCCAGTAATGAGTATTTCATCAACTTGCTGCCAGGTCTTTACAACATTAATGGTCAGTCGTTCATACTCCTGCGTTAATACCGGCAGCGCTTTGTCGTGGCAATTAAAGGTGTCATGACGCAAGTAAAGCTCTTTCGCTCGCCAGCGTATCTCCTTCTCCGTTCCCTGCGGATCAATAGAGTCCGAGGAGGAGATAATCTCGCTTGTGCTGCAGGTTTCCAGTAGTTTTGTTGCCAGGCTACCTTTGCTGCTCCATGTATTGAGTGCATTCAGATAGGCATAGAGAGAGGCTTCTATTTTTTCAAGCTGCGTCAAAGCCGCTCGCCAATGGTCGAGAACCAGCGGAATAACTATCTGTGCATAATCCTTTTCCGGGCGTAATAATGCGGCGCGTACGGTCTCCGGTTCGATCCATGCCGCAAACCATAGTGCTGGGGTAATGAAATATGGGAGGAGATCCAGACTGATGCTGCCACTAAGCAACCTCTGCCATAGAGCTGCGCCGATCTCGATAGTCTCCTGTGCAGAGAATTCATGCTGTATCCCTTGAGCAGAAAGGAGCTCGGCTCCACTACACAGAGCAAGAAATTTATAATCAGTAAAAGAAAGCTGAACGGCATTATTAAATATTGAGCCCGCTAGCACGGGGAGATCTTCCCGAATGTAGTCATGCCACATGGCGCGAACTGCCCTGCGCTGAGTAACAGGGATAGTTTCAATATCCAGCATATCGTCAGGTTGTATATTTAACATTGGCCATAAGTAATCTGCGCTATTAAAGCTGGCATTTCCCGACAACCTGTCGGAAATAATCCGCTGCGCAATAAACTTCCGCGGCTGGATACCCAGTAGGGTTTCAGTCATCCAGTTGCGAACGACTCCATTTGCCATACGCAGCGAAAGCGTTTCACTTTCTTTCCCCCCATAGCTCTCTGCGGCTCGCAAAAACATTTTCGCCACCTTAATGACCTTATCTTCCCCTTTCCAGATGTTATCTTCAGGGAATAACCATGTGGCAATGGTAGAAACGAGCACTTCTTTTGTTAGCGCGATGTTTTTATCACTAACAGCGTTTATCACCTGCTGTTCGGCTGCCGACATCAGCGTTGTGATATTTACGGCCATGAGATACGGCTGAGCGGAAGGCGCAATCGCTGCCAGCTCATGAGGAAAGAGACTGTGTTGTTTGGTTGCCTCTGCCGGCGTATGACGTGTCGTATTTCGGTAATAAAACCAGCTTCCCGCCCCAGCAAGTAGCGTGGCACCGGCAGCGATCGCCGCTCCTTTAGCAGATATTTTGGGCTGGAATTCATGCTGCGTCTGCAAGGCTTGCGCCTCTTCAGCCATAATACGAATGTTTCGCCCAGTCAACAGAGGCTGCGATTCCTGTTCGCCAACAATTTCAATACTCATATTTTCAGGAAGATGAAGTAAGGGATTTCCGTTAAGTATCAAGGTAGTAAGATGTAAAGGGAGTATTTCTGGTAGCGTACGTAAATGAAGGTGCGATAAATCGAGGACGGTATTGCCGCTGTGCAGGCACTCCTGCAAGCGTGCCACGGCGATATCTCTTAACTCACCGTCTCCCGGTGAGGCATCATTCAGCCAGGCTTGCCACTGCATGATGTACTCTTCAGTATTGCTTAAGGGGCTCTTCGCGTTGAGATTGATATAACATATATCTTTGTTCGTTATGCGCATAACATCCCAGTCCAGGCATTGGTACTGTCAGAACATTAGATACGCAGTGAGATTTTCTGAATATAAAAAAACGCACTGATGTCAGGCATCAGTGCGTTATGTCACAAGATAATTTACGTTATGCGACTTTTGCCACAGTTTCGGTTTCAGGACGTTTCAGGAACGCATAGACGAGACCAGCTAACAGCGTACCGGCAACAATCGCAAGCAGATAGCCCAGCACCGGTGAGATAGCGCCAGGGATCAGTAATACAAACAGCCCGCCGTGCGGTGCCATCAGTTTCGCACCAATCGCCATAGAGATAGCGCCAGTCAGCGCACCGCCAGCGATACAGCATGGCAGAACACGCATCGGGTCACGAGCAGCGAAAGGTATTGCGCCTTCAGAGATAAAGCACAGCCCTAAAACCAGCGCTGCTTTACCGCCTTCACGTTGCCCTTTGTCGAACTTGTTGCGAGCAACCAGCGTCGCCAGCCCCATCGCCAACGGAGGTACCATCCCGGCAGCCATAATTGCCGCCATCGGCGCATAAGTTTGCGTACTCAGCAACCCAACGCCAAAGGCATATGCTGCTTTGTTCACCGGACCACCCATGTCGGTACACATCATACCGCCGAGAATCGCACCGAGCAGAACCGCATTCGCCGTGCCCATGGTTTGCAACCATGACGTAAGACCAGAAAGGATCTTCGCTACCGGCGTACCGATAATGTAGATCATTGCCAGGCCAACAATCAGGCTGGAAAAGAGAGGGATGATCAGTATCGGCTTCAGCGCTTCCATACTCGGTGGCAGCTTAACGTTTTTACTAATCGCTTTTGCCAGATAACCGGCGAGGAAACCGGCGATAATCCCGCCGATAAAGCCCGAACCGGTGCTTACGGCCAGCATACCGCCAATCAGACCCGGCGTCAGACCCGGACGGTCGGCAATAGAAAAAGCGATATAACCCGCCAGTACCGGCACCATTAAAGCAAATGCCGAACCACCACCGATTTTCATCAGCGCTGCAGCCAGGGTGCCTTCCTGTTTAAAGGCTTCAATACCGAATACGAAGGAGAGTGCAATCAGCAGACCGCCTGCTACCACCATTGGCAGCATATACGAGACACCGGTCAGCAGGTGGCGATAAGCACCCACGCTCTCTTTTTTCCCTTCAGCAACTTCTGCTTGTGCTTTACCTGTCACCTGGTAAGGTTTCGCTTCTGCGACTGCTTTGTCCAGTTCCTGCGCCGTTTTTTTCAGCGCCAGCCCCGTTGTCGTACGATACATCGGCAGGCCAGCAAATTTTGCCAGATCCACTTCAATATCTGCCGCCACAATCACCAGATCGGCTGCTGCAATCTCTTCGGGGGTTATCGCGTTCCCGGCCCCTACAGAGCCGCGGGTTTCAACTTTCACCCACCAGCCGCGTTTTTTGGCTTCAGTTTCAATCGCTTCAGCCGCCATAAAGGTGTGCGCGACACCCGTCGGGCAGGCGGTTATTGCGACAATGCGCTTCGGACCGCTGGAGGTAACCGCAGAGGTTGCTACCGGAGCGGTATAAAGCGAGGCATGATTTTTCGCCTCACTTAAAAACAACTCTGGGTGAGCAACTGCGCGATTAATATCGCCCAGCCATACTTTTTTGCCGTTCAACGCACTGTCATTCGGCAAAGTGCTGCCCAGCACGATAGCCAGTTCGGCCTCGCCAGGGTTATCAATAAATTGCAGATTTGCTTTCTGTGCCGCCGCGCCCAGCAAAGTCTTCGCCATATAAGCGCGAGCCTGCCCGAGTTCAGCATCAATTATCAGCAGCGTTTTCATTATGCCTCTCCTGCTGTTAGTTAAAAGGTTGTAAGTCAACTCGCGCCATCATCGCGGCCAACTGGGTACGATCGGTAATGCCAACATTACTCTGACTCACTGCCAGTGCAGCAACAGCCGTGGCCAGGCGTAAAGTGTGTTCACTGGATTCGCGCATCAACAGACCATAAATCAGCCCGCCAACCATCGAATCCCCTGCGCCAACGGTGCTGACAACCTCCATTGACGGCGGTTTGGCAATCCATTCGCCAGAAGCGTTAACCCACAACGCCCCTTCTGCGCCAAGTGATATCACCACATGGGCAATCCCCTGTTCCCGAAGCGCGTGAGCTGCTTCAATCACATCTTTCATTTCTGGTAGTTTACGACCCGCCCAGATTTCCAGCTCGCGGCGGTTCGGTTTAACCAGCCACGGTGCGGCTTTCAGGCCTGCGACAAGCGCTTCGCGGCTACTATCGAAAATAATGCATGGGCACTGGCTACGCAGACGCGTCATCCAGTCGGTGAAGGCTTCCGGGCTGACGCCAGCAGGGAGGCTGCCGCTTACACAGACCATATCGAACTGACCCAGCCAGCTCAGAGAATCAGTAACAAAACGTTCCCAGTCTGACGGGGTAACTTCAAAACCGGAGAAGTTGAAATCGGTCACTTCGCCATCTTTTTCCGTCAACTTAACGTTGATGCGGGTGCGCCCCTGAACCACCTGAAAACGGTTTGCAATGCTCAGTTCGCTGAAAAGCTGTTGGAAGCCGTCCTGGTTATCTTTACCAAGGAAACCGCCTACGGTGACATCAATCCCAAGATCTTTGAGTACCTTAGCGACGTTGATGCCTTTCCCGGCGGCATGTAGACCTGTGGTACGCACCAGATTCACTTCGCCACGTTCAATTTCCGCCGTGTAGCCCACCAGGTCATAGGCGGGATTAAGGGTGATGGTTGCTACGCGTCTGCTCATTATACTCCCTCCCCCAGGCCTGCAGCGATGGCATCGCCAATAGCTTTCAGCGCCTGTTCAGCATCTTCTCCTTGCGCGGTGAAACGCAGGTGGTGACCTTTTTTCACCCCCAACGCGACCACTTTCATCAAACTGCGGCCATTCGCCGGTTTAGCTGTACCATCCAGGTTTGCCACAGTAATTTCGCTCTTAAATTGTTTAATGGTATTGACCAGCATGGTGCCCGGACGTGCATGCAGACCATGTTCGTTACGGACAACAAACTCTGCGCTCAGCACATCGTCGGCCACCGCTTCCTCACTGGTTAACAGCGCCAGCAATGTCGCAGCATCAGCATTCAGCAGGCGTTCAACTTTGTTGGTCAGCAGCAATTCACTCAGACGGTTCAGCACCGCAACAGGCTGTTCATCCGTCATGGCGACGCTCACCAACAGGGCCACTTTCTCGCCATCCATATCAAAAGGTGTTGCGGCACGGCTTACCGCAACGGCACTCAACAGGTTGCCTGCGGCACTATCATTCAGCCAAATGCCCTGACCCAGGTTCATCGGTTTCTCGTTTATCGCCTGAGTAACATACGTAGCATCTACTGCTCCCGCCTCTTTCAGACGCGCGGCATTCAGTGCCTGTAAAGTCAGTAAATCGCTGGCTGCAACATCGAGGGATAAGGTTTCATTGTCCAGCTTCAGCGAGGCACTCTGTTTTTCGCCCATCAGCAGCGCCCGCAGCTCTTCTGCGCTGGTGGCTGACTGCAATTGCGCCGCCACGGAGCCATCGCTCAGCACGTGGGTTAATTGACGCAGCAGGCCCAGATGTTCATCCGAGCTGGCAGCAATACCGATAGCGACATATGCCACCTGGCCTTCACCCCATAAGATACCCTGCGGGAACTGAAACACCTTCACTCCGGTTTTCAGTACCTGGTCGCGCGTGTCAGTGGTGCCGTGTGGAATGGCGATACCATTGCCAAGGAAGGTGGAAGTTTGCTGTTCGCGCGCCAGCATACCGTTGACATAGCCGTCAGCAACATTGCCTGCTTCTACCAGCGCCGCCGCGATCATGCGGATAGCCTCTTCTTTATTCCCGGCCTGTTGGCCAGGATGGATGTCCTGAACGGATAACTGGAACATATAACTCCTCTCTTATGCTGATATTGAATCGTTTCAGCTACAATGAGAAATAGTGCGCCACCGCGCTTATGGGATCATTACGAGATGATGCTGAAACGTTTCAATGAGTCTTCACTTTTTTTACGCGGCAGGCAAGAAATCTCGTTATTTTTGTTGTGGATTTTTGAAGCACTGCACATTTTACCGGCGCATAAAGCAAATTTGCTGAAGTTATTTTTTTCTTCAGCAAAACTGTTTCAGCAATGTCAGCTTGTCGTACTTATTACAGAAGGGCGCTATGGTGCGGTCTGGTGTTCCAGATCCAATAAATAGGTTATCGCCTGCTCGCGGTTAGCTCCGCACATCTCCTTAGCAGGTTGCAGCCCGGCACAAACTTTTGGTCGTAGCGGCGAGCCAAAAATTTTGCAACGTTGCCGGTGATCCAGTTGCACACAGGGTGTATTGGCAGGCTTGCCATCAGGCATACCCGGGATCGGGCTGGAAATGGACGGGGCAGTACAACAGGCACCACAGTCCGGGCGGCATTCCATATCATTCTCTTTAGTCGATTGCGCACCCATATGGCACACAGGAGATCCACGCTATCATCTTTTGCGATCTGAACGCAAAACCCTGCAATTCCACTTGCCTGAAAGGGCCCTCGCGAGTACTTTGTCGCGATATTTTGCTTATTTTATCATTACAGGATCTTTGCAATGCCAAGAGCGAATGAAATCAAAAAAGGTATGGTGCTGAATTACAACGGCAAGTTGCTGATTGTAAAAGATATTGACATTCAGTCACCGAGCGCCCGCGGCGCAGCGACCCTCTACAAAATGCGTTTTTCCGATGTCCGCACCGGACTTAAGGTAGAAGAGCGTTTTAAAGGCGATGATATCCTCGATACCGTAACCCTGAATCGCCGTTTCGTTGACTTCTCTTATATTGATGGCAACGAATACGTGTTTATGGATAAAGAGGATTACACGCCATACACCTTCACTAAAGATCAGATCGAAGATGAACTGCAATTTATTCCGGAAGGCGGGATGCCGGATATGCAGGTTCTGCTATGGGATGGTCAGTTGCTGGCGCTTGAATTACCGCAGACCGTGGATCTGGAAATTGTGGAAACCGCGCCAGGTATCAAAGGTGCTTCTGCCAGCTCGCGCACCAAACCCGCAACGCTTTCCACTGGTCTGGTGATTCAGGTTCCTGAGTACCTGACCTCCGGTGAGAAAATCCGTATTCATATCGAAGAGCGCCGCTATATGGGTCGCGCTGACTGATAAAATAACAAAGCCCGGTAGCACAAACGCATACCGGGCCAGCCTTTTCGCTTAACGCAATACAGACGCTTACAACAGATCGCGGAAGAGTGTCTTCTTCAGCGCCAGCTCAACGCCGCGTACTTCTGCCATCCCTTTCAGACGACCGATCGCGGAATAACCTGGATTCGTTTTCTTGCGCAGATCGTCAAGCATCTGGTGCCCATGATCCGGACGGAATGGAATGGGGCGCAGATCGCCTGCTTTCTTACGGCGCTGCTCTTCGGTCAAAATGGCCGCAACCACTGATACCATATCCACATCACCCTGCAGGTGTGCCGCTTCGTGGAAGGTTTTCGGATTCTCCTCACGGCAGGTGGCACGCAGGTGAGTAAAGTGAATGCGATCGCCGAAAGTTTCTATCATGCGTACCAGATCATTATCCTTGCGCACGCCATAGGAACCCGTACACATGGTAAACCCATTGTTGATGCTATCCACCGTCTCTTTTAGCCACTGCATATCTTCGATGATAGAAACAATGCGCGGCAGTCCAAGGATCGGGCGCGGCGGATCATCCGGGTGCACCGCCATGCGTACACCTACCTCTTCAGCAATCGGTACAATGGCACGCAGGAAATAAGCCATATTCTCGCGCAGCTGTGCTTTATCAATACCGTCATACTCCGCCAGGCGCGCACGGAATTGATCCAGCGTATAGCCCTCTTCTGCCCCCGGCAGACCGGCAATAATATTGCGCGTCAGTTTTTCAACTTCCGCTTCACTCATGGCATTAAAATACGCCTGTGCCTGCTGCTGCTCTTCCGCGCTGTAATCTGCCTCAGCTCCGGCACGTTTCAGGATATGCAGCTCAAAAGCGGCAAAGGCAATATGGTCAAAACGCAGTGCTTTCGAACCATCTGGCAACGTATGTTCGAGATCAGTACGTGTCCAGTCGAGAACTGGCATAAAGTTGTAGCACACAGTGTCAATACCGCAGGCAGCAAGGTTACGAATGCTCTGCTGATAGTTGGCAATCCATGTCTCATACTGGCCGGTATGCGTTTTGATCTCCTCATGCACCGGAATACTCTCAACAACCGACCAGCTCAATCCTTTTTCCGCCAACAGGGCCTGACGCGCTTTGATCTCCTCAACTGGCCACACCTGACCATTCGGAATATGGTGAAGTGCAGTCACAACGCCTGTCGCGCCTGCCTGACGCACATCATCAAGCGATACCGGATCGTTCGGTCCATACCAACGCCAGGTTTGTTCCATTGGTTTGTCCTCTAAAGTTGTTATACCAATAATAAAATTCAATGACGACTACCATACATGCTTCTGCAGCATGATCAAACCCTGCCGCAACAATGATTGATCCAGCTCACATTACCCGGATAAATACGGCACACCAATTCTTTTTGCTGTCATATAACTTTACACTAGGCATTGTTAATTATTGGTTAATCAGGTGTGTAAAAATGAGAACAATCGCCTCAGTACAACTACCCGCAACGGTGCAACAACCTCAGTATGATCGAGCACAGTTGCGCTCGCGAATTGTGCATTTCGGTTTTGGTGCCTTTCATCGTGCGCATCAGGCTTTACTGACCGACCGTGTGCTCAACGTAGAAGGAGGTGACTGGGGAATTTGTGAAATCAGCCTGTTTAGCGGCGATACGCTGATGACGCAACTGCGTCAACAGGATCATCTCTATACTGTGCTGGAAAAAGGCGCTGATGGTAGCCAGCCGATTATTGTCGGTGCGGTTAATGAATGTCTGAACGCAAAACTCGACTCCCTGCCGGCAATTATTGAAAAATTCTGTGAACCGCAGGTGGCAATTGTCTCGTTAACAATTACTGAAAAGGGTTACTGTATTGATCCCGCCAGTGGCGAGCTCGATTTACGGCAGCCACGCATTGAACATGATCTGCTGCATCCACACGAACCCCACTCCGCACCAGGAATTTTGGTTGAAGCGTTACACCGTCGGCGTGAGCGCGGTCTGCCTCCTTTTAGCGTACTCTCCTGCGATAACATTCCCGACAATGGTCGGGTAGTGAAAAATGCCGTATTGGGGATGGCACAAACTCGCTCCCCGGAACTGGCGCAATGGATAGCGGAGCATGTGAGTTTCCCTGCAACAATGGTGGATCGTATTGTCCCTGCGGCGACAGAAGAGGCGCTGGCGGAAATCGCTGATACGCTGGGGGTAGCCGATCCTTGTGCTATCAGTTGCGAGCCGTTTATTCAGTGGATCATCGAAGATAATTTTGTTGCCGGGCGCCCGGCGTGGGAAGTGGCTGGCGTACAACTGGTGCAAGATGTGCAACCATGGGAACAGATGAAACTGCGCATGCTCAACGGCAGCCACTCTTTTCTTGCTTATCTCGGCTATCTCGCTGGTTTTGCCCATATCAACGACTGTATGCAGGACAGCACTTTCCGTGAAGCAGCTCGCCGCCTGATGCTTGAGGAGCAAGCTCCCACTCTGCGTATTACCGGGGTTGATCTGCCAGCATATGCCGAGAGTCTTGTTGAGCGTTTTGCTAACCCGGCGTTAAAACACCTCACCTGGCAAATCGCGATGGACGGCAGCCAGAAGCTACCGCAGCGCATGTTGGATGGCGTTCGTGTACATTTAGCGAGAGAAACTGCGTGGCCACTACTCGCGTTAGGTATCGCTGGCTGGATGCGCTATGTCAGTGGCGTGGATGATGCGGGTAAGCCGATTGATATTCGCGATCCATTGGCGGATAAGATTAGCGCTATCGTTGAAACCAGTAATGAAGAAGAGCGTGTAATAGCGTTACTGGCCTTAAATGAGATCTTTGGTAATGATCTGCCGCAAAACCCGCAGTTTATTCAATCTATCAGCCAGGCGTGGCAGGCGATTATGACCAAAGGCACCCATGGCGCGGTAAAAGCGGCGCTGCACATTTAACATTTATTGCCTTTATAGCGGGCTAAGCACTCTGGTAAGGCCCGCCCCCTTCTCTTTTCTCTTTTTTATTCGCCAGGATCATAGAATACTTTTCGTTGATGCCTGGAGTTCCCGTGACTAAAACCAACCTCATCACCGGCTTTCTCGGAAGCGGTAAAACTACCTCGATTTTGCATCTGCTGGCACATAAAGATCCGCAGGAAAAATGGGCGGTGCTGGTGAATGAATTTGGCGAAGTTGGTATTGACGGCGCTCTGCTGTCAGACAGTGGCGCGCTGCTAAAAGAGATCCCCGGTGGCTGCATGTGTTGTGTGAACGGGCTACCAATGCAGGTTGGTCTCAACACACTACTACGACAGGGAAAACCGGATCGCCTGCTTATTGAACCTACCGGCCTTGGTCATCCGAAACAGATCCTTGATATGCTCAGTGCTGCGGTTTATGAACCATGGATTGATTTACGCGCGACCCTTTGTTTACTTGATCCCCGCCAGTTGCTAGATGAAAAGTCGCTGAGTAACGAAAACTTTCGCGACCAGCTTGCCGCAGCGGATGTCATTATTGCCAATAAACAGGATCGCTCCACGCCAGAGAGCCAGCAGGCACTGGAAAAGTGGTGGACTAATTCAGGTGAAAAGCGCCTGCTGGTTCATGCGACTCAGGGTGAGATTGACGGTTCACTACTTGATCTTCCGCGTAGCAATTTGCGCGAACTCCCTTCCAGCGCGGCACATAGCCACATACATAGCGAGAAAAAGGGGCTTGCAGCACTGAGTCTACCGGCGCACCAGCGCTGGCGTCGCAATCTCAACAGCGGGCAGGGACATCATGCCTGCGGATGGATTTTTGATGCCGATACAGTTTTTGACACTATCGGCTTGCTTGAATGGGCTCGCCTTGCCCCTGTGGAGCGAGTAAAAGGGGTAATGCGTATTCCAGAAGGGCTGGTTAGGGTGAATCGTCAGGGGCAGGACTTACATATTGAAACACAAAATGTTGCTCCCCCGGATAGCCGAATAGAGCTTATTACCGCCATGGAAGTCGACTGGAATACACTTCAGTCCAGCCTGTTGAAGCTTCGTTTAAGTCAGGAGAACTAATGTTGCCTCCGTGTTTGTTAAAGATCTTTTGCAGATGAAAATACGTTTACCTTTGATTATCTTATGCAACGCCGCCGGGCTGGGGTTGTTCTTTTCCTGGTATCTGCCAGTAAACCACGGTTTCTGGTTTCCGCTGGACTCGGCCATCTTCCACTTTTTTAATCATGGTCTGGTAGAGAGCCGCGTTTATCTGTGGTTTGTGGCACTGACAAATAACCGTGCGTTTGACGCCTTCTCTCTGGTAGCGATGGGCTGCTTGATGCTCTCTTACTGGCAAACAGCCGATCACAGCGGACGACGTCATATTGTCATCATCGGTCTGACGATGCTGCTTATCGCAATAATATTAAATCAGTTGGCGCAATTGATAATTCCGGTAACACGTGAGAGCCCCACTCTCTTCTTTACGGATACATATCGGGTCAGTGATTTGCTCAATTTTTCAACTAAGGATGCATCAAAAGCGAGCTTTCCCGGTGATCACGGCATGATGCTGCTTATTTTTTCAGCTATCATGTGGCGTTATTTTGGTCAAAAAGCCCTTTTCGTAGCCCTAATTATTTTTGTGGTTTTTGCTTTCCCGCGTGTAATGATTGGTGCTCACTGGTTCAGCGATATTGCTGTGGGTTCACTGTCCGTGGCGCTGATTGGCCTGCCCTGGTTTCTGCTTACGCCGTTAAGTGACAAAATAGTTTTTCTTTTTGATCGTTATTTGCCGGGCGGGGACAAAACGCAAACAACAAAACAACATTAATTAACCGCATGTATCAGGGATCGTTTTCGCTCCCTGATGCAAATTTCTTTATTTTTCCTGAACCTGTCATCAAACCGCCACATAAATCCTCATTAAAAAGAGCAAGTTGTATTTTCCTTAACCAAAATTTACTCTTTTTTAACCATTTCTGAATTTTTACTTTCTGTATAGCAATTTCTTATAAAAAATTTAAGGAAAGCGCTCGCAATGCCGATAAGCTTAAGGTAACCTCGTTTCGTCTCGTCGCATTTGGAGGGTTTTTATCCTCATTGCACGTAAATTTGTGCGTTCTGCCACAAATTTCGTCCGGGGCAATTGTCTCGGTGCATATAGATAATTAATCTCGCTGCGTTGGCATTTTTATAACGATATTTGTCGTTAAGGACTTCAAGGGAAAATAAGCAAAATGGTCAAATCTCAGCCTATTGTGAGATATTTCTTGCGGGCACTACCCGCGATTGCAGTAGCGGTTCTGCTTTCAGCTTGTTCATCTAACACCGCAAAGAACATGCATTCTGAGACGCTTGCTGTGCCGGAAGATAGCTCTTCACTGCAAGCCTCTCAGGATGAATTTGAAAATCTGGTTCGTAATGTCGATGTAAAATCCCGACTGATGGATCAGTACGCAAGCTGGAAAGGTGTCCGTTACCGTCTCGGTGGTGACACCAAGAAAGGTATCGATTGTTCCGGCTTTGTGCAGCGCACTTTCCGTGAGCAGTTTGGCCTGGAATTGCCGCGCTCTACCTGGGAACAACAGGAAATGGGTAAATCCATTTCGCGCACAGGTCTCCGTACCGGCGATCTGGTATTGTTCAGAGCAGGTTCAACCGGTCGACATGTCGGCATTTACATTGGTAATAATCAATTCGTTCATGCTTCCACCAGCAGTGGTGTGATGATTTCCAATATGGATGAGCCCTACTGGAAAAAACGCTACAACGAAGCCCGACGTGTACTGACTCGTAGCTAATTATTAATGCCACTTTCCCTTGGCAGAACGTCAAAAAGCACTGCATCAGGCAGTGCTTTTTTTGTGCTTGCTTTCTCAACTGTTACCCATCAATTACCATCATCGACGCAAGAATGCTGGTTTTAGTGTATAGTCCGAAGAACCATATTATTTGCTCATGCTCAGCACTTAACACGTAAGATGGGTCCATCATATGTTCACCCGCCATGTTTCTGTGACCAGAAAAATTTTGCTGATCAGCATCATTGTTGGTCTGCTCAGCGCTATTGTAGCGGGTGGTGTACAATTTTTGCTTGAACAACAAAGGCGAGAAGACCGTTATGAAGCGCTTATTAGTGGTATTCAGAACTGGTTCACCGCTTCTATCAGTGATATCCGCGCCACTGCAGAATCTTTGCAGTCACTGACACTCAACGAATGCCGCACAGCGCGCGCTGAGCTCACTTCCCGCGCTGCATTCAACCTGAATGTACGTACTATTCTGCTGATAAAAGACCAAAAAGCATTTTGTTCATCAGCGACGGGGATAATGGATGTGCCGCTATATGATCTGGCACCCGATATTGATTTGAATAAATCCAACGATACAACGATGATCATGGGTACACCAATGATGCCGGGTAAACCAGCTATTGCACTCTGGTTTCGTAACCCTTTAATTAATCACCGTGGTGTATTCGTTTTGCTGAATATCAATTTCACCCCCTATATGCTTTATGGCATCCGGCAATTCGAATTAAGCGGCATCGCTATCGGTACCCATAATCAGGCTATTTCAACGTTCTCGGCTGATCCTATCAATTTAAAAACGTTTCCCCAGTTGCCCCTATATAGACAACAGATAGAGGGTACGCCGCTAACGCTTTACCTCTATGGACAAAAGTGGCGATTAGAAGATATACAGTTTGCCATATTGTTTGGCTTAATGATGGGCGTTCTGAGCGCCCTGATCGCTGCTTACATTTCATATATGCACTGGCGCCCTGGCAAGGAGATCCTCGCAGCCATTAAGCACAACCAATTTTATGTGGTCTATCAGCCTGTGGTAAATGCTGCTGAAATGAAAGTCAGTGGTGTGGAAGCCCTGATGCGCTGGAAGCATCCGACCTACGGAGAAATCCCTCCCGATGTCTTCATTCCCTTTGCTGAAAACCAACAACTTATCGTTCCGTTGACACAACACTTGTTCAGCATGATTTCCCGAGATGCGAACATGTTGAAAACGCTCTTGCCGCAAGGTGCTAAATTTGGGATCAATATTGCTCCCGCCCACCTGCAGGCAGCTAGTTTTGCCAAGGATATTAAAGACTTTGCCAGCACATTACCTGCGAATTATTTCAGTGTTGTCCTGGAGATCACCGAGCGCGATATGCTGCGCTATACAGAAGTGACAAAAGTGTTTGAGTGGCTGCACGAAAATGGGTTCGAAATAGCGATAGATGATTTTGGCACAGGCCATAGCGCGCTGATCTATCTGGAGCGCTTTACCCTCGATTATCTGAAAATCGATCGCGGTTTTGTTAACGCTATTGGCACTGAAACCGTTACTTCTCCCGTGCTTGATGCGGTACTGACACTGGCGAAACGCCTGGACATGCTGACCGTGGCCGAGGGTGTTGAAACACGCGAACAAGTGATATGGCTGCGCGATCGCGGTGTGCACTATATGCAAGGTTACTTTTTCAGTCGACCACTAACGCTTGCTCAGTTTCTCCACTGGCAACTCCCCCCCCATGATGATCTACGATAAAGGCTATTTATTTCCCGTACGTGCCTACCTTATGATGCAATAATAACAAGTTAGCGCGTTTTCGCGTAGCAGGTCACAGGAAGATACGATGAAGTTTGCGCACATCTCAGCTCTCGTGCTGACTGTCGTCACTCTCGCTTGCCAGGCAGAGACAATAAAAGAGAGTGATTCATTTGCTGTTATTGACGAGCCAAAATACGCGACTAATTTTACGCATTTCGATTATACAAATCCGGCCGCCCCCAAAGGCGGTAACGTCACACTGGCCGTGATTGGAACTTTTGACAACTTCAATCGCTTTGCTTCGCGTGGCAATGCGGCTGTGCGCACTGAATCGCTCTATGATTCCCTTTTCACCACCTCTGATGATGAGCCGGGAAGCTACTACCCGCTGATTGCGGAAAAAGCGCGTTATGCCGATGATTTCTCATGGATGGAGATAAACCTCAACCCACGCGCCACCTTTCATGATGGCTCGCCTATTCGCGCCAGCGATGTGGCGTTTACCTTCCATAAATTTATGACCGAAGGGGTAACGCAATTCCGTCTGGTCTACAAGGGCACAACCGTAAAAGCTATTAGCCCATTAACCGTGCGTATTGAACTGGCGAAGCCGGGCAAAGAGGATATGCTCAGCCTGTTAACACTACCGGTAATACCGGAAAAATTCTGGCAAGCGCATAATTTCAGTGAACCACTTGGTCGCCCACCTCTCGCCAGTGGCCCATATCGCATCAGTAGCTGGCGAATGGGGCAATATATTACTTACAGCCGGGTAAAGGATTACTGGGGCGCGAATCTACCGGTAAATCGTGGTCGCTGGAATTTTGATACCCTCCGCTACGATTACTACCTTGATGACAATGTCGCTTTCGAAGCCTTTAAAGCTGGCGCTTTCGATCTGCGCAGCGAGGATAGTGCAAAAAACTGGGCTACACGCTACATTGGCAGCAATTTTAATCGCGGCTACATCATTAAAGATGAGCAACCAAACACCGCCGCACAGGATACCCGCTGGCTGGCATTTAATATTCAACGTCCGTTTTTTAGTGATCGGCAGGTACGTGAAGCGATATCCCTGGTCTTTGATTTCGAGTGGATGAACAAAGCGCTTTTCTATGGTGCCTACAGCCGGGCAAACAGTTATTTCCAGAATACGGAATACGCGGCGCATAACGCGCCGGATGCGGATGAGTTGGCCCTATTGACACCGCTGAAAACAGAGATCCCGCCAGAAGTCTTTAGCGCCATTTACCAGCCAGCAAAATCGAATGGCGACGGTTATGACAGAAGTAATCTGCTTAAAGCCGACAGGCTGCTAACTGAGGCCGGATGGGTATTGAAAAATCAGCAGCGCGTTAATGCCAAAACGGGTAAGCCTTTTACTTTTGAACTACTTCTTCCTTCCGTGGGCAATGCGCAATGGGTGCTACCGTTTCAACACAATCTGGCCCGCCTCGGTATCACCATGGAGGTACGCCAGGTTGATATCTCACAGGCAACCAATCGTATGCGTAACCGCGACTACGACATGATGCCGCGCCTGTGGCGGGCACAACCCTGGCCAAGCGGTGATTTACAAATTTCCTGGAGCTCGAAATATATCGACTCCTCATATAATGCACCCGGCGTACAAAACCCGGCGGTAGATAATCTGATTGAGCAAATCAATCGTTGGCAGGGCAATAAAGCAAAACTGTTACCGCTGGGGCGCGCACTGGATCGGGTGCTGACCTGGAACTACTACATGCTGCCCATGTGGTTTATGGCTGCCGATCGCCTTGCGTATTGGGATAAATTTTCCATGCCAGCGCAACGCCCACTCTACTCAGTTGGCTTTGAAAACTGGTGGTATGACGTCAACAAAGCGGCAAAATTGCCCGCCGACAAACGCTAAGGAGCAGGAATGGGTACCTATCTTCTTCGTCGCTTATTGCTGATTGTTCCCACCCTTTGGGCCATTATCACCATCAATTTTTTTATTGTGCAAATTGCGCCTGGTGGTCCGGTAGATCAGGCTATCGCCACTATCGAATTTGGTAATCAGAGCGCCATACCGGGTAGCGGCGGCGGCGGTATGGGGACCGGCCACCCACGTACTGGCGTCGGCACTGCCCTGAGTAATGATAGCCACTATCGCGGAGCGCGCGGCCTTGATCCGCAGGTGATTGATGAAATCAAACAGCGTTATGGTTTCGATAAACCGCTGCATGAGCGCTATTTTAAAATGCTATGGGACTATATCCGTTTTGATTTTGGCAACAGCCTGTTTCGCAGCGCATCTGTATTACAGCTAATCAAAGAGAGTATGCCCGTCTCAATCACGCTTGGTCTGTGGGGAACGCTGATCATCTATCTGGTGTCAATTCCGCTGGGAATTCGTAAAGCGGTCTATAACGGCAGTCGCTTCGATATCTGGAGCAGCGCATTGATTATTATTGGTTATGCCATCCCGGCTTTTCTCTTTGCCATCCTGCTGATTGTTTTTCTTGCCGGGGGCAGTTATTACGATATCTTCCCCCTGCGCGGCCTGGTATCGACCCAATTTGATACGTTCCCCTGGTATAAAAAGGTGCTTGATTACCTGTGGCATATTACCCTGCCAGTACTGGCTACTGTCATTGGCGGGTTTGCGGCTCTGACAATGCTGACAAAGAACTCATTTCTTGATGAGATCCGCAAACAGTACGTGGTAACGGCTCGCGCCAAAGGCGTGAGCGAGCGCGAAATTATGCGCAAGCATGTCTTTCGTAATGCGATGCTCCTTGTGATAGCGGGTTTTCCGGCCACCTTTATCAGTATGTTTTTTACCGGTTCGTTGCTAATAGAGGTGATCTTCTCTCTTAACGGCCTGGGCTTGTTGGGTTATGAAGCTACCGTCTCACGCGATTATCCGGTGATGTTTGGCACACTTTATATTTTTACTCTGATTGGCCTGCTACTGAATATTTTAAGTGATATCAGCTACACGCTGGTGGATCCGCGTATCGATTTCGAGGGGCGCTGATGTTTCAATTAAGCTACGTCAACCAGGCACGCTGGGCTCGCTTTCGCCATAATCGCCGCGGTTACTGGTCATTGTGGATCTTTCTGCTGATTTTTATCCTTAGCCTGTGCGCTGAGCTGGTGGCGAATGATAAACCGCTGCTGGTGCGCTATCAGGGCAGTTGGTATGTACCGATAGTAAAAAATTATAGCGAGAGTGATTTCGGCGGCCCTCTTGCCACCCCGGCAGATTACCAGGATCCCTGGCTGCAAAAACAGCTTACTGAACACGGCTGGGTGCTATGGGCGCCGGTGCGTTTTGGCGCGCGGACGATCAATTATGCGACCACTCAACCCTTTCCCTCTCCGCCTTCAACACAGAACTGGCTCGGCACCGATGCCAATGGCGGGGATGTGCTGGCGCGTATTCTCTACGGCACGCGTATTTCACTACTGTTTGGCCTGATGCTTACCTTCTGCTCCAGTGTGATTGGCATCCTGGCCGGCGCAATTCAGGGTTATTACGGCGGCAAAATCGATCTTGTGGGGCAGCGTCTTATCGAAGTGTGGTCTGGTATGCCGACGCTGTTTTTGATTATTCTGCTTTCAAGCGTTGTTCAGCCGGGATTCTGGTGGCTGCTGGGCATCACCGTTCTGTTCGGCTGGATGTCGCTGGTTAGCGTGGTGCGCGCCGAGTTTCTACGTACGCGTAATTTCGATTATATTCGCGCCGCCCAGGCATTAGGCGTCAGCGACCCTGCCATTATGCTGCGCCATATGTTGCCCAACGCAATGGTGGCAACCCTGACACTGTTACCATTTATTCTTTGCAGTTCAGTGGCAACATTAACGTCGCTGGATTTTCTCGGCTTCGGCTTACCGCTCGGTTCACCCTCCCTTGGTGAGCTACTGCTACAGGGTAAAAATAATTTACAGGCGCCGTGGCTCGGTATCGCCGCCTTTATCTCTACCGCGCTACTGCTCTCATTATTGATTTTTATAGGCGAAGCTGTGCGCGATGCCTTTGATCCGAATAAGGCGGTGTAATATGGCCTCTCCCCTGCTCTCTATTGATTCATTGACCATCGCCTTCCGGCAACAAGAAACGCTGCGCACTGTCGTTAGCGATCTCTCCTTGCAAATTGAAGCGGGTGAAACACTGGCGCTGGTGGGCGAGTCAGGTTCGGGAAAAAGCGTCAGTGCATTGTCAATCCTGCGTTTACTGCCCTCTCCTCCCGTTGTTTATCCGGCAGGGGACATTCTCTTTCATGGCGAAACGTTACTGCATGCCAGCGAAAGAACGTTGCGCGGCGTGCGTGGCAATAAAATCGCCATGATCTTCCAGGAGCCGATGGTTTCACTTAATCCCCTGCAATCACTTGAAAAACAGCTCTATGAAGTGCTGTCATTGCATCGGGGAATGCGGCGACAAGCGGCGCGCGGTGAAATTCTTAACTGTCTGGATCGCGTGGGGATCCGCAATGCGCGCAGTCGATTAGGGGACTTTCCTCACCAGCTATCCGGCGGAGAACGTCAGCGGGTGATGATCGCCATGGCGCTGCTGACACGCCCGGAGCTACTGATTGCCGATGAACCAACTACCGCGCTGGATGTCACCGTACAGGCGCAAATCCTGACCCTGCTACGTGAGCTACGTGATGAACTAAACATGGGCCTGCTCTTTATCACGCATGATTTAAGTATCGTGCGCAAGCTGGCCGATAAGGTTGCAGTGATGCAAAACGGTCAGTGTGTGGAGCAGAACCGCGCAGGGAAACTATTCAGCGCCCCTGCTCACGCCTACACCCAGCGGTTAATTAATAGCGAACCTTCCGGCGAACCCGTGGCACTCAGAGTTGATGCATTGCCATTACTGCAGGTAGAAAATCTCAGCGTCAGCTTTCCGGTACGCAAAGGCATTTTAAGACGCGTAGTGGATCATAAACCGGTGCTGAAGGGGCTTAGCTTCGCGTTACGCACGGGTGAAACGCTGGGGCTGGTAGGCGAATCCGGCTCCGGTAAGAGCACCACCGGGTTGGCTCTGCTACGCCTGATTACCTCTCAGGGCACCATCCTTTTTGACAATAAGCCTCTGCATCTTTGCAACCGCAAACAGATGCTGCCTGTGCGACACCGTATTCAGGTAGTATTTCAGGATCCTAATTCATCGCTTAATCCCCGTCTCAACGTGCAGCAGATTATTGAGGAGGGTTTACGTGTCCATCAACCCTCTTTATCCAGTGAAACGCGTGAGCAACGGGTGATTGAGGTCATGCAGGAGGTTGGTCTTGATCCACAAACGCGGCGGCGTTTTCCCGGCGAGTTTTCCGGTGGTCAGCGTCAGCGAATCGCCATCGCCCGCGCGCTGATCCTTAAGCCCGAACTGATCATCCTTGACGAACCGACCTCTTCCCTTGACCGTACCGTACAGGCGCAAATTCTTGCGCTGTTAAAATCACTACAGGAAGCACATCGGCTAGCCTATATTTTTATCAGCCACGATCTCCAGGTTATACGCGCGCTATGCCATCAAGTGATCGTGTTAAAGCAGGGAGAGGTTGTGGAGCAAGGCGAGTGCCAGCGTGTATTTAATGAGCCGCAGCAGGCGTATACACGCCAGCTCTTATCACTAAGCTGACATCAGAAAGGATTATTGTTGGAGAAAGGTTCCGCAATGGCGACGCCGAAGTTTTTCAGCCGACAGGTTGCCGCAAACTCATCCTGGCAGTTGACGAACAGGCAGGGTTCCCCTTCGCACTCCAGAACAGAGCAACTCACTTCAATATCGCTGAGCGCCTGGCTGAGTTTATGCATCACCGGCCAGGCTTTATCACCATCCGGACTCAGCAATTTCAATGCCACCAGGCTGTCTTCAACCAATTGTCCATTTTGCGGAATCGGTTCAACTTTCGCACCTGCAAAACCATCCAACCAGCGGTAAGACTGGGGCAGGCGATGGACAATTGAGAGCTGTAATGTATTCACTTTTTTTACCCCGGAAGCACTTTGCTTCACAAATATTTCACACAAACACTAACACACCATTGACATTTCTTCCTGTCAATGTTGCAAAAAAGTCTAAATTTCGCACAATGTGTGGGCTGGCCGCTCATTTATCAGAATGTTAATGGGTACACGGCTGAACCATTTTCGGGGTATATGTACCCGTTTCTGCGATCTAACTCAACCTTTTTTACTACAAAGAAGCGACTTTTTACACCAATTGATTTTACAAAAAATAAACAAACAAAAGGAGAGCAGAAAGAATAGATACGCAATGCGTCGACCCGGCGAACGTTACATCACCGGGGGAGGAGAGTTTTGTGCGATAACATTACGCCTTTTTTCTACTGCGGCTGGCGTAGAGATAAAAGAGGATCGAACAGGTCGCACAAAAGGTGATGGACCAAATCATCGGCCACGCGGTGGTGAAAGTGGCCATCGAAAGCAGTGCGCCAACAATGGCGCCAATGCCAAAGCGGAAGGTACCAGCCAGAGATGAGGCCGTCCCTGCCATATGAGGAAATTCATCAAGGATCACCGCCATCGCATTGGAAGCCACCAGCGTGATACAACCGACAAAGGCCGCCACACCTACGACCAGCGACCAGAAACCCAAATCCAGCAACGCCGTAATCACCATCCATATCGCCATCAAAAACTGGATCCATAGCCCGCTGCGGAACATGCGCAGCGCGCCGACCCGGCGTACAAAGCGGCCATTGATAATAGTCATGACAAACAGAAAGACGATATTTAGCGCAAAGTAGTAACCAAAATTCTGTGGCGAGACATGGTTGATTTCAATATAAACAAACGGCCCAGCGCTAAGAAATGAGAACATCCCGGCAAAGCTAAAGCCACTCGCCAACATATAGCTCAGTACGCGTTTATGGCGAAACAGAGAGGCGAAGTTACCCAGCGTCGTGCGCAAACGAAACTTTTGCCGCTTCTCTACGGGTAACGTTTCACGAATAAACACCACAATCATCACTGAGGCCAGCAGTGCGGCAATCGCCAGAATCCAGAAAATGGCATGCCAGCTGAACCAAATCAGCACCGCCCCGCCAACCATTGGCGCAAGCAGTGGCGCAATAGTCGTGACCAGCATGACAAACGACATCATGCGCGAGAACTCTTCCCGTGGGTAGATATCACGCATCAGAGCATTAATCACCACGCTTGCCGCTGCCGCCGCAAGGCCATGAAAAAAGCGCATCACAATTAACTGATCGATATTCTGCGACAACGCGCAGGCGACAGCAGCCGCAGCAAATATCAGTGTTCCGCCAAGGATCACCGGTTTGCGACCGATGCTATCCGCCATAGGACCATATACCAGCTGACCAAGCGCAAACCCCAGAATATAGGTGCTCAGCGTCATCTGCGCGTTACCCGCCGGGACATTAAACTGTTCGGCGATCACCGGCAAAGCCGGCAGGTACATGTCAATAGAGAGAGGCATTAGCATGGCCAACAGGCCAAGAATAAAAACAATACTCAACGATGAGTGTGGCCTGGTGGTCACGAAAGTCTCCTGATATTAACGTAACGGCATGCCAACACTGGCAATTTCGTCTTCTGTCAGCGCACGGTATTCACCCGGCGCTAAATCTTCGTCTAAAGCAATAGCACCAATACGTTCGCGATGCAGGGCAACCACATGATTGCCGACGGCGGCAAACATCCGTTTAACCTGATGATAGCGGCCTTCACTTATGGTCAGACGCACCTGGGTTGGCGTAACAATCTCCAGTAGCGCTGGTTTAGTCAGATCTTTTTCATTGTGCAGTTGCACACCTAAGGCAAACTGTTTAGCTGTGTCCTCGCTAACCGGTGACTCCAGAGTGACCAGATAGGTTTTCTCGCAGTGGTGGCGCGGTGAGGTAATGCGGTGTGACCACTGACCATCGTCAGTCATCAATACCAGCCCGGTGGTATCAATGTCCAGCCGCCCGGCGGCATGAAGTTTATGTGCGACAGGCTCATCAAGGAAATAGAGTATTGTTGGATGATCTGGATCGTCCGTGGAACAGACATAACCTTCCGGCTTGTTCAGCATAAAGTAGCGCGGTCCACTCTGCTGAACGAGAGGATTACCGTCGTACTCTACCTGGTGTTCGGGTTGTAATTTAAAGGCGGTCTCTTTAACGATGTCGCCATCGACAGTAACACGGCTGGCGCGGATTTCACGCCCGGCAATAGCGCGGCTTACGCCGAGTTGCTGAGCGATAAACTTATCAAGTCGCATGAAATTTTCTAGCCTGTATGGTGCTGGATGCGGGCAATTTGCCCGGAAGAAGTCATTAGGACGCTATCAGTATAGCGGTCAATAGAGGCCACTAAAAGCAAAGAATCGTGACATAATAGACAGCTAACTTGTAACGCCTGCGAGACCATGACTTTTACGCTACGCCCTTATCAGCGCGAGGCAGTGGATGCCACCCTCGCCCATTTTCGTCAACATGCTGAACCTGCCGTGATTGTGCTGCCGACCGGCGCGGGAAAAAGCCTGGTGATTGCCGAACTGGCTCGCCTGGCACGTGGTCGCGTACTGGTACTGGCACATGTCAAAGAACTGGTTGCCCAGAACCATGCGAAATATATCGCCCTTGGACTGGAAGCCGATATTTTTGCCTCCGGGTTAAAACGCAAACAGAGCCAAGGCAAAGTGGTGTTTGGCAGCGTGCAGTCTGTGGCACGTAATCTTGCACAATTTCAGAGAGAATTCTCCCTGCTGGTCGTGGATGAGTGCCACCGCATCAGTGACGATGACGATAGCCAGTACCAGCAAATTTTCACCCATCTTCGTGAAGTGAACCCAAATATCCGTCTGCTTGGCCTGACGGCCACACCTTTTCGGCTTGGCAAAGGCTGGATTTATCGCTTTCATTACCACGGCATGGTACGCGGCGATGAAAAGGCACTGTTCCGTGACTGCATTTATGAACTACCGCTGCGTTATATGATTAAGCACGGCTATCTGACTCCGCCGGAGCGACTGGATATGCCAGTGGTGCAGTACGATTTCAGCCGTCTGCAGGCCCAAAGCAACGGGCTATTTAGCGATGCCGATCTCAATCGGGAATTGAAAAAGCAGCAGCGCATCACCCCACATATCATCAGCCAAATTGTTGAGTTTTCGCAGACACGCAAAGGAGTGATGATTTTCGCTGCCACAGTGGAACACGCCCGCGAAATTACCAGCCTGCTCCCGACTGACGACGCGGCGCTGATTACGGGTGAAACCCCGACATTACAGCGCGACACGCTTATTGAGGCGTTTAAAAATCAGCAGTTTCGCTACCTGGTGAATGTGGCCGTACTCACAACCGGTTTCGATGCGCCGCATGTTGATCTTATTGCCATTTTGCGCCCAACAGAGTCCGTGAGTCTCTATCAGCAAATCGTCGGCCGCGGGCTGCGCCTCGCACCCGGCAAAACCGATTGTCTTATCCTTGATTATGCGGGTAATCCTCACGATCTCTTTACACCGGAAATTGGCGTACCGAAAGGAAAAAGCGACAATGTGCCTGTACAGGTCTTCTGCCCTGCCTGTGGTTTTGCCAATACCTTCTGGGGCAAAACCACCAGTGACGGTACGCTGATTGAACACTTTGGACGCCGCTGCCAGGGCTGGTTTGAAGATGATGAAGGCCACAGAGAGCAGTGTGATTTTCGCTTTCGCTTTAAAAACTGCCCACAGTGCAACGCGGAAAATGATATCGCCGCGCGCCGCTGTCGGACCTGCGACACTGTACTGGTCGATCCCGACGATATGCTCAAAGCCGCACTGAAATTAAAAGATGCGCTGGTGCTACGCTGTAGCGGTATGACATTACAGCATGGTGCTGATGATAAAGGCGAGTGGCTGAAAATTACCTATTACGATGAGGATGGTGCGGATGTGAGTGAGCGCTTCCGTTTGCAGACGCCGGCTCAGCGCACCGCCTTCGAACAGCTCTTTATGCGTCCGCATACCCGCACACCCGGTGTGCCGTTACGTTGGATCGTTGCGGCGGATATTATTGCCCAACAAGCGCTTTTGCGGCATCCCGATTTTGTTGTAGCGCGCTTAAAAGGACAGTACTGGCAGGTGCGGGAAAAAGTGTTTGATTATGAGGGGCGATTCCGGCGGGCGCATGAATTACGGGGTTAAGTATGCTTTTGATTGCTGTATCGCCCATTCGAGGATAGAATACCGCCCGCTTTTGCATCCGCAGAGCCGATCATCTGCCTGTTGCTGGGTCGCCTGTAACAGGATTTATTGAAGAGAGATTTAAATGATTACTATTAACGCAGAAGTACGTAAAGAGCAGGGCAAGGGTGCGAGCCGCCGCCTGCGCATCGCTAACAAGTTCCCGGCCATCGTTTACGGCGGGACTGAAGCACCTATCGCTATCGAACTGGATCACGACAAAGTATGGAACCAGCAGACTAAAGCTGAGTTCTACAGCGAAGTTCTGACCATTGCTGTTGATGGCAAAGAAGTAAAAGTGAAAGTTCAGGCTGTACAGCGTCACCCGTTCAAGCCGAAACTGACTCACATCGACTTTGTTCGCGCTTAATCGCTGACAAGTTGAAAAACCCCGCTTCTGGCGTAACACCGCTCACTTAAGATATTTTGAGTGAACGGGATACTGGGTTTTTGAGATTCGAACGGCCCTCTTTTTGGGCCGTTTTCTCTTTTCTGGCAGGATAAATTGCCGCACATTCTCCCTCATTTTCTTCATCCTGTTTTCGGGCCTGCGGTGAGACCTGCATTTCCACAAGATGGTCTCCTTCACCGAAGGTTTCCACTACCCGGTATTTCGTGTTTCCCTGCAGGGGAACCAGAGCAGCTCCCCTTATCAGGTGTTATCCACTAATACCGCCGGTTAGTTCCTGAGCGAAGCGGATAAAATTAGCCAACGCTTTATTAGTGTTATAGCGCGGCCAACATAGCGTCAGCGTGGTGGTGGCTCTGGTATCACTTAATAAGCAGTAACTGACATCCGGGATCATCACCGAACGCTGTGTTTCCGGCACAAGCGTGACACCGAGGCCCATCGACACCAGACCAATTGCCACTGAAACGTCGCGGGTAAATTGAATTTGCCGTGGTACAAATCCGGCCTGCTCGCAGGCAGAGAGTGCCGAACTGCCCAGCCCGACGCCAGGAGGGTCTTTCTGTATAAGGAAGAGTTCGGTCGACAGCGATGACAACGCAATCTTCTGTGTACCGGCCTGCGGGTGGTGGCGTGGCAGCACCGCAATCAGCGGACGCGTGACCACATCAAGATATTCCAGCTCGTTATAGCGGGGGATCGGTGAGCGGATAAGGCCAATATCCAGTTGATTGTTGAGTAAAAGTGTTAGCTGCTCGTGAACATTATGTTCTTCGATAACAATTTCAATGTCCGGTTTTTTCTGGCGATAACCATTAATTAACAGAGTTAATGCCGGGTCAAGGATCGACGAACCCACATACCCCAGCTTTAGTTGTCCCTTAAATCCCTGGCGTAAACTGCGCGCATTATCGCGAAATCTTTCATAGTGCAGGATGGCGGTTCGAGCCTCTTCCACCAGCAGTTCCCCTTCAAACGTCAGCGCCACATTCCGCTTGTCACGAGTAAAGAGAAGGAGCTCCAGCGTCTGTTCCAGCACTTTAATGTGTTGACTCAGAGCTGGCTGGGCAATGTTCAGCCGTGCTGCTGCTCTGCCGAAATGCAACTCCTCGGCCAGCACGACAAAAGAGTGTAAATGTCGGTAGTCCATAGCTGTCTCCTGACGTTTTTACTGATAATAACTTCTTATTAAATTCATGGTTATTATTATTGGACTCTTATTATTCATCTCGTGAAACTGATTTGGCTACAGCGGGGCGGGGTACGCCATGCCGTGGTTTCCAGGATGCGTCGGCGTGCGTCGACGTATCTCCGATGACTAACTGAGGGACACTGAGATGTCTGAACAACAAAAAGTGACGGATCTGCGTTCCGCACTGGCGGTGCTGAGCCAGTACGACGACGAACTGATCTACACCGATGAACCCGTCGACCCTATTGCTGAATTATCCGGTGTATACCGTTATGTCGGTGCACACGGCACCGTAAAACGTCCGACCCGCATCGGGCCGGCGATGATCTTTAATAAGGTCAAAGGGTACGACGATATGCGCGTACTGATTGGACTGCTCTCATCCCGCAAACGCGTTGCTCGCCTGTTTGGCACCACCCCGGAAAACCTGGCATTTATGCTGAAAGATTCCGTGTCAAACCCGATTGCGCCAATCGTTATCCCGCGTGAAAAAGCGGTCTGTCAGGAAGTGGTTCATCTGGCCACTGATCCGGATTTCGACATTCTGAAAATCCTGCCCGCGCCGACCAACACCCCGGAAGATGCTGGCCCGTACTTTACGCTGGGTATGTGCTACGCCGCAGACCCGGAAACCGGTGAACATGACGTCACTATTCACCGCCTGTGCGTGCAGAGCAAAGACGAAATCTCCATGTACTTTGTGCCGGGCCGTCACCTGGATACCTTCCGCCAGAAAGCGGAAGCCGCCGGTAAACCGCTACCAATCACCATCAGTATCGGCGTGGATCCGGCAATTGAAATCGGTGCCTGCTTTGAGCCGCCGACCACGCCGCTGGGCTTCGATGAACTCTCTATCGCCGGTAGCCTGCGTAATCAGGCCGTCGAACTGGTGGACAGCCTGACCGTCAATGCGCGCGGTATCGCTAACGCCGAAGTGGTTATCGAAGGCGAACTGGTGCCGAACTACCGGGTACGTGAAGACCAGAACACCGATACCGGTAAAGCGATGCCAGAATTTCCTGGCTACACCGGCAGTGCCCAGGCGCAGGTACCGGTCATCAAGGTAAAAGCCATTACCCACCGTCGCCATCCGATCCTGCAAACCTGCATCGGGCCAAGCGACGAACACACCAACATGGCCGGTATCCCGACCGAAGCCAGTATTCTGCAAATGGTTGAACGTGCGCTGCCGGGCTTTGTGCAAAATGTTCACTGCCCATCTCCGGGCACCGGTAAATATCTTGCGGTGCTGCAGGTGAAAAAACGCTTTGCTGCCGATGAAGGCCGCCAGCGTCAGGCCGCGCTGCTGGCGTTCGCTGCCTTCTCAGAGCTGAAACACGTGATGCTGGTTGACGAAGATGTCGATGTCTTCGACCTCAACGATGTGATTTGGGCGATGACCACCCGCTATCAGGGCGATGTCAGCACGGTCTTTATTCCCGGTGTGCGCTGCCACCCGCTCGATCCGTCATCCGATCCGGCGTTCAGCCCGTCGGTACGCGACCACGGTATTGCCTGCAAAACCATCTTTGACTGCACAGTACCTTACGACCTGAAAGCCAACTTCCACCGCAGTGAATTCCTTGAGGTGGACGTGAACCGCTTTATCTCAGGTTTTAACAAGTAATAAGGAATCAGCATGCCAGCAACCAACGTTCGAACCGCGCAAAAACCGCGCGTCATTGTGGGCATCAGCGGCGCATCCGGTTTCTCTTACGGCGTGCAGGCATTACGTTACCTGCGCCAACTGGATGTGGAAAGCCACCTGGTGATCTCCCCGGCGGGACATCTTAACCGGGAACATGAAACCACGTTGACCGAGGAGGATGTCGCTGCGCTGGCGGATGTGGTTTACCCCTTCCGCGCGGTCGGTGCAGCGATAGCCAGCGGTTCGTTTCGGACTCTCGGCATGCTGATTGCCCCATGTTCTATGCATACCCTGGCGGCAGTGGCCTGCGGGTTGACCGACAACCTGCTGACACGTGCGGCAGATGTCGTGCTCAAGGAGCGCCGCCGTCTGGTGATGATGGTACGGGAAACGCCGCTGCACGCCGGGCATCTGCGCAATATGCAGCAGGTGACCGAGTCGGGTGGCATCGTCTTCCCGCCCGTGCCGGCTCTGTATGCAAGGCCGACCAGTGTTGAAGACATTATTGCCCATAGCGTGGCGCGGGCGCTCGGCCTGCTCGATCTGGATTGTGCCGATCTGCCGCGGTGGGGCGAAAACGTGACGTTAATGAACGGGAGTAATAACGCGTGATTATTGGACCATATATCAACGGCTCAGCGGTACTTATCGGTGGGATCGTCGGGGCGATGTTGAGTTCGCGCCTGCCTGAACGCCTGCGTAACTCGATGCCATTGATCTTTGGCGCGGCCTCCATGTGTATGGGGATCGTGCTGGTAATGAAAGTCAGCCACATGCCGGTGATGGTGCTATCTGTGATCCTCGGCGCGCTGCTGGGCGAGCTGTGTTACCTGGAGAAGGGCATCGGCAAACTGGGCGGCAAAGCGCGCGGGTTGGTTGAGCTACTTGTGAAATCAGAACCCGGCAGCGAGGAGTCGCAGGCGGCATTCCTGCAAAGCTACGTAGCGATTATCGTACTGTTTTGCGCCAGCGGCACGGGCATCTTTGGTTCCATGCATGAAGGCATGACCGGCGATACCAGCGTGCTGATTGCCAAATCGTTCCTCGATCTGTTCACCGCTGCTATTTTTGCCACCACGCTGGGTTATGCCGTGGCAGTGGTTGCCGTTCCACAATTAATTATTCAGCTGCTGCTGGCCTACGGGGCCATCTTTATTTTGCCGCTGACGACACCGGCAATGCAGGCCGATTTCTCCGCCGTGGGTGGCGTATTAATGTTCACCACCGGCTTTCGTATTTGCGGCATTAAAGTCTTCCCGGTGGCGAATATGCTTCCGGCGTTATTACTTGCCATGCCGATTTCCAGTCTCTGGACCCACTTTTTCTAACTAAAAGACAAAACACGCTCCCTGACGGGAGCCTTACAGGGAATTCGCTCGACCATGAAAATCAAAAAACTCACTTTGGCGCTGGCCCTGCTGACGCCGCTTGCCGCGTGCGCGGCGGATAACACTACGCCCGCAACCGAAATCCTGCATGTGACTTCTTCTGCCGATGATGGCAGCAACGGCACCCTACGCTGGGCGCTGGAAAAGAACAACCAGAATCCCGGCCACTACCGCATCGAACTGCACTCAGCGAACGCGAAACCCTTAGATATTAAAGTGCTGAAACCGCTGCCGCCGATCCTGGGGCCGGTAGAGATCATCAACGTCGACTGGCTGAACGCCGGTAAGTTCGCCACCATTGATGGCTCCGGCTATATCAAAGGTAACGATCCACACTCTTGCCCTGGCGCAGTCCAAGGGCAATATGGCGCTAACGTACGAACGACTACGCTGCCTGGCCTTGTGCTGCGTGACACGCATGATGTCACCTTACAGGGGCTGGATGTTCGCCACTTCTGCATCGGTATTCTGGTCAACCGGGCGAAAAACAACGTTATCGCCGATAACCGTATCGTTGAAAACCGTGGCGGAGCCGGGGTGATGATGACCGGTGATGACGGGCAGGGAAACTCCACGGCCACCACCACCGAACGCAATAAAATCATCCGTAACACCTTCATCAATAATGGCGATGCCATGGAAGCGACACGTGGTGCTTCCTTCAACCTGATTGCGGATAACTTCATCACCACCGACGCGGTGAACAATAAAGAGCCGTCACAGGGGCTGGAGATGTTGTGGGGCAATGACAACGAAGTGATCCACAACAACTTCGAAAACTACTCCGACGGCGTGCAACTTAACTGGGGTAACCGCAACTTTATCTCCGGGAACACCTTTACCAACCTCTCCTCGGCGGTGACGCTGAGCGGCACTGGCAATGTGGTTGATGGCAACATTATGACCGGCAACCGCGTGGCGATCTCTGTACGCCCGCAAGGCGAACCGGGTAAAAACGGCAGCTTCGGCATCAACCGTATTACTGGCCCTGCGGTGAACCGCATCAGCGAAAACATCATGGTCGGCAACGGTAAAGATGTGAAACGCTGCTTCGCGGGCGGGAGTTGTCTGGACGGCTATGCCGGCGCTATCGTCTTTAACGTACCGGGTCTTGAACATGCGGCGTTTATTGGTAACCGCGGCGGCGGCATCAGCGATGACACCAGCAAACTGGAAAAAATCTGCGCCATCGACGGCAATGTTGAAGGCTGTGAAGCGACGCCGAATAAAGGCCAGGCTGCACCAGTACTGAGCCTCGTTAGCCGTCAGGACAACACCCTGACCGTTGATGGCCAGTTGAGCGGCGAAGCCAACACGCTCTATCGCGTGGAGTTCTTCTCCAACAGCCTGCCAACACAGGATGAAGCGGAACACTTCCTCGGCTACCAGATAGTTCCGGTGGATGCGCATGGCCAGGCCACTATCCATTATCAGACGGCCGTTGCGGCTGATCTGCGCGTGGCAAATGTCACGGCAACCGCGACCACCAATGACGGTGCAACCTCAACCTTGAGCAAAGCCACCGCACTGAAATAATTCGCACCACCCAGCACTGACTGCATTCACTGCATATAACAAGAACGGCCGCCGGACAGCTAATCCTGCCCGGTTGACCTGCCAACCTGCTAAGGAATAACACCATGAAATTGTCCAAAAGCGCTCTGGCGCTTACCCTGCTGCTCGGTGCGCAGGGCTACGCCTTGGCCGCGCAAACCAGCGCCCCTGCCGCTGCGGTTACCCAACATCATGCCGACCCGATAACCATCCGTCATACGGTGATTGGCGAAGGGTTGCCAAAAGTGATCATCCCGACCACTGGCGCGACTGCCGACGATGTACTGGCGCAGGCGAAAACCATTGGCGCGAACCCGGATGCGGATCTGATTGAGTACCGTATCGACTACCTGGATTTTGCCCGTGATGCCGATAAAGTAGCGGCATTAGGCAAACAAGTTGCGGCAGCGGCACAAGGTAAACCGCTGATCCTCACTTTCCGTACTCAGGCGGAAGGCGGGGTGAAAACCATCAGTGATGCTGATTACGGCAAACTCTACCTGTCACTGATTAACGATGGTTTTATCGATATTCTCGACGTGGAAATGTTCCGTAACCCGCAGGTTGTTCACGAGGTGGTGGCCGCAGCGCATAAAGCGGGCATTAAAGTGGTGATGTCCAGCCACGACTTCCACAACACGCCAGCGACGAAAGAGATTGTTGCCCGTCTGCGTAAGCAAGACCGTATGGGCGCCGATATTTTGAAAATTGCCGTTATGCCGCATAACACCGAGGACGTACTGCGTCTGATGGACGCTACGGCGAAGATCCGCAATAGCTGGTCGCAGAAACCGCTGCTGACCATGTCGATGGGCGGCCTGGGGGCGATTTCCCGTATTGCGGGTGAAGTCACCGGTGACGATCTGACCTTCGGCATGCTGGGGACACCATCGGCACCAGGCCAGGTGGAAGCAAGCCATTTACGCCAGAGCATGGAAATTCTACACACGGCGATTGCCAGCCACTAACCCTCTTATCTGGTTGCTGCATTTATATTATTTGGCAGACCGACGTCTGCCTTTTTTATTGCCAGAGATATACCAAATAAATCAATAATATAAACCCATCGCTATTTCTTTTTCCGTAAGGTTATTGCTTTCGTATTGTGAAATCGTACTCATTGCAGATGATTGTGGGATTCATTGAAATAATGCAAGGGATACGATGCGAACCATCAAACCCTGAATAGCCACGGGTTTAACAGACAATTCACAAGTCATCTTTCAAGTTGGCAAAAAAACAACTTCCGCTTCTGGTAAAGAGCGGACGAACTTGCTGCGCTGAAGGTCCGCAGTGAGCGAGGAACAGACGTCGAGCTTAAATCATGATGGTTCAGACAGGATGGGCCTTGAATGATTGAAAGGTAACGACTAATCCAGGTGGCGTAAATGTGTTGCAATCCCCCATCTGAGAGTGGCACATCTTCCATTAATCAGGTCGAAAACTGAGTAACTCGCGTTGGGTTGTGTATACCCGGGAAAATCATCGACAGCTCCACTTTTTAGAATCGAAAGAACGCCCTGACTGACGTGCCCGTGAGACACAATACATATTGTTTTATGATGTCGTTTTTTTTCCAGATTGTATAAAAAATGCATCATTCGCTGAGAAGCATGAGAGAGAGACTCTCCCCCGGGCGGACAATACTTTGCATCAAGTTTGAATAACGCCTTTGCAGCATCCGGACGGTGCTGTAGGAGCTGTACTGTTGTCATGCCTTCAAACTGACCAAATGCCAGTTCTTTCAGGGCAGGTTCAGCTATCAGTGAGCAACAAAAGCTATCAGCCAGACTCTGTCCCATTTGCCAGGCACGGCCAAGTGGAGAAGCGTAAACACATTCTACCCGGTAATCACTCGTTGCAAGCGCTGCAAGTAAGGCTGATGTTTGGCGCTCCCCCCGAGGGGTCAACGCAGCATCATTCTGTCCCTGAATAATACCTCTCACATTCCACTCTGTTTCCGCGTGTCGAACAAGTATCACCTGCATTGACCAGCCCCCACAGATTAGTACATTCCGATAATAGCAAAGTCCGCTACGGCACAGAAGCTGCCCTACGACTTATCCAGTGATCAGCCATGAGCGAGAAGCGGACCTTGTTCTTTTTCAGTTAAGGACGTATCAGCTCAAGATCGGTAAGTAAGCTCGCTCCTTTGGGATGCCATTTCAGCTGCTCCTGTGTAATTACGCTTGATGCAGACATATCCTCAGCAACAAATTTACTCAGCCAGCCAAAGTGTTCCGATGCTTCAGACAAATCAATACTTTTAACCGGCACATTAAGAGTGCGCCCGATGGTCCCGGCGATGGCTCTTAATGTAATACCTTGTTCCGCCACAGCATGATATCGACTGCCCGGCACCGCTCGTTTCAGGGCCAGGATATAAAGAGATGCCGCATCACTGACATGTACAGCTGACCAGCGATTTTCACCTCCGGCTATATACGCCGAAACGCCTTTCTCGCGGGCAAGTTCAACCAGCGGCGTAATCAGCCCCTGTTTTAAGGTATTGTGAACCTGTGAAAGTCGGATGACAGACACATTGATGCCATTGCTTAGCGCAGCGACGCCTGCCAGCTCCGATGCTTTACGAGGGTTCATATGTTCAGGATTAAAGTGGGTCTCGACAGCCATTGCACCCGGTTTCTGTGAACCCAATCCTACTACAGAAGTTATCAGCAGCGGTTTTGGCGTGCCTTTTAACACCCTTGCCATTTCTTCAATCGCCAGCCGGTCCATTTCGCAGTTTGAGGCGAAGGTTGTAAAATCGTGATTGAATGCGGTGTGTATGACTGCATCGCTTGCCATTGCGCCGCGCCGCAGGCTTTCCAGAACGGTCATGTCGCCGAAGAAAGGCTCAATGCCTGAAGCGGCCAGCACTTCTGCTCCCTGCTGGCTTCTGGTGAGCCCTGTTACCTTGTATCCCGCAGCGATCAGTTTTGCTGCAACCGCAGAACCAATAAATCCAGTAGCCCCTGTGAGAAATATACGCATTGTGTTCACCTTGTCAGTAATGAGGATTGCATCATCAATCCGGCATCGTCACTTTAAGCACGGTCAGTAATACTATCTATGTGATAAAGTCGCTTTTTTATGTCTGATAGTCTGGAATTTATATGGATTTGCTGTCACAGCTACTCTCACTTCTCAGGCCCGAAAGTTATGTATCAGGCGGTGTGATGCTTGCGCCCGAATCGTCGGTGCAATGGCCATATCATGACGGCGTTAAGTGTTATGCCATTGTATCTGGCGAGTGCTGGCTGTCTGTGGAAGGTAGCCAGCATCCGTTGATGCTTCAGAAGGGGGACTGCTTCCTGCTGCCACCCGGCCCCGCTTTCAGGCTGGCGACAGATTTGTCAGCGAAGGCGGTAGATTTTACGACAGTCCGCACTGCAATGGTTTCAGCTTCAGCTGAAGCGGCGGGCGAAAAGCTGGGCTGTTTGCTGGTTGGTGGCCATTTTCTTCTGGCCGGGCGAGCTGCGAATATGCTTTTAGAGGCGTTGCCGGCCGTTGTACATATCCGGAATCCATCGGACAAGGCAGCGATGCAGTGGGCACTGGAGAGGATGGTTCAGGAGATCCGTGAGCCGCAGCCAGGCAGCGGGCTGATTGTGCAGCAATTGGCCTTTATGCTACTGATACAAGCCCTGCGGCTCTATGCGAATGATAATCAGAAGGTCAACGCGGGCTGGCTTTTTGCTCTCAGGGACAAAAAACTGAGCGCTGCGCTGGCCAGTATGCACCAGAATCCCGAATATAAGTGGACGCTAGCTCAGCTCGCCGGGCAGGCAGGGATGTCGCGTGCAGCATTTGCAAAACACTTCAAGCAGACCGTGGGCACCGCTCCTGTCGAATACCTCACACAGTGGAGAATGATGCTTGCCTGTGAGCGACTAAATTATTCGGACCAGACGATCGCACAGATTGCCGCAGCATTAGGGTATGAGTCCGAAAGCGCATTCGCAAAAGCGTTTAAACGGACTGTAGGTTGTCCGCCGGGAAAAGTCGCCGCTAAACGAAGACCTTAAACGTTCAGCAAAATTCCGTTGCCGGTATGCACTCCCGCTTTAAACAACTGCCAAAGTCTCCTTCTGGCACATAGCGGCCAGAATTGAGGTGGGCTGGTCCGCTCTAAGCGAGGAGAGGAAATCACAGTCGTGTCACAACAGATGAGGGTGCAACTTAAGTTGTGGTGTGTTACTCAATGGGTTGAAAGCATAAAAGCCCCATCAGAAAATTGATGAGGCTATTTTCGTCTACCAGCCGGATCGTTCAACCGATCATTTTGCTTAACCGATCGGTGTTACGCTGATGCGGGCTTTTTTTTATCGCTCGTATTTATTTGCCGCCAGTAAAGCGACGTTGCAGCTGGTCACGCAGGTTAGGTGGCGTACCTTTAATGGTCAGCGTATCCGTAGCCGGATCCCAAAAGATACGTTCGCCAAGCAGTAAAGCATCAAAATTAATGGTCAGGCCGCCACCGCTACCCGCATATTTCGTCAGCTGACGCAGTGTGCTGCGATCCGCCGGAAAACTCTCTTCCAGCTCATAGCCCTGCCCGGCGGTGAACTCTTCAAAACTTACCTCGCTCACCCCCGCCAGTTCTTTCGAGAGCGACGCCAACTCAATCTCTTCACCCGCTTGTAGCTGCTCATTGCAATAGGTGTAGACCTGCTGACGTACCGTCTGACGCTCGGCTTTGTCCAGCTCTGCCTGTGCAGTAAAGTCGTCTACTGCCTGCAATAGCCCCTTGTTTTGCGCTTTAGCGTTCAACCCTTCGCTGGCGCCGAGGAAATCCATAAAGAAATCGGCAACCTTACGCCCTACCCGCCCTTTCAGGAAGGTAAGATAGCGTGTCGATGCGGGGTTAGTTTCCCACTCGGTTAAGTCAATGCGCGCCACAATATCAGCGTGATTAATATCCAGATAATGGGTCGAACTGATATCCAGATTTTCGTTAACTCGCATACTGCTTAAATTATTCAGCACCGCCACCAGTAAATACTCCACTGCCAGGTAACGGTAGTGACAAAACAGTACAATACCGCCATCCGCAAAGGGGTACTTCGCCAGTTCATCACGCAGCCGCCCGGTCGCCGCACGGCTAAAGGCAAGAAAATCCTCTTCCCCCTGGCGCTGTAAGCGTAGCGACTGCGCCAGCTCACTCTCTTCATTAAACAGGCCATAGGCTTTGTTTTTTGCGCTATAAACCCGATGCAGCTCTGCCACCATCTCTTCAACAGGCGCGCTCGGTTCCAGCAAAGAATCGCGCAGCACCAGCTCAAGGGTTTGCTCATCGCGCTTGATAAGCTGATGCAGGGCAATCTGGTTGATATCCAGACTCATGATAAACTCTCCTTTTATAGTGGCGGTATTCAACCACCACCAACGCGCCGGTGCAACCGCAGATAAAAAAGCAGAAAAAAAGCTGATGCTACGGTAAGATGTTGCCCTTTCATAAACAGACTGATTCCGTTTTATGCCACAAATCTCCCGCTACAGTGATGAACACGTTGAACAGTTGCTCAGTGAACTGACTAACGTGCTGGAAAAACACAAAGCACCGACCGATCTCTCTTTGATGGTGCTTGGCAATATGGTAACGAACCTGATCAATACCAGCGTTGCGCCAGCGCAGCGGCAGGCTATCGCAAAGTCGTTCGCGCAAGCGTTACAATCTTCAATCGGCGACGACAAAGCGCACTAAGGGAAAAATCGACAGTTTATGGTGACTAATCGTCAGCGCTACCGTGAAAAAGTCTCCCAGATGATAAGCTGGGGGCACTGGTTCGCTTTGTTCAACATTTTGTTGGCCATCGTTCTTGGAAGCCGCTATCTTTTCGTTGCCGACTGGCCAACCACCCTTTCCGGGCGCATCTATTCATACCTGAGCGTGGTTGGGCATTTCAGCTTTCTGGTGTTTGCCACCTACTTACTGATTCTCTTCCCGCTGACCTTCATTGTCATGTCGCAACGACTTATGCGTGTATTGTCGGCTATTCTCGCGACAATCGGTATGACGCTGCTGTTGATTGACAGCGAAGTATTTACTCGCTTCCACCTGCATCTTAATCCGGTCGTCTGGGAATTGGTTATTAATCCAGACCAGAATGAAATGGCGCGAGACTGGCAGTTGATGTTTATCAGCGTGCCGGTGATCTTGCTAATTGAGATGTTGTTTGCCACCTGGAGTTGGCAGAAGCTGCGCAGTCTGACTCGTCGTCGTCACTATGCCAGACCACTGGCAGTGTTCTTCTTTGCCGCCTTTGTCGCTACTCATGTGATGTATATCTGGGCTGACGCCAATTTTTATCGCCCTGTCACCATGCAGCGCGCCAATTTGCCGCTCTCCTACCCCATGACAGCGCGTCGTTTTCTGGAAAAACATGGGCTGTTGGATGCAGAGGAGTATCAGCGTCGTCTGGTGGAACAGGGAAATCCGGAAGCGGTGTCAGTACAATATCCTCTGAGCAATCTGCGCTATCTGGATATGGGCTCAGGCCAGAATGTGTTGCTGATTACCGTCGATGGTCTTAACTATTCGCGTTATGAAAAACTGATGCCTAAGTTGGCCAGTTTCGCAGAGCAAAATGTTACCTTTACGCAGCATATGAGCTCTGGCAACAGTACAGATAATGGCTATTTCGGTCTGTTTTATGGTATCTCACCCGCCTATATGGATGGCGTATTGTCTGCGCGTATTCCTGCGGCGTTGATTACCGCACTTAATCAGCAAGGTTATCAGCTTGGCCTGTTCTCCTCAGACGGTTTTAGCAGCCCACTGTACCGCCAGGCACTGCTGTCTGATTTCTCGCTGCCTGAAGCACAGTCGCAAAGTGATACACAGACCACCGATCAGTGGATCAACTGGCTGGATCGCTATGCTGAAGATAACCGCTGGTTCTCCTGGATATCGTTTAACGGCACAACAATAGCTGACAGCAACCAGCAAAATTTTGCCCGCAAATATGGCCGCGCAGCAGCAGAGGTCGATCAACAAATTGCCCGCGTGTTGGATGCCCTGCGTGCATCCGGCAAACTGGATGATACCGTGGTGATTATTACCGCAGGCCAGGGCGTTCCGCTTGGTAAAGATGAACAGAGCTTTGACTGGTCCCGTGGCCGGTTGCAGGTTCCGTTGGTCATTCATTGGCCCGGCACACCTGCGCAGAAAATCAGTACCCTGACTGGCCATAAAGATGTCATGACCACGCTGATGCAGCGTCTGTTACATGTGAGAACCCCGGCAAATGAGTATTCGCAAGGACAGGATTTGTTTGCTGTCCCGCGCCGCCATAACTGGGTAACTGCGGCAAATAGCGATATGCTGGCTATCACGACGCCTATGATGACCCTCGTGCTTAATCAGAACGGTAATTACCGTACCTGGAATGCGCAGGGCGAAAGAATACACGATCAGAAACCGCAGCTAAGTTTATTACTCCAGGTGTTGACTGACGAAAAACGTTTTATCGCTAACTGATTGATTAATTATAAATCACTCAGACAGCCATGCGCTTGCAATCAGCAACGAAAAGGGTACTATTAGCGCCACATATCGGCACGTAGCGCAGCCTGGTAGCGCACTGTCATGGGGTGTCAGGGGTCGGAGGTTCAAATCCTCTCGTGCCGACCAAATCAATATTTCGGATGTTTTGTTAAACGTTCGAAAACCCCACAAAAACCCGCATTCTTACTGAGAATTGCGGGTTTTTTGTTATCTGCGCTTACAGGCTTGCTTTGGTGAGTGCTGTCCTGTGCCGTTACGCGCCAGCGACTCTGGCGTTATCGGCAATCTGATTGCCCGTCCTGGCAAAAAGCTCACCCCCCTTGAATACTGATTATATATACAGTATAAAGAGACTATAATTTACCAGGAAAGGGATACCCCATGTTTGTTGAACTTGTCTACGACAAGCGCAATGTCGAAGGCTTACCGGGCGCAAAAGAGATAATCCTTGCTGAGCTGACCAGGCGCGTACAGCGCATTTTTCCTGATGCCAGTGTGCGTGTAAAACCAATGCAGGCTAATGGACTAAACAGCGATGCCAGTAAAAGCGATCGGGAGAAGTTAAACCGTATGCTCGAAGAGATGTTTGAAGAGGCCGATATGTGGATGGTGGCGCAATAAGAGCTTACGCGTCAGGTCATCAAATAAAAATCCCGGCCAACTTGACCGGGATTTTTGTCTAACAAGACCGTTACAGGGCTATATCCGCTACCGGCTTACTATCGCTCTGTGGCTGAGCAGCAGGTTTCTGTACTGGCGGTGTCGCATCAGCAACCAGTGACTCATCGCATTTAAGACCGAGAATTTCGCTGGTATAGCGCAACTCCGCATCAGCCGCCTCAATATTGCCATTCAGGCGGGTGCCAAATGAAGGAATAATCTCTTTTAGCTTCGCCTGCCAGGCTTCTGAAGCAAAGCGTTCAGTAAACACTTTTTTCATCAACTCCAGCATAATCGGCGCGGCTGTGGAAGCGCCCGGTGACGCGCCTAGCAATGCGGCAATGGTGCCTTCTTTATCGCTAACCACTTCTGTTCCAAGGCGTAGCACCCCACCCTTACCCGGTTCACGTTTGATAATCTGCACACGCTGACCCGCCTGCCACAGACGCCAGTCCTCTTTTTGTGCCAGCGGATAGTACTCACGCAGTGCATCAAAGCGATCATCTTCGTTTTGCAGCACCTGGTTGACCAGGTACTTCACCAGATTAAAGTTACTCATTCCAACCGTCAGCATCGGCAGCAAATTGGAAGAGTTGGTTGAGCGTAGCAGATCCCACAACGAACCGTTTTTCAAAAAACGCGTCGAAAAGGTAGCAAATGGCCCAAACAGTAGTACGCGCTTACCATCAATAATTCGCGTATCAATATGCGGTACCGACATAGGCGGCGCACCGACGGTTGCCTGACCGTAGACTTTGGCAAGGTGGTGATTGACTACCGCCGGGTTTTCCGCGACCAGGAACTGCCCCCCGACAGGGAATCCTGCATAATCTGCTGCTTCCGGGATGCCCGATTCTTGCAAGAGTTTCAGTGCCGCGCCGCCAGCGCCAATGAAAATAAATTTCGCTTTAATAACCTGCTCACCGCCGCCTTTCAGGTTATTTAGGGTCACGTTCCAGCTATTATCAGCATTGCGTTTAAGGCTACGAACTTCTGTGCTCAAGTGCAGAGAGAAATTCTCTTTTTGCTGCAATGAACCAATCATCTGGCGGGTTAGCTCGCCAAAGTTAACGTCGGTGCCGATCTCGGTGCGGGTCGCGGCGATTTTCTGTTTCGCATTACGCCCTTCCATCACCAGCGGAGCCCACTGTTGGATCTGTTGTGGATCTTCAGAGTAACGCATACCACGGAAGAGTGAGCATTGCTGCAACGCTTTGTATCGCGCGCGCAGGAAGTTCACATTATCATCACCCCAGACGAGGCTCATATGCGGTACGGTATTAATAAAAGAGCGCGGTTCGTGCAGCACCCCTGCTTTTACCTGATGAGCCCAGAACTGGCGTGAAATACGGAATGCTTCGTTAATTTCAATCGCTTTTTTGATACTGATGGCACCGTCTGCGCCTTGCGGCGTGTAATTCAGCTCCATCAGTGCCGCATGACCCGTACCTGCATTGTTCCAGCCGTTAGAGCTCTCTTCTGCCAGCGCATCCAGTCGCTCGACCATCGTAATCGACCAGTCGGGTTGAAGCTCCTTCAGCCAGGTTCCAAGGGTAGCGCTCATAATCCCGCCACCAATTAAAAGCACATCTGTTTCCTGCTCTTTCGATGCGGGCGTTTTTGCTGCTTTAGCGACAGCATTAAGCCCGACAGCCATCGAAAACAGCCTGGCAGTCATTTTTTTCATAATGTAATTGCCTTACTTTTAGTGCTGCTTTATTCGCATTTTTTGAGGGTAAAGTGTTAGCGCCCTCTACCGTAGCACTTAAAAACTGATATTTAAATAATGTTTAAAGATTAAATATTCATAGCATTAATGTTACTAATAAGTTGATTTTTTGTATTAGTTTTAGCGCTGAATAGTGAGCGCTTCTGCTGAAAATCTGTTATCATCTTCCGCTTTGCCAAACGCAGGGACGCCGTTTGCATCCCGTACCTGTATCTGGCGACCGTCACCTGCGAATGTTATGACCAACAAATCCATTAACGCATTTAATCTGCTGCAATCCCCGCAGTTACTGACCCGCGAGGTACTGGCGGGGGTGATTACCGCACTGGCGCTGATCCCGGAAGTGATCTCTTTTTCGGTTATTGCCGGTGTGGATCCGAAAGTCAGTTTGATTGCATCGGTAGTGCTGTGCATCAGTCTTACCTTTTTAGGTGGCCGTCCGGCGATGGTAACCGCCGCTGCGGGGTCAGTCGCTCTGGTTATCGGACCGATGGTTCATCAATACGGTGTGGAATACATCCTTCCGGCAGTGTTGCTTGCTGGCCTCATCCAAATTATTTTTGGTTTGACCGGCATGGCACGACTAATGCGCTTTATTCCTCATGCAGTTATGACAGGTTTCGTTAACGCGTTGGGGATTTTGATTTTCTTTGCCCAGGTGCCTCACTTCTGGAGTAAAGAGCCACTGATCCTTGCGCTGTTCGTTCTGACGCTATTAATTGTGTTGTGGTTACCACGCTGGGTGAAAAGCGTTCCCGCGCCGCTGATAGCAATTGTGGTGCTCACAGCTTTTACTGCCACCACCGGGCAACTGTTACCTACCGTGGGCGATGAAGGCTCTATGCAGGGGGGTTTACCAGGTCTGACGCAATGGCTGGTGCCTGTAAGCTGGCAAACATTCAGTATTATCTGGCCTTGTGCGCTGAGCATCGCCTTTGTCGGATTAATGGAATCCCTGCTAACAGCCAAATTAGTGGATGACCTGACGCACTCATCCTCTCACAAAGGGCGTGAAAGCATTGGTTTAGGCATTGGCAATATGCTGTCTGGGTTTTATGGTGGCATTGCTGGCTGTGCGATGATCGGTCAAACCATTGTTAATGTCGAGATGGGTAAAGCCCGCACACGCATTTCCACACTCGCCGCCGGGTTAGTGCTGCTGCTGTTGGTCACCGCGTTAAGCGAAGTGATGGCGAAAATCCCCATGGTGGTATTAGCTGGAATTATGGCGATTGTCGCCTGCAAGACCTTTAACTGGGGGAGCCTGCAACCTGGTACGCTGAAGCAGGCGCCGGTGGTAGAAACCATGGCAATGCTGATTACCGTGGCTGCAACGGTGAGCACCGGCAACCTGGCAATCGGCGTACTGGCAGGCGTGGCTGCCCTGCTTCTGACACCAGCAAGGTGGCGAAGAAAGATGCAGGTTACAGCAGAAACAACGTCGCAAGTCCAAGAAAAATAAAGAAACCACCGGTATCAGTAATAGCGGTAATCATCACACTGGAGCCGACCGCCGGGTCGCGCCCCAGCCTGGTCATAATCATAGGGATTAACACCCCCATCAGGGCCGCAACGAGCAAATTCAACACCATCGCCAGTGTCATCACGCCACCCAAGGCAGGATCGTCATATAGCCACCAGGTCACCGCCCCCATAATGCCGCCCCATACCAGGCCATTAATCAGCGCGACGCCTATTTCGCGCAGAACCAGAAAGGTGAAATTACCTGGCTGAATATTTTGCAGCGCCAGCCCGCGCACAATCATAGTGATCGTTTGATTACCCGTATTGCCGCCGATACCGGCAACGATTGGCATCAGTGATGCCAGCGCCACCAGTTGTGAAATAGTGTGTTCAAAACCGTCGATCACGCGTGAAGCTATAAAGGCAGTACAGAGATTAACCGCCAGCCAACCCCAGCGGTTTTTTACCGCTTTGGTGACCGGCGCAAAAATATCTTCGCCAGCGCTTAAGCCCCCCATCTGGCGCATATCGTTGTCGCTCTCTTCATAGACCACATCGACGATCTCATCGATAGTCAGTCGCCCCAGCAACATGCCATTTTCATCCACGACCGCCGCACTGATCAGGTTGTCACGTTCAAATGTACGCGCGACTTTTTCCGCCTCCTCCTCCGGAGAGAAGGTAACCGGATCGGCCTCCATAACCTCGCTAACGCGCCGCCCGGCAGCATTGAGCAAAATAGTCTGTAGCCCCAGCTCACCCACCAGCCGGTTATCGCGCCCAATAACGAACAGTTTGTCGGTGTTTTCCGGCATCTTACCCAACCGCCGCAAATAACGCTGCACTGCGGCTAACGTTACCTCTGCGCGTATGGTGATGACTTCAAACTCCATGATCGCACCGACGCACTCCTTGCCATAGCGCATCACCTGACTCACGCGGGTTCGCTCAGCAGGTGGTAAGGTTGCCATTAAGCGGCCGGTAAGATTACGCGGCAGATGTTGTACCAGCCAGATCTGATCATCAATATCCAGCGTGTCCAGCGCATCAAGTAACGCGCGGTCGCTCATCTCTTCAATCAGATCGTCCCAAACGCTCTCTGAAGCCTCAAGCAATACCTTGCCGCGTTTATCATCCTCCACCAGTCGCCACAGAGCGTGACGCTCCTCTACCGGCAGCGCTTCCAGGGTATCGGCAAGGTCTGGCGGTGGTAGATGCGCAACCAACGCCCGCACTTCAGCAATCTCCAGGTCGAGCTTCTCGCTATCGATCGGCTCTACAAGCGTTATCTCCCCCAACAGCATTGAGGTAAGGGCTTTATCTGTACTCAGCAGCCAAATCAGACGCGCACGTTCCTCGTCGCGTAATTTGACGCTGTTTTTCTTGCTAGTGGACATCTCTCTTTCCCTGACTGGCAAACGCCCCGGCAAAGCGGGGAGAAGAGCCTTAAGCATAGCGGCAGTGAATGTAAAAAATAATAAACGGCGGGCGTGAATGGATAAAAAAACGACAATGCCCCTTTGATAAAGGGGCATTGAGGGATCAGGCGGTACGAGCTACCGCATCACGAGAAGCGTGAAGACGCTCTTCTCCTACCAGTTCGGTCAATTGACCATTGCGCATTTCCAGCAAGCGATCGGCGTGAATAAAGTAGTGATCGTCATGGCTGATAGCAAAAATAGTTTTCCCCATCTGCTGCATCAGCGGCAGCAATACCTGATAAAAATCGCGGCGGAAATGGGGATCCTGATCCGCAGCCCACTCATCCAGCAGCAAGATATCTCGCTCTTCCGCCAGAGCCAGTAGCAGAGCAACACGTTTTTTTTGCCCTTTCGACAACTTGAGATTGAGGATCCTGCCGTTCTCCAGCTCAAGTTTATGCGCCATTTGCAACTGCTCAAGCCACTTATCCACCAGCGTCGGATCGGCTGGTTTGCCTTCCGGGCCAAGCAGAGTGTCGAATAACCAGACATCGGTAAAAACGGCAGAGAAGAGCTTGCGATAATCTTCCGGCTTGTCTTGCGCCATCGGTTTGCCATCAAGCAGGATCTCGCCGGAAATCGGCTGGTATAGCCCGGTCAGCAGCATTGCCAGCGTGGATTTACCACTGCCGTTGCCGCCAATCAGAAACACCAATTCCCCGCGTTTAAGGGTCATATTGATTGGGCCAACAGAGAAGGCATTGTCCTCGTAGGTAAAGGTCACATTGCGCAGTTCCAGCGTTTGCCATGCCGGAAAAGCCTGCGGACGCGGAAATTCTGCCTGATAGGGGGCGAGCGCAAACTGCTTTAATTTGTTAAATGCCACCTGGGCGCTTAGCAGGGTTGGCAGAGCCCCCACCGCTGACAGTAGCGGTGTACGTAAAAAGAGCAGCGTTAATGAATAGGTTGCCGCAACGTTGGTATCAGCCCAGCCCAGGCTATTAGCCATCCAGAAAACCAGGCCAATCGCACCAAGCATCATAATATTCGACCAGTTCACCGCACTCAGATGGAAGGTATCGGCACGAATAATATGGTGGCGATACTCACGAGCATCCGGCAGGTACATCTGCTCAAAGATATGCTCAGCGCGTTCGCGGTTAAGGGTCAACTCTTTACGCCCCTCAAGTACGGTCTGGAAGTCGTTATACAGCTTGTCTTCTGTTTCGCGCAGCGTCGCCATATGCTTATAGACGCGAGAGACAAGCACAAAGCCGCCCCAAATCGTTAACGCCATCCACACAGCAGTAATCACCAACATTTTGCCTGACAACGTAGCAAGATAGAGACTGGCGCCAATGGTAAGAATTATCCCTTGTACCAGTTCCGGCAGACGGACAAAAGCGATGGTGATATTGCGTACATCGCTGGTTAACCCCGCCAGCAGTGAGGCGCTGCCAAGCTGTTCAATACGCTCGACCGGCGTATCAAGAATACGTTTGATAAACTCGCTGCGCAGCCGGAAAACAAAATGATGACCGAGCGTTGTCAGTGCTAACTGTGAGCCCAGGGTAACTGCCATTAACAACAGTAACAGTCCAAGAAATTCCGGCAGTACCGTTAGCGACATATCCACGGTTTCGATCAAGCGCTGATTGATAAAGGCAATCAGCCCAATACCAAAGGCGGCGCTGGCAAGGGTGAGTGCCAGTACTGCAACGAATGGCCAGCGATACTGTCGCCAGACAAGCTGAAGAAGTTCCATAAAACGACCCGGTAAACAAAAACAGCCAGCAGTTTAAACGGCTAACAATTTACAGCAAGAATAATTCTTATTTTTATTCACCACGACTGGCCTGGCGAAAAGTGAGGTTGTAGCGGCATTCACCAGTCAGGGGATGATAACCCGCTTTTAATGGGGCAATACCATGATAAAAGAGGCGCGATTCACCACCCCATACCACTATATCGCCATGTTCTAACAGCAAACGCTGTAGGGGATCGCTACGCTTAAGTCCACCAAACTGAAAAATTGCCGGTAGTCCCAGTGACACAGAAACAATTGGCGCACGTAGATCCGGTTCATCTTTATCCTGGTGGAGAGATAACTTTGCCCCAGGAGCATAGCGATTGATGAGGCAGGCGTCCGGGCGGAAATCAGGGTAACCCGCCGCTACAGTGGCCTGATGACAAAGCGTAGTAAAAGCCTCTGGCATTTCCGGCCATGGCTGCTGTGTAAGCGGATCCTCGGGTGCATAGAGGTAGCCTCGCATATCCGTGGTCCAGCCGAGGCTACCGCAATTAGTCATTGCTACTGACATGGTATAGCCGCCAGGCGTTACCATATGGCGCAGCGGTGACTGGCTAACGACCTGTGCGATGCCCCGCAGCAGCGCGTTATCATGCGCCAGTGCAAAACGTCTGAGTACCACTGCGCCCGATGCGAGTGGCTCCTGCCAGGGTTCTTGATCGGCAAACAGATCGAGCATCAACTCTCCCCTTTCTTCGCTTCACGTTGCAGTAGCAAGGCCTTACGCGCCGTTCCCCAGCGATAGCCCGACAGCGAGCCATCACTGCGTACCACCCGATGACAGGGAACAATAATCGCCAGTTTGTTCGCGCCACAGGCACTGGCCACGGCCCTCACCGCACCAGGTTTACCAAGCTGACGCGCCAGCGTCTGGTAGCTGACCGTTTCGCCCGTCGGAATATTACGCAGCGCCTGCCAGACTTGCAGCTGAAACGCCGTCCCCCGTAGATCCAGCGGCAAAGAAAAAGGGGCCTCTATATCATCGAGACGACGGATAACCTGAGTCACGCGTGCAGTAAATTCAGCGTTGCCTTCGGCCTGCCGGGCATGGGGGAAAAGTGTCTGCAACTCTTTAAGGAGTTGTTCGTCGCTATCTGCCAACAGAATAGCGCAGATACCGCGCTGGCTTTCAGCAACCAGGCAGCGCCCAAGCGAACAGTCGCTTAATGTATAGCAAACCTCAGCGCTCTCGCCGCCGCGACGATACTGACGCGCGGTCATCCCTAATGAGGCATCGGCCTGGCGATAGTAGCTGCTGCTGTCAGGGAAACCCGCCGCCAGCAACGCCTCGGTGACCGTCTGCGTCTCTGGCAGCGCTGCGCGCAGTCGGCGAGCACGAAACGCCTGTTGCCAGCCCTTTGGCGTCATGCCGGTAAGGGATTTAAACAGACGGTGAAAATGGTATGGGCTCATCGCAGCCGACGACGCCAACTGCGCCAGTGTCACTGGCTGCTCCTGCTCCAGCAAACGACAGGCGGCAGCGATTTTCTCCATCCGCTGCTGGTGTGGGTGCGTTTTATCAGGCTGGCAGCGTTTACAGGGGCGAAAGCCCGCAGCTATGGCGCTGGCAACATCAGGATAAAAACGCACATTTTTGCGCAAAGCATGGCGTGCCGTGCAGGATGGGCGGCAGAAAATACCGGTGGTGAGCACGGCGAACACAAACTGCCCATCGGCCTGTGGCTGGCGCGCCAGCACCGATTGCCAGCGTTGCTCATCAATGAAAGTAGCATCGTTCATATGTCAGGCTCCTTTACTAAGCTTAGCCTTAGTGTGCCTGTTGGCACGCCGCCATACTCCCGCAATCTTGCGGTTTAATTTTTTTCACTCTGCACAAAAGCGGCAAACTGCGGCGACATCCAGCTACTGAAGCTATTACCCTGTTTACTAATCATATAAACAGCCAGCCCCTCTCGTTGTGCCACGGCTTTTGCCTGCTCAGTACCAAGCACCATTAAACCGGTATCCCAGGCATCTGCTTCCAGCGCGGTAGGAGCAATGACCGTTACTGAAACTAGCGTATGTTGAATGGGCCGCCCGCTACGCGGATCAATAACGTGTGAAATGCGTTTGCCGTCAAGTTCGTAGTAGTTGCGATAGCTGCCAGAGGTGCTGATGCCATGGCCGTTGATATCCACCACCGCCTGCACCGCATTTTCCCTATCGGTAGGTTTCTGAATGGCCACCCGCCAGGGCTGCCCCTGTGCGTTCATACCGCGGCTGACCAGGGCCCCCCCCACAGAAACGAGATAGCGATTGATACCATTTTGTTCCATTAACTGCGCCAGATGGTCAGCCGCGTATCCCTCACCCACAGTTGATAAATCAACAAACAGATCTGGCCTGTCTTTTTGCAGGAACTGTTCCCCTGCCCGATTAATAACGGTGAGGTGTTGTAAACCCGTGCGCGCTTTCGCAGCATCAATCTGCGCCTGGTCTGGGGTTTTTAGCGGCTGTTTGTCCGGCCCAAATCCCCATAAATTGACTAACGGCCCCACGGTAATATCCATTGCACCCGCGGTTTTCGCCCCTACACGCAATGCGCTGGTGACAATATCGGCCATCGCCGGGTCTACCTTCCAGGGCGCTGTGCTGGCAGCGTGGTTAAAGCGCATCAGCGCTGAGTCATTTTTCCATGTTGAGAGCAACCCGTCGTCGCTCGCCAGCTGCTGTTCTATTTTTGTTTGTAATTGCTGAGCCTGCCTGGCGTCAATATTCACCAGGCTAACACGCCAGAAGGTGCCCATGGTTTTACCTTCCAACACCGTTGGCTGCTTGTTGCTATCGCAACTCGCCAGTAATAAAAGTAACGCCGCGAAAACGACACGCAGTAAAGTCATCATAATTTGTTCCCTCTTGCTGGCGGAAAGGGTACAGCAAAACGCAGGCTGTGACAGGCAGCGCAACAAAAAAGGCGCCTTTTGGCGCCTTAGCAATACTCGTTGTTAACTTAGAACTGGTAAACCAGGCCCAGCGCAACGATGTTATCGGTAGAGATACCCGCAGCTTCGGTAAAGTCGTTTTTGTCCAGCAGGTTGATTTTGTAATCAACATAGGTAGACATGTTTTTGTTGAAGTAGTAGGTCGCACCGAGATCAATATATTTCAGCAGATCCTGGTCGCCGTAATCACGATTCACACCGTTACCAGTGAGGTTTTTACCTTTAGATTGCAGGTAGGCGATAGACGGACGCAGACCAAAGTCGAACTGGTACTGTGCAACCACTTCAAAGTTCTGCGCTTTGTTGGCAAAACCTTCAGCTTCGTCACCACTGAAACGGGTGGCGTTATAGGTCTGGGAGTATTCTGCCGCCAGGTAGATATTGTTGGCATCATATTTCAAGCCACCAGTATAGACTTGAGCACGGTCACCATCACCGTAAACGCCAGAAGCATTCTGATCAGAAGTACGTTTAGAAGAAGCTACAGCACCACCGATGCTGAAGCCTTCGCCCAGATCATAGGTCAAAGAACCGCCAACGCCGTCGCCATTCTGACGCACCAGGCCACGACCATTATTAGTTTCTTCACCGCTACCATTTTTGCCCTGATACTGCAGCGCAAAGTTCAGACCATCAACCAGACCGAAGAAATCGGTGTTACGGTAGGTCGCCACGCCGTTGGCACGGGATTGCATAAAGTTATCTGCACCGTAGGTATCGCCACCGAACTCTGGCAGTACGTCGGTCCAGGAAGTTACATCATAGATAACGCCGTAGTTACGGCCGTAGTCGAAAGAGCCAGCGTCAGCAACGCGAATACCAGCGAAGGCCAGACGAGTCCATGCCTGATCGCTGGAGTTTTCAGTGTTATTCGCCTGAACGTTGTATTCCCACTGACCGTAACCGGTCACCTGGTCATTCACCTGAGTTTCGCCTTTAAAGCCGAAACGCACATAGCTCTGATCACCGTCAACACTATCGTCGCTAGAGAAATAGTGCAGACCATCTACTTTGCCATACAGATCTAATTTGTTGCCATCTTTGTTATAAATTTCAGCCGCATTCGCTGCGCCTGCTACCAGTAGAGCTGGTACCAGGAGGGACAGTACTTTAACTTTCATTTTATTAACCCTCTGTTATATGCATTTTTATAGCCACTGCTTACTGATTCACCCTCAAATCAGTTGGCGAATTCATTGTCCTTAAAAATCCGGAATAATCCAACGGGAATATGATACGAAAACTTTGAAGATGTTTCACATTGCCATATAGGTGTTTCAATTTGTAAATTTCAGGGAACTTTTTTTAGCACGAATAGCTAAAGGAAATAGCACTAATAATCAAAATATATAAAATAACTCATATAAATCATGAAGTTATATTAAATGAAATGTATAGCACTGATTGCAAAACCACGATCTTCAATCGCAACTAGAATAATCGACGCTATCATCATTAACTTTATTTATTACCGTCATTCATTTCTGAATGTCTGTTTACCCCTCTTAGGACCGGATGCTCCGCATTCGGTTTTTTTTACCTTTCTTTACCTGAAGTTAATAATTAACAACAAATCTTGAATATTTATAACGATTATTAATCTAATCTGTTGCGAACAAGACTTATCTGATTGTGTATCGGGTTGATTTTTATTGTTCTTATTTTCGCTTTTTTGAACAACGCAGCGGTAATTATTTGTGCACTTTTTCATAAATAGTACATTTTTAGCGCTGCGCTGACTGGGTAAACAGATCGGCACTTTTCAAACATTTACTAGTAACAGAGTATGGAAATTCATGCATTAACCGATATACTGCCTGCTGTACACTACTGCAACACAACACCTTTACTTCGCCGCAACTGACAGGCGGCTTTCTGACATGGCAGCAACATTGTCTAAGCTGAGGTCAAGTGTCCTTAGCAGTGTTGTCATCACGGATTACACATACGAATGAGTCAAGCTGACACAATGATCCCAGGCAAATTCTCTCTGATACCGGGCAGCATTACCCGTTTCTTTCTTCTATTGATTATTGTGCTGCTGGTCACCATGGGCGTGATGATCCAGAGCGCAGTCAACGCCTGGCTAAAAGATAAGAGCTACCAAATCGTCGATATCACCCATGCGATCCATAAACGTGTCGATACCTGGCGCTATGCGACCTGGCAGATTTACGACAATATCGCTGCCGCCCCGCCCTCCAGTCCCAGTGAAGGTTTGCAAGAAACACGTTTAAAGCAGGATGTTTATTATCTTGAGAAACCCCGCAGGAAGACCGAAGCGCTGATCTTTGGCTCTCATGACAGCTCAACGCTGGAGATGACGCAGCGCATTTCAACTTACCTTGATACCCTGTGGGGTGCTGAAACCGTCCCCTGGTCAATGTATTACCTCAACGGTCAGGATAACAGCCTGATTTTGGTTTCCACGCTGCCGCTAAAAGACCTCACCTCCAGTTTTAAAGATCCCACGATTAGCAATCTTGTTGATTCGCGCCGCGCCGAGATGCTCCAGCAGGCGAACGCCCTTGACGAGCGCGAGAGTTTCTCATCTTTACGTCGGCTGGCCTGGCAAAATGGTCTTTACTTTACGTTGCGTACCACCTTTAACCAACCGGGGCATCTGGCAACAGTCGTGGCGTTTGATCTGCCGATTAATGACCTCATCCCGCCAGGCATGTCGCTGGACAGCTTTCGCCTCGACCCTGATACCTCGCAAAATGCCGCAAGCGGGCAGGAAAAAGAGACCACGGATAGCGTCACCGTTCACTTTAATAGCTCTCGCATTGAGATCTCATCGGCCCTGAATGGCACCGGTTTGCGCCTTGTCTGGCAGGTGCCATTTGGTACGCTGCTACTTGATACGCTGCAAAATATCTTATTGCCCCTGCTGCTGAATATTGGCTTGCTGGCATTGGCGCTATTTGGCTACACCACTTTTCGTCATCAGCCCGGGCGTAAGGCCGATAGTCTGGCAGCCTCCGGTGTAAACAACGAACTTCGCGTCCTTCGCGCTTTTAATGAAGAGATTGTTTCACTGCTACCGCTGGGCCTGTTGGTGCATGACCAGGAGGCGAATCGCACGGTGCTGAGTAATAAAATTGCCGATCACTTGTTGCCGCACCTCAATTTGCAAAATATCACCGCAATGGCCGATCAGCATCAAGGAGTGATTCAGGCCACTATTAATAATGAGCTGTATGAAATCCGCCAGTTCCGTAGTCAGGTAGCTTCCCGCACACAGATCTTTATTATTCGCGACCAGGACCGGGAAGTGCTGGTGAACAAGAAGCTGAAACAGGCGCAGCGTCTGTATGAAAAAAATCAGCAGGGGCGAGCGGCGTTTATGAGCAATCTGGCGGAGGCGCTTAAATCCCCGGTGAAAGCGCTGGCCAGTGAAGCTGCGGCGCTGCAAAGTAAAGAGGGTAACCAGCTCGCGGATCACGCCGACAGGCTGGTGCAATTAGTTGATGAGATCCAATTGGCGAATATGCTGGAGAGTGATAACTGGAAAGGCTCTTCAACGCAATTCTCCATCCAGGATTTGATCGACGAAGTGGTGCCAGAAGTTCTGCCGGTGATTAAACGTAAGGGCCTGCAATTACTGATTAATAACAATCTTCCTGCAAATGAAGAGCGTCATGGCGATCGCGATGCGCTGCGGCGGATCCTGTTATTACTGATCCAGTATGCCGTGACCACCACGCAGATGGGCAAAATTACCCTTGAGGTAAATAAAGACGAATCCGCGGAGGATCGCTTAACGTTCCGCATTCTTGATACCGGTAACGGCGTCAGCAACAGTGAAATTGATAACCTACATTTCCCGTTCCTTAATGATACGCAGAGTGACCAGTTCGGCAAAGCCAATGCCCTGACCTTCTGGTTGTGCGATCAGTTGGCAAGAAAGCTGGGCGGCCATCTGAATATTAAATCGCATGAGGATCTGGGTACACGTTATTCACTGCATGTAAAAATGGCACCCCACTCGCAGCAAGCTGAGGCCGAAGAGAGATTGCTTGATGATGTTGTTGCGATGATCGATATTACCTCTAACGAAATCCGCAATATTGTTGTGCGCCAACTGGAAAATTGGGGTGCAACCTGTATTTCCCCTGATGAAAGGTTTTCAAGTCAAGAATATGATCTATTTTTGACAGATAATCCGTCTAATCTTACTGCCTCAGGCTTGCTTTTAAGCGATGATGAGGTTGGCGTGCGGAACATTGGCCCTGGTCAATTGCGCGTCAACTTTAATATGAGCAACGCAATGCAGGGAGCTATATTGCAGCTTATTGAAGAGCAACTGGCGCAGGAGGATGTACCGGAGTCGCCGTTGGGGGGCGATGAAAACGCCGAACTCCACGCCAGCGGCTATTATGCGCTATTTGTTGACACAGTACCCGATGATGTTAAGAGGTTGTATACTGAGTCGGCGTTGAGCGATTTCGCTGCGCTGGCGCAGACGGCACACCGCCTGAAGGGTGTGTTTGCAATGCTTAATCTGGTACCTGGTAAGCAGTTGTGCGAAACGCTGGAGCAATTAATTCGTGAGAAAGATGCTCCAGGTATAGAAAATTACATCAGCGACATTGACACTTACGTCAAGAGCTTGCTGTAGCAAGGTAGCCTAATACATGAACAATATGAACGTAATTATTGCCGATGACCATCCGATTGTACTGTTCGGTATTCGTAAATCACTCGAACAAATCGAATGGGTCAATGTAGTCGGTGAATTTGAAGACTCTACAGCACTCATTAATAACTTGCCGAAGCTTGATGCACACGTCTTGATCACCGATCTGTCGATGCCGGGTGACAAATACGGCGATGGCATTACGCTTATTAAATACATTAAACGTCACTTCCCGACGATTTCGATTATTGTTCTGACGATGAACAATAACCCGGCGATCCTGAGCGCCGTGCTTGATTTGGATATCGAAGGCATTGTTCTGAAACAGGGCGCGCCGACCGACCTGCCGAAAGCGCTTGCAGCACTGCAAAAAGGTAAGAAATTCACTCCGGAAAGCGTTTCCCGTCTGCTGGAAAAAATCAGCGCTAGCGGCTATGGCGATAAGCGTTTGTCGCCAAAAGAGAGCGAGGTGCTGCGTCTGTTTGCGGAAGGTTTCCTCGTCACGGAGATCGCCAAAAAACTTAACCGCAGCATCAAAACAATCAGCAGCCAGAAGAAATCAGCAATGATGAAACTGGGTGTGGATAATGATATCGCGCTGCTGAACTACCTCTCTTCAGTCACGCTAACGCAGACTGAAAAAGAGTAACAAGCCTGCCGGGTAGCGTTACGCCTATCCGGCCTGCCATTTCAATAAATCGTTTGATTTATCAGGCCCGGCGCGCATCATGCCACCGGGCGCTTTCATTACGTTCTGTTATTTCTCACGCGGGCTGCATAGACGGCCAGTGTCTGTTTAAGAATATCCAGCGTTACCGGTTTTGACAGACAGCTATCCATCCCCGACTCCAGACAGCGCTGCTTCTCTTCTGCCAATGCGTTTGCCGTCACCCCTATCACCGGCAATGTCAGACCGAGCTGGCGGATACGTTGCGTCAAGCGATAGCCATCCATATTTGGCATATTGACATCGCTTAGCACTATATCAATATGGTTTTTGCTCAACACATTTAGCGCATCCACACCGTCGTTAGCCGTTTTACACTGGTAACCTAACGATCCGAGCTGATCGGCTAGCAGGCGTCGGTTGATAGGATGATCGTCCACCACCAGAATCATCATATCGTCATTGTATGTCTCTGCGCTCTCGGCTTCTGGTAAGGCAGGGATAGACTGCGGTTCAACAACCTGTACCCGATAAATTCGGCCAAGCAGCGCCAGCAGATCGTGGGGAGCGGCCACGCTATGTAACCATTCCCCGGGCGCTCGTTCAACGGGCATACCAATATGGCGGCGGCAGAATACCACTGCGGCACGCCCGCTCCATGTTTGCGGCAATTCATCGTCAGTAATCAGCGTATCCTGATTACCCAGCTCGCGCCCATCATACTGCTGCACCTGAATACCGTGCCAGCTGAGCAACGTCTGTAGATACCTGCTCAGAGAGGCATTGCGCACTGCAAGCCAACAGCAAGTTTCAGCAAGCCCATCAATTTCTGCCCGCACCGGGGGCACAACGTTATACAGTGGAATACGGATAGTGAACTGGCTACCCATTCCCGGTTCGCTATCAACCGCGATATCACCATCCATCATATTGACAAGCTTCTCGCAGATGGCGAGCCCCAACCCGGTGCCCTGGAAGTTACGCTGCACGCCCGTTCCCACCTGGAAGAAGGGATCGAACAAGCGAACCACCTCTTTACCAGGAATACCCACGCCGGTATCACGCACGCGGATACTCAGGTAATTGTCATCCCGTTGGACATGCAGAATAATGCAGCCGATATCGGTAAATTTAATGGCGTTACTGAGCAGGTTGGAGATAACTTGCTGTAAACGCATGGGATCGCCATTTAGCGTTACCGGTACATCCGGCTCGATCAAGCAGTAAAGCCCAAGCTGTTTACGCACCACAAGGGGCAAATAGTTAGCCGTAATATGGCTCATCACCTCGCGCGGGGAAAACTCGCGTGGCTCAATCTTCAACTGTTCGGACTCAATTTTTGAGAAGTCCAGAATATCACTAATGATTTTCAGCAACAGGCTGGAGGAGTTGTTCATCGCAGTAACCAGTCTGTCCACTCCCTTCGGCAAATCTTTCGTTTGCAGCAGATCAAGGTTACCAATAATGCCATACAGAGGTGTGCGTAGCTCATGACTGACTGTTGCAAGGAACATCGATTTCGACTGGCTCGCCTGCTCGGCTGCCTGCGCCATCTCCTGTAGAGACTCTTCCATTTTGACGCGGGCAGAGACATCCACCAGCACGCAAATCGCCACGTTTTCATTACGATAGCGCGAGTGAACAAAACTGATCTGTAGATTGGTGTTGTTACTGGTCAGCACATCGACAAAGTTGACCTGCTGACCACAAATAATTTGCGTCAGCCGCTGCCGGTCTTCATGGGTCAGCATATTGAGATAATTATGCGCCAGCTCATTACTCAGGATATTGGTGCCATCCTGAGTACGCAGGATACAGATGCCGACAGGGGCAGAGGCGACAATTTTACGGTTGAACTGCTCATGCTCTTCCAGCCGCTGCGCATCATTTTCAGCGGGAATAAAAATGCGCCGCTCATACATACGTGCCAGGGTAAATAGTGCCACGCCAACCAGCACATTCAGCAGCACTGCGTTGAGGATCAGCATCCGGATGCGTTCCAGCACCAGATCCACTGGCACAGAATAGACCACGCTAAGCGAGGTCGGGGGCAGGCTCTTTTTCAGGATCAGTTCACGAAAACCAGAGGTGTAACCGAACCAGGAGCGCTCCTGCATCCAGCTCGGATCGACTGTGATCCCCTTATCCTGGCCAGTTAGGGTAATCATCGAGTGCCCGTTTTCATCGACAATCGTCACCCCCATCGGCAGGCTGCCAGGCGTAAAAAAGTTCTCCATGCGGATGGACTGCTCAGTACCCAGCAACGCTTGCAGGCGATTGCCAAGATATACCGGGGTCAGTGCATAGAAGTAGCCAATCCCCGGACGCGGCCCCTGACTCATCCAGTAGACGTTGTTATTGCGCTCATCCTGGGTTGCATTGCGATATTTCATAATACGCTCATGCAAACTTTTCAGCGTCTCTTCCCGCTCAACTGGCAGATCGCGCAGGCCGAAATCAGCCATACATAAATTATCGCTGCCTATCAGAAAGACACGGTTAAGGTCGTAAGCAGCCGAGAAATTGTCGCGCCAATAGCGCATAAACCACGCCAGTGATTCCAGCGAGCCACGCCAGGAGTTCCCCATCGCTGCGCAATCTGAATCAGGGAACAATGGCATAAAAGTGGGGATATCTGTTTTATCGTCGCGAGTACGTGACGTGAGAATACCGTTCTCCGCAGTAAGACGATTTTCGGCGATATATTTCAGCTCTTTCATTACGTCAGAAGTACGCTGAATATAGCGCTGCGCTTGATCGGAGCTCAGGTTGAATTCCTGGCGAATTTCCGACTCTTTATCATGCAAGGCATTAACAATGTAGAAAACGGAGAAGAAGGCAATCAACAACCAAAGCAAAAGTGCCAGCGCCCTGAACAGGTAACGGGAGACTTTCAGGGTATTACGAAAAGAGACGAGGTATTTCAACCTGGGGAAACTCCGCCATAAGGGGTAAAAAATGATGTGATAAAGTTAGCGGCAAAACGCCGGGGCCGCAACGGCAATGGAAAAAGGGCCGGAAACCGGCCCTTTGTGACGTATTACTCGTCGGCGTCGTCCGCCGCATCGTCGTCCGTGTCGACTTCAGGGGCGATTTCGTCATCCCCTTCCGCAACGCTGCCATCAATGGAATCCAGCTCTTCGTCATCCACCGGTTCAGCAACACGTTGCAAACCAACCACGTTTTCATCCTCTGCGGTACGGATCAAAATAACGCCCTGGGTATTACGACCCACCACGCTAATTTCCGATACGCGCGTACGTACCAGCGTACCCGCATCGGTAATCATCATGATCTGATCGCTATCATCTACCTGTACTGCACCAACGACAGAGCCGTTACGTTCAGTAACCTTGATGGAGATAACCCCCTGCGTACCACGGGATTTTGTCGGATATTCGGTTTCGGCAGTACGTTTGCCGTAGCCGTTCTGCGTTACCGTCAGGATAGCGCCTTCACCGCGCGGTACGATCAGCGATACCACTCTATCATTACCAGCAAGTTTAATGCCGCGCACGCCAGTCGCGGTACGGCCCATGGCACGCACTGCGCTCTCTTTGAAACGCACCACTTTACCCGCTGCGGAGAAGAGCATGACTTCGTCATTACCGGAGGTCAGGTCTACGCCAATCAGCTCATCGCCTTCATTCAGATTCACCGCGATAATACCGGCAGAACGCGGACGACTGAACTCAGTCAGCGCCGTTTTCTTCACCGTACCGCTGGCGGTGGCCATAAAGACGTTAACGCCCTCTTCATATTCACGCACCGGCAGAATGGCGGTAATACGCTCATCCTGCTCAAGCGGCAACAGGTTGACGATCGGACGACCACGCGCACCACGGCTCGCTTCCGGTAACTGGTATACCTTCATCCAGTAGAGGCGACCGCGGCTGGAGAAGCAGAGGATGGTATCGTGTGTATTGGCCACCAGCAGGCGGTCAATAAAGTCCTCTTCTTTAATTCGCGCAGCGGACTTCCCTTTCCCACCACGACGCTGAGCTTCGTAATCGGTCAGCGGCTGGTACTTCACATAACCCTGATGCGACAGCGTTACGACCACGTCTTCCTGAGTGATCAGATCTTCGATATTGATATCGGCGCTGTTAGCGGTGATTTCTGTACGACGTTCATCGCCAAACTGTTCGCGAATCAGTTCCAGCTCTTCGCGGATCACTTCCATCAGACGCTCGGCGCTGCCCAGGATGTGCAGCAATTCGGCAATCTGCTCCAGCAGCTCTTTGTACTCTTCAAGCAGCTTCTCATGCTCAAGGCCGGTCAGTTTCTGCAAACGCAGATCCAGAATCGCCTGTGCCTGCTGTTCAGTCAGGTAGTATTTACCGTCGTGAATACCGAACTGCGGCTCCAGCCACTCCGGACGCGCGGCGTCATCACCAGCACGCTCCAGCATAGCCGCGACGTTGCCCAAATCCCACGGCTGGGCGATCAGGCCCGCTTTTGCTTCCGCCGGGGTTGGCGCGCGACGAATCAGCTCGATAATGGGATCGATATTTGCCAGCGCCACGGCCAGAGCTTCGAGGATATGCGCACGATCGCGCGCTTTACGCAGTTCGAAAATGGTCCGACGGGTCACCACTTCACGGCGGTGACGAACAAAGGCGGCGAGGATATCTTTCAACGCCATGATCTTCGGCTGACCATGGTGCAGAGCCACCATGTTGATACCGAAAGAGACCTGAAGCTGCGTCTGGGAATAGAGATTGTTGAGCACCACCTCGCCCACCGCGTCGCGCTTCACTTCTATCACGATGCGCATCCCGTCTTTATCAGACTCGTCACGCAGCGCGCTAATACCTTCAACGCGTTTGTCTTTCACCAGTTCGGCGATCTTCTCGATCAGACGCGCTTTGTTCACCTGATACGGAATTTCATGCACAATAATGGTTTCGCGGCCATTTTTGGCATCGGTTTCTACTTCCGCGCGGGCGCGAATATAGATTTTACCGCGACCAGTGCGATAGGCTTCTTCAATGCCACGACGACCATTGATAATCGCTGCGGTGGGGAAATCCGGCCCCGGTATATGCTCCATCAGCCCTTCAATGCTGATATCTTCGTTATCAATATAAGCCAGGCAGCCGTTGATCACTTCCGTCAGGTTGTGTGGCGGAATATTGGTGGCCATACCGACCGCAATCCCCGAGGCGCCGTTAACCAACAGGTTCGGGATTTTGGTGGGCATAACATCCGGAATTCTTTCTGTTCCGTCGTAGTTATCAACGTAATCGACAGTCTCTTTTTCCAGATCGGCCATCAGCTCATGGGCAATCTTCGCCAGACGGATTTCCGTGTAACGCATTGCCGCCGCAGAGTCGCCATCAATGGAACCGAAGTTACCCTGCCCATCAACCAGCATGTAGCGCAGCGAGAACGGCTGCGCCATACGGACAATGGTGTCATACACCGCGGAATCACCGTGGGGATGGTATTTACCGATTACGTCACCAACAACACGGGCAGATTTTTTGTAGGCTTTATTCCAGTCATTGCCCAAAACGTTCATGGCGTAAAGAACGCGACGGTGAACCGGTTTTAAGCCATCGCGGACATCCGGAAGCGCACGGCCAACAATGACCGACATCGCATAGTCCAGATAGGAGCTCTTCAGCTCTTCCTCGATGTTAACCGGTGTAATTTCTCTCGCAAGGTCGCTCATCTAACCGCTATCCCTCTACTGTATCCCGGATTCAAAGGTCGCAAATTATAACACAACCGCTTAGATACAGGTAAACCTATAACACCCGGGCAAAGGTTTATTCATTCCATTGGCCTGATATACTCACAGCTCTTATTAAGAAAGGAGTTATTGCGCCCATGAATGCCGAAAAAACATCGGTCGATCAGAATGTTGATCATGCTGAAATCGCCAAATTTGAAGCAGTAGCATCGCGTTGGTGGGATACAGAAGGCGAGTTCAAACCACTGCATCGCATTAACCCACTACGTCTGGGCTATATCACTGAGCATGCAGAAGGTCTGTTTGCAAAAAAAGTGCTGGATGTAGGATGTGGCGGCGGCATTCTGGCTGAGAGCATGGCGCGCGAAGGCGCAGAAGTCACCGGACTGGATATGGGATTTGAGCCATTGCAGGTAGCCCGTCTGCATGCGCTGGAATCCGGTATTCAGGTTGATTATGTGCAGGAAACCGTTGAAGAGCACGCGCTAAAGCACCCACAGCTCTATGATGTGGTCACCTGCATGGAGATGCTGGAACATGTTCCTGACCCACAATCTGTGGTTAACGCCTGCGCCCGGCTGGTAAAACCTGGCGGCCATGTCTTTTTTTCTACGATTAATCGCAATGGTAAAGCCTGGCTAATGGCGATTGTGGGAGCGGAATATGTGCTGCGCATGGTGCCAAAAGGCACCCATGACGTGAAAAAATTTATCAAGCCTGCCGAACTGCTTGGCTGGATTGATGAGACAGAACTAGAAGAACAACATATCACTGGACTGCATTACAACCCATTGCTGAATCAGTTTAAGTTAGGGCCAGGTGTGGATGTTAATTATATGTTACATACCACAGCAAAAAAATAACTCATATTATTAGTTAATTTTATTAAAGTTGCGCGGGATCAAACCGCGCGCTTATCACCGTCGTCGAAGAAATCAGCATTTGATCAAATTTTGAAATTTTTTTGGAAAATATTGACATCCCCTCCAGCCCTTATAAGACGAGGACTTAGCGTTCTTTATCATTGAGGAACCTCATTTTGACGTCAGAATCAAGACTTGTACTGAAAAGATTCCTTACTAGAATAAACACCATATAGCGGTAAACTTATCTAAAACCCCCAATATGTAGTATCTATTCACAGGACTGGTGTCTAACGCGAATTGTGGATAAGTGGGGATATTTATTTTCACGGACAGGTAAAAACATGAATCAGAGTCTGCTGGTGACAAAGCGTGACGGTAGTACTGAACGCATCAATCTTGATAAAATTCATCGCGTTCTGGACTGGGCGGCCGAAGGGCTGAACAATGTTTCGATCTCTCAGGTTGAGCTGCGTTCACACATTCAATTCTACGACGGCATCAAAACGTCCGATATTCACGAAACCATCATTAAAGCAGCAGCGGACCTGATCTCCCGCGAAGCGCCGGATTATCAGTATCTGGCAGCGCGGCTGGCTATTTTCCACCTGCGTAAAAAAGCCTACGGCCAGTTCGAACCCCCTGCACTGTTTGATCATGTAAAGAAAATGGTCGATTTGGGTAAATACGACCGACATCTGCTGGAAGACTACACAGAAGAAGAGTTCAGGCAGATGGACAGTTTTGTCGATCACTGGCGCGATATGAACTTCTCCTACGCTGCGGTTAAGCAGTTGGAGGGGAAATATCTGGTACAGAACCGCGTGACTGGCGAGATATACGAGAGCGCGCAGTTCCTCTATATTCTGGTTGCGGCATGCCTGTTCTCTAATTACCCTCGCGAAACTCGTCTGGACTATGTGAAGCGTTTCTACGACGCTGTGTCGACGTTTAAAATTTCGCTGCCGACCCCGATTATGTCCGGCGTGCGTACCCCAACCCGTCAGTTCAGCTCCTGCGTACTGATCGAATGCGGCGACAGTCTCGACTCCATTAACGCAACTTCCAGCGCTATTGTGAAATATGTTTCCCAACGTGCCGGTATCGGTATCAATGCCGGACGCATTCGTGCGCTGGGCAGCCCGATTCGTGGAGGCGAAGCGTTCCACACCGGCTGTATTCCGTTCTATAAACACTTCCAGACGGCAGTAAAATCCTGCTCACAAGGCGGCGTACGTGGCGGAGCCGCAACGCTGTTCTACCCGATGTGGCACCTGGAAGTTGAGAGCCTGCTGGTACTGAAAAACAACCGTGGTGTAGAAGGCAACCGCGTGCGCCATATGGACTACGGTGTACAGATCAACAAACTGATGTACACCCGACTACTGAAAGGCGAAGAGATTACCCTGTTCAGCCCTTCTGATGTCCCAGGGTTGTACGATGCGTTCTTCGCCGATCAGGATGAATTTGAGCGCCTGTATACCCGCTACGAAAAAGATGACAGCATCCGCAAGCAACGGATTAAAGCAGTAGAGCTCTTCTCGCTAATGATGCAGGAGCGTGCCTCTACTGGCCGTATCTATATTCAGAACGTGGATCACTGCAACACTCACAGCCCGTTTGATCCGCAAGTGGCGCCGGTGCGTCAGTCCAACCTGTGCCTGGAAATCGCGCTGCCTACCAAGCCGCTGAATGATGTTAACGACGAAAGCGGTGAGATCGCACTGTGCACACTTTCAGCCTTTAACTTGGGTGCGATTAATAACCTGGATGAGCTGGAAGAGCTGGCGACACTGGCAGTTCGTGCCCTCGATGCCCTGCTTGATTATCAGGACTACCCAATCCTCGCGGCAAAACGTGGCGCAATGGGTCGCCGTACGCTGGGTATTGGTGTGATCAACTTTGCCTACTGGCTGGCGAAAAATGGTAAACGTTACTCCGATGGCAGCGCCAACAATCTGACGCACCAGACCTTCGAAGCGATTCAGTACTGGCTGCTGAAAGCTTCTAACGAACTGGCGAAAGAGCAAGGTGCGTGCCCGTGGTTCAATGAAACCACCTACTCGCAAGGTATTCTGCCGATTGATACCTACAAAAAGGATCTTGATACCATTACCAATGAGCCGCTGCACTATGACTGGGAATCCTTGCGGGAATCGATTAAAACTCACGGTCTGCGTAACTCCACGCTCTCTGCGCTGATGCCGTCGGAAACCTCTTCGCAAATCTCCAATGCGACCAATGGTATTGAGCCACCACGCGGTTATGTGAGCATTAAGGCATCGAAAGATGGCATACTGCGCCAGGTAGTACCGGATTATGAGCTGTTGAAAAATAACTATGAGCTGCTTTGGGAAATGCCGGGCAACGATGGTTACCTGCAACTGGTGGGGATCATGCAGAAGTTTATCGACCAGTCTATTTCTGCGAACACCAACTACGATCCGACTCGTTTCCCATCAGGAAAAGTGCCGATGCAACAGTTGTTGAAAGATCTGCTCACTGCCTACAAATTTGGTGTGAAGACGCTCTATTATCAGAACACGCGCGACGGCGCGGAAGATGCCCAGGATGACCTGGTACCTTCGATTCAGGACGACGGCTGCGAAAGCGGCGCATGTAAGATCTAACTGCGGGGCGGGGAAACCCGCCCTTTTTACGTAAGACAGGACCCACACTCAATGGCATACACCACCTTTTCACAGAAGAAAAATGACCAATTGCTGGAACCGATGTTTTTTGGTCAGCCGGTTAACGTGGCGCGCTATGATCAGCAAAAATATGACATCTTCGAAAAGCTGATTGAAAAGCAACTCTCTTTCTTCTGGCGTCCGGAAGAAGTTGATGTCTCACGCGACCGTATCGATTTTCAAGCGTTGCCGGAACATGAAAAGCACATTTTTATCAGCAATCTGAAATATCAGACACTGCTGGATTCTATTCAGGGTCGTAGCCCAAACGTGGCGCTGCTGCCGCTTATCTCTATTCCTGAACTCGAAACATGGGTGGAAACCTGGGCGTTTTCTGAAACAATCCACTCCCGCTCTTATACCCATATCATTCGTAATATTGTCAACGATCCCGCAGTTGTGTTTGATGATATCGTCACGAACGAGCAGATCCTCAAACGTGCCGAAGGGATTAGCCATTTCTATGATGATCTGATTGAGTTGACCAGCTACTGGCATCTGCTGGGAGAAGGCACGCATAACGTGAACGGCAAAACCGTGACGGTGAGTTTGCGTGAACTGAAGAAGAAACTCTATCTGTGTCTGATGAGTGTAAACGCGCTGGAAGCGATCCGCTTCTATGTGAGTTTCGCTTGCTCGTTTGCGTTCGCTGAACGCGAACTGATGGAGGGGAACGCCAAAATCATTCGCCTAATCGCCCGTGACGAAGCGCTGCATCTTACCGGTACTCAGCATATGCTTAACCTGCTGCGTTCTGGCGTTGACGATCCGGAGATGGCGGAAATTGCTGAAGAGTGCAAACAGGAGTGCTATGACCTGTTCGTGCAGGCCGCTTTACAGGAAAAAGAGTGGGCAGAGTATCTTTTCCAGGGCGGTTCAATGATCGGTTTGAATAAAGATATTCTCTGCCAGTATGTCGAATACATTACCAATATTCGTATGCAGGCAGTGGGGCTTGATTTACCCTTCCAGACCCGTTCAAACCCCATTCCATGGATCAATACCTGGCTGGTATCAGATAACGTACAGGTAGCGCCACAGGAAGTGGAGGTGAGCTCCTATCTGGTAGGTCAGATCGACTCAGAAGTTGATACTGATGACCTGAGTAACTTCCAGCTCTAATGAGCCGCGTAACGCTTAGTCTTTCCGGCACGCATGTGCAGTGCCGGGATGAACACCCTTCCCTGCTGGTGGCGCTGGAGTCGCATCAGGTCGAAGTGGAGTACCAGTGCCGCGCAGGGTATTGCGGTTCCTGTCGTTGCAAGCTGGTAGCAGGACAGGTTGACTGGATTACAGAGCCACTGGCCTTTATTAATGAAGGTGAAATCTTGCCCTGTTGTTGCCGGGCAAAAGGCGATATCGAAATCGAGATGTAAACCTACACGCTTGCGGTTACGCACACTCTGCGTTTCAACACTTCCCCTAAGGCAACGCATCCGCGTTGCCTTTATCTATTCTGCTTTTGCGTCTGCGGTTACTCAACGTGAGCATCTTGTTACGCGGGCAACAGGCCTAACAGTAGTGGAATCGTTATCAAGGCCAGCAACAGCGAAATATGGACTGACCCCGCTCCGGTAGACAGTTTCTATCCTAACGGCGAGGCCTTTTCAGGTCTGGTGTGGTAAGACACGCCCACGCGCCCTTATAAGGGCTTCTCTGTTCGCAGGGAAGCCCTTTTCCATTTTTTAATATTCCATTTTATTGACGATGACCATGCATCTTCTCATGGTGACGCTTTTCTCCAATCATCACGACAATCAGCAGTAAAACTGCGAGGATGCTGCCGCCAATCATCACCATGAAACCACCATCCCAGCCGAAGAAATCGACGGTGTAGCCCACTATCGCGCTGGCAGCGACAGAGCCGCCGAGGTAGCCAAACAGCCCCGTAAATCCTGCCGCCGTTCCTGCGGCTTTTTTCGGCGCCAGTTCCAGCGCATGCAGGCCAATTAACATGACCGGGCCATAAATCAAGAAGCCAATAACAATCATACAGACCATATCCACCGTCGGATTTCCCGGCGGGTTCAGCCAGTAAACGATGGTGGCGATGGTTACCAGCGTCATAAAGAACACGCCTGTCGCACCGCGATTACCACGAAAGACTTTATCCGACATCCAGCCACAAATTAACGTACCGGGAATCCCGGCGTATTCATACAGAAAATAGGCCCAGGATGACTTATCCAACGCGAAGTGCTTTACCTCTTTCAGATAGGTCGGCGACCAGTCAAGGATGCCGTAACGCAACAGGTAAACGAAGACATTCGCCACAGCGATATACCACAGCAATTTGTTCGGCAGGATATACTGCATAAAGATCTGTCTGGCCGTCAGTTCCTGCTCATGCTTTTCGTTATAATCGTCTGGATAGTCATTTTTATACTCTTCAATGGGCGGCAGACCGCAAGATTGCGGGGTATCGCGCATCAGCGCAAAAGCAATGATCGCTACCAGAATAGCGCCAAAGGCTGGCATATAGAGTGCGGCATGCCAGTCGTTAAACCACGCCATACCGAGCAGGAACAGTAACGGCGGGATCCCACCCCCGACATTGTGTGCGCAGTTCCATACCGAAACGATCCCTCCTCGCTCCTTTTGCGACCACCAGTGCACCATAGTGCGCCCGCAAGGCGGCCAGCCCATCCCCTGAAACCAACCGCAAAGAAAGAGCAATACAAACATAATCATGATGCTGGAAGTCGCCCAGGGCACAAATCCCATAAACAGCATCACCGCCGCCGCGAGGATCAGGCCGGCAGGTAAAAAGACGCGCGGATTCGAGCGATCGGATACCGACCCCATGATAAATTTCGAAAAACCATACGCAATAGAAATACCGGAGAGTGCAAATCCCAAATCGCCACGGGAAAAGCCCTGTTCTACCAGGTAAGGCATGGCCAGCGCAAAATTTTTACGTACCAGATAGTAAGCAGCGTAGCCGAAAAAAATCCCCATAAATATTTGCCAGCGCAAGCGGCGATATACCGGGTCAATCTGCTCTTCTGGCAAACGCGACTGGTGAGGTGCGGGTCGGAAAATAGATAGCATTGCGGCCTCCGTGGCGCGATAAGAGTTATGTCATTGATGAGCGAAAACGCGCATCATCGATATGATTTGTAGTGACAATTTTAATCACAACGGAGGAAATATCGTAAATAATGTTACAGAATTATGACAACCATCTAAATTCACGCATCAATATGCTCTTTTCCTTTCGTTTTTTGTTCGAATATGCGTGTTGTGGCATGAGGGGGACAGGGATTTAAACATGAAAACTGCCTCACTCGGGAGGCAATTGAATCTGCTGATAGCGGCTGAAATTGCCCTTCCGCTTCATTCCACGGTCAACGTTTCAACCACGTTTATCCAGCCATGATCGCTGGCGATCTCTTTACCCTCCAGCCAGCGGCGCAGAATATTTAGCGCCATCATCGCGCAAACTTCCTGGCGTACCACCAACCCGTGACGATTAGTATTGAACTTCACCCGCAGCGCACAGGTGCCCTCCGGCGTCGACAGAACAAAGTTAAGATGCTCTTCTTCAAGCCCGGTAACGGTCAATGCAAGACCAGCAAGATGCCGATTTCGCAACTCCTTTGCCCAGCGTGCACTTTGCGCCAGCTCTTCTGCCTGCGAGGGCAACACCTCACTGGCAAGCAAAGGCGCGCCAGCGCGTGAAAGTTGCAGCGCTACCAGTCCACCAGTGAACTGCTCACTCAACGTCAGACTCAGTTGGCGTTCACGCAGACGAGCTGCAAGCTGGGCAGGTAATCCTTCGGTGCCTTCAAAAATCAGGCTCTCGCCAGCGACGCGTTTAACTTCAGGCCAGAGTGCTTCCATTGCTGTACGCTGTTCTGCCGGGCCGGTTAACTTCAACTCGATGATCGGCATAGAGGAGCGGTAGCCCATGACCACACCGTGCGGCAATGAAAGATGCGCCAGACCCTGCGCCAAATCGCTTTCGGAACGGCCAAAGGTAGTAAGACGCAAGCAAACAGGCGGTTCAGGCAGGGTAAAGCGCGCACGCAAGCGTGGCAGAATTTCTCGCTCTACCATCACTTTAAATTCCGACGGTACGCCTGGGGTGAAAAACATCAGGCAGCGGTTCAGTTGCAGTGCAAAACCACACGCCGTGCCTACCGGATTATCGACCAACTCCGCGCTGGCCGGTATTTCAGCCTGCTTACGGTTGCTGGGAGCCATAACACGCCCGCGCTCAGTGAAGAAACGCTCCATATGCTTCAACCAGGCTTCGTGCAGCACCAACTCTTCACCTTTTGCTCTCGCCGCAGCCAGCGCACTGAGATCGTCGCTGGTTGGCCCCAGCCCACCATTAACTATTAATATATCGGCATATTGGCTGCGCTCACGCAGAATGGATATAAGGTCATCAAGCTTATCGCCGACGGTATTGCGGCGAGTCAGTGGTAAGCCCTGGTTAAAGAAAAAATCTGCCAGCCAGGCCGCATTCGTGTCCACAATCTGCCCATGCAACACTTCATCGCCGGTCGACAGCATCTCTACGTTTAACATTGTTTTCTCCAGCAATCGAGGTGGCAACACTATAGCCTACTCGCCACAGAAAAGCGGAAAGAAACTGGCGCGGATGAACACCGCGCCGGAGAGTTAAAAGCTGGCGTTGACCCCCACATAAGGGCCGTCGGCCACGACGTTATCACGACGGCCATCTTTACCGGCCATATCAATATAGCGATAGCCCGCCTCGACCGTCAGAGGACGCATAATCGTATACCGCGCACCTGCATTGGCTTCCTGGTACTCTTTTACCCCACTGGAGAGGGAATCCGGGGAGTAATAATATTCACCGAACAGATTAAAACTGCTGCCAATCTTCCACTGTAAACCGCCGCCGACAGCCACAGCGTAGCCTTCGCTACCAACGTCCGGATTCAGATAAATCCCTTTACCACCAACGGTGGCAAGGAATGGTCCCAACGGCAGGTTATAACCCAACCCCAGACCAGCGATATCGCCATCGTCTTCGCTGTGAGCCCAGTTGCCGCTTAGCGCTACCCCGCTGGTTTCGGTACCCAACCCAAAACCGAAATTAGTGTAATCTTTACCTACCTGGCCGCTCAGGTTGATAGCTTGCGCCCCGGTAGAGGCCAGCAACAGGCTGGCTAAACTTAGTAATGCAATTTTTTTCATTTCTGATTTTCCACGCTTGACGGGCCCTGGCCCAAAAGTTGCTGATTATAGGCTGATTTATTGAGCAAAAGAATGAATAAAAAGGCCACAAATTATAGCTGTAATCAATATTTACCCGCCAGAGCGTGTTATAACGCTCAGACCCTATTCTATTTCCCATATCGCAGAAAATAATCATGAGACAACGGACAATAGTTTGCCCCCTAATTCAGAACGATGGTGCGTTTCTGCTCTGTAAAATGGCGGATAATCGCGGAGTATTCCCGGGACAGTGGGCGTTGTCAGGCGGCGGTGTTGAACCCGGCGAGAGTATTGAAGAAGCGTTGCGACGGGAGATACGCGAAGAGCTAGGCGAGAAACTCATACTGAGTCAAATAACTCCATGGACATTTCGTGATGACACACGAGTGAAAACATATGCCGATGGCAGTAAAGAGCAAATCTATATGATTTATTTGATTTTTGACTGCGTTAGCGCCAATCGTGAAGTCTGTATAAATGAAGAGTTTCAGGATTATGCATGGGTAAAACCTGCTGACCTGCACCGTTACGATTTAAATGAAGCAACACGCCAGACATTAAGCTTGAAGGGTGTTCTCTAAGGGGAAATACAGCAACGGGAGCGAGCGTTCCCGTATCGTTGCATAAGTTAATGTTTCGCTTGCTCGATCACCTCCGGAGACAGGCCAGTAAGGTGCATTACTGCTTCTGGTTCCATGCCTTTTTCCAACATTACTCTAACGATACGCATCGCTTCTTGCTGGATACCTTCCTCTCTGCCCTGAGATAATCCCTGAGCCATCCCTTCATCTCGCAGATACTGTGCAATATTCATTAACACCCCCTTATGTTGATGATCCCCTGTTCTGCTGGCCAGTGTAAATAAAAAAGCAGCCGGATCAGCAGTGTTACCCGCCTGTAGCAGATAACTCATCAATGTTTTTAGCTGCTCATTGCTAGTGTATCCCAGCGCCAACAAACTAACCAGTTGCTGCTGGAATTCCAACATATCCCGCTGACGAACATGTTTTTGCAACAGTTCCAACATTGCTATACGTCGATGTTGCATGATCTCTTCATCGGGTTTGCAGGTAATATCGATCAAATGAAACGCCCCAGTATAAAGTGACTCGGCCTGTTGTGGCTGGTGGAACGCGTCAAGCCAGCGTAGCGACCAGGGATAGGGTGTCACTCGTCCATGATAAAAGAGTAGGGGAATCACCAAGGGTAAATCGCGATATCCTTTATCCAGGTGGCGTTGCATTGCAGCAATTGCGTAGCGCATCAAACGAAAGGCCATATTTTTATCTGGCGAACTTTGATGCTCTATAAGCGTGTAGATATAGCTATTTCCAGAAGTGGTTTTTAGTGAGTAAAGAACATCCGAGTAACAATTTCGAAGATCCTTTTCGACAAAACTCCCCGATTCCAGATGTAAGGTGTTTAAATCACAAAAGCTCAGCAAATGCGGCGGTAAATGGATCTCAAGAAAGTCGCGAGCTGTCTCTTTATGCGATAATAGTTTGCGAAATACCGCGTCATGCGGTGTTGAAGAGGAAGAGTGAGCCATAACTATCCCAGCGCCAGAACCCTTACCCGCAAAATAGCACAGCACCTTTACCATGCATTTTTTATTAACAATATCAGCAGCCTGCCTCGCAAATATTTCACTACTCTGTATGCATAAACCGCAAGCGTACACATAACCCGCCCAGTATTTTGCTGCGTGTAAGCTGCGGGTAGCTCCGGTGCAGCCGGGCAATATCATTTACCAACGCCAGGCCAATCCCGGCTCCCGAACACTCACCGGCATTGTCCAGACGATGAAAAGGTAGCAATGCCTGCTGCATCAGGCCGCTTTCAATGCCGGGCCCGCTATCGTCGACGCTAAGCTCAGCAACGCCGTTTGCAATCAAAAGTCGGACCGTTACCACCCCCTCTGTGGGTGTGTACTTAAGGGCATTATCCAGCAAATTAGCGCATAACTCCCCCAGCAACACCGCATCACCCTCAATCAATACCGGGGATTGTACCCCATCATAACCCAGGTCAATTCCTTTACTGCGCGCCTGTCCTAACCTGGAGAAACAGCTATTTAGTACTACTTCATGCAGATCGACCGTCGCGAATTGTCGTTCGCTCTGCTCTCTACGTTTCACTGCAGAAAGTTGCAATAAACGCTCGGTAAGCAACACCGTGTTATCCAGCGTCGTGTTCATTGCCCGCAAACTTTCATGCCAGATTGCAGGCTGTGAACTGCCCAGAGCCACCGAGGCTTGAGTTTTAAGTACCGCCAGCGGTGTTTTGAGCTGATGAGCCGCATCAGCGCTAAAACGTTCTTGCCGCGAAAGTACACCGCGTAACCGATTGATGTAGCGATTAAATGCCACAATAAGCAAGCGCGTTTCCGACCACGGCAGTAGTTCGGGCAGGGGATCCAGCACACCAGGCTCGCGGCGCACCATAAGGGATGATAGTTGGCGCATTGGCCGCAATACCCGTTGTAGTAACCAGGCTGTTAATAACAACGTTAGTGCTACCAACAATCCTTGTGACACTGAGGATGAAAAGAGCAACTGCTTCGCCAGATAGTGGCGTGACTGGAGGGTTTCAGCGACGTAAATCTCCGCCATGCCATTCACCCCGCCTTCATTGACAGGCTGCAACAACCGAGCAACACGGATCGCCTGCCCCTGATATTCTGCATGATAAAACCAGGCCAGAGCAGGGTATAGTTTCGTTGGTGAAGTTGAAGGCGGCATAGGCGCAAGCGTGTCATAACCAGAGATCACATGCCCATTGGGATCGACCACTTTGTAATAAAGCCTGTCATTCATATTAAGCTCAAAACTGTCGAGTACGACCCAGGGGACGTCTACTATTAGTTTACCGTTCTGCGCCACCAGCCTTTCCGCGATGGTACGCGCTGACGATAATAATGTACGGTCATAAGCCTGGGTCGCCGCCTGTAATGCGCTGATATAGCTGTTAAAGGTTGAGAGTCCCCACAGTAATAACAGTGGTAGACCAAGAAAGAGCAGTAGTTGCAGATAAAGCGACTGGGGTTTAAGCCATCTCATTTCCACACTCCAGCAGAAAGCCCAATCCACGCAGGGTCACAATATGAACACCACTTCCGAGCAGTTTTTTACGCAGCCGATGGATATAGAGATCGATACTTTCCGGGCTGACATCATCGTTCAGACTAAAGATCTGGTCGAACAGTTGCTGGCGGGAAACCGGGCGTGTGCGTCGGTACATCAGCACAGTCAACAGTGACAATTCACGCGGCGTGAGAGGAAGCGGCTCCCCGCGCAGCAAAAAGTACCCTTCGTCGTGAAATTCAAGTTCACCGAGTTGATGACGCTCCTGAGATCGCCCTTCGCTTCGACGCAGTAGCGCATGTAGCCGGGCATCCAGCTCTTCAAGCTCAAACGGCTTCGGCAAATAGTCATCCGCGCCGGCATTCAGTCCTTTGACCCGATCGGCGACTTCGCTACGCGCGCTGAGAAACAGGACCGGTAGCGTCTGCCCGCGTTCACGCAGGCGATGGACAACTTCCAGCCCGTCAAATCCCGGCATACCGATGTCTAACACCGCTACCGCGTAGTTTTCACCTTGTAGTAAGTGATCGGCAGCGCGACCATCAAACACACAATCGACTGCATACCCTCCCTGCACCAACGCTTTCTCCAACCAGTGCGCCAGTTCACGATTATCTTCGGCCAGTAAGAGACGCATATCACATCCTGTAAAGTTCGAGTCCTATTGAAAGGAAAATGAAAGGTAAGTGTTTTAACAATTGCGCAACGGAATCTCTACATAGTGGTTCACATAATCATAAACTACCTTCCCTGCTGCGCTGTTGAACCAGCGTAAGGATAAAAAATGAGCAAAAAATTATTCACCGCCGTTGCGACAAGCTTACTGCTAATCAACTCACCTCTAGCCCTTTCACAGGAAGCGCCTTCACGTACCGAGTGTATTGCACCGGCTAAACCTGGCGGTGGTTTCGATCTCACCTGCAAATTAATTCAGGTAAGCCTGTTGGAGACCGGAACCATTGAGAAACCGATGCGCGTAACTTATATGCCAGGCGGCGTGGGTGCCGTGGCATATAACGCCATTGTCGCCCAGCGCCCTGCTGAAGCAGGAACGGTGGTTGCTTTCTCCGGTGGTTCTTTACTCAATCTTTCACAAGGTAAATTTGGCCGTTACGGGGTGGATGATGTGCGTTGGCTGGCGAGTGTCGGCACCGACTACGGCATGATCGCCGTGCGCGCTGATTCTCCGTGGAAGTCCTTAAAAGACCTGCTTACGGCGATGGAAAAAGATCCGAACAGCGTGGTGATTGGCGCAGGTGCTTCGATTGGCAGCCAGGACTGGATGAAAGCTGCGCTGTTAGCTCAGCAGGCAAAAGTGGACCCGCATAAAATGCGCTACGTTGCTTTCGAAGGGGGTGGAGAGCCGGTTACGGCGCTGATGGGTAACCATGTGCAGGCAGTGTCCGGCGATCTCAGCGAGATGGTGCCCTATTTAGCTGGCGACAAAATCCGGGTGTTGGCGGTTTTTTCTGAGAATCGCCTGCCAGGCCAACTGGCCAGTGTCCCCACCGCCAAAGAACAAGGTTACGACCTGGTATGGCCCATTATTCGTGGCTTCTTCGTCGGCCCGAAAGTGAGCGATGCCGAGTACCAATGGTGGGTCGATGCCTTTACAAAATTACAGCAAACCGAAGAGTTCAAGAAACAGCGCGAGTTACGCGGGTTGTTTGAATTTAACCTTAATGGCAAACAGCTTGATGAATACGTGAAGAAACAGGTTAACGACTACCGTGAACAGGCGAAAGCCTTTGGGTTAGCCAAATAAGCGGAGGCGCTATGAGCGATCGTATATTTGCCGGTATCTGGTTATTGCTTTGCATAGGAGGACTATTTGTCGCCTGGCAATTGCACAGCGAGTACAGCTACGAACCGGTAGGCCCACGCCCTTTTCCGCTGGGGATTATCGGGCTGATGCTACTGTGCGCACTGGCGCTGCTGCTGCGTCATCCGGATGTTGTAGAGTGGCCGCCCCGCCGTACCCTGCAACGTCTGCTGACGATGGTCATCGTCCTTCTGCTCTACGCCTGGGGCTTTGAGTGGCTCGGCTTTCCGGTGGCAACCGCCATCCTGACATTAGTGATTGGCCTATTGTTTAACGCCACACTACCTGCTGCGGCTATCTCGGGTGTCATCATGGGGCTTGCGTTGTGGTACGCCTTCGACCGTTTGCTGGATGTAACCTTGCCCCTTGGGGCATGGTTTAATTAGCGGAGTACGCTATGGATACCTGGATTTATCTCTCTCAAGGTTTTGCGGTGGCGATGACGCCAGAAAACCTGGTTATCGCGCTGATTGGCTGTTTCGTAGGCACCATTGTCGGCCTGTTACCCGGACTTGGGCCAATCAATGGCGTGGCAATCCTTTTACCACTGGCCTTTGCCCTCCATCTTCCTGCTGAATCGGCGCTAATACTGCTGGCCACGGTCTATATTGGCTGTGAATATGGAGGACGCATTTCATCGATTTTGCTCAATGTCCCTGGGGATGCCGCCGCAATTATGACCGCGCTGGATGGCTACCCGATGGCGCGACAGGGGCGTGGCGGTGTTGCTTTATCCATCTCGGCAGTCAGCTCGTTCGTTGGCTCAATGATCGCTATAGGCGGTATTATTCTTTTCGCTCCCGTGCTGGCGCAATGGTCACTGGCGTTCGGCCCGGCAGAATATTTTGCCTTGATGGTGTTTGCGATCGCCTGCTTAGGCAGCATGATGGCGCAAAATCCGTTGAAGTCATTTATATCCGCACTGATTGGCTTAAGCCTGGCAACCGTTGGAGTCGATGCCAATACCGGGGTATATCGCTTTACTTTTGATAGTGTCCATTTGTCGGATGGCGTGCAGTTTATCGTAGTGGTAATTGGCCTGTTTTCCGTGTCAGAAATACTGCTAATGCTGGAAAGCACCAGCAGTGGGCAGACAATGGTACGCAAGACTGGGCGTATGCTGTTCAACCTCAAAGAGGGTAGCCAATGCATCGGCGCCACGTTGCGTTCCTCTGTAATCGGTTTCTTCGTTGGCATTCTGCCTGGGGCTGGCGCGACCATTGCCAGTGCCATAACTTATATGACGGAGAAGAAACTGAGCGGCAACAGCGACAGCTTCGGCAAAGGTGATATCCGTGGCGTTGCCGCGCCGGAAGCGGCGAATAATGCCTCAGCCTGCGGCTCATTTATTCCCATGCTAACCTTGGGCGTCCCCGGTTCAGGCACTACCGCTGTCATGATGGGTGCATTGACGCTCTATAATATCACCCCTGGTCCGGCGATGTTTACCGAGCAGCCAGATATTGTCTGGGGATTAATTGCGGCATTACTGATAGCCAACGTTATGCTGCTTATCATGAATATTCCACTGATTGGTCTATTCACCCGTATGCTCACCATCCCGCTGTGGTTTCTGGTGCCAGCCATCGCCGCTGTTTCAGCAGTCGGTGTTTACGCAGTACACAGCACAACCTTTGATTTGGTGTTAATGGTGTTGCTTGGGGTGCTGGGTTACATCCTGCGCAAAATGCACTTTCCTATGTCGCCGTTGATTCTGGGCTTTGTGCTCGGCGAGATGCTGGAGCAGAACCTGCGTCGCGCGCTATCTATCAGCAATGGCAATCTGGCTATTCTTTGGGAAAGTAGCGTAGCAAAAACACTGCTGGCGGTAGCCGTTGTGGTCATTATTGTGCCGCCGGTGCTGCGTTGGTTACGTCGACGCAACAACCGGACGCAACCCGATGCTAGCTAATGAGCCTTATAGAAATCGTTGACCCATTGCTGTAATGCCTGGCGGGAGCTCTTAATCCCGCCGTTTTTTAGTTCCGCAGGCAATTCCAGCCAGTGTACTGGCTGCTGGAATCGCGCCAGCTTCTCACTCACCCAGTGCGGAAATTGCTTGATATCGGCCCCGACTTCACATTCAACTACCGCAACAGGACGTTGACCAAATTCCGCATCATCCAGCGGCACCACAAAAGCCTGAGTTATTTGTGGATGGGAGACGATAACACGCTCCAGCTCTTCAGGCTGGATCCCCTCACCGCCGCTAAAAAAGAGGTTATCCAAACGCCCAAGCACAGTCAGCCGCCCATCATGCAGTACACCGCGATCGCGGGTAGCAAACCAGCCTTCATTGTTAACCAGCGTTACCAATTCACCCTTATGCCAGTAACCGCAAACCATACTGTCGGCTCGCAACCAGATCTCCTGATTAACGATTTTTACCTCACGACCGGGTAAAACCGAACCCACATCTGGCGCGCCGTCGGCCTCTTTAGCACACACTGTCGAAGCAAACTCTGTCAAACCGTACCCGCACCAGCTACGAATGCCACGCTCACGCGCCTGTTGCGTTAGCGCTACTGGTATCGCCGCGCCGCCCAACAATACCGCCTTGAGAGAAACCGCCGCGTTATCTTTCAACAAGCGCCATAACTGGGTCGGGACCAGCGAGGCGTGGGTACACCCGGCTAATGCCTGCTCTAGCGGCAACTTCTCGCGTACAGTGATGCGAGCACCAGCACAAAGCCAGCGCCATAAAATTCCCTGCCCGGAGACGTGAAACAGGGGCAAGGAGAGCAACCAGTTATCTTCCGGCAAAAAAGGGATCAGCGACAATACGCCTTGCGCACTGGCAAGATGCGCAGCACAGTTGTGCACCGCCGCTTTTGGCACCCCGCTGGAACCCGAAGTGAGTGTCATCGACGCCAACCGCTGCGGTTGCCACTCAACAGCATAATCGCCTTGCTCAACACGCAGCTCCAGACTCTGCAAATCACAAAAGCTACTCGCCGTATCAAGGGTGAGCGCAAAGCGTAGCGTTAACGGCGGCAATAGCACATCCAGCAGCATGGAGGGCAGTTGCGGATTGATGGGCAACACTCTGGCGCCGCACTGTAACAGCGCCAGCCAGGCTAATAGGGTATTCGGATGATTGCGCGCCTGTAGCATCACGCCATCCCCCTCTTTGACCCCCTGGCGCGCAAACGACGCTGCCATCCCATCAATGCGCGAACATAGTTCACACCAACTTAGTGTTTGCTGTTCAAGATGGACCGCTGGTCGATCGCCCCTTACCTGACGCCAGTGCCGCCAGGGCCAGTCATTAAAGATCATAATAACGGTTCCAGCTCTTCGAGAGCCAGGCAAGGCAAATCGCTATGCGGCCAGCGACGAACCAACTGCGTTTGCATCAGGGAAAGTGTATCCAACCCCGGAATGGTGCCCGGTGTCAGCCAGGCAGCGATACGTGCCAGTTGTGTCAGACCAAGACTCGATTCAATCGCAGAACTAATCACTGCCGTCAGCCCCAGTGCCTGTGCCGCCACAATTTGCTGCTGTACTTTGTGCAAGCTGCCAGTCAGTGTCGGCTTGATCACCACGGCGCCCACCCCCTCCTCAGCGACAAAGTGAAAATCATCCTCACGCAAGCTTTCATCCCAGGCGATGGTAATACCGGTTGTATGGGCAAAATCCAGCGATGCCTCGCGGGTCTTACATGGCTCTTCGAGAAAAGCGATACGTGAGCGATATTGTGGCTGGACATATTTGGCAAACTGCTGCGCTTTGAGTGGCGTCCAGGCGCGATTAGCATCCAGCCGTAGCTGCAGGTCGGGGACCGACTCCAGTAGTAAATTGACTACCATTCCATCACGCACCGCCTCGTAAAGCCCAACCTTAACTTTCGCGACCTTTTCACCTGGGAGAGCCGCAAGAGCAGCAAACAACTCATCCGGATCGCCGGTACATAGCATCGCCGTTCGATAGTCCCCTCTCTGCGGCAGTTGATCCTGTAGCTCAGCCAGAGCGCAACTGAGGCCAAAGGCAGCAGAAGGCATCTCTGGCAAGGGTAACGTTGTACCTCCTTTCCAGGCCAGCAGCCAGTCGATTGCCACCTGTTGCGCATCCGCAAGTGACTCTCTGCTAAAACCTGGCAGTGGGGAGATCTCCCCCCATCCTTCGCGCCCCGCCTCTTTTATATGGACGAACAGACCATCGCGGGTTTTTAGCCGCCGTTCACGCAATACCACACCCGCATCGAGAGGAATTTGCCAGCGGTAGAGCTGCGCCTGACGCATCACGGATTCCGTTTGAATTTACTGAAATCGGGTTGGCGCTTCTGGTTAAATGCGTTGCGTCCCTCTTGCCCCTCTTCAGTCATATAGAACAACATGGTGGCATTACCCGCCAGCTCTTGCAGCCCCGCCTGCCCATCACAGTCGGCATTGAGTGCGGCTTTCAGGCAACGTAGCGCCATCGGGCTGTTTTGCAACATCTCCCGGCACCAGCGCACCGTCTCTTTTTCCAGCTCAGCGACCGGAACCACAGTATTCACTAATCCCATATTCAACGCCTCCTGCGCATCATACTGGCGACAGAGGAACCAAATTTCACGCGCTTTCTTCTGCCCAACAATACGTGCCATATAAGACGCGCCCCAACCACCGTCGAAGGAGCCCACTTTCGGGCCGGTCTGGCCAAAGATGGCATTCTCTGCGGCGATAGTCAGATCGCACATCATATGCAGGACATGGCCCCCACCAATGGAGTAGCCCGCGACCATCGCCACCACCGGTTTCGGGCAAGTACGAATCTGGCGCTGGAAATCCAGGACATTCAGATGATGCACTCCGGAATCATCCTGATAACCGCCATAATCGCCGCGCACTTTTTGATCGCCCCCGGCACAGAACGCCTTCTCCCCTTCGCCAGTCAGAATGACTACGCCAATATTGTCGTCATAACGCGCATCGGCCAGCGCCTGCATCATCTCTTTTACCGTTAATGGCCGAAACGCGTTACGTACCTGTGGCCGATTGATGGTGATTTTTGCGATGCCATCAGTAGATTTGTGGTAGCGAATATCGGTGTAACCTTCAGAGCAATCACGCCATTCAACCGGTGCGTAAAGCAGACTTTCATCAGGGTAGATCATAGTGTTTCCTTTATCTCACGACGCAAAATATGAGCCAGGGTAGCGACAACAGCGGTGGGGTTCTCCCGATGTGCATTGTGCCCGGCGTCAGGAATGGTGTGACAGTTCGCGACAGCTGTCACTTGCGTTGCCAGCGCCTGGAATTTACTGTCAAATTCACCGTATAAGTAATGAATCGGGAAAGTGGCATCAGCCAGCCCTGCGCGCAGATCGGGTTGCTGAGCAAGGGAAGTGGCCTCCAGCATCTGTGCCAGTGCAGGGCCATTATTCTGACTGCGCTGCGCAACTAAAGCCGCCCGTTGCCCCTCACTAAGCGAAGCAAACACGCTTTGTTTATACCAGTCAGCGAAAACCGCTGGCAACGGCTGATGGTGAAAACGAACAGCCCATTGCCGGTCACTTTCCAGCCGTTGCTCACGCGCTTGTGCATCGGTTAACCCTGGATGCCCCCCCTCTAAAACGAGGCCACACAAGCCAGCCGGATCGTGGCAGGCATAAAACATCGCTATGCGTGCGCCAAGGGAGTAGCCCACCAGCCAGTAGCTGAGTATGTTGTAACTATCCAGCGTCGCGCGTAGCACCGCGCTCAAATCTGTAAACGAGGCTACGCGAATATCCGCCGAACCACCGTGGCCAGGCAGATCAAGGTAAAGACGCGGGTAGTCAGCAAAAGATGCGCCTACCTCTTGCCACTCGCTGCCATCACCGGAAAAACCGTGCAAAAAAACCAACCACGGCAATCGTTGACGTCCGGCGAAAACCTGCCCATGCAAAATCACAGTTGGCTCACCTGCGCCAGCAAATCTTTCAAGGTCTGGACACCTTCAGTGTCATTCACCACCAGTTCAATGAGCGTAGCTTGCGGTTTACTCCACGCACTGGCGAATGCCTGCCCCAGCTGTTGCCAGTTTTCAGGGCGATGATAATCAAGGCCAAACATTGCCGCCGCTTGGGCAAAGTGAAGATGGTGCGGCATCACATAAAACGCTTCACGCTCGTCAGGCGGGGTAGGTAGTAGCGAGAAGATCTGCCCCCCATCATTATTCACAACCAGCAGTACAAATGGCGCAGACATCTGCCGCAACAGGGATAGAGAGTTAAGATCGTACAGTGCTGAGAGATCGCCAACCAGCGCCAGTGTTGGCCGTTTGTTAGCCCGCTGAACACCGGCAGCAGTGGAAATCAGCCCATCAATACCGCTTGCCCCACGGTTGCTGTAAACCGGGTAGCCCGCCGGAAGTTGTGCCAGCGCATCAACCAGCCGGACAACCAGACTATTGCCCAAAAACAGTTGGCCGAAAGACGGTAAATAGTCGGTAATACGATGCGCCAGTTGCGCCTCGCCAAAAGCCCGACATTTTTCCTGCACTATCTCCAGTGTCTGCTGGCTAAGATGTGGAATGACGCTATACCACGGCGTATGAGTCTCTGCCGGATAGAGTTCCAGCCAGCGACCAACATTCGCCATCAGCCGGCGACCACAATGATGAGAAGGGTCGAGACGCCCTGGCAGTTGATCTATTAACCAATACTCCTGTGGACGGCTGGCGGCACATAAATACAGTAACCGTTTGCTGGTCAGGCTGCTGCCAAATTGTAAGACTATTTCTGCCTGCTGGAGCTCGCTCACCGCTTTGTCATTTGCCAGCCAAAGATCGGCGCATGGCAGGGGTTGGCCTGTTTGCGAGAGCACATCACCAATCAGCGGCCAGCCTAACTTTTTCGCCCACTGCGCCAGTTGACATCCCTCGTCGGCGCTCATTCGCCCGGCAATAACCACGCCCCGCTTTTTCCGCCAGCTAAACCAGTCATGTTGTTGCTCAACATGCTGACCGCGCTGAGTTTGTAGCCAGGGTTTGTCATTCCTCCACCAGTGTTGCAGTTCCGACTCCCAGCGTTCGCCACTGTCATCGACTTCCTGACCATATAAGGGTTCCGGGAATGGGCAGTTAATATGCACAGCTCCGCCCTGCAAGGTTCCCATGATGTTATCAATAGCGGAAACCAACCAGCGCGCGGGAACATCGTATGAGGGGCACGATAAATTCAGAGTAGCGCTGGGGTGTGAAGCAAACATGCCCGGCTGGCGGATTGCCTGATTGGCCCCGCAATCAATGACCTCGGGTGGGCGGTCGGCGGTTAAGAGTACCAGTTTCTCACCTGTCAGCCCGGCCTCGATGATGGCGGGATAAAGGTTGGCCGCCGCCGTACCCGAGGTAACAATAATGGCCACCGGCTCACGGCTTGCCTTTGCTAATCCCAGCGCAAGGTGGCCTAATCCGCGCTCATCAAAATGGGTATGATGAATCAACTTGTCATTATGCGCTGCGGCAAGCGTAAGCGGGGTGGAACGGGACCCTGGCGCAATACACACATGCCTGACGCCATGCCGAGTCAACGCTTCAAGGATTACCCCAGCCCAGCGTATATTAAATGTACTATTTGACATGTGTTTGTCCCGTATCAATATTTCGACTCAGTATAAATAATCGAAAATACTGTTTTGTTGATATGGGTCGGTTCTGGGTGCGTAAGCGCGGAAAATCATCGCTGTTGCATGGGATGAAAGAGAAAAGATCAGGAAGGGATAGCAAAACACAGCCGCAGGCGAGCCAAACCATACACGGCGAAATAATTGTAAGCACAGGAACCCCTCCCTGTTAAAAACCACATAGTATACGGGGTACAATACTTAATAGCAGTACCCCTTTCCAGGGAGGGGGGGACCGGTTAGCGGCGAGCCAATAGCAGACCGAGCACCAGGCCTACGGCAGCACCCGCGCCGATACCTTGCCACGGTTTTTCGTGTACATAATCATCAGCCTTGTAAACCGCTTTCTTGGCCCGGTAGTAGTAATTATCCGACGCGCTGCTTACGCGGTTTTTCACATCATGCAGCGCCTGTTCGGCACGCGCCTTCAGCTCAATATACTTCTGGTCAGCGGGGTCGCCTGAAGAGCGCAACACTTCTTCCAGCGTTTCACTCAACAGGGTCAGGTCGTCGTCGATATGTGAATCAAACTGATTTGACATCTTTTTTCTCCATGTTGTGCACCTGTTCGCTAACTATAGACAATAGACGGCGGTTACGCCTGGCGTACTTCTCGCGCCATACCGATATGCGGGATACCATCTTCGTCATAAACATCAGTGACCGGCAAGAAACCAAACTGACCATAAAAAGATTGCAGATGAGCCTGCGCTCCCAGATATAGCGCATGCTGCGGCCAATGTGTTTCACAGCAGCGAACTGCATGCTCCATCAGTTGGTAGCCCCATTTTTCGCCCCGAACCTGCGCGCTGACAATCACCCGGCCAATCACCACCGGAGATAAATCATCTTCACTTTTCAGAATCCTCGCATACGCCACCAACTCATCCCCTTTCCAGCCAAGAATATGGCGGTTTTCGCCCAGCAGATCTTCACCATCAACATCGAGGTAGGGGCAGGTTTGCTCGACGACAAAAACTTCGCAGCGCAATTTTAATAAGGCGTAGAGTTCCGTTACAGTGAGTTCGGAATGGTGAAGGTCTTGCCAGCGAATCATGGTTTGCTCCTTTATTTGTCGTGAGCTCGTTATACTAAGTTTTTTTACTTTCAGGCAAAAAATGTGGAACTGATTTTTCTGGGCACCTCTGCCGGAGTGCCAACCAGAACGCGTAATGTCACCGCAATGCTCCTCAATTTACAGCACCCTACCCGCGCTGGGCTATGGCTGTTCGACTGCGGTGAAGGTACACAGCATCAGATGCTGCGTACACTCTTTCACCCTGGCAAGCTGAATAAAATATTTATCACCCATTTGCATGGCGATCATCTGTTTGGCTTGCCGGGTCTGCTGTGCAGTCGCTCAATGGCTGGTAATGTCCTGCCGCTGGAAATCTATGGTCCGCCCGGCATACGCGAATTTGTCGAAACCACGCTGCGCCTTAGCGGCTCCTGGACCGATTATCCGCTGACCATTATTGAGGTCACTCCGGGCCTGGTGGTAGATGACGGGCTGCGCAAAGTAACGGCTTACCCGTTGATGCACCCGCTGGAGTGTTATGGTTACCGTATCGAAGAGCATGACAAGCCCGGTGCGCTGGACGCTGCAGCACTCGTTGCCGAGGGAGTCACTCCAGGCCCACTCTTTCAGAAACTGAAGGAAGGACTAACAGTCAGGCTGGAAGATGGGCGCATAATTAATGGTAAAGATTATCTCGCGCCAGCAGAGGTAGGTAAAAAGTTGGCGATCTTCGGCGATACCTCCCCCTGCCCCGCTGCGCTGGAGCTGGCACGCGATGTAGATCTTATTGTTCATGAAGCTACGCTGGAAACCGCAATGGAAGAGAAGGCCAATAGCCGGGGGCATAGCTCTACACGCCAGGCGGCACAACTGGCTGCGGATGCCGGTGCAGGCAGGCTGGTGATTACCCATATCAGTTCACGCTATGACGAAGAAGGTAGCCAACGACTGTTAGCGGAATGCCGAACAATCTTTGCACAAACGACCCTGGCAGAAGATTTTTGTGTTGTTCGCCTCTGAAGTGACATTACGCACTCTACTTTTTCCTCAATATGCCGATAAGAATTTATACGCAGGCATTTTTTATTGAGGGCATGATGGATAGTTTCCAGAAAGAAATTGATGACAGGGCGAACCTTACCTTGTCGAACCGGTTTGAATTATTGCTGTTTCGCCTTGGTACATCGTTAGACGCTGACAAATCTGAGCTATTTGGTATTAACGTATTTAAATTACGCGAAATCGTGCCAATGCCTGTTTTCACCCGTCCAGCAGGAATGAAATCCCCGATGCTTGGTATGGTCAATATCCGCGATCAGGTGATCCCGGTAATTGACCTCGCCGCCGTGGCGGGCTGTAAGCCGACAACAGGCCTCAATATTTTGTTGATTACAGAGTATGCGCGCAGCGTGCAGGCTTTTGCCGTCGAGTCTGTGGAAAATATCACTCGCCTGGACTGGAAACAGGTACACACTGCGGAAAAAGCGATTAATGGCCGCTACATCACCAGCATTGCCTGCCTTGATGATGATAAGGACACCAATAATCTGGCGATGGTGCTGGATGTTGAACAGATCCTTTATGACATCGTGCCTGCAGATCATGATGTGCACGGCGAGCATATACCGGACAAAAAGTTCAATCTACGCCCCGGTTCGGTAGCCATCGTAGCGGAAGATTCCAAAGTGGCTCGTGCCATGCTGGAAAAGGGTCTCAATGCGATGCAAATCCCGAATGCAATGCATATTACGGGTAAAGATGCATGGGAAAAAATTCAACTTCTGGCGCAACAAGCAGAAAAAGAGGGAGTACCCGTAAGCGATAAGATTTCGATGGTACTGACCGATCTTGAAATGCCTGAAATGGACGGATTTACGTTAACACGTCTGATCAAAACCGATCCCCGCCTGAAGAATATTCCCGTGGTGATCCACTCTTCCCTCTCCGGGAGTGCTAACGAAGATCATGTGCGTAAAGTCCAGGCCGACGGTTACGTTGCGAAATTCGAAATTAACGAGCTTTCTGCGGTGATTCAGGAAGTTCTCGATCGCGCGGCTAATAACGTTCGCGGCCCACTGATTAGCCATCATCAAATTACTTCGCCATTACTGGCGAAGTAATTTACCCATAAAAAAACGCCGGCGCTTTTCAGCCCGGCGTTTTTTCTTGCTTCCAGCCTTTACATCATTGGTAGCGCTAACTGAACGATAGTGATCAGCGGCTGCGGGTAAATACCCAGCACCAGCACCAGCAACGCGGAGATCAGCACAACAATCCCGCCCGCACTGTACGCCCAGTCAGACGGCGCGTCGCGGTTCAATTGCTGCGGCGCGCTGAGGTAGAGACTTACCGCCACGCGCAGATAGTAGTACAAACCGATAGCGGAACCGATCACCACCGCAGCAGTTAACCACCACAGGTGAGCCTGTACACCAACCGCCAGGATATAGAATTTACCAATAAAGCCCAGCGTCATCGGAATACCTGCCAGTGACAGCATCATCACGGTCATCACCGCAGAAAGGATTGGGCGATGCCAGAACAGACCACGGTAGGAGTAGAGCGACTCAGCATCCGGGCCACGATAAGGGCTGGACATCAAGCTGACTACACCGAAAGCACCAAGACTGCTGAACAGATAACCTGCCAGGTAGACACCAACGGTTTCCATCGACATCTGGCCGTTCTGCAAGGCGATCAGTGCCACCAGCAGATAACCTAAATGGGAGATCGATGAGTAACCCAGCAGACGCTTGATATTGGTCTGACTTAGCGCCATCAGGTTACCGAAGATGATGGAAACAAAGGCGATAATCCCCAACACCACACGAACGGCTTCGCTATCACCGACCGGCGCATAGAGGAACAGACGCATCAAGACGCCAAAGATGGCAATTTTGCTGGCGGTCGCCAGGAAGGTGGAAACAGGAGCAGGTGCCCCCTGGTAAACGTCTGGCGTCCACAAATGGAACGGAACCAGAGAGAGCTTAAAGCCCAGACCGACAATCATAAGCCCCAGGCCGGTTAGCAGCAGCGGTTCGCTCAGCATCCCTTCGCCGAGGCTCTTGCCCAACGCGACAAAAGAGAGGTTGCCCGACTGTGCATACACTAGTGCAATACCAAACAGCAGGAATGACGAGGCCGCAGCAGAGAGAATAGTGTATTTGATACTCGCTTCCAGCGAACGCTTCTGGCGGAAGGCATAGCCTATCAGCCCGAACAGCGGCAGCGAAATCAACTCAATGCCAAGGAATAATGCGGCAAGGTGATTCGCATTCGCCAGCAGAATACCGCCAAGGGCGGCAATCAGCACCAGCAGATAGAACTCTTCTTTGTTGTCGGTGTACCCTTCCAGCCATGGATAAGCAAAGGTACAGGTTGCGAGACTCGCCAACAGCACCAGCCCGGTATAGAGCATGGCATAGCCATCGACGCGCATCAGCGGCGTGACATCCATGGCTCCTGCCTGGCCGACAAACCACAGGGAGAGCAGCGCAACGTTAAGGCCGATGACCGACAGCGTGGCGTTGAGGAAATGATTGCGTCGCCACGCAATAGAGAGCATTACAACCACCACCGTCAATCCGACGATCAGCAGCGGTAGCAGCGCAATCAGGTGTTGTGGAGTTAAAGTCATAGCGCTTTACGGCCTTGTAGTAGTAACTGAATTAACAAACCACTGCTGGATGTTGCCCATCGCTGAATGCGATGTATCCAGAATCGGCTGCGGAAAGAAGCCGAGCAGTACCAGAAGCACGACCAGAATCAGGATCATAGACAGTTCGCGCGCAGAGAGTCCCGGCAGCTCTTTGCTGGCCAGCTCACTTTTTGCTTTACCGAAGTAAGCGCGGTGCAGCATCGCCAGTGAATAGACAGAAGCGAAAACCAGACCGAAGGTGGAAATAACAGTAATGACTGGCACGACCTGGTAGCTGCCGAACAAAATCATAAACTCACCCACGAAGTTACCGGTTCCCGGCATACCCAGGGTGGCGATAGCAAAGAACATCGACAGCGCAGGCAACCACCTGATTTTGCTCCACAGGCCGCCCATCATGCGCATATCGCGAGTATGCAGACGCTCGTACAACTGACCGCACAGGATAAACAGACCGGCCGCAGAGAGACCGTGGGCAATCATCTGAATCACCGCCCCCTGATAGGCCAGTTGGCTACCGGTATATATAGCAATTAGCACAAAGCCCATATGGGAAACGGAGGTGTAAGCAATCAGGCGTTTGATATCCGTCTGGTTGAAGGCCATCCACGCGCCATAGAAAATGCCGATTACGCCGAGCCACATGGCAACAGGCGCGAACTCTGCAGAGGCATTCGGGAAAAGCGGCAGTGAGAAGCGCAGCAAACCGTAAGCAGCGGTTTTCAACAGAATCCCCGCCAGGTCCACAGAACCCGCAGTGGGTGCCTGAGAGTGTGCGTCTGGCAACCAACCGTGCAGCGGAACCACCGGCATTTTAACGGCAAACGCGATAAAGAAGCCCAGCATCAGCAGATATTCCACATTGCGGGACATCGGCGTGTTTAGCAGATCCTGATAGTTGAAAGTCCAGACGCCAGTTGCGTTGTAGTGCACCAGCACCAGCGCCAGAATAGCAATCAACATCACCAGACCACTCGCCTGGGTGTAGATAAAGAACTTCGTTGCGGCGGTAATACGCGTCTTCCCGTCAGAGGCTTTGTGGCCCCACAGTGCGATCAGGAAGTACATCGGCACCAGCATCATCTCCCAGAAGAAGAAGAACAGGAACATGTCGATGGCAAGGAACACGCCGATAACGCCACCCAGGATCCACATCAGGTTGAGGTGGAAGAAACCCTGGTATTTCTCTATTTCACGCCATGAGCAGAGTACCGCCAGTACGCCGAGGAATCCGGTCAAAACCACCATCAGCAGCGACAGACCATCCAGCGCCAGGTGGATACTGATACCAAAACGCGGGATCCACGGCAGTAAAAACTCTTCCTGCCACTGCGGCAAGCCGGTGGATTGCGTCAGACCATAGCCACCCTGCAACCAGAGTTGCAGCGAGAGCGCCAGCGTCAGTCCCATGGTAATCAGCGCAATCCAGCGCGGTACCTTCACGCCGAAGCGTTCGGTCTGCCAGCAAAGGAAGCCACCGATAAAGGGTATAAGTATTAGCCAGGGTAGTAACATGGCGATGTATGTCCCTTATATTAATCCCTGTTCAGGCTATCCTACTTGCCAGCCTGAACAGGAATACTTACCTAAAATATGTTTTCATCAGGAGCATTAATTCCCGCTCCGCAAATCAACTCAGCGCAACACCATCAACAACGCCAGCACCACAACAGCACCGATGCTCATGGAGGCCACATACCAGCGCAAATAACCGTTCTCGCTGAACAGCAGACCTTTGCCTGCAAAGCGGGAGAGAATTGCCGGAATGTTCATCAGTGCATTAAGCGGATCGCTCTTCAGCAGCCAGGCGATGCCGAGGTATGGCTTGACGAATACGCGATCGTACAACCAGTCAAAACCCCAGGCATTGAACCACCAGGTTCCCAGCAAACGCCCCGCTACGCTGTTGGCAATTGAGTGGACCAGCGTGCGTTTTCCCAGCCACAGCCAGGCCGCCAGCAGGATCCCGACAATCGCCACCGCGCCAGAAGCCACTTCCAGCATAATCATGCTACCGTGCGCCAGTTCAGTGGTATCAGGGAGAACACCTTGCAGCGGCGGCACTATCATCGCACCAATAAAGGTAGAGAGAAGCAGCAGCACTATCAGCGGCAAGCTGTGTGTAATCCCCTTCCCGGCATGGGCATGGATTTGCTCTTTGCCATGGAAGACAATGAAAATCAGACGGAAGGTATAGAGCGACGTCATAAAGGCACCGATCAGACCGGCAACCATCAGATTGATATGGCCGTTTGCCAGCGCACCCGCAAGGATCTCATCCTTACTGAAGAAGCCTGCGGTGAGCATTGGCAGTGCAGAGAGCGCCGCGCCACCCACCAAGAAGCAGACATAGACCAGCGGAATTGACTTACGCAAGCCGCCCATCTTAAAGATGTTTTGCTCATGATGGCAGGCAAGAATCACCGAACCCGATGAGAGGAACAACAGGGCTTTGAAGAACGCGTGCGTCATCAGATGGAAAATCGCGGCATCCCATGCTTGTACACCTAACGCCAGGAACATATAGCCGATCTGACTCATCGTGGAGTAGGCCAGCACGCGTTTGATATCTGTCTGTACCAGCGCTGCAAAGCCAGCCATCAGCAGCGTGACCGCGCCGATAATACCGACCAGATGCAGTACTTCCGGCGTCAACAGGAACAGGCCGTGGGTGCGGGCGATCAGATAGACACCAGCCGTAACCATGGTCGCGGCATGAATAAGAGCGGACACCGGTGTCGGACCCGCCATGGCATCTGCAAGCCAGGTCTGCAATGGCAACTGAGCCGATTTACCGACCGCGCCACCCAACAGCATCAGCGTGGCCCACATCAGCATCTCATTGCCATTGGCAAAATGCTGCGGCGCCAGCTCAACCATCTCACGGAAATTCAGCGTTCCCAGCTCGTTGTAGAGAATAAAGAGGGCAAAAGCGAGGAATACGTCACCCACGCGAGTAACGACAAATGCCTTCATTGCCGCCGCTATATTCTTCGGATCGGTATAGTAGAAGCCGATCAGCAGGTATGAGCAGAGCCCCACGCCTTCCCAGCCGAGATACATCAGCAGCAGGTTATCCCCCAGCACCAGAACTACCATGCTGGCGATAAACAGGTTGGTGTAGGCGAAAAAGCGGGAGTAGCCCTCTTCACCGCGCATATACCAGGAGGCGAACATATGGATCAGGAAACCGACGCCCGTTACCACCGCGAGCATAGTCAGCGACAAGCCGTCCAGCACAAGGTTGAAACCGATGTTGAAATCACCCACCGACATCCACGTCCACAGCGGTTGCGAGAAGGTCTGGCGACCATTACTGAAGAAATCAACACCCACAATGGCGGTAACCAGTGCAGCCAGGCCAATCGAGCCAACCCCTACCGTAGCAGAGAGGTTTTCCGACCAGCGCCCGCGAGAAAAAGCCAGCAGCACAAAGCCAATTAAAGGGAAAAGAATGGTTAAGGCGAGCATGTTCATCCGCGCATCTCACTTACTGAATCGATATTCAGATTCTGGCGGCGACGATGGAGTTGCAGCAACAACGCCAGGCCAATGCTCGCTTCCGCAGCCGCAAGGCTAATCGCGAGGATATACATCACCTGACCATCCGTCTGGCCCCAGTAACTGCCTGCGACCACAAAGGCCAGCGCGGCGGCATTAATCATGATCTCCAGCCCAATAAGCATAAACAGCAAGTTGCGGCGGATAACCAGACCGGTTAAACCCAAAACAAACAAAATCGCAGCGAGGATCAATCCATGTTGCAAGGGGATCATACGTGCTCCTCCGTTTTTCTTTTCGCACGGTCATCGGTGCGATTGCTCAGCACCTCTCCCATCCGATCTTCGCGCCCTAAATGGAAGGCGACAACCAACCCCGCCAACAGCAGCATTGACGCCAGCTCAACCGCCAGCACATACGGGCCGAATAGCGTTATGCCAACTTCTTTAGCATTAATGGGTGTTCCGTCGATACCCTGATCATTAACCCCAAGAATGGCGTAGACCATCACAACCAATAGCGCTGCAGAGAGCAGTGCCGGGCCAATCCAGATTTGCGGCGACAGCCATTTGCGCTCCTGCTCCACCACGCTATTGCCCAGGTTCAGCATCATCACCACAAACACAAACAGCACCATAATCGCCCCGGCGTAAACGATGATCTCCAGCGCACCGGCGAAATAGGCGCCAAGCGAAAAGAAGACCCCGGCAATTGCCAGCAAAGAGACTATCAGGTACAGCAAGGCGTGGACCGGGTTGGTATGTGTAATCACACGTACCGTCGCCAGGATGGCGACCAGGCCACAGATATAAAAAGCGAACTCCATTGCCCCTCTCCTTACGGTAACAGGCTCTTGACGTCGATGGGCTTAGCTTCGTTTTCCGCTTCGCCTTTATCTTTGCCGTCGATTGCCATACCTGCCATCCGGTAGAAGTTATATTCCGGGTATTTGCCCGGACCGGAGATCAGCAGATCCTCTTTTTCGTACACCAAATCCTGGCGCTTATATTCACCCAACTCGAAATCCGGAGTGAGCTGAATCGCCGTAGTCGGGCACGCTTCTTCACAAAGACCGCAGAAAATGCAGCGCGAGAAGTTAATACGGAAAAATTCCGGATACCAACGCCCATCTTTTGTCTCCGCTTTTTGCAGCGAAATACAACCCACCGGGCAGGCTACCGCACAGAGGTTACAGGCAACGCAGCGCTCTGAACCATCCGGGTCACGCGTGAGCACGATACGCCCACGGTAGCGAGGCGGCAGGTAAACCGGCTCTTCCGGATACATGCGGGTTTCGCGTTTTGCAAACGCATGCAGGCCAATCATCCAGATACTACGCACCTGGGTGCCGAAGCCCACGAATAACTCTTTTAACGTCATGGTCTTTTCACCCCTTATTGCGCCTGCCAGAGAATGACAGCCGCCGTTGCCAGCAAATTGATAAGCGTCAACGGCAGGCAGATTTTCCAGCCGAACGACATAACCTGGTCATAACGAGGACGCGGTAATGAGGCGCGAATCAAAATGAACATCATCATAAAGAACGCCGTTTTCAGCGCGAACCAGATGAAAGGCGGTAACCAGGGCCCCTGCCAGCCACCGAAGAACAGCGTGACCATCAGCGCAGAAATGGTGACGATACCGATATACTCACCGACAAAGAAGAGACCGAACTTCATACCGGAATATTCGATATGGTAACCGTCCGCCAACTCCTGCTCCGCTTCCGGCTGGTCAAACGGGTGGCGGTGACATACCGCGACACCCGCGATAGCGAAAGTGATAAAGCCAAAGAACTGCGGGATAACGTTCCACAAACCAGCCTGGCTGTTAACGATGTCGGTCATATTGAACGAACCGGCTTGCGCCACCACGCCCATCAGTGAAAGACCGAGGAATACCTCATAGCTCAGCGTCTGTGCGGAAGCACGCATGGCGCCCAGCAGGGAGTATTTGTTGTTGCTCGACCAGCCAGCGAACAGCACCGCATAAACGGCAAGCCCCGCCATCATCAGGAAGAACAGAATACCGATGTTCAGATCGGCCACCACCCAGGTGGGGCTGACCGGCACAATGGCAAACGCTAACAGCAGCGAGGTAAACGCGATCATCGGTGCAAGCGTAAAGATGACACGATCCGAAAAGCGCGGGATCCAGTCTTCTTTAAAGAACATCTTGATCATATCGGCAACGAGCTGGAGTGAACCACCCCAGCCGACGCGGTTTGGCCCGTAACGGTTCTGAAACAGACCAAGCAGACGACGTTCGCCAAAGCTCATGAACGCACCACAGGTCACCACCACTAGCAGGATCACCACGGCCTTCAGGATGCTTAACAAAATGTCGATAACATCCGGTGTCAACCAGCTCATGCTTGCGCCTCCTGCAGATTTTCAAGACGTGCTCCGGCCAACACCGGCGCAATACCTGGCAAGCCCATCGGCAGACCGACCTGCCCCGCCGCCAGCTGCTCTGAGAGTTGCAGCGGCAGAGTGATGGTCTGACCTTCATAAGTGAAGGCGATATGGGTTCCAGCATTCACGCCAAGTTTTGCGGCATCTGCCGGATTCAGTTTGATATACGGCTGCGGCATCCGGCTCTGGAATACCGGGGCACGTTGCGACAACTCATCACTACCGAACAGATGATAGTAAGGGGCGATACGCCACTGCCCTTCCTGCACGGTGAATGCCGCAGGTACAGCGGTGAAGTAATCCAGCCCGTTTTCTGCCGCCTCAATTAAACGCACGCCCGGATCGCCATGGCGCAGGTGTCCACCCATTTCAGCCTGGAATTTGTTCCACGCCTGCGGGGAGTTCCAGCCTGGTGCCCAGGCAAACGGAATTTGCGAACGTGGCGCTGAAGGTTGGTTGTTCCCTTCCATTGAGAAGGCAAACATGGTGTCTTTATCCTGCGGCTGTCGCGGTTCATGAACGCTGATATTGGCGCGCATTGCGGTGCGACCGCTGTAGCGATGCGGTTCACGAGCAAGTTTCTGCCCGCGAATACGGAAGCTGGCATCCGGCGCGGCATCTTTAATCCCGGCCAGTTGCGGCAGCGCCGTAATGGCGGCATCAATGACATGATCAAGCTGCGTCCAGTCCACTTCACGGCTTTGCACTGTGCTATGCAGCGAATGGAGCCAACGCCAACTCTCCAGCATCACTGTTTTGCTGTCGTAGTAAGCCGGATCATACACCTGGAAGAAGCGTTGAGCGCGTCCTTCATTGTTGATTACCGTACCATCGCTTTCAGCAAAACTTGCGGCGGAGAGCACCAGATGCGCCTTGTCCATAATGGCAGTGCGCTGATGATCGACAACCAGCACCAGCGGCGCTTTCGCCAGAGCGGCATCTACGCGTGTCGCAGAAGCATGGCGATGTAGATCGTTCTCTAACACCACCACAGCATCGGCACTGCCGTTTTCCAGTTCGCTCAGCGCCTCATCAAGGCTGCCACCACCAATCATGCCCAGCCCAAGGCTGTTAACAGCACGAGCTATCATGGTGATACCGACATCGGCGCCACGACCTTTCAGCGCTTTTGCCACGTTAGCCGCCGCGTGGATAATTTCCAGGCTACCAGAGTTAGTGCCGGAGATAATCAGCGGTTTTTTCGCCCCTGCCAGCGCCTGAACAATGACGTCCACTTTGCCTTGCAGGTCGCTGCTCAACCCCTCGACCGCCGGTGCGCTTTCATCAAGGGCATGAGCAATCGCAAAACCTAAGCGCGCCTGATCCTCAACCGGTGCACAGTAAGTCCAGGCAGCAATATCATCCAGACGCGTGCTGTCAACATTCGTGACAAACAGCGGGTGTTTGGCGCGCTGACCAATGTTCATAATCGCGGCGATTTGCCAGTCGGCAACTTTCTGCGCCGCCGCCATCTCACGAGCTTTTCCTTTTACTGCCTGGCGAACGGCCAGCGCAGCGCGGGCACCGGTTTGTGTCAGATCTTCACCGAGAATCAGCACCGCATCATAAGATTCGATTTCCCGCAGCGCAGGGGTGTGAATACCGCCCTCTTGCAGCACCTTAAGTACCAGTTGCAGGCGTTCTTGCTCACCTTTCGCAATACCGGTATAGAAGTTCTCTGCCCCCACCAGCTCACGCAGGGCGAAGTTGCTCTCGACGCTGGCGCGCGGAGAGCCGATGCCAATCACTTTCTTCGACTGGCGCAGAATATCTGCAGCCCCTTGCATCGCCTGCTCAGCGTTGAGGGCAATCAGATCGTCGCCGCGGCGTTGAACCGGCTGGCGTGGACGATCCTTCAGGTTGACATAGCCATAACCAAAGCGGCCACGGTCGCAGAGGAAATAGTGGTTAACGGTGCCGTTATAGCGGTTTTCGATACGGCGCAATTCACCATAGCGTTCCCCTGGGCTGGTGTTACAACCCAGTGAGCACTGTTGGCAAATGCTCGGTGCAAACTGCATATCCCACTTACGGTTATAGCGCTCAGAGTGGGTCTTATCGGTAAAGACGCCAGTCGGACAAATTTCTACCAGGTTGCCGGAGAACTCGCTCTCAAGCACGCCATCTTCCGGGCGACCGAAATAGACGTTGTCATGTGCACCATAAACACCAAGATCTGTGCCATCGGCATAATCTTTGTAGTAACGCACGCAGCGGTAACAGGCGATGCAACGGTTCATTTCATGAGAGATGAACGGCCCCAGATCCTGATTACGATGCGTTCGTTTGGTGAAACGATAGCGACGGAAGCTATGACCAGTCATCACGGTCATATCCTGCAAATGGCAGTTGCCGCCCTCTTCGCAGACCGGGCAGTCATGCGGATGGTTGGTCATAAGCCATTCCACTACGCTTTCGCGGAACTGCTTCGCTTCGTCGTCATCAATGGAGATAAAGGTGCCGTCGGATGCCGGTGTCATACAGGACATAACCAGGCGGCCACGCGTGTCTTCCGCGTTTTGATATTGCTTCACCGCACACTGGCGGCACGCACCCACGCTCCCCAGCGCCGGATGCCAGCAAAAATAAGGAATATCAAGGCCTAAAGAGAGACACGCTTCCAGAAGGTTGTCTGCTCCATTTACCTCGTACTCTTTGCCGTCTACGTGAATAGTAGCCATTAGCATGCTTCCAGTTGTCTCAGTCAGCGACTGAGCGTTAATCAAAATTCTTTGTCATATCGCCCTGACCTGCCGTTTCTCCCTCTCGCTTTTAGGAAGAGAGCCGGGGTGAGGGTGAAATTACCAGCGCGCTTTCAACAGATTTGGCTGAATACCGCCAATCGCATGGGTATTGCTGAATTGCTGTTTAATGCCCGCTTCGAATTCATCGCGGAAATATTTAATAGCGCTCTGTAAAGGCTCGACCGCACCTGGCGCATGGGCACAGAAGGTTTTACCTGGGCCAAGGAATCGACACAGTTGCTCAAGTGTCTCAATATCCCCAGGCTGACCTTCACCGCGCTCCAGCGCAGTCAGGATTTTTACGCTCCACGGTAGACCATCACGACAAGGAGTACACCAGCCGCAGGATTCGCGTGCAAAGAACTCCTCCAGGTTACGCACCAGCGAGACCATATTGATCTCATGGTCAACAGCCATCGCCAGCGCAGTCCCGAGACGGCTCCCTGCCTTGCCGATACTTTCAAACTCCATCGGCAGGTCGAGGTGAGCTTCCGTCAGGAAATCTGTACCCGCGCCGCCCGGCTGCCAGGCTTTAAATTTCAGCCCATCTCGCATACCACCAGCGTAATCTTCCAGAATCTCCCGCGCGGTGGTACCAAACGGCAGCTCCCACAGCCCCGGGTTTTTCACCCGCCCCGAGAACCCCATCAGTTTGGTACCGGCATCTTTACTATTCGACAGCCCTTGATACCACTCTACGCCGTTAGCAAGGATTGCCGGAACGTTACACAGAGTTTCGACGTTATTAACACAGGTCGGCTTGCCCCATGCCCCGGAACTTGCCGGGAACGGCGGTTTAGAACGCGGGTTCGCGCGACGACCTTCCAGCGAGTTAATCAACGCTGTCTCTTCACCGCAGATATAACGCCCGGCGCCGGTGTGCACAAACAACTCAAAATCAAAACCGCTGCCAAGAATATTTTTGCCCAGCAGACCTGCTTCGGTCGCTTCCGCAATGGCGCGGCGCAAATTTTCAGCCGCTTCAATATATTCACCACGCAAGAAGATGTAACCGCGGTACGCTTTCAACGCAAAGGCTGAAATCAGCATGCCTTCCACCAGCAGGTGCGGCAGTTGCTCCATCAACAAACGGTCTTTATAGGTTCCTGGCTCCATTTCATCAGCGTTACACAGCAGATAACGGATATTCATGGATTCGTCTTTCGGCATCAGGCTCCACTTCAACCCGGTGGAAAAGCCTGCGCCGCCGCGCCCTTTCAGACCTGAATCTTTTACCAGATTGACGATCTCGTCCGGAGCCATACCGCTAAGGGCCTTACGCGCCCCTTCATAACCGTTTTTGCTGCGGTACTCATCAAGCCAGACTGGCTGTTTGTCATCACGCAGGCGCCAGGTGAGCGGATGCGTTTCGGCAGTACGAATTACTGTTTTCATTTGTACTGCTCCAGCAGATCAGGAATGGTTTCCGGCGTCAGATAACTGTGAGTGTCCTCATCAATCATCATGGTCGGCCCTTTGTCACAATTGCCCAGGCAGCAAGTCGGTAGCAGCGTAAAACGCCCATCGAAAGTGGTCTGGCCCGGTTTTATTTTCAGGTGGCTTTCAATCGCCGACTGAATGCCCTGATAACCGGTAATATGGCAGACCACGCTATCGCAATAGCGAATAACGTGACGGCCAACTGGCTGGCGGAAGATCTGGCTGTAGAATGTCGCCACGCCTTCAACGTCGCTCGCCGGAATGCCCAGCACATCAGCAATGGCATAAATCGCACCGTCCGGCACCCAGCCACGCTGTTTCTGAACGATCTTCAGCGCTTCAATGGACGCCGCACGCGGATCTTCATAGTGGTGCTTTTCGTGCTCAATCGCCTCACGCTCTGCCGCACTCAGCTCAAAAGCCTCGGTTTGTGGTTGTTGATTCTCGTGCATAATTAGCGGTCCACATCTGACATAACAAAATCGATACTACCCAGATATACGATCAGGTCGGATACCAGGCTGCCACGGATCGTTGCCGGAATTTGCTGCAAGTGCGGGAAACTCGGTGTACGGATACGGGTACGGTAGCTCATGGTGCTGCCATCACTGGTCAGGTAGTAACTGTTAATTCCCTTGGTCGCCTCAATCATCTGGAAGGATTCATTGGCCGGCATCACCGGTCCCCAGGAAACCTGCAGGAAGTGGGTAATCAGGGTTTCGATATGTTGCAACGTGCGCTCTTTCGGCGGCGGCGTCGTCAGCGGATGGTCGGCTTTGAACGGCCCTTCCGGCATATTATTAAGACACTGCTCAAGAATGCGCAGGCTCTGGCGTAACTCTTCGACTTTTAGCATCACGCGGGTGTAGCAGTCGCTGACGCCTCCCCCCAGAGGAACTTCAAAGTCAAAGTTTTCATAGCCAGAGTAAGGACGCGCCTTGCGCACGTCGAAATTAATGCCGGTTGCACGTAGTCCGGCCCCGGTGGTTCCCCATTCCAGCGCCTCTTTTGCGCCATATGCGGCAACCCCCTGGGAACGGCCTTTGAGAATAGTGTTACGTAGTGCGGCTTTCTCATAGGAAGCCAGACGTTTCGGCATCCAGTCGAGGAACTCGCGCAGCAGGCGATCCCAACCTCGCGGCAGATCGTGCGCTACACCGCCAATACGGAACCAGGCTGGGTGCATACGGAAGCCGGTGATCGCTTCCACCAGATCGTAAATTTTCTGCCGATCGGTAAAGGCGAAGAACACTGGCGTCATTGCGCCCACGTCCTGAATAAATGTAGAGATATAGAGCAAGTGGCTATTGATGCGGAACAGTTCAGAGAGCATCACGCGAATCACGTTCACGCGATCCGGTACAGTGATCCCCGCCAGCTTTTCCACCGCCAGTACATAAGGCATTTCGTTGACGCAACCGCCCAGATACTCAACGCGGTCAGTATAAGGAATATAGCTGTGCCAGGATTGACGCTCGCCCATCTTCTCGGCGCCACGGTGGTGATAACCGATATCCGGTACGCAGTCGACGATCTCTTCGCCATCCAGTTGCAGAATAATGCGGAAAGCCCCGTGCGCAGAGGGGTGGTTCGGACCGAGGTTGAGGAACATAAAGTCCTCGTTTTCGGTTCCGCGCTTCATGCCCCAATCTTCCGGCTTAAAGGTCAGCGCTTCCATTTCCAGATCCTGCTTAGCTTTGGTCAGCTCAAACGGATCAAATTCAGTCGCACGCGCCGGGTAATCTTTACGTAATGGGTGCCCCGTCCAGGTCTGCGGCATCATAATGCGCGTCAGATGCGGGTGCCCTTCAAAGTTGATGCCAAACATCTCCCAGGTTTCACGTTCATACCAGTTAGCGTTCGGGAAAAGTTTGGTGATGGTCGGCAGATTCAAATCGTTTTCTGACAACGCCACTTTCAGCATGATATCGCGGTTGCGATCGATGGAAATCAGGTGGTAGAAAACGGAAAAATCCGCAGCGGGCAAGCCGTCGCGGTGAGTGCGTAGACGTTCGTCCATGCCATGCAAATCGAAAAGCATGACGTAAGGTTTTGGCGCCTTCTTCAGAAAATCGCCAATTTCCAACAATTGCTCACGCTTAACCCAAACTACGGGAACCCCGGTGCGGGTCGCCTGAATGGTAAAGGCATCCGGCCCAAAACGGTTGCGCAATTCGCCAATGACCGGATCATCCTGATGATCCCTGGTCTGCCATGCAGCATCTTGCGCAGTTAAATCGGTCATATTGTTCACCATTGCAAAAGGTCCGTGGTGACTGTCGGGTAAGGCTTCGCGTTATTGGATTATTGAAATGCGAAGTTTTTGTCCCTACCCACAGGCGCAAATTAAATCTCGTCCGGTGTACGAAGGTTAGTCACTGCAATACGTTCGCCGCGTTTACGCTCACGTTCCGACTGCATATTGGCGCGATAAACCCCTTGATCGCCAACCACCCACGAAAGCGGACGACGCTCTTTGCCAATGGATTCCTGTAGCAACATCAACGCCTGCATATAAGCTTCAGGACGCGGCGGGCAGCCAGGGATATAGACATCCACCGGGATAAATTTGTCGACGCCTTGCACCACGGAGTAGATATCGTACATACCACCGGAGTTAGCACAGGCTCCCATAGAGATAACCCACTTCGGTTCCAGCATCTGATCGTACAGGCGCTGGATGACCGGAGCCATTTTGGTAAACGGCGTACCGGCAACCACCATCAGATCCGCCTGGCGAGGCGAAGCACGCAGTACTTCCGCACCAAAACGGGCGACGTCATGGACGGCAGTAAAAGAGGTCACCATCTCTACATAGCAGCACGACAGGCCAAAGTTATAAGGCCAAATTGAGTTCTTACGTCCCCAGTTCACCATATCGTGCAAGGCATGTTCGAGTTTGCCCATGTACACACTACGGTTGATCTCTTGTTCCAGGGGGTCGGTTACGATTTCCTGTTTCTGCAGGGGGTAACGGTCGTTCTCACCGTTAGGATCTATGCGGGTGAGCGTATAATCCATCTTATTGCCTCGCGGTTAGCGTTGACGATCAGTGATACTGCTGGTCTCTGGGTTAAATTGCTCACGACGCGATCGCGCGGGAGTCCACTCCAACGCGCCTACGCGCACCAGATAAACCAGACCAGCCAGCAGCACTAAAATAAAAATTGCGGCTTCGACAAAACCGACCCAACCACTCTCGCGAATGGAGGTTGACCATGCGAATAAATAGAGCGCTTCAACGTCGAAGATGACGAAGAACATGGCGACCAGATAGAACTTGGCTGACAACCGTAGGCGAGCCGAACCCACCGAATCGATACCCGATTCGAAAGGCACGTTTTTATGCCTGGCGCGCGCGCGACCACCCAGGTAGCGACCGCCGATAAGCATCAGGCAGCACAAACCAATGGCGACAATAAGGAAGATAGCGAATGCCCAATGATGAGCGATGATTTCAGTGGATGTTGACATACGCATTGCTTAACTCAAAAGGTAGCGTTAATACCTCTGCTCTTGCTGGCAGATGACGCCACATCGATTCACGGGGAGGAATAAAAAACCACACATTTACTGCGCTTTAAGGCGAATACAGCTAAACGATGTGGGTTTTTACTCCTTTCTATAACCTTTTGTCAACTTTAACAAAGGTTTCCTCACATTAGTTTACATCGGCAGCAATTCATTAACATTTAATGCCATTTTCTTGTTCAAGTCACACAATAGTGTGAGAAAAATTCGCTGTTGAATCGTGTCCGTCAGGAGGATTTATTTAAATTACCCTCGTATTTTGACAGGATTTCATCCGGATTCCTCCCCCTCAACAGGAGTATTTTCTTGATCTAAGACACGCTTTTGTTAATCCATCTTAAAAATCAGCAACAATCTCGCTTGATTTTTAACATGAGCTGCGGGCATGAAAGACTATAGATGAAAAAGGAGGGCTTTGCTGAGATGTGGATTAACTTATTGAAAGAAATAATTATTTATGTGAGTTATAATTTAGTTGATCATTATTTGTTCAAAAAATGAACCAGTGGCACTTTTTCTTCGACCAATGGTTCATTTTTGCACTTACATTTTGTTACCAGATTTCAGGTCCAATGTTACCGGAAATGGCCTTCCATAATCAGCGGATCGCCTCCTCCTTCAGGAGTATTATTACTGTAGTGCCAGGGGTTTTGATACTGCTCCATCGCCTGAAAAATGACCGATGCGAGTTCATTCTGGCTCTGGGGGTTATAGCAAAGCAGATACTCGGTATCTGGCAACAGAGGAAGCCCTTCAGCTCTGCCCAACACACGAAGGTCGGCCCCCAGCATTTCTACTGGTCGCGCTGTAACGCCGAGGCCAGCTTTTACCGCTGCTTTAACAGCCGAAAGCGTCGAAGCAACGTAAGCAATACGCCATGGAATGTTTGCATCATTCAATGCGTCAATGACCATATCGCGAAAAGCGCTGGGTTCATCCAGTAGCACCAGAGGAACAGCCTCCCCTTTTGGCAAAACGAATTCAGCCGCACAATACCAGTGCGTGGGTGAGGTACGCAGCGTCAGGCTGTCAAATTGCCCGGAACGATGGGTTGTCACCACCAGATCGGCTTCCTGATCTTGCTGCCTGTCTGCCGAAAGGGGGTTGCGTTTCACCCTAACGTCAAGGGCAAGCTTCGGATAAACCGAGCTAATACGATTCAGGAGGAAGGGTAAAATAGTATCAGCGGATTCATCAGAAGCACCGATAGTTAGCACCCCTTCCAGGTTACTAAACATTAGGGAAGTGCATGCTTCGTCATTAAAGCGTAAGATCTTTCTCGCATAACCCAATAGCTGGATGCCATGCTCCGTGAGCAATTTATTACGACCATGGCGGGCAAAGAGCTCTTTTCCAACTAGCTGTTCCAGTCGCTGCATTTGCTGGCTAACAGCGGACTGAGTACGGCAAACCGCAGCCGCAGCTGCCGCAAAGGTGTTAAGATCAGCGACCGCGACGAACGTTCTCAGCAGATCGAGGTCGAGATTTAGTATCGGACGATTTGCATTTATCATAATTTTTCACTTACGGGTTGCTCGCACGGAGTGACCCGGGTTTTTGCTGTGCTCGTAAGATTAAGTAATTCCCTTTTTAAAACGCATCCTGCTAAATGGTGGCCTGTATAGCCTTACAGTAAGTTCTGGTGTTAATTGTATGCTGCCTGGTACAAGCTGACTCGATAGCTTAATTCTACCCGTTCCATTCCTTTTGGATATATAAACGGCGCCAAAATGAGTTAATCCTTTTAAAGGGGAATCATTTTTATTGCCATTTCGGTTCAGACATAACAAAAGCATCTTATACAACCACAAGCGATGGGCGTCGGGAAGCAAAAGCCATTAATAACAATAATGTAAAAATAAGAAATTGACCTTGCCAGCCACATGGCCTTTCCGCAGAAAGCCATTTCTTACAGCGCGAGTTTAACCTAAAACCTTTATATTTATAAGCATTATTGCGAATAATCTTAAGTCAAGAAATGTCATGTTTCGCAACGTAATCTTATTAATATTAGTGACGACAATAGTTCCCTTCCACAATATTAAATTGCTATTAATTGTATTAAGGGCGAACGATTAATAACACTTAACATTACGTTTACAGGGTGGTCGACTCGATTGCCGGAAAACAATAATTGCGCCTCGCCATCATTCAGATTTTACGAAAGAATCATCTCTTTAAAGGTAAAGTGCCTGACAATAGCTGCCAAATACCCCATTTTACACAATATATAACTTTGCTAACATATATGTTAACGAAGTTAAAATCTGCATTTTTACCAAAACACAGAGTAAATTTACATTTAACTTGCAAAAAACTAGATAATAACTCGACAAATAAAAAAAGGGCGCGACAAAATCTTCTTATGACCACCCTTCAAAACCAAGCGGTGTGAGAGTACATTGTTCCAAGCACACCTCCACGGCAGGCAGTGGCGATCATAGTTAAAAGGTCAAAGGTTCATGTCCCCCATCGAAAAATCCAGCAAATTAGACAACGTCTGTTATGACATTCGTGGCCCGGTTCTGAAAGAAGCGAAACGCCTCGAAGAAGAAGGCAATAGAGTTCTCAAACTTAACATTGGCAACCCCGCTCCTTTTGGTTTCGAAGCACCAGACGAAATTCTGGTGGATGTGATCCGTAACCTCCCTGGCGCGCAAGGCTACTGTGATTCCAAAGGGCTTTACACCGCCCGCAAAGCTATCATGCAGCACTATCAGGCCCGTGGTATGCGCGAGGTGACGGTAGAAGATATTTATATCGGCAATGGTGTCTCTGAACTCATCGTGCAATCCATGCAAGCCCTGCTCAACAGTGGCGATGAGATGCTGGTACCGGCTCCGGACTACCCTCTATGGACTGCCGCTGTTTCGCTCTCCAGCGGTAAAGCCGTACATTATCTGTGCGATGAGTCCGCCGGTTGGTTCCCGGATCTGGACGATATTCGCGCCAAAATAACTCCCCGTACTCGCGGTATCGTCATCATAAACCCCAATAACCCGACCGGGGCGGTTTACTCAAAAGAGCTGCTGCTTGAAATTGTCGAAATTGCGCGCCAGCACAACTTGATCATATTTGCTGATGAGATTTACGACAAAATTCTCTATGACGAGGCGGAGCACCACTCTATTGCGGCGCTGGCACCGGATCTTTTCACTATTACCTTTAATGGGTTGTCAAAAACGTACCGTGTTGCGGGTTTCCGCCAGGGCTGGATGGTACTGAGTGGGCCGAAAAAACACGCCAAAGGATATATCGAAGGGCTGGAGATGCTGGCCTCGATGCGTCTGTGCGCCAATGTCCCTGCACAGCATGCGATCCAGACCGCACTTGGTGGCTATCAAAGTATCAGCGAATTTATTGTGCCCGGCGGTCGCCTGTATGAACAACGCAATCGTGCCTGGGAGTTAATCAATGATATTCCCGGCGTCTCCTGCGTGAAGCCCAACGGCGCACTCTATATGTTCCCCAAAATCGACGCGAAGCGGTTTAATATTCACGACGATCAGAAGATGGTGCTTGATTTCCTGCTACAGGAGAAAGTGCTACTGGTGCAGGGGAGTGCGTTTAACTGGCCATGGCCGGATCACGTAAGGATCGTAACACTGCCGCGCGTTGACGATTTAGAGATGGCAATTAGCCGTTTTGGTCGTTTCCTTTCGGGGTATCACCAGTAATTCCCCCGGGGGAGGATTTGCATCTTCCCCCACTCTCTGCGCACAATGGTTCATGTCGCCGTCACAGACAAGGTTAACTATGAATCAGAGCCATTTCTTTGCCCATCTTTCCCGTCTAAAACTCATCAACCGCTGGCCGCTGATGCGCAACGTGCGTACCGAAAATGTCTCCGAGCACAGTTTGCAGGTCGCAATGGTTGCTCATGCGCTGGCGGCAATAAAGAATCGTAAATTCAATGGGCAGATCAATGCTGAACGCATCGCGTTACTGGCGATGTATCATGATGCATCGGAAGTACTTACTGGCGATCTCCCCACTCCGGTGAAGTATTTCAATACGCAGATCGCGCAGGAATATAAAGCCATTGAGAAGATCGCCCAGCAAAAGCTGATCGGTATGGTGCCTGAGGAGTTACAAGATATCTTTGCTCCGCTTATTGATGAGCAGCACTATAGCGCAGAGGAAAAATCTATTGTCAAGCAGGCGGATGCCCTGTGCGCTTACCTGAAATGTCTGGAAGAGCTCTCCGCCGGGAATAATGAATTCCGGCTGGCAAAGTCGCGTCTTGAGAAGACACTTGAGGAACGTCGCAGCCCGGAAATGGACTATTTTATGCAAATGTTTGTCCCAAGCTTTCAGCTATCGCTGGATGAAATTAGCCAGGATTCTCCGCTGTAGCAGAGCTATGCCGGGTATTGCCCTTTACCCGGCAGAGGATTTAAAAAGGGAATAAGATTGGGATTAAGATAACACAGACCACCATCACCAGCAGTGTGAACGGTACACCGATTTTCACGAAATCGCTGAACTGATAATTGCCAGGTCCGAGTACCAGCGTATTCACCGGGGATGAAACTGGCGTCATAAACGCGGCGGAGGCAGCCATCGCCACAACCATGGCAAAAGGATACGGTGAAACTTCCATGGATTTTGCCGCTGCCAGCGCAATCGGCGCCATCAGTACCGCCGTCGCAGTGTTAGAGATAAACAGGCCAATAGTGGCACACATGACGAACAGACAGATCAACATTAATTGCGGTCCGTAGCCCCCACCCAGATCCATCAGCCCTCTGACAATCAGATCGACGCCGCCGGTTTTTTGCAGCGCCAGCGCAAAGGGCATCATGCCGACAATAAGAATGATGCTCGGCCAGTGAATGGCTTTGTAGGCACTTTCAATATCAATGCAGCGGAATTTCCCCATTAACAGGCAGGCAATAATGGCGGCGATAGGATTGGGGATCTCATCTGTCAACATTAACGTTACCATTAATACCAGGCAGAAAATCGCATGAGGGGCCTGACTGTGCGCGGGCGAAGCGGCGCTCTCTTCCACGGGAAGATTGAGTACCACAAAGTCTCGCGCATGGGTCCCGAGTTGGCTGATAAGTTTCCAGTTACCCACCACCAGAAAAATATCACCCACCAGCAACGGTTCATCTACTACCGATCCTTCCAGTGCAACACCATCGCGTTTCAGACCAACAACGTTCAGACCGTAGCGAGTACGAAAAGCAATTTCACGCACCGTCTTACCAATCAATTCTGATTCAGGCACCAGCGATACTTCAGCCATGCCGACATCAAGCGCCTGCTCAGAGAAGTATTCGCCGCGTAAAATCATTGGTTCCAGTAACTGCTCCGCGCAGAACTCGCGTAAATCGACCTCCGCAGCAGACATATCTATTAGTAGAACATCCCGGGCACGAAACTCAGATACACCGTTAACATTCACGATCACCCGTCGAAAGCGTCGCCAGCGTTCAACACCAATAATATTGGCACCGTAGCGCTCGCGCAGTTGCAGGTCGTCAAGACGCTGACCAATCATTGGCGAACCCGGACGAATCGCCAGCCGCCTCGCCCGGCCTGCAAGGCGATACTCTTTGATCAGATCGCGAAAGCTGCGACGTTTCCAACTCTCCCCTTGCACATCCGAACGCTCCCCTTTCAACAGGCTACGCATCAGCAACATATAGATGATGCCAAACAGCAGGATCACCAGTCCCAGCGGGGTCACGCTGAAAAAGCTAAAACCTTCCAGCCCTTCTCGCAGCAGCTCACTGTTTACGACCAGATTGGGGGGAGTGGCGACCAGCGTCATCATACCGCTAATCAACCCGGCAAAACTGAGCGGCATCATCAGTCGCGACGGCGAGCTTTGCATACGCAAAGATATGCTCATGACCACCGGGATAAATATCGCCACCACGCCGGTTGAACTCATGAAGGCACCGAGAAACGCTACCGTCACCATCAGCAGTACCAGCATTTTGCTCTCGCTGCTTCCGGCCATTTTCATCAGCCATGCGCCCATATTGGTCGCCACACCGGTACGTACCAGGCCATCGCCAATAATAAAAAGTGCGGCAATCAGGACAACATTTGGATCGCTAAACCCCGAAAAGGCTTCAGATAATGTCAGCGTACCGCTGAGAACAAACGCGATAATCATCAACAGTGCTATCGCATCCATGCGTATTTTGCCCGTAGCAAAAAGCACTACGGCTATAGCCAACAGAGACAGAACCCAAATCAGTTCACCGTTCACAACGTATCCTTGTCAGTTGAAAACCATCAGGAAACCTATAAAAGTGCGGACGAGAGCCCGGAAATAAAATTTTGCACAACATGCCCCAATCCCTTTCAGGGAGAGGGGGGATAACATGCTGCATTTTTACTGTTATAACAGTTCGTTAGCAGCTTCGCCTAAGCATGTTTTTTCTCAGGCATTGATAATTTGATTAATTTCGTTGCTGCTCAGGTGGTACTGGCGCGGGCAGGAGTGCCACACATTTAACATGCGTTGGTATTTTTCCCACATGGGCGTTTGTGCATTAAAACCATGCGTTCCGGCATCAAAGTGGGTATAGCGGCCTTCAACATTCACCATAAAACGGACGTAACCGAGGTAACGCGCTTCGGTAGCCGCATCAAAGCCCAGGAAGGTGACGCGGCGCTCATCAATCGAGTCTGCGTCTTTCAGGTTGGTCCAGGAGACATGCAGCGCATGGTACATCTCCATGATATCGATAACCGTGCGACAGGTTTCCTCTTTCAGCTCGCCAAATTCACGATCAAGCTCGCGCATCTGCAAACCATAACCGCGCTCAATAATTGTTTGTAGACGACGATAGCGTTCAGCATTTGCCGGCTCCATCATGGTCATCATTTTATATTGGTTAGATAAGATCAGACGTTGGGCATTGGTCATTTCCATCTTTCGACTCCTGTGGCACATCGGCACAATAAAAAAGATGTATTGATTTTACCTGCTGAAAAAGACGGCTTTTTTGATTTGCCGGGGTGTTACACGAAACAAAACGAAAAAAAAGCGGCACTTCTGCTTTCACACAGAGCAACTGCTTTATATAGGCACCAGTTATTATAATTACAGTTCGTCCAGGAAAGTCTTATCCAGCTGTTTGAATGCCCGTTTGAGTGTATCGGCCAGCGCCTGGTAATCGGGTTTTCCCTCGATCGGCGCCAGTGCCTGACCAGACTCCTGCAATTTACTGCGCACTTCATAAAACCAACTCAGAATTGAGGGAGGTAACGGTGTGATAGAGCGTTTGCCCAGCCACCATAACCCCTGCATCGGCAGGCTAAGCGCGAACAGCGCCGTGGCTACCGCAGGCCCAAGCAGACCACCGAGGGCAATTTGCCAGCAGAGGGTGAATATAGCCAGTGGTGGCATTAATCGAATGGAGTAGCGCGTTGCGCGGATGACACGGTTTTCAACAAAGACAGGAGCGAGGCGTTTTTCCATAGGCCAGGTCTTTGCGTAATGCTGCCCACGACGAAATAAGTTAAAAAAATTAACAGGACGTTTATCAGAAGTGGACATGGTTTACCTCAACTTCACATATAAAAATTAAAAAATTTGTGCAAAACAACAACTGTGAATGACAACGTTAAAATTTTTTGTCAATCCCCATTGCTATCGGGTATTCTGTCGCAGCCTAATCAGGCTAATTAGACGACTAAAGTTAAATCGTTACATTTAAGCTTATTATGCCACTGTCTTATTTTTGCGCAAAATAGCTTAGAATCATAAGTATTCTTTCATCGTGCCACAATTTTTCTCAGGCATGATGTTAATCATAAATGTCAGCGTCAACCTGCGCTACGCTGTGCGACTCACTGACTTTTTTTAGCCACGTATCATTTATAGGTACTTCCATGTCGAGTAAGTTAGTACTGGTTCTGAACTGCGGTAGCTCCTCACTGAAATTCGCCATCCTTGATGCAGCAAACGGTGACGAGTACCTCTCTGGTTTAGCCGAATGCTTCCACCTTCCGGAAGCCCGCATTAAGTGGAAAATTGACGGCGGTAAACAAGAAGCGGCTTTAGGTGCAGGTGCCGCTCACAGCGAAGCGCTGAACTTTATCGTTAACACTATTCTGGCACAAAAACCAGAACTGTCAGCACAGTTGACCGCAATCGGTCACCGTATTGTGCATGGTGGTGAAAAATACACCAGCTCCGTTGTGATTGACGAAAGCGTTATCCAGGGTATTAAAGACGCCTCCTCTTTCGCTCCGCTGCACAACCCTGCACATCTGATTGGTATCGCCGAAGCCCTTAAATCTTTCCCGCATCTGAAAGATAAAAATGTGGCCGTGTTTGACACCGCTTTCCATCAGACTATGCCGGAAGAGTCATACCTCTACGCTCTGCCATATAAGTTGTATAAAGAGCACGGTATTCGTCGCTACGGCGCACACGGCACCAGCCACTTCTATGTTACTCAGGAAGCAGCGAAAGTCCTGAACAAACCAGTAGATGAGCTGAATATCATCACCTGCCATCTTGGCAACGGTGGTTCTGTTTCTGCAATCCGTAACGGCAAATGCGTGGATACCTCTATGGGGCTGACCCCGCTGGAAGGTCTGGTGATGGGTACGCGTTCCGGTGATATCGACCCGGCTATCGTTTTCCATCTGCACGACACTCTGGGTATGAGCGTTGAAGCGATCAACAAAATGCTGACCAAAGAGTCTGGTCTGCTGGGTCTGACCGAAGTGACCAGCGACTGTCGTTATGTTGAAGACAACTACCAGCAGAAAGAAGACGCTAAACGTGCGATGGACGTTTATTGCCACCGTCTGGCGAAGTACATCGGCTCCTACACTGCGCTGATGGATGGTCGTCTGGACGCGGTTGTCTTCACGGGTGGCATCGGTGAAAACGCAGCAATGGTTCGTGAACTGTCGCTGGGTAAACTGGGCGTTCTGGGCTTTGAAGTTGACCACGAACGTAACCTGGCTGCGCGTTTCGGCAAATCTGGCTTTATTAACAAAGAAGGCACCCGTCCTGCTGTCGTTATCCCGACAAACGAGGAACTGGTTATCGCACAAGATGCGAGCCGCCTGACTGCCTGATTGCACACACCGCCAGCCAACGCTGGCGGTGCTGTTTTGTAACCCGTCTGCGATGACGGTAACGAAAGAGGATAAAACGTGTCCCGTATTATTATGCTGATCCCTACCGGAACCAGCGTCGGTCTGACCAGCGTCAGCCTCGGCGTGATCCGTGCTATGGAACGCAAAGGCGTTCGTCTGAGCGTCTTTAAACCGATTGCTCAACCCCGTTCTGGCGGCGATGCGCCGGACCAGACTACCACTATCGTGCGTGCAAACTCCGGGCTACCAGCCGCTGAGCCGCTGAAGATGAGCCATGTTGAGTCGCTGCTCTCCAGTAATCAGAAAGACGTGCTGATGGAAGAGATCATCGCGCGCTACCATGAAACCAGCAAAGATGCTGAAGTGGTGCTGGTTGAGGGTCTGGTGCCCACGCGCAAACATCAGTTTGCTCAGTCGCTGAACTTCGAAATTGCAAAAACGCTAAATGCTGAAATCGTTTTTGTTATGTCGCAGGGTACCGATACCCCGGAACAGTTGAAAGAGCGAATCGAACTGACCCGCAACAGCTTCGGCGGCGCGAAAAATACCAATATCACTGGCGTAATTATCAACAAACTCAACGCGCCGGTTGATGAGCAAGGTCGCACGCGTCCCGATCTGTCTGAAATTTTCGATGACTCCTCCAAAGCCCAGATCGTGCGTATCGATCCGGTGAAATTGCAGGAAACCAGCCCGATGCCGGTGCTGGCCGCGGTGCCGTGGAGCTTTGATCTGATAGCCACCCGTGCTATCGATATGGCTAATCACCTCAATGCAACCATCGTTAACGAAGGTGACATCAAAACCCGTCGCGTTAAATCCGTGACCTTCTGCGCACGTAGTATTCCGCATATGCTGGAACACTTCCGCCCGGGTTCCCTGCTGGTGACTTCTGCCGATCGTCCTGACGTGCTGGTTGCAGCCTGCCTGGCTGCGATGAACGGCGTGGAGATTGGTGCGCTTTTGCTGACCGGTGGCTACGAAATGGATGCCAGCATCCGTAAATTGTGCGAACGCGCATTTGCCACTGGCCTGCCGGTATTTATGGTCAACACCAACACCTGGCAAACCTCTTTAAGTCTGCAGAGCTTCAATCTGGAAGTGCCGGTAGATGATCATGAGCGTATCGAGAAAGTTCAGGAGTATGTTGCTGGCTATATCAATGCCCAGTGGATCGACTCGCTGACTGCAACCTCCGAACGCAGCCGTCGTCTCTCGCCGCCAGCGTTCCGCTACCAGCTGACTGAGCTGGCACGCAAAGCGGGCAAACGCGTGGTACTGCCAGAAGGTGACGAGCCGCGTACTGTTAAAGCTGCGGCTATCTGCGCTGAGCGTGGTATCGCGACCTGTATCCTGCTGGGTAATCCTGACGAAATCAATCGCGTCGCCGCAGCGCAGGGCGTTGAGTTGGGCGCGGGTATTGAAATCGTTGATCCTGAAGTTGTACGCGAAAGCTATGTCGCTCGTCTGGTTGAGCTGCGTAAGAGCAAAGGTATGACCGAAGCTGTTGCCCGTGAACAGCTGGAAGATAACGTGGTTCTCGGCACATTGATGCTGGAACAGGATGAAGTGGATGGTCTGGTTTCCGGTGCGGTACATACCACGGCGAACACGATTCGTCCTCCGCTGCAATTGATTAAAACCGCACCAGGTAGTTCGCTGGTCTCCTCTGTGTTCTTTATGCTGCTGCCGGAACAGGTATATGTTTACGGTGACTGCGCAATCAACCCGGATCCGACCGCCGAGCAACTGGCAGAAATCGCGATTCAATCTGCGGATTCTGCAACTGCGTTCGGTATCGAACCGCGCGTGGCAATGCTCTCCTACTCCACCGGTAATTCCGGTGCCGGTAGCGATGTGGAAAAAGTGCGTGAAGCGACTCGCCTGGCGCAGGAAAAACGCCCAGACCTGGTTATCGACGGTCCGCTGCAGTACGATGCTGCTGTTATGGCTGATGTCGCCAAGTCCAAAGCGCCGAACTCACCGGTTGCTGGTCGCGCGACTGTGTTCATCTTCCCGGATCTGAACACCGGTAACACCACCTATAAAGCGGTGCAGCGCTCTGCCGATCTGATCTCCATCGGGCCGATGCTGCAAGGCATGCGTAAGCCGGTTAACGATCTCTCCCGTGGCGCGCTGGTAGATGATATCGTCTATACCATTGCTCTGACTGCCATTCAGGCATCTCAGCAGTCATAATTGATATCAATAAGCAAAAAGGCGATCGAACGATCGCCTTTTTATTGTACCCACTATATTGTCAGCGATTGATTAATCGGGATAACAGTAGTACACCCTTCCACAGCCAGCTTTTCCATTCTCTTTAAAATCCATAGCGACCAGATAGTCACTGGCATTAACCTCACCACTTAGAATTTTCTTGTTATGTTGATTATACATAACAAAATATTGCGGTCGTTCTTCGCTAATACAATTTTTGTGATTATCGTAAAGTGTATCTTTAAGTTGTCCAAACAATTCGCGGATCATTGATAGCGTGACATCTTTCGATGGTTGCCAAATTTCCTTTAGTATCCCCAGAGCGGCTTGATTTTTTTCTGCCGAAATAACTTTTGCCCCTTGCAGAAGAACTTTCTCTGCCGGAGGGATTGTTTTACTAATATTATCGAGTTTGATCTGCGATGCATCTATTTTTGTGATAACTGGCATTTTTACGATTCCTAAGCACAGCAAAAAAATTATAAAATATAAGAAATATAAATATGCTAATATCAAGAGTCAATCAGGTAGCCATGCCGGATGGCGTTACACCTCATCCGATAGGGTAAAAAAACTATTTTCAGGGTAGGTTAAAGTTACGATAAATATCCTCAATCCGTTGATTAATTAGCGACTGTATCTCCTGATAAGATTCATTGCTCAACTTAGTATAATTAAGTGTTGTTGGATGTAAATTTTCAACAGTTTTCAGAACATTTTTGTCCAGTGCTAAATTATGCTCCATAAATACTAGTTCTTTATTTTCTTGAACACACTCAAAAAACGCCTGGAGTTTTACGTAATATTCTTTGTAAGTATTGTTATTAATTTTGCATAAAATATTTGTTTTTGGATCGATAATATATTTTTTTCCATCCAATTCAGCTTCGCAAGCATAATGCTCAATGCCATCATCAGTACTGAATTTTATCAGACGGCTTTCAATATCATTATATTGACAGATAACCTCAGCGATCCTTGCTTGATCATCACTGTAACCCATCCTGTGCTGAATAATATCTCGATAATAATCTAAAGAGAGATAGCCGCGATCTTTAATTTCCTTTAATTGGCAATGTGCAGACTGCCTGGCATCAGCCGATGCGCTGCTATTATCAAAGAAATTATTATTCGGCCCATATTCAAATAGCGAAGATGCGAGAAGTAACACCTTCTCCAGCTTACTTTTATTATCTAACTGATTGTCGATGATAATCCTTTTCAGGATTGGCTTACTCAGCTCAACATCGTCGGATTGCATATTCTTTTCCGACTCCATACTTGCTATTAATTTATTACAATCAGCATTGCAAAGCACGCTCTTAAAATAAATGTTATTGCCGGCCTGCGGATCGTCTTTGCTGACAGTATGAGTATATTTAGCATCATATCCTGGCTCTATTTTTATCAGTGAAAATGCCACTATTTTATTACCGTGCGTATCAGTAATAGCATACGTATTCGGTGCAAGCATACGGACACATTCAATATTTTCAGATTTCAGACTCGCCTTTAATGCCGCGACACGAGAACGTATATCTACTGGCGTGGTATCTTCCATGGGGCGGCAAAGCGCAAAAAAATGCTCTTGTGCCTGTCCTAAGCGCGATTCAAAAAAAAGATGCCGGGCTTCCTGCCACATATTATACACTTCAGGGGCAGGCTCTGATTCTATCGCGTGAGTTGCATGATAAACCGGGGTGAAAGAATTAACAGGTGACGAATGTTGATTAATCAGGGGCATGATAAATACTCAATCTGAAAAAAGAATCCAGATAATAAATTTAACAATGCCCGGTATCTTTCAATAAACCGTCATTTGCAACGTCTTTTGCCGGATGCACTGAGCTAATCCGGCCAATAATAGATAAATTAACTGTGGTTATTATTCCGCTTCGGTAATTTTTTCCATTTCGTTGCTGGTTTTGCGGCTCATCCATAACGCCAGTGCTTTTAATGAATCAGCGGTAAATTCATCGCAGCGCGCGGTAACTTCTTCCGGGGTCATCCACCAGACTTCACTGACTTCTTCTTCCTGCAAGGCAAACGGCCCATGGGAGACACAACTGAAAAGCCCCCCCCACACCCGGCAATGTTGATCCTCAAAATAGAACTGTCCGTGCTCGGCAAACGGCACGCCAGCAATACCTAACTCCTCTTCCGCTTCGCGACGGGCTGAATCAAGCAACAGCTCACCCGCCTGCACCACACCACCCGCTGTGGCATCTAACATACCGGGCATAAAATCTTTCGTCTCGGTACGGCGCTGCACCAGAATTTTGCCCATTCCATCATGCACCACAATATAGGTAGCGCGATGGCGCAGACACTGGGCACGCATTTGCTGCCGACTGGCCTGTGCAATCACCTCATTGTCTTCATTGACAATATCCACCCATTCCATGCCTGCAAAATGACTCTGTTCCACCATCGGTAATTCTTCTCTTTAATGGCGCTCTTTCGACGCGTTTCAGTTGATGGGTAAGTTACGGATTAATGGCTACCTGTGCAATAACTCGCTGATCATTAAATGCGATTACGCTCAACATTCCCTCTTCAAGTAGACCATAGCTGGGCGCAAAACCCCCTTTCGGCATACTCACCGACCCAGGATTAAAGTGCACAATATCTCCGCGTTTTTCCGCAACGGGTATGTGCGTATGGCCATATGCCAGAATATCCCCTTTATCCAGCGGCGGGATATTGTCCGGGCCAAAAAGGTGGCCATGCGTCAGGAACAAACGTTGGTGTGATAGCAGAACCTGCTGCCAGGGCGCAGTAATGGGAAAGTGCAGCAGCATCTGATCTACTTCGCTATCACAATTGCCACGTACGGCAATAATCCGGCTGGCTTGTTCATTCAACCGCTCTGCCACCTGCGCTGGTGCGTACCCCTCAGGCAATGGGTTACGCGGGCCGTGATTGAGCACATCGCCAAGGATCACCAGCCAGCGGGCATCGCTTTCATTAAACAGTTCCAGTACGCGTTCCGTGGCTGGCAACGACCCATGAATATCTGATGCAAACATCAACTTCATTAGTGCACCTCATAGCAAAGCAAACGCCTTATGATAGCGAAAAGCACAACCCTTATCAGCCGGCACGTTTAGCGGAAAGCGCGACATATCGCTGGACCGATGAGCGTTGCCACTGGAAGGTAGCGTAATCCACCAAAAGCTGTGGCACATTATCACCATGCATGACCAAACGATTGAGCATCAATGCCAAATCGGCATCGGCAATACACCACTCACCAAACAGGTTTGGTTTGCCATGAGCCAGCAAGTCACTGGCGATGGCAATGAGTTTCGCGGCACTCTCCTGCCCGGCACTGCTTAACGGCGCTTTTACCGCTCCGGCAAAGACTACGTCCGTGGAACGCTCCTCCCGAACAGGAACCAGATCGCTACGCAGCCAGGCCTGAATTTGCCGGGCTCGCGCGCGTTTTTCCAGCTCATGTGGATAGATTCGCTCCCATTCTGGCGGTGCGAAACGTTCCTCCAGATATTCTGTAATCGCAGAGGATTCGCTCAGTATAAAACCTTCTACCTCGATGAGAGGCACGCGCTGGGTCTGGCTATACCCCGGCCAGTCTGGCAGGCGCTGCGCGTTGCTATTGAGGTCAACGGTTTTAAGGCTAAAGGGCAAACCTTTCTCATGTAGCGCAACATACACCGACATGACATACGGCGAAAAGAAATGGGCATCAGACCACAAAATAATTGTCGGTTCGCTCATAGCATCCTCGTTTTGCGATTAGGTTTTTCTCAAATTATAACGTCTTGTGCAGGCTGTCACTTATTGAAAGATTACGCGTCAAAGGTAACGCCTATACTCATTTGTAATGTTCATTCCCCCTAACTGGAGTTTTGATGATAGACCTCTATTTCGCTCCCACGCCAAACGGTCATAAGATAACGCTGTTTCTGGAGGAAACGGGCCTTGAGTATCGTCTGATTCGGGTGGATATCAGCAAAGGCGATCAATTTCGTCCAGACTTTTTAATTATCTCCCCAAATAACAAAATTCCGGCCATTGTCGATCACCTGCCGTTAGATGGCGGTTCGCCACTAAGCCTGTTCGAATCAGGGGCGATTTTGCTCTATCTGGCGGAAAAGAGTGGAAAGCTGTTAAGCGGTGAACTGCGTGAACGTCATCTCACGCTACAGTGGTTATTCTGGCAAGTGGGCGGGCTGGGGCCTATGCTCGGTCAGAACCATCATTTTAATCACTTTGCGCCACAGCCGGTTCCTTACGCTATTGAACGTTACCAGGTAGAAACTCAGCGCTTATATCAGGTCCTGAACAGACGGCTGGAGCGGGTACCCTGGCTGGCAGGAGAGCATTACAGCATTGCCGATATTGCCACCTGGCCATGGATTAATTCGCATCAACGCCAGCGTATCGATCTGGAAAATTATCCGGCTGTATTTAATTGGTTTGAGCGCATCCGCACACGCCCGGCTACCGAACGGGCAATGCAAAAGGCTCAACAAATTTGAGTTACTCAGGAGAAGGGGAATAGCATGAAGATACTGATTACCGGCGGTACCGGATTGATTGGGCATCATCTGATCCCCCGCTTGCTGGAGTTACGTCACAGCGTGACGGTAGTCACCCGCACTCCGGGTAAAGCGCAGCAGCGACTTGATGCGCGCGTTACGCTGTGGAAGGGGCTAAATGAGCAGAATCAGCTTAATGACTTTGACGCAGTAATTAATCTGGCAGGAGAACCCATTGCAGATAAGCGCTGGAGTGAGGAGCAAAAGCAGCGCTTATGTGAAAGCCGCTGGCAGATTACCCAGCGGTTGGTTGATCTTTTTAATGCCAGTGAATCACCGCCGCAGGTGCTTATTTCCGGCTCCGCGACAGGCTATTACGGTGACCTGGGGGAGGTGGTGGTGAGTGAAGAAGAGCCACCGCATAATGAATTTACCCATAAACTTTGCGCACGTTGGGAGCAGATTGCCTGTGGAGCGCAAAGCGATCGCACTCGGGTTTGCCTGCTGCGCACCGGTGTGGTTTTTGCTCCGAAGGGCGGTGCCCTCGCTAAAATGCTGCCGCTGTTTCGTCTTGGTCTGGGGGGGCCTATTGGTAATGGTCGCCAATATCTATCATGGATCCATATCGACGATCTGGTGAATGGCATCCTTTGGCTGCTGGATAACGATCTGCGTGGCCCCTTTAATATGGTATCGCCCTATCCAGTGCATAATGAGCAGTTTTCTCATACCCTCGGTCATGTACTGCACCGCCCGGCAGTAATGCGTGCACCTGCTGCTGTCGTGCGCCTGCTAATGGGTGAATCATCGGTGTTAGTATTAGGCGGCCAGCGCGCGATACCCAAACGCCTTGAAGCAGCAGATTTTGCCTTTCGCTGGTATGATCTGGAAGAAGCATTACAGGATGTGGTGACCTCCTAATTTTTGGGGCATTAGTAACGCCCCTTGCAGTGCTAAGCTCAAAGACATCTTCACTGCAAGGATGAACTGCATGACGTTGCAAACGCTACGTTTAACGATCACAAGTTTTCAGCGCGAAGACTGGCCCTTCTTTCTGCAATTGCGCCGGGACAACAGCATCATGCGCTATATGGCAGAAATTGCCTCGACAGCGCAGATCCGCACCCTATTTAACGATCGGCTACAAAATCCCTTCGCTTTTATTATCCGCGACAGGCAGGGTAATGCGGTTGGGGATATCGGCCTGCGTGTCAGCGACCATAATTCACAAGAAGCGGATGTCGGCTATTCCATTACCTCTGCCGTACAAGGTCGAGGTATTGCCTCTGAGGCCCTTGAGGCCTTGTGTAGTTATGCATTTCAACAAGGCGGAATCGATGCGCTCAATGCCTGGGTACTAGCGGAAAACCAGGGTTCGGTGCGCGTGCTGGAAAAGTGCGGTTTTCAGCGGGTAGAGGAGCTAAAGCAAGCCTTTTTACTCAAAGGGAAATATTACGATGACTGGGTTTATCGGCGGGAAAAAGCACTACCTTGACGCCTACAGCCTGGAAAGATGTGCTCTCTCCAGGCCAGAGAACGCTACTTTAATGAGCCTTTCAGAAACTGTTGTAACCGCAAACTTTGCGGGTTATCAAACACGGCATCCGGGGAGCCCTCTTCTTCAATCTTGCCCTGATGCAGAAAGATCACATGAGTAGAAACATGGCGGGCAAAACCCATTTCGTGGGTAACCACCACCATGGTTTTCCCCTCTTCCGCCAGTTGTTGCATGATACGCAACACTTCGCCCACCAGCTCGGGGTCGAGCGCCGATGTCGGTTCATCAAACAGTAATACTTCTGGCTCCATCGCCAGCGCACGGGCTATCGAAACACGTTGCTGCTGCCCGCCGGAGAGATGTACCGGGTATTTTTTCTGTTGCATCTCATCAATACCCACTTTCGCCAGATATTTTACTGCTCGCTCGCGGGCTTCCTGCTTACTTAACCCCAGCACTTGCATCGGTGCTTCCATGACATTTTCCAGCACTGTCATATGGCTCCACAAATTAAAATGCTGGAACACCATAGTCAGTCGGGTGCGTAACAGGCGCAGTTGATTTTTGTCCGCAACTTTGAGCTGACCATCTTTGTCGCGGACCAAATTAATCACTTGCCCATTCACCATCAGGCTGCCTTCGCTTGGTTTTTCAAGGAAGTTAATACAGCGCAAAAAGGTGCTTTTGCCCGAACCGGACGAACCGATAATGCTGATCACATCGCCTGCGTTTGCTCGCAGAGATACCCCTTTCAGCACTTCATGCTCGCCGTAGCGTTTATGTAGATCGATAACGTTTAATTTATTCTCAGACATCATATTCTCAGTGTGTCGAAGAGGGTTTCATGTGCTGCAGCCAGCGTTTTTCGGCTTTGCGAAATAGGCTTATCAATACATAAGAGATAAGCAGATAGAGCACCGCCGCAATACCGAATGCTGTAAAAGGCTGGTAAGTTGCCGAGTTAATATCACGGGCGATTTTCAGTAAGTCCGGCACCGTAGCCGTAAAGGCCAATGCTGTGGAGTGCAACATTAGAATCACTTCGTTGCTATAAGCAGGTAATGCAATACGCAGTGCCGAAGGCAAAATAATGCAGCGATACATTTTAACGGTCGAGAAACCATATGCTCGTGCCGCTTCAATTTCTCCGTGCGGAACCGAACGGATCGCTCCGGCAAAAATTTCTGTGGTGTAGGCACAGGTATTGAGCGTTAATGCCAACACGGTACAGTTCAGACCGCTGCGGAAGAAGGCATTAAGCAGTTCAGTCCCTTTCACCACTTCCAGCGTGTACATACCGGAGTAAAACACCAGTAACTGTACATAAAGCGGCGTACCGCGAAAAATGTAAGTAAATAACCAGATAGGGAGACGGATAAAGCGATTGCTGGAGACGCGCCCGATAGCAAGAAACACGGCCAGAACGCCGCCCATCACCACCGATGAAATCAGCAACCACAGCGTGATGGCAACGCCAGTAAAGCGATAGCCGTCGCTCCATAACAGGGATTTCCAGTACTCCTGAATAATCTCGATCACAGCTCAGCCCTCTTCACACCGACTGAATAGCGGCGTTCGAGCAGCAGCAGGACACCATTTGAAACCGTGGTAAAAACGAGGTAAATCACACCGCAGACGATGGCAAAAAAGAAAGGCTCCCAGGTACTTTTCCCGGCGAGTTGGGTCGCTTTGACCACATCTTCCAGCCCCAGCAGTGAGACCAGAGCCGTAGATTTCAGAATAACTTGCCAGTTATTGCCGATACCCGGCAGCGCATAACGCATCATGGCCGGAAAGAGAATACGGCGGAAAGTTTGTTGACCAGTAAAACCAAAGGCGGTTGCAGCTTCAATATGCCCCTTCGGCACCGCCATATAGGCGCCACGAAAGGTTTCGGTAAAATAGGCACCGTAAATAAAGCCAAGGGTAATTATCCCCGCAACCATCGGGTCGATATCAAATTGTGATATGCCAAGGGCGTCTGTGATGCTATTAAGCGCAATTTGCAGACCGTAAAAAATAAGCAGCATCAGTACCAGATCCGGCACACCGCGAATCAAGGTGGTGTAACCTTCGAAAATCAGCGCCATAACCCAGTTTTTGGAGAGTTTTGCCCCCGCGCCCGCCAGGCCAATCAGTACCGCCAACACCACCGAGCTGATAGCCAGCTCAAGGGTGACCAGGGCACCTTGTAATATCACTTGAGAAAAACCGTACAGCATGCACCCTGTCCTGTCGTATGTGGTGACGTGTCTCTTCCCCTCCCGCTATGGGAAGGGGTTGCACGTTAAGCGCAGGTGGCATTAACCACCGTAAACATCGAAATCGAAATACTTCTTCGCCAGTTTCTCGTATGTGCCGTCAGCACGCATCTGCGCAAAAGCTTTATTCAGCGCTTCACGCAATTCATTGTCTTCTTTCCGCAGCCCCATACCGGTTCCCACACCAAACAGTTTCTCGTCTTTAATTGATGGGCCACCGAACTGGTAATCTTTGCCCATTGATGTTTTCAGGAATCCTTCGCTGGCGGCGACTTCATCCTGAAAAGCGGCGTCGATACGCCCGGCGGTTAAATCAGCATAGATATTGTCCTGCCCCTGATAGGACACAATTTCTACCCCTTTCGGCGCCCAGTGCACATTGCCATAAGTTTCCTGGGTGGTGCCCTGCAATACGCCGATACGTTTACCTTTCAGCTTCTCGAGCTCCGGCTGGATAGTGGAATTTTTGGCGACCACCAGCCGCGAATCTGCTGCATAGAGCTTGTCTGTAAAAGCGATCTCCTGCTGACGCTTTTCCGTAATCGAGAGCGACGACATAATGACGTCAATTTTTTTCGCTTTGAGCGACGGGATCAGCGCATCAAGCGGATTTTCCACAAAAACACACTGAGTTTTAATACGTTGGCAGAGTTCTTTCGCCAGATCGATATCAAAACCCACTAACTCTCCCTGCGCATTCTTCGATTCAAATGGCGCATAGGTCGGATCGGTACCGATACGTAATTTTTGTGGAATAGCGGCGAAAGCCGTCGAAACGCTGGAAAGCGCAAGCACCAGAGAAAGAGATACAACCAGCTTTTTCATCATTATCCTCAACAGACGAACTTTACTAAGGGAATTCTCAGAATTACACGATTTCGTTATCGTGCCATCATCTGACCCGCCAAAGCAAAAGATTCCGCCCGGGTAGTGCCTTTTTTTGCATCCAAAACGCTTAAATATGCATCTGTGCACCAAAGCGAAGCGCTAATTGCACCAACATGGAGCAACTGGCGCATCAATGCACTATTTCGTTATCTTAAGACGGCCCGTTCTCACGGGCCGCACAGGCTTAGTCACCGTAGACATTGAAGTCGAAATATTTTTTCGCCAGCTTGTCGTAAGTGCCATCTTTGCGTAATTCGGCAAACGCTTTGTCGAAAGCGGCTTTTAACTCAGTATCATCTTTACGCAGACCGATACCGGTACCATCGCCGAAATATTTTTTGTCTTTCACTGACGGGCCAGCAAAAGCAAACTCTTTCCCGGCGGGCTGCTTCAGGAAGCCTTCGCTGGCAGCAACTTCATCCTGAAATGCCGCATCAAGTCGCCCGGCAGCGAGGTCAGAGTAGATCAGATCCTGATTCTGGTAGGCCACCACATCGATGCCTTTGCTGCGCCAGTTATCATTAGCATATCCTTCCTGGGTGGAGCCTTGCAGCACCCCAACATGCTTACCTTTCAGCGCATCCAGTGTTGGCTGAATCGATGAGCCTTTGGCGGCAATCAGACGAGAATCAGCTGCGTAGAGCTTGTCTGAGAAAGCAATTTCCTGCTGGCGTTTTTCTGTAATCGACAGTGAGGAGATAATGGCGTCGATCTTCTTCGCCTTCAAAGAGGGGATTAGCGCATCGAAATCACTGCCGACCCAGCTGCATTTCACCTGCATGCGTTTGCACATCTCATTGCCGAGATCAATATCAAATCCGACAAATTCCCCTTTCGCATCTTTTGATGAGAACGGCGCGTAAGTCGCATCAGTGCCAATACGAACAGTCTGGGGAAGCGCTGCATAGACGCTGGCGGTCGCGGACAGACCCAGCAGTAAAGACAGAGCAAGAACCGTCTTCTTCATACAATACCCTCAAGTGTGCTGATTTTTTTCATATTGTGTTGTGTGTTACTGCCGATGTACTTGCACGTCTTATGCCAGTTTCTTCTGCGCAAAAAAAAGAGAACAGAGATTATGTTAATAAAACGTTGCATTCACCGTAGTGATGAAGATAGCAGCTCCGCCAGGCTAACCGCAGGATTAAGAGAGGGATAAAAGGGACTAAATGCTGAGGATATGATCGCGATTACAAAATTGCCCTAAAAAAGGGCAAACGGGCACTCACGCACTATTTTAAGGCGCCGCCCCCATGCCAGCGGGTAAAAAGATCCTCCGGCAACTCAATCGCGAACTGGTCCAGTACGCGATTAACAGTTTGATCAATCACATCATCAAGCGTTTGTGGTCGATGATAGAACGCCGGTACGGGTGGCATGATCACCGCACCCAGCTCTGCCGCTTGAGTCATCAGACGCAGGTGTCCCAGATGTAACGGCGTTTCGCGCACGCATAATACCAGCGTCCTGCGCTCTTTGAGCACCACATCCGCAGCACGGGTAAGCAGAGTATCGCTGTAGCTATGCACAATGCCGGAGAGGGTTTTAATGGAACAGGGCAAGATCACCATCCCGGCAGTGCTAAAAGAGCCGGAAGAGACCGATGCGGCTATATCGCGCGCATCATGCACCACATCGGCGAGTGTCTGCACATCGCGGAGTGAAAAGTCCGTTTCCAGGGGGAGTGTTTGCCGGGCCGCCTGGCTGATTACCAGATGGGTTTCAACCTCAGGAACGTCACGCAGCACCTGAAGCAGGCGTACGCCATAGATAATACCGCTGGCACCGGAGATGCCCACAATCAGTCGTTTCATGATGGTTGCCCTTTCTGTTTGTGGCAAACTTTGCACGATTATCAAGGGCGTTGCAATAGCTGCGCCCCTTAGCAAGGGGCGCAGAGAAGTTAACCTTCGTTATGCATCTCTAAGCTTTCCACTTCGTTCTGACGCTGCATCGCTTTCGCATCATCATTACGCAGGGAATCAAGGTAATCGAGGTACTGCTGATCGACATCTTTGGTGACGTAAATCCCATTGAATACCGAACATTCAAACTGCTGGATATCGGGATTTTCCGCTCGTACCGCTTCAATAAGGTCATTCAGATCCTGGAAGATAAGACCGTCAGCGCCGATGATTTGGCGGATCTCGTCCACTTCGCGACCGTGAGCAATAAGCTCATTGGCGGTTGGCATATCAATACCGTAAACGTTCGGGAAGCGAATCTCCGGTGCGGCAGAAGCCAGATAAACTTTTTTCGCCCCTGCTTCGCGCGCCATCTCAATAATCTGCTCCGAGGTGGTGCCGCGAACAATGGAGTCATCGACCAGCAGGACGTTTTTATCGCGGAATTCGGCGCGGTTGGCATTCAGCTTACGGCGCACAGATTTACGGCGCAAATGTTGACCCGGCATGATAAAGGTGCGACCGACATAACGATTTTTCACAAAGCCCTGGCGGTATGGTTTGCCCAGAATACGTGCAATTTCCAGTGCGATATCACAGGAGGTTTCCGGGATCGGGATCACCACATCAATGTCCAGATCCTCCCATTCGCGAGCAATCTTCTCGCCAAGCTTAGTGCCCATATTTACGCGCGCGCTGTAGACGGAGATTTTGTCGATAAATGAGTCCGGGCGGGCAAAATAGACATACTCAAACAGGCATGGGTTGCTCACGGGGTTATCAGCACACTGGCGGGTAAACAACTGCCCTTTTTCGGTAATATAAACCGCTTCGCCCGGAGCGATATCCCGCAGGAATTCAAACCCGAGCGTATCGAGCGCCACGCTTTCAGACGCGACCATAAATTCAGTGCGGCCATCGCCAATATCGCGCTTACCCAACACCAGCGGGCGGATACCGTTTGGATCACGGAAGGCGACCATACCGTGACCGATAATCATTGCCACGCAGGCATAAGCCCCGCGGATGAGGCGATTGGTCGCCGCGACAGCAGCAAAAATATTATCGGCTTCCAGCGGATAGTGGCGGAAGTTATCCAGCTCGCTGGCGAAGATGTTCAGCAGAATTTCAGAATCTGACGTGGTATTAATATGCCGACGTTTCTCTTCAAACAGCTTCTTACGCAACTCATGCGCGTTCGTCAGGTTGCCATTATGCGCAAGGGTAATGCCGTAAGGGGAGTTAACGTAAAATGGCTGAGCTTCAGATGCGCTGGAGCTACCAGCGGTGGGGTAGCGCACATGGCCAATCCCCATATTGCCCTGCAGACGCTGCATATGGCGGGCTTCGAATACATCATTCACCAGGCCGTTCGCTTTACGCAGACGGAAACAGTTGTTCGCATCAATAGTGATGATGCCTGCGGCATCCTGCCCACGGTGCTGTAGCACCGTTAACGCGTCATAAATCGACTGGTTGACCGGCATAACACCGGCGATACCGACAATACCGCACATACGTCTTTTCCTCGTTAAGCCACATCTCAGGGGTTATGCCCTGGGCAAGAAACTTGACGAACTTTGCAGATAGTCAAAGAACCACCTGATAACAAAACTGAATTGCGGAACAAGCTGCGACTTCTGCCAGTCTTCGCTTTTTGACAGGCCTGTAAAGGTATCGAGAAAGAACAGAATGGCGGCGACGATCAGCACACCACGCAGCGCGCCAAAGCAGATCCCCAACACCCTGTCTGTACCCGACAGGCCGGTTTTTTCCACCAGCGTACCGATAACATAGTTAACGATCGCGCCGACAATCAGCGTCGCGATAAACAGTACGGCGATGGCTATACCATTGCGCACCAGTTCATCTTCAAAGCCCGTGAACCAGACTGACAGATAAGTGTAGTAATGACTGGCGACAAAGAAAGCACAACCCCATGTCACCAGCGATAACGCTTCACGAACAAAGCCGCGGATCAGGCTAACTAACGAAGAAAAGCCGATCACCGCGATGATGGCGTAATCAATCCAGACCATATATGTCCCACGATTTTTACGCCCTGTCATCCAGTTCGGGGCGCATTCTAACAGAAAAAGAAAACGTTTGCGTAGGGATTTCCTTCCCGTGCGTAAATAAAAATGGCGCTGAAAAAATGTTCAACGCCACGCTTCTGATCGCCTGTTTTTCGGCGTTATAGCGCTCTCCCTTCACCCCGCCCTCTCGCTTTTGGCAAGAGGGAGAAGTAAGGATGCCTGGCCCTCAATGTTGTAAGGGGTAAAACTTAGTTCGGCGTATACCCCATCACAACACCGCTCAGACCGGATAGCTGCTTCAGCTCACCTAGCGAACTTTTCAGCTTATCTTTTGAGGCATCCGGCCCAACCAGAATACGGGTGATTTTACCCTGAACCGGCGTCGTCGGCGACGTGTAAACGCGATAACCCGCGCCGCGTAACTTGCTGACGATCTCGTTGACCTTATCCGCGTTTTTCAGCGCCCCTAGCTGCACCACATAAGCTTTGCCGGTCGGCACCGGCTTCTCCTCAGCGGCAGACGGCTGAACCTGCGGTTTAGGCTGTGATTGCTCTGCCGGTTTCGGTTGCGGCTTCTCGACCGGTTTTGGTTTTGGCTGCTCAGCAGGCGTTACATTAAGCTGCGACTGTGTATTGCCGCCGTTCACCATACGCCGCGAATCTTCCAGCGATGGCGCAGAGGCATCGCCTGCGCGCACCTCTTCTGCCGCCCCTTCCGGCGGCTGCGCGGGCAGAGCCTGTGTTGCAGCCGGCATCATATCCGGCTCATCGCTATCGCCGGGTTTCGGCACCAGCGGGATCGCGGCAAATTCATCCTGATAATGTTTTTTCTGCCCGTCGAGCAACCCGGGGAGAATAATCACCCCGAGCGCGACCAGCACAATAGTTCCCATCAAACGGTTCTGAAACTTACTCGCCACCGGTTCTCCCCGTTTCGATTGCTTCCATGACATGTGCTACCGTGTGAAACGAACCACACACCAGCACGGTATCTTCAGCATTAGCTTCTGCCATCGCTGCCTGCCAGGCCTGCGTAACGTCTGGCCATGCCCGGCCATTGCTAAGGTGCGCCAGCAATTCTTCCGCTGTTGCGCCGCGCGGCCCTTCCAGTGGTGCACAATACCAGCAATCTACAACAGGCTCCAGACAGGCAAGCGTACCGGCAATATCTTTATCATGCAGCATGCCAATCACCGCCAGTACACGACCTGTTTTTGGCAGCTCCGCCAGGCGTGAGGCGAGATAACCAGCGGCATGGGGATTATGCGCAACATCAAGAATCAACCGTGGCGACTCGCTCACTGTCTGGAAACGACCAGGCAAAGTGGCGCTGGCAATACCATCGCGGATAGCCTGCTCGCTGACATTTAGCCCACTGGCGCGCAGTGCCGCCAGCGCGGTGGCGGCATTCGGCTGCGGCACGTTCGGCAGCGGCAGGCCTTTCAGTTCGCCCTGCTCGTCACGAAACGACCAGTTCCTCTGCTCAACGTTGTAGCGCCAGTCCACACCATAACGCCGCAGCAGCGCCCCTTTTTCATGGGCGACATCCGCGATAGTGTGCGGCATATCCGGCTCACCGACCACCGCGGGTTTATTAGCACGGAAGATACCGGCTTTTTCGCGACCAATACTTTCGCGATCGGGTCCCAGCCAGTCGGTATGATCAAGCGCAATGCTGGTGATAACCGCAACATCGGCATCAACCAGATTTGTCGCATCTAAGCGCCCACCCAGTCCGACCTCAAGGATAACTACGTCCAGTTGCGCCTGTTTAAACAACCACAGCGCCGAAAGCGTACCGTATTCAAAATAGCTAAGTGAGATATCCCCACGCACAGCTTCGATTTCAGCGAAGGAGGATGTATGCGCCGATTCAGGCAGCTCGCCTCCCTGCACACGTACACGCTCGGTGTAACGCACCAGGTGCGGAGAGCTATAAACACCAACGCGGTAGCCCGCCGCCAGTAAGATTGATTCCAGTGTGCGACAAGTGGTGCCTTTGCCATTAGTGCCGGCGACGGTAAAGACAAAAGGCGCAGGACGCTGCACATCAAGACGCGCAGCAACCTGGCTTACGCGCTCAAGGCCCAGATCGATGGTTTTACTGTGCAGGTTTTCCAGATAAGAAAGCCACGCGGCCAGGGGCGACGTGGCTTGCGGAATACGTTTCGTTTCCATGATGCCCGTTGATAATGTACGGTTTGTAAAGCAAAAAGGCAGAACCTGGTGGCCCTGCCCTTGTCTGTTATCAGGACTCAGGTACCTGTTCTGGTACCACCACGCTTGCACGCGGCGCATCCGGGTCCGGCGCCGGCTGATTCGTCAGCTTCGCCAGGATACGTGCCAGTTTAAAGCGCAGCTCCGGACGGCGGATGATCATATCGATCGCCCCTTTCTCAATCAGGAACTCGCTACGCTGAAAGCCCGGCGGCAGTTTTTCTCGCACCGTCTGCTCAATAACGCGAGGGCCAGCAAAACCGATCAGCGCTTTTGGTTCGGCAATGTTCAAATCGCCGAGCATTGCGAAGCTGGCGGAGACGCCGCCCATCGTCGGGTCAGTCAGCACAGAGATATACGGCAGACCACGCTCCTGCATTTTTGCCAATGCCGCAGAGGTTTTTGCCATCTGCATTAATGACATTAATGCTTCTTGCATACGCGCGCCGCCGGAAGCGGAGAAGCAGATCAGCGGGCAGTTATCTTCCAGCGCCTGCTCGACTGCACGCACAAAGCGCGCGCCAACCACGGAGCCCATGGAGCCGCCCATAAAGGCAAATTCAAATGCCGCGGCGACAACAGGCATACCATGCAGCGTGCCTTTCATCACCACCAGCGCATCTTTTTCGCCAGTCTCTTTCTGGGCAGTCGCCAGACGGTCTTTGTATTTTTTGGAGTCGCGGAACTTCAGAACATCTTTCGGCTCAAGCTCGCTACCCAGCTCTACCAGTGAACCTTCATCCAACAGGCTATGCAGGCGATTACGCGCTGTCATACGCATGTGATGGTCACATTTCGGGCAGACCTCAAGGTTACGCTCCAGTTCGGCGCGATACAGCACCTGACCGCAGCTATCGCATTTTGTCCACACGCCTTCAGGAATACTTGCCTTACGGGTGGGAGTAATGTTGCTCTTAATTCTTTCAATCCAGCTCATTGATAACCTTTATACATGAACCCGGTAGCCCATAAATGGTGCACATTAAAACATAACGGTTCGCAACTTGGGATAAAAAAGTGGTCGAACCGCGGTGGAGTTCTTATTTTGCCTGCCGCGAAGCAGCGCGACGATGGCGCACAATTTCAATCACTCCGGGAAGTATAGACACCACGATAATTCCCACAATCAATAACTTAAGATTTTCCTGAATCATCGGAATGGTGCCGAAGAAATATCCAGCATAGGTAAATAATAGTACCCAAAGCAGCGCGCCTACTACGTTATAGGCGGCAAAATGCCGGTAGGACATATGCCCCATGCCCGCAACAAAGGGAGCAAAAGTACGTACGATTGGCACAAAACGCGCAAGAATAATCGTTTTTCCGCCGTGTTTTTCATAAAACTGATGTGTCTTATCCAGATAGCTGCGGCGGAATATTTTCGAATCAGGGTTACTGAACAACCGCGCGCCAAAAAGCCTGCCGATGGTGTAATTAACCGCATCGCCAACGATAGCGGCAATAAGCATTAACAGCACCATTAGATGGACATTCAGGTCATTAGTGCCAAGCGACGCCAGCGCACCAGCGACAAACAACAGAGAATCTCCTGGCAGGAACGGTGTGACAACCAGCCCGGTTTCGCAAAACAGGATCAAAAAGAGGATTGCATATACCCAGATACCGTATTGCGCCACCAGCTCCGCCAGATGAACGTCAATATGCAGGATAAAATCAATCAGAAAGCGTATTAGCTCCATGTGTGCTTATGCCTTTTTCAATTGCGACTAGTCCGCGAGGAACAGCGGGCCCATTGGCGCAAGGGGAAGGTCAAAACGCTGTGGGTAATCTACCGACACCAGATAGAGCCCTTCCGCTTTCGCCGTTGCTGCCGCTAGCGTTCTGTCCTTTGCCGCCAGCAACTCTGCTATCCAGCTCTCCGGCTGGTTGTGGGCACCTACTTCCATCAGGCTGCCGACAATATTCCTGACCATATGATGTACAAAGGCATTGGCTTTGATATCCACCACCACATAGGCCCCATAGCGACTGACGTTAATATGCATCAAGTTACGCCAGGGCGTGCGGGACTGGCACTGCACGGCACGAAATGAGGTGAAGTCATTTTCGCCTAGCAGGCACTGCGCCGCACGGTGCATCCGCTGCTCATCCAACGGCTGGTGATAATGCGTTACTCCGTGGTTTAACACCGCCGGACGTAAGCGATGATTGTAGATGACGTAGCGGTAACGCCGGGCGGTAGCGCTAAACCGTGCATGAAAATCATCGGCTACATCTTTCACCCAACGCACCGCAATGTCATTAGGTAAATTCGCATTTACACCTAATGTCCACGCCGCGTCTTTGCGCAGCGCGGTGGTTTCAAAATGTACTACCTGTCCGGTAGCATGCACCCCCGCATCGGTACGCCCGGCGCAAAATACGGTAATCGGCTCATTAGCAACCTGCGACAGCGCCTTTTCCAGCTTCTCCTGTACGCTACGTACTTCCTGTTGACGCTGCCAGCCGTAGTACTTGCTGCCGTCATACTCAATGCCCAAAGCAATTTTGATGCGTGGCGCGTTGACCTCTTCCTGCATCAGTAGAGATACTCCTGCACCAGTTTTTCGGCAATTTTTACAGCCATCAGCGCACCGCCAAAACGAACGTTATCGGCGACAGACCAGAACTGAATCTGCTCCGGCATACCGTAATCATTGCGTACACAACCGACGGAGAGATGCGCCTGACCAGAGGCATCGCCGACCTGGGTCGGGAAATCGTTCTCTTCTGACAGCACAATCTCTTCATTACGGGCAAAGGCATCGCGTGCCTCTTCGGCCGCCAGTGGGCGCACAGCTTCAAAACTCACCATCTGCGCGTGACCATAAAACACTGGTGACTGCACCAGGCTCGCCGAGATCATCAACCCTTCGTCCTGCAAAATTTTTCGTGTCTGATCGATAATCACCCGCTCTTCGCGCACACTGCCTTCGCTGTCCGCCAGCAATGGCAGCATATTGAACGCCAACTGGCGGCCAAAGTAATCATCTTCATCAACAGGAATGCCGTTCAATAATTTAGCACTCTGCCCAGCCAGGGCATCCACTGCCTGCTTACCCCGACGGGAAACGGACAGCATGTTGGTCACCGCCACGCGTGATAAACCTCCCTCGTCAATCAGCGGCTTTAACGCTGCCAGCAACTGGCTGGTCAGGCTGTCAGGGACGGCAATAATATTGCGGTTGCGATAATCTGCCAGCACAAAGGGGTTGATATCCGGCATCACCAGCGGCACATCCGGTTCCAGAGCAAACAGGCCGCTGGTATCAATCACCAGGCAACCCGCGTTAGTGGCTTCTTCAACATAAGAGGCTGTCGCCTGGGCACCCGCGACGAAAAAGGCCAGTTGCGCCTGCGTCCAGTCAAACTCTTCGGCATCTTCGACGCGCACGGTTTTACCCGCAAAACGCAGGTTTTCCCCTGCACTTTCGCTACGAGCCAACGCATAGAGTTCACCCACCGGAAACTGGCGTTCCTCCAGCGTTTCAATCAAGGCTCTCCCAACGGCGCCGGTTGCGCCGAGAATGGCAATATTCCAGCCTTCAGACATGGTTTTCACTCCAGAAAAAAGCGTTCCTGCCGGGATATCCGGCAGGAGGCATTAAGAAGATATTAACGTACCGGGGTATGAATGGCGTTGAAGCCCAGTTTGTGCAGCAACACCGCTGCACTGGCATCGTCGCACTGCACATAGAGTGATGACCACTCGCGGCGCTCAAGATAATTTTTACGCAGCTTATCGAATTCCCCCGGTATGCCTGCCACTTTTCGCAGCAGAGCATCGTCGCGGCGCACATCATACACCAAATGGATTAGCCTTTTTAGCGTAGGTTGATCGAGGGGACCATGTAGCGTAATACGGCCAAACTCTGGCGCTGGCAGTAGGCTATCAAGAGCGACTTGCTGATGCTTGCCAATAAATTCGCTGTAAGCTTCAAAAACCTGGGTGGTACCCCGCGCTTTGCCTTCCAGCGTATAGCCAGCAATATGCGCGGTGCCGATGTCGACACGTTTTAACAGTTCGACATTCAGCTCAGGCTCTGGCTCCCAGACATCCAGCACAACACGCAGATCCTGGCCTGCCTGCAAGCGCGTTAATAAAGCGGCGTTATCCACCACTGGCCCACGGCAGGCGTTAATCAGAATGGCGCCAGGCTTAAGGCGTGACAGGAGCGCTTCATCCGCCAGATGCAGGGTTTTATAGGGCCCTTCTTTAAACAAAGGAGTATGGAACGTCAGTACATCCGCTTCTTGCACCAGTTCATCCAGGCTGCGGAAATCCCCGGCATCGCCGCGATCGGCGCGCGGCGGATCGCATAGCAGAGTACGAATGCCCAGCGCCTCAAGGCGAGCTTGTAGGCGGCTACCCACGTTGCCGACACCGACAATCCCTACCGTGCGCTCGTTAAGCGCAAAACCTTCCCGCTCCGCCAGCATCAGCAGCGAAGAGAAGACATACTCCACCACCGCGATGGCATTACAGCCCGGGGCGGCTGAAAATGCGATGCCTGCCTGCTGCAAATATGCCTCATCAACATGATCGGTACCCGCGGTAGCCGTACCGACGAATTTAATACCCGTTCCCTGCAATAATGCTTCATTGACCTTTGTGACCGAACGCACCATAAGGGCATCCGCATCAGCCAGCTCCGCATGCGGAATCGGACGGCCAGGCACGGCCGTTACCTCACCAAGGCGACGAAAAAGATCGCGCGCGTAAGGCATATTTTCATCAACGAGGATTTTCACGCTACAGTACCTGTTTGAAGACGAGAGTTAAGCGCGCAAGTGTGCCATAATCTCGCGGCCAGGCATACCCGCAATACCCACCACCGCCATGCGAGAGTAAGAGGATTTTAATGATGCAACCCATTCAGGGTGCGCCCGCGCGCCCTCCCGGGCATGAGCCAATGCACACCGTGAATACCGCTGGTGAGCAACCGTTATCCAGCGTGCAGCGCACCGTGCTGGAGCGAATTATTATACGCCTGGTGGCACTCACCCAACAGCAAAGTGCTGAAGTTTGGGCTGGGGTAAAGCACGATTTAGGGCTGAAAAACGACACTCCCCTGCTTTCCCGCCATTTCCCGGCGGCGGAACAGAACCTTAACCAGCGTCTGGAAGTTGCGACACAGAATCACACCTCACGTCAGGTGGTCGCGCAGCTCACAGAATTGCTAAGTAAAGGTAATAACCGCCAGGCAGTGAGTGATTTTATTCGCCAGCAGTTTGGGCAGACCACGTTAAGTCAGCTTACGCCCCAGCAACTGAAAACCGTGCTGACGCTATTGCAGAATAACGAAATAACGATTCCACAACCGCAACAGCGTCCGGCGACAGAACGCCCGTTACTGCCTGCCGAGCATAATTCACTAAATCAGGCGGTAACGAAGCTGGCGGCGGCAACGGGAGAATCAGGTAAGCTTATCTGGCAATCTATGCTGGAGCTGTCCGGTGTGAAAACGGGTGAGTTAATTCCAGCGAAACACTTTACGCCACTCATGACCTGGTTACAGGCGCGCCAGACCCTGACCAGCCATCCTGCCCCGACCTTACAAACGGTGCAAACGGTGTTAAAACAGCCGCTGGACAACAACGAATGGCAGACTATTTCTGACTATGCCCAACAGACATGGCAGGCGACGCCGCAAACGGTGCTAACTACTGCTCAGGTACAGGATATTCTTAACCACCTCTTTCTGCGTCGCACCGAACGCGCACCGGGCCTGCTGGAGGTTCGCGATATTCAGCCGATTTATAATCCTTTTATCGCGCCGATTGCTGAGAGCGTCAAAGCGCTTTCTGCTCGCCCCGGCTTGCTGTTCATCGCGTTGTTGGTCGCTTTTGCGCTTTTCTGGATAGTGATGTGAGTCATTCCCCTCCTGCGGAGGGGAATGATGTTTCAGATATTCTTGCCGTTATTTTTAATCACCTCCTGATACCACCAGAAAGATTTTTTGCGACTGCGTGCTAACGTACCGTTTCCTTCGTTGTCTTTATCGACGTAAATTAAACCGTAGCGTTTTTTCATCTCTCCGGTACCCGCCGAAACCAGATCAATACAGCCCCACGGGGTATAGCCCATTAAATCAACACCATCCTCCACTACCGCTTTTTTCATTTCGCGGATATGGTCACGCATATATTCAATGCGATATTGATCGTTGACCACCCCATCGCTTTCTGGCTGATCAATAGCACCAAAGCCGTTTTCCACTACAAACAGCGGCAACTGATAGTGATCGTAGAAATAATTGAGGGAGTAGCGCAGACCAACCGGGTCGATTTGCCAGCCCCAGTCGGAAGCTTTGACATACGGGTTATCTACCAGGCATTTACTCTCGTCATAATCGAACTGCGGATTATCTTCCGTGGCTTTGGTGACAAAGGACATATAGTAACTAAAGCCGATATAGTCGACGCAACCACGAGTGAGGATCTGCAAATCGTCGTCGGTAATATCAAGTTTAAAATTACGGCGGGCAAAGTAGTTGAGCAGATGCTGCGGATAGTAGCCACGCACATGCACATCGGTAAACCAGTAGCGGCGATGCATTGCCACCACGGACATCATCATATCGTTAGGCGCGCAAGTGAGCGGGTAGATAGGACACATCGCAATCATACAACCGATTTTGAAATCAGGGTTAATCTGATGCCCTGCCTCAACCGCCAGCGCGCTGGCTACCAGCTCATAATGCGCCGCCTGATACATAATAACTTCGCGATCTTCCCCCGGCTTATATTTCACACCTGAATTGGTAAAAGGCGCGAAATCCGCATGATAATTGGCCTGGTTATTGATCTCGTTAAAGGTCATCCAATATTTCACCTTGCCGCGATACCGGGTAAATACGGTTTTGGCAAAGCGTACAAAGAAATCGATCAGTTTACGGTTGCGCCAGCCGCCATATTCTGTGACGAGGTGATAAGGCATTTCGAAATGGGAAAGGGTGATAACCGGCTCGATATTATATTTCAGGCACTCATCAAACAGATCGTCATAAAACTGTAGCCCCGCTTCATTGGGTTCCAGTTCATCTCCTTTGGGAAAGATACGCGTCCAGGCAATTGAGGTGCGAAAACATTTAAAACCCAACTCGGCGAAGAGTTTAATATCCTCTTTGTAGCGGTGGTAAAAATCAATAGCCTCATGATTAGGGTAATTTTTCCCCGGCAGGACACCATCTGTAATTTCACGCGGCACACCATGCGCTCCGGCAGTCATTACATCGGCGACGCTTACACCTTTACCGCCCTCCTGCCAGCCGCCTTCCAGTTGATGCGCAGCCACCGCACCGCCCCAAAGAAAATCTGCTTTAAACCCAGACATATATCTCTCCTCTCGCTGAAGTGTTCAGAGAGCATAAACAAGCCAGCCGAGACATAACATCACCGGTTTCACATTCTGTGAAACCGGTTGCAAAGAGATTTCTTAATGTCGTAATTATTTGGCGGTTCGAAAAACAGTCAGCGTGACCAGAATACCCGCCACGGCAGCGATTGCGCCTGCAAGAAAAACCGATGGATAACCTAACGATGTTGCCAGCAAGCCAGCCAATGGACCAGTAACGGCGTAGGAGATATCCTGAAACGCCGCATAGCCGCCTAAGGCCGTCCCACGTACCTGCGCAGGTACACGTTTAACCACCTCTACGCCCAATGCCGGGAAAATAAGCGAGCAGCCACAACCCGTAAGCGCTGCCCCTGCCAGCGCTATCCATACTCCTGGCGCCTGCCAAAGCAGCAGCAACCCCATGGTTTCAATAAATAAAGAGACAATAGCGACGCGCACACCACCGAAGCGATCGGGCATCCAGCCGAACAGAATGCGCATCAACACAAATGCACCGCCAAAGGCAGTGAGAGTAAAACCGGCCATTGACCAGCCCTGGCTCGAAAAGTAGAGCGAGACAAAGGTGCCGATCACCGCGAAGCCCACCCCCTGCAGCGCCAGACCTAACCCCGACGGCCAGATAAGCCCGACCACACTCCATAATGATGGTCTTATGCCTGCATGAGCAGGCACTTTGCGCACTCGGCCGTTGAACGCCCAGGCCAGCAGAGGTAAGGCCATGGTGATGATAGCAAGGGCAGCAAAACCAAACTGGCTATGGATCAACAATCCCAATGGCGCGCCGGCCGCCAGGGCGCCGTAAATCGCCATACCGTTCCAGGACATGACCTTACCGGACCGTGTTGGGCCAACCAGCCCCAGCCCCCAGGTTAGTGTACCGGTCAGTAACTGACTTTCACCGAACCCGAGGATCAGACGCCCCAGAACCAGCAATGTAAATTTTACCCAAGGCGCAACCGGCAGTAGTGCACTTAACAACCAGAATACCCCGGCGAGCCCGCAGGCCAACATGCCCTGCAACGCCGTGCGTTTTGCGCCAAACTGATCCGCCAGACGCCCGGCATAACCACGAGTGAGAACGGTGGCAAGAAACTGGATGCCCACGGCGATGCCGACCATGGTATTGCCATACCCCAGCTCATGATGAACAAAGAGCGAGATAACCGGTAAAGGTAAACCGATGGTCAAATAAGTAAGAAACACCGCGAAAGCGATGCGAAACAGCGAAGCATTCGGCGAAGATGATTTAACAGAGAGTGTTTCAGCAGACATGCTTTACTCCAGAATGCAGAGTAAGGCGGGAAATCCGATGCCCCGCCATAACAAGACATTGGTCAGTGCGTAAAAAAGGGAGCCGAGGCTCCCTTTCAAAGTCTGGTATCGCTTATTTCAGTTTGCGCATCACCAGCGTAGCGTTAGTACCGCCAAAGCCGAAGCTGTTGGACATTACCGTGGTCAACTCACGCTCAGTGGGTTTGGTAATGATATTCATACCCTGCGCCTGCTCGTCCAGCTCGTCGATGTTGATGCTCGGGGCAATAAAGCTATGCTCCAGCATCAGCAGAGAATAGATAGCTTCCTGCACGCCTGCCGCACCCAGAGAGTGACCGGTCATCGCTTTTGTCGCAGAAATAGCCGGGGTATTATCACCAAAGACTTCGCGAATAGCGCCCAACTCTTTCACGTCACCCACCGGGGTTGATGTGCCGTGGGAGTTCAGGTAGTCGATTGGCGTATCAATATCTGCCATCGCCATCTGCATACAACGCACCGCACCTTCACCTGACGGTGCAACCATATCCGCACCATCAGACGTTGCGCCGTAGCCAACGATTTCGGCATAGATATGCGCACCGCGCGCCAGCGCGTGCTCCAGCTCTTCCACAACCACCATACCGCCGCCGCCTGCGATAACAAAACCGTCGCGGTGAGTATCATAGGTACGGGAGGCTTTTTCCGGCGTTTCGTTATATTTGGTAGAGAGCGCGCCCATCGCGTCGAACTCACAGGCCATTTCCCAGCACAGCTCCTCGCCGCCGCCAGCAAAAACGATATCCTGTTTACCCAATTGAATCTGTTCTACCGCATTACCAATACAGTGCGCGGAAGTGGCGCAAGCAGAGCTAATAGAGTAGTTAACGCCGTGGATTTTAAACGGTGTTGCCAGGCAGGCAGAGACGCCAGAGGCCATAGCTTTGGTCACGACATAAGGCCCCACGGCTTTCAGGCCACGCGGGCTACGCATCGCGTCAGCACCGAACACCTGATATTTCGGGGAACCGCCGCCGGAACCTGCAATCAGGCCAACGCGCGGATTATTCTGATACACCTCGTCAGCAAGGCCGGCATCGGCAATCGCTTGTTCCATCGAGAGGAAAGCATAGATCGAGGCGTCGCTCATAAAGCGCACAACTTTACGGTCAATGAGGCCAGTGGTATCAAGTTTAACGTTGCCCCAAACGTGGCTACGCATACCGGCATCTTTCAGCTCCTGAGAGAATGTGATCCCTGAACGTCCCTCACGCAGAGATGCCAGGACTTCCTGCTGGTTATTACCGATGCTGGAAACAATGCCCAGGCCAGTAATCACTGCACGTTTCATTCAATACCCCTGTAAGTCGCACTAATTTAAGTTTCGAGTCGCAAGATAGCGTACAGTTGTACGCCGAACAAGTCCGATCAGACATTTTCTCAGGAAATTTGCGCCTGTGCTCACTGCTCGTTAAGATCGGACTACTGCCTGATGGACGAGTAACTTACGTGAAACAATCTGCTATACATTCCGCCAACCTTGAATTCAACGCTGAGGGTACACCTGTTTCCCGAGATTTTGATGATGTCTACTTCTCTAATGATAACGGACTAGAAGAAACACGGTATGTATTTCTTGCCGGGAATCAGCTCGAGCAGCGATTTCCTGCCCACCCGCGCCCACTATTTGTGGTGGCTGAGAGTGGGTTTGGCACCGGTCTGAATTTTCTTACCCTCTGGCAGGCATTTAGCACGTTTCGCACAGCTCATCCCAACGCTACCCTGGAAAGATTACATTTCATCAGTTTTGAAAAATTTCCGCTCACGGCTGACGACCTGCATAAAACACATGCTCACTGGCCGGAACTCGCCCCCTGGGCCCAACAATTACAAGCGCAGTGGCCGCTGCCATTTGCCGGTTGTCACCGTCTGCTTTTTGAGGGGGGTCGCGTAACGCTGGATTTATGGTTTGGCGATATCAATCTGCTGACCGATAAGCTGGATGATTCACTTAACCAACAGGTTGATGCATGGTTTCTTGACGGTTTCTCCCCGGCCAAAAACCCGGATATGTGGACACCTACCCTGTTCCAGGCGATGGCGCGCCTTGCCAGCCCTGGCTGCACCCTGGCAACGTTTACCTCGGCAGGCTTTGTGCGCCGGGGATTGCAGGAAGCCGGGTTCACTGTACAAAAACGCAAAGGTTTCGGTCGCAAGCGCGAAATGCTGACCGGGGTGATGGAACAAGCCCTGACTCCTGCCCCACGCACCCCGTGGTTCGCCCGTAGCGGCACCTCAAAGCGGGAAGTGGCGCTGGTTGGTGGCGGGGTAGCCAGCGCGTTATTAGCGCTGGCGCTGTTACGCCGTGGCTGGCAGGTGACGCTGTATTGTGCTGATCAGGCTCCGGCACAGGGTGCATCTGGCAACCGGCAGGGAGCGCTCTATCCTTTACTGAACCCTCACGATCCGGCTCTGGCGCACTTCTTTCCCGCTGCATTTACCTTTGCTCGTCGTCTGTATGATGCGCTACCTATTGCCTTCGATCATGACTGGTGCGGCGTAACACAATTGGGCTGGGATGAAAAAAGTCAGCGCAAGATTGAGCAGATGCTCACACTGGATCTACCGGAGGCAATCGCCCAACGTCTTGATGCCCAACATGCTGAAACAGTGACGGGTGTTGAAACCCATTGCGGTGGGGTGACTTACCCGGCAGGTGGCTGGCTTTGCCCGGCAGAGCTAACGACAGCCGCGATCGCGCTGGCTGTAAAGCAAGGTTTAACGCTGCATTATGGCTATCATTTACAGCAGTTAACTCAGCAACATGCAGGTTGGCAATTACTCTTCGCCACGGGTGAAATTAGGCTACATGCGACAGTAGTACTGGCAAATGGGCACCATATAAACCACTTTTCGCAAACGGCCAAACTGCCTGTCTACCCGGTGGCAGGCCAGGTGAGCCATATCCCGGCCACGCCAAAGCTGGTAAAACTGCGCCAGGTGCTTTGCTATGACGGCTATCTGACACCACAAAACCCACATACTCAGCAGCACTGTATTGGCGCGAGCTATCATCGTGGGCAAGAAGAAGCCGCTTATCGGGAAGCGGATCAACAGCAGAACCGCCAGCGGCTGCTGGACTGTTTTCCTGCTGCCAGCTGGGCAAAAGAAGTTGATATCAGTGCAGGCGATGCCCGCTGTGGCGTGCGCTGTGCAACCCGGGATCATCTGCCGATGGTGGGCAATGTGCCCAATTTTGACGCCACGCTGACGGCCTATTCCGGGCTTGCAGAAAATAGCGCAAACGCGGTTAACGCGCCGATCTACGATGGGCTGTATATGCTGGGGGCACTTGGCTCGCGCGGGCTGTGCAGCGCGCCGCTGGCAGCTGAGATTCTGGCATCGCAAATGAGTAATGAACCCATTCCGCTGGATGCAGACACCCTGGCGGCACTCAACCCGAACCGTTTATGGGTACGCAAATTATTAAAAGGAAAAGCCGTACAGTAACCGGGTGCCCGATATGTTGTGAGGCTTATCGGGCAACCGCGTGCTACTGGAAGTGTGCCTGCTGGAAGAGATTATCCCACATTCCCAACACCAGCGCCTGGTCGCGAGGAGAGAGCTCACCCGCGTGAATCGCCGTCTCCAGGCTGGTGGTCACCTTACCGTAAACGGCTTGCGGCGTATGGTCATCGCCGCTCTCCAGTTCAGCGACCGCCAATGTCAGGTGGCCACGCAGATAACCGCCAGCAAACAGCTCATCATCACTGGCGGTTTCTACCATGTTATCAATCAACGCCAGAATGCGTGATTCAAACTCCGCGATCATCTCTCTTCCTCTTGTAAAAAATGGCCTTAGTTAAGCGCTTCCGGCCATGGAAACTGTTCCGCCGTTAAAGGCGGTGTTTGGTAATAATCTTGTAAGGCTTTGATAAAGCGCGCCGGGCGTGCCGGGATGCCCTGTTCCAGATAGGCCATTACCTGTGCGTGGACACGACGCTGGAAAGCGATACGGTCCGGTTCAATATCCCCTTCCAGGTTGTCACAGCTGACATTAAACGGGAACCCCGCCGCCACGCAGAATAACCAGTCAAATGCCTGCGGCTTCACTTCAACATCTTCAAATTGCCCCTGCGTTGCGGCGTCGCGGCCATCGGGGCAATACCAGTAACCAAAATCCACCTGCTCGCGACGTGCCTTACCCGCGATACACCAGTGTGAAATTTCATGCAACGCGCTGGCATAAAAGCCATGGGCAAACACGATGCGGTTATAAGGAACGTCTGCATCAGCAGGAAGATAGATCGGTTCGTCGTCGCCTTTAATCAGACGGGTATTAAAATCGTCAGCAAAGCAGCGATCAAAAATATCAATAAGTTGTTGATAGTGATGGTTCATACATGGATACCAAAAAACTGAAGAAACTGTCGCCCGTGGCTATCATAAAGGAGCCTGGCGCTCATTACCGCTGAGACGATGACGATCATGGGTCGTATGAGTTTTTGCCCCTTACTGAGCACCAGACGCGATCCCATACGCGCGCCAAGAAATTGCCCAGCCAGCATCACAAAACCGGTCGCCCATATTACTTTGCCGCCGATGATAAATAGCAGCAGCCCGCCAATATTGGAGGTCGCATTCAGCACCTTAGCGTGAGCGGTAGATTTGGCGAGGTTGTACCCGCAGAGAGTGACAAAGGCCAGCGCATAGAACGAACCTGCGCCTGGACCAAAAAAACCATCATAAAAACCGACGCATCCCCCCGCGACCAGCGCAAACGGCAAGCCATACAGCCGACGCTGGCGATCCTCTTCGCCCAGTCGGGGCATTAGCAAAAAATAGAGACCAATACAGATAACCAAAATCGGCAGGATCTGACGCAGCACATCTGACTGCACATACTGCACCAGTAGCGCACCCGTAGTGGAACCGATAAAGGTCATCAGAATATTGAGTTTTTGGTCGCCAATATTCACCACCTTGCGGCGAATAAAGTAGATGGAGGCAGAAATCGACCCACCGCAGGCCTGCAATTTATTGGTAGCCAGGGCCTGTGCGGGCGACATCCCGGCAGCCAGCAGTGCGGGTACGGTTAGTAGCCCCCCTCCCCCCGCCAGCGCATCAATAAATCCGGCAAGAATGGCAATAAAAAAAAGCGCCACCAGCAATAGCGGTGACACCATAAACAGTTGTTGAAAAGTATCCATTACAGTTCGTGTTCGTCCAGTAGGGCCTGACAGGATCGCGGCAAAGGCGGCGGCGTTTTTTTCGCAGGGGGTGTGCTGCCGGGTTGCGCGGGTTCAAACCAACTTTGTAGTTCTGCGCCACAGCCATCTCCCGCTGGCGGCAATGGCTGATCTTCGCACTCCAGGCTATCCGCCGGGCAACGCAGGCGAACATGCATATGGGCGCGATGCTGGAACCAGGGGCGGACTTTTCGCAACCAGTCACGGTCACTACCAGCATCAAGGCAGAGCTGTTGTTTTATTGCCGGGTTCACGAAAATTCGCGTCACGTCGTTATCCTGCGCCGCCAGTTTGATCATACTGCTGATTTCCGGCTTCCATAACGCAGGGACAACGCGCTTGCCGTCGCGGGAGACCAGATCCAGTGCCTGCGGTCTGCTCAGTTGCGCCGCGCTCCAACGCGATTTCGGTAACTGCAGGAAAATATCGACATCAAGACCAGACTGATGGCTGGCGTGACCGCCATTAAAACGCCCACCAGCAGGCATCCCCATGTCCCCCACCAGCACAGTACCGAGGCCGAGTTGATACACCTGATTACTTAAACGCTGGATAAACTGCACCAGGTCAGGATGACCGAAATAACGGCGCTGGTCGGTACGCATCACCTGATAACTCTCTGCCTGTAGCGGTAGCTCATGCGCGCCAACGATACACCCGTTTGCAAAAGCACCAATAGACTGTGCGCTACCGGGTATCGGGTGAGTTACTTTCTGCCACGGCGTTGCCGCCGTGGCGCACGTGCTTAGCAGCAGCGCAAACAATGCGATTGCCGTCTTTTTCATCATTTACCAGCGTGGAATAGAGGTAGTAACATCTGCGTTTTGCCCGCGTTGACGCAGGAAATGGTCCATCAGTACAATCGCTAACATCGCTTCGGCAATAGGCACTGCCCGAATGCCGACGCAGGGATCGTGACGCCCTTTGGTGATCATCTCCACTTCTTCGCCCTGGCGATTAATGGTGCGCCCCGGTACGGTGATACTGGAGGTCGGTTTTAACGCCATATGCGCAACAATCTGCTGCCCACTGCTGATGCCACCAAGAATGCCGCCTGCGTGATTGCTCTGAAAGCCCTGTCGCGTGATTTCGTCGCGATTCTCGCTGCCACGCAGTTTGACCACCTCAAAACCATCGCCAATCTCAACGCCTTTCACTGCATTGATGCTCATCAATGCATGGGCGATATCCGCATCAAGGCGATCAAATACAGGCTCACCCAGCCCTGCCGGCACGCCATCTGCCACCACCGTCACCTTCGCGCCGATAGAGTCGCCCTCTTTTTTCAGGCCACGCATCAGTTCATCCAGCGCATTGATTTTGTCAGGGTCCGGACAGAAAAAGGGGTTAAGCTCTACCTGATCCCAGGCTTTGATCTCCAGCGGAATATCGCCCATCTGGGTCAGACAGCCGCGAATAACAATGCCAAACTTCTGCGCCAGGTATTTTTTGGCTATTGCCCCCGCCGCTACCCGCATAGCGGTTTCACGCGCAGAAGAGCGCCCGCCGCCGCGATAGTCGCGCAGGCCATATTTCTGTTCGTAGGTGTAATCGGCATGCCCTGGACGAAACAGATCTTTGATTGCCCCATAATCCTGTGAACGCTGATCGGTATTTTCAATCAGTAAACCGATGCTGGTCCCGGTCGTCACACCCTCAAATACACCGGAGAGAATTTTTACCTGATCCGGCTCCCGACGCTGAGTGGTGTAGCGTGACGTACCTGGGCGGCGTCTGTCCAAATCGTGTTGCAAATCAGCTTCAGTCAACGGAAGGCCCGGCGGTACGCCATCGACGATACAACCCAGTGCCAGACCGTGTGATTCGCCAAATGTCGTTACGCGAAAAAGTTGTCCAATTGTGTTTCCTGCCATCACGGCTCCGTTGTCATTGTTGTGTTATTGCACGTCGATTAATCTTTATAGATGCTGAAATGTTCAGCTGCTGCGATAAGTTGCGCTTTGGTGAGCATAAAAACGCCCTCCCCGCCGTTATCAAACTCCAGCCAGGTGAACGGCACATCCGGATATTGTTCAATCAGATGTACCATGCTGTTGCCGACTTCACAAATCAGAACGCCATTATCAGCCAGATAATCTGGCGCGCAGGCGAGGATACGGCGTGTCAGTTTCAGACCATCGCTACCTGATGCTAATCCCAATTCCGGCTCATGACGATATTCTGATGGCAGGTCGGACATATCTTCTTCGTCGACATAAGGGGGATTCGTGACAATCAAATCGTACTGCACTTTCGGCAGGTCACGGAAGAGATCGGAACGAATCGGCGTAACGTGGTGAATTAATCCATGCTCTTCAATATTGTGCTCGGTCACCGCCAGCGCGTCCGCGGAGATATCGACAGCATCCACTTCCGCCTCCGGGAAAGCGTAAGCACAGGCAATAGCAATACAGCCACTGCCCGTACACATATCCAGGATATGCTGAGGCTGCTCATTGATAAGCCCGGCAAAACGGTTATTTATCAGTTCGCCAATTGGGGAGCGCGGCACCAGCACTCGTTCATCAACGTAAAATTCGTGGCCGCAAAACCAGGCTTTATTCGTGAGATAAGCCACCGGGATTCGCTCGTTGACGCGGCGGATCACGCGTTCAACAATGCGGTGGCGCTCGCTGGAGGTCAGGCGCGCGGTGCGCATATCTTCCGGAATATCCAGCGGCAGATAGAGAGTCGGCAGCACCAGTTGCACGGCTTCATCCCACGGGTTGTCCGTACCGTGGCCGTACCAGATGTTGGCGGCGCTAAAGCGGCTTACCGACCAGCGCAACATGTCCTGAATAGTGTGCAGCTCGTTTACAGCTTCATCGACAAAAATTTTATCCATATTATCCCCCAGGCGCATGCTCGCATTAAATTCGCCGGCTAGTTTGCCATGAAGACGGCGATAAATCAGCATTGTCGCGCATCTGTATAGGGTAAAAATGTATTTTGCTGCCCCGTTGAGGCGGCGAGTCGGGTACACTAAAAGAAAGCAAAAATGAGATGCATCGATGAAAAAGAAACCATCCCTTAGCGAGGAGGAACAGGCGCTGTTCCGGCAACTGATGAGCGGAACGCGGCAAATAAAGCAGGACACCGTGGTTCACCGCCCGCTGCGTAAAAAAGTAAGCGAGGTGCCAGTGAAGCGGTTATTGCAGGAGCAGGCTGATAATAGCCACTATTTTTCTGATGAATTCCAGCCGCTGCTCAATACCGACGGCCCTGTGAAATATGTGCGTGACGATGTCAGCCATTTCGAACTGAAAAAATTGCGTCGCGGTGATTATTCACCGGAGCTGTTTCTCGACCTGCACGGTTTAACGCAACAACAGGCGAAACAGGAATTGGGTGCGCTGATTGCCGCCTGCCGTCGCGAGCATGTCTTCTGCGCCTGTGTGATGCATGGTCATGGCAAACATATACTCAAACAGCAGACTCCCCTCTGGCTGGCGCAGCATCCGCATGTAATGGCCTTTCACCAGGCACCGAAAGAGTATGGTGGCGATGCCGCTGTACTGGTGCTGATTGAAGTGGAAGAGTGGCAGCCTCCTGAGTTGCCCTGATGCCAGAAACGACAAGAGCCGCGTTATGCGGCTCTTAATTATTCATGGTTCGGTTTATTAAATTGCTTTCGCAACCCGTAGGTTGCAGGGGCTCATCTGCCAGTTAAATACGCCCGTACCATCCTTTTCCAGCGTCACGCTGGCAATAGCGGAGGTGGTAAACATCGGCGGCGTTTCGCCAGGGCAGAGCTCAGAGACCAGGTAACCAACCAGTGGCAGGTGAGAGATCACCAGCACCGAGGATGTTCCTTCATTTGCCAGCGTCTGCAAATAAGCGCTGACAAGGCCAACGTCTCCACAGGGGGTAAGCTCCGGCAGAACATCAATGTTGTCAGGCAGGTTCATACACTCACCCACCTTTTCAAGCGTCTGTTCAGCACGTAAAAAAGGGCTGACCAGTACACGTTCAACATCCACTTTTTGGCCTTTCAACCAGGTTGCCATCTGACGGGACTCGTCACAACCACAAACGGTTAAGGGACGAACCGAGTCACTGGCTGCATCGAGGGCAGCGTCGCCGTGACGCATGATAAAAACTTGCATATTGCACCGCTTTTGTTAACCAGAATCATCGGCCCTTCCACAGTGAATGACTTCACGACAGCGGGAAAAATCCGATGGCCGGGCATTGTGCCTGATTCATTCATTGAATGAAACGCTGTTTTTTACCTCAATGGCGTAAGTATAGTCAATGAGAGTTTATTAAATGACCGTAAAGACATTGAGTGATAACAGTTTTACTTTTTTCAGACTTTAACTTATCGATTCTTTCTCTGCGCCTGGCCAGTATAACGAACCCTGCTCAGCCATGCGAAGCAATGCTTCACAAGGAGTAAAACGCGCACCATATTGCGCCTCAAGCCGCCGTAATGTCGCTACTATCTCACCTGCTCCCAGGGTATCCATATAATGGAATGGCCCGCCCAAAAACGGCGGAAAGCCGATGCCAAACACCGCACCGATATCCCCATCTCGCGCACTACGAATAACCTGTTCATCAAGGCAGCGCGCCGCTTCGTTAAGCATCAGCATCACACAGCGTTCCGCTATCTGTAAGGCCGATAACTTACCTGCCCCTGAAGCACTAATTAAGCTGTAGATGGTCGGGTCAGGCTGTTTTTTGCTTTTACGCCCTTTGTCGGTATAAAGATAGAAACCGCGCCCATTTTTTCTGCCTTTGCGATCGTCATTCAATATTGCTGTAACGACATTTGCAGGCGCGCTAAAGCGTTCCCCATACGCGGCTTCCAGCACAGGAATAATTTTAGTCCCGGTATCAATTCCTACCTCATCCAAAAGTTGGATTGGCCCCACCGGGAAACCAAACTTCACCAGCGCCTGGTCGATGGCCTCAATACGCTCACCCTCGCTTAACAAGCGCATTGCCTCACTTATATACGGGGCAAGAATACGGTTAACGTAAAAGCCCGCTTTATCCGCAACCACGATTGGCGTTTTGCCTTGTTTCTTTGCCAGCTTAACGGTAGTCGCAATCGTCTGCTCATCTGTACCTGCGTGGGGGATCACTTCCACTAAAGGCATTTTCTCGACCGGACTAAAGAAATGTAAACCGATCACCTTTTCAGGACGCCCCGCCCTGGCAGCAATATCGCCAATGGGCAGTGAAGAGGTATTAGAAGCAAAAATGGTGTGTGGTGCGCAGTGCGACTCCACCTCACTGACCATTTTCTGTTTTAACTCCAGATCCTCAAATACCGCCTCAATGATCAGATCACGATGGCTGAATCCCTGGTAATCAAGCGAGCCGGAAATTTTAGCCATCTGGTTATCCCGCTCGCCGGGTTTGAGATGACGGCGACGCACTTTTTGATCCAGTTGCTGCCAGCTATATTGCAATGCATGGTTGATACCTTTGGCATTGATATCTTTAATGCGCACAGGCAATCCGGCTTTACTCGCCGTTACATAGGCAATACCGCCGCCCATCAAACCGCCCCCTAAGATGCCAATCGTGCGCAACGGAGCAGGTTGTACTAGGCTGCCCGGATCTTTTTTAATATCAGTACTGGTAAAAAAGAGATGTCGCAGCGCCTTCGACTGCGCTGTCATCGCCAGTTCGCCAAAGGCGCGCGCTTCTGCGTCATAACCGCTGCTTTTCCCCTGTGCCAGGCCGGTTTCAACAACAGAAAGGATGCGCGATGCAGCAGGATAGTTACCTTGTGTTTTCTGTGCGGTCTTTTTCGCCACCATCTGAAACAGTAACCTGCGCCCCAGCGGACCGGCCAGAATTCGTTCGCGTACCGGCAAATGCCGGCTTGCCGGACGCCCTTGCGCCGCAAGCTCAGCCGCTGCATCCAGCAGGATCGATTGCGCGACCACATCATCTACCAGCCCAGCTTTAAGCGCCTGACGCGCGCGTAATTGCTTGCCAGTGAGGATCATCTCCAGCGCTGTACTCACGCCAACCAACCTTGGCAGCCGTTGTGTGCCTCCAGAGCCGGGTAACAGGCCAAGCTGTACTTCCGGTAGCCCGAGCACTGTCTTTGCATCATCGGTACAGATACGGCGATGGCACGCCAGCGCCAGTTCCAGACCACCACCGAGGCAGGCGCCATGGATGGCAGCGACAACCGGGATGGTAAGAGCATGGATTTCTGCCATCACCTGTTGTCCCTGACGAGCCAGTTCTTCCGCCTCTTTAGCTGTCTGGCAGCGGGCAATCATATTAATATCCGCCCCAGCAATAAAATTGTCGGGTTTTGCAGAGATAAACACCACCCCGCGCAGCGCTTTGTTTTCACGAATCTGCTTTAAAATGATACGTATTTGCGTGCCAAACTCCGCCTTCAGCGTATTCATCTTTTCATTAGCAACATCGATGGTGACCACGGCCACATTGTCAGGACGTACACTGAGAGTAAATGCGGTTAACGTCTCCATTATTCAGCCTCCAGAACCATTGCCGCACCCAGTCCCCCCGCCGCGCAGGCGGTAACCAGACCAAAACCGCCGCCCCGGCGACGCAGTTCATGTAACGTTTGGGTGATCATCCGCGCGCCCGTTGCGGCAAAGGGATGTCCATATGCAATGGAGCCACCCAACACATTAAATTTACTGTCATCCACTTCTCCCGTCGCCTGCGAGCGACCAAGGACATTGCGAGCAAAACTTTCGCTTGCCATCAATTTCAAATTGGTGAGTGTTTGGGCGGCGAAAGCTTCATGCATATCCAGCAGCGTCAAATCCGCCATCGTCAGACCCGCTCTTTCCAGCGCAAGCGGCGTGGCCCAGGCCGGGCCAAGCAACATATCCTGCTGTACGTCTATCGCAGTAAAGGCATAGCTGCGCAGATAGCCCAACGGTATTAATCCCAGCTCTTTTGCCCTGGATTCGGTCATAAGAATAATGGCCGCAGCACCGTCGGTCAGCGGCGTGCTGTTTGCGGCTGTTACCGTACCATGTTTACGGTCAAACGCTGGACGAAGTTTTGCATAGTCGGCCAGGCTGGAGTTATGGCGCACGTTATTATCCTGCTCAACCGGCTCGCGGAAAGGTGGGACAAAAGCGGTCATGACTTCTTCGGAGAGTTTGCCTTCAGCCCACGCCTGCGCCGCTCGCTGGTGGGAGCGATGTGCCAGCGCATCCTGCTGCTCACGGCTAATCGCGTACGTTTTCGCCATCTGTTCAGCGGTATCGCCCATTCTTAAGCCCGTGGAGTATTCTGCTACGGCAGGCGGCACCGGCAACAGATCACGCAGGCGTAGTTGGGAGAAAAGTTTCAATTTTTGCCCAACACTGCGCGCCTTATTGGCATCGACCAACGTACGCGCCAGTTTTTTACTTACGCCGATAGGTAAGACAGAAGAGGAGTCCGCACCGCCAGCAATCCCGGCACGAATAGTGCCAGCCAGCAGGCTTTCAGTAACGTTTGCCACCGCCTGAAAACTCGTGGCACAGGCACGACTTACGCTGTAAGCGTCGGTATGCACACTCATACCAGTACCCAGAACAATTTCACGCGCGATATTCGGTGCTTCCGGCATCTGCACGACCTGGCCAAACACCAGTTGTTCAATGATTTCGGGTGAAATTTCGCTGCGGGCCAGCATCTCGCCCACGACCATTTTTCCAAGGTCGATAGCCGGAATGCCATGAAAAGCCGTGGCCTGACGGGTAAATGGGGTACGTAACCCACTAACGATGGCAATGCGGTCACCCTGGCGGGTAACTAGCGGTAATGCCTGACTCATAACGCCCCCTGTTAATGGCATGTAGCAAAAGTGGTCTGACCTGATAACAGTCATAACTATTTTTTCACATTAAGCCAATGGGGGGAGAGAAAAAATGCGAGCTAAAACACAGAGAAATGTCAGAAAACGCTCCCTGTAAAAAGGGAGCGTCAAAGGGGAATATTAGCGCAGACCAAGCTGGAAGATTAATGTTTCCGCTTCGCAGGCAAAAACGAAATCAATGTCCAGACGTACGCCATCAGCGACTTCAGTAAACACTGGCGTAATTACGCAGGGTTCAGACTCTACGCTGCGGGCTTTTGCACTCAGCGCCGCCAACGTTTCTTCTGCTTCAGCGCGGTTAGCGAATACACGGCTGTATGAGGCGGTGCAGTCGGAGTTGTCCATGATGGTCCCAACGTCCATACAGCAGCAAACAGGGGTTTCATCAGCACTACATTTACTCATAAAAATTTCCTCTGATTTCGCACCCAAGGTGCCAGATAAACAATGCACTTATTTTACGCCCCGGCAATCTTTGCCTCCAGTCGTTAATTCCCGGAACGGAGACAAGTGAGCGAAATCACACTTAAAAATGATCTAAAACAAAATCTATCTAATCGGTTGATTAACAGTGACAGGAATTTTGCAAACCAGATCTCGTTTCGATGATCACAATTGAAAAATCTTATATACAACCTTGCAACATATCGTCTGGTCAGACCTATACTCTCGCCACTGGTCTGATTTCTCTGTGGTAGCTCAGACCCTACACTTCGCGCTCCTGTTACACCATGTAACATAGTTTGAATAAAAATAAATCGATTCCGAATGAGGTTATGGTCATGAGCCAGAAAACCCGTTTTACCAAGTCTGCTCTGGCAGTCGCAGTGGCACTCGTTTCTACCCAAGCCTGGTCTGCAGGCTTTCAACTCAACGAATTCTCTGCCTCTGGCCTTGGCCGGGCATATTCTGGCGAAGGTGCCATCGCAGATGATGCGGGTAACGTGAGTCGCAACCCAGCTCTGATCACGATGTTTGATCGCCCAACCTTCTCCGGCGGTGCAGTTTTTGTTGACCCGGATGTGAATGTTGATGGCCAATCAGCCATTGGCAACAACGCCAGCCAGGACAATATTGCGCCTACCGCGTGGGTGCCGAACCTGCACTTTGTGGCTCCTATTAATGACCAGTTTGGCTGGGGGGCTTCCTTAACCTCAAATTATGGTCTGGCGACTGAATTTAACAATAGCTTCGCAGCGGGCTCGATGGGCGGTAAAACTGACCTCGAAACCCTGAACCTCAACCTAAGCGGTGCTTACCGCCTGGATAGCAGCTGGAGCTTTGGCGTTGGTTTTGATGCTGTTTACGCCCGAGCGAAAGTAGAGCGCTATGCTGGCGATCTGCCGCAAATCATCGGCGCAGGCCTGCCTGCACTTGTGCAGTCCGGTCAGTTAACGGCGGCACAGGCTGCCGCGATTGGCGCTCAGGCTGGCGGTATTAGCCGTGATACGCAAATCGCGCGTCTGAAAGGCGATGAGTGGGGCTTTGGCTGGAACGCCGGTATTCTGTATGAATATGATAAAAACAACCGCTGGGGTCTGACCTACCGTTCTGAAGTGAAAATCGATTTCGATGGTGATTATAAGAGCAGCCTTCCAGCCACGCTTAACCCTATTAATGCTGCGCTGGGTCTGGGATTACCTTATGGCACCGGTGGCTCAACGGTCGACGGTTCTTTAACCCTGAATTTGCCAGAAATGTGGGAGATTTCAGGCTATAACCGTGTCGCGCCACAGTGGGCCATCCACTATAGCCTGGCCTATACCAGCTGGAGTCAGTTCCAGGAGCTGAAGGCAACCGGCAACAGCGGACAGGAGCTATTCTATAAAGACGAAGGTTTCCGTGATGCATACCGCATTGCTTTAGGTACCACTTATTATATGGATGATAACTGGACATTCCGCGCCGGTATCGCCTTTGATGATAGCCCGGTTCCTGCCGACAAACGCTCGATCTCCATTCCGGACCAGGATCGTATGTGGCTGAGCACCGGTGCGACGTATGCATTTAATAAAGATGCGTCTGTCGATGTCGGTGTCTCTTACATGCACGGTCAAAAAGTGGAATTCACCGAAGGCCCCTACACTTTCAAATCTGAAGGTCGTGCATGGCTGTATGGTGCCAACTTTAACTATGCTTTCTGATAGGCAATTATGGTCAAAAAAGGTGAGCACAGTGCTCACCTTTTTTATTTATTCGGAATCAATATCTTTTAGATCATCCTGAATAGCCTGGGCATTCGGATTCTCTTGCGGTTTCAGTTTACCGCCATTAGCAATAAAGTCGTGACGCTGGAAGTAAGCTTCGCGTACCAGAATATAAGGATCTGAAGACTGTCGCAGCAGACCATCGGAATCGAGCAATTGCGCCCGTGATTCGATACCTTCAACTGTCCATTTGCCTACTGACAGTGGCCAGCTCAACCATGAGAGCACCGGATAGAGTGTATCCGCCATATCGCCCCCGTCTTCACGCACCGTGAAACTGCCATAAAAAGGAAGTTGCACATAAGGGCCATAGCCCATGCCGTAATGACCCAGTGTACTGCCAAAGCGATGAGGTTCAACGCGCTGTAATTTTTCGTTCGACATACCAGCAACATCCATCAGCCCGCCCATACCCAGCAAGGTATTGAGGAAGAAGCGGGTGAAATGCACCATCCCCTGATAGGGATCGCCCTGCAAGAAGTAGTTAACCATGGTCGCCGGCTCTTCAAGGTTGCTGGTGAAGTTGCTCAGGCCATTACGTGCGGGCTGCGGTACATAGTCACGCCATACAACCGCCACCGGCCGGACAATATAGGGATCCAGAACATTGAAGTTGAAGTTATACATGGTGCGGTTAAACCCTTCAAAAGGGTCTGAACGCTCTTGCGGCTCTCCGGAACTGGCGCAGCCAACCAGCAGAGTGGTCGCCAGCGCAAGCGCCGACAGGCGATATTTCATAATGGTCTCCCTGAAGAAAATGGCCATCGCTGAAAGCCATCCATAATAATGCCAACAAAAGGTGATAATAATTCTATACATACTTTACTGACGTAGCATTGCCATTATTGCTATAGCAAAAAATTTCAGACGATGCTACCGCTATAAATCACAGCAAAGCACTACGCTTATTCAGAAAGTACGCCTAACGCCGAGGTCATCATGGATCGAATTGAAGAAGATAAAATTGATAAACATAGCGACGAACTAGAGGTGGAGAGCGAGGAAAAACAGCGCGGGGAACCAATCGAAGTAAATGAAGACAAGCTACCTTCCCGGGCAATGGCCATCCACGAACATATTCGTCAGGAGGGTGAGAAAGAGCTGGAGCGTGATGCCATGGCACTTTTCTGGTCGGCTATTGCCGCCGGTTTGTCGATGGGAGCTTCACTGCTGGCGAAAGGTATTTTCCATGTCCAACTGGACGGCATTCCGGGTGGATTTCTAGTGGAAAACCTCGGTTATACCTTTGGTTTTATTATCGTGATTATGGCGCGCCAGCAGCTCTTTACCGAAAATACCGTGACGGCGGTGTTACCGGTGATGCACAAACCAGGCTGGGTTAATGCTGGTCTGCTGGCCCGCCTGTGGGGCGTAGTATTGCTGGGCAATCTTGTCGGCACAGCGGTTGCCGCATGGGCGTTTGAATATATGCCTATTTTTGACGAAGAGACGCGGGATGCCTTCGTGAAAATAGGTATGGACGTGATGAAAAACACGCCGACAGAGATGTTTGCCAACGCCATTATTTCCGGCTGGATTATCGCCACCATGGTGTGGATGTTCCCGGCGGCTGGGTCAGCAAAAATCGTGGTCATCATTTTAATGACATGGCTTATCGCTCTGGCTGACACAACGCATATTGTTGTAGGCGCAGTAGAAATTTTTTATCTGGTATTTAACGGTAACCTGCACTGGAGCGAATTTCTTTGGCCATTTGCGCTGCCAACACTTGCCGGGAATATCTGCGGCGGTACATTTATTTTCGCGCTGCTAAGCCACGCACAAATCCGCAACGATATGAGCACCGCGCGTAAAGCTGAGGCTAAAGCGAAGGAAAAAGAACAAAAAAGCCAACGCGCAGGGGAAGAAAATGAGGCATAAATGGCGATGAATTAACCGCTTGGTGGCCAGTGAGCTTAACGTCGCGCAGAAAAAACGTTATACTCCCGCCGCTTTGTCCCCTTAGTTAAATGGATATAGCAATAAAAATATATTACACGTTGAATTTAAAGCAATTTATTGGAAGATAAGTAAATTATGTGTACTCATATATGTACACATAATTTAAAAAATTGCTCAGACGGGATAGCTGTTTACATCACCGGACAACCATCAAACTCCACTGTTTTCGCATCGTTGATGATGTAAGTTATCACGCCAAACACTGCATGAAATGGTGAGAACCATTCCTCATCAGCAGGTAGCTCCTCTCCTACAGTTCTCCAGGTTAACCGGTTATGGTCTCGGAAGTATACGATATCGCTTAATTTTGAATTCACCATCCATAGCGCATACCGACTGCTCCCCAGCGATTAACAGCGACGCCAGCAAACATAAAAAGGAACAAATTAGCCGAGCTGTTCAGGAGATGTTTGAAGAGGCTGAGTTCTGGCTTGTAAGTGAATAATGTTTATTGCGTTCCTCTACGGTTCGCATCACTGAAAGCTGTAGCGGATAAGCAATCATCTGTATTAGCTCAGACTTGATTTGGCACTGTTACGCCATAGAGCTAAATATAATTTGACTGGCAGCTCTGTGCCAGGAGCGAACCTAACACTTCCGATTCACGCAGGCGATGAGCTGAAGTACTCTTAACCTCCCACACCCTGCTAACGAGACACTGTATGCTAAATGGACTGAATCACATAACAATCGCCGTAAGTAATGTTTCAAGAAGTTTTGATTTTTACGTTAATATTCTTGGTTTTATACCTAAGGCCAGATGGGCCAGCGGCGCTTACCTGTGTCTGGGAGATTTATGGTTATGTCTTTCTGCTGATGTAGTGACTGCTCGGGAGGATTACACTCATTACGCATTTAGCATCCTAAGCGAAAATTTCGATGTGTATGCTGATCACCTAAAATCATCGGGTATTACAGAGTGGAAAACAAACAAGAGCGGAGGTAAATCTATCTACTTTTTGGATCCGGATGGGCACAAGCTGGAAGTTCATGATGGAGATTTGGATAGCCGCATCAGCGCCTGTATAACTTATCCTTATGAAAAAATGGAGTTCTTCTAGCCCGTTGAAAGGGGGCCCAATGCTGACGTTTGGATAATCTGAGTAAACTGCATAGGTCAGTCCAGATGCAAACGAAGCGCTTCTACTCTCGGTACATTTAAAATTTAACATCCTTTCCTTGCAACAAGCAGCTTTGTGCCAATAGCGGACATTGCTGTCATCATGATGAATTAATCAAACGGGAGGAGGTCAAATCGGTTATTGATCGTCAGCAAGGGCATAAATGCAGCAGAGTGGGGCAGACGGCGCTGCCCCCTAAGAGAGCGCAATAACTTAAGCCAGATACCATTTTCTCAGCGAGATAAACTCACCGTAGATACCTGCAGCATCCTTGCTGAGTAATACAGCGATATCCGCTTCATCACTAATAGTACTAAGTGACTCCAGTGCTGCCAGCCGTAGACGGGTTAATCTGACACAGTTTAAATTCAACATTTCAATTGATTGCCGGGCTTTATCCACATACTGAGTCGGGCAATCTGCGGAGACATCCATCAATCCTTCTTCATCGAATTCAAACCATGTTCCATCGTCAGGAGGCTCTTGCGAAGGATCGAGGATCAATTCCGACCAGTTATGATTGGATTTGGGCACATCACAGCTCAGATTAGCTTGATCTGTCAGGGACCCAATATAGCTTGCTGAGCGCGAGTGTTCCCCGCCAAAGCAGCACCCCAACAGATTGGTCCACAACAGCGAGTAGTTAGTGGTGGGTGCGGGCTGCCCGGCCGCAATCATTTTTTTAATAGTTTTGCTGTTTTCAGGAATAAAGTGTTCAACTTTAAATCCTAGTGGTTTGTTGTCACCTTCATCTCTGAGTGCTTTTTCACAATAGGCACAGAGACCAGCCTGATCGGTAATTATCTCATTTTTCAGACGGTTCCTGTCGGGAGAAGCCAGGGTGGTATAGAATTCATCCTTCCAGCCATTATTCTCATTTCCTGGCACTGCAATATAATCTTCCAGAATGTCATTGCTCAGCCGCGCTTTCCTAAAGCCTCTCATTATTGCTCCTTGCTAACCTTCTTGGCATTACGCTTTATTCTGAGTTCCAGATCAATTTTCAGTTTGGTGACATCCGGGTCATGATCATCGCCCCATTGCAGAATTTTCTCTAGAAGCGCCTGTGCTTCTGGCGTGTCGTACTGATTGTTTTTCATCATCTCACGGAAACGTGCAAGATTTTGTACTGGCTCGACATCGGGCCGTGCTGCAACATCTTGGATATCACTCTGCACCTGAGAAGACTTTGCACCATATGAAAAGGTCGGGATCTCAATATAAAATCGATTATCTTTGACTTTAATTTTCCTGATCGCCTGCTCTTCAACGGTATTCAGGATATTAGGGCTATGGGTGGTGGCAATAATTTTGACATTCGGGAAGGTTTTTTTCAATTTACTGAGCAGGGACTGCTGCCATGAGGGATGCAGGTGTAATTCAACCTCATCTATAAAGACGATTCCGTGACCGTTGAATGGGTCTTCGGTGCCACAGGTATAGATCAGCTTCAGAGCGATATCGAATAGCAATGAAAGCGTGCTCTTCTCACCATGAGAGAGATAGGAAGCACTGATTTCACAATCTCGCTTTACACATACAAGATCTAATGCATCCAGCTTTTCATCGTATTTTAACTGGATAGAAGAAATATCATCAATGAAATCGCATCCCAGTGCGAAAATCATATCCACAATCTTTTCCATCCGGTCAAGATTGGTCGATTTATCCGCCGACTGGCTGCTAAAGATGATTTCGACTTCCTTCTCTTTCTGGCTAATTAGTGTGTTTTTTATTTCATCGGCAAGATCAGAATGACTGATGTGATAGATGAATTCTTTGAGACTTTTAATTTTTTCGCTTTGTTCATCTTCGCTAGAAACGCTTTTTTTAATCTTTATTTCGGCAGCCCATTTGATAAAGTTGGCAAAGATATTAGAAGAAAGCGTCAGTGAAGAGTCCGGGTAAAGTTTATCCAACAGCTTGCTGGAACCGCTTTCAATCACAGACGTGAATCCACCGTCTGGGTAATTCTTACCTCGCTCTACTGAGTAGTAAGCAAACATCGGCGCCACAATGCCACTGTTCTGAAATTCCATATACATTTCAGCCAGCTCTTTAAAATCAGCGTAGTCACTTTTAACCGAAGAAGCACCAAGGGAGCGGGCAATGTCGATCTGATAGTCGGAGGATTTTTTGTCATTCCCGACCGAAACTTCCAGATTAACTAGCATCCCGGCATTACTGACTAGGCGGTTGATGTATTTATCACCGAACTTCCATCCCTGGTTAGAACCATAAACCAGCCGATAAAACCATGAAAGAGAAAGATAAATCGCTTCCAGAACCCCCGTCTTACCATAGCCATTATTTGCGGCGATCAGGATAACATCGTTATCTAGATTAATCGATAGTTCGTTAAAGCCTTTATAGTTTACCAGCCTTACTCTTTTTAAACGAAACTGTGATTCTTTCAGGTTATTAAGACACATCTGACGATAACGTGAAGATTTAGCAGAGTCGACTTCAACAAACATTCCCTCTTTATAATACTTAAACATTTTATACTGGTCTTTGATCGAATTATCATGATCAGCACCCATTTTTATTTTTTTAACCGTCCGATTCATTTATTCATTCCTGATAATTTACGATGTCGTTAATAATTTCTACGCCGTATTTTTTTTGCATGGAAAGCTTAAACCCCGGCTCAATATGGAAATAATGTGCAAGTAAGCCTTTTAACGTTAGAGTTTCATCAGCACTGAGTTCCCCCAGTTTAAATCTGAAGATCAATGATGAGGCATAACGTTTATTTTTCCGGCCAACCGACAGTTGGTTGTCATTCGTCAGGGTCACGCCAGTAACATGACGATTATGCGCTTTCGATGAAAATACAGTTTTGCTTTCATTGATGGTGATATTTTCATAACCGGACTGCACAATCAGCGTGGCAATTTGCTCTTTGAGCATAAACAGCACGTTCTCACGCTGAGTTGAAAAGGTCATGTCATCCGCATAACGGGTGTAGGTTATACCCGCCTGATCGCATATTTCCGACAACAACTGGTCAAATTTTTTCATCACATAGTTAGAAATAAATGGTGATGATGGTGCGCCGACACTTAATACCAGTTTACCCGAGAGTTTCTTACCCGGACACCAAAAAAAGATGTTGATCAACAGCATTAAAGTATTGTCATCAATTTCCACTGAATCATGCAACAGCGCATTTTTAAATATCTCAGGCGTGATGCTGTTAAAGAAATTGGAAAAATCCATCTTCAACAGATAACGATTGTTTACATGCTGCTGTGCGTTTTCCCTGATGCCTTTCCCCGGTTCATAAGCGGTGGCGCAGGGATGGACCGTGAGTTGAGTGCGAAGAAAATCAACGAGTTTGCGTTGCAGATCCTTTACTTCTGGGGTTGGCTGAGCAATTACTCTGACTCCAGAGCGACGCTTGGGTATTTTATAGACTTTATACTTTAGCGGACTTCGCCGTGCAGTAGATGCAAGCTTAATTCTGCTAATGCCGATGTCCTGATATGGGAGCTCTATCTTCATCTATCGTTTATAATTCAGGGTGGCAGAACGCAATTATGCCCCGTCACCCTGAAAGCCCTTTACTAGAAGCCGCGATAAACACTTCATCGCATCATAACACTTTATGATGCGATGAAGTGTTTATCGCAATCATAAAAGTGCTCAATAAGTTAGAGTCTGGCTAACCGCCCGACTAGACGCAAAAATCGTCCATACGCTAAAGAGCTAACAGTGATGATAGCTAACAAACAGCACTGACAGCAAGCTTATTGCTGCTCGTGTGTTTTGGTGCAAACTTTGCTGCTAGATGAAACAGAGGCACTCATTACATCTCTTGCTGACTGAGACCAGTCTTGCCGACAACCCGCTCAAATTGCAGGACACAGGGTCTGAGGCCCTACGGTAATCCACTCAAAATGTACGGTAAGAATGAGATTTGCGTCTGAAAAACTGATTGGCAGTCAACACTGTTCGTTTAATACCACTTCTGATGTATTTGCGGGCTGATCCTCAGCAGTTGTTACGGTGGTGAGAGCGTTGATGAATGTATGCTTAATTCAATGTGTTAACTGAGTCGTCAGAAGTGAAATGTCCACTCCTCGCTCAAAGCCGACTGTAAGATTAGATTGTGTTCTGTCCGCGAAAAATATCAGTTCGAGTCTAAGCTAATACAAATCATCCAGCTGGAAACTTCTTATACAGCGTCGAAATACCAACATCATAAATGATTGCTACCCTCTTTCTCTCCATTCCTCCTTCAATCAATCGCCCCATCTGCGCCCATTCTTCTGGCTTATATTTTGGTCGACGCCCACCTATGCGGCCTTCTGCGCGAGCAACTGCTAAGCCTGCCCGAGTTCGCTCAACAATCAGCTCTCGTTCCATCTCTGCCAGAGCCCCCATCACATGGAAAAAGAACCGGCCCATCGACGTACTGGTGTCTATGCTGTCTGTCAGGCTACGAAAGTTAATCCCTCGATCTCTAAGCTCCTCCACCAAAGTGACCAGATGCCGCATACTGCGACCAAGCCGATCTAGCTTCCAGACCACCAGCGTATCTCCTTCGCTGAGAGTTCTGAGAACTCTTTTTAGACCTGGGCGCTCGGATGTTTTTCCGCTGATCTTATCCTCAAAAATCTGCTCACATCCTGCGCTGTTTAGCGCGTTTCTCTGTAGCGCAGTGTTCTGGTCATTTGTTGATACTCTGACATAGCCAATCTGCATAATGCAAAGCCCTAAAAAGGGCCGATGATGACATAGTTTTTACCTAAGCCGAATACGCAAAAACTGATAATTAATCATAAAGCCAGCGGCCAGCTTTGGCAGAATTAATCAACATCCCCAGGGTGAAATCGGGCACTGGTACAGGCTCTTTCCTTTTGAAGGGGTTCAAGGAAACTGGAATATCCGGATAGTAGGTTTTGATGGAGAACCCTCCTTTTTCTACTTCAAATTCAGTAAAAAAAGCATCCATCAATTCTTCTGCCTCGTCATCATCGAAATTCAGATCTGTATCAAGGTCTGTTTCAGGACTTATCGCGGGCTTTTTGAAGATATAACGTCCTGCATGATTAAGAACAAAGTCGTAAATGCGTTGCTCAATATTGTCTACCATATCTTGTCATTCCCCCGCGCCACTGCGTTGTAATGGGTCACGGTGTTGTAGGCAATCATGGACACATCATGTGCCAGAATAATCCAGCCAACCACAGGAACGCCCCGCCCAACAAACGTACCGATTTTAGCTACCATACGCACTTTTAATGTTGATGGAGGGTAGCCGCCGACGACAGAAGGAAGTTTGATACCGAGAGGAAATTTAGCTTTTCCGAACACTTTACGCGAGGCTTCAGAAGCATAAGACGTGCCCTTAATCGCGCCAGAGGGTTTCTGACGTGTAGGCACCACATTGCGGCCAGAAAGAATAGCAACAATAGCGCCGAAATCATCTACGCCGAGCTGTTCAGCAACCTCTTCGCAAAAAATCATAAAGAGCAGTTCACTTGCACTCAGACTGGAGTGGCCAGCATAAAAGTACGTCCCGTTAAGTTGTTCAACTGTATCCATTATCTTGCGTCCAGTGATAAGTTAACGCCTTCAATCCTGGCTGATAAACATCATGGATGTCCAGTATCCGAAATCTGATTATTCATTCACTGATATCTTTGTCCAAGGCTCAGACATAGGGCTATTTCACACGTAACCATTCATTATCTTAAACCTTGGTTTGGGAGAAATAAAAAAGCGTATTGAAACTGGCGCAGATCATACCGGCATGACTACCCCGGATGGGTTGAGTGTATTGCTGGCGTTTAATAACGGAATATGGGGGCTGAGAAAAGGGGCCAGTTATATACCGTTACCCCTTGTATCTGGTGGTACAGGTGCTAATGACGCGGCTACAGCCAGGGTGAGTTTAGGTTTGGGAACTGCAGCACAACGCGATATTGGTACATCAGCAACATACCAGGTCCCATCAATGGACAGCTTCAGCTATAACAAATCTGCATCAGGATTTCAGGTTCTGCCTTCTGGCGTAATCATACAATGGGGCATGGGGGGTTACAGCGATAATCAGGTGGTCGCTCTGCCAACGACGTTCCCCAATTTATTCGGTGCGGTCTGCATTTCTTCCAATCCATCAGAAACGGCCTATCCCGAGATTTCCCAGGCGTACCCGATATCCCTTAACCAGTTCCGCACCGGATGTTCCACGTGGAACGGTACAACCTTTAATCCCACAGCGCTTACCTGTAAATGGATGGCAATAGGATACTGATATGACGATGTACTACAGTGCAAAAAATAATGCGTTTTATGCATTGGCGTTGAAAGGAAAATATGAGGAGTCAGACGAGTGGCCTGAGGACGGGGTGGAAATCGATGACGAGTTGTATGCGTCGTTTTTCAGCCAGCCTCCAGACGGGAAGGTGCTTGGTTCAGACAGTAGCGGCATACCTTCATGGGTTGATGCTCCAGCACTATCGCAGGAGCAGCTCATTGCACAGGCTGTGCGAACGAAACAATCCCTGCGTGCGATCGCTGACTCTGAAATTGAGTGGCGACAGGATGCTGTTGATGCTGATATTGCCAAAACGGAGGAAGTCGCCGCGCTGGCAGCGTGGAAAATATACCGGGTCTTGCTGATGCGCGTTGATACAGCAAAACCCGTATGGCCCGAGTTACCAATGGCACAAGCTTAATATATAGCACTGGCTTCCCGTTCAGGCGGGAGCCAATTACCATCATTATCTCGCCAGTAACCGGTACCAGCAATACCAGAATTTTCAACGGGAATAACGTCAAAATCAGGGATGGTTAGCGTTGGTTCAGCAACGATAATATTAACTACTACGTCATTTTTAATAATTGCCATAATGACCATTATGCATACTCCCAGATGATAGCAATGCCCTGTGAACCTGCCCCACCCCTGAAAGCTGTTGCTGTAGAACGTGAGCATGCTCCGCCGCCACCGCAGCCATATTCAAGCGCGTCATAGCCATTATTCACAGTCTGCGTTCCGCTGGCCTGCCCTCCGGGGAACAACATTGATTCAGCTCCACGGCCAGATACGGCATATGTCACATCAAAGGCCATACCTGACCAACCGGTATGACCTGTAGATGCGATAATATTCGCACCATAGGCAACACCGCCTTTGCCTTCACCACCACCAAGACCACCTCCCTGCGTCATCATTGGCGAACCGCCATTACCACCGCCTGCAACAATGTTATTGCCAAATTTTGTATCCCCTCCATTTCCACCATCAGCTCCCGTAACGCCAACTCCGCCAGCTCCTATAGTTACAAAGACGTTATCAAATCCTTCTGTCAGCATGGTTTTCAAGTATGCGCCAGCGCCACCTCCGCCACTAAAGGACTGTTTCCCAGATGCTGATACGGCACTTCCACCGCCCGAACCACCGCCTCCTAACAATTCGACGATCACCATTTTAGTGCCGGGCGTTGCATTATACGTGCCGGATGAGGTTATTTTTTTACACTCCAGAAGAGACCCAAAATGCGTTTCTGTTAAACGAAGGTTTGCGAGAGCCTCCGCCACCACTGCTGCGCCATCAGCCTTAATGTCTGCAAATGGGTTAGTACGGCTGAGAAACTGTTTTTTTAATGCCCCGAGTACCTGTGTCATATCATCAGGATCAAGGGACATTCCTACTGACTCTATGATGTTAGCCAACTCTTCCTGTAGGGCATTAAAAGCTGCGGCGCGGAGTCGTGTCGCTGCGATGCCCCCAGCAACGCTACCGTCTGTATATTTTCCGTCTACTGTTGCAGACGACTCAACCTGCCCGATTCTGAGCATGATTAATCCTCACTAGTAAGTGATAATAATTAAAATATTGAATTAGGAATAACTGAAGATAAGATTCAGATGAGATGGAGCTATCTTATTAATTGCACATTCGAGCTGTTTATTACCCCAGGAAGCTAATGGATCACCGCAATACGCAGAACCAGCCAAAGCGTATTTAATTGTTGTTTCTGGCGCATTAATCCTCCAGGTAAAGGGCCATTCATCGCCATTCAGCGCATCACCATACATAGACATTCCACTCATGGCTGGCCGAAACTGCGTGATCGTAATCGTATAACCCAATGCTGCAGCGACACGTATGTAATAATCTCGGTTCAAGCCGCCAGTACTTATCAATCTAGAGACAACGGCACGCTGTCTATCACTGATACCATCAATTTCACCAATCGCGCAGTCATCTGGTAAACCGAGAGTACTTTCCCATTCTGATAACATAGCGGTTGCTGTTGATGGGAATGCACCGATAATAAGGTTCACAGCATCATTATCAGAGCGCTGGAGTGAACTGCCTAATGCACGTAAAACTGCTGCTTGTACGGTCTGTTTTGCTCTCGGCCATGCCCTCCCTGTTGGCAATAAAGCACCAAGCGCTGTAGCGTAATCATTTTGGGAATAAAGGCTCATACAAATTCCACCTCCCCCAACACCGGAATTTCACCAACATTAAAAGTAACGTTTGATGATGGACGATTGAGAATATAACCCTTCGTTCCGTCTACATTACTTATGCTTTTATTGATGTCTGACAAATCAATTTTTCCAGTCCCATCCGGATTAGATTCATCAAAAAAGAGAGTTGTTATTGCACTTTTAATATTGCTGACGGTAATGCTGTCAGCATCTTTGATGCCTGCTATTTCGAAATCAATAATTTTCCTGATAGGCGAACAAACAAAAATAATCGCAGTGTCAGTCTGAAGTGGATAAATATGATCGGCAACAGATAACTGATCACCAGATGCTTTTACTGCTCCCCATTCCTCAAGCTGCGATATTCCATCAGTTCCAACCGGGAAGCCGTCATTGATATTTCCATCACACATGATGTAAACACCGACCGTCCCAGCACCATTAAGCCTGCGTTTTACCCAGGCTCGCGTGACCCCAGGAACCTCCAGCGCCCATTTTTTATAATCGGTATCACTTCCCCCTTGTGGAGGCTCTTGCCATGAGAGCAGGCCACGACTCCGAAAAGCCTCTTCATCCTCAATATCTGCGCCACCTGTAGCCGCCTCAATTAGGGTTAATTGGGATTCAACACCTGCAATGTTCACATCCAGAGTGAGTACCGTTCCTGCATCGGCATTTCCGTTAGCGCCACCGCCTGTAATATCATCTGTGACATCTGGTAAAATGGCGGTGATTGCTCCATGCCCTTCCCCGCTAGATTGAATTTTAATTTCCAAGTCAACCGTGTACTGATAGCCATCCCCCCTGTTCAAAATCGTTCCGGCGGGAATAATGCGGTTTGCAGTCCCGACCACTTTCACATCTTTTGATTTAGCTGCGCTGGCGGGTTTCCTGTAGACACGTTTTAACGCCATCCATCCAGCTAAGTGTTCATCAGTTGCCGTGAACGGGTTGGACTGAAGCGCCATATAATCAAGGTAGCCGTAGTGCAGGTGTGCCATACCTGCATCCATATCGGCAACGACCTTAAGGTTGGCAAACCGAAGAAGAGCGCCAACGTTTTTTAGTTCAGCCTGAAGAAAATTACGGTTTTCATCCCGTAACTCACTCAGTGTCTTTCGCTTAAACGGCATTTTAAAGTTTCTCCCATATCCAGTAGAACCGGCTTTCCTGCCAGTCTTTCCCCGGCGATAAATACCGGATAATAAGGTTCAAGCGATTTGGCATAACGATTTGGGCTACGGGGATAACGTCACTTACAACACCGTCGTCTTTCAGCCAGGTAAGGGCTTCCAGCGCGTACGTTTCGGCTTTTATTGCCACATTCGTCGTCAGTTTTTCCCTACGCAACAACCAAAGCCGTGAGCCAAGCTGCTGATCGTCACCTGAATCGCCCCACCAGCCACGACGGTCACTATCCCCATAATCATCATCAGAACGCGCCAGCCGATCGGTAAAAAGGCTGATTAAAATCACCGTTTGAAGGTCATAATCGGTAGATAGCATCCCCGCGCCTTCCTGCCAGTCGGCAATCATTTCGTCCACATTCCAGAAGGAAGCAAAATCACTCATTGAACCTGCTCCTCTGTTTTCTCACTGGTAGCTTCGTCGTTGCCCTTCTGAACATTTTTAACTACATGGTCATGATCATTGTGAGCTTCGCGGAGCTCTTTAAGCGTTCGGTTATTGCTCTCACAGTTATCAATAATGTCTCCGGTACACTTTAAAACCGGAGTATTTGCCAGAATTCCATCGCTGGCATTAATAGTGACGTTAGTGGCGTTATTTACCTCAACGTCCTTCCCCTTAGCATCAATAAAAATTCCGTTTTTAGTAAGCAACACTTCCATCTCCCACTGGTTATAGATGGCTGTTTCCCCAGCATTCAGCCCAGTTCGTCTATATCCCTGATGGTTTGATGCAATGATTACTGGGCTTGAACGATCACCACCAATGAAAGCAATAACAACATCAGTACCTACTGGAAGTCCGGAGGAAAAACCGAAGTCCGCCATCCGAGGCGCACTGGCAACCTCCAATGGGGTCTGATATTGAACGCTTTGAATTTCCCCGCTGTCTTTCTGAGATGTGATCCGCCCAATCCCCAGCATCCCAGCAATCCGCGCTGCTGCTTTTTTCAAGTTCTGGTTCATGTATTAAGTCCTGGTATCTGCTGATAAAAGGCATAAGGCTGGATTGCGAAAGCTTCCGGCGGCATCAGCGCTAAACGCGCATGTGTACCGTTGTCGTCTCGCATATAAGTCACTTCAGCAATGAGTAATTCAGTATCAGGAATCTGCAATGTTGGAAGGTCAACCGGGATCAAAGTGTTTGGCTCCCAAAGCTTCCCATCCTTATCCCGCCAGGAGTCGATGGTTACAGATAATTGTTTTGAGCGCCCATATCGCCGATTCATTTCCCAGTCAATCGCACGCTGCGCTTGATGAGAGGCCATCAACGTACTTTCGATAATGGAAATATGCTTTCGATAACGCATTTTGGCAGCTTCAGGGTCCCTTGCTGTCGCCAGCGTTACCGCGTCATATGCTGTATCAGGTGAGAATCCAGCGATCGGTGATATCCCCATAGAAACACCAACATAGTCAGAATACCGATCAGACATTGACCTGCGATAATATGCCTGTTCAACGTTCACGCCTTCTGCGATACCGCTGGCAGCCCGTCGTGTACCCACACGAGTCAGTAACAGATTTCCATCGGGCAGGTCGAAGTAGAGTAATGCTGACCACCGGGCGACCCTTTCAATAATTTCCTGTGGTGATTCACCCCAGTTAATGGTGAATTGAGGGACCTTAATCAAATCATCGACATCAGTCGAAACCTGAATGTCATAGTACGATGCCAGGCGCTGAGCGATTTCAAGCGCATTGCTGGCATTAATAACGTTATTGGGCCATTCAGCTGAGCAATCGACAAGGTCCTGGCATTTACTACGCCCCGTGGCTCTTACTTCATGGCGAGAGCGTGATATCGCTGGTTCCCAGTCATCAACATAGCCGGTAACAGTCAGATCATCGCCAATGGTGACGCTGCAAGACATTCCCTCTTCAACCAACTGCTTATTGTCACTGCCGGGATAATAATCCATCAGACCAAGATCGAAATCAGAAGGGAAACGTTCTATTCCCCTTGTTACACGAACGGAATCCCAGCCCTCAATGATTTTGCCGCCAACAGTAAGTGAAACGACATCCTGATCATTGTCTTTACTCATTGTCTCAGCACCTTCATCGTAAGCGGCATAAATGCCGGATGCGGAACAAGCGCCTCCTGAATTAATTCATCGGCACGAGAAGCATCCTGATATAAGCGATTTGCAAGGGTAAGTGCGGGTATAGGCTGAGTCATTGTCACCAGCATCAGGTCACTTAATCCCGATGAGCGTGCCATCATTGTCGAAATAAAAGCGGTCCTGATGCTAAGCAGAGCGTTATATAATTCATCATCTGCACGATCGCCAACGACTACCAATGCTTCATCCAACTGCTGAGAAACACGCTGCGCTAACTGTTCAGCCTCATCCCGACTAGTCGGGTTTGCATCTGCTGCTGAGCTGGTCATTGCTCCAGTACACAACACAATAATCAACGTATTGATGGTCGCGGAGATTGCTTTACTACTATCAGATTGCTGATATTCAGTGCTTATGGAATTAGCGAGTTTCTCCAGTGCTGAAATCCTGTCATTCACACTACCGGCACTGTTCAGAATAGAATTAACAACATCAGCAATACCCTGAACAAATTCATCAGAAGTTGATGAATTATTCAGTTCATCAACGATATCTGTAATTTTTTTGCGGTCCATAACCGACTGCGCGGCAACCAAATCAGTCAATACCTGATCATCATCTACATCTGCGGTTAATAATGAGCCACTAAAAGCTGAAGTACTCCCACCTACAGAACCTTTGCTATACCGTCCGTATTTGTTATTACCAAAGGTGGATTTAAGGACGTTACTGACGTTGGTCACCTCACTAGCAGTGCTGTCAACCATCGAAGTCCAAAATGCTACTGTCCCTTTAATGGTATTAATTGCCTGAGTTACACCGCGTATTTCACCTTTTATCCGGGCAAGCGTACTGGCCACAGCCGTAGTAACCATTTTTAAATAATTTGTTTTCACAGTGTCGCCAGCTGCCGTTCCATCAGTGATGGCAAAAACCTTAGCCCCTGACTCAATCACCATTAAGGTGAATTCAAATACCCGCCCACTTTCCATCGAGCCGGTAATGCGAAGGCCGTTTTCAGGAATAGACACCGTTAATTCACCATGGATGGGATGAACCAGGGTACCACTTCCCTTTTCTTCACAAGCGGCTATCAGAGATTGGCGCTGAGTGATCACATCACCACCGCCATAAACCAAACTGTTTTGAATTAGAAAACCTCGAATAACGAACCGCCGTGTACCTTGTCCAAAGTCTTCAATCCATGCAGTGTCGCGATATGGATATTCGTGTATAGCCTGGCGGCGGCCATGACTTCCTTCTTCATTAACGACCGCAAATGGCACACCGCGAAATGAGCTTGGTTGCAACTGACTTTGCCAGTCATCACTTGCACCACCGCCCATTAAAGAGGTAATTGCATCCTGAATAATTGGCATTAGACCTCCAAAATAAAAAACCGCCATTTATTGGCGGTTTTGCATTAATTTATTAGATAGTTACTGGTGCACCGCGAATCCTCCAGGGGATTTTGTAACAATCAACGTGTGCCCATCTTTCGTTTTTATAACGGCAGAATCTGGAGATATATTCATAACCCCAATAACACTTATTCCACTCGTATCCAGGTAATTATGTGTGACATTTGTCGTTCCGTAACATAGAGCATTGTTTGTGTAAAATCCTTGATAATCAATCTTACACTTATCTATTTCAGATAGCTCACTGCGCAGGGAGAAAAACAAAACAACCAATATTACAGAAGAAACAACCGCAACAAATCTTGATATCGTTCTTTTTTTATTACTTTCCTTCCTGAAAGAAAGGAAAAGTGAAATAAAGAAAACGACCAATAAAGTAATCAACCCTTGATAAACACTCATTATCCACCAGTCTATATGCTTATATAAAAAACAAAAAATCTACTGCCGGTTTAGAAGTGTGCCTCTCTTAGCCGATTTTGTCATCAGAAACCATTATTTTGTGGGTACAGCTAATAGTTCATTGCTGTGGTTATTCTGCCGTTGTTACCGACATTGTAGCTTTTTTTCTCTCCCTTATCGTTAACCAGAGTAATCTCCAATTTAACTTTCTGGTCAGACATAGCCTCTTTCAGAGAACGAGCAAAATTATCCGCCATCGCTCCATTACCGCTATCTCTTGCCGAAATAATGGACCCACCTCCACCAGAATCACCAGTTGACGGCGGATAGATTCCAGCATCGGATACACTACTATCACCTTGAGACTCACTATTAATTATACGCTGATAGTGTGCAAGCACAGCCCCAGGATAAGCTTGGTTTTCTTTGCCCCAGTGGCGCGTATCGTATCCGCCGTTATAATAACGAAGAGCTAACGGAAGATTTCCTCCAGAATTTTTCAAATTTTCAGAAAGAATCTGTGCCCCGGCCAAGATATTCTGCTTAGGATCAGTCCAATCGGTGACACCTGTAGATGGAAAATTTGAAGGCATAATTTGCATCAAACCCTTGGCCCCCATTCTGCTAATAGCCTGCGGATTCCCTCCAGACTCTTGGGTCATAATAGCTTTCAGTAAACGAGGGTCTACACCGTACTGTTTGCCCGCCTCATTAAGAATAGCGTCATACTTACCACCTTGGTTGTATGCGATTTGATTTTTCCCACCACCATCAGGCCGGCTTATGGCGGCTATATCCTCCTGTAACTGAAGCGCACTATCTGTAGCTCTATAATTAGCGTCATAACGTTTCCTTACGGCGTCAGTCATGAATCCACCATCAACCATTCCGCGTTCACTTCTCGGAAGGCTGTTATAAAGTTCCTTATCTCCCTGAATACGCCTTAGCTTTGTAGCATCAGAACTATTAATAAACCCTAAAGCATGCGAAAGCCCCGTAAAATCACCGTTAGTGAAAAGGTCAGTAACGCCTTCTAACCCATCTTTCACCGAGCCATCAGAGAGTAATGCCTTAAGAGCTTTGTTTTTAGAACGCTGCCACAAGCCATCCCAGGAAGCGCTGAGCTCATTCATCGTACCGTTAATATCACCGAGCTCTTTGTTAAGCTCAGGATCAATTGTTAGTCCAAACTCATCAGATTTAGCCAGCAGTGTTTTCATGCGCTCACCTTCGCGCATTAACGCCAACATTTCAGGTGTCAGCCCAAGAGCATCAGCGACTGACTTCTGCTGCTCAGGACGCAACGAAGGGAAGACACGAGCGATCTCCTGTAATGTTTTTAGCGTATCAACAGAACCATCATTATTTTTCTGTATCTGCACACCGATCTGTGCAAGCGCACCAAGTACCTGTCCATTCGCGCCACTGGCAGCTTCTTTCAGCGTTTTCGCCATACCATCAATAGAGGCATTGGCGCTTTCACTATCAGCGCCAAGAATGCGCATCGCTCCAGCAAGACGAGAAAAATCATCGACTCGCATTCCGGCATTTTTTGCAGATACATCGAGATTGTATGCTTCCCGGGATGCCTCCCTGAATCCATATGCGACTTGTTTTAGCCCATAGCCCACAGCGCCAGCAACGCCAAGCGCCCCTAGCTTACCAGATAGCTCCCCAACTATTTTCAATGGAGGAACCATATCCCCGATAAGCTGCACGTTATCCCTGGCAGTTTTAGACAGATTTTCAAAACGCGAAATAAAACCATTCAACCCATCAACTGTCTCCTGTCCACCTAACTGAAGCCCTTCTTTCGTTTTATCGAGCTTAGGTTCAAGACCACGGATAGCTTCATTAATACGGTCAATGACATCACTGACTTGATCATTAGCCACCAGCTCAAAATCAAAGACATTACTCATCGTCTTCAGGTTTCCTGAGTTTGTTGATCCGGGATGCCTGCGCTATCCACCATTTCAATCGGGCGCGGGTCATTCCCCACGCCCTATCTTCTGTCCATCGAAAGTAAAACGTGACGTCAGCGGCAGCTTCTTGCCAGGCTGTTAGGGTTTCCAGGTCAAAAAACTGAGCAGATACTCCTCACACTTGCGAAAATCAATGAAGTCCATTGGAGCCAGCACACTTTCGCGCGTATCGGCCACAAGTGCGATAAGCAGACGCATAGCAGCAAGAGACGAAGATGATGCCTGCTTTTCATAGAATTGTTCCGCCTGACTCAACGTTGGTGCTTTCAGTTCCAACTGCTCATAGCGAGTTTTTTTTGCCTCATCAGTAAGCGGCACCGCTAAAATAATGACCTTAGTACGTTCAATTTCTGCCATATCAATTCTCCGTTACTTCCCGACCTTCCCAGCGCACATCAAACACTGCATCTTCGCTTTCCACTTCCTGAACGTTTACCGTCCAGAGCCCTTCACCAATAATCGTTTTGCCATTTGCCAGCTCAGCAACGATGTTGACGTTGGTTTGCTCGTTAAAGCCCAAAACGTTAGTCCCCCCGCTATCACGCAATCGTGCTGAAATGTACGGCGCTACAGGCTTTTCTTTATACCCGTGAACACCATCCATCCCCGTCAATGTTGTTCGGTTTACCTTAGACACCTGATATTTAAAGGAGCCTTCCACCATCACCGTCACACCGTTAACGGTGACATACGCGGTTCCCGCCAGGCGGTTAGAAGTATCACCTGCCATCGTTTAAGCTCCTGTTGATTCAGCCCGGGTGCGGAACTGGTTGAGTAACGCGAAAATGCGCAACTGGTTCATGAGAGTCCCCGGCCACAACACATCAACGCGGTTAGGGTTTTTGGCGTTCTGCTCAACAATAATGTTTTTAGCAAAGGCCTCTTTGTCTTGTGCATACCCGTTCCACACCAGCTTTCCGTATTCGGCGATCTGATCCGCTTTAATAATGTTCGGGGTAACAATCGCAGCACCAGGAGCAAAGCGGGTACCATCAGCCGCCAGCTTCATTCGCCCAAACTTGCTGGTTACTGCAGTTCGAAGGTAACGAGTGACAAACATCAGGCTGAAGAGTGTTTCTACTTCCAGATAGCTATCATCCGCATCGCCGTATGCATTTTTCTGATAGGTGGTGATCAGGTTTTCAATACGAACCGTACCGTCATCATCAACCGTGAACGTAGAAATGCCGCTGTACAGCAGGTTATTACGCTCTGTCAGTTCAAAACGGTCCTGCAATGCTGGAGCCAGTACACCCATAATGGCCAGAGACTGAACAGGGCGACCGGGATCATTACGCAGACTAACTGCCGACGCACCGGTATACCCGGCAGACCATATCCAGTTTGGTGATGGCGATTTGTTCACGCCCATCAGGGTTTCGTGCTGGTTGTTACGCACTTCACCTTTTGTACCCAACTGAGCATAAGTCCCGGCAATAGTTCCGAAAGAGTGACCGTAGAGTTGTTTATCCCACGCCCAGCGACCACTGATATCGGATAAGAACTCTTTCATCGCATCCAGAGAACTCGTGTCGTCATATGGATTTACAATGAAGTCAAACGTGCGGTCCTGAAGGTTTGCCAGCGCCCCGGTAAGATCGGGAGCGCCAGCGCCGTCATGCATAGCGGTAATCGTCAGTTCCAGACCTGCTGGCGTACGTTCATCACCGGGCAGGCCGAGATAATTCAGGCGAATATCGATACCATTTCCAACCAGACCGAGGTTTTTAGCCGTCAGTGTGATGGTGTCAGCCGCCGCGCTGGCTGTTACCGGAAGAATACTTTTAGCGTTAATTGCAGCGGCCAGAGAAGTAGCAATCGAAGCAACGGTATCCGTTGCCACAACGGTAAGCTGAATCCGCTCACCAGCGATGTACAGTGAAATGACTCCGGTTGCCGTTGGCGCACGGGTGACCTTAATCGAACCAGTTGCACCTGTCATCGAATCCGGGTCTTCCTCCAGCGGTAAAATCCAGACTTCCGCTGCAGTATCGTTTTTCTGATACGCCATCATCATGGCATGAAGGATACTACCCTTCCCGGTAAGCTCACCGATGGTGTCAGGAGAAGAAACACGCTCAGGAATGCCAGCTGTAGCTGAGCCTGAAGTCAGTATCCCACCGATCAGTAGGGTGCGCTGCGTGGCTGTGGCGTTATTCGCCATTGAGTTATCAAACTCAGCGAAAAACAGCCCCACCCGCAGATTATCGGGAACACGAGCGAATGGAACAGTCATTCAGTATATCCCTCATTTTTACGTGAATCACCTTTTGCAGCGGCTTTCGGTTTCGCCACAACCACATCACCATCACTCAAGCGGCGACGCCAGAAGGTATTATCCGGGACCTCTACGCCTTCTTTCGGCAAAGGGGAGCCCTTAACGGGGCAGCGAACGCTGAGCCCGTTATTCGGTTTTACAAACATGATTTACTCCTGAAGGTTGATACTAATCCCGGGTTGCGAGGTGCCATCCGGCATTGCGATCGTGATATCCATACCCTCCAGGGGAACTGTTTCAACCGGGTAGAAATCTTCCGGCCCCTGGTAATGTTCGATATCAATTTCATACAGCAACTGGCCCATATGAGCCTCGCCATCTGCATCAACGTTGATCGTAGAGCGAACTTCGGCGTACTTTTGTATTTTCCGGGTTAGTTCATAACTGTTGATAACCGCTCGCTCTACTTGTTCACGCAGGTCCTCCAGCGCCACTTCTGCACGCATCGCCCCATCATCATCCGTTTCACCGTCATACTCCTGTACCCGGCCAGTAATACGGACGGTTGTCACGGTAGTGAACGACGGAGTACTCCGCCCCATAGCCTTTTTATGGTCGAAAGGGGTCTGGATGAGTAAGGCAGGATAATCCACCGGAGATGTAGGCCAGTCACGCGGAGAAAAGACACGATCAGCCGCATCAGTGGTGTTGGTCAGCGCCACCACCACCATCTTTCGAATGTCTGAAGCATTCATCGTTGTTTCGCTACGTTAAGAACAAGTTTTGATCCGCCATGGCTGTCTGGTTCAACGTTCGTCACGACGAACAACTGATTAACAGGCTTTCCGCCTACGGTTTTGATAAACACACGATCGGAGACAACCGGGAGTGCTCTGCAGGAATTAGTGAACTCCGCATCGCGCACCCCGAGAAATGGGCTCGTTGTATTTATGGCTGAATCGCCGTCCAGATTTTCAGTCACGACGGCATAGCCTCGGTCGAAAATACCGTTAATCAGAAAAGAGGTACCGCCTTTAGGACGGTACTCATGCTCATCGCCGAAGATGCCATGTAACGGACTTAAGAGATGTAAATCCCAGTCCACCCCCATGGCATTACCCCGTAGTGACAGTTACTGAAGGCTGGGCCAAAAGAATGCGCTGACGCAATACGCTGACATCAGCGATAATACCGGCATTCAGAAGACGCTCCGCATCCTTCCCCGTGACCGGGATGACGGTGTTCTCACGGTAGACTTCACCGTCGTGGCGTACGCTATTTCCTTTAAGAACAACAAACTCAGGGTCGGCGCTTTCTTCCTCACCAGAATCATTACATTCAAAGCCTGCGCTTTCGCCTCCCGCATTGAGAACGTCGGCAGTTACCACAACCGCAGGGGCGATACCTTCAGCATTCAGATCATCAACGGCATCCTCTGCGTTTAGTTCAGCTGCAGCAGGCTGTTTGGTTGCTTTCGTCATATCACACCACCGTTGCGCAGAGAGAAGCGTTCACACGGCTTGGGATTACCAGCGGCGCTGATTGCATAAGGATAAGGCGCTGAGCGGGGTCTTCTTTTACCCAGGATTTTGGTGCATACGCTAGCGGGCCATAGTTGAATGCCGGGTCGAGAATCACACCAAATGCACGTGTCCCCATCAGGTCCGCACCGCTCATAATCACGGCACCATCAGGGATCATCGGTTTTTCAGCACCATCCAGCGGGTCAATGTACCAGTCGTTGTATAACCACAGGTCAAAGTTGCCCCAGCGGCCTTTATACACCGCGCCTTTCATCGTCTGTGGCCCAGCATTAATCTGGTTACCAAAAGGGCTCAGTGCCGGGAACGTAATGGCGTTATCTTTGATCGTGGTATCAAGGCGGAATGCCTTCCAGGATTTATTAGTGAAAACTAAATCCGTCGGTACCGCTCCTGACTCTTTCAAAATGAGTGTTTGCCACTCTTCAATATCATCAGACGGCTGGGTGTTGGTTGCTCCGGCTGCAACCGTAGTAGGCCATTTGTCCGAACCACTCAGAGTAATGGTCAAATCAGAGGCTCGCCCGAAGTTTACCACTTTGGTTTCATACCCTTCGCCCGTGACCGTTACGGTGCCGGATACCAGGGCGCTGGATGCCATCCATTCCAGACGACGGTTAACCATGTCAATCTGGTCAGCCATTTCGAATTGCAGGTTCAGCATTTCGCGCTCGGCAGTAGTGTATTCACCACCAATGCGCTCACCAATCTGACGGCGGATCGGCTTACGTAAATCTGGCGCTCGTTTGTCCTTGATATACGCGGGTTTAAAGGTATTGGTCTGGTATTTTCGGGATTCAACCAGTTTGCCCTCCACCAGCGGTGATACAAACGGTGACATACGGCGCAGGCCGACATCGACATCAATGGCTACTTCTTCCGTTTCGTAGGTAACGACATTAGGGAAGAAGCGGTCAAGCAGCCAGTTCTGGCTGGTTTTCAGGTTTGGAACCAGCTGCACCAGCACGCTGGTATCATAAATATTTTCCATAATCAGTCTCTTGATAATGCCGGGTAGCCCGGCAGGAATTTGGAATGAGTGATCCCCTGCCGGTTAAAGCAAAAAAGCAGAGAAATTATTTAAGGGGATTTAAATCAGGAAACTGGAGCCTGGGTACTGTCTTTCAGGAAAATGGCCAGCGGCCTCAGTGCTACTTTCATATCTGAAATGGTCCAGGATGCATCAATAGTAACGCGGTTCTGGTTGAATTCACCCATCAGGTAAACACCACCAGACTGATCGCCATGGGTAGCAGCATTTACGTCATCAACCAGGATAGCGCATGGGGTTTCGCTGCCATCACTAGCCGTTTTTAAACAAGCGGTATATTTACCACTTGCCATAATCATTCCGAGGACTGTGCCACGTTTGTAATCTCCGCCAGAGACAGTCACGGTATCCGTAACAAGCTGCAGAGGCCCTGCAACCAGTTGGTCTGGTACAAACAGCGAGCTCTTCATACCTGGCGAAAATTGATTCTGACCAAATTGATCCATTACTTCTCTCCTGTCGTAGAGTTATAGAGACTGGTCATTTGTTCCACCAGCGCTGATTTGCCCACTGAGGATTTCTTCCCATCCGGGCCCAGTCGAACCTGATTCTCATGCATCCTCTGATCAAGCGAACGTTTATGAGTCAACTGTGGCTTTTGTGCCGGAGCTGAAGAAGCCAGGACACTGATTGCTGCCGCCGAACTCATGCCGGTATTAAAGGCCAGTGAAGCAGCGAGCGCGGGGTTAGCTGCAGCATGTTCGCTACCGAAAATACGGGCACAACGTTTACGCTCAGAGGCGCGAGCCTGGCGAGCTGCTTTCCCGTCGTTCTTTTTGCCGTCATCGCCATCGTCTTCTTCGGCATCTGGATCGTTATCATCGCCATCATCGTCTTCTGCGTCTTCGTCGCGGTCATCGTCCTCCGCATCTTCATCACGCTCATCGTTATCTTCTGCGTCGTCATCGCGCTCGTCTTCTTCTGCCTTACGGGACTTCGCTTTTTTGGCTTTTTTGTCTTCATCCTCTTCAGATGCTGACTTGCCAAACCCCATCAGGTGAGCAAAATTTAAAGTTTTCTTCGCCATCTCAGGCTCCTGTTACTTGAAGTAAATGTCTGAACGCAGCATCAGGAGTACAAACCTCATCTGCTAGTCCAATTTCTACGCCATCAGCCGCCATATAACAGACCGCCTGGGTATTTTTGATAACCTTTGCACTCATCCCCCTGTTACGGGCAACGGTGTTCACGAACAATTCGCCCATGGCGTTGATATCGTGCTGGATAGCTTCCAGTGCCTCCGCAGAAAGTTCCCGATAGGGTGAACCTTCCGCCTTTCGGCTACCGAAAGTAATGATTGTGACCTTCAGACCGTCTTCTTTAATGCGCTGGGTCCAGTCAAGATGCATCGTGATGACACCCACAGAACCTACACCGCCGGTTCGCGGTACAGAAATTCGGTCCGCCGCACTGGCGATGGCATACGCCGCCGAGTAAGCGTTTTCGGTGAGAATGGCATGAATCGGCTTTTCGCCCCTCGCATTGTAAATTTCATCCACAAGGTCAAAGCATCCAGCGACTTCACCACCAGGTGAGTCAATATCAAGGCAGATGCCATTTACATCGGGATCAGCCAACGCGGTTAAAAATGCCTGGCGGATACCGTCATAACCCGTCATGCCACTGTAAGGCCGCAAACACCCAAGTTTTTGCACCAGTGTTCCAGTAATAGAAATTACGGCCACGCCAGCCACATTGTCATAACCGGAGTCACGTCTGGTTTCCCGCCCCCGATTATCGTCATAGCTGTAACTATCCTCGTCGATCATCGCCATCGATGACTCAACCCGAGAAATACCAAAGCGGTCCATAACGGCGGCCATAATGACTTCAGCTTTATTCGGGTGTAAGGCCAGCGGCGTGTTAAACAACCGCTGCGCCAGGTGTGGTAGGTTCAATTTGCCTCCGAGTTACTTATTGGCTGCATTGCTGGGGGTAGCTTCAGCCCATTCGGGTAAAGGGATGCCGCGTTCTTTGAACGCATCAATTTCCCTCGCTCGCTGATCCAGCATCTCCTCCCAGTCCTCCCCTGCGTTTTCTGCGGCTTCCATTTCCAGCGTGGAAAGACCAGCATTCATTCCGAGAATCGAACCTTTTTTCTCTGCTACAGGATCAATCCATCCTCGACCCGGCCCCATCCAGCGAGCGCGACAATATGCTGCCTTAGCATCCAGAAAATCGGGAGCTCCAGCAGGCAAAGGTAATGATTCAATACTGTGGATTTCTTCTACAAATGCTGAAGCAACTGGCTGTGCGGTCCCGGTTGCATAATCGTCTCTACGGCGGGTAAGCGTTTTCCAGGCTTCCAGCATGGCGGCACGAGCAGATGAGTAATTAACATCTGACCAGTCTTGTGTTACCTGTTGAGTTGATAACCCTGTTGCGGCTGCGATATTGCGTAAAACAGCGCTCTCGAAACCATCAAAATTGCTGGTCGGTCGAGCGGCGGACAGGGTGACTATTTTTTCATTTGGGAAAAGATGTGGGATACGTGCACCGTTCTGAAGATTCAGGCGTTTATCCTGGTAATATTCAGTTCTCTGCGTTTGATATGCGCTGAGCTCTTCACCATCACCAAACCCTCCTCCTGTATCACCAAGCGCTGAAGAAACCATTTGAGCATCATAAGGCGATTCGATATAAGCACCGAAGATGGCATTCAGTATGGCCGCTTCAAGTTCGGACTCATCGTACTTAATCAGCATTTTCAGGCGCTGTACGATAGGTGCCAAAATCCCCACCCCCCTGTGCTGGGCTCCGCGCTCCATATCAAAATCATGGATCACTATTGGTCTTCCCCACGATGTTTCACGAGGAATACGCTGCCATGTCATTGTTTTTGCGCCACTCCACCAGTCACCGATGTGCGCTTCACGAATGTGGTAAGCGACTGGAGCCCCATCAGCATCAATCTCAACGCCGCCACGAACATTCGGCATATCAAAATTTTGCTGCGGGTTACTCAGGCGATCAGGATCGACGACTTGTAGCGTCGTGGCGTATTGTCCTCGCCCTGGACCCAAACGGTCAGTCCGGTACTGCAGGACCAATAGAGCATCGCCATCGAGCAGCTTGTGACGAAAACCCAACCGCAACATCTGAGACACCGTTTGTTTTCGTTCAACATCACAATAACGCCCAGGATCATTGGCCCATGAGCGCCAATGCGCCTCAATAACCTTTCCGTACTCATCCGCCCAGGTAGCATCAAACGCCTTGTTGCCAGTGATGAGCCGCAACATTCGGTAATCGGGTTTAAAGATAGGACGGTAATTCGCACCAATTGCATTATCTAATACACGGGTTATGGTTCCCGATGCCCAACCGTCATTTCGCGCAAGGTCCCGCATACGTGAAACGATGCGGTCCCGATAGATATTGATTTCATTGTCTGGTGACCACAGAGCTGGCTGCCAGTTAGCCATTTGATCGCTAAAGGAGTCCGCTGCATCGTATGGAACTCTCCCGCTACCTGACAGCGCCCCATATTTCATTTTCTGAGTTGAGGGGGGCAAAGGTTGGCCATCAGCCCCTAGAATTTGCACACTCATCAGTACCTCACCCGTATTGGACGCCTTCTGGAGATTCCAAGCATGGCCTGTATCGTTTGAATAAGAGCCAGCAAATCACCGAGACTAGTCTGCTGATAGGTTACAGATCGGGTTCCATCACCTTGTGTATACGAAAAAGAGACTCCTTTTGCACCCGTTGACAGGTCGATATAGGCCTGTTGTGCCTGACTAAGCGCCTGCCTTAATTGTTCATTACTCATTCCGGTCAGTAACGTTGTAATTTGTGACACAGCAGCTCCTTATGGCAGAAGCTGAGATATTCGCTTCCGCCGTGGTTTTTCAACGTCTAGTTCATTAACTACAGCGCCAGGCAATTCATAGCTAACACGCTCTTCAGGTTCAGAAGGTGCCGGTAAAAATTTATCTGGATCGGCTTCAAGGTTGGCGGCTCGCACATTTAGTTTCAGCCCCATATGCATAAGCCCACAGAGCGCAGCGTAACCATAAACCCGGCAATCAAGCGCTTCGTTTGCCCTACCAGGAATAGAGTCCCAAACACTGAAGCGCTGTCCAGCAACCACTTTGTATACGAGTCGTTCGGCAAGTAATTGATTGAAATAACCGATATCCCGATCCTCCGGGAAGTGCATATAGCCAGCAGCAGGCATACCCGGCGCAGGGGGCTCAAGATGCAGCCGACCGCGAATAGCATCCTTCGCAGAGTTAACCCCCAGAATGATTGGTCTGAATTGCGCCTTGCTTTTCGATGATGGTCTTTTGGTTGGCCAAACTGGGTTTCGTTTGCCCCCCTGTGCCGATTCCCCTTTAATCGCCCAGATACGGCGCCCGAGTCGTTCTTTTGCAAACTCGTAAACTTTCTGAGTGTGGTGACCGCCGGAGTCATGACAGGCCGCCATGATGGTTAGTCCCCTGCCATCAGCTCTACGCCATACTTGTTTAAGGTACGCGTCAAGTCGTCGCCATGGTTCATCAGTCTCTAGATCGCCATAAATGACATCATGGGAAACGGACCAGGACTCTTCGTTTTTCCCCCAGCCAATCACTTCAATCTCAAAGCGATCGTCCTGGGTATCAATTCCAGCCGTCAGCAATGCGACACCATCTGGAACTTTTGCAGGGAAAACTTCACGACGTGATAGAAGGATGTCTACAGGAAGCTGCTTTCCATGGTTTGGCCTGTGCGGTAGCCCCATTTGGGTATTCCACCAGGCTTGCTCTTTGTCCGGGTCCCCTTTCGCTTTGATGTACTTCTCAGCGATATCAGATGGTTTATCTTTTTGCCACGGGCTAAACAATTTCGATGCCTGGTATCCAGCGTGATGGTTGTCGACGGCTTCCCGACCACAATCCGGACACGTTGCACGATAAACCGCATGACGCTCTGATTCGGACCAACGCCATACCTTATCAACGCTCCCCTCATCCCCAATTCGCCAGGTCGCGTCATAATCCATCAGCGGAGAATGGCGATTACCACAGCACTCAAACGGACGGGTCTGATGCCATCGGATTGTCCGTAGTGCTCTTAACCGCTCCCCCTCAGACCACCCAGCACCACAGCATTCACAGTACAGCATGGCTGATTTGGTCAGGTGCTTATCCCCATCTTTCGGCCATTGGACATGCTTGAAGAAATCAGGGAATTGTCGATGACCACAGTGCCGACATACAACAGAGGCTCGGCGCTGGTCTGAATCTGCATAGCTATCCGCTATACGGCTTTCATCCTCAACCGTGGGAGAACAAGCTCTAACAGACAACCAGGTCAGGCCAAATGTAGCGGTTCGTTCTTCCGCCAGTGCTATAGGGTCACCTTCACGGGTGATCGGATATTTATCTACCTCATCCGCCAGAAGGACGCGAATTGGACGACGAGCAAGGTTATCCGGGCTACCTGCACCAGCCAGTGCCAGAAAGCCACCAGTAAACGATTTGTAGAGAATGGTTTCTTTAGAGCTCTTTTGCTTTGAATCTCCAATTATTTTACGCAGTACTGGCGTCACCCTGACCAGCGGGCTGATACGCTCTTTCGAAAACTGTTCAGCAGCTTCTTCTTTCGGCTGCAGCAGAAGTATTGGACACGGATCAAGATGCGCAAAATAACCAAACAGGTTTTCCAGCAACGCGGTTTTCATCAACTGGGTACAGCACATAACCGTAATGACGTGGACGCCGGATTCTGTTGCCGCCAGCATTGGCCCACGCGCAATCTCAACCGTAGAGGTTTCCCAGTTACCGGAAGTACTGCCTGCCTCTTTCGCTAATTTGCGGAAATCGTCCGCCCACTGAGCCACGCTAATTCTCGGTGGCGGAGTCCATCCTTTCCGGACACTAAGCCTAAGTCGCTCAATCTTCCGCTGGGTTAAATTCTGGCTCTCCGAGGACTGAGATATGTTTGTGGACATGTTCAATCAGCACCTCTGTCATCCTGTCCGCTGGCACATCCAGATCAGCAGCCATCAACGGTGCCACACGGGAAGGCCAATTCAACCAGGCATCACGCTGTTGGCGAAAGGCGTTGAAAAGAACCTCCTCGGCGGCGACCAATTCAATTGTCTGGCCGCTGTCTTTTTCATACTGAAGCTTTGCCAGCAGAGCCATATAGTTTTCACGTACCCTCGCAGCCTCCTCCCTGGTCAGGTTTGCACCTTCGGTAAGAATGATTTGCTGGGCAGCTTTTTCAATTTCGGTACCGCCATCATTACTGGCAGTCAGCTTTTTCTTTTTTTTCGCGTTCGTTGCTCGCGGGTCTTTACCATCCCGATTTTTCTTTAGCGCTGCATCACTGGCTTCAACATCAATCAGGTCACCGTCCATCACAATGAATCGACCAGCTTTTATCCAGCGTCCAATAGTCTTGCGGTCAACTCCTGAGTGTTGCGCGTATTGGCTCTGATTCATCGTTGTCATGGGACATCACCTGGGACATTTTAGAGTTGGGACATTCAACTGGGACATTTATCGAATGCCCCACATAAATGTCCCACTGGAATAAACTGGAATATTCAGCGCTGGCGGGGTGTGTCAGACGATCACCCTGGGTGGGACATGGGACACAAATTCAAATTTTGTAGCTAGGAAAACAACGCGGCGCGCAATGCCCGTGCGATACGAGGGTCTCAGGAAGGACCCATTTTTTACTGCGGTGGCCTTGTGAGCATTTCGTCCTGTATCACTCCTTCTGATATGGTTAGTTCGCCAAAATTAACCATCATGCATAAGGAATAATGACGTGCCAGCCCAAGACAGCCGAAGTGTAGATAAAATGATCCGTGACCTTCACATCAGTCGAGTAACGCTTGAGAGGCTTACCGTTTCAATGCTCCGCATTTTATCTCCGGAGCAACTTGATATCGTCAGGGAGTTAAGCTTTAACCAAAGTTCAATCGCTTCTGAAGCCATTCCCGCAGAGAAAGTGCGGCTGAACGAAAACGAGCTCGCCATCCAGCAGAGGATCCTCGATCTATTGAGTCAAGCCACTCCTCGTAAATAGCGTTTCGTCTGAGTTCACTATCGCGGACTGCGCCCAGCCATCCCTCAGGATGTTGGGCGTTGCATTTCGCCATAAATTCCGCGCGGTTCAGTGTAGTTTTATCTTTATCCATCGTTTGCTCACTTTGCATTTCGCAATGCTTCATCAATCGCCCGACTTAACCCTTTAGGCATTAGCGCCTTCGCCATCGTGTTCGCCCTTTCCATATACCCAAGAACAGGCGTAACGGGCAGCGCATCACCGAAACGAATAAGCAGCTTCGGAGTTGGTTGTTTAACTCTGTCGCGTCGCGTACCGTTCGTTGAACGCTTCGCTCGCTTTTTATTTTTCTGCCCGCGCGGTTTCTTCCGCTGCCATACGCCATTCACACCACCAACATCTCCAATGAAGACGTTTGGCTTTGCCTTGAGCTGAGAGAGCTTGTTACGCGACAGGTTACCGAATTTATTCAGCTTGATATCTTTCGGGTTAAGCAAAGCGCTACCGTTCAGCTTATGCTGTCCGCCGAATTCGAACGGTTCCAAATACGCAGCCGCTGTATAGCGTACGAATACTGTTGCCGTCAGGCTGTCTTTGCGCGCACCTCTTGAACCAACCGACTTAACAGTGAATGGGGTCGGGTTATCAAGATGTCGCTGTAATGCGGTACGCTCTGCGGCTTCTATCTTGCGGGCTACGGCGGTTAGCGCTTGGGCGGTGGCGAAAGGGATTTGTTTTTGCAACTTACGCAATTGGGATGAGAGAGTTTTCAATTCCGTCATATTAGAACCGTTTTTATGTATTAAATCACCCTCACGCAATATATCACACTGAAATAATAAGCTTGATTAGTAGTTAAATCCAATAAAATACATATTTTCCATTTCATCCTCTGGATTATATGAATGTAATGATCAATAATCTTGGCCGCTCAAGATTAGGGCATTCGTTTATAGATAAAAATCGCTAATGTCTAAGTAATGAGGATTTTATGGAAACTATTACCTTAAAAGTTAATGGCAAACCTAATATTTCTTTTACTGGAAAACTCTTGGCTAGTAACGTTTACCAGTACGGAGAGGACGTTGTGTACGAAACTGCCAAAGGTAATTGGTTTGTAGCAAGGTTGGACAACGAAGACTTCATGTGGGACAGTAAGCTTATTGAAAATAAGTCAAAAGAAGACTTATTTGAATTCCTCGGGTTTAGTGAGGATGCAAAAAGTATTTATGCCCAAATGGGCATTGAGCACGTCACATCTCTAGATATCTAAGTGTATTTATTGGAACTTCAAGTTACTTCTAAAGTCATTTAAGCTTGAAACAATAATTACACAAAAAAACAATTAGTTAACCTTATTTACAATCCTACCTTCGGTCTTTTTATTTCATATTTTGCTCTTCTTGGCGAATTGCTATCAGTTGGCTATTCGCCTTTTCAATCGCTCCCAGCAGCGGCTTGAGCCATAGAACAGCCTGACAATATGTCAATCTGTGGGCGGTAACGGAGCTATCACTGGCTGAGTCAGCGACACCGGAATCGGTGTGCATGGCGCTGGCACGTAGACGGTATGTGTAGTCGAGCAGCCCGTGAGCGATATCAGCAGGAACAGGAAAATCGCAGGTTTTTTCACGGCGAAGAATCTCCCGGTATTTGATAACAGTTTTCTCAGTGTTGGCATCAATTAACAAATTGAGGTGACTGGTATGCTCTGCAATCTGATTAAAACGCTGAAAATTGAAAGCCTGAGAAGTAATTACCTCCCCCTGTAACTGATTGTCGGACTCAAGCACGCGCTTATCGCTTTCTGCTACCTTCAGATCGGCACGGCTGTTTGCCAGTAGAACAGCTAAAATAGCGATAATCAGCATAGCCAGGAGCGATGCGGTAACAGCAATGCGATTCATCACATACCATCCAGACAGAGAAATTTCTCTTTATCACGGCGCGCAACCAGCCCCGGCAGTTTCACGCCACCAGCATAAACCCAGCGCGGAAATTGATGGCATGCCTGCATGATTTCGCCTGTTCTCAGCATCCGGAACATCGTAGATTTCTGCATGGCGCCACAGCCAACATTAAACGTAATCGAAGTCACCGCAGAAAATGTGTTATCGCTGAGACGAGGCCCTGCGGCATAGCTGTTAACGCATTTCTCAGCCTGGAGGATGTTCTTTTCCCAATCGGCAGCGATCTGCGCATCGGTTTTACGAATACCAGCTTTAACGCCATGAGTATTGCCAATACCGTCAGTCAGTATTCCAGCCGGGCAGACATACGGATCGCGCTGGCACGACTCGGCGTTACCTATAAGCTCAAGGCCGCGCTGATTGGTGCGAATATGCCCGGATTGTATTACCAGTGCAATGATGATGCCGACCGAGCAAATCGTACCGGTAGCAATTTTTCCTTTGCTCATCATTCGCTCCTTGCAGCTTTGCGGCGGTCTTCTTTTATTTTGAAATACAGATTGGTCAGGTACGTCAACAACGCAAACAACAGGCTGCCCAGCACACCGATGGCCGCCCACTGCGCCGGAGAAACTTTGTCGAGCAATTGCAGCCCCCAGAATCCGGCGTTCGTTGCCGATGTTCCGTAGGCGATGCCAGTGGAAATTTTGTCCATTCGATACATTCTCTCACCTCCGAAGCTGTCGGGGTGCTGTGCGTTAAAGGGGTTCAGGCCTTCGGGCTACATTGGCAAAGGAGTCATCTGATGGTGATTCCCGAGGCCTGAAAATGAAAAAACCGTCGAAGCGGTTCTACTAGCTGGTTACTCCATATTGCTGTTTAGCAGATCCGAAATCTCCGTAACGGTCTGGTTAAATCGTTCTTCTTCGAGCTCGACACCTATCGCCCTTCGCCCAAGTGCAAGCGCCGCTTTGATCGTTGAGCCAGAGCCCATAAAGAAGTCAGCTACGATGTCACCCGGCTTACTGCTGGCGCTGATAATCTGCTTCAGCATGTCGGCAGGTTTTTCGCATGGATGCTTGCCCGGGTAAAACTGTACCGGCTTATGCGTCCATACGTCGGTATACGGAACAGCAGCGGAAACAGAGAAGTAACGCCGTAGCGTCTTATACTCTTCGAGCAACTCCGCGTACTTGCGGTTTAATGACTGGTAGGTAGCCACCAGCTGATGATGTGGATGCTCAAGCTTCCGCTTAAGGTGCTTTTCATTCGCTATCCGTGTGAATAACGTTTGTAACTTCTGGTAATCCACTTCATTCGGTAACGACCATTGACTCACCCCAAACCAGTGGGAGGCCATATTTTTCTTCCCGGTCGTCTCGGCTATCTCTTTCGTAGTGACCCCCAGTGCATCACGCGCATCGCGAAAGTATTCAATCAGCGGTGTCATTACATGCTGTCTAAGTTCGGTGCTTTTGTGCTCGTAGGCGTTTTCCTTCCCGGTGTACGGCCCCAGATAATGTTCAGCAAACAAAATACGTTCCGTTGATGGAAAGTAAGCGCGCAGGCTTTCTTTGTTGCACCCGTTCCATCGGCCCCACGGCTTGGCCCAAATGATGTGGTTCAGAATGTTGAATCGGGTCCGCATCATGACCTCGATATCTGAGGCCAAACGGTGACCACAAAACAGGTAGATGCTTCCCGCAGGTTTGAGAACTCTTGCGTACTCAGCCAAGCAACTATCAAGCCAGCGTAAGTAGTCCTCATCCCCTTTCCATTGGTTGTCCCAACCGTTCGGTTTCACCTTGAAGTACGGCGGGTCCGTAACGATTAAATCAATGGAGTTGTCCGGGAGGGTGGCGATGTAATGCAGGCTATCAGCGTTGACTAACTCAACACTGTGTATTTTTACAGTATTTTTCATAGATCAGTAAGCGTAACTCTGATAGGCTCACTTTGCTTTTGCGCTAAAGCGGTGGGCCTTGGTTAGCTTGTGACCTGAAAGCATGAGCTGATGGCTGGCTGGGTGCTACAACACCCACCAGCCGCCCATTTTCACAGCAAAAAGCCCCCATTACTGGAGGCGCTTATAACATCCGAACTGATAATCAGATAACCCCGCCATCACCAGCTGCGTGAGTATTAGCTGGCAACGTTCGCGGCTTAGGTGGGTATTTTGTGCAATTTCCCCAGCCGTAGCCGGTTTATCGCTTAATTCATTGAAAACAGCCCTTGCCGTTTCTGTCATATCTTGCTGATTTAGCATGTCTTTTTACCTTATTCATTTGGCGTGACATACGGATAACTCTGGTTCGCTTACTCAGCAAGTACTATCTATTTAAATATAAAAAAACCCCGCCGAGACGAGGTTTTAAATTCTTTTAAGTTCGTGTCTAAGTGACCACTCTTAACATATTAATAGCTAAAATTCGTAACGAATAGTCCTTTAAGCAACTTTCTCTATTTCTATTTTGTGCGTCCAATCATCCATTTCTAATTTCGTCCCCGTCATGATGATGCAGGCATCAATAAACGTTTCCGCAATCATCAGCCTGTTTCTTATTTTCCCTTCAGAGCATTTTTGTTGCCGGGCAATTGTCGATTTGGAGACGTTATACATGTAATGCAGCATGATCAGATTTAACTCGTCGTCCCTTCCGGCCCGTCTTAACATCCCAACAGCCGTATCAACGATCATCCCATCATTGTCACAACATGAATCACGGGATTTGCCAATTGACGGCAGAAGACCTTTAAAGCCAGCGGCGATAGGTGACCAGTCAACCTGGGTTCTTTCGCTTGTCGCCCAAGTTCCCCAGCGTTCCAGTACTAATTGAATATCACGCTGCATTGTTCACCTCTTTAATCAAACCAGTAATTATTTCGACGCTGTTGTTGCACTCATTTCCCCAGCAGTCCCATCCTTTCCATTGTTCCCGGGCGAATAGTTCGATCCTTTTCACTTCGCCGTATAATTTTTCCAGTCGGTTCCGAACTTCCCACGGCTTCGCGCTGTGCTCGCCCAGGCAGGTATGAACAACTTGTTTTACCGATGCGCTAGCGCGTTGTAGGCCCGTACCTCTGGTAGCAATCAGGACATCTTCTGTATTGCTTCGGGTATGGTTACCGCCATTCATGCGGGTTTCGTTATCCAGCATTTCTAACAGGTCGTTAAAGTCCACCAGTTCTCCACCAGCCAGCGCCTTATCAAATCTTTTAGCGGCATGCTGATTCAGCTTCACCCAGGTAAATCCCTTCATGGTGCGGACCTTGAAGCCCCAGGACTCAGCAAGGGCCACCGCTTCACGGTTATGTGTGCCGGTATACCACATAGCCAAAACCGCATTCTCAGCCGCCAGCGACCACACAGGCAGACGTTTTAAGTCCTCAATCCCCATGGTTCCGTAATGATTACAAGCGGCCCCATTACTGATGGTATTGCCATACTCCCAGGGTGGATCACAGTAGATAAGATCGTAATTCATGCGGCCCTCTGCTTTTTCAATTCGCGGGTTTTGCGCCGGTAAGTAGCCGCAATCTCTTCAAGTTCTTCTCGTGAGTAGTGCGTCGCCACGTGTGGCCCTTCCAGCCATTCCACCAGCTCAAGGCCGTACCATTCGATGAGCGTTGTTCTATAGCGCTCGTGTACGGTCTTGTTTTTGGCTGTAAATCGCCCTGAGCCGCCATTGCAGGCTTTGCACTGCCTGTATGCATTTTTTTCTTCAAACCGGAGCTCTGGACGCGAGCCAACACTCAGAAAATGACCGCAATCCCACTGACCGCCGAATACCCTCGGTGGGTGATATGTTCCACAGGATGGGCAAGGCTTCCCTTCATCACGTTCGCGAATGAATGCGTTAAACGCCGTCTGAGCTTTACTGACGAAATAGCCACGAGGCTGAAGCGCCTTCTTGCGAATCTTTAGCTTCGCCTTTCGGTCAGCTTCAGCTTTGCGTTCCTTCTGTGCGCGGTTGTAATCGATAGCACACCGAGGACCACATACTTTTTGAAGGTTACGAGTAGGTGTGAAAGTGTCCTCACACTGAGCACATACTTTCGGTTTGTAGGTTTTCACCTTCGCCTTTACCGGCTTTTTCATTGCTTCATCCCTCTGTGAAAAACCCACTCGTAGACTTCAGAGCCATTGTTCAGCAGGTCGTTGAAATCCCCCTGGGCAGGCCAGCGGACGGAGACAGTCTCCAGATCGTTTTTGGTGTGGAGGTTTGCGGCGGCACATTCAAAAGCAGCGGCGTGGCCAGCGGCGTTTGCATCGGCATCCGCAAAAATAATCAGGTTCCGAACACCAGCAGGTACCCGGAATTTTTTCATGAAGGTAGTGTTCAGGGTCGCCCAGGTGTTGCACTTGGTGATCTGATGGCAAGCCAGAGCCGTTTCTATGCCTTCGGCAATGCCCAGCGTCGAGGATGTTGGGAACATGCGTATCGCTACTGATTTGGCATGTTCTAAATAACTATCCTCCTGCAGCTTCATCATCTTTTTAGCAGCCGTCCCGGTTTCCGCTTTCTTATCGCCATCCAGCAGCGTACGGTGCAGGTAACACAGCTCTCCCCGGTCATCTGTCGCAAGGGCAAAAATTGATTGCAAAATCTTCCCGTCCGTAGGCTGGCTGTCGCAATAGCGGATGCTGTCAGTCGGAAGCGAGTTAATACCGCGAGCGTTCAGGTAACGATCTGCCCCCGTCCCTTTCAATGGGACCAACGTCGAGTATTTACGGCTTACGCGCACACGCTGGTTTGCCAACGTTTGACGAACAGGATGAGCATTCAGGCGATCAGGTGTGTACTGGTGGCCAATGAGCTGATCCACTTCCGAGGCCAAAAGCTTAAATTCTTTCCCTGTGAACTCAGTCAGCAATGACCAACCATCACCAGAACCGCATACGCAGATATATGAGCCGGTACCGTTTTTGTCATCGCAGCGGTATTTGCCTTTGCGACCACACAGTGGGCACTCCCCTTTAAAGTGGTTCTTACCCGTTATGCCTGGTAACCCAAAATGCTCGAAGATTTCAGACCAGCGACCGATTGCAGCTTGTTTGGTATTCATGCGTGTTGCCCTTCTTGCTTGGCTTTACCTTTCGCAAAGGCGATCTGTTTCGATTTGATGAAATTGCTAACTTCCGGAGTCAGCTCTTTTGGGGTGCAGTGCAAGCCCTTTGGCCAAACCTCAAATTTCTGGCGGTAGGTGTGAGCACACCAGCCATCACTGACAGGCTTACCTTGCGTTGCGCGGGTGCGTTGATAGAAAAGAATTTGAGACCACCAGGATTGTTTCTCTTCAGTGGTGTGCTTAACTTCGGCTTTGTTGATTTTCTTCAGCCCACGGGATTTGTCTGTCTCCACGTCTTCCCCGGCCAGTGGCTTAAATCCGCATTTCGGACAGATATAAATCCCGGCTGGTTTGACGTAGTGGCACTGGCCGCATTCTTTCGGCAACTTCTCCTCGTCGTCAGTTTTACCGACACGCTGTGGGGCTTCTTCCATGCCATCAGACGATGAAGGGAGATAGTCGTATTCAATATCATCGGGATAACCCAGCTTGTTGACTGTTCCGCTGTGGTCGAAGATGAGGCAATGATCTTTGCCAGGGGCAGTACGCAAACCACGCCCAAGAATCTGAATCCAACGCATTTCACTTTTGGTCGGACGGGCAAAGATGATGCAGCGAACATCACTATCAAACCCGGCCACCAGCACCCCAACATTCACGATGATTTTGGTAATGCCCTGTTCAAAGCGTCGGATCACCAGCTGGCGTTCGTCATGTGGTGTGCTTGCCGTCATAACTTCAGTCATTACACCGCTGCGGGAAAACTCCATCGTGACAAAGTTCGCGTGAGCAACATCAACACAGAAACAGATCGTGGGTCTGTCCTGACCGTTCTCCAGCCAGTTCTGCACGATGTCTCCCACCAGCTTAGCTTCACTCATGATTTTGCCGATCTGCGCTTCGTTGTAATCACTACCGTAACCAGCCACGTAGGACGTTTTAACGTCTGACAGGTCAGGGTATGACGGCGCGTAAAACTCGTATTTGCTCAGCGCACCGATAGCGATCAATTCTTTCATCGTGGTGGGTTTAATCAGACGCTCGTAGTAATTGCCCAAAAACTTAGCGAAGGGAGTCCCTGACAGGCCGATCACTTTCGTCTTGGTGTTTCGGGTCAGGTGGTCGATAACTTCCAGCAGTTTTTTTCGTTTGAGGTGCGCTTCGTCGACGATCAACAGGTCGATGTTGTCCGGGAACTCCCGGCGGATGAGCGTATCAGCGCTGGCAATCTGGATGAGCGCTGTTGGGTTGTAGGAAGGATGATCACGCCACACGTAACTGATTTCGTCGCCAGGCAAACCGTACTGAATAAAGCGTGTTGCTGTCTGGTCCAGGAGAACGGTATATGGGGCTACAAACATTATGCGCATTTCACGACTTACAAAGCCGTCAGCAATCAGTGCGGCAATCGCCGTTTTCCCAAACCCAACCGGGGCATACAGCATGAAGGAGTTATTTTTCTTCCAAGCGCCGCGCAGCATGTTCAACGCGACGATCTGTTTTTCGCGGGGTTGGATGTTAAGCATTGGCTGATACCTCCCCGAAGGCCATAGCCACCAGATCAGCAATCACAAACTTGGTGCGCTGGCGCTGTACTGACAGCGTAACGGTTTTAGTGCCGTCTTTGCGTTCCCGGCCTTTCAGGAAGCCGCCGTGGATATGGCGAATAAAATATTCAGAATTGGCAAGACGCGGGATGCTGCGTACACGTCCCAGTGAGCTCACTTCGTACGCTTTTGCGTAAAGCTCTACCGGCACTGGAGCCCATTTTTCGTTAACGTCTGAATAGTTCATCTTTCAACTCCTTTGGATGGCTAAACGTCTGGATTTCCGAGCGACGTTTTTAACCCCATACAGTGATCTATCTGTTAGATCCGCTTCTTCTGGTAAAGCTGTTCCAGCCCTTCGGGCTAAACCCAACACCGCCCCCTTTCCCCCAAACCCAGGACTAAAAAATCAGACCCTTGGTGGGAGCGACGTATAACCCTGTACCGCCGGGGTATACCTCGTGCAAAACTCGCGTAATCTCCGATTTGCCGTCCGCCTGGCTGCGTTTTGCTGCCTGAATGACACAGGCTCTGCGTCAAACGCTTCTTGCCATGCTTGCGTATACGCTAAGGCGATTTTTTCCCGTACTCCTACGGGCAGTGTTGCCAGCTTCTCTCTTATCCACGGCCCATCCTCACGAGTAAAAGACGTGGGTAGGGCTATGTAGTTAAATTCGTTTTGGTGCATTGGCCCTCCGGCACGATTAGCGCATTGGGCGATCGACTATTTAGTCAGGGGGACGGACGGCATCCTCGGGAACACAGAAAACACGGAACAGCAGGGTCAAGTGCTCCTGTAACTTAGCCATCACCTGGTAGCTGTTCTCTTCGATTTGAGCCCGTTCATCAGCATCAATAACGCCGTCTGCTGTGGCCTTTCGGATATACTGAGAGTGCTTACCAATCCACTCGATTGACTCCATCAGGCGTTGATTGACATCGCCATAGTCAACTTCATCAAGATCAGCCAGCGGGACGAATACACCCTGAGAGTATTTCGCAATGGCATCAGCTATGCAGCTGGAGCTTCCAGCTCGCTGTAAGACCATGGCCCACCCGAGAGGGAAAATCTGATCGCCTTCCGTTCTGAGGCGGTTAAACAGAGCATTCTCTGTCACACCCAACCACTCAGCAGCTTCGGCATACCCACCGGGCAAACCAGTAATCGTTTTTTTGATTGCAGCCACCAGCCATGCCGGTTGACGCTCTACTTTCCACTCAGGTTCGTTACCCACGGGTGACCTCTTAATGCTGTGGTTACTGTCACGCTGCTGTTTTTTTATGATCTAGTTCAGGCCAAATCTTTTCCCAATCATCCGGGTGAATATTCTTCCTGCTAACAGAACCGGCTGAGTGATACTCAATCGAAACAGACAGTGCAGCTCCCAGTTTTTGTTTTTTGCTAATAGCTTTTCGCAAGTACTCAAGGGAGGTTTCGCATCGAGCGGCAAACTCTCTCTGTTTTTCGAGCGACAAAGCGTTTAGGTAATTTCTTAACGTTTCCATCACGCCTCCTAAGTCTGGAAACAAAATATACCTTTAAGTAAACACATGTCAATACCTGCAAGTCATTTACCCCGAGGTAAATATAGGTAAGATGGAAGAATGAAAACTGAAACCCCTGACATCTTCGAGCTACGACGCCTTAAACTTCAGGAGTTAGTAGCCAGCTATAAAACCCAACGAGAGTTTGCTGAACAGGCAGGGCTCGATCCGACCGTTGTTTCACGGATGCTTTATCCTTCGGGAAAACCCCATAAGAGAAACATCGGTGAGCAATCAGCTCGACAGATCGAAGAAGCCTTGAAAATCAGCAGGGGTTGGTTGGATGGGATGGGGCCAGCGGCAATCAATGACGTTAATGTCACTGCGCCAAATAAGGACGTTTTCCGCGTTGAAGTCCTTGATCTGACGGTTAGCGCGGGACCAGGGACCTATATGCTTTCAGACTATGTGGAAGTTCTATACGCAATAGAGTTCACTTCAGAACATGCCCGTTCCCTCTTTGGAAATAGAACACCAGAGGATGTGAAAGTCATGACGGTTAATGGCGACAGCATGGCTCCAACGTTGACATCAGGCGATCGCCTTTTTGTAGACACATCGATTCGGCATTTCCAGACGGATGGGGTCTATTCATTTGTCTTTGGAAGAACACTTCACGTAAAACGACTTCAAATGCAGGGCAATAAGTTAGCCGTTCTGTCTGACAATCCAGCTTACGAGAAATGGTATATCGAAGAAAACAGCCAGGATCAGCTCTATGTTATGGGCAAGGCATTGATTCACGAATCCATAAAATACAATCGCTTGTAGCTTTTAAGATCATTGAAACGAGCCCCGGCCAAAGTGCCGGGGTTTTTATTATCCTTTCCTCACTATTTCTACTGAATTACTCCCCTCCCCCCTTTACGCTGAAAGCTTCTCCCCACTCCGCCTGACCATTTCGGTTCATTTTTTCGCCGCTTAATGGTGTTTTTCTAAACGAACCATCACCGAAAATGAAAATAAATACTTATTAAAAGCAATAAGTTGACATTCAAGTTAATTAAAATATACCCAAGGGTATTTGCATGAAAGTTACTCACAAGTATATTTCAATCATTAGCGGCGAACAGATAGAAACAACCATAGCGGTTGAGGTTCGTCGCCAGATGCGCATAACACCGCGCCGCTCTTTAACAATACGAATACTTACAGCGTCAATGACCTGTTTAGACCCCTACACGTAAACGTGGCGTAGCACCAGGCGCGATCCGGCTGGTGTGAGGTTATCCCCGCGCGAGAGCGAGAACGGCGTGAGAACGGGCAACACTGATGGGTAGTTGGCGCTGATTACAACCGAGAGGAGTAATGATTATGAAACAGTAAAGCGGATAGACCGCATTCATGCGCCCTATTGGTATAGGGCCACGCGACGACGGTGATACAGGTCGGGTTCCTATGGCGGCGTAGTGAGGGAAAGGAGGCGTAAAGCATCACTGAGTAATCGGCTAGCGCCCGATTAACGCACAAGTAGCTTCAAAGATGACAGGGAAACCGGCGCTGGCCACTGCGAGAGTGTGGCGAAGTACTTTGTAGTGCGGCGAATTGCAGCTGCAACGACAGCAACCGGAAGATAAGCACCCGGCGCTGCACTACAAAGTATTTCAACCATTTCGCGGCAACATGCCGCTGATTAATGAGGGGTGAGCCATGTCAGCATGCTTTGCTGTAGTCCTGAACGGAAACACTGAAGTTAAGTATTTCCCCTTCCACGATTCACGTAGTGCTGACGACGCTGAAGCAATGGCTGACCAGTGGCGCGATGACGCGATCAATACCGTAGGCCAAGAAGAAGCCGAACGATTCCACCTTCGTGTAGTTCGCCCGAAGGTCCGCTTCACCTCACGGATGGGCCATGTGTACGAAGCCGATCTTGACGACGTGGAGTTCGCAGCTCCGGACCACGAAGGACATACCGAACTAACTGGCTTCGGGTACTGCGAAACGCTGGGCCATTGCCTGAACTTCACTGCACTCGTAGACACTATCGAATTCATAGCGTAACCAGCCAATTTGGCGGTTATCTGATCTTCAACCAACTTACTGGAGGAAGGCGACAGTGTTCTGACGGGTGACCGCCCTTTTCTTCTATGTGTCCGCTTTCGGTATCGGTCGGGCTTTCTCCCCGAGTCGGGTTCAACTCCTGACGGACACCAATCAAAGGTATTACCCATGGATTTACGTAACGTTAATTTACCCAAAGGCGATCTGATGCGTGGGCCAGTTGGTATCCAGGCTGTACGCAATCCGAAACCTACTACCTGGAGTCTTTTATGTCAGAAAATAAAAACGCTACACCATTCAGCCAGCAGCTTGCTTACATTAATAAAGGCACACTCGATGCCGAATTAACTGAGGCGCTCGCAGAAGTAATTAAAGCCGTTCGTGAAACCGGAAAGAAAGGCGCTATAACGCTCACGCTTAATTGCTCAATGCTGAATACTCGTGACGAAAATACAATGAAGGTCACGCCAAAGGTTACCCGAACTATTCCAGAGCTGGACCGCGCAGACACAATTATGTTTTCCACTGCTGATGGTGATCTTCTGCGTGATGACCCGGCTCAAACTCAGCTCGATTTAAAAGTTATTGAGCAACCTGCTCAACCAGCGCCAATTAAGCTAGCCCAGTAATTCTCCCGTCTTAAACACCAACCGTAAAAAGGAAATATTCAATGTCTCAAATTGAAGGCTCAGCCGTACAAGAAATTCGTAATCTGGCGGCATCCACTCTGTTAACCAAAACAGACATCCCTTCTGTTGTTGTGCCAGAAGGTTATGAAGTCAGCTCCCTTGAACATTTGCAGTTGGCCCCATCGCGTATTCGTCAAAATGTGAACCTTATTTCTCCCGGTTCGTTGATTGCTTATATCCAGCGTTTCCGTGACGAACGCACCGTTGTTTTTGCCGATAAAACAAAAACAAAAATCGTTGCAGTGCTGGATTTTCACCAGAACGCAAACAGTGCGGCATGGGGTGCGCATAAAGCGGTTTATGACTGCCCGTTCTCCGATGACTGGAAAGCCTGGGCCGCTGGCGACAACAGCAAAATGGACCAGATTGCTTTTGCTGAATTCCTGGAAAACAACATTAAAAACGTTGCGCCCCTTAGCGATGATTACGCAGGCCCGTCAGGCACTGAACTTCTGGAAATGGTTCTCGCATTCCAGGAGACCCGAAAGTCTGAGTTCAAATCTGTTAAGCGCCTTTCGGATGGCACCTGCCAGTTCCAATTTAGCGATGAAAGGTCTGGCTCAGGTAACACCAAGATGCCTGAAAAAATCAGCCTGGCCATCGCGCCTTTCCACAACGGTTCGCCATATCAGATCGACGCCCGTATTCGCTACCGCCTCCGCGACGGTCAGTTGGTGCTGTGGTACGAGCTGATCGAACCGAAAAAAGTTGTCGAACACGCTTTCCAGGAGATCGTCACCGATATGGAAACCCAGCTCGGTGAAGAGCTGCCGATCTACGAAGGGTCCCTCTAATCTACCTCGTGTGTTGTTTTATGCGCCTGCTTAGTGGGCGCATAGCAAAGCACTCCCCTACTACTTGAAGGAGGCATCATGCCCAGCTTAGGCCAGCTCTATAACGATAAAGACGCCGGGTTAACTACCCGCAAGACTTACAACGTCCCGCTCGAAAAAATTTACGCCGAAGACGGTTACAACGTTCGTGAACTTAACCATGCACATGTGATCGAATTCCGTGATGCATTCATTGCCGGAGAGTATATTCCGCCGCTGGCCGTTGAAGTTACCGAGCAAGGCGTGAAAGTGATTGATGGTCACCACCGCTATCATGGTGCGCTGGCTGCCGTTGAAATGGGGCATGAGATAGTTCGCCTTGAATGCAAGGACTTTACCGGTTCTGAGGCCGACAAAATCGCATTCATGGTCACCAGTTCGCAGGGGTTGGCACTGACCTCCCTTGAACGTGGAGCGGCTTATCACCGTCTTCAAAATCAGGGGTGGAGCCCTTCTGAAATCGCGGTGAAGGTTAAGCGCTCTGAATCTGACATTCTCCAGCACTTACAGCTTCACGAATGCACCCCATATATCAAAAGATTAGTCCGGGCTGGCTCCATGAATTACGCCATCGCGATCGGCATTTCCCGCGAACACGGTGTATATGCCGACCGCGAAGCCTCTCGATTGATGAAAAAAGCAGAAGCTGCGGGGAAAAAGAAAATAACCAAAAGCATCGCTAAGCCACAGTTCAATGCAGGGAAAGCGCGGCGATTTCTTGAATTGCTTTCCACCTGTCAGGACAACCACGGCGGCGGAATGACTTTCTCCGTTCCACCAGCATTACAGGCTGAACTGATTTCAATCCTTCAAGAGTTCCGCTACGAATCAGCACCACCAAGTGAACGCCACCAGCAAAACGATCAGGCTCCTGACTCAACAAATAGTGATGCGGCATGAGTAAATCCATCGACCTGAAATGCCCACACGGTCATCACACTGTTTACCAAGCATATAACGTTGGTAACGAAGAGGCAGCTGAGAAGGCTATGGTGGTTAAATGGAACAAACCTAAGCATTGGAGAATATTTAACGTGAACCATTTAATGATCGACCTTGAAACAATGGGCACAAAACCGAACGCCCCTATTATCTCCATCGGTGCTGTTTTCTTTGATCCTACACTCGGTGAGTTGGGGAAAGAATTCTACCAGGTTGTCACCCTTAAAAGTTCAGTAGATGGTGGTGCGGTTCCCGACCCGGACACGATTATGTGGTGGATGCAGCAAAGCGAAGAGGCAAGGCTGGCTATCTGCGATAAAGAATCCGCAGTAAGCATAGCTACAGCACTAAGCAGCCTAAGTTGCTTTATTCGTGATAATACCAATCCTGACAAGGTTCAGGTATGGGGCAACGGCGCAACGTTTGATAACGTTATTCTACGAGCCAGCTATGAGCGTGAAACGATTCCTTGCCCATGGCAATTTTGGAATGATCGTGACGTCCGAACTATCGTCGAATTGGGCAAGCAAGTAGGAATTAATCCGCGCCGCGACATTCCGTTTGAAGGGGATATGCATCATGCCCTAGCCGATGCCATACATCAGGCTAAGTACGTGTCAGCCATCTGGCAGCGTCTTATTCCGAACCAGATTGATAAGTAGAGAGGTTGTTATGACTACTAATGATTTTATGGAAGAGCAGGAAGTATTTAACCTGCTTGGCAAAAAGAAAACTGCTGTTTGGCGTTTACGCAAAGACCATGGTTTCCCAATGCCGGTTTTAACGTACCCGACTCGGTATAGTCGCAAAGCAGTGACCCGTTGGATTGAAGATGGTGGGGTTAATCGTTAACAATCTCAAGGGTACGGACGTATAACTAGTCCAGTTTATAAACATGCCACATTATTTTTTCATAATATAGCTCGTATGCTTCCTTCTGTTCATCAAGCCAGTCGTGTTTGTTGTACACGGCCATCACGCCTGTAAGTTCGTGCCCCAGCATTTTCTCTGTAACATGGGGCGCGACTCCCTCCCCCGACAAGTTTGTCACCAATGACCGCCTGAAATCATGGGTCGTCCAGTACGGTATATCAATTCCCCTCTTTAAATTTCGGATGTACAAATTCGCGGTACTTGCGTCAAGTGCCTGATCGAGAAACTTCCCAGGGAACAGAACGTCATTCCCTGCATTCAGCAATCTCTCAACGAACGGCTCCATTTGCTTGAAGATAGGTCTGCGGATAATGTTACCCATCTTTGAATGAGCTTCTGGTGTCGTCCAGATCATATCGTCCATATTAAACTCAGTCGGAGTCGCTAAACGCATTTCAGATATGCGTGGCCCCCAAAGCATCGTCATTTGGTGCAGAACCCGGTTGGAGGTAACGAGCCTGGATTCCTCCATCGCTTTCCAAATCTTCGCCAATTCTGTCCATGTTAGTACTCGCTTGCCAACATCAGGCTTTTTACCGATCGTCTTCACGCTTAGCTTTAATAGCTCACATGATGGTACAAGCTGGCGACTCATGCACCAGTTGATAACCGATCTAAGTTGTAACATCAGCACACGAGCTTTTTTGATGTTTTGCTTTTCTTGTTTGGTGAAGAATTGAACCCAGTTTGATATCGGTATGTTTGCTACCGGCATATCTTCAAACTCTGTGTACATGGTGTTGTACACAACTGACTTATAGAGGGTCTGTGTATTAGGTTTCAATGTGATGGCGTAGTTATCCCACCACTGGTCGAGACACTCTTTAAGTGTCAGCTCACCACCAGCTCGGGTAAAATAATTTTTGGGCGGGATACCCTTGGTGTACAATTCGCGCATCTCACCGACTATCACCCTGGCATCTTTAAGTGTGACAGCTGGATAACGGCCTACGGTCAAACGAACCGGCTTACCATTCCAGCGATATCGATATTGAAATGTAATCGTTCCACCAGGAGTTATACGAACGCTAAGCCCATCACCATCGGTCAGCTCAGGCACTCCAGAGTATGGCTTACCGTGTATGCTTCGTAGCTTTGTATCGCTGAGTGCCATCTTATAACCTGTACACAATGATTTTTCTCATTCTGTACTCAATGTGTACTCAATGGCAAGTGAACGACACAGATTTAAAAAGGAACAGACAGGTAATAATCAGAGGCAAACAGAACGAATAGCTTGCTGTAACAAGGCTTTTTGCGATAACATCACAAACAAGCAAAACGCTTAAGATTCAAGCCGTTCTATGTCCCCTTAGTTAAATGGATATAACGAGCCCCTCCTAAGGGCTAGTTGCAGGTTCGATTCCTGCAGGGGACACCATTTAATGTACTTTAGTCAGCAATTCTTTGTAGAGGTTAATGTAAGCATTAACCATATCTCTGGCCGTAAACATCTCTTCGAAGCGACGACGAGAATTTTCTCCATAACGAACAACGGCTTCATCATTATTCCATAATTCATACATTGCTCCGACCAATGCATCGCAGTCATCGGGGGGAATTACTCGACCACTCACTTTATCCTGATTGATGTATGAGGTCCCGGTACCTAATTCGCAGGAAATAAGTGGCCGTGAAAATTTTGCCCCTTCTAGTAAAGTTATTCCAAATGCTTCAGATCGTAGATGCGAAGGAAATACAACCCCTCTGCATAAGTGAAAAAGGATATATTTATCTTCATCATTAAGTGTACCTGTGAATATCACGTTACTGAGGTGCTGTATTTGCGCCATTTTGCGCAATTCCGAGTCGAGCGCCCCTCCCCCAACAATGACAACAGGTAAATGGCTACGCTCTGCGGCATTCAGTAAAATATGCAGCCCTTTATAATAACGAAATGTGCCGACAAAAAGGAAAAAATTATCCCCGACTTTTTCTCTCCAGTGAGCGACACGTACTGGATCATGCCTGACATCACCCGGATCAAGTCCGAAAGGGATTACTGTCGTTTTATGCTGATATCTATGTAGAGTTTCGCTGGATGCAACGTAATTAGGTGATGATGCGACAATACAATCAGTACTTGAAAGGAACTGATTTTGTATTGGTTGGTAGAGTTTTAAAAGCCTTTTTTGTTTTACTATATCGGAATGATAAGAGACAACAGCTTTTGCTTTTGGGCGCGTAGTCAAATGCAGCATATCCATAAATGGAAACGGAAAGTGATAATTTATAATATCATAACTATCCTTTATTTTATTAAAACGTCGTAAAGCATTAAAGGAAAATGGTGTGGAAGCAACCTGAAAAAGAGTTTTGTTGTATATGACATGATGATTCCCATATGCCGTTGTATCGTTGTGTCCATGCTTACCAAAAGTGAATACATCAGTCGTCATTCCCTTATTGGAACATCCCTGGCATAGTTGAAATATAACCTGTTCTATCCCGCCATAGGAATCTGGATAATAGGTTTTATATACATGTAAAATTCTCAACTTGAATCCCTTCAATTAACGAATCATTAAAGTTAGAAATGATGAATTGCATTCAATCGCCCACACAGAAATGATATTGAAATGCGCACTACACTCTTTTAATTTCCAACCTCAGGAAGAATGATTAGCAGTTGCGCTTTCATCACCTTCCATTAATATTTGAATAACTTCAGTTAATTTTGTTTTTATTAATGCGAGGGAATTCTTTGATTCGATATTTAAGCGAACCAGAGACTCAGTATTAGAGCTACGTAAATTAAACCGCCAGTCCAGGTATTCCATACTGATGCCATCTAATCTATCTAAGCAAAGTGCTGAAGATTCATAGTGCTTACATACACGATCAATCGCTGCCTGTGCATTATTTAATTTGCAATTTATTTCACCAGATACCGGATATAATGCTTGACGCTTTGCCACAAAGTCTCTGAGGGAACAATTCTGCAAAGAGATTAGTTCGGCCACCATCAACCATGGAATCATACCGCTATCACAGTATGCAAAGTCGCGGAAATAATGGTGAGCACTCATTTCCCCACCATAAATAGCATCCTCTTCACGCATACATTGTTTGATAAACGCATGTCCTGTTTTGGACATAATAGATGTACCGCCGCACCGATTTACTATGTCAATAGTATTCCATGTCAACCGCGGGTCATGAATGATTTTTGAGCCGGGATTTTTTTGCAAAAAAACTTCAGCCAATAAACCAACTATGTAGTACCCTTCAATAAACTCCCCCTGAGAATCAAAGAAAAAGCAACGATCAAAATCACCGTCAAAAGCGATCCCCATATCAGCCTGGTGTTCCAGGACTGCATTGGAAGTTATCTCACGACATTCAGTGAGTAAGGGATTAGGAATCCCATTTGGAAAACTACCATCTGGGTGATGTAATATATTTATAAAAATAACTGGTAATTGCGCAATGGCAAATCGTTGATTTATTTCATCAATTACATGCCCTGCGGCACCATTTCCACAATTAAAAACTATTTTTATGACTCGCTTAAAATTAGCAAAATCAATATACGACATAAGATGCTCGATATATTGATTTAAAATAGAGATGCTTTTTAATGTTCCTCGGCGGTATAACTCTATTGGTGAGAAGTTATTTTTTTCAGCCAATCGCTGAATTTGTCGCAAACTAGTGTCAGAACCAATCGGCCTCGCATTAGCGCCAACTAGCTTCATGCCATTATAATTTATAGGGTTGTGACTTGCCGTAACTTCAATTCCTCCATCCATGCCAAGATGGAAAGTTGCAAAATAAATTTCCTCACTACCACTAAGACCAATGTCAAAAACATTGGTCCCTGCATCCATTAAACCATGCGCAAGCGCCATTTTCAGATTTTCACTTGACAGGCGAGGATCACCTCCGATTACGACATTGGTGGGCTGCATAAATTCGGCATAGGCCCGTCCGATGCGATAGGCAATCTTTTCATCAAAATCTTTATTCAACTCACCACGAATATCATATTTTTTAAAACAGGTAAGTTTTCTCATATTAAACCTTCAATTAAGGTTCACAACGTCCATATTGATCTTTAAGACGGATGATATCGTCTTCTCCTAAATAGTCGCCTGACTGTATCTCAAGAACTTCAAGAGGTATTCTTCCTGGGTTTTCCAGGGTATGTGTTGTTCCAATAGGAATGAAAGTTGACTGGTTTTCAGTTAACAGGAATTGTTTGTCATTAACTGTTACTAACCCAGTACCAGCAAGAATGATCCAATGTTCCGCTCGATGATGGTGAACTTGCATTGAAAAAGAGCCTCTCGGCTTAATCGTTATGCGGTTAACGTTAAAACGAGGTGTCTGAACGATGACATCACACTCTCCCCAAGGACGAAAAATTTCACGATGCCGTTTATATTCACTACGTTTGTCTACCTTAAGATATTCGACAACTTTCTTTACATCCTGAGCCTGATCTTTATTCATTACCAAAACCGCATCTTTAGTGTTTACTATAACAATGTTATTTACGCCGATAGCAGCTATTAATTTTTCGTCGCTATTAATATAGCAATTTTTGCTGTTATGTATCCATGCATCACCAACCAATACATTACCATGTATGTCTTTTTGACTAATGCTCCATAAGGCAGACCAGGAGCCAATATCGCACCAATCCGCATCCAGACCAAGCACGACTGCGTCGGAGGTTTTCTCCATAACCGCATAATCAATAGATTCATCTGGGCACTGATGGAATATGTCGTAAGGAATACTAATAAAATCATAACTATTATTTGCAGTTTGCACTGCTTGATAACAAGCTTCAAAAATATCAGGACGATACTTTTCTAGCTCCGAAAGATATTTCTTAGCGCGGAACATAAACATGCCACTATTCCAGTAATAATCGCCTGAAGCTAAATAAGCCTCTGCATGTTCACGATCTGGTTTTTCAATAAAACGCGATACATAATATGGCGTAATTTCAATTTCACTTAATGCAGTCCCCCTTTGAATATATCCGTACCCTGTTTCTGCAGTGTGAGGAACAATACCGAATGTAACCATTTGGTCAGCCATAGCATATTTTTCTGCAATCCGAATAGTTTGATGAAAGACATCCTGGTTATTAATCACATGGTCAGATGCTAATATCAACATTAATGGATCATTACCTTGCATCGTAGCTTGTAATGCTGCTAAGGCGATTGCAGGGGCAGTATTACGTCCAACAGGTTCTAAGATAATATTACGGGATAATTTATTTATTTGCCGTAACTGTTCAGCTACCAGGAAACGGTGCTCTTCGTTACAGATTACGATCGGTTTTTGTGCTTCCAGCCCAGAAAGACGAGAAATAGTTTCTTGTAACATAGAGTTCTGACCATAAAGTCGTAAAAACTGCTTTGGATAGAGCTCACGCGACATTGGCCATAAGCGGCTACCTGTACCTCCGGCCATAATAACAGGAAGAAACATAATGACTCCCTTTGAAATAAAGGCTTTGAAATAAAAGAATTTTAGTATTCTCAAATGAAATTATATACAGGTCCGACAAACGAATTTTCCGTGTTAACTTTCGCCCCCATCTTAATCTAATTAAAATGGGGGAAATGACTATTTTATTTAGGTTAACTCTAAAAAAGATAAAACCATAATCCATTATTGTAAACTTAAATTTTCTTAATAAGGCATGCATTTAATAATAGCACTCTTTATTTATTCACCTCATGAATAAAATTTCAAATAAGATATAAGTTTTACTACTGATTAGTAACTTACTATACTTATCCGTTGCAAAACATATCAAATATTATACTTTAAGGTCATTATCTTTCAAAAAATCATCCTTCACTATCTGCCCAGCCTGAATAATTATTGTTGACAGTATTTCTTCCAGATAAACTTTATCAATAATGTCCCTCTCCCACTTATTAGTTGTTTTTCTTTTCGTTCGCGTTTTTTTATGACCAGTGGCAACTTTAACTTTCCATGTTGATTCGATGTCGGGAATGAATTCGAAGTTTTGCAATAGATCGTTTAGCAACACGACGATAGAATCCGCGTTATTCATTTTAGTGTTGGCTCTGAGCATAGGTAATCTCATGATGCGAGCCTGCGCTACCATTTTTTCGTGGTAAGAAAGAGGTTCAACTATAGCGCTGGGGAGTTTAATTAGATTATTTCCGAAAGCAAATTGTAAGCCAGGTTCGTGAAATAAATTCATACCAAACATCCCATGTGCTTTCTCAATCGAAGGTGTTTTATGTCCAGTAAAACTACCGATGCCTATGGGTTCTTTTAGATACATAGTATCAAGCGTTCCCACTGACAGATGAGTCAGTTCATGAATTACCGTACCAGGTAAATTAGCGTTTTGCCAATTATCCAGGACAATCATGATCCTCGCGGTGGGATCGGATTCATAAACGTAGGCATAAATAGGCGGGATGGCACTCTCTGCCTCTTTTCGCACACTCATAGGGATAACACGATTTAGCCTTGTTTCCACCACATGGAAGTGCGCCAAGTCATGCGTCCTTTTAATAATTTCAGCTAATCGCACATAGGTTTCTGCCAGGATATCCCAATTCTTCTCATTTAGAAACATCGCCAATCGCCCAACAACTTGAGATTTAATATCAGCGTTAGTTGCCGCTTCATCCATCAGAGCAACCATCTTTTTTAGGATCTCATATGACGTATTAAACCCTTCAAAAACACTATTAATTATCTTCTGTGTCGTTCCGGGTAGCCCTTGTTGATTGGCTAATTCTACCAGGTTCTTACTAACCATATAGTAAGTGTTTCCCTTATTAAGATTTTGTGTATAGAGCTTTGCTAGTGCTTGCTGATACTCTTTACTAAGAAGAGGAGGTAGGGGGTAAAACTGACTAATATCGGGCCCGATATTTTGTACAGCCGCGACGCTTTGCGCCAGTTTATAATCGCGCATAACGGGCTCATCAAGCATGGTGAAATCGACTACTGATGCCACATCAATATCATGTTGACTATATGGAATATCTTGCCTGAGCCGATTTGAGACGGGTAACGGAGACTCAGGGAATTCTGCTAATTTTTCTACCGCAGCTTCCTTAAGCAACAAATACCAGTCAGGCATATTTAATATAGTAGCACCATCGATAAGTTCTTCGGGCGTTGCGGACTTATAGTTATATTGTGTTATAGCCGTAGTTTCACTAAAGGAATCCTTATATTTAATAAGACACTTTTCCTTACTCTTTATGTATTTTAATGCCCAATCAGTTTCACGCATTATCAGAGCCGAAGAGCTATCGCCTAACTTCCATTTAAAAAAGGGGACTTTTAAATCAAAAACATACTCAATATCATTTTTCATACCAAGAAGGACGTAATGGTGTAAAGGCATGCTCGTTGCACTGTCCCAAATAAAAACCCTTCTAAAACGAATATTTCGAAAACCACGCCCCAGGATGAATGCATCCAGAGGTAAAAGTATCGCTTTAGGATCCGCCAATTTTGATTGGATGCCAGTTTTTTTTTTAAACTCGCTCAGAAGTTCAATAGCATCGAAATCTTTCGTAAAATCATCTGCGACATAATTAGCTGCCGTAAAATGCCTGTAAGTTTCACTGGGGGTCGACTGTTTTAAACTTTGTTCAGAAGAGGTGGCTGAAGCAGACTCAACATTTTTGTTCCCTTTTTTAGCATTCGGTCTGAGCTCTTTTAGCCGTTGAAGCTTACTCAACGCGTGTTGTATATCATTATAGTCCATACCAACACGCGCTTTAATCATTTCCTGATAGTCAAGTGGGGCAAAAAGCGTTCGCGCCCTTTTTATATATTTATCAGCTGGCATGGGCATGTGTTCAATAATTTCTGGGTGACGTTTGGCCAGCACATTAAAATCTATAAAATCGATATACTTAACGAGCGCATTATTATTTTCCGCCGCCTCACGAATATTTTTCACCCATTCTGTTTCGGCATGATAAAGATAAGCTCTGTTGCCTTGGTCCTCAAGCCGTGTAATAACTATGATATCCTGCTGCTTCTGGGCAACAACCATGTATTCAACATTAACAACTTCCTGCTCAACATTATTCCAGCGCAATACAGCACGATACCAGGAATTGTAGTCAGAGCTATGCAACCTATCATTAACACTCTGCCAATGAGCTTTCTCTTCTATTAATTGCCTTTTAACGCTGCTTTTCCCGGGGAGAGTACTCCCCATTACCACGTCAACAGGTCTGGGTAATTCAAGTTCCTCCTCACCATTACAAAAAATAGTGCATGGGGGCGATATTTTTTTCTTAGAAACAGGGGGGACATTTGCAATTTCTTTATCAAGGTCGGCAATAATATTTTCTAACTCATCGCGCGCAAGTTTACCAATAAAGTGCACACGCTCAGCTACATACCTGACTCTTTCAACATTTACATGCTCAGCGATCTGCTTAAGTAACTTTTCTGCAACTACCGTGAGCGGCTGCAATGAGGTGTTAGCTGCAGACATTCCCTGTCTGATCACTCGGAGTAAGACTAAGTTGACCGCATTAGTGATTATCTTTTTAGGGACATTTGCAACGACCTCCATACCGATGGCCATTACCATAGAGTGCAGATATTGTTCTCTTTCGACTTCATCATCTGCTTTAGCATATAAGACAGCGTTGGGCACCACCTCAAGCAATAATGTTGCTGTTAACGAAGCCAGTGTATATATCCAGGCAGGGCCGCCGACAACAATTCCCATGCCAAGTAACACAAGACCAGTAGTCATTGACATTACATTAAATAATTCATAAAGCTGTTCACGTATAAATTCTTCTTTGGAATCAATAAAATCATCATAAAGTTCAATTAAATCTTTTTTTTGTAAGTTCATTAACTCATCAATATAATCATCCGCATCAATTATATTAAATGGCGCGGTATAGAGTATATCAGAACCTTTCGTTACCGCTCGATGGCCTGCAGTAAGTAGCACATCCCTCTGATAGGCGAAAGGATCTTCAAAACCTATCAACGCTCTGGTAATACGGGGAACATTCTGCTTTTTCATAAACGCCTGAAATGGAGTTTCTTTTTCAACACTGTTATTCGGCGTCTTTCCAGGATTTACCAGGGTTTGGGAAAAACCAGGGTAAGGAATATCGTAGTGTTCTTTCTTCCACAATGAAAGAAGAACTCCGTTTGTCGTTTTATCTGAGGGCTTACTTTGAGAAGGAATAAAAATAACACCAGCCAGACACTCACCATGCCATTGTATGAGTTGAGGCTTAATCTTCCCTTCCAGAAAATCTTTAACGCACTCTATATAATTATTTTGTGCTAAACTCCGTTGTTCACGGTTGTCCCCTAAGACTTTATATTTTTGTGCTAAATAATCAAGAGCGACCTGTCGCGCCATCACCTGGTATACATTCCTGAGAGCAAGATTATCGAATGCTTTCTCAATATCCGCCTGGATATCTTTATCAATATTGTTGAGCAACATTGCTTGTTTGTTCTCATCGATACCTGAAGGCCAGTGTATTTTATAAGTATGGCTATTTTTTTTACGGTATATCCCTCGCACGATATCTCGTAAACTATAGCTTTTTTCACTATTATCTGTCGTTGCCCCTTTAATATAAAGGTGTGTATAGTGCGTTACTTTTATTATTGTATCCGGCGTAACTGTGACAACTCCTGCAGAGTTTTGCACTATTTTTCCAATCCATCTATCCAGATACCGGGCTGGATCGAAAATTTCAGCTGCGGCAATATTAGCGAGTTTATTTGTATAGTCTTTGAATTTTTCCTGAACAATAGCAACGACAGCCTCCTGCATACTCAATCGTACAGCGGGTAAGTGATTATTATTTTGCTTTTCAACATACTGCCAGACACCTTCCCACGCTATATCTCTGAAAATTTCCGGGATGGTTTTATTTGAATTCGCGACTGATATTGGTGCTGACTGTGTGGGTTGATGCTCTGTGCTACTTTCCGGCTGAACATTACGATGCAATCTATCAAGCATCTTTTGGTACTCAGGCCAGATATCATCGCGGTATGAAAAGTAAAGTTTCATAAATTGTTCTAATTTAGGCTGCTGCCCGGTTGGTGCAATTTCTGCTTTTATAATATCTATCACCATCTCATCCAAAACGGCATAGTTATAGGCCTTTTCTCTATCATCATCCATCAATGCATCATAAAGCCGCCGCAAAGAAACAAGGGAAAGGTCAATGTAAAAAAGCTGTTGATTGAGAGTACCTTTTTGACTTATTTGCTCAAATTGCAAATGGGCAACGGATTCTAATAGCGTCCCCAACTCCGCAAAAAAAGAGGGAGTGAAACGGGCAACATTAATTTCATTTAAGTAATGTATAAGCCCTGAAGCATCTCGTTTTGATGGAAGTTTTGTCTTTGAAGGTATGGAACCTCTGGTAATATTATCTGAATTCCTGATAAGTTTTTCTGTTAACAGGCGTTGTTCTTGCCGATTGAACTTCACTAATTTTTCATGCAGGTTTTGTAAAAAATCCACCTTAGATTTAAGCAACAACAAGGCGTTCCCTGAAAACTGTGGCAGGTTATACCCTGAATTGTCGTACGTCATAATTTTATCGTTGATCTCTTTTACCTGCTCTGATGCAATTTTATACTCAGTGGCCATTGCCAGATCCACATGCCAGATAACGGTTGCCCATTGAGATAATATCTTTAAATAGAGCGCTTGATAAAAACGTCCTAAATGGAGCCACTTATCGGGAGCGAACTTTTTATCTGGATAATCTGCGACACCACTATGCGCAACTTCAGTCGCCATCACTTCTATTTTTTCAAAAAAATAGTGATTACTGTAGGCCCCGCGGTCGAAACGATCCATGAAGGTATACCATTTATCTTGTGAGGGAATACTCTCTTTAGGAGCAGCAAGGGAAGTGCGTTTATAAAAAGCCAGTTGTCTTAGCGGCTCTCTTTCAGGAGAGTCTAAAGGAGTATTGTCGAGTACCGTTAACCAGTATTGAGTTCGTGAGTCAGGCTGATCTATTACTATCGAATCATTAATACGCTTCACTACCCCATTTTGCCCGCTGTCCCTTTTTCTTCGAACCGCTATTTCATCATCCTGGTCTGCATTTCTATTTTCTGAGATTTGAGCGAGTTCTTTAATATTTTTGTCAAGAAGGCGTCTCTCTTCCGTTGTAAACGGCATGAGTTGCGTAATTATTCCCGCCTCTTCTGTCTGCGGTGAAGAGAGCCATGGTAATGTTGTCGCGGTTATCTCCCGCAACATTGTTTGTTCATCTGCTGACAGGCTTCCTGCCTGATTCACCATGGTTACAAGACGTGGCTTATTGCGCACACTGAGCATCATATAGCTCGCATACCCTAAAGAAGCGGCCATTGTCGTACCCAGTGCTGCTTGCCCTATTCCTCTCCACCTGCTGTTTGCTAAAACGGGAAGGAACAATGCGGCCGTGGTTTGCAAATGAGTTACTGGTAACGACACTGCCGCATGGTTTTTTGCAAAGTCGTCAGCAGGTTGCGGAATAACATTATCACGAGAAAATACCACACCATCTGTACGTACCTGTGCTAGCTGCGCTGCGGATAACTGGAAATTGCAACTCTCTTTATCTTGCCATTGCACCTTCGGTGATTCAGACTCAACTGCACATGTCCAGCTATTCCGCTCGACTATTCGACCTTTCCCATCGGGGAGAAAGCCAACGTTATCCTCGACACACAGATAACTCTCTGCGTCCTGTGTATTAAGCATCCGGCAACGACCAAAGGCATGCTGAGCCATATATTCAAGCTGATGCCAGTAATAATTACTGCGAATTACAATGTTAGCCAAAAATAGAGGAATGCGCAGATACCGTCGCTGAGGTACTGACTGATCTTTGAGCCAATGATTGATGACAATTGCCAGTACTGCAAACCCTGTAAAAAAACACTCCGCGGAGTGAGTGTCCTCATTAACAATATTTAGCGGAAGTTGTTCAGATAGTATTTCTTTAATAAACAGGGCTAATTTAGCAATCGCGTTACAATTATTAAAAACATATATCGAAGAGAGTCCCAAAATATTTAACACCGCAAAATCAACATTTTTCCCATGTACAACAGCCAAATACAAACTTTGCGCTGCGGCAATAATATCTACAGGCAATCGCGGTAAAAAATGAAGCAATATGTCAAAGATTAATTCATTTTGTTTTAACTCACCATAATAGCAGATAAGTTGCTTAATGCATTGCCGACAATCATCTGTAAAAGGAGTAAGCGTTTCCTGGTGGTTACAATTACTAAACCATGCTTCGTCTATTTCTATAGAATTACGACTAATTAGTTCCTGAAAAAAATCATTCTTGTTACTTTTTAATGGGGTAAACAAAGATAAAAACGATGAATAAGATGAAAACCCAGGTATTGAGGCGGGCATAGAAATCCTTTCTATTTAAGACAGTTATATTATTTAATAAAAATTAATAATTATTTTCAGCACAAAGAACTCTTTTCTCTGTACTTATTATTCTTTTATTATGACATTAGTTTAAATAGTAAAAAAATATTTTTCCGCATAAATACGCATAACGGCTGCCTATAAAGATTTTTTACATCTCTTTTTGCTTGCTCCTCAAAAGGCCTCCCGGCCATTACCAGTGACTATTTTGTGACCTACTTCAAGATTTATCCTTACTTTTCAGAGGCCAATGAACCGTTTCAGCAAGCAAAGAAAATGGTCGCTCAAATGAAATTTATTTAGCAGTGAAATTATTGTGTCGCCAAAGCCCGACACATTATAAGTTACTAAATTTAAATAAGAAAAAGTCACTTGTTTGCAGAAAAAATTAAGCGTACATTAGCCCCGTTTGGTGAGATTCTCACCCGAAATTCTGAGATGGAGCTGTGGCCGAAAGGGAGAAAATTCTCATTTTCATTTTGGCGTAGTTTCACCTCTCTATACTCAGTCCTGACAGAGCCATAAGTGCATACTTAATGTATGTGGAGCGATGAACGTGAAATATTTTTTTATGGGCATTTCAGTGATGGTCATAGTATGGGCCGGCACTTTCGCCCTGATGATCTAATCTGAGCAATTAATGCAGAAGCAACAGGAGCCTTTCAGCTCCTGTTTGTTTTTTTAGGGTTCCAGGTTCTCTACCGTACTTTTCTGCACAATCGGGAGAATGCCATCAGCACGAAACATCGCTTTGATGCCGCGCACGGCCTGACGGATACGATCTCGATTTTCAATTAATGCAAAGCGGACATGCGTATCACCGTAATCACCAAATCCGATACCCGGTGAGACACATACCTTAGCCTCCTGGAGCAGTTTCTTCGCAAACTCCAGCGATCCCATTGCCGCATAGGGTTCTGGTATTTTCGCCCAAACATACATTGAAGCCTTTGGTATTTCTACCATCCAGCCCGCTTCATGCAAGCCTTTCACTAATACATCACGGCGCCGTTTATACTGGGCGGCGATATCGCGCACACATTGTTGGTCCCCTTCCAGCGCCGCAATTGCAGCCACCTGTAACGGAGTGAAAGTGCCATAATCGTGGTAGCTCTTGATACGTGCCAGTGCATTCACCAACAACGGGTTGCCAACCATAAAGCCAATACGCCAGCCCGCCATATTGTAGCTTTTTGACAGGGTAAAAAACTCCACAGCCACATCACGCGCACCGGGAACCTGCATAATTGACGGCGCTTTCCAGCCATCATAAACAATATCGGCGTAAGCCAGGTCGTGCACTACCAGAACATCGTAACGCTTTGCCAGTGCCACCACTCTTTCAAAAAACTCCAGTTCTACGCACTGTGCCGTGGGGTTAGAGGGAAAACCCAGAATCATCATCTTCGGTTTTGGGTAACTTTCGCGTATGGCGCGTTCCAGTTCGTTGAAGAAATCCACGCCTTCAACCAGCGGCACCGACCGCACCTGCGCCCCAGCGATGACAGCACCATAGATATGAATCGGATAGCTAGGATTTGGCACCAGCACTGTATCGCCGTGATCAAGCGTCGCCAGCATTAAATGCGCCAGTCCCTCTTTCGAGCCGATGGTGACAATGGCTTCGGTTTCTGGATCGATATCTACCTGATAGCGCTCCTTATACCAGTGAGAGATCGCCCGCCGTAAACGCGGAATACCGCGCGAGGTAGAGTAACCATGTGTATCCGGACGCTGAGCCACGGTACAAAGCTTCTCTACGATATGCGCAGGGGTAGCGCCATCGGGGTTACCCATGCTGAAATCAATGATATCTTCGCCGCGCCGGCGCGCAGCCATTTTCAGTTCAGCAGTGATGTTAAAGACGTAAGGGGGAAGGCGATCGATGCGCGTAAAGCGACGTTCAGAACTGAACTCAGCCATAAATTCCTCAGATTAACGTTAGCGCCCGGACCGTCCGAGCGACGTCGCTGCGATTGCAGCGTGTTTAAAACATAGCCTGAAAAATTTCCTGCTGTCGAGAAGAAAAACGAAAAATCGTCTGCTGTTATAAAAGCGGAAGCCGATTCGAAAAATGAAGAGAGGATAACGCTTTCATTTACTCAAAAACGCACCTTGATTAACAATTTGATATCTATACGATCACCTGACATTCACCACGCTGGCTATTGTTTCCCCTATTGCTTTTCCACGCCCTCCAATCCCCTTTTTTATTTATGGTTTTTCCTCATTCATTATATCTATAGGTTGCTGGTGATCTGCGCTGCGGTTTTTTATCATACCTTTTTGGCGCTACTGATATGAGTTCTCCGTGCACGAAATTTTTGACATGCTGCTGGCGGTATTTGATCGGGCGGCGTTGATGCTGATCTGCCTGTTTTTTTTGATTCGCATCCGCCTGTTTCGCGAACTGCTACATAAATCGGCCCATACACCAAAAGAGTTATTGGCTGTCACCATCATCTTTTCGCTGTTTGCACTGTTTAGTACCTGGTCAGGCGTCCCGGTGGAAGGCTCACTGGTCAATGTGCGGATTATCGCAGTGATGTCCGGCGGTATTTTGTTTGGCCCGTGGGTGGGTATTATCACCGGTGTAATAGCCGGTGTGCATCGTTATTTGATTGATATTGATGGTGTAACTGCAATTCCCTGCTTTATTACCAGCATTATTGCTGGTGTGTTGTCCGGTATGATTAACCGAAAAATCGCCAAAGCACAGCACTGGCGGGCGGGGATTATCGGCGGCATGCTATGCGAAACCCTGACCATGATCCTCGTGGTCATCTGGGCTCCCACAACCGCACTTGGCGTTGATATCGTTTCGAAAATCGGTGTACCGATGATTCTGGGAAGTGTCTGTATCGGTTTTATCGTCCTGCTGGTACAAAGCGTCGAAGGGGAAAAAGAGGCTATTGCGGGACGTCAGGCGAAACTGGCCCTGAATATTGCCAATCAAACATTGCCGCTGTTTCGTAATGTGAATAGCGAGTCATTACGCCAGGTGTGCAATATTATTCGTCGTGATATCCATGCCGACGCAGTGGCCATAACCAACGTTGATCGCGTGCTGGCTTACGTTGGTGTGGGTGAAGATAACTATCGTGACAGCAATGATGCCCTTAGCCCAACAACGCGCCAGGCGATCGAGAGCGGAAAAATAATCATTAAAAATAATGATGAAGCGCATCGCACACCGCAAATCCACTCTATGCTGGTCATTCCGCTACGGGAACAGGCTATAGTCACCGGCACGCTGAAAATTTATTACTGTCATGCCCACCAAATCACCTCGTCACTGCAAGAGATGGCCGTCGGTTTGTCACAGATTATCTCCACGCAACTGGAAGTTTCACGCGCCGAGCAACTACGCGAAATGGCTAACAAAGCCGAGTTGCGTGCCCTGCAAAGCAAAATCAATCCCCATTTTCTCTTTAACGCCCTGAACGCTATCTCTTCATCTATCCGTCTTAATCCTGACACGGCACGGCAGCTCATTTTCAATTTATCTCGCTATCTGCGCTACAACATTGAATTAAACGATGATGAGCAGATCGATCTGAAGAGAGAGCTTTATCAAATTAAGGACTATATCGCCATTGAACAGGCGCGATTTGGCGACAAATTGACGGTCATTTATGACATTGATGAAGAGGTGAACTGTGTCATCCCCAGTTTATTGATTCAACCGCTAGTGGAAAATGCGATAGTGCACGGCATTCAGCCGTGCAAAGGCAAAGGTGTAGTCACTATCAGTGTTGAAGAGTGCGGTATGCGGGTGCGTATTGCCGTGCGTGACACGGGAAATGGTATCTCACCAGAGATGATTGCACGGGTGGAGGCCGATGAAATGCCGGGAAATAAAATAGGCTTGTTGAATGTTCATCAGCGGGTGAAATTACTCTACGGTGAAGGGCTGCATATTCGCCGCTTAAATCCGGGTACTGAAATCGCTTTTTATATTCCGCGCGAAACGTCGACAGCGCCTGTTGCTGCCATACTGCAGCCTTAACCGGAGAGTCTTATGAAAGCCATCATTGTGGAAGATGAGATCCTGGCGCAACAGGAATTGAGCTGGCTAATAAAAGAGCATAGCCAAATGGAGATAGTCGGTGCCTTTGATGACGGTCTCGATGTGCTGAAATATCTCCAGCACAATAAAGTTGATGCGATTTTTTTGGATATCAATATCCCATCGCTGGATGGCATTTTACTGGCGCAAAATATCAGCCAGTTTGCCCATAAACCCTTTATTGTATTTATTACTGCGTGGAAAGAGCATGCGGTTGAGGCCTTTGAACTGGAGGCCTTTGATTACATTCTTAAACCCTACCAAGAATCGCGCATCGTTAGTATGTTGCAAAAACTGGAGGCTGCATGGCAACAACAATTCGGCGTCGCTACCAACCCACAATTGCGTGAAAATGCGACCATCAATTTGATTAAAGACGAACGCATTATCGTCACCAGCATTAATGATATCTATTATGCAGAAGCCCACGAAAAGATGACCTTCGTTTACACGAAACGAGAATCCTACGTGATGCCAATGAACATTACAGAATTTTGCAGCAAACTGCCGGCGGCGCATTTCTTCCGCTGCCACCGATCGTTCTGCGTGAATCTGGATAAGATCCGCGAGATCGAGCCGTGGTTTAACAATACCTATATTTTACGGCTGCGTGACCTGGAATTTCAGGTGCCTGTCAGCCGTAGTAAAGTTAAAGAGTTTCGGCAGTTAATGCATCTTTAGAGATAATAGCCAAGGGTCTGGCGCATATGTGCGCCTGCGCCAAGCAGACCGGGGTTGTCATGCACAATCAGATAGACAGGGATATCCTGAACATATGATTTGAAGCGCCCTTTGTCTTCAAAGCCGCCACGAAAACCAGAAGCAGTAAAGAAATCCAGGAAGCGCGGCACGATACCACCCGCAATATACACACCGCCGAACGTCCCCAGATTCAGTGCCAGGTTACCACCGAAGCGCCCCATAATGACGCAGAAAAGGGATAATGCACGACGACAGTCGATACAGCTATCTTGTAGGGCGCGCTCGGTAACATCTTTTGGCTGCAGATTTTCTGGTAATCGACCGTCTGATTTCACAATCGCGCGATATAGATTCACTAAACCCGGACCAGATAAGACGCGTTCTGCAGAAACATGACCTATTTCTGCGCGTAGCTCCTCGAGGATAATCCCTTCTTCTTCGCTATTCGGCGCGAAATCCACATGCCCACCCTCACCCGGCAGGCTCACCCAGCGCTTATCAACATGTACCAGATGCGCAACGCCAAGTCCGGTGCCCGCCCCGTAAACAGCAATGGGCTTACCTTCCACCGCCTCGCCGCCGCCAAACTGAATTAGATGCTCTTTTTTGAGCATCGGGATAGCCATCGACACGGCGGTAAAGTCATTAATAATTTCCAGATGCGCGAAACCGAGGTTGCTTTTCATTTCCGCAATGGAGAATGCCCAGGTATGGTTGGTCATAGCCACCCAATCGCCGGTAATCGGGCACGCAATAGCGATGCAACCATCTTCGACACTGACGCTATGTTCATCCAGGTAGACCCGCACCACCTCTTCGAGGCTGGGGTAATCGAGGCCGGAATAGGTTTTGGCCCGGGAGATCTCGCCGCTGTCGATATCGCATAACGCTAAGCGCGCATTCGTTCCGCCTACGTCTCCCACTAAAGCATATTTTGTCATTCTTTTACGGCTCCGCTAAAGTCAGAATAATTCTTTGGCACACTGTAAATTCAAGGCGCTGTAACAACAATGACCATAACACGCGTGCCCAATGATTATCGATCTTCATCACAGATTTGTTCTATGGTTTCAGTCTTATTTGCACCCGCTGTAATGTATACACATAAAACAACGTTAAAAGAGGCAACCGCATGGCTTATCAGGCAGATCCTTCGCGCTATACGAAGATGACTTATCATCGCTGCGGCAACAGTGGGCTAAAGCTTCCGGCCGTTTCACTCGGACTATGGCATAACTTTGGCGATACCACGCTTTTGGACAATAGCCGCCAGTTGCTGCGCCACGCTTTCGATCTGGGTATTACCCATTTTGATTTGGCGAATAATTATGGGCCACCGCCAGGTTCCGCCGAAAGCAATTTCGGGCGTATTTTGCATGAGGATTTTATGCCGTGGCGCGATGAGCTGATTATTTCAAGCAAGGCAGGCTATACCATGTGGCAAGGGCCATATGGCGACTGGGGCTCACGTAAATATCTGGTTGCCAGCCTCGATCAGAACTTGCGCAGGATGGGCCTGGAGTATGTCGATATTTTTTATCATCACCGTCCGGATCCCGAAACACCACTTCAAGAGACCATGCGCGCACTGGATCATATTGTACGTCAGGGCAAAGCGCTCTACGTCGGCTTGTCAAACTATCCGCCCGCACTTGCGCGAGAAGCCATTGATATTCTCAATGATCTTGGCACGCCTTGCCTGATTCATCAGCCCAAATATTCAATGTTTGAACGCTGGGTAGAAGCTGAGTTATTGACCCTTCTGGAGGAGAAAGGCGTTGGCAGCATCGCTTTTTCACCGCTGGCGGGTGGGCAATTAACCGATCGCTACCTTAGCGGCATCCCTGCTGACTCCAGGGCAGCGAGCGGTAGTCGCTTCCTAAACCCCGATCAGATCACTGACGAAAAGCTGGCCATCGTAGGCGCACTGAATTCGTTGGCGCAACGCCGCGGGCAAAAGTTATCACAAATGGCGCTGGCGTGGGTGCTACGCAATAACAGAGTCACTTCGGTGCTGATCGGAGCTAGCAAAACCAGCCAACTGGACGATGCAGTAGGAATGTTGAATAACCGTGAGTTCAGTGCTGCTGAGTGTGAGGAGATCGATACCCTTCTCAGCAAACTTAACTGAATCCTTTAGCAAAAAGTGCTGGTAATGCTGATTTAGGAGTTCTGCCAATAATAAGGGATTCATATGACCCGTAAAATCGACCTGAGTGGCTGTTCAGGCCCGATCGTGAAGGAGAAAATATGTTCAGGTCACTGATTCTTGCAGCAGTATTAATGGCTTCAGCACCCATGGTCGCTAATGCTGGCGAAATCACCCTGTTGCCGTCTGTTAAATTACAAATTGGCGATCGTGATCATTACGGTAACTACTGGGACGGTGGCCACTGGCGCGACCGTAGCTACTGGCATCGTAATTATGAATGGCACGGTAATCGTTGGCACAGGCACGATCGTGGCCTGCATCGCGGTTGGGATAAACGTAAAGCTTATGAGCGTGGTTATCACGAAGGCTGGCATGATCGTAAAGATCATCGTGGGCCGGGACGCGGTCCTAAACACCACCATTAATACAAACAAGGAGCGCTTGCGCTCCTTTTTTTGTCTCGTTGTTTAGAGATTCACTACTGTGCCTATTAACAACCAGGTATTCAGGCTAACAACCAGCGCGACAATGACCCACCCCGTACGTCTGATAAGTGTTGTATTCACCAGTTCGCCCATCAGCTTATGATTACTGGTAAACACCAATAGCGGCACCAGCGCCAGTGCAATACCAAAGCTTAGTAGTACCTGGCTCATAACTAAAATCCGTGTCGGATCAAGCCCCAGCCAGATAACAATAAACGACGGTAACATCGTGATAGTCCGGCGTACCCACAGGGGGATGTGGAATCGAACAAAGCCCTGCATCACCACCTGGCCCGCCAGTGTGCCTACCACCGTGGAGGAGAGGCCCGCCGCGACCAGGCTCAGACCGAAAATAGTCGCTGCCGCGTGGCTGAGTAAAGGCTCCAGCGTTAAATACGCTTTTTCCAGATCGGCAATACCGGTATGACCGTTAAAATGAAATGCCGCTGCCGCTGTCGCCATCATAGCCAGATTCACAAACCCCGCGATCGTCATGGCAATAGCGACGTCCCATTTGGTCGCCGAGTAACGCTCACGCAAGCTCCCATTATGGGCATATTGCGTCAGGGAGGAGTGCAGATAAATCACATGCGGCATTATTGTCGCCCCCAGTACACCCGCCGCAAGAAAAACAGCCTCGGTTCCTGGCAAACTTGGGATAACAATCCCTTTCGCTAGCTCAGCCACATTCGGCTGGGAAAAAATCAGCTCAACGATGTACGCCGCCGCCACAAACAACAGCAACCCGCCAATGACCTTCTCCAACGGTTTTTGCCCACGCCGTTGCAGCATCAGGATGAGGAAAGTCGCGATCCCGGTGAGTACCGCGCCTTGTAGTAGCGATACGCCGAGAATTAGCTTAAAGCCGATGGCAGCGCCAATAAATTCAGCTAAATCGGTAGCCATCGCGATAATTTCCGCCTGCACCCAATAAAACCATACCAGAGGGCGCGGATAGTGATCGCGGATCTGTTCCGCCAGGTTTTTTCCCGTGGCAATGCCTAACTTGGCCGAGAGCAACTGGATCAGCATGGCCATCAGGTTTGCCCAGACGACAACCCACAGAAGCTTATAGCCAAAGCTGGCTCCCGCCTGAATATTGGTCGCAAAGTTACCGGGATCGATATAGCCAATCGCAGCAATAAATGCAGGTCCCATTAACGCAAACCTTAACTTGCGCGCTGCCCGCCCACTGCTGTTTTCAACGCGACTATTGTTCATTTATTGCCCCTAAATATAGCCTTTGCTATGTTTGATGCTACCAAAATGCGAATGATTATCAAGTTCATTTATTGGGGTTAACCTGATTTCTCTGATAGCCGAAAACTATAGAAGGACCTGACAGGACGGTGACGACAGCAATATCAATCGCCGCCGCGTTATGTTATGAGTTTAGCAGCACACTGCATCTTTTCACTTCCGTACGTAACATAGCAGAAATGTATGAGTGATCACTATTTTTGAGTCTGGTCACAGGACATGCATATAGTGCGCGTTTGATCTCGTTTTCTTTTAAGTTGTTACATAGAATGTGCACGAAAATTCTACTCGTCTCATATTTGGAGCAAATATGTCCCGCGTTTTGCATTTTGTCCTGGCACTTGCCGTTGTGGCGCTGCTTGCCTTGCTTGTAAGCAGTGATCGCAAAAAAATCCGCATTCGCTTTGTTATCCAGCTGCTGGTCATTGAAGTTTTACTGGCATGGTTCTTCCTTAACTCGGATATCGGCCTTGGTTTTGTTAAAGGCTTCTCGGAGATGTTCGAAAAACTGCTCGGTTTCGCGAATGAAGGCACTAACTTCGTCTTCGGTAAAATGAATGATGAAGGACTGGCGTTCTTCTTCCTGAAAGTGCTCTGCCCGATTGTGTTTATTTCCGCGCTGATTGGTATCCTGCAGCACATCCGTGTACTGCCAATTATTATCCGTGCGGTAGGTACTGTGCTGTCGAAAGTGAACGGCATGGGGAAACTGGAATCTTTTAACGCAGTCAGCTCATTGATTCTGGGTCAATCTGAAAACTTCATCGCTTATAAAGACATCCTTGGCAAAATGTCTCGCAACCGCATGTACACCATGGCCGCGACCGCAATGTCGACGGTTTCGATGTCCATTGTCGGCGCGTATATGACAATGCTCCAGCCCAAATATGTCGTCGCAGCGTTAGTACTGAACATGTTCAGCACCTTTATCGTGTTGTCACTGATCAACCCGTACCGCGTGGAAGAGAGCGAAGAGAATTTGCAAATGGCCAAGCTGCATGAAGGTCAGAGCTTTTTTGAAATGCTGGGCGAATACATCCTCGCAGGTTTCAAAGTGGCGATTATCGTTGCAGCAATGCTCATCGGTTTTATCGCATTGATTTCCGGTCTGAACGCACTTTTTGCCGCCGTATTGGGGATCTCCTTCCAGGGCATTCTGGGTTACATCTTCTACCCAATCGCCTGGGTATTGGGCGTTCCTTCCAGCGAAGCGTTACAAGTGGCCAGTATTATGGCGACGAAGTTAGTGTCGAACGAATTTGTGGCGATGATGGATCTGCAAAAAATTGCGTCCACCCTCTCTCCGCGTGCAGAAGGGATTTTATCTGTGTTCCTTGTCTCTTTTGCCAACTTCTCGTCAATTGGCATTATCGCAGGTGCTATCAAGGGCCTGAATGAAGAGCAAGGTAACGTTGTTTCCCGCTTTGGTCTGAAACTGGTATACGGCTCTACGCTGGTCAGCGTTCTCTCTGCTGCCATCGCCGCACTGGTAATCTGATTCTACCCCACAAGGCCACAATATTTTATTGTTGTGGCCTTGCTACGTAAGAAGCTTATAACCACTAAAACAAAAAACCCCCGCGTAAAACGCGAGGGTTTAAAATTTGGTGGAGCTAAGCGGGATCGAACCGCTGACCTCTTGCATGCCATGCAAGCGCTCTCCCAGCTGAGCTATAGCCCCACAAGCTTTCTTTACACCCCTACTCTGTTGGGTTCAGAGTTTGGTGGAGCTAAGCGGGATCGAACCGCTGACCTCTTGCATGCCATGCAAGCGCTCTCCCAGCTGAGCTATAGCCCCATTGTGCAAAGCTTGTCGTATTGACGGGCGGCATAATATGAATTCCCTTGCCAGGTGTCAACGGCAAAATCATCCTGCCTAATTCAATCGCTGAAAAAGCATGCAAACGCAAGGGGATGCGATCCTTATCGCAGCCAGTAGTTAAACATGTCACATTTTCCCGTAAAATGGTGCTATAACATAAGCCATTAATTACCCTTACAACAATTCGGGAAATTACATGATCAAGGAACGAATGACGCCAGAAGAATTAGCCAGCCTTACCGGCTATAGTCGGCAAACGATTAATAAATGGGTACGTAAAGAAGGCTGGGTGACATCACCTAAGCCAGGAGTACAAGGCGGAAAAGCCCGTCTGGTTCATGTAAATGAACAAGTCCGCGACTTTATCCGCAGCGCGCAGCGCACCGATAACCCCTACGCTTTTACCTATGCAAAAGACGATGCCTCCCTTGAGGCGCTGCTCATCAAGCTTGTGAAAGAGATGACCGACTCAGAACAAAAACAGTTTTCTTCTTTGTTACTAAGGGACGGTATTACCGGGTTATTGCAACGCCTTGGGATTCGCGATCAGAAATAATTATGATGAAATTACCCAATAAAATGACCACCGAAGAGCTAGCGGATTTTCTCGGCGTCGCAAAACAGACTGTGAACCGTTGGATCCGTGACAAAGGTTGGGAAACCGAGAAGATCCCCGGCATAAAAGGCGGTCGAGCCAGACTTATTCATATCAATAAAGATGTGCGTAATTTCATTATGAAAACCCCGTCAATGCGTCGTCAACTTAACCCGTCATGGTCCATGGCTGAACCTGCCCCGCTCTATATGAGCGAAACAGGCTCGCTGCATGAAATCGTTAAGGTTCTGAAAAACATGAGTATTGACGAACAGCAACAGCTTACGGTTCTGTTGGCGCGGGAAGGGATTCGTGGCTTTCTCAGTCGTTTAGGCATTGCGCAGTCTATTGAAGAGTAAAAAAACCGGCTGTTACAAAGCCGGTTTTTTATTACCTAATGAGCACGCTGATGATTTTCTCGCCGATATGCACCTGGCGGCTGTTTAAATGTGCGGGTAAAGATACGCGTAAAGGTTTGCTGAGAATCAAAGCCGTATTTCAGGCAGATGTCATAGACCTTTTGATCTGTATTAAGCAAATCTCTTGCTGCGAGTGACAACTTACGTCTGCGAATATAGCGCCCTAAACTCTCACCTTTGTACTGCAGGAAAAGACGCTGTAGATGCCATTTTGAGTAGCCCGCGTGAGCGGCAATATCATCAATGCGTAACGGTTGATGGAGATTGTCGTCGATCCACTCGACGATAGTGTCGATAACCTGAGCGGAAATTGTCATACTACGCTCCCCTCTGCTCTTCGATTGATAAATGGATTATTCCCACCAGGCGCGGAAATCTTGCGAACTTTCAGCCGCAAACACCGGCTCGCCCAGTTGAGGTGTCAATAAGCGATAACTTTTGCTCCGACTTGCCGCTGCCAGCCGTTTATAAGGATCATCCCAGCTATGTTTTGCTAATACGAAACGCCCGGCATGGCCCGGCAGTACCGCGCGAGCATTAAGGTCTTGCGCCGCTTGTGCGCTCTCCTCGGGCATCATGTGGATGTATTTCCAGTCTTTGTCATACTGACCATTTTCCATAATGGCGATATCTACCGAGCCAAATTGCTGCCCGATAGCTTTAAAATGCGGGCCATAGCCACTATCACCGCTGTAGTAAATTTTGCGTTGAGGAGTGACCAACATAAAGCTGGCCCATAAGGTCTGGTTACGCTTCAGCCCCCGCCCGGAAAAATGACGCGCGGGTAGCACGTGAATACTGAGATCGTCACTGACCTTTACCTCTTGCTGCCAGTCCTTTTCTTCAATAATGGCTGCATCCATGCCCCAGTAACGCAAATGCGACCCAACACCAAGCGGTGTGACAACGCGTTTAATTTTTGGCATCAGCGCCTTGATAGTGGCGTAGTCGAGGTGATCGTAGTGATCGTGCGAAATTATCAGCAGATCGATTGGTGGCATGTCTTGCGCTTTCCAGACATCATTCCCTGCAAAAGCTTTATTGAGAAAAGAGAACGGTGCAGCATAATTGCTCAGTACTGGATCGATTAGGATACGTTTTCCAGCCAGTTGCACATACCACGAGGAGTGGCCCATCCACACCAGCGTATCTTGCTCTAACGGCAGGCTGGCAAGATCCGTCTGCACCATCGGCAGCGGTTGCTGCGGGCGTGTGTTCTCACGTTTAGCAAAAAATATATCCCACCATGCAGCCAGTGTACTTTTGTTACCAGTATAACCTGGCGTCGGCAAAGTGTTTTGAAACTTACCGTCGTGATAGTGCGGTGACTTTTCTACTTCGGAGAGTTGCTCACCCTGCGGCGGCTGGCCAAACCCGGCGTTTAATATAAAAGGTAAGCTTGCGGCAGAGACAACGAGCATAACAAGAACCACGCTAATCTTAAGACGTTTCATATCCTGACCCGTTAGAATCGATCCATTCCATAGATACGACGATGGTAAACTTGATTATGAGTGAGTAAGCACTCATTATAGAAGGGGATGCTAAATCGTCAAGATGATTTTAAATCTTTGATTTCTGACGTTGCAGCCATGCAACGGGCGTGATTCAATCTCGGTTTCGACCGTATATGAGGAAAAGTGTAGTGGCTCGTCCAAAAAGTGAAGATAAAAAACTGGCATTACTGGAAGCGGCCACCAAAGCCATCGCTGAATCCGGTATTGCAGCCTCCACTGCGTTAATAGCCCGCAACGCAGGTGTCGCAGAGGGGACTCTGTTTCGTTACTTCGCTACTAAGGATGAGTTACTCAATGCACTTTATCTGCACCTCAAGTCCGATCTGTGCGGCACCATGCTTGCTAATCTCGATCGCTCCAGGGGCGATCCGAAAACACATACGCACTCTATTTGGGATAGCTACATCGACTGGGGGATCCGTCACCCCTGCGGCCATCATGCAGTACGCCAGATTGCGGTGAGTGAAAAACTCACCCCAGAAACCAAACAGCAAGTTACCGATATGTTCCCGGAACTGCATGAGCTCTGTCACCGTTCGGTGCTACCGGTTTTTCTTTCCGATGAGTACGCACCTTTTGGCGATGCAATTTTTCTCTCTCTGGCTGAAACAACCATCACTTTTGCCGGGCGTGATCCTGGTCGCGCGCAAGAGATAACGCGCCTGGGATTCGAAGCCATGTGGCGTGCCCTGGCAGGCGAGGAGAAACATGGATAGTAAAGCGTTGCAGGAGTGTGCGCAGCAGTTTGCCGCCGCGCTCCCCTTTACCGAGCACTGTTGGCCATTTGGGCCTGAACATGATGTGTTCAAAGTGTGTGGCAAAATATTTATGATGACCACCACCGCGCACGGCAGGCCAATGGTAACTCTGAAATCCGACCCGCAAACATCCCTGCTTAATCAGCAGATCTACCCCAGTATTGAACCGGGATATCATATGAATAAACGGCACTGGATTTCAGTGTATGCGGGCGATGATATTAACCAATCACTCCTCACCTCTTTAATTCAGTCGTCATGGGATCGGGTGGTTGATGGGCTGCCGCGCAAAGATCAGCGTCGTTTGCGACCCTCTTGATTCCCATGCCCGACAGCAAACGCTACCGGGCATGAAAAGGTATTACACGCGCTTATCCGAGCGACGCAGTAATTTAAAAGCGGCAAAAAGAAACAGGATCCAAACCGGCAGTAATACTGCAGACAGGCGCATATCGTCGATGGTAAACATCAGTACCAGAATCATCAGCATAAAGCCGATGCAGAGGTAGTTGCCTGCCGGGAAAAGCAACGCTTTAAAAAGCGGATCACGCCCTTTACGGCGCATCGCTGCACGAAATTTCAGGTGTGCGAGCGAAATCATAATCCAGTTCAGCAACAGCGTAGCCACCACCAGCGCCATCAGCATACCGAACGCTTTTTGCGGCAACAGATAGTTCACCAGCACCACCAACGAGGTGATAGCAGCAGAGAGAAAGAGGGAGTTGATCGGTACACCGCGACGGCTGACTCGCGTGAGAAAAGCCGGAGCATTACCCTGCACGGAGAGCCCAAACAGCATCCGACTGTTGGAATAAACGCCGCTATTATAAACCGACAGCGAAGCCACCAGAATAACGAAATTCAGCACCGATGCCACCAGGTTACTGTCCAGTTCATGGAAAATCATCACAAAAGGACTACTATTCGCTTTCACGTCCACCCAGGGGTAAAGCGCCAGTAAAACTACCAGCGAACCGATATAGAAGAGCAGAATACGATAGACCACCTGGTTAACAGCTTTAGGAATAGTCGTGTGGGGATCGCGGGCTTCCGCTGCGGTGATGCCAATTAGCTCAAGGCCGCCAAACGAGAACATAATAACCGCAAGCGACAAGATTAACCCCTGCCAGCCAGTGGCAAAGAAGCCATTGTAGCGCCAAAGATTGTCAAAACTGGCACGTTCACCGCCGTGGCCGGAGAACAGCATCCACAGACCAAAGCCGATCATGCCAATAATCGCCAGCACTTTGATCAGTGCAAACCAGAACTCGGTTTCGCCATACAGACGCACATTAACAAGGTTAACAGCGTTAATAACAATAAAAAAAACCGCGGCCCAGATCCAGGTAGGTACATCAGGGAACCAGTACTGCATATAGATCCCGGCAGCAGTCAGCTCTGCCATTCCTACCAGCACAAACATTGCCCAGTAGTTCCAGCCAGAGAGGAAACCGGCAAATGGCCCCCAGTATTTCCATGCGAAATGGGAAAACGAACCTGATACCGGCTCTTCCACTACCATTTCACCTAACTGGCGCATAATCAGAAAGGCAATAATACCCGCGATGCCATAACCCAGGAGCACCGCAGGTCCGGCCATCTGAATTGCCGGGCCAATACCCAGAAATAACCCGGTGCCAATTGCGCCACCCAGCGCAATCAACTGAATATGACGATTCTGCAACCCTCGTTGCAATGTCGGCCCTGATTCCGACGAGGCAGCGGTATGACTACCCGTTACCTGTGACGCGTTTTTCACGTCCTTCCCCTTTGCGTTTTATAAAGGGGCACCTTTTAACATCTCAGGGCTGCACTGGCAAGAAATGTAAACGAGTGCGGCCAAAGAAAATAACGCCGTGCCCCTTGACAAACTAACCCGTTACCGGGCTATCAGGATTAACCGCGATCGTCTTTCGGGCCAAGAAAGTAGAAAGCGAAAGGCAAAGAACCAATGATTGTGAACATCAGGCTATAGATGGCTACCCATGCTCCCTGCATGATGAACATCGCTAACGTCCACTGCTCCATTGGCAATGCGTACTGGTCTTCTACACCCTCGAAAGTCACTTTCGAGATAACACTCACGGCAACCAGAAAAACAATCGCTACCGCGATAAGAAATTTTTTCCCTTCCGGGGTACGCAGTTTTTCGCGCATCGAAATCTCCTGTTGTAGGGTTTACTATGCGCCGAGTGTAACCCGCAAACGCGTTAGCCGCCAATATATAAGACGCAATAACCAGCAATCGCTTTTTGGTATGAAATATACTTAACAGGGTAATAATGAACATAAGGAATATTGACAGTCGCCAGTAAGGAAAATATATGCCAGCTATCTCTTCAGCCGATCGCCCATCAGGTGTTTCTCATCATATGCACCACACAAGTAATAAAGATGTAGAGCAATCGCAAATAATAGCCAATATTAATCGTGTGCAGTCTTCTACGGCCCTTTTCTTCCGTTCAGCAGCAGGCATTTTTCACGATGCAGGATATTCATTAACACGGCTTGTTAAAAGATATCTAACGAGCGAACATCAGAGTGAATATGAAAAAGAGAGGTTCTTTGAAGATAGCGGCAGAATAAGTGAGGCGGTAGAGGAAGTGATAAACCATCATATGCACAGAGCAAGTTTCCATACTTCTCCACCGGCCCAACGCGCACAGCATATTGCTATTCTGGCAACCCTCCTTAATAACGCAAAAATGGCTTATTCGGATCAGTTGCCAGAGCGTTTATCGCAGTCGCAACATGGCCTTATTAATATGCATGCTGGTAATTATGAACAGAGTTTAGATCCTTCTTTTCCTCTGCAGTCCGGAGAGGACTATTATTATGACGATTATGATCCAGATCTCGCGGCTTATCGTAGTGGAGATGCTCCGATGCGGGAAATAAAAATGGATGATCAGCAAAGAATGATTTATTCAGGATGGGATCTGATCGCCTCAAGCGACCAAAAAGAGAATAAACAGCAGTCAATGATGGATGCTACACCGCTATGGATGACGGTAACGCCAAAAGAGAAGTAAGTGTAGTATAAAAGGCGGGCATGATTGCCCGCCATAAGAGGGTTTAATTTAGAAGTCGTAGCTCATTGACAGCTTCAGTGTGCGAGGCTCCCCCTGGAAAATATAGGTGCCATTATCTTCAACGCTGGCCCAATACTTCTCATTAGTCACGTTATCCACACCCACACGCCAGATCATCTCGTTTTGTTCCTGATTCAGGCGCATACGGTAGCGCACACCAAGATCGAGCGTTGTATAGCTGTCGAGTTTCTTAGTATTTGCGGTGTTAGCATACTGTGAACCGGTATGATTCACCTTCGCTGTCGCGGTAAGCCCATCTACTGGCTTGATGTCATACTCCGCACTCAGCACCGAGTAAAAATCCGCCACGCCAATCGGTTTGTTCCCCTGGTTGACACCATCTGCCGTTTTGGTCAGCTCCGCATCCAACCAGGTAGCACTGGCATTCAGACGCAGACCAAGCATCGGTTCACCGAAGATATTCAGCTCAACACCGCGGTGGCGCTGCTCGCCGTCAAGGGCGTAAATATTGGTATCACTATTCTGAATGGCGGCCGGTTGTTTGATTTCAAACAGCGCCAGCGCTCCGCCAATGCGACCAAAATCCGTTTTCACACCAATTTCATTCTGCTTAGAGTGCGCAATACCGGTGGTCTGGTATTGGTTTGCCGCGCCTTCTGGCGCAGTGCTACCCGGTTGCAGCGCTTCGGTATGGTTGGCATAGAACGAAACCGTTTCCCACGGTTTGTAAACCACGCCGTAAGTCGGCATCCAGCGATCTTCTACAAACCGGGCAGTAGCATCTTCCGCGCCAGTCGCATTGCTGTAGCCGTGAACCCAAACTTTTTGGTAACGTGCGCCTGCGGTAAACAGCACGGTATCATTCAATACACCCAAAGTATCACTCAGCAGCCAACCCTGCGCACGCGTACGCTCGGTGGTCAGCGGATCGGTATAATTACCACCGCTGTAACTATAGTCCGGCATGGCAACGGCTGAATTATTGTAGATATTGACGGTCGGGTTATCCGCTGCTGCGGACATATGCCACGCCACTTTCTTCTGCTTAATATTAGCCGAGTAGCCAACGTTAACTTTGTGCGAAACAAAACCGGTATCGAAATTACCGCGCAACCCTGCCATCCCACTCCAGGAGTCGCTGATATAATTAGTATCCAGACGCCCTATCGTCGCATCCCCCGCCGAATTAATCAGTTTCGGCGCGCCATAGATCCCCTGTTCATGAGAATGCTGACCGCCAAAGGCGGCATACGTTGTCCATTCGTCGGTAAGATCATATTCCGTGCGGGCCATACCGAATTCATTTTCGATATTGCTATAGCCCCATTTCTGCCCGTAGTTTTTCTTGGTATCCGGTACGGCGGGGACAAAATCCACAGCGCTAATATTTACGCCCATGGTACCGCCATGGAATGTTTTTTTCTGATAGCCGAAGTCCAGCGAGCTACGCAGACGCTCGCCGCGGTAGTCCAGCCCAATAGAAGCTGCGGTAGTGCGACGGTTGTCATCTTTTACCGCCGCTTCGCCTTCCCGATGCAGCAAATTAACACGCACGCCGAACTGGTTGTTATCGCCATAACGACGTCCCAAATCCAGTGAGCCGCCCACTTGTGAGCGTGAGGAATAATCCACACCTACGCGGGTAAGCGGTGTATCATCCGCGTGTTTTGGCTCCAGATTGATCATTCCCCCCACGCCAGATGCCGCTGAGCCATTCATCAAGGCATTCGCCCCTTTAAACACCTCCACGCGCTCCAGCATCTGAGTATCAACAACCTGGCGCGGCACGATACCGGCCAAACCACCCATCAGCATATCATCGCCATCAAGGGCGAACCCGCGAATACGATAGGTTTCAGCAAAGTTACCGTAGCCCTGTACCGCCTGTACGCCAGCATCGTTACTAACCACATCGGCGATAGTTTTCGCTTGTTGATCCTGCACCAACTTAGAGGTGTAGCCAATGACGTTAAACGGCACATCCATTGCCTTTTGCTCGCCCAGCATGCCAAGACGGCCGCCATGAGCGACCTGGCCATCCAGATAAGCGGGCACCAGCGTATCGCCGCCGGCTTTAAAATCGGTCTTTGCAGAACTCTGAACAACGATGGTCTCTTCCTGAGATTTTTTGCTACTCGTGTCCGTGGTGGCTGCCTGTGCGCACTGTGCGGCAGCGCCAATTGCCAGCGCAAGCAAAGACTTACGCAAAGGATTAAGATTTTTTTTGCTGTTATTCATCATCGACTCATATATCGAAGCGTTTGGGGAAATGGCCCGTTGCCGGGCCGGGTTGATTACTGATTAAGGTCGATACGGACAATACTGTCTGGCCCGTTCGTGGAGTGGTCTTTATTAAAGGCTTGCTTGACGGTGACATATAACGTCTGGCCATCAGCGGAGAGCAGCAGGCTATTTGGATTTGGCGGCAGATCCCAGCTCTGTTTAACGACATAGCTGGAGGCATCAAGACTCAGCACTTTGCCGGATTCACGTTGGGTGATATAGATTTCATGGCGTTTAGGGTTGAATTTGACGGCCAGTGAATCACCAACATCAAGCTGTTTCAGTACCTTCCCGCTGTGAATATCCAATACAAGGGTCGTTTTGGCTTTTGAGTTGTCGGTAACAAACAGGCGACCTGTTTCGCTATCTTCCGCAATATTCAGTAGCAGAGCGTCTTTCTCACCTAGCGGCTTCCAGCGCTGTTCAATACGGTTATTCCGTGGGTTCACCACCAGGATTTCCCCGCCGCCGTTAGCCACATACAGGCGCTGCGTTACCTCCGACCAGTGCAGGCCAGTCACCCATTTGCCCGCATTTTTGATACGTGCCTTCAGCTTCATGGTTTTGGTATCAACCACCCATACCAGCGCTGGATCGGCGACGCCACCAATATAAAGCAGGCCGTTATGCAGCAGAATCTCACGCGCACCGTAAGGGAAACCCTTCTCGTTACGTTCCGGGAACAGCAAACGGGAGAGCACTTTGCCTGAACTGGAATCAATAGCGCTAACGCCGCCATCAAGGGAATTAGTTACGTAGACCGTTTTACCGTCAGGAGAGATAGCCATGCCGAAATTTTTCAGATCGGTATGAGTCATGCCAAGCGTCTTTAACGTAGCCGGATCCAGCTTATAAACCGCCCCGCCCTGAACATCTTTGAACCCCTCGGCACTGGAGACGTAGAGCGCATCCCCCTGCGGACTTAGCGCCATTTCATACAGACCGCTTGCCAGTTCACGTTTTGTCACATTCACCGGTAGCTGCGCACTTGCGGGTTGTTCTGATTTTGCCGCAGGCTGGGCACTCGTGGTCTGCTGTGTGCTGCAACCTGCAAGTACCATTGCCGCCAACAGCGCCAGCGCGGAGGTTTTCATCTTCATCGGGAGGATCCTTACCATTAATGACAATAAAAAAGACGAGTCACTGCGCTACGCATGGTATGCATAAGAATTAGGATAAGCGGGCTTTAGCCCGGCACAGCTCGCCACTGCAATTCAGTGTTCCCTGTAGGCATTTAAACCTACTGTTTTTGCGGGAAATTCCCTGCTGTGCCGCAAAACACTAAAGAGAATGAGAACTATACGCATTCTTTTTTAACAAGCAAGAACTATTGCAACAACATGTTGTCGTCAGGCTTAGATGTTAATAAAACGTTATAGAGCATGAGATAATCGTTTTATTATAGGCAGGCTTGCCTGAATTAATGATCATCTAAGAGAGAGCTTCAACTAATAACAACAGAGTGTCTTTTATTACACCCAAAAATTTACGGCGCAGCCACAATGCCGATATTAATATTAAGTATCAGGGAAGACGAATCCGTTATTAATAATAATTTTTCTGGTAAGCAGTTGTTTATTTCTCACTAAATAATGCAAAGGAATAGATATGCAACCTATTAATACTGTAGCTCACAATGCTATTGCCCCCGCCCTCCCCGCACCTCCAACGCATAAAAATGAACCCTCGTCCATTTTTTTAAAAAGCGTAAACCAGGTCAATGCTGAATTATTTCCGAATCCTGAGTTAAAATTTTTGAAAAATGCATTCTGGGGGGCAATAGGCTGGTTCGGTGGCAATAAAGACAAACAGCCGGAACATCAAGTAGTATTTAAAGAAGGCAACCAGCTCAGACAGGCTGCGCAACAAGCCGCAGAGGGCTATCATCCGGTGCATTTTCGACCTCAGCGCATACCGCCATCATCAACAGCGCTGGTAGTCGCTGCAGTAACAGATGGGCTTCTCAATAGCATAGGGATAGCTGCCCATCGAACTGGAGCAGAAACTACTTATTCACGAATAAATTACACTGACGATACCAGAACACCTGAATAGTGGTAAGGCCCACTTTTTATTTGCATGACTAATTGGATTTCACTAAAAATAACGCGTATCGTCGCGCAATACTAATTTGGCACGACATTCCCCTCTCTTTCGGAGAGGGGGCATGCTTTTTTTACAGTTTCACTTCAGCGCTGCATTCCCCAGCGTTTGATGGTTACTTTTTCCAGGCTAGCAAATACCACGCCTTCCACCAGCAAACCAATGGCAATAACTGTCATCAATCCGGCAAATACCCTATCAGTAAAGAGTTCATTGCGATTCTGGAAGATATACCAACCCAAGCCTCCTTCTCCGCTGGAGGCGCCAAATACCAGCTCAGCGGCAATCAATGTTCGCCAGGCAAATGCCCAACCGATCTTCAACCCGGAGAGGATCGCCGGAAGCGACGCAGGAATAAGGATCGTCACCACATAACGCGGCCCGCTAAGTCCATAGTTGCGACCTGTCATGCGTAGTGTCTCTGGCACACTGCTAAAACCAGACCAGGTACTGAGTGCGATTGGCCACATCACTGAATGCACCAGCACAAAAACCAGACTTACATTCCCCAATCCAAACCACAATAACGCCAGCGGTAACAGCGCAATGGCGGGCAGCGGATTAAGCATCGCAGTTAAGGTACTGAGCAGATCGCGGCCAAACTGGGTTGTGACCGCCAACGCGCTGGCGATCAGTGCCAGCAGACTGCCAATCAGGTAGCCCTTCAACAGCGTACTTAACGAATTGGCGATTTTTGCAGGCAGTTCGCCATTACGCATATCTTCACTAAATGCCAGCCAGGTTTGCAGCACACCGGGGAGCATTAGATCATTTTGCTGCACTCGCGCAGCCACTTCCCAGAGAGCCAGCACAAGCAGCACAATCAACGATTTGCGCAACCAGGCCTGATTCCACAGGCGCTGAGCGACGGGCAGTGGTGTTTCTACCGCTAGATTATGTAGCGGTGTCAGTTCGCGCTCATATTCAGGACGAATGTAAGGTGGCTGCGGCATATGGGGGTTCCTCAGTGGCTTGATAAGATGGCGGAGTACTGTTTTGCGGAAAGAGGAGTTGATGAATGTGGCTAGCCGCATGCTGAAATGCTTCGCTGCCAAAATCATTTAGCGTGAACTGGTGGCAATTTAGCTCTGCCTTGACACGCCCAGGATGTGGAGAGAGTACCAGGATGCGGCTACCCACAACCAGCGCCTCTTCAATTGAGTGAGTGACAAACAACAAAGTAAAGTGTTCCTCTTGCCACAGCGCCAACAACTCTTCCTGCATAGTGCGCCGGGTCAGAGCATCCAACGCGGCGAAAGGCTCATCCATTAACAAGACACGTGGCTTCATCGCCAGTGCACGGGCAATAGCGACACGCTGTTTCATACCACCGGATAACATGTGTGGCATCACCGTCGCAAAGTCGGCCAGCCCAACTTTACTCAGGAAATGCAGCGCTATCTCCTTTGCTTGCGCACGATTGGCCTTACGGCTTGCCAGCAGGGGAAACATGACGTTTTCCAGCACAGTTTTCCACGGTGGTAGTTGGTCGAACTCCTGGAATACCATCATCCGATCCGGGCCAGGGGCGGTAATAGCCTCACCTTCCAGCGTGATCTGGCCGCTACGCGGGGTGAGAAATCCCCCCGCAGCTTTTAACAAGCTCGATTTCCCACAGCCGGAGGGACCGAGCAGGATATAGCGATCGCCAGGCCAGACATCGAAACTGACATCATGCGTGGCGCGAACCAGTCGCTCGCGAGTACGGTATTCAATATCGACATTGCTGACCTGCAACAGTGGCCCACCACTTTGCTGACTTGCCATCACTCTCTCCTCTGCTGCACTTTAGCTACCAGGGTTTTCCCACGCTTCGTTAAAAAAGTACTCTTTCCAGGAGTCGGCCCTGTTTTTCAACACACCAAGCTCGTAAAGTTTTTCGGCATAGACACCGGTACGTTCCGGAGAAACCGTAAAGCTAATTTCCGGGTCGTTTACGATTTTCTGCACCAGCGCTAACGGCAAACGTGATTTTTCGACGCGAATATAAGTTTCTGCCGCGGCATTTTTATCAGCGTTAATGATCTTCGCCGCTTCACTTAATGCGCGATAAAAAGCTTGATACGTTTTTGGATTTTCATCATGGAATTTTTTCGTGGTATAGAGCACGTTGAATGTCGCCTGCCCGCCAAGCACGTCATAAGAACTCAGAATTTTATGTACGTTTTTCTTTTCCAGCGCCTGATACTGAAAAGGTGGGCTGGAAAAATGAGTGGTAATTTCCGTGCTACCCGCAATGAGTGCAGCACTCGCATCAGGATGCGGTAAACTCACACTTATTTTATCGAAGCGTTTAAAGTCAGCATTACCATATAATTTGGCGGTCTCAATTTGCAGGGTCCGTGACTGAAAACCCACCCCCGCTGCCGGTACTGCGATTCTATCTTTATCGCTTAAATCTTTAACGCTTTTCACTGCCGGATTATTGCTTAATAAATAGTTTGGCATCGAACCCAGTGAGGCAATAGCCTTCACATCCTGTCGCCCTTTAGTGCGATCCCACAGCGTTAACAGAGGCGGTACGCCGGCTGAAGCAACATCCAATGCACCAGAAAGCAACGCTTCATTCATTCCGGTTGCGCCGGAAATAGTGCGCCATTCGACAGCAATATCCAGCCCCTCTTTTTTCCCCTCTTTTTCTATAAGCTGCTGGTCGCGCACAACATCGAGAATTAAATAACCAATACCAAACTGCTGAGCAATGCTAATTTTTCCTTCAGCAATTGCCGCATGGCTTACGCTACTTAATGTGATAAAGGTTAGCGCTGTAGTAAGCGCATTATGCAGTTTCTTCATCTTTTCCCCAGAATTTACTTAATGGCAAAAGAAAATGATTGGCTGCTACGCAGGTAAAAAGGAAATGATTTTATTAGCAATGCTTAGTTGGAATTGAGCATAAGGAAAAGGCGAATATTAAGGGTCCTCTTTATCCATATGGCGGCAATGCTTTGTTATTTTTAATCGTTATGTAACAAAAACATCACCGCTATAGTCGAAAACTCCTCGTTAATTTATGGGTATGGTTATATGCCTCTTTTTTCTCACCAGCAACTACGCACAACGCTTGCGCAACATTTGCTGCGTGTTAATACGCCACCAGAAACCGCACAAAAAGTAGCTGATAATCTTGTCGAAGCCTCGCTAAAAGGCCACGACTCACATGGCGTGACGTTGTTACCACGTTATATCCGCGCGATTCTGGCAGGCGTTCTGAATACCAATGCCGAACTGCAATTAGTGCGTGATGCAGGACCAATAATCTCTTTCGATGGCAACCACGGTTTTGGACAGGTGCTGGGCGAGCAGGCAATGACAGCGGGTATTACACGCGTGCAGCAGTTTGGTGTGGCCATTATTGGGCTCGCTAATTCCCATCACCTCGGGCGCATCGGCGCCTGGGCTGAGCAGGTCGCCGCTGCAGGGCTGGTGTCGATTCATTTTGCCAATGTCGCGGCCCCCGCTGCCGTGCTTCCCTTCAATGGTATAAATGCCAGGCTGGGTACTAACCCATTTTGCGTCGGTATCCCGCTACAGGGAAAATCCCCTGTAATTCTTGATTTCGCCACCAGCGCTATTGCGGGAAATAAAGCGCGCATCGCATGGAATGAGGGGCGCCCAATCCCGCAGGGCTGTGCCGTGGATAGCAACGGACACCCCACGACAGATCCCGGTGTCTTAATGACCGAACCCCGCGGCGCGTTATTACCCTTTGGCGGGCATAAAGGGGCAGGACTGTCGCTAATCTGTAGTCTGCTGGGGGCGGCGCTGACCGGTGGAGAAACCGAGAGCCAGCAGATCGCGCCACGGGCGGGGATTATCAATAATATGCTGTCGATTCTTTTCGACCCACAGCGCCTGGGGGCAGGCGAAGGGCTTCAACAAGCGCTGTTGGCACAGGTGGATTGGATTCGCTATGAGCAGCATGATCGCGATGTACAGATCCCCGGAGAACCGGAACAGCGCGCATACGCACGGCGAAGCAAGGAGGGCATTTATATTGATGATGTCAGTTGGGGCGAGTTTTTGGCACTGGATGCATTATGCCAGTGACACCGTACAAAATTCAGGGTTGATTGTTAAGATGATAAAGATTATCTTTCTCATTACCGAATAGTTGAGTAAACAACTCAGGTATTCGGTACGACATTGCTCACATTGCTTCCAGTATTTTTTGCCCGCCTTATGTGCGGGCTTTTTTTGTTTATAGCCCTCTCTGCAATAGAGAAGGTATCTGCCGCTCTTGCTCAACGGCTCGACTGTAAAAACTTGCGCACCCTGTCTGAATCCGGCTGGGTGAAAAATTTCTCCGGCGGCGCCTTCTCAATCAATAAGCCTTTTTCCAGAAAGACCACTTCATCAGAGACTTGCCGTGCAAAGTCCATTTCATGCGTGACCACCACCATGGTGTACCCCTCTGCGGCAAGATCTTTCATTACCCCGAGAACTTCGTTCACCAGCTCAGGGTCTAGCGCCGAAGTTGGCTCATCAAAGAGAATCACCTCTGGCGACATAGCCAGCGAACGGGCGATAGCCACGCGCTGTTTCTGACCGCCGGAAAGCGTTATCGGATAGACATCCCTTTTATGGCCCATGCCGACTTTTTCTAACTGACGGCGGGCAACATCGTTGGCTGCGTCGCGTTTCATCCCTTTTACATGCACCAGGGCTTCGGTGACGTTCTGTTGCACCGTCAAATGTGGCCACAGGTTAAAGCTCTGAAATACCATTCCCACCCGTTCACGGATATGCGCAAGCTCTTTATGTGACATCGCCTTGCCGGTCTTTTCGTCAATACCAATTCGCTGACCGCTAATGCGAACCTCACCACGATCCGGCTGTTCCAGCCAGTTCATACAACGCAGCAAGGTCGACTTGCCGGAGCCAGAGGAACCAAGGATGCTGACGACCGAGCCCCTTTCTACCGTCAGATTGATATCGCGTAACACCTCGACATTATCGAATTGCTTAGAGAGGTTTTTGATACTTACTGCATTTGCTTCAGGCATGGGTCATTCCTCGTTTGCTACCATAATGACTTAACCGTTTAATCAGTAATTCCAGCAGGATGCTGATGCCCCAATAGAGCGCAATAGCCACGATAAATGCATTAAACGGGATAAAATAGGTGGACTGTACACTGTTCGCTGCGGCGGTGATCTCCTGCACGGTAATAATGCATAGAAAAGCGGTGTCCTTTAAACAAATGATCAGTTGATTGCCCATCAATGGCAGTGAGGAAGAAAAAATATTGGGTAAAATGATCCGCCTGAAAATTTTATAACGCGAGAACCCCTGCGATACTGCGGCCTCAATATAGCCCGCAGAAAATAATCGCCGCTGACTGCGTAAAATCTCAAAGAAATAGGCGCCATGGTAAATAACCAGCGCCAGCATACCCGCAGTCCAGGCCTCCATACTGATCCCCAATTGTGGCAAACCGTAATAAAGCAAATAGGCCAGAATCAGAAAAGGTACTGCACGCATCAGACTGACAAAAGCAATAATAAGACGATTAATTAAACGTTGCTGATACTCCATCACATAGCACAGCATCACGCCGATAAATAACCCCACAAGCGCTGCAATAATAAATAGCTCAAGCGTCGCCAGCACCCCATTAATAAAGCTCTCACGCGCCGACCAGATAATCGCCCATTGATTCATAATTCCTCCGCCTTTTACCGTGCCAGACGCTTCGCTTTGCGCTCTGCCATGTTTTGCAGTTTAAGCAACAGGCCAATAATAATGACGTACAGTAACCCCGCCGCAAGGATCGGCGAGAGCGGTTCATAGGTGACTGACGAAATACGATTTGTCACGCGGGTAAGATCAACCACGCCAATGACCGCAATTGCCGGGCTGCCTTTAATCAAAAAAGACATTTCATTTACCAGGGCCGGCAGGCTTTCTATCCACATCTGCGGCAGCATTATTTGGCGGAAATAGGTCCAGCGGCGCATACCGACAGACTCTGCCGCTTCACGCTGCTCCCGTGGAAAATTACGAAAGGCGTTACGCCAGATCTCTGCGTTAAAGGCCGAAGTGTTCAGGGTCAGTGCCACAATCGCCGCCATGGTCTTGTCCAGATTGATTCCCAACGTCGGTAACGACAGAAACAGAAAGAGCACCAGAGTTACCAGCGGCGTAGCACGAGCCAGGCTGATATATACCACCAATAACTGATCGATAAAGGCGATTTTCATCATTCGAACAAAGGCAATAATAAGCCCAATGATCACGCCGAAAGCAATCGCCACACCTGAAATCCAGAGGGTGGTCCATGCACCTTCAATCAATAACTGCCATGAGATTAAGTCCATGTGCCCTCCTGCTAAAACGGGCGGCGGTTACCCGCCGCAGTCAACTTAGAAGCCAGCTAATTTATGAAACTGATCTGCACTGGTGATAGGCTCTTTTGGCAGCTCATATGTCTCGCCAAACCATTTTTTCTGCAATTCAGCCAGCCGACCGGTTTCGCTCAGGTGATTCATAAAACCCGTCATAAAGTCGAGTAACGCCGGGGCGTTTTTCGGGATTGGCCACGCCATGTAACCGGGGCCGGAAACCGCCAGCCCTTTAGCAAAGACTTTCGGTTTCGCTTTCACCAAATCGTTCACCGAAATCACCACGTTAATGACATAGTCGACGCGTTTGTTGGCAAGGTCGGCATAAGCCTCTGGATAGGATTGATACTCCACCACCGGCCCAAGCTTACCGCCCACTTTTTCCAGCATGACTTTTAGTTCCGGCAGACGTGCTAATAACGCGCTACCCGCCTGTACACCCACTTTTTTACCGCTGAGATCGGCGATGGTATTTAACGATTTATCATCAGCACGCTTAACGAAATAGTGCTGTGCAGAAGCCCATGGTGGTGTGAAGTTAAATACATTGAGACGTTCATCGGTTATTACTGCGCCAGTCAAGGCCATATCGTATTGACCAGTAGAAACAGCGGCGAGTAAACCAGTCCACGGTAAGATACTTTGATTGATATTAAATTTCGCGTATTTACGTAATTCTTCCAACATATCCTTGTTAAAACCATCCGTCTGGCCATTATTCATAAAATTGAACGGTGCATAATCATCCTCGGTCGCGACTTTCATGGTGCCGGACTTTTCAATTTCAGGTAAATCTGCTGCTACTGCGTGTAAGGAAAATGCCAAAGAGAGAATAGTTGCAAGACAATATTTGCTGAATACTTTGTTCATCTTTCCGCCTTTATTTCATTTGCCAGACCGGTATATCCCAGGTGTGCTGAAAGCTTTGCAAAAAATATGCCTAATCAAAACACCGCTGCTGTTTCTTCACTGCGTTTTTACAATAGGGAGGCTTGCCCCCGGATGAATAGAGCCAGTGTTTTCGAATGGTTGTGTCAGTTTATGGGGATCTGGTATGGAATTTGCTCAGGTAATAACAGCGATATTGCCAGAGGAGTAGAGCATGATTCGGCATTTATTGAATGTAAATTTCGATAACCAGCGGGGGTTGCAGGAGCAGGTGCGCGAAACGCTAATCAGCGCGATTTTGAGCGGCATCTTTCCGGCTGATACCCCCCTTCCCTCCTGTAGACAACTGGCTGGCCAGCTTAACGTTTCACGTAATACCACCGCACTGGTTTTTGAAAGCCTGGTCAATGAAGGGTACCTGGTCAGTCGCCCACGTAGCGGCTATTACCTGCACCCTGATTACTACACCAATGGACAGAATCTGCTGTCTGCTGCACCTGTTTGTGAAACAGATGCACCACGCTGGGGCAATCGCCTGAAAATTACCCCAAGCCTGCAGGAGTCGATTCTCAAACCTGCAGGCTGGATGCACTATCGTTACCCCTTTATCTACGGCCAACCCTCGACACAGCAATTTCCATTGACCACCTGGCGTGCTGCTGCCAACTGGCTGCACGGCGGGATAAGAGATCCGGCATGGGTAGTCGATCATATCGATCAGGATGTCCCCATGCTTATTGAGCAGATCCGTACCCGAGTCCTGCCCAAACGTGGCATTGTTGCCGCACCCGATGAAATTTTGATTACCCTTGGTTCGCAAAACGCGCTGTATCTACTGACACGCCTGCTGATGTCACCTACGACGCGCGTAGCGGTGGAGAACCCCGGCTTTCGCGAGGCCATCAACACCTTTTTGTTAAGCGAGCCGCAAATCGTACCTCATAGGGTCGATAGCGAAGGGATAGTACTTAATGAAACGCCGTGCGATTACTACTATGTTACGCCAGGGCATCAAGTCCCCACCGGCGTCACTATGAGTAAAGCGCGCCGCGCCCAGCTACTGGAGTATGCCGCTCGCCACGATGCGGTTGTGATTGAAGACGATTACGACTCAGAGAGCAATTTTACGCAAAACCCATTGCCAGCTTTAAAGGCCTGCGATCGCGGCGGTCGGGTAATTTATGTTAGCAGCCTGTCAAAGGCGTTATCGCCAGGATTACGACTGGGTTATATGGTCGCCGCGCCCGAAATTATTGATGAAGCGCGGGCCTTACGTCGCCTGGTCTACCGCCACCCACCAACCAATATTCAATATCAAATGGCGCATTTTCTTGCGCAGGGGCACTACGAAACGCATCTGCGTCGATATCACGATGATTCCGCTCGCCGTTGGGATTGTCTTAACCAGGCGCTACAGACTTTTTTACCCGAGTGTCAAATGATAGCCGGTAGCGAACATGCGAATGCTTTCTGGCTGCGCACCCCGGAGAAAATCAGCACCCAGCAACTGACCTGGCGCGCGGCCCATGCAGGCGTATTGATCGAGCCTGGCGCGCGGCATTTCCTTGATGTTACGCCACCAGATAATTTCTTTCGTATGGGATTTCATGCAATTAACCCCGACGCCATTGCGCCAGGAGTAGAGGTGCTGCGTGGGCAACTGGAGCAGTTTTGTTAAGCGGACAAAAAAACAAAATCGTTTGTTGCTGACAGGAAGAAACAGCTTTTCGCTTCCATAATAAAAAAAACAGCCTGCGAACGAGAGAACTATGCCCTTACCCGATTTTCATGTCTCTGCCCCTTTTACGTTAGGTATCGAGCTTGAATTGCAGGTTGTTAACCCACCAGGTTATGACCTTAGCCAGGACTCATCACCTTTAATTGAGGCGGTAAAACAGCATATTAGCGCCGGGGAAGTGAAGCACGATATTACGGAAAGTATGCTGGAAATCGCGACCGGTGTATGTCATGACATTAACCAGGCTGCGCATCAGTTCTCTGCTATGCAGCACACCATCCTGCAAACAGCAGCGGAACACCATGTGCAGATATGCGGCGGCGGGACGCATCCGTTTCAAAAGTGGCAACGCCAGTTGGTGTGTGAGGATGAACGATACCAACGTACATTAGAAATGTTCGGTTACCTGGTACAGCAGGCCACTGTCTTTGGTCAGCATGTGCATATCGGTTGCCAAAGTGGTGATGATGCTATTTATCTCTTGCATGGCCTCTCCCGTTTTGTACCGCATTTTATTGCCCTTGGCGCGGCATCGCCTTATATGCAAGGTACTGATACCCGCTTTGCTTCCTCGCGACTCAATATCTTTTCGGCCTTCCCTGATAATGGTCACGCCCCGTGGGTAAGTAGCTGGCAGGAATTTCAGGGGCTGTTCCGCCGCTTAAGCTATACCAGCATGATTGAAAGTATTAAGGATCTGCACTGGGATATTCGCCCAAGCCCACATTTTGGAACGGTGGAAGTGCGTGTAATGGATACCCCGCTCACCCTTACACATGCGATTAATATCGCCGGGTTTATCCAGGCACTTTCGCACTGGTTACTGGCACAGAGACCGTTTAAATTCCAGGAGCGCGATTACTTGTTATATAAATTTAATCGTTTCCAGGCGTGTCGCTTCGGGTTGCAGGGGATACTTACCGATGTGCATACCGGCGAACAGCGGACCATCGCCGAGGATATGAAATACCTGCTCGACAAGCTGGCCCCCTGGGCTGATAAGCTCAAAGCCACCAGCGCGCTGGATGCGCTGGTTAATGAGGTCAATCGAGGTAAGAGCGAAGCGCAATTGATGCGTGATTTTGTCGCCAATGGCGGCTCATTGATTGGCCTGGTGCAAAAACATACGGAAATTTGGGCTGCGGGTTAGCTGCTGCGGGGATCGTTGCGCTCAGGCGCGCTTTCCCCGACAATGCTCTTTTCACCATCGATTAACGCTTATGAGACACCCGCTTGAATCGCTGGTCACCCTGGCAGGAATTCTGCTAATGGCCTTTATCTCCGTGTTACTTCTCCCCGCACCTTCGCTGGGTATGCAACTGGCACAAAGCCTGATGCAGCGCTTCCATTTGCTGGATCTCAATCAGCTTTATACCCTGCTCTACTGTCTGTGGTTTTTGTTGCTTGGCGCAATTGAATTTTTCGTATTGCGTTTCATCTGGCGCCGCTGGCTTGCGGTCTGACAACGCCACCAACAGGGAGATGGATAGCGCCTGGTGGCATCTCATTCTATTTTTTTGAACATTACGGGCAAATAGTTGAGCTTTCCCTGAGCTTTTTACCCGCCTATGATGATCTTATTCAAGCAAACGGCTCACTTTTCACCCAAAAATTCTTATCAGGCACAACATGAACGTATTGCAAAAATTTCTATGCGCTATATTTCCACATGCCAGCGAGGCCGCAAATGATAACCTCGCTACAGTGGAATCATCTTCAGGAGGAATTATGTCAGACAATTTTATCGCATTAGCAAAACAACGCAGAACAATTTATGCACTCGGTAAAGAGCTGCCAGTCGCAGAAGATATTGTTATTGAAACTATTAAAGAAGCTATCCGCCAGGCACCTTCCGCTTTTAACTCACAAAGTTCACGAGCGCTGATTCTGTTGGGTAAAGAACATAATAAATTCTGGGAATTGACGCGGGAACAGCTGAGAAAGATCGTGCCGGAAGACAACTTCCAGGGCACCTCGAAAAAAATTGATGGCTTTGCGGCAGCAGCAGGTTCAGTGCTCTTCTTTGAAGATCAAGACGTCGTAAAAACATTGCAAGAACAGTTTGCCGCCTATGCTGATAACTTCCCGGTGTGGTCAGAACATAGTACGGGTATTGCGCAATACGCCGTGTGGCTGGCGCTGGCAGAGAAAGGGATTGGTGCTAACTTACAGCATTACAACCCACTGGTAGATGTGGATGTTCAACGTAGCTGGGATATCCCGGAAAACTGGAAACTGCGCGCTCATATGAACTTCGGTTCAATCGTTGCCCCTGCAGGGGAAAAAGCCTTTATGGACGATGACAAGCGTTTTGTTGTTGCCCGTTAATCCTGACAACAATGCCGCCTTATAATCAAGGCGGCATTTTCATTTACACCCGTAAAATCACTGCTGGCTTTCGCGTGCAGCAATAAAGTCGAGAGCTTTATTGATGCGTTCAATGCTGCGGGTTTTACCAATCGCATGAACGGTGACATCCAGCGCGGGTGACTGACCCACCCCGGTGACTGCCACACGCAGTGGCATCCCCACTTTACCCATACCGACTTCCAGTTCGTCTGCCGTAGCCTGAATCGCATGGTGTACATTTTCCGCGCTCCAGTCGGTAATGGCAGCAAGCTTATCGCGTACCACTTCCAGCGGCTGGCGAGCAACCGGACGCAGATGTTTTTTTGCCGCCTCAGCGTCAAACTCAGCAAAATCTTCATAAAAGTAGCGACAGCTTGCCGCCATCTCTTTCAACGTTTTGCAGCGCTCGCCAAGTAATTTCACCAGCTCCGCAAGCTGTGGTCCGTTGCGGGTATCGATTTTTTCCTGTTCGATATGCCATTGCAGGTGCGTCGCCACATACTCCGGCGCCAGCGTATTAATGTAATGGTGGTTTAGCCATAGCAGTTTATCGGTGTTAAAAGCACTCGCCGACTTACTTACCGCACCGAGAGAAAAGAGTTTAATCATCTCCTCGCGAGTGAAAATCTCTTGATCGCCGCTGGACCACCCTAAACGCACCAAATAGTTGAGTAGCGCTTCAGGCAAGTAGCCATCGTCGCGATACTGCATCACGCTTACCGCACCATGACGCTTGGAGAGTTTTTTCCCGTCATCGCCATTAATCATCGAAACGTGCGCATATACTGGCACCGGCGCATTCAGCGCCTTAAGGATGTTAATCTGGCGCGGGGTATTATTAATATGGTCTTCACCACGAATAACGTGAGTAATCTCCATATCCCAATCGTCAACCACAACGCAGAAGTTGTAAGTTGGGGAGCCGTCAGTACGGCGAATAATTAAATCGTCAAGCTCAAGGTTGCTGAACTCAATCGGGCCACGGATTTGATCGTCAAAAATCACCGAGCCTTCCTGGGGGTTAGCAAAACGCACCACACAAGGCTCATCAGCCGCATGGTGTGAATGATCGTGGCGACAGCGGCCGTCATAACGCGGTTTTTCACCGTTTGCCATCTGCTGTTCACGTAACTGTTCCAGCCGCTCTTTAGAGCAGTAGCATTTATAAGCCGTGCCAGCTTCCAGCATCTCATCAATCACCGCGTTATAGCGATCAAAGCGTTTAGTCTGATAGTACGGACCTTCATCCCATTGCAGATTCAGCCAGTTCATGCCATCCATAATGGCTTCAATTGCTTGCGGGGTTGAGCGTTCAAGATCGGTGTCTTCGATACGCAGCACAAACTCACCACCGTTATGACGAGCAAACAGCCAGGAATAGAGAGCAGTACGCGCGCCACCAACGTGCAGATAGCCAGTGGGGCTGGGCGCGAAGCGAGTTTTGATTTTCATGAAATGGCCTTACGTTGATAAAGATGCCGACTTTCGGCAGTACCTAAAATGAAAGTGGGCAATATTCTATCACTGTGGGCTGATTCCTCAATGTTGTTCCCATTTTGGCGGGTTTTTCTAACGCTTTTGTTTAGAAATCATGCTCTCGCGCATGCCCATCCCCCGCGTTGTCTAATTTTACGACGAACAAACAATTTATTTAGAAAATGCGTTGACTCATTTTCAACTCTCCCTATAATGCGACTCCACACAGCGGGGGTGATTAGCTCAGCTGGGAGAGCACCTCCCTTACAAGGAGGGGGTCGGCGGTTCGATCCCGTCATCACCCACCACGATTTTAGTGGTTCCCGCAGTGTTGATAAGAATGAGAATGGGTGATTAGCTCAGCTGGGAGAGCACCTCCCTTACAAGGAGGGGGTCGGCGGTTCGATCCCGTCATCACCCACCAATTCTCACCAGCGAATTCTTATCCTTGAAGTACTGAAGTGGGTGATTAGCTCAGCTGGGAGAGCACCTCCCTTACAAGGAGGGGGTCGGCGGTTCGATCCCGTCATCACCCACCACTTCGGGTCGTTAGCTCAGTTGGTAGAGCAGTTGACTTTTAATCAATTGGTCGCAGGTTCGAATCCTGCACGACCCACCAATGTTAAAAAGCGCCCTAAAGGCGCTTTTTTGCTTTCTGCTGTTCGCCTCCCCGCTATAGATAATTTTTCCTTCCTTCACGTTTAACTTTAATAAACATATTTATCTATAAGCCGCCATTTATCTGGCAGTAAAAACCGCCTTATTGCATATCTCGCAAACAATAAAACTTCATTATTATCAATAGATAAGCATAGTAATCTCCATCCATAATTTATCCTTAATGTGAAGATATGATGCATGCATAACGTTGATTAAATGAACGTAATTCAAGCAAAAAATGATTGCGCCGATAATGATGTTTTATGGCAAAGAAAGGAGTGGTTAATGACAACAATCTCAACAGTAACATCATCAATACAAAGCAGCAGCGGCAGCTCTTCATCCACCAGTAATGATGTCTCCTCGCAAATCAGCCGCATCACTCAGCAGATCACTAAGCTGACCCAGCAGCTGAAAGATGTCGCGAATGGCGATGGCACAGCCGAAGAGAAGCAGAAAGAGCAAGAGCAGATCCAGTCACAGATCCAGCTCCTGCAAGCACAACTGGCGCAACTGCAACGTCGACAAGCACAAGAAGCAGAGCAGAAGCAAGTCGAGCAACAAACTAAAGTGGAAGGCGTTAACTACGCTTCCGAAGACAATAAGATCGATATTTACGTTTAAGTAAATAAAGGATCATTCTCACGGGCCTGGTTTAAATACTGGGCCTGTTTTTTTACTTCTTCCCATAAAGCCTGCGCTGCTCCTGAAAGCGAGCGGTTTTTTCTGCGTACCAACATTATTTTGCGCTGCATCTGCGGCACCAGCCGTTTCACCTGTAGTTGGCTCCCCTGAGGAAGAGGTAGCGCCAATGCAGGCAATACGCTAATACCTATCCCGGCTTCGACCATGGGAAAGAGTGTCGCTGGATGCCCAATCTCCTGAACAATTTTCGCTCGTACAGCAAAGTGCAGTAACGCCGAGTCAATAAGCGGCCTGCTGCCCGACGCGTAATCCTGCACGACCAATTGTGCCCCATCCAGGGCCGACCAAGAGACTTCAGGAAGTTGCGCCCAGGGATGATCGTGGCGACAGAGCAGGAAAAAAGGTTCTGCCAGAATCTCTTCGCTTTGCAGATCGCTTGCCGGGCCGGGATCGATGACAATACCAAAATCCACCTCCCCGTGGCGGATACTCTCCAGCACCCACTGTTGTGGTCGGTCATGCAAGACAAAATCTATCTCAGGATAGAGCCGATTACTGCTGGCTATACATTGTGGAATAAGATGAGCAGAAATTGTTTGACTGGCAGCGACACGCACCGTGCCGGTTAATTGTTGTCCCACCCGTCCAGCTTCACGCAGCGTGCTGTTAAGCTCATCCAGTAAACGTTCAAGACGCGCGGCCAATTGTTGCCCGGCTTCCGTTAGCACCACTTCCCTGGTTGTGCGATCCAGTAAACGCACACCCGTTTGCTGCTCCAGCTCTTTCACGCTGTGGCTGACGGCAGATTGGCTCAAACCAATGATATCCCCGGCACGGCTAAAACTTTTAGCCTGAGCCACGGTAATAAACACACGAAGTTGGCGAAGTGAATAATTCATCTAAATAATTCATTAATGGATGCAATAAATCAATTTTATTTCTCAAAATAGAAAAAGCACAATAGCTGCATCGACTTTCAGGAGTGCATATGAAACTTTTTCGTATTCTCGACCCCTTTACCCTTACTTTAATCGTTGTCGTTCTGCTGGCCACCTTCTTTCCTGCCCGTGGTGGCTTTGTACCCTTTTTTGAGTGGTTGACCACTGCCGCTATTGCGCTGCTGTTCTTTATGCATGGTGCAAAGCTCTCACGGGAAGCCATTATTGCTGGCGGTAGCCACTGGCGTTTACATCTGTGGGTGATGTGCAGCACTTTTATTCTCTTTCCGGTTCTTGGCGTGCTGTTCGTCTGGTGGTCACCGGTGAATGTCAGCCAGGAACTCTATACCGGCTTTCTCTATTTATGCATTCTGCCCGCCACAGTGCAATCAGCCATTGCTTTCACTTCCCTGGCTGGCGGCAATGTCGCGGCGGCGGTCTGTTCTGCTTCCGCTTCAAGCCTGTTAGGGATTTTTCTCTCCCCGCTGCTGGTGAGCGTTTTGATGGATTTGCACGGCGCGCAAGGTAGTCTTGAGCAGGTTGGCAGAATTATGCTGCAACTGCTGCTACCGTTTGTGCTGGGTCATCTTTCACGTCCGTGGATCGGAGCATGGGTAGCAAAACATAAAAAGTGGATTGCCAAAACTGACCAGACCTCCATTTTGCTGGTGGTGTATTCCGCCTTTAGTGAGGCGGTGGTAAACGGTATCTGGCATAAAGTTGGTGTCGGTTCCCTGCTATTTATTGTGATCGTAAGCATCGTGTTGCTGGCGATTGTTATTGCGATAAACGTCTTCGTCGCACGCAAATGTGGCTTCAATAAAGCAGATGAGATAACGATTGTGTTCTGCGGCTCGAAGAAGAGCCTTGCGAATGGCATTCCAATGGCGAATATCCTCTTCCCGACCTCAGTGATCGGTATGATGGTGCTTCCGCTAATGATCTTCCATCAAATCCAGTTGATGGTGTGCGCGGTTTTGGCTCGCCGCTACAAACGCCAGGCGGAACAGCAACAAGCGCAAGAAGCGGCGAAAGCTTAAGAACGCTTCAGGGGCTGTACCAGATGGCTCAGCCCTTCAGTTTTAATCAACAGTGTAATTTGCATAAGTTCGCCGAGTCGCCCGGCTGGGAATTGATCCTTGCGGGCAAACCATAACAGATACTCTTCCGGCAGATCGATAAGCCGGCGCCCCTGGTATTTGCCGAAGGGCATAAGCGTATTGGCGATTTCGACGAGCTGCTCCTTTTCCATTTTACTCTCCCAGTAGCCGGATCATCTCCGCTTCGTCGATGACAGTAATGCCCAGTTCCTGGGCCTTCGCCAGCTTCGAACCCGCTGCCTCACCAGCAATAACTATATCGGTTTTCTTCGACACGCTTCCGGCCACCTTCGCCCCCAGGGCAGTGAGGCGAGCTTTCGCTTCATCACGGGAAAGCTGACTCAAGCTGCCGGTCAGAACTACTGTTTTGCCCGCAAAGGGGCTGTCAATCTCGTCGGCGTTCACCGCCACAGGGGCAGGCCAGTGAATGCCCACTTCCTCGGTAAGCTGGCGGATAACCTCGCGGTTACTCTCCTCCTCAAAGAAGTTGGCAACGTGTGTCGCGACTATTACCCCAACATCCGGCACTTTTTGCAGTTCATCAATGGAGGCAGCCATTAACGCCTTAAGCGTACCGAAGTAGGCCGCCAGCCCGGCTGCCGTGGCTTCCCCCACTTCGCGAATACCCAGCGCATACAAAAAACGCGCAAATGTCGTCTCTTTCGCTTTATCCAGCGCATTGACAATATTTTGCGCTGATTTCGGCCCCATGCGTTCTAAGCCAGTGAGTTTCCCGGCGGTAAGGCGAAATAGATCAGCAGGGGTGTGTACATACTCTTTTTCGACCAGTTGATCGATGATTTTATCGCCCATCCCGTCGACGTCCATCGCCCGACGCGAGACGAAATGTTTAAGGGACTCTTTGCGCTGCGCGCCGCAAATTAATCCTCCCGTGCAGCGAGCAACCGCTTCGCCTTCCACGCGCTCGACATCGGAACCACACACAGGGCAGTGCTGTGGGAAATGAATCTCGTGTGTCTCTGCTGGCCGTTCGGAGAGCACCACATTGACCACCTGCGGGATCACATCGCCGGCGCGGCGAATGACCACTTTATCGCCAATACGCAAACCCAGGCGGTCTATCTCATCAGCGTTATGCAAGGTGGCATTACTGACCAGCACCCCCGCTACATGCACTGGCTCCAGTCTTGCTACCGGAGTAATCGCGCCAGTACGCCCCACCTGAAACTCTACATCGCGCACAAAAGTCATCTGCTCTTGCGCCGGGAATTTAAATGCCACCGCCCAGCGCGGCGCACGAGCCACGAAACCAAGCTGCTCTTGCAAATCCAGCGAATCGACTTTGATCACCACACCATCAATATCAAAGCCCAGCGTCGGACGATCCGCTTCTACCTGATGGTAAAAATCGAGCACTTGCTCAGGGGTGTCACATAAGCGAATACGATCGCTTACCGGTAAACCCCAGGCCTTAAACTGTTTCAATCGCTCCAGGTGACTACGCGGCAGTTCCCCTCCTTCCAGTATGCCGACCCCATAGCAGAAGAAAGTAAGTGGTCGCTTCGCTGTAATCCGCGGGTCGAGCTGACGTAGCGAGCCTGCTGCTGCGTTACGCGGGTTGGCAAACACTTTCCCCCCGCTGCGACGCGCATCTTCATTGATCTTTTCAAAACCAGCCTGTGGCAGGAATACTTCCCCCCGCACTTCCAGACGAGCGGGAATATTGGCACCCTGTAATTTCAATGGGATGGCGCGAATGGTGCGCACATTAGTGGTGATATCTTCCCCGGTAGTGCCATCCCCACGCGTAGCGGCGCGAATAAGCACACCATTCTCATAAAGAATACTTACCGCCAGCCCATCAAGTTTTAATTCACAGCAGTAGGTCAATGCATCGGTGCTTTTTAGTCGATCCTGGACACGCTTGTTAAACGCAAGAAAGCTCTCTTCATCGAAGACGTTATCCAGCGATAGCATAGGTATCTCATGGCGCACCTGAGTAAAAGCCGTTAACGGCGCGGCCCCGACGCGTTGAGTCGGCGAATCTGGTGTAATCAACTCTGGATGTGCGGTTTCCAGTTCGCGCAGTTCGCGCATCAGCCGATCGTACTCCGCATCCGGAATTTCCGGAGTATCCATAACGTGATAGAGATATTCATGATGGCGAAGGGTAGTTCGCAGATCTGTCAGTTGTTGTTCAATTGATTCCATATCACACCATCAATATAAAAAACCCCCGGCTGGCGGGGGTTCTGGAGAGAATGAACGTAAGCGAATCCGTTACGCGTTGGCCTCTTTGACCTCACGAATACGCTCCTGGTACTCGCGTAATTTTTGCGGCGTCATCATGCGGCGCTGATCATCAAGCACTACACCGCCAACTTCATCGGCAATATGCTGAGCTGATTGCAGCATCAATTTGAAATTTTGCAATTCGTCGCCGTATGAAGGCACCTGCATAAAAATGGTGACACCTGGCGTAGACAAGTCGCTCATCATATCGAGATCAAACGTGCCTGGATTGACCATATTCGCCAGGCTAAAAAGCGCTGGCCCACTGCCATCAGGGCTCAGATGGCGATGGAAAATATTCATATCGCCAAATTTAAAGCCCGCCTGCAGGATGCTATTGAGTAATAGCTCGCCATTCAGTGTTGTACCATGATGCGCAGCGACGTTCATGATGATAACTGTCTCTTTGCGCTGAGGTTCTTCGACCGGCGGTTCTTCGACAACCGGTTCTGCTGGTGCAGATTCTGGCGGTGGCGCGGGTTGCTCGGCCTGGGGCTGCGGTGATGCTGGCTGCGAAACAGCAGCAGGTTGCGCCACGTTATGCTGCGGCGGTGTTTCTACCACCGGCGGACGCTCTGGCTGTGATGGCGGCGCGTGGTGCGGCGGCTCCTGTGGCTGAGCAGAAGTTTGCGGGCGCGGTTGTGCCGACGCATAGGGCGGCTGATATTGATGCTGGGGATGTTGACGAGGCGCGTCCTGAGTACTTCCTGCTTTTGGAGGAGCATTCACTTTATGAACACGCACTTCCCCTACGCCTTCGTCTTCTTCCTCATCCTCGTCATACAAATCGTCGTCGTCACGTCTCGACTTCATGCGTTTTAATGGGCGATCGCGGAACATTGACGAACGTTCTTTGCGACTGGTCCAGAAACCGTGAACCAGTAAAGCAATTATGGCGATCGCGCCAACAATGATTAATATCAGACGCAAATCCTGCATCATTATATTCTCTGTTGTTCTAACACCTTGCCACCACGGCAAACATTTACTCACTAAGAGTATTTGCCCATTACGCCAAGTGCAAGTACACACATGCCATTCACTACATAAAGATCTATTAAAATGTGCTTTTTGCTGATTTTTCGAACATTTCCGAACAGGTTTCCCCGTTCAAACGATTAGGATAAGCTGCAAATTTCCGGCTGTGATTAAAAGGAGTATAGCCATATTATGGTTTCATCATCGCCATCCGCTGCGCGTAGCGGTCTGTTTTATTTTGCTCAGGGCTGGAAATTAGTCACCCTGCCAGGTATCCGTCGCTTCGTTATTTTGCCATTACTGGTGAACGTTGTTTTGATGGGCGGCGCTTTTTGGTGGCTTTTTACTCGCCTCGACAGTTGGATCCCGGGCTTAATGAGCCACGTCCCGAACTGGTTACAGTGGCTAAGCTATCTGCTATGGCCGCTTTTAGTCATCTCTATTCTGCTGGTATTTGGCTACCTTTTTTCCACCCTCGCTAACTGGATAGCAGCCCCGTTTAATGGTCTGTTAGCCGAGCAGCTTGAGGCACGTCTGACCGGGGCGACACCGCCTGATGTCGGAATTTTTGGTTTACTAAAAGATGTGCCGCGCATTATGAAGCGTGAATGGCAAAAGCTGGCCTGGTATCTCCCCCGCGCGCTCATTTTATTGCTTCTCTACTTCATCCCTGGTATTGGACAGACCGTTGCCCCCGTAGTGTGGTTCCTGTTTAGCGCCTGGATGCTGGCTATACAATATTGCGACTATCCATTCGATAACCATAAAGTGCCGTTTAAAGAGATGCGTACCGCTTTACGCGCCCGTAAAGTTATCAATATGCAATTTGGCGCCCTGACTAGTCTCTTTACGTTGGTGCCCATCCTTAATCTGGTCGTGATGCCGGTGGCGGTTTGCGGTGCAACGGCAATGTGGGTCGATTGCTATCGCAATGAACATGCGGCATGGCGTTGAGGAATAATTGCGTTTCTTATTCCATACTGGTTAGCATTATTTCAACGCAGCATATAGATATGCGAATTCTTTACTTCCGCAACAACCGTAAGTGCGTATGCTGATGTGGTTCCCAAATTTCATACAGTTAAGGACGGGCTATGAGTAAGATTTTTGAAGACAACTCGTTGACTATTGGTCATACGCCGCTGGTTCGACTGAACCGCATCGGTAACGGACGTATCCTGGCGAAGGTCGAGTCCCGCAACCCAAGCTTCAGCGTAAAATGCCGTATCGGTGCCAATATGATTTGGGATGCCGAGAAACGCGGTGTACTGAAGCCGGGCGTTGAGCTGGTAGAGCCGACCAGTGGTAACACCGGTATTGCACTGGCTTATGTGGCAGCCGCGCGCGGTTATAAACTGACGCTGACCATGCCGGAAACGATGAGTATTGAGCGTCGTAAATTGCTGAAAGCACTCGGGGCTAATCTGGTGCTGACCGAAGGTGCCAAAGGCATGAAGGGCGCGATTCAGAAAGCCGAAGAGATTGTCGCCAGCGATCCGGCAAAGTATCTGCTGCTTCAGCAATTCAGCAACCCGGCAAACCCGGAAATTCATGAAAAGACCACCGGCCCGGAAATCTGGGAAGATACGGATGGTCAGGTCGATGTGTTTATCTCTGGTGTGGGTACTGGCGGTACGCTTACCGGCGTATCACGCTACATTAAAAACACCAAAGGCAAAACAGATCTGATTACCGTCGCGGTAGAGCCGACCGATTCTCCGGTAATTACCCAGGCGCTGGCAGGTGAAGAACTGAAGCCAGGCCCGCATAAGATTCAGGGTATCGGCGCAGGCTTTATTCCGGGCAACCTTGATCTTAAACTGATCGACAAAGTCGTTACCACGACCAACGAAGAAGCTATCAGCACAGCGCGCCGTCTAATGGAAGAAGAAGGCATTCTGGCTGGCATCTCTTCTGGTGCAGCGGTCGCAGCGGCGCTTAAATTGCAGGAAGATGAAGCCTTTACCAATAAGAATATTGTGGTTATCCTACCCTCCTCCGGCGAACGTTATTTAAGCACTGCTTTGTTTGCTGATCTGTTCACTGAAAAAGAGTTGCAACAGTGATGCCAGCTTGTTAAAACAGCACAAAAAAGCACCCGTCGAGGTGCTTTTTTGTGGCGTATGTCAAACTTTTATCCCGCCTGGCATTGCTTCAGACCGTCTGGTCTGGTATTTAAGCAGCACAATTATTTTGAAGCGCGAAATTAATCGAAGTTAGATTTACGCAAGCTGAATCGATTTTATGATTTGGTTCAAATCTGTCTTTCACGGCATAATGTTTAATGACGAGCGAGACGTCAGCGATCAGTCGCGTTAGCATCGGATTGCATCTGCCAGGTTTTGGCACCATATACTGTTATGCCGCGCTTAAGTATACAGGCTAAAGTCAAACCGCCAGGCTAGACTTTAGATCCACAACACTAAACCTATAAGTTGGGGAAATATAATGTTCCAGCAAGAAGTTACTATTACCGCTCCGAACGGTCTGCACACCCGCCCTGCTGCTCAGTTTGTTAAAGAAGCTAAAGGCTTTACTTCTGAGATCACTGTGACCTCCAATGGCAAAAGCGCCAGCGCAAAAAGCCTGTTCAAACTGCAAACTCTGGGCCTGACTCAAGGTACTGTTGTGACTCTTACTGCTGAAGGCGAAGATGAACAAAAAGCGGTTGAGCATCTGGTTAAACTGATGGCTGAACTCGAGTAAGTTTTTTTTACGAGTTCCTTTCAAGATCAGTCATACGTAAAGGTAGGGTTATGATTTCAGGCATTTTAGCATCCCCGGGTATCGCTTTCGGCAAGGCATTATTGCTGAAAGAAGATGAGATCGTCATCGACCGGAAAAAAATTTCTGCCGACAAGGTTGACCAGGAAGTTGAACGTTTCCTGAGCGGTCGTGCTAAGGCATCAGCGCAGCTAGAAGCGATCAAGACGAAAGCGGGTGAAACTTTCGGTGAAGAAAAAGAAGCCATCTTCGAAGGGCACATTATGTTGCTCGAAGATGAGGAGCTGGAGCAGGAAATCATAGCCCTGATTAAAGATAAGAACATGACTGCCGATGCTGCGGCGCATGAAGTTATCGAAGGTCAGGCAACCGCCCTGGAAGAGCTGGACGATGAGTACCTGAAAGAGCGCGCGGCTGACGTGCGTGACATCGGTAAACGTCTGCTACGCAACATTCTGGGTATGGCAATTATTGACCTGAGCGCAATCCAGGATGAAGTTATCCTCGTTGCCGCAGATCTGACTCCGTCTGAAACGGCGCAGCTCAATCTGAACAAAGTACTTGGCTTTATCACCGACCTGGGTGGCCGTACTTCTCATACCTCTATCATGGCTCGTTCCCTGGAATTACCTGCGATTGTGGGTACCGGCAATGTGACCAGCCAGGTAAAAAATGATGACTATCTGATCCTCGATGCGGTTAACAACAAAGTTTACGTTAACCCGAGCGATGCCGAGATCGAAACGCTGCGTAAAGTACAGGCTCAGGTAGCAGAAGAGAAAGCAGAACTGGCGAAACTGAAAGACCTGCCGGCGATCACCCTTGATGGTCACCAGGTAGAAGTCTGCGCCAACATCGGAACCGTTCGCGATGTCGCGGGCGCCGAGCGCAATGGCGCTGAAGGTGTTGGTCTGTATCGTACCGAATTCCTGTTTATGGACCGCGACGCGCTGCCAACTGAAGAAGAACAGTTTGAAGCCTACAAAGCGGTGGCTGAAGCCTGTGGCTCTCAGGCCGTTATCGTGCGTACCATGGACATTGGCGGCGACAAAGAGCTGCCATACATGAATTTTCCGAAAGAAGAGAACCCGTTCCTGGGCTGGCGCGCTGTGCGTATCGCCATGGATCGCAAAGAGATCCTGCGCGATCAAGTGCGCGCAATCCTGAGAGCTTCCGCTTTCGGCAAACTGCGTATTATGTTCCCGATGATCATCTCTGTTGAAGAAGTGCGCGCACTGAAAAAAGAGATTGAAATCTATAAGCAGGAACTGCGCGATGAAGGTAAAGCCTTTGATGAAGCTATTGAAATTGGCGTGATGGTGGAAACACCTGCTGCCGCGACCATTGCTCGTCATCTGGCAAAAGAAGTAGATTTCTTCAGTATCGGTACCAATGATTTAACGCAGTACACCCTGGCAGTTGACCGTGGTAATGATATGATTTCACATCTTTACCAGCCGATGTCACCGTCCGTACTCACCTTGATCAAGCAAGTTATTGATGCTTCTCATGCTGAAGGTAAATGGACTGGCATGTGTGGTGAGCTTGCTGGCGACGAACGTGCTACACTTCTGTTGCTGGGGATGGGTCTGGATGAATTCAGTATGAGTGCCATTTCTATCCCGCGCATTAAGAAGATTATTCGTAACACGAACTTCGAAGATGCGAAGGTTTTAGCAGAGCAGGCTCTTGCTCAACCGACCACGGACGAGTTAATGACGCTGGTTAACAAGTTCATTGAAGAAAAAACAATCTGCTAATCCACGAGATGCGGCCCAAATTACTGCTTAGGAGAAGATCATGGGTTTGTTCGATAGACTGAAATCTCTGGTTTCCGATGATAAAAAAGACACCGGAACCATTGAGATTGTTGCCCCGCTTTCTGGCGAAATCGTCAATATTGAAGACGTACCGGATGTCGTTTTCGCTGAGAAAATTGTTGGTGATGGCATTGCTATCAAACCAACTGGCAACAAAATGGTAGCGCCAGTTGACGGTACGATCGGCAAAATCTTTGAAACTAACCATGCCTTCTCTATCGAATCCGATAGCGGCATTGAGCTGTTTGTTCACTTCGGTATCGACACTGTTGAGCTGAAAGGTGAAGGTTTCAAACGCATCGCGGAAGAAGGCCAACGTGTTAAAGTTGGCGATCCGGTGATCGAATTCGATCTGCCGCTGTTGGAAGAAAAAGCCAAGTCAACTCTGACTCCGGTTGTTATTTCCAACATGGACGAGATTAAAGAACTGATCAAACTGTCTGGTAGCGTTACTGTGGGTGAAACCCCGGTGATCCGCATCAAGAAGTAAGGTTCATCGCATAAAATAATGGCGCCGTAAGGCGCCATTATTGTTTTAACGGGGTGGTAATATCAGCTCGTCGTAACCTTTGTCTAACGTATACGCCATCACCTCGACAACTCTGTCGCCGGCAGCCTGCACCGCATTATCCAGCGATTTCCCCTGAATAATGCCGCTCACCAGTTCAGAACAGAAGAGATCGCCCGTCCCTTTTAAGTCAGTCGCTACGCGCGGATAGCCGCTGACATTGACCGCATCGGCGCTGACTAACACGACATGGATCTGCCCATCCTCTTTTTCCAGCGGCGCACTGGTAATGGCAACCCAACGGAGCGTCTCAGACAATAAGCCCTGTGCGGCATCAATAGCGCTTTGTAGATCCCGACAAGGTTTGCCGCTAAGGATCTCAAGCTCAAAAACGTTGGGTGTAATCCCCTGTGCCAGCGGCAGCAGATATTCCCGGTAAGCTTGCGGAATTTCAGGCTTAACATAGATACCGCTGTCACTATCACCAATGACCGGATCAACCAAAATCAACAGTTGCGGGTCTTTTTCCCGCAGCGCGGTTAGCCACTGCGCTAATAGTTTTATCTGGCTGGCGCTCCCCATATAGCCGGTGGTGACAGCTTTAAGAGAGCGTAATACGTCGCGCTCTTCCAGTGCGGTTAAATAGCCGCTGAACCACTCATCAGGAATAATGCCGCCATAGAAGGTGTCATAATGCGGTGTATTGCTAAACAGCACCGTTGGGACAGCCAGCACATTCAGTTGATGCTGGCGAATATTCGGCACAGCGATGCTATTACCTACACTGCCGTAGACAACCTGTGACTGTACCGCGACAATATCGGCCTGCTGCGCCCTGGTTTTATCGCGAAAAAGGATCATCTCCATCATCTCTCCTGAGGATTAAATACCCGCACCCTGCGAATAACTCTCTTCACCAAACACACCCGTTGAGAGATAACGATCGCCGCGATCGCAAATGATGGCGACGACCACCGCTCCGGGGTTCGCGTTGGCTACACGTAAAGCCCCGACAACAGCTCCGCCTGAACTGACGCCACAGAAGATGCCCTCCTGAACCGCCAGCGCACGCATAATATTTTCTGCTTCGCGTTGATGGATATCCAGCACCTCATCCACCAGCGTGGCGTTAAAGATCCCTGGCATATATTCAGCCGGCCAGCGCCGAATACCGGGAATACTGCTCCCCTCTTCAGGCTGCAAGCCGACAATGGTGACGGGCTTTTCCTGCTCACGTAGAAAACGAGATACGCCGGTAATAGTACCAGTGGTCCCCATGCTGGAGACAAAGTGGGTGATGCGCCCGGAAGTCTGCTGCCAGATCTCCGGGCCTGTCGTGGTGTAGTGCGCGTAGGGGTTATCGGGGTTGTTAAATTGATCGAGCAGCTTACCTTCGCCACGTTCTGCCATCGACAGGGCGAGGTCCCGCGCCCCTTCCATGCCCTGCTCTTTGCTGACCAGCAACAGTTCAGCGCCATAAGCACGCATCGCCGCGCGCCGCTCCTGGCTCATATTGTCCGGCATCAGCAACTTCATGCGATAACCCTTCAGTGCCGCGATCATTGCCAGCGCAATACCCGTGTTACCACTGGTCGCTTCAATCAGCACGTCACCGGGTTTAATCTCACCGCGTTTTTCCGCCTGCACAATCATCGACAGCGCGGCACGATCTTTTACCGATCCCGCAGGGTTGTTGCCTTCCAGCTTTACCCATATTTCACTGCCGTTAGCTGGCGTCAGACGTTGCAGTTTTACCAGCGGCGTATTGCCGATGGTTTGTTCTAATGTGTTCACGAGCTCTGTCCAATAAAAAACCCGGCCGCATGATGCATACCGGGCTTATAGCCGGAAAAGCATCAGCGCCATCCGACAAAACCACGAACTGTTAAGCTATCAGGCTGATTGGGCCAGAGCAAGTTTCTCACTGGGTTCGATGGGCTCAATACGCTCATTGCCATTATAGAGGCGTGCATGTTGCAGGCCAACAAACAGCCGCTCCCCGCGCAACGGCGGTTGCTCATCGCGCATCACCACCGTCAGTGGATGCTCATTCCAGCCCAGCGGTTGTACCACCAGTTGGGTGTAGTGACCTTTCGGACTGGCTTCCAGCACCTGCACGGGCAGTGGGGAATCCAGGCTGGTGCGGCGACTAATATCAATTTCCCACGGACGCAGGAAGAGATCGACTTCCCCCTGGTAATCAGGGGTGTAATCCAGCGGCCAGCGATGTGCGCCAACATGGAACTGGGCACCGCGAATAGTCCCTTTCAGGCGGTTAACTTCACCCATAAACTCCAGCACAAAACGGGTGGCTGGCTCGCGCCAGACCTGATCCGGAGCATCGGCCTGTTCAATGTTCCCCTGACTCATCACCACCACGCGATCGGCCACTTCTGTTGCCTCTTCCTGATCGTGAGTGACAAAAACGCTGGTGAATTTCAGCTCTTCATGCAGTTGGCGCAACCAGCGACGCAACTCTTTACGTACCTGAGCATCCAGCGCACCGAAAGGTTCATCGAGCAGCAGAATTTGGGGTTCGACCGCCAGTGCTCGCGCCAGGGCAACGCGCTGTTTCTGCCCGCCAGAGAGCTGAGCCGGAAAACGATCCGCTAAATGCGCCAACTGCACCATTTCCAGTAGTTGCGTCACTTTGGCTTTAATCGCTGCGGCATTAGGTCGCTCGCGCCGCGGCAATACTGTCAGACCAAAAGCGATATTGTCGAATACTGTCATATGGCGAAACAGGGCATAGTGCTGGAATACAAATCCAACCCGGCGCTCCCGCGCATGCAGGCGGCTTACATCAGTACCGTGAAAGCGGATGCGCCCACTGGTTTGATGTTCCAGTCCGGCAATGATTCGCAGCAATGTCGTTTTACCAGAACCGGATGGCCCAAGCAGCGCCACCATTTGCCCGGAGGGGATATCCAGTGAGATATCATTCAGCACCTGGGTGCGACCAAAAGATTTCTTAATATTGGCAATCTCAATGCTCATGATTTCCCTCCTGTTGCAGGCGTTTTTCCTGATTTTCCAGCCGCCATTGCACCACACTCTTTAAAAACAGCGTCAAAATAGCCATCAGCGTCAGCAGAGCGGCGGCAGTAAAGGAACCGACGGTGTTGTAGTCCTGCTCAAGCAGCTCAATTTGCAGCGGCAGCGACAGGGTCTCTCCACGAATAGAACCGGAAACCACTGACACCGCGCCGAACTCGCCAATTGCGCGCGCATTGGTTAACACCACGCCATAAAGCAGCGCCCAGCGAATATTGGGCAGCGTTACGCGCCTGAACATCTGCCAGCCAGATGCCCCCAGCAGAATCGCCGCTTCATCTTCCTGGCTACCCTGGCTAAGCATGACTGGCACCAGTTCACGCACCACAAACGGACAAGTGACGAAGATAGTCACCAGCACCATACCCGGCCAGGCGAACATAATTTGCAGGTTGTGCTCATCCAGCCAGCCGCCTAACGGGCCGTTGGAGCCATAAAACAGCAGATAAACCAGGCCGGCAACCACTGGCGAAACCGCAAAAGGAATATCCAGCAGCGTCAGCAATAGCTGGCGGCCAGGGAAGTTAAAGCGTGTCACCAGCCAGGCCAGCAATGTGCCAAATACCAGGTTTACCGGAACGGTAATCAGCGCTATCAACACCGTCAGCCAAATGGCATGTAACATATCGGCATCGGCCAGGTTCTCCAGTACCGGTACCAGGCCTTTACCAAAAGCCTGTACGAAGATGTAAACCATCGGCACGACGAGGATAAACGCGGAAATTAGCACCCCCGCGCCAATCAAAAACCATTTCCCCCAGTTCACACGAGGTTTGTCGTAGCGTTTCAATTCGGTTATATCCGCCATTAGTGACCTACCACACGCTGGCCAAAGCGACTTTGTAAAGTATTGATGGAAAAGAGCAGAAGTAACGAGGCCGCGAGGATCACCGAGGCGATAGCGCTGGCCGCTGGATAGTCAAACTCCTGCAGGCGCACAAAAATCATCAGCGAGGTGACTTCTGTTTTCCAGGCGATATTCCCGGCAATAAATATCACTGCGCCGAATTCCCCCAAGCTACGGGTAAAAGAGAGTGCAACCCCTGCCATTAGCGCAGGTGAAAGTTCTGGCAACACGACTTTGCGAAAACTCTGCCAGCGAGTCGCGCCCAGCGTTTCCGCCGCTTCTTCATACTCCGGCCCCAACTCCTCCAGCACTGGCTGAACGGTTCGCACCACAAAAGGGATGCTGGTAAAAGCCATAGCGACAGCGATACCGAGCCAGGTATAGGTAACTTTGATATCAAACTTCGCCAGCCACTCACCATAAAAACCGTGTACCGAAAAGAGCGAGGCCAGTGTCAGGCCCGCTACCGCCGTTGGCAACGCAAAGGGCAGATCCATGAGCGCATCCAGCAGCGTACGCCCCGGAAAACGGTAACGGGTGAGGATCCACGCCATCAGCAGGCCAAATACACCATTAAAAATAGAGGCGACAAACGCAGACAGCAGCGTCACTTTGTAAGCTGCGACGACCTGTGGATTGGTAACGACTTCCCAGTATTGCTCCCAGCTCATCTGCGCAAGCTGCATCACCAGCGCGCTAAGCGGTAAGAGTAAAATCAGGCAGACAAAAAACAGGCTGCTGCCCAGGCTCAGCCCAAAACCAGGCAACACGCGCTTTACCGATCCTGCAAACATTACTTACGCCCCGCCGCCATTAACTTATCCAGCTCGCCGCCGCTGGCGAAATGGGTTTTCATGACCGCAGGCCAGGCGCCAAATTTATCTTCCACGCGGAAAAGGTCTGTTTTCGGGAATTTATCGCCGAGCTTCGCCATAACCTCCGGGTTGTTCACACGGTAGTAGTAGTCGGTAATAATGGTTTGCGCCTGCGGCGTATAAAGCCAGTTCAGGTAGGCCTTCGCCGCTTTTTCCGTGCCGTTGGCTTGCACGTTTTTATCTATCCAGGCCACCGGGAATTCCGCAAGGATATTCACTTTCGGTACTACAACTTCAAAACCCTGAGCTTCATACTGCTTACGGATATTGTTCACTTCCGATTCAAAAGTAATCAGCACATCACCCAGACCACGCTCAACAAAGGTAGTGGTTGCACCACGGCCACCGGTATCAAACACTTCGACGTTTTTCAGAAACTGCGTCATAAATTGTTCGGTTTTGGCTTTATCGCCACCGTCGGCCAGATCCGCAGCGCCCCATGCAGCAAGGTAGGTATAACGGGCATTACCGGACGTTTTGGGATTAGGGAAAATAAGCTTCACATCCGGACGTACCAGGTCGCTCCAGTCATGAATATTTTTCGGGTTACCTTTACGCACCAGAAACGCCATGGTGGAGTAAAACGGTGAACTGTTGTTCGGCAAACGGCTCTGCCAGTTGGCGGGGATCAGCTTGCCTTTATCGTGCAGGATCTGTACATCCGTTACCTGGTTATAGGTAACCACATCGGCTTTCAGCCCTTGCAGTATCGCCAGCGCCTGTTTCGAGGAGCCAGCATGAGACTGTTTAATCGTCAGCTTGTCGCCACCGTTCTCTTGCGCCCACTGCTGCTCAAACGGGGTATTGAGGGCGGCAAATAGCTCACGCGATACATCGTAGGAGCTATTAAGCAGTTCCGTCGCCTGTGCTTGTGCCGCCCACAGCGACAAAACAGCCAGCGTCAGATATCCTTTTTTCAGTAAATTAACGGCCATTGCGCACCCTTATAAGCTGATCACTTTTCGACTCTCAGTTTATTTATAACGCGGATAAAACCAGTAACGGTTTTATATACCATTTGGTGATTTGGAATCAGAAAAGAGTATAAGACAAGTGAGCAAACCGGGCGCTGTAAAGCCCGCCCGGCCTGTTGTTGCGCTTAAAGCGAGAGCAGTCTGTCGAGAGAAGGGGCGAAGTAATACCCCCCGGTTACCGGGCGGGTAAAACGTAGCATGGCATCACGTTTACCATCAGTATCACCAAACATACTCAGTAACTGCTGTTCGATGTTATAGAGCCGGGCACAGTAAGCGCAGAAATAGAGGCCGTGAGTGCCGCTGGCAATGCCGTAAGGCAGGCTCTGGCGCACAATCTTCAGGCCTTTGCCCGCTTCTTTCAAATCGACGCGGGTAAGGTGCGAAGTCACGGGTCGCACATCGCCATCAATCTCTTCATTGTTCACCTTAGTACGCCCAATCATCATCTCCTGGTCGCTGACACTCATACGGTCCAGCTGTTTGAGATTGTGCTCCCAGCGCTGCACCATCACGTAACTGCCACCAGCATCGATACCGTCCTGAATCACCGCCACTTCGCGACGGTTTGCCTCACCCGCAGGGTTTTCGGTGCCGTCAACAAAGCCGCTGAGATCGCGTTCTTCCACCCAGCGAAAACCGTGGGTCTCCTCTTTGACCTCCAGCAGATCGCCAAAAGCAGCCAGCGCAGCCTGGGCTACAGAGAAATTGACGTCGTGACGCAGGGAAAGAATATGAATTAACACATCGTGTTGGGTCGACGGTGCCAGGCCTTTACCGTAAGCCGGGTAGTCTTTAAGTTCTTGCGCGCCTTCACCTCTGCTCAAAGCTCGCCAGACGCGATTGCCGAAAGCGACAACCGCGCCGAGATTAGCGTCGGGGAATTGCGCCTGAAAGGTGGTCAGTTTATCAACAAAAGCTTTACTACCAGCGCGCAGGGCATCTGTGTCCCCTTTTACGCTGGCCTCAATCCAAATCGCCGCCCGGCAATGTTCTGGCAGAATGCCACTTTGTACCTGGGACATAGCTCCTCCTTAAGAAAATATGCCACATCATCGTGGCGCTGAAGGAGGACATTGTACCCGTTTTTTATCGCCGCTCGGATTGTTCTGAAAAATTTAACGCCGCCAGATGAGTTTGCTTACTTTCCAGTTTTTCAGCACATCGTCGGCAGGCATTAACCCTTCCGGGCCGCTCCATTCACCGTTAAACACATAGCTAATATGCTGACTGCCCGGCGCTTTGCACTCTACACCTTCGCTATCATCGCCTGCGCCGTTTATACAATGACCGAACGCCTTGTCATAGAGCGCACTAAAAGGTGTACCGATTTTCACCCCGCGGTCGGTTTCGATATCGCGGTCCAATACATCAATACGACTGATACTGCCTTTATCGCCATTCACTACCAGCGCAACCTGCTGCTCTTTCATCGCTTCGAAGTAGCGCACAATTGCGCCATTTTCGGTTTTCATCCCACTACGCAAGCGATAGTTACCCTCCAGCGCTTCGCTAATCGCCTGCTCATTGAGGGGCGTTGCAGCAGTGAGGTTTCCGACACCCTGCTCGCTCATCTCAATGGCAGAACCAAACCAGTTCCAGGGGTAAGCCGATGACCAATTCACCGTCGAGAGTGTTGAACAGCCACTTAACGCCAGCGGCAGTATGCAAAGAGCCATACGCAGGGATTTCATACACCTATTCCTTTATTGTTTATTTAACGCTTTTTGGAGTGCTGAAGGCGTAAAAAGTGCCCTGCAAGCACTTAATACTCTTCATCTTCGATTAAACGCTTACCCAGCACTAATACATCGCCTTGTTCATAACCGAGGCGCTCATACATGCTGATAACCATTTCGTTATCGTCGCGCACCATGATTTGCAACTTCGGACAGCCGCGCGCAATGAGTTTCTTCTCCAGACGATTAAGCAAGGCGTTGGCGATGCCACGCCCGCGAAATTCCGGATGCACCCCCAGATAATAGGCATAACCACGATGACCATCATAGCCGCCCATCACCGTCCCAACGACTTCACCGGCCACCTCCGCCACCAGAAACAGACTAACGTCATGATTCAGTTTGCGCTCAATGTCCATCTCGGGATCGTTCCAGGGGCGCAGAAGATCGCAACGCTCCCACAAGGTGATCACTTCTTCGAAGTCTTGCTGGCGAAAAATGCGTATCTCCATGGTAATTCCCCATTGTTTCAGCATGATAAACAGCGATTATGGCGTGAAGCGCCACCTTAGCCAATATCCAGCGTTATCCACGCTAAAAAAATGGCATAATGTCACTCTGTCACGTCCTGAAATGAAAAGTAAAACAAAAAATCTTAAGGGAAGTCGTCACAGTATATACGATACGATATAACACCACGGACCATTGATAAAAAAGATAATTCAGGTTGTATGAACTCCTTTAAGCCATTAAAAACACTGACATCACGCCGCCAGGTTCTAAAAGCAGGGCTTGCGGCCCTCACATTAACAGGCATCTCCAGTGCCGCGAATGCCAAAGAAGACTCTTCATTAAAGGTCAATAACGGCCATAGCAAACCCAAGGCCAAAAAAACCGGAGCCAGGCGTATTGTTATGCTCGATCCGGGTCACGGCGGCATTGATACGGGTGCTATTGGCCCTAATGGTTCGAAAGAGAAGCATGTGGTGCTGGCGATTGCAAAAAATGTGCGCGCGCAACTACGTGCGAAGGGGATTGATGCCAGACTGACACGTAGCAGCGATGAATTTATTCCACTCTACGACAGGGTTGAAATTGCCCATCAGCACGGTGCGGATCTTTTTATGTCGATTCATGCTGATGGTTTTACCAATCCCAGCGCCGCTGGTGCATCGGTGTTTGCCCTCTCCAATCGGGGGGCCAGTAGTGCCATGGCAAAGTATCTTTCAGAGCGGGAAAATGCGGTCGATGAACTCGCAGGTAAGAAAGCGCAGGATAAAGACCATCTGCTGCAACAGGTACTGTTTGATTTGGTACAGACAGACACCATTAAAAATAGTCTGACGCTCGGCTCGCATATACTCAAGCAGATAAAACCTGTGCATCGCCTGCATAGTCGTAACACTGAGCAGGCGGCGTTTGTGGTGCTTAAGTCCCCTTCTGTTCCGTCGGTATTGGTGGAAACCTCGTTTATTACCAACCCTGCGGAAGAGAAACTACTCGGCACCGCTGCGTTTCGCCAGAAAATTGCCTCAGCGATCGCAGGCGGAGTGATCAGTTATTTTAACTGGTTCGACAACCATAAAGCCCATACGAAGAAACGCTAATGACTACCCCCGATATCCATCCGGTAAAAAATGCCCTGCTCGCTTTGCAGGATCAGATTTGTCGCCAGCTCTCCGCCATTGACGGCGTGGGTTTCATCGAAGATGCCTGGCAACGGAGCGCTGGTGGCGGGGGACGTAGCCGCGTGCTGCGCGACGGCAAAGTTTTCGAGCAGGCGGGCGTTAATTTTTCCCATGTCCACGGAGATGCGATGCCCGCTTCCGCCACCGCGCATCGCCCTGAACTGGCAGGTCGCAGCTTCCAGGCTATGGGGGTGTCGTTAGTGGTACATCCGCGTAATCCCTATGTGCCCACCAGCCATGCTAACGTTCGCTTTTTTATTGCCGAAAAGCCAGGGGCTGAGCCAGTCTGGTGGTTCGGTGGCGGCTTCGATTTAACCCCTTTTTATGGTTTTGAAGAGGATGCCATTCACTGGCATCGCACCGCGCGGGATCTTTGTCAGCCTTTTGGCCAGGAGGTCTACCCGCGTTATAAAAAGTGGTGTGACGACTACTTTTATCTGAAACATCGCGATGAACAACGCGGTATCGGCGGGATCTTTTTTGACGATCTTAACAGCCCCGATTTTGACCACTGTTTTGCCTTTATGCAGGCGGTGGGCAATGGGTACACTGATGCTTATCTACCGATTGTCGAGCGGCGTAAAAATACGCCATACGGCGAGCGTGAGCGCGAGTTTCAACTCTATCGCCGTGGGCGCTATGTCGAGTTCAATCTGGTGTGGGATCGTGGCACCTTATTCGGTCTGCAAACCGGCGGGCGTACCGAGTCCATTTTAATGTCGATGCCGCCGCTGGTACGCTGGGAATATAACTACCAACCCACCGAAGGTAGCCCGGAGGCCGCCCTCCACGAGTTTATTAAAGTGCGGGACTGGATCTGAAATGGCCGGGTTTCCCCGGCCACGTGTTTTATAACGGCTGGGTCTGCGCTTCCACCACTGCCAGCGCCACCATATTAACAATACGGCGGACTGAAGCGATGGGTGTCAGAACATGTACTGGTTTCGCCACGCCCATCAGTACCGGCCCAACGGTCACGCCCTCTGAACTGGAGATGCGCAGCAGATTATAACTAATGCGTGCGGCCTCAACGTTCGGCATAATCAGGATGTTTGCCGCCCCTTTCAGTGGGCTATCCGGCATACGTTCATGACGAATGTTCTCATCCAGCGCAGCATCGCCGTGCATCTCACCATCGATCATCAGATCCGGCGCGCGTTCGCGTACCAGAGTCAGCGTTTCACGCATTTTTACTGCCGCAGGCGCATTTGAAGAGCCAAATTGCGAATGGGAGAGCAATGCGACACGGGGTTCTATACCGAACCGGCGCACCGTTTCTGCCGCCAGCAGTGTAATTTCCGCCAGTTGTTCGGCGCTCGGATCTTCATTGACGTAAGTATCAGCAATAAAGGTGTTGCCACTCGGCAACAGCAGCGCATTCATGGCTCCTGCGGCATGAACGTTTTCACTATAACCGAAAATCTCACGCACCACGCTGAAGTGCTCATGGTAATCACCAATAGTACCGCAAATCATGGCGTCAGCTTCTCCACGATGCACCATGATTGCGCCAATCACCGTCGTATTGCCGATCACTGCCCGCTGAGCCTGCTCTTGCGTTACCCCCCTGCGCTTCATCATGCTGAAGTACTCTGTCCAGTACTCCTTAAAGCGCGGATCCGATTCATTATTCACAATCTCGAAATCCACCTCAGGGCGTATCTGCAAACCGAGTTTTTGAATGCGCATCTCAATCACACTCGGTCGGCCAATCAGTATCGGTTTCGCCAGTCCCAGCGTCACCAGTTCCTGCGTGGCATGTAGTACACGCGGCTCCTCACCTTCCGCCAGCACCACCCGCTTCGGTGCATTACGCGCCTGGGAAAAGACCGGCTTCATAAAGAGATTGGTTTTGTAGACAAACTCGGCAAGCTTATCGACATAGGCATCGAAATCTTTGATCGGTCGTGTTGCCACACCCGACTCCATCGCCGCTTTCGCCACTGCCGGCGCAATTTTAACTATCAGCCGCGGATCGAACGGTTTAGGGATCAGGTAATCCGGACCAAAGCTCAAATCCTGGTCGCCATAGGCTGAAGCCACCACTTCGCTCTGTTCAGCATGTGCCAACTCAGCGATGGCGTTTACCGCCGCCAGTTTCATCTCCTCATTGATTGCCGTTGCGCCGACATCCAGCGCGCCACGGAAGATAAACGGGAAGCAGAGCACATTGTTAACCTGATTGGGGTAATCAGAACGTCCAGTGCAGATAATGGCGTCCGGGCGCACTTCTTTTGCCAGATCCGGTAGGATCTCGGGCTCAGGGTTAGCCAGTGCGAGGATCAGCGGCTGGCGTGCCATCGCTTTCACCATCTCCTGGGTCAGTACTTTTGGCCCGGAACAGCCAAGGAAAATATCGGCTCCTGCGACCACATCCGCCAGGGTGCGCTTACCATCATCATTTACCGCGTAGGCCGCTTTGGTTTCCGCCATATTCGGCTCGCGCCCTTTATAGATCACACCTTTTGAGTCGCAAACCACGATGTTATGCTTCTGCATACCGAGCGCGACCAGCAAGTTCATACAGGCAATTGCCGCCGCTCCCGCGCCTGAAACCACCATGCGCACATCAGAAAGGTTTTTTTCCACTACCCGCAGGCCATTGAGAATGGCTGCGGTGCTGATAATTGCCGTACCGTGCTGATCATCATGAAATACCGGAATATTCATGCGCTCACGCAGTTTGGCTTCAATATAGAAGCACTCCGGCGCTTTAATATCTTCCAGGTTGATGCCGCCAAAGGTTGGCTCCAGCGCCGCTACAACATCAATCAGTTTGTCCGGGTCCTGTTCATCCACTTCAATGTCAAAGACATCAATACCGGCAAATTTCTTGAACAGCACACCTTTGCCTTCCATCACCGGCTTACCGGCCAACGCACCAATGTTACCGAGACCAAGCACGGCTGTACCGTTGGACACCACCGCCACCAGGTTACCACGTGCGGTATATTTAAAGGCAGCCAGCGGATCTTTTTCAATCTCCAGGCACGGCGCGGCAACGCCGGGAGAGTAGGCCAACGCCAGGTCACGCTGCGTTGCGAGGGGTTTAGTCGGGGAAACCTGAATTTTTCCCGGACGTGGGAATTCGTGAAAATCGAGAGCACTTTGTTTTAGTTGGTCGTCCATTTGATGTTCCTTTTGCTTTCAGGGTTATAAGAGTAGTCACTTTCCCGATGCGCCGATCAGTATGGCCTCTCTGAGCAGAGCAAACTTTGAACATAGCCAAAATCTCACCAACAAAAAGCGAAAAAATACTTTTCATTCATCACATCTTTGTTACCCGTCACTAACAGCAATAACAGGGTACGTCTGCTATGCTTTTTTGTTATGCACCTCTCATCCTGATAAAAGTGCGAACCAACGCACTCTGACATCATGCTGATTTTTAAGGAGTTATTCTCATGAACCACTTAGACGGCTTAAAAAAATTCACCACTGTCGTTGCGGATAGCGGCGATATTGAATCCATTCGTCATTACCAGCCGGAAGATGCCACCACTAACCCCTCTCTGCTACTGAAGGCGGCGGGCCTGAAACACTTCTCCCACCTGATTGATGACGCTATTGCTTACGGTAAATCGCGCGGTGAGACCCAGGAACAACAAGTCGCTGAGGCTAGCGACAAGCTGGCAGTCAATTTTGGTGCGGAAATTCTGAAAAGCGTGCCGGGGCGCGTATCGACAGAAGTAGATGCTCGCCTCTCCTTTGATAAAGAGAAAAGTATTGCTAAAGCACGACGCCTGGTAGAGCTGTATCGGGAACAGGGCATTGATAAATCGCGTATTCTTATCAAACTCGCCTCAACCTGGGAGGGGATTCGCGCTGCCGAAGAGCTGGAAAAAGAGGGTATCAACTGTAACCTGACCCTACTCTTCTCTTTTGCCCAGGCCAGAGCCTGCGCCGAAGCTGGTGTCTATTTGATTTCACCTTTTGTGGGTCGTATCTATGACTGGTACAACGATCGCAAACCGCTCAATCCTTATATCGTTGATGAAGATCCTGGCGTGAAGTCAGTGCGCAATATCTACGACTACTTTAAGCAGCACCGCTACGAAACGATCGTCATGGGTGCAAGCTTCCGCCGCACTGAACAGATCCTCGCGCTGGCAGGCTGCGATCGGCTGACCATTTCCCCGACGTTATTACAAGAGCTGAAAGAACAGGAAGGTGTTGTTGAACGTAAGCTGGTGCCCTCTTCGCAAACCTTCCACCGTCCGCAGCCGCTAACCGAAGCCGAATTCCATTGGGAGCATAATCAGGATCCGATGGCGGTCGAAAAGCTTTCCGACGGTATCCGCCAGTTCGCCGTTGACCAGCGCAAACTTGAAGATCTACTGGCTGCCAAACTTTAACCTTTTGCCATGGAGTGAACTATGTCCCGTAGAGAGCTTGCTAACGCCATTCGCGCCCTGAGTATGGACGCAGTGCAGAAAGCCAATTCCGGCCACCCTGGCGCGCCAATGGGGATGGCTGATATCGCCGAAGTGCTATGGAATGACTTCCTGAAGCATAACCCGACCGATCCCACCTGGTATGATCGTGACCGTTTTATTCTTTCCAATGGTCACGCCTCGATGCTGCTCTATAGCTTGCTGCATCTGACGGGGTATGACTTACCACTGGAGGAGCTGAAAAATTTTCGTCAGCTACATTCAAAAACCCCTGGCCACCCGGAAATTGGTTATACCCCCGGCGTTGAAACCACGACCGGCCCGCTTGGCCAGGGCCTGGCTAACGCAGTGGGGCTGGCAATTGCTGAGCGTACCCTCGCAGCGCAATTTAACCGACCTGGGCATGAGGTAGTTGATCACTTCACTTATGTTTTTATGGGTGATGGTTGTCTGATGGAGGGGATCTCGCACGAAGTCTCCTCGCTGGCGGGTACGCTGGGGCTGGGCAAGCTTATCGGCTTCTACGATCACAATGGCATCTCTATTGATGGCGAAACCGATGGTTGGTTTACCGACGATACCGCCAAACGTTTTGAAGCCTATCACTGGCATGTCATTGGCGATATTGACGGCCACTCTCCGGAAGCGGTGAAAGCCGCTATTATTGAAGCGCAGAGCGTAAAAGATAAACCGTCGCTGATTATCTGCCGTACGGTGATTGGTTTTGGCTCCCCCAATAAGGCAGGCAAAGAGGAGTCCCATGGCGCTGCGCTGGGTGAAGAGGAAGTGGCGCTAACCCGGCAAAAACTGGGGTGGAAATACCCGGCGTTTGAGATCCCCAAAGAGATTTATCGGCAATGGGATGCACGTGAACGCGGAGAGAAAGCGCAACACATATGGAACGAAAAATTCTCAGCTTATGAGCAAGCGCATCCGGAGCTAGCCGCTGAGTTTAAACGGCGCATGGGGGGTGGGCTACCCGAGTCATGGGAAAATATAACCGCCGAGTGGATTAATAATTTGCAGGCTAATCCAGCAAAAATAGCCACACGTAAGGCTTCGCAAAATACCCTAAATATCTATGGCCCTGTATTACCAGAGCTACTGGGAGGCTCTGCCGACCTTGCGCCAAGCAATCTCACTATCTGGTCCGGCTCCACCTCAATTAAAGAGGATCCCGCGGGCAACTATATTCACTACGGCGTGCGCGAATTTGGTATGACCGCTATCGCTAACGGTATAGCCCACCACGGCGGCTTTGTTCCTTATACCGCAACTTTCCTGATGTTCGTTGAATATGCCCGTAATGCGGCACGTATGGCGGCATTAATGAAAGCCCGGCAGATCATGGTTTATACCCATGACTCCATTGGTCTGGGAGAAGATGGCCCGACGCACCAGGCGGTGGAACAGCTTGCCAGCCTGCGACTGACGCCTAACTTCAGTACCTGGCGTCCTTGCGATCAGGTAGAGGCGGCGGTGGGCTGGAAATTGGCTATTGAACGCCATAATGGACCAACCGCGCTAATTTTATCCCGGCAAAATCTGGCGCAGATGGAGCGTACACCAGAGCAGGTACAAGCCATTAGCCGTGGCGGCTATGTTCTGAAAGAGTGTGAAGGCCAGCCGGATCTGATCCTGATTGCTACCGGCTCGGAAATGGAGATTACCGTCAAAGCAGCTGAACAGCTTAGCGGTGAAGGCTATAAGGTACGTGTCGTATCGCTGCCTTCTACCGATATCTTTGATGCCCAGGATGAAGCATGGCGCGAATCGGTACTGCCTTCAGAAGTGAGCGCTCGCGTGGCGGTGGAAGCCGGGATTGCCGACTACTGGTATAAATATGTCGGCCTGAAAGGCGCCATCGTTGGTATGACTGGCTACGGCGAATCCGCCCCGGCGGACAAGCTCTTCCCGTACTTTGGCTTTACGGTCGAGAATGTAGTGGCGAAAGCCAAATCGGTGTTGAAACGCTAGGCTTTTTTCTTCTCACCTTCTCCCCGTCGGGGAGAAGGTGAGAGTCAGACGTTATCGGGTAACCCATAGTGTCGGCCACGCATCCGGACCATGCCAGTTATCGCAGCTTGGTTCTGCAGCATAACGCACCAGCCGAAAACGTTGCCCATCAAAACGCCAGCGGCTCATAACGCCGCAATCCGCCAGTCCCCGTCCCTTTGCCAGTGTCGTCAGTTCGCGAGTTTTCTCATCAAACTCCGCGTTGATGAGCTCCATTTCGTTTGAACCATTCTCTGCGTTAAACGGCAGTTGCAGGCGAACTGGACGCGAAGCCAGCGGCTTTGTACGGGAGATCAACCAGGCTAGCGCCACGGTATTGTAGGCTCCCGCTTCGCAATCAATCATCAGTAATGCTTTATCATCAGTTAGCGCCGTAACACGTACCTGACGACGCATCGGGTCGAGGGAACATTGGGTGTTATTCATCCGCCAGTTAGCATAATCAAGCAGGTCGTTAAGCTCATCCTGCGTAAGCGGTGTCGGCGTTGGATTAACCAGCGCAACCTCTTTTAATGCTGGCGCAGGAGGCACGCTTAACGGCGGTTGCTGACCCTTTTTAATCCATGCGGTTTCACTGCCGACGCGTTTTTGCTGGGAATCGATAAACAAAAGCGCCGCTTTTAGCCCCTCCAGCGAAATAGTACTTTTGCTGCCCTGCAAAGTAATCGATTGCGCTTCCTGCACAATTTTCAGAAAGTCAGTTATCGTTTGCGGGTGAGTAGTGAGCAGATGCCAGGGTGTAATTTGCCACTGCTTGTCAGCCAGCTTCAATGGTTCTTCATCGAGCAATAGACGATCGGCAATGGGCGGTTCTGACACCGGCGGCAGATCGCTTCCACCCAGATCGAGGCGTAATGAAGCATCGGTACGCGCACCTGCGCTGCGTGCCAGCGTCATAACAAGCCCGCCATGATTGCCAGTATTACGCGCGGTGCAGAAATTCTGGTTATTGCAGGTAACCAGCCAATCAGCAAAGGTTTGTTGCGCAGGAGCAGCCCACAGCAACGGTGCGGTAACAATACCAAGAAGCAAGATCAGGCTGCGAGAGCGCATGGATGGCAAAAACCCCGGAAGAATAGACGTAATACACGCGTATAGTCTATCTCCCGGTGGGCTGACTCAATAAGATTTATCGGATAGATCCATTTGCGATAGAGGTTATAAAACTTTTAAAATTCAGTTCATTAGACCAGACAGTTGCATGTACTGTAATAAAATCACCGTCTTGGCATCGTGGATCTCACCCTTCGCTACCATCTCCAGCGCCTGTTTAAATGGCAGCTCCAGCACTTCGATATCTTCATCTTCGACACCGCCGCCATTATTGGCGCGTTGCGCATCGCTATATTCAGCAACAAAAAAGTGCACGATCTCCGTTACGCCCCCCGGAGACATAAAGAGCTCAAATACCTTACGGACTTCACCCACCTGGTAGCCGGTCTCTTCAATCGCCTCTTTGCGAATGCACACTTCCGGCTCATCGTTATCCAGCAAGCCAGCGCAGGTTTCGATCAGCCGACCGTCTTCATTACCATTAACCCAGGTGGCAACGCGAAACTGACGGATCAACACCACGCTCTGCTTTTCACGGTTATAGAGAAGGATCGTTGCGCCGTTGCCACGATCGTAGACTTCGCGTTTATGGCGCACCACTTCGCCATTCTGCCGGATCAGATCGTAAGTAATATTGCGCAGGACAAAATAGTTTTCTGAGAGGATTTTATCTTTGATAACTTCAATTTTCAGCGACATACAGGCTCCATAACGCTAACAACTTAACGTTATACTACGCCGTGAAGCCTGCTTTGTCGCGAAGCGGTTAATGCTTTTCAGGCAGTTCTATGCCCATCCACGCCATCATTCCTTGTGCAGCATGACGCCCCTCAGCCATTGCCGTCACCACCAGATCCGCGCCGCGAACGGCATCGCCACCGGCAAAAATTTTCGGATTACTGGTTTGATAGCGATACGGGGTGTCAACGCTGGCAGCAATGCGCCCCCAGTCGTCAACGCGCACGCCATGCTGTTCCAGCCAGGGCATGGCGTGTGGATTAAAGCCGAAAGCCATAATCACCGCGTCGGCGGGCATAACAAACTCACTGCCTGCAATCGGCTCCGGGCGACGACGGCCTTTGGCATCGGGCTCCCCGAGTCTGGTGCGCAGTAAACGCACGCCACACACCTTACCAGCACTATCCAGTTGCAAATCTACTGGCTGGACGTTGAACTCAAACTCAGCCCCTTCGTCGCGAGCATTTTTTACCTCTTTCTTTGAACCTGGCATATTGGCTTCATCACGGCGATACGCGCAGGTTACTTTGCTCGCGCCATGACGCAGTGCGGTTCTGACACAGTCCATGGCGGTATCTCCACCGCCCAACACCACGACGTTCATACCCGCCGTATTAATATACGGCTCGCTTTCACTTTCCGGCAGGCCCATTAGATGTTTGGTATTAGCAATCAGGAAAGGCAACGCATCATAGACACCAGGAGCCTCTTCGCCTGGCAGGTTAGCTTTCATTGAGCGGTAGGTGCCAACGCCAACAAAGAGCGCATCGTACTCTTCCAGCAGTGTCCCCAGCGCAATATCTTTACCAATCTCACAATTAAGCTCAAAGCGAATGCCCATCGCACTAAAGATTTCGCGACGGCGCGCCAACAACGATTTATCCAGCTTAAAAGAGGGAATGCCGAAGGTGAGCAACCCGCCAATTTCCGGATGCCTGTCGAATACCGTCGTACTCACACCGTGTCGGACAAGCACATCGGCACAGGCCAGGCCTGCCGGCCCCGCACCAATAATCGCCACCCGTTCATTCACCGCTTTGACATGATGTAACTCGGGTCGCCAGCCCTGTGCCAGCGCCTGATCGGAGATATAGCGTTCAATATTGCCGATAGTGACCGCGCCATACTCGTCGCGCACAGTACAGGCACCCTCACATAATCGATCCTGCGGGCAAACCCGGCCCGTCACCTCCGGCAGGCAGTTTGTCTGATGGGAAAGTTCTACCGCTGCGGCAATATTTCCGGCTTTCACCTGCTCGATCCACTGGGGAATATGGTTATGGAGCGGGCAGGTCCATTCACAGATGCTATGTTCGCCGCACTTCAGGCAGCGTTCTGCTTCACGCTGGGCCTGTTCAGCGCGAAACGGAAGGTAGATTTCATCGAAGCCGACTTTACGCGCCGCCAGCGGCAGTTTATCCGGCTCACTGCGCGGCGGTGTATTCTGCATCTGCCGCACTTTACCATCGTTCAGGGCAGGTATTATTGCCGCGACACTCCGCCACGGTTGCGCTTCATAACTGGCGGTGCGTAAGCGGCGCGTTTTTGCCAGCGCGGCCAACGTTGCATTATTTACCAGTTGTAGCGCATCCGCTGGGCAGTTTTGCACGCAGGCCGGGCCTTCAGAGCGCCCCATACAGAGATCGCATTTATGGGCGGTGGCTTGCACCTGCCCCGCTTCCTGCTGTGTTACCAACACCTGCATGGTGCCAAACGGGCACGCCACCACACAGGATTTACAACCAATACACTTCTGCTGGTCTACCTGTATTGAGTCCTCAACGCAGCTGATAGCGCCGTTCGGGCAACTACGGGCGCAAGGAGCCGCTTCACAGTGATGACAAGTTACCGCACTGCGTTGCTGTTGATGCTTTATCACCTGGATTCTGGGGTGAAAATAATCCACACTTAATACGTGTTGCTCGTTATTGTGCGCCATAACACAAGCGACTTCGCAGGCCCGACACCCAATACATTGCTGGCTATTCGCCGTAATAAAACTATTCATGGCGCCCCTTAGCTCCCAGGCTTAACCCTTTTTTTTATATGAGAATCTATTTACCGGGAGTGCCAGAAGCAGGCAATGGTCATCTGCCCAGAATGGTTACCTATTTGTCACCAACTTGTAGCAGATCAAATTATCCCAGGAATTCTGAAAAATAATTTCATTAATAACGTGATTATGCCGATGGGTTAACAAGGGACTTAAAGCGTCAGTAAACGTAAAGAAGCGCAAACTAAACTCGCTGTAACAGGCAATCCAGCGCTTAGAAGGGGTTATGTATAGCTACGCCGTACTCAGCCATGATAATTTACATTTTATCCTTAATTTCTCCACGATTAGTTTCTGCATTCCCGCTACATTGATGCAGTCGATAACACTATAAAAATGTGCAGCAGCAACAGAGGTCATTTTTCAGATGGCGAATTTTTTTATTGATCGCCCCATTTTTGCCTGGGTACTGGCGATATTGATTTGTCTTATGGGGACACTTGCCATTATTTCCCTGCCAGTAGAGCAGTATCCCGATTTGGCACCGCCTAATGTCCGTATTACCGCCAACTACCCTGGCGCATCGGCACAAACGCTGGAAAATACCGTTACACAGGTTATTGAGCAGAATATGACAGGGCTCGATAACCTGATGTATATGTCATCACAAAGCAGCGCTACCGGTCAGGCCTCAATCACCCTCAATTTCAAAGCCGGAACCGATCCAGATGAAGCTGTGCAGCAGGTGCAAAACCAGCTCCAGTCAGCGCTGCGTAAACTGCCGCAGGCCGTGCAAAACCAGGGCGTAACGGTGCGTAAAACCGGCGACACCAATATTTTGACCATCGCTTTTGTCTCTACCGACGGTTCGATGGATAAACAGGATATTGCAGATTACGTTGCCAGTAATATTCAGGATCCAATCAGCAGGGTAAATGGCGTCGGCGATATTGATGCCTACGGCTCGCAATATTCAATGCGCATCTGGCTCGATCCTGCGAAGCTCAATAGCTATCAGCTCACCGCCAATGACGTCACTAACGCCATCTCCTCACAGAATGCACAGATTGCTGTCGGTCAGCTTGGCGGCACGCCTTCGGTAGACAACCAGGCGATGAATGCCACTATCAACGCCCAGTCGCTGTTACAAACGCCGGAACAGTTTCGCGAGATAACCCTACGCGTTAATCAGGATGGTTCGGAAGTCCGGCTTGGGGACGTTGCCACTGTTGAGATGGGAGCCGAAAAATATGACTATCTCAGCCGCTTTAATGGTCATGCCGCATCGGGGCTGGGGGTTAAGCTCGCTTCCGGTGCTAACGAAATGGCCACCGCCGAACTGGTGATCAAACGGCTTGATGAACTGGCTGAATTTTTCCCGCACGGCCTGGAGTATAAAGTCGCTTATGAAACCACTTCCTTCGTCAAAGCGTCCATTATTGATGTGGTAAAAACGCTGATCGAAGCTGTTGTGTTGGTGTTTTTGGTGATGTACCTGTTCCTGCAAAACTTCCGCGCCACGCTGATCCCGACCATAGCCGTGCCGGTGGTACTGCTGGGTACTTTTGCCGTGCTGTATGCGTTTGGCTACAGCATCAACACGCTAACGATGTTTGCAATGGTACTGGCGATCGGCCTGCTGGTGGATGATGCGATTGTGGTGGTGGAAAACGTCGAACGCATTATGACCGAGGAGGGGCTATCGCCCAGGGAAGCAACGCGAAAATCAATGGGGCAAATACAGGGGGCGCTGGTCGGTATCGCCATGGTGTTGTCGGCGGTATTCGTGCCAATGGCCTTTTTTGGCGGCACAACCGGCGCAATCTACCGCCAATTCTCCATCACCATTGTTTCGGCGATGGTGCTATCTGTAATGGTGGCGATGATTCTCACGCCCGCGTTATGTTCCACGCTGCTCAAACCTCTCAATCAGGGTGAACAGCACGGGCAGAAAGGATTCTTCGGGGCATTTAATCGCCTGTTTAATAGCGGTGCCGATCGCTACGAAACGGCTGTTGGCAAAATCCTGCACCGCAGTCTGCGCTGGATTTTACTCTATGTCCTGCTGATTGGCGGCATGGTGCTACTATTCCTGCACCTGCCAACCTCATTCCTGCCGTTAGAAGACCGCGGGATGTTTACCACATCGGTACAGTTACCAAGTGGTTCAACGCAGCAGCAGACGTTAAAAGTAGTCCAGAAAGTGGAAGACTACTTTTTTACTCATGAAAAAGATAATGTCTCATCCGTGTTCTCCACCGTAGGCTCAGGCCCAGGGGGGAACGGGCAAAACGTGGCCCGGCTCTTTATCCGACTGAAAGATTGGGAAGAGCGAGACCCGAAGAACGGCAGTTCTTTCGCGATTATTGAGCGGGCTACCAAAGCTTTCAGCAATATTAACGAAGCCCGCGTGTTTGCCAGCAGTCCTCCGGCAATTAGCGGCATGGGTAGCTCCGCAGGTTTCGATATGGAATTGCAGGATCACGCTGGCGCGGGCCACGATGCGCTAATGGCTGCCCGTGACCGCCTGCTTGAGCTGGCAAATAATGAAAGTGGACTCACTCGCGTGCGTCACAATGGCCTTGATGACAGCGCACAGTTGCAAATTGATATTGATCAGCGCAAAGCGCAGGCACTGGGCGTTTCCATTGATGATATTAACGACACGCTGCAAACGGCCTGGGGCTCTAGCTACGTTAATGACTTTATGGATCGCGGACGCGTGAAAAAGGTTTATGTGCAAGGAGCGGCGAAATATCGCATGCTGCCGGAAGATATCAATCTGTGGTATGTACGCAACAGTTCCGGCAACATGGTGCCGTTCTCCGCCTTTGCCACTTCGCGCTGGCAAACCGGTTCACCTCGTCTGGAGCGCTACAACGGCTACGCAGCGGCAGAAATAGTCGGTGAAGCGGCCCCAGGTGTCAGTACCGGTACGGCCATGGATATTATGGAGAGACTGGTGCGCGAGTTACCAACTGGCTTCGGGCTTGAGTGGACAGCAATGTCCTATCAGGAGCGGCTCTCCGGAGCGCAGGCCCCGGCATTATATGCCATATCGCTGCTGGTCGTGTTCCTTTGCCTTGCGGCTCTGTATGAGAGCTGGTCAGTGCCCTTCTCGGTGATGTTGGTGGTGCCACTTGGTGTAATTGGTGCTCTGCTGGCAACCTGGATGCGCGGGCTGGAAAATGATGTCTATTTTCAGGTGGGTCTGTTAACGGTAATAGGGCTATCGGCGAAAAATGCCATTCTTATCGTCGAGTTTGCTAATGATATGAATGCCAAAGGTCAAGATCTGCTGGTCGCGACATTACATGCGTGTCGCCAGCGTTTGCGCCCTATACTGATGACCTCGCTGGCGTTTGTCTTTGGCGTATTGCCAATGGCCACCAGCTCCGGCGCAGGCTCCGGTAGCCAGCATGCCGTGGGGACAGGCGTGATGGGCGGCATGATTTCAGCAACCATACTGGCTATTTTCTTCGTACCACTCTTTTTTGTGCTGGTAAGAAGGCGCTTCCCATTGAAAGAACGTGCACAATAATTGTGTTTGTTGCGCAAACAAAAAAGGCGAGCTATTAAGTTCGCCTTTTTTATCGCATTTATTAACAGTATTTCAAACATTGTGAATTAATAGTTGCGCAAGAAATTATTTACGAAGCATATCTTCAATAAAATCTTTCCAGTTCCCTAACTCATGCTCAATCATAACGACCTCTCGAATAATTGCAGGCATTCTACTAAATCTAATAATCGCTGTGAAGAAAGTTTGACCAATCGCTTTAATCACGCTTTGCCACTACTCCGAATACCTGTGGGATAACTATGAACGGCTTGCGGATAATTTTATGTGAGTCAACGCAACATTTGTTAACCGCCTAAAAGACAAATGAAATATCGATCACATTCTGTATCAGCACGCATTAATTAATACTCTCTCTTAAGTGCGCAAACGACTAAAAATCTGATTACTTAAATTAAATAAGATTTAAAAGCCTCTGTTATATTTGCCAGAGAATGATTAACAGGCGAATGATATTTGATGCCGATTAGGTTATTCTAATTAATTGTACAAATAGACCAAAAAGAGACAAAAGGATTCACCATGCTTACAATGTACGGCATAAAAAATTGCGACACTATCAAGAAAGCGCGCCGCTGGCTGGAAAACCGACAGCAGGAATATCAGTTTCATGATTACCGGGCAGACGGACTTGAGGCACAATTATTAGGTAAATTTATTGATGAGCTGGGTTGGGAAGCGCTACTGAACACGCGCGGAACAACATGGCGTAAGCTGGATGAATCTCTGCGCGCCTCCATTACCAACGCCGATTCCGCTGCCGCGCTAATGCTGGAAATGCCAGCGATCATCAAACGCCCATTGCTCTGCGCGCCGGGTAGGCCTATGCTGCTGGGTTTCAGTGACTCCAGTTATGAGAAGTTTTTCAACGAGGTATAGTGTATGTCGTGCCCGGTTATAGAGCTGACGCAACAGCTTATTCGTCGCCCTTCTCTCAGCCCCGATGATGCAGGATGCCAGGCGTTAATGATTGAACGTCTGAAGGCTATCGGTTTTACCATTGAGCCGATGAATTTTGGCGACACGCAGAACTTCTGGGCATGGCGCGGTCAGGGCGAAACACTGGCCTTTGCTGGTCATACCGATGTGGTGCCAGCGGGAGATGCAGACCGCTGGATCAACCCACCTTTCGAACCCACTATCCGCGATGGCATGTTATTTGGTCGCGGTGCGGCAGATATGAAAGGCTCGCTGGCAGCCATGATAGTGGCAGCCGAGCGTTTTGTCGCCCAGCACCCACAACATGCAGGTCGTCTTGCCTTTCTGATTACCTCTGATGAAGAGGCCAGCGCCACGCATGGCACAGTAAAAGTAGTAGAAGCTCTAATGGCGCGTAATGAGCGTCTGGATTACTGCCTGGTTGGCGAACCCTCCAGTACCGAAGTGGTGGGTGATGTGGTGAAAAACGGCCGTCGCGGTTCAATGACCTGCAACCTGACGATCCATGGTGTGCAGGGTCATGTGGCTTATCCGCACCTCGCCGACAACCCGGTACACCGCGCAGCGCCGATGCTTAATGAACTAGTCGCTATTGAATGGGATCAGGGTAATGACTATTTCCCACCCACCAGTATGCAAATCGCTAATATCAAAGCCGGAACCGGGAGTAACAACGTTATCCCAGGCGATCTGTTTGTGCAGTTTAACTTCCGTTTTAGTACCGAACTGACCGATGAGATGATCAAAGCGCGAGTGATCGACCTGTTGGAGAAACATCAGTTGCGCTATAGCGTGGAGTGGTGGCTCTCCGGCCAGCCTTTTTTGACCGGGCGTGGCAAGCTGGTCGATGCGGTAGTGAATGCCATTGAGCACTATAATGAGATAAAACCACAACTGTTAACCACTGGCGGCACATCCGATGGGCGATTTATCGCACGGATGGGGGCGCAGGTGGTGGAACTGGGGCCAGTGAATTCCACCATTCATAAAATTAACGAATGCGTGAACGCTGCCGATTTGCAGCTGCTTGCCCGTATGTATCAACGCATTATGGAACATTTAATTGCCTGACGAGCCGGGAGGAGTGCATGGAGTGGCTAGCGAAATATTGGTGGATTCTGGTGCTGGTATTTTTAGTCGGCGTTCTGCTGAACGTGATTAAAGATCTCAAACGCGTAGATCATAAGAAGTTTCTCGCCAACAAGCCTGATCTTCCCCCGCATCGTGATTTCAACGATAAGTGGGATGACGAAGACGACTGGCCGAAAAAGGATCAGCCGAAAAAATAAACGACTGAACGGCTGGCGCTATGTTTACCTGCTATCCAGGCAAGATGAGCATAGCGCTAGTCTGGGCTGTAGACCCCTCAAATTAGTTGAATAATATCGTCGTCCTTAGGTGTCCCGCCGCTCAACGCTTCATCGAAATAGTGCTTCGGTACGGTATAAAGCAAGTGGTTAAGCGCGAGCTCCATACTACGATCGTCAATGGCATGCCCCAAATCATCAACGATATCCAGTGTCACATCGCCGCCAATACGCAATAGCGCTTCCTGCGCGGCAACGGCCCAGCCAAGCTCTATCACGGCATCGTCGCCACCATGAATCAAATGGACTGTACTTCCTGCTGAAATCTGCTGTGGCAAGCTGGCATAGCGACCATTAAACGCAATCACGCGTGAAGCAAGATCAGGCTGCGCTTTTAAACTCTCCAGCGCCATGATCGCCCCCTGTGAAAAGCCGATCAGTGCCGTTGCTTCTGAGCCCAGGCCGCTCTGTCGCTGCCAATGGCGCACCGTTTCAATAAAAACCGGCATAATGGCATCCACGCGCTGCTGGCGGTTCTCTTCTGTGACGCCCACCACCGAAAACCACTGGCGCGCCGGAGCAGGCCCACAAGGTTCCGCACCGCCGATGCTGACGATCAGCGCATCGGGAAACTGGGGAGCAAACCATCGACCAATTTCGCCCATCGAAACAGGGTTATCGCCGACACCATGAAACAGTAATAGCAATTGCTTTGCTGGAGCTGGCGGGGTTTGCACAACAAAATGGTTATGTAGCATAGTGGTCTCCTTCTTTCGTTGAGCGTACCCGCTCTTTCACGCTTTGTACACGCTGAGCATCAAGCTGTTGCAGCGCCTGCGCCGCCTCATCACGCTGTCGCGCCAGCAGTGCTTTGCGACCGGGCAAGACTAAACGCTGGCAGAGCATCTGTTCACTCTCGCCGGCAAAAAGTTGCCCCCGTAATGCTGGCAGCGGCAACTGACACAGCAGCAACAGACGTGATAACGCACCAATGGCTGCAGAGAGCGGGCGATGAGCAAAAGCAAAACCGCCCAGTTCCAGCCAGTCATCATCATTAAGGGTAGTATCCTGCATTTGCGGCAACGGCAACTTTTCTTCTCGCCATTCAGTAAGCCAGGGTAAATCACGCGCCAGACGACACTGCTCATGCTCAACCAGCTTCTTTCCCGCAGCCGTTAACGGCAGAAGAGCCATCGCAGTAAAGCATCCGCTACTGGCCTCCCGGTGACTTCCCAGTCGTACCAGGGCAAAACCACAGCGCTGCCAGAAGTGCCATAGCACAGCGGTATAACCGAAACTGACCGAAAGGTAGTCGCAAGTATCACTCTGTGCCTTTGCTTGTGCAATCAGCGCCCTGCCAATGCCTTCACGCTGGCAGGCTGGATGCACAGCGATACGACTTATCCGTCTTCCACGTAATGTCGCAGCCAGCGGGCTACCACCATGCGCGGCCAGCGATTGGGCGACCAGGTTGCCACGCGGACGCCTGAACCCGGCCCAGACCGCCTGACTAAGATCCGGGCTTAACCCGCCCTCTTCTACCAGCCATAGGGCGGCAACGACTGCTTCTGCCTTTGTTGCCAGCCAGAAATGTTGGCCCGGGGCATCCATCATGCGACGCAGATCCAGCGGCGAGGTACGATAGTGGGCGCTGGCAAGCAGACGATATAACGCTATCGGTAACGCGGGCATTTCCCGCCATGCTTCTCTCGCCAGCGGTCGTATCGCGATCTCTCCGTCCGGGATTTCATGGACAAAGGCATCATCAAATAGCAGTAATTCACTGATAAAACGCTCCAATGGACACTCTTTCGCCCAGCGCAGCGGTGTACTCAGCGTCCGATGGCGTAAATGGGGGAACTGGGCGCAAAATTTCAGCAAGAACCCCTGTCCTGTCCCTTCATAACCCTGCACCGTGGTGGTCAGCAGCACATGGGAGAATGCCGACGTCAGGGTATGTAGCAATGGCCCGGGAATTGCCGCCGCCTCATCAACAATCAACCAGCCAGGCTGTTTACCGCTGTGCATAATCTTTTGTTGCAACGCATCCGGAGCGATAAAGGTGAACTTTTCTTTAGCAAATGCCGCCAATACATCGGTTGCCCCGCGAGTGGGTGCGGTGACAATTGCCGGTCCCGGCAGTCTGGCGATATGCATCCCCGCCAGCGCGGACTTCCCTCGCCCGCGTGGCGCGGTGACCACCATTATTCCCGGCGGCATGGATAAGAGATCGAAGAGAATTTGCGCCTGTTCCGCTTGCGGCGCACCACTCGCCTCATGCCACGCAGGGCGAGCCTGAAATAAGGGAAGCGTTAAAGCGTGACCCTCGCGCCATAGCAGGGCCTGATTATCGGCCAGTAGCCTGCGGCAAAAATGGTAAACAAAAAACGGCGTTGCGATAGGCTCAACAGTATCACTCCAGCGGCAGCTATCGACGTCCGTTTGATTTGGCCACTGCGCCAACGGCGGCGTTAACAGCACCAGCCAGCTTCCTGCTTTTAATGTGCCGCCCAGCGCAGCAAAGGCCGCGACATCAAACCCTTGCCGCGCATCAAAAACGGCATGGGTAAACTCCCGCCCAAGTAAAGTCGCCAGCGCGCGAGGCTGGCAGTGTAGCGGCCAGTTGCTGCTCTCACCGACCCATAGCCAGTCACCCGGAAGTTGTTCCCGCAGTTCGACTGCTCGCTGTGCGCACCACATCGGTTCGCCCGCCACGACCAGCAGACGGCGAATACCTTCCCGCGCCATCTGAGCGCTGAGTTCTGTCAATTGTTGCATGTATAGCTCAGATTACAGGCGGCTGTTAAAGGTATCGCACTGTGCTGGATTACCGCTGTCCATCCCGCGTTTGAACCAACTATAACGCTGTGCCGAGGTGCCATGGGTAAAGCTGTCGGGGATCACTCGGCCCTGGCTACGCTGCTGCAAACGGTCATCGCCAATCGCCTCTGCGGCATTGAGCGCCTCTTCCAGATCGCCAGGCTCCAGCACCCCTTGCTGCTGCATGGTATGTCCCCAGACACCAGCATAACAATCAGCCTGCAACTCCATACGCACAGAAAGCTGGTTAGCCTCTTTCTGCGAAGCGTTTTGCTGCAAACGACGAACTTTTGCTTCTGTCCCGAGAAGTCGTTGCACATGGTGCCCGACTTCATGTGCGATAACGTAACCCTGAGCAAAGTCACCATCAGCGCCGAGCTTAGCTCTCATTTCATCGTAAAAAGAGAGATCGATGTAGACCTTGCCGTCAGCCGGACAGTAGAACGGCCCCATAATTGACTGACCGGTGCCACACCCGGTACTGGTATAGTTACGATACATCACCAGCTTCGGCTCCTGATACTGGCGCCCCATCTGTTCAAAAAGTTGCCCCCAAGTATCTTCGGTGGTGGCAAAAATCACGCTGGTGAAACGCGCAGCTTCATCTTCCTGCGGACTGATGGAGCGCTGCTGAGAGCTGTCCTGCACGGGTTGTCCGGTCAATAAGCCGGTTAAATCGACGCCATAGTAACTCGCCACTACCACCACTAACAGCAGGATAATCCCCCCTTTGCCGCCCGGCAGGCGAAATCCTGGTCCGCCTATTGACGGCCCTCCCGACTGATTGCGTCGGTCTTCTACGTTGTTGCTCTCTCGACGCCCTTGCCAGCGCATAACCACCTCTAAAGCCGAAAATGGACTCTGTATATATATTATCGTAGGCGTTCAGGAAAGGATTACCACCGGAAAAAAGTGGCAAAAAAACCAGAGGATGCGGCTATCCTCTGGTCAGGAAGGCAATCGAAACCTTAGTCTAACTTCACGCCCAGGCGATGCGCCACGGCTTCATAGGCCTCAATCAGGCCGCCAAGGCTCTGACGGAAACGGTCTTTGTCCATTTTATCCAGCGTCTCTTTGTCCCACAGGCGGCTGCCATCCGGGGAGAATTCATCACCCAGTACAACCTCACCCTTGAACAGACCAAACTCCAGTTTGAAATCGACAAGAATCAGACCAGCATCATCAAACAGTTTTTTCAGCACATCGTTGGCTTTATAGGTCAGTTCTTTCATGCGGGCGAGGTTCTCTTTACTCACCCAACCGAAGGTTTCGCAGTAAGACTCATTGACCATAGGATCGTGCATGGCATCGTTTTTCAGGAACATATCGAACAGCGGCGGATTAAATTCAATCCCCTCTTCGATGCCCAAACGCTTAACCAGTGAGCCAGCAGCACGGTTACGAATCACACACTCCACCGGCACCATCTCCAGCTTTTTCACCAGACACTCAGTGTCTGAAAGCAGCGCTTCCATTTGGGTTGGGATACCCGCCTCTTCCAGCTTACTCATAATAAAATGGTTGAACTTATTGTTCACCATCCCCTTACGATCAAACTGCTCAATGCGCGCGCCGTCCCCTGCTGACGTATCATTGCGGAATTCGAGCACCAACAGGTCCGGGTTTTCCGTGCTGTATACGGTCTTCGCTTTGCCACGATACAACTCAGCTTGCTTTTGCATCTTTGTTACTCCAGGTGTGATGATTGTTCTTGTTTACGCTGACGCACACGTTTGCGTCAGCGTAATTAAAAAAGGCCGGAGTGCTCCGGCCCTGATAATTAGCGGTTAAAGGCAGCCTGGAATACAGCTACCAGCGCATCGTTTTGCGACTGTGTCAGCGTGTGACCTTTCGGATCGATAAACTGGAGGCTGCTGCGGTTATCAAGATCGCCGACCTGCAGTTTATAGTCACCAGAAACAAGCCCCGGATCACGTGCGCCCAGCTCTTGCCAGTTGCTGTCAGAGAGCGGTTTATAAGTTACCGCTACGCTGCCCGTAGAACGCGTGCTGTCAGTTACTTTCATGCCCGCTTTTTCCAGCACCGCTGGCAAACGCTGCCACACCACGTTGAACGGGCCACGCACCACCAGCATCGGCAGTCCGGTATCATCGGCGCCGCTCTGCACATCCAGCGTTGTTACGCTACGGTTTTGCGCGGCATTCTGTGCATCGGTGACGGTTTTATCCAGCCCGGCGGAGATAACGTTAAGCATTTCGGTGCTATAGCGCTGCAAAGACGCTGTATCGGCTACCGGTTTTCCCGCCTGTTCCAGGTTAACCAGTTTCACCGTAACTGCCTGCTGATACCCCTGCGGCTTCACCGAGATTTGATAGCGACCGCGATACTGCTCATCTTCATCCAGCCGGTTCCAGTCAATCCAGTCGGTTGTCAGAGTTTGTGAAGCATCGTCGCGTTTATCAATGGTGTAGTTTTTCGCCTGAATAATGCTGACCACCTGCGGCCATAGTGTGTTGTTCTGCCCGTTTTCCACCATCAGCGTCGCAGTATCGCCAGCAAACTGAGTACGTGCACCGGTGACCAGCGCCAGCGGCTGAGCAGGCGGGCGAATATCCAGTTGTTTGCCAACGGCACCGCTGCCATTAGTAACAGGAATGTTGTAATCACCGTTTTGTACCGGAAGGATCATACCGGCAGGGGCATGAAGTTCAGCGAGCGGTGCGGCATCCAAATAGGATTCGTCACCACTGACCTGACGTTTATAACGCGAATCGGAACTACAGGCGGCGAGCAACATCACAAGTGAAACACCCGCTACCTTCGCCAGGCGCGACTTCTGTACTGAGTAAGCCATCAAATCTCCCTAAACTTTACAGCAAACCGGCATGTTTAAGCGCTGCTCGAACCACGTCGCGACCGTTTTCGGTAATCGGCGTCATTGGCAGGCGCATTGTATCGGTTGCCACAAGTCCCAACTCCTTACATGCCCATTTAACAGGGATAGGATTGGGTTCGACAAATAGTTTGTTGTGTAACGGCATCAGACGCTGATTGATCACTCGCGCTTCGGCATACTGCCCTTGCGCAGCCAGTTTACACATATCGGCCATATCACGCGCCGCTACGTTAGTGGTCACGGAAATAACCCCATGACCGCCGAGCTGCATAAAGTCCAGCGCTGTAGCATCGTCACCGCTCAGCAGGATAAAGTCGTCTGAAACCAGCTCTTTGATCTGATGAACACGACTTAAGTTCCCGGTCGCCTCTTTAATACCGACAATATTTTTTATTTTCGCCAGGCGGCCCACGGTTTCCGGCAACATATCGCAACCAGTACGTGATGGCACATTATACAGAATTTGCGGCAGGTCAGTATGTTCAGCAATAGCTTTAAAGTGCTGAAACAGCCCTTCCTGCGTGGGACGATTGTAATAGGGTGTAACGGTCAGGCAACCGGCAATGCCGCTGTCATTAAAACGTTGCGTCAGGCTGATGGCCTCTGCGGTGGCATTAGCCCCCGTACCAGCAATCACAGGGATACGGCCGTCCGCCAGTTCCAGCGTCAGCATAACCACATCGCCATGTTCATCATGGCTCAGGGTCGCAGACTCACCGGTGGTGCCTACCGAAACGATCGCTGATGTTCCATTAGCGACATGATAATCAACTAGCTTCTTCAGGCTTGACCGGCAGACTTTACCTTGCAAATCCATCGGCGTAACAAGCGCGACAATACTTCCCGTGAACATGGGCCATCCTCTGTGCTAACAAGATTCTCAATGGTACGTGCGGTACTGCAAGAAAAGCAAGTGAACTGAGGCTTAGTGGCGGTTGTATGCCGGTTTTTTTTATGCTTTCCTTATGATTACCTCACGTTTGACAGGAAGCACAGGTTTGACAGCCTCATCACAACACTTTTTGGTTATCACTGCGCTGGGGGCCGACAGGCCTGGCATCGTGAACGCAATCACACGTCACGTCAGTAGTTGCGACTGTAATATTGAAGACAGTCGACTGGCGATGCTGGGAGAAGAGTTCACTTTTATTATGCTGCTTTCCGGGTCATGGAATGCCATTACGCTCATCGAATCCACCTTACCGCTGAAGGGCGCCGAACTGGATTTGTTGATCGTGATGAAACGCACCGCTGCACGTCCACGTCCCGCGATGCCAGCTACCGTCTGGGTACAGGTTGAAGTGCCGGACTCCCCTCATCTTATTGAGCGCTTCACGGCCCTTTTTGATGCGCATGATATGAATATTGCGGAACTGGTTTCCCGTACCCAGCCCGGAAACGAAGCTGTCGTGCCGCAGTTATTTATTCAAATAACTGCTCATAGTCCTGCGTCTCAGGACGCTTCAAAAATTGACCATGCTTTTAAAGCCCTATGTACAGAACTGAATGCGCAAGGCAGTATTAACATCGTCAATTATTCACATCATGATGAACAGGATGGAGTTAAGTAATGAATCCACTGAAAGCCGGTGACATTGCACCGAAATTTAGCTTGCCCGATCAAGACGGTGAACAAGTAAATTTGACCGACTTCCAGGGACAGCGTGTTCTGGTCTATTTCTACCCGAAAGCCATGACACCAGGTTGTACTGTCCAGGCTTGTGGCTTGCGCGATAACATGGATGAGTTAAAAAAAGCGGGGGTGGAGGTGCTGGGTATCAGCACTGACAAACCGGAAAAACTTTCCCGTTTCGCCGAAAAAGAGCTGCTCAACTTTACGCTGCTGTCGGATGAAGACCATCAGATATGCGAACAATTTGGTGTCTGGGGGGAAAAATCCTTTATGGGTAAGACCTACGACGGCATCCACCGCATTAGCTTCCTGATCGATGCTGACGGTCGAGTGGAACATGTTTTTGATGATTTCAAAACCAGTAATCACCACGATATCGTCATTAATTGGTTGAAAGAGAACGTCTGAGAGCCGCGCCTGATTAATCGGGCGGCCCGTTGGGCTCGCCCTTATCACGGCTGCGCGGTTCACTACTCGTCCACAACCGGCGAGTCAGGCCAGGCATGAATGACCGCTTTGACCAGGGTTGCGAGTGGAATCGCAAAGAAAACGCCCCAGAAGCCCCATAGCCCACCGAAAATGATTACCGACAGAATAATCACCAAAGGATGCAAATTTACCGCTTCAGAGAAGAGCACCGGCACCAACAAGTTGCCATCCAGCCCCTGAATAATTAAGTAGACTGCAAAGCAGCTCCAGAACTCTGTCCCCAGCCCAAACTGAAACAGTGCCACACCTACCACCGGGATGGTTACCACAAATGCGCCAATATAGGGGATCAGCACCGAGAAACCGACCAGCACCGCCAGCAGCAACGAATAGTTCAGACCAAACAGCAGGAAGCCGATCCAGGTGGCAATACCGACGACCACCATTTCCAACACCTTGCCGCGAATATAATTAGTGATCTGTTGGTTCATCTCCTGCCACACCTGCCCCGCCAGCCCGCGATTACGCGGCAGAACACGACGCACGGCGTTCAGCATCTGATCTTTGTCCTTCACAAGGAAAAAGACCATCAACGGCACCAGCACCAGGTAAACTGCCAGCGTCAGCAGCCCCACCAGCGAAGCAAGAGAATATTTCACCACTGAATCGCCCATGCCCAGCATGCGTGAGCGCATATTTTCTGCCATGGCATCAATAATGCCCGCATCCATCAGCGCCGGGTAACGGCGCGGCAGCGTGGCGGCAAAGTCAGAGAGCTTGTTTAGCATCCCTGGCATATCCCGGATTAAGTAAATACCTTGCTGCCAGGCGATTGGCATAACGACAAAAGCCATTACCAATAAAAGGCCGACAAACAGCACCAGTACAATACTTGCCGCAAAGCTTCGCGAACAACCGATACGTTGCAGGCGGACTGTGGGCCACTCCAGCAGATAAGCAAGCACCAACGCCACCAGCAACGGGGCAAGCAGGCCGCTAAAGAAGAAGAGAATGCAAAACCCGGCAAGGAGAATTACCAGCAGCGCAATCGCCTCTGGATCGCTAAAGCGACGGCGATACCACTGCTTCAACATTTCAAGCATAACGTTCCTTTTTCAGCCTCATTGTCGGGGGATAAGAGGCGGAATTGTATCGGACTGTCACAAAAAAGACTTCGCTTTTCTTAATCCTTTACGGGAAAGATAACAATCTGTGCCCTGGGATTTTCTTCAGGCGTTAACGCGGCTACACTCGCAAGGCCAGACACCGGAACAAAGCAGGTAAAGCCGGGTCATATCTGTTACACGCAAAATACAGGAAAGAGGTTATGTTCAGGCAGTTGAAAAAAACGCTGGTCGCAACCCTTATCGTGGCGCTCACCGCAGGCCCGGTGATCCCGGCGTATGCTGACTCCTCAGATACGCTGCCTGATATGGGCACCTCCGCTGGAAGCACGCTCTCCATCGGCCAGGAGATGCAAATGGGCGACTACTATGTGCGTCAGCTTCGTGGCAGTGCACCACTGATCAACGACCCGTTGCTGGTGCAATACATCAACGGGCTGGGTATGCGGTTGGTGTCCCATGCCAATTCAGTGAAAACCCCTTTCCACTTCTATCTGGTCAATAATGACGAAATAAACGCTTTCGCCTTTTTTGGCGGCAATGTTGTATTGCACTCGGCACTTTTTCGCTACGCGGATAACGAAAGCCAGTTGGCTTCAGTTATGGCCCATGAAATTTCTCACGTTACTCAGCGCCATCTGGCGCGGGCGATGGAAGATCAGAAACGCAGCGCCCCGCTCACCTGGGCGGGCGCGCTTGGTTCCATTTTGCTGGCAATGGCTAACCCGCAGGCAGGCATGGCGGCACTGACCGGCACACTGGCGGGCACGCGCCAGGGGATGATCAGTTTTACACAGCAAAATGAGCAGGAGGCCGATCGTATTGGTATTCAGGTGTTGCAACGCGCCGGCTTCGATCCACAAGCGATGCCTACCTTCCTGGAAAAGTTGCTTGATCAGTCGCGCTACTCCAGCCGCCCGCCGGAAATTCTGCTCACGCACCCACTGCCTGAAAGCCGCCTTTCAGACGCCCGCAACCGCGCCAACCAGATGCGTCCGGTGGTCGTACAATCATCAGAAGAGTTCTACCTGGCAAAGGCGAGAACACTCGGCATGTACAACTCCGGGCGTAATCAGCTTACCAGCGATCAGCTTGATGCATGGGCGAAAGGCAACGTGCGTGAACAACGCGCCGCGCAATATGGCCGGGCACTGCAGGCAATGGAGGCCAAAAATTATGCCGACGCCGCGAAAACGTTACAGCCACTGCTCAGTGCCGATCCGAATAATCCCTGGTATCTCGACCTGGCGACAGATATTGATTTAGGGCAGAACAAAAGTACGGATGCAATCAATCGCCTGAATGCCGCGCCTGAGCTGAAGAATAATCCGGTGTTACAGCTTAACCTTGCTAATGCCTATCTGACCGGAGGCAAAGCGGCCGATGCAGCACGCATTCTTAACCGCTATACCTTTAACAACAAAGACGATATTAACGGCTGGGATCTGCTGGCACAGGCAGAAGCAGCGCTGGGCAACCGCGATCAGGAGTTAGCGGCGCGTGCCGAAAGCCAGGCGTTGGTAGGCCGACTGGATCAGGCCATTACCCTGCTCAGTAGCGCCAGCTCACAGGTGAAACTCGGCAGCCTGCAACAGGCGCGCTATGATGCGCGAATAGATCAACTGCGCCAGATGCAGGAACGTTTCCGCCCTTACGAGAAGATGTGACAAGGAGAAAAGATGTCAGAGAAGGTGAAAATCTATCATAACCCGCGTTGTTCCAAGAGCCGCGAAACCTTAAGCCTGCTAAAAGAAAATGGCATTGAGCCGGAAGTGGTTCTTTATCTGGAAACACCACCGGATGCGGCAACAGTGCAAAAACTTTTGCAGCTGCTTGGGATGTCCAGCGCACGAGAATTAATGCGTCAGAAAGAGGATCTCTACAAAGAGCTGGATCTGGGTAATAGCAGCCTGTCTGAAGAGGAATTAGTGCAGGCGCTTGTGGCAAATCCGAAGCTGATTGAGCGCCCGATAGTGGTTGCCAACGGCCAGGCCAGGATCGGGCGCCCACCGGAGCAGGTGCTGGAAATTTTGCGGTAATTTTTCACAAAACAGCGTCGCAGGGCGCTGTTATTTATGAGGTGCTACAGTAAACAGGCAGGTTTAATGATGGATCTGTTCCAGATCCTCTTCAGTCAGCCCAGTCACCTCAAGAATAATATTGCGATCAAGGTTTCTCAGCAGCATGGTACGGGCGATTTTTAGCGCCTCTTCCTTTCGACCTTCTTGCCGTCCTTCCTGCCGTCCTTCCTGCCGACCAAGTTGAAAACCCTTCTGTTTAAGCTGCTCTGCGATGGTCATAAGTTTATCCTTATGCTTCGGCACCCGCTGTGCCAGTTTACGTACAAAGGTCTCGGCGTCTGAAGCTTCGCCTGCCTGTATCAGATAGTTTATCAGCGAAACAAGCTGATGTCCTGTCATCTGTTCGGCCAGCATCAGCACGGGCAGCCGCTCCAGCAGCGCCGCCATATCGCGCTGGCGAATATGTTTCAGCACCAGGGTCAGCGCCGCCACGCTGCGGTGCTCCATGATTTCATCGTCGGGGATAACCGTCACATCCACCAGCGGGAAAGCGCTGCCGTAGAGTTTTTCCGCCAGTGCCGGGTCATCAAACTCATCCAGCCAGCGGATGGCGTAGGGATACGGACGGCGTCTGCCGGCGTAGAACAGCACCGGGATAACCAGCGGCAGCTTTCTGTGCCCGGCATCAAGATGGCGCTGCATGACCGCCACCGCATAACGCAACATGCGAAAAGCCATATGCCGGTCCGGGGTGGACTGATGCTCCACCAGTACGTGAATGTAACCCTCCCCGCTGGCGGTTTTCAGGCTGTAGAGCACGTCACTGAAGAAGGCGCGCAGCTTGTCATCAATAAAACTGCCGGACTCCAGCTTCAGGGTGGAGAAGTCGCATGCCGCCTGCAACTCCGCAGGCAGGTGCAGTTGCATAAAATCCCGGGCGGTGTCGGGCTGGTCAAGAAACGCCTTGAATACCTTGTCATGGGGTGTGCCGGGAGGAGTCCCCTCTTCCCTTGCTTGCGCTTTTTTATCCGTCATTACTTTTTCCGTTAACTTAGGTAACTATTAGAAACCTAATTATTATAACGGAGCGGTGACTTGTCTTTTGCGAAGCATTACGCAAGTTAAGGAAGAAGGACAGCAGAAGCGGCACAGAATGAAATATCAGAGCTTGAGGATCTCTTTAACAAAAGGGATCGTCAGCTTACGCTGCGCGGTAATGGATGCGCGATCTAACTGATCAAGCGTATCAAACAACGTTCGCATCTCTCGATCCAGCCGTTTAAGCAGAAAGCGCCCCACGTCTTCGGGTAGCTCAAAACCACGCATCCGGGAACGCAATTGCAAAGCCTGTAATTTATCTTCGTCCGACAGAGGCTGCAGCTTGTAGATTTGCCCCCAATCCAGACGCGATGCGAGATCAGGTAGACCAAGATTGAGCTGGCGAGGCGGGCGATCGCCGGTGATGAGCAACCGGGTCTTACCCGATTCCAGGATACGATTGTAGAGATTGAAAATCGCCATCTCCCACGGCTCGTCACCCGCAACGCATTCGATATTATCGATACATACCAGGGAGAGTTGTTCCATGCCGTCAAGCACTTCCGGCACAAACCAGGTGCGTTTATCCAGTGGTACATAACCAACCGCATCACCACGCTGAGAGAGCTCTGCGCAGGCCGCGTGCAGTAAATGGCTACGCCCCGCACCTTCGCGCGACCAGATATAGATATATCCGCTATGCGCCTGACGCAGAATATTCTGCAGCGCCGCCAGTAAAGAGGTGTTATCCCCCGGCCAGAAACTCGCAAAGGTTTCATCATCGGGTAAATATAATGGCAGGGAGAGCTGTGCCGGCGTGTTCAGAAATACCTCATCAGGGGGTTACAAAAAACGCTGGCAGTTTACCATAAAACTTCGTGAGGTTTGAACCGGGCGCAATGCCCGGTTCAGGGGAAGGCTATTAAGGCTGTTTTGCGTCGCTATCTACCGCATCCAGCACGACTTCTTCAGGACGCAATACGCTGATTAATTTAAAAATCAGGCTAAGGCCAACGCCGACAATGGTTGCGAGCGCCATGCCTTTGAGTTCCGCTGCGCCAATGTGCACTTTCGCTCCGCTGACACCAATAATCAGGATCACAGAGGTCAGGATCAGGTTTTGCGCCTTACTGTAATCGACTTTCGATTCGATGAGCACGCGAATACCAGAAGCGCCAATAACACCATAGAGTAACAATGAAACGCCACCCATGACCGGGACTGGAATGATCTGGATCGCCGCTGCCAGTTTGCCAACGCAAGAGAGCAGAATAGCAATAATCGCCGCCCCACCAATCACCCATGTGCTATAAACGCGAGTGATGGCCATGACCCCAATATTCTCACCGTAGGTAGTGTTCGGCGTAGAGCCGAAAAAGCCAGAAATCATGGTTGAAAGACCATTAGCAAACATTGAGCGATGCAGACCCGGATCGCGAATGAGATCTTTTTTGACAATATTCGCCGTCACCACCAGGTGCCCAACGTGTTCCGCAATCACCACCAATGCCGCTGGCAAAATAGTGAAAATGGCGAACCATTCAAAACGCGGCGTATAAAATGTTGGCAACGCGAACCAGTGCGCCTCAGCAATCGGCGTCGTATCAACCACGCCCATAACAAAGGAGAGCGCGTAACCTGCCAACACGCCAATAAGAATCGGGATAATTGCCATAAAACCACGGAACAGCACCGAACCGAAAACTGTCACCCCGAGCGTCACCAGCGAAATAAGGATGGTGTTTGAATCAGCGCTCTGACCTTCTGCCGGCAGCAGACCTGCCATATTGGCCGCCACACCCGCCAGTTCGAGACCGATAACGGCAACGATTGCCCCCATCGCCGCAGGTGGGAACATGACATCCAGCCAGCCGGTTCCTGCTTTTTTCACAATAAAGGAGACCAGGCAGAACAACGCACCACACATAATAAAACCGCCGAGCGCCATTTCGTAGCCAAGCGGCAGCAGCAACAGTACCGGAGAGATAAACGCAAAACTGGAACCGAGGTATGCAGGGATTTTTCCTTTACAGATAAAAATGTAGAGCAGCGTCCCGATACCATTAAACAGCAGCACGGTAGCCGGGTTAATGTGGAACAGGATAGGCACCAGCACGGTTGCGCCAAACATAGCGAACAGGTGTTGCAAACTAAGCGGGATGGTCTGCAAAAGCGGCGGTCTTTCACTAACCCCGATAGCACGGCGCGTCATAGTCATTTCCTCTGAGTGTTTCAAATGCCAAAAAAAAGCCGACTATCAAAGTCGGCTCGCTTTTTATAATACGTTACTTCGTACCAAAGATTTTGTCACCGGCATCGCCGAGACCCGGGATAATGTATCCATGCTCGTTAAGCCCCCGATCGATCGAGGCGGTGTAAAGCTCAACATCCGGGTGCGCTTTTTCCAATGCCGCAAGTCCTTCTGGCGCGGCTACTAGTACCAACACTTTAATGCTGTGGCAGCCCGCTTTTTTCAACAGGTCGATGGTGGCAATCATTGAACCACCGGTAGCCAACATCGGATCAACCACCAGCGCCATGCGCTCATCAATATTAGAGACCAGTTTCTGAAAATAGGGCACTGGCTCCAGCGTCTCTTCGTTACGGTAGATACCCACCACGCTAATACGCGCGCTCGGTACATGCTCCAGTACCCCTTCCATCATACCCAGACCGGCACGCAGAATAGGAACAACGGTTATTTTCTTGCCTTTGATTTGTTCAACCTGCACCGGGCCGTTCCAGCCTTCAATGGTCACTTTTTCCGTTTCCAGATCTGCCGTTGCTTCATAGGTCAGCAGGCTGCCAACTTCCGAGGCGAGTTCACGAAAGCGTTTGGTGCTGATGTCATGTTCACGCATCAGGCCCAGCTTGTGTTTGACGAGTGGGTGTTTGACTTCCACGATCTTCATACTCTTCTCCTTCCCCCAGACAGGTGGCAACCTCAAAAAAAATCGCCGGATTATACCGCTTTTTCTCCGCTACGCTATAGATTAGCGCTTGATCGTAATCAAACAGATGGCAGAAGTGTAGATCTTATGCTTCCGCTATGCCCGCAAATAATGGACTCGCAAACGTTTGCCTTGGCTGTTAGAATTGCGCCGAATTTTATTTCTACCGCAAGAAAACGCGTGGGGACTGAAGCAGTGACCGATAAAACCTCTCTTAGCTATAAAGATGCCGGTGTTGATATTGACGCGGGTAATGCTCTGGTTGACCGAATCAAAGGCGTGGTGAAGAAAACCCGCCGTCCGGAAGTGATGGGCGGCCTGGGGGGCTTCGGCGCGCTGTGCGCTCTGCCGCAAAAATATCGTGAACCAGTGCTGGTTTCCGGCACTGACGGTGTGGGTACCAAACTGCGTTTGGCAATGGATTTAAAACGCCATGACACTATCGGTATCGATCTGGTGGCAATGTGTGTAAACGATCTGGTGGTACAAGGGGCTGAGCCGCTCTTTTTCCTGGATTATTACGCCACCGGCAAACTTGATGTCGATACGGCTGCCAGCGTGATTAACGGTATCGCCGAAGGTTGCCTGCAATCCGGCTGCGCACTGGTGGGCGGCGAAACTGCGGAAATGCCGGGCATGTACCATGGCGAAGATTATGATGTCGCCGGTTTCTGCGTCGGTGTGGTAGAAAAATCAGAGATTATCGACGGTTCGAAAGTTTCTGACGGCGACGTGCTGATCGCCCTCGCCTCCAGCGGCCCCCACTCCAACGGTTACTCGTTGGTGCGTAAAGTGCTTGAAGTCAGCGGCAACGATCCACAGACCACGCAACTGGAAGGCAAGTCACTGGCCGACCACCTGTTGGCACCCACGCGTATCTATGTGAAATCCGTGCTGGAACTCATTGCCAATGTTGATGTTCATGCCATCGCCCACCTGACCGGTGGCGGCTTCTGGGAAAATATTCCACGCGTACTCCCTGATAACACCCAGGCGGTGATTGACGAGTCCTCCTGGCAGTGGCCCGCAATCTTCAACTGGCTACAGAGCGCCGGTAATGTAAGCCGCCATGAAATGTATCGTACTTTTAACTGCGGTGTCGGCATGGTGGTTGCGCTGCCAGAACAAGAGGCCGATAAGGCTATCGCGCTATTGCATGCTAAAGGTGAAAACGCCTGGAAAATCGGTATCATCAAGGCATCCGATTCCAGTGAGCGTGTGGTCATTGCATGAAAAATATCGTGGTGCTTATTTCCGGTAACGGAAGTAATTTACAGGCGATTATCGATGCCTGTAAACAGAAGAAAATCAACGGCACCCTTCAGGCGGTTTTCAGTAATAAGGCCGACGCGTTCGGCCTTGAACGGGCGCGAGAAGCGGGGATTCCCGCTCACGCCCTTCTCGCATCACAGCTTGCCAGTCGTGACGCTTTTGATCGGGAACTGATGCATGAAATTGATGCTTACGCCCCGGATTTGGTCGTGCTGGCAGGTTACATGCGTATCCTCAGTCCAGCGTTTGTTGAGCACTATCAGGGGCGGATGTTAAATATCCACCCTTCACTGCTACCGAAATATCCCGGTCTTAATACTCATCGCCAGGTGCTGGAAAATGGCGATGAAGAGCATGGTACCAGCGTCCACTTTGTGACCGATGAGCTGGATGGCGGCCCGGTGATTTTACAGGCAAAAGTGCCGGTGTTCGAAGGTGATACCGAAGAGGATATTACCGAACGGGTACGGGCACAGGAACACGCTATTTATCCGCTGGTGGTGAGCTGGTTTGTCGATGGCCGCCTGAAAATGGAAAACAACCACGCCTGGCTTGATGGCATCCGCCTACCGCCTCAGGGCCATGCCGCTGACGATTAATCCCCTCTTTAGATTGCCGGGCGACGTTTCGCGTACCCGGCACATACAAACAGATTTCATCACTTTATCCACAGAAAACGGATTACTGTCATACTTTTTTGTCACAGTTGGACATCAGGCAGCAAAGCTCGCCATAATAAGCTGTGTCATACGAAGGAATGCCAGCAACGTTTACTCTTGTGAGTAAATAAGGTGTCCCAGGATTGAACCGGAGTGTAGACAGGAATGGGTCAAGAAAAGTTATATCTCGAAAAAGAACTAAGCTGGTTATGCTTCAACGAACGTGTTTTGCAAGAGGCGGCAGATAAAAGCAACCCGCTAATAGAACGGATGCGTTTTTTGGGGATCTATTCCAATAATCTTGATGAATTCTATAAAGTCCGTTTCGCTGAGCTTAAACGTCGCCTGATCATCAGTGAAGAGCAAGGCGTTGCCACTAACTCACGCCATTTGCTGGGTAAAATTCAGTCCCGCGTATTAAAAGCCGATCAGGAATTTGATGGTCTGTATAACGACCTGCTGCTGGAGATGGCGCGTAATCAAATCTTTTTGATTAACGAACGTCAGCTTTCACCAAACCAGCAAAACTGGCTCCGCCACTACTTTAAGCAGTATCTGCGTCAGCACATTACTCCGACTGTTATTAACCGCGAAACCAACCTGGTTAAATTTCTGAAAGATGATTACACCTACCTGGCAGTAGAGATCATCCGCGGTGAAGAAATCCGTTATGCGCTGCTGGAGATCCCATCAGATAAAGTACCGCGCTTCGTTAATCTGCCGCCAGAAACGCCGCGCCGTCGTAAACCAATGATTCTTCTGGATAACATTCTGCGCTACTGCCTGGATGATATCTTTAAAGGTTTCTTCGATTATGACACTCTCAATGCCTACTCGATGAAAATGACCCGTGATGCCGAATATGATTTGGTACACGAAATGGAATCGAGCCTGATGGAGTTAATGTCATCAAGCCTGAAACAGCGGCTGACTGCAGAACCGGTACGCTTTGTCTATCAACGCGATATGCCGGATGCGATGGTAGAGATGCTACGCGAGAAGCTGACTATCTCCCGCTATGATTCGATTATTCCCGGCGGTCGTTACCATAACTTCAAGGACTTTATTGGTTTCCCAAATGTTGGCAAAGCCAACTTGGTCAACAAGCCGCTGCCGCGGCTGCGCCATCTGTGGTTTGATAAATTCCGCAATGGATTTGACGCGATTCGCGAACGGGACGTGCTGCTTTATTACCCTTATCACACCTTTGAGCATGTGCTGGAACTGCTGCGCCAGGCTTCATTCGACCCGAGCGTGCTGGCGATTAAAATCAATATTTACCGCGTGGCAAAAGACTCGCGCATTATTGATTCAATGATTCACGCGGCCCATAACGGCAAAAAAGTGACGGTAGTGGTAGAGCTGCAAGCACGCTTTGATGAAGAGGCCAATATTCACTGGGCTAAACGGCTGACCGAAGCGGGTGCGCAGGTAATCTTCTCTGCCCCGGGGCTTAAAATCCATGCCAAACTCTTCCTTATCTCCCGAATGGAGGGTGAAGAGATTGTGCGCTATGCCCATATCGGCACCGGCAACTTTAACGAAAAGACCGCGCGTATCTATACCGATTACTCATTACTTACCGCAGACGCTCGTATTACTAATGAAGTACGCCGGGTCTTTAATTTTATTGAAAACCCCTATCGTCCGGTAAACTTCGACTATCTGCTGGTCTCCCCACAGAATTCACGTCGTCTGCTGTATGATATGATCGATACTGAGATTGCTAACGCGCAAAATGGACTACCGTCTGGCATTACGCTGAAGCTGAACAATCTTGTCGATAAAGGGCTGGTGGATCGGCTATATACCGCCTCCAGTTCCGGTGTGCCCGTTAACTTACTGGTGCGCGGCATGTGTTCTTTGATACCACAACTGGAAGGCATCAGCGAAAATATTCGCGTGATTAGTATCGTTGATCGCTATCTGGAGCACGATCGTATCTATATTTTTGAAAATGGCGGCGATAAGCGAGTTTACCTCTCTTCTGCTGACTGGATGACGCGCAATATTGATTACCGTATTGAAGTTGCGGCCCCCCTGCTCGATCCGCGACTGAAACAGCGTGTTCTGGATATCATCGAGCTGCTATTCAGTGATACCGTTAAAGCAAGATACATCGATAAAGAACTGAGTAATCGCTATGTGCCACGCGGCAATCGTCGTAAAGTGCGGGCACAACTGGCGATTTACGACTATATCAAATCACTCGAACAACCCGATTAACCTATGCCGATACAAGAGAAGATGCCCCGACCGGAGGAATTTGCCGCGGTCGATTTAGGTTCCAACAGTTTCCATATGGTGATTGCGCGTGTGGTAGACGGCGCAATGCAGATCATTGGTCGCCTGAAACAGCGCGTCCATCTGGCAGATGGACTGGACAGCAATAACATGCTGAGTGAAGAAGCTATAGAGCGGGGGCTAAACTGCTTATCGCTCTTTGCTGAACGGCTACAGGGTTTTGATCCGTCAAGCGTTTGTATTGTGGGAACCCACACGTTGCGTCAGGCGCAAAACGCGACGGAGTTTCTTAAGCGCGCGGAAAAAGTTATTCCTTACCCCATTGAAATAATCTCCGGCAATGAAGAAGCGCGGCTGATTTTTATGGGTGTAGAGCATACTCAGCCGGAAAAAGGCCGTAAGCTGGTCATTGATATCGGCGGTGGCTCAACCGAGCTGGTGATCGGTGAAGACTTTGAACCGAAACTGGTCGAGAGCCGCCGTATGGGCTGCGTCAGTTTTGCGCAAATCTATTTCCCTGGCGGCACGATCAACGGTGAAAATTTCCGTCGAGCGCGGATGGCCGCCGCGCAAAAGCTGGAATCTCTGGCCTGGCAATTTCGTATTCAGGGCTGGAATGTTGCTCTGGGCGCATCCGGTAGCATCAAAGCGGCGCATGAAGTATTGCTGGCCTGCGGCGAGAAAGATGGCGTTATTACCCCGGAACGTCTGGAAAAATTAGTCGACGAAACGCTGAAATATAAGAATTTTTCCGAGCTCAGCCTGCCAGGTTTAACGGAAGAGCGCAAAGCCGTTTTTGTACCCGGTCTTGCTATTTTATGCGGCGTGTTTGATGCGCTGGCAATCCGCGAGTTACGGCTTTCCGACGGTGCGTTGCGTGAAGGAGTGCTCTATGAGATGGAGGGGCGTTTCCGCCATCAGGATATTCGCAGCCGCACCGCACAAAGCCTCGCCAGCCAGTACAATATCGATCGTGAACAAGCGCGCCGTGTACTGGAGACCACCACCAATATTTATGATCAGTGGCAGGCACAAAACCCAAAACTGGCTAACCCGCAACTTGCGGCGTTGCTGAAGTGGGCAGCCATGTTACATGAGGTGGGATTGAATATTAACCACAGCGGTATGCATCGCCACTCTGCCTATATTCTGCAAAACAGCGATTTGCCGGGTTTTAATCAGGAGCAACAATTGATGATGGCCACACTGGTGCGCTATCACCGTAAAGGGATCAAACTCGACGATTTGCCCCGCTTTACCTTGTTTAAGAAGAAGCACTTTTTGCCGCTGATTCAGTTGTTACGGCTTGGCGTGCTACTCAACAATCAGCGTCAGGCTACCACCACGCCGCCAACTCTGCGGCTGCAAACTGACGATAATCACTGGACGCTAAGTTTCCCTTACGACTGGTTTAGCCAGAACGCGCTGGTGCTACTGGATCTGGAAAAAGAGCAGGAGTATTGGGAAGCAGTTACCGGCTGGCGTCTTAAGATTGAAGAAGAGCATTCGCCTGATGTAGCCGCCTGAGCGACTATGCATCGTTTTTACTCTGCGCCTGCTTGAGCAACTGCTTCAAAGGCGCAGGTTTACCAATTTGATACCCCTGCAAATAGTCGATGCCTAATGCAATCGCTGCGCTGCGTATCTCCTCGTTTTCTACATACTCCGCAACAACCTGCATCTTCTTCAGCCGCGCCAGGTGACAAATAGAGGCAACAATTTGGTAATCCAGGCTGTTGGAAACGATATTGCGAATAAAGCTGCCGTCAATTTTCAGGATATCGGCATTCACATTTTTTAGCCGCGCATAACTGGCATAGCCGGTACCAAAATCATCAATCGCAACGCGGCAGCCCATCTGTTGCAATTGCGCCAGCGTCTGATTAGCCTGCTGCACGCTGGTAAGCGTGTGGCTTTCAGTGATTTCGAAGATTATCTGCCAGCTCTCAATGTCATAGTTATGCAGTAGATTCTGCAGGTCATGGATGAAATGAGTACGGCAAACGGATGCCGGAGAAAGGTTGATAGCAAATCGCTGACCGGGTAGTTTCTTGCGGTTGTGCGCCAGAAAACGTAACACATGTTCTATTACCCACCAATCGATGCGTGAGGAGAGCCCAAACTCATAGGCCGCAGGTAAAAACTCATCCGGCAGGATAAGATTCCCTAGTTCATCTGGCATACGCAGTAGTATTTCGTAATAGCTATCGCCACGTACACCATCAATCAACTGCGCCATCAGCACAAAACCATCTTGATCCAGTGCCAGCTGCAGGTGATTCATCATATTGATTTTGTTTTTCAGGCTGCGTTGCAAATTCGCCGCGCCGCGATTTTGTACATTTTCTGGCTGGTTAGTCGCCAGCGACAATTCCGCGATGGTGCTCATTTCCCCGAGCAAAAGGTAGAGATGTTTAACAGGCGCACGTACGTAGCAATAACTCAGTCCGACTTGCGGCTGAAATGGCATATCGTCCCAGATAAAGCGAAATTGCTTAATACGCGCATCCAGCTCATCGATACGCACCTGATGTGATTCAGTAGCCAGACGAATTACCATTTCATGGCCGCAAAGCTGATACACAGACTCCTCTTCCGCCAGACCTGACTGTAACCAGTCCGCAAGCTTCTGTTTGTATCTGATGCCCAATAGCAGACCATAGTTACGGCTGAGCACTTCCAGTTCCGGCACACGCAGAAAGCAGAGCACCGAGCAGGGAGTGAGAGCAAGCGCCCGGTTGAGCGCCCTGAGGTTGGGCATATTAGCGATAGGATCAAGAAAGGCAAGGCGACGCGCACGATTATGCATTATGCGCTGACGCGTCGCCATAATAGCCATCGAAAGGATGACAAATGAAAACACCAGATAACTGGAAGAAGCTATCGCTATCTGTATATCCCATGCGGGAAATTTGGGTAGATAATGGTCGAAAAAGTGGATAGAGATGATTAACAGCGGTGTCCAGACCAGAGAAATAAACCGATAACCATAACGCAGAGAACCCCACAGCATCACAGGCAAAAGTAGCGACAGCGTGTAGTTTGTGCTGAAGATAGAGCTATTTTTGCTCAACGGCATTAGCAAGAAAAAGGTAATGCAGGCGACCATGCAAGCCCAGATGAGTAGTTCCAGCCGTGTGACCTTCGGATCGAACTCATGCCGCAATTGCGAGAACCAGGAGAATGCATAGTGTGGGTGATGAATAATACGGATTAGAAGGTAGGCAAAAGGCACGCCGGTTAATGCGCCCACCAGTAGAGCCTGATAGTTAATCAACACAGGGACGCTGGAAATGAATGCGCCATTCGCCGGTACATGGGTCAGATTCAGCCAGACGCTCAGCTCAATAACAATTAAATAAAGGGTCGCGGGACAAAAAACCTGCCAGAAAATGCGTTGGACGACCAGTAACGCTGTGCCATAAGCAACACGATGGCGGCGTGGAACAAAAAGACAATAGCCCACCCAGCTTAAGAGCACGGGAATCAAAAGATACAAAATATGCGTTAATAACTCGAAAGGGGCAAAATGGCGAAAATAGAAAAGAAGCGCAATGATAATTCCGGGCAATGCCACCCAGTCGTAAAACATCATCAGGCTTATCAGTAATGCCATCGGCAGATAATAAAGAGTGACCTGCTGTCCGGCAATTACAGTGTAAGTATTAGCCAGGCTAAATAATGGAAGCAAAATACATGGTACAAGCAGCGGCAGCGCCCACCACTTATCTTTTAAACGATGATATTGCTTTAGAAGTATCATAGATTCTCGATAAAGAACCCGGATAACCTGGGATGCTGCGCGGATATCCAACAGGATGGCGTGGTTCATGGGATGCAACCAGGCTGATGAAGTTAAATTCTATAGGTTCTCTCAATCTACAATAATTGATGTACATCAAAAAAACAGGTATCCCCGCAGGGGGTATTACTACTTTTTCGCACGTTTTGACTCTAATTAATCATCACGTAAATACTTAATTTATCTTATATATTAATAACAGATATTTTATGGTTGTTATTTTTGCTAAACGGTGAATTGACCTTCACGAGAGAGTGTGCCTTAATGTCCATGTCGCCCGTTTATCGGGTTAATTTAAAGGTACCCTTTGTGAGTCAGGCAACCAGTATGCGAAAACGACAGCGATTTGATAGTCGCATGACCCGTATCGTACTTCTTATCAGTTTCCTCTTCTTCTTTGGACGTTTTGTCTACTCCTCTATTGGCGCCTGGCATCATCATCAGGACAAAGCCCAATCTCAGCAAATCAGCCAGACTATCGATTCCACGACGCAACGCTAATTTTAATAATGCGTACCCGGTAGCATTGCAAAAACGCCAGGCCAAAAAAAAGCCCGCATTGATATGCAGGCCTGATGTTAAGATTTACTTCGGGGCTAAATCATTCCCACTCGATCGTTGCTGGTGGTTTGCCGCTGATATCATAAACCACGCGGGAAATACCGTTCACTTCGTTGATAATACGGTTGGAGACGCGACCGAGGAAATCATAAGGCAGATGCGCCCAATGTGCGGTCATAAAGTCGATGGTTTCCACTGCTCGCAGGGAAACAACCCAGTCGTATTTACGGCCATCGCCCATCACGCCAACGGAGCGCACTGGTAAGAATACGGTGAAGGCCTGGCTAACTTTGTTGTAGAGGTCGGCTTTACGTAACTCTTCAATAAAGATGGCATCGGCACGGCGCAATAGATCGCAGTACTCTTTCTTCACTTCTCCCAGCACACGAACGCCGAGACCCGGACCAGGGAATGGGTGGCGATAGAGCATGTCATACGGCAGGCCCAGTTCCAGACCAATTTTGCGTACTTCATCTTTGAACAGCTCTTTCAGCGGCTCAACCAGCCCCATTTTCATCTCTTTCGGCAAACCGCCAACGTTATGGTGAGATTTAATGACATGAGCCTTACCGGTAGCCGAAGCGGCAGATTCGATCACATCCGGGTAGATAGTCCCTTGCGCCAGCCACTTAACATCTTGCAGTTTTAGCGCTTCTTCATCAAAGACTTCTACAAAGACGCGGCCAATGATCTTACGTTTTGCTTCAGGATCGCTTTCACCCGCCAGCGCGCTCAGGAAACGCTCTTCAGCCGGGACATGCACAATATTAAGGCCGAAATGATCGCCGAACATGTCCATTACCTGCTCTGCCTCATTAAGACGCAGCAGGCCGTTATCCACAAAGACACAGGTCAGATTGCTGCCGATAGCACGATGCAGCAGCATTGCCGTCACAGAGGAATCTACACCACCGGAAAGGCCAAGGATGACTTTGTCGTTGCCCACTTGTTGGCGAATACGCTCTACGGCGTCATCAATAATTTTCGCTGGTGTCCACAGTGCTTCACACTGGCAGATATCGCGCACAAAACGCTCCAGCATACGCAGCCCCTGACGGGTATGCGTGACTTCCGGATGGAACTGCACACCATAGAAGCGTTTTTCTTCATTCGCCATAATCGCGAACGGGCAGGTTTCTGTGCTGGCAACAGTGACAAAATCAGACGGGATCGCCGTCACTTTGTCACCATGGCTCATCCATACATCCAACAGCACTTTACCGTCAGCAGTCAACGCGTCTTCGATACCGTGAATCAGAGCACTGTCGGTTTGCACTTCAACCTGGGCATAGCCAAATTCACGCTCATTAGAACCTTCAACATGGCCGCCAAGCTGCATTGCCATGGTCTGCATACCATAGCAGACGCCCAACACAGGTACGCCAGCTTCGAAAACATACTGCGGCGCGCGAGGGCTATTCTCTTCCGTAGTGCTTTCCGGTCCACCGGAAAGAATAATGCCGTTGGGATTGAAGTCGCGGATCTGCGCTTCGGTAACATCCCAGGCCCACAGTTCACAATAGACGCCCAGTTCACGAACACGACGTGCAACCAGTTGGGTATATTGCGAGCCAAAATCCAGGATAAGAATACGATGTTTATGAATATTGTCCGTCATTGACGTTAATTCCGAGGCAAGTGGCGATAACTAAAAGTCAGCGCCCGGTACAAAGACCGGGCGCGAAAAACATTAAGAACCCATACGGTAGTTCGGGGATTCTTTGGTGATGGTCACATCATGAACGTGGCTTTCCTGAATACCCGCACCGCTGATACGCACAAATTCCGCTTTAGTGCGTAGCGCATCAATGGTACCACAGCCGGTCAGCCCCATACAGGAGCGCAGGCCGCCCATCTGCTGGTGAATGATCTCTTTCAGACGGCCTTTATAAGCGACGCGACCTTCGATCCCTTCCGGTACCAGTTTGTCGGCGGCATTATCGCTCTGGAAATAGCGGTCAGAAGAGCCTTTTGACATCGCCCCCAGCGAGCCCATACCACGATAAGATTTATAAGAGCGCCCCTGATAGAGTTCGATCTCGCCCGGAGACTCTTCGGTACCAGCCAGCATAGAACCCACCATCACCGCACTCGCACCCGCTGCGATAGCTTTCGCGATATCACCAGAGAAACGAATCCCACCGTCCGCAATCACCGGGATACCGGTGCCTTCCAGGGCTTCAACAGCATCAGCCACTGCGGTGATCTGCGGAACACCAACACCGGTCACGATACGGGTAGTACAGATAGAACCAGGGCCGATGCCCACTTTAACGGCGCTGACGCCTGCTTCGGCCAGTGCACGGGCACCCGCAGCTGTAGCCACATTACCACCGATGATTTGCAGATCCGGGTATTTAGCGCGCGTTTCGCGAATGCGTTGCAGCACACCTTCGGAGTGACCATGTGAAGAGTCGATCAGCAGCACGTCAACGCCCGCAGCAACCAGCGCATCAATACGCTCTTCATTGCCCGCGCCCGCGCCCACTGCCGCACCTACGCGCAGACGGCCCTGCTCATCTTTACAGGCATTCGGTTTACGTTCGGCTTTCTGGAAATCTTTAACTGTAATCATGCCAAGCAGATGGAAATGGTCATCGACCACCAGCGCTTTTTCTACGCGTTTTTCATGCATTTTTGCTAAAACAACGTCGCGTGATTCGCCTTCGCGCACTGTCACCAGGCGCTCTTTCGGCGTCATATAGACACTTACAGGCTGGCTCAAATCGGTAACAAAGCGCACATCGCGTCCGGTAATAATACCGACCAGTTCGTTTTCATTGGTCACGACCGGGTAGCCAGCAAAACCATTGCGTTCAGTCAGCTCTTTCACTTCACGCAGCGTCGTGGTCGGCAGCACGGTTTGCGGATCGGTTACCACACCAGACTCGTGCTTTTTCACCCGACGAACTTCTTCAGCCTGGCGCTCAATAGACATATTTTTGTGAATAAAGCCAAGGCCGCCTTCCTGCGCCAGAGCAATTGCCAGACGAGCTTCCGTCACGGTATCCATGGCTGCAGAGAGCATTGGAATATTCAGGCGAATGGTTTTGGTGAGTTGCGTGCTCAAATCGGCGGTGTTCGGCAAAACAGTGGAGTGAGCGGGAACGAGGAGGACGTCGTCAAACGTCAGGGCTTCTTTAGCGATACGTAGCATGGCAATATCTCTGACCTGGGTGGTTAAATATTGCCGTGGCATTATACAGAGCGTAACCGATTGCATCTACATTTTTTTGTCAAATTACTTGCTATCATCTCGCATCGGGTTACTATCGATTGAATAACCTGCTGATTTGAAATTTGATCTGGCTCACATGTCTTCTATACAATCCCCTTCTATTTTTACGGTCAGCCGCCTTAACCAATCGGTTCGCTTACTGTTGGAACGCGAAATGGGTCAGGTATGGATCAGCGGCGAAATCTCCAACTTTACCCAGCCGGCATCGGGGCACTGGTACTTCACCTTAAAAGATGACACCGCACAGGTGCGTTGCGCCATGTTTCGCAACAGCAACCGACGTGTCGCTTTTCGTCCTCAACATGGTCAACAAGTGCTGGTGCGGGCGAATATAACGCTGTACGAACCCCGTGGCGATTACCAGATTATTGTTGAAAGTATGCAGCCCGCAGGGGAAGGCTTACTGCAGCAAAAATATGAACAGTTGAAGAGCAAGCTCTCTGCTGAAGGGCTTTTCGATCAGCAATTTAAGCAACCGCTACCCTCTCCGGCGCACTGTGTTGGGATCATTACCTCTAAGACCGGCGCAGCCCTGCACGATATTTTGCATGTACTGAAACGCCGCGATCCTTCGCTGCCGGTGGTAGTTTATCCTACCGCGGTTCAGGGCGATGATGCACCGGATCAAATTGTTCGCGCCATTGCCCTTGCTAACAGCCGCCAGGAGTGCGATGTACTCATTGTTGGACGTGGCGGCGGTTCACTGGAAGATCTGTGGAGTTTTAACGATGAACGGGTCGCCAGAGCCATTTTTGCCAGCCAAATCCCCGTAGTGAGCGCCGTTGGCCACGAAACGGATGTGACCATTGCCGACTTCGTCGCCGATCTGCGCGCGCCAACCCCTTCGGCAGCGGCGGAGATTGTCAGCCGCAACCAACTGGAATTGCTACGCCAGGTTCAGTCGATGCAGCAACGCCTCGAAATGGCGATGGACTACTATCTTGCTGGTCGTAATCGCCGCTACTCTCAGTTAAACCATCGCCTGCAACAGCAGCATCCGCAGCTAAGACTGGCACGCCAGCAGACAGTACTCGAGCGCTTGCAGCAGCGGATGAACAATGCGCTGGATAGCCAGTTAAAGCGTGCCTCTGTACGCCAGCAACGTATTTTACAGCGGCTTAATCAGCAAAACCCACAACCACGTATACATCGGGCGCAAACTCGCCTGCAGCAACTGGAGTTTCGTTTAGCACAGACCGTTCGCGATCGACTGAGTAGTACGCGTGAACGTTTTGGCTCTGCCCTCACCCATCTCGAAGCCGTTAGCCCGCTGGCAACGCTGGCGCGCGGTTATAGCGTAACAACCGCAACAGATGGTTCAGTGTTGAAACAAACTAAACAAGTTAAAGCGGGCGATAAGCTCACCACCCGGCTAAATGACGGATGGGTTGAGAGCGAAGTCAGTGGCGTTATTCTGGAAAAGAAACGGCGAGCACGTAAATCTCAGTAATTTGAACAATCAATCAGGCGTGCGTATCTATACTTTTGTTGTTCTTTTTTATCAAGGAGATCAACATGAATGCACGTCGGCTGCACAGCGTTATCCCTCCCTATCTTTTACGTCGCATAATTGCCCACGGCTCTGAAAAACAGCAGCGTTTCGCCCGCCAGACCTTAACACATGTGCAAACGTTAATGGCGCACACGCCCGGCAAACCCTCCACCGCGCTGGTGACAACACCAGGAGAACTGGTACGTGACATCTATGATGCACAAAATCAGGAAAATTTACCGGGCAAGCAGGTTCGTTATGAGGGCCAGCCGTCAAACGGCGATGTGGCGGTGGACGAGGCATATGACTATCTCGGCGCGACCCATGACTTTTTCTGGCAAGTCTGGCAGCGCAACTCTCTGGATAATGAGGGGATGATCCTGAGCGGTACCGTACATTATGGCGAAGCGTATCAGAACGCCTTCTGGAACGGCCAGCAGATGGTTTTTGGTGACGGTGATGGTGACGGTGAAATTTTTAACCGCTTTACCATTGCCATTGATGTAGTGGCACATGAATTAAGCCATGGTGTCACGGAAACTGAAGCCGGATTGATCTATTTTTCCCAGGCAGGCTCATTAAATGAATCGCTGTCCGATGTCTTTGGCGTGCTGGTGAAACAATACTATAAAGAGCAAACCGCAGAACAGGCAGACTGGATCATTGGAGAAGGACTACTGGCGAAAGGAATCAACGGACGTGGCCTGCGTTCAATGGCGGAACCAGGAAGCGCTTATGATGATCCGCTGCTGGGTAAAGATCCCCAGCCCGCGCATATGGATGGATTTATCGAGACTCGGGAAGATAACGGTGGCGTGCATTTGAACTCAGGTATTCCGAACCATGCATTTTATCTTGCTGCGACCAAAATTGGTGGGTATGCATGGGAGAAAGCAGGTTACGCCTGGTACGATACAATTTGTGATAAAAGTCTGGCGCAGGATGCTGACTTCGCTGAATTCGCCAGACTCACTATCAAACACGGCAGAAAACGTTCCGGTGCTGCGGTAGCGAAAGCTATCGAACAAGCCTGGGAAGATGTCGGAGTCCTGTGATGAACGAACCTGAATTGACCGATGATACCGTTATCGAGCTAGCTCGCGAAGGCGGGCTGGCTTTTATTCCTAAGCTGAGTGGCAAACGGCGGATCGTGATTGCGCAGCTTAACGTACAGCAGCGCCAGCGCCTTGTTGATATCCTGCGCCAGGCACTGCCACTCGGGGAGGTTCCGGGAAAAGCTGATTCACCCGGTTGTGGCGATCAACGTTTCTACCGATTACAGATTATCTGGGCTTCGCAACAAAGCGATATGCTGGTATTGATCCCGGAAAACAAAGCTCCACAGGCGCTGATTGAGCTGTGGCGTCAGGGCGAAGAGTGTATCTGTAAGCCTTAAAGCGGGACAAACTCTACGCGCTTTTTCGAAATCAGCCCATGACCATGCTGGCAAAAGTAATCCACCGCACCGCAGGCTTTCAGCTCTTCCAACGGCTGATGGCACTCCGGGCAGAGGCCTTTGAGCGCAATATCCTGCTGGCAGTGCGCGCAGTGACCATGCGTACCCGCTACCTCCAGCGGATGGTGGCATGTCGGACAAGTTAGTTCCATAAATCCCTCCGGTAAATGATAACGTTGAGCACTATTTTACACCGCTTCGGGTGGGGAGTGTCCACGTTCTATGCGTAAAGAAAGATATCAGGAAACGCAGCGATCATTCCATGAGTCACGAATGAGGGGCCGTACATCGAAAATAATGACTTGAACAATCTTTTAAAAAATTCTTCTGATAATACTCATCATATCTTATCGAGTCATATCAGCGATGATATCGGCAATGCCTACCGGGTTTTAAACGCACCAACCCGCTCAAATAATGGTTCTATCAGGAAATAGATCATTTCCAACACCTGTTAATGCGCGATCAAGCTTCAATGCCAGAATTTTATTGGACAGTAAATAATTAATGACTTCATTACGGTAATACATATCTGAAGCACTGCCTTGTGTGCATTTACCACCATAGCAACCAGGTATGTACATTATAAAGAGACACAGACTCCTGTTTTATACATATTCAAATCTCTTATTTATTACCAGTTGCCGTAGGGGTAGGTTTTGCCCTTAATAAAATCTTTTATGTCCTGGTCATATCCATAAGAAAAGTTACTCTGCGTTATCCCCTTACAAGCATCCAGTTTATCCCCGGATAATGTGTTTATCTGCGCTGGCTCTAAGGGTACATTTTCACTTCCGGCACTATCCTGAAGCCAGATTTTTACCTTTCCTTCGGGTGCAAGGCCAAATAACATTGTGTCATACCATGTGCTTTCTCCTTGCCTGTTCTGACCTGTCGGCCTCAACATCGTTTCACGTAATGATGGCCTGAAGAAAATATGCGTTTCATAGGTTTTTTTATCAATGATGGAATCCCAGCAGAACAACATTGCAACGGGCGGATGGCGGGCTTTATTAAAATGAACACCACCACTGGCAGATCGATTATTCCAGGAGCCGATCACATTTGGATTGGCATTCGTGCTGTCCAGCGTCCGGTAAGTTGAGACCACTTTTTCACTGTCAATAATTAATGCCCGCGTCACAACAGCAGGTAAGGCATTGGGCGTAAAAAAGGCAAAGCCCCATTTACCATATGGCATAGCCCCGGTTTCTTCCGCCGTTCGGGGTTCTCCTGCTTTACACCCTGTCAGGACGACAAGCAACACAAGGGTAACCAGTGGGATCCGCTTCATACTTTTTTCCCATCCATGTTGTATACCGTACGCCGCCAGTTTTCATCCGGTCGTTCAAGAAAACCAATCACCGCAGAAGCGGAAGCACCGCCTTTTGTGAATCCATTAACATCAGCCACAATTGCATTCCAGTTTGCCGAGCAGTGAATATAGCTGGAGGCAATAATATCAATCTCATCCTCACTAAATTCTCCAGGGCTTTGCCCGGAACGTACTGCCTTTCCCATTGCGATAGCTTTCTCACACAGCGGGGCCAACTCATGGGGAAGGTTTAGCTCCCGGTTTGTTTCACGAAGAGGGTCAAATAATACTCCAGCCTCCTGTGCCGCATTGAGCATTACCCTCATAGCAACCTTCGACCAGTCATTTTTAACGATCCTGTCACGCAGTGTTATCGCAGCATAGCTCCGTTTCTGTGGTTCACCATAGCGATCAGGAGGCATGCGTTCGTCATACCATGTTTCTGCTAATACTTTGCTGGTACGTGCGATAGGCGCAACAGAAGAATAGGAATCAAGTAATGCCGCCTGCTTTAATGTCTGGTGATAACCCCGTGTCTGCTCCCCTGGTTGCTTCAGCGGCACAGTATCGGTCTGTGGACGGGTCAGGAATAAGTTCTCCTGCACGACAGGCAGATAACCGCCACCAATATCTGAGTGCACACCCGGTAACGCCAGTTCAGGCCATGCGGGTTTTACGCTGTTCAGGGCAAAGTTGAAGCGACATTCATTTGCTGCGGTAATATGGAATACTTTATCCGCTACACCGGGACGGAGCCTAAGGTTAACGCTCCCGGTATCAGCGCTGTGCGGGTTTAGGCCATTGGCTGGCGTTCCAATTGCCGCAACGGTATCAAAAATACCAATAAAGCGAATTTTACCCGCAGGCGCACCATTAAACGTTATCTCCCCGATACCGTTCTTAATAGCGCGTATTATTGCGGGATCTTCTGAGTGAATCCGGTTAGCAAAATGTCTGGCCGCCGCTGCCCCACGGCTAAAGCCAAAAATATCAAACTGGAGTGATGTAACTATCAATTCATATCCGGAGATTTCTCTACTGAAATCTTTCAATGCAACTTTAATATTTTCAGCAATGACAGATACTGCCTTATTTGTTTTAGCTATAACTCCAGTATCAGAAATGCCAAGACCTTGTCCGATCATACTGTCAGCCTTGCCAGCTTCAGTGCCAACCCCATCAATGTATATTTCTTTCTGAATTTCCTGACTATGGGCAAAGAAAACTTTTTTATACAGCGTCCGCAGCCAGTGTACATTGGTGTAATACCCGGTATAGCTGGTGGCGCCAGTGCCAGATACACCGAAATTTTCTCGTGCGCATTTACCCAGAATTGCCCCGGCATCGACATCCGTTAAATTATAATTTTTCGCAGTGCATGCCTGAAACATATTGTCGGTATTAATAGCGTTATTACCCGTGCCGTCAAAAAATACACCAACGGTCAGCGTAATTTCCCGTTTTTCTTTCTGTGTATACTGCTCTTGCCGGGAAGTGGCTGGATTTTTACGTGCTAATTGTGCATGTTGCTCCGGCTCGGGTGCAAGTGAAATAGCTGATGTAGTAACCTTTGAGGCCCCATCCTGATAAAGGCCGTGCCACGCCCATGTCTGCGAGGGTATAAAATGAGCTTTGCACGGACATGTCGAACGGCTATAAAGCGTGCTGGCGACAGTTTTTCCGTCAACAATATCTCCAGGGTGTCCCCCGGCAATATGGTAAACGCCAGGATGTTTACCACAGGAAACTTTATGACCGTTTAATGCCGCATTTTTACCTGCAAATTGTTTTCTGACCGTTCCCTCAAGAACGCTCCCATCGCAGCTTGTCTTGTCACCCTTAACGATCCAGTACCCTATAGCCATTAGCTTTCTCCTTTTGCTTATTCACAAACAAAAGGGAAGCGTCCATTAATATTTTGCATCTTTATAAATCCCTTTATTTTAAATAGTTAGGCATCACGCAGAATACACTGAGCCTTACTTAACAAAAATTCAAACAGTATTTTTAATGAAAAATATTCGTTAGATGCAGTTCACAAAAAAGCCCGCAAAGCGGGCTTGGGTTGCTGATTTTTTGATAGCAGAAGATTTTCAGTAAATGATCACTTACTTTTCTTAATATGCTTAATCAGGCGTTTACGCTTACGCATCTGGTTCGGTGTCAGGGTGTTGCGTTTATTAGCAAACGGGTTATCCCCTTCTTTAAACTGAATACGAATCGGCGTACCCATAACATCCAGTGATTTGCGGAAATAATTCATCAGGTAACGCTTGTAAGAGTCCGGCAGATCTTTTACCTGATTACCATGAATCACCACAATTGGTGGGTTATATCCCCCTGCGTGCGCATACTTCAGTTTCACGCGACGACCGCGCACCAGCGGCGGCTGGTGGTCTTCTGCGGCCATATTCATAATGCGTGTCAACATCGCGGTACTCACACGGCGAGTGGAACTATCGTAAGCTTCGCGTACCGATTCAAACAGGTTACCCACACCACTGCCATGCAGCGCAGAGATAAAATGTATGCGGGCAAAGTCGATAAAGCCAAGGCGGAAGTCGAGCGTCTCTTTGACCTGCTCTTTCACTTCCTGGCTCAACCCATCCCACTTGTTCACCACGATAACCAGTGAACGCCCGCTGTTGAGAATAAAGCCCAACAGGGATAGATCCTGATCGGAAATGCCTTCGCGAGCATCAATCACCAGCAACACGACGTTTGCGTCTTCAATTGCCTGCAGAGTTTTAATAACGGAAAACTTCTCTACAACGTCTGTAATTTTCCCGCGCTTACGCACCCCTGCTGTATCAATAAGAATATACTCGCGCTCATCACGCTGCATCGGGATATAGATGCTATCGCGCGTAGTGCCGGGCATGTCATACACAACGACGCGATCTTCGCCAAGGATACGGTTAGTGAGTGTGGACTTACCCACATTCGGGCGACCAACAATAGCCAGCTTAATCGGCAAATCCTGCGGATTAAACTCTTCTTCCGGCTCCTCTTCTTCACCGTTTTTAGCCGCTTCAAACTGCTTCCAGTATTCAGCCTCTTCATCCACCTCTTCCGGTGGATTCAGTTCATCCATCCACGGCATCAGCACATGTTCAAGCAAGCTGGTGACACCACGTCCGTGGGATGCAGCGATCGGATGGATTTCACCCAACCCCAACGAGTAGAAGTCCGCCACTGCCTGGTCCGGATCCATGCCATCAGTTTTGTTCGCTACCAGGAAGGTCGGTTTTTCGCGGGAACGAAGATGCTTAGCAATCGCTTCATCAGCAGGCATCAGGCCAGCACGTGCGTCAACCATAAACAGCACGACATCCGCCTCTTCAATAGCCAGCAGAGACTGTTCCGCCATGCGTGTTTCCACACCATCTTCGGTCCCGTCAATACCACCAGTGTCGATACAGATAAACTCACGGCCTTCAACTTCAGCACGACCGTACTTACGGTCACGAGTCAGCCCCGGGAAATCCGCCACCAGCGCATCTCGGGTGCGTGTTAAACGGTTAAACAGCGTGGATTTTCCAACGTTAGGGCGCCCGACAAGCGCGACCACAGGTACCATGTTTAAAGCCTCATTACAGAAAATTTATGACAAAGCGCCGCCAGATATGCGGCGTTTTAAAAACAGGAAAACGGCCCCATCAGGAGCCGTCTTCAGGAAACGACAACCACAGCACGATTAACGCGTGATGGCGTACAGCGTACCGTCTTTCGCCTGAATCAACAGTTTGCCATCAGCAACCACCGGCTCGGTGAGGAAACCAGAGCTGTCGACTTTTTGCTGTGCGACAAAGCGCCCGTCCTCAACATTAATCCAGTGTACATAGCCTTCGCTATCGCCGGTCACAATATAACCATTATACAACACCGGAGCGGTAAGGTTACGATGCAGCAGATCGTTCTGTGTCCACAGCGTCACACCGCCATCGTTGGTCAGCGCCATCACACGATCATTTTGATCGATCAGGTAGATGCGATTTCCGTCAACAACAAAGTCACTCACCGATCCCAGCTCGCGTTTCCACATAATCTGACCGCTGCGCAGATCCAGTGCCGTCATGTTGCCGTTATAGGCTAACGCGTAAACTACACCGTTAACCACGACAGGCGTGGTATCAACATCGCTCAGCCGATCGATTTCAGTCGGGCCATTTGCCTGTGAGATACGCTGCTGCCAAATCATCTGGCCTTGCTGCATCAACACAGCGCTTACACGACCATTGTCGCCACCAACAATTGCGGCGCCAAAGGCGGTAGTAGGCGCAGACTCACCGCGCAAAGAGAGAGAAGGCATATCGAGATTGACGGTCCATTTCACCGCACCATCGCTCTCATTTAATGCCTGCAATTGACCATTGCTGGTGTGAATCAGGACCAGACCGTCGCTGACTACCGGGCGAGAGAGCGCTTCACCAGCCACTCTGCTTTTCCAGGCTGTAGAACCGTCACTGGTATTCAGTGCATAGATCTCTGCTCTTTCGCTGCCGACATATAAATGATCACCAGCAACAGTGACGCCGCCAGACAGCAGCGCAGCGCGAGAAGAGAACCAACCCTCTTTTTCCGCCAGATTCACTGACCAGATTTCTCGGCCATCGTCGATACTGACAGCTTTCACCACGCCATGACGATCGGCTGCATAAACAACACCATCGGCGAATGCCGGGTGAAGATTAGAATAGAATTCGCCGATCCCATTACCCACTGAGGTACTCCACGCCGTTGACGGCGTGAACTGATTTTCAACCGTTGGCAGTGGAGACATTTTGACAACATCTTCTTCGCCACTGAACAGGGAACAACCGCTTAATAGTGTTACAGAAAGCAGCCCAGGCAGAAGTAATTTACGCAATTGCATCGGGTCCCTCTTAGATGGCCAGGTTATTAATTTTCATCTGCATTATTCCACTCAACGCAGGAGATGCATTGCTTTTAATGCCATTTTCCCATGCGGTGCGCGCACCTTGTTTATCGCCTTTGCTAAGCAACGCTTCGCCGCGAATGTCGGCAACCATCGTCGCCCAGCTTTCACCCTTCACAGCATCGAGGGTTTTAAGTGCAGCATCTGGCTGCTTTTGCTGGATTTGAACCCGAGCCAATCGTAACCGAATGATAGATTGCAGCTTTTCATCGCTGGTGGCGGCCAGGCTCTGTTGCAACTGGCTGGCGGCTTTATCCAACTCATTTTTTGCTACAAATTGCTGTGCCAGCTCCAGTGAAGCCAGCGCGCCGTATGTGTTTTTATTGTCAGCCGCGAATGTCTCTGCCGCTTCTGGCTTATCTGCTTTAAGCGCAGCTACCGCTTGCTCATACGCCAGAGAAGTGCCTTGCGCCGCCTCCGCCTGATGACTGGTCCAGTAGCGCCAGCCAACCAGCGCCCCAATACCTAAAACAACCCCAACCGCCAGGGCTTTGCCATTTTCGACAAAGAAGCGCTTAATCGCGTCTACCTGATCGTGTTCGTTTTCGTAAATTTCCACGCAGTCCTTCTCCTAAACGATGATTCACCGGCGAGATTAGCCCACCAGAGTGCGCAAATGCGCCGCAACGCTCTCCTGCGTTACCGTACTTTGCTCACCAGAGCGTAAATCCTTCACCACAACATTACCGCCAGCAATTTCAGACTCGCCAAGCACCAGCGCGACGCGAGCGCCCCACTTATCAGCTCGTGCAAACTGCTTTTTGAAATTGCCGCCACCGTGGTTCATCATCAACCGCACACCAGGTAGCGCATCGCGCACCTTTTCACCCAACTGCATCGCAGCGGATTGCGTATTGGCGCCAGATGCCACCAGGTATATATCGACAACGGATTCTGCTTTAAATTCCGGATTAACCGCCTGAACTAACAAAACAAGACGCTCAAGGCCCATAGCAAAGCCAACCGCCGGAGTAGCGCGACCGCCAAGCTGTTCCACCAGACCATCATAACGCCCGCCCGCGCATACCGTACCCTGCGCACCGAGGCTTGTGGTCACCCATTCAAAAACGGTGCGGTTGTAGTAATCCAGCCCGCGTACCAGGCGCTGATTAACGGTATAAGCGATACCTGCATCATCAAGAAACGCACACAGCCCTGCGAAATGCTCACGGGACTCATCGTCAAGGTAGTCGCCCAATTTTGGCGCATCGTTGAGCAGCAACTGAATTTCGCGATTTTTCGTATCCAACACGCGCAGTGGGTTGGTATACATCCGGCGTAAACAGTCCTCGTCCAACTTATCTTTATGCTGCTCAAGGAATGCCACCAGCGCAGTGCGATAGTTCGCCCGCGCTTCCAGCGAACCGATGGAGTTCAGCTCTAGCGCAACGTCGTTGGCAATGCCCAGTTCACGCCACCAGCGGGCGGTGAGCATAATCAGCTCGGCATCGATATCTGGCCCTTGCAGACCGAACACTTCCACACCCAGTTGATGGAACTGACGATAACGCCCCTTCTGCGGGCGCTCATAACGGAACATGGGCCCGACATACCACAAGCGCTGTTCCTGATTGTACAGAAGACCATGTTCGATGCCGGCGCGTACACAGCCCGCGGTACCTTCAGGACGCAGTGTCAGGCTTTCGCCGTTGCGATCGTCAAAGGTATACATCTCTTTTTCAACCACGTCGGTAACTTCACCAATTGCGCGTTTGAATAACGGGGTCTGCTCTACAATCGGCAAACGGATTTCACTGTAACCGTAGCTGCCGAGCACATTTTTTAAAGTGCCTTCTATGCGCTGCCAGATGGCGGTTTCGCCAGGCAGATAATCGTTCATGCCGCGAATGGCTTGAATATTTTTTGCCACGTTTGTTCTCTTTATCTATACAAAAAATGAACCCTCAGGGCTGCGAAAGGTCTTGTTCGCGCCGAGCGGGTTCATCATACACGGTAAGCCTGCTGCTTCCCAGCAACCTTATTTTTCGAGCTGTTGCACGTCGATACGACGCGCTTCATCCAGCATGGACGCTTTTGCGCGAATACGAGCTTCAAGCTGGGTGATCATATCACTGTTATCAAGCCGGTCTTTGCGGACACCATCTTCATACAAGCCGCTTTTCTTGTTACCGCCGGTCACACCAAGCGTGGAGACCAGGGCTTCACCCGGCCCATTAACCACACAGCCGATAATAGAGACATCCATTGGCGTAATGATATCTTCCAGCCGCTGTTCAAGGGCGTTAACCGTGCCGATAACATCGAACTCCTGACGCGAGCAGGTAGGACAGGCGATAAAGTTAATGCCACGAGAGCGAATGCGCAGCGATTTCAGGATATCAAAACCTACTTTGATCTCTTCAACCGGATCCGCCGCCAGAGAAACACGCAGCGTATCACCGATGCCTTCCGACAGTAACAGACCAAGGCCAATTGCAGATTTTACCGCGCCGCTGCGCGCGCCACCGGCTTCGGTGATCCCAAGATGCAGGGGTTGATCGATCTGTTTCGCCAGCAGGCGATAAGATTCGACGGCCAGAAAGACATCAGAGGCTTTTACGCTGACCTTAAACTGGTCGAAGTTAAGACGGTCGAGGTGATCCACATGGCGCATGGCCGATTCGAGCAGGGCTTGCGGCGTTGGTTCGCCATATTTTTCCTGCAGATCTTTTTCCAGCGAACCGGCATTAACACCAATGCGGATTGGGATATTTTTGTCACGGGCGCAATCGACTACGGTACGAATACGCTCTTCATTGCCGATATTACCTGGATTAATACGCAGGCAGTCAACGCCATATTCAGCCACTTTTAGCGCAATGCGGTAGTCAAAGTGAATATCTGCCACCAGCGGTACATTCACCCGCTGTTTGATAAGTTTGAAAGCTTCTGCGGCATCCATGGTCGGAACGGAAACGCGAACGATATCCGCGCCCACGCGTTCAAGCGCTTTGATTTGGTTGACCGTTGCGTCGACATCCGTGGTTCGGGTGTTGGTCATTGACTGCACGGCGATGGGAGCCCCATCGCCAATCGGCACATTCCCAACGTAAATCCGTTTCGATTTCCGACGTTGAATCGGAGCCTGGTTATGCATGAAAAATCTCCCGCGTTGCCCGTCTGTTACTGTGCTGCTGATTGTTCGGCATTGAGGGTCAGACGCGCAACCTGGTTAGTTCTGATAAAACGACTCAAATCCACAGGTTTGCCCTGATACTGGATCTGTACTGCTGCCGGGGCACCGATTTTAAGTTTGTACGGAGCCTGGCCGGTTAAATTCAGTGAAGCATCTTTACGCTGCATACCGCTAAACAGTTTTTTGCCAGTAGCATCGCTCACTTCCAGCCAGCAATCAGCGGTAAAGTTCATTACCAGTGCGTTAGTATCGGTAGCCGCACCAGCAACAGCGGCTTGATCTGTAGGAAGCTGCGTATTAGCGTCTGTCGTCGCGGCAGGTTGCTGCGGCGTTGCGTCGACATTGGTCTGCGACGGTGACACCACTGGATTTTGATTAGCTGTATCAAGCGGAGCCTGGGGAGCAACCGCTGGAGTTTGTGCCGTGGCTTCCGGGGCCGGAACTTCAGCAGGCGGCATTGCCGCAGTATCTGCCGGGGTAGAAGAAGTTTCATTATTCAGGGGGATGCTTTGCGCATCGCCACCACTATTATTGGCGTTAAGTTCAGCAGAAGATTGATCGGCCATGGTACTGATCTCTTGCTGCTGTGCCTGGTGATTTTGCCACCACCAGACGCCGGTAAACCCCACAGCCACCAGAAATACCAGCCAGGTGATGCTCATCAACCAGCCGTCACGTTTCTTACGTGGTTTACCCAAAGCAAACGACCGCATCGGCGTCACTTTCGCCGCTCTGACCGGTGCCTGCTTTTCGATCATCGGCAGTAGCTCTTCTTCGGGTATACGTACCAGACGTGCATATGAGCGGATATAACCCCGCACAAAGGTGGAAGCCAGATCGGCAGGAGATCGGTCTTCTTCAATGTCGCGTACCGTGGAGACCTTCAGGCACAAGCGTTCGGCGACCGCTTGCTGGCTGAGTCCAAGTTGTTCACGGGCGGTGCGCAGACGTACGCCAGTGGTTTGTGCTTCATTTTGGTCGTGAGTGGCTTCAGTATTCATTCGCTACAACTACTGGTACGTGAAAGTAAAAATCCAGACGCGTCTGACCGCAATGCTCACACGCGCCGCGAAAAAACCGGGTCAATTAAACGTAGACCCCCAGTATAAAACTGTCAGGTTCGTCATAACAGAACAGCTTTAGGCACTTTTTGCTAAGCTGTTGTTCCTCCACTACATACTGCCTCAAAGTCAGAAGAAACGCACCGTAATTATTTATAGCCCGTATATATACAGGCTAAATAATCGCCATTCATTGCAAGCGCAACACATTCTTCGTGCAGCATAGCCTGTTTTTACAATGCCTTGACGGCAATTGGCTCACCCTGCATACGCTTACGCATCGTACGTTTGGTTCGGTCAATAACATCACCCGCAAGCTGACCACAGGCCGCGTCGATATCATCGCCGCGCGTTTTACGCACGATTGTCGTAAAGCCATAGCTCATCAGCACCTTACAAAAGCGATCGATGCGGCTGTTGGAACTGCGACCATACGGCGCTCCGGGGAAGGGGTTCCACGGAATCAGGTTAATCTTGCACGGTGTATCTTTCAGTAGCTCAGCCAGTTGATGGGCATGGTCCGTACCATCGTTAACATGGTCGAGCATCACGTACTCAATGGTGACGCGGCCCTGATTCGCATTGGATTTATCCAGGTAACGGCGCACCGCAGCGAGGAAGGTTTCGATATTGTATTTTTTATTGATCGGTACAATTTCGTCGCGGATTTCGTCGTTGGGTGCATGAAGTGATATAGCCAGCGCCACATCAATCATATCGCCCAGTTTGTCCAGTGCCGGAACAACACCAGATGTAGAGAGCGTAACGCGACGTTTTGACAGCCCGAAACCGAAATCATCCAGCATGATCTCCATTGCTGGCACCACGTTGGTCAGATTCAATAAAGGCTCGCCCATCCCCATCATCACCACGTTAGTGATCGGACGGCTGCCGGTCACTTTCGCCGCGCCGATAATTTTCGCTGCGCGCCATACCTGACCGATAATTTCTGAAACCCGCAGGTTACGGTTAAAGCCCTGTTGCGCCGTGGAGCAAAATTTGCACTCCAGTGCGCAGCCAACCTGTGAAGAAACGCACAGCGTGGCGCGATCGTCTTCCGGGATATAAACCGTTTCAACGCGCTGATCGCCGACGGCAATAGCCCATTTAATGGTGCCATCAGAGGAGCGTTGCTCTTCGACCACTTCCGGCGCACGGATCTCAGCAACTTCTTTGAGTTTGCCGCGCAGCACTTTGTTGATATCGGTCATCTCATCAAAGTCATCACAGCAATAGTGATACATCCACTTCATCACCTGGTCGGCGCGAAAGGGTTTTTCGCCTAAGTTTTTGAAAAATTCACGCATCTGCTGACGGTTTAAATCCAGCAGGTTAATTTTTGCATCTTTGTTTGGAACCGTGAGAGCGTTGTTCTCAGGCATGACAATTTGTTCAGACATAATCTTTTCCGGCCTCGTTATTACACGTTGTGGCCCTGGTAGGTTAAAAAGAAGCGCCCCAGGTAAGCGTCTGCTCATCCTGGGGCGCAATATTGTACAAATTCTGACGCACAGTTACCACGTTTGCACGTGATATTTTAATTATCAGAAATTGAATACGCGATTAACGGGTACGCGGGCAAACTTCGCCTTCAGCGAAGAAGTAAGCGATTTCACGGGCGGCGGATTCCACAGAATCAGAACCGTGAGTACCGTTCTCGGTGAAGCTATCTGCATAGTCAGCACGCAGAGTGCCTGCCAGAGCGTTTGCCGGATTGGTGGCACCCAGCAGATCGCGATGACGCTGCACCGCGTTTTCACCTTCCAGTACGGAAACAACAATCGGGCCAGAGGTCATAAACTCTACCAGACCATCAAAGAACGGGCGACCTTCGTGCTCAGCATAGAAACCACGAGCCTGCTCAACAGTCAGATGCAGCATTTTAGTACCAACAATTTTGAAACCCGCGGCTTCAAAGCGAGAAAAGATGCTGCCAATAACGTTTTTTGCCACCGCGTTTGGTTTGATGATGGAAAAAGTACGTTCAATAGCCATGATTACCTCTGTTAGATTTTCTGATTTCGCACATGCTTTATTAGCGTTGGCGCGGATTATAAAGAGCTAGCGGTGCCTTGCCTATGGTTAGAGGTAACATTTTTTTAAAATAAGATGAGTTTTAGCAACACCCATTCGCAAATTTACTCACATCAGCGCTGTTAACCACAGCTGCAACAAGCGTGGGAAAGCGCTAAGGCAGTGCAAAAATAACGAGCTTGCTCGCGGTGTTCGCGAAGGTGACTTGTCGGGCAATGAAAAAACGTTAACAATTCAGGAAACTGATATCGACCTGGAGGCAACCATGTCCACCTCGTTTTTTGTCGCGGCCGACTGGCTAATTGAGCATAGCGATGATCCTGAAATCCAACTGATTGACGCCCGCATGGCTCCCCCTGGCCAGGAGCATCGTGACCTTAAAGCAGAGTATCGTGCCGGGCACCTCCCTGGTGCGGTTTTTTTTGATATTGAAGCGCTCTCTGACCACACTTCACCTCTGCCGCACATGTTACCGCGCCCCGAAGCGTTTGCCGTCGCCATGCGCGAACTGGGAATTAGCCAGGATAAACATCTGGTAATTTATGATGAAGGGAATCTCTTCTCTGCTCCACGTGCGTGGTGGATGTTGCGTAATTTTGGCGCCGAGCGCGTCTCTATTCTGGCTGGTGGGCTTGCGGCCTGGCAACGCGACGCACTGCCGCTGCAGCAAGGTGATGTGCCGTTGCCGGAGTCTGATTTTATTGCCAATTTTGATCCCTCGGTGGTGAAAAAACTGACAGATATGCTGCTGGTCAGCCACGAAGGGACAGCGCAGATTGTCGATGCCCGCCCGGCTCCCCGTTTTAACGGTGAAGCAGATGAACCGAGACCTGGCTTGAAGCGCGGCCATATCCCTGGAGCACTCAATGTCCCGTGGGGCGATCTGGTGGTAGAAGGGGAGCTGAAAACCACTGATGAGCTGGAAGCAATTTTCCGCCGCCAGGGTGTGGATCTCCATAAGCCGATTATTGCCAGTTGTGGCTCGGGTGTAACGGCGGCAGTCGTTATCCTGGCGCTGCAAACCCTCGGAGCAGAGGATGTGGCGTTGTACGACGGCTCATGGAGTGAATGGGGCGCGCGCGAAGACTTGCCAATAGAACCGGCATCGTAGTAATAGAGGGCGGCGCTGGCAGCGCCGCCCTACTATCAAATGATACGATTCGTTTTAAAATCGCGCAGAAAACTGCCCCAGCGGCGTTCATAAAAGGGAGTGATATGCGCCACCATAAAGTGGCTGATACCTTTCTCACCTTCAATAACCTGACAAATATCGACAGGTTCATCACCCGGTAAGGTATCTGTTGCCACACTGCCCGCCGCCTGAATAATCCCCTCGATATCACCCTCCGCCTCGATACCAATCAGCAGATTTGGCTGCTCGTCGGCCTGCTCTTTAATGGAGCAGAGAAACGCGCGCTTCACTGTTTTGATACTCTTAAAAAGCGTGGTCAGTGAATCAACCATCTGCGCTGGCGGTTCGCTAACTTGTGAAAGCAATAAGGGCATGCCGCCTTCCAGCACTTCCTGTTGGCTTACTGGGCTGCCCTCGCCTTCCAGCAAGTGGCTGATCTCACGAGCCGTGAACTCTTTTCCGCTCGGTAGTTTGGCATTAAGAAATAACGCTTCGCCGAGCGTCATTTCAAACAGTGTGCGTGCAGGCATAACCACAAACGTCTGCTCTTCAACAACCGCCTGTTGCAACGCCTGCAAAGAGGTAAAGAAAGGGATCACTGAAGTGCCATCGTCTTTTTCCCAGTGCTGAAGATCCAACACGCTCTCTTCAACAATGACTTCTCCCTCTGCCGCACTACCGGGCACCCAAACGGTAGATTCCAGCAGCGTGCGGAAAAATGCCGGGCGATAAGCAGGCTCTGTCGCGGCCTGCTCCAACAGAGTTTCTAACTCATTTTTGTTTTCGGACATAGTGATACCTGTTTATACCCTCACCCCGTCCCTCTCCCTGAAAGAGAGAGGGAAATATCTGTGGTATGGGGGCAAAATTACTCAGCCGTTAACAGATTCGCAATGGTGCGCACACCAAGCCCCGTCGCCCCTGCTGCCCACTGCTCTACTGCAGCTTTGCGATAGGTCGCTGAGCAGTCGATATGCAGCCAGCCCTGCTGGTAATTTTCAACAAAGTGAGAAAGGAAGCCAGCCGCCGTGCTTGCCCCTGCCGGGAAAGCCGCGCTGGCGGTATTGTTCAATTCCGCAAAATTAGATGGCAGTTGATTGCGATGGAATTCCGCCAGCGGCAGACGCCAGAAAGGTTCGTTTTCAGCGGACGCACTGCCGAGCAGGCGGTTAGCCAGCGCATCGTCAAAACTAAATAGTGCGTGATAATCATTACCCAGCGCGGTTTTCGCCGCACCGGTCAGGGTGGCAGCATCAATGATCAATTCCGGTTTCTGCGCTGAAGCGTCAATCAGACCATCCGCCAGTACCAGTCGCCCTTCAGCATCCGTATTCATCACTTCCACAGTTTTACCATTGCGATAATGAATGATATCGCCGAGCTTAAAGGCATTACCGCTCACCATATTATCCGCGCAGCAGAGAATGAGTTTTACGCGCTTATTCAACCCACGGGTGATGGCAAATGCCAGTGCGCCGGTAACCAGCGCCGCCCCGCCCATATCGGACTTCATCGAGTCCATAAAAGCGCTCTGCTTAATACTGTAACCGCCGGAATCAAAGGTAATCCCTTTGCCTACCAGCACAGCGTAAACTGGCGCATCGGCATTGCCGGTGGGGTTGTAATCCAGCGCCAGCAATACCGGCTGACGTTCGGAACCGCGACCGACGGTGTGTAACCCAAGGTAGTTTTGCTCCCGCAGATCTTCACCCTTGGTGATGCGATAAGCGACTTTTTCGCCCGCCACGCTATGCAGCAGATCAACAGCGCGCTGGGCTAATTGTTCCGGCCCAAGCTCTTCTGCCGGTGCGTTGATCGTATCTCGTACCCAATCAATGGCCTTCAGGCGATTTTCCAGCTCTTTTTGCTGAGCCTCATCCAGCGGCGCCCATTCTATTTTGCGCGTGCCTTTTGGCCCTTTATAACCGGCCCAAAAGGCCCAGCTACGCTCGACATCCCAACCTTCACCGCTGAGGGCAACATGCTTGATGCCCAGACCGTCGATTTTACGTGCGGCGCGCTGAATCAGCCCGGTATCGTCTTTGCCAGTAAGGTGTAACGAGATACCATCGTTATTAATACTGTAAGTTGCTTTTTCACCCCAACGCGGATCCGCACTCTGCGTGGTCAGCGTAATTTTCATAGCTTCAGTCATTTTAGTTATCCTTATGATCTGTTGACGCAGTCGTGAAAACGGGCCGCCGAAGGCAGCCCGTTAGATAATTACGATGCTTCGTCTAACCAGACTAGCAGAATCGCTTCGAGAATTTTTTCATTAGATGCATTGGGATCATCATCAAACTCATCCAGCTCACAGATCCACTGGTGCATATCGGTAAAACGGACGGTTTTCGGATCCACATCCGGGCGGCTGTCGTACAACGCCTCGCCAATTTCACGGCTATCGGTCCATTTCAGTCCCATATTAATGCTCCCGCGCATGGTTAATGGTGTAACGCGGGATCTCGACGACCAGATCTTCGTCTGTGACGCGAGCCTGACAGCCTAAACGACTCTCCGGCTCCAGCCCCCAGGCTTTATCCAGCATATCGTCTTCGTCTTCGCTGCTTTCCGGCAGCGAATCAAAACCTTCACGCACGATGCAATGGCAGGTGGTACAAGCACAGGATTTCTCGCAGGCGTGCTCAATTTCAATGCCGCCGCGCAGGGCAACATCAAGAATGGTTTCACCGCTCTTCGCTTCCAGAACTGCACCATCCGGACAGAGATCCTGATGAGGCAGAAAAACAATTTTAGGCATATTAAACCTCGTCGACGGAATGGCCTTTTAATGCGCTGCGCACGGATTGATCCATACGTCGGGCGGCGAATTCCTGGGTTTGTTTATCTACATTTTTAATGGCTTGTTCAATCGCGTCAGCATTATCGCCTTCGGCAACTGCGCGCAAGTGCGCTGCCGCCTCGTCGATAGCCGCACGCTCTGCGGCGCTTAACAGCGCGGCGTCAGCGGCAAGCGCACTGGTCAAACTCTCCAGTACGCGCGCGGCTTCCACTTTCTGTTCCGCCAGCATACGTGCTTGCACGTCCTGTCCGGCAAAACTCATGGAGTCTTTGATCATATCGGCGATTTCCCCATCGGTCAGACCGTAAGAGGGTTTGACCTGAATGGACGCTTCCACGCCGGTGGATTTTTCCATCGCCGTCACGCTTAGTAGGCCATCGGCATCCACCTGGAAGGTGACACGGATATGTGCACCACCTGCAGGCATAGCCGGAATCCCGCGCAGTGAAAAACGCGCCAGCGAACGACAATCCTGCACCAGCTCGCGTTCCCCCTGCATGACATGGATAGACATAGCCGTCTGACCATCTTTGAAGGTAGTGAACTCCTGCGCCCGGGCAACCGGAATAGTGGTATTGCGTGGGATCACTTTCTCGACAAGTCCCCCCATCGTTTCCAGCCCCAGCGACAGCGGAATAACATCCAGTAGCAGCATTTCGCTCTCTGGCTTATTCCCTACCAGGATATCCGCCTGGATTGCGGCGCCAATGGCAACCACTTTATCCGGGTCAATGGAAGTCAGCGGCGTACGGCCAAAAAATTCACCCACACGTTCGCGGACCAGTGGCACACGGGTAGAACCGCCGACCATCACCACTTCCAGCACCTCTTCTGCTTCAACACCAGCATCTTTCAATGCCCGGCGACAAGAGAGTAACGTGCGTTTTACCAGTGGTGAAATCAACTCATCGAATGTTTCACGCGTCAACGTGCCCTGCCAGCCAGCGACGTTAACATTTACACTATCGGCATCGCTAAGGGCGATTTTTGCGGCGATCGCGGCATCTAGTAGTTCACGCTGCTGATGAAGATCACTACGATCGGTTAATCCCGCCTGTTGGCGAATAAAGTCCGCCAGCAGATGGTCGAAATCATCACCGCCCAGCGCTGAGTCACCGCCGGTAGCCAGCACCTCAAACACACCACGACTAAGGCGTAAAATCGAAATATCAAAGGTGCCACCGCCCAGATCGTAAACGGCAATCACCCCTTCTTGACCCGAGTCCAGACCGTAAGCAATCGCCGCCGCCGTTGGTTCATTCAGCAGACGCAGTACGTGCAGTCCCGCCAGGCGAGCCGCATCTTTCGTGCCCTGACGCTGAGCATCATCAAAATAAGCAGGTACGGTGATCACGACACCGTCGAGATCACCCGCAAGCGCCTGGCGGGCACGTTCAGCCAGCGCTTTAAGGATATCGGCAGAAACACGGACAGGATTCACCAGCCCGGCTGGGGTGACTATCATCGGCAGACCGTTTTCACTGGCCTGAAATTGCCACGGCAGATGCGGATAACGAGCCTGAATATCAGCCAGACTACGCCCCATCAGGCGTTTAACCGAGCTAATGGTATTTACCGGATCCAGCGCAGCATCACGACGGGCATCAAAGCCAACCGTGTGGTTTCCGCTCTGATAGTTAACCACAGAAGGGAGTAAATGGCGGCCGTTGCTATCGGCCAGCGTTTCCGCCTGGCCGCTACGCACGGTGGCAACCAGCGAATTGGTAGTGCCAAGGTCGATACCGGCCGCCAGCCGACGCTGATGCGGTGCGGCGCTCAGGCCGGGCTCACTGATTTGTAATAAGGCCATTTTGTGCTTCCAAAAATATTAAAAACCGAGCAGTTTTTCTTCGAGTTGTTCTGTTGTGCTGCGCAGTTTATCGAGAAAACGGAGTTTACGCACGGTATCCGCCGCCGCGTCCCACGTTTGGTTAGCTAACTGTTCCACCATTTGCTGATGGCGAGCGTCATACATCCCTTTGACTCTTTTCTGAAACGCTTCCAGCCGGGAGGCATCTTCAGCGCGTTCGATGTCATCCAGCTCTTCACGCAGTTCGAGCTGTTCCATTAAAAACGCCGTATCGCGTACCGTATGCTGCTCTGAGGCAAGATCAAAGCCGTGCAAAGAGAGCAGGTATTCCGCACGAGTAAGCGGATTGCGCAGCGTTTGCCATGCCTGGTTAATCGTGGCGGATTGCTGTACAGCGGCCAGTTGCTCAGCCTGCGAATGGCTGGCAAAACGGTCGGGATGGAACTGACGTTGCAGATCCTGGAAACGGATTGCCAGCGCCTGAGTATCGAGTTGATATTGGGCCGGCAACCCAAAAAGGGTGAAGTAATCCATAACAATTCCGGGTATGCAATCGAAGTAAACCCCACGCGCAGTAAACTACGGTGGGGTCATCGGGTGAGGCGCGATTAAACGTTGAAGCTTTCGCCGCAACCGCACTCGTCTTTGACGTTCGGGTTGGTGAATTTAAACCCTTCGTTCAGGCCTTCTTTTACGAAGTCCAACTGAGTGCCATTAAGGAATTGCAGGCTCTTGCCGTCAACCACCACCTTCACGCCTTTATCTTCGAACACCGTATCTTCAGCATTCGGTTGGTCGACAAATTCCAGTACATAGGCCATACCAGAACAACCAGAGGTTCTTACCCCCAGACGCAGGCCAAACCCTTTGCCACGGTTGGCCAGAAAGGCGTTTACTCGCGCGGCAGCACTGTCGCTCAGGCTAATGGACATGACAACAACCTCCTGCCTTATTTCGCTTCTTGTTTGCTTTTGTAATCAGCAATCGCGGCCTTAATCGCATCTTCCGCCAGGATTGAACAGTGAATTTTCACTGGCGGCAGTTCCAGCTCTTCGGCAATATCGGTGTTTTTAATCGCCTGCGCTTCGTCCAGCGATTTACCTTTCACCCACTCAGTGACCAGCGAGCTGGACGCGATGGCTGAACCACAGCCATATGTTTTAAACCGCGCGTCTTCGATAATGCCTTTATCGTTAACTTTGATTTGCAGCTTCATGACGTCACCACATGCTGGCGCGCCCACCATGCCGCTACCTACGCTGTCGTCGCCATTGTCGAACGAACCCACGTTGCGCGGATTTTCATAGTGATCGATTACTTTTTCGCTATAAGCCATTTTAAATTCTCCTGTTTCCGCAACCGTTATTAATGATGAGCCCATTCAATGGAGTTGATATCCACGCCCTGCTTGAACATTTCCCACAGCGGAGAGAGTTCACGCAGACGACCAATGGATTTACGTACCAATGCAATGGTGTAATCGATCTCTTCTTCAGTGGTAAAACGCCCTAAAGAGAAACGGATGGAGCTATGCGCCAGCTCATCATTCATCCCTAACGCGCGCAGCACGTAGGACGGCTCCAGGCTCGCCGAAGTACAAGCAGAACCGGAAGAAACAGCCAGATCTTTCAGCGCCATAATCAGCGACTCGCCTTCAACGTAGTTAAAGCTCACGTTGAGAATGTTCGGCGCGCCCTGCTCAAGGGAGCCATTAAGGTAAACTTCTTCGATATCTTTGATGCCATTCCACAGACGGCTACGCAGACCGCGCAGACGTTCCATTTCACTGGCCATCTCTTCTTTTGCGATGCGATAAGCTTCGCCCATGCCGACTATCTGATGCACAGGTAAGGTACCGGAACGCATGCCGCGTTCGTGACCACCGCCGTGCATCTGCGCTTCGATACGAATACGCGGCTTGCGGCGAACATAGAGGGCACCGATACCTTTCGGACCATAAATTTTATGACCGGAGAAGGACATCAGATCCACTTTCAGCTGACTGAGGTCGATAGGCAGCTTGCCCACACTCTGAGTCGCGTCAACATGATAAATAATACCGCGAGCACGGCACATTTCGCCAATAGTAGCGATATCCTGAACCACGCCAATTTCGTTATTCACGTGCATGATAGAAACCAGAATGGTGTCATCACGCATTGCGGCTTCCAGCTCTTGCAGATCGATAATACCGTTGCTCTGCGGCGCAAGGTAAGTCACTTCGAAACCTTCACGTTCCAGTTGGCGACAGGTATCCAACACGGCTTTATGCTCGGTTTTGCTGGTGATGATGTGCTTGCCTTTTTTCTGATAAAAGTTGGCTGCGCCTTTAATCGCCAGGTTGTCGGATTCCGTTGCGCCGGATGTGAAAACAATTTCACGCGGATCGGCACCAACCAGTTCTGCAATCTGATTACGGGCGATATCTACCGCCTCTTCTGCTTGCCAGCCAAAACGGTGTGAACGGGAAGCAGGGTTACCAAAGGTCCCGTCCAGGGTCAGAAACTGCATCATTTTCTCGGCAACACGCGGATCCACCGGCGTGGTTGCGGAATAGTCGAGATAAATCGGTAATTTCATTGCTCTTTAAACTCCGTACATCGCTTCAATGCAAGGAATCAGGCAACCGGCTGGATGTACGACCGTGTCAACAGGGCATATGTAAATATGCCCTGGCCTGATTCAGAATACAGTTTTTATTATGCGCGCAATTTAACGTCGATTGCGTCTTGTGCGCGGGTGCTGCGATGGGTTTCTTGGGTGTGCTGACGACCGGAAACATCAAGGACTTCCTGGTTATTCACCAGCTCGCCTAACGTGATGTTATTTAAGAAGTCAGTCAGACGGTCACTCAGATCACGCCACAGTGCGTGCGTCAGGCACTTATCACCGCCCTGACAGCCGCTTTTACCCTGGCAGCGGGTTGCGTCTACAGATTCGTCAACTGCGCTGATAACTTCTCCGACAGCGATGCTGCCTGCGTCTTTACCTAACAGATAACCACCGCCCGGACCACGTACGCTGGCAACCAGGCCATTTTTACGCAGACGGGAGAAAAGCTGCTCCAGATAAGAGAGGGAAATACCCTGTCGCTCGGAAATATCAGCCAACGGAACCGGGCCCGCATCGGAGTTGAGGGCAACGTCCAGCATTGCGGTCACGGCATAACGCCCTTTAGATGTCAGTCTCATGTCTTACTCACCTCAAACCTGCCCCTGCCCGGGGATTATTATTAAAATGTTCGTGTTGCATAGCAGCGGCAAGTCTGACATTCCTGACTAATTTGGTCAACTATTTACTTGACTGTTTTAGTCAAGTATTAGTCCATTAATGCTGTTTATTCTGTTGCTCAATAGACGCTAATATTCCGCGCAGGATATTTAACTCCTGACTTTCCGGGCGCGCACGCGTAAACAGGCGGCGCAGCTTGTTCATCACCTGGCCTGGATGATTTTCACGAATAAACCCTGTCGCCAGTAGCGTTTGTTCCAGGTGACCGTAAAAACGCTCCAGATCGTCCACTAAGGGATAAGGCGTCTCATCCGCTTGGGCAGGCGCATCACTCTCTTGTATCGCCAGCCAGGCCATACGAACTTCATAAGCGATAACCTGCACAGCCATCGCCAGATTCAACGAGCTATATTCTGGGTTCGCGGCAATGGCAACATGATAGTGGCATTTTTGTAGTTCTTCATTGGTTAGCCCTACACGTTCGCGACCAAATACCAGCGCGATCGGAGCGTGTTGCGCTTCAGCCACGCTTTTCACACCACATTCGCGTGGATCAAGCATCGGCCACGGCAACGTGCGGGAACGCGCGCTGGTGCCAACCACCAGACTACAACCCGCTAATGCTTCATCCAGTGTATCGACAATATTCGCATTGCCAATCACATCGCTGGCGCCTGCCGCCAGCGCAATAGCCTGAGAATCAGGCTTGACCAGCGGGTTAACCAGCCACAGATTAGTTAAACCCATCGTTTTCATAGCGCGGGCGACAGAGCCCATATTGCCAGTGTGGGACGTTTCTACCAGTACGATTCGAATATTTTGCAGCATAAGATTTCAACGGCTAAAGAATATTCTCGCATATTATCATAAACCGAAGACATAATCCGAATTGGCTGCTATGATATGCGCCGTTTTCCGTTCTTTAACATCCAGTGAGAGATACCGATGCATCCGATGCTGAACATCGCCGTGCGTGCTGCGCGCAAGGCGGGTAATTTAATTGCCAAAAACTACGAAACGCCTGACACCGTAGAGACCAGCCAGAAAGGCAGCAATGATTTCGTGACTAACGTTGATAAAGCAGCAGAAGCTGTGATTATTGACACCATCCGCAAATCTTACCCGCAACACACTATTATCACCGAAGAGAGTGGTGAGCACGTAGGCACTGACCAGGATGTGCAATGGGTTATCGATCCACTGGATGGCACTACCAACTTTATCAAACGCTTACCGCATTTCGCCGTATCAATCGCCGTTCGTATCAAAGGCCGCACTGAAGTGGCTGTGGTTTACGATCCGATGCGTAACGAACTCTTCACTGCCACACGCGGTCAGGGCACGCAACTGAACGGTTATCGTCTGCGCGGCAGCAATGCTCGCGATCTGGATGGCACCATTCTGGCGACCGGTTTCCCGTTCAAAGCCAAACAGCACTCTGTTACTTACATTAAAATCATTGGCAAACTGTTTACCGAATGTGCAGACTTCCGCCGTTCCGGCTCTGCTGCGTTGGACCTGGCTTATGTTGCCGCAGGTCGCGTAGATGGTTACTTTGAAATCGGTCTGAAACCGTGGGATTTTGCCGCAGGTGAGCTGCTGGTACGCGAAGCAGGTGGTTTAGTGTGCGATTTCACTGGCGGTCACAATTATATGATGAGCGGTAATATCGTCGCCGGTAACCCACGCGTTGTGAAAGCGATGCTGGCGAATATGCGCGAAGAGTTAAGCGAAGCGCTGAAGCGCTAAGTTAATTCGTTTAATGCCCGGCGCACCTGCCGGGCATCTTCAAAAGACGCGTAATCCCCCACCGGGTGGCAATACACTGAACCACATCACTAGCGCCGCACCAATCAGCAACACTCCCCCCGCGAAAGAGAGCGTATTCCAGCCGACCTGACGCCACAGCGTCGTTGGTCGCTTACCGCTTAGCTTCATTGCCCATTGACGGAAACTGTGCACCAGCAAGGCCAGCGCGCTGATAGTTAACGCTGTACCTGCCGCCATCGCCAGCGCCGAGGCTATGCCCCAGGCGAAAACCCCGACCACTTTACTGAACAACAGTACCATGATGGCTCCCGAGCAGGGGCGCATTCCCATTGACAGCACAACCATTAACCTTTCACCACTTTGGATCTGTTCAGGCGAAGGCAGATGCTGATGCGCACAGCCGCAGCTGTCGTGATGCACATGCGGTGCGCTAAAAGCGCGAAAAGAAGGTTTCCTAAGCAAAGCGACTAACTTTTTGACTCCGCGCCAGCATAAAAACATACCCAACACACCAACCAGCAGATAACTCCCCTTCTCCAGCCAGTAACCACTCAGATGTAGTTGCCTCGCGGGAAGCGCCAAAACAGTCAGTACCACAACGACCAGCCCAATCGCCACCACCCCCTGCAATAGCGCAGAGGCGAGAGTTAAAGAAAGCGCGGATTTCAGCTTTGAGGGGTGTGTTGCCAGCCAGGTAGTGATCACCACTTTGCCATGTCCTGGCCCAAGGGCGTGAAGCACGCCATAAATAAAGCTAAACAGCAACAGCGAACCACCCGTTTTGCCAGGATGCTGTGCCACACTTTTTAGCATTACGCTCATCTGCGAATGAATATCGCGCTGCCAAAGGACGCTTTTTAGCATCACCTGCGGCCATATCTGCCATAGCCAAACGGCAGCAACAATGGCACATAAAATAAAAACGATTAATGGCCACCAGGATAATAAACGGCGCGAGCGGTTTTGCCGTTCAACGATTACTGACATGACAATGTTACCGTTTGGGCAAACTGTTTACCGAGCTGCATATCTTCTTCCGGCGCATCTTCTTTATCCAGTGACTGCGCATAACTCAACACCTCTTCGCCTGGATTCGGCGTAGAGACAGCCACTTTACAGAGGTGTTGCACGTCGGGTGCAAGAGTAACATCCCCGTTTTCTTCATAGCTCATATCCACATAGTATCCCGGATCATAAGTAGTAAAGGTAAATTGCTGACCTTTCAGCGGCTGCGGCGTTGCCAGCGGCAGAATGAAAGTTAACACCGCCTGATACCCTTCACGCTCCATACCGTATTCAGCGGGCCGGTCAAGAAACTTCACTTTTTGCCCGTTATGCCAAATCTCACTGAAATAGTGTTGTCCTAACACATTAGCCATGACTTCAGCCGCCAGTTTCTTCCAGATCTCATCACCGGGTTGTGCATCACCCGCGTCATAGAGCAGATCGGCAGAGGTAAGCTCATCCATCGTCCAGCGCATTTTTAAACCGATAAATTGTCCATTATCCCCTAAGACTTCTGTTTTTAAGCGGATAAAGCTGTGGGGGTGCGCCGCTATAGTGAACGATAAAAGCGCGAGAAAGAGCGCGCAGACGCTTTGTTTGACTATTCGCATGTGTTCCTCACGTGAAAAATTCTGTGATGCTCTCCTGCATTCCTGAAGGAAAGAGCAGCCGCTGCGCTAACGTTGAAGATTCCTTTAACTACGCTTATCAAATACCCTCACTGGAATTTGACAGATGACTATCACATTGTCACCGCCATCTGCGCTCTCCAGCTCGCAGCGACGCTGCCAGGTGCTTCTGATGCTCGCGTTACCCGGGCACAATGTCACCATGGAAAACATCAGCGCCATGAATGGAGTGGACGACGCTATTGCCCGGCAGGATATTGCCGAAACAGAAAATGAGATCCAACGTTATCACCGCCTTTCCATTGTGCCCCACCAAAATGGCAGCTACCGGCTGGAAGGCGCCACACTCGATCAGCGTTTATGCCTGCTGCACTGGCTGCGACGCGCGCTGCGGTTGTGCCCGCAATTTATCACGCAACAGTTTGCCCCGGCGTTAAAAGCGGCGCTCAAACAACAAGGCATCTCCAGAACGCTCTACGACGATACCAATCTGCATGCCTTAATCAAACTCTGCGCGCGGCGGTTACAACGTTCATTTGAAAGCCGTGATACGCAATTTTTACGCCTCTATTTACAGTACTGTCTGTTGCAAAATCACCATGGATATATGCCTGAATTTAATCCGATACAGCAAGAGTGGGCCAGCATGCGCACCGAATATCTGGTGGCGCAGGATATTGTCGGCCACTGGCGTCGGCGGGTAATCGCCCACCCGCAGGAAAATGAGCATCTGTTCCTTTCACTACTGTTTATGTTGGTGCGTACCCCGGACCCGCTGCATGATGAGCACCTGCAGGATCGCCGACTACAACAGGCGATTAGCCGGATGATTGCCCGTTTTCATATGCTGGCGGAGATGAATTTTAGCGATGAACAAGGGCTAACGCATCAACTCTATGTCCACCTGGCGCAGGCGTTGGATCGCAGCCTGTTCGGCATTGGTATTGATAACCAACTGCCGGAAGAGATACACCAGCTCTACCCACGCCTGATGCGCACCACGCGGGATGCGCTGCAAGCGGTGGAGGAGGAGTTTAATCTGCGTTTTAGCGATGAAGAGGCCGGATTAGTCGCAGTGATTTTCGGCGCATGGCTGATGCAGGAATCCGATCTTCATGAAAAACAGGTGCTATTAATTACTGGCGAAGATGCCTTACGAGAGAAAGCGATTGAACAGCAGCTTCGCGAGCTAACGCTGCTGCCGCTCAATATTCAACATCTGCCGCTATCAACCTTCTGCGCAGAGGGCGTGCCGCGTGATATCACCTTGATTATCACCCCATATGCCACACCGCTACCGCTCTTTTCACCGCCGCTTATTCACACCGCAGAGGCGTTAAGCGAACAGCAGCAACACCATATCCGTACTATGCTGGAGGGTTAATCGCTCGCAGCTGGTTGCGGGGTGATATTAGGGCGAAGGAATAGTGCCGGGATGACCAGCAATGCCATAACGCCGAATAGCCCCTGATGCAGATGTTCAAAGAGGAAACCCGCCACCATGGTCATCACGGCAATACTGCCCCCCATCGCCACTGCGGAGTAGACCGCTTGCAGACGAATCACTTCACTACCCTGTCGCGCGGAGATATAGCGCATGGCGGCCAGGTGACAAACGGTAAAGGTGCCGCAATGGAGGATCTGCGCAACGATAAGCCACGACAAATCTGTTGTCCACGCCATCAGACTCCAGCGTAACAGGCCGCATACCGCTGAAAGCAACAGCAAATCGCGGGCACTGAAGCGGCGAAATAACCTGTTACTTAGCGCAAAAATAATAACTTCAGCGACAACGCCTAACGACCAGAGATACCCCACGGTAGAAGCAGAGTATCCGACCGACTGCCAGTAGATAGCGCTAAAGCCATAATAGGCTGCATGCGCCCCCTGTAACAGCGACACACAGGCCAAAAAACGCCAGTTCTGAACAATCAGTCCGCGCCACGCTTGCCAACCTGCTCCATCCTGCTGGCGATTTTCCCCTTGCGGTTGCACGGAAGGACGTAGCAGCATTCCAAGCAACATCGACGCTACACCGAGCGTCAGCAGCGCCACAATTGCCCGATAATCAAACAGGCTCACCAGTTTCCCCGTCAACGCCGAGCCAATCACAAAAGCGATGGAACCCCACAGTCTGACCCGCCCGTAATCCATGGTGATCTGTTTTTGCCAGGTTCCTGCCAGCGCATCGGTCAGCGGCACTAAAGGGGAAAAGAAGAGATTAAAACCGACAATGATGACCGCTAACCAGACAACATTACTGCCCGCATAAAACGCCAAAGCAAACAGCAGGGTAACCAGCGCAAGAATACGTAGTGCGTTAATAAGGCGGGAGGGATCGCTAACGCGCGGAGCTATCAACAGGCTACCAAGAAACCGCGCGACCAGGCCTGCGCCGAGCAACATGCCAATGATCTCTGGCGTTAACCCGACGCCTTTAAGCCAGACGCTCCAGAAAGGTAAAAAAATGCCGTAGCTAAAAAAGTAGGTAAAATAAGCGAGCGCCAGCCAGCGCGTGGACTGCAAGACCATGATTTCCTCCTGAATGGTGGCGATAGTCTGGCGGCAAAAAGCTGAACTGGCAAGTAACATTGATATAACAATGCTGCCAACCTCAAAATATAAAAAAGGCCGCCCAGGGCGGCCTTACGGCATGTTCTGACCGAACATCATCCGGCAAAAACTTATGCGTACACCGGGAAACGAGCGCAGATATCCAGCACTTTCTGTTTCGTACGTTCAATGACGCCTTCGTCATTGATATTGTCCAGCACGTCACACATCCAGCCAGCCAGCTCTTTCACTTCCGCCTCTTTGAAACCGCGACGCGTTACCGCCGGGCTACCAATACGGATGCCGGAAGTGACAAACGGGCTCTTCGGATCGTTCGGCACGCTGTTTTTGTTAACCGTGATATTGGCGCGACCCAGTGCGGCATCCGCCTCTTTACCGGTCAGGTTTTTATCAACCAGGTCCAGCAGGAACAGGTGGTTATCGGTACCGCCAGAAACCACTTTATAACCGCGATTCAGGAACACTTCGACCATGGCCTTAGCGTTTTTAGCGACCTGCTGCTGGTAAGCTTTGAACTCCGGCTCCATCGCCTCTTTCAGCGCTACCGCTTTACCTGCGATAACATGCATCAGTGGGCCGCCCTGGCCACCAGGGAAGACCGCTGAGTTGAGTTTTTTATACAGCTCTTCGCTACCGCCTTTCGCGAGGATCAGACCACCGCGCGGACCCGCCAGGGTTTTATGGGTAGTGGTGGTGACAACATGCGCATGCGGAACCGGGTTCGGGTAAACGCCCGCAGCAACCAGGCCTGCAACGTGAGCCATATCGACAAACAGGTAAGCACCGATGCTGTCGGCAATTTCGCGCATTTTCGCCCAGTCAACCACACCTGAATAAGCAGAGAAACCGCCGATGATCATTTTCGGTTTATGTTTCTGCGCCTGGCTTGCCAGATCGTTGTAATCAATATGGCCGGTGTTATCGATGCCGTAAGGCACGATGTTGTAAAGTTTGCCTGAGAAGTTAACAGGAGAGCCGTGAGTCAGGTGGCCGCCATGCGCCAGATTCATACCGAGCACGGTATCGCCCGGCTCCAGCAGCGAGGTGTAAACAGCGAAGTTAGCCTGTGAGCCGGAGTGCGGTTGAACGTTGGCATAATCTGCGCCAAACAGCTCTTTCGCACGATCAATAGCCAGTTGCTCAACAATATCTACGTATTCGCAACCGCCGTAGTAACGTTTGCCAGGATAACCTTCAGCATATTTGTTCGTCAGTTGAGAACCCTGCGCCTGCATCACGCGCGGGCTGGTGTAGTTTTCGGAGGCGATTAGTTCAATGTGTTCTTCCTGACGTACTTTTTCTTGCTCCATCGCCTGCCATAATTCGGCATCATAATCGGCAATGTTCATTTCACGCTTTAACATCCGCATCTCCTGACTCAGCTAACGAAATTACAACTTAAATGGGGACCCGCTCTGGGCAACGGCTGACAGTATAACGTATTCATACCCTGATGACAGGTCTTGACAAAGGTTTTTACGCAAACGATTGGCTTCCCACCACATAAGGGTTTGCTTGCGGTTATGCAACTTCAGCAAAGCGGATTTCTTTTCAGCTTTGTGATGCAAATTATTCACCATCTAAATCCTTGCTTTCATTGCCCACTATTTACAACGCCAAGCGAGTCGCTATAAGATTCATTTAAAATACATCTTTAAATAGTCGTTATTAAAAGGAAGCCACCATGCTTGACGCTCAAACCATCGCAACCGTTAAAGCAACTCTCCCTCTCCTGGCCGCTACCGGTCCCAGGCTGACAGCCCATTTTTATGATCGTATGTTCACGCATAATCCGGAGCTGAAAGAGATTTTCAATATGAGCAACCAGCGCAACGGCGATCAGCGAGAAGCGCTATTTAATGCCATTGCGGCGTATGCCAGTAATATTGATAATCTTGCCGCCCTGCTGCCGGCAGTAGAGAAAATCGCCCAGAAACACACCAGTTTTCAAATCAAACCAGAACAGTACGATATTGTGGGTGCGCACTTGCTGGCCACATTGGATGAGATGTTCAGCCCAGGGCAAGAGGTTTTAGACGCCTGGGGTAAAGCTTATGGCGTGCTGGCAGGCGTGTTTATCAATCGTGAAGCGCAAATCTATCAGGAACATGCCCAAAAACGCGGCGGCTGGAACGGCACTCGCGCCTTCCGTCTGCAAGAGAAAATTCCCCAAAGCGCACTGATTACCAGCTTCGAATTTGTACCAGTGGATGGTCAGGATGTTGCCGATTATCAGCCAGGGCAGTACCTTGCCGTCTGGTTAAAGCCAGAAGGCTTCGCCAATCAGGAAATTCGCCAGTACTCTTTAACGCGTAAACCAAACGGTAAGAGCTACCGCATTGCAGTCAAGCACGAAGAAAACGGGCAGGTTTCAAACTGGCTGCATAATGTAGCAAAACCGGGTGATGTTGTTCATCTGGCCGCCCCCGCCGGTGATTTCTTCCTGAATGTTTCGACCGATACCCCAGTTACGCTTATTTCAGCAGGCGTTGGGCAAACCCCCATGTTAGCGATGCTCGACACGCTGGCGAAATCACAACATCGCGCCCAGGTTAACTGGTTTCACGCCGCCGAAAATGGCCAGGTTCACGCCTTCGCCGATGAAGTCAGTGAACTCGGCGCCACGCTGGAGCGCTTTTATCAGCATGTCTGGTATCGCCAACCGGCAGCAGGGGATCGTTTCGATAGCGAAGGATTAATGGATTTAACGGCGCTTGAAGGGAAATTCAGCGATCCGCACATGCAGTTTTATCTCTGCGGCCCGGTTGCATTTATGCAGTTTGCCGCCCGGCAACTGGTAACGCTGGGTGTTGCTAACGAGAACATTCATTACGAATGCTTTGGCCCGCATAAAGTGCTGTAACAAAATCTTGCCTCACCCCGCCCCTCTCCCCAGAAGGAAGAGGGGTTGCTGGAAGAAGTTAGATTGCCGCGTCGTCTTCTTCGCCAGTACGGATGCGTACTACACGCGCGACATCAAAGACAAAGATTTTGCCGTCGCCGATCTTGCCGGTTTGCGCCGTGCGAATGATAGTATCGACGCAGGTATCAACGATATCATCGCTGACCACGATCTCAATCTTCACTTTTGGCAGAAAGTCCACCATATACTCTGCGCCGCGGTAGAGCTCGGTATGGCCTTTCTGGCGACCAAAACCTTTCACTTCAGTTACTGTCATACCAGTGATGCCCACTTCTGCCAGTGCTTCGCGCACATCATCCAGTTTGAAAGGTTTAATTATCGCATCAATCTTTTTCATGGTCGGTGGTCCTTAAACGCTCTTGCCAGTCTGCTGCATCGTAAACGGTTGCTCACAGTATCATACCATTACTCTTTAAAGTCATTGGCGTCTAATTCGTGTCGTGAAAGTAATTTATAAAATTCAGTGCGGTTACGTCCCGCCATGCGGGCTGCATGGGTCACATTCCCCTTGGTGATTTGCAGCAGCTTACGCAAGTAGTTGAGTTCAAACTGATTACGCGCTTCAACGAAAGTCGGAAGCGCCGTATTCTCCCCTTCCAGCGCCTGCTCAACGAGCGCATCGCTAATCACTGGCGATGAGGTCAGCGCCACACATTGCTCAATAACGTTCACTAACTGGCGCACATTGCCCGGCCAGGAGGCTGTCATCAACCGTTTCATGGCGTCTGTCGAGAAGGCTCGCACAAAGGGTTTATGCCGGTCAGCCGACTGACGTAACAGATGATTTGCTAACAGAGGAATATCTTCTGCTCGCTCAGCCAGCGTCGGGATCTTTAAGTTCACGACATTGAGACGATAGAAGAGATCCTCACGAAATTCACCACGCGCCATCGCTTTCGGGAGATCGCGATGAGTCGCCGAGATGATGCGAACATTGATATCAATGTCACGGTTGCTGCCGAGCGGGCGTACTTTACGCTCCTGCAACACACGCAATAGCTTAACCTGCAAAGGAATCGGCATATCGCCAATTTCGTCCAGAAACAGAGTACCGCCCTCGGCTGCCTGAAAAAGCCCCTCTCGACTACTAACTGCGCCGGTAAAGGCGCCACGCGCATGACCGAAAAGTTCCGATTCCAGCAATTGCTCTGGTAATGCTCCACAGTTAATAGCAATAAAGGCATTTTTATTGCGCGGGCTGGCGTTATGGATCGCTTGTGCGAGGATCTCCTTCCCGGTACCGCTCTGCCCATTAATCAGCACACTCACATCTGATTGCGCCACCATTCTCGCCTGCTCCAACAGACGTAACATCAGCGGGCTGCGGGTAACGATGGTTTCGCGCCACTGATCGTCACTGGCAGAACCGCTATGCTCCAGCGCATCATCTATCGCTTTGTATAGGGCGTCTTTATCTACCGGTTTGGTGAGAAAACTAAAGACTCCCTGCTGCGTTGCCGCCACCGCATCGGGGATCGAGCCGTGCGCCGTAAGAATGATTACCGGCATCCCCGGCTGAACACGCTGGATTTCCGTAAACAGTTGCATGCCGTCCATCTCATCCATACGCAGATCGCTGATAACCAAATCGACCTGCTCACGGGCAAGAATACGTAACCCCTCCTGACCACTTTCCGCGGTGACAATGCTATAGCCTTCACTGGTGAGGCGTAGCCCCAGCAGCTTCAATAGGCCCGGGTCGTCATCCACCAGCAACAGGTGGGCAGGTTTACGGCTTGTCATGGTTTCACTTCCTCTTGATCACCTTCCGTTTTAGGTGGACGTGCGCTATCCGGCAGATCGGTGGTAGCGGGTTTACGCGTAGAGAGCCGCCGTTCGATATCAGTCAGGTTTTGCAGCTTTTGTGTGGTGCTCTCCAGTTGCTGATGGAGATATTGCTGCTGCTGGCGCAACGTATCTAATTCACTGTCTGTCGATTGTTGCAGCTTAACGTAGCGGCTACGCTCTTGTGCAAGCTGCAACTGTAGCAGTTGGCCCTCGCGCCAGAGCTGAAACAAGGGGCGCACCTGCGTGGGTATTGAGGGGCTCAACGCTTCCAGCCGGGTGGTATATTCACGTCTTTCCGGCGGTGATATTTTTGCGTTAGAGAGCATGATGCCGCGCCTGAAGGTACCCTGCCAGCTATCGTCAGGCCAGGTTCGCGCCTCAGCGCGCGCAACAACCGGAGACAAACGCTGCGCGCAATCCATAGCGCGCAGCCAGTACAACGGATTTGTATCAACATGAGAACCTGACAGTGACCAGATATCATCACACTCCGTCGAGAGAAAATCCGCCAGTTGATGTTCAGGGAGCCGCTCTTCCTGCTGATCATTAATGGCGCTGGGTGTTTTTTGCACGACACACCCGGCAAGCAGCAGGCAAGGAAGTGCGCGAAGCCATTTGTTTTGCAGTAAAACCGCGTTAACTGCGCGGGAAAAAAGATGCGACATAGTCACCAGACTTATATTCATTTAATGGGTTTTTCCGACGTATTGAGCGGCAGCTCAATACGGAAACAGACGTCAGTTTTGCTGTCACTCACCAGATATAGTTCGCCCTGCATACGGCGAATACAATCCCTTGCAATACTTAATCCTAGCCCACTCCCTTTAACCGCCCCTTTTCGTTGATGGCTACCCTGATAAAAGGGTTCAAAGATCATGTCGCGTTCCGCTTTCGGGATCGGCGTACCGGTATTTGCTACATCAATGAAGAGACGCGAGCCGACAGTATAGCTATGCAGATAAATGTTACCGGATTCAGCACCATAGTGCACCGCGTTGGAATAAAGATTATCCAGTACGCTCATCAGTAACATGGGTTCAGCCTGGCAGGTAACTGCGTCAAGCGCGACCTCGGTATGCATCATTTTAGCTCGTGCTGGTAAACTGTGAGCGGAGATAACCATCTCAACCAGTGGTGCGATTTCAACCTTCTCCAGTTCGACCGCACCCTCAGCCAGCTTGCGGTTATAGTCCAGTAACTGTTCAATCAGTTTTTGCAGATTTCTGCTGCTGACATCAAGGATCTCTACTACCTCTTTTTGCTCAGCGGTCAGGGGACCCACGACTTCATCGGCGAGCAACTCAGTACCTTCGCGCATACTGGCGAGCGGCGTTTTCAGCTCATGGGAAATGTGGCGTAAAAATTGATGCCGCTGAGACTCCAGCCAGGCAAGTCTTTCACTCAGCCAGATAATGCGTTCCCCCACATAACGCAGTTCCCGCGGCCCCTTAAAAGTGACACGCTGTCCAAGTGTCCGGCCTTCCCCCAACCGATTGATCATCCGTTCGATCCCTTTTACCGGACCAATAATCATGCGGGTAAAGAGCAGCACCAGACAGAGACTGACCAGAAACAGTACCAGCGCCTGCCAGCCAAAAAACTGCCCGCGCTCGGCGATTTCCAGTTGCAACCGTTGCCCACGGGAGAAGATCACCGCGCGGGTTGATTGCACCATATCGGTATTGGCGGCAGCGAAGGCTTCCAACTGACCGGACGCCGTAGCAGAAGGCCCGCTGTTGGTACATTGCAGTTGCGCCAGGGAGTTGAGATCCTGGCGCAGGGCCTGGTAAAGCTTATCGTCAGGAAGAACGCCAGCATGGGCATCAAGCATTTCACTGTAACGTTTACGCTGATTCTGATACACACGTTCAAGCGTGGGATCGTCCAGTACGCAATACTGCCGGTAGCTACGCTCCATCTCCAGCGCCGCGTTGGTCATCGCTTCGCTGCGTCTGGCATCAATGAGCGTGGTGCGGTTAGTTTGCAGAGCCTGAGCACTTAGCGCGTTCAGGCTCTGCCATGCCTGCCAGGCAAGCACCAATAGCGGCAATAAAATCAACAGGAATGCCATCATTACCAGTTGACGTAGTGAGCGGGGGAAAACAAGCCAGCGTTTCAATACAATTATCTCGCAAGACAAGGTAAAGGGATGCTAGCTGAGCGGAACGCCAGAAACAACAAAGCCGGGCATAAACCCGGCTTTGTTATGAAATTAGGCGGTGCCTTACTCAACGTTTCGTCCGATATCTGATAAAGCGATTGCAATGATCAGCAGGTGGACGGCAGGCACCTTTAAGTGCGTCATTCGAAGTTTATGTAGCGCGTCCCGAAGGGGCTGACATAAGAAGGTGAATGAGCCACTACCTATTGTTATGCATTCTCTGTGCCAACCTGCATAGATAAAAAATATCCTATTGATATTTAATGATTTTATATAAGAGATTGTTTTTTATGAGTTGTACACATTTCAAACAAGGTGTCTCCGTTTAGCAACACCCTGAGAGGTACTTCTTTTAGATTATATAAATCAACAAGTTATATGTCTCTTTTCGGCGACACCATAAACTAAACATGTCGTTAAAAGTAGACATTCATATAGAAAAAAGCCTTCTTCTGACCAGAAGAAGGCTTTTCATCATGACGCTTAACCCAATTGTTTACGGGCGTTGCGGAAGATACGCATCCATGGGCCATCCTCGCCCCAATTTTCCGGGTGCCAGGAGTTAGCAACCGTACGGAACACACGCTCCGGATGCGGCATCATAATAGTCACACGACCACTTTCGGTGGTAACGGCAGTAATACCGTTAGGTGAACCGTTCGGGTTGGCCGGATAAGTTTCAGTAACCTTGCCGAAGTTATCAACGTAGCGCAGCGCCACTAACCCTTTGCTTTCCAGCGCGGCCAGATGTGCGCCGTCTCGTACTTCAACACGACCTTCGCCATGGGAGACCGCAATCGGCATTTGGGAACCGACCATGCCACTGAGCAGCAGCGATGGACTTTGCGTCACTTCCACCAGGCTAAAACGCGCTTCAAAACGATCGGACTGGTTACGCACAAAACGCGGCCACAGTTCGCTCCCCGGGATAAGTTCGCGCAAATTGGACATCATCTGGCAACCATTACATACACCCAATGCCAGCGTTTGTGGACGATGGAAGAAGGTTTCAAACTCATCACGTACCCGGTCATTAAAGAGAATGGATTTAGCCCAACCCTCACCTGCGCCCAGCACATCTCCATACGAGAAACCACCACAAGCCACCAACGTGTGGAAGTTTTCCAATCCTGTGCGTCCCGCCAGCAGATCGCTCATATGCACGTCGATGGCATCGAAGCCAGCCCGATGGAATGCCGCCGCCATCTCGACGTGGGAGTTAACCCCCTGTTCACGCAACACCGCCACTTTGGGTCGCGCCCCTGTAGCGATAAAAGGCGCGGCAATATCTTCATTGAGATCAAAAGAGAGCTTAACATTAAGACCCGGATCGTTGTCCTGAGCCTTTGCCTGATGCTCCTGATCGGCACACTCCGGGTTATCACGCAGGCGCTGCATTTGCCACGTGGTTTCCGCCCACCATATACGCAGTGTGCTACGACTTTCGCTGAACACGGACTGGCCATCAGCTTCGATAACAAACCGATCGCCTGCCATCGCCTGACCTAAATAGTGTACGCACTCTTCCAGACCGTAAGCCGCCAGCACACTCTCAACGGCTTCGCGATCGCTGGCGCGTACCTGAATCACCGCACCAAGTTCTTCATTAAAGAGTGCCGCCAGGCGATCGTTGCCAAGGCTGGCAATATCAACCGTAATGCCGCAATGACCAGCAAATGCCATTTCAGCAAGGGTAACCAACAGACCGCCATCAGAACGATCGTGGTAAGCCAGCAGTTTGCTGTCCGCCACCAGCGCCTGAATTGCATCATAGAAGCCTTTCAGTTGCTCGACGTTACGGACATCCGCTGGTTTATCGCCAAGCTGACGGTACACCTGTGCCAGCGCCGTTGCGCCGAGCGCATTGTTACCGTTGCCCAAATCAATAAGCAGCAGCGCATTGTCTTCGGTAACAAGCTGCGGGGTGACCGTGTGGCGCACATCTTCTACACGCGCGAAAGCGGAAATCACCAGCGATAGCGGCGAAGTCATCTCACGCTGTTCGCTCCCCTCCTGCCAACGGGTTTTCATCGACATGGAGTCTTTACCCACCGGAATGGTCAACCCCAGCGCCGGGCAGAGCTCTTCACCCACGGCTTTCACCGCCGCATACAGCCCCGCATCTTCACCCGGATGCCCCGCCGCTGCCATCCAGTTTGCCGAGAGCTTAATACGTTTAATATCGCCAATTTGCGTCGCCGCGATGTTAGTTAATGCTTCGCCGACAGCCAGACGGGCAGATGCCGCGAAATCGAGCAGAGCAACAGGCGCACGTTCGCCTATCGCCATCGCTTCGCCATAGTAGCTATCGAGGCTGGCAGTGGTAACCGCGCAGTTAGCAACCGGGACCTGCCACGGCCCCACCATCTGATCGCGGGACACCATCCCTGTTACCGTACGGTCGCCAATGGTTACCAGGAACGTTTTTTCCGCAACAGCAGGCAGATGCAGCACACGTTTTACCGCTTCGGCAAGCTCTATCCCCTGGCGATCGAACGCCTCGCCAGCAGCCTGGCGGGTCGTCACATCGCGGGTCATTTTTGGTGTTTTGCCGAGCAGCACATCCAGCGGCATATCAATTGGCTGATTATTAAAATGATTATCTGTAAGCAACAAATGCTGCGCTTCGGTCGCCTCGCCGATCACCGCATAAGGCGCGCGCTCACGGCGGCATAGCTCATCAAACAGCGCCAGTTGATCTGCCGCAACCGCCAGCACATAACGTTCTTGCGACTCATTACACCAGATTTCGAGCGGACTCATGCCTGGCTCATCACTGAGAATATCACGCAGCTCAAACCGACCACCGCGCCCGCCGTCGCTGACCAGCTCCGGCATCGCATTCGACAACCCACCTGCGCCAACATCGTGAATAAACAGAATCGGGTTCTCTTCCCCTAACTGCCAGCAGCGGTCGATAACTTCCTGGCAACGACGTTCCATTTCCGGGTTATCACGCTGTACCGAGGCGAAATCAAGATCGGCGTCAGACTGGCCGGATGCCATGGACGAGGCCGCGCCACCGCCCAAACCGATATTCATTGCCGGGCCACCCAGCACGATCAGTTTCGCGCCGATTTCGATCACCCCTTTCTGCACATGATCGGCTCGAATATTACCGATTCCTCCGGCCAGCATGATCGGTTTGTGATAACCGCGCAGCTCTTCGCCGTTGTGACTATTCACTCTCTCTTCATAGGTACGGAAATAGCCGTTTAGCGCCGGGCGTCCAAACTCGTTATTAAACGCTGCGCCGCCCAACGGGCCTTCCGTCATAATATCCAGCGCTGTAACAATACGATCCGGTTTGCCAAAATCCTCTTCCCACGGCTGTTCAAACCCTGGAATTCGCAAGTTGGAGACAGAAAAACCGACCAGACCCGCTTTTGGCTTCGCCCCACGCCCGGTAGCGCCCTCATCGCGAATTTCACCACCGGAACCTGTCGCTGCGCCCGGCCAGGGCGAAATCGCCGTCGGATGGTTATGAGTTTCCACCTTCATCAGGATATGTGCAGGTTCCTGATGGAAGTCATACCGGCCTTCTCCACGGGCAGCGAAGAAGCGCCCAACTTCTGAACCTTCCATTACCGCTGCGTTGTCTTTATAGGCAGACAATACGAAGTCCGGAGTTTGCTCGAAGGTGTTTTTGATCATTTTAAACAGCGATTTTGGCTGCTTCTGACCATCAATTACCCAATCAGCGTTGAAAATTTTGTGCCGGCAGTGTTCTGAGTTTGCCTGGGCGAACATATAGAGTTCGATATCATTGGGATTGCGTCCCAGGCGCGTAAAAGCATCCTGCAGATAATCAATTTCATCATCAGCCAGGGCGAGTCCCAGACGCAGGTTAGCGTCAATAAGCGCCTGACGGCCTTCGCCGAGAAGGTTAACACTCTGCACTGGCGCTGGCTGGTGGTGTTCAAATAACCGTTCCGCGTCGTTCTGCGAGAAAAACACGCTCTCCATCATGCGATCGTGCAATGCTGCCGACACCTCGTTCCACTGGGCATCATTCAGAGCAGGTGCATCAACGTAGTACGCGACACCGCGCTCAAGGCGATTGATTTTATCAAGGCCGCAGTTGTGGGCGATATCGGTTGCTTTGGAAGACCAGGGGGAGATGGTGCCAGGACGAGGAGTAACAAGCAGTAATTTTCCGCTCGGTGTGTGGCTGCTAAGGTTTGGGCCATATTTCAGCAGGCGCTGGAGCCTTGCATACTCGTCTTCGCTCAGCTTGTCATTCAGATCGGCAAAGTGAGCATATTCAGCATAAATATTACTCACCGGAAGATTGGCCGCCTGAAAACGCGCCAGCAGTTTGTTGATACGGAAAGCAGACAATGCAGGCGAACCACGCAGAATTTCGATCATAAGTCTCTCGTCTTCGAATACGAAGCGTCGGGGACGCTAAAGTGTGCACCAGGGGAAAACGGGCGTCATTATAGTGAATACTGCGTCCCTACGAAACCGTTTGCGTGGAAATAAAATCACCACCATTTTTTGACGATAGCTGCCACCGAATACTCTAATTTGTTGCCAACTGGCGTTTTGTTACGCAAAATGCCGCTCAAACAACGATAAACTTTACTGTTTTTATGGTGGCCATCTTTTTGAGGCAAAGCGCGGCGCAGAGAATTAACTAATTGAAAAAATTTAAGATTAATTATCTGCTTATCGGCATTGTCTCCCTGCTGCTGGCAGCGGCCCTGTGGCCTTCAATCCCCTGGTTTGGCAAAGCCGACAATCGTATCGCAGCGATCAAAGCGCGTGGCGAACTGCGTGTCAGCACTATTGCTACGCCGCTCACTTATACCCATATCGATGACAAATCTTACGGTCTCGATTATGAACTAGCGCAACATTTCGCCGATTATTTGGGCGTCGAACTCAAGGTGACTGTGCGCCAAAACATCAGCCAACTGTTTGACGATTTGGATAACGATCACGCGGATATGCTCGCCGCTGGGCTGGTGTATAACAGTGAGCGCATCAAGAACTACCAGACCGGCCCGGTGTACTACTCTGTTTCCCAACAACTGGTCTATCGCGTCGGCAGCTATCGTCCCCGCACATTGCAAACAATCAATGCCAGCCAGCTTACTATCGCGCCGGGTCATGTGGTCATCGATGATCTACAGGCGCTTAAAGAGAAGAAATACCCGGATTTAAGCTGGACCGTCGATGAAAAGCTGGGTACCAATGCGTTACTGGAGCAAGTGGTCAACGGTAAAATCAGCTACACCATTGCCGATTCGGTGGCGATCAGCTTGTTTCAGCGCGTCCATCCTGAGCTCACCGTAGCACTGGATGTTACCGATGAGCAGCCCGTCACCTGGTTTAGCAAACGAGATAACGATAATACCTTGTCGGCAGCTATGCTTGATTTCTTTAATAATATTAACGAAGACGGCACGCTGGCACGGCTGGAAGAGAAGTATCTTGGCCATGGCGAGGATTTTGACTACGTCGATACCCGTAGCTTTTTACGTGCTGTTGATAGTGTGCTGCCAGAGTTGCAGCCGCTGTTTGAAAAATACGCTCAGGAGATTGACTGGCGTCTGTTGGCCGCTATCTCTTATCAGGAGTCACACTGGGATGCGCAGGCCACGTCGCCCACAGGCGTGCGTGGGCTAATGATGCTGACCAAAAACACCGCGCAAAGCCTGGGGTTAAGCGATCGCACCGATGCTGAGCAGAGTATCAGCGGCGGGGCGCGCTATCTTCAGGATATGATGAGCAAAGTACCGGACAGCGTTCCGCAGGATGAAAAGATTTGGTTTGCGCTGGCGGCGTACAATATGGGCTATGCGCATATGCTGGATGCCCGGGCCCTGACAGCGAAAACGAAAGGCAATCCGGATAGCTGGGCTGATGTCAAACAACGTTTACCGCTGCTGAGTCAGAAGCCGTATTACAGTAAGCTAACTTACGGCTATGCGCGTGGGCACGAAGCCTATGCCTATGTAGAGAATATTCGTAAGTATGAAATTAGCCTGGTAGGTTACCTGCTGGAGAAAGAGAAGGAAGCAGCCAAAGCGGTGCAACTGGCAGAGAGCTACCCGGCAGTCTCAACCAAAGAACTCAACCGCGCAGCCTACGGTATATTTCCCTTCAGCGCTTTCGGCACCAGCGATCCTTTTCCGCGCAATCCGTTATTGGTCCCGGATGCTATGGCAAAGAGCACCAGCAAAACACAACGTTAAGAAGGCTGACTACTTTTTTTCAGTGCCTTTTTCGCCAGTCTGCGCTGGCGGAAAAAGTCGCTCAGCACCGCGGCGCATTCATCACGCAAAATCCCTTCCGTAATCTCTACCCGATGGTTCATGCCAGGATGGTGCAGAACATCTATCAATGATCCCGCCGCTCCCGTCTTTGCATCCCGCGCACCGAATACGAGCTGGCCGATACGGCTGTGGACCATCGCCCCGGCGCACATAACGCAGGGCTCCAGCGTGACATATAAAGTGGTATCAATAAGTCGGTAATTTTGTAGTACCATGCCGCCCTGGCGCAGAGCCATAATCTCGGCATGGGCGGTAGGGTCATGGCGGCCAATCGGTCGATTCCACCCCTCGCCAATCGCCTGATTGTTATGTACCAGCACCGCACCTACCGGCACCTCACCTTCATCCCAGGCTCGTTGCGCCAGAGACAGCGCATAACGCATCCAGTATTCGTGATTCAGCTCGGGATTAGACAAAGGGACAGACTCCAGTGATATAAGCGGGCGCATTATACACACCGCTAATATACTACTCCAGTTGCTGCAACTCACCGCGCGGCGTCACGCGCCAACGGTGCTGGCAGAAATAGAGCAGCGGGTTGTCCTGCTTGCTGTCGCTGTAACCGCTGTACAGGCGCAGCGGCGTGCCAATTTGTCGCTCAAGCTGCGCCACTTTCTCATGCCCAAGGCAACGCATGGTTAATACCCAGCCACCATAGCGGCGGCTGATCTGGCTGGCAATCAGGTTCACCCGGGGCAGCCAGGGGGTATCGAAATAGACCTGTTCTACCAGCGGTTGCGGCGAGCCGGTAATCAGCCAGATATCCGCGTCCGAGGCAGCGAGGTAGTTCGTCAGCCGCTCCTGTACTACCGGAAACGCGGTAACGTGAGAGCGAAACCAACTGACAAACTTTTGCTCAAGCTTTTTCATATGCTGTTCACTGTGACCAAAAGTACACCCCCACAGCAGTAAACTCATTGGCCAGCGCGCAGCGCGCCCTTTAATCAGCAAGGCGCCAGCGATCACTGGCAGCAATGGCAGTACTAATAGCGCATTTAAGGGCTGATGGCGCAGCACGTAGCGCAAAAAGGTGCCAAACATATCCTGTTGGTGCAGTGTTCCATCAAGATCAAAAAATACAACGCGGCGCTCGCTGGTAGCCAAATGTAACCCCTCTTCCTGATTAAAACTTGATCGCCCTGGTCCTCTTCAGACAATCACTACCAGAATAGCCTAACAGATAGCTCCCCTTTTTTCCGGTAACAAAGAGTTACTCTGCCCCCTGCTGCAATTTACCCATATGATCCAGGTGTTTTGTTAGCGCAACGAACCCATTACACTGGCGTACTTTTTGTCCACTTTTCGCCAATGATCAGGAGAGGTGCGTGAACGCACAGGCTTCCCGGCGGGCATTCCACTATGCCCCTTTTCGTCATCTCTTTTTTGCTCGCCTGCTGACTGTGCTGGGTAATGGTATTGCACCGATTGCCCTCGCCTTCGCTGTGTTGGATATCGGTGGTTCTGCCGCCGATCTGGGCATTGTTGTGGCGGCCCGTTCTATCTTTAACGTCGCCTTTCTGTTAATTGGCGGTGTGCTGGCAGACCGCTATTCGCGCAGCAAGGTAATGGTCTCATCATCACTGATTGCTGCCTGCTCACAGTGCGTCGTTGCCTGGCTGGTGCTGGACGGAACCGCCACAGTGCTAAGCCTTGCGGCGCTGGGTATGCTAAATGGCGCCGCGGCAGGAATTGCACTTCCCGCCTCATCAGCCTTAGTGCCACAAACCGTACCCGTGCATAACTTACGCCAGGCCAACGCATTAATTCAGCTAGGCGTCTATAGCGGAACCGTGGTTGGCGCTTCTCTGGGCGGTATGTTAATCGGTACTATTGGACCTGGCTGGGGACTGGCCGTTGATGCATTGGGTTTTGCCGCTGCCGCACCGCTCTATTACTGCATTCGTGTTGGAACAAGGCAGGTGCAATCGGTGCAGACAAATATTCTTCAGGATCTGCGCGATGGCTGGCAAGAGTTTATTAGCCGTAGTTGGGTGTGGGCGATAGTTGTCCAGTTTACCATTATCAATGCAGCTTTTAGCGGCATTATGATGGTGCTCGGCCCGGTTATCGCCGATGCCACCTTCGGTCGCGCCAGTTGGGGGTTACTTGTTGCCACAGAAAGTATGGGCCTGATTGTCGGTTCATTTCTTGCGCTACGCTGGCGACCGCGACGTGAGCTATTTATTGGGATGATGCTGGTGATGCTCTGCGCCGCCCCCATTTTCCTGCTTGGCCTGGGGGTAGCGACGCCACTGTTGATGACAGCCTTTTTCTTTTCAGGCCTGAGCTTCGGCTCATTCGGTGTGGCCTGGGCGCAGTCGCTACAAACGCATATTCCGCCCGAGAAACTGGCACGGGTTTACGCCTGGGACGCGATGGGCTCCTTTGTTGCTATTCCAGTCGGAGAACTGGCTGCCGGCCCTCTGGCTTTACATTTTGGCAGTGGCAATGTTTTGTTAGCCTCTGCACTGGCAGTGGTACTCGCTACTCTTGCCGCAAGCCTGGTCCCGGCTATTCGTCAGCTTGATAATTCAGCACAAGCGAAGGTACACAGTTCTATCAATGCAGGTTGAAACTTTGTGGTGGCGGAATTTTTGATTCATAATCAAACTGATAAAAGGAATCATAAATTCATCTGCAGGCTTTATCGCAGCTGAAGAATTTAACCGCCGGAGATTGTATGAACTGTTTAATTCGCATTCGCCAGCGTTACCCACAGCTTGCGCAAAGCGATAAAAAGCTGGCGGACTTTCTGCTGGAAAACCCGAAACACGTCCTGCAGCTAAATTCCCAACAGTTAGCTGCCGAAGCGGGTGTCAGCCAGTCCAGTGTGGTGAAATTCGCGCAAAAAATGGACTTCAAGGGCTTCCCTGCTTTGAAACTGGCTATCAGCGAAGCTGTAGCCAGCAATGCCAACCCCCTATGCCGTACCGCTGCATAATCACATTCTCGGCGACGATCCTCTGCATGTGGTGGGCGAAAAGTTGATCAAAGAAAACCTAAGCGCGATGCATGCTTCGCTAAATGTGAACAGTGAAGAGAAGTTGCTGGAGGCGGTACGTCTGTTGCGCGATGCGCGGCGCATTATACTGACAGGTATTGGTGCCTCTGGCCTGGTTGCGCGTAATTTTGGCTGGAAGTTGCTAAAAATCGGTTTCAATGCCGTGGTCGAACAGGATATGCATGCGCTACTGGCCAATGTTCAGGCTCTGGGCCCCGGCGATCTGCTCTTGCCAGTCTCTTACTCCGGTGAAAGACGGGAAATAACCATCGCAGTCGATGAAACACTACGCGTCGGTGGCAAGATCCTCGCCATCACCGGTTTTACGCCAAATACCTTACAACAGCGCGCAACGCACTGTTTGTATACGATTGCCGAAGAGCAGGCCACACACATCTGCGCAATCTCTTCGACTAGCGCACAGTTGTTACTGACGGATCTGCTGTTTATGGCGCTGGTGCAGCAGGATCTGGAACATGCGCCGGAACGTATTCGCCATAGCGAGGCGCTGGTAAAAAAACTGGTTTGAGCAGGGAATCATCGTATAATGCCCGCCCTGTTTGTGTTGTTTCCGAGAATTTCCTGATGGCGCTGTTAATCACCAAAAAATGTATCAATTGCGATATGTGCGAACCGGAATGCCCGAACGAGGCCATTTCAATGGGTGAGAACATCTACGAGATTAACAGCGATCGTTGCACCGAGTGTGTGGGCCATTATGACACACCAACCTGCCAGAAAGTGTGCCCGATCCCGAATACCATCCTCAAAGATCCGGCCCGCGTGGAAACAGAAGAGCAGCTCTGGGATAAGTTTGTTCTGCTGCACCACGCTGACAAAATTTAACTCTCAATAATCACCGTGGCACAGGCATAGTGACGCTCGTCAGCGAGTGTGACATGTGTGGATCGCACCCCCATCCGTTCCGCCAGCCGCAGCGCTTCATCCCATAAACGCAGACTCGGTTTACCCAAATCATCGTTGTAAACTTCGAACTGATTAAACGCCAGCCCGTTGCGAATGCCGGTGCCAAAGGCTTTTGCCGCCGCCTCTTTGACCGCAAAGCGTTTCGCCAGAAAACGCACGGGTTGTTGATGTGTCTGATACTGCACCCACTCATTAGCGCTGAGCACGCGCTTTGCCAGCCGATCGCCGCTACGGGTAATCACCGCTTCAATGCGGGCAATCTCGACAATATCCGTACCAAGACCGAGGATCGCCATTAGCGACGCGCTTCCAGCATTAACCGTTTCATCTCTGAAACGGCCTCTTTTAGCCCACACATCACCGCGCGGCCAATAATTGCATGTCCAATATTAAGCTCATGCATCTCTGGCAGCGCAGCGATTGCTTTGACATTATGGTAGGTTAAACCATGACCCGCATTGACCTTCAGCCCAAGGCTGGCAGCATAGGTTGCCGCTTTAGCAATACGCTCCAGCTCTTTCGCCTGTGCTGCATCGCTGTCGGCATCGGCATAGCAACCAGTGTGAATTTCGATATAAGGGGCCCCTACTTCAGCAGCGGCTTTAATTTGCTCAAAATCGGCATCAATAAACAACGAGACGAGGATCCCCGCTTGTGCCAGGCGATGGCAGGCGTCACGCATTTTTTCGCGCTGGCCGGCGACATCCAGCCCACCTTCCGTGGTCACTTCCTGGCGTTTTTCCGGCACCAGGCAGCAAAAATGAGGTTTTGTTTCACAGGCAATCGCCAGCATCTCTTCAGTAACGGCCATCTCAAGATTCATGCGGGTGTGTAGGGTCTGGCGCAAAATACGCACGTCGCGATCGGTGATATGGCGACGATCTTCCCGCAGATGCACAGTAATGCCATCCGCGCCTGCCTGTTCGGCAATAAACGCCGCTTGCACTGGATCAGGATAAGCCGTTCCCCGCGCGTTACGCAAAGTGGCAATATGATCAATATTGACGCCCAACAATAATTCAGCCATGACACCCCTCGTTGTTTTTGCTTGTTTCCGATGTTAACTAACGCTTTGGTATAAATTGCCGGAACAGCTCGCGGCTCTTTAGCGGTTTGCCTCCAAGATACGGCTTTAAGGCAATACGGGTAAAGCGCTTTGCCGCGCGTAGCGTATCCGCATCAGGAAATTCACGCTCCGCCAGCGCGCGAAGATGTCGCCCGGTAAAGGTATTGTTATCAATGACCACGCTGGCGATAAAGCCTCTCTCCTCCCGGTAGCGGTAGGTCATTGCGTCCTCTACCGCATCACCACTGCCCGCACAGTGCATAAAATCAACGCCATATCCCAGGTGAGCAAGTAGCGCCAGCTCAAAGCGACGCAGCACCGGTTCCGGCGTACCCGCTATGCCCGCCAGCGCCTGGATACAATGTAGGTAGTCAAAGAACAGTGCCGAAAAACGCGTCTCTGGCTCCAGCACACGCGAGAGCAGCTCATTTACGTAGAGACCACTGTATAAAGTTATGCCGCTTAAAGGGAGTGCCAGTGAAACCGCTTCAGCGCTACGTAACGTTTTGACTGCGCCGCGCCCGCCGAAGCGCACCAGTAGAGGGGTAAAAGGCTGTAATGCGCCTTTTAAATTAGAACGTTTTGAACGTGCGCCTTTCGCCACCAGGCGCACGCGCCCCGACTCTTCCGTGAAGACGTCCAGCATCAGGCTGGTTTCGCTCCAGGGGCGACTATGCAGTACGAAAGCGCGCTGCCAGCCTTCCATCAGGGTTTACTCGTCGTCTCAAAGATCGTCAACATAACCGAGACTGCGCAGGGCGCGCTCGTCATCGGCCCAGCCGGATTTCACTTTGACCCACAGTTCAAGGTGAACTTTGGCTTCGAACATCTCTTCCATATCTTTGCGCGCTTCGATGCCGATGGTTTTGATCTTGGCACCTTTGTTGCCAATCACCATCTTCTTCTGCCCTTCGCGCTCAACGAGGATTAAGCCATTGATATCGTAGCCACCACGCTCATTGGTGATAAAACGCTCAATTTCTACTGTCACAGAGTACGGCAATTCAGCACCGAGAAAACGCATCAGTTTTTCGCGGATAATTTCCGAGGCCATAAAGCGCTGTGAACGGTCGGTAACGTAATCTTCCGGGAAGTGATGGATCGCTTCCGGCAAGTGTTTACGCACAATCGAGGCGATGGTATCGACATTCATACCTGTTTCAGCAGAAAGCGGCACGATATCGAGAAAATTCATCTGACTGGCAAGGAACTGTAAATGCGGTAACAGTTCGGCTTTATCCTGCACGTTATCGACTTTATTGACCGCCAGGATCACCGGCGCTTTACCTTCGCGCAATTTATTCAGCACCATCTCGTCGTCCGGCGTCCAGCGAGTGCCTTCAACAACAAAGATAACCAGCTCAACGTCACCGATAGAGCTGCTGGCAGCTTTGTTCATCAGACGGTTGATTGCCCGTTTCTCATCCATATGCAGACCGGGGGTGTCGACGTAGATCGCCTGGTACTCCCCTTCCGTATGGATACCAACAATACGGTGACGCGTCGTCTGTGCTTTACGGGAGGTGATCGAAATCTTCTGCCCAAGCAGTTTGTTCAGGAGGGTAGATTTCCCCACGTTCGGGCGCCCGACAATGGCGATAAACCCGCAATAACTTTTTTCAGTACTCATTCCAACTCCAGTTTTTTCAGCGCCTGTTCGGCGGCAGCCTGCTCCGCCTTACGACGGCTGGAACCCGTGCCTATCACCGGTTCACTCAGGCCGCTAACCTGGCAGTGGATAGTAAATTCCTGATCGTGCGCTTCGCCACGCACCTGCACCACCAGATAAGAGGGCAGCGGCAGATGGCGACCCTGCAAAAACTCCTGCAGGCGCGTTTTAGGATCTTTTTGTTTATCACCTGGGCTAATTTCATCCAGGCGCGTTTGATACCAGTTCAGAATCAGTTGTTCGACAGTCTGAATATCACTATCCAGAAACACCCCGCCGATCAGCGCTTCAACAGTATCCGCCAGAATAGATTCACGACGAAAACCACCGCTTTTCAGCTCACCGGGCCCCAGGCGCAAACACTCACCCAGTTCAAACTCACGGGCGATTTCCGCCAGCGTATTACCACGCACCAGCGTAGCGCGCATCCGGCTCATATCACCTTCGTCCACACGCGGAAAACGATGATAAAGGGCATTAGCAATAACAAAACTTAAAATGGAGTCGCCAAGAAACTCAAGGCGTTCATTATGTTTGCTACTGGCGCTACGGTGAGTTAATGCCTGCTGCAACAGATCCTGATGCTGAAAAGTGTAGCCCAGCTTACGCTGAAGCCGATTAATTACGATGGGATTCATGCGATACCAATAAATAAATGCGTCAACAATGCAGCACACGAAACCGACCTGAAAAAACCAACGCGCTTTGGTGTGCTGTGGCACCCGAGGGAGCCAGCCTGAAACTTCGGGGGGATATTCTATACGCAACGATGAGGGTTGTCGTTAGTCCAATGGATATAATCAATGAAATAATTTAGGGCGCAATTGAAATAACTGCGCCCTGATAAATTAATGAATTCCGCCGATACGATTCAGGCGCACGCCTGTCGGCCATTCACCTTCTTGTTTCTCGAAGCTCATCCAGATTGCCGTTGCTCGCCCAACCAGGTTCTCTTCCGGCACAAAGCCCCAATAGCGGCTGTCTGCACTGTTATCACGGTTATCACCCATCATAAAATAGTGGCCCGGCGGCACAACCCAGCTCGCCAGTTGCTGGCCCTGCTGACGGTAATACATACCCAGTTGATCCTGAGCAATAGGCACACTAAGAATACGATGCGTCACATCGCCTAACGTCTCTTTACGCTCTTTCAGGCGCTCGCCGTCCGGCAGACTTTGATCTTTTGGCAATACAAAAAATCCGCTGCTGGCTTCGCCACCGGAGCGACGGCCAAAGGTCTGCACAAAATCACTATCTTTAACGTTGCTATAGGTAATTGGCAGCGCGTTTTCACATGCCTGGCCAGAGCTGCAATTCGGTTGTACCGTCACCTGTTTCGTTACCGGATCATAAGTGACTTTGTCGCCCGGCAGACCAACAACACGCTTGATATAATCCAGACGCGGATCGTCAGGGTATTTAAATACCGCGATATCACCCCGTTTTGGATGTCCAGTTTCGAAAAGCGTCTTTTGATAGATCGGATCTTTAATACCGTAAGCGAATTTCTCCACCAGGATAAAATCACCAATCAACAGCGTCGGCATCATTGAACCCGACGGGATCTGAAACGGTTCGAAAATAAACGAACGCACAACCAGAACTATTGCCAGCACCGGAAAGACGGATGCACCGGTCTCCAGCCAGCCAGGCTTCGGACCGATCTTCTTCAGCGTCTTGTTATCGAGGGCATCACCTGTCGCGATCTGCGCAGCGGCCTGACGTTCCCGGCGTTTTGGTGCAAAAATAAATTTATCAAGGCACCATAAAACTCCCGTCACCAATGTCGCGATCACCAGGATCAGGGCAAACATGTTCGCCATGCCAACTCCTTAAAGTTATTTGCTCTCTTTGCCAACATGCAGAATAGCAAGGAACGCTTCCTGAGGCAGTTCGACATTACCGACCTGCTTCATGCGTTTTTTACCTTCTTTCTGTTTCTGCAGCAGCTTTTTCTTACGGCTGACGTCGCCGCCATAGCATTTTGCCAACACGTTTTTACGCAGTTGTTTCACTGTCGAGCGGGCAATAATATGGTTGCCGATAGCCGCCTGAATGGCGATATCAAATTGCTGACGCGGGATCAGCTCTTTCATCTTCTCCACCAGCTCACGCCCGCGATACGGCGCGTTATCATTGTGGGTGATCAGTGCCAGCGCATCGACACGTTCGCCGTTGATCAGCACGTCCACGCGCACCATGTTAGAAGCCTGGAAGCGTTTGAAGTTGTAATCCAGAGAGGCATAACCGCGCGAGGTGGACTTCAGACGATCGAAGAAATCGAGTACAACTTCCGCCATCGGGATTTCGTAGGTCAGCGCTACCTGTTTACCGTGGTAAACCATATTGGTCTGTACGCCGCGTTTTTCCACGCAAAGCGTAATGACGTTGCCGAGGTACTCCTGCGGCAGCAGCATATGACACTCAGCAATCGGCTCGCGAAGTTCATCAATATTATTCAGCGGCGGCAACTTGGAGGGGCTGTCGACGTAGATAACTTCTTTGTTGGTAGTCTGAACTTCATACACTACGGTCGGCGCAGTGGTGATCAGATCGAGGTCATATTCACGCTCCAGGCGTTCCTGAATGATCTCCATATGCAGCAGACCGAGGAAGCCGCAGCGGAAACCGAAGCCGAGCGCAGTAGAGCTTTCCGGCTCATAGAACAGAGAAGCATCGTTCAGGCTCAATTTACCGAGCGCATCGCGGAAGTTCTCATAATCATCAGAGCTGACCGGGAAAAGACCTGCATAAACCTGCGGTTTCACCTTTTTAAAGCCAGGTAGCGCTTTATCAGCCGGGTTACGGGCCGTAGTCAGTGTATCGCCGACAGGCGCACCGAGGATGTCTTTAATGGCACATACCAGCCAGCCCACTTCACCACACTTCAGCTCAGTACGATCAACCTGTTTTGGTGTGAAAATACCCAGACGGTCTGCGTTATAGGACTGCCCGGTACTCATTACTTTAATTTTGTCGCCTTTGCGCAGGGTGCCATTTTTAATACGCACCAGCGATACAACGCCCAGGTAGTTATCAAACCAGGAGTCAATAATAAGGGCCTGCAACGGTGCGTCCGGATCGCCTTCCGGCGGCGGAATATCCCGCACCAGGCGTTCCAGTACATCTGGCACGCCGACGCCCGTTTTTGCCGAGCAGCGCACCGCATCAGTGGCATCAATACCAACGATATCTTCAATCTCTTCCGCCACGCGCTCAGGATCGGCCGCAGGCAGGTCTATTTTGTTCAGTACCGGCACCACTTCAAGGTTCATTTCGATAGCGGTATAGCAGTTCGCCAGTGTCTGTGCTTCTACACCCTGCCCGGCGTCGACCACCAGCAATGCCCCTTCGCAGGCAGCGAGAGAGCGAGAAACCTCATAAGAGAAGTCAACGTGACCGGGAGTATCGATAAAGTTGAGCTGGTAGATTTCACCATCGGCGGCTTTATAATCCAGCGTCACGCTTTGGGCTTTAATAGTGATGCCGCGCTCGCGCTCAAGATCCATAGAGTCCAGCACCTGAGCGGCCATTTCGCGTTCGGAAAGACCACCGCAAATCTGGATGATACGGTCAGACAGCGTCGACTTACCGTGGTCGATGTGAGCGATGATCGAAAAGTTACGAATATTCTTCATATAGTGAGATTTTATGCCTTACGAGTAGCTAAGAGGCCTGTTCGCGCCTGACGTCTAATGTACTGAAACGACGCATTCTACACTACAACCACAATGCGGGGAAATGCTCATACCAGCAAGAAAAGCGTGCGGCAAACGGTGAAAATCACGGACGACTTTCGGGGACAGCACTTTCGACGCGAATAAGATCCGCAGGCAAACCGACACTAAGAATCACAGGTTGCCACGCATTGCGGGCAGCCAGCCTGGGCGAAAGCCCACGCGCAAGTAAAAAACCACCCACGCCGCCAGTCACCGCGCCGCATAGTGCAGCCAGGTCATGGCCAAACAATGTCTGAAAGATAGCTGCCATAATAAACAGCCCGGCCAATGGAGACATATAGACCAGCACCGCCGAACCTAACAGGCTGGCTTCAGCAATGCCTAATTCAACCTTCTGCCCCACCACCAGCGGTTCTGCACAGGGGACGGCAATGGTATGCTTGGTTTGCGGGCCGAGTTTATTTAACACCCGACTACCGCATCCGGCACGAGAAGCACAACTGCTACAAGATGCTTTCACATCACATTCGACTAGCGCTTCGCCATTTTGCCAGGCAACAACGGTTGCCCACTCTTTGATCATTGTGCGACCTTAAATTTGAGGCTATCCGCAATACGTTTTGCAGTTTGCGGGGGAAGTTCTCCCACGACGGTAATTTCAGCATTATCACGAACCGTTGTACTCACAGTACGTCGCCCGGTACGCAGCATCTGATCGCTACTGTTCTGATTCGCACGATTAACATTTATTGAGAAGCTGAATAACCCATCGGAGTAGAGACGTGATTCAACCGGCATATCAACCGTGGGTAGCTTACGACGGCTGCTGGAAATCTCGCTAAAGCCCTGCGGTATCCAGGAGGGCAGCCAGTTAAATTCGGCTTTATCGCCAACCGGAACGGAGAGTAATGGCGGCAGGTTCGCTTTGGACAGCGCCAGCATGTTATTTGCGACCTGGGCATTCACCGTAAAGGCGATCACGCGAAATTGCTCCAGCGTTTCACCATCGCGATCGAGCAAATCTACCCGCATAGGCAGATGCGTTTCGGCATCCATCCAGACGATGTAGCTATACCGCGTACCATCTCGCGCCACAACACGGATCACTTCGCAAAGCCTGTCGGCAATACGCGTACGTCCGACGGAGATGAAATCGTAGTATGGGGTCAGGCGCTTAAAGTCAGTGTAGACCAGAGAGGGTAGCGAATCGACAATGTAGCTGCCATTGAGCGTAAACGGCTCCAGGCCAGGCTCAAAATAGCTGATCTCATTGCCTCGCTGCACAACTTCGCGGCGTGGACCGTCCAACTGCAACATCTGCGCGAGGGGTTGATCGTTCACGCGCGCGTGTCGGTAGCGTAACGATTCCACTCCCAGCTTATTCATGCTGATAAAAGACAGTTCGTAGTTGAGCGACTGGCTTGCCACATTCATTTGCTGCAACAACGCCCCGGACGAAACATCAGCCGAGGCGTTAACAGAGTAGAACAAGCCAGCCGCCACAAAAGACATGGCGTACCTAAGTTGCTTCATTACTGCGATTGCGTTCCTAAAGTTTGATTTCCAGGCACCTGCACAGCGGCTTGCTGCGTCTGCGCCTGCTCAAACTGAAGCTGTTCAGAGTGCAAGCGGCGTTGCAGTTCGTAATCCTGCAACATCGCATTAATGCGACGACGCTGCTCCTGCACCTGCTGTTGCTGACCGGTATTCGCCGTCGAATCAGCCGGAACACCCAGGCTTACCGGGCTGGCCTTGCCCATCATTGGCAATGTGTTGAAGACGGGCGCTTCTGGTTGCTGAGTTGACTCCGTCTGACCATTATAGTGCTGAACGCCAACAATGACAGCAAGCGATACGCAAGCGGCGACGCCCATCTGTGTAAGCGAGCTCGCCCACGGACGAACCTTACGCCAGAATGGCATTGCCTGCCATTGACGGGGGGCAGGCTGAGCTTCGGGAATCAATGGCGATATAGATGGATCCGCGTCATTCTCAATCGCTGCCATGACGCGGGCTGAGATATCGAAATGGATGAGTTCGGCAGTATCGCCGCGCATGGAGTCGCGGATTAAATGATAACTCGCCCAGGTTTTCTGCATTTCAGGATCCTGAGCAAGCTCACTAAGCAACTCGTTATCCAGCGTTTCACCATCCATTAAAGCGGAAAGTTTTTCTTTCTGCATGCCTAATACCTTTTTCCAGTATCCCGCTATCGTCAACGCCTGATAAGCGGTTGAACTTTATTATCAATAGCTTCCCGTGCACGGAAGATACGTGAACGAACTGTACCTACCGGACAATCCATTATGGCCGCTATCTCTTCATAGCTCAGGCCATCCAGTTCCCGCAACGTAATAGCCATACGTAAATCTTCCGGGAGTGAATCAATGGTTCGGAAAACTATCTGTCTCAGTTCTTCTGACAACATTAAGTTCTCAGGGTTCGAAATTTCTTTCAACGCACCGCCACTTTCGTAGTTTTCTGCTTCAATTGCATCAACATCACTGGATGGCGGTCTGCGCCCTTGCGCAACCAGATAATTTTTTGCTGTATTGACAGCGATGCGGTATAGCCAGGTATAAAAAGCACTATCTCCCCTGAATGAATCAAGCGCGCGATAGGCCTTAATAAATGACTCTTGTACAACATCGGGCACGTCACCCGACGGAACATAACGGGACACCAGACTCGCCACTTTATGCTGGTAACGTACTACCAGTAAGTTAAACGCTTTCTGATCTCCCTTCTGTACTCTTTCGACAAGGACCTGATCCGTTAACTGCTCGCTCATCCGAGGTAAAATCTCCCCAAAACCATTTTCCACGCGTATCCCGAAACGCCACTCCAATACTGCACAATGAGCAAGCTGCCAATTAGAGAGCGGGTCTGTAATTAAGTTCCGTTACGCCTTTGTTTTTGTAAATCGTTCTTCAGACTTTTCATTATCACTCATTATAAGTCTGCAAACTTTGAAGAATGTGTTTTCTCAAAGAAAAGACCTTCAGACCGTCAGAGAGTATCGCAACAATGCTTTTTTTTCATCTTTATCTCTTTAGCTTCGCAAAAGCATGTTTAGTGATTAATACATGAATCAAAAAAATGGATCGTTTTTCGCGATTATTGTGCTATGCTGGACAAACTCTGTTTAGTAAATTAAACACACCATGAATACGACTCCCGATCTTTGCTGTGATGTACTAATCATCGGCAGCGGCGCTGCAGGCCTCTCGGTCGCCCTACGCCTCGCCCAACACGCTAATGTTATTGTTTTAAGCAAAGGACCCATTAGCGAAGGTTCAACTTTTTATGCGCAAGGTGGCATCGCAGCCGTTTTTGATGAAACGGATAGTGTTGAGGCTCATGTCATTGATACGTTGATCGCCGGTGCCGGTATTGTTGAACGTCCGGCAGCAGAATTTGTCGCCAGTAATGCACGTCAATGCGTACAGTGGCTAATCGAACAGGGAGTCGCTTTCGATACCGAGGTGAGCGAAAGCGGAGAAGCCAGTTACCATCTGACCCGCGAAGGAGGCCATAGCCATCGCCGGATACTACATGCGGCCGACGCGACGGGCAAAGCGGTGGAAAACACACTGGTTAGCAAGGCTCTTAACCATCCCAATATCCGTGTTGTTGAGCGCTGCAATGCTGTCGATCTGATCATTTCAGACAAAATTGGTCTTTGTGGTACGCGACGGGCCATCGGCGCCTGGGTGTGGAATCGCAACAAAGAACAGGTGGAAACTTATCAGGCGAAGGCGGTCGTACTGGCAACAGGTGGGGCATCCAAAGTCTATCAGTACACCACCAACCCCGATATAGCGTCGGGTGATGGTATCGCTATGGCCTGGCGTGCCGGGTGCCGGGTGGCGAATCTGGAGTTTAATCAGTTTCACCCAACCGCGCTATTTCATCCGCAGGCGCGTAACTTTCTGCTCACCGAAGCACTACGTGGCGAAGGCGCACAGCTGAAACGCCCGGACGGCACTCGCTTTATGCCAGATTTTGATACACGTGGTGAGCTGGCTCCCCGTGATGTTGTTGCGCGAGCTATCGACCATGAGATGAAACGTCTTGGCGCCGACTGTATGTTCCTGGATATCAGCCATAAGCCCGCTGAGTTTGTTCGTCATCACTTTCCGATGATTTATGAAAAGCTGTTAGGGCTAGGGATTGATTTAACCAAAGAGCCTGTCCCCATCGTGCCTGCGGCACACTATACCTGTGGGGGGGTGATGGTCGATAAGCATGGGCGAACCGATGTCGATGGCCTGTATGCCGTTGGAGAAGTGAGCTATACCGGCCTGCACGGCGCCAACCGTATGGCGTCGAATTCGCTGCTTGAATGCCTGGTCTACGGCTGGTCGGCAGCAGAAGATATTGCCAATCATGTGGCTGACATCCAACCGGTTACTTCCTTACCGGCCTGGGATGAGAGCCGCGTCGACGATGCCGATGAACAAGTAATTTTGCAGCATAACTGGCATGAGTTACGGTTATTTATGTGGGATTATGTCGGTATTGTTCGTACAACCAAACGGCTCGAACGCGCGCTTCGCCGTATTACTCTGCTGCAGCAGGAAATTGACGAATACTACGCTAATTTCCGTGTATCCAATAACTTACTGGAGCTTCGCAACCTGGTGCAAGTCGCAGAGTTAATTGTCCGCTGCGCCCTGGAGCGAAAAGAGAGTCGTGGATTACACTTCACGCAGGACTACCCCGAATTGCTCGGGGAATCGGGTCCAACGGTGCTCTCACCACGCAATTACATAAACAGATAAAAAGCCTGGGTCAGCGCTGTATAGCTATCAGAGTAGCGCTGATCCGCCCCCCGAATCACCAACCTATCGGTAAAAAGTTCTCCCTTGCGCGGCGAAAATGCGATTAATACACGATGCGGTAAGCGGTTTTCTGTTTCAGCAACATCAGTACGTAAGCGCAAATGCCAACCCAAATTTTGCCCTTTGCTGATAAATAGCTCACCGGCCTCAATGGGTAACACCACGCAGAAAAAACCCTCTTCCGTAATCAGCGCTGCGGCAATCTCCAGCAGCGCCTGGTGATCAAGAGTCGTGGTATAACGTGCCTGATGACGTTCGGGTGTCGCACATTTCACCCCCTCGTCAAAATAGGGTGGATTACTGACAATAAGATCATAGCGCTGGCTGTTTTCTGCGCTCCACTGACGAATATCGCCGTTATGAACTTTAATGCGATCCGCCCATGGCGAGGCCAACACATTCTCTTGCGCCTGCCCTGCAGCCTGCTCATCGAGTTCAACAGCATCAATGGTTGTTGTTTGCGGTGTCCGCTGTGCCAGCATGAGTGCTAATAAACCGCTACCCGTGCCAATATCAAGTACGCGCCGGGCATGTGTCACAGGCGACCAGGCTCCGAGCATTAAACCATCCGTGCCCACTTTCATCGCACAGCGATCATGAGCAACAAAGAACTCTTTAAAGGTGAAACCATCACGGCGTAAAGGACCTTTAGGCGCAGACATTTGATACAACCTCGATTTAAAAACAGGTGTAGCATAAGTAAAAGCGAAGGGCTGTCAACGCAATCGGCATACAACAGATGAAGATTGCAGCCGTAACGTCTATAATCGGCGCCTCACACAGAGGTAGATCATGACTGTAACGACTTTTTCCGAACTCGAACTTGACGACAGCCTGCTGGACGCGCTCCAGGATAAAGGTTTCACACGCCCGACCGCCATCCAGGCCGCCGCCATTCCGCCTGCGCTTGAGGGGCGTGATGTTCTCGGTTCCGCCCCTACCGGCACCGGTAAAACAGCGGCATATCTGCTGCCTGCGTTGCAACACCTTCTGGACTTTCCGCGCAAGAAATCCGGCCCGCCCCGTGTTTTAATCCTGACGCCAACACGCGAACTGGCGATGCAGGTTGCCGAGCATGCGCGGGAACTGGCTGCGCATACGCATCTGGATATTGCCACCATCACTGGCGGCGTTGCCTATATGAACCATGCCGAAGTGTTCAGTGAAAATCAGGATATCGTGGTAGCCACCACCGGCCGTCTACTGCAATACATAAAAGAAGAAAACTTTGACTGTCGTGCGGTAGAAACACTCATCCTTGATGAAGCGGACCGTATGCTGGATATGGGCTTCGCTCAGGATATTGAACATATTTCTGGCGAAACGCGTTGGCGCAAGCAAACCATGCTCTTCTCCGCAACCCTGGAAGGAGACGCCATTAAAGATTTTGCCGAACGTCTGCTGGAGGATCCGGTAGAGGTGTCAGCAACCCCTTCGACACGTGAGCGTAAGAAAATTCATCAATGGTACTATCGTGCTGATGATATTGAGCATAAAACTGCATTGCTGGTGCATCTGCTGAAACAGCCAGAAGTGAGTCGTTCCATCGTTTTTGTGCGCAAACGCGAGCGTGTGCATGAGCTGGCAAACTGGCTACGCGAAGCGGGTATTAACAACTGTTACCTTGAAGGCGAAATGGTTCAGGGTAAGCGTAACGAAGCGATCAAGCGTCTGACCGAAGGCCGTGTGAATGTGCTGGTCGCCACCGATGTGGCTGCCCGCGGCATTGATATTCCTGATGTCAGCCATGTCTTCAACTTTGACATGCCACGCAGCGGGGATACTTATCTGCACCGTATCGGCCGTACCGGACGCGCAGGACGTAAGGGTACAGCTATTTCCCTGGTGGAAGCGCACGATCATCTATTACTGGGTAAGGTTGGTCGTTACGTTGATGAGCCGCTTAAATCCCGCGTGATCGAAGAGCTAAGGCCGAAAACCCGCACTCCGAGCGAAAAATTGAAAGGCAAGCCATCGAAAAAAGTGCTGGCGAAGCGTGAAGAGAAGAAAAAAGAGAAAGAAAAAGAGAAGCCACGCGTGAAGAAACGCCATCGCGATACCAAAAATATTGGTAAACGCCGTAAGCCAAGCGCTGCGAGTAGTGAATCGCAAAAAACTGAAGAGTAAAAAAACGCCGGGAGATGTCCCGGCGTTTTTTTACATTGCTGAAATTACAGGCTTTCAGTAAAAGTACGAGCAATAACGTCGCGCTGCTGTTCTGGAGTCAGTGAGTTGAAACGCACAGCGTAGCCAGATACGCGAATGGTCAGTTGCGGGTATTTTTCCGGATGTTCCACCGCGTCAAGCAGTGTTTCACGGCGCAGTACGTTTACATTCAGGTGCTGACCACCTTCAACGCGAACTTCCGGTTTTACTTCCATCGGAATTTCACGGTATTCGATATTGCCTAGTTTGCTTACAGCAACCACTTCATCTTCCGCATAACCCGCTTTCGCGCAGACGCAGCGTGCTTCGCCTTTTTCATTATCAAGCAACCAGAATGAGTTCAGCAGATCGTCATTTGCAGCTTTAGTAATCTGGATACCAGTAATCATGAATAGCCTCCCTCAGGCACATTAATTGATTTGCCGGATACATTCCGGCCAATTGGTAAAACCATTGTTGTCTGAATGTTTATATACCAGCCTGACATGGTGCATTCTTTGATTAAAATCAATAAAAACCACACCACGAGAAAGGTGATAAAGGAATATTCTTGTTTTATATCAAGTTACGTCATTTGGATGCTCTTAAAATTTTTGTAAATTTTCAAAAAAACTTTAAGAAAAACAGTTGGCAACGAGCGCGCGTTTTGCGCCAGCAGCAGAAGCAGTTAAGCTAGTGGCAACAAACTTCGCAGGAGAGCGGGATGACCACTTCATTAACATGGCACGATGTGCTGGCGGACGAAAAACAGCAACCCTACTTTATTAATACACTCCATACGGTTGCAGCAGAGCGTCAGGCGGGGGCGACCATATACCCACCGCAGAAAGATGTATTTAATGCCTTCCGTTTCACCGAATTGAGCGATGTTAAGGTCGTGATATTAGGACAGGATCCTTACCATGGTCCTGGTCAGGCGCATGGACTGGCCTTTTCAGTTCGCCCCGGAGTCGCCATTCCCCCTTCTCTCTTGAATATGTATAAAGAGTTGGAGAAAACAGTACCCGGTTTTGTCCGGCCGACGCATGGCTACCTGGAAAGCTGGGCACGCCAGGGGGTACTGTTATTGAATACGGTATTAACCGTGCGCGCCGGGCAGGCTCATTCTCATGCCAGCCTTGGCTGGGAAACCTTTACGGATAAGGTGATTAGCCTTATCAATGAACATCGTGAAGGAGTCGTATTTTTATTATGGGGGTCTCATGCGCAGAAGAAAGGGGCGATTATCGATACCAAACGCCACCACGTGTTAAAAGCGCCGCATCCATCCCCCCTTTCAGCCCACCGCGGCTTTTTTGGTTGTAACCATTTTGCGCTCGCCAATGAGTGGCTGGCACAGAAAGGCGAAATGCCTATTGACTGGGCACCCCAGCTTCCGGCTGATAGCGAATAATAGTGGCTTGCGGGCGCAGTGCTTACTGCGCCAGGGGAACTGTGCAGGCCCGGTAAGCATCGCGCCACCGGGCAATTAGAGCCCAATCAGGCTTTATTCTGACGCCACCACTCTGCCAGCAACACGCCGGTTGCAACAGAGACATTGAGGCTTTCGACATTACCGGTGCCATCAATCGAGACGCTGAGATCTGCACGGGCGAGCGCCGCGTCAGACAAGCCATCTCGCTCCTGACCTAACACCAGCACCATCTTTTTCGGCAGGGTTGCTTTAAACAAAGACGTACCTTTGTGGCTGGATGTGGTAACCAGTGCATAACCAGCGGCACGGAACTCCTCCAGCGCGGCAACAAAGCTGTCGCCAGTGATTGCCTGTACATGCTCTGCACCACCTTCTGCGGTACGCACGGCGGCACCAGATTCAATCACCGCAGCATCCTGCAACACCACGCCCTTCACGCCAAAATGAGCGCAGCTACGCATAATCGCACCAAGGTTATGCGGGTTGCCGACATCTTCCAGTGCCAGCACACAATCTTCTTCTCCCGCATGTGCAACCCATTTCTGCACGCTTAAGCCGTTGCGCTTTTTGATCAAGAAACAGACGCCGCCGTGATGCTCAGTACCAGAGGCTTTTTCCAGTTCCTCTTCATCAACAACGTGATAAGCCTTACGATTTGCCGCCATCCAGCGCAGCGCTTCTTTAAAACGCGGCGTTACACTCTGTACAAACCAGGCGCGGACAATCGACTCCGGGCGGCTACTGAACAGTGCCTGACAGGCATTTTCACCGTACACGCGCGTCTCTTCCGCACGCTGACGGCGTAATACTTCCGGGTCAATAAAACTTTTACCACTGATCCCGCCATGATCGGGTTTTTCCGTCGTCTCATCACTCGGAGCACGGGAAACGGTACGCCATGGCGATTCGCTACGTTTGCTGCTATCGTCGCGCTGAGGGCGACTTCTGTCATCGCGGGCGGGGCGACGGCCACCATCTGCACGAGAGGATCCGGCACGCCCTGGCCCCTTCCCGGTACGAGGGTTATGGCTACGTTTATCGGAATCATCATCACTGCGGACATACATCACTTTGACCTTGCCGCTTTTACTCTTTAATTCATCGTTCATGCTTTTCTCCACCAGCGCTGCGCGAAGCGCGCAGATTACCTGATGTCCTTACGCTTAGCCATATTTTCGTTCAAAAGCCAGCGACTATTATATTCATTGAACAAACCAAATTGTCGGTTCTAAACGATTTAATTAATAATATGTAACATAGAAGAAACATACCGGCGAAATGCCGCTCTGTACCACCGCATTACCTGAGGTTAGTTATGAATACCGTATGTGCAAGCTGTCAGGCGCTGAATCGCATTCCCGATGAGAGAGTGAAAGATGGCGCGAAATGTGGACGCTGTGGACATGAGTTGTTCGATGGCGATGTCATCAATGCGACCGGCGAAACGCTGGATAAGCTGCTAAAAGACGATCTGCCGGTAGTTGTCGACTTCTGGGCGCCCTGGTGTGGTCCATGCCGTAGCTTTGCGCCAATCTTTGAGGACGTGGCGGAAGAGCGTAGCGGTCAGGTACGCTTTGTAAAAGTGAATACGGAAGCCGAACGCGAATTAAGCGCCCGCTTCCGTATCCGCAGTATTCCTACCATTATGCTGTTTAAGAATGGCGAAGTGGTGGATATGTTGAATGGCGCGGTTCCAAAAGCCCCCTTTGATAGCTGGCTTAACGAATCGCTTTAAAGCATGCGGGGCACATCTTGTGCCCCGTTTATACCTCTGCGACAATGGCGTTTTTTAGCGCCCTCTCCATGACTGATAACGCTGTTCTTCAATTACGCGCTGAGCGCCTTGCCCGCTCGACTCGTCCATTCCTCGCTCGTGGTAATCGCATTCGCCGTTGTCAGCGCTGCCTACTGCCGCTGCGCAACTGTTTGTGTGACACCATCAAAGCCGTGCCCGCTAACAGCCGTTTTTGTCTGGTTATGTTTGACACCGAACCAATGAAGCCAAGTAATACAGGCCGCTTAATTGCCGATATCCTGCCCAATACTCTGGCGTTTCAGTGGTCGCGCACGGAGCCGCCGCAGGCGCTGATTGATCTCTGCAAGAGTGATGATTACCAACCAATGGTCGTCTTTCCTGCTTCTTATGCGGGTAGTGAACGGCAGGTGCTTACCGTACCACCAGCAGACAAACCACCGCTGTTTATTATGCTGGACGGCACCTGGACCGAAGCGCGTAAAATGTTCCGCAAAAGCCCTTACCTGGATGCATTACCGATAATTTCTGTCGATTTGTCGCGCGTGTCGGCTTACCGCTTGCGGGAGGCCCATGCGGAGGATCAATACTGTACGGCGGAAGTTGCCATTGCTTTATTAGATTTAGCGAGAGATAACACAGCAGCACAAGCACTGGGGGAGCATTTCGCCCTCTTTCGTGAGCGCTATCTTGCGGGTAAACCCAATCATACGTCAGTCATCACAGCAAACTCGCCGGAAAACGTTTAATATCATCAGGTCACTCTTTTATGGAGGCCGGTATGAGCCAACGAGGGCTGGAAGCGTTATTGCGTCCCCGATCCATTGCGGTGGTGGGCGCGTCAATGAAACCGGATCGCGCTGGCTTTCTGATGATGCGCAATTTGCTGGCCGGAGGCTTTTCCGGGCCGGTGTTACCGGTCACCCCCACTTACAAAGCCGTGCAGGGTGTACTCGCCTGGCCAGACATTAATAGTCTGCCCTTCACACCCGACTTAGCCGTGCTTTGCACCAATGCGAAACGCAATCTGCAACTACTTGATGCCCTTGGGCAGAAAGGCTGTAAGACCTGCATTATTCTTTCTGCTCATCCCGAACAGCATAAAGATCTACTCGCTTGTGCCAGTCGTTATCAGATGCGCCTACTTGGCCCAAATAGCTTGGGTTTACTCGCGCCATGGCAAGGGCTAAATGCCAGTTTCTCCCCCGTACCTATCAGGCGCGGCAAACTGGCCTTTATCTCTCAATCCGCCGCAGTTTCTAATACCATTCTTGACTGGGCGCAACAGCGGGAGATGGGCTTCTCTTACTTTATTGCTCTGGGTGATAGCCTCGATATCGATGTCGACGAGCTGCTGGATTTTCTCGCACGGGACAGCAAAACCAGCGCGATTCTGCTCTATCTGGAACATCTGAGTGATGCGCGTCGCTTTGTCTCTGCCGCCCGCAGTGCATCACGCAATAAGCCCATTCTGGTGATTAAAAGTGGCCGCAGCCCGGAAGCGCAGCGGCTTCTGAATGCACATTCCGGTCTCGACCCCGCCTGGGATGCAGCCATCCAGCGTGCCGGCTTGCTACGTGTACAGGATACGCACGAACTCTTCTCTGCTGTCGAGACGTTGAGCCATATGCGGCCGCTGAAGGGCGAGCGGCTAATGATCATCAGCAACGGCGCGGCACCGGCAGCGCTGGCACTCGATCATCTATGGTTGCGCAATGGTAAGCTAGCGACACTTAGTCCAGAGACATTAGCGAAGTTGCAAACTGCACTACCGGAGCCGGTAATATCGGGCAATCCACTGGATTTGCGCGATGATGCCACCAGCGAGCGTTACATTGCGGCGCTAAATATTTTGCTCGACAGCCAGGATTTCGATGCGTTGATGATCATTCACTCTCCAAGCGCAGCAGCACCGGGGAGCGAAAGCGCACTGGCGCTCATTGAGGCATTAAAAAAACATCCGCGTGGGAAATATGTCGCCGTGCTAACCAACTGGTGCGGTGAGTTCTCTTCACAGGAAGCCCGGCGGCTGTTTAGTGAAGCCGGATTGCCGACTTATCGGACACCAGAGGGCGCCATCACTGCTTTTATGCACATGGTGGAGTACCGCCGTAACCAAAAACAATTGCGCGAAACGCCCGCGCTCTCTTTGCATTTCACTGCGGATACCGCCGAGGCGCATCAACTGCTACGTCAGGCAATTGCCGAGGGTGTCCACACGCTGGATACCCACGAAGTGCAACCGATATTACGTGCATGGGGCTTGCAGACATTACCGACCTGGATTGCCTCGGATAGCGCCGAGGCGGTACATATTGCCGAGCAAATCGGTTATCCGGTGGCACTAAAACTACGTTCACCCGACATCCCGCATAAATCAGAAGTTCAGGGGGTGATGCTCTATTTGCGCACCGCGAAAGAGGTACAACAGGCGGCGGATGCGATTATCGATCGCGTAAAAATGAACTGGCCACAGGCGCGGATCCATGGCTTGCAGGTGCAAAGCATGGCGAACCGAGCAGGCGCACAGGAGCTACGGGTCGTAGTAGAACACGATCCGCTATTTGGCCCGCTGATAATGTTAGGTGAAGGCGGCGTCGAATGGCGGGCCGAAGATCAAGCGGCAGTCGCCCTGCCACCATTAAATATGAACCTGGCGCGCTATCTGATTATTCAGGCAATCAAGAACACAAAGATCCGCGGTCGTAGTGCATTACGCGCGCTTGATATCGGTGGGTTAAGCCAGTTTTTAGTCCAGGTATCGAACCTGATCGTTGATTGCCCGGAGATCGACCGCCTCGATATACATCCTTTGCTGGCATCCGGCAACGAATTCACTGCACTGGATGTCACCCTCTCAATTGCACCTTTTGCCGGAAATGGCGAAACACGCCTTGCGATACGCCCTTATCCGCAACATCTGGAAGAGTCGATGGAGATGAAAAATGGCCAGCGCTGTCTGTTTCGCCCCATTCTTCCAGAAGATGAGCCTCAAATGCAGCAGTTCATTGCGCGGGTAACCAAAGAAGATCTTTACTACCGTTATTTCAGTGAGATCAATGAATTTACCCATGATGATTTAGCGAATATGACACAGATCGACTACGATCGGGAAATGGCATTTGTGGCGGTACGTCAAACCGATCAAGGGGAAGAGATTATTGGTGTAACGCGAGCCATATCCGATCCAGATAATATTGATGCCGAGTTTGCGGTGCTGGTACGATCCGATCTCAAAGGCCTGGGTCTGGGGCGCCGCTTACTTGAAAAGCTAATCAGTTATACCCGAGATCACGGACTTAAGCGGTTGAATGGTATTACTATGCCTAACAATCGCGGCATGGTAACGCTGGCGCGAAAACTTGGATTTGATGTCGATATCCAGTTGGAAGACGGTATTGTGGGATTATCGCTCCAACTGGCGCAGACCGAGGAATCCTGAGTAAGGTACTGGAAATGTTGACTACTTTAGCTGGCACGGTGTTATTATTGTCCGCTTCTGTCGTCTGCATAGTACAGAGGACCCTTCAATAAACAGAGAAGAAACGCACTGTGATGTTGTCAAAATTTAAGCGTAATAAACATCAACAACACCTTGCCCAACTACCTAAGCTCTCTCAGTCAGTTGATGATGTAACGTTTTTCTATTCACCGGCAGCCTTCAGAGAGACGCTGCTGGAGAAGATTGCCAGCGCCACGCGTCGTATCACCATCATCGCTCTCTATCTGGAACAGGATGATGGCGGCAAAGGCGTTCTGCATGCCTTATATGAGGCTAAGCGTAAGCGCCCTGAGCTGGAAGTTTGTGTACTCGTCGACTGGCACCGCGCGCAGCGTGGTCGTATTGGCGCATCAGCCTCCAATACTAATGCCGACTGGTATTGCCGTATGGCGCAGGAAAACCCAGAAGTCGCAGTACCCGTATATGGCGTACCGGTTAATACCCGAGAAGCGCTCGGCGTTCTGCACTTTAAAGGTTTCATTATTGATGACAGCGTGCTGTATAGCGGCGCCAGCCTTAATGATGTCTATTTGCATCAGCATGATAAATATCGCTATGACCGTTATCAGGTGATCCGTAACCCACAGATGGCTGACATCATGCAAAGCTGGGTGGAAAAAAATCTGGTGCACGGGCGAGGTGTAAATCGTCTTGATGACCCGCTACGGCCTAAGAGCCCGGAAATAAAAAATGATATTCGCCAGTTCCGTCAGGAACTACGTGATGCCACATTCCACTTTCAGGGCGAAGCGGATAATGAGCAGTTAGCTGTCACACCGTTGGTCGGTCTGGGTAAATCCAGCCCGCTAAACAAAACGATATTCCACCTGATGCCCTGTACGGAAAAAAAACTGATTATTTGCACGCCGTACTTTAATCTCCCCGCAGTATTGGTGCGTAATATCATTCAACTGCTGCGAGAAGGTAAATCGGTTGAGATAATCGTTGGCGACAAAACAGCAAATGACTTTTTTATTCCGGAAGATCAGCCTTTCAAGATCATCGGCGCGCTGCCCTATCTCTACGAGATCAATTTGCGTCGTTTCCTGAGCCGCCTGCAATATTATGTTAATACGGATCAGCTTGTGGTTCGTCTGTGGAAAGACGATGACAACAGCTATCATCTGAAAGGGATGTGGGTCGATGATGAATGGATCCTGCTGACAGGAAACAATCTCAATCCGCGTGCGTGGCGTCTGGATTTAGAAAATGCTGTATTGATCCATGATCCAAAGCAGGAACTGACGGCACAACGTGATAAAGAACTTGAGCTGATTCGTCAACATACGACAGTAGTGAATCATTACCGCGATCTGCAAAGTATTGCTGATTACCCGGTTAAAGTGCGGAAACTCATCCGTCGTTTGCGTCGTATTCGTATTGATAAATTAATAAGCCGAATTCTTTAACAGCGAGCCCTGTCCGTGTGACGGGGCTTTTTTTCAGGCTACTCCATGAAATACCTTCTTCTTAGCGCGACGTTACTCTTGTCAGGCTGTAGCCATATGGCAAATGACAACTGGAGCGGAAGTGATAAAGCACAACACTTTCTCGGTTCTGCAATGCTATCTGCGGCAGGCAATGAGTATGCGCAACACCAGGGGATCAACCGCGATCGCAGCGCTATGCTGGGCATAATGTTTTCTTTAAGCCTGGGCGCATCGAAAGAGTGGTGGGACAGCCGCCCGGCGGGGAGCGGCTGGAGTTGGAAGGATTTCGCCTGGGATATTGCCGGCGCCACAACCGGTTATGCGGTGTGGCAACTGGCAAGAGATTAAAGACGAATACCTTTTCCCTTGCGATGCAGCGTCAATGAAACCAGGAAGGCTAGCGCTCCCATCGCCGTGACGTACCAGAAGAAAGCTGTTTCATAATCAATGGATTTCAGAGAGAGCGCCACATATTCCGCCGAACCGCCAAACAATGCATTCGCCACAGCATACGACAGGCCAACCCCCAGCGCGCGTACCTGGGCCGGGAACATTTCCGCTTTCAGAATCCCGCTGATCGAGGTATAGAACGTTGTAATTACCAACGCAAACATGACTAGTGCAAACGCTGCATAAGGTGATGTGACGCTATGCAGTGCAGTCAGAATAGGGACGGTACAAACCGTTGCCAGCCCACCGAAAAGTAACATTGAGGTACGCCGCCCAATGCGATCCGAGAGTGCGCCAAAAAAGGGTTGAATTAACATAAAGACGAAAAGTGCCGCCGTCATGATAATGCTGGCAACATTGGCATGCATCCCTGCCGTATTCACCAGGTATTTTTGCATATAGGTGGTGAAGGTATAGAAAGTCAGCGAGCCACCCGCAGTAAAGCCAAGCACCATAATAAAGGCTTTACGATTACGCCACAGACCTTTCAACGAACCGGCTTCCTTCAATGCACGCACTTCTTGTTGCGAAGTTTCATCCAGCTGACGACGCAGCCAGAGCGCGACAATCGCAAGAACTGCACCAATCGCAAAGGGAATACGCCATCCCCAGGCGCGCAACGCTTCATCTTCAAGGACTTGTTGCAATATAACGACGACCAGTAGTGCCAGTAACTGGCCCCCGATCAGCGTGACATACTGGAATGAAGCATAAAAGCCTTTGCGTCCTTCGACGGCAACTTCGCTCATATAGGTAGCGCTGGTACCGTATTCGCCGCCGACAGAGAGCCCTTGAAATAACCGAGCCAGTAATAGTAAAGCCGGAGCCCAGACCCCAATAGTTTCGTAGCCGGGTAAGCATGCAATCACCAGTGATCCCAGACACATCATGCATACAGAGATAAGCATTGAGGTTTTACGGCCACGTCTGTCGGCAATGCGGCCAAAGATCCAGCCACCAATCGGTCGCATCAAAAAGCCAGCCGCAAAAACGCCGGCAGTTTGTAATAGTTGAGTAGTGGTATTTCCTGCCGGGAAGAAGATATGTGCAAAATAAAGAGAGCAGAAGGAGTAGACATAGAAATCAAACCACTCTACCAGGTTGCCTGATGAGGCGCCAATAATTGCCCACACCCGACGGCGTGTATCGCTGCTGACGAACGATTCTCGCGTATTCACACTGCTTTCAGCCATTCTGTTGATTCTCCTTACGATGCAAGGGATAGAATGTTACATAATTGTTATATGCAATTAGTGACAATCGTCACATTTTTGCCTGACAGAAATGAGAATTAAGAGTAGGGATATATAACGGTGAAGAAAAGCAAAAAAGCCTCATGCTTTCGCATGAGGCTTTCTTTTATTTGATGCCTGGCAGTTCCCTACTCTCGCATGGGGAGACCCCACACTACCATCGGCGCTACGGCGTTTCACTTCTGAGTTCGGCATGGGGTCAGGTGGGACCACCGCGCTGTTGCCGCCAGGCAAATTCTTTGTGCCCTGTACACAATGCTTTATCGCATCAGCCGCGTTGACTGCACTCGTAAAGTCAGTCACATACTTCTGTATGCTCCTTCCTTTCCTTCGCTTGCCGCCTTGCCGCTGCGCAAATCATTGTGTACTTACATATCCGGTAACTAAGCTGAAAATCGTCTCTCAATCCGCCAAAACATCTTCGGCGTTGTAAGGTTAAGCCTCACGGTTCATTAGTACCGGTTAGCTCAACGCATCGCTGCGCTTACACACCCGGCCTATCAACGTCGTCGTCTTCAACGTTCCTTCAGGAGACTTAAAGTCTCAGGGAGAACTCATCTCGGGGCAAGTTTCGTGCTTAGATGCTTTCAGCACTTATCTCTTCCGCATTTAGCTACCGGGCAGTGCCATTGGCATGACAACCCGAACACCAGTGATGCGTCCACTCCGGTCCTCTCGTACTAGGAGCAGCCCCCCTCAGTTCTCCAGCGCCCACGGCAGATAGGGACCGAACTGTCTCACGACGTTCTAAACCCAGCTCGCGTACCACTTTAAATGGCGAACAGCCATACCCTTGGGACCTACTTCAGCCCCAGGATGTGATGAGCCGACATCGAGGTGCCAAACACCGCCGTCGATATGAACTCTTGGGCGGTATCAGCCTGTTATCCCCGGAGTACCTTTTATCCGTTGAGCGATGGCCCTTCCATTCAGAACCACCGGATCACTATGACCTGCTTTCGCACCTGCTCGCGCCGTCACGCTCGCAGTCAAGCCAGCTTATGCCATTGCACTAACCTCCTGATGTCCGACCAGGATTAGCTGACCTTCGTGCTCCTCCGTTACGCTTTAGGAGGAGACCGCCCCAGTCAAACTACCCACCAGACACTGTCCGCAACCCGGTTCACGGGTCCACGTTAGAACACCAGCCATTAAAGAGTGGTATTTCAAGGATGGCTCCACGCAGACTGGCGTCCACGCTTCAAAGCCTCCCACCTATCCTGCACATCAAGGACCAGTGTTCAGTGTCAAGCTATAGTAAAGGTTCACGGGGTCTTTCCGTCTTGCCGCGGGTACACTGCATCTTCACAGCGAGTTCAATTTCACTGAGTCCCGGGTGGAGACAGCCTGGCCATCATTACGCCATTCGTGCAGGTCGGAACTTACCCGACAAGGAATTTCGCTACCTTAGGACCGTTATAGTTACGGCCGCCGTTTACCGGGGCTTCGATCAGGAGCTTCGCTTGCGCTGACCCCATCAATTAACCTTCCGGCACCGGGCAGGCGTCACACCGTATACGTCCACTTTCGTGTTTGCACAGTGCTGTGTTTTTAATAAACAGTTGCAGCCAGCTGGTATCTTCGACTGGTTTCAGCTCCGTGAGCAAGTCACTTCACCTACGCACCAGCGTGCCTTCTCCCGAAGTTACGGCACCATTTTGCCTAGTTCCTTCACCCGGGTTCTCTCAAGCGCCTTGGTATTCTCTACCTGACCACCTGTGTCGGTTTGGGGTACGATTTCGTGTTACCTGATGCTTAGAGGCTTTTCCTGGAAGCAGGGCATTTGTTGCTTCAGCACCGTAGTGCCTCGTCATCACGCCTCAGTGTTAGAGCGCTCCGGATTTGCCTGGAGCACACACCTACACGCTTAAACCGGGACAACCGTCGCCCGGCCAACATAGCCTTCTCCGTCCCCCCTTCGCAGTAACACCAAGTACAGGAATATTAACCTGTTTCCCATCGACTACGCCTTTCGGCCTCGCCTTAGGGGTCGACTCACCCTGCCCCGATTAACGTTGGACAGGAACCCTTGGTCTTCCGGCGAGCGGGCTTTTCACCCGCTTTATCGTTACTTATGTCAGCATTCGCACTTCTGATACCTCCAGCATGCCTCACGACACACCTTCAACGGCTTACAGAACGCTCCCCTACCCAACAACGCATAAGCGTCGCTGCCGCAGCTTCGGTGCATGGTTTAGCCCCGTTACATCTTCCGCGCAGGCCGACTCGACCAGTGAGCTATTACGCTTTCTTTAAATGATGGCTGCTTCTAAGCCAACATCCTGGCTGTCTGGGCCTTCCCACATCGTTTCCCACTTAACCATGACTTTGGGACCTTAGCTGGCGGTCTGGGTTGTTTCCCTCTTCACGACGGACGTTAGCACCCGCCGTGTGTCTCCCGTGATAACATTCTGTGGTATTCGTAGTTTGCATCGGATCGGTAAGCCGGGATGGCCCCCTGGCCGAAACAGTGCTCTACCCCCACAGATGAATTCACGAGGCGCTACCTAAATAGCTTTCGGGGAGAACCAGCTATCTCCCGGTTTGATTGGCCTTTCACCCCCAGCCACAGGTCATCCGCTAATTTTTCAACATTAGTCGGTTCGGTCCTCCAGTTAGTGTTACCCAACCTTCAACCTGCCCATGGCTAGATCACCGGGTTTCGGGTCTATACCCTGCAACTTAACGCCCGGTTAAGACTCGGTTTCCCTTCGGCTCCCCTATACGGTTAACCTTGCTACAGAATATAAGTCGCTGACCCATTATACAAAAGGTACGCAGTCACCCCATTAAAGAGGCTCCCACTGCTTGTACGTACACGGTTTCAGGTTCTGTTTCACTCCCCTCGCCGGGGTTCTTTTCGCCTTTCCCTCACGGTACTGGTTCACTATCGGTCAGTCAGGAGTATTTAGCCTTGGAGGATGGTCCCCCCATATTCAGACAGGATACCACGTGTCCCGCCCTACTCATCGAGCTCACAGCCTGTGCGTTTTTGTGTACGGGGCTGTCACCCTGTATCGCGCGACTTTCCAGACGCTTCCACTAACACACAAACTGATTCAGACTCTGGGCTCCTCCCCGTTCGCTCGCCGCTACTGGGGGAATCTCGGTTGATTTCTTTTCCTCGGGGTACTTAGATGTTTCAGTTCCCCCGGTTCGCCTCATTAACCTATGAATTCAGTTAATGATGATGCACTGAGTGCACCGGGTTTCCCCATTCGGACATCGCCGGCTATAACGGTTCATATCACCTTACCGGCGCTTTTCGCAGATTAGCACGTCCTTCATCGCCTCTGACTGCCAGGGCATCCACCGTGTACGCTTGGTCGCTTAACCTCACAACCCGAAGATGTCTTTTCCTTCCGGCTCGTTGTGCTGCATGAATACGGCGTTGTTCCGTGCGCGCGATGCTCATGGACACACAGTCCACTGCGCTCGCTGTGCGCGGTACGCCTTGTCTTCATGCTGCTCACGTCGCCTGAGGTGTCACCTTCAGTGTTGCGATAATTTTGAGAGACCCACGAATAACTTTGCAGTTATTCAGTGTTTCAATTTTCAGCTTGTTCCGGATTTTTAAAGAGCAGATATTTCAAACATGACTGTTACAGCCAGTTTTGAAATACAGGGTTGGCGACTTTCACTCACAAACCAGCAAGTGGCGTCCCCTAGGGGATTCGAACCCCTGTTACCGCCGTGAAAGGGCGGTGTCCTGGGCCTCTAGACGAAGGGGACACTGAGTCTGCTTCGCAAGACGCCTTGCTATTCACTTTTCATCAGACAATCTGTGTGGACACTACAAAGGCAGGTTCTTTCAGGTAAGGAGGTGATCCAACCGCAGGTTCCCCTACGGTTACCTTGTTACGACTTCACCCCAGTCATGAATCACAAAGTGGTAAGCGCCCTCCCGAAGGTTAAGCTACCTACTTCTTTTGCAACCCACTCCCATGGTGTGACGGGCGGTGTGTACAAGGCCCGGGAACGTATTCACCGTGACATTCTGATTCACGATTACTAGCGATTCCGACTTCGTGGAGTCGAGTTGCAGACTCCAGTCCGGACTACGACGCACTTTATGAGGTCCGCTTACTCTCGCGAGGTCGCTTCTCTTTGTATGCGCCATTGTAGCACGTGTGTAGCCCTGGTCGTAAGGGCCATGATGACTTGACGTCATCCCCACCTTCCTCCAGTTTATCACTGGCAGTCTCCTTTGAGTTCCCGGCCGGACCGCTGGCAACAAAGGATAAGGGTTGCGCTCGTTGCGGGACTTAACCCAACATTTCACAACACGAGCTGACGACAGCCATGCAGCACCTGTCTCACAGCTCCCGAAGGCACTCCCGCATCTCTGCAGGATTCTGTGGATGTCAAGACCAGGTAAGGTTCTTCGCGTTGCATCGAATTAAACCACATGCTCCACCGCTTGTGCGGGCCCCCGTCAATTCATTTGAGTTTTAACCTTGCGGCCGTACTCCCCAGGCGGTCGACTTAACGCGTTAGCTCCGGAAGCCACGCCTCAAGGGCACAACCTCCAAGTCGACATCGTTTACGGCGTGGACTACCAGGGTATCTAATCCTGTTTGCTCCCCACGCTTTCGCACCTGAGCGTCAGTCTTTGTCCAGGGGGCCGCCTTCGCCACCGGTATTCCTCCAGATCTCTACGCATTTCACCGCTACACCTGGAATTCTACCCCCCTCTACAAGACTCAAGCCTGCCAGTTTCGAATGCAGTTCCCAGGTTGAGCCCGGGGATTTCACATCCGACTTGACAGACCGCCTGCGTGCGCTTTACGCCCAGTAATTCCGATTAACGCTTGCACCCTCCGTATTACCGCGGCTGCTGGCACGGAGTTAGCCGGTGCTTCTTCTGCGGGTAACGTCAATGACGATGGTTATTAACCATCACCCCTTCCTCCCCGCTGAAAGTACTTTACAACCCGAAGGCCTTCTTCATACACGCGGCATGGCTGCATCAGGCTTGCGCCCATTGTGCAATATTCCCCACTGCTGCCTCCCGTAGGAGTCTGGACCGTGTCTCAGTTCCAGTGTGGCTGGTCATCCTCTCAGACCAGCTAGGGATCGTCGCCTTGGTGAGCCGTTACCCCACCAACCAGCTAATCCCATCTGGGCACATCTGATGGCAAGAGGCCCGAAGGTCCCCCTCTTTGGTCTTGCGACGTTATGCGGTATTAGCTACCGTTTCCAGTAGTTATCCCCCTCCATCAGGCAGTTTCCCAGACATTACTCACCCGTCCGCCACTCGTCAGCAAAGAAGCAAGCTTCTTCCTGCTACCGTTCGACTTGCATGTGTTAGGCCTGCCGCCAGCGTTCAATCTGAGCCATGATCAAACTCTTCAATTTAAAAGTCTGATGCTCATTGAATTAAACTTCGTAATGAATTACGTGTTCACTCGTTGAGACTTGGTATTCATTTTTGCCTTTCGGCATTAAGAATCCATGTCCTCTGAGTGCCCACACAGATTGTCTGATAAATTGTTAAAGAGCAGTGCCGCTTCGCTTTTTCGTTGCGGCGCGGGGTGTGCATATTACGCTTTCCCGCTGTGAAGTCAACCGTTTATTTTCGTTTGCTTTCACCTGACAGGCCGGTGTGTATGCCGTTGTGCCGTGTCAGTGGAGGCGCATTATAGGGAGTTAATCCGCCCTGACAACCCCTAATTTAAAAAAAGGTTCCGTTCGCTCACACTTTAACCAAAATAGCGTTCGAACATCGATTTTTGCCTGGTTTTCATACAAAAACAGGCCCGTTGGGCCTGTTTTATCTTTAGGTATGGTTTACTGAACTGCAGCAATCCGATCATCTTTTACTACCAGCTCCACCGTTTTGCCCGGAACCAGTTCGCCAGAAAGTATCTGCTGAGCCAGCGGGTTTTCGATTTGTTGCTGGATAGCCCGTTTCAACGGACGCGCACCGTATACCGGATCGTATCCATTGGCGCTAAGCAGTTTCAGCGCCTCATCTGAAATGCTAACCGTGTAACCGCGTTCTTCCATACGTTTGTACAGACGCTGCAACTGAATTTGCGCAATAGAAGCAATGTGTTTTTCACCCAAGGGATGGAACACAACGACTTCATCAATGCGGTTGATAAACTCCGGGCGGAAGTTCTGGCTGACCACACCCAGCACCAGATCTTTCATATGCCCGTAATCCAGCGCGCCAAAACGTTCCTGGATCAGATCTGAACCGAGGTTGGAAGTCATAATGACTACCGTATTACGAAAATCAACGGTTCTGCCCTGCCCGTCAGTCAGACGTCCGTCATCCAATACCTGCAACAGTATATTGAACACATCCGGATGCGCTTTTTCTACTTCATCCAACAGGATGACGGAATAAGGGCGGCGGCGAACAGCTTCAGTCAGATAGCCACCTTCTTCATAACCAACATATCCCGGAGGTGCCCCGACCAGACGCGAGACCGAATGTTTTTCCATAAACTCAGACATGTCGATACGCACCATCGCATCGTCGCTGTCAAACATAAAGTTCGCCAGCGCTTTACATAGCTCTGTTTTACCCACCCCGGTCGGCCCAAGGAACAGGAATGAGCCAATGGGACGATTCGGGTCGGCTAATCCAGCCCGACTGCGGCGAATAGCGTTAGAAACCGCTTCGACCGCTTCATCCTGCCCAATAACGCGGTGATGAAGCTCTTGCTCCATACGTAGCAATTTCTCCCGCTCACTTTCCATCATCCGCGACACAGGAATACCGGTCCAGCGAGCAAGAACTTCAGCGATTTCCGCATCGGTTACACGGTTACGCAGCAAACGCATCGTTTTGCCTTCGTTCTGCGTTGCCGCCGCAAGTTGTTTTTCCAGTTCAGGAATTTTGCCGTATTGCAGCTCAGACATCCGCCCAAGATCGCCAATACGCCGCGCCTGCTCCATCGCAATTTTCGCCTGTTCCAGTTCCGCTTTAATCGTCTGGGTACCGGAAAGAGAAGCTTTTTCAGCTTTCCACTCTTCTTCTAAGACGGAATACTCACGTTCTCTATCGGCCAGTTCTTCATTCAGCATATCGAGCCGTTTTTTACTCGCCTCGTCAGACTCTTTCAGCAGTGCCTGCTGTTCAAGTTTGAGCTGAATGATACGCCTGTCGAGACGGTCAAGCTCTTCCGGTTTGGAGTCAATCTGCATACGAATACTTGATGCAGCTTCATCAATCAGGTCAATGGCTTTATCCGGCAACTGGCGATCAGCAATATAGCGGTGTGATAGTGTTGCCGCTGCGACAATCGCCGGGTCGGTTATCTGCACATGGTGATGCAATTCGTAGCGCTCTTTGAGTCCACGCAGAATTGCTATGGTGTCCTCCACCGAAGGTTCCGCAACAAACACTTTCTGGAAACGACGCTCCAGTGCGGCATCTTTTTCGATGTACTGACGATACTCATCAAGGGTGGTGGCGCCGACGCAATGCAATTCACCCCTCGCCAGCGCAGGTTTCAGCATATTACCTGCATCCATCGCGCCGTCAGCTTTGCCCGCGCCGACCATGGTATGCAGCTCATCAATAAACAGGATGACATTGCCTTCCTGTTTTGACAGATCGTTAAGCACACCTTTTAAGCGCTCTTCAAACTCGCCGCGATATTTTGCCCCCGCCACCAGCGAGCCCATATCAAGCGCTAATACACGGCGGCCTTTCAACCCTTCCGGCACTTCGCCATTAACAATGCGCTGCGCCAGGCCCTCAACAATTGCCGTTTTACCGACACCCGGCTCACCAATTAATACTGGGTTATTTTTGGTACGGCGTTGCAGTACCTGAATAGTTCGGCGGATCTCTTCATCACGGCCGATAACCGGATCGAGTTTGCCCTGTTCGGCGCGCTCAGTCAGATCAACCGTAAATTTTTTCAAAGCCTGTCGTTGGTCTTCCGCTCCCTGGTCGTTCACGCTCTCTCCTCCACGAATTTGTTCAATAGCCTGAGTCACGTTAGCTGTTGTTGCGCCAGCAGATTTCAATATATCTGCCAACGTGCCGCGTGATTCCAGTGCCGCCAGAACAAAAAGTTCTGACGAGATAAAATTGTCACTCCGTTTTTGCGCCAGCTTGTCACAAAGGTTGAGCACACGCACCAGATCCTGAGAAGGTTGCACATCGCCGCCCGTACCTTCCACCTGCGGTAAGCGACTTAAAGCCTGATCGATAGCGGTACGTAACTGACCGGCGTTCACACCAGCGGAGGTTAATAGAGGGGAAACTGAGCCCCCTTCCTGTTTCAGCAGGGCGCTCATAACATGGAGCGGTTCGATAAATTGATTGTCGTGCCCTAGTGCGAGTGACTGGGCATCGGCAAGAGCAAGCTGGAATTTGTTAGTAAGACGATCCAGACGCATAACTCCTCCCATTTCAGGTCAAAATTGCTACTGGAGATTAAATGAGGTCATCCCTCAATTATTCAAGGTGAATATCCTGAATTATATGAAAGAAAGCCTATGCGTGCTGGATTGTCTTAATTCTTTAGGTTATATCAGCCAGATAAAACTTGCCATACGCCCGGTGACCTTATCCCGGCGATATGAAAAGAAATCCTCTTGTTGGCTGAATGTGCATTGGTCGCCGCCAAAGACCTGCGTCACCCCGACATTTGCCAGCCGCTGACGGGCAAGAAGATAAATGTTGGCAAAATATTTCTCGCCGTGGGGACGAAAAGCACTCTCTGCCTGAGCATCCTGCTCAATAAAGGCTTGCCGCACTTCAGCGCCGACTTCGAAAGCTTGAGGGCCAATCGCCGGGCCAAGCCAGGCCAGGATATTTTCGGGTTTATCGCTAAAACAGGCCACCGTGTTTTCCAGTACACCACCGCACAAACCGCGCCACCCTGCATGGGCAGCAGCGACCTCGCTACCGTCCCGGTTACAAAAGAGTACCGGCAAGCAGTCAGCGGTCATTACCGCACATACCGTGCCAGGTGTATTACTGTATGAGGCATCTGCGCGTTTAGAGGTTATAGGCTCATCGCTAAGTTTCAGCACATCTGTACCATGCACTTGCTCAAGCCACACCGGGTTTGCTGGTAATCCTCCCGCCGCAAACAGACGCTTGCGGTTCTCCTCAACGGAGGAAAGCACGTCGCCACAGTGCGCCCCTAAATTGAGGGAATCGTAGGGTGGCAGACTGATGCCGCCGATACGTGTAGAGCTACAGGCTGCTACGTTATCTGGCTGCGGCCATTGCGGGAGAATTAGTTTGGTCATAACCAGGCCACATCATCTTTATGAAGTTCAAAATCAGCGCGCATTGCCTCTATCAGATCCACCATATCCTGTGGAATAGGCGCATGCCACTCCATCTCAATACCGCTGATGGGATGATAAAGCCGCAGCATCGTGGCATGTAACGCCTGACGATCAAACTTACGCAACGCATCAATGAATTCTTCCGATGCACCTTTCGGCGGGCGCGGACGACCACCATAAAGCTGATCGCCCACCAGCGGATGAGTAATATGCGCCATATGTACACGAATCTGATGGGTACGACCGGTTTCCAGCCGCAGACGCAGACGCGTGTGAACACGAAAGTGTTCCATAATACGATAGTGTGTAACGGCAGGTTTCCCCATCGGATGCACAGACATATGGGTGCGTTTTGTCGGATGACGGCTGATAGGCTCTTCTACAGTCCCCCCTGCCGTCATATGACCAATCGCCACCGCTTCATATTCACGTGTGATCTCGCGTAATTGTAAAGACTCCACCAGCCGCGTTTGTGCCGGAACAGTTTTCGCAACCACCATTAACCCCGTGGTGTCTTTATCCAGACGGTGCACAATCCCCGCACGCGGAACATCGACAATAGGTGGATAGTAGTGCAGCAGCGCGTTAAGCACGGTGCCATCTGGATTCCCCGCGCCGGGGTGCACCACCAAATCGCGCGGTTTGTTAATGACAATAATATCGTCATCTTCATAGACGATATTGAGCGGAATATCTTGCGGCTCAAAGCGTGCTTCTTCTTCGATTTCAGCATCAATAGTGATGCGTTCACCACCCAAAACTTTCTCTTTCGGTTTATCACTCGTGCTGCCATTGACCTGTACGCGCTGGTCAAGAATCCATTCTTTTATTCGCGAACGTGAATAATCCGGGAACAATTCGGCCAAAGCCTGATCTAACCGTTGACCGAGTTGATTTTCGGACACCGTTGCGGTGAGTTGTACTCGTTGTGCCATATACAGCTTCTTCGTTAACGTTGGGTTTTACGGCTTTGCCGTTTAATATAGTGTGCTATTGTAGCTGGTCTTAGTCGGGAGCAGGAACAAAGAATCTCCCGCGTAAACATTCTGAGGAAAGTCTAAACGTCATGACGCGCATGAAATATCTGGTGGCAGCCGCCACGTTGAGTCTGGCTTTGGCGGGTTGCTCCGGTTCGAAGGAAGTAGTGCCTGACAATCCCCCAAGTGAAATCTATGCGACAGCTCAGCAAAAGCTGCAAGACGGTAACTGGAAGGCGGCAATAACGCAACTGGAAGCTCTGGATAATCGTTATCCGTTTGGGCCCTACTCACAACAAGTGCAGTTGGATCTGATTTACGCCTATTACAAAAATGCTGATCTACCTTTAGCGCAAGCCGCTATTGATCGCTTCATTCGTCTGAATCCAACGCATCCGAACATTGATTATGTGATGTATATGCGTGGACTGACTAATATGGCGCTGGATGATAGTGCATTACAGGGTTTCTTCGGTGTGGATCGTAGCGACCGTGACCCGCAGCATGCACGCGACGCGTTTAATGACTTCTCCAAACTGGTACGCGGCTACCCGCGCAGCCAGTACGTCTCAGATGCAACCAAACGCCTGGTGTTCCTGAAAGATCGCCTGGCAAAATATGAATACTCTGTTGTCGATTACTATACCCGACGTGGAGCATGGGTCGCTGTTGTCAATCGTGTAGAAGGGATGTTGCGTGACTTCCCTGATACCCAGGCGACGCGCGATGCACTGCCGCAGATGGAGAATGCTTACCGCGAAATGCAGATGAATGCTCAGGCGGATAAAGTAGCGAAGATTATTGCCACTAACAGCAGTAATAGTTGATAACATTGCCGATAAGAGCCGCAACACATAATGTTGCGGCTCTTTTTAGAGCACGCCTGGTTGCCGCTGATTCTAATTTATTTTTTTCCCACTAAACATTTCTTTAACCACGACGCGATCACCTGGAGCAGGTATGCTTACCTCTTCCAGAAGCACACCTATTCTGGCAACATCATTTCTGTAATTAGCACCTCTGATTATAATAAACGGAGAATAGGGAAAACTTAATGAATACTCTTTCACTGTAAAATATGTGTTCGGTTTATATAAATATTCGGTACCGGTGCTTGAAAAAGAGAGTTCTCCGGGCACTAAAGGTACAGGTCCTTTAGCTGTCGTTATTTTAAACGTCACAATGGCTTTTATATTGTCGGATTGTTTCAGTACCTCCTTTTTAGCAAAAGCTGCATCGCCAGACACACTCACCAGTTGTCTGTGGTTGGTAACATATTCGCCGACATCAATACTTCCTGTAGCCCACGGGTTAACGTCTTTTCTTTTATAAACATTTGTCAGTACATACTCGCCAGGCTGGACAGGGATTTTGCCCGGTTGCAAGGCGCTTTGCATAGAATTGTATACCGCATAATTAGTTTCTCTTCCTGCTGCCAGCGCAGCGTTTAAATATCTTCTGCTGCCAAAGCCATCTGATATTTCTCCATTGTTATAGACCCGCCCAATTTCTGCTGGCAATGCGCTCCATGATCTAAGTGCGCCTCTTTCCTCAAGGGTTAATTTATTCACTGCCTCTGTATAATCGTCTCTGCGCAGGGGATGTTGATAAAGGGTAATATGATTATCTTCAGGATAAAGCAACAGCATACTTTTCGAACTTCCTTCGGTATTTCTTACATTGAAAAGTCGTGTATTTCTTTCGATGAGTTGATAATTAAATTTATTAAGGGAATTACCGATAGTATAAAGTCCCGGATTTAACACCTCCGCTGATTCATGTTCAATAAATTTATCTATTCGGCTAAAAGCTGTACGGGTGTTGAGTGCGTCTTCCGATACTTTTTTTAACTCATCCAGACGAAATAGCTGTATTTTCTGCAAGGAAGGATTTTTAGTGGTTGCTATCGTTTTCGCAAGATAGTCCAGCCGTTCCCTAATACTATTAATCTGTTCGGTGGTCTTCTGTAAAAGAGCCTGAAATGAAGATGTTTTTAACTTTGCCTCCAGCGCGGAAGGCGTCATACCCATGGTGCCGTCCATTTTAACCGGAGTATAAATCCTGTTAGAGGATGCCGTATCAGCCACCGAACCTGACAGACCGCTAGTGCCAGGGATCGCCAATGCATCGGATTGACTACGGGTTCCGGGCTTCGGCTGAGCTTTTTGCAGACCGCTGGGACCGGGTATCGCCAGAGCATCAAACGCATTATTTCTAGCCGGAGATTTTGACCCAGCACTTTTTGACGAATTACTGTCAATGATATCGTCAAGGAGAGCATGCCAGCTGTTTATTGATTCTGTACTTGAAGATGAAGATAATGCTGTCGGATTGATGTTATTGATATCGACAGGCGAGAAGGTTTCACTCTTGCTGTCCCACATTAGATTGTCGATATCGAGTTGATATTTACCAAGTTGTGCATTTTGAACTTTTTCCACCATATCAACTAATTTATCAGCTCGGTTTGCAGGTAATGAGCCGGCTGGCAAATAGTTAACGTTCTCCCCTGGTATCTTATACATATCCACATAAAAATTACCGTTTCCGTCACGAAAGACCAACGCATTTCCTTCGCCATAATAGGTATTAACAACTTCAGCCTCATATTCGGCTGTTTCCTGTGGCTTGCTATAGGTTTCCTTAGCGTATTTTTTTATTACGCGAAAATTGTCTGCCGTATTTTCAAAAAGATCTCTACCCTCTTTGATTTTTTCCCCAAGAGGTAATTCACTTCTGGCATTCAGATCATCGCTTTTGGTAACAGTAATACCCGAACTCGTTTTTTTCCCGGTATCGCCGGATACGATGCGAACTTTTTGATATTTATTGGCCCAGTCAGGGATTTTACCTGTTTGTTCTATCTCCAGCACAAGTGTAAACGGATCATGGAGCCCATCTTCTGGCAAATCAAATCGTGCTAACAACTCTTCCGCATCTTTTTTGGTATAACCGGCTTCAACCAGTACGTCCGCAGGATATTTTCTTTTATTTCCGCCACATCCGACAGTAGATATTATTTTTAATCGCTCATTAAAACGCTCCTGACGGAACTTCTTATTTGAGAATCTTAGAATAACCCTCGGCCCTGGCTCCGGTGTAATTAACCTATATCTACCATGCTCTGTTTTTTTGACTTTAACATAATTGTCTCTTATTTTTAAGTAACTATTACCTTCATTGTCCCACTGTAGCCCGTTGTACCCTCTGGCAGAAACTTTACTGGCATCCACTTCCTTAGCAAACATATTCTGGGTAATCATTTTATTCAAGCCAGTGGATACCTGCACTGAAGTGGGACGTTCAAATATCCAACGCGCCCCATCCCATTCTACCGGATAGCCCTTGATATCATCATAAACTTCATATCGAACGCCATGCCCGTGCGTGACTTTCTGCCTGACCGGTACCAACTCACCTTGCAACTCAATATAGCGCCCTTCAACATAATGTGATGTATCGCCTAATTTCTCCGCGCGATATGTTACTCCTGCTTTATAAAAATTGGGGTTATTCGTTTTCTCAGGAATATATAAATGATTAACGTTTGGCTCAACCTTAATTTTGTTAATAATCGTGGTCTCTGCATGATTGAAAACAGGGTATTCATTACTTACTTGCATATGCCAGGTTCTGGAAAGCGGTTCCATATAAACAGGAATAAATTCTTTAATGCCTGTCTTTTTATTTACAACAATATCGTAACCACCTTTACTGTTTTGATTGAGCTCATAATAGTCGCCTTCAACCTTGATATAACGTTTACCTTTTTCAATGCCGACTTCCAGCTTTGAAGTGTCAAATTGATCTGCGTATCGCCAGGTTTTACTATCTGGATCAACAATAACTTTTCTTTCCAGCTTTTTCGGATCTACCGCATGTGGATGATAAGTCATAAACTCATTTTCTTTATCGGTAGATAACAAATAGATCTTACGGCCATTATCATTGATACTGCCCTCCACTTTTTTTAGATTCAGTAAAACCTCCTGGCGTATTTTAGTATGTTTATTTTGCGTGTAAAAAGCGGCCCTTGGTGGTTCCAGATTCGCGTTCGCCAGTTCTTTGGGCTTAATACGACGCGCGATACTGCTGTGCGTGAATGGGATAGCCTCGGCATCTACCGATGTTACTATTTCAGCTACGCTCAAGTGCCTGTATCGTGTTGCACAAATAGGGTCGCCTGCGTTTTGGTAGTATTCCTGACGTTTTGCATTCGCCATCAGGTTACCCACCAGGGGCTTGATCCCGAATGTTATGATATCGGTGGCTAAATTTAGCCCATCCGCGACGCCTCGTTCTTCTGGCGTAGGCCCATTATGGGTGTTATCAAACGTTCTGCGAAAAGGGTTGATATCACGCTGTGCCTGGAAAAGAAGAATTTTACCTGCATTGCCTCCGTCCGTATTTAATATCTCCTCATCATCAGCGCAAAACTCTTTTATATGTTCCGCGGTCTTAGGATCCTGTGCGGCATCTAACGCCCGTCTGCTGCGATTAGATTTTGACCGAGCAGCCTCTACTGTTGTGATAATAATAGGGTAACCAGCAGCTTCAATTCGCAATTTATCTATATAATCTTCGCTTTGCTCGGCTGTCATTAACTTACCCGAAATGAAGAAATCTTTTACTGCCGCAAAAACTTTATTTGCAGCTTCTTCTCCTGTCACAATATAAGCATTATCGGTTGTATCTTTGCATTTATCTTTTTTATTACTGGCAGTCTGCAACGTAACAGGCATAATTTTACTTACTGTATAGTTGCTATCTTTCACAGGCCAGGCTTGCAAAGCGGGCAGCGTTGTACATATTTCACTATCAGAAAGGGATGTGTTAAATGGCAGGGATAATCTCGTTTCATTGGCGGTAAATGGAGCCGCCTCTACGGAGCGAATGTGATTGAGTATCAGGAGTACCTGTACAGCGAAGGAGATCGCACTACGACAGGTAGTCAATGGTGAAAGGGGTATAACCGCCCTCGCCGCTGAATTTTCTGCATGAATAATTGAAGCCGTGAAATGTTCACCTGCCGCTGGAGTTTCTGAAGATACCGAATTAATGAAAGCTCGCTGGTAAATATTATTTTTGCGTTTCGAATTATAACTTCCTGATACTATCCGATACTGAGCTGCAGAGATTGGCATATGAATATCCTTCACAAAAAAGGAAATCGTATGAGCCTCGCTGCAGCTTAGCTATAAAAAACTAATTTTCAGGAAATTACGTGTAATCTCTTATTGAGAACCGTTGCACCAGAATTCGCATACTGGCAAACGTCAGACAGGCACCATAAAGCAAATTTTCTTTTGTGCTGAACCGGTTTAGCTTCAACTTATCTATACAACTATGACCGCTTATTCCCACTTCGACAAGGTCTAATTGCACTCTTCCTGCCCTGCCTCACAAAACCTATTCTTTTGACAAAAAGTGACAAAATTATGTGATTTAACACACACATTTTGACATTTGCCGAGGTATGCTGAAGTTACCAAGACGGAAAGACAAGAGGTAAAATTTATGACAATGAACATTACCAGTAAGCAAATGGAAATTACGCCGGCAATTCGCCAGCATGTCACCGACCGTCTCGCAAAGCTGGATAAATGGCAAACTCATCTCATCAATCCACACATTATCTTATCTAAAGAGCCACAGGGCTTTATCGCTGATGCGACGATTAATACGCCAAATGGTCAACTGATCGCCAGTGCTAAACACGAAGATATGTACACTGCCATTAACGACTTGATTAACAAGCTCGAACGGCAGCTCAATAAAGTGCAGCATAAGGGTGAGGCGCGGCGCGCCAGCACCTCGGTGAAAGATGCCAGCTTCGTTGAAGAAGATGAGTAGTTTTACATTGAATTTAGCTAAACGCGCCATCTGGCGCGTTTTTTATTGACAGAGCAAAAACAGTGCGGGTACTGTGTTTTTGGACACGCAATGGAAACTGACATGACACTAACTTCGTTTTTCTTCGCATTCTTTTTTACCTTCCCCAACCTGGGAGGCGTGTTGCTTTGTGATTAGGAATACGAAGACGAACAACAGGGCCTCCCATAACGGGAGGCCCTTTTTTTTCATAACAATAAAGGCAACAACATGACAGCAGAAAACCCCTTACTGGATTTACGTGTCAAAATCAGCGCGCTGGATGAGCAGATTCTTGCCCTGCTTGCTGAACGTAGACAGCTCTCTGTTGAAGTAGGCCAGGCTAAACTGCACTCCCATCGCCCGGTACGCGACATCGATCGCGAGCGTGACCTTCTCGAACACCTGATTGCATTGGGAAAAAACCATCATCTGGATGCGCACTACATTACCCGCTTGTTTCAGCTTATTATTGAGGATTCCGTTCTCACCCAACAAGCCTTGCTCCAGCAGCATCTAAACAAAATCAACCCGCACTCCGCCCGCATCGCTTTTTTAGGACCAAAAGGCTCATATTCTCATCTGGCAGCACGTCAATATGCCGCACGCCATTTTGAAGAGTTTATTGAGAGTGGTTGCCAGAAATTCCATGATATTTTCAATCAGGTGGAAACAGGTCAGGCAGATTACGCCGTCGTGCCACTGGAAAACACCAGCTCCGGTGCGATTAACGACGTTTATGATCTGCTGCAACATACCAGCCTGGCTATCGTCGGGGAACTTACGGTGCCTATCGATCACTGCGTATTGGTTTCCGGTTCAACAGATTTGCACCAGATTGAAACAGTATATAGCCATCCACAACCCTTCCAGCAATGTAGCCAATACCTGAATCGTTATCCGCAATGGAAAATTGAATATTGCGAGAGCACCTCTGCCGCCATGGAAAAAGTGGCTCAGGCCAACTCGCCACATGTCGCCGCACTGGGCAGCGAAGCTGGCGGTGGCTTATATGGACTGCAAGTACTGGAACGTAATCTGGCTAATCAGACCCAAAATATAACCCGATTTATCGTGCTGGCACGTAAGGCAATTGATGTTTCAGAACAGGTTCCGGCTAAAACCACGTTGCTGATAGCTACGGGGCAACAGGCGGGGGCACTGGTTGAAGCACTGCTGGTGCTGCGTAAGCACAACGTCATCATGACCAAGCTGGAGTCGCGCCCAATCTATGGTAATCCGTGGGAAGAGATGTTTTATCTTGATGTACAGGCAAACCTGCAATCAGCAGAGATGCAAAAAGTGTTACGTGAGCTAACCGACATTACGCGTTCGTTAAAAGTCCTTGGCTGCTATCCAAGCGAAAATGTGGTGCCGGTCGATCCCGTTTAACACTCTTTAAATAGCGGTTTCTTCATTCCTGCCACGGCAACCGGCAGGGTGAAGATCGCTCCAGAGAGCGGATATTTCGCCAGCTCTTCTTCATCCATATTTTCACGAGTGGTGGTAATAAACAGCGTCTTCATATCGTGCCCGCCGAAGCAGACCATCGTAGGGCAGCGCACCGGTACGCGATATTCAGCAAGCTGCTCGCCCTGTGGTGAGAAACGGGCAACCCTCCAGCCATCAAACATGGCCGCCCAGTAGCATCCTTCAACATCCATCGCGGCCCCATCAGGAATTCCCTCGCCCACATTAAACGTACGGAAGATTTCCCGACAGCCAGTATCGCCTTGCGTATCTATTGGTGAGCGATAAATCACCGCGTTTGGCGTATCGGAAGTGTACATCCATTTTTTATCGGGGCTAAATGCCAGACCATTGGCACCATGAATATCACACTGTACTACTTTGGGAGTTAAATCATTATCAATACGCAGTAGTAAAGCGCCGTTATAGTCGCCAGGCCCCCAAAACGTACCGGCATAGAAGCGCCCAAGATGATCGGTGCCACCATCGTTAAAGCGAGCCAAATGTGGATTCGAAGGGTTGTCGCACACTTTTTGCAGCAGCAAACCTCGCTTATCCGCTAACCAGATAGCCTGACGCAGAGCGACGATGAAACCGCCTTTCTCGCGCAGCGCAAAGCAGCCGACCTCTTCAGGAAACGAAAGTACGGTATGTTCGCCAGAAGCCAGATGATAGCGGTGGATCTCTCCTTGCAGAATATCGGCCCAGTATAGCGCCTGTTCGGCCTCGCTCCAGGTTGGACATTCCGGCAAGAGGCCGGTGTAATCAAATAGCGTGCGTAATTCAGCCATGGCGTATCCTTAAATGAAAAAAGCCAGCGGTAACCCACTGGCTTCTCAGTATAATCGGCTTTTGGCATTACGCCCGGCTGTCGTTTGCCTGGCGTAGCAGTACGCGGCTCTCATTCTGGAAGCGTTGTGCGTAATCGCCAAACCAGTGCTCCACTTTGCGAAAGCTATCAATAAATGCCTGCTTATTCCCCTGTTCCAACAGACCAATCGCTTCACCAAAACGCTGATAGTAACGCTTGATGAGCGCCAGATTATTGGATGAGGACATAATAATATCAGCATAGAGCTGTGGATCCTGGGCAAATAAACGCCCTACCATGGCTAGCTCCAGCCGGTAGATGGGGGAAGAAAGCGCCAGCAACTGTTCCAGTTGCACATTCTCTTCTGCCAGATGCAGGCCATAAGCAAAAGTAGCAAAGTGCCGCAGCGCCTGAATAAATGCCATATTCTGATCGTGCTCGACGGCGCTGATCCGATGGAGGCGAGCACCCCACACCTGAATTTGCTCAAGGAACCACTGGTAGAACTCCGGCTGCCTCCCGTCGCACCACACCACGACCTGCTTGGCCAGGCTACCGCAGTCCGGGCCAAACATCGGATGCAGCCCCAGCACAGGCCCTTTGTGTGCCGTTAACATCGCCTGCAACGGGCCGCTTTTTACCGAGGCGAGATCGACCAGAATACAATCTTCCGGCAGCGGCGGTAGTTTAGCGATCACCTGCTCAGTCACATGGATCGGCACGCTGACTATCACCATGCCGGCATCGGCGACCAGCTTCGCGGCATGATCCCAATCTTCTTTCTCCAGTGTCCGCACCTGATAGCCTGAAAGCGTCAGCATTTTGGCAAATAACTGCCCCATTTGCCCACCACCGCCAACAATCACGACCGGACGCAGTGAAGGACAAAGAGTTTTAAAGCCTTTGTCATTTTCGCTGGAGTAGGATTCACGCATCACGCGACGTAGCACATCTTCGATCAGATCGGGAGGCACGCCAAGCGACTCGGCCTCTTTACGCCGCGAGGTCAACATAGACGCTTCACGCTCCGGCACATAAATTGGCAGTCCATATTTGCTTTTAACTTCGCCAACTTCCGCTACCAGCTCAAGGCGGCGCGCCAGCAAATTCAGCAATGCCTTATCCACTTCATCAATCTGATCGCGCAGTGCAGTCAATTCAGCAACCATAACCACCCCTTAAGCAAGACGCGCCGCCAGGCTGCTGCGCAGACTGCTAGCAAGCTCACGCAACAGCACTTCGGTCGTTTCCCAACTGATGCAGGCATCGGTAACCGAAACGCCATATTTCATTGCGCTGCGCGGCTGTTCAGATGATTGATTACCTTCATGAATATTACTTTCAATCATCAGGCCGGTTATTGAGCGGTTACCATCTTTGATTTGGGCCACCACTGACTCGGCGACCGCAGGCTGGCGGCGATAATCTTTATTGGAATTACCGTGGCTACAATCAATCATCAGCGATGGTTTCAGCCCCGCCTGCTGCATCTCTTTCTCGCACTGCGCGACATCCGCCGGACTGTAGTTAGGTGCTTTACCACCGCGCAGGATCACATGACCATCCGGATTTCCCTGCGTTTGCAGTAAACAGACCTGGCCTGCCTGGTTGATACCGACAAAACGATGTGGCATTGCTGCGGCACGCATCGCATTAATCGCCGTTGCCAGGCTACCATCAGTACCATTTTTAAAGCCCACCGGCATTGATAAACCCGAGGCCATTTCGCGGTGCGTTTGTGATTCTGTGGTGCGGGCACCAATCGCTGACCAGCTAAATAGATCGCCAAGGAATTGCGGGCTATTAGGGTCCAGCGCTTCTGTCGCCAGCGGCAATCCCATACTGACCAGTTCTACCAGCAAACGACGCGCAATCTTCAGGCCCTCTTCCACATCAAACGAGCCATCCATGTGCGGATCGTTAATCAACCCTTTCCAGCCCACGGTAGTGCGGGGTTTTTCAAAATAGACGCGCATCACCAGATAGAGGCTATCGCTGACCTCTGCGGCAAGTGCTTTAAATCGACGAGCGTACTCAATTGCAGCTTGCGGATCATGTATAGAACATGGCCCGCACACCACCAATAAACGCGGATCGCGTCCGGCAATAATATTGGAGATAGTCTGGCGAGAGTGCTCAATTTGCGCCTCTTGCTCGTGTGTCAGCGGGAAAGCTGCTTTTAATTGTTCTGGAGTGATCAACACATGTTCGTCAGTAATGTGTACGTTATTCAGCGCGTCTTTTTGCATGATGGCGATCCTGTATGACTCGTTTGCGATAGTTATTCCCCCACAGAGGAGGGAATAACAATATCACATCAGGTAAAGATTTCAATCCACATTTAGTAACGATTACTTTACACAAGGCAATTTTATTGCCTTGTGTCGCTTGATTTTCGTAAAGATTACTTTACTGATAGCAAAAACGTCTCTGCAAAAACCACCAGCGTAGTGCATCGACGAGCAAAAAAAGCAGCAGGCTTAAGCCCATTACCGGCATCGCAAGCCCAAGCAGCAGTGCCAACATCGCGATCATCGTGCGCCCCGTCCCTCCCAGGCTTAACCAGCATTGCAGTAAAGTGCTGTCGCCGTAAGCTGCAGGGCGGCGGATCCACCATAATCGATACCCTATAATGATCATCACGCATAGCGCGATACCGAAAACGATCAAAACAAGCTGGTTCGGCAAACCAAACAGTATGCCCATATGAAAATCGACTCCCCAGCGAGTTAGCTTTGCCATCAACGGAAACTGTGCAAAACGAGCCTCGTCAATTACAGTCAGGCTATGACCATCAATAGCTACAGCGTCCACCTGCGTTGGCCAGCCGCGATCGATCTCTGTCACCGTCCAGGCTTGATCAGCGCTGCGCGGTGGCCGTATCTCCAGCTTGTTGGCCTCTATCCCGGCGCGTTGTGCACGCTGCAAAACAGCATCGAATTGTATTAAATCCAGCGCCATTGCAGGCATTGCCATGCCATGATGGTGGCTATGGTGCTCAACATGGGCATCATAGCCAGCGGCAGTACCATCAAGCTGCGTATTGACCTGTGGGGTCAGCCAGCCGAATACCGAGCGCAAACTGGAAATATTATCGCCTGCCCACGTTGACCACGTCAGGCCGGTTGCTGAAAAGAGCAGCATCCCGCACAGCAAAACCCAGCCAAACGTGACATGCAGGCGACGGTAGTTCTGCATACGATTGTTAATCCGGCGTTTTGGCCGGGTGTAAAACCACAGAACGATACCGCCCAGCGCCGCCACCCACATCCATGAGGCGGCAAGCTCGCTGTAGAGTCGCCCTGTTTCACCGAGCAGCAATGAACGATGAAAATAGTCTATCCACTGGCGCAGGGGCAAAATACCGCTAGTGCCATATACCGTCATATCGCCTTTTACTTGCAGCGTCACCGGATCGATAAAAATCGCGCGACTCTCCGCTGCCGCAAGCGCTGGGTCGGAAAACATCACACGGGTAGTGGCCCGTTCAGCGAGCCCTGGACGTACCGCATTTAAATCGAAATGACCGCCGGTAACCTGCTCAGCAATGGCAATTTGCGCCGCCAGCGGCTGCCGTTCTCCCCCTTTTACACCATAGAGCGCATCCCGATAAATCCAGTTTTCCAGTTGCGGCGTTGCAACATAGAGCGTGCCAGATAACGCAGCGATAAAAATAAATGGGCCAACAAACAGGCCAATATAAAAGTGCAGACGTCGCAGCAAATTAAGCCATGCCGCATGCGGGGTGCATGAAGTCATACCTTTCCTCAGAAATAGCAAAAGTTTGCCGTTGCGTTTACGCAAACGGACATAGTTTTAAGATCAGGAAAAGCAGAGAGGTGGAGGTGCGCGGGTATCAGGCCATAGCCATGGAAAGAAGTGCCAGAGTTTCTTTTTTTGCCGGGCGGGAGTAACGCGCCTTCGTAGCAAGCGCCCAACCAGCAGTAAAACAACGAGGAAGAACACGCCAGGGACATGGGCCAGTAACACACAATAGCCGCAAGCTTCTACATGATTAACGGGAGTGCTTTGCGTCGGATTATCCATGGCTGCGTGCTCATGCATCGACATACTCATGTCATGATGCATACCGTTCATGGATTCATGCTGCAAGGACATAGAAATCAGCGGCGCGACGAGGATCAGCAGGATCGCAAACAGCGCCAGCTTTGCGGCTACGCGTTGTGCTGCGTTGTGCTGAAATAGATTCTTCACCGCCTCTCCTCGTATCAGAGCGGCATTGTAAATGATTTATGACCAAACAGTTAATTTTATAAAAAGGAAAAGGGGTTAGCATAACGCTAACCCCTTGTTTTATAACACGCTTTGGATGTAGCGCGTGCGTATTATCAGTTAAGACGCTCTTTGATACGAGCAGACTTACCGGTACGATCACGCAGGTAGTACAGTTTAGCTTTACGAACAGCACCACGACGTTTGACAGAGATGCTGTCAACTACCGGAGAGTGAGTCTGGAAGACACGCTCAACGCCTTCGCCGTTGGAAATTTTACGAACAGTGAATGCAGAGTGCAGACCGCGGTTACGAATAGCGATAACCACGCCCTCGAATGCCTGCAGACGTTTTTTGGAACCTTCAACAACCCATACTTTCACTTCCACGGTATCACCCGGACGGAAGGAAGGTACGTCCTGCTTCATCTGCTCTTGTTCAATTTGCTTAATAATATTGCTCATAATTTAATCTCTTATCCTGGGTAAACTGATATTTGGGGGCCTAAGCCGACCCATCATGTTTATGTTGCTGTTGTGCAAGCTCACTTTTGAACTCTGCCAGCAACCTTGCTTGCTCTTCAGTCAGAGCCAGGTTTTCCAGAAGTTCAGGTCTTCTAAGCCAGGTGCGGCCCAGCGACTGCTTCAAACGCCAGCGACGTATTTCGGCATGGTTCCCCGACAGTAACACCGCCGGTACTTCCATCCCTTCCAGCACTTCAGGACGAGTATAGTGTGGACAGTCCAACAAACCATCGGCAAAGGAATCTTCCGTTGCCGAAGCTTCATGTCCCAGTACACCCGGAATAAACCGGGAAACCGAGTCAATCAGCGTCATCGCTGGTAACTCACCACCACTGAGTACGTAATCGCCGATTGACCACTCTTCGTCAATTTCGGTTTGGATTACACGCTCATCTACCCCTTCGTAGCGACCGCACACCAGAATCAGTTTCTGATTCGTTGCCAGTTCGCTGACGCCCGCTTGATCAAGCTTGCGCCCCTGAGGCGACAGATAAATCACTTTGGCGCCTTCACCCGCCGCGGCTTTTGCTGCATGAATGGCATCCCGCAAAGGTTGCACCATCATTAACATCCCCGGTCCGCCGCCGTAAGGACGATCGTCTACGGTACGGTGTCGGTCATGAGCGAAATCACGCGGACTCCAGCTCTGGATGCTCAGCAGGCCATTTTTTACTGCCCGGCCAGTTACCCCGTAGTCGGTAATTGCACGGAACATTTCAGGAAACAGGCTAATTATGCCAATCCACATAGCGCCGTCTTTTACCGTATATCCGGAGGTTTAAAAACCAGGATCCCAATCTACTTCAATGATTTGAGTAGCGAGATCGACTTTCTTGATAACCTGCCCATCGAGGAACGGAACCAACCGCTCCTTGATACCAAAAGCATCTTTCAGGTTTGCCTTGATGACGAGAACGTCATTAGACCCGGTTTCCATCATATCGGTGACTTTACCGAGACTATAACCTTTAGTGGTCACTACCTGGCAGCCAATAAGGTCTTTCCAGTAGTAGTCACCCTCTTCCAGTTCCGGCAACTGCGCGGTATCTACAATAATTTCGCAATTAGTCAGTAGATTCGCGGCATCGCGATCGTCAACACCTTTCAGTTTGAGGACGATATCCTGATTGTGGTAGCGCCAGCTTTCCAGCTCAATGGTCTGCCACTGACCCGCCTTCTGGATAAACCAGGGCTGATAGTCAAAAATACTTTCGGCGTCTTCAGTGGAGGAAAACACTCTGAGCCAACCACGGATACCGTATGGAGAGCCCAGTTTGCCCAAAACAATGGGTTCAACAGGGATCTGTGCGGCGAGTTGCTTGCTCATCATGACCACCGTGACAGATTAAGCTGCTTTTTTTGCTTCTTTGATCAGCGCGGAAACGCGATCAGAAACGGTAGCGCCCTGGCCAACCCAGTGCTCGATACGATCCAGATCCAGGCGAGTGCCTTCTTCTTTCTCGGAAGCCAGTGGGTTGAAGAAACCAACGCGCTCAATGAAGCGACCGTTGCGTGCATTACGGCTGTCAGTAACAACAACCTGGTAGAACGGACGCTTTTTAGCGCCGTGACGTGCTAAACGAATAGTTACCATAACATCCTCTTGTGTGAATAAAACAACCGGGCCCCATCGAGGAACGGAGCCCGGTGTCATATTAAAAGCCCGAAAATTTTACTCATTTCCAGGCGAAATGCAATCAACATCTATGCCCAGAGGATTATAAGGCGTATATCGGTGCAGCCAGTTTAGTCACGGCGTGGGCGCAGAAAGCGGAGCGTACACGTAGTACGTGAGCATTTCGAGCACACCCCGGGGCTAAACGGGCAAACAAGATAGCCTTATATTTCTCTGTTATCGCCCAGGGAATCCGGGGGGCATCATCCCCTTCATACTCCGCATCATCTTCGCCATCCCGCCCTTTTTCATCTTCTTCATCATGCGTTGCATGTCGTCGAATTGTTTAAGCAGACGGTTTACATCCTGCACTTGCATACCGCAGCCCGCAGCGATGCGACGTTTACGGGAGCCTTTGATAATTTCCGGTTTGGCGCGCTCTTTCAGCGTCATGGAATTAATGATCGCTTCCATGCGCACCAGCACCTTATCGTCCATCTGCGATTTTACATTATCCGGGATCTGGCCCATGCCCGGCAGTTTACCCATCAGGCTCGCCATGCCGCCCATATTTTTCATCTGGCGCAGTTGCTCAAGGAAGTCAGTCAGATCGAAACCGTCGCCTTTCTTCAGTTTGCTCGCCAGCTTTTCGGCCTGGACGCGGTCAACCTTGCTTTCGATATCCTCAATCAGCGACAGCACATCGCCCATGCCAAGAATGCGCGAGGCGATACGATCGGGATGGAAAGGTTCCAGCGCCTCGGTTTCTCGCCAACACCAAGGAATTTAATCGGCTTGCCGGTGATATGACGAATTGAGAGCGCCGCACCGCCGCGGGCATCGCCGTCGACCTTGGTCAGCACTACGCCGGTAAGCGGCAGCGCTTCGTTAAAGGCTTTGGCGGTATTCGCAGCATCCTGGCCCGTCATGGCATCAACAACAAACAGTGTTTCTACCGGGTTAATCGCGCCATGAACCTGCTTGATTTCGTCCATCATCGCTTCATCGACATGCAAACGACCAGCGGTATCCACCAGCAGCACGTCGTAGAACTTCAGCTTCGCCTCTTTTAGCGCGGCATTAACGATATCCACTGGCTTTTGTGCAACGTCAGAAGGGAAAAAATCGACCTCAACTTGTTGCGCCAGAGTCTCCAGCTGTTTAATCGCCGCCGGGCGATAAACGTCGGCGGAAACCACCAACACCTTTTTCTTGTGTTTTTCGCGCAGAAACTTACCCAGTTTCCCGACGCTGGTGGTTTTACCAGCCCCTTGCAGGCCAGCCATCAGCACCACTGCTGGCGGTTGCGCAGCAAGGTTCAGACTCTGGTTCTCTTCGCCCATTGCCGCAACCAATTCGTTACGGACGATTTTGACGAACTCCTGGCCAGGAGTGAGGCTTTTGTTGACTTCATGGCCAACCGCTTTCTCTTTCACGCGGTTGATAAAATCACGCACTACCGGGAGCGCAACGTCAGCTTCCAGCAGCGCCATACGCACTTCGCGCAGGGTCTCTTTGATGTTGTCTTCAGTGAGGCGTCCACGGCCACTGATATTGCGCAGCGTGCGCGACAAACGATCGGTTAAATTATCAAACATTGTCTCTCGCCTGAGGTGATACGATTGGCCGCCAGGGCGACGCATAACATAAATTTGTCGCAGTATAACATGAAGACATTGTTCCTGTATGTGATGCAACGGTTGGAGGCAACGTCGCGTAACGTTATACTGCTTTCCTTTCTTCTTCAGTCAACTGCCGACACACATATGCCCTTTTTTGCTCTGATCGCTCTTGTTGCCTATTCAATCAGCATTGCGCTGGTCATCCCAGGTTTGCTGCAAAAAAACAGCGGCTGGCGAAAAATGGCTATCCTTTCAGCAGTGATTGCGCTGATTTGTCATGGTTTTGGGCTAAAAGAGCGCATATTTCCCGATGATGGCGGCCAAAACCTTAGCCTGTTAAATGTTGGTTCGCTGGTCAGCCTGATGATCTGTACGGTGATGACTATTGTCGCCTCGAAAAACCGCGGCTGGTTGCTGTTACCGATTGTATATACCTTCGCTTTAATCAATCTTGCTTTCGCGATTTTTGTGCCGAATGAGTACATCACTCATCTGGAAGCGACGCCGGGGATGATGGTGCATATCGGACTCTCCCTTTTCGCCTATGCCACATTAATTATTGCTGCGATGTACGCGTTGCAGCTGGCGTGGATTGATTATCAACTGAAGAATAAACGGCTGGCCTTTAGCAGCGAAATGCCGCCGCTGATGGTGATTGAACGTAAAATGTTCCACATTACACAGGTGGGTGTGGTATTGCTGACGCTGACACTATGTACCGGCCTGTTTTATCTGCATAACCTGTTCAGCCTGGAGAATATCGACAAAGCGGTGCTCTCTATCATCGCGTGGTTTGTTTATATTGTCCTGTTATGGGGCCACTACCATGAAGGCTGGCGTGGCCGTCGTGTCGTCTGGTTTAATGTCGCTGGGGCAGGCATTCTAACCCTGGCCTATTTCGGCAGCCGCATCCTGCAAGATATTATCAGTTAAATAAAGGAGTTCTCCCCTGGATCACATCTCCACCACGGCGCTGATCGTCACCCTGATCATCATGGTGGTGATCTCGGCCTACTTTTCCGGTTCCGAAACCGGCATGATGACACTTAACCGCTATCGTCTGCGCCACCTGGCAAAGCAGGGTAGCCGGCCGGCCAGACGCGTGGAAAAGTTGCTGCGTAAACCTGATCGCCTGATAAGCCTGGTGCTGATTGGCAATAACCTCGTTAATATCCTGGCCTCTGCAATTGGTACCATTGTCGGTATGCGCTTATATGGCAATGCGGGTGTGGCGATTGCCACCGGTGTATTGACCTTTGTGGTGCTGGTTTTTGCCGAAGTACTGCCGAAAACTATCGCTGCACTCTACCCTGAAAAAGTGGCCTTCCCGAGCAGCGTCCTGCTCGTGCCGCTACAGGTGATCATGATGCCGTTGGTTTGGCTGCTAAACGGAGTGACCCGCCTGTTAATGCGCATGATTGGTATAAAAGCCGATGTTGTGGTTAGCGGAGCGCTCAGCAAAGAGGAGTTGCGCACCATTGTGCATGAGTCTCGTTCACAAATATCCCGGCGCAATCAGGATATGCTGTTGTCTGTGCTCGATCTGGAAAAGGTCAGCGTCAATGACATTATGGTACCGCGCAGCGACATCGTAGGGATTGATATTAACGACGACTGGAAGTCAATTGTGCGCCAGCTTACCCACTCGCCACATGGTCGTATCGTTCTCTATCGCGACTCGCTGGACGATGCGATTAGCATGTTACGTGTGCGCGAAGCCTACCGCCTGATGACGGAAAAAAACGAGTTCACTAAAGAGGTGATGCTACGCGCCGCAGATGAAATTTATTACGTGCCGGAAGGAACGCCGCTTAGTGTGCAACTGGTGAAATTCCAGCGCAATAAAAAGAAAGTCGGCCTGGTGGTCAATGAGTATGGCGATATTCAGGGGTTAATTACCGTTGAAGATATTCTTGAAGAGATCGTCGGCGATTTCACCACCTCAATGTCTCCGGCATTAGCCGATGAGGCGACGCCGCAAAATGACGGTTCGGTGATCATTGACGGTAGCGCCAGCGTGCGCGAATTGAATAAAGCCTTCAACTGGCGTCTACCGGAGGAGGAAGCCCGTACCGTTAATGGAATGCTGCTGGAAGCGCTGGAAGAGATCCCTGCTATTGGCACGCGGGTACGTATTGGACAGTACGACATCGATATCCTCGATGTGCAGGACAATATGATTAAGCAAGTGAAGGTGATCCCGGTGAAGGCGTTGCGGGAGAGCGTAACCGAATAAATAGAAAACCCTCTCCTGGCGAAGAGGGTTTTCTCAGATTAACCCTTCGCTTTCGCCACGGTCACCATCGCAGCGCGAATAGTGCGACCATTCAGAGTGTATCCTTTTTGCATTACGCCCAGCACCTTGCCAGCTTCAACTTCGTCTGACTCGACCATGGCAATGGCCTGATGAACGTTAGGATCTAACTGCACATTAGTATCGGCAATCACTTCCACGCCAAATTTTTTCACCACATCCAGCATGGATTTCAGCGTCAACTCGATCCCTTCGACCATCGGTGCCATTTCGGCATTATCTTTATTCGCAACTTCCAGAGCGCGATCCAGACTATCAATGACTGGCAGCAACTCATTAACGAATTTTTCCAGCGCGAACTTATGCGCTTTCTCAATATCCTGCTCGGTACGACGGCGAAGGTTTTCCATTTCCGCTTTGATGCGGAGTACAGCTTCACGCTCGCGATTTTGCGCTTCAGTTAACTGCGCTTCAAGGTTCGCAATCTTCTCATCGCGCGGATCCACCTGTTCAGCAGAATCGTCAGACTCAACAACAGCCTCAACTTCATCATGCTGTTCCGTGATAATTTCTTCCGGGGATTGCCCGTCAGGCGTTTTCTGTTCTTGACTACTCATGAATTTCTCCGCGTTTACTTGCATTCATCTCGCTAACTTCGCTTATTATGGGGATCAGTTTGCTGGTTTCAAGGGAACCACTAAGATTGTCACCACTCATTCGCCACAAGGACCACCAGAAAATGACTTTTCATTTCAAGTGTATTGGTATTGTCGGGCATCCTCGTCACCCTACGGCATTGACTACACATGAAATGCTTTATCGCTGGCTATGTGCAAAAGGATACGACGTCATTGTCGAACAGCAAATCGCCCAGGAATTACAACTCAAAAATGTGAGAACGGGCACACTGGCGGAGATTGGTCAATACGCAGACTTAGCGGTAGTTGTCGGCGGAGATGGCAATATGCTTGGCGCGGCGCGCACACTGGCGCGGTACGATATCAAAGTGATTGGCATTAACCGCGGCAATCTTGGCTTTCTGACCGACCTTGATCCGGATAACGCCCAGCAGCAGCTCGCCGATGTGCTGGAAGGCCACTATATCGCTGAGGAACGCTTTTTACTGGAGGTGCAGGTATGCCAACAAGATTGCCAGAAGCGCATTAGCACAGCCATTAACGAAGTGGTGCTGCACCCCGGTAAAGTAGCCCATATGATTGAGTTTGAAGTTTATATTGATGAGATCTTCGCATTTTCTCAACGCTCTGATGGGCTAATTATCTCAACGCCTACCGGTTCCACAGCCTATTCTCTCTCTGCTGGCGGCCCCATTCTCACCCCTTCTCTGGATGCGATTACGCTAGTGCCAATGTTCCCGCATACGCTTTCGGCGCGTCCTTTGGTGATCAACAGCAGCAGCACTATCCGCCTGCGGTTTTCTCATCCTCGTAGCGATCTGGAAGTGAGCTGTGATAGCCAGATTGCCCTGCCGATTCAGGATGGTGAAGATGTGTTGATCCGTCGTTGCGATTATCACCTCAATTTGATTCATCCAAAAGATTATAGCTATTTCAATACATTAAGCTCAAAGCTCGGCTGGTCGAAAAAATTATTCTGAAAAATGACATCAGTGCTTTACTGTATATAAAACCATATTATACTGTATGAAAACACAGTTATGGTTTTTCATACAGGAAAGCAACCATGTTGGCACAACTGACCATCAGTAATTTTGCTATTGTTCGTGAGCTTGAGATCGATTTTCACAGCGGGATGACAGCGATTACCGGCGAAACCGGCGCGGGTAAATCCATTGCCATTGATGCGCTTGGGCTCTGCCTCGGTGGTCGCGCTGAAGCCGACATGGTGCGAGCGGGCGCGCCGCGCGCAGATCTCTGCGCCCGCTTCGCCTTAAAAGATACGCCGGCAGCGCAACGCTGGCTTGAAGAGAATCAGCTTGAAGATGGGCATGAGTGTTTACTTCGCCGTGTTATTAGCAGCGATGGACGTTCCCGTGGCTTTATTAACGGCACGGCGGTTCCCCTCTCGCAGTTACGGGAACTGGGCCAGCTCTTAATTCAGATCCATGGGCAACATGCCCATCAGTTGCTGATAAAACCGGAACACCAGAAAACACTGCTCGATGGCTATGCTGGTGAGTATGCGCTCACTCTACAAATGGCCGAGCGCTACCACACATGGCATAAGAGCTGTCGTGAACTGGCACTGCACCAGCAGCAGAGCCAGGAGCGCACCGCCCGTGCAGAGTTATTGCACTATCAATTGAAAGAGCTGAATGAATTTAACCCGCAGCCAGGTGAGTTCGAGCAGATTGATGAAGAGTATAAGCGCCTGGCAAATAGTGGACAGTTGCTCTCGACCAGCCAACATGCCCTGAACATTCTGGCAGATGGCGAAGAGGTTAACCTGCAAAGCCAGCTTTACAGTGCGCGCCAATTGCTGAGCGAACTGGCAGGCATGGATACACGCCTTTCCAGTGTGCTGGACATGCTGGAGGAAGCCGCCATCCAGATTAGCGAAGCCAGCGATGAGCTACGCCACTACTGCGATCGTTTAGACCTCGATCCCAACCGTTTATACGAGCTGGAACAGCGCATCTCACGGCAGATAGCGCTTGCGCGTAAGCACCATATCAGCCCTGAGGAGTTACCCCAATTTCATCAATCGCTGCTGGATGAGCAGCAGTTGCTCGACGATCAGGCCGACTCCCATGAAACGCTGGCACTGGCGGTGACGAAACACCATCAACTGGCACTGGCCTGCGCACAGCAACTGCATGAGCAGCGTGTAAAATCTGCCCATGAGCTGAGCCAATTAATTACGGAAAGTATGCACTCACTCGCAATGCCTCATGGCATATTCGCGATTGATGTCGCTTTTGACGAACGCTCGCTTACCGCAGAGGGTGCGGATCGCATTGAGTTCCGTGTTACGACTAACCCCGGCCAACCACTGCAATCCATCGCGAAAGTGGCATCTGGCGGCGAACTGTCGCGTATTGCTCTGGCAATCCAGGTCATCACTGCACGTAAGATGGAAACACCCGCGCTGATTTTTGACGAAGTGGATGTCGGCATCAGCGGGCCGACAGCGGCGGTGGTAGGCAAGCTGCTGCGTCAACTGGGGGAATCCACTCAGGTAATGTGCGTCACGCACCTGCCGCAGGTGGCGGGTTGCGGCCATCATCACTTCTTTGTCAGCAAAGAGACCGATGGCGCAATGACAGAAACCCATATGCAGCCGCTGGATAAACGCGCACGTTTACAAGAGCTGGCACGCCTGTTGGGCGGTAGTGAAGTGACACGTAACGCACTGGCGAATGCGAAAGAGCTGCTCGCTGCGTAAACTTTTTTGAAATTTCAGGGTCTGATTTCCCGATAAAAACACCAACAGACCAGACTGCAAAGGTTTTAAACTGGCTAAAGGTCTATTATTATCGGCATATTACATATGAGCCACGTACTGTTCGGGCCCGAAAAGGAATCAAATCATTATGCGCTGTAAAATGCTGACTGCTGCCGCAGCGGTTCTCCTGATGTTGACCGCTGGTTGCTCTACTATAGAACGCGTGGTTTACCGCCCTGATATCAATCAAGGGAACTACCTGACGCCAACTGACGTTTCGAAAATCCGTGTAGGTATGACGCAACAACAGGTTGCTTACGCCCTCGGCACACCGATGATGACCGATCCGTTTGGCAGCAATACCTGGTTCTATGTGTTCCGCCAGCAGCCGGGCCATGAAAAGGTGACTCAGCAGACGCTCACGCTGACATTCGACAGCAGCGGCGTGTTAACGAATATTGATAACAAGCCTGCGCTGACTAAATAATCTGGTCACAGAAAGTGATAAAGGTGCTCAATGAGCACCTTTTTTATTCTCTCTTTGCCTGGCAATCCTACTTCTTCGCTGATTTTTCCGCACGCTGGCGACGCAGCTCTTTTGGGTCAGCGATCAAAGGGCGATAGATCTCTACGCGATCGCCGTCACTAACCTGATCCTTCAGCTTTACCGGACGGCTGTAGATACCGACTTTATTGATATTGAGATCGATATCATCGCGCAGTTCCAGTAGACCAGAAAGGCGAATCGCCTGTTCCACTGTTGCGCCTTCATCCAGCGTCACACGCTGTAAATACTGTTTCTCGGGCAGCGCATAGGCAACCTCGACAACAATTTTACCCAGCACTGTAAACCTCTTTTGCCCGGTGAGTAAAAGCCTGCACCATATTGGTCGCTAACTCTTTAAAGATACGCCCAAACGCCAGTTCGATCAGGCGGTTGGTAAACTCAAAATCAAGCTGGAACTCAATACGGCAAGCTTCAGCGCTCAGGGGGGTAAATTTCCAGCCACCAATCAGTTTCTTAAACGGGCCATCCACCAGTTGCATCAAAATACTTTGGTTAGCAGCAAGCGTATTACGCGTCGTAAACGTTTTGCTAATTCCCGCCCTGGAGACATCCACCGCCGCGGTCATCTCCGTCGGTCCAGCGTCCAGTACCCGGCTGCCTGTGCAGCCCGGCAGAAACTGCGGATAAGATTTAACATCGTTAACTAACTGATACATTTGTTCTGCACTGTAAGGCACCAGCGCAGTACGGCTAATCTGAGGCATAAGGTTTTCCGAATTCATACATTCGATAAATAATAACATTTCCACAGGATGAAAGGAAAACGCTATGCCCGAACTCATGCTAATATAACGCGTTAAACCTCACAGGACGCAATGAGGTCAGTTTCAGATAACAGATTACCGGATGGCTTCACGACACTTATGACGAAGAAAAAAACACATAAACCAGGTTCAGCCACCATTGCGCTGAATAAGCGCGCCCGCCACGAATACTTTATCGAAGAAGAATTTGAGGCCGGGCTGGCACTGCAAGGCTGGGAAGTTAAATCTTTACGCGCCGGTAAAGCTAATATCGGCGACAGCTACGTCATTCTTAAAGAGGGTGAGGCGTATCTGTTTGGCGCAAATTTCACACCACTCTCTGTCGCCTCCAGTCACTATGTCTGCGACCCGACCCGCACCCGAAAATTGCTGCTCAACCAACGCGAGCTGGATTCGCTCTACGGTCGCGTCAATCGCGAAGGTTATACAGTAGTGGCACTGTCGTTGTACTGGAAAAACGCCTGGTGCAAAGTCAAAATCGGTGTGGCGAAAGGTAAGAAACAGCACGATAAGCGCAACGATTTGAAAGAGCGTGAATGGCAAATGGATAAAGCCCGCATTATGAAAAACGCGGGCCGCTAAAACTGCGCTCGCACTGCCCTCTTCTCTCACCAGAGGGCGGTGCCACTCCTGCCTTAGCGCTCTCTCAGTGCTTCGTTCAGCTTGTTTAATGGTTTAATCAGATAATCCATCACCGACTTTTGCCCGGTTTTAATCTCAACATTCGCGATCATCCCTGGCAGGATGGGAAAGCTCTTACCACTGCGGTTTTTAAGCTCAGCACTCTGCGTGCGCACATAAACGCGATAGTAGAACTGATCCCGGCGGACTTCATCTTGCAACGTGTCCGGAGAAACGACCTCTACCGTCCCTTTTAAATCGCCATAGATAGAAGAGTCATAAGCCGTCACTTTTACTGTTGCCGCTAACCCTGGGCGAATATAAGCAATGTCACGCGGGTTGATACGCGTCTCTACCAGCAACTGATCTTCCAATGGCACAATCTCCATCAGTTTACCTCCCGGTTGCAAAACGCCGCCGACGGTAGTGACCTGGATATCTTTAACAATTCCACGCACCGGGGAAGAGATCGTTGCACGATCAACCTGATCCGCCTTACCTGCCATTACCTGCAACTGCGCATCAAGTTCGGCATCCGTTTTAACCTGCTCTTCGCGAGCGCGTACCGCGAACTGATTACGCGCCTCGTCAATTTTCCCTTTCAGCTCTGTCGCTTGCCGCTGCAAACGAATGACCTCAACGTCGCTGGCAGCCCCTTTCGCCACCAGCGGTTGTGTCATACGCAGCTCAGAGATCACCAATTGATAGTTTTTTTGCAGGTTAGCCACCGTCTCATTGAGGTTGCGCCGACGGGAATCATATAATTGCCGCTCACGGGCAACCAGGGCTGGCTCTCGCATCGACTCAGCGCTAAAACGCAGCGGTTCGCCAGTCAGCTCGGAGCGTAAACGCTCGCTGGAGGCGCGTAAGGTACGCACTCGTGCCGCTGCTTCGCCATAATTAGACTGAAAGCGCGTAGGATCGAGACGTGCCAGCATTTGTTTGTGTTCAACAATGTCGCCCTCTTTCACCATCAGCGCACTGACAATGCCGCCGTCCAGGCTCTCAATCACCTGTGCATGAGTCGAAGGGGTAATTTTTCCACTGCCGACCGTCACCTCATCAAGAATCGCCCAGGCAGACCACACCACAAAAACCACCAGCCCGATCAGCGTCAGCCAGATCACCGAGGAGTGAAAGCGCTCCTGTCGCTCCAGATCATCCTGCATTGAAAGTTGACTCACTTACGCCTCCTCAGGCAACCGATGCCACGTTACTGTTACGTGAAGCCTGTTTAAGCAGCGTATCGCGCGGGCCGTCGGCGATCACTTTGCCGTTCTCCATAACAACGATCCGATCCACCAGATTAAGCAACGCCGGGCGATGTGTTACCAACACCAGCGTACGCCCGGTTAGCCACTGCTGAAATTGGCGGATAACCCAGGCTTCCAGTTGCTCATCCATTGACGCTGTCGGCTCATCAAGCAGCACAATTTGTGGATTACGGACAATCAGACGACTGAGCAGCACCATCTGCCGTTGCCCTCCCGATAGCCCCCGCCCGCCTTCGTTAATTAATCGATCAAGACTGGCTGCATCTTGCTGCACCATACCAATCGCGCCACTGATTCGCAGTGCCTGGATTAGCTCAGCCTCGGTTGCATTGGGGTGTCCGAGCATCAGGTTTTGCCGCAGCGTGCCGAAAAATAGTCGTGAATCCTGCGACAAATAGCCGACCTGTCGCCGCACATCCATCGGATCGATATGCGCCATATCCACGCCATCAATGATAATTTTCCCTTTGCTGGCCTGCGCCTGGCCGGCGAGCAATTTCAATAGCGTTGATTTACCTGCGCCAGTTTTACCCAGGATAGCCACCCGTTCGCCGGGCTTAATCTCCAGTTCTCCGACATTCAGCGCCTGTTCGCCTTTTTCGATATCGTAGCTGTACTGGACCTGTTGCACCTGGTAGTGCCCCGCCAGCACCGGACAGTGCGCCATTTTCTTGTCGGCTTCTTTATCCAGCGGCTTTTTCAGCAGTTCATTCAGGCCAGTCATTGCCGATTTCGCATGTTGCCAGCGTGAAAAAACCATCGTGAGTTGCATTAAGGGAGCGATGGTTCGCGACGATAACAAGCTACAGGCGACTAACGTACCGGTGGTGATTGCGCCATCAAGCACCAGGAAGCAGCCAAACACCAGCATGCCGGCATAGGTGATTTGCTGCACCGTCGAGGCCCAGCCGCTCAAACGAGCGCCCCATACACGTTGTTTCATGCCGATACTGGCACCAACCGCATGAGTGTGCTCCCACTGACGCTGAAAATAGGGTTCCGCCTGCAATGCCTTGATATCCTCAACCCCTTCGATTGACTCCACTAACACCGCATTGCGAATCGCGCTTTCGCGCATCCCCTCTTTGGCGAGCTTCGCCATGGGCCACTGCACCAGCAAGCCTGGGATCACAATCAATGGGATAGCGATCAACGGAATGATCACTAACGGGCCGCCAACCAGAGCCATAATGCCGAGGAACAACAGCACAAAGGGGATATCCATCGCTGCCCCCACGGTGGTGGAGGTCAGTAGTTCACGGACCTGATCAATCTCACGCAGTTGTGAGATAAACGAACCGGTGGACTTCGGACGTGCATCATTTTTGATAGCCAGTGCGCGGGCAAAAAAGAGTGACGACACTTTGAGGTCAATATGTTTGCCCATAATGTCCGAGATATGCGTACGCGCCAGGCGAATGAAAAATTCCAGCGCGGCTGCCAGCAGTACACCAAAAAAGAGCACCCACAGCGTCGGGAAAGATTGCGCAGGAATAACCCGGTCATACACCTGCATAGAAAAGAGGATCCCCGCCAACGCCAGCACATTCCCGGTCATTGAAGCCAGTGCAATCTCCGCTAACTTACGCCCGCTATGACGAAAGTGCCGCCAGAACCAGTGTGCCTCCCAGGGACGGGTGAAGTCGTCGATGCGCGAATCCCGGCCACGCGTGGCGATCCCCAGCATCACGACTTCTGGTTCAATCCGTGTAAGTAGTGTTTCCAGCGGCTCTTCCCGCACCAGATCGCCACCATTACTTAGCCAGTAAGTCACCCCTCCATCGGCATCCAGTGCTTCCAGCAGCATTAGCTCACCGCTCTCCAGTTGAACTATCACCGGCAGGTTTTGCGCGTTCCAGCGCATTTTATCGAGGGGAACGCTGCGTACTTGCAACCCCATCAGGCCACTTAGCCGCTCTAAGCGCGCGCTTTGCGGCAGCGTTTCAAACCAACGCATCTGTTGGCGCACGGCGGGTGCATCGGCAGGCAGGCCAAATCGCCCTGCCGCCCGCACCATTACGTTAATCCAGCTCTCGCTATCAGACTCTTGCATTACCACTCCAGAATCATTTATGCCTATAGCGCGGGTAGGTCATCACCCACGGTACGACTGCGTTCAATACCCAGCATATCCAGCAAATTGTCTGCCGCACCGGCATAGCGCACAGCGGCATCCCAGGCGTCGTAACGCGCCCCAATCGATGCGCTGTCTGCCTGGAATACATCCTGTTCAATACTGAGAAGATCGTTGAGGCTGCGTTTACTCAGACGGTATTCATCGCGATAGACCTCGCGCGCGCGCCCAGCGCTTACTGCTTGCGCCTCTCCTGCCTGCTGGCGCTGTTGTGCGCCGGTAAGATCGGCCCAGGCGGTAGCCGCGCGCTGGTTAATATCCAGTTTGCTGGCTTCAACCTGGGCTTGGGCGCCGGCACGATCTCCCTGCGCAGCATCTACACGAGCGCTCACCGCGCCCCCCTGGTAGATCGGCGCATCCAGCACAAACTGCACCTGGTCATCCCAATAGCTGCTGTTATCGTTTTGATAGCGGGTACGGCCCGCCTGTACAGAGACGGTTGGCCAGTGTTGTGCCTGCGCCTGACGTATGCGCTGTTCCGCTGCCAGCTGTTTTGACTGAGCGCTACGTACTGCGTTATTACTCTCGTAGGGCAGCGCCTCGACGGTAATTTTTTGCTTTAACAGGTCTTCTGGTAAATCAGGTAATGAGTCGGACATCACCCCGGTCAACACGCTGAGTGCCGCCTGCGAGGAGTGCATCTGCGCTTCGTACTGAGCGAGGGTGGCATTCATCCCAGCAATGCGCGACTGCGCCTGCAAGACATCTGACTGCGAACTCAACCCAGCTTCAGCGCGGAGATCCGCCATCTCCTGCACACTTTTAAGCGAATCGATATTTTTGCGCGCCGCCTGAGACAGAGACTGAAAGCGTTTTACCTGCAAATAGGCCTGTAGCGTCTGCATACCGACCTCATTGAGCGTGCTATAGAGTTCATAACGCCAGGCGTCAGAAAGGTTGTGCTGCTCGTCAATACTGCCGCCGGTTTTGCCAAAATCGTAAATCAACTGCTTTAATGTGATGCCGCCGGAACCGTTATTATTCAACGATCCGGAGGAGTCGGTACGGTGTGAACGCCCGAGGTTTCCCTGCAAAGAGACCTGTGGGAACCACGCGCTTTCCGCTTCTTCGAGATTGGCCTTACCAACGCGAATTTGCGCTGCGGCCTGAGCAATTTTCGGGTTACGGGCAAAGGCGCGAAGTATCGCCTCTTTGATAGTAAGCTGGGCCTGGAGCTGTTCGCTCGGAGCCGCCTGCCAGCGATAGTTTGTCTGATCGCTGGTTGCTGCTAATGCGCACGAAACGGGCATAGCCAATAACATCATAAATACGGCGTTTTTCATGCATCAACCTGTCGAGAGCCCGTGGTGATATTTTCACTTTGCGCCTCCTCCCTGAGGCGTCTATTTTTGCCCGATGGCGCTTCACTTATCAGGCTCCGTTCCCTTAGACCATATTGACGTGCAGCCCCTGCTGGATAAGCACATCGCCAAGGGTGTTAGTTTGTGAGCTGTTGTGGTAGACGTCGAACTGCACGCCATCCACTTCGCGCTGCCCACTGATCTGCCAGATATCAGTGTTACCGTGCTTGAGATTCACCTGATCGCCCAGACCACCTTTAATCAGCAGATCATCTTCTGGTCTGTCCGTAATGTTCAGCGCTTCGTTAACCCCCAGCGTCACGCTATTACTACCGGAATGCCCCAGATCGATGATTTCGATGTTCTCCACCTTGCTGTTCACATTGAGCAGGTTAAGCACTAAATTGACGCCATCGAGTACCAGCGTATCGGTACCGGCTCCGCCATTGATCTCGCTAAAGCCGAGGGCCGACAAATGGATAGTGTCATTACCAGCGCCACCCTGAACGCTGTCACCACTCTGGTGCGTCCCATCGGCCAGATCGATACTGAGACCGCCGATGGTGTAGCCGCTATCGGTAGCCGCTACGCTACTTTCCGTGGTGTTTTCGGTACTCTGCGCCCCCTGTGTGGTAGTACTGGAGTGCGAGTTAGTGCTGGTGTGCGCGGAGGAGTTCGACTCTTCTGCCGTACTTGCCGCCATCAGCGAGAAGGTCGAAGCCTCTTCCGCAAAGGTTGAAGCAGGAGGTGTTGTGGTCGGGTTACCACCACCAAGACCGACGTTCAGATAAGCAAGGTTGCCCGCTTTATCGGCGGCATAGAGGTTAACAATGGTGCTAAGTGAAAGGATCTTCGCCAGATCGAGACCAACATCCAGCGTAGTCGACCAGCGACCATCCGCACCGACAATTGCCGTGGCGGTGGCCAGGTTCACCAGGTTGAGATGGACGATTGAACCCTGTTCAAGATTGGAAGAAGTACCGCTTAGCGTCAGCTTTGCGGAACCCAGCAGACCAGTCAGTACTCCGCCAATAATGCTCAGCAAGTTAGTCACTGGCGTTAAGCTCAACGTTGGCTGACTGAGTTTCACCAGTACGTCGGTCTCCGTTGCGGTGGTGTTACCTACCCGGTCAGTGACTGAGATACCGACTTTGGTCGAACCGGCTGCCAGCCCCTGCAACAGAGATTTGTCTGCCGTCGCGCTCCAGTTGCCGTTGGCATCGACGGTAGCGTTAAGCTGCACGCCACCTACGGTGACAACAACAGTCGAACCACTAATTACACCGCCAATCTTGCCACCAATCACCTGGCCGGACGCGGCTTCGCTGATATTCAGGTAGCCATCGTTGCCAAACAACGAACTCAGGGTGATGGTCGGCAGGTTGTGAGTAATGACATCCAGCGAGCTGGTCGACGTTGCCACTTTACCGGCAGCGTTGGTCACCGCGACGCTGACATTCTGTAAGCCATCCGTCAGCGCACCGAGATCCCCTTTCGGCACGTTAACGCTCCAGCTACCGTCATTACCAACCGTTGCAAGATAGTTTTTCCCGCCCAGGCTGACCGTTAACGTAGAGCCTACGGCATTAGTGCTGGTACCTGTAATTTTTTGATCGGTACTCAGCTCCTGCAAATTGAGCCCACCGTCGCCGAACAGCGAGTTTACGATGATAGTCGGCACAGCCTGAATAGCGACCAGCGCGTTCTGCGTAACGTTAGCAACGTTACCGGCGACATCTTTTGCCGTGGCGGTAACGGTCAGCGGCCCATCAAGTAGCCCCTGTAAAGAGAGTGATGGAATAGTAAGCTGCCACTGCCCGTTCGCCCCTACCGTGGTAGTAAAAGAGAGTGCCCCAACTTTAATAGCAATTTGAGTACCTAGTGCCAGATTGGTACTGGTCCCGGAGAGAATCGGGTTGCTCAACAGATCGCTCAGATCGAGCGTACCGTCGCCAAAAAGTGTATTCAGCCCAAGGGTAGGTACATTTTTAACAATGGCGCCTATAACCTGGTTACCGCTAACGATATTGCCTACTGCATCACGCACCGTCGCGGTGACATTCAGCGAACCATCGGCAATGGAGGCCAGCGCTCCGGCAGGCAGGGCCAGTGACCAGGTGCCGTTGGTAATGTTCGCCAGATAATTTGTCGAACCAATGGTTACGGTTACCTGCCCGGAGTTCATGCCGGTAACCTTACCGGTGATAGTTTGCGCGACAGCAGCTTCGGCCTGGTTGAGGAAACCATCGTTACCAAACAGTGAATCAATGACCACCGTTGGCAGGTTTTTCAGACCAATAATGACCGGCTGCGCCCCATCGCTGGTGGAACTATTGCCGTCCGGGGTGGTGATTGTTACCCGTGGGGTAAAGGTACCATCGACCAGCGCCGCGAGATCCGCTGGCGATACAGCAATGGTGAAGCTGCCATTGGCCCCGATTACGCCATTGAATACCTTGCTGCCAAGAGAAACCTGCACCGTCGAACCCAGCGGTGCATTGCTGGCAAGCCCGGTAATGGTCTGATTTACGAGTGAATCAGCGACATTCAGTAAGTTATCACCAAATACCGCCACGTTATTCAATACTGGTGTCAGGAGATCGACGTTAATCGAACCGGTCTGGCTCGCCGGGTTGCCGTACTGGTCGGTAGCCGTAATAGTGATGCTCTGATTACCGCTACCCAACCCTTGTAATACGGCTTTTACTGCATCCGGCAAATTAACGGACCAGTGCCCACTACCATCAACATTGGTGGTAAAGGCATCGGCATTACCGATCTTGATAGTCAGTACGCGCCCTGCGAGGCCGCTTGCGGTTCCGCTAAGCAGTGCATTCGCCAGTTCCGGAATACTCAACGTGCCATCCCCAAACAGCGCATCAAGGGAGATTGACGGCAGCACATTACTGACCACATTAAAGCTGGCATTGGTATTCACCACGTTACCGGCTTTGTCCGTTACCACCACACCCACATTCACTGCGCCATCCGGCAGCGTGCTTAGTACCGAGGATGGCAAGGTCGCCGTCCATTTACCGGTAGCATCGACAGTAGCGTTGATCACGCGTCCGGCAAAATTAAGCACTACTGAAGAGACATCAGCAACATTACTCACCGTGCCGGTGATCAACTGATCGACACCGCTTTCCGCTTTGTTGAGGAAGTTATCTACCGCCACCAGCACATTACCCACAACAGGCAGATCGGTTAATGCCAGACCGACATCAATGGTTTCGTAGCGGGTATTACCGTTGGCATCCACCACATCAACGCGCAGCGCCAGCGTATCGGTGAGCAGGCCCGTCCACAGGGACGGTGGTAGCTGAATAGAGAAAGTGCCATCTGGCCCCACCAACAGATCGTTGATGGTGATATCGGTGCCCACAATGGTGAGAGAAACTTTGGCTCCACGATAATCTCCGGATACTTTACCGGTAAGTAATTGTGTTACCAGAGATTCCGCCACGTTCAGGATGCCATCGTTAAACACCTGGTCGATAACAACGCCAAGGCCTTTATTCAGTGCAACGTTGAGCGAAATATTGTTTGTTGAGGTGTTACCTGCAGCATCCGTTGAAGATATGTTGATCACCTGCGCGCCATCAGTCAGCGTGCTGAGATCCAGTTGCGGGAAGGTATGTGACCACCGCCCCTGTCCGTCTACCGTACTGCTCCAGCTTAGCGGCCCCAGGGTAATCGTCACCGTATTACCCGGCTCCCCCTGGCCTTGCAACAAGATACCTGTTGCCGCCGTCACGGTATTCAGTACGGCGGGCACGCCAAGCGCATCGACTTCAAGTAGCGGAGCATTGGCATCAACAGTAAAGGTCTGCGAGGTTTGCGCCGGGTTGCCAGCCGCATCGCGAATGGTTGCTGTGATGGTGTAGTCGGTATTATTAAGCGCAGCCATATCACCCTGCGGAACAGTGACCGACCAGCTACCGTTAACCACCTGCCCATAATAGGTTTTGCCGTTCAGGGTGACCGTCACCTGGCTGCCATTGGCATCTGAAGTACCGGTAATGGTCTGCCCGACACCTTTCTCATCGCTGTTTACCAGGTTATCGCCGGTAAACTGCGTGATGGTCAGCGTAGGCACCACGGTATCGACAATAACTGTTTGCTGATAGGTGACTGTGGAATCGTCAATACCTGTCCCCGTCACGGTAAAGGTATAGGTGCCATCCGGCAGTGAACCGCGAGGAACATCAAACGTCCAACTGCCATCGGCATTAACAACCGCCGTACCCAGTTCGGTACCACCACTCGAAATAGTCACCGTGCCATTCAGGTTATAGGCGTGACCAGAAAGGCGCAGAACGCCACCGACAAATTCACCGCCGTTAACGTAGTTGTCTCCGGCCACTAAATCCATATTGACTGCTGCCGGAGGCGGTGTCAGGTCTATCGTCAGATTACCTGCATTTGTGGCAGAACCCACATTCCCTGCCCGGTCGCTACCCTCAACAGTAATTGGGCCTGCTGCCAACGTCGCCATCTGGGCTGGCGTCAATTGCAGCGTCCAGCTACCGCCTTCCTGCACAGTGGTTGTGAAAGTCGCGCCGCCGCCAAAGGTAATGCGAATGGTATCGCCAGCTTGCAGAGAGGAAGTACCGCCAATGGACTGATTGCTCAGGCTTTCCAGATAGTCCAGAGCGTTGTCGCCAGCAAACGGCTGGGTCACGCTCACCGTTGGCTCATCCAGCAGCAGAGTAACTGGCACGGTAGCAGTATTGCTGTTTTGCGCGCCATCGACCACCGTAACCACAATAGTCTGCGGGCCACGGGCAGTAATGGTGCTCCAGTCGCTTTCGCTCAGCGCCAGTGACCACTGCGTGCCGTTAACAACCGCATTAAATGTTTGATCTCCGATAGTCACCTTCACAGTGGTGCCATCGACGAATGATGAAGAGAAGCTACCGCGCAGTTCCGTTCCCGCTGTGGCCTCATCAATGCTGACCACCCCATCACCAAAGGCGGGGGTGGTGATCGTGACCGCAGGTGGAGTCAGTGCAACCTGATAACCGACAGTATTGCTCGCGCTGTTGCCGTACTGATCTTCGGCAAAAATAGTGATCGCATGCTGGCCCGGTGCAAGGTTTTGCAACGTCCCGGCGGGTAAAGCCAGTGTCCAGTTACCGCTACTGTCCACATTAGCGGTGTAGGTAACGCCATCAATATCAATTTTCACCGTGACGAACTGATTCGGCCCGATAACCCCGGTGGTGCCATTCAGGGTTACCGCTCCGGCGGCTTCGCTGATATTTACCACGCCATCGCCAAATGGGTTGGTCACCGTCGGCGTGGGCAGCTCAGTCTGCACGGTTACAGGCGTGGATGATGTCGCGGTTGTTTCGTTCCCGGCGCGATCGGTTACCGTTACGCTAAAGCCAAGAGAATCACCATTATTCAGGGCAGCCAAATCTCCCTTCGGAATAGTTACCGTCCATTCACCGTTTTCAGCAACGGTGCCGGGATAGGTCTTATTACCTAACGTGACGCTGACCGTTTGCCCTGGTCCATTCACGCCGGTATTCCCTTTCACTAGCTGATTACTCAGGGTTTCGCTGTTATTGATAACGAGATCATCAAACGGCGTGATGTAGTTTGCCTGCGGTAAGTTATGCGTTATGACCTCAAAACTACCCTGCCCAGTGACCTGGTTACCGGCGATGTCAGTGACGATGATATTGACGTTTAACACGCCATCCGGCAGTGCTTTTAGCGTCGCACTGTCCAGATCAAGCGACCAGCTACCATCCGAATTAATGGTGGCGGCAACGGCTTCACCGTTGTTGATACTCACCATCACCGACTGTACCAGGCCAGCATCAAGGTTGAGCTGACCACCGATAGTTTGCGGGGTATCGGACTCCGTCAGGCTCAAAATACCGTCGGTAAAGGGCTGTGTGAGCTGCGGCTCAGGCAGCGCATCGGTGCGCACAGTGACCGTAGTCTGCGGCGATGTTGTGGTATTTCCCGCCCGATCGGTAACAGAAACGCTCACCGTGTGATCGCCATCGATGAGAGAGCCCAACTGCTGCGGCGTTAACGACACCGTCCAGTTGCCGTTGACGTCCACGATTCCGGTGAAACGTGAGCCATCAATGATAAGAGTAACTGTTTGCCCCGGTCCGGCCTGACCTGTGGCGCCAGTGATTTGTACTCCTGCGTTGGCTTCCGCCTGGCTCAGCAGATTATCATCACCAAACAGCGTGGCAGGCAGCGTGGCGGTGGGCGCCGTTAGCACCACATCAAGGTTGCCGTTAACATTCGCCGGGTTCCCCCACGCATCTTCGGCTGTCACCGTCACCGTGAATTGCCCGCTATCGGCTAATTTACCTGCACCAATATTCACAGACCAACTGCCGCCGGAAACGGTGCCGGTAAAGGTTTGCCCATCAACGGTGACCACCACCGCTGTGCCATTGGCCAGTCCTGTAGCGCTACCGGTAAGCGTGGTGCCAGCCTGAGCTTCATCAATGCTGACAATGTTATTACCAAACATCGTATTCAGCGTCAGGGTCGGCGCACCGGTAGTCTTCACGTTGACATCCACCACTTGCTGACTGGTGTTGCCATTTGCATCGGTGCTACTGAAGGTGATTTGCGCATCACCCTGCGGCAAAGCTTGTAGCTCAGAGGCAGGAATGGTCACTGTCCAGTTACCCTGCTCATCCACCACAGTCGAAATATTTTTACCATTGATAGTTACCACTATCGTTTCACCAGCCGTACCGTTACCGCTGATCTGCTGATCGACTGCCGCTTCCGGGATGCCCATGCGGCCATCCTCAAGGAAGGAGTCAGCCAGATCCAACACCAGCGTTGGCGCGGAGGTATCCACCGTTACGTCATGAGTCGCGCTTGCCGGGTTTTGCGCCGGATCCTGGGCGGTTGCGGTTATCACATACGGATTGTTGGCAGAAGTGTCGTTCAGCGCCTGCACATCCGCCTGCGGAACGGTCACTTTCCAGTTGCCGTTGTTATCCACGCTGCCGGTATAGGTTTTGCCATTAAAGCTGACGGTAACCACTGCACCTGCGGCAAGGTGACTGGATGAACCTGTAATATCCAGCGCCTGGTTGTGTTCCAGCGCATTGATTACATCATCCTGAGCCACCGTGTTGTTGATGCTAATCGTCGGTTGCGAAGCCGGTTTAGCAATAAAGGTAACGTCCTGATTAGCCGAAGCGGGGTTACCCGCAACATCCGCTACTGTCACCGAGATAATCTGCTTACCATCCGGAACATTCGCCAGATCGGCTGGGTCAATATCAACACTCCAGCTACCGTTGGCACCAACGAGAGTAGTGTACTCTTTGCCATTAAGGGTGACGGTGAGGGTCTGCCCGCTTTCAACACGCAGCGTCGTACCGCTAATGGTCAAGAGTTCATCGGCTTCATCGGCATTGACGTAACTATCACCCGATACCGGGTTAATCAGTATTTGTGGCGCATTTTGCGCTGAAGCATCAAGGGTAAAGCTGGAGTTAACGGTAGTGCTGTTCCCGGCATAATCGGTAATGGTGACGCTCATTGACACCGGGCCATCCGCTACACCTGACAGCGCTCCGGCTGGCATCGTGATACTCCAGGTACCATCAGGCTGGAGCAACGCGTCATAATTTTGCCCATTCACCAATACGGTAATGATCTGATCGTGCTGCGGATCGAAGACGCCAGTACCAGAGATAGTCACTGCGCCTTTGACTTCTGCGGTATTAACAATGTTGTCGCTTGTCACTGAGTTAACCGCGATGGTCGGTGCCACCGTATCGATGGTCAGCGGCGTGGTGGTACTCACCTGGTTGCCTGCTGCATCGGTCGCGGTTACGGTGATAGTGTGCCCTCCTTCGCCAAGCGCTCCCAGTTGACCTGCCGTCATTGGCAAAGTCCAGTTACCGTTGGCATCCACTGTCGCGCTAAGCTGTGTACCGTTATCCAGCTGCACAGTCACCACCTGCCCTGCGCCCATCGCCCCGGTATTACCGCTCAGATTACCGCCGGCCTCTGCTTCTGCGGCGTTAACGATACCATCGCCAAACGGTGCATGAATGGTCGGCTCCGGCATATTCTCTTGATGAGTAATGATAATAAATTGATGGTCGACAGAGACCGGATTGCCATCCACATCCAGCGCAGAGACGGTTACCTTAGTGGTGCCATCGGCAATATTTTCCGCATCGGCTTTCGGCACTGTCAGTTGCCAGAAACCGCTGGCATTAACTGTAGTGGTGTAGACCTTACCGAACAGAGTGATGCTAATAGTGCCGTTTTCCGGGATACGCGTCGACGTACCGCTAATGGTCAGGCCATCGGCAATATCTGCGGCGCTGATTTTGTTATCGGACTCAATGGGGTTAACAATAATCGCACTGGCGGTAGTATCGACAGCAAAGGTTGTCGATTGGGTTGGCGATGCGTTGCCAGCACTGTCGGTCACGGTTACGGTAATGGGATAAGTGCCGCTGGTTAAACCACTCACCACACTAGCATCTACCTTGATTGACCAACTGCCGTCTGCGGCGGTAACACCAACTAATGTTGTGCCGTTAATGTTCACTTCTACCGTTGCCCCGACCTCAGCAGGCACGGTTTTACCGGTAATATGGAACCCGGCATCCAGTTCAGTTGTGTCGATGGTGTTATCCGCAGTAATAGGATCCACCACAACATTTGGTGCGCGGGTATCAACATTCACTGTGTGAAGCGTTGAAGTACTATTGCCTGCGTTATCGGTCGCCGTCACGGTATAGGTGCTGGACCCGGTTGGCAGCGCGCCCAGCACAGCATTACCCAAATTAAGACTCCAGCTACCATTAGTGACCGTCGCCTGGTAGTTTGTACCGTTGATGTTCACCACAACAGTATTGGTATCGACAGAGGTTGTACCGCTGAGCGTAACGCCATTAGCGACAGCCGCTGAGTTCAGCACATCGTTGCCGTTAAACGGCGTAACTGTCAGCGCGGGTGGCACTTTGTCCACACTAAAGTTGATACTGCTGCTGTCGGTGTTACCCGCGACATCGCTGACCACGACCTCAATGGTATTTGCGCCGTTGGTCAGGTTCTGCATCGCCCCCGGCGGCAGCGTCAACGTCCAGCTACCATCGCTGGCGACTACGCCTTGATATTGCTGACCATTCAGTGTTGCCACCACCACCTGACCCGCGCCGGTAACCCCCGTATTACCGGTCAAAACCTGGCTTTGAGAGGATTCAGTGGCATTGACCACATTATCCCCGAATGCCGGATCGAGGCTCAGAGACGGCAGGTTATTTATGGCTACGGTAAAGTTATGACTATCAATCACCGTCCCGTTAGCCGTGATGACCGTGGCGGTGACCGTCGTCAGTCCATCCGCGAGAGCCGCCAAATCTTGTGCAGGGACATTAGCTTGCCAACTGCCATTCGCAGCAATTGAAGCTAAGTAATTTTTTCCATTCAGCGTAATGGTTACCAGGGTGCCTTCAGGCAATCCGGCACTATTACCGCGAATGGTCAACGTATCTTGTGACTCGGTATAGTTCAGATAGTCGTCGGCCGAGATAATACTGATGGCTATAGCGTCACCAGTCGTATCGATATTGAAGCTGGAATTGATAGTGTGAGTCTGACCATAAGTATCAGTGATGCTGACGTTCAGATTTTGCGCACCATTGCCAAGGCTTTGTAGCGTGCTGGCGGATAAAGTTACCTGCCAGTTACCCAGCACGTCGGTCACTGTCTGATAGTGGGTTCCGCCAATAGTGACAGAGACAATGCTGCCCGCTTCGGCATTCGACGTTCCATGCAGGATTTGATCGACTTTGATCTCCGCCGCATCCAGCGTGTTGCCATCCGTTAATGCCTGGACGCCAATCACCAGCGGCGTGGTTTTCACGCTCAGATCCTGAGTGACTGTTTGCGTGTTCCCCGCCGCATCTTTCAGGGTAACGGTTAACGGATAATTGCCCGTTTGCAACTGTCCAAGATCGGCTGCCGGCAAAGAGAGTTGCCAATTGCCGTCACTGCCAACAACGGTGGTATAGGTTTTGCCATTCAGCGTCACAGTGACGGTTTGTCCCTGCTCGCTAACACTACTAATGCCACTTAGCGTCTGGTTCTGCCCCAACTCTGCGGCGTTCAGTTTGCCGTCAGCGGTGAGCGGCAGTAGCGATAGCGCGGGTAGTTGCGTATCAACTGTTGCTGTTTGCGTCAGTGTGGCGCTGTTACCTGAAGCATCGCTGGCATTGACGACTACGGTTAATAATCCATCCGGGAAATGTTGCAAATCACCGGCAGGAATGGTCACCTTCCACGTACCGTCGTTATCGACCGTCGCCTTGTAGGTTTTGCCACCCACCTGCACCGTAACGTTTTGCCCGGTGCTGGTGACGCCGGTGTTACCACTCAGAACCTGATTCTGCCCTTTCTCTTCGGCATTCAGGTAACCATCGCCAAACGGTACATCAATGATCGGCGTGGGTAGATGATGGATCTGCACATTGAGGGTGTGTTGATCCTGCGCCGTCTGGTTACCATCAGTCACGGTTGCGGTGATCACCACCGGGCCGTCGGCCCACGCCAACAGATCTGCTGATGGAACGGTGACACTCCATTTACCCGCAACATCAATGTTGTTAACCACGTACTCTTTGCCATTGATCGTAACGATAATGGTCGCGCCAGTGCCTTTAACCGTGGTGATCCCATGCACTTCAAGCGGGCTGAGTGCTTCACTCGCGCTGAGATAGTCATCGGTGGAGAGGATGGCAATGGCGATACCTGGTTGCGTTGTATCGACATTGATTTCTACGGTGTCGGTGATGGTATTGCCGTTTGCATCATTGACCGTAACCGTTAGCGTATTGTTGCCGTTGGCAAGCGCTGCCAAATCTGCGGAGGGCAACGTAGCTTTCCAGGTACCGTCGCCAAGCACTTCTGCATAGTACGTTTTGCCATTGAGCGTGATCGTAACTATCTGCCCGGCTGGAATATTGGAGGTTTCGCCTGAAACAGTCTGATTAAGCAGAATCTCAGCGCTGTTGATTATGTTGTCACTGGCAATCGGATCGACGCTGATATCCGGCGCACTGAAATTGGTGCTGAAGGTGCGCTGTTCTTCGGTAATGTTACCGGCTGAGTCGATTGCGCGATAGATGATGGTGTAAGACTGGCCATCTTCCAGCAGTGCCATATCCGCTTTCGGAATGGTCAACTGCCACTGCCCATTAGCATCCGCCAACGCGGTATAGGTGCGGTTATTAAGAATGACGATAATGGTACTACCTGCATCTTCCTCCTTCACATAACCACGTACGATTTTATCGGAAACATGCTGTTCCTGATCGACAATACCACCCGGTGCAAATGGGGTCAGTTCCAGCTCCGGTGGCGTAGTACTGATGGTTAAAAACGCCTCTTTGCTGACGGTCACTCCCTGCTTAGTCGTAATGGCGATACGCAGAGAATGCAGCCCCTGAGCGAAAGATTGTAGAGTTGAAGGTTGAAACCACACCCCCCAACTACCATCGCTGTTTACGGTTGTTGTCCAGGTCTGCCCGTTGGCGGTGATGCGAATAGTGCTGCCGGCAAATTCAGCCTCTGTGGTGCCACTCAGTAACTGCGCTGAAGAGATCTCGGCAAGGTTAATGATGTTATCTGAAGCAATGGACTGGACGGAAAGAGTCGGTGTTCCAGGGTCTTCACCGCCACCGTTATCACCACCGCCGTTATCACCACCGCCGTTATCGCCGCCGCCGTTATCGCCACCACCATTGTTGCCGCCGCCGTTATCACCACCACCGTTGTTGCCGCCGCCGTTATCACCACCACCGTTGTTGCCGCCGCCGTTGTTATTATTGTGATGGCCCCCACCGCCTCCGCCACCAGCGGCTGCAGCTACGCCAACGATGCCGCCAACTGCGGCAATACCACCCAGTACACCAAGTGCGGAAATACCGCTACCACCTACCAGCGAGTCGAATGCTACTTCGCTATAGGCAGGGACAATGGTCTCTGCGGCTACCGGGCCAGCTTCTGCCGCGTATGGGAAGGCAGCGTGATGCGTGCCGAGATTATCTTCAAAAACCAGTTCACTGTGTAAGCCATCGCTGTCGAGAGTGAAGAAACTTTGATAACGCACAGTCGATCCATCTTTCATATGGACGATCAGGTCGTTTCCTTCACGCTCATAAAAATTAACCGATTCTGGCGAGGCATGAACGCGGACAATACTGGTTGCCGTTAGGTTTACGACACGGTCACTGTCCTGCGCATATTGCACAACAATATCACCAGTTTTTTGATTTATTATGTCCACAGAACCCGGAAGGTTATTTTGCGGGGCCATATATTCACCTCAGAAATGAAAAAATATATTCAACGTCACCACCCGCTTTTAGGGGCAGAGGTTTATGGGCCATTAAAAAAACTGGCGATATATAGTAGTTATGCTATGTGCATAATGAAAAATTGTAAGTGATTGATTTTGATGGATTTGAAGTTTCTCTCGAAAATATAAACAAGACGTTCAATATCAATGTATATAAACAAGGTTATGCCATTAGGCAAATGCATACACCATAAATATTAATGAGCATCACAAATGAAGAATATATTAGTTTGAATTTGCCAGGTAATTAAGCAGTGCTTAAATATATTTATGAATAGTTAAATCAATTTTTAATAAATGGAAATTTGAAATTTAATGCGATTTATTATGTATGATATATTTAAGCAATGTTTGACTCGGTACACTAATTCACCAGATGTATTAACTCAGGGTGTTTAAAAGCGTTGGTCATATTTCAGGCTTCAGCGACATTTTAAAAATCGGGATGATATGGACTGGCATGCCGCCTCGAAGATCTGCTATACTCAGCGCAACACTTATGGGGCTGATTCTGGATTCGACGGGATTCGCGAAACCCAAGGTGCATGCCGAGGTGCGGTAGGCCTCGTTAACAAACCGCAAAAAAATAGTCGCAAACGACGAAAACTACGCTTTAGCAGCTTAATAACCTGCTCAGAGCCCTCTCTCCCTAGCCTCCGCTCTTAGGACGGGGATCAAGAGAGGTCAAACCAAAAAGAGATCGCGTGGATGCCCTGCCTGGGGTTGAAGCGTTAAAACTAATCAGGCTAGTTTGTTAGTGGCGTGTCCGTCCGCAGCTGGCAAGCGAATGTAAAGACTGGACTAAGCATGTAGTACCGAGGATGTAGGAATTTCGGACGCGGGTTCAACTCCCGCCAGCTCCACCAAATAAAACAAGGGGTTACGTGAAAGCGTAGCCCCTTTTTGTTGCCCATGTCCACTTTACGTCCACCCAACTTAAAGGATTAAATGCAGATGGCCACAAAATATCAAACTGAATTGGCACTAAAAGCCTTGCTCATAGAACTGCACCACTCAGGCCAAGACCTCTACACACTCATTGACGAAGCAATTTTGCGGATGCATCAAAGAAAACTATTCGTAAAAGAAGACACTCTCAGAGAAAGAGGCGGAGCAGAGGATGCACTCTTTTCATATGTTCAGGAGATTGCAGGAAGCCGACCCTATATGAAGCCGGGAAACATCGAAGATTTCTGATTCTTCACGCTAAACCCATCTACTTCATCGTAAATGGGTTTTTGTTGCCTGCTATTTTATCCTTTACAAAACTGCTAGTTATCCCATCTCATTGCTATCAACCTTTTCATTGTTATACCGTATGTATTTACAGCCCCCTTTGCTGATCAAATAACCAGTAAGCACTTTCGCTCACTTGACGCTGAAAGAGGAAAGCAACGGCGACTGGTTGCCGAAGTGCGACGACCCCGCAACGAAATAACCAACACAGACCGGCGATTGCCGGTCTTTTTCTATCTGACACCCCCGGAGGTGAACAGTGTACTGTTCACTATTCACTAACCCATTACTACCTATGACACTGATAAATAATAAAAAAATGGTAGTGTGAATAGTGTGAATAGTGTGAACGAGAAACCCCCAAAAAAAATTTTTACACCCATAGGCCTGATGCTTGTTGGAAAGCGCGCTACAGAAAGAGAGCACTCTGCGCACAGAACACATTTGAGAATCCGATTGAAGAGCCCAGGGCTGACAGATTTTAAAGGTAGTGACGCTAAAGGGTTATTTTGGGCTTTGAGAGGAATTGGAATTTAAGCGAAATTTTGTTATTCATTTTATCGTGGGGAGCGGCAAAAATGCCGCCCCGAGTTATATGCGAAAATCAGAGTGATACTAAGGATTAGCATACTCTAAAATTTCTTCCCCCATAAGAGTACAGTCATTGAGGAAGATGAATCTCATCCGATACTTTCCTTTATAGATATAACCCCAGGTCTGCAATACATCAAAATATTGAGATTTATTTTCCGGATTTTGCATCTTCGCTAATGCAGTTACGTCTTTATCAACCTCAGCCCTGTCATCGTTGTCTCGATAAAAAGCCAAAAGTTTATTTGCTTCTGTTATTGCCTGAGTTTTACAAGTTAACTCAGACTGTTTCGCAGCAGCCAAAGACGGAAAAGTTATAGCACACAATAATAATGTTATAATACCGGTTGATACTTTCATATTATTCCAAGCTCTCTCTTTGCTCTTATCAACGCCCCTTTCCTTTCTTCGAGACCGTTGTAGCCACCATTCACGAGAAGGGTTACTTTATTTACGTCATCCCTGTCTGCTGCCGCATTAACATGCCTGAGATCCCAATAATAACAAGCTGCCTTAACGGCAACATATGGGTTCCTTGCAACTATTGTGGGATCGGTTACGTAATCTTTCTCAAACTGGCTTCCGAAATTCGTATAATTTTCTCTACCTGTTAGATGTAATAACCCACGACCTATAAATTTTGGACCATCACCTACTTCTGTATTACCTAAATTACGTCCTATCCGCGTTCCTGCATCATATTCTCTGCCACCATCTCTTGGAACTTCAGTTAATCTAGAAAAGTTTGCAGTTTCAACACAAGCTTGCGCTATAAAATGAGCGGCTCTTAATTCTGTATTTATTCCATAAACGGTAAACCATTGGTTCAAATGTGGTGCTATGGCATGGACATTGTAATGCTGTGAATTTAGCAGGCTTTCTATATGTCGGTAATGCCTGGCAATATTCCAAAGCATCTCTGCTGTGATATCAACCATTTGCCTTTTCCTTTTCTTATACCCCATAATCATTTTAACTACCGTGATTGAGCATTTGGCAGGCATTTTTTGCTTTCGTTTACAATCTAGGAAAATTCTTATCCTCTTATTTTTCAGCGTCGGGAGGCACTAACATACAACTGACAGATAACGATCAAGCAAATCGCATCACTGTCTGGCACGCCTTATCGGAGCTTTTCACCGGTCGGGAACTCCAGGGCTACGACTATCGCTGGATGGCTCAGGTTTTAAAGGAATCCGGACTCAGCCGAGAAGAAATCTTTGTGATTCTGGATGAGAAAGCTGCCCCCGCTCTCCATGCTAATCTTCTTTACAACCCAACGCCGGTGATGGAGGCTGGACAGAAGAAGATGTTACGCGGCTCGTAACGGAGTACGTGACCAATAAGCCGACCATTATTGGCGGGTAAGATCAAACAGCGTCGGAACCATATTCAGGATGAGCTAAACTTCCCTAAGGTGAATTTTGATATTACAGGAATAATACAATGAAATTTGAGGCTATTGACCATGTGCACGTCTACGTAACAAATCTCACGACTGCACGCGCATGGAATGAAAATACTCTAGGGTTTTTGGTGGATGAAAACCTGAATTTTTGGTTTGAGCAAGGCGGTCCGCTGGTCATGAAGAATCACGGCGTGATGTTGTCTCTATTCATCCGAAAATGGCACGCACCTGGTCATACTGTAGCATTCAGGGTTTCAGCATCAGAATTTGAAGAGTTCTATCGAAAACTTGCGGCATTGAATGTTCGTTTCCAGGTGCAAGATCATCAAGTTTCCTGGTCTCTGTACTTAAGCGATCCTTCAGAGAATAAATATGAAATTACTTCCTATGATTACACGCAGCTTAGTCATCTTAAAGAAGTAAATTAAAAGGCTTTGGAAAAAAGTACACTCGGAAAAAATCTTATTGAACTTGTATATCTGCGCATTTCTCAGATAAATGGCTGTTCATTTTGCTTGAATATGCATTCGAAATCTCTTCGGGCAGGCGGTGAGAGCGATTCTAAACTGGATGCGCTTGCTGGCTGGCACGTTAGCACTCATTTCAGCGAACGTGAGCGTGCAGCGCTCGAATGGACTGAGTCTTTAACCCACGTTGATGAGACTCATGCTCCGGAAGACAAATATGAAAATCTAAAACTATATTTTACCGATACAGAAATATCTGACCTGACTTTTGCCGTCGCATTAATGAGCGCTTTTAATAGACTGGCAATCGGTATGAGGCAGTAAGATCTGCTATGTAGGTTAGAAGCTGGAGGTTTTGCATACCTCCAGCATTTCACGCAAATGATCTGTACGGCAAACTCTAGTGCTTGATTCTTTTCCTTAAATTTTTCAATTTGCCATATAGAGTATCGCGTAGCGAAAGCGAGGGTACCCAACGAAAACCTGTGCGCCAGGGGCGTGGGCTGCCATGAAAACAGACCACGGCTACATCATCTTTTACTCGACCCGTTGCTGATTCAGAAGCCAGCTCAGGGTTATAACCAATCATTGACGGTGTCGCGATATTGCATTTATAGCTGGCAACACTATCCGGTAGGATATCCTGCCATATTGCTGGCTTGATGATACTCCCCAGAAATCCCTGATCGCCCCACTTATCCTCTGTCTGGCATTCACGCATAATTTTTTCCGGATCCGCGGTAAATTGCTCCCAGATCGTCCTTTTAACGGATGCGGGGATCATCATTATCGAAGAGTTGACGCGTGAATCATGGTTAAATTCGCGCAGCATGGTAAATTCTTTTGCGGTTCTGAAGACCTGCAGATCCCCGGTTACGACCACATCAACATCAAAGTAGAGTAAATCCTGATCGCCGAGCACGGGATGATCTGGATTGAACAACTCGATCTTAGACCACCAACCAGGCCACTTATAAAGTAAAGGGGTCGTCTTCACTCCAGGGATGTCCTCCGCATCTGTCAGGCATACCGAGGGCAGATCCTGGAACTGGCGATGTAACCACTGTGCATGTTTAGGTGTGAATTCTTTGCTGCATCTTAAGACAGAGACAATAAGCATTCGGTTCCTCCCGTAAAACAGGAGGATACTATCGCAAAAAATATATCATATATTATGATTTAAATATGAATTTACCAGACTCCCGAGAGGGTTAGCTGTTCGAATTAAAAATCAACTTCAACATTAAATAATTAATTATTTTTATATTTTAAATAAAATAAATTTAATTTAATATTTGCTGAATGATCGATACTTAACCTAAAAGGATCATTCGTTTATCATTACTATTTAAAAGGCAGCGTGTTTTTTCAAACTAATAAAACACCATGAACAATTATGAAACAAATAGTTTTATCACCTCTCCCCGGCTCCTGGAGTCTTAAGTAATGAGCACATATTAAATTTAAAAATGGAAAAACCTCTGCACCACGAACTTTCAACCCATTGAATTGTGTAAAAATTTTATTCACACTAGTTTATTCCTATGAACTATGGGCATTCTCACTTCTATTTCTGTTGTTAGAACAGTTTTTTTTGTGTAGAATTTTCCTTGCTAGACAAATAGTTTATTAGCAGCATTTCTGTAGCAAATTATCCATTTCAAAAAATTGCACAGAAAAATTTCATTTTTTTTTAAAAATTAACACCTTAATTATTTTACTCAATCGAAATAAAGTGGTTGCTCACATCTTTGTTAAATATTAGCGGAGAGCTGCATAGACATCACGTTATTGCATACTTCCTGCGGGAGCAACTTGATGAATGTAAACAACTTTGATGATCAATCTCAATGTATCCAGGATCTGAATTTGTCTTATTTATTACTGGCGCAGCGATTGATTCGAGAAGACCATATCACAGCAGGTTTCCGGCTTGGTTTGAATGAGAGTACGTTGGAAATACTGAAAAATTTATCACTGCCTCAACTCATTAAGCTTTCCTCAACCGGCCAGTTGATCAGTCGATTGCGAATTGATGATGACGTAGTCCTGGACTGTTTGACTAAGGATTCGCGCATCGATGCTCTCCAGCGTCTGCATACCGGAATTATCCTGTCGAGCAATCTGCTTCACGCGCTTACAGAAGAAGGAAATGAGGCAGCCTGATGGATGACCAAATGTTAGATAAAAAAAGCATTATGTCTGAAATCAAAGATGCGCAAATCGCTATGGAGTTGATCACTTTTGGCGCCAGAATGCAGGTTCTTGAAAGTGAAACCAGCCTCAGTCGCAGGAAACTATTAAAACTCTATAAAGAGCTGAAAGGGTGTTCGCCGCCAAAAGGTATGCTACCTTTTTCAGCAGATTGGTACATGGCATGGGAGCAGAATATTCACTCTTCAATATTCTATAATATTTATTGCTATCTGCAGAAAATTGAAGATAAGCGCCCAGTGGAATTAATGTTGAAAGCCTATCGCCTCTATCTCGATCATGGGCTTAGCGAAACAGAAACTAATCCTGTTCTGGGGCTAACGCGAGCATGGACCCTGCTAAGATTTATTGAAGGGGGCATGTTAAAACATACAACATGTAGCGTTTGTGGTGGTCGCTTTATTACCACTCCAGAACATATGTTTCATGGTTTTACCTGCAGCTTGTGTATGCCGCCTTCAAGGGCGATGAAAAGAAGCCCAATCCTGGACTCAATCGCTGGAATAACGGCAGCAGCCAAGTAAACGAAGTTTTTCCACAATGGCCTACCTTCAATGACCTCTCATATTCAGCTTGAAAATGAGAGGTTTTATTTATACTGACTCAGTACCGCCATCAGAATGCCAGGACGCTCTCTTCTACAGGTGTTGTTTTTGCTTTGATGGCCGCCCCCTCGGTAAATACACCACGATAATAGGCCGAACATATTTTCAGTCGCATGAGGATATCACGCCGATGTACATAGGTTGTTTTCAGGCTGATGCCCAGCGAAGAAGAGACTTCCTGAGCGCTTGCTCCGGATGCTAATAGGCCAAGCACTTCTCTCTGCCTTAAGGTAAGCACCGGAGGGTCCAGTAATTGATCTGGCAAAACGCTCTTTTTCGATAACAGGCAGCTTATTAGCTCATAAATTTGCGAAGTAGAAGCATGGAGGCTGAGTACAGGAATTTCAGGCAATAAAGCAGGCAAAACAGGGTTGAGCACATCACAAAGTAACATACAGGGTAAGTTGGCGTTATTCCTGCGCAATGACTCTATAGACTGTTGTAGCGCGACCAGATTTGTCCCTTCTGTTGACACACCTATAACAATACGCATCTTTGTGCTTACGACAGAGCTAGCCTCCTCGACACTACGAATATGGCTCACCCTAAAATTAGGCCTGTATAATTCAACTAATTTTTTGATGCCTGCCGCAGCAAATTTATCTTCACTGTAAACCAAAACATTAGCGGAGTAGACAGATCTCTTTCTGTTCAAAACGTCTTCCTTGATTTAGATAATAATCATAAAAGTATGATAATTTCTTTAATAACTGGATAAGCAGAGGCAAACATGCAGCATGGCTATAAAAATAGACCAACCTATTACGCATTATAAATATCAATAATAATGTCAGATCATATCGCACCGACAGTTAGTAATAAGTATAAAAACCGCAACTCCCTTTAGCAAGCCATCAATAAGCCAATGTAGTGGAAGTAATGCCCTCTTTTCAATTAAGTCGCTTCATTGACTTTAACCACCAAATAACCTTGAATAGCAAATCATCCTAAACATTTATATATCACAGATTATCTCATGTTATTAAGAGGTTAATACTTTAAGTGCGATTACGTAAGATTCTCACCCCCAAATTTTATAAAAATTTCAAATGTACAGGTTCTAATTGTGTCTGTAGCTGTTGTCAATTCTGGCGAATTGATATTGATAAAAAAACACATCATAAATATATCAACAGTTCCGACAGAGAAATCAGGTCTATTGCAAAGGAGTCAATGCAACTTACCCGGCAAGGTAAGGATAGATATGCAGTAATCATGCTTAGTAACAGCAATGGGGGTATGTGCCCATTTATCAGTGAAGATCGCCTCTGCACTATTCAACAAAAGCTTGGCGCTGAAGCGCTTTCTCATACCTGTGCAACTTACCCCAGAATTTCCAACCAGTTAAAAAATGAGACTCGTCATTCATTAACGTTATCATGCAACGAGGTTTCGCGTCTGGTGCTTTTCGACGAAAATAGTATGGCGTGCGAACAGACCACTGAGATCGTTGCTGATAAGGTACAACATTTGGCGGACAAACAGCCAAAAGCGGATCAGGTCCAACAGATTATTCAGTTATTTGCATGGAATATTATTGCCACAGATAGTCCGAATATCGAAAATAATATCCTGGCGCTGGTGCATTTCACGTTATTCCTGCAGCGGCTTGATTTCGACCTGGCGAACCGGCTCGCTGAGGTGGAAGAGTATTACGCCCGGCTCATCAGCGATTTGGCTGCTGGTCACATTACCTTCCGTAACACGGAGGATAATCACTACGCCAGCGCAATGTTGAAGTTTCGCACTCTATTATCGCTTGGCAGAACCATTGCCCAAAAAAAATCGCGTGATAATAGTATTCATCTCAGTCATAAAGAGATTGCAGTTTGGCTAAATGTTGATGAGCAAACCGAGGTGCAAGCATTACATGAGAAATTTAGCTCACTGAATGAACAGTGGCAATTGCTGCGCAAAAATTCCTGCCTCTCACCGGCTTATGTAATGCGTAATTATTTGTTATATCGACTTTATACCGATTATTTTCCGGGCAGAGATCTAAAGACTATTATGCAGAAGCTCAGTATGTTGATTATGGATTACTTCTACATCAAAGTTTCGCTATCGGTGAAGTCGATGGGAAGTGAATTAAAAGAGATTGATGTCGCACGATTAGTTGCTGATTACTCTGACCGCACCAAACACTCCGCTGATGCACTGCAAGCGCTTGATGGAATTACAAGCAATATTAGTGCAGGCGATCAATTAACAACACTATTGCTCTTATACTAATTGAACAGCGCCAACCGGGGGATATCCCCGGTTTTTTATGCATCTCGCTGACACCTCAGCGTGCGCGGAACCCAGTCAGAATATCAATAAGTTGCTCAAATATAGCGGCCATCATGTTTTCAAAGAAAGGCGCAAGCGTATACATAACCAATGACATGGCCGTCATACCTACCGTCAGGGAGAGTGGAAAGCCGATAACAAATACCGAAAGCTGGGGGGTTAAACGGTTGAGTAATCCAAGCGTCAGGTTTACACATAACAGCAAGATCACCACGGGCAATCCCAGCATTAGCCCATAACTAAAGATCATTCCTCCCGCCTGGACCAAAGCAACAAAGCCCCCTATCCCCATTGGCGCTGCGCTGACAGGAAATGCCGCAAAGCTGTTAGCAATCACTTCAAGCATATAGAGGTGCCCATTAAAAGTCAGAAATAGCAACGTCACGAACAAATTCAACAGGCGCGAAACCACTGGCATATTTGCGCCTGCACTCGGATCGTAAGCCATCGCAAATGATAATCCCATTTGCATCGCGATAATCTCACCTGCATGACGCACAGCCACAAAGATAAGTTGTATTGAAAGACCAATGGCTATACCAATAATCAGCTGCTGACAAGCCACCCATAATCCATCCAGAGAAGCGATGGGTATCTCGTTGGCCGGTAATTGGGGAGCAAGTAGAAAGGTTGTTAACAGAGCCAGCGCAATTTTGACCTTCGTGGCCAGTTGCTTTTCACTGAAGATCGGCGCGGCACCAAACAGAGCCAGAACACGTAAGAATGGCCAGAAATATTGGTTAACGTATACATACAGCGAGGCCAGTGAAAGCGTGAGCATACTTAGTGAATAATATAGGGAAGTGAATTGAATAAACCACGCATATAGTCAACAAATGTCGCCAGCATCCAGGGACCACAAGCGATCAGTACAACAATGATCATCAGAATCTTGGGGATAAACGACAGCGTCATTTCGTTAATTTGCGTCGATGCCTGTAAGATACTGACAACCAGGCCTGCGACCAGCGCGGCGATTAACAGCGGTGCAGCGATTAATAGCCCGACCTTGGTTGCCTGGAAACCCAGCGCCATTACACTTTCAGGTGTCATTATTCTCTTCTCAATTAACTAAAAAAGCTCTGCGCCAGCGATCCAACAACAAGTTGCCACCCATCAACCAGCACAAAAAGCATCAGCTTGAATGGCAGAGAAATTGTTGCTGGCGGCACCATCATCATCCCCAACGCCATAAGCACACTCGCAACAACCAAGTCGATGATTAAGAAGGGGATAAACATCGTGAAACCGATCTGAAAACCGGTTTTCAATTCACTGGTGACAAAAGCAGGCACCAGAATACTCATCGGCACATCTGCAGAAGTGGCGTAATCCCCCTTTTTGGCAATCCGGCTGAAGAGTGCCAAATCACCTTCGCGGGTCTGTTTCAGCATAAATTCACGCAGTGGCTGGGAGCCCTTTTGCAACGCGACTTCCATACTGATTTTGTCCTCAGATAAAGGCTGCCATGCTTCGTCATAGATACGATTAAAGACAGGTGCCATAACGAAAAAAGTCAGAAATAACGCCAGCCCCAGCAATACCTGATTAGGCGGGGTGCTCGCTGTGCCTAGCGCGTTTCTTAACAACCCGAGCACAATAACGATGCGTGTAAACCCGGTCATCATTAGCAAAGCAGCCGGCAAAAGCGTCAGCGACGTCATCAATACCAACGTTTGTATCGGTAACGTCCAGCTCTCCCCATTTGCAGTATGGGCAAGCATGATGTCGCTATTAGCTGCCCTGGCGAACTGTATGGGGCACAATATTGCGGCAGAGACTATTCCAGCACTGAACAAGAAGGAGACAAGGCGAGAATGCGCTTTCATTTTTTGCTCGCGCCTTTACGCTGTGTAATGCAGTTGATTAATGCGGCCTGGAAGCTGGAAGCTAATGGCGCAGGTTCTGTGTTTTCAACACACTCTTGTTTATCCATGGTCATCAGGTTGGTGATCTTTTCCGGAGTAACGCCAAGTAACAACCATTTATCGTCAATTTCAACAACCACCAAACGTTCCCGCGTACCGATTGCTTGCGTGTGTTTAATAGAAAGAATGTTATTTCCTTTTACTATTCTGGAAGCGATGCCGGTACGACGAAAAACCCAGGCCATTGCAACAATAAGCAAGAGTATCAGCGCCAACGCCCCCCCCATGTTTATCATTGAAACCGGGGCCGAATCCGAGCCTGCGGCTATTGGTTGGACGGTATTAAGTGTCTGCGTGTTCATTATCTGCTCAGACGATGCATGCGTTCGGAAGGTGTAATAATATCGGTGATACGAATACCGAATTTATCGGAAACCACGACAACTTCACCCTGAGCAATCAAATAACCATTAATCAAAATATCGAGGGGTTCACCCGCTAAACCTTCAAGGGAAACAACAGATCCCTGGCTTAGTCTGAGCAGCTCTTTGATTGTCATTTTGGTTCGCCCCAGCTCGACGGTCATTTTTACTGGGATATCGAGAACCAGATTTAAATCTTCAGAGAAATTCACCACGACATCTTCTGTTGTCACAGCTTGTGCAGTAGCGCTCCCCTCTGTGGACAATTGTTCACTCATCGCATCGCCCCAAAGGTCATCAACAGATGAATTGTTCGAACCAGTTGAATAATCATTACCGCTCATGCGATTTTCTCTCCTTCTTTAAAGCTAATAATGTTGAATTCATCAGTTCTTCCACCTGTAGGGCATACTGATTATTTACACAACCATATTTACCTGACATCACAGGGACGCCATCAATGAAACCATCAACGCGCTCGGGTTTGTCCAGCGGAATAATATCGTTGGGTTTTAATTGCATAATTTGGGAAAGCCGCGTGGGAATCTCAGCAAATTTCACTACTAATTCCAGTTCAGTGTCACGTACCTGCGTTGCCAGAGTACTGCGCCACTGATTATCTTCCTGTCGGGAGTTTTCCAGCGGCGGATTGGTCAATAGCTCGCGCAACGGCTCAATAATGTTAAACGGGATACAGATCTGTAATTCACCGCTATGCGAACCAATATCGACATAAAAAGGGGTCGTCACCACAATATCATTAGGTGAGGAAGTGATATTGGTAAATTTTACCTGTAACTCAGAACGTATATATTCACTTTTAATCTTAAAGATGGAGTGCCATGCGCCATCATAAGCTTCCTGAGCCATCGCCATCATCCGCTGAATAATGCGCTGCTCAGTGGGCGTGAACTCCCTACCATCCGCCTTCGTGGGAAAACGCCCGTCACCGCCAAAGAGATTATCCACCGCCATAAATACCAGATTGGGTGATAAAACAAATAAAGCGGTCCCACGCAATGGATTCAGGTGCACAAGGTTAAGATTAGTCATTACCGGTAGGTTTCTGGCAAATTCATGATAAGGCTGAATTTTAATATTTCCAGCAGTGACATCAGGACTACGACGCAAAATGTTGAACAACCCAATACGGAACTGGCGAGCAAAACGCTCATTGATAATCTCTAATGAGTGTAAACGCTCACGAATAACACGACGCTGAGTGTTTGGATCATAAGGCTTAATATTATCCTCAAAAGAGGATGGCGTTACGCTTTGGCTCTCTTCGCCCCCGCCCGTTCCACCATTCAACAGACGATCGATCTCATCCTGTGATAATATACTGTCAGACATATTTCTTACCGTAAGATAAATGCATTAAATAATACGTCAGTTATCATAATCTTATTCTGACCAGTAAGCGGCTCGCTAATAACTTGTTTAATTTGTTGGACAAGTTTTACTTTACCTTTATCAGCCGTTAATTCGCCTGCCGTTTGCTGAGATAAAAGCATCAGCAGACGGCTACGCACTTCCGGAAGATGGCTTTCAAGAGCTAATTTCGCAGCTTCATCTTTCATCTTTAATGTTAAGCCAATATAAAGAACTCGATCGGCATCGTTATCTTCAGGTTGCAAGCTAACGGTAAAACTTTCAAGATTTGCATAGACAGGAATGACAGGTTCTGCTTCTGGTTCTTCCTTCTCAGGGGCATCCATTGCATTATTATTCACCTGAGACTTAAGTTCTTTAAGCTCCATCCATGTATAACCCGCGGCGGCACAGACCCCGGCAATGATTAATAACATGAGCAAGAACAATAGTGGTTTTTTCTTTCCACCTGAAGAAGTTGTTTCTTTTTTTTTCGACATTGGATGAATAAACCTATAAAAAAATAAAGAATTCGCCAAAGCAAATACCTTTGAATGGCGGGTATTCTAGTACACGCCACCTCAAGGACAATTCATTAATAAGCTGAAATTACTGTTAGCAGCTTGCCTGTTTGCTGCAGCCCTCAGGCAAAGGTATTGATACCAGTAGCATAAACAACAACACTCCGCAGTATTGTTGGCTCTTCAGTTATTGGAGCACTGATATCTGCTGACTCTTTCTCTGATTTTTCATGGCCTGAAGCATCGCCGAAGGGTGAAGAATTTGACGATGCCGTGTCCGCTCCCACACTGCTTTGCCCCAGCGCAATACCCGATTCTGCCAGCATGGTACGTAATTGCGGCATCGCTGACTCCAGCGCCGCACGAACATGGTGATGTTCCGTGACGAAATGCACCTGCGCCTGATCGTTATTCATGCGCAAGCTGATCTGTAATGCCCCGAGTTCTTCAGGATGAAGGCGCAACTCTGCGTGATGAACCCCACCACGCGTAAAGGTTGCAATGTGTTGTCCCAACGCGCTTTGCCATGCTGGCGTACCCACTTCTGCCGCCAACGTCGCGGTCGTAATAGCCGGAGTCATTCCTGTTGTTGTGGTCGCAGGCGTGGTGGGTACTGGCGCAGCGCTATGCATTACCCCGGTGTTCGGCACCGATTCCCCCTTTATTGTATGCAGCGCAGTGTCAAAACTTTCAGTGGTTGCGACATGCTTTTCCGCAACCTGGGGGGCTGTCGGTTCTGCTTTCTGCATCATCGCTGTTGAAGCCTCTGGCGCATCACCGCCTTTTTCTGTGTGCACCGCAGTTGTCTGGGGTATAACTTGCTGTGCTGCCAATGGCTTCTGCACACCGGATTGAACTTTGCTTTCTTGAACAGGAGCGATAACTTGTGCGACTTCTTTCGCCAGTGAGGATAGCTCAGCGTTTAGCGGGCTATGTGTTGCTGAATAGCTTGTGGATGCAGCTGTTTCTATCTGCTGAATAGTCGAAAGTGTTAACGCGTCCGCTGCAGGAAGGGACAATTCTTCGGTCTGGGCAATGGCAACCTGTGGAAGTTGAATATCAATAATCGGCGCTGTAGTTGGGATGTCAGCGCTTTGCAGCGTATCGGCCACGGGCAAATCAACAGACATTAATGGGTTATCCGCAGTAGCAATCTGTGGCTCAGCCTGAAGTAATGCGGCAACTAACTCAACGTTACCAACAACCGGATTTTCTTCGCTGGCTGCCGGTCTTTTCTGACCTGGCTTTGCCAATGTAACCTTGCCACTCTCTTCGCCGTGCTGAGCCTGAGTCGAAGACAACTGTTTTTCCAGCGCTGAGGTAAACTGCTCTTCCGTTTGCCCGGAGGTAGTCGCTGATGTTTTACGGTTGATGTCGCGGGCAGGTAACTCGGGGCTATTTTTAATAATCATCTTAAGTGTTCCTTTGGCTGGCGCGACTGGCGAACTCGTCCATCATTTTTTGCTCCAGCCGGTTCTCTTTTAATACTTGCTGTGCCTGGGCCCGACTTTTAAGTGCATCAAAGGCATTCAGCCGACGCTTATCTTTTTTCCATGCTTCCTGTACGTTCTCCACCGAATACAGGCTGGCAGAGACTCTTCTGGCTTGCTGAGCGACCACGCCATCTAACGAAGTGAGAAAATTCTGCTGCGTCTGTAAAGCAAATATGGACACGCCGCTCTCAACGATCGACGTTTGCAGTTGCTGACGATATTCATGAGCATAATTCTGCAATTGCTCCAGCCGCGAAGTTTCAAATGCGTGAGCCTGACGAGCGCCCCCCAACCGGCTTGTTGTATCGTTTAATGTTTTCTCTGCGAGATCCCGCAGAATATCCATCGGTCCCTGCTTAGCCATAAATAATGCACTCGTTTATTAATCTGCTAAATCCGGAAAAAGCGCTGAGAGTGCCGAACAGGACTCGTCATAGTCACTACACTCATCAATACCCTGGTGCAGATAGCGTTCCATTGTTGGATAAAGCGCGATCGCCTGATCGAGTAGTGGGTCACTGCCTGCGGCATACGCTCCGACACTAATAAGATCGCGATTACGCTGAAATGACGAAAGCATCTGTTTGAAGCGCTGAACCTTTTTATAATGTCCCGGTGTGATAAGTTCTGTCATGGCACGACTTATTGATGCTTCAATATCGATAGCCGGATAATGCCCTGCCTCGGCGAGGCGACGCGAAAGCACCACATGGCCATCGAGGATCGCACGAGCCGAATCAGCAATAGGATCTTGCTGATCATCTCCTTCGGTTAAGACGGTATAGAATGCAGTGATCGATCCCCCGCCTTTAATACCGTTCCCCGCCCGCTCGACCAGCGCCGGTAGTTTGGCAAAGACTGAAGGTGGATAACCTTTTGTGGCAGGCGGTTCGCCAATTGCCAACGCTATTTCGCGCTGCGCCATGGCATAGCGGGTTAAGGAATCCATAATCAGCAATACGTTCATGCCGCGATCGCGAAAATCTTCCGCCAGCCGCGTAGCGTAGACCGCTCCTTGCATACGTAGAACAGGCGAAACGTCTGCCGGCGCCGCAATAACAACAGCTCGTTGCAGGCCATCTTTACCGAGGATATTCTCGATGAAGTCTTTTACTTCACGGCCACGCTCGCCAATCAACCCCACGACAATCACATCGGCATTGGTAAAGCGCGCCATCATACCCAGCAGCACGCTTTTACCGACCCCTGAACCGGCAAACAGGCCCATACGCTGACCACGACCGACCGTCAACAAGCCATTAATCGCCCTGACACCGACATCAAGGACACTTTTAATCGGATCACGCTGTAGTGGATTAAACGGTGCGGTGAAAAGCGCCCCATGCTGGGTTGTCGCCGGGGCTGGCAGTCCATCAAGGGGGCGAGCACTGGCATCAAGAACACGGCCCAATAGCTGGGGGCCTAAAGGTAACTGTTTCCCTTTAGCGTTTCCGTCCTGAGCATATACTCTGGCGCCTGGCAGAATACCTTCGACATTCTCCAGCGGCATCAGATAGAGAACCTGCCCGTTAAATCCGATAACTTCACTCTCGACTTTTTGTACGCCGTTATCGCTATCCCGCTCCACAATACATAGGGTGCCGATGGGTAATTTTAAGCCTACGGCTTCCATCACCAACCCAGTTGCCCGCGTTAAACGACCATACTGGCGAAACGGCGGCAGTTCGGCCATCAGCTCTTCACACTGATCGATGCCATCCAGCCACTTTTTCAGTCGAGATGTCATCAGGAGAGCTCCTCGCGGCTCAGATTACACAGTGCATTCCAGCGAGTTTCGATGGTGGCATCCAGCTCTCCGTCGTCAGTCGTCACCCGACATCCACCGGGTAACATTTGCGCATCGGGGCATAATTCCCAACCACGGGATTGCAGTACGCCCCCCAGATGCTCTTGCACCCGTGCCATGTCCCCGGTACTCACCCACATCCGCGCATGGCCTTGCAGAAGGTTCTCTTCACGCAGAAGTTGCTGGATACGTGTCAGCAAAAAGTTATGCGTATTTGCGGTAATGACACTTTCACCCAACATGCTGCGTACTGCCATCAATGCCACCTGCACAAGGCGTGACGGCATCACGCTATCAAGACTGGATAGCGCGTCTTTGAAACTATCAATGAGCAGGGAAAAGTGCTCCACCTGCCTTTGCTGTTCCAGCCGAAACTCGTTCAATCCTTGAGCGGCGCCCTCTTCACGCCCCTGCTGGAAACCCACTTCATAGCCCTGCTTTTTGCCTTCTTCGCTACCGCTTTGCTGCCCCTGGGCAAAGCCTTTCTGTTCTGCCTGCTTACGCAGGCGTGACAGTTCCACTTGCAACGCAGCATCTGACGCAGCATCGCCAGGCTGACCAACTGCAAGGGGAGCGATATCAGGGCTGAACGCATCCTGCAGAAGATTCTCAGGTTTCCACTTAACCCATTTAGCATCAGACGTAGGCATCTTCGCCGCCTCCAATCACGATCTCTCCGGTTTCGGCTAAGCGACGGACTACCAACAGAATATTTTTCTGTTCCGTTTCTACCTGCGACATACGCACCGGCCCGCGAGAGCTCAGGTCATCCTTCATGATGTCAGCCTGACGTTTCGACATATTGCGGAAGAATTTATCGCGAAGTGCTTCATCTGCCCCTTTAAGGGCCACAATTAATGATTCATTATCAATTTCTTGCAAGATACGCTGGATGCTACGGTCTTCCATCTCAACAAGGTTTTCGAACAGCAACATTTCGTCGATAATTTTCTGTGCAAGCTCTTGATCGAATTCGCGAACGGCTTCAATTGCCGCCTCTTCCTGCTGCGATTTCATCAAATTAAGGATCTCAGCCGCAGGACGAACACCGCCCATCTTGTTACGTTTGATATTTTGACCATCAAGCAGGTTATTAAGCACCTCAGTCAGTTCTTGCAGTGCAACAGGTTGTACGCCGCCAAATGTAGCGATACGCAGCATGATGTCGTTACGTGCACGATCTTCAAATTTCGCCAGAATATCTGCCGCCTGGCCGCGTTTCAGATGGACAATGATCGTAGCAATAATCTGCGGATGTTCATCGCGGATAAGGTCAAAGACCATCTGCGGTTCCATATAATTTAACGTCTCAATCCCATTGATATCGTTATGGGAATCAAGCAGATCATCAAGCAGAGAGTTAGCACGATCCTCACCCAGAGCTTTAACCAACGCGCTGCGTAGATACTCATTGGTATTGACGCTCAGCGCAGCATATTCGCTGGAATCGCGCTTAAACTCCCCCACCGCAATGGCCAGTTGCTCATGGGTAAAACTGCCCATCGTAACCATCGCGCCACTGATCAATTTGACTTCATGGGTGTTGAGATGTTTAAACACCTCGGCTGCACGTTCGTCGCCAAGCGTAAGCATGACGATGGCGCTTTTCTCGGCGGCGTTCATGACGATTTTTGTTCCTTATTGATCCACTGACGAATAACCAGAGCGATAATTTGCGGCTCCTGCTCGGCGATTTCACGCAGTCGCTGAGTCTCGACTTCGGTCTCTATACGCTGCTGCGCTTTGGCCGTCTCAATACTTTGTTTCTTACGTAAATGTGATTCCTGCTCTTGCTTACGCGCCTCTTGCTCCATCTCCAGCCGCTGCAATAACATCTCCTGGTGTTTAGTCCAGAACGGCTGCACCCCTTTACGCCACAGCACCCAGGCAATCAATGCCACGAACAGATAACGCGCGGCGGACATCAACAAGCTGATAAATTCAGGCTGTTTCCACAGTGGCGTTGGCGGTTCTTCGTCCTGAAGCGTGAAGGGTGTATTCACTACATTGAGCGAATCGCCACGCTTAACGGAATAGCCCATCACCTCTTTAACCAATGCGTTAATTTGATCCATTTGCGCCTGACTAAGGGCGACGGCTTTGCCATCCTTGTCAGACACATAATTCACGACCACGGCGACGGACAGGCGCTCGACCGTACCGATGTTGCGCTTAATGTGAGTCAGCGTGCGATCCAACTCATAGTTGGTGGTGTTATCGCTCTGTTTGTTATACGGCGTCACTGTTGTTGCCGGCTGAGTGACCTGCCCGTTGCCGTTAGCTGCGGGTTGCGTCGGTTGTTCAATAGGCGCGGATACTGGATCAGGCGGTTGGTTGCTTAATGCGCCCGGCACCCCGCCGGGTCCGCTCTTACCACTTTGCTCTGAATTGCTGCTTTGGCGGCTACGAATAGCCATTTTGTCTGGCGAACTATTAGGCTGGTATTGCTCCGCAGTCTGCTCATGCTGAGTAAAATCAATTTGCGCGGTAACCTGCGTTCTGACGTTTTGCGCTCCAACAATGGGCGCCAGGATTGCCTGAATGCGATTTTGAAATTCCGATTCGACATCGCTGATATATTTCAGTTGGGTGGTATGCGCCGCCTGCGAACCACTTTGTGACAGCAGATGGCCACTTTGATCAACAATGGTGACGCGATCCGCAGTCAGACCCGGTACAGCGCTGGAAATCATGTACGAAATGGCACTAACCTGCCCGGCATCCAGCACCCGACCGCTGATGAGATTCAGTGTTACCGATGCCGAAGGTTGTTTTTGTTCATTAACAAACAGCGATGGTTTGGGCATGGCCAGATGAACACGAGCTGTATGTACTGGCCCCAGCGTTTCAATCGTGCGGGAGAGCTCCCCCTCTAACGCTCGCTGGAAATTGACCTGCTCATTGAACTGACTGATGCCAAACTTTTCCTGATCCAGTAGTTCAAATCCAACCGAGCCGCCTTTTGGCAATCCTTGCTGCGCAAGTTTCAGGCGAACCTCATAAATCTGCTCTGCAGGGATCATGATTGCACCGTCATGGTCTGCAAAACGGTACGGCACCTGCATCTGGCTCAGCTGGCTAACAATGGCTCCACCATCTTGTTCATTAATATTACTGTACAAAACGCGGTAGTCCGGCTCTTTGGCCCAGAACATTAACGCAATCACAACAGAAATAGCCGCCGCAGCAGCAATAATAAATATCATCCGGGGATTCGCCCGGATATTTTCTAGCATCGCTTTGATATCAACGTTGCTCTTTTTTTTACTACTGTTGATCGTGGCAGTCATGCCAATGTCCTGTAACAATAAATGACGCAATCCCCCTTACGGAATATTGCGGATAAGCGATTCAGAAATGCGGATGTCAGGAGTAACTCCACTCCAGACGAATAATTTCTGCTAGCGTATTATCTACAGAATGCCTCAACTTCTAAGTGGCAAAAAGGTGAAGTTTGTGTCAGCTATTCACATTATGTTGTTTTTCTTACTGCATGATAAGCTTACGACCAGTTTAAATTAAGGTAAAATTATGTCTCTGAATAATTTAAGTGGCGTATTGGATCAGATCCAATATCAGGCTCGACAGGTTTCTGCTACTCAGTCACTCAAGCCTTTTACTGCTGAAAAGAAAGACGATCATAAAGCACAATTTTCCGATATTTTATTTAACAGTATTAACAATATTAACCAGTTGCAGACCACGGCTAAAAGTCAGGCACAGAGCTACCTGACAGGTGTTGAGGGTATAGGACTTAATGATGTGATGGTATCAATGCAAAAATCATCACTGGCGTTGAATATGGGTATACAGGCACGCAATAAACTTGTTAATGCCTATCAAGAAATAATGAATATGCCCGTTTAATGCCTTAAACCTAAGCCAAATGATAATCGCATTCATCTGCGATTAATATTTTTATAATTTAATAAATCATCGTTCCGCTTAATAAAATAAAATTAACTCGTTGCTTGAAGATTAACTCCTTATGGTCGAACACAACAATCATGCTCAGGGTGAACTGACCAGACATGAGTTAGAAAAAATTAGCGAATTGATTTATCAGCGCTCAGGAATTGTGCTTAATCATCAAAAACGAGACATGGTTTTTAACCGTCTCTCACGCCGTCTGCGTGAACTGAGCCTGGCTGGATTTGGTGACTATATTGCGCTGCTGGAATCAAATCCGAATAGCACTGAATGGCAGGTTTTTATTAATTCACTGACAACTAATCTGACCTCATTTTTCCGCGAAGCTTACCATTTCCCGGTACTGGCTCAACACGCTAAATCCAGAGGTGGTATGTACAACGTCTGGTGTGCCGCCGCCTCTACAGGTGAAGAGCCCTGGTCGATTGTCATGACACTGGAGGCGACACTTGGGCGCAGCATCACTGGCCCCAGGGTAATAGCAACAGATATTGACACCGATGTTTTACAGAAGGCTATGCAGGGTGTGTACCGGCTTTCTGATATCAGTAACCTGACAGAAATACAGAAAAAAACGTGGTTCTTACGCGGAACGGGTATGCAGCAAGATTTGGTGAAAATCAAAAGTGAACATCGTAATTGCATAAAATTTCAACAGCTAAATCTCATCAATCAAGAGTGGAGTATCCCCGCCCCTTTTGATGCCATCTTCTGCCGTAATGTCATGATTTACTTTGATAAGACGACGCAAGAACGATTGATGCAACGTTTTGCGCAGATCCTTAAACCTGGTGGACTGTTATTTGTGGGTCACTCAGAGCATTTCAGTCATATGAATAGTCCGTTTCGTCTGCGCGGACAATCAATCTATTGCCTCGCGGAGTAGAGATAATGAATAAGATCAAAGTGCTGTGTGTCGATGATTCATCGCTGATTCGCAAGATCATGACACATATCGTTAATGAACAACCCGATATGGAGATGGTGGCAACCGCACCAGATCCTCTCATCGCTCGCGACCTGATCAAGCAACACAACCCGGATGTGCTGACGCTGGACGTTGAGATGCCGCGGATGGATGGGCTGGATTTTCTTGAAAGGTTGATGCGCCTACGCCCGATGCCAGTGGTAATGCTCTCTTCACTGACCAGTAGAGGTTCGGATATCACCCTAAGCGCGCTGGAACTGGGCGCTGTGGATTTTATCACCAAGCCACAGATGGGGCTGAATGATGATATGTCCCGCTACGCTGACATGATTACCGATAAAATTCGCATGGCGGCCAGGGCGCAGATCCGCCGCCGAAGCAGTCATATTCCTCCTCCATCAGTTATCTCTATGCCGCGCGCGGGCAGCGAAAAGATTATTGCCATTGGCTCTTCAACGGGAGGAACTGAAGCGCTACGTCAGGTTTTAGAACCCATGCCAGCCACCAGCCCCGGCATTGTCATTGCCCAGCATATGCCGCCAGGTTTTACCCGCTCATTTGCCGCGCGCCTTGACCAACATTGCCAGCTTTCGGTGAAAGAGGGCGAAGATGGCGACAAGATTCTGCCTGGTCACGCCTATATCGCCCCCGGTGGATTTCATATGGAAGTCTCGCGCAATGGCAGCAACTATTACATCAGGATTGTCGATTCGGCTCCGGTTAATCGACATCGCCCCTCCGTTGATGCTCTGTTTCATTCCGTTGCTCGTAGCGCGGGAAAAAATGCCACCGGCGCTATTCTCACCGGCATGGGCAATGACGGCGCCGCAGGTCTTTTAGCCATGCGAAAAGCTGGAGCATGGACTCTGGCGCAAAGCGAGCGTAGCTGCGTGGTTTTCGGTATGCCGCGCGAAGCCATTGCTCTTGGTGCCACTTGTGAAGTTACCGATCTTGAGCAGATTAGCCAGCAGATTCTCAGTAATGCCGTCGGCCAGCCACACCGGACTTAATGATTACCTAACCCACCCGCCTTCCCTTTATGAGGATGAATAAATGGCAGACTCAAATTTACGCTTTTTAGTTGTTGATGACTTCGCCACCATGCGCCGTATCGTACGCAATCTTTTGAAAGACTTAGGATTTAATAACGTTGAGGAAGCAGAAGATGGTGTGGATGCACTGAATAAACTGCGTTCCTCTCATATCGATTTCGTTGTTAGCGACTGGAACATGCCAAACATGGATGGTCTGCAACTACTGTCTGAAATTCGTAACGATGCTGCGCTTAACAAGACACCAGTGCTGATGGTCACGGCAGAAGCCAAGAAGGAGAATATTATCGCCGCCGCGCAGGCAGGCGCGAATGGTTACGTGGTCAAACCCTTCACAGCGGCAACACTGGAAGAGAAGCTTAATAAAATCTTTGAAAAGATTGGATGGTAACCAATGCAACCTTCATCAAATTTGCCGTCGGCAGATAATTTTACCAGCATCTTTTCGCGCATTGGTCAGTTAACCCGCCTGCTACGTGACAGCCTGGTTAATCTGGGATTGGATCGCACCATTATGGATGCGGCGGAAGCGATCCCGGATGCACGTGACCGCCTGAACTATGTAGTGGGAAAAACCCGCCAGGCAGCGGATCGTGTGCTCACTTGTGTCGAAGAGGCGCGTCCCCTGCAGGATTCACTGAGTGACAGTGCGACTAACCTTTCTGCACGTTGGGATGAGTGGTTCGAATCCCCGGTTGAATTACCAATTGCCCGGGATTTGGTCAACGACACCCGCCAATTCCTTGCCCAGACCCCTGAAACTGCCCGTAAGACCAACGATCAGTTAATGGAAATAATGATGGCGCAGGACTTTCAGGATCTTACCGGTCAGGTCATTCAGCGCATGATGACATTGATTGAAATCGTTGAGAAAGAGCTGATTCAGGTGCTGCTGGAGAGTATCCCGGAGGGTCAGTCTTCACAGAAAGAAAGCATTGACCCGCTGAAAAATGGTCCACAAATCGATCATAACAAAACCGGTGTCGTTGCCACGCAAGATCAGGTTGACGATCTACTGGATAGTCTCGGTTTTTAAAATTATCCCGAATCATGTCAGAAGAAAGTGATGTAGAAAAAACAGAAGAACCCACGCCTCACCGACGACAAAAAGCGCGAGAAGAGGGTCAAATCCCTCGCTCCAAAGAACTTAGCTCGTTGCTAATGTTGCTGGCGGGATGGGCGTTGCTGTTATCAGGTGGCGATCATTTTGTTCGCCACCTGTCTGCGTTGCTCAGAACCGGGCTGCATCTAAATCGGCTATCTGTAATGGATGAACACTCAATGCTTACTCAAGCTGGCTATTTGCTGGAAATGATGAGCACTGCGTTACTGCCGATTTTGCTGGGGTTGTTTGTAACAGGGATAGCTTCACCCATGCTGCTGGGCGGGCTCAATTTCAGTGGCAAGTCCCTGAAAGTTGACCTGAAGCGGCTTTCGCCGCTCTCAGGAATGAAGCGCATATTTTCTGCCCAAGTGCTATCAGAGATGTTGAAAGGCTGTCTGAAAGCAACCCTCGTCGGATGCGCGCTAGCTTTATACCTTTATTTAAATAAATCTCATTTTATTCAATTGGTTAACCAGCCATTACCCGCAGCCATCAGTGACGGCATTGGGATGCTGTTTGACTGTTTACTAATGGTCATCTTTTTCTTGCTGCCCGTTATTGGCTATGACGTTTTTTATCAAATTACGAGTCACCTGAAAAAACTGCGCATGAGCCGCCAGGAGATCCGTGATGAGTTCAAACAGCAGGAAGGCGATCCGCATATTAAGAACCGCATCAAGCAGATGCAACGTGCGGCGGCCCGTAACCGCATGATGTCGAATATCCCCACTGCGGATGTGATCGTCAATAACCCAACGCACTACTCGGTCGCGCTCTCTTATAAAGAGGGCGGAATGAGTGCCCCGACGGTAGTGGCGAAAGGCGCCGGAGAGATCGCCTTAAAAATTCGCGAGTCCGGAGAACAGCATCGCATTCCGATGCTTGAAGCTCCACCGCTTGCCCGCGCACTTTATCGTCACTGCGATATTGGCGAACAAATTCCGGGTGAGCTTTACAGCGCGGTCGCCGAAGTTCTGGCCTGGGTTTATGGCTTAAGAAGATGGCGCAATAACGGCGGTGTTCCGCCTAAAAAGCCCAGGGACCTGCCGGTTCCTGAGTCGATGGATTTTGTTCATGAGAGTTCAAACTGATGGCTAATATCGCCAGCAAATTACGGTTACCCACGTTAAAAGATACACAGTGGCAGATTCTGGCAGGCCCGGTACTGATCATGCTGATTCTGGCCATGATGGTTCTGCCACTGCCTGCGTTTATTCTGGATACGCTGTTTACCTTCAATATTGTGCTGTCATTGATGATATTGCTGGTCGCGATGTTTACGCAAAAGACGCTGGAATTTTCGGCGTTTCCCACCGTATTGCTGTTTTCAACACTGTTGCGACTGGCGTTAAACATTGCTTCCACGCGTATTATTTTGATGGAAGGCCATACTGGTGCCGCAGCTGCCGGTAAAGTGGTTGAAGCCTTCGGTCATTTCCTGGTGGGGGGTAACTTCGCCATCGGTATTGTGGTATTTGCCATACTTATCATTATCAACTTTATGGTTATTACCAAAGGTGCTGGTCGCATTGCAGAGGTCGGGGCGCGCTTTGTACTGGACGGTATGCCAGGTAAGCAGATGGCAATTGATGCCGACCTCAATGCAGGTCTGATTGGTGAAGCTGAAGCAAAACGCCGTCGTAGTGAAGTCACGCAGGAGTCTGATTTCTACGGTTCAATGGACGGTGCCAGTAAGTTCGTGCGTGGCGATGCCATCGCCGGGCTGTTGATCATGGCAATAAATGTTATCGGCGGCCTGACCATCGGCGTGCTTCAGCACGGTATGAGCGTTGCACAGGCCGGGGAAACATACACGCTGTTGACCATTGGCGACGGCCTTGTTGCCCAGATCCCGGCGCTGATTATCTCAACCGCCGCCGGTGTGATTGTCACCCGTGTTGCCAGCGATGAAGATATCGGTGAGCAGATGGTTGGGCAGTTGTTTAATAGCCCGCGAGTAATGGTGCTTTCTGCCGCGGTTATTGGCCTGCTGGGGCTCATTCCCGGAATGCCCAATTTCGTCTTCTTGCTGTTCACCGCCGCGCTGCTGGGTGTGGCATGGTGGCTGCGAGGCCGGGAGCTCACCAAGCCTGGTGGGCGCAAAGCCACCGAGTTGGATAAAGACAGCGCCACAGCCCAGGCGGCCAATGCCCAGGCTGCTGCCGAAGCCTCATGGTCTGATGTGGAACTGGAAGATGTGCTGGGCCTGGAGGTAGGTTATCGTCTGATCCCCATGGTGGATAGTTCTCAGGATGGTCAGTTGCTGGTGCGTATCCGCGGGATCAGGAAGAAATTTGCACAGGAGATGGGTTTTCTTCCCCCTGCAATCCACGTTCGCGATAACCTGGACCTGGCGCCAGGTGACTATCGTATCTTGCTAAAAGGCGTCGAGATTGGCCGTGGTGAAATACAGCCTGAGCGCTGGATGGCCATTAACCCAGGCTATGCAGAAGGTGATTTGCCTGGCACGCCATGCGAGGACCCGGCATTTGGTCTGCCAGCCTGTTGGATCGATGAAGTATTACGTGAACAGGCACAGATCCAGGGTTATACCGTGGTTGATCCAAGCTCGGTTATTGCAACGCATCTGAACCATTTGATTACGCTCAATACGGAAGAGTTGTTCAGCCGCCAGGAGACACAACAGTTACTGGATCGTATTACCAAAGAAATGCCGAAACTCGTGGAAGATTTGATCCCTGGTGTGATTTCAGTGACGCTATTTCATAAAGTCTTGCAAAATTTACTGGCTGAACGCGTTTCCATTCGCGATATGCGCACCATCATCGATACGCTGGCGGAGTTCGTACCTGTACAGAGCGATCCTGATGAGCTGACATCGCAGGTGCGTATCCGTTTAGGCCGCGCGATTACCTGGCAATGGTTCCGCAATGAGAACGATATCAAAGTGATCGGGCTGGATAATTCACTTGAGAAGTTATTGATTCAGGCGTTGCAAAGCGGTAGCGCCATTGAGCCAGGCATTGCTGATCATTTAATGAGACAAACCGACAGGGCTATTACCGAACAACAAGCGGTTGGTATTGCTCCTGTGCTGCTGGTAAACCCATCTCTACGGGTGATGCTGTCCCGCTTCCTGCGCCGGGCATTCCCGCAATTAGGTGTGTTGTCGACGCTGGAAATCAGCAATAACAGAACCGTACATATGACTGCCGTGATTGGTACGCATTAATGAAATGCGCATTGTGGCTTGCCTTACCGCTGCTGGTTATGCCAGCAGCGGCACAAGAGAAAGGTGGTGCCTGGAGTCGTACCGCTACAGGCGGTCGCATAACCCTCGGTCAACAGTTGCTTATTGGCCATCTGATTAAAGCGCCTGCCAGTACGCCTCGCTCTGCGACCATCACCCGGTTTTCATGGCGAATTAAACTTCTCTCCCCTCCCCCGCCAGGGCTGGAAATCAAACTCTGTCGTAGCGACAAATGCTATCAACTTCCCGCACTCTCTGGTTCACAGAGCGTAAAGTTTCCGCTCTCTCCGGCGGGAGAATTTCGTTTTATTTATAATGTTAATAGCCTCGGGCAATTACACCCCGCACTCCATGTTGTCAGTAATCAGCTAACGGTAAATTATCGCTAATTGATAATTATCGCTGTGTAAATGATAAGGCTATCAGGATGGGTATTACCCTGATAGCTTCAGGAGAGGTCATTAATGTAATAAGGAAATTTGCTGGCGGGTGTAAAGCTGGCTGCATTGCGTATTGTGATGCAGAGAGGATAATTTCTGCTTTAATGTTGTCAGCCGACCACGTAAATTGCGGTTGATTTCAGCTTCGTTATCAATAACCTGTTTCAGCACAACCTTCAGATTACATTTTTCTGCCGCCGTGATATCACCGCAATCAAGATGTGTAATATCCTGTTTTTTAATCATATAGCGCGTGGCAAGCTCGACAAAATCATCCCAACACTCCTCTCTGGTCATTTCCAGCATTTGGGCGCTGATGTCGTAAAGCTCGCGATAGCATTGCATAATATCAGGCATAGCGCGCCCGTGATTGAGTCGGTTCAATTTCCTTCCAGGTGGCGGCTAGTTTTACCAGCATGCCATCTACTTGTGTGAGTAGTTCAGGATCATTGCGTAAGTTCGACTGCAATAATGTACGTGACATATATTCATACATCTGTTCGAGATCGGCTGCGATCCCCTGCCCTTTTTCATGATCGAGCGCTGCGCGTAAGCCATTATCAATAATATTGATCGCTTTCGAAATCATTTTGCCTCGCTGAGCAATATTGCCATTTTCAAAATAGATTCTGGCTTGCAGGATGGCATTATGCGCGCCATCAAACAGCATAGTAATGAGCTGGTGAGGGGTTGCACCAGAGAGTTTGCTTTGCAGATCAACCTGCGCATAAGCATGAATGCCCTGTGAGGAATACATAATCAACTCCTGAAAGCAGGCCATAAATGACCTGCTAAATATAAATACTTAGAGAGTGGTTAAAAGCGATGTTAACTGATTGCTCATGCTATTCAGGTTCGACATCATTTTATCGAGGTTCTGAAACTGGACACGATAACGCTCAACCTGTGCGTCAATAAGCTGCTGGGTTTTGTCGATCTGTTTTTGCACCAGCTCGCTCTGGGAATCGAGGCTCTCTTTCGCGCTGTCGATTAAACCATCAGTATTGGTTTTGCTGTCACCCAGATAGTTGGTGATAACTTTGCCCAACGTCGTTGCCAGCCCTTCGCTGCTGCCGCGCCCGGTAAACATCGTGGCTATTTGCTCAGGATTATCAGCAATAACTTCATCCAGCGTCTCTTCATTCAGTGTCATCTTGCCGGTTGCAGCATCAATTTTAATGCCGAGATCGGCCAGAGAGCCGTAGTCGGCTCCGGCATCACCATAAACGCCGTTAACAACGGAACGAATTTCACTCACCATGCCACGCAGAGTAGAATCGCCCATCAACGCACCACTTTGTGTGTTCTGCGTCGCCACAGATTCGCTATCCAGCTTAGAGGTATCGCTCACAACATACTTACTGGCAGAGGTCGTCTGGGTCAGTAACGCGTTGTACTGCTTAACGAAATCCTGCAGGCTGGTTTTGATTGCCGAAGTGTCAGAAGTCAGAGTTAACTGTTCTGATGCACCATTTTCAGAGACGGTTTTAACCTTCAGCGTTACACCATCAATGATATCGGTAATGTTATTGCTCGAGCGGGTATAGTCCGAACCATCCACGCGCAATTTTGCATCCTGCGCATCCGAAACGGCGATCATGTTGTCATTCTGACCCGGATCGTTAACAACGTTGCCCTGGGCGTCAATATGTTGTCCCCCATTTGAAGTATCCAGCACACCGGCAAGCGCCGTGTCGCCATCAACTTTAACGCTCAGTTTCCCGTCTGTGCCGGTCGCCTTTGAACTCAGTACCAACTGGTAACCATCATCTGTACGCTGTACTGACGCCGTCACATCACCCTTCTCTTGATTAATGGCTTTCGCAATCTGATTCAGCGAGGTTTCGTCATCTTCCAGTTTAACTTTGGTCTCTGAACCATCATTCTGGGTGATAGTGATGGTACGCGAACTGCCCGTTTGAGAGCCAAGCGTCATGTCTGCACTCTTTTCTGGCTGTGTTTTCAGCTTATGCGCAGTTGCCAGTTGGGAAATGGTTACCTCATGCGTATCCGCAATAGCACCGCTGGCAGCGATGGCGCTAAATGCTTTGTTATCACTCACGGAGAGTTTGGTAAAAGCATCCGAGCCCATGGTGGTAACGCTTTTTTGCAGGCTGGACATGGCGCTGGAGATAAGACCCCAGGCCGAGATTTGCCCCTTATAGCTGCTTTGCAGGTTGGTATAAGGTGTTAAACGAGTTTGCTCACTCGATTTCAACTGATCCAGCATCGAAGCGGTATCAATTCCGCCGGTACCGACACCTAATGATGATATGGCCATTTTTTCTCCTGTCGGAATATATCCCCTTACATTTAAGCGCAGTGTTTATGCAACGTAATGAATTAAGGAGAAGCAACTGTAGTTCTCTATAAAACTATCGGCGCGGCAGAATAAAAGATGAATTTTTTACTTCTTAGGTTCTCATCACACCTCAATTTCCATCGAACACAAACAAGCAATATAGCGCCACATTTAACAGCTATTTAATCCTTTGAAGTAATACGCAGAACAAAAAACAAACTCATTGTTTAAAAACAACCCAAAACCCTGGATAAATTAATTCATAGAAAGAGTTATCCATCACAAAATATTTCAGTCATTTTTTTAGAGGCCGATGTAATTAATATGCGAGCGAAATGACGCATAAACATACTCTGTATAGTAAATTGTGTTTATATAAGGAATACCAATGTCCCAGGTTATTAATACTAATGCCCTGAGCCTTGTTGCTCAAAACAACCTGAATAAATCTCAGAGCTCTTTGGGTACTGCCATTGAGCGTCTTTCTTCTGGTCTGCGTATTAACAGCGCGAAAGATGACGCAGCTGGTCAGGCAATCAGCAACCGTTTCACCGCTAACATCACTGGCCTGAGCCAAGCTTCCCGTAACGCTAACGATGGTATCTCTATCGCTCAGACTACTGAAGGCGCGCTGAACGAAATCAACGATAACCTGCAGAACATTCGTCGTCTGTCAGTACAGGCTGAAAACGGCACTAACTCTAATTCTGACCGTCAATCTATCCAGGACGAAATCGATGCTCGTCTGCAAGAGATCAACCGTATTTCTGAACAGACTGAATTCAATGGCGTGAAAGTTCTCAGCAAAGATCAGAGTCTCTCTATCCAGGTAGGTTCTAACGATGGTCAGACGATCGATATCGAGCTTTCTCAGATGAACGCAGCAACACTGGGCATGGGGACTTTCTCTGTTGTTGACGGTGTTGATCCTTCTACTTTGTCTAAGGCGACAAAAGTTGAGGTAGGTACCGGTCAGAACTATGAGCTGAACAACATCTCTGATAGCAATAAGGGTACAGCACAAGCCGAAGACGTAATGAAAGGCGATGACGGTAAAGTTTACGTTAAATCTGGCTCTGACTACTATGAAGCTACCATCGCACAAAATGGTGATGTAAGTTTCAGCTCCACTACTGCTGCTACCACCACTGGTGTGACCATGGGCCCAAGCCTGGTGGGTTCTGAAGTTAAATTTGAAGCCACCGCTACCGGTGCCACTACTGGCCTGGTAACTGATGGTGAAGGTAAATACTACATTCAGGATGCCACTAGCGGTAAACTGACTCAGGCCAAAGTTGATAAAAATGGCGATGTTACTGATACCGGCAAAGCGGTATCTACCCGCCCGGCTACTGAAGACGCACTGAGCAAAGTTGACGATGCGCTGGCGGCTGTTGACGAACTGCGTTCTGGTCTGGGTGCAGTACAGAACCGTTTCGATTCTGTAATCAGCAACCTGAACAGCACTGTAAATAACCTGTCTCAGTCTCGTTCACGCATCCTGGATGCTGACTTCGCTTCTGAAGTTTCTGAAATGAGCCGTGCGAACATCCTGCAATCTGCGGGTACTTCAGTACTTGCTCAGGCGAACCAGGTTCCGCAGAACGTACTGTCTCTGCTGCGCTAATATCTCATTTTTCCGGTGGTATTCCCGCCGGATAACCCAACCGCCCATTTTCCGGGCGGTTTTTTTTGCTTTCTGTATCGCCAAAGGGATATGCCCTGTCCAATGAGATTTACTTAGCGTCATATAAAAAAGGTGGGCTTGTTAAAAACAAGCCCACCTTTTTTAATACAATTTGAGGAAAGAATTAGATCATAGAACTTTCGGCTGCCATATCAATCAACTGCATCTCTTCACTGTTCAGCAGCTTTTCAATATCAACCAGAATTAACATTCGTTCGTTCAGTGAACCCAGTCCCAACAAATATTGGGTAGCGAGCGTAACGGTATAATCCGGAGCCGGTTTAATTTGTGCTGCATCCAGGGACAGAACATCTGAAACACCATCAACGACAATACCAACTACCCGGCTGCTATTAAGGCTGAGAACAATAACAACCGTCTTGTCATCAAATTCTGCCGAGTTAAGTTCGAATTTCACACGCAGATCGACAATCGGCACAATCACACCGCGCAAATTGGTTACGCCGGCAATAAAGTCAGGCGTATTAGCAATACGCGTTACTCGATCATAACCCCGAATCTCTTGTACTTTGAGGATTTCGATGCCGTATTCTTCTTTACCCAGTCGAAAGACCAGGTATTCATGACCCGCTTCATCGGCAGTAAACTGTTTTTCAGATTGAGATAAATTCATTGCATTGCCTTTTTAAAACATTACATCAAGCGTCACAGCGCTCACGTCTTTGATTTTTCGCCATCGTGGTTAAAACTCCCACATCCAGAATCAGAGCCACACTACCGTCGCCAAGGATCGTCGCCGCGGCAATGCCGGGGATCTTTCGGTAATTCTGCTCAAGATTTTTCACCACCACCTGATGCTGCCCGATTAGCTGGTCAACCAGCAATGCATAGCGGTTGCCTGCACTCTGTACGATAACGGCAATCCCTTCGGTAACGTCGTAATCTTCGCTATGAACACCAAAGAGCTGGCCTAACTCAATCAGCGGCAGATACTCCTCGCGGACTTGCAACATAATTTCGCCGCCCGTCATACGATGCAGCGCGGTCTCAGAGAGCATAAGTGACTCCATCATGCTCCCCAGCGGCAGCACATAGGTCTCCTCTCCCACGCGAACAGACATACCATCGAGAATCGCCAGTGTTAGCGGCAGGATGATACGAATAGTCGTGCCTCGCCCCAACTCTGAGTGGATAGTGACATGACCTCCCATTTCCTGAATGTTACGTCGTACGACATCCATGCCCACACCTCGGCCCGAAATATCAGTCACTTTCTCTGCCGTCGAGAAACCAGCAGCAAAGATCAACATCCACACATCTTCATCGCTGATATTCTCACTGATGGACATCCCCTGTGCCTGCGCACGAGCAAGGATCTTCTCGCGGTTTAGACCCGCGCCATCATCTTTGACCTCAATGATGATATTGCCACCGTGATGTTCTGCCGAAAGGGTCAGGTTGCCCTTATCAGACTTCCCGTTGGCGCGACGGATATCGACTGGCTCAATGCCATGGTCGAGACTGTTTCTGACGAGATGGGTTAACGGATCGACAATCTGCTCGATCAAACGTTTATCCAGCTCCGCAGATCCACCAACCAGCGTCAGCTCAATCTCTTTATTAAGCTTGCCGGCCAGATCATGTACCAGGCGCGGGAAGCGACTAAAGACATATTCCATTGGCATCATACGAATGGACATTACCGACTCTTGCAGATCGCGGGCATTACGTTCTAACTGGGTAATGGTATTCATTAAAATGTCATGATGCGCGGGGTCCAGGGTTCCAGAAAGTTGAGACAACATCGCCTGGGTGATGATCAGCTCCCCCACCTGGTTGATAATCTGATCCACTTTCTCTACTGCAACGCGAATACTGGTGGCCTCTGAAGCTTGAGGGCGCGCACGCCCCCTGTCCTCTGGAGTGGTGCGTTTCTTTTCTGTCGCTTTTACTGGCACGGCGACATTAAGCGGTTGTACAGCGTTAGCATCGTCCGTGTCGGCATCAGAAATAGCAATCTGCTCGGGTTCCAGCACAAAACAGAGTACCGCCAGAATATCGTCGGCTGTTGCCGTGGTGCGCAACTTCAGTTGCAGATTCTCGGTATCGGTTTGCAGATCGCTTACGGTGCCAAGATTAGCCAATTCCTCTGTTAAAGGGGCCTGCTCCTCTGGCTTTAATTTGCTCAGTACAATAAGCAGTTGATGACCATCTGCGCTTGCAACCATAGCCTCATCTGCTGCTGTCGTTGTCGCCACGGTTCTTGGTTCAACAGGCATTGCGGGAACAGCATCTTCTTTTTCATCCAGCGCTATCTGACGCAAGGCTTCACAAATATATTCAAAAGCTTCCTGATCAGGTTCTGCGGAAGATTTATAAGCATCTAGCTGATCTTGCATAATATCTTTGCTCTCTAAAAACAAATTCCTGATCTGCTCATTAATTTCCAACTTTCCACCTCGAACGTCATCCAGCAAATTTTCCAGAATATGCATCGTTTGCTGTAAGACATTAAAACCAAAGGTTCCCGCCCCACCTTTAATAGAATGCGCTGCACGAAATATTGCATTTAAAACTTCGCCATCAGGTGAGAGAAGATCAAGCTCCAGCAGATACTTCTCCATATCCGCCAGTAATTCATCAGCCTCATCAAAAAATGTCTGATAAAAATCGCTGATATCCATTTAGTTGATCTCCTCCCGAGGCGTTGTTTGTGCTTTTTCAGTCATTGTCATATTGTTGTCCTGCTGCGCAGTCTCATTATTCGGCCGATCGTTATCCGTTAATAATTCACGTAACAGCACATCTTCTTTAAGAATTTTTTCCTCTTTTTCATGGCTTAACACCATGATACTAATGCGCCGGTTAATGGGATCATCGGCAGGCGATCCCTCCTGGCTCATTGTGTCTGCGGTACCTATCACCCGTAGAAATTTATTATTGGCAAGACCACTGCTAACCAAAATACGTCGGGTAGCGTTAGCGCGATCGGTTGAGAGTTCCCAGTTGCTATATCCTTTTTCTTCATTGGCATAGGGTAATGAGTCTGTATGTCCCGTCATGACAATTCGATTAGGAAGATCGTTTAAGGTAGGAGCCAGCGCTTGTAATATACTGACCATATAGTTCTCTGGCGTCGGTCGGCCAATCGCAAACATGGGCCGATCCTTACTATCAATAATCTGTATTAACAAACCATCCGGCGTTAATGACAGCCGCAAATTCGATTGAAAATTACTCAGCCGTGGATCTGTCTGGATCAGAGTGTCCAATTTTTGCCGGGCGCGCTTCAGATTAACTTCGCTCTTTTTCGTATCAAGTTTTTGCAGCGTTTTTTTAAGCACTTCCCCATCCTGTTTGCTGATATCATCGCCGCCGCCAGGAATCATGCTGTTACTCAGGCTAATTTTGTTACCTTGCACAACCGCGGGCTTTAGCGGCATTTGGAAATATTCCGCAATCTGCTGACGCTGCTCCGGGCTTGATGTTGATAACAGCCACATCACCAAGAAAAATGCCATCATTGCTGTCATAAAATCCGCGTAGGCAATTTTCCAGGAGCCACCGTGCGACCCATGTTTTTTATTGATAGATTTCCGGACAATGATGGTTGTTGCTGGCTTTTTGCTCATGATTATTCGCTCGATGAGCCAGACGAGGTTGAACGCGCTTCACGCAGATGCTCTTCCAGTTCGGCAAAACCTGGCCGTTCGGTGGAATAGAGCGTCTTGCGGCCAAATTCAATCGCGATTTGCGGTGCATAACCATGCAAGCTGGAGAGTAACGTTATCTTAATACACTCCATCATTTTCAGGTGCTCTGCGCTCTTCTGCCGTAACAATGTCGCAAGCGGTAACACCATGCCATAAGCCATCAGGATGCCAAGAAACGTCCCGACCATCGCATGAGCAATCAGTGCGCCCAGTTCGGCCGCCGGGCGATCCGCTGCGGCAAGGGCGTTAACTACCCCCATGACTGCTGCGACAATACCGAATGCGGGTAACCCATCACCTACTGCATTCAGACTGTGCGCCGGTACTTCATGTTCATGCTCTGTAGTCTCAATGTCTTCATCCATCAGCGCTTCCATCTCAAAAGCGCTCATACTGCCGCTGATCATTAATCGCAGATAATCGACAATGAAATTCATAATTTCAGCATCATTAAGCAGGCGAGGATAAGCGGAGAAAATGGCACTGTTTTGCGGATCTTCAATATCGTTTTCCAGCGCCACCAATCCCTGCTGCCGCCCTTTGGTCAACAACAAAAACAGCATTGCCATCAGATCCATGTACAGCGCTTTTGTGTAATGGGAACCTTTAAAAAGGGTAGGGAGGGCTTTTAATGTTGCTTTAATTGCTTTGCCATTATTACCAACAATAAAAGCCCCAACCCCTGCACCGCCGATGATTAATAATTCGGTAGGCTGGAAAAGTGATGCGAGATGACCTCCACTCAGCGCAAACCCACCGAAAACGGTTGCAAAAACCACGATGTAGCCAATAATGACTAACACTTTCACTCCTTAACATTTAATAGGTTACACCACCTAAATTCAAAAACTTAGATGAGTTAGCTAACCTTGCTTATTTTAATTACCCGTGAAAGCGGAAAACATAAACAGCAAGAATATTCATGCGCAGCACTTTCCGCTGTGGTAATAAAGACACCACCACATTTACAACAAGTTGTATGGTTTATTACTCCACAATCTATAAAACGCAACATCGTCCAGGCTCGCGTCAAACCCAAAACCGGTGTTTTCTCATTATCATTTAAGCTATTTTCCAGATAAAGTTGGTAACCTTTCAGCATCAACTCTACAGGACGCCCTGCATGCATTTTTTGCAGGCAATGATAAATATTAAAAAAAATCGACGAGTGAATATTATGTTGCCACGCCATATACCAGTCAGTAGAAAACGGCAACATACCTTTAGGCGGTGAACATCCTTTAATCTCTTTATAGAGTTGCAGTAGCCTTCTACGACTTAGACTCGTTTCGCTTTGCAATACCTGCATCCTTGCGTCAAATGAGATCAGTTGTACCGCAATTTGCGCATCGCGAATCTCTGACGTTATGTTTTTTTCTTCCATCGTGCATTACTCTTTCAGAGTTGCCAGAGGTTCTTACCTGGTAAGAGAATTAAGCAATTCCGCAGATAAAACCATGCCGTTATGAATACGGTGTAATGCATCCATCCGTGGATCTTTGGTCAGATAATCCTTAACTATTTCGTTATCGATACGCAACTGGCAGATAAGTTGGCCAGTAGATGAAAGTTTTATGAGCTGAGGGAGGGTAAGATCTTTCAGGATATCAACTGTTGACTCGTTTAATCCCAGTCGCACTGCCGCCGCGAATTTATCCTGCTGAATCAGACGTTGAGCAAGCAGTAAATAAGAAAGATTCATATCCCGGATACACTGAATTGTCTCATCAAAGTTTGTCACATTCATTAGAAATTCCTTACTGGCAGACCTCAAAACAACAATGTTAAGTAAGTCCTCGTTTGATATTCAGCATCGGTGTAACAACTTTAATTTTTTAAAGTGAAATAACGATTGAGAACAACCAATATGTTGGCAAAACATTTATCATTTAATAAATTTAAGCTCAATTCGCGAAATCTATTAATGATGAGGAAACCATACCGCAGAACAGAGATTGCAGGTTATGCATTACAGATATTTCTTGCCCGCCCTGATTATTCCCAGCCACGCCCTTCTAATCGCGCACGCAGCCGTTTTATCGTTTGACTATGCAACTGGCTAACACGCGTCTCGGTGATGCCTAACAGCCCCCCCACCTCTTTCATATTCAATTCCTGTTGATAATATAAATTTAGTAACATCTGTTCTCTTTCTGGTAGCGCTTTGATCTCGTTACTTATCTGTTTTGTTATATCAGCAAGAAGCACATCATTTAATGGATCCAAATGGTCCTGCTCCAGTTCCGCCAATTCAAGCCCATCGGCCAGTAGATCCTGCAATTCATCCAGTGAGCAGAGCAAACTGGTGTTGGTCTCTGCGAGGATCTGCTGATACTCCGGTAAACTAATACCCATTTCAGTCGCAACATCAGATTCCGTAGCCATACGCCCCGTACTTTGTTCTACGCGCATAATGGCGGATGACACTTCACGCGTTTGCCGTCGAATTCTGCGAGGAACCCAGTCATGCTCGCGCAATTCGTCCATAAAAGCCCAGCGAAGCCGCTGGGAAATATAAACACTTAACTTCACTCCTTTTTTTGGATCGTATTGTTCAATCGCATCAAGAAGAGTGATTGCGCCAGCCTGAATAAGGTCATCTACTTCAACACTGGAAGATAATTTCGCTTGTATTTTAAGCGCTTCATATCGAACCAGATATCCATATTTAGCCCATAGTTGATCTTTCTGTATTGTCCCCTCAGGGCTGTAAATACCATTCACTATTATATTTTCCGGGAAGATAACAATAGAGTAAAATTATTCATTATTATCGCCAATTCAAATAGTCTGATAAGCGCCTGGAAACTGAAACATATTGCGACTTTAACGAGCAAGGAACCTCTCTTTGCCTAAAAGGATTCCCATTGCTCCGCTGATTTTTTATTCAGAGTAAGTTCCCGTTTTGCTGGCGTGACAGTTTTAACATGTGCAATTTCTTTTTTGCTTTTCTCGCGAACATGAGCAGAAACATGCATTTCGTTAACTCTAAACTGCGCGACAATCTCATCCACATCTCCCGCATACTCTTCCACACTGGAGGCGACTGTCGCGGCGTTTTCGACCATTGCGGCATTCTGCTGAGTGACGAGATCCATTTCGTTAACAGCCTGAGCAATTTGGTTAATCCCGGTACTTTGCTCATCAGATGCAGAAGCGATTTCAGCCATGATGTTGGTCACCTGGATCACCGACTGGACGATCTCATTCATTGCTGTGCCCGCCTGCTCAACTTCCTGTGAACCCGTGTTCATATTGGCTACGCAGGTATTAATCAGTTGACGGATCTCTTTTGCGGCATCGGCACTGCGTTTAGCCAGGTTACGCACTTCACCTGCGACAACGGCAAAACCACGGCCCTGTTCTCCTGCGCGTGCGGCTTCAACTGCGGCGTTAAGTGCCAGGATGTTCGTCTGGTTGGCAATGCTATCAATCACGCTGTTGATATCAGCTATCTGCCGTGAGTTGACAGTGATTTCTGTCATGATCTTGTCAAGGTTGATCATCACATCACCGCCTTTCTGTGCGCTGGAGCTGGCACTTTCAGCCAACTGTCTGGCGCTGTGGGCGTTATCGGCATTTTGACGAACCGTAATCTTTAACTCTTCCATGCTGGCAGCCGTTTCCTGCAAAGCAGAGGCCTGCTGTTCAGTTCGCGCAGAGAGATCGTTATTGCTGCTGGCGATTTCCTGAGCATTACTGTAAATGTGTTTTACGCCATTACGAATGCCGTAAACAGTATCGGTGAGGGAGTGGCGCATTTTTTCTACTTCTGCCAGCATCCTGCCAATCTCATTCTGCGAGCCAATCTCAATTTTCTCGCTTAAATTGCCGGAAGCGATAGTCTGGAAAGCGGTATTAGCTTGCTCTAATCGGTTGAATACAGTGCATTTCAGCCACAAATGAGAGGTAATAGCACAGATCGCAGCCAGTAACAGAGCCGCAACGGATACAGCTGTCATCAGTTGAATATCGTGATGCGAAGATTCAGCGTATCCCTGGATCAGATCCCCCGTGTATCCCAGGTATTGATGAGTTAATTTACGCAACTCGATACGCTGCTTAGTTTCATCTGATATATCATTTGATAATGCATTTGGATTGGTAATATAGTTCAATTTTTTCAGCGTGAACGCATAAATACTTTCATAGCGTTTCTGCGCGGCTATACCAATTTGTTTCTCTTCCTCGGTTTTAAAAGGCGTGGACATAAATTTGTCCATCTTCGCTTTACCCTCGGCAAGCAGCATTTTTGCATCAGCAATATCATCTTGATCAACCGGTTTGTTAGCCAATACATTCAAGATGAGTGTATTGATCTGTACACCAGCATTGGTCAAATCAAAGACGGCACTGTTTAATACATCAATATTATCATTGGTAAGCATCGTATCATCAAAGTCGTGCGCCGTTGATGATGAACTCATCAGACCAAACGAAGAGGTAGCAATGATACAGACAACGAAAATACTTAACAGGAGATTAATTCCCGTAGAGATTTTTAAATTTTTAAACATAATAAAACCCACAAAGCAAAGAATTAATTAAATATTTTTCTCAACATGCCAAATTTGTTTATAGAAACAAAATCACGTCTCAAAATGAGCTATAAAATCATCCTATAACTTTAAAAATGGAAAGCTGTTGCATTGACTGAAAGACTGTCATTGAAGAGTTCAGGGCAAATTCGGACATTTTGGACTGCGACAATAGCGTAATCATTGAATCCCAGTCAGAGCCTATGGTTTCCTGCAAACGGCTTTGTACATTAATGCCTTGCGCTTCAGCACTGAAACCTAACGATTCCAGCTGCTGCATATTCGATCCCACTGTTGCGCGCACTTTCCCAAGATTATCGATATTTTTCTTGATAGTGATATTTGTCGCGTCCAGCGTGTTCTGCAGATCCTCACGCTCAGCATCAGTGGTGATTGGCTGTTGCAGTTTGCTTATAGCATTGTCCAGAGCTTTAAATAGATCGTTAGGCGTACCGCTCATAAATACATCATCGCCGGTATGCCCAACCTGCATTTCAGTACTGTCTGATACGACCTGCATCATCGCCGTATTACCGCCGATATAACTGCCATCTTTCTGGAAAGGAGCAGTGCCGGTTTTGTAGCCAGCAAAGATATAACGCCCATCGCTATTTTTGGCATTCGCCAAATCGAGCAAGTTATCACGTATACCCTGCAGTTCAGTAGACAGCGCCTGACGATCTTCATCAGCCAGAGTGCCATTTCCCCCCGCCACAATTTTCTGGCTTAAATTCTCAGTCAGTAGATTGCCAATAGAGCTGAGCGTATTTTCTTCCTGGCCTAGCGCATCCTGAGCATAATTGCGCGCAGTTTCGTACTGGCTCAGTCTGGACATGGCCGTTTGCAATGCCACAGCCTGAGAAGCACCGGTCGGATCATCAGAAGGTTTTAGCAGAGTCTGGCCCGCTGAAAGACGCGATGTCAGATCGTTATAACCATTCAACGACCTGGACATACTGTCGATGCGGTTCTGAAACATATAAGTTGTGCTAAGGCGCATCATCTCTTCCTGAATAGGTAATTTCCACTCCCGGTCAACCGGGCGTCTTCTTAACGGATACTTAAAATGGTGTCGAATAGCGTGGTTGCCGTCTGCAGGACTTGCGCATTAGCCTGGTAGTACTGAGAGAACATCTGCATATTGATGTACTCTTCTGTCATATCCACACCAGAAACCGACTGCTGTTGCAGCGCCCACTGGTCGCGGACATTTGCTGAAGTCGTCAAATCGGCCTTCAATGCGCTGACCGAAGAGCCGACCGAACTAACCAGACTGGCATAAGCCCCAGAGAGGGTCTTACCATCAACAATGCCAGCATCTTTGAGGGCAATCATTTCGAGGATATTTTCGTTATCGCTCTGATCGTTAGGATCGGAAGATTTTGCCGCTGCGATCTGATCACCATCGGTGATGGCAACCGTAATGTTGTCCGCAGCATCGTTAGTCGGATTGAGAATAAAACTATCGCCTGCTTGTGGTGTGCCGCCTGGGGCGATGGAAATACCACCAAACTGCAGTTCGCCGTTGCTGCTAATCGTCGGCTGAATTGTGCGCCCGTCGCTGGTGCTCACGCTCCAGTCGGTACTAGCTGGCCCGTTATAGACCAGCTCATATGTTTGCGCCTCTACTGAGGGAATATCTGTGAAGGAAACGTCCAGCGAACCGTTACCGGTATTATTGATATTACCTGTGGCCTGCGGTTTTCCGATATTGAAAATATCACCACCAGCATTACCATCAAGATCATAGCCCTTGCTATTGACCTCATTAAATTTGTTGGCCATTTGCAGCGCCAGTTGGTTTAACTGATTGCGCGCGTCTACCAGATCTTCGTTACGGAATTTAAACAGACCACCGAGACTGCCAGTGGTTTTAGCTTCATCCAGCGGCAAAGCATTGCCCGCAGCATCGACATAAGAAACCATGGTCTGCGCCGGATTTTTGTCTGAAGCAGCGGCTTGCAGTTGGTAAGATTTATCACTACTGACCAACGCCATACCATTGCCCATTGAGACAGTGACTGTACCTGTCTCTTTATTCTCGACCACTTTAATACCAATCTTTTCACTAAGCTGCGTTAAGAGTTGGTCGCGCTGATCGAGCAAATCAGCCGGCATACCGCCAGCCTGACCGTGGATCTTTTGGATCTGGTTATTCAGCTTTGCCAGTTGCTTTGTGTATGAGTTGATATCATCTACTGTCTGGCTGATTTGCGTGTTGGTACCTTTCTCAAGGCTAGTTAATTTGTTGCTGTTAGTACGGTATTGATTAGCAATAGCATTAACCTCAGAAAGCACGCCCTGCCGTGCTGCTGGGTCAACAGGGTCTTTACTGATGGACTCCAACGCCTCGAACACATTTCCCATCGTACTGGCAATATTGTTCGTACTGTCGCTCAGCATGTCATCTATTTGGCTGACTTGCTCATAACGGCTATTTAGTGCATAAAATTCGCTAGCAGCGCCGCGCATCTGATGCGAAATAAAACCATCATAAGCGCGTTGCACGTCACCCACTTTTACACCGTAACCGAAGAAACCATGATTAGTTGATTTGCCCCCTGCTTCTCCCAGAACAATATTCTGCCGGCTATATCCTGGTGTCGTGGCATTTGACAAATTGTTACCCACGACATTTAACGCGTTTTGAGCTGCGCTCAACCCGTTCTGGGCCAGATTGATCAAGTTCATAAATTATCAACCATATTAGAAGAGGAGGTAAAACATCCCCGTTGAAAATAGTGTCTTATATATTTATCGGCCCAACACAAATTTCTCTAAAGTCTCTGCACTAAAATAGTGAAGAAAAATCTGAAGAATAAGCGTCAACCGCCTGATTAACATTACTCTTCACTTGCTGAATGATATTGATCAATTTTTTTGCATAGGCTGGATCGGTTGCATAACCCGCAGACTGCAACGCTTTTGCCGCTATTTCTGGCGTTTGAGAATTAACCACTTTTTTATAACGCGCGTTTTTACTTATTAGTGATGTATAATCAGCTAATGCTTCAGCATAAGAAGAATAGACTTTAAACACCGCTTTAATTTTTTGCGCCACACCACCTTCATATTCGGTGGTTGTTATTTCTGTGGTCTCACCTTTCCAGCTCGCGGTGGCTTTTATGCCAAATAAGTTATGGCTGGATTTACCCTCACTGGTTAATATCTCTCGTTTACCCCAACCTGATTCCAGCGCGGCCTGGGCGATAATTAATTGATGAGGAATACCGCTAAAACGTGAAACGGTCATAGCCGGAGCCAACAGACGTGAAATAAAACTGTCACCAGACTCCGCAGCCCTTTCAGGCGGCATAGATTCCGTAACGCGAAAACGTTCTTCTTCTGGCTCGACAGGCTGCAAGCGCAGCGGGATGCCAATAAAGCGCGCCGGGGAAATATGCAACGGCACTTCCGCTGTGGCCGCAGCTTCTCCTTTAGTGGCAGATTTCTCACCGGTCATTTGCGAGATCATCAGATCCGCAAAGCCCATCTTGCCCTTATCGGCAATATTCTGTGCAATCTGTTGGTCATACATAGAGGTAAACATTTCTGTCTGCTGGGTATTGAATAGCCCGTCCTTGAAAGAGGCCTCCCGCATGCTTTTCAGCATCATCTGGACAAACAAGCCTTCCATCTGCTTCGCAGCGGCTTTCAGACCTTCCTTGGGGTCTTTTTTTACTGCCAGTTTTAGTTGATCAAGCGTGCGCGCATCGAATGCGGCTTGTTGCGACAATACGGCGCTATTCATTAGTTAATCTCCAGCCGCGCATGCAGACAACCTGCTGTTTTCATCGACTCAAGAATGGCCATCAAATCATTTGGTGTGGCCCCCAGGCTGTTTAATGCTCTGACGACATTATTTAAGTCGGTACTGGTTTTCACTTGTTGCAGGGAACCACTTTGTTCTCGCACGGAGACCTGCGTATTGGGGGTAACAACGGTTTGACCACCGGCTAGTGGAGTATTCGGCTGGCTCACCTGATTAGTGGTGTTCACTTCGACGGCAAGGTCGCCCTGCGCCACAGCACACGAATCAAGTGAGACATGGTGATTCATCACTACCGAGCCAGTGCGAGAGTTAATAATGATGCGCGCATCGCCCGCATCGGTACGTAACGGGAGATCCTGTACCTGGGCAAGGAATCGCACGCGGGCCGCACTGTCTAGTGGCGCACGTAACTGAATAGTACGAGCATCCTGTGCAACGGCAGCTCCGCTATACAGACTGTTAATTGCATCGCTAATTTGCTGGGCAACGGTGAAGTCGTCGTCATTGAGTATCAACTTAAGACTGCTTTGAGCGGCAAAATCGGAGGGAATTTCACGCTCAACGGTTGCTCCACCGCTGATACGCGCGCCATTAAGTTGGTTAACCTGTACCCTCGCCCCCTGACCTTGAGCGCCGGCGCCAGAAACCAGCAAATTGCCTTGCGCCAGCGCATAAATTTGGCTATCGGCGCCTTTCAGTGGGGTCATTAGCAACGTGCCGCCACGCAGGCTTTTTGCATTGCCCATTGATGAGACCACAACGTCAATCTTTTCACCAGCACGGGCAAATGGCGGAAGTTCAGCCGTTACCATTACCGCCGCCACATTTTTTAGCTGCATATTGACGCCCGAAGGCACGGTGATACCCAACTGCGAGAGCATGTTATTCAGGCTCTGTGTGGTGAACGGCGTTTGCATGGTCTGGTCACCAGAACCATCAAGCCCCACCACCAATCCGTAACCCATCAGCGAGTTGCCGCGCACCCCCTGGATCGTTGCCAAATCGCGAATGCGCTCTGCCTGTGCTGGCCCGCCAATAAGCAGTCCTGTGACGCAACAAAACAACGCCAGGTAGAATTTAATAAAAACAGTTTTCATTATCGATTAATCAAAAAGGAGAAAGGTTAAGGAACATACGCTGCAACCAACCCATCTGCTGCGCTTCGTTGATGTAGCCATTGCCGACATACTCAATTCGCGCATCAGCAACTTGCGTGGAGATAACCGTGTTGCTACCGCTGATCGTGCGTGGGTTTACGATGCCGGAAAAACGGATAAACTCGGTTCCCTGATTAATTGCGATCTGTTTTTCCCCTACCACCGCCAGGTTGCCGTTTTCAAGCACTTGCTTAACAGTTACGGTGATGGTGCCATTGAAAGTATTTTTTGCCGCCGCGCCACCTTTGCCGGTGAAATCATTATTACCACTGATGGAAGCATCAGCTTTCCCTCCCCCCACCAGCCCGGCTAACATGCTCGGCGTCGCATCGAATGCCACGTCAGTAGAACCATCACGCGACGCATTGGCCGAAGAGCTTTTACTGGCACTGACATTTTCCTGCAGAACAATGGTCAGTGTGTCACCGATATTGCGCGGGCGGCGATCCTCGAACATCGGTTGATAACCATAATTCATCGCCTGCCCTGACTGAAAAATGGCACCATTAACGGCAGATGCAGCGACGGGCGCTGGCGTAGCTGTGGTTTCTCCCGCTACTAATGGTTTTTGCGGAATATAAGCACAGCCAGTAATCACTACCAGCAAAACAAGAGTCGTGGTGAAGCGGCGGAGCATACGTACAGAGCAAGGATGATAGGTCATGTCTTTCACTACAGATAAAACAGCCGCGAGCTATGCCCGCGGCCTGGGATCAAAGTTGTGTCAGGCGTTGCAGCATTTGGTCGGAAGTGGAAACCGCTTTACTGTTAATTTCGTAGGCGCGCTGAGTCTGGATCATATTGACCAGTTCTTCCGCCACATTAACGTTTGAGGTTTCTACATAGCCCTGCTTCAAAGTGCCTGCGCCGTTCAAACCAGGGGTAGACTCATTTGGCGCACCGGAAGATTGCGTTTCGCGGTACAGGTTTTCACCAATACTTTCAAGGCCAGAATCATTAATAAATGAGCTCAGCGTCAGTTGCCCCACTTGTTGTGGCGCGGTCTGACCTGGAATGGTGACGCTGACAATCCCATCGTTACCAATGGTCAGGCTCTGAGCATCCTGCGGGATAGTAATGGCAGGCTGTACCGGGTAGCCGCTGGCAGTCACCAGTTGACCATTCTGATCAAACTGGAAAGAGCCATCCCGCGTATACGCGATGGTGCCGTCTGGCAACTGAACCTGAAAGAAACCACCGCCCTGGATGGCAACATCCTTACTGTTGTTGGTCTGCGTCAGACTCCCCTGGCTATGAATGCGTTCAGTCGCCACCGGGCGAACACCAGTCCCCAGTTGCAAACCGGAAGGAATAGTCGTTTGTTCAGAGGATTGCGCACCCGGCTGGCGCAACGTCTGATAAATCAAATCTTCAAACACCGCGCGCTGACGTTTAAATCCGTTAGTACTGACGTTTGCCAGGTTATTGGAAATCACATCCATATTAGTTTGCTGGGCTTCAAGGCCCGTTTTGGCAATCCACAAAGAACGGATCATCTTATTTTTCTCCTCGCTGGCAGTTAGCCAGCGCTCAATAACTGGTTGGCGTTTCGTTCGTTGTCATCCACCGTTGAAATGACCTTCATGTTCATCTCAAAACCGCGAGCGGTGGCGATCATTTCGACCATCGATTTCACCGGGCTGACATTGCTGCTTTCCAGCATGCCGGGCATAAGTTTCATCTCAGGATCGGCTGGCAGCGGGGTTGCTGCCGCTGCCGGATCGGCAACATGAAACAGACCATCGTCACCATTTTTCAGCATCCCTGGCGCCGCATTGACAATCTTCAGGCGCCCCACCTGCGCCAGAGCGGAGGGTTCATCCCCGGCGGCCCGTGCCGTAATAGTGCCGTCAGGTGCAATTGTCAGCCCGGATTGTGGCGGCACCGTCAGTGCGCCGCCATCGCCTAATAGCGGCATTCCGCGAACCAGAAGTTGGCCTTCAGCATCCACTTCAATATTGCCGTTTTTGGTATAGCCTTCACTTCCATCCGGTAACTGCACCGCCAGCCAGCCATCTTGTGGCAAGGCGACATCCATATTGCGCCCCGTCGGATTGATGGCCCCCATGGCGCTATCGCTCCAGGGTGTGGATTGCGCCACCATCGTACGAGTCTGCACGGTGGGCCCTTGTACCGGGATAGCGCGATATGCCGCTATCTGGGCACGAAAACCGTTGGTCGAGGTATTAGCCAGATTGTTTGCTGTTACTGCCTGGCGATTAAGGGCAGCATTGGCAGCCCCCATTGCGGTGTAAATCGCGTGGTCCATATGGTGTTACCGTTAACCCAGGTTAACCAACGTCTGCAGAAGCTCAGACTGTGTTTTGATGGTCTGAGAGTTGGACTGGTAGTTACGCTGGTAAATAATCATGTTCACCATCTCTTTACTCAGATCCACGTTTGAAGCTTCAAGCATATTGCCGCGCAGCGTACCGAGATTCCCGGTATCAGAAATGCCAATGACAGGCTGCCCCGACTCAGGCGTTTCAGACCAGCAGTTATTCCCCTCAGATGCCAGGCCGCCAGGGTTGGTAAAGTTACTCAGTACGACTTGCCCCAACGTCTGCTGTTCGCCGTTACTGTAGGAGGCAACAATCTGACCGTTATCAGCAACGATATAGCCATTCATCAGTCCCGGTGGGTAACCGGTCGTACTTGGGCTATCCATGGTATTTTCTGTTGCCTGCTGGGAAAGACCCGAGAGATCGAGATCGAAGTTCAGCGGCGCGCCGCCCTGGTAGGAGGTGCTCTGAACATTCAGATTCGCCGGGCTGGTAATCAACTTACCGGAGGTATCAAACTCCAGATTGATCTGCCCTTGTGTAGCGGCAGGCGCAGTAGAGTCGACCGAATAAGCGGTCCATTTGTTGTCCGCGGTTTTGACGTAATAGACATTAATCGCATGTTCATTACCCAGGCTATCGTAGGCATTGACCTGCGTAGAGTAGCTATAGGTATCGCCATCTGTCGGGCTGAAAGGGACTTTTGTCACAATAGCATTACCGGAATCCAGATTGCCGCTAATGGCACCCGCGTCAGAAGCACGAGCAGGCATCTGTCCGGTCGGAATCTGAATGGGGCCAACTGGCGCACCTTGCTGAACTGCCGGAGGCGTTCCCGTCGCCATATAACCCGTCAGGCGCATCCCCTGGTTATTGACGATGTAGCCATTTTCATCGGTCTGGAATTGACCATTGCGGCTGTAAAAAACACGCCCTGCTTCGTTAACCATGCGGAAGAAGCCGTTCCCCTGAATCCCCATATCCAGCGAACTGCTACCTGCGCCCAGTACCCCATCGCTGAAGTTCTGATTAACGCCTGCAACCTGCACGCCCATGCCAACCTGAGAACCCGCAAATACATCGGCAAACGCCACAGAGCCCGATTTGAAACCTACCGTTTGGGAGTTGGCGATATTGTTACCCACCACATCCAGCGCCTGCGAAGAGGCGTTTAATCCACTAAGACCTTGAGAGAAACCCATTTGCTACACATCCTGTGCGCTAAGCGCGCAAAACAAAAATGAAAATTATTCGATCAGGTAAACATCGCCGAGCGTGGCGGTGCCATTCACCCCTAGCTGCAATACCGCACCGGAATTGGTAAAGGAGACACTCTCAACTTTTGCCTGCTTCAATGCGGTAATGCCCGGCGTAGTACCATCTGCATTGGTGGCAGCGAACGACACCCTAAATGTCGCATCAGCCTGCGCACGTGGATCGCTGGGTTGGAAATCGGCAATGTCATCCAGCGAATATTGGTGGACCCCCGCTTTCACATTTTTCAACGTTCCGCTATAGGCATTGCCTGCAGAGTCGGTCAGGGTTACGGTGATTTCATCCGCATCACTATTCAACGAGAGGCCAATTTTCTGATTACCGTCAGTCGCCGTTGAGACCACCGGTTCGCCTTCTACCATCACCTCACGCCCCACCCACTCTGCAGAGTTCATCTGCTGCATACTGGCAACCAGCGTGCCCATGTTATTCATGGTGGTATTAAGCTGTTCAACACCCGCTGCGGTGTTGAATTGTGCTAACTGAGCTGTTAGCTGGTTGTTGTCCATTGGGCTGGTTGGATCCTGGTTTTGCATTTGCGCGACCAGCAACGTCATAAAATTGTTCAGCAATTCATCAGAACTGGTACCTGTGACTCTGGAACCAGATGCAGCAGAACTACTTGATGCACCTGAGGCATTGCCGGATGTCTCGCGCGTTTTTGCAATAGCGCTGCTGCTACTCATTACAGGCGAAATAGCCATTTTTGATTCCTTACTGACCCAAAGTCAGCGTCTTTAGCATCAGGGTTTTTGCCGTATTCATCACCTCAACGTTTGCCTGATAGCTGCGGGATGCTGAAATGGTGTTGACCATTTCACCCACCACATCAACATTGGGCATGTGTACGTACCCTTTCTCATCTGCTAATGGGTTTGTGGGTTCATATACCAAACGATCAGCTGCAGTAGATTCTGTAATACCGCTAACTTGTACACCGCCAATATCCTGCCCCGCGGAATTATCGACTTTAAATATCACCTGACGTGCACGGTAGGGTTGACCATCGGGTCCGGCAATGCTGTCAGCATTTGCCATATTACTGGCACTGACATTAAGCCTTTTTGACTGAGCAGCCATGGCCGAGCCTGAAATATCGAAAATACTAAACATCGACATGAATATTATTAACCTTGGTTAATGACGCTCATCATACCTTTAATCTGGGCTCCCAGAAGGGTCAAGCTTGTCTGATATTTAACGTTATTATCAGCAAAATTAACGCGTTCACGATCCATATCAACGGTATTTCCATCAGCGCTGGGTTGATCCGGAATACGATAAAGTAATTGTCGATCGTCCATCTTAGGTGCAACACCGGGAATATGTTTCCCTGATGTCAGAGCTAATGTTAATGGATGATGATTACGTTCCTCCTGTGCCATGGCATTTTTCAATTGCTTAGAAAAATCAATATCTCGCGCCTGGTAACCAGGAGTATCGGCATTAGCGATATTCGATGCTAAAATATCTTGCCGACGAGACATAAGGCTCAGAGCCTGCTGCTGGAAGCGTAATTCATTATCAAGTTTATCGAACATGAAACGATTGACCTTGGTTTGTTAAATGATTACAGCGCGTAGTCTAAGAGACAACCTAATAAATCTATACTGTAAAAATCTGACAGAACTAAGCGCATTTCGTTACTTCAACAGCCGTTGTAAAAACAATACATCTTCTTCATAGATATAATAAAAATACATTCCGTAGAAATAGCGGCAAAAGTGCGCGCATTTAGATCGACAAGAAATAACGTCGCTGTATTATAATTAAGCAGAAATTAGTAATGTTTATCCCTCCTCTAATATACCGAAGGTTTTCCGTATAATGTTTTCGTCTCTGGCCAGACTACTTTTCCTCTCTTTTATGCTCTGTGGTCCGTTATTTTCTCCAGCGCATGCGGCAATCCGACAGGAGAGTGATTTAACATCAAAAATCAACAGCTTACTGACAGCAAATAATAAACACGCCAAAAATCAACCACACCTACGAATTACTATTCTCACCCCCAGCAGTAAACTCGAAAAATTATGCCCGCAACCTGAGTTACGTCTTGCGGGCCACACAGCCCGCCTGACCGGCAATCGCACTATCATCGCGCGCTGTGATAAAAAGCAAACATTCATCCAAATAAAAATCAGTGCCTGCGGAACATACTGGATTGCGACCCAAACACTTAAGCCCGGACAGGTCGTTGCAACAAGCGATATCCAGGCGGTGAGCGGAGAGCTTGATAAACTACCCGCGGGTTTACTGCTTGATGCTGAGAACATCATTGGCTCAACACCGACGCGGGTTATCCAAACCGGACAGCCGTTGGTTGAGCATCAGCTAAGACGCCGCTGGGTAGTCCTCGCTAATAGAAACGTTGAAATTATCGCCGTTGGTGAGGGTTTTTTGATCCATTCCAGAGGGCAAGCGCTGAATAACGCCGCACTGAATGAGAAACTCCGCATCAAGACCAGAAACGGTCAGGTTTTAACCGCCACAGCCAGTGGTGAGGGAAAAGTTACCGTTAATATGAACAACTGATTTCAGTTTTATTTTCTCCATGCCGATAGATTGAATATAGAGATTTCACACGGCATACAGGGCCAGGAGAAGTATGAATATTGAACGCACAAATCAGGCACACTCAATTCAGGCAAGTGGTAAGCAACAACATGCGGAATTGCGTGTGAAGAGTGATGAGCAAAACAATAGTGGGGCTGTAAAGGATCAGGAGAGCGGTACTCAAGTTAAACTCAGCCAACTCACGCAACAATTTAAAGCCGACAACAGTCGCGATATCAATACCGAACGCCTGGCTGAAATTAAGGCAAAAATGGATGCGGGTGAGTTGCACCTTGATAGCGATATGATCGCCAACGCGCTGGTGCGCGACATTTTCAGATTCTCATAATCCCTGGACGGATTGTAATGATGGAAAATTTACCTCTTACCCTGAATAAATTACTCCGACTGGTGAAAGAGCTGGAAGGTACGCTGACTGAAGAGATTCGACAACTAAGCCATGCGCAGGTCAACCCGATTGCGCTACAGATTATCTCCGATAATAAAAGTCGCTTGTTATCAGCCATTAACTTTTACGATGTGCAGCGTAAGGATCTTGAGAAGAAACACCAGATGGCTTCCCCTTATGCACAACATCCGGCACTGGCAACTCTGTGGGGTGATTTGACACAAATAGTAAGGAGAGCGAGTGAACTTAATCAGCGAAGCTTTCATCTGCTTGAAATGCATATGAAGAAAATGAATGATATCAAGCAGCTTATAAACCAGTCCTCACCTTCAGCCTCTCTCTATGGCGAAAGCGGTAATCAGAACAATGATGGGGCCAGAAATATCTGCCGTATTTCTGTGTAAATATCTCCCTGTGTAATATAACTTTTTCTCTTATTTCCCCATTTAAACCGAGGAACCTTAAGCTCCTCGGTTTTACTTTGCAGCCTAATGTTCAGCCCTCTAAAGTGTTTCGAAATATTTCACCGCGCCAAATGTAGATAAAAAAAGAGATTCGCATTTTTTCTCAAAACCGTCATTTTTGATCCTTATTTTCCGGTTAGAAACTCTGAACATGACAACTTTGACGGAGTTAAATAACAAAAATATTGTCATCATCCAGCCATCATCACTGTTTTTATCAAAAAACATAAAACCTTTGGCTAAAAATAGTCATTTACGTACCTAAGAAAAGTAGTCAAACTGCATTCAAGCAATATGACAGGACAGTTTATCGATTATCTGGAATGGCATAGGGCGGGAGTACATCACGATATGTATTATTTAATTTATTGTCACATATCGGGAAACCACACGTTCTGACTTTATTACTGAAAATAATGAGCCAGTATTTTGTCAGCCAAATGTGTAGCAAAACCACTATTTCGAGTTGCCACCTTCGGGTGGCTTTTTTTTCTTCTATTCAACTGTACTTACCGGTGTATGGGTATATTCCTGGATGGAAAAAACGTTAATCCTGGCAAATAAATGGGGGGGGGTTTGCTATATGCAGCTCAATCAGCCTTAGGCTGAGCCAGCGCCGATTCGATCTGTTCGTCAGTCCACAACCGTGTATAGTCTGGCCATCCCTGTGGATAGCAGAAAATCCCGTGAATACAGGGGGGGATTATCAAACGATAGCGCTGCAAAAACAGCGGAGTAATCCAACGTTTTGCTATCGCGTAACGCATCACTCTTAAAACGCGTTTGCGATAACGATCTTCATCCAGGGTGTTAGTGCGATCCAGCAACAGAATTCCCCGTAGCCAGTTATGTTGTCCCCAAAACGATGGCACCATGACGCTGTGACGAAAACGTTCTTCCAGCGTAAAAGCGTCGTGTTGCTCAAAACGTAGAAAACCCAGACATATATCCTGATCTTGCCAGCTTTTATCCGGTAAAAGCCAGTGCGCTACGCTCAGCGGCGTCGCATTCACCTGACAACCTCGATATCTCAGGCTTTTTACCAGCTCATCAACCCATTTTTTCATTTCCCTGGAACGAAAATAGATGATGTTTAGGCTCTCAGGGAGCAACGCCTGTACGGGTAGCTCTTCAGCAGGTTGCAGCCAGTCTGGCAGTGCAACCGCATCTTCGGTATCCGTTATCAGTTGCGTACTGATCGAGCGGGCAATCTGCCGGATGACCGCTTGTTGCTCAGAGTTAAGCCGCCCGCGAAGCAGGTTGAACGTGACATAATAAAATGCATCTGTTTTATCAAAGGGGGTACTTCTTTCGCGAGCCAATAAAGAACAACTCGTATCCAGCTGTACGACAGCAGGTAACACGGTATTACTTAGCGGTGTGCTATAGACAATTTCAGCAGCCAGTGGTGTTTCGCCATACCAGTTCGGCGCGCGCGTTAGTACCATACGGGTATCTGAATGTTCGCTAACTTTGAATGGCCCCAATCCAACAGTCGGATGCTCCGGATGCGGTAGAACATAGGCGGGGCTCGCCAGACGATAACAGAGCATCACGTCAGGCTGCTTTAAATGCAGTGACAGTGTATAGCCATTTATCACCACATCTGTTACATGAGGCAAACCAGGCCCCCCGGCATAATGCTGCAAGGTTACCAGCAATTGCTCTGGCTGAAATAACTCACCGTTTTGCCAGACCAACCCTCTGCGCAATATAAAATGCCAACTTAATCTGTCCTCACTCACTATGATGGTATGCGCCAGCCCTGGCTTCGGTTGTCGTGACTCTGGAACATGACGAGTCAGACCAACATGCACCATCTGGAGAATATGACGACCGGCGCGATCAACATGAATCCCTGGCGCTGGCGTTAGCAGCGGGCGATAAAAAGAGATGATATAGCGATAACCATCGCTGGATACGGGTGGTGCAATACGATCGGAAAATGTTTTTTCTTCCGGAACCTCATATTCTCCTTCAAGGAGTATTCTCATTTCCGCAGAACTCATACGACACTGTAAAATACTCAGCGCGCCGCGCCCTGGATGCGAACGCCAGACCAACCACTTCTCTTCCTGCATTTCGCTTAAAAGAGTACGGGCATAGCGCGCTGTACATTCGAGAGTCTCAGCAATCTGTGACAACGAGAGTTCATGACGATGGGTATCATATCGTAAGAGTAAACGGCTATAGCGCCGCAACAGTCCACTTTTCTTATAGGCTGCATAGATGGGCATTAGCTTTTACCATGATGCTACGACGCGGCCAAAATGGCAGTAGGAGGATTAATTCAGCATAGCTTCTAAATACTAGAGTATTCTGCGCAACAACGATGATTTTTCTGATTTCTGAGATGTTCGCATTGGTTGCGAACATAAGAGGGAGTACTGCGGAGCATTGAGCAAAAATCAGTGGCTATCATAAGCATTGAGTAATGATAAAAAAGCAGCCTTACTGACCACAGTATTTTGTGTAATCGCGATTAGTGAAGTTTCTTGCCCAATATCATCGAAGATTCGCGGCTCAATACAAGTTAATAGCGTTTTTTCGTTATATTCCAACGGAGACTCTGGTTCATTTGCCTTGTCAGCACGGCAGATCTCGCGGAAATTATTATAAAAAGCGAAGATGATTTTTAATTTATACAAATCTTCCGCCTGTTCTGTATCACTCAAATCGAATTTGTTTTCAAGAAGTTCAACCACCCTCTCTTTGTCCGCTTTATGTTCAACTAATAATCGCGCTTCTGCTGGTGTAAATCGGCGTCCCGCCATGATCTCATTGCTCCATAACTTAGAAATGATACTCACTTCCGCCGGCGAGATTTCCCCCTCTTTCACACGCGTGGCAAATGTTATGTCCTCTCTTAGCAAAGCATTGAGCTCGTCGGCTCTACCGCTGGGTAGGCAAATGCGAAACATACCGTTGGCATTATTGCGATTATTTTGCACCGCAATCATCGTCTCCTGACAAACCTCTTCAATGCGATTAGCAGAAACACTACGCAAAAGGCGCGGTGCCCAGCGAACAGAATGAACCTTGTTCACCTCAGATGTTTTGCCAGAACTACCACTAACTTTGAAACCTCGTGATCCGCTAAAAATAGCACGCGTAAATCCAATCAAAGAATTAGTGACAGAATTAAGGCAAGAGAGAAACCCCTTTTTACATTGCGTAATGGCCTCTCCACTGATAACAGGTATTTTTTGGCAAACAGAAGAGAGTGTTCGTCCAAAGGAAGAAGCATCCGCTATATAATCGTAAGCACCTGGTGAAGGTATATTCATATTGAATCCATTAAATTTTTCTGGTGTTTTGACTCATGCCCAAAACACCAGTGAATAATATGTCAGCCAGGAAGCATTTCAGCGATTTGCCCGACCGTTAACCTACTGGAAATTTGTGATTCGTTAAGCACCACACCATACTCTTCCAGGCGCATTAACAGGTCGACCATCTCGACTGAGTCCATAGCTAAATCAGTGACCAGACTTTGGTCAGCCTCAATATCCTGCGCAAGAGTGCCATTAACCTGATAGATAATGTTAGCTACCTGCGCGAGTTTTTCCGCATTGAGCGATTCCCTTGCCATATCACTCATCTCCCTGAGGCTCACTGAAGCGTCTGACAAAAGGTAAGCTCGGCGCACGGCGATTATTCAGAGGATCGACATTACGCGTGGTCGTTTTAATGTAATCCATCACGATCTCCGGATGCTCCGCTCTTTGTATGCGAGAGGGCGACGTCGGGCCGGCAAAATGACGAGAATTTTCCCGGCTATGAGCGATAAACTCCGGCCCCGCTATTTTTGCGGATAGTGGGCGAAATTCGTTATTGCCGGCCTGCTGGAAATGTTGTTCCCACTGCCTGGTCATACGCTCTACCCAGCCTGACTTAAGCGGTGCCAGAGAATCTTGCTCCTCGCTGTCTTTGGCGGAATTGATAGAGAATCGGGTATCTCCATTAACTCTCACATCAGCATCATCAAGTTGCGTTCTTCTCAACAAAACAGCCTCTGAATCACTCTCGGGCAATTCTGAGGTGGGTTCTGCCGGCAAATAATCCGCTTCGGAAATACTCTCGGTTTCATCTGAGGCAACTGAACCCTGATCTCCCAGCCGGGAATCCATCTCAAAAACACTGTCTGTCTCATCCACAGCATCCGAACGCTGAACTGTTTTCCGGGGCCGTATATCCTCAGAAACATGACTGGTTCCGTTAAGGTCTACGGTTGGAGGTGGTGCCGGAATGAATACGCTGTCATCAGCCTCGCTGCGCTCATCAATATCATGGATCATGATATCTGCATTCGCGGACGGGCCTGCCGACAAAGAATGAATGTTACCTTGCGAACTTGAGCCGTTATTCATCCGACGTAATAATGTCGCCGCATCTTCGTCAGATAAAATACTCTCTGTATCTTCATCAGGCTGATACGGCGCATTTTGCGGCGGAGTGTCTTCAAGTGCTAACGAACGGGATTGCCGGGACTGCGCAGTACTATCTACAGTATCCAATGATGTCTGGCCAATGTTGCGCGGCAGGATCTGCAAACTCTGGACATTTTCACCGACTACCGAGGTCCGGTGTTGCAATGCAGCCACAGATTGCGATGACTGAGCGTTATCTAACACGACACTCCGTGCTCGCGACTGTGAAATTAACAGATCCTCATTAAAAGAGTGACGTCTCGTTAAAGGTTCTGGCTGTGTGCCTTGCCGTGCAAGACGAAGCTCGTCGGAAACAGTGACGCCGTTGACGAAATGCGCGAGGTTGTAATTAAATTTGGCAGCAATCCAGTTATTGGCCACACCAGCACGCTGGTCCGGTGGTAGTGCTTCCAGAATAGCTTTTATCTCTGATGCAGCGGAATCCGATGCAGATGAGATACTTGAGTTACCAGAGTGCGATACTGTTGCAGTACCACCAGCACCGCCAGCACCACCGCTTACGTTAATATTAAAAGGACCATAGGGTCCAACGGCAGGTATCTGCTGTGCGACAGGTTGAGTCGCAGCAGGCGGTGCTGGTGGCTGTGGCGGCGGTGTTTTAGGCGCGTCGGTCTCATCAGGTGCTTTTGCATCATGATTCAGGATGGTCTTGGCAACCGTGACACAGGTATCCTGGAAATAGCGAGCAACTTGTACAAGCGTTTCCCAGTGCGTGTCTGGGTCAGTCAGCGTTTTGATATCTCTTTCGAACATACCGTGACAAGCAGAGAAGCTCGTACTAAAAATCACCTCGTCTTTTACATCAGGATCATACCCCTCATGCTTATATTTCCAGGCTCCCCGGCAAAAATCAATATACTCTGAGGCAAAGGCATTAAGAGCCGTTTTGCCATATGTGGAAAGCAGGCTGGAAACATCATTTTTCGCTTTCCGTTCTTTTTGAACATTGCCGTTAGCTGCCATAAGGCTTGCACAAGCCTTATCAAATTTAGGCCTGTCTTCCGGGGAAATATGCTTTATTAAAATCCCCATGATATCTTTTATCTCTTCAGCCTCCTGGCTTAGTTTCGTATTAAGAAACACAGGAGGAAGGGAGATTCTGGCCTGATTATGGTATAGATTTTCAGCCAAATGATCCTGGTCGGAATTCTTATTAAAAGCATCCACACAATTTTGAACGCCAGAGAGGTTGTTAAGCATAGGGCTGTGGTTAGCATCGCCCTGACTTGCTCTGCGAATACTCTCGGTCTGGCTAATGCCCCGACCTAGCTGGATTCGTTGTTCACTGAGCCGCGTTAGATCATTATCGCGATTACAAGGCCGGATGCTACTTGTTTGCGTTTCTACAGGCATAAGTAATTTCCTCAGTCATTGTTATTGTTTCCGAAGCAACAAGACTTAAACAGGCCTCGAAGTAGGCCCTCTTTATGTGCTTCGCGAGGTTTTTCATAGCCAGAGTCCAACGTTGATGCTCTCACTACAAATGCCCCCGGAGAATTATTTGTCGTAGTCACATAATGGAATATCTCCATCGGAGAACCAGGGGACTCATCCTCCCTTCGTCGCTCTTCATCTGAACGTTGTGAAAGATAATTATACCCACCCGTTCTTGCATAAAACCCAGAACTCGTTTCACCAAACCCCTGCGAAAAATGTACTCTGGACTCTGACTGAGATATAGAAGAATTACTGTAGGCTGGCATGTATACCTCCCGGAATTAGCCAAGTGATTTCAGAACATCTTTTGCGCTGTCGGCTAAGGAACTGATTGCACCACTCAACACTTTATTCAGGTTGTCAAAAGTGCTATTTGACTGGCTATAACGTTGGGCAAAAGATTGCATGTTGCTTTGATACGTACTACCTGCTGCATTAAACGTTGCCAGCCAGGCCTGGTAACTGGCTGTAGAAACTTTCCCATCAGAAATGCCTGAAGGAAAGGTTCCACGCACCGTGTAATATTGATCGTTGTTGATCCATATTTTCCCATTTGATTCATCAACTGCAAATGCGGGTTTGAGAGAGGTCAGCAAGCTTTCTTTCTCAGATGCACTCAAACTACCCCAGTTCTTAATTGAGCCGATATCTTGTTCTATAGAATCAATAATTTTATTGAATTTGTCATAACCGCTTTGCATCGTGCCTGTATTGAATTTGACGTTATTACCGTCATCGCCGGTTGAAACAGCTTGCGAAGAGGCTTTTTGTACCGTGCTGTTGAATCCCTCATACAGTTCTGTAAATTTCTGCATAAGTTCAGCATACCAGTCGACATATTCACTTTTAATATTTGTGATGGCTACAGCAATACGGCCCCACAATTCAGCATAGCTGCTACCAGTATCAATTGCCCGAACGTTATTATCTGCATTGTTACTACTGGTATCAGTTTTTAATGTATTCAACTGCCCAGCCAGTGCGCTATAAGTGCGCTGTGTTTTCAGCGCCTCATTACGCGTTTCATTACTGATATTCTCAAGTGCACTGCCAGTTTCGTTTACCAGAGCTTGCTGCGCTTTAATTGTTCTTTCAACTTCACTACCATTTTGGCCATCAACTAATAACTGTGCCTGCTCTATTTTGAACAATGCCTGATTAATTGTCTTATTTTGTACACCAGCCTCATTAGTGGGATGCGAAAATTGATTAAGAAGCGCGCCTACTGTTTCTATATCTTCCTGAGTAAAAGGCATAGTTGGCGTTTCCAATAACGTTATAACTTGCCTGGTATTTAAATTCTGAGGCAAGTCATTGACCGGAAGTGATAGTGAAGGGGCGAGAGTAACGTCCATAAATAATTCCTGCAAAATCGATAAAAGCGGAGAACTGCTCCCCGCTTGAATTGATAGATAAATATGTTAACGCATACGTTCTGCAATAGTTGAAGAGGTATTACTGAGATTGTTCTGCGCATTCTCAATTGTCTGTTGCAGAGAAGCTTTCGTTTCTGCCGCTTTCTTAGCCGTTTGCTGCTGAGTATTTGATACTTCAGTATTAACCGACTGATCCGCACGGGCCAGATCTGCTTGTTTCGTCTCTTCGGCTGCATCCACGCCATAGGCGCCTTCCACCACACTCTGCGTTGAGCGGATGGCCTGATTAGCCTGCTCCATCATCACGCGTGTTTTCTGAGTGTCGAGCTGCTGAATGTCATGAGCATCACGACGCTGTGCAGCGGCATGTTTAGTTTCATTAACATGTTTTTTGAGGCCAGCTGCAACTTTCGGATCCAGCGGTTTGTTTTCCGCAAGCATCTGGTCGCCCGCTTTCTTAACCTCAATCTCGCGTTCACGCGCCACTTTCTCCAGATTTCTCGCCTGACCAACGTTTTTATTGATCGAGTTTCTTTCACCGTTCAAAGCCTTGGTGGTCTTAAACGTCGTTCCTGTCTGAGCAATCATGCCAAATGCACCAGAAGCGATCGCCCCTGTCATTTGCTGCTTAGCGGCATCGATAGTCTTGTTACCGGAACGCGCGGCTGCTTCAGTCATGCGGATTAAAGAGCTAGCCGAATCGACATTAAACTCCCTCTCAGCTTTGGTCAGTACAGTAACAAGCTTATTACTCACATCAACCAGTCGGAGATCCCCCAGCACATTGATAAATCTCGGACCAGCAGCGTCTGCAGCGGTAATATCAGTACCGCCTTCAACTGCAGCCTGCGAACGCGTCGGCGAAGAGGAAGAAATGGCAGTAGACGCAGAAGAATCACTATTTGATTTGCTGTTTTCAGCCACTTTGTTATTTGCCTGGCTGATATTTATCTGGCTGCTAAAGAGTGTCGCCGCGGATACCGCAGTGCGCTCCAGTTTGTTAGCATCGCCCTCTTTCTGATTTGCCGGAACTTGCACCGTTTCAGTATTCTGTTCAGCACCCGCCTCGACTTTAAATTCAGATACACTGGAAGTACGGCTTTCAGCACCGTTTTGCAGCATATTCGACATTAATGGCGCGAGAACAACTGAAGAGAAACCCGCAGTCTCTTTCGTGGTGCCAGTAAAGGCACCAGACAACGAGGCGGCCATCTCTTCCAGCTTTTTGACATCATTAACATTAACGTTATCGGCCTGAAGCACATAGTCAGCCGTTTTCTGCGCATCCACTTTTTTATCTGACTGCTGTGGCATAGCAAGCGTGGGTAATACAGTATTATCAGCACGCAGGCTCTGCCCATTAATAAGGGTCGGCAACATTGTTCCAACTAATGAAACAATACCCTGCGTAGACCGCATCTGCTGAGTAACAGCGTTACTACCTGCGTTCGCAATATTTCCTAAACCATCCAATTGAGACTGAAAAATCTCCGGGCGTGTTTGTGCGCCAGATACAGATAAAGACATGATTAACACTCCTGTAATTCTGTAAGTTCAGTGAGAAATATATTTAACCTGCAATCGAACTCATCTGTTTGGTAATGTATTTCCCGGCCTGCATTTGGTTGTCGGCAACAACTGAGATGTTTCTAATAATAGCGTTGACGGATTCCATCCGACTGCTAAATACTTCCACAGCTCGACTCATCATTTCATTTAGCAAATCCTGCAGCGCAGCATTTTTTATCATTTCTGCTTTTGCTTTTGCGGCATCAACCCGCATATCTGCAGCCACAATATTACCGGCAGTCTGAATAGAGGTATTGGCAAGTTGGGTGCCGACTACTGCCGTCTGGCTGTAGTTAGCCACTTTCATCATTTTGACTTCGTTCATGCCCATATTACGACCAAGACCCTGGCCCATACGCTTGAACATCTGGCCTGCTGCGTTATTGAGAACTTTCTTGCCAAATTCGGCAATAACTGATGAACCGACCTTTTTCATCAGTTCGGTAGAAATTTTACTGATGACACTACCAGCAACCATAACCCCAGCAACCAGCACGGCAGCCGCAGCAATTGCCCCCATAATGGTACCAACCATTTTCGCTGTTTCGGGGTCTACGCCCATTTCTTCAAGCAGCTTGGCAAACATATCGCCCAGCGCTTCCATCAGGGGTTGAACGATGGCTTCCATTATGGGTTGCATCGCGTCAGCCATAAACGAGTTGCCGTTAACCGCCTGATTAATCTCGTCACCTATCATTAGCGCCAGGCCAACTGCGGCCAGAGCCAGCGATGCACCGCCAGTAAATAGTGCGGCGGCAAAACTCACTGCGGTAATCAACCAACCCAGCACTTTACCGATGCAACCCATGGTCTTTTGCATCTCTTCGGCCTTGCGCATTTCGGCTTCGTATTCGTCTGCTTTTTTCTGCGCTTCTTTTGCTGCTGCTTCAGATAATTTTTGCTTGAGCTCTGCAGAAGCCTTGAGATCTTCGCTGGCGCTCTGGTCAATTAACTGCGACATCAGAGCCATCAGAAAGGTAAGGCTCTTCGCATTTTCATCATCTTGTTTGCGCCTGGCCTCAATCACTGTCTGCTGTTGTGGTGTCAGAGTGGCAACGAGGGATACAACTTTTGCCTGGGTGTCTTGTAAGGCCTTACGCGAGGCTTTCTCTTTTTCAATCGCTGGGTTTAGCGTCTCAGTGACATATTTTTTATGCGCTTTGGTGGTCGCTTCGACCTTGCTTTGGGCGACTGTGACTGCGGTTTGGGCAAGCTTCACCTGCAATACCAGCTTCGCTAAGTCAACTTGATACTGCAATAAAGCCGCGGCATCTTTGTCTGATGGCGGGTTAGATTCAGCTTTGGGCGGGTTAGCTCTCAGATCATCCAGCGCTTTTTTTGCGGTGGTGAGTTTATCTTTTGCTTTGCCGAGTTCAGTTTCAGCCTTAGTAACCTCTGACTGAAGCCTTGCTGCTTCAATCTTAGCCTCACTCACAGCATCCACATCCGTAGCCCATGTTTCAGCTTGTTCTACAATCTTATTTGCTAATAGACCATAGGTTATAGCTGCACCCTGCAACATAGCGTTAAAGCCCTGCAGCCTGGTGAGCTGGCTTGCAATCGTCGTTTCAGACGACAACTGCGCCATCTTCCCCATTAGCGCAGTTAACATCGCTGCATTGTTGCTGCTCTTTTCCGCGCTACGCGTAAAAGCACTGGTATAAGTGTCTGCGACGATACTCTGCGGAGCTGCTAATTGCGGCATGTCCTGCTGCGCGGTAATAGTGGTCGCCCCCTGACCATTTAACGCAAGCTGAGTGTTTTGCAACACTTTAAGTAGCTGCTCCGGTTGCAGTACTTTCAGCGCATTCTGGACATCGCCTAACTGAGCGTGTCCAGCGAGCTCCTTATTTGCAAAACGTTGTGCCTGATTACTCTGTTTTTTTAACTCAACCTGGCTGACCTCCAGCCCGGCGTTAAGATAATCCAGAGAATCATAACTGCTAATTTGCATACTCATTTATGACTCCTCGTCTAATTGTTCTTTATTAGAATTATCTGTCTCGTCATTCTTAACTTCGTCTAACGCTGACAAATAAACCTGTGACTTTTCCTTTAATTGCTGATCGCTAGATCTATTCACAACAATTTCAAAACATTTTTGTGCCTGAACCGCTCGACGCAACATTAAGTTGCATTGCCCTGCATAGAACATGGGGCGATAATCCTCTTTCGACAGAGAATAAGCTAATGCATAGAAATCAATTGCTTTCTGATAGTTTTTCTTTAATTGATAAACTGCTGCCAGGCCCATCGCGTATTCAGGATTGTAAAAATCGTAGATGCACAAGAAACGGAAAAGGGATTCTGCGTCGTTAAGCTTTCCATGATGATAAAAATCATATGCGAGTTGATATACATCGTGCATCGTCTCATTCGAAACTCCCTGCACATCTTTTAATGTTGCACCGCTCTGAATGGCATCAAGTAGATTACTTGTATAATCTTCTACTTCAGCATCATTATATGCTTGCATTTCATCACTGGAGATATCTAACGAGTTTTTATCAGGCATCTTAACCTCTTACATTATTAATTAACTATTTAAATTACGAGTTAACCCAATGCATACATTAAAGAGGATGTAAACATCTTACTGTCCAACATTGGGGGTTAATACAAAAAAAACGTACTGTGCGAATTTTCTTAATCGGCCCGTTTATCTTCAGGCTCCACGCGGTTTATCGGCTCCTGCTCATCTTCACTGACCGGCGGTTTTTCGACAGGTAGTTCCAGCCCTGCCGCCTCAACCTGGCGTAACCAGATGAGGATATCCATTACCTCCATAAGAGCCTCATCGTTTAGCGAGATGAAGCTATATTGGCTATAGGTATGGTACAGACGACGCGTTAATGGGATAGAACGCACTACAGGGACGCCAATTTTCTCGGCATAAGCAATGGCGGCTTTCGCTTTCTGGTTGGTAACACGCAGGGCAATAAACGGTAGTGATGCCACTTCTGGATTAAAATAGATGGCGATAGCAATATGTGTAGGGTTGGCCATTACCACTTCAGAATTTCTTACCGCTGCCATCTCCTCTCCCGAGAGGATCTCAAAATGAGCCCGACGTCTGGCACTTTTAATTTCGGGATTACCATCACTCTCTTTACGCTCCTGTTTCACCTCATGCTTATCCATTTTTAAATCTTTAAAATGGAGAAAATATTCAGTCAAAAAATCGGCTACTAACACGAATATGGAACAAGCTATAAAGACGACGACAGCTTTAACGGTTAGTGCTGTCCATGTTGCGATAAGCTCAGCGAGGGTCCCCTGATATACAGCCAATGCTTTTTTAAGATCGTTTCCAATTAATTGATAGCATGCGCAAATAAAAACAATAACGTATAAAATAGCCTTCACAAATTCTTTAAGCGTGCGCATGCTAAATATTCTTTTAAAACCCTCAACAGGATTCAGCGCTTTAAAATTAAGTTTAAGCGCTTCCGTTGCGATAGCAAATCGGGTTTGCATTAACGTCATTATCATTCCCACCACACAACATACTGCGATAAAGGGAAGTGACATCACAAAGAATATTCTCATCAACTCAACAAGGAAGTCATTAATACTCATATGCGTGCCATATAGCAGTACCATCGAGTAAAATGAGGTAAAGACTTTGAAATTAATACCGTGGGCGATAAAGTAGATACCAATAAGCAAGATAGTTGTAGTAATAAGATCTTTGCTTTTAAATGTCTGCCCTTTTTTTGCCGAATCTCTTCGCCGCTTATCTGTGGGTTTCTCTGTTTTCTCTGCCATAGAAATATACTCAGCTCAGGAAAAAAAACGTTGGAAATGAGTTAGAGAAAACATGTGCAGAGGTTTCTCAGACATGGCATGAAAGCCGTACAGCAGAAAAATGATGAAAGCGATAAAACTCTTGATCGTCAATGACAAGGAAAAGGGGTTCAGCTGGGGGCAGTAACGAGCAAATACGCCCAGCAATATTTCGGCTACCATCATCACAATCAATACCGGGGCCGCAAGCATAATACTCGCTTCAGCCAGAACAATCAGGAGATTGCCAGCTTCTTCCCAGCGGAATACTGATAAATCCCCCCCGCGGGGAAATAGATAGTAGCTATTTGCTAATGCTTCCATCAATAAACTCATACCGCCACTGGAAAAGAAAATGGCGCCAAAGGAAAAACTTAAAAAACTTGATAATACAGATGTTTGCACGCCATTGACCGGATCAATACTGTCGCTGATGGTGGCTCCACGCTGGTTGTCCAGAATTTCACCCAGATTAGTCACTGCCCAAAAAGGGATACAGAGCGATACGGCGAGTATTAATCCAACGATAAATTCTTTAACTAACAGAATTAACCACCCCTGTTCCGGCACAATGACAGTCTCGAAGCAGGGCCACAATCCCATAATGGTCAGCGCAATAATCGTATTTTTAATGGTTAAATTTGATAATACGCGCTCCCCTAGCACAGGCAGCATAAAGAAGACGATGCCCAGCCGCGCATATGCCATCACAAACGTGAGTACGCCATGCTGAAACTGCAGGTAAAGTGCAACGAAAAGCATAATATTACCGCGTTAATGAAAAGCCATGGTGAAAGCCTGGGTTGCGAAATTCATCATTTCAGCAGAAAACCACTCAATTAACATAAAGATGCTGGCAAAGACCGCCAGCATCTTCAGGCCAAATGGCAACGTTTGTTCCTGTATTTGCATTACCGTCTGGAAAAGACCAATTATCACCCCCACCACCGTAGCAAATGCAATTGGCACTGCTGATAATTTCAGCACCACGATCAATGCAGAATTTCCAATAAATAAAACATTATTCATGATGTCATCAGATCGGCATATTGGCCGATCAATCCTTTAGTCAGTAAGCTCCAACCATTCATCGCCACAAAAAGAATTAATTTGATGGGGATAGAAATGGTTACCGGACTCATCATCATCATCCCTAATGCCAATAAAATACTGGAAACCACCATATCAATGACGACAAAAGGTACATAAATATAGAAGGCAATCTTAAATGCGCTCTGTATTTCGCTAAGCGCATAGGCTGGCATCAGCGTCACTAATGGCAAGGATGTTAATTCATGGTCCTCAACAACGGGCTCTGGTTCACCCGTTTTTTGCTGTTGGACTTTATTGAAAAAACGAATCAAATCGTGATCTGAGTAGTTGACCAGGTAATCCCGATAACTTCCCAGTCCCTGCTCCATAAGCTGATTAACTGAATTGGCATTGTTAAGATCGATATGATTTGATTCAATATAATCTGTAATCTTCTGACAAACTGGCATCATGACGAAGGCAGTCAGAATAAGCGCCACACCATTAAGCGTTAGCGTTGAGGGAACCTGCTGGATCCCCAGTGCGTTTCGCACCATCACCAACACGATAGAAAACTTAATATAACAGGTGCCGCCGGCAATAATGAAAGGCAGTAACGTAAAAAACGAAAGCAGCGCAATTAAAGAAATATCATTATTCAGCATCGGAATAACTCATTTCAGACGCTGCCCCTGGATTCATTTGGTTTACTTCTACAGCCAATCCCCCTTCTTCCAGTGCAACCAATTCACCAAGAGCAAAAAGTTTACGGTTTAAGTAAATCTTTATTTTCTGCTCTGCGCCTAATTGTACGGGCAGAGCAGAACCAGGACCAATATTGTTCAGCTCCGCGAGAGTGACCGTGCTGCTATCCAGCACAAATTCAATGTTTACAGGCAGTTTAGTCCAGTCCAGAGCAATTTCTTCTTCACTCTGATATTCGTCTGCATATTGGCCATAAAACTCTTCCACAATAATCTCCTGATTCCCATCATAACTAAAACTAAATACCCGCCGTTGACCAATATTCAAAGTCGGTGAATAATCTTTAATCAGCAAAAGATCGCCGATGGCGATCTCTGTAAGGGCGGATAACGGTAACTGGCTTTGCCCCAAAACATAGTGCAACGTGAAAGGGAGCCGGGAAGTTGAAATTGCACGCTGAGAGTCAGCGTCTTCAGATACCGGCCATTCCAGGCATAGCAGCGAACAAGGCTGGGCAGCGAGTGATAATAATGTTTCCGGCATCGGTTCAGAAGGCAACATAATCTGCTGAACTTCCCAAACCACATCCTCTACCAAAAAACTGAGTTGCAGATTATTTAACCAGCGAGTCAAGTAACTTAACGGTACTTGCAACCATGGAATACCCGGCAGGTGCAGATCCATTTCACGCAACCACAGATCAATCTCCAGAAATGCAACGGCATCGATACCGAATTGATTGCTCAACCGCAATTGCAAATACCGAACGCCATGTTGTCGCTCTGCAATTTCACTACCCGGATGCTGCTGACGCAGAATTTCCAGCACTGTTTGGCTAGCGTTCCTCACGCGTAAATGGCTGCGTAGGCTCATGCCAGATCCTCTTCCTGCTGCTCATACTGACGCTGGCGCTCACGCTGCTCTTGATCCTGACCGGATTGAAACTGATCTGCTGTTGAATCGGAGATAACTGTTTGTATTCCCGACTGTAAGGGTTGAAGGATCTCCGGCTTATAGCCAGGCAAATGGACTATTTCTCTGGAAATGACTTCGGCAGCCCGTGTGCCGGAAGGTAGCAGAGTGACATCGCCTTCGCGTCTTGTGTTCGCAGGAATTGAAACTTTGACGGAATGATCGCCGGACCAGCGCTGAAATGAATAATTAAGATCCATCGATTTTTTATTTGTCGCGCTATCTGCTGTCTGCACATCATTATTCATGCGCTGCAGGGATGATGGCTTTTCATTTTGCGCGTTTACTTCTGCCTGGGGTAATGCAGAACGTTCACGTTGCATTGTTCCCGTGGTAAATACACCGATCGCATCAGAATTATGATCATTATTTAACGTATCCCGCAAATCACGCTCTAATTGCGGCGGCTTAGCATCGGCACTGCTGACAAGCGCAATACTATCTATAGCAGCTGAGCCACTGACAGCAATCCTCCCCTCGTTAACCGGTTCGAATTTATGCGATAACGTTGCAGCAATCGCCGGGATAAACTCACTTTTCAGGTGTAAGCCATTATGCTGGCCAACGGCAGCAATATTTCTTTTTTGTCCGCGGGCTGCCTGAATATCGGGAGGGCTATCCTTCTGCCCTGCTATTTTCCGGGCAGTTAATTGCGGAAAAAATGCGCTTGTACGGCCTAAAATAGAATTCCGCTGCTGCTTGTCATGTCCCCAATTATACGGCTTAAACATGAGGTCAGAATTTTTCTTCACTCCCTTATCCACGGAGGAATTACCGCCATGCTGCAGGGAGTTAGCATGGTGTATCGGAGCTATATGACGCTGGACCAGTGCAGCAATATCAATCTGGTCAGCATTTTTTTTCTCTTTTTTCTTTTTAAAAAGACGCTCGAAAAAACTATTTTTATCTGACACTTCATCGATACTGGTAATCGATCTGGCTGCTGTTTCAGAAATCTTTTCGACCATAGCAGGCTATCTCCTGAATCTCGTTTTCGGCATTGTTATCAAGGCGACGTAAGTGCTCACTACGCAGTCGCTTCAAATAAAAAGTAAGTTTGTAATGTCTCTTATCCAGAAGGTTTAACTCTGAACGGTAATGTTCAAGCTTCTGCTCCTGAGCGTATTTTTCTTCCTCAAGCTGGGTAATTTTTTGAATAACCATCTGCTGATGCGTTAACAATGCCCCCTGGCGCCTGATTCCTTTATAAATATCCGATCTGTTAAGAACGCCTGATGGCGTCAATAACTTAATTTGCTGATTTATGGATGAATATTCTTGTTGATGCTGGTCAATAAGTGCCATGATATTACGCAGGCGACTTTCCGCCTGAGCGATATTACCCTGAACGATCTCCTGCTTACGCTCCAACATGCGTACAAATTCAGTACCCTTACGCCACGCATCCATGTAAATATTCCAGGCAGCTCTGCATATCTGTCTTTTCCGACATATCCTGTTTGAGGAATTTCTCCATGATCACTTTTTTATCAAAAGCGACATCATTCTCTTCATTCTCTCCACGCCGATACTCGCCGAGATCAATATATAGCTGCATATCTTTTTGACGAACCAGACGCTCGCGAAAACACGTCGCCATTTGCTGATGCTCAAGAGTTGTCACCTGCGGGAAAACACGGCTAATGCTTTGTAAAACATCAATCGCTGGATAATGCCCCTGAGCCGCGAGTTTTTTACTCAGATAGATATGGCCATCAAGGATCGAGCGCACCTCATCGCCAATAACATCAGCCTCTTCTTCATTTTCAATTAATACTGTGTAAAACGCAGTAATAGATCCATTCAAGAAACGCCCTGGTCGTTCCAGCAGTTTCGGCAATGCTTCGAAAACCGACGCAGGATAACCACGTCGTGCCGGCAATTCGCCCATACTCAGGGCGACATCACGCAATGCACGCGCATAGCGAGTAATTGAATCCACAAATAGCAATACATTCAGCCCCTGATCGCTAAAGTATTCTGCAATGGTGGAGGCAATTTGCGCTGCGTTACAGCGTTCAACACAAGAACGATCTGAGGTGGCATAAACGAGAATGACCCGTGATCTTTTGGAAGATTGCCGTAGCTCTTCAACAAATTCGGTCACTTCACGACCACGCTCGCCAATCAACCCAATGACATAGACATCAGCTTCCGAATGCTCAATGATCATGTTCATTAATGAGGTTTTACCGCAACCTGCTGCGGCGAAAATCCCCATACGTTGTCCCTGACCACACGTGAGCAGGCCATCAATAGCCCTGACCCCTGTTTCCAGCGGAGAAGAGATGGGCCGTCGCTGGGTGAAATCCCGCGGAACACCCGTTACATCAAGGCTTGTCGTCCCGTTTAATGGCATAACCAGCGCATCATCAAGCCGACCGCGAATATTTCCCGTCGCGTCAATTATTGCTCCCGCCATGTATTCACTGATACCAATGCGAAACGGTTTGCCAGTCGGCAGCAATACATTACTACGGGAAAAGCCCTGATTATCATTGAGCAGGCTTAGCAATGTATGTTCTTTATTGAAACCGATGACCTGCGCGAAACCCAAAACTTCTGGTTCCAGCAGCGATCGTTGTATTTCGCAGATTTCACCAATCTGTGTTCCGGGCAGATGCGCCTCAATAACATTCCCCTGAATGCGTAAGGGATGAGCGAGGTGAACTAAACATTGCGCGACCATCATCTTCTCCAGGAATCACTACACCAACACGGCACGAAAATCCTGCAGAATCATTAAATAATGATCCAACATGCTCAGGAAGGCGTCTGGTGTTTGCAGGTACTGCTCCTTTACTTGCGCACGAAGTTCAAGATTGCCGTCGACAGGATATAAACAGGGCTGGCCACAATAGAAAATTTCCTCATTGTAATTAAACATTACCGGAAATAAATTCGCGCTAGAATAAGCTAAGTTCCCAACGTTGTAATCGCAAAGTTTTGCCCAAACCCATACGTCATCATCTTCATTCTTGATATGTATGGTCGGAATATCATCTTTCATATTCAGAGAGATAGTCGAATGATTGCTGAGGTCTTTGTCGATAATATCTTCAATACCTGCATCCCTAAGCATGGTGGATAACAATGCCACTAAGTCGTATTTCATTTTCTACCTCAATCCAGATTTTCAAGTGAGCCAATAACATCGACATCAACACCGGTAGAGACTTCTCCGAATGAGAGGACTTCCATTTCCGGGTAGGTGCCTTCAACAATTTTTTTCACAAACCGTCGGATATCCAATGACACCATTAAAATAATATCCCTTGCATTTACACCATTTATAGATAGTGTACTTTCCAGGCTCTTCAGAATACTTTCGGTCTCTGGCGGTGGCAGATTGATAAACGTACCGGCAGATGTCTGGCGTATCCCGCCACGAATGTTATTCTCCATATCGTGAGACATTACCAGGGTTCTGATACGACCATGAGTGGAAAAACGATTCGAAATATAGCGAGCCAACACACCTCGTACATGTTCGACCAGCATAATGGGATCTTTCTCTTTAGGGGCCCACTGCACCAAAGCTTCAAGAATAAGTCGCATGTTTCTGATGGAAATACGTTCCTGCAGTAAACGCTGAAACACTTCTGTAATACGCTGAACGGTATTATTTCGATAGCATTCCTTAAGCAGCTCAGGGTATTTCTTCTCTAAATCATCAAGAAGTGTCTTAGACTCCTGGATACCAAAGAATTCAGTAATATTATGTACCAATAATGTTGAGACACAGGCATAAAACTCGTCAATGGCATTGCGCGTGTAGTATCCTAACTGGAATGCTTTTTCAGTTCTTTCATCCGGTAGCCAATATGTATTTCCCTGAGGGGTTTCAATGAGTTGCACTGTATCATCAATGACTTGTAATTCTTCGCCACGCATTAACACCTTACTCATGCCGGGAATAATATTATAAGAAGCAACCTGTACTTCATTAATCGCTACTCCCAACGATCCACGAGGGGCAGTTTCTTCGTAATTCATTACTACATCGGGTAAACGGACACCATACTCAACAAAAAAATTGCGCTTCAATAATGAAGATAGGTTATGTTCTTTAAAGAAATTCTCATATCCCTGCCATGCCGTAATGATCAATGGAATTGTCTCAGGAATATATTCACCATCAATCATAACAGGTTTGCTTTTAAGTACCGGTTCCTCTTCTTGCATCTCAGCGGCAGATTGTGATTTGATGCCTCTTTTCTCATCAAGTTTATGTTTAAAAAACATTCCTAACAATATAAGGGCCAGCACAATAAATATTGGTAGCGGGAAGCCAGGCAACAATCCAAGCGCAACAGCAAGAATGGCAGTAATGACCAGGATAAATTTATTAGAGAACACATCCTGCAGAATTTTAGCCCCAAGGTTGTTGTTCTCGCTATTATTCACACGAGTAACAATCAAACCACCACTGATGGAAATTAACAGTGCAGGGATCTGTGCTACTAACGCATCACCAATAGTCAATAGTGTAAATACTGATAAGGCGTGCGAAATATCCATGCCGTGCTGGAAAACGCCAACTGAAATCCCACCGATCAGGTTAACAAAGATAATGATGATACCGGCAATAGCATCGCCTTTAATGAACTTCATTGCGCCATCCAGCGCACCATAAAGCTGACTTTCCGCTTCTAAATCGCTACGACGTCGCTTCACCTCTTTCTCATCGATCACGCCGGCCTTAAGATCAGCATCAATGCTCATCTGTTTACCCGGCATAGCATCAAGGGAGAAACGAGCGGCTACTTCAGCAATACGCTCTGAACCTTTAGTTATAACGATAAATTGCACAACCGTAACGATCATGAAAATGACGAAGCCCACCACCAGGTTATCAGCGATAACAAAATCACCGAAGCTGGCGATAATTTCCCCGGCATCTGCATCGGTTAATACCAGGCGACTGGTACTAATAGAGAGATAGCAAGGCGAAAAATCGTACTAATTAATAAAATTGAGGGAAACGTTGAAAAATCGAGAATCCTTTTAATATAAAAGGACCCCAGAAAAATCAGCAGCGCCATTGTCAAATTCAAGCCAATTAAGAAATCGATTAACCAGGTTGGAAGTGGAATGATTAACATCACCACCACCATAACCATGATTACCAGAATAATCAGCTCAGGTCTGCTTCGAATTTGTGATATAAATTTCTGCAACATTTGCACCAACGATTAACCAGTAATAACGATCACAACATTTAACATGATCATTTGTAATGTTCTTTCCAGATACCAGAATTTCTCTCTTTCACTGAAAGAGAGAACATTAATGAAGCCATAAAGTTCCGAACGATATCTCGAAACGTCTCATCGGCGAACAACGATGCCGGCGTCATACTATAGACATTACTGAGAGCCTGCATGACTCTGGCCCGTTCTTTAATAGGTAACTCTGACATATAGTCGTGACTGAACGTTTGGATGGCAATGTCCAAATTATTAAAATCAACCAAGCCAGTCATATACAGGCCAACTATATTTTCTTCCTCAAGCATTAGCTGCCCATTACGCAGACTTTCACGAAATTCAAACGCAGCAAAGTTTTCGTTTAAAGTCATATCAAGAGTGTGTAATGCACGGGCCTCAGATAATTTGGCGCAGAGAGGTCCAAATTCATCAAAATGGATACCTGGCTCATTGGCCTTCATATCTGCAATGATTGCCGCTAAAGTAAACGCTAATAAACGTTTACGGTTGTGGCTACCATATTGATCAATCCAGTCCTGATAGATAAAGCATGGGGGTAAATCCAGCTCCAGAAAGCGAAGATAACTATTGCGTAAACTTTGAGCTGATAACTGTTTATCGCCATTCCCTTCACTGAATCGTACCGCCACGCGACTAACATTAATGCCAGATTGCATTTTTTGGTTATCACCAAATTTTTGCAATTCTGCCATCGCATTTTTTATTTCTTTTTTTAACTGCTCAGAAACCTGCCGACTGTGCAATAATTCACGCAGAGCAAGCATCAAATCACTGTCATTGGGAAACAGGCTGCGAGCGTAGTTAAGCAACTGATTAAAATCGCGTAACTTAGCCACCTGCTTGATGAGCAGTTCCAGTTTCTTATCAGCATTATCTTCAAGAATTGCGGGTTGTGCATCGTTTTCAACACCATCATTCTTACGCCCGATTCGATTAAAGCGGCCGAAGGTGCTAAGAAGATATGCCATCTCCTCAGCAGCATCGTTCAACTCCGCCTGAAGATTAACCACCGGAGCCTGGTCAATGCCATCGTCACCATTCCTGGCGGAATAGTTTTCAGTTGGACGAAGATCGGTGCGATTAAACTCAACAGCACCTGTTGAACGAATGGGCATTGATTACAACCTTTATTTGTCCATCGAATTGCGTAACATCGAAACCGTGGATTTCAACGTCACGTTATTACCAACCCAAGTACGACCAAGTACAGGCTCGCTATCATTGCGTCCTTGCCATGTCTCTCCATTAGCAAGCAATCGCGGTTGTATTAAAAAAATACGCACCATCTTTTTATGGCTAACGTAGCTATAATCGAACAACTTACCAACCCAGGGGATATCTCGCAGCAGCGGTATTCCGAGATTATGGTTTTCATCCTGATTACGGCTATAGCCACCTACCAGCAGGCTGTAACCAATCGGTACTCGAGCTTCAGTACTAATTTGGGTGTTACTAACAACTGGCAGGTTATCAACATCTTCAGTAGTACCATTTGAATTCAGGGGTAACCCACCATCCTGAATATTGAGGATCATCTCAATTTCACGATGCCGCTGCGCAATACGTGGAAGCACGCTAATCATCGTGCCATAAGTGATTTTTTCCAGCGAAGTTGTACGCTCACCGATCAACTTGGCGTAAAAGCTGCTGTTATTATCAAAAAGCGCTGGCACATTTTCCTGGGTTAAAATTTCAGGCCGAGAAACCACCTGTGCATTTCCCTTCTGTGCCAGTGCAGAAATATCCGCAAGAAAATGAATGCTATTTTCCGGTGTAAGCGAACTAGTATTAAAAGTAATACCGTTATTTCCTACTTTTGCAGCCCCCTGCCAACGCACTCCCAGCTCATTGATATCATCTTTTGAAACATCAATAATCCATAGTGACAGCTGAATCTGTTGTTTAGGAATATCAATTGCACGCACCAGATCCTCAACGAAACTGACCTGCCGCTCAGTGCCCTGAATAAGCAGACTATTTGTGTCTGAATAGGCCACAATATTGATATTACTTTGCCCACCGCCGTTTAATTCATTCGCGCGAGGGGCTACCGGTTTTGAACCAAATGCTGGCAGCGGGGGAAAATTCCCGGTTTGGCTGGCAGAAGCAACTTCCAGCGCATGCTGGGTGTCATTGTCCACAGTTATGAGTGCCCCACCGATAGCGCCGCGTCGACCATTACTATCCTGAGCATTATTCAGCAATTGGTTTAATACTGTTGCAACCCCAGGGATAACAATCGGTTCATCACGCTGCGTGTACGTCCGATCGGTAACAAACGTATTTTTTAAACTAATCACGCGGATCGTCGTTTCACCCGTTCCCGGTCTGGCATAGTTTGCATCAATATAATTAGCGGCAGCCGTAACTAATTCGACATACACCGGCGGCCCTGAAACATAGAATGAACCTGCATTGCCATTGGAACGCAGAGCAAAGCGCGGATCGTAAAGACCCGTGGATTGCAGATAGGCAAGCAAGCGGTCGAACGGGGCGTATACCAATCGAACAACACTGCTTTGCATCTCATTATTATCGTACACATAGAGAGAGCTACCATCGTCATACCAGATAAGACCCGTACGAGAAGCCAGCGTAGATAACAGCTCCTTAGGTTTTCCGAGATCAAAATTACCGGATACCCTTTTTTTGGCGGCTTCGGTGCTGACAATAATAGGCCGACCTAGCGCACCACCAAGAACGTAAAACAGCTGCTGAACACTGTTATTGCTGGCAACATAAATGTTGTCGGTATTGCGTGCAGTATCAAAAGTTTCTGTGCCATTATTTTGTATGATTTGTTTATCAAACAATTCTGCTGAGCTTTGCACGCAAAAAAACATTCCTACCAATATGATTGCCAATCGTGAAGCAACCATCCCGGGTAACAACCTATTCATTAAGTAAACCTTCCAATTTTTTAAACTCCCTGGGAGTAATGCCAAAGAGTGATTTTATTTCACTCGAAAAATGAGAAGATGAAGAGTAACCATTATTACCAGCAATAGTTGAAATAGACTTATCTTTCTCAATGAGTTGTAATGCGCTATGAGCCGCTCGCCACATACGTAATTGCTTTTTCGGGCCTCGGGTGAAAGCGTTATGGCAAAGCTTCCTGAAATAGGATTCTGATACGCCGTAAACTTTACAAGCATTGTAAAGCTTATGATTATCACTTTCTTTATCTTCATTAAATACCTGAGATAATAAAAAGTAAGCAACCCAGTAGCTTTCGATATTGCGCACGAAGGAAAAAATATGCTGCAGACTCTGTTTTTGAGGCTCAAGCACGCCATTAATTAATATATCCATTAATTTTTTAGAGTTTTGTTCAAGTCGTAAGATAATACAACCATCGCAACTCAAAACTAATGATCCATCATCGTTACCTGTCACTTTACTGGATACTTTAGTGCCCAGATTCATTTGATAATCCAGGAATGAAATAAGGGTTGTTATTTGCGACAGAGGGAATAGCTCAACACTCCATGAATCTGCGAGCGCTACCATCATATGATCGCGAGAAGCTATCATTAGAGGCGTTCCCTTACTTTCGATCACTTGCGCTACTTCGCCAGAAGTATTGATATATGTAAGTACAGAGTTAGGATTCTTTGGCCTTGCCAATAACAAAGAGTTGTCTATTTCCAGTGAATCATTAGTTATTTCATTCGGTTTAGACATTAACTTTCTTTCATATCCTTGCTGGCCTGCTTTATGACATTCAGCACCATTGATTAATGTATTTTTCATGGGACCTCAGTAATTGCCGCAAAAAGGGGTAAGAAAAAAATTACAGGCACGCACTGCTTACGCATTGCCCGTTAGCCAAATACTAAATTCATAAAAATAAAAAGTAGCATAAAAAAAAGGCCAGTCAATCAAGGAAAAAAAAGATAATGTTTTAATAATTTTTTTTAGAAAAAAATCAACAAAAAATCAACCCCACACATTGCTTTTGCCAGCTACAATAAATAAAGTCTAGATTCGTTTTTTTCAGTTACCGTCGCTACCTATCACATTACCTCATGCCGTTGCGGCAGTGTGTTAAAGCAGGCATTATTTATGTTCCTGAAAATGAGAGTTAAATATACCTTATTTAATTGCGTGTGACGACTTAGTATTTAGTGTATTTATGAATTCCCAGTTAATGAACATAAACAATAATTTCTTCATAATTCAATGATTCCATACTATGAATAGTAATGAGAAAGAAGCTATTAGCGCTATGATGCAAAAAAACACAGAACAAAACTATACAATGAAGGTATTGTTCGGGCCAATGTTTGGCTGTGAATTACTCCTTCCTGCTGATGACTATTTCCTCATTATTGATCCCAAACATGCGCTTGTAGACAAAACTGCCGAGTTGTCTTCTGCGCAAGAGCATGCTGCTCATTATGCGCAAAATACCCTATATATACCTTGCGACATTGATTCACCAAACATTGTCCTGAGGTTAGCCGAATACATTGAAAATGATGATGAGGCAGGTTTTCGTGTAGAAATTCATGATCAAAATGGCAGCTTTAACACGATAGTTAAAGATAATGAAATATTTATTCATGAGCATATTCGTCTTGCATTTAAACGTTGTGAAGATGAGTGGAGCGAGGAGATTAAAAATTTCAATTATGCTCCCTCGGTTGATGCCGAGTTTACTCATAGCGAAGACCCCCAGGAGAGTAATACAAAGAAAAAAAGAGTTATTATTTTGGGTTCTATATTACTCCTGCTGCTTATCATTATGGCTTCAGTCGTCTGGTATCAAAAGCAAGAGTACGATCGACGTCTGTTCACACTGGGTGAGGCACTTACAGGTGCACCAGCCCCACTAGAGATTGTCGCCAGCAGAGATAATAAGACGATTTATGTTTTAGCGAAAAATCATCCAGAAATGGAATGGGCTCAGGAAGCGCTGGTCAAATTGAAAGAAAATACCAATGTGAAACTGCTTTGGTTACCTCAATACGGACATCAGCTTGTTCAGGTTTTACGTAACGCCGGCTACCCTGTTTTACAATTTGATAATCGTTTACCACAGCATCCTGTTTTTGCCATTTATCGTCCTCTCTCTAAGGATGAAGAGGCCGGCCTCAATGCACTTGCCTTGCAAAATATCCCTTTTGCCCTTGATATCAGGACGAAGCTCAAAACGAAAGTCCAATTATTAAAAGACGCGCGCCAGGGGCTTGACCGATTACATATTTCTTACCGACAGATAAACACGACTGCAGGTTATGCTCTGGTAGTTCGTGACGCCCTTAATGACTCAACACTTAATAATTTGCGGCATTTTATTAAAGATTTTAAACATCAATGGGGTGGGTCCGTTATTAACTTTTCCATTAATCTTGATGAAGATTGGTTGCAAAATAAATCTTATGTGGACTCGTCTGATGGTTACCTTTTTATGAACCCACAGCATTGGTACTTTCCATTGAAACAAGGAGATACACAACATGTCTTATACTAACCCTCACTTATCTTTCAACAACAACTATTTTCTCGACGGCCTTTCTGGAGAGTTTGAGACCGGTGCGCAACAAATGATGACGGATCTTGAAGCTGCTGAAAAGGAACTGCAGGCAGATCCATCAAACCCTGCTGTATTGGCCAACTATCAGGCAAAATTGCAGGAATATACGTTATTCCGTAACGCCCAAACCAGCACGGTGAAAGCGTATAAAGACGTTGGCGCCGCAATTATCCAGCTCTTCCGTTAATTATTGTGGTACGGGGCAGCCCGTACCTTCCTTGTAAGGAGTGACTATGAGCCAGCCACTGGAAGCATTAACAGCGTTAACTGATTTAACCCCCTATACTCCCATTGCTGAAGATCAGCTTTCTGTTACTGTACATGATCAAAACTTTAATAATTTAGTCTCCAGCGCTTTTAATAAAATCAGTGAAACACATGTTCAATATAAAGATATGATTAATGCACTGAGTCAATCTCCCAGGTTTACTAGCGACCCAAAAGCGCTAGCAATTCTCCAAAGTTATATTGGTGAATATACAAACTACGTTTCCCTTGTTAGCACGCTTGCACGCAAAGGGGTTAGCACAATTGAAACCCTGGAAAAATCGCAATAATGTTCAGTCAACTTTTACGTACAGTGATTATCCTATTCACTGTAACCGTGCTCGCGGGTTGCCATGATCAGAAACTACTGGACAATCTGACACAAGAACAGGCGAACCAGGTGCTTGCTATACTACAGCAACATAATATAGCTGCGCAAAAAGATGGCACGCTTAAAGCGGGATATACAGTTACCGTTACGCCATCGGAAAGTACCGCTGCATTATCCATTATTAACCAATATCAGTTGCCCTGGGCGGCAGAAGTACAAATCGGGCAAGCATTTCCGGACAGTTCTCTTGTTGCTTCACCTAATGCGGAGCAAGCAAGGGTGCTTTCCTTACAAGAGCAGAGGCTTGAGCAGTCTTTACGTATCATCGCTCAGGTTGTCAATGCACGTGTACATGTGAGCTACCCGGCTTTCAATACGAGTTCAAACAAAAAATCACCTAACCATGTAGGGGTGCTTATCTCATACAAAGGTGAGATTGATGACAATATGTTCATTTCACAGATCAAGTCTTTAATTAAAAATAGTCTTGATGATGTTCAATATGAAAACATATCTGTCGTGTTATTTCCCGCGCCGGTGATTCAGTACTCTCCCCCTTTGACTGTCCCTGCCGAAGCGCCAAGCCCGTTGCTGATTTTGTTGGTAGTGATCATTATTTGTTCGTTGGCAACGGCAACTTATTTGCTTTATAAAAGCGGCCGCATTCCAGGATTGCGTCGTAAGGAGCCTCTCAATCTAAAAGAAGAGGAACCGCCAGCGCAATGAAGATTGAAGACGAACGTATTATGCATATTCTGTATAGTCCGGCGGCTTATATTCATCCAAGCCACCTGCCAGAAAGTTTACGTAATGGCGATATGTGGAGTGATGTTTTACTCAATTATTGGATTGTTACCTCTTGCCAATTAGATGATGTCGCAGAGCAGTGGCAACCACGGGATATCACCTCATCGCTTATTCTTTCACACTGGCAGCGGCTCCCTGGTGTTGCTCACTTAATTGGTGGATATCTTTTACGCAACGAACTGATGCGTCAGGGAGCGGCACTGATGACGGATACCCGGCTATTATCCTTTATCTCCCTCCCCTTGTTGCATCACATCAACACAGAGAGTAACAAGCACAATAGTGATACCGCCGCCTGGGGATTGGCGTTTTTGCTGGGATTGGTCAAAGAGGTCCCACGTGCTTTTCAGCAGCGTATGCGGCTTTGTTTCCCTGCAGAGATAAAACTGCCCGATTTCCATACAGCAAAAACTCCTCATCACATTAACCTATTAAAAATGGCAATAGCTTATGCGAACGATTTTCAGCAATGAACTGCCGCCGGACTGGCAGCGGCATACATTAATAAAATCAGTTGAACGGGACCGATCTCGTCGTATGGCGCTCGCCCTGGAGCGGACATTACAACGTTGCAGCGAAATTCGCGCTGAATATGAGTCGCATACGGTTACATTAAGAGAAAATAGTGAAAAAGAGGGTCTGGCCGCTGGTTTTGAACTTTTTTTTTCGCAGTTAATAACGATGTTGGATAAATACGAAAAGCTCCAAAACGAAAGGTTTAATGCTTTCCGTGATGGACTGAAAGAGGCTCTGGGCACCTCTTTGCATGATCCGGTAATCGTTGACAGGATCATTCACCATTTGCAGGAAAAATGCGGTCATCAAAAGCCAATCCGCATCATTATTCCTAAAGAAGTACCGCTTCCCGAAGATGTGGACATCTCAAACTATGTATTCAGCGATGATAACCATATCACAATACAAAATGACATGGACTCGATACGTTTTCCCGGAGGGACATTATGTCAGGAATGGTTAAGTCAGGCCGAAAAAGAAACTATCGAACCAGGCCAGAAACTCACCACCTTAATCCCGGAAGTGCTCTCAAATATTGGCCAACAGCTTTTAGCCTATAGCGAGCGAAGAGGTTTTGATTATTATACGCAAGAAAAGGAAGAATATTAAATGACCATAATTAACAATATGGATGCTTTATCTCGTAATCAACAGCAGCATGAGCTTGCCGCCGATGAACCTGGCTTTAATGATATAGTTTTAAACTATGTCAAAAACAACAGACCAGAAGGTTCTCTCCAGGAACTATTGCAGCAGATGAAAAGTCTGGCAACTGATACTGCCCCGACATTACAGCAGCTTAATACGGCATTACTCTACACTGACGCAACACTCCGTCAAGATCCAGACTATCAGAGCTATACATCCAGCACGCTCGACAAACATACCACGCAAATGTTTGGTGTAAATATGTTAACCAATCAAATGGTTAATAAGCTCATGATATCGTCCGATGATGACAAAGACCTTATCTAATTTACTTTTATATTCTATCCCGGTTCCCGCCGGGACTTTTCACGATGCAGATTATATTTAAAAAACTCACTATTTTTGCTTTAACTCTTTCCTTCTCACCGATTACACTTGCGCTGCAACGTGAATGTATTAACGAGGCCGCGCAATGCTTCCAGATTAACCCTCTGGTTATTAAGGCTATAATTTGGCAAGAATCTAACAACCGGCAGGATGTGATAAATCAAAACAAAAATAACACACGCGATATAGGAATGATGCAAATCAATAGCATCCATCTCCAGAAGCTAAAGAAAATGGGCATTTCTGAGCAACAATTACGCGAGAATAGTTGCGTTAATGTTTTTTCAGGAGCTTGGGTGTTAAATAATGCCATTCAACGTTATGGATATACTTGGGAAGGTATTGGCAATTATCACTCCGCAACTCCCATGCATCATAATAAATATGTTAATAACCTCACTTCCATTATTGCCCATAAGTTACAATTAATAAAAAATATTCAGGTCAATTACCAGGCAGGTATCCGAGAAAAATTTACCTGTAAATAATACTAAATTTATGCACTACTCCCCTGAATTACTGCCAACATTGCTGTTTTTTTCTGCTGTCGAAGAGGAGAAATTCTTATTGTTATGTGAATCAGTATGCACAAAAATGGGAAATTGGTTAATATCATTCACTTTAACTGTTAACTGATTTTGTAACTCTTCAAATTTATTACCCATATCAGCGAGTTTACGCGTCATGGCTGAATTTAAATGGTTGTGTTCCAAAGAACTCTCTATATCATTAACAAAAAAAATAATACTGCTTAGAATAAGCACTGCGACAGAAAAAATAACCTTCTTGGTTGTCAATACTCGTCTCTTATTATGGATAAAGCTAATTAATGTCCTGGGTTCTTTATCTGCAGCGTTTTTATCTGTGGCGGGAACTTCTGTAAGTGAGTTTTCTTTTTGTTGATTATTGCACAATTCGTTATTTTTGGATTGCTTATACTCTGCTAATGTCGCTTTGTCTGAGGATGGTTCTACGGCAAGCTTATAACCCAGTTTGGGTATTGTTAAGATTATGTTTTTCTTTTTATCACCCAAATTCAACCGAAGCGAACGGATTACCTGTGCAATACTTTGCGAAGTCACATAACTCCCGCCCCAGACTTCGGACAGAAAATCCTCTTGTGATACAGGATCAGGGAATTTGTCACACAATAAGGCAAGCACGTCAGCCTCTTTTTTCCTGAGCTGTATCGACTTCTCAGCCTGTTGTAATGTTCTTAATTTTCGATTAAAAATAAAATTCAAGAAATAAATTTTTTCGCCAATTAATACATCGATTTTCATTTTTAAGCCTGTTAAGTTTCCATTCATGAATGAGCCTACCCTTTCCAAATGAGACGTACACATTTGCTCATGTTTTAAGGACTTTCAACAAGATTCAACTTATTCCATTAGGACGATTCTCATGAAGATAAGATCATATTTAAACTATAAAACCGACCTGGCACATAATCGATCATTAATAATACACAATAAATAAAACTATACCCATCACGTTCGCAGTATGTTTTTCACTCTAATAAACCCATCCTTTACCTCATACCAACAGTTAACTTTATCGACAACATTCAGAAAACGATAAAATAGATTAAAGAATCTACAGATTAAAATATAAAGACAAAATTTCACCATATAGTTGAATAATTCAACAATAAAGTGAAAGGTTATAATAATATTAACTGTGAGTAAAAGAGCACTCGTTATCATAAAATCAGAGTCCAAAGTTTACACTATAAATCAGTTGTCACGTTATCATTTTTGATACTCTACGCAACGCACTCACCTAAAATATGTAACTTAGCGTTTGTGGTATTTCTGTTAGCGTATTGTCAAATTTTATATTCGACGGCATTTAAACCCGAGAGGAAGATATGTGCTGCTACCCTGACATTTTGAATCATTCAAAACCGTGTTTAGCTTTCCGGCTAGCCACAATATAGCTCTGTATTTTTCTGCTTCAAACTGAAACATAGCATGCAAAATAAAAAAACTCTATAAAAAAACACCCCACAGCGCATACTAAAACATATTTTTCAATAATAATACGACAGAATCGTTACAGCAGTAAACCCTTTTAATAGTACATCTTGTAAGAGAGCATATCCGTAAGAGTTTTCTCTATAAAATAAAGAATATTCACCAAATGAATACAACTATCTTATTACCCACCAGAACGAGGTGGAGCTTAAAATGGTTGCCTTTTGTCAGGGCATAAATGCAGCGGAGCGATACCTGATGATATCGCCCCAGTAAGCCATGTTAGTGTTCTTCACTTAATGCACGAGCTCTTACATTTTCTTTTTAAACTTATTCCACTCACTTTCAACTTTGGTTTTGAAACTGCCCTGTTTATCTTCGGTGCATGCCTGAACGACTGCTGGCGTTACCGTTTCAATTCCCTGCACATCAATAACCGCATCTTCTGGTTTACCCTGGTTATTAAGTGCTTCAGCATAACCCACAGCCGTTGGTTGGAAACTTCCTTCCAGCGCAAGGAAATCTTCGCAAGTCCAGCTATTCACCGGTTTAGTATTATTCGCCGCTTTAGTGTCATCTGCCGCCTGTGCGTTGGCTGAGACGAGAAGGATGCCACCAATAACTGCACCAAATACTTTCTTCATTTCCATGTCCTCATTGATAAGTTCATAATCGCGGTCGTTTTCTGAATATATAAACGCAGATGAACGACTTAAATAATTTGCTAACTAGCCTGATAATAAGTAATTAGATTAGATCTTTCCCCCTCCTTCTTATTACCGTTACTAAAAATTAGATATTTATTTATCTCGATGACTTCTTTCAGGAACAAGATGATGAGTTGAACGCGCACGTGGGTGTGTAAAAAAATGTCCTATGGGGGCATTGCCTGTATTAATGGGTACCAATTTGACATTGGTTTGCTTGCCTCGTTTATCATGCAGCATATAAATGATAAACGGTATTACAAACACAATCAGAAAACTGATCACTAATAATGTCACATAGGTTTCATCGGCGCTCTCCCCACCGATAGACGCCGGCGGATAGAACGAAACAAAGAATGCCAGTACCGAGAGCAGGAACCCCACCACCGCAACAATAATGCGAAAACCATTTCCCCCCGGAATACGAAATGTACGTTTCAGCGCTGGCTGTTTGATGATCAGGTGGATATAACCGAGAAACAGCAAGAAATAGCTGCAGAGATAAATAACCACGGTGAGGGTTAGCGCGACCAGGAAAGACATGTTGCTTCCCCCTCCGCTATTGGTCAGAACAACCAGTGCGATAGTCGTAATCACTAGCTGGGAGACGACTAATGCAACCGGAACCCCGTTTTTATTCACTTTGGCAAATGCAGTGGGCAGAATACCCTTTTGTGCGGTGACATACATACCGCGCGACGGGCCGACAATCCATGAAGCAATTTCCGCCAGCACTCCAAGCACAAGCAGTGCAGCAATCACCCGCACGCACCACTCCAGCCCCGCGCCGTAGTGAGAGATCAAAACATTGAAAGTTTGTACAACACCTGCAGAGAGATTAATTTTGTTGTGGGGTATCACCGCCGCCACCGATAATCCACCAATAGAACTCAGGCATATTGCAGCAATCATCAGTAACAACATTGCCGCAGGATAATCACGTCCAGGATTTTTCATTTCATTGACGTGTGTAGCTGAAGCCTCAACACCCATATAGCTTAGGATGAAAGCAACAAATACCACCAACGTACCTATTTTGGTGAAATCGGGGAAAAAAGTCGCAGCATCCATTTTGATAGCAAGCGGAGCACCACTTAACAGGTAGCTGACAGCCAGCACCACCAAAATAGCCGCAGGCAGAAGGATACCGGCAAAAAAACCAAATTTAGCTATCTGCGCGGTGTATTTTGTGCCACCAAATTGCGTAAACGCTAATGCCCATAGGATGATGAGCGCTGCTATCGTTTTAGTGACCGGATCGGTGTTCAGCGCTGGCCAGTCGAGAATATAAGAGAGTGCGCCGAGCACAAAATAGAGCATGGGGATAAAACCTATCGCAATCTGTAAGTAACCAAAGGAGATAGCTGCAAATCCCCATCGCTCTCCCAGTGTGTTCGATACCCAGGCAAAAATCCCTCCCTCTTCCCAACCTTCAACTGTGGCCATTTCCGCTGCACAAAGTCCCACGGGAATAAACCATAAGACACCGCCCAGCAATAGAAAAAAGACCAAACTGAAACCCGACGTAGCAAACGTTGGATACTCATAAACAGCCATCACCATGGATGCAGTGATGGCAAAAAATCCTATCATCGATAATTGACTGGCGGGAACGGCCGATTTCGCCTTTTCCATGGCACACCTCCGGGGAATCAAACTACACAATAAGTTGAATTCACATCGATAAGTTTCAGCGCGGTCTTTACCTACCCGTGATTAAAGCCCCCCGCCTCTTTCGCAGTCAAAGGATTGGTAACTGGATGCTTTTCGAAATAATCAAGCGCACGTTTAATATCATCAATAAGCAGCCCAGCTAAATCACGGCTGACACCATGGCGCACAAGGATACGTTGAACCACTAAATCCTGACGATTTGCTGGCATTGAATAAGCCGGAACCTGCCATCCACGACTACGTAACCGATCAGCCAGATCATAAAGTGTATAGCCCCCAATCGCCTTTTCTTCTTTGAGCTGCCATGCTAGCGCTGGAATGCCTTGCTGACTGTCGCCGCCAAAAATCATCCTGAACGGCCCAAGTTTTTCAATTTCGCTCGAAAGAAATTGCGCCGTCGCATAACAGGCATTATGGATCTTGGCATATCCCTCATGACCGAGGTGCAGAAAGTTGTAATATTGGGCAATGATCTGCCCTCCGGGTCGCGAGAAATTCAAGGCAAATGTTGGCATATTGCCGCCAAGATAATTCACATTAAATATCAGTTCCTGCGGCAAATCGGCGGGTTCGCGCCATACGACCCAACCTGCGCCTAGCGGTGCGAGGCCAAATTTATGTCCAGAACCATTAATAGATTTCACACGTGGCAGGCGGAAATCCCATTCAATATTCGGCGCGCAGAACGGAGCAAGAAAACCACCGCTGGCACCATCAACATGAATTGGCACATCCAGTCCGCTCTCACTTTGTAATTTATCGAGCGCTTCATGGATAGCTTTTACTGGCTCATAAACACAGGTAAAGGTAATGCCCATCGTTGGAACAACACCGATGGTGTTCTCATCCACGCGCTTAAGCATCTCTTCCGGATTCATGTAAAGGCGATCGCCTTCAAGCGGTACCTCACGCAGCTCAATATCGAAATAACGAGCAAATTTGTGCCAGCAAATTTGTACAGGCCCGCAGACAAGATTGGGTTTATCGCTTGGTTTTCCGGCTGCTTTGCGTTTTTTCCGCCATTGCCACTTAAGGGCCAGCCCCCCTAACATTGCCGCTTCTGATGAACCGATAGTGGCGCATCCCAGCGTATTTTCTGCCGCCGGTGAATGCCAAAGATCGGCAATCAAATGGACACAACGGCTCTCAATTTCTGCCGTTTGCGGATATTCATCTTTATCGATCAAATTCTTATCGATCGACAAATTCATTAATTCACGGATCTCTTCATCCACCCATGTCTGGCAGAACGTAGCCAGATTCTGACGAGAGTTGCCGTCAAGCATCAATTCATCACGCACAGCGGCAAATACATTACGTGGGTCGCGTTCTTTCTGCGGAAACTTTGTCTTTGGCAAGGCTGTAGATAATTCCAATGAGGCATAGACATCATCTATCTCATTAGACTTTCCTTGAGCAGTTTCATTACTCATCCCCATCTCCTTATGGCGTACGGTAAAACATTTTTCTGGGCAATATTTAATGCTCTTAAAGCTATAAACCCAATCTCTGTCTTTTTCAAATAAATATTTTTCATCGTGCCCGTGCGGCATAAATAATTTTTCAATGTTTTTTCTTTTGTTTTTCCAAAAAATCAAAAGGAAAAATCTATTTGATTGATGTTAAAAATAAGAGAATCAACATATTTAATATTTTTATAATGACAAGCAACTGATATCATTGAATGATTAAAACAACCTTATTTCTTAAATAAGATATATTAAGAACACAACCATTACTCTTTCATATCTTAATTGATACCGGAAGAAAATATATTAACAGGAGGAATATATGCCCTACACCAAACGCACCCCTGATGAGGTAAGAGAACTACAGGAAAACGGTGCGCTGATAGTCGATATTCGTCAGAAAGATGAGTTTCACCGGGAACATCTGGTCGATGCCATCTCCTTACCGCTCACCGAGCTGCAGGCCGGTGAAAAAATCCCTCTCACTGCCGACATGCAGGCTGTCGTCTTTTATTGCCAGTCGGGGATGCGCACAGAGCAAAATATTGAAATGTTACTTAATGCAGCAGCGCCCGCATCTGTAGTAGTTCTGGAAGGGGGGCTCAATAACTGGAAGCAGGCAAAACTGCCAACAGTAGTGGATAAGCGTTCTCCCCGACCATTGATGCAACAAGTGCAAATCGTTGCCGGAAGCTTAATCCTTATCGGCGTCGTCCTCGGTTTTAGCTTTCATCCTGGCTTCTTTTTCCTTTCCGCCTTTGTCGGTGCCGGATTGCTATTTGCCGGGCTTAGCGGCTGGTGTGGCATGGCGTTGCTATTGGCTAAAATGCCGTGGAACAGACGGTAGCGCGCTATGATTAACTCTCTTCCAGCCCAAATGAGTGATATATTTCCGCAGGTAGATACCAAGGAGATGCCATGGCGGAATTAGATTCACTGACGCTGCACACGCAAGCAGAAATTGAGCAACAGCGACAGCAGGAGCGCGACCGGGCATTGCTTGATCAAGTCGTGGAAATTTATGGTCAAAAGTATGTGGCAGAGCAGCTTAAAAAAGCGGGAAAGTCTGAATGGAGCAGAGAATCGCTCAACCGCTGGCTGAAAGGCAAAAACACGGCGCGATTACTCACTGTCACAGAAGAGGCGTTGCTGCGCGACCTGCTCCCCTCGCCACCCGCTCATCATCCCCATTACCGTTTTCGTTTTATCGATCTCTTCGCTGGCATTGGCGGGATTCGTAGCGGCTTTGAAGCGATTGGTGGACAATGCGTTTTTACCAGCGAATGGAATAAAAATGCCGTGCGCACTTACAAGGCGAACTGGTACAACGATAAAACCACGCACTCGTTTAATCAGGATATTCGCGAAGTCACTCTCAGCAGCAACCCCACGGTTTCTGAGACTGAAGCCTACGCACATATTGTCGAGCAGATCCCCGAACATGATGTGCTGTTAGCGGGCTTTCCTTGTCAGCCATTCAGCCTGGCAGGGGTAAGCAAAAAAAATGCGCTTGGCCGCGCACATGGTTTTGAATGTGAAACCCAGGGCACACTGTTTTTCGATGTTGCACGCATCATTAAAGCCCGTCGTCCGGCCATTTTTGTGCTGGAGAACGTCAAAAACCTGAAGAGTCATGATAAAGGCAAAACCTTTAGCGTGATTATGAATACCCTTGATGAACTGGGTTATGACGTAGCGGATGCGGATTCTATGGGGGCAGATGATCCCAAGGTTATTGATGGCAAAAACTTCCTTCCTCAACATCGCGAACGTATTGTACTGGTGGGATTCAGGCGCGATCTAAATCTTGCTGAAGGTTTCACTCTTAGAGATATCGTCAAAGAGTTCCCGAAACAGCGACCGGCAGTTAAAGATTTGCTCGATGCTGATGTTAATGAAAAGTACATCTTGACGCCAAAACTATGGGATTATCTTTATAAATATGCCAAAAAGCATAAAGAAAAAGGGAACGGTTTTGGCTTTGGACTTGTTAATACCATTGATAAATCAACTATTTGTCGAACTCTCAGTGCCCGGTATCATAAGGACGGATCTGAAATTCTGATTGATCGTGGCTGGGATATGAGTATTGGCGAAAAGGAATTTAACGATCCAGAAAATATGTCCCGGCGTCCACGCAGGTTGACCCCGAGAGAATGTGCTCGACTTATGGGGTTCGAGCAGCCAGGAAAAGTAACTTTTCGGATTCCTGTATCAGACACCCAAGCTTATCGACAGTTTGGGAACTCAGTCATAGTGCCCGTTTTTGCCGCAGTGGCACGTCTGCTAGATTCAAGAATTGCCCGCGCTGTCGAAATACGAAAAGCGAAGAAACGAAGTAACGCAAGTTGATTGCAAACAAAAAAGCACCCTGCGGTGCTTTTTTGTCGTCCCCCCTAAATCACCTCCTGAGGAGATATAATGATTAATCCTGCAAACCAACATGGGCTTTATAATCATTCTGCACACATTTGATAATAAAATCCCGTGCCTGTGTCCTGAAACACTTACATATAATTACTATGTGTTTGTTAAAACAACATATTATCTATAAATATTTCTATGACATTACGTTTTTTATCTTTCCATGTTCATGGAAATATACATGGAGATTTTTTGCATCCTGCATTTTTTGATAGGTCTCCTCAGATATTTTAAGACTGTTTGAAAATTGCTGAGAGGTGTAATTAATAGCCTCTTCGGGGCGTTTCTTATGAAAGAACAGCATATTACCGACAGCCCAGACAATTAAAATGATAGCGTTTACGGCGGCAAGAAAGAAATATAACTGCAACCTTGCTCTAACCTCACTCTCCAGGAAATACCCAGTCAATATATCATTTATAAAAACCATCAAAAAAAAGATAAACACGGCCCATAACACAATGGTAGTCAGATAATCGATGAATTGTCTGACCGCGCTTTGCTTTGTAGTAATAATCAATCTATTCATCTTAGCCTCTCATGATTCCTCGGTCTGGACTAATCCAACGGGCACGTTTATTTTTACGCACCAGCATCACCCGGGAAAATGAAACCAGCGTGGTTGCCAGACTCAGCAGCCAGAAAAACACCGGGAACCAGATAATCCAGAACAGAGATGAGGCAAAGTTATGCTCATAGCGGTTCTCAATAATCAGGCTGACAATAAACTGTAGAATACACAGAGTGCATAATAATATTCCTGCAGTATGTGTTGCAGCAATATGATCCATACTCATATTTACAGGCTCACTCAATTGCTGAGTAATATACATAATGAAACCAACAAGGCAGGTAAATGCCCAAATTGTTGTCAGGCAATATTCGAAAAACAACGGCCACATGCGATAATTTTTCCAGCGCCATAGTTTGCTCAAATTTTTAAGAAATACCTCTGCGCCGCCCTGTGCCCAACGCAGTCGCTGTTTCCAGAGACCTTTTAATGTCTCTGGCATTAATATCCAGCACAGCGCCCGTGGTTCATAAAAGATGGACCACTGATTCAGTTGAAGCTTCCAGCTAATATCAATATCTTCGGTGATCATATCGTCACTCCAGTATCCTACTTCCGCCAGCGCACTGCGGCGAAAAGCAGCTATTACACCGGAAACGGTAAAAACGTTACCGTAAATACGCTGGGTGCGCTTTATCAAACCAATAATGGAGGAAAACTCGCCAACCTGTACTTTACCCACCAGTGTCGAGCGCGTGCGGATACGCGGATTACCCGTAACCGCGCCCACGCGAGGATTAAACAACATCGGTTCAACGATATAGGCTGCCGCATCGCGATCGAGCATGGCATCACCATCAATACACACTAAGTATTCACTTTTCGCTGCCGCAGCTCCGGTTTTCAGGGCAATGGCTTTACCCTGGTTTTGCGCCAGGTGAATGACTCGCAGTCGGGGGTGTTGTATGGCCAGACGATCTAATATCGCCTGGGTTTGATCCGACGAACCATCATTTACGGCGATCACTTCAATATTTTGGTAACGCTGAGCTAAGGCTGCATTAATCGTTTCCTCGACATTTTTCTCCTCATTAAAACAAGGGATGATAATGGAGATTTGAGGATTATCCTTAAGTTGCGGTGCTGGCGCCTTTTCCCCCCATACCCAGTGGCGTTCACGATGTAACCAGAAATAGACACCACCAACTATCCACATAATGGACATAAAAAATGGCCAGAAAAAGACAAAACTCATCATTAATTCGCTGGAGTGGAACAGCGCAATACTTAAAGGAATAAATAATACCAGGCACAATATAAAAAACGAGGTAATACGATTAGTCATTTTTCGGATACCAGGCTGTAGAGAACTGAGGACGAATAACGTCTATTTCAGGTTGGTTGTTCAGGAAATCATCCGGATAATAACCATAATTTTTCACTCCATTCAGTTGTAAAAGGCTCATCCAGTGAGCAAGTTTTTGGGAACTAATAGTCTGATGCTGACCATTAGCATTCCAGTCTTTAGCCTGTAACTCCAAAATTGATTTCTCTTTTGCCAGAGGGATCGTTTGAATATGATTTGCCAGTTGCGTTAGCCATTTATCAGCGGATTTCTCATCAACCCCTTCCATATAAGGCATCGCCATAATCGCCGTCCAGTCGTAGCTTTTCAGAAAATCGGCATAGTTTTGTGCAAACCATGCTTCACTTTCTGGTTGTATCACCGGCAGTGCAAATATATTGCGTGCGGTTTTAACCTGTGGGCCGCGAATCGCTTTAACTTTCGCACTCAGTTCTAAGGTGAAGTCCGTCAGCGCCTGACTTTTAAAACGTGTCCACTTTTTAAATTGTTCAGGGTCCTGGCGAATCTCGGCAAGGCTGCCAGCAAATCCTGCTTTTTTATAAGCCGCAAGCGCGGGCGCACTGGCGTCTTCATAATCAGAGAGTAGAGCATCGTCATGGAACAGTATGCCATGAAAAGCGGCGTGACCGGCTAAATCCTCATACAGTAGGCCAATTTGCTCTCTGACTTTAGGATCGAAAGGAGAGAGACGGCGATATTGCGCCGGGTGGATTTGCGCCTTCTGGTCATCGGGCTGTAAATATTCGACCCGCGTTAATGCAGGATCTAAATCCCAGCTCAATACTGGCATCCAGGCATAAACTTCCACGCCCGCACGCTTGGCTAATTGCCAGGCGACACGACTAAACAGATCCGCTTTCATCGGCAACACGCGATTAGGGAACCAGACCTCTTTAACCAGACCGTTGCCATCGGGATCAGCAAACGCCTGCAAATAAACCGTAGAAATGCGCATATCTTTAACCCGCTGAATTAGCACATCAAGATTGCGTTCCATCTGCTGGCGGTCTACATCATAAACATAATCGAGGTCGATATGCATGACGCGTTGAGACCATTTTTCCTGCACGCTAATAATTTGCTGAGCGAACTCCCTTAATGACGGATTATTGGCAATTAACACCCGAGGGATAGAATCTAATTGCGTAGCAGTGCCTAACCCTGATTCAAGGGTGAAAAACATGTCATAGCCAAGTTTTTTTAATTCCTCTATGGCAATGCCATTAGCTGCGCCGTAAGGCCAGATAAATACTTTTGCCGTTACACCGCTATTTTTTCGTAGTTGCTCAGTCATTTTGACTGCGTCCTGGCGGATCCTGTTCCGGTATTCCTCTTCCGTTTCGTAGCGCGCACTGTTAGTTAAATAGACGCGATTAACAAAAACGGGTAATAGACTTCCGGCAGGATTCGCCTGTGTGCCATAGTGGGAATTCCAGGTGTGAGAGGCAATCTCAACCAGTTGCGAACGCGCTATTTCACGCACCTGTTGCCAGGTGGCAAAATATTGCCGATCCACTTTTTCATCACCGAATTGCACTGGCTGATTGAGTGGCGTATCAACCCAACTGCCTACCGGCGCCCACACTGCTGGCCACTGAAAAGCCTGTAGCATCGGAAAAACACGGGTGTAAAAACTTTGATAGCCATCATCAAAGGTAAGCACTACCGCTTTTTCTGGTAGTGGTTTACCTCCGCGACGCGCTTCACGAATTTGCGCAACGCTAACGGGTTGATAGCCATTCTCCCGCAGCCAGGCAAACTGTTCGCGCAGGGCGGAAGTCCGCACGGACATAAAGCGCTGATCGGCTTGTTCGTCTTCAACGTTATGCCATGAAATCGCCACAAATCCGTTATGCGGCCATGGAGTTTCGGCCTTTAATGTTTCCCGATTCTGAGGCGGTGTGAATTTGGTTTTCGGCTGGCTGAAACAGGCTGACAGCATAATGATACTTATCAGCACCAACAGGTATTTATTTCCTTTGCGTAACATAGTGATCCTTAAAATTTGAATGTCATATCGAATTCAATAGATAAGTCATGTTCTCTGTTACCGTCATATGGCCGTTTTTGCCAGCGTAACGTTGCTCCGGCATCAACAACGTCATTCCAGGAAAAACGTTGCCCATAGCCGAGTTGTGTTATCACATCCGTTCCATATTGTTTTTGCCAGGAGGCACCGACGCCAGCACTGAAGGTCTGCTGCCAGCTATTTTGATAGTTTCGCCATAACAAATGGCTTGCCTGAAATGCCGGAACAATATCGAGCGTTTTTTTCGGGTTATAGTAGGGAGTGTCATTTTTGGTATTCTGCCCGTAATAGATGGAAGGCTGAAAATCGACGATGAAACTTGCCGAAGACCAAACTCGCTCCTCACCATTAATAGATACTTCATTACGTCGGTTACCGTCAGAAAAGTCGGTAAATGCCCAGGATGTGCTGTACTGGCGACGTTCATTTTGATACCAGCGTAAATACGCCTGCGCGCTATTACCGGTAATGCCATTTTTCATGGCCCGCAAAGGCACGCGATGAGAGATTCGCTCCAGTTCTGAGCCGATACGCCAGTTGTCGTTAAAATCGTACCAACCTGACAACCGGGCTCCGGGTTTATGTTCATGATTGTAATAACGCCCGGCGTACTCTGCCTCCAGCCAGGTATTGCGTGAACGCCATTCGACACCAGCCAGCCAGTCGCGAACAATACCTTTCCCTTCGCTAAACTGCCCATCTGCATAACCGAAACCGGCAAAGCCGCGCCAGTTATCATTCACAGGTGGTGAGTAAACCACGCTGGTGAAATTAACATCATGTTTGCCATTATCCGGACCTTCTGAATCCAGCCCGACAGATCCAGCAATACGAACCTCAGAAAGATTATGCACTTCTAAGGCACGCTGTAAGCGTTCAACGCTGGGATTTTGTGGGTTGCGGGCGACAACATCTTCAGTTAAAAACGCGGCTTGTTGCCACTCCTGCAAGGTTAATGCATTCCAGGCTTGTTCAATTTCCAGCTTGATATTACGCGGCTCAAGCACTTCGGCTTTTTTTAGTTCCATCTCTGCTGCTCGCGGCAGCCCACGTGCCTGTAATACGCTGGCATAATCAATGCGTAATCCCTGGTTTCCCGGTGCATTATTCGCAAATTCTTTGGCTATTTTTTCAGCTTTGGGTAAATCATTGTCATATTGCGCGGCGGAAGAGAGAAACGAATATCCCTGTAACCAGCTGTCATTCGGTAGAGCCACCGGGGAACCCATTACCCGACGATAAGGAGGGGTAGTTTTAATCGTATGTTGGGTAACGTTTAACGCGCTGGCATAGTTTTCACTTTCCAGATGGCTATAAAAGAGATCCGCACGCTCTTCATCGGATAAATCGCTGGCTAATAGATCCTTGTGATAAAAAAGCGCAGACATCATTGCCTGTGCTTTTTTCGGTTGCTGATCTCTGAGATAAGCCGACGCCACCCAATATTGCGCCCATGCCGGAACAGATTGGCCGGATTGCTTCAAACGCTGATATTGCGCAATCACCTCTTTATGGCGATCGCGGGACAATAAAGCACCGAGATGATCAATCTGGATCTGTTGATACTGTTTAGTGAACTCTGGCTTATCTTTCCACTGTGCATCTAATTCTGCATATTGTGCGAGTGCGCGGTCGGCAATAGCATAACGCTCGTTTTCGCTACGGGTTGGCATAAATGAGAGCCTAACCAGTTCCGCATGAATATCTGCCTTACTCTCCGGGCTTAAATTCGCGTCATTAATTGCGGCAGAAAGCTGGTTATTGCGCAGTGCCTGTATATATTCTGCAGAGTAATTCGCTGAAGCCGTAGAGGCAGGTAATGTCTCAGTTATAGCCAGTAATTCATCCTGGTGGCGTCCAGCCAATTTGTAGATATAGGCTTCGGCAAGGAAGTTAGCGTTATCAGGATAGTCCCGCTTCAGTTGCTGAAGCTTATCCAGCGCTTCATCATAGTGGCCGGCATCAGCAAGGGTTAAAATTAGACCACGACGGTAGTCTTTATTTTGCGGCTCTTTTGCCACAATTTGCTGCCAGAGGTCGAGTGAATTTTGCCACTGCTGTAAATTGCGATATGCCATTGCGACCGCAGCATATCCGCGCGTTGGTAATTGCTGGTTACGGTAGCGCTTGTAAATAGCAATAACTTTTTCATCCTGTCCTGCCCAGGAGGCAATTTGCAGCCAGTCAGCGACCTGAGCGTTGCTCAGATTACTATTTTTATCTAACCAATTTAAAGCCGGCTGGGTATTTCCCTTGCGCGCTTCAATAATTAACGAGTCATACTGACTGTTATCAGCGGAAAATGCAGAATGGCTGAAGGCAAATAACGTTGTGGTAAAAATATTAAATGCCCACTTTAAGTTGAAGGCATTTTTACGGACTTTGAAATGCATCCTGTATAGCTCTGTTCTTAAAGGCGTTAGATCTCATACCTTCAGGAAGTGAAGGTTTAATTTTCAATATATTAACAACTCAGGAAAAATACATTAACTATGTATTAAAAAGAGAGGTGGATATGAGGCATATAGCGTCCTTGGTTATTTTACTGTAATTAGATGTATACATCTAAGCCAATACTACATTGGTATAGTTATTATATTTCTAAAGTATTAAAAATTATTTCAGTATTCCAATCCAAAAAATCGAATATTAACATCGGTTTTTTCGTGCATTTTATTTGAGCATTATTATGTTACTTATTGGATTGAGTTTTATAAAAAATGTACTGCGTATTGTCTCAATATCGCCCCCCCTGTTTTGCCGCAGTGGCAAAGCGGCTGGAGCGGCGTATCGAACTGGCACTAAAGCGGCGGCATGAAGAGTAAATCTTCGCGCGTTTACACAGTATGTTGCGCAGACATGTTGTGCTGAATAACGGGAATTGGCGTCAGCAGATGCTGGCGCATCAACGCACTGGCCTGTTGCGCATCCCGGGATAAAATCGCATCGACCAGTTGCTGATGTTGTAGATGTTTATCATCAAGCATCTCCACCGACAACACCGTTGTCCTTAACCAGATAAAGCGATAACGAGCAGCCAGGTCAAATAAGCGCTCGCGCATTTGTAAAAGATAGTGCGAGCCGCAGCCCGCAACGATGGCACAGTGAAATGCCTGGTGTCGCTTGTCCCACTCATCAAGTAAATTTTCGCCCGCCTCGCTGGAGTCAAGCTTATTCAGCATATGCGCCCGTGCAAGGATTTCCGCTTCCCATTCATCCCCGCCACGCTCAATAGCCAGCCGCACCAGCATCGCTTCCATATTGGCGCGAGCATCAAAGATATCGAGCAATTCCTGTTCTGACATTGGTGCAACGCGATAACCTTTCTGATTAACGACCGTGACCAGCCGTTCAGCAACCAGCCTGGAGAGCGCCTCGCGAAGCGGCCCAACACCTAATGCATAGCGTGAGGTCAACAAACTCATGCGCAATTTTTCGTCGGGTTGGTAAACACCGCGAATAATATCGTTTTTAAGCCAACGATAGCCATCAATGGCCGTCGGATGCGAAGAGGCGGTCATATGGAAACTCCTGTCTGGCATGGCTACTATCCCGGTCGAGGCCGGGATAGCGTCTATCATATATTGTGCAATGACGTCTTTTGCCACAATACCAGTTTTTTCCAGCGGGTCATAATGGGCACTGAACAGATGATTCCCAACGCTAACACCCCGGTCGAAATAACCTCCAGTTGCTGCGTTGGTCGGAATAACATCACGACCAACACGAAGCTAATAAAGGCAATCACCAGCCAGGTTAGCCAGGGATAAAGCCACATTTTTAGTTTCAGGTTCTCTCCTTTCACCAGCAGAAGTTTACGCATCCGCAGCTGCGAAATAGCAATTACCAGATAGACCAGCAACGCAATCGCGCCTGAACTGTCGATGAGAAACTTAAATACTTTTGCCGGGGCATAATAGTTGATGATGACCGTTAAGAATGCAGCACCCGTTGAAAGCAGCACGGCCACCCATGGGGTTTTGCTGCGATTGATCTTGCCCATGATCGCCGGGGCATCACCACGACTGCTTAAGGAGTAAAGCATCCGCGACGCCGTATAAAGCGCCGAATTGAGACAGCTGGTTACCGACAATAAAATCACCGCATCCATAATCAGTTTGGCGTAGGGAATATTCAACAACTCCAGAACTGATCGATAGGAGCCCACGGTTTTCAATCCTGGCGTATTCCAGGGGATCAGCGCAACCACCACAAAAATTGAGCATAAATAGAAAAGAGAAATTCGCCAGATCACCGAATTAGTTGCCCGGACAATATGCTTATCAGGCGAGTCCGATTCCGCTGCGGCAATAGTAACAATCTCTGCGCCCATAAAAGAAAACATGGTGATAAGCATTGCACTCAACACCGCACCAAAGCCATTTGGCATAAACCCGCCATGCTCCCACAGACGCGAGATGCCCCCCACTTCGGCATAGGGATAAAAGCCGCTAATCGCTACCGCGCCGAGGGCAATAAATGCCACGATGGCGATGACTTTGCATAACGCCAGCCAGAACTCGAATTCCCCATAGTTTTTCACGCTCAGCAAATTACTGCCGGTCAGAGCAATTGTAATCGCCAGCGAGAATAGCCAGACAGGGACTGTCGGGATCCACGAATGTAAGATTATTGCCGCAATATTCGCTTCCAGCGGAATTACCAGTACCCAAAACCACCAGTACAACCAACCAATTGTATAACCAGCCCAACGTCCGATCGCTTTTTCAGCATAGGTTGAAAATGAACCAGTGTCTGGTGTCGCCACCGCCATCTCACCTAGCATGCGCATGATTAACACCACCAGCAGCCCGGCGAAAAGATACGCCAGCAACACCGCAGGGCCCGCTTCGGCAATTGCCACGCTGGAACCCACAAATAAGCTGGCACCGATAACACCGGCAATGGAAAGCATAGTGACGTGGCGCGACTTCAGCCCACCAGCCAGGGCAGGTGATTGTGTCGATTTCTCCATCCTGTCATCCTCTCGAAAGTGTTGCTATTTTAAGGCACTTGGGAGAGCACCCCGCCATTCCGTTAGCGGGATACATATATTATTGTTTTAGTGCATCGCCATTATTCCTTTAGTAACGAACCGCTGCATTTTCATAACGTTAAATTCTCTTCGCCTCATCGAAGCACTCGGCAATAATCGCCAGTCCCTGGTGAATCTGTTGCGCTTCAATCGTCAACGGAACAAGAATACGTAGGATATTGTAGTAAGGACCACAAGAAAGCAGGATCAATCCTTTGTCGCGAGCACGGGAGACGATCTCAGCAGTCAGTTTTGCATCGGGCCTGCTGCGATCCCCCTCTTCGAACAGTTCAATCGCAATCATTGCCCCCAGCCCACGCACATCACCAATCTCCCTGTGCGTTTCTGCAATATTCAGCAAACCTTCGCGTAGTGTCTTACCCAGGATGTTGGCTTTTTGCAGTAAATTTTCCTGATCAAAGATTTTTACGACCGCCAGCGCAGCAGCGCAGGCAATTGGACTTCCGGCATAGGTCCCCCCTAAGCCCCCTGGCGCTACCGCGTCCATCACTTCAGCGCGTCCGGTCACCCCCGCCAGTGGAAAGCCGCCCGCAATAGATTTTGCGAAGGTAGTGAGATCAGGAGCCACCCCCATCTGCTCCATAGCGAAAAAGGTGCCGGTGCGGCCCGCACCGCTTTGTACCTCATCAGCAATCAGCATAATTCCATGCTCATCGCACAGCTCTCGTAACCGTTGCATAAAAGCGGGTGATGCCGCATAGAACCCGCCTTCACCCTGCACGGGCTCGATAACAATCGCGGCGATATCTTCCGGGGCAGCATCGTTTTTGAAAATGCGCTGGATGCTGGCAATCGCATCGTTATCGCTGACACCATGCAACGAGCAGGGATAGAGAGCACGATAAACATGCCCAGGCATAAGCCCCATACCTGCGGAGTAAGGATTCACTTTGCCGGTTAACGCGAGGGTGTAATGGGTTCGGCCATGATACGCACCACTGAAAGCGATAACGCCGCTGCGCTTTGTTGCCGCGCGGGCAATTTTCACGGCGTTTTCCACCGCCTCTGAACCAGTTGTTACCAGCAAGGTTTTTTTGGCGAAATCTCCCGGGACTTTCTGGTTCATGATTTCGCAAAGTTGCAGGTAAGGCTCATAAGCCAGTACTTGAAAACAGGTATGCGACAGTTTTTTCAGTTGTTGTTCTACCGCCGATACAATTTCAGGATGCAGATGGCCGGTATTCAACACCGCAATTCCTCCGGCAAAATCAAGGAATTCACGTCCTTCAACATCCCAGACCCGGCAGTTTTCTGCGCGATCGGCAAAGATTGGGTGAATCTGTCCGACGCCCCGGGGGATGGCATCACTACGGCGTTGCATCAGCTCTTTATTGCTACTCATCTCTTCATCTCCAGCAATTTATTCGCAATTTGTAGGGCATAACGACACGTCTAATAAGGCAAGCATGTCTATATACCAAGGCACATATATTTGATTTCTAAATAATCTTCGATGCCATATTTCGATCCTTCGCGGCCCAGGCCTGCTGGCGGAATAAACGTGAATCATTAAGCTGCATGGTCACTCCCTGTCATAAGATGTTTAGCGGCTCAATGCCACCGGTAAGGTTTGCGGATCTTTGGCGGCGCGTAGCGTGCGCCCGACATTGCGCTGGCTGGCGAGTAGTGTCTGTACTTTGCTGACAATATGTGCACCGATAGGTATGGCTGAAGTTGCCGCAGGCGAAGGGGCATTACAGGTGTGGATAGACCGTGCGGTGGTAACGAAAAGGAAATCATCAATCAGCTTTCCTTCTGGCGACACGGCCTGCGCCCGGACACCGGCAGGCCACGGTTGCAAATCTTGCAGCGTCAGGCTCGGGCAATATTTCTGCACCAGCCGCAAATAGCCGCTCCTGCAGAGTGAGTTTTTCATTTCACTCAGGCCTGCGCGTAAATTCTGCTGCAATACCCGGCGAATGCCTGATGAACGCATAATCTCCAGCGTATCGGATAATGAAAAATCACCTTTGCGGTAGCCTTCACGTTTAAAGGCCAGCACTGCATTAGGCCCGACGGTCACACTGCCATCGATCATGCGGGTAAGGTGTACCCCCAGGAAAGGCATTGCCGGATCGGGGATGGGATAAATTAGATGATTAACGATCTGGTTGTGTTCTGCGGCCAGGCGAAAATACTCTCCACGGAACGGGCAGATAATAAAACCCGGCTCAAGACCTAACATCTTCACCAAACGATCGGCCATTAAACCGCCACAGCTAATCAGGGTAGCCGCTTCAAACTCAGCGCCTCGTTGAGTATGTATGACGACACCAGCAGCATGTTCTGTTAAGGCGCTAACCTCAGCGTCATAAATAATTTCACCCCCTTTGGCGCGAAAGCTATTGGCCATCGCCGCGGTGACATCCCGGTAACTGACAATGCCGCTGGAGGGGACAAAAATTCCGCCCAACCCGCTGATATTCGGCTCTCTTTCCTGTAACTCTTCAGCACTTAGCCAGTAGCGCTCAATACCATTTGCCGCGGTACGATCCCATAGCGCGCGCATCCGTTCCATTTCCAACGCAGAAGTCGCCACTAACATTTTTCCGCAATTGTCATAGCGAATACCGTGCTGATCGCAGAAGGCTTTGGTCGCCAGATTACCTGCCAGACAAAACTGCGCCTTCATACTGCCGGGGGTGTAATAGACGCCAGCATGAATCACACCGCTATTATGTCCCGTCTGATGGCAAGCCGGGCCAGTCTCTTTTTCCAGTAACACAATGCTGGCGTCAGGATAGACGTCGATAAGTTGCATGGCAGTGGACATACCAATGATGCCGCCACCAATAATCACAAAATCATACATCCGCTCAGTTCCTTGTCGGCCAGCGCTTACTGATGGGTCTGATAGTGTTGGGTGGCGTAGCTGATATAGCCGCGCTGGCGCATCAATTCCCTGCGCAACTCCGGGTGTGGTGTAAAACAGTCGCGCCCGTGCAGCCAGAAAAGATTGTTAATAAGCAGGAATTTACCCACAGGAACCGGCACTGAAAGGATATTCTCACTGCTTTCCAGAGCATCAGAGAGATCGCTTAGCCATGTGCCTTCAGCATAGTCTTTAGGCTGAACGAACTGATCGATATAGCGCATCACCGGGCGTCCCTGCTGGTCAACATCAAACACCGGGTGAAAAATATCGTGGCTGACATTTTTGCTTGGCGGTGCAGCCCAACGCATCGGACGGCGTGCCAGTGGATGGGTGAAATAGTGCTCAAGATGTTCCCAGTCATCCAGATGCAACAGTAGGGAATTACCTCCTTGCATATTCTGTTCGTCGATCTTCATCATTAGCACGTAGTCGGTGATCTCTTCGACATACGTCCCATCGTTATGCAGTTCCAGTACCCGATGAGGTTGTCGCAGATAGCTATCTGAACTATCAACATTTTTAACGACGAAGCGAGCATAATACTGGCCGCTCATTGCATCAAAATTGGAACGACCGATCAGATGAGCAACAGCCGTGGCGATCTTGACCATATCATCTGCCTGGGCAACGTCATCCACTCCTTCAGCGCCAATAAGCAATGCCCCTTCATTACGCTCCAACAATGTTTTCAGCAATAACGGTTGCAACTGATTTTCACAGAGATCATCAAGGATTTTCGCCACCTTAAAGCGCAGAAACGATTTATATTCCAGCGCCTGTATCGGCCACTGCGCAACCCGCTGTAAAAATTGCTGTATCACTTGCGCCGTAAACGTTAGTTCCAGTAAACGCGGTGATTGCGCAGAGAGCGAGACAGCAAAGCCTGGTACCATAGGTTCTGCGTCTTGTTTTACGGCGGTGAGTGCATTCATCTCGATCAATCCTCTTAGTTAATAATCAGGGAGGCATGGCGATGCTCATTTCGTAGCCATAAATTAAAAATATCTACATTTTTAATTAATACACATAAAAACGGAGAAATGTTTTATTGATGTGATCAATGCAACAATTAATTAACAATCGCAATGAATAAAGGGAGGGATGTGGCGAATGGTTTAAGTAAAAGTTAAATATTGAGTAGTAGATCTAAAGTTAATCTCTGCCAGGCCGAAGAGATCTGTATCCCGTCGACCGACCTTCAATGGATCAACATCATGCTCAAAAATATCCGGGTTATTACCGGCCTGATAATTGCCCTTAGCGTTTTTTGCCTTTTGCAATTTGTCACCGGAGCGCTTTTCTACTCCTCTGTCAGTAATGACAAAACAAACTTTCAAAACACTGGTGTGCTGAACACACAACAGGAGAACCTTAGCGATAGCATCACGACGTTGATTAAGACGCGAGTTACCGTAACACGTGTAGCGATTCGTTTTTTGAAAAACGAGAATACCCCCACCTCCGCAGCTAATATCGAGAAACTGCTGACGGCTGCTGATAGTTCACTGAAAAAAGCGGAGACATTTTTTAATGTCTATAAAGCCACACCAAATGTTGACGGGCAGAGCGCTCAGCTAGCAAAAGAGATCGAAACGAACGTTCAGCAAATGCATGATGTTTTGCAGCAATCAATTACTTTTTTGCGCAACAACAACTACACAGCCTATGGCAATCTTGATGCGCAAGAACCGCAAGATAATATGGAAGCCAGCTATGACAGATGGCGTGAAGAGAATAAACGCTTTATTCAAGCGGCGGCAGAAGAGAACCAAAGTAGTTTTACCAGTATGCAATGGACATTACTGACAATTGCGCTGGTGGTGATTCTGGTGATGACAATTATCTGGTTCGGCCTGCAACATTTATTACTGAGGCCGTTGCATTCCGTTATGACGCACATTCGCGCGATCGCCAATGGCGATCTGACGCAACCTATAACGGCACAAGGGCGCAACGAAATGAGTGTACTGGCGTCGGGGTTGCATGAGATGCAACAGGCGCTGGTGGAAACCGTGAGTGTTGTCCGCAACAGCTCCGATTCTATCTATACCGGCGCGAGTGAGATTTCTGTCGGTAATAACGATCTCTCTTCACGCACGGAACAGCAGGCGGCCTCACTGGAAGAGACGGCAGCAAGCATGGAAGAGCTGACTGCTACCGTTAAACAGAACACCGATAATGCCCGCCAGGCCTCACAGTTGGCCAAAACGGCATCCGATACGGCAGCCCGTGGTGGAGATGTAGTTAATAACGTTGTCCGCACAATGAGCGAAATTTCCGATAGTTCGCAGCAAATCGCCCATATTACTAGCGTCATTGATGGTATCGCTTTCCAGACCAATATACTGGCGCTGAATGCCGCAGTTGAAGCTGCCCGCGCAGGCGAGCAGGGTCGTGGCTTTGCCGTTGTTGCCGGAGAAGTTCGCACGCTGGCAAGCCGCAGCGCGCAGGCAGCCAAAGAGATCAAAACGTTAATCGACAATTCCGTTAACCGCGTAAACTCCGGAACGAGCCTTGTTGCAGAAGCGGGGGATACGATGAAAGAGATCGTAAATGCCGTCACGCGCGTAACGGACATTATGGGTGAAATCGCTTCCGCTTCTGACGAGCAGAGCAAAGGGATTGAGCAGGTGAGCCTGGCGGTTTCGCAAATGGATAGCGTGACGCAGCAAAACGCCTCACTGGTGGAAGAGTCTGCCGCTGCATCTGCCGCACTTGAAGGGCAAGCAGAGCAGCTACGACAGGCCGTTGCCGTATTTCGCATTGACGGCTTGAAAACCTCGTCACCAAACAAGTCGCCGCGACGCAAACCGGCTGATTCATCTACCCAGCCTGCCAGATCCGCCGCAGTACAGGAAAACTGGGAGACTTTCTGATAGCAATCATTCAGGGCGGGTAACCGCCCTTTTCTTTAATCGCGGGTTTGCACCCAAAAAGCGTGGATAAGACCAGGGATGTAGCCCAGCAACGTCAATATGATATTGATGATAAACGCCCAGCCAAAACCTTTACCAAGCAACACCCCCAACGGCGGAAGAATAATCGTAAAAACAATTCGCCAGAAACCCATATCGCCTCCAATGCAGGTAATTGAAAAAAAAGACTTTCTCATTAAGAATAGCGTTTTTACCCCATTTCGCCACTCAACAACGACTCCTTTTACCCGGTTTTACTTTTTTAACAGCAGCGATAACGTTCGCCAGATTGTTCTCCCGGTGGGGAACAAGCTATGTTTAAACAGTAAAATCTTACAGGAGGATGTCATGTTTTCTGTTGGTGATATTGTGCAGCCGCGCATTGGCGGGCCAAAGCTCAAGATAGTGGAAATACATCAGGATCAAATCGTGGCGGTGTCTGCGGATACTGATGATGAAAGCGCAGCAAAAATTACGCTGAAAGCCCAGGACGTCTCTTTATATAAAGAAGATGGCGACTTTGGTGTTTGCTAACCATTCGCGGTGGGCGCGCCCCACCGCCTTCTATACTCCTTCTCCCCCACACCACCTAACAAATTGATATTTATCGAATTTGTTTTTGCATCAAACAAATATAATGAAATGAAGAAAAAACAGGCACCCGCAGAGCTATTTATCCAATAAAAACAATAAAATAAAAATTTATAGCTAGTTGTTAGTTTCAAACCAGACAGATATTCTATTACCAGCAAATTTATCATTTCAAAACGCTAAGACCATTCCGTTTTTAGTTTATCAAGGAGCACTTCCATGTTCTCTTCGCAGTCTCGCCTGCGTCATGCGGCAGCAGACACCTTTGCGATGGTTGTCTATTGTTCGGTTGTGAACATGTTGATTGAAATATTGCTCTCCGGGATGAGCTTCGAGCAGTCACTTTCATCGCGCCTGGTCGCCATTCCGGTAAATATTATTATTGCCTGGCCATATGGGTTGTATCGCGATGCGGTAATGCGTTTTGCCCGCAGGTTTAACCCCTCAGGCTGGATGAAAAATTTGGCAGATGTAGTTGCCTACGTCACCTTTCAGTCGCCGGTCTATGTCGCGATTTTATGGTCCGTTGGCGCTGACTGGCATCAAATCGTCGCGGCGGTAAGTTCTAATATCGTGATATCGATGCTAATGGGCGCTGTGTATGGCTATTTCCTGGATTATTGCCGCCGACTGTTCCGGGTCAGTCGTTACCATCAGGCCAAAGCCTGATGGTAAGCCCGGGTTAATGGTTTTCGCCGAATAACCCATTAATAAATCTTTCCAGCGCCATTCGCGAGCTAAAGCCATGGGGAATGCCGTAATGTTCCTGTGCATCGCCGCCTAACCAGAGCGGGAAGTTCTGGTAGTGATCGCACATTTTGATATCCGAGGCAGGATCCGCAAGCGACGAACTACGTTCTTTTAAGGTGGGGTGAATCACCAGCGCTGTACGCCCCATCCGCGCTTCACGATTCACGTAAACATAATTTTCACCACGACGATAACCATAGGCTTTCGTCGTAGCGACATCCATTATAAATCCCACTTTTTCCAGCACGCGTGCCACTTCATCGGGTCGTAAATACATATTTTATCCTCGTCTCTTTGCTGCTGCGCCACCTTACATTACTGGGCATTGGCAGTGCTTTCAGATAAATCCACAAACGAAAGTAATTGGCGTCATTACCGTCTGGCTTGGAAAATATTGGTCTAAACTAAAATTTACATCGAAAACGAGGGAGGAGCCTATGTTTAACAGACCAAATCACCGCGACGTAGATGACAACTTCAATGACATTCAACATGACGTCAGTAAATTAGCGGATAGCCTGGAAGCCGTACTGAAATCCTGGGGCAGTGAGGCTAAAGGTGATGCAGAGACGGCTCGTTTAAAAGCCAGGGCCCTGCTTAAAGAGACACGGGCGCGTATGCATGGCCGCAGTCGCGTACAACAAGCCGCGTGCGATGCTGCAAGCTGCGCAAGTACTTTTGTCAAAGAGAAACCGTGGTGCACACTGGGTGCGGCGGCTGCGGTAGGTATTTTTGTTGGCGCCCTGCTTAGCCTGCGCCGCTAAATCCTGAAATTCTAACAACCCCTGCGTGGTTTACGACCTCGCAGGGGTTTTTCTTTGCCGTTTTAACCGCCGATCTGCGTTCATGCCTGTTGTTACCCCCCTTACCAGTTAAATTCATTAGCCAGCTTTAACTCAGACTATTTTCCTATATATTGTGTGGTTGAAACTTTTCACAACTATATCTAGTATTTCAGGAAGCAACAAACAGACAGCTGGCGCGAGACAATGCGCCGTTCCTTCATCATAGATGGAAATGCGAATCATGAGTATTACTATTTACACCAGAAAAGATTGTGTCCAGTGCCACGCCACAAAACGCGCCATGGAGAGCCGTGGTTTGCAGTTTGAGATGGTGAACATTGATCTGGAGGCCAGCGCCGCCGATGAGTTACGCGCGATGGGTTTTCGACAGTTACCGGTAGTGATTGCTGGTGAAACAAAATGGTCCGGTTTTCGCCCGGATTTAATCAACCGTCTGCCTGCGTCGCCTCATGTGGCTAACGCATGAATACCCTCGTCTACTTCTCCAGTAGCTCCGAAAATACGCAGCGCTTTATCACGCGTCTCGGGTTACCGGCAGTGCGCATTCCGCTCAATGAGCGCGAACGCATCCAGGTAGACGAACCCTATATCCTGATTGTTCCCAGCTATGGCGGCGGCGGCACCGCAGGCGCAGTGCCACGCCAGGTGATCCGCTTTTTAAACGATCCGCATAACCGTGCGTTAATCCGCGGGGTAATCGCATCTGGCAACCGTAATTTTGGTGAGGCCTATGCGCGCGCCGGCGATGTTATAGCGCAAAAGTGCAACGTACCGTTTCTGTATCGCTTTGAGCTAATGGGAACCCAACAGGACATTGATAACGTGCGTAAAGGAGTGAGCGAATTTTGGCAACGACAACCGCAGAGCGCGTGACGCAAGAGACAACGGATTACCATGCGCTAAACGCCATGCTGAATCTGTATGATAAATCCGGCCGTATTCAATTCGAAAAAGACCGCGAGGCAGTGGATGCTTTTATGGCGGGCCATGTGCTGCCCAACACCGTCAGCTTCGACAGCCAGCAACAGCGGCTGGAGTATTTGCTGGCTGAAGGCTACTACGATGAGAGTGTGCTTTCACGTTACGATCGCGCATTCGTTGTCGATCTGTTCAATCATGCCCACAACAGCGGTTTTCGCTTCAAGACGTTCCTTGGCGCATGGAAGTTTTATACTAGCTACACGCTAAAAAGTTTTGATGGCAAGCGCTATCTCGAACACTTCGCCGATCGCGCCGCGATGGTGGCATTGACGCTGGCACAGGGTGATCAAGCGCTGGCAATGCAACTGACTGATGAAATTCTTTCAGGACGCTTTCAACCCGCGACACCCACCTTTCTCAATTGTGGCAAACAACAGCGCGGCGAGCTGGTCTCCTGCTTCCTGCTGCGTATTGAAGACAATATGGAATCCATTGGCCGCGCGGTGAATTCCGCGTTGCAGCTTTCCAAACGCGGTGGTGGTGTCGCGTTTCTGCTCTCCAATCTGCGCGAAGCGGGTGCCCCTATCAAGCGTATCGAAAATCAATCTTCCGGGGTGATCCCGGTAATTAAGATGCTGGAAGATGCTTTTTCTTATGCCAATCAATTAGGCGCACGTCAGGGCGCTGGCGCAGTCTATTTACATGCGCATCATCCTGATATCTTGCGCTTTCTTGATACGAAGCGGGAAAACGCCGACGAGAAAATCCGCATTAAAACACTCTCGCTGGGTGTGGTGATCCCGGATGTGACCTTCCATCTGGCCAAAGAGAACAAGGAGATGGCGCTCTTCTCCCCCTATGACGTAGAACGCCTGTACGGTAAGCCCTTTGGCGATATCGCCATTAATGAGATGTATGACCAATTGCTGGCAGATGATCGCGTACGTAAACGCTACATTAAGGCCCGTGATTTCTTCCAGACGTTGGCAGAGATCCAGTTCGAATCCGGCTATCCCTACATCATGTTTGAAGATACGGTTAATCGCGCTAACCCCATAGCCGGGCGTATCAATATGAGTAATTTGTGTTCAGAAATTTTACAGGTTAACAGCGCATCGACTTTCGATGAGAACCTGGATTACGCCACGACCGGACATGATATCTCTTGTAATCTGGGCTCGCTGAATATTGCCCATACCATGGATTCTCCCAATTTTGGCCGTACCGTAGAAATCGCTATTCGCGGGCTAACAGCGGTCTCTGATATGAGCCAGATTCGCTCTGTCCCCTCGGTTGCTGAAGGTAATAATGCCTCGCACGCTATTGGTCTGGGGCAGATGAATTTACACGGTTATCTGGCGCGGGAAGGGATTGCTTATGGCAGTGAAGAAGCGCTGGATTTCACTAACTTCTACTTCTATACCGTTACCTGGCATGCTGTGCATACTTCAATGATGCTTGCCCGCGAACGGGGGCAATATTTTGCCGGTTTCCCCGATTCTCGCTACGCCAACGGCGACTATTTCAGGCAATATCTGGAAGGTAACTGGCAGCCGAAAACCGAAAGAGTTCGTGCTCTCTTTGCTCAGTCCGCTATCACTATCCCCACGCGAGAAATGTGGCAGCAACTGCGTGAAGATGTGATGCGTTATGGGATCTATAACCAGAACCTACAAGCCGTGCCGCCTACAGGCTCCATCTCCTACATTAATCATGCGACATCCAGTATTCACCCTATTGTCTCGAAGATTGAGATCCGTAAGGAGGGTAAAACCGGACGCGTCTATTATCCCGCTCCCTTTATGACCAATGAAAATCTGGCGCTCTATGAGGATGCCTATGAAATTGGCCCGGAAAAGATCATTGATACCTATGCCGAAGCGACGCGCCATGTCGATCAGGGACTATCGCTGACGCTGTTCTTCAAGGATACCGCCACCACTCGCGATATTAATAAGGCCCAGATCTACGCATGGAAAAAAGGTATCAAGACGCTGTATTACATTCGCCTTCGCCAGCTTGCGCTGGAGGGCACAGAGATTCAGGGCTGCGTGTCCTGCGCGTTGTAAGGAGAGAAGGATGAAACAACTCACACGTATCAGCGCGGTGAACTGGAACAAAATCCAGGACGATAAGGATCTGGAGGTGTGGAATCGCCTGACCAGTAACTTCTGGTTGCCGGAAAAGGTGCCGCTGTCGAATGATATTCCGGCCTGGCAGACACTAAGCCCGGCGCAGCAACAACTTACGATTCGGGTTTTTACCGGCCTGACACTGCTCGACACAATCCAGAACAGCATCGGCGCACCTGCGTTGATGCAAGATGCGTTAACACCGCACGAAGAAGCGGTGTTGTCGAATGTCAGCTTTATGGAAGCCGTGCACGCCCGCTCCTACAGCTCTATTTTCTCCACCCTCTGCCAAAGCAAAGATGTTGATGCCGCTTATCTGTGGAGTGAAGAGAACGTAGCGCTACAACGGAAAGCCGAGCTGATTCTGGAGCACTACCGCGCAGACGAGCCACTAAAGAAGAAGATCGCCAGCGTATTTCTGGAATCCTTCCTCTTCTATTCTGGCTTCTGGCTGCCGATGTACTGGTCGAGCCGTGGCAAGCTCACTAACACTGCCGATCTGATTCGACTAATCATCCGTGATGAAGCTGTGCATGGTTACTATATTGGTTATAAATATCAGAAAGGACTGGAAAAAGTCAGCGCAGAAAAACGTGAAGAGTTGAAAAACTTCGCGCTGGATCTGCTGATGGATCTCTACGATAACGAACTGCGTTATACGGAAGATCTATACGCTGACAGCGGCTGGGCTGAGGATGTAAAAGCCTTCCTCTGCTACAACGCGAATAAGGCCTTAATGAATCTCGGTTATGAAGCGATCTTCCCCGCAGAAATGGCCGAAGTTAACCCCGCGATCCTTGCCGCGCTGTCACCTAATGCGGATGAAAACCACGACTTTTTCTCCGGTTCAGGCTCTTCTTATGTGATGGGCAAGGCTGTCGAAACTGAAGATGAAGATTGGGATTTCTAAATAGATTATCCTCTCCCAAATTGGGAGAGGATTTTTAAATCAATATGAATCCACTGGATAATAAAGGTTATTATTTATTTAATAATAACCGCTAATTCCCTGCATAACATTTTGTATCTACTACACTGTAATTCTCTTATCAGTTTCGTCTGAATTCACTCTATTCAGACGCGTTTTCCCGATGAATTCGAAAAAAATATCACCCGCCGTCAGCCCTTTCCTCATGGGAAATAGAGCCAATTCAGCTACCTCCAAATTCCTAAAGCCCAGAGATTGAGGGTTGTCTCAGATTCTGAGTATGTTAGGGTATAGTCAGTCAATTATTTTCATCAGGTACTGTATCGATACAATAAATAACAGGAACTCTTTTATTGCATGGCAATTAAATTAGAAGTAAAAAATCTTTATAAAATATTTGGCGAGCACCCTCAGAGGGCTTTCAAATATATTGAAAAAGGACTTTCAAAAGAACAAATTCTGGAAAAAACGGGGCTATCGCTTGGCGTTAAAGACGCCAGTCTGGCCATTGAAGAAGGCGAGATATTTGTCATCATGGGATTATCCGGGTCGGGTAAATCCACTATGGTACGCCTTCTCAATCGCCTGATTGAACCCACCCGCGGACAGGTGCTGATTGATGGCGTGGATATCGCTAAAATATCAGATGCCGAGTTGCGCGAGGTGCGCAGGAAAAAGATTGCGATGGTTTTCCAGTCCTTTGCGCTAATGCCTCACATGACGGTATTAAATAATGCCGCCTTTGGTATGGAATTAGCGGGTATTCCTGCGTCTGAACGCCAGCATAAAGCGCTGGATGCGCTACGCCAGGTGGGACTGGAAAATTACGCACATGCTTATCCTGATGAACTCTCCGGCGGCATGCGCCAGCGTGTTGGATTGGCTCGCGCATTAGCTATTAATCCCGATATCTTATTAATGGATGAAGCATTCTCGGCGCTTGACCCATTAATTCGTACGGAGATGCAGGATGAGTTGGTCAAGCTACAGGCAAAACATCAGCGCACCATTGTCTTTATTTCCCACGATTTAGATGAAGCTATGCGTATTGGCGACAGAATTGCCATTATGCAAAATGGTGAAGTTGTTCAGGTCGGTACGCCGGACGAAATTCTCAATAATCCGGCCAATGATTATGTCCGCACATTTTTCCGTGGCGTCGATATTAGCCAGGTTTTCAGTGCCAAAGATATTGCCCGTCGTACCCCGACCGGGTTGATTCGTAAAACCCCTGGCTTTGGCCCACGCTCTGCTTTGAAATTATTGCAGGATGAAGATCGTGAATACGGTTATGTGATTGAACGCGGCAATAAATTTGTCGGCATTGTCTCCATCGACTCTCTGAAAACGGCGTTAGGCCAAAACCAGGGGATCGATGCGGCGTTAATAGACTCCCCTCTGGCGGTGGAGGCCGAAACGCCACTTAGCGAGTTGCTCTCCCACGTTGGGCTGGCGCCCTGCGCCGTGCCGGTGATCGGTGAGGAACAACAATACGTCGGCATCATCTCGAAGGGGACGCTGCTGAAAGCATTAGATCGCGAGGGGACAAACAATGGCTGATCAAAATAATCCGTGGGATAGCGCACCAGCAACGGATAGCGCCGCACAAACGGCTGACGCATGGGGCGGTGGCGCATCCGCAGCCCCTACCGATGGCGGCAGCGCAGACTGGCTCAACAGCGCACCTGCACCCACGCCAGAACATTTTAATATTATGGATCCGTTTCATAAGACGCTGATCCCGCTTGATAGCTGGGTAACGCAGGGGATCGACTGGGTGGTGATGCACTTCCGTCCGGTATTCCAGGGCATTCGCGTGCCGGTGGACTATATTCTCAGCGCCTTTCAGCAAATGCTGCTGGGGATGCCTGCCCCGGTGGCGATTATCATCTTTTCGCTCATCGCCTGGCAAATTAGCAGTGTTGGGATGGGTATGGCAACGCTGGTCTCTCTGATTGCCATTGGCGCTATTGGTGCCTGGTCACAAGCGATGGTAACACTGGCACTGGTCCTGACTGCGCTACTGTTCTGCGTGGTTATCGGGCTGCCGCTGGGGATCTGGCTGGCACGTAGCCAGCGGGCGGCGAAGATTATCCGCCCACTACTTGATGCTATGCAGACCACGCCAGCCTTCGTCTATCTGGTGCCGATCGTGATGCTGTTCGGCATCGGCAACGTGCCGGGCGTAGTGGTGACAATTATCTTCGCCCTGCCGCCGGTGGTACGTCTGACGATCCTCGGTATTAATCAGGTGCCGGCTGATTTGATTGAAGCGTCACGCTCATTTGGTGCCAGCCCGCGCCAGATGCTGTTCAAAGTACAGTTGCCGCTGGCCATGCCCACCATAATGGCGGGAATTAACCAGACCTTGATGCTTGCACTCTCAATGGTAGTCATCGCTTCGATGATTGCCGTCGGCGGACTTGGTCAGATGGTACTGCGCGGAATTGGTCGGCTCGATATGGGGCTTGCCACCGTTGGCGGCGTTGGGATTGTGATCCTCGCCATTATTCTCGACCGCCTGACACAGGCTGTCGGTCGCGATTCCCGTAGCCGTGGAAATCGTCGCTGGTATCAAACCGGCCCGCTGGGTCTGCTGACCCGTCCATTCTCTAAATAATCCTGTCGCCCGGTAGCATTACGTTTACCGGGCCAGGCATCCCACTAATAAAAGGAACAACGATGCGACATAGCGTAATTTTTGCCACAGCGTTTGCCACCCTTGTCTCTACCAGCACGTTTGCGGCAGAACTGCCAGGCAAAGGCATAACGGTTCAACCCTTCCAGAGCACCATCTCTGAGGAGACCTTTCAGACACTGCTGGTGAGCCGCGCCCTGGAAAAGCTGGGTTATACGGTGAATAAACCGAGTGAAGTCGATTACAACGTCGGCTACGCCTCTCTTGCCGCAGGCGATGTCACCTTTACCGCCGTTAACTGGCAACCACTCCATGACGATATGTATGCGGCCGCTGGCGGAGATAAAAAGTTTTATCGTCAGGGTGAGTTCGTAACCGGCGCAGCGCAAGGTTATCTGATCGACAAGAAAACTGCCGATAAGTACCACATTACCAATATCGAACAGTTGAAAGATCCGAAAATTGCCAAGCTATTTGATGGCAATGGCGACGGGAAAGCCGACATGATGGGCTGTTCACCAGGCTGGGGCTGTGAAGCTGTTATCAACCACCAGAACCAGGCCTATGGGCTGGAGAACGCGGTGACTGTCAATCATGGTAACTATTCAGCGATGATGGCCGACACTATTGCCCGCTATAAAGAAGGCAAACCGGTGCTCTACTACACCTGGACTCCTTATTGGGTCAGCGATGTGCTGAAGCCGGGCAAGGACGTTGTATGGTTACAGGTGCCCTTCTCTTCTCTGCCAGGGGAGCAGAAAGATATCGACACCAAACTGCCAAACGGCATGAATTATGGTTTCCCGGTGAATACCATGCATATCGTGGCAAACAAAGCCTGGGCGGAGAAAAACCCGGCGGCGGCGAAACTCTTTGCCGTAATGAAATTGTCGCTGGCGGATATCAATGCGCAAAACGCGATGATGCATGCCGGCAAAGCGTCTGAGTCTGATATTCAGGGTCATGTTGACGGCTGGATCAAGGCGCATCAGCAACAGTTCGACGGCTGGGTGAAAGAAGCTCTGGCTGCACAGAAATAATGTACTCCCCCCCTCACTCCGGTTTACCAGGGTGAGGGGACAATTCCTGCCGATAACCGCACTATCCGACAAGACACCTGGCACACAAAGCTCGCCCCATTGGTTATGATGCTTTTTTCAGCCAACCTATAAACTCCGGCTTACTATGACCAACCCAAACCAGGGCCTTAGCCCGGCGCTGATCGTCTTGATGTCCGTTGCTACTGGCCTTGCAGTCGCCAGCAATTACTATGCACAACCCCTGCTTGATACCATCGCCCACGCTTTTGCTCTCACCGCGGGCCAGGCAGGATTTATTGTCACCGCCGCACAGCTTGGTTACGCTGTCGGATTACTTTTTCTGGTACCGCTTGGCGATATGTTCGAACGCCGCGGGCTGATTGTACTGATGACGCTACTGGCTGCAGGGGGGATGTTGATTACCGCCAGCAGCCAGTCGCTAGCATTGATGATCCTCGGCACCGCATTAACTGGATTATTCTCGGTAGTGGCACAAATCCTTGTTCCATTGGCTGCGACGCTGGCTACCCCGGAGAAGCGCGGCAAAGTAGTCGGCACCATTATGAGCGGTTTGCTACTGGGGATTTTACTGGCGCGCACCGTGGCAGGATTACTCGCCAGCCTCGGCGGTTGGCGCACCGTTTATTGGGTCGCTAGCGTGTTAATGGTATTGATGGCGCTTGCATTGTGGCGCGGTCTGCCGAAAATCAAGCAGGACACCCACCTGAACTACCCACAACTGCTAGCCTCCGTCTTTACACTCTTCGCTGGTAATAAATTGTTGCGCACCCGCGCCCTACTCGGCTGCCTTAGCTTTGCCAACTTCAGTATCTTATGGACCTCCATGGCTTTTCTGCTTGCCGCGCCCCCCTTTAACTTCTCTGAAGGGGTGATTGGTCTGTTTGGTCTCGCGGGTGCGGCTGGCGCTCTTGGCGCACGTCAGGCTGGCGGTCTGGCAGATAAAGGCAAATCCCACCTTACTACCACGGCGGGTCTACTGCTTCTACTGCTCTCATGGCTTGCTATCTGGTTTGGCCACAGTTCTGTACTGGCGCTAATTATCGGAATTGTGGTGCTCGATCTCACCGTGCAAGGGGTACATATCACCAACCAGACAGTTATCTATCGCGTAAATCCCGATGCTCGTAACCGCCTGACTGCGGGCTATATGACCAGTTACTTTATTGGTGGTGCGGCAGGTTCATTAATTTCCGCTTCCGCCTGGCAACATGCGGGTTGGGCTGGCGTTTGTGCGGTAGGTAGCCTGTTGGCGCTGCTCAATTTACTGGTATGGTGGCGAGGATTTCACCGTCAGGCGCCTGCGATGTAAGCATTCACCAACATTTACACGATTCGGCAAGAAAGTGGGGTGTTAAGCAGTCCCCTAGTCTGTTAAGGTTATGGGACTTGTTTATCTCGGTGATATTACCGCTAGTGATATATTGCAAACACTATGGATAGCTCTGCGACAACTGACGCCAGCAAGGCCGCTACACTTCCGGAAGGAATTAAAGACACTCTACCCATCGTCTTAAGGTGTGCTCCACCAACCTTCCCCAGGCAGCCGTACTCTGCAACCGCAAAAAATCCAAAACTCACCTTTTGGGCCTTTGGTCTGAGGAGAGGTTTATTTGCTGTTGCCACCGCTAAACCAAAACTGAAGTGAATGGATAAGGCAAATTTATTGTACAAATAATACATTTACTTTATTTGTCACTGTCGTTACTATATCGACTGCAATTAATGAGGTTATGCCCAAATGGATAGTTCGTTTACGCCCATTGAACAAATGCTTAAGTTTCGCGCCAGCCGCTATGAAGATTTTCCTTTTCAGGAAATTTTGCTGACCCGTCTGTGTATGCACATGCAGGGTAAGTTGCTGGAAAACCGCAACAAAATGCTAAAAGCTCAGGGGATTAACGAGACGTTATTTATGGCTTTGATTACGCTGGAATCACAGGAAAATCATAGCATCCAACCATCGGAACTGAGTAGTGCGCTGGGTTCCTCGCGCACGAATGCGACACGTATCGCCGATGAACTGGAAAAACGCGGCTGGATTGAGCGCCGTGAAAGCGATAACGACCGTCGCTGTCTGCATCTGCAATTGACAGACAAAGGTCATGAATTCTTGCGTCAAGTTCTGCCCCCCCAGCATAACTGTCTGCATCAACTCTGGTCTTCTTTGAGCACAAGCGAAAAAGAGCAGCTCGAACAGATCACCCGTAAGCTCCTGTCGCGTCTCGACCAGATGGACGAAGATGGCGTCATTCTCGAAGCGCTGCGCTAACGCGACAAGACGCTCGAAAATCCAGGATAAAAGAAAACAGTACAGGCCAGCACCTAAAAAATGCTGGCCTGTCTGATAAAACAGGTCGGCCTTGCCGAAATCAAAATAAGAAGATCGTGGAGAAGAACATGAGCGCAAATGCGGAGAGTCAAACCCCGCAGCAACCGGTCAGGAAGAAGGGTAAACGTAAAGGTACCCTACTGCTGTTGACCTTGCTCTTTATTGTTATTGCCGTGGCATATGGAATTTATTGGTTTTTGGTACTGCGTCATTTTGAAGAGACAGATGATGCTTATGTGGCAGGGAACCAGGTACAGATCATGGCGCAAGTCTCTGGCAGCGTGACAAAAGTCTGGGCGGATAATACCGATTTCGTTAAACAAGGGGATGTGCTGGTTACTCTTGACGCCACAGATGCCCAGCAGGCATTTGAAAAAGCGCAGACCGAGCTTGCCACCAGCGTACGCCAGACACGTCAGTCGATGATCAACAGCAAGCAATTGCAAGCGAGCATCGAATTGAAAAAAACCGCCCTTGCCCAGGCACAGAGCGATCTCAATCGCCGTGTACCGTTGGGCAGCGCCAATTTGATTGGTCGTGAAGAACTGCAACATGCTCGTGATGCGGTAACCAGCGCGCAAGCAGAACTGGATGTCGCCATCCAGCAATATAACGCCAATCAGGCAATGATCCTCGACACCCGTCTGGAAGATCAGCCAGCCGTAAAACAGGCGGCTACCGAAGTACGTAACACCTGGCTGGCATTACAGCGCACCAAAATCGTCAGTCCAATCACCGGGTATGTTTCCCGCCGCGCTGTGCAGCCGGGTGCGCAGATTAGTACCACCACCTCGTTAATGGCTGTCGTTCCCGCCACCAATTTGTGGGTAGACGCTAATTTCAAAGAGACGCAGCTTGCGCATATGCGTATTGGGCAGACGGCTACCGTTGTGAGTGATATCTACGGTGACGAAGTGAAGTACAGCGGTAAGGTTGTTGGCCTTGATATGGGCACTGGCAGCGCCTTCTCTCTGTTGCCTGCGCAAAACGCCACCGGCAACTGGATAAAAGTTGTGCAACGCCTGCCAGTGCGCATAGAGCTGGACGCCCAGCAACTCGCCGATCATCCATTGCGCATTGGGCTTTCCACACTGGTGAAGGTGGATACGTCTGATCGTGAAGGTCAGGTGCTGGCAAGCCAGGTACGTAGCGGCCCGGCCTATGAGAGCAACGCCCGCGAGATCAGCCTTGAGCCGGTTAATGCCTTGATCGATAAGATCATAAAAGCCAACGCCGGTTAATCTGAGGTGAGTGCAATGCAACAGAAACCGCTGGAAGGTGCGCAACTGGTCATTATGACTATTGCGCTCTCGCTTGCGACCTTCATGCAGGTGCTGGACTCCACCATCGCCAACGTTGCGATTCCCACCATCGCCGGTAACCTTGGCTCGTCACTGAGCCAGGGAACCTGGGTGATCACCTCGTTTGGGGTGGCAAATGCCATCTCAATCCCGATCACCGGTTGGCTGGCGAAGCGCGTTGGTGAAGTGAAGCTATTTCTCTGGTCGACCGTGGCGTTTGCTATCGCCTCCTGGGCCTGCGGCATGTCCAACAGCCTGAGTATGTTGATTTTCTTCCGGGTCATTCAGGGGATTGTCGCCGGGCCGCTGATCCCATTATCACAGAGTCTGTTGCTGAGTAATTACCCACCAGTTAAACGCTCAATCGCACTGGCATTGTGGTCAATGACCGTAATCGTCGCGCCAATTTGCGGGCCGATTTTGGGTGGCTACATCAGCGATAATTACCACTGGGGTTGGATTTTCTTTATCAACGTGCCAATAGGGATTGTGGTCGTGTTAATGACCCTACAAACCCTGCGTGGTCGCGAAACGCGTACTGAGCAGCGGCGCATTGACGCCGTGGGGCTGGCGCTACTGGTGATTGGTATTGGTAGCTTGCAGGTCATGCTCGATCAGGGGAAAGAGCTGGATTGGTTTAATTCGACGGAAATTATCGTATTAACCGTTGTCGCGGTGGTGGCGATCAGCTTCCTGGTCGTGTGGGAACTGACGGATGAGAATCCCATCGTCGATCTGTCACTCTTTAAGTCGCGCAACTTCACCATCGGTTGTTTATGTATCAGCCTCGCCTATATGCTCTACTTCGGCGCAATTGTCCTTTTGCCGCAGCTATTGCAGGAAGTCTACGGCTATACCGCAACATGGGCAGGTCTGGCCTCTGCACCGGTGGGGGTGATCCCGGTACTGCTATCGCCGATTATTGGCCGCTTTGCTCACCGGCTCGATATGCGCAAGCTGGTAACCTTCAGCTTTATTATGTATGCGGTGTGCTTCTACTGGCGAGCTTACACTTTTGAGCCGGGTATGGATTTTGGCGCATCGGCGTGGCCGCAGTTTATTCAGGGCTTCGCGGTGGCATGCTTCTTTATGCCGCTCACCACGATTACGCTTTCTGGTCTGCCTCCGGAACGGCTGGCGGCGGCATCGAGTCTCTCCAACTTCGCACGCACGCTGGCAGGTTCTATTGGCACCTCGATTACCACAACGCTCTGGACCAATCGCGAATCAATGCACCATGCGCAGCTAACAGAATCGGTCAACCCATATAATCCAAACGCACAGGAAGTTTATAATCAGCTACAGGGAATGGGCTTGACGCAACAGCAGGCCTCAGGGTGGATAGCACAGCAGATAACCAATCAGGGGTTAATTATCTCGGCAAATGAGATCTTCTGGGTATCGGCGGGTATCTTCCTGCTGCTGTTAGGGCTGGTATGGTTCGCCCGACCGCCGTTTGGTGCAGGCGGTGGTGGTGGCGCCCACTAAGATAATGTCCTCTCCTTCCATGGGAGAGGACAAAATTAAAGCTAGATATGCAATTCCTGTAGCTTCTCTTTCGGCAGAGCCAGCTCTTCATTGCTGTTGACTCGGACATCATTTTCCAGGATATGGCGCGCAATGTCCTGGGCCTCTGCCAGCGAATGCATCTGATAAGTCCCGCACTGATAAATGTTCAGTTCAGGGATTTGGCTCTGCTCTTTTACCTTCAGAACGTCAGCCATTGCTGCTTTCCATGCGTCAGCAACACGCTGCTCGTCTGGTGTACCGATCAGACTCATATAGAAACCGGTGCGGCAACCCATCGGAGAAATATCGATGATCTCAACACCATTGCCATTGAGGTGATCACGCATAAAACCAGCGAACAGATGCTCAAGAGTATGAATGCCTTTTTCCGGCATAACTTCTTTATTAGGCACACAGAAACGCAGATCGAATACGGTGATGGTATCGCCGTGCGGTGTGTTCATGGTCTTGGCAACACGGACCGCAGGCGCTTCCATACGGGTATGATCGACAGTGAAGCTATCCAATAATGGCATTTAGTCACCTCCGAGAGTGATTTTTATAAAATAAAATGAACTCTTCTGTTCGATGCAAGTCTGAATATATGAAAGACGCGCATTTGTTATCATCATCCCTGAATTCAGAGATGAAATTTTGGCCACAGTAATGTGGCCTTTTTCTTTTCTGTCAGGCGTGACGCGCAACCAGCGCCTCGAATGGCTCAGTGTCGCTGGCTTCGATCTCCTTCAGGCGCACCATTGATGCCTGGCTTTCGGCGATAAAATCGTCTTCACTCAGGATCTCGAGCGGCTCTTCCCGTAGCTGAGAACGATAAAGATCCCCCAGCGCCTTGCCTGTCCCACCAATCCCGTTATCAATCATCGAACGCAGTATACGCGCAGAGAAGGTCAATTCAGGATCGTCAAAACTGGCGACCAGTTGGTCACACACCTTTTCGTACTTGTTGCCACCGTACACGCCATCGAGCGTCTGCGCCACACGTTTAAGATCGCGAAAAAGATCTTTACCGACCTTCGAGAGCGGGAATTGTGCTGTTTCGCAGCCTATCCCCAGCGTCAGGCCCGGTTTGCGTCCTTCGAGGATCACGCGATTCCAGTTAGCCCGTGTACAGAGTAGCTCATCACTGCTCATCTCTGGCGCATCAGCCAGCACACACCAGACCATAAACAGATCGAGGAAACGCACCTGCTGTTCGTCGACACCAATAGCGGTGAACGGGTTGATATCCAGTGAGCGTACTTCAATATATTCAATACCGCCACGCAGTAATGCTTCCGACGGCGTTTCCCCACTACGGGTGACACGTTTCGGGCGAATCGGTGCATACAACTCGTTCTCAATCTGCAGGATGTTAGTATTGATTTGCAGATATTTCCCCTCTTTCTGCACGCCGAGTTTGGCATACTCCTCGGAGGGGGTTTTGATCGCTCTCTTCAGGGCAACGACATAGTCATGCAGATTATTAAAGGTGATCCCCAGATTGCTCTGCGATTTATTGGTATAACCCAGATCGCTCAGGCGCAGAGAAGTCGCATACGGCAGGTAATACATTCCCTGCGAGGTTTTCTCAAACGGCAATGTTGTCGGCTTACCTTGCAGGAAAGACGAGCAGATTGCAGGAGAAGCGCCGAACAGGTAGGGAATAACCCAGCCAAAGCGATAATAGTTGCGAATCAGGCGGAAATACCCTTCTGAAACGGACTCTTTATCAGTGCTACCATTTTTTGCTTGCCAGAAGGCCATCGGCAACGAGAAGTTATAATGGACGCCGGAAATAGTTTGCATCAGCGCGCCATAGCGATTTTTCAACCCTTCCCGGTAGAGCGTTTTCAGGCGGCCAATATTAGAAGTGCCATACTGCGCCAGCTCAATTTCCTGACCGGGGGCGATATAGCAGGGCATACTTAATGGCCACATACGCTCATCGCCAATCTGGCGCGCGGTATAACGATGGATATCGCGCATGATTTTCAGCATATGATCGATTTCGCCATCTACCGGCGTAATAAATTCCAGTAGCGCTTCGGCAAAATCGGTGGTGATCCACTTATGGGTTAATGCTGCGCCCAGCGCTGGCGCATGCCTCGTTGTCGCCAGCGAGCCATCAGCATTAACGCGCAGTGTTTCACGCTCCAGACCCCGTTGCATTCCTTTCAGAGCCTGAGGGTGTTTTTCCAGCCAGGACAGAGCCTGTGATACGTCCGGGATCAAATTGACCTCCCGCCTGTAATAATCATTTTATTAAGCATAATTGTAATGGTTGACGATTAAAGGTCACTCACTCAATCCAATTAGTGCCACCACGTCATGCCCTGAAGCGTTACAGCGGCAATCGCTACATAGCGCAACGCCTTGCCAAGGCATAAAAAAGCCAACACTGGCCCCCATGAGAGGCGCATCCATCCCGCCAACAGGCATAGTAAATCACCTATAACAGGCATCCAGCTCAATAACAGCGCCATAGCACCGTAACGCCTGAGCCAGCCGATCGCTTTTTCCTGCCAGCGTGATGTTTCACGCAGCGGAAAGAGACGTCCAAGGATAACGTTAGTCACTCCTCCAAGGCTATTACCCATTGTTGCTATTACAATAAGCAGCCATGGACGACTGACATCAGAGAGCAGCATTGCGACCAACACAACCTCAGAGTTACCAGGCAACAGTGTCGCACTGAGGAAACTGCTGGTGAACAACGAAATGAGGGACAGCGCGTCACTCACAATAAGCGTACGTCTACTACGTCCATACCCGCAGCACGCGCCGCCTGAATACCGAAATCCGCATCTTCAAACACGACGCATTTATCCGCTGCTACGCCCATCTGTTGAGCGCAGAGCAGGAAAGTATCCGGTGCAGGTTTATGATTTTTGACATGATCGGCAGCAACAACACTTTTAAAGTACTGGCGCAATCCAAGATGAGCCAGTAGCGCTTCAGCAATGGCGCTCTCACTCCCTGTACCAACGGACAAAGGTCTGTGCCCATACCACTCTTTAACGACCTCAATCAATGGCAAAGGACGCACACCTTCAAGCAGCATAGCTTTAACAGCAGCGGTTTTTTCCTGGGCCAGCATATGCGGGTCGAGATCGGCATGGTTGGCGGCAATGATTTCCTGCGCAATGCGCCAGGTCGGTGCGCCATTCAGCCGCACCATCGCTTGCTCATCAAAGCGCATACCGTAACGCCCAAGCACTTCACGCCACGCTATGCGATGGGTCGGTTCGGTATCAAGTAGGGTGCCGTCCATATCAAAAATCAGGCCTGCATAACGTCCGTACATCATATTCTCACATAACGAATAACAGGGAGTTACTTTAGCTTAAACAAGGAGCTTTGTCGCCGCCAGTGAATAGCAAGCAGAAGATCAGGAGTGAATTTTAAAAGATATGTAGAAGGCAAAAGAGGAGATAAAACAAAATGATAGGGAGAAAGAGTGCAAGCGGTTAACTCCGCTAACTCCTGAGATATCAGCACCGCTGTTACCTCGTGTAATATGGTGCATCCGGGAGGATTACTCGGCTTTCGCCTCGCCCTTCGGGCCGTTGCTGAAGCAACGTTATCCTTCCTGGTGCAAGCGGTTAACTCCGCTAACTCCTGAGATATCAGCATCGCTGTTATCTCATATAATATGGTGCATCCGGGAGGATTCGAACCTCCGACCGCTCGGTTCGTAGCCGAGTACTCTATCCAGCTGAGCTACGGATGCATCAGGTAGAACTTCTTTTTGGCAGATAGCTAAGCCGCTATCTCGTGCAATATGGTGCATCCGGGAGGATTACTCGGCTTTCGCCTCGCCCTACGGGCCGTTGCTGAAGCAACGTTATCCTTCCTGGTGCAAGCGGTTAACTCCGCTAACTCCTGAGATATCAGCATCGCTGTTATCTCGTGAAATATGGTGCATCCGGGAGGATTCGAACCTCCGACCGCTCGGTTCGTAGCCGAGTACTCTATCCAGCTGAGCTACGGATGCATCAGGTAGAACTTCTTTTTTGACAGATAGCGAAGCTGCTATCTCGTGCAATATGGTGCATCCGGGAGGATTACTCGGCTTTCGCCTCGCCCTACGGGCCGTTGCTGAAGCAACGTTATCCTTCCTGGTGCAAGCGGTTAACTCCGCTAATTCCTGAGATATCAGCTTCGCTGTTACCTCGTGAAATATGGTGCATCCGGGAGGATTCGAACCTCCGACCGCTCGGTTCGTAGCCGAGTACTCTATCCAGCTGAGCTACGGATGCAAAATGGCGGTGAGGCGGGGATTCGAACCCCGGATGCAGCTTTTGACCGCATACTCCCTTAGCAGGGGAGCGCCTTCAGCCTCTCGGCCACCTCACCACACGCCTCTTTCGAGTGCTTCGAAAAGCTTGCTGAAAGCTCATCGTCGCTGCGTGGCGCACATATTACTTTCTGAGACTTATAAGTCAAACAATTTTTCCAGCCCCTGAACCGTTTGCACACTTCGCAGACAATTAGCCGGCAAAAAGGCCAAAAAGAATGTTTTCTCAGCATATTTTATGCCGTTACGTTGAAGATAAATCACAGAAAAGCGACAGCAAAACGCACGTCCGCAGCGGCGAAAAGAGAAAAATGAAAGATAAAAGGAACGAAGGTGGGAAAAATGGCAATAAAGGGGTTGCGTCTCGCCGGGGTGCCGCGAGACGCGATAATAGCATCAATAGTTAGACTGCTGTGATTTTTCAGCCTGGATACGCTGGTAGATCTCTTCACGGTGAACAGAAACTTCTTTAGGGGCGTTTACGCCAATTCGTACCTGGTTACCTTTAACCCCTAATACAGTCACAGTGACCTCATCCCCAATCATGAGGGTTTCACCAACTCGACGAGTCAGAATTAACATTCTTTGCTCCTTGAAAGATTAAAAGAGTCGGGTCTCTCTGTATCCCGGCATTATCCATCATATAACGCCAAAAAGTAAGCGATGACAAACACATAAAGTGTAAGCAGTCACGGCATCACACTCTGTTAAACGTAAGTTTAGCCGATATACAAAACTTCAACCTGACTTTATCGATATCAATAGCGTAGTGGCAACAACGCCATAACCGCAAGGTTATGGCGTCTGCATTCGCTTTGTAATTATGACAATTTAGCGCTTACCCAGCCTTGAACGCTGGCAAGAGCTGCCGGAAGCGCGGACGCATCGCTACCACCTGCCTGCGCCATGTCCGGTCTTCCACCGCCTTTGCCCCCGACCTGCTGGGCAACCATCCCAACCAGTTCCCCTGCTTTAACACGGTCGGTGACATCTTTTGACACCCCGGCAATCAGAGAAACCTTCCCTTCAACCACGGTGGCAAGAACAATAACCGAAGCACCCAGCTGGTTCTTCAGATCGTCCACCATGGTACGCAGCATCTTCGGCTCAACACCAGCCAGCTCACTGACCAGCAATTTTACGCCGTTAAGATCAATAGCTTTTCCGGACAGGTTCGCGCTCTCTTGCGCTGCGGCCTGCTCTTTAAGCTGCTGCAACTCTTTTTCCAGTTGGCGGGTACGTTCAATAGCAGCACGCACTTTATCGCCAAGGTTATGGCTATCGCCTTTCAACAATTGGGCAATATCATGTAACTGGTCGCTTTGCGCATGGAGACTGGCAATAGCTCCTTCTCCTGTCACCGCTTCGATACGACGTACACCCGCTGCCGTACCGGATTCAGAGACAATGCGGAACAAGCCAATATCTCCGGTGCGGGAAGCATGGGTGCCACCGCACAGTTCGGTAGAAAAGTCGCCCATGCTCAGCACACGCACGCGATCATCATATTTTTCGCCAAACAGCGCCATTGCGCCCTTCGCTCTCGCCGCTTCAAGATCCATAATATTGGTTTCAATCGGCAGGTTACGGCGAATTTGTGCGTTAACCAGATCTTCAACCGCGCGAATCTCTTCGGGCTTCATGGCTTCGAAATGGGAGAAGTCAAAACGCAACACTTTATCATTCACCAGTGAGCCTTTCTGCGCCACGTGCGTACCCAACACTTCGCGCAGTGCGGCATGCATCAGGTGTGTTGCCGAGTGGTTCAGACGAATACGGGCGCGGCGCGCTTCGTCAACTTCCGCTTTCACCCCGTCGCCCACTTTCAGAACACCAGTGGTTAATTTACCAATGTGACCAATCGCCTGGCCATATTTCTGCGTATCCTGCACGGCAAAGCTAAAGCCATTGCCTTTCAGTTCGCCTTTATCGCCAACCTGCCCCCCAGATTCACCATAGAATGGGGTTTCATCGAGCACAACCACCGCTTCCTGCCCGGCAGCAATAGACTCTACCGGTTTGCCATCGACAAACAGCGCGGTAACTTTGCCAGTCAGTTCCAGATTGTCATAGCCTTTAAATTCCGAGGCGCTATCGACGCGAATCATCGCATTGTAATCAGCGCCAAAGCCGCTGGATTCGCGGGCGCGACGGCGTTGTTCTTCCATTGCCGCCTCAAAACCCGCCTCGTCCACTTTGATATTGCGCTCGCGGCAAACGTCAGCGGTCAGGTCAACGGGGAAGCCATAGGTGTCATACAAGCGGAAAGCTGTTTCGCCATCCAGCGTATCGCCTTGCAGCTTCGCCAGCTCTTCGTCCAGCAGCGCCAGACCGCGCTCCAGGGTACGGGCAAATTGCTCTTCTTCAGTTTTAAGTACTTGCTCGACCTGTGCCTGTTGGCGTTGTAGATCTTCACCAGCAGCGCCCATCACTTCAATCAGCGGACCGACCAGTTTGTAGAAGAATGTCTCTTTCGCACCGAGCATATTACCGTGACGGATAGCGCGGCGAATGATGCGACGCAGCACATAGCCACGGTTTTCATTCGACGGGATTACACCATCAGCAATCAGGAATGCGCAGGAACGAATATGGTCAGCAATAACGCGCAGCGATTTATTATTCAAATCCGTTGCGCCAGTCACTTTCGCCACCGCTTTAATCAGGTTAACGAAGAGATCGATTTCGTAGTTTGAGTTCACATGTTGCAACACTGCAGCCACGCGCTCCAGTCCCATACCGGTATCTACGGATGGTTTCGGCAGCGGCTCCATAGTGCCATCTGCCTGCCGGTTGAACTGCATAAAGACGATATTCCAGATCTCAATATAGCGATCGCCATCCTCTTCCGGGCTACCCGGAGGGCCACCCCAGATATGATCGCCATGATCGTAGAATATCTCGGTGCATGGGCCACACGGACCTGTATCGCCCATCTGCCAGAAGTTATCAGAGGCATAAGGCGCACCTTTGTTATCACCGATACGAATAATGCGCTCACGCGGGATCCCAACTTCTTTTTCCCAAATTTCGTAGGCTTCATCATCCGTTTCGTACACCGTCACCCACAGACGCTCTTTCGGCAGGTTGAACCAGTTTTCACCGGTCAGCAGTTCCCATGCATATTGAATAGCATCGTGTTTGAAGTAATCGCCAAAGCTAAAGTTGCCCAGCATTTCAAAGAAGGTGTGATGGCGCGCAGTGTAACCGACGTTTTCCAGGTCATTGTGTTTACCACCTGCACGCACACAGCGTTGGGCAGTTGTCGCACGGGAATAATTACGTTTGTCGAGCCCAAGGAACACATCCTTGAACTGGTTCATCCCGGCGTTGGTAAACAGCAAAGTCGGGTCGTTATTCGGTACCAGGGAGCTGCTGGCAACTACCTGATGTCCCTTGCTATGGAAAAAATCGAGAAACGCCTGACGGATCTCAGCGGTGCTCTTGCTCATAATTATCCTGAAATCAAGCTAACAAATTATGGTAACGGGCCGCCACCATGACATGGCAAACGCACCAGCTACTGGAAAAAGTGGGAATAAGATAAGTTTTCTTTACTGGGAAGTAAAATCCCGTATGCGCTCAGTCGGCAAAATTTCGCCATAGATCCTGAATATCTTCCTGTAAGAAGCCGCGATAGAGTAGAAAACGTTGCACTTTTACTTTGCTGGCAAAATCTGTCGGCAGCGGCTCGCCATATTTACGTAGTGCCTGTTCACGCGCGTTGCCGCACCAGTCGATATCACATTCGCCCATTGCGCTTTCACTCATTTCGCGGTTAATGCCTTTTTGATTTAGCTCCTGACGAATTCGGACAGGGCCGTAGCCTTTTCGCGCGCGGCTGGCAATAAACTGGCGGGCGAAGCGTGCGTCGTCGAGAAAGTTGTGCTCCAGGCACCATGCTACAACCTCTTCGACCTCTTCCGGTTTGGTATCCAGCGCTTCCGGGCCATTTTTACTCATTACTGGCGCGGTCAGTTTGCGACGAAACTCATCTTCACTGTGATCACGCATTGCCAGAATGCGCATCGCGCGATCGCGCAGGCGAGCGGTGGCAGAGCGGCGAGAAGTATTATCAGACATGTGCAAATCCTGTGGCCATAAAAAAGCAAAAGGGCTGCATCGGCAGCCCTTGTTTACGGTTCAGATTATCAGAAATCTTCGTTGGTTTCTTCAACACCCTGACTATTGTCATCCACCGAGAACTCCGCGGCGGAATTGGTGTTGCTGAGCAGAATTTCGCGCAGTTTCTTCTCGATCTCTTTTGCCGCTGCTGGGTTCTCTTTCAACCAGGCAGTAGCATTCGCTTTACCCTGACCGATTTTATCGCCGTTGTAGCTATACCAGGCACCCGCTTTTTCGATCAGTTTCTCTTTCACGCCAAGATCGACCAGCTCACCGTAGAAGTTGATCCCTTCACCGTAAAGGATCTGGAATTCAGCCTGTTTGAACGGCGCTGCGATTTTGTTTTTCACCACTTTAACGCGGGTTTCGCTGCCCACTACGTTATCGCCCTCTTTCACCGCACCGATACGGCGGATATCCAGACGCACGGAAGCATAGAATTTCAGGGCGTTACCACCGGTAGTGGTTTCCGGGTTACCGAACATCACACCAATCTTCATACGAATCTGGTTGATAAAGATCAGTAGCGTGTTGGACTGCTTCAGGTTACCAGCCAGCTTACGCATCGCCTGGCTCATCATACGTGCCGCAAGGCCCATGTGAGAGTCGCCGATTTCGCCTTCGATTTCCGCCTTCGGCGTCAGCGCCGCCACGGAGTCCACCACCAGCACATCGACCGCACCGGAGCGCGCCAGCGCATCACAGATTTCCAGCGCTTGCTCACCGGTATCCGGCTGGGAGCAGAGCAAATTGTCGATGTCGACGCCCAGTTTGCGCGCATAAACCGGATCCAGCGCGTGTTCCGCATCGATAAAGGCACAGGTTTTGCCTTCGCGTTGCGCCGCGGCAATGACCTGCAGAGTCAGCGTGGTTTTACCTGACGATTCAGGCCCGTAAATTTCGACGATACGGCCCATTGGCAAACCGCCAGCGCCCAGCGCGATATCCAGGGAGAGAGAGCCTGTAGAGATGGTTTCCACATCCATGGAGCGATCTTCACCCAGACGCATGATGGAGCCTTTACCGAATTGCTTTTCGATCTGACCCAGTGCGGCTGCAAGCGCCTTTTGTTTGTTTTCGTCGATAGCCATTATTACTCCTGTCATGCAGAGTGAAGCGTGGTGCGCTCCGCCGTGATTACTGTTTTGTTGCTGCAATTATACTGTATGGTCATACAGTATCAAGTGTTTTGTAGAAATTGTTCAAACAGCGTTCGTAACGCATAGCTCGTCGCCTGTCGACGTACAGCTTCCCGGTCGCCTTCAAAGCACTCACACTGAGTGATGCCCTGCCCGGCGGAAGTTGCAAAAGCAAACCAGACGGTGCCAACAGGCTTGGCTTCACTCCCGCCATCTGGCCCGGCAATTCCGCTGATAGCGATAGCAAAGTCCGCACGCGCCGCTTTTAGCGCGCCAATCGCCATCTCCACAACGACCGGCTCACTGACCGCACCGTGCTGCTCCAGCGTCTTCGTGGCCACACCAACCATCTCTGACTTTGCCTGATTACTGTAGGTGACAAACCCGCGTTCAAACCAGGCGGAACTGCCTGCGACATCAGTAAGTACTTTCGCCACCCAGCCACCCGTACAGGATTCTGCTGTCGTCAACGTCGCGCCACGCGCTTTTAGCGCTCGCCCAACCTGTTCACTTAGCTGCATTAATTCATTGTCTGTCATCATGGCCCCCACACACCAAAAAATCATGGCTAAAAAGATAACACTTTCAGAGACGAGAGGGGGATGGGTGAAAGAATTTACGCGCAAGCTTCAGAAAACAGCCAGCATTTGCTGGCTGATATCGAAGTTTAACGGATACGCGCCAGCGAAACCGCCTGGCCTAATTGCCACACGGCCATAGCGTAGTGGGTGCTATGGTTGTACCGCGTAATGGTGTAGAAGTTTGGCAAACCATACCAATATTCGTAACCCGTACCGACATCCAGGCGCAACAAACTGGCCTGCTGGTTATTACCGAGCGGCTGTTGTGGGGTTAATCCCGCCGCAGCCAGTTGGCCGATGCTGTATTTGGTTTTAAATCCGTTTTCCAGCCCTACAGCCTGACCATTCGCCGCAACTGCTACCGGTTCACCCGGCACCCAACCGTGCTGTTTGAAATAATTCGCGACGCTGCCAATGGCATCTTCAGGGTCCCACAGATTGATATGCCCATCGCCATTGAAATCCACCGCATACTGCTTGTAGGAAGATGGCATAAACTGACCGTAGCCCATCGCTCCAGCAAACGATCCTTTCAACTCAAGCGGATCGTCACTTTCATCACGGGCCATTAACAGGAATGTTTCCAGTTCCCCGGAAAAGTACTCAGCGCGACGTGGATAGGCAAACGAGAGGGTTGCCAGCGCATCAAGAATACGCGTTTTACCCATAATGCGGCCCCAGCGCGTTTCCACGCCGATAATACCAACGATAATTTCTGGCGGTACGCCATAGACCATCGAGGCGCGATTGAGGGCATCTTCATATTGATCCCAGAACGCGACACCGTTTTGCACATTTTCCGGAGTAATAAACTGCTTGCGATAGCGCAGCCAGGCGCCATTTGGTCCAGTTGGCGCTGTGGCGCCTGGAGCCTGCCGGTCCATTAGACGCAGAACATAATCCAGCCGCTTAGCCTGCGAGAGAATTTCATGCAGTTGCTGACGATCAAAACCGTGCTTGCTCACCATTTGATTGATGAATTTTTCCGCCGCCGGGTTATTGGCGAAATCGCCATTAGTCATCACTACATTGTGTTGAGGGGTTAGCAGAAAGCCGCCTGAAGGCGCAGGTGAAACAGTCTGCGGGGCTTCCGCATGTTGGGGTTTACTGCTACAGGCACAGAGCAATACAAACGCAGGCAAAAACGCTGCGTAACAACGCTTCGACATGAGACATCCATATAAAAGAATTCAGCCAGGGGCAAGTATGGTAAAGCATCTGGCTGGCGGCAAGGAAGAACCTTTATCGCTGAACTCTTATTGCTGTTAGCACATTTGTCGCCCCACAGGCTCAGGCGTAAGGGCCTGAGGCCACAGAGTCGCGCAGCATTAATTCGCCGGGAAAAGTTTGCTGATATTTAAAATCCCCACCGTCTAACATAAAGATCAAGCGGTTAATGGTCTCTTTAATCATTTCGGTGACGGGGATTTTCACGCTGGAAAGAGCCGGAACGGTAAAGGGGGCCATGGCAATATCGTCAAAGCCGATGACCGAAACTTGCTGTGGTACGTTGATGCCACTGTCGTGCAGCTGCTTAATCGCCCCGATGGCCATATCGTCATTGCTGGCTACCAGCGCACTGAATGTTGTCTTGCGCGACAGTAGCTCGCTTACGGCCAGAGAACCACTGAGCGGTGTCCATTTGCCTTCAATGATCAAATCATTGCGCAATGGGATATTGTGTTGCGTCAGCGCATCTTTATAGCCAGAGAGACGTTCGATGCCCGTTGGGGAGTCCAGCGATCCGGTGATAAAGGCAATATCGCGATGACCGCGTTCAATCAATTGCGTTACCGCATTGAAGCTGCTTACGCGCTGGTCGGAATAGACACAATGGCTAGTGTTTTTGCGCAAGCGTCGGTTGAGTACCATAATCGGTTGCGAGTGGTTTTCAATGATGGCATCCATCTCATCCACGCTAAGAAAACGCGGGTAAATAATAATTGCATCGCAGCGGAGATCGAGCAGATATTGAAGTGCCTCACGCTCCTGCACGGCGCTATGTTTACCGTCAGCCAAAAGCAACTGGCGACCTTTATCTTCGGTCATACGGGCAGCGTGAAACAGGAGTTCGCTGAAGTAAACGCCATGATAGAGAGTATTCGTGACCACCAGCCCCAGCGTTTGAGTTTTGTTGGTAGCAAGGCTGCGGGCCAGCAAATTGGGGCGATAGCCACTCTCGGAAATGGCCTGGAAAACGCGCTCCTTTGTCTCCTCGCTAACATACCCTTTACCTGTCAACACGCGGGAAACTGTCGCTTTCGACACCCCCGCCCGTTTTGCTACCTCCAGCATTGTTGCCATCATTACACCCCAACCAAAATAGTCGCTTAAGTGTACTTCAGCCGCTGCGATTATTCGAACTCTTCACACCCTGCACTCTATGGTGATCGTAATCACGATTTTTAAAAATGATTGTTTTTTGTCTTGTTTAGAATAAACAAACTAATCATCATTTTGTGGAACCGGTTACCTACAGAGCGTTTCATAGCCGCGCCCCTTGCCGCTGTGAAGATATACCCTATTGATAAGACAGGATAAAAACAATGGCAAAGAATTATGCAGCGCTGGCTCACTCGGTGGTGAATGCGCTGGGTGGTGCAGATAATATCGCTGCCGCGACGCACTGTATGACGCGTCTGCGCTTTGTGGTGAAAGACGAGACGCGCATTGACAGTCTTACGCTAAAAAATATCAGCGGCGTGATGGGCGTAGTACGCAGTGACAACCAGTGCCAGGTAATCATTGGGAACACTGTATCTCAGGCATTTCGCGAAGTGGTCAGCCTGCTGCCACAGGATATGCAACCGGTAGAATCACCCACCAACAAAAAACTGACGCTGCGACGCATTGGTGCCGGTATTCTCGACGCGCTAATTGGTACCATGTCACCACTGATTCCGGCGATTATCGGCGGTTCAATGGTCAAGCTGCTGGCAATGGTACTGGAGATGTCAGGCGCATTGCCGAAAGGTTCTTCCACTCTGACGATTCTGACCGTTATCGGTGATGGCGCATTCTTCTTCCTGCCGCTAATGGTTGCCGCTTCTGCCGCCGTGAAATTCAAAACCAATATGTCACTGGCAATTGCCATTGCTGGCGTGTTGGTGCATCCCAGCTTTATCGATCTGATGGCGAAAGCCGCCCAGGGCGAGCATGTGGAATTCGCACTTGTTCCCGTTACGGCGGTGAAATATACCTATACGGTGATCCCGGCGCTGGTGATGACCTGGTGTCTCTCTTATATCGAACGCTGGGTAGATCGCATTACGCCTGCGGTGACGAAAAATTTCTTAAAACCAATGCTGATTGTATTGATTGCCGCACCATTAGCCATACTGCTAATTGGCCCGCTGGGGATCTGGATTGGTAGCGCAATTTCTGCGTTGGTTTATACCATTCACGGTTATCTGGGGTGGCTCTCTGTCGCCATTATGGGGGCATTATGGCCATTGCTGGTTATGACTGGCATGCACCGCGTTTTTACGCCAACCATTATTCAGACCATTGCCGAAACGGGTAAAGAAGGGATGGTAATGCCATCAGAAATCGGTGCCAACCTGTCGCTGGGCGGATCTTCGCTGGCCGTTGCCTGGAAAACAAAAAACCCGGAACTGCGCCAGACAGCAATGGCTGCGGCGGCTTCGGCAATTCTGGCAGGGATCTCTGAACCGGCTTTGTATGGCGTCGCAGTACGTCTGAAACGCCCTTTAATTGCCAGTTTGATTAGTGGATTTATCTGCGGCGCGGTGGCGGGTATAGCCGGGCTTGCCAGCCACTCAATGGCGGCACCGGGATTATTCACCAGTGTGCAGTTCTTCGATCCCGCCAACCCAATGTCCATTGTCTGGGTATTCGGGGTGATGGTGTTGGCAGTAGTGTTGTCATTCATCTTGACGCTGCTGCTTGGATTTGAAGACATTCCGCTGGAAAATGAAAGCAAAACACCAGAAAAACAAACAGTTAGTGTTACAGAAGCACAAGCCTGATTAAAGAAACGAGGTAACGCATGGCAGTATTTCCGCAAGGATTCTTATGGGGCGGCGCGCTGGCCGCTAACCAGTCGGAAGGGGGTTACCTGGAGGGTGGCAAAGGACTGACAACGGTAGATATGATCCCGCACGGCGCGAACCGTCTGGCGGTAAAACTGGGCCAGGAGAAGCGCTTTCAACTGCGCGATGATGAATATTACCCGAGCCATCAGGCGATCGATTTTTACCATCGTTATAAAGAAGATATCGCCCTGATGGCGGAGATGGGGTTTACGGTATTTCGTACCTCCATCGCCTGGAGCCGTCTCTATCCAAATGGTGATGAACTCACGCCGAATGCGGAAGGTATCGCTTTTTACCGCGCGGTGTTTGAAGAGTGTAAAAAGTACAATATCGAACCGCTGGTGACACTATGCCACTTTGATGTACCCATGCATCTGGTCGTGGAATATGGCTCGTGGCGTAATCGTAAGATGGTGGAATTTTTCACCCGTTACGCCCGTACGTGTTTTGAAGCTTTTGATGGGCTGGTGAAATACTGGCTCACCTTCAACGAAATTAACATTATGTTGCATAGCCCCTTCTCCGGGGCCGGGCTGGTATTCGAAGAGGGTGAAAATCAGGAGCAGGTAAAATACCAGGCGGCCCATCATGAATTGATTGCTAGTGCGCTGGCAACGAAAATCGCCCACGAGGTTAACCCGCAAAACCAGGTGGGTTGTATGCTGGCAGGTGGAAATTTCTACCCTTACTCCTGCAAACCAGAGGATGTATGGACAGCACTGGAGAAGGATCGCGAAAACTTGTTCTTTATTGACGTGCAGGCGCGCGGGGCTTACCCCTCCTACTCTTCTCGCGTGTTCCGTGAGAAAGGTATCACCATTGCAAAAGAAGCAGGCGATGATGAGATCCTGAAAAATACCGTCGATTTCGTCTCTTTTAGCTATTACGCCTCGCGTTGTGCATCGGCAGAGATGAATGCCCAGAACACCAGCGCCGCCAATATCGTTAAATCACTGCGTAATCCGTATATTGAAGTAAGTGAATGGGGCTGGGGCATCGATCCGCTGGGCCTGCGTATCACTATGAACATGATGTATGACCGTTACCAGAAGCCGCTATTCCTGGTGGAAAACGGTCTGGGCGCGAAAGATGAATTTAATGCTAACGGCGAAATAGAAGATGATTATCGCATCAGCTATTTACGCGAGCATATCCGTGCGATGGGTGAAGCTATTGAAGACGGTATTCCGGTCATTGGTTACACCACCTGGGGCTGTATCGATCTGGTGGCGGCATCCACCGGAGAAATGAGCAAACGTTACGGCTTTGTCTATGTTGATCGCGACGATATGGGTAACGGTACACTGGAGCGCAAGCGTAAAAAATCGTTCTGGTGGTATCAAAAAGTGATCGCCAGCAACGGCGCGGATCTTGATTGATATGTCCATGAGGGACTAAGTATAAACGGGAAAAGTTGCTTATTTGCGCGGCAGGGCAACGCTTCCCGTTTATGTACGCGTTGGTTATTCCACAGTCACGCTAGCAACATGATCACTGCATGAAGGAAGTAGCGCGGCATACCTGGCTGCGATCTCTCTACTCATGGTGCGAAAATCGTCATGCGAAATTTTCACCTGTACCAGAGCCCCCGTTACACCATTTTTTAAAGGCCCACCATTTACTTCGTGAGAATCAGCACGGCTTTGCGCCACAACGGCACCCGTTTGGTTACGTGAGATATTTCCGATCATTGCTCTGCCTTAGATTAAAAAGAGGACCAGAGACATTTTTCTCACAGCGAGAGAGAGAAATCTTTCATTAATCAGGATTATTCCATGTAACAAGAAAAGGCAATTTGCTCGTTCCATCCTGACCTTTGGGTTGTTCAATCCGCATCACAGTGGGTGTGTGTTCTACAGTGCAGCCACAAGCTCTTACTCCTGCCAAAAATCGCACAGTGATTCCGCTCTCAATTTTTCATGAAACCGGTTGCGCGGGAATATCACCAGGCTAGCATGAAACCGGTTTCACCCAGTTACACCTACTCTGTTTCCGATAATAAAAGGTAAATTAACATGGCCATTATCAGGGATTACAATAAGTTAGCGAGTGATATCCTGCACGAGGTTGGTGGTGAAGAGAACATTGATAACTTTACCCGCTGCGCCACACGCCTGCGTATGGTATTAAATGAGACACCCGCTACGGCAAAAAAAAATATTCAAAGCTTACCCGGCGTGATTGCCGTAGTTGAGAGCGCAGGTCAATTTCAGGTCGTGATCGGTACACATGTAGCCGATGTTTTTAATGCCCTTTCAGGAATGGTTAAAGAGAAAAGCGGCACTACTGGGCCAAAGAAAACACGCTGGCTGGATGCTGTTATCGCGACCATGTCTGCCGTGTTTGCCCCCATTGTCTATATCCTCGCAGCCGCTGGTATCCTGCAAGGGTTGTTGATCCTGTTAGGATTGGCGGATGAGGATATTAAAAACACGGGCACTTTCGCTGTGCTTAATTTTATGTCATGGACGCCCTTTGCCTTCCTGCCAGTCTTTATCGCTATTACTGCCGCGCGTCATTTTAAATGCAACCCGTTTATTGCCGTGCTCTGCTGTTGTGCGCTAATCAACCCGGAGTGGTCTCTGCTTGCCGGGAAAATTGCCGCAGGTGAGGAGGTGAAGTTTCTCTTTTTCCCATTAGCAGAAACCGTTTATACCTCATCTGTATTGCCGCCATTATTCCTGGTCTGGGCGTTGTCCTGGTTGGAGCGTCGGGTAGAAAAATGGTTGCCAGAAGTGATCAGCCCGCTTTTTACCCCGCTAATCTGTTTTATCGTCATCGTACCGTTAACGCTGATTGTGATTGGTCCAATTACCAGTTGGGCGGCGATGGGCGTTGCCAGTGGTTATAACACCCTGTTCCAGGCAGCTCCGGCACTCGCAGCGGCCATTATTGGCGGCGTCTGGCAGGTGTTTGTTATTTTCGGTGTGCACTGGGGGATCACGCCGGTAATTATGGCTAATTTCGATACCCAGGGTTACGACTCTTTCCAGGCCTATCAAACCATTGCAGTAATCGGTCAGATGGCCGCGGTATTTGGCGTATTTATTAAGAGCCGCAACAAGCAACTAAAAGCAACATCCCTTTCTGCAGGCGTCACCGCTATTTTTGGTATCACTGAACCCACTATCTACGGCGTTACCTTACGCTTTAAAAAACCGTTTATCTGTGGCTGCATTGGCGGCGCAATCGGTGCCGTAGTGGCGAGCCTGTTTGGTAGCCTCTACTACGCCTATGCCGCGCTGCCGGGGTTGTTCACACTGGTCAATGCGATAAGCCCAAATGCGCCCATGTCGTTTATTGGTGAGTTGGCTGGGGCTGGCACAGCGATTGTACTGACTATCGTCATGGTGCAGTTTGTTGGCTTTGAGGATCCGGTAGAAGAAAGCGCCAGCGATGAGAAAAATGCTCCGCTGAGAGTCGGTGCAATGGAGATGCTCTGCCCTATTAAAGGCGAAGTGATTGCTCTGGAAAACGTGGCGGATGAAGCATTTGCTGGCAAAGTACTGGGCGATGGTATTGCCATTATCCCCCACGAAGGTAAAGTGGTGGCCCCTTGTGATGCACAGATCGCAACCTTGATTGACTCTCATCACGCCATTGGGCTGATATGTGATAATGGTGCGGAGTTGCTGATTCATGTGGGTTTAAATACCGTTAACCTGCAAGGGCAATATTTTACGCCACTGGTCAAAGAGGGCGACAGGGTGAGCGCTGGCACACCGCTGCTGGAGTTCGATAAGGCGCGCATTGAGCAGGCGGGTTATGACCTGACCACCCCCGTATTGGTGGTGAATAGCGAGGAGTTCACGCTCACCCGCCATCAGTCACAGGTTGCAGTCACTCCCGGCATGCCGCTGATGTCGCTGGCCGGAACCGCATAAAAATAAAAAGCGAGTGAGGTTGAATCATGGTAACGATACTGGATGTCGCAAAGTTAGCCGGAGTCTCGAAAGCGACAGTATCGCGCGCGCTTAATGGTAAGGTTTTTGTCCGTGAAGAAGTGAAGGCCCGTATCTTTCAGGCTATCGCGGAAACCGGTTATCGACCTAATCAACTGGCGCGCAACCTTGCCAATAATAAAACCAACTCAGTAGGGCTGGTGATCACCAATGGGCTGTATAACGGCCCGTTTTTCGCCAGTATGATTTACCAGGCAGCGACCAACAGTGAAAGCCATAGCAGACAATTAGTGCTGGCAGACGGTAAGCATAGTGCGCAGGAAGAGCGTGATGCTATCGACCTGCTGCTCTCGTTGCGTTGCGAAGCGATTATGATCTACCCGAAATACCTGACGGTTGTCGAACTGGATGAGATTATCGACAGTTGCCCAACTCCCATTGTCGTTATCAATCGCAAACTGCCTCGCCACCCGAACCAGTGTGTATATGTCGATCATCAGCGAGGCTGCGCGCTAATGATGAACTATTTACTCTCGCAGGGGCATAAACGTATTGCCTTTGTTGCGGGAACCAGTGGTTCACCCACCGGAGAGAGTCGGTTATCGGCCTGGCATCAGGCGCTGCATAACGCAGGTGTGGAATCCGAGCAATTGTTAGTGCGAGGCTCCTGGAGTACCGAGAGCGGCTACGAAGCGGGCCAGCAGTTACTGGCGAGTAAAGCGAAGTTTAGCTGTGTGCTGGCTGCCAATGATGATATGGCGATTGGTGTAGCAAAAGCGTTGCACGAAGCCGGGTTGCGCATCCCGCAGGATGTATCGCTCGCCGGTTTCGATGATTCTGTAATTGGCAAGTATTACAATCCGGCGTTAACCACCATTCATATACCAATGGAAGAGATGATCCGCAGCGCCGTTGAAATAGTGCTTACGCCCGATCAACCAAAACAGTGTGAGTGGCAGGGGGAATTAGTCTGCCGGGATTCTGTCGCCCCTTTAAAATAGTGCCCGATAAATCGGGCACAGGGATATTACGCTTGACCAATACTGTTTAATTTTTCCAACGCTTCCGTTGGCAGGGTAAGTTTTGCGCTCGCCAGATTCTCCTGAAGATGCTGTGGCGAGGAGGTGCCCGGAATTAACAGAATATTAGGTGAACGTTGTAATAACCACGCCAGCGCAACCTGCATCGGTGTCGCGCCTACCGCTTGCGCCACCTCATTCAACTCACTGGATTGCAGTGGCGTAAAGCCACCAAGTGGGAAGAAAGGAACGAAGGCAATGCCCTGCTCATTCAGGCTATCTATCAGTGCATCATCCTGGCGGTTCGCCACATTATAGAGGTTCTGCACACAAACGACTGGCGTCATCTTCTGCGCATCCGCTACCTGTTTCGCCGTGACATTACTCAAGCCGATATGGCGGATCAAACCGCGTTCTTTCAGCTTGATTAAGGTTTCCAGTGGCGCTTCCAGCGATCCCTCCAGGGGATCATGACCTAACATGGAGCGAAAATTCACCACTTCCAACACATCCAGCTTAAGGTTGCGTAGGTTATCTTCCACTGCGCGGGTCAACTCTTCGGCGCTAAACGCCGGGATCCAGTTGGCCTTCTCGTCACGTCGGGCCCCAATTTTAGTGACAATAATCAGATCATCCGGGTAGGGGTACAGTGCCTGCTTAATCAATTTATTGGTGATATGAGGACCGTAAAAGTCACTGGTATCAATATGGCGAACACCAGCGGCAATCACATCACGCAATACCTGAAGCGCCTTTACTTCATCGGCTGGCGGGCCAAACACGCCAGGACCAGCCAGTTGCATTGCGCCATAACCCAGACGACCAACCAGATGATCGCCAAGACGATAAGTAAGAGTGGATTGAGACATTAAAACCTCAGGAATAGTGGAAGGCATAGTTCAAATGAATAATAGATAATAAATAATACAATTAACAAATAACACGTTATGGGAGGCAAGTCTCGGATATATAACGGATTCGCTACGCAAGGCTGCTAAGTTATGACTAAACTTGGGAAAAAAGAGTAAACCGAGGTTGCCTTATGATATTCCCGGCTATGCCAGTAAACGAAAATGAACGACTGAAATCACTATATATGATGGACTTACTGGATAAAAAGGATGATGAACGTTTCGATCGCCTAACCCGAATGGCAAAGACAACCTTTGATGTCCCAATTGCCGTAATTACCCTGCTTGATCGCGACCGCCAGTGGCTATTGTCACGCAATGGTATTGATGTACAGGAAGGGCCACGTAATCTCTCCTTCTGCGCTCACGCCATTCTCGAAGAGGGGGCATTTATCGTAAAAGATACTCATGCCGATCCCCGTTTTGTCGATAACCCCTTTGTCACCGGCGAGCCCTGGGTGCGCTTCTATGCCGGATGTCCAGTACGTTTACCAGATGGCGCCATTGCCGGTACGATTTGTATTCTTGATACTTATCCCCGCCCGTTCTCATCTGCGGAAATTAATACACTGCTTGATTTCGCCGCTATTGTTGAAGATGAATTTTTCATCCTGAGTATGGCGATGAGCGACAACCTTACCGGTATTCCCAATGGCCGCGGCTTTTACCGATCTGGTGAGAAGCGATTTACCTGGCTAAAGGAGAACAATAAACCATTTAGCCTGCTCTATTTCACTATTGAAAACCTGAAAGCGGTAAATGAAGTGCTGGGCAGTCAGGAAGGGGATGATGTGGTGAAAACCTTCGCCCATACGCTGACCCGTTGTCTAAAGGAGCGTGATATTGCCGCAAGGCTAGGGGGAGGAGAGTTCGCGGTGTTACTCGAAGAGGCGACTAATCACAACGTGGATGCCTTTTTGTTTGATCTACAGTCGCGAATGGACGATATCAACCAGGCCTCCGGAAAGCGTTATCATATTAACTACTCCCACGGCATTATTGAGAATGGCAATGATAAATACGTCTCACTGCATGAGATGCTGCAAGAGAGTGGCAAAGTGATGTATGCCGAAAAACGCCGCCGCTAACGAAAAGCAGTGTACCCTCCCCTAAAAGGATGAGAGTACACTGCCCCATCACTTCTTAAGTTTCCGCTGATACTTCTCCGGCAACTCCGGCACTGGGCGCTTATCATCAATCAGATGACGCACCGTCAAAATTGGGTGCCGCCAGAGCATGCGTGGCCCGGCCCAGCGCATAATCTGCTTCATCTCTTCCCGCTTAGCGGGCTGATAACAATGCACCGGGCACTGCTTACAGGCCGGTTTTTCTTCACCAAAAATACATTTATCCAACCGCTTTTCAGCATAAGCGTACAAATCTGCATAGTGCGCTGGATTGCTTACTACATCCGGGCAAGCACGCTGATAGAGGGCAATCATTTTGCTGATTGTCACTTTTTCCCGCAGGATCCGTGGGCCTGCCATACCCTCTCCCCCACCAATTAACATGTATTTATTATACACCTTAATATCATTACTTTGCAGCGATGAAATACCCATCCTATTGACAAGTATAAAGTTCACATAACGACTGCCGATACTCCTGTTCATAACTAACGATAGTTACGCAAATGGAACAGGATATGCGTCTGCTGCTTGAGTTTAATCGCGCTGGTGGTGAAAACGATGCGATACAGCATGCCTGAATCACTGAATTATAAGGATAACCAATGAAAAAAATGATTCTCCCTTGCACGCTAATGGCGCTGGCTATAAGTGCGAAAGCGCAAACCCTGCCGGAAAGCTTACTCCACTGTGACAGCCGTTTTTTCAGTGAGCTCTACACCCAACAGATACAGTTAAAACATACCGCCCCACTCGAAACCGATAAACAGCGACATGCCTGGTATGCGGCCCCAAAATCAGGAGAAACCATCTGGTTTGCGCAGCCGTTGCAGCTTCAACAGCTCACGATTACAGGCTATTACCAGCAGAAAAGCGATCTGCAAGAGTTCGGCACCTATTACTACTGGGGGCTAATTTTTGCCCAATCACCAGAAACTGTCGCCGCCGCACTCCCTAAGGCTAACTGGCAAAAAAGCGGTGAAAGTTTTTTTCTTAATCCTATGATCAAACGCCCTGGCGACAAAAACTGGCGCAGCAATAGTGCCGCCGCAAGCGGTATTGCTCCAGCTAAAGGCAGCGTAGAAAAACTGGCGATTCTGGATAGTAGTAATGGCAAAACCCAACTGTTATGTTCCATACAGGGGGCGGTGACAGATGAGGATTTATTCTCTCTGCGTCCGGATCTGCGAGGGGGTAATAAATGAATAAGCCCCTGCTGGTATGTATGGCACTCTTTATTATGTCCGGTTGCGCCAGTCTGAACAAAACCCAGACCAACGAAGCTAAAGAGAAACCTGCTGGCCTGATTCAAATGCTAAAAGATGGTGACGGCGGTACTTATGCGGATATGCGTGTGGTTTCCACTTATCAGGATAACCCACATTTGCGCCAGATTTACCTGATCAATAACTACGCTAAAGATTTTACTTTTCAGCAGGATCCACCAATCAAAATCCGAAGCTCACGGGTGATTAACGTCTTCAATTGCGATAAGCATGAACGTGCGCAATTTGAACGTATCTACTTTACCCAGCGGTGGGCGGAAGGCGACAAGGTTTTCAAACGAGACACGGTGGGTCAATGGCAACCCTACCCCACAGAATCTTTGATTGGCATTATTGCAACAGGGGTTTGTGAGATTAGCCCAGCGCACCTAAAGCCGGAACCTCCGGCCGATACACAGACTCCGCTACTCTAAATCTCCTGCGCCATCCACTGCGATGGCGCTTATCACTAACAAACATCATGCTGGTGGCTTTTGTCTAACGCCCTATTACCCCTGGTCACGTTTCGCGGGCTGATTCTCTATTTTGACAATGAGTAGCTCGAATGGATAACCACACTTGCCATATTTGATTTATTATTTAGAATTATTAAAAGAATAACAATGCAGAAGGAGATTGCTTAATAACATGGACAGCCAAACCGTTATCATCAAAGAATTCAAGGTAGAACTCAAGGAAATAAAGGAAGAGTGCAATATTAGCAATAACTTGAATAGCACTTCTGCACAGCTTATCCTGCTGCTCAATAAGTATGCTTCAAAAACTAAATCACTGACACAAGACGAGCAACAAGAAGTTTGGCGTAAAATATATAAAATGCTCACACCAGGCATATTTGTCTTAAGTGAAGAGTGGCAAGATATTTGTAACAGCGGCTGCGCTTATCTGCTGAAAATTCTCGGTTAAACGCTTGGATAAATCAATGCAACACATTGATTTAAAATAAAATAACATCAATTCTTTATCTGCTGCCATATTGTTTAACCAATATTTAAATTTCTCCGTCCATAATGCTTTCCTCAGGAGGAGCGCTATGCTGACATTAGAAAAGACAATTGGCAGCGGTCGACATCGCAGATGTTACTGTCATCCCCAGGATAATAGAAAATGTATCAAGGTATTATATAACGCGGATGAGGGTGGGGTAAAAGAGGTCAAACGTGAGACCTCTTATTATCGTAAGAAATCTTCACAGATAAAGGGTTGCCTTGCTATCCCCAACTATTATGGCAAGGTAAATACCAATCTGGGCAAAGGTTATATCTTTGATTTGGTCACTGATTACGACGGGCAGATTTCAAAAAGTCTTGATCATTATATTCAGCACAAGAAATTACCAGCCAGCCTGATCAAACAAAAGTTGGAAGATTTGCGTAATACATTGATTGAATGCGGCATTTCGACCATGACTCTCAAAGAGTACAACATTCTCTACCAGCGAACCGCGCCTGGAGAAGGCCACCTGGTGGTGATTGATAATATCGGTGAAGCGGAATTCCTGCCGATATCATCACTGTTCCGTTTTCTGCATCGTCGGAAAATCGACCGTATCTTCCAGCGTTTTTTACAGCGCCTGGATAAACGCACGCTTTCACATCAGACCTCTTCGCGATCCACTACTTAGTTAGGGGGATTTTACACTACGCAAGAAGAGGCCGTTTATTACCACTCTTCCACCGGGCTGTCGAGAGGACGCAGCGGTGGGAAGATATTGCTGATTTCTGCTTCAATATCGTACTCCGTCAGGTCTTCTACACTGGCGAGTAGATAGGTTTGCCCGGCGGGGGACTTCCATTCGGTAATAAAGTAGTGTTCCTGCCGGGCAAGAATGATTTTCTGTCTGCCTTCACGGTCAAAAAACTGCCCGTAGCGCTCGTCTTTCTGTGAAAGATTCAACCCCATGGAAGGGTAAACGCCGCGCCACACTTCACCGTGATGCTCGCCGCCAAGCACCAGATATTCTTGCATAATGAATTTGCTCATTTGGGCTCCCGAATCAACACGCTCATCTAAGCGTAGTAAAAGCGCGGCGGGATGCTGAGGAAGCCCAAATTATTATCGTGCTCTCCCATCGGTGATGAACTGACGAAAACGCTCGGCAACTTCTGGCGGCGTCACAACAGGGCGTGGCAAGGGTTTGATGGAGCCCGGCGCAATTTTCATATGAATGAAAGTCGAGCCTTCAGTATTGAATTCAAGTTCCAGTAATATGTTCTCGAAACTGCCGATATCTTCGCAACTGAAGCAGTAACGATAACCCGCAGCCGCTGCCGCCTGGCTAAAGTTAAAGGGTGCGGTCGGTTGGCCTCCTGTTGAATCATGGATACCATTATCCAAAACAATATGGAGTAAATTGTTCGGATTTACTGAACCAATCGTCGCCAGCGACCCGAGTTTCATTAGCAAGGCACCGTCGCCATCGATAACCACCACCCTTTTATCTGTATTAAGGGCAACCCCTAATCCAATGCCCGCAGCACAGCCCATCGAACCCACCATATAGAATTGGTTAAGACGATCCTCAAGTGAATAGAGTTCGCGACCGCCTTTACCAGTGGTAGTAATAATCGCAGCCGAGGAAGATGGGGCCCACTGCTGTAATGCACGCAGCACCTGAATACGTAACGGTCGTCCTTCCTGGGAGGGTTTAAGTTCCATCACGTTAGTCGCTGTGCAGGACGGCGTTTTTCGCCCTGGTTCAACAGTTGCCGGTGCAATTACTCCATCGGGTATGACTATCGCAAAAGGATACCCGCGCTGCAGCAGCGTATACTTTGCCTCATGGATAATCTTTTCCATCTCTGCGGGATTATCACTAAGCACTCTGTTAGGGATAGAGAGCAGCTCCAGCAGAGAACGGGTAATATTGCCCATTAATTTATGCTGGGGTTCGTCCTTTGTACCAGGTTGACCACGCCATGAGACAATGAGCAAACAGGGAATCCGAAAAGTATCAATAAGCGAGGTTAATGGGTTTACAGCATTACCTAATCCTGAGTTTTGCATCAACACCACAGGGATTTTCCCGGCGAGACTGGCCCCGGCACCAATAGCCACCGCTTCACCTTCGCTGGTAGCTCCGACATAAGTAGCATCGGTGCTGAGCAGGGCTTCATTCATTACGGCAGTGAGGTAACTACAGGGTACGCCAGTCATAAATAACGGCCCTATGGTTGCAAGGTTATTAAAAACCTCTTTTGTACTAAGCATAAAAGTTGCATCCTGAATATGAGAATAATTAAATGACCAGGCTTCGCCATTTATTATGGGGCGTACCGATGTTCATCCTGATTTAATCTTTGATAATCCAAAAGCTCGAAAATGTCATTAACACTGGCAATTTTTTCCTCCATCAAGGCGATATTCCCGGCATTTTTTATTGCAGAATAAGTCTCGCGCAAAGAGGTCACCACGGTTCTTATTGCATGATTGGCCCAGATAAGATTAGAAATCCCGGCAGCATGAAGATCACATGGACGAGCGTTATAATAGGTAGTAGGCACCGCAACCAACGGTACTTTACCGTTCCATGCTGTGGCAAACTCTAATACTTCGGCCGGGCTCTTGCTCTTCGAGTGAATAAGTACTGCATCGGCCCCCGCGTCGGCATACACATGCGCTCGCATCAACGCTTCTTCCTGCCCTGCTCCGGTAATTAATGCCTCGGTGCGGGCAATAATCACAAAATCATTATCAACTAGTCGGTCTTTCGCCGCCTTTATAAAACCCGCAAAGACCGTAGGATCGAGTAAAACCTGTTGACCCGCAGCAAATGAATTTAATTTGGGGAAAATCTTATCTTCCAGACAAACACCAGCGACACCGCGTTCATAAAGTTTCTGTACGAACCGCCGGACATTATTAAAATTTCCATGCCCTGAATCGCCATCAACTAATATAGGTACGTTTACCGCATCCACCATAAATTCAACATGATCAAGCATTTGGCTCCATGTCGCTTCGTTACAATCGCGCAATGCCATTGCGGTCGAGATGGACAAGCCAGATGCCCATACAGCTTTAAAACCAGCCTCTTCTGCCAGCCGCGCTGAAAGCCCATCGTGCGCTTCCATTATGCAAAACTGCTCAGGTGCTATTAATTCCTTTTTTAAGGCCTGACGCATTTGAACATGTTTAGTTAATGCCATCGGTATATTCCTTTCCATAATTAATTGACTTTACTAACGAAGCAGCTGAATATTTAACACTTCGTATATAGTTGCCCGGTTACCAACCGAGACGCAGATATTATTTAGTGCCATCTCTTTTTGAAAAAACGATGTCACTGCTGAATAAAAACTTTTTACCAGAATAATTAATAGCATATATTATGCAGGCAACCCCAAGAGTCTGATAAAAACACATCAGTATTTTTTTGCATTTTTATTTAGCACTTAAAGGAATACTAACGCCCGCAACTATTACCCATTGGATATTAATTACCGCTCTTCAAATTGATATTCCACAAGATGTCACGACAGCAATGCATTATTCAAATGAACTTTTTATGAATGCTTCATTTAATTATTGCTTTTCAAAACAAAATATAATTAATATTCCTGGCGAAATAACCGGATTGCTATTTCACAACAAGATAAACGTTCTTATTCATTCATTAAAGAAGAAAGGAATCAAGATGAAAAAAATAATTCTGACCCCCGGCCCATTAACAACCAACGAATTCGTTCGTGAAGCTGCCATCGAAGACTACCCTTCCAGAGATGTAGTTCTTAACCAAATGACCCATAATATAAGAGAAAATATACTCACTCTTTGTCATGGACAGGCCAGCCATACGGCAATACTGATGCAAGGAAGCGGGACCTATGCCGTAGAGGCGGCAGTCCAAAGTCTTATTCCTGCGCATAGCGGGCATGTGCTTGTTTTATCAAACGGTGTTTATAGTCGTCGAATTTATGAAATCTGCTTGCGTGCGGGGTTAAATACCACCCTTTATGAAGTACCAGAGCTATTACCATTCGATCCAGAAGAGATACAAAAGATCCTCTGTAACGATGCGTCAATAACCGATGTGTTATTGGTACATTGTGAAACAGGTTCCGGCCTGGTCAATCCGCTTCATCGGATTGCTGATGTTGTTTCTGCAGCAGGACGTCGCCTTATCGTTGACGCAATGAGTACATTCGGCGTGCTGGAAATTGACCTCAGGGAGCTCGCAATCACAGCGCTGATCACCTCAAGCAATAAATGTCTGGAGGGGCTACCAGGGATCGGCGTCGTGATTGCTTCTACCAGGCATTTAGAAAACTGCCAGGCCAATGCCCGCTCTCTTAGCCTGGATTTACATGCTCAATGGCAGCGTTTCAACACCGATGGAGAGTGGCGTTTTACCCCGCCGGTGCAAATCGTTGCTGCCCTCGACAGAGCGCTTTTACTACTCCGGGCTGAGGGCGGTATCCCTGCCCGACGCCAACGTTACCAGACCAATCTTGATGAGATCCTTACACGCATGCTGGCGCTAAACTTCGAAACGGTATTACCCCTTGAGCGCCTTGAACCCATCATTGTTGCCTTCCATTGCCCGGAAGGTTTTGATTTTTCGGCCTTCTATGAACAACTCAAAGCAAGCAATATCTATCTCTATCCCGGCGCGCTCACCCATGAAAAAACCTTTCGTATTGGCTGCATCGGTGCCGTAAATCGTGACGATATAGCGTTTGTTATGGATCGCATAACCACAGTGCTGCAGGGGACAAAAAAGCCGCGCTAATACTGGAATAGCCAGGGCTGCTGGAAATCCATATCAGCCATTTGCGATTTATTTACCCGAAATGTGAAGGGGTGCATAACACCAGGTCAACCAGGAACAATTTTGGTAGCCTGGAGAGTACCTGTGGTTGTTCGCTTTTCCATATACTTATTTCAGTAACATAAAAAAGTTATTTCGGTTCGGAAAGTTGCCCAGATGCAGGTCGCGGCCTGTGGCGCTCTGGCCAGCTAAGAGTCGTACAGAGAGGAGCATTTTTATGGAAAAGAAACATATTTATCTGTTTTGCTCAGCGGGCATGTCCACCTCGTTACTGGTATCAAAGATGCGTGCCCAGGCAGAAAAATATGAAGTGCCGGTAATTATCGAAGCCTTCCCTGAAACACTGGCTGGTGAGAAAGGTCCACAGGCTGATGTCGTGTTATTGGGACCACAAATTGCTTATATGTTGCCAGAGATTCAACGCCTGTTACCTGATAAACCAGTAGAGGTTATTGATTCAATACTCTATGGCAAGGTCGATGGTTTAGGCGTACTTAAAGCTGCGGTAGCAGCGATTAAGAAAGCCGCAGCACAATAACCAAATTAAAAAACATTCAACTACTTTTACCGCAATAACATTATTGCGGTAATAAAGGGTATTTTTCTATGAGTAATGCCATTGCTTCACTTGAAAAGATACTTCTTCCTTTTGCGGTTAAAATAGGAAAGCAACCTCATGTTAACGCTATTAAGAATGGTTTCATTCGTTTAATGCCGTTAACCCTTGCCGGGGCGATGTTTGTATTAATTAACAACGTGTTCCTTAGCTTTGGTGAAGGTTCCTTTTTCTATTCGCTGGGTATTCGCCTCGATGCATCCACCATCGAAACACTCAACAATTTAAAAGGTATTGGTGGCAACGTCTATAACGGCACGCTGGGTATCATGTCATTAATGGCCCCATTCTTTATCGGTATGGCACTGGCGGAAGAGCGCAAAGTGGATGCGCTGGCTGCCGGGTTATTATCCGTTGCCGCATTTATGACTGTAACGCCCTATAGCGTTGGTGAAGCTTATGCTGTCGGTGCAAACTGGCTGGGAGGCGCCAATATTATTTCAGGGATTATTATTGGCCTGGTCGTTGCAGAAATGTTTACCTTTATTGTACGCCGCAACTGGGTTATTAGATTACCGGATAGCGTACCCGCTTCAGTATCACGCTCATTCTCGGCGTTGATTCCCGGTTTTATTATTCTCTCGATTATGGGGATTATCGCCTGGGCTCTGACCAATTTTGGTTCCAACTTTCACCAACTTATTATGGATACCATTTCAACACCGCTGGCGTCGCTGGGCAGTGTTGTTGGCTGGGCCTACGTTCTTTTTGTCCCGCTGCTGTGGTTCTTTGGTATCCACGGTTCGTTAGCGCTCACTGCGCTGGACAGCGGCATTATGACCCCATGGGCTCTGGAAAATATCGCCATTTATCAGCAGTACGGTTCCGTTGCGGCAGCAATTGAAGCGGGCAAAACGTTCCACGTTTGGGCAAAGCCAATGCTTGATTCCTATATTTTCCTCGGCGGCAGCGGCGCAACGCTCGGACTTATTATTGCTATTTTTCTGGCTTCACGGCGGGCTGATTATCGTCAGGTCGCGAAACTGGCGCTGCCCTCCGGTATTTTCCAGATTAACGAACCTATCCTGTTTGGTCTGCCGATTATTATGAACCCGGTGATGTTTATTCCATTCATTCTGGTGCAGCCGATTCTCGCCGGTATAACACTTGCAGCATACTACACTGGCATTATCCCCCCCATTACCAATATCGCGCCCTGGACCATGCCAACCGGGCTGGGAGCTTTCTTTAATACCAATGGTAGCGTTGCCGCTCTCTTGGTTGCCCTGTTCAACTTAATCATTGCGACATTGATTTATCTGCCTTTCGTGGTCGTCGCCAATAAAGCGCAAAATGAAATTGAGCAGGAAGAGAGCGAAGAAGATATCGCAAATGCCCTGAAATTCTGACCTTAATCCGGCATGGAATAACGTGCCGGAGTAACACCAGGAGAGATTATGTTTGATTTTGACGATGTTCTGGAAAACCCGATAGCGACGGATAATCTTGAAGAAGTCGTGATGGGACTTATCATCAATGCTGGTCAGGCACGCAGCCTGGCCTATGCCGCCCTCAAGCAGGCCAAACAGGGTAATTTTTGTCTGGCTAAAGAGATAATGGAGCAATCCAAACTGGCATTAAATGAAGCTCATCAGGTACAGACTAAATTGATTGAGAGCGATGAGGGTGAAGGAAAGATGAAAGTCACTCTGGTGCTGGTACATGCGCAGGATCATCTAATGAATGCCATGCTTGCGCGCGAACTGGTCGCCGAGTTGATTGAGCTTCATGAAAAGCTGAACTAGCGAGGAGTAACTGATGCAGCTACAGAGCAACACCCTGGAGATCACAACCGTTCGCGAGCAGCAGCTCTTTAACGGTAAAAATTTCCATGTGTTTATCTATAACAAAACCGAGAGCGCAACCGGTCTGCATCAGCACGACTATTATGAATTCACGCTGGTTTTAACCGGCCGCTATTACCAAAAAATTAATGGCAAGCGTGTACTACTTGAACGTGGTGATTTCGTTTTTATCCCTGTGGGATCGCATCATCAAAGTTTTTATGACTTTGGCGCCACGCGTATTCTTAATGTGGGTATCAGTAAGTCTTTTTTTGAACAGTACTATCTCGCATTATTGCCCTTTTGTTTTGTCGCATCCCAGGCATATCGTGCAAACAGCGCCTTTATGACCTATGTCGAAACGGTTATCGCCTCACTTAATTTTCGCGAAAGCGGGCTAGATGAGTTTATCGAAACCGTGACTTTTTACTTAGTTAACCGCTTGCGCCATTACCGTGAAGAACAGGTAATAGACGATATTCCCCAGTGGCTGAAAGCTACTGTAGAAGCGATGCATGATAAGACACAATTCGGTGAGAATGCGCTGGAGAATATGGTGCGTCAGGCGGGGAAATCGCAGGAGTACCTCACCCGCGCCACCCGCCGTTATTACAACAAGACGCCGATGCAGATTATTAATGAGATTCGCATTAACTTTGCTAAACGGCAACTGGAGATGACCAACTATTCGGTTTCGGACATTGCCTGGGAGGCGGGGTACAGCAGCCCCAGTCTGTTCATTAAGACATTTAAAAAATTGACGTCTTTTACACCGAATAGCTACCGGAAAAGAGTGACCGAGCTTAATCAGTAACGCACCTTTTCCCTTTCGACCGATTTCATCTATGCCCGATATTGCGCTGGCAGCACCTTCCTTTTCTTTGCGCTCGGGCCAGGGAACATTAGAGGAACAAAATATGAACCAGAAATTGAAAGTGGTAACCATCGGCGGCGGCAGTAGCTATACTCCGGAATTGCTTGAGGGCTTTATTAAGCGCTACCACGAACTGCCCGTAACTGAATTATGGCTGGTTGATGTGGAAGACGGTAAAGAGAAGCTGGATATCATTTTCGATCTCTGCCAGCGCATGATTACACAGGCAGGCATACCGCTAAAACTTTATAAAACACTTAACCGCCGCGAAGCGCTGCAGGGTGCAGATTTCGTTACCACACAATTACGTGTAGGCCAACTAAAAGCCCGTGAACTCGACGAACGCATACCTCTGAGCCATGGCTATCTTGGTCAGGAAACTAACGGTGCAGGTGGGTTGTTTAAAGGGCTGCGTACTATTCCGGTGATCTTTGACATTATCAAAGATGTCGAAGAGATCTGCCCAAACGCCTGGATAATTAATTTCACCAACCCCGCAGGGATGGTTACCGAGGCGGTCTATCGCCACACTAATTTTAAAAAGTTTATTGGGGTGTGCAATATTCCGATCGGCATGACGATGTTTATCCGCGATGTGCTGAAATTATCTGATAGTGATGACCTCTCCATTGATCTTTTTGGCCTTAACCATATGGTTTTTATCAAAGAGATCCTCGTTAATGGTCAATCTCGCTTTGCCGAAGTGCTGGATGGCGTAGCATCAGGACAATTGAAAGCTTCGACGGTAAAAAATATTTTCGATCTGCCATTTAGCGAAGGGTTAATCCGCTCACTCAAGCTACTTCCCTGCTCCTATCTGCTCTATTACTTTAAGCAAAAAGAGATGCTGGCAATTGAGCTGGGTGAATATTACAAAGGCGGAGCACGCGCGCAGATCGTACAACAGGTCGAGAAACAACTTTTTGAATTGTATAAAAACCCACAACTCAATGTTAAACCTAAAGAGCTTGAACAGCGCGGTGGAGCATATTACTCCGATGCTGCTTGTGAAGTGATTAATGCCATCTATAACGACAAACAGACCGAACACTATGTCAATATTCCTCATCACGGTCATGTGAAAAATATTCCTGCAGATTGGGCCGTAGAGATGACCTGCATACTGGGGCGTAATGGTGCAATACCGCATCCACGCCTCACCCATTTTGACGAAAAAGTGTTAGGTCTAATCCACACGATTAAAGGCTTTGAGGTGGCGGCCAGTAATGCAGCCCTTAGCGGGGAGTTTAACGATGTATTACTGGCGCTGAACCTGAGTCCTCTGGTGCACTCTGACAGTGATGCCGAAATCCTCGCGCGTGAAATGATTCTGGCGCATGAAAAATGGTTGCCCAATTTTGCCGCTACTATTGACCAACTCAGACAATAATCGGAATCGAATATGGAAAGTTTATTGATTGTAAATGCAGATGATTTCGGCCTGAGCAAAGGGCAAAACTACGGCATTCTGGAGGCTTTTCGCCACGGAGTTGTAACCTCTACCACCGCCCTGGTTAATGGCGAAGCAATCGACCATGCGGTACAGCTCAGCCTGGACGCACCAGATCTGGCGGTGGGTATGCATTTTGTCCTGACCTTAGGTAAGCCATTAACACCACTACCAAACCTTGTTCGGGAAGGGCGCCTGGGCAAATGGCTCTGGCAAATGGCCGAGGAAGATACCTTACCACTGGATGAAATTGCCGGGGAGCTGGCCTGTCAGTATCAGCGTTTTATTACCTTGTTTGGTCGCAAGCCAACGCACCTGGACAGCCACCACCATATACATATGCTGCCGCAACTCTTCCCGCTTGTAGCTAACTTCGCGGCACAGCATGGAATTGCGCTTCGCCTGGAACGGCAGGGCTTTATTCAGCAGCGAGATCTACCTCAGGCGTTGCGTAGCTCGCAAGGGTTTAGCAGTGAATTCTACGGTGATGAAGTTAGCGAAAAACTCTTTTTAAAATTGCTGGATGCTTCCCTGGAACGCGGAGAGAAGTCGCTGGAAGTAATGTGCCACCCGGCATTTATTGACAATTCGCTTATTCAGAGCTCCTATTGTTACCCAAGGCTAACCGAGTTAGAGGTGTTGACCTCTGCGTCATTAAAAAAAGCTATTATTGCGCGTGGATACCGATTGGGTACTTTTGCTGATATTTAAATACAGCACATCGTAACAAGTTTACTGTGTTTTAAAAATTAACCCTTCCCATAAGACGATCTCCCAAAAAGGAGATCGTCTTTTTTAATCATTGCAGTAATAAACTTACCTTGCGACCCATCATGACAATTAAGTTAAAGATTTATGATGGCCAGATATAACAATTCGCTTTTTTTAAAATTATCTATAATATATGTGACCATTGACACATAAAACCATTGCATTCTTGCCTCAAGATAAAAATTCCACAATGCAAGGGAATTGTACTAATGTTTAACATTTATAAAATCGAACCCGTTTTCAATGAAGATAGCTATGGATTTACCAACAAACTAATTGCTTATATTAATGGAGAAAGTTATAGCTTCCCGGAAAATAAAATTACAGACGGTATTTTTGAACAGGCATATCTGCATAATTCTTCTGATGAGCAACGAATATTACAACATGCGTTATTTATTATTTATCAATGCCATCTCGCCCATCCTTTATCTGCTCCGGCGAGCAGACAATACGATAATCAGTTACTCGAAATTAAAGAAAGAATTGAACGTTGCTGGTTAGAGAAAGAGTTTAGCGAGCTATCCATCCCACAAGATTTATGGTCAACAACTCACTACGGTGAGTATCTGCGTACCCTCTGGCAGTCTCACAAGGCGTCTAAACATGCGGTATTTGAGTTTCTGGAAAAAGATGCATCAGCGGAACAACTCTATTTTTTCTTTAAAAGCGACAGCGCATTAAACTTAATTTTTTTCGATTTAGTTGCCTATACACTTATTGGCTCACAGCAGGAAACGCGCGGAACGATCAGTGAAAACCTATGGGACGAGATTGGTCATGGGGATAATGTTTTTACACATGTCAATCTCTATAAAGACGTCCTTTCACGACAAGCGATAACATTACCCGCAAACCATCACATCGATCTATATGGTCTTGAGGCACTGATGGGGCATAACGCGTTTATGTTAGGTTCTGTTAACCGCAAGCATTATTATAAGTTGCTCGGTGTCATGGCGATGACAGAACTTCTGGATCCGCCGCAATATGAAAAACTCGTTAATGGTTGCCTGCGTTTAGGGCTCATCGACAGAGATGTGAAATATTATACAGAACATATTTCCATTGATATTAAACACGGTAATGATTGGCTCTATAAGGTTATTGATGTCGTGGTTGAAAAGCATCCTGAAACACGAAAAGAGTTTTATCTTGGTTGCTTGCTCAGATTACGCACTGCCGAACGTTATTACGATAAACTGTTACAAAAACTACTCGCGTTAAATTAATAAATATGGCTCGCAAACGCTGCGGGCCAGCAATTACTTCATCAAGGAAAGCATCATGGCCTATCTATTACTGGCGTTAGCCGCAATATTTTGGGGTGGCAATTATGTCGTTGGTCATATTCTCGTTCAATATGTTGACCCTTACGGATTAAGTTTAATTCGCTGGGGAGGAACAACACTGTTTATGCTGGTATATTACAGAAAAACTTTCCGCGATGACTTTAAAATATTATGTAGTAGCCCTGCCATCAATTTCCTGTTGTCCCTCCTCGGCCAAGTCATGTTCCCACTAACACTCTATATCGGTTTACAATATACCTCATCACTTAATGCTGCTATTTATATTTCCAGCACACCCTGCCTGGTATTATTAATTAATCGATTTATTTTCCATGAACTCATTTGCTGGCGGAATATTATTGGCGTGATTGCCAGTACGACTGGCGTGCTCTATCTGGCCTTTGCCAATGCAGAAGGAGATGGTCACATACAAGCGTTTGGTTGGGGCGATGTACTGACAATTGTTTCCGCAATAAGCTGGGCGTTCTACTGTGCTTTTTTACGCCTGAAAGTTAGTACAGTAAAAAACTCCTCGTTTGTGGCTTTTAGCTCTCTGCTGGGCACGCTTATCCTGATTCCCATATTTATCGTTCGGGCGACATTAGGTGATAATTTTCATGGGATTTTCTATAGTTTCTCGCCGATACTGGCTGCCGGGATCCTTTATCTCATCCTGTTCCCATCATGGTTATCTTATGTTTTCTGGAGTAAAGGTGTTTCGCTGATTGGCACCACGCGAAGCGAAATCTTCACGCATTTAATTCCACTTTCAGGCGGTATGATGGGCATTGTGTTTCTTGGCGAATCATTAAAAACTTATCACATCATCTCGCTACTATTGATTGCGTTCGGCATTGTCTGTTGTTCAACCAAAAAGAGCGCAAAAGAGCTCCTCCAGTCACAAACGGTGCTGAAAAGAAATTAAGTTGCCAGTCAAGGACAGACTGGCAAGCTGTTTCGCCAGTTTTCGGTTTTTCGGGATATGACTCAGCCACAGAGAAGGAGATAGCCTCTTTCTCTTCGTGTTTTCCTGTCATCCAGACGTCGATATCATGCAGCGTATCTGCTCAAGAAAGCGTGAGAACAGAAGAAAACAATAAAAATCACACTCTCTTAATTTTTAAAAAATGGACATCATAAACTGATGAGTACACCAGAGAATTTCGACGCCCAGATGCCTATAACGGACGCCTGTCGCGACTGCTGGCTGACGTGATGATCGTTCAGGGTGGATACAAACCGCTGGATTATCAAAGCTGGGAGCAAAACAAAACCCAGTATATCTCGGCTATCCATGCAGGCGTATCAATGGACTACGAGCCAATGAAACACTGGGTCAGTGAGGCATTAAGAAGGGATTAAACCGCAAGACGTAAATGAGCAAATTTTTTGCGCGTCGCTTCAAGGGAAGCTTCGATCTTCTCGGAGGACTGCCCTGTTTCAACAGCCGTAGATGTTGTTACCGAGCGAACGATGTCAGCGCGAGATGGCTTAGAGTAGCTTGCCTGAGTTTTTTTGTTGTTGCTCATAATCACTCCTGAAAAGCAGAATCTGGGCTGAAAGACATCGTTCAAACAGTATACCAAAATTTCCAGGCGAATTCACTCAAGTCTCTCAGAGACTCACTCAATGGGGAGCAGGTGAATCGCCACAAATAATCCAGACACTTTCGAGCCGTTGTTGGGGCATGATCACTCCAACCCTCTGTTTTCGCCTGAACCAGCCTTATCTTTGTCACCAGGTTTCATCATTTCTACCGCTTTACACGAAAGTGGCTTCCCCTCTTGTTTTCCTGTCATAAAGACTCCGTTATCATGCTCCCTACGCATTAATGAAACGAAATATAGGTTGTGCTGTATGTAGCCATATTTTACCAGGCTATAGGTTGGCAAGTTACACTTTAACCTACATTTAAATGTAGGATTCCATGAGATCCAATGAGACAACGTGAAACTTAATGAGAACAACAAATATCACTAACTCATTAAAATTTAAGAAAATGGACATCATAAACTGATGAGTACACTAGAGAATTTCGACGCCCACACCCCAATGATGCAGCAGTATCTGAAGCTGAAAGCCCAGCATCCGGATATCTTGCTGTTCTATCGTATGGGTGATTTTTACGAGCTATTTTATGACGATGCCAAACGCGCGTCGCAGTTGATGGATATCTCCCTGACTAAGCGCGGTGCTTCAGCAGGTGAGCCGATTCCGATGGCAGGTGTGCCCCATCATGCGGTAGAAAACTATCTGGCAAAGCTGGTGAGTCTTGGCGAATCAGTCGCCATTTGCGAACAGATTGGCGATCCCGCTACCAGCAAAGGGCCTGTCGAGCGCAAAGTGGTGCGTATCGTTACTCCCGGAACCATCAGTGATGAAGCCCTGTTGCAGGAACGTCAGGACAACTTACTGGCCGCTATCTGGCAAGACAGCAAAGGTTTTGGTTATGCCACGCTGGACATCAGTTCCGGGCGCTTTCGCGTCAGTGAGCCTGCCGATCGCGACACCATGGCGGCGGAATTGCAGCGTACTAACCCTGCCGAGCTGCTGTATGCAGAAGATTTTGCCGAAATGAGGCTGATTGAAGGGCGTCGCGGTCTGCGCCGTCGCCCGTTGTGGGAGTTCGAAATCGACACCGCGCGGCAACAGTTGAATTTACAGTTCGGCACCCGCGATCTGGTGGGGTTTCGGCGTGGAGAACGCCCCGCGCGGTCTTTGTGCTGCGGGCTGCCTCTTGCAGTATGTAAAAGATACTCAACGCACCTCCCTGCCCCATATCCGTTCCATCACTATGGAGCGCCAGCAAGATACGATAATTATGGATGCGGCGACTCGCCGTAATCTGGAGATCACGCAGAATCTGGCTGGTGGTGTTGAAAATACACTCGCCTCAGTGCTCGATTGCCGTTACGCCGATGGGTAGCCGAATGCTGAAACGCTGGTTACATATGCCGGTACGTGACACAAAAGTGCTGATTGAGCGACAGCAAACGATCGCCGCACTGCAGGACAGCGTAGCAGAATTGCAGCCTGTGCTGCGCCAGGTAGGTGATCTGGAGCGTATTCTTGCCCGTCTTGCACTACGCACAGCGCGACCTCGTGATCTGGCGCGTATGCGTCACGCTTTTCAGCAGCTTCCGGAACTGCGCAGCCAACTGGCGGATATCGACAGTGCGCCGGTGCAGGCACTGCGCGAAAAAATGGGGGAGTTCACCGCACTACGTGAACTGCTTGAGCGGGCAATTATCGATGCCCCTCCGGTACTGGTTCGTGACGGTGGAGTCATTGCACCAGGCTATAACGCAGAGCTGGATGAATGGCGAGGGCTGGCAGATGGCGCGACAGATTATCTCGACAGACTTGAGATCCGCGAGCGTGAGCGCCTTGGGCTTGATACGCTAAAAGTTGGCTACAACGCGGTACACGGTTATTACATTCAGATTAGCCGTGGGCAGAGTCACCTGGCACCGATTAACTATGTACGTCGTCAGACCCTGAAAAACGCTGAACGCTATATCATTCCGGAACTGAAAGAGTACGAAGACAAGGTTCTGACCTCAAAAGGTAAAGCGCTGGCCCTGGAAAAACAGCTCTATGAGCAGCTGTTCGATCTGCTGTTGCCACACCTGGCTGATTTGCAGCAAAGTGCAGCGGCGCTGGCAGAACTGGATGTGCTGGTGAATTTAGCCGAGCGTGCTGAAACCCTCAATTACAGTTGCCCGACTTTTAGCGATAAAGCAGGTATCCGTATCACTGAGGGGCGCCACCCAGTCGTTGAACAAGTTTTAAAAGAACCGTTTATTGCTAACCCACTAAATTTATCCCCCCAGCGTCGGATGTTAATTATCACCGGGCCGAATATGGGGGGGAAAAGTACCTATATGCGCCAGACCGCGCTTATTACCCTGCTGGCCTATATCGGTAGCTATGTGCCAGCGCAAAAGGCAGAAATCGGTCCAATCGATCGTATTTTTACCCGAGTGGGGGCAGCAGACGATCTGGCCAGTGGACGTTCAACGTTTATGGTAGAGATGACCGAAACCGCCAATATTCTGCACAATGCCACGGAAAATAGCCTAGTGTTGATGGATGAGATTGGGCGCGGTACGTCGACCTACGATGGTTTATCACTGGCATGGGCTTGCGCAGAGAATCTGGCGAATAAGATCAAGGCACTGACGCTGTTCGCTACGCACTACTTTGAGCTGACTCAACTACCGGAAAAAATGGAGGGCGTCGCCAACGTACATCTGGATGCTCTGGAGCACGGCGATACTATCGCGTTTATGCATAGCGTACAGGATGGGGCGGCAAGTAAAAGTTATGGCCTGGCCGTTGCCGCACTGGCGGGGGTGCCAAAAGAGGTGATTAAACGGGCACACGCAAAACTGCGTGAGCTGGAGAGCCTGTCACCAAATGCTGCTGCAACGCAGGTTGACGGTACGCAGATGTCACTGCTGGCTCCGGCTGAAGAGACCAGTCCGGCAGTGGAAGCGCTGGAAAATCTCGACCCGGATACATTAACACCGCGTCAGGCGCTGGAGTGGATCTATCGGCTGAAAAGTCTGGTGTGATTCACCAGACATATCTCCTCTTTCCTTTGGTGAGAGGAAAATAAAAAAGGCTGGATCGCTTACGATCCAGCCTTTTTTGTTAGGAAACAGTACTTATTCGCGGAAGAGTGCTTCAATATTCAGCCCTTGCGTCTGCAGAATTTCGCGCAAACGACGCAGGCCTTCAACCTGAATCTGACGAACACGTTCACGTGTGAGACCAATTTCACGGCCCACATCTTCCAGTGTCGCTGCTTCATAACCCAGCAGACCAAAACGACGTGCCAGCACTTCACGCTGTGTTTGGCGTTCAGTTCGAACAGCCATTTGACGATGCTCTGTTTCATATCATCGTCCTGCGTGGTGTCTTCCGGGCCGTTATCTTTCTCATCGGCCAGGATATCCAGCAGCGCTTTTTCAGAATCACCGCCCAGCGGTGTGTCGACTGAGGTAATGCGCTCGTTGAGACGCAGCATACGGCTAACATCATCAACGGGTTTATCAAGCTGTTCAGCAATCTCTTCTGCACTCGGTTCGTGGTCCAGTTTATGGGACAACTCACGAGCGGTACGCAGATAAACGTTCAGCTCTTTAACAATATGGATTGGCAGACGAATAGTTCGGGTTTGATTCATAATCGCCCGTTCAATAGTCTGACGAATCCACCAGGTCGCATAAGTTGAGAAACGGAACCCACGTTCAGGGTCGAATTTCTCAACGGCACGGATGAGCCCTAAATTACCCTCTTCAATCAGATCCAGCAGTGCCAGACCTCGATTGCTGTAACGACGAGCAATTTTCACCACCAGACGCAGGTTACTTTCGATCATGCGACGGCGAGAGGCAATATCACCACGTAATGCGCGACGTGCAAAGTAGACTTCTTCTTCGGCCGTTAAAAGCGGGGAGTAACCAATTTCCCCGAGATATAGCTGAGTAGCGTCTAGTACACGCTGGGTGACACCCTGCGATAACAGCTCCTCTTCTGCCAGGTCGTTATCACTGGGTTCCTCTTCTACTAAGGCTTTTTCATCAAAAGCCTCTACTCCGTTCTCATCAAATTCCGCATCTTCATTTAAATCATGAACTTTCAGCGTATTCTGACTCATAAGGTGGCTCCTACCCGTGATCCCTGGGCAAAGCATATGAACAGCCTTCATTGCGCTCATAACAGCAGCATCTGCGCATGCTGAGATGGTTCAACTCAAGCATATTACAACCACTTTGCACCGATTATCGCTGCGGCAAATAACGCAGCGGGTTTACGGATTTCCCCTTGTAACGAATTTCAAAATGCAAGCGTGTAGAACTGGTGCCGGTGCTACCCATAGTAGCTATTTTCTGCCCCGCCTTAACTTCTTGTTGTTCCCGGACCAGCATCGTATCGTTATGGGCGTAGGCACTCAGGTAATCATCATTATGTTTGATGATAATAAGATTACCGTAACCGCGCAGCGCATTACCGGCATAGACGACGCGCCCATCTGCGGTCGCGGCGATAGCCTGTCCTTTGCTGCCTGAGATATCGATACCTTTATTACCACCTTCAGTGGCAGAGAAGCTATCGATAACTTTGCCTTCAGTCGGCCAGCGCCATGTAGAGATTGGCGTGCTGGTTGATGTACTGCTGGCAGTCGGTTCGGTGGAGCTTACAGATGGTGCCGTAACCGGCGCTGTGACGGTTGTCGCAGGCTTATTATTGGGCAACATTTTGTTAGCAGATTGTTCACCTGAATCCTCAGAATACGTAATTGTCGGTTTTGACGCAACCACTACGGTTGAATTTTGTGCAGTTTTTGAGACGATCCCTTGTGCAGATGCATCAGCCTGAGTTATGGCATTGCCACCTGTGATCGGCGTACCGGACGCATTACCCACCTGCAGAGTTTGCCCGACATTCAGGCCATACGGGGCGGCAATGTTATTTCGCTGCGCCAGATCACGGAAATCGTTCCCAGTGATCCAGGCAATATAGAACAATGTATCGCCGCGTTTTACGGTATAAGTACTGCCGCCTGTGTAGCTACCTTTCGGAATGTTCCCATACTGGCGATTGTAAACGATACGCCCGTTTACGGTTTCAACAGGTTGCTGAGTCACAGACTGACTTTGCATTGGCTGGACAGCCGGAGTCTGTACCGGCTGGATCTGCGGCTGTGCCTGTGAGCTGGTGCCGATTTTCGGCGGCGGGGTGATTAGCATTCCGGAACTGGAACCTGAGCCGGCGTTGTCACCAACGGAGCTGACCGGCGCTGGCGCGTTAGTGGAGCTGGAACATCCTGCCAGCCAAAGCGAAACCAGTGATAATGCCGTAACACGGCGTACGGTAAATTTAGGGCTTCCCGCGCTCATTTCTCCCCCAACAAAATATATGGTTACCAATTGCTTATGATAAACCGCGACTATTTACGGCAAATTTGCTCACCATACGCGGTTATGGTCTGAAATACCCAGGAAAACTCTGTTTCTCAGGCGAGTTCGCCTCGCACCAACGGTACGAAGCGCACCGCCTCAACGGTATCAATAATAAAATCGCTTCCCCGCCGACGAATGCGTTTGAGCTGCTGATGTTCGTCGCCAACGGGCAAAACCAAAATACCGCCATCATCAAGCTGCGACATTAGCGCAGCCGGAATTTCGGGCGGTGCGGCAGTTACAATAATGGCATCAAATGGCGCACGAGCTTGCCATCCCTGCCAGCCATCACCGTGGCGTGTGGAAACATTATGTAAATCAAGTTGTTTTAATCGGCGGCGCGCCTGCCATTGCAAGCTTTTGATTCTTTCAACGGAGCAGACATGATGTACCAGATGGGCCAGAATTGCTGTCTGATAACCAGAACCAGTACCTATTTCCAGTACCCGTGACTGGGGTGTCAGCTCCAGTAGCTCGGTCATACGCGCGACCATATAAGGCTGAGAAATGGTTTGCCCCTGGCCAATCGGCAACGCGACGTTATCCCATGCCTTGTGTTCAAAGGCTTCATCAACAAATTTCTCACGCGGGACCAGAGAGAGGGCTTCCAGCACCTGCTCATCTTTGATGCCCTGTGTGCGTAATTGATTTAGAAGATCCTGAACGCGTTTACTCACCATTGCGTATCCACCCCAGCACGCTCCAGCCAGCCCGACACTACATCATGCGCGCGATAAGCCGTTAAATCCACATGCAGCGGCGTTACCGAGACATAGCCATCATCGATAGCAGCGAAATCGGTATCCGGCCCGGCATCGCACTTATCTCCCGGCGGGCCAATCCAGTAGAGTGTATTACTACGCGGATCCTGTTGCACAATCACCTGATCGGCAGGATGACGACTACCGCAGCGAGTCACGCGAATCCCTTTGATTTCCTCCAGAGGAAGATCCGGAACATTGATATTGAGAATGCGCCCGGTACGCAGGGGCTCGCGGCTCAGCGCGCGCAGGATAGAACAGGTTACCGCCGCAGCCGTATCGTAATGTGTGTGGCCATTCAGGGACACTGCCAGTGCAGGAAAACCCAGATGACGCCCCTCCATCGCAGCGGCAACGGTACCTGAGTAGATCACATCATCGCCAAGATTTGGCCCGGCGTTGATGCCGGAAACGACAACATCCGGGCGCGGACGCATTAAAGCATTTACGCCAAGGAACACGCAGTCCGTCGGCGTCCCCATCTGCACGGAGATATCTCCGTTTTCAAAAGTAAAAGTGCGAAGCGAAGATTCGAGCGTTAGCGAATTAGATGCCCCGCTGCGGTTACGATCGGGCGCGACGACCTGTACGTCGGCAAACTCCCGAAGGGCCCTGGCCAGCGTCTGGATGCCTGGCGCATGGATCCCGTCATCGTTACTCAGCAATATTCGCATAATCACCCGATGTGTTGATAAGTTCTCTGACCAGACTGGTGGCAAAGCTCCCCGCCGGTAACCAGAAACGGATCTCGACGGTGATATCATCCCACCACTCCCAGCTAAGCTGCTGCGGGTAGAGCAGCATTGCACGGCGCGCCGCTTCTACTTTTTCCCGCGCCAGCAGCGCTTGTAACTCCTTTGCATCGGCAATGGCATTTTGCTCAAAAGTCAGCGCCTCGCGCTGCGAACCCCATTCACCACTGCCGGGCAGAGAGGCGGTAATCATCAGCGCTTTTGCGTCAACGCGCGCCTGTAACTCTGCCCGCTCTTCGTTAGTTGCAACGAACCAGCTACCGCGCCCGGCTAATTGTAGCGCATCGCCGTCAACAACTTGATTAAAGTCTGTTTTTTTCAGCCGCTCGCTAACAATTTGATTAAACAACGCACTTCGCGCCGCCGACAACCAAAAGCTGCGTTTATTACGCTCGCGTACCGGGGCCTCACTTTGCGCCCAGCGCAATGCCCCCAGTAAATTACTGCCGCCAATCCCGAAACGCTGCGCCCCGAAATAATTCGGCACACCTTTTTCGGCGATAGCTTGCAATCGCGCCTCGACATCCTCACGCTTGCCCACTTCCCGCAGGACCAGAGTAAAGTTGTTGCCCTGCAATGCTCCCAGTCGCAACTTGCGCTTATGGCGCGCATATTCCAGCACTTTGCAGCCTTCCAGCGTAAATGCGCTAAGATCCGGCATCCCATTACCGGGCACGCGGGCACATAGCCATTGCTCAGTAACAGCATGTTTATCTTTTTGCCCGGCAAAGCTCACTTCTCGCGCATGAATTTTAAGAAATTTTGCAAGCGCATCTGCTACGAAGCGCGTATTACAGCCCGTCTTCAGAATGCGCACCAGGATATGCTCACCCTCGCCATCAGGCGCGAATCCGAGATCCTCAACCACCACAAAATCTTCCGGATTGGCTTTTAACACTCCGCTACCGGCTGGCTTGCCGTGCAAATAAGTAAGATCATTAAAATCCATCATGGAGCGGCCTTTAACAATAATGCGACGGCTTCGCACGCAATACCTTCACCACGGCCGGTAAAACCCAGCTTTTCGGTGGTCGTCGCTTTGACGTTGACATCATCCATATGACAACCCAGATCTTCAGCGATAAACACCCGCATCTGCGGAATATGTGGCAGCATCTTAGGGGCCTGAGCAATAATCGTCACATCAACATTGCCTAGCGTGAAACCTTTGGCCTGGATGCGCCGCCAGGCTTCGCGCAGCAATTCGCGACTATCGGCCCCTTTGAATGCCGGGTCGGTGTCGGGAAACAGCTTACCGATATCACCAAGCGCAGCGGCCCCCAGCAGAGCATCGGTCAACGCATGGAGCGCCACATCACCATCAGAGTGCGCCAGTAATCCCTTTTCGTAAGGAATACGCACGCCGCCAATAATAATCGGCCCTTCTCCGCCAAATGCGTGTACGTCAAAACCGTGTCCAATACGCATTATGCTTTCTCCTTGATATCTGGATGGGTGAGGTAGAATTCGGCAAGCCGTAAATCTTCAGGTTGGGTGACTTTAATATTATCAGCACGGCCGGGGACAAGCTGCGGATGAAAGCCGCAATACTCCAGCGCAGAGGCCTCATCAGTGATTGTCGCCCCTTCATTGAGCGCGCGAGTCAGGCAATCGTGTAGTAATTCCAGCGGGAAAAATTGTGGCGTCAGCGCATGCCATAAATCATTGCGCTCTACGGTGTGGGCAATATTCGCTTTACCCGGCTCGGCACGCTTCATCGTATCGCGCACAGGCGCAGCCAGAATACCGCCGACGCGGCTGGTGGCGCTGATTGCCAGCAAACGATTTAAATCATCTTGCTGCAAGCAGGGACGCGCGGCGTCGTGCACCAGTACCCAACGCGCACCGGCGGCGGCTTTTAAACCCGCCAGCACAGAATCTGCACGCTCGGTACCGCCATCAACCACCGTTATTTGTGGATGGTGGGCAAGGGGTAATTGAGCAAAACGTACATCTCCCGGACTGACGGCGATAATGACGCGACCAACACGCGGATTAGCGAGCAGTGCGGCGACCGCATGTTCAAGAATCGTTTTATTACCGATGGAGAGATACTGCTTAGGACATTCCGTTTGCATGCGGCGGCCGAATCCGGCGGCCGGCACCACGGCACATACGTCCGGCATTGTTGCTGCCATGTCATAAACCCGGAATTGTTATGGTCTGTTTTGTGTTGACCCCGGCATGCGTTTCGACGCATCCGGTACCAGTCGATAAAAAGTTTCGCCCGGCTTAGTCATGCTTAATTCATTACGTGCGCGTTCCTCGATCGCTTCCTGACCGCCGTTGAGATCATCAATTTCAGCAAAAAGCTGATCGTTACGCGCTTTTAATTTGGCGTTCGTCGCCTGCTGTGCCGCGACATCTTCGCTGACGCGGCCGTAGTCATGCAGACCATTCTTGCCGAACCACAGCGAATACTGCAGCCAGACCAGCAAAGCCAGCAATAGCAGCGTTAGTTTACCCATCCTGCCCCCTGAAAAACGGCATCATCATCCCACAACTTTTCATCAGACTCCATACCGGGTCGGGTGATGCCGCACAAGGGTCAAACTTTACCATATTTGCCCGCCGCTTCGCATGTATCACCGAAACATTGTCTTAACGAGAGTTACGGATTGAAGTATGAATGGGATTATCCCATTAGCCACATAAACAGCGCGCCAAACATTGCCGCCACTGTAATAAGCGTTGAGACGCTACTATAAAGCAACTTACCGTCGAGCAGGGAATGCAGCGCAATGCCAACCACTACCGAGACCGGCATTAGCGCAAGAAAAAAGGGCCAGGTATAGAGGAAGAAAAAGAGCGTGTTGGAACCGTAAATCATAAACGGTAAACCAAGCGCCAACAGCCAGGCGACGAAACCAACGACAGCTCCGGGGAGCGACCATGTAGTTTCGTCGTGAGTCGTCGTCAATGGCGATGACCTTGAGATGGTGATGTTCTGACTGTTGCGCATATCTGATCCTATTACCTGAACGACCGGCAAAGGTGGGGTACGCGCAATCATTCGCTGTGTAAGCTGAAGATAACGGGTATCGCCAGTACCGTCTCAGGATCTGATAATATCGCCCTGTCTGAGGAGATCTAATAATTGGCTTACCAAATTTGTTACCAATTGTTCACCAGCCAGATGAACCTCTGGCCTTTCAGGCGTTTCGTATACAGAATCAATGCCGGTGAAGTTGCGAAGTTCACCAGCACGCGCTTTCTTATATAGCCCTTTCGGATCGCGCGCTTCGCAAATCGCCAGCGGTGTATCCACAAATATTTCGATAAAACGCCCTTCACCAAGACGTTCACGCACCATTTGCCGCTCAGCACGATGTGGAGAGATAAATGCCGTCAATACAACCAATCCGGCGTCAACCATCAGTCTGGCAACTTCGCCCACCCGACGGATATTCTCTTTGCGATCGCTATCACTGAACCCCAAATCACTGCACAAACCGTGACGGACATTGTCACCATCAAGCAGATAAGTACTGACGCCAAGGCGGTGTAACGCCTCTTCCAGCGCTCCGGCAACGGTGGATTTGCCTGAGCCGGAAAGCCCGGTAAACCACAGGACAACCCCACGGTGGCCGTGAAGTTGCTCACGCTGGGCTGCGGTTACCGGATGCGCATGCCAGACCACATTTTCGTCATGCTGCGCCATTATTTGCCTCCCAGCAAATCACGCGCGCCCCAGTGAGGAAAGTGCTTGCGTATAAGCTGGTTCAGTTCGAGTTCGAAGGCGCTGAATGTCGATGCACTCGCCTGCTGCTGGCTATAAACCTCACGCACCATACCAGCACCCACGGTGACATTACTCAGGCGATCAATAAAGATAACGCCACCTGTCACCGGGTTTTGCTGGTAAGCATCCAATGTTAAGGGTTCATCAAAAGTCAGATCGACCAGGCCTATACCATTTAGCGGCAGATGCTCTACCTCACGCTGGGTGAGGTTATTGATATCCACCTGGTAGTGAATTTTATCGACACGCGCACGGGTTTTCTTTCCCGCGACTTTGATATCAAAGCTCTGACCTGGTTGCAGCGGCTGTTCCGCCATCCACACTACATCCAGCGCGGCACGCTGCACCGCAGGCAGAACGTCCTGCACATCGACGATCAGATCGCCACGGCTGATATCGATTTCATCTTTCAGCACCAGGGTAATGGCTTCACCGGCGGCGACTTCCTGCAGGTCGCCATCAAAGGTAACGATGCGCGCAATAGCAGACTCTACACCGGATGGCAGCACTTTAATGCGTTGTCCCACTTGCACCTTGCCTGAGGCCAGCGTACCGGAAAACCCACGAAAATCGAGATTCGGGCGGTTAACATACTGCACCGGAAAGCGCATTGGCTGCGTGTCGACAATACGCTGAATCTCTACCGTTTCCAGCATCTCCAGCAATGTCGGACCGCTATACCAGGGCATCTGCTCGCTCTGGCTGGCGACGTTGTCCCCTTCCAGGGCTGACAATGGTACGAAGCGAATATCCAGGTTGCCCGGCAGTTGCTCTGCGAAAGTGAGATACTGCTGGCGGATATTTTCAAATGTCTCTTCGCTAAACGCCACCAGATCCATTTTATTCACCGCCACCACCAGGTGCTTGATGCCCAGCAGCGTCGAGATAAAACTGTGGCGACGGGTCTGATCAAGCACACCTTTACGCGCATCGATTAGCAAAATCGCCAAATCACAAGTCGAGGCGCCGGTGGCCATATTGCGGGTGTACTGCTCATGCCCGGGGGTATCGGCGATAATAAATTTGCGTTTTTCGGTGGAGAAATAGCGGTAAGCGACATCAATAGTGATGCCCTGCTCGCGTTCCGCCTGCAAGCCATCTACCAGCAGGGCGAGATCTAATTTCTCCCCCTGGGTACCGTGACGTTTGCTGTCGTTATGCAAAGTGGAGAGCTGATCTTCATAGATCTGACGCGTATCATGCAGCAGGCGGCCAATCAGAGTACTTTTGCCATCATCAACGCTGCCGCACGTCAAAAAGCGCAACAAACTCTTGTGCTGTTGTGCATGCAGATAGGCTTCAACGCCGCCTTCATTGGCAATTTGTTGGGCGATAGTGGTATTCATAGCGGCTCCTTAGAAGTATCCCTGGCGTTTTTTCAGCTCCATCGAGCCGGCCTGATCGCGGTCGATCACGCGTCCCTGGCGTTCGCTGGTGGTGGAGACCAGCATCTCTTCGATAATCTCTGGCAACGTCTGCGCATTGGATTCCACTGCTCCGGTTAACGGCCAGCAGCCAAGGGTACGGAAACGAACCATCCGCTTTTCGACCACCTCACCTGGTTGCAGATCGATACGATCGTCGTCAATCATCATTAGCATGCCATCACGCTCCAGTACTGGCCGTTCGGCTGCCAGATAGAGCGGGACAATCTCAATATTTTCCAGATAGATATACTGCCAGATATCTAACTCGGTCCAGTTGGAGAGCGGAAAGACACGAATGCTTTCGCCTTTGTTAATCTGCCCGTTGTAGTTATGCCACAGCTCCGGGCGCTGGTTTTTCGGATCCCAGCGATGAAAACGGTCGCGGAATGAATAGATACGTTCTTTAGCACGAGATTTTTCTTCATCACGACGTGCACCGCCAAAGGCAGCATCAAAGCCGTATTTATTCAGCGCCTGCTTTAACCCTTCGGTTTTCATAATGTCGGTATGCTTGGCGCTACCGTGCACAAAGGGGTTTATCCCCATCGCGACCCCTTCCGGGTTGCGGTGTACTAACAACTCACAGCCGTAAGCTTTTGCGGTGCGGTCACGGAATTCGTACATCTCACGGAATTTCCAGCCAGTATCCACGTGCAGCAGCGGAAATGGCAGCGTGCCAGGATAGAAGGCTTTACGCGCCAGATGCAGCATCACACTGGAATCCTTGCCGATGGAGTACATCATCACCGGATTGGAAAATTCAGCGGCCACTTCACGGATAATATGGATACTTTCCGCTTCCAGTTGTCGCAGGTGAGTGAGTCGTTTGTGGTCCATAACCATTCCTTAAGCGAGATTAATCACATTATCCTGCAAATAGGGGGACTATAGGCGGCAGCTTAGAACGAATGAAATTACGAATTGGAATGAGTAGTTCCGCAAAGGAATAAAGCTTAGGGAAAGCAAATATCAAAAAGTGCTTAACGCGAGGTTTTTCGCACGCTTAGGCATAATTGAAATTGTGTAAAGGCGGTCACGGTTTCATACTTACTCTGTCAAAAAAATTGCTGCATAAAGGACTCACTATGTTTTCCGCATTGCGCCACCGTACCGCTGCCCTGGCGCTCGGCGTATGCTTTACCTTCCCGGTTTATGCCACCACTTCACACCCCGGTGAATTTGCCTCCCAGCAGGCACGACATATCGCCTCTGTCTTTCCTGGACGCATGATCGGTACGCCTGCCGAAATGCTCTCCGCAGATTATTTACAGCAACAATTCGCGCTGATGGGTTACCAGAGCGACATTCGTAAATTCAAAACTCGTTACGGCTATCGCGCAAAAGATACGCATAAAATTTGGCAAAACGTTACCGGTAGTACAGTTATCGCAGCCCATGAAGGCAAATTACCCCAGCAAATTATCGTCATGGCGCATCTGGATACCTATGCCCCACGCAGCGATGATGATATCGATAACAACCTTGGCGGCCTGACGCTGCAAGGTCTGGATGGTAACGCTGCCGGGCTGGGTGTAATGCTGGAACTGGCAGATACGCTTAAAGATGTGTCTACGCTATATGGCATCCGTTTTGTTGCGACCAGCGGCGAAGAAGAGGGCCAGCTTGGTGCGGCGAGTTACCTCAATCGGATGAGTGATCAAGAGAAGCGAAACACCCTACTGGTGATCAACCTGACGAATCTGATCGTTGGCGATAAGCTCTATTTTAATAGTGGCAAAAATACACCGGCATCAGTGCGAAAATTAACGCGGGATCGCGCGCTGGCGATTGCCCGTTTGCATGGCATTACCGCCACGAGCAACCCTGGGCTTAATCCCGCATATCCGCAAGGGACCAGTTGTTGCAGTGATGCCGAAGTTTTTGATAAAGCGGGGATTCCGGTACTGTCGGTGGAAACCACTAATTGGTCGCTTGGCAAAAAAGATGGCTCTCAGCAACGGGCAAAATCGAAAAGTTTTCCGCAGGGCGTCAGCCATCACGATGCACGATTGGATAATCAGCAACACATTGATCAGGCACTGCCTGGACGTATTGAACACCGTAGCCGTGATGTGGTGCGTATTATGTTGCCATTAGTGAAAGAGTTAGCGAAGGCGGGGGAGTAAAGGGTAAAACGCTTGTTTTTGGCTAATTCGAAAGCGTATTTAGCACGCTGCCGGGCTGGTGAACACAATCTAACAAAAAGGCCGCTTACGCGGCCCTAAGTGCGTTTATCGTACTGAAAACGCTTTCTTCTGAACCCCGAGTCGTCGAGAAAAACTTCTTCTTATGTGAATCTCTAAGCTCATTAGCCTTCCTCAGCAATATGCCCAATCAAATCACCGACCCAGTGATCATTCTAAAAAGAGAATGTTCAACAAGTTTAACGTCGCCTTGCATTGGCAAAAAAAGCAGAGAATAGCTCAACAGAAGCGACGAGACGGCTAACGCTCGTCTCTACGTCCACCCACCGCCGCCCACATCCGGCGCACATGCACTGTCACTTCTTCGCGGTCGTGGTATAACTGACGCGCTTGAATTTGTGCATTAATCCCTTTGTCGTCCAGCTGCTGCTGAATATACGCCAGGTTGTTCGACACCTCCTCATAGCGCTTTTTCATCGGCAGCTTGAGGTTAAAAATAGTCTCACGACACCACCCATTGGTCAGCCACTGTGCCATCAGTGCGGCGACTTTCGCAGGCTTCTCCACCATATCGCACACCATCCATGAAATGTTGCTGCGAGTCGGCTTGTATTTAAAACCATCTTCCCGCAGCCAGGTCACCTGGCCTGTATCCATCAGACTTTGCGCCATCGGGCCGTTATCTACCGAGAAAACCCACATATTGCGTTTTACCAGCTGGTAAGTCCAACCGCCGGGGCAAGCCCCCAGATCGACTGCATACATACCATTAGCGAGACGCTCATCCCATTCATCCGCCGGAATAAAGACATGAAAAGCCTCCTCAAGCTTAAGAGTGGAACGACTCGGTGCGTCAGAAGGAAACTTCAGACGCGGGATCCCCATATAAAATGGTGAATTGTTATACGTGTATGAGTAGCCGGTGTAGCAGTAACCTGGCGCAATAAAGAAGACATGGACAACCGGGCGCGTTGCCGAGTCACTTCGCGCCAGCACCCCCGCTTCACGCAGCGCCGAGCGCAACGGTACGGTAAATTTGCGACAAAACTTCATTAGCTCTTTGCTTTCATTCGTGTCTGCAACTTCTACGCGCAAGTCACCGCCTTTCTCCACCACGCCCTGCAACATACCGACGATCGGTGTTATGCGATCTTCCGGCGGCAGATCCCGTAACAGCTCGCCAACAACAAACATCTGGCGGGCAAAGATCAGTGAAGCAAATGGCAGCTCGCGTGCCAGTTTGTCTGCATGGTCAGGCTGATAACACTCAAAAATGACATAGCCCGCATTCTCTTTTACACGAGCGAAGCCAAACACCTCAAGGCGTCCGGCTTTGTCTGTAATCTCGGCAGCGCACTCTTTTTCAAACCCCGGGCGGCACAGCAATACGACTTTATTCATGAACAACGCCCTTACGTTTCAGACGGATAGCGCCAACAAACATTAATGCCCAGCCGATTAAAAAGCAGACGCCACCGACTGGAGTAACAAACGCCCACAGGCGCAGATGAGAGAGCGCCAGGCAGTAGAGGCTACCGCTAAATAGCACGGTACCTAATGCCAGGAAGACGCTGCTCCAGTAGAACCAGATACTGATGCGGCGCTGCATGGCGACGGCCAATCCCAGCACTGCAAGGGTATGAAATGCCTGGTATTCAAGGCCGGTCTGAATCCAGCCCATCTCTACCCCGCCTAAAGATTTACTTAACACATGCGCTCCGAATGCTCCGAGCGCGACAAACACAAAACCGCTCACCGCGGCGAAAATCAGCATAAAACGGCTGGTCATGTGACTATCCTAAAAGTCCTGCGCGCTGCGCACGCGAATTATTGTTCGTAACGGAAACGAAACTTTTCCTGTTCATTTGCCGCTTTTGCCAGGATCCACTGACGAAAGGCGGCTATTTTACCCAGTTCAGCCTGACTGTCATGACAAACCAGATAAAATGCATTCTTACTGACCAGAACATCATTGAACGGGCAGACCAGTCGGCCCGCCTCAATCTCGGACTGCGCCATCACATTGTTAGCCAGGGCGATTCCCTGCCCATGAATAGCCGCCTGTAACACCATTGAGCTGTGGCTGAATATCGGTCCCTGTTGCACATTGAGATTAAGGCCCAACTGGCGGGTATAAGTTTGCCAGTCGCGACGAGAAGCATCATGTAATAATGTGTGATGTGCCAGATCTTCCGGATTTTTCAGAGGTCGTTCGCCAGTTAGCAGCAACGGGGAACAGACGGGTAACAGATATTCGGCGTACAACTTTTCGACACGCAATCCCGGCCAGTTACCGCGACCATAAAATATCGCCACGTCCACATCGTCAGCCAGTTTATCCTCTTCCCGGTCAACAGCCTGAATACGCACGTCTATTCCTGGATAAGCTGAGTTAAAGCTAGAGAGTCTGGGCACCAGCCATTGAATGGCGAAACTGGGCAACAAACTCACCGTCAGCGCCCCTTTAGCGCTGCGCGCCTGCAGTTTACGCGTCGCTTCATTAAGTTGCGAAAAAATCTCTTTGATATCCTGGAAATAGCTCTGCCCTTCCTCGGTCAGCAGTAGCGAACGATTGCGGCGGCGAAAGAGTTTTAAGCCAAGAAAATCCTCCAGGGATTTGATTTGGTGGCTTACTGCGGCCTGGGTTACGAAAAGCTCATCAGCAGCCCGTGTAAAACTTAAGTGCCGGGCTGCGGCGTCAAAAACACGTAATGCATTCAGTGGTGGTAATCGCTTGGACATGGTTATCAGGCTTAGATGTAAAGGCAATATAACAAACAGGAAACAATGGTTAACCTATTAGTTTTTTTTATCTGAGCCATTATAAATTGTCCGTTGAGCTTCTACCAGCAAATACCTATAGTGGCGCCACTTCCTGAGCCGGAACGAGAAGCTTTTTTGGAATGTTTGTTCTGAAGGGCTTTTGGCTTACGGTTGTGATGTTGTGTTGTTGTGTTTGCAATTGGTCTGCTATTCAGACCCTGGTAGCAACGCTACCCCTTTTTCACTTCCTGTACATTTACCCTGTCTGTCCATAGTGATTAATGTAGCACCGCCATATAGCGGTGCTTTTTTTTACCCGAAACATGGCACTATTTTTCCAGGGCAACCATCTCTTTCACATCGGTGCGGTTAATCTGCTGCTCGTTACCGTTAGCGTCTTTATAAGAGATCATACCGGTCTGATCATCAGTTTTAGGTTTCCCGTCTGAGACAATAGTTCTTCCGTCATTGGTGTGCATAACATAGTTCGGACCGGAACAGGCGCTCAGGGCAAAAGTAAACATACATGCAGAAATAATTGCGGCAGTCTTTTTCATCTTTCTTCTCCTTCTGTAGCAATTAATGCTATGAAATCCCCTCTTGATGAGAGGCTCCAACAATCATCTAACACTATTTAGCATAACCTGCTCACACGAAAGCGCCAGGATAAACGGATAATTCCGATGGTTATCAACCTTCTTGCTACGGCGAGCAAATTGCGCGACGATCCATGCATTGAGATGGGGAAAACGATGAACGCATTTAATCCGGCGCAATTTCGCGCTCAGTTTCCGGCGCTGGCTGATGCCGGTGTCTACCTGGATAGTGCCGCTACCGCATTAAAACCTCTGGCGGTAATTGATGCCACGCAACAGTTCTATAGCCTGAGCGCGGGTAACGTCCACCGTAGCCAGTTTGCACAAGCACAACAGCTTACCGCCCGCTATGAGGCTGCACGGGATCAGGTTGCCGCTCTGATTAATGCACCTGAAGGCAAAAATATCGTCTGGACCCGGGGTACAACAGAAGCGATTAATATGGTCGCCCAATGTTACGCCCGCCCTCGTCTGCAGCCAGGTGATGAAATTATCGTTAGCGAGGCAGAACATCACGCGAACCTGGTTCCATGGCTAATGGTGGCGCAGCAAACTGGGGCAAAAATCGTGAAATTGCCGCTGGGAGCTGACCTGCTGCCGGATATCGCGCAACTACAGATATTAATTACGCCACGCAGCCGTATTCTGGCGCTGGGACAGATGTCAAATGTCACCGGCGGCTGTCCTGATCTTGCACAAGCCATTAACCTTGTCCATGCGGCAGGCATGGTGGTCGTAGTGGATGGCGCCCAGGGCGTAGTGCATTTCCCGGCCAATGTGCAGCAACTGGATATCGATTTCTATGCCTTCTCTGGTCATAAGCTTTATGGGCCAAACGGCATCGGCGTGCTGTATGGCAAAGCAGAATTACTGGATGCAATGTCGCCGTGGCTAGGCGGCGGCAAAATGATCAGCGAAGTAACGTTTGATGGTTTTACCACCCAGCCCGCACCGTACAAGTTGGAGGCCGGTACACCCAATGTTGCAGGTGTTATCGGGCTGAGCGCCGCTCTGGAGTGGTTGCAACAGTTTGATACTGCTCAGGCCGAAAGCTATAGCCGTGGGCTGGCAACGCTGGCGGAAGAACAACTGTCGCAACGTCCCGGTTTCCGCTCGTTTCGCTGTCAGGACTCCAGCCTGCTGGCTTTTGATTTTGCCGGTATTCATCATAGCGATATGGTCACGCTGCTGGCAGGTTACGGCATCGCTCTACGCGCCGGTCAGCATTGCGCACAGCCGCTACTGGCAGCGCTTGGCGTCAGTGGCACACTGCGCGCCTCATTTGCCCCCTATAATACACAACAAGATGTGGAGGCGCTGGTGAAGGCAATCGACCGCGCACTGGAGATATTGGTGGATTAATGACAAGCCCTACTTTCGCCGGACATCCGTTTGGCACCATGATAACCGAAGAGACATTGCGCCATACTTTTGCCGCGTTGACGCAATGGGAAGATAAGTACCGTCAGTTGATTATGCTCGGCAAGCAGCTGCCTGCCGCCTCAGACGAGCTAAAAGCTCAGGCGAGAGAAATATCTGGCTGTGAAAATCGCGTCTGGCTGGGTGCGACGCTCTCAAACGATGGCACGCTGCATTTTTTTGGCGACAGCGAAGGGAGGATCGTACGCGGCCTGCTGGCAGTACTGCTCACCGCAGTAGAAGGTAAGCGCCCGGAGTACTTACTTAGCCAGGATCCACTTTCTCTTTTTGATGAGCTAGGGTTGCGGGCGCAATTAAGCGCCTCGCGTAATCAGGGGCTGGCTGCCCTGGCTGCCGCTGTCAAGGATGCCGCTCGTCAGGCACTGGCCTGACGTTCCGCTTTCGCCATCAGTTTTTTCAGTGCGTGGGAAACCGCGATAAACCCAAAGGTCGCGGTTACCATCGTGGCCGCGCCAAAACCAGCGGCGCAATCCATACGCTTTGGCCCCTCGGCACTGCTTTTCATTGCACATACCGAGCCATCTGCCTGCGGGTAAACCAACGCTTCGGTAGAGAAAACACAATCCACCCCCAGCTTCCCTTTGCTATTTTTCACCACGCCAAAATCGCTCTTTAACCGCTCGCGCAATTTCGCCGCCAGCGGGTCCTGGATAGTTTTTGCTAAATCGCTTACCTGGATCTGTGTAGGATCGATCTGCCCCCCAGCACCTCCGGTTGTGACAAGCGGGATCTTATTACGTCGGCAGTAGGCAATTAACGCAGCCTTGGGGCGTACGCTGTCAATGGCATCAATAACGTAGCTGTAGCCCCTGCTCATAAGTTGCGCGACATTATCGGCAGTGACAAAGTCATCCACCACGTTAACCAAACACTCTGGGTTGATCTGCCGAATGCGCTCCGCCATCACCTCAGCTTTCGCCAGGCCAACATTGTCACGCAGAGCATGGATCTGCCGGTTGGTATTGGTCACACAGACATCGTCCATGTCAATCAGCGTAATCGCGCCAATGCCGGTACGTGCCAGCGCTTCGGCGGCCCAGGAGCCTACACCGCCGATACCCACCACACAAACATGCGCATCGGCAAACCATTGTAGTGCTTTTTCACCATACAAACGTGCCGTACCGCCAAAGCGCTGACGCCAGGCATCGCTGATTACTGCAGACATAAAACCAACCTCAGAAAACGAAGAGATAACAGCGGGGAAGACCTCCCCGTTTAAGGGGAGGTGCTGAGTGTAGCATATTCACCACTGAAGACGTTGCCGGTACCAGGGGCGCTTTTCAACACCCATACGCGGCCGTAGTGATTATACCAGCCTGCGCGGTGCCCCGCTTCCGGGCCGATCCCTTGATAAATATCGAAATGCTGGCCTTTAATGGCCCCGCCTACATCCAGTGCAACCATCAGGCGCAGTTCATACTGCCCATTGAATTTACCGTTGTTATCGAGCAGCGGCACTTCCGCCAGCAGGGTTGTACCCGGTGGAATAATGCTACGGTCGGACGCCACTGATGCGCGACCAATCAGGGGAACTGCGCTGGCCCCTTTTACTGGCGCCCAGGATTGCGGCTTAAAGAAGACGAATGATGGGTTCTCTTCCAGCAGTGCGCGCACTTCGGCTTCGCTGTGTGTTTCACCCCACTGGCGAATCGCCTGCATGGACATATCTTCGCGTTTTATCTCGCCTCGATCGATCAGTACCTTGCCGATACTGCGATAAGGATGGCCATTTTTCCCGGCATAGCTAAAGAAGTTCAGCGGGCTACCATCACCGAAATCAATATATCCGCTACCCTGCACATCCATAATGAAATTGTCCATCAGCGAATTACTGTAAGCCAGCACATAGTTTTCACTCAGCGCGCCGGCATAGATTTCAGCGCGGGAGGGCAGGCGGCCTCGCTTGGGCGGCATACGGTAGATAGGATACTGGAACTCCCCCTGGCGAGTGTAGCGAGCCTGCACGACGGGCGTGTAATAACCCGTAAACTGCACGTTACCGTAGTTGTCTGCCCCCTCCATTTGCCAGGCATCAATGCCAAACTGGCGCATGGTGCGCGTATCGCCCCCGGCGCGTAGCCAATCCTGAATGGCGTTATAAACATTACTCTGGCTATTATAGAGGCGCGGCGAGGCGCTACGGATTTGGCTAACTTGCTCAGAGAAATCTCCGGCGTTGATTGGCGCCCCTATGGCGTCAGGCTGATTGACCAGTGAGAAAGGCTGGGAGAACTTACCATCTTTATATTGTTGACCACGATCGGTCGGTTTAGAAGTACAGGCTGCGAGGATTGCTATCATCGCACCGGTGAATAGATACTTTGCCCAACGTCCTTTCATTATCGCTCATCTTTTAGTTGATCCACTGCATAGTGAAGATAACAAACCCTACCCGCTATTTAAATGCGCCAGCGTAACCTGTCGCAAATTTTGCGCAAAAAATAGCCCAATTGCATTGTTTTTACACATAAAGTGGTCAATTCGCCGAATAGAGCAAAAAAAAGGTTGCATCAATAAGTTTGCAGAGTATAGTGCGCATCCACGGACGCGGGGTGGAGCAGCCTGGTAGCTCGTCGGGCTCATAACCCGAAGGTCGTCGGTTCAAATCCGGCCCCCGCAACCAATTAAAGAAGAGAAAAAGTTTACATGATGGAAGTGTAAGCAGACGGACGCGGGGTGGAGCAGCCTGGTAGCTCGTCGGGCTCATAACCCGAAGGTCGTCGGTTCAAATCCGGCCCCCGCAACCAACATATGAACACCCTGACGGGTGTTTTTTTGTTTCTGCGGTCTCCAAAAAATGGCGCTGTAACGCGCCACTCTGTTTATCCCCTTCTCGCCAGCGTCGCCCCATCGGCAAAGTAGGCTTTAATACCCGCCAGAATCGACTCCGCAACCTCCTGCTGGAATTTTGCCGTCTTGAGCTTGCGCTCTTCTTCCACGTTACTGATAAACGCAGTCTCTACCAGAATTGACGGAATATCCGGCGCTTTCAGTACCGCAAAGCCTGCCTGCTCCACCTGATTTTTATGCAGATTATTGATTTGTCCCAGCCGATTAAGTACCGCTTTGCCAAATTTCAGGCTGTCATTGATGGTTAACGACTGCACCATATCGAACAGGGTGTGATCCAGATAACGGTCACCGCTCTTGCTTACCCCACCAATTAAGTCGGCGGCGTTTTGCGTGTCCGCCAGATATTTGGCTGCGGTACTGGTCGCCCCTTTGGTTGAAAGAGCAAACACCGACGACCCCTTCGGCTGGCGGCTGCTAAAGGCATCAGCATGAATCGACACAAAGAGATCGGCACGCTGCTTCTGCGCTTTGGCGACGCGCACTTTCAACGGAATAAAGACATCCTCGTTGCGCGTCATATAGGCTTTCATATTGCCCTCTTTCTCGATCAACGCACGCAAACGGCGGGCAATTTGCAACACGACATCTTTTTCACGCGTACCGTATTTGCCCCTTGCCCCCGGATCCTCACCGCCATGCCCCGGATCGAGCATAATAACAATCGGGCGATCGCGCCCGGCTTTGCCCGGCTGCGGACCGCTTTCCGCTGGCGGCATTTGTTTATCCAGATCCCCTTTGTTGAACTCCTCCAGCAGAGCCAACAATGGATCCTGCACATCCTGGGCATTAACCGGGTAGAGATCCATCACCAGGCGCTCTTTAAACCCGGCGACTGGCGCCAATGCAAACAACTGCGGTTTAACGTTTTGTTTGAGTTCGAACACCATACGTACCGTTTGCGGATCGAACTGACCAACACGAGCAGACTTGATATAAGGATCATCATTACGGATCTGCGCGCTCATCCCTTTCAGAACGGAGTTAAGATGTACACCTTCGAGATCCACTACCACCCTCTCGGGATTACTCAGCGCGAACTGGTTGTACTTTATGACCCGGTTGGATTCGACCGTCACACGCGTATAGCTTGACGCAGGCCAGACGCGAACCGCCACGACCTGGCTAACTGCGGCAAAACCAATTTGGCTCATGCTTAATAACCACATGGCCCCCGCCCCTTTTAATAATTTACGGCGGCTTAGCGCTGATTGACTTCCCGACATGCTTCTCCCGAGCAAATTCTACAAATAACGATAATCACAAGAATTGACCGAAAACTTTAACGAATGATGCATAAACTGTCATCTAATAATGGCGGAATAGCGGCCTGATTAATCTCCCGAAAAAGGGGCGTTTATAGATTGATGACGAAATTTAGGCTTGCACGTTTCGCCATAAAAGAATAAAAATACACAATTTCCGAATAATCATGCATTGAGGGTAGGCTGTGGTAAAGGAGCGTAAAACTGAACTGGTGCAGGGGTTCCGTCATTCAGTTCCCTATATTAATGCCCATCGTGGAAAGACATTTGTGATTATGCTTGGCGGTGAAGCCATTGAGCATGAAAATTTCTCCAGTATTGTCAATGACATTGGCCTCCTGCATAGCCTTGGTATCCGCTTGGTTGTCGTCTATGGTGCCCGCCCGCAGATCGATACCAACCTTGCGGAACATCACCACGAGCCTATCTATCACAAGCATACCCGCGTTACCGATGCGAAAACCCTTGAGTTGGTTAAGCAGGCAGCAGGTTTGCTGCAATTAGACATTACCGCCCGGTTATCCATGAGCCTGAACAATACACCGCTACAGGGCGCGCATATTAATGTGGTCAGCGGCAACTTTATTATTGCACAGCCGCTTGGAATAGATGATGGCGTGGATTATTGCCACAGCGGTCGTATTCGCCGCATTGACGAAGAGGCAATTCATCGTCAGCTCGACAACGGCGCGATTGTACTGCTGGGACCCGTTGCCGTCTCGGTGACCGGCGAGAGCTTCAATCTGACTTCGGAAGAGGTCGCAACACAACTTGCCATTAAATTAAAAGCAGAAAAAATGATCGGCTTTTGCTCCTCTCAGGGAGTTATCAATGATGATGGCGATATTGTGTCCGAACTGTTTCCTAATGAAGCCCAGGCGCGAGTGGAAGAACTGGAAGGCAGAGGCGATTACCACTCCGGTACGGTACGCTTTCTGCGCGGCGCAGTAAAAGCCTGCCGCAGCGGAGTTCGCCGCAGCCACTTAATTAGCTACCAGGAAGATGGTGCGCTGTTACAGGAGCTCTTCTCCAGGGATGGCATCGGCACACAGATAGTGATGGAGAGCTACGAGCAAATCCGCCGCGCCACCATTAATGATATTGGCGGTATCCTTGAATTGATTAGCCCGCTGGAACAGCAGGGCATCCTCGTGCGGCGCTCTCGCGAGCAACTGGAGATGGAGATCGATAAGTTCACCATTATTCAGCGCGATAATGTGACCATCGCCTGTGCGGCGCTCTACCCCTTCCCTGAAGAGAAAATTGGCGAAATGGCCTGTGTTGCGGTGCATCCTGATTATCGTAGCTCCGCACGCGGAGAAGTGCTGCTGGAACGTATCGCTTTACAGGCCAAACAGATGGGGTTGAGTAAACTGTTTGTCCTGACGACCCGCAGCATTCACTGGTTTCAGGAGCGCGGCTTTACGCCGGTGGATATCGATGTGCTGCCGGAACGAAAAAAAGAGATGTATAACTACCAGCGCCGTTCAAAAGTGTTAATGGCAGACCTCACCTGAACCACATCCCCCGTCTTAATACGGGGGTTACTCAAGCGAAGCAAACAATACGCTGAGCCCGCTGCGCCGCTCGGTGCGAGTCGCTATTGCCTGTAATAAAATCCGCTCGTCTGCATACAGTGATAAGCGCTTGCGGGCGCGGGTAATGGCGGTATAGACCAGCTCGCGGGTTACCACTGGCACCATCTGCCCCGGCAGGATCAACGCCGCATGATCAAATTCTGACCCTTGTGATTTATGTACTGTCATCGCCCAGGCTGTGTCATGTTCCGGCAAGCGACTCGGCTGCACGGATTTGATTTTGCCATCCGGTAGCGGGAACCAGACACGGACCCCCTGCCCCTGATCGAGGGCGATACCGATATCACCATTAAACAGCCCAAGTGCTGAATCATTACGTGAGATCATCACCGGACGCCCATGATACCAGCGCGAATGTGCCAGCCGGGAGATCCGACGCTGGCGAAGCAAGGACTGCTCCAGCCGCTCGTTTAACCCGCTGACGCCAAACGGCCCCTCACGCAGCGCGCATAATAGCTGGTACTCACCAAACGCGGCGATAATCTCTTCTGGCGCCGCATTGCGTTGCACAAGGGTAAGATAGTGGGAGTAACCGGCAAGGGCATCATCGATCATTTCCTGATAGGCATCAGCGCTATCAAGCGGTTTGCGTTCGATATCGCTAAAACTTTGTTTGAACACTGCAAGGGTGGCTTTTTTATCGCCACGGTTCACCGCTACCGCCAACTGACCGATGCCTGAATCATTACCAAAGCGATAGCTTTTTTGCAGCAGGCACAAACTATCGCGCAGAGCACTGGCGGCATGACCTTCGCCTGCCGGCAGCGCTATCCCTGTCAAACGTGAGAGCTGTGCCGCACGCTCAGTGGTATAACCCGCATTGACCCACGCACAGATATCCCCCAGCACAGCGCCCGCTTCTACCGACGCTAACTGATCGCGATCGCCAAGGAAAATAACACGCGCATGGGGAGGCAGCGCGTCAATAAGCCGCGCCATCATGGGTAAATCAATCATTGATGCTTCATCAACCACCAGCACATCAAGATGCAGTGGGTTCCCGGCATGGTGGCGTAAACGCTGGCTACCGGGCTGCGCACCCAGCAGGCGATGCAGTGTGCTGGCTTCTTCTGGCAATAACGCCTTTTGCCCGGTAGTTAGTGGCAACTGACGCAGCGCTTTACCCAACGATTCGGTTAAACGTGCCGCGGCCTTACCCGTCGGCGCAGCGAGGCAAATTCGACACTTTTCGCCCTTCGCCATTTGGATTAGCGCGGCGAGCAACTTCGCGACAGTAGTGGTTTTTCCGGTCCCCGGCCCACCTGAAATAACAGAAACTCGTCGGGTAAGGGCCACCGCGGCAGCCACTTTCTGCCAGTCAATTTCTCCCGTTGAAGGGAATAACGTGTTGAGCGCCTGAGCAAGCTGAGTTTCATCGACTTCAGGTATGGCCTTTTCGGTAAAGAAGGCTGCGACCCGCTGCTCGCTACTCCACATGCGATGTAGATAGAGGCGATCATCTTTTAAAATCAGCGGAGTCGGGGTATCACCCGTGCCGACGGCTGGGGAAGCTAACAGAATTTGCCGCCAGTCATCCGGGTTACCGGCCTGCTCAAACAGTTGTGTAAACAGCAAAGAGGTCTGGCTAAACGACTCCGCGTTAAGACGGGAGAGTGGCAGGCAAACATGCCCTTCCCCCGTATCAAAGCTCAGTAGCGCAGCGGCGAGCATCACCGCAGGCTCATCATCATGAGCAATAGTCAGAGCAAACTGGACATCCAGCGGACGCAGAAGTTTTTGCGCCATGGCTGCCTGTAATAACGCCGACATCTTCATCGAGCCACCTCTGACGTCACACCTGCAAATAGAGCATCCATTTGTTCAATAAGCCTGCGTTCCGGACGAATAGAGAAAATCCCCTGCTGTGAGTTTTGCGCCTCTACACCGCGCAAAAAGAGATAAATCACGCCACCAAAATGGCGTTCATAGTCATAACCAGCAATACGATGGCGTAAGTAACGATGCAACGCGAGAGTATAGAGTTGATATTGTAAATCGTAGCGATGGGATTGCATCGCTACGGCCATCGCCTGCTGAGTGTAGGCTTCTGCATTCTCGCCAAGCCAGTTGGATTTGTAATCAAGCAGGTAATAACGCCCGTTGTGGCGAAACACAAGGTCAATAAAGCCCTTTAACATACCGCGCACATCGCGAAAATCGAGAGGAGGACAGCCCGCAGAGAGAGGATCATAACCGCGGATTAGCGTGTCCAGCGCCTGTGCGCTCAGCGTTTCGCTAATGGGTATGTAAAACTCCATTTCTACCTGCTTCTCTTTCGCTGTCAGTTGGCTCAACGAAACACCAGATTGTGCCAGCGGCACGTTTAGCACGGTCGTCAACCAGTCAGACAGTACCGGCTGCCAGTGCTCTTCAAAACCACCCACCTGCAGCTTTTCCGCCACCCACGCGGCAGAGACCGGTTGAGTAAAATCGAGTTCTTCAAACAGGCTATGTAAAAATGTTCCTGGCGATGCCCCCCGTGGAAATTGATGAGGTGTCAGCACAGGCTCCGTCACGATTTCCCGTTCTCCCGCGGCATCAATATCCAGACGTGGCAGTAGATCCTGCGCCAGACCATGAGCGCGCTGTTGCAACCCGGAGTAACTGGTGACTCGCCAGTCATCAGCCACTCGCCGCGTGACTTCCCGTGCACGAAGTTCCGGTAGCCTGCTCTGCACTAGCTGCCAGGGTTCGCCGTCAGGCGTCGCTGGCATACACAGAGCAATATCTTCATTACTTAACTGTTGCAAGGCAGCCTTTAGTCCCGCGGCATCCAGTGCTTCGCCCTTCTGAACCAGCCGGCCGAGCGCGCTAAGATGAAAATCGGAAGCCCCGCTTTTCTCACCGCGACGACGAAACAACGGCGCAATGCCAAGGCTGCAGTGCCAGACAGAGCGTGTTAGGGCAACGTAGAGTAAGCGCAAATCTTCCGCCAGACGCTCCGCTTCAGCCAGCTCAACGCTTTCTTCAGCATGGCTAAGATCCAGCACGGCAGAAAAGGAGTCGCGATCGTGATAAAAGCCCTGATCCTGCACCCGGAAATTAGCAATAAACGGCAGCCACACCAGAGGGTATTCCAGCCCCTTTGATTTGTGGATAGTCACCACCTGCACCAGGTGTTTATCACTCTCCAGCCGCAGTTGTTCGCTGCTGGCGTTAGTATTAGGTTCTGCAATATGCTGAGCCAACCAGCGAGTCAGTGCATACTCGCTTTCCAGTTGTGTGGCGGCCTCTTGCAGAAGTTCGCTGATATGTAAAATATCAGTCAATCTCCTTTCACCACCCTGTGTGGCCAGTAAATTCTCTGCAACATGCCGTGCGCTCATTAAGGAACGCAACATGGGCATCACGCCGCGTTTTTGCCACAAATCCCGATAACAAGAAAACTCTTCAACCACTTCGTCCCAGGCTTGCTCATCCAGGTTCAGGGCTTCTATATCCAGTGCCGTAAGCCCCAACATAGAAGTCGCCAGCGCATTACGCAGTGTGCTTTCCCGTTCTGGCGCCAGCACCGCTTGAAGTAGCCATAACAACTCCTGCGCTTCCGGGGTTTCAAACACGCTATCGCGATTGGAAAGGTAGACAGACGGGATATTCAGTAATGTCAGCGCATCGCGAATCAAAGTGGCTTCATGACGGCTACGCACCAGCACCGTGATATCCGATGCCTTAACCGGGCGCGATTTATCACCCTGCCAGAGCAGCGCCTCTCCGCGCTGTCCCGCGCTCAACCAGTCGCGGATCTGCGTGGCGCAAAGCTGCGCCATAAACCCCTGATAATCGCCGACGCTGACGCCTTCGCCCTCCATCAGCCACATATTCATGGCGGGTTGCGTTTGCCCCTGATATTCAAAGCGAAAACCAACGTTCCTGGCAGCGAATTTCACCGGCAGAAAGGGAATCTGCCGAAACATAAAGGCATCATCCATCTGGCTAAAAAGCCGGTTAACGCTGGCAACCATACCCGGCGCTGAGCGCCAGTTAGTATCCAGCGTATAGCGAGCACTGACTTCATCTCGCGCTTTCATATAGGTAAAAATATCCGCCCCGCGGAAAGCATAAATAGCCTGCTTCGGGTCGCCAATCAGCAGTAAGGCACACTCAGGTTGCTGCAACCAGATACGGCTAAAAATACGATATTGCTGCGGGTCGGTATCCTGGAATTCATCAATCATCGCCACAGGAAAGCGGCTGCGAATAGCAGCAGCCAGGGCTTCGCCATTAGGACTTTGCAGGGCGCTATCCAGCCGACTTAACATATCGTCAAAACCCAGCTCACCACGGCGGCGTTTCTCTTTTGCCACCGCCTCGCGAATCTCACGCATTGCGCTGGACAGCACCAGATCATCAAGCGTCAGCGGCTGGGATAGCAAAGCCTCAATAACAGCAAATAATGGGTGCTCAGGCACCAGACCACCGGGCTTTGTACGTTGCGTGAGGAATGACTGCGTAAACTTTTGCAACGCTTCCGGTAATACGTAATCGACCGTCTCCTCCTGCGCCCAGGCAGAGATTTTTTCGATCCATTTCGCCTGGTTGCCGCGATTGAACTTACGTCGATCGAGGCCAGAGTTTTCAAGCAGAGGCTCCAGCGCCTCTACCGCTTCGTTCCACTGCCGTTTTAGCGCGTCAATTTGCGCGATAATCTGTTGATGGCGGGAAGCCAGCGTTTCATTCGCTGCGGGAGGGGATTTGATTTGCGGCGCTTCACCTTGCAAATAGCGATCGATGGATTTTAGCAGCTCCCGTGGTCCCTTCCATGAAGCATGAATAACCCGGGCAATATCACGAGGTAGCGGATAGCAGTGGCGTCGCCAGAAATCGGCACAGGCCTGGTAACGTAGCTGCGTTTCGTCTTCCACCAGCTTGAGCTCAAATAACATGCCCGATTCAAAAGCATTGAGATTAAGCATACGCTGGCAAAAGCCGTGAATGGTATAGACGGCAGCTTCATCCATCTGGCGCTCTGCGAGCAATAACCAGTATGCCGCCTGCTGCTTATCTTCTATCTCTTCCAGCAGCCTGGCATAAAGAGGGTTGTCTGTCGTTTCACGCAGGCAGGCGATACGCAGCTCACGGATGTTACTGCGAATACGACCGCGAAGCTCTTCTGTAGCCGCCTCGGTAAAGGTGACCACCAGAAGTTCTTCTACGTTGAGCGCTCGGGGAAAGGCGGCATTGCCGCCAAGTCCTAATAACAGCCGCAGATAGAGTGCAGCGATGGTGAAGGTTTTACCGGTACCCGCCGAGGCTTCAATCAGACGTTCACCGGTTAGCGGCAAACGTAGAGGATCAAGGGACTCAGCGCTATGTTCACTCATCTTTCTCGCTCATCAAGGGTAAGGATTGCTGCAAGGCACTGACGCTATCCCAAACCTTCCAGCCCTGCGGTTGCGCATAGTCCGCTTTTCCGCTCTGGCTGCCGGAGATCTGCGACAAAACCGCCATTCCTTGCGGCTCTACCACCGCCTGATGGAAAAAGTCAGCAAGTTTCTGCGGCGTCAGTTGTTTTATCTGGGCCACTACTTTATCACGTGAATCAAAGCGCATATTACCGCGATCAAAATCTTTACTCAGTTTGATGGCTTCTTCACCTAAGGTCTGTGGCGCTTGCTCAATTTGTGCAATCACACCCTGCTGAATTTGCGCAAATTCTTCTGGTTTCATTGCCCGCAGTTTCGCTTCAGCAATGGGGAAGAACGCCTGGTAGCGATCCCAGAGATACGCGGGTTGTTTATCGCTACTTTGCAACAAGAAGCCCATCCCCCACTGGCGACCGATACTCATGGGGAAAGCAAAGACGGCGTAACCCAGTTGCTCTTCGGTGCGCAACTGATTGTAAAACCATGGCTGGATAATTTGTCCCAGCATCGCGGTATAGGCCGAACTGAGGTACTCATCATAACCCGGCGGCACAAACACCGCGGCCAGTGCCGAATCAGTACTGTTCCCCGCTGTTTCAAAGCTGACATACTGCTGCTTATCCACCACCACATCTTTGTTACGACACCACTCTGTTCCCCTGGTAGCCAACTGTTTTTGCACATTGCGAGCCAGATCCGTCGCCTGCTGTTCGCTCAGGTTACCGACCACTAAAAACTCAGGTCGGGCATTGTTTTTTAACGCGTCGCGGTAGTGCAGAATATCCTGCAAAGTAATGGAAGGTAGTAATGCACGCCGCTCTTCGCGCTGAAAATAAGGCACCTGCGACAGCATTTGTATTGGCATGATCGCCAGATCAAAAGCTTTACCCTTTTCAGCAGAGTCCATCATCTGCGTGTACCAGGATTTCGCCTGTTCAAGCTGTTCCTCGGTGGGTTGATAGCTGAAATACCCCTCCAGCAGCGCCTGAAAGAGCTGCGGCAAACGTTGGGTATAACCGTTGGCATTGAGCATCAGGCCATTATTCGCATTGGTTGAGAAGCTGATGCCGCCCACTGCAGCCTGGTTGCTGAGCTGATCGAGCGCCAGCCCTGCCAGGTAATCGTTGAGCGCAAACATAACCTGGTTTTTCGCGCTGTCCATCGCTTGTGGGTTACGCAGCACAACGCTGACATCTGCCTTCGGTTCGCTGGCGAAAAAGCGGCTTGGCATATAAACCACGCGTAGCGCTGGCTCATCGACTATCAGTTCTGGTTGGGTGAATTTCCTGGTCGGTTTGATCAAAGAAAAATCGTCAGGAATGTAAGGGTTGAGCTGAGGGAGATTCAGCGCAATAGCGCTTTGCTGCTTCTGCCAGTCGGCGAAGGTCTCTGCACTTATTTTATTGACCTGATAAGGCGCTTCAACAAAGTAAGCCGTTTTGTTATGCGGTTCCTTCGGGCTGATATACCAGATACGCGCGTTTTGCGGCGTCATTTCGTTCAGCCGCGCCTGCACCGCTTTCTCATCAAAACGATCGGCAATGTTCACCGAATCGAGAGTGTGAGCGACCGGTACACGGATCATGGTGTCCGCCAACCACTCGACGTAGCCCATATCACGGGTGATGGACGGATAGCGGAAATCAAGATCAAGGATATGCGAGAGCTCATCGAAGTAGCGTTTATCAACGCCTTTTTCACGCAACAATTGCAGGTAGCTAAAAATAGCCGCGACGACCTTATCACGATTCGCCAGCCCCTTGTCTGTCAGGGTTGCGGAAATCGCCAGCACGCCGCTGTTGCCATTGACCACCGGATCCGAATCGCCACGAATACCTTCAACCAATCCCTGGCTCTGTAACCAGTCTGAAAGCGTCCCCGGGCTACGATTTCCAATAAGGTAGGTGATCAGCTCATCAGTTTTGCTGCGAAACTCAGCGGTGTTGTTATCAATACGAAACTCAACGCGCAGCACTTTTCGCGGCACGGCGGGTACATAGTGAATAATAATGCCTTTTTGCGCCTCTGTTACCACAGGCACGGTGATTTCCGGCTGCGTAACATTTTTATTCGCCACCCGCCCGTAGGTTTCAACGGCGACCTTCGCCAGTTCAGAGAGTGGACGGTTACTGTAGATCACCGCCTTCATCAGGTTGGCGGAGTAATATTTTTCGCGAAATGCCAGTAGCGCATCATGAACAGGGCTATTGGGCTTATCGCTTAAGGTTTCGAGATTGCCGCCAGAGAAACGCGCACCAGGGTGGGCCGGATTGATCGTCTCAGCGCTGACCTGCGCCATGCGCATCCCGTCACGGGTACGCGCCATGGTAAGTTCAGCATTTACCGCATTTCGCTCACGTTCGGCATATTTTTTGTCCAGCTTCGGTGCTGCAATGGCATCGGCCAGGCGATCAACCGCGCCTTCCAGCGCACTATTCTCCACTTCCAGATAGAATGCGGTGCGATAAGGGGCCGTGCTGGCATTGTGGCTACCGCCATGCATTTTGAGATATTCGGCAAGGCTATCCGGCTGCGGATATTTTTCCGAGCCCATCAGAGTCATATGCTCAAGGTAATGAGCAAGGCCAGGGTGAGTGTCAGGATCGGAGAGTGACCCCACCGGAACAACCAGCGCAGAGAGAGATTTTACCGCCTGGGGATCGGAAACCAACAGCACAACCATCCCATTATCAAGACGGATAGCCTGATACTGGCGGGTATCTTTATCACTCTTATGGATTGTCTCCGATATAGGCTGCCAACCATTTTCTGCCTGACTGAATGATGCCCATAAAGCAAAAAACAGGGCGAAAACTTTTAACCAGGTGCTGCAGGACATTCACGAACCTCATCATTAACATTCGGAACTGTCCAGCGCACAGGGCAGTTCCGGTACAACTTGTGCTGTCTGTGCCAGCACTCTTGTTATATCAGTCCGTGACAAGTGCATGATAATGGACGCTTTCGCGTTGCGCAATTTTCATGCAGCTAGTCAGGCTGATGATGTCGATAGAGCGGTAACAGGAAACGTTGCGCCTGCTCGGTAATTTCTGCGTAGTATTCTGTATCCAGGGTCCGCCACAGGCGCTGATACCAGATATCATCGCCTTCGCCGCTTACCATCATGTTGCCTTCATACGCTAACAGAAATTTACTCTGCGCTTTTTGTAACGTTTCTTCATCCGTTAACATGACATCGTTTGTCTTGTCATAACACACTTTTATCCACGCACCGCCGCTCTCTGGCAGCAATAGCAGTGGTTTTGCCATCCCTTCCCGGTATCCCTCGATCAGGGTCGCCAGATATTGCATAGCCTGCTCCGGCGCTAACGGCGGGAAGCGCCACTCGCCCTCTTTACGCCCAAATAACCGGCTTTCACCATTCCCACCGCTGGCACAGTAGACAAGATGTTCCAGCCAAAGTTGCAAGCCTTGAGAAACGCTCAATATTGATGGGCGCCAGCGTAATAGGCCATCCGGCTGTACGTGTGTTAACCAGCCCGTCAGATGCACACCGGCGCAATGCAAATCTATTTCCAGGTTATCCGCTGGCCTGCGATATTCGCTCACCCGACTGGCAAGTGCCTGCATCTCCTGACACTGCGTTTCCCACACTATTTCACCAAATGCGCCATAAGGCAGCGCTCCTGCCGCCCGATAACGACGAAATAGTTGCCCGGAGTCCTGCTCTTCAACCAGCGCGTTTAATAACTCCTGATTGAGTTGAAAACGGCTTAAGCCATCAAGCGTAAAAGGCTCGGCATCGGGAATTTCGCTCTCTTCCGCACGGAAATTCACCTTCAGACGCATCTGAAAAAAAGCACGCACCGGGTGGGCCCAGAAACGCTGGAGCTGATCAAAAGCCAGCACCTCCAGTGGAAGGTCTTCTAGTTTTTGAATAAAGGCCGAATGCGCCTCGCCTTGCAGACTCGCAGCGGGTAGCCAGTCGCGAGCGTAGCTTTGCCACTCATCCAGGGTGTAGTTGGCAGGGTCGAACGGCATACGTGTATGAAGATGAGTGATGTGTGCCTTGACCCGCTGTTCACTCTTATCGCAGTCAAGCAACTCATCTCCAGGCAAATAATGGCTCTGCCCAATATAATCCACCAGTTCCTGCACCAATACCGATGGGAATCGTTCCTGATTATCCTGTATTGAACGACCGATATAGCTAATATAGAGCTGCTGTTGCGCAGATATCAGCGCCTCAAGGAAGAGATAACGGTCATCATCGCGGCGACTACGATCGCCACGCTGGGGTTTTTGGCTCATTAAATCAAAGCCTAATGGCGGGAGCGTTCGTGGATAAACGCCATCGTTCATCCCCAGTAAACAGACGATTTTAAAGGGGATAGAGCGCATGGGCATCAGGGTGCAAATGTTAACTGGCCCGGCAAGAAAACGCTGGCTGATACGTTCCTGATCGAGACGCTGAGCAAGTTCGTCACGCAACAAGGAAAGAGGGACATCTTCGCCATAAGCAGCGCCTACCCCTTGTTCAATGATCGATTGCCACTGTTGTTCAATCAATGCCAGCGCAGCTTCAGTCTCCTGATCGGGTAAGAAAAAGTCATTAAGCATCGCCCGACAAACCGGCAGCCACTCTGCCAGCGGACGTGCCTGTGTTAAGCCGCGACGCCAGATATTTAGCTGCATTAACAGCGAGGCGAGATGCCCCACCAGTTCTGCAATCAGCCCACTGGATTCATCATAAGGAAGAATGGATTGCCACTCTCCGTGACGACTTTCCATTGCATAGCCAAGTAGCATGCGTGTGAGACCAAATTGCCAGGTATGTTGCCCGGTCGCCGGTAACTCAAGCTCGCGCACATTGTCGTCATCTATTCCCCAACGAATGCCAGATTCATTCACCCATAGACGTAGATAACGCAGCCCCTCTTCGGTAATGTTAAAACGCGCCGCCAGCACAGGGACATCCAGTAGAGCCAACACATCTTCACAAACAAAACGGCTATCAGGCAGTGATAGCAGGCTGATAAAGGCCTGTAATGCTGGATGCGCCTGCCGTGCGCGACGGTCAGATATGGCATAAGGCACATAGCGATCTCCGCTCGCGCTACCAAATACTGCCTGAATATAGGGGCTATAGCTGTCGATATCCGCCACCATCACAACAATATCTCGAGGCGTAAGCTCAGGATCGGCTTCCAGCATCGCCAGCAGACGATCATGCAGGATCTCCACCTCCCGCTGCGGGCTGTGAGAAATATGGATAGTGACGCTACGATCGTCTGGATCAAGCAAACGCTTTTTGTCGCTGCGGGAAAACTCTTCTGCTGTCACTCCTGCCACGGCTGCGTTCTGGAGTTCGAGGATGTCATATTTCAGGTTTTGCAGCAGCGAGCCGGGCGTGATATCAACGAAGGCATCCAGCTCCTCATACCGTTCCATACCCGCGAGCAGGAAAATATTATCGCGCCCCAGTTTTCCCCATGAGGCCAGTAGCGGATTGCCAATCTCCTGCTCCCCATTATCGTTGAATAAACCACTTACGTTTTGCGTATCGCGAAAGAGCGGAAGCAGCCGGTTTTCCTGATGACGGCGACGTTTGCGCGCGACAAGTTTTGCCAGAAATGCCGGATCTTTAATATCTCCCCAGTAGTAGCGGCAGGGATTGGTAAAAAGCAAATGGACATCAATGTGTTTGCCCAGCGCCTGCAAGGCTTGCAAATAGACTGGCGGCAGTGCTGAGATGCCGCAAATAAAAACGCGGGGCGGCAGACCTGCGGGTGGTTGTTCGGCGGATTCTAGCGTATCGATAAAGCGCTGATAGAGGTTCGCACGATGCCAGTGAGGCTGCCCAAGAGCAGAGGTATATTCCACCAGCGCCCGCCAGAGTGGTGCTTGCCAGTTCTGAGTTTCATCCAGGCCGTCGACCCTTTCATCTGCTTCCCAGCGTGTCAGCCACTCTGGCCGATAAACCAGATACTGGTCATAAAGATCGGCGATACGGGATGAGAGCTGAAAGAGCTTACGTTTATCGTCATCATCATGCAGATAGTGGCGCAGCATGGCAAACTCTTCACGTGACAGCATATCCGGCAACAGCGACATCAGCTTCCAGCTCATGCTTTGCTTGTTAAAGGCGCTCTCTTTTGGAATATCATGCAGCACACTGACAAACATATCCCAGATAAAGCTAGCCGGTAAGGGGAAACTAATATTCGCCGCAATACCGAATTTCTGCGCCAGCGTCATTTGCAGCCATTGCGCCATGCCGGTGCTCTGCACCAGAACGACTTCCGGCTCAAAGGGATCGTCGAGCGGATCTTGCTCAACGATAAACTCCATCAATGCCTCAAGCACATCCAGACGATTGGAATGGTAGACCCTTAACATAATTGCTCCTGACTACTGACTGTTCGGGCAAAATAATCGCATTATTCGCCCCTGCATGCCTGTCGGCGAGATCACGGTAACGTAGACGCTGACACAACCCTCAACCATTTTCTCTTCCTGATGAACTTGCCAACCTGACGGCAAGGGCGGTGCGAACGGTTGTGTCTGCTGCCATGCATAGCGCCAAAGCTGACGCCACTGGCTGGCAGTGGTAAACCCTGACACTAATACCCGATGATAACCGCCCAACGCAGTGACCACCATCACCATTAACACCATCGCCAGTAATACTTCCGTCAGGCTAAACCCCCTCTGTTTATTCAGGGAAGCTGGCATAGCGCGGGCTCCTTTATAAAAGGGCAAAAATCACTCCAGCCATGAGATGAAAAGCGGACTTTATCGCCATCAACCTGCCCCAGCCGCCACAGTTGCGCCTCATCATTTGCCGCAATGAGCAACACAGAGCCGTCAGCAAAAATCCTTACGCAGGCTCGCCAGTCTTGTTCAGCGTGGCGCAGGCACTGTATCGCTGGCTGTGATAACCACGCCTGACTACGTGCCCACTCCATTGCCGAGTGGAGATCGGCATAACGGCGTAGCCCCTTGCTCTCCTGGTTTACGCGTCGAATATGACTGGTTAATTGCTGGTTCAGCCCGTTTAACATCAAACTTCCCACCAGCAGTAACAGCAGGACCAGCGCTAACGATGACATCCCACGCTGCCGGTTCATAAGTTGTATCCCATCACACTGAGTTGTGCGGAGGTTTCACGGTTAGCATTTTCTGTAGCGACGGCCGTAAGGGTGATGATGAAGTGCGGTTTAAGCCCTGCAAGTTGCTTTCTGGAGATATTAAAGTGACGAATAATCATCTGTGTGGGATCGGTTATTTTTTCCCAACCGCTACCGTGGCATGAGGTGGCGCCCCGTAGCGTTTCCAGAGCCCCCTGGCGCAGACGAAACCCCGTTTGCTCCGCCTCATTATGGCCCGGTGGCTCCCAACGCCCGTTGCTGTTAGCATCCCACTGTACTATAACGCAATCGCCAGCCGCATTGAGTGTCAGTGGCTCTCCGCTACAGCTACCGTTGCAATAACCCGCGCGCTGCAAATGTTTGGCAATCATATAGAGCCTCTGCCATAGCTCCTCTTCAACTGTTTGCAGCCGTGTATGTTGCATAACTGCCTGCTGCAGCACAGGCAAAAAGCGGGCCGTAGCCAAAAGTAACAGACTACTAATCGCCATTGCGACCACGGTTTCCAGCAATGAGAATCCGCACTGGCGGCCCAATATCATTAATCTGCTGTACGCTGACACATTCTAATCCTCCCCCATGCCGAAATCACAATTCGCCACTCGCCCGCATGGCTTTGCACGACAATATGTCCGGGCCAGGCGGTATTACGCAGACCGTAAAAACCAAGCGCAGGTGATATCTCAATCAGCTTCACCTCAGACCACATTGGATGGAACGCATAACTACTCTGTGCGGCGCAACTCTGCGCAGGTATGTTAAGCAGGCACCAGCGCCCAGCCTCATGCACAGCGTAAAGATTTTGCGCGCGGTTATACCAATTGGCATCGTCACGCAATTGCTCCAGCCATTGGCGCACCTGCAATGCGGTTTGCCATAAGCGTTGTTGCGCCTGCCAGCGTTGCCAGCCAGCAATGCCCATGCCGCTTAAAATGGCGATCAGCACAAGCGCTACAAGGGTTTCAATCAGGGTAAAGCCGTCTTCTCTTTTCATGGCAACACTCTGCCTGCGAAGCGGTAGCTGATCGAGGTGAAGAGATGTTTTTTACGGAGCGTTGCGCAAGGAAGAGGGGTTGTTGCAGCGGTTTGCAAAGTAGTAGGAAGCAGGGCCGAAAAAAAACCGGCACGTGACCGTACCGGTTATATCAATGTGTGTGTCGTCAGATTGCGACTGGCGCTTTAATGCCCGGATGCGGATCGTAACCTTCGATTTCAAAATCTTCGAAGCGATAATCAAAGAGCGATGCGGGCTTACGCTTAATCACCAGCGTTGGCAGCGATCGGGGTTCACGGCTCAATTGTAAACGGGTCTGCTCCAGATGGTTGCTATAGAGGTGCGTGTCGCCTCCCGTCCAGACAAAGTCACCAGGCTCGAGATCACACTGCTGCGCCACCATATGCACCAGCAAAGCATAGCTGGCGATATTAAATGGCAGACCAAGGAACACATCGCAGGATCGTTGGTAAAGCTGGCAGGAGAGTTTGCCATCAGCCACATAGAACTGGAAAAAAGCGTGGCAGGGCGCCAGCGCCATCTTATCCAGTTCACCGACGTTCCATGCGGAAACAATAATGCGGCGGGAATCTGGATCGGTTTTCAGTTGCTGGATTACCGCGCTTATCTGATCGATATGACGACCATCCGGCGTAGGCCATGCGCGCCATTGCTTGCCATAAACCGGTCCGAGATTACCCTGCTCATCTGCCCATTCGTCCCAGATGGTGACGTTGTTTTCGTGCAGATAGGCAACATTAGTATCACCCTGCAGGAACCACAATAGCTCGTGGATGATGGAACGCAGATGGCAGCGCTTGGTCGTGACCAGCGGGAAGCCCTCCTGCAGGTTAAAACGCATCTGATGACCAAAAATGGAGAGCGTACCTGTCCCGGTACGGTCGTTTTTTGGTGTGCCTTCGTTAAGCACCTTTTGCATCAAATCTAAATACTGTTTCATGGTTCCTCAGGAAGCTTGTTGCTGCGAACGGTGACGATATGCCCAAATCATCATGATTGCGCCGGCGACAATCATCGGGATGGAGAGGATTTGCCCCATACTAATGTATTGCACCCACTCGCCGGTAAATTGCGCATCGGGCTGGCGGAAAAACTCGACAATGATACGAAACGCGCCATAACCAATCAAAAACAGGCCCGAGACCGCACCGGTCGGACGAGGCTTGCGAATAAACAGATTGAGGATAATAAACAGGACTACCCCCTCCAGCGCCAGCTCGTACAACTGGGACATATGTCGCGGTAGCATACCGTAAGTATCATAAAGCGACTGCCATTCCGGATGGGAAGGCAACAACGCGATATCTTCCGCACGCGAACCGGGGAATAGCATGGTGTAAGGGAATGAAGGATCGACACGCCCCCAGAGTTCGCCATTGATAAAATTACCCAGCCGCCCGGCGCCCAGGCCAAACGGGATCAGCGGAGCAATAAAATCGGCAACCTGGAAGAAGCTGCGTTTAGTGCGTCTGGCGAAGATTATCATCACCACGATCACGCCAATTAGACCACCGTGGAAGGACATTCCACCGTCCCATACGCGGAACAGATAGAGCGGATCTTCAAGAAACAGCGGGAAGTTGTAGAACAGAACATAACCAAGACGCCCGCCAATGAAGACGCCAAGGAAGCCTGCATACAACAGGTTCTCAACTTCGTTTTTCGTCCAGCCACTGCCCGGACGGTTCGCCCGACGTGTTGCCAGCCACATAGCGAAAACGAAGCCCACCAGATACATCAAACCGTACCAGTGGAGGGAAACCGGCCCAACGGAAAAAATCACCGGATCAAAATCCGGGAAACGCAGATAGCCACTATTCATCTGTCACCACAACTTGTTGTTATCCCGCTGAAAGTGGACAGCGGTCACGTGCGCGACCACCACTAGCGGCCGCTCCAAAGTTGCGAATCATAGCATAAGGCACAGGGGGCGCGTTGCTGCTATGTTGTAAAAGTTGTGTATACAAGCAAGCATTACAGCCCACCGCGAATCAGCCCGCCAAGCCCACGCCGCTCCATAAAAGCTGCGACCTGGTGACGCACCTCAACTGCAAGTTGCGCCCCCAGAGCCCGGTTCGCCAGTGCCTGAGCTTCTTCACAGTCGATGCGCCGTAGCAAATACTTGATACGCGCCACTGAACGCCCGTTCATGGAAAGATGGCGGTAGCCCATGCCAATCAGCAATGCAACACACATAGGATCCCCGGCCATTTCACCACACAGACGCAGATCAAGCCCCAGACGCTCTGCCTCCTCTGCCACCATTGCCAACACACGCAGCACACCTGGATGCAGGCTGTCATAGAGGGTAGCCACACGGGTATTATTACGATCCACCGCCAGAATGTACTGCGTAAGATCGTTGGTACCAACCGAGATAAAATCGACCCTTGTCGCCAGATGCGACAGCATAAAGACCATTGACGGCACTTCGAGCATGATGCCAATCCGCGGCTTGGGAATGGCATAACCGATCATCTCTTCAACCTCACGCCCGGCACGCTCAATCAGACGCCGGGCCTCATCCACCTCATCAATGGTGGTGACCATGGGCAGCAGGATGCTGAGGTTACCTGTTGCAGCATTGGCGCGTAGCATCGCCCGCACCTGCACCAGAAAGATTTCCGGCTGATCAAGCGTAATACGAATCCCTCGCCAGCCGAGGCAGGGGTTCTCTTCGCTGATTGGCATATAGGGCAGTTGCTTATCGGCCCCGATATCCAGCGTACGTAAGGTCACGGGCTTATCATTAAACATTTGCAACATGCCCTGATATTGCGCCACCTGTTCCTCTTCTGAAGGGAAACCGCTTTGCAACATAAAAGGGATTTCTGTGCGATAAAGCCCAATGCCATCGATACGGCTACCCAGCTTCTCTTCATGCTCTGGGCTTAAGCCTGCATTGAGCATCACTTTTACCCGCTCACCGCTCTTTAACTGGGCGGCAAGATTGACATCATCTTCCGCAAGGCGGCTTAGCTCATTCTCTTCGGTAATAAGCCGCTGATATTCATAAAGTAAAATCGGTTCAGGTTCGATCAGCACTTCACCGCGATAGCCATCAACCACCAGTGTTCTGCTATGCAGATCGGCGGGCTGAATATCTGCTCCCATCACCGTCGGGATCCCCAGCGCACGCACCATAATGGCAGCGTGGGAGTTTGCAGCGCCATCACGGACGACTATCCCGACCAGCCGATCGTGGGGCAATTCTGCCAGCGTCGTCGCCGATAGTTCATCTGCGACGAGGATAAAGCGCTCCGGCCAGCTATTTGGCCCCTGAAGATTATCATCAAGATGAAAGAGCAGACGCTGACCGAGGGCACGTAAATCCCCTGCGCGCTCTTTCAGATACCCATCGCTCAGAGCGGCAAATTGTTCGGCAAAATTTTCAATTACCGTTTTTACCGCCCATTCGGCCACGACACCACGATCGACCTCATTGAATAACTCACGGCGCAGACGGGCATCGGAGAGTAAATGTGAATAGAGGTCAAAAATTGCCGCGGTCTCTTTTTGCGCCCCGGCGGCAAAGCGCTTGCTGTAACGACGGAACTCATTAGCCGCCTCTTCCAGTGCGCTGGTGAGCCTTTCTCGCTCGAGGGCGGAATCCAGAGTTGAAGCCTGGTAGACCTGCTCCATCAACGGCAGCGTTTGATCCATCCATCCGTCAGCAATGGCGACGCCGGGTGCGGCTGGTAATGCGCGGATACGCGTCTGCCGATATTGACCAAACAGGGCATTAAGCTGGGACTGGGAGAGAATTGCCGCCATCTGAGTAGCGAGCGTTACCAGGAAAGACTCTTCACTCTCATCATACTGGCGAAGCTCACGCTGCTGGACCACCAGCACGCCGAGTAGATTGCGGCGCTGAATGATTGGCACCCCAAGAAACGCACGAAACCGCTCCTCCTTTACCGAAGGAATGTATTTATAGCTAGGGTGTTTTTGCGCATCGGCAAGGTTAATCGGCTCCGCCAGCCGTCCTACCAGGCCGACAATGCCCTGATCGAATGCGAGCGTGACGACACGACCGCGCGGCTTTTTCAAACCGCGCGTCGCCATCAGGTAAAAGCAACGCCTGTCATGATCTGCGAGATAAACCGAACATACTTCGGTTTCCATCGCCTGGCAAACGTCAGTAACCAATATCTCCAGCGCTTCGTTAAGACGTGGCGCGCTGGCAACTTTCTCAACTATCTCTCGCAGTCGGGTGAGCATAATGGGGGTGGCTTAACCTCGTTTACGTCGCCAGGCAGGCGCGCTCTGCGGCTTAGGAGGTGTCTCCTGAAGCGACAATACCGCACTTGCGAACTCTTTCATCACCCGCCGGTAGACATCGCGTTTAAACGACACTACCTGACGAACAGGATACCAGTAGCTTACCCACCGCCAGCCATCAAACTCAGGTGTACTACTGGTTTGCATATTGATTTCGGTATCATTACCGACCAACTGCAAAAGAAACCATTTCTGTTTCTGGCCGATACAAACCGGCTTTGTGTCCCAACGCACCAAACGTTTCGGTAACTTGTAACGCAACCAGTTACGGGTAGAAGCAAGGATACGAACATCTTTACGACTTAAGCCCACTTCTTCGAACAATTCCCGGTACATTGCCTGCTCGGGGGATTCTCCTGGATTAATCCCTCCCTGAGGAAATTGCCAGGAGTGCTGTCCGAAGCGCCTGGCCCACATGACCTGGCCTTGTCGATTACAGATTACGATTCCAACATTTGGGCGGTAGCCATCGTCATCAATCACCGGACTACCTCAAAATAAACTTGAATAAAGTGATTGTTTCACACTCGTGGAAAACGGTAAACCACTCTATTGCAGCGATCCAAACGGATAACAGTTGAATAACTCACAGCTACCCGGCTAGTTATAAACAGTTACGTGGCACAACTATCCGTTTTATTCACCTTTTCTGTGGATAGAGTTGTGAAGAAGTATGGAATTACCACGGGAAAACCCAGTGTAGTCTGAACAACCCCATTTTCAGCATAAAAAATAAATTAAATAATTTCATACAATTAAAAGATTAATTCCGGATCAAATGGCACCGGACGTGACGATCGTCACATTAAGGATCCTGGCGCTGATGAAAGATCGAACAGAGTCGTTTTTATCCACAGAATATGCCAATAACTTAGGCACGTTTTGTGCAGAAATTCGATTTTCGTCTCACGTCAAGGCTGTAATTCGAACCAGTAGTGGCACTTATTCCCAGTTATCCCACTTTTCTGTGGATAACATGGTGTAAGATCCTGTTCATTGTCAGTGACCAGATTTGGAAAACCCCGTAGCTTGATATTTAATATGACGTTAGGCCGAATAATTTACGCTATAAATCATACAGTTGCGCATGCTATAAAGAAAAAGGTAAACTCATCTAACGCGGTGCAAAACTACCGCCTATTTTTTAACCAAAAGGTTTGTGTATGGCCGCGCCTTATCCCCTCTTATCGCCACCCGAATCAGAAACACAACTACTGGAGCAGGCACATCGCCTTGCTGGTTATACACTTGGCGAGCTGGCAAGCCTTGCGGGTTTAGCCATACCAAAAGATTTAAAGCGCGATAAGGGTTGGATTGGCGTACTGCTGGAGCTCTGGCTGGGAGCCAGTGCAGGCAGCAAACCCGAGCAGGATTTTGCAGCACTTGGCGTTGAGCTTAAAACCATCCCAGTGGATACCCTTGGTCGTCCGCTTGAAACAACCTTTGTTTGTGTCGCTCCGCTAACAGGAAATAGTGGCGTAGTGTGGGAAACCAGCCATGTGCGACATAAGCTGAAACGCGTGCTCTGGATCCCCATAGAAGGTTCACGAACGATCCCGCTTGCCGAACGTCGGGTAGGATCGCCGCTGCTCTGGAGCCCAAACGAAGAAGAAGAGCGGCAGCTACGTCTGGATTGGGAAGAGCTGATGGATCTGATCGTGTTAGGTCAGGTCACCAGCATAACGGCCCGCCACGGCGAAGTGCTACAACTGCGCCCGAAAGCTGCAAACAGCAAAGCGCTTACCGAAGCAATTGGTAAACATGGCGAGCCAATTTTGACTTTGCCGCGCGGTTTTTATCTGAAGAAGAACTTTACCGGTGCCTTGCTGGCGCGACACTTCTTACTTCAGCCTTGATCTCCCCACTAAGGGCGAAGAAGTTTAAAAGTAGCCTTGTCAGAATTTACTGCTTATTTTTCAGATTTTCCTGCTTTTTCATCACTAAACAGCAGGCTATTACTACACTTGTCTGACACACAGCCATAAGAGGAAAATAAAGATGAAAAAGTGGGCGGTCATTGTTTCCGCAGTCGGGTTGGCATTCGCTGTTTCCGGCTGTTCCAGCGATTATGTGATGGCGACTAAAGACGGCAGAATGATCCTGACAGAAGGCAAGCCGGAAATTGATGATGATACCGGGCTGGTCAGCTACCGTGATCAGCAAGGCAACCAGATGCAGATTAACCGTGATGACGTATCCCAGATTATTGAGCGTTAAGAAATTCCTATAAAGGTCAGTCACCTGCTGACCTTTTTTTGATTTTTCTCTTTCCCTTTTCCCTCCCCTCTGCCATGGTTATATTCCTTTGTCAGTTCTGCTGACCTTGTTTATTTAAGGAAGCCGGCTATGCACTATCACCGTATCCCCCATAGTTCGCTTGAAATAAGCACACTTGGGCTTGGCACAATGACCTTTGGTGAGCAAAACAGCGAAGCCGATGCTCACGCACAGCTCGATTATGCCGTTAGCAAGGGCATCAATTTGATTGATGTTGCTGAAATGTACCCTGTGCCACCTCGTCCGGAAACCCAGGGGCTGACCGAAACCTATGTCGGTAACTGGCTGGCGCAGCGAGGCAACCGGGAAAAGTTAGTTATTGCCTCCAAAGTCAGCGGCCCGAGCCGTAACAATGACAGTGGTATTCGCCCTAATCAGGCGCTGGATCGCAAAAATATTCGCGTTGCGCTTGAAGAGAGTCTCAAGCGCCTGCAAACCGACTATCTCGACCTCTACCAGGTTCACTGGCCACAGCGTCCTACCAACTGCTTTGGTAAACTGGGATATAGCTGGGTGGACAGCGCGCCGGTAATCACGTTGCTGGAGACACTGGAAGCGTTGGCTGAGTTCCAGCGCGCAGGGAAAATCCGTTATATCGGCGTCTCTAACGAAACCGCATTTGGCGTGATGCGCTATCTGCATCTGGCCGAGAAACACGAGCTGCCACGTATCGTGACGATTCAGAACCCCTACAGCCTGCTAAACCGCAGCTTTGAAGTCGGTCTGGCGGAAGTGAGCCAGTATGAAGGGGTCGAATTGCTGGCCTACTCATGCCTTGCTTTTGGCACACTTACCGGAAAGTACCTCAACGGTGCGAAGCCTGCCGCAGCACGTAATACGCTATTCAGCCGTTTTACACGCTACAGTGGCGAACAGGCGCAAAAGGCAGTTGCTGCCTATGTCGATATCGCAAAGCGGCATAGTCTGGATCCGGCGCAAATGGCGCTGGCCTTTGTACGCCGCCAACCCTTCGTCGCCAGCACGCTGCTGGGCGCAACGACGATGGATCAGCTAAAAACCAATGTTGAAAGTTTACAGTTGGATCTCAGTGAAGAGGTGTTAGCGGAGATCGAAGCGGTACATCAGATCTACACTTACCCTGCACCCTAAACTCCTAGCGGCGGCGCTGCCAAAACCACAGCGCCGCGATCGCCAGCGCAAACAGTGAGCCAAAACCGATTCCTGTCTCCACCACCGGAACCCCCACTTTAATCGCCAGCGAATAGAGGCCGAGCATTAACAGCATTGCACTATTTTCGCCAAGATTCTGCACTGCAATAGCATTACCGGCACCGACTGACTCTTTGCCGAGAGCCTGTAAAAGCGCATTCAGCGGCACAACAAAGAATCCACCGAGGACACCGATCAGCAACAACACACCATAGGCGGGTAACAAAGCATGTTGTAAGGAAAAGATCACAACAGCCACACCGATTAAAATCCCTGCGGGCATACAGCGCGCGACGGTTTTCAGCGTTACCCACTTCGCAGCCAGACCGGCTCCTGCAACGATACCTACCGCCACCATAGCATTGAGCCAGGTTGGCGTGGCGTTATCAGTTATTCCCAGGGCTACCGGCACCCAAAGCACTAGTAAGAAACGCAGCGTGACTCCTGCGCCCCAGAACAGGCTGGTCCCTACCAGCGAGAAGCGGCTTTGACTGTTGCTCCACAGGCGGCTGCAGGCGCTAAAAAAGCTTCGCGTCATTGGAGTAAAGCGCCAGGATTGACCTGGACGGGCTGCTGGCAGTCTGAGGATCATCAGGTTAGCGACCACAGCAGCGGCATACACAATGGCACAGACGCCCAGCGAAGCCAGTACATGCCAGTCCGCCAGCACACCACCGGCAACCGAGCCAAGCAGAATGGCGGCAATCGTCGAAGACTCCATTAAACCATTGGCTTTTACCAGCTTATCGCCGGTCGTCAGTTCGCCCAGAATGCCATATTTAGCGGGTGAGTACGCTGCCGCACCAATACCCACCAGCAAATAGCCAATGAACGGGTTCACCCCGAAGCAGATGCTCGCCGCCCCCAAAAGCTTCAGGCCATTAGCCATCATCATTACGCGCCCTTTGGCAAAGCTATCAGCCACCTGACCAACAAAGGGGGCAAAAAGAATGTAAGCGCCCACAAACACCATTTGTAAGATGGGCTGGCTCCAGTCGGGATAGAATTCGGCTTTCAGTAACGCCAGAGTGGCAAACAGTAGGGCATTATCACCAAATGCGGAGAGAAACTGAGCGGCAATAACGGCCATCATGCCGCGAGACCAGACTGAGGTGTTGGTGCTCACTGACTTATCCATGCTGTTTTTCCGCCTCATCAACCATACTTTTAAGCATCACGAAATCGGGTTTGCCACTACCCAATACTGGCAGTTGCTTGAGGAAACGAATATCACGCGGCACCGCTAATTCCGGGATCCCCTGCTCACGGGCCTGCTGCTGAAGCTTGTCGCGGGTCAGCTCTGCGTCAGTGGTAAACATCACCAGCGCCTCACCTTTGTTGGCATCGCTTTTAATTACAGTAGCGTGCATCTTCTCAGGTGATGCTGCCAGGGCCAGTTGCTCGACAATCTCCAGTGAAATCATCTCACCAGCAATTTTTGCAAAACGCTTCGCACGCCCCGCGATCTGCACAAATCCTTGCTCATCGAAGCGGACAATATCTCCGGTGTCATACCAGCCAGGCTCCAACTCGCCGTGAATATTTTCTGCTGCCGGAGTTTCCAGCACGCCTGGATTTTCGACCCGCAGATAGCCATTCATAATATTTGGCCCTTTCAGTTGCAGTCGTCCACCATCCTCAATACCTGGTACCGCCAGCAAACGCGCATCCATAGCGGGCAAAATACGCCCCACGGTACCGGGTTTTGCCGCCATCGGCACATTAATGGAAACCACCGGGGCACACTCCGTTACACCGTACCCTTCCAGAATACGCAGGCCGAATTTATCCTGCCAAAGCTGGCGAGTCCCCTCCTGTAATTTTTCAGCGCCTGCAACCACATAACGCAGGCGGTAGAAGTCATAAGGGTTGGCAAAGCGGGCGTAATTGCCCAGAAAGGTCGAGGTACCAAACAGCACGGTGCAGTTACGGTCATAAACCAGCTCCGGCACCACACTGTAGTGTAATGGGCTGGGGTAAAGAAACACTTCGGCACCGGTAAACAACGGCGTGAGCAGACCGACGGTTAAGCCAAAAGAGTGAAACAGCGGCAGCGCCGACATAAAGCGATCATTGGCAGTAAAGTCAGCGATGGTTTTAATCTGTTCGACATTGGCAAGCAGGCTTTTATGGCTGTGCACAACACCTTTCGGATTGCCTTCAGAACCCGAGGTGAACAGGATCAACGCCGGATCTTCTGGCTGCTGCTCAACCTGCGCTTTGAGCGGTGACAGTAAGTGACGGAAAATCCATAACTTATCATTTAGCGTCACATCGCCTTTGAGATCTTCCAGATAGACCCAGCGCACCTGGGTAAGCTGTTCGGGCAGATGCCACAACTTGCCTTTATCCATAAAGGTGCGCGACGTGAAAATAGTCTTGATCTGAGCGGCGGTAATCGCGCTGCTCAGTCCTTTAACCCCAGCGGTATAATTCATCATTGCCGGAATGCGGGCACGGGCAATAGCGCCGAAAATAACCGCCGCACTGATCCCGGCATTAGGTAACATCAGGCCAATTTTTTCACCCTGCACACTGTATTTTTCCAGAATGCGGGCAACAAAAAGCGTTTTGGTCAGCAGCTTGTGATAGCTATCGGGGGTGAAATTGATATCTTCCACGCAATGTTTTCTTGCGCCAAAACGAGACTGCGCAGCGAGCAAAGCTTCAAACAGCGTTTCACGCGGGCGCACCGCCATGCGCGCCTCCATCATAATTTGGTGCAGCATCTCCCCGGCCAGTTTGCGGCGGTCGCGTGCACGCGGAGCATCGGGCATGGGTAAGTGTGTCGGCGGTAAAATATGCAGTTGAATAGCTGGAAACAGGCGCTGCTTTACTAACCCCTTCAGACGACTGAAGTAAGTTAGCTCGGCGCCTTCAATACGCATCGGTACCACCGTTGCGCCAGATTTCGCTGCCACAAAACCTGCGCCGTCGTAAATCTTCATCAGCGATCCGGAGACCGAAATGCGTCCTTCAGGAAAAATGACGACCGGACGCCCCTGCTCTATTTGACGCACCAGATGCTTAATCGACATCGGTTTGGTGGGATCTAGCGGGACAAAATCGATAAATGAACGGACCCAGCGCATATACCACTGGCTGCTGATGGAGCTATAAACCGCAAATACCGGACGTACCGGCAAGAACAGCGCAAGCAGGATACCATCAAGAAAAGAGACGTGGTTGGGCGTGATTAAGACGCGCTCGCCATGTAGCACCTCTGTATTGCCGGTAACCTGTACGCAAAATAGCACCCGAAACAGGCTGCGGAAAAATCCCAGTAGCATTACGATTCCTTTTCCCAGTCGAACTTTGTCGTTATCAGTAAATGGTGGCAGATTACCTGAGAAATGCGGTGGGGGAAATTTAAGGCAAAAAAAAACCTGCGCTTCTGCGCAGGTTGGTGTAAGTGTAGTATGCATCCCCAGGGGATGCTCTCACCTATCAATACCTCTGGGATCCTTAATGTGTCATGCGGGTGGCTGCATCACCAGCGGACAATCGAAACAGCCTTTCGCAAAGTGTAACGAAAGGTTGAAGCTGTATTATTTCGGAAATCTTTTGTGTAACGTTTTCACAATACGCCCTCGTGTCAGCTCACGTTTATGCATAGACACCCGGCAGTTTCCTTGATAAGGCAGCGCTTTTCCGTAACACTACAGGGTGTGTAAACGCTTACCCATAAGGAAGATGTGCGATGGCGACGATTAAAGATGTTGCGCGGATGGCGGGAGTCTCCGTGGCGACAGTATCTCGCGTAATTAATGACTCGCCGAAAGCGAGCGAGGCCTCGCGCCAGGCTGTACAGAGTGCAATGGATGCGCTGAGCTACCACCCGAATGCCAATGCCCGCGCGCTGGCGCAGCAATCCACAGAAACCATCGGTCTGGTGGTGGGCGATGTCTCAGATCCGTTTTTTGGTGCGATGGTAAAGGCCGTTGAACAAGTAGCTTCCGCGACCGGGAATTTTTTACTTATCGGCAATGGCTACCATAGCGAAGAGAAAGAGCGCAAAGCCATTGAGCAACTTATTCGCCATCGCTGTGCAGCGCTGGTGGTACACGCCAAAATCATTGCCGATGCCGAATTAACCTCGTTAATGCAGCAAATACCAGGCATGGTGCTGATTAATCGCATTCTTCCGGGCTTTGAGCAGCGTTGCGTGGCACTTGATGACCGCTACGGTGCCTGGCTGGCGACCCGCCATCTGATTCAACAAGGGCATAAACGGATAGCCTATATTTGCTCCAACCATGCCATTTCGGATGCCGAGGACCGGTTACAAGGGTATTACGATGCGTTGCGTGAAAATGGTCTGCTATGCAATGATCGGCTGGTGATCTTTGCTGAGCCCGACGAGAGCGGCGGTGAGCAGGCAATGACAGAGCTACTGGGGCGAGGGAAAAATTTTACGGCTGTGGCGTGTTATAACGACTCGATGGCAGCAGGCGCAATGGGTGTACTAAATGATAATGGCATTGAAGTACCGCGCGAGATTTCGCTGATTGGTTTTGATGATGTACTGATATCACGCTACGTGCGTCCGCGCCTGACCACAGTACGTTACCCGATTGTCACAATGGCGACGCAGGCAGCGGAATTAGCGTTGGCTCTGGCCGAAAACCATCCGTTGCCAGAAATTACCCACCTGTTTAGCCCAACGCTGGTGCGCAGACATTCGGTGATTGCTCCCCTGGAGAGCTAAAGATTAAGTTTTGTGCAAATAATCCAGGCCATCGCCAATAAGCCAGGATATTCACATTATCTTTCCCTGAAAGATGGGCACAGACTCAAAAAGATAACCATCAAAATCAGGAGCATCTTCGTCGGAGAGTTCCAGCAGGCTCTTTTTGACATTTTCCAGGTGCTGCCACATTCCCTGCCATGCTCCCATCACATCGCGACGACGCAACGCGGCCAGTAACGTCTGGCGGTCACCCAGCCATTTCAGGCGATATGGGCGGCTGGCAATATGTACATTAAATTGCTGCCACAACGGACTGCTGTCCATGCGATGCCAGATGCTTTCCACCGTAGCCAGCAGCATCTGATTTTGTGAAGCTCCCGCCAGCACAAGATGAAACATCTTGCTGTTGTCCTGAGAAGTATCGTTCATGGCGATTGCGCGCTGCTCCTGTTCAAGGATGCGCCGCAGGTTATCTATGTCTGCCCGCGTCGCCATTTTTGCCGCAAAAGCGGCAATGTTGCTCTCAAGTAACTGGCGCGCCTGCAAAATTTCGAACGGACCTACGTCGCTATTGAGAAAACGCTCTTCTTCGTTTTCATGCTCCTGTGGAATGCGCATCACATAAACGCCTGAACCCTGGCGGATATCCACCGTGCCTTGCAGTTCGAGCATTAATAGCGCTTCGCGAACTATGGTGCGGCTAACGCCATATTTCTCAGCAATGTTGCGCTCTGGCGGCAGGCGTGAGCCCACGGGATAGTGCCCCTGGATGATTTGCTCACGCAAATCCTCACCAATCTCCTGGTACTGTTTCTTTTCCGCTGGAACGATGGCCTTCTCCACAATATCACCTGCACTTATCCATGATGGCTCTCTATCTTACTTCATCATCAAGGTTGAGGGTCAACTGACGCTCATCGCTTAATTGCCGAAACCAGGCCGCTGATTTCTTCGGACGACGATCGCGATTATTTTGTAAATCAATTTCGATCAAACCATAGCGATTTTTAAAGGCATTCATTGGCGAAACATTATCTGTGAAGGCCCATAGCATATAGCCCTGACAGTTTGCGCCGTCCTCTCTGGCGCGCAGAGTTTGCCACAAATGCTCGCTGATAAAAGCAATACGGTAATCATCTTCAATCATACCGTCGGCATTACGAAACTGCCCTTCGTTCTCCACACCCATCCCGTTTTCCGCAACAAACCACGGAATGTTGTCATACTCATTTTTAATGCGCATCGCCATGTCATAGATTATTTGGGGAAAAATCTCCCAGCCGCGCGATCGATTCATTCGCCGACCCGGCAATTCAAACGGCTCGTAGTAACAGGCAGGATGGAAAGGGGTATCGTTATTCCAGGCGCGCGTTGGGGCTTTGACACGGTGTGGGTAGTAAAGATTAATACCCAACTCATCGACAGTGTTATCGCGAATAATGGCCAGCTCTTCTGCGCTGTAATCCCAGGCAACCTGGTGTTTTTCCAACAGCCGGAAAAGTTCCTGTGGATAGCAGCCTTTTACCAGCGGATCGAGAAATACGCGGTTATAGAAAAGATCATAACGCTCGGCAGCTAACATATCATGAGGCGCACTGGAGCGGGGATAAGTGACTTCCGGGTTCAGGATACAACCCACACTGCCAGAGTAGCCTTTCTCACGAAACAGTTTGACCACCTTCGCCGTGGCCAGATTTTTATGGTGATTCCACTGCATCCAGGTAGCGGTGTTTTGCTCATAAGGCCAGCGCAGGGCATCAAGATAGACGCGAGTTTGCACCACAATCGGCTCATTGAAGGTAAACCAGCGCGTTACCTTTTGATGAAACCGTTCGAACACCTTTGTGGCATAGAGGAGATAGAGTTCAACCACTTTTTTCGACGCCCAGCCACCATAGGTTTCCAGCAGATAACCGGGCAGTTCATAATGCTCAAGGCAGATCATCGGCACAATACCGTGGCGCAGCATCTCATCGAAAAGCGCGTCATACCAGGCAGCATACTCTTCATCCACCACACCGCGCTCATAATCGGTAAGAAAGCGCGACCAGTTAATTGAAGTGCGGTAGTGCGTCAGCCCCGCTTGCTTCATTAGCTGCACATCTTCACGAAAACGCTGGTGAAAATTAGTGGCTACCGCCGGGCCGTAGCCTTCATGCCAGACGTGGCGATCAAATTTGTACCAAAGATCGGGCCAGGAGTCCTGGCCCTCTTTTTTGCCTTCCCAACCTTCAGTCTGCCAGGCGGAAGCGGCCGCGCCAAGTATAAATGAGGAGGGAATAGCTTTCGTTTTGCGGCTCATTACGACCTCACTTCAGACGCTTGTGCCTGTAACTGTGCCTGCTCTGCACGGCGTGAGGCAATCTTCACAAAGGGGAGATAGATAATGACGGCGGTAAAAATACAGATAAGTTGGGTGAACACGGCCCCCATCGATCCAGCGGTAGAGAGCCAGGCGTTGATCAGCGGCGGTGTCGTCCAGGGCACCATTACCACAGCTTTACCCGCAAAACCGGTGACCGTGGCGAAGTAACCAATGGTTCCAGTAACCAGCGGAGTGATAATAAAAGGGATCGCGAGGATCGGATTGAGCATGATCGGCATCCCAAAAATCACCGGTTCGTTGATATTAAAGATCCCCGGCCCAATCGACAGTTTAGCGATCTCTTTCATCTCTTTACGTTTGGTGGCGATCATCACCGCAATTAATAGCCCGATGGTCAGCCCCGACCCACCAATACTCATATAAACATCCCAGAATGGCATGGTGATGATGTTTGGTATCTCTTTACCCTGCTCAAAGGCGCTCATATTGACTGTTATCGCCCCCAGCAGCAGCGGTTCGCGGATCGGTTTGATCATTTGATTACCGTGAATGCCGATCACCCAGAACAGTTGTGCAACAAACATCAACAGCAAAATGCCAGGCAGGCTCTGTACCACGCGTTCCAGGGGTTGTTGTACCACCTGATAAACGGCGTCATAGAGATACATCCCGGTGAGTTGCTGAAAAACAAAACCAAAAGTGGCAATGAGCGTGGTGGTGATAATCGCCGGGATCAGCGCCGAGAAGGAGGCCGAAACGTTGGGTGGCACAGTATCGGGCATTTTGATCTTCAGGCTATCGCGGTTTTCCAGCCAGCAGTAAATTTCCACCGACAAGATAGCGATAAACATACCGAGAAACAGGCTGCGGGTATCAGAGAACTGGCGCAACAGTACATCTTTCACCACATGCATTTCACCATCAACCAGCATTTCGACAGTTGTCGGCGTAACAGTGATAAAGCAGATAACCGCCAACAGGCCCGGAAACAACGACTTAATACCGTTGATTCTCCCCAGTTCAATCCCTATCAGGAATATCGCGCCAATATTAAGGAAGTTGAGCGTGGCATAGTTGATGGCACTGGTAATCGGCTTGAGCGCCGCAAGGAAAGAGAGCGATTGAAAACTGGCAAGACCATTTTTCGGGTCCAATACCATGTTGGAGATGAGAACGGAGAATGCACCGACGATGATTACCGGCATCAGGGTAATAAACGAGGCTTTGATCGCCATAATATAGCGATAGCTGTTGAATTTCGTCGCAAAACCACCCAGTGCGTCTATGAGCTTATCTTGTAGGGCCATGAGTTATACCTCAGTTATGGGGCTTTTTATCGAGACCGGGATACAGCTCAATCCCATTTGGCATACCAAAAGTAGCCATAGCTCGGGAAAAGTTCTGTGATTAGGCTCGCAAAGCCACCTCTGGTATTCCAAAACGCAACGCAAGGCGTTATTGGTATACCAGATGAGGGATCTGGATGTTCTGACAGGGGAAGGTTTTAAATCTGTTCCAGCGCGATCAGCTCTTCAATCGTTTGACGGCGGCGAATCAGGCGCGCAACGCCATGATCAAACAGAACTTCCGGCAGCAACGGGCGACTGTTGTAATTGGAGGACATGGATGCGCCATACGCGCCAGTATCGTGCAGGACCAGATAATCGCCAGGCACAACAGCCGGTAGCGGCCGGGTTTCCACTTTTCCCCCCTCTTGTTGTGTAAAGACATCACCAGACTCGCACAGCGGCCCGGCAACAACCGTATCGATCAACGGCGCATTACTAAGATCGCGACCATCCGCAGCCAACGCAGAGATATGGTGATAACTGCCATACATAGCCGGGCGCATCAGATCGTTAAAGCCCGCATCAATTAGTACAAAATGGCGGCTGCCCATCGCTTTCACACTACGCACCTGTGCAATCAGCACGCCTGATTCAGCGACCAGAAAACGCCCTGGCTCAATTTCCAGTTTCACACTGTGCCCCAGATGCATTGCGATCTGCTCCCGCGCAGCATTCCACAAACCATAATAGTGTGCGGTATCGACAGGCTCTTCCCCTTCACGATAGGGGATAGATAGGCCGCCGCCAGCAGAAATGGCCTGCAAATCCTGCCCGAAATCGGTAACCAGGCGCACCATCGCCCCGCATACTTGCTCAAGATGACCATAGTCCACGCCGGAGCCGATATGCATATGGATCCCAACCAGTTTGAGCTGATAGCGCTGCATTACCGTAAGGGCTGCGGCAAGATCGCTATACCAGATCCCATGCTTGCTATTTTCACCGCCGGTATTCGTTTTCTGGCTGTGACCATGACCAAAGCCCGGATTGACACGCAGCCAGCCACGATGGCCAGGGGAGACGGCGCCAAGTTGCTCCAGCATATCCACCGAGCCCGCGTTGACGGCGATACCCAGTTCACTCACTCGTGCGATCGTCGCTTTATCAATGACATCGGCAGTAAAAACAATGTCATCCGGATGCGCTTTGGGATCAAAACCTGCCGCTAACGCCCGCTCGATTTCGCCCAGCGATACAGAATCAACTTTTACTCCCTGCTCTCGCATCAGACGCAGAATATGAATATTCGAGCAGGCCTTCTGGGCAAAACGCACCACGTCAAATGCGCCGAGCAGCGCAATTTGCTGGCGGATAATCTGTGCATCATAGACCCAAACCGGGCAGCCAAATTCAGCAGGCAGTTTTCTCAAATTAACAGCGTTAAGCGCAGTGGTGGTCTGGTTTAATGAGCGTGGCATGGTTGGCTCCGGCAGAAAATTTTATCCATTACGCCACACTACGAAGCGAAGAAAAAATATCGTTTTATCGTAACTCTATGCAAAAATGATATGGTTCATCTTCTGCAAACGGATAGCCCAATGCCCGCTGTTAATCTGCGCCATATAGAAATTTTCCACGCTGTAATGACGGCGGGTAATCTGACGGAGGCGGCCACGCTGCTGAAAACATCGCAACCTACCGTTAGCCGGGAGCTGGCGCGCTTTGAAAAAGTGCTGGGGCTAAAATTATTTGAACGCACTCGTGGGCGATTACATCCGACCGTACAAGGACTACGGCTATTTGAAGAAGTGCAGCGTTCATGGTACGGGCTGGGCAGAATTATCAGCGCCGCCGAAAGCCTGCGCGAGTTTCGCCAGGGGGAGTTATCGGTTGCCTGCCTGCCGGTCTTTTCACAATCTTTTCTGCCACTGCTGCTTCAGCCCTTCCTCGCCCGCTACCCGGATGTCAGCCTGAATATCGTCCCACAGGAGTCACCTTTGCTGGAGGAGTGGCTCTCGGCGCAGCGCCATGATTTGGGATTGACGGAGACACTGAGCACACCAGCAGGAACTGAACGCACCCCGCTATTGACCTGCAATGAGGTATGCGTGATGCCGCAAGGGCATCCGCTGGCGCAAAAAACGGTATTAACGCCAGCGGATTTTCAGGGTGAGAATTATATCAGCCTCTCGCGTACCGATAGCTACCGGCAACTGCTGGATACCTTGTTTAGCGAACAACAGGTGAAGCGGCGCATGGTGCTGGAGACGCACAGCGCCGCCTCGGTCTGCGCCATGGTGCGCGCCGGTGTCGGTATATCTATTGTTAACCCGCTGACTGCCCTGGACTATGCCGCCAGCGGTGTTACCGTGCGCCGTTTCAGTATCGACGTGCCTTTTACCATCAGCTTGATTCGCCCGCTACATCGCCCCACTTCGGCGCTGGTAGAGACGTTCAGCCACCATTTGCAAACGGCAACGCCGCTGATTACCCAGGCACTGGCTGCCATGCTTGATGGTTAAGAGAGTATAAAGTTCACTGCATCGGCGGCATGCAGCGCTGTGGTGTCGAACACCCGCAGCGAACTTTGCGCCTGCGGCACCAGCAGGCCAATTTCAGTGCAGCCGAAGATGACCCCTTCCGCCCCCTCGCTCTTCAGTTGCTCAATGAGTTGAAGAAAATATTCCCTCGACTCATCGCTAAAGGTGCCCATGCACAGTTCGTCAAAGATAATCTCATTAACCCGCTCGCGATCCTCCGCATCAGGTACCCGCGTCTGAATAGCAAACTGTCTTTGCAGGCGACCACGGTAAAAGTCCTGTTCCATGGTGTAGCGCGTTCCGAGCAAGGCAACGTTACGCAGTCCGGCGTTTTCGATGGCGTGTCCGGTGGCGTCAGCGATATGTAAAAAAGGGATATGGCAGCGCTCTTCAATTTGCCCCGCCACCTTATGCATGGTGTTGGTACAGAGCACGATTGCCTGCGCCCCCGCCTGCTCCAGGCCTGCCGCCGCCTGAGCTAAAATTTCACCGGCCTTATGCCACTGCGCAGTCGCCTGACAAGTTTCGATTTCATGAAAATCAACGCTGTGCAGAAGTAAGTTAGCGGAGTGCAAGCCGCCAAGGCGGGCTTTGACGCCTTCGTTAATCAAGCGGTAGTAGGGAATGGTCGATTCCCAGCTCATGCCGCCCAGCAGTCCTATCGTTTTCATAGCTTGTCTCCGTCGGGTTTGCGTTCAAGCCAATCAAAGTTGTGATCGACTTTCAACTTCTCTGGCCTGGCGTTTGTTTTTACAAAACACCAGGGTAAATTATTTTGAAACAACGTTTCACCATATCTATATCAACTACAGGACAGCCCGATGTTTACCTTTCATAAAGAGACTCAGCTCGATGATCTGGGTAACGGCGTTACTCGCCGTATTCTGGCCCATGGCGGCAAAATGATGGCGGTCGAAGTTATGTTCGAACAAGGCGCCATCGGCCCAATGCATAACCATCCTCATGAACAGCTCACTTATGTCTTGTCCGGTGAATTCGAATTTACCATTGGTGATGAGAAACATATCGTCACCGCAGGGGATACTCTTTACAAGCAACCGCACATTATGCACGGCTGCGTGTGCCTGAAGCCGGGAACGCTGCTCGATACCTTTACCCCGATCCGCGAAGATTTTTTAAAAGCCTGACATTTACGCCTGCACAATTCATCCGCGACACCCTCCAGCCCACCCTCTCCCTAAAAAGGAGAGGGTGCATGCTGCGCCAGATTTTTATTTCCTTAGATACCTCAGCCTTAATAAATTAATTCGCCAGATAATCATATTAACGATGAACTATTTCACAAAAAACACTTATCGCCACGTTTTTATTTAATGCGTTTTTTTGCCAGAAATGACACCTGCTTCACCTTATTGAAACATCGTTTCGACTTCGATCACATTTCGCGAATTAATCGAATGACTGAGTCTTAAAACACAATAAAATATTTTAAAACGATGTTTTACAAATCAAGAACGCAAGTTCAGAGGATTTTAAAACCAAGAGAATTTCTCAACGATTTCTTACAGTTAAGACTTATTAACGTGTTGATGATCACAGAATCCGTATTACACCATTGTTCACCAGGTAGGTATGTATGAATGAAAACAGACTACTGGGATTGGCCTGGATATCGCCCTACATAATTGGGCTGATAGTCTTTACCGCTTTCCCATTCATCTCGTCGTTCTTTCTCAGTTTTACTGAGTATGACCTGATGAGCCCGCCGGTATTTAACGGCATAGAAAATTATCGCTACATGTTTACCGAAGATACCCTCTTCTGGAAATCCATGGGCGTAACCTTTGCTTATGTATTTTTGACTATACCGTTAAAACTGGCTTTCGCCCTCGGCATCGCATTTGTACTGAATTTTAAATTACGCGGTATCGGCTTTTTCCGTACGGCTTACTACATCCCGTCGATTCTCGGTAGTTCCGTGGCGATTGCTGTGCTCTGGCGTGCGCTGTTTGCTATTGATGGTCTGTTAAATAGCTTTATTGGCGTATTTGGGCTGGACCCGATCAACTGGCTGGGCGAACCCTCTCTGGCCCTGATGTCCGTAACGCTGCTGCGCGTATGGCAGTTTGGCTCGGCGATGGTCATCTTCCTTGCTGCACTGCAAAACGTTCCGCAATCTCAGTACGAAGCGGCGATGATCGATGGCGCCAGCAAATGGCAGATGTTTATGAAAGTGACTGTCCCGCTCATTACGCCAGTTATTTTCTTTAACTTTATTATGCAGACAACGCAGGCGTTCCAGGAGTTTACCGGCCCTTATGTGATAACCGGCGGTGGGCCAACCTATTACACCTATCTCTTCTCGCTCTATATCTACGACACGGCGTTCAAATACTTCGATATGGGCTACGGCGCAGCACTGGCCTGGGTTCTGTTCCTGGTGGTCGCGGTCTTTGCCTCTATCGCCTTTAAGTCTTCGAAATATTGGGTGTTCTACTCTGCCGATAAGGGAGGTAAAAATGGCTGATATCCAACAGATCACGCCGGGAATGCGCGAAGCCGAACGTGAAGTAGCGCGTACCTTGCGCCGGGAAAAAATCAGTGCCTGGATTCGTTATGTGATCCTGCTCTTTGTCGGCCTGTTAATGCTCTACCCGCTGGCGTGGATGTTTTCCGCGTCGTTTAAACCGAATCATGAAATCTTCACCACGCTTGGGTTGTGGCCTACAAATGCTACCTGGGATGGCTTTGTGAACGGCTGGAAAACAGGGACTGAATATAACTTTGGGCATTACATGCTGAACACATTTAAGTATGTGATCCCTAAAGTGATCCTGACCATTATCTCTTCAACGGTAGTCGCTTACGGTTTCGCCCGCTTCGAGATCCCGTGGAAGAATTTCTGGTTCGCCACGCTTATCGCCACCATGCTGCTGCCAAGCACTGTGTTGCTGATCCCACAGTACTTGATGTTCCGTGAGATGGGCATGCTCAACAGCTATATGCCGCTCTATCTGCCGCTGGCGTTCGCCACACAGGGTTTCTTCGTCTTTATGCTGATTCAGTTCTTACGCGGTGTCCCACGCGATATGGAAGAGGCGGCGCAAATTGATGGCTGCAACTCCTGGCAGGTGCTGTGGTACGTGGTCGTCCCCATTCTGAAGCCGGCCATTATCTCGGTAGCGTTATTCCAGTTTATGTGGTCGATGAACGACTTTATTGGTCCGCTGATCTATGTCTACAGCGTCGATAAGTACCCCATCGCACTGGCGCTGAAAATGTCCATTGACGTGACCGAAGGTGCGCCGTGGAACGAAATTCTGGCAATGGCGAGTATCTCCATCCTGCCGTCCATCATTGTCTTCTTCCTGGCACAACGCTACTTCGTACAGGGCGTGACCAGCAGCGGAATTAAAGGTTAAGAGGGAAGTATCATGGCTGAAGTTATTTTCAACAAACTGGAAAAGGTCTACTCCAACGGCTTCAAAGCGGTACATGGTATCGACCTGAAAATCGCCGACGGTGAGTTTATGGTGATTGTTGGCCCATCTGGCTGCGCTAAATCGACGACTTTGCGCATGTTGGCAGGCCTGGAAACCATTAGTGGCGGTGAAGTACGGATCGGCGAAAAAATCGTTAACAATCTCGCCCCAAAATCGCGTGGTATCGCGATGGTGTTTCAGAACTATGCTCTCTACCCACATATGACGGTGCGGGAGAATCTCGCGTTTGGCCTCAAGCTCAGCAAGTTGCCAAAAGATGAAATTGCGAGACAAGTCGATGAAGCAGCAAAAATTCTTGAACTGGAAGAGCTGTTGGATCGTCTGCCGCGCCAGCTTTCTGGTGGTCAGGCACAGCGTGTCGCGGTAGGCCGCGCGATTGTGAAGAAGCCAGATGTGTTCTTGTTCGACGAACCCCTCTCCAACCTTGATGCCAAACTGCGCGCTTCCATGCGTATTCGTATTTCCGATCTGCATAAGCAGCTTAAGAAATCGGGTAAACCTGCAACGACCGTCTATGTGACGCACGATCAGACCGAAGCAATGACGATGGGTGATCGTATTTGCGTTATGAAGCTGGGTCATATCATGCAGGTAGACACGCCTGACAACCTTTACCACTTCCCGACAAATATGTTCGTAGCGGGCTTTATTGGCGCGCCGGAGATGAATATCAAACCGGCGAAAATAGTGCGTAAAGATGATCAATTACATATTACCGTTGGTGCAGAAACTCTGGCATTAAATGCCCGCCAACAGGCCAAAGTTGCGGATTATGTAGACAAAGAGGTCTTCTTTGGTGTGCGTCCGGAATATGTTTCTGTCTCCGACGAGCCTTACTCAGAAGATTGTGGCTCAGGGGATCTGGTGCGCGTTGAGAATATGGGCCATGAGTTCTTTATCTATCTGAAAGTCGGTGATTACGAACTGACTGCGCGAATTCCTTCCGATGAGGCTAAACCTATGATTGTAAAAGGGCTTCATCGTAAGGTGTATTTTAAATTTGATATGGATAAGTGTCATATTTTTGACGCAAAAACAGAACAGAACATCTCTCTATAAACTGGAGTATAAAAATGAAAAAAGTGCTGTTAGGCGCAGTCATCTCCGCAACTCTGGGCATGTGCGCTGTACCCTCTATAGCCGCTGAAAATGTAGACCTGCGTATGTCCTGGTGGGGGGGCAACGGTCGTCATCAGGTAACATTAAAAGCGCTGGAAGAATTTCATAAGCAACACCCGGACATTACCGTTAAATCTGAATATACCGGCTGGGATGGACACCTTTCCCGTCTGACCACTCAAATCGCGGGCGGCACTGAGCCAGACGTGATGCAGACTAACTGGAACTGGTTGCCTATCTTCTCGAAAAACGGTGACGGTTTTTACGATCTTAACCAGGTGAAAGACGTTATTGATTTAAGCCAGTTCGATGCCAAAGAGCTGCAATCAACGACCGTGAACGGCAAGCTGAATGGTATCCCTATCTCGGTGACTGCCCGCGTATTCTACTTTAATGACGAACAGTGGAAAAAAGCCGGCGTTGAGTTTCCGAAAACCTGGGAAGAGCTGTTAGCGGCAGGCAAAACCTTTGAAAGCAAGCTGGGCAAACAGTATTACCCGGTCGTGCTGGAGCACCAGGATACACTGGCGCTGCTGAACTCCTACATGGTACAGAAATACAATATTCCGGCCGTGGATGAGCAAGCGAAGAAGTTCAGCTATAGCAATGAACAGTGGGTTGAATTCTTCCAGATGTATAAGAAACTGGTCGATAGTCATGTTATGCCGGATGCAAAATATTATGCCTCGTTCGGTAAGAGTAACATGTATGAAATGAAGCCATGGATTGAAGGTGAATGGGCCGGTACTTATATGTGGAACTCCACGATTACTAAGTATTCGGATAACCTGAAGCCACCAGCCAAGCTGGTTCTGGGTAACTACCCAATGTTACCAGGAGCAACCGACGCGGGTCTGTTCTTCAAACCGGCACAGATGTTGTCGATTGGTAAATCCACTAAGCATCCGAAAGAAGCTGCACAGGTAATCAACTTCCTGCTAAACAGCAAAGAGGGTGCAGAAACTCTGGGTCTGGAACGTGGCGTACCGCTGAGCAAAGCGGCGGTTCAAACTCTGACGACCAGCGGTGCGATTAAAGATGGGGATCCTGCAGTGGCTGGTCTGCGTCTGGCCCAATCGCTGCCTGCAAAACTGTCTGTATCGCCCTATTTTGACGATCCACAGATTGTTGCGCAGTTCGGCACCGCGATTCAGTATATCGACTATGGTCAAAAAACGGTGGAAGAGACTGCCGCCGATTTCCAACGCCAGGCCGAACGTATTCTGAAACGCGCCATGCGCTAATAAAATCTACCCTGCCGGTATTCGGCAGGGTATTTTTCATATTTAGTGATAGATTTTTTTTAGATTATCCTGCAACTGCTTCTGTATTTGTGCATATAGCTCATCACTTAGTTCTGAACTTAAAGTGAAATACTTTAGATCATTAATGATATCATCTATATCCTCTTTTTTAATAAAAGAAGATTCAGCGAATTCAGACACAACCTGCTCCCCTGCTGCATACCATTGTTGAAAACGAGATTTCAGCGCAGCATAAAAGCGCTCATGATTATTATTGGTAATCTCACTGGTGATTCCCGCCCAGGGGTCGATAATAAATTCACAATCCTCAAAACTTGCTACACATACCGTGTGTGAAAAATATGTTGGCTCGGTTTCGTAAGTGAGTAAATAACTATCAATACCATTATATTGACAAATGGCGTCAGCAATCCGCGCCTGCTCTTCACTGTCTCCGATACCCTCAGCGATTATTTTTCCATAGTAATTAGCAGATAAATACCCATGCGTTCTAACATTACTGAGCATTGCAGCCTTATGGCACAACTCTTCTGGCGTTATATTTTTATTGACTTTATTAGTGGCGCCTGGTCCGGCGGCAAAAATATCCTGCACTTTCTGTAAAACGCTGCTCACTACCGCTTCACAAGGGATATTTTCTTCTATCTCAAGCAGCGGGAACTCTGCTTTACTATTCAAATTAGCTTTTGTCGGGAATAACTGCTTGATAATGGCTTGCCAGCCGCCATAATCTTCCATGCATCCCCAGGGTTCAGCCTCATTGTATTCACATGGATAGCTTTCACTGTAACAAGGCCTACCCGCTTCATCGTAGTCGGCCACAACGCGAAATTCACCACTAATAAATTGCAGGCGCAGAATATCATCCCCATGGCTGTTTCTGATAACGAAACATAAATCATCTGTTACCGCCATACAACTTTTATACTCGGCCTTCAGTAACTGTTGTAAACGGAAAAAGAGCACGCTAGCCCACTCTGGTGACTTTTCCATCAACAGAATGCTGGGCATTATTTCGTCATCTAATCGATAATATGCCACCTCCTGTTCCGGGAAAGCGAGTTGAGTTAACAGGCGGGTCACCTGAGGAGCTGATGAAGTCAAAAAATAGTCTGCGGTTTGTTCACTAATTTTCCTCAGAACGTGTTGATGCAACACTTTCTTTTGCACCGACTCATCTTCAATCGCGCTTAGTGCAGAATAGAAAGAACTCTCAGCATTATTAACCAGCATATTCACTCTCCAGAAAAAAGTAACATCTGGTTAAAATGACCGTGGAACTTTTATCTTTCTATCATTAAACGACAGACTGCCTGGCTAAATTTATCCAAAATGGTAAATAAAAAACGCCCGCAGACTTGCGGGCGTTTTTTATTATCAAAAGCCGTTGGTTAACGAGCCAGCCAACCGCCATCTACCGCAATGGTATAACCGCTGATGTAATCAGAAGCTTTTGATGACAGAAACACCACTGGCCCCATCAGATCACTCGGCAACCCCCAACGACCAGCCGGAATACGGTCAAGGATTTCAGAGCTACGCTGTTCATCTGCACGTAACTGTTGGGTGTTGTTGGTGGCCATATATCCCGGTGCGATGGCGTTTACATTGATATTGTGTTTCGCCCACTCATTCGCCAGCAGACGAGTTACCCCCATAACACCGCTTTTCGAGGCAGTGTATGAAGGTACGCGGATGCCGCCCTGGAAGGAGAGCATAGAGGCGATATTGATAATTTTCCCGCCATTACCCTGGGCGATAAAGTGCTTCGCTGCAGCCTGAGACATAAAGAAGACGCTCTTAATATTCAGATTCATCACGTCGTCCCAATCCTGCTCGCTAAAATTAATAGCATCTTCGCGACGGATCAGGCCCGCATTGTTCACCAGAATATCAATCTTGCCAAATTCAGATACCGCGCGCTCCAGCAGAGCCGGGATGCCATCAATTTTACGCAGATCGGCTGTCAGGCTGAGAAAACGGCGACCCAGCGCAGTAACGCGCTCGATAGTTTCCGTCGGCTCAACAATGTTGATACCGACAATGTCACAGCCCGCTTCGGCCAGACCCAGAGCCATACCCTGCCCCAGACCGGTATCACAACCACTTACTACCGCCACTTTACCTTCAAGAGAAAATGCATCCAGAATCATATTTGTTCCTTAATCAATCAGCGCCTGTATCGGACAGGCATGGTTTATGCTGCCCGCGCTTAGCGCAGATCTTTTACCGCGACGTGATCCATGTCATCAAAGACCTGGTTCTCACCCACCATTCCCCAAATAAAGGTATAGGCGCGCGTGCCGACCCCCGAGTGAATTGACCAGCTCGGAGAAATAACAGCCTGTTCGTTATGCATGACGATATGACGCGTCTCTTGCGGCTGTCCCATCATATGAAATACGCAGGCATCCTCTTCCATATTGAAGTAGAAGTAGACCTCCATGCGTCGTTCATGGGTATGACATGGCATTGTGTTCCATAAGTTGCCTGCCTCAAGCTCCGTTAAACCCATGCTCAACTGGCAGGTTTCCAACACGTCTGGAACAAAATACTTGTTAATGGTGCGGCGATTGCTGGTTAGTGGATCGCCAAGAGTAACGGGAGCAACATCGGCAGGGGTCACTTTTTTGGTAGGGAATGTCATGTGTGCCGGCGCGCAGTTGTAGTAAAACTTGGCCGGTTTCGCGCTATCAACGCTGGCGAAAACCACCTCTTTCGCCCCTTTACCCACATATAACGCATCGCGATGGCCAATCTCATAACACCGACCATCAACGGTAATTGTGCCGGGACCACCAATATTTATCACCCCCAGCTCACGGCGCTCAAGGAAATAGGTAACGCCGAGCTGCTTGCCAACTTCACCACCGACAGAAACGGTTTTCTGTACTGGTTTGATGCCACCAACAATGATGCGGTCAATATGGCTGTAAACCATGGTGTATTCATCATCAACGAATACTTGTTCGACTAAAAACTCATTGCGCAGGCCCTGGGTATCCAGTGTTTTTGCATGCGCACTGTGGATGCTCTGTCTTACGTCCACATTAACCTCCGAAGTAAATTTTGACCGAAATGTCAGTTAACGGATCGTAGAAACAGCGTTCCGTTTTCTTGCATGACTCCATCTTATCCCGGCTGAAACATGTTTTCAACGTTAAATAAAACAACGTTTCAGTTTTACTGTCAGTTATTATCGAATCTGTAAGTGCGATCACGATTGTCAGGCACCAGCTGCTTTTCTTAATTATATTCATGAATTAAATAATTAAATATATTCATAAAAAACAATAAGTTACCTTTATCTTAAAGTTTTAGCGGACATTCGTCACATTTCATGCTGAAAATCAAAGGTCAGGTGCTGGGAAGCATTTTTTGAATGAATGTTTAATGTTTTATTACAAAGTGCGTCTGCAATCACACATATTGAAACATCGTTTTGATAAATTAACACCCATCTTTTAAACTTGAATGAATTTGTGGTCATCACTGGGACGTTTGCTTTCCCATCGGACCCTAAAAGGAGCGAAATATGGCGAAAGGCATGCGGGTCAAACTTGATTATGTAGTTAGCCGGGATCCTGACACCGGCGCGGAGGTTACCCGCTTAACACCACCGGAAATTACCTGTCATCGTAACTACTTTTATCAGAAGTGTTTTTTCAACGATGGCGGCCATCTGCTATTTGCCGGTGAATTTGATGGGCACTGGAATTATTACCTGTTGGACATCGCGAAAGCAGAAGCCGTGCAATTAACAGAAGGTGCAGGTGACAATACCTTTGGTGGTTTTCTCTCTCCTGATGATAACGCACTCTATTATGTAAAAAATGACCGCACGCTGCGTGAAGTCAATTTAAAGACCCTCGCCGAACGTGAAGTCTACCGCGTACCGGATGAATGGGTGGGCTATGGCACCTGGGTGGCGAACAGCGATTGCACTAAACTGGTCGGCATCGAAATTGCTGCCAGTGACTGGACGCCGCTTAATGACTGGAAACTTTTCCATGATTTCTTTCATAAAGGCCCACACTGTCGACTGCTGCAAGTTGATCTGCAAACAGGAGAAAGCCGGGTTATCCATGAAGAGAAAATTTGGCTCGGTCACCCCATTTATCGCCCATTCGACGATAACACCGTCGCATTTTGCCATGAAGGTCCCCATGACCTGGTCGACGCTCGTATGTGGCTGGTGAATGAAGATGGTAGCCATGTACGCAAAGTGAAAGATCACGCCGAAGGTGAAAGCTGCACTCATGAATTCTGGGTACCGAACGGTTCAGCTCTGGTTTATGTCTCGTATCTGAAGGGCAAACAAGGGCGCACCGTTTACCGCTTCAACCCGGAGACGGGCGTTAACGAAGAGGTTATGCCAATTCCGGCTTGCTCCCATTTAATGAGCAATTTTGATGGCTCGCTGTTGGTTGGCGATGGCTCCGGCACACCCGTCGATGTCAAAGATACTGGCGGTTACACCATCGATAACGATCCGTGGTTGTATGTGTTTGACGTAGCAGAAAAAGCTTATTTCCGCGTAGCACGCCATGACACCTCCTGGGCGACGTTTGCCAACAGCCGTCAGGTCACCCATCCGCACCCGTCATTTACACCAGATGACAGTGCGATTCTGTTTAGTTCCGATAAAGATGGCAAACCGGCCCTCTATATCGCGAAACTTCCTGAGCAACGGGAAATGTTGCACGCATAATTGAGTTTGTGTTTCTGTAACTGGCCTTGCCCTCCCTGCCGGGAGGGCCTTTTTTTATCCGTCCTAATTCAAGCCGCAGATGCGTTGGCGTTCTTCGCTAACCCCAGTCACTTACTGATGTAAACTCCACGGAATTAGCTACGTCACTGCCTTCCTGCAACTCAAACTCTTTGGGCTAACAGTACGAAAAAGAAAAGCTCCGGGAAAATATCCCGGAGCCTTACATTAAACGAGGGTTTATTTAGACAATCAGAAAGAGTAGGCAACACCGACACGGAAACGGGTCTGGCGTTCGTCGGTATTTTTCACACCAACGTTACCGACTTCCACATAGGGAGACCAGTTTTTGTCGAGTTTATAAGCCAGCTTAGCGTTATATTCATTGGAATAAGTTTTATTATTCTCACGAACCACGTCTTCGGTGCTCTTGGCATAGACATAGTTTAGCTCGGTACGGAAATCACCCATAGCCCAACCGATCCACGTATCAAACTTGTTAACCTTATTATCAACAGTATCAGTGTCCGGGTTACGCGTGTATTCATAACGGTAACGACCAGCAACATAAACACCGCTATCAAAGCTGTATTGCACGTGGATATAAGGTTTGTAGATAGAGTTAGTATCTTTACTTTCAATATTGAAGCCTGGTGTTAGCGCGAAATTTTTAGTTGCTGCCCAGCGCCAGTTAATAGATTCTTCGTGGCCGTTACCCACCAGTTCGGTTAACGGTTGATCCGCGTTATCGCCGCCAGATTTCCATTTGGCTTCGACACCGAAACCAATGCCGTTTTCGAAACGGTGGGAAACCGCTACGCGATCGGCATTGGAACCACTGTCAATATATTCGTGACGCAGATCAACAGTAACAGCTTGTGAAGCGAAAGACGCACCAAGAAGAGATGCAAGAGCCAGAGATTTTCTAAACATGAGTTACCTCAAATTAAAATTATGTTCCATTTTTATGGAATTTCATTTTATTTTTTTGATAACTTTATTTTAGTGATCAGGATCGTAAATATTTGTATGCTTTTAATGCATGTCAAAAGACGTGACGAATATCAACAAAAATTGCATTTAAATGCTAAATTCGGTGATATAAAAAACCTCCTTTCTTATTAACTAAAATTTTACACTTTTTCCATAATTCAAATAAACCCATTAAAAACAATCAGATAAACAATAACACTTAAATAATAAGCATGCTTATATTATATTTTTAAATTATTTTAAAAATCAGAAAGCTATTTAACGGGATCTTAATAGTTTTAGTAGATAAAGCAGAAGATTTATTAGCAGGAGTGATTGGAGTTTTAATTAACTTGAAACAATGGCTGCGACTTCCGTCACAAATAATAACGCCCTCTATTATAGAGGGCGTTATTACAACTAAATACGCTCAGTCACGTTCAATTGCCAGCGCAACACCTTGACCGCCGCCGATACATAAGGTTGCCAGCCCTCTACGCACATTACGTTTTTGCATCTCATGCACTAATGACACCAGAATACGGCAGCCGGAAGCGCCAATTGGATGGCCCAACGCAATCGCTCCGCCATTGACATTAACGCGCTTTTCATCCCATTTGAGGATCTTTCCCACCGACAGCGCCTGGGCTGCATAAGCTTCGTTAGCTTCTATCAGATCCACATCTGCTAGCTGCCAGCCCGCACGTTGCAGGCAGCGACGCATAGCATACACCGGCGCAATCCCCATCAACGCCGGATCGACACCGACGCTTGCGAAGGCTCGAATTCGTGCCAGCACCGGCAGATTTAACGCCTGCGCCTTACTCTCGCTCATCATCAGCACTGCCGCCGCGCCATCATTAATTGGCGAAGCATTACCGGCGGTTACCGAACCACTTAGCTCAAAAGTTGGAGCAAGCTGTGCCAGTGCTTCAGCACTGGCATCGCTGCGCGGCTGCTCATCAGTATCGACAACGACACTACTACCATCGGCAGCGGTCACTTTCACCGGCACAATCTCATCACGAAAACGCCCGGAATCAATCGCTATCCGGGCCTTATGTTGGGAGCTCAGCGCCCACTCATCCTGACGTTCACGGCTAATACCATATTCGCGTGCCAGGTTTTCCGCCGTCACGCCCATATGATAATCATTGAAGGCATCCCACAGACCATCATGTACCAGGCTGTCGATCAATTGGCTATTACCAAGCTGTGCCCCGGTGCGGCTATCGGTAAGCACATGTGGCGCGCGACTCATATTCTCCTGGCCACCCGCGATCACCACATCTGCTTCACCACATTGAATCGCCTGCGATGCCAGATGTAAGGCTTTTAGCCCGGAGCCACAGACATCGTTGATGGTAATAGCTGAAACGGTATTCGGCAGGCCACCATTAATGGCAGACTGGCGCGCAGGATTTTGCCCGGCACCGGCAGTGAGGACCTGGCCTAAAATCACTTCGTCAATATCTTGCGGGCGTACGCCGCTACGCTCCACCAGTGCCCGCACAACATAGCTACCCAGTTCTACGGCAGAGTGGCGCGACAGTGCTCCCTGAAAACAGCCGATTGGTGTGCGCACGGCACCCACTATCACGACATCTTTCATCTCTACCTCAGCATAAGTTTCAAACCCGGCCATAGTAGAGCATTGTTAATAGTAGTTAACGCAGTTGTTTAAAATTGGTGAGATATGTCACAACAGGCGCGCGACCGAGGCAGTCGCGCGCGCGGGGAAGATTAATTATTTACCGGGATCACTGCGCCTTTGTATTTAGTACGGATCCACTCCTGAATCTCTTTTGAGTGCAGTACGTTAACCAGAGCCACGATATCTTTTTTCTTCTCATCGCCACGATGCACGGTAATGATATTTGCATACGGGTTGTTTTCGCCACTTTCAACCGCGATCGGATCATGTACTGGATCCAATCCGGCATCAATCGCGTAGTTGGCGTTGATCACCACCGCGTCACCTTCATTGTTGTTATACATCTGCGGCAGCAGCGCAGCTTCAACATTCGGCAGGAACTTAAGCTTCTTCGGGTTCTCAACGATATCATCAATGCGGGCAGTGACTTTATCGATACCCGGTTTCAGCTTAATCACCCCCTCTTTTTCGAAGATAGAGAGGATGCGCCCCTCTTCTGATACCGCATCACGCATGATGATTTTTCCACCCTGCGGCAACGCTTTCAGCGACTTGTATTTTTTGGAGTAGATCCCAATCGGTTCGATATGAATCGCACCGGCGCTAACAAAATCATAGGTTTTATCGCCCGCATGATCTTTCAGCACACTGTTCAGGTAAGGAATATGCTGGAAGTAGTTGGCATCCAGTTCACCGCTTGCCAGTGCGGTGTTTGGCAGAATGTAATCCTGGAACGGTTTGATCTCAAGATCGATCCCCTGTTTTGCCAGAATCGGCTTGGCCTGCTCAAGGATCTCAGCATGCGGCACGTTAGAAGCGCCTACGGTCAGCGTATCCGCCCATGAGGAGAAACTCAGGACGCTCAGGGTTGCTGCGGCAATCAGTGTCAGTGTTTTAGTCATGATGTTGGTTTCCAATAATTATCGTTTATCTAACAGAGAAGTAATCACGTCGCCGCAGAACTGGATGATGAAAACAATAACCAGAATGGTTACCGTCGCCACCAGCGTGACGTCGTTGTGGTTCCGCTGGAATCCTTCCAGATAAGCAAGGTTGCCCAACCCGCCCGCACCGATAACCCCGGCCATGGCGCTGTAGCTCACCAGTGCAATCAGCGTCACGGTAATTCCGGACACCAATGCTGGTGATGATTCAGGCAGTAACACCCGAAAAACTAATGTGCTTAAACGAGCCCCCATGGAGCGCGTCGCTTCAATTACGCCTTTATCCACTTCACGCAGCGCAATCTCTACCAGCCTCGCATAAAACGGCGCTGCGCCAACGATTAGCGCAGGCAGCGCGGCATTAGCACCAAGAATGGTGCCAACAATGGTTTTAGTGAAAGGGATCAGCAACACAATCAAAATAATGAATGGAATGGAGCGAAAGACATTTACAAGGATCGAAATCACGCCGTATAGCGTGCGATTCTGGAAAAGCCCACCGCGCGCGGTAAGAAACAGAGCCAGACCAAGCAGAATACCGAGAACGAACGTTGCCGCGCCAGACAACGCTGTCATATACAACGTCTCCTGGGTAGCAGCCCACAGTTGCTCCCATTTCAGATGGGGAAAAAATGATTCAGTCATGGGTCACTACCTCGCTTTCAATATCGCTATGGCGTAAATCCGCGAGGATATTGCTTAATTGCTCCGGGGTCGCTACAACGTGCAGCCATAATTGTCCAAATACGCCATGTGCCGTCTGCGACATTTTGCCGTGCAGGATATTGAATGGCAGGCCATAGCGCAGCGTCAGTTCACCAACGATCGGTTGATGGGTGTTATGCCCGGTAAAGGTCAGCTTGATCACCGAACCACCCAGATCGCTGGTGAGTTCCGGATTAAATGTCTCTTCTTCTTTATATTGGCTAACCTGACGCACAAACTGCCGGGTGATGGGCTGCTGCGGATGAGTAAAGACGCTCAGCACGTCCCCCTCCTCTACGACTTTGCCCTCCTCCATTACCGCCACTCGATCGCAAATCTTGCGCACCACATGCATTTCATGGGTGATCAACACAATCGTTAATTTAAAACGACGATTAATATCCAGCAGCAGATCAAGGATCTGATCGGTGGTTTGCGGGTCGAGCGCAGAGGTCGCTTCATCACACAGCAGAACATCCGGGCTGTTGGCCAGCGCACGGGCTATTCCAACACGCTGCTTCTGTCCACCGCTAAGCTGCGAAGGATAGGCATTTTCACGCCCCTTTAGTCCTACCAGCTCAATCAGTTCCGCTACACGGGCTTTGATTTGCGCTTTTGGCGCGCCGGCGATTTGCATTGAGAAAGCGATATTTTCGGTGACGGTGCGTGACCATAACAGATTGAAATGCTGAAAGACCATGCTGATCTTCAGACGAGCCTGCCGCAAAATCTCGCCTCGGGCGGCGGAGATATCCTGCCCATTAATGACTACGCTGCCAGAAGTCGGCTTTTCCAGCCCGTTCAGCAAGCGAATCAGCGTGCTTTTACCGGCGCCGCTGTAGCCAATGATGCCGTAAATTTGCCCCTGCTCAACCGTCAGATTGACGCTATCGACGGCGGTAATCGATGCCTTTCCCTGGTCGAAAATTTTTGAAATATTCCTGAGGACGATCATTCGTTGGTATATCCGTTTGGCGGTTTAGCAGTATGGATGTCCAGACGATAATAATCAGCCGAAAGTATATTTCAAATAACCAAATAGTCATTATTTATAACTTACAGTACTAAGTGAGGGCGGACGTGAAAAAAAACAGCTTAGTATTTATTTGCCTTAGCTTTGCCGAAACGCGCATATACGCTGACAAAATAGCGCTAAAATTGCTGAATTCCATCGAAAAATCACTCATTTTAGCTATCAATCCATCTGGACGACTAAATGGCTCGCCTTCCCGATGGCTAAACAGTGCTTTATATTTCAATTGGTTCTAAACACCAAGCAAACATTCTTTAGGACCGATAAATCACAGACCTATCATCTAGTTATCTCAGCGATATATGGGTGATTTCACAATGTCCGTTTTTCATTCTGTTACCGAATTGATCGGGCGCACTCCGTTGTTACAGTTGCATAAATTGAACACGGGGCCGTGCGAATTATTTCTTAAACTGGAAAACCAAAACCCTGGCGGTTCGATTAAAGACCGCGTAGCACTGTCGATGATCAATGAAGCCGAACGGCTTGGGCGGCTCTCTGCTGGTGGCACAATTGTTGAGGCCACTGCCGGGAACACAGGGTTAGGTCTGGCGTTGATTGCCGCGCAAAAAGGCTATTCGCTGGTGCTGGTGGTACCCGATAAAATGAGCCGCGAGAAAATTTTCCATCTACGCGCCTTAGGCGCAAAAGTGGTATTGACTCGCTCTGATGTCAATAAAGGTCACCCTGCTTATTATCAGGATGTTGCCCGCCAACTTGCCGGGGAAATTCCTGGGGCGTTTTATATTGACCAGTTTAATAATCCGGCCAATCCATTGGCTCATGCCTCCACTACTGCCCCGGAAATTTTCCAGCAACTTGACGGTAAAGTTGACGCCATTGTCGTCGGCATCGGTTCCGGCGGTACCGTAGGTGGATTGCAGGCGTGGTTTGCTGAACATTCACCACAAACTGAATTTGTGCTGGCAGATCCGGCAGGATCAATTCTGGCCGACCAGGTGGAAACTGGTCGCTATGGTGATCCTGGAAGCTGGTTGGTGGAAGGGATCGGTGAAGATTTTATTCCACCATTGGCACATATAGAAGGCGTGCATAAAGCCTTTCGTATCAGTGATCGTGAGGCTTTTGCCACTGCACGCCAGCTACTGCAGCAAGAAGGGGTGCTGGCGGGATCGTCAACCGGCACGTTGCTGAGCGCTGCATTACGTTACTGCCAGGCACAAACCTCGACGAAGCGTGTTGTTACTTTTGCCTGCGACAGTGGCAACAAATATCTCTCCAAAATGTTTAACGATGACTGGCTGCGCCAGCAAGGACTGCTAACTCGCCCTGTAAATGGCGATCTTACTGATTTTATTGCCTTACGCCATGATGAAGGCGCAACAGTTACTGCTGCACCCGATGACAGCCTGGCGACGGTTCTGGCCCGCATGCGCCTGTATGACATTTCACAATTGCCGGTACTGGAAAACGGCCATGTAGTGGGGATAGTTGATGAGTGGGATCTAATAAGCCATGTCCGTGGCGATAGCCAGCGCTTTTCCTTGCCAGTGAAAGAGGCAATGACCCGCAATGTTGAGATCCTTGATAAGCATGCGCCAGAAAGCGCGCTGCACTCCATTTTCGATCGCGGTCTGGTGGCCGTGATCGCCGATAACGACCATTTTCTTGGTCTGGTTACGCGTAGCGATGTGCTGACCACCTGGCGTAACCGTCTGGAACAATAAGGAAAAGAGAGATGAAAAACCTGGCAACAAAGAGCGTACACAGCGGAGTATTTAACGATCAGCACGGTGCGGTGATGCCGCCGATTTACGCCACCTCGACTTTTGCGCAACCCGCGCCGGGGCAACATACCGGTTATGAGTACTCCCGCAGCGGCAATCCAACACGCCATGCGCTGGAAACAGCAATAGCTGAACTGGAAGGCGGTACGCAAGGTTATGCTTTTGCCTCAGGACTCGCCAGTATCGCGACCGTGCTCGAGTTACTGGATAAGGATAGTCATCTAATTGCCATAGATGATGTCTATGGTGGCACTTATCGGCTGCTGGAAAACGTCCGCCGCCGCAGCGCGGGATTACAGGTGAGTTGGGTGAAGCCAGATGATCTGGCGGGGCTGGAAGCCGCTATTCGCCCTGAAACCCGGATGATTTGGGTAGAGACTCCGACCAACCCGCTGTTAAAACTGGCGGATCTGAGCGCAATTGCGGCGATCGCCAGACGGCATAACATCCTGAGTGTCGCGGATAATACTTTCGCTTCGCCGGTTATTCATCGTCCTCTGGAATTAGGTTTCGATATTGTTGTGCACTCTGCCACCAAGTACCTCAACGGCCACTCCGATGTTGTCGCGGGCCTGGCTGTGGTAGGCGACAACCCGGCGCTGGCTGAGCAACTCGGCTATCTGCAAAATGCCGTTGGCGGCGTGCTCGATCCCTTCAGCAGTTTCCTGACACTGCGTGGAATTCGCACCTTATCCTTGCGAATCGAACGTCACAGTAGCAATGCGCTGGCGCTCGCAAGCTGGCTGGAGCAGCAACTACAGGTGGAAAGAGTTTGGTTCCCGTGGCTGGAGTCTCATCCTCAGTACCACCTGGCACGCAAGCAGATGTCGCTACCGGGCGGCATGATCTCAGTGGTGGTTAAAGGCGATGAGGCGCGGGCAACAGAAATTATTAGTAAGCTACGGCTATTTACGCTTGCGGAAAGTCTGGGCGGCGTAGAAAGCCTTGTCAGCCAGCCGTTTAGTATGACCCATGCATCGATCCCACTGGAACAACGGCTGGCAAACGGCATTACGCCGCAGTTAATTCGCCTGTCAGTAGGGATTGAAGACGAAGAGGATTTAATTGCCGACTGGCGCCAGGCGCTTGCTTGATACTTTTTGACCAAGGAAACCTTGCTTTGCAGGAGCACCTGGCCTCAGTGATTTAGTTTCGCCAGATCTTTCACTCAGGCCAACCGCTTCCTGCAAGGACTTCGCCAAAACACCCGCTTGCTCAAGTTTCTGTACAATAACCAGCAAAAGCCTCGCATACTGCCCCCAAATATAAACAAGCGCCTCTATTTATATATTTTCCCACCAGTAATACTAGCGAAATATAGAGAACACCTATCCAGGAAAATTAATTATCCTTAAGCAAAATTTCGATATAGCTTTTTATTTTTTTACAGGTAATATTAAAAACACTTGATCGTCATTGGTCTATTCAAGGTACAAACCCGTTTTTATTTGGGTAGTATCTATATATTTCGAAGAATAAATAAATAGTATCTATTATATATAATTATTTTGTGCACCAGGTCCGGTACACAAGGCCTGGCGCAAGTTTTCTACGATACCAGGGAATCAAATCGTGAATACTGAAACCAGCAAAAACAAGACCACCAGCACCAATCCTGCCAGTCAGGCAAGCCGGCATATGTTTTGCGGGGTGGCGATATTTTTCCTACTTCTGATAATATTAAAGTGCTTCAGTTAATTCGTCAGTGAATAACTAAAAAAAATCCTTCAGATTGTAGTAACACAACCTGAAGGATAAAGTGCCATGGATAGACTGCTTATGGCGGAGATTTATTTTTTCTCAACTACTGACTCAATCAAAACTTATTTCGTGCTGAGGGCGGCTTTGCAACCAACCAGCCAGCGCTGAAGCATTTAATGCCCGGGAATAGAGATACCCCTGAGCAATATCACACTGCAGATCGCGCAGTTGATTACGCTGCAACTCCGTTTCCACCCCTTCGGCAACTACCGTCTGCTGTAGGCTCTGCCCAATCCTCACTACTGTGGTGGCAATGGCCTTCATTTTGCTGCCTTCACTCAGATCGCGCATAAAACTCTGATCGATTTTAAGCTCAGTCATCGGTAAAGAAGCCAGCCGCGACAAGCATGAAAACCCCGTGCCGAAATCATCCATCGACAAACCAACGCCCAGCTCACGCACCGCGCAAATGACCTCCATCGTTTCGGGACGCTTGTCCATCATCACCCCTTCGGTGATCTCAATGGTCAAACAATCAGCCGGAATGCGGTACTGCCGAAGCAGATAAGAGATATAGTGCGGCAGGCTGCTGTTATAGAAATTGATAGGCGAAAGATTTACCGACACGACTGGCACATCAATATCGCTATTGCGCCATTCCGCCATCTGGCGACAAGCTTCATGCAGCGTCCAGCGACCTATAGCCTCAATCTCGCCGGTCTCTTCTGCCAAAGTGATAAATTTGCCAGGCGGAATTTCACCCAACACCGGGTCGGTCCAGCGCGCCAGCGCCTCGACGCCATAAAGCTCGCCATTTTTCAGCCAGACTTGCGGTTGATAGTGCAGATGCAAAAGGTTGCCCGCGATGGCCAGTTTCAGGGCCGCCGCCAGTTTTAACCGCTCCTGGTCCACCTGGTTCATCTGCGGGCTGAAGAACAAATAGCCGCCCGATGCTGTCCCCTTCGCCAGGTGCGAAGCGTGGTTAGCATGCTTGAGTAAACCATCGCGTGAATCACCGTGCTCCGGGTACAAACTGATGCCGGTACTCACCGTCACATTTAATGCCAGGTCGGCAACATTAAACGGCATACGGAACAACGCCTGGATTTTCTGCGCCACGCTGGTCGCACGAGTATGATCGCAGTCGGGGATCACCAACACAAAGGTATCGCTATCAGCATGGCTGACAAACCCCTGGCGGGAGAATTCCGCAGTCAGCCGTTGAGCAATAGCCGCCAGTACATTATCACCAGCTGCATAGCCCAACGCATCGTTAACATCTTTAAAATGGTCGAGATCGAGGAAGAAGAAGGCCGCTCGCTCATGCGTTTCACCATTGATCATCTGATCAATGTAGTGATGCAGCGCGCTGCGGTTCGGTAAACCAGTCAGACGGTCGAATCGTGAAAGTTTAGTGATACGCTCCTGATCAATATGTACCACGATACGACAGGGTTGCCCCGTTCCCGCAAGATGGTCATAACTTATTGTCGCCGCTAGCGAGGTCTCTTCACCGGTAGCAGAGATAACTGTCAACGCCCGTTCGTTTTCTGCTGCGCCTGAGTGTTCTTCAATGGCACTAAATAACGGGATAGCTGACGCTTTACAGCCGAGAACCGAAATTCGCGGATAGCCCCATAATTTCTCAGCAGCTCTATTAAAAAAAAACACGGTTTCTGTACTATCGAGAAGTACTACAGCATCGTGAACATTTTCGAGAGCGGCGAGCATATTCTGAGAGCCGAAAATATCATTTTCAGAATGCATAATCGTTTTTCTTAAAGAAGAGTTCAGACTCATCCTAATTGAAAGTATGAAATGGTTCAATATCACTACGCTGTGATATTAGTTAAAAAACACATTTATAGAGCGCCTCGATATATGCGGGTTGATTAATAATTAAAGCCCAAGCTGATATTGCCGATAAATTAAAAAAGAGCGAATTGTGAAGAATTGTGGATAAATGATGAAGAGTTTGATTTCGGACAATTATTAATTAAATGCATTACATCTATTCATAACAATAAATTTTTCCTCTTATTCTTTGCGAACCCGCTTGTTTATTGGATTCAACTGATCAAACTGTGCCCAATACCGCCTTTACTTATAGACAGGTTAAATAAGTGAAGGGCTATTTATTGTTACCCTCACTTGACCTTAACTAGCTACCACCGACAGTATATAAGGAAATTCTCAATTAGAATGATTGGCTGATTTTTAATTGACTTTGTATTTCCATGTTTGAGAGTGCGTTCCCCGGCTCGCGTGAAATACTCTGTCGGCAATAGCTTATTTTCAACACATCGGGGCCAGGCAAATACTATGTACGATGATTTAGGTTCTTTGGCTGAAAAATTGAAAATGTCCGGTGTTTCTTTCCAGCAAATGAATGAAGAAGATGGTGCAACAATGCAAGCAGTAACCACAACGGCAGCGACTTCTGATGCCCGTGAAGAGATGCAGGAACCTCAGCTTGCTGAAACACCCGCAGACAATCGAAAGGCCACCAGCCAGGCCAGCGTTACGGCAGAAATACCAGCAAACACAATTAGTTGGCCGAGAAGCAAACCGGTTGTCGCACAAGGCGTTATCAGCGCGCCGGCAAGCTACATTCAGGAGAATGTGATACCCGCTTCCCGCCCGATGGAAACAAGCGCACGTGAGCGAAATCCGGTACGTCTGGATATGTTATTTTCCGTGATCGGCAAATAATTTTGTCAATCCATTCGGCACGATCACGTGGCAATAATTAGTACGTTTTCTCATGACCCGCCGCAAGGGAATGTTATCTGTCTGGTTGTTGATTAACGACCGGATACAGTTATCACGCTTGAATTTTTACAGGTAACCGGCACATTTTCGCGTACCAGTAAACCTTTATTATTTTCTGCACAAGATGATATAAATATGAAAAAAACCATCAGATTTATATTTACGCTGATGTTGCTACTATTGTCACTGCTGGTGGTCATTACGCCAATGAGCAGCGATAAACAATACCTTTTTGGCCTTAGCATCATGGCCACGGTGTTTATCCTTGGCCGCTTCAAAAGCAAAAAAGCAGTTCTGGCGATGTTGATATTCTCTTTGCTAATGTCAACCCGCTATATTTGGTGGCGCGCGACCACTACTTTGCATTTCGACTCCACGTTAGAGATGCTGCTGGGTAGCTTATTGTTTGCGGCTGAAATTTATTCCTGGACGATTTTAGTGCTCGGCTATGTCCAAATGGCATGGCCACTAGAACGGCCAATTGCGCCATTACCAGAAGATAAAACAAGCTGGCCGACCGTCGATATTTACGTCCCTTCTTATAACGAAAGCCTCGAAGTCGTTCGGGATACGGTTTTGGCTGCGCAGTGCATCGAATATCCACAAGATAAAGTAAAAGTTTATATTCTCGATGATGGCAAACGTGATGAATTTCGTGATTTCGCGATGGCTGCGGGAGTGGGATATATTACTCGCCCGGATAACAGCCATGCAAAAGCTGGCAATCTTAACCATGCCATGACCGTCACGCAGGGAGAGCTAATCTGTGTATTCGATTGTGACCATGTGGCAACCCGTGTCTTTTTGCAGGCGACTATCGGAGAGTTTTTCCGTGATAGCAAACTGGCGCTGATTCAGACACCGCACCACTTCTACTCACCCGATCCCTTCGAACGTAACCTGACATCCGCAAAACGTGTGCCGCATGAAGGTGCACTGTTCTACGGTCCGGTACAGCAGGGTAACGACAACTGGAATGCCACCTTCTTTTGCGGCTCCTGCGCTGTAATTCGCCGTGCCGCGCTGAACGAAGTCGGTGGTTTTGCGGTGGAAACGGTGACGGAAGATGCCCATACCGCGTTGAAATTGCAACGTCGTGGCTGGAACACGGCTTTCCTTGATATCCCCCTGGCGGCAGGTCTGGCGACTGAACGCCTGGCACTACATGTAAACCAGCGAATCCGCTGGGCGCGCGGGATGACCCAGATTTTCCGTATCGATAACCCTCTGCTTGGCCGCGGCCTGAAACTGACACAACGCTTGTGCTATCTCAACGCCATGCTGCATTTCCAGTATGGGCTGCCGCGCGTGGTGTTTCTGACCTCACCGCTGGTGTTTATGCTGTTTAATCTCAACATTATTTCGTCCTCGGCAACGTTGATTTTCGCCTATGTATTGCCGCATCTGGTGCTCTCCACCATGGTGAACTCTCGCATTACCGGGCGTTATCGCTATGCATTCTGGGGCGAAATTTATGAAACGGTGATGGCATTCCATCTGATTTTGCCTACGCTGCTGAGCCTGATTTCACCGCGGCTGGGCAAATTCAACGTTACCGATAAAGGCGATCTGACGGACCGCGATTATTTCGATGCCCATACCGTTCGCCCGCTGATCATCACCACCGTACTGATGATCGGCAGCATGATCTGGGTGGGTGTGCGCTACTTTATGCATGACTACGCCGGTATCGATCCGCGCGTTATCCTGTTTAACATTGCCTGGGGCACCTTCAGTACCATCATTCTGCTGGCGTCGATTGCGGTTGCTAAAGAGAGCAAACAGATCCGCAAAACCATCCGTATCTATGCTCGTTTGCCGGTCACCGTGAAGTTCTCGGACGGTTCGCAGATGGAGACGCGCAGTTTCGATATCTCGATGGGCGGTGCCCGTGTCGCGCTGGTGAAAGGGGAAGATATCTCCCGCAAAACGCCAGTACATATCGAATTAGGTCTCGGTGGTGAAATTGCCCAGGTTCCTATCCGCGCGGCGGGTACAGGCGTGGGCGATATCCGCCTGGAATTTGACGACTTGCCGATAAGTGAACGGCGCAAACTGGTGCGTGTCGTGCTCTCGCGCGCCGATGCCTGGTATCGCCCACCCCATGCGCCAGATCGCCCGTTAGCCTCCTTTATGGGAATCCTGCAGTGCGTATATGAACTCTTCTTTGGCCGTAAAAAAAGTGCCAGTGGGTTTAACAGCCAGATGAACGTGGTGGCGAAAAAACAGCAAGAGGTTAAGAATGCGCTTTAACCCCATTGCAATCGCCACACTGATTCTGTGCTCGGTGAACAGCCTCGCAGCCGACAACGATAAGTTGCCGGAGTTGCCGCTGCCAGTAACGCTGCAAGGAAACACAACAGCGCAACCACAGCAGCCTGCTTTAGCAGCGACCAGTAATCAGAATATCGAAAGCACTCTCACTTTTGGCGATATGGGTGCTACCGATGGGCTAACGCTCTCTGGCCTGCAATTACAAAACGGTGTCGCATTTAATCTGCCAGGGGATCTGGTGATTACCGACGCGCATATCACTCTTAATGTGCAGGTTAACCGTACAGACGTCGCCGGTGAAAATCTGCAACTGATGCTTAATGGCCAACCGCTTGGTGCGATTCCGCTCGATCAGTTGCAGGCGGAAAAGGGCGTTTGGGAACTGGATGTTCCGGCATCCATGATAGCTTCCAGTAACAATCTCAGTTTCCAGTTAAAGACTGGCGACGACATTATTAATAACGTCTGGAGCTGTCAGCGTGCGCTACCTGCAGGCTATAAAGTCACTTTGCAGCCGGAATCAGCATTGAATTATCAGGGCTTATGGCTGAATGTGCGCAAAACGCTGGGCACCTTCCCACGACCATTTTTCGATGTGAAGCAGACCAAGGATCAGGCCATCAGCATTGCTTATCCGCAAAGCCCGGATGCTGCTGTACTGACCGCTTCCGCCATTATTGCCTCGCAGTTTGGCGCACTGAGTAACGGTACACCGAGCCGTTTCGATGTGCAGTATGACGTCCTGCCTGCGGGCAATGGCATTTTGATTGGCAAACCCGGCGATACCATCGCTAATGTGACGCTGCCAGAAACCAACGGCGCATTACTGCAGGTGATCGACAACCCGCAAAATCCGGCTTACAAGTTACTCATTGTGAGTGGGCACAATGAAGACCAGCTTCGTCAGGCAGCCTGGCGTTTATCACAGCCAGCGCTCCCAGATAGCGACACGCTGGATGTTCCGGTATTCAAGGTTCCCTCGCGCGGCGCATACGATGCACCGCGCTGGATTAACACCGAGCGACCCATTGCGGTGCGTTCACTGCTGGCAGATGAAGGGGCGCTGGTGGCTCATGGTGTCTGGCATGGTGAGAACCGTTTGCCATTTCGTACCGCGCCCGATCTCTTTATGTGGGATGGTTCGTCTGTACCGCTACGTCTGAAGTACAGCTTTGCACAAAAAAACTGGATTGACGATCAGGACTCCTTCCTCAATGTCAGCCTGAACGGCGAATTCCTTAAACGTCTGCCGGTAAGTAAAGATGGGCTACTCGCGCCGGCAATGGAGATTCTTGGTCTATCCCAGCGCCAACAAAGCGCAGTGGTTAACATCGACCCCAGAGCGATCCTCGGCAGCAATCAACTGGGCTTCTGGTTTGGTTTGAAAGCGCAGAAGAATGCCCCGTGTAATGCAATGGCAGACGAAAATATTCAAAGCCGAATCAATGGTGACTCCACTCTTGATTTCAGCCGCGCATGGCACTTTGGCAAGCTGCCGAATCTGGCGTGGTTTAGCGGTGCGATGTTCCCCTTTACCCGCTATGCCGACCTTGCTGAAACCAGCGTGATGATGCCTGCTCATCCTTCTGCTGAAGAAACTGCACTCCTGCTTAATCTGATGGCCCAGGCGGGATATGACACAGGGGTCACTGCGAATTATCTCCATCTGTTTACCGGTATACCGGCACAAGAAGAAGCGCAGCAGCAGCTAGCACAAAGTGACATCCTGGCGATTGGTAGCCTGAACAATGGCGATCTGCTTAATCCGCTATTGCAGAGCAGCGCTTTTATGCTCAATGAAAACACGCTTGAAGTGAATACCGCCAGCGTCATTAGCCGGATGCTGTCGCTGTTGAAAGGTGATCAGGCGCGAAGCGATATGGATGCTGCCGCATATCTGAGCGACAACAACCAATGGCGTGGCCTGCTCAGTATACGCTCGCCGTGGAACCCACAACGCGTGGTGGTGGTTGCCACTGCCACCGATAGCCATCAACTGGCTTTATTACCCGCGGATATGAGCAAACCTGCGTTTTTATCGGTCGCGAGTGGTGATTTCACTGCCGTCAACAATGTAGGTGAAGTCAGAAGCTGGCGAGTAGGCGAACAGTTCACCAGCGGCAATCTGCCGGGTTACCTGAAAATTTTGTGGTTTGCCAGTGAGCATATCTTCTGGCTGGTGATCCTTGCCTGCCTGATTGCCGCTATCTCCGGCCCACGGTTGTTTAACGTGCTACAGCGCCATGCTCATCAACGCTTGCAGGATAAAACGAAGAAATGAATACGCGTAAACAACTGACGCACGCCTTCTATCTGTTGTGCATGATAGGTGCCAGCCACCCGGCAGCGGCTGCCGACAATACCGCTTCAGGTAATGACACGGCAGTGAAAAAATTATTGGCGCAGGCAAGCTACTGGCACAGCAAAGCCCATGACGATATGGCTATCGAAGCACTGCAAAAAGTCCTGGCGGCAGATGATAAGAACATTGACGCCATGTATCTGATGGCGCTTTATCAACTGCAACAGGGCAACGCCCAGCAGTCAGAGGTCTGGCGCAAGAAAATCAGCGAGTTGTCGCCACAAGACCCGCGTCTTGGCGCGTTAACTAGCGCAAATACCATGCGCAATATTCCACCGGCTAAGCTTAATGCCGCTCGCCAGCTGGCGCGTCGTGGGCAAATAAAAGAGTCCATCGCCGCCTGGCGGGCATTGTTTAATGGCAACCCACCACCGGACGAAGTGGCGCTGGAGTATTACCAGACTCTGGCGGGTGACAGCGCAACCTGGTCCGAGGCAGTGGATGCGATGCGCCAACGTGCCAGCATTATGCCGGATGATGTCTCGACCAGGCAGGCACTGGCAATGACCCTGACCTATCAGGAGCAGACACGCCGGGAAGGGATCGAACAACTTGGCACTCTCGCTGCGGACGATAAAAATGCCGATAAAGCATTACAGCAAGCGCTTCTATGGCTCGATGCCAAAGCGTCCGATCTGCCTGCCTATAGTGCCTATGCTCAGCGCCATCCTGAAGATAGCGCACCGATGGATCACTTCCGTAAGAGTGTAGAAGGCGATGCCACGAAAGCCGGTTTCGATGCCTTAAACGGTGGAGATCTGGGCGGCGCCAAAGACAAGTTCGCTGAAGCTCTACAGGCCCGGGGCAACAATGGTAATGCCCTGGCCGGGATGGGTTACGTAGCGCTGCGACAGAATAATTTCAGCGATGCGGAAAAGTACCTGCGCCGCGCCGCGCAGGAAGACACTGACAACAAAAATAGCCAGCAGTGGACGAAAGATGCTGACAATGCCCGGTTTTACGGCGCGCTAAATCAGGCGCGTAGCCTGAGCCAGAAAGGTAGTTATGAGCAAGCGCTGTCCAGCCTCGAAAGTCGCGCCAGTGATGATGCCGATCAGCAGCAAGCCGCAGATATGCTGCGTGCTGATATCTTGCGTCGCCAGGGAAAGTTAGCGCAATCGGAAGAACTTTATCGACAGTTGCTGGCGCAGCGTCCACAGAATACTGATATCCGCACCGGTCTGTGGTGGGTGCTCAAGCAGCAGAATAAACAGACAGAAGCGGAGGCGATTTTACGCACCCTCCCCGCCAGCCTGCGTACCCGCTACGCCTCAGTAGGCGATAATGGCGATAACGAGCGCAAAGCGGCGCAAGCGTCCCTGCAAGCAGGCAACAGTCCGCGTGCCATGCAAATCCTGCAGGCCGCATCCGTGAAATATCCGCAAAACGTCTGGTTGCAGCTTGATTACGCCCGTCAGCTACGTAAAAGCGGTCAGAAGCAGCAAGCCAGCATCGTTATGTCAAATACCGTGCAGCGTAATGCAACAAACAAAGAAGCACTCTATGCCGCAGCAGTGTATGCCGCAGAAGAGAATAACTGGTCGCAAGCGCAAAGTTTACTTGCCCGTTTACCACGTAGCAGCTTCAGCGCTGATATGACAGCGCTAAGTGCCCGTGTACAGATTAATCAGCAACTGGAAATTGCCCGCAATTATCTACGCCTGGGGAATATGGCTGCCGCGCGCAACTCTCTGCTGGCGTTGCAACGCAATCCGCCGCAATCGCCGGTAGATGTAGGACGTCTGGCTGAATTGTTGATGCAAAGTGGCGACAGCGCGGGCGCACTGCAACTGGTACGAGATAACCAGGCGCAAGGGTTGCACGGTTCTCTCGGAGACTACGCCGGGCAGATCCGCGTGCTGAATCAGGCCGGTCTGTTCGCCGAAGCTGAAGGTATTGTTAACTCACCGGTATTACAAAACGGGACCAGCCAGCAAGAGATGAGCGTCATTCGTCTTGGCGGGCTGATTAGCCGGGCAGATCGATTTCGGGAAAAGGGGCAGATTGGCAAAGCATGGAATCTGCTTATGCCGGAGCTGCAATCGAACCCAACGAATACCGATTTGTTGCTGGCAGTGGCTCGCATCTATCAAGCAGATCATATGGATGAGAAAGCTACCGAGATCTATCAGTATGTATTACGCAAATCGCCACGGGATAAACAGGCACTGACCGGTATCGTCAACCTGGCGCTGGCACGCGGTGATAGTGACGAGGCTCGACGCGCCTTCACTTCGCTGGAGTCGAGCCAGGATGCCGACTATATGCTGCTGGCGGCACGTGTCGCAGCCGCCAATGGCGAGAATCAACGTGCTATGTCACGGCTGCGAACTGCCCAGTGGCGTGTGCAGCAAGGTAATGATGATACCAGCGATGAACTGAGCTCGGTCATGTCCCTGCCCTCACCAACACGGCAGGCTCAGCAAACGGCACTCGGTGATATCAATACGATGATGCGCGATTTGCAAGAGAAGAGCGTCACATGGAGCAGTGCGGGTGTCTCACTGCGTAGTCGCAATGGCGAATCCGGTCTTGGCGCGTTAGATGAGGTACAGGCGCCGCTAATTCTTTCTGGTGCCATCGGCGACAGCACACGACTGAATCTGAATGTGACTCCCGTGTCACTGAATGCCGGTGAGATGTCCGGCGAAGCAGCGAATCGTTTTGGTTCCGGTGCGCTGGAACACGCAGAAAAACTGGCTGCGGCGGCAGAAAGCACCAGCACCACCACTAGCTCAACTAACGCCTCCAGCCAGGGAGGTCAGCAGGCCAACGGTGTTGCCGCGAATCTGAGTCTGAGCGGCGACAGCTACAAGCTGGATATTGGTAGCACGCCAACCGGTGGCGAGTTCACCCGACTGGTGGGCGGCGTAGAGTGGAACCCGAAACTGACACAGTACAGTTCGCTGAACCTGAAAGCAGAACGCCGGGCAGTTACCGACAGTTTGCTCTCCTATGTCGGGGTGAAAGACAAGAGCACCGGAGAAAGCTGGGGCGGCATTACCCGCAACGGTGTTTCTGCACAATACACCTGGGATAACGATCTTATCGGCTTATACAGCCGTCTTGGTTTTGATACCTGGATTGGGACTAACGTACCCACTAACCACTCGGTCAATGTTCTGGCGGGCAGCTACCTGCGCCCATGGCGCAGCGCTGACAGCGAACTAAAAGTGGGCGTTAACATTAACTATATGAATTTTGACCGCAACCTAAGCTACTACACCCTCGGCCAGGGGGGTTACTTCAGCCCGCAGGATTTTATGGCTGTCACGCTGCCCGTCACGCTGACACGCCATATCAACAACTGGGATATGACGTTGAGCGTCGCACCAGGTTATCAGTCCTACAAACAAGATAAAAGTGACTACTTTCCGGGCCACAGCACCTTGCAGTCAGAGCTCAACAGCTATGCCAGTGACGATGATGATGTGGATGCTGTCTACAAGGCCACGTCGAAAAACGGCATTGGCTACACATTGGGGGTCGATGCGCGTTATCGCCTCAGCGACAACCTCTCCCTGGGAGCAAACTTAGGGTATGACACCTTCGGTAGTTATAACGAAGGTAAGGCGTTGTTTTATTTTAAATATTATGCAGATCAAGACAAATAACCCGTGGGATACAAGATGTTAAATCAGGACACTTATTTACAACGTAACTATCAGGCTGGCTGGCACGATCTGGTGTATCTGTTCTTTAGTGAATACACCGAAGGCCGTGGTGAAAAAGATACCCATGCCCTGAGACGTATTGGTCAGATGATGGCGCAGTGGTATCCCATTGATAGCGCCGCTACCGTCAACGAACTGGAAGCGAGCATCAATCGGGTATTGGAGCTGTTTAACTGGGGTTTTGTGAAGATGGCACCAGCTCAGCGCGAACTGATCCTGATGCATTGCGCCTGGCCGCATGCGCCAGAGTATCGCGATGAAGCGGGATGGCGTCGCGCCAGCGCTTATGTGCTGGAAGGTGCCTATTCCCAATGGCTTATTTCTCAGGGTGCGGGCAACGAAGTGCCGGTGCGCTGGAAAGATAATGCGACTGAAGATGTATTGATTTTCCGTTACGCCATTGGCGAATAATCTTTGCAATGGCATTACCACCGTATATCAACGATCAGGTGACCACTATGTTTAATGAAATTATGGTTTCAGGAAGAAAGCTGGAAATCGAAACAGTTAATTATATGGAGGATAATGCCTTTGTTTCGCTGGTGCTGGATCTCTCCGGGCACACTATTTTTGCCAGTCCGTTATTCTATCAGCTTACTGGCTTTAATAATGATGAGGTCATTGACCAGGTTTTATTTCAATCGACGGATGACGAGCTATCAACCTCGCTGTTAACCGCGATTAATAGCGCAAGGATTACCGGCGAAAACTGGCAGGGAGAGATATCGCAACGCAAGAAAAATGGCGAACCACTGTGGCTGGATACCCGTCTGATGCCACGCCGGGATGAAAACGGCGACATATTCGCTTTTATTCTTCTCGGTTTTGATATCACCAGACATATGGCGATACGCGAAAAGCTGCATTTTCGTGCGCACAACGATGCGTTAACTAAGACATTGAACCGTCAGGGATATTACATTCGCAGCCGTAAAAAAATGCGCGCTGCGAATGCGCGCGGTGCTGAAATTATTGTCGCCATCCTTGATCTCGATAATTTTAAAAATATCAACGACGATCTTGGTCATGCCGCAGGCGATGAAGTTTTGCGTTGTTTTATTAGCCGGGTGAAGCAGTGTATATCTCGCACAACCCTGCTGGGACGGCTTGGCGGTGATGAATTTGCGCTGACGTTTATAAAAGGTGTGGATGAGCAAGATGGCCGGGAGGTGTTGCAATTAATTGTCGAGGCGGCACGCCAGCCGATGTATTTACAATATCTGCAACAGACTGTGGAGTTATCCGTGAGTATCGGCGTTGCCTGCTATCCTGCGGACGGGCCAAACTTCTCATCAATATTAAAAGCGGCGGATACCGCCCTCTATAAAGTCAAAGCGCAGGGCGGTGATGATTTTATTAAATATCAGGTTCCGGGCATCAATGAATCTGGTGGCATTATCAACGCCCTCGTGTGTTGATTTTAACAACTACAAACAGCAATAAATACCAGAGGAAATAAGTATGTTAAAGGCTGTCATTCCCGTGGCAGGGTTGGGAACACGTATGCTCCCTGCAACTAAAGCAATCCCGAAAGAGATGCTGCCAGTCGTCGATAAGCCCCTAATCCAGTATATCGTGCAGGAGTGCTACGCCTGTGGCATTCGTGAAATTGTGCTGGTGACTCACTCGTCAAAAAACGCTATTGAAAACCACTTCGATACCTCTTTTGAGTTGGAGTCTTTACTGGAATCACGCGTGAAAAATCAGCTGCTGGAAGAAGTACGTACCATTTGCCCGGCAGATATGAACATTATGCATGTGCGCCAGGGCCACTCTAAGGGTTTGGGACATGCGGTGCTTTGCGCGCAACCCCTTATTGGCGATAACGATTTTGTCGTAGTACTGCCGGATGTTCTGATCGACGATAGCCAGTGCGATCTTACGCAAGATAATCTGGCGGCAATGATCAGCCGCTTCAGGATGACCGGAGCCAGCCAGCTAATGATTGAGCGCGTCAAGCATGAAGATGTTTCCCGCTATGGCGTGGTTGATTGCGGCGGCGTTACCCTTTCTGCAGGTGATTTCGGCCAGGTACAGGGAATGGTAGAAAAACCCGCTACCGACGAAGCCCCGTCAGATATGGCGGTTGTCGGGCGTTATGTGCTGTCGAAAGAAATTTGGCCGCTGCTGCATAAAACGCCGATTGGCGCGGGCGGTGAAATTCAGTTAACCGACGCTATCGCTATGCTGCTGGAACGTTCGCCGGTTGAGGCCTGCGCGCTGACCGGAAAATCTCACGATTGCGGCGATAAGATTGGCTATATGAAAGCGTTTGTTGAATATGGCCTGCGTCATGCAGCAACTGGAAAGGCATTTCGTCAGTGGTTACAGCATGAATTAATTCTGGAACCCGCTGCGCGCCTTGCCGAAGTCGTTTAACGATTAAATATCGTTATTCGCCAGACTGCCATATCTTTACAACAGGAAATCTCATGTTAAGAAGCTGCTGGCTCATGCCCTGCTTGTTGCTTTCGCTGGTCGTGGTCACTTTTACCGCTCAATCTCAGGAGAGTAACTGGGCGCTGTTTAAACAGAATTACCTGAGCCAGGATGGCCGTATTGTTGATCAAGAAAATGGCAATATCAGCCATTCGGAAGGTCAGGGCTATGGCATGTTGCTGGCGGTGGTAAATGACGATCCCGCCACATTTGAAAAAATGTGGCGCTGGACGCGCAATAATTTATTGCGCCCATCACTCTGGTTATTTGCCTGGCGTTACGATCCGAAGGAACAAAAAGTCACCGATGAAAATAACGCCAGCGATGGCGATACGCTTATCGCCTGGGCCTTATTGCTGGCTGGCAACAAATGGCACGATCAGAGTTACCTGACAGCGTCTGAAAATATTCAGGATGCGCTGCTCACTTATCTGGTGATTGAACAGGATGGCCAGACTTTGTTACTGCCAGGTTTAAATGGCTTTGCAAAAGATGGGGGCTACATTATTAACCCCTCTTATTTCGTTTTTCCCGCCTGGGAGAGTTTCTGGCAACATCGACATAACCCGGTCTGGCTGAAGCTCAAGAAATCAAGCATTTATTTACTTAGCAAAGCGCACTTTGGTAAAACTCAACTGCCCACTGACTGGATTTTTGTACAGAATAATGGTGAAGTCGTTCCTGCTGAAAACTGGCCAGCACGTTTTAGTTATGATGCGATTCGAATCCCGCTCTATTTAAGCCTGATCGAAACACCACAGCATACACTGGATAATTTTCGTCAGTTTTGGGGAAATTATAACCGCAGTAATACTCCCGCATGGGTGGAGGTTTCCGGCAATGGGCAGGCGAATTACGCAATGTCCGGCGGTATTCTGGCAGTACGTGATTTAACGATGGGCGATGACCAGCATATGGAGAAATCCCTACGACCGGGCGAAGGCTATTATTTATCCGCGTTGCATATGCTGTCGTTATTTGCAGTGTCTTTGAAAAGTAATTAGTCGCGGCGCTAAAAACAGGCAGGATGCGTGTAAAAGTTCACTAGTAACCGGCCTGGAATTACAGGGATACCCGGTTCGTTATGCCGTTTTCGCTACAACGAAGTGTGGCACGAACTGGGTGCAATGATAATAAAAACCATCATATCTCATGTGCAGGCATGAGGGGGAAATCTGATGACAGAGTGGAAAACAATAACACTTCATTTGCATAGCATGTTGCTAAAGGCGGCTCTCCAACAGAGCGAAAACTTGCGCCCCGGGGAATACAATGAACATCCGTAATCTTGAGTATCTTGTCGCGCTTGCTAAACATCGACACTTCCAACGCGCCGCCGAAGCTTGCAACGTCAGTCAGCCAACGCTCAGCGCACAGTTGCGTAAACTGGAAAATGAGCTTGGCCTGCAATTGCTGGAACGTACAACCCGCAAGATCCGTTTTACGCAGACCGGCTTGCGGCTGGTCGAACAAACGCAGGTGGTGCTCAGGGAAATTGAAGCGCTGAAAAATATGGCCAGCAGTAGCCACTGTCAAAGCCTAATGCAAACGCTGGATGTCGGCATTATTCCGACACTGGCCCCTTATATTTTTTCTCACCTGAATGCGGTGTGTCGTGAGAATTTCCCGGAAATTGAGCTGGAAATTCACGAAGCACAAACCAGGCAGCTTCTTGATATGCTGGAATCGGATGCAATTAAATGTGCGATCATGACTTCCAATAAAGAGACCAGTAAATACGTGGAGTTGCCGTTGTTCGATGAACCGCTTGTGCTGGGCGTCAGTCAACAACACCCATGGGCTCGCATGAGCGAAATCGATATGGGGCATCTGAAAAACAGTAAGATCCTGATGATTGATGATGGTAACTGCCTGCATAGTCAGGTGCTACGCTACTGCTATCAGTTTGAACTGGAACCCGATTCTCGTTTCGTGGCCATGCATCTGGAGACTCTGCGCCGCGGTGTCGCATTTAATCGTGGCGTCTCGTTCTTCCCACTACTCTCCACCCAACAAGGGGGGAATGAAAATATACGCTACCTGCATTGCGTCAGCCCGGAACCAAAACGCAAAGTAGTGATGATATTTCATCGCAGCGATCCGATGCGTAAAAAATATGAAATTTTGCGCAACGTCATCGCCCAATATATGGAGCGCTACTTTCTCGCCAATAATGTGATGGCGTAAGTTTAATAGCGCGGCTCAGGTATAACGACATCGTTACCCTTCTCGCGGCAATTATGCACCTGCACGGTTGCCGCTTTTTCCATTAGCCCTTGCATTATCTGCTCGGGTAAAACAGCACCACGATGGTACATCTCTTCAATTGCCAGCCAGATAGTAACTAGCGAAATCGTATAATCTGCAATTGACGCTGGCGCTTCTAAAGAAATCATAAACGGAAAACAGGCACAGAGCTGCTGCTTGTCTTCCAGCGTTAATACATTGCTTTCATAAGGCGCAGAAAGCAGACGAAATGCCTCTGTTTCATCAGCAGTTGCGGCCCAACATAAACGCACGGCAATCGTTCTTATGAACGGTGGAATAAGTTCATTTTGTTGTGCTAACGAATCCAGAGGTAAAGGAACTTCATTACTGAACGATTTGGCTTTCATTTTTTCCTCAATGTCTGGTTTCAGAAGAGTTCGTGCATTCAACACTCTAACCATCGACCAGCCATGACATTTCTTTAGTGTTATTATTTAAAATAAAGAATAAAGTGAAATTGATCCATACGTAACATCCTAAAATTAAAAATAATTACATATAAAGCAATGGGTTAATTACTGATCAATTATTGATAACAACGTTCTGAAATGCGATTTTTCATTTATTTTATATATTAAATTCACTAATTGATGTGCCTCTGACGATAAATAGCCAGTTTTTCTATACTTATTTCATTGATAACTCCCTCCGCGCCTGTGTTTTGATGAGCAACATTTAATAGTGATAGACCTTTTCGCGTTTGCACTTACACAGGAAGAGTGAAAATGAAGCCATTCCAGCAAATATTACATTCCACCCTCGCCCGTACGGAAAACGCGCCGCAGGCTATCCCAGCCGCTATCCCACCGCTCCCCGAACCACCGTTTGTGCTGAATCACGTTGCCCCAGAAAACTTCCTGGCTCTCGCCAGAATTCGCAGATCGATCTACACGCTCGGTAAAACTTTGCCTGCTGGCGAAGAGGAAGTGGTCGAGATTATTAAAGAGTCGATCCGTCTTGCACCGTCAGCATTCAATTCACAGAGTTCTCGCGCCTTGATCCTGCTTGGTGATGAGCATGAGCGGTTCTGGGAACTGGTACGCGAACAACTACGCAAAGTGATCCCGACAGAGAGCTTTCATGCCACGTCCGATAAGCTGGACGGTTTTAGCAACGCAGCGGGGTCAGTACTGTTTTTCGAGGATCAACAGGTCATCAGCGCACTGCAAAAACAGTATATCGCCTATGCAGATAACTTCCCCATTTGGTCAGAGCAAAGTAGCGGCATCGCACAACATGCGGTATGGCTGGCGCTGGCCGAAAGGGGAATTGGCGCCAATTTACAACACTACAATCCATTGATTGATGGTGATATTCGTCAGCGTTGGGACATTCCAGAGAGCTGGAAGCTATGTGCCGAGATGAATTTTGGTGGCATTGTCAGCCCCGTCAGCGAAAAAACATTTATTGACGATGAAAAACGCTTTATTGTCGCGCGATAGTGAGAAACGGCCCTCATGATATGAAAGCCACTTCTGCGAGGCGGGTTCTCAGGTGCTACTCGTCAAAATACCAGTAGCCCCGGTTAATCAGCATCGTAAGCTCCTGTGCAAAGGCAGGATTATCCAGAGCTGCGCCAAGTTCATTCCGGCCAAGGGTGGTATAGCGGCAGAGTGCATCGGCAGCCTGAGCATCTACTGTTTCCAGAGGCTCGCTATTAATAAAGAAGCTATCGCCGATATGCAACGCACGTAGGCCATTCAGACGCGTCAGCTGCTGCCCCTCTTGCAGTGCAGCAACGACCTCTTCTGCTGTGTAATCGCCAGGCTCCAGGGCAATATCCAGCTCATGACGCGGCGTAGTGATGTAGCAGCCAAACCATTGCGTGAAATGTTCTGGTTGGTTAATAAGATCTAACATCATCCCGCGCAAACGATCCAGTTCATGCTGCTCCACTCTCCCTGGATGTTCCCGGCAGGTGAGATCGGGATCACTGTAGTGTTCACCACCAAGATCATTTTCCAGCGCATAATCAGCAAAGCTACTGATCAAATCCCGGCCATTTGGCCCGCGAAAGCCGATAGAGTAGTTAAGCGCGGTTTCATGAGTAAACCCATCGTGCGGGAATCCGGGGGGAATATAGAGAATGTCGCCAGGCTCCAGATCTTCATCAATGATCGGCGGGAAAGGATCCACATGTAATAAGGCTGGATGCGGGCAGAACTGTTTCATCGGCAGTTTATCGCCAACGCGCCAGCGGCGGCTGCCCATTCCCTGAATAATAAACACATCATATTGATCGATGTGCGGCCCAACACCACCGCCTGGTACGGAAAACGAGATCATCAGATCGTCAAAGCGCCATTCTGGCAATACACGAAACGGACGCACCAGTTCCGCAGAGGGAACATGCCAGTGATTAACCGCCTGCGCAAGTAATGACCAGTTGCTTTCGCCCAAATGATCAAATGATTCAAACGGCCCGTTCCATGCCTGCCATTGACCCTCAACATGGCTGACTATACGGCTGTCGACCTCCGGCTCCATAGCCAGCCCTGCCAACTCATCCGGGGTAATCGGATCGACAAAATTTGCGAACGCACGTTTTATAACAACGGGTCTTTTTTGCCAGTATTTCTCTAAAAATTCAGGCCAGTTAAGGTTAAGTTGATAAGCCATTGATGGACACCAGTGAGTTGGGAAACGCGGCGGATTATAAAGATCCTTACCACTGCTCCGCCTTGTCATGGGTCAAGGACATAGAGTTAAAGTTGGTGAAATCTCAAGCTGAGTTAACGTGTTAAGCAATGCATCAACTTTAGGTAAAAGCTGTTTGCGCCGCGGCCAGACCAGTGTTAACGCCAGGCCCGCCACCTGCAATTGCGGCAGAATAACTTTTAACTCGCCGCGCTGTAGCTGGCGATGCACCAGCCATGTTGGCATCTGTCCGACACCTAATCCGGCGCAAATCGCCTGCACCTGAGCATCTACATCCCCCAATGCCATGCGACAGGGCACACTGCGCCACTCCGGATGCCGATCGGCTGTCATAAACAGCCAGGGTTTACTGGAACCATCAACTTTTTCATAGAGAATGGCGCGGTGTTGCATTAACTCCGCTTCGTTTTGTGGCTCCCCTTCTCGACGTAGATAGTCGGGTGATGCACAAAAGACCATAGTTTCGCGTCCGATCTGCTTACACCCCAGCGAGGCAGGAAGCTCAGCTGTTTGCCCAATGCGCACAGCGATATCGATCCCCTCTTCGAAAAGATCGACAAACCGATCGGAAAAGGTAAGGCTCAGTTCGATTTCAGGATGTTGTTGGCAAAAAGGGATCAATAGTGGCATTACACTTAGCCGCCCGTAGGTATTTGGCACTGCCAGTCGTAACCGCCCCGAAGGGATAGTGCGATGCGCCGCCAGCACAGATTCCGCCTCAGCCAGCTCCTCCAGGATCCGCACGCAAGTCTGGTAATAAGCCAACCCTGCGTCAGTCAATTCGAGGCGGCGGGTCGTACGCTCCAGCAAACGCGAACCTAACCGAGCCTCCAGCCTCGTTATGCTTTTACTGATTGCCGAGCCAGTAAGATGAAGGCGCTGTGCCGCGGCGGTAAAACTCCCCTCTTCCACACAGGCAACAAAGGGTACGATATCTTTTAGCCGTTGATCGCTCATAGAATTAATGAATTTAAGTCACGAATAACATGAATTAATACCAGAGATAAGAAATAAATTCTCTATTAAGCTATCAATTACAGCTATAGCGGGGGAAGAAATATGCAGAAGCAAGCATTGATTGTAGGTATCAGTGGGGTAATTGGTCGGGCGCTGGCAGAGCAGTTAACGCGTGAAGGCTGGCAGGTATATGGCTTGTCGCGCGGTCGCGGCGAAGTACTTGCTGGTTGCATTAGCTTGACAGCGGACCTTACCGATACGGCTGCGGTAAAAGAGGCGTTACAAGAGGTAAAACCCGATGCGCTGTTCTTCAGTGTCTGGGCACGCCAGGAAAATGAACAGGCCAATATCCGCGTTAATGGCGCAATGGTGAAAAATGTTATTGAAGCGCTAGGCGAGCGACTCAACGGGTCACATGTGGCGCTAGTTACTGGTCTGAAACATTATCTTGGTCCATTCGAAGCCTATGGGAAAGGTCATGTCCCGGTCACGCCGTTTCGTGAAGAGCAAGGCCGCCAGCCAGTAGAGAACTTCTATTATGCGCAGGAAGATGAAATCTTTGCAGGCGCGAAGAAATATGGTTACCGCTGGAGCGTTCACCGCCCGCACACAATCATCGGTTATGCCGTAGGCAACGCAATGAATATGGGGCTAACACTTGCCGTATACGCCACACTGTGCCGGGAAAAGGGCTGGCCGTTTATCTTTCCGGGTTCGCCGCAACAGTGGAATGGGGTCTCCGATGTTACCGATGCGGGTTTACTGGCTGAGCAGTTGAGTTGGGCGGCCCAAAGCCCGGCCGCGGCGAATGAAGATTTCAACGCGGTAAATGGCGATGTATTCCGCTGGAACTGGCTGTGGCCTCGCCTGGCGACATACTTCGGCATCGAAGCGGCAGAGTATCCGCAAAGCATGATGCCGCTTGAAGGGCGGATGCAGGAAGCGCAGGCAGCGTGGACAGAAATTGCCAGCAAGTATCAATTGCGTGAGGGAGATATAAGTAAACTCGCCACGTGGTGGCATACTGATGCCGATCTGGGGCGCCCCATGGAAGCCTTCACCGATATGAGTAAAAGCCGCAACGCCGGCTTCACCGGTTACCGCTACACGCTGGATTCTTTTATCAGACTGTTTGATCGGCTAAAGCAGGAAAAAATTATTCCGCAATAAAAAAAAGAGGCCAACAAGTGGCCTCTTTTCTATTTACGGAAATCCAGTGGCGTCTGACCCGACTGAATAAAGTTGGCGATATTATCAAATGTTGTCATTGCAGATTTGCAAAAAATACATTTGGCGCCAAACGGGTTTTTCTCAGACATATCAAAATTGGATATTCTGTACTGCGACCCGTGACAGCACGGGCAGCGAAAGTGAATGCGATTACTGATGGAGATATCCTTAACGCGGTACCACATTGGCAGCAGCCGGGCCTTTAGGACCATTCTCAATGGAGAATTCAACTTCTTGATTTTCATTGAGAGTGCGGAAATCGTTGCTCTGAATTGCAGAGAAATGTACAAAGACATCTTTACTGCCATCTTTAGGCGTAATGAAACCGAAGCCTTTATCAGCGTTGAACCATTTTACGATACCAGTCATTTTAGTAGACATTGTTATTACCTTTTGTTTTATAAGCCATTTCGGCAGCAATGGTCTGAGACATTATTTTTATCAGAGTGTAAAGAAGACCCAAAAGGAAGTAACTACGAGATACTTAGAGATGAGAAAGACTTTAATAAACTGCGTGGCATAATGATTTATCAAACCGACGAGTGCATTAACTCATATTTGCGCACAGGATACAAGGGTTAATTAAAAAAGTTTTGTCAGTGCCACCGCCAGACCCGGCGGGCCCAGCTTCTGCTGAGCCCGGGCAAAGCGCTAGTGCACGCTCTCACCTGCCCCCTTACTCAACAAATCAAACTTAGAACGTTTCTCATTGAAAAACATCGTTCCGCCATTAAACGTATAAACATCTTTTTGCTGGTCGACTTTCTGCAGCCGCACATAATCATCTCCAACCATTAGATAGAGATTACCTTCTGCTGACTCCACTATCCCCCGGCTGTCTGGAAATGATAATGAAGATTTTGGGATCGATACATCAAAAGCATTAAGCGTTATTTTTCTTCGAAGCTCATCAGTAATATATAATGAATTTGCGTTTAAATTTTGGCTAAAACCGAAGCGCCACTCATCATCAGCACCCAAAGTAACAGGGTAACCCGCCCTTTCAGGGTTATGCCGATCGTAAACTTCGAAAAATTTTCGGGTCTCATGCTTTCTTACGGGCAGGTATTGCTCATCAATCTGGATGCAATCGATCTCTTTTCCATATTTCTTTATTTTGTAACCTGTGGATCCGCTATATTTGAATGGAGTTACATTTTCCTTTTCAGCTACCAGTGCCAGTCTGTTTTTAATTTTTTGCTGCGCCGAATTATTATTTTTTTGAATGACAAAAGAAGGCCAGGAAAATACAGGACTGTATTGTGGTGAAAAATTTAACTCAGCTACCTTTGAGTAAAAACGTTTTAAGTCCTGCAAGGTGGTTATTTGTAGCACGGACCCCATCGGTGTGAAAAAATAGGGTTTGTCATTAATATCCAGCCCCGGACTAAATGGATTGCCACTTTCATCATTGTGCCAAACTAGCTTTCCTCCCTGGTATCCCTCTACGGCAATTTCTTTATTTAATGAATTGGCAATCGTCTCACCAAAATAGTGCACATTACCTTTATTAGGATCTTCATTCATGCCTGAAGGAAGTTTAGCCTTTTCTTTGATATAGGTCTCTTTTGGCTTGAGAAAGTCCAGCTCAAATTTACCATTTTTCAATACCGGAGCTAACTCAAGATATCGGGTGTTAATACTATGTGAGGTAGTAGGTATGATAGCAAAAAGATCATAATCCGCTGTGATTGGTTTATGATTATTCACTTCAACCTCACCAATATTTGGTGGATTTGTTAGAACTTTCACTGATAACCCAGCAGCATCCTTTACCTCTCCCTGGGCATTAATTACAAAGATCTCTTCACCTATCGGATACTTTGCCTGGTAAACTTCATTGCCGATAAATACCATATTATCCGTATCCAGCAACTCCTGAATTCTGGCTTTACTAAGAACTAAATCGACAGCGTTCGCACCAGCCTCTCTGGCCTTTAAAATTGCGCGCTCCTGTTTATTATGCGCTGAAGGGTGGACTTTTGAATAACGTGGATCAATAGCAATAAACCCCGCAGTCGGTCCTGTAGAGCTTGACTTTGCCTTGACATGAAAATTCTTCGAAGGAAACCCCTCTTTTAATAATGTTTCACCGAGTCGATTTGGCGCCCTGACCCCGATAATAACGTTATATTTCTTGGCGACCCGGAGGAAAGCTTTGCTATATAGAAGTGGCTGAGATGGCGATCTGAACATATTATCGATATTTAATCGTCCGCCTGCCGCTGCTCTGGCTTTATCCTGCCATTTTTTTATTGCAAGCAATACACCTTTTCCGCCCAAACCTTCGTTTTGCAATAAGTACAAACGCTGATTTAAACGAATTGGCGCTGGTTCGAGTTGTCCGACAGAATTACATACTAGCTTGCGACCAGAAATCGTTCCGCTTTCAGCATGAAATGGTGCCCATAGCACATGCTCATCCATTTTACCGACAGGTACCACATCCAGTTCTTTACCAAAGCCCGGGCCTTGCCCTGGAGAATACAACTGCGAAACCCCCGGTAGGGTAAAGGATCTATCTGCATGTGCAGCTAATGTTTGCCCTAATCTCGCTACACCTTTTCCTTTTGCGTTGGTTTTAGCGATGAACGTACTTAAAGCCTTTAAACCTTTTATCCCACCAAACGCAAGTAATTCGAAACCAGGGTCCAGACTGCGTAAAAAACTCACTCCAAACTGGCGCACCTCGCTGCTTATTGATGGAAAAGTGCGGACAATCTGCTGCCCTCCCACTTGAAGTAGTTGTTTGAATGTTGCGCGTTGCGCGCCCTGGCGAATAACCAGCGAGGCCGTTTTACCTAACGCCATGCCAAAGCGCCCACCAGTACGAGCCGCCTGGCCAATAAATGGTACCAGGCCAACTATATCAAGTGCACACGCAAGAGATGCTTCTAGAGCATTGCCTTTTATACTTTCATCAACGCAGCTATAAAAGGGTATGAAGCTTAATGCAATTTCTTTAAAATCGTCATAAACAGTTTTATCATATCCTGTGGAATATAATCCATTTACGAAGTTAATTCTGTGAAAATTTGAAAGCTGATCAATCAAATTATTATTTTTTGTAGTGGCATCTTTTAAAACGCCAAGCAGATCGTATCGTACCTCGACCTTATCATAATCAAGTAAGAGCATTCGATCATTGTCATCAAGAAAGCTAATAATGCCTTCATCTCTGTGTTCAGTACATTCAAGTTCGTAATTACCATTATCAGGTAACACTTTTAGTGCAAAAAAACGCACTTCATCATTTTTAGTGCAACGTAAAAATTCTATTGAACCAGGAAAATCGACCACGCGAGGAATATAATACATATTAGCATTCGTATCAGTCCATAATGGATCAGGAGGCGGCCCGGGATCTTGTACATATTCGGCATAAACTCTTAGTTTTACTAGCTCTACCTTTGCTTCCAGAATGAAACTTTTCTCATGGCCCTCAAAATCGTTAAAAACCTTCGACAGGAGTATCTTGTCAACATCCATTGCCAAATCAGCCAGATTGTTATTTTGGTCGCGAAAGACGTCATCAATATTTGGCAACCATATACTATTTCGATAGATCCCGCGCCAATTTTTAGCTTCATGAGAATTTAAGTAGAGGCCAACATTGTCCATGCTCACCCCTTTGTTTTTTAAAACCTCCTCAGCTAACTGGCGACGACTTTTCCACTGTTGCATTTTTTGCGAAAATTTATTAGATGGATTGTTTTTTTCCGCCCAGTCACGAGTATATTCAAAATAGTTTTGATAAATCTCCTTCATTTCCCACTCTTCAATTCCTGCTAATTGATCATCAACCGGAACTTTGTTTGTCAAGGCATTATGTAATAGAGCAGGCAAACGGAAATACTCGATATACTGTTGCGGTACACCTTCCTGATGGATAAGAGTCTCCATCATCACGCCAACCTCTTCAAGCTCTTCGCTATCAATTCCATTTAAAGCGGTACCGCTTTCACTTAAAACCATTGCTCCAACATATAAATATCCCCAGGAAGGTTCAGAGACAATCATTTTTTCAGTTGCTGCAAAATCATACTCAAAAAGGGGCAGCATTGCCGTCGGCATAACTTTTTTTACTACATTATCTTTATAATATTCTTGAAAGGAGGGAAGGCCCTTTTTATCCTTTAAAATATCATTGATCGTCTTCATTAGCGAAGTACGGATCTGGCCATGTGTTTCACATTTATTAACAACATGTTGCCTAATAAACCACGACTCAAATGGCCCACTAAGTAGATGATAGTTTAGCCAATCAGCGATAATGGCCTGTCGTCTGGCATAAGGAATAACATCTTTTTCTTCAGAACCATACTCACCTAAGGGGAGCAGCAACAAGCGAGACACTGTAGTAACTCTTTTGGCGGCTTTCTTTTTTATCGAAGGATCGACAAGGTATTGAATAAGGTTATTGACGAGACTTGCGGGTTGTTGAGGGTCATGGGATAAATTATTTTTCTTTAACAACCCCTCAATTAATTTATTTTGCTCAGCACGTAATTCTGTGTAGGAGAGGGTCGCATTAATCGCCATGCTATTTTTATGGTTAATTTTTTGCAAGGAACGCAACCATTTTTTATTGTCTTCAATAGCTTTTTCGAGCGTTTTTTGTTTTGCATCGAGCTTTATAACCAACGCACGGAAAGTGTGGATTGCCCCTCCCCGGTGTACGCTTTCTGTTCCCCAATTCTTCTCTAACCGGGCAATGATGGCATCTACCTGCGCAACCGCGCGCTGAAAATTGCTAGCAATCGGTAAATCTTTACGCAATAAGGCTTTTTCCCATCGCCAAATAAGATTGAAATAAAACCAGTCGTAATAGAGTCCAAGGTGTAACCACTGCTTCGCATCAAGGTCACTGTCGCGTGGTAACTTGACCTGAACGCTTTGGACCACCTCTCTTGCGAGCCCCATTAAATGCTGGACAAAATCATTACTAAATAAAGAGTAATTAATTTGGTCCATGAAAGTATATTGTCCATCGAGAACGGGGAACGTTCCCAAAATTTCCCGAGGTGCAACAAGTGTTTCGTCTGCTGGCAGCCCTTTCATTAATAAGCTTAGTGGCGTTCTTGCCGGGTCCTCCGCTGAGGTAGCATTAAAGATCGATTGCCAATACTCTTTTCTTGATGCGAATTTCAGCGATCTTTTATCACGGTGATGGGTAATGTTGCCTATTTCTGTGGCGGAGATCGTTATAGCACTGGCGTTTCCTCTATGAATAAAGGCTTCCAGGTTGTGGGTATCCTCTTCAAGTTCAGCCCACTCATGTTCGCTCATAGGTTCAGATACCCTGCGTGCAGGCAATGATAATAATTCATGCATTACCTGCTGCTCCAGGGCATCACGCTCCTGGTCCGTCAATTCCCCAGGGAACGCTTCTGTCTCTTCAGCACTGTTGCTACCACGCAGGAACCAGTATGTAGTCACTGCCGCAGAGGTCAGAAAAGAGAAACCTAAAGCACCTGCAATCTTTGCTGCCGTACTCCAGCGGTTCCCTGTTACTACAGATTGTGCTTCCAGCGCAGCAAAGGTCAGAGGAAGCATTAGGGGAGTGGATTCGACTTTTTTCGCCCCACTACTCTCTGGGGGCTCCCATTGATCTGTTAAGGGAATCTCATTCTCCTCAGGGGCATTAGGTGTTGTCACTGCGTGCTGAGAAAATAACACTCCCTCCATTCTTAACTGTTTTAACTGCTCGGGTGAGTAAGTAAATCCGCATAGCGGCTCGGTTTTCAGCGTAAAAGGCGTTTCCCTCTGTTTTGCTGTACAACTCCAGGCTTCCCGCCCAGAGACGAGATTGTTTTGTTTTCCGCTGATTTCATTCTCAACACACAGGTATCCCGGCTCATTTTGTAGCGGTAAATAGCAGGATTCTGCTGCGAACTGTGCCATACGACTGAGCTGGCCCCAGTAAATATTCGCCTGGATAAGCAGACTCCCCAGGAAAGCCGGAACCCGAAGCAGAGTCCGATTCGGTGCAATGTTATCGTTCTTCCAATAATACCTGGCAGCAATGGCCAAAACACCTAAGGCAGTATAAAACCAATAAGCTGACGGGTTTTCATCATCACCAAAAAACTGGCTTAGGTAGCTTACACCGATATAGCGGGAAATAGTTTCCTGAAGAAATTTAGCCAACTTAGCGATAGCGTTACCATCCGCAAGCAAGCAAGAAGATGCCAATCCAAGCGAATTCAAAAGGGCCATATCAATATTTTTGCCTTGGACAAGCGCCCGGTAAATACTGTAGGCCGTATTAATTAAATCCACGGGAAATTGCGGGAAAAACGCAAGAATTCCATTGTAGATAATTTCGACTTGCTTCAGCTCTGCATATTGCCGAATAAGTTGCTTCATACAACGCTGGCTATCTTCTGTAAACGGAACAGAATCCTCATCCGCCTCTTGCGAATCAAAACATCTATCGTTCAGATCAATATAATTATGTTGCGACGCATCAAACCAGTGCTCCTGATGATCGTTCTTTAAGGGTAAAAAGAGCGAGATAAAAGATGAATATGACGAAAAACCAGGCAACGAGACAGGCATAATTGCTATCCTTTTAATAAGTTACCAAAAAATATAAGCAACAAAAAATTAACCATGCTTTCTATGTGGTTAATAGGCATAGGTGTAAAACAATTAGTCTGCCTAATGTTTCAGGAAGCGCTTTTATGAAGAAATTAAGTCATCTCTGCCAATTTTATGTGACAAGAGTTCCATATTTATTATTTATCAAAACGGGGGTAAATAATTAGAAAAGTTTAATGGGATGAGGAAATTAACTACTATTGTATATATATTTAAACTAAGTGTTAATTAAAATGCTTAATTTCATTAAATACACAGTAAACCAAAAATTGCAGCGACATTTTTATTATTACTTCAGGTTAGCTATAAAGAACGACGTTTACCTCGGAAAAGGAAGCGGAATACTTTTACATGCTACTTTCATCGTGGTCCGTCTGCCCTCACTTATGCCTGGTAGTGTGATGTTCCGGTGTTGCCGCTCTTCTTCGTGCCGATCTGATGATTTGGCAACGTTCAAACACATGTTTATAAATTACAACCTATTGATTTTTATAAAGTATATTATCAACGCAAGGATTTTTCGATCACGAGGTGGCCTTGCAGGTCGTTAAGTGGTGGACACAATTGCGCCATTAACAACACACAACCGGAAGCGTAAAGCCCTCACCCTTCCGGCTCCAGTGGTGCAGATGATCGCACGTCGCCGTGCTGAGTATCCCAGTGATGAGCATGTGTTCAGGAGCCAGCGTAACCGATCAATGAACAAGCAAGCGCCTGTACGACGCGAGGAAGTGAGCAAGCAACGTTGACACTGACCGATGAACAGGAGACAGATACCGCGCGGATTTGCGTTTATTCCAACGCCAACGGAGACAGTGACGATCAGAAAGGCGCAGCAATGCCGCTACACAGTCACGTTTGAGGAAGATTAGCTATTTGATGTAGGAGTCCAGCACCTTCAACACAACTTCGAGATCGTCTTCTCTTCTTGTTTCATCATGCTCATGAACGATGTGTTCTGTCAGATGCCCCTTAATCACTTCCCGCATTAGCCCGTTCACTGCGCCTCGTATTGCGGCGATCTGCTGGAGAACAGCAGCACATTCATGTGGTTCATCAAGCATCTTTTTCAGAGCCACTACTTGCCCTTGAATCTTGCTGGCTCGCGCCTGAATTTTTTTCTTATCACGGATTGTATGCGACATAGCAAGTCCTCCCTCGGAATGATTCTTGACGAGTATAAAGTTAAAGATCTACTGGGGGGTAGTATTATATACTGGGGGGGGAGTAGAATCAAGCCGTCAATAAGTAACTAAGAACTATTCTCATGAACGAATTCACATCACTATTGCAACAAGGCAATGCTTGGTTCTTTATTCCCAGTGCCATTTTATTAGGAGCTCTTCATGGTCTGGAGCCAGGGCATTCAAAAACCATGATGGCAGCTTTCATTATTGCGATTAAAGGCACTGTACGTCAGGCCGTAATGCTTGGTCTGGCGGCTACGGTTTCGCATACTGCTATCGTGTGGCTAATCGCATTTGATGGCATGTATGTAAGTAAGAAGTTCACCGCTGAATCAGCAGAGCCGTGGTTACAGTTAATATCTGCCGTGATCATTCTTGGAACCGCATTCTGGATGTTCTGGCGTACCTGGAGAGGGGGAAAAAACTGGCTGGAAGGGATGCAAGAGGATGAAGATGGACATCATCATGATAAAACACGGATCATTGATACCGGGCATGGCAAAGTAGAACTATCAATTTTCGAAGAAGGACAGCCCCCACACTGGCGCTTACGCACCCTGAGCGGCAGGAAATGGAACACTACCGATGTTTCTGCTGTGACTAATCGAGGTAAAGGAACATTCTCACAGGTTTTCGATTTTGTTGATAAAGGTGAGTATTTAGAATCTGCATTAGCCATCCCAGAGCCCCACAGCTTTAATGTTCGCCTTTCGCTGGGTCATCGGGGTCATGTGCATGACTATGATGTAGAATTTCATGAACATGAGCACGGTCATGACCATTCAGCTCTTGAAGGGCTGGAAGTTAATTCTAAAGAGTATCAGGATGCGCATGAACTGGCCCACGCTAACGACATTAAGCGCCGTTTTACTGGGAAGGAAGTTACCAACTGGCAGATTTTGTTATTTGGTCTCACGGGGGGCTTGATCCCCTGCCCTGCGGCAATCACCGTATTACTCATCTGTATTCAGCTTAAAGCGTTAACTCTCGGTGCAACTCTGGTTGTATGTTTCAGTATTGGCCTTGCTTTAACCTTGGTGACGGTGGGTGTTGGTGCTGCGGTAAGTGTTCGCCAGGTAGCAAAACGCTGGAGTGGGTTTAACACAATTGCTAAAAGAGCGCCTTATTTCTCAAGCGCCCTGATCGGACTTGTTGGGCTATACATGGGCATTCATGGTTTCATGGGGATCACCAGCTAACCTCTTAAAGAAGCCCACTCGGGCTTCCTTTCTTCATCCTCCCAGATTTTAGACAATGCAAGCTAATGCCCGTTGGTGGTAAGACAACGCGCGGAGCCGTTAGGCGACTTCATCAGGGTATGTCAGACAGTGAAGTATCAGGATGACCATGTACCCAAAGGAGCGAGGCCGAACCGCTGGCAGAGCTAGCATGTGGTGTGCAAGTACCGTGGCGATTCAGTTAACGTTGAGCTGGCTCCCTAGACTAGTCCATAGATCACCAAACTGTTCGCTGTATCAAACTACGGTTAAATATGAAAGTCGGCTAAGTGACCCTGAGGCCGTCATGAGTGGGCTGCAGATGAATTGTCATGTTACATTTGGATAACATTCATTTGTTAGATATAATCAACTTAATATGTCGAATCACACGGGGTAGCTATGAGGTTATTTTCAACAGAAAGAACTGATGTATATCTACTGACCGAAGATTTTGCGGAAGAATTTCAGCAATACTTGGTTGCAAATAAAGATTATTTAGCACCTTTCGAGCCATTGCGTGATAACCAATATTTTATTTTGAATAATATATCTGAAAGAATTAAAAAATCAGTGAGTGAATTCCATGAAGGAAAAAACCTATTGATAGTTTTCACTATAAAAGAAGAAAGAGAAATAATTGGTAGCATCAATTTCACCAACTTTGTTTATGGTGTTTTTCAGGCTTGTTATTTGGGGTTTTCAATCGACCATGCTCATCAGGGAAAAGGGCTCATGCATGAAGTTCTCAATATGGCAATTGAGTATGTACATGAAAAATATGAACTACATCGTGTCATGGCAAACCATCTTCCTGATAACCTCCGTAGTAGAAAGACACTTGAAAGCTTAGGGTTCATTAAAGAGGGATATGCAAAGTCTTATCTCAAAATAAATGGTGTTTGGCAGGATCATGTACTCAACTCACTGATTCTTTTAGAAAAATAATAGTTTGGAAAAATCGAATGACTCATATAATCCTCAGCTAACAGGATATTATAAATTCTCGTCTGTGCCTTACTGAGACGGTCATTTAAACCTATCATTGATATTAAGAACAAAAAAACTGAAGGCGTAAGATCCTGCACTATGAATGTCCGCCCCTGGCACTAAGCAGACAGTCAGACGCAAATGTAACGTTTCTGAAGTAAGAGTAAATGTAAATCAGTACAAAAAAATTACTGGGGTTGAACTCCTCCAAAACGGAGGAGCTAAGCTTTAGAATTCACGCTACCTACTAATAACTAGCTAATTTAAAGATAGTCTCAAAAGCTATGATTGATTTTTACTTGCTAATATAATCTGCATACCACTGCATCATCTCCCTCCGCCCTTCAAGATACTGAGCATGGTTATAGGTTCCACGAATTGAGTTCTTGTCGACGTGAGCCAGCTGTAGTTCTATCCAAGCCGAATTAAATCCCTGCTCATGCAAAATGGTACTCATCGTGTGGCGGAATCCATGCCCTGTAACGCGTCCTGCATAGCCGATGCGCCTTACCAACACAGTCAATGCCATATCACTCATCGGTTTCTTAGGATCATTACGTCCAGGGAACAGTAACGCTCCTGCTCCTGTCATGGGTTTAAGCTGATTAAGCAAGTCAACCGGGGACGATCCCGACGAAGCTGAAGAAAATGCGGGAGAATGTGAAGCAATTTATCCTGCCGGAAAAGAGAAAACGGCCCAAAAAGAGGACCGTTCGAATATCAAAAACCCAGTATCCCGTTCACTCAAAACATCTTAAGTGAACGGTGTTAGCCGCGAGGCGGCTTTTTCCGTTTCTGGGATGAAGATTACGACGATCTATTTCCATCCTAGCAATCTTTTATTACTGAGATGAATGGAGAAACTGATTTCTATCTTTACATCCAGAATCCAAAAACTTCTTCCCCATAAATTCACAATGATATTTTATGTAATCATTCCATTTGGACTTAGAAAATTGCTGCCCCACACCTCTACCAGCCTCTTTCATAATTATTGCTTTTAATTCTCGATTCCTCTCGTATGTTTGCTGATACAGACAAGCATTTTGGATTATTTTATACTCAGCTCCATCATCAGGTGTGTACGCACAGATTTCATCCCTAGCTTTAAGCCACAGCTTTTGAGAATGGGTTACTTCAACATTTATTTCAGGGAACGATTTTATTACTGTTTTATATAAGTAATTAAGGAGGTCGTCCTCTACCTTATAATTATTATAAGAACACTCTTCCAGAGCCGCTGTATTTTCACTCGTGCAAATTTCATAAGCATGTGTAGAAAAACTAACTAAAAAAAACAATATTAACTTCTTCATTGAGATAATCCTTCTTCAAATAGTTTAGCCTCATCCTCTCTTCGGGTAATCAAGCCATCAAGCCCCTTACCGACCCACAACCTTTTCATTGAACGGAACTGATTAGGAATATCATTCAGATTCCCTGACACAAAATCATCATGTATATTTTTCATTTCAACACGTGATTCTACGTTTGGCTTATTGAAAGATGTTCCACGATTAATCACCAATGAAAGCATTGCCCCTTGACAATGAGGGTGAGTAGCTAAAACCTCAGGATATGTATCCACAACTATCTGTGCATATTTTGACTTCATCTTCATAGCCAAAGATACAGCATCTTCCTTGCTAATGTTGATGTCACTTAACGAAGGAATAATAGCCAGTGCATCACTTCCTGTTAGCCCAATAGCTTTTTCAAGCCTAGCGATCTGTGAGGAGGTAAAATAATCAGAAAGCATGAGCTTCATTTTAGATATAGTTTGCTGCCCTAAATCATAACCATACCCAACAGTGACACCACTCGCGCTACTACCCTTAGGTACATAAGGGGATTTTTGATAACCTTCAGCTTTTAGAATTAAATCCGCTGATTTTTTAGATATCCTATAAACACCTAAGCTCGTCTCAAAATTGATCGTATCACTAAATCTTTCAGCTATAGCATCGAGAAAAACCAGCGGATGCATATGCCACGGATTCTCCACCATTCCGGCCACACGGTACATCCAACGGAGATCTGTCAAAAATTTCATACTGTAGGCGTACCACTCCGGTGCGTCTCTTTTCAGTTGTGGCGTAAAAAATGCTTTCCACACCGGAGACTCCGACGAGTAATACCACTCGCTGGGGTGTTTCACGCACAGACGATACAGATGCTCACGCATTGACGGGTTCTGCACCGCGCGCCGGTACTGTTCCGGGTTATACCGGGGAGATTTTGCATCATCAATGTGGTTCAGCAGTTGCCGGTAGTTGAATGCTTCCAGTTTGCTGTAAAGCTTACCGTCATTATCCACCACGTTGAAAAAACGCTCAAAAATCGTCCTCACCAGCCCCTTCGGCTGCCTCTCTCCGTCGAGATGGTCAAAGCTCACCGGGCTATCCTCCGTGGCCTCAAAACCCCGACCAGCCAGATCATATCGGGATAACAGCTGCACATCTGACTCTGCCAGCAGCCCGCGCAACGCCCCGCCCGGCCAGTAGCGTTTACCCTCTTTGTTCGTCACCGCCTGACCTGACAGCGCCATCACCGTTTCGCTCTGCGTGGTTATCAGGCCCTTGTGTATTTCCCCGTCAGTATCTTTCAGGTACACCGGTATATCCTTCGGACAACGGGCAAAGGCGGGAGTGTCGCGCCCCACACCTTCCGGGTTGCTCAGGAAGCGCGGCAGGTCGTCCGTTGTCAGGCATTCGATATGCACCTGATAGCGTTTTTCATGCCTGTTATCCGTGGGAACCTGAAAATAGCCCAGATGACCTACCGGGTCACCGGCTTTAATCGGGTAAGGGGTCGGACACACCACCGTATCAAACTGCACTGTTTCGCGTGACGGCGGCAGGAACGGCGACCACCACGCCGGACGGGTGACGCTGTCGTGGGCCGGAACCAGATTCCCTTTGTCGCATACTGTCCATACCCGGTCCCCGGCTTTAAGGCACATCCTGCCCGTAACCGGATCCGCCAGCGTAACGTGCGCGTACTGCCGCCCGTTGCTCCCTGTCATGGTGTCAGCACTTACCGCTTTGTCCCATATCACACGTGTACCGGGTGGCAACTCTGCCGCCACCCACTGCCGGGATGCGTCCACATACGCATTCAGATGCTGTCCGTCTGCTACCTTAAACGCCGTACTGTCCTGCTCCGGGTAGGCCAGCCAGGGCGCAAGGTGCATATACAGTGAATAAAAGGTCAGCCCGCTCTCTGCCGTTTCCCCTGGCTGAATACGATGGCGAATAAGCACAAAAGACCCGGAGTAGTGCAAATCCCCCCAGTACCACGGCAAGCTGAGATAATCCCGGTTAATCCGGTACGCCACCACCTCACCGTCCGCCATACAGCGCACGGCCTGCTCTCCCTTAAACGGCACAGGAAAATCCACGGCCTCATTCATCGACTGACCGCTGAGCGCACACCACGGGGTCGTAGTGTCAGTGATGTGAATTCCCCCGTGCCACATACCATTACGACCAATAAGCCAGTGCCCGGTGGCCTCGCCCTCCAGATGCGCCAGCATCTCCTCGAGATTACTGAACTCCCCGCCCCGGTTGTTCGGCACCGGCCAGCAGATGGCTGGCAGCTGTTGGCCGTTTTCCGGCTTCGACATATCAAATCCTTCTGGTTCATGTGGTTAAATAACTGATCATCATACATCGGATGATACTTAACCAAAAGTTACCTCTAAAGATGAATGCGTTACCTAATGCATAACAGCTAATCAGACGGTGAATATTCCCCCCCAGGCAACGTGGAAAAGGAAAAGATAATGGCCCAAGATCCAGATGATAAAATTTGCGACGGTTGCGAACTACCGGGTAGCGCCTGTACCTGCAATTACTGCAGTGAGTGTAACCAGAAAGAAAGCGAGTGCACCTGTGAGCGCTGCGATGAATGCGTGGAAAAACTGGATGAATACACCTGCGAAAACTGATTGAACCTGAGCCCCTCCCTGCAGGGGCTTTTTTACGCCTGTCGCCGGTGACGATTTACCATAATCCCTTAAATTGTACGCACCGCTAAAACGCGCTGAGCGCGATTCTGACGCAAAAACCGCAAAAATGGATTTTCCCCAGGGTAAACCGGAAAAACGCGTCAGAATCATTTTCAGCGCGTTGCATGACTATGCATGAAACTGAATGTCGATCGGTCTGGGCGCGTCCGGTGTCCATAAGGCTTATTTTCGGCAGTTTTCCTTCGGCCTGCATCACATTCCATGCCAAAGCACATCCGCCAGCAATGACATTAAGCAGCCCACCATTAGCCCACAAAGCGCCCATATTTGTGCTATCGCACTGATTATCAAGATAAAACACACAAATATGGGTTGATGATGGGCTAATCCGCCCACAATCAACCCACCAGATCCGACAAAATGGAATTTTTTGCCAGACAAGTAGCACCATAACACACCGAATTAAAAGAAAAATCATGCAAAACGCAGTTTTGCGACAGGTGTAGTGACTGCGGGTCAGAGAAGAGGCAGATTTCATATCTGAATCCGTGCCAGATCCGAACATTAAGAGTTCCCGGAAACATGAATAAAATTGCCTGTGCACGGGGATTTTTAATCCCCAGCCCCGTTGAGCCGCTCCACGGCGAATAAGGGGAAAGTAAAGTTAGCTAACTTTACATGTCCTGCCCGGCGTTCACTGGTGTTTATGGCGGGGAACAGAACCACCGGACAGGTGGAAACATATGTATTTCAGTGTGCCCCTGTGTAATCCGGTGGATTTGTGTGTGAAGGCCTGATTCAACCCGCTGCCTCCTGCGCGGCTTTTCTGGCCTCACTTGGATTTATACCACCAGCAAGAAGCCTTTTAGCCTCATCCCTTGCCGCCCTGGCATCAGATAGAGACACATCAGGGTACACGCCCAACGACAACATTTTGGGCTTTCCTGCAAACCTGCAACGTAGTCGCCACCCTTTCGAGCCGTTCGGCTCAATGAGTAACGAAAGCCCGTTACCGTCATTGAGCGTATAAGCCTTTTCTTTCGGCTTCGCGCGCCTGATAGCAAGGTCTGAAAGCAGCATGTGTATAGTTCCAAAAAATAAATTTTGTCCTATACGCATTACTATACACTTCCGTGTGTAGATTCTGGTAGTTGTGAGTAGACGCCAATAAACTATGAAAATGGCTGGAGGGCCTGATATTCGTGGGTTTGATGGACTTTGGTAGACGTTGAGAAATGTTTGTTTGGAGCGGGCGAAGGGAATCGAACCCTCGTATAGAGCTTGGGAAGCTCTCGTTCTACCATTGAACTACGCCCGCTTTGATGTGCGTTAGGCATTATAGTCTTTACATGCTTTCTGACAAGCGACCGCTGCGCTAACAGGTTAATTTATCGTCTGTTAGCGCCATAAATTAGCATTTTGGTGCGCTCCCCTGTGGCGGCAGGTAGCGAATCGGGTCGATTGCTGTCGCCCGGTAACGTAACTGGAAATGCAATCTTACTGAATCCGCGTCACTATTGCCCATGGTAGCGATCTTCTGCCCCGCCTTTACGCTCTGCCCATTGTTTACCAACAGAGTATCGTTATGCGCATAGGCAGTAATATAGTCTTCGTTGTGTTTAATCATAATCAGGTTGCCATAACCCCGTAACTGATTACCCACATAGACTACCTTCCCGGCACCCGCCGCATAGATTGCCTGCCCGCGTGAACCGGCAATATCAATCCCCTTGTTACCACCTTCGGCGGTAGAGTATCCCATAATCACTTTGCCGCTGGTCGGCCAGCGCCAGCAGCGTTGCCCCACAGGCGGCCAGGAAGATTGCGGTACGGCGGAGGACGGCGTCACTTTTGCCGTTTTACTGGTGGTTTTACGTGAAGATGAAACGCCCTTAGACGCTCCTTTGACCTTTAGTCGCTGCCCCACTTCAATGGTATAAGGAGGCGAAATCCCATTCATGCTCGCCAGGTCTTTCACACTGGTACCGGTCATACGCGAAATGCGGTACAACGTATCGCCCCGTTTTACCGTATAGACAGAACCGGAATAGCTACCATAGGAAGATTTATTTCCGGCACAGCCTGCCAGCAACAAGCCAATGACCAGGCAAATGACAACACGCAGTGGATTTTTCTTCAGGCATCCTGCTTGCAAAACCGAACCTCGAATATGTTAGATGGCGATATATCATAGCAGCCATAAACGTGATGCCAAAATATTCACGGCTACGTGCGGGGTAGCGGATAACCCTGCGCGATGATCTGCATAATCTCTGGCAGAAAAGACATAGCAGGCATCTTGACCAGCGCCGGATAAAACACCTGTGGTGAGGGAAAGACATCAACCACATGGCAATTGAGCAATTTTGTCGCATCCACTTCCGAAGAGGGCAGTAACGTCGCGGCTGCCAGACCCGATTCCAGCCACTCCAGAATAACGCCTGGCTGAGTGATATGCATAATCACCTGCGGGTTGCCACCTGCTTTACGAAACAGATCGATTAACATCTCATATGTCCCGGCATCTTTTGCCCGATGCAATAGCACTAAGGGGAAATCAGCCAGCGCCTGATAATTAAAGGGATTGGTGGGGATATCTGGCAAGCACTTCTTGCTGATCACCGCGACAAGCCGCACGGGATCGAAAGAGACATAATCAAAACCTTCACTACGATAAGGCCGCTGAATCAATGCCAGATCAATTGCCCCTTCATGAAGCATCGTTTCTAAATGGCTGGAATCTGTTACCGAAAGATTAATTTCCGCCTGAGGATTGCGCTTATGTAGTTCCAGCAGCAACGGTCTAAAATAGGACTGAAAAAGATGAGTTAAGCCAATTCTCAAACTTAATTTTTCTTTATTTGCTATCGCTACTGTTTCACGGGTAGCATCTTCAACCTGACGTAATATTTCACACGCTTTCCTATAAAAAAAATAACCCGCATCAGTGGGCTCAATGCGATTCCCCTGACGGGTAAATAACGAAACCAGCAACTCTTCTTCCAGTTCCTGAATACGTTTACTGAGCGGCGGCTGCGCCATATTTAGCACTTTCGCCGCATGGCTTATGGAACCCTGCTCAACCACCCGGCAAAAATAGCGTAATCTTTTCAAGTCCATACGTCTTACCTCCGGAATACCCGAGCTGGCAGTATCACATTTGGAGAGAAAAAGTAAAAGCCTGCGTTTTTTATCATTTTGACATCTTTTATTTAACATTCAGGCAAATATTACTTTTTTGGTCTGGTCTGAATCATGAAAACGGTATTTGTTTAATTGCAGGCATAAAAATAATGTATCCAAATTAAGCTAATACTCATGCCAAATGGAAAACATAATGTCAAAAAGCGAAAATAAAAATGCCAGTAGCGTTTATGATTTACGCTCAGCGCTTGAATTATTAAAAACTCTTCCCGGCGAATATGTTGAAACTGACAGCGAAGTGGATCCCCACGCGGAGCTCTCCGGGGTTTATCGTTACGTTGGCGCAGGCGGCACCTGCCAGCGGCCAACGCGTAAAAATGGCCCGGTGATGGTCTTCAACAAAGTGAAAGGCTTTCAGGATATTAGTGTTGCCATTGGCCTGAATGGCTCACGTAAACGTGTCAGCCACTTTCTCAACTGCGCACCGGAAAAACTCGGTCATTTATTAAAAGATTCAGTACAGAACCCAATTCCGCCGGTACTAATCAAAGATGACGCTATTTGCCAACAGGTTGTGCACCTGGCCAGTGATGCAAACTTCGATCTGCGTAAACTGCTACCCGCCCCGACCAACACAGAAGAAGATGCGGGTCCGTACATCACCATGGGGCTGTGTTATGCCTCGGATCCTGAGACCCATGAATCTGATATCACCATCCACCGGCTGTGTGTACAGAGCCGCGATGAGCTTTCAATGTGGTTAACCCCGGGCCGTCATATTGATGCTTTTCGTATGAAAGCAGAGGCAGCTGGTCAGCCTTTACCCATCTCGATCAGCATCGGTGTTGACCCGGCGATTGAGATTGCTGCTTGCTTTGAACCACCAACAACCCCGCTGGGCTACGACGAACTAAGCGTTGCCGGCGCACTACGTGGCCGCGCAGTTGAAATGGTGCAGTGTAAGACCATCAATGAAAAAGCCATTGCCCATGCAGAGATCGTTATTGAAGGCGAGCTGCTGCCTAACGTGCGCTTACGTGAAGATCAGAATACCAACACAGGCAAAGCGATGCCGGAATTCCCTGGCTACACCGGTGAAGCGAAAGAAGCGTTGCCAGTGATCAAAGTCAAGGCCGTCACTCACCGCTTCAATCCAATCTGGCGCACTACCGTTGGCCCTGGCGAAGAACACGTCAATATGGCCGGTATCCCTACCGAAGCCAGCATTCTTGATATGGTCGGTCGCGCAATGCCAGGTAAGCTACTGAATGTCTTTGCTCACTCTGCGGGCGGCGGCAAACTGCTGGCAGTCATGCAATTCAAAAAATTCGCTGCCGTCGATGAAGGACGCCAGCGCCAGGCGGCCCTGCTTGCATTTGCTGCATTTCCGGAACTGAAACATGTGATCCTGGTGGATGAAGATGTCGATATCTTTGATAGTGACGACGTACTTTGGGCAATGCAGACACGCTATCAGGGTGATGTCGATACCATCACTATCCCTGGCGTGCGTTGCCACCCTCTCGATCCCTCGCAAATTCCGGCTTACAGTCCGACCATTTCGCAACAGGGTGTCTCCTGCAAAACTATTTTTGACTGCACAGTACCGTTTCATCTGAAGAGCCAGTTTGAGCGTTCGAAATTTAAAGAAGTAGATGTGAAACGCTTCCTGCCGGATTTCGAATAAGGGGGCCATGATGACCACATCACCACGCATTATTGTCGGTATTAGCGGCGCATCTGGTTTTCAGTATGGCGTAAAGGCGCTGGAACTTTTACGAGCGCAGGCGCTTGAAGTCCATCTTGTTATCTCAAAAGGGGCTGAAAAAACCTGCGAGTTGGAGACTAATTATCGGCTTAAAGACGTTATGGCGCTGGCGGATGTGGTGCATTCCATTGGCAATCTTGGCGCAGCTATTTCCAGCGGATCGTTTAAAACTATGGGCATGTTAGTTGCCCCCTGTTCTATGCGCACGCTGGGATCCATCGCTAACTGTCTGACAGATAACCTGCTGACCCGAGCCGCCGACGTGGTGCTGAAAGAGCGCCGCCGTCTGGTGCTGCTGGCGCGCGAAACGCCACTTAATCTCGGGCATATTCGCAATATGCAGACAGTCACAGAAATGGGCGGAATTATTTTTCCGCCAGTTCCGGCGCTCTATCAGCGCCCGCAAACCACCGATGAGATCATTACCCACAGTGTCAGCCGCGCGTTGGATCTGTTCGGTATTGATATAAAAAATCTCCCACGCTGGGGAGAGGGACATCTTACCCAGGCGTGAAATATTTCAGGAAACAATATGTTAATTGGTCCTTATGTGAATGGCGCCGCAGTCATCGTCGGCGGCTTAGTGGGTTCGCTGGTTGGTCGCCATATTCCCGAACGAGTAAAAGTTGCGCTGCCGTTAACTTTCGGTTTGTGCTCGGTAGGGTTAGGAATCAACCTGGTGATTAAAGTGAAGTTTATGCCTGCTGTGGTTCTGGCAATGGTGCTGGGAGCAGTGATTGGTGAGATGTTCTTTTTTGAAAAGCAGATTGGTAAAGCCGCAGGCACCACACGCGGCCTAATCAACCGCATCTTTCCGCCAGTGCAGGGATTAAGTCACGATGAGTTCACCGAAAAATTTGTCGCTATTCTGGTGCTGTTTTGCGCCAGCGGGACGGGTATTTTCGGGGCCATGCATGAAGGTATGACTGGCGATCCCTCCATTTTGTATATCAAAACGGTACTCGACCTTTTTACCGCCGCAATTTTTGCCACCATGCTCGGTTTCTCGGTGATGACCATCGGCTTACCCCTGATCGCAGTACAGGTGGCGCTGGCCATGTTGGCTGTTTATATCCTGCATCTGATCACCCCGGATATGATGGCTGATTTCTCCTGCGCGGGAGGTCTTATCATGGTGGCTACCGGGCTGAGAATTTGTAATATCAAGCCTTTCCCGGTGGCAAATATGCTTCCTGGACTGGTGCTGGTTATGCCTTTCTCCGCTCTGTGGGCAAAATTTATCGTATAAGAATGGGTTATAATGCCCTTCCCCGGTAGCGCCAGAGTTACCGGGCCTGCGGCGTTTTATACTCCGCAGCGTTTTCCATATCGGGGTAACAATGGTCGCACAAGAACACGTTATTTTGCTTAACGACCAGGGAGAGGTAATCGGCACGCAGGAAAAGTACGCCGCGCATACATCACATACACCGCTGCATCTGGCATTTTCATGCTGGATTTTTGATAACAAAGGGCAGACTTTAGTTACCCGCCGCGCCGCCACAAAGAAAGCCTGGCCGGGGGTCTGGACCAACTCAGTATGCGGTCATCCGCAAACTGGCGAAACCATTGAACAGGCATTGATTCGCCGCTGCCGCTACGAAGTGGGCGCCAATATCATCCATATCACTCTTATTGCACCTGAATTCCGCTATCGTGAAACCGATCCTTCCGGCATCGTTGAGAATGAAATTTGCCCGGTTTATGCGGCGCAGCTAAGCAGCGATCTGCTGATAAATCGCGATGAAGTTATGGCTTATCAATGGGTTGATTTGGATGCGTTGCTATGTGCCCTGAATGCGACACCCTGGGCTTTTAGCCCATGGATGGTGTCGGAAGCGGCAAGCGCACAGCAGCAGTTACGGCTGTTTGCTGACGACTTACGCCTGTAAAAAAAGCCCCTACGCTCACGCGTTGGGGCTTTTATAAGCGCATAGCGATTATTTAACCGGACGCATCGCCGGGAAGAGGATCACATCGCGGATGGTATGGCTGTTGGTAAATAGCATGACCATACGATCGATGCCAATCCCCAAACCAGCCGTTGGCGGCAGGCCATGTTCCAGCGCTGTCACGTAATCTTCATCGTAGAACATTGCTTCATCATCACCCGCATCTTTAGCCGCAACCTGGTCAGCGAAGCGCTGCGCCTGGTCTTCGGCATCGTTCAGCTCGCTAAAGCCGTTGCCGATTTCGCGCCCGCCAATAAAGAACTCGAATCGGTCAGTGATTTCCGGATTGAGATCATTACGACGTGCCAGCGGAGAAACCTCTGCCGGATATTCGGTAATAAAGGTCGGCTGAATCAGGTGCGCTTCTGCCACTTCTTCAAAGATTTCAGTGACGATGCGCCCCAGGCCCCAGCTTTTCTCTACCTTAATACCAATGCTTTCTGCGATTGCTTTCGCCGCATCGAAGTTATCCAGATCAGTCATTTCAGTTTCTGGACGATACTTCTTGATCGCTTCACGCATAGTCAGTTTTTCAAACGGCTTGCCAAAGTCGAACACTTGATCGCCATACGGCACTTCGGTAGTACCGAGAATATCCTGGGCCAGCGTGCGGAACAGTGACTCGGTCAGTTCGATCAAATCCTTGTAATCTGCGTATGCCATATAGAGTTCCATCATGGTGAACTCTGGGTTATGACGCACGGAGATACCTTCGTTACGGAAGTTACGGTTGATTTCAAATACGCGCTCAAAGCCACCCACAACCAGACGCTTAAGGTACAGTTCCGGTGCGATACGCAGATACATGTCCAGATCCAGCGCATTATGATGGGTGATAAATGGGCGCGCAGAAGCACCGCCGGGGATCACCTGCATCATTGGCGTTTCCACTTCCATAAAGCCACGACCGACCATGAACTGACGAATGCCTGCCAGGATCTGTGAGCGTACTTTAAAAGTGTTGCGGGACTCATCGTTAGCGATGAGGTCAAGGTAACGCTGACGGTAACGCGCTTCTTGATCCTGCAACCCGTGGAATTTATCCGGCAGCGGGCGCAGTGCTTTGGTCAGCAGACGCAGTTCGGTACAGTGAATCGAGAGCTCACCCGTTTTGGTTTTAAAGAGCTTGCCACGAGCACCCAGGATGTCACCCAGATCCCATTTTTTAAACTGTTCGTTGTAAACGCCTTCAGGCAAGTCGTCACGCGCTACGTACAATTGGATACGGCCGCCGACGTCCTGTAGGGTAACGAAAGAGGCTTTACCCATGATGCGGCGCGTCATCATACGACCGGCAACCGCCACCTCGATGTTCAACGCTTCCAGTTCTTCGTTCTCTTTTGCATCGAATTCAGCATGCAGTTTGTCAGAGGTCTGGTCACGACGGAAATCGTTCGGGAACGGCACGCCCTGCTTACGCAGTTGCGCCAGCTTCTCACGGCGATTTTTTAGTTCGTTGTTAAGATCGGTTGCCGCGTCAGCGCCCTGTGCTTGTTGTTCAGACATGTTGATTCCTCATAACCCTGCTTTCAAACTTGCTTCGATGAATTGATCCAGGCTGCCGTCCAGCACCGCCTGCGTGTTACGTGTTTCCACACCGGTACGCAGATCCTTGATGCGGGAGTCATCCAGCACATAAGAACGGATCTGACTACCCCAACCAATATCGGACTTGGTGTCTTCCATCGCCTGCTTCTCAGCGTTTTTCTTTTGCATCTCCAGCTCATACAGCTTCGCTTTCATCTGCTTCATGGCCTGGTCTTTGTTCTTATGCTGAGAGCGGTCATTCTGACATTGTGTTACCAGCCCTGTCGGAATATGGGTAATACGCACCGCTGATTCCGTACGGTTAACGTGCTGACCACCTGCACCGGATGCGCGGTAGACGTCAATGCGCAAATCCGCTGGGTTAATCTCAATATCGATATCATCGTCCACTTCCGGATAGACAAACGCGGAACTGAACGAGGTATGGCGGCGACCGCCGGAGTCAAACGGGCTTTTACGCACCAGGCGATGTACGCCGGTTTCGGTACGTAACCAGCCATAAGCGTAATCACCGGAAATTTTAATGGTGGCGGATTTCAGCCCGGCAACTTCACCTTCAGACTCTTCAATAACTTCCGTTTTGAAACCGCGCGCTTCTGCCCAGCGCAGATACATACGCAACAGCATACTGGCCCAATCCTGTGCTTCCGTACCACCGGAACCGGCCTGAATATCAAGGTAGCAATCGGCGCTGTCATACTCACCGGAAAACATGCGACGGAATTCCAGTTGCGCCAGTTTCTCTTCCAGCTGATCGAGTTCGGCAACGGCTTCGTTGAAGGTTTCTTCGTCGTCGGCTTCAACGGCAAGATCCAGCAGGCCAGAGACATCGTCCAGCCCCTGGCTCATTTGATCTAATGTTTCAACAATAGCTTCGAGAGAAGAGCGCTCTTTGCCTAGCGCCTGCGCGCGCTCGGGCTCATTCCATACGTCCGGCTGTTCCAGCTCGGCGTTTACTTCTTCCAGACGCTCTTTCTTAGCGTCATAGTCAAAGATACCCCCTAAGAACGTCGGAGCGCTCCGTGAGGTCCTGAATGCGATTTTTTACCGGGTTAATTTCAAACATGGTCTGATTTCTTTCTAATAAACTTGTCAAGATAAGAGCGGAAGTGTACCGGATTCACGCTCTCTTTTATAGCGAATACTGGTGCTATGCAGGCCAGAGATGCTCAATGATAAGCTGCACGTTGCGGTTGCCGCGATACTCGTTTACATCAAGCTTATAAGCCATATTCACCTGCCGCACGCCATTGTCCGGCCAGCAGGTGGTATCCACATTGAAGGCGATACCATCAAGCAAAGGGCCACCGCCGACCGGCTCTACCATCACCTTCAAATGGCGCTCGCCCACCAGCCGTTGCTGTAACAGACGGAACTCACCATCAAATAGCGGTTCAGGGAACATCTGTCCCCAGGGACCCGCTTCGCGCAGCATCTCGGCAATCTCCAGCGTCATCTCATGTGGGCTAAGTGGGCCATCGGAGACAATCTCGCCTTGCAGCAGTGCCGGATCTAACCATTCGGTAACCAGATCGCCAAAGCGTTGCTGAAACTCTTCAAAGCGTTCTTCTTGCAGCGTCAAACCTGCCGCCATCGCATGACCGCCGAATTTCAGCATCAGGCCTGGATTAAGCATATCCAGCCTCTCCAGGGCATCGCGCATATGTAGCCCCTGGATTGAACGCCCCGAGCCTTTTAGTATCCCCTCGCCCGCTGGAGCAAAAGCAATAACCGGTCGATGAAAGCGCTCTTTTATGCGCGAAGCGAGAATGCCAACTACTCCCTGGTGCCACTCAGGATGATACATTGCCAGTCCACCAGGCAGCATGTCGCTACTACGTTCAAGCTGTTCACATAGTGTCAGCGCTTCTGCCTGCATCCCCTGCTCTATCTCTTTGCGCGTCTGATTTAACGCATCAAGCTCGTTTGCCAACTGGCGCGCTTCGCCTGGGTTATCACATAACAGCAGCGCCACACCAACCGACATATCGTCCAGACGGCCTGCTGCATTCAGGCGCGGGCCAAGGGCAAAACCCAGGTCGCTGGCTACCAGCTTTTGCGCATCGCGGTTTGCAATTTCCAGCAGCGCTTTGATCCCGGGGCGACAACGACCCGCACGAATGCGGCTAAGCCCCTGCCAGGTCAGAATACGGTTATTGGCATCCAGCGGCACGACGTCTGCTACTGTGCCCAGCGCCACCAGGTCAAGCAACTCAGCCAGGTTTGGTACAGCCAGCCCTCGCAATTCAAACCAGCCGTTATCGCGTAATAAGGCACGCAGTGCCAGCATCAGATAAAAAGCAACTCCCACGCCGGCAAGCGATTTTGAGGGGAACGCACAATCACGCAAATTTGGGTTCACGATTGCTTCTGCATCTGGCAGGGTGTCGCCGGGCAGATGGTGATCGGTGATGACAACAGGGATGCCGAGTTCATGTGCCCGCTCGACGCCTGCGTGGGAAGAGATACCGTTATCCACGGTCAGGATCAATTGCGCACCGCGAGCATGAGCCTGATCGACCACCTCCGGACTCAGACCGTAGCCATCGTCGAAACGGTTCGGCACCAGATAGCTCACATTGTCGCAACCCAGCGCACGCAGCGCCAATACGCTCAGCGCTGTGCTGGTAGCGCCATCGGCGTCAAAATCGCCCACCACAATAATACGCAACCCTTCACGCAGGGCGTTATAGAGATGATTAGACGCATCGTTAATGCCGCTAAGCTGTTGCCAGGGTAGCATCCCTTTTACGCTACGCTCCAGTTCGCCGATATTGCGCACACCGCGACTGGCATAAAGCCGACGCAGCAGCGGCGATAAAGAGTCCGCCAGTTCCGTCGAGTCATCAACCACGCGACGGCGAAGTTTTATCTGAGCTTTCACGCGAATTACTTACCGCCGGTAACTTTTTGATGTTGATCGAGGAAGGTTTTCATCTCTGCAGGAGCCTGATAGCCCGGTACGACATAACCATTGCTCAACACAATAGCGGGAGTCCCGCTAACGCCAAACTGCACGCCCAGTGCATAATGGTTAGCAATATCGATATCGCAACTTGCTGGCTTCACATCCTTACCGTTCATCGCATCATCAAAGGCTTTTTTCGGATCTTTTGCGCACCAGATTGATTTCATCTCTTTTTCTGCATCGCTCTGCACACCCTGACGCGGGAAGGCGAGATAACGCACGGTGATGCCCAACGCGTTGTAATCAGCCATTTCGCTGTGTAGTTTCTGGCAATAGCCACAGGTGATATCGGTAAATACCGTAATGACATGTTTTTCCTGCGGCGCTTTATAGACAATCATCTCTTTTTCCAGCGCCGTGAGATGAGGCATTAACATTTGAGTAGTGACGTTGACGGGCTGCGCGCCGCTGACGTCGTACATTGGCCCCTGAACAATATGTTTTCCATCTTCGGTTACATAAAGCACGCCGCTATTGGTCAGCACGGCTTTCATCCCGGCAATGGGCGCTGCCAGGATTTCGGAACTCTGCACACCCAGCTTTGCCAGCGACTGTTTGATAGCCGCATCATCCGCATTCGCTGTACCCGTTAAGGCAGCAGCAAGCAGGGTCAACATAATAAAGCCTTTTTTCATAATAGATCCTTTAATAATCAGCATTCACGCCCTTGGGTGATGCTGTTGGTGAAGCTTACGCAGCCGCTCGGTAGCCACATGCGTATAAATTTGTGTTGTGGAAAGGTCCTGATGCCCCAGCAGCATCTGCACCACACGCAAGTCCGCGCCATGGTTAAGCAGATGTGTAGCAAACGCATGACGCAGAACGTGGGGAGAGAGCTTTTCGCTATCAATACCGGCCAGTTGCGCATAATGTTTGATTCGGTGCCAAAAAGTTTGACGCGTCATCTGCTGCGCTCGCTTGCTCGGAAACAGCACATCAATTGAGGCCCCATTAAGCAGCCACGGGCGACCATGTTCCAGGTAGTTTTCTACCCAGTAGACTGCTTCTTCGCCCAACGGTACCAGACGCTCCTTATCGCCTTTACCTACAACCCGCAGCACACCCTGGCGCAAACTGATATCGCTCATTGTCAAACCGACCAGTTCTGAGACTCGCAACCCGGTGGCATAGAGCACTTCCAGCATCGCTTTATCGCGTAACTCCAGCGGTTGGTCAACTACCGGTGATTGTAACAGTCGTTCAACCTGCGCCTCGCTTAAATCTTTAGGCAAACGCTGTGGCAGTTTCGGCGAGGCCAGAAGCGCACTGGGATCGTCATTGCGCATTTTTTCGCGGTAGAGGTACTGAAAAAAACGCCTCATTGCGCTCAGCAGGCGGGCGGAACTGGTTGCTTTATACCCACCCTCAACGCGCTCAGCCAGTAATGCTTGTAAATCGTCGCTCTGTGCACTCACCAGGTTGCGCTCACGATGGTGCAACCACTCAACCACGCTCTTAAGATCGCGACGATAGGCACTCAGTGTGTTCTGCGCAAGATTATTCTCAAGCCAGAGGGCATCGAGAAATTGCTCGATATAGGCGAGATCTTTTTCCATTAGTGCACCCTCCTCTTTCATGTCGCTGCATTATGCCTGATTGCCGAACGATTCTGGTACACTGGTCGCAAGGACATATCAAGAATCGAGAAGTTTACGTTATGAATATCGGTCTGTTTTATGGTTCCAGCACCTGCTACACCGAAATGGCAGCGGAAAAAATCCGCGATATTATCGGGCCGGAACTGGTGACGCTACATAACCTGAAAGACGATGCGCCAGCCCTGATGGAACAGTATGACGCACTAATCCTCGGCATTCCGACCTGGGATTTCGGTGAACTTCAGGAGGACTGGGAAGCCATTTGGGATCAACTTGACACCCTTAACCTCGACGGCAAAATTATTGCCCTATACGGTATGGGCGATCAGCTCGGTTATGGCGAATGGTTCCTGGACGCCCTCGGCATGCTACATGACAAACTGGCGCCGAAAGGATCCACCTTTATTGGTTACTGGCCGACAGAAGGTTACGAATTCACCAGCAGCAAACCGGTGACTGCTGATGGGCAACTTTTTGTCGGCCTGGCACTGGATGAAACCAATCAGTATGATCTTAGCGATGCCCGCATTCAGGCCTGGTGCGAACAGATCCTGATGGAGATAGCTGAGCGCCTCGCCTGAAGCCTGTTTTTCATACTAATGCAGCCCCTGAGCCGGTTTTTGGGACAGCATCCGCCGCAGATCGCGCCACTCTTGCGCATCCATACTATCTGACGCCAGCCATAAATGCTGGCGATGTCCATCCTCTTCACGTCGCAAACGCAACATCACGCCGCTGCGTAATATCCATGGCGAACCGACTATTTCCCATTCCTGCCCTTGCCAACGCAGCCTTGAGTCCATCAGTAATTTGATCTCACCATGGCAAGCATTGATGCGCCGCTGGCTACGCACGCAGTCAAAGACCACCAGCGACAATAACAAAAGCCATAAAGGTGTATAGCTCAGCGGCCAGGGCATTAACAAAATAATCGCGGCTACTAATCCATGCAGCAGTAAAGAGAGCCATTGGGCGCGCCATGAGACGCGTAGATCAGATTGCCACAGGACCACGATCCCGATTCCGTGTCTGTATTAACTGCACCATTCTTTGCAACTCCGCATCCTGAGGTTTGCCGTGATTCATCAACCAGTTAAATAAGTCCGGGTCATCGTTTTCAAGTAGACGGATAAACAAGCGTTTGTCATCGTCGCTTAGCGTGTCGTACTCATGTTCAAAAAAAGGCATGATGGAGATATCGAGTTCGCGCATTCCGCGGCGGCATGCCCAGTGGATACGGGCTTTGTTATGAATATCCATGTATTTCTCCCTACATCAGCATGATTGACCTATTGTAACGTGTTTTTAATAATTCTTTTGTGGAATATTTAACCTCTGAAGCCACCTTCCAGAATAACTCACGTTGCCTGTAACACTTTCATTGTGCTGCGTAGTACCCCGCAACATGCAGTTAAGGGCACAAATCGCATGCTTTATCACTTGCATTGGGCAACGGCTCTTTTACCATTAAGTACCAACACAGCGTTAAGCTAATCAGGACATTATTATGGCTTTTACACCATTTCCTCCGCGTCAGCCGACCGCTTCAGCACGTCTGCCGCTGACGCTTATGACGCTCGATGACTGGGCGTTAGCGACAATCACCGGTACGGACAGTGAAAAATATCTGCAAGGGCAGCTCACCGCCGATGTCGCACAAATGACCAAAGAACAACATTTGCTGGCCGCCCATTGTGATTCTAAGGGCAAAATGTGGAGCAATTTACGGTTGTTTCATTATCAGGATGGATTCGCCTGGATTCTGCGCCGCAGTGTGCGAGAAGCACAACTGAAAGAGATGAAGAAATATGCCGTCTTTTCCAAAGTAACCATCGCAGAAGATGATGAACACGTATTACTCGGCATTGCGGGCTTTCAGACCCGTGCTGCATTAGCCAATCTCTTTACCAACCTGCCAGACAGTGAAAAACAGGTTGTGCAGGATGGTGAGACGACCTTACTTTGGTTTGAGCATCCCGCCGAGCGCTTCTTGCTCATCACCGACTCTGCCACAGCAGAGCGGCTAACAGAGAAACTACGTGGGGAAGCACAGCTCAATAATAGCCAGCAGTGGCTGGCGCTTAACATCGAAGCCGGGCTGCCGGTAATCGATGCTGCAAACAGCGCGCAGTTTATTCCCCAGGCAACCAACCTCCAGGCTCTGGGTGGCATAAGCTTTAAGAAAGGTTGCTATACCGGGCAGGAAATGGTCGCGCGGGCTAAATTCCGTGGCGCGAACAAACGCGCCTTATGGTCTCTGGCGGGCAAAGCTAGCCGCATCCCTGAAGCCGGAGAAGATCTGGAAATGCAGATGGGTGAAAACTGGCGTCGTACCGGAACCGTGCTGGCCTCAGTGCAGTTGGATGACGGGCGAGTGCTGGTGCAGGTGGTAATGAACAATGATATGGAGTCCGGCAGCGTATTCCGCGTACGTGATGATGTAAATACGCTGAGTATTGAACCGCTACCCTATTCGCTGCAAGAGGCCTGATCTCAGGTGCAGCTTACAGGCCTGTAAAGTCGTGCTTTCACAGGCCTGTTAAATTCAACTCAAAGCTGCCCGACATACAGATAAATGGCCAGAAAATGGCAGACGCTGCCACCGAGCACAAAACCATGCCAGATAGCGTGATTATAGGGAATGCGCTTACAGACGTAGAAGATCACGCCAAGCGAGTAGACCATACCGCCAACCGCCAGCAGCGTTACGCCCCCCACTGAAAGCCGAGTCGCCAACTGGTAAATAACAATCAAAGAGAGCCACCCCATCGCAAGGTATGTGATCAGCGACAGTACTTTAAAACGGTGTGCAATAGTGAGTTTGAACAGGACGCCCAATAGCGCGAGGCTCCAGATAACAATCATCAGCCCGCGTGCTAGTGGAGAGTTCAGCCCAACCAGCAAAAATGGCGTATAGGTACCCGCTATTAATAAGTAGATAGCGCAATGGTCAAATTTTTTCAGCCATAACTTTGCACGCTGATGCGGAATCGCATGATAAAGCGTGGAAGCCAGGAACAGCAAAATCATGCTGCCGCCGTACAGGCTGTAGCTGGTAATAGCCATCGAACTGGCATTGCTGTCGATAGCCTGCACCAGCAACAACACAAGGCCGACAATACCAAACACCAACCCGATACCGTGGCTGATGCTGTTAGCGATTTCCTCTGCCAGTGTATATCCCTGCGTAATTAATGGTTTTTTAACCATGATAGACCCCAGAAGAGTTCAAAAAGTGTCGCATCTATAGAGTAACTGAGAATGATTCCAGTGCACACCTGTTCGCTCAAATATATATTGTTTCTGATTATTCTCACCATTGACACGAAGCTCATCCCATTACTACCGAAAAATCGCAAAAGTCTGAGAAACCCCGCCAGAGATATGGCAGCATGGAGCCATACAATTGCACGCTACGTTAACAGTAAGTAAAGGACATGCCGTGACGATGTTTACTCATTCCGCTATCGCCAGCCTGAATAATCTGGAGATGATGGTCTATAACTTTGTGGTAAAAAATCGCGACAAAGTGATGTATATGACAATTCGTGAACTGGCCGACGCGGCGGGTGTCTCCACCACCACCGTGCTACGTTTTTGCCGAAAGCTTAACTGTGAAGGCTATTCCGAATTTCGCGTGCGTTTTAAATTATATTTGGAGCAAAACGAGCCCACACAACCGAATTTCGGTGCCAGTGAAATTATTAGTTTCTTTAAAAGCGTCAATAATGACGAGTTTGATAAACTATTAGATAATGCTGTCGATGTCATATTATCTTCAGAACGTATTATATTTGTTGGTGCTGGCACTTCAGGTTCCCTGGCAAAATATGGCGCGCGATTTTTCTCTAATGTCGGGAAATTCAGTAACCATATTGATGATCCCTATTTTCCGGTCACTAATGATATGGCAAAAAATGCGCTTGCAATTGTGCTTTCAGTATCCGGCGAAACAGAAGAAATTTTGCGGTTTGCCAACCAGTTCAGCCTGCATCACTGCAAGGTTCTGACCATTACCAGCCATGAACACTCCCGGCTGGCGAAAATGGCAGATTTCAATATTTCCTGGCATGTACCGCAAATGCGTATCACCGGCGGTTACGATATTACCACGCAAATTCCGGTAATCTATATTCTGGAGTCACTGGGGCGGAAACTGGCGAAGAAATTAGCATAAAAAAACAGGTTGTTTTATCGGTGTAACAAATTACCTTTGCGGAAATTTGTTATATCGTGACATTTAAAACACCTTTGTTAGACTCGTTATTAGCTAATATGATGAGAAGAGCAAAGATGAAAAAATTGACCTTACCAAAAGATTTTTTGTGGGGCGGCGCGGTTGCCGCACACCAGGTTGAAGGCGGCTGGAATAAAGGCGGCAAAGGCCCCAGTATTTGTGACGTGCTGACCGGCGGTGCGCATGGCGTCCCGCGTGAAATTACGCAGCAAGTCGAAGCGGGGAAATACTACCCGAACCATGAAGCCGTTGATTTTTATGGCCATTACAAAGAAGACATCAAACTGTTCGCTGAGATGGGCTTCAAATGTTTTCGCACCTCTATCGCCTGGACGCGCATCTTTCCGCAAGGTGACGAATTACAGCCAAATGAAGAAGGGCTGAAATTCTATGATGATATGTTCGATGAATTGCTGAAATATAACATCGAGCCGGTCATCACCTTATCCCACTTCGAAATGCCGCTGCATCTGGTTCAGGAATACGGCGGCTGGACCAACCGTAAAGTGGTCGATTTCTTTGTTCGCTTCGCAGAAGTGGTCTTTGAGCGCTACAAAAACAAGGTCAAATATTGGATGACCTTTAATGAAATCAATAACCAGCGCAACTGGCGCGCCCCCCTTTTCGGCTACTGCTGTTCCGGCGTTGTGTATACCGACCATGAAAACCCCGAAGAGACCATGTATCAGGTGCTGCATCACCAGTTCGTTGCCAGCGCCATGGCGGTCAAAATCGGCCACCGTATCAACCCGGAGATGAAAATCGGCTGCATGCTGGCGATGGTGCCGCTCTATCCCTTCTCCTGCAAACCAGAAGATGTGATGTACGCGCAAGAATCCATGCGTGAACGCTATGTCTTTACCGATGTTCAACTGCGCGGATATTACCCATCATATGTCCTAAACGAGTGGGAGCGTCGTGGCTTTACGATAAAAATGGAAGCGGGCGATGAGCAAACCCTGCGTGAAGGCTGCTGTGATTACCTCGGTTTTAGCTATTACATGACCAATGCGGTAAAAGCAGACGGCGGTTCCGGTGATGCGTTATCCGGCTTCCAGGGCAGCGTACCAAACCCACACGTCAAAGCCTCCGACTGGGGCTGGCAGATCGATCCGGTAGGCTTGCGCTATGCGCTGTGCGAACTCTATGAACGTTATCAGAAGCCGCTGTTTATCGTGGAAAACGGTTTTGGCGCTTACGATAAAGTCGAAGAAGATGGCAGCATTAACGACGATTACCGTATTGATTACCTGCGCGCGCACGTCAAAGAGATGATAGAAGCAGTAACCTACGACGGTGTGGATCTGATGGGGTACACCCCGTGGGGCTGTATCGATTGCGTTTCATTCACCACCGGCCAATACAGTAAGCGCTACGGCTTTATCTACGTGAACAAACACGATGATGGCACCGGCGATATGTCTCGCTCCCGTAAAAAAAGCTTCAACTGGTATAAAGAGGTGATTGCCAGCAACGGTGAGAAACTCTGAGTACACCACCACTCCCCGTTGGGGAGTGGTTTTTTACCTTCCCCCGGCCACATCAATAAAACTCCCTGTAACGTAAGATGCTTTGTCACTCAATAACCAGGCGATTGCCTGCGCAACCTCTTCGGGCTGCCCGCCGCGTTGTATAGGTATCGCACCGCTGACCCGATCAACGCGTCCTGGCTCCCCACCGCTGGCATGCATTTCGGTATAGATAAAGCCAGGTCGAACACCATTGACTCGAATACCGCTTGCCGCTACCTCCAGCGACAGGCCGATAGTGAGCGTATCAACAGCGCCTTTCGATGCGGCATAATCAACATATTCGCCAGCTGAACCCAGTCGCGCTGCCGCTGAGGAAACGTTGACAATTGCCCCACCTTGGCCCCCATTTTGTGCTGACATGCGCTTTACCGCTTCGCGACAACAGAGAAAATAGCCAGTGACATTCGTTGCCAACACACGGTTAATACGCTCAGCGGTCAACCCCTCGACGCGGGTTTGTTGAAAGAGGATCCCGGCATTATTAACCAGTGCGGTTAGCGGCTCCTTCTCTTGATCAAGGCGTGCAAACATAGCCTCCACCTGAGTTTCATTGCTGATATCAGCCTGCACAGCAAATGCTCTGCGACCGGCGGCCGTTATCACTGCAACCACCTCATTGGCGGCTTGTTCATTCTGGTGATAATTCACCGCCACGGTATAGCCTTCTTGCGACAGCAAGAGTGCCGTCGCCCTGCCAATTCCCCGGCTTGCGCCCGTAATCAATGCAATAGCCATGCTTTTCTCCAAAAATAAAGGGCGCCGAAGCGCCCTTAAAAAATAGCTGATTTACAGCATTACTGATATTCGCTCATCGGCACACAGGAGCAGAACAGATTGCGATCACCATACACATCATCCAGACGTTTCACCGTCGGCCAGTATTTATTCGCAACGCCTGCCGGGAATACCGCCAGTTCACGGCTGTAACCGTGGTTCCACTCGCCAACCAGTTCATTCTGAGTATGCGGAGCGTTAACTAACGGGTTATCTTCCTGCGGCCATTCACCCTGTTTTACGCGATCGATCTCGCTACGAATTGCCAACATGGCATCGATAAAGCGGTCCAGCTCCACTTTGCTTTCCGATTCGGTCGGTTCCACCATTAACGTGCCTGCGACAGGGAAAGACATAGTCGGCGCATGGAAACCGTAGTCAATCAGTCGCTTAGCAATATCGAGCTCGCTGATGCCGGTCTCTTCTTTCAACGGACGAATATCCAGAATACATTCATGCGCAACGCGGCCATCACGACCGGTATACAGCACCGGGAAAGCATCTTTCAGGCGGCTGGCAATATAGTTAGCATTAAGAATGGCGACCTGACTGGCTTTTTTCAGCCCTTCCGCCCCCATCATACGAATGTACATCCAACTGATCGGCAGAATAGAGGCGCTGCCGAAAGGCGCCGCAGATACAGCTCCCTGGCGGGTTAGCACACCCTCGATCTGTACCACACTGTGACCCGGAACGAACGGTGCCAGATGGGCTTTTACGCCAATCGGGCCCATGCCCGGACCGCCGCCGCCATGCGGGATGCAGAACGTTTTATGTAGGTTCAGGTGTGAAACGTCTGCGCCAATAAAGCCCGGTGAAGTGATTCCGACCTGGGCATTCATATTCGCGCCATCCAGGTAGACCTGGCCGCCAAACTGATGTACCACTTTGCACACTTCACGAATGGTCTCTTCGTATACCCCGTGAGTCGATGGGTAAGTCACCATAATGCAGGAGAGATTATCGCCCGCTTGCTCCGCTTTCGCGCGCAGATCCGCCAGATCGATATTGCCATTTTTATCACAAGCTACAACCACCACCTGCATACCAGCCATCTGTGCCGATGCTGGGTTAGTGCCATGCGCAGAGCTTGGGATCAGGCAGATATCGCGGTGGCCTTCATTGCGGCTTTCGTGATAGTGACGAATCGCCAACAGACCTGCATATTCCCCCTGCGCACCGGAGTTCGGCTGCATGCAGAGAGCATCGTAGCCAGTGAGTTTCACCAGCCAGTCTGAAAGCTGTGCGATCATCTGCTGATAACCTTCAGCCTGCTCAGTTGGGCAGAACGGATGCAGTTCAGCAAATTCCGGCCAGGTAATGGGGATCATTTCTGCCGCCGCGTTCAGCTTCATGGTACAGGAGCCTAGCGGGATCATCGCCTGATTCAATGCCAGATCTTTACGCTCCAGCGAATGCATGTAACGCATCATCTCGGTTTCGCTATGGTAGCGGTTGAATACCGGGTGCGTCAGAATCTCATCTTCGCGCTGCATAGATGGCATAATGGAACGGCTGTCCAGCGCCACGTCTTTATCCAGCGCATCAATATCCAGCCCATGATTTTCACCCAACAGTACGCTAAACAGAGTCAGTACATCTTCACGCGTCGTGGTTTCATCCAGCGTAATGCCCACTGCGTTGTGTATATCGCTACGCAGGTTGATCTCCTGCGCTTCCGCACGTGCCAACACAGCAGCTTTATCAGTGACTTCAACACAGAGGGTGTCAAAATAGTGTGCATGACGCAGCTTCAGCCCCTTGCGCTGCAAGCCTGCGGCAAGGATATCGGTCAAGCGATGAATACGACCGGCAATACGCTTCAGGCCAACTGGACCGTGATACACGGCATACAGGCTGGCGATATTGGCCAACAGCACCTGAGAAGTACAAATATTGGAGTTCGCTTTCTCGCGACGGATATGCTGCTCACGAGTCTGCATCGCCATACGTAGCGCGGTATTACCTGCGGCATCTTTTGACACCCCGATAATGCGGCCAGGCATGGAGCGTTTAAATTCATCTTTGGCGGCAAAGAATGCCGCGTGTGGGCCGCCATAACCCATCGGTACGCCAAAGCGCTGAGCGGAGCCGAACACAATATCTGCGCCCTGTTTGCCCGGTGCGGTGAGCTGCACCAGCGCCATAAAATCGGCGGCTACGCTAACGATGATTTTACGGCTTTTCAACTCGGCGATAAGCGCGCTGTAGTCATGTACTTCACCGGTGGTGCCTACCTGCTGTAACAGCACGCCGAAAACATCCTGATGATCGACGACTTTTGCCGCATCATCGACGATCACGTCAAAACCAAACGTTTCTGCACGGGTGCGCACTACATCCAACGTTTGCGGATGTACATCTGCCGCCACAAAGAAGCGGTTCGCCCCTTTCAGTTTGCTTACACGTTTGGCCATAGCCATTGCTTCGGCAGCGGCGGTCGCCTCATCCAGTAACGACGCAGAGGCGATATCCAGCCCGGTCAGATCCAACGTGACCTGCTGGAAATTGAGCAACGCTTCAAGACGTCCCTGCGATACCTCAGGCTGATAAGGGGTGTAGGCGGTGTACCAGCCCGGATTTTCCAGCATATTGCGCAGAATAACCGGAGGCAACTGCACGGCGGTATAACCCATGCCAATGTATGACTTAAAGCGCTTGTTGCGCTGCGCAATCGCTTTTAACTCAGCAAGCGCAGCGTATTCCGGGGCGGGTTCCCCGACCTGCGGCGGCGGGGCAAGCTGAATATCCTGCGGGACGATTTGCGAGATCAACGCATTGAGCGAGTCTGCCCCAACGGTCTTCAGCATCTCCTGCTGTTGCAAAGCGTCCGGGCCAATATGGCGATCGATAAATGCGCCGCGATTTTCAAGCTGACTTAACGTCTGAGTCATGAGCGATGGTTCCTGAAACGTGCAGTGATGATGTTCTTTCTTTTCCCCCTCCCAGCTACGGGAGGGGAATCAACTAACGGACCAACAAACTTAGTTTGCAGAAGCGTATTTATTCGTTTTCCAACAGCGCAGTGTAAGCAATCGCATCCAGTAACGCGGCAACTTCTGCCTCATCGTCAGCTTTGATTTTAAAGATCCAGCCAGCGGTATATGGTTCACTGTTGATCAATTCCGGGGAGTCGCTCAGCTCATCGTTAACCGCAACGATTTCACCGCTGATAGGGGCATAGATATCTGAAGCGGCTTTTACAGATTCAGCCACCGCGCAGTCATCGCCTGCGCTAACGGTTGCGCCCACTTCCGGCAGGTCAACAAAGACCATATCACCCAGCAACTCCTGCGCATGTTCAGTAATGCCAACGGTGTAAGTGCCGTCTGCTTCTTTGCGCAGCCACTCGTGTTCTTTGCTGTATTTCAGTTCGCCTGGTACATTGCTCATCTTATTCTCTCCAGATAAAAATAGGTTACGCGACGGCTTTGCCTGCGCGTACAAACACGGGTTTGGTCACTTTTACCGGCATTTCACGGTTACGGATCTGCACAATAGCTGTCTCGCCTATCCCCGCCGGAACACGCGCCAGTGCGATGCTGTAGCCAAGCGTTGGCGAGAAAGTGCCGCTGGTAATGACCCCTTCTTGCAGGTTACCTTGCGCATCGGTAAAACGTACCGGTAAACCACTGCGCAGCACGCCTTTTTCAGTCATGACCAGCCCCACCAGTTGTTCGGTGCCATTTTCACGCTGTTGTTCCAGCGCTTCACGACCAATAAACTGGCGATCCTGTGGCTCCCACGCGATGGTCCAGCCCATATTGGCGGCCAGCGGCGAAACACTTTCGTCCATATCCTGACCATACAGATTCATGCCGGCCTCCAGGCGCAGCGTATCGCGCGCACCCAGACCACATGGCTTCACGCCAGCATCTACCAGCGACTTCCAGAAATCAGCGGCTTTTTCATTCGGTAACGCAATTTCATAGCCTGCTTCGCCGGTATAACCCGTGGTAGCAATAAAAAAGTCATCCGCTTCTACACCGAAGAAAGGTTTCATCCCCTCAACAGCGCTACGCTGGGCATCGCTAAATAAACTGGCGGCTTTCTTTTGGGCATTCGGCCCCTGGACGGCAATCAGCGAGAGATCATCGCGAACACTGATATCGACAGAGAAAGGTTCAGCATGTTGAGCAATCCAGGAGAGGTCTTTTTCGCGGGTAGCGGAGTTAACAACGAGGCGGAAGAAATCTTCACTGAAGTAGTAAACGATGAGGTCATCGATCACGCCGCCGGAAGCATTTAGCATACCGGTGTAAAGCGCTTTACCGGTTTTTGTTAGCCTGGCGACGTCGTTTGCCAGTAAGTAGCGCAAAAATTCCCGGGTACGGCTGCCCTTAAGATCGACAATGGTCATGTGCGAGACATCAAACATTCCGGCATCGGTACGCACTGCATGGTGCTCATCCAGTTGCGAACCATAATGCAGCGGCATCATCCAGCCATGGAAATCCACCATACGAGCGCCGCATAGTACATGTTGTTCATATAAAGGGGTCTGCTGAGCCATCTTTTCCTCGTCGAATAAGCTGGGCTGGGTTAGAGACGCAAACGTTCTCTTTTCCCTGAACTTATCACCGAAAGGGAGGCTAAACCATCAAAGAAAATGGGCCATCACATTAGCTTATGACCTAAAAATGCAAAAACGCCACCAGAGTTTTATGCTAAAAAAATGTCAATTCACCTTAAAAATAAATTAACAAAACGCAACAACAAGGAATGTTTTTAGTGTTTTATCTGTCAAAAGAGACAATTTTTACGCAAAAGAAAAACCACAGCATGAGAAAAACTAATCCGATAAAGCGCGTAAAATTAGAATATTTCAAATGAGAGCGAGATTTCTCTCCCCGGGACCGGGAAGAGAAAGTGTGACGCGGTTAACGTAACCATTCAGGCAGATCGTTAAGACCTAGCGCCTGGCGTAACAACTGAGATTTTACAGCAGGAAGGGTGTTGGTTAGTTTCAGACCGATATCGCGAATGAGCTTCTTCGCCGGGTTAGCACCCGCAAACAGCTCGCGAAAGCCCTGCATTCCTGCCAGCATGAGTGCAGCGCTATGTTTACGGCTGCGCTCATAGCGGCGCAGATAGAGATGCTGACCAATATCCTTGCCCTCGCGATGTAAACGCTTTAGCTCGGTGATCAGCTCAGCAACATCCATAAAGCCTAGATTAACGCCCTGCCCGGCAAGAGGATGGATGGTATGTGCCGCATCACCCACCAGAGCAAAACGATGTCCGGCAAACTGGCGTGCATAGCGCCCGGTCAGCGGGAAAACAAGCCGTTCACTCTCAAGCTGGCATATGCCAAGCCGGTTATCAAACGCAACACACAATGCCTGATTGAACTCTTCAACGCTTGCCTGCTGCATCGCTTTAGCCCGTTCCGGCGGCAGCGACCAGACAATAGAACAGAGGTGCGCGTCGTTCAGGGGTAGAAACGCCAGAATGCCATCGTTGTGGAATACCTGACGCGCCACGGCCTGGTGTGGCTCAGCGGTACGAATAGTCGCTACCAGGGCATGATGGTGATAATCCCAGAAGGTCAGCGGAATATCCGCTTTGTTGCGCAACCATGAGTTCGCGCCATCAGCCCCCACCACCAGACGCGCCGTCAGCATGGCACCATCTTTTAAGGTGAGAAAGGCGTCATTTTCGCCCCATGCTACCTGCTGTAATTCTGCCGGTGCGAGAAGGATAACATCCTTACACTGCTGGGCTTTTTGCCACAACGCCTGATGGATCACCTCGTTTTCGATGATATAGCCAAGGTGACTATAGCCCATACTGCGATCATCAAAGGCGATACGGCCAAAACTATCTTTCTCCCATACTTCCATGCCATGGTAGCAGGAAGCGCGGTGAGCGATAATATCTGACCAGACGCCAATATGAGCGAGCAGCTTCTCACTGGCGGCATTGATTGCCGATACACGCAACTCAGGCGGGGCATCTTCTGCCAGGGGGGCAGGGACGTTCTGTTCCAGCACCGCGACACGCAAGCCACTCCCCTGCAATCCGCAGGCCAGCGCCAGACCGACCATACCACCGCCGACAATCGCAATATCAACACTCTGCACTCTAATAGCTCCTTTAGTCCTTAACGGGCAACCCAACCGAGGGTTCGCTGCGCCAGCACATCGCGCGCCGGGGTGAATAATTCCATCGCCATTAACCCCAGGTTACGTCCAACCACCAGTGGTGCCCAGCGATTGGCAAAAAGATGCACCAAACCGTCGGTAACGCCAATGGTCGTCTGCTTGTCAGCTTTGCGACGATCCTGATAGTTCACCAGCACCTTATAATTTCCCACATCATCCCCTGCGAACCAGGCATCAGCCAGCGTTTCCGCTAGTGACATCACGTCACGCATCCCAAGGTTAAAACCCTGTCCGGCGATGGGGTGTAGTGTCTGTGCCGCGTTTCCGACCAGCACTGCACGATGAGAAACGGGAGAGGAAACAGACGTGAGCGCCAGCGGATAAACGCTACGCTTCCCGACATGAAGAATGCGCCCAAGCCGCCAGCCAAAGGCTTGCTGCAACGCCAGGCAGAAGCGTTCATCAGACCAGGCAGCCACCTGCTGCTGCTGAGCCAATGGATGGCACCATACCAGCGAGCTGCGCCCCTGAGACATCGGTAACATTGCCAACGGACCGTGTTCGGTAAACCGCTCAAATGCGCGTCCCTGATGCTCAATGGAGGTAGTCACATTCGCGATCACCGCCACCTGATGATAAGGCGTCTGCTGGAAGCTTTTGCCCAGTTGTTCGCCGAGCGAAGAACGTGAACCATCCGCCGCTACCAGCAACTGACCGGTAATCTGCGCCCCGCTCTCCAGGGTCACGCTGACCTGCTGTAGTTCCCGGCTAAAATGGCTAAGCCGATCCGGACAATGCAGCGTTACGCCAGGCGCTTTTTGCAGGAGAGTAAATAACCGCTGCCCGATATCATGCAGCTCCACCACATGCCCGAGCGCATCAAGGCGATAATCCGCCGCTTCCAGGGTAACAAAACCAGCATGACCGCGGTCGCTAACATGGACCGTTGAAATCGGTGTTGCGCAGTTGGCTATTGCTTGCCAGACACCGACTCGCGCCAGTTGCTGACAGGTGCCTGCCGCCAGCGCAATAGCGCGGGCATCATAACCAGGATGATCTTTGCTGTCGGGCGCGTTAGCTTCCACCAGATGCACGGGAAGTTGGCCGTGAGTTAAATGGGAAATAGCCAGTGCCAGGGTTGCCCCCGCCATGCCACCGCCAACAATAATCACACTCATGAATGCCGCGCCGCCGCCATTAACGCTTCGATCTCATCCGGCGCCTTAACGACGCTGGCAGTGAGATTCTCATTGCCATCTGCTGTGATAACGATGTCATCCTCAATACGGATACCAATGCCCCGATACTGCTCAGGCACATCGGCATCCGGCGCGATATAGAGACCCGGTTCTATAGTCAACACCATACCGGGTGCCAGCACGCGCGAGCGATCCTGTCCGTAAACGCCCACATCATGCACATCCAGCCCCAGCCAGTGGCTTAAACCATGCATAAAAAAGGGACGGTGAGCATTGTTTGCCACCAGCTCATCAATATCACCCTGCAATATGCCAAGTTTTACTAAACCAGTAATCATGATACGCACCACTTCACCCGTCACTTCCTGGATGGAAGTGCCTGGTCGGTAGAGTTCAAGAGCGCGCTCCAGAGATGCCAGGACAATGTCGTAGATTTCGCGCTGCGCCGGGGTGAATTTACCATTCACCGGGAAGGTACGGGTAATATCTCCGGCGTAACCTTCATATTCACAGCCAGCATCAATCAGTACTAGCTCGCCATCCTGCATCTGACTTTCGTTCTCGGTGTAGTGCAGAATGCAGCCATTTTCTCCCGCACCAACAATGGTGTTATAAGAGGGAAAACGCGCACCGTGGCGGTTAAATTCATGCTGAATTTCGCCTTCCAGGTGATATTCAAACATGCCGGGGCGGCACACTTGCATCGCTCGTGTATGCGCCAGTGCCGAGATCTCTCCAGCGCGGCGCAATACATCAATCTCTTCGGCAGATTTAAACAGACGCATCTCATGCACAAGGGGACGCCAGTCAATCATCGTACCAGGGGCCGTCAAATTCTGCTTTGAGCCTTTACGCAACTTATTCAGTGCGTTAAAGACAATAGTGTCAGCATAATTGTACTCACCCTGAGCGTGATAGACCGCATCAAGACCATTGAGCAACTGATACAGATGCGTGTCTATCTCCGGGAAAGGTAATGCGCGATCAACGCCAAGTTTTTCCGGTGCCCCTTCCTGTCCGAGGCGACGTCCAAACCAGATTTCGGCATTTTTATCGCGCACGCGATTAAACAGCACGCTGTGATTATGGGTGTCATCACTTTTAATCAGCACCAGCACCGCTTCCGGCTCGTTAAAGCCAGTGAGGTACCAGAAATCGCTGTTCTGGCGATACGGGTATTCACTGTCAGCGCTACGGGTTGCTTCCGGGGCGGCGAAGATTATCGCCGCGCTGGCGGGAACCATCTGCGCCAGCAAATTCTGGCGACGATGGAGAAACTCTGACTGGGTCATGACACCTCCTCCCTGCAAGGCTGATTAATGTAAAGTGGGTTTACGTACTTCTGGCGCAGTTGGCTGTGGACGCGTAAAGGTATCGTGGCACAGCAATGCCGCTACGCGAACGTATTCGACGATCTCTTCCAACGACATTTCCAGCTCTTCCTGATCTTCGTCTTCGTCGTAGCCCAGTTGTGCGATGTTGCGCAAATCGTCAATCGCCTCGCCGGTTTCGCCGGTGACTTTATCAAGCTTCGGTTGCGTTACGCCAAGGCCGAGCAGAAAATGGTTAACCCAGCCAGCCAAAGCATCAGCACGATCAAAAACGCTGACATCATCGCCTTCCGGCAGATAGAGCTGGAACAGGAAACCGTCATCTTCGAGCGAATCGCTGGTTGCCGAGTGCATATTACGCAGCGCCTGCGCCAGCTCATGACCAAAGGCCAGGCCATCGTTGGTCAAATCATGCAGCAGCGGTAGCCAGGAGCTGTCATTATTACCACCACACAGCATCCCCGCGATAAGCCCGTGCATTTCTGCGGGGATCAACCCCACTCCTTGCTGCTTGAGTAGCTGACCTACGTCGTTGTAACCAGGTTGTTCATTCTGTATAGACATGCGCATTCGTCGTCGTTAGGGGGATTATTCATGATATGCTACCACTTTGGCCCCTGGTGATATACCCGTGAAACTTCACGTTACTTGCCTTTGTGTGCACTATAAATACTTAAGGTATAGTCGCAAAAAAACTTGAAAGGTATTTCCAGGGTGGCTTATATTATCGCCCCTTCGCAGACCACAGCCTGAATGCGAAGGCAGCACGCAGTCAAACAGCAGGAAGGTGGCATGTCTGCACAACCCGTCGATATCCAAATTTTTGGCCGTTCACTGCGAGTGAACTGCCCGCCTGAACAGATAGACGCTCTGAATCAGGCTGCGGAAGATCTGAATCAGCGGTTGCAAGATCTGAAAGTTCGCACTAGAGTCACAAATACTGAGCAGTTGGTGTTTATCGCCGCGTTAAACATCAGTTACGAGTTGACTCAGGAAAAAGCAAAAACCCGCGAGTACGCCGCAAGTATGGAACAGCGTATTCGGATGTTACAGCAGACCATCGAACAGGCATTGCTTGAGCAGGGTCGCATAACTGAAAGACCGGGTCCAAAGTTTGAATAACACTTCAGGGTCAACTATGGTAAAGTGACCGTGAAGATAAAAATTTCTCTGAGATGTTTGCAAGCGGGCCAGTCCCCTGAGCCGATATTTCATACCACAAGAATGTGGCGATCCATGGTTGGTGAGCATGCTCGGTTTATCCGAGAAGCCTTAAGATCATGACGACGCATTCACCTTGAACCAAGGGTTCAAGGGTTACAGCCTGCGGCGGCATCTCGGAGATTCCCTTCTTGTTACTATCATGACGCAACTGCCTGATATTCCTTCATCCAGACAAGAAATTCGCCAACTCATTCGTCAGCGTCGCCGTTCACTTACCAGTGAGCAGCAGGCTCATTTTGCCCAGCAAGCCGCTGCGCGCATGATGGCTTATCCCCCGGTGGTCCTGAGCCATACTGTTGCCCTGTTTCTCTCTTTTGATGGCGAGCTCGATACCCAACCGCTCATTGAACAACTCTGGCGGAGCGGCAAACGTGTCTACCTGCCTGTTTTGCACCCGTTTAGTCCAGGGAATTTGCTTTTTTTGCAGTATCATCCCCATAGCGAACTGGTGATAAATCGTCTAAAAATTCAGCAACCAAAACTGGACGTACGCGATGTATTACCGCTCAGTCAGCTTGATGTTCTGATTACGCCGCTGGTTGCTTTCGATGAGCAGGGGCAGCGTTTAGGCATGGGGGGCGGTTTTTACGATCGCACACTGCAAAACTGGCGTGAACATAATCTGCACCCGGTGGGCTATGCACATGATTGTCAGGGTGTTGAAGTCCTGCCGGTAGAAAAGTGGGATATTCCCCTGCCTGCGGTGGTGACACCGTCGAAAGTGTGGCAGTGGTAATAATCCTCTCCCGCACCGGGGAGAGGAGCGGTTTGCCCTTATCAGAACAGCAAACGGGCGCGGATAGTGCCTGGGATAGCTTTCATACTCTGTAGCGCCTGTTGCGCCACTTCTGCGTCCGCTTCAATATCAACCACGACATAACCCATATACGGTGTAGTTTGCAGATACTGTGCGGCGATATTGATGCCCTGGTTGGCGAAAATTTGGTTAAGCGCCGTCAGCACACCCGGTCGGTTTTCATGGATATGCAGTAAACGACGACCACCATGCAACGGTAGCGAAACCTCCGGGAAATTCACGGCCGAAAGCGTCGATCCATTATCGGAATATTTCACCAGTTTACCGGCCACTTCCAGGCCGATATTTTCCTGAGCTTCTTGCGTGGAACCACCAATATGCGGCGTCAGTAATACGTTATCGAACTCACACAGCGGTGAGTCAAATGGATCGCTGTTAGTGGCAGGTTCTGTCGGGAAAACGTCAATTGCGGCACCCGCCAGATGTTTGCGTTTTAGCGCATCACACAAGGCCGGGATGTCCACCACAGTACCGCGCGCGGCGTTAATTAATAATGCGCCGGGTTTCATCAGTGCCAGCTCTTCTGCACCAATCATATCCCTGGTAGAGGCATTTTCCGGCACATGCAGGCTGACAACATCGCTCATATTCAGCAAATCGGAAAGATGCTGCACCTGTGTAGCATTGCCGAGCGGCAGCTTGTTTTCGATATCGTAGAAAAAGACATGCATACCCAGTGATTCAGCGAGAATACCAAGTTGGGTGCCAATATGACCGTAGCCGATAATACCGAGTTTTTTACCGCGCGCTTCATAAGAACCAACCGCTAGTTTATTCCAGATACCGCGGTGTGCTTTGGCATTCGCCTCTGGAATACCGCGCATCAGCAGGAGTAACTCGCCAATCACCAGCTCTGCTACAGAGCGAGTGTTGGAGAAAGGCGCATTGAATACCGGGATACCGCGTTTCGCAGCCGCATCCAGATTGACCTGATTAGTACCAATGCAGAAACAGCCGATGGCGACCAGCTTCTCTCCTGCGGCAATGACATCTTCAGTCAGTTGGGTACGGGATCGCAGGCCAATGAAGTGGGCATCACGGATGGACTCTTTCAATTGCTCGCTGTCCAACGCGCCTTTGTGAAACTCAATGTTGGTGTAACCCGCCGCGCGAAGGCTATCCAGAGCTTTCTGGTGAACGCCTTCAACGAGCAGAAACTTAATCTTGTCTTTCTCCAGTGATACCTTTGCCATTTACCCGACCCTGTTTTATCTCGACTGTGATGTTGTGCAGATTGCACTCCTGCGTTAGCCAACATATCAAAAAAAACTATCGCGGCAATATGAACGTTTGCGTCGGCACTCTGAAGAGATGCCATACAGAGGTAAATAGCAGATAAAAATACTGTGAAATGGGCAACTTTTGGCGGAGGGACGTATTGCTGGCGAATAAACGTGATATATATCACCAAATTTGCCATTAGCGTTTTTTATGGGGAGACAGGCATCTCCCCGATCAGATCATTTTGTAATGGTTTTCACGCCGTCAGCGGTTCCAATCAGCGCCACATCCGCACCGCGATTGGCGAATAACCCTACAGTAACCACACCTGGAATACTGTTAATGCTATTTTCCAACGCAACCGGGTCGAGGATCTCCAGGCCATAGACATCAAGGATAACGTTGCCATTGTCGGTAACCACGTTCTGGCGATATTCCGGGCGACCACCCAGTTTAACCAACTGGCGCGCTACGGCGCTGCGCGCCATCGGTATGACCTCCACTGGCAGTGGGAATTTACCCAGTATATCGACCTGTTTTGAGGCATCGGCGATACAGATAAATTTATCAGCAACTGAAGCGATAATTTTTTCACGCGTTAGCGCCGCGCCGCCACCTTTGATCATCTGCATATGACCATTGATTTCGTCGGCTCCGTCAACATAGATACCCAGCCGATCAACCTGGTTGAGATCGAAAACGGTAATGCCAAGGCTTTGCAATTTTTCAGTAGAGGCATCTGAGCTGGAAACCGCGCCTTCAATCTGGTTTTTCATGGTGCCCAGAGCATCAATAAAGTGCGCAGCGGTAGATCCTGTTCCTACGCCTACAATCGTACCGGGTTCAACATACTTGAGTGCTGCCCAGCCCACCGCTTTTTTGAGTTCATCCTGAGTCATGGTCGTTCGCCTGTGCTATGGAATTTCAGGCGCATTATAGACATCCTGTGAGCAAATGTCCCTGTGATGAGTATCACATTAAACAACCACCAATTTCGTCTGAATCTCTCAAAAAATTATGTCATAGTGCTGGGAGATATTTTTCAGGAGTATGTCAGAGCAATGAAACGTCCGGACTACAGAACATTACAAGCACTTGATGCAGTCATTCGTGAACGTGGGTTCGAGCGCGCCGCGCAGAAACTATGTATAACTCAGTCCGCCGTATCGCAGCGTATTAAGCAACTGGAAAATATGTTTGGTCAGCCGCTATTAGTGCGTACCGTTCCGCCCCGGCCTACCGAGCAGGGGCAAAAGCTGCTGGCACTGTTGCGCCAGGTAGAGCTGCTGGAAGAGGAGTGGCTGGGAGATGAACAAACTGGTTCGACACCGCTGCTGCTGTCACTGGCGGTCAATGCCGACAGTCTGGCAACCTGGCTATTGCCCGCGCTGGCTCCGGTACTGGCTGATTCTCCGATCCGCCTGAATTTGCAGGTGGAAGATGAAACCCGCACACAGGAGCGCCTGCGTCGTGGGGAAGTGGTCGGTGCCGTCAGTATCCAGCCGCAAGCGTTGCCGAGTTGTCTGGTTGATCGGCTTGGGGCGCTGGATTACCTGTTTGTGGGTTCGAAAGAGTTTGCCGCGCGTTATTTCCCTAACGGCGTCACCCGCTCGGCACTGCTAAAAGCGCCCGCTGTCGCTTTTGACCATCTGGACGATATGCATCAGGCCTTCTTACAGCAATACTTTGATTTACCACCGGGCAGCGTGCCCTGCCATATCGTTAACTCTTCTGAAGCCTTTGTGCAACTGGCGCGCCAGGGTACGACCTGCTGTATGATCCCGCATCTGCAAATTGAGAAAGAACTCAACAGCGGCGATCTTATCGATCTGACACCGGGTTTGCTGCAACGCCGTATGCTTTACTGGCATCGGTTTGCGCCGGAAAGCCGGATGATGCGCAACGTTACAGATGCGTTACTCGAGTACGGGCATCGGGTATTAAGGCAGGATTGATTTTACCCTTCCCCCGAAAGGGAGAAGGGTAAAAGTAAAATTATTGCTTAGTTCCGCTCTCTTGTGCCTGACCTTGCGCTGGCTCAAGCTGGAACACCACATCTACCTGATCATCAAACTGGATAGTTGGCTGTTCGTAAGTCTCCTGCGCAGAGGTCGGCGCAGCCGCATCGGCTTTCATCATCCGCACCATCGGGCTGGGTTGGTAGTTCGAAACATGGTAGCGAACGCTATAGACCGGGCCAAGCTTCGCGTTGAAACCCGCGGCCAGTTGCTGCGCCTGGCGCGTAGCGTCATCAATTGCTGCTTTACGGGCTTTATCCTTAAAGGAGTCAGGTTGCGCAACGCCCAGCGTGACGGAACGGATCTCGTTCAGCCCTGCTTTTAGCGCACCATCCAGCAATGAATTGAGTTTATCCAGCGAGCGTAGGGTCACTTCGACCGAGCGCACCGCGCGATAACCTTTCAGAATACTTTTGCCATCCTGGTAGTCATAATCAGGTTGGGTGCGAAGATTCGCTGAATCAATATCCTTACGCGCGATACCGTTTTGCTCAAGGAAACTCAGATATTGCGCAACACGATCATCTGCCTGTTTCTTGGCCGAAGCTGCATCTTTCGCTGCGACATTTACCTCTATCGCCAGAGTCGCGATATCCGGTGTCGCATCCACGCTTGCCGTTCCAGAAGTAACAATATGCGGGCCATCAGGTAATTCACTCGCCTGCACCGCCATTGCGCTGAAACCGACCATTGCCGCCAGGGCTATCACTTTATATTTCACAATTGCTCCTCCATGGTGCTTTGATACCAATATTAACGCGGACGCCTGGCAGCAAGCTTAGCGGGTCAACTCAAATTGTCCATCAGAGTTAACTTAACTCACTAACTCCTGCACATGCTGGATACCCTCTTTTGCTAACTGCAGCGCGATAACCCACATTACCAGGCCTACCAGGGTGTTAATAACCCGCTGCGCTTTCACTGTCCGAAGCCGTGGTGCCAGCCAGGCGGCAAGCAAGGCGAGACTAAAAAACCATAAAAATGACGCACTCACTGTGCCAAGTGCAAACCAGCGTTTGGGTTCCGCTGCTAACTGCCCACCAAGGCTACCAAGCACAACAAAGGTATCAAGATAAACATGAGGATTGAGCCAGGTTACCGCCAACATGGTGGCAATAATACGCCAGCGTCCCTGGCGTAGTGATCCCGCGCTGACTATCTTCAGATTGCTGCTAAACGCGCTTTTAAACGCCCCAAAACCGTACCACAGTAGAAACGCCACCCCACCCCAGGTGACCAGCGCCATGAGCCATGGCGATTGCATCAGCAGTGCGCTGCCACCAAAAATGCCTGCGCAAATCAGAAAAAGATCGCTTACTGCACAGAGAAAAGCTGTCATTACATGATACTGCCTGCGAATCCCCTGATTCATCACAAAAGCATTTTGCGGACCAAGGGGGAGGATAAGCGCAGCGCCAAGTGTAAGACCTTGAAAATAATAAGTTAACACGTTACGTTTCCGTCAGATTCATTACCGAAACAGACTATAGCGCGGCAATATCATTAGCGGAAATTGATAATATTAATCAGCAATAAGTAACGCTAATATGACAGATGAAAAAAAGGCCGACTCAGTCGGCCCGGAGATTTATTGATCCGCTGTCTGTTTGACACGTTTAAAGTTAACGTCCATCTGCGGGTAAGGGAAACTGATGCTCTCTTCATCAAAGCGACGTTTGATAAGCTCAAGCACATCCCAATAGACGTTTTGTAGATCGCTGCTCTTACTCCAGACACGCACCACAAAGTTAATTGAAGATGCGCCCAGTTCATTGAGCCGTACCGTCATCTCCCGGTCTTTCAGAATGCGATCATCCGCCTGGATAATTTCGGTCAATACGCGGGTCACCTGGTCGATATCAGAGTCATAAGCCACACCGATAATAAATTCATTGCGGCGTACCGGTTCACGCGAGAAGTTAATAATGTTACCGGCGATGATTTTGCCGTTTGGGATCACCACGATGCGACCATCAACGGTGCGCATAGTGGTAGAGAAGATTTGCACCTGTAACACTGTCCCGGCGACTCCACCCAAATCGACATACTCACCAGAGCGGAAGGGGCGGAAGGTGACCAGTAAGACACCTGCCGCAAGGTTTGAAAGCGAGCCCTGCAATGCAAGACCAATGGCCAGACCGGCGGCACCGAGCACGGCGATCACTGAGGCCGTTTGCACCCCAACGCGCCCGAGCGCAGCAATTAAAGTAAAAGCAATGACCCCATAGCGCACCAGCGTGGAAAGAAAATCCGCTACCGTCGCATCAATATTTCTTGCCACCATCAGGCGGTTTACCGTATTGGAGATAATACGCGCCACGATCATACCAATAATAATGATGGCGATTGCCGCCACGATATTAACGGCATAGCTCAGCAACAATGCCTGGTTTGTCGCCAGCCATGAACCAGCATTGTTGATGCTGTCAACAACGTTAAGATCTTCCATTTTGTCGTCCTTATGTTATTCCAAAAGAGGAAACCGTCCCTCGCGGGAAGGTGCGGTTCCTAAAGGGTAAACAAAAAGGACTGTTTTCGCCAAGCGGATCACACTTTCTGCTGCTGATAGCTTGTTGAATTAGCAATGAAAAAGGCCTGCAATATGCAGGCCTTTTGTTACAGAAGCGGCGTAAATTACAGAACGTCGATCGCGTTCAGTTCTTTAAAAGCCTGCTCCAGACGCGTTACCATGCTGCTCTGTGCAGCACGCAGCCATACGCGCGGATCGTAGTATTTCTTGTTCGGCTGATCTTCGCCTTTCGGGTTACCCAGCTGACTCTGCAGGTAAGCTTCGTTTTCTTTGTAGTACTTCAGGATACCTTCCCAGGTTGCCCACTGGGTGTCGGTATCGATATTCATTTTGATAACACCGTAGCTTACGGAGTCTTTGATTTCCTGAGCGGAAGAACCAGAACCGCCGTGGAACACGAAGTTCAGGCTATTGTGCGGCAGGTTATGTTTCTTAGAAACATATTCCTGAGAGTCGCGCAGGATAGTCGGAGTCAGTTTCACGTTACCCGGCTTGTAGACGCCATGTACGTTACCGAAAGAAGCAGCGATAGTGAAACGCGGGCTGATTGCGTTCAGTTTGGTGTACGCGTAGTCAACATCTTCCGGCTGAGTGTACAGAGCAGAAGCGTCCATGTGACTGTTGTCCACACCATCTTCTTCACCACCGGTGCAACCCAGTTCGATCTCCAGGGTCATGCCCATTTTGGACATGCGCGCCAGGTATTTGGAGCAGATTTCAATGTTCTCTTCCAGAGACTCTTCAGACAAGTCGATCATGTGAGAGGAGAACAGCGGTTTACCGGTAGCGGCGAAGTGTTTTTCACCAGCGTCCAGCAGGCCATCAATCCACGGCAGCAGTTTTTTCGCGCAGTGGTCAGTGTGCAGAATCACCGGTACACCGTAATGCTCTGCCATCTGATGTACATGATGCGCGCCAGAGATCGCACCAAGAATCGCAGCCTGCTGGCCTTCGCCTTTGAAGCCTTTACCAGCGATAAATGCAGCACCACCGTTAGAGAACTGAACAATAACAGGCGCTTTAACTTTGGCTGCAGTTTCCAGAACGGCGTTGATGGAATCAGTACCCACGCAGTTAACTGCAGGCAGAGCAAAGTTATTTTCTTTGGCTACCTGGAACACTTTCTGAACGTCATCACCGGTGATCACGCCAGGTTTTACGAAATCAAAAATTTTAGACATGTTACGTCGTCCTGTATCTGTATCTTCGACCGTTAGAGAAAAGATCGCGAGCCTTTAAGCGCGCTGAAAATTGGGCAGGTTTCCCTGCCCAGTCAAAAAGTTACTTCTTCGCGCGCTCTTCGAGCATAGCAACTGCCGGCAGTACTTTGCCTTCCACGAATTCGAGGAATGCGCCACCACCAGTAGAGATGTAGGAGATCTTGTGAGCGATGCCAAACAGGTCAATCGCCGCCAGGGTGTCACCACCGCCCGCGATAGAGAACGCTTCGCTGTCAGCGATAGCGTTAGCCACGATTTCGGTACCTTTACGGAAGTTCGGGAACTCGAACACGCCAACCGGACCATTCCACAGAATAGTTTTGGCGTTTTTCAGGATTTCAGCCAGTTTTTGTGCAGAAACGTCACCCAGATCCAGAATTTGCTCATCATCTTTGATGTCGTTTACGGATTTCAGGGTTGCGCTGGCGGTTTCAGAGAACTCAGTCGCCACGCGAACGTCTGTCGGCACGGGAATATCACAGGTGCTCAGCAGGCGTTTAGCTTCGTCCACCAGATCAGCTTCGTAGAGGGATTTGCCTACGTTATGCCCTTGAGCAGCAACGAAGGTGTTCGCGATACCACCGCCAACAATCAGCTGGTCAGCGATTTTAGAAAGGGAATCGAGAACGGTGAGTTTGGTAGATACTTTGGAACCACCAACGATAGCAACCATCGGGCGAGCCGGTTCTTTCAGTGCTTTACCTAAAGCTTCCAGCTCGTCTGCCAGCAGCGGGCCTGCACAGGCGATCTCAGCAAATTTACCTACGCCATGGGTCGAAGCCTGAGCACGGTGGGCAGTACCAAATGCATCCATCACGAACACATCGCAAAGCGCTGCGTATTTTTTCGCCAGCGTTTCGTCATCTTTCTTTTCGCCTTTGTTAAAGCGAACGTTTTCCAGCACAACCAGCTCACCGGCAGCAACTTCAACGCCATCCAGGTAATCTTTCGCCAGACGAACCGGGTTAGAGAGTTTGTCTTTCAGGTAGTTAACAACCGGCAACAGAGAGAATTCTTCATTGTACTCACCTTCGGTCGGGCGACCCAGGTGAGACGTTACCATCACTTTTGCACCCTGCTTCAGCGCCAGTTCGATGGTCGGCAGAGAAGCACGAATACGCGCGTCGCTGGTCACTTTCCCTTCTTTAACCGGCACGTTCAGATCCGCACGGATAAGAACGCGTTTACCAGCCAGATCCAGATCGGTCATCTTAATTACAGACATGGTGAATCCTCTCGTTGATTCTTAAAGTTTTGCAGACGCAACTGCGCCTTACCTGAAACCTGTTGCTGCCATTGCTAACGTGGTGTCGAGCATCCGGTTAGCAAAGCCCCATTCGTTATCACACCAAACCAGGGATTTAATAAGGTGCGCGCCACTGACCCGCGTTTGTGTGCCATCAACAATGGCGCTGTGCGGATCGTGGTTAAAATCGGTTGAAACCAACGGCAATTCCGTATAGTCAACTATACCATGAAATGTCCCCTGCGCCGCCTTTTGCAGCAATGCATTGACTTCACAGGCTTTTACCGGATTTTTTACCGTTACACTCAGGTCAATAGCCGTCACGTTGATAGTCGGCACTCGTACTGCAATCGCTTCAAAGCAGTCAGTAAATTTCGGAAAAATCCTCGCAATGCCAGCCGCCAGTTTGGTATCAACCGGAATAATAGACTGACTGGCTGCCCGCGTACGACGCAAGTCGGGATGGTAGGCATCAATTACTTGCTGGTCGTGCATTGCGGAGTGGATAGTTGTTACCGTTCCCGATTCGATACCGTAAGCATCGTCGAGCACTTTTATGATCGGAATAATACAGTTTGTCGTGCAGGAGGCATTGGAGACAAAGCGGTGCTCCGGGCGCAGCGTGTGCTGATTGACGCCAAACACAATTGTTGCATCGAGATCGCTACTGCCGGGGTGTGAAAAGAGGACTTTCTTCGCCCCCGCCCGGCGATGGGCTTCGCCATCTTCTCGCGTACCGTAGACGCCCGTACAGTCGAGTACGATATCTACATCCAGCTCGCGCCAGGGCAATGCGTCAATAGTTTTCTGGTGCAGAATACGTATGGCATCGTCGCCAATATAGAGTTGCCCCTGATGCTGGCGGACATCCCAGGCAAAACGGCCGTGACTGGTGTCATATTTCAATAAATGCGCCATGCCCGCAGCATCGGCCAGTTCATTGATTGCCACCACGGTGATTTCTGCCCGTCGCCCGGATTCATATAAAGCACGAACCACGTTGCGCCCGATACGGCCGAAACCATTAATCGCTATGCGTAGGGTCATAACTCTCCTGCAAGGCTAGTCGGCTTGAAGTGGATGACAGAGTAATCCAGCAACCACGACAGGAAAACCTCGTCAGCCTTAAACGGCGCCTGTTTGGTTATTTGTCGAACATTTAATCGACTGAAACGCTTCAGCTAGAATAAGCGAAACGAGGAATAAAAGGAATGAGTGTCCAGAGCGATTCGCCATTAATCTGACTTGTATCACACTTTTGCTGGAATAATTGGCAAAAAATAAGCCGGGCATAAAACCCGGCTTTGATGCATTGAGAGTGCTCAGAGGGAACCTTTACAGCAGCGCTTTCGCCTTAGCGATAACATTCTCAACGGTGAAACCGAACTCTTCGAACAGTTTTTCCGCCGGAGCAGACTCACCGAAAGTCGTCATCCCAACGATAGCGCCATTCAGGCCCACGTATTTAAACCAGAAGTCAGCGATACCCGCTTCAATAGCAACACGCGCGGTCACCGCTTTCGGCAACACTGATTCACGGTAAGCCGCATCCTGCTTGTCGAAGGTATCGGTAGATGGCATAGAGACCACACGAGCTTTTACACCTTCAGCTGAGAGCTGCTCCCATGCCGCCACAGCCAGCTCAACTTCAGAACCGGTTGCAATCAGAATCAGTTGCGGTTGGCCTGCGCAGTTTTTCAGTACATATGCACCACGAGCGATATCAGCCAATTGTTGCTCGGTACGCTCTTGCTGAGCCAGATTCTGGCGCGAGAGGATCAGCGCAGTCGGACCATCATGACGCTCCACACCATATTTCCATGCCACCGCAGACTCGACCTGGTCACACGGACGCCAGGTGCTGACATTCGGGGTGAGGCGCAGAGAAGCGACCTGTTCTACCGGCTGGTGAGTCGGGCCGTCTTCTCCAAGGCCAATGGAGTCGTGAGTGTATACCAGCACCTGGCGCTGTTTCATCAGCGCTGCCATACGCACCGCATTACGGGCATATTCCACAAACATCAGGAAGGTAGAAGTGTACGGCAGGAAACCACCGTGCAGAGCGATACCGTTAGAGATAGCGGTCATACCGAACTCGCGCACGCCATAGTGAATATAGTTACCCGCAGCATCTTCGTTAATGGCTTTCGAACCAGACCAGATGGTCAGGTTGCTTGGTGCCAGGTCAGCAGAACCGCCGAGGAACTCCGGCAACAATGGGCCGAAGGCTTCAATGGCGTTCTGTGATGCTTTACGGCTGGCGATTTTCGCTGGGTTGGCCTGCAACTTCGCAATAAATTCGTTAGATTTGGCGGCGAAATCTGCCGGCATTTCCCCTTTCATACGGCGAGTGAATTCAGCCGCTTCCTGCGGGAAAGCTTTTGCATAAGCCGCGAACTTCTCGTTCCATGCAGCTTCTTTTGCCTGGCCCATCTCTTTCGCATCCCACTGCGCGTAGATTTCTTGCGGGATCTCAAACGGTGCGTATTTCCAGCCCAGTTGTTCACGGGTCAGTGCAATTTCCGCATCGCCCAGCGGCGCACCATGAGAGTCGTGCGTACCGGCTTTGTTTGGTGAACCGAAACCAATAATGGTTTTGCACATCAGCAGTGACGGTTTGTCAGTGACGCTACGCGCTTCTTCTACTGCACGTTTGATCGCGTCGGCATCGTGACCATCAACACCACGCACCACGTGCCAGCCATATGCTTCGAAGCGTTTTGCGGTATCGTCAGTGAACCAGCCTTCAACGTGACCGTCGATGGAAATACCGTTGTCATCATAGAACGCCACCAGTTTACCCAGCTTCAGCGTACCGGCCAGTGAGCACACTTCGTGAGAGATACCTTCCATCATGCAGCCATCACCCATAAAGGCGTAGGTGAAGTGGTCAACAATATCATGGCCTGGACGGTTAAACTGCGCTGCGAGGGTTTTTTCAGCAATCGCCATACCTACAGCGTTAGCAATCCCCTGCCCCAGTGGGCCGGTGGTAGTCTCAACACCCGCGGTGTACCCCACTTCCGGGTGGCCCGGAGTTTTGGAGTGTAACTGGCGGAAGTTTTGCAGCTCGGACATCGGCAGATCGTAGCCAGTGAGGTGCAGCAGGCTGTAAATCAGCATTGAGCCGTGGCCGTTGGAAAGCACAAAACGGTCGCGGTTAGCCCAGGCCGGATTTGTCGGGTTGTGGTTCAGAAAATCACGCCACAGGACTTCGGCGATATCAGCCATTCCCATTGGGGCACCCGGGTGACCGGATTTGGCTTTCTGTACCGCGTCCATGCTCAGCGCACGAATAGCATTGGCAAGCTCTTTACGTGATGACATTTTGACTCCAGATCGGACTGTTAAGGCTGTTCCCGTAACGACTTGACGACAGCGCGTTTTGGGCTACGCCGGAAAAAAGTGCCAACAATGTAACCCAAGCGGCTAGTCATGTACATGGAGCATCCTTTTGTCGATTCAGAAATCTCTGGAAGCTGCCTGCATGTTGCGCAATCTCCTCGCCCGGCCATAATTCTCTTCTTTATACTTAGGCTTTAAACCCAAGTTTTATACCGGTTCACCTGAACCGGAACCTTAGCAACATATTGACTCAACTATTGCGGAAGATAACAAATGAAAATTCGCCCAGCCCTACTTGCTCTGGGAATAGCAACTCTGGTCAGCGGTTGCCAGAATATGGACTCCGGTGGTTTCCTCACTTCGGGCGCAGAAGCCTTTCAGGCTTATACTCTGAGCGATACTCAGGTAAAAGCGCTAAGTGATGACGCCTGTAAACAGATGGATAGCAAAGCGACCATCGCCCCGGCGAGTAGCCAGTACAGCCAGCGTCTGAGCAAAATCGCGGCGGCACTCGGCGATAATATCAATGGCCAGCCGGTGAACTACAAAGTCTACCAGGCAAAAGATGTTAATGCTTTTGCCATGGCCAACGGCTGCATTCGTGTCTATAGCGGACTGATGGATATCATGAACGATAATGAAGTCGAAGCGGTTATTGGTCATGAAATGGGTCACGTTGCACTCGGTCATGTGAAAAAAGGGATGCAAGTTGCGCTTGGAACCAACGCCGTGCGTGGAGCTGCAGCCTCTGCGGGGGGAATCGTCGGTAGCCTGTCGCAATCGCAACTCGGCGCACTGGGGGAACAACTGGTGAACTCGCAATTCTCTCAGCGCCAGGAAGCTGAAGCTGATGACTACTCCTACGATTTGCTACGCAAACGCGGCATTAACCCGTTAGGCCTTGCGACCAGCTTTGAAAAGCTGGCGAAGATGGAAGAGGGACGTCAAAGTTCGATGTTTGACGACCATCCGACTTCCGCTGCGCGAGCACAGCATGTTCGCGATCGCATGGCGGCTGATGGGATTAAATAATCATCAGAGAGAGGCAATATAATATTGCCTCTCGTTTAACGCATTAACTGCTAAATTAAGCGCACGTATCGTTAATAATTTACCGCCCTGCTATCAGCGTAATATTTTAATAGCACCGCAGATAAAGTGTTTTATTTTATAATTTAAAACCGGAAGTTATTAATCGTGCTTTTTTATCAGGCAAAGTCGGGATAATAAATAATCTACCGGTGAGTCAGATTGAAGCTCGATAATTATAGAATCCAGAGCACTGTGCTGCCACAGCCCCTAACAGAAGGATTGCATTCACCCGCGATTCGGGTAACTATCCCCTGAGCAGTAATTCCATTTGATATTCGACAGACAGAGAAGTTCCTTCAGTGAAAAAACAATTATCTTTAATCGCATTCGGCATTATTGCCACTACACCGGCTTTTGCTACTCAACAATCAGAGAGTCAGGGTTTTATTGACGACAGTCATTTGGATCTCTTGTTACGCAATGCTTATATCAACCGTGATTATCGCGATGGCGCGGATAATAAAGCCGAGTGGGGCCAGGGAATTATCGCCACCTTTGAATCCGGCTTTACTCAAGGCCCAGTTGGTTTCGGCGTAGATGGCATCGCGCAATATGGCGTGCGTCTTGATGGTGGTCGTGGTCGAAGTGGTGCGGGTGGTATCGACTTCTTCGCGCAAGATAACGACGGTAAGGCAAAGTCTGATTTAGCAAAATTCGGCGCTACCGCCAAAATGCGTATCTCCAATACGGTGTTAAGCTACGGTACCCAGCGTCCGGCGTTGCCCATCGTAACCGCCGATGCTTCCCGCCTGCTTTTTGAGAGCTACACAGGCACCATGCTGACCTCGAAAGAGATTGCCGGGCTGGAAATTAATGCCGGTTATTTTACCGACGAGCAGCGCAAAAGCGATGACCGCCACAATAGCGGCCTGAAGAGCCTGAGCTTCGGTGGCGCAAGCTACCAATTTAACGAACAGTTTAGCGGTGCGTTATATGCTTCTGATGTTGAAGATGTACTCAACAAACAGTATCTCGGTCTGAACTTCAAACAGCCATTTAGCACCGGTCATCAGCTAGTACTCGATTTTAATGGCTATAACTCCCGTCTGGATCGCGACTATGCACGCACACTAGATACAGGTCGTAGCAACACTATCTGGAGCCTGGCAGCAAGCTATATCTGGGATGTGCATACGTTTAAAGTGGCTTACCAACAGAGCAGCGGCAGTACGGGTTACCACTATGGAAGCTATCAGAACCAGGGTGGCGTCGGCGATGGCGGTAATACCATCTGGCTGGCTAACTCATACTGGTCTGATTTTAACGGCGAAGATGAGCGCTCCTGGCAAGCGTCCTACGGACTGGATTTTTCCGGCCTCGGTTTACCAGGTCTGAGCTGGACGACCGCCTACGTTCGCGGCGATAACATTAAAACCTCTGCAACCAGCAACGGTAAAGAGCATGAATGGTTTAACCAGATCCAGTACCAGGTGCAGGATGGTCCGGCTAAAGACCTGACGCTGAAAGTACGCTACTCAGTCCTGCGCGTCTCCAACAACGCCAGCGACTACAATATTGGCGGCAATGAAGTACGCCTCTATGCAGAATACCCGTTTAACATATTCTGATTCAGCCCCCTCTCCTTTCGGGGAGAGGGTAACGCTAAACCGCTATTCACCCCGCTTTGCAGCCTGGATATAGAGCATTTCCAGCGCCAGGGTTGCCGCTGCTAATGCCGTGATCTCTGAATGATCATACGCCGGTGCGACCTCAACCAGATCCATGCCAACGATATTAAGATCCTTCAAACCACGTAGCAGTTTAATCGCTCGATCAGATGTCAATCCTCCTATCACCGGCGTGCCAGTACCGGGCGCAAAGGCAGGATCCAGACAGTCAATATCAAAGCTCAAGTAAACCGGCAGATCGCCGACGATCGCTGTTATCTGCGCCAGCAGATCATCAACAAGTCGATCGTTTACCTGACAGGCATCCAGCACGGTAAAACCGTTGTCTTTATCGAATTCAGTGCGAATACCAATTTGTACTGAATGATAGGGGTCGATCAAACCTTCTTTCGGCGCGGTGTAAAACATGGTGCCGTGATCGAATTCGCAGCCGTTGGAGTAAGTGTCGGTATGGGCGTCAAAATGGACTAGCGCCATCTTGCCAAAGTGCTTCGCATGGGCTCGTAGCAATGGCAGAGTGACATAGTGATCGCCGCCAAAAGAGAGCATTCTTTTGCCCGCCGCCAGCAGTTTTTCCGCATGGGTCTGTAACTTCTCACTCATTTCTCTGGCATCGCCAAACGCATAAACCAAATCCCCGCAATCCACGACATTCAGCCGTTCACGCATATCAAAATGCCACGGGAAGCGGTGATGTTCCCAGGCAAGATTAGTGGAAACCTGGCGGATCGCCGCAGGACCGTGGCGGCTACCGCTGCGCCCGGAGGTAGCCATATCGAAAGGGATGCCGGTGATAACCCAGTCGGCATCGCTATCATAGGGTTGGAAATGCAGTGGCAGACGTAAAAAACCAAACGCGTTAGATACCAGAGAATTATCGTATTGATGCCCTAATGTGCTCATATTTGACCTCTCTCATACCTTTGAGAAAAAAATCCCCCCACGTCGTGAATCGACGAGGAAGGGATTAAGTGACGAGAGTTATTCGTCTTCCAGGTAAGTGTAACCGTACAGACCGGCTTCAAACTCCTCCAGGAACTGCTGCTGCAATCCTTCATCCAGACCGGTTTGTTTCACCTGATCGCGGAACTGGGTCAGCAATTTGTTCGGATCGAGCTGCACATATTGCAGCATATCCGCCACCGTATCGCCTTCATCAGAGAGTTCAACTTCGACACTGCCGTCCGGGAAGACAAACACATCAACCGCTTCGGTATCACCGAACAGATTATGCATATTGCCGAGGATCTCCTGGTACGCTCCAACCATAAAGAAACCCAGCATTGGTGGATTTTCCGGATCGTATTGTGGCATCGGCATAGTCGTTGCGATCCCGTCGCCATCCACATAATGATCGATTGCACCATCGGAATCGCAGGTAATATCCAGCAGCACGGCACGCCGCTCCGGAGCATGATTCAGCCCTTCCAGGGGTAACACAGGGAAGAGCTGATCGATACCCCAGGCATCCGGCATCGACTGGAACAGCGAGAAGTTGACGTAGATCTTGTCCGCCATACGTTCCTGCAATTCGTCAATAATCGGCCGATGGGCACGATTTTGCGGATCAAGCTGCTTCTGCACTTCATGACACATATTCAGATAGAGCTGCTCGGCCCAGGCCCGTTGTTGCAAATCATATGTGCCGGAGGCATAGCCAATATGAATATCATGCAGATCCATTTGGCTATCATGTAGCCATTCGCGCAGGGAGCGACGCGTACCCGGCTCATGCATCTCCTGCCAGGTTTCCCACATGCTTTGCAACGCACGCGGCGCATCGTCCGCCGGAGCTATCGGGTTGGTATACTCGTTACGCTCAACACCGATAATGTTGGAAACCAGCACCGTATGGTGCGCGGTGACAGCGCGACCAGATTCAGTAATGACCGTCGGGTGCGGCAGACTATGCTCTTCGCAAGCATCACCAATCGCCCAAATGATGTTGTTGGCATACTCATTCAGGCCGTAGTTCACGGAACAATCTGACTGCGAGCGCGTCCCTTCATAATCCACACCCAAACCACCACCCACGTCAAAGCACTGAATATTGACGCCCAGTTTGTGCAGCTCAACGTAGAAGCGCGCCGACTCTCGCACGCCGGTAGCGATATCGCGAATATTCGCCATCTGCGAACCAAGGTGGAAGTGCAACAGTTGCAGGCTCTCCAGCCGCCCCGCATCACGCAGAATCTCTACCAGATGCAGTACCTGCGTTGCTGCAAGGCCAAATTTTGACTTCTCGCCACCGGAGGATTGCCATTTTCCGGAGCCCTGAGATGCCAGACGCGCACGAACACCCAGCCGTGGGATGACATTCAGACGCTCAGCTTCTTCCAGCACGACGGCGATTTCGGTCATTTTCTCAATCACCAGATAGACCTTATGGCCCATCTTTTCGCCAATCAGCGCCAGACGAATGTATTCACGGTCTTTATAGCCGTTACAAACAATCACCGAACGGGTCATCCCTGCATGGGCCAGCACGGCCATCAACTCTGCTTTGGAACCTGCTTCCAACCCCAGCGGTTCGCCAGAGTGAATCAGTGATTCAATCACGCGGCGATGCTGGTTCACCTTAATGGGGTAAACCAAGAAGTAATCACCGTTGTAACCATACGATTCACGCGCACGTTTAAACGCGGCATTAATAGAACGCAGGCGGTGTTGCAGGATCTGCGGAAAGCAGAACAAGGCGGGTAGACGTTGACCCTGCGCTTCACGCGCTTTCACCAACTGTGCCAGATCGACGCGGGCCTGCGGAACATCCGGATCCGGGCAAACGCTGATATGGCCAAGCTCGTTGACGTCGTAATAGTTATTACCCCACCAGGCAATGTTATAAGTACGAAGCATTTTGCTGGCTTCCTCGGAGCTCATCGCTACCTCCTGCATGGAACGTAGTACACCCTGTTCGCCTGCTGACGAAGGCGAAATCAAAGACATGTCGTCAGACATAGCGAACCTCAATAGTTGAAAGTGTATACCCTGTTCACTTTATTGTGCCCAACCGCGGCAGCGCGAAAGTTAACAGATGTAAAATAGTTGACTACTATCGCAGTGACACATAGCGATAACAACCCATAAACAGCCCGGATACTCAGCATTTCATGCTGTAACATCGGCTGTGCAACCGGTTTCTTGTTCATATCATTGTAAAACACATAACCGAACTTCATTATGACAGCCCGGCGAAACCACGAGAAAACTCCTGATAATTCAGGAGAACCCTTGTTCAGTTATCGCAATGCCTTACCGGCTCTGGAGTCCTGAGAAGCGCCGAAACGGGTATAACATCGGCAGGTTTGTAGAGAGATGCAGGATGTGGGGAATGAGGTCGCACCAGAACAAGGCGACACTATTTGCATAACACAGCGGTTCATTATTTCTTATCACCTCCACGCACGCCATGATGACACGCGACAAGCCAAAGCCATTACATTCACTGCTTAACCCGGCTGGAAGTGGCGACACAGCCTTTTAGCCGTGTGCTTTTTTAATGAGCCGCGCGCGGCGTTTTATACCGACAACCTGGTGAAATTGCAAAATAAAAAAGCTCTGTTTGCGCTTTTGCTTAAAAAAATTTACTGCATTATCGACGCCAGAGTGTGGCGAATGTCAAAAAATGCTGGCAATGGGTTCAGGAATTAACCTAAAATAGCCATCCAGATGTTAATCCGTCTATACCGATTGACACTCAGATTTCTGGTTTACGAAACGACTCAAACACAGATCTCGAGCTAACTGAATTACTCCAGGTGAAAACTGAATATGGCAAAACACCTTTTTACGTCCGAGTCCGTCTCTGAAGGACATCCTGACAAAATTGCTGACCAAATTTCCGACGCGGTGTTGGATGCGATCCTTGAACAGGATCCGAAAGCACGCGTTGCGTGTGAAACTTATGTCAAAACGGGTATGGTGCTGGTGGGTGGCGAAATTACCACCAGCGCGTGGGTAGATATCGAAGAGATCACCCGTAACACCGTACGCGAAATTGGCTATGTTCACTCAGATATGGGCTTTGACGCCAACTCTTGTGCTGTACTGAGCGCTATTGGTAAGCAATCGCCGGATATTAATCAGGGTGTTGACCGTGCCGATCCGCTGGAACAAGGTGCTGGTGACCAGGGGCTGATGTTTGGCTATGCCACAAATGAAACCGACGTGCTGATGCCCGCGCCCATTACCTACGCACACCGTCTGGTAGAGCGTCAGGCCGAAGTACGTAAAAACGGTACGCTGCCGTGGCTGCGCCCGGATGCCAAAAGCCAGGTCACTTTCCAGTATGATAATGGCAAAATCGTTGGTATCGACGCGGTAGTGCTCTCGACTCAGCACGCTGAAGATATTGATCAGAAAACGCTGCAAGAAGCGGTGATGGAAGAGATCATCAAGCCAATTCTGCCGACCGAGTGGCTCAATACTTCGACCAAGTTCTTTATCAACCCGACTGGCCGCTTTGTTATCGGCGGGCCAATGGGTGACTGCGGCTTGACTGGTCGTAAAATCATTGTCGATACCTACGGTGGTATGGCTCGTCACGGCGGCGGTGCGTTTTCTGGTAAGGATCCGTCGAAAGTTGACCGTTCAGCCGCTTATGCCGCGCGCTATGTGGCAAAAAATATCGTTGCCGCAGGTCTGGCAGACCGCTGTGAAATTCAGGTTTCCTACGCGATTGGCGTAGCAGAACCCACCTCCATTATGGTGGAAACCTTTGGCACAGAAAAAATCGCTACCGAGCAACTGACCCTGTTGGTTCGCGAGTTCTTCGATCTGCGTCCGTACGGCCTGATCCAGATGCTGGATCTGCTGCACCCGATCTACAAACAGACCGCTGCTTATGGTCATTTTGGCCGCGAAACTTTCCCGTGGGAAAAAACCGACAAAGCGACTGTGCTGCGTGAAGCCGCAGGTCTGAAATAATTCGCTTTCTCCCCCGTTTAAAAGGCCAGCTCTATGCTGGCCTTTTTACTATATGCCCCTCTAAATTCTGTGCATTTTTTAAACAGCGTCTATACTGTTTTTAGAAGGTTAGCGCTAATCTGAAAGCGATTACATCATGCAGCTTCGCGAAAAAAAGGTATTTTTTGCGTTGAAAACGGACTGCGTCATGATTGTTACATTGCGTTTCGGTTTAGTCTGAAACTTCGCCACCAGTCTCTCCTTCCTGCATGAGTAATTCTATAATATTCCTGACTTTTGTTTACATTACAGGTTTCACTGTAATGTAACCGATTACACTGATGTGATTACAATCACACATTTTTATGCGTTACTCACCTACCTTTTACATCACAATAACTAATGACACATATGGAGGGCATCATGCCTGACAATAAAAAACAGGGACATTCGAATAAGGCAATGACCTTTTTTGTCTGCTTCCTCGCTGCACTGGCTGGGTTACTTTTTGGTCTGGATATTGGTGTAATTGCAGGTGCGCTGCCCTTTATCACCGACGAGTTCCAAATCAGTTCGCATACGCAAGAGTGGGTGGTGAGCTCAATGATGTTTGGCGCCGCCGTCGGTGCTGTCGGCAGTGGCTGGCTCTCCTGGCGTCTGGGCCGTAAAAAAAGCCTGATGATCGGGGCTGTGCTGTTTGTGGCCGGTTCTCTCTGCTCCGCCGCTGCGCCAAACGTTGAAGTGCTGATTATTTCCCGCGTGTTACTTGGCCTGGCCGTGGGCATTGCCTCTTATACCGCGCCGCTCTATCTTTCTGAAATCGCACCGGAAAAAATCCGTGGCAGCATGATTTCAATGTATCAATTGATGATTACCATCGGTATCCTCGGCGCCTACCTCTCCGATACTGCCTTTAGCTATAGCGGCGCATGGCGCTGGATGCTGGGCGTTATCATCATTCCTGCAATCTTGCTGCTAATTGGTGTTTTCTTCCTGCCAGACAGCCCGCGTTGGTTCGCCGCCAAACGCCGCTTTCACGACGCAGAGCGGGTTCTGCTACGCCTGCGAGACACCAGCGCCGAAGCAAAAAATGAACTGGAAGAGATCCGTGAAAGCCTGAAAGTGAAACAAACCGGCTGGGCGCTGTTTAAAGAGAACAGCAATTTCCGCCGCGCTGTGTTCCTCGGCGTGCTATTGCAGATAATGCAACAGTTTACCGGTATGAACGTCATCATGTATTACGCGCCAAAAATCTTTGAACTGGCGGGTTACACCAACACCACGGAGCAAATGTGGGGTACGGTCATCGTCGGTCTGACCAACGTGCTGGCAACATTTATTGCTATTGGCCTGGTGGATCGCTGGGGGCGTAAACCAACGCTGGTGCTTGGCTTTATGGTGATGGCAGTCGGTATGGGCATTCTTGGCACCATGATGCATCTTGGTATTAGCTCGCCGACAGCACAGTACTTCGCGGTGGCTATGCTGCTAATGTTTATCATCGGTTTTGCAATGAGCGCCGGCCCGCTGATTTGGGTACTCTGTTCAGAAATTCAGCCGCTGAAAGGCCGCGATTTTGGTATTACGTGCTCAACTGCGACCAACTGGATTGCCAATATGATCGTCGGCGCAACCTTCCTCACCATGCTGAATACGCTGGGCAATGCCAATACCTTCTGGGTCTATGGTGGCCTGAACGTACTGTTCATCATCCTGACGCTGTGGCTGGTGCCGGAAACCAAACATGTGTCGCTGGAACATATCGAGCGTAACCTGATGCGTGGTCGCCCGCTGCGCGAAATTGGTTCACATAGCTAACACCTTGTTTTAAGGCTTCCTCCCCGGAGGAAGCCTTTTTCGCTCTTGCGATCCCTTTTCTCCCACCCTATTCTCTGGCTTTATGAAAACACCCCGTCTTCCTATCGCCCTCCAGCAAGCTGTTATGCGCAGCCTGCGGGAAAAACTCGCTCAAGCTAATCTCAAACTTGGGCGTAATTACCCACAACCCAAACTTGTCTATCAGCAACGCGGTACTGCTGCGGGTACAGCCTGGCTTAAAGATTACGAAATTCGCCTCAACCCCGTGCTGCTGCTGGAAAACCAGCAGGCATTTATCGATGAAGTTGTGCCGCATGAACTGGCACATTTGCTGGTGTGGAAGCACTTTGGCCGCGTCGCACCGCATGGCAAGGAGTGGAAATGGATGATGGAGAGCGTACTTGGCGTACCGGCACGGCGTACACATCAGTTCGAACTGGAATCGGTGCAGCGCAATACTTTCCCATACCGCTGTCAATGTCAGCAACATCAGTTAACCGTACGTCGGCATAACCGCGTCGTACGTGGCGAGGCAGTTTACCGTTGTGTCCACTGCGGTGAACCGCTTATCGCTGATTCTACTAACTGAATCCATTAAGAAATTTTATGCGCTAACTGATTGCATCAAACAACGCCTTCCGTTACGTTGCGAACTTGTTTTGACAGGAAGTTCGCTATGTTTCGTATTCTCTCTCTTATTCTTGCTCTGCTTGCCACCCCAGCACTGGCGGCAAGTGGAATCAATAGCTTTGCCCAGGCGAAAGCCGCTGGGGTAAAAATAAATGCCGATGCGCCCGGGGATTTTTATTGCGGCTGCAAAATTAACTGGCAAGGGAAAAAGGGGATCGTTGATCTTGCCTCTTGCGGTTATAAGGTGCGTAAAAATGAAAACCGCGCCAGCCGCATCGAATGGGAGCATGTGGTTCCCGCCTGGCAGTTTGGTCATCAGCGTCAGTGCTGGCAGGAAGGTGGCCGTAAAAACTGTGCTAAAGATCCTGTCTATCGCAAAATGGAAAGCGACATGCATAACTTGCAGCCCGCTGTCGGTGAGGTGAATGGCGATCGCGGTAACTTTATGTACAGCCAGTGGAACGGTGGAGAAGATCAGTATGGTCAATGCGGGATGAAAGTGGATTTTAAAGCGAAACTTGCCGAGCCTCCGGCACGCGCCCGCGGCGCGATTGCCCGTACTTACTTCTACATGCGCGACCAATACAAAATCACGCTTTCACGCCAGCAAACGCAACTCTTTAATGCCTGGGATAAACTCTACCCGGTAAGCGAGTGGGAGTGTGTACGCGATGCGCGCATTGCTGAAGTCCAGGGCAACCATAATCCCTACGTGCAACGGGCTTGCATGGCAGGAAAGAGCTAACCTACACTAGCGGCAATTGTTTATTACCCTCACCCGCGACCCTCTCCCTTTTAGGGAGAGGGGTAAAATCGCACTGTCTTACATGGAATAAAAACTATGCGCATTCCCCGCATCCATCATCCTGAGCTGCTCCAGCCTGGTCGCGAAATTACCCTTAGTGAAGAGGCGGCTAACCATGTTGGTCGCGTGCTGCGCATGAGTGCAGGAGACTCTATTCAACTGTTTGATGGCTCAAATCAGTTTTTTGATGCCGAAATTATCCGCGCCGATAAAAAAAGTGTGCAGGTGTTTGTCAGCCGGGGCGAAGTTGATGATCGGGAATCACCGCTGCATATCCATCTGGGCCAGGTCATGTCGCGCGGAGAGAAAATGGAATTTACCATTCAGAAATCCATTGAATTGGGAGTAAGCCTCATTACGCCACTGTTTTCTGAGCGCTGTGGCGTTAAACTGGATGCAGAGCGTTTGCACAAAAAACGTCAGCAGTGGCAGAAAATTGCTATCGCTGCCTGTGAACAGTGTGGTCGCAATCGTATTCCGGAAATCCGCCCGGCAATGGATCTGCAGGCATGGTGTGCTGAAGAGGATTCCGGGTTGAAGCTGAACCTACACCCTCGCGCCAGCAAGAGTATTAATACTCTGCCGCTCCCTGTGGAGCGTGTGCGTCTGCTTATTGGTCCGGAGGGTGGTTTATCTGCCGATGAGATAGCCATGACGGCGCGCTACCAGTTTACCGATATTTTGTTAGGGCCGCGCGTACTGCGTACAGAGACAACGGCGCTTACCGCCATCACCGCGCTTCAGGTACGCTTTGGCGACCTGGGTTGAAAGGAGAAGCAGAATGATCAAGCTCGGCATTGTGATGGATCCCATCGCGAACATTAACATCAAAAAAGACACCAGCTTCGCTATGCTGCTGGAAGCACAGCGCCGCGGCTATGAGCTGCACTATATGGAGATGGCGGATCTCTATCTGATCAATGGAGAAGCCCGCGCCCGGACACGTAAACTCTCAGTCGAGCAAAATTACGAGCAGTGGTATACCTTTGGCAGCGAGCAGGATATTGCTCTCGCCGATCTCGATACTGTACTGATGCGTAAAGATCCTCCCTTCGATACGGAATATATCTACGCGACCTATATCCTTGAGCGTGCTGAAGAAAAAGGGACATTGATCGTTAATAAACCGCAGAGTCTGCGTGACTGCAACGAAAAGCTGTTCACCGCCTGGTTCCCGGAGTTAACACCTGAAACGCTAGTGACCCGCAACAAAGCACAATTGAAAGCATTCTGGGAAAAACATGGGGACATTATTCTTAAACCGCTGGATGGTATGGGCGGTACATCCATTTTCCGTGTAAAAGCTGGCGATCCAAACTTATCAGTCATTAGCGAAACACTCACTGAGCTGGGTAACCGCTACTGCATGGCGCAAAATTATCTGCCCGCCATTAAAGAGGGAGATAAACGCGTGCTGGTGGTTGATGGCGAGCCTGTCCCTTACTGCCTGGCACGTATTCCACAGGGTGGTGAAACGCGCGGTAACCTGGCGGCGGGTGGTCGTGGCGAACCGCGACCATTAAGCGAAAGCGATTGGGCCATCGCTCGTAAGGTAGCGCCAGTGCTGAAAGCTAAGGGATTGATCTTTGTTGGTCTGGATATTATTGGCGATCGCCTGACCGAAATTAATGTCACCAGCCCCACCTGTGTGCGCGAAATAGAAGCTGTATTCCCGGTCTCTATTACCGGGATGCTAATGGACGCTATCGAAAAACGCCTCGAAAAGTAGCCCACACCGCAAAGATGCGGGAGTGAACCCGCATCTGCCCGCTTTGGCTAGTGACAGCACTTCGCTTTCCCCCCATACTATACTGTCGCTTTTTTGAACCAGGAAACAGAACCTCTGACAATGAATTTACAGCATCACTTTCTTATTGCCATGCCTGCTCTTCAGGATCCCCTATTTCGGCGCTCCGTGGTTTATATTTGCGAATATAGCAATGAGGGTGCTATGGGGCTTATTATTAATAAACCACTGGAAAACCTGAAAGTTGAGAGCGTGCTGGAAAAACTGAAAATCCAGCCGGAAGAAAGGGATCCAGCCATACGCCTTGATAAACCGGTACTGCTCGGCGGGCCACTGGCAGAGGATCGCGGTTTTATCCTGCATACGCCACCTGGTGTGTTCTCTTCCAGTATTCGCGTTTCTGATAACACCATTATCACAACCTCCCGTGATGTGCTGGAGACCCTTGGTACCGCAGAACAACCCTCTGAAGTGTTGGTTGCGCTGGGCTACTCATCCTGGGAAAAAGGGCAACTGGAACAAGAGATCCTTGATAACGCCTGGCTGACCGCACCAGCAGATCTCAATATTCTGTTTAAGACGCCTATTGCCGATCGTTGGCGTGAAGCCGCAAAGCTGATCGGTATTGATATCTCTACCATGCCTGGCGTGGCGGGACATGCCTGATGAGCGGAACTTTGTTAGCCTTTGATTTCGGTACAAAAAGTATCGGGGTTGCCATTGGGCAACGTATCACCGGCACGGCACGCGCATTAAGTGCGCTGAGAGCGCAAGACGGTACGCCGGACTGGAAAGTGGTTGAGAAACTCTTAAAAGAGTGGCAGCCCGAGGCTGTCATTGTGGGTTTACCGCTAAATATGGATGGCACCGAGCAACCGCTTACTGCTCGCGCACGCAATTTCGCCAATAAGGTTCATGGGCGTTTTGGTGTAAAAGTGCTGCTGCATGATGAGCGCCTGAGTACCGTCGAAGCACGCTCCGGGTTATTCGAGCGCGGTGGTTTCCGCGCTCTCGATAAAGGCAGCGTCGACTCCGCATCGGCAGTGATCATTCTCGAAAGCTATTTCGAACAGCATCTTTAATCCTGCGATAACGACAGTTTCCTCTGCCCGCCAAACCAATTTGTCAGACCTGGCCGCGCTTTTGTGCGGCTATCCTCCGATCTCCCTCACACTTTGCACTCAGGGTTTTGCAATCCATCCATTGTTTCTATAAAAGAAACAATGTCGCGACTATTTATGACATCAAGGTTTGTTCGTCAGGCGTTTAAGCAGAGTGTGCAACTCCTGCAACCGGATGTCGACGACAGTATCGTCCACTTGCCACATACCCGCAAAAGCCAATGCGGCAGAGTGAGCGCCAAGCGGTTTCGCCATTGAGACCTCGCCGTCGGCATGGTGCCAGACAACATGGCCAAGCTGACGCTGCTGGGTTATATGTGGTTCAAGTTGCCGCCACTGCTCGTCAGTAAACCGCTTTTGTAACGCCTCGTCGCTTTCCGTAGCCAGCAGAGACATACCGATAACCGATTGCCAGGCGGGCAGCATATGAAAACCAGCCATCGCCTGGCTGAGCTGGTTACCGGGTTTAGAATGATAGATGTAAATAACCTGGTCTTCCCACAGTACGCCCATCGCCACGACGATATCTTTCGGGGCGTAGCGTTCCAGCAAAGGTAGCGCGTGGGAAAAGAGAGCTGAACCGCGAATAGCCTGTGCCGCCAGGGCATGGATACCAGGACCGGGGAGATAGCGTCGCTGAGCATCCTGCATCGTCAGGCCAATCGACGCCATGGTCATCAATAACCGATTTACGCGCGTGGTGTTAATGCCCATCAGGCGAGCTAATTCGCGACAACCAATTGCTCGGTCGCTGGAGACTAAATATTGCAGGCAGCGGATACCATCGATCAGGCTTTGGTTCGGTTGTGAGGACATTGCAGGGTCGCTTTTCGAGTTACTCAAGAATTGCGATTTTACCGTCAGCAGAGAAGGATACAAGGTAATGAAAATCTTTTCCCAAACCGATAGCCGGACTTTTCCGGTTCGGCATTTGAACGCCGACCTGTTGGTCGCGGGTGGGGGGCTGGCTGGGCTTTGCGCAGCGCTGGCCGCTGCACGTGACGGTTTGCAAGTGGTACTTATTCAGGATCGCCCCGTACTTGGCGGTAACGCATCCAGTGAGGTGCGTTTGTGGGCCAACGGCGCCACTTCACATATGGGGAATAATAATCGCTGGGCGCGTGAAGGCGGCATTATGGGCGAAATCATGGAGGAGAACCTCTGGCGTAATAAAGAGGGCAACCCGGTAATGTTTGATCTGTTGTTGCTGGATTTGGCCAGAAGTCAGGTCGGGCTGACGCTGTTACTCAATACGGCAGTCTATGAAATCGAAAAAGAGCAGCAAATCATTACCCAGGTAAAAGCCTTTAACCCAATCAATGAAACCTTTTATAGCGTGAGTGCCGGACAGTTCTGCGATGCTACTGGCGATGGCGTATTGGGTTTTCTGGCGGGAGCAGAATATCGCGAAGGGGCGGAAGCGGAAGAAGAGTTGAATGAGAAGATGGCACCGGGAGAGAACTTCGGCCATAAGCTGGGCCACTCCATCTATTTTTACACCAGACACACCAACGCGCCGGTCAATTTTATCCCTCCCTCATTCGCACTCAAAGACATAACGACTATCCCCCGCTACAAACGCCTGACCTCCACCCTTAATGGTTGTGATTTATGGTGGCTGGAGTGGGGAGGACGTCTCGACACAGTGCATGCCAGCGAAGAGATTAAATGGGAGTTATGGAAAATTGTCTGGGGAGTCTGGGATTATATTAAAAACTCTGGAGAGTTCCCTGAAGCGGCAAATATGACCATTGAGTGGGTGGGCGCAATTCCCGGTAAGCGTGAAAGCCGCCGATTTATAGGTGATCACCTGTTGTGCCAACAGGACATTATTGAGCAGCGTGACCACTATGACGCCGTGGCCTACGGAGGCTGGTCGATTGATCTACACCCGGCGGACGGAGCCTACAGCACCCACGACGGCTGCCGCCAGTTTCACAGCAAAGGTACCTATACCATTCCGTTTCGTGCCCTCTACAGTCGCTCGTTGGATAACTTATTACTTACCGGCCGTTTGATATCCGCCTCGCATGTCGCTTTTGGTAGTGCACGCGTCATGTGCACTTGCGGCTTGTTGGGTGAAGTCGTTGGCCGCGCCGCTGCGCTTTGCAAAACGCTGAGCCTGACACCTCGTCAACTGGCACAGCGAGAGCATATTGCTGCGTTGCAGCAGCAGTTGCAGGCCAGCGGCTGTTATATCCCGCGTCACTGGCTAAATGATCCGGCACAGGGCGCAACGGTGAGCGCCAGCAGTGAATATCAACTGAAAGAGCTTCTCGCCAATGGTAACTGGCATCCTCTGACGGAACGGATGGCGCTGTTATTACCCGTACAAACAGGCACACAGTTACCAGAAATCACGCTTTCTCTGCGGGCAAAAAAACCAGAGCAACTCACCGTATCACTGCTCGGTAGTGCTCGCGCTGGTAATTTTACCCCGGACTACAGCTACGAAGAGTGCGTTTTACACGTTTCAGGGGAAGCAGAGCACACCCTTTCTTTTAGCTGGCAAAGCGATCGTGACCAGTATCTATTTATTGCCTTCGCGGCGCAGCCTGGCGTTGAGATGGCACTAACAGATAGCCGCCTCCCCGGCATTATGACGGTATTTAACAGTCTTAATGCCCGCGTTGCGAAACATTCACGACAGGTTGTCGATGGTGATTACGGCGTTGATGAATTTGATTTCTGGCTGCCTCGTCGCCATCCAACACAGATTATGCCCGCCCTGCGCTTCAGCCAGCCAATCGGCTGTTATCATCCGCAGAATGTGCTCAATGGTCGCTTGCGACCGGAACAGCAGACAAATGCCTGGGTTCCCGACAGCGATGATCCTTCCCCCGAAATTCTCTGGCGTTGGGATGCACCGCAAACGATCCGGCAGATAACTCTGGTGCAGGATAACGATTTTGATAACGCAATGGAAAGTGTGCAGATGGGCCACCATTACGCCGTAACTCCGCACTGTATCACGCACTATCGGTTATGGGGCGATGATACGTTGTTGGCAGAGGTGCGTGATAATCACCACTCCGTTTGTCGCTACCAGCCAGAAGTACCGCTGTTGCTACAGGCCATTCGGCTGCAGATCCTGGCCACCGCAGGAGAGCTGCCGGCGGTGTACTCCCTGAATATTCGTTAAAGCCAGCCTTGCTGTACTCTTTGCTGGTGGCTTTGGGCAAAAGTTTGCATTCCCATTTGCTGCCCGGTTTGCATCACGCCGGGTAGCTGGTGTGTCTTACCTTCGCGGATAAGATTTGCAGTCGCCGGAGTATTAATTAACAGTTCAAATAACGCCACGCGCCCTCCCTGCTTGTCCACTTCGAGTTTTTGCGCCAGCACTGCCTGCAAACTCCCGGCGAGCTGGCTGCGAACAGGATCTTTCTCCTGTGCCGGGAAGGTATCCACCAGCCGTTCTACCGCCTGAGCAGCGCCGCGTGTATGTAATGTTGCCAGCACCAGATGCCCCGTTTCGGCGGCAGTAAGCGCCAGCCGGATAGTTTCGCTATCACGCAACTCACCTAATAAAATCACGTCGGGATCTTCACGCAGCGCCGCTCGCAACCCGGCGGCAAAAGTGGAACAGTGCAGACCAATTTCTCGTTGCTGGATTAGACAGCGCGCGCTTGTATGGACAAACTCAATCGGGTCTTCCAGCGTCAGAATATGCCCATCGAGATGATGATTAAGGTGATGAACCACGGCCGCCAGGGTGGTAGATTTGCCGCTCCCCGTCGCCCCCACCACCAGTATCAGACCGTTTTGGCAGCCCAGTAAACCTTCAAGCGCAGCGGGTACCGCCAGCTCATGCAACTGTGGGCATCGCTGTGGCAGTAAACGCAGTGCCAGAGAGACGCCCTGATGGCAGGAAAATGCCGCGGCTCGTAATCTGTACCCCGCAGTTGTCGCCAGCGCGAAATCCACCTGCCCCTGAGCTTGCCACTGTTTCTGTAAGGGTTCATTGAGATGCGCATCTATCATCCTTAGGAGATCAGGCGAGGTAAAAGGTGCGGGTTCAAGCCGTCCTTGCCGCCGCCAACGGGGCGGATAACCACTGCACAGGTGTAGATCCGAGACGTTATGCTTTACACTAAGCTTCACTATTTCTTCTATATCCATAGCACCATCCAGGGAACATGAACGATATCGCACATAACCTGGCATACGTCCGGGACAAAATCTCAGCCGCGGCGACCTCTTGCGGCCGCGCCCCAGAGGAAGTTACCTTACTTGCAGTGAGCAAAACTAAACCTGCGAGCGCCGTCGCAGAAGCGATCGACGCGGGCCAATTCGCCTTTGGTGAAAACTATGTTCAGGAGGGTATAGATAAAATACGTCACTTTCAGGCATCCGGCATCAGCGGCCTGCAGTGGCACTTTATCGGCCCGCTACAGTCCAACAAAAGCCGCCTGGTGGCGGAACATTTCGACTGGTGCCATACCATTGACAGGCTACGTATCGCCAGCCGGTTAAGCGATCAGCGTCCCACAACGTTGCCGCCGCTTAATGTGTTGATTCAAATAAACATTAGCGATGAGCAAAGCAAAGCCGGCATTGCGCTTAGCGAGCTGGATGTGCTGGCGGCACAAATCGTTGAACTTCCTGGTATTTGCCTGCGAGGATTGATGGCAATCCCTGCGCCTAAGACGGATTATCAACGGCAGTTTGCCGTAGCACGGCAAATGGCTGTAGCATTTGAGGCGCTTAAGGCGCGCTATCCATCTGTGGATACCTTGTCGTTGGGCATGACGGACGATATGGCCGCAGCTATTGCTGCTGGCAGTACTATGGTGCGCATTGGAACGGCCATTTTTGGTGCGCGCAATTACACGAATAATTAAGGAAAACTGAGGAACGCCATGAAGACGTTGACTTTCCTGCTCTCAACAGTGATTGAGCTCTATACAATGGTTCTACTGTTGCGCGTCTGGATGCAGTGGGCACGCTGCGATTTTTATAACCCTTTTTCGCAGTTCATAGTCAAGGCTACGCAGCCAATTGTTGGACCACTGCGTCGCGTAATCCCCGCAATGGGACCCATCGATAGCTCTTCGCTACTGGTTGCTTTTATTCTGTCGTTTATCAAAGCGATAGTGCTATTTATGGTGGTGACCTTCCAGCCAATTATCTGGATCTCCGCTGTGCTGATATTGGTTAAAACCATCGGTCTGATGATTTTCTGGGTACTATTGGTTATGGCGATTATGAGCTGGGTAAGCCAGGGCCGCAGCCCCGTAGAGTTTGTATTAATGCAGCTCACCGAGCCGCTGCTACGCCCAATCCGTAATCTGTTACCGTCGATGGGCGGTATTGATTTCTCGCCGATGATTCTGGTTTTGCTGCTGTATGTGCTCAATATGGGTATTGCAGAGCTGCTACAAGCAACAGGGAATATGCTGTTGCCGGGGCTGTGGATGATGTTATGAGTGCCGTCGAACGCTGCGATGATGGCCTAATATTAAGGCTTTATATACAGCCAAAGGCCAGCCGCGACAGCATCATAGGTTTACATGGCGACGAAGTAAAAGTCGCCATTACCGCCCCACCAGTGGACGGTCAGGCCAATGCTCATCTGGTAAAATATCTCGCGAAGCAGTTCCGCGTGGCAAAAAGTCAGGTGGTGATTGAAAAAGGTGAACTGGGCCGCCACAAACAGGTCAAAATTTCTTACCCGCAACAGATCCCGACAGAAGTCGCGGCGCTGATAAATTAGGATCCGCTATGCAAAAAGTTGTCCTCGCTACCGGTAACGCCGGTAAAGTGCGTGAGCTCGCCTCGCTACTCAATGATTTTGGCCTCGCTGTAGTGGCACAAACCGAGCTGGGTGTAGACTCCGCCGAAGAGACCGGACTGACGTTTATTGAAAACGCGATTATTAAGGCCCGCCATGCGGCCCAGCTTACCGGTTTACCGGCCATTGCGGATGATTCCGGCCTGGCTGTAGATGCCCTTGGCGGCGCACCGGGGATCTATTCCGCCCGTTATGCCGGCGTAGATGCCAGCGATCAACAGAATCTGGAAAAGCTGCTTGATGCATTAAAAGAGGTGCCAGAAAATAAACGTCAGGCGCAGTTCCACTGCGTGCTGGTCTATATGCGCCATGCCGAAGATCCAACGCCACTGGTATGCCACGGGAGCTGGCCGGGCGTGATTGCACAACAACCCGCAGGCAACGGCGGCTTTGGCTATGATCCTGTATTTTTTGTCCCTTCCGAGGGCAAAACCGCTGCGGAGCTCTCCCGCGAAGAAAAAAGCGCCATCTCCCACCGTGGGCAGGCGTTGAAACTGTTACTGGAAGCACTGCGTAATGGCTGATTTGCCGCCTCTGAGTCTCTATATCCACATCCCCTGGTGCGTGCAGAAATGCCCGTACTGTGATTTCAATTCCCATGCGCTAAAAGGGGAAGTGCCGCATGATGATTATGTTCAGCATCTGCTAAACGATCTGGATGCCGACGTGCCATATGCTCAGGGACGTGAAATAAAGACCATTTTTATTGGCGGAGGCACCCCGAGCCTGCTCTCTGGCCCTGCTATGCAGACGCTGCTGGATGGCGTGCGTGCGCGCCTGCCGCTGGCGGCAGATGCAGAAATCACGATGGAAGCCAACCCCGGAACAGTTGAGGCTGACCGCTTTGTCGACTATCAACGCGCCGGGGTAAATCGCATCTCAATCGGTGTACAGAGCTTTAGCGAGACGAAGCTGCAACGTCTGGGGCGTATTCATGGTCCAGACGAAGCCAAACGCGCCGCACGGTTGGCAAGCGGGCTGGGTTTGCGTAGCTTTAACCTTGATTTAATGCACGGTTTACCGGATCAATCGCTGGAAGAGGCACTGGACGATTTACACCAGGCTATTGCCCTGAACCCACCACATCTCTCCTGGTATCAACTGACTATAGAGCCGAATACGCTGTTTGGTTCGCGCCCGCCGGTGCTTCCCGACGATGATGCGCTGTGGGATATTTTCGAACAGGGACATCAAATTCTGACTGCCGCCGGGTATCAACAGTATGAAACGTCAGCCTACGCAAAACCGGGTTATCAGTGCCAGCACAACCTTAACTACTGGCGCTTTGGTGATTATCTCGGTATCGGCTGCGGAGCACATGGCAAAGTAACGTTCCCGGACGGGCGGATAATGCGTAGTGCGAAAACTCGCCATCCACGTGGCTATATGCAAGGGAAATACCTCGATAAGCAACACGATGTGGAAACGCAGGATAAAGCGTTTGAGTTCTTTATGAACCGCTTTCGCCTGCTGGAACCGGCGCCACGCAGGGAATTTTCCCGCTACACCGGTCTTAGTGAAATAACTATTCGCCCACAGCTTGAGCAAGCTATTGCGCTTAATTATCTGACAGAGTGCGACGACTATTGGCAGATAACAGAACACGGTAAGCTTTTCTTAAACTCCTTGCTTGAGCTGTTTCTTGCAGAATAATTTTTGGAAAACAGTTCGTAGATTTTCAGGTTTTTACCCTCGCCCTAACCCTCTCTCTAAAAGGGAGAGGGCCGGGGTGAGGAGAAAGCCACTACAATAACTCCCGCTGCTGCAAAGCGTGCCTTACCAACACCACCACACATGAAACAACGCCACCGATCATCACCGCTAACATCAGAATTAACGCCTTACCCGGTCCATCTTTTTTCATCGGCAAAGAGGGTGAAAGCTGATATTTAAACGGGGTAAAATTTACATCTTTGATATCCACTTTCTCCAGCGCTGCCAGGCGATATTCACGGTTACGGAAGTCAGAATTAAGTTGAGTGACATCTGTCATCGCTTTTTCAATTTTAAGCTTTTCAGCAATACCATCGGCACCCAACGCAATAGAATAATCCGGGTCATCTTGTACTGCCTGGCCATTACTATAAACGGGTCGCTTAATTCCAGCGGCATTAGCCACCTCCAGCGAGTAATTTAAACGTTTAATATTGGCATCGTGTCTGGTATCCATTCGCACACGCTCCATCGCCAGCGAATCTTTCTCGAAGTTCTTTTTCAGCTCAACTTCATTGCGAATGGAATCCAGCGTCTCTTTTACTACCAGCGCCGAAATATAACCAATATAGCTGTTCAAAACATCTTGCGCTTCCTGAGCGGTGGGTGCGCTGAAACTCAGCGTCCAGGAGCTGTAAGGTGCATTTTCACCTTTTTTTTCCGTCGCGTTATTTACCGCTTTCATTTTTCCAGTCAGCAGGGCAATACCCCGGCGCACCTCATCCGGATCGCTATTGATAGACTGCAATTGACCGATAACCAGCGGAGAAGAGGCGAGGAACTCTTCCCTTAACGTTTGTGAATTGAATTTTTTAAGAAATAAATTAAAAACATCGCCCCGGGCTACGGGGGCATTAACATCAAACACTTGTAACGCAGTGATAGTTTGCTGTAACTGCGCCCACTGAATTTTTTCTGCAGGCGTAATTTCAGCATCGCTGGTCCACTTTTGTGGTAATAAGGCAGAAATAAAGAATCCTACCACCACGAATACTAGCATCACAGTTGCGATCAACCTTTTACCTTGCCATAAAACACCTACCAAACTTAGTAGATCAATATCGTTATTTCTGAGCTGAAGCTGCTGAGATTCAAAAAATGAAGGATCGCTTTTTTGTTGTATATTTAGTGATGACATAAAAAATCAGACGATTATCAATTCCGTGATATGTGCGGCGATAATATCACCAGCAAGAAAATTCTTAAAGCACCCTCCATCTTATTTATTGAATATATCTATATTTATGTCGACATATTACCCACACTATTTAGTAGGTGATTTAGTGACGAAACTTATTTTCGCCATATCTGATAATAGATTTGCTATATTATATATTAGATTATTTTTTAGCCCCCTTTATTTGTCAGAGGGCTGAAATATTTATTACTTTAGCTGAGAAGTTAATGCCTTACGGCTCTCTTCCAGAGATAAGACACGTTTACAGACATCTTTACCAAATTGCTGGAAATCAGCTTCCTGGTTTTTCCATTCATTCTGGATAGCCGTCTGTAAGCCGCCTAAACTTCCCAATACACCCTGTAATGGATTGCCACCACCTTTTAATACGGCTTTTGCACCCATCTCATTAATACTATCCTGCAGTATCCCGCCCATTGCCTGATTCACCAATTGCTGCCCATTGGCACGCACTTCATCGATCGCTTTATAATGGAATGTCAGACCATCGCTACGATGTTCTATAATGCGGTTCATCTGCTCTTTTAGCTGGGCATCCAGTTTCGTCAGGCGGTTACGCATACTACTGCTTTCACCGACTTCTTTAACGATAATCCCGTCGAGCGCTACGCGGCTCTTTTCAACACGGCTACGAGCACCCTCATCAATCCATGGCAACGCGCTACGTAGTTCAGCCTGATAATCTTTCGCTTGTTCACGCTGCGCGGCACTAAGCGAAGGTTGTTTACCATTGAACATCACATTACCTTCTGGCGTGATGACCAGATTGCCATTCTCACCTACGACCTGTACGGTTTGTGGATTGATCACCACATCGTCACGAGGCGTGACGCTACATTTATAATCGGCCTGGGCGGCGAAAGCCGTCAATGCAAGAGCAGCCGCCAGTAACGTTTTGCGCATCATAAAAAACTCCTGTAGAGACAAAACGGGCCAGCTAACGCTGGCCCTTTATGTTTAATTAGTCCCACCAAACATCAAAAAGTTCGCTGACGCGCACCTCTTCTACTTTGCGTTCTTCAAGCCACTTACGCACAATCGCCTGATGCTCTTCGGTACATTTGCCAATTTCCTGCAGGCAAATTAATCCTTCCCAGGCCAGGTAACCACTGCCATCAAAAGCCAGCTTATTCGGTTCAATCACTTCCTGAATAAAGTCATCGACGGTTTTATCAATCTGTTCTTCACTGGTTCCTTGTGGAAAATTCCAGGCCACAGAGAACCCCAACTCCTGAAATTCGTCGATATGCAGCTTTTTACGCAAACGACGGCTGCGGTGTTTTGCCATTATTTCACCCTCTCGAACATTAAGTCCCATACGCCGTGACCAAGACGATGGCCACGCTGTTCAAATTTGGTTACCGGGCGCGAATCCGGGCGCGGTACATAATCATTCGTTGTTGACAGATTTTTGTAACCATCGATAGAAGACATCACTTCTAACATATGTTGCGCATAGGCTTCCCAGTCGGTAGCCATATGAAACACTCCCCCCAGCTTGAGTTTACTTTTCACCAGCTCAGCAAAGGGTACCTGCACAATACGACGTTTATTATGACGTGCTTTATGCCACGGATCAGGAAAAAACAGTTGCACCATGTTTAACGAGCTTTCCGGAATCATTTTATGCAACACTTCTACCGCGTCATGGCACATTACACGCAGGTTCCCGACGCCCTCTTCATGGGCTGACGAGAGGCAAGCGCCAACGCCAGGTGAGTGCACTTCGATACCGAGAAAATTTTGCTCCGGGCACGTTTTCGCCATCTCTACCAGCGATGCCCCCATACCAAATCCAATCTCCAGCGTCACCGGGCCCTCGTTACCAAATAGCGTAGCGAAATCCAGCGGTTGCTCTGTGAACTCAACGCCCATCACCGGCCAGTAGTGTTCCAGCGCGTGCTGTTGCCCTTTGGTCAGGCGCCCCTGGCGACGAACAAAGCTACGAATTCGGCGCAGAGGGCGTCCGTTTTCATCAAATTCCGGTGAAATGACGTCGTTATTCATAAAGTGATCTGCTTGTGAGAGTGTTCAGGAAACGGGCATTATCCAAAGTTAACCGCATGATGCAAGCACCGGAAAGTTCCGGTTTACAGCGTACTGCTCATATGCTGCAATCTTTGCCCCTGATAACGCGATTCTGGTGACCATGCAAGCGTCTCAATTTTCAGCCCAGGTTCTGGACTGGTACGATAAATACGGGCGAAAAACTCTGCCCTGGCAAATTGAAAAAACGCCTTACAAAGTATGGCTGTCGGAAGTGATGTTGCAACAGACGCAAGTGGCAACCGTTATCCCCTACTTTGAACGCTTTATGGCGCGTTTCCCAACGGTAACGGACCTGGCTCACGCCCCGCTGGATGAAGTACTGCATCTGTGGACCGGGCTTGGCTACTATGCCCGCGCCCGTAATCTGCATAAGGCCGCACAACAGGTTGCTAATCAGCATGGTGGACGCTTCCCTGAGACCTTTGACGAGGTCGCCGCTCTGCCGGGCGTTGGGCGTTCTACCGCTGGTGCTATTCTTTCTCTCGCGTTGGGCAAACATTTCCCCATCCTTGACGGCAACGTAAAACGCGTGCTGGCACGTTGTTATGCCGTGGCCGGTTGGCCTGGAAAAAAAGAGGTGGAAAAACGACTGTGGGAAATCAGCAGTGAAGTAACGCCAGCCAAAGGTGTTGAGCGCTTTAACCAGGCAATGATGGACCTGGGAGCGATTGTTTGTACCCGGTCAAAACCAAAGTGTGAACTCTGCCCATTGCAAAATGGTTGTATCGCAAGGGCTACGCACTCGTGGGCGCAGTACCCAGGCAAAAAACCTAAGCAGATATTACCTGAACGTACAGGCTACCTTTTGCTGATGCAACATGAGGGAGAGGTCTGGCTGGAGCAGCGTCCACCTAGCGGACTTTGGGGCGGTTTGTTCTGTTTTCCGCAGTTTAGCGACGAAGCTGCTTTACGTGACTGGCTGGCAAGCAGAAACATTAATGCCGATAATCTCAGGCAACTTGTCGCTTTCCGGCATACCTTTAGCCATTTCCATCTGGATATCGTGCCGATGTGGCTTGCCGTGCCCTCGTTCTCGTCTTGCATGGATGAAGGTGCCGGTCTTTGGTATAACTTAGCGCAGCCGCCATCTGTCGGTCTGGCGGCTCCCATGGAACGCCTGATTCAGCAATTACGCGCCGATGCCTTAACGCATCGCGCGCAATAAAGAGGATTTTTTATGAGCAGAACTATTTTCTGTACCTTCCTGCAACGTGAAGCGGAAGGGCAAGACTTCCAGCTCTATCCGGGCGAACTGGGTAAACGTATTTATAACGAGATCTCTAAAGAGGCATGGAAACAGTGGCAGCAGAAGCAAACCATGCTGATTAACGAGAAAAAACTCAACATGATGAACACAGAGCACCGCAAGCTACTGGAACAGGAGATGGTGAACTTCCTGTTTGAAGGCAAAGATGTGCACATTGAAGGCTACACGCCACCAGAGAAAAACTAAGCTCTCTGTGCAGCGGCAACGCTGATAATAAAGCCGGGGGTGTACCCGGCTCGCAGCGCAGTGATACTGACGCATTTAAACAACACAACTGCATCCCGGACTGATGAAAAAATTATTAGCGCTAGCGATGATTGCGCCGTTGTTGATTTCCTGTTCGAGCTCTAAAAAAGCAGGTGAAGCTTATAATGAAGCCTGGATAAAGGACACCAACGGATTTGATATTCTGATGGGGCAGTTTGCCCATAACATTGAGAATTTATGGGGATTTAACGAAGTTCTGATCGCAGGGCCAAAGGACTACGTTAAGTATACCGACCAGTATCAGACCCGTAGCCACATTAACTTCGATGATGGGACCATTACCATTGAGACCATTTCGGGTACTGAGCCTGCAGCCCATCTACGTCAGGCGATTATTAAAACGCTTTTGATGGGGGACGATCCGGGCTCCATTGATCTCTATTCCGATGTCGACGATATTTCTATTTCAAAAGAACCTTTTTTATATGGACAGGTACTGGATAACAACGGTGAGCCTATCCGCTGGCAGTGGCGTGCTGAGCGCTTTGCTGATTACCTGCTGCAAACGCGCATGAAGAGCCGTAGCAATGGTTTGCGCATTATCTATAGCGTCACCATTAATCTAGTACCAAATCATCTGGATAAACGTGCACATAAATACTTTGGTATGGTACGTCAGGCGTCGCGCAAATATGGTGTCGACGAGTCGTTGATTCTGGCGATTATGCAGACCGAATCCTCATTCAACCCCTATGCCGTCAGCCGCTCTGATGCGCTTGGGTTAATGCAAGTCGTGCAACACACAGCCGGGAAAGATGTGTTTCGCTCCCAGGGGAGATCTGGCGTGCCGGATCGCAGCTATCTTTTTGATCCAAAAAATAATATTGATACAGGCACTGCTTATCTGGCAATGCTTAATAACGTCTACCTTTCGGGTATTAGTAACCCTACGTCCAGACGCTATGCGGTCATCACTGCCTATAATGGTGGTGCAGGCAGCGTGCTGCGCGTGTTTTCTAGCGACAAGGTGCAAGCAGCAAATATCATTAACACCCTTTCCCCTGGGGATGTTTATGAGACTCTGACCACTCGCCATCCTTCGGCAGAATCTCGTCGTTATCTCCATAAAGTTAACACTGCGCAGAAAACATACCGTCGTAACTAACTATTTTCTGACCCTTTTTCGTGATCTACTGCGAAAAAGGGATAAGTATTACTGCTAAGAATAGCAAACGGTTGCGTAAAATTGTGATTTGCATCACCATATTAAAATGCAATCAGATGAAGTTTGCATTTTTATGTCGGATGTAACAAACATGCTGCGTCTTAGATGGTAGAATCCTGCCACAAAATAATTATATTTGTGCTCATTCCAACATCTATTGGTCTCCTTTGTGAGGAAATTAACATGAATCTTAAGCTGCAGTTGAAAGTCATCATCTTTCTGCAGTTCTGCCTGTGGGGAAGCTGGCTGACGACGCTTGGCTCGTATATGTTCGTGACTCTGAAATTTGAGGGTGCGGCCATTGGTGCGGTGTACAGCTCTCTGGGGATTGCGTCGCTGTTTATGCCGACGCTACTGGGCATTATTGCTGATAAGTGGCTGAGTGCTAAGTGGGTATACGCTATCTGTCACCTGATAGGTGCCGTAACGCTATTTATCGCCGCAGGCGTAACCACTCCGGGTGCGATGTTCGCCATTATCCTGCTTAACTCACTGGCCTATATGCCAACGCTGAGCCTGGTGAACACTATCTCTTACTTCCGCCTGAAGTCCGCAGGCTACGATATTGTTACCGACTTCCCGCCTATTCGCGTCTGGGGCACCGTTGGTTTCATCCTCGCCATGTGGGCCGTGAGTTTCTCTGGCTTTGAACTGAGTCATATGCAGCTCTATATTGGCGCGGCACTGTCGCTGCTGTTGAGTCTGGTCTCACTCAGCCTGCCTTATATTCCAGTGGCGAAAAGCAAAGCGAAACAGACATGGGTGGAAATGCTCGGCCTGAATGCTTTTGCGCTTTATAAAAACAAGCGTATGGCAATCTTCTTTATCTTCTCCATGCTGCTGGGTGCTGAACTGCAAATCACCAATATGTTCGGTAACACCTTCCTGCACAGCTTTGATCAGAATCCGCTGTTTGCCGATAGCTTTATCGTGACACATGCATCGGTAATGATGTCCATCTCGCAGATCTCCGAAACCATCTTTATTCTCGCGATCCCGTTCTTCCTTAGCCGTTATGGCATCAAGAACGTGATGATGATCAGTATCGTCGCCTGGATGCTCCGCTTTGGCCTCTTTGCCTACGGCGATCCTACCCCGTTCGGTACAGTTCTGCTGCTGCTGTCGATGATTGTGTATGGCTGCGCATTTGATTTCTTCAACATCTCCGGTTCGGTCTTTGTTGAGAAAGAGGTGAATCCAGAAATTCGTGCCAGTGCCCAGGGAATGCTGCTAATGATGACCAATGGTTTTGGTTGCATCCTTGGCGGTATGGTGAGCGGTAAAGTGGTGGAGATTTATACCACCGCAGGTATCACCGACTGGAAAACCGTGTGGCTCATTTTTGCCGCCTATTCGCTGGTGCTTGCCGTCGCGTTTATGGCGCTGTTCAAGTATAAGCATGTTCGCGAACCCGCGAGCGTTGCGCAAAAAGCCTGATCTAAACATCAGACAAACAAAAACCCACAACCTGATACGTTGTGGGTTTTTTATTTTCTCTGGCAATCGATTGATACGGCGCGGCAAATATATCTCGGTATTTAAGCGACCTGCTTTAATACATAGCCATATAAGCGCTTAATACCATCAGCATCCGTTTCGGAATAAACACCCTGCAACTCTGGTGAAAATCCAGGTAGCAGGTTAACCCCCTCTTCCAGCGCAAGGAAATAACGCTGCACCGCCCCACCCCACACTTCACCAGGTACCACACATAACACGCCCGGCGGATAAGGTAACGCCCCTTCCGCAGCAATACGGCCTTCGGCTTCGCTAATACGCACCAGTTCAACATTGCCACGAATAAACTCGCTGTTCGCATCCTGAGGATTCATCGCTACCGGTGGCAAACTCGCTTTGCGAAACATGGTTTTTTGCAGATCTTTAACGTCAAAACTGACGTAGAGATCGTGCATCTCCTGACACAACTCGCGTAGGGTATAGTCGCGATAACGCACCGGATATTTATTAAAGATGGTCGGCAACACATCAGCCAAGGGCGTATCGTCTTCAATATGCTGTTCAAACTGCGCAATCATCGCCACCAGTTGCGCCATCTTCTCGGCGCTCTCTGCAGGGGTCAGCAAAAAGAGGATTGAGTTAAGATCACACTTCTCTGGCACGATACCGTTCTCACGCAGAAAGTGTGCAAGGATTGTCGCCGGAATACCAAATTCCGTGTACTCGCCAGTTTCGGCATCAATGCCGGGAGTCGTCAGTAGTAATTTACAGGGATCCACGAAATACTGCTCACGGGCATAACCGGCAAAACCATGCCATTTATCACCCGGCTCAAAACTGAAGAAGCGACGCTCGCTAGCAATCATCTCCGTGGGATGGTCCTGCCAGGGACGCCCAGCGATCACTGGTGGTATAAACGGCGTGATCATTTTACAGTTGGCGATGATAGCTTTACGCGCCTCAATCCCCAACGCTACACACTCTGCCCATAAACGACGGCCGCTTTCGCCCTGATGAATTTTTGCGTTGATATCCAGTGCGGCAAACAGTGGGTAAAACGGGCTGGTAGAGGCATGTAACATAAAGGCATTATTGAGCCGTTTATGCGGGCAGAAACGCGCCTGCCCACGCAGGTGGTTATCTTTTTTGTGAATCTGCGACGTTTGTGAGAAACCAGCCTGCTGCTTGTGCACTGACTGTGTAACAAAAATTCCCGGATCGTTTTCATTCAGATCGAGTAGTAATGGCGAGCAATCGGCCATCATCGGGATAAATTGCTCATACCCTACCCAAGCCGAATCAAATAAAATGTAGTCACAGAGGCTGCCTATTTTATCGATCACCTGGCGAGCGTTATAAACGGTGCCATCGTAAGTTCCTAGCTGGATCACCGCCAGGCGGAATGGCCGTGGCTGGCAGGCTTTTTCCGGCGCCACCTCTTTAATCAATTCTCGCAGATAGTGCTCATCGAAACAGTGGGCATCAATGCCACCGATAAAGCCAAAAGGGTTACGCGCTGCTTCCAGATATACCGGAGTTGCTCCTGCCTGAATCAATGCCCCATGATGATTCGATTTATGATTGTTGCGATCGAAAAGCACCAGGTCGCCGCGCGTGAGTAATGCATTCGTTACCACCTTATTGGCGGCTGATGTACCGTTAAGCACAAAGTAAGTTTTGTCGGCATTAAACACTTTGGCGGCAAATTTTTGCGCATGTTTGGCAGAGCCTTCGTGGATCAAAAGATCCCCTAACTTCACATCCGCGTTGCACATATCGGCGCGGAAGATATTCTCACCAAAAAAATCGTAAAACTGACGGCCTGCCGGATGTTTTTTAAAGAACTCACCGTGCTGATGGCCCGGGCAAGCGAAGGTACTGTTTTGCATCTCTACATACTGGCGCAAAGTATCAAAAAAAGGCGGCAACAGATTCTCTTCATAATCGCAGGCGGCAGTTTCCAGCTCCAGCCACTCTTGCGCCTTACCGCTGATAACTGCATTAACCCCTGCTGGCACTTCACAAGGTGTGGTAGAGAAGAGGAAAACCGGCACATTAAAACCCGTGCGTTTAAGCAACGCCAGAATGCCACTGCGACTCTCCGCCAGCGTAATGACGACTGCCGCCACATCAGTAAAATCGGTACTCTCCAGCGGCACTATGTCGCGAGGAGTAGAGAGTGTGGAGATCAGCTCATGGCTGACGGCAATTTTCATTGATTTCATAAGCAAGAACACCCGTTTCAGGGGGAGTAAAAGACCCCAGGCAAAGCAATAACTTTGCCCAACGAACGTGTCTGACTGGAACCAGCCCCGGCCGCCAGACATCAGTAAAAGCAGAAAGCGTCTGATTTTACTGTTGTCCTGCAGTGAGCGTGCGTTACCCTCACCGCATGGTGAAAGAGTATAGAAGCAGAGACGGGGCGCGTTGCGTCTGACGAACGGCAATAAGATAAGACATCTGGCAGCCCCGATTGATAGAAGAAAATTCGCGCAATAATGGCACCTTTCATCTGATGGTGCAACCAAGCGCAGAGCTTCTTATTGCATAAAAATGTTATTTATCCCGCCGCGATATTCACATCGGTGTAACATAAAGCAAAACCTTTCAGATGGTCTGGTCACGCCTGTGAATAGTGGAGAGATGGAATGTTAACTGGTCCCTTTATCAATGCCGCTGCCGTTTTGATTGGCGGCACGATTGGCGCGCTGCTGAGTCACCGCCTGCCGGAGCGCATACGCTCCTCGATGCCCTCTATTTTTGGTCTTGCCTCGCTGGGAATCGGTGTTTTGCTGATAATAAAGTGCGTTAACCTGCCGGTCATGGTGTTAGCCACGCTGGTTGGTACATTGATTGGTGAGCTTTGCTATGTAGAGCGAGGGATCAGTGGAGCAGTGAATGGTTTGCGCAATTTGATACAAAAGCGTAAAGCCACAGAAGCCGCTGACAGTGCGCATGAAGCTGTTATACAGAGTCTGGTGGCAATTATTATTCTGTTCTGCGCCAGCGGCACCGGCATTTTTGGCGCCATGCGCGAAGGAATGACCGGGGATCCCAGTATTCTCATCGCCAAGGCGTTTCTCGATTTCTTCACGGCGGTGATCTTCGCAACATCGCTCGGTTTTGCTGTCGCGTTGATCTCTTTACCGATGTTACTTGTCCAGCTTACCCTTGCCACCTGTGCGACGCTGATCCTACCAATGACGACACCTGAAATGATGGGGGATTTCACCGCAGTCGGTGGGATCCTGCTCCTGGCAACGGGGCTGCGCATTTGTGGGATAAAAATGTTTGCGGTAGCGAATATGTTGCCTGCGCTAGTGATTGCGATGCCGCTCTCTGCGTTGTGGACCGCATTCGCCTGAGAAAGCGTGCATTATCAACAGAGTGGTGATAGATTGTGCAGTCTGTTACGAATTAAAGAAATTTCGTTGACGACGTTAGGCGAATCAGGTTTAATGCGCCCCGTTGCCCGGATAGCTCAGTCGGTAGAGCAGGGGATTGAAAATCCCCGTGTCCTTGGTTCGATTCCGAGTCCGGGCACCACCGCATCAAAGCACGTTGGTTAAGGGATGAGATCCTTAACGGGCGTTTAATACAGGATTCGGTCATTATGGAATCTCCATCAGCGTAGTTTGGTTACACTGGTTGAATTCAGAATCGTATCCTCAAACAGGGTGTCTGTTCCAGCAGACGCCCTGTTCTCGTTGCTGTATATTCTTACAACCTGAAATATCCCTGTCAAGTTGTGTTAATTTTCCGTCTCTTCTTCCTGTTCTCTCCCGCTTTACAAACCTCACTGACCGTTCGTGTGTCGGTATACAGACCCAGCGCCGTCTCCAGCGTTCCGGCTGCGGATGCAGCACTGACATCCACATACTCCATGGTCGTCGCAATACTCTGATGCCCCAGCATGGATTTAACCAGATGCATGTTTCGTTCCGGTGACTCCATCAGAATCGTCGCCAGCGTGTGCCTGAAACGTGGGCAGAAACCAGAAAACCACACCCGTGACAGACGCCTGAAAAATCCCTTGACCGCCTGATGGGCACGCGCCGGACAATACACATAATCATCAGGCTCAATACAGTCTGTAAACCGGCAGACATCAAACAAAAAATCATCAGGACCGGCTCCCAGACGTCGGGCCCGTGACAGGAGAAGTTCCAGGGGGGCTTTCAGTGGCGCCACGATCGGCACACACCACTCGCGGTGTGTTTTACTTCCCTCCAGTTGCAGTTCAATCACCCCTTCTCCGGGGCGAACATCCTTCAGCCTGATATGCTGCAGCTGATTAAAGCGCATCCCGGTATAACGCAACACATCCAGAACCGTCAGCCAGTATCTTGCCGGATACAGGGCATTACGTCGCCGGTCGCAGGGTACCCTCTGCTGTGTTTCATATTCAGCAAACTTCTGAACAACCAGATAAACCTGGATCATCTGATCTTTGTTCAGCGTCTTCTTTTTCGCCTCCTTTGCCACCGATGCCTCACATAACGGGTTTTCTGTCTGAGGCAGCAGCCCTTTTTTGATCCCGAAACCAAAAATCGCCCGGAGATGCGCCACCTTGTTATTCCACGTGTATGTTGAAAGTGACTGCGTTTTCAGAACCTGACGTCGCCAGCGCTGAATATCACGCTGGGTCACATCCACCGGAAATACCCCCTCACCCATAAAATCAACAAATCCCCGGACAACCTTGCGGTAACTCCATTCCGTATCAGGACGCAGGTTTCTCGAGAAAAAATACTCATCAAGCAGTTCATCCCAGGTCAGTTTCCCGGCCTTCTTTACTCCCATAAACACTCCATAACAAATCATTCCTTCCCCGCAGCATTCCGTCACGGAAATGTGATAAACGGGCTGTCTCCGGGGAGCCCTTTTCCGCTGAACAGACTGCGGCTTTTCACCAGGTAACCGCTGACAGGTTGATAACGCCCTGTTCGTTCTGCCGAATCATACAGTCTGGCCTGAACAAAACGCTCCCCGGAACGAACCCGATGAAGCCCCGCACGCTCAAATACGGACTGAACATAACGGCGATCATGATTGCTCCCCGTCTGTTTCAGATACAGGTAAAACACATCCGGCACACGCAGAAAAGCATATCCGGCAATCAGATGAACTCTGGCATCAGGCTGATTCACCGGGATCTCTCCCGAATCCAGTCCATGTCTGAGCCATTCAACAAATTCACTACTACTGCCTGAAGCCCTGACATTTTCCGTACTGTTCCGGTCCTGTGAGTGCTCTGGTGATTTTTTTATCTCCTGAGCCGGCTCACTGATACATAAAACAGAGCCAAAAATCCCCGTGTCTTGCGCAGGATCACTTTCCGCACCAGCCTGTTCACTGTTTGCACAACCTGATTCATCAGAAACTGTCTCTTTATTTTCAACAGGTTCTGCCACATCAACCTCCGAGAGCTCTGTGTCATCACTGACTGCTGAAAACAGGCTCAGCAGCATATCGGTATCATCATGGAGGCTCTGCTCCTCCGGTGACTTTTCCTCTGCGCCTGTTGCAGACTGCAACGTATCCGGGACTACTGCTTCGGCCTCATCGGTTCCTGAAACAGAGGGCTGCAGCGTAAATTCGCCTGCCTCCGTAACGGCCGCCGACATTTCCGACGCACTGGCCTCTGTTGATGTTTCTGGCTGGCTGTCAGATGGCACATTGTCTTCAGACTGCACAGTGTTTTCTGAGAGTAAAGGTGCTGTTACGGCTTCCGTTACCGCAACGCGAGAAGCGGACTCTCCACCTCTTCTGCCGCCGTTTTCAGGACTGAACGAATCAATGCCATCTCCGGATGCTGATGCCAGACTGCACCCGCCAGATTCTGTAATGCCCCCGGCACAGTGGCCAGCCAGGCTGTCGCCCCCTCCGGCAACAGCTGCCCGGCCATCACCGCTGCCAGTTGCTGTGCCTCTGAACCCTGCAGACGTTGCTGTCGGTAGCGGAAACGAAATGCCTCGCCCGGTGAACACATTCCCGGCTGCCATAACTTTCCGCTGACCAGTTCCCCTCCAGGTGTGCAAGAAGTGGCAGGTGATAAAACAGAGCCGACCAGAACACCACTACATTCCATACACCAGACTGTGCGGCCTGCTCTTCCGGTGTGGCACCGGGCGGAAACATATATCCTCTGGCCAGACGAACGGCATAGGTGGTGAACTGCAGCGTCAGGTCGCCAAAACCGTTGGTACCGGCCCACCGGGAGTCTCTGGCAGCGGGAACGTTCTGCGCCGCCATCAGGAGTTTTTGTACCGGCGCCAGACAGAACTGCTGATACACGTCGGATGGCATACTGCTGTTTTCCCACAACTGCTTCAGACACTGTTTCCTGCGTGGTGTGGACGTCAGCTCCTCTGCAGTCCGGGGTATATAAAAACCTTCCGGCAGATGTTCCGGCTGGCGTGCGGTTTCCGGGGTGGTTGTCTCAGTACTGCTGGTATTGCTGTTACCGGGAAGCAGTTTTTTCAGGCGATTAAGCATTTTCACCCTCCTGCCCGTATACGGCATCGTTTTCCCCGTTTTCTGACGGTGATGCCTCTGTTGCTTTCTGGCTTTGTTCATCTCTGCCAGCCTCTTCTGCCAGCTGGCGCATCAGACTGTTCAGTACCAGGGTTTTACGGGCACGGGTGACCGCAACGTACAACAGGTTAGTTTCGTCCCTCCGTTCATCTTCCGGCATCAGCGGGTCGGTGATATCCGCAAAATCCTCATCCAGTATCACCACTGGCCATTCCAGTCCCTTACTGCGGTGAGCCGTTGACACGGTAATATCCGCATCCTTCTCACACGTGACGGTATGCTCCCGCAGAAGCTTCAGTTTCACTGGTAACGGGAAACAGATATCCAGCAGGCGAATGGCCTGATTCATCTCCACATCCCGGGTGGATTTGGCTATCCGGCAGTATTCATCAAAATCGCGGTAATCCCGCCGCAGAACATCAGACTGCATTTTTTCCGGCATATCGGCAGAAAACCAGTACAGGTCCTCCAGTGCCTCAGTCCGGTAACCTTCAATACCGCCCACCCAGTACACCTTCCTGCCGCTCAGACTGGCCATCAGCGCCGTGCATATCACCCCTGCCACCGTCCGGCTCAGTACCGTCCGGTGCCCTTCCGGTTTATCCGCTCCGGTACGGCTCATCAGTACTTCATCTTCCCCGCCACTGCCGGTCACCTGTCGTGTCTCACCGGCACGCTGCAAAAGCAGATTCGCCATCCGGGCCACTGACGGGCCAAAGCGGAAGCTCTGCGTCAGCCACAGACGGTCTGCATCGTTCAGAACAGGATGAGAAAGCACATTATCTGCACCACGAAAACGGTAAATCTGCTGGTAACGGTCGCCCACCAGAATCACCCTGCAGGGCTGACTGAGCACCAGTGCAGACGTCACCGGATTGGCGTCCTGTGCCTCATCAAACAGAATGGTGTCCCATCTGCGGGACAGGTCCGGGGATGACAACTGGAACAGCTTCAGGTAGGTATCATGCGTGACAGGGAATGTGCCATCAGGGCGACTCATTTCATGCCATAGCACCTGTACTGCCTTCAGGATGGCTGAGACATCCGTACCGGCCCGGGCGTCCTCATCCGGCAAATGCTGCAGCCCCGGTTCCGTGTCAGCACTGCACAGAAACTGATTCAGACTGCTGAGTGCCAGACGAACCAGCAGCCAGTGACGGGTGTTCAGCTTTCTGGCCACATCCGTGATACGCAGGCTGGCAACCAGGCGATTCTGGTAATGCTTACCAAAGCGTGACCAGGCCAGTTGGTGGGAGGTTTTGCACTCCACATTAAACGGAAATTTACGCTCAGCCTCATCGCGTACAGAACGGTTATAAGCCAGATACAGCATTCTACTGTCGGGGTTTGCCAGTGCATACTGAACCAGGGTGCTGGTCTTTCCTGTGCCGGCAAAAGCGTTCACAACCAGCTTCTGCCCCTGCCAGTGGATAATGGCAGACTGTTCATCGGTGGGTGTCAGTGACATACAGGCCCCAGTAAAGAAAAAATGGTGCGCACACTCTGCCTCACTGCAGAACGTGCGCACCATCATTAACTCTTTACCGGTGCTGAGAAATTATTCTGCCCAGTGTAAGCCTGCCTGTGGCTGATTAACTGCAGGCATAATAATCCCCCGGAACAGACTGTTCACTTCCCCCTCTGTGACAGGAAAAATGCCCGATAATAAGTTTTTCCATTTTTGTACCACAGTGGTGGCGCTGAACAACCAGTTGCTGACCAGTGATGTTCAGCCCGAATATCTCTGGAGTTATTCCCATTAATTGATAACTCCGCTCAACTGGTATTCTGTTGCAACCCTGCATTAATTGACAACATTAACCTTGACCATATGGATTTAGAGCCGGGCGATAAATTATTTTTCCTGCCAGATATCCTTTGGGTCCTGCCAGAATTGCTGCTTTATATCTATATGACTGAAACGGCCCTTCGCCAGCCTTCATATTTTGAAGTGGTAATACTATTCACTTCCATCTAAAACACCAGTTTTATTAATATATAGTAAAAATTACCCCACTGCATTTTATTATTTTGAAGTAAAATCATTTACCAGTTCACTTTGAACTCTCTTTTGTTCATTATTCTGCAGATATTTAATCCGTAATTTAATCTCTTTTGCAGTCTGTCTTGTGTCAGACTCGTTAAGTATTTTTTATTCGTTGTCTCTGATGCTCAGGCCGGGCTTCCATATTTCGTAAAACCAGATGAAACAATATATCATAAAGTGCGCAATACCATGAATAACCATCATTGATGAAAATAAGTCCCCCAACCTGCTCCTGCTCAGCAATAAGCTGCAGAATAAAGGATTCAGCCTGTTCTGTTTGCCCGGGGGCAACACGGTATAACGGGGCAATCACAGCAAAAAACAGTTCATTTAACCAGGATTCCGCCTCCTTCTCGCTCCTGAAAGATGGACAGTTCTGTATTCTTCGTTCGTATTCACAGATAACCTGCTCCAGAATATCCTCCGGAGGTGTCAGCCACTTATTCCTGAGCAATACACTGGTTGATGGATGGCAGCAGGCTATTTCAGCAATAATTTCACGTAATACCTCCGGGCTGAACTTCTTCAGCAGATTGTAGTGCTCCCGGGTAAAACCATGATCATCGCACAAAAGTTGCCATGTCACTGACACACTGTCCGCCATATCTTTCTTCATCATTAATACCTGTTACCTGAATATCACCAAGCCGATATACCTTTTCTGAATACCTCCCCGGACGGGCTGGCAATCCCCATTCGCCTCAGCGTGGCATCTGCAGCTTTCGCCACTTCGCTGATATCCAGCTTTTCAGGTGGCGGTGGGGGCGATATCTGCGCCAGACAAAAATTCCGCCGCAACAACAGCCACTCCCGTTGTGCTTCTGTACATTCAAAATTGCCCATGACGAAAAGCCAGCGGGCAGAAGCTCGGCGCCAGCAACCTGCTTTCTCCAGTTTCTGTGCAACCGTGTCTTCCACAACTTCCAGGGTACTCTTTTTCCTGCTCAAAACATCAACTCACTGAAATAATAATATACATATATGACAGTCTCAGCGAACCGTCCATGCCGGGCTGAAATCCTCTTCCTGAAACAACTCCGTCAGCCCGCTAATCTGTTTCAGCCTCAGAACTTCATCCTGGTCCATTCCCAGCTCTGTACCAATACACTCATCCGTCCAGCCCAGACGCGAAAGGTCTCTTACAATATCAGACATTGAGGTTATCTGATGTTTTCCTCTGGCCCGGTTATGTCGAATGGTCGCGGCAATGCGTGCGGCTTGTCCCTTTCTCTCCGGATTAATACAAGTCACTGGCAACCAGCCCTTCAGACGTTTTCCCGTACCTGCTTCCCTGCCCAGTAATTGACGATGAAAACCATCCACCACCAGATAATGCTCCTTCTCTTCCGATACAACCACAGGCTGCGTGAACCCATCCTGTTCCAGTGAATGTTTCAGCAGTTTTTTCTCACCCGGTGCCATGACATTGGGATTGTAATCGTTGGCCACCACCTCATCCGCTTTCACCCACAGCACACAGTCCACAGGCTCCTGTGCAAAAGGACTGACCTCATGAAGCACTATGCGCAGGTGATTCAGGGCCTGTATGGTCTCTTCTTCAGATTGCGTCTGGCTGAAGTACTGACGAATCATGTTGCCCAGCACGTCCGGTGTCACAGAATCCCCCATTCCTTCCTCCTTTCTTTCATACGCTGCAGATAACGTTCATAGTGCCGGGGTTTGTTCGGACTGAAGGAGAGAGTCCGGCACCAGAAATCATTCTTTATGAGTGTCTTACAGATACGTCGCCAGGACGGAATATCCCGGCTCCCCAGGTCATTCTCCTGTTCATCCGGGATATCGTCCGGGAAGCCCCGCGTCTGATACCAGCGCAGGTAGACAGCTATCTTGTTGCGGTAATGTTCTGCTGTTCTTTCCGGCATCACATCCAGCAGGAACATCGCGTAACTGCGCCAGGTATGATGGTCCGGTTTTGATATGCGCTTACGCAGGGCAAAATAGGCACCGCTCTCATTGGCATAAAGCGCCCCGCTGGCAGCCCCTGACACCCGTTCACACATCCTGGCCCAGGTTTCCGGCTCCAGAACATGGTAAAGCCACAGTCCCTTACGCTGTTCAGGACCAAAAGGTTCACAGACACGCATGTTGCGTAACGGCACGCCAGCACGGTACATCAGGTCATACAGAGGATTGTAGATGGCACAGGTTCTGGCGTTATATATCCAGATATCGCGGGCTTTCCAGTCATATAACGGATACATGGTGTAATAAAACCCTTCAGGTGACGCTGTGGTCCAGGGTTTATCATCTGCATATCTCAGTTTGCGCTGAGACACCAGTCCCATAAAGCGGTTGAGGGATTCATCAGCACGGACACCAGTCAGTATTGCCACTCCACACCGGTTACCGGCAAACCAGGAAGAAAATGCCGGAACAAATTCTTCAAACGTCATGGCATACCGGTAAAAGGGAAAATACGCCATATCCGTAATGGCATATTCCGGTGGCTGGCGAACCCAGGTCACACCAGGCTCCCAGCATATCCACTCCGGCTGAAACTGAGAAACGCCGTTTACCGTGGTCAGGGGAAGTGCCACCCAGTAAAAGGTTTCCGTCACATCATGGTACATTTCCCGCATCTTCTGAATATGTTCAATGGTGCACTGGTACTGAGCTTCCCAGTCAATGAACAGTACAGAGAAACGACGTTTTTTCCTGCGGGCCACATCGGCGACAAGATGGAAGAGTACCGTGGAATCCTTTCCACCTGAAAAAGACAGGCATACCGACGGAAATGTTTCAAAAATCCACTCAATGCGGGCGGTTGCTGCGAGCAGAACATTAGTACAAAGCCAAATTTTGTCTGTCATTAAATGATCATGCATTGCTGAACAATATTATCTGCATCCCTTGATATAAAACAATTCATAATTTTTGTATCGAGTTGGCCAACCTTTTTTCATTACCAAATCGAGTTGTATAATATCTCTCTTCGATTCCATACAGCAAAAGTTTAAGCTCTTCGTCACAAGAAATTTCGAAACAGCCAGTATCATCATCAAACTTTAATTTTTCAGAGCAATAATCATTTATATAAGTTAGCATGTTTTCCCTGTCACTTTCATCCATTAGGTTTAACGTATCCATCGCCAACGCTATTCTTTTTCTGTTTGGTTTTGAAACATTACATGTTTTATATTCATCAGAAAGAGCAATAAACGACTCCCCCAGAAACTGTTCAACATCCTGCTCCGTTGCCTCTTTATAAAGAGTGTCGATACCATTAAACATAGAAGAAATGGCTGACAAGGATTTAAATATAAGCGTGTCCTTTGTGGCAAGATATACTGCATCCGGGGTCTGGTTAATAACCAGACGATTCTTCCCGTTCTCTATCTTTGCACTATCGCCAAGTTCAATTGTTTTTTTCTTGAGATATAATGATGGTGTTATCTTCTGAAAATAAAAGTCACCACTTTGAAATGAAAAAATAAATGCTATCTTTGCAAAATATTTTTAGGCAATTCATCATAATTTTTTGAATCAAACTCATCTTTCAAAAAGGATGGGCAATACTCACGTTTGCTAAATTCACTGAGGCTAAACCAGGAATCTTCATCAAGATTATGATCCGGTGCATACGGAACCAATGAACACACAGACAGATCAATCTTACCAAAAAGAGTATGATTTGAGACAATCTTAAAATATGGTTTTTTTTCTGGGACCTTTTGCTTTAACAAATACATTATCCACTTTTATTTCCTTTCGATAAAAGTATAATTGTTAATCCTGAAAGCCATGGGTACTACAATATCTTGCGGCACTTTATATCTGTAAGGACTGATAAGAAAAATCGACGCTCCTGTTTTCGTCTTAACATTATAAAACTCATACCTGAAAACAAGAAACAAAGGATTAAAATATAAGGCCTGAGATAAAAATGTAAAAATAAACAGCACTCCATAAACAAAGAACAACGCAACCCAATTATTTATACTCAGGGCAACAAAAAAGTACCCCAGATAACTTGGCAAAAAAGAGTTATTTGCATGCTCAACTGAGATTACATCACCTTTTTTAAACTCATCTTTTCCCAGCGTAGCACTAAGCACAAGACTGACTTTAGTTAAAACAACCGGTATTAAAAAATAAAAAAGATACGATCCCATCTGAGGAATACCACTTAACCACTGCAAACTCTGTTCATGCTGAAAAAAGTAAAATAACGTATATTTCTTTTGCACCAAAAATATTATTATCAACAAAGATGTGGCATTGAATGTAAGCAGCAATCTAAAAAGAACATTAATTATCATGATATCTGGCTCCTGGACACCTACAAATCATGCGTCATAACACACAATTTGCATTATGAATAACCATAACAATATAACTCAATTATTGCTACCCAAGCCCAGTATTTATATGTCTGTACTGTCAATGCGTAAAACCACAATTCTGCCCCTCAGAAGGAGTGAGGTTCTGTACTCTGTAGCGCCTTTGACAAATTATTTTCCAAAAAATGAAATATCACTTCATGTCCCCCGCCCACTTTTCTGCGTCAAAAACCAGTAACGACTCACCAGTTCAGCAAGGGCATTTTCCATCTGTTTTTGCTGCTGTTCACTGCCATTCTGGTTGCGGGCTTCACCATAGCGACGTAACTGCTCTTCTGTCGGGATATGTCGGTTAAAAGCCTGCATGATGCCAAACACTTCCGTTTTCAGTTCACTGACCATCATGTATTTTCTCCGCCGTTCATCCAGACGGTTCAGGCGCTCAGCCAGCTGCTGTAAGCGGGTCATGCCTTCGTTCCAGCCCGCCATCGCCTCTTTCGGGAGCGCACGACTCCTTACGCTCTTCTGCCAGTTATCCAGCATTTCCTGAACACGGGGATTGTCGGGGAAAAAAACCATCAGTTGCTGCAGCAGCTGCGCACTGCGTTGTAGGTTGTATGCCGGCGGAAGTTCTGTCAGTCGCGTTATGCGCTGACCGGAAAGTGTTATCCACTCTGGCGCATGATTTAACAGTGAGGATGTTCTGCTGAGGTGCATCATCTGGTCTGCTGAAAGCACATCCGGTGGGGGTGTCAGCAGCCCCTGAGCTGCTGCTCCGTCGGTGATGGCTGTGTCAGAAACTGCCATCCCGGAATGGCCACGCTGACAGCCAGCAATGCCGCACAGACACCAGCCACAAACGGTTTCAGAAACGTGGGCGGGGATTTTTGAAGGGAGGGTGTGGGCTCTGTTTTTGTTTCAGAAACAACATACACCAGACGGGAGTGCGGCAGGGTCTGATGTTCCTGCACATCCGGAGCATCAGACCGGAATGCCTGAGCCGGAAGGGTTACCGGAGACGGCGCTTCGCCCTGCACCGACAGGTTCTCCAGACGGGTGATATATCCCTTCACCATGGCTTCCGGTAAAACCACTTTACTGCTCTGTTTAAGTTCGTGCCGGGCAAGTGTGTCACTCAGTGCCTTCAGGAATGTTTCGGTCTGATACAGCAGGGGCAGGTTGTCACGGTTATCCGGAGGCATGGCCCGGAGCGTTTTTTGCAGACGGTTGAACAGACCGGTAATAATTTCCAGCCGGGCGTGTGTATTCAGCGGCCACATCACTGACCAGTGATGCCGGGTCAGCGCCACAATCAGAGCCAGCCCTTCATTCAGTCCACTTAACCCTGCTGTATGCATCCGGGCGATGGTGTACCAGGATGCCGTCTGTAATTCCACGCCATTGTGTTCATACAGACGCAGGCAGAGTGTTTCCACATAACGCCAGTCCACATCCGGACGTGCCGGGTGGGTCAGTTTGCTGATTTCATCGCGCAGGGCAGCATAATCCGGTAATGACCGGGGGTCACCACCGGTTTTCAGTTTCACTTCAGAAGTCATCGGCAGATTCGGTGTTGCTGTATTAAATCATGATTAACAGTTACGGAAAGAACATCAGTGTGATACCGGTACCCGGGAAAGGTATGTTGTTACGCGTATAATTACTGGTATGTCATCACGACACCGTTTCAGAACAGGTAACAGCTCATTAATATTTCTGACGTTACTTTCCGACAATATCTCTTCTCCGGTTTTTATTAACTGGAAGCCGGGGTTATTACGGGTAATGGAGATATAACAAACATCGTTACCAATATATACAGTTTCATGAGGTCTGAATCTGACATTCCTGTGCCAGGAGTGCGGAGAGTGGTTCAGATAAAAAAGACGCATCTGAATATCGTGAAATAACGGGGTCATGGTGAATTAAATAAACCTGATAATAACAGTATGGTGAAAGTCCGGAATAAAGAAATGGTCCGGTATTATGCAAAATCCTCAAGGTGACGACTGATACTGTTTTCACGGTAACAGGTCACCAGTAATTCACGGGTTGCCCGGGTAAACGCCACATAAAGCACCGGAATTACTTCAGACTCATCCGCTACACCAGAAGGAACGAAAGAAGCATTGATAACCGCCACATACGGGAACTCCAGCCCCTTACTGCTCTGGTATGTCAGTAAATGCACCACATCCTTACGTCGCGAGTATGCCTTCTTACCTTCACTGTCAAAGCAGGTGGCAAACGGTATCCCGCGTTGTGTCATAACCTCTTTCAGTTGTTTCACTGAAAACTCTGCCGGACACAGAACAGCCATATCACTCCAGTGACCGCACAGGGCATGGCGCTTCTCCAGCCAGTCTGCAACCTGTCTGGCTTCATCACGTTCAGAAGCACAACGCAGGATTTCCGGCTCTGTGCCCTCTTCACCACCCGCCTGTGGCTGAACGAGTGGTATTTCACGGTTCTGATGTTTTTCAAAATACTCGCGGGAGAATGCATAAGCAAAGTGCAGAATGCGTTTCGGATTACGATAATTGACCGGCAGGACAGAAGTGCGTCCCTGTGCCTGAATCCCCACACTGGCCAGAGAAAAGTTCAGGGCCCGCTCCCGTCGGTAAATGGACTGGGCATCATCGTACATCAGGAGCAGTGAACGGGATGCGTTATCAAACAGACGGGCAATCAGGGCCAGCCAGCGACTGTCAAAATCATGCCCTTCATCCACCAGTACAGCATCATATCCGGTTTGGGTGATTTTTCCGCTGTTCACGGCCTCTTCCAGTGCACTGAAGCATTTCTCAGGATATTCTTTTCTGTCTGCCGTCACCTGAATACCGTGGCGTTTTGCCATTGAGGCACACCAGCTGTGAAAATGAGATACCGTAACCCGTGACCTCAGCCCTCTGGCCTCAATGCATTCCCGCAGATAGCTGGCCAGGGTAATGTTGTAGCACAACACCAGAATCTTTCCGGACGTGGTTTCTGCCAGGTAAAGGCAACGGAACAAAAGAATCATGGTTTTTCCGGAACCGGCCACACCATGAATGACACGATGCCCGTCACCAATATTTCTGGCCAGAATCTCCTGCTGAATATCCATAATTTTGATTTGTGAGTTCTGTTTCACGGTCACTTCAGGAAACAGATGGGCGCGCAGAATATCTCTCATCCGGGGTGTCACCCGGGTTCTGAACCCCGTGGTAAACATCCCGGCAATTTTTTGCCGGAATACCTCAGGTAAAACAGACTGCGTCATTTCATCCTGACAGATTGTCTGTGCTGAAGGAAAAATCTTTTCCACCGCATTCTCATCATTCCCTGTCAGTGCCTTCAGTTGCTGACGGGTAATGCGGGTAAACACCACACCATACGCCCAGGCCAGGTTCAGCCGTCCCTTATACTGACCGTCATTCTGCCGTAAGCACGGGTCAGCAGGTAAGGCATTAACCGTATCACAGGCATAACGACGAACCTGTACCAGCGGATTTATTTCTGATTTCAGAAGACCGTCGGTTTCCAGTGTAACCTGCTCCTGATTTGCTTTACGTAATGTGGATACAGTCCAGTCCTTGACCTCCAGAAATACCAGCCCGTTATCCGGGTCAATAATGACAAAATCCGGATGTCGGTTTTTCCGTCCCACCGGGATATCGTACCAGACAAAGCAATCATCATTCAGAAAGCTCTCCAGTCGTGAAGCCACCCTCCTCTCCCCTGGCGTCATTCTCTCCTCAGTGGACGCTGATATATTTATCAGTTTCGCCATAACATACTCATGCTCCAGTAAAATCATAACCGTCGACATATTCCGTCTGAACGGAATATGTCGAATACTTCATTAAAATACAAATATTCAGTAAACTTCACTACGCAAGTGCAATTATCCAGTCCCGTCTAATGATTAAAAACGATAACCAACTCCAACAGTAAATCCATTGACCGAATGTTTTCCATATATATCTGCTTTAGTTCCCTCATACCCAACATTTACAGACATATTGCCCCACGGATTAATAATAACACCAGCTGCATAAGCAAAATCAGTGGATTTTTTTGATACAGACTCACTTAAATATCCATCAGACTCATCAGCACCCACACTGTTTCTCCACTCATAATCTCCCTTCGCTTTAGTATGAGATATCCCCACCAAACCATAAAAACTGATATAGTCATTCAGACGATAAGCTGGGCCTGCGAGAAATGAATAATATTTAATATCAGCCTGCTGTCTGTAAAAATCGTCAGCTTCATCGCGATGACTGTCCGACCAGTCACCTTTCATATACGAAAAACTCCCGACAACACTGACCGGAGAATCCCACTCATATCGATATTGCAGATTCACTCCTTTAATATTCTTAAAGTCCTGTACCTTACTCTGAGCATAACCAGCCGATAGCGTATGATTATCAGCCAGTGTTGAACCACTCATAACAGATAATATCATTACTGAAATTATAACGAGTTTTTTCATTTAACCTTCCTTCATTAATAAATGGTTTCTGAAAATCAAAAAGGACCACACATCACAAAACATTATTTGAAATCATCATCAAAAACTATAAATATATCATCTGACGATTTGAACACACTGACAAAAAGCCAAGCATAGTAATAAACCGAACTCCCCACAAACTTATGTTGCCTCAGAGAGCATCGTCCCCCTTTCCTCAGGTATAAATGTTGTTCCATAACGAATCAGCCCTGTATCGTTAAATCCTGCCTCAATGACATAATGTAACTCGCCAGACTGAGTCTTCGCCTACATCATCACTTCAATACGTTTAATACATTGTTCATAATATCCGGCATTTCCTATAGAATATTTACTTTGCTATATCAGTCAGTCCATAACCAGGCAAATGCTCAATACTTTCTGACCGAATATTAAAAATGTGTCACATGTTATCAAAAATTTAAAGAATACTCTATTCTTCTTCATTGGCCGGATTTAGCTCAATCTTGTCAGCAAAACTAATATAAAGCCGTTCATAAAGAGAAGAATGTAACTTCGTTATTTATCTTTTACATGTAACAGTGCCAGGGGATATTCCGCACATCTCTGTGGCCATCATCCCCACCAAGTCTCCTATGGCAGCACCTGCGGCACTGGCACGGGCGTTATTTCCCTGTACCACCGCCAGCGTAGCATTCACCACCGCATGAGTTCATGTGGGGCATCTGACGGACAAATTATTTCACAAATGTTCGCTTAACGCGCTCAGATACAATGAAATAGGGGATCCAAATACAGGCACTAAACACGTTACGTACCAATGGTTTTACCGTATCATAAACATAAGGCACGTCTAAATAGATGTGGCCCAGCAGCAAATCGACAACGACAAATATCGTTCCTATCCCAACAAGTGCAATATAGTGATGCGGCAATTGACGCTTTTTACGAAAAAACAAGCTACTAACGAAAATTCCATAGGAAAACATACCTATGAAAGCAAAGAGTTCAAAAAAGAGGATCCCTTTTTGTGCGTGACCGATCTGCGCAATATTTTCCATTAAGAATCGTATAGTGAAATTAATAGAGATCATATTGGCGAGAATTGTTAAAACCAGTCCTATTGCAGGCAAGTATAGCCAACCACGAATTTTTTTAAATTCGCGTTCTTCACAAACAGCGCAAAAGTCACTGTCCTTCAGTGCTTCATTCTCACATTGAATACAAAGTTTTATTTTTTTCTCTGCATCATGGCTCATCTGGTAATCACCTATTATTTATACGGGAAAAGTTGAAGATCATGCTGTTTATTTTCATCTGTATTGTCACCAGTCAGCATATGCCCCGGTCCCCGATTAGGTTGCGTGTTTTCATGGAAGGAGAGCGCCCAATAACCTCTATTGAGATTGGAGTTACTCACCGATCACTTCCACGGTAATACGCACATTACCTCATTCCTGATGGCATTGACCAGGAACATAACTACCAATAAAAATTCCCCAAAGTTGAAGTTACCGTAAGCCTATTTTTTATCGTCTTTTCTTTCTTGTAACTTTGCTTTTATCCAAATACCAATCCCTGCTAACATACCAGCCCCTCCCCCCACCTTTAAAGAATAAATAATATCTGTCCTCCAATCAAAAAATAAAACTTGAGTTTTAGAAAAAACTATCAGTCTACCAAGAATAGTACCTAACATTGACATAAAAAAGATGCAAGCTATGCAGCGCGTTATTAGTATGATAAGAATGTAAAAGTTGACACTCTTATTTATTTTTAATGGATTTATCAGCTTCATCTAGTGTTCCTTTTGTTACATTCCCGATAGCTTCACCAGTAATTGATCCCCCAATATTACCAATAATATCAGATGTTCCCTCTTTGACAGTAGAGCCCATTGACCCCGAGATGACTTTCCCTATACCGCCACCAAATACTGAACCTAATCCTGTCCCAATAACTGAATTTGTCGGATCCTCGCCTTTAATACTACTGCCAATTGCCGCGCCGCTCATGTTGATAGGGGTTGAAACTATAATTCCTTTTCCTGTTGTTGCTGCTGCCGTTACCCCTGCAATTATCGCATCCACATAACTGAATGGATCTTTTCCAGCAAGCTGAGCAGCTGAGTTTACGCTGATACCAATTGCTGCATTAGTCGCCATACCTTTCACTGTTAACCCCAGTACGCTTCCCCCAAACAACAAAGGAGCATCACCAATACTTGCATTAGATTTATGATACCCCCAGGTATTCATAATGCTTTGAGCCTTTGCCATTGCTTCAGTATCAGGGTTACGTTTTATATAGTCCTGTCCTGACAGTAACCCGGTAACAAGCTCCTGTGCCACCGCTGTACCGTACTCCTTTTCCATTTCTGAAGCATATACACGCAAGTAAGCTGCCTGTTCAGCACGTTCTGCGCTGTTTAATTGTGAAGGATCTTTATTAAATTTGGATACCAGAGCATCACTACGTTTATCTGCATTTTCCAGCTTAATCAGCTCATTAGCAGTGGCTAATGTCTTATCGCCGTTCTTGATTTTCTCAATGGCTTTATCCAGTTTGTCAGAAGATGTCGCTCCCAGAAAGTTATTCTCAACAGTCGTCTTACCCGACTGTGCTCCGGCTACCGCTGAAGCACCTGAGTCTCCCGCCAGGCCACCGGCCAGACCGGCAGCAACCGTTGCCAGTGTCGAAACAGTCTGCTTCTCTGTCTCGCTCAGTTCACTCACCGGCTTACCGTACATCTGTGTGGCTATCATTCCCACCACCTCGCCGGTGGCTGCACCTGCAGCACCGGCAAGAGCATTATTTCCCTGTGCCACCGCCAGTGCAGCATTCACTACTGCATGGGCTGCCACACGTCCCGCACCGTCCGGGGTGGTCTGTTTGATAATTTCAGCAATATACGACGCAACACCACCTGCCACTCTCTGTAAAGCATTCATAAAGGTTTAATCAGGCTCAGAAGGTTGCGATTTACGAGTCTTTCGTTCATCTATCTTGGCAAAGATCCATGCTCTCACGCCCCCAGCAATACCAACTATCGTACTTACAACTATGATATCTATAATAACTTCTCGTGTTACATTTACCTTATCATTAAAAACCACGTCAATAACGATACTGGCGATAAGAAAAAGCACGCAACAACAAGCAATAAGATAAACAATACTTAATAATAAAAGTTTCAAGTTTATGTCAGGATGTTTTTTATTTATTAACATTACTTTCTCCTATTTATTCCTGACGTTATTTCTCTGTCGAGCAGGAAGTTTTTCGCCGGTTGCTTCCTTGGTGGCCTTTAACGTATTCAGTTCCCCTGTGTACGGGCAATATCTTCACTTATTAAAACTTTATCAAAACCAACGATATTTCAGTGGGATGCGTGCAAGTTGTTCATCAACCGACCAGTTTTGTGCTTCCGATTTTTTATTCATCCATTTCGCACCACTGTCTAACCATTTTGCTCTATATTTTTATATTTTGCACGGTCGAATCCTCATAACCAAATTCAACCCCACAGCAATTACATATATCGTATGTTGGTGTCTCACCATCATCTCCCCATGGTGCTTCTGGCTGTTCAGCACCACATACCCGACAAACATAAAATTCATTATTTTTGTGCATTAAAATAATCCAGATTTATTTGATAACAGTGTTCTTCGGCAGCTATTACAGCAGAAAACGTGGTGCACTGCGCACGGACTAATCGGAACCTATCGGCTGAGCGATATCGATCCGGAAGCGTATCTGCCTCATATACTGAGAGTTTTGCCGGAATGGCCTTCCAACCTGTTGATGAACTCTTGCCATGGAACGTAGTGCTCACCAATAAATAAGCGTCATGCCTAACTTAAAGTAAATAGAATAGCAGATATGCTTAATCCTTTTTGTTGAGTGTCACTGGACCATAGACCATAAAAACACAAGTTGAACCAGATACTCCCCTATAACCTCCCTGTCCATCGCCGAGATAACAGGCAAGAGCAGTAAATTCCCAGGCATCATCCATAGACGCAGCAATTTTGCGTGTGGTTAGTGTTTCTTTGCCATATTGCTCACCAAAGTCGTGCACGCGCCGGGCATATTCTCCAAGTGACTCGCTGACTGACGGATGGTCCCCCCCCCCATAACCAGGTGCTGTCTTCAGTATCGTAAGTGCCAACCACTTGAACAGGGGGCAAGTGCACCAGACAGAGGATCTTTGTTGTCAATCCAGTTACCCAACGCACCACCTGCCGCATTCTAGGCTATTGTCCCTTTCCAGCCCTGCCCCATGGTTATCGCATTTATCCAACCTGCTGCCACTGAGTTGACCGAGTTTATTTCACCACTATCTGCATACTGCATCACGGCATTTGCTCCGGCACCAAGTAACCACATAGCTTGGGCACTCCCCGGTAACAGCCACCTGTCGCTAATGCGGCTGCATAAGTTTTATTTTCAGCCTGCCCCCGCTTACAGGCTTCACCGGAAGGATTATCACTACAAGAGAGAACATCAGCACCATGCTCCCTGGCTTTTTCCGTCTGGAGCAATTCACTGCCACCCAGCAGATTATTCTCAACATTCACCTACAGGTGAACAGCCTCCAACGGTTCAACATAACGCAAATTATGTATAGTTCAGAACAACGAACCAAGCATAATTTGCGTTATGTCTGGAACCCAACAGATGTTTGCAACTGTACTGTCTGCGTTATATCAAAAGTCACTCAGAGTCAGGCGGTGTTTTCCTTGATTTATATCTGGCTATCAGTTTAGAAAAAACAATCCCAACCCATGCAGTTAACCCGGTAATAACACCAAAATAAACAGCCCTTTTTATTTGATTGATTGGAAATAAAAAACTCATTTTTGAAAGAAAAAAACAGAGATACAACCAAACCGACTCCAAGTAACGCTATTGTAAAAAACAGGCAGCAGTACAGAAGGAGAGTTAAATAATTCCACAAAATTCTCATTTATTTTCCTTTTTTTCAGGAGATTGAGGATTATTGAAATCCTTGATAATTCCATTGGTAAACTCAGAGACAGCACCACCGCCAAGCTCATAAATAAAACCAGGAACAGGATCATTCCCTAAGATTTTCCCCACGGCTGTGGGGGCATACTTCCCAAATGCCCCACCCAGACCAGCACCAATACCAGCCCCGGCCAGTGAAACTGTATTTGGACCATCAGTAAAGAATGCCCTTCCCATTGCGATACCTGTGTTCGCAAGAACACCACGACCGGGAGCCATCATGCCTGTTGTAAATGAGGTCGCACTTTCCAGATAGTCCCACGATTTATTCGCATTCTGCGGCTGGTTCAAATCATAGACCTGATAACCACTATTGGCCGCCAGTCCAAGAAGCCCGCCACCAAGAACTTTACCTGCTGACGCAGCAGGCCCCAGATACCATGCCCCGGCAATCATTACACCATCCTGATATCCATCCACGATCACTTTCGTGATATTGGTGCTGTCCGGCATATCACCTTTCGCTATCTTATCCAGCCCAGCCTGTGTTTGTTCCGGTATCAGATTATTGTCCACCGCGTACTTGTTCCATAATGTAGCTGCAGCAGCATTGCTTTCAAAACCATCACCGAAGCTGAGCGCGTTATTCTCAACAATAAGTCTTTATTTGTTACTTTTTCTGGAATTTAGCCAGTATAAAAACCAAATGCCAGCCCCCCCCATGCTCCAACTAAAATCCCTAACTCTCCATATTTTACTATTTCCAACATTGATAATGGATGTGTAGAAACAAGCCAAACGACTAGTATAAAAGCTAATGCACTTGCAGCTGAATAAACTAAAATCAGAATGAGTAAAAAAATAAAGGGATGCTTCATTTGTTAACTCCCTTTGTTTTTTCTTGAACAACAGAACTACCCAACTCTGAAGCACCAGAACCTATAAAACCGCCAGCTATTCCCGGGTATGGGCTCATTTCGCCACCTTTAAATAAATACCCCGGACCAAAAGACGATTCAGAGTATTTTAAGGCATTTTTACTGGCATCCATTCCCAACTGATTTTTTATGTATTGCGATTCAAACTTATTAGTAATTGAAGCACCAATATTATAGCCCAGGCCTGTACCAGCCATGCTACCCACTACTGATGCGGTACTGTCCTGACCTTCAATCTGGCTGCTCATGTAAGCGCTACCGGCACCCAACAACTGGTTAGCGTAATATCCTTTCCCGGCTGTACCTACACCAGTCAAGCCTGACATCATGAAACTGAGATAATCGAACTTATCACCGATATTTCCCGTACCAATTTGTACCGCACCATTAGCCCCATAGCTCAGCCCGGCACTAACAAATTTTTCCGTCAGCGTGGCTGATGACGTTAACAACGAACCCGCTCCGGCAACCGTACCCCAGTAATTTTCCGGTTCCCCGAAGAAAGCCAGAGCCCTGTCACCCTTCGACGTATTACTGTTCAGATAGTTCAGGTCGTAGCTGTTGCCTTCACACGTAATCCTTCACCTCCTGATTAGTCAGTGAACCATATAGCCAGCCAGGTCGGCCCGCCGCGCTGAGTCCGCCCCCAATATTCCATTTATCTTCCCCGGACAGAGCCGTAAGAGGATCTGCGGCCACATCAATGTGTAATTGATGTCGGTTCTCTGCGTTTAATACAGCATATTTATTCTGAATATCGCCACAGTCTCCACCCGCTTTACGACAGGCCGTCATTTCTCTGTCAAAAGCATGCGTCTCGTCGTAGCTGAGGTAGTTATTCTCAACAACATTTCAGAACCCCTTAACTTTCATGATATGCAACAAACCAATACCCAAGCCTAAGATCCCCCCCCCATACACACTCATTTTTAACAGTCTAGAAAACTGAAAAACTTCAAATGATATTGGGGCATTCAAATAAAAATACATAAATATCTCCAGAAGAAGATAAAAAATCGAACCGACTATAAACAAACCAAATATGCATACAGTCATTAATAAGACAACAATAAGGAGGTTCTTCATTTCCCAGCCTCCATTGCATCTTTCTTTTTCTGGATAATGGAGCTTCCAAACTCAGATGATAAACTACCACCCGCATTACCCACAGCACCAGGGATCTTACTCGGTACCATTTCTTTAGATAGACCTAACTGCCCTTTAACTTCAGTATATTTTAGTAGAGTCGGATCGAATTTAGGATTCCAGCCACCGGTTATCCATTTACCGATTGTATTTGCAGCAGGCTTGACCACATAATTGCCAACCCCATATCCAAACCCGGCCCCCGCTCCATTTGTAATCGCCCCAGTAAGAGGATCATCTCCGTTTATGGCGTTGGTTAATGCTCCACCTGCCGCATTCCAGGCTATTGTCCCTTTCCAGCCCTGCCCCATGGTTATCACATTTATCCAGCCTGCTGCCACTGAGTTGACCGGGTTTATTTCACCACTATCTGCATACTGCATCCCGGCATTTGTCCCGGCACCAAGTAACCACATAGCCTGGGCACTCCCCGGTAACAGGGCAACGCTGCCTGTTGCTAATGCGGCTGCATAAGCTTTATTTTCAGCCTGCCCCCGCTTACAGGCTTCACCGGAAGGATTATCACTACAGGAGAGAACATCAGCACCATGCTCCCTGGCTTTTTCCGTCTGGAGCAATTCACTGCCACCCAGCAGATTATTCTCAACCGTTGTCTTACCCGACTGTGCGCCGGCTACCGCTGAAGCACCTGAGTCTCCCACCAGACCACCGGCCAGGCCGGCAGCAACCGTTGCCAGTGTCGAGACCGTCTGCTTCTCTGCCTCGCTCAGTTCACTCACCGGCTTACCGTACATCTGTGTGGCTATCATTCCCACCACCTCGCCGGTGGCTGCACCTGCAGCACCGGCAAGGGCATTATTTCCCTGTGCCACCGCCAGTGCAGCACCACCTGCCAGAGCTGCTCTCAGATTAACTTATTTATTACGCCAATGTAGAAACCAACTAACAGCATTGCATAACAATGAGCAATATCCACCTATTTTTAAAGCTTTTACCACATCAATAGATGAGAACAAAAAATGGCCTCCAATCAAATAGTAGGAAAATACTCTCAAGAAAAAAAATATTGATAACGCTGTAATAAATATACTAATAAACCATAAGAAAAATGACGTAAAGAACTGCAACAGTAGATGAGTTAATTTCATTTTTTCAGCTCCAGTTGGTCTTTAATTTGCTCCTGAAGAATAACACCAGCTCCTTCAGAGCCAACAGAAGAACCAATGTTCCCAGAAATCTCTGGAGCTGGGTTTAGTGGTAAAGGTTTGCTAACCCCCTTACCTATATCAATCCACTCCCAGTTTTTCCAGCCAGGATTAATTACATTTTCTAATGGGCGTTGGATAATTTTCCCTACGCCATATCCAATACCCGAACCAGCCCCATTGATTAGTGCACCCGACAGCGGATCTTTGTTGTCAATCCAGTTACCCAGCGCACCACCTGCCGCATTCCAGCCCACAGTCCCCACTAGGCCATTACCCATGCTGAACACATTCACCCAGCCTGCAATGGCTGCGTTTGCCGGATCTACAGTACCATCAGCCAGATAACTGATACCAGCATTCGCACTTGCTCCCAGTCCCCACATTGCCTGAGCGCTACCGGGGAGTAGTGCCACTGTACCTGTTGCCAGAGCCAGCCCTACAGCATCCCGCTCATTCATTGCTTTCTGGCAGGCGGCACCGGAAGGGTTATCAGCACATGTCGCCATGTCGATACCATGCTGGCGTATCCACGCAGCCTGAGTATCTTCACTACCGCCAAGTAAATTATTCTCAACTGTCGTCTTACCCGACTGTGCGCCGGCTACCGCTGAAGCCCCCGAGTCTCCCACCAGACCACCGGCCAGGCCGGCAGCAACCGTTGCCAGTGTTGAGACCGTCTGTTTCTCTGTCTCGCTCAGTTCACTCACCGGCTTACCGTACATCTGTGTGGCTATCATTCCCACCACCTCGCCGGTGGCAGCCCCTGCGGCACCGGCAAGAGCGTTATTTCCCTGTGCCACAGCCAGTGCGGCATTCACCACGGCATGAGCAGCCACATTTGCAGCCTTATTCACCTCACCCGTAACCGGGTCTGTAGTCATGGTTTTCACCACTTCAGCCAGATACGGTGCTGCACCACCTGCCAGGGCTGCACTCAGATTACCGCCGGCCAGCCCCTGTACTGCTGCCGTTGCGGCCTGTATCGCCTGCTGGTATTTGCCTCCTGTTCCAAAACCTGAGGCCGCCATACCGTTATTGTAGGCCCGCTGCGCCACATCCTGTTCCGTGAAAGGTTTTCCTGCTGCCTCAAGCTCTGCGCGGGCCTGATTCAGTGCTGCCGGGTCCCGCTTCGCTTTCTCACCGGCTATCTGTCCTTCCGTTCTGGCAATATCTGCCACCTGGTTACCAATCTCACCAATGAGTTGCGCCTGCTGCAGTCGCTGCTGCTCTTTTTCCCTGTCAAAGATGGGGGACAGCGTCTGATTTGCATGTGCTGCGTCACGGTTCAGGTCTGCCACATCCTGTTTCTGGCTCTGCGTATCCCGAATAGTGATATTCCCGGCAGACACTGCCGACTGCGTGGTACTGTCCGCATGGCCTTCATGATTTGCACCGACCAGCAGATTGTTGGCCATGTTCCCCAGGAAATTTCCGGCAACACTGCCACCGGTACTGAGCCCTGCACTCTGATGTTCCGTTTTAAAGTCGGCCCGGTTTTCAATGTCACTGAAGCCCAGTGTGCCGGTATCCAGCCGGTTTTTATCTGCCGTTGCCGTGGACGCAATCACGGCACCGTTCAGTTGCGTATGTTGCCCGGTCGTGACATCAAACCCGCCCCTGCCGGCAAAAATCCCTGTCTGTTCCTGCACACTGTCGTAGTTACTGTGCATTTTATCCCGGCTGAGGCTCACACTCGCCGAACCGCTCATGGACCCGAAAGTGAAGCTGCCTCCGGCGCTGGCATTCTGCTGCTTACTGTCATAACGGTCACTGTCCTGCTCACTGGTCAGTGTCAGATGACGACCGGCATCCACTTTCACCGTTTCACCGCCAGCCTGCGCGCCGGTAAGCGTGGTGTCCCGCCCGCTGATAATGGTCAGCCGGTTTCCCGCATCCACCGTGGTTTCTGTATGGGTGGTACCGTTGCCTTTTTCACTGCCCTTACCCTGGTTTGCGCTGGCTGAAACACTGATACCCCAGCCTCCGGAGCCCACACCAACACCGACACCCACGCTGCCACCACTGGATGTGTTCTTTCCTTCCAGCTTTGAAGCGTTTTCTGCTGATACCAGATTCACGTCACGGTTTGCCTGCAGCAGAACGTTGTTCCCGGCCTTTATCTGACTGCCCTGTATCGTCAGGTCACCATCCACGCCCTTCACGCCGGAGCCGGTGGCCTGAATACTGAGGTTATTACCTGCGGTCAGGGCACTGCCCTTCGCCACCGTCTGCTCTGACTGCTGTTCTGATTTCGAAGACTGGCTGCCGTAAGAGAGGCTGATGCCCACCGTGTTATTATTTCCGGCATCGTTTCCCTGCGCGTCGGCCAGTCGTCCGGCCTGCACGGCCTGAGCACCCGAGAGCGCGGCCTTCACCCCTGCAGGGCTTCAAGCCGGCTGCTTCCGGAAGATTTCGCCGCCTGTACGGTCTCCACCGTCGAGTTCAGGGCGCTGCCCGCTGTGCCGGACAGGGCAAGCGTCAGACCGGAGGTTTTCTGCTCCACCGTATGCGTCTGTACATGCTGGTCTGTGGCGGCGGTAATGCTGACCTCCTTACCACTGAGTGCCATGTCCCTGCCGGCAATCAGGTCAGAGCCGTTGACGGTCAACCGGTTACCTGCCTGAAGGGAAACATCACCGTGAACACCCCCCACCGTGCTGCCTTTCTGTGTGGTGTCTGTTGCGGTGTCCGTGACTTTCAGACTCTGACTGCCCACGCTGAATCCCACACCTCCGGAGCTCATCAGCCCGGATTTTTTCTCCTGTTTCAGGTGTGTTTCACGGTTGCTTTCTGTCAGCGTACCGATATTCAGGTTATTTCCGGCAACCAGGGAGACACGGTTATCCCCGGCCACACTGCTGCCCGTGACGTTCAGATTATGTCCGGCGCCGATACTGACCGTATCCCCGTTCAGTTCACTGCCCGTCATGGTCCGGCGGTCAGTGACATCATGCGTGGTTGTGGTGGTTTTCGATAACATCCCGCTGCTGCCGGTCACTTTATGGTATTCATCCAGCGAGCGGGTATTCTGTGCACCGGTCAGCGTCACGTCATGACCCGCCATCAGGGCCAGGCCTTTCTGAGCTGACAGCGATGCCGCCTGTGACGTCATATCCCGTCCGGCGGTCAGCGTGACATCACCGTTACCGGCAAGCGTGCTGCCCGTACTCTGTGTGACGCCCTGCGACAGACGATTATTTTTGTCCCAGGTAATATTGTCCTGCGCGGATGTGGTCACTGTGGAAAGCGTCATATCCCTGCCCGCACTGAGTTGCGTCAGACTGTCCTTACCCTGATTCACCACCGTTGCAGCCGTCAGATTCATATCCCGTCCGGCCTGCAACACCAGTCTTCCCTGGTCGTTCTGCACATACACGCCGGCCACACTGTCGATACTGGTACGTTCAAAATGGTTCTGCCCGGCGTCGCGCTGTGCCGTACGGGTGGTGGTGGTCAGACTGATATCCCGTCCGGCCATCGCCAGCAGGCTGTCCGTAGCCTGCAGCAGCCCGCCGGTACTGTTAATATCCGTCCGGGCCGTCAGGCTGACATTGGCTCCCTGAATGGTGCCGGCCTGGTTGTGAATGTTTTCTGCACTGAGCTGCACGGTCTGCTTCCCGGCCAGTTTACCGCTGTTAAACAGGTCACCATCCAGCTTCATCACCATGTCCCTGCCGGCAATCAGCGCACCGGCACTGTTCACATCACCGGGTTTTACACGGGCATACACCTGAGGTACCTGAACCGTCTGCGTGCTGCCGTCCGGCAGCGTCACCGTGGTGTTAACCAGCCAGACAATATCACCGGTCAGTAACGCCATCTGCTCAGCAGTCAGCGCCACACCTGGTGTCAGATTGTATTGCTTACCAAATGCAATACCCGCATCCATTAACGCCTTAAACTGCTCTTCATCATTACTGTATCCGTCCAGGTACCGTTGCCCGGTCAGAGCGACAACCTGCTCACGAATCAGACGCTGTTCGTAAAAGCCGTCACCCAGGCGTTTGAGCATGTTATCCCCGTTCTGAGAAAACGCCTTCTGCATGTAATCACTGCCCAGCCACGTCTTCTGGTTCGTAAAACGCGGGTCCGTTTCAACCAGATATGGCACATTCACTGCCGGATTTGTTTTAAACAGGCTGCTGTCCGGCAGACGGGTATCCGGCCCGGCAACATGGATACTGCCCTGAGGTGCGCTGACTTCAAACTGCTGCCCCGGCAACAGAATGACCGGTTCACCGGCTGACACCACCGGGCGAAGCGGTATCCGGTCAGTAGCGGCTACTGTCACATCCACATTTCCGGTCAGTCCTGTCTGTACATCCGTTCCCTGTGGCTTCAGGGGAGAAAGCGTGACCTGGCTGCCCTGAACCTGTCCGTGGCTGGTGAGCTCTCCCGGCTTCAGCGTGATGCTCTGAATTACAGTGGGCGGAGTATACTGAGAGGTTTTCTCCCCCTGCTTATCCTTTCCTTTTTTCCTGATACGGTAATAATACGTGGATGTTCCTGAGTCCGTAACATGGCGCTCTCCGCTGACACTGACGTTTTCCACATCACCGGCCTGCATATCCAGCAGGCCACCTGCAACAACCTGACTCTTATCATTAAGCAGTTTGTCTGCCACAATCGTCATGCCGGCACCGGACAGAATTTTTCCCGGGTCGGATTCTTTTACCCGGGTTTCTTCCACGGTACGGGTGTAATCGTACTGCGTGAATTTATCTCTGGCGCCTTCCGGTGTATGCAGTTTTTTCAGTGAGTTACTGGAATCGTTATCCACATAAACGCCCGGTTCACCGGCGCTCCAGCGTTTATCTGAGCCGCTGAGCTGATACTCAGTCACCTTTTCCGTGGAAACCACCACGCGCTCCGTGGTGAAATGGTCATTGACGTTATTGATTTGTCCGGCACTCAGTACCAGATATCCGGCGGCTTCAATAGTGGCACTGTGATTATTCAGTACACCGGCTTTCCCCGTGGCGGCGCCATTCGCATCCAGCATGCCACCAGTATGCATATCACCTGCACTGTAAATCAGGCTGTGCGTCCGGTTATTCAGGGTCTGTATCCCTAAGTCCACACGCTCACGCCCGGCCAGCGTCGCCGCCACGCCATTTTCATCCAGATTATTAAATGTGGCAGCGCTGACACCAACAGCATCGCCGTAGATTCGCCCGGTACCGGAATTCGTCAGGGTGTTCGCCTGAAGACGCGTATATTTCCCGTCAATCAGCCCACGGTTCAGCAGTGTGTCCGTCACGTTAAGCCAGGTCTGCCCGGCACTGATTTCACCTTTCTCTGTGTTTTCAAGGCGGATGCTGTTCAGGTCAAGCCGGCTGCCTGCCAGCAGGCTGCCGGTATTAGAGACATCGCCATTAACGGAAAGCGTAAGGTTTCCGTTCGCAATAGTCTGACCACTGTTGCTGAACGTTGTGTTACTTTTCAGCGTCATATCGCCCAGCGAAAGCAGTTTCCCGTCACCACCGAGCTGACCGGCATCCACAGATACTGACTGCCCGGCCTTAACCACGCCGTCATTATTACTGAGCGTCCTGTCTGCCATAACCGTAAGCGCCCTGTCTGCCAGAATACTGCCCTCCTGGTTATCAAGGTCCTGCGTCGTGATGTGTATTGTCTGCGCTTCCAGCCCCTGGCCGGTATTCTGCGTGTGGCGATTGATAAACTGCAGGGCGTTCAGCGTAATGGCGGAACCACTGCGAATCAGACCAGAGACGTTGTCCACAACGCCCCGTACACTGTCGAGCAACATGTCGCCCACAGACTGTATCTGTCCGTGGCTGTTCTGCAGACCTCCCGTATGCAGACGGAGTTCACCTTCACTGACCAGCCGGCCCCCCTCACGGTTATCCAGCGAGGTGGTGCTCAGGTCAGCTGTCGTTTTCGCCCCCACGGTTCCGCCCCGGTTATCCATTGCTCCGGTACTGACAGTCAGTTCCTGCAGGCTGTTCAGCGTACCGCGTCTGTTATCCAGCGTCTGGCCTGCGGTATTAATGCTGATACCCCTCCCCTGAATAAGACCGGACTGATTGTTCAGCGCCTGGCTGTTCCAGCCGAGCAGACCGTTTGCCACCACCTGACCGGATGTATTGTTAACCACGCCTGCAGTCAGAAACAGAGCATCTCCCGACAAAAGCACACCGGTGGTGCTGTCCAGTGTGCCGGCATTCAGCGTCATCGGACCCTGACTGATAACCCCGCCCCGGTCACCACTGTTACGGTTGCTCAGTGTGTCAGCACGGAGATTCAGTGTGGCACCACTCTGTATCAGGCCGCTGGCATCGTTGATGATATCCGTCGAGGAAAGGCTCAGTGACTGCTGTGCCACCAGTCTGCCGCCCTGATTATCAAACCGTGTGACATCCAGCCTGCTGTTACCGTTGCTGACCACCGTCCCCTGCTGATTTTCCAGCACATTCAGGTGCGCATTCAGGTCTCTGCCGGCGGCAAGCGTCCCTTCCTGATTACTGACATCACCACCACTCAGCAACATATCCGTCCCGGCCTTCAGTGCGCCTTTCTGGTTCATCAGCGTACCTGACGATATCTGTAATGACGCCTGGCTCCCCAGCACGCCCTGACGGTTATCGAGCGTTCCGGCGTTCAGGGTCATATCCTTCTGACCCACCATAAATCCCTGCTGATTATTCAGCATACCGGCCCGTACTGTCAGGGTACCGGCGCTGCTGATACCACCCCGTGTTTTCGTGTTCCGGTTACTGAGAACCCCGTCCTGTACATCCAGCGTCATGTCACTGCCGGACTGAATCAGACCATCATCAGAGACCAGTTCGCTGCCTGACACAGACAGCGTTTTCTGTGAAAGCAGTCTGCCGGACGTATTATCCAGCGCACCATCCAGCGTCACAGACAGCCCGTCAGCCACCACCGTACCCTGGTGGTTATTCAGACTCCCTGCCGAAATATCCAGCCTGCCGGCGGACTCCATTCGTCCCTCAGTATTGCTGACAGCCTGCTGTGTTTTTATCCTGCCCGTTCCGGCAGCAGCTGAAATCAGTCCGTTGTCGTTATTCAGCGCCTGTGTATTAATCAGGATGTCACGGCTGGCAAGCAGACGTCCCTGCTGGTTATCCACGGCGCCGGTTGTCCTCACCTGCAGACTGCCTGACTGCGCCGCCTGCACTTTCCCCCTGCGATTATCAAGGCTCAGTGCATCCAGGCGCACCGCGCCATTTGCCGCAAGCAGCCCTTCCCGGTTATCCACGCCTCCCGGCAGGTTCAGTGAAAAATCCCCTGTTCCCGTCTGAATCAGACTGCCTTTACGATTTGACAGGCTTTGTGCCGATATCTGCAGTGTGTCGGCATTTATCGTACCGCCATTATTGCTGAACTGCCCGGCAGTCCGGGCGGAAAGCGTACCGGCACTCAGTTGCGCATTCTGTGTGGACAGATTTCCACTGGTTGCATCCAGCTCAGTATGTTGTCCCTGTATCCGGCTGTTGCTTAAATCCAGCCACTGCCCCTTCAGTTGCATGTCCCCACCGGACAGAACCTGTCCGTGTGCCGCCAGTTCGCCGGTGGTACTGACAGTCAGGTTGCCCGCTGCCGCCAGACGTCCGTCATCTTTCACCCCGGCGGCCAGCAGACTCCGCTCACCGCCGGTCAGACGCGCTGTCTGAATCCGGGTGTTGCGACGTGATGCCACAGAGCCTGTATGGGTGAATACACCATCACTCTGTATCTGCGTATCCTGTCCCGCATAAACAGAACCACTGTTATGCAGCTCCCGGGTTGTCGCCAGATGCACATCCGTTTTCGCACTGATACTGCCACTGTTTTCAATACGTCCGTCAGCCGTCAGGGTAACCGCCCCTGCCTGCGCACCAATATGACCGGCGTTACGAACCCCCACCCCCGTTTCCGTACCGACAAGGCGAATTTTTCCGGCATACATTCCGCCAAGACTGGCCACATCCAGTGCCATCTGAGGCTGTGAAGAGACATCACCGGTCTTTTTCTCAATCTGCCCGTGCGCGATATCCACATTGTTACGTCCTGTGGTCACTTTCAGATCCTGCGCCCAGATACCCGCATTAATCTTCACAGACCGGGCAATGATATCGGTATAATCCGTGCGCGAGGCATCCATCCCTTTGCCCGTAACCTGAATCTCACCACGTTCAACACTGAATCCGGTCAGACTGCCGTTTTTCATCTGCGGCTGCCCCGTGGTCAGCGTGGCCCGGTTCGCATTAATAAAACCGCACCCGTCGCAACTGATGCCGGCCGGGTTCGCAATCACCACCTGCGCCTTTTTCCCGGCAACCTCAACAAAACCGTTCAACTGGCTGGGATTGCGACTGTTCACTTCATTAAGAATGATTCTGGCCTCTCCCTTGGCCAGCCACGGGTTCCCGGCCACCATGCCACCCAGTTGAGTCTGCACATTGTTATGGGCATTATTCAGAATGACGCCCTGGTTACCGACGTCGAACTGGCTGTATGTATTATGTGAAACCCCGCCGGCAGAAGGCGTCTGAATATTCACCTGCGGAGTGCCGCTGGCCGTCTGCGTAATCGTGGGCTGCTGATGCCCCGGTGCGCCATGGTCTGCGACAATGCCTGCAGCACTGACAGAATGCACCATCCCCGACGCCAGCCACAAAGAGAATGCAAGCGGCGTGACACGGCAGATATGTTGCCTGTGTGGATATCCTGTGCGGGAGGACAGTGATGTACCGGCGCGACCGGAACGGGCAATATCTGCCACCACCATCAGCATTCCCCGGGCTTTGTTAAAAATAATGCGGTAACAATTTCTGTTCATTCTGATAAACCTGACTTATCTCTCCGGCACATCCACAGCAAGCGGGTGCTGCACACGCCACTGGCGCGCCTCTTCACGACTGACCTGTGCACCCCGGAAATTCATCACCCGCAACCCGGTCTGCTGCCCACGGTGGTACAGCGAACGCCAGCACAGACGGGGAAAAATATCCTGCCGGACAAGACGACTCATATCCGGAGTGTGTCCGGAGGGGGCAACCCAGTCACAGACCCACATCCGGTCGCCGCTGTTCCAGTCCGACCGGGGCATGAGAATTGCCGGCTGCGTAAGAAAACGCGCCTCTGCCTCCTGGCTGAGCCAGGCCCAGCTCATGAAGAAAACAGGTCGCCCCTGCTCTGTTGTTATCACATACTGTCGGTGCTTAATCACCGGCAGCAGCAGGTCCGGCAGGGTATGCAATGGCGCATCACGATGCAGGGGGGAGTGCATCCACAGCCAGACGGCCGCCCCCAGGACTTCCGCCTCATTGACCGGCTCACCGGAATACAGGGGACTCAGAACGTCATATTTCCCGTTACGCATGAAATTTTCTCAGAAATCCCGGAACAGATTAAAACCGACTGTCACATCACTCGTCATAAAACCCGCCGGCTTTGAAAACGGACGACCGATGAAAACGTCATAATCCGTACTGAACAGTTGCCCCCTCAGCCCCACAACACCACCGGCCAGATGACGTCCCACCAGATATTCACTGCCGGCTCCCCCCACCTCGCCGTAATCCATTCCCAGATATAACTCCTGCTCCGGCAGTGGCGTACGCCAGGCCAGGTCGTTTCGGATATACCAGCCGTTACTGGCATTCAGCGTTCGCTCCCCGTCAAAACCACGAACCGTCCAGCGGTTACCGATGGCAAACTGTTCCTGTGGGGTCAGCGGGGTATTGCTCAGCTGGCGCTGATACCGGAAGGAATAACTGAAGGACTGCTCTGCCAGTGTAAAGGGCAGATTAAAGGACGCATTCATCTGCAGGATCTTACTGAGCGCCGTTGCCTCACCGAAGATTTCCTCCGGTGCCGGCTGTGCACCAAACCAGCGGGTTCCCCGTTGCCAGCTGACACCAGCATCCAGTGTGGCCTGAGAAATATAATGACGGTGCTGCAGCCCAAGTCGCCAGGCCGCTGTCTGCCGGCGCTGCACCTGGATTTCCGTATCATTAATGTAGTTACGCGACCTGCGGGCCTGAACATCGTAAGTCAGCACCGTTTTCTGCGTCCCGTTACGATGCAGTACCCGGCTCAGCTGCATGCCCAGATTCTGACTCTCGCCACTGTACTGGTAATCCTCAACCGCACCAGCTACCGTCTGATGGTAATCGTAATCACTGGCGGTGACGGAAAACTGCCAGTAGCCGAAAGGCACAGAGTAATGGGCCGTGTAGTTTTTACTGCCCTTACCCCCGTAATGTGGAAAATTATGGGTGGCAGAAACATACAGCAGGTCACTCAGGGAAACAGGATTATCCAGAGAAAATGTTATACCACCGAGATAACGCCCTGTGCTGCGGGTACCTGAATCATCAAGCGAAAACCCCAGTCGCCAGTATTTGTCCTGTTTGCGGGTAATAAGAATGTCACTTTCCCCTGGCTGCTCACCGGGCACAATTTCCATATCAGCCCGCACACCCGGCAGTCGTTGCATATTCTCCAGCCCCTGCTCAATGTCCCGTAAATCCAGCAGAGAGCCTTCGTGTGCCGGGAATGAGGAATACAACTGAATATAGTCACCACTGTCCGGTGTCAGACGCACATGTCGCACAACACCGGGAATAATAACCAGCCGGAGGATACCGCTTTTTAAATCCTGCGAAGGTGCCAGAACCCGGGTGGTGACATAACCATGATCGACCAGACGGTTCTGCAATGTACTCATCAGCAGATTAATTCCTTTCGCCCCCAGGCAATGCCCGACCGCCCCGTTGGCGATTTTTTGTAAAGGCAGCCAGTGTGGTAACGCATCAGCCCCCTCCAGTTCCGTCTGTTTAATCTGAAAACAGGGCGTTTCAACAGGAAAATTAATCTTACGGGCAAAAGAGCCAGGTGCAGAAAGGCGAACATCAGGGGCTGAAGGCGTCAGTTGTTGCTCAAGGGCTTCCTGACGTTGCTGCTGAATGATAAATGCTTCATCTCCGCTACGCCGGACATCTGCAGCCTGAAGAGATAAAGGCGATAATAAAGCAGACATCAGTGTCAGTGACAGCAAGGACGGACAGCACCGGAATATGCTTTGTTCCTCAGCCCTCACGTTCCTGCAACATAATTTTCCAGTCAAACGAAAAACCTTTTATTCATGCCATACCAACAATCACCAGCCTCCTGACGATACCTCCCACCATGTTTTGCGATGGCATGCTACCGCCCTTCCGGTATTTACCCGCATCAACCGGTACCAGAATGCTGAGTAACAAATCAGTTCAGAATTGACTTAATTTTGATCATTATAGAATAATGATCTGATCGACAGCAATATGACAGATTTATCGATCGATATAACACAAATAAACAGGCCTTTATTCTGTTTTATATCGAAAAATCAGAACAACTCAAAACTTATAACCATAGTTAATGGAAAAATGCAGGAAATTATCCCATTGAATGCTTTTAATACAGTTGGTTAGCACAAGAAATGTCATTTTTTGACTTCAGTCATTGAAAATCATCATTAAACATTTTTTCTTATCATCGTCAGATGATCTATTTCGTTCAGGAGCAGCACACAGAGGCATACTTCACAGTCATAAAAAAGCAAACCTGAAATAGCCAGTTTTGAGTACCAGACCGAACGTAATCTTGTACATCCTGAAAACGGGTGCTGAAGCAACACTCTTGTTGTCAACAAATATCAGGTGACCACCACTGGTTGATCCCCCCTCGGGATTACTCCTCGCCGAATGCTGGTATCATGCAAGACGGGGCCTAGCAGCCCCATATTAAGATGAACTGGGGCCCTACAGGCAGCCATCACGGTGAAAAAGATAGCTAGGCTGTACAGGCTGAAGAAAAAGCATCGGCAGCAACGGCGACATACCAATCCACAGGGGCATTAAACAAAGCGATTAAATACATGCTGGAGCGACGTGTTGAGCTGAGGTTGATCTCCTCCCTGAAAACAGTACCAGGCTAAACTGGAATCTCCGGTCTTTTTTCCACGTTACCGGGAGGTATATCCGCCATGAAAAAGACCCGTTATACCGAAGAACAGATCGCGTTTGCGCTGAAACAGGCCTAAACCGGCACCCGCGTCGGGGAAGTCTGCAGAAAGATGGGCATTTCTGAAGCCACTTTTTATATCTATGGACTACCTCCGTTTTGCAAGTACTGAATCTGGTTTTGGGTTGTTGCTTACATCTATCCGGCATCAGGAAAACCTGTGCCCAAATGGGTAATCCGCACACAATCGCCTCAACAACTGGACGGCCTCTGAGGCCAGTATAAAAATCAGGTTCCGATTGTGCAGGTGCAACCTGTCACCATTTCTCAGTACGCTGCAACTTTTGCTGGCAGGGTATTAATTTCACACTACCTGATACTCGGTCTCATTTCTCAGCATCGACCAGATTATTCTCGCGTTTTTGTTTGCGACCGCCACGGTCGTTTTATTAAATCCGCGCCGTTCCTTTAACTGGTTAACCCACTGATTCATATAACCCTCATTGTTATTCGTGGCAACCCTGACGACTGCGCGGGCACCATGAATAAAAAGTGTCCGTAGATGCTTGTCGCCTTTTTTCGTCATATTCATCAGCACTTGCCTGTCGCCACTCGAGTGCTGGCGTGGAACCAGACCCAGCCATGCAGCAAAGTGACGGCCATTCTTAAATTCAGTTCCTTTGCCAATAGCAGCAACAACGGCCGTGGCCGTTTTAGGGCCAATACCTTTAACTTTGGCAATACGCTGACAGGCTTCTGATTGCCTGAATACTGTTTCAATTTCCTTATCAAAAAAATGGATCCGACGCTCGAGATCATTAAAGAGATCATAGAGTTCCGCAATTGTTCTGCGCATACGGGGGCTCAGACCGTTTTCTGCATCTTCAAGGATAAGAGGAATAGCCCGGCGAGCTCTGGAGACAGCACTGCCAATGGGGATCCCCCGGTCAAGTAACAGCCCTCTTATTTGACAGACTGTCGCAGTGCGATGATTAACAATACGCTGCCTTGCCCGGTGTAAAGCCTGGATATCCTGCTGTTCCGGGCTTTTGGGCGGTACGAACTGCATTGTCGGTTGCATCAGAGCCACTGCGATAGCCTGTGCATCATTACCGTCATTTTTTTGCCCGCGGACAAAGGGTTTTACATACTGAGGACTGATTACCTTTACTTTGTGCCCCAGTTTCTCAAACTCACGCTGCCAGTAAAATGCCCTGGTGGACGCTTCGATCCCAATCAGACAGGCTGGAATATTTGCCAGCGTCTGGAGTAATTCTTTTCGACCAGTGCGTTTCGTATAAACCGGTTTGCCGGCCTGGTTTAATCCGCAGAGCTGAAAAACATTTTTAGCCAGATCAATACCCAGAAATACGATATTCATGGCGATTCTCCTGGTGAGCACATTTCGTACAGTTAACCGCAGCGGGAGGAGGTAGTCCATCCCATTAACTGGAAGAAGAAATTTGCCGGTCTGGGAGTGACCGAACTGCGTCGTCTGCGGCAGCTGGAGGATGAAAATCAGCGGCTGAAGAAACTGGTCGCGGAGCTGAGTCTGGACAAGGAGATGCTGCAGGAGGTGCTGAAGCAAAAGTTCTGAGGCCGGCTCAGAAGCGCCAGGCGGTACATTTCCTGCGGGAGGCTTACCGTATCAGTGTCCGGCGGGGTTGCGGGCTGCTGATGCAGAGCAGAACCGTTTACCACTGGCAGAGCCGGCGTGACGATCGGGCGATAACCCTGCGCATCAGGGAAATAGCAGAAACCCGATCCGCTACGGTGGTCCGCGTATTCATATCCAGTTACGCCGGGAAGGCTGGCCTGTTAACCACAAGAAAACACACCGGATTTATTGTCTGGAAGGACTGAATCTGCGCAGAAAGCGTCCCCGCAGGCATGTCAGTGCAGCACATCGTCAGCAGCGTCCCATCCTGAGCGGTGTCGATCAGTGCTGGAGTATGGATTTCGTGTCGGATAATCTGTTTAACGGACGGCGTTTCCGGGCGTTAACTGTAGTGGATAATTTTAGTCGTGAGTGTCTGGCGATCCACGCCGGAAAGTCGCTGAAGGGCGAGGATGTGGTCGGTGTGATGGAAGGATTACGGGTAATGAGTAAACGTCAGCCTGTGCGTATTCAGACAGATAACGGCAGCGAGTTTATCTCGAAGAGTCTGGATAAATGGGCGTATGAAAACGGGGTGACAATAGACTTCTCCCGCCCCGGAAAGCCGACAGATAATCCGTTTATTGAATCATTTAACGGCAGTCTGCGGGATGAATGCCTGAACATTCACTGGTTCCTGTCACTGGAAGATGCGCAGGACAAACTCGACAACTGGCGCAGGGAATATAATCATGAGAGAACGCATTCATCATTAAATGACATGACTCCGGCTGAATTTATCCGGAGCCTGCAAAAAGACGAAGATCTCTGATTTAGCACTGCACTGATTTTGGGCCAGAGTCAAAACCTAGAAATCTCAAAAAGTGCGTGGAACTAAAACAGGTGTGCTTACAATACCACCAAAAGGCCGACGGCTGCTTCCTTCGTTAAATTAGCCTGCCAACTTCTCCGGGGAGTTTCTGAGACTCAGGACTGCGAATCTGCTTTTCCAGCTCGCGAATACGTTGCTGCTCAGAGGGAATGGGTGTTGCAGAGGAGGTTAATCCCCTGACGCTCTCGCCTGAGCTGACGTACCCAACTCTCAAGCGTGGTAGAACCGACATTCATCGCTTCACTGGCTTGTTGATATGAGTAGCCCTTATCAACAATCAGCTGTGCACATTCCAGCCTGAACTCAGGGAGAAAGTACGCTTAGTTTTCTTGTTCATTAAGTCACCTGTTTTATGTTGTGGTGAGAATATCACCTTTAATCAGGTGGCCAAATTTACTGTGCCACTACACCTTTCGAGAGCCCGTAAGTATTCTCTGTAATGAAAACAAGTGAGCTATTGCAGGGAAGGATATTAAGGGTAAAACCAAACTCCCGCGATAGCAGGAGTCTGGTGGTTTTCCGGGCAAGAAAAAAGAATTGAGTGAGGTGGGCTATAAGCCAGAAGAAATGCTCATCCCATTTTTGATTGTCAGAGTCATTATCTTATCAAAGAACTGTTCAAATTTGACATCGCATAAATAAAGGTGCTGAGAATCTTCCTCGCCAGAGATAGCATAATCCTGCTTACGGTCCTCTGTATGTAAGCAAGTCCGATCCCAGTAGTACACACCGGCGTGTTGCCCTTCCGTTACCAGCACATACATGTTATCACCGGGATCAGTTCCGATAATAAAAGCGTTTTCAATGAATGAAAGCTCGTCAAGAAACTCATCATTAATAACTGCAATATCAAAATTCTTGTTATTCACCTGATTGCCAAACAGCCCGTCGAATGAGATGTAGCCATTATCGACTTTATCAAAAGGTATGTTGCAAAAGTCTGGCGATTCAACCCAGAATCCATTGTAATTCTTAAGAAAATTTTTGTAATCATCAGGGAAAGTAAGTGCAAAATTCCTTGAGAGCAGATCTATATCCGCCTGACCAATGCCTGTACCCGTTAAAATAGCCAACCTACCCCTCCTCAACCCAGCTAACAGTTGCCTTTTATATGTGACACGCCACCACGGTGCGTGAACCGTCGGTGTATTCCCCTTGGCACCTCCTGCATTGTGGTGCCATTTTGATGGTGATGCCAAGTATTCTCGGCGTAATTTGCCTTACCTTCAGGAGCCAACGCATCAGCTTTACCGAAGTCGCCACCTGATGCTTTATTATGATCACCCTTTAAATCCGGGACATCAACACTCTGTCGTTCATATGGTGTGAAGTCCGGGTATCCGGCAGGATAACGTACAACATTACCCTCCCAGTCCTGATATACCCAAGATCTGCCATCTGTCTCCTGCCAGACTGTTCCACCTTTATCGAGCCACTTAGACATATCAGGAGAGTTGAGTGGTTTTCCTGTTAATCCCAGTGGGTCAATCCACCCGAGCGGGTTCGGCGCATACTGGTACAGGTTCCAGCCGCCGTTTAACCCTATCGGGTCCTGCACCGTAAACCGAGCGGTCTGCGAGTCGTAGTAGCGGAACAGGTTGTAGTGCAGGCCGGTTTCGCTGTCGGCGTACTGCCCGGCGTAGCGCAGCGGCTGATGCGGCATGGCCGGGTCCTGTGACTGCCGCGTGAAGCCGTCCGTCTGGTGGCGCACTTCACCAAAACTGCCGTACTGACCGCTCCAGCGCAGGTGACCCTGTTCGTCCGTCACTTCCAGCGGCGCGCCGTTCAGGTCGGTGCTGAACCAGTAAATTTCTCCGCTCGTATCGTCCTGAAGATGGTCGATGCGCGCCAGCGGGCTCCAGGCCTCATCCGGGTCGTAAATATAGGTACTGCAGTGGCCGCCGTCGCGCTGCTCCTGCAACAGACGGTAGCCATGCCACAGAAAACGGGTATCTGTGGTGCCACGATGGGTGGTGACGGTCTTGCGGATACGTTTACCCAGGGCATCATAATGGTAAAGCGCCTCAAACCGTCCTTCCGGCCCGGTTCCCTCTGCCGACACCAGCCAGTTTTCCGCATCATACGTGTAATGCTGCTCATGCAGACCACTGCGGCAGCTGATAAGGTTGCCCCTCGGGTCATACTCCATAGTGCTGCAGGCAGTTATCCGTCACCGGCTGGTCCTGTGTCAGGTTATCCGCTGCATCATAGCTGAAGTGGTCGTTGTGCCCCTGGCGGGCCTCGTGGTGTTTCAGCAGACGGCCTTCAGCGTCGTAACCGTAATTCACTTCACCACGCAGGGTGTCGCTGACGCCGGCCAGTTCACCGCGCCCGGTGTAATGGTACAGGCGCTCACGTATCGCCTGTTCCGGCAGGGCAACATCGGTGATGAGTTCGCTGCGCTGCAGGGGGCGCCGCCCGAGGCTGCCATACTAATGAAGCTGCTCGGACGTGCCTTCGGTTCGACGGATTTCACAGCATAGGCTAATTTGAAGTCGTCGCGCGCGGGGTGGTTGCGTGCTGTTGGTCCCGAAAAATCGCAGCGCACTAACTACTTATCGCAGGGGCGGAAGCTGAGCAGACCCGGCAGCAGATTGAGATACTACTGTAGACAGAGACCTGCGACTAAAAGTAAAAAGCCTGAAGCATCGTTGAGGATCGTACCCACAATTAATTACAGTAAGTAGTATAATTTCTTACGAAGAGCGTCTAACTTTTCATTCTCATCTTTAACGGGTAATCCATCTTTATGCAAAACAACATCATTGAATGATCCCATGCCACCATATAATTTTTTTACGTTATAACGACCTTCTTCATCGTCATTCTCTATCTGTATCAGGTGGCTATTGAAGATTTCAGCCCAACACTCCTCATTGTTTTTTGAGAGTATTTCAATAATATCCGACATGATATCTTTTATTTCTTTTTTCATAATAATGGCCACTGACCTAATATTTGTGCACCAGAGATATCCCATGCTTTGGGAATGACTATCTGTTCAGTTCCGCCAAGATAAAAGCCATTTTGACAACCTACCTCACCTGCATAAGCCTTTATTCCTGCTGGAATTCTAACTTTAAAAACGCTATCTATAGGAGAAGCACCACCATTTGGCCATCTTGGTAATACAGCCTTATTAATACGAGTCGGAATAACACTCAATGGACGATCAAGGCTGAAGAACCGCCCAAATGGGCGACCATCAACGCCTGCGCGATAAAATTCAACATCTCTCGAGAGAATAACCTCATTGTATCTCCCTCCAGTAAAAGTTTCAGCTAATCCATCATCTAACGGCCCTGGTTTCGTTGCGGAGTATCTACCTGTAGTTTTGCCTAGGTTACAACTGGATAATCCCAACGGATCGATCCATCCAAGAGGGTTTGGCGCATACTGATAAAGATTCCAGCCGCCGTTTAATCCTATCGGGTCCTGAATGGTGAACCGCCCGGTCTGCGGGTCGTAGTAGCGGAACAGGTTGTAGTGCAGCCCGGTTTCGCTATCGGCGTACTGGCTCCCCAGCGGACACTGCTCTCTTCGTGAGTTCAGCCCGCGTCAGCGGGCCGGGTCAACGCTCATTTTTCTGCAAAAATATTACCCCCCACTTAGTCTAAAAATATCTTGCATAGATATTTATAAGTCGTTAGAAACAATCATTCCTTGAGCAATGGTAGTTTCAGAAATTTTTTCAAAAAAATCTGAAAAATTGTCGGTTATTCTGTAAATATTACCGCATTCATTTTCTTCTGCTATCTCGAAATTTTGAATATCATCTTCGGCATGCAGATGTGTCCTATCCCAATAGAAGACACCTTTTTTATTATCACCATTAATTAATAAAAAATAATTACCACCAGGGTCATCGCCAATGATTATTTTATCTTCGATAAAATCGAGTTCGTCAAGGTAATTATCATTATGATGCTTGATATCATGATTATGTTTTTTTGCTCCCAATCCAAAAAGAGCATAAAAAGCAATAATTCCCTCATCAACCCCATCATAATCAATTTCACTGAAATCAGGACTTTTTACGACAAAACCATTATTTCTCTTCAGGAATTTTTTGTAATCCTCAGGTAAGCGAATATTATAATCTTTTTCTAACGTATTGATTTCAGCGTCTGTAACACTTCTACCACATGAAATTGGCATAATATCTCCTTATTAAGGGCAAGATCTTTTAATCTTAGATACCCCACCTCTGTGGGTAAAGCTACTATGAATATCTTTAGGTATTTCCTGCATAGTCACTCCATTTGCATGGTGATGCCATGTATTAACCTCCACATTGGCAGGGCCATTCGGGGCTAAAGCATTTGCTTTACCAAAGTCTCCAGAAGGACCAAGTCGATGGTTACCTTTTAAATCTGTAACATCGACACTCTGTACTTCATAAGGTTTAAAATCTGGGTAGTCACCAGGATATCGAACAACATTCCCCATGCTGTCCTTATAGACCCAAGTTTGGCTGTCAATTTCCTGCCATGCCGTGCCACCTTTTTCTATCATTTATCAAGCAATGGCGAATTTAAAGGTTTTCCAGTCAGCCCCCATGGGTCAATCCACCCCTGCGAGTACTGTACTGATAGAGGTTCCAGCCACCCCTTAACCCTATCGGGTCCTGAACGGTAAACCGCCTGATCCGCGGATTGTAGTTATGGAACCGGTTGTAATGTCAACAACACTGAGCAATTTCTTTTTTTTGAGGGTGGGCTTATCTCAATGTTGCCGACACGGCTGGCATACAGACTGAATTTCACCTTTATTTCAGGCATAAATCACGGGGTAGAACTCTTGTTTCCATAGGATAAGTAACGAATGGTATTTGCTCTTCGGAGGCAGGCAATACAGAGAATGACTGCATGAACATAACAGACTGATATATTCTGCTCTTTCACCAGTTGTTACTTCTCAACATTTAGGACGATGCAGGTATTATTCCTCCAGTATTGACGCTGACTCAATCATCAGAAGTTAAACACTGAATTGAAAATGAAAGCCCCTTCCGAACAAAGGCACAACCGATAAAAATATTGTCCACCATAAAACACTCTCCGCTGTATAACTCATTTTTCAAAGAGTAAGAAAGTACCTCTGCATCACCTGGTAATATCGATATTTTATCAATGAGTTCATCCACTCCAAAAGTTTCAACTTTAGCTGACGACAATGCTTCTCTGCGTCTTGTATACAGACTACGAATAAAACCCACTCTTAAAGTACGTGGATTCCCTTCATTTTCCTCTACACTGGAGGAGGTTAGAATTTCTCGTAATTTTTTGAGGCATTTATCTTCACCGTCAGGAAGTCTGGAAATTAAATATTCTATGTTATTCATCGATTAACTTCCTCATAGTTTACCCATTGTATAGAGTGTTGCCAGAATTGAAGCATCTCAACTTCACTCCGATCATTAACATGTGCCCAATCCCATGACCCGTTGACTTTGGCTGTGGTGCCCCTGTTGGTACACATAGACGGAGGCCACGCAGACGGCGTCGTAAAGTGTTGGCGAAAGAGCGTCGCATGTTGCACCCAGTCTGACGTGATCGATGTATTTTGTCATGGATGTGCTGAGAAACGGTCGCCGGATCAAGTGCCTGACCTGCGTGTATGATTTCATGATGGAGTGCCTGACGACTGCCGCCGCCACGGAATAAAACTTTAGCCGTGGCAGTAAGTTGCAATTATCATCCATAAAAATAATCATAAAACGCGTTAAAATTGTTACTTCCTATAATCGGCGAGATCTTTTCCTTCAACTCTTCAATGAAATCGTTTTTGATTTCATCATTATCGTCGGCAATGTCGAAAATATTATAGTTGTCATAAACTGAATTAATGAGAATAGTTAATGCCTTAATAAAATCGCAGAAACTATCCGCTATCTTGAAAGGCTCACCAACATGATAGTTAGCATAAATTGGCGTATTTTCAATGTCGACAATAGCGATTATTGGTTTTCCACCACCTACGTCATCCCCAATGACCAGATAGTTTTCAGGGAAATAATTATAACCTGTCTGGGCTTTTTCTAAATCAGTGACGGAATAAAGTTTTATTGGTGTAAACCCTGTTTCAATTTTAAGTTCTTTCGGATTAAAATTCTTATAAAAAATATCAATCTCAACTGAGTGAGGCCACTTAACCGGGAATACATTAACTAAATCATTAATTACTTCAAAATGTCCTGAAAGGCCATACTTTTTGTAAGTATCAACGAATTTTTCTAATGTGCTCTTAAGATCACTCATCATGTATCCCTTATTTTAAGATGAGCATATTAAATTTATGCAATCAGTCAGATTCTTACGTGTCAGGTTACGGTCTGTTAGCCACCATACCTCTTTTCAAGAAAATAATTCATCGACAAGTTCAGAGAAGGAATCTGCAACGAGCTCAAGTTCTTTCTCATCCATCAGAAAAATGAATATTTTACCGAATGAATCATCAGGCTTAAGCGATAAAAGAAAAGTATTCCCACCTTCATCATAGGCAAAAGGAACCATGTTCTTTAACTCACCAAATAGCTCGATGAGGTCGCGGTACAGTTTTTCAATAGGAAGGTCACCATATCTAATTGGGTTAAATCCACCCAGCATAAAGGCATTACCTTCCTGGTTATTAAGAGGATAGCCACCGTTATTTTTGGTATAAAAATCCTGAAATGATACAGGAAGGTGATGACTAAAAAATTCATTAAAGGATTTGAGATCCTCTGCTGTAAGTTTCTTTTCAGAATCTGAAAGGTACATTAATATTTTCCTCCGATAGATCTACAGCTACAGTTTCCAGCTGAATAAGAGAGCATCTTAAATAATCCGGGTTACAGGTGGTCCATCATCTCCTGATATTCTCTCAGAAATTCTGAGCAGGCATCGGTCTCATTATCATAATATTTTGGATCACTTCGCTGGCCTTTTTCACTGTAAAAAATAACCCAACAACCATGTTCTTCAAGCATGCAAAGCGATTCATTCTTAACCTCATCAATGGAGTAACTATCTGCCGAATATCGATTTTTTTTAAGAATACCAATTAACTGATGCTTATCCACACGACCTTCCTTTTACTTTTCTCAAGTGTCCGGAGTCCAAATAAGACTGAACGGAATTTAAATTATATTTTATATATCACCGGGAAATATTGTCGCCATACTCTTGGCAAGCAAAGCTATTTTAGCCTGAATGATATCCACACCAGTTAAAGTATCCATTCCCTATTCCAGTCAAACTAATAGTTCCGTTTTATATACGCAGCTAGAATCCTTTGATAATTAGTGTTGAAAATCATCCTTTTCTAAATAATATCTAACTGCTTCAAGGAAATCATTACTCTCTGAATCAGGATGGTGCTCTATCTGATTCTCGATTATCGCCTTAAAGATCGAGACTTCAAGAAAAGTTCCATAATTTTCTTCGAGATCCATTTCTTCATCTTCGTTTTCAGCAAGATAATAACTCCCGTTGAGAATGTCCTTTTGGGAATCAAGATCGAACGAAGTTGTAACATACGACCAACCGACATCTGACAGGTTTTCATATTGTCTTAATAACTCTTCAAAACCTTTAATTACAATCATTTATTCCTCCTATTATTTTCTGCAAGAAGTTCCGCCGCCCCACTTATTACGCCCTCCGGTTCCATCTGGATGGTAAATTTTATGATAGCTTTTATGATCATTAAAATCAGCCAGTTGTAATGAACCAGGTAAATCGCCATGATGCCACTTCATATCTTTTGGAGAAGAACCTCTGAACTTACCATTTTTCATCGGTTGGACATGTTCTACGACTCCATGATATTTCGTTTGCAATTCTCTTTTGAATTCTGGATCAACTTGCAGTCGATCATAGACAGATTCATTGGCCCGACTGAAATGTTCTTTGCAAGTCATGGTAAATTCTGAGGGATTAAGTGTATGTTCATGGAATACATGATATTTACCTCACCCTTTCTCTCCTTCGCCACGATACAAACCTAGAGGATCAATCCACCCCAGCGGGTTTAGCGCATACTGATAAAGATTCCACCCGCCGTTTAACCCAATCGGGTCCTGAATGGTGAAGCACCCGGTCTATGGGTCGTAGTAACTTATAGGCGCTCTGACACATAGCAGAACGCGGCGGTAAGGAATAATGCTGTGAGGCAGCAGATAGGACATCTCATGGAGGATGCACCTGAGTAAACAATCCTCTCGGGAGGAAATGGTAATGTCGGGCAGTAATTAATATGAATCCGATGTTGATAATTTCTTCGCTCGACAGGTACGTAAGCTCACTGTGCCTGTGCGCAGAATTATACTTGGCCGCCCTGGCCAGACGATACTTGGATTTTATAAGAAGGCAGTTTCACTACTACCAATTTTTTTCAGCTCAAGCCCCTTAAATTTGATCCCTAGCCCGTTTTCCTGATCTAAATCGGTTGAAAACATGAATCCAAAATCATCTTCCTCATCAGGAGAAAGATAAATTTTCACCAAGACGAGATCTTTTGCAACGGCCCCGTACACCCGTTTGCAGTATGTCCGTGTTTCAGTTGTGATTTTCTGGAAGAAATCGTTCTGTTTCTGAAGAAGAAAATCGATGTCGGTTCTCATCTTTTCATCGGCCGAATCCGCTTCCAGATTTATGCACTGGACGGGTTCGGAACCGAATGCCGACAGAACCAAATCGACTGAAGCACCTTCGTCATCTTCATAAAACTCCAGATCAACTGACTTCATGAAACCTTCCTTCTCGTCTTCTTGGCTTCAGCAGATTCGTACCTAACCCCGTGGTGTTTCTCAAACTGGCTGGCAGAGCCTGAATGCAGGAAAGTGGCTTCATGGGCACTGGTTTCCACCAACTGCATTGAAGAAGTATTCGTCACAGGGTCATAGTCATATAGTTTTCAAGATGCAATTTCCCCGTAATTATTGCTACCTAATTAATTTAATAATTTCATTTTCAATATCTTTAGCCAATTCAACCAACTTACTGCTGTATTTGTCAGGATTGGATACCACCTTATTTATATAGAATTTCAATTTCATAAGAGCCTCGCTGGACGTCGCGCTATAATCAATGGAATCGGTGATTTCCTGCGCTAATCCAGCATTATTAACTGACTGCTCTTCTAACTCGGTAGCTAACTTTCTTGAACGAGAATAAATGTCATTTTGCATAATTAGAATAAACTGAAGTTTTGAATATTAACTGCATCTGGTGGAACCACAACTTCAATTCCACCCCCCAGGTTGTCACCAACTCCTGGAGCTGGTCTGGTAATAAATTCAGCTCCAGGCTTTAAACGTGCGGTCATTAAAAAATTACTTCTATCCACATTTTCCTGCGGAATGCCATATCTGTTCGCGTAGCCCGGAGAGTGTGGATGTTCTAAAGCCCAGAATTGTGCACCTACGGTTTCACTACGGCCAGTAGTACCAACCCGATATAATGTTGCACCGTTCTCTACTTGAGTTCTTGCGGCTAAAGCATCATGAGAGGCTGATTGCACCGCGGCACCATACGGAGTCTCTACATCTTTATGTGTGGCACAGCTATTCAACCCCCACGGATCGATCCACCCCAGCGGGTTCGGTGCATACTGATAGAGGTTCCAGCCGCCGTTTAATCCAATCGGGTCCTGCACCGTAAACCGACCGGTCTGCGGGTCGTAGTAGCGGAACAGGTTGTAGTGCAGGCCGGTTTCACTGTCGGCGTACTGCCCGGCGTAGCGCAGTGGCTGATGCGGCATGGACGGGTTCTGCGACTGCCGCGTGAAGCCGTCCGTCTGGTGGCGCACTTCACCAAAGCTGCCGTACTGGCCGCTCCAGCGCAGGCGACCCTGTTCGTCCGTCACTTCCAGCGGCGCGCCGTTCAGGTCGGTGCTGAACCAGTAAATGTCTCCGCTCGTATCATCCTGAAGATGGTCGATGCGCGCCAGCGGGCTCCAGACCTCATCCGGGTCGTAAATATAGGTACTGCAGTGGTCGCCGTCGCGCTGCTCCTGCAACAGACGATAACCCTGCCACAGAAAACGGCTTTCCGTGGAGCCATGGACGGTGCTCACGATTTTGCGGGTACGTCGCCCCAGCGCATCATAGTAATAACGCGCCTCAAAGCGTCCTTCCGGCCCGGTTCCCTGCGCCAACAGCAGCCGGTTTTCCGCGTCATACGTGTAGTGCTGCTCATACCGTCCGCTGCGGCGACGGGTTAAATTGCCCCACGCGTCGTACTGCATAAACAGGGCCTGCCAGTGCACCAGGCGGTTGTCCGTCACCGGCTGGTCATCAGTCAGGTTATCCGCTGCGTCATAGCTGAAGTGGTCGTTGTGCCCCTGGCGGGCCTCGTGGTGTTTCAGCAGACGGCCTTCAGCGTCGTAACCGTAATTCACTTCACCTCGCAGGGTGTCGCTGACGCCGGCCAGTTCACCGCGTCCGGTGTAATGGTACAGACGCTCGCGTATCGCCTGTTCCGGCAGGGTGACGTCTGTCATCAGTTCGCTGCGCTGCAGGGTGCGTCGGCCGAGGCTGTCGTATGTTCGTGTCTGCTCACGCACGCCCTGGGTACGACGGACTTCCCGGTGCATGCGGTCGCGGGTGAATTCCGTGACCATCTGCTGATTAAAGCGGATGGCGCTGACGTGCCCGGAACCGTAGTGCAGCCAGGACAGCTGTTGTCCGCCGGGAACCGTGAGATGCGTGAGGTTACCGAGTACATCCCATGCATAGTTGAGTTCGCCGTTAACACCTGACTCACTCACCAGGCGGCCAGCCGCATCCCGCTTAAAGGTAATTTCGTCAGTTTCAATACCCAGCGCCGCACCCTCTTCTGTCGGCGTGCGCAGAATACGTATCACCCGGCCGCTGCGGTCATGGTCGTAGCGGTACGCCGCGTGCCGTGTGGTGCGCCCGGTCAGCAGGCCGCTGTCATCATAACTGAACTGCTGTACGCGACGGGCGATACCGCCATCAGCGGCCGGTCTGCCCGTCTCTTCAAGTGCGCTGAGAAATCCCTGTGCATCCCACGCCATCCGGCGGGCGGTGTCATCCGGGCGGGTCTCACTGAGCGGGCGGCCTGCGGCATCATACGTAAATCGGTACTCACCGCCATTGCCGTTTTCCAGCCTCTGCAGCCTGCCGCGCGGGTCCCAGTGCCAGCGGCGGGTACGCCCGATGCGGTCGGTGAGGCTGACCGGCAGGCCGAGTGTGTTGTACTGCCAGCGCACCTCACTTTCCAGCGGGTCGCGCCAGGCGGCAAGCTGGCCGTGGTCATTCCAGACCAGTGTTTCGCGGCTGCCGTCCGGATGAATGATGGCAGTAAGCTGTCCGGCGGCGTTCCACTCGCGGCGGGTGATATTGCCTTGTGCATCTTCGCTGCGGATTAACTGCCCGAAACGGTCATAGGTGAAACGGGTGACGCTGCCGGAGCAGTCGGTGCGTTGCGTCAGCAGCCCCTGATGATTCCACACCAGGCGCACCACACCACCGGTGGCATCAGTGATGCTGTCCGGCAGGATTTCTTCTTCATCCGGGTAGTGGCATGTGGTCTGGTTGCCTGCAGGGTCCGTCTCTGACAGCAGTCGTCCCTGCGGGTCATACAGGCTTTGTGCTGATGTGCCGTCCGGGTAAACCACACGGATAATGCGGTCGGTCAGACGGTACCAGAAGTATGTCGTCCGGCGGCCTGTCGGGTCGGTCTCCTGCGTCATGCGCCCGTATTTGTCCCACTCGCTGCGGTGCATGGCGCCGCCGGGCAGGATGACATCGCAGAGTTCGCCGTCACGGTAAACAAATGCCGTCTGGCGACCGTCGAAATCCGTGAAACACGCGACGTTGTCATCGTCGTCAATCAGCCAGTGCGACTGCGCTCCGTCATCTCGAATGGCGCGGCGTATACCGTTGTCAAAATCGTATTCGAAAGTGAGCTGCTCGCCGCCGCTGTGGCGAAACGCCACCACGCGCGGCAGTCCGGCAATCTCCTGCCAGCGGTACTCACTCAGCAGCCCGTTCGCGTCCTCATGGGCGCGCATCAGGCCGTCCTGCCAGGCAAAACGCCTGCGCACGCTACCGCCCCGGCCTGCCACCGCGACCAGCTGGCGCTGTGCATCGTAAGCGTAACTGACCAGGCAGATTTCGTCATCCAGCCAGGCGCCCGTCAGCCGGTCACCGTCATAGCGGCAGACCACGCGCTGCCCGGCACTGTCGGTCAGCGCATGCAGGGTCTGGTCGGCGTTCCACTCAAACAGAATATCACTGCCGCAGGGGTCGGAGATGCGCTGTAATAAGGAAGGGTTGTCTCCATCAAGCGGGGAATAGTGCAGGCGCTCACCGCTGATATCATACACTGACCAGGAACCATCCTGATGGTGCTCCAGCCAGCGTTTTTCGGCCTCGCAGTATGTCCGCATGCCTTTTGGCACCATCGGAAAAGAGACATAATCTCCGGACGGGGCACGCCACACCAGGCCGTCCTGATAGCGTTCGAGACGGGTTTCCCAGAAGAGATTCCAGCCGCGCCCGAGCACACTGTCACCGGGGTTGCCACTGCGCCAGTAGCGCTGCCAGCGCACCGGCAGGCGCGAGGGCAGCACAAAGTCCAGTTCGTCGTCACCACTGAGGAACTTCTGCCCGCTGACGATATCCACCGGGCGGGCGATAATCCCTGCCGCCGCCGTAGCGGTCATCAGCGCACCAAAGCGGCAGGCGATGCGGCCGATTTTGCTGATACCCGGCAGTTTCGACAGCAGCTTACCCACCGCTCCGAGCTTCCCGGCCATACCCCCCCCAGCCGCCTGCCAGCCCGGCAAACAGCAGAGTCAGGTCAGAGGCTTTGTACAACCATTCGGGTACTTCCGGGCTTATCGGCAGTGTCTGCTCAGGCTCGCCGCCGATGAACACATTGTCCGAGCCGGTCATGACTTTTGCGTCACAGGTGGTGCGGTCACCAGTGCGGGAAGCTGGCAGGCCGTTGATATAAACGAGTGATGAGCCTTCCGCCATCTGCTGCGGGCCGTCATCATCGCAGTCCACCCTGCTGTCGGTAGCCGTGGCGGCGGGTTTACCGTTGATAAAGACGTTATGCGAGCCGGTGGTGATGACGCCTTTTCTGGTCATCTGTGCCGCCGCGCCTTCAGCAATGCCGTCGCGCACGCCGGTGGCCACCTCCCCGGCCAGAAAGCCGACCGCCAGGCTGGCTCCGATAAGCAGCACACCCACACCAAGGCACGCCGCCCCGATGCCCGCGAGCATCAGGGCACCGGCAGCGATACCGCCGACAGCAGCAATCAGGCCACCGACAATCGTCCCGGCAATCATTCCGGCAAGCGCGCCGGAGTGACCGATGTCGTCCCCCACGCGGGCAGCTTCAAACATCACAACGGTCCTTATCGTCAGGCGTGAACACGAAAACTGCTCAGCAGGGAGCGGAACAGTGCGCTATCGGCCTCACTCAGCGCATGGGTGGCAGTCATGGTGAAAACCAGAATATGTGCACCCTGTGTATTAAACACCGCCTGTTGCTGAAAAGTACGCCTGCCGTCACGCAGATAGCTGGCATGGAGAATTTCACCCTGCATCTGGTTATCGCCGGGCACAGCGACACCGCGCTCAGCCAGCTTCCAGCCCTTCAGGTGTTTTTCCATCAGCGCCAGCTGGCGGTCAATATAGGCCGCAAGGGCTTCGCCCTGACTGAGCGTGTCGCGGGAAATATTAAACGCCGGGGCATCACCGCCTGGCGGAGTGAATATGTTGACCGTGCGGTCCTGATAACCTTCAGGAAGCGTGACCTGTCCTTCATTAAACAGGATGAGCGGAGCGTGTTCTGACATTAAGCGAGTCCTGCCACATGTTTCAGAATATTAAAGTCTCTCATAAGGTTTTCCTGAAGGCCAGACGTAAAATCAATACCTGGAAAAAGTGGATCAGAAACCAAATAAGGATACCACTGCTATCAGATTGCTTTAATTGTCAGGAACCAGGTCGCTTTAGTTTCTATTACTCAAAGCCAGCTGTTATTTTAATAAGGGCCCTATCCTATATGTCACGCTGCTTTGCAAGCCACTGGCTGGCAGTAGTGGTTTCAATTCTCTGGTGATAATTAAAAGTATTATTTTTGCTCCATGCAACCCCATCAGGACGGGCAAAAGCAAGCCGATATTTTGCCCCCACATCATCAGGGTTATTATGTACGTCATCCTGCAAATTATTCCTGTCCAGCAATTTTCTGTTTATTTCACCACTCCAGTGAATCTGCATCAAATCAGCTAGTTCACTGTAAGTCAGCGTATCACCAGCAATAAATACAACCTCATTGCGAAATGTCGGCCGATGGAAAAATATTTCTGCAGTAAGCCGGCCGATATCATCTGGCGTGGTCAATGTCACCGCATATTTCCAGTCACCCAGAGCACAGACCGTTTTATTTTTCACATCTACCACACCAAAGCCGGGTTCGAAAAGGTAACTGGTAAAAATTCCTGTAGAAACAATAACCCATTCAGTCCCACTCTGCGCGCGCAGAATATTACGTACCTCGAGTTGTTCATCCCATACTTGCTGCCCGCTTCCTGTTCCGACAATGTCATAATCAACACCGAATTGCCACGGGACGTAGCGCGTGATTCCCGCATTTAGTACCGCCTGTGTAATCTTTATCTGCGTTCCTGGCCCTCCGACAAAGCCGCTGCAGTTAATGACTGCGTCGAATGCGCGGAACCGCTCACTCAGTTCATCAATACTATCTTTCTGTAGATCGCCTTCAACCACAGCAATTCCAAGTTTCGCTATTTCATCCAGCCGTGCTTTGCGTGGGCCAGAACTAGCGTGAGCTGCTTCGTTTCTAAGTAACACACTAATTTTTAGCCGGTCGTGGTTGTTAGCTTTGTTGCTCATTGCACGCAATACAGGCAGCCCCAGTTCACCAGCTCCAAGTATAAGAATACTATTTAAGGAATTATTTTCGGTTGAATATGCCATTCTTGCCTCCTGTTGTATTACCTGGCTATCCTGACATCTGGCAAGACGTGGTTCAATTAGGCACATGAATGATACCGGAGGTGATATGGGGAGTGATCGAGAAACCCTGCTGCAATTTTCAAAAGAATTTTGTGAGGAATTAAGCAACGATGATGAAGGGCTAAAACGTGAGATTCTTGCGCATGCAGGGAATCGTTGGTCACTGGGTGTATTGCACATACTGGCTACCAGCGGGTCTCTTCGTTACGGAGAAATACGCCGCTACCTTACGGGTGTAACGCAGAGGATGCTGACGCGCACACTACGGCATCTGGAGCGCGACGGGTTTATATCGCGCCGTGATTACCAGGAGAAATCGCCGCGGGTGGTCTATGCGATTACAGATATGGGAAAAGAAATGTTGCTACAAATGTTGCCCTTATGGTCCTGGATTATCACATCTGCCGGAAGCTTCAGGGAGGCAAGACTGCGATACGATAATTTGTAATCCCATCACAGGCCATTTTTGCTTCCAGCATTTTCGGACGTTTTTTGAATTTCTCAAGATGATGGCGCAACCAGATAAAACAGACACCACTTCCTGAGATAAATACACACTGTTTGAGTTGTTCGTTGCTGATGCGGGGAACACTCATAACGCAATCGCTGAAGATTATCCGTGATAAATATCGCTAAATATTATACTCTTTAAATCAATGCAGACAATTAACGCATTCATTTAATGTATTATTAATAAACATGACTGGGTACAGAATAGAACCCTAATCGCCTCTGTTGCCAGAGGCGATTAAACTCATTTTTATTCCAGCAGTTTTTTATCCCAGCCGGAGAATATTGCCGCTAGGTTATATTGTGCGGCATCCGCCGTACTTAACTGATAATGCTCGCCACCCTGCCCTGCGCCAGGTCCCTTGTTTGCTGCTTCATAAAAACGGCTATCTTCCGGAAAGAACCAGGTTTTATTTCCGGCTTTGTCTTTACCCGACATTTTATCCCAGCCGTAAATATGATCGTCTATCTCACAATTAATAAAAGCGGCCATGCCAATGGCATTGGGGTCCGCATAGCGACCATCATTAAATTGTGTAGTGGGATGCCACGGGCGCCCCAGAGCAAAACTTTTCGCCGGAACACCCTCTTCTTTGCTCAGCTTACTATTAATAATAAACAGGCCGAACTTTTCGTCCGCCTGGGTAGCCGGTGCGGTGATATAGCCATAAGGTGGTGCGATATCATTACGATTACGGGCAATAATATTGCAGCGATCGAATACGGCTATCCCGGGGCCAAAAATAAAGTCGACATGACCACTGACTTCACAATCGGTGAAATAACTGCGGCTACCGCTTTTGCTGTAGAACGTATCCTGATACCCCTCCAGACGTATATGACGGAAACGAACCTTATCAACGTCTTCCGATACCATCAACGCCACAGCCTGGGTGTCTTTTAGTTTCAGCGGATCGTCATCGGCTAATGCGCTATTCGCCGGGAAATCAAAACTATTGCGGATAGTCAGGTTCTCAATCGTCACATTGCTTGCACGGATCTCCACGGTACTGGTGCGCCCGGTACTGAGTTTCTTACCGCTATCATCTAATGCCCCGGCAGGCGTATTCGCTTCAATTTGAGTTTGCTCTTTCGACGTACCAATCAGCGTAACCGGTTTTTCTATCACCAGCCGCTCATTCCATACTCCTTCTTTAATCAGAATGCGCCACGGCGTACCGCTAGCGGGTGCCGCCGCCAGTGCCTCACGAATGGTGGCATACTCTCCAGTCTGAGGCGCGGCAGAAACAATAGCGTTCCACTCTGCGGCATGGGCAGAGTACGAAAGCGTACTGATACAGGCGACTAACAGAGCGGAACAGTGTAGGGATTTCATCAGACTCTCCTTCTTTTGTAATTTGCCTGCAAGCTCGCGCCTGCAAAGCCTCCGGATTGAGTCTCTGTCTCTGGAAAGTCATCTTTTAAAACTATTATTTTTATATAAAATCAGAATGGAGTTTTACACATTGAGAAATGATGTTTTGAGATCTAAGTCAAAGATACACATACCCGACGATAGGCTAATGCTGCCGCCTGTATTCAGGCGGCAAGCCTGCATGTTTAGCATATAATTTCGGATGTTTATTCTCTGTCTGTTGGCACTGATTCACCGGGTAAAGGAGTGCTATCCTCTTCACTAGCCAGCTGCGCATCCAGACGCTGCTGTGCTATCGCGATATCCTGCGCTGTCACTTTTTCCCCAGAAAAAGCATCGACCATTTCCGTTCGTCCATCAGGATATTTAACAATAGTAACCAGCTTACCGCCATATTGTGGAATGCCGGTCATTGCCAGGGAATAATCTATTTCATGGCTTTCTACTGTTTTCTTTTCCTCGACATACTGCTCCGCTTTAATATCCTCTATTTCTTTATGGCCTTCCGCTCGGGATGAGAGTGTCACTTTAATACTATCATCCTGAAATGACTTACTTTCCGTGTTGCTGTCGCTGCTGGATGCGACATCCGCTTTCGCGGGCGTGTTCTCATCTATTGGCGCAAGCTGTGTGCTCGCCTGAATTGCCTGTATTTCCTGCATTATTATCTCCGCTGTTCATCACCCATATAATGTTAAAAAACTCATCCACATTGAGTCTAAAAATATTTCCTCATATCGATTATCGACACTGTAATAGTATAGATTAATAACAAATAACACTGACAAAGCATTATGCTGTGCAGAAATAAAAATAAGCAGAAAAGAAACAACAACGCTTTAAATTTATGTTAAGCGAACATGAAAAAAGATTAAATATTATTTAAGTTAACTAGTTGATTAATAAATCTATCGAATAATAGTTTTTTATTCCAATTGTTAATATTAAATGGTTATAGCTGCACTTAACCGCATCCAGCGCAAAGCATCCTCTTCACGCCTGCTGCATGCTGCTAGTCTGTAAAACTTACACGACAAAAAAACAGGAGCGAAAATGAGCCAACAACCATTACACGCAGAACCGCTAAGCTGGGGCCATGGGCCACACACTTTTGAAGTATTCCTCGAACCCACCTGTCCCTATTCGGTGCGGGCATTTAATAAGCTGGACGCACTACTCAAAGAGGTAGGTGAAGATAACGTAACAGTGAAAATCCGTCTGCAATCACAACCCTGGCATATGTTCTCGGGCGTGATTGTGCGTGCGATTCTGGCTGCATCCACTCTGCCGGAGGGTAAAAACGCGGCGCATAAAGTGCTACAGGCCGTTGCGGATCATCGCGAAGAGTTTGAATTTACCGACCATTGTAGCGGCCCAAATATGCACGCGACACCACAGCAAATTCTTGAACGCCTTGAAAAATATAGCGGAGTACAACTCGCCGAAGCTTTTGCTCGCCCGGAACTACAAACAGCGATCAAATGGCATTGCAAATATGCACGCCAAAACGGCATTCACGTATCCCCAACCTTTATGGTTGACGGCTTAGTGCAGGCCGATCTGGGCAGCGGCGACGATATCAGTGTGTGGGCACAGCGTATAACAGGCTAATGGATCCGGGTGCAGGAGCGAAGTATGAGAGCAGTCACTTTGCGCCGTTGCTACACTCAACTCATTTCAACATAAAAGGCAGGCGACTATGTCAGAAAACTATCAACCCCCAAAAGTATGGACGTGGGATAAGTCCGGTGGTGGTGCATTTGCGAATATTAACCGCCCTGTTTCCGGCCCTACCCATGATAAAGCGCTCCCCGTGGGAAAACACCCGCTACAACTCTATTCTCTCGGCACGCCTAACGGGCAGAAAGTGACGATTATGCTGGAGGAGCTACTGGCAAAAGGTGTAACGGAAGCGGAGTATGATGCCTGGTTGATTCGTATCGGCGACGGCGATCAGTTCTCAAGCGGGTTTGTGGAAGTGAACCCCAATTCAAAAATTCCCGCCCTGCGTGACCACTCCACTACGCCCCCCACACGAGTATTTGAGTCAGGTTCAATATTGCTCTATCTGGCGGAGAAATTTGGTCATTTCCTGCCAAAAGATCCGGCTGGTCGAACTGAAACCCTGAACTGGTTGTTCTGGCTGCAAGGCTCGGCTCCTTTCCTTGGCGGTGGTTTTGGTCACTTCTATAGTTATGCGCCGGTAAAAATTGAGTACGCAATCAACCGTTTTACTATGGAAGCAAAACGCCAACTCGACGTACTGGATAAACAGCTTGCAGCGCATAAATTTGTGGCAGGTGATGAGTACACGATTGCCGATATAGCGATTTGGCCGTGGTATGGCAATGTTGTGCTGGGCAATGTCTACAATGCCGCCGAATTCCTTGATGCAGCCAGTTATAAGAACGTCCAGCGTTGGGCAAAAGAGATTTTATCGCGCCCGGCAGTGCAACGCGGACGTATGGTGAATCGTACCTCCGGCGCTCCTGACGAGCAGTTGCACGAACGCCACGATGCCAGCGATTTTGAAACCAATACCGAAGATAAACGCGGTGCGTAAACTTGCAACGGGCGTTCTGACGCCCGCTTTCGCACCGGAAAAAAACAAAAAAAAATGAAAGTCACCCTCGACAAAAGTGACCTTCACAAAAGAGAACTACAGCTTGAGCGAAGCTTATTTTTAGATGTAACAATACTCTTATGGGTGGTAGCGCTAATTAAAACGCCACCCAGTCATCTGCCGCAGCCGCCGGTTTACCGGCCGCTTTGCGGGTTAAAGCTGATTTCACTAACGGCTGGGATGCCGATTTTTGTACCTCGTTGTCAGAGAGACGGAACTGCTGAACCGAACGTTGCAGCTCTTCCGTCTGGCGTTCCAGCGCAGCGGCGGCGGCAGAGACTTGCTCTACCAGCGAGGCGTTCTGCTGCGTCACACTGTCCATTTGCGTGATAGCGATTCCTACCTGAGAGATACCTTTACTCTGCTCTTCAGAAGCAGAAGCAATCTCTCTCATAATGGTGGTCACCTCCGTAACTGCCCGTAAGATGCCTTCCATGGTCGAGCCGGTCTCATTGACCAGCGATGCGCCTTTCTCAACACGCGTAACAGAGTCGGCGATGAGTGTTTCAATCTCTTTGGCCGCACCGGCACTGCGGCTGGCAAGGTTACGCACTTCCCCGGCAACCACCGCAAAACCACGTCCTTGTTCACCGGCACGCGCCGCTTCCACCGCTGCGTTGAGGGCCAGAATATTGGTCTGGAAAGCGATGCTGTTAATAACATTGGTAATTTCGGCAATTTTCTTCGAACTGTCGGAAATGCCATCCATTGTGTTAACCACCTCTTTAACCAGCGTACCGCCTTTATTGGCGGTTACCGAGGCAACCTGCGCCAGCTCGCTGGCCTGGTGGGCATTTTCCGCATTACGTTTTACTGTTGAAGTCAGCTCTTCCATGCTGGCAGCGGTTTGTTCCAGCGCTGCCGCCTGTTCTTCAGTACGTGAAGAGAGATCATTATTGCCGGATGAGATCTCGGTCGCGCCGCGCCAGATATTTTCACTGCCGTGGCGAATATTGCTCACCGCCTCGCGCAGGCTGTCTTGCATTGCTAGCAGTAACGGAACCAGCTTACCGACACAGTTACGCCCCATATCCTCTAAAGGCTGGCTAAGATCGCCCTGCGCCATCTTGCCAAAATGCTCACGAATTCGCTCCAGTGGTCTTACTAACATGCGGACCAGATAACGATCGGTAAACAGCAGGATTAACAGGCCACAAATCATTGCCACAATAATCGCCGCACGCGTACGACTCGTCTGCCCGTCAACCATCACCCGCGTTTCATCCAGCATATCGCTGGCAGTTTTATTAAAGGTTTCCGTTGCGCTACCAAAATTACGGCTTAACACTGGCGTGATCTTGTTGGCTTGCTCACGGTAAGCGTCCGCTGTGCCCTGCTGCGCTAATTGCATCTGTGGTGTGACGCCCTGCTCCAGTAGCGCCTGCCAGCCAGAGATTACTTGTTCAGAAACTTTGCTATCCATCGGCCCAGGAGACATGGCTTTGAATTCCGCCAGTTTACTGGACATGTTATCCAGTGCCTGCTGAACCGGAGCCATATCTGGTGTGCCACCCGCAGCTTTGGCTTCCATGACCCGGCTTAAACGCGTGACAAAGCGAAAATATTGATCGTTCCCCTGGCTAAGCGCTGTCATTTGCGCCACTAGCTGGCGATCAACCTCGTTGCCGTCGGCCACTTTTGACAGAGAAAAGACGCTATACAAACCGACGCCAGACCACAGCAAGCCGAAGATCCCGAGGATCACCAGCATAACGATTCGTATAGTGAAATTACGCAGCATACTCATAATATAATCCTTGCAGTGAAGGTACATTCTCGCCTGCGGGCGAGAGTTACTTTCGTTATCGGCAAGTTCGGCAGGAAACTGTAGGCCAAAATTTAAAAAAATAACGTTCTGGTTATCCCTTTAAATAATATGCCTTCCTCTTGAAGAGGCATAAAACCCTGCAAATCTTAAGTGCAATTGCATGTTGCCAATAAGCGCCTATAGATTTCAGTATTTTATTATAACTAATTGATATTGTTGTAATATATTACATGAACACTATGAAGAAATAATTCAAAAATTTATTTTTTACAAGTCATTACATTTATAACAACAAAACTTAATAACAATTAAATAAAAATAACCACGCCCTCTCAATAGCATCTAAATTGATAATGATGGCTTGTATGATTTATATTTAACATGCGAAGTTATTTTAATAAAATTGAACCAGAAATAAGTTTGAATAAGTCACATTCATTGAATGACAAGCAACATTAAGTATTACTTACACCTAACATTTAGCTGTCATAAATAATTATTTAACAATGCTTAAACATAGCAATCACCAAAATGGAAAAACTCAGTAATGGCGCGCCTTGTAGCCGAGGCAGGCTCAACACTACTCGTGTTGGGATGCAGACGTTGAAACTTTTAAACTAAAAGATTCGCTTATATTTATGACCAGTATGAAATTATTTCACTCCGAGTGCGAAACTTTTTCACTGTCATTTTTAACAATGTTTATGTGGTAATTTTTTCAGAAATAATGAAGGACTTAACGTAAATCAAAGCATAGGGAATGCTGCAGACAGAATTAATTTTAAGGCGGTAATCCTTGGTCAAAACCAATATCAATTTATCTATAATATCAACAACCACATTCTGAATAAATTCAGTTGTTGTTCTCTGCTATTTTTTATAAGTCGCGCTATTATGCTGCCATAAAATATCCAGCCTCCATGCCGGAAAGGCACTTTAGTGTAAGTATTTTTCGAACCACTTCAACGTGCGCTCCCAGGCCAGTTCAGCAGCGGCCTGATCATAGCGCGGGGTGGAATCGTTATGAAATCCATGATTCACACCAGGGTAGACATACGCCTCATAGACTTTGTTGTTGGCTTTTAACGCCTGTTCATAAGCAGGCCAGCCTTCGTTAATGTTCTTATCCAACGCGGCATAGTGTAAAAGGAGCGGCGCTTTGATTTTCGCCACATCTGCTGCTGGCGGCTGACGGCCATAAAAGGGAACGGCGCAAGCCAGTTCCGGATAAGCGACTGCGGCCGCATTTGCAACCCCACCACCATAGCAAAAGCCGGTGATGCCAGTTTTGCCTGTTGCTTGCGGATGTTGCTGCATAAACTCAATGGCGGCAAAGAAGTCGTTCATTAGCTTGGTCGGATCGACTTTCTGCTGTAGCACACGCCCCTCATCGTCATTACCCGGATAGCCGCCGACTGAACTTAACCCGTCGGGAGCCAGTGCCAGATAGCCCGCTTTCGCTACGCGGCGCGCAACGTCTTCTATATAAGGATTTAGGCCCCGGTTTTCATGGACAACGACCACCGCGGGGATCTTCCCTGTCGTCTTTGTCGGTTTAACCAGATAGCCACGAACTTCGTCATGCCCATTGGGGGATGGGTATTTTATGTACTCAGGTAAAATGTCGGGATCGGTAAACTCTACCTGATTGGCGAGAGCGTAATTGGGTTTGAGTAAATTAAATAAAGCCAGCGCCGTCATGCCGCCCACGGCATATTTTCCAGCTAGCTGTAAAAACTCACGTTGTTGATCTTGCCGTGCGCGTAATAATCGTAGTAATCGAGCAACTCCTGGGGAAAATCTTTCGCCGTTAAACGCGTCATAACTCTTCTCTCCGATAATGAATGCCCATCTAAGCAAAGCATAGCGCTACGCTTTTTGCACAAAAAACGCGCAACTATGCATATACACTCGCGAGAGGATAAAACAGAATGGTTTCTGGCTTAGCCAGCAAAAAAGGGAGCTATGCTCCCCTCTGTCAATGTTTGTCTCGTGTCAGACGATCCAGGTAACCCATTACAAATGCCGAGAGTACAAACGTCAGGTGGATTATCACATACCACATCAGTTTATTGTCTGGAACATTCTTCGCGTCCATAAATACGCGTAATAAATGAATAGAAGAGATCGCCACAATTGATGCCGCGACTTTATTTTTCAGCGAGGTGGCATCCATCTTACCGAGCCAGCTCAGTTTCTCTTTATGTTCATCGATATCAAGCTGAGAAACGAAATTTTCATAGCCGGAAAACATTACCATTACCAGCAATCCGCCGACCAACGCCATATCCACTAACGACAGCAGTGTCAGAATTAGATCTGACTCTGCCAGCGCGAAAATATTGGGCAGAACGTGAAGGATCTCCTGAAAGAACTTCAGCGTCAGCGCAAGCATGGCAAGAGAGAGGCCAAAGTAAACCGGGGCGAGCAACCAGCGCGAGGCATACATTGCGTTTTCCAGAAATCTTTCCATGATCGATAGTAACCTGTCAGGTGGCAAAAACTGGCGGTCAGTATATCGCAGTCCGACCGCCAAATGGCAACCTTATGGCCATGCTATACCTCTTCTGGCTTAACCCAAGGGCGCTGATTTTCCGGCCACACTAACACCACCAGTGCCGGATAAGCTTCAGTGCTGAACTCACGAAAACATTGGCGCAGGTTAAGGACATCCAGATCGGCATGAGACACTTTTTCACCATTCAGGCAGCGTTTCTTTATATTGTCGTAATATTTATACACCGCTGAATTGAGATCGCTACAACGCCGCTGCGCTGCAAATAAACCTGGTGTACTGTTTATTTCCGCCATGTTCATGCGCTTAATCGTTGCCTGCAAAAAATCTATATATTCGTGGTTAACACGCCAGTACCATACTGGGGTAATTGCATTCATCAACAACGAGAAATAGTCTTCACCTTCCTCTTTTGTCAACGGTTGCAACTGTGATGTTTGATGTTCAATTTCACTAAGGGGAGTTTTTTTATTGTACTCACGCATCAATAAAAGCACACCACCCGTTAGCAGCAATAAGGCAATGACAGAATAAATAATACTGTTCATGAGCGGCTCCATTTTTTTTGATTTTAAAATTGCGCCATGATATTGTCAACGAACCTCGCACCTAAACCATACCTTCCTTGTTGATATTATAAAGGTATTAGACATGCTTCCCGAGAACCTTGTCCCGGCACGATTTCACCCTGCAACCGTTGAAAATTCGTCTGGAGAAGAAGGAAATAAATCTAATTTAACTCAAGGTAAAACTTCTCTCTCAGAACATGCCAGCGACATATTAGCAAATGTGAGTTATACCGGACAATCGAGAAATATGCTGCTTGAGGAGCGCGATAGACATATAAAAGATCGCCTGTTTCGTGTGGTAAAAATTGAAACTTTTGCCCGCGTGCTTAATGACTTACAGGAACAGGGGGAGATTGATGCTCAGTCATTAACTCAAATCATTGCCGAAAAAACACAGCAAATAAATGAAGCTGGCAATGAAATTTGGCTTAATTTGATCACTCACGAAAAAGAAGGGTCCCTGTTTTATAAACTTGGGGAAGAATAAAGTGAAAGAAGTCAAAAATAATAATGTCTATTTAAATTTAAGTGATAGAAACAGCGATGAATTTATCTTAAAGCGAAATAAAGAAGCGTTGCTACTTGATAAAAATAGTACTATCGCGCGCATCGCAAACGAATTAGTTTCTATTCCCGCAGCACTGGTGCGTTTAAAGTGGCAACACCGCCGCGAAATTTATCCGTTACAGGTTAAAGAAGAAATTTATGGGGCGGTGCTCAATGCGCTTATGGAAAAACAACCAGAGCTGTACGAAAACGTAATGACGCGGCTGGAAACCCATTATCAAGAGATTATCGAACGTGAAGCCGCCACCCTACGTATGAGCCGCAAATTAAGCGATGGAGAGTTCCGCTCGTCGAATGTCACTACCGTTGCGCTTACTGAGGAAATAACGAAAAAAAACCTTAAAAATAAATAGGTTAATTTATTACAAACTTCCTTTTAGCTGCTTTTTTCTCAGATCCATCAAGAAAATCCTGAATTTGTCTTCATCCTCAGTTCAAGCTTCTACCATTATGTACGGTACTAATGAAATGGAGGGTACATAATGACTAAAAATCAAACGACGATTCAGGCTCCCACCACCCAGTACTACACTGGCGACTATCCACAACAGAAACAGCCAGCTCCGGGTGTACAGGCAAAAATGGATCCAGTACCTGACTGCGGCGAAGCCAGCTACGTTGGCAGCGGTCGCCTGAAAAATCGTAAGGCGCTGGTGACTGGCGGTGATTCCGGTATCGGTCGCGCGGCTGCAATTGCTTACGCTCGCGAAGGCGCGGATGTTGCGATTAACTATCTACCTGCAGAAGAAGAAGATGCCCAGCAAGTAAAAGCGCTTATTGAAGAGGCCGGACGCAAAGCAGTACTGATCCCAGGTGATTTAAGCGATGAATCTTTTGCTCGTTCTCTACCTAAAAAAGCGAAGGAGCAGTTAGGTGGGCTGGATATTCTGGCACTGGTTGCCGGTAAGCAGACTGCAGTTGAAGAGATAGCCAACCTGACCACGGAACAGTTTAAGCAAACCTATACGGTTAATGTCTTTTCACTGTTCTGGGTGACACAGGAAGCCATCCCGCTGTTACCCGCCGGCGGTAGTATTATCACTACCTCGTCGATTCAGGCCTATCAGCCCAGCCCACATCTGCTGGATTACGCTTCCACCAAAGCGGCTATCATCAACTACAGTCGTGGTCTGGCGAAACAGATTGCTGAGAAAGGGATCCGTGTAAATGTGGTAGCGCCTGGCCCAATCTGGACTGCCCTGCAAATTTGCGGTGGTCAGACGCAAGAGAAAATCCCGCAGTTTGGTCAGCAGACACCGCTGAAACGCGCTGGACAACCAGCGGAACTGGCAGCGATTTATGTTTACCTTGCCAGCCAGGAATCAAGCTATGTGACAGCAGAAGTTCACGGTGTCACAGGTGGTGAACATTTGGCCTAAGCAGACGTAAAAAAAGCTGGCTCTGCCAGCTTTTTTTAGCTCGTGAAGGTTACTTCGCTTGCGCGACCTCTTCACCCACCAGGCCAATCTTCAGGTAGCCTGCCTGATGCAGAGTGTCCATTACCTTCATCATCGTTTCGTAATTCACCGTCTTATCGGCGCGGAAGAAAATCGTCGTATCTTTCTTGCCTTCGGTTAATGCGTTGAGCGCATTGATCACGGTTTCATCCGATACCTGATCGTTGCCGATATACATGGTGTTATCCGCTTTCACCGACAGGTACACAGGTTTTTCCGGGCGCGGTTGCGGCTGGCTGGAGGATGCCGGCAGATTTACTTTCACATCAACCGTGGCAAGCGGCGCTGCAACCATAAAGATAATCAGCAGCACCAACATAACGTCGATAAACGGCGTTACGTTGATTTCGTGCATTTCGCCGTTATCATCCAGGTTTTCATTAAGATGCAAAGCCATGGGCAATTAACCTACACGTAGTTTCTGAGCTGAACGAACCGGCTGAGCCGTTGAGCTGGCAGCAAGATCAAGATCGCGGCTTTGCAGCAGCAACACCTGCGCGGCCACATCGCCCAGCGTGGCTTTATAACTGCCGATCATACGGGCGAAAATGTTGTAAATCACCACCGCCGGGATAGCAGCAACCAGACCGATAGCTGTCGCCAGCAATGCTTCAGCAATACCCGGAGCCACAACAGCAAGGTTGGTGGTTTGCGTCTGCGCAATCCCAATAAAGCTGTTCATAATGCCCCAGACAGTACCAAATAGCCCGACAAAGGGAGAGATCGCACCGATAGTGGCCAGATATCCATTTCCGCGCCCCATATAACGTCCCGTTGCGGCTACCCGACGTTCCAGACGAAAACCAGTACGTTCTTTAATACCTTCGTTATCTTCACTACCTTCAGACAACTCCAGCTCGTTCTGGGCTTCATTAATCAATTGTGTGCTCAGGCTCTTAGCGTGGAAAGAGGCTGCTATTTCGCTGGCCTGATCGAGTGAACGCGCTTGTGCAAGCTGGTTCTGTTCACGCTTAAGGCGACGCTTATGCGCAATGAGCTCGACACTTTTGCTGAAGAAAATCGCCCATGTCACCACAGACGCCAGAATCAGGCCGATCATCACAATCTTCACCACGATGTCGGCATGTTGATACATACCCCACACGGAGAGATCCGTCTGCATCAAATTATTACCCACTGTGTATCTCCGAGACGCAAATCACAAAATCTGCGCATAATAATATCAAAAAGTCACCGAATTGATAGTAGTTCTCATTAGTATTTGCATAGTGCATGAAATGCAAGTCATTTTCTTTGCGCTTAAACAGTAAACAACGGCTGCTATGTTCCTTTAAGAAAAAATTATTCATCTACCTGTCTGCGTATGATGCATCTGTCACCAATCATGGTACTCTGGACATCCAGACGTATAAATCAGGTTGGATGAAATGACGGCGAAGCATATTGATACCGCTCTGATCAATGCAGGGCGCAGCAAAAAATATACCCAGGGAGCGGTGAACAGTATTATCCAGCGAGCCTCCTCACTGGTATTTGAAACAGTAGAAGCGAAAAAAAATGCCACCCGTAACCGTGCGAATGGTGAGTTATTTTACGGACGCCGCGGTACGTTGACGCACTTCTCGTTACAAGAAGCCATGTGTGAACTGGAAGGCGGCGCGGGCTGTGCCCTGTTTCCCTGCGGCGCAGCAGCAGTTGCAAATACCATTCTGGCCTTTGTCGAGCAGGGCGATCATGTGTTGATGACGAACACCGCCTATGAACCCAGCCAGGATTTTTGCACTAAAATCCTCGCCAAACTGGGTGTTAGCACCAGTTGGTTCGATCCGATGATCGGCTCCAGTATCGTGCGTCTGATCCAGCCGAATACCAAAATCGTGTTTCTCGAATCCCCCGGTTCGATCACCATGGAAGTACACGATGTCCCGGCCATTGTGCAGGCGGTAAGAAGCGTCGCACCAGAGGCAATCATCATGATCGACAATACCTGGGCGGCAGGTATTCTGTTTAAGGCACTGGAGTTTGATATCGATATCTCAATCCAGGCTGCCACCAAATATCTGATTGGCCATTCAGATGCAATGGTCGGCACCGCCGTATCGAATGCACGCTGCTGGGAACAACTACGCGAAAATGCCTATTTGATGGGACAAATGGTGGATGCAGATACCGCTTATATGACCAGCCGCGGTCTACGCACATTAGGCGTTCGCCTGCGCCAACACCATGAAAGCAGCCTGAAGATCGCGCAATGGTTAGCAACACATCCGCAGGTGGCGCGGGTAAACCATCCAGCACTACCTGGCAGTAAAGGTCATGAATTCTGGAAACGTGATTTTACCGGCAGTAGCGGGTTATTCTCCTTTGTACTTAATAAACGCTTAACCAACGAAGAGTTGGCGAACTATCTCGACCATTTTTCGCTATTTAGCATGGCTTATTCATGGGGAGGGTATGAATCTTTGATCCTTGCCAACCAGCCAGAGCACCTGGCAGCTATCCGCCCGGAGGGTGAAGTGGATTTCACCGGAACGCTAATTCGTCTCCATATTGGTTTAGAAAACGTTGACGATCTCCTTGAGGATTTAGCAGCAGGTTTTCAGCGCATCGTGTAAAGTAGAAGCATATAGAAAACGCTCTGTTTCTTGCGCTCACGATCAAGGTGTTTTGGGTGCAGAAGGCGTATAATTGCCTCCTCTACGCGGTACCACAGGAACGTCCATGGCTGTTATTCAAGATATTATCGCTGCGCTCTGGCAACACGACTTTGCTGCGCTGGCGAACCCACATGTTGTGGGGGTTGTTTACTTTGTGATGTTTGCCACGCTGTTACTCGAAAATGGATTACTCCCTGCCTCATTTTTACCAGGGGATAGCTTGCTGCTACTGGCCGGGGCCCTTATCGCTCGCGGCGTAATGGATTTTGTACCAACCGTAGTGATCCTCACCACCGCCGCCAGCCTCGGCTGCTGGTTAAGCTATCTGCAGGGGAAATGGTTAGGCAATACCCGCATAGTGAAAGGCTGGCTGTCGCAACTCCCGGCAAAATATCACCAGCGAGCTACCTGCATGTTTGACCGCCACGGTTTGCTGGCACTGCTGGCGGGCCGTTTTCTGGCCTTTATACGGACGCTGTTGCCCACCATGGCTGGCATTTCTGGTTTATCGAATCGCCGCTTCCAGTTCTTTAACTGGCTGAGCGCATTGTTGTGGGTCGGCGTGGTAACGTCATTAGGTTATGCTCTCAGCATGATCCCCTACGTCAAACGCCATGAAGATCAGGTTATGACCTTCCTGATGTTGCTGCCTCTCTTTCTATTGGTGGCGGGCCTTGTTGGCACCGTGGCCGTAGTATTAAAGAAAAAGTATTGCAACGCCTGAGCAAGCGCCCTCTTCTCACCAGAGGGCGATGCATCAACTCCCTTGTATCATACGAATTCGCGCCACATCCTCACCCGGCGTCAGGCCAAAGTAACGCTTAAATTCCCGGCTGAATTGTGAAGGGCTTTCATAACCGACGCGCATTGCCGCCGCTCCCGCTTTCATCCCCTCATGGACCATCAGCATCCGCGCTTTATGCAGACGATAGCTCTTCAGATACTGTAATGGCGAAGTGCTGGTGACCGATTTGAAGTTATGGTGAAACGCCGAAATGCTCATATTGGCTTCGGCAGCCAGTTCATCCACACTGAGGTTCTGCGTATATTGGCTCTCTATACGCTTTAATACGCGGCTGATAAGGCTGAAATGCGTCTGGCGGCTGACCAGAGCCAGCAGCGCGCCGCCACGCGGCCCGGTAAGGACATGGTAAAGCATCTCACGGATAATCTGTTTGCCAAGGATACGCGCGTCCAGCGGGCGTTCCATTACATCCAGTAGCCGTTCTGCCGCACACAAAATCTCGTCCGATAACGTGGCGGAGTTAATCCCACTTGCCGCGGCACCAGGCTGAAAATAGTCATCTTCGCCAATGTCCATTAATAGCTCTTGCAGTTGCAGAATATCGACATTCAGCCGAATGCCGGCCAGTGGAACCTCAGGAGTAGCATAGGTTTCACATTCGAAGGGCAGCGGCACGGTGAGCAATAAATATTCATTTGAGTCATAACGAAAAACGCGCTCATTGATATAGCCAATTTTATGCCCGGAAAAGAGAAAAACGATCCCCGGCTGATACATTACGGGTGTACGAGTCCCCGGCTGAGTTCCATACAACAGGCGAATATCTGGTAATAAAGCATTTAGACTATTCTCATTATCTTTCAACCGTTTAATTTTTTCGGTTAACTGCAAACAGATCTCTTCACGTTTCATTTAGCTCCACCCGGCGGATCGATTTCGGCTCTTTATAGTGTGCAAAGTTTTGTGTTTTTTCTCCAGCACAGAAGAGAAACAGGCAAAACATAGGCAGAAATGTGCATTGAGCGCATTACTGGTCGCGCCCACAATACCCTCATCAGCAATGCAAACCCATAACGAGGGCATAAAATGAATAACTTTAATCTGCATACCCCTACCCGTATTTTGTTTGGTAAAGGTGCAATCGCCGATCTGCGCGAGCAAATCCCGGCGAATGCACGGATACTCATTACTTATGGCGGCGGCAGTGTAAAGAAAAATGGTGTACTGGATCAGGTCTATAGCGCGCTGGAAGGCATGGATGTGCGCGAGTTCGGCGGTATTGAGCCAAACCCGACTTACGAAACGCTGATGAAAGCCGTAAAAATCGCACAGGATGAAAAGGTTACTTTCCTGCTGGCGGTAGGCGGAGGTTCTGTGCTGGATGGCACCAAATTTATCGCGGCGGCCGCTCACTACGCTGACGGCATCGATCCGTGGCATATCCTGCAAACGCGCGGCAGTGAAATCAAAAGCGCGATTCCGATGGGCTCTGTGTTGACACTACCTGCAACAGGGTCTGAATCCAACAAAGGTGCTGTGGTATCACGTAAAGCCACAGGCGATAAGCAGGCTTTCCATTCACCATTCGTTCAGCCAGTCTTCGCCGTGCTCGATCCGGTCTATACCTACACTCTGCCGCCGCGTCAGGTCGCGAACGGCGTGGTCGATGCTTTTGTGCATACGGTTGAGCAATATGTCACTTATCCGGTCGATGGCAAAATTCAGGATCGTTTTGCAGAAGGCATTCTGCTAACGCTGATCGAAGATGGCCCGAAAGCCCTGCAAGAGCCTGAAAACTACGATGTTCGTGCTAACGTTATGTGGGCTGCAACGCAGGCGCTAAATGGGCTGATCGGTGCTGGTGTGCCGCAGGATTGGGCGACACATATGCTGGGCCATGAGCTGACTGCCATGCACGGTCTGGATCATGCACAAACGCTGGCCATTGTGCTGCCTGCTTTGTGGAATGAAAAACGCGAAAGCAAGCGCGCCAAGTTGTTGCAGTACGCAGAGCGCGTATGGAACATCACTGAAGGTAGCGAAGCGCAACGTATTGATGCGGCCATTGCTGCTACGCGTGATTTCTTTGAGCGTATGGGCGTGCCGACACGGCTCTCTGCCTATGGGCTGGACGGCAGTTCAATTCCAGCACTACTGGCAAAACTGGAGGAGCATGGCATGACTCATCTCGGCGAACATCAGGATATTACACTAGAAGTAAGCCGCCGCATTTACGAAGCTGCACGTTAACAGGCCTCGGGGCAGAATTTCCGTTTTTGGTTTTTTCGTCCACACTTAAATGCAAAACCACCTTACCGGGCTTGTCCCGGTAAGCTTATTAAAAGGAGAAAAGCATGACAAATCCAACGGTGATTAAGCTTGCAGACGGTAATCTGATGCCGCAACTGGGCCTCGGCGTATGGAAAGCGGGTAACGAGGAAGTGGTTTCCGCCATTCAAAAAGCTCTGGACGTAGGCTACCGCTCGATTGATACCGCAGCGGCTTACAAAAACGAAGAGGGTGTGGGTAAAGCGTTAGCCAGCACGAGCGTGCCGCGTGAAGAGCTCTTTATCACCACCAAACTGTGGAATGGCGATCAGCAACACCCGGCAGAAGCCCTGAAAGAGAGCCTGAAAAAACTCCAGCTTGATTACGTGGATCTCTATTTAGTGCACTGGCCAGTGCCGTCACAAGATCACTATGTTGGCGCCTGGAAGGGGATGATTGAGCTACAAAAACAGGGTCTGGTGAAAAGTATCGGCGTGTGCAACTTCCAGATTGAACATCTCAAAAGAATCATTGATGAAACAGGCGTAGCGCCGGTTATTAACCAAATTGAACTTCATCCGTTGATGCAACAACGGCAGCTACACTCGTGGAACGCCACGCACAAGATCCAGACCGAATCATGGAGCCCTCTGGCACAGGGTGGTGAAGGCGTTTTTGATCAGAAAATTATCCGTGAACTGGCAGATAAATATGGCAAAACCCCAGCACAGGTAGTGATTCGCTGGCACCTTGATAGCGGCCTGGTGGTGATCCCGAAATCAGTCACATCGACGCGTATTGCAGAAAACTTCGATGTCTGGGATTTCCGTCTGGATAAAGACGAACTGGGTGAAATCGCCAAACTGGATCAGGGCAAACGCCTGGGGCCGGACCCGGACAAGTTCAGCGGTTTATAACCCAGATGGCGCTACGCTTAGCAAGAGCCTGCTGGTGCAGGCTCAGCAAGGGTTAGCGCCCTTTTCTTTTCACTGCCGCCGGCGCTTTTTTCGCGTTATTACGCTGATGAACAATCGGCGTATGTTTGGTCAGCGCAGGCTGCGCCCGGCGGCCCTGCCGACGCGCCTCGCGCATCTCTTCAACGGTTGGCGCTGGCACCAGACATTCGCGGCGTGAGCCAATCAGATGCTTTTTGCCCATAGCTTCCAGAGCCTGACGCAGTAACGGCCAGTTCGCCGGATCGTGGTAACGCAGCAGTGCTTTATGCAGGCGACGCTGTTTTTCCCCTTTCGGCACCACGACCTCTTCACTCTTATAGTCAATTTTCGACAATGGATTTTTGCCGGTGTAATACATGGTGGTTGAATTCGCCAGCGGCGACGGATAGAAGTTCTGTACTTGATCCAAACGGAAGCGGTGGCGTTTCAGCCACAGCGCCAGGTTTACCATATCTTCATCCCGCGTCCCTGGATGTGCAGAAATAAAGTATGGGATCAGATACTGTTCCTTCCCTGCCTGTTTTGAGTAGGTGTCAAAAAGCTGTTTGAAGCGATCATAGCTGCCCATCCCGGGTTTCATCATCTTCGACAGCGGACCCTCTTCGGTATGCTCAGGCGCAATCTTTAAATAACCGCCGACATGGTGCGTAGCCAACTCTTTCACATAGCGCGGATCCTCTACCGCCAGATCGTAGCGAACCCCGGATGCAATAAGGATCTTTTTGATACCTTTCAGATCGCGGGCGCGGCGATAAAGGTCGATCGTCGGCTGATGATTGGTGTCCATATGAGGGCAAATCTCCGGGTAGACGCAGGAGAGTCGGCGACAGGTCTGCTCTGCACGCGGCGATTTGCAGCGCAGCATATACATATTCGCCGTCGGCCCGCCAAGATCGGAGATCACCCCGGTAAAGCCAGGAACGGAGTCGCGAATAGCTTCGATCTCATTAATGATCGAATCTTCAGAGCGACTCTGGATAATGCGCCCTTCATGTTCAGTAATAGAGCAGAAGGAGCAGCCGCCGAAGCAGCCGCGCATGATATTGATCGAAAAGCGGATCATCTCATATGCCGGAATGCGGCTGTTACCATAAGAAGGGTGCGGCACACGTTGATAAGGCAGAGCGAAAACGCTATCCATCTCTTCGGTAGAGAGGGGTATAGCTGGCGGGTTGATCCAGATATAACGATCGCCATGCTTTTGCATTAGCGCACGGGCACAGCCAGGGTTGGTTTCGTGATGCAGAATGCGTGAAGCATGAGCATAAAGCACCTTGTCGCTTTTCACCTTCTCAAACGAGGGTAGCAGCACATAGGTTTTTTCCCACGGCTTCGGACGCGGCGGTTGTACCGTCACGCTTTTTACTTCTTGCGCTTGTGGCTCGACAGGTTTGTTATCGGCACAGGGGAGGTCTTCACCGTAGGGATGCGGAATAGGGTCGATTCTCCCTGGCGTATCCAGACGCGTAGAATCCACACCGCTCCAGCCCGGTAGCGCTTCTTTGAGAATAATCGCTGTGTTACGCACATCGCGGATTTGCGAGATGGGTTCACCCGCGGCCAGCCGATGGGCGACCTCCACCAGCGGGCGCTCGCCGTTACCAAACATCAACATGTCGGCTTTTGCATCGATCAGCACAGAACGTCGCACTGTGTCAGACCAGTAGTCGTAATGTGCAGTACGGCGTAAGCTGGCCTCGATCCCCCCGAGGATCACCGGCACCTCTTTCCACGCCTCTTTACAGCGCTGGGTATAAACCAGCGTGGCGCGATCCGGGCGCTTACCGGCAACGTTATCCGGCGTGTAAGCATCGTCATGACGCAGCTTACGATCGGCGGTATAGCGGTTGATCATGGAGTCCATATTGCCGGCTGTTACGCCGAAAAACAGGTTCGGTTTACCCAGACGCATGAAGTCATCTTTGCTATTCCAGTCCGGCTGAGAAATAATGCCGACGCGGAACCCCTGAGACTCCAGCATCCTGCCACAAATGGCCATGCCGAAGCTTGGGTGATCAACATAAGCATCGCCAGTTACCAGAATAATGTCGCAGCTATCCCAGCCAAGCTGATCCATCTCTTCGCGTGACATGGGTAAAAAGGGTGCCGGGCCAAAGCAGGCTGCCCAGTATTGAGGCCACGAGAAAAGGTCTCGATCCGGTTGGATCAGGGATATTGCACTCATCTTGCTTCCGAAAGTGGTAAAAAAATCATCAAAGGGCGCCGATTATACGCTGGTTTATGCGACAAATTGAAGGTGAATATGCTTTCCCCCTCTCTCCCGTTTTGAGGAAAGAGAGAGGAGGATAAATTAAACTGCAAATAAAACTACGGGGCCGGATTTACCAGCAACTGCCCTGCAGTGCCTCGATCGGCCATCTCCAGTGTCTGGCTTTGATACTGGAACGGGAAGTGTGGCCAGGAGGGTTGGCCGAACCACACCAGTAGTTCCACCTGCCCATCGACCCAAACCGTATCTTTCCAGCCCCGGTCTTCCGGAAAAGGCATCGCACCGTTAACGTTACGAACCAGGAACATCACCCCTTCGATATGAAACGACTGCGGCATCTCTGAGCGTACCGTCCAGCGCTCCCAGGTTCCCTGCTGAGCGGTAATGTCAATTCGCTGCGAATCCCACAACTGGCCGTTAATTCCCGGTTCGCTGCCGAGGGAGATATCACGATTGCGCGTTGGAGAACCGCCCATAATATCGGCTGGCAGCAGGCGCATCGGCAGCGTATCGGTCACTAGCGGCAACAAGCCGGTCGGTCGCAAAGTCAGCACCAGCGTTGAAATAAGAATGCTCGACGGCTCAAAAAAGCCGCGCAGCCTGTCCATGATGCTTGCAGCCTCACCACAGGTGATGGAAACCTCATCGCCATTGGTCATATCAACGAGGATTTCGCGGCGCTCGCCTGGGGCCAGTGAAAGCTGTTTGACCGCAACGGGCGCAGGTAAAAATCCCTGATCGCCCGCGATAACGTGCAGCGCCCGCCCATCGCTCATTTGCAATAAATAGCGGCGTGAATTCGACGCATTGAGCAACCGCAAACGCACCCATCCTCGCGATACTTCTACATAGGGGCTTTGCGCCCCGTTAACCATCAGCGTGTCACCAACAAACCCACCGTTGGCCGGTTCGCTGTATTCCGGTGTACCGAAGTTATCCAGCCGCTTATCCTGAATGATTACCGGGAAGTCATCCACACCGTAATGGTTAGGAATGGGTAGCGATTTACTCACTTCATCTTCTATCAGCCACATTCCCGCAAGGCCGTTATATACCTGTTGTGCACTGAGGTTCGGCGTATTGGCGTGATACCACAATGTCGCTGCGCTCTGGCGGATTGGCAGCACCGGCGCCCAATCAGTATTGCTCGACATCATGCGCGCCGCGCCGCCCATTAAGGGGCCGGGAACCTGCAAGCCACTGACCGTCATCGCTACGTTTTCCGCCAGCCGATTACTGTAGATCAATTTGGCATCATCACCGTTCCAGACACGAATGGTTGGCCCGAGATAACGCCCGTTAATGCCAGAAATCTGCGCGCGCGTACCGCTGGCAAAAGACCAGTGTGCGCGTTGCATTGTCAAAAAAAGCGGCTGCCCGCGACGAGATTCAAGCAGCGGCGGTATGGGCAGCGGTGGTTGCTGTCCGGCGGCATTTGCCCTCAGCGGCACCGCGCCTGCACATAGCGCAACCCCGGATGCCTGAATAAACTGACGGCGACTGAGTGACATATTTGCTCCGTGTAAAACAGTAAAAGTGCCTGAGAAGTCAATTTCTCCGGGCTGGTATAGAAGGGGGTATCAGACCCGACCGGCAGCCTCACGCTCGGCTACTTCTTTGTCGAGCTCCTCGATTTTCTTTGCCATCACTTCACGGCAATGGGTCGCCAGCTCGCGCACCTGATCTTTACCAAACTGTGTAATATCAATTGGCGGCAGCATTTCGACGATCACCAGCCCGTTATGCAGGCGATTCAGGTTGATCTTATTCGAGGTGTTGGAGACACAAATAGGGATGATCGGCACCCCGGCGGCTATCGCCGCATGGAATGCCCCGGTTTTGAATGGCAGCAGGCCGCGACCGCGGCTACGGGTACCTTCCGGGAACATCCAGATGGAGATATTGCGCTTTTTAATCTGCTTAACAACCTGGGCAATGGTGCCGTGCGCTTTAGTACGATTATCACGATCAATCAGCAGGTTGCCGGTCAACCAGTAGAGCTGACCAAAAAAGGGGATCCATAACAGGCTCTTTTTACCCACCGTGACCGTTGGCGGCTGCACAATACTTGAAGCCGTAACCATATCGTAGTTGTTCTGGTGATTAGCGATATAGATAGCATTACCGAACTGCGAAGCCCCTGGGGGTAAACGGGTTTCGACTTTCAGCCCCAAAACAGGCGCAAGGCGACCAAACATATGGCCAAACGTAGCGACATGTTTAGGGTTACGTGGGCTGAACAGGCAGTAGATCGAACCAAATATACAGACCAAAAGAGAGTAAATTACAACAATGATTACGCGAAGAATAAATAGCATAGCGTCCTCTGAAGCCCATATCTTTGAGCATTAATAGCCTGGACCAGCATATTCCTTCAGACACAGGCTGCGTCACTGGTCAGGCATCTATTTTGCGGGCCAATAAAAATCGTAATGTTAATCGCAATTCACGAATTAACAACGGTTTTACGGGAAATTTTCATGGATTGTATCCCCCATCGCGAGATGGGGGATAAAGAAGAGTAGATTACTCTTCGCTATCGCCCACAGTTGGGCGGGAAGGTGCGTCAATCTCCACACGATCAATACGCTGCAAGCCACGCATCAATGTACCGCGGCGACCGCGTTCACCCTGCACTTTTTGCAACTCTTCCGGACGCAGCTTAATTTTACGTTTACCAACATGAATGGTCAGCGTACTTTGCGGCGGTAGCAGATAGAGATGCGCCAGCGCATCATTCCCCTTCGCCGCATCTGCCGAAGAGATACCGATAATCTTGTTACCCTTACCTTTTGACAGTTGCGGCAAATCACTTACCGGGAACATCAACATACGGCCCGCAGCGGTAATCGCCAGCAGCATATCGTCATCATGCTCGATCGCCAGTGGCGGCATTACCCTGGCATTCTCCGGCAAGCTGATGAGCGTCTTACCGGCGCGGTTACGCGAGACGAGATCATTAAAGGTGCATACGAAGCCATAGCCCGCATCGGATGCCATCAGCAGCTTCTGTTCGTCGTTGCACATCATCATATGCTCAACGCTAGCTCCTGGCGGCAGCGTTAGCTTGCCCGTTAACGGCTCGCCCTGCCCTCGGGCAGATGGCAGTGTAATCGGGTCAACGGCATAACTGCGCCCGGTAGTATCAATGAATACCACTGGCTGGTTGCTTTTGCCCTTCACTGACGCTTTCCAGCTATCTCCGGCTTTATAGCTCAGCCCCTGCGCATCAATATCATGGCCTTTCGCGCTGCGTACCCAGCCCATTTGCGACAGTACGATAGTCACCGGCTCAGACGGCAACATGTCGTGTTCGTTCATCGCCTTCGCTTCTTCGCGCTCCTGGAGCGGCGAGCGGCGATCGTCGCCATATGCATCGGCATCGGCCTGCAGCTCTTTTTTTAGCAGCGTGTTCAGCTTACGCTCTGAAGCAAGAATGGCCTGCAATTGATCGCGCTCTTTCTCCAGCTCATTCTGTTCACCGCGAATCTTTATCTCTTCTAATTTAGCGAGATGGCGCAGTTTTAACTCCAGAATGGCTTCCGCCTGAGTATCGCTGATGCCAAAGCGCGACATCAGCACACCCTTCGGTTCATCCTCAGTACGGATAATCTCAATTACTTCATCAATATTGAGGAAAGCAACCAACAAACCTTCAAGAATATGCAGGCGTTTTAGCACTTTCTCCAGACGGTAATTCAGACGACGACGCACCGTATCGCGGCGGAACACCAGCCATTCGGTGAGGATCTCCAGCAGGTTTTTCACCGACGGGCGCCCGTCCAGACCAATCATATTGAGATTGATGCGATAACTCTTTTCCAGATCGGTGGTGACAAACAGGTGGTTCATCACCTGCTCCATATCAACACGGTTGGAACGCGGGACGATCACCAGGCGGGTTGGATTCTCATGATCCGACTCATCACGAAGATCATCGACCATCGGCAGCTTTTTATTGCGCATCTGCGCTGCGATCTGCTCCAGCACACGCGCACCGGAAACCTGGTGCGGCAGAGCGGTAATGACGACTGCGCCATCCTCTTTTTTCCACACTGCGCGCATACGTACAGAACCACGGCCGTTCTGGTAAATTTTGCGGATCTCAGCACGAGACGTAATGATCTCTGCTTCAGTCGGGTAATCCGGTCCCTGCACGATATCCAGCAACTGATCGAGGGTCGTCTTCGGCTGCTCAATCAGCGTGATTGCCGCATTGGCAACTTCGCGAAGGTTATGGGGAGGAATATCGGTAGCCATGCCCACAGCGATACCAGTAGTACCGTTAAGCAGGATATTGGGCAGGCGCGCAGGCAGCATCTTCGGCTCCTGCATCGTACCGTCGAAGTTCGGCACCCAATCCACAGTGCCCTGCCCCAGCTCACTCAGCAGCAGCTCGGCATATTTCGACAGTCTTGATTCGGTGTAGCGCATGGCAGCAAAGGACTTCGGATCATCCGGCGCCCCCCAGTTACCCTGGCCATCCACCAGCGGGTAGCGGTAGGAGAATGGCTGCGCCATCAGCACCATTGCTTCGTAGCAGGCGCTATCACCATGTGGGTGATATTTACCCAGAACATCACCTACCGTTCGCGCGGACTTCTTGAACTTGGCGCTGGCGTTCAGCCCAAGTTCAGACATCGCGTACACGATGCGACGCTGAACCGGTTTCAGACCATCACCGATAAACGGTAACGCCCTGTCCATGATGACGTACATGGAGTAATTCAGGTATGCGTTTTCCGTAAACTCATGCAGCGCAAGGCGCTCTGCCATATCGCTCATTAATCGTGATTCCTCAACATGTGAGCCCGCCTTAGCAGCGGCAATATTGCCGCAGATACTACCCTATCTGCGGCGAGGAGTCATAGTGATGAGCGATTTTTTCGCTCAGCAGCAGCCCTTACTTCGCGACTTTGCTGATTTGCTTAACGTCGATCTCAACTGAGTTCCAGTCCTTATCGACTTCGCCCTGGATTTCGACAACATCCTGCGGCCCGACGGTCAAACCCTTCCAGCGTTTATTGTCGATATCGACATTAATCGTGCCGGTTGCATCTTTGAAGAGATAGGTATCATCAGAGATACGCTCAACGATATTGCCGCGCAGTGTCACCCAGGTATCGTCCCGTAACGATTTCACGCTCTCAACAGTGGCCGTGCTCGTTGGCCCATTGAATCCGCCATTTTGTGTGGTCCCAGGCCCGGTGAAACCACCCTGGTTAGCAGCAAAAACAGGGGCTGAACACAGCATCATGATGGCAGCCATTGCAGCGATTTTTTGCATTTTTCTCTCCTTTACACAGTTATTCTTCACTATTTAATCCAGCGATCCTTAACAACTTCTTAAGCCGGAAAAAGTAAATTTTTCGCTGTACATAGCCCGCTGTATGCGGTTTTACTGCGCTAAGCAGGCAGGAAAGGTCAGGCAATGCGTATTTTATTGATAGAAGATGACAGCCTTATAGGCGATGGGCTTAAAGCCGGTCTTAGCAAAAAAGGCTTTAACGTCGACTGGTTTATCGACGGTAAACAGGGCAGAGCAGCACTGTTTGCTGCCCCTTACGATGCGGTGATCCTCGATTTAACCCTGCCAGGTATTGATGGGCTGGATATCTTGCGCGACTGGCGTGAGCAAAAACATGCAGAGCCAGTGCTGATACTAACAGCCCGTGATGCTATTACTCAGCGCGTGGAAGGGTTACGGCTGGGTGCGGATGATTATCTGTGCAAACCTTTTGCGTTGATTGAAGTGGCCGCTCGGCTGGAAGCGCTTATTCGCCGCGCCCACGGTCAGACACAAAACACCTTGCGCCATGGCCGGGTCTCCCTCGACCCCAGTAGCCTCATTGCAACACTGGATGGGGAAATTCTGCCGTTGAAACCAAAAGAGTTCGCTTTACTGGAACTGTTACTGCGTAACGTCGGTCGGGTACTGCCACGGAAATTAATCGAAGAGAAGCTGTATAGCTGGGATGACGATCTCTCCAGCAATGCCGTTGAAGTCCATGTTCATCATTTACGCCGCAAGATCAGTAGTGATTTTATTCGTACCGTCCACGGTATCGGTTACACGCTGGGTGCAGAATGAAATTCACGCGTTATTTGAGTCTGCGGTTGCGCCTGACACTCCTGTTCTTTTTGCTGTCAATGATCGCCTGGGTATGCGCCAGCGTCATTGCCTGGCAGCAAACCAGCAAAAAGCTCGATAAGCTCTTTGATACTCAGCAGATGCTATTTGCCAGGCGGCTAAGTGCTATGGAATTTGAAGATCTGCAGCGCAGCGGACCGCAAGCAGGCGAAATACAAAAAGTTAAACACGGGCACCTTGATGACGACGCACTGGCTTTTGCCATCTATTCTGCCGATGGAGAAATGGTGTTTCATGATGGGGAGAGCGGTAAGGATATTCCTTACCAGTACCATCGCGACGGCTTTAATAATGGTTATTTACTTGATGACGATGATGAATGGCGATTTTTGTGGCTAACCGCGCCGGACGGTAAAACGCGTATTGTGGTTGGTCAGGAGTTGGATTACCGCCATGAGATGGCCTTTGATATTATTACTTCGCAGCTTACACCATGGCTGATTGCTCCACCGCTTATGCTCATCCTGCTGATTATTCTGCTTAGCCTGGAACTGCGTCCGCTGAAAAAACTGGCGCTTGCGCTTCGCTACCGGGCTCCGGATCTCGCTCAGCCTCTTGATACTCACGGCGTACCCAGCGAAGTACGACCGCTGGTGGATGCCCTAAACCATCTTTTTGCCCGTACGCAAACGATGATGTTGCGCGAGCGGCGCTTTACCTCTGATGCCGCTCACGAGCTACGTAGCCCCCTTGCCGCGCTGAAAGTGCAGACTGAGGTTGCCCAACTCTCCGATGACGATCCCTCGGCACGCAAGAAAGCGCTGGCGCAATTGCACGTTGGTATCGATCGTGCCACTCGCCTGGTCGATCAACTCCTGACGCTGTCGCGCCTGGACTCGCTGGACAATCTTGACGATATCGAAACCATTTCTCTTGATTCCCTACTGCAATCGGCGGTGATGGATATTTACCACGCAGCACAACAAGCGGGTATTGAAGTGCGGCTGCATATTAATGCCCCATCGGTGAACCATCAGGGCCAGCCATTGTTGCTCAGCCTGATGGTTCGCAATCTACTGGATAATGCCGTTCGCTACAGCCCACCGGGCAGCACGGTGGATGTGACGCTGGACGAGTGTTCGTTTAGCGTACGGGATAATGGTCCGGGCATTAACGAAGAGGCTCTAGCCAGAGTTGGCGAGCGATTTTATCGCCCACCAGGGCAGCAGGAAACCGGTAGCGGACTGGGGTTATCAATAGTGCGACGTATCGCCGGGCTGCATCAAATGAAGGTATCTTTTAGCAATCATCCACAAGGGGGCTTTATTACGCAAATAAGCTGGTAGCCCAATTATTGCGCAAGGAGCAAAAGTCTTTGCACATTTTGCCAATTTCACCGTACCGTTAATCTGGATAAAATTACGGACAAACGAATTCAACTGAGGGAATCTCATGAGCAATATTCTGATTATCAACGGCGCGAAAAAATTCGCTCACTCTAATGGTCAACTGAACGACACCCTGACCGAGGTCGCGGAAAGCTTCCTGCGCGACGCCGGACACGATGTTAAAACCGTTCGTGCCGACGGCGACTACGATGTACAAGCTGAGGTACAAAACTTCCTGTGGGCCGACACGGTCATCTGGCAAATGCCTGGCTGGTGGATGGGTGCACCGTGGACAGTGAAAAAATATATGGATGACGTCTTCACCGAAGGACACGGTTCTCTGTATGCCAGCGATGGTCGTACCCGTTCCGATGCGTCCAAAAAATATGGTTCCGGCGGCCTGGTTCAGGGTAAAACTTATATGCTCTCTCTCACCTGGAATGCGCCAATGGAAGCTTTCACCGATAAAGAGCAGTTCTTCCACGGTGTTGGCGTTGACGGTGTTTATCTGCCGTTCCATAAAGCGAACCAGTTCCTTGGTATGGAAGCGCTCCCGACCTTTATCGCCAATGATGTGATTAAATCGCCGGACGTACCGCGCTATATCGCAGAATATCGCAAGCACCTGGCTGAAATTTTTGCTTAACTGTGTAGCGAGACTAATAGGGAGTTAATCATGCTAACCGTTATAGCTGAAATTCGTACACGCCCCGGTCAACATCACCGCCAGGCCGTACTTGATGAGTTTGCGAAAATCGTACCTGTTGTTCTGAAGGAAGAGGGTTGCCACGGCTACGAGCCGCTGGTTGATCACGCGGCAAATGTGAGTTTCCAAAGCCTCGCGCCAGATTCCATTATGATGGTGGAGCGCTGGGAAAGTGTGGCGCATCTTGAAGCGCACTTGCAAACCGCGCATATGAAAGCCTGGAGCGAAGCCGTAAAAGGTGACGTTCTGGAAACCCATATCCGCATTCTTGAAGCCGGTATTTGACATAATGTCCTCTCCCGAAAAGGGAGAGGAACATACGCCCTACCAGTAGAGTTTCCAGCTCTGCGAAAAGCGCGCCAGCGCCTCCACCCAGAAATAGTCCCCCCAACTGCAACACTCATCTACCCCTTTATTGCTTGCCAGGTGATAAACCGAATGTTTCAGCAAGCCGGTAGTGTCCTCATTTTTTCCCGCCAGATAGTGCTTCGCGAGTGACGACATGATACGCATCGCCCACTGCTGATAACGTTCGCGATCCGGATCGGTGACCGGAAGATGTTTGATAAGCTCCAGCAAGCCGCAGACCGCAATCGCCGCCGATGATGAATCACGCAACGCATCACTGCCAACCAGCGCCAGATCCCAGTGACACACGGCATCTTCAGGTAAACGGTTGAGAAAGTAGTTTGCCAACCGTTTTGACAAACTGACCATCTGCCTGTCGCCAGTGTAGATGTAGCTCAGTAGAAATCCGTAAATACCCCATGCCTGGCCGCGTGACCAGCAGGAGTCATCCGCATAGCCTTGCTGCGTATTGCCATAACGCGGTGCGCCGGTCTGTATATCCATATAATAGGTGTGAAAGGTGGAAGCATCTTCACGAATAAGGTACTTCGCTGCTTGCTGCACATGAGCGCGGGCCGCCTCGGCATAGCGCAGATCGCCTGTCTGCTCACTCGCCCAGTAAAGCAAGGGCAGGTTCATATTACAGTCGATAATCATGCGCCCGGCCTGTTCCGGATCCTGGAGATCGCCCCACGCCTGGATGATTTGCGCTTTTGGGTGAAAACGCTCCAGTAATGCCTCGGCAGCCAGCAGAGCAAAACCGCGCGCCTCACGGTTACCGGTCAGCCGCCAGGCAGCCACACAGGAGAGCGTATATAGGAAACCGAGGTCGTGAGTGTTGGTATCATGACGCCCGGCGATGCGCAGACCAAACGAGCGAACATGTCGCTCTGCCTGGGTGCGAAATTTTTCATCACCGCTCATCTCCCATGCTAGCCATAGTTGTCCGGTCCAGAAACTGCTAGTCCACTCGATATTTTCCGTTAAGGGGTAGTAACCCTGCACACAGGTTTCGGCGGGAAATTTATCACCGAATTGCGTTAAATGACGGCTAATCAGTTCAAGGGTATGCGTACGCGCTAAATCCAACTCATCTTTGAATGCTTGCACATCTTTAGCTGTGCCTGAAAAATCGCGTAGCTTTTCCTCAACGATATTACTTAACATATTTCGGTTCCTTCTTTTTACAGAATGTAAATGCAGCCCTTAACGCGTTGCAATATCCAGTGAAACATTGGGTCGCCATTTACTCTGACAGGCCGATAAGGTAAACAGAGAAATAAGGGTAAATAGCAGCGCTACACCGCCCATTATAATGTAGGTATTTTCAAAGCCGATGCGGTCATACAATATGCCAGCGGGAGAGGACACAACCACATTACCGACATACAGCATCGCTTGATAGCCCAATAAATACATAGTGGCGTTAACACGTTTATCAAAATGTTCAGCGATATACTTAAATACCGATACCAGCAGGAGACAAATTTCCAGACCGTAGAGTGGTTTTAATACCGAAATCAGCAGATGAGAGTCACACAGGCCAGAAATAATTAACCGTGCACCGACAAAAATCCCGACGATCAACAAACCACGTTTGGCACCGATAAAATTAACAAATAAGGGGATCACCATATACATGATGAACTCCATACCAGATTGCACGGTACCAAGATAGCCAAACACGGCGTTACCCTGATGCACGTCGGCAAAAAAGGTGACAAAGTAGCGTGAGAACTGTTGCTCGGCGATAAACATCATCCAGGCAACACCTGCAACATACAGGCAGAAAGCCCAGAACTTCCGGTTACGCAGCAGTGCATAGACATCCGCCGGTACGATTTTCTCTTTGGTCAATACCTCGCTGGCATGTGCCGAATGAACATTCACTTTCAAACTCAGCAGCACCGCCAGCATAATAAGTGAGGCAACCGAGCCCATAATAAAGTTATAAGCAGGAGAAAGGTTAAATAACAGGCCAGAAAAAGAGGATGCCACCGCCCAGCCGAGTGAACCCCACATTCTGATCTGACCAAACTCCATACCGTTCAATCGACTATAACGATCGGTATAGGATTCACAAGCCGCCACACCAGCATACCAGGCAAAACTTAAATAGATAGCGCCAACCACAATACCTAAAAAAGTATTGGAGATGAGCAACGGTTGATAAACATAAATAAAAAATGGCGCCATTAATGCCGACATTAATACGACGAAGTAGAGCAGATATTTGCTCATCCCTATCTTATCCAGAATATAGCCATAGATTGGTTTCAGGATCACCGAAAAAATACCGTTAATAGCAAATACCGTACCAATTACTGTACCGCTAAGATTGGCTTTTTGCCCCAGCCAGATAGCCAGCAGACCAATACTCGCCGACCAGGTAAAAAAGTAGAGAAAGATAAACGAACTGATTTTGTAATATTCGATTTTGTTGTTGATAGCGATCTTTTCCATACCATCCTCGACAAAAACATGTAGGGTTCAGCCCGGCCTGTGAGCCGGAATTAAATGGCAATGACGATCTTTTCTTCTTGCCCTGGTTGATGAATAACCAGCGCCTGTTCTGCTATTTGCACCTGCGGTAATAGATACTGAAAAGCTTCTGGTGAGGCGGCAGCTTGTACTGCGCAGGCCAACCAATGGCGACCAGGTGCAATATCGCCACGTAGCAACGGAATGGATGCACAAGGCGCAAACATAATGCTGCTATTGGGCGGTGTTACCACGCTGTCGATTTCTCGGGGGACGAACTCCGGCAGATTGAAAATTCCACTTACGCCGTTTTCCGCGAAAACCAGGCTACCACCCTGCTCACTGCGATGTGGTGCTTTTAACACCGCAAATCCCCCCTCTACGCTCTGTAAATGGCGTGCAGAATCGATGCAATGCACCCGTACATGCCACTCACCACAAGGGATAAGCCAGGTTGCGATCTGTACATCTCGCCATGGTGACCAGCGGGAAAAAATCGCGTGTTCGCTGACGATTACCTCTTCGCATTCGCGTCGACCGCGGAAATAATTATCCCCGTAGCTAAGTAACAACATCGAATCACAGGCAGCATGCTTAATGCCGTAGCGCCCACGTTCAATGGTGAAACCAAACAGGCTGGAGTAAGCAAACTTGGTGTATTTGGCTTCGGTATTAACGTAATTATTCAGTTCCAACTGACCCGAAGTGATCATCCAGACATGCCGCGAATGATCACTATGGACGATGATTTGTTCGGCGGGTGGAATTACGCGCTTTTGCGCGAGTGCAGGTAGAGGTTGCTCCTCTGCCTGCCAGAAAGAATGCGTGTCTGGCAGCGCAAGAATTAGAAATACCTTCAGTGCCCAGTAGGGTGAACCGGGTGAGTTGTAGTCTTCACACATCGCCAGATTAGGGTAAGCAAAGCCAAGGGTCAGAATGCCATCGCGATCAAAAATCGGCTGTTTCAGCCACCAGCGCAGATGACGCAAAATGACTCCTTTCACGACACCAGGGGAGAAAACATCAAGTCCGGCGAATGCCACCGCACTCCAGAAAGCCACCATCGCGAAGCGATAAGTTAAGCTGCGGCCAAAGGGGACAGATTCCCCCTGCGCTGCCGACATATAGATAAAATCTTCGGCAAACAGGCGCGCCCGCTCGCGGATTATTCCGGCACGCGTTGCATCATCATCGCCATTGAGCGTGGCGTATATCAGCCCATAAAAATGGAATGCCATCGAGATGTAGTAGTCTTTCGGCCTGCCAGGGCCGTCGGAATACCAGCCATTGCCAAGATAGTAAGCCTCCATCATGGCAAAACGACGCTCGATCGCTTCAGATTTCCATGGAAGCCCGGCGCGTTTAAAGCCCAGTTGCACCATGATGGCAAAATAGTTCCAGTTGCTGTCGGGCATTTCGGCATCTGTAATTTGATCCAGCCACTGATGCAAGTTGTACACTTCACGCTCACTAAACAGTGCTGTCAGCTTATTTCCGAGTAATGACAATCCCAGGCCATAAGCGGCCATCTCTACCAACCGCTGATCATATGGCCCGGTTTCTCCCCAGTAGCCTTCACTTTGTGGATCGGTACCGATCTTAATTGCCTGCAAGTATTTGTCGCTAAAGCTCTCGCCACTCCCCCCTGCCATTAATGGGAAAAGCCCCCATAAGGCCCGGGAGAGTCCTTCCATTTCAGCGATGGGCACACTGTAGTGGGCACTGGTTGCCCCCAGAGAGAAGTGCGATACCGCCAACGGGAACTGCCGATCCACTGCGTCCAGCATCTTCTCTAATACATCGATAACATCCGCGCGTGATGACAATGGATTTGAGGTTTTCTCTTCCGCCGCTTGCATAGGTTTCTCTCCCTTATGGTGTGGCAGCAGGATAGTGAATGAACTACAAACCGAAATGTTAGCTTTGTCACATCGGTGAAAGTTGCGTGAACTTACAGTTGAGGAAATTTAAAATGGTGGTTTATAAATAGTCGCAACAAGGTAAAAATTGAGATCTGTTGTACTATGAACGAACAGTGGCAGACAGAGAATCTGGAGCTAATTACGCTTAACGATGCCATCGTTTCGTTTAGCCGTCTGTTTGCCAATACTGTGCGTTATCATCACTGGCACCAGTGTCTCGAAGTGCTCTACATTGAAGAGGGTTTCGGTGTGGTGATGGTCGATAACCGCCAGTACACTATGCGCCCCGGGCGGCTCTTTTTCTTCCCTCCCTTTACCATTCATAAAGTGATGGTGGCTGAGCAGGCGCAGGATTGTTACCGGCGCACAATTATTCATGTCGATAATCACGCCATACTTAAGTATCTGCGCGACTTTCCGCACAATCATGACCGCTTCCAGCGCCTCGCTTTACGCGGCGCACCGGCAGTGGTAATGGATGTTGCCGCAATTCATGCACATATCGACCATTTATTTAGCTGCTATGCGAAAATGGCCTCCAGCAATAGTCTCAGCGGCGAGCAAGTCACCTGCCTGTTGTTGAATCTATTAAGTATGCTGCCGGAAGATGACCACAAACGCCCTGAAGCACGTAGTGGTATTGCCACGCCAGTAATGTTCTGGCTGGAGGAGAACTATCGGCGAAAATTTAGCCTTGAGCGGCTGGCACAGGCATCAGGCAAGTCTCGCAGCTACGTTTCGCGCCGTTTTCATGAGGAAACGGGAGAACATATTCACCAATATCTTAATACACTACGCTTGCGTAAGGCCTGCGATCTTCTGTTGCATAGCACACTGGCGATTAAGCATATTGCCAGTGAAGTGGGGTTTTCCGACGTTACCTATTTCATTAGCGCCTTTAAAAAAGGCATCGGCGAAACACCATTGCAGTATCGAAAAAGCCGAATGGCGACGCTGCGCCATTCTCCGGGCAGAAACTGAGGGGGATATCGCAGGGTAACAGCATTAATGGCGGATCTGCGCCAGTTCTTCTTCTGTCAGGCCGGTCATTTTCATCACGGTATGACGATCGAGTCCGTTTTGCAGCATGGTACGAGCGATATTAAGGGTGGCTTCGCGCTGCCCCTCTGAGCGGCCTTCCTGTCGGCCAAGTTCGATGCCCTTCTCAATGCCCTTCTTGATGCCCTTCTGTTCAAGCTGCTCTGCGATGGTCATAAGTTTATCCTTATGCTTCGGCACCCGCTGTGCCAGTTTACGTACAAAGGTCTCGGCGTCTGAAGCTTCGCCTGCCTGTATCAGATAGTTTATCAGCGAAACAAGCTGATGTCCTGTCATCTGTTCGGCCAGCATCAGCACGGGCAGCCGCTCCAGCAGCGCCGCCATATCGCGCTGGCGGATATGTTTCAGTACCAGGGTCAGCGCCGCCACGCTGCGGTGCTCCATGATTTCGTCGTCGGGGATTACCGTCACATCCACCAGCGGGAAAGCGCTGCCGTAGAGTTTTTCCGCCAGTGCCGGGTCATCAAACTCATCCAGCCAGCGGATGGCGTAGGGATACGGACGGCGCCTGCCGGCGTAGAACAGGACCGGGATAACCAGCGGCAGCTTTCTGTGCCCGGCATCAAGATGGCGCTGCATGACCGCCACCGCATAACGCAACATGCGAAAAGCCATGTGCCGGTCCGGGGTGGACTGATGCTCCACCAGTACGTGAATGTAACCCTCCCCGCTGACGGTTTTCAGGCTGTAGAGCACGTCACTGAAGAAGGCGCGCAGCTTGTCATCAATAAAACTGCCGGACTCCAGCTTCAGGGTGGAGAAGTCGCATGCCGCCTGCAACTCCGCAGGCAGGTGCAGTTGCATAAAATCCCGGGCGGTGTCGGGCTGGTCAAGAAACGCCTTGAATACCTTGTCATGGGGTGTGCCGGGAGGAGTCCCCTCTTCCCATGCTTGCGCTTTTTTATCCGTCATTACTTTTTCCGTTAACTTAGGTAACTATTAGAAACCTAATTATTATAACGGAGCGGTGACTTGTCTTTTGCGAAGCATTACACAGGTCGGGAAAGAGGAAATAAAAAAAGCAGCGAAAGCTGCTCTGAGAGTCTTAGGCTACGCTTGCAGAGGTTAGGCAGCCTCTGTAAGCGTAGCGCCACTGGGTAAAAAAACAGGAGGCGATTACGCCTCAATATCGGCCATATCGCCTTTTTCTTGCAGCCAATTGCGACGGTCTTCCGAGCGTTTCTTCGCCAGCAGCATATCCATTATTGCGTTAGTCTGTTGTTCGTCATCATCACTGATGATTAGTTGCACCAGACGGCGTGTATTCGGATCGAGCGTGGTTTCACGCAACTGCATAGGGTTCATTTCGCCCAGCCCTTTAAAGCGCTGTACGTTTGGTTTGCCCTTTTTACGTCTCAGTTGCTCCAGTACGCCGGTTTTTTCCTCTTCTGTCAGCGCGTAATAAACCTCTTTGCCAAGGTCGATACGGTATAACGGCGGCAGAGCCACATAGACGTGGCCATTTTTAACCAACGCGCGGAAGTGCTTAACAAAAAGAGCACACAGCAGCGTGGCAATATGCAAGCCATCTGAGTCGGCGTCTGCAAGAATGCAAACCTTGCCGTAACGCAATTGACTCAGATCTTCACTGTCAGGATCAATACCGATCGCCACGGAGATATCATGAACTTCCTGCGAAGCCAGCACTTCATCAGAAGAGACTTCCCAGGTATTCAGGATCTTTCCTTTTAGCGGCATGATCGCCTGGAACTCACGATCGCGCGCCTGTTTAGCCGAACCGCCCGCAGAGTCACCCTCCACAAGGAATAGCTCAGTGCGGCTAAGGTCCTGCGCAGTACAGTCAGCCAACTTGCCTGGCAGCGCCGGACCGCTGGTCAGTTTTTTACGCACCACTTTTTTGGCGGCGCGCATCCGGCGTTGCGCACTGGAGATAGCCATTTCGGCAAGCAGTTCTGCAATCTGAATATTCTGGTTTAGCCACAGACTAAAAGCATCTTTCACCACCCCGGAGACAAACGCGGCGCACTGGCGGGAGGAGAGACGCTCTTTGGTCTGCCCGGCAAACTGCGGATCCTGCATTTTTACCGACAGTACATAAGCGCAGCGCTCCCAGATATCCTCGGCGGAAAGCTTCACTCCGCGCGGCAGAATATTGCGGTATTCGCAGAATTCACGCATTGCATCCAGTAAGCCCTGGCGCAAACCGTTAACATGTGTACCACCCTGCAAGGTGGGGATAAGGTTAACGTAGCTTTCAGTCAATAGCTCGCCGCCTTCTGGCAGCCATAGCAACGCCCAGTCCACCGCTTCGGTTTCGGCAGCGAAGTTACCAATAAACGGTTTTTCCGGCAGTGTTGGCAGGCCATTCACCGCCTCGCAAAGATAATCATTCAGACCATCTGCATAGCACCAGCGTTGCTCGGAATTGTTCACCTCATCTTTAAAGGTGATTTCAACCCCAGGGCAGAGTACCGCTTTTGCTTTCAGCAGATGCGACAGGCGAGAGACGGAGAAACGCGGGCTATCAAAGAAGGATTCATCCGGCCAGAAATGGACGCTGGTACCGGTATTGCGCTTACCGCAACTACCAATCACCTGCAGCTCCTGTACTTTCTCACCATTTTCAAAGGCGATGCTGTAAATTTGCCCGTCGCGTTTAACGGTGACTTCCACACGGCGAGAAAGGGCGTTAACCACGGAGATGCCCACGCCGTGCAACCCACCAGAGAACTGGTAGTTTTTATTGGAAAACTTGCCGCCGGCATGCAGGCGGCAGAGGATCAATTCAACCGCTGGAACCCCCTCCTCCGGGTGGATATCCACCGGCATACCGCGCCCGTCGTCGATCACTTCCAGCGACTGGTCTGCATGTAAAATTACGTCCACGCGTTTTGCGTGACCGGCCAGCGCTTCATCCACGCTGTTATCAATAACTTCCTGCCCCAGATGATTAGGGCGAGTGGTATCGGTATACATCCCCGGACGGCGGCGAACCGGCTCAAGCCCGGTGAGTACCTCTATGGCATCAGCGTTATAGGATTGCGTCATGGTTTGTTCGTAGATAGTGACCGCACCGTTTCCCCTGTTGACTCAAGAGAGCCCAAGGAAATCGATAATCTGTGTGAAATGGTTCTCAAAGCCAACAAAAGCATGGTTCCCGCCCTCTTCTACAGTCTGGCGACAGGCATCGTAATATGCCACCGCCTGGCGGTAATCCAGCACTTCATCCCCGGTTTGTTGCAGCAGCCAGATTAGATCGGGAGCTTCAAGCGGGTCAACTTGCATCACTTTGAGTTCGTAAATATGGCGAGACTCTAGCACATATTGCTGCCCTGTGTAGGGGTTCTCATTATTCCCAAGATAATCAGCGAGTAATTCAAAGGGGCGCACAGCGGGATTGACCACCACGGCGGGCACCATAAAACATTGGGAAAGCCAGGTCGCATAATAACCACCTAACGAAGAACCGACAATGCCCAACGGCTCACCACCCTGAGCCAACACCAGTGACTCCAGAAGCTCGGCAGCAGCGGCAGGATAAGGCGGTAGTTGCGGCACCACGACGTCTATTTCCGGGTGATGTTGTGCCAGCCACTGCGAAAGCTGTGTGGCTTTTGCGGAACGTGGTGAACTATTGAAGCCGTGCAGATAAAGAAGCGTAGACATCAGTAGCCTTCTGACGCAGTGTCCGGATTAAACTTCGTACTCTGCAGGCGGCAGACTTCCGTGTGCAGCGTTCCGTCGGGATATAAATCCAGCCAGCGCCAACCTGGCGCAATGGTATCGAGGGTAAAGTTAGCGCAGTGCGGTTTAAATTGCACGCAGGTTGAGGGCGTAGCGAGCAGGCGGCGACCATTCCAGTTAAGATCCAGCTCCTGATGAATATGCCCGCACAGCAGATGGCGCACATTAGGAAAACGCTGCAATACGCTGTCCAGTTCACCCGCATTGCGCAGACTATGCTGATCGAGCCAGCTACAGCCTGACGGTAAAGGATGGTGATGAAGCAGCAGCAGAGTGTGGCGATCCGGGCTGTCGGAAAGCTTTCGTTCCAGCCACTCCAGCTGGAACTCACTCAGTTCACCGTGTGGAACACCAAATACCTGACTGTCGAGCAGCAAGATTTGCCAGCGATCGCCAATAAAAATGTACTTTGCCGGAGAGATCCCCGCCTCGTGCAAAGCGCTGTACATCGCCGGTTGAAAGTCATGGTTCCCGGGTAGCCAGACGCAAGGCGCGCTAAAGCTTGCGATGCCCTCAGCGAAGTGCTGATAGGCCGCAGCCGTGTGATCCTGCGCCAGGTCGCCCGTGGCGACAATCAGATGGCACTCGCGCTGCTGAGCATGGATAGCATCCAGAACGGCCTGATAGCTTTCCCAGGTATTTACCCCTAACAGCGTTTCATGCTTTTCGGCAAACAGGTGAGAATCAGTAATTTGTAAGATCCTCACTCTGGCCTCACCAGCCAAAGAGAGGTTTAACAGGCTTTCCAAATGGTGTCCTTAGGTTTCACTACGCTAACAAACCGGAATCGCCATTGCTCCATGTGCTAGACAGTAACGTAGCCAGTCGGCCAGAAACTGGTTAATTTGATGCTTTTCGTCGCGTTGATGCAACTTTTTATTCGGGTAATCATAACGTGCTTTAAAACGAAAGATCTGCTGACTCGAACACACTTCAGCCACCATAGCATCATGATAGAGACGCACCGTCATCGATGGCAGGCTCCAGTAACTAACCGCCGGGGCTATCTGTTCGATTTCCACCAGTGTGGTGTAGCGGGTGGACTCAACAATTGTTAATCGATACTGCGCATTGTTCACCTGATAACTCACCGTTTCGCCCGCAGCGTCATTTTGCGGTAACAGGCGGCGCAATTGAGCGAAGTTGGTTTCGCACAGGCGCATCATCTCAGGGAAGTCAGGTGTATAACGCTTCATTTTTTCCACTCGTGTCTTAAATTCTCATAGTGCAGTTGCAGCCATTGCAGAGCAATGACAGACGCTGCGTTGTCGATTTTCCCCTCTTCTACCCACTGGTAAGCCTGTTCCCGGCTCACCACATGAACCCGAATATCTTCGTTTTCATCCACCAGACCGTGAATACCTTCGGCCTGAGTGGCATCCACTTCGCCAACCATCAGGGATAAGCGCTCACTGGTACCGCCGGGGCTTGCCAGATAGCTCATAAATTTCTTCATGCGCCCGACGGTCAAACCGGCTTCTTCCATCGCCTCACGACGCGCGACATCCTCAACGGTTTCGCCTTCTTCAATAATACCTGCCACCAGCTCCAGCAGCCATGGGGTTTCGCTGGTGTCATATGCGGCGATACGAATCTGTTCGACCAGTACAACTTCATCGCGCACTGGGTCAAAGGGTAGCAACACTGCGGCGTGACCGCGTTCAAAAATTTCGCGGCGAACTTCTCCGCTCATCTCACCATTGAACAGGCGATGACGAAAACGGTACAAATCGAGCGAAAAAAAACCGCTATAGAGCGTTTCCCGTGCAATAATTTCTACATCTTTTTTGGAGAAGGTCACTGCAGAACTGTTTGGCTTGCTCATTTGGCGGCATCCCATTCGAAATAATGATGAACCTGTGGATTTCAAGCGCTATGTGATAGATTGGCGCAAATCTACGCCAATGGCACGTAACGCCAAGCTTAAGCGGTGCGAATCTCTGGTAGAATCGGCGATTATTTTTCTCAATTTTAGATCAGCGCTAATACTGCTTCACAACAAGGAATGCAAATGAAGAAATTGCTCCCTCTCCTTATCGGCCTGAGCCTGACGGGCTTCAGCGCCATGAGCCAGGCAGAAAACCTGCTGCAAGTTTATCAGCAGGCGCGTTTAAGCAACCCGGATCTGCGTAAATCCGCTGCCGATCGCGATGCGGCTTTTGAAAAGATTAATGAAGCACGCAGCCCACTACTTCCTCAGTTGGGCCTGGGTGCTGATTATACCTACACTAATGGTTTTCGTGACAGTAATGGCGTTGACTCAAACGTTACCAGCGGCTCTTTGCAACTGACGCAGACCATCTTTGATATGTCGAAATGGCGTGCGCTGACGTTGCAGGAAAAGAGCGCCGGTATTCAGGATGTCACTTACCAGACCGACCAGCAAACGCTGATCCTCAATACCGCTACCGCCTACTTCAATGTGCTAAGCGCTATTGATGCCCTTTCTTATACCGAAGCGCAGAAACAGGCAATCTATCGCCAGTTGGATCAAACGACCCAACGCTTTAACGTTGGCCTGGTGGCGATCACCGATGTGCAGAATGCCCGTTCGCAATATGACACAGTGCTGGCAAATGAAGTGACCGCCCGCAATAATCTGGATAACGCGGTAGAAGCGTTGCGTCAGGTAACCGGCAATTACTATCCTGAGCTGGCATCGCTGAATGTTGATAACTTCAAAACCGCTAAGCCGCAGGCGGTTAACGCGCTACTGAAAGAAGCAGAAAACCGTAACCTGTCGCTGTTGCAGGCCCGCCTGAGCCAGGATCTGGCCCGTGAACAAATTCGTCAGGCGCAGGATGGTCATCTGCCGACGCTGGATTTAACGGCCTCCACCAGCGTTTCCAATACCAAATATAGCGGTTCGGCAACCCGGGGGAGCTCGCTCTCTTCTTCATCTTACGCTGATCGTGATATTGGGCAGAACTCAGTTGGTCTGAGCTTCTCCCTGCCGATTTACAGCGGTGGCGCGGTAACGTCGCAGGTTAAACAAGCGCAGTACAACTTTGTCGGCGCCAGTGAGCAACTGGAGAGTGCGCACCGTAGCGTAGTGCAGACCGTTCGTTCCTCGTTTAACAACATTAACGCTTCTATTAGCGGCATCAAAGCTTATGAGCAAGCCGTGGTTTCTGCTCAGAGTTCACTGGATGCAATGGAAGCCGGTTACTCGGTTGGAACCCGTACGATTGTCGATGTGCTGGATGCCACCACGACGCTGTATAACGCGAAGCAACAGCTTTCCAACGCGCGTTATAACTACTTAATCAATCAGCTCAATATCAAATCTGCATTAGGTTCACTCAATGAACAGGATCTGATCGCGCTGAATAACACATTAGGTAAACCTGTATCCACCGCGCCCGACACTGTGGCGCCGGAAAACCCGCAGCAGGCAGCGAGCGTGAATAACTTCAACGCCAACGTACAACCTGCCAGCGCGCAGCGTTAACTGTACCAGACCGACAACGGGGGCCATGCGCCCCCGTTTTTGCGTAAGGCAACGTAAAAGCGCCCTTTCCTGCTTCCACTTCGACGGGCCATCTTCTATTCTGAGCAGTTATAATCACCTTCAATACCTTTGCCTCTGGAAGATAAAATGAAACGGACAAAAAACATTCATCACTCATCATTTCGCAAAAACTGGGGGGCACGTCATTTAACCCCTGTTGCGCTGGCTGTAACCGCTGTATTTATGCTGGCGGGCTGTGAGCAGAGCGACGAGACAGTTTCCATGTATCAGAATGCTGATGACTGTTCATCCGCAAATCCTGGGAAAAGTGCGGAGTGCACCACCGCTTACAACAATGCACTCAAAGAGGCTGAACGTACCGCGCCAAAATATGCCACGCGTGAAGATTGCGTTGCGGAGTTTGGCGAAGGCCAATGTCAGCAGGCTCCGGCCCAGGCTGGTATGACACCGGAAAATCAGGCGCAGCAACAATCAAACGGCAGTTTCTGGATGCCACTGATGGCAGGTTACATGATGGGCCGTTTAATGGGCGGTGGCGCGGGATTTGCCCAGCAGCCGTTATTCAGCTCACGCAACCCAGCCAGCCCGGCCTATGGTCAGTATACCGATGCGACAGGTAAAGGGTATGGTGCCGCACAACCCGGACGCACAATGACGGTGCCGAAAACCGCGCTGGCGCCAAAACCGGCAACGACTACCACTGTAACGCGCGGCGGCTTTGGCGAATCGGTGGCGAAACAGAACACCATGCAACGTAGCGCGACCGGCACCTCAAGCCGCTCAATGGGCGGCTGATTGCCATGGAAAGAGTGACCATTACCGAGCGCCCTGACTGGCGCGAAAAAGCTACCGAATATGGTTTTAATTTCCACACCATGTATGGCGAGCCGTATTGGTGTGAAGAGGCTTATTACAAGCTCACGCTGGCCCAGGTAGAGAAGCTGGAAGAGGTGACCGCCGAGTTGCACCAGATGTGCCTGCAAGTGGTAGAACGCGTCGTCGCCAGCGATGAGCTGATGGCAAAGTTTCGTATTCCAAAACACACCTGGGGTTTCGTGCGCCAGTCGTGGGCAACGCAGCAGCCTTCTCTCTATTCACGCCTCGATCTCGCCTGGGATGGCGTAGGTGAGCCAAAGCTGTTGGAGAATAACGCCGATACACCAACGTCACTGTACGAAGCGGCGTTCTTTCAATGGATCTGGCTGGAAGATCAGCTCAACGCCGGTAAACTGCCGGAAGGTAGCGATCAATTTAACAGCTTACAGGAAAGGCTAATCGAGCGCTTTGCCGAGCTGCGCGAACAGCATGGTTTTCAGCTACTGCATTTCACCTGCTATCGCGATACCGTTGAAGATCGGGGTACGGTGCAATATTTGCAGGATTGCGCGACAGAAGCAGCACTGCCTTCAGAATTTCTCTATATCGATGAGATAGGTTTAGGGGAAAAGGGGCAGTTCACCGATTTGCAGGATCAGGTGATCAGCAATTTGTTCAAGCTCTATCCCTGGGAGTTTATGCTACGCGAAATGTTCTCCACCAAATTGGAAGATGCGGGCGTACGCTGGCTGGAGCCTGCATGGAAGAGCATTATCTCAAATAAAGCATTATTGCCAATGTTGTGGGAGATGTTCCCGGATCATCCTAATCTGTTGCCCGCCTATTTTGTCGAAGATGATCACCCGGCAATGGATAAGTATGTCGTTAAGCCGATCTTCTCCCGTGAAGGGGCGAATGTGTCGATCATTGAGAATGGCAAAACTGTTGAAGCTGTCGAGGGGCCATACGGTGAAGAGGGGATGATTGTGCAGCAGTTCTGCCCACTACCGAAGTTTGGCGATAGCTACACATTGATCGGCAGCTGGCTAATTAACGACCAGCCAGCCGGTATCGGCATCCGGGAAGATCGTGCGTTGATCACTCAGGATCTCTCGCGTTTCTACCCGCATATCTTTGTAGAATAAGTGGCTAATCCGACCCTATCCCTGCCGGGAGATGGTCGGATAGCGATCCTTACATTACCCCAAAAAACTTCGGCAAAAACAGCGAAATAGCCGGAATATAAGTCACCAGCATCAGTACGCAGAATAAAACAAAATAGAACGGTAGCATGGCTTTCACTACCTCCTCAATCTTCTGTTTGCTCACCGCACTTGCCACAAACAACACCGAGCCCACCGGCGGAGTAATCAGCCCAATACCAAGGTTCACCAGCATGATCATGCCGAAATGGACCGGATCAATGCCCAGCGAATTGGTTACCGGCAACAGCACGGGTGTCAGGATCAGGATCAGCGGCGCCATATCCATCAACGTGCCCAATAACAGCAGCATGATGTTTATGCACATCAGGATGACATACTTATTGTCAGAGATTTGAGTAAAAGCCTCGGTGATGCGCATCGGCAACTGCATATAAGTCATAATCGCGCCAAATGCGGCGGCAAACCCGATCAGGATCATCACGATGGAGACCGTTTTTACCGTACGGAACATCAGTTTCGGTAGCTCCGACCATTTATAATCACGGTAAATAAACATCGTGACAAAAAAGGCCCAGATGCAGGCGATAGCGGCGGATTCAGTGGCGGTAAATATCCCTGACAAAATACCGCCCATAATGATCACTACCGTCATCAATCCCCACAGCGTTTCGGCGAAGATCTTCAATGCCTGGCGAAACGGTACACGTTCCCCTTTCGGATAACCGCGCTTATGCGCAAAAGCTACGCACATCACCATTAGCGTAAAACTGAGCAGCAACCCTGGCAGAATACCGGCAATAAATAACGCTGCAATGGAGACAGTGCCCCCAGTAGCTAACGAATAGATCACCGAGTTATGGCTGGGAGGCGTCAAGATCGCTTGTACCGAACCGCTGGCGGTCACCGCAGCGGCAAAATCGCGCGGGTAGCCTTTTTTATCCATCTCCGGGATCATTACCGAACCGATCGACGCGGTATCCGCTACCGACGATCCGGAAATCGCGCCAAAAAATGTCGAAGCGACGATATTGACCAGTGACAGTCCACCACGAATAAAACCGACAAAAATATAGGCGAAATTGACCAGCCTACGGGCAATCCCCCCTTCTGCCATAATCGCGCCAGCAAGAATAAAGAATGGGATCGCCAGCAGGGAAAATTTGTTAACGCCATTGGTTAACTGGATCATCAGTGCTTCCAGAGGAATGTCGATATACCACGCCCCCAGTACCGCGCTAATTCCCACTGCGTAAGCAACGGGCACACCCACAGCCAGCATAATGGCTAATGTAAAGACAAGAATAAATGCATCCATAAACTTTCCTTACTGGCAGGGTTAGCTCGTTGATCCCAGCAATACCACCGGACGGTGGTGTTGCACGCCCAATATGATTTTTTCGATGATAAACAATAAAGTAATTGCTGAACCAACCGGTAGCGGTAAGTAGGTTTCGCCCGCCGTAAAATAGGGGAACTCAGCAACTGGCTGTTCCCATAATTCAGCGCATAGCGCAGCGCCATACCAGAGGATAAAGAAGCTTATGGCCATCAACATCAGATCGGCAAAAAGCGAGCAAATTTTGGCTGTCCGTTCGCTTAAACGGTCGGTTACCATACTGACAGCGATATGTGAACCTGCACGGTAGCTCACCGCTGCCCCGGTGAAAGTAAATGTGACCATACAAATAATGGCAATCGGCTCCGGCCAGGAGAGAGCGCTATTCATTACGTAGCGGGCAAATATACCTACCGGAATAATCGCTACCATAACCAGCAGTACCAGCCCCGCAATCCACATCGATATGCGATAAAGAAAATCCATTAATGACGAATAGTGTTCACCCATAGCAATATTCCTGGTGAAGTTATGAGGGATAAAAGCGGGCAAACTTCGCCCGCTAAAACTTATTTTGTATCCTGAACACGCTTAATGAGATCCTGATGTTCTTTGCCATATTTATCACGCACCGACTGCGTTGCCTGATAAAACGCAGCGGTATCTATATCATGGAACTGTACGCCGCCAGCTTTCATCGCTTCTAACGATTTGTCATTATAGGCTTTCCACAATTCTCGCTGCTCAGCCTGTGCTTCTTTCGCTAATTTGAGAATTAACTGCTGGTCCTCTTTTTTTAACTTGTCCCATTTCGCTTTGGAGAATAAGAACAGCTCCGGAATAATAAAGTGCTTACTCCAGGTATAATTTTTCACAACCGGTAAGTAGTTATGTGCGACAAAGGTCGGCGGATTATTTTCTGTGCCATCGATGACGCCAGTTTGCATCCCGCTGAAAACTTCACTCACCCCCATGGCTACAGAGTTCGCTCCCATTGCTTTCAGCGTATCAAGCGCTATAGGGCTGCCCTGGACACGTATCTTCATCCCTTTCAGGTCTTCGGCTTTCGTCACCGGAGCCTTAGTGATCAGATTACGCGTACCGGCATCCATCCAGCCCAGAAAGACAAGACGCGATTTACTATTATCGGTCAGTCGTTGCCCGATCTCCTTACCAATTTCACCATCCAGCACCTTGTGCATATGGTCTTCGTCACGAAATATATAGGGTAAGGTGAATACGTTGATTTCTGGTAATATTGCTGCCACGGGTGTCATTGATACGCGAATAATATCAATGGCTCCGATTTGCGCCTGCTCGATAACTTGTTTTTCATCGCCTAAGACTCCGCCTGGAAAGGTTTTAATCTCCAGACGCCCATCTGTAGCTTTACTTAGTTTCTCCCCCATATGTTTCACCGCCACCACATTCGGATAATCAGCGGGATGGACGTCAGCAGCGCGAAAGGTTTGGGCTAAAGTAGTGTGGGAGAAAAAGAGCAGAGCTAAACTTATACAGACTTTTTGTAGGGTTTTCGCTGAATTCATATTTCCGTATCTCCAGAAGGTTTAATTTTTTAGCGAAATAGTACCGACCGCGAATAAGTTATTCGTGGCTCAACAGTAACCCGTTTTAAGAGGTAAATGAGAGAAGACAACCTGAAGCGTAGTCACTTGGCGGGATTATTGCGACGATGACCTTCACAAAAATGATTAAATTTAATACAGCGTTTTAGTTTTGCAGCGAAGCTCTTTTTATTTTCAAAAAAACCGCATTTCAGTAGCTTTTTTTTGGGATCTGGCTCTTATTTTTTTGTTTCCCGGAAAAGATAAATACAACAAAATGGCGCATTGCGCGCCATTCATTAACCGACCTGTACAGAGAGCATGCTCAGGGAGCCCATTTCAATACCATCTACAGGAATTGATATCGGCTCAATACCATCCCATGAGCCTAGTACATATAGTAGCGGCAAAAAATGTTCCGCTGAAGGGTTAGAGAGTGCGCCTCCTTCATGGTCAAGATAATTAACCAGAGGGTGCTGCTCAACCGCTCCCTGCCAGCGCAGATTCTGTTTCACAAAATCATTAAACGCACTGGCCCAGGGATAAGGCGTGTTATCACCATGCCAACGCACAGCACGCAGGTTATGCACCACATTACCGCTGGCAACCAGCATAATCCCTTCGTCACGCAGTACCGATAGTTTCCGCCCCATATCCATATGCCACGCCGCGGGTTTAGTGCTATCAATGCTCAACTGCACCATTGGGATATCAGCATTCGGATACATTTTGATTAACACGCCCCATGAACCGTGATCAAAACCCCATGCTTCTTTGTCGAGCATCACCGGAGAGGGCGCCAGCAACTCTACCAACCGTTGCGCCAGCTCTGGCGACCCCGGAGCCGGGTAATGGATGTCATATAGCGCCTGCGGAAAACCACCAAAATCATGGATAGTCGGCGGCGTTTCCATTGCGGTAACCCCTGTACCGCGCGTAAACCAGTGGGCAGATACCACCACAATGGCTTTCGGGCGCGGCAGCGTCTCGCCCAGATGATGCCATGTGCGAGTGTAAACGTTATCTTCCAGGACGTTCATTGGACTGCCATGCCCTAAAAACAACGCTGGCAAACGTGATGCTGACATGATGATATCCTTACTGAATGTAACAAATTAAGTTATACATTACGCTTATTCGATCACTGAAGAACTCAGATAACCATGATGGAGATCTTCAATAATTTTGAATGTAAGAAATACGTAAAGATGCCGAGTCCGTCTCGCTTTATACGTGAGGAATACTTACATTAATGAGAATCATTATCACCAAAGGAGCCAGGCATGTCAGTACCCTTGATTCTGACCTTATTAGCAGGTGCCGCCACCTTTATTGGCGCCATCCTCGGTGTCTTAGGCCAGAAACCCTCCAACCGCGTTCTGGCATTTTCTCTCGGCTTCGCCGCCGGAATTATGCTGCTAATTTCGCTAATGGAGATGCTGCCCGCCGCACTGGGTACCGAAGGGATGCCGCCGATGCTCGGCTACGGCATGTTTGTTGTTGGCTTGCTGGGTTATTTCGCGCTGGATCGCATGTTGCCGCATGCCCACCCGCAGGATTTGATGCAGGGTACGCAACGTACCTTCCCACGCGGCATCCGTCGTACCGCAATTCTGTTGACGCTGGGAATTAGTCTGCATAATTTCCCGGAAGGGGTTGCCACCTATGTTACTGCCAGCAATGATCTGGAACTGGGCTTTGGTATTGCCCTTGCCGTGGCATTGCACAATATTCCTGAAGGACTTGCCGTCGCCGGACCAGTCTATGCTGCGACCGGCTCCAAACGGAGCGCCATCTTCTGGGCGGGGATCTCCGGCTTTGCGGAAATCCTTGGTGGGGTACTCGCATGGCTAATACTGGGAAGCCTGGTATCGCCGATCGTCATGGCCGCAATTATGGCGACGGTGGCCGGTATTATGGTCGCGCTGTCAGTTGATGAGCTGATGCCGCTGGCAAAAGAGATCGATCCCAATAACAACCCTAGCTATGGCGTGTTGTGCGGTATGTCCGTGATGGGGTTAAGCCTGGTAGCTTTACAGGCGATGGGCTTCGCCGGTTAAGAATTAGGGCTGTCCGCACTGCGAGACAGCCCTTGTTTATTCGCTCTGTTTGATGTGTTTGAGTTTACGCAGTTCATCACTCATGCGTTGATAACCTTGCTGTAGCGCATCACGATCCTGACGCCAGGCTCTGCATTTGCGTTTAAGCGCAATGATATAGCCCACAATCCCTATGGCGATCACCAACAGCCAAAACCACGAAATAAACATCCCGTCTCCTATCAATGAATTCGTCCAGCAGAGCAAAAAAACAGACCTACCACTTTATAAGTAGGAGATACGAATTTCAACGCAGGAACATCACAAGCGTGGCAAACCTTGATGCAGCGCAGGCAAAAAAAATCCGACGCCAATGGCATCGGATTTTTATTGATACTTCAAAGACGTTAGCTGGCTTTGCGCTCATGCTCCAGGCGGTATGCCACCAGGTCTTCAATAGTCACAATAGCCATGTTGTGCTGCTGAGCAAACGCGATACACTCCGGCGCTCGCGCCATAGTGCCATCGTCATTGGTTAATTCGCACAGCACGCCCGCTGGTTTAAAACCAGCCAGCGTGACTAAATCGATAGTAGCTTCAGTGTGACCGCCACGAGTGAGCACACCACCCGGCTGCGCGCGCAGCGGGAATACATGGCCAGGACGGTTCAAATCAGAGGGCTTAGCGCCGTCAGCAATTGCCGCACGAACAGTAGTAAGGCGGTCAGCAGCGGAAACACCGGTGGTTACCCCGTGAGCCGCTTCAATCGTGACGGTAAAGCCGGTGCCATAAGCACTGGTATTGTTTTCGACCATCATCGGCAGGTCGAGTTGTTTACGACGCTCGTCGGTCAGGCACAGGCAGACGATACCACTGCCGTGGCGAATGGTCAGCGCCATCTGCTCAACGGTCATGGTTTCGGCAGGGAAAATCATATCGCCTTCATTTTCACGGTCCTCGTCATCGAGCACCATTACACCACGCCCTTCACGCAAGGCGGCAAGAGCATGTTCTACACGTTGGAAAGGCGTGCCAAAAGAAGAAAGCAGCGTCTGATTCATGGTAAAAGACCTCAACAAAAATATGGTTACCAGAATCAGGGCAGTCTTAGGAGTATCGCATGGCGACAAAAAAATAACGCGAGCGGGCAGTGGCCCGACGGAACCGTTACTCTCTCCCATCCGGACTTTAACCGTCGGCCCCGGAATTACACCGGATCTGCTGACCTTCAGACCTGAGTCTGAAGCGCTCGCGGGCTTTCAGCGTACGCTGATTTACCGCCGGTGGGGAATTTCGCCCCGCCCTGAGAATAAGCGTATCAACTATAACGCCAATGTTTATCTTCGGCAATGGAATACCTTCAAACAATTCTGGTTTATCCGCCGGGTTTCTCCCACTACAATGACAAGCAGAGCCTATCCGAACAGGGAAACCAAAATGATTGATCCGAAGAAAATCGAACAGATTGCACGTCAGGTACACGAGTCTATGCCGAAAGGGATCCGTGAGTTCGGTGAAGACGTTGAAAAGAAAATCCGCCAGACATTGCAATCTCAGTTAACCCGACTTGATCTGGTGAGCCGTGAAGAGTTTGATGTGCAAACGCAGGTACTGCTGCGCACCCGCGAAAAGTTAGCTGCGCTTGAACAGCGCCTCAGCGAGCTGGAAAGTCGCGGAACACCAGCCGAAGTAAAACCGGCGCCAGCCATTCCGCCCGTTGACGATCAGGTGTAACAAACTCCGTAAGCCCGGTAAGCGCTACCGGGCGCGGCAATTAACGCTACTCGCCCTGCGTTTGGATCTTCTTGATGATGTTGGTCGTTGAGCAACCGTCTTCAAAGTTGAGCACCAGCACTTCTCCGCCGTTGGCCCACACCTCCTGGCTACCGGCAATATCCTCCGGTTTGTAATCACCGCCTTTCACCAGCAGGTCTGGCAAAATACCGGCAATCAGGCGCTGCGGCGTATCTTCTTCAAACGCGACGACCCAATCCACTGCCTCCAGCGCGCTCAGAACTATCATACGCTGCTCCAGCGGGTTTACCGGGCGAGTATCACCTTTCAACCTTTTTGTGGAGGTATCGCTGTTTACCGCCACAATCAGACGATCGCCCAGCTTACGCGCATTCGCCAGGTACGAGACGTGTCCGGCATGAAGAATGTCGAAAACTCCGTTCGTCATGACCACTTTCTCACCGCGCTTACGCGCCGCCGCAACGGCAACTTTCAGCTCAGCTTCGGTCATCACGCCAAAGCCGGTATCTGCCCGCCCGCGAACCGCGTTCTCCAGCTCGATCGGCGACACGGTAGAGGTACCGAGTTTGCCCACCACGACGCCTGCCGCTGCGTTAGCAAAATAGCAGGCCTCTTCAAGAGAGTTACCCGCCGCCAGCGTTGCCGCCAGCACGCCAATCACCGTATCGCCTGCGCCAGTCACATCATAAACTTCCTGAGCCTGCGTCGGCATGTGCAGCGGCGCTTTGCCCGGCTGTAACAAAGTCATCCCCTGTTCAGAACGGGTTACCAGCAGTGCGGAAAGTTCGTAATCGGCGATCACTTTCATTCCGCGTTCAACGATCTCATCTTCGCTTTTGCATTTGCCCGCCACTGCTTCAAACTCCGACAGGTTCGGCGTTAACAGCGTCGCGCCGCGGTAACGTTCGAAGTCAGTGCCTTTCGGATCGATCAACACCGGTACGCCCGCTTTGCGCGCCAGCGCAATCATCTGCTGTACGCTGGTGAGCGCGCCTTTAGCATAGTCGGAGAGCACCAGCGCACCGATACTCCCCAGCGCCTGATTGATACGTTCATGCATCGGCTGCGGATCGACACCTTCAAATCCCTCTTCAAAATCCAGGCGAATCAACTGCTGATTACGGGAAAGTACGCGCAACTTGGTGATGGTCGGGTGAGTGGGTACAGAAACGAAATCACACTTAACATTAACGTCGGCCAACGCTTTGCTCAGCGCGCGCGCCGCATCGTCAATGCCAGTCAACCCCACCAGACGAGCGGTCGCACCCAACGATGCAATGTTCATCGCGACGTTAGCCGCGCCGCCCGGACGCTCTTCAATGGTATCGACTTTTACCACTGGCACCGGCGCTTCCGGAGAGATACGACTCGTTGGACCGTACCAGTAACGATCCAGCATCACATCTCCCACCACCATCACACCAGCTTGTTCAAACTCTGGCAGCGTAACTTTCATTCCTGTCTCCTGAGAGATACAAAATTTGCGCGCGATAATACCACACTTACTTCGCGACGCACGGCTCCACCAGCCATTTGTCCCAGCTGGCTTTGATCAATTCCCGTTCGGCGACAAAGCAGCTAAGCGCCACATGTCCCGGCAACTCCTGTAACGCCAGATGGTGCAACTCATCACGCAATGTCGTGTAAGCATGCGTAAGCGCTAACGCTTCTTGTTCATCCATAATGTTGTTTTGCGCCAGCCCTTCCAGAATACGCACGTTATCCGACCAGCGTGTCAGCTTCGGTTTGTCGTGCGCGTAGCGCAGCACCAGATACTGAGCAATAAATTCAATATCGGTAATCCCGCCCTCATCAGCCTTCAGATCAAAACGATCTTTATGCTTATTCCCCATATGCGCACGCATCTTCTCGCGCATTTCACGCACTTCAGTTTGCAGTTGCTCGCTATCACGCGGGGTCATCAAAATATCGCGACGGATAGCATCAAACTCAGCGGTTAACTGCGGATCGCCATAGACCACACGTGCCCGTGCCAGCGCCTGATGCTCCCATGTCCAGGCCTCGTTTTTCTGATAATCAGCAAAAGCTTCAGCCGTGGTTACCAACATGCCTGCCGCGCCAGACGGGCGCAAACGGGCATCAACCTCATATAAAATACCGGACGAAGTACGGGTGCTAAACAGGTGCATTACCCGCTGCGCAAGGCGCAGATAGAACTGACGACCATCAATCTCTCGCTCACCATCGGTCATCGCATCCATCGGACAGTCATGTAAAAAGACCAGATCGAGATCGGAACTATAACCCAGTTCCCAGCCGCCAAGTTTGCCATAGCCGACCACGGCGAAGCCGCGGCCTTCTCGGCCTTGCAGATGTGTCGGCTGACCGTAACGTGCCACCATTTGCCCCCATGCCTGCTGCACGACTGCATCAATAATCGCTTCTGCAAGCCAGGTCAGATGATCGCTAACCTTCATCACAGGCAGAGTGCCAGCAATATCTGCCGCCGCCACACGCAGCAGTTGTGCCTGCTTAAATTGCCGCAATGCCTCCAGTTGCTGTTCTTCATCCTCTTCCGGCACACGTAGAAGATATTGCCGCAGCTCATCGCGATAAGCGTTCATCGCCGTCGGTTGATAGAGCGTGTTGGGATCAAGCAATTCATCAAGCAGGATCGGATAGCGCGCCAGTTGGCTGGCGACCATTGGCGATGCGGCACACAATGAAATAAGGTGCTTCAAGGCGCCGGGGAATTCGCTTAGTAGCTCAAGATAAGTGGTGCGGGTAATAATACCGGTCAGCAGTGGCATCAGGCGCGATAATGGCACTGGCGCATCGTTGCGGGCGCAGACATCACTCAGCAAATGGGGCATTAGATGATCCAGCACCTGGCGCCCGCGCGGGCCAATGGTGCGTTTATCCAATTCCTTACGAAAATCGGCAATCAGCGCGACAACACGTCGGCGATCTTCATCGCTCAGATGGGCCAATACCGGCGTGGAGTCATCTTCCTGCAATGCGTCCTGCCATAGCTCGCGCCAGTGCTCCGAAAGCTTATCCTCCGAAGTTTCTGTGTCATCATCGCCAATCAGCTCATTAAAGACCCGCCGCACGGCTGCCATATGAGCGTCCAGCGCACTACTCAGCGCCTGCCAGTCTGCCATTCCCATACCCCAGGCCAGCCGCGCACGATTCAGCTCATCGCCTGGTAAGGTCTGTGTTTGTTCATCATTAATGCTTTGCAGCAGGTTTTCCAGTCGGCGTAGCCAAAGGTAGGCATCGCGTAACCGGGCAGCATCCCCAGTGGGTAGAAGATGTAACTGGTCGATTGCCGTAAGCGTGGGCAGTAGCGAGCGCGACTGAAGCGCTGGCTCGCGCCCACCGCGTATCAACTGGAACACCTGGACAATAAATTCGATTTCGCGGATACCGCCCGCACCAAGCTTGATATTGTCTTTCAGACCACGGCGACGGACTTCGCGGGCGATCATGCCTTTCATATTACGCAAGGACTGGATAACGCTGAAATCAATATAGCGGCGGAAAACAAACGGCCGCAACATCGCCCGTAGCTCGCGGGCATGATCCCCGTCGTTATCACCCATAATGCGCGCCTTTACCATCGCGTAGCGCTCCCAGTCACGCCCCTGCTCCTGGTAATAATCTTCCAGCGCGGCAAAACTCAGCACCAGCGGGCCGCTCTCGCCAAAGGGACGCAGACGCATATCAACGCGATAAACAAAGCCATCCTGAGTGGGCTGGTCGAGTACTTTAATCAGGCGCTGACCAAGACGAGTAAAAAACTGCGCATTGTCCAGTTCACGTCTGCCACCCTGGGTTGTGCCGTTCTCCGGCCAGGCGAAAATGAGATCGATATCCGAAGAGAAATTAAGCTCACCACCACCAAGCTTACCCATACCCAGCACCAACATGGGTTGCGCAACCCCATCCTGATTGCATGGCGTTCCCCACTCACGACAGCAGGCGTCATATAACCAGTCACGCGCCGCCACAATCAGTGTTTCTGCAAGCCAGCTTAGTTGTTGCAGGATGTTCTCTTCCGCCACCAGCGACAACGCCTGGGCCCAGGCGATACGCACCATCACCCGGCGACGAAATTTCCGTAGCGCCCTCATCAACGCCGCTTCGTCCGTTACCTCTTGCAGCGCAGTTTGTAGCCACTGCGCGTAGTGTTGCCACTCATCGGCCTGCGGCGGTGCGCTGTCCAGCTCTTTTAGCCACTCAGGATGAGCGATGATACTGTCGAGAATAAAGTCACTAAAAGTGAGCACTGACTGCGCCTGTAAGCTAAGCGGTTGTGCTGTCAGCGCCTCCGGCAGACGCGAAAGTACAGTTTGCCAGTGCTGCGATAACGGCGACGCGTGCGGCATGAAGGTATCCTTTGGTTAGCGTTTCCCGCTATGCAACCAGAACGGCGGCTGAGTAATAGCGGTATTGCGGAAGTGTTCAATCTCAATGCGCTGGCGAGTTTCTATTGCATGCTGCAACCCTTGCCAGTTTTCCAGCCACTCATTCGCCAGCGCCCGATCGTAAAACCCCGCTAATAGCAGTGTGCTGTCAATGTCTCGCGCCAGACGCGGCAATTGATCGCGGTAGCTGTCGCCCAGCGGCTGCGCGAAGGCTTTTTTTAATTCAGCGGCAATACGCGACAGGTGAATGTCGGCAAAGCGTTTAAAAGAGTCGGCTATTTTTGCCTGCGCTTTGTCGTCAAGAAAGCGGCGCCAGCCGTTAGTGACTAACCATTCCGTCAGCAGCAGCTTCGCCATCACTGAAGGGGCATCCCATACCGCCGTGGTGGCAGAGACAGCAGAGGTAAGGGTCGCTTCTACCTGCGTCAGCAAATCACGTAAGTGAGCGCTCGCTTTACGCGGCACGATGCCACCAAAAAGTGTCAGCGTATGGCGTAACAGCGCAATGGCATCCAGCATATCTTGCTTCGCCTCCTCGTTGCCGCTAATCCACAGTTCTTCGTGATACTGCCACTGTGCCAGAGCCAGCTCCAGCGCAGCGGCAAAGCCCTGTTCGACGCTGGCTTTTGCCGCCACGTTTAATATGCTTTTCGGGCGCCGTTCGCGCGCAAGATTGCCCTGCGCCAGGTGATAACCACGTGCCGCTTTGCTCAGACTCCCTTGACGCAAACCGGAAAGCGTCGCCAACTGTCGCGCCTGCTTGAGGATATCTGCCGCCTCCCCCTCAAGCAGCTCCAGCTCCAGTTCACATAGCGGCTCAGTAAACTCACCCGCTTTAATTTCACCTAAATCAAGACCAATCTCGATCCGACTGTTGCCGCTATTAATCAGCCATTTCTCGCGCCAAAAGTCAGTACTGAATAATGGGCGTGTTTGCTCCTGCAGATCGGCAGGCAATGCCCCTTCTGGCCATACTTCAGAGGGAAAGCGCGAAAGGTCAAGCTCCGGGGTCGACAAAGGAATATTGTATTCAGGGCGTTGATGCAAACCGCCAATTACGCGCCCGGCGATTTTCATCGTCATTTCGTATTGACCATCAAAACCGCGAATGCGCAGCCCCATATCATGGCTACGCAACCAGTTGTCCGGTGTTTCATAATAGATATTCAGTAACTGGCTGGGAGCAATATGTTCATTTGTCAGAGTATGAAGATGCTGACGTAGCGTTTCCACGCAGGCACTATTAACGATAAACTTTAATTCGATTTCCTGAGCCATGGCCTTGCACTTATAGTTATGTCACATCAGTGAAAATTATGGCGAACTAACGCGCCCGATGCTTGTCAGTAGATAATATTTTGCGTCAAATTGCCATGCTATGCGCAGTCTGACGAGTGCAAAAGTTTGCATAAGTGTGCAATTTTACCCGGAGGATTCCGATTGATGCCACCAGCAAGGTGTCGTCAGACTGTTGCCACTTCTACCATTCACGTTCAATGAAAATAACGATTACCTGATGCCAAAATTACGCCTGATTGGATTAACTTTATTTGCACTTAGCGTGTCCGCAATAACCCACGCCGAGGAAAAGCGTTACGTTTCCGACGAATTGAATACCTGGGTTCGTAGTGGCCCTGGCGACAATTTTCGCCTTGTGGGAACGGTAAACGCCGGCGAGGAAGTGACTCTGGTGCAAGAAAACAGCGGCTACGGCCAGGTACGTGACAGTACCGGACGTACTGCGTGGATCCCGTTGAAAGAGCTTAACACCCAGCCCAGCCTGCGTACCCGCGTGCCGGAGTTGGAAAACCAGGTCAAGACACTGACGGACAAGCTCAACAATATCGACGCGACATGGAACCAGCGTACCGCCGAGATGCAGCAAAAGGTTGCTCAGAGCGACGGGGTTATCAATGGCCTGAAAAATGAAAATCAGAAGCTTAAAAATGAGCTGATTGTCGCGCAGAAAAAGGTTAACGCCGCGAATCTGCAACTGGATGACAAACAGCGCACCATCATTATGCAGTGGTTTATGTACGGCGGCGGTGTGTTGGGAGCAGGCTTACTTCTGGGGCTGGTTCTGCCGCATATGATCCCAAGCCGTAAACGCAAAGATCGCTGGATGAACTAAGCAGATTCGCCATCTTCTCTACACTTACGTATTATCAGTCAGCTAAATATGTGAGGAGAGTTGTTGCGTGAAGAGTTATCTGGTCGGTGGTGCGGTACGTGATACGCTGTTAGGCCTGCCGGTCAAAGACAGAGATTGGGTGGTAGTCGGCGCCACGCCGCAAGAGATGCTTGATGCGGGCTATCAACAGGTAGGCCGCGATTTTCCTGTATTCCTTCATCCACAAAGTCGTGAAGAGTATGCGCTGGCGCGTACCGAGCGGAAGTCTGGCTTCGGTTATACGGGGTTCACCTGCTATTCAGCGCCCGATGTCACCCTGCAACAAGATTTGCTGCGTCGTGACTTAACGGTTAACGCCCTGGCGCAGGATCAGCAGGGCAATATCATCGATCCCTACGGCGGACAGCAAGATCTGCGCGATCGCATCCTGCGCCACGTCTCCCCTGCTTTTGGTGAAGATCCACTCCGTGTACTACGGGTTGCACGCTTTGCGGCTCGTTACGCCCATCTGAGTTTCCGTATCGCCGATGAAACAATGTTGTTAATGCGAGAGATGGTCGATGCCGGTGAGCTTGCGCATCTGATTGCCGAGCGTGTATGGCAAGAGACGGAAAAAGCGTTACGCACCCGAAACCCGCAGGTCTACTTCCTGGTATTACGTGAGTGCGGCGCACTGAAAGTGCTCTTTCCCGAGTTAGATGCCCTGTTCGGCGTACCGGCTCCCGCCAAATGGCACCCGGAAATCGACACCGGAATCCACACCCTGATGACCGTGAGTATGGCTGCGATGCTTAGCCCTGAGGTTGATGTGCGCTTCGCGACACTTTGCCATGATCTCGGAAAGGGGTTAACGCCGAAAGCGCTCTGGCCACGCCACCATGGTCACGGCCCGGCGGGAGTGAAGCTAGTTGAAGGATTATGCCAGCGTTTACGGGTACCGAATGAGATCCGCGATCTGGCCAAACTGGTGGCGGAATTTCACGATCTGATCCATACCTTTCCAATTCTACAGCCAAAAACCATTGTTAAACTGTTCGATGCCATCGATGCCTGGCGTAAACCGCAGCGCGTTGAGCAAATAGCTCTCACCAGCGAAGCGGATGTGCGCGGACGTACCGGCTTTGAAGCCCATGACTATCCGCAGGGGCGTTTACTGCGTGAAGCCTGGGAAATAGCCAGTGCTGTGCCAACCAAAGCGGTGATCGAAGCCGGATATAAAGGTGCAGCGGTGCGCGAGGAACTGACCCGTCGCCGGATTAAAGCGCTGGCTGAATGGAAAGAGAAGCGTTGCCCTCACCCGCAGGAGTGAGAGCAAACACCTTACATAAAGACGGCGTAAACTGCCGCAGCAACGATAAAGCGATAGATGGCGAAGGGGATAAACGAGATACGTTTAATCAACTGCAGGAAAGTTTTGATGGCAATAAGCGCCACCACAAATGCAGTAATAAAGCCGACGGCGAACATCGGGATGTCACCAGTGGAGAGGAATGCCATACTCTTATAGAGATCCAGCGCCGTCGCGCCCATCATCATCGGCACCGCCAGCAGGAATGAAAACTCCGAGGCGGCATAGCGGCTTACACCCATCAACATCCCGCCAGAAATTGTCGCGCCTGAACGGGAGAAGCCCGGCCATAATGCCAGACACTGGAAGCAGCCAATCATAAACGCCTGCCGATAGGTCATATCATCCAGCCCTGGCGCACGCGGCTCTTTTGGCTTCAGACACTCGGCTGCGATCAGCAGAAAACCGCCAACCACCAGCGCATACATCACGTTGATGGGGTTAAACAGCGACTTGATAGTGTCGTGGAACACCAGCCCCAATACCACCGCAGGGATCATGCCTAACAGGATATGGATCAGTGACAGGCGACCCTTACCGGTGCCCTCATGGGGAGGATGACCGAAGTGGATGCCAATCAGCCCAAACAGACGCCGCCAGAACATCACGACCACCGCCAGGATCGATCCTAACTGGATCACCACCTCAAAGGTTTTTGCCGTATCACCTTCAAAACCCAGCAAATGACCCACGATTATCATATGACCAGTACTGGATACGGGCAAAAATTCCGTAAGCCCTTCAACAACCCCCAGTATGGCTGCAACCAACAGCGAATGTATATCGCTCATTAACGAAACCCCTAAACAGATATAAAAAACGGCTTATCCAGCGGAGAAGCCGCAAAAGAACAACTTTTCTGACCTGAATACTAGCGTTTGGTTTAACGATGATGAATTTAAAAACTTTTTTTCGGATTATGCCCACGCTCAATAACAACACCCACATTACGGGCGCGGGCCACAGCACCAGGTTTGCTCAATTTGATGCGCACCCACGGCGAAGCAAAACGGGCCAACAGTAGCTCTGCTACCTCTTCCGCCACGCGTTCCACCAGTGCAAAACGTCCACCTTCCACATGACTGACAATCACATCGGCGATATCGGCGTAGCTCAGGCAATCACTCACATCGTCACTTTTTGCCGCCTGGCGGTTATCCCACGCCATTTCGATATCGAATATCAGCTGCTGTTCGATTGTCTGTTCCCAGTCGTAAACACCAATCGTGGTTATCACCGAAAGTTGCTCAATAAATACGATATCCATTACACCTCACCTGTCATTTATCCCGCGGCTTTACTCTGCCAGGCCTCATCAGAATTGGCCCGTTGTCAGATTTTGCGCACCCGCTGGATACCACTTTTCAGAATTTATGCGTATTATCCACTGATGCAGAAAATAAAACGACATTTTCACAACGGAACAGCGTTATGAGTGCAATCGCGCCTGGGATGATCCTTATCGCGTACCTTTGTGGCTCAATTTCCAGCGCCATTCTGGTCTGCCGCATTGCTGGCCTGCCGGACCCACGTGAGAGTGGCTCCGGCAATCCCGGCGCAACCAACGTATTGCGGGTCGGCGGTAAGGGCGCAGCAGTAACAGTACTAATTTTCGATGTGCTGAAAGGTATGTTGCCGGTGTGGGGTGCTTATGCTCTGGGTATTGAGCCATTCTGGCTGGGACTTATCGCCATTGCTGCCTGTATGGGGCATATCTGGCCCGTGTTTTTCAAGTTCCGGGGTGGTAAAGGAGTCGCGACCGCATTTGGCGCAATCGCCCCAATTGGCTGGGATTTAACCGGCGTGATGGCAGGTACATGGCTGCTAACAGTGCTGCTCAGCGGTTACTCTTCGCTGGGAGCGATTGTCAGCGCGCTGATTGCCCCTTTTTATGTCTGGTGGTTCAAGCCGCAGTTCACTTTCCCGGTCGCCATGCTGTCGTGCCTGATCCTGTTACGCCATCACGACAATATTCAGCGCCTGTGGCGGCACCAGGAGAGTAAAATCTGGTCGAAGCTGAAGAAGAAAAAGACAGAATAATTATTGCCCGGTGAATAATATGTCACCGGGCAAATCACTTACGCCGCAGGCAACTCCGCCAGTGGCCAACGCGGGCGAACGCTCACACCAAGCCCGGCCTCATTCCCTGCTCTTAACCGCACCATTCCCGCATAAGCAATCATGGCACCGTTATCGGTACAGAACTCCGGGCGGGCATAGAACACTTCACCGCGACGTTTGTGCATCATCTCTGCCAGCTTCGCCCGCAGTGTACGATTGGCGCTGACGCCTCCCGCCATCACCAGACGCGTAAAGCCGGTTTGCTCCAGCGCACGCTTGCATTTGATCATCAGCGTATCAACAACAGCATCTTCAAAAGCACGGGCAATATCAGCCCGGGTTTGTTCGTCGGTGCCGTTACTACGAATAGTATTCGCCGCAAAGGTTTTCAGGCCGGAAAAACTGAAATCCAAACCTGGTCGATCGGTCATCGGGCGTGGGAAAACAAAGCGACCAGCAGTGCCCTGTGTTGCCATTTTTGAGAGCATCGGCCCGCCGGGGTAATCGAGCCCCAGCAGTTTGGCTGTCTTATCAAATGCTTCACCTGCGGCGTCATCAATAGATTCACCCAGCAGTTCATAATGGCCAATACCGGTGACGCTGATTAGCTGCGTATGCCCCCCGGAAACCAGCAGTGCGACAAACGGGAACTCCGGCGGGTTCTCTTCCAGCATCGGTGCCAGCAGGTGGCCTTCCATATGATGTACAGGAATTGCCGGCACATTCCAGGCAAAAGCCAGCGCACGGCCAACCGTTGCGCCAACTAACAGCGCACCCACCAGCCCCGGCCCGGCGGTATAAGCCACCGCATCAATATCTTTTGCGTTGAGCCCGGACTCCTTCAGTGCCGCCTGAATCAACGGTACGGTTTTACGCACATGGTCGCGGGATGCCAGTTCTGGCACCACACCGCCATAATCAGCATGCAGTTTTACCTGACTATACAGTTGGTTGGCCAGCAGGCCTTGTTGATCGTCATAAATTGCGATGCCGGTTTCATCGCAGGATGTTTCAATACCCAGTACGCGCATGGCTCTATCTACCTCTTTGCAATAGCGCGCAGTGTAGGGCGAATGCGGGTCGATGTAAAACTTTGCTCACTTTGCCAGCGGAGTTCGTGTATACTCCCCACCCTTACAAAAGTCCCTGGTAAAAAGGGCGGCGGTGCTTTACAAAGCAGTGGCAGTTGCAGTAAAATTCCGCACCATTTTGAAATAAGCTGGCGAGAAGGCCAGCGGCAAACCGAATTAATCAAAGGTGAGAGGCACATGCCGGTAATTAAAGTACGTGAAAACGAGCCGTTCGACGTAGCACTGCGTCGCTTCAAACGTTCCTGCGAAAAAGCAGGTGTTCTGGCGGAAGTTCGTCGTCGTGAGTTCTATGAAAAACCGACTACCGAACGTAAACGCGCCAAAGCATCCGCAGTGAAACGTCACGCGAAGAAACTGGCTCGCGAAAACGCACGCCGTACTCGTCTGTACTAATCTTGTTGAGGGCTGACGCTCTCAACTTCAGATCGAGTTGTAGTTGTAAGGCCGTGCTTCCGAAAGGAATGCGCGGCTTATTTTCGTTTATAACCGGATATATCCTTTGTGTTTCAGGCGGCGTAACAGCGGCTTGTAAGAGGATGGATATAGAATAAACGGGGCCTATGGCTGGACGAATCCCACGTGTTTTTATTAGTGACCTGCTGGCGCGCACCGATATCGTCGATCTTATCGACGCCCGTGTAAAGCTGAAGAAGCAGGGTAAGAACTATCATGCGTGCTGTCCGTTCCATAACGAAAAAACCCCCTCTTTCACCGTAAACGGTGAAAAACAGTTTTACCACTGCTTTGGCTGCGGCGCGCACGGTAATGCCCTCGACTTTTTAATGAACTACGACAAGCTTGATTTCGTGGAAAGTGTCGAAGAGCTGGCGGCCATGCACAACCTTGAAGTGCCTTTCGAAGCAGGCAGCGGGCCAAGTCTGATAGAGCGTCATCAACGGCAAAATCTGTATCAGTTAATGGATGGCCTGAATGCATTTTATCAACAGTCCCTGACTCAACCTGCCGCAGAACCCGCGCGCCAGTATCTGGCAAAGCGTGGTTTGAGCAGTGAAATTATTGCCAGGTTCTCTATCGGTTATGCCCCCCCCGGTTGGGATAACGTGTTAAAGCGTTTTGGCGGCAACAGTGAAAACCGTAAGTCACTGATCGATGCAGGCATGTTGGTGACGAATGATCAGGGGCGCAGTTACGATCGCTTCCGTGAACGAGCGATGTTCCCTATCCGCGATAAACGCGGCCGGGTAATTGGCTTTGGCGGGCGCGTATTGGGCAACGATACGCCCAAGTATCTTAACTCGCCTGAGACCGATATTTTCCATAAAGGACGCCAGCTTTATGGCCTTTATGAAGCGCAACAGGATAACGATGAACCGCAGCGACTTTTAGTGGTTGAAGGTTATATGGACGTCGTTGCGCTGGCGCAGTATGGCATTAATTATGCAGTAGCTTCACTCGGCACATCGACGACAGCGGACCATATTCAGTTACTGTTTCGGGTAACGAAAAATGTTATCTGCTGCTACGACGGTGACCGCGCAGGTCGCGAAGCCGCCTGGCGCGCGCTGGAAACTGCGCTACCGTATATGAATGATGGTCGTCAGCTACGCTTTATGTTTCTGCCGGACGGTGAAGATCCCGATACGCTGGTACGTAAAGAGGGTAAAGAGGCGTTCGAAGCACGGATGGAGCAGGCTCAGCCGCTCTCCATGTTTCTGTTTAACAGCTTGTTACCGCAGGCTGATTTGACCACGCCCGATGGTAAAACGCAGCTTGCTGCGCTGGCGCTACCGCTAATCAGCCAGGTACCCGGTGAGACATTGCGCATTCAGTTGCGGCAGATACTGGGTAATAAAATTGGCATTTTCGATGATGCTCAGCTTGATCGATTAATGCCAAAACAAGCAGAAAACGCTGTGGCTCGCCCCGCTCCTCAGCTAAAACGCACAACCATGCGTATACTGATAGGGTTACTGATTCAGAATCCGGATCTGGCGCCGCAAGTACCGTCGTTAGAAGGTTTGGATCAATCCAGACTACCGGGACTTGGCTTATTTGCAGAACTGGTCAACACTTGTTTGTCACAACCAGGTCTGACCACCGGACAATTATTAGAGCATTATCGTGGCACAAAAGAGGCCGAGACCCTTGAAAAACTGTCAATGTGGGACGATATAGCCGATAAGGACATTGCGGAGAAAACTTTCACCGACGCGCTCAATCATATGTTTGATTCGATGCTTGAACGGCGACAAGAAGAGTTGATAGCTCGCGATCGCACGCACGGTTTAAGCAGCGAAGAACGCCGGGAACTCTGGCAATTAAACCAGGAACTGGCAAAAAAGTGAATTGAACGGCTTAAGTGCCGATAATCGATCGGGAAGATCCCGACAGCCGCGTTGAGAGGCAGCGGCAATAATATAAGTATGCCCTCGTTAGCTTATACACAAAATTATCAAGGTTGCTTGATGGCAACACAGGGGAATCGCCCGGGTCTAGTTTGCCCGGCACAACCAGCCTGACAGGCGGCCTGGATGACGATGTGTAGTATGTTGGCGGTTCATTTCGCCGACCGACACCAACCCTCATGAATTTAAGTGTGGATACCGTCTTATGGAGCAAAACCCGCAGTCACAGCTAAAGCTTCTTGTCACCCGTGGTAAGGAGCAAGGCTATCTGACCTATGCTGAGGTCAATGACCATCTGCCGGAAGATATCGTCGACTCCGATCAGATCGAAGACATCATCCAAATGATCAACGACATGGGCATTCAGGTAATGGAAGAAGCGCCTGATGCTGATGATCTGTTACTTGCTGAAACAACTGCTGACACGGATGATGATGCTGCCGAGGCGGCTGCGCAGGTGCTTTCCAGCGTGGAATCTGAAATCGGGCGTACTACCGACCCGGTGCGCATGTATATGCGCGAAATGGGTACTGTTGAACTGTTGACCCGCGAAGGCGAAATTGACATCGCCAAACGTATCGAAGATGGGATCAACCAGGTTCAGTGCTCCGTTGCCGAGTACCCGGAAGCTATTACCTATCTGCTGGAGCAATATGACCGCGTTGAAGCGGAACAGGCTCGGCTGTCTGACCTGATTACTGGCTTTGTCGACCCTAACGCTGAAGAGGATCTGGCGCCTACGGCGACCCATGTTGGTTCTGAACTGTCCAGCGAAGAGATGGACGATGATGACGAAGATGAAGACGAGGAAGACGCCGACGACAGCAGTGATGATGATAACAGCATCGATCCTGAGCTGGCGCGTGAAAAATTTGCCGAGCTGCGTACTCAGTACGAACTGACTCGCGACACGATCAAGGCTAAAGGCCGCAGCCATGCTGCAGCACAGGAAGAGATCCTGAAACTGTCTGAAGTATTTAAGCAGTTCCGCCTGGTGCCAAAACAGTTCGATTACCTGGTGAACAGTATGCGCGTGATGATGGATCGTGTGCGTACCCAGGAGCGCATCATCATGAAACTGTGTGTTGAACAGTGCAAGATGCCGAAGAAAAACTTCATCACCCTGTTTACTGGCAACGAAACCAGCGAAACCTGGTTCAACGCTGCACTGGCCATGAATAAACCGTGGTCCGAAAAGCTGCATGAAGTAGCAGAAGAAGTACAGCGCAGCCTGATGAAACTGCGACAAATTGAAGAAGAGACCGGCCTGACCATTGAGCAGGTTAAAGATATTAACCGTCGTATGTCCATCGGCGAAGCGAAAGCGCGCCGTGCGAAGAAAGAGATGGTTGAAGCTAACCTACGTCTGGTTATCTCTATCGCCAAGAAATACACCAACCGTGGCCTGCAGTTCCTGGATCTGATTCAGGAAGGGAATATCGGTCTGATGAAAGCGGTAGATAAGTTTGAATATCGCCGTGGTTATAAGTTCTCGACATATGCTACCTGGTGGATTCGCCAAGCCATCACTCGCTCTATCGCGGATCAGGCGCGCACCATTCGTATTCCGGTGCATATGATTGAGACCATTAACAAACTCAATCGTATTTCCCGCCAGATGTTGCAAGAAATGGGGCGTGAACCGTCACCGGAAGAGCTGGCTGAACGTATGTTGATGCCTGAAGATAAGATCCGTAAGGTACTGAAAATCGCTAAAGAGCCTATCTCCATGGAAACACCGATTGGTGATGATGAAGATTCGCATCTTGGTGATTTTATCGAGGATACGACTCTTGAGCTGCCGCTGGATTCTGCGACTACAGAGAGCCTGCGCGCGGCAACGCACGATGTGCTGGCTGGCCTGACTGCTCGTGAAGCCAAGGTCCTGCGTATGCGTTTCGGTATTGATATGAATACCGACCATACACTGGAGGAAGTGGGTAAACAGTTCGACGTTACTCGCGAACGTATCCGTCAGATCGAAGCAAAGGCATTGCGTAAACTGCGCCATCCAAGCCGTTCTGAAGTGTTGCGTAGCTTCCTCGACGATTAACGCGTCACGCTGTAAATATGAAGGCTTCCTGCGGGAAGCCTTTTTTATTGCACTTACAACCCACGGGTTATCAGATCTTCATCCAGCTCCCGATAAGCTTCAACGAGTTTATCCAGCGTTGCGCGATTCAATCCACTGGGATTGGGCAGCACCCATACTTCCGTGGCACCAATAGTTATTTTTTGTTTCCCCCAGTTAACTCCGCGCAGGCTAAATGCCTGTTCAAAGGCTTTCTTACCGAGGATAGCGAGCGCAGCAGGCTGATAATCTTCGATTTTCTTAACCAGCTCCCTGCCCCCTTCACGCAGTTCATGCAAATCAACCTCGCTGGCCTGTACGGTCGGGCGCTCAACCAGCATGGTGATGCCACAACGGGTATCCAGCAAATGCCGCTCGTCCTCCGGGCGAAGAAGTTTGTCGGTAAAACCAGCCAGATGAATCACTTTCCAGAAGCGATTTCCCGGATGGGCAAAGTGAAACCCGGTATGTGCAGAAGATTTTCCCGGATTGATACCACAAAAAACAACACGTAATCCCGGTTCCAATATATCGTGGATCATACCCGCCTCCTGACAGAAAATAATAATCTTAAGTATAAGAGATTGATAATGCGTTGTTTATAAAAACGGCAGGTAAGCGATTCTTGCTGGATCGTCCAGGTAAGTTACTTTATAATTCACCGCCTCGGCCCCTTAGCTCAGTGGTTAGAGCAGGCGACTCATAATCGCTTGGTCGCTGGTTCAAGTCCAGCAGGGGCCACCAAATTTAAGCTTTAAAATCATATGAAAAAGCCACTTATTTACTAAGTGGCTTTTTCATTTCTGAGCTAAGCGCCCCCTTTTTGTCCCTCCAAAAATGTATGAGACTAAAATGGGTATGACCCTGACCCCGAATCTGATCCAGCCGTAATCAGGAATAACCGGCTTCAATCTGGCTGCATATTCTGGCAACCGGCAGACTTCTCAGCAAATTCAGATGGCGTCATCCAGCCCAGTGCAGAATGGGGACGTCTCTGGTTATAGTGTATGCGCCAGGCCTCGATTTTGCACCGCGCATCCTCCAGCGACATGAACCAGTTCTCGTTCAGGCACTCCTGACGCAGCCTGCCGTTGAAGGACTCCACCGTCGCATTATCCGTTGGCGTTCCCGGGCGCGAGAAGTCAATACGGATCCCCCGTTCATACACCCACCTGTCCAGCATCTTTCCTGCAAATTCAGAGCCGTTATCGGTTTTCAGCAACTGTGGTAAGGGACGTCTGAGCGCAATGGTGTTCAGCATCCCTGCAACCTCCGTTGAGCGCAGATTCTGGCCCACGCAGATCCCCGGACATTCGCGCGTGTAGAGATCAATCACCGTCAGCAGACGTAACCGGCGGCCGTCAAATAATGCGTCAGAGACAAAGTCCATACCCCAGACATGATTCGGATACAGACCCTGAGGCTGTGGCTGGCGCCGCTGTGCCGGTTTATTCCGGTGGGGACGTTTGAGACGCAGGGACAGACCCTGCTCACGGTAGAGACGGTAAATGCGTTTATGGTTATCCTGCCAGCCCTCCCGCCTGAGCAGGATGTGAACCCGCCGGTAACCGTAATGCACACGGCTTTCCGTGATCTCGCGGATACGCAGGCGCAGGGCGCTGTCATCGGCCGCCACGGAGCGGTAACGGAACGAACTGCGGCTGACCCGCAGCGCAAAACAGACCTGCCGCTCACTGGCCCCGTAACGCGCCTGCAACTCCCGGACCCATTCACGCAGCCGTGCCAGCGTCAGTTCTTTTTTGCCAGCACGTCCTGCAGCATCGCCCTGTCGGGGCTCAGATCGGCCACCAGTTTCTTCAGCCGCAGGTTTTCCTCTTCCAGCTGGCGCATGTGCTTCAGCTCTGAGGGTGAAATGCCGCCGTATTTCCTGCACCACGTAATGGGATGGACTACCTCCTCCCGCTGCGGTTAACTGTACGAAATGTGCTCACCAGGAGAATCGCCATGAATATCGTATTTCTGGGTATTGATCTGGCTAAAAATGTTTTTCAGCTCTGCGGATTAAACCAGGCCGGCAAACCGGTTTATACGAAACGCACTGGTCGAAAAGAATTACTCCAGACGCTGGCAAATATTCCAGCCTGTCTGATTGGGATCGAAGCGTCCACCGGGGCATTTTACTGGCAGCGTGAGTTTGAGAAACTGGGGCACAAAGTAAAGGTAATCAGTCCTCAGTATGTAAAACCCTTTGTCCGCGGGCAAAAAAATGACGGTAATGATGCACAGGCTATCGCAGTGGCTCTGATGCAACCGACAATGCAGTTCGTACCGCCCAAAAGCCCGGAACAGCAGGATATCCAGGCTTTACACCGGGCAAGGTAGCGTATTGTTAATCATCGCACTGCGACAGTCTGTCAAATAAGAGGGCTGTTACTTGACCGGGGGATCCCCATTGGCAGTGCTGTCTCCAGAGCTCGCCGGGCTATTCCTCTTATCCTTGAAGATGCAGAAAACGGTCTGAGCCCCCGTATGCGCAGAACAATTGCGGAACTCTATGATCTCTTTAATGATCTCGAGCGTCGGATCCATTTTTTTGATAAGAAAATTGAAACAGTATTCAGGCAATCAGAAGCCTGTCAGCGTATTGCCAAAGTTAAAGGTATTGGCCCTAAAACGGCCACGGCCGTTGTTGCTGCTATTGGCAAAGGAACTGAATTTAAGAATGGCCGTCACTTTGCTGCATGGCTGGGTCTGGTTCCACGCCAGCACTCGAGTGGCGACAGGCAAGTGCTGATGAATATGACGAAAAAAGGCGACAAGCATCTACGGACACTTTTTATTCATGGTGCCCGCGCAGTCGTCAGGGTTGCCACGAATAACAATGAGGGTTATATGAATCAGTGGGTTAACCAGTTAAAGGAACGGCGCGGATTTAATAAAACGACCGTGGCGGTCGCAAACAAAAACGCGAGAATAATCTGGTCGATGCTGAGAAATGAGACCGAGTATCAGGTAGTGTGAAATTAATACCCTGCCAGCAAAAGTTGCAGCGTACTGAGAAATGGTGACAGGTTGCACCTGCACAATCGGAACCTGATTTTTATACTGGCCTCAGAGGCCGTCCAGTTGTTGAGGCGATTGTGTGCGGATTACCCATTTGGGCACAGGTTTTCCTGATGCCGGATAGATGTAAGCAACAACCCAAAACCAGATTCAGTACTTGCAAAACGGAGGTAGTCCATAGATATAGAACGTGGCATCGGAAATGCCGAGCTTACGGCAGACCTCCGGCACCGGCGTACCCAGCTCAGCCTGCTTCAGGGCAAAGACAATCTACTCTCCGGTGAATCGTGATTTTTTCACCGGCACAACCTCCGTTCAGGGAAGTATGGATCATGCCGGAATTCTGTTTCTGAATGGCGCAGGATTTCGGGTCAGGGTCACCTCCACCAATCCCAACGCGACAGCGAGGCGCTCAGTCGCGCGAAAATAAAATAAATACCCGCAACCCGCACTGGCGCGCAGTGCTTTCCCCGCCTCGCCTGCCCGCTTCATGGGTCGGTTTTAATGCAGTTGCATGAGGCTCTTGAAACCGCGCCAGTTCTGACATGAAGCACCAAGTAAAAAGGCAGGAAATGCATGCAATTTAAGACACGTTATGCATGCAAAGCTTCGGAAAGGTTAATTCAGAGATTATTCAGGACTCATTGGCTCTCAGAGCTTGCCCTCATCCTTAAGATCTTACCCACTACAGACACAGTAACGATAGCTAAAACGATGGAGAAAAGACCAAGAAAGATGAGCAAGGAAAGCAATGGATGTATCAACCCACCCAGGCTTGTAAAATCACTCAGCCTACCGAGCTGTTCAGGAGAAAGAACACGTAAAATGATCTCTGGAATAATGAGAAAGAAAATAATAACGGTAAGAACATAAATTAGCACTTTTTTGGCTTTTCTCATATTCCTTCTTGCCCTCTTTGGCTGCCCTGATCAATTATTGAATAATAATGATACAGCAAGGTTATATAAAATGGCACAAACATACTTGAAACTGAAAATGCAGTCTAATAAGCAATTAGCTATCGCGCTGACACATGCATTAAAAGACATGCATGCGGATCATATGGCCACCATAGAAAAAGTGAAACAAGGCGGGCAGCGGTTAGTAAACTATGGTTCTTGCCTTATGCCTGATGAATACTATCGTAGCGCCTGCCGCGATATGTTTAGGGAGGACAAGCGCTTAGTGTTTTCGGTAAGTGAAATTTACCATAGAGACGATGTGATCCTGGATATGGTTGAAATTTACTTTCGGAAAACTCTTACAAGGCTAGGGGGCAAAAGAGTTTTAACATTGTATACCATGTGCAAAAGTTGTTAGGCAGAGCAGCGGAGCATGCATCTGTGCAAGCCAGTAAAAAATCTCTGGCGTTTACACTTGCTAAACTTATTATAAATAGCGCCGATTTCAAACAAGAGCATATCAAGCTTGTCAATACTTTTTCCGGTTGGTTTGTGAACGGATTGACAATATATTCCAAGGCGCATATTGCCGCATCAGCCGCGAATAGACTCAAATTTCAAGATCCAGCTTACTATCAGGCACTGTATAGAGAAAATCTAGAAATGCTCTACTTTCTTATTGAGCCGAAAATGTCAGAAATAATTTATCAAATTAATTCCGGCGACAATAACGAAGAAAAAATTGGAGATGCTCTTTACGAGATTTTAAGAAAATGAAACGTGCAATCATTTGGCTATTACAGCAGCATTTATATTTGATCCCTGCTGCTATTATAGTAGCAGGGATTTATATCTTTGCGCGTTTTATCCCAGGTTATGCTGGGTTACTTAGCTTTCTATGGTTAGTCATAGTTTCTGTTGTATATATAAAATACAACAGATGGAATTAGCTACTGAAAATATTTTGTACTCAAATAGTTATCTTTACCACTTACCCGGAAGTATTGTAGGGATTATCAATACTCCGAGCCAAGCAGGACGCAGTAATCATTTTACTTTTGTTCTAAAGGAGTCGCGGAGAAGGAAACTGAATAAAAATTATTTTTCAGCAGGTTATCCTTTGCAATTTCACGATCCCTTTCGCGGCATACCCCTTCCGGCAGTCAAACGCGCAATCATCTCAACTCGTTCCAGCATGACCCGTTCTTTTAACTCTTCTGACCTGCTTCCTTTTGATTAACATACCGCGATGTTAGTAATGTCTTCATTTTGACCCTCGAAAGAGTGGCCTTTTTGTTTGCTTAACCAGCACTGTCCCCTTTTCGTCCCCCCAGCAAAACTATCGTGTCCGGTGAACACTACGGTGGGCTGTTGCTGTACATCAGTTATGGCTCCAGTTCTCTTTCAAACGAGGATTGGATGAGGGGTATTTTCTATTCAGGATTGAGAGCAAACAACCTTTCAGAGATGGCTGGTCTCTGACATGGTCAAACTATAATGAAAATCTGTATTTACAATAAGATATATCCTGAAATACAATCCTTGCCCACATGTGACAGCAAAAACGCCGTTGCTTGCCTCACACAACGAAACCAATGAGTAATGAAATGGCTCTGTATCAATAACAAAAATACTGGCATTGGGTCACTGTGAGTGCTGCTTTTATTTTTTAAAACCGCTTAATTTGCATTAAGTAAAGACGAATTGGTTTCTATTAAAAAATTGCCTGCTATTGGCTCTACTATTGAGAGTAACAGAGTGAATAAAGAATTCTTAAAAGAATGTCTCCGGGTTGAGGTCATCGGCGGTAAAGATAAAAGATTTTCGTGGGGAAGAGCGTTACGACATGCATGGCGACAACCTAAGCGTCGCTTCCTTTTTTGGTGGCGAGTTGCATCATACCTCTTTGAAACAAAAGGTAAAAAAGGAAAGAGACTTGCCACTCTTATCAACAGGCGTTTAATACACAAATATAATACGGAGATTGGTCTTGGCGCAAAAATAATGCCTGGACTTTGCGTGGCGCATCATAACGGCATTGTGATTTCTTGTTATTGTGAAATTGGTACAAATTTTTTAATCAGACAAAATACAACTATCGGAATAAAAGTTTTTGGAAAGAAGGATAATGAATATAAAATTTCTATTGGCAATAATGTTTCTATTGGTGCCAATAGTTGTATCATTTCTGACAATATAATTATCGGAAACAATGTAGATATTGGTGCTATGTCGTTTATCAACAAAGACATACCGGACAACAGTGTCTGTTATACGAAAAAAGAAAGTCATTTAGTCATCAGGGCGGCGTAAAACTCCCCGTCATACATTATGGAAACCAGGATATCAATCAGGAACTGGACGGGATGCAGGAACACCTCAGCGCATTAAATTCTGCCTGGCTGAATGAGTCGGCGACGCTGTTCCGCCGCAAGTATGACCAGAACGGTGCACATGCGGGTTACATCATGTACGTTACCGACGCCGCACAGAGCAGCACCGCATACCCTTTCAGCTAATGGGCGGCAAGCCTGAGAATATCGGTTCACCGGGAGATATTGAGAAAGTGGTGAAAGTGTTTGTGCGAAATGAGTTGTGACCGCTACAGAACAGGCTGAGTGAAGTGAATGGCTGATTTTGCGGCGCTTCAAATCCCGATATTTGCCCCCCAATAATCTCGAAATCACGCCGTAACATATAAAGAAATCACGCCGTAACATATAAAAATGACGATTTTTTATATTTTAAATATTCACACAATGAATATTGTGTGTTGATTAAATCCGATTTTGCAGTTAATTTTTTTACGTGCTCGCGTTATTTTCCACCGCGTGTGGAATAATTAACCGTAGGAAGTCGGAGTATGTATTACAGCGACATGATTATAAAGAATATGCAAGCTGATAATATTTTAGCTTTAAAGCTGGACAAAGCGTTAGCAGGCGTAAAAGATGAAATGCTAGATTCGGCTAAAAGGATTCAGGACGGTGCGACACGAGCGATATATTATACCTCTTGCCTTACCGATAATTACCAAGATGTCTGCGAAAAGCTGAAAAGTGAAGATAGTCGCGTTCTTATGGGTATAGCCTATCTGGTGCGTACCCGCAGACTCGTTTATGACCTGATCCGCATTTACTATGAAGAAATATTTAAAAACAAAACCCAGCAGCAAGTTATAGCTATTGGTCAGATACTTGAAAAACTCGGGGTTAGCGTCTCCGCCAGTACATTGACCGCGAAATCATTCGTTGCCGGGCTTACAACAACGATATGTTTGAGCGCCGGATTTAGCCCTTTAATTGTGGCGAGAGTGCGTAAGGTATCCGGCGGGGCTGTTTTCCTGGCGGGAGCTTATGGTTATGTGCAGGAAGCAGCGGAGAGCACCGACAGGCTGAAGCTCCTTAGTCCCATGTATTATAATGCCCTTTACATGCAGCAGCTTGAGATGATGTATTTTTTGATAGAGCCGGTGTCTACTAAAGTTAACGCTTTCCCGCACCACTATATGTCAGACAATAATATAGTTAATATCATTATTAGAATGGTTCGCTAATTATGCTTAAGATATTAAAGAAATGGATTAGATACGAAGCACTATTCTTTTTCTGGTCGTGCCTGCCCGTTGTTTTAACTATTTTATTCGGAATATTTGCCGTAACCTACTTCCCGTCATTCGCTGTCCAGGGCATCTGGATTTTTATAATTTTCGTATTTGTTCTTATGTGGTTTTTCCCATGAAAACCTAAGTGAATTTAAAAAGGAAATTATATGTCAACTCCAGCGCATTTATGGTTAACCGACGAGAACGGTTCACCCATTGTTAGCGGGTGTTTAATGTCTGCCGGCTTGGCTCTATTGAAATTAAAACATTAACGCATAATGTCAGCATTCCTGTAGACCCTAATTACGGGAAGCTCACCGGGACGAGGGTACATTCCCCGATCGTTATGCAAAAAGAGTTCGACCAGACACCCCCCCTTCTTTTTCTTGTTCATCTTGCCGCCTTGCCCCTGCTATCTGCCATGATCCATGCCGATAATGGCCTGGTTTATTTGATGATAGCTATTGTTTTTTCCTCTTCACATGGGGAATGGAGCCACTGTCTAAAAAGTGATTAGAATTTTGGTTACATCATCGATTTTTCTTGTTGGTCGCGTATCAAACAACTACGCTGTTCTGAACAGAAACCCACTCAGATGGATATATAATGCTATGGAAAAGAACATAACGGAAAAAGATCTTATTGCCTGCGGTTTTACTCAAGCTAATATCGATAAATTAAAAGTGATGCTAGCCAGACCGGAGAATAAAAAGCATACTCTTTCAACCCTTATTGCCGGCGTAAGCAAAGGCTTCTTTTGTGGCATTCTTTGCATAATAATTTTTCTTATGACGCTAGTTAATGCTTTATTCTTCAACCCTACCCCTGCATTCTTAAGCTATATCTCTATCGTTGCGTTTGGTGTGCTGGCATTCTATTACCTGAAATCTCCAGGCCTGGCCTGGAAAGCTTATAAATTTACGAAACGTTCAAATTAATCGCTGTGTCCCTCTGGTACACCAGAATGCTGCAACTTAAGTGAAATTTCCACAGAAATACTATCGTCCTGAAATGTGTCGTGCGTAATATGATTTCAGCCATAGCCGTTCGTGAGAGCAAATGCTAATCTGGTGATATGCCTGAAAGTATTCAGGGTTTACGAATAATTCCCTTAAACAAACTCATTAAGCGCTTTGACGAAACGCCATGAACACACCAATTAAACGGCTCGAGATCATCAAATACGCCATTGAACTGGAGGATGACGGCATCATTCTTAGTCAGCTCCCCCTACTCAAAAAAGAGGTCACCGACCCGCAGTTGGCGTTTATCGTCCATGCGCTTGAAGAGAAAAATTATAGCGAGGCGATGCACGCTATCACCGTCTGGTTGCAAAATCAGCGTTCCGTAGTCTCCTGGCAGGATCCGCAAGTCAGCGCCAGTAAACTTGAGTTGAAAGCGCTGGAAGAACAGCTTCGGGAGCTGATTGATAAACGCAATGCGCGTATCCAGCTAATGGATGATTTCAACGATCTCTATATGACTCGCCTTGGGCCGTTAATGTCGCAGATCCTACATTTGCGAAAAACCCTTGCTGAAGCCGCAGTGCGCCGTCAGGAAGCTGAAGCTCGCCGTCGTGAGGCAGATTACCTGCGCTGCCAGAAATATCTGTCGCAAGCCGTAGAGGTGCTGGTCACGCTGACCCAGCGCTGGCAAAGTATGCCGCCACATTCGCTACAGGCGGCAGAAGCGCGTAAACATCTACAACAGCAAAATGCGCTTATCACCTCGTTGCTTGCCGAAGCGCAGGAGCTGGAGCGCGGCCTGACCCGTGAAGATGAGCCCGCACGGCAAGCGCGCGACGAAGCGCGTCAGGAATATGAGAGTCATCAGGAACAGCAACACGATGCGGAGAAACGCTTCGGCTTTGAGCAACAGATGTCAGAAGATGAGCGGCTGGAGCTTAAGCGTTTATGGCGTCAGGCAAGCAAACTTTGTCACCCGGATCTGGTGGATAACGAGTTAAAAAACGAAGCGCATGGCATGATGGTGCAGCTCAACCAGGCGCGTCAGCGCGGTGACGTCAGCGCAATTCGTTCGATTTTGACGCGTCTGCAAAAGGGGTTAGAGCCACTGATGGCCAGCGATCGCTTAAACGATTTACAGCGTCTGCGCGAGCGTATTATTGAAGTGAAACAACATATTACCAGTCTGATCGAGGAGCTGGCAGGGCTGGAGAAAGAGGAGTCCTGGCTGCTTGTATCTTCCCTTGGCGATCAGGAAACTTATTTCCGCCAGCAAGAAAAAGCACTTGCTGAAATTCGCCAGGCGCTGGAACAGCAAGTTAGCGAAGCGGAATTCGATGAAGTAGCCTGAGTGCTACTGGCCCGGTGGGATTATCCGGGCCTCACTCTTATTTGTTATGCCAGTATGCCTGTGCGCGGATAAGCTGCTGATCGATATCATCCCTTTCAAAGCGCTTCATCAGCGTTTTTACCACCTCGCCTTCGCCGGTTAACCAGATGAAATAATCTTCCTGCGGTACGCTAATCGTTGCCAGTTTATCGACGACTGCCTGCGCGTTATGGCCGATGATCCACTGAATATCAAAGCCAGCCAAATGCGCCAGATAATCCTGCCAGGCGATATCTGCAATGGTAACCACTGCGGTAACATTTGGGCGCTCAGCAAGCTGGCTCAATGTTTCCAGGCGGCGGCGTAGCGCCGGCATCCCTGATTCATCGCAGACATAGAGTTGCCAGGCGTAATCTTGTGGGACCACCAGCGAACCGCGCGGCCCGCCGATGGTAAGCTTGTCACCTACCTGCGCATTCACCGCCCAGTTACTCGCCACGCCGCCGTCATGAATATAAAAATCCAGTGCCAGTTCATGGCGCTTGGCATCATAGAGCGGCGTATAGTCGCGAGAAACCGGACGCGGCCCGTCCCCCCACAGGATCCCTTCGTCACTGACAACGGGGGGGATGAATTCTGTCCCCGGCTGTGGAAAAAATACTTTAGTGTGATCGTCAAAACCTTGCGAAGTGAACCCGTCCAACTGCTCGCCGCCAAGCACTATGCGCTGAAAACCTTTGCCAGGTCGCTCTGTGCGCAGGACGGTTAATTGGCGAAAGTGCAGCTCATTACGCACGCGTTGAGGATAACGCTGGGGGTTGATAGTCATAATCGGCCTCGATGTAATAGAATTAGATATATCTAAATATTGTGAAAATGATAATGATTGTTGTTTAATCCGATGGCAAGTTATTTTTATGATATAGGTAAAGTTAAGCGCACAGGATGTTAACCATAAAATTATTTTTGTTTAATTTCATTAAGTTATAAAAATATCCCTCCTTTTCACTATCGGATAAATGATTTTAGATATAAATTAGATATATCAAATCATAGTGAGATACTGAAATGCGACATCATCATAACCATAGCGAAGCGCCTCATCACGACGGCAGTGGCCGACGCCAACGTTTCTTTGGTCACGGAGAATTAAAGCTGCTTATACTGCATCTGCTGGCTAATAATGCCAGCCACGGCTACGAGTTGATTAAAGAGATTGAGACCCTGACCCAGGGCAACTATTCTCCCAGCCCTGGCGTTATCTATCCGACACTGGATTTTTTGCGGGATCAGCAGTTAATTACCGTTAGCAGCGAGGAGAGTGGACGCAAGAGCTTCGCACTGACGCCGCAAGGCGAGCAGTGGCTGGAAGAGAACCAACAGCAGATGGAGCATATCCAGGCGCATATCCGGGTACGCAATGTCGGTCATCAGTTGCGTAAAAACCCACAGATGAAGCGGGCACTGGAGAACTTTAAGGCGGTGTTGGATCTACGCGTCAATCAGCAGGAAGTCAGCGCCACGCAGCTTAAGCAGATCATTGGCATTATCGATCGCGCGGCGCTGGAAATTTCTCAGTTGGATTAGGCTAAAGCAGGCATCTCACGCAGGCGAAAGACCTTAACTAAATCACGTAAATGCAGCGCCTGCTCATTAAGCGCCGCCGCCGCGGCAACGGACTCTTCCACCAGGCTGGAGTTCTGTTGCGTGGTCGTATCAATAAGCCCGATGGCGCTGTTAATCTGCGAGATGCCATCGGTCTGTTCGCGGCTTGCCTGACCAATTTCACGCAAGATCGTATCCATCTCTTCAACGTTATTTACCATGCCGTTAATCAACGTGCCCGCTTTCTCTACCAGCGCCATACCTTCACGAGTCTGACTGGCGGAGCTCTCAATGAGATGGCGGATGTCATTCGCTGACGAGGCGCTTTTCTGCGCCAGTTGCCGTACTTCACCTGCTACGACTGCAAATCCACGTCCATGTTCCCCTGCACGGGCAGCTTCGACAGCCGCGTTTAACGCCAGAATATTGGTTTGGAAAGCGATAGCGTCTATCAGGTTAATAATGTCGGACATTCGGTTAGACGTGTCGTTTATTACGCGCATCTTCTCAGTAACTTGCTTCATCATCTCGCCGTTATTTTTTACCACCGTTGCGGCATCGGCAGAAAGATGCGTCGCTTCTGAAGTATGGTCAGCCGTATTTTTCACCGTTGCGGTAATCTGCTCCATGGATGCAGCGGTTTGTTCTACAGAGCTTGCCTGCTCTTCTGTTCGGGCTGCCAAATCCTGATTGCCCGCCACAATCTGCGCCGCCGCACTCGATATACTCTCTGAACCCTGCTGCACCTCATGTACGATCTCTACCAGGCGTGTTTTCATCTCCATCAATGCATGTAGCAACACGCCGGTTTCGTCACGATGCGAAGAAGTAATGGTGCGCGTTAAATCACCGCCAGCAATTGCCTGGGCAAAACTCACGGCTTCACCCAACGGGCGGGTAATCATCCGTACGATATACCACCCCATCAGGCTGCCCATCGTAATGCTTAACACAGCCAACAAAACCAGCATCAGCCGATTAGAGTGAAAGTCAGTTTGTACCTGTTCGCCCGCACCGCGCATCTGTTTATCCTGGACCGCAATCAGTGACTGTACTTTCTCTTTATAAGCGTTCTGGATGTTTACCGTGTTGGTCATCATCTCTCTAATCGCTCCCGCACGGTCGTTGTGTTTCACGGCGTCCAGAATACGGTAACGGGAATCAAGATATTGCTGGCGTATGGTGCGAAGTTCGCTGAGGATTTGTTGGGAGCTTTCGTCTTGCAGGTTTGTCGTCAGATCCTTAAGAAGGATGCTAATGTTACTGCTGATATCTGCGAGTTGTTTTTCTGTTTGTTCCGTCCATTTTCCTTCGTTATCCAACAACATCATTTGTTGTGTACTGACAAAGGTCTGGAAGTTATCGATAAGCTGGTTGGCTTTGACTGTGGTCGGATAGCCCTGATGCACAATCTTTTGCATTCCATTATTTGCGCGATTCAGGCTAAACAGTGAAAGAGATGAACTCACCACCATTAATACGATAAAGAAACCAAACGCCGAAAATAATTTCGTGCTAATTTTTACATCATGTAAAAACATAAAGTCCCCATGGATTTGATTATTTTACTAACAAAAGTGCTATTCCTCTAATCCTAAAGGCGCGCTTAAGTCCCGGGCGCTAATATAAAGCATGCAGCCACTCAACGTTATCGGTAGGACCCACTCTAACTTTATGACTTTGATCGTTTTTTTATTTGCTGACATTATTTTCTGATAGTCATAAACTATTAATTAATCTTTATCGATCGTTATATATCGGAATATTTTATCAAATCCATAATATTAAACGCAGCTACATTAAATTTAAGCTCTATTAAATTCATTGCATTACAAGCTATGTTGTTAATAATTAATTAACAACTGCGAAATATAACCATTACATTAATGGCGGAGCAATATGAGAAATAAAAAAACCGCCAGTGTTTAATGCTGGCGGTTTTTAATGGATAAAGATCCGGTCAATGTAAAATAGATACCGCATCCTGCAGACGACCGGCTCGATGTTTTACCATCGATGATACCGATGCGCTTTTTTCTACCAGTTCCGCATTTTTTTGTGTGATAAGTTCCAGCTCAGTGACTGTGCGCGTGAGATCGGAGAGCCCAGCCGCCTGCTCTGAAGTGGATTGGCTAATCTCTCCAATCAGTTCAGTCACGTTCTGTACCTGCTCAACGATATCATCCATTGTCCTTCCTGCCGCATGCACCTGATCATAGCCGGATTGCACCTTATCTGTACTGGCCTCAATAAGCTTGCGGATGTCATTTGCCGCACTGGCGCTACGGCTTGCCAGATGGCGCACTTCACCTGCAACCACGGCGAAGCCTTTACCCTGTTCCCCCGCTCGCGCAGCTTCCACCGCAGCATTCAGTGCCAGAATATTTGTCTGAAAAGCAATATCATTAATAAGAGTCGTGATGGTACCAATGCGCTGGGTACTGTCGGCAATCTCATCCATGGTTTTCACCACTTTGTCCATCGCTTTCCCACCTCCGATAGCAGCGTTGCTGGCGGAACTGGATAATTGATCCGCCGCAGAAGCGGTTTCAGAATTATTCTTAACCGAGGAGGCCATCTGATTCATGGTTGCAGCGGTTTGCTGCATATTTGCTACAGCCTGACGAGTACGTTCATTGAGTTCTTCACTCCCCTTCGCCAGCATTTCACTGCCGTTACTAACGCTTGAAACCTGGTTCGAGACATCATTCATTAACCAGCGACACATCAATCCCAGTTGACCAATCGCCCGCAAGGTCAGACCCAACTCATCGTTACGATTAAGATACTTCACACTTTGGTGATCGCCAGTTGCAACACTTAAAGCCTGGCGGGCAACGTCTTCTGCCGGGCGAACAATTTGCCATTCAACGGCCTGGCAACCAATCAACATTATGATGGTACTCACCGCCAGTGCCATCCAATTACTGTCAGCAAGCCACATTCCCAGCATCTGAGCTGCCCACACTCCTGCAATAATGCTGCGTGTGCGCCAGCGCAGTGGAATCATGGCAAGCTTTCCCCACCAGCCCTTACTAATGACCAATCCTTTATGGATACTTTTATTACAACGTCCCTGATTTAATGCCTTATAGAGCGGCTCAACAGCAGCAATCTCTTCATCGGTGGCGCGATTACGAATCGACATATAACCCATTAACTGGCCTTTACGCACCATAGGCACAGCATTCGCCCGTACCCAATAGTGATCACCGTTTTTACGCCGATTTTTTACAATACCGCTCCAGGGCTCGCCCTTTTTAAGGGTGTACCACATATCGGCAAAGGCGGCTTTAGGCATATCAGGATGGCGGACAAGATTGTGTGGCTGACCTTCTAGTTCCTCTAATGCGTAACCACTAGCTTTAACGAAAGTATCATTAGCATGAGTGATGTAACTGTGCGCGTCCGTGGTGGACATAAGCGTAGCGTCAGCATCCAGCGTGTAATTTTGCTGGCTGACATAAGGATGAGAAGACATGTGAGCGTCCTTTGCATGTTGCATAGCTGTAAAAAAATATAAGCAATACTATTTCGGCGCTAAAAAATTTATCTTTAGGAGAAAAATTAGATATTGATCGCGGTTCTAAATAAAAGCTCAGAAATATATTCTTCATATACGCTAATCCTTAATAATTTCATGATGATATCATTCAACTAATTAAGAATAATTGCCCCAAAAGCGAGCATTAATTGCACCAATTCGGTTCAAATTTCGTTTATGCGCATCATTGCTTTCACTATATTCACTGCTTTCGTAACAATTCACAGCCAAAACGGGACGATTAAATCTTGTACACCCCCTTGTTGCCCTGGTGTTTATCCTGATTTTTGCTAAGCCATCCGAAGTGGCGTAATCCCTGCAATACTTAAATCGGTATCATGTGATACGCCTGCCCCTGGAGTATATTTTGAACAGGTTACCTTCCAGCGCATCGGCTTTAGCGTGCAGCGCTCACGCCCTGAATCTCATCGAAAAGCGAACGCTTGATCATGAGGAGATGAAAGCATTAAACCGAGAGGTCGTTGATTACTTTAAAGAGCATGTAAATCCGGGGTTTCTGGAGTATCGAAAATCTGTTACCGCCGGCGGGGATTACGGAGCCGTAGAATGGCAAGCAGGCAGTTTAAATACGCTTGTCGACACTCAGGGGCAGGAATTTTTAGATTGCCTGGGTGGTTTTGGAATCTTTAATGTGGGGCACCGTAATCCAGTAGTGGTTTCCGCCGTACAGAATCAACTCGCTAAACAACCCCTTCATAGTCAGGAACTTCTCGACCCACTAAGGGCGATGCTGGCAAAAACGCTGGCGGCACTTGCACCCGGCAAACTGAAATACAGCTTCTTTTGCAACAGTGGGACAGAATCCGTCGAGGCCGCGCTAAAACTGGCCAAAGCGTATCAGTCGCCGCACGGTAAATTTACTTTTGTTGCCGCCAGCGGTGCCTTCCATGGGAAATCCCTGGGCGCACTCTCTGCGACGGCTAAGTCCACCTTCCGTAAACCCTTTATGCCGCTATTACCCGGCTTTCGCCATGTACCGTTCGGTGATATTGAAGCAATGCGCACATTACTCAGCGAATGCCATCAAACGGGCGATGATGTTGCGGCAGTGATCCTTGAACCCATCCAGGGGGAAGGTGGGGTTATCCTGCCACCACAGGGCTATCTCCCTGCCGTACGCAAGCTGTGTGATGAGTATGGCGCCTTGCTGATTTTTGACGAAGTACAAACGGGTATGGGGCGCACAGGGAAAATGTTTGCCTGCGAACATGAAAATGTGCAGCCGGATATTCTTTGTCTCGCTAAAGCGCTTGGCGGTGGCGTGATGCCGATTGGGGCGACTATTGCTACCGAAGAGGTTTTTTCGGTGCTGTTTGATAACCCTTTTCTTCATACCACTACGTTCGGCGGCAACCCGCTGGCCTGCGCGGCGGCACTGGCCACCATCAATGTGCTATTAGAAGAGAATTTACCCGCTCAGGCGGAGCAGAAAGGCGATATTTTGCTGGATGGCTTCCGCGCGTTGGGGCGGGAATATCCTGAACTGGTGCAGGAGGCCCGGGGTCGGGGAATGTTAATAGCAATCGAGTTTGTGGATAACGAAACGGGCTACAACTTTGCCAGCGAGATGTTCCGCCAGCGTGTACTGGTAGCCGGAACGTTAAATAATGCCAAGACAATCCGCATTGAGCCACCGCTGACGCTGACGATGGAACAATGCGAACAGGTGCTGAAAGCGGCGGCTACGGCGCTGGCGGCACTGCGGGTGGCGGTAGCGCAGGCGTAACACTTCCCTCACCCGGAGCCTTCCCCGTAAGGGGATGACCAGCTCTCTCCCCTCATGGGGAGAGAGTATTACTTATGACTCCGGCAGCAGGCCGATAAAGGTCTGTTTCTTGCGCGGCTCCGACATCAATGCCTCAAGCTTATCGACACAGGCCAGGTAGTGTGGTGTCTGTTTATGAGCCTGTACGGCAGCTTCGTCCTTATATGCTTCATAAATAAAGAAACGCGTTTTGACTTGCGGATGCTGTAATACATCAAAGCGCAGGTTACCCGGCTCACGGATCGCGCCTTCATGGTTGGCGCGAAATACGTCCAGAAACTCATCGACGCGATCCGCTTTAATATTGATCTCCACCAGCGTGACATTCATTGCTGCTCTCCCTGCTTCTCTTGTTGCCAGAATTGGTATGCTTCGCGGGCACTGATATTTTCATGCACCACCTTTTTCACCGCTTTCAGCATTGCGAGCGGCGCGCTTGATTGAAAAATGTTGCGTCCCATATCCACGCCAGCGGCCCCCTGGTCGATAGCGCGGAAACACATCTCCAGCGCCTCCAGCTCGGGTAACTTTTTCCCTCCGGCAATCACTATTGGCACCGGGCAGCTAGCTGTTACTTTTTCAAACCCCTCTTCGACAAAATAAGTCTTCACAAATTGCGCTCCCATCTCGGCAGCGATACGGCTTGCCAGTGAAAAATAGCGGGCATCACGCGTCATCTCTTTACCTACACCGGTGACTGCCAGCGTCGGAATACCATAACGCATCCCGGCATCCACTAACTTGATAATGTTATTGATAGACTGATGCTCATATTCACTGCCGATATAAATTTGCGCAGCCACCGCACAAGCATTCAGACGCAACGCATCCTCCATTGCGACCGCAACACATTCATTCGATAACTCGGCCAAAATCGAATTACCACCGGATGCGCGTAGGACGACCGGTTTATTGGTAGCCGGCGGGACCACACTGCGCAAAATACCCCGGGTGCACATCAGTACATCCGTCTCACCAAACAGCGACGCAATTGACAGGTCAATGCGCTCCAGCCCGGTAGTTGGCCCCTGAAAATAACCATGATCGAAAGCCAGCATCACCGTGCGATTACTGGCTGGGTTAAAGATACGCGCCAGCCGCGACTGCATCCCCCAGTCCAGCGCACCACAGCCTTTGAGAGTAAAAGGAACGTTTTGCTGCGTTATCCCCAGACCGAAATCCTTCCCGTCTTTAATGTCATCTAAATCCGCCATCGTCTCCCCCGTCAGAAGTCGTATTTATCGATATTCTCTTTGCTGAACACCACTCGCTCCGGCAGCAGCACAATGCCATTGCCCTTCGCCTGGTATTGATATCCCTGCACGCTATTTGGCTCGACTTTCAGCGTGCCTATCTCTTTAACTTCTACGCTATCGCCAACATTCAGATCGCCCTTGTTAAGCAGATGAGCGGCAACATTGACCGCAATTTTCCCCTGCTGAACCACATCCCACAGACCAAATGCTTTTACCGTGCCGCGCTTAACGTAGGGGCGCATGACGTTTGGCGTACTAAAACCGACAATCGCCACCCCTTCACGTTTAAGGTTTTCTGCGGCCTGCGCTGCAGCCGGCAGTGCATTAGCATCCGGGGCAATAATCGCATCGAGATCCGGATACGCCTTTAAAATCCCCTCTGCCGTTTGTAGCGATTTGGTGGCATCGTTATAGCCAAACTGTGTCGTAACGATCTGCCAACCAGCGTGCTCCTGCGCAATTTTCGCTTTTGCCTCTTTTACCCACTGATTTTGATCGGTCACCGTCGGACTGGAGTAAAAGAACGCCACTTTCGCGTTGGGCTTACTCACCTGTTTTGCTGCCATATCTACCAGTAAACCGCCGAGCTGCTGGGGCGTTCCCTGGTTAATGTAGATACTTCGGCACTCGGGTTTAGTATCAGAATCCCAGGTCAGTACTTTCACGCCACGCTGCATAGCGCGTTTGAGCGCCGGGCATAAACCTTCCGGGGAGACAGCCGAAACGATAATGGCGTTATAGCCCTGGTTAACGAAGTTATTGATGAGCTGTACCTGACCGGCAACACTGGGCTCTGTTGGCCCGTCATAGGTCACATCGACGCCCAGCGCTTTGCCCGCCTCTTTAGCTCCATTGCCGCCGCTGGTGAAAAAGCCGACGCCCACTAGCTTAGGGATAAAGGCAATGCGCTCCGCTGCCTGCGCCGTTACGATAGTACAACCCAGTGCCAGTAGGCTCAGTTGCATGATTGTTGTCATCTTCATCTTATGCTCCGATTGTTTTGCGCAAGAAGACGCGACGCAGCCACTCCCGGTGCAGAGTGAATGAGCGCCCCATCACAACCACCACCAACAGTGCACCGGACAACGCGCTCGACACCTGATTGGGGATACCGGCCATCTGTAATCCCTGTTGCAGATACCCCACCAGCAACGCCGCCAGCGCAGTACCGACCACAGAACCTGAGCCACCATAAATATTGGCTCCCCCCAGCACTGCCGCCGTGAGCGCAGGCATCAACAAATCGCGCCCTAAATCCGCGCGAGCCGAACCAAAATAGGAGACCAGCACCAGCGCAGCGATAGCCGATGCCACACCAACCAGACCATAGAGCGCGTAAGGCATGCCGTTGACCGATAACCCGGCATAGCGCGCCGCACGAGGGTTTTGTCCGAGCAAAAAGAGGTGGCGACCGAAGCGCGCTCGGTGGGTAAGCAGCCAAAAAAAGAGGGTAATAACAACAAACAGCAGCAGTGGCACAGGTAGACCAAGTAACGTGAGATTAGCAAAAGCGGTAAAAGCATCAGGGAAACCGCCGATGCCCTCGTAACCCGTTGCCCCCGCCACGCCTGACAACAACAAAGCGCCACCACCGTAGAGGTAGAGCGTGCCAAGGGTAATGACCAGTGGGCTGATACCGGTGTAATGGATCAACACCGCGTTAAACAGCCCGCACAGCAAGCCAAGTAACAGCGTCAGCACTATCGCCACACTCAGTGGCATACCGGCTTGCACCATCACTCCCAGCGCAATAGCGCACAGGCCAATAGTTGAACCCAGCGAGATATCAATACCCCCACTGATAATGACCAGTGTCAAAGGCAGCGCCACAATGCCAATGCAGATAAAATCGTTGGTGCTGAAGAGCAGCATATCGAGATCCAGCATCCGCGGGTTAAACGCGCCGAATAAGCCGATCTCCAGTGCCAACAGGAGCAGCAGCGCCACTTCCCAGTTGAGCTTCATCTAGGCCACCTCGCTCTTTTTACGTTTGGGAAATGCCGCCACGTTGCTGCCGCCTCTGTTACCCGGACGAAAACGGGCATATTTTTGTTGCCTCTGGTGTTGGGCCAGCGCCCGCCGCAAACGTCCATCAAGCACCAGCACACCGAGCAATACCAGACCGGCAATAAAATCATTCCACCACGCAGGCAAGCGGAACAGTACCAGCACGGTGTCGATTTGCGTCAGGAAGAAGGCGCCCAAAAAAGCGCCGATCAGCGTTCCTGTGCCACCCAGTAGCGAGATCCCCCCCAATACACAAGCGGCGATGGCTTTCATCTCTAGCCCACTGCCCGTTTGATTAGGAACAAAGCCTATCTGTGCCGCAAAAACAATCCCGGCACAGGCTGCCAGCACACCATTCGCGGTAAATGCCAACATCCGTTTCAGATTCACCGCCACACCCAACTGACGAGCCGCAGCAAGGTTATCGCCAACGGCATAAAAATCGCGCCCGAACGCTGTGCGCGACAATAGCCATGAGCCTATAAGCAACAGCAACAACACCAGGTAGCCCAGTGTTGAAATACCAGCAAAAACCGGCTGGGATAGTGCCTTCAGGCTGGAGGGGAGACCTTCGATCCACTTGCCTTCACTCCATAGCAGCATCAACCCGCGATAGAGCCCTAATGTGCCGAGGGTAGCGACGATCGCCGGGATCTTCAGCCCGACCACCAGCACCCCATTGAACGCGCCTGCCAGCATGCCAACCGTGAGCGAAAAAAGGATCGCCAATGGCAAGCTGAAACCGCTATTCAGCGCCACACCAACGGCAATGGCGCACAACCCTACCGTCGATCCTACCGAAACATCGATGTTACGCGTCAGCATCACTAGCGTTGCGCCCAGCGCCAGTAAACAGAGGATCTGGCTACTGGCGAAGATCATGCCCAGCGTTTGCAGATTTAGATAAGCGGGATTTAGCGCTACCAGGACGACAAACAGCCCAATGATCGCCAACAGCGCGCTAAGCTCGCGGTTTTTTAAAAGGATCTTCATCATCTCTCTCTGCCAAAAGCCAGCGTCATCATGCGATCCACACTCACGGCCTGACGTGTTAGTTCGCCGCTAATCCTGCCCTGATGCATAACCAGCACGCGATCGGCGAGATCGGGGAACTCATCAAGATCAGAGGAGATCATAAGTACCGCCACGTTTTGCGCCGCTACGCTTTTAATTAGCTGATAAATATCTTTGCGCGCCGCCACATCCACGCCGCGCGTCGGTTCATCGACAATCAGCAATAGTGGATTTGCCTCCAGGCAGCGAGCCAGCAGGACTTTTTGCTGATTACCGCCTGATAAGGTACGGACTTTCTGCTCAGCACTATTTAGCTTGATCCCAAGAGCGCGGTGATAACGCTCCACCACCGCAGCTTCACGCGTATGTTGTTGCCAGAGCGAGGGTTCATTCAGGGTTACCGTGTTCCAGCACACCGGCGCATCAAGAAACAACCCTGAAACCTGGCGATCCTCCGGCAGATAGACCAGCCCATGTGTTAAACGCTTACGGGTGGAGTCGGCACTGATCTCGCGGTTCTCCAGCCATATACGGCCCGCCTTGACTGGACGCAGCCCATACAGGGTTTCCGCCAGTTCCGTACGCCCGGAACCCACTAATCCCGCGAGGCCGACAATCTCCCCGCCATACAGTTCGAGGCAAATATCAATGAAGCCTTCCCCGGTAAGATTTTCTACCCGTAGCACCGGAAAATCCTGCGGCTGGGTACGTCGGTTCCCCGGCAGCGCCAGCCACAATTTTTGCGTGTCGCTTAGCCCCTGTTCACGCCTCTCGGGTGTCATTGCCGCGATTAGTGTTGCGTCATCCATGGCCGCGGTTTCTCCCCTGAGCACTACGGCACCGTCACGCATCACCGACACATGGCTTGCCAGTGAGCGGATCTCAGGAAGTTTATGCGAGATAAAAACAATGCCGATCCCCTGCGACTGCAAGGCGCGGAGTTGGCTAAAGAGGCGCTCAGTTTCACCGGGAGTCAGTGAGGCGGTGGGTTCATCAAGGATAAGGATCTGCGCATCGCGCATTAAACCGCGCAGGATCTCGACGATCTGTTGGTCGGCGACTTCCAGTGCGCTGGCCGCAGCCTGTAAGTTAAGCTGGCACTGAAGTTGTTGCAGTTTATCCGCCAGCCTGGCAGCGTTTTGCGCACTACGCGGCAGGCGAAACAGAATGTTTTCCCGCACGCTAAGATTGGGAAATAGCATCGGCTCTTGCGGCACCAGGTAAATGCCCAGTTGGTGCGCCAGCGCAGGTTTGAGTCGAGAAAATTGCTTACCCGCGACGGTTAGCTCTCCGCTATCGGCACTTTCCGCCCCGGCAATGATTTTCATTAGTGTCGATTTCCCTGCACCATTGCCACCCATTAACGCGTGTATCTGCCCCGGATAAACGGCGAAATCAATGGCTTTCAGAACAGTAACACCCGAAAACTGTTTGCTGATGGCTCGCGCTTCAAGCAGTGGCTTCATTTTCGCTCCGCTATTGAACAAATGATTTTTTGTTTCAATAATGTTCAAAAGCGTAGACGGTGAACTATATTTACAACCGTGCGATGATCACACTTTTACTTATTCAGATCCTGATTAGATGCGTTTAAGGAAAAAGATCTGTTTTGCCGGACGGCTCACATTTTCCGCTCAGGCAATAGCGAACATTTGTTCTAAATTTTTATAAGAGTTCAGTTATGAGTGAAAGAAGAGTTGAAGAAGGACGCTTTGCCGGGCTGGCGTTGGCAGAAGAAGAACTAGTGGCACGCGTGGCCTGGTGCTACTACCACGACGGGCTAACGCAAAATGATATTGGCGAGCGTCTGGGCTTGCCCCGGTTAAAAGTTTCCCGTTTGCTGGAAAAGGGGCGGCAGTCGGGTGTGATACGTGTGCAGATCAACTCACGCTATGAAGGATGTTTAGCGCTGGAAACTGAACTACAGCAGCATTTTGGTCTGAAGATTGTTCGCGTACTGCCCGTGCTAAATACGCCGCCAATGAGCGTGCGATTAGGTATTGGTGCCGCGCAATCTCTAATGGGTGTACTGCAACCGGGGCAGCTATTGGCCATCGGTTTTGGTGAAACCACTATGAGCTGCCTGCAACATTTAAGTGGTTTTATCAGTTCGCAGCAAATTCGGCTGGTAACCCTGTCCGGTGGAGTTGGCCCCTATATGACGGGTATTGGTCAGCTTGATGCCGCTTGCCGTGTCAGCATGATCCCGGCGCCGCTACGTGTTTCCTCGGCAGAGGTCGCGGGGATCTTAAGGCGGGAATCAAGCGTGCGGGACGTGATCCTGGCGGCCAGCGCTGCGGATGTTGCTGTTGTGGGAATCGGCTCGGTCAATCAGAAGCGCGACGCCACTATTTTGCGCTCTGGCTACATCAGCGAAGGTGAACAACTGATGTTCGCGCGCAAGGGGGCGGTAGGCGATATCCTCGGCTACTTTTTGCAGGCTAACGGCGAATGCGTCAATGAGCTGGAGATCCACAAAGAATTACTCGGCGTCACGCTTGATGAACTGGCCCAGTTACCAGTGATTGTCGGCGTGGCGGGCGGGGAAGAGAAAGCCGATGCTATTTATGCCGCGCTTACTGGTCGCCGCATTAATGGTCTGGTGACGGAAGAGACGACAGCACGCGCGGTTCTGGCACTGGCGCAATAATGCGCCGCTGGCCGCGCAAGGAGGCAAGGCCATGAGTTACCTTTTAGCATTAGATGCAGGGACCGGCAGCATTCGTGCAGTGATCTTTGATTTATCCGGGCGGCAAATTTCCGTGGGCCAGGCAGAATGGAAACACCTGAGCGTGGAGAACGTACCGGGATCAATGGAGTTTGATCTGGAGACCAACTGGCAACTTGCCTGCCAGTGCATCCGCCAGGCGCTGGAGCGTGCAGGGCTGCAAGGGGCCGATATTAAATCAATCGCTTGCTGCTCGATGCGTGAAGGGATTGTGCTGTACGATCGCAACGGGGATGCCATCTGGGCCTGCGCCAATGTGGATGCCCGCGCCAGCCGGGAAGTGGCGGAACTCAAAGAGATCCACGATAACCTGTTCGAAGCTGAAGTCTACCATGTCTCCGGCCAGACACTGGCGTTAAGCGCCATGCCACGTCTGCTCTGGCTGGCGCACCATCGCCCTGATATTTACCGTAATGCTGCGACCATCACCATGATCAGTGACTGGTTGGCGGCAAAGCTTTCCGGCTGGTTAGCCGTTGACCCCTCGAATGCAGGCACTACCGGCATGCTCGACCTCTTCACTCGCGACTGGCGACCCGAATTACTGTCGATGGCGGGACTTCGTGCCGATATTCTCTCACCGGTTAAAGAGACCGGCACTCTGCTGGGGGAAGTAACGCGTGAAGCCGCACTGGAGAGCAGCTTGCGGGAAGGTACGCCAGTGGTAATGGGTGGCGGCGATGTGCAGCTCGGTTGCCTCGGGCTTGGCATAGTTCGGCCCGGACAAACGGCCATCCTGGGCGGCACGTTCTGGCAGCAAGTGGTTAACCTGCCACAGGTGCGTACCGATCCTGAAATGAACATCCGCATTAATCCACATGTTATTCCCGGCATGGCACAAGCCGAGTCAATTAGCTTTTTTACCGGCCTGACCATGCGCTGGTTCCGCGATGCTTTCTGTGCTGAAGAGAAACTGATTGCCGAGCGGTTGGGCATAGATACCTATACGTTGCTGGAAGAGATGGCCAGCCGTGTTCCGGCGGGCTCATGGGGGGTGATGCCCATCTTCTCTGATGCCATGCATTTTAAGCAGTGGTATCACGCCGCACCGTCATTTATTAACCTCTCTATCGACGCGGATAAATGCAACAAAGCTACACTTTTTCGTGCTCTGGAAGAGAATGCCGCCATTGTTTCAGCGTGCAACCTGGCACAGATCTCCCACTTTTCCGGCATCAGTTTCGACAATCTGGTGTTTGCTGGCGGTGGTGCAAAGGGAGCGCTCTGGAGCCAGATTTTAAGCGATGTCACCGGTCTGCCAGTGCGCGTGCCGCAAGTGAAAGAGGCCACTGCGCTGGGCTGTGCTATCGCCGCCGGTTTTGGGGCTGGGTTGTATGATGATATGGCCGCGACCGGCGAGCGTCTGGTGAACTGGAGTAAGGAGTTCACTCCTAACGCAGAGCATCGTGAGCTTTACGCTGTCATGATGCAAAAGTGGCAAGCGGTCTATGCCGATCAGCTTGCGCTGGTGGACAGCGGGCTGACCACATCAATGTGGCGGGCTCCAGGACTGGTGGGTTGAAGCGGTTTTTTAGTGGTGAGTTTCTGCGCCTTACTGCATAAAAGGGTCTGTTGCCAATATGTAGTAAGACCCAGGAACCATTATGCATAAGCCATTTGCCGCAATAAATAGTGTCGCCATTCCAATAGAAACGGTTCATAACTCCCGCACCGTAACGTCCCCTTCCATTTTTGTACAACAACTCAACTCTATTTCCTCTTCGGGACAACAGAGAGAAAGACAACAAAACAAGGGGGTAGCAGAACGCTTAATATCATGGTTCAGGGGCAAACAACCAGAACATGAGCAACAACCGCTATTCCATGATGGCCGGGAAATGAGCCTGATGACCACTCAGACGGTTCAGCAACCGGAGGGTTTTCGCTGCGGTGTATCACATTGGCTGGGAGGAGTAATGTCTCTGCTTGTGCTGTCGGCCACCATCGGTGGCGTTGTTTATGGTGTCAGAACGTACCCAGCGTATAACAACAGCAGTATGACGCTAAGCCACGGGTCGCTCATTCCATTCCCCCAGGCTGAAGCGCTGGTGGATAATAGCACGTCGCCTGCAACCGTCTCGTCCAGAATATCCATCCCGGATTGTGAGGATTTCAACAGCCGCCATCTATGCAGCCAGCTTAACACAACGGGTCAAACGCGAGTAAAAATGGGTGGAGAATATTGTTACTGCCCCACTACGCAAATAACAAACACCGCCATCGGGAGCACAGAAACGCAAAGCTCCACGACCGGGAGCACGAAAGCTGAAAGCACCACTACCGGGTGTACGCAAACTGAAAGCACCACGAAAAATAAACCGACAGGATGTAAATCACGAGCACGTGCTTATCAAACACGACCATGTTCTACTCGAAAAGGTCCTCCTGAGAACGGGGTAACCGTCGATTCAAATGCCAGTATTACCAGAAATGCGGTCAAAGCTATGCTGAAGACTAATTCTCTATCAAGAGCGATAGATAGAAATGATGAAACTAACTTAGAAAAAGAATATCAGGATATTAATAACTGGGTTGGTAATGCAACCGATGAAGAGATTAAAGTAGTGTATAGAAGATTAACCAATCAATATTCTTATAAGTTACGTTAACAATCGACAAAATGTATAATCGGAATGTGATATTTCCCTGGGTGGCTAAAGCCTTTTTTAGTGGTGAGTTCCTGCGCCTTACGGCATAAAAGGGCCTGTTCTCTTTCGTTGCAAGGCACAGGAACCATTATGCATAAGCCATCTGCCGCAATAAATAGTGTCGCCATTCCAGTAGAAATAGCCCACTGCTCCCGTACCGTAACGTCTCCTTCCGTTTTTATACAACAACTCAACGCCATCTCCTCTTCGGAAAAGCAGAGAGAGAGGCAACAAAGCAAGGGGATAGCAGAACGCGTAATATCATGGTTCAGGGGCAAGCAACCAGAACATGAACTACAACCGCTATTTCATGATGGCCGGGAAATGAGTCTGATGACCACTCAGCCGGTTCAGCAACCGGAGGGTTTTCGCTGCGGTGCGTCACAATGGCTGGGAGGAATACTGTCTCTGCTTGTGTTGTCGGCTACCATCGGTGGCGTGGTTTATAGTGCGAAGACGAACCCGGCATATCAAATAATCGACTCCGGCAACAGCACCGATATAGCAATCCACAACCGGTCACTCATTCCTCTCCCCCACGCTGAAACGCGGGTGGTTAATATTAGCTCGTCAGCAAAAACAGTTTCATCAGAAACAACCATCCCGGAATGCGAGGATCCCAACCACCGTTATTTATGCAGGCAACTAAAACCTGCCACCCGAATAATAATGGGTAGTGAATCCTGTTATTGCCCAACAGCAAAAATAACCAACACGACAAATGGCAAGATACAATCCCAAGGAAAAATAGATAAAGCTATAAAGAATTCACTCAGATTCATACTGAGGAAAAATACGCTGTTAAGCGCGAAGAAAAATAATAGTCAAGCTGATTTAGAACATGCATATCGGGCTATTGATCATTGGCTTAATACAACAAGCTCCGACAATATTAAAAAGATATATAACGCATTGTTAGAAAAAAATAGACTCTCAACTCCCTCATCTGTCGTCTGACTGACCATTGCCATTGAGGGGAAATGTTTAGCATTTCCCCTGATACCGTGAAGCTGGCAGAGACTTTATTTGAATCACATCACAATCATCAGCTCCTGCTTTTCCCTTTTCCGTTGCGACAGCTAAAGTAGAACTCATCCGACCACATAACAATTTTTTTACAATGGATAGAGCATGAATTTTTACCCGTCGCTACTCGCCCCACTTAATCTGGGCTTTACCACGCTGAAAAATCGCATCTTAATGGGCTCAATGCATACCGGGCTTGAAGAGTTGCCAGATGGTGCAGAGCGGCTGGCTGCGTTTTATGCTGAGCGAGCACGCCACGGTGTGGCATTGATCGTTACTGGTGGCATTGCTCCTGCTCCTTCCGGCGTCACCATGCAGGGGGGGGCTGTGCTAAACAATGCCGAACAGCTAGCCCATCACCGGCTCATCACTGATGCTGTGCACCAGCAGGGGGGCAAAATCGCGCTGCAAATTTTACATACCGGGCGCTATAGCTACCAGCCTCACCTGGTTGCCCCCTCAGCACTTCAGGCACCAATCAACCGTTTCATGCCCCATGAATTAAGCCATGACGAAATTCTCCGCTTAATTGATGACTTCGCCCACTGCGCGCAGTTGGCGCAGCAGGCAGGTTACGATGGCGTTGAAGTCATGGGTTCTGAAGGCTACTTGATTAATGAATTCCTCGCGGCTCGTACTAACCAGCGGGAAGATGAGTGGGGCGGTGATTATGCAAGGCGGATGCGTTTCGCACTGGAAGTGGTGCGTGCCGTGCGTGAACGTGTAGGCCACAACTTTATTATTATCTATCGACTGTCAATGCTGGATCTGGTGGAAGACGGCGGCACACTTGATCAGACCATCACACTCGCGCAGGCAATGGAAAAAGCAGGCGTCACCCTGATTAACACCGGGATTGGCTGGCATGAAGCGCGTATTCCGACAATCGCCACGCCAGTACCACGCGGAGCCTTCAGTTGGGTCACGCGTAAACTGAAAGGTAAAGTCAGCATTCCATTGATCACCACTAACCGCATCAACGATCCACAGGTGGCAGAAGAGATCCTTGCGCGTGGTGATGCCGACATGGTTTCGATGGCGCGTCCTTTCCTCGCGGATGCCGAGTTTGTATCGAAAGCACAAAGCGGACGCGCTGATGAAATCAATACCTGCATCGGCTGTAACCAGGCCTGCCTGGATCAAATCTTTGTTGGCAAAGTCACCTCCTGCCTGGTCAATCCACGTGCCTGTCATGAAACGGAAATGCCCATTTACCCGGCTGCACGTAAGAAAAACCTCGCTGTTGTCGGTGCTGGGCCAGCGGGGCTGGCCTTTGCTGTCAATGCTGCCGCACGCGGACATAGCGTGACGCTATTCGATGCGCAAGGGGAAATTGGCGGGCAGTTTAATATTGCCAAACAGATCCCCGGCAAAGAGGAGTTTTATGAAACGCTACGTTACTATCGGCGCATGATCGAATTAACCGGTGTGGCGCTTTGCCTGAATCAGCGCGTGACGCCGCAGATGCTAACGATATTTGATGAAGTGATCCTCGCCTGCGGTATCGATCCGCGTATTCCACCTATTGAGGGTGTTGATCATCCGAAGGTGCTGACTTACCTGGATGTGTTGCGCGATAAGGTCCCGGTTGGGGAAAGCGTCGCCATTATAGGCTGTGGGGGAATTGGTTTCGATACGGCTATGTATTTAAGCCAGCCGGGTGAACCCACCAGCCAGAATATTGCCGAGTTTTGCGTTGAATGGGGGATTGATACCAGCCTCAATGAAGTGGGCGGCTTGCGTCCTGAAGGGCCACTCCGGGTAAAAAGCCCACGGCGTATTGTGATGTTGCAACGCAAAGCCAGTAAGCCTGGGGAAGGGTTAGGCAAAACAACGGGCTGGATCCACCGCACCACGCTTATCTCACGCGGAGTAAAAATGATCCCCGCGGTGAGCTATCAGAAGATCGACGATGCCGGTTTACATCTATTGATCGCAGGCCAACCGCAGTTATTGCCCGTCGATCATATCGTCATCTGCGCAGGCCAGGAACCACGACGCGAACTGGCCGATCCGCTGCGTGAAAAAGGCAAAACGGTACACTTAATCGGCGGATGCGATGTGGCATTAGAACTGGATGCCCGCCGCGCGATAGCGCAGGGGACAAAACTGGCGCTGGAGATTTAAGATTTAAAGAAACATCAGGGGATTTATGACGTTGGTTAAGGCTTTTGCCATTCGGTTCCTGAACGGCAAAAGTCTCATACCATTAACGTAGTGCGCGCTAGCGTTTTTTCCGCAGCTTCACCGCTTTCAGAATAACGAATTTATTATTAGTCGCCACGGTTTCACAATTGCCAAACACCCTTTTTAGCTTGCGAAAATAGTCAAGGTGGCGATTACCCACGATACGCAGTTCACCCCCATATTTCAGGCAGCGACGCGCATCATTAAACATTTGCCAGGCAATATGGTCGGTGATGGCGCTTTGCTGATGAAACGGTGGATTACACAACACGGCGTCGAAACGATCGGCTTCCACGCCCGACAATGCGTTGTTAATCAGATAGTCGCTGCGCGCGATATCATCTGGCAGGTTAGTCTCCACATTCAACCGGGCGGAGGCCACTGCCATAGCGGATTCATCGACAAACAGTACGCGAGCGGCTGGATTTTGCGCCAACAGTTTTAAACCGATAACACCATTGCCACAACCGAGATCGACCATCTCGCCCTCCCCCCCTTCCGGCAAATGTTGCAGGAAAAAGCGCGCGCCAATATCCAGAGCGCTGCGGGAAAAGACATTCGCATGGTTGTGAATCGTCCAGTCAGTGCCTTCCAGTTTCCAACTTGCAAGCTGTGGAGCTTCCGCTAATGCGGGTGCGTTAAAGCTACAGTTGATCAGCCGCGCCTTTTTCCACGCCAGAGTGGTGGTGGTTGGCCCGAGGATCTTTTCAAACAGCGCCAGTGTGGAGTTATGCACATCCCGCGCTTTCGCTCCGGCGATTATCCGCGTTTGCGAGGTTGCCACCACACGTAATGCACGTAACTGCTGTTCCAGCAATGCCAGGTGTTTCGGTATCTTAATCAACACCAGCGCAGGAGCGGCAGGGAGCGGCGTCAGGCTGTCCTGAAACGTGACGGCGTTTTCATCAATATCATTGATGCGCAAGTTATGGCGTGTTGCCAGCTCCGCAATCAAGGAGTCATTGACGCTGACCGGGTTATGCTGCGCCAGCGCACAGCTCAACGCGCCGAAGTTATCATTAAAGATGAGCACCGGGCCTGCTTCCTCATTCACCTGTTGCAACAGATATTCATCCGCCGCATCCCATGCCTGTAAAGACGCCTCTTCCACGCCGACCGGGAATCGCTCTAATGTGAATGATTGTCCGTTTAACTCTACCTGGCTCATCGCCCCTCCGCAGTGCTAGAATTCGTGCGCTTTATCGCTCAATCAACCAGAGATGTAAACCCTTTTTGCAATGAAGACGCTCACCTACCTTCAGGGATACCCTGAATCCCTGCTGGAGCAGGTAAATATACTGATTACTCAAGACCGATTGGGTGATGTGCTGCATAAACGCTATCCCGACAGTCACGACATCACCACTGACAAAGCGTTATATCAATACACCCTGGATATGAAAAACCGGTATCTGCGCAATGCCGCGCCGGTAAATAAAGTCATGTATGACAGCAAAATTCATGTGTTGAACAATGCCCTCGGGCTGCATACGGCAGTATCGCGTGTCCAGGGCGGCAAACTGAAAGCAAAGGCCGAGATCCGTGTCGCTACCGTATTTCGCGATGCGCCGGAAGCGTTTCTGCGCATGATTGTGGTACACGAACTGGCCCACCTGAAAGAGAAAGAGCATAACAAGGCGTTTTACCAACTCTGCTGCCATATGGAACCGCAGTATCATCAGTTAGAGTTTGATACGCGCCTGTGGTTGACGCAGCTTGCGTTGGCTCGCAATGTGTAAAGTTTTCATCACTAAAATGCTGACTCTGCTATCGCGCACTGGTTTTGTCATCTTCCCGTGGTAGAGTGTCAACAGTACTTATTCACGGAGAAAAAGCGCCTGTATGATACGCTTCGCTGTCATAGGCACCAACTGGATCTCTCGCCAGTTTGTCGATGCCGCCCACGAAACTGGCAAATATAAACTTACTGCCGTCTACTCACGCAGCCTTGAACAGGCGCAAGCATTCGCCAGCGACTACCCGGTCGAACACCTGTTTACCTCTATGGAAGAGTTGGCGCAAAGCGATGCCATTGATGCGGTCTATATTGCCAGTCCTAATTCCTTGCACTTCCCGCAAACACAGCTTTTCCTGCGCCATAAAAAGCATGTGATCTGCGAAAAACCACTGGCATCCAATCTGCATGAAGTGGAAGCAGCCATTGCCTGTGCCCGGGAACACCAGGTGGTTCTTTTCGAAGCCTTCAAAACCGCCAGCCTGCCGAATTTCGTGCTGCTGAAACAGTCTCTGGCAAAACTGGGAAAATTGCGTAAAGCGTTTATCAATTACTGCCAATATTCGTCACGCTATCAGCGCTACCTTGATGGAGAAAACCCGAATACCTTTAACCCTGCCTTCTCCAATGGCTCGATTATGGATATCGGTTTCTACTGTCTGGCATCGGCGGTCGCGCTATGGGGCGAACCGCACAGGGTGCTGGCCTCCGCCAGCTTGCTGGAGAGCGGTGTAGATGCTCACGGCGTGGTGGTGATGGATTACGGCGATTTCAGCGTCACGCTACAACACTCAAAAGTGAGCGATTCCGTGCTACCAAGCGAAATTCAGGGTGAAGCAGGATCGCTGATGATCGAAAAGATCTCCGAATGTCAGAAGGTGTCGATTGTTCCGCGCGGTGGCAAAGCGCAAGAGATCACCTTGCCGCAGCATATCAATACCATGCTGTATGAAGCCGAGGCTTTCGCCCAGTTAGTGGAAGAGAACGAAGTCAATCACCCGGGGCTGGCGGTTAGCCGCACAACGGCAAAACTTCTTACCGAGATCCGTCGACAAACCGGTGTCGTCTTTCCGGCAGATGATGTTGGGCAAGAGCTAACTGCCTGAAGCCCGGTAAAGCGACCCACTCGCTATAAATCCTAAACTTGCTCTTCATATATGCAGAGCAAGTTTTTCTTTGCCCTGCCATTCATGTCACAAATTTGATAATGAAAAGTTAAAAAAAACGGCATAGTGGCAAATTGCCCAATTCTCTGCTTTTGCATTGCAGGAAAATTCCTATAATCGGTTGTGCAAACATTTGTTACATCCATTAAACGAAAGACATAAAAACACGTCGTGGATGGGCGTTAACATCACCGAAGGAAGCACTCAATGACAACACCCCGCCCTAATGGGTTGCTGCAGCGTATCGCTGCTGGCAGTCTGGTAAAACAAATACTTATTGGTTTGGTTCTCGGCATCTTACTGGCATGGATTTCCCAACCGGCTGCTATAGCTACCGGCATTTTGGGTACCCTCTTCGTCGGCGCGTTAAAGGCGGTTGCGCCAGTATTGGTATTCATGTTGGTAATGGCTTCTATCGCCGGGCATCAACAGGGGCAGAAAACACGCATCCGCCCAGTGCTGGTTCTTTATATATTAGGAACCTTTGCCGCGGCACTGACCGCGATGATCGCCAGCTTCCTCTTTCCTTCCACACTCCAGCTCGTTACGGGTGCAACGGAAATTACCCCGCCGTCCGGTATTGTCGAAGTGCTGCGCGGTTTACTAACCAGCATGGTTGCAAACCCCGTCACCGCGCTGCTTGAAGCCAACTATATCGGTATCCTGGTATGGGCTGTTGGATTAGGATTCGCGCTTCGTCACAGCAATGAGACGACGAAAAATCTGATAGCTGATATGTCGAATGCCGTGACCTTTATCGTGAAGCTGGTGATTCGCTGTGCGCCAATTGGTATCTTTGGTCTGGTCTCCGCCACGCTTGCTACATCAGGTTTTGCCGCTTTGTGGGGTTATGCGCAACTGCTGGTAGTGCTGATTGGCAGTATGTTGTTTGTGGCGCTGGTACTGAACCCGCTGCTGGTGTTCTGGAAGATACGCCGCAATCCCTTCCCGCTGGTGTTTACGTGCCTGCGTGAAAGTGGCGTCACTGCCTTCTTTACGCGCAGCTCCGCTGCCAACATACCGGTTAATATGGCGCTCTGTGAGAAGCTGAATCTTGATCGTGATACCTACTCGGTTTCAATTCCGTTGGGTGCGACGATTAATATGGCGGGTGCCGCGATCACTATCACGGTGTTGACGCTGGCGGCGGTACATACGCTGGGGATCGCTGTTGATTTGCCGACAGCCCTGCTGTTAAGCGTAGTAGCCACACTCTGCGCATGTGGCGCATCTGGTGTAGCCGGTGGCTCGCTACTGCTCATTCCGCTGGCCTGTAATATGTTTGGGATCCCAAATGATGTGGCAATGCAGGTGGTAGCCGTCGGCTTTATTATTGGCGTGTTGCAGGACTCCTGCGAAACAGCGCTGAACTCATCGACCGATGTGTTGTTTACTGCCGCCGCCTGCCAGGCTGAAGATGAGCGTTTAGTAAAAAACGCCCTGCGTAGCTAATTAATATTGGCTATTACCGGTCATTTGCAGCAGCAAATGACCGGTGTGATAAATAGTTATAGCGTTACGCCGCTTTTGAAAATGGCTAACTCTCTGAAATCATTCTTTTCATTACACGTCTGCTTGCCATTAGCGATTTCCACAATCACATCGACAAACTCGGTTAGCAACTGCGGCATCGCTTTACCGTGTATCAGTTGGCCGGCATCGAAGTCGATCCAGTGTTTTTTCTTCGCTGCCAGCTCACTGTTGGTGGCGATTTTCACTGTCGGTACAAAGCCGCCATAAGGTGTACCTCGTCCGGTGCTGAACAGCACCATATGGCATCCCGCTCCCGCCAGAGCACTGGTCGCGACAGCATCGTTACCCGGTGCACTTAACAGGTTCAGACCGTGCGTTTTCAGCCGTTCGCCGTAGCGCAGAACATCCACGACCTGACTGGCGCCTGCTTTTTGCGTGCAGCCAAGTGATTTCTCTTCCAGCGTTGTGATGCCCCCCGCTTTATTACCTGGCGATGGGTTCTCATAGATCGGCTGGTTGTGAGCAATAAAATATTGTTTGAAATCGTTCACCATGGTGACCGTTTTTTCAAAAGTCGACTCATCGCGGCAGTGGCTCATCAGGATCTGCTCTGCGCCAAACATCTCCGGGACTTCGGTCAGCACGGTCGTCCCGCCGTTACCAATCACATAGTCGGAGAAACGCCCCAGCATCGGGTTGGCGGTAATACCAGATAACCCATCGGACCCGCCACACTCCAGACCGAATTTCAGTTCGCTCAGTTTGCCTGGCTCGCGCTTGTCATTACGCATCACTTCGTACAGAGCATGCAGATGTTCCAACCCCGCTTCCACTTCATCGTCCTGGTGTTGGCAAACCATAAAGTGTACGCGTTCCGGGTCAAACTCACCCAGCGTTTGACGGAAAGCATCGACCTGGTTGTTTTCACAACCCAGGCCAATAACCAACACTGCGCCCGCATTAGGGTGTCGTACCATGTTTTGCAGCATGGTACGGGTATTGATGTGGTCATCGCCCAGCTGTGAACAACCATAGGTGTGGCTGAACAGATAAACTCCGTCAATGCCTTCGGCATCCCCTGTCTCTTTAAGGAAACGGTTTTGGATCTGCCGGGCAATGCCATTTACACAACCGACCGTAGGCAGGATCCATAATTCGTTGCGAATACCGACTTCGCCGTTAGCGCGGCGGTAGATCTGGATCTCCCGATCTGCCACCTGAGCGCCTTCGTCCTGAAAATCAGGTTGATAGCTATACTCATCGAGATCGCTCAGATTGGTCCGCGCATTATGAGAATGAATGTGCTCGCCCGGTGCGATATCGGTTGTCGCATGGCCAATCGGTAGACCGTATTTGACGACGTTTTCACCTTGCGCAATGGGTTGCAGAGCAAACTTATGCCCGCGCACCACCGGCTGGCGCAGCCGAACGGTCTGGTTGTCGATGACGATTTCCGCGCCCTCGGCGAGATCAGCCAGTGCTACCGCAACGTTATCCAGCGAATGGATCTTGATGTATTGCATATCAACCTCAAAACGACCTTAGTTCAGTTCAATCGCGAAGTAGTCACGCGCATTGTTAAAGCAAATGTTTCTCACCATCTCACCCAGCAACTGGATATCTGCCGGCGCTTCTCCCGCAGCGACCCAACGGCCAATCATCTGGCAGAGAATGCGGCGGAAATATTCATGGCGAGTATACGAGAGGAAGCTACGACTATCGGTCAACATCCCCACGAAACGGCTAAGCAGACCAAGCTGTGCGAGTTGGGTCATCTGACGTTCCATGCCATCTTTCTGATCGTTAAACCACCAGCCAGAACCAAACTGCATCTTGCCCGGCATCCCTTCACCCTGGAAGTTGCCGATCATGGTGCCAAGCACTTCGTTATCGCGTGGGTTCAGACAATAAAGGATGGTTTTCGGTAGCAGATTCTCTTCATTCTGCTTGCTCAGCAGTTTGGAGAGCTCTTCTGCCAGTGGGCGATCGTTAATGGAGTCGAAACCAACATCTGGCCCCAGTAACTTGAACTGGCGCAGGTTGTTATTGCGCAGCGCGCCAATATGGTACTGCTGCACCCAGCCACGACGAGCATATTCCGCCCCCAGCCAGACCAGCACCGCAGTTTTGAACTGCGCAACCTCTTTTTCGCTCAGCGTTTCACCAGCGAGGCGGCGAGCAAGGATGCCATCCAGCTCCGCTTCCGTCGCTTCAGCGAACAACACCACGTCCAGAGCATGGTCAGAAACTTTACAGCCGTGAGCGGCAAAGTGATCCAGACGTTTGCCCAGAGCCGTTTGCAAATCGGCAAAACGACGAATATCGGTATCAGCAACTTCACCCAGCTTCGCCATATAGTCATTGAAGGTCGCGAGCTCAATATTAAAGGCTTTATCAGGACGCCAGCTCGGCAGTACTTTAATGGTAAAGCTGGTGTCTTTAGCGACAGCGGCGTGATGCTCCAGTGAATCGATCGGATCGTCAGTTGTACCCACCATTTTCACATTCATCTGCTGCATGATCCCGCGTGCAGAAAATTTATCCTGCGCCAACAGTTCATTGCCTCGATCCCAAATTTCATCTGCGGTTGCAGGTGACAGCAGCTTACCTGTAATACCAAATGGACGACGGAGCTCCAGATGCGTCCAGTGGTATAACGGGTTGCCAATAGTGTGCGGCACTGTTGCAGCCCAGGCATCAAACTTCTCACGGTCCGATGCATCACCGGTACAGAGGCGTTCAGGCACACCGTTGGTGCGCATAGCGCGCCATTTATAGTGATCACCTTTCAGCCAGATGTCATACAAGTTTTTAAAACGATAGTTTTCAGCGATCTGCTGCGGTGGCAAGTGGCAATGATAGTCAAAAATCGGCTGATCTTTTGCGTAGTCATGGTACAGGCGGCGAGCAAATTCAGTGTCGAGCAGGAAATCTTCGGTCATAAACGGGGTCATTATCGTCTTCCTCTTAGCGAGTGCGTCTGATGTCTACCTTTCATGGTGTCAAAGTTATCACACCAATTTCTATAGGCCGAAGATTTTTTCGTGCGTTAGATCAATAAAAACGGACAAATATTTGCGCCCCATAGGGCTAAATAGCGCCATAAACCGCGCCATATCTGGCTTTTTTAATTAAAGTTAAAGACCACACAAAGAAAAACACTTTTGTGATATCACTCACCTTTTCAAGTTGTATGACAAGTTATCTTTCCTGCCGTCGAAATATAAACCGACGGAATGCATTCCCGATAACACATTAATCGGATATAGCGGAAAGGATACCGACTTAAACACGCTTACTTTAATGGCAAAGTTTGGGCCGTACCGGGAGACGCTCCTGGTCACGTCCTCCCGTTTTCATTCACAGAAACTCTGCGGATGACCGCGTAGGCGGAAATAACATAACGATGAGGTTTACATGCGTAAGATCAAAGGATTACGTTGGTACATGATAGCACTGGTGACGGTCGGCACCGTGCTTGGGTACCTGACACGTAACACCGTGGCGGCAGCCGCACCCACCCTGATGGAAGAGCTGCACATTACCACACAGCAGTATTCTTATATCATTGCGGCCTACTCCGCAGCATATACCATTATGCAACCAGTAGCGGGCTACGTTCTCGACGTGCTCGGCACCAAAATTGGTTATGCCTTCTTCGCCATTACCTGGGCGGTATTCTGTGGCGCGACGGCGTTGGCAGGAAGCTGGGGCGGCCTGGCACTGGCGCGTGGCGCAGTAGGCGCAGCAGAAGCGGCAATGATCCCGGCAGGTCTGAAATCAGCCTCCGAATGGTTCCCGGCAAAAGAGCGCTCTATTGCCGTAGGCTATTTTAACGTTGGCTCTTCTATTGGTGCGATGATTGCTCCGCCGCTGGTGGTCTGGGCTATCGTTATGCACAGTTGGGAAATGGCCTTCATCATCTCTGGTGTACTGAGTTTCGCCTGGGCGATGGCATGGCTGTTCTTCTATAAACACCCTCGTGACCAGAAAAAACTGACCGATGAAGAACGCGAGTACATCATTGGTGGTCAGGAAGCCCAGCATCAGAAAGACAACGGTAAAAAACTGACTGTATGGCAGATCCTCGGTACTCGTCAGTTCTGGGGTATCGCGCTGCCACGTTTCCTTGCTGAACCAGCCTGGGGGACTTTCAACGCCTGGATCCCGCTGTTCATGTTCAAGGTTTACGGCTTTAACCTGAAAGAAATCGCCATGTTCGCCTGGATGCCGATGCTGTTTGCTGACCTTGGCTGCATCGTCGGTGGTTACCTGCCGCCGCTGTTCCAGCGCTGGTTTGGTGTGAATCTGATCGTTTCACGTAAGCTGGTCGTCACCATGGGCGCACTGCTGATGATTGGCCCAGGTATGATTGGTCTGTTCACCAGCCCGTATGTTGCTATTGGTCTGCTGTGCATCGGTGGTTTTGCGCACCAGTCTCTCTCCGGCGCGCTGATTACACTCTCTTCCGACGTATTTGGTCGTAATGAAGTGGCAACCGCCAACGGCCTGACCGGTATGGCCGCATGGACTGCGAGTACCTTATTTGCGCTGGTAGTGGGTGCGCTGGCAGATACCATTGGTTTTAGCCCGCTCTTCGCCGTGCTGGCCCTGTTCGACCTGATGGGCGCAGTGCTTATCTGGACGGTGCTGAAAAACAAAACTGCCGAGGAAGTGGTGGCAAGCAGTTCGCATAGCGATATTGCCGCCCAGAATTAGCAAGTTAGTGGTCTAATGCCTAATAAGCCGCCATTTATGGCGGCTTTTTCATGGCTATTAATATGGTGAGAATCTCGTAAAAGTGGTATAACAAATCTAATATTGCCTTATCCTGCCTGGAGCCCATATGGAAATCTCCGAATCACGCCGTTTGTACCAACAACTTGCCGCCGAGCTTAAAAGCCGTATTGAGCAAGGTGTCTATCTTGTGGGGGACAAACTTCCCGCTGAGCGTTTCATTGCCGATGAAAAAAACGTCAGTCGGACCGTGGTTCGTGAAGCCATTATCATGCTGGAAGTTGAAGGCTATGTAGAAGTGCGCAAAGGCTCGGGTATTCATGTGATATCCAACCAGGCGCGATATAATCAGGCGCCTGATGAAAACCTCGAATTCGCCAATTATGGCCCGTTCGAGCTGCTGCAGGCGCGTCAGCTTATTGAAAGTAATATTGCCGAATTCGCCGCGACTCAAGTGACGAAACAAGACATTATGAAGCTGATGGAAATTCAGGAGAAGGCGCGCCAGGAGAAATGCTTCCGCGACTCCGAGTGGGATCTCCAGTTCCATGTTCAGGTGGCGCTGGCAACGCAGAATAGCGCCCTGGCAGCCATCGTCGAGAAGATGTGGACGCAACGTGTGCACAATCCATACTGGAAAAAATTGCACGATCATATCGATCTGCGCACCGTGGATAACTGGTGTGACGATCACGATCAGATTCTGAAGGCTTTAATCCGCAAAGACCCCCATGCGGCAAAACTGGCCATGTGGCAACATCTGGAAAATACCAAGCTGATGCTGTTTAACGAAACGAGCGACGATTTCGAATTTAATGCCGATCGTTATCTATTTGCAGAAAATCCGGTTGTGCATCTTGATACTGCCGTTAATAGCAGCAAGTAAAATCGCTCCGCCAGGCGCAGTAAAATGCGGCGTCTGGCCCTCATTTTGTGTATAGAGTGTCAGCCTTTGTAAATACCCTCGCCACCCCCTCTCCTGACAAGCAGAATCACTGTATAAATCGTTTTTTAATGACTGACGTATTACGTCGGCCTTTGTTACAATTGTATGCATTTTGCCATGAAGTGAGTTAGTGCTTGCTCACCGCGTCTCTGTCCTGAGAACGACTGCACCCGGATGTGCCATGTGCGACCATAATGTTGTGAAGATAATCGCCGTGCTGTTCTGTACAGGTAGCGGACGTGACGTAAATCGATGTGTCAGGAACGTTGAATGGAACTTTTAAGCCAACTACTCCATGCCCTCTGGAGCCAGGATTTTGAAACGCTGTCGAATCCTGGCATGATCGGCATGCTTTATTTTGTTTTATTTGTCATTTTATTTCTGGAAAACGGCCTGCTTCCTGCCGCATTTCTGCCGGGCGATAGCCTGCTGATACTCATTGGCGTGCTGATTGCCAAAGGAGCTCTGGGTTATCCGCAGACCATTCTTCTGCTGACCACAGCAGCCAGCCTGGGTTGTTGGCTCAGTTATATACAAGGGCGATGGCTGGGCAATACGCGGATTGTACAAAACTGGATGTCACATCTACCCGCCCATTACCACCAGCGAGCGCACCATCTGTTTCACAAACATGGGCTTTCCGCGCTGCTGATTGCGCGTTTTATCGCCTTTGTGCGCACGCTGTTGCCGACCATCGCGGGTCTTTCGGGTCTGAACAATACCCGTTTCCAGCTATTTAACTGGATAAGCGGTCTGTTATGGGTGCTGATTCTCACCTCGCTGGGATATCTGCTGGGCAAAACACCGGTGTTTCGCAAGTATGAAGATGCACTGATGTCCTGCCTGATGCTTTTGCCAGTGGTACTGCTGGTAATAGGCCTTGTTGGTTCACTGGCAGTGCTGTGGAAGAAAAAACACAGTAAACGGAGTTAATACCATGAAATCGCCACGTCCTCTGCTGCGCTGGTTATTAATGTCTATCACGGTGATGGTGCTGTGCAGCGCTGTTTCTATTGCCTGGGTAACGTTACATAAGCGTGAATCTACGCTGGCAATTCGCCCGGCGACGCAGCATGTCAGCGTGCCGGATGGTTTTGCCATCTGGCATCATCTGGACGCCAACGGTATTCACTTCAAAAGCATTACACCGCAAAACGATACCTTATTGATTAAGTTCGACTCCAGCGCGCAAAGCGCAGCAGCAAAAGCCGTGCTGGATCGCACGCTTCCCCATAGCTATATCATCGCCGCGCAGGATGACGATAACCTCTCTCCCGCGTGGTTAAACCGTCTGCGCAATAGCACTCACCGGTTTGGTTGATATTTCCTGGATTCTGAATCTTTTCACTCACTTTGGTGTTTCGCCGTTAACGTTCTATGCTTGAGTAAACGGAACCAGGGTTCATTTTCAATCACTGGATGCTGGCGCAGCAACCGTTTCGCTAGTCAACAATGGAAAGTTCTATATGAAAAACCGCATCATACTGGCGCTGGCTGTTTTCTCTCTGAGCGCTGTTTCTCATGCAGCAACGCTTTGCCAGGAAAAGGAGCAAGAGATCCAACGTGAAATCAGCTATGCCGAAAAGCATAACAATCACAATCGCGTTGATGGTCTGAAGCGAGCGTTAGGTGAAGTGCGCGCAAATTGCTCAGACAGCAAACTGCGTGCCGACCATCAAAAAGAGATTGCTAAACAGCAGCAGGAGATTGCCGAACGCCGTCAGGATTTGCGTGAGGCAAAGCAAAAAGGTGATGCGGAGAAGATAAGTAAACGTGAACGCAAGCTTGAAGAGGCCGAAAGAGAACTTAAAGCCCTGCAAGCTCGTGACTACTGATTTTAAAGGAAGTTACCACTCACTCACCTGGAGAGAACTATGTCGAAAGATAATGCTGACCATCTGCGCGCTGAGTTGAAATCCCTTGCGGATACCCTGGAAGAAGTGCTGAGCAATTCAGGGGAGAAATCGAAAGAAGAGTTGAGTAAGTTGCGTACAAAAGCAGAGCAGGCATTGCGTGAAAGCCGCCATCGTCTTGGCGAGACCGGCGATATTATCGCTAAACAGACCCGCGAAGCTGCGGCGCGTACTGATGAGTATGTTCGTGATAATCCATGGGCCAGCGTAGGCATTGGTGCTGCTGTTGGCGTTGTGTTAGGCGTACTGCTGGCGCGTCGCTAATATGGCGGATTCACGAAACGCGCCCGGACCGGGCAAAAGTGTTCTGGGGATTGGTCAGCGTATGCTGACCATCCTGGTTGAGATGGTTGAAACCCGCCTGCGGCTGGCGGTTGTTGAACTGGAAGAAGAGAAAGCGAACTTATTCCAGTTGCTGCTGATGCTGGGGCTAACCATGCTTTTTGCCGCATTTGGTCTGATGAGCTTGATGGTGCTGATAATTTGGGCCATCGATGCGCAATATCGTCTGAACGCGATCATTGCGACCACGATCGTATTGTTGGTGCTGGCGTTAATTGGCGGCATTTGGACAATGCGTAAAGCACGGGCCTCTACGCTTCTGCGCCATACTCGCAAGGAGCTAACGAATGACCGGGCCCTGTTGGAGGAAGATAAATCGTGAGCAACAAAGCGGAGCGTTTAAAACGTAAGGCGCTGTTGTTAAGTGAGATCCAACAACAAAGGCTGGATCTCACGGTTAGCCGACGTGAATGGCTCGAAGCTACAGGTGCTTATGATCGTGGCTGGAACACCTTATTAAGTCTGCGTTCCTGGGTGCTGGTTGGCAGCAGCGCAATGGCTGTCTGGACAGTACGCCATCCAAATATGTTGATACGCTGGGCCAGACGCGGACTGGGAGTGTGGAGTCTTTGGCGGCTAGTGAAAACAACTCTTAACGCGCAGCGTTAACCTAATACCGCGCGTCTTTTCGGGCGATAGTTGATATCGCCCTTTATGCCATCTTGTTGCTCAATTTTTTTGAAAAAATTCAACAGTTTTCCTTGCTTACAATCTCTCCTTGCCCCGATTACTATCCTATCCATCGACAGCAAACACGCGGCAAATGGCCGTTAATGCACATTTTCGGCTATTACAGCCACAAAGGTCCTCTGGAGAGAAAGATGAAAAAATTAGATGATATTGGTATTCTGATCGCACGTATCCTGATGCCAATTCTTTATATCTATGCGGGTTGGGGCAAAATTACCGCTTATGCGGCAACTCAACAGTATATGGAATCAATGGGCGTACCGGGGTTCCTGCTGCCACTCACCATTCTGCTTGAATTCGGTGGCGGTCTGGCAATCCTGTTCGGCTTCCTGACGCGTACCACCGCGCTGTTTACCGCAGCCTTCACACTGTTGACCGCGTTGATTTTCCATAACGATTTTTCGCAGGGCGACAACTCCCTAATGTTCATGAAAAACCTGACAATCGTTGGCGGTTTCCTGTTACTTGCTATCACAGGGCCTGGCGCATACAGCCTTGACCGCTTGCTAAATAAAAAATGGTAAGCGTTCTATACTGAACATTTAAAGCGAGGAGTTTACTCCTCGCTTTTGCTATCTGAAGGAGAAAGCTGCATGGGACAACTTATTGACGGTGTCTGGCACGACACCTGGTATGACACAAAATCTACCGGTGGACGCTTCAAACGTTCCGTTTCCGCCTTTCGCAACTGGCTCACCGCCGATGGCGAGCCCGGTCCCTCTGGCGTTGGGGGATTTGCCGCCGAAAAAGATCGCTACCATTTATATGTCTCGCTGGCTTGCCCGTGGGCGCATCGCACGCTAATTTTGCGTAAGTTAAAAGGTCTGGAGCCGTTTATTTCTGTCTCTGTGGTGCATCCGCTGATGTTGGAAAACGGCTGGACATTTGCTGATGATTTCCCGGCAGCCACTGGCGATACGCTCTACCAACATCAATTTCTTTATCAGCTTTATCTACATGCCGATCCGCACTATAGCGGACGCGTCACCGTGCCGGTGCTGTGGGATAAAAAAAACCAAACCATTGTGAGCAATGAGTCTGCGGAAATTATTCGCATGTTCAATACAGCCTTTGATGGTTTGGGTGCGAAAGCAGGTGATTACTACCCGCCCGACCTGCGCAACGAAATCGATGAGCTAAATAGCTGGATCTATGACAATGTGAATAATGGCGTCTATAAAGCGGGCTTTGCCACCAGCCAGCAGGCTTATGATGAGGCGGTGGTTAATGTATTTAACGCTCTGGAGCGGTTGGAACAAATCCTGGGTCAGCATCGCTATCTGACCGGAGATCGTTTAACTGAAGCAGATATTCGCCTGTGGACCTCACTGATTCGTTTCGATCCGGTCTATGTCACCCACTTCAAATGCGATAAACATCGCATTAGCGATTATCTTAACCTGCATGGTTTTCTGCGGGATATCTACCAGATGCCGGGAATTGCGGAAACCGTTGATTTTGCCCATATTCGCAATCACTACTATCGCAGTCATAAAAACATCAATCCGACAGGGATAATCTCCGTTGGGCCATGGCAGGATCTGGATGAGCCACACGGTCGCGACATCCGCTTCCGTTGAGTTTTTGGGCGCGTTATTGCGCGCCCAAAAACGACTTATCGAATTACCGCTTTCTCTTGTTGCCGTCTATTCTTACATCGATCGCTGTAAAAACAGCGCATTGATCGAGGTGGAAATTGGACTGGTATCTCAAAGTACTTCGCAACTACGCCCTCTTCAAGGGGCGGGCGCATCGCCGCGAGTTCTGGATGTTCACGCTGGTCAATTTCATTCTCAGCAGCGTGCTAATGGTAGTAGATAATATTTTAGGGTGGCAGCACGGTACGGGATTCGGCGCGCTCAACCTGATTTATACTCTGCTGGTGCTGTTACCTTCACTGGCAGTCCAGGTGCGGCGCTTGCATGACACCAACCGCAGCGGGCGCTGGCTAGTACTGCTAATCATCCCTCTGTTCGGCTGGTTAGCGCTGCTGGCTTTATACAGCCAGCGCGGTACACCAGAGGAAAATCGCTTTGGACCGCCCCCCAAACTCTTTATCTGACGCCGTTATCGGCTGGCAAAAAGCTTAGGGATCTCACGCAGGCACCAGGCTTTTGCTTCTCCCATGCTATCGCGACGCCAGGCCATAATAATATCCACCTGGCTGGTATATTCCGGGCTCACTACACGCAGACGGCCCTCGGCGATATCCTGTTCAACCAGCGGATAAGGCATGGTCGCCACACCCAGTCCTGCCAGCAAAGCCAACCGCTTATCTTCAATGGTACTCACCGTTAACCTCGGCTGCTTATCCAGTAGTTGCACTGTCAACACCGGACGCTCACGCGCGGTATCGGCCACGGCTACGCCACGATATTTCACTCGAGTAACTTCCGACAGCGGTTCAGGCTCCTGATGAATCGGATGCTGTGGTGCCGCGACATAAACATTCATTACTGAATAGAGCTTGCGGGAGTTAATTTCCGAGGATGAACGGAAATGCATATCTGGCGCGATGACGATATCCGCACGCCCCTGTTCCAGCCGCTCCCAGGCGCCAGCCAGCACCTCGGTAAGAATCGAGAGCTGAGTGTTGGCCTTCAACGCCAACTTTTCTACCAGCGGAAAAAGTGCCGTTGAGGGGATCAGTGCTTCTGTCACCAGTGTCAGATGGGTTTCCCAACCTCGCGCCAGCGCCTCGGCATCGGTGGTCAGTTTATCTGCCGCTTCCAACAACACTCGACCACGCTCCAGCAGCATACGGCCAACGTTAGTAAACTTCGTACGATGACCGGAACGGTCAAAGAGCACCACATCCAGCTCTTCTTCAAGTTTTTGCATGGTGTAACTGAGAGCGGAAGGAACGCGCCCCAGTTCATCCGCCGCCGCCGCAAAACTGCCGCGCCGGTCTATAGCATCCATAACTCGCAGTGCTTCCAGCGTTAATGCTCTCTCTTTTGCCATCATTGTTCTCATTCAGGAAATTTGAACATACCAGGCAGAATATCTGGCTAACAATGCAGCGTCCATACCTTTAACATTGTTTCAGGTAAAGAGAGGTCAAGAACTATGATTATTACCCGTACAGCAAAACAATGCGGACATGCTGACTTCGGCTGGCTTCAGGCCCGCTACACCTTTTCTTTTGGGCACTATTTTGATCCGAAGCTTCTGGGTTACGCTTCACTGCGTGTATTGAACCAGGAAGTGCTCGCACCGGGAGCATCTTTCCAACCTCGTACCTACCCGAAAGTAGATATTCTGAATCTGATTCTGGAAGGCGAAGCGGAATACCGTGACAGCGAGGGTCATCATGTTCAGGCGAAAGCGGGTGAAGCGCTGCTTATTGCAACCCAGCCGGGCATTAGCTATAGCGAACACAACCTTAGTAAAGATAAGCCATTAACCCGTATGCAGTTATGGCTCGATGCCTGCCCGGAACGGGAAAACCCCCCAGTGCAAAAAATAACGCTGACCGCCAGACCACAGCAGTTATTAGCCTCTCCGGACGGTAGTCAGGACAGTTTGCAGTTACGCCAGCAGGTCTGGCTGCATCATATTGAGATGAACAAAGGTGATGAACAGAGTTTTCAGCTCCATGGACCGCGCGCGTATTTACAATCCATACACGGCACTGTGCATGCGGTAACACAGGGTGAAGCAAAAGAAGCCCTAACCTGCGGTGATGGCGCTTTTATTCGTGATGAATCTAACATAACGCTAGTAGCAGACACGCCGTTGCGCGCTTTGCTGATAGATTTACCAGTATGATTTGCTGTTTTTAGCAGGTGATTAAATGAACTTACAAATGCAAAATACGCAACATGATAGCGTAGCAAACACGCAACTTAGCTCCGACAGTAGCGAATTGATGTTCGGCTTTGAAGAGATGCTGACAGAGCTTGAAGCTATCGTGGCAGACGCTGAAATCCGTCTGGCGGAAGAAGCTACCGCTTGATTAGTCCCCCGGGTATACGCCGGGGTGATTTTTTGTTGATTTTCACTCCTTTTCTTCCCGTTCTCTTTTTTTTCTCTGCCTGATTTGCATACTGATTTTCTTCTGAAAATCATAACAGGCCAGGGACATGCCAATAATAGCGACAGGAAGCGCGGATTCAACTCAAACAAAATATGCTCACGAGCAGACCGATAGCAGCACGAAAAATCTGATGCAATGTTGGCGTGAATGGGAAAAAGAGGGGCCACCAGGATATGGAGAACTACGTGAAATTGCTGTTGCAAGGCTAATGGCATGTTTGAATTACAAACAACCCACTCTCGATCTAAGCAACCTGCAATTACGCACCCTGCCTGATAAATTACCACCGCATATTGCCACGTTAATATTGACAGGAAACGCACTCAGCCATCTGCCTGTTAACCAACCTGCATCTTTGCAACGTATTGATATCGCCAATCACGAGACGCTGGAAAACGATCCTTTATTAAGTGAAAAAGAAGTCTGGCAAACTAATGGACACGAACTTCATCTCAAAGTTGAAGATGAAAAAAATTTCCGCCAGCAAGCACAAAAAATATTTACACCGCGCCGAATAGGGCTAGCCAGTGGCATTGCCGCAGGCATAATGTTATTTACAGGTTTAGGTTCATGGATACATCAACGATGGACAGCGACCAACACACCTGAGCGCAATAATGATATTGCTACTGGTGGTACTTTTTTATGGCCGGGTGATGAACCCCGGGCACTCTTTGACAAACTAGCCGTAAGCAATACCACTTCGCAAAAGCTAATGCCCGATGAATTACCCACGCTTGAGCAAATTCTGCTGACATATTTCAACCAAACTGAAAGCATAAACAGTGAAAAGCCAGCCAAAGAAGTGGTAGTGGCTACCATTGCAGGCGCGTTTTTTTCTGCGCCAGCACATTGGCAGCCCGAAGAGAATGTGATGACACTGGCGAGGCATATTCTGCGGCAAGCGGGGGAATATGGCGGGGAGGAAGGTGAACAAATTTCCCTACGGCAAGCTAAAACCGCTATTCGTCAGTGGATATTCTATCTTCTATTTGCTGCTTCTCCCCGTGAATATATAGCCAATAAAATCATCGCTGAAAAACGCAACGCCTTTTGTAACCTGAGTATGATAAAAGCGTGGTTAGCACCCCCTTCACTCGATCCAGATACCCATGGCATCTCCCCTGAAAGGGTAAAAGATTTTGAGACAATGTGGCTCACTATCATTCATGAGGATCTCCCCCTGCTAAATGTAAAATTTGCAGAGGCGCACGAGTATTCATTTACTGAGTTTCCTTTTTTTGCCCTGTCTACGGGTGCAGAGTATCTAGCGGATGCAAATGCGCTCGATCTTTATGATCTAAAAGAGATTGCGACTGTCGGTACCTCTATTTGGGAAAAAATGATTAGCGAAAATGCCAATGTGGAATTTTTGCCCTATCTGATTACACCCTCGTTATGGTATGCAGCGAGTAGCGCGCCTGAAGTACTTTATCTGCATCAACCAGCACAGACTGCAGTAGCCGCAGTACTAGAAATATGGAGAAATGCCCAGCAACGGATAAGCAAAATAGAGAAATGTTTCACTCATTATCAAACCGCCTTACAAGCATGGCGTAGCAAAGGCGTACTGGCAGATATAATTATTGCCCGTTGTCCAAAAGAAGATCTGATCTACTTGCCGGGTAAATCAGGTGACTCCAGAGAGCAAGTGGAGAGCAAAAAAATAAAGCTGGCAAAAGATCGTTATATGTCCTGGGAGATACCGCCCTGTGAGAGGGAAGATGTGCCTGCATCCCTGAGCACCGAATATAAACGCTTAACGCTCAATGTCGCTGATAGATTTAAAAACCTTGACCATCTGCTGATAGAAAGTGCTTTATCGATGGCCGATAAAGCTGATTATGATTTTATCTCTTCGCCCACCGCCACTCTGCACCCTGTCTCACTGGATATGAAAACCCTAAGCACGCCCGTTGCAGGGCCTGGCGGTGTGGCCTGGTCTGGCGATATCACGATAACAGCACAATACAGTGATCTCTTTTCAGTTAAAAATAACAATCATGAACGTATTTATGCGCTGAAAAGAGGCGACGATATTAATAGTGGCTACACATTATACTGGCTTGACAGAGACATCGATCTATATATTAAAAAAGGTATCCTTAGTCACCCACATATGTGGAGAAGCTACAGTGTAGATCAGGATCGGGTATTTGCTGGCGGTTATGAGTTCAGATATAAAATCAACATCAATCCACAAATAGTTCTCTCCCTTAAGCCTTCTGCGGGTAAGCTGGATTTGATTAGTTTTTTTAGCGACTCACATCATAATGCCTTTTATAAGGAACTATTTAATTCAGGTAATGATGATTCTGACGCGCAAAAGATATGGAACAACATAAAGCATTTTATCCCCTTTTATGATTGCGTGGAGGGTATCGCCAGCGGAGAACCAGGCCAGGTGACCTCAGCCATTCCCTCCTGTTTTCTTGATGCGCTGGCCTTTATCCCTGTCGTAGGCCAGGCCACTGCTGTTGGCGGAAAATATGGATTGAGCCTGGTGCAAGGCTTACGCAGTATTGTTTTCAAGGCGGAGCAGCGTGCAACAATTGAAGCGATGGCAAAGGTCATGGCAAAAAGTATCGCCCTGCCTTCTTCTGCGGAACTACAGCAACTGCTGACCACTACCCTGAGAGCAATGGATCCTGGCGTGGAGCTACTGTTTCGCGCGGGTGCGAAGACCATCAATATCGCGACGACAATTAACGATCCGTTGCTGGCCGCTAAAGTGCGACAACACATGTCAGCAAACACACTGCCGAAGAAAATTGATTATCGCACTGCCAGACTGGGGGATAGCGGCGCAGAAGTCAGGATAAAAAAAGCGGGTGAAGAGAGATGGGTAATGGTGAATCCGCAAACAGACGAAGCATTTGGTAAATACTATTACTTGCAAGAGGGGAAGTTACGCGAAGTAGCAATGCATCACCATTGGCCGCAAGACCAGGTCGTGCCTGGCCCCTCAGCACAGCATCCTTTACTGAAAGTGGCATCACAATCTGCAGATAATAATGCCCGGGTTCCCGCAGCTGGCTATGCCAATTACTGGAATATAATCCGAAAAGTAGTGAAAACGCCATCACCTGATATATTTATCAAGCAGAATACAGAGTTGCAAAAATTAGACAAGTTTATACCTGAACCTTTTATAACAATACACGACCAACATTTTATTAATAAAGCATTATTAGAATCATTTAATATTTACTACGCCTCACACCCCTGGCGTATATATCCAGCCACAGGCACACTTTCGTCTAAAACCCCACCCTGGATCACCCCCTTACAAGCAGAAATACGCATACATCTTGAAACAAGCCGGCACAAAATTGCTAAGGCGCTTAGTATCCTACGAAGTACAACCCGTGACGATAATTTAATTAACTCTGTGCCGGGACAATATCTCGCCGGGATGCTGAATACTCAACAACCACAAGTAATAAATGAGGCATTTGCCCGATTGTTAGTCGTCACTAAACGGGCGGATCTCTTTATGCGGGCAAGCAAAGGGGTGTACTACAGTAATTTCTTTATTGTCTCATCCAGGTTTATAGTAGACCCAGGTAACCCCAATAACTACATAACCACCCTCAGCGCAAATACCTTGCAGCGCTTGCCAAATGCTTCAACATTATTAATCGATCAGGAAGCCAGAATTTTTATCTATGCTGATAAAATACAGAATCAAGGTTATAATGATTCTGATAACCCAGTATTTAAGAATTTAAATACAGACGTTAATATGCCAGACACCATCATACATGAAGTTTCTCATTCATCATCATATACCGGTGATAACTTTATCCATACGTATCCCGACAAAGGCCGTTTGAGTAATGGTGCCGATATAAATAACTTTTTATCAGAGAACCTCAAATCAAAAAAAACAAGGAGCGAAGCCCCCCCAATTTATGCGCTGCAAGATTTTAAGTTCTTTATAAAAGAGTTAATTTTTTACCAGGGAATAAGTAATCCATTGCCGCAAAAAAAAGTGATTGAGGCGATTCAGACGGACCCGATGCTCTATGCCAATATTATGATGTCGGATGCTGAAACTATCGCGACGATAATCAGAGATATAGCAGAGGGTAACACCTTCGATGCAATATTACGGGCCAAACGAGAAGCCGATCTGCTTACCACAGAATCACCACCAAATATAACTATGGCGGCTCAGAGCGTAAACAACGCAATGGAATGGCTTGCACTCCCGGTGACAATGGCAATGCGAGGAATGGCGGAGTCACCATAAAAAAACCCGCCAGTTTGCGCTGGCGGGTTTTTACATTAATTAGGTGAAACTGACCGATAAGCCGGGTTCTGTCTTGGACAGTCATTCATCTAGGCCAGCAATCGCTCACTGGCTCAAGCAGCCTACCCGGGTTCAGTACGGGCCGTACCTTGTGAACCCCTATTTGGCCTTGCTCCGGGTGGAGTTTACCGTGCCGCGAACTGTTGCCAGACGCGCGGTGCGCTCTTACCGCACCCTTTCACCCTTACCTGTGCCCACTTACGCAGGCCATCGGCGGTTTGCTCTCTGTTGCACTGGTCGTAGGCTTGCGCCTCCCAGGCGTTACCTGGCACCCTGCCCTATGGAGCCCGGACTTTCCTCCCCTTCGTCCGTCTCCCCCGAAGGAGGACTACGACGAAGCGGCGACTGTCTGGTCAGCTTCGGCGCGCAGTATAGAGGGTTTGCACGCCCCTGTCACCCTTCTGTCAACATTCCAACTTGTAAGGTTGCGGCAATATTGCGCGACGCGCGGTAAATATTATCAAACGCACCGCGGAAAGCCTCTTCCAGCGAACTAATTGTCGTTAGCACGCTAAATACCGCATCAATACCATATTGGTGCACCACATCTACATCACTGGTCAGACTGCCCGCGATACCGATAACTGGTTTGTGGTATTTTTTAGCAACACTGGCAACCCCTACCGGCACTTTACCGTGGATACTCTGGCTATCAATACGCCCTTCACCGGTTACCACCAGCGTACAATCATGAATATGTTCTTCAAGGTTTAACGCCTGGGTCACAATCTCGATACCGCTACGCAATTCCGCGCCGAGGAATGCCATTAATGCTGCCCCCATTCCCCCCGCCGCCCCTGAACCAGGCACGTTTTTCACGTCCACTCGCAGCGATTTTTTTATCACATCGGCATAGTGGTCAAGGTTGCGATCCAGCTCCACAATCAGCGCTTCAGTGGCACCTTTCTGTGGGCCGAAAATGCGTGATGCGCCTTTATCGCCGACCAGCGGATTAGTCACATCGCAAGCTACGCGGATGGAACACTGGGCTAACCGTGCATCCAGCCCGGAAATATCAATCTCGCTAAGGCTCATCAGGCTACCGCCGCCATAACCGATCTCGGTACCATTCGCATCCGTTAATTTCGCCCCCAGCGCCTGTACCATCCCCGCCCCACCATCATTGGTGGCACTGCCGCCTATACCAATAATGATATTGGTCGCCCCTTGTTCCATCGCGTGCAAAATAAGTTCCCCGGTGCCGCGTGAAGTGGTAATCAAAGGGTTACGGAGTTTAGGTGGGACAAGTGCCAGACCACTGGCAGCGGCCATCTCTATAAAAGCAGTTTTGCCATCGCCGGACATTCCCCAATGCGCGTCAACGCTATCACCCAGCGGGCCGGTAACGTTAGCGCTATGCAGAGTGCCTTTTGTGGCGGCAATCATGGCTTCAACCGTTCCTTCACCGCCATCTGCCACCGGAACTGAAACGTATTGAGCATCGGGGAAAATTTCCCGAAATCCTTTTTCTATCGCCTGAGCTACTTCAGTAGCAGAAAGGCTTTCTTTATAAGAGTCTGGGGCGATTACGATTTTCATAGTTGTTGGCCTGGAAATACCGCGCACTTCACCCTTCAAGCCAGTGGCTTAAAGATCGGGTAGACAAAAATTCAGGGCGCGTCTGAGCGCCCTTTTTATTAACGAGTGACTTCGATTTTCGCCAGTTTCTCGTAGTAGCACGCAAGGGCGCTATGGTCGGCATTGCCCAGACCATCGGCACGGAGTGCCTGCATCATCTCCATCACCGCAGCGGTCAACGGCAACTGCGCGCCTACGCCATGAGAAGTATCCAACGCATTGGAGAGATCTTTAATATGCAGATCGATACGGAAACCCGGTTTGAAATTGCGATCCATCACCATCGGCGCTTTCGCTTCCAGCACGGTGCTGCCCGCCAGACCGCCGCGAATTGCCTGGAACACCAGATCCGGATTAACCCCGGCTTTAGTGGCCAGCGTCAGAGCTTCCGACATCGCTGCAATATTCAGCGCCACAATCACCTGGTTAGCCAGTTTGGTGACGTTACCCGCACCGATATCACCGGTATGGACCACTGAACCTGCCATTGCTTTCAGCAGATCGTAATACTTATCGAAGAGAGCCTTATTACCGCCCACCATCACAGAAAGTGTGCCATCGATGGCTTTCGGTTCACCGCCGCTCACCGGAGCATCAAGCATTTCAATGCCTTTTGCTTTCAAAGCTTCGCTGATTTCACGACTAGCCAGCGGTGCGATGGAACTCATATCAATCAGCACCGTGCCTGCTTTTGCCCCTTCAATAATGCCGCCTTCGCCCAGCGCGACTTCTTTAACATGGGGGGAGTTCGGCAGCATGGTGATGATCACGTCACACTGCTCAGCGGCGGCTTTGGCATTGGCGGCTGTTTCCGCACCGGCGGCCATCACCTCGGCCACCGCTTCCTGGTTACGGTCCACGACCACCAGTGAGTAACCTGCTTTAATGAGGTTTTTACTCATTGGTTTACCCATAATGCCAAGGCCAATGAAACCAACTTTCATCGTCATAATTGCGTCTCTCTTCGTTTAATGGTGGTTTGGTTATTTTTTAAAGGTGTCGGCCAGTTTCTGCGTAGCCGCGCGGAATACACCCAGGTCGCTGCCAACGGCAACGACGGTTGCGCCCCACTCCAGGTAGCGACGTGCATCCGCCTCAACCGGCGCCAGGATCCCGCTGGGTTTGTTGTGCGCTTTAGCACGGGCAAAGATATGTTGAATGGTGCGCTGCACTTCCGGATGAGCAGCATTGCCGATATAACCCAGTGTCGCAGCCAGATCGCTTGGGCCAACAAACACCCCGTCAACGCCCTCAGTCGAGAGGATTGCATCAAGGTTATCGACACCCTCCTGACTTTCAATCTGCACAAGAATGGAGATATTGGCATTTGACTGACGGAAGTAATCCGGCACGGTACCGAACATATTGGCGCGATGAGAAACCGACACGCCGCGAATGCCTTCTGGCGGATAACGTGTGGCGGCAACAGCATCAGCCGCCTCTTGTTGGGTTTCAACAAATGGGATCAAGAAGTTATAGAAGCCAATATCCAGCAGGCGCTTGATCACTACCGGGTCGTTTGTAGGAACACGAACTACCGGGGCGCTAACGCTGCCTTTTAACGCCATTAACTGCGGTACAAAAGAGAGCACGTCGTTAGGGGCGTGTTCACCATCTAAAAGCAGCCAGTCAAAGCCTGCAAGGCCCAGAACTTCAGTGCTGATATGACTACCCAGCGCCGACCAACAACCGATTTGAGTCTGTTGCGCCGCCAGCGCAGCTTTGAATTTGTTGGGGAAGATATCATTATTCATCTTGTGTACCTTAAAAATGAGTCGTTGCTTATTTCTTCAATTCCATACGTTTGATGTCGCCAACCACGAACAGGTAGCAGACCATCATCATCAGTGCGGAACTGCCTACGAATACCAGCGCACCATTGAAAGAATGCAACTCTTTAACCATGTAGCCGATAACCAGCGGTGTCACGATTGAGGCCACGTTACCGAATACGTTAAACACACCACCGCACAAACCAACGATCTCTTTAGGGGCAACATCAGAGATTACCGGCCAGCCCAGCGCGCCAAAGCCTTTACCGAAGAACGCGAGCGCCATCAGAGTGATAACCAGTACGGTATTATCGGTGTAATTACAGAGAATAATGCTGGAAGCCAGCAACATCCCGAGTACGATAGGGAGCTTACGCGCTATGGTCAGAGATAGGCCGCGTTTAATTAAATAATCTGAGAACAGCCCGCCTAATACCCCACCGGCAAATCCACACAGCGCAGGTATCGAGGCTACAAAACCTACTTTCAGAATCGACATGCCCTTTTCTTGCACCAGGTAAATCGGGAACCATGTGAGGAAGAACCAGGTGATTGTGTTCAAGAAATACTGGCCGAAAAAGATACCCAGCATCATACGGTTACAAAGTAACTGTTTGATATAATCCATTTTTGGGCCAGCTTTTTTGTCTGAGTCGGCTTTTTTATGGTCCATATCAACAACAGCGCCGTTTTCAGCAATATATGCCAGTTCTTCGCGGCTCATTCGCGGGTGATCGGTCGGGTTGTGGACGAATTTCACCCAGGCGAATGTCAATACAAAACCAATCACACCCATTACGGTAAAGACATGTTCCCAGCCCCAGGCGAAGGTTAACCAGCCCAGCAACGGAGAGAAAAGTGCTAGCGAAAAGTATTGTGCAGAGTTGAAAATCGCCGATGCGGTACCGCGTTCTTTTGCCGGGAACCAGGCGGCAACAATACGCGCATTAGCCGGAAAAGAGGGCGCTTCCGAGAAGCCAAGCATAAAGCGCATAAAAAACATCGAAATCCCTGCCCAGGCAATGGGGAAAACATCAACAAAGCCTTGCAAGAAGGTAAAAAGCGACCAGAAAAACAGACTGTAGGAATAGACTTTTTTCGAGCCAAAGCGGTCAAGCAACCAACCACCTGGAATTTGCATCAGCAGATAAGCCCAGCCGAAAGCGGAAAAGATATACCCCATAGAGAGAGAATCAAGTTGCAGCTCTTTCGCGACCTCAGTCCCGGCAATAGAGAGTGTCGCACGGTCAGCATAGTTTACCGCTGTTACAATAAAAATAATCAGCAATATTAAATAACGGGTAGGTACACCCCGTTTAGTTTCGACGGTATGTTCAATAGTCATTTTTATTTCCTCAGGCACCGCTAACTTTAAATATAATTATTGTTTGTGGTCTATCTGATTTTATTTAGGTATCGGATTGAATATCAGATAATAGGTACTTCAATTCTTTTAGCCCTCAGTATAATCAGCACCCTGAGGCCACGCATTGGTTGGATGCTCAATTTTGAAATTATTCCTAAAGATTATTTTGAGCATTCGCCCAAAGCGCTGGGCGCTAATGCACAGATCTTGCAATACAAAGCCCCGGCTAGCGGGCTATCACAGCAATAAGTGATTTGGATCACATTTTATTATTTAAACTCCTGACATTCTTATTTCAGCATGTAGGGTTTTTCTCATTTGAATTAATTACAAAAAAAAGAGTGGTTCCTCTTTTATTGAGTAATGCATCGTACAGTTAGCTGGAGATTATTAACAATGTCCAACATTGAAATTAGACAGCATTCGCCAGGGCCGTTTTATATTAAGGTACACGACACGGATAATGTCGCAATCATCGTCAATGATTATGGATTAAAGGCGGGCACCCGTTTTCCCGACGGCCTTGAGCTAATAGAACATATTCCGCAGGGCCACAAAGTGGCCCTGGTCGATATTCCGCATCATGGTGATATTGTGCGCTATGGCGAAGTGATCGGTTACGCCGTGCGTCCTATTGCACGCGGTAGCTGGATAGACGAGTCCATGGTTGAGCTGCCAACAGCACCTCCGCTGAATACTCTGCCGCTGGCAACTAAGGTCCCGGAGCCGCTGCCTCCACTGGAAGGGTATACATTTGAAGGTTATCGCAACCCAGATGGCAGTGTCGGAACCAAAAACCTGCTCGGCCTGACCACCAGCGTACATTGCGTCGCGGGTGTCGTGGATTATGTGGTGAAACTAATTGAGCGCGATCTGCTGCCAAAATATCCAAACGTCGACGGCGTGGTTGGTTTAAATCACTTATATGGCTGCGGCGTGGCGATTAACGCACCGGCTGCGGTCGTTCCTATTCGTACCATTCATAATATTGCCTTAAACCCCAATTTCGGCGGTGAAGTGATGGTCATTGGCCTTGGTTGCGAGAAATTGCAACCAGAGCGACTGTTGCAGGGTACTGAAGATGTGCAGGCAATCTCTGTTGACAGCGCAAGCATTGTGCGTCTACAGGACGAGCATCATGTCGGTTTCCGCTCCATGGTTGACGATATTCTGCAAGTTGCAGAACGCCATCTGGAAAAGTTGAACCAACGTAAACGCGAAACTTGCCCGGCATCGGAACTGGTTGTCGGTATGCAGTGTGGCGGTAGTGACGCCTTTTCCGGCGTCACCGCGAACCCGGCGGTCGGTTATGCTTCTGACCTGATTATTCGCTGTGGTGGTACAGTGATGTTCTCTGAGGTCACCGAAGTCCGTGATGCGATCCATCTGCTAACGCCACGCGCCATCAATAAAGAGGTGGGCAAACGGCTGCTGGAAGAGATGGCATGGTACGATAACTATCTTGATATGGGACAAACCGACCGCAGCGCTAACCCTTCTCCAGGTAACAAGAAAGGTGGCCTGGCGAATGTGGTCGAAAAAGCCCTCGGCTCGATTGCCAAATCGGGTAAAAGCGCTATTTCAGAAGTGCTCTCGCCAGGACAACGCCCTACCAAACGTGGCCTTATCTATGCGGCGACACCGGCGAGTGATTTCGTTTGCGGTACTCAGCAGGTCGCTTCAGGTATCACCGTGCAGGTTTTCACCACCGGTCGCGGTACGCCTTATGGCCTGATGGCGGTGCCGGTTATTAAAATGGCAACACGTACTGAACTGGCAAATCGCTGGTATGACTTAATGGATATCAACGCCGGCACAATTGCGACGGGTGAAGAGTCCATTGAGGATGTGGGCTGGAAACTGTTCCACTTTATTCTCGACGTTGCCAGCGGTCGTAAGAAAACCTTTTCCGATCAGTGGGGGCTACACAACCAACTGGCTGTGTTTAACCCGGCCCCGGTAACTTGATTTTAATAATAAAGATGTAAACCTCACTTTCAGCATGGCTTCGGCCATGCTTTTTTTTGTTCGCTTACAACCAGGCGAGCGGAATCATTGCGGTTGCCACTTCAGGAAAATGAGCCATATTATGCTCAATCAACATGCCAGAAAGTATGTCGCTACAGCTAAAAGCAGAGCCGATTCCTAGCAAACGTTTCTCCCACTCCGGGAATTTATCTTTCAGAGCAGTACGATCTGTATTAGATCCTAAAAAAATTGTTTTATCTAAACGGTAAGCTTTTTCCATCAGCGCATATGCATAAAACCTTACCATTTGTGGCGAGTCATTATCTATGCCAAATATCGCACCAGAAGAGTATTTGACAAATATCGTCGCCAAATTTAATAGCATCACCGCTTTATCTTTGTCGCTGGCTTCAGATAGATTCTGCATTCTAATAAGAGAATCGTAGTGCTTTTCATTCAAACGATAGAACGCTTTCTCAGTCGAATAATTCATCCATGGACTAAAAATAGCCTCCAGTTTTTTATTACTCTCATTATCTATCAATTTAATTTCTGATTTCTTTTTGCAGCTTGCAATAGCGAAGATGTGTCTCATTTTTTCATCGCCAATTATACTCTTGAGTAAATCTGGCAACGCTTGAGCCCCTTCAACACTCTTAAAAGCAGGTAGAAATAAAGGGTAATGTATTTCAAAAAGTGTATGTGGCGGATAATCTGAAGTTGCAACTGGCTGCTCAGGTGAGTGATAAAGGTAAAAATTATCCCAAACGGGTTGCAGCGGATCTGGCTCCATCAATTTTTCAAAAACATGCTGAGATATCAACATCACGGGGCCAATATGATCATAATCTAAAGGAAATACGATATAATTGGCCGCATGTTCATCGCTCCAGTCTACAGTACCAGTGCCATAAGCGCCAAATTCCTCGGTCTTTGCATAACCCACAATCGGTTTTAGAGTAAGATAATTATCATAAAGCTGATGGGCGCGCTGACACCACATGTTCCATTCAGGTTGATTCGCCATCACCATCAATTGAATGAAAAGACGGTTAAACACTAGCATGTTTTTTGGCTCTGACTCAAATAGCTCTAACGCCTTGCGAATAAACAATGCATTCAATTGCAGAGGATAATGATCGTATAAGCAGCAAAGTTTACGAAATGCCCGTCCTAATTTAGCGTCAAGATAAACATCGAATTTTTTTATATCATAGTTTACGTTTCTGATATCATCGACTGTCATCTTTGGAAATTCAATCAAATCAGGATGGAGTCCATTTAATTCATTAACTTGCTCTAACTTCTCAACGAGTGTTCGCGGAAGGTTTATTGAACGACCATCCACAGTGATGAGAATATTTTTTAAATGTTCATATTGAGGTTGCCGGGCGTCACTATTTTTTCGTTTCACAGACCAAAGTAAATATGAGCAATAGGCAAATGACGCTCCCATAACTGCCATACTGACTCTGGAAAGAATAGTTGCAATATCTTTTGCAGCGGATGTTTCTTCGGGTATCTCGTTGTATAATCTTTCAGCATCGGTATTATTTACAGAATTCACATAATCAAAGAAAAACCTTCCTGCCCGCTGCATAGCACCGCTGCCGATAATCACTGCGTTTGAAAATGTCGCTGAGATACCTGGAATCATACTCTTTAGTTCCTGATTTATGTTTTTGCATCGCGGTTAATTATTTATATGAGTATATTCAATGATATGCGCGAGAGTATCTATCAAAAAAACGTATAATTTTAGTGGCAATCAAATTCCCCAATTATTAATTAACATTGGGGAACAGAAAAATATTTTAAAACAATAATCGCTCGATTTTTATTCCTGTTGTTCCAGAGCATATTTATAGAGCGCATTTTTCTTCACGCCATGGATTTCCGCGGCCAGAGCCGCCGCTTTTTTCAGGGGTAGCTCCGCCTGCAACAGCATTAACGTACGCAGCGCCTCTGCGGGTAGGGCGTCATCCTGTGCTTTATGCCCTTCGACAATCAGCACCATTTCACCTTTGCGCCTGTTCTCATCTTCTTTGACCCATGCCAGTAGCTCACCTACCGGTGCGCCATAAATCGTTTCCCAGGTTTTAGTTAGCTCACGAGCCAATACGACATATCGTGCTTCACCCCATACCGAGACCATATCTTCCAGGCTCTCCAGTAAACGGTGGGTTGATTCATAGAAGATCAATGTACGACTTTCAGTCTCCAGCGCTTTTAACACATCACGACGGCCTTTAGATTTCGCTGGCAGAAACCCTTCATAACAAAAGCGGTCGGATGGCAATCCCGCCGCACTCAGTGCCGCAATCGCCGCACAGGGTCCTGGCAGAGGAACGACGCGAATACCCGCTTCGCGGCAGGTGCGAACCAGATGATAACCAGGATCGTTAATCAGTGGCGTTCCCGCATCCGATACCAACGCAATGTTTTGTCCCTCTTTCAATTTCGCTACCAGCGTTTGTGCTTTTTGTTGCTCATTGTGGTCGTGTAAAGCAAACAAACGGGCATTAATAGCGAAATGCTGAAGCAATAAACCGGTATGACGGGTATCTTCAGCGGCAATTAAATCAACAGCTTGCAGAACTTCCAACGCACGTTGAGTAATATCAGCCAAATTCCCGATAGGAGTGGGTACAATATAGAGCAGACCTTGAGAATTCTCCGCCGATTCGAGTTGTTTCATTGTTTCATCCGTATTGCCGATTTAATATTGAGCACTGCGTAAAAAATATCACTGGATACAGTATGCTACCGTCAAGATTTCTATGTTCAAAAGCCTCGCGCTGCCTGCCTGTGGTGCTGGCAGCCCTGCTGTTTGCGGGCTGCGGCACTCAGACGCCGGATCAGAGCAGCGCCCATATGCAAGGCGCAGCGCAGGCTGACTCTGGCTTTTATCTGCAGCAGATGCAGCAAAGCTCAGATGATAGCAAGACCAACTGGCAATTACTCGCCATTCGTGCACTGCTTAAAGAGGGTAAAACCCAGCAGGCCAGCGAATTATTTGCCCAGTTGCCACAGGAGCTCAACGATAACCAGCGTAAAGAGTTCGCGCTGTTGGCTGCCGAAATAAAACTGGCGCAGCAGGATTTTACCGGCGCACAGACTCTGCTGGAGAAGATCGATCCCGCATCTCTTGAAGAGAACCAACAGGCGCGCTACTGGCAAATTGTCATTACGGCGTCGCAGGGCAAACCCTCTTTATCACTGTTACGTGCATTAATTGCCCAGCAGCCACTGCTGCCAACGCCTGCGGAAAAACAGAAAAATATTGATGCCACCTGGCAGGCACTCTCTTCAATGAGCCCTGATCAGGCAAAAACATTGGTTATTAATGCGAATGAAGTGACTCTGCAGGGTTGGCTCGATCTGCAGCGCGTTTGGTTTGATAACCGTGGCGATGCCAAAATGTTGCAAGGCGGTATCAATGACTGGCAAACACGCTACCCGCAAAACCCGGCTGCGGCGATGCTGCCGACGCAATTGTCAAACCTGCAAAATTACCAACCAGCCTCGACAAATAAAATTGCCTTGCTGCTGCCCTTAAATGGTCAGGCGGCTGTCTTTGGTCGCGCAATCCAGCAAGGTTTTGAAGCCGCGAAAAATGGTGTTGCATCGGTCTCCGGCCCGGCAGAACCTTCGCAGGTGGCGCAAGCGGCAACTACGGATGTGATAAGCCCATCCCAGACCAGCGTAAGCGATCTAACCGAATCCCCGGCACAGCAGGACGTTGTCGCACCGGATCCCCCCGTAGATGCTAGCGCTGAAACAACGACGCAAGACGCAGCAGCGGAAAACACGACACAGCCAGTTGATGGTAGCGTAACGCCACCCGCCACAGCGCCGGCGATAGCAGCAACAGCTGCTAACCCCAACGCTGAGTTGAAAATTTATGACACCAGCGCCCAGCCAATGGATCAGATCCTCAACCAGGTGCAGCAAGATGGTGCCAGTATCGTCGTCGGCCCGTTGCTGAAAAATAATGTGGAGGAACTGATGCGCAGTTCAACCACGCTTAATGTGCTGGCGCTCAACCAGCCGGAGAGTGTCGAAAATCGCGCCAATATTTGCTACTTCGCCCTGTCACCAGAAGATGAAGCTCGCGACGCGGCGCGCCATATCCACCAGCAAGGACGCGTCGCTCCGCTGTTGCTGATTCCCCGCAGTTCCCTGGGTGAAAGGGTGAGCGTTGCCTTTGCTGACGAGTGGAAAAAACTCGGTGGCGGTATTGTTCTGGCGCAAAAATTTGGCTCTACGGCTGAATTACGTATGGGCATCAATAGCGGTTCCGGTATCGCCATGACCGGTAGTCCGGTCACCGCCAGCCTGCCCCAGCAGCAGGGCGTAACTATCGGCGGCCTGAATATTCCGGCTCCGCCGACCGAAGCACAGATCAGCGGCGGTGGCAGTGTCGATGCCGCCTATATCGTGGCAACCCAGGATGAGATAGCGCTGATTAAGCCGATGATCGCCATGCGTACCGGCAGCCAGAGCAATGTCATGCTTTACGCCAGCTCACGTAGCGCTCAAGGCGGTACCGGCCCGGATTTCCGTCTTGAAATGGAAGGGCTGCAATTTAACGAAATACCAATGCTGGCCGGCGCTAACCCTTCGCTGATGCAGCAGGCGCTGAGGAGTGTTAATAATGACTATTCGCTGGCGCGGCTCTATGCAATGGGCGCGGATGCCTGGTCACTGGCAAATCATTTCGCGCAAATGCGCCAGGTGCCGGGTTTTGAGCTCAACGGTAATACGGGTGATTTAACCGCCAATCAGGATTGCGTGATCAACAGGAAGTTGTCATGGCTCAAATACCAGCAGGGACAAATCGTCCCGGCGAGTTAAGCCGTAAACAGACTGGCGACGCATGGGAAGCTAAAGCGCGTCGCTGGCTGGAGGGCAAAGGAGTGCATTTTATCGCCGCAAACGTGCGCGAGCGCGGCGGTGAAATTGATCTCATTATGCGCCAGGGCAGAACTACCCTCTTTATTGAAGTGCGCTACCGCAGCTCTGCACGTTTTGGCGGAGCTGCGAGCAGCGTCACCCCTCGTAAGCAGGCCAGGTTGCTGCATACCGCACGTTTGTGGCTTGCCCGGCACAATGGGAGTTTTGATACTGTGGATTGCCGGTTTGATGTGTTAGCCTTCACCGGAAATGAGGTTGAGTGGATACAAAACGCCTTTAACGACCACTCATAATTGCTGAATTATAGGGATTACCGTGCTCGAACGAATTAAAGTCTGCTTCACGGAAAGCATTCAAACCCAAATTGCGGCAGCCGAGGCGCTGCCTGATGCCATTTCCCGCGCAGCCATGTCGATAGTGCATTCCCTGCTTAACGGCAACAAAATTCTGTGCTGTGGCAACGGGACATCTGCCGCCAATGCACAGCATTTTGCTGCCAGCATGATTAACCGTTTTGAAACAGAACGTCCCAGTTTACCCGCCATTGCACTTAATACCGATAATGTGGTCTTAACCGCGATAGCCAACGATCGTCTGCATGATGAGATTTACGCTAAGCAGGTGCGTGCTCTCGGTCATGCTGGTGATATTTTGCTGGCCATATCTACACGGGGTAACAGCCGCGATATCGTCAAAGCTGTAGAAGCGGCAGTGACTCGCGATATGTCGATCGTCGCGCTGACCGGTTATGACGGCGGTGAACTTGCTGGTCTGCTGGGGCCACAGGATGTCGAAATTCGTATTCCTTCCCACCGCAGCGCACGCATTCATGAGATGCATATGCTGACGGTAAATTGCTTATGCGATCTGATTGATAACACGCTTTTTCCTCACCAGGATGATTAAGGAGTACACATGAAGGCATTTACGCCCCTCGCAGTCCTTATTTCCGCACTGCTGTTACAGGGTTGTGTTGGCGCAGTAGTGGTTGGCTCCGCTGCCGTAGGCACCAAAGCCGCAACGGACCCACGCACAGTGGGTACCCAGGTGGATGACGGCACCCTGGAGCTACGCGTCAATAGTGCGCTGTCGAAAGATGAACAGCTCAAGAAAGAAGCACGGATTAACGTCACCGCATATCAAGGGAAAGTGCTGTTGACAGGTCAGTCGCCCACAACAGAACTATCATCCAGGGCGAAGCAAATCGCTATGGGTACCGATGGCGCTGTCGAGGTGTTTAACGAGATCCGCCAGGGCCAACCCGTGGGTCTGGGTACCGCCTCTACGGATACATGGATCACAACCAAAGTCCGCTCGCAGTTATTGGGCAGCGACCAGGTGAAATCCTCGAATGTGAAAGTCACAACAGAAAATGGTGAGGTGTTCCTGATGGGACTGGTCACCGAACGAGAGGGCCAGGCGGCAGCTGATATCGCCAGTCGGGTCAGCGGCGTCAAACATGTCACAACCGCTTTTACCCTGCTCAAATAAAAGAGAGCCCGGCATTTTTTGCCGGGCTCTCTGTTTTCTGGCTCGCAATAACCTTAAAACAGCGCAATCGCGCCGGTGATCATGCCGCATAGCGCGACCAGGCCGCCGGTCATCCATAACGCTTTTGCCGGGAAAGATTTACGTAGCATAATCAGTGACGGCAGGCTGACAGCGGGTAGTGTAATCAGCAAAGCCAGCGCGGGCGCCATCCCCATACCTGCCAGCATCATCGTTTGCACAATGGGAATTTCCGCCGCGGTCGGGATAACAAACAGACAACCGACAATCGCCATCGCAATCACCCACAGCAACGTATTATCAATCGCGCCATCGGCATGAGGAAATAGCCAGACACGCGCCGCACCCAGCACCAGAACGGCGAGAATATAGACCGGAATTGTGCTCCAGAAGAGCTGCCACAGCGCCTTACCCCAGCGAGCCATAAAGCTACCCTGCGGCTCTGCCAGCGTAATATCAACCGCTTCTGTCTGCTGCGGGCTATCTTTCACCAGCGCCTGTACCAGCATCGCCACACCAAGTACGGTCACCAGACCGGCCACCAGGCGGATAGCAGCAAAATGCCAGCCAAGAACAAACCCCATAAAGATTAAGGTTGCCGGGTTGAGCAACGGGTTGCCCATCCAGAACGCCAATGCGCCGCCCATAGAGACTCGTTGACGGCGCATCCCGGCAGCAACAGGCGCTGCACAACATGAGCACATCATGCCAGGTAAAGAGAAGAGAGTTCCGAACAACGTCCCGCTAAAACGTCTCTGCCCCAGCGTGCGCAGTAGCCAGTCACGCGGAATGAGCACCTGTATCAGGGAACCCAGCAGTACGCCCAACACAGCGGCTTTCCAGACAGCAAGAAAATAGACCATGGCGTAATCCCATGCCGCTTTTAACGGGCTGGAATCCGCCTGTGCAAGAATAGATTTGCCAATACTGTGAGTTTCGGCAGCAGTGAAAGCTTTACCGTAGTAAGGCTGCCATTTCACGTACCAAAGACCAATAATAACAACAACAAAAAACAGTGCAGGTTTCCACCATTGAATAGATGGCGCCGCTTGAGATGAAGACTGACCAGCCATAACATTCCCCTGGATATATTTTTAATAAGCCGGGGAATAGTACGCTGGGATTATTATTTTGCAAACGTTGAATTTGTAGCCAGAGCGCGGAGCTGGGCAGATTGAATAATGTTGACGCCACTCTTTTCTGGCGCAAGGGCTAACGTCAGTAGCGCCAGCGCAACATCCCTTGCGGCGATCGATTTCCAGTTTCCCGGCAGCAAGCGAAACAATGGCGCAATCAGCGACTCATTGAGGCGTTGCTTTTCCCGATCGCCAAGCAACATTGAAGGACGAACTATCGTCAACGCTGGCCAATTTTGCGCCATCAACGCCTCTTCCATCTTCCCTTTCACCTGGTTATAGAAAAAGGGTGAGTGCGTGTTTGCGCCCATTGAACTAACAACCAGCATATGGCTGGCACCAAGGCGTAACCCGGTAAGAGCCGTATCCACTACTAGCGTATAATCCGCATGAATAAATGCCTCTTTACTACCAGCTTCTCGCCGCGTGGTGCCCAGACAACAAAATACGGTATCAACCGGTTCATTCACTTGCGCCAGCGCATCGGTAAGTTGCGGATCGTACGGGTTAAAAACGCCAGAATCCCCCTCCATCGGGCGACGAGTTGGCGCAGCAATAGCGGTAATTTGTGGTTCGCGAATCAGTAAACGTAGTAAGTGGCCACCCACTAGCCCGGTCGCACCAGTAATCAAAACTCTTTCCATCTCGCCTCCGTTTGCAGACGAATCCGCCTTGCAATGCCAGCCTGCTGAACCAGACTTACTATTCATATTGATTGTAAGTATGGATACATACTTCATCTGAAGCCAAAACAACGGAGGAAATATGAGCAAGAAAATTGCGGTCTTGATCACCGACGAGTTTGAAGATTCAGAATTCACCTCTCCGGCTCATGAGTTCCGCAAGGCCGGTCATGAGGTCATTACGATTGAGAAGCAGGCAGGTAAGACGGTGCATGGCAAAAAGGGTGAAGCAGAAGTCGTTATTGATAAAACCATAGATGAAGTTCGCCCCGCAGAGTTTGATGCTTTATTGCTGCCAGGCGGCCACTCTCCAGATTCGCTACGCAGTGATGAACGTTTTGTCACGTTCACCCGCGATTTTATCAATTCCGGCAAACCCGTTTTCGCCATTTGCCATGGCCCGCAATTGCTGATCAGCGCCGATGTCGTACGCGGTCGTAAACTCACAGCGGTTAAAGCCATTGTTGTGGATGTGAAAAACGCAGGTGCGAAGGTCTTTGACCAGGAGGTGGTGGTTGATAACAATCAGTTAGTAACCAGCCGTACGCCTGACGATTTGCCAGCCTTTAACCGCGAAGCACTACGCTTGTTGGGTGCCTGAATCGCGTAACCAGTGAAATTTTTTACCAAATCCCAGCGTGTTGTCAGTAAATTTCAGTTCATTGAGGCGAATCTCCCATACGGGTGCTGACAACATGCGGGCAACAGGAAAGCGACGGTTATACTGCGCACGCGGAGCCGCGCTTTCTTCCTCTTCCAGCCTACGGATTTCGCCAGTAAATTGCACACCGCGAATAAGCGCCACGGTTTTAGGCTGCCCGCTTACCGTTCCTGCAACGGATGCTTGTATTCCCACCATCTGCGAGTGACGCGTCTTATCTTCGCTCAGGATGTAAAAGGCCACTTTTTGCGTATCAAAGATATAAAAGGCTGTGGCACACCAGAGCTCTTCTCCATTTGCCACACACCAGCTAACAACATGCTGTTTCGCCAGCCAGCGGCTTATGGTCGATAGCGTCTCCATTTTTACTCTTCCTCATGCTATTTTGGCCCTCACCTTAACATAGTGAGTACCGTTATGACGCCGTGGTTTCTTTATCTTATCCGCACCGCTGATGACAGGTTATATACTGGGATCACCACCGATGTTGCGCGTCGTTTAACGCAACATCAAAGCGGAAAAGGGGCCAAAGCATTACGGGGAAAAGGCACGCTGGCGTTGGTCTTTTCGGCTCCTGTCGGCGATCGTTCGCTGGCGCTGCGCATGGAGTATCGTATCAAGCAGCTTACCAGACGCCAGAAAGAGCGCCTCGTGGCTGGTGACGGTTCCTTTGAAGCGCTGCGCGAAAGCCTGCTATCACCGACGATTAAAAGCGATTGAAGTGAGCGGAGTATTCAACCAGACCGCTTACGCTACCTAATGCGTTATCAGCAAGGCGATGCACTAAAAACGCCTCCTCGCTTTCAGGCCAACGGCAGCGCAACGCATAAGGCGCCGCTTTTTCAAAGCCAAGGCGGCTATAGAAATCAGGATCGCCCAGCGTGACTGCTGCGGCATAGCCAAATTCATTCAGCGAATCAAGCCCCTCGTACACTAGCTGGCGCGCAATACCCTGTCCGCGATATTGCTCATCAACGGCCAACGGCGCAAGCCCCACCCACTGCAACTCTTCGCCAGCGACCGTTACCGGGCTGAAAGCGACATAACCAATCACTTGCCCTTCGTCGTCGGTCGCGACAAATCCCAACGTGATCAAACCATCTTCACGCAAATCATGCACCAGCCTGGCTTCACCATCGCCGCCAAAGCTGCGACGTAACAGTGCGTCGATCCCTGGCGCATCAATGGGAATTTCAACTCTAATCAGCATGGCTCACCTATAGAAGGTTGTGTCGTTGCAGGCGGGGTCTTTAGGCCAGCCTCAACAAATTCCGCCAATTGTAGCAGCATGACCCGTAGAGGTTTTGGCATCTGCTCCAGTTCAATGGCGTCCATCAAATTTTTAACGTACAAACCAAGCTCCGTATCCCCTTCGATCACCAGCCGACGCTGGAAGAAGAGCGTATCCGGATCTTGTTTGCGCGCAGCGATCATTAATAGATCGCTGGCATCTGCGCTAAAACTAACATCTGGCGTCGCCGTTTCGCGCACGATCAACTGCCCATCAGCAACAGAGGTATACCACGTCAGGCTAATATCACGCACCTGAATACTTAGCCAGCGATCTTTTAGAAATTCAAGCTCACCATCCGCCAGCGCCTGCTGAAACTGCCAGCGCAATACCTGCTCCAGTACCTGACGTTTGATGGCGAAAGGCATCAGCTTAACCGGCACACGCAGTAAAGACGGGCCATTGTGAACAAGATGTGAGCGCAACTTTTCTAACACGGGCTTAACTCCCATAAATGATAATTACTAATATTTTGCCATATTCCACAAGTCGCATAGCGGTACAAATCAACAATTACGGAATAACCCGTCGTCGATTATTGACTCCACCAATGCACATTTAACTGCCCCAAATCAAAAATTGTCGCAGGGAGGTTAACTAGAATCCCCGTTTATTAACAATTTACGAGAGACACTATGGAGCTGCTCTGCCCCGCCGGTAATCTTCCGGCTCTTAAGGCGGCCATCGAAAACGGCGCCGATGCTGTCTATATTGGCCTTAAAGATGACACTAACGCTCGTCATTTCGCAGGCCTCAATTTTACTGAGAAAAAACTCCAGGAAGCAGTCAATTTTGTCCACCAGCATCGCCGTAAGCTGCATATCGCCATCAACACCTTTGCTCATCCGGATGGTTACCAACGCTGGGAACGCGCTGTAGATATGGCTGCGCAAATCGGTGCAGACGCACTTATCCTTGCAGACCTGGCGATGTTGGAGTATGCCGCCGAACGCTATCCCCATATTGAGCGTCATGTCTCAGTGCAGGCATCCGCGACTAATGAAGAGGCCATACGCTTTTATCAGCGCCATTTTGATGTGGCTCGTGTCGTTTTACCGCGCGTACTATCAATTCATCAGGTAAAGCAACTGGCCCGCGTATCGCCAGTACCACTGGAAGTCTTTGCATTTGGTAGCCTGTGCATCATGGCCGAGGGGCGCTGCTACCTCTCTTCCTATCTCACTGGCGAATCACCCAACACCGTAGGCGCATGTTCACCAGCGCGCTTTGTTCGCTGGCAGCAAACGCCACAGGGGCTGGAGTCCCGCCTGAACGAGGTGTTGATTGACCGTTACGATGAGGGTGAAAACGCAGGTTATCCAACTCTGTGCAAGGGTCGTTATCTGGTGGATGGCGAGCGCTATCATGCACTCGAAGAGCCCACTAGCCTCAATACGCTTGAGCTGCTGCCGGAACTTCTGGCCGCGAATATCGCCTCGGTGAAAATTGAAGGTCGTCAGCGTAGTCCGGCTTATGTCAGCCAGGTGGCTAAAGTGTGGCGGCAGGCTATCGATCGCTGTATGGCGTCACCTCAGGATTTTGTGCCGCAGGCTTCCTGGATGGAGACGCTCGGTTCAATGTCTGAAGGGACACAAACCACTCTCGGCGCATATCACCGTAAATGGCAGTAGGCAAAACATGAAATATTCATTAGGGCCAGTCCTCTATTACTGGCCAAAAGAGACACTGGAAGATTTTTACCAGCAGGCGGCAAATAGCAGCGCCGATGTTATCTATCTGGGCGAAGCGGTTTGCAGCAAGAGGCGCGCGACCAAAACAGGCGACTGGTTGGAGCTAGCGCGATCCCTTGCGGGTCGCGGCAAGCAGGTCGTGCTCTCTACTCTCGCGCTGATTCAGGCTCCGTCCGAGCTAAACGAGCTGAAACGCTATGTCGATAACGGCGAGTTTCTGCTGGAAGCCAGTGACTTGGGTATGGTGAATATGTGCGCTGAGCGCAAATTGCCATTTGTGGCCGGACATGCGCTCAACTGCTACAACGCCGTTACGCTGCGCCTGCTCCTCAAACAGGGCATGGTGCGCTGGTGTATGCCCGTTGAACTCTCACGCGACTGGCTGATTAATTTGCTCCAACAGTGTGAAACGCTGGGTATTCGCCAGCAATTCGAGGTGGAAGTATTGGGCTACGGTCACTTACCGTTGGCGTATTCGGCCCGCTGCTTTACCGCCCGCTCGGAAGACAGACCAAAAGATGAGTGTGAAACCTGCTGCATTAAATACCCCAATGGACGTCGTGTACTGTCGCAGGAAAATCAGCAAGTCTTTGTACTTAACGGCATCCAGACCATGAGTGGCTACATCTATAATCTGGGTAATGAACTGAGCGCAATGAAAGGCATTGTTGATATGGTACGCCTCTCGCCGCTGGGAAGTGAAACCTTTGCCATGTTGGATGCATTTCGCGCTAATGAAGAGGGTTGTGCGCCGCTGCCACTGGCATCGCATAGCGATTGCAACGGCTACTGGCGGCGTCTGCCAGGTCTGGAATTACAGATGTAGAAAAAAGCTCACTTTGTTAAGGCTGGTCTGCGCTTTTTAATGCACTATTAAAGTTGCAGCTTTTCTGGCCGGAAACGCATATCGCGGTCCTGCTGGAGTAAGACCTTCAATCTGATAGCGACGCTGTGACAAAGTGAGTTTTTATGTCTGATAAAAAGATCCCCTTTTCGGTGCTCGATCTGGCACCGATTCCCCAAGGCTCTACCGCCCGCGAAGCGTTCGCGCATTCGTTGGATCTGGCTAAGCTTGCCGAAAAGCGCGGTTATCACCGCTACTGGCTGGCTGAACACCACAATATGACCGGTATTGCCAGCGCGGCAACCTCGGTGCTGATTGGCTATCTGGCGGCCAATACTGAAACGTTACACCTCGGCTCTGGCGGGGTGATGCTGCCTAACCATTCGCCGTTGGTGATTGCCGAGCAATTTGGCACACTGAATACGCTCTATCCAGGGCGTATCGATCTTGGCCTTGGCCGCGCACCCGGTAGCGATCAGCGCACTATGATGGCGCTGCGCCGCCATATGAGCGGTGACGTCGATAATTTCCCCCGTGATGTGACAGAACTGGTGGCATGGTTTGATGCCAGCGATCCGAATCCCCATGTGCGTCCGGTACCTGGCTATGGGGAAAAAATCCCGGTCTGGTTGCTCGGATCCAGCCTTTATAGCGCACAACTGGCTGCGCAATTGGGGTTACCGTTTGCTTTCGCGTCACACTTCGCTCCGGATATGCTGTTCCAGGCTCTGCATCTCTACCGCACCAACTTTAAGCCCTCTGAGCGCCTGGAGAAACCCTATGCAATGGTATGCATTAATATCGTTGCCGCTGACAGTAACCGCGATGCAGAATTCCTCTTTACTTCAATGCAGCAGGCGTTTGTAAAACTGCGTCGCGGTGAAAGTGCGCAGTTACCGCCACCGATTCCGGACATGGATCAATTCTGGTCGCCTGCAGAGCAATACGGTGTGCAACAAGCATTAAGCATGTCGCTGGTGGGCGATAAAGCGAAAGTACGCCACGGGCTGGAGTCTATCCTGCGGGAAACTGAAGCCGATGAGATTATGGTAAACAGCCAGATTTTTGATCACCAGGCACGCCTTTACTCTTTTGAGTTGGCGATGCAGGTAAAAGAAGAGTTGTTGGGGTAATGACCATCCCCGTAGCCTCTCCCCAATGGGGAGAGGCTACAGTTCTCTCACTGATATACTGGCAGTAAGTTGAAGCTCGACAGCAGATGTACCAGCGCGTTACCCACGCCGAAGATGAGGATAAGCATAATCATCGGCTTACCACCCCAGACGCGGAAAACTGGGCTGCCGAAGCGTTTGCGCGAAGCATCCGCCAGCAACGCCGGTACTATCGCAGCCCATATCGTCGCAGCCAACCCCGCATAACCGATGGCATAGAGAAAACCATTCGGCCATAGCAGTCCCCCCACTATCGGCGGCACAAAAGTCAGTAACGCGGTTTTAAAACGCCCCGTCGGTGAATCATTAAAACCAAAAAGATCCGCCAGGTAATCAAATAATCCAAGAGTAACGCCAAGGAACGAGCTGGCAACAGCAAAGTTGGAGAAGATAACCAACAACAGATCCAGACTGCGGCTATTTAATACACCGCTCAGTGCCTGGACCAGTACATCGATATTCCCGCCTTTCGCTGCTATCTCAATAAATGCCGGACGTGGGATATTCCCCATCGTCACCAGCAACCAAATAACATACAGACCCAGCGCCAGCAGCGTACCGTAGACCAGGCAACGAGTGATGGTGCGTGGATCTTTACCGTAGTATTTGACCAGACTCGGTACGTTACCGTGGTAGCCAAAAGAGGCCAGGCAGAACGGCAAGGTCATTAATAAATAGGGGGTGTATGAAGCGTCACTCTGAGCCACATTCAGCAGGGTGGCCGGCTCGATATGCCCAATCAGGCTACCGAAGGTAAGAAAGAAGGTAATCACCTTCGCCCCCAGTACGATGGCTGTCATCCGGCTCACTGCATGAGTGGAGAGCCAGACGATAAATGCCACCGCCAGCGCAAAGATAAAACCTGCCAGGCGCGCCGGAACGTTCAGCGACATCTCAGCAAAGGTGTGGTGCAGAATGGAGCCACTCGCCGAAATATAGGCGTAGGTCAGTATATAGAGCACAAAGGCGATTGAGAGGCCATTTACCAGGTTCCACCCCTTACCCAGCAGATCTTTCGTAATGGTGTCAAAGCTTGCGCCATGATGGTAGTTCAGGTTGGCTTCCAGGATCATTAACCCAGAGTGCAGCATACAAAACCAGGTGAAGAGTAGCGCCAGAAGCGACCAGAAGAACCACGCGCCGGACATCACGACAGGTAGAGAAAACATCCCTGCGCCGATGATAGTACCGCCGATAATTACCACCCCGCCGAAGAGCGAAGGGGAAGCCTTAGTGGTTGCCAGTGTCGACATCTGAATAATTCTCCTGTAATGCCAGTGTCATAATTAAAAGCCGTTGCATTGTACCAGTACACGAGTACAAAACAGATAAAAAAAGCCCCAATCATTTCGATCGGGGCTGTATCTATTTCTTTACGTTCAGTAACGCAGATTATCCACGTTAATTATGCGTCGTTGCGACGACGGGGAGTGCTGTCATCGCGACGCGGAGCACGACGTTCGCCGCTAAAACTACGGCCTTCCTGACGCTCACCGCTAAAACGACGACCTTCTCCACGACCGCCTTCACGACGCTCGCCGCCGAAACCACCACGGCGCTCACCGCCACCGCCGCCACCACGACGTTCGCTACGTTCACGCGGCTGTGCATCACCCAGCAACTGCATATTCATCGGTTTGTTCAGAATACGTGTGCGGGTAAAGTGCTGCAGAATTTCACCCGGCATACCTTTTGGCAGTTCGATGGTGGAGTGAGAAGCAAACAGCTTGATGTTGCCAATATAACGGCTGCTGATGTCGCCTTCGTTAGCAATAGCACCAACGATATGACGTACTTCAACGCCATCATCACGGCCCACTTCAATACGGTACAGTTCCATATCACCAGCATCGCGACGCTCACGACGCGGGCGCTCTTCACGATCACCACGTTCACCACGGTCGTTACGCGGACCACGATCGTTACGACGTTCGAAACGATCGTCACGCTCACGGGATTCGCGACGCGGACGCATCGGGGCATCCGGCGGCAGGATCAGTGGGCGTTCGCCCTGCGCCATTTTCAGCAGTGCCGCAGCCAGCGTTTCAATATCCATCTCTTCTTCAGCAGAAGGCTGGATTTTTGCCAGCAGCGCACGGTACTGATCCAGATCGCTGCTTTCCAGTTGTTGCTGTACTTTAGCGGCGAATTTTTCCAGGCGACGTTTGCCCAGCAGCTCTGCGTTTGGCAGCTCTACTTCTGGAATGGTCAGCTTCATCGTACGCTCAATGTTGCGCAACAGACGACGCTCGCGGTTCTCCACGAACAGCAGCGCACGGCCTGCACGACCAGCACGACCGGTACGACCGATACGGTGAACGTAAGACTCAGAATCCATCGGGATGTCGTAGTTCACAACCAGGCTAATACGCTCAACGTCCAGACCACGCGCCGCAACGTCGGTAGCGATCAGGATATCAAGACGGCCATCTTTCAGGCGCTCCAGTGTCTGCTCACGCAGTGCCTGGTTCATATCACCGTTTAACGCGGCGCTGTTATAGCCGTTACGCTCCAGCGCTTCAGCGACTTCCAGCGTTGCATTTTTAGTACGTACGAAAATGATCGCCGCATCAAAATCTTCCGCTTCAAGGAAACGCACCAGCGCTTCATTTTTGCGCATGCCGTACACCGTCCAGTAGCTCTGGCTGATGTCCGGGCGGGTAGTGACGCTGGACTGAATGCGCACTTCCTGCGGATCTTTCATAAAGCGGCGGGTAATGCGACGAATTGCTTCCGGCATCGTTGCAGAGAACAGAGCGGTCTGATGACCTTCCGGGATCTGCGCCATAATAGTTTCTACGTCTTCGATAAAGCCCATGCGTAGCATTTCATCAGCTTCATCCAGAACCAGACCGCTCAGGCGAGAGAGATCCAGCGTACCACGTTTCAGGTGGTCCAGCAGACGGCCAGGCGTACCCACGACTATCTGAGGCCCCTGACGCAGGGCGCGTAATTGCACGTCATAACGTTGGCCGCCGTAAAGGGCTACCACGTTTACGCCACGCATATGTTTAGAGAAATCAGTCATTGCTTCAGCGACCTGAACTGCCAGTTCGCGGGTCGGTGCAAGCACAAGGATCTGCGGTGCGCGCAGGTCCGGATCGATGTTATTTAGCAGCGGCAGCGAGAACGCTGCGGTTTTGCCGCTACCAGTCTGGGCCATTCCCAGCACGTCACGACCAGACAGCAAGTGCGGAATGCACTCAGACTGGATCGGAGATGGTTTTTCGTAACCGAGATCGTTCAGGGCTTCAAGGATGGGAGCCTTCAGGCCCAGATCTGCAAAAGTGGTTTCGAATTCAGCCATGTAGTACAAGTGCCTCTATGTCATTGGCGGCCAGTCTACATAACTCATCGTGAAAATTTTCTTAATTTTCATTGAAAAGTGTGAACCGGCTCAAAGTAGGTTAATAAACGAACAATAACGCCCTCACCCGTGAAGATGATGGCAATCAAAAGAGATTACAGGCTGATATGTTCGTCAGCTATTGCTGGTCCGATTCTGCCAGGTCGTTTTGCTCCTGGCCCAAGAGCGATAATTCCAACAATGCGTAACGGTGCTCAACGAAATTATGGACGTTGTTAGCAACCGCTAGTTTGAACAGTGCCGTAGCGCTGTCCTTGTCCCCCAGACTTAGGTAGTACTTACCTAAATAGAAGTTGGTTTCACTGAGATGCTCAGCGAGCGAGGTGTTATCCGTTGCGTTCGCCTTGAGACGTTCCATCAGCGTTGCTTCGCTAATGTCGCCCAGGTAGAACTCGACAATGTTCCATCCCCACTGTTCCTTATCCGACTTTTCGAAGCGCTGTTCCAGTGCTTCTTTAGCCTGCTTCTCATTGAGCTTCTGCTCAACAATATAAAGCCACAGACTACGGAAAGGATCGTTGGGATCGTCTTGATAAAACGCTAGCAGATCATCTTGCGCTAACTTATCGCGACCGCCGTAATATAATGCGATACCGCGATTTAAGTGCGCGTAGTTGTAAGTTGGATCAAGCTCAAGTACAGAATCAAACGCTTCATAGGCGGCATCAAAACTGCCCGCCTGCGTTAAGTATATGCCCAGGTAATTAAATACCTCTGGCATATCCGGTCTGATAGCCAGCGCTTGTGAAAAATCATTTCGCGCTAATGCCCTCAAACCAAGACTATCATACAACACTCCGCGCTCATATAAAAGCTGTGCGCGTTCGTCATCGGTTAAAGCCCGACTGGCAAGAATTTGTTCCATACGAGCCAGAATCACTTCTTGCTGTAAAGTCGGTTGCAATGGTATCGCGAGAACCTCACTCTTACGCCAGGCAGAGTTGCTGCATCCTGCCAGCGCTAAAGCTGTCGCAACGAAACACCAGCGCAAAAAAGGCTTCATTTCCCACTCCCGAAGACAACAAAAGGATAAACGTCCTGTTCCCCGGCTGCAAACACAGCGTCCTGCCTGAGAATAAGCCCCCCGCCGCAGCGGAGGGCAAAGGCAACCTTACTCGCCCTGCTCTACTTGCGGAGCTTGTGACTCGTCCGCAGGCTGAGTCTGCTCAGTTGCTTCTTTAATGCTAAGACGGATACGGCCCTGGCGATCAACTTCCAGAACTTTTACCGGTACTTCCTGACCCATTTGCAGATAGTCGGTCACTTTCTCAACACGTTTATCCGCGATTTGAGAAATATGCACCAGACCTTCTTTACCGCCACCAATAGCAACAAACGCACCAAAGTCAACGATACGGGTCACTTTACCGTTATAGATACGACCAACTTCGATCTCAGCGGTGATCTCCTCAATACGACGAATAGCGTATTTCGCTTTTTCGCCATCGGTCGCTGCAATCTTCACGGTACCATCATCTTCGATTTCGATTGTCGTGCCGGTTTCTTCGGTCAGTGCACGAATGACTGAGCCGCCTTTACCGATGACATCTTTAATCTTGTCCGGGTTGATCTTAATGGTATGGATACGCGGTGCGAATTCAGAGATGTCGCCACGCGGCGCATTGATCGCCTGCTCCATTACACTGAGGATATGCAGACGAGCGCCTTTCGCCTGGTTTAGCGCAGCCTGCATGATCTCTTTGGTGATGCCTTCAATTTTGATATCCATCTGCAGCGCAGAGATACCGTCACGGGAACCCGCAACTTTAAAGTCCATATCACCTAAGTGATCTTCATCGCCGAGGATGTCAGACAGCACAACATAGTTGTCGCCCTCTTTCACCAGACCCATCGCGATACCCGCAACGGCAGCTTTCACCGGCACGCCAGCATCCATCAGAGCCAGAGACGCGCCACAAACGGAAGCCATAGAAGAGGAACCGTTAGATTCGGTGATTTCAGATACGACACGTACGGTGTACGGGAATTTATCTGCATCCGGCATTACCGCCAGCACGCCGCGTTTCGCCAGACGACCGTGACCAATTTCACGACGTTTCGGCGAGCCCACCATCCCAGTTTCACCTACGGAATACGGAGGGAAGTTATAATGGAACAGGAAGGAGTCGGTGCGCTCACCCATCAGTTCATCAATGATCTGCGCATCGCGAGCCGTACCAAGCGTAGCGGTAACCAACGCCTGCGTTTCACCACGAGTAAACAGGGCAGAACCGTGAGTACGCGGCAGTACGCCAGTGCGCACGTCCAGACCACGAATCATATCTTTTTCGCGACCATCGATACGCGGCTCACCTGCCAGTACGCGGCTACGAACAACGTTTTTCTCGATTGCGTGCAGGATTTCGCCCAGCTCGTTAGCGTCCAGCGTTTCGTCTTCAGCAATCAGTTTTTCGATAGTTTCGGATTTGATCACGTCAACCTGAGCATAGCGCTCCTGTTTGTCAGTGATGCGGTAAGCATCGCTCAAACGTGATTCTGCCAGCGCAGCAACGCGCGCATTCAGCGCTTCGTTAACCGCTTCTGGCTGCCAGTCCCAGCGCGGTTTACCCGCTTCTTTCACCAGATCATTGATATTCTGAATAACAACCTGTTGCTGTTCATGACCATAGACCACAGCGCCCAGCATCTGGTCTTCGCTCAGCAGTTCTGCTTCAGACTCAACCATCAGTACCGCAGCTTCAGTACCGGCAACCACCAAGTCCAGCTTACTTGCTTTCAGTTCTTCCTGAGTCGGGTTCAGCACGTACTGGTCATTGATATAACCTACGCGAGCGGCACCAATCGGACCATTGAACGGAATACCGGAGAGGGAGAGCGCCGCGGAAGCACCAATCATCGCAACGATATCCGGATTAACCTGCGGGTTAACGGAAACAACGGTCGCAATAACCTGTACTTCGTTAACGAATCCTTCCGGGAACAGCGGACGAACCGGACGGTCAATCAGACGCGCAATCAGCGTTTCGCCTTCGCTCGGACGGCCTTCGCGACGGAAGAAGCCACCCGGGATTTTACCAGCAGCATAAGTACGCTCCTGATAGTTAACGGTCAGCGGGAAAAAGTCCTGACCTGGTTTCGCTTTTTTCTGGCCAACAACGGTTACGAAAACCGCGGTGTCATCCATGCTTACCATTACGGCAGCCGTAGCCTGACGCGCCATCATGCCGGTTTCCAGCGTGACAGTATGTTGACCATACTGGAATTTACGAACGATCGGATTTAGCAAAATTCTATCCTTTCTAAAATGAATGACAGCACACCACCGGCATGCTGTCGTTTAACCCGATCTTCCTCGCATCCTCGCGACTAATGACAACCTTAACCCGCCCATTACGGATAAAGCCTCTCATTAGCCGCGCGAACCTCTGCAATGAAGATCATACTTGGCAACAATACATCAGTTTAGTGCTAATTGCTGCCGCCTGGTTGAAAAAAGGGGCCTTTCAGGCCCCTTCTGTGAAACTCGCCAGACTTAGCGACGCAGGCCCAGACGCTCGATCAGCGCGGTGTAGCGTGCAACGTCTTTACGTTTCAGGTAGTCAAGCAGTTTACGACGCTGAGAAACCATACGCAGCAGACCACGACGGCTGTGGTGATCTTTTTTGTGCTCTGCAAAGTGACCCTGCAGGTGGTTGATCTGAGCAGTCAGCAGTGCGACCTGAACTTCGGTAGAACCACTGTCGTTAGTACCACGACCAAACTCGGAAACGATTTTTGCTTTAGCTTCAACGCTTAGAGACATTTTCAACTCCAATAATAAAAAAAAGAAAGGGTGCCGATCTCTAATTCAGCGACCCCAGGATTAACATCGGGCAATGTTAAAGAGATAACCCGACGTTAAGCGGCAATATTCTACTCGTAGTAGCCGCTTCCCGCAAGGTGAGCCCGTTATACTGCGGGATATTCAACCACCAGACGACGCGGTGCAACCCGGCCCTCATCATCAATTTCACCCATGCCGATAAACTTCGCATCACTGCCTTCAGTGACCCGCACCAACCCCTCTTTCGGCACTGCGGATGCACGTACGGGCTGGCCGTTTTTAAAGTACGCGGCGACAACAGATGAAATATTTACCAGCGGAAAATCCGCTGCCGGACTATCCATCGGCATTAGTAGGGGATCCAGCAGGTCGGCAGCGGGAATCCCGCTCTGCTCAGCCAGTTCTACATACTCGTGAAGCTGTTCAAGAGTGACCATCCGCTCAACAGGGTATTTGCTCACCGCCAGGCGGCGCAGATAGATAACATGCGCGCCACAACCAAGCTTTTCGCCCAGATCATCAATGATAGTGCGGATATAAGTCCCTTTCGAACAGTGGATTTCCAACTCCAGTTCATCGCCTTCGTGGCGAATAAAGAGTAGTTCATAAACTGTAATAGGACGCGGTTCGCGCGGAACGACAATCCCCTGGCGCGCATACTCATAGAGCTTCTTTCCCTGATATTTCAGGGCAGAATACATCGACGGTATTTGCTGGGTTTCACCACGAAAACTTTCCAGTGCTGCGGCCAACTGCGCCTCAGTAAAGGTAATCGGGCGTTCTTCAACAATCTGCCCATCGGCATCTGATGTATCAGTACGCTGCCCAAGGCGGGCAATGACCCGATAACGCTTATCGGAGTCGAGCAGATACTGGGAAAACTTTGTTGCTTCTCCCAGGCAAATAGGCAACATTCCGGTCGCTAACGGATCCAACGCACCAGTATGCCCGGCGCGGTTGGCATTATAGAGACGTTTTACCTTTTGCAGCACATCGTTGCTGGAAGCGCCCTGCTGTTTATCCAACAGCAATACTCCGTGCACATCACGACCGCGACGACGAGGGCGACTCATTACTCCTCCTTGTCGTCGTCCGGGTTTACACGACGTTCTTGATCCTGTTTCACCACGTTGGTGACCAGGTTGGACATGCGCATCCCTTCTACCAGCGAGTTGTCATAGACGAAGGTTAATTCCGGTACGATACGCAGACGCATGGCTTTACCGAGTAGCATACGGATAAAGCCAGAAGCGTCCTGCAAGGCTTTTATGCCCGCTTTGACAGCATCTTCGTCCTGGTCATTCAGAAAGGTGACAAACACTTTCGCATACGCTAAATCGCGTGAAACGTCGACACCCGAAACAGTGACCATCATTCCAACACGCGGATCCTTGATTTCGCGCTGCAGGATGATAGCAATCTCTTTTTGCATCTCCTGCGCGACGCGCTGTGGGCGACCAAATTCTTTCGCCATAATAATTCTCCAGACTAAAAAGGGGCCGTAGCCCCTTTCAGATTGATGAAAAGTCTCATCATGCATTTATTGCCGAATGGCGCTGCGCTTGTCCGGCCTGGATGCTCCCCAGGCCAGCTAAGCGATTGTGGGCATTACTCGATGGTACGCTGGATTTCGATAATCTCGAATACTTCGATCATATCGCCGGTACGTACGTCGTTGTAGTTCTTAACGCCAATACCACATTCCATACCGTTACGCACTTCGTTGACGTCGTCTTTGAAGCGGCGCAGTGATTCCAGCTCGCCTTCATAGATAACGACGTTATCACGCAGAACGCGGATCGGGTTATGACGTTTAACCACACCTTCGGTAACCATACAGCCTGCGATAGCGCCAAATTTCGGCGACTTGAACACATCGCGGACTTCTGCCAGACCGATAATCTGCTGTTTCAGCTCTGGAGAGAGCATACCGCTCATCGCCGCTTTCACTTCGTCAATCAGGTTATAGATAACGGAGTAGTAGCGCAGATCCAGACCTTCAGCTTCGATTACACGGCGCGCAGAAGCATCGGCACGAACGTTAAAGCCAACCAGGATGGCATTGGATGCCGCAGCCAGCGTCGCATCGGTTTCGGTGATACCACCAACGCCGGAGCCGACAATCTTCACTTTCACTTCTTCAGTAGAAAGTTTCATCAGAGAGTCGGAAATCGCTTCCACAGAACCCTGTACGTCCGCTTTCAGGACGATGTTCACTTCGTGAACTTCGCCTTCTGTCATGTTGGCGAACATGTTTTCCAGTTTAGATTTCTGCTGACGCGCCAGTTTGACTTCGCGGAATTTACCCTGACGATAGAGAGCCACTTCACGTGCTTTCTTCTCGTCACGCACAACCGTTGCTTCATCACCCGCAGCCGGAACGCCGGACAGACCGAGGATTTCTACCGGAATAGATGGGCCCGCTTCGGTCACTTCACGACCCAGCTCATCACGCATAGCACGCACACGGCCATACTCGAAACCACACAGCACGATATCGCCTTTATGCAGTGTACCTTCGCGTACCAGAACAGATGCTACCGGACCACGACCTTTATCCAGGAAGGATTCGATTACCACGCCGCTCGCCATACCATTACGAATGGCTTTCAGCTCCAGCACCTCTGCCTGCAGCAGGATAGCGTCAAGCAGTTCGTCGATACCGGTACCCGCTTTCGCAGAAACATGCACGAACTGACTTTCACCGCCCCACTCTTCCGGAATAATGCCGTACTGAGCAAGCTCGTTCTTCACACGATCCGGATCGGCTTCTGGTTTGTCGATTTTGTTTACCGCAACAACCACAGGCACCTGCGCCGCTTTCGCGTGCTGAATAGCCTCAATGGTCTGCGGCATTACGCCATCGTCAGCTGCAACGACCAGCACCACGATATCCGTCGCCTGAGCACCACGGGCACGCATTGCAGTAAACGCAGCGTGGCCTGGGGTATCCAGGAAGGTGATCATGCCGTTGTCAGTTTCAACGTGGTAAGCGCCAATGTGTTGAGTAATGCCGCCTGCTTCGCCAGATGCCACCTTAGTGGAACGGATATAGTCCAGCAGTGAAGTTTTACCGTGGTCAACGTGACCCATAATGGTCACTACCGGTGCACGCGGTTCTGCCGCTGCGCCAGTATCACGGTCGCTCATTACCGCTTCTTCCAGCTCGTTTTCACGACGCAGAATAACTTTATGGCCCATCTCTTCAGCAACAAGCTGCGCGGTTTCCTGATCGATAACCTGGTTGATGGTAGCCATTGCGCCCAGTTTCATCATCGCTTTGATAACCTGAGAACCTTTAACCGCCATCTTGTTAGCCAGTTCACCAACAGTCAGGGTTTCACCGATCACCACATCGCGGTTAACGGCTTGCGCTGGTTTCTGGAAGCCCTGCTGCAAAGCGGAGCCTTTACGCTGCTTGCCGCCTTTGCCACCGCGAACCGCTGCACGCGCTTCTTCACGATCGGCCTTGCTTTCAGAATGTTTGTTGCCTTTCTTCGGACGCGCTGCTTTCGCATTGCGGCCACGACCACGTCCGCCTTCAACCTCACGGTCGTTGTCGTCTTCTGCCTGACGCGCATGTTGAGAGGTTGTAACGTGATAATCGCCAACCGTCTCTTCTTCTTCAGCGCCTGCTACCCAGCCAGTTTCATTTTGTTCTGCCATACGACGAGCTTCTTCCGCTACACGACGTGCGTTTTCTTCCAGTTTACGACGAGCCTCTTCCTCCGCTTTGCGCTTAAGTTCTTGCGCTTCAGCTTCGCGGCGGGCTTTTTCAGCCTGGGCTGTCCTGGTCATTTCGTCAGATTGTTGATTGCTCACTTTGCTTGTTTCCGCAGCTACGCGTTTTGCATTTTCAGCATTTTCGCGTTTAGCTTTTTCTTCAGCTTCACGTTTCGCCCGCATTTCGGCATCCCGTTTTGCTTTTTCCTCGGCTTCGCGCTTAGCGGCTTCCTCTGCTTCACGACGGGCCTTCTCTTCCGCTTCACGCATCGCCTCTTCTTCCGCAGCGAGACGTTCAGCCTCTTGTGGATCGCGTTTTACAAAGGTGCGTTTCTTACGGACTTCGATCTGCACCGATTTACTTTTACCACCGGTGCCCTGAATATTTAATGTACTACGCGTTTTGCGCTGCAACGTCAGCTTATCGGGCGCTGAACCATGCTCACGGTTCAAATGCGTCAACAGCGTCTGCTTCTCTTGTGCTGTCACCGAGTCTTCAGCGGACTTGCGGATCCCTGCATCAGCAAATTGCTGTACCAGGCGGTCCACAGAGGTCTGAATCTCAGCGGCCAGCGTTTTTACGGTTACATCTGTCATGCTGTTCCTTCCTGCTACAGTTTATTACGCTTCGTCACCGAACCAGCAAATATTGCGTGCGGCCATGATGAGCTCACCAGCTTTCTCGTCGGTTAACCCTTCGATATCGCTCAGGTCATCAACGCCCTGCTCGGCGAGATCTTCAAGCGTACAAACACCACGAGCAGCCAGTTTAAATGCCAGTGCGCGATCCAGACCGTCCAGATTCAGCAGGTCCTCAGCCGGTTCTTTATTGCCCAGGCTTTCTTCCTGCGCCAACGCCAGAGTGGTCAACGCATTTTTTGCACGATCGCGCAAGGCTTCGACGGTATCTTCATCCAGACCATCAATTTCCAGCAGCTCTTTGATTGGCACATAGGCCAGTTCTTCCAGCGTAGAGAAACCTTCTTCCACCAGTACGGTAGCGAAATCTTCATCAATATCCAGATAACGCGTGAAGGTATCGATCGCGGCATGAGCTTCGGCCTGATGTTTGGCCTGCAGGTCTTCAACGGTCATTACGTTGAGTTCCCAACCGCTCAGTTGCGACGCCAGACGAACGTTCTGGCCGTTACGGCCAATTGCCTGCGCCAGGTTACCAGCTTCAACGGCAATATCCATGGTGTGTTTGTCTTCATCCACCACGATAGAAGCAACGTCCGCTGGTGCCATGGCATTGATAACGAACTGCGCTGGGTTGTCGTCCCACAGCACGATATCAATACGTTCACCGCCAAGCTCTGTCGAAACAGCTTGTACACGCGCTCCGCGCATACCGACACACGCACCGACCGGATCGATACGCTTATCGTTAGTCTTAACAGCGATCTTGGCGCGTGAACCTGGGTCGCGAGCGGCAGCTTTAATTTCAATAACTTCTTCGCCGATTTCCGGTACTTCAATGCGGAATAGTTCAATCAGCATTTCCGGTTTAGAGCGGGTAACGAACAGTTGCGCGCCGCGTGCCTCCGGACGCACTGCGTACAGTACACCGCGCAGACGATCGCCGGGACGGAAGTTTTCACGCGGCAACATATCTTCACGCAGGATTACAGCTTCGGCATTGTTGCCAAGATCAAGCGTGATATTGTCGCGATTCACCTTTTTCACTACGCCGGTGATGATTTCACCTTCGTGCTCACGGAACTGATCGACTACCATCGCACGTTCTGCTTCACGTACTTTTTGTACGATAACCTGCTTAGCGGTTTGTGTGGTGATGCGGTCAAAAGTTACGGACTCGATCTGATCTTCAACGTAATCGCCAACGTTCAGACTTTCATCTTCGTAACGAGCCGCTTCAAGCGTGATTTCGCGCGTCGGTTGCGTTACTTCTTCAACAACAAGCCAGCGACGGAAAGTGTCGAAATCACCGCTTTTACGATCGATGCTTACACGCACATCAATCTCTTGTTCATATTTTTTCTTGGTTGCTGTGGCCAAAGCGCTTTCCAGCGCTTCAAAAATTTTTTCACGCGGAAGCGATTTTTCGTTAGAAACAGCTTCGACAACAGCCAAAATTTCTTTGTTCATTGGGGGCCTTTCACCTCAAATCCAGACTGTTAAAAGTGGGGGACCAGGTTCGCTTTCTGGATATTACTCAATGCGAACACTTCATCTTTACCTTCGACCGTAACGGTGATCATCTCGCCATCGACATCTTTAATGATGCCCTGCCATTTGCGGCGATTCTGTACCGCCATACGCAGCACCAGAGAGACTTCTTCTCCCTTGAAGCGCATATAGTGCTCAGCCGTAAACAAAGGTCGTTCAAGACCTGGTGAGGAAACTTCCAGGTTATAAGCAACGGTAATCGGATCTTCAACGTCCAATACCGCACTAACCTGGTGACTAACATCAGCGCAATCATCAACAGTGATGCCGTTTTCACTATCAATATAGATGCGCAGCGTGGATGTGCGACCTCGCACAAACTCGATACCGACCAGTTCATAGCCCAGTGCTTCAACCGGCGCCGTAATCATCTCTGTTAATTTTTGCTCTAACGTGGACAAGTCCACCCCCAAGACATAAAAAAAGGGCATATAGCCCAGTTATTTCGTAGTCAGATAACAAAAAACCCCGATAAATCGGGGCTTTAAATAACTGAACCCTATAGCCGCAACTGCGGCCTGGAGAACCTTCCAGAAGTATTTTTTTCAAATCCTGCTTAAGAAGGCATTACGTCTTCACAGTATATTTGAAAAAGAACACTTTGGGAAAGTGGTTGCGGGGGCCGGATTTGAACCGACGACCTTCGGGTTATGAGCCCGACGAGCTACCAGGCTGCTCCACCCCGCGCCTGAAACGTGGCAAATTCTACTCGGTTAAGAGACAATTTGCAAATAATGCTGGGAATTGGTACCGAAGACGGGACGTAAAACCGGTTTGTAGTATATTGATAAACATGACTATCTGTCAACCGCGTAAACTTAGCTCTCTGTGCTGCTGTTGATTTGCATAGACATAAATAAGAAAGCAGCCCTTATTGCCAGCACTACATAGCATCTTTAATAAGGAAAATTACGCTCTCCTCTTCCTGTCTGCGGCAAAAGATGGTTAAATGAAAACTCACTTATTTTGCATAACCATTCAATACTAGCGTTTCGTTTGAATGGCATAAACTGTATGGCGCGGCTGTAAGTCTTTCACCATAAGTCAATCAAGCAGGGATTTTTTATGACGACGATTCTCAAGCATCTTCCCGTAGGTCAACGTATCGGTATCGCATTCTCAGGCGGCCTGGACACCAGCGCAGCCCTGCTGTGGATGCGTCAGAAAGGCGCTGTGCCATATGCATATACTGCCAACCTGGGCCAACCGGATGAGGATGACTATGATGCGATTCCCCGTCGCGCGAAGGAATATGGTGCGGAAAACGCTCGCCTGGTTGACTGTCGCAAACAGTTAGTGGCGGAAGGTATCGCGGCGATTCAGTGCGGCGCTTTTCATAATACGACGGGCGGCCTTACCTACTTTAATACCACACCGCTGGGTCGTGCTGTAACAGGCACTATGCTCGTTGCGGCAATGAAAGAAGATGGTGTCAATATCTGGGGTGATGGCAGCACCTATAAAGGTAATGATATCGAGCGTTTCTACCGTTATGGTTTGTTGACCAATGCTGAGCTTAAAATATACAAACCCTGGCTTGATACAGACTTTATCGATGAGCTGGGTGGCCGTCAGGAAATGTCTGAATTTATGACCGCCTCCGGTTTTGACTACAAGATGTCAGCAGAGAAAGCTTACTCCACCGACTCCAATATGCTGGGGGCCACTCACGAAGCCAAGGATCTTGAGTTCCTTAACTCCAGCGTCAAAATTGTTAACCCAATCATGGGTGTTAAGTTCTGGGATGAAAACGTTAAAATCCCGGCGGAAGAGATTACTGTTCGTTTTGAGCACGGACATCCGGTTGCGCTGAATGGCAAAACCTTTGCCGACGATGTTGAATTGATGCTGGAAGCAAACCGCATCGGTGGGCGTCATGGCCTGGGAATGAGCGATCAGATCGAAAACCGTATTATTGAAGCCAAGAGCCGCGGCATCTATGAAGCCCCTGGTATGGCACTACTGCATATCGCATATGAACGCCTACTAACCGGTATACATAACGAAGATACAATTGAACAATACCATGCTCATGGTCGCCAGCTTGGTCGCCTGCTCTACCAGGGCCGTTGGTTTGATCCGCAGGCACTGATGCTGCGCGATTCCTTACAGCGTTGGGTGGCAAGCGCTATCACTGGCGAAGTAACACTGGAACTGCGTCGTGGTAATGACTACTCGATCCTTAACACTGTTTCTGACAACCTGACCTACCAGGCAGAGCGTCTGACCATGGAAAAAGGCGATTCAGTATTCTCCCCGGACGATCGTATTGGTCAGCTAACAATGCGCAATCTTGATATTACCGATACCCGTGAGAAACTGTTTAATTATATGCAGACAGGCTTGCTCTCGGTAAGCACCAGCAATGGTCTACCTCAGGTAGAGAATCTGGAGCATAGCGACAAAAAATAACCTTATATAACAAGCCCATGACCGCATGGGCTTGTTATTACTTGTGTTCCTGAAGCCGGGAAAACTCTTATCGTTTTATGAAAGTAAACGCTATTCCGAGAGTGAATAATTGAGTCCAGGAGGATTCAATTATGTCAATTACTATTCCCGATTCCAGATCCATCTCCCTTCTTGATCGTCTTGCGATAAAATTCACTCATCTTACGGGCGGCAACATTTCGTCAAAAAGGGCAGTGAAAATAGCCAAGTCATTACACACAATCAAGAAAGCTTCTGCTGATATAGAACGAGCATTACAGAAAAAAGACAAAAAGCATCCACATTTAAAAATTAAATTACTTGTTGCACAAGGTTTCACCAGGCGCTCAGGCACCATTGTCGAAAGCGAAATAAAAAATGAACAAGAGAGAATAGATCAGCAAGAAGAATTAATTAAGAATTTCAGTAACAAAGCACCGCAACTTGCCAATGATATTTTTTATAAAAACTATAACTTTTTAATTAGAGGGATGACTGTACATGCGCTTAGGAAAAAATATGGTATTGATTTTTCGGTAAACAATAAGTTGAAGGCTGATAATAAACTTTTAAACTGGGTTATCTCTGAGGCACATATCGAATTAAAGGGGGTGAAGGAAAAAAATGCCTCCACACCAACCCCGGAGCTAAAACTTAGAGAGCAAGAGCTCTGCTCGGCAATTGAGAGTAACGCCCTGCTGGTAAATGAAAACTTGCAAAAAATAGCTGATAATAGCAGTAAAATAATGAATGTTATTATTGAGGTCGCAATACGAAATAAAGAAAACATCTCTGAAGCGAGTCGATTGTTGTTAGATAAATTTGAAAACAATCTTAATAAAATAGCTATGGCACCCGCAGTTATTCAATACTCAAGAAAAAATATTGAACAATTGAAATACATGCAGAGCAATATCATTGAACAAGAAAACGAGATTACCAAAGCAATAGAACAGCCCAATAACAATTGATTCAGTAAGTACTACTATCCACTTTATATTTATACTTTAGATAACTGACCACTTTCTCTTTTCTCCAGGAGGGAAAATTCTTATCGTTTTATGGAAGTAAATTACATAGACGTAGTGAATAATTTCCCCAGGAGGACTTAACTATGTCTGTTTCTGTTAAAAATGCAAACCCAATCTCACTTATTGACCGCATTGCCGTTAAACTCACTAAATTTACCGGCGGCAATGTTTCATCCACAAGAGCGGTACGGCTAGCCAAGACATTACATGCGATAAAACAAGCCCCTGCCGATGTAGAACGCGCACTACAGCAAAAAAATACGAAACATCCGGAGTTAAATATTAATTTGCTCATTGCGCAAGGTTTCGTCAGGAAATCCGATACCATTGTTCAGGATGGAATCACCGCCGAAGAAAAAAGGATCAAAGAGCAAGTAGCGTTAATTGATAATTTTAGTAGGCGAGTAGGACAAGTCGTCAACCAATTATTTCATAGCAATCATGATCTTCATTTTCGCGCCAAAACCATACTTACTATGGAAAAGGTGTATGGTATTACCTTTCAAACCAACGCAAGATTGCGTGATGAGATTAAGCATCCCAAGTGGGTGATGTCTGAGGCGCAAGCAGAACTAAACACGGTGAGAGAGAAGCTTGAGAAAAGACCCAGCGAAAAGCTTGAGCGCAAAGAGCGCGAACTCTGTAAAACCATTGATAAAAACGCCAAAATCATCGCTTCAAAACTCGAAAAAATCGCTGAAAACCGCGCAAAAATAATCAGTGTCGTCGTTGAAGTTTCAAGAGCAAATAAAAACAACATTCCCAAAGAGTGTAAAGAGCTGCTGAACATCTACGACAAAATGGAAAATGATGCAGCGATGGCACCCGCTATGATTGATATCGCGGACAAGAATATTGCACAGCTACAAGAGATGCATAGCTCCATCACTGAGTATGCTGGCCGGCTCGAACACTTGCATTTTTTACGCGAAGTGGCTGCGACCATGAAATTAGCGAATACCGTATTGCAATCTGAGCATAACTCTCAGGAAGATCTGCGAAAGGATATTGTTGATACCATGCATGTAGAAGAAACAATCAATAACGTTGTTTCCGGCAAAAAGATCGACAGAGCCAGTCCAATGCTAGCAGAAGATAAACCGCTAAAATTACCCGATGTACCGAAGCATACTCCGGGAATAAAAACCGCAATAGCTAATTAATTCTTTATTATCATAAACTCATAAACTCATAAACCTCAAATCCATGCGTGAATTTGAGGTTTTTTTATTTCACAAAAAAGAGAAGCAAAAAAGGCGTCCCTGAGGACGCCTTTTCATAAATATTGGTACCGAGGACGGGACTTGAACCCGTAAGCCCAATCGGGCACTACCACCTCAAGGTAGCGTGTCTACCAATTCCACCACCTCGGCACTATTACTTCTTATTGCGGGATATCGCTGGTCGGATGCGCCGGCGCTACTGGCTGAGGAGTTTGCTCACTCTTTGCCGGGGCGCTCAGATTTTCCCACTCGCTTCCCTTATTGGTTTTATTGCTGTTGATGTTACCCAGCACAAGGCTAATGATAAAGAACAACGTTGCCAGCACAGCGGTCGCGCGGGTCATGAAGTTACCAGAACCACTTGAACCGAACAGCGTACCAGACGCCCCTGCACCGAAGGAGGCTCCCATATCAGCGCCTTTACCTTGCTGCAGCATAATCAGAGCCACCAGAGCCAATGCCACAATAAGGAAAACTACTAAAAGAGCTTCGTACATAATCAACCTGTTCCTTGCGGGTTCGCCGCAGCCAATGCTTCAAACCAATAAAAGCGGGAGAGTTAATGCTTTCCCACTGAAGCGGGTGTGAATACTAACCAAAGCGAATGACCTTCGCAAGGGCAATTTTGTTCGATTTTATCAAGTGGGGAAAAAAACAGCAAAACTGTGATTTTCCCCTGGTAAAAAGGTAGCTACAGCTGCCTTTTTAGGCACTTAACATATCATTACACAGCTTTGACCGCATCCGCGATACGGTTTGCCAGCGCCGTCACTTGCGTTTCATCTTCGCCTTCAACCATGACCCGAATTAACGGCTCGGTGCCTGACTTACGTAGCAGCACGCGACCACGACTACCCAGGGTGGCTTCAACTTCCGCAGTTACCGCTTTTACTGTGGCATCTTCCAGCGGATCTCCTTTCCCGGCGGTGAAACGCACGTTGACCAGCACCTGTGGGAACATTTTCATGCCGCTGCAAAGATCATGAAGGCTCATATGATTACGCACCATCGCAGCCACAACCTGTAAACTCGCAACGATGCCATCACCGGTCGTGGTTTTATCCAGCAGAATGACGTGGCCGGAGTTTTCAGCGCCAATTCGCCAGCCTTTTTCCTGCATCTTCTCCAGTACATAGCGGTCACCGACCTTCGCTCGAGCAAACGGTATGCCCAGTTGCTTCAATGCCAGTTCCAGGCCCATGTTACTCATCAGTGTGCCAACAACACCGCCACGCAACTGGCCCTGGCGCAACCCTTCCCGCGCGATGATGTACATGATCTGGTCGCCATCGACTTTATTACCCTCGTGATCGACCATAATGACGCGATCGCCGTCACCATCAAAAGCGATACCCAGATCCGCCTTTTCTGCCTGAACACGTTCTTGCAGCGCTTTGACATCAGTGGCACCGCATTTTTCATTGATGTTCACACCATCCGGATCACATCCGATGGCAATCACTTTTGCACCCAGTTCACGAAAGACACTAGGGGCGATGTGATAAGTTGCGCCATTGGCACAATCGACAACAATTTTCAGCTCATTCAGATTAAGTTCGTTGGGAAACGTCGCCTTGCAAAATTCGATATAGCGCCCTGCAGCATCAACGATGCGGCTGGCTTTGCCCAGTTCAGCGGAATCCACACAGGTGAGCTCTTTTTCCATTTCAGCTTCAATTGCTTCTTCAACCGCATCCGGCAGCTTGGTGCCATCAATGGAGAAGAATTTAATGCCGTTGTCATAGAAAGGATTGTGTGAAGCAGAAATAACGATCCCCGCCTCGGCGCGGAAAGTACGAGTCAGGTACGCAACGGCAGGGGTCGGCATGGGGCCGGTGAATGAGGCAGAAAGCCCAGCGGCTGCCAGGCCCGCTTCAAGCGCCGATTCCAGCATATAGCCGGAAATACGGGTATCCTTACCAATAATAATTTTACGTGACCCGTGACGAGCCAATACCTTACCTGCTGCCCAACCCAGTTTGAGGACAAAATCAGGTGTGATCGGTGCATCGCCTACCCGGCCACGAATGCCATCGGTACCGAAATATTTACGATTACTCATAACGTTTGTTTTCCTTAGCTGACAAGGTGGCTTCTACCACCCGCATGGCTTCTACCGTCTCTTTAACATCATGAACACGAATAATCTGCGCTCCCTGCATGGCGGCGATAACCGCACAGGCCAGGCTCCCGCTTAAACGTTCGGAGGGGCCAACATTAAGTAGTTGCCCAACCATTGACTTACGCGACATGCCCACCAAAAGCGGCAGGCCAAAATGGTGAAATTCCGCCAGTCGCGCGAGTAGCGCATAATTGTGGGAGAGATTTTTACCGAAACCGAATCCTGGGTCGAGTAACAATTTCTCCTTTGCTATGCCGGCCTTTTCGCAGCGCGCAATATTATGAGCAAAAAATCGATCTACATCAGCAAAAACATCATCATACTTCGGAGCTTCCTGCATGGTTTTGGGCTGCCCCTGCATATGCATCAGGCATACAGGTAATCCCGTCTGCGCAGCCGCTTCTAACGCACCTGGCTCAGTCAGGGAGCGGATATCATTGATGATATGCGCCCCAACCCGCGCCGCTTCGCGAATCACTTCAGGCTTTGAAGTATCTACGGATATCCACACTTCAAAACGCTGCGCGATTGCCTCAACCACCGGGATAACACGCTCTAATTCCTCTTCTACACTGACATCAGCCGCGCCGGGCCGGGTAGACTCTCCCCCAACATCAACAATCGTGGCACCAGCATTAATCATGAGATTTGCATGTTTAACTGCTTCAACCAGCGTATTGTGCGCGCCGCCATCGGAGAAAGAGTCTGGTGTGACGTTAAGAATCCCCATCACATGAGGATGCGACAGGTCGAGCGAGGAGCCCTGGGCGTGGAGTTTCATCACTAAAAATCCCTGAAGTTATTGCACTTAAAATGTAAAGAAAAACCCCGGAGCAAGCCCCAGGGTTTTGATGAAAATCAGACTATCAAAGCAGATAACTTACTTGTCGCCGAACTGCTCTGACATCGTATTGCCCGGGTTTGGCGTACGCGGTTCATCAACCGGACGCGGCGCACGCGGGGTGCCATTGCTGTCAGAGTTGTTTGTGCCTGGGTCTTCCCAACCTGCCGGCGGGCGGACTTCACGGCGCGACATCAGGTCATCAATCTGCGGTGCATCAATGGTTTCATATTTCATCAACGCATCTTTCATCGCATGCAGAATATCCATATTCTCGGTCAGGATTTGACGTGCGCGATTGTAATTACGTTCAATCAACGCTTTCACTTCCTGGTCGATGATACGCGCAGTTTCATCGGACATATGCTTGGCTTTAGCCACAGAACGACCAAGGAAAACTTCGCCCTCTTCTTCTGCATAGAGCAATGGGCCAAGTTTGTCCGAGAAGCCCCACTGGGTCACCATGTTACGGGCCAGGTTAGTCGCGACTTTAATATCGTTCGACGCGCCGGTAGAGACATGCTCTACGCCATAGATGAGCTCTTCCGCCAGACGACCACCGTACAGGGTTGAAATCTGACTTTCCAGCTTCTGCCGACTGGCGCTGATCGCATCCCCTTCAGGCAGGAAGAAAGTCACACCCAGCGCACGACCACGCGGGATAATAGTGACTTTATGCACCGGGTCATGTTCCGGTACCAGACGACCAATAATTGCGTGACCAGCTTCATGGTAGGCCGTGGACTCTTTCTGCGCTTCCGTCATCACCATGGAGCGACGTTCCGCACCCATCATGATTTTGTCTTTCGCTTTTTCGAACTCGACCATCGAGACTACACGTTTGTTACCACGAGCAGCAAACAGTGCAGCTTCGTTCACCAGGTTGGCCAGATCGGCACCAGAGAAGCCCGGCGTGCCGCGCGCGATAATTGCCGCGTCAATATCTGGCGACAGCGGTACACGACGCATATGCACTTTCAGGATCTGTTCACGACCACGAACGTCTGGCAGACCAACAACGACCTGACGGTCAAAACGGCCTGGACGCAGCAACGCAGGGTCCAGCACGTCAGGGCGGTTGGTTGCGGCAATAACGATAATACCTTCGTTACCTTCGAAGCCGTCCATTTCAACCAGCATTTGGTTCAGGGTCTGTTCACGTTCATCGTGACCACCGCCAAGACCAGCGCCACGCTGGCGACCAACGGCGTCGATTTCATCGATAAAGATGATGCACGGCGCCGCTTTCTTGGCTTGCTCGAACATGTCACGCACGCGAGATGCGCCGACACCAACGAACATTTCCACAAAGTCAGAACCAGAAATCGTGAAGAAGGGAACCTTTGCTTCACCGGCGATAGCTTTCGCCAGCAGCGTTTTACCCGTACCCGGAGGGCCAACCATCAGCACGCCTTTCGGGATTTTACCGCCCAGTTTCTGGAAACGGCTCGGCTCGCGCAGATACTCAACCAGTTCGGCAACTTCTTCTTTTGCTTCATCACAACCAGCAACATCAGAGAAAGTCGTTTTGATCTGATCTTCGGTCAACATCCGCGCCTTGCTCTTGCCAAACGACATGGCACCTTTGCCACCGCCGCCCTGCATCTGGCGCATAAAGAAAATCCAGACGCCAATCAACAGCAGCATCGGGAACCAGGAGATGAAGATATTTGCCAGCAGGCTCGGTTCTTCAGGCGGTTCACCTACCACTTTGACGTTTTTCGTCAGCAGGTTATCAAGCAGTTTCGGATCGTTGATCGGGATGTAAGTGGTGTAACGGTTACTATCTTTCTTGGTAACGTTAATCTCACGTCCGTTGATACGCGCTTCGCGAACCTGGTCCTGATTGACCTCTTGCAAGAAGGTAGAATAATCCACCTTTCGGCCATTTGACTCGCTGGGCCCAAAGCTCTGGAATACTGACATCAGCACGACGGCAATGACCAGCCAGAGTATTAGGTTTTTCGCCATGTCACTCAAGGGATTAACCTCATATTACAACTGTGTTAAAAACAGCGTCAGGATACATCATATCCAGTCTCATTCAAACCAAAGGCCGAAATCGACGGGTATCATTTTCGCCCGGTCGCTACAATATACACTTCACGCGAACGTGCGCGCGAAGAGTCCGGTTTACGTACTTTCACCTTCGTAAACATGGAGCGAATTTCCGTTAAATACTGGTCGAAACCTTCGCCCTGGAATACTTTCACTAAAAAACTCCCGCCTGGCGCCAGTACATCGCGGCACATCTCCAGCGCCAACTCCACCAGATACATGGAGCGAGGAATATCTACCGCTGGCGTTCCACTCATATTGGGAGCCATGTCAGACATGACCACCTGCACTTTACTGTCACCTACGCGTTCAAGTAAGGCTTTCAGCACTAATTCATCACGAAAATCGCCCTGAAGGAAGTCCACACCAACGATTGGATCCATTGGTAAAAGATCGCAAGCGATGATGCGACCGCTACCGCCGATTTGCGTGACCGCGTATTGCGACCAACCGCCGGGTGCAGCTCCCAGGTCCACAACGGTCATGCCTGGCTTGAAAAGCTTGTCACTCTGCTGTATTTCATCAAGTTTAAACCAGGCACGGGAACGCAGCCCTTTTTTCTGCGCCTGTTGAACATATTTATCGCTAAAGTGTTCCTGAAGCCAGCGACTCGAGCTGGCAGAACGCTTTTTACCTGTCATTTAACTTTCCATCCGGGTTCATCGTAAGCATCGATAAATTTCAACGTGCGATTTGGCGATACAGTAGAGATGGCGGTAGAATGACCCGTTTTCAATCCCAACGTAAGCAAAATATACGATGAATCTGAGTACTAAACAAAAACAGCACCTGAAAGGTCTGGCACATCCGCTCAAGCCGGTAGTTATGCTTGGCAATAATGGTTTGACCGAAGGGGTACTGGCCGAGATTGAACAAGCGTTAGAGCACCATGAACTTATCAAGGTGAAGATCGCCTCTGAAGACAGAGAAACTAAGACCTTGATTGTGGAAGCTATCGTTCGCGAAACCGGCGCCTGTAACGTACAGGTCATCGGTAAAACGCTGGTGCTTTATCGCCCAACTGCGGAGCGTAAAATCTCGCTGCCACGTTAAGAATATCCGTAATTGAACACAAAAGTTGTGTAAATCGCGGGGTTTTCGTAAGCAGACGTGCAAAATGCCACGCTCCTGACGCTGATAAAAGGCCGCGCTGCGGCCTTTTTCTTTTCTTTACAATCCGACAACATTCGCTTGCAGCGCAACGTTATAAATATTCGACCTTGATGATCTCATACTCAACTTCCCCACCAGGGGTACGAATCGTAACCACATCATCCTGCTCTTTGCCCACTAAGCCACGGGCAATAGGTGAGTTAACAGAAATGAGATTCTGTTTGAAATCCGCTTCATCATCGCCAACGATACGGTAGGTCTGCTCTTCTTCGGAATCCAGGTTCAATACGGTCACCGTGGAACCAAAAATGACACGACCATTTTTTGGCATTTTAGAGATGTCGATAACCTGCGCATTGGAGAGTTTCGCTTCAATGTCTTTAATTCGACCTTCGCAAAAGCCCTGCTGCTCACGCGCTGCGTGGTATTCCGCATTCTCTTTCAGATCGCCATGCTCGCGGGCCTCCGCGATAGCCGCAATAATTTCAGGGCGACGAACCGATTTCAAATATTCCAGTTCTTCGCGCAGTTTTTCTGCTCCACGTAAGGTCATCGGAATAGCTTGCATTTGTTATACCTCTTAAACTTTCCTGTAAGGAACGGTGCTCCCGCCCCGGCAGCGCAACCCTCCTGCTAACCACCAGGAAGGAGCAAAAGAAAAACTGACCCGGGGATAACCCCCCAGGTCAGCAGCAATTTTTCAATTTGATACGTATTTTACCCGGAAGTTCACTATGGGTCATCGTTTACTTTCCAGGTCGTTGCGCCGTAGTATGACGGCTTGTTTCTAGTTGTTAGCGCGAGATTATGCGATTTTCCAGCTTTATCATCGGATTGACCACAAGTATAGCTTTCTACGCTCAGGCCGCGAATGTTGATGAATACATTAACCAGCTCCCGGATGGTGCAAACCTTGCGTTGATGGTGCAAAAAGTCGGCTCACCGACGCCAGAAATTAATTACCACGGGCACCAGATGGCGCTACCCGCCAGCACGCAAAAAGTGATTACTGCGCTTGCAGCATTATTACAGCTCGGGCCGGATTTTCGCTTTACAACCACGCTGGAAAGCAAGGGTTCTGTCGATGACGGTGTGCTAAAAGGGGATTTAATTGCACGATTTGGTGCCGATCCAACATTAAAACGCCAGGATATTCGTAATATGGTGACGGCGCTGAAAAAGTCAGGCGTCGGGAAAATTGACGGCAATGTCTATATCGACACCTCTATTTTCGCCAGCCATGATAAAGCACCGGGTTGGCCATGGAATGATATGACGCAGTGTTTTAGCGCCCCTCCCGCCGCCGCGATTGTCGATCGTAACTGCTTCTCTGTTTCACTTTACAGCGCAGCAAAAGCGGGTGATCTGGCTTACATTCGCGTCGCGTCTTATTACCCGGTAAATATGTTCAGCCAGGTACGCACGCTGGCACGCGGTTCCGCTGAAGCGCAATATTGCGAGCTGGATGTCGTACCGGGGGATTTAAACCGCTTTACCCTGACGGGTTGTCTGCCACAGCGTAGCGAACCGCTGCCGCTCGCTTTTGCTGTACAGGATGGCGCTAGCTATGCGGGCGCGATCCTCAAAGATGAGTTGCAAAATGCGGGTATTACCTACACCGGTACGCTCTTGCGGCAAACCCAGCAAAACCAGCCGGGTACGGTAATTGCCAGCAAACAATCCGCTCCGCTGCATGATCTGCTGAAAATTATGCTGAAGAAATCAGACAATATGATTGCCGATACCGTATTTCGCATGATTGGGCATGCGCGATTTGGCGTGCCGGGTACCTGGCGTGCAGGGTCGGATGCTGTGCGGCAGATTTTGCGCCAGCAGGTGGGCGTTGATCTCGGTAATACGATTATTGCTGACGGTTCTGGGTTATCGCGCCACAACCTGCTGGCGCCAGCCACTATGATTCAGGTGCTGCAATATATAGCCCAACACGATAATGAGTTGAATTTTATCTCAATGCTGCCGCTGGCAGGCTATGACGGCTCATTGCAGTATCGTGCAGGTTTACATCAGGCGGGTGTCGATGGCAAAGTCTCGGCAAAAACAGGCTCCCTGCAGGGCATTTACAACCTCGCCGGGTTCATTACTACCGCCAGCGGGCAACGGATGGCGTTTGTCCAATATCTTTCTGGATATGCAGTAGAGCCAGCCGATCAGCGTAACAGGCGCATTCCACTGGTGCGTTTTGAGAGCCGCTTGTACAAAGACATTTACCAGAACAACTAATAAAAAATGCCCGGTCGCGCTATGCGTACCGGGCATCAACAAGCAGAGATTAACGTTTATAAATGAACTCGACGCCCTCTTCGTCGTCTTCGTCCCAGTCGTCATCCCACTCTTCGTCGTCTGCCTCTTCTGCTTCCGCTTCTTCGAGCTGCTGGCGATGGTAGTCATCCCACATAAACTCGACTTTTTCAGGCTGTGTCTCTTCCTGCGTCTGCGTGATGGGGTTTTCGATGATAAAGGTCATTACATCCCAGCAAAGCTCTTTAACGCCCTGCTGGCTGGCTGCAGAGATAAGATAGAACTTCTCTTCCCAACCCAGCGCTTGTGCAATCGCTTTGGCCTTTTCTTCCGCTTCGGTCTTGTCCATCAGATCGATTTTGTTGAAAACTAACCAGCGCGGCTTAGCAGCGAGTTTTTCGCTGTATTTTTCCAGCTCACCGATAATGATGCGTGCATTTTCAACCGGATCGGATCCATCAATAGGATCGATATCGATCAGGTGCAGCAATACACGGCAGCGTTCAAGGTGTTTCAGGAAGCGAATACCGAGACCAGCGCCTTCAGCAGCACCTTCAATCAGGCCCGGAATATCAGCAACAACGAAGCTCTTTTCGTTATCCATGCGGACAACACCGAGGCTAGGTACCAGAGTGGTAAACGGATAGTCTGCCACTTTTGGTTTCGCTGCGGAAACTGCGCGGATAAATGTGGATTTACCTGCGTTTGGCATACCCAGCATTCCGACATCTGCCAGCAACATCAGCTCCAGCAACAGATCGCGTTTATCACCTGGCGTACCCATTGTTTTTTGACGCGGGGTACGGTTAACCGAGGATTTGAAACGAGTGTTGCCAAGACCATGCCAGCCGCCTTTCGCCACCAATAAGCGCTGACCATGTTTAGTCATATCACCCAGGGTTTCGCCAGTACCCTGATCGATAACACGCGTGCCGACTGGTACTTTGACGGTGACATCTTTACCACGTTTACCGGTGCAGTCGCGACTCTGGCCATTCTGCCCGCGCTCCGCCCGGAAAGCCTTTTCAAAGCGGTAGTCGATCAGCGTATTGAGGTTTTCGTCCGCTTCCAGCCAGACATCGCCACCATCACCGCCATCGCCACCATCGGGGCCACCTTTCGGTATGTATTTTTCACGGCGGAAACTGACACAACCATTACCGCCATCGCCCGCTACGACCAGAATCGTCGCTTCATCTACAAACTTCATTTTACTCTCCGTAACTCATTCGCCTGCGCGGGGCACAGTGACGACTGTTTCTCGACTACGGCCTCGTCCAATAAGACGGTGACCAATAGCGGAAAACATCGCGCCCGCAACCACGACAAACGCACCGAGATAACCTAACAGGTTTAACATCGGTCTGGCGAAAACATCGGGCCAGGCCATTGATAACAAATCCGAAAAAAATAGCGTGAACAGCGGCGTTAAGGTGATTAATGCGCTCACCTGCGCTGCCTGCCAGCGCGCCATTGCCTCTGCCAGCGCGCCATAGCCTACCAGGGTATTTAACCCACAGAAAATAAGACAGGCCAGTTGCCAGTCACTCAACTGAAACAGTACACCGGGCTTCGCCAATGGCAATAGTGCTAACGTACATAAAGTGTACAGCAAAAAGAGGATCTGCTGGGATGCAAGACGGCGTAATAATATTTTTTGCGCCACGCCATAGCTCACCCAAACCGTTGCTGCACCAACGCCAAAAATGACGCCCCAGGTATAATCCGTCAGTCTGGTGAAAATCTCTATCAGGCTAGTGTTGAAAAACATTACCAGCCCGCTTACCAGCATCAACGCACCTATCACCTGGGTGACGCGCATTTTCTCTTTCAGAATAAAGACACTGGCAACCATCATACCGACTGGTGAAAGCTGACCTATCACCTGTGAAGCCGTTGGACTGACATATTGCAGGGAGGAACTGAACAGGATGAAGTTCCCAAACAATCCACCCGTGGCAATTGCAAGCAGGAGTAACCAGCGCGGCTTACGAAAAATATGCAGCGGCGGTAATTTTCTTTTGCAGCCCAGAATCAGGCCCAGCCCTATTCCCGCCATCAGGAAGCGATAAAAGACCACCGTGGGTGGTTCCATCACTTCCAGCACTTGCTTCATCGCAATCGGTAGCGCGCCCCAACACATCGCCGTAGTGATGGCCAGGAGAATACCTATACCTGCCTGCTGTTTCATGCCCGTATTCCCTGCCACAATTTTGCCGGACTTCTAATGTAAAAAGCCCCGCAACACGTTGCGGGGCTTTCTTCCGTTACCGGGACGCGAAAAACTTATTCAGCAACGATGCTGATGAATTTACGGTTTTTCGGGCCTTTAACTTCGAACTTAACTTTACCGTCAGTCAAAGCGAACAGAGTGTGGTCACGACCGCAACCAACGTTGGAGCCTGCGTGGAATTTGGTGCCACGCTGACGAACGATGATGCTGCCTGCCAGAACTGCTTCACCGCCGAAACGTTTTACGCCCAGACGTTTAGCTTCTGAATCGCGACCGTTACGAGTTGAGCCGCCAGCCTTTTTATGTGCCATTTAAATCTACTCCTCAGGTCTTAGGCGCTGATGCCAGTAATTTTCACGTCAGTGAACCACTGACGGTGGCCCTGCTGCTTACGGTAGTGTTTACGGCGACGAAACTTAACGATTTTAACTTTCTCGCCACGACCATGAGCAACAACTTCAGCTTTGATTACGCCGCCATCAACGAAAGGAACGCCGATTTTGACTTCTTCACCGTTTGCGATCATCAGAACTTCAGCGAATTCGATAGTTTCGCCAGTTGCGATGTCCAGCTTTTCCAGGCGAACGGTCTGACCTTCGCTTACTCGGTGTTGTTTACCACCACTTTGGAAAACCGCGTACATATAAAACTCCGCTTCCGCGCACTTCTTCTGAATGAGATTCAGCGTGCGCTATAAATATTCACAATAGGGCGCGAATATTACGCAAATCGTGAGAGTTTGACAAGTGTGATCATCACTCCATGCAGAAAAAAAACACAACGCACAAGGTAACGTTTAACTGGCGTGTTTTTTCGATACAATCAACAATACTATTCTAACCCGTAACCCTTTGTTATCCCATTTTGCTATGTGGTAAACAGGACTTAAAGCCCGACTTTTACGATGAATTTAGAAAAAATCAACGAATTAACCGCGCAGGATATGGCGGGTGTGAATGCGACGATTCTGCAACAACTCAACTCTGACGTTCAGTTAATTAATCAGTTGGGTTATTACATCGTAAGCGGCGGTGGCAAACGCATCCGTCCGATGATTGCCGTGCTGGCAGCGCGCGCACTTGGCTATGAAGGCAGCGCTCATATCACTATCGCTGCATTAATCGAATTTATTCATACCGCGACCCTTCTGCATGACGACGTGGTAGACGAATCCGATATGCGCCGTGGCAAGGCCACCGCCAATGCCGCTTTTGGCAATGCTGCAAGCGTGCTGGTGGGTGACTTTATCTATACACGCGCCTTTCAGATGATGACCAGCCTCGGTTCGCTGAGGGTGCTGGAAGTGATGTCTGAAGCTGTCAACGTGATTGCTGAAGGCGAAGTGTTGCAATTAATGAACGTTAACGATCCGAATATCACGGAAGAAAACTACATGCGCGTGATCTACAGCAAAACTGCGCGCCTGTTTGAAGCAGCAGCTCAGTGCTCCGGTTTGTTGGCAGGTTGCAACGAGGCACAGGAAAAAGGCCTGCAGGATTATGGCCGTTATCTGGGTACAGCCTTCCAGCTGATTGATGACTTGCTTGATTACAGCGCTGATGGTGAAACGCTGGGCAAAAATACGGGTGATGACCTTAATGAAGGTAAACCGACGTTACCACTGCTGCATGCTATGCATCATGGTACAGCGGAACAGGCGCAGATGATCCGTAACGCCATTGAACAAGGAAACGGCCGGCATCTTCTGGAACCTGTTCTGGAAGCAATGACACATTGTGGTTCACTGGAATGGACCCGCCGTCGTGCCGAAGAGGAAGCTGATAAAGCTATCGCAGCCCTGCAAGTTCTCCCTGATTCCCAATGGCGTGAGGCATTGATAGCCCTGGCCCATATCGCTGTACAACGCGATCATTGATCTCTCCGGCTTCCCGCAAACAGTGCGGGAAGTTCTTATAAGTTTCAATTAAATACCACAAAACCCCATCAAGCATTGCGCGTAAGCCTTAGCAAAATCCGAAAACACAAAAAACTTACATGAACTTTTTAGAGCATTAGCGTTTGTATGGGTATAGTAGACAGCGTAGCCGGTGCAGAAGCCCGGCCCGTTTTATCTACCAGGGAAATATTATGGAAACGAAATTCATCGACTGGCATCAGGCCGATATTATTGCAGGACTGCGTAAGAAAGGGACTTCACTGGCGGCCGAATCCCGCAAAAATGGTCTCAGCTCTTCAACCCTCGCCAATGCGTTGACTCGTTCATGGCCAAAAGGAGAATTGATCATTGCCCAGGCGCTGGGTACTGAGCCATGGGTGATCTGGCCTTCGCGTTATCACGATCCGATCACTAACGAATTTATTGATAAAACCAAATTGATGAGGAAGAAAAAAGCCACCGAGTGACAGACGGCGTTTAACAGCAATCCCCCTTGCGTCCCGCAGCAGGGGGCTGCTTAACAGACCGCAAAACGAAAAAGGGAGCCTTAGCCCCCTTCAACACAATGTGCAGCATTAACGAAATTACTCGCCTTTTACACGCTCAATGTTTGCACCCAGCGCTCTGAGCTTGTCTTCAATATGTTCGTAGCCGCGATCGATATGATAAATACGATCAACAATAGTCGTACCTTCCGCGATACATCCCGCCAGAACCAGGCTGGCAGAAGCGCGTAGGTCGGTCGCCATCACCTGGGCACCGGAAAGTTTCTCCACACCATGACAGATTGCGGTATTACTCTCGATCTCAGCATGGGCCCCCATACGAATCAACTCAGGGATATGCATAAAGCGGTTTTCGAAGATTGTTTCGGTAATAACCCCGGTGCCTTCAGCCACCAGGTTCAGCAGCGTAAACTGCGCCTGCATATCGGTTGGGAACCCCGGATGCGGGGCGGTTCGTACATTCACCGCTTTTGGGCGCTTGCCATGCATATCGAGGCTGATCCAATCTTCACCAACGTCGATATCCGCGCCAGCATCTCGCAATTTAGCCAGCACAGCATCAAGCGTATCCGGCTGAGCGTTACGACAAACAATTTTGCCACCGGAAATTGCCGCTGCCACCAGGAATGTCCCGGTTTCGATACGGTCCGGCAGGACACGATAAACACCGCCACCTAAACGTTCCACACCCTCGATGGTGATGCGGTCTGTACCCATGCCGCTAATTTTCGCGCCAAGGGTATTAAGGAAATTCGCCGTGTCGACAATTTCCGGCTCGCGCGCGGCATTTTCGATAACGGTCGTGCCGAGTGCCAGCGTTGCAGCAGTCATGATCGTAACCGTGGCACCGACGCTGACTTTATCCATTACGATATGCGCGCCTTTCAGACGCCCATTAACGGAAGCTTTAACGTAGCCTTCTTCCAGTTTGATCTCTGCACCCAGTTGTTCCAGGCCGGTAATGTGCAAATCAACCGGACGAGCCCCGATCGCACAACCGCCAGGCAAAGAGACCTGGCCCTGACCAAAACGCGCCACCAGGGGCCCCAGCGCCCAGATAGAGGCGCGCATGGTTTTCACCAGATCATAAGGCGCACAAAACACATCCACTTTACTTGCATCGATCCATACGGATCCGTTTCGTTCCACTTTCGTACCCAGTTGACTGAGTAACTTCATGGTGGTGTCGATATCTTTAAGTTTTGGAACGTTACGAATTTCAACCGGCTCTTCTGCCAGCAGCGCGGCAAAAAGGATCGGCAGCGCAGCGTTTTTCGCACCGGAAATTGTCACTTCGCCCTGAAGCCGTGTTGGCCCCTGTACACGAAACTTATCCATTCATCTGATCTCGGTTAAGAATTTACACGCGCGGCAGGCATACCCGCCAGCGCTCAAAAGCCGTTTAGTTTGCGATCCCGGGCCCACTCCTGTGGCGTGTAGGCTTTGATCGACAGGGCATGAATACGGTTATCTGCGATGTATTCCATCAACGGGCCGTAGATGGTCTGCTGTTTCTTGACCCGACTCATGCCATCAAAAATTTCACCCACCGCTATAACCTGAAAGTGGCTGCCATCGCCAGTGACGTGGGCTTCCTGGAGAGAAAGTGCGTTCATCAGCACGGTCTGGATTTCATGATTTTCCATGGGCGTAAATATCATCTGCGAAAGAAAACAATCCCACATCTTAGAGGAAAGTGGCGCGGTCTTAAACAAGCAAAAAGCCCCATCGTTTAACGGATGGGGCTTAAAGTAGTAACCTCTTGTAAAAATTAGCGTGGCAACACATCCTGAGGAAGGTTATAAAGCGCTGCGAGGGTGGCAACCTTATCGCTTAACCCTACAAGAGAGACATCTGCGCCCTGTTTTTTTCCCAGCGCGATGAGGTGAACCAGTAGCGCAACGCCTGCCGTATCGACACGCGTCACTCCTTGTAAATCGATGCAGGATACGCCGCTCATCGCTTCGACACGGGCGTCCCATAATGGATTTAACAGATCCTGATCCAGTTCGCCCAGCAGTGCCAGGCGATCGCCGTTACGCGTCCAGCTCAACTGCGCAGTCATTACTTTTTCTCTTCCAGGGTAATTTTCTGGCGAGAAATTGATTTTAATTGTGCCGTCAGACCATCAATACCTTTGGTACGCAACAGATCGCTCCACTCGTTTTGCTTAGTCGTGATCATGCTCACGCCTTCGGCGATCATGTCATACGCCTGCCAGTTACCGCTCTGGGTATTTTTACGCCACTGGAAATCCAGACGCACTGGCGGACGACCGTTTGGATCGATAATGGTGACGCGGATCGGTACGATCGTGGCATCGCCCAGCGGCTGCTCCGGTGCAATCTGATAGGTCTGCCCGTGATACATTGCCAGCGCCTGCCCATAGGCCTGTTTCAGATATTCGCGGAAAGCTGCAAAATAAGCTTCACGCTGAGCGGGCGTCGCCTCTTTATAATAACGGCCCAGCACCAGTGCACCGGCGTATTTCACCTGTACATAGGGCAACAACTCCTGGTCGACTACCTCACGCAGATAATCCGGATTAGCGCGGATCTGCGGCTGTTCATTTTTCAGGCGATCAAAAGTTTTCTGCGCCGCCTCTTTCATGGTTGCGTATGGGTTGCTTTGGTCAGCGGCTACTGCCGCGCCCAGCGGTGCAACCACCAGCAAGGCTACCATTAATAGACGTTTAAACATGCGTCGCTTCTCCTCATTAATTCGTCTGTCCTGCAGACGGTGCAGCCTGAGTATTTCCTTCACTTTGTGTTGCCGCATCGCCTGAATTCTGATTATCTGCGCCTTTACTGTTGTAAAGGAATTGTCCTATCAGATCCTCAAGCACCATGGCAGATTTAGTATCCTGAATAGTGCTTCCTTCTTTAAGCATAGATGTTCCCAGCTCAGGATCTTCAAAACCGACATTTAGCGCCAAATATTGTTCGCCAAGCAAACCCGATGTGCGGATTGCCAGCGAGCTGGTATCGGGGATCTGGTTGTAACGATCTTCAATATCCAGCGCGACACGCGGTAAATAGGTTTTTGGATCAAGAGAGATATCGGCTACACGCCCAATCACTACACCGCCTATACGCACCGGTGAGTTGGCTTTAAGGCCGCCGATATTGTCGAACGTGGCGTACACGCGATAAGTTGGCTCGGTACGCAATGAGGTGATATCTGCGGCTTTGAGGCAGATGAAAAGCGCGGCCAGCAGTGCCAACAGCAGAAAAACGCCTACCCAAATTTCACTTTTTTTCGTTTGCATGAACTCAATTCCCAAACATCAATGCGGTGAGCACAAAATCAAGGCCAAGTACGGCCAACGAGGAGTGCACAACGGTGCGTGTTGTTGCCCGACTAATCCCGGCTGAGGTCGGGATCGCATCATAGCCGTTAAACAGGGCAATCCAGGTAACGGTGATGGCAAAAACTACGCTTTTAATCAGGCAGTTGAGCAGATCCATACGCCACTCGACGGCGTTTTGCATCGCGCTCCAGAAAAATCCGCTATCAATACCTTTCCAGCTTACGCCGACTAGCGAACCACCCCAGATGCCCACCGCGACAAAGATAATGGTCAGCAGCGGCAATGAGATGACTCCCGCCCAAAAACGGGGCGAAATAACGCGCCGTAGTGGATCAACGGCCATCATTTCAAGGCTGGAGAGCTGCTCGGTAGCCCGCATTAACCCAATTTCAGCGGTTAATGCCGACCCGGCACGCCCGGCAAAGAGCAGTGCAGCAACAACCGGGCCTAATTCACGCAGTAGCGACAAGGCCACCAACATGCCCAGGCTGGTTTCTGCACTGTATGTTGTCAGCACCAGGTAGCCCTGAAGGCCAAGCACCATACCGATAAACACGCCTGAAACGATGATGATCAGCATAGACAGGACGCCAATATTATAGAGCTGGCGCACTAACAATGGCGCATGCTTGCGAAATTCGGGCTTACCGACCAGCGCATTGAAAAGCATTAACCCGGCACGACCGAAGGTGGCGATCGTTTTGATCCCGCGATGTCCCAGCGATGCCAGTGCATGTAACAGCATGTGTGGCTTAACTCCCTGCTTCTAATAGATCGTGCCGATAGTCACCGGCAGGATAACGAAATGGCACCGGCCCATCGGCGATACCATCAAGGAACTGACGCACCCGCGGATCGCTGTTTTCCTGCAACCCTTGCGCACTGCCATGGGCGACAATTTTCCGATCTGCCACAATATAGGCGTAATCGGCAATGCTCAGTACTTCCGGCACATCGTGAGAAACAACGATGCATGTGACGCCTAAAGTACTGTTGAGTTCAGAAATCAACTTCACCAGCACGCCCATCGTGATCGGATCCTGTCCCACAAAAGGCTCATCAAACATGATCAAATCTGGTTCCAGCGCAATCGCACGCGCCAGCGCAGCCCGCCGCGCCATACCACCTGAGAGTTCAGACGGCATTAATTTCGCGGCTCCGCGCAGCCCCACGGCTTCCAGCTTCATCATCACCGTGCTGTGCAACAGCGGCTCGGGTAAATGGGTATGCTCGCGCAGAGGATAGGCAACGTTGTCGAAAACATTCATATCGGTAAAGAGCGCACCAGACTGAAACAGCATACTCATTCTTTTACGTACGATGTAAAGGCGCGAGCGGGACATCTCCGGCACATTTTCACCATCGAATAAGATTTCGCCGCTATCGGGGGGGATCTGCCCACCAATCAAACGTAACAGCGTAGTTTTGCCAATCCCTGACGGCCCCATAATTGCAGTGATCTTTCCGCGCGGCACCGCCAGTGAGATATTGTCAAAGATCGGGCGGCTGCCACGGGAAAAGCTGACGCCACGGACATCGACTATATTCGCCACAGTTTGACTCATTGACCCTTCCTTATAAGCCTTATTGGTAACAAGTGTGAGGCTTGAAAACATCTCGAACCTGGCATTTTTACAGAATATTACCTACGGAGGTTAGCGAAAGCTGGCATTTGTTTTACTTTTAAGCCGCATAAAGTCAAAATTAGGAATCATTACGCTACGCGGAACTTCCGGTTTTATCCGGCATGACGGCTTGCGAACTACGGATTATACCTGAAGAAAGGACGTTAGATGCTTTTAGCGACGGCGCTATTGATAATTGGTTTACTTCTGGTGGTCTACAGTGCCGATCGTCTGGTGTTCGCCGCTTCAATACTTTGCCGGGCTTTAGGCGTGCCGCCTTTGATCATTGGCATGACCGTAGTCAGCATTGGCACTTCATTACCTGAGATTATTACTTCCGTTGCCGCTTCTCTTCACGGTCAATTGGACCTGGCGATTGGTACGGCGGTGGGTTCCAATATCACCAATATCTTACTCATTCTTGGTGTGGCCGCCCTGCTCCATCCTTTTACTGTACATTCCGATATTTTACGTCGTGAATTGCCGTTAACCTTAGTTGCCAGTTTGCTGGCGGGGGTGGTGCTTTATGATGCACAGCTCACGCGCGTCGATGGCATTATTTTACTGTTATTAGCCGTGCTATGGCTGGTATTCATTGTTAAGATTGCCCGCCAGGCGGAACGCCAGGGAAATGATACTCTTGCCCGGGAGCAAGTCGCTGAATTACCGCGCGAAGGAAGTCTCCCGGTGGCCTTCCTGTGGCTTGGCGTCGCACTCATTATTATGCCAATGGCGACCCGCATGGTTGTGGATAACGCGACGGTGGTCGCCAATTTCTTCGCCATCAGCGAACTGACGATAGGCCTGACGGTAATTGCTATCGGCACCAGCCTGCCTGAACTGGCGACAGCCATCGCCGGGGCACGTAAAGGCGAAGATGATATTGCGATTGGCAATATCATCGGCTCGAATATTTTTAACATTGCCCTCGTGCTGGGCCTGCCTGCGTTAATTGCGCCGGGCAGCGTGAATCCAATGGCTTTTACGCGTGATTATGGCGTGATGCTGCTGGTCGGCACCTTTTTCGCTGTAATTTGCTGGCAGCGTAAACAAATCAGCAAACGCGTAGGCGCACTATTATTTAGCGGGTTTATCATATGGCTGGCGATGCTCTACTGGCTGTCGCCACTTTTGACTGGATAATCGGAAACGCATTATGTCACACATAGATTTGCAGCCGGGTTTTGACTTTCAGCAAGCAGGAAAAGAGGTGCTGGAGATTGAACGTGAAGGCCTCGCTGAGCTGGATCAATATATTAATCAGGACTTCACACAGGCCTGTGAAAAGATGTTCTATTGCTCCGGCAAAGTGGTCGTAATGGGGATGGGCAAGTCAGGCCATATTGGCAGAAAAATGGCTGCTACTTTTGCCAGTACCGGCACCCCCTCTTTCTTTGTCCATCCAGGCGAAGCTGCGCACGGTGATTTGGGGATGGTCAGCCCGCAAGATGTGGTTATTGCCCTCTCTAACTCTGGGGAATCTAACGAGATCCTCGCACTTATCCCGGTGTTGAAGCGGCTAAAAGTGGCTTTAATCTGCATCACCAGCCGCCCGGATAGCAGTATGGCACGCGCTGCCGATATTCATTTATGCGTAAAAGTGCCGAAAGAGGCCTGCCCGTTGGGGCTGGCGCCGACTTCCAGCACTACCGCTGCGCTGGTGATGGGTGACGCGCTGGCAGTGGCGTTACTGAAAGCTCGCGGCTTCACGGCGGAAGATTTTGCCCTTTCCCACCCCGGCGGCGCACTTGGTCGTAAACTACTGCTGCGTGTTAGCGATATTATGCACACCGGTGATGAGATCCCGCATGTCAGCAAAGAGGCCAGCCTGCGCGATGCGCTTCTTGAAATCACTCGCAAAAATTTAGGTATGACCGTCATCTGCGATGATCTGATGAAGATTGACGGTGTCTTTACTGATGGTGACTTGCGTCGAGTTTTCGATATGGGTGGGGATGTACGCAGTATGGGCATCGCTGAAGTGATGACCCCTGGCGGTATTCGCGTACGCCCTAACATTCTGGCTGTTGATGCGCTGAATCTGATGCAATCCCGACATATCACTTCAGTAATGGTTGCTGATGGTGACCAGTTGCTGGGTGTGTTACATATGCATGACCTGCTGCGCGCTGGCGTAGTGTAAAGAAGGACACAACAATGAGTAATGCTGGTGCGTCGCTTGCTACCTGTTATGGACCGGTAAGCGCGCAAGTTATGGCGAAGGCGGAAAAAATCCGCCTTTTAATCCTGGATGTGGACGGCGTGTTATCTGACGGGTTGATCTACATGGGCAATAATGGCGAAGAGCTGAAAGCATTTAACGTCCGTGATGGGTATGGAATCCGCAGCGCGCTCACTTCCGGTATAGAGATTGCCATAATTACCGGTCGAAAAGCTAAACTGGTAGAAGACCGTTGCGAAACACTCGGAATCGCGCATCTGTATCAGGGACAGTCGGACAAGCTTCTGGCATACCATGCGTTATTAAGCAAGTTAGCGCTAACACCGGAACAAGTTGCCTATGTAGGAGACGATCTGATCGACTGGCCAGTGATGGCAGAGATTGGTCTAAGCGTTGCCGTTGCCGATGCGCACCCGCTGCTGATTCCTCGCGCGGATTACGTTACCCGCATCAATGGCGGTCGCGGTGCGGTACGTGAAGTCTGCGATCTGTTGTTGCTGGCGCAGGGCAAGTTGGATGAGGCCAAAGGGCAATCAATATGAGTAAAACCAGACGTTGGGTCATTATCTTATTGTCGCTGGTGGCGCTGGTGCTGATTGGAATTAACCTGACCGCTGAAGATGAAACCGAGCAAACTGCAACCAATAACGCCGATCCGACTTATACCAGCAAGCATACAGATACGGTGGTTTACAGCCCGGATGGCGCGCTGAACTATCGCCTGATTGCGCAGAACGTTGAATACTTCTCTGCGGATGGCATTAGTTGGTTTGCCCAACCGGTTCTGACAACCTTTGATCAGGAGAAAGTACCCACCTGGTCAATAAAGTCTGATAAAGCAAAGCTTACCGAAGACCGAATGCTTTATCTTTATGGACATGTTGAGGTCAATGCCCTGACAGCAGACGCTCAATTACGAAAAATCACGACGGATAACGCCCAGATCAATCTGGTCACGCAGGATGTGACTTCCAACGATCAGGTAACGTTATACGGTACGACATTTAAATCCACCGGCCTGAAAATGCGCGGCAACTTACGCAGCAAAAATGCCGAGCTGATTGAAAAGGTTAGAAGCTCCTATGAAATTCCAAATAAACAAACTCAGCCTTAATCTTGTGTTGGCCAGTTCGCTTTTTGCCTCTTCGCTTCCTGCACTGGCGGTGACCGGGGATACCGAGCAGCCTATCCATATCGACTCCGATCAGCAATCTCTGGATATGGCCGGTAATGTCGTCACGTTTACCGGCAATGTCGTGCTGACTCAGGGAACCATTAAAATCAACGCTGATAAGGTTGTGGTTACCCGTCCCGGTGGTGAACAAGGCAAAGAGGTTATCGATGGTTACGGTAATCCGGCAACATTTTATCAAATGCAGGATAACGGTAAGCCGGTGAAAGGGCACGCCTCGCAGATGCATTATGAACTGGCAAAAGATTTCGTCGTGCTGACCGGTAATGCTTATCTCGAACAGTTAGATAGCAACATCAAGGGCGACAAAATTACCTATCTGGTAAAAGAGCAAAAGATGCAGGCATTCAGCGACAAAGGTAAACGTGTCACCACCGTTCTGGTGCCGTCACAGTTGCAGGATAAGAACAATCAAAACCCGGCTCCGGCGCAAAAAAAGAGTAACTAATTCGTTATGGCAACATTAACTGCAAAAAATCTCGCCAAGGCCTATAAAGGTCGCCGTGTGGTAGAGGATGTTAGTCTGACCGTCAACTCTGGCGAAATCGTCGGCCTGCTTGGTCCTAATGGCGCAGGCAAAACGACAACTTTCTATATGGTGGTGGGGATTGTACCGCGCGACGCCGGCAACATAATTATTGATGACGAAGATATTAGTCTGTTGCCATTGCATGCTCGCGCACGTCGGGGTATCGGCTATTTACCGCAAGAAGCCTCTATTTTCCGCCGCCTTAGCGTCTATGACAATTTGATGGCGGTGCTGCAAATTCGCGATGATCTGACGGCAGAACAACGCGAAGATCGCGCCAATGAGCTGATGGAAGAGTTCCATATTGAGCATCTGCGCAACAGTATGGGCCAGGCCCTCTCCGGCGGTGAGCGGCGACGTGTTGAGATTGCCCGAGCGCTAGCGGCTAATCCAAAATTTATCCTGTTGGATGAACCCTTTGCCGGGGTTGATCCAATTTCTGTTATTGATATTAAAAGAATTATTGAACACCTGCGCGACAGCGGTCTCGGGGTGTTGATTACCGACCATAACGTACGTGAAACGTTAGCCGTGTGCGAACGTGCTTATATCGTGAGTCAGGGGCACTTAATTGCTCACGGTACACCGCAAGAAATCCTTGAAGACGAACATGTTAAGCGCGTATATCTTGGGGAAGGCTTCAGACTCTGATAGGGTAGAGTTTATTACGGTTATTTGTCGGAGAGTGCAGCTCTGAATATGAAGCAAGGTTTGCAACTACGGCTTAGCCAACAGCTAGCCATGACGCCACAATTGCAACAGGCTATCCGCTTGCTGCAATTGTCCACGTTAGAACTTCAGCAGGAACTTCAGCAGGCGCTGGAGAGTAACCCGTTGCTGGAACAAACCGATCTTCATGAAGAAGTGGATACCCAACAAGTCCAGGACAACGAAGGCCTGGATACTGCGGACGCCCTTGAACAAAAAGAGATGCCTGACGAGCTGCCGCTGGACGCTAGCTGGGATGAAATTTATACCGCCGGCACCCCTTCCGGCAGCAGTCACGACTACCTGGATGATGAATTGCCGATTTATCAGGGGGAAACCACCCAGACTCTACAAGATTATCTGATGTGGCAGGTAGAGCTGACTCCCTTCTCCGATACCGATCGCGCTATCGCAACCTCGATTGTGGATGCCGTGGACGATACCGGCTATCTCACCGTGTCACTGGAAGAGATTCTGGAAAGCATGGGAGATGAAAATGTCGGTATGGATGAGATTGAAGCCGTACTTAAACGCGTGCAGCGTTTCGATCCCGTCGGTGTCGCTGCGCGGGATCTACGCGATTGCCTGTTGATCCAACTTTCTCAGTTCGCCAAAGATACCCCCTGGTGTGACGAGGCCAGACTGATCATCAGCAATCATATCGATCTGCTTGCCAATCACGACTTCCGCTCGCTAATGCGCGTAACGCGCCTGAAAGAAGATGTGCTGAAAGAGGCGGTTAATTTAATCCAGTCCCTCGATCCTCGGCCAGGACAGTCGATCCATACCAGCGAACCAGAGTATGTCATTCCGGATGTACTTGTGCGCAAACACAACGGACGCTGGGTGGTTGAACTGAACTCCGACAGCATTCCGCGTCTGCAGATTAATCAGCATTACGCTTCCATGTGCGGCGGCGCACGTAACGATGCTGACAGCCAATTTATCCGCAGCAATCTGCAGGAAGCAAAATGGCTGATTAAGAGCCTGGAGAGCCGCAACGATACCCTGCTACGCGTGAGTCGCTGTATTGTTGAGCAACAACACGCCTTCTTTGATCAGGGCGAAGAGTTTATGAAACCGATGGTGCTGGCTGACATTGCCCAGGCTGTCGAAATGCATGAGTCCACAATATCCCGTGTGACGACCCAGAAGTACCTGCACAGTCCTCGCGGCATTTTTGAACTTAAATATTTTTTCTCCAGTCATGTGAATACCGAAAGCGGTGGCGAGGCCTCGTCAACGGCAATTCGCGCACTGGTGAAAAAGTTAATCGCCGCAGAAAACCCTGCAAAACCACTGAGCGACAGTAAACTCACTACTCTGCTTTCCAACCAGGGCATTATGGTGGCGAGACGTACAGTCGCTAAGTATCGAGAATCTTTATCCATTCCGCCGTCGAATCAGCGCAAGCAACTGGTTTGACCCAACCGATAAGGAAGACACTATGCAGCTAAACATCACAGGACAGAACGTCGAGATTACTGATGCATTGCGTGAGTTTGTGACGCATAAATTCGCTAAGCTTGAACAGTATTTCGAAAGGATTAATCAGGTCTATATTGTGTTGAAAGTGGAGAAAGTGACTCATACCTCTGATGCAACACTACATGTCAACGGGGGTGAGCTTCATGCCAGTGCGGAAGGGCAGGATATGTATGCTGCTATCGACGGTTTAATTGATAAACTGGCGAGGCAACTGACGAAACATAAAGACAAACTGAAACAACACTAATTGTCCGGGCGTCTGTCTGGCACGTTGCACCCTGCCGCAACCCGGCAGGGTGTTTATTCAGGCATCGCTTAGGTGAAATTATGATGAATAACGATTCCGCTCTCCAATTGAGCAATGTCCTTAATCAGGAATGTACCCGTAGCGGCGTTCACTGTCAGAGCAAAAAACGCGCTCTGGAGATTATCAGTGAGCTGGCAGCTAAGCAGCTTGGCCTGCCGCCACAGGTGGTTTTTGAAGCGATTCTTACCCGCGAAAAAATGGGCAGTACTGGTATTGGCAATGGTATAGCCATTCCGCATGGTAAGCTCGAAGAGGATACGCTGCGCGCTGTTGGCGTTTTTGTGCAACTCGAAACGCCTATTGCCTTTGACGCCATTGATAACCAACCTGTTGATCTGCTGTTTGCCCTGTTGGTGCCTGCGGATCAGACTAAAACGCATCTGCACACACTCTCCCTGGTCGCAAGAAGACTGGCGGATAAAACCATTTGCCGACGCCTGCGTAGCGCGCAAAGCGATGAGGAGTTGTATCAGATAATCACGCAAACAGAAGGTGAAGGTGATGATGCGTAACGGGAAACAATCCCTTTTACCTGTCGTTTTGAGGAGAAACGGTTCATGGTCCTGATGATCGTCAGTGGTCGTTCGGGTTCAGGCAAATCAGTGGCATTACGCGCGCTGGAAGATATGGGATTTTACTGCGTCGATAACCTGCCGGTGGTGCTATTGCCGGAACTGGCGCAGACACTTGCCGACCGTCAGATGTCCGCCGCCGTCAGCATTGATGTGCGTAATATGCCGGAATCACCGGAAATTTTTGAACAGGCGATGAGCAATTTGCCGGATGTCTTCTCTCCGCAATTACTGTTTCTGGACGCCGATCGCAACACGCTGATCCGCCGTTATAGCGATACTCGCCGCCTGCATCCCCTCTCCAGTAAAAATCTTTCGCTGGAGAGCGCAATTGATGAAGAGAGCAATCTGCTGGAGCCGCTGCGCTCACGCGCCGATCTCATTGTCGACACATCCGAGATGTCAGTACATGAACTGGCCGAGATGCTGCGTACACGTTTGCTGGGTAAACGCGAACGCGAATTAACCATGGTGTTTGAATCCTTTGGCTTTAAACACGGCATCCCCATTGATGCTGACTATGTTTTTGATGTGCGCTTTTTGCCCAACCCACACTGGGATCCAAAGCTCCGCCCAATGACAGGTCTGGATAAACCAGTCGCAGCATTTCTTGACAGACATACTGAAGTCCACAATTTCATCTACCAGACTCGTAGCTATCTTGAATTATGGCTACCGATGCTGGAGACCAATAATCGCAGCTATCTCACTGTCGCTATTGGCTGCACTGGTGGTAAACACCGTTCCGTTTATATCGCCGAGCAGTTAGCTGACTATTTCCGTTCGCGCGGTAAAAATGTACAGTCCCGTCACCGCACGCTGGAAAAACGCAAAACATGACCGTCAAGCACATCGTTGAGATCACTAATAAGCTGGGGATGCATGCTCGCCCGGCGATGAAACTGTTTGAGCTGGTACAGGGTTTCGATGCGGAAGTGCTGCTGCGCAACGACGAAGGCACCGAAGCAGAAGCCAGTAGCGTGATAGCGCTGTTGATGCTGGACTCTGCCAAGGGCCGGCAAATTGAGATAGAAGTCAGCGGCCCGCAAGAAGAAGAGGCGCTGGCCGCCGTAATTGCACTTTTTAACGCTGGCTTTGACGAAGACTGATTTAGTGTAGCTTGTTGCTTTGCAGGAACGATTCACCGCCTAACTGCCGCATCTGGCGCATAATCCATGCCTGGCGGCTGCGAACATAACCGGACGGCGCAGCGGCTTTAAAACGTAGCGGATTTGGCAGCACGGCTGCCAGCAGGGCCGCTTCCGACATGGTAAGTCGGCTTGCTGGCTTGTGGAAATAACGCTGTGCCGCTTCTTCCACGCCGAATATTCCTTCCCCAAATTCAGCAATATTGAGATACACCGTCAGGATCCGCCGTTTACTCCAGACCGCCTCCATTCCCAATGTCAGTCCAGCCTCCAGCCCCTTGCGCACCCAGCTTTTACCATCCCATAACAGTAGATTTTTCACCGTTTGCTGCGTAATGGTGGATGCGCCGCGAACGCGATTTTCATGACGCTCATTGTGGGAAAGCGCCTTCTGGATAGCGGAGAAATCTAAACCCCAGTGGTCAGGAAAGCGCTGATCTTCCGCAGCCACTACCGCCAGTGCTACCCACGGCGAGATCTCATCCATCGCGACCCAGTCGGAATGCGCCACGTAACCAAAATCACCGCTCAGCCATGCGCCAATTTGCCGCTCCACCATTACTGCAGAAAACGGCACAGGCAGAAAGCTGAACAACAAAATGCTGCCGCCCCAGAAAATAGCCATCACCAGCATAATTCGCAGAAGAAGCCGTTTAAGAGTGGATTTTAGCGCACCGAGGCCCACTTTCTTCATGCGCAGAGCACCAGTACACGCGCCACCAGTTTTTCTATTCCAGTCGCTGCCTGAGCGATATCCTCAGCCAGCATCCAGGCCGGTGTAGTGACGACTTTATGCTCTTCATCGACCACAATATCATCGACCGGGCAAGGCACATGTTCTGCCCCCATCTCTTCCAGCATCTCTGCGGTATCCACATCGGTACCAATAGTCAGGCGCAGCGGAAAATCAAAGATTTTTGGCAGCATCGCGGGGGCAATACACATAAAGCCGAGCGGTTTACCCGCCTGATGCATCGCCTGCACCAGTTGCTTAAACGTGCTATCGACCGTGCAATTAGTACCCTGGCTGGCAAAATTACTCAGATTTTTGGCTGCGCCAAAACCACCTGGCACAATCAGCGCATCCAGATCGTTTTCTGATGCCTGAGTGAGAGGAAGGACCGATCCCCGGGCAATTCGCGCAGCCTCAATGAGTACATTACGGCTCACTGCCATGGTCTCACCGGATAGATGATCAATAACATCGCTTTGATTTTTATCAGGGGCGAAACAGATTGCTTGTGCGCCATTGCGCACGATCGCTAACAATGTGATAACCGCTTCCTGGATCTCCGTGCCGTCGTAAACGCCTGCGCCACTAAGAATAACGCCAATTTTTTTCATTCCGAACGTCCTTTACGCAATGTGTTTCGATAATTAAAAATTTTGATAAAAACGCCGCGCTTCACACATTTCACTGATTGATGTAACAAATCATTTAAGATTTGCTATCTTATGTGCGTGCAGTTCAAATTATTTAGACTGCGCCCTTGCAAAAACATCTAACAATTACGGCGCAGCCACGGTTTCCCTGGTGTTGGCGCAGTATTCGCGCACCCCGGTTAATCCGGGGTCATTTTTTTTCAGCGTCCGCCACCCAGGCTTTCAGAACGGCAACATCGTTGCGCCACTCCTGCTTCATCTCTTCTACCCATTCGCTGACATTATCCCACCAGGCGGGAAGATCGGGAGACTGGATCTGCTGGCCCAACTGCTGTAAATGACGCAGTCCCACAGAACCCGCAGCCCCTTTGATTTTGTGCCCCTCTTCAACAATGCCTTTCTGATCGCGCGCCGTCAGGTTTGACTCCAGCACGCTCAGATATCCCGGCATCATTTTCTCAAACACCGCTACCCCATCAGTAATCAGCTTCGGCCCGACCAACTCGATATACTGCTCAAGCATATCGGTATCGAGCAACGTTTGCGCTTTACTATTATCAGTGGTTGTCACCGGCTTCTCCTCGCACTTTTCTGCATCCCAAAACTTTTTAATCATGGCAGTTAATGCCGGGACCGCCAGCGGTTTGCTTAAGACATCGTCCATTCCCGCATCAAGGTACTCTTGCTTATCTTTCAGTACATTGGCAGTAAGCGCGACTAACGGCGGCAGCTCTTCACGTGGGTAACGGCTGGTTAGCGCGCGGGAGATATCCAGGCCGGTCATATCGGGAAGCTGAATATCCAGCAATACCAGATCATATTCACCAGGAGTGAACATCTCGAGCGCCTCGCTGCCCGTCATCGCCACATCCACACTGCTGCCAAGTTTTTCCAGCACCGAACGAGCAACAATCACATTCAGCTCAATATCTTCCACCAGCAGTACATGCAGCGCTGGCAGCGGCATCTCATGGTCGTCAAAGGCATCTTCCACTTCCTCAGCCACCGCCGGCGCATGAATCGTCAATGTAAAGACAGAACCGCTGCCCGGTTCGCTGCTGACGGTGATATCACCGCCCATGTTTTTTGCCAGCCGCTTCGAGACCGCAAGACCGATACCAGTACCTGTTGCAGGCTTACCACCGTGTCTGTCTTTCACCTGGTAGTACATGGCGAAAATTTTATCCTGCTCCTCGCGTGGAATACCGATCCCGGAATCCTGAACTTCAAAGTGCAACATTTCATTTTCGTCATAGCGTACCCGCACTGCCACCTGCCCTTCCCGGGTAAATTTGACGGCATTACTGATGAGATTCCACAGAATCTGCCGCAGGCGTGTGCCATCAGTGATCACCTGATGCGGCAGCGGTAATGTTGGTTCGAGGACGAAACGCAGCCCTTTCTGATGCGCCTGCAAACCGGATAGGTTTTCGAGATCGGCAAGGAAGCTGGTGAAGTCGAGAGGCTGGTTATCCAACTGGACTTTGCGCCGCTCCATTTTATCCATATCTATGATATCGTTAAAAATGTTACCCAGCGTTACTGCAGAGACATGGATGGTTTTCAGGTATTTTTCTTGCTCTTGAGTCAGGTCGGTATCAAGCAAGATACGGCTTAAACCGACGATACCATTTAGCGGGGTACGTAGTTCATGGCTGATTGTAGAGATAAAGGTGGTCTTATCGCGGCTGGCACGTTCCAGTGCATCCTGATAACGCTTACGCTCGGTAATGTCGCGACCAAAGCCCATCAACCCATGGCGTTTACCAACCCGATCGTAATAAGGCACTTTGCGAATCTCAAAGCAGGCTTTGCGCCCATCCGGATAATCGAGCCACTGCTCATAGGTCAGCGCCACGTTATGGCGGAAGACTTTTTCGTCGGTTTCAATGACTTTTACCGCCGCTTCCGGCGAGTAGACATCCTGTGGTTTGAGGTGAATTAATTGCTTTTCACTTTTGCCGGTCAGCAACTCCATGGCCCGGTTACAGCCAGAGAACTCTTTGTCTTCATTGCGATAGAACACCAAATCCGGGGAAGCATCGAGGAAGGAGCGCAAAAAGGAGGATTGTTGTTCGAGCTGGATCTGCGTCTGTTCACGCTCCTGCATTTCGATTTTTAACTGTTCGAAGGTCGCCTGCCGCTCATCTTCTGCCTTTTCACGATCGCTAATCTCCTGATTAAGCTGCGTGATATTATTTTTTAACTGCACATTGAGCTTCAGATCGCGCTCGCGCATCTCTTCAAGCTTATCCACCAGCCGGGCCAGCCGCTGGCGTGACTCTTCAAGCTGCTCTACCACTACCGATAAGAAGTAAACCGCCCACGGGGTAATGAGCAGGCCAAAAAAGATGGAACGTATGGCATCGATACTCTGCACCTCGCCTTGCAGCACCATGGTGACAGCCATCTGCACGACAATTGCCAGTACCACCAGAGCCAGCGCCAACAAGATGGAAAAGCGCACCAGCCCTAATTTCATCATCAGGTCGACATAATATTGCGCCAGTAAACGGATTTGCTTCATAGAGTTTTCCTCGAACAATTCCGCTCAATAATACTCAATTATGAGCAACGCGTTGAAGCTTGTGCGAAAAAAGCGGCGCTAACCTGGGTTCATAAGGTAAAAAAATCACTCCAGCTACGTCCGAGGGCAGAACCCTGGGCTCCCTGCTCACTCAAATAGCGATCCAGCTCGACCATTCCGGTCCAGCGGTTTTCGCACCACAGCGGAGCGAGGAGCGTCGGGCGACGTGCGCTGGCCGAAACGCGGTGGTAGATAATTTCAGGCGGTGTGTGGCGGATCATTTCACCGGCAGTAACGGTATACTCCTGAAGATCGATGCCATTAAGCCGTCCGGCTTCCCACGCCTTCGCCATAATACTGCCTTTAACGATATGTAAGGGATGCAATTTAATGCCATCCACCCCGGTGTCGACGACGCGCTCAAGCGTCTCCAGGCACTCTGTTTGCTCTTCGCCTGGCAGGCCGACAATCAGATGGGTGCAAACCTTCAGACCTCGCTGGCGGGCCTGGCGCGTTGTTCTCTGATAACAAGCGAAATCGTGTCCGCGATTAATACGGTGTAGCGTTTTATCATGGGCGGTTTGCAAACCCAGCTCCAGCCACACTTCGTAACCCTGCTGATGATATTCACAAAGTAGATCCAGCACCGCCTCTGGCACGCAGTCTGGCCGCGTTCCCACGCACAGCCCCACGATATTAGTCTGACTAATAGCCTGCTGATACATCGAACGCAGCACCTGAACTTCCGCCCAGGTACTGGTATAGGCCTGGAAATAGGCCAGATAGCGCCTGGCGCGATTTACCCGTTCAGCCTGATGGGTGAGCTGTTCACTAATGGAACGATGTTGTTGTGCTTCATCGGCAAAGGAAGCAACATTGCAAAAAGTGCAACCGCCACGACCAATGGTGCCGTCGCGATTAGGACAGCTAAAGCCGCCATGCAGCGTCAGTTTATGGACTTTTTGCCCATAGCGGCGGGCAAGATCCCCACCAAACATATTGACTAATTTTTGTAACTGCATAATCTGAAAAGCCGCCCGCAAGAAAGGGCGTAGCCTGCCACTTTTAGCTTTCATCGGCGATGACCTGGATCAATTGCCCAGGAAGGCTTTATCTATTGAATAAAAAATCACTATAATCGAAATTTCATTCAACATTAAGGCGATTACTTTTGCTTATGTTGTGGCGCTATTTTGCAGAAATATACCGCATAATAAAAAACAGTGAGTTTAAACAACTCCTGCTGCAGGAGCAGAATAAAATGCCAGTATTAATTCACTATTTAGAATAGAACATCAGAAACCGCGCTTTTACACAGTGCGTCAGATCACACTCTGCTGCTCCCCCTCAACAAGCCTCATTAACGTTAAAAAGCAATAAATTCATTATTTATCAATGCCATGAATGCATTCATGCGTCTGGCTGGATAAATAAGCCAGGCATTTGACCTGTGTCCGGATTCCCGATAAGTTGGAAATCCACTGGAAGCTTTCTGGATGGGCAGTCTGCTCATCATATTTATGCAGTAACTGAGATTCCCTCTTAAGCAAGTCCTCAATACTTGTGAATCGATGCGAAAAGGAAATTAAAAGAGGGCGACATGCGAGGCTAATGCCCCGTCGCCATGCTCTTTTTACGCCTGCACGTAACGATCGGGAGGGCTCTCGCAGAGCCTGGGGAGGTTCACTGATATGTTGTACGATAAATCTCTTGAGAGAGATAACTGTGGTTTCGGCCTGATCGCCCACATAGAAGGCGAACCTAGCCACAAGGTAGTGCGTACCGCCATTCACGCACTGGCCAGAATGCAGCACCGTGGCGCCATCCTTGCTGATGGAAAAACCGGTGACGGTTGCGGCTTGCTGTTGCAAAAACCCGATCGCTTTTTCCGCATCGTGGCGGAGGAGCATGGCTGGCGCTTAGCCAAAAATTACGCTGTTGGTATGCTGTTCCTTAACCAGGATGCCGAAAAGGCCAGCACGGCACGCCGTATTGTAGAAGAAGAACTACAACAAGAAACCCTGTCAATTGTCGGCTGGCGTAACGTACCAACCAATGAGGGAGTGTTGGGTGAAATCGCCCTCTCCTCACTGCCACGCATTGAACAAATTTTTGTTAACGCACCTGCTGGCTGGCGTCCCCGTGATATGGAGCGCCGTCTTTTTATCGCCCGCCGTCGCATTGAAAAACGCCTGCTGGATGATAAAGAGTTCTATGTTTGCAGCCTGTCTAATCTGGTCAACATCTATAAAGGTCTCTGTATGCCGGCGGATCTGCCGCGCTTCTACCTTGACCTGGCAGACCTGCGGCTGGAATCGGCCATTTGCCTGTTCCACCAACGCTTCTCCACCAATACCGTGCCGCGCTGGCCGCTGGCACAGCCGTTCCGCTACCTGGCGCACAATGGTGAAATCAACACTATCACCGGTAACCGTCAGTGGGCACGCGCGCGTACTTACAAATTTAAAACGCCATTGATCCCCGATCTGCAGGATGCCGCGCCGTTCGTTAACGAGACCGGTTCAGACTCAAGTTCACTGGATAATATGCTTGAGTTACTGCTGGCTGGCGGGATGGATATCGTGCGTGCCATGCGTTTGCTGGTGCCGCCAGCATGGCAGAACAACCCGAATATGGATCCGGACCTGCGCAGCTTTTTCGATTTTAACTCCATGCATATGGAGCCGTGGGACGGCCCGGCAGGCATCGTGATGTCCGATGGTCGATTCGCTGCCTGCAACCTCGACCGTAATGGCTTGCGCCCGGCGCGCTATGTCATCACCAAAGACAAATTGATCACCTGCGCCTCCGAGGTGGGGATCTGGGATTATCAACCAGATGAAGTCGTAGAAAAAGGCCGCGTCGGCCCTGGCGAACTGATGGTTATCGATACCCGCGGAGGCCGTATTTTGCACTCTGCCGAAACCGATGACGATTTGAAAAGCCGCCACCCTTATAAAGAGTGGATGGAAAAGAACGTCCGCCGTCTGGTGCCATTTGAAGATCTTCCTGATGAGGAGGTCGGCATCCGCGAACTGGATGATGATCTGCTGGCGAGTTATCAAAAGCAGTTCAACTACAGTTTCGAAGAGCTGGATTCAGTGCTCCGCGTGCTGGGTGAAAATGGCCAGGAAGCTGTCGGTTCAATGGGTGATGATACGCCATTTGCCGTGCTTTCCAGCCAACCGCGCATTATTTACGACTATTTCCGCCAGCAGTTTGCTCAGGTAACCAACCCGCCTATCGATCCGCTGCGTGAAGCACATGTGATGTCACTGGCCACCAGCATCGGCCGTGAAATGAATGTCTTTTGCGAAGCAGAAGGCCAGGCGCACCGTTTGAGTTTTAAATCACCGATTCTGCTCTATTCCGATTTCAAGCAATTAACGACGATGAAAGAGGAACATTACCGCGCCGACAAACTGGATATCACGTTCGACGTGACGGAAAGTACGCTCGAAGAGACAGTGAAAACGCTGTGCGATAAAGCAGAACAAATGGTACGTGACGGCACGGTGTTGCTGGTGCTTTCAGATCGTAATATCGCCAAAAATCGCCTGCCGGTTCCGGCGCCAATGGCGGTGGGGGCTATCCAGACTCGATTAGTCAATAAGAGCCTGCGCTGCGATGCCAATATCATTGTCGAGACTGCCAGTGCGCGCGATCCGCATCACTTTGCGGTGCTGTTAGGCTTCGGCGCGACGGCAATCTACCCCTACCTGGCATATGAAACACTGGCGAAACTGGTCGATAACAAAGCCATTGAGAAGAACTACCGTACCGTGATGCTGAATTACCGAAATGGCATCAACAAGGGACTGTATAAAATCATGTCCAAAATGGGCATTTCCACCATTGCCTCCTACCGTTGTTCCAAATTGTTTGAAGCGGTGGGGCTGCACGATGAAGTGTCCGAGCTCTGCTTCCAGGGCGTCATCAGCCGCATCGGCGGCGCAGGTTTCGCAGATTTTCAGCAAGACCTGATGAATCTCTCAAAACTAGCCTGGCTGGCGCGTAAGCCGTTAAACCAGGGTGGTCTGCTGAAATATGTTCACGGCGGCGAGTACCACGCCTATAACCCGGACGTGGTACGCACCCTGCAACAGGCGGTACAAAGCGGCGAGTACAGTGATTATCAACAATATGCGCAGCTGGTAAACACTCGCCCTGCGGCAACGCTGCGTGACTTGCTGGCGCTCAACCCGAACGGCGAAGCCGTGAGCATTGATGACGTTGAATCAGCAAACGAGCTGTTTAAACGCTTTGATACTGCGGCAATGTCCATCGGCGCACTGAGCCCGGAGGCCCATGAAGCGCTGGCAGAAGCAATGAACAGCATTGGTGGTAACTCCAACTCTGGCGAAGGCGGTGAAGATCCGGCGCGCTATGGCACGAATAAAGTGTCGCGTATCAAGCAAGTCGCATCTGGTCGCTTCGGCGTCACGCCGGCTTACCTGGTCAGTGCCGACGTTATTCAGATTAAAGTCGCCCAGGGCGCGAAGCCGGGCGAAGGCGGTCAGCTACCGGGAGATAAGGTCACACCGTACATTGCAAAATTGCGTTACTCCGTACCGGGAGTGACCCTTATTTCCCCTCCTCCGCATCACGATATTTACTCTATCGAGGATCTGGCGCAGTTGATTTTCGACCTCAAGCAGGTCAACCCGAAAGCCATGATCTCGGTGAAACTGGTTTCTGAACCGGGTGTAGGCACTATTGCCACTGGTGTGGCAAAAGCGTATGCCGATTTGATTACCATTGCTGGTTATGATGGCGGCACTGGTGCCAGCCCACTCTCTTCAGTGAAATATGCTGGCTGTCCATGGGAGCTGGGCCTGGTGGAAACCCAACAGGCGCTGGTTGCAAATGGTCTGCGTCACAAGATTCGTTTACAGGTCGATGGCGGCCTGAAAACGGGTCTCGATATCATCAAAGCGGCGATTCTTGGCGCGGAGAGCTTTGGCTTCGGGACTGGCCCAATGGTCGCGCTGGGCTGTAAGTATCTGCGCATTTGCCACCTGAATAACTGCGCAACAGGCGTTGCTACCCAGGATGAAAAGCTACGTAAGAATCACTATCACGGTCTGCCTTTCAAAGTGACCAATTACTTTGAATTTATTGCCCGCGAAACCCGCGAACTGATGGCGCAACTTGGTGTGAAACGGCTGGTGGATTTAATTGGCCGCACCGACCTGCTAAAAGAGCTGGATGGCTTTACCGCGAAACAGCAAAAGCTGGATCTGGCGAAGTTGCTGGAGACTGCTGAGCCGCACGCGGGTAAGGCATTGTACTGCACGGAAAATAATCCACCGTTTGATAACGGCGTACTGAATGCGCAACTGCTGCAGCAGGCTAAACCGTTTGTCGATGAGAAACAGAGCAAAACGTTCTGGTTTGATATTCGCAACACGGACCGCTCCGTTGGAGCTTCGCTCTCTGGCTATATCGCTCAGGTTCATGGCGATCAGGGGTTGGCAGCCGATCCGATTAAGGCGCATTTTAGCGGTACCGCTGGACAGAGCTTTGGCGTGTGGAACGCAGGCGGTGTTGAGCTGTATCTCACCGGTGACGCCAATGACTATGTCGGGAAAGGTATGGCGGGTGGTTTGCTGGCGGTACGTCCGCCTGTGGGGTCTGCTTTCCCAAGCCATAAAGCGAGCATAATCGGTAACACCTGTTTGTATGGCGCAACAGGGGGACGCTTGTATGCCGCAGGCCGTGCTGGCGAACGTTTTGCTGTGCGCAACTCCGGAGCTATCACCGTAGTAGAAGGCATTGGCGATAACGGCTGCGAATATATGACCGGTGGTATCGTCTGCATACTGGGGAAAACAGGCGTCAACTTTGGCGCAGGAATGACCGGCGGCTTCGCCTATGTATTAGACGAGGATGGCGAATTCCGTAAACGTGTTAACCCGGAGCTTGTGGAAGTGCTGAGTGTTGATGATCTCGCTATCCACGAGGAGCACCTGCGTGGTTTGATTACCGAGCATGTGCACCATACTGGCTCGCAACGTGGGGAAGAAATTCTGGCGAACTGGCCAGAATTCGCGGCGAAATTCGCGCTGGTTAAACCGAAGTCCAGTGATGTAAAAGCCCTGTTAGGTCACCGTAGTCGTAGCGCGGCAGAATTGCGCGTGCAGGCGCAGTAAGGAATGTAGATGAGCCAGAATGTTTACCAATTTATCGACTTACAGCGTGTTGATCCGCCCAAGAAACCGCTGAAGCTGCGTAAAATTGAATTTGTTGAGATTTATGAGCCCTTCTCCGAAGGTCAGGCCAAAGCGCAGGCAGATCGCTGTATCTCCTGCGGCAATCCCTACTGCGAGTGGAAATGTCCGGTACATAACTACATTCCCAACTGGCTCAAGCTGGCTAACGAAGGGCGCATATTTGAAGCGGCAGAGCTGTCGCATCAAACCAATACGCTGCCGGAGGTTTGCGGTCGTGTGTGCCCACAGGACAGGCTGTGCGAAGGTTCCTGTACGTTGAATGATGAGTTCGGCGCTGTCACCATTGGTAATATCGAACGCTATATCAACGATAAAGCGTTCGAGATGGGCTGGCGCCCCGATTTAACCGGCGTGAAGCAGACCAACAAACGTGTCGCCATTATTGGCGCAGGTCCGGCGGGCCTGGCCTGTGCTGATGTACTGACCCGCAACGGCGTGAAAGCAGTCGTTTTTGACCGTCACCCTGAGATTGGGGGTCTTGTTGACCTTTGGGATCCCAGCCTTCAAGTTGGAAAAAGAGGTCATGACCCGTCGCCGTGAAATCTTCACTGGCATGGGTATTGAGTTCAAACTCAATATTGAGGTGGGTCGCGATGTGCAACTGGAAACATTACTTGAGGATTACGACGCTGTTTTCCTTGGTGTGGGTACCTACCAGTCAATGCGCGGCGGGCTTGAAAACGAAGATGCGCAGGGCGTATTCGATGCGTTGCCGTTCCTGATTGCTAACACTAAGCAAATTATGGGCTTTGGTGAAACACCTGATGCGCCATACATCAGCATGGAAGGTAAACGTGTCGTGGTGCTCGGCGGTGGTGATACCGCAATGGACTGCGTCCGAACTTCAGTGCGTCAGGGTGCGAAGCATGTAATTTGTGCCTATCGCCGTGATGAAGAGAATATGCCGGGCTCCCGCCGGGAAGTGAAAAACGCACGTGAAGAGGGTGTCGAGTTTCAGTTTAACGTGCAGCCGCTGGGGTGTTGAAGTGAATGCTAACGGTAAGGTATGCGGTGTGAAGATGGCGCGCACTGAAATGGGTGCGCCAGATGCGCAAGGACGTCGTCGCGCAGAGATCGTGCCTGGCTCAGAGCATATCGTTCCAGCAGATGCGGTGGTGATGGCGTTTGGTTTCCGCCCCCATAGTATGGAATGGCTGGCGAAGCACAGCGTTGAACTGGACTCCCAGGGGCGGATTATCGCACCGGAAGGCAACGAAAATGCATTCCAGACCAGCAACCCGAAAATCTTTGCTGGTGGCGATATTGTCCGCGGCTCTGATTTGGTGGTCACCGCTATCGCCGAAGGTCGTAAAGCAGCAGACGGTATCTTGAATTATCTCGAAGTATAAGTCCTGAACCCGGTGGCGCTACGCTACCGGGTGGATTTACCCTTTAGCACATCTCTCAGAGCAGCTTTCGCTGCTTTTTTTATTTCCTCTTTCCTGACCTGTGTAATGCTTCGCAAAAGACAAGTCACCGCTCCGTTATAATAATTAGGTTTCTAATAGTTACCTAAGTTAACGGAAAAAGTAATGACGGATAAAAAAGCGCAAGCATGGGAAGAGGGGACTCCTCCCGGCACACCCCATGACAAGGTATTTAAGGCGTTTCTTGACCAGCCCGACACCGCCCGGGATTTTATGCAACTGCACCTGCCTGCGGAGTTGCAGGCGGCATGCGACTTCTCCACCCTGAAGCTGGAGTCCGGCAGTTTTATTGATGACAAGCTGCGCGCCTTCTTCAGTGACGTGCTCTACAGCCTGAAAACCGTCAGCGGGGAGGGTTACATTCACGTACTGGTGGAGCATCAGTCCACCCCGGACCGGCACATGGCTTTTCGCATGTTGCGTTATGCGGTGGCGGTCATGCAGCGCCATCTTGATGCCGGGCACAGAAAGTTGCCGCTGGTAATCCCGGTCCTGTTCTACGCCGGCAGGCGCCGCCCGTATCCCTACGCCATCCGCTGGCTGGATGAGTTTGATGACCCGGCACTGGCGGAAAAACTCTACGGCAGCGCTTTCCCGCTGGTGGATGTGACGGTAATCCCCGACGACGAAATCATGGAGCACCGCAGCGTGGCGGCGCTGACCCTGGTGCTGAAACACATCCGCCAGCGCGATATGGCAGCGCTGCTGGAGCGGCTGCCCGTGCTGATGCTGGCCGAACAGATGACAGGACATCAGCTTGTTTCGCTGATAAACTATCTGATACAGGCAGGCGAAGCTTCAGACGCCGAGACCTTTGTACGTAAACTGGCACAGCGGGTGCCGAAGCATAAGGATAAACTTATGACCATCGCAGAGCAGCTTGAACAGAAGGGTATCAAGAAAGGCATCGAGAAGGGCATTGAGAAAGGCATTGAACTTGGCCGACAGGAAGGTCGTTCTGAAGGTGAACGTGAAGCAACCCTTAAAATCGCCCGAGCGATGTTACTTAAGGGCCTGGATCGCCACACTGTGATAGAAATGACCGGCCTGACTGAAGAAGACCTGGCGCAGATCCATCATTGATTATGCCTGATTACGGTTATGCCTTATATGCTCCCGCCAGAATAGCTGCGCCAAGCAGGCCCGCATCATGCCGATAATGGGCGGCGCGGAGCCTGACCTGAAAAGCGGGCGGCTGTTGGCTTAAGAATTCAGCCACATGCGCTAAGTAGCCTTCTGCTAACCCAACGCTGCCACCCATTATCACCGTCCTGCAGTCCGTTACCGCTTTGATATCGGCAATCAATCTTGCCACGGCTTGAGCAGAGCGAGCCACCAACGATTGCGCCTGTACATTGCCACTTGCTGCTCTGGCAAAAATGGCTTTCGCATCCAAACCGGACAACTCCCCCTGCGCCTGTGCGGCGATTGCGCGCCCGGAGGCAATGGCCTCCACACAACCTATGCGTCCGCAGCCACACTGAGGTCCGTTGGGATCAGCCAGTGTATGCCCAAGGTGGCCCGCCAAACCATCACCAATCAGTAGCTTACCACCAACGATCACACCTCCCCCGACGCCCGTTGAAACCGTCAAAAAAGCCATATCCTCTTTTATTGCCAACGCATGGTACTCTGCCCAGGCTGCCGCCTGCGCGTCATTGACGGCAAGAGTTGGCAACCCGGTCAGTTCCATAAGGTATTCACGCAACGGAAAATGGTGCAAACCGCCAAGGTTTGCAGGATTCAATGCAGTAAGCACTCCCTGGTGAATGATGCCAGTGGAGGCTACCGCAACGTGGCTTGCCAGAGGTGTGAGCGGCGCCACCAGTTCTCGCAAAGCCTGTTGTAGCGCCTGCGGTGTCTGGCTGGCGGGTGTGGGTTGCTCACAACGGTGGGAGAGCGTATCTCCTTCTACCAGACCAGCAGCCAGTTTGGTACCACCTATATCAATGGCCAGCGTTCTCATTTTACGGCTCCACGCATTGTCTTCTTAGCCCCACCAAATGGCACAGCACCGCTAAATGGTTTGCCATCAATCGCATCATGCGTGCGTAGCGCTTCCGGTCGAATCCAGCGCTGTACACGAGATGGCATATCCAGGCCAATCAGCAGAATAACGACGAATGTCAGACCAAATGAGAGTGAACCCAGTGCAGTACCCAACTCCAGACGCTGCGCCAGCAAGGCGCCAATCACTGGCGCAATCGCCCCACCCAGCGCGCCGACATTATAAGTAAACCCCAACCCGGCCGCGCGCTGATCCGTATCGAAGTAGCCGCCGATAAGCTTAGGTAAAATCCCTGAGATCCCTTGCCCCAGCATTTGCTGGAAAAAGAGCAAAAAACCTAACACCCAGATATTCTCTCCGCCGACAGCGAATACAGGAATGATTAATAGCTGTGACGCCAGCAGGCTATAAACATAGGCTTTACGCGTACCCAGCCAGTCACCCAGGAAACCGCCTACACAGCAACCTACCGCTGCGCCAAAACCACTGAAGAACAGTACACGCGCCACGGTTGAAGGATCGTAGGCCAGCTCAGTCTTTAACCAGGTAGGTAATAAGGCCTGGATTGGCCATGAGTAGAGGAAAGCGAAAAGCACCACTACCATCAACATCACGCCAGTCGGCCAACGCTTGCCGCTGCTTTGCACCATAAAGCTGATAAAGATAAAGGCACAAAGCAGGCCAAGCATCGCCACCAGTCCGACATTATGCAATTCGCCAGCAAAACAGAACCACAGCGCAGTGGCCGCGAAAATCGTTAACAGGAAATTTATTGCGCGATATTTGCCGCGATAGAGGATATGTACCATCGTCTGCACCGGAGCTTTGTCTTTATGTTTATCCTTCCAGTCTTCAGCTTCAGGGATGTTTTTGCGCAGCCATAAAGCAAACGCAATCGGCAGAATGCCAATAAAAAAGAGTGCTCGCCAGCCCCAGACGGGCACCACAAGGCTATAGACTTGTGCTGCTATCACCGCACCGACAGAAAAACCGGAGATTAAAAAGCCGCTGGCTTTATTACGCAGTTGTCTCGGCCAACTTTCAATAACATAAGTCGCGCTGGAGCCATACTCACCCGCCATGCCCATGCCAATAATTAGCCTGGCAATAAACAGACTCACGTATCCCGGTGCAAAACCACAGGCCAGGGTGCCGCAGGAGAACAAAATAATGCTGGTGACCATTGCCAGACGCCGACCATAACGATCGCCCAATGCACCTAACACCATACCGCCGAACCAGCGCGAGATAAACGCCGCCGAGATCAAGCTTGCTGCCTCGACAGTGGTCAAGCCAAATTCGCTCTGTACTTCGGTCAATACCAGCGCAATTAGTACAAAATCGAAACCATCCAGCAGATAACCAAGCCAGGCGGCGGAAAAAGCGCGCCACTGCGCGCGGTTTAGATGGCGGTACCACGGGATGCTTTGTAGCGATGTACTCATGGGAGTCTCCCGCGATGGGCTGTGCCCATTCGCTTTTTAGTCGGGTACAGAAAGAAGGCGCCGGAAGAATCAACACCTGCTTACCGGCAATACTGTTCTTTTTCTTGTGACAGCTGTTGTGCCAGCGCTTTGAGTTGTGGCAGGAATTGTTCGTCTACCGCTGCAAAGGGTTTACGGCAAAGCGGCACCTCAACCACATCCATGTAGTGCAGCACTGTTTTCAGCCCCCGGAAAACACCTACTTTCACCAACAAATCGATGACCTTATTGCACTCGCTCTGTAATCGCTGGGCAGTCGCAATATCGCCCTCGCGCATCGCCTTAGCGATCCGCTGGTAGCGCCAGCCCATAATGTTATAGGTGCTACCGATGCCGCCATCGGCGCCGGCCAGTAATCCGCTGGCGAAAATCTCGTCGTAACCGTTATAGAGCACCAGATCCGGGTGAGCACGACGGATCTGCTCCATTTGATAGAGATCGCCAGAGGTCTGTTTCAGTGCACTGACGCCGGGTAATGTGACCAGGGTGTTGATTTGCTCAAGAGAGAGTTTTACTCCACTCAGCGCCGGAATATTGTATACAACCATTGGTAACCCTTGTGCAGCATCAATAATGGCGCGGTAGTGCTCGCAATGCTCTTCAAAGCTAAAGGGGTAATAGAAAGGAGTCACCGCCGAAACGGCATCAAAGCCAAGGCGATTTGCCACTGTTGCTAACTGCTGGCTTTCTGCAGTGCTGACGCAACCGACATGGGCAATAAGAGTGATCTTGCCTTTCGCCTCTTCTGCTACGATCTCCAGTACCTGTTCACGTTCTTCCAGACTCTGCACAAAAGCTTCACCGGTTGACCCGCCCACATATAAACCGTCGATCCCTTGTTGAATATTAAATTGTACAAGACGACGTAAGCTCTCTTTATCCAGTGCTTGTTGGCTGTCGAACGGGGTCAGAAGCGCTGCCATTACGCCACGTAAATCTGCTGCCATAGATACCTCAACGTGATTATTGTTTGCTATAACGATATACCTTTATACCTGTTATACCAGATCAAAAAATCAACGCCTGTATCAATAACGCTATAATGCGATCTGCTTCACTAAAGGCAGCTTATTTTTTCGCTTTTTTTTGCTGATCGAAGGCGTGCCAGGTGGCAGAGACACTATTGAGATGGGTTTGTAAAGCGCGGTCGGCTTCGTCAGGATCGCGATGTCGGATGGCATCGACAATGGCAATATGCTGACGGTAACTGACATTATTATGCTGATAAAGCTCCGCATCCGGCACCTTGGGACGGGCAGCAATCAGCCAGTCGAGGAGCGCAACATGGATTGCCATAAAAATAGGGTTGCCGGGAATTTCGGCCAACACCCGATGAAAATCGACATCTGAACGGATAAACAACGCATTGTCATTCAGAGAGTGGCTGTTGATCTCAAGCGCTTTTGCCAACCTTTCTACTTGCTCGTCAGTGGCGTATTCTGCCGCATAACGCACCAGACTCGATTCGAAAAACAGGCGCAACTGTTCGAAGTGGGCGATACCACCAGGTTGAGTAAGGAAATCCTTCGCCATGCCGGAGAGTTCGCTGATGATGGTATCCGCCGAAGGTCGGGAGACCCTGGCGCGTTCACCGTTATTAATTTGCACCAGCCCCTTACGCTTTAAAGCCGCTAGCGCCTCGCGCACCGACGGACGCCCGACGTTGAAAAATTCCATCAGTTCGCGTTCAGAAGGCAATTGCTCACCTTGAGCAAACTCCTGGCGGCGAATCATCTGCTCCAGTTCCTCCTCCACCATTTCGGAAAGCTTTTTGCGCGCCAGAGGGCGGCGTCGTAGAGTAAGAGCAGAGGTTTCAGCTGAGTTTTCCGCTTGCAGATCAGTTGGTTTCATAAGGGCCCGGATCAGAAGAGTGACAGCAAGTGACAACGATGCATCTTATCACAGGATAATGAACGTGGCGAAAAACCACGCATAGCAAAACAGGCCCTGCGGGCCTGTTGAATTATTTCACTACGCGCAACGATGGACGCCCACCACGCGGCGGCGGATCGTCTTCAGGATCGTTATCCTGTTCTTCTGCATGATCGGGTTTATCACCGTCGATTACCGACATTACCGTCTCGTTTTCCTGCGGTGAAGCATCATCGCCATCGTTCATGGTGACCATATCTTCATCGTAGGCAGCTTCAGGTTCAAACATCGTGCCTGCACCGTTTTCACGGGCATAAATTGCCAGTACGGCGGCCAGAGGGACTTCAACCTGACGCGGTACGCCACCGAAGCGCGCATTGAAGCGGACTTCGTCGTTTGCCAGTTCAAGATTCCCCACCGCACGCGGTGCGATATTTAACACAATTTGCCCGTCACGTGCGTACTCCATCGGCACGCGCACGCCTGGCATTGTCACATCGACAACCAGGTGTGGCGTAAGCTGGTTGTCCAGCAGCCATTCGTAGAAAGCCCGAAGTAAATACGGGCGACGTGGAGACAGTTGTGACAAATCCATTCAATTAACTCCGGCCAAGACGCATTTCACGCTCGGCTTCTGTCAGAGAGGCAAGGAAGGAGTCGCGTTCAAAGACACGCGTCATATACCCTTTCAGCTCTTTTGCACCAGCACCACTGATTTCGATGCCCAGAACCGGCAGGCGCCATAACAGAGGCGCAAGGTAACAATCCACCAGGCTGAACTCATCATTCAGGAAGTATGGTTTCTGGTTAAACAGCGGTCCCATTGCCAGCAGCTCTTCACGCAATTGCTTACGAGCTGCATCAGCCTGCGCGCCACTGCCGTTCTGGATGGTATTCATCAGTGTATACCAGTCTTTCTCAATGCGGTGCATATACAGGCGGCTTTCCCCACGCGCCACAGGATACACAGGCATCAGCGGCGGATGCGGAAAACGCTCATCCAGATATTCCATAATAATACGTGATTCCCACAGGGTGAGTTCACGATCTACAAGTGTCGGTACGCTTTGATTAGGGTTGAGGTCAATCAGATCCTGCGGAGGATTATCCTTTTCCACATGTTCAATTTCGAAGCTGACACCTTTTTCTGCCAGCACGATTCGGACCTGATGGCTATAGATGTCAACAGGACCAGAAAACAGCGTCATTACCGAACGTTTGTTGGCAGCGACAGCCATGAAAACCTCCAGGTATATTAAGTATTTACTGCTACCGGGCAAAATCGACCGGCCGATGTTTAGTTACCCACCCGCGCGCGCTGTCACTCTTGCTTAAAAAGCAAACAAAAAATGAACAATCCCAGCCATTTGGGCAGAAAATTGGATGATAGTTTACCAGATTTTGCGGGGTTTGTGGTGAGGTGATTCTGGAAATGCTTAAAAAGAGGAAATAATCGATTGATTACTGTGGATAAGATGATTTTTATCCATAAAAAAACCCGGCATAAACCGGGTTTTTCGCCAATCGTTCTGCCGAAGCAGAAAACAATTAACGTTTGGAGAACTGCGGACGACGACGTGCTTTGCGCAGACCAACTTTTTTACGTTCAACCTGACGAGCGTCACGTGTAACGAAGCCAGCTTTACGCAGTTCAGAACGCAGAGATTCGTCGTACTCCATCAGAGCGCGGGTGATGCCGTGACGGATCGCACCTGCCTGACCAGAGATACCACCACCTTTAACAGTGATGTACAGATCCAGTTTTTCTACCATATCAACCAGTTCCAGCGGCTGGCGAACTACCATGCGGGCAGTTTCGCGACCGAAGTACTGTTCCAGAGAACGCTGGTTGATTACGATTTTACCACTGCCCGGTTTGATGAACACGCGAGCGGCGGAGCTTTTGCGGCGACCAGTGCCGTAGTATTGATTTTCAGCCATTGCCTATAATCCCGATTAGATGTCAAGAACTTGCGGTTGCTGTGCCGCGTGGTTGTGCTCGTTGCCAGCGTAAACTTTCAGTTTACGGTACATAGCACGGCCCAGCGGACCTTTTGGCAGCATGCCTTTAACCGCGATTTCAATCACACGCTCAGGACGGCGGGCAATCATCTCTTCAAAGGTCGCTTGTTTGATACCACCGATGTGGCCGGTGTGGTGGTAGTACATTTTGTCAGAACGCTTGTTGCCGGTTACAGCAACTTTTTCTGCATTCAGAACGATAATGTAATCACCAGTATCTACGTGCGGAGTGTATTCCGCTTTATGCTTACCGCGCAGGCGACGAGCCAGTTCGGTAGCCAGACGGCCCAGAGTTTTACCGGTCGCGTCAACAACATACCAGTCGCGTTTTACGGTTTCTGGTTTAGCTGTAAAAGTTTTCATTATAAAGCTTACCCAAATAATTAGTTACACGTTGGTGAACACCCAAACGCTTAAAAACAAGTGAGGTTCACACGACATTGTCCAGTAAACCTACCCCCTCGGATATGTTTAGCCGGCACACAAGAGTTCGGGAAAAAAACCTTGTTGTAACGTGGGGTCGCAGGATTATAGAGAAGTCGGGGTCAAAGATCGACCCCTTTTTATGATTAACTCTACTTATCGTGCGCGGTATTACGGCATATGAGGCCGTTTAAGATACTCCGCGCTCTGCATCTCTTGCAGGCGAGATAAACAACGCTGGAATTCAAATTTCAGCCGCTCTCCCTGATAGATTTCATACAACGGCGCGGCGGCACTGACCACCAGCTTCACGTGGCGCTCGTAAAACTCATCCACCAGGGCGATAAACCGACGGGCTTCACTCTCCATCAATGGTGTCATTATCGGTACATCAAATAACATCACAGTGTGAAATAGTCGTGAGAGCGCTATGTAATCATGCTGACTGCGAGCATCCACACATAGCGTAGCGAAAGAGACACCCAGAGTCTGGTTTTCCACGCCCTGGGTGGGCAACGGGCGGTGGTTTATCTCTAACACCGGCGCTTGATCCCGTTTGGCTCCCGCCAGCGCCAGCCACAGTTTATCCATCTGCTGCAGCGTCTCGCTATTTAGCGGCGTTAACCATAAATGTGCCTGTGTCAGAGTGCGCAAGCGATAATCGACCCCGGCATCAACGTTCATAATGTCGCAAAACTGTTTGATGGCATCAATGGCAGGTAAGAAGCGCGCACGCTGCAGACCATTGCGGTACAGTTCGTCAGGTGGAATATTAGAGGTGGCAATAAGGGTGATACCACGCGCAAACAGCGCTTTCATCAGCCCCCCCAGCAGCATGGCATCGGTTATATCAGAAACAAAAAACTCATCGAAGCAGAGCACATCTGTCTCGGCTTTAAAGCGGTCAGCGACAATCTCCAGTGGATCACTCTCACCCTGTAAGCGCGTTAATTCTTCGTGTACGCGCAGCATAAACCGGTGGAAGTGCAGGCGCTGTTTACGCTCACCGGGCAGGCTTTGGTAGAACATATCCATAAGCCAGGTTTTACCGCGACCTACGCCCCCCCACATATAGAGGCCTCGCACAGGCGTTGTTTGAGTCGATTCATGTTTACCCAGTAGCTTGCTAAATTTCGACAATAAACCGCTATTTTGCGCTACTGTGCTTTGGCTACGGTCAATGAGTTGTTGATAAATGGAATCCAGCCGATTAACGGCTTCTTTTTGCACATCATCAGGCTGATGGCTACCCTCTTTCAGGGCATTAAGATATCGCGATGTCGGTGAAAGGCTCTGCATAGTGGTAAAGTTATTCCTTGAAAATCTTTTCGCTACGACAGGGTTGGCGAAAAAAAGGCCGTTCTACACTACGCGATGCAGCGTCAGGATTCCACTTCTACACGGTTAGCGGTTATAGTGGCACTATCTGGCGTGGGCAAGGAGCCTGCAGTCAACACCCTACGGAATCACAAAACAACGGGAGAAGTTCATGACCTGGGAATATGCGCTAATTGGCTTGGTAGTCGGCATTATTATTGGTGCTGTGGCGATGCGTTTCGGAAACCGCAAATTACGTCAGCAACAAGCCCTGCAGTATGAGCTGGAAAAAAACAAAGCGGAGCTGGAAGAGTACCGCGAAGAGCTGGTGAGCCACTTCGCCCGCAGCGCTGAACTTCTGGACAATATGGCGCACGATTACCGCCAGCTTTATCAGCATATGGCAAAAAGTTCATCCAGCCTGCTGCCAGAAATGTCCGCTGAAGAGAATCCGTTCCGTAGCCGACTGGCAGAGTCCGAAGCCAGCAATGATCAGGCGCCGGTGCAAATCCCGCGCGACTATTCAGAAGGCGCGTCCGGCCTGTTGCGCGGCAGTGCAACCCGCAAATAATCTCTCCACCAGTCAAAACTTTAAGGGCGCACTTCCCGCGCCCACACCTTCTTTATTCAGCACAGTTATTATTTAATCCTTCTCCTGATTGTTACCCGGTTATAATTTCAATAACATCAATCTGTTTTGGGGCGTCATTCCTTTCACTTCAGGTTACGAGAGCTAGCATCAATGAAGAAACAAACCCTGCTGTTGAGTGCATTAGCGTTAAGTGTCGGATTAACTCTCTCGGCACCATTTGAGTCCAGCGCGGCAATGCCGTCGCAGGTACCTGGACAGGGGGCGCTGCCAAGCCTCGCGCCGGTTCTGGAGAAAGTTCTTCCTGCTGTGGTGAGCGTGCAGGTGGAAGGTACAGCCGTGCAAGACCAGAAAATCCCGGATGAATTGAAGAAGTATTTTGGTGAAGATGTACCCGAGCAACAACAACCGCAACCGTTCGCTGGACTGGGCTCCGGGGTCATTATTGACGCCGCCAAAGGTTACGTGCTGACTAATAATCATGTTATCAATCAGGCGCAAAAAATCAGTGTGCAGCTTAACGATGGCCGTGAATTCGAGGCCAAACTGATAGGCAGCGATGACCAGAGCGATATTGCCCTGCTGCAATTGCAAAACCCCCGCCAACTAACGCAAATTGCCATCGCTGATTCCGACAAATTACGCGTCGGCGATTTTGTTGTAGCGGTAGGAAATCCATTTGGCCTGGGGCAGACTGCTACGTCAGGGATTGTTTCCGCGCTGGGTCGCAGCGGGTTAAATCTTGAAGGGTTGGAGAACTTTATCCAGACCGATGCCTCCATCAACCGCGGCAACTCGGGCGGCGCGTTGCTAAACCTTAACGGCGAACTTATTGGTATTAACACCGCGATACTTGCGCCGGGCGGCGGTAGTGTCGGCATTGGTTTTGCCATCCCCAGCAATATGGCGCAGACACTCTCCCGCCAGTTAATACAATTCGGTGAGATTAAACGTGGTCTGCTGGGTATTAAAGGCACGGAGATGAGTGCCGATATCGCCAAAGCCTTTAATCTCAATGTGCAACGCGGTGCATTCGTAAGCGAAGTCCTGCCTAATTCCGGCTCAGCCAAAGCGGGTATTAAATCCGGTGACGTGATCATCGCTCTGAATGGCAAACCATTAAACAGCTTTGCCGAACTGCGCTCGCGTATCGCGACTACCGAACCTGGTGCAAAAGTGAAGTTGGGTCTGCTGCGTGACGGTAAGCCACTTGATGTAGAAGTGACACTGGATAAAAGCACCTCCTCCTCTGCCAGCGCCGAGCTGATTTCTCCATCGCTGCAAGGCGCATCCCTTAGCGATGGTCAAATGAAAGATGGCACCAAAGGCATTATGATTGAGAATGTGGAGAAAGAGAGCGCCGCCGCGCAGGCCGGTCTGCATAAAGATGATGTTATCATTGGTATTAATCGGGATCGGGTACAGTCAATTGCTGAACTGCGCAAGGTGCTGGAAGCAAAGCCTTCTATAGTGGCTTTGCATATTATTCGCGGCAATGACAGCATCTATCTCCTGCTGCGTTAATTAATACCTGCTGACGGACATCACCGCTACGTGTGATGTCCGGATAAGTCATGGTATGCTGCAGCAGTTCACTTTTTAGCGACAATCCCATCATGTATGTAAAGCTTTTACGCTCGGTTGCAATCGGCTTGGTTGTGGGTGGCCTGATTATTATCGCCATGCCTTCGTTACGCCAAAATATTCCGCTTACGGCGCAGCAGTTCGACAGCGCTGATGACTCGCCTGTCAGCTACAACCAGGCGGTACGTCGCGCTGCGCCTGCGGTGGTAAACGTCTATAATCGCAGCCTGAATAGCTCAACGCACGATCGCCTTGAGATCCGCACGCTCGGCTCTGGCGTCATCATGGATCAACGTGGTTATATCATCACCAATAAACATGTGATTAATGATGCGGACCAGATTATCGTCGCCCTGCAAGATGGCCGGGTTTTCGAAGCGTTACTGGTGGGGTCAGATACGCTTACCGATTTGGCTGTGCTGAAAGTCAGTGCAAACAGTAGCTTACCGGTGATTCCTATTAATGCTAAGCGTACGCCGCATATCGGGGATGTGGTTCTGGCGATTGGCAACCCCTACAATCTCGGCCAAACCATCACTCAGGGGATTGTGAGCGCCACGGGGCGTATCGGCCTGAACCCCAGCGGGCGGCAAAACTTCCTGCAGACCGATGCCTCTATTAATCATGGTAACTCCGGCGGTGCGCTAATTAACTCTCTTGGCGAGTTAATGGGCATAAACACCCTCTCATTCGATAAGAGTAATGATGGCGAAACGCCTGAAGGTATCGGGTTTGCAATACCTTTCCAACTTGCGACCAAGATTATGGATAAGTTAATTCGCGATGGTCGCGTCATTCGAGGTTATATAGGCATTGGTGGGCGGGAGATTGCGCCAATGCACGCTCAGGGCGGTGGTATTGACCCGATTCAGGGCATTGTTGTCAACGAAGTCGCTACGGATGGCCCGGCAGCAAGGGCTGGCATCCAAGTTAACGACGTGATTGTTTCGGTCAATGGTAAACCGGCGGTTTCCGCACTGGAAACCATGGATCAGGTGGCAGAGATCCGCCCCGGTTCAGAAATTCCAGTAGAAGTGATGCGCGATGACAAGAAGCTTAAGTTGCAGGTCACTATTCAGGAATACCCGGCAACAAATTAACTTTTCATGCACCCGAGAAGTGTAGTGCCTGCACGATGTTACACTTCTTCGCTTAAATAATTATCCAGCAAATTTGCCGAATATTGACTCAGGTTGATAACATCCATAGCTTGCTCGGCAAATTCTTCAGCATCGTTGATTGTGCTGTTGTCCAATTTACTGAATACCTCCCGCGGAGCATAAAGTTGCTCTTGATATTCTGGCAGTTCAGTAAATAATTCATCCAGTGTTGTAGTGCCGTTAGTATAAGAAATGACGTTTTTCAACATCGTCTCAAAATCATTAAGTTCACTGCGGCTTTTTCTTGACCGATGCCTTAATAACCTGGACCAGAAATAAAAGTTCCTGAGATTTTGATTCCTCATTCTCTGTTCTGTATCAGGCCGCATAACTTTAGGCATAAATATTTTTCGCCGTATTGCTAATCGCGGATCATTTCGAATGCTGGGGGAAAACAACGATGCCCAGGCAGAGACTTTCTTTTGTAAAAGGTTAGCCAGCACCTGGCCGGTTGGCAGCAAGCCGTATGCAGAAAAGCAGGAGTTAAGCTCTACATGCTCTAACTGAGACCAGGAGATGTAACTATTTCTGCGCAATCCGAGCCCCCTGATAACGTCAGCTAATTCGATGGCGTTCATATACCAAACATTTGAGGCTGCTCCATGTGCCATGACGGTTAATGTGCTTTGGTTAACAACAAAACGTGAATCAGGCCCCAACAGCGACATCACACGAAGCTCATTCAGCGATAGCTCTCCAGCATAAACGTCATGTCTACTGAAAATATCATCTGGAAAGCTTTCCGCTTTGATAAGTGCATTCTTGCTGGATAACCGGGGGTCGAGATGCACCGAATTTATCATCACATAGTTCCCGCGCCCGAGGCTGTACATCATATGTTCTATAGAAAATGAGGAGGCGGGCTTACTAAAGATGACCAACTTTCCTCTGGAGAGCATACTAAGATCATGATTGTTATTAATTTTTACGGCAGCAGTAAATAAGCTCTGGACTGTACGGCCAGATATACCGGATATCTCGTTAACATGAAACATGGGAGTTAAAACATGTTGTAGTGCAATTGCCTGCTCCGCTGCAAGCGTGCCCGATACTCGCAGAAGTTCAGTCATTTTCTCCGCAATATCAATTCCATCCGGAAAATGCGCTGGGTACTGCGACGCGAGAGAGCGCAAATTGGTTTTGCTGGAGATCAGCAGATCTTTCGGGTAAGCGGCAAGAATATGCAAGTCGGATCGCGTATTACTCTCCCTGCGTGTAAATTTACCATCCTCAAACTTCCCTAATTGTTCCGCAGCTAAGATCGTTTTGTCATCGCCCAGAGCGGGGTTTAAGGCACTATTTTTTATGCCAGCAAAGCGTCCGTTTCCTGTACTGGTCATCATATGGATGGGACGGGGGCCTTTCTCAGGATGGGCGGGATCCGTTTCCATAAATATAACCACTTCCCCTTGCCTGATACGCAACATTTTCTCAATACTATCAATAACGCGGGTTCTAACGAACAATCCATCAACCAGACCGGGGGTATCTACTGCTTCTCGTTGGTATTCTACGGCCTGGCGTATCCCGTCGCGTAAATTGGCAGCAGGTTCCTGGCTAAGCAATTCAGCATTTTCCAGTAAAGAAATTGCATAGTCCCAGCTGGTTAACGAGGACTGGGCCATGAGTGAACTCCGACGTGCAGCCTCTCTGACAGGATTTGCGTAGCCCCGCAGACCTGACAGTTTTCGTCCTGAGATGGTAGGCGTATCAGGCGTAGAAAGCTCAGAAAAATACCAATCCGGGCGTTGTAACATCTGAGCGCCAGGCACATAGACCTCAGGACCCCATACCAGGTATCTGCTGTTGGGCTGAAAAATTTTCTGCGCCTGCTCAAGCGTTGCGTAATCCGCATATTTTATCAGTACGTTATTAGAAAGGTTGGCATATTTCTGTATCCACCGGTTCTCCGGAAGAATAACTGGTCCCTTAAACTCTTCATATTTCCCTATAAATTGCCTGGCAGTAAGATCAAACACATAATCCTGACCGCTCATCTGCCCAACGACTGAAAAATGGATAAATGGCATTCTGTCATTAAAGCTCATAAATATTGCCAGTGCCCGAAAACGGATCGCAGAAAACCCCCTTTGATTTAAAAAGGCTGCCAACGGTATGGAGACAAATGCACTGTTGCCTTGTGGTTGTTCGATTGCACTCGCAATTTCAGGTATTTTTTGTGCCTCCTCAAGGTAATATTCACCACTAAAATCTCTTGTTCTCATTAGCGTTTCCGGGACTTTTTCAAGCCAAATACCTCGACGAAGAGGCTGTATTTTCCTTACAACGTCTGGAGTACGTAACTCGGCATATTTGTTTAACCAACGGTCAAAGCGTGGCAGTACTCCCCCATTACTCAGCATACTCAATTGATAGTAGATATCCTGAGTGAGTAAGGTTAAAAAATTAGCCGAGTTAAGCAGAAGATGTGCCCGATAGGCAGGATCGTTTTTTATCATATAGGTCATCTTCTTTGTATCTAATAAGTTCTCGGTTTTTTTATTATACGGATAGACTTTTTTCAAATAGTTCCTACTAACTTCTTTGAGATTGGCTAACTGACCTGATGTTAATTGTTGATGTTCTATTTTTGTTACCATATTCGAAATTGCTTTTTTAATAGGAACAAAGACACCTGCAATTTGATCAATGTCTACAAAGTTGCTAGTTAACCCATGCATATGAGAGGCTAAAATCATAATAACGCTATTTAGGTCAGTTGCAGGGTAATATTGTCCGTCGCCAACATAATTAGCTTTATCCAGATTAATATAAACTCTTCCCTCATAACTATCAGGCATAAATGCCACATTACCTACCACCTGCTCCTGCGCGGTAAGCAATGACTCCATATGCTCATTACTGCCGGGGTTATCTTTATGACTGTGTACAGTCGCCAGGAAAAATTTATCCAGCGTAAATTCATTTTTGACTTGTTGTAATAACTTGCGCATCGCAATAGCAACATCATTAATAAAATCATCATTTTGATTCCCAAACACTTCCATAAAATAATTTTTGATATCATTCCATGCTGGCGAATCATAACGAATAGCATCAATAACTGTTGAGAATATTTGTTCGTTTATATAATTGAACTGTTTTTTTATCTGAAATGCAGGGACACGCTCATAAGCTTCCATAGTATGAGTCGGGGAATCTAATCTGAATATTTTTATAATATACTCATTATCATCTATTACCCTCCTGGGAAATAATGCTGCTTTTACCTCATTCCATTCATTCGCCAGCGTATGTACTTCCGAGATTATTGGCTCTCGGTTCGTCTCTACATAAGACTCACCTGACGCCTGTACTTCACTAACAAAAGTTTCAAGTTCACTAATTTCTGGCTCAGAACGCATTGGTCTGTTCTCAACATAAACCGTAGCAACCTGTTTATCTATATTCAGCTTTTCCGCGATAAATGTTGCGACCTCTTTAACCTCATAATGCCCCTCTTTTTCGTCCATAACAATATCAGAGATAGGGTTTTTACTATTGAAAAAATCACCCAATCCAGAAATACGTAAGACAGGAAGTCCAGTGGGGTTGGCCTCGTCGCTGCTAGCTATTATAGTCGCATCAAAGTAAACTTCATTATAATGAAAATAAAAGCGCTTGCCCCTTTCGTCATGAAATAAAAACGGTAATTCTCCAACACTTGTTTCAATTAAATCCGCAGAAGAAATGAAATTGTTTCTTGCAGCATTTCTCTCACTATATTTTATTAACCGCTGATGTAGTTTTTTTTCAACCATAACCGGTAGACAACTCTCTGATTGCCCTGGCGCTCGGGCAATGCGGCAATTCGAATACTGAAGGTACTCATTCACTTCCTTGTATTTTTCATCTCTCACACGAATGTAGGTGTCACCATCTAGCCATAAGGCAATATCATCTGCGTGACCAATATCAGCATTACCTTTGATATAGACATACCGTTCGCCATAGCTTCTTACCTGGTAATTTAAACCATATATAATAAAGATGACATCATTGTCTTCATTGAGAAAAAGCCCTGAGTACAACCACCTTGCAGGGCCTGAACCACTGGTCATCGCATACTGGCGTAAATATTGTCGTGCTTGTGTTTCTATACGAAAGTAGTGCCCCCACTCGTTCTGCACAGGTATATAATCGTTGCGCAATGGGAAAAGCATATTCTCTTCGCTTTTTAACCTCAACATCCCATTTTCATATGCCACCAGCGCTTGTGCGTACCCCTCCACTTCGTGAGTAGTGGTTGCAGTTTGTTTATTGAATGTCGATTTTACCTTATAATATTTATAATCTTTTTTTATGAACGTATTATCCTTCGTATCATAACTAAACCCTTCATTACCAATTACTGTTTTTAAATCATCTTGCCAAAGAAAAGGCTCGCCTTTATCCTGGCTCTCAAGTAATAACCTCAGATATTGGTCCATCGTTGCTGAAGAGGTTTCAAACTGCCAGCCAACAGGGGTATAGTAGAGTACACGTTGCTCTGGATGAGCCAGGTAATGGGTGGCGGCCAGTAACTGCTCTTTATGTATCCCGAGGCGAATAGGAATAAAATGTCCGTCGATAAATACCCCTTTAATATCTGGTTTATTAGGAATTTTAAGAGTCACGACGTCTTCTGCATCAACATCGATATTGCTGAACTGAGCGAACTTCTCATCTGGCAAAGTATAGAGATCACGATTTTCTTTTTGCTCAGCGCTATAGTTATAATCGACAGAATCATCAACAAGAATCCAGCTATATGTTTCGTTTTCAAATTGAACGAATCGGTAACGTTCATCTTCATCTATAATAAATGGTATACCATCCGACGTTTCATGGAATTCATACAAATCCTGATAGATTTTAATATATTTCTTTCCATCTTTAAAAATAAAACGTCGAGAAAAAATTTCCGGATCAGGTTTATAATCCCAACCTTTATTGTTTGTTTTACCGTAAAGAGAAGCTTGTTCTGTAGCAGTAAATGTGGGGGCTGCAGGTTTGAATATGTTGATTATATTGCCATTAAGCCCCTGCCATAACTGTAGATCCACTGGTTTACCCCGCAGGTCATTCGCTGCTAATTGCAGTGCTGGCCCAATAATACACTGCACAATTGCGAGGGGTTTGGAGTGAGGCAATAATGTCAATATTGATGATAAAGCATAGTCAATAGCACCGGTAATTTTTTGAAGTTGTTCAGTGTCCTGCGCAGAAGGGCACGCTTCCCCTTTAATATGGGCATTGAGAACCGCGGCCTCCTCTGCCATTTTTGTAATTGGCTTTTGAAAGGTCGCACCAATGGTGTCCAGCCAATCTGCAGCATCCATATTTTCTCTTACTTCAAAGCAAGAAAAGTCAAATAGCTTAACTATTTTCACATCGTCTTTGGGAGGGGCAACCGTTGTTATTTTATTATGTCCAGGAGGAATATTTCTTTTACTCACCTGAAAACCGTCTGCGCCCTTTGGTAAAGCGTGAGGTGGCTGCGTTGGAGCTAAAGTAGAAGTGGTATTTTGTATTATTTGACCAGGAAGATATAAAATATCGTATTCGTCCTTCAGGCCTTGCGGCGGTGGGCAAAAACAGAGTTCATTGCCAACTTTGATAATCATGCGATTGATATCGGTCCCAACGATGGCATGGTTCCGTTCACAAAAGTCCAAAGTCTTTTGCTTACCGCATACATCAGCCTGATGACGCGGGAGCTGATACTCTTTTTTCTTTTTTCCCGGCAGAATATTAATCGTATTGCCTGGCGCATGAATAATTGCCGGTTTCTTTTGGTTTTTATCGGCTACCGCTACTGCCCTGGGAGGTTCGCTAGCAAATTCTGGCCACGTGGTGATAGCAGAATGATTGCCGTGGTTAAAAGGGCCCGCAGCAGGAGATCTAAACAGATTGTAGACTACCCCCCCAACTGTCGTGGATAGCGCCAATAGTGAAACTATCCATCCCGCGGTACATGATGATATGCGCTGCATTTCACCTTGCGTCAGCTGTCGGAAATCAGCCTCATCAGCCGCAGCCCGACGTAGTACTTGCCCCTGCTCAAACATCGGTTGCAATTCAACGTCGATAGCTTTTTCTTTCAACACCCAGGGAAGGTATCTTGCGATCCAGTTCGGTAACCGTGATATCCGATGCTGAGGTTCACGCTCAACCCGCGTTAGCGAAATAGAATCGATATTGTTGGCACAAGCGCCACACTCAGCGCTACTTTCAGAAACACTCCGACAAATGGCTGTAATATGACTGTCTGAAGCAGGCGGATGGATCGGCATAGTTTCTTACCAGAATTAAATGTTAACTAAATGTATAAATTGATGCCTTAGTTCGGCGAAATTTTATACAAAAAAACATCAAATATTAGGTATCTGAAACTTGTCCTGATTAAACGCGGTATGTAAAAAATCCGTAACCCCCCAAAAGGATTACGGATTTAAAAATATCAGCCCAGCAAACGCTGAATTTAACGATTAACGAAATCAACGCCCAACTGAATATCTTTTTTCAGCGTTTCCAGCATACCTTCCAGAGATTGCTTTTCAAAAGCACTCAGTTGGCCGATGGCATGACGCTCAGCAATACCATTTTTACCCAGTAGCAGCGGTTGCGAGAAGAAGCGGGCATACTCACCGTCACCTTCAACATAGGCGCATTCAACGACCCCTTGTTCGCCCTGTAGTGCACGTACCAACGCCAGGCCAAATCGCGCCGCCGCTTGTCCCATAGAGAGCGTTGCTGAACCGCCGCCCGCTTTTGCTTCAACTACCTCAGTACCTGCGTTCTGAATACGTTTGGTCAGATCGGCAACTTCCTGATCGGTAAAATTCACGCCAGGGACTTGCGACAACAACGGAAGAATAGTTACGCCAGAGTGACCGCCAATCACCGGTACTTCGATATCGCCCGGCTTTTTATTTTTCAGCTCAGCGACAAAAGTATTGGAACGAATAATGTCCAGCGTAGTGACGCCAAACAGTTTGTTCTTGTCATAAACGCCCGCTTTTTTCAGTACTTCCGCGGCGATAGCGACTGTCGTATTTACCGGGTTGGTAATAATACCAATACAAGCTTGCGGTGCGGTCTTCGCCACCTGGGCGACAAGGTTTTTCACGATGCCCGCGTTGACGTTAAACAGGTCGGAGCGATCCATTCCCGGTTTGCGCGCCACACCTGCGGAGATCAGTACCACATCGGCCCCTTCGAGTGCAGGTGTCGCATCATCACCAGAGAACCCCTTAATCTGCACATCGGTAGGAATATGGCTGAGATCAACCGCGACCCCTGGAGTGACGGGAGCGATATCGTAAAGAGTGAGTTCTGAACCTGAAGGCAGTTGTGTTTTCAGTAGTAGGGCAAGCGCCTGGCCGATACCGCCAGCTGCGCCGAGGACTGCGACTTTCATCCTAAACTCCTTATTATGGTTAGCTAAATATTTTGTTACTCCGTTGCGGCGACCTTAATTCACCCTGATAATTATGGCAATGTATGAGGCAAAATTGCGTGCCCAACATTGTAAGGTCTTATTAGAGGGTGAATACGACCGTCAGATCGGCAATCTAAGCAACTAACTTAATGAGTTTATAATATCGTGGCGCGATTAACCAAAATCCCGTCAAATTTATAACATTTAATTTACTTTTTAATGTTTTTTGCGACGCAAGGCACATCTCACTGCCTCTTTCATAACAGGATTTGGTAAACTCCGCGCCTTTCATGACATTATTTCAGAATTTCCCTTTATAGATTATTTGCATAAAAATTCATTAATATGCATAATAATGTCGTTTACACAGCCATATTACGGGTGACTTATGCGAAGCTCGACGAAACAGGAAGAATTAGTCAAAGCGTTTAAAGCGCTGCTAAAAGAAGAGAAATTCAGTTCTCAGGGAGAGATAGTGCAGGCTTTGCAGGATGAAGGCTTTGATAATATTAATCAATCCAAGGTCTCCCGGATGCTGACCAAATTTGGTGCGGTTCGCACACGTAACGCCAAGATGGAGATGGTGTATTGTCTTCCTGCGGAACTTGGTGTCCCGACCACTTCCAGCCCGTTAAAAAATCTGGTACTGGACATCGACTACAACGATGCAGTCGTCGTCATTCATACCAGCCCAGGCGCTGCACAGTTAATTGCACGACTGCTGGACTCGCTGGGTAAAGCAGAAGGGATACTTGGTTCGATTGCTGGCGACGATACAATTTTCACCACGCCAGCCAGAGGCTTTACCGTTAAGGACCTCTACGAAGCCATCCTCGTTCTCTTCGAACAAGAGTTGTAATTCCGCTCCTCCCCCCGTATACCCAACGGGGGAAAATTTGCCATTTCTTCTCCTCACCAGTGCATTTAACCGCTTCGTCCTTTAGCACTTAGTGCGTTTTACTGTTTCACCCCCCCTTCGCAGCGCGAAGTACCGCACAAAAAATCAAATTCATTTATCGTATTGATTTTTATGAAAATAAATAAGGTTCCTGTCGACAGGATGCCCTTTGTTATTCCTTTTTGGACATAAAAAAATAGAGTTGTAACGACTAAAACCAACTTGAAATAGTTAGCATTGTATTAATTATTCGCGTTATTAGTGTATACTTAGTTTTGTGATGAGGGTCACGAAATTAGACTCTCCAGTAAAATTTAGAGATAAGAACGACGAGGTAAGAATCATGAGTATTAAATCGACTATCGCAACATTAGGTATCCTTTCGGCTCTGTCATTTGGTGCTTTCGCTGCCGAATCTATCAATGCAGAACAGGCGCAATCTCGCCAACCATTGGGTACCATCACCGTAGATGGCATTGCTTCCTCACCGATGGATATGCATGCCCAACTGGAACAAAAAGCACAGAAGGAAGGCGCTTCCGCTTATCGCGTTATTGAAGCTCGTACCGGTGACCACTGGCACGCAACCGCTGAACTCTACAAATAAGCTTTACCGCTAGCCCTATATCAATATCCCTCAACGGCCCAGGTATAAAAAAAGATGTTCAACCCTCCTCGCCGTTGAGTCGCTCTTCAGGAGACTCACAATGAAACGTAATCTTATTATCGCATCTGGCCTTGCTTCTCTGATCGCTTTTGGCGCAAGTGCCGCAACGCTTGTTACCAACGATCAAGTCAGCAACTTACAGCCAATTGGCACCATTACTGCTTCAAAAGTTGGTGGTACCCCCATGGATATGCGTCAGGAACTTTCTGCTAAAGCCGACAAAGCGGGTGCCAGCAGCTATCGCATTATTGAAGCCCATACTGGCGATGAAACCCACGTTACAGCAGAATTGTACAAATAATTCCTCGTCGTCTTCTCCGACGACTTGCCCCTGCATGCCAGGGGCTTTTTTATTAGTGCACATTAAAGCGTAACTGCCCTTCCAGTTCCTCTTCCGCTTCATCAAACAGCAAAATTAATGCGCCGAAACGACGCCGCTGTTTTTCCGGTAAATGAATAAACTCAATTTCAAGCGGTAGCGGCAAAGCCCCCTCCATCACCGTATTCCACAATGAATCCAGATCGTGAATTTTCTCCCGTTCAAGGGCGAACTGACGGGAAAATTCACGGTAGAAAGCGCGTTGATCGGTGATATTCGTAAAATCAAAAGTATAGATAGTCATTTTTTTCCACCGGCCCAACGAGGCGGCATCCGCCGCCCGCATATTTATAATCCGCCAAGATGTAAGGTCTTAACCTCAAGAAATTCATCAAGCCCCAGAACAGAACCCTCACGCCCCAAACCGGACTCCTTCACTCCGCCGAACGGCCCAAGCTCCGTTGATACAGCACACTCATTAATGCCGATCATGCCGCTTTCAATAGCCTGTGAGACGCGAAATACTCGCTGTAAATTCTGCGTATAGAAATATGCCGCCAACCCAAACGGCGTCGCATTAGCACGTTTAATAACTTCCTCTTCGGTAGTGAAACGAAAACAAGCGGCCACCGGGCCGAACGTTTCTTCACTCGCCAGCTTCATCCCATCGCTACAATCACCGAGTACTGTGGGTTGCCAGAAGTTGCCGCCAAGTGAGTGCGCCTGACCACCCGCCAATACTTTTGCCCCTTTAGCCACCGCATCGTCTATATGCTCACGCACTTTATCGACGGCAGAAGGTTCGATTAGTGGGCCAACAATGACCCCCTCTTCCAGACCATTCCCCACCTTCAGTGCATTGACAGCCTCACTCAGCTTTTGCGTAAACTCAGCGTATACCGATTCATGGATATAAAAACGGTTAACGCTGACACAAACCTGTCCAGCGTTACGGAATTTATTGGCGATAGCACCCTGCACGGCAGCGTCAATATCCGCATCCTCAAAGACGATATAAGGTGCGTTTCCGCCAAGCTCCATGGAGACCTTTTTCATCGTTTCTGCCGCATTGCGCATCAGCGTTTTGCCCACCGCCGTCGAACCGGTAAAAGAAATTTTACGCACCTCATGGCTGGCCATAATCGCATCGCTGATCTCCGAGGTGCTACCGGCTACTGCATTCAGTACGCCGTCGGGTACACCGGCTTTTTTCGCCAGCGCCAGTAGCGCAAAAGCGCTCAGCGGTGTATTGCTTGCCGGCTTGATTATGCCAGTACAACCCGCTGCCAGCGCAGGCCCCAATTTACGGGTCAACATCGCCATCGGAAAGTTCCACGGAGTAATAGCAGCAACAACCCCTACGGGCTCTCGGGTCGCCAGGATACGTGAGCCTGGTTTAATCGGTGGAATAATTTCACCATTAGCGCGCTTAGCCTGCTCGGCAAACCACTGAATAAAGCTAGCGGCATAATCAACTTCACCTTCCGCCTCTTTCAATGGCTTACCCTGCTCCGTGGTCATGAGCTGTGCCAGCCAGGATTTGTTCTCAATAATCAATTCATACCAGCGATAAAGAATGGCAGAACGCTCTTTGGCGGTTTTCGCTCGCCAGAGTGGAAAGGCACGGCTCGCAGCAGCGATCGCTTCTTCTGTCTCTTTTTTACCTGCTTTCGCTACCCGGGTGATGACTTCACCTGTCGCCGGGTTCAGAACGTCAAATGTAGTCTCCAGCGATTTCCAGACTCCATCAACCAAATATCCCGTCTGAAAAAGCGCATTGTCCTGCAGTATCTGCGTAGTCATTTGTCCTCCTGATCAGTGGCGTATGAACTCTCTAACCAAGTATAGCCATAAAAAAACCGACGCTTTTGGCGTCGGTTCGCTTAGTTTGTTGTGAGTGCATGCTGATATTTATGTAGCATGCCGGTTAGCCGTTGCACCGGCTCCGTCACCTGTGGAGGAGCATGCCAGTAATGCAGTTTTTCCTGATAGACCTCAAGCTCTTCCAGCAACTGCGTAAAGTAGCGACGGCGCTTCGCATCGCTAGTGGCTGAAATAACTTGCGAAGCGGTGCGACGTAACTTCTGGTGAAAGGCTGATAGATCATCGTTGATCGGTATTGGCGCGTTACGCAAACGTTGATGGGCAATAATGAGCGTCAATGCCAGGCGGAATTTTGCCACGTCGCCGGGAAACTTATTCAGCAGAAGAAACAGTTGCTGATAAAGCGCTGGCAGATGGTTCTCTTTACGCCTCGCAGTATTGGTGGTCATTGACGAAACCGCAGCCGATACGAACTGATTTAACAACACGCGTCCGGTACGCGCCTGTGAGTTGTCCCGTACCAACAGGATCACCACCATCGCCAGCACAACCCCGACAATCTGTCCCAACGCACTGTCCAGGAACTGACTGAATTTAAAGGTCATCGGGTTATCAAGCACAAGGATATTAATCGTACCTGCCAACGTGCCGAGGGAGCCAAGACGCCGCTTTTGCACTTCTATGCCAATAAAAAATGCCAGTACTGCCAGGCTGATACAGAGCAGCAACATACTTTGTTGGGTCGAAGGCAGGATCACCAGAAAATAGAAGGTACCAATAGGCAATGCCCACAACATGCCGTAGACAAAATCTTTTGCCACCATAAAGGGGTTCGGCAGGCGCATCGCCAGTGAAGTAACCACCGCAATCATCACCATTGTGCTACTACCTGATGTCCAACCGGTCCATAGCCAGAACAAGGTGCCGAGCATACAAGAGATAGTGGTGCGCCAGAAGTTTACCATCGCATGGTGGCGTTCAGCAGATTCTGCTTTCACGACGACTTCACCCTGCAACACCTCTTCTTCCGTGGCGCTGATTTTTGTGTTGCCAATGACACCACGTTTGAGCAGGAGATAGCGTGTTGCTGCGCCGAGCCAGCTATAGATGGTAACTGGCGTGTCATGTTCTCCGGTCCAGGCGACCACCCGGCGCATTCTTTTTAGCTGTTTATGCACATCCTGTACTGTCTCTACCGGTTCTTCAAACTGTTCACGCCAGGTATCAGTGAGCAGTTCCGGGCGCGTGTTCTGGATCAGATAGGTTTCGCAGGCCTGGGTGATAAGCGTCAGCGACAGCGTTTTGATGGCGGTCAATCGGCGGTTAGCACGCCCCCAGCGGGAAGATTCAATCTTCAGATTAGTGCGCATGCCATCCAGCGCAGTGGTACGCCGCACCAGCGCAGCCCAGGCTTTATCCACTTCCTCGCTATCGCCATGCTTAATGCAAAGCTGCATCAGCTGATAGTGCGCCACCAGCAAGCTATCCAGCTCACGATCAATCTCTTGTTTCACCGAACGAGGGGAAAAGAGCAGATCTGCGACAATAGCGCAAACGATGCCGATGACAATTTCGCTACAACGTTCCACGGCAAATTGTGGCGCCAGCAGGGGTTCAGACTCAATGGTCATCACGATAATTAATGCGGTATAGCCTGCCAGCCCCCAGGCGTAGGAGTTTTCTACTCGCACCAGTGAAGAGACCCAGGTACAAAACCCCGCCCAGATACAGCAGACCATAATCATCAGTAGCGGAGTACGAATCATCGCTATGATGATCACCAACCCGGCGATACAGCCAACAAAAGTACCGATAATACGCAGCATACCGCGATAGCGGATGGCCCCTGAATAGGGTTCTCCACCCGCCGCAAATGCCGGCCCAGCCGCGACAATCGCCGCGGTCAGTACCGCCCAACGGGGCGTCTCCAGTTGAAAATGAAACCCGACAAACAACGCCAGTACAATGGCGAAAGCCAGTTTAATGGCAAAGCGCAGATGCTGGCTGGCAATAGTGAACAGCCCCATCATGTTTACCCCAACTCGCGCAGACGATGCGCTATTTTACGGAAGAATGAGTCCTGACTGGCATCGCGATCGGTTTTACCGGTCACCACCACTGTCGCGGTAGTACCCGCAGGCCACAGATTGCCTTGCTGCTGATCAAGACGGATACGCACCGGCACACGCTGTGCCAGACGCACCCATTCAAGGTTGGAATCGATCGTTGCCATGCCCTTGCTATCACTGCTACTGCTGGAGTTAGTGACCCCTGCGGCAATGCTGTCCACCGTCCCTTTTAGCACCCGGTTACTGCCAAGCGGGGTAATTTCCGCACGAAAGCCGGTGCGCACACCTTCTAGTTTGGTCTCCTCCATATAGGCCAGCACATAGAAGGAGTTCTGTTTTACCAGCGCTACCGCCGTAGAGCCACGGGTAATAAATTCTCCCGCGTAGACATTAAGGTTGGTTATCCAACCATCAGCCGGTGCGCGAATAACGGTGCGCTCAAGATCCAGTTTTGCCAAATCGCTGGTCGCCTGAGCTTTAGCTAACTGATGTAACACCGTTTGCAGGGTATTATTGGCCTGGTCTATCTCTTCACGCGACATAGCCTGCACACCCAGTTGGTTACGGCGTCCGGCCTCGCGGCGTTTTTCATTCACCAGTGCTTTATAATACGCGACATCCGCCTCGGCTTCTTCCAGCGCTTTTTGATAGCGTGGTTGGTCAATTGTGAACAGGACCTGGCCCTGTTTTACCAGTTGGTTATCATGCACATTCACTTGGGTTATCAGTCCGGCAACATCCGGAGCGATGGCCACAACATCCGCACTAAAACGCGCGTCACGCGTCCAGGGGGATTCGGTGTAAAAGACCCAGGCGCGGAAAATCGCGATGAAGGCCAGAACAACCAACACAACGGTGATGGCAGTACGGGAGATATTTCTTGTTAGTGTTTTCACATCTACCTCAGACAAACAGGCGCGACAGCAGGTAAAACAGACAGCAATACAGCGCGGTATTAAATAACGCCGGGTGCCAGACGAAATCGTAGATCCCGGTCGGGATCAGCACACGGCGCACCAGCCAGAAGATCGCCAGTGATAATAGCAATTCGAAAAAAATCGGAGGGAACGACAAACCGAACACCACGATTACGGGAAAAAGACTCATGTTGACCTTGATTAGAGAGCGTGCAGGCGACATAACTTTTCACGTCACAGCAGGAATAGAGGCCAGAATAGCCGGGCGAGAGTGACGTGTTTATTAATTGACTAACAGTATATTACCGCAACTGTTATGCTGTTATCTATATTATGTGATCTAAATCACTTTTAAGCTAGAGTGAATAATGGAACGACTAAAGCGCATGTCGGTGTTCGCTAAGGTAGTGGAATTTGGGTCATTTACCGCTGCCGCCCGCCAGCTACAAATGAGTGTTTCATCCATCAGTCAGACAGTGGCAAAACTGGAAGATGAGCTTCAGGTAAAGCTACTCAACCGGAGTACGCGCAGCCTGGGGCTGACCGAAGCGGGTAAAATTTATTATCAAGGCTGCCGCCGCATGCTGCATGAAGTGCAGGATGTACACGAACAGCTTTATGCCTTCAACAACACGCCTATCGGTACGCTACGCATTGGTTGTTCTTCTACCATGGCGCAAAACGTGCTGGCTAAAATGACGGCCGAAATGCTCAAAGAGTATCCGGGGCTGAAGGTAAATCTGGTGACCGGCATTCCAGCCCCGGATCTGATCGCCGATGGGCTGGATGTTGTGATTCGCGTTGGTGCACTACAGGACTCAAGCCTCTTTTCCCGCCGCCTTGGCGCAATGCCAATGGTTGTCTGTGCCGCGAAAAGCTATCTGGCGCAAAATAGCGTACCGGAGAAGCCCGGCGATCTGGCGAACCACTCATGGCTGGAGTATAGCGTTCGTCCGGATAATGAATTTGAACTGATCGCCCCGGAAGGTATTTCAACAAAACTGATCCCGCAGGGACGTTTTGTCACTAACGATCCGATGACATTGTCGCGCTGGCTCACTGCGGGTGCAGGGGTCGCCTATGTCCCGCTGATGTGGGTGATCGACGAGATCAACAGCGGTTCGCTGGAGATCTTGCTGCCACGCTACCAGTCAGATCCCCGCCCGGTTTACGCGCTCTACACTGAAAAAGACAAACTACCGCTTAAGGTACAGGTCTGTATTAATTACCTGACCGAATACTTTAATGAAGTAACGAAGGTGTACCAGGAGATGCAGGGGCGCGGAAATTGACACCCTTCTCCCCAACGGGGAGAAGGGGAAATGCGCAATTACGCCGTACCACCTACTGTCAAACTGTCGACTTTCAGCGTCGGCTGCCCTACTCCCACCGGCAGGCTCTGACCTTCTTTACCGCAAACACCCACGCCGTTATCCAGTTTCAGATCATTGCCAACCATCGAGATCTGCTGCATCGCTTCAATACCGGAACCGATCAAAGTTGCGCCTTTCACGGCTTTCGTCACCTTCCCTTTTTCAATCAGGTAAGCCTCGGAAGTAGAAAAAACAAATTTGCCGGAGGTGATATCCACCTGGCCACCGCCGAAATTAGGGGCATAAATACCGTAGTCGACAGACTCAATGATCTCCTGCGGCGTGGATTTACCCGCCAGCATATAGGTATTAGTCATTCGCGGCATTGGCAGATGTGCATAAGACTCACGACGCCCGTTGCCGGTAGGATTGACTCCCATCAGGCGCGCGTTCAGTTTGTCCTGCATATAACCTTTCAACACACCATTTTCGATCAGCACATTGTACTGCCCAGGTGTGCCTTCGTCGTCAATCGCCACCGAACCCCGGCGATCGGCGATAGTGCCGTCATCGACCACCGTACAGAGTTCGGATGAGACCAGTTGGCCCATCTGGCCGCTGAACACAGAAGTACCACGACGGTTGAAATCCCCTTCCAGCCCATGACCTACCGCTTCGTGCAGCAACACACCAGGCCAGCCTGCGCCTAACACCACCGGCAGTGTACCCGCAGGCGCGGCGACAGCAGAGAGGTTGACCAGCGCCATACGCACCGCCTCTTTTGCCCAGGCTTCGGCACGCACATCGCCATCAGTCTCCTGCAGGAACCAATCGTAACCGAAACGGCCACCGCCGCCGCTGGAGCCGCGCTCGCGTTTGCCGTCATCTTCCACCTGGACACTGACAGAGAGGCGCACCAACGGGCGAACATCCGCAGCCAGCGTTCCATCTGTTGCCGCCACCAGAATCAGCTCATAAATGCCGGTCAGGCTGGCAGAGACTTCCTGCACGCGCTTATCTGCCGCACGGGCGGCTTTGTCAACGCGACGCAGAATATCCAGTTTCTCTTCACGGCTCATGCTTTGCAGCGGATCAATACTGGTATAAAGGCTGGTATGCTCAACAGCTCCCAGCGTTTTTACCTTGCCATCACCCTCTTCCCGCACGATAGTGCGTGCCGCCTGAGCGCTCTGTTCCAGCGCCAACAGGCTAATTTGGTCAGCATAGGCGAAACCCGTTTTCTCACCGCTTACCGCGCGAACACCCACGCCCTGGTCGATATTGTAAGAACCATCTTTGATGATGCTGTCTTCTAAAACCCAGGATTCGTGATAACTCGACTGAAAATAGAGATCGCCATAGTCGAGACGACGCGCGGTCAACTGACCGAGAATGGCAAACAGATCCTGATGGCTCAGGCCATTCGCTGCCAGTAATTGTTCACTCACCAGATTAAGACTCATCATTTTTTACTCGTTGTTACCGCCACAGTGGGCAATATAAAAATGCGATATAAGGAGCTTGAGGCAATTCACCAGTGCCGTCAAATCATTGCTTTTTATCCGTGCGCGGCTGGCGCAGGACTTCGTTAACCTGCGGCTGGTCCACCGGACCGGTAATGCGATAGCGCAGAATCGAGACTTTATTCCACAGTGGCCCCAGTACCTTACTGGCGGCAAACACTGCCGCACCGACAATCGGATTGACGGCAAAGGCCGCTGCCACGCCAACGGTAGCAGAGATCTCAGGGGCAACGACTGCTTCTACATCCAGTTCACGGCGTACCAGGTTCACCGACCCCTTCATGGCAATGTCCGCTTCCAGCCCATCCACCAGGGTATCATCGCTATGCAAAATGCCGTCTTTAATCCATGCCGTGCTGCGTATGGAATCGAACCAAAAACCTTCGCTACTAAAGGTGTCGCTAAAGTCAAAACGTAACTTCCGTAGCAGGGAATCGATACTGAACAGGCGTAACAGTTGTCCAGCGTGACCAGTGCTGATATCGGTAATTTGCCCCTTGCCGAAGTGAGTACGAAGTATACCATTCAGCGACTCCTCCTGGGGCTGCCAGGGCGGGCTACGCCAGTGCAAATCGTAATTGATATCAAAGGGGGAGCCACGTACCGGTGAAGAGACACCGAAGAAACCAGCCGCCGCATCGATTTTTTCACCACGCAGCATCCCTTTAATAGAGGTGCGTTCATCGCCTGGACGATTAACCCACTCACCGTCTGCGGTCAAGCGCGCAAAGCCGTTGTCCACCAGACCATCTGCCAATTTTAGCGTGTCGCCCTGAACAGTAAAATCACCGTTGATACGGCCATATTTCTGCCCGGCAAACCAACACTCAGCGCAGCGCAGCTGCAAATCAGGCCAACCAGTGAAATCAATACGCGTCTTGCCGCGTAATAGCGCGGACGGGGAGGAGATATCATTATCGCTCGGCTGGTTGCTGGCCGGGTTGTAATAGAGATAACGGATCGCCGCCTGCCATGGGGCATTATCACGTAGGGTTAGCGTACCGTTAATCTCCCGCCCTTGCGCCTCGATCGTGGTGCCGGAAGGCTGCGGCTGCGACACAATACTAAGGTTGTTCCACTGCTGTCCGCCCAGAGTCAATGCGGGTGTGCGCAGGGTAACGCGCTGCGGGAATGTCGTGGTACTACTGACATTATTCGCCACTCCCTGGTTGAACAAGCCCAGCCACTGTGCGCCGTCCATTGGCGGAAGATTTAACTCCAGTCCCTTCTGTTCCGGCAACGGGGGAAGTGTATGGCTATCTGAAGCCCAGATGCCACGATCGAGGGCGAGCTTGTTCCCCAGCAGCCAGTGGCTGTTAAAGTGATTATCCTTGCCAGCGCTACCCGTCAGATCGAAGCCGCGCTGATCCCCTTTCACGTTTAACTTAACGGGTAGTGCCTCTCCGGCAGGTTTATCCAGCGGTGGTGGCAGCGTGCTGGCGAGACTATTCAGGGAACCATCAATATCGACGCGGTAGCTTGCCCCGGCATGATAAGGTAACTCAATGCCAACTTCTCCCTTCCACGCCACACTGCCACGCAGTGCGTCATTGAGCTGCTCGGGCAGTACTCCGGTGCGCGCAGGCTGCCAGTTGCCATTCATATTAACGGCCACCTGGTAGGCTTTGTTACCCTCAGTGGTAGAAAAATCGATATTCAGCGGCTGATTAAACCAGGTTGCCTGCATCGGCTCACTCTGCAAGTTACCGTTTATAAAACTGAATTTGCCGCTGAGATTTTTCAGGGTGCTCTTAAGTGGTTTGATAAACAGGCTGTTATTGTTGAGCGTTACATCGCCTTTGGCGGTGGTAAGCTCCCCATCCAGTGGAATATCAAGCTGTAGGCGGGCACTGACATCCCCATCCAGCTGTAGTTCGTCGAGAGCAGTGGCTAAAGAGTCGTGCAGTGACGTCCCTTTAAAATAAGGACCGACGGCTTTACCCGGCCCATTAATATCAGCGGCAATCAATAATTTTTCTTTAGTGTAATCCGGAATTACCGCCGTCAGGTTTGAAGCAGTCACGCCACCCAGCGCAACTTTGTCGCTCTTCATCCACAAGCCATCGTTGATAAAGTCGAGTGTAATATCAAAGTCTTGCAGCGCTGGCCAGTCGGGCTGGAAGGCAAACGTCGCATTACGCAGGGGCACCAATACTTCGAACTGCCCTTCGTTGTGCTTATAGGGAAACAGATGTGGATTACCGCCGTAAACCAGCGCCGCATTCTCCGCCTGCCCACCCTTGATTGCCGCGCTAAGGTAATCCACCAGCGCTTTGCCCATCAGATTCTCTGGAAAATAGCGCCATGCCTGACCGCCATCGGTCACATTAATGCCCGCCAGGATCCCCAGCCAGGGTTGATCGTCCTGCGGTTGCAAATAGCGGAAACCGCCATGGGCATGGATCGCATTGGCCTGCACATCAATGTCACGTCCATCGATCTGGAAACCATGTTCATTTTTCTGCCAGCTGAGGGTAGCCGTACCTTTTTCTATCTCCAGCGGCGCACGAAAGACTGTTTCATAGGGCATCTTCGCCTGCACCATATCAAGCGTTAAGCGCCCATCGGCCACACTGCCTTCCAGCGTGCCGTTTAAATGCTCCACACCGGGTAACAGCTTCCATTGTTTCCAGGCGATCTCTTTCCAGCGTGCCTGGAAACGCGTTTTTTCGGTCTCTTGTAGCGGAATATCCAGCGCCAGTTGCTCCAGTTGTCCCCCCGGCTGCATGGTATGCCAGATATCGGCGAGAGCCGGAGAGATTTTTTCAGCAATAGGAAGCAGCCCTTCAAGCCCGCCCAGATCCAGCTTATTCGCACGCACACGTAGCTCATCGCTACGTGTATTGTTTACGCCGCCAACTTCCTGAGCCGGAACCCAGGCAAAGCTCAGCGAGCCTTGCGGCCAGGGACGCCCATCAATAGCGATACGGGTAAGTGGAATATCAAACTGCCAGCCCTGCTTTTGCCGGGAAACATGCGCGGTAAGATTATCTACCGTCATCTGATGTTCGCGCTTATCGCCCTGCCAGCTTGCGCCCCCTTTTTTCAGCCAGACGTCACCGCCTTCAACGGTACCTTTATTTAACGTCAACCAACCTTCCAGGCTAAAACGTGCAGATGAGAGCGCAACATTGTCCTGCATCCATTTGTTAAGCCAGGGCTTTACATCTATATCATCCGCTTGCAACCAGACACGGCCGTTATCCAACAGGCCGTTGCCGTCGCGCAGATCCATACGCACCTGCATGATGCCATGCTGCCCGGTAAGACTGGACAGGCTAACCTGCCCCTCAGCACGGTGGCGATCATTGCTGTTTAGCCAGGTTAATTGTGGGATGGTCAGTTCGGCACGCTGGCCTGAAACGGTCAATAAGCTGATACGGCTATCGCGCAGATCGAAGTGATCGAACTGGCGTAAGAAGAGATCGCTAATACGATCCGTGGCAAAGGGTTCGTTGCTGTCGCTGCGTTGTAGCGGCGTGTTGGTGTTGGCAATCAATTGCCAGAAGGTGAGATTGCGGAACTGCCAGCGCAGATGCAGCAGGCTTTGCCAGACGTCGAGGGCCAGCTCAACACGCTTAATAGAGATCGAACCGCCATCTTTTAGCCTGGCGTCGATATCATGGACTTCCAGCGCCGGACCAAAATTCTCCCAGTGCGCCTGAATGCTACTGGCCGCTATTGGCAGCCCGGTTTGCGCTTCAACCTGCGCCAGAATCTGCGGGCGCCAGTTGTCCAGATGGGGTAAGGCAAGGCGCAGCGCACTCACCAGCAGCGCCACGATGACAATCAGCGTCGCTCCAGTCAGCAGCAATATCCCCGGCAGTCGCCTCACGCCTCTCTCCTTGTCAATCTAAATGCCAGACCCGCTTGTCTCGCAGTAAGCTATGCGATTACATCATCACCACGTCAAACTGCTCCTGATTATAGAGCGGTTCAACCTGTACTTTTACCTGCTTACCGACAAAGATTTCGACTTCTGCCAGCGCGTGCGACTCTTCGCTTTTCAACGCCTCTGCCACAGCCGGTGAAGCATAGACAAGGAAACGATCGGATTCGTAAGCATGATGAACGCGCACTATTTCGCGCATAATTTCATAGCATACGGTTTCCACCGTTTTTACGGTACCACGGCCATGACAGGTAGGGCACTCATTACACAACACATGTTCAACGCTTTCACGCGTGCGTTTGCGGGTCATCTCTACCAGACCAAGCTGAGAGAAACCGTTAATACTGGTTTTCACGCGATCTTTACTCAGCGCCTGCTCCAGTGAGTGCAGAACACGGCGACGGTGATCTTCATTATTCATATCAATAAAATCAATAATAATGATACCGCCAAGATTGCGTAACCGCAGTTGCCGGGCAATGGCCTGCGTGGCTTCAATGTTCGTGTTAAAGATTGTATCGTCGAGATTGCGATGACCAACAAACGCACCGGTGTTAATGTCTACTGTCGTCATCGCCTCGGTCTGGTCAATGATCAGATAACCGCCCGATTTCAACTCAACTTTGCGTTCCAGCGCGCGTTGAATTTCGTTTTCGACATCAAAGAGATCGAAAATTGGCTGGCGTCCGCTATAGTGCTCAAGCTTGCTGGTCATCTCAGGAATATATTCGGCCGTAAACTCTAACAGCGCCTCAAAAGTCAGGCGTGAGTCAACACGAATACGATCAAGATGCGCATCGGCAAAATCACGCAGTACACGCTGTGCCAGCGCCAGCTCGCCATAGAGCTTACAGCGGGTCTGCTGGCGTTTTTTACGCTCCATCACCTTAGTCCAGACACGCTTTAAATAAGCGGCATCTGAAGCGAGATCTTCTTCGCACACCCCTTCGGCGGCAGTACGAATAATAAATCCCCCTTGATCATCGCAATAGGCGGCCACCACCTGCTTCAGGCGCTCACGTTCTGCTTCGCTTTCGATACGCTGGGAAACGCCAACGTGCGCAGCACCTGGCATAAACACCAGATATCGGGAAGGAAGAGTAATATCGGTGGTCAACCGGGCGCCTTTGGTGCCGAGGGGATCTTTGACAACCTGCACCATTAAATCCTGACCCTGACGAACCAATTCAGAGATATCGCGGACGGTAAAGTTTTTTTGCTCTTCGCCAGCAACGCATTCGGTATGCGGCATAATGTCGGAGGCGTGAAGGAACGCCGCCTTTTCCAGTCCAATATCTACAAAAGCCGCCTGCATACCCGGCAGAACCCGGCTAACCCGACCTTTGTAGATATTGCCTACTATGCCGCGCCGTGCCTCGCGCTCAATGTGAATTTCCTGCAAGATGCCGCCGTCAATATAGGCAACACGTGTCTCCGATGGTGTTACGTTGACCAATAATTCAGCCGTCATGATTATCTCTTCTCTCACGCAGTGCGTTAAAATTGCTCAGCAATTCCCAGGTTTCCACCAGTGGTAGACCCACAACGGCATGATAGCTGCCGTTAATTTTCCTGACGAAACAACCACCTAATCCCTGAATACCGTAGGCACCGGCTTTATCCAGCGGCTCACCGCTGGCAACATAGGCAGTGATATCCGCCTCTGACAATGCTCTGAAAGTGACTTCTGTTTCGACCAGGCAATCAAGTAAATGGTAGCGGTCTGCCAGCGCGACAGCGGTAATCACCTGATGCGTTTGCCCGGAAAGTTGTCGTAACATACAGGCAGCATGAGAGGCATTTAACGGTTTTTCAAGCACTTCACCATTAAATATAACGATAGTATCGGCGCTAAGCACAGGAAGATCGCGCGGCACCATCGCCACACCCGCCTGTGCCTTTTCACGCGCCAGCCGTACCACATACTGACGGGCGCTCTCCTGCGCCTGACGCTGCTCTTCAATACCCGGGATAATACGCTCGAAAGAGACGCCCAACTGAGTGAGCAGCTCCTGACGGCGGGGAGAACCAGAAGCAAGCCAGATATCTGTCATATAAACCTTATTGCACCGCGAACTGCTGTCGAACTTTACGCATTAATAAGAAAAGCCACGGCCAGAGCACGCCGTTGACGAGGCTACTCCAGAATATTTCGGGCCGAAATGAGACATTGATCACCAGGAACTCTGCCCAGAAAACAATCGTTTCTGTTGCCAACGACAATAACATCACGACCAGCGCCTGTTGCCAAAGCGCCAGATTTCGAAAAAGCTGAAATTTCAGTGCCACCAGATAGGCGACAATACTCAATGAAAGCGCACGCACACCGAGTGTGGATCCGCTAATCAGATCCAGTATGGCACCCATCGCAAACCCCGTACCAACATTTACGCGGTGCGGCAAGGCGAGGATCCAGTAGAGTAGAACGAGCAGTACCCAGTTTGGCCGGTAGACCATAAGATCATCCGGCCAGGGCATGACTTGAAGCAACAGCGCAATGAAAAACGAGAGCCAGATAACCCAGCGTCCCTGGCTACGATAACTTGCCACTATTGCCCTCCGGGTGAGAGTTGTGGCGGCGGCGGTGGTGCAATACCGGTCGCCGGAGCAGGCATCGGCGCAGGCGGCCCCATCGCATCAGGCGACGGCAGAACCTGCGGCATCATTTGCAACAAACGTTCATTGGCCACACGATGCACCTCTTCGGGCGTCATCGGATTACTACCGTTACGATCGGCTCCCCACAGCAATAACAGATAACGCAAACGCTGCAAGCCAGCCGTCGGACGCGCCTGAATCACCGTATAAGCGCGCTGCGTATCCAGTTTTACCGAAGAGACCACCGCAACCGGGTAGCCCTCAGGGAAGCGTCCACCGAGCCCGGATGTCACCAGCACATCGCCGACACGAATGTCGGTATTCGCTGGCAGGTGCTCCAGTTGCAGATCATCTGTACAACCGTTACCCGCGACAATCACCCGAATGTCGTTACGCAGCACCTGAATCGGTAAAGCATGAGTTGCATCGCAAATCAGCAATACACGGCTGGTGAGTTTCGCCACCGCGACCACCTGACCAACGACGCCTTTATCGCTAATAACGGGCTGACCTTCATAGACACCATTAACGCTGCCTTTATCGATCACCACCTGATCGCTATAAGGATCGTTTACGGTTGAGATCACCTGGGTAACCATTTTTTGCTCATCGTGACGCAACGGCGAGCCCAGCAGCTCTCGTAATCGCGCATTTTCCTGTCTGTACTGCCCTAACATCAACAGTTCACTGTTTTTTAGCAGCAGTTCCTGACGTAATGCACGATTTTCAAGTTCTAGCTGATCGCGTGATGCAAGTGTTTGCGAAACGCTATCAAGTAATTCCCGGGGACCATTAGAAATAAAATAGAAAGGGCTGACGGCAGTATCCATGTACGTTCGAATCTGGCTAAACGTACCCAACCGGCTGTCGGCAATAATGACTCCAAGCGCCACCAAAACCGCCAGAAAAAGGCGAATCTGCAATGACGGGCCACGGCTAAAAATTGGCTTCATAGGCTATGCATATCTCAGGCAGGCAGAGCCGGGAAGCTCGCTCCCCGGCTCTGGCGCGGACTATTCTTCGCTGAATAAGTCCCCGCCGTGCATATCGATCATCTCCAGAGCCTTGCCGCCGCCACGCGCTACACAAGTCAGTGGATCTTCTGCAACCACAACAGGAATACCTGTCTCTTCCATTAGCAGACGATCAAGATTACGCAGCAGTGCGCCGCCACCGGTCAGCACCATTCCACGCTCCGAAATATCTGAAGCCAATTCTGGTGGGCACTGCTCCAGCGCGACCATCACAGCGCTAACAATACCGGTCAACGGTTCCTGCAGCGCTTCGAGAATCTCATTGGAGTTCAGCGTGAAGCCGCGTGGAACACCCTCAGCCAGGTTGCGGCCGCGCACTTCGATTTCGCGAACTTCATCACCCGGGTAAGCAGAACCGATTTCATGTTTGATACGTTCTGCAGTGGCTTCTCCGATCAGAGAACCGTAGTTGCGACGCACATAATTAATAATTGCTTCGTCGAAACGGTCACCGCCAATACGCACGGAGGAGGAGTAAACCACACCGTTGAGGGAGATAACGGCAACTTCGGTGGTACCACCACCAATATCCACCACCATGGAACCGGTAGCTTCTGAAACCGGAAGGCCTGCACCAATCGCCGCAGCCATTGGCTCTTCGATCAGAAAGACCTCACGCGCACCTGCGCCCTGCGCGGATTCACGGATAGCTCGACGTTCAACCTGAGTCGCACCAACTGGTACGCAAACCAGCACACGCGGGCTCGGGCGCATAAAGCTGTTGCTGTGCACCTGTTTGATAAAGTGTTGCAGCATTTTTTCGGTAACGAAGAAGTCGGCGATAACGCCATCTTTCATCGGGCGGATAGCTGCAATGTTGCCCGGTGTACGCCCAAGCATCTGTTTTGCTTCATGACCTACAGCGGCCACGCTTTTCGGTGAACCGGCACGATCCTGACGAATGGCCACAACGGAAGGCTCATTCAATACGATGCCTTGCCCTTTTACATAAATAAGGGTATTCGCGGTACCCAGGTCAATGGACAGGTCATTGGAAAACATGCCACGAAATTTTTTCAACATACTAAGGATTGATCCTGAAAGCTGGGGCGGACACAAAATCCGCTTACTTTACCAACCACACGTAACAGCGACAAGGCGTAAAAATCATCTGCAACGGTGAAAATTAGTGCAGTTTGTCTACTTTGTTGCAAAACGGCATCATTTCGTACAGGAAGGAAAAAGATCCATCTATTCCAGTACATTGCGTTCGCACCCTGTCAAAGGACAAACTGGCTTTTAACTGTTAAAACCCGGCGAGCAGACAAGCACACTCCCGTTTTAGACAGCGCGCATTATTCTACGTGAAAACCGTCCAAACGGCAGTTCAAACCGAATATCTTTGTGAATATTTTTTCACATCGGCGTCAAGCGGCTGCGAAGCGGCAAAAAAATCACCCTGCCCACCCGCTACGCCCCTTTCCACCAGCGCCTGCCACTCGCCTTTAGAACGAACGCCAGTAGCAAAAACGCGTGTTTGCGTGCCCTTACACGCCTCCACAAGGCTTTGCACCAGCAACTGGTTCTCGGTGCGCTCTTCGATATTTCTGGACAGAGCCGGATGTAGCTTTAATAACTCAACATCTAACGCTTTGATCCAACTCGTGCTGACCAGGGCCAGGCCTGCCTGAATTACCGCCACTCGTGCGCCTAAAGCATTAATCAAACGCACAACCGACTGTAACCGGCTGATATGTTGACAAACATCTGCCTCGGCAAGTTCAAAAATAATCCGTTTACGTTGCGATTTTTCGCATTGCATCAGCGTATCACGCAACCAACGCTGAAAACGAGGACGGATAAGCGTTTCGACTGTTACCTGCATCGCAAGGTTCTCTTCCGGCCAGAAGCCAAGATAAGCAATCAGTCGCGTCACCTGCAAGCGGTCATACTCTTCCGACAAGCCAAATTGCAGCACCATAGGCATATACTCTTCTGCAATGACCTCTTGCTCGCCATCAAACATACGGCACATCAACTCCCGATGGTACACCTGACCATCGCGGTTAACTGCGGGCTTTTGGTAGACTCGCGGCCCACCACGACTAAGCATCTGCTCGATCAGCGTTCGCCAGCGCACGCTGCCTCGGCCTTGCTCCGGCAAAGCAGCATCATAGACAGACCAGCTATTGCCCCCTTGCAACACCGCATTACGGGTGGCGACTTCCGCATGTTCCATCACCTGTTCGGTGGACAAACCACTGCGCCATGCGCAAATGCCAATATGGATAATATCGTCACGGGCCAGCATCCTGCTGGGCGGAAGACCGTCGACAGCGTTGAGAATTTGTCCCGCAATACTCTCCGCTTCTTTTAATGTCCGATGCGGTAGCAGAACAGCAAAGTCGCTACGGTGATAACGCGCCAGCAATGCTCCAGGATAACGCATAATAAAGGTGGAAAGGAGATTAATCAGCGCGAAAAGGTGCTCTTCTACAGCCTTGGGACCCCAGGTGTCATGTAAAAGGTCAAAATCCGGCAGGCGAATCATCATCACTACACCATGAGAGCCTACTTTTTCCTGATCTTCCAACAGCGTCGCCAGTTGGTTATCAAAGAACAAACGATTATTCAGGCCAGTTCTGGCGTCCTGTGCTGCATATGAACGGATTATCGAGTCCATACGGCTACGCTGATCGCTGGCAAACTGAATATCTGTCAGCAAGACATCCAGTGCGCTACTGGTGCGTGATGGCCATTCATAAATGCTGCCGCGAACCTGCGGGCCGCGCTCACCGTTGAGGATCCTTGTCGCACGAGTTTCAAGCAACTCCTGACCGGAGAGCTGCCGCCGAAGCCAACGAACAGAGACAAAGATAATCAATACCATAAAACCAATCGCCAGCGTCAGCGGAGCCGTAGTTAACAGCGATCGGAATGTGTTCGTCATCGGATCCTGGTATATCAGCATGATAGTAAAGCCGGGATTCTTAACCGATGGAACATGCAACACCCGAAAAGAGGCGTTACCGCCAGCCGGGCCATAGCTCCCGCTGCGCGTGTAGCTTAGAAGTGTATGCTTGCCTTGTTTAATCTCAATGCTAATGATATCTACCGGCACCATTAATTCATTGAGTTGCGGCAACAGCGCCGACGGAGATGTTGAAACCAGGCGGGTGTCAATAATGGCCGCCACAGCTTCAACGCGATTAGTCACTTTATCCTGAATCGCGTTATAAAAACTAAGCGAACAGCCAATCAGCGTCACAAAAATAGCTAACCCCGTTAGCATCGTTACAAACGCTGAAAACTTCGTCGTTAAGCGCATCCCTGTGTTAACTCCGTGCCTGAAAGGACGAGACGGGGCTCCCCCGAAAAGTATAAATGAAGTAAGTACTAACTTCCTCGCTAAACCATACTTCAGGAGTGCTTACCCGCATAAATGATGGATCGGTACGGCATCTCATTGTTGCGAGTATATCCCTCAATAATAATTTTCCAATCATCAATAATTCTTACAAATGTATTAAATGGATAATTTACACTTCTGGCATTCTATCCAGTTCGCTTTAACGCGTTGTTTCTACCATCATTAAGCAGTGTTGAACGGAGATTGCCATGAAGAAAAAACTGACCGAAGCCGATGTCACTGCTGAATCCATTTTTATGTTGCAACGCCGCCAAATTCTGAAAATGTTAGGGATTGGCACCACTGCGTTATCTCTTTCCGCCAGTGCCCGGGCGGACCTGCTTGACTGGTTTAAAGGTCATGATCGGCCAAAAGCGCCACCGGGCAAGCCGCTGGAGTTCAGCAAACCGGCACAATGGCAATCGCCACTTGCACTGACGCCTGAAGACAAGGTCACTGGCTACAACAACTTCTATGAATTCGGACTGGATAAAGCCGATCCGGCGGCGAATGCCGGGGGAATGAAGACCGATCCGTGGACCTTAACCATTGATGGTGAAGTGGCAAAACCCTTAACACTGGATTATGCGGCGCTGACTTCACGTTTCCCGTTAGAAGAGCGTATCTACCGTTTGCGCTGCGTTGAGGCCTGGTCAATGGTGGTGCCGTGGATTGGCTTTCCGCTACATAAGTTGTTGTCACTGGTGGAACCCACCAGCAATGCTAAATATGTCGCTTTCCAGACGCGTTACGCGCCTGATGAGATGCCTGGTCAGCAAGATCGGTTTATTGGCGGTGGCCTGGAATATCCGTATGTAGAAGCTCTACGTATGGATGAAGCGATGAATCCGCTCACGCTTCTGACGGTTGGGGTCTATGGCAAAGCGTTACCGCCACAAAATGGCGCGCCAATTCGCCTGACGGTGCCGTGGAAATATGGCTTTAAGAATATAAAATCCATTGTCAGCATTAAACTGACCAGCAAGCGTCCTCCTACAACATGGAATCTTGCCTCCCCCACAGAGTATGGCTTTTACGCTAACGTTAACCCGCATGTTGATCATCCTCGTTGGTCGCAAGCGACAGAACGCGTGATCGGTTCGGGTGGCGCGTTGGATGTAAAACGCCAGCCTACACTGCTATTTAATGGTTACGCGGAGGAAGTGGCTTCGCTATATCGCGGGCTGAATTTGAAGGAGAATTTTTAAGTGCGCCTGACAGTAAAACAGATTAGCTGGTTAAAGGTGATGCTTCACCTGGCGGGATTACTGCCTTTTCTTTGGTTATTCTGGGCGGTGAACCAGGGCTATTTCAGCGCAGATCCGGCGAAAGACATCCAGCATTTTACCGGCAGGACCGCGCTAAAATTTCTCCTCGCCAGCCTGCTGGTCGCTCCGCTGGCGCGCTACGCGAAACAACCGCTATTGATTCGTACCCGGCGGCTGCTGGGATTATGGTGCTTCGCCTGGGCGACATTGCATCTAACCAGCTATTTTCTGCTGGAACTGGGCATTTCGAACCTGGCACTATTAGGGCAGGAGATTATTTCACGCCCTTATTTGACGCTGGGCGCCATAAGTTGGATCATTCTTTTTGCGCTGGCGGTAACGTCTACACAGTGGGCACAACGTAAACTGGGCAAAAAATGGCAATACCTGCATAATTTCGTCTATCTGGTAGCGATCCTCGCACCGATTCATTATTTATGGTCAGTGAAGATCCTCTCCCCGCAACCCATCATCTATGCACTCCTTGCTGTTGCTCTTTTAGCATTGAGATACAAGAAGTTCCGTACATGGTGGCGATAAGGTTGTTATGTGCAGCTCTCCGCAAATTTTTTATCACTTACTGTCATATTGGCAAGGGTGATTGATAATCTTCCCTGATAAGACCAGTATTTAGCTGCCAAATGCTACGAAATAGTTATAATGTGCGACTTCGGTTTTCCGGACAGGCATTTTACCTGCCGAAAAGATGACATTCGCGCAACGAAGGTATATTTTGTTTTTTACCGGAAAATCGCAGGAGATAGCTGCACAATGACTGATAAGTTACGCATACTGGTTTTAAACGGACCGAACCTCAACATGCTCGGCACGCGCGAACCGGAGAAGTACGGCACACTCACTCTCAACGAAATTGTTAACCGTTTGAGTACCGAGGCCGCTTCCCTTAGTGTGGAACTTGACCATTTTCAGTCAAACGCGGAGTACGCAATTATCGACCGTATTCATCAGGCTAAAGACAATGTTGACTATATCCTGATCAATCCGGCCGCTTTTACGCACACCAGTGTCGCTATCCGCGACGCATTGCTTGCGGTGAGCATCCCGTTTATCGAAATTCACCTGAGTAATGTGCATTCGCGGGAGCCGTTTCGTCACCATTCCTATCTGTCAGATATCGCCGCTGGTGTTATCTGTGGACTCGGCGCAGACGGTTATTCATACGCTTTACAGACAGCGGTAAAACGCTTGTCAAAATCACACTAAACAAGAGTACGGAACCCACTCATGGATATTCGTAAGATTAAGAAACTGATCGAGCTGGTCGAAGAGTCTGGCATCTCTGAACTGGAAATTTCTGAAGGCGAAGAGTCAGTACGCATCAGCCGTTCCGCGGCAAATGCAGGCTTTCCAGTGATGCAGCAGGCTTATGCCGCACCTATGATGCAGCAACCCGCTCTGTCTAACGCTGTCGCGCCAGCCGCTGCACCTGCAGCAGAAGCTCCGGCCGCAGCAGCGGAAATCAGTGGTCACATCGTACGTTCCCCAATGGTAGGGACTTTCTATCGCACACCGAGCCCGGATGCGAAAGCCTTCATCGAAATTGGTCAGAAAGTCAACGTGGGCGATACCCTGTGCATCGTTGAAGCGATGAAAATGATGAACCAGATTGAAGCCGATAAAGCAGGCGTGGTGAAAGCCATTCTGGTTGAAAGTGGCCAACCGGTAGAATTTGACGAGCCGCTGGTCGTCATCGAATAACGAGGCGCACATGCTGGATAAAATTGTTATCGCCAACCGCGGCGAGATTGCACTGCGTATTCTTCGTGCCTGTAAAGAGCTGGGCATCAAGACTGTCGCCGTACACTCCACTGCGGACCGCGATCTAAAACACGTATTGCTGGCGGACGAAACGGTCTGTATCGGTCCTGCGCCGTCCGTAAAAAGCTACCTGAATATCCCGGCAATTATCTCCGCAGCCGAAATCACTGGCGCGATTGCAATTCACCCGGGTTATGGTTTTCTCTCTGAGAATGCTAATTTCGCCGAGCAGGTTGAGCGCTCTGGCTTTATCTTCATTGGTCCAAAAGCTGACACTATCCGCCTGATGGGTGATAAAGTCTCGGCTATCAGCGCCATGAAGAAAGCGGGCGTACCTTGTGTACCTGGCTCCGATGGCCCGCTGGGCGACGATATGGATGTGAACCGCGCCCATGCGAAGCGCATCGGCTATCCGGTGATTATCAAAGCCTCCGGCGGCGGCGGCGGTCGCGGTATGCGTGTAGTACGTAGCGATGCCGAACTGGCGCAGTCTATCTCCATGACCCGAGCGGAAGCAAAAGCGGCTTTCAGCAACGATATGGTGTACATGGAAAAATATCTGGAAAATCCTCGCCATGTGGAGATCCAGGTATTGGCAGATGGCCAGGGTAACGCTATCTATCTGGCCGAGCGTGACTGCTCAATGCAGCGTCGTCACCAGAAAGTCGTCGAAGAAGCACCAGCACCGGGTATCACCCCGGAACTACGTCGTTACATCGGCGAACGCTGTGCTAAAGCCTGCGTCGATATCGGCTATCGCGGTGCGGGTACCTTTGAGTTTCTGTTCGAAAACGGTGAGTTCTACTTTATTGAGATGAACACCCGTATTCAGGTAGAGCACCCGGTAACCGAAATGATTACTGGTATCGACCTGATTAAAGAGCAGTTGCGTATTGCAGCCGGTCAACCCCTCTCCATCAAGCAAGATGAAGTGCAGGTTAAAGGCCACGCGGTAGAGTGCCGTATCAACGCCGAAGACCCGAACACCTTCCTGCCGAGCCCGGGTAAAATCACGCGTTTCCACGCGCCGGGTGGATTTGGTGTGCGTTGGGAATCACATATTTACGCCGGTTATACCGTACCGCCGTATTATGACTCGATGATTGGTAAGTTGATCTGCTACGGCGAGAGCCGTGATGTGGCGATTGCGCGCATGAAAAATGCGTTGCAGGAGCTGATTATCGACGGTATTAAAACCAACATTGATCTGCAAACGCGCATCATGAATGACGAGAACTTCCAGCATGGTGGTACCAATATCCACTATCTGGAGAAAAAGCTCGGCTTGCAGGAAAAATAAGCTGTATTTATTGTAAAAGGCCGGTTTTTCCGGCCTTTTTTCTTTTTCTCTCCCCTCATCATTGCCATGCGGTACAATCCCCGCTTTCTCATCCACAAGGGAATAAAATGGATAACCGTTTTGTTCAGGCTCACAAAGAGGCCCGCTGGGCACTGTGGCTTACCCTTCTCTATCTTGCTGCCTGGTTGGTATGCGCTTACTTACCAGACTCGGAGCAGGGGTTTACCGGGCTGCCGCACTGGTTTGAAATGGCCTGCCTGTTGACGCCACTGGCGTTTATATTGTTCTGCTGGGCGATGGTTCGTTTTATCTTCCGCGATATCCCACTGGAGGATAACGATGCAAAATGAAATCATCCTGCCGCTGGTAGCCTATCTGGTGGTGGTGTTTGGCTTGTCTGTCTACGCCATGCGCCAACGCAGCAGCGGAACATTTCTTAATGAATACTTCCTTGGCAGCCGATCAATGGGCGGTTTTGTGCTGGCCATGACCCTCACGGCTACCTATATCAGCGCGAGTTCCTTTATTGGTGGTCCCGGTGCTGCTTATAAATATGGTCTGGGATGGGTGCTACTGGCGATGATCCAGCTTCCTGCCGTCTGGCTATCGCTGGGGATCCTCGGTAAAAAATTCGCCATTCTGGCACGGCGCTATAATGCGGTGACGCTCAATGATATGTTGTTTGCCCGTTATCAGAGCCGCCTGCTGGTCTGGCTGGCCAGTCTAAGCTTGTTGGTGGCATTTATTGGCGCAATGACCGTGCAATTTATTGGCGGTGCACGTTTACTGGAAACCGCTGCGGGTATTAAGTATGAAACCGGTCTGCTGATCTTTGGCATCAGCATCGCTTTGTATACCGCGTTTGGTGGCTTTCGTGCCAGCGTGCTCAATGACACGTTACAGGGCCTGGTCATGCTTATCGGCACTATCGTCCTGCTTATTGGCGTCGTGCATGCGGCTGGTGGACTTGGCAATGCGGTGACAACGCTTGAACATATTGATCCTGCGCTGGTTACTCCGCAGGGTGCCAGTGACATCCTCTCCCCTTCTTTTATGACCTCGTTCTGGGTGTTGGTCTGTTTTGGTGTGATTGGCTTACCACACACCGCTGTTCGTTGTATCTCCTATAAAGACAGTAAAGCGGTGCATCGCGGCATCATCCTCGGCACGATTGTCGTTGCCATTCTGATGCTGGGGATGCATTTAGCGGGTGCGCTAGGCCGGGCGGTTATTCCTGGTCTCACGGTGCCGGATCTGGTTATCCCAACGTTGATGGTGAAAGTGCTTCCCCCCTTTGCTGCCGGGATCTTTCTGGCTGCGCCAATGGCCGCCATTATGTCGACGATCAATGCACAATTGCTGCAAAGTTCCGCTACGATCATTAAAGATCTCTATCTGAATATCCGCCCTGAACAGTTGCAGAATGAAACACGACTGAAGCGTATGTCGATGGTGATTACATTAGTACTTGGCGCACTGCTACTGCTGGCGGCATGGCGTCCGCCGGAGATGATTATCTGGCTCAACCTGCTCGCTTTTGGCGGGCTGGAGGCGGTATTCCTGTGGCCACTGGTGCTGGGGCTTTACTGGGAGCGAGCAAATGCCGCAGGGGCGTTGAGCGCCATGATTATTGGCGGTGTTCTCTATGCCTTACTCGCTACGTTTAATATTCAGTATCTGGGCTTTCATCCCATTGTGCCCTCACTGCTGCTAAGTCTGTTGGCTTTTATTATCGGGAACCAATTTGGCAAACCCGCGCCGCAGGCTCCGACTATTTCTGTTAATCAATAAAGAGTTTTGCCATGCCATGGATCCAACTGAAACTGAACACCACCGGCGCTAATGCCGAGGATCTGAGCGACGCCCTGATGGAAGCGGGTGCCGTCTCAATTACCTTTCAGGACACGCACGATACGCCGGTTTTCGAGCCATTGCCTGGTGAGACGCGTCTGTGGGGCGATACCGATGTGATCGGGCTGTTTGATGCCGAAACAGAAATGGCTGACGTGGTCTCCCAACTGGCTTGTCACCCGCTACTGGGAGAAGGCTTTGCCCATAAAATCGAACAACTGGAAGATAAAGACTGGGAGCGCGAATGGATGGATAACTTCCACCCGATGCGCTTCGGAGAGCGCCTGTGGATCTGCCCAAGCTGGCGTGACGTGCCAGATAAAAATGCCGTTAACGTGATGCTCGATCCGGGTCTGGCGTTTGGCACCGGTACACATCCAACGACCTCTTTGTGTCTGCAATGGCTTGATGGGCTGGATCTTGCGGGTAAAACAGTGATCGATTTTGGCTGTGGTTCCGGCATCCTGGCCATCGCGGCATTAAAATTAGGTGCAGCGAAAGCGATCGGTATCGATATCGATCTGCAGGCAATCCAGGCGAGCCGTGACAACGCAGAGCGTAACGGCGTTTCGGAGCGTCTCGAACTCTATTTGCCACAACATCAGCCAGAAGCCATGCACGCCGATGTCGTGGTCGCAAACATCCTGGCGGGCCCGTTACGTGAACTGGCGCCATTAATCAGTGTACTGCCCGTTGAGGGTGGTTTACTGGGCCTTTCCGGTATCCTTGCCAGCCAGGCGGAGAGCGTTTGTGAAGCCTACGCGGACCTCTTTACCCTCGATCCGGTGGTCGAAAAAGAAGAGTGGTGCCGCATTACCGGGCAAAAAAAGTAGCCTGAACGTGGCCTGCGGGCCACGATTTTCGCCGAAAACGTTAGGTGGATAAATGCGAGCCACCTCGCAAAAAACGTCTTTTTTGCCGACAAAAAGAGCATTTCCTTTTCTAATGGACGTATAAAAAATACAAACTGCCACGAAATTGCTGCCTTAATGAAATTTTATTTTTTATCCTAACTTAATGATAATAATGAATTTAAATTTCAGGCCTGTTAGCGGATCGGCTATTCTTTGATCTACAACAGGGGATTGCTCAAAGTTTGGCCTTTCATCTCGTGCGAAAAATGCGTAATATACGCCGCCTTGCAGTCACAGTATGGTCATTTCTTAACTCATGCGCATCGGACACCACCAGCTCAGAAATCGCCTGATCGCCGCACCAATGGCTGGCATTACTGACAGACCGTTCCGGACGTTGTGTTACGAGATGGGAGCCGGTCTAACCGTATCCGAGATGATGTCGTCTAACCCGCAGGTATGGGAAAGCGATAAGTCCCGTTTGCGGATGGTGCATATTGATGAACCCGGGATTCGTACCGTGCAAATTGCCGGTAGTGACCCGGAAGAGATGGCTCAAGCCGCCCGCATTAATGTGGAAAGCGGTGCCCAAATTATTGATATCAATATGGGCTGCCCGGCGAAGAAGGTGAATCGCAAGCTTGCAGGCTCTGCCCTGCTGCAATATCCGGATCAGGTGAAGTCGATCCTGAATGCGGTTGTTAATGCAGTGGAAGTCCCTGTCACTCTGAAGATTCGCACTGGTTGGGCACCAGAACATCGTAACTGCGTAGAGATTGCCCAACTGGCTGAAGAGTGTGGTATCCAGGCTCTGACCATTCATGGACGCACCCGCGCCTGTTTGTTCAATGGAGAAGCTGAATACGACAGTATTCGGGCAGTTAAGCAGAAAGTTTCCATTCCGGTTATCGCGAATGGTGACATTACTGACCCGCTTAAAGCCAGAGCTGTGCTCGACTATACGGGGGCTGATGCCCTGATGATAGGCCGCGCAGCTCAGGGAAGACCCTGGATCTTTCGGGAAATCCAGCACTATCTGGACACTGGGGAGTTGCTGGCCCCCCTGCCATTGGCAGAGGTTAAGCGCTTGCTTTGCGCGCATGTTCGGGAACTGCATGACTTTTATGGTCAGGCAAAAGGTTATCGAATTGCACGTAAACACGTCTCCTGGTATCTCCAGGAGCACGCTCCGAATGACCAGTTTCGGCGCACATTCAACGCCATTGAAGACGCCAGCGAACAGCTGGAGGCGTTGGAGGCATACTTCGAAAATTTTGCGTAAACAGAAATAAAGAGCTGACAGAACTATGTTCGAACAACGCGTAAATTCTGACGTACTGACCGTTTCTACCGTTAACTCTCAGGATCAGGTAACTCAAAAACCGCTCCGTGACTCGGTAAAACAGGCACTGAAGAACTATTTTGCTCAACTGAATGGTCAGGATGTGAATGACCTGTATGAGCTGGTACTGGCTGAAGTAGAACAGCCCCTGTTGGACATGGTGATGCAATACACCCGTGGTAATCAGACCCGCGCGGCGCTGATGATGGGCATCAACCGCGGTACGCTGCGTAAAAAACTGAAAAAATATGGCATGAACTGATTTCTGATCAGTACGTTGCTTTAATAAAAAGGCGCTTGCCGGCATGGGGAAGCGCCTTTTTTATTGGCTGAAATAACATACAAAACTCCTCTTTCCTTCTCTTTTCACCGTTGTGGATTGCTGTATATTTTCTGCAAACGGTTGCAAGTAAGGGAGATACGGTATGATTCGCAAATATTGGTGGTTAGTTGTTTTTGTTCTCTCCCTCCTTGTACTGGATGGAGTCATCATGAAATCAGTTGAGTACCTGGCAACTGATGCCACACAATGCCGCAATATGAATTCCGTAAACCCGCTTAAATTGGTTGACTGCGATAACCTATAAGTCATTGTTGGTAGCGATAATTCATGAAATTGCTGCCATTTCCCTATTTCGCGCAGGGATTTAAACCATTTTGAGTCATCCCTATACGATGATAATGTCTCAACCCTTTTCGCCCGTACGACCGTAGTAATACGTAACGCCCTTAGTGAATGAGTTGATGACATCATGCTGGTTAGCCAATACGACTATATCCTTGTTGTTGTTTCTTTTATTGTCGCCATTCTGTCTTCTTATACAGCCCTTAATATGGCCGGACGCGTCGCCACCTCCACGGGTACCTTTTCAGGGATTTGGCTGACTGGCGGCGGTGTGGCAATGGGCATTGGCATTTGGGCAATGCATTTTATTGGCATGCTTGCGATGAATATGTCGATGCAGATGCGCTATGATCCTCTTCTCACTGCGCTATCAATGGCTATTGCCATAAGTTCATCACTCTTCGCTCTTTGGCTGGTGAGCGCTCCACAGCTGCATCTGCGCCGTCTGATACCCGGCTCATTAATCATGGGGGTGGGGATTGTGGCGATGCATTATACGGGCATGGCTGCGCTCGACATCTTTGGGACAATCATCTGGGATTTAACATGGATCGCCCTCTCCGTGTTGATTGCCCTGCTCGCCTCATTCGCTGCTCTCTGGCTCACCTTTCGTCTGCGTCAGGAAGGGACGCAGGTTGCAATGATGCGCTTTGGCGCTGCCCTGTTAATGGGAGTAGCCATCGCAGGAATGCATTACACCGGCATGGTGGCAGCCCAGTTCCCTCATCATTTGTCGCCCGGAAACCATGGCGTAAATAGCAACTGGCTGGCTATCCTGGTCAGCATGATGGCTTTCTCTGTGTTGGGCATTACCTTGCTGGTATCAATGTTTGACGCGCGTTTGCAAGCGCGCACCACATTGCTGGCGACATCCCTGGCAGCAGCGAACCGTGAACTGGCTCGGTTGGCGTTGCATGATACTCTGACGCGTTTGCCTAACCGGGTGCTGCTGGAAGACCGACTTGAACAGGCCATCAATAAGGCTAAACGCGAAGGTTCTCTCTTTGCCTTGATGTTTATGGATCTCGACGGCTTTAAGACCGTTAACGACGCGTGGGGCCATGATGTTGGTGACAAATTGCTGATCGCGGTCACCGAGCGACTGTCACAGCCGTTGAAAGAACAATATACGCTGGCCCGCATCGGAGGAGATGAATTCGTTCTACTCACCGAAATCACAACGCCTGATGATGCGGCAACCCTTGCCAGTGCGCTGATCCGCACCATTGATAAACCATTCAATATCGATCCTTACGATGTGATGGTCACCCTTAGCGTAGGTATCGCTCTTTATCCGCTCGATGGGGAAAATGAGCGAGAGCTGATGTTCAATGCCGATGCTGCGATGTATCACACCAAACATATGGGGCGTAACGGCTACAACTTCTTCCAGCCATCAATGAACATCCTGGCGCAGACACAACTGCAATTATTAAATGATTTATGGTTGGCACTTGAGCGCCAGGAATTTCACCTCGTATATCAACCGAAATTTATCGCCCCGGCCGGGCCCGTTATGGGTTTTGAGGCCCTGCTCCGCTGGCATCACCCGATACAGGGCGTGCTGACGCCAGAGATATTTTTGCCGCTGGCAGAAAAGACCGGTTTGATTGTCCCTTTGGGAAATTGGGTGGTTGACGAAGCCTGCCGACAACTCAGTGAGTGGCGTAAGCAAGGTCATCTGACATGGTCAATTGCCGTCAATCTTTCGGCACTTCAGTTTGAGCAGACTGCATTGGTGCAGTCCATCACCGGCACCTTAAAAAAGTATGATGTTCCACCGCAAAATTTGATTCTCGAAGTCGCAGAGACGACAGCAATGAGCAATCCACATAAGAGTGTTCGTGTATTGACAGAGCTGACCAATGCCGGAGTTCAGACCTCGATTGATGATTTCGGTACTGGTTATTCCAGCCTGCTGTATCTGAAACGCCTGCCTGCATGTGAATTAAAAATCGATCGGGCGGTAGTCCATGAATTGAGTAAAGAGGGGGAAGATACTACTATCGTGTCGGCAATTATGTCTCTTGCCAAAACGCTAAATCTCAAAGTGGTCGCCCAGGGTGTGGAGACCGAAGAACAACGCGCGTTTCTTACCGCGTTAGGTTGTAATACGCTGCAGGGCTATTTATTGGGCAAACCGGTGAGTGCGGAAATGATTACTACACATGGTAATAAACTTTTGCCCACCTGAGGTATTTCCTTCATCGCATGAATATGTAAAATAAGCACTTAACACGTCCTTATTACAAATTACCTTTACCGGATAACGCTTCGTTTATCCGGATTGGGAAATCGCCCCCGGCTACTACAGCAAATTATTTCCTCTGCGCTTCAACATTTCTACATTATTACGCTAAAAGGCATTTTTCTCTCCATGATATTTACAAAGCACATACTTTGACATTATTGCCAGCGGGCAGCGACTATTACCAATGATAAAATAGCCTTATCGATTCTGGTTGGGTGTCGTGAATATTGATACCGGGGATCGTGATCATTTTGAGGTAATATCATGAAAAAATTCATTTCCGTCGCGCTGCTCACTGCTTTTCTGGCGGGCTGCGCTCACGATTCTCCTTGTGTGCCGGTTTATGATGATCAAGGCCGGCTGGTACATACCAATACCTGTATGAAAGGCACCACGCAGGATAACTGGGAAACGGCGGGTGCAATCGCAGGCGGTGCAGCAGCACTGGCTGGCTTAACCCTCGGTATCGTGGCGTTAACTAAATAATTGTTTAAAAGCGCGGCTCCCTCCGCGCTTTTGCTTTATAACAGTGCAAAATGCTTTGCGCGTAAATTTTTAGCCTCACAATAGCGCAATCTGACCGACTGATTGTGTTAATTTTTTATCGCCTTCCCCCTGCATTTGAATGCTAATCCTCAATATCCCGTGACCCATTTCACAAACTTATGACCTTCAATATATTGCTTATATTAACTGGCGAAACTGTTCTGTTAATAATGGAAAACTTTTGCTCTATTTTGTGGCGAAGGTAGTAATTTTGCACCACGGCGGGGCAATTATTCTATTTTATCCTGACTACACTCTACTTAATGCGGGTACACATTCCATTAATACGCTACTCGCAAACTTGGCATTACCTTTGCTTATAAGAGTATGGCCATCGCCACAGACAGGTTTCAGGCGTTTCCCGGACGCCTCATATAACGATAAATTCTCGCCACACAGGATGCATTATGAAAAAGATGATGATAGCCAGCCTGGCCGCTGCCGGCGTACTGTTTGCCTTAGCAAATCAGGCGCACGCAGGCACAACGCTGGATGCCGTAAAAAAGAAAGGTTTTGTACAATGCGGTATTAGTGACGGCCTGCCGGGCTTCTCTTACGCAGATGCTAACGGCAAGTTCACCGGTATTGACGTTGATGTTTGCCGCGGCGTTGCTGCTGCCGTTTTCGGTGACGACACGAAAGTAAAATATACACCACTGACAGCAAAAGAGCGTTTTACCGCACTACAGTCGGGTGAAGTTGATATGTTGTCGCGTAACACGACCTGGACCTCCTCACGTGATGGCGGCATGGGCCTCTCTTTCACCGGCGTAACCTATTATGACGGTATCGGTTTCCTAACGCACAACAAAGCGGGCCTGAAAAGTGCTAAAGAGCTCGATGGCGCAACCGTTTGTATTCAGGCGGGCACTGATACCGAGCTAAACGTCGCGGATTATTTCAAATCCAACAAGATGAACTATACCCCGGTCACCTTTGATCGTTCTGATGAATCCGCTAAAGCACTCGAATCTGGTCGTTGCGATACCCTCGCCTCTGATCAGTCGCAACTCTACGCACTGCGTATCAAATTAAGCAATCCGGCAGAGTGGATTGTCCTGCCGGAAGTCATCTCGAAAGAGCCGCTGGGCCCGGTGGTACGCCGTGGTGATGATGACTGGTTCGCTATTGTTCGCTGGACGCTGTTCGCCATGCTGAACGCAGAAGAGATGGGCGTAACCTCGAAGAACGTTGATGAGAAAGCGGCCAACCCGGCAACGCCTGATATGGCGCATCTGCTGGGCAAAGAGGGTGATTTCGGTAAGGACCTGAAAGTTGACAATAAATGGGCTTATAACATCATTAAGAAAGTCGGTAACTATGCCGAGGTGTTTGAGCGCAACGTCGGTTCCGAAAGCCCTCTGAAAATTAAGCGTGGCCAGAACAATCTCTGGAATAAAGGCGGAATCCAATACGCACCGCCAGTACGTTAATTCGTATGCGCTGTAACGGGTGCCACTGCAAAGTGGCACCCAGCCCGGAGTCATGGTTACTGAGGTTTTCTTATGTCCCATCGCCGCCCAACCGTTAAAGGCTCGTTGTCCCTTTCTAACCCTGCGGTTCGTGCCTGGCTGTTTCAAATTATCGCGATTGTTGCCGTAGTCGCTATCGCCATCTATTTGATCCACAACACCGTTACCAATTTAAACAACCGCGGGATAACCTCCGGCTTCGCTTTCCTCGATCGCGCTGCCGGCTTTGGTATTGTCCAGCATCTGATTGATTATGAGCAGGGTGATACCTACGGAAGAGTTTTTCTGGTGGGTTTATTGAATACGTTGCTGGTATCAGCACTCTGTATCGTTTTCGCCTCGATACTTGGCTTTTTCCTTGGACTTGCCAGGCTCTCAGATAACTGGCTACTGCGTAAGCTTTCTACTATTTATATCGAAACCTTCCGCAATATTCCGCCATTATTGCAGATCTTCTTCTGGTACTTTGCGGTTTTGCGTAATTTGCCGGGCCCCCGACAGGCGCTAAATGCACTGGAACTCGTTTTTCTGAGTAATCGCGGTCTCTATATTCCTTCGCCGCAGACTGGAGAAGGCGCCCTCGCCTTTATTGGCGCTATCGCCGTGGCAATAATCGTTTCCATTGGGTTATTCCGCTTTAATAAAGCGCACCAGATTAAAACGGGCCAGCTACGCCGAACCTGGCCTATTGCGCTGGGTTTGATCATTATTCTGCCGCTACTGGCGCACTGGTTATTTGGTGCCGCCCTGCATTGGGAAATACCGGAGCTGCGCGGGTTTAATTTCCGTGGCGGCATGGTTTTGATCCCAGAGCTGGCAGCACTGACCATTGCGCTTTCAGTCTATACCTCAGCATTTATCGCCGAGATCATTCGAGCAGGTATCCAGTCTGTACCTTACGGTCAGCATGAAGCATCTCGATCGTTGGGGTTGCCGAACCCGGTAACACTGCACCAGGTAATTATTCCGCAGGCACTGCGGGTAATTATTCCTCCACTGACCAGCCAGTACCTCAATATCGCGAAAAACTCCTCATTGGCTGCAGCCATTGGTTATCCGGATATGGTGTCGCTTTTTGCAGGAACGGTACTGAATCAGACAGGGCAGGCTATCGAAACCATTGCCATCACTATGTCTGTTTATCTGCTTATCAGCCTCTTTATTTCACTGCTGATGAATATCTATAACCGCCGCATTGCCATTGTTGAGCGCTAAGGAACGAAGATGACAAAAGCTATTCTTTCCCCTGTAACGCGCCCAACGCCAGTCACCAGCAATGGTGTCCTGCTATGGGTGCGGAAAAATTTATTCTCCAGCTGGACAAACTCGCTGCTAACAATTTTCTGTCTGTGGCTAATGTGGGAGCTGCTTCCGCCATTGCTGCAATGGACGTTGTTTCAGGCAAATTGGTCAGGAGAGACCCGCGCTGATTGCACCAAAGCGGGTGCCTGTTGGGTATTTATTCATCAACGGTTTGGCCAGTTTATGTATGGCCTCTACCCGCACGATCAGCGCTGGCGTATTAACCTTGCCCTGATTATTGGCCTGCTCTCTATTGTGCCGATGTTCTGGAATGGATTGCCCCGACGTGGTCGCTATATCGCCTGTTGGGCGGTTATTTACCCGATCGTGGTCTGGTGGCTAATGTTTGGTGGTTTCCTCGGACTGGAGCGGGTGGAAACCCGTCAGTGGGGTGGGCTGACGCTAACGTTGATCATCGCCTCGGTGGGTATCGCCGGTGCATTGCCATTAGGCATTTTGCTGGCGCTGGGACGACGCTCAAAAATGCCTGTAATGCGCATCTTATCGGTGGTGTTTATTGAGTTCTGGCGCGGCGTTCCGTTAATTACCGTGCTGTTCATGTCTTCAGTAATGTTACCGCTATTTATGTCGGAAGGAACCAGCATCGACAAGCTGATCCGCGCGCTGGTCGGCGTCATTCTCTTCCAGTCTGCCTACGTTGCAGAAGTGGTTCGCGGCGGTTTGCAGGCGCTACCAAAGGGGCAATATGAAGCTGCGGAATCTCTGGCGCTGGGTTACTGGAAAACACAAGGGCTGGTGATCTTACCACAGGCATTAAAGATGGTGATCCCTGGGTTGGTGAATACCATCATCGCGCTATTTAAAGATACCAGTCTGGTAATCATTATCGGTCTGTTCGACCTTTTTAGTAGCGTACAACAGGCAACAGTGGACCCCGCATGGCTGGGAATGTCCACCGAAGGCTATGTTTTCGCTGCGTTAGTTTACTGGATTTTCTGTTTTAGCATGTCGCGCTATAGCCAGCATCTGGAGAAGCGCTTTAACACCGGGCGTACACCGCACTGAGGATCACCATGAGTACTATGACTATGCAAGCTGACGACGCGATGATTACGCTCGAGGAAGTGAATAAATGGTACGGTCAATTTCATGTCCTGAAAGACATAAACCTGGCTGTGAAGCAGGGCGAACGTATCGTACTGTGCGGGCCTTCGGGTTCGGGGAAATCGACCACCATCCGCTGTATTAACCATCTTGAGGAACATCAGCAGGGGCGAATTGTCGTAGATGGTATCGAGTTAAACGAAGATATTCGCAATATTGAAAAAGTTCGTCAGGAAGTGGGCATGGTGTTTCAACACTTTAATTTGTTCCCACATTTGACTGTCTTACAGAATTGTACGCTGGCGCCTATTTGGGTACGTAAGCTGCCGAAAAAAGAAGCAGAAGCGCTGGCGATGCATTATTTGGAACGTGTACGCATTGCTGAACATGCGCATAAGTTTCCGGGGCAGATTTCTGGCGGGCAGCAGCAGCGTGTGGCTATTGCCCGCTCGCTCTGTATGAAACCTAAAATTATGCTCTTTGACGAACCAACCTCTGCGCTCGATCCTGAAATGGTGAAAGAGGTGCTGGACACGATGATCGGTCTTGCTGAATCGGGGATGACTATGTTGTGCGTAACGCATGAAATGGGCTTTGCTCGTACCGTCGCCGACCGCGTGATCTTTATGGATCGTGGCGAAATCGTTGAGCAGGCGTCTCCAGAGGAGTTCTTTGCTCATCCTAAATCTGAACGTACGCGCGCTTTCTTATCGCAAGTGATTCATTAATTAATGTTTGTTCCCGGTGGCACCTGCGCTTACCGGGTTTCATGATGCTATAAATGACAAAAGGCCCCGTCTTTCGACGAGGCCTTTTGCTCTATTTGAAGCCTGGCAGTTCCCTACTCTCGCATGGGGAGACCCCACACTACCATCGGCGCTACGGCGTTTCACTTCTGAGTTCGGCATGGGGTCAGGTGGGACCACTGCGCTAGTGCCGCCAGGCAAATTCTTTTCTAAGTGCCGAACTTTAACCACTAAAACTGGTGCTGATACCCAGAGTCGAACTGGGGACCTCACCCTTACCAAGGGTGCGCTCTACCAACTGAGCCATATCAGCACGCTTAATTTGATGCCTGGCAGTTCCCTACTCTCGCATGGGGAGGCCCCACACTACCATCGGCGCTACGGCGTTTCACTTCTGAGTTCGGCATGGGGTCAGGTGGGACCACCGCGCTGTTGCCGCCAGGCAAATTCTTTGTGCTCTGTACAGAACCACGGTTCTGTACTTACATATCCGGTAACCAAGCTGAAAATCATCTCTCAAATCCGCCAAAACATCTTCGGCGTTGTAAGGTTAAGCCTCACGGTTCATTAGTACCGGTTAGCTCAACGCATCGCTGCGCTTACACACCCGGCCTATCAACGTCGTCGTCTTCAACGTTCCTTCAGGAGACTTATAGTCTCAGGGAGAACTCATCTCGGGGCAAGTTTCGTGCTTAGATGCTTTCAGCACTTATCTCTTCCGCATTTAGCTACCGGGCAGTGCCATTGGCATGACAACCCGAACACCAGTGATGCGTCCACTCCGGTCCTCTCGTACTAGGAGCAGCCCCCCTCAGTTCTCCAGCGCCCACGGCAGATAGGGACCGAACTGTCTCACGACGTTCTAAACCCAGCTCGCGTACCACTTTAAATGGCGAACAGCCATACCCTTGGGACCTACTTCAGCCCCAGGATGTGATGAGCCGACATCGAGGTGCCAAACACCGCCGTCGATATGAACTCTTGGGCGGTATCAGCCTGTTATCCCCGGAGTACCTTTTATCCGTTGAGCGATGGCCCTTCCATTCAGAACCACCGGATCACTATGACCTGCTTTCGCACCTGCTCGCGCCGTCACGCTCGCAGTCAAGCCAGCTTATGCCATTGCACTAACCTCCTGATGTCCGACCAGGATTAGCTGACCTTCGTGCTCCTCCGTTACGCTTTAGGAGGAGACCGCCCCAGTCAAACTACCCACCAGACACTGTCCGCAACCCGGTTCACGGGTCCACGTTAGAACACCAGCCATTAAAGGGTGGTATTTCAAGGATGGCTCCACGCAGACTGGCGTCCACGCTTCAAAGCCTCCCACCTATCCTGCACATCAAGGACCAGTGTTCAGTGTCAAGCTATAGTAAAGGTTCACGGGGTCTTTCCGTCTTGCCGCGGGTACACTGCATCTTCACAGCGAGTTCAATTTCACTGAGTCCCGGGTGGAGACAGCCTGGCCATCATTACGCCATTCGTGCAGGTCGGAACTTACCCGACAAGGAATTTCGCTACCTTAGGACCGTTATAGTTACGGCCGCCGTTTACCGGGGCTTCGATCAGGAGCTTCGCTTGCGCTGACCCCATCAATTAACCTTCCGGCACCGGGCAGGCGTCACACCGTATACGTCCACTTTCGTGTTTGCACAGTGCTGTGTTTTTAATAAACAGTTGCAGCCAGCTGGTATCTTCGACTGGTTTCAGCTCCGTGAGCAAGTCACTTCACCTACGCACCAGCGTGCCTTCTCCCGAAGTTACGGCACCATTTTGCCTAGTTCCTTCACCCGGGTTCTCTCAAGCGCCTTGGTATTCTCTACCTGACCACCTGTGTCGGTTTGGGGTACGATTTCGTGTTACCTGATGCTTAGAGGCTTTTCCTGGAAGCAGGGCATTTGTTGCTTCAGCACCGTAGTGCCTCGTCATCACGCCTCAGTGTTAAAGCGCTCCGGATTTGCCTGGAGCACACACCTACACGCTTAAACCGGGACAACCGTCGCCCGGCCAACATAGCCTTCTCCGTCCCCCCTTCGCAGTAACACCAAGTACAGGAATATTAACCTGTTTCCCATCGACTACGCCTTTCGGCCTCGCCTTAGGGGTCGACTCACCCTGCCCCGATTAACGTTGGACAGGAACCCTTGGTCTTCCGGCGAGCGGGCTTTTCACCCGCTTTATCGTTACTTATGTCAGCATTCGCACTTCTGATACCTCCAGCATGCCTCACGGCACACCTTCAACGGCTTACAGAACGCTCCCCTACCCAACAACACATAGTGTCGCTGCCGCAGCTTCGGTGCATGGTTTAGCCCCGTTACATCTTCCGCGCAGGCCGACTCGACCAGTGAGCTATTACGCTTTCTTTAAATGATGGCTGCTTCTAAGCCAACATCCTGGCTGTCTGGGCCTTCCCACATCGTTTCCCACTTAACCATGACTTTGGGACCTTAGCTGGCGGTCTGGGTTGTTTCCCTCTTCACGACGGACGTTAGCACCCGCCGTGTGTCTCCCGTGATAACATTCTGTGGTATTCGTAGTTTGCATCGGATCGGTAAGCCGGGATGGCCCCCTGGCCGAAACAGTGCTCTACCCCCACAGATGAATTCACGAGGCGCTACCTAAATAGCTTTCGGGGAGAACCAGCTATCTCCCGGTTTGATTGGCCTTTCACCCCCAGCCACAGGTCATCCGCTAATTTTTCAACATTAGTCGGTTCGGTCCTCCAGTTAGTGTTACCCAACCTTCAACCTGCCCATGGCTAGATCACCGGGTTTCGGGTCTATACCCTGCAACTTAACGCCCGGTTAAGACTCGGTTTCCCTTCGGCTCCCCTATGCGGTTAACCTTGCTACAGAATATAAGTCGCTGACCCATTATACAAAAGGTACGCAGTCACCCCATTAAAGAGGCTCCCACTGCTTGTACGTACACGGTTTCAGGTTCTGTTTCACTCCCCTCGCCGGGGTTCTTTTCGCCTTTCCCTCACGGTACTGGTTCACTATCGGTCAGTCAGGAGTATTTAGCCTTGGAGGATGGTCCCCCCATATTCAGACAGGATACCACGTGTCCCGCCCTACTCATCGAGCTCACAGCCTGTGCGTTTTTGTGTACGGGGCTGTCACCCTGTATCGCGCGACTTTCCAGACGCTTCCACTAACACACAAACTGATTCAGACTCTGGGCTCCTCCCCGTTCGCTCGCCGCTACTGGGGGAATCTCGGTTGATTTCTTTTCCTCGGGGTACTTAGATGTTTCAGTTCCCCCGGTTCGCCTCATTAACCTATGAATTCAGTTAATGATGATGCACTGAGTGCACCGGGTTTCCCCATTCGGACATCGCCGGCTATAACGGTTCATATCACCTTACCGGCGCTTTTCGCAGATTAGCACGTCCTTCATCGCCTCTGACTGCCAGGGCATCCACCGTGTACGCTTGGTCGCTTAACCTCACAACCCGAAGATGTCTTTTCCTTCCGGCTCGTTGTGCTGCGTGAATACGGCGTTGGTACGCCTTGTCTTCATGCTGCTCACGTCGCCTGAGGTGTCACCTTCAGTGTTGCGATAATTTTGAGAGACCCACGAATAACTTTGCAGTTATTCAGTGTTTCAATTTTCAGCTTGTTCCGGATTTTTAAAGAGCAGATATTTCAAACATGACTGCTACAGCCAGTTTTGAAATACAGGGTTGGCGACTTTCACTCACAAACCAGCAAGTGGCGTCCCCTAGGGGATTCGAACCCCTGTTACCGCCGTGAAAGGGCGGTGTCCTGGGCCTCTAGACGAAGGGGACACTGAGTCTGCTTCGCAAGACGCCTTGCTATTCACTTTTCATCAGACAATCTGTGTGGACACTACAAAGGCAGGTTCTTCAGGTAAGGAGGTGATCCAACCGCAGGTTCCCCTACGGTTACCTTGTTACGACTTCACCCCAGTCATGAATCACAAAGTGGTAAGCGCCCTCCCGAAGGTTAAGCTACCTACTTCTTTTGCAACCCACTCCCATGGTGTGACGGGCGGTGTGTACAAGGCCCGGGAACGTATTCACCGTGACATTCTGATTCACGATTACTAGCGATTCCGACTTCGTGGAGTCGAGTTGCAGACTCCAGTCCGGACTACGACGCACTTTATGAGGTCCGCTTGCTCTCGCGAGGTCGCTTCTCTTTGTATGCGCCATTGTAGCACGTGTGTAGCCCTGGTCGTAAGGGCCATGATGACTTGACGTCATCCCCACCTTCCTCCAGTTTATCACTGGCAGTCTCCTTTGAGTTCCCGGCCGGACCGCTGGCAACAAAGGATAAGGGTTGCGCTCGTTGCGGGACTTAACCCAACATTTCACAACACGAGCTGACGACAGCCATGCAGCACCTGTCTCACAGCTCCCGAAGGCACTCCCGCATCTCTGCAGGATTCTGTGGATGTCAAGACCAGGTAAGGTTCTTCGCGTTGCATCGAATTAAACCACATGCTCCACCGCTTGTGCGGGCCCCCGTCAATTCATTTGAGTTTTAACCTTGCGGCCGTACTCCCCAGGCGGTCGACTTAACGCGTTAGCTCCGGAAGCCACGCCTCAAGGGCACAACCTCCAAGTCGACATCGTTTACGGCGTGGACTACCAGGGTATCTAATCCTGTTTGCTCCCCACGCTTTCGCACCTGAGCGTCAGTCTTTGTCCAGGGGGCCGCCTTCGCCACCGGTATTCCTCCAGATCTCTACGCATTTCACCGCTACACCTGGAATTCTACCCCCTCTACAAGACTCAAGCCTGCCAGTTTCGAATGCAGTTCCCAGGTTGAGCCCGGGGATTTCACATCCGACTTGACAGACCGCCTGCGTGCGCTTTACGCCCAGTAATTCCGATTAACGCTTGCACCCTCCGTATTACCGCGGCTGCTGGCACGGAGTTAGCCGGTGCTTCTTCTGCGGGTAACGTCAATGACGATGGTTATTAACCATCACCCCTTCCTCCCCGCTGAAAGTACTTTACAACCCGAAGGCCTTCTTCATACACGCGGCATGGCTGCATCAGGCTTGCGCCCATTGTGCAATATTCCCCACTGCTGCCTCCCGTAGGAGTCTGGACCGTGTCTCAGTTCCAGTGTGGCTGGTCATCCTCTCAGACCAGCTAGGGATCGTCGCCTTGGTGAGCCGTTACCCCACCAACCAGCTAATCCCATCTGGGCACATCTGATGGCAAGAGGCCCGAAGGTCCCCCTCTTTGGTCTTGCGACGTTATGCGGTATTAGCTACCGTTTCCAGTAGTTATCCCCCTCCATCAGGCAGTTTCCCAGACATTACTCACCCGTCCGCCACTCGTCAGCAAAGAAGCAAGCTTCTTCCTGCTACCGTTCGACTTGCATGTGTTAGGCCTGCCGCCAGCGTTCAATCTGAGCCATGATCAAACTCTTCAATTTAAAAGTCTGATGCTCATTGAATTAAACTTCGTAATGAATTACGTGTTCACTCGTTGAGACTTGGTATTCATTTTTGCCTTTCGGCATTAAGAATCCATGTCCTCTGAGTGCCCACACAGATTGTCTGATAAATTGTTAAAGAGCAGCTGCGACGCGCTTCAGCGCTGTGTCGCGAGGTGGCGTATATTACGCTTTCCTCTTTCAGAGTCAACCCCGTTTTTCAGGGATTTTCTCTTTCGTTGTCCCGACTATCTTGTGAAGTAATTCACGTTGTCGTGTCAACGGAGGCGCATTATAGGGATCCCAATTTTAAGCACAAGTCTTTTTGCGATCTTTTTTTCTGACTGCTGCATTTTCGCACTTTTCGCTGTGATCCCGTACGGTCTGTGCAAATAATGGTGTGTTCAAGACTTGCAGAAGACCCCACTTGCACCCAAAGTCTCTACTATCTGCTCGTTTTAATGAGGTAACTATGTCTGCCGTATTACGCCCTTATAAGGATCTCTACCCAAGTGTTGGTCAGCGGGTAATGGTTGACGCCACAAGTGTCGTCATTGGTGATGTGAGGATTGGGGATGATGTTGGTATTTGGCCGTTGGTGGTGATTCGTGGCGATGTGAATCACGTTGAGATAGGCGCACGTAGCAACATTCAGGATGGTAGCGTTTTGCATGTCACACATAAATCTGCTGCCGATCCTGAAGGTAACCCGCTCATTATCGGTGAGGATGTCACTGTCGGGCACAAAGTTATGCTACACGGTTGCACCATCGGTAACCGTGTGCTGGTTGGAATGGGCTCGATTTTACTCGATGGAGCCATCATTGAAGATGACGTGATGATTGGCGCGGGCAGCCTGGTTCCGCAGAATAAGCGTCTGGAGAGCGGTTATCTTTATCTGGGGAGCCCGGTGAAGCAAATTCGCCCTCTGAAGGAAGCAGAAATTGCAGGGCTAAAATATTCCGCGAGCAATTACGTCAAGTGGAAAAATGATTATCTGGATCAGGACAACCAGACGATCCCCTGAACATCTTCTTGCTGCTGGCGGATCAATTGTTCCGCCTCCTCTTCCAGATCCCAACGATGCTCAGAAAAAACTGCAAGTAGCTGTTCTGTTGTCACCCCACCAAAACGTAATGCCAACGCTTCGCCTTTAATGGCGCAGGTTAATTGCATACCATTAACCAAGGCCGGAAAACAGACGGCCTGCATTGAGATACTCCACTCTTCACGATCCGGGAACTGGATAGCCTGATTCATTTTGTCAGCTCCTGTTTAAGCGCAATAATCACAGGTTCGATATCCGGTAAGACACCATGCCAGAGTAGAACCGCATGTGCCGCTTGCCCTACCAGCATCCCCAACCCATCGGCAGTATGCTTTGCTCCGGCGCTTTCACACCAGGCAAGGAATGGCGTGATACCTTTCTGATAGAACATGTCGTAGCAATAAATTTGCGGATGAATAATAACCTTTGGCAAAGCGGGAATATCACCACCGATACCGCTGGAGGTTGCATTGATAATCAGATCGAACTCCCGACCAGATAAATCATTCATCGCCACTGCCTCGACGCTGCCGCTGTGGGCAAAAAGTTTAGCTAACTCTTCAGCGCGAGAAAAAGTACGGTTTGTGAGTGTGACGGCACACTCCAGCGAAAGCAGTGGCAGCAGTACGCCGCGCGCCGCGCCACCAGCCCCGACCAACAAAACTCGAAACCCAGGGCGGATAAACGCCAATCTTTGTAGATCGCTTAGTAAACCGATGCCATCGGTGTTGTCGCCCAACAAGCGACCATCCTCCAGTTGCTTGAGAGTATTTACTGCTCCTGCCAGCGCTGCGCGTTCTGTTAGCTCATCCGCACGAGCAAACGCCTCTTCTTTAAAGGGAACCGTGACATTCGCCCCTTTCCCCCCTTCCCTGAAAAATGCATCAAGCGTGTTTATAAAATCCTCAACGGGAGCAAGTACACGCCCATAGGTGTGATCAATACCCAACTGGCGGGCAAATTGCTGATGTATAAAGGGCGATTTGCTGTGCGCAATGGGGTTACCAAAAACCGCAAAGGACTCCATATGATTACCCCTGTCGAAAAAGTTCGCCCGTGAGGGCATCGCGGATCTCTGAAGGGTTCTGCCGACCGCCTGTTGGCGCATCGACAACGGGAAAATCCGCACCAAACTGTGCAATGACTTCTTGTGCCGTTCTGCATGGCGGCAAGCCAGATAAGTTAGCACTCGTTGAGACCAGCGGCTTACCATAAGCCTCGCATAACGCAATGACCAACGGATGATTGGTTACGCGTACTGCCAACGAATCAAAACGCCCGGTTAACCAACGGGGCGTGGAGGGTTTAGCGGGGAAAACGAAGGTGACCGGGCCAGGCCAGCAAGTAAAAATGGCCTGCCGCTGCGTCTCATTCAACATGCTGTCATCAATATAGGGTTTCAGTTGTTCAAAACTGGCAGCGATCAAAATTAAACCTTTATCGACCGGTCGTTGTTTTAGATCCAGCAGGCGATGCACAGCAGCTTCGCTGTCGGGGTCGCAACCAACCCCAAAAACGGCTTCAGTGGGATAAGCGATGACTTGTTCTTTATTCAGAATTTCCACCGCGGCAGCGATGGGATCTATTGGCAGGTTATTCTTCACGATTTTGTTCCGCCGTTACCGGCTGTCCACATTGTTTACTGGCGCAAAAGCGTTTTATACCCTGCGCGGTTTTCTTCTCTATAAGTAGCGGGTAACGACAAACAGCGCACTCTCCCGCTACCGGTTTGAAATTGATGACGAACTGGCAATCAGGATATCGATCGCAGGAGTAGAAGGTTTTGCCATATCGGGAACGCCGCTGCACCAGGTGTCCACTATGGCATTGCGGGCAGTTAATCGCGGTGTCATCGGGTTTATCGATAACCTCAGTATGTTCGCATTCAGGGTACTGGCTACAGCCAATGAACATACCAAAGCGCCCCTGGCGTAATACCATAACGGCACCACACTCTGGACACTGTTGCCCTTCCAGGATTTTAACGACATGTCCATCCGCCTGGCTTTTCAACGGGCGAACGTAATCACATTCCGGGTAGTTCGAACACCCCAGAAATGGACCGTGTTTTCCGGAGCGAATAACAAGCTCAGCCCCGCATTGTGGGCAGGATTCATTATTACGCACCGAAAACAGTGCTGATTTGGCCATAACAACTCTTGATGCTGCAAAAAAGATTAGTGCAGCATACCTTCATTCACTTCAAAGAGTAATTCTTCCATTTGCTGGTATGCGTTCTCGCATCCGGGAATATTGAAGAGCACCATCAGAATGACCCATTTCAGATCATCTAACTCGAACTCTGCCGTATCCAGCGCCAGCACACGTTCAATTACCATTTCTCTCGTTTCGAGGTTGAGCACCTGAATTTGCTCAAGGAATAACAGAAACCCCCGACAAGTAGCATCCAGCCTTTCGCACTCTTCCGCCGTATAGATACGCATGGAGAGCGGATCGGAAGCAAGCTGCATCGGTTCGACGAGGCCTTCCTGATAGTCAGCGAGCTTTTCCAGCCATAACAGCGCGTTGTAAATATCTTCACGATCAAATCCGGCGTCGGTGAGATCTCGTTCCAGTTTGTCCTGATCCACACGCAGTTCAGCCTCGTTATGGATATAAGTCTCAAACAAGTACATTAGTACGTCGAACATGGCTTGCCCTCCTCAATCGGACATAGCCGCCGGGTACAGCTGCGATCCATCCTGCTAACTCCAGTTCGAGCAATTGAGCTGCAATCACTGGCACAGGTTGGCCGGCACGTTCAGCGACGACGTCAACAGGTGTTACCTCATCTCCTACGTTAGCCAGGAGCTCAGGAAATGGCAATGGCACCTCTTCTTGATCTGGAGAATAAATTGTCTTTTCGTATGGTTCGGGCAGCCATGACAGCCCATATCGCAAATTTTCAAGGATCTCTTCCGCTGAGGTCACCAACGTGGCTCCCTGCTTGAGTAACCAATGGGGCCCTTCACTGCCCGGACTACCGATGGGTCCGGGTAAAGCAAATACCTCGCGCCCCTGATCCAACGCGGTTCGGGCAGTCACCAGTGAGCCGCTACGTAATGCAGCTTCTACCACTAATACGCCGAGGCTTAACCCACTGATTATGCGGTTGCGACGAGGAAAATAGCCCGGTCTGGGGGTGGTATTTAGTGGAAATTCAGAGAGTAACGCGCCGCCACCGTCAATAAGCTGCGCAGCAAGCGTGGTATGCCTGCGCGGGTATATACTGTACAAACCATTAGCTAATACGCCGATGCTTTTTCCGCACGCCCCCAGAGCGCTGCGATGCGCAATACTGTCGATACCCAATGCCATTCCACTGGTTATTGTCAAACCGCTGCGAGCAAGCGCCTCACAAAAAATTCTCCCCCAGCGCTCACCGTACCAAGAGTGCGAGCGACTGCCGACCACTGCCAGTTGTGGTGTATTTAATACCGACAGATCGCCTTTGACAAAAATAGCCCCAGGGTAATCCGCTATGGCACGTAATGGCGCAGGATAAGCAGCATCTGTAGCGATAATTAAATGGTGCTGCGGCAATGCCAGCCAGGCAAGGCACTTTTCCAGCTCTCGTGCCGTCAGGGAGAAAAATCGCCGACTCTGTGCCTGGGTAAAACCGAACTGCTGAAGCCCGAGTGGTGTAGCCGCCTGATTTTTCTGCAGCCAGCTTTCTGCCATAAGCCATTTATCACCGCACAGGTCTCCTACCTGTATCAGACGTAGCCAAATTTCTACGGGCGTCATCCCTTCTCCCTTGCCACAAGCGGCCCTGGCAACTCTTGTGATTGGTCACTGAGGCTGTCAATCGTAAAGGGATTTGTCTAGAATAGTGGTAGTATTTCCCCAACTCCTGAACACGACTCTGGATATATATGGCAGTTTTGCATGTGTTACATATTCCGGACGAGCGCCTTCGTAAAGTCGCCGAGCCGGTAAAAGAAGTAAATGCGGATATTCAACGTATCGTTGATGATATGTTTGAAACGATGTACGCAGAAGAAGGTATTGGTCTGGCGGCAACACAAGTTGATATCCACCAGCGCATTATCGTGATTGATGTTTCTGAAAACCGCGATGAGCAGTTAGTACTGATTAACCCAGAGCTGCTGGAAAAGAGTGGAGAAACGGGTATTGAAGAGGGCTGCTTGTCTATTCCGGAGCAGCGCGCACTGATCCCACGTGCAGAGAAAGTGAAAATCCGTGCGTTAGATCGTAATGGCCAATCCTTTGAACTGGAAGCAGACGGTCTGCTGGCTATCTGTATTCAACACGAGATGGATCATCTGGTGGGTAAACTGTTCATTGACTACCTGTCACCAATGAAACGTCAGCGTATTCGCCAGAAAGTCGAAAAACTGGATCGCATGAACGGCCGCGTATAAAGCAGGTAGAAAAGGATTAACGTGTCAGATTCTCTACGTATTATTTTTGCCGGTACACCAGACTTTGCAGCGCGTCATCTTGACGCGCTGCTCTCTTCTGAACATCAGGTCGTTGGCGTTTTTACCCAACCTGATCGACCCGCAGGGCGTGGTAAAAAACTCATGCCCAGCCCGGTGAAAGTGCTGGCGGAGCAGAAAGGTCTGCCCGTATTCCAGCCCGCTTCGCTTCGCCCACAGGAGAGTCAGCAACTTGTTGCCGATCTTCAGGCTGATGTCATGGTGGTGGTCGCCTATGGGCTAATCCTGCCGAAAGCCGTGCTGGATATGCCACGTCTGGGCTGCATCAATGTCCACGGCTCGCTGCTTCCGCGCTGGCGTGGCGCAGCCCCTATCCAACGTTCGTTATGGGCCGGAGATGCACAGACCGGTGTAACCATTATGCAGATGGATGTAGGTCTGGATACCGGTGATATGCTCTATAAGCTTGCTTGTCCTATTACCGCTGAGGACACCAGCGCCACCTTATACGATAAGCTGGCAGCGCTGGGCCCCCAGGGGCTAATTGCGACGTTAAGCCAGCTTGCCAATGGCACTACGCAACCGCAGGTGCAAGATGAAGCGCTGGTTACTTATGCCGAAAAGCTGAGTAAAGAAGAAGCGCGTCTCGATTGGTCTCTTAGCGCAGTGCAGTTGGAGCGTTGTATACGCGCGTTCAATCCCTGGCCAATGAGCTGGTTTATCATTGATGAGCAGCCAGTTAAAGTCTGGAAAGCCGCAGTGATTCCTTCTGACACAACCGCCGAACCAGGTACAATCATCGAAGTATCCAAAATGGGCATTCAGGTCGCCACCGCCGATGGAATCTTGAATCTTGAAACGCTGCAACCCGCAGGTAAGAAAGCGATGAGCGCGCAAGATCTCCTGAATTCAAGGCGCGAGTGGTTTATTCCGGGTAATCGCCTGAACTGATACTCACTATTAGCCCGGTCTACCGGGCATTTTTATTTTTGTGGTTATGAAAAAACAACTCAATCTACGCAGTATGGCAGCGCAGGCCATTGAACAGGTCGTTGAGCAGGGGCAATCGCTTAGCAATGTTCTGCCACCCTTACAGCAGAAAGTATCCGATAAAGACAAAGCCCTTCTGCAAGAGCTGTGCTTCGGCGTGTTACGCGTCTTGCCTCAGCTTGACTGGCTAATAAACAAGCTAATGTCGCGCCCGATGACCGGGAAACAGCGCACGGTGCATTACCTAATCATGGTTGGCTTGTATCAGCTCCTGCATACGCGTATTCCTCCACATGCGGCACTGGCAGAAACGGTAGAAGGCGCCGTGGCGATTAAACGTCCACAGCTTAAGGGGCTTATTAATGGCGTTCTGCGTCAGTTTCAGCGCCAACAGGAAACATTGCTGGCTGAATTTGCCACTAGCGAAAGCCACTATCTTTTTCCCGGCTGGCTATTACAACGTCTGCGACAAGCCTGGCCACAACAATGGCAACAGATTGTTGCGGCCAGTAACGAACGTCCCCCTATGTGGCTTCGGGTAAACCGGCTGCATCATAGCCGTGATAGCTGGTTAACACTGCTGGAAGAGAATGGCCTGCAAGGGTTCGCCCATGCGGATTACCCCGATGCTGTGCGCCTGGCAACGGCCACTGCGGTAACATCTCTTCCAGGCTTTAGCGAAGGCTGGGTCACTGTTCAGGATGCATCAGCTCAGGGCTGTATTACTCTTCTTGAGCCACAAAATGGTGAGCGTATTCTTGATCTTTGCGCGGCGCCTGGAGGTAAAACAACGCATATACTGGAAGCCGCTCCGCAAGCCAGCGTGCTCGCTGTCGATGTGGACGAAGAACGTTTGTCCCGCGTTTACGATAACCTGAAGCGCCTGAATTTAAAGGCTCAAGTCAAACAGGGAGATGGACGCTTTCCTGACCAATGGTGCGGCAATGAGCAATTTGATCGCATTCTGCTTGATGCGCCGTGCTCTGCAACAGGAGTTATTCGACGTCATCCGGATATTAAATGGTTACGCCGGGATCGCGATATTCCTGAGCTGGCTCAGTTGCAGTCTGAAATCCTTGATGCAATTTGGCCCCATCTCAAAACCGGCGGCACGCTCCTTTATGCAACATGTTCAATTCTGCCGGAAGAGAATAGCCAGCAAATCGCGGCCTTTCTGCAGCGCACACCAGATGCCAGACTCAGTGGGACAGGTACGCCAGAACAACCTGGTCTGCAGAATCTACCTGCCGCGGAAGAAGGCGATGGCTTCTTTTACGCTAAGATAATCAAACAGTGATGGAAACAGCAGGCCACAGCAGATGAAGATAATTATTCTGGGTGCGGGTCAGGTCGGCGGCACGCTGGCAGAGAACCTGGTAGGCGAGAATAACGATATTACCGTTGTCGATACGAATGGCGACCGTCTGCGGAGCCTACAGGATAAGTTTGACCTGCGTGTCGTTCAGGGACATGGTTCTCACCCGCGAGTCCTGCGCGAAGCAGGTGCCGATGATGCTGATATGCTGGTTGCGGTAACCAGTTCGGATGAAACCAATATGGTTGCCTGCCAGGTTGCTTACTCCTTGTTTAATACACCAAACCGGATTGCCCGTATTCGCTCGCCGGATTATGTGCGGGATGCAGATAAACTTTTTCACTCCGACGCCGTGCCAATTGATCATCTGATCGCGCCGGAGCAGCTTGTTATTGACAGCATTTATCGCCTTATTGAATATCCCGGCGCGCTGCAGGTGGTCAATTTTGCTGAAGGGAAGGTCAGTCTGGCCGCCGTAAAAGCGTATTATGGCGGCCCACTTATCGGCAACGCGTTATCAACGATGCGCGAGCATATGCCACATATTGAGACGCGCGTTGCGGCTATCTTCCGTCACGATCGACCTATCCGTCCGCAGGGTTCAACTATTGTTGAAGCGGGTGATGAGGTGTTCTTTATTGCTGCATCACAACATATCCGGGCGGTAATGAGCGAGTTACAGCGCCTGGAAAAACCCTATAAACGCATCATGCTAGTCGGTGGTGGGAACATTGGAGCAGGGCTCGCTCGGCAGCTAGAAAAAGACTATAGCGTAAAGCTAATCGAACGTAATCAACAACGTGCCGCTGAACTGGCGGAAAAACTCCAGCACACTATCGTTTTTTATGGTGATGCATCGGATCAGGAGTTACTGGCAGAAGAGCATATTGATCAGGTTGATCTTTTTATCGCCGTAACAAATGATGACGAAGCAAATATCATGTCGGCCATGCTCGCCAAACGTATGGGCGCAAAAAAGGTGATGGTGCTGATCCAGCGCCGTGCTTATGTCGATCTGGTGCAGGGTAGCGTGATTGATATCGCCATATCTCCTCAGCAGGCAACTATTTCGGCTCTTCTTAGCCATGTTCGTAAAGCGGATATTGTGGGTGTTTCGTCATTACGCCGCGGCGTTGCCGAAGCGATTGAAGCTGTAGCCCATGGCGATGAAACAACTTCACGCGTTGTCGGGCGAGTGATTGATGACATCAAACTGCCACCGGGTACAATTATTGGCGCTGTGGTGCGTGGAAATGACGTGATGATTGCCAATGATAATTTACGTATTGAGCAAGGCGACCATGTGATTATGTTTTTAACCGATAAAAAATATATTACCGACGTTGAGCGCCTGTTCCAGCCTAGCCCCTTCTTCTTATAGCCTGGGGGCGTCTCTTTTGACGCCTCCTTTGATTAAACCCCGATATTATAATGGGTTAAGAAATCAGGTTAATTATATCCAGTAAATGGCAATCACCCGCTATTTTGTTAGACTTACTCTGTTAGCCAGCACATGGAGAAGAATATGAGCATGTTAAAAGAGTTCCGTGAATTCGCGATGCGCGGGAATGTAGTGGATCTTGCCGTAGGTGTCATTATTGGTGCAGCGTTCGGTAAAATTGTTTCATCACTGGTGGCAGATATCATTATGCCGCCGCTGGGTTTATTAATTGGCGGGGTCGATTTTAAGCAATTCGCTCTGACATTGCGTGCAGCGCAGGGTGATATTCCCGCAGTGGTGATGAATTACGGCGTGTTTATTCAGAATATCTTCGATTTTATTATTGTGGCATTTGCTATTTTCCTGGCGATTAAAGTCATCAATAAACTGAAACGCAAACGTGAGGAAGAACCAAAAGCGCCGCCAGCGCCAAGTAAAGAAGAAGTGCTGCTCACCGAAATCCGCGATCTACTTAAAGAACAAAATAACCGCGTTTAATTAAGCCGTTTTAGCAAGAAGGCCAGTGGTAAAAAAGCACTCTGCTTGTTTGCCACTGGCCTCCTGGAAGCCTCGTTTTCCATGTTTATTCTTGCGTAAATAGCTCCCTTTCCCTTTCTTATTTTTCTCTACACGTTGTCGAAACAATGGATCATGTAACAATGCTTCAATGGCATTATCATTGATCTGCCCTTTGGTATGCTGATAGCGACTCATAATATCTCCAGATGGTGTATGAAAACCGCAGAAGTGTAGAACCCGGCCAGCAGAAGTTCAACAGGTCGGCCCCCCATTTTTAACGCTTGTTCCCTGCTCAAGCGCTTCCAGAATCGAACAATAAACACTGCTATGGGCGGTACCACAACAGGCATCATTTAGCTTTTGTAGTGAACGGCGCATAGACTGCAACTCTGCGATACGCGCTTCAACTTCACTCAGGCGAGCCTGCACGATCCCTTTTGACTCCTGACAGGTATGATGCTCAGGATCGATGCGGATCGACAAAAGCTCGCGGATAGATTCAAGAGTGAACCCCAACTGCCTTGCATGGCGGATAAACTTCAGACGCTGCAGATCGCTGTCCGTATAAAGCCGGAAGCCCCCTTCAGTACGTACCTCATGATCCATCATGTGCTGCTTTTCGTAATAACGGATCGTATCTGGGGTAACATCTGCGAGTTTAGCTATTTCACCAATGCGGTACATAGTTATACCTCGTTTATCTTGCGCATGATTTTATCGCCGTACTGCGTACGCAAAAATTCTGTACTTAATCCTGCCTGCCGAAGTTTGAGTTCCAGTAAAGTGAGGCGATGGCGCATTTCCTGATATTGTGGATCGTCAGCCTGCACACTATCTAACAGATCCATCAGGGCGATGGCTTCTTTACGGTACTCAAGTTCAGGCGGAAGACATCCGGCATTTTTCAGCAAGCGGAAACCTGCCCGCAGCTCAGGCGGAATATGGGAATCATCATCAAGCGTAAGAGGTTCACCGGCACCAGGGAGATTATCGAAGGCACCCTGCTGTTGAGCATCAAGAATATGGCGTTCAGCCCATTGATCAAGCAACCACATAACAGGCCTCCCCTTGGGTGAGTAAAAATAATACGCTTTTTGTCGAACAGAGGAAACTGAGGATATAAAAAAACCCGCCGGAGCGGGTTTTCTTAATGTTACTACAGATTACTCTGCAGCAGCTTCTGCTTTCGGCTCGGCGCGATCAACTAGCTCGATGTAAGCCATCGGAGCATTGTCACCAGCACGGAAGCCACACTTCAGAATGCGAGTGTAACCACCGGCACGGCTCGCGAAACGCGGGCCCAGCTCGTTAAACAGTTTTGCCACGATCTCGTTATCACGAGTACGGGCGAATGCCAGACGACGATTAGCAACGCTGTCAGTCTTGGCAAGAGTAATCAGCGGCTCAACTACGCGACGCAGCTCTTTCGCTTTCGGCAGGGTTGTCTTGATGATCTCATGACGAACCAGAGAACCTGCCATGTTACGGAACATGGCCTGGCGATGGCTGCTGTTGCGGTTCAGTTGACGACCACTCTTACGATGGCGCATGACCTTATCCTTCTCAGTAAAACCTTAACCTGTGATCCGGTTACTCGTCAGCAATGCTTGCCGGTGGCCAGTTTTCCAGGCGCATGCCCAGAGACAGACCACGGGAGGCCAGCACGTCTTTAATCTCAGTAAGAGATTTTTTACCAAGGTTCGGCGTTTTCAGCAACTCAACCTCGGTACGCTGTACCAGATCACCGATATAGTGGATTGCTTCTGCCTTGAGGCAGTTAGCAGAGCGGACAGTCAATTCCAGATCGTCAACAGGGCGCAGCAGGATCGGATCGAATTCTGGTTTCTCTTCTTTAACTTCCGGCTGACGTACATCACGTAAATCAACGAAAGCTTCCAGTTGTTCTGCCAGGATGGTTGCCGCACGACGAATCGCCTCTTCAGGATCGATTGTGCCATTGGTTTCCATTTCGATGACCAGCTTGTCCAGGTCGGTACGCTGTTCAACACGTGCTGCTTCAACATTGTAGGCAATACGCTCTACAGGGCTGTAGCACGCGTCAACCAGCAGGCGGCCGATCGGGCGCTCATCTTCTTCCGAATGAATTCGGGCAGAAGCCGGCACGTAACCACGACCGCGCTGAACTTTGATACGCATGCTAATAGATGCGTTCTCATCGGTCAGGTGGCAGATCACATGCTGCGGCTTGACGATTTCGACATCACCGTCGTGGGTAATGTCGGCTGCAGTCACAGGGCCAATGCCAGATTTATTCAGAGTAAGAATAACATCATCTTTACCCTGAACTCTCACCGCCAGCCCTTTCAGGTTGAGCAGGATTTCGAGGATATCTTCCTGAACGCCTTCTTTGGTGCTGTACTCATGAAGTACACCATCAATCTCAACCTCTGTCACCGCGCAACCCGGCATCGATGAGAGCAGAATACGGCGCAGTGCGTTACCCAGAGTATGGCCAAAGCCACGCTCTAAAGGCTCAAGGGTCACCTTGGCGTGCGTCGAACTCACTTGCTCGATATCTACCAGGCGCGGTTTTAGAAACTCTGTCACAGAACCCTGCATTGTGTCCTCTCTTTGGTACTAAGCTTTACTTAGAGTAAAGCTCGACGATCAGGTGTTCGTTAATGTCCGCAGACAGATCAGAACGCTCCGGCTTACGCTTAAACGTACCTTCCATCTTGCCAGCATCAACTTCCAGCCAGGTTGGCTTTTCACGCTGCTCAGCCAGCTCCAGAGCGGCTTTCACGCGAGATTGCTTTTTCGCTTTCTCACGAATGCTAACCACATCATTCGGGCTAACCTGATAAGAAGCGATGTTAACAACACGACCGTTTACCATGATTGCTTTATGGCTAACCAGCTGACGTGCTTCTGCACGAGTGGCGCCGAAGCCCATGCGGTATACAACGTTGTCCAGACGACCTTCCAGCAGAGCCAACAGGTTTTCACCGGTGTTGCCTTTCAGACGTGCTGCTTCTTTGTAATAGTTACGGAACTGACGCTCCAGAACACCGTACATACGGCGAACTTTTTGCTTTTCACGCAACTGCACACCATAGTCAGACAGACGCGGTTTACGCGCACCGTGCTGGCCAGGAGCTTGTTCAATTTTACACTTGGTATCGATCGCGCGAACGCCAGACTTCAGGAACAGGTCTGTGCCCTCGCGACGGCTCAGCTTGAGCTTAGGACCCAAATATCTTGCCATTTTCTTTCTCCAACATTCCTAAAAACGAGCGTTATACGCGACGTTTTTTCGGCGGACGACAACCGTTGTGAGGGATCGGAGTCACATCAGTAATATTAGTGATGCGGAAACCAGCGGCGTTCAGAGCACGAATGGTAGATTCGCGACCCGGACCCGGTCCCTTAACCATAACTTCCAGATTCTTGATGCCGTATTCTTTTACAGCTTCAGCGCAACGCTCTGCTGCAACCTGAGCTGCAAACGGAGTGGATTTGCGAGAACCACGGAAACCGGAACCACCGGCTGTTGCCCAACCCAGCGCGTTACCCTGACGATCAGTAATAGTAACGATGGTGTTGTTGAAAGAAGCATGGATATGAGCCACGCCGTCAGAGACTTGTTTTCTTACACGTTTACGTGCACGAATTGGTGCCTTTGCCATTATTCAATCACCCCGATTATTTCTTGATCGGTTTGCGCGGACCCTTACGGGTACGTGCGTTGGTCTTGGTACGCTGACCGCGAACCGGTAGACCACGACGATGACGCAAACCGCGATAGCAACCAAGATCCATCAGGCGCTTGATGCTCATGCTGATTTCACGGCGCAGATCACCTTCAACGACAAATTTGGCAACTTCGTCACGCAGCGTGTCGATTTGTTCTTCAGACAGCTCACTGATCTTAACATCTTCAGCGATACCCGCAGAAGCCAGAATAGCTTTAGAACGGGTTTTGCCGACGCCGTAGATCGAAGTTAACGCGATCACAGCATGTTTTTGATCAGGAATGTTAATGCCTGCTATACGGGCCACTATGCACTCCTATAATTTTACTTGCACGCTCCATGCTGAAAAGCCCGTTTTCAGGATACTCAAATGGAAACGTACAGACATACAAAAGATTGGCTGGCTAATCTAGCCAGCTCAACCCAACTTTGCAAGAAAAATATGCGAAATAATCAGCCTTGGCGCTGTTTATGTTTCGGTTCGGCACTGCAAATCACGCGGATGACACCATCACGCTTAACGATTTTGCAGTTACGGCATAATTTCTTGACGGAAGCACGAACTTTCATTTTTACTCTCCGTAACTTCTCGGGCGACCGTTAGCGGCCATAGCCTTTCAGGTTCGCCTTCTTCAATGCAGACTCATACTGACTGGACATCATCAGAGTTTGCACTTGAGCCATAAAGTCCATAATCACGACAACAACGATAAGCAGTGAGGTCCCACCGAAGTAGAACGGTACCTTCATTGCATCACGCATGAACTCCGGGATCAGGCAGATAAAGGTAATATAGAGCGCGCCGACCAAAGTCAGACGAGTCATTACTTTATCGATATACTTCGCCGTTTGCTCTCCCGGACGAATTCCTGGTACAAATGCACCGGACTTCTTCAGGTTATCTGCTGTTTCACGCGGGTTGAAAACCAACGCCGTGTAAAAGAAACAGAAGAAGATGATTGCAGACGCATAGAGTAACACATAAAGCGGTTGCCCAGGCTGCAAATACAGCGAAATTGTTGTCAGCCAGTTCCAACCAGTACCGCCCCCGAACCATGACGCGATGGTAGCCGGGAACAGAATAATACTGGAAGCGAAGATTGCCGGGATTACCCCCGCCATATTCACTTTCAGCGGTAAATGTGTGCTCTGAGCAGCATAGACACGACGGCCTTGTTGGCGTTTCGCGTAGTTTACCACAATGCGGCGTTGACCACGTTCAACGAAAACAACAAAAAACGTCACTGCGAATACTAATACTGCAACCAACAGCAACAGGAGGAAGTGCAGGTCGCCTTGACGCGCTTGCTCGATAGTATGGGCAATGGCTGGCGGAAGACCCGCCACAATACCAGCGAAGATTATGATAGAGATACCGTTGCCGATACCACGCTCAGTAATCTGTTCGCCAAGCCACATCAGGAACATTGTCCCTGTAACCAGACTCACAACAGCGGTGAAATAGAATGCAAAGCCTGGGTTCATTACCAGGCCCTGCATACCAGGCATATTCGGCAAACCGGTAGCAATACCGATCGACTGGAATATAGCCAACACCAGAGTACCGTAACGGGTGTACTGGCTAATCTTACGACGTCCAGACTCCCCTTCTTTTTTCAGCTCTGCCAGGGCCGGATGAACGACCGTCAGCAGCTGGATAATAATAGAGGCCGAAATATACGGCATAATACCCAGTGCGAAAATTGAAGCACGGCTGAGGGCACCACCAGAGAACATGTTGAACATTTCAATGATGGTGCCACGCTGTTGCTCAAGCAGTTTGGCAAGTACAGCGGCATCAATACCAGGGATCGGAATAAAAGAGCCAATACGGAACACAATCAGCGCACCGATTACAAACAGCAGTCTGCGTTTCAGTTCGCCAATCCCACCTTTGGCACTTTGAAAATCTAATCCCGGTTGCTTAGCCATCTGCTACTTATTCCTCAATTTTACCGCCAGCAGCTTCGATAGCAGCACGAGCGCCTTTAGTGACACGCAGACCGCGAACAGTTACCGGACGAGCTACCTCACCAGACAGGATCACTTTCGCGAACTCAATCTGAATACCGATAATGTTAGCCGCTTTCAGCGTGTTCAGGTCAACTACGTCGCCTTCTACTTTAGCCAGATCGGACAGACGAACTTCTGCCGTGATCATTGCTTTACGTGAAGTGAAACCGAATTTCGGCAGACGACGGTACAGAGGCATCTGACCGCCTTCGAAACCGCGACGTACGCCACCGCCAGAACGAGATTTCTGACCTTTGTGACCACGACCACCGGTTTTACCGAGGCCAGAACCGATACCACGACCCAGGCGTTTACCCGCCTTTTTGGAGCCTTCGGCCGGAGACAGAGTATTTAAACGCATCTCTTACTCCTCAACTTTAACCATGAAGGAAACCGCGTTGACCATACCACGAATAGCAGGAGTATCCTCGCGCTCTACGGTGTGACCAATACGACGCAGACCCAGGCCAAGCAGCGTTGCCTTGTGTTTCGGCAGACGACCGATTGCACTGCGGGTTTGAGTGATTTTAATAGTCTTTGCCATGGTCAATTACCCCTGAATTTCTTCAACGGATTTACCACGCTTGGCAGCGACCATTTCCGGAGATTTCATGCTTTCCAGGCCATCAATAGTTGCACGAACCACGTTAATCGGGTTGGTGGAACCATATGCTTTAGCCAGAACGTTATGAACTCCAGCGACTTCCAGAACGGCGCGCATTGCACCACCGGCAATAATACCGGTACCTTCGGAAGCCGGCTGCATGAATACACGAGAACCCGTGTGAGTACCCTTAACAGGGTGCTGCAGGGTGCCGTGATTCAGCGCGACGTAAATCATATTGCGACGGGCTTTTTCCATCGCTTTCTGGATCGCTGCCGGAACTTCGCGTGCTTTACCGTAACCAAAACCAACGCGACCGTTACCATCACCAACAACAGTCAGAGCTGCGAAGGAGAAAATACGACCACCTTTAACGGTTTTAGATACGCGGTTAACCGCGATCAGCTTTTCCTGCAGTTCGCCAGCTTGTTTTTCGATGTGAGCCATCTTACACCTCTACTTTAGAACTGAAGGCCAGCTTCACGGGCAGCATCTGCCAGTGCCTGGACACGACCATGATATTGGAACCCGGAACGGTCAAAGGACACATCTTTAATGCCTTTTTCCAGGGCGCGTTCTGCAACAGCTTTACCAACGGCTGCAGCGGCGTCTTTGTTACCGGTAGACTTCAGTTGTTCAGCGATAGCTTTTTCTACAGTAGAAGCAGCTACCAGAACTTCAGAACCATTCGGTGCGATTACCTGGGCGTAAATATGACGCGGGGTACGATGTACCACCAGGCGGGTCGCACCAAGCTCTTTGAGCTTGCGGCGTGCGCGGGTCGCACGACGGATACGAGCAGATTTCTTATCCATAGTGTTACCTTACTTCTTCTTAGCCTCTTTGGTACGCACGACTTCGTCGGCGTAACGAACACCCTTGCCTTTATAAGGCTCAGGACGACGGTAGGCGCGCAGATCTGCTGCAACCTGTCCGATCATCTGCTTATCAGCGCCTTTCAGCACGATTTCAGTTTGAGACGGACATTCTGCAGTGATACCGGCCGGCAGTTGATGATCAACAGGATGAGAGAAACCCAGAGACAGGTTTACTACATTACCTTTGACCGCTGCACGATAACCTACACCAACCAGCTGCAGCTTCTTAGTGAAGCCTTCGGTAACACCGACAACCATTGAGTTAAGCAGAGCACGCGCGGTGCCAGCCTGAGCCCAACCGTCAGCGTAACCAGTACGCGGACCGAAAGTCAGGGTGTTGTCTGCATGATTAACTTCAACAGCATCGTTGAGAGTACGAGTCAGCTCGCCGTTTTTACCTTTGATCGTGATAACCTGACCGTTGATTTTAACGTCAACGCCGGCAGGAATAACGACCGGTGCTTTAGCAACACGAGACATTTTTTCCTCCGATTAGGCTACGTAGCAGATAATTTCGCCACCAAGACCAGCCTGGCGCGCTGCACGATCAGTCATAACACCTTTGGAGGTAGAAACAACTGCGATACCAAGACCACCCATTACTTTCGGCAGCTCATCTTTTTTCTTATAGATGCGCAGACCTGGGCGGCTGATACGCTGAATGCTTTCTACCACAGCTTTGCCCTGGAAGTACTTCAGAGTCACTTCCAGTTCAGGCTTGGTGTCGCCTTCAATTTTGAAATCTTCAATAAAACCTTCTTCCTTCAGCACGTTGGCAATTGCCACTTTCAGCCTGGAGGAAGGCATGGTGACCGCAGCTTTGTTCGCGGCCTGACCGTTACGGATACGGGTCAGCATATCCGCGATCGGATCTTGCATGCTCATCTGTCTTTACTCCCGTGATTCAATTGGTGACAATTACCAGCTAGCCTTTTTCAGACCCGGGATTTCACCGCGCATAGCGGATTCACGGACCTTGATACGGCTCAACCCGAACTTCCGCAGGAAACCATGCGGACGACCAGTTTGACGGCAGCGGTTACGCTGACGAGACGGGCTGGAATCACGCGGCAGACTCTGCAGCTTGAGAACAGCGTTCCAACGATCTTCGTCGGAAGCGTTCACATCAGAAATGATCGCTTTCAGTTCAGCGCGTTTCGCGAAGTATTTTTCAGCTAAAGCTACGCGTTTAACTTCGCGTGCTTTCATTGATTGCTTAGCCATGAAGTAACCCTACCTTACTTGCGGAACGGGAAGTCAAAGGCAGCCAGCAGAGCGCGGCCTTCTTCGTCAGATTTCGCAGTAGTGGTAATGGTAATATCCAAACCACGAACGCGATCGACTTTATCGTAGTCGATTTCTGGGAAGATGATCTGCTCACGGACACCCATGCTGTAGTTACCACGACCGTCGAAAGACTTAGCGGGCAAGCCACGGAAGTCACGGATACGCGGTACAGCAATAGTGATCAGGCGCTCAAAGAACTCCCACATGCGTTCGCCACGCAGAGTTACTTTACAGCCGATCGGATAGCCCTGACGGATTTTGAAGCCTGCAACAGATTTGCGTGCTTTGGTGATCAGCGGCTTTTGACCGGAGATTGCTGCCAGATCGGCTGCTGCGTTATCCAGCAGTTTCTTGTCAGCGATCGCTTCACCAACACCCATGTTCAGGGTGATCTTCTCGACCCGAGGGACTTGCATGACAGAATTGTAGTTAAACTCAGTCATGAGTTTTTTAACTACTTCGTCTTTGTAGTAATCATGCAGTTTCGCCATCGTACTACTCCAAATTACTTGATAGTTTCGCTGTTAGACTTGAAGAAACGGACTTTTTTGCCGTCTTCGAATCTAAAGCCTACACGGTCAGCCTTACCGGTTGCCGCATTGAAGATTGCAACGTTAGAAACCTGAATAGCAGCTTCTTTTTCAACGATGCCGCCTGGTTGGTTCAGGGCCGGAACCGGCTTCTGATGTTTCTTAACCAGGTTGATACCTTCAACAATGATCTTGCCGGAAGACAGAACATTTTTTACTTTACCGCGTTTACCTTTGTCTTTACCGGTTAACACGATAACTTCGTCATCACGACGGATTTTCGCTGCCATGATTCGCTCCTTAAAGTACTTCTGGTGCCAGGGAGATGATTTTCATAAACTTCTCAGAACGAAGTTCACGAGTTACCGGCCCAAAAATACGCGTACCGATTGGCTGCTCGCTGTTGTTGTTCAAAAGAACACAAGCATTGCCATCGAAGCGAACGACAGAACCGTCAGGGCGACGAACACCCTTCCTGGTGCGCACCACTACCGCCTTCAGCACATCACCTTTTTTGACCTTACCACGCGGAATTGCTTCTTTGATGGTGATCTTGATGATGTCGCCTACGCCTGCGTAGCGACGGTGCGAGCCACCCAGAACCTTGATACACATTACGCGACGTGCACCGGAGTTGTCGGCGACGTTCAGCATAGTCTGTTCTTGGATCATTTCAGTGCTCCGCTAATGTCAACTACTACTGAAGACCCCAAAATCAGGGTCGATAAAAAGCCCCATATATCGAGGGCGCGGCATTATAACACCGCTTCCGGGATATGGGTAGAAAAAATAAACGGCCCACTACTGGGCCGTTTATTTGTCAGAGAGCGCGTACTGTATTACAGAATCGCTTTCTCTACAACGCGAACCAGAGTCCAGGACTTAGTCTTGGACAGCGGACGGCATTCGCGGATTTCAACCACGTCGCCAGCGCCACATTCGTTGTTCTCGTCATGTACGTGCAGTTTGGTCGTACGTTTGATGAATTTACCGTAGATCGGGTGTTTCACAAAACGCTCGATAGCAACAACAATGGATTTATCCATTTTGTCGCTAACAACGCGACCTTGCAGAGTACGGATTTTATCGGTCATTACGCACCCGCCTTCTCAGTCAGTAAAGTCTTAACGCGTGCGACATCACGACGCACTTGCTTCAACAGGTGAGTCTGTTGTAGCTGGCCACTTGCAGCCTGCATACGCAGGTTGAACTGCTCGCGCAGCAGGTTAAGCAGCTCGGTGTTCAGCTCTTCAACGCTCTTTTCACGCAGCTCTTTTGCTTTCATTACATCACCGTCTTAGTTACAAAGGTGGTTTTAATCGGCAGTTTTGCTGCTGCCAGCTCGAAGGCTTCACGGGCCAGCTCTTCCGGAACGCCGTCCATTTCATACAGGACTTTACCCGGCTGAATCAAGGCAACCCAATACTCCACGTTACCTTTACCTTTACCCATACGAACTTCCAGCGGCTTCTCGGTGATCGGTTTGTCCGGGAATACACGGATCCAGATCTTACCCTGACGCTTAACAGCACGAGTCATTGCACGACGTGCTGCTTCGATCTGACGAGCGGTCAGACGACCACGGCCAACAGCTTTCAGACCGTAAGTGCCGAAGCTTACATCCGTGCCCTGCGCGAGACCACGGTTGCGGCCTTTGTGCACTTTACGGAATTTTGTACGCTTTGGTTGTAACATAGCGACGCTCCTTATTTACGGCCTTTACGCTGCTGCTTTTTAGGTTGAGCAGCCGGTTTTTCCGGTTGTTCAACAGCAGCCATACCACCAAGGATCTCACCTTTGAAGATCCACACTTTAACGCCGATTACACCGTAAGTGGTGTGCGCTTCAGAGGTGTTGTAGTCGATGTCAGCACGCAGCGTGTGCAGCGGAACGCGACCTTCACGATACCATTCGGTACGTGCGATCTCAGCGCCACCCAGACGACCACTAACTTCAACTTTGATACCTTTAGCGCCCAGACGCATTGCGTTCTGTACAGCACGCTTCATTGCACGGCGGAACATAACGCGACGTTCCAACTGAGAAGTGATGCTGTCAGCAACCAGTTTTGCGTCCAGTTCAGGTTTACGAACTTCGGCGATATTGATCTGTGCAGGAACGCCAGCGATATCCGCTACGACCTTGCGCAGTTTTTCAACGTCTTCACCTTTTTTACCGATAACGATACCCGGGCGAGCGGTGTGAATAGTCACACGGATGCTTTTAGCCGGACGCTCGATAACGATACGAGATACAGACGCTTTAGCCAGTTCCTTTGTCAGGTACTGACGTACTTTAAAATCGCTGTCCAGGTTGTCAGCGAATTCTTTGGTGTTCGCAAACCAGGTTGAGTTCCATGGTTTTACAATACCCAGGCGAATACCATTAGGATGTACTTTCTGACCCATTGCTAGTCTCCAGAGTCTCAGCGATCGGACACAACCACAGTAATGTGGCTGGTGCGCTTCAGGATGCGATCTGCACGACCTTTTGCACGCGGCATAATGCGCTTCATGCTCGGGCCTTCGTCTACGAAAATTTTCGTAACTTTCAGATCGTCAATGTCAGCGCCATCGTTGTGTTCAGCGTTAGCAATGGCAGATTCCAGGACCTTCTTGACCAGTACAGCCGCTTTCTTATTGGTGTAGGTCAGGATGTCCAGAGCCTGCGACACTTTCTTACCGCGAATCAGGTCAGCAACAAGGCGTACCTTCTGGGCAGAAGAACGAGCATGGCGATGTTTAGCGATAGTTTCCATCTCTTCCTCCTACCTTATTTCTTCTTCGCTTTTTTATCAGCAGCATGGCCGCGATAAGTACGAGTCGGTGCGAATTCACCCAGTTTGTGACCGACCATTTCGTCGGAAACAAATACCGGAACGTGCTGACGACCATTATGGACAGCGATGGTCAAACCGATCATGTTAGGAAAGATCGTTGAACGACGGGACCAAGTGCGCAGGGGCTTCTTGTCTCCGCTTTCCACCGCTTTCTCTACCTTCTTCAGCAAGTGCAGGTCAATAAAAGGACCTTTCTTGAGAGAACGTGGCATGGCTTATCCTCTAAAATTATTTGCTACGGCGACGTACGATGAATTTATCAGTACGCTTGTTGCTGCGGGTCTTCTTACCTTTGGTCTGTACGCCCCACGGAGTTACCGGGTGCTTACCAAAGTTACGACCTTCACCACCACCATGTGGGTGATCTACCGGGTTCATCGCCGTACCGCGAACGGTAGGACGAACACCACGCCAGCGAGCAGCACCTGCTTTACCCAGAACGCGCAGCATATGCTCAGCATTGCCAACTTCGCCCAGAGTTGCACGGCACTCTGCTTCGACTTTACGCATTTCACCAGAACGCAGACGCAGGGTGACATAAGCACCATCACGAGCAACGATCTGAACGTAAGTACCAGCAGAACGCGCCAGCTGACCGCCTTTACCTGGTTTCATTTCTACGTTATGAACAGTAGAACCAACCGGGATGTTGCGCATCGGCAGGGTGTTACCTGGTTTGATTGCAGCATCAACGCCAGACTGAATCTGGTCGCCAGCTTTCAGGCCTTTAGGGGCCAGGATGTAACGGCGTTCGCCATCTTTGTACAGAACCAGCGCGATGTTCGCGGAACGGTTCGGATCGTACTCAAGACGCTCAACAACTGCCGGGATACCATCTTTGTTGCGTTTAAAGTCAACCAGACGATAAGCCTGCTTGTGGCCACCACCGATGTGACGAGTGGTGATACGGCCATTGTTGTTACGACCACCGGTTTTGCTGTTTTTTTCCAGCAGCGGAGCAAAAGGTTTGCCCTTGTGCAGCTCAGGGTTAACCACTTTAACTACGTGGCGACGACCCGGAGATGTCGGTTTACATTTAACAACTGCCATTGTATTACTCCTCCGACTTACTCAGCGCCGCCAACGAAGTCCAGATTCTGGCCTTCTTTCAGGGTGACGTAAGCTTTTTTCCAGTCGCTACGACGACCGATACGCTGTCCGTGACGTTTAACTTTCCCTTTAACTACCAGGGTGTTAACGACTTCGACTTCGACTTCAAACAGTTTCTGCACAGCAGCTTTGATTTCTGCTTTGGTCGCGTCTTTAGCAACTTTGAGAACGATGGTATTGGTTTTTTCCATCGCAGTAGACGCTTTTTCAGAAACGTGCGGTGCACGCAGCACCTTCAGCAGACGTTCTTCACGAATCATGCCAGCATCTCCTCAACTTGCTTAACAGCATCAGCAGTCATTACGACTTTGTCGAAGGCGATCAGGCTAACCGGGTCGATACCAGTCGCGTCGCGAACATCAACCTTATGCAGGTTGCGCGCGGCCAGGAACAGGTTCTCGTCCAGCTCACCGGTGATGATCAGCACATCTTCCAGAGCCATGTCTTTCAGTTTCTGAGCCAGCAGCTTGGTTTTCGGTGCTTCGACAGAGAACTGCTCGACAACGATCAGACGATCCTGACGTACCAGTTCGGACAGAATGCTTTTCAGCGCGCCGCGGTACATCTTTTTGTTAACTTTTTGACTGTGGTCCTGCGGACGCGCAGCGAAAGTCACGCCACCTGAACGCCAGATCGGGCTCTTGATAGAACCAGAACGCGCACGGCCGGTGCCTTTTTGACGCCACGGTTTTTTGCCGGAACCAGTTACTTCAGCACGAGTCTTCTGAGCACGAGTGCCCTGACGTGCACCTGCTGCATAAGCAACTACAACCTGGTGTACCAGCGCTTCGTTGAAATCACGACCGAAGGTAGTTTCGGAAACAGTCAGCGCGCTCTGCGCGTCTTTCAATACTAATTCCATTGCTATCTCCTCACGCCTTCACAGCTGGTTTAACGATCAGGTCGCTACCGGTTGCACCCGGGACAGCACCTTTAACCAGCAGCAGGTTGCGCTCAGCGTCAACACGTACTACGTCCAGGCTCTGAACGGTTACACGCTCATTACCTAGCTGACCTGCCATTTTTTTGCCCTTGAACACTTTGCCCGGAGTCTGGTTCTGACCGATAGAACCCGGAACGCGGTGAGAAAGGGAGTTACCGTGAGTAGCGTCCTGGGTACGGAAGTTCCAGCGCTTAACGGTACCTGCGAAACCTTTACCTTTAGAGGTGCCAGTTACGTCAACTTTTTTAACTTCAGCAAACAGCTCAACGCTAATGCTCTGACCCACGGTGAATTCTTCGCCGTCAGCCAGACGGAATTCCCACAGACCACGGCCAGCTTCTACACCAGCTTTAGCAAAGTGACCAGCTTCCGGCTTGGTTACACGGTTAGCTTTTTTAGCACCGGTGGTAACCTGAACAGCACGGTAGCCGTCGCTAGCCAGATCTTTAACCTGAGTAACGCGGTTTGCTTCAACTTCGATTACGGTTACTGGGATAGAAACGCCATCTTCAGTGAAGATGCGAGTCATGCCCACTTTTTTACCGACTAAACCAATCATTGTATCAACCTCTCAATCGCTCGATGACCTGATTAACCCAGGCTGATCTGCACGTCTACACCGGCAGCCAGGTCCAGACGCATCAGAGCATCAACGGTTTTCTCGGTTGGCTCAACGATGTCAACCAGACGCTTATGAGTGCGAATTTCGTACTGATCGCGCGCGTCTTTGTTAACGTGCGGAGAGATCAGAACGGTAAAGCGCTCTTTGCGGGTCGGCAGCGGGATCGGACCACGGACTTGCGCACCAGTGCGCTTAGCAGTCTCGACGATTTCCGCGGTTGATTGATCGATCAGACGATGATCAAACGCTTTCAGGCGGATACGGATTCTTTGGTTCTGCATGAGACCAGAGCTCCAATTATTTATAGACGAAAATAATTACTCCTCACACCCATTACGATTGATGGGGGAGTGTAATCTCACTTACGTAGCTCCCCGATTGGGAGCATTGTTAGCGGTTAAAAAGCACCGCTATGGTTCAGTTCAAACCAGCCGTCAATTTCGACAAGCCCGCGCATTATACGTAAATCTGGGCGTGGTGCAAGCGGAGTTTAGAATTTAAGCATTATTGCGTCCCTCTACGCACTCCGGCGCTTACGCTGTTCTTTTTCATGTCGTATTAATCCACCCTGACTATCGCCGTAATCGACGCGCAGGCAGGGACGCCATGTATATTTTTATCTCTCTTTACTTGCTACTGAATCTTCTTCTCGTCAGGGCCGATATTCGCAGCGGGTTACTGCCAGATAAACTCACCTGCCCTCTTCTGTGGTGCGGCCTGATTTGGCACTGTTGCTGCCAGGTTGAGTTTCTGCATCATGCCGTACTGGGCGCAGTTGCAGGTTATGCGAGCTTCGCGAGTCTCTATTGGGGGTATTTTTTGATACGCCGCCGGGAGGGGTTAGGCTATGGCGATGTGAAATATCTTTCGGCGCTCGGTGCCTGGCATGGGTGGGAAAGTTTGCCTTTACTGGTATTCTGCGCCGCCCTGTTTGCCTGCTGCGCGGCAGGGGTCAGGTTATTCCTCTCACGCGACATTATGGCATTAAAAAACCCGCTGCCTTTCGGTCCATTTCTGGCGGCAGCGGGTTTATTTGTTGGATACGACACATTTGTAGCGACTTAATCTTCAACCTTAATTTGCGATTGCAGGTAGTTTTGCATACCTAGTTTGCCTATCAGGTCGAGTTCTGTCTCCAGCCAGTCGATGTGATGTTCCTCTTCGGCAAGAATTTCGATCATCATGTCGCGGCTAACGTAGTCATGAACACTGTCAGCATATGCGATGGCTTCGCGCAGATCTTTTGCACCTTCCAGCTCCAACCTGAGATCGGATTGCAGCATCTCTTCGACATCTTCACCAATACCGAGCTTGCCCAAATCCTGCAAATTCGGAATGCCTTCAAGAAATAAAATACGCTCGATGTATTTATCGGCGTGTTTCATTTCATCGATGGATTCATGGTATTCAATGTCATTGAGGCGTGTCAGCCCCCAGTTCTTGAACATTCGCGCATGGAGAAAATATTGGTTTATTGCGACAAGCTCATTTCCCAATAATTTATTGAGATAATTTATGATTCTAACATCACCTTTCATTATGTAGTCCCTCCGCTTCCACTCATTGAAGCGTAGATGGGGCTACAAAGATGTCAAAAAAAAGAGTGAGCTTTAGGCGGTTTCTTTTAATTCGGGCATTTGGGTTAGCTCATCTTGCATAATTTCGCGCGCCGCACGAATGCACTTGCCGCATTGAGTCCCCACCGGAACAAACTTGCGGAGCTGCTGAAATGATTGAGGGTGAAACTGGCGAACTGCCTGACGAATTTTTTTATCACTCACACCATTACACAAACAAACGTACATGATCACTCCCGTTCAATTTATGCGCAAAGTGTAAATGAGAATAGTTATGATTACAATAGCACAAGTGTTATCACATGCGCCCCTGAACAGTAAAACTTTCAACGCGGATCTTTTTTTGTTGCTCATCAGAAAGCAAAAAGGGCGCCGAAGCGCCCTTTTCAATTCAAAGCTAAATACTTAGCTCAGAACTTTTGCTACAACGCCCGCGCCAACGGTACGGCCGCCTTCACGAATTGCGAAACGCAGACCGTCGTCCATCGCAATCGGGTGAATCAGGGTAACAACCATTTTGATGTTGTCGCCCGGCATTACCATCTCAACACCTTCCGGCAGTTCGATGGTGCCAGTCACGTCAGTTGTACGGAAGTAGAACTGCGGACGGTAGCCTTTGAAGAACGGAGTGTGACGACCGCCTTCATCTTTGGACAGGATGTACACTTCTGATTCGAACTTGGTGTGCGGCTTGATTGAACCCGGCTTAGCCAGTACCTGACCACGTTCGATCTCTTCGCGTTTGATACCACGCAGCAGAACACCTACGTTCTCACCAGCACGGCCTTCGTCCAGCAGTTTGCGGAACATTTCAACGCCAGTACAGGTGGATTTCGCGGTATCTTTGATACCAACGATTTCAACTTCTTCACCCACTTTGATGATACCGCGCTCTACACGACCGGTAACAACGGTACCACGACCAGAGATGGAGAATACGTCTTCGATCGGCAGCAGGAACGGCTTGTCAATCGCACGCTCTGGTTCAGGGATGTAAGAATCCAGGAAGCCAGCCAGTTCGATGATTTTCGCTTCCCACTCTGCGTCGCCTTCCAGCGCTTTCAGAGCAGAACCACGAACGATCGGTGTGTCGTCGCCCGGGAAATCGTACTGAGACAGCAGTTCACGAACTTCCATCTCTACCAGTTCCAGCAGCTCTTCGTCATCAACCATGTCGCATTTGTTCAGGAACACGATGATGTACGGAACGCCTACCTGACGACCCAGCAGGATGTGCTCACGAGTCTGCGGCATCGGGCCGTCAGTCGCAGCAACTACCAGGATCGCGCCGTCCATCTGCGCAGCACCGGTGATCATGTTTTTAACATAGTCGGCGTGGCCCGGGCAGTCTACGTGCGCGTAGTGGCGAGTCGGGGTGTCATACTCAACGTGTGAGGTGTTGATGGTGATACCACGAGCTTTTTCTTCCGGCGCGTTATCGATCTGATCGAATGCACGAGCAGAACCACCATAGGTTTTAGCCAGAACGGTAGTGATTGCAGCGGTCAGAGTAGTTTTACCATGGTCAACGTGGCCGATAGTACCGACGTTGACGTGCGGTTTTGTACGTTCAAATTTTTCTTTAGACACGGCTATATTCCTTACTATAGTGCTCTCTCCTCCAGGAGAGAGCACGGGACTTTGGTTTTAACCCTGTGGCTTATTTACCACGGGCTTCGATAACGGCCTGAGCAACGTTGTTCGGCGCATCATCATACTTCAGGAATTCCATAGTGTACGATGCGCGACCTTTGGTCAGAGAACGCAACTGAGTTGCATATCCGAACATTTCAGACAGCGGTACTTCAGCATGGATCTTAACGCCAGTAACTTCAGATTCCTGACCGCGCAGCATACCGCGACGACGGCTAAGGTCACCGATAACATCACCCGTGTTCTCTTCCGGGGTCTCTACTTCAACCTTCATGATCGGTTCAAGCAGAACTGGTTTCGCTTTCTTAAAGCCTTCTTTAAAGGCAATAGACGCAGCCAGTTTAAACGCCAGTTCAGAGGAGTCAACGTCGTGGTAAGAACCGAAGTGCAGACGCACGCCGAGATCCACTACCGGGTAGCCTGCCAGAGGGCCAGACTTCAGCTGCTCCTGGATACCTTTATCAACGGCCGGGATGTATTCACCAGGAATCACACCACCTTTGATGTCGTTGATGAACTCGTAACCTTTCGGGTTAGAGCCCGGCTCCAGTGGGTACATGTCGATAACAACATGACCGTACTGACCGCGACCACCAGACTGTTTAGCGTGTTTACCTTCAATATCGGTAACTTTCGCGCGAATCGCTTCGCGGTAAGCAACCTGAGGTTTACCAACGTTAGCTTCAACGTTGAATTCACGTTTCATACGGTCAACGATGATGTCGAGGTGCAGTTCGCCCATACCCGCGATAATGGTCTGGTTAGATTCTTCGTCAGTCCATACACGGAATGACGGGTCTTCTTTCGCCAGACGGCCCAGAGCCAGACCCATTTTTTCCTGGTCAGCTTTGGTTTTCGGTTCTACTGCGATGGAGATTACCGGTTCCGGGAATTCCATACGCTCCAGAATGATCGGATGATCCGGGTCACACAGGGTGTCACCAGTAGTCACGTCTTTCAGACCGATAGCGGCAGCGATATCGCCCGCACGAACTTCTTTGATCTCTTCACGTTTGTTAGCGTGCATCTGAACGATACGACCGAAACGCTCACGTGCAGATTTCACGGAGTTCAGGATGGTATCACCAGAGTTAACCACACCAGAGTACACACGGAAGAAGGTCAGGTTACCCACGAACGGGTCGGTAGCGATTTTAAACGCCAGAGCAGAGAACGGCTCATCATCGCTCGCGTGACGCTCAGCCGGAGTATCTTTACCGTCGTCCAGAATACCGTTGATCGCAGGTACATCAGTCGGGGATGGCAGGTAATCAATTACCGCATCCAGCATCGCCTGAACACCTTTGTTCTTGAACGCAGAACCACAGGTTACCAGGATGATTTCGTTGTTCAGAACACGCTGACGCAGAGCACCTTTAATCTCTTCTTCAGTGAGTTCTTCACCACCCAGGTATTTTTCCATCAGCTCTTCGGAAGCTTCCGCTGCTGATTCGATCAGGTTCTGGTGCCATTCTTCAGCCAGAGCCTGCATGTCAGCCGGGATATCTTCGTATTCGAAGGTAACGCCCTGATCTGCATCGTTCCAGTTGATGGCTTTCATTTTCACCAGGTCAACAACACCGGTGAACGCTTCTTCAGCGCCAATCGCCAACTGCAGCGGAACCGGGTTCGCGCCCAGACGGGTTTTGATCTGGCCAACAACTTTCAGGAAGTTCGCACCCATGCGGTCCATTTTGTTAACGAACGCAATGCGCGGAACTTTATATTTATTAGCCTGACGCCATACGGTTTCAGACTGCGGCTGAACACCACCAACTGCGCAGTAAACCATTACCGCACCGTCAAGAACACGCATTGAACGTTCAACTTCGATGGTAAAGTCAACGTGCCCTGGGGTGTCGATGATGTTTACGCGATGCGGTTCATACTGTTTCGCCATACCAGACCAGAATGCAGTAGTCGCTGCAGAGGTGATGGTAATACCACGCTCCTGCTCCTGCTCCATCCAGTCCATGGTTGCGGCGCCGTCATGAACTTCACCGATTTTGTGGTTAACACCGGTATAGAACAGAATACGTTCGGTAGTCGTGGTTTTACCGGCGTCGATGTGCGCACTGATACCAATGTTACGGTAGCGTGCGATGGGTGTTGTACGAGCCATTTGATTCCTCGTTTATCTCTTTAAGGCGTTCAATTAAGTTACCCAGAGCGGGTCGCTTACCTGAAGCGCCCGCCTGGTGACTAAACTCCGCAGGGATTACCAGCGGTAGTGTGCGAACGCCTTGTTGGCTTCGGCCATACGGTGAACGTCTTCACGTTTCTTCACTGCAGTACCTTTGTTTTCTGCAGCATCGGAAAGTTCGTTCGCCAGGCGCAGAGCCATGGATTTATCACCGCGTTTACGAGCAGCTTCAACGATCCAACGCATTGCCAGAGCATTACGACGAACCGGACGAACTTCAACCGGAACCTGATAAGTAGAACCACCAACGCGGCGAGACTTAACTTCGACAGTCGGGCGCACGTTTTCGAGAGCTACTTCGAAAGCTTCCAGTTCATTTTTACCAGAGCGCTGAGCCAGGGTCTCCAGCGCGCTGTATACGATTGATTCTGCAGTAGATTTTTTACCATCTACCATCAGGATATTTACAAATTTAGCCAGCAGTTCTGATCCGAACTTCGGATCCGGCAGAATTTTACGCTGACCAATAACACGACGACGTGGCATGGAAATACTCCGTTGTTAATTCAGGATTGTCCAAAACTCTAAGAGTTTAGTTTGACATTAAGTTAAAACAGTTTGGCCTTACTTAACGGAGAACCATTAAGCCTTAGGACGTTTCACGCCGTACTTAGAACGAGCTTGCTTACGGTCTTTAACACCGGAGCAGTCAAGCGCGCCACGTACAGTGTGGTAACGAACACCCGGGAGGTCTTTTACACGACCGCCACGGATCAGGATCACGGAGTGCTCCTGCAGGTTGTGACCTTCACCACCAATGTAGGAAGTCACTTCAAAACCGTTAGTCAAACGAACACGGCATACTTTACGCAGCGCGGAGTTCGGTTTTTTCGGAGTGGTAGTATATACACGAGTACATACACCACGTTTTTGCGGGCATGCTTCCAGCGCCGGCACGTTGCTCTTTGCAACTTTGCGCGCGCGTGGTTTGCGTACCAGCTGGTTAACTGTTGCCATTAAATAGCTCCTGGTTTTAGCTTTTGCTTCGTAAACACGTAATAAAACGGCCTCATATAATATGAGGACGCAGAATTTTATGGCTGTGCTTAAAAGGTGTCAAGAAATATACAGTACTCTTACATTACCAACGCATCTGAACCGCATGTTTTACTGTCAGACTAACGAAGTCATTATAGCCAACCGTGGCGATAGTGCTCGAAATTTGACCAACCAAACCGCGCGCTTCAACGTCCTCTTTGAGCACATGTACCTTTATGGGGGCGTTTAGTAGTAACTCAACATAGCGGCTGCCGTTGAGCGCTGCTGTCACACCGTCTGATAACAAGAGTAAATCATCCCCGTCGCGTAACAAACGCAGCAGGGCCGCCATATCACACTGCCAGGGGGACTGGGATAGGGTATGCAGCATAAGGGCCTCAAAAAGTCATCACAACGTTATATTCATCAAGTTGTTCGCGTAATGCATCAGGTTCCAGGGGTTGAGCAGGCAGTACAAACTCTGCTTCATTACCTAAACCACGTTCGCGGAGCGAAGCTGCGCACAGCCAACACTTGTCGATGTCATAAAGAGGGAGAATTTTAAAGGTAGCGATATAGTCCCGCGCCAGAATGGCAGCAGGTCGCTGGTCTGCCAGCAACTGAAAGACACCATCACCGATAAAAAAGACGCCAATATCATCCGTGAGTGCCGACGTTGCCAGCAGCGCATCCAGCCCCTCACGCCCGGAAGACGATCCATGCGGCGCAGAGGTAAAGACAAAAGCAACACGTTTCATCAGAATTGCACCACCCGATCGCAGGAGAGTGTCGCTTCTGCCAGCGCACCCAGCCCGGTAAGGGAGAAGCCCGCTTGCAGATTTGCTCCGGCTAGCGCCAGCCGCGCAGCTTCACTCTGATCAATTACGCCACGACGCAGTGCTGCAGCCACGCAGATATGCAGCGCGACCTGTTTTTCCTTATGCAGGCGAACCCACGCCCGCACAAGATCAAACTCATCGCTGGCTGGGGCAGTAAGCGCATTAGCATTGCTCACCCCCTCGCGATAAAAAAATACGCTCTCAAGAGTGTGACCAGCCTCCAGCAATGCCAGTGCAAACTGATACGCACTACTGGCCTGTTGTGTGCCATATGCAGGGCCCGTGACCATCAGGGCATAACGCATTAACGATCCTGTCCGCTAAAATCGCCGCTTTTAAACTGGCGAATATACAAATAAACCGTATGTTTGGAGATATTCAGTCGATCGGCGACCTGGTTAATCGCATCTTTAATATCGAAAATACCTTTTTCATAGAGATTCAATACGATCTGACGATTTTTGGCGTTATTAGAGACATTACGATCGGCATTCACCTCTTCAATGGTGAACTCCAGCGTTTGCATCACCAGGTCTTCAACTGATGAGGCAAAGTTGACAGAAGATCCCACATCTGGCGTTTCCGGCGGGATAAAGGTGCTCATAATTTGCGAAAATGGCACATCCAGATTCATGTTTATGCACAGCAGGCCTATCACCCGATGTTCGCGGTTACGGATCGCGATAGTCAGTGACTTCATCAATACGCCGCTTTTCGCCCGTGTGAAGTAGCACTTCGAGACGCTGCTGTCGGCACCGGTCATATCGTGCAACATGCGTAAAGCGAGATCGGTAATGGGCGAACCGATTTTACGCCCGGTATGCTCGCCGTTAGCAATGCGGATGGCCGAACATTTCAAATCCTGCAGAGAGTGCAACACGATTTCGCAATGGGAACCAATGAGCATCGCTAACCCGTCCACTACCGCTTCATATGATTTGAGGATATCGAAGTCAGTCTGATCAAAAGGACGTTGATCCAGCAAATCGAGTTCACTGGTTTCGTTGGTTAATAGCGACCTGGACATGAAAAAAAACACTCCTTTTCAGGAGCCTGTCGTTATGTTTTCAAGGCAGGCTCATTATTTACAGGGTGGACTAAATTAATACAACGTCGGTTCTGCTTTCCAGAATTATATACATTTTATCCTGCAAGCTACTTCTTTATTGACTGCCTGGTGAGAGATCCTGAGCGATATTGTGTATTTCTTTGATGGAAAAAAATCGCCGCCCGAAGGCGGCGATTTGTATTTATTTTTTATCCGCGTCGGCGGCTTTCTCATCAGCAGCTTTTTCGCCCGCTGTCGCATCCGGTGCGGCAGCGTCAGTTTTCGGCGCAGGTTTGATATCCAGTAGCTCTACGTCGAATACCAGCGTGGAATTTGCCGGGATACCCGGAACACCGGTTTTACCATAGGCCAGAGCCGGTGGGATCACCATCTTAATTTTACCGCCTTTCTTGATGTTTTTCAGGCCTTCGGTCCAGCCAGGGATAACGCCATCAAGACGGAAAGAGAGTGGTTCGCCACGGGTGTAAGAGTTGTCGAACTCTTTACCGTCAATCAGCGTACCTTTGTAGTTAACGACGACAGTATCGCTATCTTTCGGCGCATCACCGGTACCCTCTTTTTCTACTTTATAGAGCAGACCGGTAGAAGATGTTTTCACGCCTTTTTCTTTAGCAAAGGTATCACGGAAGGCTTTACCTTTGGTTTCGTTCTCGGTGGCGTCTTTCTCCATGCGCTCCTGAGCCGCTGTTTTCACGCGGGTTTCGAAAGCTTGCAGAGTTTGTTCTATCTCCTGGTCACTCAGTTTGCTCTTATCAGCAAATGCATCCTGAACACCGGCAATTAACTGAGTTTTATCCAGTTTGATACCCAGTTTTTCCTGTTCTTTCAGCGAGTTTTCCATGTAGCGGCCGAGAGATGCGCCTAATGCATAGGCAGACTTCTGGTCATCGTTTTTAAATGCCGTGTTACTGTCAGCTACTGCAGCGGCATCTTTCGTTGCGGTTTCGGCAGCGAAGGCGAGCGGTGCATTTAAGGCAACAGCCATTGTTGTTGCCAGCAGCGTGACTTTAAACAGTGATTTCATCCATTTCTCCAGGGCCGGGGTATATCACCCCACGATTAAACGTCAAAGTGAACAATGTACTATAAAGCGTTGCGAGGGAAATCAACATAAGGACTCTCCCCGATTTCACCTATTTTCTGACTATTTTTGTTTAAATTAGTTTCGGCTTTGCTGTCCGTAGAGTGTATCGCGTGGCAAACTTCAGTAAAATTTGCCTGGTATATAAATCCGCCGGACGCACCCAGAGGTAAAAAAATGGAACAGTTAACAACAGAAGCACGACTGGCAGAACTGGAAAGTCGGCTGGCTTTTCAGGAAATGACCATCGAAGAGCTAAACCAAACCGTCGTTGCTCATGAACTGGAGATGGCGAAACTGCGAGAGCATCTGCGTTTAATGGCAGAAAAGCTCAAAGCCAGTCAGCCCTCCCATATGGCATCACCATCAGAAGAGACGCCTCCTCCCCATTATTGATGGCGTAAAAAAAGCGGGTTTCCCCGCTTTAGTCACTGTGAATTTCGCGTTACAGGATGGCGAAGCTAACGCCCCTGTAGCGCGAAAGGCGACAGATATTAGTGGCAACCGCAGCCGCCATTACCACCGCAACCGCCTTTACCACCGTGATCATGGTCGTGACCGTGGCCACCGCAGCAACCGTCGTGGTCGTGGTCATGATCGTGGTCATGTCCGTGCGGGCCATGAACGTGACCATGCGCCAGTTCTTCAGCCGTTGCTTCACGGATTGCCACAACTTCAACGTTGAATTTCAGGTTCTGCCCCGCCAGCATATGGTTGCCGTCCACTACAACATGGTCGTCTTCCACTTCGGTAATTTCTACCGGCACTGGGCCCTGGTCGGTTTCAGCCAGGAAGCGCATACCTACCTGCAGTTCGTCAACGCCCATAAAGACGTCTTTAGGAACGCGCTGCACCAGATTTTCGTCATACTGGCCGTAGGCATCGTTCGCGCCAACAGCCACATCGAATTTATCGCCGACTTCATGACCGTCCAGCGCATTTTCCAGACCAGAAATCAGGGAGCCGTGACCATGCAGGTAGTCCAGCGGCGCACTCACCGGAGACTCATCAACCAATACACCGTCTTCTGTACGTACCTGATAGGCCAGGCTGACCACCAGGTCTTTTGCTACTTTCATGATATCTCCTGAGCGTGGGAAAATTACTGGCGCAGATTGTAGCGGAATTCTGCATCCGTGTACCCCTAAGCTTAAAAAAACCTGCCCGATCTCGCTAGTCCGGATGAAAAATCCCTATCACCTGTTCCTCTTTACGGACATGCTCGCGAGCTTGTTTGTCTGCCTCACGCATCTGATGCCCGCACTTAACACACTCAACAATATCAATATTATTTTCCCGCCACATCGCCAGCGAATCCTTAGCCTGGCATGAAGGGCACACGGCCCCGGCGATAAAACGTTTACGTACTGTCATGGGAGTCCCCTTATTCAAACTCGTCCCAGCCATCTAACTGCCGACGCTCCTGTTGCATTTCGCGATGGAAAATCTCTTCCAGCTCACGCCGTGCCTCACGCGCCCGCGAAATTTGCACCGTATCGGTATGTACCGGCATTAGCTCGCGCAGCATGCGCATATCGAGACGCTTAAAGTGCAACTGCGCACGCTGGGCCTGATGTGGATGCATTCCCAGCGAAACAAGCGTCTTACGCCCCAACTCCAGCGCACTGGAAAATGTTTCGCGGGAAAATTGCGTCACGCCAGCCTGCAAAAGTTCATGCGCCTCTACACGCCCTCGTGCGCGCGCCAGAATGGCAAGATGCGGGAAATGTTTTTGACAAAGCTCCACCAGCTTCATCGTATCTTCCGGTTCATTACAAGTAATGACAATGGATTGCGCTGCCTCTGCTCCTGCCGAACGCAGTAACTCCAGTTGCGTCGCATCGCCGTAATACACCTTGTAACCGTACTTACGCATCACATTGACAGCGCTGATATCCCTCTCCAGCACGGTAATTCGCATCTTATTCGCCATTAGCAGGCGACCAATTACCTGCCCGAAACGCCCAAAACCGACCACAATGACCTGAGGCTTATCATCCTCAACCCAGGGCGTTTCCCCCTCCTCTTCCGGCACATTTAAGCGCCGCGAAATGAGCCTATCGATGCAACGCATTAACAGCGGTGTAGTCATCATCGACAGCGTTACGGTCACCAGTAATAGCGCCATCTGATCATTTTGAAAGAGCCGCTGCGAGGAGGCGATAGAAAAGAGCACAAAGGCAAACTCGCCTCCCTGACTCAGCACGCCGGCAAATTGCATCCGCTCCGAACTACGCAGCCCGTACAGGCGTGCGAGCGCATATAGCACCCCAGTTTTAACCGCCACCAATACGACAACGCTGATAATCACCCATAGCAGATGGGTGTAGAGTACGCCAAGATTTAGCGCCATACCCACCGAGATAAAAAACAGACCCAGCAGCAACCCCTTGAAAGGGTCGATTGCGGTTTCCAGTTCGTGGCGATATTCACTTTCAGCCAGCAACACCCCGGCAATAAAGGTCCCCAGCGCCATCGATAGCCCCAGCGCATCCATAAATAACGCAGAGCCGAGTACCAAAAGTAAGGTTGCGGCTGTGAATACCTCGCGCACACCGGAGGCGGCAATAAAGCGGAAAACCGGGCGCAGCAAATAACGCCCGCCAATCAACATGCCAGCGAAAGCGAGCACTTTCATGCCGACTTTCATCCAGTCGAGATGATCATCGCCATTACCCGCCAGCAGCGGTACCAGCGCCAGTGCCGGGATAACCGCCAGATCCTGGAACAGCAGTACCGAAAACCCAAGCTGCCCCGCTTCGCTGCGATTCATCCCTTTGTCACGCATCAGTTGTAATGCCATGGCCGTCGAGGACATTGCCAGCCCTATACCGCCAATAATCGCCGCTTGCCATGAGAACTGCGTGAGTACCAGCAACCCGCCAAGAATGGCCGCGCTAAACAACAGCTGCGCGGCGCCTACGCCGAAAATAGAGCGTCGTAGCTCCCATAACTTCGCCGGGTTCAGCTCTAGCCCAATGATAAACATCAGGAATACCACCCCCAACTCAGAGAAGTGGAGGATCTCATCAACATCACTGATAAAACCCAGCCCCCACGGGCCGATGGCGATTCCCGCTAAGAGATAACCGAGCACCGCACCGATACCCAATCTTGCGGCCAGCGGTACAGCGACTACTGCGGCGAAGAGGAAGAGAACCCCCGCCAGTAAAAGATCAGAACCGGCCATTAATGTCCTCCATCGGGCAGGGGTGAGGCCAGCCAGTCACCATATGCTCTGGCATGGCTTGCCAGTTCCTGCGGCGATTGTCGGCGCGCCCAGTAAATAACGATGGGGCTGAGCCAGTGCATCCGACACATTGCCGCAGTCAACTCAAAGGGGCGCAGAATATCGCTCATGGGATAGCGATTAAGGCCGTCGTGACGATAAGCGCTCTCTGGTTCACCCGTGGTGACCACACTACGCCAATACTTTCCCGCAAGTTGGTTCCCTCCGATGCCACTGGCAAAGCCACGGCTTAATACGCGGTCTAACCACTCTTTCAATAGTGCCGGGCAACTGTAGGTGTAGAGAGGATGCTGGAAAACAATAACGTCATGTTCACACAGCAGCGCCTGTTCATATGGGATATCAATAAAAAAATCAGGATAACGGGCGTACAGATCGTGCACCGTTACGTTTTGCAGTTGCGAAGCCGGCTTGAGCAAAACTCGGTTAGCCACCGAGTCCTGTGATTCCGGATGGGCATACAGCAGCAACACTTTCGCTGTCTGCGACATCATTCCCCTCCAGGGTGTGGTTCTATTACTCTTCCGGCTCGCTGCTTGCGCCGTCAGAATGATTTTGTCTATTGTCTGCATTTTGGGCTAACATTGCGGCCCCGGTGCGGTACTTAGCCGCAACCTTACATTATCACAATGATAAATTAACATAGTCTGAACATACGGCGCCTTATGATTGTTTTCTCCTCGTTACAAATTCGTCGCGGTGTGCGTGTCCTGCTGGATAACGCCACGGCCACCATTAATCCGGGCCAGAAAGTGGGTCTGGTGGGCAAAAATGGCTGCGGCAAATCGACGCTGTTGTCGCTTTTGAAAAACGAGATTAGCGCCGATGGCGGCAGTTTCACTTACCCTGGCACCTGGCAACTGGCATGGGTAAACCAGGAAACCCCCGCGCTGGACGAAGCAGCTATCGACTATGTCATTGATGGCGACCGTGAGTATCGGCAGCTCGAGGCACAACTTAATGCCGCCAATGAACGTGACGATGGCCACGCCATCGCCAGCATACATGGCAAACTTGACGCCATTGATGCCTGGACTATTCGCTCCCGTGCCGCCAGTTTGCTACACGGTCTGGGTTTCTCTAATGAACAGCTTAGCCGCCCGGTAAGCGACTTTTCCGGCGGCTGGCGCATGCGTTTAAACCTTGCCCAGGCCCTGATCTGCCGCTCGGATCTACTCCTGCTTGATGAGCCTACTAACCACCTCGATCTTGATGCCGTCATCTGGCTGGAAAAGTGGCTGAAAAGCTATCAGGGAACCCTGATTCTTATCTCCCACGATCGCGACTTTATCGATCCGATCGTAGACAAAATTGTACATATTGAGCAGCAAAGCCTGTTCGAATACACCGGCAACTACAGTTCATTTGAACGTCAGCGCGCCACGCGGTTAGCGCAACAGCAAGCTACCTATGAGAGCCAGCAGCAGCGTGTCGCCCATTTGCAAAGCTTTATAGATCGTTTTAAAGCCAAAGCCAGCAAAGCGAAACAGGCACAAAGCCGAATCAAAATGTTGGAGCGTATGGAATTGATTGCGCCGGCCCATGTCGACAACCCGTTCCATTTCAGCTTCCGTGCCCCGGAAAGCCTGCCGAACCCATTGTTAAAGATGGAGAAAGTCAGCGCGGGTTATGGCGATCGCACCATTCTGAATGCTATCAAACTTAATTTAGTGCCAGGTTCACGCATTGGATTGTTGGGGCGTAATGGAGCCGGTAAGTCGACGCTAATCAAACTGCTGGCTGGTGAACTTGCTCCACAAAGTGGCGAGATTGGCCTGGCAAAAGGGATTAAGCTCGGTTACTTTGCCCAGCATCAACTGGAATTTTTACGCGCCGATGAATCTCCATTGCAACACATGGCGCGCCTCGCACCGCAAGAGGCAGAGCAGAAACTGCGCGACTACCTTGGCGGCTTTGGTTTTCAGGGTGATAAAGTCACCGAAGCTACAGAGCGTTTTTCTGGCGGCGAAAAAGCGCGGCTGGTGTTAGCGCTGATTGTCTGGCAGCGCCCAAACTTACTCCTACTTGATGAACCGACGAACCACCTGGATCTTGATATGCGCCAGGCGTTGACCGAAGCGTTGATTGAGTTTGAAGGCGCGCTGGTTGTCGTCTCGCACGATCGCCATTTATTGCGTTCAACCACAGACGATCTTTATCTGGTGCATGGCGGTAAAGTCGAACCGTTTGAAGGCGATCTGGAAGATTATCAGCAGTGGATGAGCGACGTACAAAAGCAGGAGAATCAGGGCGCGGAAAGCACGAAAGAGAGTGCGAACAGCGCCCAGGCGCGTAAAGATCAGAAACGCCGTGAAGCTGAATTGCGAACCCAAACGCAACCTCTGCGTAAAGAGATCGCCCGGCTGGAAAAAGAGATGGAGAAACTCAACGTCCAACTGACACAGGCGGAAGAGAAACTCAGCGATAGCGAACTGTACGAACAGAGCCGCAAGGCTGAGCTAACGGCCTGCCTGCAGCAGCAAGCTACCGCAAAATCCGCACTTGAAGAGTGTGAGATGGCGTGGCTGGATGCGCATGAGCAACTGGAAGCGATGCTACAAAGCGATTAATTGACGAATAGCGGGCGGGAGTTTATGAACCTGGATATCACCAACGACATTACCTTTCGCAAGCTGGGTATTTTCATGACCTTTATGGAGAAAGGAAATATCGCCCGCACCGCCGAGGCGCTCAACCTGAGTGGGGTGAGCGTTCATCGCGCGCTGCATACGCTGGAAGAGAATGTACGCTGCCCGCTCTTTGTCCATAAAGGTCGCAACCTGCAGCCCTTACCCGCCGCCTGGACACTACTGGAGTACTGTCAGGAAGTAACACAGTTAATGGAACGGGGCCTGGATGAGGCACGAAAAACAGCCGGGGTTGGCCAGGGGCGTTTACGTGTCGGGACGCTTTATTCACTTACCCTGGAAACCGTTCCACGACTGATCATGGGCATGAAGTTGCGCCGTCCTGAGCTGGAGATGGACCTGACGATGGGTTCGAACGAAACACTCCTGCATATGCTGGAAGAGGGCTCGCTTGACGCAATTTTGATCTCCATTTCCGAAAGCGAACTCGATCGCAATAGCCTCGAAGTCTTACCACTGTTTCATGACGACATCTTTCTTGCCGCTCCTGCCAGCGCAACCTTACATACCGATACACTTGCGGATCTGCGCGACTACCGAACGCAAAAATTTGTCTCGCTGGCAGAAGGTTTTGCAACTTACGCCGGTTTCCAGGAGGCATTCCACATTGCCGGATTCGAGCCGGAGATTGTTACCCGCGTGAACGATATCTTCTCTATGCTCAGTCTGGTGCAGGCCGGGGTTGGTTTTACGCTGATGCCGGGGCGCATGAAGAAGGTTTATGAAAGTTCGGTACAGCTACTACGGTTGGCTGAGCCGTATCAAATGCAGCAACTTATCGCGATAGTCTTTGCCCGTAACCGCGAACGCGACCCTAACCTGCTGGCACTGGCGGCGGAAGGGCGTATGTACGCCCGAAGCCTGGAGGAAAAAATCACCCCTGCGCCCTGAGGCGTTTCGCCAGATGCACGGCGACATCCATCCCACTACGCTCCAGCGAGATGCTATCACCACTCCATGAAGCCTGGTGCGTCAGACAAGTCAGAATGCCGCCCGGCGGCATTTCTATCGCCAGCCTGGCTTCACGTTCATTTGCCGCAATCACGGCCTCCTGCCAGCGTACCGTACGCGCCATATTCCATGCCAGATCGTCGGCTATCTGCTCCGGTTGCCACAGTACCCGCCCACTACTGCCACTTAAATAAGCACACTGCGGTCTACGCAATGTCACCCCGGCAAAGGCCTGAGCCAGTTTTTGCGCCGGTTCTGCCAACAGCGCACAATGTGAAGGCACACTGACGGCAAGGCGTTGCGCTTTACTCGCCCCTTTCGCCAATGCTTGCTCAGCCACCTGTACCATGGCTGCATCGCTTCCGGCAATCACAATCTGTGTTTCAGCATTCAGGTTGGCAATAAAAGCACCACTCCCCACCACCAGTTTTTCCACCTGGGGTAGCGTCAAGCCCATAATCGCTGTCAGACCGTAACCGTGTGGATAAGCTTGTTCCATTAAATCGCCGCGTAGCGCCACCAGCCGCAACGCATCGTGAAAATCGAGTGCTCCGGCAATGACCGCCGCCGGATAAGCGCCTATCGACAGACCACTGACAATATCAACCGCAACGCCCTGGCGCTGTAACTCTCGCCCCCAGGCAACGCCTGAAATCAACAGGGCCAGTTGTACCGCCCGTGTATGCTGTAACGCCTGCGGCGTGTCCAGCGTATCAACTTCTGCGCCCAGTACATCATGGGCTTGTGCCAGTTCTGTTCCCGGTAACGCCTGTAACATAGCAGGACGTTGCGTCCCCTGGCCTGGAAAAGTGAATAAAATTTTCATTACGGCTCCCTGCGCCAGGGGTCACTCACCAGACGCGGCCCGTGGCTGGTTTTCAGCAATACTCGCCCATCACGGAGCCACTCCGCCAACGCAAAACCACCAAACGGCGTTTCTATCTGGGTATCGGCACGGCATAAGCCGCCGCTGAGCTGTTGTTGCCAGCGCTGAAGATCGCTGAGAGCAAGCGGCTGAGGGGCTCGAATCAGTAAGTCGAGATCGCTAGTAGCATGGATCACGGCAATACCGGTTGCCAGAGCGTAACCAGTACCGCCAGTTACCCCCCATGCCCACGGAAAGCTCAATTGAGCCAGTTGTAGCGCCAGTTGTACCGGTGGCTGAGAGATAAAGGGCGAGCGTATAAGGTCTTGCGCTCCAATAAGCTGTTCAGGAGAAACCACACGGATAATATTCTGCGTTTTCACCCACCCTGCGGCGCGCTGATCGCGCTTTAGCCCGCGCACACCGACAGGGATCCGATCGCCAGAGGCAACATCACGCCGCACCACTACCGGTAAACCGGTATGCCAGAGCTCTTTTACCCAGGGCTCTGTTACACCTTCCAGCGCGTCTTGCGCACTCAACCAGAGAAGATCGTGCGGACGTAATGTTGCAGTCATAATTACATTCCTGAAGTCAGGGAGATGAACAGCGGTAGTGACAGGATACAGAGCACGGAGCTCAACAACAGTACCGCTTCCGCATCCGGCGATTGCACGCCAAAGCGGTTACCAAACACCACGCCAAAGAAGCCAGCAGCCAGCGCAATCATCAAAATTGCGGTAATGGCAACAGAGCCATGCAACCCAAACAGCAGCACAATGCCCCAGGCAATGGCAGGCTGAATCAGCAATTTGGTAATGGTCGAAGTAATAACCATGGTGTTAATGGCCAGTTTACGTGCGGAGAGGATCACCCCGGTGAGGAACAGCGCCGCAGCGGTAGCCGCAAGACCCAACGGTTTGATTGAAGCCAGCAGCAGTTCCGGCATTTTGATACCAAAAGCTGATAACACCACACCCAGCAACGGCCCCCAGACAATCGGTTTTTTCACTGAACGCCACATCAGCACGGGTAGCATCGCCAGCGTAGAACCAGTATTGCCGCCTTCGGCACGTGCTTTTTCACGCTCCAGGATCAACAGGCAGAACGGTGTCATTAATACCGAGCCGCAGGCAATGGAGACCGCTACAGAGAGCGAAGTGGAAGGCACTTCACCCAGTACGCTACCAAGGATGGGCAGCCCCAGCGCCGCATAGTTCGGCAGCGCCACAGTCAGTGTCAGCACGGCAGCATCCTGCGGTGATTTTTTAAAGACAGAGGTCGCCAGGAAGTAAATCGCCGCATAGGTAATCCACATAGAAAGCGTCAGCACGAGGATCAGCGGTGATTGTGCAATGATGCCGTCCCACGGTGTCTGTACGGTAGCGCTAAACAACGCGGCAGGAAGCGCGAAGTCCATTACAAAAATATTGAGCAGGGAAACATTTTTGTTGTCGACCATTTTGGCCTTCCCTGCCCAGAACCCCAGCAGCATGATGATAAAAATTGGAGCAAGGGCATGAACGATAATGTAAGTCATAGATCACCTATAAGAAGAGTAAAAACACTTGCGCGATGATTATTATTTTCAGCAGCAAAATCCTGCATGGGCGCGCCTTACACGCCCATGGGTTCGCTGTCTGGCAGGTTTCTTTTTACTTACCAGCTTGCTTTCATGCGTTCGCGCACAACTGCGGAGCTGCGGCGGTTGTCGGCACCCAGACGGTTTTTCAACGTGGTGTCCTGACGAGCGCCAAGGATTGCCTGTTGCAGAGTGCTTTGCACCTGCGCCAGATCGCTTGCGGAAGGGGCATCCGGATTGCTGATATTTAGCAGATCCGCCAGTAACCCCAACGTGGCATAGTTACTGATGTCGTAGGCCATCGGCGGAATAGTCGCCGCCAGTTTTTCCAGTGCCTCCACGGTACGCAACGTAATACGCGCCGCCGAATCTTTACCCATTGCATGGATAAGCACCCCCGGATCGTTGAAAGCGATCAGGCGATTTGCCTGGTAACCATGCGCCAGAAACGCCCCGGACATCGCTTTGCCAACAATCAAGCCAATAACCGGATGCCCCGCCAGACGCGCATTAGCATATGCGCCAGCGGCTCCCGCCAGTGCCTGGTGAATACCAAACGCTTCTTCGCGACGACCATAAGCCTGGCTGGGAACATCTATCACCGCGATAATTGGGCGCTTAATGCTGCTGTTTGCATCGGCGGCAATGGTTTCACTCACGACTTTCGCCAGAGTCCAGCCTTCCAACAGACCCACTTCGCCTTTTGCCGCACGCGGGTAATGGTTGTTAGCATCAGGAACCACGGCGATAAAACGCACTGCTTCACCGTTGATTTCACCATCTGCAGCCTGCACTGATGGACAGAGCCCACTCAGACGCTGTGCATTGGGCGCCAGTTTTTCCAGCCATAACGCGCCGCGGCTTACTGTTGAACTCATGCTTTACCCTCCTCGGCAAACAACGCGCTGATCTGTTCGCTATCCGCTTGTTTGCGGGTGTCAAAGTTTGTCAGTCGTTGCAGATAATCGTCGTAGTTATCGGTGCGATGTTTTGCAGGTACGCCTTTGGCAATAGCGTCATTCATCGCCTGCTTCACCGCATTTACGCCGTCACTTACCAGCGCATCCACCAGCCCGCTGCGATAACGCACTTCGCCACCGGTCATACTCCAGATAAATGGGCGATCGCGGGAGTCGTACTCGTCTATTCCCGCTTCTTGCTCAATAACCTGAGGACCATTCAGACCGAGGCGCGCTTCGCGGGTGACAATTAAATAACTGCACAGCGCCGCAGCAATAGACATACCGCCGAAGCAGCCCACCGTACCGGCAACAATACCGACTACCGGGGTATATCGGCGCAGATCGACAATCGCCGCATGAATATCAGCAATTGCGGCTAACCCAAGATTAGCCTCCTGCAAACGTACCCCGCCTGTTTCCAGGCATAGCACCGCCTGAGTGGGGATACCGTTGCGGTTGTCTTCTGCCGCCAGTTCCAGCGCTGCCGCCATTTTCGCTCCGGAGACTTCACCCATGCTGCCGCCCTGGAAAGAGCCTTCAATGGCGACAACTACCGCTGGCTGACCATTGATAGTCCCTTTGGCGACCACCATGCCATCATCCGCCTGAGGCACGATGCCCTGCGGCCCTAACCATGGGGAGATAATGCCTTCAAAGGGATCGAGTAGTTCACGGTAGCTCCCCTCATCTAACAGGGCATGAGCACGCTGACGCGCTTTTAGTTCGATAAAACTGTGATCGTTACGCATAGCTCACCTCCTCGAAAACTTGTTCGATGCGGATTCGCGCCACACCCGGCGTCGCACCGAAATCGTGGATCACTAACTTGCCCGCCGGCAGTTCACTGACCAGACCCAGACGATTGAAGAGAGTCTCCCAACGTCCACGGCTGTTATCCACAGAGGTGGTAATATCGATAGTGAGCGTTTGCCCCTGGTCGGCGGTGAATAACACCTCCATATCCCCGGAGCCCACAACGCCTGCCAGAGCTTTACCGCTTAACGTGCGGCTTGCTGGCACGGTTAACGTAATCTGTTGCATAACTTCCTCTTAATTCGCTAAATAAGGCGAGGCAACACGGTCAAGAAATAGCGTGGCGGCAAGTAAATCTGCCGCGCCGCCCGGTGAGGCATTGAGCGCCAGCATCTGCTTATCCAGTACGGCCAGCGCCTGCTTGCCGTCGGGTGTCGCAACGCCGCCCGCTTGCAGTACGGCTTTGGCTCCAGCCTGCATCGCTTCCAGCCCTTCGAGTCCTGCACGCGATAACACACAGGTGTCGCTAAGGGTGGTCATAATCGCCATCAATGCATCCAGCCTCGCCTCGGTTTCGCTACTGCCCTGTTCACGGCTGCGTTGTAGCTGTGGCAGCGCCAGTTGCATAATGTGCGGAAACCCCTGCTGTGCTTCTTCACGCGCACCGGGAACCCGGTAACGATGTGTCGCCCGCAGCCCTTTGCTAAAAAGCTTCGGCGCCGCCTCATCAGGGAGTTGCGCCAGGCGGGCAGCGCTGGCGGCAATGACCTGCGGCTGGCCGCTACCGGTCATGGCGGTTGCACTGACCAACAACCCTAACGCCCAAATCGCGCCACGATGGGTGTTCACCCCACCGGTGGCAGCCATCATCTGCTGCTCCCCTTCCCTACCGAGTCGCCCTATGGTTTGTCTGAGCGCAACATCTGCTGGTCGCTGCCAGCTCTGCTGCGCCAGCGCCTGAAACGTGGGGGTAAGGCTATGCGCAGAACGCTCCATTAGAGAAAGCGTTAAATCGTGATGCGCGCCATTCCCCCGACTGTCCACCAGACCGGGCTTTGGGCTTAAACGTGCTTCGTCAATGAGACACTGTGTGGCGGTTTGCGCCAGACAAAAGGCACCGCCTTCCGCTGCAATCTGTGGCAGAAGTTTCATTACCAGCTCCGGAATTTCGCAGGTGGGTTATAAAGTCCGCCGGACCACTCAACCAGGTCAGCTACGCTACTGGCTGCCAGTAGAGAACGGGTGGCGTCAGTGCGACGGATACCCATATCTTCCGGGTAGACCACTTTGCCGCTTTGGCGCAGTGCTGCGACGCGTTTGGCGTCCACACCCAGCCCGATGTCGGTGATACCAGCAACCGCGGCAACCATAGCGCGACGCTCTTCGAGGTTTTCTGCACGATAGAGATAGGCAATCCCCTCTTCGGTCAGAACATGGGTCACGTCATCGCCATAAATCATCACCGGAGCCAATGGCATACCGGCAGTTTTCGCCACTTCCACCGCATCCAGACTTTCCACAAAGGTTGGCTTCACACCAGCCTGGAAAGTTTCGACCATCTGCACCACCAGTTTCTTACCGCGCTGCATTGGGTCTGGTTCGGTGATCATATTCAACCATGCCGGAGTAGCATGACGGCGGCCGTGCGGGTCATGCCCCATATTCGGCGCGCCGCCAAAGCCAGAAAGACGACCACGAGTTACCGTTGATGAGTTGGCGAGGCCATCCACCTGAAGCGTGGAGCCAATAAACATATCTACCGCGTATTGCCCCGCTAACTGGCAGAAGGCGCGGTTTGAGCGCATGGAACCATCAGCGCCAGTAAAGAAGATGTCCGGACGGGCACGGATATACTCTTCCATCCCCAGTTCCCCACCGAAACAGTGCACGCTCTCAACCCAGCCGCTCTCAATGGCCGGAATCAGCGTTGGGTGCGGATTCAATGTCCAGTGCTTACAAATTTTGCCTTTCAGACCAAGCTGCTCACCATAGGTCGGCAACAGCAGTTCAATCGCCGCAGTGTTAAAACCGATACCGTGATTCAGCGACTGCACCTGATGCTCGGCATAGATACCTTTAATGGCCATCATCGCCATCAAAATATGCTCTTGCTTGATCAGACGAGGATCGCGGGTAAACAGTGGTTCAATAAAGAAGGGTTTATCCGCGACAACAACGTAATCGATCCACGAGCCGGGGATATCCACTCGCGGCAAATCGCATTCGTCATCGACCAGTTCATTAACCTGGGCGATCACGATGCCATCGCGAAAGGCGGCAGCTTCTACCAGCGCAGGGGTATCTTCGGTACTCGGGCCGGTATAGAGGTTACCTTTACGGTCCGCTTTATAACCCGCAATCAGCGCCACGTTAGGGCTGAGGTCAACGTACAGACGGGAATAAAGTTCGATGTATGTATGGATAGCACCGATTTCTAACAGGCCATCTTCCAGCAATTGCGAGATTCGCAGGCTTTGTGTACCGGAGAAAGAGAAATCGAGCTTATGGGCGATGCCTTTTTCAAAGATATCGAGATGCTCGCTACGACCCACGCTTGGCATAATCATATGCAGGTCGTGAACTCTCTGCGGGTTAACCTCCGCCAGCGAGCGGGAGAGAAAATCCGCCTGCTTTTGGTTATTCCCTTCAAGCACCACGCGATCGCCCGGCGCAATCAGTTTTTCCAGCATGGCGACAAGGTCGCCGGTCGGCAGTACCTTGCCCTGCACGGGAATGGACGCCAGGCGGCGCTGTTTCTCGCTGCGCCGCGTGTTCCAGACCGGTGCGGACGTTTGCCCAGATAACATTATTAACCTCCTGATTCAGCTCATCATTTTGACTTGCTTAACACTGCATTCAGTGTGCGCTTTGCTGAAGAAGGCATCAATTAAGGTCGTCGGGAAATCATTAGCCTGAGAGTAATGAACGAAGAAACAATTTGTGATGCAGATCAGTTTCGGGGGGAGAGAAAAGCTCTATATGGGCTCCGTTTGGGAAACTGAGCCCTATATCGCTGCTAATCGGCGCCAACCGCAGCAAAATATTAAACAGGTCAATTATTCGCACGTATAATAATCGTCTATTGAATAAAACGCTTAGACAAGATGGTAGAAATTACACCTGTAAATATCCCTTCAATACAAGGAGATACACACAATTTTCATCCCATGCCAGGGGCCAGGAACCCGCATCTACAAACGATGTTGCCACGCATTTTACGCCGCCGTTTGCAGTTCGATCCCTGGTGGCAGCGCCTTGAGTTACCGGATGGGGATTTTGTCGATCTCGCATGGAGTGAAGAACCCTATCAGGCCCGACATAAGCCGCGTCTGGTGGTTTTTCATGGGCTTGAAGGCAGCCTGCATAGTCCTTATGCACACGGTCTGGTCAATGCAGCACGGGAACGCGGCTGGCTTGGTGTGGTAATGCATTTTCGTAGCTGTAGCGGCATACCGAATCGCCTGGCGCGTATTTATCACTCTGGCGAAACTGAAGATGGTAGCTGGTTTTTACACTGGCTTCGTCGGGAGATGGGGCAGGTTCCCACCGCAGCAGTAGGTTACTCCCTCGGCGGTAATATGCTGGGCTGCTTGCTGGCGAAGGCAGATGACAGCCTGCCGATTGATGCAGCGGTTATTGTTTCCGCGCCCCTAATGCTGGAAGCATGTAGCTACCATATGGATAAGGGTTTTTCCCGTGTTTACCAGCGCTATCTACTGAATCTGCTGAAAGCGAACGCCGCGCGAAAACTGCGCGCCTACCCCGGTTCGCTGCCATTAACGCTGACAACGCTGCGTAAGGTACGTCGTATTCGGGAATTTGACGATCTGGTGACAGCGAAGATACACGGCTTTGCCGATGCGCTGGATTACTATCGTCGCAGTAGTGCGATGCCACTGCTACCCAATATTCGTAAGCCGACACTGATTATTCACGCCAAAGATGATCCTTTTATGGATCATAATGTCATACCTCAACCCGGCACTTTACCTGCCAATATTGAATATCAGTTAACGGAACACGGCGGCCACGTTGGTTTTGTCGGCGGTACGTTGCGACGTCCTGAAATGTGGCTGGAGAGCCGGATTCCGGATTGGTTGTCCGCTTATCTGGAGGCATAAGATGATTATCCCGTGGCAAGAGATTGAAGAAGAGACGCTAAATAACCTGATTGAGAGCTTTGTCTTGCGCGAAGGCACCGATTATGGTGAACATGAACGCTCGCTTGAACAAAAGGTCGCCGATGTTAAGCGGCAACTGCAATGCGGCGAAGCTGTGCTGGTGTGGTCAGAACTGCACGAGACGGTGAATATCATGCCGCGTGGGCAGTTCCACGGTTAACGAATGTCTGGCGGCAGACCCTACATAAAAAAACGAACTCAGGGAGTTACTATGTCCGCCAAACATCCGGTTATCGCCGTTACAGGCTCCAGCGGCGCGGGAACGACCACCACCAGTCTTGCCTTTCGTAAAATCTTCGCGCAATTAAATCTTCATGCGGCAGAGGTAGAGGGTGACAGCTTTCATCGCTATACCCGCCCGGAGATGGATATGGCTATCCGTAAAGCCCGCGATCTCGGTCGGCATATCAGCTACTTTGGTCCGGAAGCAAACGACTTTGGCCTGCTGGAGCAGACTTTTATCGAATACGGGCAGAGCGGTAAAGGCCAGGCACGAAAGTATCTGCATACCTATGACGAAGCCGTGCCCTGGAATCAGGTGCCGGGTACATTTACGCCATGGCAACCGCTGCCAGAACCTACTGATATCCTGTTTTACGAAGGACTACATGGTGGTGTCGTCACGCCGCAAAATGATGTTGCCCGGCAGGTAGACTTGCTGGTTGGCGTGGTGCCGATTGTCAACCTGGAGTGGATCCAAAAACTTGTTCGCGACACCAGCGAACGTGGACACTCCCGCGAAGCGGTAATGGATTCGGTGGTACGTTCCATGGACGACTATATTAATTTCATTACGCCGCAATTTTCCCGCACGCATATTAACTTCCAGCGCGTACCCACCGTCGATACCTCGAATCCTTTCGCGGCTAAAAATATTCCGTCACTGGATGAAAGTTTTGTGGTGATTCACTTTCGCAATCTGCAAGAGATAGATTACCCATGGCTACTGGCAATGCTGCAAGGATCGTTTATTTCCCATATGGATACGCTGGTGGTGCCAGGGGGTAAAATGGGACTGGCAATGGAACTGATTATGACCCCGCTGGTACAGCGGTTGATGGAAGGGAAAAAGATTCAGTGATGGGCATCCGGTGGCGCCAGACCACCGGATATGCAAGCTTAGCCTTCAATGACTTCATAAGAGTGGGTGATATTCACCGCTTTTTCCAGCATCAGCGCGACGGAGCAATACTTCTCTGCTGAGAGATCGACCGCACGCGAAACGGCCGCATCTTTGAGTTCTTTACCGCTGACAATGAAGTGCAGATTAATATGGGTAAAGAGACGTGGTGCCTCTTCCCGACGTTCGGAGGTCAGCTTCACTTCACAATCGGTCACATTATGACGACCTTTTTGCAGGATAGAAACGACGTCGATAGCACTGCACCCACCTGCCGCCATTAGCACCATTTCCATTGGACTAGGTGCTTTGTCCCCTGAGTTACCGTCCATCAGAATTTGGTGGCCAGAAGCGGACTCACCGAGGAACGTTAACCCTTCAACCCATTTCACACGAGCCTGCATTTTCATCACTCCGCAGTTGCAATTTTTGTTACAGATTACGCGCACATAACAAAACTCGCAACGGAAGGCGACCTGCGTCATGCTGAAGCGAGACACCAGGAGACAGGCGTCAAAAGCTATGCTAAAACAGTCTGGATGCAATAGAGATACATAGACGTTACACATGTACGCATAGGACATCATACATTAGAGGCCGCAGGCGTCACTGACGGCCCACTTCCCAGGATTTGGAAGCTTTGATTGCAACCCCGGAAACAGGCATAGCCCCTGTTTTCGGAGCCAGCTTATAACAGAGGATAATCGCGCATGGTGCTTGGCAAACCGCAAACAGACCCGACTCTCGAATGGTTCTTGTCTCATTGCCACATTCATAAGTACCCGTCGAAGAGCACGCTGATTCACCAGGGTGAAAAAGCGGAAACGTTGTATTACATCGTCAAAGGCTCAGTGGCAGTGCTCATCAAGGATGAAGAAGGTAAAGAGATGATTCTCTCTTACCTGAACCAGGGAGACTTTATCGGTGAACTGGGCCTGTTCGAAGAGGGTCAGGAGCGCAGTGCATGGGTACGCGCTAAGACTGCATGTGAAGTGGCCGAAATTTCCTATAAAAAATTCCGTCAGCTTATTCAGGTTAACCCGGATATTCTGATGCGCCTCTCCTCGCAGATGGCGCGCCGCCTGCAAGTGACTTCAGAGAAAGTGGGCAATCTCGCCTTCCTTGACGTAACGGGACGTATCGCGCAGACGCTGCTGAATCTGGCGAAACAACCTGATGCAATGACGCATCCTGACGGTATGCAAATTAAAATTACCCGTCAGGAAATTGGTCAAATCGTCGGTTGTTCTCGTGAAACGGTGGGGCGTATTTTGAAAATGCTCGAAGACCAGAATCTTATCTCTGCCCACGGTAAAACTATCGTGGTATACGGGACGCGTTGATCAACAAAACGGTGCAGCGCCAGAGCGTTGCACCGTTTCTCTTTCCCATGTGGCGCAGGCTGATTTATCACCCGGAAATCAACTACGCACTGCGACAAACGCTGGTGTTGTCCCTGCCCGTGGCTGTTGGGCTGATCATCGGTCATCTTCAGCAAGGTCTGCTCTTTTCTCTTGTGCCTGCTTGCTGCAATATTGCCGGCCTCGATACACCTCATAAACGTTTCTTTAAGCGCCTGATTATTGGCGGTTCACTGTTTGCTGGCAGTAGCCTCGCGGTACAACTCCTGTTGGGCGAAGACCTTCCGCTGCCGTTGATTTTTACCGTCTTGACGATGTTACTTGGGGTGACAGCAGAAATCAGCTCTCTGCACGGACGCCTGCTGCCAGCATCGCTTATCGCAGCTATCTTCACCCTAAACCTCGCAGGAAACATGCCGGTATGGGAACCACTGCTCATCTATACTTTCGGCACACTCTGGTATGGGCTGTTTAACTGGTTCTGGTTCTGGCTATGGAAAGAACAACCACTGCGCGAATCACTCAGTCTGCTTTACCGACAACTGGCCGATTATTGCGAAGCCAAATATAGCTTGCTAACGCAGCATGCTGATCCGGAAAAATCCCTACCGCCGCTACTTGCACGCCAGCAAAAAGCTGTCGATCTGATAAGCCAGTGCTATCAGCAAATGCATATGCTTTCAGCTAATAAGAATAATGATTACAAGCGCTTGCTGCGTGTTTTTCAGATGGCGATGGATCTGCAGGAGCATATCTCTGTCAGCCTGCATCAGCCGGAAGAGGTACAAAAACTGGTGGAAGAAACCCACGCCGAACAAGTGATCCGCTGGAATGCCCAAACCGTTGCCGCACGCCTGCGCGTACTGGCGGATGATATCCTCTACCATCACTATCCGTCGCGTTTCAACATGGATAAGCAGATTGGCGCGCTGGAAAAAATCGCCCACCAGCATCCTGAGAATCCGGTGGGGCAATTTTGCGCCTGGCATTTTAGCCGTATTGCCCGCGTACTGCGCACCCAGCGGCCACTCTACCAACGCGATTTGATGGCCGAACAGCAACGCCGGTTGCCGCTGCTCCCGGCCATAAAAAGTTATCTCTCGCTCAAATCTACCGCCCTGCGTACCGCTGCCCGTATTAGCGTCATGCTCAGCATCGCCAGCCTGATGGGTAGCGCACTGCATTTGCCTAAGCCCTATTGGATCATGCTGACTATTATGCTGGTCACGCAACATGGTTATAGCGCGACGCGGGTACGCATTGTACACCGGGCTGCAGGGACTATGGCCGGGCTTATCATTGCCGGGGTTGCCCTGCACTTCCATTTACCAGAGGGTTTCGCACTGGCATCCATGCTGCTTATCACCTTGATAAGCTATTTAATGATTCGCAAGAGTTACGGCTGGGCAACGGTCGGTTTTACTATTACCGCCGTTTACACACTGCAACTGCTCACGCTTAATGGCGAAGAGTTTATTATCGCCAGGCTTATTGATACGCTAATCGGCTGCCTGATTGCTTTCGGCGGAATGGTTTGGCTGTGGCCCCAGTGGCAAAGCGGTCTGCTGCGTAAAAATGCCCATGATGCGCTGGAGGCCGATCAGGAGGCCATCCGCTTGATCCTCAGCAACAATCCTCAGCCGACGCCACTGGCGTGGCAACGTATGCGCGTAAACCAGGCGCATAATGCGCTGTTTAACTCGCTTAATCAGGCAATGCAGGAGCCGGGATTTAATACGCGATATCTGGCAGATATGAAATTATGGGTAACTCACAGCCAGTTTATTGTTGAACATATCAACGCGATGACGACACTGGCGCGTGAACATACCATGCTGACACCGGATCTGGCGCAGCGTTATTTACAGTCGTGTGAAATTGCGTTGCAACGCTGCCAGCAACGGCTGGAGTACGACGGGCCGAGTGATTCCGGGGAAATCAACATCATGGAATCGCCAGAGACGTTGACATATGGGCCGTCAAGTACGCTGGAGCAACATCTGCAGCGCATTCTCGGACATCTGAACACCATGCACACTATCTCTTCAGTGGCATGGCGTCAGCGCCCTCATCACGGTATCTGGCTAAGCCGCCGCTTGCGGAGTTAACCGTTAACCACTTTACTGACTGCACTGGCAAAGCGGTTCATCCCTTCCTCAATGTCCTTTTCATCGACAATTAACGAGGGAGCAAAGCGCATCACATCAGGGCCAGCATTCAACACCATGACACCGGCTTCAGCGGCGGCATAGAGGAACTCACGCGCGCGCCCTTTATATTGAGGCTTCAGTTCAGCGCCGATAAGCAAACCCATGCCGCGAATATCGCTAAAAATATCGAATTTTTCATCGATCTGTTGTAAATGTTTGACGAATAGCTGGCGTTTAGCTGTCACACCATTAAGCACTTCGGGCGTGTTGATAATATCAAAGGCCGTGCCCGCCACAGCGCAGGCCAGCGGATTCCCGCCATAGGTCGAGCCGTGTGAACCCGCGTGGAACGCACTGGCGATCTCCTCAGTAGTCAGCATCGCACTGACCGGGAAACCACCACCCAGAGCTTTGGCGCAGGTGAGGATATCTGGCGTTACGCCATAGTGCATATAAGCAAAGAGCTCACCACTGCGCCCCATACCGCTCTGCACTTCATCAAACACCAACAGGGCATTGTGCTGATCGCATAACTCACGCAGCCCCTTGAGAAAATCCGGGGTTGCCGCTGTCACGCCGCCTTCTCCCTGAATTGGCTCAACCACTACCGCACAGGTATGATCGTCCATGACGGCTTTTACCGCATGCAGATCGTTAAAGGGGACATGGATAATATCTGCGGGCTTCGGCCCAAAACCATCAGAGTATTTGGGTTGGCCGCCCACCGTAACAGTAAAGAGGGAGCGACCATGAAAAGCGTTATGAAAAGCGATGATTTTTGTTTTATAGGGACTATGGCGTGTGGATGCATAATAACGCGCCAGTTTAAATGCGGTTTCGTTGGCTTCAGTACCAGAGTTCATAAACACGACGCGTTCGGCAAAGGTGGCATCAATCAGCTTACGCGCCAGACGCAACGCCGGTTCGTTAGTAAAGACATTACTAATATGCCACAGCGTTTCACCCTGGCTCTTTAACGTCTCAACCAGTGCCGGATGGCAATGGCCTAAAGCCGTTACCGCAATGCCGCCAGCAAAATCAACGTACTCTTTACCCTGCTGATCCCACACACGGCTGCCTTGCCCTTTCACCGGGATAAATTCAGCCGGCGCATAAATGGGCAGAATTACTTCGTCGAATGTTGCGCGTGTAACGGGTTCTTGCTGAGTTGCCATATCAATCCCACCTGAGTAATGCTGCGTTAGTTATGAAAATATAATCATAAAATATGCATAAAAAATCACTGTGTAGCAACCAAAAATCAGCGCGCCAGGAAATTTTTCAATAATTGGTGGCCCTGCTCGCTAAGGATACTTTCCGGGTGGAACTGCACCCCTTCCAGATCCCACTGCCGATGTCGAATCCCCATAATCTCACCGCTTTCGCTATAAGCAGTGATTTCAAAGCAGTCGGGCAACGTCGGGGGATCAATAACTAAAGAGTGGTAACGGGTCACAGTTAATGGGTTTTTAAGGCCGTCAAACACGCCGGTGCTGCCATGGGTAATCGGCGACGTTTTACCATGCATCACCTTTGCTGCTCGTACGATGGTGGCACCAAATACCTGAGCAATAGCCTGGTGCCCAAGGCATACGCCAAGGATAGGTAGCTTTCCGGCGTAGTGGCGGATCACCTCCAGCGAAACGCCGGACTCATCAGGTGTGCAGGGGCCAGGTGAAATAACAATTTTTTGCACAGGCAGCGAAGCGATATCGGCGAGGGTAATCTCATCATTACGCTTCACCTCGACATGCGCACCCAGCTCACAAAAATATTGGTACAGGTTCCAGGTGAAGGAGTCGTAATTATCGATAAGTAGGATCATAGCGGCCTCCGGGAGATCAGACCGCGATAGTTTACTCGCTTTCGCCAGCTTCGCTTACCACTTTACTGAAGATGATGGCCAGCGGTGTAAGGTCTCCCATCGCACCGGCCTGGTTGGCATCAGCCCAGCTCTTTGGATCAATATCCCGCCAGTCGAGAGAGTAACCGGCATGCAACGCCAATTGCTCAAAGAAGATTCGCTGCGCAATTCCATTACCAAGACGGAAAGGGTGCAGCACGTTAATTTCACAGTAGTAATGTGCCAGTCGCTCAATAAACTCTGCTTTTTCCAGACCGCACAGCCACTCTTCATCTTCCAGTTGCTGCATCAGGACGTTACCCTCTTTTTCGATATACTCGAAATGGCAAAAGCGGGTATCGCCCTCATAAATATCTATCTGGCGAATCTGCCCGGCCCAGTCAAACACATCCTGGTAAAGATGGCGGTGAATCGCACACAGATGGGGTAATCCACGTGCCAGCGGACCGATATCAAGTGTTGCGGCGCGTAGCGACGTAAATTGATAAGCTGCCTTCTCCAGCCGCTGCACCTGGCGGATGCCCAGCAAGTTACGCATAACTTTCTGCCCGGCGTAAAGATAGGGATCGCGACCCTCACCAAATTTATCGCTCATATTCTCTCCTGAGCGTCTCAAGACGCGCGTTAGCTTGTTCGGCGGTGAGCGTTACCAGCTCGCATTCAACCCCTTCCAGCCGTCGACTGGCCTGGAAATTGAGATTGCGCTGCTGTTCCCAAAGACGGGATTTCTGCCTGTCGGTGAGTTTTTTCGTCATTGCGCCTCCCTGTTAACACACATGCATGAATCAAAAGTATATACACAAAATCATCGATGCTGCGCCGAAACGGCAAATGAAGAAATGGCGGGAACATACACAGGCTGCCCAGAAAGAGGCAGCCTGAAAAGATACAGAAAGGGAAATTAAGGCAGGACTTTCGCGGAAAGGATCACTACCGGTTTTGACGGCACATTCTGGTAAGGACCAACGTCGTGCGTTTGCACCTGAGAGATTTTATCTGCTACTTCCATTCCTTTTACGACCTTACCAAATACGGCATAGCCAAAATCACGCTGTCCGTGGTCAAGGAAAGCGTTGTCCGCAACGTTGATAAAGAACTGGCTGGTAGCGCTGTCTTTATCTGCCGTACGCGCCATAGAGATGGTGCCTCGCGTGTTACGCAGACCATTGTCAGCTTCGTTTTTGATGGGCGGATTAGGCTGCTTCTGCTGCATCTGCTCATTGAACCCGCCGCCCTGGATCATAAAGCCAGGGATCACGCGGTGAAAGGTGGTGTTGTTGTAGAAACCGTTATTAACGTAATCAAGAAAGTTTTTCACCGATACCGGGGCTTTCTGGTTGTCCAGTTCCAGTTCAATATTACCTGCAGAAGTGGTGAGCAGAACGTGAGGATCGCCTTTCGCTGCCAGAGCAGCAGAGGAGATACCTGTAAGGGCAAAAACAGCCGCAATAGCCGCCAGAGTCGATTTAACCATTAGGTTTCCTTAACGAAGAGCAGTAAAGAAAGCGAGTGGCTTGATTCTAAAGAGCAGTCAGCCAGCAGGCCAGCCTTTTACTTAATTTTACGTATTTGGAAACAAATGTGACGCCAGACCTGTTACAGCAAGCCCTGACACGGGCTCACGGTGTAGCTTATTCACATTTGTGGCGACTAAAAACAACCTCTTCACCACCAAGATCGGTTTGTATCCAGTGCTGTGCCGGTTGGGTATTCGCAATCACCCGTCCCTGGCGAATAGACCATCGCACAGGCGCCTGACAGCGTACCGCATCAAAACCGCTCTCTACTGGAAGTATAATCATATTCGCAGGCATCCCTGGCGCAATACCGTATTCCACCAGCCCAAAAGTGCGCGCGCTGTTATGGGTGATTAAACTCAGGCCGTCGTCAATTTGCGAGTAGCCCATTAACTGGCAAACATGCAATCCCATATGCAAAACCTGCAGCATGTTTCCTGTGCCAAGCGGATACCAGGGATCAAACACATCATCGTGACCAAAGCAGACGTTTATCCCCGCCGCCAGCAGCTCTTTTACTCGGGTAATGCCCCGTCGCTTAGGGTAATCATCGAAGCGCCCCTGTAAATGGATATTGACCAGCGGATTCGCCACAAAATTGATACCGGAAAGTTTTAACAGGCGAAACAATCGCGAAGTATATGCACCATTATAAGAGTGCATAGCGGTGGTATGGCTGGCAGTGACCCGCGAGCCCATTTCCAGTTTCAGCGCCAGCGCGGCGACCGTTTCCACAAAACGCGACTGCTCATCATCAATTTCATCACAATGAATATCCACCAGACGGTCATAATGTTGCGCCAGGTTGAACGCGATATGCAGGGATTCAACGCCATATTCGCGGGTAAACTCAAAATGAGGGATCGCCCCCACTACATCAGCCCCTAGCCGGAGTGCCTCCTCCAGCAACTGAGCACCATTGGGATAAGAGAGGATACCTTCCTGCGGAAAAGCGACAATTTGCAGCTCGACCCAGGGTGCGACTTCAGCTTTCACTTCCAGCATCGCTTTTAGTGCGGTGAGAGAAGGATCGGAGACATCAACATGCGTGCGAACAAATTGCACACCATTGGCCATTTGCCACTTCAACGTTTGCCAGGCTCGCTTTTTTACATCTTCATGACTCAATAGCGCCTTACGCTCAGCCCAGCGTTCAATACCTTCGAACAACGTACCGGATTGATTCCATTTCGGCTCCCCTGCCGTTTGAGTTGTATCGAGATGGATATGCGGTTCAATAAATGGCGGTAGCGCCAGACCACCGCGCCCATTTAATGCTTCTACGCTGTTGCTGTTGGTGGCGTTCATTGGCGTTATTTCGCCAAAATAACCGTTCTCAATAGAGATTTGCCATAGCCCTTCACGTCCTGGCAAACGCACATTTTGTACCAGCCAAAGCGGTGCTGCTGACATAGCGCGACTCCCCCTGTTTGATGTGGATATTTAGTATTCGCTATTCTCGCCATAAGGTCATTATTTTGTACATATTTTCTCCAGAGCAGAAAAACCCATGAGATCCGTAACTTACAAAAACCAATAAAAATCAATCAGCTACCTATTAAGGAGTATGCGAAGGTGTATTTGATGCACATCAATAAGCCAGGGAGCTGAATCGTTAAGGTAGGAGGTAATAGAAAAGAAATCGAGGCAAAAATGAGCAAAGTCAAACTCGCTATTATCGGTAACGGCATGGTCGGTCATCGCTTTATTGAGGACCTTCTCGATAAAGCCGACGCAGACCAGTTCGACATTACCGTGTTCTGTGAAGAGCCGCGTAAAGCCTACGATCGCGTTCATCTCTCTTCCTATTTTTCTCACCATACAGCCGAAGAACTGTCGCTGGTGCGTGAAGGTTTTTACGAGAAGCATGGCGTAAAAGTGTTGGTGGGTGAACGTGCCATCACCATTAACCGTCAGGAAAAAGTGATCCACTCCAGCGCCGGACGCACGGTCTACTATGACAAGTTGATCATGGCAACCGGCTCCTGGCCGTGGATCCCACCAATCAAAGGTTCCGATACACAGGACTGTTTTGTCTATCGCACGATCGAAGATTTAAATGCCATCGAGGCTTGTGCGCGGCGAAGCCGCCGGGGCGCGGTGGTCGGTGGTGGCCTGCTTGGGCTGGAAGCCGCCGGGGCGCTGAAAAATTTGGGTGTGGAGACGCACGTCATTGAATTTGCGCCGATGCTGATGGCTGAACAGCTAGACCAGATGGGCGGCGAGCAACTGAAGCACAAAATCGAAAGCATGGGTGTGCGCGTGCACACCAGCAAAAATACACAAGAGATTGTCCAGCACGGCAGCGAAGCGCGTAAAACTATGCGCTTCGCCGATGGTAGCGAACTGGAAGTCGATTTTATTGTTTTCTCTACCGGTATTCGTCCACGCGATAAGCTTGCCACCCAGTGCGGTCTGGCAATCGCACCGCGTGGGGGCATAATGATCAACGATTCCTGCCAGACCTCCGATCCCGATATTTATGCTATCGGTGAATGCGCCAGCTGGAATAACCGTGTATATGGCCTGGTTGCGCCAGGTTACAAAATGGCTCAGGTGGCAGTCGATCACATTCTTGGTAGGCAAAATGCCTTTGAAGGCGCAGATCTTAGCGCCAAGTTGAAACTGCTCGGTGTTGATGTTGGTGGTATTGGCGATGCGCATGGCCGTACGCCTGGCGCACGGAGCTATGTCTATCTTGACGAAAGCAAAGAGGTCTACAAGCGCCTGATTGTCAGCGCGGATAATAAAACGCTCCTCGGCGCAGTTCTGGTGGGTGATACCAGTGATTTCGGTAACCTGCAGCAGCTGGTACTGAATGGCATTGAACTGCCGGAGAACCCCGATACTCTCATCCTGCCTGCCCATGCCAGCAGTGGCAAACCCTCTATCGGTGTAGATAAATTACCGGATAGCGCGCAGATCTGCTCCTGCTTCGACGTCACCAAGGGCGATCTGATTGCTGCAATCAATAAAGGTTGCCATACCGTTGCCGCGCTGAAAGCAGAAACCAAAGCGGGTACTGGCTGCGGTGGCTGTATCCCGCTGGTCACCCAGGTGCTGAATGCTGAGCTGGCAAAACAGGGGATTGAAATCACCAATAACCTTTGTGAGCACTTCGCATACTCGCGCCAGGAGCTATATCACCTGATCCGCGTTGAAGGCATCAAATCTTTTGACGAGCTGCTGGCAAAATATGGCAAAGGTTACGGCTGCGAAGTCTGTAAACCTACCGTCGGTTCACTACTGGCCTCTTGCTGGAATGAGTACATCCTTAAACCCGAAAATACACCATTGCAGGACAGTAACGATAACTTCCTCGCGAATATCCAGAAAGATGGTACTTATTCAGTGATCCCGCGTTCTGCTGGCGGTGAGATCACCCCGGAAGGTTTAATGGAAGTGGGCCGCATTGCCCGTGAATTTAACCTCTATACCAAAATCACGGGTTCCCAGCGCATCGGCTTGTTTGGTGCGCAAAAAGATGACTTGCCGGAAATCTGGCGACAATTAATTAACGCAGGCTTCGAAACCGGTCACGCCTACGCTAAGGCACTGCGCATGGCGAAGACCTGTGTCGGTTCAACCTGGTGTCGTTACGGTGTCGGCGATAGTGTCGGCTTCGGTGTCGAGCTGGAGAACCGCTATAAAGGTATCCGCACGCCACACAAAATGAAGTTCGGTGTCTCTGGCTGTACCCGTGAATGCGCAGAAGCACAGGGCAAAGATGTTGGGATCATCGCCACTGAAAAAGGCTGGAACCTGTATGTCTGCGGTAACGGCGGCATGAAACCACGCCATGCTGACCTGCTGGCTGCAGATCTCGATCGCGAAACCCTGCTGCGCTATCTCGACCGCTTTATGATGTTCTATATCCGCACTGCCGACAAACTGACACGTACTGCTTCCTGGCTGGAGAGCATGGAAGGGGGTATCGACTACCTGAAAAGCGTAATCATTGACGATAAGCTGGGCTTTAACGCACAGCTTGAGGCTGAGATGACGCGACTGCGTGAAGCCGTAATATGCGAATGGACAGAAACCGTCAATACGCCAGCCGCTCAGACACGCTTTAAACACTTTATCAACAGTGACCGTCGTGACCCCAATGTGCAAGTGGTGCCTGAGCGTGCGCAACACCGTCCGGCGACACCTTATGAACGTATTCCGGTGACATTAGTGGAGGAGAATGCATGAGCCAGTGGAACACTATTTGCAAAATTGATGACATTTTGCCTGCCACCGGCGTTTGCGCGCTGGTTAATGATCAGCAGGTGGCGATTTTCCGTCCGCATCATGATGAGCAGGTTTTTGCCATAAGCAACATCGACCCCTTTTTCGAGGCCAGCGTATTATCGCGTGGGATTATCGCCGAACACCAGGGTGAGTTATGGGTGGCAAGCCCGCTGAAAAAGCAGCGTTTTCGCCTGCGTGATGGGTTATGCATGGAAGATGAAAGTCGCTCTGTTGCACATTTCGAAGCGCGAGTGAAAGACGGCGAAGTGCAAATTAAAGCTTGAGCCCCCGGCGGGAGTCCAATACTCCCGCCATTACCAATTTTTCCCTTCACTTCTGAGGTTGGGTTGCTGGTATGCTACGGCTAACAACTAAGATTCTGAGGTACTGTCGTGGACCATTTGCCCATTTTCTGTCAATTACGCGATCGCCCCTGTTTGTTGGTCGGCGGCGGTGATGTCGCAGAACGTAAAGCCCGGTTGTTATTGGATGCCGGTGCACGGCTTACTGTAAACGCCCTCTCTTTTATTCCCCAGTTTGATGCCTGGGCGGCGGAAGGCATGTTGACACTGGTACAAGGCGAATTTGAAGAGACACTATTAGACCCTTGCTGGCTGGCAATCGCGGCTACCGATGATGATACGGTAAATGAGCGTGTCAGAAATGCGGCGGAAGCCCGGCGAATTTTTTGTAATGTCGTGGATGCGCCAACGCAGGCAAGTTTCATTATGCCGTCGATTATCGATCGCTCTCCGCTAATGGTGGCGGTCTCCTCCGGTGGTACATCTCCGGTACTGGCGCGTTTACTGCGTGAAAAGCTGGAGTCATTGCTGCCACAGCATCTGGGCCATGTTGCACGCTACGCCGGTAAATTACGCGCGCAGGTAAAAAAACAGTTCACCACCATGGGTGAACGCCGTCGTTTTTGGGAAAAGTTGTTCGTCAATGACAGGCTTGCGCAATCTCTGGCTAACCAGGACATGCCTGCGGTCGAGAAAATCACTGAACAGTTGCTGGAAGAACCCCTTGAGCATCGTGGCGAAGTCGTGCTGGTGGGAGCCGGCCCAGGTGATGCCGGACTGCTAACGCTCAAAGGGCTACAACAGATCCAACAGGCAGATGTGGTGGTGTATGACCGACTGGTTTCCGATGAAATTATGAATCTGGTACGCCGCGACGCGGATCGCGTCTTTGTAGGTAAACGTGCCGGTTATCACTGCGTTCCCCAGGAGGAGATCAATCAGATCCTGCTGCGTGAAGCGCAAAGCGGCAAACGCGTAGTGCGCCTGAAAGGCGGCGATCCCTTTATTTTTGGTCGAGGGGGCGAAGAGCTGGAAACCCTGTGTCATGCGGGTATTCCCTTCTCTGTGGTGCCAGGGATTACCGCCGCTTCAGGCTGTTCTGCCTACTCAGGCATTCCTTTAACGCACCGGGATTATGCGCAAAGCGTTCGTCTGGTTACTGGCCATCTGAAAACTGGCGGTGAGCTTGACTGGGCCAATCTGGCGGCAGAAAAGCAGACACTGGTGTTTTATATGGGGCTGAATCAGGCGGCAACTATTCAGGCTCAATTGATTGCACATGGTATGGAAGCCGAAATGCCGGTAGCCCTGGTCGAGAATGGCACCTCCGTACAACAGCGTGTGGTCAGCGGTGAACTGTCGCAGCTTGGAGAACTGGCTCAGCAGGTACAAAGCCCGGCGTTAATTATCGTTGGTCGCGTGGTTGGTCTGCGCGATAAGCTGAAGTGGTTTTAAGGACTGTTCGCCCGGTGACGCTATGCGCACCGGGCGAAAGGTGTTGCTATAAAGGTTTTGCGACAAAGCCAATCGCTTCGTAGACTTTTTTCAGTGTTTCAGAAGCGTGAGCGCTGGCTTTTTCTGCGCCCTCTTTCATCACCTGCTGAAGGAAAGCTTCATCATTGCGATAGCGATGATAACGCTCCTGCAATTCAGTCAGCATAGCGGAAACAGCATCGGCAACTTCACCTTTCAGATGACCATACATTTTGCCTTCGAAATGCTGCTCCAGCTCGGCAATACCCTGACCCGTTGTGGCAGAAAGAATATCAAGCAAGTTGGACACGCCCGCTTTATTGGCGACATCGTAACGCACTACTGGCGGCTCATCGGAGTCGGTCACCGCACGCTTGATCTTTTTAACTACCGATTTCGGATCTTCCAGCAGGCCGATAACGTTGTTGCGATTATCATCGGACTTGGACATCTTTTTAGTCGGTTCAAGCAGTGACATCACGCGGGCGCCGGATTTCGGAATAAACGGCTCCGGTACTTTAAAGATTTCGCCGTACAACGCATTGAAACGTTGAGCAATATCGCGACTCAGCTCCAGATGCTGCTTTTGATCTTCCCCGACCGGTACCAGGTTGGTTTGATAGAGCAGAATATCTGCCGCCATCAGCACCGGGTAATCAAACAGACCAGCGTTAATGTTCTCGGCATAGCGCGCTGACTTGTCTTTAAACTGGGTCATGCGGCTCAGTTCACCGAAATAGGTGTAGCAGTTCAGCGCCCAGCTCAATTGGGCATGTTCAGGAACATGCGACTGAACAAAAATAGTGCTTTTTTGCGGATCGATACCACAGGCCAGGTAGAGCGCCAGCGTATCCAGCGTCGCTTTACGCAGCTGCTGCGCGTCCTGACGCACCGTAATGGCATGCTGGTCAACGATGCAGTAGATACAGTGATAGTCATCCTGCATGTTCACCCACTGACGCAGCGCACCCATATAGTTGCCAATGGTTAATTCACCTGAGGGCTGTGCGCCACTAAAGACGATGGGCTTAGTCATTTTTTGATTCCTGATTTTCACTGTACGAAAGCCCGAGCATGGGCAATAAATCTTTAAAGTCTTCAAACACGAGGTCTGGATCGCTTAAGGTAATCGCTTCGCCATAGTTGTAACCGTAAGTCAGGCCAACAGAGAGACTCCCCGCCGCCTTTGCGGCCAGAATATCATTGCGTGAATCACCGACGAAAAGTAACTCGTGGGGTTGAATATTGAGCTTTTTACACACCAGAAGCAACGGTTCAGGGTGAGGCTTTTTATTCACGACATCATCGCCGCCCACGACAAAGGTAAAGTAGCTGGCAATGCCCAGCGCTTCCAGCAGCGGCGCAACAAACGGTGTCGGCTTATTGGTCACCAGCGCCAACGGTAAGCCTTTCGCATAAAGCGCCGCCAGTGTTTCAGCCACATAAGGAAACAGGAAACTGCCTTCCTCTACGGTCTCTTCATAGTAGCGATTAAAGAGCTTACGCAACATGCGTAACTGCTCTTCTTGTGGAACATCGCCGTGGTCAATATCAGGTTTCCCCTGCGTTGCACGCTGAATTGCGCGCTCCTGGCGTGCCCAATTGAAAGCGCGTTCCATCAGCACATCGGCACCGTTACCAATCCAGGTGACGACGCGCTGCTCACCCGCTTGTGGAAGTTCCAGCGCATAGAGCGCGTTATCTACCGCCGCGGCCAATCCCGGTGCGCTGTCCACCAGCGTACCATCAAGATCGAAAGCGATAGCCTTAATCGACTGCATTTTATCCATGACTCACCTTAGCCAGTTCGCTACGCATTTCATCAATAACTTGCTTGTAATCTGGTTTGCCGAATATCGCTGAACCCGCAACAAACATATCCGCCCCCGCTGCGGCGATTTCACCAATATTGCTGGCTTTTACACCACCATCAACTTCAAGGCGAATATCAAAACCCGATGCATCAATACGACGTCGTACTTCACGTAGCTTATCAAGCGTATGCGGAATAAAAGACTGACCACCAAAACCAGGGTTAACGGACATCAGCAGGATCACATCCAGTTTATCCATCACATAATCCAGGTAACTCAGTGGCGTTGCGGGGTTGAAAACCAGCCCGGCTTTGCAACCCTGCTCTTTAATCAGTTGCAGTGTACGGTCAATATGTTCAGAAGCTTCAGGATGAAAAGTGATGATACTCGCCCCTGCCGCGGCAAAATCCGGCACCAGCCGGTCAACGGGTTTCACCATCAAATGCACATCGATTGGGGCAGTAATACCATAGTCACGTAGCGCTTTTAGCACCATCGGACCAATGGTCAGGTTCGGCACATAATGGTTATCCATCACGTCGAAGTGAACAACATCTGCACCGGCTGCCAGTGCTTTGGCCGTGTCTTCGCCGAGGCGTGCAAAATCAGCCGACAGAATCGAAGGGGCTATCAAATACTGTTTCATCCGCGTCTCCTTGAGAAATTATGGGTCAGCAGGCGAGCCGTAAAAGTGGGTTACAGTGCTGTAGGACGATAGAGCGCCAACAGTTCATCCACCTTTTTACGCGTGCCGCCGTTACTGCTGATGCTGCGCCGCACTTTTACCACATGCAATTTTGCCTGACTGTACCACTCACGAGTCAATGCCGTGTCGTGGTTAGAAATCAATACCGGAATTCGATTAAGCACCAGGTTTTCGGCAATGGCGGCCAAATGCGCCTGCTGCTCCAGACTAAAGCTGTTTGTGTGATACGCCGTAAAGTTCGCCGTAGCGGAAAGCGGCGCATAGGGAGGATCACAGTAAACTACGGAGTTCTCATCAGCGCGCGCCATGCTGTCGGCGTAGGATTCGCAGTAAAAAAAGGCATTCTGCGCTTTTTGTGCAAAGTGATACAGCTCCGCTTCCGGGAAATAGGGCTTTTTGTATCGACCGAACGGCACATTAAACTCACCGCGCAGATTATAACGACACAGGCCATTGTAGCCATGCCGGTTAAGATAGAGGAACAGCAGCGCGCGCCGGAAAGGATCCTGGCACTGATTGAACTCTTCGCGAAACTGATAGTACACAACTGACTGGTTAGTGACAGGAGTAAACAACTCCCGCGCCTGCTGAACGTATTCGTCAGGACGGTCTTTAACGATGTTGTAGAGGCTAATCAGATCGCTGTTAATATCCGCAAGGATATAACGGGGGAAAGAGGTGTTAAGAAACACCGAACCTGCGCCGACAAATGGCTCAATAAGGCACTCACCCTTTGGCAGATGCCTTCCGATATCATCCAGCAGGGGGTACTTCCCCCCCGCCCATTTTAAAAAAGCGCGATTTTTTTTCATGCTGACTGCTTGCTTACACTCTCTCCGGCTGTGGAGAAAGCTCCGACAGCATCCTGCGCTTTACACATTATTTCAGATCGGCCTGCACCTGATGTAGCGGCTTAGCCCAGGGGTTTTTCGCCTGTACATCTGCGGGTAAGGTAGAGACTGCGCGCTTCGCCTCATCTTTCGATGCATATACGCCGCTCACCAGTACATACCATGGCTGACCATTACGTGTGGTCTGATAAACGACAAAGTTTTTCAGATTCTCTTTTTTTGCCCACGCATTCAGGTTGTTGTAATTCGAAGAGCTACTCAATTGCAGCGTGTAGTGGCTGCCAGGCGCAGACTTCAGCGAACCAACATTGCCTGTGGATTGCGAACCGCTTGTCGCCGTTGCGGTTGTCTTCGCCTGAGTCGGCGCTTTCACTGGCGCAGTAGCCGTTGTTTCCGTGCGTTTGGCCGGTTGTGCAACCGATTTTGGTTCGGTCTTAGCTACTGACGCTTTCGCCTGCTGTTTGGGCTCAATCACGGCTTGCTTACGCTCAGGACGCGTCGTTGCTTTAGGCGTCTCAGTTGGGGCTGGCTGGCGAGCAACATTTCCGTTGCCGTTATGTATTGGCGCCACCGTCGCCGGTTCCGTTGGTAACGTCGTGGAGCTCACTGCGCTATCAAACTGAGACTGACCTTGCGGCTGTAACAGCGCGCTGTTTAGATCGCCCTGCACCTCTACACGCTGTTGACCGGCCGGCGTAACAGGAGCCTGGCTTTGTGAAGGCGTGGAAGAGATTGGCGGCAAAGAGACATCCCGTGGCGTATTGCCAGCAGTCTGCTCAGCAGAAGTCGTGCCAGGGGCCGGTTGTACACCATTCGCCTGATTGACGGCATCCGTATTGTTTGCGCTGTCATTATTACCGGAGAGATCGATATTTTTCTCCGCCGTAGTGCTTTGGTCATTGGCTGTAGAGGGCGCAGGGGATTTTAGCGCAGAGCCAATACCGATAATCAACAGCAGCAGAACTACGATACCAATGCCCATCTTCATATACTGCTGGGAAACTGGTGTCGAAGCGGCAGCCTTTTTACGTTTACGCGGACGTCGTTCTTCTCGCTCTTCGTCAAGAGCGGCTTCCTCATCATATTCTTCTTCACGCTCATCGCGCGCGCGGCGGGAGCGGGAAGGACGGCGATCGTCGCCATCCAGATCCACATCATCAAAATTGATTTGTGGATCGTCAACACGCTCGGAAGAGTGACGAGAACGACCAGGACGACGATCGCTGGGATCGGGTTTCAGCTCGTCTTCTGGTTTGAATTCATCCATTTAACACCCCACTCAAAGGCATAAGCTTACTTCTCGCATTATGCCCGAAGTTAAACGTCACGGCTTGCCGTGACCAGACCTTTCTAATAGTTAAGCCTGCTGGCAATCAGCAATAGCGCCAAGAACTATGTCGTGCGACACTCCGCCGCGAACTTCACTCTTCCCTATTGCTAACGGAAGCACTAAACGTAGCTCTCCCGCCAATACTTTTTTATCGCGCATCATATGCGGAAGATAGGCCTGCGCAGACATCTCCTGCGGACCGTTCACTGGCAATCCTGCACGCTTAAGCAGAGCAATAATGCGATCTGTATCTGCTGTGCTGAACTGACCAAGACGTTCCGACGCACGCGCCGCCATCACCATACCTGCCGCGACAGCTTCACCATGCAACCAATTACCGTAGCCCATTTCCGCTTCGATTGCATGCCCGAAGGTATGTCCCAGATTTAGTAAAGCACGTAAGCCGGTTTCCCGCTCATCCGCAGCCACAACCTCGGCTTTAAGCTCACAGCAACGACGAATACAGTACGCCATTGCCTGACCATCAAGACGCAGCAGGGCATCTATATTCTGCTCAAGCCAGGCAAAAAATTCACCGTCAAGAATAATGCCGTATTTGATCACTTCGGCAAGACCGGAAGAGAGTTCACGCGCCGGGAGAGTAGACAGACAGTCAAGATCGACAACTACCGATGCGGGCTGATAGAACGCACCAATCATGTTCTTACCGAGAGGGTGGTTCACTGCCGTTTTACCACCGACGGACGAGTCAACCTGAGAAAGAAGCGTGGTGGGCACCTGAATAAAGCGCACCCCGCGCTGATAACTGGCTGCCGCAAAACCGGTTAAGTCACCGATAACTCCGCCACCAAGCGCAACCAGCGTTGTATCGCGCCCATGAGGTTTTTGCAACAGGGCAGTAAAGACGTCATCCATTACCGCCAGGCTTTTGTACTGCTCGCCGTCAGGTAAAATCACGCTATCAACTTTTACGCCAACCTGCTCCAACACCTGGCGAACGCGATCCAGATAGAGCGGCGCCAGTGTTTCATTGGTGACCAGCATAATCTGATCACCTGATTTCAAAGGCGCGAAAGAAGCTGGATCGTTAAACAAACCAGCCGCGATGGTGATGGGGTAACTACGTTCCCCGAGAGTGACGGTGATCCTCTCCATAACGCGACATCCACCCTAGTTGGTTAAATCCGCAGGCCTGTATATTGAGCCAGAATTAGTTGCTTTCCAGCATATGAATAATCTGGTTTGCGACCACTTTAGCGCTCTGGTCGTCGGTACGAATGGTAACGTCAGCAATCTCTTCATACAGTGGATTACGTTCGTTAGCCAATGCCTCCAGCACTTCACGCGGTGGTGTATCCACCTGTAAAAGCGGACGCTTTTTGTCACGTTGCGTGCGAGCCAATTGCTTTTCGATAGTGGTTTCCAGATAAACCACTACGCCACGGGCGGAGAGACGATTGCGGGTTTCGCGAGACTTTACAGAGCCGCCGCCAGTCGCCAGCACAATGCCCTGTTTTTCCGTCAGTTCATTGATGATTTTTTCTTCGCGATCGCGGAAGCCTTCTTCACCTTCTACATCGAAGACCCAGCCCACATCAGCTCCGGTTCGTTTCTCAATCTCTTGATCAGAATCGTAAAATTCCATATTGAGTTGTTGAGCTAACTGACGCCCAATAGTGCTTTTGCCGGCACCCATAGGCCCAACCAGAAAGATATTGCGTTTCTCTGCCATTTTTTCGGTACTACTAAGACTATTCGTTGATGATAAACCCGCTGCGTAGACACCCAACGTAGCAGGACATGAACTGAAACCTCATATGCGATAGTGCGAGAGTCAGATCGAAAATTATCTCAGCACTCCGGCTTGTTTGGCAACTGAATATACACGTTATCCTTCAAGCTGCCTCTTTTGCTGGTGGCGTCGCCTCATTCCGGAGATGTATCCAGCCGAGGATCTACTGCCTTTCGCCGCAATGCATTGTTGTATATATACACATACATCGCCAACCTGATACCAAACCATTTCAGGTAAGACGGAGACCGTTGACGCTCAAAATCGGTACTCCTTGTAAGCTAAATCATCTCTCACGTCAAACACCTGAGCCAAGTTCCGTTGAAAAAGAGGGGTGACGGCGGAATTAATGTACCGATGCTAACCGTGGTGTAATAAACACTACCAACTCGCGCCGATCGTTATCTTTCGCATCATGGCGAAACAGGCGACCGATACCAGGAATAGCACCAAGGCCGGGTACTTGTCCTTTGCCGATAGTGTTCTTTTGTGAAAAAATCCCACCCAAAGCCAGCGTATCGCCGCTTTTCACTTCAACTATGGTTTCAATTTCTTGTTTATCAATCGCCAGTGCTTCTCCCCCGCCCTGATGCAGCATCTGGCCAGGCATATTCTGGCTAATACGCAGTTTCAACCGTACGCGTTGATCGGCAAGCACGGTTGGCGTGACTTCCATACCCAATACCGCCTCTTTAAACTCTACAGACGTGCTGCCATTGTCTCCCCTGGACACCTGATAAGGAATTTCGCTGCCCTGTTTGATACTGGCAGGCTGGAGGTGTGAAGCCAACAGCCTCGGACTGGCAATAATCTCTAACTGCTGTTTTTGTTCCAGGGCTGATAACTCCAGCTCTAACAGCCGCCCATTGATACTACCAATATTAAAACCCACGCGCGCGGTTGCGGCAGCGACACTACCACCTGCCGATAGCCCGCTAAGCTGCCCTCGTCCTCTCTGCTCACCCTGCGCTAAGCCCCATTTCACCCCTAACTCGCGTAAACTTTTTTCATTGATAGTGACAATCTGTGCCGCCAGTTCAATCTGTTCAACGGGTAGATCCATCTGCGTGACCCATTTTTCCAGCGTCGCCTGCACTTCTTTGTTATCCCGTACCAGTAATCGATTAAGACGAGTGTCAACGGTAATGAGCCCCTGCTCACTCAATAATTTCTCCCCAGCTTTAGCAAGGTCGCTGGCATCAGCATAACGTAGCGTTATGCTGCGAGTTTGCAGGGGGGCATTCTGCTTGCGCCGGGCCTGTGCACTATCCTGCTCTGCCTGTTGTTGTTGTCGCCTTGTCGCAGTCTGTACCTGCCAGATTGCGCCTTGTTGACTCAGGGTTAGTCCCGCGCTGCTTACAACCATTTGCAGTGCCTGTTTCCAGGGAACATCCACCAGATGGAGTGAAAGCGTGCCGCCGACATCTGGAGAAATCACCATATTCTGTTTTTCCAGCGTCGCCAGTGCCTGCAATACCTGTGTAACCGGCACTTCATCCACTGTTAGCGTGATAAGGTTCGATGCCTGCGCCTGAGTGAGCGGCAGGCACAAGAGAGCGAAGCTCAATATCCATTTTTGCATTTTGCGTTCCTTCTCGTTTCCAGCGCCATCGCGAGGGTGTGCACCCTTCCCCTGTCGCTATCTCCATTTCGTGTTCACTGACAGAGAGCACACGCCACCCTGTGGGAAGGCTTTCGCCAGCCGTGACTCGCAGCCAATGACCGCCAGCATGATGTAACAGCCCAATCGTGTGTTCGCTCACCACGACTCCGCGAAAATGCCAGTCGACGAGCTGTGATATCTGGCAGGTGTCCGCAGGGGGCTGGAAGGGATCGCGCATTCCGGTCAGTAGCAAACAAACGCTCCCAGCCAGCACGAGACGTTTAGCCAACATCGTTATGCTCCAGACGTAATGTGAGCGTCAAAGTGTCGCCATCAGCCATCAGTGAAAACGCAGGAACAAGCATGTTATGTTCAGCAAGCTGCAAGAATAGATCCACTGCAGGCGCCCAGCTGGTTTCCAGTACCATCTCACCACCGCGCCGTGCAGGCTGCCAGCGCACAAGTTGCCGCTCCTGCGCCTGAAATTCCAGTGGCGTAAAAGGGCGCCTCACTTCAGCTTGCGCGGGTGTCGTCGGCGGGATCAAGGCGCGTAATTTACGCCATTGCGCTTGTAATGCAGCCTGCCGCTCTGCTTGCTGACTGAGAAGCTGTATTTGCCTGGCATTTAACGGTTCAATCGCCAGCCACCACAGTAAAACCAGACTGCATAACGTTGCGGCCAGCCAGCATACCCTGTGCATTCGTGGTGATAAGGCGAACCAAATATCAGTGTCGAGTCGCATCGGCATTTTCCTTGCTGAGCTGGTAGTGAAATTGCCAGTATCCTTGTGCATCGCGTACCGTTGCGCCCGTTTGCTGTAAGTGAAAACCATCCATTTTATGCAACCGCTGTTCAAATTCGTTTAATGCGCCAAATGACCGGGCCAGCCCTGATAGCTCAAGCTGGTTCTGCTGCCAGCGGAGCTGGGTGAGCCAGGCTTGTTGCGGCAGTATTGCTGCGAGCTCAAGTAGCGTCTGACGCCATGCTTGTGTGTTTTGCCTGCGCAGCGCTTGTTCCTGAAGTAGCAGCCAGTGCTGAAACCGCTTCTGCAATGATTGCTCCCGCGTGCGCAGTTCTGTCAGTAGCGCTTCGTCAGTTTGCTGGCGGAGCTGGATACTAAGAAGATTGTTGGCGAGCCAGGCTCGCCAGAGAAAGATGATCAGCCCAAGCGCCAGGCAAGTAGTAATTACCGTTGCGAGTAATTTATATGCACAGCGACGCCGCCGATGGCTTCGCCAGGGAAGAAAATTCACAACATGTGGCATTTTTACCCTCCGAGGGCCAAGCCAAGCGCTACCGCATAGCACCTTGCAGAAGGGGGAAAGGGTGGATAGCGCGAGGGAATGACACGCCAGCAGTCGAAACCATCTTCGTTTTCACTGCATAGCACCACTTCTTCTGAAGAGAACCCCAATAGACTGGCGAGTAAGGCTATGTTCCCGATCTCTTGCAGGTCGCGCCGCCCCCAGTTTTCTTTTGTCGCCCATAGCCACTGCCGCTCATCATGCCAGACAAGGCAGCGCGCAGGCGCTACCAGCCAGGGTAACAACGCCTGCAATGCGCTGGCATCGGGTGTGATAGATGCGAGATTAAGGTTCAGCGCCTGGGCAACGTCCAGCAGGATCGCTACATCCTTATTTTGTGCAGCGGTGACACCATACGTTTTACCGGGTTCGTCTTCGGTAAAGTCAAAACAGAGATCGCTTTCCGCCATCTCCAGCTCACGCGCCATCGTATGAGAAACCCACCTTGCCAGCTCATTTTCGCGCATTGCAACTGCGGGATGCGGTAGCCTCTTTTGCAGCGTTTGCCCGGCGGGAAAGGCTAGCCGTACGTAATGCCACTGCGGTAAAGATTGTCGCCAGGGGCGTAGCGTGGCAATAAGCTGTTCCGGCTCTTTGATACGACCCTGTACAATAACGCCGGGTGAGAGAGGAAGATGCCACCAACGGCGTAAGGATGGACCGCGACGGTCTTCGGTGAGTGCGACGCTAAATACGCCATCTTGTTGAATATGCAAGCCTGTTTTCCACTGTCTGAATGCCATAAACCGCGATCTCCTTATCGTCTCTATGGATGACGCTATATCAATGCATCAGGCTTGCCTTTATACTACCGCGCGGTTGTTTATTAACTGCCCAAATGACTCTAAATGGGAAATCTCCAGTGAAGTTCGTAAAGTATTTATTCATCCTTGCAGTGTGTTGCATTCTGCTGGGAGCAGGCTCGATTTACGGTCTGTACAAATTTATTGAGCCACAGTTACCCGATGTCGCCACGCTCAAAGATGTGCGGCTACAGATCCCGATGCAGGTATACAGTGCTGATGGTGAATTAATCGCTCAATATGGCGAGAAACGCCGCATCCCACTGAGGCTGGACGAGATCCCGCCTGAAATGGTGAAAGCGTTTATCGCCACCGAAGATAGCCGTTTCTATGAGCATCACGGTGTTGATCCCGTGGGGATTTTCCGCGCGGCCAGTATCGCGCTCTTTTCTGGTCATGCATCGCAGGGCGCCAGTACTATCACGCAACAATTGGCGAGAAACTTCTTCTTAAGCCCAGAACGCACGCTAATACGCAAAATTAAAGAAGTGTTCCTGGCGATTCGTATTGAACAATTGTTGAACAAAGACGAAATTCTTGAGCTCTATCTCAACAAAATTTATCTCGGTTATCGCGCTTACGGTGTTGGCGCTGCAGCACAGGTTTACTTTGGAAAATCTGTCGATCAGTTGACGCTTAGCGAAATGGCGATGATTGCGGGGCTGCCGAAAGCCCCCTCCACCTTTAACCCGCTCTACTCGCTCGATCGCGCGACTGCCCGGCGTAACGTTGTGCTGGCGAGGATGCAAAGTGAAGGTTATATCACCCAGCAGCAGTATGATCAGGCGCGTAGCGAAGATATTGAAGCCAATTACCATGCGCCGCAAATTGCTTTCTCCGCCCCCTACCTCTCTGAAATGGTGCGCCAGGATCTGGTAGGCCGTTACGGCGAGAAAGCCTATGAAGATGGGTATCGCGTTTACACCACTATCACCCGTAAGGTTCAGCAGGCGGCCCAGGATGCAGTGAGAAAAAATGTGCTGGATTATGACATGCGCCACGGTTATCGCGGCCCATCGAAAGTGCTCTGGAAAGTTGGCGAGGCCGCATGGGACAGCAAAACGATTACCGATGATCTGAAAAAGCTGCCCACTTATGGACCGCTATTTCCGGCCGTCATCACCAGTGCAAACCCTCAAGAAGCGACAGCAATGCTGGCGGACGGTTCGTCTGTTTCTCTGGCGTATGGAAGGGATGCGCTGGGCGCGGGCCTTATCGCTCCGATACACAGCAGGGAGCAACGCCACGTAAAGTGACCGATGTCGTGCAGGCCGGGCAACAAATTTGGGTGCGCAAAGTTGATGACGCCTGGTGGCTGGCGCAAGTGCCGGACGTGAACTCGGCATTGGTTTCTATCAATCCACATAACGGTGCGGTATTGGCCCTGGTGGGCGGCTTCGACTTTAACCAGAGCAAATTTAACCGTGCTACCCAGGCTTTGCGCCAGCTCGGCTCGAGTATTAAGCCTTTCCTCTATACCGCGGCGATGGATAAAGGGTTAACGCTGGCGAGTATTCTTAATGACGTGCCAATCTCCCGCTGGGATGCCGGTGCTGGTTCCGACTGGCGCCCCAAAAACTCACCCAATGAATATTCTGGTCCAATTCGTCTGCGCCAGGGTCTGGGTCAGTCGAAGAATGTGGTGATGGTCCGCGCCATGCGAGCGATGGGCGTCGATTATGCGGCAGAATATTTACAGCGCTTCGGTTTCCCGGCACAAAATATTGTCCGTACTGAATCGCTGGCGCTTGGCTCTGCCTCTTTTACCCCGATGCAGGTAGCAAGAGGGTATGCGGTGATGGCCAACGGCGGTTTCCTTGTAGACCCTTACTACATCAGCAAAATTGAAAATGATCAGGGTGATGTGTTGTTCGAAGCCCGTCCGAAAGTGGCCTGCCCTGATTGTGATATTCCCGTGATTTACGGTGAAACACAAAAATCTGACGTGCTGGAAAATAAAGATATGGAGAATGTCGCCACGTCGCAGGAGCAACAGAACCCGACATTACCGATGCCACAACTGGGGCAGGCGAACCAGGCGCTGGTGCAAAGAAGCGGCGCTGAAGAGTATGCGCCACATGTGATTAGCACGCCTCTGGCCTTTTTAATAAAGAGCGCGCTAAACAGTAACATCTTTGGCGAGCCAGGCTGGCAAGGTACTGGCTGGCGTGCGGGACGCGATCTCCAACGTAATGATATTGGCGGTAAAACCGGTACAACCAACAGTTCAAAAGATGCCTGGTTCTCAGGCTATGGTCCTGGTGTGGTGACTTCCGTATGGATTGGTTTTGACGATCATCGCCGCGATCTGGGCCGAACCTCGGCTTCCGGTGCGATTAAAGATCAAATTTCCGGTTACGAAGGCGGTGCGAAAAGCGCCCAACCCGCCTGGGATCACTATATGAAAGCTGTGCTGGAAGGCGTACCGGAAGAGCCTTTAACGCCACCGCCAGGTATTGTAACTGTCAATATTGACCGCAATACCGGGCAACTGGCGAGTGGAGGCAGCAGCCGTCAGGAGTACTTTATTGAAGGGACGCAGCCGACGCAGCAGGCAGTACGTGAAGTAGGCACGACGTTGATTGATAACGGCGAGGCACGCGAACTGTTCTAAATATTATCGCCCGGTGAGGCAACACTCGCCGGGCGATTTAATCCTTTAGTAAAACCCAGCGGAAAATGTTCTAAAGCCTGCCCTGCCCTTTTAGCCATTCGCGCACCAAAAATAGCGCACTCACGTTGCGGGCTTCATTGAAATCCGGGTCTTCAAGCAGATCCATGATATGTTTCAGCGGCCAGCGCACTTGTGGAAGCGGCTCGGGTTCATCGCCAGGTAACGACTCAGGATAGAGGTCTTCAGCAAGGATGATATTCATTTTGCTGGAGAAGTAGGAAGGTGCCATCGTAAGTTTTTTCAAAAAAGTCAGCTCTTTTGCGCCAAAACCCACTTCTTCTTTTAACTCACGATTCGCCGCTTCGTATATACTCTCACCCGGATCGATAAGTCCTTTCGAAAAACCTAGCTCATAAGATTCCGTTCCGACGGCATATTCACGAATTAGGATCAGATGGTTGTCAATAATGGGTACAATCATCACGGCTTCGCGGGTGGAAGGACGCATACGTTCATAGACACGGCGCACACCGTTGCTAAATTCCAGGTCCACGCTCTCAACGTTAAAAAGTCGTGAAGAAGCGATCGTCTCAACGTTAAGAATGGTGGGTTTTTGCAATGATTCGCTCATTATTATCGGTCTTTGCAGAGAAACTTACATTATTGTGCGACACTACGCACTGTTTGGGCAATGTCATTCGTCTTTAATTTACATTCCCGCAACCTGCGAAGAATCCCATCCCCAAATAAACCCAAAAGTCAAGAGGTTGAAATTAAACTAGGAATTTGCTGATATTCCCGACAGAGGGGTTTTGCTATTCTAGCTTGTGATGGTATGCGCTTAAAAACACTCAAGTTAATTTTCTGACTGCAAAGGCCAACCACACACGATATTTACGGGTTAGGGTGCAACTGACTACACCTGTTAGAAAAAGTAAGATGGGGAAAGCATGAGCACCATTTTGATTTTTTTCGCTGCTATGCTGGCCTGCGCATTCCTCTCCGGATGGATTTACAGGTTCAGGTCGCAACGCCGATACCGATTGCCGTATTTACAGGCTTTCGCTGGCGCGACGACCCGAAAATTGACGTCAGAGGAGCGTGAGGTAGTTGAAAGTTATCTGGAAACGCTTTCCCGTACACAAAACACCCCTGGTCTGACTGGTGCGACTACCGCACCGGTGTCCATTAAATTAAATGCGCATAGCAATACCGTCTTGTTCGTGGCACACCCGATCACACGCTATGGCATCACGACAGATGCACCAAATAAATGGCGCTACTACCTCGATTCTGTCGAAGTTCATCTGCCTCCTTTTTGGGAGCAATACATCGCCGACGAGAATAGCGTTGAGCTGATCCGCACCGACTCAATGCCGCTGGTCATCTCCCTGAATGGCCATACGCTCAGTGAATGTTTATATGAAGAGCGCGGTGGCGAGCCAGAAGGCATTCCAACGTCACAGTCCGCTATCCGTGGTGAAGAGGGCGAACAGATCGAGTTGCTCAATATCCGCCGGGAAACGGCGGAAGAGTATGCCTTAAGCCGTCCTGATGGCATGCGTGAAGCTCTGCTTATTTCCGCCTCTTTTATGCTGTTCTTTTTCTGCCTGGTAGCACCATCAGTATTTGTCCCATGGCTGATGGGCGGTGGCATTATGCTGCTTATAGCTGGCTTATGGGGGCTGTACGCACCACCCGCAAAAACAGCTCTGCGGGAAATTCACTGCCTGCGCGGTACGCCAAAACGCTGGGGATTGTTCGGTGAGAATAACCAGGAGCAGATGCATAATATCTCTCTGGGCATTATCGATCTCATCTATCCGCGCCACTGGCAGCCTTTTGTTACCCAGGATTTGGGTCAACAAACAGATATTGATATCTACCTGGACCGCCATGTAGCACGTCAGGGTCGCTTTTTATCTCTTCATGATGAAGTAAAAAACTTCCCTCTACAGCATTGGGTACGTAGTGCTGTCATTTCTGTCGGCTCATTAGTCGTATTAGCGATGCTGCTGATTTGGGTGCCGCTGGATATGCCTATCAAGTTCACTATGTCGTGGATCAAAGGCGCACAAACTATTGAGGCCACTGGCGTAAATCAACTGGAAGCCGTTGGATTGCGGGTCGGCGATACATTGCGGATCAGTGGCACCGGAATGTGCAATATCCATACGCAGACCACCTGGTCACCGCGCCAGGTTTCGCCCTTTGCGCCATTCGACTGTTCGCAAATCATCTGGAACAACGCCCCCCCTTTGCCATTGCCTGAGTCCGATACGGTAACTAAAGCCACGGCGCTGGCCCAGGCCGTCAGCCGCCAGCTGCATCCTCAGTCAGAAGATGATTCCAGAGTAAGTCCGGTACTGCGTTCCGCCATTCAAAAATCAGGCATGGTTTTGTTAGACGACTTTGCTGATATCGTTCTGAAAACAGAAGAACTCTGTTCCGCTGCCGATGAGTGCCTGCGCTTGAAAAATGCGCTGGTTAATCTGGGTAATAGCAAAGACTGGGCGACATTAACTAAACGCGCCAGCGACGGTAAACTGACTGGCGTGAATGTTCTGTTGCGCCCTGTCAGCGCAGAGTCGCTGGATAACCTTGTGACGACCTCTACCGCGCCTTTTATCATCCGTGAAACTACGCGCGCCGCACAAGCGCTGAACAGCCCGGCGCCAGGTGGTTTCCTGATTATCAGCGAAGAGGGTAATCAACTGGTTGATCAGCCATGGCCGCCAACCACGTTGTATGATTACCCGGCACAAGAACAGTGGGCCGAGTTCCAACGTTTGGCGCAAATGTTAATGCAAACACCGTTTCACGCCGAAGGGATCATTACCAATATCTTCACGGATGCCAACGGTACTAAACATATCAGCCTGCATCGCATGCCGGATAACGCCGGTCTATGGCGCTACGCCGGAACAACACTGCTGCTATTTGCGATGGTAGTTTGCGGCCTTTATAACGGCGTGCTTGCCCTACTCCGCTATCAGCGTAACCGCAGGCGTATCGAAGAAATTCAGCAATACTATGAAAGTTGCCTGAATCCTCAATTTATTCCTACCCCAGAAAGCCTCAGCTAATAACGATCCACTGCGCGAGCTGTGCTAACCTGTCGCGCAAATTAACTACTGTCTGAGGTTTTAATGCATACAGATATCATATGGCAGGACGTTGATACCGTTCTGTTAGATATGGACGGTACTCTCCTCGATCTCGCTTTTGATAACTTCTTCTGGCTCACGCTGGTGCCTGAAACCTTTGGAGCAAAACAAGGTTTAACCCCGCAGGAGGCCCAGGACGTTATCCGCCAGGAGTATCACGCTGTGCAGCATACGCTAAACTGGTATTGTCTGGATTACTGGAGCGAACGTCTGGGCCTGGATATCTGCGCCATGACGACACAGCATGGGCCAAAGGCAGTCTTGCGCGAAGACACGGTTCCTTTTCTGGATGCGCTGCAAAAAAGCGGCAAACGCCGAATTTTGCTGACCAATGCGCATCCACACAATTTGGCCGTGAAGCTTGAGCATACCGGGCTTGCATCGCACCTTGATTTATTGCTTTCCACCCACACATTTGGTTATCCGAAAGAGGATCAGCGCTTATGGCAAGCTGTCGCCGAAGAGACCGGACTAAATCCTGAAAGAACGCTCTTTATTGACGACAGTGAACCAATCCTTGATGCCGCCGCAAAATTTGGCATTCGTTACTGCCTGGGCGTGACTAACCCGGATTCAGGGCTGGCGGAAAAATGTTATTCGCGCCACCCGGGAATGAATGATTACCGTCGGCTGATCCCCTCGCTGCTAAAGGAGGCGTAATGAAACAGCAACCTGCGCAAGAGGTCCGTCTGGATAAATGGCTCTGGGCAGCGCGTTTTTATAAAACGCGCGCGCTTGCCAGGGAGATGGTAGATGGCGGCAAGGTGCATTACAACGGTCAGCGCAGTAAACCGAGCAAGATTGTCGAACTCAACGCCACATTAACCCTGCGGCAAGGAAACGATGAGCGCACCGTTATTATCAGAGGGATTACCGAACATCGCCGCCCCGCAAATGAAGCCGCCGAGCTATATGAAGAGACGGCCGAAAGCATAGAGAAACGCGAAAAAATGGCGCAAGCCCGTAAGCTAAACGCCCTGACCATGCCGCACCCCGATCGTCGACCAGACAAGAAGGAGCGCCGCGATCTGATGAAATTTAAACACGGTGAAAGCGAATAACGCTCACCCGCAAGAGAGAAAATTATGGCCCAACAAGACCAATTACACCGTTACCTGTTTGAAAACTACGCTGTGCGCGGTGAGCTGGTGACGGTCTCCGAAACCTGGAAACAGATCCTGGAGAATCATAATTACCCGCAGCCGGTAAAAAACATTCTCGGTGAGCTTTTAGTGGCGACTAGCCTGCTGACCGCCACGCTAAAATTCGCTGGTGATATCACTGTGCAGTTGCAGGGTGACGGTCCGATGAGCCTGGCGGTTATCAATGGTAACAACCGCCAGCAAATGCGCGGCGTTGCGCGTGTTCAGGGAGATGTGGCGGAAGATGCCGACCTGAAAACACTGGTCGGTAACGGTTACCTCGTCATCACCATCACGCCAAATGAAGGCGAGCGCTATCAGGGTGTAGTTGGTCTGGAAGGCGATACGCTGGCGGCATGCCTGGAAGATTATTTCATGCGTTCCGAGCAGTTACCGACACGTCTGTTTATCCGTACGGGTGATGTTAATGGACAGCCCGCGGCAGGCGGCATGTTGCTACAAGTCTTGCCGGCGCAGGAAACTCAGGCGGAAGACTTTGAACATTTAGCTGTGCTGACAGAAACCATTAAAGCAGAAGAGCTACTGACGCTGAGCGCCGAAGATGTACTGTGGCGTTTGTATCACGAAGAAGAGGTAACCCTGTACGATCCGCAGGATGTCGAATTTAAATGTACCTGTTCACGCGAACGTTGCGCAGACGCCTTGAAAACACTGCCTGATGAAGAAGTTGACAGTATTCTGTCTGAAGAGGGCGAAATTGATATGCACTGCGATTATTGCGGTAACCATTATCTATTTAACGCGATGGATATCGCAGAAATCCGTAACAACGCCTCCCCTGCCGATCCGCAAGTTCACTGATCATCTCTTTAACGCCGCCCCCGGGCGGCGCTTTTGCAAATCATGTCACGTTTCCGTTAAAATATTTTGTGAAAGTGTTACGTAATTTCTTTTCATGAATGCGATTACCGTCACAAAGCGGACGTTTAAAATATCGCTTTATGGCGTTTTAAGAACATTTTCCCGACTATTATGGCTCTTTTTGACATAATTCGTCCCGTTACGTGACGATAGTCACAGTGTTTTCTGTAAGCCTGGGTTTTTCGAGATACGTAAATCTATGAGCCTCGTCCCGGTTACCGAGTTAAAAACAACCCTACAATTTGAAGTAGTACATATTGGCTAAGGAGTAGTGATATGCGTGTTAAGAGCTTAACCCCGCAAGATCTCAAGGCTTATGGTATCAACGATGTTCAGGATATCGTTTACAACCCCGATTACGATACGCTGTATGAGGAGGAGCTCCGTCCAGACCTGGAAGGATATGAGCGTGGTGTGTTAACGAATTCTGGTGCTGTCGCCGTCGACACCGGTATTTTTACCGGCCGTTCGCCAAAAGATAAGTATATTGTCCGTGATGATACCACCCGTGACACCGTATGGTGGGCTGATAAAGGTAAAGGCAAGAACGATAATAAGCCGCTCTCGCCTGAAATCTGGCAACATTTAAAAGGTCTGGTGACACAGCAGCTATCAGGCAAACGTCTGTTTATTGTTGATGCGTTTTGTGGTGCGAACCCAGACAGCCGCCTCGCGGTGCGTTTTATCACCGAAGTGGCCTGGCAGGCGCACTTCGTCAAGAATATGTTTATTCGCCCAACAGATGAAGAGCTGGCAAACTTTAAGCCGGACTTTATCGTCATGAATGGCGCGAAATGCACCAACCCACAATGGAAAGAGCAGGGGCTGAATTCGGAAAACTTTGTCGCCTTTAATCTCACCGAACGCATCCAGTTGATTGGTGGTACCTGGTACGGCGGCGAGATGAAGAAAGGCATGTTCTCCATTATGAATTACCTGTTGCCGTTACAGGGCATTGCTTCGATGCACTGTTCGGCTAACGTTGGTGAAAAAGGCGATGTCGCCGTCTTCTTCGGCCTTTCCGGCACCGGCAAAACGACCCTTTCTACCGATCCGAAACGCCGTCTGATTGGTGACGATGAGCATGGTTGGGATGACGATGGTGTATTCAACTTCGAAGGCGGTTGCTATGCAAAAACCATCCGTCTCTCTGAAGAGGCTGAACCAGATATTTTCCATGCCATACGTCGCGATGCGCTGCTGGAGAATGTTGTCGTCCGTGCCGATGGCAGCATCGATTTTGATGACGCCTCAAAAACGGAAAACACCCGCGTCTCGTATCCGATTTATCATATCCAGAATATTGTTAAACCAGTGTCAAAAGCAGGCCATGCAACGAAGGTCATCTTCCTGACAGCCGATGCTTTTGGCGTATTACCGCCGGTATCACGCCTGACTTCCAGCCAGACGCAGTACCATTTCCTCTCCGGCTTCACCGCGAAGCTTGCGGGCACCGAGCGTGGGGTAACCGAGCCAACGCCGACGTTTTCCGCCTGCTTTGGCGCCGCATTCTTGTCACTGCACCCGACACAATATGCTGAAGTATTGGTGAAACGGATGCAGGCGGCTGGGGCGCAAGCTTATCTGGTAAACACCGGCTGGAATGGCACTGGTAAACGTATTTCCATCAAAGATACGCGCGCCATTATCGACGCTATTCTGGATGGCACACTGGATGAAGCCGAAACTTTCACCCTGCCGCTGTTTAACCTGGCGATTCCAAAAGAGCTACCGGGCGTAGAGACGCGTATTCTTGACCCACGCAATACCTATGCCTCGCCGGAGCAGTGGGAAGAGAAGGCGAATCAACTAGCTAAGTTGTTTGTTGAGAACTTCGAAAAGTATACCGATACCCCCGCAGGTGCTGCGCTGGTTAGTGCCGGTCCGAAGCTGTAATTCGGCAACGCAAGAGTAACGAAATAAACCCGCCAATGAAGCACCCAGGAAACGGGGTTCACTTCAATTCTGGCGGGTTTATTTTAAGCCTCTTTGTTTTGCCCACTGGCGCGACCTATCGGCAGTGGTAACCAGGCGCGGATAGATAATCCGCCCCGCTCACTGGTTCCAAGTTCCAGCAAACCATTATGGTTATCAACTATGCGCTGGACAATTGCCAGTCCTAAACCTGTGCCACTGGTACTACGGGCGCTATCACCACGGACAAAAGGCTGGAACAGATGCTCACGCTGTTCTGGTTTGATGCCTGGGCCATCATCCTCTACCTGGAACCAGCCGCGATTGTGTTCGATACCGCTGCTGACTTTAATCCAGCCATTGCCGTAGCGCGCCGCATTGACAACCATATTGGCTACTGCGCGTTTGATTGAAAGCGGATGCATCCGTACAAAGATCTCACCGTCATGCAACGCAGTCTCGATCTCCCGCTCATAACCACTTTCTGCGGCGATCACTTCACCCAGTACAGCATTAAGTTCCGCCACTTCCATTGGCATCTCCTGACCGGTACGCAGATAATCGATAAACTGCTCAATAATATCGTTGCACTCTTCGATATCTTTGTTAATAGACTCAGCGAGGTAGCCATCCTCTTGCGCCATCATCTCTGTCGCCAGGCGAATACGCGTCAGAGGTGTGCGTAAATCGTGGCTGACCCCGGCCATTAATAGCGTGCGATCGTCCGCCAGTTGTTTCACGCCTGCAGCCATCTGGTTAAACGCACGGGTTACAGAACGGACTTCAGACGCCCCGTATTCACGTAGCGGCGGTGGGATCTGCCCTTTACCTACTTTCAGCGCAGCATGTTCCAGGTCAACAAGGGGTCGGTTCTGAATACGAATAAAGAGCCATGCTCCCCCAATAGCCAGCAACATAATCGCCAGCGTATAGCGAAATAAAGGTGAGAAATCCCCTTGATGAATTTCCGTTAGCGGCACGCGCACCCAGATATTCGGCGATAGCCAGGTTTTCAACCACACCACCGGGGAGCTTTTGTTCACCTCGACGCGAACTTCAGTTGGCCCCCCAAGTTGCTGAGCCATTTGCTGGCTGAGGAACTCATAATGTTGCGCCCAACGCAGACCGGCATCTTCTGCGGCCTCGTTGGAATAGAGCGAAATCCCCAGCTCACGGTAAATTTCACGCCGGAACGCTGGGGGAACCACCAGTTGCGTGCCATCCTCCAGTTGCAGTTTATCGGTCATCAACATACGTACTTCGTAAGCTAATACCTTATTAAACTGTTGCAAACTGGGCAGAATAGCGAAGTTCAGCACCACCAGATAAGTCGTCACCAGGCTGACAAACAGCAAAGTGACGATGAGTAACAGCGTACGGGCAAATGAACTTCGTGGTGAGAAGCGCATTCGCCTCATGCTTTAGAGCCGTCCGGAACAAAGACGTAACCAAGCCCCCACACGGTCTGGATATAGCGAGGATGCGCCGGGTCTTCTTCCACCATGCGACGCAGGCGTGAGATCTGCACGTCAATGGAACGCTCCATCGCCGAATATTCACGACCACGCGCCAGGTTCATCAGTTTGTCGCGCGAAAGCGGCTCGCGCGGGTGGCTGACCAGCGCTTTGAGCACGGCAAACTCCCCACTGGTTAGCGGCATCGGCTCATCCTCGCGGAACATCTCGCGCGTACCGAGGTTAAGTTTGAACTTACCAAAGGCGATAACCGCCTCTTCCTGAGATGGCGCACCAGGCAGTTCGTTGGCCTGACGACGCAATACTGCGCGAATGCGCGCCAGCAGTTCACGCGGATTGAACGGTTTTGGAATATAGTCATCGGCACCAATTTCCAGCCCCACAATGCGGTCTACTTCTTCCCCTTTCGCCGTTACCATAATGATCGGCATCGGGTTGCTCTGGCTACGCAGACGGCGGCAAATTGAGAGCCCATCTTCACCAGGCAGCATCAGGTCGAGTACCATTAGGTGGAAAGATTCGCGGGTTAACAGACGGTCCATCTGCTCAGCGTTGGCTACGCTACGAACCTGGAAGCCCTGCTCGGTAAGGTAACGCTCGAGTAATGCGCGTAGGCGCATGTCGTCATCTACGACCAGAATCTTATAATTCTCTTGCATTGTTTATACTCCCAAAGGTTCCGACATTTATGAGTTCGTATTCTAAAAAAGTGCGCGTCTACCACCAGTGAAATCTGGTATAAATTCTAGTCGAAATTGTTACAAAGCATATTTAACAGCGAGTTATGTGCTTATTTCATCACAGAAAAGATGACAAATCCGCAACTTAAGCACATTTGCTTATAAAAAGCGCAGAGAGAAAAGGCAAAAGCATGAAAACGCCCCTGATCACCCGTGAAGGTTATGAAAAACTGAAACAGGAACTTGATTATCTCTGGCGTCAGGAGCGCCCGGAAGTCACCAAAAAAGTTACCTGGGCGGCAAGCCTTGGCGATCGTAGCGAAAACGCAGACTATCAATACAACAAAAAACGTCTGCGGGAAATAGACCGTAGGGTCCGTTATCTGACCAAATGCCTGGAGAATCTGAAAATTGTCGATTACTCCCCACAGCAAGAGGGAAAGGTGTTCTTCGGCGCATGGGTCGAAATTGAAAATGATGATGGTGATACCCTGCGCTTTCGTATCGTCGGCTATGACGAAATCTTTGGCCGTAAAGATTACATCTCTATCGACGCCCCTATGGCTCGCGCCCTGTTAAAGAAAGAAGTGGGTGATGTCGCGGTGGTACAAACACCGGCTGGCGAAGCCACATGGTATGTCAATGAGATTGAATATGTGAAATAGCCCCCTTTTCGCGCACTCAAGCAAGCCACAGTGACTGGTATTTTGTGGTGTCAGTCCGTATAACTACATCCTGATTTTTTGTTCAGAAGATGATAAAGAAATGATGAATGATTCGCTCTGCCGCATTATTGCGGGTGAACTTCAGGCTCGTTCAGAACAGGTGGAAGCCGCTGTTCGCCTGCTTGATGAAGGGAATACCGTGCCGTTTATTGCACGTTATCGTAAAGAAGTCACCGGCGGTCTGGACGACACGCAACTGCGTCAGCTCGAAAGCCGTCTCGGTTACCTGCGGGAGCTGGAGGAGCGCCGCCAGGCGATTCTGAAATCGATTGGTGAGCAGGGCAAGCTTAGCGATGAACTGGCAAAAGCCATTAACGGCACGCTAAGTAAAACCGAACTGGAAGATCTCTACCTGCCCTATAAACCGAAGCGCCGTACCCGGGGGCAAATCGCTATCGAAGCGGGTCTGGAGCCACTAGCCGACCAATTGTGGAACGATCCTTCGCAAGACCCTGACGCACTGGCCGCTACGTTCGTCGACGCAGATAAAGGCGTGGCAGACAGCAAAGCCGCCCTCGACGGGGCGCGTTATATCCTGATGGAGCGTTTTGCTGAAGACGCCGCCCTGCTGGCTAAAGTGCGTGACTATCTGTGGAAAAACGCACATCTGGTCGCCACCGTAGTAAGTGGCAAAGAGGAGGAAGGGGCAAAATTCCGTGACTACTTCGATCACCACGAACCCATTTCGACTGTCCCTTCACACCGTGCGCTGGCCATGTTCCGTGGTCGTAACGAAGGGGTGCTGCAACTCTCGTTGAATGCCGATCCGCAGTTCGACGAACCGCCCAAAGAGAGCCACGGCGAACAAATTATTATTGACCATCTCGGCCTGCGTCTGAATAACGCACCAGCAGATAGCTGGCGACGTGGCGTGGTGAGCTGGACATGGCGTATCAAAGTGCTGATGCATCTTGAAACCGAACTCATGGGTACTGTACGTGAGCGCGCAGAGGAAGAAGCGATTAACGTTTTCGCTCGCAATCTGCATGATCTATTGATGGCTGCCCCCGCAGGGCTACGCGCCACGATGGGCCTCGATCCTGGCCTGCGTACCGGCGTAAAAGTGGCGGTGGTAGACGCCACGGGCAAACTGGTTGCCACCGACACCATATACCCTCATACCGGCCAGGCAGCAAAAGCAGCGGTTGCCGTCGCGACACTCTGTGAAAAACATAATGTCGAACTGGTCGCCATCGGTAATGGCACCGCCTCCCGTGAGACTGAACGCTTCTTCCTTGATGTACAGAAGCAATTCCCAAAAGTGACCGCGCAAAAAGTGATTGTCAGCGAAGCGGGCGCCTCGGTCTATTCGGCATCGGAACTGGCGGCACTGGAGTTTCCGGATCTGGATGTCTCCCTGCGCGGCGCGGTCTCGATCGCCCGTCGTTTACAAGATCCGCTGGCAGAACTGGTAAAAATCGATCCGAAATCCATCGGTGTTGGTCAATATCAGCATGATGTCAGCCAGACCCAACTGGCACGTAAACTGGATGCAGTAGTGGAGGATTGCGTAAATGCCGTGGGCGTCGATCTCAATACCGCTTCTGTACCACTGTTGACGCGCGTCGCGGGTTTAACCCGGATGATGGCGCAAAATATTGTCTCCTGGCGCGACGAAAACGGGCAGTTCCAGAATCGCCAACAACTTTTGAAAGTGAGTCGCCTCGGGCCGAAAGCCTTTGAGCAGTGCGCAGGCTTCCTGCGTATCAACCACGGTGATAATCCGCTGGACGCTTCCACTGTGCACCCAGAAGCTTACCCCGTTGTTGAGCGTATTCTGGCAGCAACTGAACAGTCATTGCGCGACTTGATGGGCAATAGCAACGAGTTACGCAAATTAAAAGCCTCCGAGTTTACCGATGAGCGTTTCGGTGTGCCCACGGTGACAGATATTATTAAAGAGCTGGAGAAACCAGGCCGCGACCCGCGCCCGGAATTCAAAACAGCGACTTTCGCCGAAGGCGTTGAAACCCTGAGCGATCTGCTACCGGGAATGGTGCTGGAGGGTGCCGTCACCAACGTGACTAATTTTGGCGCGTTTGTTGATATCGGCGTGCATCAGGATGGTTTAGTGCATATTTCTTCGCTGGCGGATAAATTCGTTGAAGATCCACATACGGTGGTGAAAGCGGGCGATATTGTGAAAGTGAAGGTACTGGAAGTGGATCTGCCGCGTAAACGAATCGCCCTGACCATGCGTCTGGATGAGCAACCCGGCGACAGCAATGCCCGCCGTGGTAACAGTGGTAATCGCGACGCCGGTAATCGTGGCGGGGCGCGACCAGCCAAAGCGCCACGCAGCCGTGACTCACAACCCAGCGGCAACAGCGCAATGATGGACGCGCTGGCGGCGGCGATGGGCAAAAAGCGTTAACTTAATATATTGCCCCTTTTTGTTAAGGGGCAAATTTTATCGCAGAATCAAAACGATAAAAAATTGATCCACACCACTATTTTCGCCTATATTCCCGTGCGTTAATCTTGCCTTAAATCTTAATAAATCGAAAAGTAAAAATAGATTATATATATTTATTTTGTTATTAACATTTATATTAAAAATAGATACAAAACAAGAACACGAAAAATATTGAGCTATGTCAAAGTAGCATTGAATTGTTATTCATTACCGTCTCGATAGCACTTTTATTATTGTTGATACAAACTATTCTCATTATCATATGGCTGTAGATTTTTTCTTCACTCGTAGCATATATAAGTAGGCATTATGCAATTATCTCCCCAAAGCGTGTGGAAGATTACCGGCTTCTCACAACATATCAGCCCGGCATGGCGCCAGAAGCTTCTCTCTTTAGGGATGTTGCCGGGTTCTTCGTTTAACATCGTTCGCGTGGCTCCTCTGGGTGATCCTGTGCATATCGAAACCCGCCGCGTTAATCTGGTTCTGCGCAAAAAAGATCTCGCATTTCTCGAACTAGAAGCTGTTACACGTTAAAAATTTGGCCGTTACAGAGAGTTAAAGAGATGAAAAAAATAACCATCGGCTTAATTGGTAATCCTAATTCTGGCAAGACAACATTATTCAATCAGTTAACGGGTTCTCGTCAGCGAGTAGGGAATTGGGCCGGCGTTACCGTCGAACGCAAAGAGGGGATTTTTAATACCACCGATAGCCAGGTTACGCTGGTAGATCTGCCTGGTACCTACTCTTTGACAACTATTTCTGCACAGACCTCGTTGGATGAGCAAATCGCTTGTCACTACATTCTGAGCGGTGAGGCCGACCTTTTAATTAACGTCGTTGATGCATCAAGCCTTGAGCGCAACCTCTACCTGACGTTACAGCTTCTGGAACTGGGGATACCCTGCATTATTGCGCTCAATATGCTTGATATCGCCGAAAAACAACAAATCCGTATCGATATTGATGCGCTTTCCGCGCGTCTCGGCTGCCCCGTCATTCCGCTCGTCTCTACCCGCGCACGTGGAATTGAGGCACTGAAATTGGCGATTGACCGCCATCACGCAAATGAACGTATTGAGCTGGTGCATTATGCACAGCCTCTGTGCCAGGAAGTTGATGCGTTGGCTCAGGCGATGCATCATGAAATCCCCTGGCAACAGCGCCGCTGGATGGGTCTGCAAATGCTGGAAGGGGATATCTATAGCCAGGCCAACTCCGGTATTAATGCGCAACAACTGGAAAGTGCCCTCTCACGCCTGCACGCAGAGATGGATGATCCGGCTTTACATATCGCCGATGCTCGCTATCAGTCTATCGCCGCCATCTGCGATACCGTCAGCAATACACTCACGGCTGAACCAAGCAGGTTTACCGCAGCCATTGATCGCATTGTCCTGAATCGTTTTTTGGGGCTGCCGGTATTTCTTTTTGTTATGTATCTGATGTTTCTGTTTGCCATCAACATTGGCGGTGCGTTCTCCCCCATTTTCGATGCAGGCTCAGTCGCTGTATTCATCCACGGAATTCAGTGGCTAGGTTATATGCTCCACTTCCCGGAGTGGCTAACTGTATTCCTGGCTCAAGGGCTGGGTGGCGGTATTAACACCGTGCTACCGCTGGTGCCACAACTGGGCATGATGTACCTGTTTATGTCCTTTCTGGAAGATTCGGGCTATATGGCTCGCGCCGCATTTGTCATGGATCGCCTGATGCAGTCGCTGGGGCTACCTGGCAAATCCTTTGTGCCTTTAATTGTCGGTTTTGGTTGTAATGTGCCTGCCGTAATGGGTGCTCGCACACTGGATGCGCCGCGTGAACGGCTGATTACCATCATGATGGCACCGTTTATGTCTTGCGGTGCACGGCTGGCAATTTTCACCGTTTTCGCTGCGGCCTTTTTTGGCCAGCAAGGTGCGCTTACCGTATTTTCTCTCTACGTGCTCGGTATCGTGATGGCCATCCTCACCGGGCTGATGCTGAAATACACCCTACTGCGCGGTGAAGCTTCTCCTTTTGTCATGGAGATGCCGGTCTATCATCTACCGCATCTGAAAAGCCTGCTGCTGCAAACCTGGCAGCGTCTGAAAGGATTCGTGGTGCGCGCAGGTAAGGTGATCATCATTGTCAGTATTTTTCTGAGTGCAATGAATAGCTTCTCGCTCGATGGCCGGGCGGTCGACAAGATAGATGATTCCGCACTCGCTTCTGTTAGCCGCCTGTTTACCCCTCTGCTGGCGCCAATCGGTGTGCATGCAGATCACTGGCAGGCAACGGTAGGACTGTTTACCGGGGCAATGGCCAAAGAGGTAGTGGTCGGTACGCTAAATACCCTTTACACCGCCGAGAATATTCAGGAAGAGGCTTTCGACCCAACACATTTTAATCTGGCAACAGAGCTGTCTGCTGCGCTCGATGAAACCCGGCAGAGCCTGCAAGATACCTTTAGTCTGAGCGTACTGGCGAACCCCATTGAAGCCAGCAAAGGCGATGGCGAAATGGCGACCGGAACGATGGGTGTAATGAGCCAAAAATTTGGCAGCGCGGTGGCGGCATATAGCTACCTGATTTTCGTGCTGCTCTATGTACCCTGCATCACGGCGATGGGTGCTATCGCGCGGGAATCCAGCCGTGGCTGGATGGGCTTTTCGATTCTTTGGGGGCTGAACATCGCATATTCACTCTCAACCCTTTTCTATCAGAGTGTTACTTTTGCGGAACATCCAACCTACAGCCTGGTCTGCATAGTGGCTGTTATCTTGTTTAATATGCTGGTGATTACTCTCCTGCGTCGTGCCAGAAGTCGAGTGAATATTAATCTGCTGGCGACGCGTAAAACCGTAGCGAGCTGCTGTGAAAGTCCGGCGGGCGATTGCCACTAAGGAGTGTAAATATGGCATCGTTAATTGAAGTTCGGGAGTTGCTGGCATTGCAGGGGCGAATGAGTGCTCAGCAACTTAGCTCAGTGCTGCATACCCCGCTCCCGCTGATTGATGCCATGCTTGCACGTCTGGAGGATATGGGAAAAGCTATCCGCATAACAGAAGAGGCTACCGGTTGTTTAACCGGTAGCTGCCAGCAGTGCCCGGAAGGGAAAAGCGCCTGCAGGCAAGAGCTATGGAGTCTTCTTCCCTCTCCCTTTCATTGTGAAGATCTTAGCGCCACCAGCGCCTCGCAAAATTCTCGCGGATGAGAGATAAACGGGGCATGGGCAGCCTTCGGGAAGATTATTGACCGGCTTGTTGGCCAAAGTTCATCAAGAACCGGTACGATTTTGCGCGGCACCAAACCATCAAGACGGCCATAGAGACGCAAAAATGGCATCTTCAACGCGCTTAACTCTTCGCGCAGATCCACGGTTTTCAGGATCTCCAGGCCGCCGTTAAGTACTTCTACCGACGGCATCTCCACCGACAGAACCGCATTTTTCAACAACCGCGCATCCTGCCTCGCCGTTTCCGTCCCCAGCGTTTGTAACGCCAGGAAACGTTCAACGGTACGTTGAAAATCTTCACTCAACTGCCGCTGGAATCCCGCCAGCACATCAGGTTTAATCCCAGCCCAATCGTCTCTGGCGCTAAAGCAGGGAGATGATGCTACAGTCACCAGTGCATTGACTCGTTCAGGAGCAAGTAACGCTATCTGGCTCGCGACCAGGCCACCCAGGCTCCAGCCAAGCCAAATCGCGTTTTGCGGGGCCTGAGCTAAGACGATATCCGCCATTTGACGAAGTGATAACGCACCGAATCCATGACTCCTGCCATAACCCGGCAGATCCACCAGATGTAGCGTGAATTGCGAACTCAGTTCCGCCGTAATGCCCTCCCAGACCTGCGCATTCAGACCCCATCCGTGCAGCAACACAAGATGACAATCGCCTTTACCTGCGGTGCGCCACCAGAGCTCATTCATCAGTTATGGTTCTCTTTTCTTAACAAGGAGGTGCACTATGCTAACAGTGCCAGGCTTATGCTGGCTATGCAAAATGCCTCTCGCGCGGAGTAATTGGGGCGTCTGCTCTCGTTGCACTCGCGCAGTCATGTTGGACGTCACGGTGTGCCCTTTGTGCGGCTTACCTGCTGGCCGGGAAAATATGCAATGTGGCCGCTGTTTGCAAAAACCACCGCCCTGGCAGCGGCTGGTGGCAGTCAGTGACTATTCCCCCCCCCTTAGCCCGCTAATACATCAGTTTAAATTTTTTCCACGCCCGGAAATGGCACCTGCACTGGCGCGTCTGCTGCTATTAGCCGTACTTAATGCACGCCGGGTGCTCACACAACCGAAGCCGGAGCTGCTTATCTGCGTGCCGCTTCATACTCGTCGCCAGTGGCAACGGGGATTTAATCAGAGCGACTTGCTGTGCCGGGTGCTGGCGCGTTGGTTACAATGCCGCTATTCAAGCAGCGCACTGCGCCGCATTCGCGCCACATCTGTCCAGCACCATCTCAGCGCCAGGTTGCGCAAACGAAACCTTAAAAATGCTTTTCGCCTTGAATTACCCGTAGCGGGTCTCCATATCGCGCTAGTAGACGATGTCGTGACAACTGGCAGCACTGTAGCTGAGATAACCCGGCTGCTTTTAGGCAGCGGCGCTGCGACTGTTCAGGTCTGGTGCCTGTGTCGAACCTTGTAGAGCCTCGACGATGGGCGTATTATAACCAAGTAAAATAGTCAACTATTAGGCCAATGCTATGATCCGTATTTCCGACGCTGCCCAGGCGCACTTTGTTAAACTGCTGGCAAATCAGGAAGAAGGGACACAAATCCGTGTATTTGTGATCAATCCCGGTACGCCTAACGCTGAATGTGGCGTTTCGTATTGCCCGCCGGACGCGGTAGAAGCCACTGACACTGCGCTGAAATTTGAGCAATTAGTTGCCTATGTCGATGAACTGAGCGCACCTTACCTTGAAGACGCCGAGATCGATTTTGTCACTGACCAGTTGGGCTCTCAGCTCACGCTGAAGGCACCTAACGCCAAAATGCGTAAAGTCGCCGATGACGCCCCGTTGATGGAGCGTGTCGAATATTTGTTGCAGTCACAAATCAATCCGCAGTTGGCGGGTCACGGTGGTCGCGTCACGTTGATGGAAATCACCGATGAAGGCTACGCAATTCTCCAGTTTGGCGGCGGCTGCAATGGTTGTTCTATGGTCGATGTCACGCTGAAAGAGGGAATCGAAAAGCAACTGCTTAATGAGTTTCCTGAGCTGAAAGGCGTGCGTGATCTTACCGAACATCAGCGTGGCGAACACTCCTACTACTGATTGATCTTCCATGCGTTCTTCCCTACGGGGAAGAACGTGTTACCCGTATCCCTGCACACCATTTCCCCCACTTTCTGCTTATTAATTTCCTGCCGTTAATATGATCAAGATCTCAGATCTTACATTTTGATCGCCCTGGTGATTCTCTTTGCAATGATGTTACCCGTATCATTCATCCCGGCACCGAAAATATAAAAACATCCAGCTACAATCTTTAGCAACGGATGTAAACCGTAACGGTGCTGCAGTACGCCTCTTCCACTCCAGGGTTTATCAGGCGGCTGCCAGAACATATTAACGTTACCCATAACAAAATTAAGGCCAGGTAAATCATGCCATTAGTTATTGTCGCTATAGGTGTAGCCCTCTTACTACTACTAATGATCCGTTTTAAGCTCAACGGATTTATCGCTCTGGTTCTGGTAGCGCTTGCTGTCGGGATGATGCAGGGCATGCCGCTAGATGCTGTTATCAAATCCATTAAAGCCGGGGTCGGGGGAACGCTAGGTAGCCTGGCGCTGATCATGGGCTTTGGCGCCATGCTGGGTAAAATGCTGGCGGACTGTGGGGGCGCTCAGCGTATCGCCACCACCCTTATCGAAAAATTTGGTCGTAAGCATATACAGTGGGCGGTGGTATTGACGGGTTTTACCGTCGGCTTCGCCCTGTTCTATGAAGTTGGCTTTGTGCTACTGCTGCCACTGGTGTTTACCATTGCCGCTTCTGCACGTATCCCGTTGCTCTATATCGGTGTGCCAATGGCAGCGGCTCTCTCGGTTACGCACGGCTTTCTGCCTCCGCATCCGGGGCCGACAGCCATCGCTACTATTTTCCATGCTGACATGGGTAAAACCTTGCTCTATGGCACCCTGCTCGGCATCCCAACGGTAATTCTGGCAGGCCCGGTTTATGCGCGTTTCCTCAAGGGAATTGATAAACCCATCCCGGAAGGTCTCTATAACGCCAAAACCTTTAGCGAAGAAGAGATGCCTGGATTTGGCGTCAGCGTCTGGACGTCTCTGGTGCCTGTTATCCTGATGGCGCTGCGTGCAGTCGCTGAAATGGTGCTGCCAAAAGGTCACGCATTACTGCCTTACGCTGAATTCTTTGGCGATCCGGTAATGGCAACAATGATAGCTGTGCTGATCGCAGTCTTTACCTTCGGCCTGAACCGTGGTCGTTCAATGGACGATATCAATGAGACTCTCACCAGCTCAATTAAAATTATCGCGATGATGCTGCTGATTATTGGCGGCGGTGGTGCATTCAAACAGGTGTTAGTAGATAGCGGCGTGGACAAATACATCGCTTCTATGATGCATGCGACCAATCTCTCCCCGCTGTTTATGGCCTGGTCAATCGCCGCTGTGCTGCGTATTGCGCTTGGTTCAGCAACCGTAGCAGCCATCACCGCCGGCGGTATCGCCGCACCGCTGATTGCCACTACCGGCGTCAGCCCTGAATTAATGGTGATAGCCGTTGGCTCCGGCAGCGTTATATTCTCTCACGTTAACGATCCGGGATTCTGGCTGTTCAAAGAGTATTTTAACCTGACCATTGGCGAAACCATTCGTTCCTGGTCGGCACTGGAAACCATTATTTCAGTATGTGGTCTTGTGGGTTGCTTACTGTTGGCAATGGTAATCTGATCTGGCAGGCTTCCTCTCGCTTCAGGGAGAGGAAGCCTACTGCATTATTAACGCCGACCAGCGGCCTTGCGCCGTCGGTCGAGATCTTTAAGCAGTTTGTTGACTGCCGGGTCAGCAAACATCTCTTCCAGCGACACCGACAATTTACGCCGCCAGTTTTTATATTGGCTACTGGTACCCGGAACATTTACCGGATCAGCCATATCCACCCAATCCTCCGGTTGTAATCCCAACAAAGCACTACCACTATCGGCAATATAGCGCTGTAATGCGCGATTCAGCACAGGAGTCATCGCCATACGTGACGCTTTATGTCCGGCGCGTTTAGGCAGACAGCCGTGGCGATGCAACGCATCCAGAAGACCTTGTTTTGCGAGCTCGCGATCCTGATAAAGCCCTCGTAGCATCACTTCATCCGGATAAAGACCGAGGGTTTGACCAAGTGTCAAATCTCCGCTCTCCCAGTAGCCACGTAATGTTGGCAAATCATGCGTTGTCGCCACTGCCATTGATTGCGACGGATACGCTTGCGGTGCACGGAACGTTTTCTCATGATCATTTTCAAAGTAGAGAACTTTGTAAGAGTAAACACCACTACTGCGCAGCTTACCGACAATCTCTACCGGCACAGTACCCAGATCTTCGCCGATGACCATGCAGTGATGACGCTGACTTTCCAGCGCCAGAATAGCGAGCAGATCGTCTACCGGATAGCTCACATAGGCGCCATGATCCGCCGTTTCACCATAGGGGATCCACCACAAACGCAGCATTGACATCACATGATCAATACGCAGCGCACCGCAGTTTTTCATATTGGCACGCAGCAGATCGATAAACGGTTGATAACCCCGATCGCGTATAATATGGGGATCCATGGGCGGCAATCCCCAGTTTTGCCCAAGCGGCCCGAGAATATCCGGCGGCGCACCGACGGATGCTTTCAGGCAATAGAGCTCACGATCGCACCAGGTTTCTGCGCCACCCTCCGCGACTCCGACCGCCAGGTCGCGATACAGGCCAATGGGCATCTCATCGTCCTGGCTCGTCTGCCAGCACTCCGCAAATTGCGAATATGCCAGCCACTGCAACCAGAGGTAAAAATCTACCTCGTCAGCATGCTCCTGACAGAAGGCTTTAACCTGTGGGCTGTCAATGGACTGATAAGCCTCCGGCCATACTGGCCAGCCCCAGCGTAGCTTATCTATCTGCACCTGCCATGCATGGAGTGCATCAAACGCCGCCTGCCAATAGAGGCTCTCACCTGCCTGGGTAACAAAATCGCGAAATGCAGTTTGCTGCACGTCTTCATCGTCACGTTGACGAAAACGCTGCCAGGCCATGCGCAGCGCGGTGAGTTTCAGCGCAGTTACCGTCGAGTAATCAACCCAATCAGCGTTTCGCGCAGCTTTCAATGCTTCCTGAGTAGCAGGTCGCTGCCACCATGCCTGCGCGTCATCGTTATCACGGAAATCGTCCACCGCGTTAACGTCGATATAGATAATATTCAGCCAGCGACGAGAGGATGGGCTGTACGGGCTGGCACTCTCCGGATTCGCCGGATAAAGCGCATGAATGGGATTAAGGCCAATAAAGGCGCCGCCACGCTGCGCGACCTCTTTGAGCATGGCTTTCAAATCGCCGAAGTCGCCTATTCCCCAGTTCTTGTGTGAACGTAAGGTATAAAGCTGCACGCAGGCCCCCCACAACTTTTTACCATCGTGCAGAGCCTGAGGTTCAAAGCAGCGTTCCGGCGCAATAATCACCCGGCAGTTCCAGCTATGGCTCTTTTGGTTGAGTGTTAAAGTGTGGTAACCCAGCGCTAAACCAGTGGGTAGCGGCAGATTTTCACCGCCGCTCACTTCCCCACTATGTTGCTTGCCCTCTTCAGTAGTGAGTTGCCACTGGAATTTGCCTTTACCCGCAACTGTCAGCAATTTCTTTTTACCGCGAATAAATACCTGCACCGGAGGCACCGGTGAGGTACTGCCCGCCGCAGGGGGGGTATGCATCGCATCCAGCAAACGCTGTTTAGTTTGCATGGAAATAGACTGAGGCTTACCGTGCGCATTTATATAGTTTGGGCTGATCCCCGCCGCCAGCGCGGCCTGCTCCAGACGTTTACTCTCCATGCAACTTCCTTAACGTTTTGCCTGCCAGATACGGGTTTGATAATCGCGAATGGAGCGATCGGAACTAAACATGCCGCAGCGGGCTGTATTCAAAATGGCCGCACGGGTCCAGCCCTCCTGATCGCGATACAACTCATCGACACGTTTTTGCGCTTCCACATAGGCAGAGAAATCTGCGGCTACCAGGTATGGATCGCCACCCTGTTTACCAATGCTGTGCAGCATCGGGTCAAACGCGTGTTTATCACCATCGCTATATTTGCCGCTCTCCAGCTCCTTCAGCACCGCATCCAGCAGTTTGTCTTTTTTACGCCATTTCAACGGATCATAGCCTGCTGCTTTCAGCGCCTTCACTTGCTCCACGGTATGGCCGAAAATGAAGATATTTTCTTCGCCAACCTGCTCGGCAATTTCAACGTTCGCGCCATCCAGCGTACCAACGGTCAAGGCACCGTTTAGCGCCAGCTTCATGTTGCCCGTACCGGAAGCCTCTTTGCCCGCCGTAGATATCTGCTCCGATACATCTGCGGCTGGGATCAATTTTTCCGCGGCTGATACGCAGTAATCAGGCAGGAAAACCACTTTCAGTTTGTCCCCAACTGCCGGATCGTTATTAATGACTTCTGCAACTTTATTAATGGCATAGATGATATTTTTTGCCAGGTAGTATCCTGGCGCAGCTTTCGCACCAAACAGGAAAACACGCGGGACACGATCGGCATGCGGGTTTTCGCGGATCTCTTTATACAGTGCAATAATGTGCAACAGACCGAGATGCTGTCGTTTATATTCATGTAATCGTTTGATCTGAATATCAAAAATTGCCTGCGGATTAATCTCAATGCCGGTGCGGATCTTCACAAACTCGGCCAGGCGCACTTTATTCTGCCGTTTGATATCACGATATTGCTGGCGAAAAGCCTTATCATCTGCATATTTTTCGAGATTAATAAGCTGATCGAGATCGTTGGCCCACTCTTTTTTCAGCGTCTTATCCAGCAGTTCTGCCAGCAGTGGATTACACTGCTTAATCCAACGGCGTGGAGTGATGCCGTTAGTGACATTATGGAATTTACCTGGCCAAAGCTGGTGATATTCCGGGAACAGGTCTTTAACCACCAGCTCCGAGTGCAGCGCCGCGACACCATTCACCGCAAAGCCGCCTACCACGCAGAGGTTTGCCATGCGTACTTGTTTGTTATGCACCACCGCCAGTTTCGCCCATACCGCGTTATCACCCGGCCAGGTTTGCTCAACCAGAACGTGGAACTTATCATTGATCTGTTTGATGATTTGCATATGGCGCGGCAGCAACGCTTTTACCAGTTTTTCATCCCAGCGCTCGAGCGCTTCCGGCATCAGCGTGTGGTTGGTATAGGCAAAGGTACGGCTGGTTATCGCCCAGGCGTCATCCCAACTTAGCTGATGCTCATCAAGCAGCACGCGCAGTAACTCAGGGATGGCAATCGTCGGGTGCGTATCATTCAGTTGAATCACTTCGTAATCTGGCAGTTGTTCCAGTTTGCGTCCTGCCAGGTGGTGGCGACGTAAGATATCTGCTACAGAGCAAGCACACTGGAAATATTGCTGCATCAGACGCAGTTTTTTACCAGCCTGATGGTTGTCATTTGGGTAGAGTACTTTCGTGAGTTTTTCCGCATCAATGCCGGTTTGCTCGGCGCGTAAAAAATCACCATCGTTGAATTTGGTTAAATTGAATGGGTGAGCATGAGTTGCTTGCCACAGGCGCAGTGGCTGCGTCACGCCATTACGATAGCCAATCACCGGAAGATCCCAGGCTTCACCAATCAGCGTGAAGGCAGGTTCCCAGCGTCCCTCTTTAGTGACTTTGCCACCAATACCCACCTGAACATCAAGCTGTTCATTATGGCTAAACCAGGGATAGCTGCGGCGATGCCAGTCGTCCGGAGCCTCATGTTGTTGCCCATCGACAAACGACTGGCGGAACAGACCGTATTGATAATTCAGGCCATAGCCGGTCGCCGACTGACCAACTGTCGCCATCGAGTCAAGAAAGCAAGCAGCCAGACGACCCAGACCACCGTTACCCAGCGCCGGATCGATCTCCTCCTCCAGAAGATCGCTCAGACTGACGTTATGCTCTTGCAAAACTGCGCCAACATCCTGATACCAGCCAAGGTTTAACAGGTTGTTACCTGTCAGGCGACCAATTAAAAATTCCATTGAAATATAGTTTACGTGGCGCTGTGCTTTCGCTTCTTTTGGCGCGGGTTGCGCGGACAGCAACTCTGCCAGCGCAGCGCTTACTGCTTGCCACCACTGACGAGTGGTCATTTCCGTTGCTGCTTTCAGGCCCAGACGCCGCCATTGGCGCGTGAGGGCCGCTTCAAATTGCGCTTTGTTAAACGTTGGCTTTGACATAAAAATCCGGGTCCCTGTAATGAGTTAAAACGTTATTAGCGCTAGTGTGCCTGGCTCGGTTTGTCACTTCCTCATCCTGACAGGGATTAGCCAGGGAGGAGTAGCGGGGATGAGCAAAAAGTGTGATCACCGCCCGTTAAAACTAATGCTTTATCTGATCATTTTTCAATCAATAAATAGCCGAAATATGCCGAAAAAAGGTCTGTCATACTTTAGAAATGAAATATTGTTTCAGCAGAAAATAGTTTTGTTTTAGGTGTGAAAATGAGCGGAAATAATAGCTTTGAATGTGAGGGTTAACTGACTTCACTATTTGTGCGCTTAAGCAGAGATATTTATTAATAAATTTAATAACGCCTTATATTTATCAAAACCCCTTAAGTTTTGGGGCGCTAAAGCGCGCCAGCTCTGGGGCGTTCTACCTTTGCCGAAATTGTACTTTATTTATTCGTGACATAGATGGAAATGTGACATAGTGCAAATTCACAATCGTCAGAATCAGACATAACTTGCAATAACTCACAATTTAACCGACCTTATAAAGATTAATTACGAAGCACAAAAAAAATCGCACCCTGTTTTCCCCACGGTGAAGTGATAACTATGTTGATTCCGTCTAAATTAAGTCGTCCGGTTCGTCTCGACCATACGGTGGTTCGCGAACGACTGCTGGCTAAACTTTCCGGTGCCAACAATTATCGGCTTGCATTGGTTACCAGCCCTGCCGGTTACGGAAAAACGACGCTCATTTCTCAGTGGGCGGCAGGCAAAAATGACCTCGGCTGGTTTTCGCTCGACGAAGGTGATAATCAACTGGAACGCTTTGCCAGCTACTTTATCGCCGCCATCCAACAGGCAACCGGCGGGCATTGCAAAAGTAGTGAAGTAATGGCGCAAAAACGCCAGTACGCGAGTCTGCCTTCTCTCTTTTCTCAACTGTTTGTCGAACTTACTGAATGGCCACGCCCGTTATATCTGGTGATTGATGATTATCACCTGATAACTAACCCGGTCATTCACGATGCAATGCGCTTCTTTTTACGCCATCAGCCAGAAAATCTGACGTTGATGATTCTCTCGCGCAACCTGCCACAGCTGGGCATCGCTAACTTGCGTGTACGCGAGCAATTGCTGGAGATTGGTAGTCAACAACTGGCCTTTACTCATCAGGAAGCCAAGCAATTCTTCGACTGTCGGCTGACTTCGCCGATTGAAGCAGCGGAGAGTAGCCGTCTATGCGACGACGTTGCCGGCTGGGCTACGGCATTACAGCTTATTGCTCTCTCTGCCCGGCAAAACCACAGCGCCGCACACCAGTCAGCACGTCGCCTGGCGGGTATCAACGCCAGCCACCTTTCTGACTACCTGGTTGATGAAGTGCTGGACAATGTCGATGCGAATACTCGGCAGTTTCTGCTGAAAAGTTCACTGTTGCGTTCCATGAACGATGCGCTAATTGTGCGTGTTACCGGTGAAGAAAATGGGCAGATGCGGTTGGAAGAGATTGAGCGCCAGGGCCTGTTCCTGCAACGGATGGACGATTCCGGCGAATGGTTTAGCTACCATCCTTTGTTTGGCAGTTTCCTGCGCCAACGTTGCCAGTGGGAACTGGCGACAGAGTTACCAGAAATCCACCGTGCAGCAGCGGAAAGTTGGATGGCGCAGGGTTTTCCCAGCGAAGCTATCCACCATGCGCTCGCGGCAGGCGATGGCAGTATGCTGCGTGATATTCTGCTCAATCACGCCTGGGGGCTGTTTAACCACAGTGAATTAAGCGTACTGGAAGAATCGTTAAAAGCCCTGCCGTGGGAGAGCCTGCTGGAAAACCCGCGGCTGGTTTTACTGCAAGCCTGGCTGATGCAAAGCCAGCATCGCTATAGCGAAGTGAATACGCTTTTGGCTCGCGCCGAGCAAGAGATGACCACCCAGATGGATGCTTCACTGCATGGCGATTTCAATGCGCTGCGAGCGCAGGTGGCAATTAACGATGGTGACCCGGTAGAAGCTGAACGTCTGGCCATGGTTGCGCTCGAAGAGCTACCGCTCGCCAATTATTACAGCCGAATTGTGGCAACCTCAGTGCATGGTGAAGTACTGCACTGCAAAGGCGAGCTGAGCAACTCACTGGCAGTGATGCAGCAAACTGAACAGATGGCGCGCCGCCATGACGTCTGGCACTACGCCCTGTGGAGCTTAATCCAGCAAAGCGAGATTCTCTTTGCTCAGGGCTTCTTGCAGGCGGCCTGGGAGATGCAGGAGAAAGCCTTCACGCTGATCCGCGAGCAGCATCTTGAGCAGCTACCAATGCATGAGTTTTTATTACGCATTCGCGCTCAACTATTATGGGCGTGGGCGCGTCTGGACGAATCTGAAACGGCGGCACGTCGGGGGATGGAAGTGCTGGCCTCCCTCCAGCCGCAGCAACAGTTACAGTGCCTGGCGCTGGTGGTGCAGAACTCGCTGGCGCGTGGCGATCTTGATAATGCCCGCAATCATTTGCACCGTCTGGAAAACCTGCTTGGCAATGGCCCATACCATAGCGATTGGGTCTCAAATGCCGATAAAGTGCGGGTAATCTACTGGCAAATGACGGGGGATAAGAAAGCCGCTGCCCAATGGCTACGCCAGACACCAAAACCAGAATTCGCCAACAACCACTTCCTGCAAAGTCAGTGGCGCAATATTGCCAGAGCGCAGATCCTGTTGGGTGATTTCGAACCGGCAGAGATGGTACTGGAAGAGTTAAATGAAAATGCGCGTAGCCTGCGCTTAATGAGTGATATCAATCGCAACCTGTTATTACTCAACCAGCTTTACTGGCAGTCCGGTCGCAAAAATGATGCGCAACGCGTACTGCTTGAAGCACTACAGCTTGCCAACCGCACCGGGTTTATCAGCCACTTTGTCATTGAGGGTGAAGCGATGGCGCAACAGTTGCGTCAGCTTATTCAGCTTAATGCACTGCCAGAGCTGGATCAGCACCGCGCCCAACGTATCCTTCGCGATATTAACCAACATCACCGCCATAAGTTCGCTCACTTCGATGAGCAATTTGTCGAACGGCTGTTGACGCACCCGGAGGTGCCGGAATTGATCCGCACCAGTCCACTGACACAGCGAGAATGGCAGGTGTTGGGGCTTATCTATTCCGGCTACAGCAATGAGCAGATCGCTGGGGAGCTGGCCGTTGCGGCAACAACCATCAAAACGCATATCCGCAATCTTTATCAGAAGCTCGGCGTTGCCCATCGGCAAGATGCGGTACAACACGCACAACAGCTACTGAAAATCATGGGCTACGGCGTTTAAATAACTAGCACAGCTCCAGTTGGATATTGTGGTTGTTAATCACCCGCATAACACCTTCTGGCGGCATAACGTCGGTATAGACCGCATCAACCATACTGATGCTGCCCATATTGACCATGGCATTACGACCGAATTTTGAGTGATCCACTACCAGCATGACGTGGCGAGAATTCTCAATAATCGCACGTTTGGTACGCACCTCATGGTAATCAAACTCCAGCAGCGAACCATCGGCATCAATACCGCTAATCCCCAGGATGCCGAAATCCAGACGGAACTGAGAGATAAAATCGAGGGTTGCCTCCCCGACAATACCGCCGTCGCGGCTGCGTAGTTCGCCCCCCGCCAGAATAACGCGGAAATCCTCTTTCTTCATGAGGGTGCTGGCGACATTAAGGTTATTAGTGACGACACGCAAATCACTGTGTTCAAGAAGTGCGTGCGCCACCGCTTCTGGCGTCGTTCCGATATCAATAAACAGTGTTGCGCCATCAGGGATCTGTTCCGCCACCCGACGGGCAATACGCTCTTTCTCCGCCGTCAATGTCGATTTACGGTCGTGCCAGGAGGTATTGACCGAACTGGAAGGCAGCGCTGCGCCCCCATGGTGGCGCAAGATTTTATTTTGATCCGCTAAGTCGTTCAGATCGCGTCGGATAGTCTGCGGACTAACGGAAAACTGCTCAACCAACTCCTCAGTGCTGACGTACCCTTGTTGTTTTACCAGTGCAATGATCGCGTCATGACGCTGCGTTTGTTTCATTTGTTATCCCTGGAAATTATGTTCGTTTTCGCACATTGTGCGTATCCACCAGCGCCATTGCCAGTCCAACCAACAAGCCAGTAACGTGCGCACCAGTGGCGTTGGTTAACCCCATAAAGCCGAACCACTCCGCTACCAGCACTATTGCAGTGAAAATCACCAGCCCTGTCGGTAAGGCGACCACTGGCTCGGGATCGCGCAGACCGCGTAACCAGACGTAGCCAATTAACGCGTAAACCACGCCAGACAATCCTCCGAACCAGGGGCCCGTCAGCTTATGCTGAATAAAACCGCTTAACAGGGCGCTAATCAGGGTAATCACCACCAGCTTGCCAGTGCCCAGACGTTTTTCAACTGCACCGCCCAGATACCACCACCAGAAAAGGTTAAAGATGATATGTACCAGTGAAAAGTGCATTACCGTATGGGTGAAATAGCGCCAGACCTCAAACTGCACGCTGGCGTCCCATGGCCAGGCAAGCCAAATCATAACGATTTGATCGCCAAAGATGCTCATCAGCGCAAAAACAATAAGGCAGAGCACAGCGATCAGCAGCGTTATTGGCCCGCAACGTTCACGTAGTGCCGCCATCAAGGGGTAGCGACGATAGTGCAGGCCACTATCTATCTGCCCGGACTGCCAACTCGCCGCCAGATAACGCGGATCGGCTGGATTCTCCATAAAACGCGCCAGCTCGCTTTTCACGCGCTCCGCCTGGCTCTCATCCGCCAGCCAGATATCGCTTTGTGCATGATGCTGAATGGTCAGGATGACACCCTGAGTCTGCATATAATCAACAAACGCCTGGGCAACGCGAGGGTTAGCAAAAGAGGTAATCATCAACATGAAAAGCGTCGCTTAATCCATATAAAGAAAGAGAGTATAACGAAGTGAAGCGGCTCAACTAAAGAGCACCATGCGCTACTTCACCCGGAAAATGACGATGCCACGCATCAAAGCCGCCGTCTACGCTGTAAACCTGATCATAACCCTGTTGCAGCAAATATTGCGCCGCTCCTTTACTGCTATTGCCGTGGTAGCACATCACCATCACCGGCGTATCGAAATCGTTATCACGCATAAACGCACCCAGCGTGTCATTCGTCAGATGAAACGCGCCTGCAGCGTGTCCCATGGCATAGCTTTGCGGATCGCGGATGTCCACCAACACAGCACTCTGCTGCTGCAATTTTTGATGAGCTTCTTCGACATTAATACATTCAAAATGATCCATAGGGTTCTCTTGATTAAAACAGATAAGGCTATTCTGCCGTTAAGTTTACGTCGTGACGGCAAGTAAACGCCATTATGTTATGCGTATCACTCTAAATTGTTTTTTTGATGTTACCAAAGGCGCGTTTCTTTGCTATTATGAGCGATATCGAACATTTTTGAGCTATAACGAAAGTGCGTGAGGGCAGCATGGAAACCAAAGATCTGATTGTGATAGGTGGAGGCATCAACGGTGCCGGTATCGCGGCAGACGCCGCAGGGCGTGGTTTATCTGTACTGATGCTTGAAGCGCAGGATCTCGCTTGCGCCACATCCAGCGCCAGCTCCAAATTGATTCACGGCGGGCTGCGCTACCTTGAACACTATGAATTCCGTCTGGTAAGCGAAGCGCTTGCCGAACGTGAAGTATTGTTAAAGATGGCACCGCATATTGCTTTCCCGATGCGTTTTCGCCTACCGCATCGTCCACATTTACGTCCCGCATGGATGATTCGCGTCGGCCTGTTTATGTACGATCATCTCGGCAAACGTACCAGTTTGCCCGCATCGGCTGGTTTGCGTTTTGGCGCAGAATCGGTGCTTAAACCCGAAATCGTGCGCGGTTTCGAATATTCAGACTGCTGGGTTGATGATGCGCGCCTGGTGCTGGCGAATGCACAGATGGTGGAGCGCAAAGGTGGCAAAGTCTTAACGCGTACCCGCGCTACCAGTGCGCGACGTGAAAACGGGATGTGGATTGTCGAAGCAGAAGATATTGATAGCGGGGAAAAATACACCTGGCAGGCGCGTGGGCTGGTAAACGCTACGGGGCCGTGGGTGAAGCAGTTCTTCGATGAGGGAATGCATTTGCCATCTCCTTACGGGATTCGCCTAATCAAAGGTAGCCATATTGTGGTGCCGCGCGTTCATTCGCAAAAACAAGCTTATATCCTGCAAAATGAAGATAAGCGTATTGTGTTTGTGATCCCGTGGATGGATGAATTTTCGATCATTGGGACGACCGATGTGGAATATCAGGGTGACCCGAAAAATGTCGAAATCAATGAGTCCGAGATTAACTATCTGCTGAAAGTTTACAACACTCACTTCAAGAAACAGTTAACCCGTGATGATATCGCCTGGACCTATTCTGGCGTGCGTCCGCTATGCGACGATGAATCGGATTCACCACAGGCCATTACTCGTGATTATACATTGGATCTCCATGATGATAACGGCCAGGCGCCGCTGCTATCTGTGTTTGGCGGCAAACTGACGACCTACCGTAAACTGGCTGAGCATGCGCTGGAAAAACTGACGCCTTACTATAAAGGTATCGGCCCTGCATGGACCAAAGAGTGTATGCTGCCGGGTGGTGATATTAACGGCGATCGTGAAGATTACGCGGCGAAGTTGCGCCGTCGTTATCCTTTCATCAGCGAATCCATGGCGCGCCATTTCGCTCACACCTACGGCAGTAATAGTGAGCTGATCCTTGCTAATGCCGCCAGTATCGACGAATTAGGCGAGCATTTCGGTCACGAATTTTATGAGGCGGAATTGCGTTATCTGGTCGAGCATGAGTGGGTACGCCGCCTGGATGATGCTATCTGGCGTCGAACCAAACAAGGGATGTGGTTGAATGCCGAAGAACAATCCCGCATTGCACAATGGCTGACACGCCACAGCAAAGGCGAGCTCTCTTTAGCTTCGTAGAGCACTGCGCTTATCCGGCCTGCAGGATCATTTGATCTTGCAGGCCGTATACGTTTTGGGTCTATAAACGCACTGGTTTAATATTCCAGATATGGTCAGCATACTCCTGGATAGTACGATCCGAGGAGAAATAGCCCATATTGGCAATATTGTGCATCGCCTTCGTCGTCCACTCTTCCGGATGACGATAGAGCTCGTCCACCTTATCCTGGCAGTCGACATAGCTGCGATAGTCCGCCAGTACCTGGTAATGATCACCAAAGTTGATAAGCGAATCCACCAAATCGCGGTAACGGCCTGGCTCCTGCGGGCTGAATAAGCCAGTTGCGATCTGCGTCAACACCTGGTGCAGCTCTTCATCTTTTTCATAATAATCACGTGGGACATAGCCTTTGCTACGTAGCGCTTCCACTTCTACCGCTGTATTACCGAAGATAAAGATATTTTCCGCGCCGACATGCTCACGCATCTCAACATTGGCACCATCCAGCGTACCGATCGTTAATGCCCCGTTGAGGGCAAACTTCATATTACTGGTACCGGATGCTTCTGTTCCCGCCAGAGAGATCTGTTCCGAGAGATCCGCCGCTGGGATAATCATTTGTGCCAGACTAACGCTGTAGTTGGGGATAAAAACCACTTTCAGCTTATCGCCAATGAGCGGATCGTTGTTGATCACCTGTGCGACATCATTGATCAAGTGAATAATGTGTTTTGCCATGTAATAGGCCGAAGCCGCCTTACCAGCAAAGATATTCACTCGCGGTACCCACTCCGCTTTCGGGTCAGCTTTGATGCGGTTATAACGCGTGATCACATGTAATATATTCATCAATTGCCGTTTATATTCATGGATACGCTTAATCTGCACATCAAACAACGCTTTCGGGTTTACCACCACGTTCAACTGCTGAGCAATCATGATGGCCAGACGTTTTTTATTCTCCAGCTTCGCCTGGCGTATTGCCTGATTAACTGTCGGGAAATCAATATGTTGCTCAAGCTCGCTAAGCTGACTAAGGTCGGTGCGCCAGGTACGGCCAATGTTTTCATCCAATACCCCAGAGAGCGGCGGGTTGGCCAGTGCCAGCCAGCGTCTTGGTGTTACCCCATTGGTCACATTGATAAAACGCATCGGGAAAATGGCGGCAAAATCGGCGAACAGGGACTGAACCATCAAATTAGAGTGCAGTTCAGACACACCATTCACTTTATGGCTCACAACCACTGCCAGCCATGCCATACGCACACGCCGACCACTTGATTCATCAATGATCGACGCTCGTTGCAACAATGCGGTATCGTTTGGATGCTGTTCCTGCAATGTCTTGAGGAAATAGTCATTAATTTCAAAGATAATCTGCAGGTGGCGCGGTAAAATCTTACCGAGCATATCCACCGGCCAGGTCTCCAGCGCTTCACTCATCAGCGTATGGTTGGTGTATGAGAACACCTGGCAGACAACTTCAAACGCATCGTCCCAGCCAAATTTATGCTCATCGATCAGCAAGCGCATTAGCTCGGGAATCGACAGTACCGGATGAGTATCATTAAGGTGAATTGCGATCTTATCCGCCAGATTGCTGTAAGTTTTATGCAGCTGATAATGGCGGCTGAGAATATCCTGAATGGTTGCTGAGACAAGGAAATACTCCTGCCGCAGGCGTAGTTCGCGCCCTGAATAGGTGGAATCATCAGGGTAAAGTACGCGCGAAACATTCTCGGAGTGGTTTTTATCTTCCACAGCCGCGAAATAGTCGCCCTGATTGAATTTCCCAAGATTGATTTCGCTACTCGCCTGCGCATTCCACAACCGCAGTGTATTCGTCGCATTCGTGTCATAGCCAGGGATAATTTGGTCGTAAGCGACCGCAAGGATCTCTTCGGTTTCTACCCACCGACTCTTTTTCCCCTCTTGCTGGATACGTCCGCCGAAACGCACGGTATAACGGGTGCTATGCCGCTTAAATTCCCAGGGATTACCATATTCCAGCCAGTAATCAGGAGACTCTTTCTGCCGCCCATCGACAATGTTCTGCTTAAACATGCCGTAATCATAACGAATACCGTAACCGCGTCCTGGTAGTCCCAGCGTGGCAAGAGAATCCAGAAAACAGGCCGCCAGCCGCCCCAGGCCACCATTGCCCAGGCCTGGGTCGTTCTCTTCATCAATCAGCTCTTCAAGATCCAATCCCATTTCATCAAGGGCGCCCTTAACATCATCATAAATTCCAAGTGATAACAGGGCATTGGAGAGCGTTCGACCAATCAGAAACTCCATTGACAAGTAGTAAACCTGGCGGACTTCCTGCGAGAGCTGTGCACGAGTGGACCGCAGCCAACGTTCCACCAGGCGATCGCGAACGGCGAATAGTGTGGCGTTCAGCCACTCATGCTTATTGGCAATAGCCGGATCTTTACCGATGGTGAACATCAGCTTGTAAGCGATTGAGTATTTCAATGCCTCAACACTCAATGTCGGTGAGGCATAAGTAAAAGGTGCGTTCATATCGGTGATTCCTGCAACACTACTTCAACCGGAAATAGAGATCGCGGTAAGACTGCGCAGCGACCTGCCAGCTAAAGTCCAGGGCCATAGCCTGGCGTTGAACAAACCGCCATAACGAAGGACGGGACCAGAGCACGAAAGCGCGCCTGATGGCTCGTAGCAGCGACCAGGCATTGCTATCCTCAAACGTAAAACCACTGGCAACGCCGTCTGCCAGGTTTTCCAGCGAACAATCGGTAACCGTATCCGCCAACCCCCCAGTGCGACGAACTAACGGCAGCGTTCCATATTTCAGGCCATAAAGCTGCGTTAATCCACACGGTTCAAAGCGGCTCGGTACCAGAATCACATCTGCACCGCCCATGATGCGGTGCGAGAACGCTTCGTGATAGCCTATTTGCACGCCAACCTGCCCTGGATGTTCGGCGGCAGCGGCAAGAAAGCCCTCTTGCAGTACCGGATCTCCAGCGCCTAATAGTGCCAGTTGTCCACCCTGCTCCAGCAAACCGGGCAGGGCTTCGAGTACCAGATCCAATCCTTTCTGGCTGGTCAGGCGACTGACTACCGCAAACAACGGCACTTTATCGTTAACCTTGAGCCCCATGGCAATTTGTAACTGGCGTTTGTTTTCTGCCTTCTCATCCAGGGTATCCCGGGTGTAGCGCGCACCCAGCAACAAATCGGTGGCCGGGTCCCAAATCTTTTCATCTACACCGTTGAGAATTCCGCTTAGACGCCCTTCCTGATGGCGCTGGCGCAGTAAACCTTCCAGTCCATAGCCGAACTGAGGTTCCGTTATCTCACGAGCGTAAGTCGGGCTGACGGCAGTAATATGATCCGCATAGTACAGACCCGCTTTCAGAAACGAGATCTGCCCGTTGAACTCCAGTCCATGCATGTTAAAGAACGACCATGGCAATTGGATGTCATTCATATGCTGTGCATTAAACATGCCCTGATAAGCCAGGTTATGCACGGTAAATACCGATTTCGCTGGGCGCCCGCTTGCAGCCAGATAGGCCGGAGCCAGACCCGCATGCCAGTCATGAGCATGTACCACATCAGGTCGCCAGAACGGATCAAGACCACTCGCCATCTCACTGCCGACCCAGCCGAGGAGCGCAAAGCGCAACACATTGTCGGTATAGGCGAATAGATTGGTGTCGTGGTATGGGCTGCCGGGGCGATCATAGAGATGCGGAGCATCAATCATATAGATGCCAACCCCATTGAAATGCCCGAATAACAAAGCAATGCGTCCGGCAAAAGTATCCCGACGAGCAACAACCGTGGCATCAGTGATACCACGGCGGATATCTGGAAAGGCAGGCAGCAATACACGCGTATCTACCCCACCGGCAATTTGCGCCGCAGGCAACGCCCCAATAACGTCTGCCAGACCGCCGGTCTTTAGCAACGGAAACATCTCAGAACATACATGTAAAACCTGCATTATCGCTCCTGTTCACACCCGCCAATCCTGCGGGTGGCGGAAAAACAGCACGCGGACCCCTTCCGCGCAAGGTTATTTTTGATGCTTTTATTGTTGCAGTTTGCGCAACATTTCACGCGTTACTAATACAATGCCGTCTTCAGAACGGTAGAATCGTCGCGCATCTTCCTCTGCGTTTTCGCCAATTACCATGCCTTCCGGTATCACGCATCCTCGATCAATAATGCAGCGGTGCAGACGGCAAGAACGGCCCACCCAAACTTCAGGCAGCAGGATTGATGACTCTATGTTGCAAAATGAATTTACGCGTACGCGGTAGAACAGCACCGACTGCACAACGACCGATCCGGAAATAACACAACCGCCGGCAACCAATGAGTTCAATGTCATACCGTGGCTACCCGATCTGTCCTGCACAAATTTCGCCGGTGGCAAGGATTCAGTATAGGTACGGATTGGCCAGTTTTGATCGTACATATCGAGTTCAGGCAGCACCGAAGCCAAATCGAGATTCGCTTTCCAGTAAGCTTCCAGTGTTCCCACATCACGCCAGTAGGGCCCAGATTCAGGATCGGACTGTACGCAGGAGCGGGGAAAAGGGTGTGCATATGCCATGCCAGTCCTGGTAACAAGCGGAATAATATCCTTACCGAAATCGTGGCTGGAGTTTTCGTTTTTATCATCCTCTTCCAGCAATTCGTAAAGATACTCCGCATCAAATACATAGATGCCCATGCTGGCCAGCGCTTTTGTATCATCGCCAGGCATTGAGGGGGGTTGGGCGGGTTTCTCCACAAACTCAATGATCTTGTCGTTTTCATCGACCGCCATCACACCAAAGGCTGTTGCTTCATGAATTGGCACCGGCAAACAGGCAACTGTGCAACGTGCGCCTTTTTCGACATGGTCGATTAGCATCCGCGAATAATCCTGCTTGTAGATATGGTCCCCTGCGAGGATAACGATATATTCCGCCCGATAACGGCGAATAATATCGAGATTTTGGGTAACCGCATCCGCCGTGCCGCGATACCAGTGCTCGCCGTGCACACGCTGCTGAGCTGGCAACAAATCGACAAACTCATTCATCTCTTCGTTAAAAAAGGCCCAGCCGCGTTGAATATGCTTTACCAGGGAGTGCGATTGATACTGAGTAATGACACCAATTCGACGAATGCCTGAATTGATGCAGTTAGAGAGCGCAAAATCGATAATGCGAAACTTTCCGCCAAAATGCACCGCTGGCTTAGCCCGCTTTTTAGTTAAATCTTTCAGACGTGTCCCGCGCCCGCCTGCCAGAATTAATGCGACCGATTTCAATGGTAGTTGCCGAGCTAACATTGCAGGGTCGTTTTTACTTAATCTCACCATGACTGAATCCTTTTTCATGATTTTCGAAATACGCACACTCCGTGCGCAGGCCCATGCCAGACAGGCGTAATAACCGGATTATCCTCTCCGGCAAAGGGAGGAATGGCCCGCCACTCCCCAACCGGTAATACCATCGTTACCACTGCGGGTGTCGCATTGATAACCAGCAAATATCTTTCTGACAGCACAATCTGCAATCGCGTAATGCCCTGTTGCCACTCATATGCGCTCAGCGGCTTACCTTCGGCATTCAACCAGGTGACGTTGCCATCGCCCTCTTCCCACCAGCTATTGCGTGTCAGAGCGGGAATGCACTGGCGTAGATGGATAAGCGCTGCGGTAAAAGCGGCTAATCCATAGTCACTCTGTTTCCAGTCCAGCCAGGTCAGCGCGTTATCCTGGCAGTAGGCATTATTATTACCGCGCTGGCTGTGCCCCAGTTCGTCTCCGGCCAATAACATCGGCGTTCCCTGAGCAAGGAGCAGCGACGTTAAAAGCGCATGGACGCTTATGCGCCGACGCTCGGTAACGTCCAGATTGCCTGATAACCCTTCTATACCATGATTATTACTATGGTTATTGTCGGTACCGTCGCGATTATCCTCACCGTTCGCCTCGTTGTGTTTATGGCTAAAACTGACGCAATCACGCAGCGTAAAGCCATCGTGGGCAGTAATCAGATTGACCGACGCGAACGGTAAGCGCCCGTCGCGTTTGAAGATGTCGCTGGAAGCAGCGAATCTCTCGGCAAACGCCCCCAATGGCAGCGACTGTTCGAGCCAGAAGCGGCGAATGGAATCACGAAAATGATCGTTCCATTCAGCGAAAGGAGCAGGAAAATTTCCCACCTGATAGCCGCCTGGGCCAATATCCCAGGGCTCGGCAATCAGTTTCAGGTCGCGTAATAACGGGTCGTTTTTAATCGCTTCAAACAGCGGTGCGTGCTGGCTGAATTCCGGCATACGTCCCATAACGGATGCCAGATCGAAACGAAAACCATCAACATGAAATGTCTCCACCCAATAACGCAGGCAAGCATGGGCATACTGCACAACGCCGGGGTGACTCAGGTTTAGCGTATTACCACAGCCGGTCCAGTTGTGGTAATCGCCATCTTCTCTTATCCAATAGTAGCTGCGGTTATCAATTCCACGCAGTGAGAAGGTTGGCCCATCCAGATCAATTTCAGCGCTGTGGTTAAGCACAATGTCGAGGATCACTTCGATCCCCGCTTTATGTAGCGCTTTTACCGCATCACGAAATTCCGTTATCGCCTGCTCCGGATCGCTGGCATAGCGAGGTTCCAGCGCAAACATCGCCAGCGGGTTGTAACCCCAGTAGTTACTTAATCCCAGCCGTTGTAAGCGCGGCTCGCTGGTGAATTGGGCAATCGGTAACAGCTCCAGTGCAGTAATCCCCAGCCGTTTAAACCAGGCAATCATCACCGGGTGGCCCAATGCCCGATAAGTACCGCGTATCGCTTCAGGTATCTCAGGATGCAGCCAGGTCAACCCCTTTACATGGGCTTCATAAATTACAGTGCTACCCCAGGGTGTACGTGGCGGCGTATCCTGCTGCCAGTCATAGCGTTCATGCACGACGACACTGTGCAATGCCACGGCGCTGTTATCGTGTGGGTCGGGTTTATCATAGCCGCCGTGAAATAACGGATCATCGGCGACTTCCCCTGCAAGCCGCTGTGCACAGGGGTCAATCAGTAATTTGCCGGGATTAAAGCGGTGCCCCTGTGAAGGGTTCCAGGGGCCATGCACACGGTAACCATAATGAAGCCCCGCTTGTGCGCCCTCAAGGAAACCGTGCCAGATATCACCAGTACGACCAGGCAGATCGACACGCTGTTCATTGCCTTCTTCATCAAAAAGGCAAAGCTCGACACGCTCGGCATGGGCAGAGAAGAGCGTAAAATTTACGCCGTTGCCTGTTACCTGCGCACCGGGAAACGTGGGCTGACCTGGTGTTAGTGTTATCATTCACCCTCCCGCACCAACCAGATGGTTGCCAACGGTGGTAGCGTCAACGACAGTGAATGTTCGCGCCCTCGGTTTGGGATCTCATCACTATGTATCACGCCACCGTTACCGGCATTACTGCCGTGGTAATGGATTGAATCGCTGTTCAGCACTTCACGCCAGCGCCCTGCTTGATTAATGCCAAAGCGATAGCCCTGGCGCGGCACCGGGGTAAAGTTGCTGGCGACAATGATCTCATTACCTTGCTTATCGCGGCGCACAAAGACATAAACGGAAGCTTCTGCGTCGTCCACCACCAGCCATTCAAAACCGTAGGGATCAAAATCAAGCTCATGCAGTGCCTTGTGCTGACGATAGGTGTAGTTCAAATCGCGAACCAACCGCTGCACACCGTGATGCCAGTTGTCTGCTCCCTCCAGGAGATGCCAGTCGAGGCTGCTATCATGGTCCCACTCCCTTCCCTGGGCGAACTCATTACCCATAAACATCAGTTTCTTACCGGGGAAGGCCCACATCCATGCATAGTAGGCGCGCAGGTTGGCGAATTTCTGCCAGGGGTCGCCAGGCATTCTGTCGAGAATCGATCTCTTTCCATGCACCACTTCATCGTGGGAAAGCGGCAGAACAAAATTCTCGCTGTAGTTATAGACCATGCCGAAAGTCAGCTTATGGTGGTGATACTTGCGATAAATCGGATCGAGCTTCATGTAGTCCAGCGTGTCGTGCATCCAGCCCAAATTCCATTTGTACCAGAAGCCCAGCCCGCCCATTGATGCCGGGCGCGAGACGCCGCCAAAGTCAGTGGACTCTTCCGCCATAGTGACCGCGCCGGGAACCTGCTCGCCAATTACCCTGTTGGTTCTGCGAAGAAAATCTATTGCTTCCAGATTCTCGCGTCCGCCAAACTCATTAGGTATCCACTCGCCCTCTTTGCGGCTGTAGTCGCGATAAATCATGGATGCCACGGCATCTACGCGCAGCGCATCAATACCGAAGCGTTCAATCCAGTAAAGCGCATTACCGACCAGGAAGTTGCTAACTTCGCGGCGACCATAGTTATAAATCAGCGTGTTCCAGTCCTGGTGATAACCTTCACGCGGATCGCTGTGTTCATACAATTTGGTTCCGTCAAACTCGGCCAGACCAAATTCATCTGATGGGAAATGACCCGGCACCCAGTCGAGGATCACACCTAACCCGGCGGCGTGAGCGGTATGAATGAAATGGAGAAAATCATCTCGCGTACCAAAACGGCGCGTCGGCGCATATAACCCTGTAGGTTGATAACCCCAACTGCCATCGAAGGGATGTTCGTTAACTGGCATCAGTTCAAGGTGAGTAAACCCCATCCATTTAGCGTAGGGCACCAGTTGATCCGCCAGTTCGCGATAGCTTAGCCAGTAATTATTGTCGGTATGGCGACGCCATGAACCCAAATGCACTTCATAAATAGAGATTGGCGCATCAAACTGATTAGCTTTCTGCCGCTCTTCGCTAAGTGTTTTTTTATCAGGCAAGCCGCAAATAAGTGATGCGCTATCGGGACGCATTTGTGCTTCAAAGGCGTAGGGATCAGCTTTTACCCGAAGCCGCCCCTGCGCATCGATCATCTCGAATTTATACAGCTGACCATTAAGGACGCCGGGAATAAATAGCTCCCAGATGCCACTTTCTCGTCGCAGTCGCATAGGGTGGCGGCGGCCATCCCAGAAGTTAAATTGCCCGACAACAGAGACGCGACGAGCATTCGGTGCCCATACGGAAAAGCGTGTGCCTGTCACGCCATCCATCGTATCGACATGAGCGCCGAGGGTTTCGTAAGGCCGCATATGGGTACCTTCACTAAGCAACCAGACATCCAAATCTTGTAATAACGGGCCGAAGCTATAAGGGTCGTCAATTAAGTTTTGTTGCCCATGCCAAATCACAGCCAATTGGTAGCGGAAACGTTTTTTTCGGCGAGGCATAACGCCACAGAAGAATCCTCTGGAATCCAGACACTCTAGTTTTCCTACTTTGCGCCCGGTTTTTGGTTCAATAACCCACACTTCTGTGGCATCGGGCAACAGTGCGCGGACTTCGAGACCGGCGTCGGTTTGGTGCATTCCAAGCACCGAAAAAGGATCGGCAAAATGACCGGCAATCAGCGCTTCAATCACGTCTCTTTCAACATGAACTGACATGTTAATCATCCTGTTATAGTGGTATCGCACCTTCCACCGTAACAACGTCCGGTTGCGATACTTTTTTAACCTGAACGGCGCAACACATCATGTGCAAAATTACTGCACCGTCCCACTTTCAGGCGAGGTGTTAGAACACCTCACTTTAATCATAGACAACCCTTTCAGGGTATTGAAAAAATAAAAAAAGGGGCGCCTGAGCACCCCTTCATATTATTTCTTTGTTCGTTATGCGAGCTGACGCAACATCCGCCGCAGCGGCTCCGCCGCGCCCCATAACAACTGATCACCCACCGTAAAGGCAGACAAAAATTCTGGTCCCATATTAAGCTTACGCAGACGTCCCACAGGAGTAGTCAGTGTACCCGTCACCGCCGCCGGGGTGAGTTCACGCATACTGATTTCGCGATCATTCGGTATTACTTTCGCCCAAGGGTTATGCGCTGCCAGCAACTCTTCCACCGTTGGAATAGAAACGTCTTTCCTCAATTTGATGGTAAAAGCCTGGCTATGGCAACGCAGAGCACCAATGCGTACGCATAGACCGTCTACTGGAATAACAGAAGCGGTATGCAAGATTTTATTCGTTTCTGCCTGGCCTTTCCACTCTTCGCGACTCTGTCCGTTATCAAGCTGTTTATCGATCCACGGAATCAGACCACCCGCCAGCGGCACACCAAAATTATCAACTGGCAGATCACCACTACGCGTCAGCGCCGTTACTTTGCGCTCAATATCAAGAATGGCAGAAGCCGGGTCCGCCAGCTCAGTCGCAACGTAATTATGCAGCAGGCCCATTTGCGTTAGCAGTTCGCGCATATGACGCGCACCGCCGCCGGAAGCGGCCTGATACGTGGCGACCGAAACCCACTCAACCAAGTCATGAGCAAATAAACCTCCAAGGGACATCAGCATCAGGCTGACGGTACAGTTGCCACCCACAAACGTTTTGATGCCCTTATTTAGCCCTTCGCTGATTACTGCCTGGTTTACCGGATCGAGAATAATGATAGCGTCATCTTTCATGCGTAAAGAAGAGGCTGCATCAATCCAGTAGCCTTGCCAGCCGCTTTCACGAAGCTTTGGATAGATTTCATTGGTATAATCGCCGCCCTGGCAGGTGACAATGATGTCGAGGGCCTTCAATGCTTCCAGGTCAAATGCGTCCTGAAGCGTGCCTGCTGCGTGATTGCCAAAGGCGGGAGCAGCCTGGCCAAACTGGGAAGTAGAAAAGAAGACAGGGCGAATGGCGTCGAAGTCGCGCTCCTCATTCATGCGCTGCATGAGAACGGAGCCGACCATTCCGCGCCAGCCGATAAAACCAACATTTTTCATAGCGAAGTTCCTGCGAAGGTGTGTGCTGTATTTGGGAGTCAGTGAATTACTGAACCATAGTTCCACCTTACAAAAAGCAGCCAAAGTCGCAAGTGAAATTAATCAATGATCGTGAACGCATCAGAAATGCGGCTAATTAACGCCAGCATGTCGCAAGTGTCAGGGACAATAATTAATGAATGAAATCATCTCCGCTGCCGTGTTGCTAATCCTGATAATGGATCCGTTGGGCAACCTTCCTATCTTTATGTCGGTGTTAAAACATACGGAGCCAAAGCGCCGCCGGGCGATTATGATCCGCGAACTGCTAATCGCGCTGTTACTGATGTTTATCTTCCTTTTCGCCGGGGAGAAGATCCTCTCGGTGTTGAACCTGCGCGCAGAAACGGTTTCGATTTCAGGCGGTATAATCTTGTTCCTGATCGCGATTAAAATGATTTTTCCCAGCGCCTCCGGCAGCAGCAGTGGCCTTCCCGCCGGGGAAGAGCCGTTTATTGTGCCGTTGGCTATTCCTCTGGTCGCTGGACCAACGTTACTGGCAACGCTAATGCTGCTCTCACATCAATATCCTAATCAGATGGGTCATCTGGTGATTGCATTGTTAATTGCCTGGGGTGGCACGGTAGCGATTTTGCTGCAATCGACGCTCTTTCTGCGTTTGCTGGGAGAAAAAGGTGTTAATGCGCTGGAGCGTTTGATGGGATTGATTCTGGTTATGCTCGCCACGCAGATGTTTCTGGATGGCATCCGGGCATGGATGAAAGGTTAAGTTCCGCATGCCCGGTAGGCATAACACTACCGGGCAAAACAGCGTTTAGCTCAACAACGAAAACGCAATCATGCCGACAATCGCGCCAGTAGTACCGAGGATGGTTTCCATCATGGTCCAGGTTTTGAGAGTTTGCCCTTCCGTTGCACCAGTGAAACGACCATACAACCAAAAACCGGCGTCATTAACGTGACTGACAACAATCGAACCCCCGGCGATACAGATTGAGAGTGCGGCCATCTGCGCGCCAGAGAAGTTCAGCTGCTCAATAACGGGCATCACCAGACCTACGGCGGTCAGGCAAGCAACGGTTGCGGAGCCCTGGATAATACGCACCGCTGCCGCCAACACAAAACATGTGATGGCGATAGGCAATCCCATTCCGGTAAGTGCCTCACCAAGCGCCGGGCCAACACCAGAATCCACCAGCACCTGTTTAAACACCCCACCGGCACCAATCACCAGCAAGATAATGCCCGCAGGTTGTAACGCATGACCACAGATCTCCATAACACGATCTTTCGCCATTCCCTGACGCATAGCCAGACCGTATATCGCCACAAGGCAGGCGACCAAAATCGCGGTAAACGGATGACCAATAAACTCCATCCACTGATACAACGAACTGTCTTCATTAACGAAGCGGGCGGCAATAGTTTTCATGCCAACCAACACCAGCGGCAGCAGGATTAACGCCAGGCTAAAACCGAATGAAGGCATTTTCCCTTCACCCAGGTGAGGTTCGCTAATGTCATCAGGAATATGCAGTTCAACATGGCGGCTAATAAAGTTGCCCCATAGCGGGCCGGCAATCAGCATGCCGGGAATAGCCGCGCAAAGCCCAATCAGGATCATCCAGCCGAAATCCGCATGCATTTGCGATGCTAATAACATCGGCGCGGGCCCCGGCAGTAAGAATGCCGCGGCGGCAGCAACCCCGGCAAACAGTGGGATGACCAGCTTCACCAGATTCGTCCCGGTATGGCGCGCCATCGAAAATGCCACGCTAATTAGCAACACAATGGCGACTTCAAAAAAGAGCGGCAGCGCGCAAATCAACCCCGCGAGGCCAATTGCATAGTGCGCGCGGCTGTGACCGAATGATTTGAGCATCTTTACGGCTATTTGATCCACCGCACCGGTCTCATGGAGTATTTTGCCGAACATCGCCCCCAGCGCCACTACGATAGCGAGGAAGCCCAGCGTACCGCCCATCCCTTTTTCCATGGTTGCCGCGATTTTCGTTAGCGGCATCCCGGAAAAAAGCCCTGCACCAATAGAAACCACCATCAAAGCGACAAAAGCATGCATACGCGCTTTCATCACTAAAAACAGCAGCAGTAAAACCGAACCTACTGCTGTCAAAACCAGCGTTAATGTACTCACTTAGTACTGCCTTTGTTGATCACCTCAATTGTGCTGGCAACAACGCCTTCCAGCGGCTGATTGATATCCACCACCAGAACATCACGCTCGTCCGCGCCAGGTTCTTCAAGGGTCTCAAACTGGGTTACTAGCATCTGGGTTTTAAAGAAATGGCCTTTACGCGCTTTAAGACGGCTTTCAATAACGTCAAAATCTCCTTTTAAATAGATAAAAGAGAGGTTTGGGTTACCGTCACGCAGCAGATCGCGATAATGCTTTTTCAGGGCGGAACACACGATCAGGGAGACTTTGTTGGTGCGCTGCATCGCGAAAGCAGCATCGTTCAGCGCCTGTAGCCAAGGTTTGCGGTCATCGTCGTTCAGCGGCTCGCCAGACGACATTTTAATGATGTTGCTACGCGGATGAAGGAAGTCGCCGTCAAGAAACGCAGCGTGCATCTGGTATGCCACTTCATTGGCGACGGCTGATTTGCCGCTACCGGAGACGCCCATCAGAACGTAAACGTGGTGATCAAGATTATTAGTGCTCAAAGGGTAACCCCCACAGGTGCATAAAGTGAATTGTTACGGGTAACAGTTATCGGTAACATTGTCCTGCTGGGGTAAAAGAGAAGCAATATCCATTCGTGCCAGAGATAAATAAGTGTGAGCTACGTCAAACTTGCCAGCCTAAATAGATCCACCTGGTGACAACGTGAAACCTAAATCTAACATTTTAGGCGTGACGACTTCCCCACGGATGCGCGCCAGTAACCGTTCTGCACCTATACGCCCCATCCGTTCACGTGGCGTAAGTACGCTCGCCAGACGCGGTTCCATTACCTGACCAATGTCGTGACCGTGGAACCCGGCGATGGCCATATCATCAGGAATTTTCAACCCCAGGCGCTGACACTCAAATGCCGCGCCAACAGCCAGGTCATCATTAGTACAGAAAATTCCGTCCAGCTGCGGATATTCCCGACGCGCCTGGCGCATCAGTTCAATCCCGGAGGTAAAAGATGATGACTGTTCAACCATCACACTATATGGCGTCAGCCCTGCATCTATCATTGCTCGCTCATACCCCTGCTGTTTGATAATAGTACGCTCATCAAGACGTGCACCCAGATAGGCCACACGACGATGCCCGCGAGCAATGATTGCGGCGGTCATCTGCCGCGCAGCTTCAAAGTTGTCGAACCCGACGGCAATATCAAGACAAGGGGATTTGCTGTCCATCAACTCAACCACCGGGATACCTGCTACTTCAATCATTTTTAACGTGCGTGCGGTATGTGTGCGTTCGGTCAAAATCAGACCGTCAATATTCCATGAAAGCATGGATTCCAGACGCTCCTCTTCCATTTCCGCCTTGTAGCCGTAGTGCGCAAGCATGGTTTGATAGCCAAAAGCATCCGTTACGCTTTCAATCCCGCGTAATACCTCAGCGAATACCTGGTTAGTGAGAGAAGGGAGAAGAACGCCAATTGCCCGGCTGGTTGCGTTAGAAAGGATGTCAGGAGCCCGGTTGGGTATATAACCCAGCTCATCAAGCGCAGCGGCGATTTTGCCACGTAATGCCACGGAGACTTGCTCCGGATTGCGCAAAAAACGGCTGACCGTCATTTTGGTCACGCCAACACGATCAGCAACATCCTGAAGTACGGGTCTTTTCTTTTTCATCGTCCTGACAGAGTAAACGGAGAGACATTTCTGCAGTCTACCACGGACAATGCGCAACCTTCCGGTCTTAACGGAGGGTTGCGCTATTTATTTAAGCGATATCAAACCGGCGGCAGATCGAACAGCAGAATTTCACTGTCGCTATCGGCATGGATAGAAAGAGCCTGCTCATCCCAGATAGCCAGACCATCGCTGGTTGTCGCTTTGGTACCATTAATTGAAACGTTACCTTTCACCACCTGGATCCATACTCGACGCTCGGCGGCGATCTGATGAACTGATTGCTCATCTTTCAGTAATGCCCAGCGGTAAAGCTCCATATCCTGGTACACTTTCAGCGAACCATCGCGGGCATCCGGCGACAACACCAACTGTTTGCCCTGTACGGCGTCAAAACGGCGCTGCTCGTAGCGCGGCGTGATGCCAGTAGCTTCAGGAATGATCCAGATTTGATACAGATGCAAGGGCTCAGTGCTGCTCGGGTTGTATTCAGAGTGGCGAACCCCAGTACCGGCACTCATAATCTGAAATTCACCCGCCGGTACCTGTTCTTTGTTGCCCATACTATCCTGGTGCTCAACGGCCCCTTCCAGCACATAAGTCAGGATCTCCATGTCTTTGTGTGGATGCGTCCCAAATCCCTGGCCCGGATCGATCACGTCATCGTTAATGACGCGCAATGCCGAGAAGCCCATAAAATTCGGGTCGTAATAGTCAGCAAAAGAGAAGGTATGCCAGGAGTCCAGCCAACCGTGATTAGCGTGGCCGCGGTCATTTGCTTTGCGTAAGTAAATCATGATGTCACCCCCATATGTTTTCGATAGAACAAGTGTGGACTCAATCGGCCGATGATCATAGAGGGTGAAAATTGACTCCTCTATTCAAAAAAAGTGAACAACTTCATAAGCATCTCGATAACCTATTTGGCGAGGGTTATTGTCGCTGGCGAGGCCTGTTCAAAACCGCGCTCCAGCAGTTCAAGGTTGGTGAGTACTTCAGATTCCTTGACGTAATTTGGCGCACCGTTGGTTAGCGTTGCATAGAGCGCATCGTAAACACGCCCATAGTCCCCAAACTCGGGTTCAACCTCTTCGCGTACCGTCTCGCCCGCCGCATTGACATATTCCAGAATCCCCACGCTGTCGTCAGCGGCAAAGCCGGGTTCCCCGGGCATAATATTGGCTTTCAGGCTGGTTTCCTGTTGGTCGATACCATATTTAATAAACGAGCCTTTGGTGCCATGCACAATAAATTTTGGATAGTCGATTTTTACCAGATGGCTGGTTTTGACAATGGCTTTTAGATCACCATAAAACAGTTGGGCTTCAAAGGTATCGTCGGGGTTGGCTTTATTACGTAGGCTGCGAATGTCGTAGCTGGCATGATCCGGACGGCCAAACAGCGAGATAATCTGATCCAGGGTATGCACGCCCAGACCGTAAAAAGAACCATCCTGCGGCAGGCCCGGCTTGGTTTCTGCGACGGGCCGGTAGTAGTCAAAGTGGCTTTCAATCTCGACAATATTGCCTAACTTACCGCTCTCAATCACCTTTTTGGTGGTCAGGAAGCAGGAGTCAAACCGACGGTTTTGGTACGGCGTAACCGTCAGGCCTTTACTTTTCGCCAGTTCGAACAGCGTGGCAGCTTCCGCCATTGTCGGGGTAAACGGCTTCTCAACCAGCACATTTTTACCCGCTTCCAGCGCGCGTTTCGCATATTCGAAATGGCTATCCGCATGAGTACACACAATCACTAATTTCACCTGCGGATCGTGTAATACTTCGTTGAGGTCGCTGGTGAAGTGAATATGTTGATACTGCGGGTGTTGTTCTTCAGCCTTCGGATGCCGGCGAAAAATATGCGCCACTTTCCAGTCTGCTTTGCGGTTCAGTACATAAGGAAGATGATAACGGGTAGTGCTTTTGCCAAAGCCAATAAATGCGCAATGTAAGGTCATGACTTCATCCTTGCTAAGGTGATTCCCTTTACCTTAGCGCAATTTTAGCAAGGCTGTCCCCGGTTCAGGTCTTAAAACCGTGTTAATGGCCCCCTCATAGCCAAACCCGCATAAAAAAAGCCAGCACTGGGCTGGCTAAGAAATACTGGAAGCAATGTGAGCAATGTCGTGCTTTCAGGATCACCGCAGCGGTTGCCCTGAACGCATGGCAATAATAATCATTATCATTCGCAGTTGTCCACTAATTTGTTGAAAAAATGGAGTTGACTCATTTTTTGCTGTAACGGAATCTACAATCGCCCCCACCTAAAAAGGAAACAAGATGAGTAACATCGTGATACGCCATGCCGAACTCCGCGACGCTGAAGCGCTACGCTACTTCAATGCCCAGCCGGAGGTGTATCACCACCTGTTGCAGTTACCTCATCCCTCGATGGAAATGTGGCAGGAACGACTACAGCCTAAACCCGGCCGCCGTCATCTGGTCGCTTGTATTGAGGAAAAAGTTGTCGGGCATCTGGTGTTAGATGTCGAACAAAACCCCCGGCGTGGTCATGTTGCCACCTTTGGTATCAGCGTATCGTCCGATTTCCATCAACGCGGCGTCGGCAGTGCACTGGTGCTAGAAATGGTCAACCTTTGCGACAACTGGCTGCGTATCGAACGTATTGAACTGACGGTGTTTGTGGACAACCCCGGTGCACTGGCGCTGTATCGTAAATTCGGTTTTGAGATAGAAGGTACCGGTAAGAATTATGCCCTGCGCAATGGCGAGTATGTCGATGCCTGGTTAATGGCTCGGTTGAAAGGCTAAACCCTCACCTCAGCCCTCATCCCAAAAGGGAGAGGGCTTAACTGGCTTAATATCCAGCGGTTAAATCATCTACCGAGCGCGGATCGGACGCGCCCAATAAGGTGCCATCCGGTGCAACCATAATGCTCTGCGTGCTACCCATCGCCTCTTTCACCGCTACCTTTTGCCCCTTTTGCTCCAGCAGTTTTAGCGTATCCGGGCTAAATCCTTTTTCCACGCGTAACTCATCCGGTAGCCATTGATGATGAAAACGCGGTGCGTTGGTCGCTTCTGCTACGTTCATCCCAAAATCAATGCTATTGACCACCATTTGCAGCACAGTTGTGATGATGCGGCTACCACCAGGACTACCGGTAACCAGCCAGGTTTTACCCTCTTTCAACACAATGGTCGGCGACATGGAAGAGAGCGGGCGTTTACCTGGCCCGACAGCGTTTGCATCGCCTCCGACCAGGCCGTAGACATTAGGCACCCCTGGTTTGGCAGAAAAGTCATCCATTTCGTTATTCAGCAGAATACCGGTATTGCCCGCAACAATACCCGTGCCGAAAATCGTGTTCAGAGTGTAGGTCACCGCTACCGCATTACCCTCTTTATCCACTACCGAATAGTGGGTGGTTTGATTGCTCTCATAAGGGGCCAGTTTGCCGGGGCGGATTTGGCTGGACGGACGAGCCTTATTGATGTCTATCTGCGTTGCGATAGATTTGGCGTACTCTTTGTTGGTTAGCGCCTGCCACGGCACTTTGATAAAATCGGGATCGCCAAGATACTCAGAACGATCGGCATAAGCGTATTTCTCGGCTTCAGCCATCACCTGCATCGCATCGGCACTACCAAAACCATATTTCGCCAGATCAAAGTTCTCAAGGATATTGAGGATCTGCACGATATGGATACCCCCCGAGGAAGGCGGCGGCATCGAGAAAACCTGGTAACCGCGATAGTCACCGCTAATTGGCGTGCGCTCGACCGCTTTATAGTTCGCCAGATCCTCTTTGGTGATCAAGCCGCCATGTTTACTCATCTCCTGCGCTATCTGATCGGCAATCGTACCTTTATAGAAAGCATCAGGCCCGTTTTCCGCAATAAGCTCAAGGCTTTTGGCAAGATTGCTCTGCACCAGCTTGTCGCCTTTCTTTAGCGGTTCGCCATCTTTCCAGAAGATCTTTTTACTATTCTCATGGTTCGGTAAAACTTCGCTGCCATAAGTTTTCAGGTCTTCTGCCAATGCATCATTGACGGTGATCCCTTGTTTCGCCAGTTTAATCGCCGGTTGCACTACTTTGTTTAATGGCTGGGTACCGTACTTTTCCAGCGCGAGCGAAAAGCCCGCAACGGTGCCAGGTGTACCGGAGGCCAGATGAGATGTCAGAGATTTTTTGCTATCCGGGTTGCCCTGATCGTCAAGGAACATATCGCGTGTTGCCCCTGCGGGGGCCATTTCACGAAAATCAATTGCTGTGACGTTGCCCTCTTTCGTGCGGATCAACATAAATCCGCCGCCGCCCAGGTTGCCCGCCTGCGGATGCGTTACCGCCAGCGCATAGCCCACCGCAACAGCCGCATCTACCGCATTTCCTCCTTCTTTAAGGATATCGACGCCAACGCGGGTTGCCGTCGCATCGACGGAGGCCACCATCCCTTGTTTGGCCACTACGGGATGAAAAATATCTGCTTCAATTCCGTATGAAACGGGAGCAGGTGCCTGGGCTGGCGGCGGCGCGGCCGCAACATAAAAACATCCCCCTACCGTCAGAGTCGCGATTGCTACCCAACGCGCAAACTCCTGTTTCATCATTGTTGTTCTCCGATAATGTGGGCCACAGTTCCGCTTAAGCCTGGTTCACAACTCTCAAAAAATCATCGTAATGAATAAAACGGATTAAACTTACAGCAGGCTTTAATGGAGGAATCGATGATGAAACCTGTATTTCTTCTGGTGGCGTTGCTGCCCTTCACCGCTTTCGCACAGCCGCTCAATACCACTAACAATCCCAATCAACCGGGTTATCAGATACCCAGCCAGCAGCGTATGCAGACACAAATGCAGATACAACAACAGCAACAGAAAGGGATGTTAAATCAGCAGTTGCAAACGCAAACGCGTCTGCAACAACAGCATCTGGAATCGCAGATTAACAATAATACCCAACGGGTAAGGCAGGCACAGCCGGGGGAGCCCAACATGGGCAATCAGCAACTTCTCCCTAATACCCGCGGAGGAATGCTGAGCGGAGGGGGCAATAGCGACAGTACTCTGAATACGCAGCAACATATGTTGCCGCAGAATCAGAACGGTAGCATGCTACAAAACGATACCAGCGGCACGCCACAGGCGACTATTCCGCTGAAAACCATCACCCCTTAAAACTGGAAATTTGGCCCGATCACATCAATTTTATCGGTGCAGATGCAATCCACACCCCAGCGCAGCAGTTCCGCCGCCCGCTGGGGTTGATTGACGGTATAAACCAGGATATGCAGTCCCGCCTCGCGTAACATTTTTACTCGTGCTTCATCCAGCAAACGGTGATTCAGGTGGATTGAAACACACTCCAGTCGGCTAGTGACTTCGCGCCAGTCATCCCGCCACTCATCGAGTAATAACCCACGCGGTAACTCCGGTACCGCTTGCTGAGCCGCTTCCAGCGCATCAATTTCGAACGAAGAGAGCAGCGGTGCGGGCATATCGGCCCATAAATCCCGGGCGGCAAGCGCCACAGTTTTACCCGTTAGCGCACCACTGCCGGTGGTGGGTTTAATTTCAATATTGGCCATCATTCCATGCTGGCGGCAGCGCTCAGCGACCTGAGAGAGCAGTGGCAACGGTTCGCCCTTATACTCACCGCTAAACCAACTCCCGGCATCGACTTTAAGCAAATCATCCCATCTCAATTCACCCGCTACACCCCAGCCATTACTGGTGCGTTCAAGATTATCGTCATGCAGGAGAAAAATTTGCCCGTCCTTCGATAATTTTGCGTCAAATTCGATCATCTTGTGACCGAAGCTCGCACCGACATCAATCGCCGCCAGGGTGTTTTCCGGGGCCAGCTTGCCACCGCCGCGATGGGCGACGATATGGGGATAGGGCCAGTTGCTCATACTCGTTGTCCTGTTTCACCATCAAATAAGTGCAGATTATGCTCTGGCAGATGCAGCCACAGCGTGCTGCCCGGCACTGGTCGCTCCTGATGCGCCAGCCTTACCACCAGTTTCTGCTCTCCCCAGCGGCCATGCGCCAGGTTATCAGCGCCAAGCATCTCCAGCGTATCCATCACCAGCGGCACACCCCCTGCTGACTGTGAGCTTAGCGTAATATACTCCGGGCGAATACCCAGCGTCATTTTACGTCCGGCATAAGCGCGATAGCGCCAGTCCACTGGCAGGGCCATGCCGCTTTCCAGTTCAAAATGTCCCCCGGCGTTGCTGATGCGTCCCTCCAGCAAGTTCATCGCCGGGCTACCAATAAAGCTTGCCACAAACCGACTGGCGGGCTTTTCATACACCTCTACCGGCGTACCAATTTGTTCTGCCACACCTTTGTTCATTACCAGCACGCGCTGCGCCAGCGTCATCGCTTCCACCTGGTCATGCGTTACATACAGTGACGTGGTATTCAGTCGACGATGCAACTGTTGTAGCTCCAGACGCATCTGCACACGTAGTTTGGCATCGAGGTTAGAAAGCGGTTCATCAAACAGAAATACGGCCGGATCGCGCACAATGGCGCGCCCCATTGCCACACGCTGGCGCTGGCCTCCCGAAAGCTCACGTGGACGGCGTTTTAGCAAGCCGTCAAGCTCCAGGATGCGCGCTGCTTCCGCCACGCGCCCGGCAATGTGCTCTTTGCCCATGCCTCGAATTTTTAGCCCCCAGGCCATATTCTCTTCCACACTCATATGCGGATAGAGCGCATAGTTCTGGAATACCATCGCAATGCCGCGATCTTTTGGCTCAGCCTCTGTGACACGTTGTCTGTCGATCCAGATATCACCGCTGGTTACACGCTCCAGCCCAGCGACCATGCGCAACAGCGTGGACTTGCCGCACCCTGACGGCCCCACCATCACAATAAACTCTCCATCGCCTACATCCAGCGTCAGCGGTTGGATTACCTGTGTTTTACCACCATCCCAGCTTTTGGTTACTGCCTGTAGTTTTAATCCTGCCATCCTACTTCTCACTATCTACTAAGCCACGTACAAATGCGCGTTGCATGGCTAAAACAATAACAACCGGCGGTATCAGCGTCAGCAGCATCGCTGCCATCACCTGATTCCACTGCGTGGTTCCCTCGCCACTGGCAATCATGCCTTTTACCCCCGCTACGGCGGTACCCAGGTTAACGTCGCTAATGATTAGCAACGGCCACAAGTACTGATTCCAGCCGTAGATAAAAGTAATAACGAACAGTGCCGCAAGATTGGTTTTAGAGAGGGGTAATACAACGTCGCGAAAAAAGCGCATGGGTGAAGCACCGTCAATACGTGCGGCCTCCATCAGCTCATCTGGCAGTGTCATAAAGAACTGGCGGAACAAGAAGGTCGCAGTAGCGGAGGCCATCAGCGGTAACGTCAGACCTGCGTAACTGTCGAGCATCTTCAGGTTAGCGATAACCTCCACCGTCGGGAAAATGCGTACCTCAACTGGCAGCATGAGCGTAATAAAAATCATCCAGAAAAAGAGATTACGCAGCGGAAAACGAAACCAGACAATGGCAAAAGCTGAAAGCATGGATACCGCAATTTTCCCCACCGTAATAGCCAGCGCCATGATGAAACTGTTTGTTAGCATCAGCCAAAAGGGAGCGCTGTTTACGCCAACGCCGTTTACCCAGATGGTGCGCAGGTTTTCCAACAGATGCGTGCCGGGGATAAGCGTCATTGGTGTGTCATAAATCGCGTTAATATCCAGCGTTGCAGTCACAAAAGCGACATATAGTGGAAAAAGCACTACCGCGATGCCAAGCATAAGCATGATATGGCTGAATAACGTCAGACCGGGGCGATTTTCTATCATTGGTAACGCACCTTACTCTCAACATAGCGGAACTGAATTACGGTTAGCACAATCACCAATACCATCAACACCACTGATTGCGCCGCCGATGCGGAGAGATCCAGTCCGGCAAAACCTTCACGGTAAATTTTGTAGATAAGCGTTGTGGTCGCCTGTACCGGCCCGCCAGCGGTTGCGGCATCGATCACCGGGAAGGTGTCAAAAAAGGCATAGACCAGATTGACCACCAGCAAGAAAAAGCTGACCGGCGCAATTAGCGGTAATGACAGCTTAAAGAAGCGGCGAATCGGTCCGGCACCATCAATAGCGGCCGCTTCCACCAATGAGCGGGGAATCGACTGTAATGCCGCAAAAAAGAAAAGAAAGTTGTAGCTTATCTGTTTCCATACCGAGGCAAACACTACCAGAAACATGGCCTGCCCACTGTTTTGCGCGTGGTTCCAACTGTAGCCAAAGTACTCAAGGAAATGGGTAATCAGCCCACGGCCGGGATTAAACAGAAAAATCCACAGCACCGCAGCTACCGCAGGCGCGACGGCATAAGGCAGTAGCATCAGCGTTTGATAAATCCTGCTCCCGCGCACTACGTAATCAACCAGAGCGGCAAAAAACAATGACACGATCAGACCACTGAAGGTAACCAGCGCACTAAAACGGATCGTCGTCCAAAAAGAGTCCAGATAGTAGCTATCGTGAAACAGCGCGACAAAGTTATCCAGCCCGACAAACTGGCTCGAGAAGCCAAATGGGTCGACGCTTTGTACCGAGTACCAGAGCGCTTCTCCAGCCGGCCAGATAAAGAAGATAATGGTGATCGCCAGTTGCGGCGCAACTAACAGGTAGGGCAGCCAGCGTGAACGAAACACCGGACGAGATGAAGACATAGGCGTATTCTGCTTCCTGTTTATCCCCTCATCCTCCCCCAGGGAAGAGGATGAGGGGGAAAAAATTAAGATTTCGTAGATTGCTCAAAGCGGCGCAGCAGTTGATTTCCTCGCTCAACGGCTGAGTCCAGCGCCTGTTGTGGTGTTTTCTTACCTGTCCACACGCTCTCTAACTCCTCATCCACAATGGTGCGGATCTGCGGCATATTGCCCAAACGCAGCCCCCTGGTGAAAGCTAAAGGCGGCTTGTTCAGCATTTGTCGCGTGGCAATATCGGCACCTGGGTTTTTGTCATAGAAACCCTGCTCGCGCGTCAGATCGTAAGCCGCGGTGGTGATTGGCAGATAACCCGTTTTTTGATGCCATTCAGCCGCGTTTTCTGGTTTAGCCAGGAAGTCGAGGAATTGAGCGACACCTTTGTAAGTGGCAGCGTCTTTACCCTGCATCACCCACAAGCTGGCCCCGCCGATAATGGCGTTTTGCGGTGCGCCTTTCACGTCGGCGTCGTAAGGCATCATGCCGACGCCATAGTTAAATTTTGCGTAATGGCGGATATCAGCCAGCGAGCCAGAGGAGGCGGTGGTAATGGCGCAATCACCGTTATAAAACTTCTCGGTGGATTCATCTTTACGCCCGAAGTAACTGAAATCACCTTTCTTATTAAGATCTTCCAACAGAGCGATATGTTTCACTTGTTCTGCTTTGTTGAACTCCAGTACAGCATCAGTGCCGTCGAAACCGTTATTTTTGCTGGCAACAGGCAAACCATGCCAGGCACTGAAGTTTTCAATCTGGATCCATCCCTGCCAGCCGCTGGCGTAACCGCATTTCATACCGGCAGCTTTTAATTTAGCGGTGTAGGCAGCGAGATCCTGCCAGGTTTTCGGTGGTTGTTCAGGATCCAATCCCGCTTTTTTGAAGGCATCTTTGTTGTAGTAAAGGACAGGAGTAGAGCTGTTAAAAGGCTGAGAGAGAAGATGGCCGCTTTTTGCATCGGTGTAGTAGCCAGAAACAGTAGGAACAAACTGGCTTTCATCAAAGTTAATGCCTGCGTCTTTAAAGACTTCGTATACCGGCTTGATGGCTTTAGAGGCCATCATCGTCGCCGTGCCAACTTCATAGACCTGCAAAATCGCAGGGGCATTGCCGGTACGGAAGGCGGCGATACCTGCACTCAGACTCTGCTCGTAGTTGCCTTTATATACAGGTACGATTTTGTAATCCGGGTGGGTTTCATTAAAACGTTGCGCCAGTGAGTCGACTTCTTTACCCAGCTCCCCTTCCATAGAGTGCCAGAACGGAATGGAAGTTGCGGCCATGGCATTGCCTGCCAAAACGAATCCCACCGCCAGTCCCAAAGCTGTATATCGTAATGTTGTCATTATCTTCTCTCTTCTTATGCCGGGATGCGCGTTATCACGCGTTTTATGCTCGCGAGGTAACATGACATGCTCGAATGACAGAAAAATAACCTTTTGATTACAGAAAAGTGACAGTGAGCTGTCAGAGAAATGACGTCAGGATGAAAGTGTTATGAAGGAAAAAAGGCCGCCCTGTGAACAAAGAAGCCCTTTATAAAGACGGGGTCACTCCGGCTTATAAAGAAAGCATTCGCAAAAATGCGAATGCTTTTGGCTGGGAGCGATAAATCAACATCCCAGCAATCGGATTATTCACATCCTTTGTTATTGCTACTTAACTCGCTTCCCAGACTCATCAACCACCTGTTCACCATCCTCTTTTGTGAATGATCCTTTCTGTGGTTCAGGAATAATATCCAGTACGACTTCGGAAGGACGACACAACCGGGTTGCCAATGGCGTCACAACGATAGGACGATTAATTAAAATTGGATACTTAAGCATAAATCCAATCAATTGCTCATCAGTAAATCGATCTTCAGCAAGACCAAGCTCTTCATAGAGTTCAACATTTTTACGCAACAAAGCGCGAACCGTAATCCCCATATCTGTAATCAATTTGAACAGTTGCTCATGAGATGGCGGAGTATCGAGATAATAAATAATTGTTGGTTCATTGCCGCTGTTGCGTATCAACTCCAGCGTATTACGTGACGTGCCACAGGCCGGATTATGGTAGATGGTAATATTACTCATACTATTATCCCATTACAGAGTGACAGAAAGCCGTAGCGTCAGCGCGCCCAGAGTGACAAACAACACAGGCAAGGTCATAACAATGCCGGTACGGAAGTAGTATCCCCAGGTGATCGTCATATTTTTCTGTGAGAGCACATGCAACCAAAGCAGCGTTGCAAGACTACCAATCGGGGTAATTTTAGGGCCTAAATCGCAGCCGATCACATTGGCATACACCATAGCTTCTTTGATGACTCCAGACGCCGTGCTCCCATCTATTGACAATGCTCCAATTAGTACAGTTGGCATATTATTCATCACCGACGACAGAAATGCCGTCAGAAATCCTGTGCCAAATGTAGCTGCCCATAGTCCGTTATCCGCCAGTATGTTCAGTACGCCAGAAAGGTATTCCGTCAGTCCTGCATTTCGCAGGCCATAGACCACCAGATACATTCCCAGCGAGAAAATAACGATCTGCCATGGCGCCCCACGTAAGACTTTGCCGGTATTGATAGCCTGGCCTCTTTTCGCTACAGCAAACAGAACAACTGCGCCAACTGCTGCAATCGCACTGACGGGCAGCCCCATAGGTTCAAGCACAAAGAAACCCACAAGCAGCAACACGAGGACAACCCAGCCTGTTTTGAACGTTGCCAGATCCTTAATCACGCTGGCGGGCGTTTTCAGAAGCGCAACGTCATAGGTCGCCGGGATATCTCTGCGAAAGAAGAGATGCAACATGCCCAGTGTTGCCGCGATGGCTGCAATATCAACGGGAACCATAACCGAAGCGTATTCCGTAAAGCCAAGCCGGAAGAAGTCCGCAGAGACGATATTTACCAGATTGGAGACAATAAGCGGCAGGCTCGCTGTATCAGCAATAAATCCCGCCGCCATCACAAAAGCCAGTGTCGTCCCTTTGCTAAATCCCAGCGCAAGCAGCATGGCAATGACAATCGGAGTCAGGATCAGCGCAGCTCCGTCGTTGGCAAATAACGCAGCCACAGCAGCACCAAGCAGCACAATCCAGGTAAACAGTAAACGCCCGCGCCCGTTGCCCCAGCGGGAAACATGCAATGCTGCCCACTCGAAAAAACCTGACTCATCAAGCAGCAAACTGATGATGATTACAGCGATAAATGTCGCCGTCGCGTTCCAGACGATATTCCAGACTACAGGAATATCATCAACATGGATGACACCACAAATCAATGCCAGCACTGCACCAATGCCCGCACTCCAGCCGATACTGAGACCTCTGGGTTGCCAGATGACCAGAATCAGTGTCAATAAGAAAATACTCCCTGCCAGTAACATCTCAGGCTCCATTACATACGATTAAATGAATATGTTCGAAGAGATCAGCAGGACGAGGATGCAGACTTTTCCAGCCAGCCACGAACCTCTTCCCGCAGGCAATGCCAGGCCGTTGTAATCGTCTCAGCGGCCCATGCCGGCATGTGTGGGGAGAGCCGATAGTGAATCCATTTCCCTTCCCGACGATCCAGTACCAACTCTGCATCGCGCAAAATCGCCATGTGACGGGATATTTTAGGTTGTGATTCCGCTGTCGCCCCGCAGATATCACAGACGCACATTTCCCCGGACTCTCTGAGAAGCATAATGATAGCCAGCCGGGTCTCATCCGACATAATTTTGAAAAGCTGAATAGGCTGTAGCATTTTTGTTCCCAATGAACTTAGAATACACATATGTTAAATCATATGTGTAATTTTGAACATCATAGATGCTTAAAAGAGGAGCGAAAATGGAACAATTTCCAGCCCTGAAAGCAGAGTGCTTTGACACGCAAATAGCTGAGCAACTACAGCAATTAGAACCACCGCGTATTCTGATCCTCTATGGCTCTGTACGTGAACGCTCATATAGCCGTTTTGCTGCAGAGGAAGCGGGCCGTCTGCTAACTTTAATGGGTGCAGAGGTAAAGATGTTTAATCCTTCAGGTCTGCCGTTACCTGACGATGCGCCAGAAACACACCCTAAAGTCGTTGAACTCCGCAAACTGGTGAGGTGGTGTGACGGGATGATCTGGAGCTCCCCGGAACGGCATGGTGCGATGAGCGCAATAATGAAAGCCCAGATTGACTGGATACCGCTAAATGAAGGTGCCGTACGTCCCTCTCAGGGCAAAACCCTTGCAGTAATGCAGGTCTGTGGCGGTTCGCAATCTTTCAATGCCGTAAATCAGATGCGTATTCTGGGTCGCTGGATGCGGATGTTCACCATCCCGAATCAGTCCTCGGTGGCCAAAGCCTGGCAAGAATTTGATGAAAATGGACGCATGAGACCCTCCCCGTGGTATGACCGTATCGTTGATGTCACCGAGGAATTGTTCAAAATCACACTACTGCTAAAAGGGCATAAGGGATACCTTGCTGACCGTTACAGCGAGCGTAAAGAGAGCCATCAGGCGCTATCAGTACGCGTTAATCAGAACAAAATCTGACCACAAGGGTACTTTTGGATAGCTTCACCGTATCTTCTCCTTGCCCTGCGGCGGGTAAGATACATCCCTGGATATGCTGGATATGCTGGATATTCAGAATCGACCTCGTTGGTTAAGTGAAAAATGACCCTCGGGGCTTTCTTCTTTCTGCGACACAACATCCGCACGACATAATACGTACTACAGCAACCTCATAAAGCAGAAAACCTTAACAGCAGAACATATCCACTTACCCGAACGCTTATTGAAAAAAATGCCAGTCTTGGCTTCGCAAAGACTGGCATTTTTTTATGTACAATAAAACGTTAGCCGCCTAAATAGGCGCTACGGACCGCTTCATTCGCCAGTAATGCATCACCGGTATCCTCCAGGACAACATGACCGTTTTCCAGCACGTAGCCACGATCGGCGAGTTTCAGTGCCTGGTTGGCATTCTGTTCCACAAGAAAAATGGTCATTCCTTCTTTGCGCAACTGCTCAATGGTGTCAAAGATCTGCTGAATGATAATTGGGGCTAGACCCAAAGAGGGTTCGTCAAGTAACAGCAAACGCGGCTGGCTCATCAATGCCCGGCCAATCGCCAACATTTGTTGTTCACCGCCGGACATGGTGCCTGCACGCTGAATACGGCGCTCATACAGGCGTGGAAACAATTCATACACCCATTTGATGCGCGCCTGATACTGATCGCGGTCGGCGAAAAAGCCGCCCATCGCCAGGTTCTCCTCCACCGACATACGTGAAAAAACGCGTCGCCCCTCGGGGACGATAGCCACCGCTTCCCGCATAATCTTTGCGGTTTGCCAGTCGGTGATATCCTTACCGTCAAAGACAACTCGTCCACTGGTCGCTCGCGGATCGCCGCATAGTGTGCCCAGCAGGGTAGTTTTCCCCGCACCGTTGGCGCCAATCAGGGTCACTATCTCGCCCTGATTAATATGCAGACTAACCTCATGCAGCGCCTGAATTTTGCCGTAGTGAGCACTAACTTTGTCAAAAGATAACATCACTTTTTCCATCTTACGCCTCACCTAAATAGGCACGGATCACGTCCGGATTGTTTCGAATCTCTTCCGGCGTCCCGTTCGCCAACGGCGTTCCCTGGTTCACCACATAAATCCTGTCGGAAATGCCCATCACCAGTTTCATATCGTGCTCAATCAGCAGGATAGTGGTGTTGTGATGGTTGCGCAGTTCAACAATCAATTCATCCAGCTCTTTCGTCTCTTTCGGGTTCAACCCTGCAGCCGGTTCATCAAGCATCAGGATCTCCGGCTGCGTGACCATACAGCGGGCAATCTCCAGTCGACGCTGGTCGCCATAAGCCAGATTGCTGGCCTGACGGTTAGCATGCGCTAACAAACCAATACGTTCCAGCCAGGTCGCGGCACTGTCCAGCGCTTCACTCTGCGCGCGACGAAACGCGGGCGTTTTCAGGAGGCCGGAAAATACACCCGTTTTGAGCTGCTGATGCTGCGCTACCATCAGGTTCTCAATCACCGTCATTTCACGGAACAGGCGCACATGCTGGAAGGTTCGTACCACGCCCATGCGAGCAATTTGTTGGCCCGGCAACCCCTCCAGATGTTGATCGCGTAGCATAATGGTGCCCCCTGTCGGCTTATAAAAACCGGTGAGGCAGTTAAAGACGGTGGTTTTACCTGCGCCATTCGGGCCAATCAGTGAAACGATCTCTTGCTTACGCAATTCAAGCGAGACGTTATTCACGGCAAGTAACCCACCAAAACGCATCATCAGACCGTTTACGGATAACAAAGGCTGACTCATGCCTGCTCTCCTTTTGCTTGCCCGCTTTTCAGTTTTACTTGTGGGCGGGTCATCGGTAGCAAGCCCTGTGGACGCCAAATCATCATCAGTACCATCAAGCCACCCAGCATCAACATGCTGTACTCATTAAAATCACGCATTAGCTCACGAGAGACCACCAGCAGAATAGCGGCCAGGATCACCGCAAACTGCGACCCCATGCCACCCAATACGACAATCGCCAGCACAAATGCCGACTCCGCGAAGGTAAAGGATTCAGGGCTGACAAACCCCTGACGTGCAGCAAACAGCGTGCCGGCAAAACCAGCAAACGCGGCGCTGATAGTAAACGCAGTCAGTTTGATGCGAGTTGGGTTCAGGCCCAACGAGCGGCAAGCGATCTCATCTTCACGCAGCGCTTCCCATGCACGGCCTAACGGCATACGCAACAAACGGTTAATAACGAATAGCGTCACAACGACCAGTAAAAGCGCAACAAGATAAAGGAAGACGACACGATCGCTGGGATCGTATTTCACATTAAAGAAGTTACTGAAGGTGTCCCAGCCCCCTTCACGGGCGCTACGGCTGAATTCGAGGCCGAACAGTGTCGGTTTCGGGATCTGGCTGATACCGTTCGGGCCACCAGTCACTTCCGTATTATTGAGCAGCAAAATACGCACGATCTCGCCAAAACCCAGCGTCACAATCGCCAGATAGTCACCGCGCAGCCGCAATACAGGAAAGCCCAGCAGAAAACCTGCCGCGGCAGAAACCAGCCCGGCCAGAGGCAGACACGTCCAGAAACCAAGGCCGTAGTAGTGATTCAGCAGGGCAAAAGTATATGCTCCGATCGCATAGAAACCACCGTAACCCAGCACCAGCAGCCCGGAGAGTCCGACCACCACATTCAGCCCAAGCCCGAGAATGATATAAATCATCGTCAGGGTAGCGATATCCACCGTGCCACGCGAGACCATAAACGGCCACGCTACGGCGATAACTAACAAAGCCAATAAAAACAGCTTCTGTTTCACCGTGGAGCCATCAATTGCGGGCAGAATGAATTTCGGCCCGGAAACGCCTTTCAGGCTGTGTTGCAACATTGGCCGCAGCAACTGGAAAAAGAAAACCACGGCAGTACCGATGAATATCCACTGCCACCGGATGTCGGCAGCAGTATCGACGACCAGTTTAGTGCCATCCAGCTCCAACTGGACGCCCATAAAGACACCCGCCAGCACGAAAAACATGGCCGCAGAGAATAGTGCCATCGCAAAATGCATTGGTTTCATACTTTTTCAACCTCCGGGCGGCCCAGGATACCGGTCGGCATCACCAGCAGCACCACGATCAACAGCGCAAATGAGACCACATCTTTATATTCGGTACTCAGATACGCTGACGCGAGGGATTCGGCTACACCTAAAATCAGGCCACCAAGCATCGCGCCCGGAATGCTGCCGATACCGCCCAATACCGCAGCAGTAAAGGCCTTCATCCCCGCCATAAAACCAATATACGGGTTGATAACGCCATAGAACTGACCAAGAAGAACACCCGCTACTGCCGCCATCGCGGCGCCGATAACAAAGGTCAGGGCAATCACGCGATCAGTGTTGATACCGAGCAGGCTGGCCATTTTCAAATCTTCCGCACAAGCACGGCAAGCGCGTCCCATCCGGGAATAGCGAATAAATAGCGTTAATGCCAACATGGCGACAAAGGTCACTATCCAGATTACCAACTGCATAGTGGTAATTGACGCCGAGAAGTTTTCACTGCTGCCCACGGTCCACTGACCATTAAACAGGCTGGGTAGGGCCACATCGCGAGACCCCTCAGTCAGGCTGACATAGTTTTGCAGGAAGATAGACATACCGATGGCGGAAATCAGCGCGATTAAGCGTTTGGAGCTGCGTACCGGGCGGTAGGCCACCCGCTCAATACTCCAGCCGTAAGCACTGGCAATGACAATCGCACCGACAAAACCAGCCGCCACTAACAGCCAACCGGTATCGATGCCCATCATCATCAGGGCGGCAATAATCATAAAGGAGACATAGCTACCGATCATATACACTTCGCCGTGGGCGAAGTTAATCATGCCGATAATGCCGTAAACCATGGTGTAACCAATGGCGATCAATGCATAGGTGCTGCCCAGCGTTACGCCGTTAAACATCTGCTGCAAAAAATAGAGAAACTGCTCGGACATAACTTAACCTTCTAAAATCTCTTCGGGCGTTGCGCCCAAAGAGAGGGATGACAGTTATTTCGCCACAGAGGACGAACCATCGGCGTGCCATTGAAAGACACCAAATTCAAATCCTTTCAGATCGCCTTTTTCATCCCAGTTCAGCGGCCCAATCACGGTTTTAGCCCCGTTGGCTTTTAAATCTTTAATCAGTGCCAGCGGTTCAGTACTGCCGCTACGTTCAAGCGCAGTGGCTAATGACTGCACGGCAGCATAGGTGATCCACACATATGGCCCACTCGGATCTTTTTTCTCAGCTTTCAGCGCATCGACGATAGACTGGTTAGCAGGATCCTGGTCATAGCGTTTTGGCATGGTAACCAGCATGCCTTCTGCCGCATCCCCCGCGATGTTGGACAACGACGCGTTACCGACACCTTCCGGCCCCATAAACTGAGTTCTCAGGCCATTAGCACGTGCCTGACGCAGCATCTGCCCCATCTCGGGGTAATAACCACCGTAGTAGACAAAATCGATATTTTCTTTTTTGAGGCGGGCAATAAGCGCTGAAAAATCTTTCTCCCCGGCAGTGATACCGTCGAAAAAGAGGATGTTCGCACCACCGGCTTTCAGGCTTTCCTGAACAGAACGCGCAAGACCTTCACCATATTGCTGCTTATCGTGAATGATTGCGATGCGCTGCGGTTTTACCGTTTCGAGAATATATTTTGCCGCAGTGGGGCCCTGGGAAGAGTCCAGCCCGGCGGTGCGCATAATGTATTGATAACCGCGCCCGGTCAGTTCGGGGTTAGTCGCCCCTGGCGTGATCATCAGAATACCTTCGTCTTCATAGATATCTGATGCAGGCTGCGTAGAGGATGAGCAGAGATGACCAATCACATATTGCACACCGTCGTTGACGATCTTGTTGGCAACCGCGACGGCTTGTTTCGGATCGCAGGCGTCATCATATTCCACTGCGACCAGTTTATCGCCCTTGATCCCGCCTTTGGCGTTGATATCGTGGATAGCCTGGCGCGCGCCGTTAAACTCCATATCGCCCCATTGAGCAACCGGGCCGGACATCGCACCAACAACTGCCACTTTAATCTCTTTCGCCATCGCCGCGTGAGACATCGCAAGTGCAACCATCCCCGCGATTACTGTCTTCGCGTTCCTTTTCATTCTTTAAAACCCCATTCGTGATGTCGTGTAATAATTTTGTTTTTTTATGGTTAAAAAGCTAACTATGCTTCTAATGCACAACGCTATTTTTACCATTGCCTTTAATGGTTTAGCGCAGTTTTTTGGCAAAAACCAGACTAAATCCTCTATTTTTCAGGCTATTAAGAAAAGATAATATTCTGAATAACAACGAAGATAAACAAAAAAAGAGACATGCACAGCATAATATAACGGCATAAAGGGTGGAATAAATCGCTACATTTTAGGTTAAAACACTGCTTATTTTTCGATCCACAAAGTTAAAAACCACTTCTGCCGCCGCGTTAAAATTAATCGCCTAATAAATCAAATATAAAAAACCATCAAACCCATCTATGTGAAATTGTTTACACTGACACTATCTTTTGCGTTTTGGACAAGCTGTACATGAAATTGACTATCATCCGACTGGTAACCTTTACCGAGCAGGATCATATAGATTTAGCGAAAGTCTGGCCGGAATACTCCCCCGCATCGCTGGAAGTGGATGAGACCCACCGTATCTATGCGGCACGCTTTAACGATCGACTCCTGGCTGCCGTTCGCGTCACCCTTCGCGGCACTGAAGGTGCACTTGACTCACTGCGTGTACGCGACATCACTCGCCGTCGCGGCGTGGGGCAATATCTGGTGGAAGAGGTGATACGCGACAACCCGACGATTACAAGTTGGTGGATTCTGGATGCAGGGGTAGAGGATCGGGGCGTGATGGCCGCCTTTGCTCAGGCGCTGGGCTTTACTGCTCAGCAAGATGGTTGGGTGAAGAGATAACGCCTGTTCTAACCAGCATTTCGCGTCACAGAGAGATGGCTCGCATGATAACCCCCGAAAGGGTATCAGAAGGAGCCAACATCCCTGTGGCGCGAAAGACGACAGTGCGATTATTTTGCGTCAGTAGCGGTACCGTCCGCGTGCCATGTAAAGACACCGAATTCAAAGCCTTTGAGATCGCCCTTCTCATCCCATGAGAGCGGCCCCATCACTGTTTCAACAGAGTGACCTTTCAGATAGGTAGCAATTTTCGTTGCATCATCAGACTGGTTCAGGCCTGCGGCCAATGACTGTAACGCGGCATATGTTGTCCAGACGAAAGCTCCGCTAGGATCCTGTTTCTTCGCTTTGATCGCATCGACAATGGGTTTGTTCGCCGGAACCTGATCGTAGTTCTTCGGCTTGGTTACCAGCATACCTTCGGCTGATTCACCCGCGATATTCGACAGCGAAACGTTAGCCACACCCTCTGGACCCATAAATTGAGTTTTCAGACCTGCCGCGCGAGACTGACGCAGGATCTGACCCATCTCCGGGTGATAACCGCCATAGTAAACGAAATCGATATTCTCTTTTTTCAAGCGGGCAACCAGTGTGGAGAAATCTTTCTCACCAGCCGTGATGCCGTTAAAGAACACGACGTTGGCACCGCCTTTCTTCAGTTCTTCTTGAACTGCGCGCGCCAGACCTTCGCCATACTGCTGCTTATCATGGATCACTGCGATGCGCTGCGGCTTCACTTTTTCCAGAATATATTTCGCAGCGGTTGGCCCCTGATCGGAATCCAGACCAGTAGTACGCAGCGTCAGTTTGTAGCCACGGGCAGTCAACTCAGGCGCAGTTGCGGCGGGCGTGATCATCAGAATGCCTTCATCTTCATAAATATCAGACGCTGGCTGTGTCGAAGAGGAACAGAGATGACCGATAACGTATTTGATGCCATCGTTGACAACTTTGTTAGCCACTGCAACCGCTTGTTTCGGATCACAGGCATCATCATATTTAACCGCTACCAGCTTATCGCCTTTGATACCACCTTTTGCATTGATATCGGCAATTGCCTGCTCAGCGCCAGTAAATTCCTGATCGCCATACTGCGCTACCGGACCAGACATGGCGCCGACAACAGCAACTTTAATATCTTTGGCGAATACTACGTTGCTCATTGCTAACGCGATACATCCCGCCAGTAACGCTTTACCCTTCATTTTCATCCTGAGATTCCCCATTATTATGGTGTTTGCATTTGTTGTGATGTTGTTGTGTGACACATTATTTTGCTTATTATCATAAGCAAAGAATATGATCGTTGTTATTAGGGCTACCTTAGCGGCTAAAGCAGCATACTCTGCTAAAACATACCCCATTTTCTGGAATATGGAATAACATTTTTGCAGGTTGTGCACTGGAGAGTGTTTCAGCCGCCATAAGGCGGCTGAATAATTAGCGGCTCAGAGACTGTTGCAGAATATCCAGCCCTTTGCGGAATTGAACTTCTGGAATCGTTAATGGGTAAAGGAAGCGAATAACGTTGCCATAAATGCCACAGCTCAATAGCAAGAGGCCCGCCGACAGCGCTTTTTCTTGCACTTCTTTGGTGTACTGCGGCGAAGGTTCTCCCGTTTGCGGATCGTTAAACTCCACCGCTACCATCGAACCTTGTGCGCGAATATCCGCAATATACGGGCAGTGCGACTGTGCATTCTTCAGCACTTCCACCAGATGTTTACCAAGGTGGTTTGCACGCTCACATAACTGCTCTTCTTCAATCACATCCAACACAGCATGTGCGGCGGCTACTGCCAGCGGGTTACCAGCGTAGGTTCCGCCAAGCCCGCCGGGGGCAGGTGCATCCATCACCTCTGCACGTCCAGAAACGGCTGATAATGGCAACCCCCCCGCCAGGCTTTTCGCCATGGTGATGAGATCAGGTTTCACGGAATAGTACTCAGTGGCAAAAAGTTTACCGGTGCGGGCAAAGCCACTCTGAACCTCATCGGCAATGAGCAGAATACCGTGGGTATCACACAGCTTGCGCAGCGCCTGCATAAAATCGTCCGGCGCGACATTAAAGCCCCCTTCTCCTTGTACCGGCTCCAGTAGAATTGCCGCCACCTGATCTGCCGCGATATCGGCTTTAAAAATACGATCCAGGCTGGCAAGCGCATCGGCGGTACTCACGCCATATAGGGCATTCGGAAACTGAGCGTGATAAATCGAACCCGGGAAAGGGCCAAAGCCAATTTTGTAAGGGGCGACTTTGCCGGTCAATGCCAGGGTCATTAATGTGCGACCATGAAAACCGCCGCCAAAGGTAATGACTCCGGGGCGTTTCGTGTAGGCGCGGGCAATTTTTACTGCATTTTCCACCGCTTCCGCGCCGGTCGTGAAGAATGCGGTTTTCGCCGGGCCATTAATCGGTACACGTTCATTAAGCCGTTCGGCTAGCGTGACGTAGCTGGCATATGGAACAATTTGATAAGCGGTATGGGTGAAGGCTTGTAACTGTTGTTCTATCGCCGCCATGATTTTCGGATGTCGGTGCCCGGTATTGAGTACAGCAATCCCGGCGGCAAAGTCGATTACTTCATTACCTTCAACATCCCATAGGGTGGCGTTTTCCGCTTTTTCTGCATAAAAATCGCACATTACCCCGATACCACGTGGCGTAGCCTGTAAACGGCGTTGATGTAGCTCGTTATTTTTCACCCTCGTTACCCCCGTCTGTGATGAGTTATGCATTACCTGCTTTGAAACCATGCCATAAGTGGTTCTATAATCGAGTACCAGTTTCGAATAATTAAGGGATCCAATTGCGCTCACTCGTCACCGATTTGCTGCAATTGCGTCTGGACGAGCAAGGCGAAGGCAAACTACATAAAAAATTATATAACGCTATTCGTTTATCTATTCTTGATGGTAGCTTGCCGACACAAAGTCGCCTGCCACCAAGTCGTGATTTGGCCGCGCAGTTGCACTTTTCCCGCAATACCGTACTGACCGTCTATGAGCAGCTATTGGCGGAAGGCTATGTCGTCTCCCGCGCGGGCAGCGGAACTTTTGTTGCCCAAACAGTGCCAGACAGTCTGTTCTCAGCACCCGTAATAGCGGGTGAAAAACAGACCACCAGCCTGCCTTCCCATCTCTCTCTTCGTGGGCAGCAACTGGTAATGCAAAGCAGCGCAAGCCCGCGTCAGTGGGGCGCTTTTCTCCCCGGCGTACCGGATATCAATGCCTTTCCTCATGCGCTATTTCGCAAAATTCAGTCTCGCGTAAACCGCAAACCCCTGCCAAGACAGCTTTCTTATAGCAATGCAGGAGGAAGTCGCTCGCTACAGCAGGAGCTGGTGGAGTATCTGCGCGTCGCACGTTCTGTTCGCTGTAGTGCCGACCAGATCTTGATAACCGAAGGGATACATCAGGCAATTGATCTGGTTTCGCGCATGTTGTGCAACCCGGGCGACCTGGCATGGATTGAGGAGCCTGCCTACTGGGGTATTCGTAACGTATTGACGATAAATGGTGTCGATTTACAGCCAATCGATGTTGATCTGGCAGGAATGAACCCACCCGATGCGGGCGATACACCACCGAAACTGATTTTCGTTACCCCTTCTCATCAGTACCCACTGGGATGCGTAATGAGCCTGGAGCGGCGCCAACGCTTGTTGGCGCTGGCGCGGCAAACGGGGAGCTGGATCGTTGAAGATGATTATGACAGTGAGTTTCGTTTCTCCGGCCAACCCATACCGTCACTACAAGGACTGGTAGAGGAGTCGCCAGTTATCTATACCGGTACTTTCAGTAAAACGCTCTATCCGGGGCTGCGGCTCGGTTACCTCGTACTGCCCCGCCCGCTAGTACAGGCAATGAAAACCGCCCATGCCGAACTCTACCGGGGTGGGCGTTTATTGGAGCAAGAAGCGCTGGCGCTGTTTATCCGCGAAGGACATTACACTGCGCATATTCGTCGTATGCGCTTGCTCTATGCCCGGCGCCGCGCAAAGCTTGCGGCGCTAATTATCGAATATCTGGGTAAAGAGGCATTAAGTGAATTTAACAATAATGCCGGGCTGCATCTGGTGTTATCGCTACCGCAGCACTGTGATGATCGGTTTATCGCTCAGGAAGCTAATGCCCGAGGAATTTTGGTGAGACCGCTGTCTCGCTATTACAGTACAGGTAACCCACCACGCGGGTTGTTGATGGGATTTGCGGCGATGGAAGAAGAAGAGATCGAGGCCGCATTTCAGTTGTTACTGGAGTGTATTGGCGCGCTATCCTCACCCTGAAAAACAAAAAGCCGGGGGAGATGGCTCCAACCCGGCTTATTCACTGCAAAACGCTTACGCTTCGATCGCTGCGCGCAGTTTTTTCATCGCGTTCTTTTCCAGCTGGCGAACTCGTTCGGCAGAAACACCGTAACGGTCAGCCAGTTCTTGCAATGTGGACTTATTATCTTCGTCCAGCCAACGAGCGCGAATGATCTGCTGGCTACGTTCATCCAGCCCTTGCATCGCATCGGTCAGTTTGTTGGCCGCCTGCTCTTCCCAGTTATCATCTTCAATGCCATCAGCAAAGTTAGATGATTTATCCTGCAGATAGAGCACCGGAGCCATTGGCTGACCATCCTGCGCATCATCATCTGAAGACATGTCAAATGTCATGTCCTGCGCCGCCATACGCGACTCCATTTCACGCACGTCTTTACTGGTCACGCCCAGTTCACGGGCAACCATTTCCACTTCATCCTGGTTAAACCAGCCCAGACGCTGCTTGGTTTTGCGCAAGTTAAAGAACAGCTTACGCTGTGCTTTCGTGGTAGCGACTTTCACGATACGCCAGTTGCGCAGCACATATTCATGGATCTCAGCTTTGATCCAATGTACGGCAAAAGAAACCAGACGCACACCCACTTCGGGGTTGAAACGGCGCACGGCTTTCATCAGGCCGATATTGCCTTCCTGGATAAGATCCGCCTGCGGCAGACCATAGCCCGAGTAGTTACGAGCAATATGAACAACAAAGCGCAGGTGAGACAGAATCAGCTTCTTAGCTGCTTCCAGATCGCCCTGGTAATGCAGCTTTTCAGCCAGCGCCCGCTCTTCATCAGCCGTCAACATCGGCCATGAGTTAGCAGCCCGGATATAAGATTCCAGGTTACCAACCGGGGCTAAAGCTAAAGATTGCATTTCTTTGGTCATTCAAATCCTCTCAATTCATTTATCGTTGGCGTCAGTTTGTCCCTCTATCAGGCAACAAATATGCCAACACCTATTGAGCAACGAAATCAGCATTCACTCTTTTATCAGACAGTGAATTTACCCACAAGTTCCATGCAAGGTTGTTAATGAATTACGCACGAAATGTGATATTTGAATGAATTCCACAGCAAGGTGTATGCGCAAAAGATGGCGATCTTTCCCTGCTGCAGACATTCATCATTGCAGGGAAAGAGTATATCAGAGTTTCATTAATCGGGGGTAAAGTGGCGTAAATGTTGGACCGTTGCCAGCCAGGCGGCTACCCAGCCAATCATCGAACAAACCAATAGCACCAGCAGACATTCTTCGAATGACAAACCGCTCAGCTCAAACTGCGTCCCAAAGACTTTCGCTACCTCAGTAACCGCAGACGATAACCGCATAATCAGTATTTCTGAGAGGATCAGCGACAGCAGCGCGCCAGAGAAACCGAGCAGTGCCCCACCGTACAAAAAAGGACGCAGGATGAAACCATCCGTTGCGCCAATCAGCTTCTGCACATTGATGGTATCCCGGCGGGCAAAAATACTGAGTCGCACACTGTTACCAATAACCAGAAATACCGCTGCAATCATCAGCACGCCAATTATCGCCGACACATGCCCTACCAGCCCGGTAAGCGCCGCCAGGCGCGCAAACCAACTGTCATCCATGCGTACTTCATCAATGCCCTGGATTTGCGAAATACGGTCACGCAACGTATTAAGCGAATCGGTACTCTGGAAATCGATTTTTGGCACCACGACCGCTACAGCGGGCAGTGGATTCTCTTCCAGCATATCCAGTGCGCCGCCAAAACCTGACCAGTTGCGAAACTCTCCAAGCGCATCTTCACGGGAGAGGTAATTGACTTTCTCTACGCCCGGTTCGGACTGAAGCTGGCCAACCACCAGCTGAGCCGCGTTATCATCCAGCGTCTTCTCAAAATAGACGGTGATCTGTGGCGAAGGATAGTACTGAGATGCCGCCTGATTAACGTTTTTGTAAACCATATAGCAAAGGCCTGGCAGCGTCAGGGAAATGGCAATCACCATCACAGTCAGGAAGGTGGCGAAAGGCTTGCTTTTTAGATCCTGTAGCGCACCTTGCCAGGCATAACGTACCTGCTCGTTAAACACATTCGTTTTGCGTGACGGTACTTTATTCGCTGGTTTACCGCGACGTGGCGCGTTGCGTTTCCCTTCGCCAGTCGAACCGGACGATGGACGGAAACGATCAAATTTGCTACCAAATTGCCGAATTTGGTTTAGTGCTTCACGCTTATTCACCCGCATGGCCTCCATGCAAATGGCCGTCGCTCAGGGACATCATGCGGTACGAACGACTGGAAATCAGCCCCAGGTCGTGCGTCGCCATCAACACCGTTACGCCAACGCGATTAAACTCCTCAAACAACCGTAATATCCCTTCTGATAGCGCCTCATCCAGGTTCCCGGTCGGTTCATCAGCCAGCAATACAGCAGGCTTATTGACTACCGCGCGGGCAATGCCGACGCGCTGCTGTTCACCGCCGGAAAGCTGGATCGGAAAACTTTTCGCTTTGTCGAGCAGCCCGACCTTATCCAGAGCGGCCGAGACGCGACGACGGATATCATCACCACTGGCACCAGCGATAATCAACGGAATAGCGACATTGTCGAATACCGTGCGGTCCATCAGCAGATGGTGATCCTGAAAAATCATGCCGATTTGCCGACGCAAAAACGGCACCTCACGATTTTTCAGGCGTGTGATGTCGTGGCCGCTAAACCAGATTTTTCCGGCGCTTGGCCGCTCGATTCCGCAGATAAGCTTCAGCAGGGTACTTTTCCCTGCCCCGGAATGCCCGGTCAGAAAGGCCATCTCTCCCGGCTGCAGATGGAATGTCACCCCCTGCAGCGCTTGTCTCCCACCGAGATAGGCTTTGCTGACATGTTCAAAGCGAATCATTGTTAATCCTCTCGGGCAAAAAGTGCCTCTATAAAATCGCCCGCATTAAACGGACGTAAATCTTCGATGCGTTCGCCAACACCAATGTAGCGAATAGGAATACCAAACTGATCCGCTACGGAGAAAATCACCCCACCTTTCGCTGTACCATCAAGCTTCGTGAGCGCAATACCGGTTAACCCCACAGCTTCATGGAAGAGTTTGGCCTGGCTGACCGCATTCTGCCCGGTACTGGCGTCAATAGTGAGCATCACTTCATGCGGCGCATCCACGTCAAGCTTCTTCATGACGCGCACGATTTTCTTCAGCTCTTCCATCAGATGCGCTTTATTTTGCAGGCGTCCGGCGGTGTCGGCGATTAGCACATCAACGTTACGCGCTTTTGCGGCCTGAATAGCATCAAAAATCACCGATGCGGAATCAGCGCCTGTATGCTGGGCAATCACAGGAATATTGTTACGCTGGCCCCAAACCTGGAGCTGCTCAACAGCCGCCGCCCGGAAGGTATCCCCCGCCGCCAGCATCACTGATTTACCCTGCTGTTCGAACTGGCGAGCCAGTTTGCCAATAGTAGTGGTTTTACCCACGCCGTTAACACCAACCATCAGGATAACAAAAGGCTTTTTGCCTTCAACGTCCAATGGCTCATCCACTTTCGCGAGAATCTCGCTCATCTCGTCTTTCAACAGGCCGTACAATGCCTCAGCGTCTCGCAACTGCTTACGGCTCGCGCTTTCGGTCAGATTCGTGATGATTTTACGCGTGGTTTCAACACCAACATCAGCAATCAATAGCTGCTCTTCCAGCTCTTCAAACAGATCATCGTCTATCTTCTTACCGCGGAACAAGCTGATAAATCCGGAACCGAGGTTCTCTTTTGTTTTCAGCAGACTACGTTTCAGACGAGCGAAAAAACCCTCTTTCGTTGGTTTTTCCTGCTCCAGCGCCTGCTGTTCAACCGGCACCACAACAACCGACTCCTCCGCGGCTTCTGCAGCCAGCGTCTGGGCTTCCGGTTCTTCTTCCCTTAACGCTATATCCTCTTCTACTTCTTCTGCAGGCTCGGCCTGCAGTGGCTCGACTTCCGCCAGGCTCTCTTCGACAACAGGTTCCGGCTGCGAAGCCTCTTCATGAACCCGTTGCTCGCTGACTTCCACTATCTCTTCGGCAAACTTTTCGCTGTCGGCAGGTTGTTCGACCGGAGTCTCTTCTACCGGTTGCTCAGGTATATTCTGCTGTTCGGCTGGTGCCTCGTCGGCCTGATCTTTCTTTCCCAGCCCAAGCCAGGAAAAAAAACCACGTTTTTTCTCATTTGCCATTGGCGACCACACTCCCCGCTGTTGATTCATGGCGCAGCCCGTCTGCAGGACAGGGGCTGAAAACATTGGTTAATTAGCCAGATAGTCTAACACTTTCCTTTACGCTCATCACGGTCTGCCGATTAGGGTTTAACGTCTATCGTCTGGCCGCTAGAATAGCAGGCTAAAATAATGACCTAAGCGATAATCATGAAGAAACCGAACCGTGCCGCCAGCGGCCAGATACGCATCATTGGCGGACAGTGGCGGGGGCGAAAGCTGCCCGTTCCTGACAGCCCTGGGCTGCGTCCGACTACCGATCGCGTGCGTGAAACGCTATTCAACTGGCTGGCGCCTTCCATGGTTGATGCTCACTGTCTCGACTGCTTTGCCGGAAGCGGAGCGTTAGGTCTGGAAGCGCTCTCTCGCTACGCAGCCAGCGCCACCTTACTGGAGATGGAGCGCAGTGTCGCACAACAGCTACAGCAAAATCTGGCGACGCTAAAAGCCACTAATGCAAAAGTCATCAATACCAACACGCTCTCTTTCTTAGCAAATCAGGGGACACCCCATAATATTGTGTTTATCGATCCACCTTTTCGCAAAGGGATGCTGGAAGAGACCATTAATTTGTTGGAAAACAACGGCTGGCTCGCCGATAACGCACTAATCTATATCGAAAGCGAAGTTGAAAATGGGCTGCCAATGGTTCCCGTGCACTGGCAACTGCATCGGGAAAAAGTGGCAGGCCAGGTGGCATATCGCCTCTATCAACGCGCAACACAGGGAGAGAAACATGCCACTGCTGATTAATCTGGGACGACTGATGATGTTGTGCGTTTGGGCTTTTTTGCTGCTGAATCTGATTCAACCTTTTCCGCGACCGCTTAATATCTTTGTGAATGTCGCGCTAATTTTTACCGTATTTATGCATGCGTTACAGGCAACTATGCTGAAAAGCGCCCTACCTAAAGATGGGCCACAAATGACCAAAGCAGAGCAGATTCGTATTTTTGTTTTTGGGGTATTTGAACTGCTGGTATGGCAAAAACGCCTTAAAGGAAAGAAATAATCCCCCAGTGCCCGGAAGGAATATGTCTGATTTGTCGGGAATGCTCAAACCTGGCCGAATTTAACATCTATTTTCTTCTAAACTTCTTCTAAACTGCTATCAGCAGCCGTTAAGGGAGATGTATCTGACTCAGCAAGAATCCTTGTATCAACTCGCCCGTCGGGGGTGATAATGAGCATACCTATTTATTACAAAACGCCTTCAGTTACTATTATTGATAACCGAGGCATCGCTGTCCGTGACATAGTCTGGCATCGCCATCCCGATGAGCCAGACAGCAGCGACGAGCACATCACCCGCCACAGCTATGATGCCCGCAGCAATCTGCGCCAGAGCACAGACCCGCGCCTGTATGACGCGGGTCTGGCTAACTTCGTATTTCTTGCTGACCTGGCCGGCACGACCCTGCGGACACAGAGTGTGGATGCCGGAACTTCGGTTACGCTGAACGATGCCGCCACGCGTCTCTTTCTGGTGCTGAGCAATATCGGGCCAGAAAATGACCGCAGCCAGGCTGTCACGAAGCGCTGGCTGTATGAAGACGCGTCCCTGCCGGGACGCCTGCTTGCCATGACGGAGCAGGTGGCTGGTGAAGCGGCACGGGTGACGGACCGGTATGTTTATGGTGGCAACAGTGCGGCGGAGCAGGACTTCAATCTGGCGGGCCAGGTTATCAGCCAGTATGACACCGCCGGTCTGCTGAGAACAGACAGTCTCTCTGTTACAGGCGCTCCCCTCTCGGTGACCCGCCAGTTGCTGAAAGAGGCGGATAACCCGGACACCGTGGTGGACTGGCAGGGCGGGGACAGTTCTGCGTGGAACGATATGCTGGACGCAGACGCGTACACCACCCTGAGTACGGTGGATACGACCGGGACGGTGCTGACCACCACGGATGCGACGGGGAATGTGCAGCGCGTGGCTTTTGATGTGACCGGGCTGCTGAAGGGAAGCTGGCTGACGCTGCGGGGGGGAAGCGAGCAGGTCATCGTCAAATCCCTGACGTATTCCGCCGCCGGGCAGAAGCTGCGTGAGGAGCACGGTAACGGTGTGGTGACCAGCTGGCGCTATGAACCGGAAACCCAGCGCCTGACGGCGGTCAGCACAGAACGTCCCGCCGGGCATGCCGCCGGTGCGAAGGTTCTGCAGGATTTGCGCTACGAGTATGACCCGGTGGGCAATATCCTGGTTATCACTAACGATGCCGAGGAGACCCGCTTCTGGCGCAATACCGAAGTGGTGCCCGAAAACAGGTACACTTACGACAGCCTCTACCAGCTGGTGAGCGCCACCGGGCGCGAGATGGCGAATGCCGTACAACAGACCAGCGACCTGCCTGATTTCACCACCTTCGATAATGCCACCTACACGAATTACACCCGCAACTACAGCTATGACCGGGCCGGAAACCTGACCCGGGTACAGCACAGCGCGCCGGCCTCCGGTAACAGTTACACCACCACCCTGACGGTCAGTGACCGCAGCAACCGGGCAGTCCTGAGCACGCTGACGGAAAACCCGGCAGAGGTGGATGCCCTGTTTAAGGCCGGGGTGAACAGCTGGTGCTCCTGCCGGGTCAGGAGCTTGTCTGGACGCCCCGCGGGGAACTGCAAAAAGTGACGCCGGTAACGCGGGAAGGGGCGGCAGATGACAGCGAAAGTTACCGTTACGATGCGGGCAGCCAGCGAACAGTGAAGGTTTCGTCACAGCTGACCGGGGGCAGTACACGGACACAGCGGGTGGTCTACCTGCCGGGGCTGGAGCTGCACACGACGTATACGGGAGACACGGAGAGTGAAAACCTGCAGGTCATCTGCGTGGGGGAAGCGGGACGCGCGCAGGTGCGGGTACTGCACTGGGAAAGCGGGCAGCCAGCAGACAGCAGCAACGACCCGCTGAGATACAGCTATGACAACCTGACCGGCAGCAGCGTGCTGGAGGTGGACGGCAGCGGTGAGCTTATCAGCCAGGAGGAGTACTACCCGTATGGCGGCACGGCCCTGTTCGCCGCCCGCAGCCAGACTGAGGCAGACTATAAGACTGTCCGCTATTCAGGGAAAGAGCGGGATGCGACCGGACTGTATTACTACGGTTACCGTTATTATCAGCCGTGGGCGGGGCGCTGGCTGAGCGCAGACCCGTCGGGTGCGGTGGACGGACTGAACCTGTACCGCATGGTAAAAAATAATCCGGTCAAATATCACGACCCTGATGGATTAAACTCACTGGACAGTAATGAATATATTCAGGTGAATGATATTGTACTGGAAAACGAACGGAAGGTAGCACTTGCCGTATTAAGAGAAACCATTAACAAACTCAGTCAAAAAAAATTAGATGCAGAGACCAAGCGGCGGATAAGAGAAATATTTCAGGGCGCCACTTCACATAAAAAAGTAAAAACATCACGTTTTAAAGATGAACTGCTGGAACACTTTAAAAATGCTGAAAAAAAGCTTGGCAGTGCGCCATTTATATATGACAGGTCCAGAACCATGCCTAAAGCTCTTGCGTACGTTGTTTCAGGATTTTCTAAAGATGACCCAAAAACTGGTAAAGTATTTTTTACAGAACAGCATCTGAAAGTTATGGGTTATGTGAGGAATATACATGTGATAATTCATGAGTCGACGCATTTTAGCGGTGTTAAGCGCACGGGTAAAGGGAACAAGTTTTTTGGTAATCAGGGCTCCTATGATTTTTATTATACTCAGCAACCGAACAGTAGAGATGCCGTAGAGTACATTAATGCTCAGATAGCAGGTTTCAATGAATGGTATAGTGATACAACAAATAAAACGCGCCCTGTCTTAAACGAAAACCCAGCAGGATTAAGTAACTTCAGAATTGCCCTTAATAATGCCGACAACCTTGCCTCTGTAGCATTAAGTCTTGGCCGTGAAAAAGTTGTACTACAAAGATTCAATAAGTTACAGGAGCGTGATCCTGCTATAAGACGTGATGTAAAATTAGGAATATTTAAAATATCTCGCAATTAATAAAGTCTCCTGGGGCTATGGCTCCTGTGCGGGTAATGTGGTGGTTCTAACCGTTCAAACCGAATTAGCATTGATTCACAATTTTGAAGGTGCTCCGGTACAGACGTTTCGAACCTTTTCCATTTCCTACTTATACTTCTGGAATGTATATGGCTATTAAACGACAGAAACGGAGAAGCTAATGACTCTATCTTTGTTTACTAAAACCCCTGAAGTTACGGTAATCGATAACCGCGCCCTGACCATACGGGAAATAGCATACTCTCGCCATCCTGATGCACCGGACACGACAGACGAGCGCATCACCCGCCACAGCTATGATGCCCGCAGCAATCTGCGTCAGGGCACAGACCCGCGCCTGTATGACGCGGGTCTGGCTAACTTCGTATTTCTTGCTGACCTGGCCGGCACGACCCTGCGGACACAGAGTGTGGATGCCGGAACTTCGGTTACGCTGAACGATGCCGCCACGCGTCTCTTTCTGGTGCTGAGCAATATCGGGCCAGAAAATGACCGCAGCCAGGCTGTCACGCAGCGCTGGCTGTATGAGGATGATACCCTGCCGGGACGCCTGCTTGCCATAACGGAGCAGGTCGCTGATGAAGCGGCACGGGTGACGGACCGGTATGTTTATGGTGGCAACAGTGCGGCAGAGCAGGACTTCAATCTGGCGGGCCAGGTTATCAGCCAGTATGACACCGCCGGTCTGCTGAGAACAGACAGTCTCTCTGTTACAGGCGCACCCCTCTCGGTGACCCGCCAGTTGATGAAAGAGGCGGATAACCCGGACACCGTGGTGGACTGGCAGGGCGGGGACAGTTCTGCGTGGAACGATAGGCTGGACGCAGACGCGTACACCACCCTGAGTACGGTGGATACGACCGGGACGGTGCTGACCACCACGGATGCGACGGGGAATGTGCAGCGCGTGGCTTTTGATGTGACCGGGCTGCTGAAGGGAAGCTGGCTGACGCTGCGGGGGGGAAGCGAGCAGGTCATCGTCAAATCCCTGACATATTCCGCCGCCGGGCAGAAGCTGCGTGAGGAGCACGGTAACGGTGTGGTGACCAGCTGGCGCTATGAACCGGAAACCCAGCGCCTGACGGAGGTCAGCACAGAACGTCCCGCCGGGCATGCCGCCGGTGCGAAGGTTCTGCAGGATTTGCGCTACGAGTATGACCCGGTGGGCAATATCCTGGTTATCACTAACGATGCCGAGGAGACCCGCTTCTGGCGCAATACCGAAGTGGTGCCCGAAAACAGGTACACTTACGACAGCCTCTACCAGCTGGTGAGCGCCACCGGGCGCGAGATGGCGAATGCCGTACAACAGACCAGCGACCTGCCTGATTTCACCACCTTCGATAATGCCACCTACACGAATTACACCCGCAACTACAGCTATGACCGGGCCGGAAACCTGACCCGGGTACAGCACAGCGCGCCGGCCTCCGGTAACAGTTACACCACCACCCTGACGGTCAGTGACCGCAGCAACCGGGCAGTCCTGAGCACGCTGACGGAAAACCCGGCAGAGGTGGATGCCCTGTTTAAGGCCGGGGGTGAACAGCTGGTGCTCCTGCCGGGTCAGGAGCTTGTCTGGACGCCCCGCGGGGAACTGCAAAAAGTGACGCCGGTAACGCGGGAAGGGGCGGCAGATGACAGCGAAAGTTACCGTTACGATGCGGGCAGCCAGCGAACAGTGAAGGTTTCGTCACAGCTGACCGGGGGCAGTACACGGACACAGCGGGTGGTCTACCTGCCGGGGCTGGAGCTGCACACGACGTATACGGGAGACACGGAGAGTGAAAACCTGCAGGTCATCTGCGTGGGGGAAGCGGGACGCGCGCAGGTGCGGGTACTGCACTGGGAAAGCGGGCAGCCAGCAGACAGCAGCAACGACCCGCTGAGATACAGCTATGACAACCTGACCGGCAGCAGCGTGCTGGAGGTGGACGGCAGCGGTGAGCTTATCAGCCAGGAGGAGTACTACCCGTATGGCGGCACGGCCCTGTTCGCCGCCCGCAGCCAGACTGAGGCAGACTATAAGACTGTCCGCTATTCAGGGAAAGAGCGGGATGCGACCGGACTGTATTACTACGGTTACCGTTATTATCAGCCGTGGGCGGGGCGCTGGCTGAGCGCAGACCCGTCGGGTGCGGTGGACGGACTGAACCTGTACCGGATGGTCAGGAATAATCCTATACGATATTTGGATGACAATGGCCTAAAACCCCAACAGGCCAATTCACAAATCAATTTGGAAGGAACAGGAAATGTTAGTACCTCCAGGGAGGTACTAAGTTTGAAAAGCATGACTAAAAATATTGTAGGGGGTTTTACTGATTTTAAAAATAGCGATGTAATGGAATATCTAGGTGGCATTACTGGATTACATGGTCAATCATATGGTATAGGCTATGAGTATCTAATAAAAGATAAAAAACTTCCCAAGACACTTCTGAAATTAGAAAATAGAGGGAATGTTAAAACTGTCGCTTTGGTAGCAGATCTGGTTTCGAGAACAATTGAAAAGCATAAACCAATATATAACTTTGAGATCGAACTTCCTGCCAGCATTCGAAATGAAAAAGGGGGCAATACCAGTTATCTGACTGGCTTTCCCGCGCGTGGTGCTACTAGTGGATATTCAACACCTTTAGAATGGGACGTAGAGGGAAACGAGATTCTTTACCGTTCTATACCCACTGAGCACTATGAAGAATTAGAAAAAACGAAAAAGTTAATGCCGACATCAGAAACTTCGACCAGTCCGGCTGTAGATTATTCAGCAAAATACTATGGTGAATTAGTTAGATTTGTTTTGAAACCTGGAACGATAGAAAAACTTATGGCTATCGGTGGCGTTAACAGTGCGTCAGCCAGAAAATATTTAGACTTAAAAATATTAACGCCCGGATGGACAGAAGAGGATACCGCTGGATTTAAACCGGAATCAAATCAAATGACCATTCAGCTCGGACAAAAAAAAGCATTAGATATTTTCAACGAAAATATAATCACATACAGAAAATTAAACCGACTCCCTTTAAATCTTCAATCAGCATAAGGAGCGTAAAAAAATCATCACATATGGGCTTGAGCATATTACAGTAAAATAATAGGAAGACATTTCTAATCGAACAATAACAGAAACTAACTGACGGCAAAAAAAAGAAGGAAAGTAGGAGTTATGTAGATCAGGGAAAGAAGAGTATTGTCATTATGCTTTCCCCACCACTACACTGGAGTAGAGAGTTTTACGCAACAATAGCAGATACAGGGACTTAATTATGTTGTGGTCATTTATTGCTGTCTGTTTCTCCGGCTGGTTGTATGTTGATGCTTCCTACCGTGGCCCGGCCTGGCAGCGCTGGGTGTTTAAGCCAGTAACGTTACTGCTCCTGCTGTTGCTCGCCTGGCAGGCGCCGATGTTCGATGCGATCAGCTATCTGGTGCTGGCAGGTCTGTGCGCTTCGTTGGTGGGCGACGCACTGACACTGCTGCCGCGGCAAAAGTTGCTATACGCCATCGGGGCGTTCTTCCTCGCCCATCTGCTCTATACCATCTATTTCGCCAGCCAGATGACGCTTTCGTTTTTCTGGCCGCTGCCATTGGTTCTGCTGGTTATTGGCGCAGTGCTGGTAGCGGTAATATGGACGCGGCTGGAAGACCTTCGCTGGCCGATTTGTACTTTTATCGCCATGACGCTGGTAATGGTATGGCTGGCAGGCGAGTTATGGTTCTTCCGCCCAACCAGCCCGGCGCTTTCGGCCTTTGTTGGTGCAACACTGCTGCTTATCGGTAATATCGTCTGGTTGGGTAGCCACTACCGTAAGCGCTTTAGTGCCGATAATGCGATTGCCTCGGCCTGCTATTTTGCCGGGCATTTTCTCATCGTCCGCTCGCTCTATATCTAAAAGGCTTGACTCTGGAGTCGACTCCAGAGTGCATACTCCGGTTAATGAGAAAATTATCATTCACCGGAGGATGCTATGCCCACACCCTCACCTAAAAAAACACCGCAGTTCGCGGCGGTCAAATTGCGTCCGCTAGAGGAACAGCCACAGCCGTGCTGTGATGACAAGCAGTGCACGGACACCAACACTCCGATACTTAACACCGAAGGTGAGCGCTACAGTTGGCAGGTTGCGGGAATGGATTGCGCGGCCTGCGCCCGGAAAGTGGAAAATGCGGTACGCCAGGTAACCGGCGTAATCCAGGTGCAAGTCGCTTTTGCGACACAGAAGCTTACCGTCGTGGCTAAAAACAACGTCAGCACGGATGTTGAACAGGCAGTACTACGGGCTGGTTACCAGCTAACAACGGAGAAAAGTACTGCCTCTCAGCCATCATGGCGTGAAAATCTACCGCTGCTCCTGCTAATAGCGCTGATGATACTGAGCTGGGCACTGGAGCATATAAACCCTTCTTTCGGTCAGCCTGCGTTTATTGCCACTGCGCTGATCGGGTTGTGGCCCATCGCCCGCCAGGCGGTACGTTTGATAAAAAGCGGAAGCTGGTTTGCTATCGAAACGTTGATGAGCGTAGCAGCCATTGGGGCGCTGTTTATTGGCGCAACCGCTGAAGCCGCAATGGTACTGCTGCTGTTTTTGATTGGTGAGCGACTTGAAGGCTGGGCGTCCAGCCGTGCACGAAGTGGTGTCACGGCACTGATGGCTTTAAAACCGGATACGGCCATCCGTCTGCATAACGGCGAGCGCCAGACTGTTGCCGCAAGCGCTTTGCAGCCCGGTGAGACGATTGAAGTACCGGCTGGAGGACGTTTACCCGCAGATGGCCGCCTGATCTCTCCTTTCGCCAGTTTCGATGAAAGTGCACTAACGGGTGAATCGTTACCGGTAGAGCGCGTCTGTGGTGACAATATTCCCGCGGGCGCGACCAGCGTCGATCGGCTGGTACAAGTGGAAGTGGTCTCAAAGCCAGGCGAAAGTGCTATCGATCGCATCCTGAAACTGATTGAAGAAGCAGAAGAACGCCGTGCGCCAATTGAGCGTTTTATTGATCGCTTTAGCCGTATCTATACCCCTACCATTATGGCGATGGCGTTGCTGGTAGCCGTGCTCCCGCCACTGCTCTTCTCCGCCTCCTGGCAAGAGTGGATCTACAAAGGATTAACGCTGCTCTTGATTGGCTGCCCATGTGCGCTGGTGATATCCACACCCGCCGCTATTACGTCGGGTCTTGCGGCAGCAGCACGGCGCGGCGCGCTAATCAAGGGAGGGGCGGCGCTGGAACAGTTGGGCACCATTCGTCATATAGCATTCGATAAAACCGGCACCCTGACTATCGGCAAACCACAGGTTGTAGCGCTAAACCCACAGCCGGATGTGAGTGAAACAGAGTTACTCTCACTCTGCGCGGCGGTGGAGCAAGGATCGACACACCCACTGGCACAGGCGATTGTGCAATTTGCGCAATCACGACAACTCGCGATTCCCCAAGCTCAGGCCCAACAAACACTGGCCGGCAGAGGGATTGAAGCAGAAGTACAAGGATACCGAATCCGTATCAGCGCACCGGATAAACTACCGCAATCCACGTTAGATAACCTACTGCTGGCGCAAATCAACGAGCAGGAGAGCCGGGGCCAGACAGTCGTTGTTGTTCAGCGCGATGAAGAAATTATCGGGACGCTTGCTCTGCAAGACACACTGCATGACGATGCAAAACAGGCAGTGGCCGCGCTGAACAAAATTGGCGTTGAGGGGGTGATCCTCACCGGGGATAACCCGCGCGCAGCGACAGCCATAGCGAATGTGCTGGGCCTGGATGTTCGTGCCGGGTTGCTGCCGGAGGATAAAGTGCAAATGGTGCGTGACCTGAACCAACGTGCACCACTAGCGATGGTGGGCGATGGTATCAATGATGCACCAGCCATGAAAGCAGCAACTATCGGTATTGCAATGGGTAGCGGCACAGATGTCGCGCTGGAAACTGCCGATGCGGCACTGACCCATAACCGTTTGCTGGCGCTGGCGCAGATGATCCGGCTGGCCCGCGCTACTCATAGCAATATTCGGCAAAACATCGCCATTGCGCTGGGACTGAAGGCTATCTTTCTGCTCACGACAATATTGGGGATCACTGGCTTATGGCTGGCGGTGCTGGCGGATACGGGCGCAACTGTGCTGGTGACAGCAAATGCGCTGCGCCTGTTACGCAGCCGGGTTTAGTGATTTTTACGCAGCAGATAGCGATACGGCAGCGACTCTGTTTGCCGGGCCACCAGCTCGTGATCCATAAAACGGCAAAAGCCGGGAATATCACGAGTTGTTGCCGGATCGTCGGCAATAATCAGTAATGTTTCACCTGGTTGCATATTACGCACGGTTTTGCGCACCATCATTACTGGCTCCGGGCAGCGTAGCCCCAGGGCATCCAGCGTATGGTCGGCGGTGGAAAACGGATCGGTCATCTTCATCTCGCAAGGGAAAAAACCGCATTAGTTTACGCCGCCTTTTTTGTGACGCAAGCCAGGTTAACGATTGCGTTAAAAATAGCCATTGCATCCAATGCTGTTTGCAGTATTATGCGGCCGCTCTTACTGGGTTCCCTCACCCCATTTACCAAAAAGGTCACAATATGACGCAATTTTCACAATCACAGCGCATGAAGGCGCTGTTCTGGCTTTCACTGTTTCACTTGCTGGTGATCATCTCCAGTAACTATCTGGTACAACTGCCGGTCTCCATTTTTGGTTTCCATACCACATGGGGCGCATTCAGTTTCCCGTTTATCTTTCTGGCAACGGATTTAACTGTGCGCATTTTCGGCGCGCCGCTGGCCCGACGGATTATTTTTGCGGTGATGATTCCAGCATTACTGGTTTCCTACGTTATATCTTCACTCTTCTATATGGGGAGCTGGCAGGGTTTTGCCGCGCTCGCCAACTTCAACCTGTTTGTTGCGCGTATCGCCAGCGCCAGCTTTATGGCCTATGCGCTGGGGCAAATTCTGGACGTGCATGTCTTTAATCGACTGCGGCAAAACCGTCGCTGGTGGCTGGCTCCTACGGCATCAACCATTTTTGGTAATGCCAGCGATACTATCGCCTTTTTCTTTATCGCTTTCTGGCGCAGCCCGGATGCCTTTATGGCACAGCACTGGATGGAGATTGCGCTGGTAGATTATTGCTTCAAAGTGCTTATCAGTATTCTCTTCTTCCTGCCAATGTATGGTGTGCTGTTGAATATGTTGCTGAAAAGATTGGCAGAAAAGTCTGAAATCCGCGCGCTACAGGCCAATTAAAGGTACAACTTATCAGTTATGATAATATGCATTGATAGCCATTATGGCCGTTTAACGAAAGGATAAGTCAATGCGTAATCTGGTGAAGTATGTCGGTATTGGCCTGCTGGTGATGGGGCTTGCTGGCTGTGATAATAACGACACTAAAACCCCCGCACAGGGTGCCACTGCGGAAAGCAACGCTACCGGCCAGCCAATAACGTTGCTTGATGGCAAACTCAGCTTTTCGCTACCGGCGGATATGACCGATCAGAGCGGCAAATTGGGCACGCAATCGAATAATATGCATGTCTACTCCGATGCAACTGGCCAGAAAGCGGTGATTGTTATTGTCGGTGAAAACACCCGTGAAGATCTTGAAGCGCTGGCGAAGCGCCTGGAAGATCAGCAACGCAGCCGTGACCCGCAACTCCAGGTAGTCACTAACAAATCCATTGAGCTGAAAGGCCAGAAGCTGCAACAGCTTGATACCATCATTTCCGCCAAAGGGCAGACGGCCTGGTCCTCGGTGGTACTTGGAAAAATCGACGACAAACTGTTAACGCTGCAAGTCACCCTACCAGCAGATAATCAGCAGCAGGCTCAGACCGCTGCTGAAAATATTATCAACACCATTACGGTGAAATAATCCCTAAGCGGCCTCTTGCGGAGGCCGTTGTTTTAACCGCCACGCCAACAACAAGGCAATAATGACCAGCCCCGCCGCCGCCAGGTAAATCGTCGAAACGCCCAGCCATGCCATCACCAGCCCTGCCAGCGGTCCAGTGATACCGAGCGAGAGATCCATAAAAACAGTATAGGTCGCCAGCGCTGAGCCCTGGTTATGCTGCGGTACGGCTTTGACCGCCACGACGCCCAGCGCCGGGAAAACCAACGAGAACCCCGCTCCCGCAAGAAACACGCCCAGTTTCGCCATCCAGGGGTCCGCCGCCAGCCCGACCAACATTAGCCCGATGGTTTCTACCCCAAAGCAGAACATCGCCACATTCAGGCCACCGATACGCTGAATGCTATTAGGAAATAACAAGCGCGTCCCCACAAACGCCACACTAAATAATGTCAGGGCAAATGCCGCGCCTTCCCAGCCTTTTGCATCGTAAAAGAGAGTAATAAAGGTGGCGATAACGCCAAAACCTGCAGAGCCGAGCGCCAGTGCCATACCGTATAGCCAGACCCGCCCCAGCACAGCACGAAACGGCAACGGCTTGCCTTTACTGGCTTTGACTGCCGGACGTGGCAGCGCAAACAATATCGCCAGCAGCGCCACGCCCATGATGGTAAACGCGAGGCCCTGCAGACCACCGTACTGAAAACACAATACACCAAGGGGCGCGCCGAGCGCCATTGCGCCATAAGTCGCGATACCGTTCCATGAAATTACACGGCCAATATGCATTGAGCCAACGACTCCTACGCCCCATAGCGTCGCGCCAGTACCCGCAAAACTTTGGCCTATACCTAAAATTACGCGCCCGAGGCACAGTAGTAACAAACTCACTATGCCGAAACCGGCACCTATCCCCGCCAGCAGATAGCTCAGCCCGCTGAGAAACGCCCCGCACAAGCCAAAAATCACCACTTTCTTAGGCCCAAGCAGGTCGGCAAAACGTCCGGCATGGGGTCGGCTAATCAGCGTGGCAAAGTATTGCAGGCTGATAACCAGCCCGGCCCAGAAGGCACTAAATCCCATAATATCATGGACATAGCCAGGAAGTACTGCCAGCGGCAGCCCGATAGTGAGGTAGCTGGCAAAGTTAAACATTACGACGGACAAAATCCGCAGATTAAGACGAAATCCGCTAAGCGCCGGTTCGGCGGCATTTTCAGGCATGGAGGTCACCAGAATTTTTACAACAGTGTTTCACTATTATCACGTCGGCAGAAAGAAATCAGCATTGAAATTCAGAATAGCGCTCAGGCGAAGGGCTAACGAAGCACTACACTTAACAGGCAAGAAAACAAAAGGAATTCACCATGACACATCCTCAGCCTGACCAGGCGGGTCTACATATTTTGCTTAAATTGGCTTCTCTGGTAATTATTCTCGCCGGTATCCACGCTGCCGCAGATATCATTGTGCAACTTTTACTGGCGCTCTTCTTTGCTATCGTTCTCAACCCACTGGTGACCTGGTTTTTGCGACGGGGGATTAAACGCCCTTTCGCCATTGCTATTGTGGTACTGGTAATGTTGGTGTTTCTTACTGCCCTGTTCGGTGTATTAGCTTCATCGTTCAATGACTTTTTAACGCTGTTACCAAAATATAACCGCGAATTTACGCGTAAGTTCATCCAACTGCAGAAAATGTTGCCGTTCCTTAATATGCACCTCTCCCCTGAACGAATATTGCAGCGCATGGATTCCGACCGGGTAATGACCTTTGCCACCACCATGATGACTCAACTTTCCAATGCGATGGCGAGTACGGTGCTGCTAATGATGACGGTAGTATTTATGTTGTTTGAAGTGCGCCACCTTCCATACAAATTACGCTTCGCTCTGCATAACCCACAAATCCATATCGCCGGGCTACACCGGGCGTTAAAAGGCGTTTCTCACTACCTGGCATTGAAAACCCTGCTTAGCGTATGGACTGGATTAATTGTCTGGGTTGGCCTGGTGGCATTAAATGTGCAGTTTGCGTTGATGTGGGGGGTATTGGCCTTTTTGCTCAATTACGTTCCCAATATAGGTTCGGTGATCTCTGCCATTCCACCTATAATCCAGGCTTTTCTGTTTAATGGTGCCTACGAATGCTTAATGGTAGGTGCGCTATTTTTAGTGGTGCACATGGTGATCGGCAATATGGTGGAGCCACGCATGATGGGGCATCGCCTTGGCATGTCGACCATGGTCGTATTTTTATCTTTGCTGGTGTGGGGATGGTTACTCGGGCCAATAGGGATGCTGCTGTCGGTGCCACTAACCAGCGTGTGTAAAATCTGGATGGAAACCACTGCCGGAGGGAGTAAACTCGCCATCCTGCTGGGCCCTGGCAGGCCGAAGAATCGGTTACCTGGCTAACGATATCGCCCTCTAAGACCATCCTTAAAAGTCTGTGTTGCAGCCACCTTTGCATTAAGCACTGCAGAGGTGGGTTTTATTTTACCCGACGGGAAAAATTAGATTGCATAACGGGGAGTCAAAAATTGCTCAGTCTGGCGCAATGCCCGTTCAATACGCGCTGGTTCAAGCGTAAATGGCAAATGTATAGCCGCCGCCCGGGGGAAATTAATGGTGTGCGCCACCGCCTGGATTACCGCCAGACGGCCCTCTTTCAGCGGCGCTAACGTCAGGGGCATATCATACTGGCGCAGTAAATTTAGCAACGTGCCGTCCGGCGTTCCGCTGTCGCTTTCCAGAAGGGATTGAACCAACAGGCTAAAGCCCACCCGCTCACCATGCAGCCACTCCCGCAATGCGGGTTCATAAGTGAGACGATTATGAATTGCATGCGCCACACCAGGGGTGGGAATTTCGCCGCGAATGCTGTTTGCCATACCGGCAATAGCGATATTAGCATCAATAACATTCACCAGCGCATCGCTGATAATTTGCGCTTTGTTATCTGACACGGCCTGTGCGCCATATTTAACGTAAATATCTAGCGCCAGCCGGGCATTTTGCACTTTTAATTGCAGAGCCAGATTATCGGGAGCGTGTTGTAAATAGGGGCGAAATTCATACCACTTGGCCAGGGCATCAACAATCCCGGCTTTTAAGTAGCGAACATCGCTTTGCGCTATAATTTCGCTATCCACCAAAACTAATTTTGGCAACGTATTCAACGGCTGGCTACGTAGCTGCCCCCCTTCTTCGGTGTAAAACACAGATAAGGGCGACCAGGCCGCGCAGGTAGAGGCAACTGTCGGAATAGTGACCGACTCGCCGCCTTCAATGGCATCAGCCACGGCTTTGGCAGTATCCAGCACGCGGCCACCGCCAACGCCGACAATAAATGTTGCTCCCAGTTTGCGCGCCCGTTGCGCATAGCGCGCTACCCGTTCATCAGTGCAGTAGCCGGTCATAATTTCGGTCTGCCATTTTATGGCACTGGTACGCAAACTATTTTCCAGCACTGGATTCACCCTCGCCCAGGCCTGTGCACTGGTGATAATGAGAATATGCTGAGTGAGCGGCGCTATATATTTCCCAGCGTCATGAAGAATACCAGGCTGATGAAACCAGGTATCTGGTGTTTTAATTTCGAGCATCGAGTTTCCCGTTTATTAGTATTAATTTATCTGAATCTCTCATGCTGCAAAAATAAAAACAATCCATGCTATTTCATCTATTTTTATATCGTTAGAAGAATAATTGCTAAAGCAACTCACTGCTCGCCATCGGTGTATCTAATGTTGATACAGAAATAATTTTACAACACGCCATGCCATTCAGCTGCTAGCCTTAATTATCTGTAAAATCCAATAAGATAAGGAGCAATTGATGAAAATTGATCTCAGCGGAAAAGTCGCGCTGGTCACAGCGTCAACGGGAGGCATCGGCTTCGCAATTGCCAAAGGGCTGGCGCAAAGCGGTGCGGAAGTGATCCTTAACGGGCGCAGCGAAGCGTCTACCAGTAAAGCTAAAGAAGTACTCGAAAACGAAGTTTCCGGTGCGCGCCTGCGTACCGTCATCGCCGATCTGGGCTCCGCGCAAGGCGTTGAAAATCTGCTACAAGCGGCTAGCGACGTCGATATTCTGGTAAATAATGCCGGCATATATGGCCCGCAAGATTTTTATGCCACTGATGACGCAACATGGGAAAAGTACTGGCAAACCAATGTGATGTCCGGGGTACGCCTCGCCCGTGCACTGCTGCCGAAAATGGTAGAAAAAAAATGGGGGCGAGTGGTCTTTATCTCTTCTGAATCGGCGCTCAATATTCCCGCTGACATGATCCACTATGGCGTGACCAAAACAGCCCAGCTTTCGCTGGCGCGGGGTCTGGCTAAGTTTGTTGCCGGGAGTGGCGTCACCGTTAATAGCGTGCTGCCAGGACCGACCATGTCAGATGGCTTTGCGGCGATGATGAAAGATGAAATGGAAAAAACTGGCAAGTCACTGGAAACACTCGCGAAAGAGTTTGTCATGGCGAATCGCCCGAGCTCGGTTATTCAGCGTGCCGCCACTGTAGAAGAGGTGGCGAATATGGTGGTGTATGTCTGTTCGAAACAGGCATCGGCGACCTCTGGCGCAGCGCTACGCGTGGACGGTGGTGTAGTGGACGATATCGTCTGAACCGATGTAACTGATCCACCACATAGGTATTCAATCCCTCCGACAGGCCTGGAGGGTCCCGTTGGATGTAGCAACCGCCAGTCGGGTCATAGTAGCGGAAGGTGTTGTAGCGCACACCCCTTCGGGGTTGCGCTGCACATGCCAGCCCGGTATTTCGCCGCGTTATAGTGGTACTCCATCTGCTGCCCGGCATAATCATTCTCACAGGTAGGCCACCCGACGGGGTGTAGTCAAAACGCCACTGTGGGTTATTTGGATTAATCAGCGTAACCAGACGGCCAGAGCGGTGGTGTGGATTTACTACTCTAATTCGGATAACCATCCAGGCGGAACCGGAGTGGATTCAGGCACGTTTTGGGTCTATATGATGCTGTTTCTTTCACAAGAATTAATAGAATATAAAAAGAGCCGAAACTTCTGTTTCGGCAATACTAAAACTGCCAATATGCTTTCGATGCAATTTCATTTTTTTTCGCTGAGATAAAAATTCAAATATTTTTTGGGATATTCTTTGAAAGGTCTTTCCTGTCCATATTTATATGCAGTATCAAAATTATTAAAGGCATCATCTAGATCACCAAGCTCATACGAGGCCATCCCGATATTCATATAAGGTGTAATATCGATATCAGAGCTCCTATATTTAAGTTCAATGATTGCCCAGTCCTTTGCCTTTGTGAAATTCTGCAAAGAGAAGTAGACGTTAAAATAGCATCCAGCCAGCCATGCACTGATCATTTCCCATTCAAATTTCGGCTCAGGCAAGAGCGCATAAGCTTCATCATATTTATTCAAAGCTTCTGCAAATTTTTTTTCGTCATCCAATTTATTACCATTTGAAATAATGTCTACAATCTTATTTTCTAATTCCGCGTCAATCTTTGATAATTCTTTCATACTCACCCCTAAAAATATTGTGAAATCTCTGCTGGCCCAATAAATGTCGATGGTTCTTTATAGGTTTCAAGCAAGCTGGCACCTTGCGAACGATTATGACCAAAATATTCAAGTTCATAATTACCAGGATCTCTCATCCAGGCTCTAACTTCTGATGTCTTCGCTCCATAAAATCCACCTCTTTGGTTCCAATACGAAACTGCATCCGTAAGATGAGCCATATCAGCCATTTTCACTGGATACCATCTACCATCTGTAGAACTCTTGAATCGCATGTTATTTCCCGAACCAATAATTCTTCCTTCCGTGCGCATCCTCTCAATAACCGCTCTGCCAGTTCGAGAATTTTTACCTGGTGTACGTCCCATATACTGTAGACGGCAAGTGGACAACCCCAACGGATCCACCCACCCCAGCGGATCCACCACATACGTATAGGTATTAATCCCCCCGCCAGCCCTATCGGATCCATCTGAGTGTAGCTGCCACCGTACGGGTCATAGTAGCGGAAGGTGTTGTAGTGCAGCCCGGTTTCCCGATCCAGATACTGCCCCTGGAAGCACAGGTTCTGCGGCACATGCCAGCCCGGCGTTGTGCTCTCCCGCACCGTCCGTCCCCAGGCACTAAATGTGCCCTGCCAGACCATTTCACCGCTGTTGTCGGTCACCGCCTGAGGCAGACCGTTTATTTCACTTTGATACCAGAAGATTTCCGCATGCTGATGCACCGTGTCGATGCGGGCCAGCGGTTCATAGCTTCCTTCAGCATAAACATACTGCACACTCGCGTCCGGCCGATGGTCGCTCCGTTCGCCCACCATCTGCAGACCGGACCAGAACCGCTCGTCATTACCCGACTGCAGACTCTGCGTCATTCTTCCTGCCGCATCGTACCCCCACAGCGACTGGCGGTACTTGGCCGCCGGGGTCGGCGGCGTGGGGTCAGTCCAATTTGTATGGTGATCTACAGTTAATGTCCACTGGAGATGAAAACAAGCTGATTCAGGGAATTGAATTGAATATAAATATTTAACGCCTGAGAAAATCTCCCCGGCGTTAGTTATTAATTTTAGATTTATTTATTTTCAGGATAGAAAAAAATATCAGTCCCCTTCAAATAAACCTATGTACTTTAATCCATTATAGCTATCCTTAATAGGCTCACTCAACTTAAGTTGAGAATCAGCATACCAAAATATAGCATTCGCTCTATTTAAACCTTTTTTTTTGCACTCTTCAATTATGGTCTTTTTTTCCGATTCATCAACTGCAGCATCATCCAGAATAGTATCTAAATCTATCTCACTGTCCTTTCTAGGGATAATACCAATAAAATCCTCATCATACCATTTAGTACCTATATCCCTACAAAACTGACATAGTTTATAAGCGGGATCATCAAAATCACCTTCTACAGAATAATCAAGCTCGAAATATTTTTTATACTCACTTTCAGGCTGAAAGTTTGTACCTAACCACAGATGAACTTTATCATGTTGATCACTCATCATATGCATCCTTTTAGTCTCATATGCCGGGTATGGTGTGACGCTATTATTTGTTTCGCATGCAACTTTGTTTCTGCTCTGTTTAGTTCATTAATTAGTTTGTTATGAAAGTGACGACCCGCCTTACTTCCATGATGGGGTCCATCGGGGACAAGATTGCCTTTTTTATCCGTAATCCCTACAAATGTAATTTCATTAGTAGGAACTGTCATGGCTTTAAGCTCTTGGGCTGAGAATCCTAGCTCTTTTGCTTTAGCGGCCATTGAGACCGGAAACATCTCATGTTTACCACCTGGACTACGCAACGCTGCTTCGACAGATATTTTATTATCAATGATATCTTGGATTGAAGCATTGTTAAACCAAGAGTCAAATTGGCCTTTTACCCATGGAACCCAACCCAACGGATCCACCACATACGTATAGGTATTAATCCCCCCCGCCAGCCCTGGAGGATCCATCTGAATGTAGCAGCCGGTTTATTCGCCACATCCCTGTGGCTTAACCCTTCGGATTGCATTACGTGCGATACAAATTTTTTCCAGACAAATTTTTCCCGGTCCAGGTATTGGCCCTGAAGGTAAGGTTTGAGGCCCGTCAGTTGTCTCCGTCAGGGTCGGGGTGAGCACTTTGATCCTGACAGCAGGCGCCAACGTAAAAGGCCTGAAGAATCATTCAGATCTCTTTCTGCTTATTTTTTAATCCAGGAAGTCATCGTTTTCAAGATAATAAATAACGGCGTCTATTATTTCATCTCTAGTTGACTTAGGGTTATGGTTGTTTTTGTTGATCACTAAATCTTTAAATGTTAGTGATTCTAAAAAAGTTGAATAATTATCTTCCATATCTATTCCTTCATCATCATCTTCAGAAAGATAATAATTTTTCTTTAAAAAATCCTCTTTTGATAAAACATCAAAATCCTCATCTAAAAATATCCAGCCGGCTTCGGGCAAGGATTGATAGTTTTTCAATAACGCATCAAAACCATTAATTACTTTCATAAGTCACCTTCTGCATTTTGTTCCCCCTCCCCATTTATTGCGCCCACCCAGACCCTCAGGATGATAAACCTTATGGAAATCACGGTGATCAGGCCGATCGACAAATTTCAGATAACCCGGTTCATCACCATGATGCCAGGTAGTACCCGGAGGGAGGAGCCTTTGAAATTTCCTTTTGAGCTTGGCTGCATATATTTAACAACCTCAGGATATTTCGTATACATCGCCTTTTTAAATTCCGGATCAGCCTGAATACGGTAATAAACGGACTCATTTGCACGGCTAAAATGTTTTTTATCTGTCATCGTATAGATGTGATTTTTCTCTCACATTTAAATTCATCGACAAAAAATGAAACATCCGTATAAATGAAAGATAACAAGCCGGAATAATCAATTTGCTTATCCGGCTTCTTCGTTATTCTTTCCGGGATTTAAAAAACTCCCAATATTCTGGGCCTTCTTCTTTAAAGGCCCGATATTTTCCTTTTTGATATGCTTCAAGGAAATATTTATACGCTTCGTCAAACTCGCCAATTTTCAAGTAAACAGCACCTAAATTCATCAACTCAGAGGTTGCTTTTTCAGGAACATCAAAATTAAAGACATCTTCGGCCCATTTTTTTGCCTCTACAAAGTTGCCTTGAGCAAAAAATATTTTATACAAACTCATTACTATCAATCTGCCTTCAACGCTCTGATACCGTCCCCCCGCATCTTCGTCTAATTCATTTAAAATTGAGAGAAGATACTTTGCCGCACCATCAAAATTGCCATTAGCGTAAAGGTTATTAGCTTCATTAATTTTATTAATAATTAGTGGGTTAAGTCCCGGCATTATTGCGACTCCTGAGTATTACTATAGGGATATGAATGGGGGTAAATATACTTGCTCCAGCATGGCACCTTGTGATCGGTTGATTGAATAATATTCTAAATAATAACTATTAGGATTTAACATCCAATCTCTGACAGGATTTTATTTTGATCCTAAGAACCGACCTGTGTTATTCCACCAAGTTACAGCATCAACTATATGTGACATATCAGCTTCTCGTAATGGATACCAATTCCTATCAGATGCCTGAAAGTACGCTTCTCCTGCGATATCCTGGACTTTTCCATCTTTTCGCATACGTTCTAAAACTTCTCGCCCAGCGAGTGTATCTCCAGTTAGATGAAGAATACCTTTAATAGTCTATTATATTTGTCTCTAACAAAGGTTTGGGATCCCCGTCAATATTAACAGTTCTTTGCAAATGAAATGTTGGAATTGGATAATCATTATCAGTTTGTGAAAATGCTTTTTTTATGAATAATCGGATAGAAACATATTCCCCTTCGCCATTTATCTCAATCATTGGCCACTGCTTATTTTTACAAGCATTCCAGTCTGCCAGCTCGTTTCCCGGTATGACACTATAGCGCTCTGCCACATTCAAAAATTTGTAAACACCTGAGAAATTTATATCATCGCCCAAAAGACAAGAGACTCTCTCATATTTTTCAGAGTTCAAATAATAAACCCACGGAGTATGCCCCCAGCTTAGTAGCATTAACCCTTGATCAAATAGATCATTCGCTAATTCAGTAGTCGTAAATTCATGTATAAGATCAGCCGTTTTACTTTTTGCAGAAACGTACTCATCAAATTTGCTAATGTCTACAATTACAAAACCTAATCTCCCATAAGCATCAAAAACCTGCCGATGATGGTTTACCACCATGTCATCCACGTTATTACTTGCAAAAACAATGAATACATTCAATATCTTTGATCTTTCTACATAATCCTTTTTGTCAGCCGGGTACCCTTTTTCAGCAACATAAGGAATGTCGACTGCACTCATGATATACAAATTATCATTTACAGAATAATCTGTAATATAAGACTCATCATAGTAATTATTTATTTTTCGGTTTGTTGTTTTAATTTTAAAAACCACATCATCATGAAACGTTGTTTGAAAAACAACCTCATATTTACTTTTTAGCGAAATGAGACTATCTTTTCGGGAGTCAACTTGCTCAAAATGAAAAACGACTTTTCCTTTAAAGCCTGCGGGAACAAAATCCAATAGATTTACTTGTCCTTCATCTGGATATTTCAATGTTAGCTCTGCTAATTCAACGGACGCAACATTATCTACAGCATAAATTTTTTTTATAGTCATCATTACCCTCTGCAGTTATTTTTTTCGCCCATTTTTTTGTAACTTCCCACGCCTGTGCTGCTGTTACATCTTTAGCCCTTTTGTACCCGCCGAATTTGATTATAGCCGCTGGTTTAACCAAGGATTTTGTACTCGTACCATTATAACCATGCATAGCGCTGTGTTCGACATTTGAACATCGAGAATCATCCCAGAACATTGCCGGAACGTTAATTTTTGAGTTAACAGGAATAATATCCAAATGGGTAGCTATCTCATGTAGTGACATTAATTCCACCCATCCGAGCGGATCCATAACCATATAAATATAGATGACCAACCCACCCTCCTGGCGGGCTTGGTGGATCGTCCATTTCTAGCCATTTTTTGGTCATAGCTGCCGTCACTACGCGTAGTATGTGCGGCAACTCATAAGCTCGGATCGGAACTTTGCCTTGATAAACTCAGCAAAACTGTCAAAAAGGTCCTGGCTGGAAAATTGATCTACCGCTAACAACAATTTTCCCTGACAGGTTTCGCAAACTATTGCCAATAATTTTTAATATTTTATAAAAAAATATCTCTCATATGAACCATTACCACCCAGTCCAAGCGTCATATTTAAAATTCTCATCAATAATTTTAAATTCGATACTCTTTAAGCCTCGCTCTTCAAATTTCTCTTTAAAAGCTTTGGAACATACAGGTTTTGACAATTCCTGACAGAAAAAAAAGTTACTTTTGATTTTTTTCTTTACCACAAACAAATCAATTGTTTCATAGTAATTTTTATCTAGCCCTCGAGCGGCTGGTGTATTCGGTAAACCTGATTCAATATCGTGTGAGATTACATATTGAGATTCTTTTTGATCAAGAATCTCAATATAATCAAGCAAAAAAAACAAATAATATTCTTTTTTGGGTTTACCCCCCTTTATCAAAGATATATCCACTGGTATGTGAATAATATTGGCAGAAAACTCTTTGCAAAGGTAGAAAAAATCTGCTGACACCAGATTATCATTGACCAGAAAATCACCATCAAGCTGTATAGCGCTCGCTTTTAAATAATATTTATCTACAAAATCCCCAATTGCTGGCGGGGCTGTAAAAATATCATAATCAGGTAAGTCAGGCGCCCATTCCTTGTCCATAAAATAAGGAGATCCAGCATCATCTGGTAAATATTCCATAACATAGAACTCTGCAACTGAATTACTCATAGTAATCTCCCGGTATTAGGGTCAACTTTAAACATTCCACTTTCAAGACCTTTACTTGCCCAATCCTGGATATGCTTCACACCTAAAGCTAATTGGGTATCACTTATCCTATTGGCCTGGCTTGCAAGTTGGGTTAAACGATTTCTCACGGCAGCCGTATACTGATTGTGATTGGACCAGTGACCAGGAAGGCCACTCTTACCTGCAATTTCTTGAGATCCCGGTAAGAAAATTCCATTTGAGGCACCATCACCATTCCAACCAATTTTTCTAAGCCGTTCAAAGATTGTTTTGAAGTTTTTATCTTTTATTAGCTCTTCAGGAATGAGGTGATGATTCACCATACCATCACCACTCCGTGCTCCCATATTACGACCTAACACACAGCTACTCAGCCCCAACGGATCCACCCACCCCAGCGGATCCACCACATAGGTATTCAATCCCTCCGACAGACCTGGTGGGTCCCGTTGAGTGTAGCAACCGCCAGTCGGGTCGTAGTAACGGAAGGTGTTGTAGCGCACACCCCTTTGGGGTTGCGCTGCACATGCCAGCCCGGTATTTCGCCGCGTTGTAGTGGTACTCCATCTGCTGCCCGGCATAATCATTCTCACAGGTAGGCCACCCGACGGGGTGTAGTCAAAACGCCACTGTGGGTTATTTGGATTAATCAGCGTAACCAGACGGCCAGAGCGGTGGTGTGGATTTACTACTCTAATTCGGATAACCATCCAGGCGGAACCGGAGGAGATTCAGGCACGTTTTGGGTCTATATGATGCTGTTTCTTTCACAAGAATTAATAGAATATAAAAAGAGCCGAAACTTCTGTTTCGGCAATACTAAAACTGCCAATATGCTTTCAATGCAATTTCATTTTTTTTCGCTGAGATAAAAATTCAAATATTTTTTGGGTCTTCCCTGGAATGCTCTGACACCGCCGTACTTATATGCCTGGTCAAAATAATGTATTGCCTCATCAAATTGATTCAGTTCATAGCAGACCATTCCAAGATCGATTAATGGCGAGGTATCAATGCCCGACACCCTTGTTTTCAGAGCCATCTCCCCCCATTCTTTTGCCATAGCCAAATTATTTAAATCAAAATAAACACTGTATAAACAGGAAGCTACCCAATTTGAAATGTTCCACTCTATCTTTGGCTCCGGAATCAAAGACCAAGCTTTTAGATAATCACCCAGCGATTCATTTAATTTTTTATTATCATGATGAACGTTACCACTCTCAACAACAAATACTATTTCATCTTCCAGTTTTTTATTGAATTCCGACAATTCTTTCATTACCCCTTCTCCTGGTTAATTAAAATATTGGGATTTTTCGGCTGGCCCGATAAAATCATCAGTACTTTTATACGTGTCATTTAAAAGAGCACCTTGAGAACGATTATGGCCATAATATTCAAGCTCATAATTATTTGGTTCTAACATCCATTTCCTAATGTCTTTAGATTTAGCACCATAAAATCCCCCCTTCTGATTCCAGTACTTAACCGCATCGGTTAAATGCGCCATATCTGCGTCCCGAACATTATACCATTGTCCATCGGTGGAACTTTTAAATTGCATACGGGTACCTGTACCGCGAATACGTCCATCATTGCGCATTCTTTCAATTACTAAACGACCAGTACGGCTATTTTTACCTGGTGTACGCCCCATATACTGTAGACGGCAAGTGGACAACCCCAACGGATCCACCCACCCCAGCGGATCCACCACATACGTATAGGTATTAATCCCCCCCGCCAGCCCTATCGGGTCCATCTGAGTGTAGCAGCCGCCAGTCGGGTCATAGTAGCGGAAGGTGTTGTAGTGCAGCCCGGTTTCCCGATCCAGATACTGCCCCTGGAAGCGCAGGTTTTGCGGCACATGCCAGCCCGGCGTTGTGCTCTCCCGCACCGTCCGTCCCCAGGCACTAAATGTGCCCTGCCAGACCATTTCACCGCTGTTGTCGGTCACCGCCTGCGGCAGACCGTTTATTTCACTTTGATACCAGAAGATTTCCGCATGCTGATGCACCGTGTCGATGCGGGCCAGCGGTTCATAGCTTCCTTCAACATAAACATACTGCACACTCGCGTCCGGCCGATGGTCGCTCTGTTCACCCACCATCTGCAAACCTGACCACGCATAGTGCGTGCACTCCGACTCTGTGCTGCTGCGTCGCCATACCCGCTTTTCCGAGCGTCGTCCCAGCGCATCGTAGCGGTACTCCGCCTGCGTGTATTCCGCATCGCCTTCAATCTCCACCCGGCTGATACGCTGTTCATCGTCATAACTGAACCGCTGCACAACATTGCGACGGGTGTCATGGCGCACTGTCATGCGCCCGAAGCCGTCATACTCGCGGCGGATCCCCTCCAGATGCAACAGCAGGTTGTTCCAAACCGGATGCTGCTCTCTATCCGTGCGGTTATCCGCCGCGTCGTACCAGAACCGCTCCTCATTGCCCGGCTGCAGGCTCTGAGTCATTCTTCCTGCCGCATCGTATCCCCACAGCGACTGGCGGTACTTGTCTGCCGGAGTCTGCGGTGTGCCGTCTGTGTACATCTGGCGGATTATCTGGTCGCCGCGGTCCCACTGGTAACGGCGCTCATAGACCAGACGCTGGCGCACATTATCTATACAGCGCCGCTGCGTCATTCGCCCCACGGCATCGTAGTGCGTCTCCAGCTCCAGACCGCCCGTGTAGCGGTGCGTTTCACGGTGCAGCTTATCCCGCCGGAACCCGGCAACAGGTAGCGTTCGGCCCCCCGTAACAAGCTGCATCTCCAGCAGATGGCCAGTGCCGTAGCGCAGATACTGCATCTGCCCTCCGTCCGGGAAGGTGGTGCTGCTCAGATAACTCAGAGCATCATACTGATGCTGGTATTCACCGCCGTGATTCCCCTCACTCACCAGCATGCCCAGTTTATTACGCCGGAACACTATCCGTTCGCATCCCTCCGGCGGTTGCTGTGTAATCACCGACTGTCGCCAGGCCGCATATGGCATACGACAGATTTCGGTTGCCAGTGCACTGTGACAGTATTCCGTGCGGTGCTGCGCTGTTTCCCGCACCGTCACCCGTCCCAGCACATCATATTCATAATTAACTGTCTGCGGCGGCTGTTCACTGCCACTTACCGGATGACGCACAACCGTCGCCACCTGCTGCGCCGCATTGTAGTAGTACTCCGTCTGCCGCCCGGCATAATCATATTCTCGGGTAAGCTGCCCGGCGGGCGTGTAGTCAAAACGCCACTGCTGGTTATTCGGGTTAATCAGCGTGACCAGACGGCCTGAGCGGTTGAAGCTGAAGCGGGTAACATGGCCAGCTGGGTCAACAGCCTCCGTGACCTGGCCACGCGCATTCAGCCTCACCCTGCGCTCAAGTACACCATCAATTGTTTGCCCACACAGCAATCCGGCCCTGTTGTAACTGAATAGTGTCTCTCGCCCGTCGGCACGAACATAAGTCTGTAAACGACCTGCCGCACTCCACAGATAACGCTCGGTATTTCCGAGTGGATCGGTCTCGCGCTCAAGACGGCCTGCGCTGTCATACTGGCGACGACTCTGGTTACCCGAACAGTCTTCCTCACGGATAAGGTGCCCGCGAAAATCCCACCAGAAGCGATGGCTATTGCCCAGCGCATCGATGCGCTGCAGCAGATCCCCTTGTTCATTCCACTCGAAGCGGGTAACACCACTTTCAGGATCCTTCAGAGTGACCACATCACCCGCAATATTATATTCGTACTGCCAGACGCCGCCGTCAGGCAACACCTCTTTGAGCGGCAGCGCATATAGCGGATGCCAGGTCGTCAGTTTCACCTGACCCAGTGGGTCGCGCTCCATCGTCAGGTTACCACGCGCATCCCAGGCGTATTCCCACTGCGCACCGTCTGGCTGTACCATCTCCAGCAGTTGTTCACTCTGCCCGGCCCAGCGGAATTGCCACTTACTGCCATAAGAATCGATATGCTCAATAATGCGGGAGAGATTATCCCAGTAATGCTCGCTGGCTGCCCCCTCATCGTTACTGACTCTGGCGTAGCGTTTATTCTCATCAGCATCAATGCGCCAGTTTTCCAGTACCTCGCCCTGCTCATCCTGCACCTGATAGGCACAAACTCGCCAGTGACGAGAGTTTGCTTCAGGTCGCCACAGATAATGAACCTTCAATCCGGTGGAGAAAGCGTGCCAGGCAAGCATGTCACTCGCCTGATCCCAACCAAACTGGCGGGTATCAATACCATCGGCATCCGTTACCGTAGTTAATTGCCCATGATCGTTATAGCGGTAGGTCACCAGCAGATGGCGCGCGCCCTCATAAACCTGATAAACCGCTGCCAGCCTGCCGAACTGCGTCTCATACTCCAGTTCAACATCCAGCGCTTCGTTATCGCTGGAGATGCGGACCAGTTGCCCCTGGTCATTCCAGTCAAAATATTGTGCGTTTTCATGGCAGTCATAAATACGCTGAATGCGCCATTCGCCGGGTCTGGTGGGGTCCGGCTCAAAAAGTTGATGTTCTCCTTCACTGGTTTGCATAACCATTGCCCCATTCGGGCTGCAAAACAGTTTCAGAGCATCCTCCTGAAAATCGATCACATCACCGATTTTCACTTCTCCCATGCCCAGCTCGCGACCGCTCATGTCCTGATACATGAGGTGATTATTAGGCAGACGGTAGAGGCGAGTTTCAAACGGCAGCATCCAACCCGTGCCTAACATCCCGGTTGCCAGATTGCGGCTATGGTAGATGCGTTGCCAGTAGAGTGGCATTCTGTCCGGCAGCACAAAATCAAGATCGTCTTCCTGCGCAAGGATCTTCGCGCCGGTAGCGATATTGACCGGCCAGGCCGTCTGAGCGCCTTTTACCACGGCTTGCGCGGCAACCTCCGAGGCAATAGTTGCACCAATTGGGCAAACGATATCTTTGGTTAATGCGCGTAACAGAAGGCGGCTATAACCCATACGTAATAGCTGCGGCAGCGCACCGACAAAAGCGCCGCCAAGAATATTCCCCGCCAGGTAGGCGAGCATATTTTTACCGCTGTGGATATCACGCACGGTGATAGTCTCGCCACCAATTCTTACGCGCGGATTATCACTAACTTTAATTTCTGCCTCACAAGTGCTTTTTTCGCCATTGCGGGCAGCGGGTTGATTATTGATATAGACGGATTTAGAACCCTGGGCGATAAAGTTACTACTGGTAACCACATGTCCTTTTTTACAAGCCACAACGTCCTGAGGCGCGGGAGTAGCATAAGGGCTGGCGCTTTCGACTACTGGCTGGGTCAGACTGGTCCAGACGCTATTACCAAAATCCTTCAAATCATCCAATGAGAGATGGCTGGCGCGCTCAGCAATAGCGGCCAGGGCGGCACCGGGATGTAATGCCGTATTCATCGCGGCAGCAACGGCAGTAAGCGTCAGCATTCCTACTGCGGCCCAATCGACACTACCCTCGGCTGACGCGGCGGCATTCATGGCATCGCGATCAACGGTTCCGGCGGCACGGGCCGCTTTTTTGCCCTTGATATAGACATCATCAGAACCAGAGACAATTATCGCGTCCGGCGGCCCAGGATCTATCAGGCTATCAACAATTTCACCCGCTTCATTGCCAACCTCTTCCAGCCTGCCACTGAATATCAGCCCGGCGACCAGGATACCGGCAACCACCATCCCCACGGGGGTTACTGCCGCCATAAAAATCCCGGCAACTATCGCCCCTTCCACCAGCCCACCGACAAAATCGGCGAGAGCTGAGCTGTGGACCAGCGGATCATCAATACGCGCGGCAAGGTAATCCGTCATCCTTAAGCTCCCAACTGCACACCGGATTTGATGGCAGCCCAGAAGGCTTCAGCCTCATCATTAAAAGGTTCGAGACGGCTGAGGGTGAAAACCAGCAGCTCCTGTTCGAAGCGGGTCACCGCCAGTTTTTCATAGACCGTGACATGTTGGTTCTGGAAACGCAGCGATACTTCACGAGCAGTCTGCCCGGCGAGGTTGCTATCCTGAACATCGCCGATAACTACCTTCTTCATATTGCGTTTAACTTTTTCCAGTTGCTGATTGAGGTAACTTTCCTCTTCGCCAGGATTAACAGCCCATGCACGAGTAACCACCAGCGTTGCACCTGCTTCCTTGAATTTCAACACATTGATGCTGGTATCCTGATATGCGCCAGGCAGGTTAAGTACGCCTTCAGAGAGTACAAATGGTTTATTCATTAACTGTCAGTCCCTTGTTTAAAGGCCGCTTTTACCGCTTGCTGAATTTGCGCAGGCGTAGGTTCTGCATCCTCAGAAGGTGCTGGTTTTGCAAGATTCAGATCCAGCGTACCACCCGTATTAATCTGCCCATCGCCAGCGGCATTAATGGTAAAGCCCTCACATTGCAAATTAACCTGCCCGTTGGCGCCCAACTCCAGCACAGTCTTGCCCGCGACCAGGCGAATGCCGGTGTCAGAGGCCTGCACAATGGCTCCCTGCACGCGCTGGAGATATCCACCGCCAACTAATTCTGAGTGGGTATATTGCGTGGCTTGCGTATGTGTGCCGGCCACCGTGCCAGTGTAATCCTGGGTAACATTGACGGTTCTTGAACCGCCAACGCTATGTGTTTCATCGTTTTTTACATTGGTATCCAGATTGCGTTCAGCCTGAATCCATACCTGCTCGGCCCCGGATTTATCTTCAAAGCGCAGTGCGTTGGCGTTCTCTGGCGAACCATCTTTCGAGCGACTCATAAAGCCCATCTGCGTTGCCGCTGCCGGGAGTGCCCACGGTGGCATGCTGGCTTCGTTGTAGACGCGTCCGGTAATGATGGGGCGGTCTGGATCACCGTTGATAAAGTCGATGACCACTTCATCACCGACGCGCGGGATCTGCACACCACCGAATCCTTGTCCTGCCCATGCGCTGGAGACACGCACCCAGCACGAGCTGGTGTCATCACCTTTCGCCAGCCGATCCCAGTGGAATTTCACTTTTACCCGACCATATTTGTCAGTCCAGATGCTTTCTCCCTGCGGGCCGACCACTTTTGCCGTCTGTGGGCCATAAGTACGTGGCCAGGTGGTTTGTTGCGCTGGGCGGAATACGACAGAGGAGGGAATGACGCTGAAATCAATACGGTGAGTGGTTTCGCCGTTAGCACCGCTGGCGTAGCGGTTCTCTTCAAAGTTATAGTTCGCTGCGGTGACAAGATATTCACCGTTATCATCAAAGAATGCAGCATTGGTAAGCTGGAAAGTGTTGCCAGGCGCAATACCCAACGCTGTTGCCGTCCCTTCAATTTGTTGATGCTCAACCTGCCAGCGCTCCTGGCGGATACGTGCATAAAACTCACCGTGGCCATGTTCAACAAAGCGCCCAGGCCAGTCGTAAACATCAATGGTGCCGGGTGAAGGAGAGTCAGGATTTTGCCGTGCCTGGAACAGCCATGCGTTCGGCTTACGGAAATCGTAGTCATCCAGGCTGTAAAGCCCTGGCGTCACGCTATCTTCCAGTGCCCATTGGCTGATCCCCTCTTCATCGGTACTGCCGCCAGATGGGGTCTGGTGATAGGGGATGATTTCGTAGCCGCTGAACGGCTCATGCTGTGTAGCGGCATCGGTCAGCACCAGCGTATGTTTATCCGCTTCATGGCGAAAGTGATAAGCGATCCCTTCCAGTTCCATCAGGCGGCTAATAAAATCGAAGCTACTCTCCTGGTACTGTACGCAGTATTCCCAGACACGATAGCTGCCAGTGAGTTTGTCTTCGAAGTTTACCTGATATTCGCTGAGCAACGTTTTGACAATCTGCGGCACCGTTTGTGCCTGGAAGATGCGCAAGTTGCGGTCGCGCTTCATGGGCCACAGATCAGGTTCCACGGTAAGCTGGTAAACAGCATAACGCGTACCGCTTAACTCCACAGCACTCACCACCACGCGGGTAATTTTGCCGTTGAGATAACGAACACCCGCCAGGCCCTGGGTCGGAATAGTTACCGTGACCGCCTGACCAAGCAGTTTGCTGCGGTCCATTCGCGCATCCGTACCCAGCAAGTGCAGGTTCAATGCAAATGACTCAGAAAGTGCTTCGCGGCCAGAGATTTTCCAGAATAGCAGCCCTTCGACAGGCAACTGAACAGTAATGCGATTGAGCATAAATCGAATCCTGACGTAAATACGGTTACCGCTCCGGGCCCGTTGCGTAACTTAATATTACGGTTGCGAATGTGAGCTACCGCATGAATTATGGAAATGAATATTTTCCATTGTCTGATTTTTCAGCAAAATATATGCCAGGAATAATCCTAATAATGGGGCAGATATTTGAAAATATGAGGGGTTTTATGGTTCTTAAAGCCAAATTTTGACTTACATGAATATCTTTCACATCGCATTCAGGGCAAAGCTCACCACACCTGTGCCAAATGGCCCTGCCCGCGACGAAGAGTAATGTCGTGGTAAATATATTTGGCCGAATAATTCATTCGCTAGCAATATAATTAACAACCGGGGATTAATTATTTATATAATACGTACTCTTTTTTCTCTCCGTCATTAAAAATTAATACACTTTCAGCTTTTTCCACTCTGGTGAAACTATAATCTTCATGTTATCAATAAATATATACAGATATACATCGACTACCTGCACTTTAAAAACAGGGAGAGGTTATGTCGTCTATTTTTGCTGAGCAAAAACCTGTCGTCATTATTATCAACGGCATTTCATCTGGCGTTTTATTAACAGAAGAACTGCTTGGGCATTTTATGCTTATTCATATCGAATCCGATGCCGCGATAGAATCGCCTAAAGCGTCTGGCTTTAACAGAGAGAACTTTGATGTCTGCCTGCTGTGGGATCCGCGCAAAAAGGAGCAGATTATTGCAGAGCTACGTGCTTTTGACCCCATCGCAGTAATACCTGGTAGCGAGTCCGCAGTTGAATTAAGCGAGAAACTTGCCAGATATCTTGATATAGAAGGTAACGATCCACACACTACGGCCTTACGCCGAAATAAATATCAAATGAATGAGGCTGTGCGACGTGCCGGATTGCGTGTAACAGCGCATTACACCAGCGACGATCCATTAGCACTCAGAACATGGTTTACACAGCACGGGGGCCGGAAAGTCGTCGTAAAACCGCTTGCCAGCGCTGGTTCGGATGATGTTTATATTTGCACCCGCCCTGAGGAAGTGGAAAAGGCCGCACGGATAATTGATGGTAAAAAAAATAACGTTGTCTATCAGGATAACCAACAAGCGCTAATACAACGGTTTATCGAAGGCACGGAATATATTATCAACACCGTCAGTTTACGTGGCCGGCATAAAATCACCGATATCTGGCGTGTGACTAAACGGTTAGTTGATGGTCGTAGCCTTTATGACTTTGATGATCTCTGCGATCCGGGTTCGTCTGACGCAAGAATGTGTATTGATTATACACTGAAGTTGTTACCGGTAATCGGGCTCGTTAAAGGAGCCGGGCATACGGAGCTTATTCTCTCTGCGGAAGGGCCAACGCTTCTTGAAGTCGGTGCACGCGCTTCGAGTAGTGCAAACCCTAAAGCCATCCGCCAGGTCACAAACGGCGACCAGCTTCGCCTGATGCGTTATGCCTATACTAATACGCTCGCATTTAAGATGTCCCAGGACATCTATCGTCTTAAACAACCTCTAAGATGCGTGCACGCTATTGCGTCACATCCACATGCTTTCTCACTCCACTTATACCAGGAATTCCTCAACCAATTACCTGGCTTTGTGAATGTGATGATGAATAAGACTAATAACGCTTTGCTTACCCCGACAGTTGATAACGCCACCTGCCCTGCGGTCTTTTTTCTGACAGGGCGTACGCAAAGGGAAATTGACGATAATTATCTCCGCTATCGGGAATGGGAAGCGGTGAATCTTTAAGATGGCCCTTGCTGAACGGTAAAAAATTATGTCACTGATCGCAAAAACATATAATGTTCGAAGCGTTTTGTTAAACCGTTCTGCATGGACCTGTCAGGCTGGATGAAATCGAGGAACTGTACCCATGCGGTTGCTGTGTATCGGCCTGATTCAGCCAGGCTTCCTTCCCGCTTTCAGACCACGATGAAATTCATTGATGCGTTTAATGGTTTTAATCGCACGTTGTGGTGCAGTAGAGGCTACCGACAAAATGATCATTTCCAGACATAACAACACCGTACCGTGCAGCGGCGTTTTGTCTTTTTCATCCCCACGAGGGACATGGATTACAATATTGGCTTCCTTGCTAAAACGTGAATCCAGCGCGTTTGTCAGCAAAATCGAAGGTATCCCCAGTCGCCGCGCTTCGCGAAGCGTCGTCAGCCCTTCCCGGTGGGCCGATTTTTGCGCCATCATTATCAGTACATCACCGCGCTGAAGAGCAATCAATTGTTCGGCTAATCCAATACCGGTACGGTTTAGCGGGGTCGCTGGCAGACCAATACGACTGAACAACCTTGTTGCATAGTCCGCCAGAATCCCTGAAGCGCCAATGCCAAAAATAGCAACTTGCCGCGCCTGCGCCAGGAATGCCACAGCTTGTGCAATAGCGTAGCGATTTTCAGGTTCTGAAAGGACCTTACAGGTATATAAATGCCCCTCAAGAACAAAATCGATTGCCTCGTTAACATCACTGGTCAAGCCACTAACCGTAGTAGACATTTTCTCGCTGGAACTGAGCGCGGGTCCAACCCACTGTTCCAGCGTGATTTTCAAATCGCGTAGTCCGGCAAATCCCAGAGCCTGTATCGCCCGAATTACCGTGGCATCAGACGTTTTCAATGTGGCCGCAATTTCCATTGCCGTTTGTTCCAGCACCGCTTCCCGGTTCTCATCAATGTAGCTGGCGACAGCCCTTAAACCCGGTGTTAGCTGGCTTCCTCGCTTACGAAAACGTTCGCCATAAATATCCACCCGCGTTTTGTCTTTCTGACTCATTTGGCCTCCGGTAACGGCCGACCTGCAATCTGTGATTGTATCTGCGCCGCCATCAGCCCCAGTGATGCAAAAGAATTGGAGATAGCTTCTTCACGCGAGATCAGCACGTAGCGCCCGCTACGGCAGGCAGTGAGGAATTGACACCATCCTGGCATTACTTTTTCCATCGCTGCCAGTTCGTCCTGCGGCTTACCGCCCAGGTCTCCACGCCAGGTCGCAAACACAAAATCCGCGTCCAGCTCAGGCAAACGCTCAGCACTCAAATCAATGCGTCCCCCTTCAGGAATCGTGTCGATAAGCGGTGGAAAACGGAAACCTGCATCGCGTAATACGCGTCCCAGCGAATGATAGCTATGCATCACGCTAATTTTGCCTTGATTCGCCTGAATCACCGATACCGTGATTTTTTGGCTGTCCAGCGTGGCCTTCAGGACGTTGATTTGCTCCTGATAGCGACGTTCAAGTATCGCAAGTCTATCCTGTGTTCCTGTGAGCTGTGCCAGCTTCCGATAAATCTCTGGCGCGCCGCCATTCAGATGATCAATGCTCACGGTTGGGGCAATTTTCGTCAGCTGTTCAATTGGCGTATTACGGGTCGGTTCAGAAATGATCAAATCTGGCTTCGCCGCCACAATAGCTTCAATATCAATATCTGCCGTTCCGATAAATTTAATCGCCGAGTTATCGAAGTCGATGCCTGTCAGTAAAGCGCCTGAGCGGATAAAGTGACTACCGTCAGGTCGTGTGCGCCCGTGACTGGCAACAGGAGGCACCCCGAGTTCGATCAGAGGAATGGTAATATCAAGATCGTGTAAAGAAACAATTCTCTTCGGATGCGCTGGCAGAGTTACTTTGCGTCCCAAATCGTCGATAAAAACCTGAACAGACTCTGTTGCACTGGCAAAAAATGAAAAAAGTAACAGTAGTGAAAAAAGTAAACGCATAGAACTCCCGTTAAAAACTGTCCTTGCGCTGCCAGAGCAGCAGCAGAAAGAATGGACCGCCAATCAGCGAGATAACTATTCCGGCAGGCAACTGCAGAGGCAAAAAAGCTAACCTGCCTATGCTGTCAGCCAGAATGACCAGCAATGCACCTGATATGGCGCTGCCCAGCAGTAATGTTGTCTGCCCGCCACGCAGAAGAATGCGTGACATATGCGGTGCAACCAGCCCGACAAACCCAATGCTGCCAACACAGGAAACACAGGCGGCCGTCATGACTATTGGTGCAACCACGCGCAGTAATGCCAGACGAGACGTGTTCACGCCCAGCCCCATTGCCGCCTGGTGACCTAACAGTGATACATCCGCCGTCCGGGCTGTTAGCAACAACAAAACACAGGCAGGCAGCGACCAACATGCTGAAATACCCACCAACATCCAGTTGGCTGCATGGAGGCTCCCCGACAACCACATCAACGCAGTTTGTACGTCACGCACATCAGCCGTGGTCATAAAAACACCGGTTCCTGCGGCAAAAAACCACGAAACACCGATGCCGATCAGAATAAATCGTGGACGAGAAATATCGCGTGCCAGCAAAATAACCAGTAATGCCACCAATAAACCGCCAGCAATACCCGCTACCGGACGCCAGAACAAACTCAACATCGGAAACTGGAAAATCAGCAACAGCACTGCCACGCTACACCCTTCTTTCACACCGATCAGGCCAGGATCAGCAAGGCTGTTACGGGCAATAGATTGCATGGCGGCTCCCGCCATCCCTAACATGCCCCCGCACAACAACGCCATTAATACCCTGGGCAAGCGGATGTCCCGCACGATATAGCGCGCATCTGTGTTTACGTTTTCCGGGTAAAAAATCGCCCGCCCCACCGCAGATGCAGGAATAGAAAAAGAACCATGCGTCAGGGCAAACACCAACATTCCTATGGCAAACAGTGCCAGTCCGATAAGTAACGCAAGGTTTTTGGGGCGCATCAGCGTTGAGAACGCGCCTAAACGCAGCGGGCGCAGCCCGGTATTCATCAACACCCGACTCATTTGAACATCCTCGCGGCCATCATGATAAACACAGGTGCGCCCACTAACGCAGTCATTACACCTGTTGCCAACTCATATGGGGCAAAAAGCATACGGGCAACAATATCCGCTAATAACAGCAGGAGAGCGCCTGCACAGGCCGATAATGGCACGATAACGCGTAGATCCGCTGACACTAATCGACGAATAAACTGCGGCACCACCAGGCCAACAAAACCAATGGGGCCGGCAATCGAGACGGCTGCACCACACAGCAAGGCAATAGACAGTAGAGTGAGTATTCGTGTGCGTAGTACGGATACTCCCAGTCCCTGGGCCATACAATCACCCATTGCCAGCATATTCAGTGAAGGTGTAAGGCATAGTGCTAATATAAAACCGCTCATGGCAAACCAGGCGGACATACGGAGCGTCTCCCAATCCTGCCCGGCTATATCACCCGCTAACCATGTGCGCATCGCCAGTAATGTTTGTTCGTCAAGGATCAGGATGGCAGCAGTAACAGAGGAGACAAACGCCGACAGCGCTACGCCGCACAAGGTAACCTTCATTGGCGTTAACCCGGAGCGCCCTGCGGAAGAGAGCATTAATACCAGCAGAAACAACAAGGCTCCTCCCATCGACGCAAGCAATGGGCGCCCAACAGGAAATGTCAGCCCCAGCGCACTGGTGGCAACCACTGCCAGCGCGGCTCCGGCGTTTAACCCTAAAATATGTGGCTCACCCAGCGGGTTGCGAATCACTGCCTGCAACAGCGCTCCTGCAACACTAAGAGATGCCCCGGTAAGCAATGCTGCAACTAAACGAGGCAGGCGTAGACTCAAAATCACGTGGTGATCGAAATTATGCGGTTCAAAATGAAGAAATGCCTGCAGCACCGTTTGTGGCGCAATAAAACGTATACCGATCCCCGGATATACGACGCATCCCATTAACAACAGCGTGAGGAAAATAAAAGAGGCCATACCAGTCCGCATCATTATTTTCCTGCACAACGAAATGGCATAAAAAAGGGTTTACCGGTCAAAGGATTGATTGAAGCGTATACATCCACATCAAAAACTTCTTTCACCAGCTCCGGGGTACAACACTCTCCCTCATTTAATACCCGCAGAACTTTACCCTGCCGTAAAAATACCAGCATATCGCCATAATTCACGGCAAAATTCAGATCGTGCAGCACCACCACGACAGTACGTCCATGATGACGTGTTAGATCATGCAATAATTCAAGAATTTCAACCTGATATCGTAGATCAAGCCAAGTGGTTGGTTCATCGAGCAGGATATAAGGCGTTTTTTGCGCCAGTGCCGTCGCAATCCAGCATCGCTGGCGCTGCCCACCGGAAAGTTTTTCAACTGGTAAATGCGCAAATTCCGCTGTGCCAGTTAAGTGCAAGGCTTCTTCCACCACCTGTTCATCAGCGTCGCTCCATTGACGTAAAAAATTCTGCCAGGGAAAACGTCCACGCGATACCAGTTCATAAACCGTCAAGCCTTCCGGCAACAATGGCGATTGTGGCAAGATCCCGAGTCTGCGAGATACCGTTTTTGTTGATTGCGGGTGAATAGATTTACCATCAAGCAATACCGCGCCACCCATAGGTTGTAGCAAACGCGCCATAGCGCTAAGTAACGTCGATTTCCCACACCCGTTTGCCCCAACCAGCACGGTCATTTTTTTCTCGGGAACCGGGAAAGAAACACCATCAATAATGATTTTTTTGTGATATCCGGCAGAGACATTGTCGAGTACCAGTCCCTGCCCTTTTGCGTTTTGAGCCACGTGTACGCCAACTTTATCAAATACAAATAGAAATAAAACTCATTCTCTTTTGTGAGTTTGACGTTGCATCATGTAGTAGTCAAGAGAAAAAATCACCATAAAGCGCAGGAAAGTAACAGAGAAAATACGCAGCAGGAAATAAAACAAAACACATTAATATCAGTAAATTAAAATCAATATAAGTCGTTAAAAAAGTAAATAAATGCGCCGTAGTAAAATCTATCCACTTTTCATTTACTACTACATTCCCGCATGGTTGAATGATTATCAATTACATATCCGACGCTGAACTGGCTAACGGATAGTGCTTATTGAGCAATGAGATACAGCTTTCACTTGCGGCCATCCGCATAGCTTTTGGGAAAACAGACTAAATGGCTAAGTTCACACCTTCATTCTCAGGGATAAAAGGGCGCACTCTCTTTTCGCTGATATTTTTGGCGCCAATGGTGCAGGCTGCAAATACCGTAACGACCAAAGATGGAGAAACGCTTACTGTCACAGCAGACGCTAATACAGCCAATGATGCGACTAATGGTTATCAGCCCCTGAATACCTCCACAGCGACTTTAACCAACATGCCGCTATTGGATATTCCACAAGTGGTCAATACGGTTAGTGATAAGGTACTGGAAGATCAGCATGCCACCACGCTGGATGAGGCGCTTTATAACGTCAGTAACGTAGTGCAAACCAATACGCTTGGGGGCACTCAGGATGCGTTCGTGCGTCGTGGTTTTGGTGCTAACCGGGACGGCTCTATCATGACCAACGGTCTGCGTACTGTTTTACCTCGCAGTTTCAACGCAACCACAGAGCGGGTGGAAGTACTGAAAGGTCCGGCTTCAACACTGTATGGCATTCTCGATCCGGGCGGGCTTATTAACGTTGTGACTAAGCGCCCGGAAAAAACATTCAACGGTTCTATTTCTGCGACCTCCTCCAGTTTTGGCGGCGGCACAGGGCAGCTTGATATCACTGGACCGATTGAAGGTAGCCAATTCGCGTACCGCTTAATTGGGGAAGTTCAGGACGAGGATTACTGGCGAAACTTTGGTAAAGAACGCAGCACATTTTTCGCGCCATCGCTAACCTGGTTTGGTGACGATGCAACGGTGACAGTGCTCTATTCACATCGGGATTATAAAACACCGTTCGATCGCGGAACGATTTTCGATCTGAATACAAAACAACCGGTAAATGTCGACCGAAAAATTCGTTTTGATGAGCCCTTTAACATTACAGACGGGCAATCTGATCTGGCGCAGCTCAATGCAGAATATTATCTGAATAGTCAGTGGACAGCGCGATTTGACTACAGCTATAGCCAGGATAAATATAGCGATAACCAGGCTCGTGTCACAGCGTACGATGCTACCACAGGCAATCTGACACGCCGGATTGACGCGACCCAGGATTCTACCCAGCGCATGCACTCCACACGTGCGGATCTGCAAGGTAATGTTGATATTGCGGGGTTCTACAATGAGCTGCTGGGCGGGATATCATATGAATATTACGATCTGCTGCGCACGGATATGATCCGCTGTAAAAATGTTAAGGATTTCAACATTTATCAGCCGACATATGGCAATAGCAGCAAATGCACAACCGTTGCGGCCTCAGATAGCGACCAGACCATCAAGCAGGAAAGTTACTCGGCTTATGCGCAGGACGCACTCTATCTTACCGATAACTGGATTGCCGTCGCGGGGGTTCGCTATCAGTATTACACGCAATATGCGGGTAAAGGACGTCCTTTTAATGTTAATACTGACAGCAGTGATGAGCGGTGGACACCGAAGTTGGGGCTGGTCTATAAACTGACGCCATCGGTATCATTGTTTGCCAACTATTCGCAAACCTTTATGCCGCAATCTTCTATCGCCAGTTATATTGGCGATCTACCGCCTGAAACATCCAATGCTTACGAAGTCGGTGCTAAGTTTGATTTGCTCGAAGGTATAACCGCGAATATCGCGCTCTTTGATATTAATAAGCGCAACGTGTTGTACACCGAAAGTATTGGTGACGAAACCATCGCCAAAACCGCAGGCCGCGTCCGCTCCAGGGGGGTCGAAGTCGATGTCGCCGGATCATTGACCGAAAACACCAATATCATTGCCAGCTATGGCTATACCGATGCAACAGTGCTGGAAGACCCGGATTATGCAGGCAAACCATTACCTAACGTCCCCCGCCATACGGGCTCAATATTTCTTACCTATGACATTCATAATGTAATTGGTAACAACACACTGACCTTCGGCGGCGGTGGGCATGGCGTAAGTCGTCGCTCGGCAACAAATGGGGCGGACTACTATCTACCGGGTTATTTCGTGGCAGACGCCTTTGCCGCATACAAAATGCAATTACAGTATCCGATAACGTTACAACTGAACGTGAAAAATCTATTTGATAAAACGTATTACACGTCTTCTATTGCAACGAATAATCTGGGTAATCAGATTGGCGATCCGCGTGAAGTGCAATTTACAGTGAAGATGGATTTTTAATTTCTATTTGGCACGACAGAAGCACTGCCCGTCGTCACCAAATTTATTTTCACTCACCATCAGCCAGCGCCTGCGCACACGCCCAGGCGCTGGACCATGCCCATTGAAAGTTGTATCCGCCCAGCCAGCCGGTGACATCCATTACTTCACCAATAAAGTAGAGCCCCGGAACGTTACGGGCTTCCATCGTGCGTGACGAAAGTTCATTCGTATCCACGCCGCCAAGCGTCACCTCAGCCGTGCGATAACCTTCCGTACCATTGGGTTGAACGCGCCAGCAGGTTAGTGTGGCCACCAGTTTTTCCTGCTCCCGGCTGTTGAGTTGTTTTAGCGTCACATCCGGGATCTGCCCAAGCTGTTGCAGGCACTCCACCAGGCGCTTCGGCAACTGCATGGCTAAGGTGTTTTTCAAACTCTGATTAGGGTGAGCTTCGCGCTGTTGACTGAGAAAGCTGTCCAGATCGCACTCTGGCATCAGGTTAATGCTGACAAACTCCCCAGGCTGCCAATAGCTGGAGATTTGCAGAATTGCCGGACCAGACAAACCGCGATGGGTAAACAGCAGGTTTTCACGAAAGACTGTGCCATCTTCGGCAGTAATAACAGAAGGCACAGAGACGCCAGAGAGCGCCTGCATTTGCTCCAGCAGCGGTTTATGTAAGGTAAAAGGCACCAGCCCCGCGCGAGTAGGTAATACTCGCAGGCCAAACTGCTCGGCAATCTTATAGCCAAAGGGCGATGCGCCCAGACCTGGCATCGACAAGCCGCCGGTCGCAATGACCAGCTTAGCTGCTTGTACACTTTCGCCATTGAGTTGCAGCGTAAAACCTTCGCTGCTGCGCTCCACGCTGAGCACTTCGCTACGCAGGCGTTGCGTCACTTTCCCTTTTTCGCACTCCGCCACCAGCATATCGACAATCTGTTGCGCGGAGTCGTCGCAGAACAACTGCCCCAGCGTCTTCTCATGCCACGCGATACCGTATTTCCCAACCAGATCGATAAAATCCCACTGGGTATAACGCGCCAGCGCTGATTTGCAAAAATGCGGGTTTTGGCTCAAATACGCGGCAGGCTCGACGTAAAGATTAGTGAAATTGCAGCGCCCCCCGCCAGACATAAGGATCTTACGGCCGGGTTTTTTACCGTTATCCAGTAACAGTACCTGGCAACCAGCCTGCCCGGCCAACGCCGCACAGAACATTCCTGCCGCACCAGCACCGATAACGATCACGTCAAACCTTTCCACTGCTTTTCCTCATTTAAGAACCGGGGCGAATTGTAAAGAGTTCACGCTGGTCGCACCAGCGCAAATGAGCGGAATACAAAACATCACATTGAAAAATATGACATAATTTTACTGTTTCAGTCGTTTGTAAGAAACAATGTCAAAAAAAATACATTTTTCACTTTGCCCACACTATCAATGTCCCTGATAATGCGCGGCGTTCATGTCCCCGAAATGGCGTAACGACCTATGTTACATTTGTTTGCCGGCCTCGATCTTCATACTGGCCTTTTACTCTTGCTTGCTCTGGTTTTTGTTCTGTTTTACGAAGCAATTAACGGCTTCCACGACACTGCAAACGCCGTTGCAACCGTAATTTATACCCGCGCTATGCGTTCTCAGCTAGCCGTGGTGATGGCGGCGGTGTTTAACTTCTTCGGCGTTCTGCTGGGTGGTTTAAGCGTCGCATATGCGATTGTGCATATGCTGCCAACCGATCTGCTGCTTAATGTTAGCTCTGCACATGGTCTGGCAATGGTCTTCTCTATGCTATTGGCCGCGATCATCTGGAACCTCGGTACCTGGTATTTTGGTTTACCCGCTTCCAGTTCCCACACGCTGATTGGCGCGATTATCGGCATTGGTTTAACCAATGCGCTGATGAGCGGTACATCAGTAGTAGACGCATTAAATATCCCAAAAGTGTTGAATATCTTCGCCTCGCTGATCTTATCGCCGATCGTCGGCCTGGTTTTCGCTGGTGGATTGGTATTTTTGCTGCGTCGTTACTGGAGTGGTAATAAAAAGCGCGCCCGTATTCACCTGACTCCGGCTGAGCGTGAGAAAAAAGACGGCAAAAGAAAACCGCCGTTCTGGACGCGCATTGCGCTGATCCTCTCTGCTATTGGCGTTAGTTTCTCACACGGCGCTAACGATGGTCAGAAAGGGATTGGCCTGATCATGTTGGTGCTGATTGGCGTGGCACCTGCGGGCTTCGTTGTGAATATGAATGCGTCAGGTTATGACATTACCCGCACTCGTGATGCTATCAATAACGTGGAAACCTATTTGCAGCAGCATCCAACGCTGTTGCAGAAAGCGACAGGGGTTGACCCGCTCATTCCGACACCGGAAGAAGTAGCGACTCAACCTGGCGAGTTCCACTGCCATCCTGGCCGCGCCCTGGTGGCGCTGGATCGCGCAAAAGCGATGCTGACGGGTATTGAAAGCTACGACAAACTGCCAGTGGAAGAGCGCAGCCAGCTGCGCCGCATTATGCTCTGCATCTCCGATATTACGGATCAGGTGGCGAAGCTGCCAGAGGTGAATGCCGATGATCAGCGTCTGTTGAAAAAGCTAAAAGGCGATATGCTGAGCACCATTGAGTATGCGCCTATCTGGATCATCATGGCGGTGGCACTGGCTCTCGGCATCGGTACGATGGTGGGCTGGCGTCGTGTGGCGACCACTATCGGTGAGAAAATTGGCAAGAAAGGCATGACTTACGCACAGGGTATGTCTGCGCAGATGACTGCGGCAGTCTCCATTGGCCTGGCGAGTTATACCGGGATGCCGGTCTCAACGACGCACGTGCTATCGTCCTCTGTTGCCGGGACGATGATTGTCGACGGCGGTGGTTTACAGCGTAAAACGGTGACCAGCATCCTGATGGCCTGGGTATTTACCCTGCCTGCCTCGATTCTTCTCTCCGGTGGGTTGTACTGGATTGCGTTGAAACTGATCTAATCAGCCCCACGCAGGCTGAAGTCCAAAACGCCCGGTGGCGCTACGCTACCGGGCGTTTTCGTTATTTATCACGCATTACGGGCTGTGAGTTAACCTAAACAGATAAGCGAATGGTTAAGATATCCGTAGAACACCGACTCGTGTATGCATTCGCTGACGATTTATTACTGATTGCTGCCTGTCGATATCACTATTGAAATAGAATCGTTGGATACCACCAGCCAAAATTCAGTGCCAAATCATTAACGCAATCAAACTCAGTACGACCAGGCCGCATAAGGAGCTGGTTAAGATGAACTGACTGCGTACGCGTTCACAGCGGCGAATAAACTCGTCGTCGTGATGATCGCGGTAGCGTTGGGCATAGATATACCACACCAGCCGCACCTGCTTGCCTGGCTGCCCATGAGAAGTGAAAAAACCCCCGCCATCGACATATTGGTAGAGTAAAGGATCACAGCCACGAAGTACCACTAACAGCGCGCGTAGCGATGAGAAGTAACGCGCCATGTTAACTACACAAACGACACATAAGGCCCAAAACAGCGCAACAGTGCTGATCATCATATCCCCTCCTCCGGCGGTCAGGTCACGAAGATACTCTCCGGGATAACCGCGCCTGGATACTCAACCAAGTCAGACAATGTAGAGTTTTACCCTCCACCGAACGAGGCGGCACCCAGGGTGAAGGCCCACGAATGCCGGGACAACAGAACATCGTTGTCTGTTTTCCGTACGGTTTATTTAATAGTGTAGGAGATCACTCTATTTTTTTACCACATGCTTCTTCATCATCAATGCATCTGGTTGTAAATATTACTTAAGTGAATCGTGATCCAGGTTGATTGACGCTACTGCCAGAGCGTTATAAGGTAGAAATATCCTCTTCAATGAGATCCTTAAGGCCGGGCGCTACCCGCGCACGTGATACGCAGGACGCGGGCGCAGTGCAACTGCATCAATCGTCATCGACAACTTATGGAAGGAGTAACACTATGGCTTACAAACATATACTCATCGCAGTAGATCTCTCCCCTGAAAGCAAATTGCTGGTTGAGAAAGCAGTATCCATGGCGCGTCCCTATAACGCGAAAATTTCCCTGATTCATGTCGATGTAAACTATTCAGATCTCTACACCGGGCTGATCGATGTGAATCTTGGTGATATGCAAAAACGCATCTCTGATGAGACCCACCACGCGCTTACTGAGCTTTCTACCAACGCGGGCTATCCGATTACCGAAACCCTGAGCGGTAGTGGTGATCTGGGCCAGGTACTGGTAGATGCAATCAAAAAATACGATATGGACTTAGTGGTTTGCGGACACCATCAGGACTTCTGGAGTAAGCTGATGTCCTCTGCACGCCAGCTTATTAACACTGTTCATGTTGATATGCTGATTGTCCCACTGCGTGATGAAGACGAAGATTAATACTCAACAAACAGGAGGCAATACGCCAACCTGTTAGCTGAGCAATGGCCCGGTACGCGCAATGCGGCCGGGCTTTTTACTCCCCGGAGCCGGGGTAGATATCAAAACGGTGGCTTTTGGTCACCACCGCTGATTGTGTCGCGATGCCCGCCAGCGGCGGCGCGTAGTCCGGTCGCTTGACGACGACACGTTTAATAGCAAGCTGACGGGCAGGCTCCAGCAGACCATCGGCATCCAGATCCGGCCCCACCAGCGACTGAAAAACACGCATCTCTTTTTTTACCAGCGCGCTTTTCTGCTTATGTGGAAACATCGGGTCAAGATAAACCACCTGCGGGCGCGGCGTGATATCCGCCAGCCCAGTCAGACTGGAGGCGTGAATTAATTGCAATCGCTCGCGCAGCCATGGGCCAACCTCTGCATCACGATAGCCCCGATGTAGGCCATCCTCCAGCAATGCTGCGACCACCGGGTTACGCTCCAGCATACGGACACGACAACCAACAGCAGCCAGTACAAACGCGTCGCGGCCAAGCCCTGCGGTTGCATCCACCACATCGGGCAGATAACTGCCTTTAATACCCACCGCCTTAGCTACCGCCTCGCCACGCCCACCGCCAAACTTACGCCGGTGTGCCATGCCACCCGCGACAAAATCGACAAAAATGCCGCCAAGCTTTGGTTCGTCGCGTTTACGTAATTCCAGATGTGAAGGGGTGAGCACCAGCGCCATTAAATTATCGTCGTCTTGTTCCAGCCCAAAGCGGTCCGCAAGAACAGATAAGGCGCCGTCACCGGCGCCCGTTTCATCAAGCAAACAAATTTTCAACTGTTCAGCCTTCGATACCGTAATGCTCAAGCATTGCATCAATTTGCGGCTCGCGACCACGGAAGCGTTTAAACAACTCCATCGGCTCTTCAGAACCACCGCGGGTCAGGATGTTATCGAGGAACGACTGCCCGGTTTGACGGTTGAAAATACCCTCCTCTTCAAAACGAGAGTAGGCGTCCGCCGCCAGTACATCGGCCCACAGATAGCTGTAATACCCTGCCGCATAGCCACCAGCAAAGATATGGCTGAAAGCATGGGGGAAACGTCCCCACGTTGGCCCAGGGATAACCGCAACCTGGCGCTTGATTTCAGCCAGCGTTTCGAGGATTTTCGCCCCCTGCTGCGGGCTGAACTCGGCATGAAGACGGAAGTCGAACAGGCCGAACTCCAGTTGACGCAGGATAAACATTGCGGCCTGGTAATTTTTCGCCGCCAGCATCTTCTCTAACAACTCCTGCGGCAATGGCTCGCCGGTTTCATAATGCCCGGAAATAAAGGCCAGCGCCTCAGGCTCCCAGCACCAGTTCTCCATAAACTGGCTGGGCAGTTCCACAGCATCCCACGGCACCCCGCTGATGCCCGCTACGCCAGCGGCTTCGACACGCGTCAGCATATGATGCAGGCCATGACCGAACTCATGGAACAGCGTAATCACTTCATCATGGGTAAAGAGCGCCGGCTTACCATTTACCGGACGGTTAAAGTTACAGGTGAGGTACGCCACCGGTTTTTGCAGGGAACCATCGGCTCTGCGCATCTGGCCGACGCAATCATCCATCCACGCCCCGCCACGTTTATTTTCACGGGCATAGAGATCGAGATAGAAACTACCGCGCAGCTCGTTGTTCTCGTCATACAGCTCAAAGAAACGCACCTCCGGATGCCAGACATCAACGTCTTTGCGCTCTTTGGCAGTGATACCATAAATGCGTTTGACCACCTCAAACAGGCCGTTAACGGCACGGTTTTCCGGGAAGTAAGGACGCAGTTGCTCATCGCTGATGCTATAGAGATGCTGCTTTTGTTTTTCACTGTACCAGGCGATATCCCAGGGTTGCAGATCATCAACGCCATATTCTGTTTTGGCGAAAGCGCGCAGTTGCGCCAGCTCTTTTTCCCCTTGCGGACGAGCGCGTTTAGCAAGATCGGTTAAGAACTCCAGCACCTGCGACGGGTTTTCCGCCATCTTGGTCGCTAATGATTTAAATGCGTAGTTTTCAAATCCCAGCAATTGCGCCAGTTCATGACGCAGCGCGAGGATCTCCTCCATGATCGGGCCGTTATCCCATTTGCCCGCATTTGGCCCCTGATCAGAAGCTCGAGTACTATAGGCGCGATACATCTCTTCACGCAGTGCCTGGTTTTCGCAATAGGTCATCACAGGCAAATAGCTAGGGATATCCAGCGTTAACAGCCAGCCCTCTTGCCCTTTGGCTTCAGCCTGCGCCTTTGCAGCCGCCAGTGCGCTCTCTGGCATCCCCGCCAGCTCCGCTTCATCAGTGATCAGCTTGTTCCAGCCCATGGTCGCGTCAAGCACGTTATTGCTGTAGATATTGCCCAGTTCGGAAAGGCGCGCCGCAATTTCGCCATAGCGCTGCTGCTTCTCTTTCGGCAGACCGATACCCGATAATTTGAAATCACGCAGGGCGTTATCTACCGCTTTTTTCTGTGCCGTATCCAGCGCGGCATAATGTTCACCTTCGCGAAGATTACAATAGGCCTGGTAAAGCCCTTCATGCTGACCGACCCAGGTACTGTATTCAGAGAGCAGCGGCAGGGTTTGTTCGTAGGCTTCGCGCAGCTCCGGGCTATTTTTTACTGAATTAAGATGGCTTACCGGCGAAAAGAGACGTCCCAGACGATCATCCGCTTCCGCCAGCGGCTGGCAAAGATTCTCCCAGGTATAGGGGCCGCCCTGCGCGACAACGCTCTCCACCACATTTCGGCAATCTTCCAACGCCTTAGTTACGGCAGGTACAACATGCTCTGGAAGGATCTGAGAAAATGGCGGTAGTACAAAAGGCGTTAGTAATGGATTGGTCATATGCGCAGTCCTGTTGGAATGATAAATAAAGCGCGCTACGGCGCTTTGCAATGTGTTCTAGCATGGGGTTAAGTGTAGGAGATTTCAATGCTGGCCGTTACGCATAACTCGTCCAGGGCTCGTTGCCCCCCTTCAGGAGATAGCGGACAACGCTGGATCCACACCGACTTTAGCGATGTGAACCCAGAAAGTAAGTTACTCAACATATGTCCTGTTAGCGGAACAACATATAGACTTTCTCCGCTGCTTTCGCTTCCTTCGGCGATAGCTCAGTGAACTGATAGCGATCTCTTTTTATACCCGTGAATTTAAACCTTGTGCCTACCTGGAAAAGTCCTTCATCTTCATCAAGCACTCCCTTAGAAAAGGCATGTGGTTTCCCAAGTATTTCATATACGACCGCTTCCCCTTCATCATCTTTATTGTAGGTTCCACTGGCAAACTTTGACGCTGCTTTTTTACTACCAGTTACAGACATCAAGAAATTTGCGCTAACGACCGTTCCTGGTTCAATCGCATCTAAAACAGGAGTATGTTTTGTGCCGCGATAATAAGTACTCACATCCCGATATCCTTCACTTTTTATAGCCGCGTTCATCAACGCTATCGGATCCGCTTTTAATGCTTTCATAACTTCATCCATATTTGATCCCGGCGCGAAGGAATACTCAGGGAAAGAGCGCTTAAATTCTGCCCTTGCACCTGCGACCACCCCCGTTGAATGCGGACGTGCCATTTTGGAACCTTTTTTTATCCTTATCACAGTATTAATATAGTAGGCGCCTGCGTTTGTAGAATACAAATATAGGGCACCTTCTATAACACCTTTAGAATAAGCTGCAGCAGCCTCGTTTTCTTTATTTTTTGACGAAGTATTAGCGCTTGAAGCACCCCTATATTTTGCCACAAGAAGATGCGGCTGTTCTAGTTTAGGGTTGATTCTTTTTATTGCATCAAGAATATCCTTGGGATTGTCTTTACCTATTCTCATTTGCTGTAACTGAGAGATAATTTCGGCCTCACCGGGAATAAGACCATCTTCATCTTTAAATCTAATGGGATTATTTCTTACCATCCTGTACAGGTTCAGTCCGTCCGTCGTCCCCGACGGATCTGCGCTCAGCCAGCGCCCCGCCCACGGCTGATAATAACGGTAACCGTAGTAATACAGTCCGGTTGCATCCCGCTCTTTCCCTGAATAGCGGACAGTCTTATAGTCCGCTTCGGTCTGGCTGCGGGCGGCGAACAGGGCCGTGCCGCCATACGGGTAGTACTCCTCCTGGCTGATAAGCTCACCGCTGCCGTCCACCTCCAGCACGCTGCTGCCGGTCAGGTTGTCGTAGCTGTATCTCAGCGGGTCGTTGCTGCTGTCTGCTGGCTGCCCGCTTTCCCAGTGCAGTACCCGCACCTGCGCGCGTCCCGCTTCCCCCACGCAGATGACCTGCAGGTTTTCACTCTCCGTGTCTCCCGTATACGTCGTGTGCAGCTCCAGCCCCGGCAGGTAGACCACCCGCTGTGTCCGTGTACTGCCCCCGGTCAGCTGTGACGAAACCTTCACTGTTCGCTGGCTGCCCGCATCGTAACGGTAACTTTCGCTGTCATCTGCCGCCCCTTCCCGCGTTACCGGCGTCACTTTTTGCAGCTCCCCGCGGGGCGTCCAGACAAGCTCCTGACCCGGCAGGAGCACCAGCTGCTCACCCCCGGCCTTAAACAGGGCATCCACGTCAGCCGGGTTTTCCGTCAGCGTGCTCAGGACTGCCCGGTTGCTGCGGTCACTGACCGTCAGGGTGGTGGTGTAATTATTGCCGGAGGCCGGCGCGCTGTGCTGTACCCGGGTCAGGTTTCCGGCCCGGTCATAGCTGTAGTTGCGGGTGTAATTCGTGTAGGTGGCATTATCGAAGGTGGTGAAATCAGGCAGGTCACTGGTCTGTTGTACGGCATTCGCCATCTCGCGCCCGGTGGCGCTCACCAGCTGGTAGAGGCTGTCGTAAGTGTACCTGTTTTCGGGCACCACTTCGGTATTGCGCCAGAAGCGGGTCTCCTCGGCATCGTTAGTGATAACCAGGATATTGCCCACCGGGTCATACTCGTAGCGCAAATCCTGCAGAACCTTCGCACCGGCGGCATGCCCGGCGGGACGTTCTGTGCTGACCTCCGTCAGGCGCTGGGTTTCCGGTTCATAGCGCCAGCTGGTCACCACACCGTTACCGTGCTCCTCACGCAGCTTCTGCCCGGCGGCGGAATATGTCAGGGATTTGACGATGACCTGCTCGCTTCCCCCCCGCAGCGTCAGCCAGCTTCCCTTCAGCAGCCCGGTCACATCAAAAGCCACGCGCTGCACATTCCCCGTCGCATCCGTGGTGGTCAGCACCGTCCCGGTCGTATCCACCGTACTCAGGGTGGTGTACGCGTCTGCGTCCAGCATATCGTTCCACGCAGAACTGTCCCCGCCCTGCCAGTCCACCACGGTGTCCGGGTTATCCGCCTCTTTCAGCAACTGGCGGGTGACGGAAAGGAGGGCGCCATTAATGGAGCGGCTGCCGGTCTGCAGCAGACCGGCGGTGTCATACTGGCTGATAACCTGGCCCGCCAGATTGAAATCCTGCGCTGCCGCACTGTTGCCACCATAAACATACCGGTCCGTCACCCGTGCCGCTTCATCAGCGACCTGCTCCGTTATGGCAAGCAGGCGTCCCGGCAGGGAAGCATCCTCATACAGCCAGCGGTGTGTAACAACCTGGCTGCGGTCATTCTCCGGTCCAATACCTCTTATCGCAAGAAAGAGCCGACCCGCCGCGTCATTTAGCGTAAATGCCGTTCCGGTATCGACACTCTGTGTGCGCAACAGATTATCGGCAAGGTCAGGAAGGTAATCAGCGTTAACCAACCCGGCATCGAAAAGACGAGGATCTGCGCTCTGCGCTAGTTTACCGCGCACGTCATAATGATTCCGGGTGATACGCTCATCCGTAGTATCCGGTGAGTCGGGGTGCCTTTGCCAGGCTATTTCTCGTATGCTCAGGGCTCGATTATCAAGTACTGTGACCGTAGGGGTTTTACTAAAAAGAGTTGTATCCACTGTAACCTCCAGTGCTTGTCATTAGTTGGGGAAAAGAGTTAATTATTACCGGACAAAATTTATAGGTAATTATTTGAATATCAGGCTTTAATAATTTCGTTCCATCGATGAAAACAATAAAAACTTAACCACTGCATTATAATCAGCATAGCTCACAGCAAATTAGTTCGTTGGCAACGGGTGAGAAGACGGGCTGCAGCACAACAGCGAAAAGTACGGTAAACTGTGCGACATCTCGTTTATTTCCTGGAACCTTTGTATCCATGCTCAGTTATCGCCACAGCTTTCATGCTGGCAACCATGCCGATGTCCTTAAACACACCGTTCAGAGCCTGATCATTGAAGCGCTGAAAGAGAAAGATAAACCCTTTCTCTATCTCGACACCCATGCGGGTGCGGGTCGCTATCTGCTTTCCGGTGAGCATGCTGAGCGCACCGGTGAATATCTGGAAGGTATAGCGCGCATCTGGCAACTGGATGACCTACCAGCAGAGCTGGAGCCGTATATGAATGTGGTCCGCCATTTCAATCGCGGCGAGCAGTTGCGTTACTACCCCGGTTCACCGTTGATTGCCCGCGAGCTGTTACGTGAGCAGGACACGCTGCAACTGACAGAGCTACACCCGAGCGACTTTCCGCTGCTGCGCCAGGAGTTTCAGAAAGACAACCGCGCCCGCGTGGAAAAAGCCGATGGCTACCAGCAACTAAAAGCTAAGCTACCTCCTGTCTCCCGCCGTGGTCTGATCCTTATCGACCCGCCTTATGAAATCAAAACTGACTACCAGGCGGTAGTTACGGGCATCGCTGACGGGTATAAACGCTTTGCAACTGGCGTATATGCGCTCTGGTATCCGGTGGTATTACGCCAGCAAATAAAACGTATGCTGCGCGATCTCGAAGCCACCGGCATCCGTAATATTCTGCAAATTGAACTGGGTGTGCGCCCGGACAGCGATCAACGCGGCATGACCGCCTCTGGCATGATTGTGATTAACCCACCGTGGAAACTGGAAGCGCAAATGAATGCTCTACTGCCCTGGCTACATAGCAAACTGGTGCCCGGCGGTACAGGTCATACATTGATCCAGCAAATTGTGCCTGAGTAATCGCAGCCATCGGTGGAACCTTGCTGGCCACACGCTACAATCGCCAATATTTTTCGCATTAAGGAATCAACCATGAGCAAACATTACGACTATATCGCCATCGGTGGCGGCAGTGGTGGTATCGCATCAATCAATCGCGCGGCTATGTATGGTCAAAAATGCGCGTTGATCGAAGCTAAAGAGCTTGGCGGCACCTGTGTAAATGTCGGTTGTGTCCCGAAAAAAGTGATGTGGCATGCGGCACAGATAGCGGAAGCCATTCATCTGTATGGCCCGGATTATGGTTTTGATACCACTGTTAACCATTTCGACTGGGGTAAACTGGTAGCCAGCCGCAGCGCTTATATCGACCGCATCCACACCTCTTATGAGAATGTGTTGGGTAAGAATAACGTTGATGTCATCCGCGGCTTCGCCCGTTTTGTCGATGCGAAAACCCTGCAAGTTAACGGCGAAACCATTACCGCCGACCATATTCTGATTGCTACTGGTGGTCGACCAAGCCATCCAGACATTCCGGGCGTAGAGTATGGTATTGATTCAGACGGTTTCTTTGAATTACCCGCCTTACCGAAACGCGTAGCCGTTGTTGGGGCGGGCTATATCGCAGTAGAACTCGCTGGCGTGGTGAACGGGCTGGGTGCACAAACGCATTTGTTTGTACGCAAACATGCACCACTGCGTAGTTTTGACCCCATGATTAGCGAAACGCTACTTGAAGTGATTGCCGCTGAAGGCCCGACATTGCATACCCATGCTGTGCCGAAAGAGGTCGTGAAAAACACGGATGGTAGCCTGACGCTGAAACTGGAAGATGGGCGTTCACAAACAGTGGATTGTCTGATTTGGGCAATTGGCCGCGAACCCGCCACCGATGACTTCAACCTGGCCGTCACTGGCGTGAAAACCAATGATAAGGGCTATATTGCGGTGGATAAGTTCCAAAACACCAGCGTGCCAGGGATTTACGCAGTAGGTGATAACACCGGCGCAGTAGAACTTACCCCCGTCGCCGTCGCCGCAGGGCGTCGCCTCTCCGAGCGTTTGTTTAATAACAAGCCGGATGAGCATCTGGATTACAACAATATTCCCACCGTTGTGTTCAGCCACCCACCTATTGGCACCGTCGGTCTCACTGAACCACAGGCGCGTGAGCAGTATGGCGACGAGCAAGTAAAAACCTACAAATCTTCATTCACCGCCATGTATACCGCGGTCACCACGCATCGTCAGCCGTGTCGTATGAAGCTGGTTTGTGTCGGGCCGGAAGAGAAGATTGTCGGGATTCACGGTATCGGCTTCGGTATGGATGAAATGTTGCAGGGATTTGCTGTCGCATTGAAGATGGGGGCCACCAAGAAAGATTTTGATAACACCGTAGCCATTCACCCTACTGCGGCGGAAGAGTTTGTTACCATGCGTTAATGCAGAAAACCCATCCCTACATCTTCCTCACTTTGAAAAAACTGGCTTAAATAGCCAGTTTTTTTGTATATCGGGTCTGAACTCGTATAACTGTAACTTTATATAATTATGATCTGAGGGGGACATGTTCATGATCCGTTAATAGTCCAATGTTTCATATGACCTGAGTTCTTTTTGAATCCTGAGCTGCTTTAAAATGCTCCCCAGCCAATCAGTGCTTTAAACTGCTAAATATATAGCATTCGTTTGTCAATACTGTCTCGTGATTCACTGGCCCAATACCATTAATATTATTAACTTTTTCTTCCAGGCCATTAAATTTAGTTATGTTGATTTTTTTTCATGTTGCCTGGAAAAGAAATCATTTTCCGAAATTGAGTTTTTAGTTTTACGTAAATCATGCTAATCAGATGATTATTCTGTAAGAAGTGGGGTGGTATCGCAAGCAGAAAGACTCTCATTCACAATGTAAATTTTTTGTGATTGACATGTTTCCACCGATAAATATACATTCAAAGGACCGCGAATAATTCAGAATACTGCAAAAAAAATTTGGATATATTCTTTTAAAACTGTAAGAGCCAGTGGGTGTTGGCATGACAAATACATGTTAAGCAATGCTTAGTGATTTGTTTATTAAGGATACATATTAATGGTTAATTACCAGGCCTGTCCTCATCAGGCGCTCGAATGAGAATAGGGAGATATTATGAGTTTTGTGGAACGATTAACTCCGCAGATGTTGGCATATTCAAAAGAATTTGCTGATAATGGCAAGATTAATTGGCTTCCTTATATCATGTACTTTCATCCGTATAATTATCGGTCGTCTGTCGTTAATACAGATAGTCGGGGGTTCAGGTATAGTAACGCCTGCGGGAAAATATATTCTGTTGGAGATTGCAGTCAACTTAAACGTTGCCGCATTATCGCTGGGAGCTCAACGGTATTTGGTATAGGGGCAAGCTCGGACTGTCATACGCTGGCATCACGAATGAGTATAAAGGATCCGCACACATCGCCATGGATTAACTTCGGGGGGCGTAGTTTTAATTCCACTCAGGAAATGATCCTGTTTTCGCTTAATCGCCATCTGTTGCCTGAGATTGATGAGGTCGTTTTGATGTCAGGTTTTAACGATCTTGGACTGGCGCGGTTGCCTACGCGTTTTCGACAAGAACATGGTGCTTTTTTTATGGGTAATCAATTCCATAGTGCCATGCAGAGCGTTCAAGAAACTCGTGTCTCACGATGGGTAAGTCGTAGGAAAGCAGTAGAGCATGATGATATCCCTTCTCTCGAAGCGCAAATTTCCTATGCAGTTGATCTCACAAGACGGAACTTAGCAAACTGGTCAGCGCTTTGTTCAGATATGAAGGCCCCCCTAACTTTTGTGTTGCAACCTCTAGCAAATTGGGTGCGCAGCCGTGGGGCGAAAGAAGAGGAATTACTCTTTGCTGAACGAGAGAAATTAGGCGGATTTGCCCAGCAGTACGGGGAGATTCTGACTCAAGAGGCCTATAAAACATACCGCGATAAACTGGCTGCGGCGTGTGACGAACTGGGTATTTCTTTTATCGATCTGACATCGGCTATTCAGGCTTCCATTTCGGATGATTTCTGGCTTTTTGTTGATCGTATTCATTTTACAGATGAAGGGCATGACATCGTTGCCCGCATTTTGATTGAACAACTTGCAATGAAAAAGAGAAAATCATGAAGCGACTTATTCGTGCAATTAAATCGTTATTCGAACGTAAAAATAAAAATAAAAATAAAAATAAAAAAGACGATCCTTCTATTTACCCTATGTTTTAAGACACATCGTATCAGAATTGGCAGGTATTTCGTTATTTATTGATGAGGGTATTATGTGGCGAACTGTTTTTGCTTATTCGGTGCGTCCAGAAATTTATCTGGATGTAGATAATATTTATAGTTTGTTTCCTGAACAAATTCCCCTGAGCGGAAATATTTCATCATGTTTGTCTTCGCTCACTGTAACATTGAAAAATTTAGCACTACGTTGGAAGCAATTTCATGAATTCGCAGGGCATGGTTCGCCTGTGCAAAATATTATTCTTCAGCAGACCGCTCCCCTCGCAGCCAGTATGGGAGTGGCACTTCACGGAATGAGTGCGCCGGGCGTTTTTGAGGATGCTGTGCATTTACGTCTTCTTACATTGCTTGCGGATGATGTTGGAGTGGGAGAGGCCGAAAATTCTCGCTTTGACCGGTTCTGTTCACTGGCGCGTACCCAAGGCGTCTCGGATATGTCTGCTGGCAGCCGGGAGTTAAGTGATATTCGTGATATTCGTGATATTTGCTTTAGGTTTCCCGCCATACTTTACGCGATGAGCAGGCGCAGTGACGCCTTTGATTATGAGCTGATTGGATTCGATTTTGCCTGGAGAACCGCCGGTCTTTTGCCTATCTGGCAATCGCTAGATGTTGATGAATCGGCGCTGATGCACCTCAACATGGGGGTCGGACGCGGAGCTGCCCTTTCTTACGGAGAAATAGTGCAGCCGCATACTGAAGAGCTTTTCAACAGCCTGTGTGCTGAACAAACTGCCCGGACGAGAATAGCCTTCGGCATTGGCTTATTCGAGGCGTTGTTGCAGGAACTGGATGACGCTGTACTTACAATTACGCGCTCGATGTGCAATCCCCGCCTCGCGATGGCGAGCCTTATTCAGGAACGAGCTCGCGAAGCGCAGGTTTATCATGCAGGATTTAGTCTTGAGGGGCGCCCACTTTCAGGGTGGTTTGCTGAGGCTCGTGATAATCCCCTGCCTCTGGTTGACGCTCTTGGTCGTAGCCGCTTGGTTCGTCCAGGGGCTCCAGATCGTAGTGTTTTGATTAATGGACTAGTGTCAGACAATGGACCGATGTTCCGAATCTTTAGCCAGAAAGATCTTCTGACGATCCGTAACTGGATACTTAGCCTTGCCGATGCTCCCGACAACGACGAGACAATATTACCCGCTGAAGTTCGCGTAGCCTCAATCTCATGTGAAGTCCGTGCTGGCGATTGCTCACTCGGGGCTCAACCTGGCGACATCCGTAGCGCTTATTACCTATTGCAGGGGAGAGCACTTACCCCTGGCTTACGTGGTTTTGCCAAAAGTTATTGCGACTTCTGGCTGAAGAAAGCACAGGAATCTTTCGACAGAAATCCTCGTTCTTTCCCGCAAACTTGGTCTCCGGGCATACTTAGGGAATGGTTGTTAACGTCGCATGATGAACATGCCCAGAGTTTTAGTACCTCACAAAACGTCGATATGCCTTCCCGTGAATCGGTCATTGCACAGACGCTACAACTGGCGCCGCTCACCCTGATTGATGGGGCTTGGCTTCAGGGGTTTACCGATATTTCGTTGGCCTCCAGTCGCACGGGAAGTCCTCTGTTTGAGACATTCTGGGATGAGCTTGGTAATGGTCAGTGGCGGCTTAATCATCCGAAAATATACCGGGATGTCCTCGCTGCAATGTCGATAACCTTGCCTGCAACTGGCAGTCTCTCTTTTGCGCAAGATCCGCGGTTTGAAGATGACGCTTTTCAACTGCCGGTTTACTGGCTTTGCCTCGGTAAATTTCCGTTGACGTTCCACCCGGAAATTTTAGGTATGAATCTGGCGATGGAACTGTCAGGGGTCGGCGGCACTTACCGAAACGCGCACCGTTTTCTGAGGCATTATGGACTGCCGACCACCTTTGTCGATTTACATAACACCATAGATAACGTCTCAACTGGGCATGCTGCCTGGGCTGCAGAGGCAATTGATGCCTGGATGCAACACTCGCAGGATCTGATTCCCATAGAGGCAACTTGGGCTCGTATACGATTGGGTTATGAGTCCCTTGCTCCTGTTGTTGATTCACCGGAACAACTGAATTTCTTTTCTTCACATAAGCGAGAGCTGCAACTTTCGAGTGACCTTTCCCCCTTGTTACACCGTCAATTGCATTGCTTCGAGGTGGTAGAGTGAGACAGTATCATTTAGGTATTTCAGCCTATTTTCATGACAGCGCAGCAGCTCTGGTGTCTGAAGGGCAAATTATCGCCGCCGCGCAACAAGAAAGATTCAGCAGGAAACGCCACGACAGCAGCTTCCCTGCAGACGCTATCTGTTATTGTTTGGATGAGGCCGGTATAGGGCTTGATGACCTGACGTCAATTAGCTTTTATGATGCTCCAGATCTTAAGTTCGAACGTATAATTTCCTCTTTTGCCAGCGCGGGGCCAGGTGGTCTTGCTGCTTTTCAACGGGTTCTTCCAGAATGGATTCGCTGGAAGGTGCGGCCAGAAAAACAGATTGTGTCTTCGCTATTGAAACTCAATCGCGGGCAACCCAAGGGAAATATCATCTACGGTACGCATCATCGCTCCCATGCGGCGTCTGCGTTTTATCCTTCGCCCTATGACCGCGCTGCCGTGCTGTGTATCGATGGCGTAGGCGAATGGCAAACGACCAGTATTTGGCACGCAGAGGGTTTTGACCTCACTCTGAAAAATGCCATCTCCTATCCACATTCGCTCGGCCTGCTTTATTCAGCATTTACCGATTTCTGCGGTTTCAAAGTCGATTCAGGTGAATACAAGCTTATGGGGCTTGCCCCTTATGGCGAACCGATTTACGCACAAAAAATTCTCGATGATCTTATTACGCTTCGTTGCGACGGATCGTTTTCCCTCAATATGAACTATTTCACATTCCTCCAGGGACAGTGCATGGTGGGTGAAAAATTTGAATCCTTGTTTGGTCGTCCGAAACGTCAGCCTGAAAGTGTGATCACACAAGACGATTGTGATTTTGCTGCCTCAATTCAGAAGGTTGCAGAAGAGGTGGTATTAGGCTTGGCGAAAGCAGCAAAACAAATGACGGGAGAGACCCGCCTTTGTCTCGCTGGAGGGGTAGCCTTGAACTGTGTGGCGAATGGCTGTCTTTCACGGGCGGGGATCTTCGATGAGATTTGGATCCAGCCTGCAGCGGGTGATGCCGGGTGTGCCCTTGGTATTGCGCTGGAGCAGGATGCGAAACATCAACAAAAACGAATGAAGCCAGCATCAGGACACCGGGATGCAATGCAGGGGGCTTACCTGGGGCCGGCATTCAGTGACGAGAGGGTGATGAATTATCTGAATGAACAAAATGCTCCTTATCAGCTGTTATCAGAAGAACAGATGCTGAGTTTAACCGCAGAAGCTCTGGCATCTGGCAAGGTTGTGGGCTGGTTCCAGGGGAGAATGGAATTTGGGCCAAGGGCGCTGGGCGCACGTTCTATTCTAGGCGACCCACGTAACATCGAAATGCAAAAGACCATGAATCTCAAAATAAAGTTTCGCGAGTCGTTCCGGCCTTTTGCCCCTATGGTGCTTGCTGAGCGTGCATCCGAATTCTTCGATATCCGTCAGGAAAGCCCCTATATGTTGGTGGTTTCAGAGGTGCGTAAAAAGTGGCTTAAACCTGTTGAGAACCGTCATCTTGGCTCGATCAATGATGTTCGCTCGACGATGCCCGCCATCACCCATGTTGACAATTCAGCTCGTGTACAAACCGTGCATCCGGAAACCAATCCGCTTCTGGCTCGACTGTTACAAAGATTTGATGAGCTCACGGATTATCCCGTGTTGGTAAACACCTCCTTTAACGTCAGAGGAGAGCCCATTGTATGCACGCCAGCTGAGGCATACCTCTGTTTTATGCGAACAAATATCGATCTTCTGGTGTTGGGTAATTGTGTCTTGCGTAAGGAAGAACAACCCGCCCTGGAGAACGACGCAGACTGGCGAACAGAAATCGCTCTCGATTAAATTATGAGGCAAGTTACAATGCTGAAAGTCATAACTACTGCCCTGTATGTTCTTCTGTTCATACCTGTTTGGGCATGGCGTAAAGTCCTCGGTCGCAGCCGATTTGAACGCTTGTTCCATCACCGATCTAGCACATGGGATCATCCTTTGACGCTTACTAAGGAGCGTTCCGGTCGTGCGACGCGATCAATTTTCCTGAAAATCTGGACGGCAATTTTCCTTGCTTCCCTGTCAACTTTCTTTCTATTAATGGTTCTCGCCGCGCGCGTGTTTAACGACAGCGCATCTCCTCTTGCGGCGAATATGGTTGTATTAACCCAGTGGTTACCGGCTGTGTTGGCTTTGCCGCTTATCCGGCGGGCGGGAGCAAGATTCTCACCCCGTAATCTGCTACGGACGTCAGAATTTGCCAGCGCGCTGATTGTTCCAGCCATTGCGTTCGTTTCCGGCTCTTATTACGTCATGATTTTCCTTCTTCTGTTGAAGGGGGGGCTTGACTCCCTTTCCAAGATGGCACGCGCGGTGGCTCTGAAAAATTACTTTTCCGGCCAGGCGTTGAATCAGGCGGCATCGTATTACAACACGGCAATGCTGGCGGGTGCCGGAGTCGGCGCGCTAATGGGGGCGCTATTGCTGTCGGTGTTTCCGCTGGAGGTCATTTTAGGGCTGTGTGCGCTCTGTCATCTTGTTGCGGGTATCCTGTATACACGCCTGCCAGCGCCGGTAAACGAACTTAAAATGCCAGCAGCGAACGGGACACCGATTAACGTATCGGTGCGCGATTATCGCCTGCGCATGTCCATTATTTATTATGTCTCGACCGTTGCGCTTTATCAGGGCTATCAGAACGTCGCGCGTTCAGTCTATCCCACAGAACAGCTGGGTATGGATCCATCCGGTATTGCATTGATACAAACCATCGCGAGTTTTGCTTACATAATGGGCGCAATTTTTGCTGCCCGACTGGATCTCTCCGGCAACCGTTATACCGTTGCCGCCCCTGTTTCGCATTTATTGACAATGTTGCTGATGTTGCCGCTCCCCTTTATCACGACGGCGGTCCCCGGACTTGCAGTGTATGGCCTTTTTGCTTTGCTGTTCGAAGTGGCCTGGGCTGTTCATCAGCGCTACATGATTGTCGCCGCGCCGCCTGAGCAGCTTGGAAAAATAGTGGCCAATGCTAATGCGTTGGGCCTGGGGGCGATGATTGTGGTTGCCTTGGTGGGCAGTATCCTGGTTGAGCATCTTAATTTTGGATCCGTCACGCTGAGCTTTATTGTGCTGGCGCTGATGGTCCCTGTTTTAATTAACGTTTTTCTCGGCAAGAAGCGTGAGTCCACCGCCGTGAGTGAAGGAGAGTAAGTCATGCATATTGTTATCGTAGATTCTAACCGGATCGGTCTGCGTGCGCTTCTCGCCGCTAAGCGGGCGGGTCACTATGTCACGTTTATTGGTTCGCGTCGGCTGGAAGAGCTGGTGGTTAATTTTGACAACCTTCGGACTCCTGAGCTGACCGACAGGGTTGTAACCCTCGACACTGCGCAGGACGAAGTGACGTTGCTGATGACGCTAAAAAACCTTGACGCTGAGAGAAAAATTGATGCGCTATTTACTGTCATCGAAGTCAATGTGGCCTCGGTGGCCAAATGCGCGAAGGCGTTAGGGCTTCCGGGCACAGAACCGGAAGCAGTTCATCTCTCTCAGGATAAGGCGCGTTGTCGTAAACAGATTGCAGAATGCGGCCTGACCTCTGTTGCTTACGCTGTGGTTGATAGTCTTGATGCGGCACGAGAGGAGGCCCGGCGTATTGGCTATCCTATGATTGCGAAACCGAAGGTCGGCGCAGCGAGTCTGCGTGCTCTGAAGCTGGAAAATGACGATGATCTGGTGAGCTACTTTACAAGTCTGCAAGTGGAGGTTGACGGGCCAGAAGGCTATATTGACGCAATGTCGGCTGAAACGCTGCTCGAACACTATGTGGAAGGCCCCCTGTTCTCGGTTGAAATTGCGGTTGCCGGGGGCGAGATTCAGCCGCTGGTTCTGTCCTGGCGTAAACGTTGCACTGAAAATCCGGCTATTGAGCTGGGGACGACTATCCCTGCACCAGTGTCATCGACGATCCGCGACGCCATGTTTGAGTACACAACGAACGTTGTGCGCGCTTGTAAATTAAACTTGGGGATTTTCCACATTGAACTGATATACGGCGAAGAAGGCCCGGTGTTGGTTGAGATTAACCCGCGCATTATGGGCGGAAATATTCCGGCTGTATTCAACTTGGCAACCGATATAGATCCTTATGAACTTTTACTGGAAATTTTCCTGACAGAGCGCTTGCCAGCGATCTGCCGAAACATTACACCGGTACGCGCGGCGACCACCCGTAGCCTAGGGCCGAAGCATCCTGGAAGGTTAGCCGAACATTTCAACAGCGAGAGCTGGGATGCTGATTTTCGTCCACTCCTATCTCATCTCTCGTATCACTATACTCCGGGGATGCTGGTGCCGGACATGAACAGCACTTGGTATCCCTGGCATTTCCAGCTGGTAAGCTCGTCAGCCGTGGAGGCAAGCTTGCTGGCGGAATGGATCATCATGACTGCCGCAGACAAAACGGGGTTAGTACTTCGTCGTTCAAGTGAAGACTACCTTTTACTCAAATAACGATCTGTTCAGCTATTTGCTCATTAAAGGAGATATGAATGTTATCCGCGCTTTCGATTTTTGGCGTTATTGCATTGATATATATCAGTAGCCCGTTTCCGCTTTGGCACTCGTATTTTATTATTTTTTTCTCAAGTATCAAAAACCAGGAAATTTCAGGAAAAGAAAAACGGGCACTGGTGGGGTATTTAGTAAAAAGTTTCTTTTATCTACCTCTTTCGGGGCTGCTTTATCGTCTGGATGACATCTTTGTTCGTGGGTATCGTAAACAGGAGGTCGCAGGCCCCTTATTTATTATCAGCCAGCCGCGAAGCGGGACCACTTTTTTGCTGCGCACCCTTGCGGAAGATGAGACAAATTTCTTCACCTTAAAGCATCTGGATTGGCGGGTTCCCAGCATTCTTGCGTGGCGTTTGTTTGATTTTTTGGGCATCCGTAAGCGCCTCGAAAAAATTGATTACTGGCCCAATACAGAGCAGGGACGTCTGGCCTCAAAAATGCATGCCCATACGCTTGGGTCCATTGAGGGGCACGGTGTTTTTCTTGAAGAAAATATGTACCACCATTACTTCACCTATCGTCGCTTCCCGTTTGCAAACGTGCTGCGTCGGATAGAGACCGTCGGCCTATTGTCCTCTTATGCCAAAAAGAAACTGGTGCGTGGCCTGGCCGGTGTTGTGCGTCGTGGCTCATACCACCGGGGTAACGGGCGAATGTGGTTAACAAAGGAAAATGAAAACGCGGATTTTTATCGCGAACTCTATACCGCTTTTCCCAATGCCCGTTTCCTGTGCATTGGCCGGGAACCCGGAGGCTTCGTCAACTCATATATCTCGGCCTCTGACGCTTCTATTCGTGCGAAGCACGGCATTAATCCAAATACTCTGACTGGTTATCAAGAGGATAACCTTAACTTCCGTATCCGCCAGTGCCAGCAACAGATGATATTTTGCCAAGAATTAGAAGAAAAAGGGGCAATTACTTATGTCGACTATGCTCAGCTGCTGGAAAACATTCCGGGTACACTTGAGCGCGTATACCGAGATCTTGGGATTCAAATGACGGAAGTATTTCGCCATCGTCTGAATGAATTGCAGGAAATCCAGCGTAATCGTAAGCGTGGATATAACAACGTAAAAGAAACGGTAACCGGCTTCGAAAACTATAGCGCTTTTCTTGAACGTTATCGTGTATTTCCTGCAACTGATATGACTCAACCTCTGACGTCAGTGGAAGAGTGAAGTTATTAATATTTTTATAAACAGGATCCAGTATGCCTAAGCAATCACTAACGTCCAGAATTGTCCATGCCGACCGTCATTTCGGGGTTGAGCACGGGGCGATCCGAAAACCTATTCACACCGCCGTCCAGTATGACTTTGAACGTATCGAAGATTTACTTGATGTTTTTCAAGGCAAGCTCAAGGGGGCGTTTAACTATTCGCGGACCGGAACGCCAACGACAGCAGCGCTGGAATCCAAAATGACCATGCTGGAAGAGGGCGTCGGGAGTGTCTGTTTCGCGACCGGAATGGGAGCCATTGCGGCGGTATTCCTGACGATGCTGCGTGCTGGCGATCATCTGGTGACAAGCCGCTACGTTTTTGCCGGAACCAACAGTCTACTGGATACTCTATCGGGGCTCGGGGTTGGCGTCAGCAAAGTCGATTCCACCCGTATACAGGATGTAGCAGAAGCCATCACGCCGAAAACAAGAATGGTCTTTCTTGAAACCATCGCGAACCCTGGGACAGAAGTTCCTGACTTGCAGGGCATTGGTAAGCTGTGCGAGAAACATGGGATCTTATTTGTCATTGATAATACGATCACCTCCCCGGTGCTCTTTAGCCCTAAAAAAGTAGGCGCCGGGCTTGCCATCAACTCGTTAAGCAAAACGCTGGGTGGTCACGGCGCAGCGCTGGGCGGCGCTGTGACGGATACGGGGCTATTCGACTGGCGCCAGTATCCTGCTATTTCAGAAAGCTATCGTAAAGGTGACAGTACGACGTGGGGGCTTAACCAATTGCGTAAGAAAGCGCTTCGGGATATGGGCGCTTCGCTCTCGTCCGAACACGCGCATCAGATTGCAATCGGTATGGAAACGCTGGAGCTTAGAGTGGCGCGCAGTAGCGCGACCGCTCTGACGCTGGCGAAGTTTCTCGAAACGCATCCGAAAGTAAAAAACGTGCTGTATCCTTTTTTACCCAGCCATCCTCAGCATGATTACGCCCTGAGTAATTTTTCGGCTGGTTCCTGGCTTCTCTCGTTCGAGATAGCCGACATCGACGCATTAATGCCCATGATGAACCGGCTACGCATCGTATCCCGCGCAACGGGCATGGGGGATACTCGTACGCTCGCCATTCCTGTTGCTCCAACCGTCTTTTGGGAGTCCGGGGCGGAGATGCGCAAGCTAATGAACATCCCGGATGGCTTGGTGCGTATCTCTGTTGGACTGGAAGATGCCGAAGATTTGATATCTGATTTCAATCAGGCATTAGGGTAACCACGTGCTGTTGTGGAGGCGGGGGGCTGTACCGGATACATAGGTGACAGATCAGACCGGGAACATAGGTAACACTTTTTAATCTATCCGCAGAACACTCGGGGTTTTGCGGTCATAGTACGCAAGTGTTATTCCATGAAGGATGACATACTCATCCGTCAGCGCTTCACTCAGGAACACTGTCCCCTTTTTACCCATATAGAGGGTTCCCCTCGATTTCACCCTGTAGACCATGCCTCCTGCCGGATAAGTGTATTCAGGAACCCTGCCATCCCACGCCTGCAGCAGGTAACCATCGCCGGATGGTTGAAGCATGCAGAGGACAACCAGTGACATCACGAATTTTTATCGCCAGCAGTTCGGTACTCCAGCGGGAACGCTGATAACCAAAATCTCCGGGAGAATGCTTAACAAGCTCACGCAGCAATGCGCAAATATGCTCATATGGCCCACATCCTGACGGCAATGAATTCAGGCCTTCAGCACCAGACAGCGCGAACCAGTTAATCCAGCGACCAATCGATGAGCGGGCACAGCAGGACGTTCTGGCAACATGACTGACGGTGTCACCACGATGCAGCATCAGAATGGCTGTGAGCCCCCAGGCGTGGTTTTTGTCCTTTGTTTTATGGATCGTTTTCTGCATCAGACAACATTCAGGATTGAAAAAGGCACTTTTTTGTATCTACCTACACAATTATCGTGAAAGAAGGCCCATTGCCCCGAAAAGTTTTATTTTGAGCATATAAATTCAGTCGTTATATGACCTGAATGAGCAACCTGAGGTGTTATCATCCCTTAATATATGAGTATGAAAGCCACCAAAGAGGTGCTTCCATCACTTACTTCTGAAAAAATAATTTTTCTGAAAACCAAAAAACGGGTTCTTAATATATTGTTTTTTATAAGTTTTAAGAGTTTCGAGTTTTAAAATTGTATGAGTATTGCGTGACTATGCGTTAATACGGGAATCCTTTCGCTACCCGTTCACTGAAGGGAAAACTGAATAAAAGATCAGTTTTCCCTGCAGCCTAATGATTAGGACAGACCTTTACTGAGAATAATGATTCACTCTGAATAATTAAAAGCATCCGGATGGTTTTCAAGACTACCGCTCAGAGCGGCAAAGAGAACTGTTTTGCCATCAATTGATAATTCGTCGCTGATGTTAAGCCAAGTCAAGTTTTCCCGAGAACTCTTTTCATCAACCCTGGAGAAAACACCCGACATCTGTTTTGACTTTTCCGACCAGATAACCGCTATACGCTCTGAAGCGCAATCGTGAGGTTTACAGGCACTAAAAACCTGATACGTCTCTGCCCCTAACTTTATCGTGTGTGTGGGGGATACCGTTCCGCCGTTTCTTACCCAATCAGGTAATTTATGACCTTTCATCATCTGGCTAAACCCATTTTTTGTCGTTTCATTTTTAGCCAGATTATCGAAGGTGAGAGCGCTTTGTGCCATGACGTTTGCTGATACAGTTAGCGTAAAGATAGTAGTCAGTACTTTTAACATCATTCCTCCTGGATCTCTTCTTCATTTATTTCAGTTCTACCAGCGCAAAGCGTCGACCAGTTTCGCATGGCGCTGCATAGCTGCAACAGCCCGCACATTCAATGTTCCACAGGTTATATGCCCAACTTAGTTGTATTCTGCATATTGCGGCCTTATCATGCATGTACGGTAAAATGCCGTACGCAATCTAAAGCATGACCACCTACAGGCGAATTGCCTGAATAATTATTTGAGCTTTAAGGCTTAAACTCAACGAGTAATTGACTGCCTTTCCTTCAACACGGGGAGTCGGGGAGAAAAACCATGTCAGCACTGAAGAAACAGCGCATCGATCTGAGGTTAAATGAAGACGACAAAAGCCTGATCGAAGAAGCCGCAGCAATGACTAACCAAACTATCACACAGTTTATGGTAAGCACTGCCTCTGAACGTGCAGCGGAAGTTATTTCCCAACATCGGCGCCTCATCCTAAACGAGGAATCATGGAACATGGTTATGGATGCAATCAGTAACTCACCAACACCTAACAGTCGGTTGAAACGAGCAGCTAAGCGTCTACAAGCAATGGAGTGATAAGTGGACGGTTTAAAGATAGAGATATTTTCTGAGAATGTTGAATATGATTTAAGTAATTTCGATTGCGGAGAAGCATATCTCAATACTTTTCTCACTGACCATCTGAAGCGCCAGCACGGCAGTAAAATTTTACGCGCTTATATGCTTGTAACAAGAGAAAAAATGCCTCGTGTCATGGGGTATTACACTTTGTCTGGTAGCAGTTTTGAGAAGACATGCCTTCCAACCAGGACTCAGCAAAAACGAGTACCTTACCAGAACGTACCCAGCGTTACATTGGGCCGTTTGGCGATTGACAGAAACATCCAACGTAGAGGCTGGGGAGAAATACTCATTACCCATGCGATGAAAGTCGTTTACCTGGCATCACAAGCTGTTGGTATCCATGGACTGTTTGTTGAGGCACTGAACGATAATGCTAAAAAATTCTATCTCAGTCTGGGGTTTGTTCAATTGCTCGGTGAGAATGAAAACATGTTGTTCTACTCCACCAGATCGATCGAAAAATTATTCGAAGAACACGGCATATAACAGCTACCCAGTATTATCAGCCTAAAAGAACATCCAATTACTTACTGATTATTAGCAGGATATTTTTTAGCCCTGGACTCACGAATAAGCTCATCAACCACTTTTTCGGCTATTTTTTCGACAGCCTCACTGCGTGTCGTACCGGTCAATTCCGCCAGCTTGTCGATTTTCCGCAGTATGCGCATTCGTATCGATAACGAAACAGCGGTTTTCTTCTCTTTATCAAGTATGACTCTGCTACCCGTGCCATTAGTTTTCAGTTCGGCATTTAACGCCAATGCTTCATTCATGCGCCGCAAAGTTCGCTTATTTAATTGACCCGATTTGGTCAACTGGTAAGAGTGGCTGGCCTTACTGTACTTAATTTCCGCTGAATAGGAATCTCTGAGCTCTTTCAATGCCCTTGTGAGCGTTGGCTCAGAACACTCAAGTTCAGTAATTATATGGGTTGCAGAAACGGGTTTGCCTGAACCGAGGAGATTAGCAAGGGTAAAGATCCGCGCCTGTTTGGTATTTAGCTGCATAGTCAGTTCAAGCCTGCATTCAGAGTCAGTGATTCAATAGCATGATTGCCCGGCGCTTCAACGAAATCAGCGTTACATAAGGCGCCACTCTCAAGCATGTTGCTGATTGACATACGAAATCTGAATCCCATTATGCCAACCTTATTTTTGCTGGGATAGAGGCATACATCTTATACCTTCGGTACTTTGCTCTGTCGTAAGTCCATATACCCGGGCTCGCTCCAGTATGCTCGCGGCCCAACGCCGGTGAGTAGCCGGTTCGCACATTGCACCCTGGGATTTAAACACCGCTTGAGTAGAGTTTAGAATGCGCAAAGCATCAGAGTGCTCTCCGGGAGAGACCATCAGCGCCTGTTCAATAATAGCAATTTGCGCCGGATGAATAGCTGTTTTCCCCACCAGGCCATGCGCCATATCCAGAGATAATTCTCTCGCCATCACGGCCTGATCATCGATGTGCTCACAGACAGGCGCAGTTAAGGCGAAATCCAGCGGCGCAAACACGGATACCAACATTTTAATGACGTATCCCATAGGGCCGTCATATAGGGTTAAATCTCGCGGGCGGCGTAAAGAGACCACATTCATCAGGTCATTGCCACCGATACGCAACGCAATTATCCGCTCATGGCAGGGATGCGAAACCAGTTTCATTGCCAGCTCCCGCATCAGAACCACATCAAACACCTCTTCTGTCTCCAGGGTCGGCATCAGACACAAATGCGTTTGCGCCAGAATATCCCACCACACAGGCAGTGAGGTGAGGGTAAATTTTGGCAGGACAAATCCATCAATTGCCCGCAAATCAAAGTGTTCGACGAGGTATTGCCCCATCTCCGGGTGACGGGGACGAATAAACACCAGTGGCCAGTCCGCATGCCCGGCGGCATCTTTCGCTGCATTGAGATCCTGCAACAGCAGAGCGAGATTTTCTAACGCCAGGGGAAGATCCTGCTCGCTTACCGCGTCCTCAAGGCAAATCACCAATGAACGTAGCCCGGGGATCTTTCCATGCAGAACAGCACCGACAATATTATTACGGGTTGCCGGCATATACAGGGTAGCGCCCAGATTCCAGGGAGAAAGTCGATTGTTCATCAGAGTACCTTTTTGATAATAGTGACGGCCCTGTATTGACCGATGTCATTACCCATCTCTGTTACAGAAATACCCTTTTCTCGTGCCAAACCGACTAATAACGCGACATCCGGATCATCCACTGTGCGGACAAACACATGATCAGGAACACGGCGCAAAACCGCTCTCGTCGCCTCTGCGATCCCTGGTTTAATACGATTAAGGCTATCTACGGAGTAGCTATTCGCAAGATGATGGATAACTCTCCGACTCTGCTGCCACAAAGCGGCACTATTGCTGGCATCCCAGCTAAGTTGAGGTAGCTGGCGGTTATCAAGTTGCCGACGGTGGCGTGCCACCGTATCTACCAGCATTTGACTGCACTCATATTGCTGCAGGTGATCGCATACCACACAACCGTGCAATCCTTCAGAGGACCATACCGAGCGGGAGATTAGGCCGGATACCGGCGCTCCCATAATGCCAAAAGGTATCAACCAGTCGTCATCGCTGGCGGCAAGCCATGAACAGCCGCAAGGATCAGCCAGAACCACCAGACGGGGTTGCTCTGGGTAGCCCTCCCGCCCTTTAAGCGCCCGGATAAGTTCCCCGGTAATCGCGCCTTTACCTGTCCAGCCATCGACAAAAACAATCCCTTGAGTACCGTGCCGGGCTTCAATGTACGCCAGCGCGGTAGTATCAATCCCCCTGTCGCGGATGATGCTGATCCCATAATGAAATGAGCTTTTACCCATGGCTTTCAACGCCTGGTGTAGCATCACTCCCAGCGGTACTCCGGCCCTGACAAGGCTTGTAAGAATAATGGGCTCATTGCCAAAACGGTCGGCAAGCTCGCGGGCGAGTTGAGAAACCTCTTTGGCAAGCCGTGCTGCCCCCACCTCCAGCGCGCTGGAGAACAAATCAAGATGCCATTTGGTCGGCGCAGGCTCCTGGCTTAGCATATCGGAGTAGTGTTTTTTCCCGGACTGAATCAGTGTTTCTTTCAATTCAACTGGCGTCATTTCCATCGTGACCGGCTGTAATAGAAACTGGACATCACCAGATTGATACGAGCCAGAGAATGGAGAGAATGGCTGCATCTTATACCTCCCCGAAAATACGTTGAGAAATAGCCTCTGCGAACTGACTCTGCCGGGGAACGCCGAACCAACTGCACAGTTTCATAAAACGATGATCGCTTAAGCTGTCACCCAGCCCAATAACCGGGAAAACACCACGCTCAGCACGAAGTTTTTCCAGCAGCCAGCTGACCGCCAGCCCTTTCTCAATCGGATGAGGTAACCAGGCAACATTGTTACCATTACGGTGAAAGTAAAAATCCTCAGTGGGAAATAGCTGGGCAATTTCATCTGCGATGGCATAAAGCTCATCAAGTCGCGTACTGTCGCGGTGCTTCATAACCAGATAGACCGGGACACCATCATACTCAACGTTAATACGGGCCCATGCATTGATTCCCCGCGCTTCCACAATTTCGGTAATATGGCGCTGCATCGCCACCAATTTGTCAGTATAGGGTGCCAGGCCTTTAAGAATATGCGCCTTCCACTCTTCATCTGGCTCCCCTTCCGGGGTAAGGATCACCGCGCCATGGGTGGTAATAGCCCAGGAGCGAAAAGGTATCTGTACCCGGCTAATCTCTTCTGTGCCACGGGCAGTCACCGGAATCAGTTCAGCCTGATCTAACAACCAGTCAACCAGCATCGACTGCTCCTCGGTCATAAAGCTACGAGGGGCAAGCGCCCTGTCCAGTGCCCCCGTACGAAAAGGTTCCAATGCCAGTTCATCTGCCATTTTTCGCCGGGTCTGGAATAGCGTGTCATCAAGATCGCTTAACACAACGGGTTTATTCATAGGTCACAATCTCCACGACAGGCGCAATGTCAGCCAGTGCCGCCAACAGAAGACCATCTATGCTCTCGGCTGGCGTCTCAATACAAAGCAAAACACGGTCAAATTGCTGGTGGGCAACGTTATAAACAAAGTTTGGAATACCCAGCCCGTAATTATCTGTAAATGCGATAGCCGACTGGATAGCATATCCCATCGCTATCGGTGAGCGCGTGGTGGAGCTATAGAGTACACAAGCGCCTTCTCTCTCAAGGCGTTCTGCCAACAGAAAAGGCTCCCAGACAAACTCTCCGGTCCCCAGCACCAGCACTTTCTCGTTTTCTGATGTCGTAATATTGCGCCCCAAATCCCGGGCAGGAGCGGTCATCCCAAGTCTTCCCCAGGACTGTTTTCCAATAATAGACACGGTGCCTCTGGAAGTGATATCAACCAAAGGCATTACAGGAACGGGCGCACCCGCGCGTGGTTCCCAGCGCCACTGCCCTTTAACCAGCGAGAGCGAACGAACCGGAAGCGGGCTATTTCTGCTGAGCGCATCGCCACTCCAGTCAGTTAGCGTAACCGCAATAACCTGATCGACGTGGCTCAACTTTCCACTGGCACGCAATGCCGCCAGCAAATTGAGAAAGGTATTCCCCGTGGTAGCTTCATCATCGACCAGTACGAGGGTACGTGCTGTACATACTCTGCTACGCATTTCCGGCACAGCCGGAAGGTAAATAAGGTGGTCGGTAGCGTGACTATGTTCTTCTTTAAATTCGCAGAGCAATTCACCATCAATGGGGTGGCGGGTAGAGGTGAGATAGACTGCGTCATCCACCTTTTTCCGCAGTTCGTCAAATATACCGGCCCCTAGCCCTACGGCAGTCTCTGCCATGCCAATAACCAATACCGGGCCTGCAACATCCTGCGGAAACTGGCTGGCAAGTTGGCGAAAAACCTGCCGCATAACGGCAGGTGAGACGGGAATATGCCGTCCAAGCACTTTGCTAACAAAAAGAAAAGCTCGTTTAGGGTTACGTCTTTCCGCAATATCAAACAGCTCCGAAAGCGCATATTCACTCTGTGTTGCAGTAACCTGGATTGTGCCGCAGGAGAGTGTGCGGCGATAAGTTGTATCGTCAGTTATCAAAGACATCATCTCCCTCTTTAATTCAGTCGGTTAGAAAGACAGTCTGTATAACGAATAACATCTGTAATTGATCTTACCGTCGCGGGCATGAATGCTTGTCTGGCGCTGTTAATCACTTCCTGGTTGGTCATTAACCCCAGTTGGTGGAATGCAAACAGGCCAGGCAAATTAACACCACTATGTTGTGTATAACCAATGCCGCCAGAAGGGCGCATGTTGATCTCCAGCAGGACGGGGTTACCGCTGCTGTCATTGCGAGTTTGTACGTTGACCAGGCCATCAGCCTGCATTGCTGTAGCGCAGGCACATGCTAATTCTAGCGCCTCGCCGCTGTTCTCGAGATATTGCAACCCGTTTTCTTTACGCCGGGCAACCGCAGCGAGAACGCTGCCCTTATCCGCCAGTATATCCACTGAATATTCTGGCCCCGGAAGATAAGGCATTAAAACGAGAGGAGTAAAGGCAGGCGTTGCGGAAAGTGCATCAATATAGAGTTGCGGATGGACGCGCCGCTGTTCAGGATGGTTAAACACGGCCATTGGTGCAACGCTGTCATCAAAACGCCAGAAACCCATGCCATAAATACCGGTAACAGGCTTTACACAAAGGGGCTGGTCTGCAAAAGGTGATGCGCTGAGATGTCGTTTCAGCTCATCAAGCGTGGTGATACGAATAGACGGCACAACCGGCAGCGCTTTTTGCTGCATAAACTCGGCAAAAGCCACTTTATCGTCAGCCAAAGCCAGCCACTGTGCACCCATTGCGCCACTAATCAACGTTATACCAGCTGACTCGATTTGTGAACGGTGGATTTCATACCATTGTGAGTTGCGAGGAGCATGGATGACGCTAATATTCCATTTCGCCGCAGTAGAAATAATAAAATCAAGCCGCTGTTCTTCACTCTCTGGCTCAATGAGAGAGTAATCGGCAACGGACAAAATTTCATGACGCGTATTGCGATGGGAAGCGAAGATTGTGATATCGGTCTGAAGTATTTTCGCGAAATTATTTATCCCAATAATAATATCTCGCTGAGAGGATAACCCCTCAAGAAGCCAAAGTTTATTTCTCATCTTTATGATTTCACCTGACGATATTCAGCCGACAAAATAATTAAGCGAACCTAAAATTCGCTTAAATCAATGTCAATCATATTATGATTAAATGAATTTCGCTAACTTACTTACAAACAAAAACGTAAAGATTGTTAAATATCATAATTATCAACAAATTAACTTCATAAATGAGTCTTGTTGCAACTATCGACTTAGTAAATATTTGCAAAGGTTATGCGAATGAACTTGTCACTGAACTACATCATGATATGATTTTCTTTATATCCAGACTAACAAAAATCCGCTTTGACTCCGTTAATACCTGTTAAGGAAAAGAATATGGTCTCACTAAGCAAGAACCAGACGGTATCACTCAGCAAAGAATCGTCCTCAATCAACCAGGTTAAATTTGGACTTGGCTGGGATCCTATTAAGAAAAAAGGGTTTTTAGGAGGCCTGTTCGGTGGAAGCGATTCTATTGATCTGGATGCGGGTTGCGTATTAATGGACAGCGCCGGAAATACAATCGATACCATCTGGTTTCGCAATCTGAAATCTCGCTGCGGGTCCGTTATCCATCATGGTGATAATTTGACTGGAGAAGGCGATGGTGATGATGAAGTCATTGAAGTCAATCTGAGCAAGCTGCCCTCAAATGTCGAATATCTGGCATTTACGGTAAACAGTTTCCGTGGTCAGACATTTAATGATGTTGATAACGCTTTCTGCCGCGTTGTCGATCAGACGGACAAAGAGCTGGCGCGTTACAAGCTGACAGAGCAAGGTTCTCATACAGGTATCATTATCGCATCGCTGCGTCGTAACAATGGTAACTGGGATTTCACTGCACATGGACACGCTTGTCGTGGCCGTACTATTGACGATATGCATTCTGACATTGTTGCTACGGTGGTGCGCTAATGAATCTTATGCCAGGGGGGAATGCCCCCGTCCCTTCTCAGGAACTTCGGGTTCGTATTACTTCTGGTAACCCAGTCGACGCCTCTGCGTTTCGTTTATTTGCCGATGGTAAGGTGCAAGGCGATGCAGATATGGTGTTCTATGGTCAGCCACGTAATGACGACGGCACCATCGTTCTTGCAAGCGAAGGTAATAACTCCACTTTTACGGTTTCACTTAACCGTCTCAAAGCCGACGTACAAAAAGTCGCATTTACCGTTACTTGTGATGGCGGGAAGACTATCGCCGGGTTGCGCAATCTGGCAATTCAGGTTGAACACGGGGGTGAACTGCTACATGAGGGAACCGTTGAACTCAACGGACGGCAAGAAGCGGCGTTGATTCTGGGCGAATTTTACCGTCGTAACAGCGAGTGGAAATTCCGCTTCGTCTCCCAGGGCTTTAATGGCGGTCTGCAACCGCTGGCCGAACATTATGGTGTAGATATCGCGGATAATCCCACGCTACCGGCTGCTCCGCCAGTGACTCCACCGCCAACGACTCCTGCGCCGGGCAAAATTAGCCTGAGCAAAGTCTCTCTGACGAAAGAGAAACCCGCGATTAGCCTCGCTAAACGTGACAATTTTGGCGAAATCCGCATTAACCTCAACTGGCATCGTGGCAACGGCTCCTCTGGCCTGCTGGGTATGTTCGGTTCAAAAGGTATCGACCTGGATTTGGGGGCTTTCGTTGAACTGCAGGATGGCTACAAATCCGTTATCCAGGCGCTGGGAAATGCCTTTGGCGACTACCATGGCGAGCCTTATGTGCAACTGCAAGGCGATGACCGTACCGGGGAAGTTTCTGATGGTGAGTGGCTGCATATCAATGGTCGTGAATGGAAAAACATCCGTCAGGTGCTGGTTTATGCCTTTATTTATCAGGGCGTTCCAAGCTGGGATAAGACCGACGGCGTGGTAACTGTGCATATACCCGATCAGCCGCCTATCGAAACCCGGCTCACCGAGGGTGAAAACAGACGCACATTGTGCGCGATTGCCCGACTTGTTAATGAAAACGGTGCCATTAAGGTAGAGCGAATTAACCAGTATTTCACAGGCCAGGCGGATATGGATAAAGCATTCGGCTGGGGCTTTCGCTGGACCAAAGGCTCTAAATAACACAGCAACTGAGGAATTTATCATGAGTTTTTTCAACAAAGTTAAAGATGCCTTTACCCAGGGGCGAGATGAACTCACTCGTCAGGTAGGCCGTTTTAAGAACAAGAAATTCATGCAAGGTACCGTTGCAGTCTGCGCTCGTATTGCCGTAGCCAGTGATGGTGTTAGCGCGGAAGAAAAACAGAAAATGATTGGTTTCCTGCGCTCTTCCGAAGAATTGAAGGTGTTTGATACTAATGAGGTTATCGAATTCTTCAGTAAATTGGTTTCTAGCTTCGATTTCGATATTGAAATTGGTAAAGGTGAAACCATGAAGTATATCCTGGCACTAAAAGATCAGCCTGAAGCCGCGCAGTTGGCGTTGCGGGTTGGTATTGCCGTTGCCAAAAGTGATGGCAATTTTGATCAGGATGAACAAAAAGCTGTCCGTGAAATTGCCGTTGCACTGGGATTTGATCCTGTTGAATTCGGGCTTTGATAATTGTTCCTCTAAGGGTTAACTATGGTTTCAACACATATCGGTTTTCCGACCGAAACAGTCATTGTTTTTATTGCGCTGGCGGTCGGTGCCATCTTTATTGACTTGTTTATGCATCGAAATGACAAGCCAATTTCCCTGAAAAGTGCCGTTTTGTGGTCCATTTTCTGGGTCGTTGTCGCGATGGCATTTGCCGGTTTCCTCTATATCCATCATGGGGCTGAAGTTGCCAGCCTGTTTGTAACGGGTTATGCGCTGGAAAAAGTGCTCTCTGTCGATAACCTGTTTGTCATGATGGCAATCTTCTCCTGGTTTGCGGTGCCGGATCGATATCGCCACCGTGTGCTCTACTGGGGGATTATTGGCGCCATCGTGTTCAGGGGTATTTTCGTTGCCATCGGTACAGGGCTGCTTAGCCTGGGGCCGTATGTCGAAATCGTATTTGCCCTTATTGTCGCCTGGACGGCTGTCATGATGCTGAAGAACGGTGACGACGATGATGAGATTGAGGATTACTCCCAGCATCTCGCCTATCGACTGGTTAAGCGTTTCTTCCCGATTTGGCCAAAAATGAAGGGGCACGCATTTCTTCTTAGCCAGAAGGAAGTTGATGCTGAACTGGCAAAACCTGAAAACAGCGATGTGACCATCGGTCGTGGAAAAAAAGCGGCCCTGTATGCAACGCCGCTGATGCTCTGTGTGGCCGTCGTCGAACTCTCTGATGTGATGTTTGCGTTTGACTCCGTACCAGCGATCATCGCTGTTAGCCGCGAACCCTTAATTGTTTATAGCGCAATGATGTTTGCTATCCTCGGCCTGCGTACTCTCTACTTTGTGCTTGAAGCACTGAAGCAGTACCTGGTGCATTTAGAGAAAGCCGTTATCGTGCTGCTGTTCTTTATCGCGGCAAAACTGGGTCTCAACGCGACCGATCACATCTGGCATCACGGCTACAACATTTCGGCGACCACCAGCCTGTATGTTGTTCTGGGCGTGCTGGCGCTGGGTATCATTGCCAGCATTATGTTTCCGGCAAAAGAAGCTAAAGAATAAAGGCACCACACTGCTTCGGCTAAATGGAAAATAAAATTCACGTAAGAGGTAAATCTATGAGTGTTTCTCTTTCGAAGGGCGGAAATGTCTCTCTAAGCAAAGCTGCCCCCACAATGAAAAATGTCCTTGTCGGCCTCGGCTGGGATGCTCGTTCAACTGATGGTCAGGATTTTGACCTGGATGCTTCTGCATTCCTGCTGGCGCAGAACGGTAAAGTGCGTAGTGATGCAGACTTTATTTTTTACAACAATCTGAAATCTTCAGACGGTTCGGTCACCCATACCGGCGATAACCGTACCGGTGAAGGCGATGGCGATGATGAATCGTTAAAAGTGAAGCTGGATGCCGTTCCTGCTGATGTCGATAAGATAATCTTTGTCGTCACCATCCATGATGCACAGGCGCGCCGTCAAAGCTTTGGCCAGGTCTCGGGCGCTTTTATTCGTCTGGTGAACGATGACAACCAGACCGAAGTGGCGCGCTACGATCTGACTGAAGACGCTTCCACTGAAACCGCCATGCTGTTTGGTGAACTCTATCGCCATAATGGTGAGTGGAAATTCCGTGCTGTAGGCCAGGGTTATGCGGGCGGCCTGGCATCCGTTTGTGCACAGTACGGCATCAATGCGTCCTGATTAAACGGTATATCTCATTTACAGGGTTGCGCAAGCAGCCCTTATCTCGACAAATAGCAGGAGCAAAAAATGGCAGTTTCTCTCGTAAAAGGCGGTAACGTATCCCTGACTAAAGAAGCACCGACCATGAATGTTGCCATGGTAGGCCTTGGCTGGGATGCACGTGTCACTGATGGTCAGGGATTTGACCTCGACGCTTCTGTTTTCCTGGTCGGTGATGATGGTAAGGTGTTGTCTGACTCGCATTTTATCTTCTTCAACAACAAAGTTAGCCCTGATGGCGCTGTTGAGCATCAGGGTGACAACCGTACCGGCGAAGGTGATGGCGATGACGAGCAGGTGAAGATCGACCTGACGAAAATTTCTCCTGACGTCAAAAAACTGGTGTTCGCAGTCACTATTTATGAAGCTGAAACCCGCAAGCAGAACTTCGGCATGGTAAACAACAGCTTTATGCGTGTTTATAACAATGACACCGGTGCGGAAATTGCTCGCTTCGACCTGTCGGAAGATGCCTCTACCGAAACGGCGATGATTTTCGGTGAGCTGTATCGCCACGGTAATGAGTGGAAATTTAAAGCGGTAGGCCAGGGCTATGCTGGTGGTCTGGCTGCACTGGCATCTCAGCACGGCGTGAATGTCTGATATTTTATTATCATACCCCGGCCAGATTGCCGGGGTTTTTATGCGCTCATTAAGATTGGCTGGAGGTATTAATACGTATCCGGTCCAACGCAGAAGGCTTGCGGGCCCAGGCGGGATGAAAATGCCGCCAATGCGCATCGGTCGCAGCTGTTAGCAATTCATAGTCGCCACGGGTGTCTCCCCATGCGCGAATATGAAACTGATCGAGCGGGCCATACACCTCCTCAAGCCGATGGATTTTCTGGATGCAGCGGCAATTATGACCATCAATGCGCCCAGTCAGTACGCCATCCCTACTTTCGAGTTGAGTCCCAATCAGCTTAATCCCGAGTCTGTCAGCAAAGGGCTGCAGGACTAGCATTGGGGATGCCGAACAGAGAGTCACTTCAGCGCCAGAAGAGACCTCAGCCGCGACCGCTAACAAACCAGAAGGCCGCATCAGGCGCTCCCAGTAAAGGTTGCAGTAGGCTTCAGCTTTCTCACGGACCCATTTTTCTTCGACGCCGGTAAGAAAAGTTGTAATCAACACTTCTTTAAGTTCATCACGTGTCAGCTTGCGCCGAAAGCAACGGATAGAAGGCATGGTTAACTTGATGATCCGTCTGGTAAAAAAAAGGTTACCGAACGCGAATCGTAAAAAAGGAATAAAGCTGTCATGCCGCGTAAGGGTTCCATCAAAATCAAAAACAGAAAGCACTCTGCTTTTTGTCTCGTTTAGCATGCTCATGCAGTGTTCTACGCCGTAATTAACAAGATGGCTTATTTTAACACTGGCATGGGAACAGACCTAATTTCATGAATACCGGCTTTATTGATGGGGTGCAGATACAGAAGTCACCGCCTTGCTGAAATTTTTTGGTTGACCTTCCGGCTCCGCTTTTTCAAGCTGCTTTAACCTTACTTTTGCCCAAAACTCCAAATGGACTGCATCGATTCTTTTAGCGAAAGCAATTTTATCAGAAGTGGTCATACCGTGATGCTGCGCTGCTCGCATAGCATTATTTCGCGCAATGTGAGCCAGACGAAGATTGCTGCAACCGACAATTTCTGTTGGCATAATTGTCCTCTCATTAGCAGTGACACACGATAATACCGATTCATCGCTGAAAGAATGCCAAATATCGCTCAATGCTTTTAATAACTTTCATTAAATAGGCGCCCTTTTGAGTTCATTCATCAGCCACTGCACCGCTGGCTGGTAATCAAACAGACGGTGGGTGAGCAGAATTAAGTCATAGGCTGGCGCGCCTTCCGGTAAATCCATAATGCGCAGCGGCAACATTTTCGCCAGCTCCTGAGCTATACGAAACGGTACACACATCAAATATCCTGTTGTCACCGCCACACGTCCCCCCACGGCATAACTTTGTACCACCGTCGCAAGAGGACGATACAGATGCTGCGATAATAGCCAGCCATCAATATGATCTGCGCCAGAACTCACCGCCGGTAGATGTATTTGCGCCTCACTGACCAGATGCTTGATCGTCAGCTGCGTCGGCAGATCCCGACGATCCGTTGAGGCAATAGCAACATAATGATCCGATAGCAGCGGGTGCTTATTAAAATAATGCGGAATATGCTGCACGTTATCGACGCCGATAAATGCATCCAGTTGCCCTTTCTCCACTCGTTCCAATTTGATCGTTTCGGATAAAATATCCACCGAAAGCCGCACATTCGGCGCAATCTTTTTGAATCTGGCGGTAAGCACTGGCATAAACATAAATTCGAAATAGTCCACTGCACCGATATAGAACGTGTGCGCATCCCGAGAGGGATCAAAATGGCTTGGCCCGCGCGTGGCAGTATCCAATTTGCTCAGTGCACTCTCAATGACGGGAATCATTGATGCTGCATAGGGCGTCGGTTCCATTCCATTACGAGTACGGACAAACATCTCATCTTTTAACTGTTCACGCAGGCGGTTCAACGCGTGGCTAAAGGCTGACTGAGAAAGATTGGCTTTATTGGCCGCACGAGTCACACTTTTTTCTTTAGCCAGTATTGGCACCAGACGTAACAGATTCAGATCAATCACTGTTATGCATCCTGTTCATGCTTTTATGATAACAATACATTTTATTCATAACGGTGCCCATTGATATAGTGTGCTGTATAAAGTGCACGCTTTGTCTGTACTGCCTGAACAGCGATTACCGGGAGATTTGTAATGAGAAATGTAACCGTCGCCGCAACCCAAATGGCTTGTAGCTGGGATCTGGAAAAAAACATCCACAACGCCGAACGTCTGGTGCGTGAAGCTCACCGTCAGGGTGCGCAGGTCATCCTTATCCAGGAATTATTTGCCGCCCCTTACTTCTGTATCGACCAAAGCCCGGAGCACTACGCTCTCGCACAAGAAGTCGCGACCAGCCCGTTGATCAAACATTTTTCAGCCCTGGCGAAAGAGCTGGAGGTGGTTCTGCCACTGAGCCTGTTTGAAAAGTGCAACAATGCTTATTACAACTCGCTGGTAATGATCGATGCTGACGGCAGCGTGATGGACACCTACCGGAAAACACATATTCCTAATGGCCCGGCCTATCAGGAAAAACAGTTTTTCATTCCAGGGGATACCGGCTTCAAAGTCTGGAACACCCGCTATGCGAAAATCGGCGTCGGCATCTGCTGGGATCAGTGGTTCCCGGAAACCGCGCGCTGCCTCGCGTTACAAGGTGCAGAATTAATTTTCTACCCAACCGCTATTGGTTCTGAACCCGCTTACCCGGAGATCGACAGCCAGCCGCACTGGACCCGCGTGCAGCAGGGTCATGCCGCGGCTAACGTTATCCCGGTTATTGCCTCAAACCGTATCGGTACAGAAGCCAGCAAATATATCGAGGGTCTGGAAATGACCTTCTACGGCTCCTCTTTTATTGCCGATCAAACAGGGGAACTGGTTGCGCAGGCAAACAAAACCGATGAAACGGTGCTGGTGCATACCTTTGATCTGGAAGCTATTGCTGCACAGCGTGCATCATGGGGCCTGTTCCGCGATCGCCGCCCAAATATGTACGGTGCGATTGCTACTTCTGATGGCAGCGTAAGGAGCTAAGCCATGTCTGAGCTCACCACACCCGCTCAAGACGGGTTTGCGATGCCTGCAGAATGGGCGCCCCAGCAGGCGGTATGGATGATTTGGCCATACCGTACCGATAACTGGCGTGCGGGTGCTGCTCCCGCACAGCTTGCTTTTGCTGCCGTTGCAAAGGCTATCTCTCGCAACACGCCGGTGATTATGGGCGTGCCTGCTGCAGAAATGGCGAAAGCACGCAGTACCATGCCCGCAGAAATTACGCTGGTGGAGATGGAGAGCGATGATGCCTGGATGCGTGATACCGGACCGACTGTGGTATTAAATCATGCAGGGGAACAGCGTGGTATTAGCTGGACATTCAACTCCTGGGGCGGGTTGAATGGCGGGCTGTACAGTCACTGGGATAAGGATCAGCTGATTGCTGGTCAGGTGGCAAATTACCATCATATGCCATGCTACCAGACCGATCTGGTGCTGGAAGGCGGTTCTATCCATGTGGACGGTGAAGGCACGCTGCTGACCACCGCAGAATGTCTACTTAATGCAAACCGTAATCCGCATTTATCCCAGAGAGAAATTGAGCAGCAATTACGTGAATATCTGGGCGTAACGCAGATAATCTGGCTGCCGGAAGGTGTCTTTAACGACGAAACCGACGGTCATATCGATAATATGTGCTGCTTTGTGCGTCCGGGTGAAGTTGCGTTGCACTGGACCGATGACGTCAACGATCCGCAATATGCCCGCTCCGTCGCTGCGCTGAAAGTGCTGGAAAGTGCTAAAGATGCACAGGGTCGCTGGTTGAAAATCTGGAAAATCCCGGCACCCCAGCCGATGTTCGCTAGCGCAGAAGAGACGAGTGACGTTGAAAAAGGTACAGCGATAGAGCGTAGCGAAGGCAACCGCCTGGCGGGGTCTTACGTTAACTATCTGGTTAGCAACCAACAGATTATTTTTCCGCTGCTGGATGCGACTACCGACGACATTGCGCAAGCGCTGTTTGCTGAGATGTATCCGGGTTTTGTTATTACCGGCGTACCAGCGCGTGAAATTCTGCTGGGCGGCGGCAATATCCACTGTATTACTCAACAGATCCCGCGTTAATACTTTGCCCGGTGCGCCTTAGCGCCGGGCCTACCCCTTCCCTGTGGCGCAGACTTATCTTTAGCTATCGTTTTCGGGTGAATTCCAACCTTTTTTGGTAATTAAGTGGCGAAACAATAACCAATTCTGCGATAATGTGCAGGGCTACTGTTATTCACAAATCGTTGCAAAACGATTACTCCGAAAGACATCACTACATTGACCAGTCAGTTATGTATCCATTGGCTAAAAATCAATAGCTTAACGCGTTTGCGTTTAAGCCGGGCACTAATGAATCGTGATCAGGCGCACAGTTTGCCCCGCAAAGTCCGAAGCGAATGTCTACCATTAATAGATAGCCGGGCAATACCCGTAATTTTTTACGACGATATCCGGAGGCCACTATCACTATGTTCAACCAGAAACTTCAAAGCGCAGAATCCATCGAATTCGTAATTGAAGATGAAGTTGTCTACGAAACCGATCCGTGCGAGTTAAAACTGGATGAAATGATCGAGGCGGAACCGGAACCTGAAATGATCGAAGGGCTACCCGCATCCGATGCGCTCACCCCTGCCGATCGTTATCTTGAACTGTTTGAAAGCGTGCAGTCGTCACGTATTTTTGCCGATAGCAAAACCTTTCCCGACTGTGCGCCGAAAATGGATCCGCTCGATATTCTGATTCGTTACCGCAAAATTAAACGCAAACCAGGCTTCGATCTACGCAAGTTCGTAGAGGCTCACTTCTGGATGCCAGAGAACCATCATAGAGAGTATGTATCCGACCCGGATAATACACTTAAGGAGCATATTGATAAGCTGTGGCCGGTGTTAACCCGCGAGCCACAGGATCATATTCCCTGGTCATCACTGTTAGCGCTACCGCAGGCCTATATTGTGCCGGGTGGTCGATTCAGCGAAACCTATTACTGGGACTCCTATTTCACCATGCTGGGGCTGGCGGAGAGCGGTCGTGATGATCTGCTGAAGTGTATGGCGGATAACTTCGCCTGGATGATCGAACGTTATGGTCATATCCCGAATGGTAACCGAACTTACTATTTAAGCCGCTCTCAGCCTCCGGTGTTCGCCCTGATGGTGGAACTGTTCGAGGAGGATGGCGTTCGCGGCGCGCGACGCTACCTTGACCATCTGTTGATGGAGTATGCCTTCTGGATGGATGGGGCTGAATCATTAGTGTTAAATCAGGCCTATCGCCATGTGGTGCGGATGCCTGACGGCTCGCTGCTCAACCGTTACTGGGACGATCGCGATACGCCACGTGATGAGTCATGGTTAGAGGATGTGGAAACAGCCCAGCATTCCAGCCGTCCGGCTAGCGAGGTATATCGGGATCTACGTGCGGGTGCGGCTTCAGGCTGGGACTACTCTTCTCGTTGGCTGCGCGATCCACACCGCCTGGCAAGCATTCGCACAACACAGTTTATCCCCATCGATTTGAATGCTTTTCTGTTTAAACTGGAAAGCGCAATCGCCAATATTTCCGGGCTGAAAGGCGATCGGGAACGGGAAGCGCTGTTCCGCCAGAAGGCGAGCGATCGTCGGGCTGCGGTTAATCGCTATATGTGGGATGACGAAAACGGCTGCTTCCGTGATTACGACTGGAGGCGGGAAGAGATGGCGCTGTTTTCTGCGGCCAGTATCGTACCGCTGTATGTTGGCATGGCGACTCATGAACAGGCAGAACGTCTGGCTGAAGCAGTAAAAAAACGCCTGCTGACACCGGGCGGCATTATGGCCACCGAGTATGAGACAGGTGAGCAGTGGGATAAACCCAACGGCTGGGCCCCCTTACAGTGGATGGCAATACAAGGCTTCAAGCTGTATGGCAACGATGCATTGGGTGACGAAATCGCCCGCAACTGGCTACAAACAGTTAATCATCTCTACCAGAAGCATCATAAACTGGTGGAAAAATATCACATCGCGGGTGGTACGCCGCGTGAAGGTGGTGGTGGTGAGTATCCATTGCAGGACGGTTTTGGCTGGACCAACGGGGTGGTACGCCGCTTAATCGGTCTATACGGTGAACCGAAATAGCAGACGCGGGCCTGAAGCTTGTTCAGGCCCGCAGTTTCCTAATGGAAGTATTTCCCTAATCGATCGCATCATAAATGGCAGCCTGTATATCTGCCCATTTTTTGTTTTCGTCTGTAGGCGCAGCATCATATCGCAACTGTGCCTGTTCCATTTCATACTGCTGTCTTTGAACTACCGCGGGTACGGTGCAAAAAGCTCGCAGATAGCTCTCTCCAATGGACGTCAATCGTTTGCCCGCTGCCATCTCATGACTGAGAGTGGAAATAAATCGGCGACAGGGCCGTTTTTCATCCATTTGTAGCCGGTAGCGTAGCAGCAGATCCAATACATCGTAATACTCGGCGGCTACCGCCTGTTCGGTCCATGAGAGTTTCCAGTTCATGCCAGTACGCAACATCAGCGAAACCACCCGGGTATCGTTACGATTAATTGCCGAGCGAAAGCTATCATCATCGCGCGGGATCCCCATTTGCGTAAGCTCTTCTTTCGGTGATACGCGCTGGCCTTCATTCGACGGCATAGAAATATTAACCTGGCGGGCAATCGGTGAGGAAACGCCGCCGCTCATCAGCCAGAATGCGCCAATCGCAATCACTAACACCAGCACACCAACGGCCCCCCAAAGCGCAGTCGCCAACAGCTCATCCTGCTCTTCACGGCTGCGAACAGTGTGTTTAGTCGGACCATCAATATGGTCACGCATTGGTTTGGCATCGCCTCCGGCAGCACGATCCTTTTTACGCACTTGTTCCCAGTAAGCATCCAAATCCTCCCCGGCTTGTTGCAGTAATTCCGCGGGATTGGTTCGGGTTCGCCCTTCTGCCTGCGCGCGCTGCACCGGGCCAGTGATCTGCGTATAGTAGCTGTTCAATAATGCGAGTTGATTAAAGGTCAGCGGCTGCCCGGCAATCACTGCCGCACGCATCTGCCGCAAGTCATCAAGAAAGCTTTGCAGCGTCTTACGTGTTTCCAGAAACAGATTTAACACTGACGAATCATTAAAGAGACGCTCGTAGTGTTGACTGAACTCTTTTTTATCAACCAGCATCAACGACAGTTCGCTAAAGCGCATACCGCTTAAAATATCATTACGCTCACCAATACGTAGCCAGCGCCTCACGCGGTCGGCACCAAACTGCGTTTTCAAATGATTACGCAGGCGCTCCGAATCTGGCCGCGCTTGCGTTACCAGCGACTTGATCATCATCTCCAGCGTACGCAACTGGATTAGCCCATACTGTTGCGAGGCTGCATCTGCATTAAGCGATGTGTTATAGCTTAATAGCGGCTGCTTAATCCGCAGATTTTCCAGCGATGCAACAACACGTAGCGCCGCAATCAACTGATTTTCCGTCACATCCTGGCCCTTATCATAATGAGGGACAAGCTGTTGCAGGTGACGAAGCTGCAAAGTGAACTGTGTTAATTCCGCATCGTTAAGTTTAAGTCGTTTAGCCACCGCTCCCCAGCCACCCATGCTGAGTCGCGCACCTTCCAATTGTTCCAAAAACCAGCGGGGATCTTTCCCCTCCTCGAAATGTACATTTAATAGCAGCAAAATTTCGATGGAAGCCTGGCGAATAATAGCAATGCATTTTTCAAACTGTTCACCCTTATTAACTGGGGCAGTATGTGTCATTATTTTCCTTTAACTACAACTTTAGAAATAATTCTCTGGACGAAACCAGAATGCCAATTTTTCTTTATTTATGAGTAACTAAAGAATAGACCACTTCGTGATTATTATTAGTGATACTGGTTTCAACTCGCAAAAAAAATGTGGGAAAACTCATTATGATTATGCTTTACACCCCCAGACTAACCTGTACGCAAATTACCGAAAATGAGTGGCCCTTTTTTCTGGCGCTACAACAGCACCCTGATGTAATGCGTTATGTCGCCGATGCCCAGCCTGAACAAGCTATCCGCGAAGCGTTCAATACCCGCCTCCCGCATTGGTCACCAGGCAGCAGCCATTGGTTGTGTCTGGTGGTGCGCGATAACGCCACACAAACGCTATTGGGTGTAACAGGTTATCGACATCATGGGCAAGACTGCGCTGAAGTCGGCTTCCTGTTCGCTCCAGAAAAACAGGGAAAAGGCTACGCACACGAATCACTTATCGCACTTTGTGATTACGCTTTTACGACAGGTGGTCTTCGGCGTCTTACCGCCACGGTGACAGCAGGAAATATCGCATCACGCCGTTTATTGGAAAAAACAGGGTTCTTACTGGAAGGGGAACTTCGTGCTACATATTGGTTGGCGGGAGAGTGGCAAAACGATTGGCTTTTCGGTTTACTGCGCCAGGAATATGGCAAAACCGGATAATTCGCCCTCTTTATTTTTTTCTTCTCTGCCAGGCTTAAGAGTGTGTTTTGTAATGAGCAGGAGAAGCTATGAAGAAAATCGTGCTAACCGCCTGCGTGGCGGCGCTGTTCTCCATGACAGCATTTGCAGAAGACTCCCCCGGACTGAAAACAGATGATGCGCCACCACCGCCGCATAAAATGACAGATGGCTATCGTGGCATTGAGGACGCGCGCACCATGAATGTAAAAGAGGCAAAAGAGATGCACGACGGTGCCTCCGTCTCGCTGCGCGGCAACTTGCTGCAGAAAAAAGGCGAAGATATTTATGACTTTCGCGATAAAACGGGCCAGATAGAGGTTATTATCCCAATGGCCGTGTTTGACGGCAGATCTGTTTCACCGGATAACCTGGTGCGAATCAGTGGTTCTCTGGATAAAAAACAGCAGCCTCCTCGCATCAAAGTGCATCATTTTAATAAAGAGTAATCTGGCTCATGCCCGGCGGCATGCGCGCTACCGGGCAGTATCCTTTAGAGAAACATCCCGCCGGAAACTTCCACGCGCTGGGCGTTCATCCATCTGAGTTCGTCACTTAGCAACGCTGCGATGGCATCGCCAATATCATCCGGTAACCCTACCCGACCGAGTGCCGTCTGCGAGGCAAGAAACTGGTTAACCTGTTGGTTATCTCGTACCACACCACCCGAAAAATCAGTTTCGATAGCCCCCGGTGCAATAATATTCACCGAAATACCTCGCGCCCCCAGCTCTTTCGCCTGATAACGCGTCAGTACCTCCATCGCCCCTTTCATTGCTGCATAGGCAGAGTGTCCCGGCTGCGAGAAGCGAGCCAGTCCACTTGAAACATTGAGAATACGCCCCCCATTGGCTATCAACGGTAATAGGCGTTGGGTCAAAAAGAAGGGTCCTTTGAAGTGCAGGTTCATCAGTTGATCAAATTGCGCTTCACTGGTTTCGGCATAAGGTACATTTAAACCGATCCCGGCATTGTTTAATAAATAGTCAAAGCTTTCACTTTGCCAGAGGGTCTTAAGCTGCTGGCGTACTTGTTGGATAAAAATGTCAAAGGTGGAAATTTCACCGACGTTTAGCTGTAATGCTACTGCTTTCCCGCCTTTTTCCATGATTTCGCTAACAACTTGTTGTGCTTCCTGCTCACTGTGGTTATAGGTCAGGATAACCCCCGTTCCCCTGGCAGCCAATTTCAGGGCTGCGTTTTTACCCAATCCACGGCTACCGCCAGTGATTAATGCAATGGTCTGTCTCATAAAAAACCTCTTCGATACCGACGTTGTGTATAAAAGAAGCTTATTAGTCGCCAGCAAAACAATAAAGGTGCTAAATTACGCTTCACTGTTTCATTTAAAATAACAATGTGGCACGTTGATGGATAAAATTTACGCAATGCAACTATTTGTTCGTGTCGCAGAACTGGAAAGTTTTTCTCGCGCGGCGGATTCAATGGGTGTGCCTAAAGGGAGCGTATCGCGTCAAATCCAGGCACTGGAGACACATCTCAGCACCCAGCTCTTACATCGTACAACCCGGCGCGTTCAACTTACCCAGGACGGTATAATTTATTATGAGCGGGCAAAAGATCTGCTGGCCAATATCGACGAACTTGACGCTCTGTTTTTGCACGATCCCTCCACGATTAGTGGTCGTTTGCGTGTAGATATGCCGGTAGCAATGGCGAAAAACCTGGTCATCCCGCGCCTGCCCGCTTTTTTGCAACACTATCCTGGTATTGAGCTGGAGCTTAGCAGCAGCGATCGGCTGGTCGATATTATTCGTGAGGGTTTTGACTGTGTGGTGCGTGTCGGGACACTGAAAGATTCTGGTTTCATCGCCCGCCAGTTGGGAAAACTATCAATAATCAACTGTGCCAGCCCCGATTACCTGGCGCGCTTTGGCTATCCTTCCAGCCTCGACGAACTCTCATCCCATGCCCTGGTACATTACGCCGTTAATTTGGGAACACGCCCGCAAGGTTTTGAGGTCTGGCAGGATAACCAGACTCGATGGATCAAAACGGGCGGCATCCTGACGGTAAACAGCACCGAAACTTATCACGCAGCCTGCCTGGCAGGACTGGGAATTATTCAGGTTCCGCGTATTGGTGTGCGTGAAGCGCTGCGTACGGGAAAAATGGTAGAGATCCTGCCACAATATCGCGCTGAACCGATGCCGGTATCGCTTATTTATCCTCATCGTCGCAACCTTTCTCGTCGCGTACATCTGTTTATGGAGTGGCTCAGCGGCGTGATGAAGGATTACGTGGATTAACAGTGGGCTATAATTTTTAAATCCATCACGTTCAGGAGAAGGAAAACAGACCTGATGACGCCGGAAAATACCGAAAAACGCCCGACGCAAGACCTTGATTATCAACCCGTCAGGAAGATGGAGACACTACCTGCAGAAAAAACAACGTCCGCTTCCAGCAAAACCAACGGAATAGTCGCCAGATTCAGTAATCTGGCAGAAAAAATTCAACGAATCCCAATGATTGCGCACCTTATCCGGGCTACCGAACGCTTCAATGACCGGATGGGGAATCAGTTTGGCGCAGCGATCACCTATTTCTCGTTTCTGTCGATGATCCCCATATTAATGGTTTCCTTTGCTGCCGCCGGTTTTGTGCTCGCATCACACCCTACGTTGCTGGAGGATATCTTTGCAAAAATTCTCAAGAACGTCAGTGATCCGACGATGGCGGCAACGCTACAGAACACCATTAATATTGCCGTGCAGCAGCGTACCACCGTGGGTATTGTTGGTCTGGCCATTGCGCTTTATTCCGGCATCAACTGGATGGGTAACTTACGCGAGGCAATTCGTGCTCAGTCGCGCGATGTGTGGGAGCGGAATTCACAGGATGCCGAGAAAATTTGGGTGAAGTATCTGCGCGATTTTATTTCGCTTATTGGCCTGTTGGTGGCGCTGATTGTCACCCTGTCAATCACCTCCATTTCCGGCTCAGCGCAGCAGCTTATCATTTCCGCACTGCATCTTGATTACATTGAGTGGCTTAAACCCGCCTGGCGATTAATCGGGCTGGCTATATCTATTTTTGCTAATTTCCTGCTGTTCTTTTGGATTTTCTGGCGATTGCCTCGCCACCGCCCGCGTAAAAAGGCACTGATTCGTGGAACGATCATTGCGGCCGTCGGCTTTGAGGTCATTAAAATCATCATGACCTGGACGCTACCCTCACTGGTGAAATCCCCTTCCGGAGCAGCGTTTGGTTCAGTGCTCGGCCTGATGGCTTTTTTCTACTTCTTTGCTCGTTTAACGCTCTTTTGTGCCGCCTGGATCGCCACCGCGCAGTACAAAGGAGACCAGCCAATGCCGGGCAGCAATAACCACTGAGTCAACCTGTGGGCTGAGAAAACTCAGCCCAATCAGCATTTTTAGCATGAAAATCCAGTTGGTAACTTTTATTTAACCTTAAACCAGTTTTATCAACTGACTCTAGAGGTTTATTAAGCATTTCAGGGATGTCAAATCGCGGGAGCAGAAACTATTCACTTTTTGAACGTTTTTTGAACTAACCGGAGCATTGTCACAGATTGAAATGTCGCTTTTGCTATGGCTAATATGGTCGTTCGTTCGCCAAAATAAGAAAATTCTATGCAAGCTTCAGCTACCACCTTCGACAACGAGCCGGGAAGCACCCCAGTCAACTCACGAAATAAAGTCGTGGTTGCCTCTCTCATTGGTACGGCCATTGAGTTCTTCGACTTTTATATCTATGCAACCGCTGCGGTCATAATTTTTCCACATATCTTCTTCCCGCAGGGAGACCCTACGGCAGCGACACTACAGTCGCTGGCAACTTTTGCTATCGCTTTCATTGCACGGCCGATAGGTTCAGCGGTATTCGGCCACTTTGGCGATCGCGTTGGCCGTAAAGTAACGCTTGTTGCATCGCTGCTGACAATGGGGATTTCTACAGTCGTCATTGGACTGCTGCCATCCTATGAAACAATTGGTGTTCTGGCACCTCTGCTGCTGGCACTGGCACGTTTTGGTCAGGGTCTGGGACTCGGTGGTGAGTGGGGAGGCGCGGCATTATTAGCAACGGAGAACGCACCAGCGCGTAAACGCGCCCTGTATGGCTCTTTCCCTCAGCTTGGTGCGCCAATCGGCTTCTTTTTTGCAAACGGGACTTTCTTACTCCTCTCCTGGCTGTTAACTGATGAACAGTTTATGAGCTGGGGCTGGCGCGTACCGTTTATCTTCTCCGCTGTGCTGGTAATTATTGGCCTGTATGTCCGCGTTTCGCTGCATGAAACGCCAGTTTTTGCTAAAGTCGCCGCCGCGAAAAAACAGGTCAAAGTACCAATGGGAACGCTGCTGACTAAGCATGTCCGCGTGACCGTGCTGGGTACGTTTATCATGCTGGCAACCTACACGCTGTTCTATATCATGACCGTCTATTCCATGACCTTTAGTACTTCGCCGCAGGGGCTGGGTCTGCCGCGAAATGAAGTGTTGTGGATGCTGATGCTGGCAGTAATTGGCTTCGGTGTGATGGTCCCAGTCGCAGGCTTGCTGGCTGACGCTTTTGGTCGCCGCAAGAGCATGATTGTGATTACTTCGCTGATTATCCTGTTTGCACTGTTTGTCTTCCCACCGCTGCTGGGTTCCGGTAACCCAATGCTGGTGATGCTTTATTTGCTGATGGGCTTAAGCCTGATGGGTCTGACATTCGGTCCAATGGGCGCACTGCTGCCAGAGTTGTTCCCAACAGAAGTGCGTTATACCGGTGCGTCATTCTCCTATAACGTGTCGTCGATTCTTGGCGCATCGGTAGCACCTTACATTGCCACCTGGTTACAGGCTAACTACGGTCTGTTTTATGTGGGGGTCTACCTGGCTGCAATGGCAACATTAACGCTAATTGCACTGCTGCTGACTCACGAAACGAAGCATCAATCGCTGTAAAATCATTACCCTCACCCAAAAAGGGTGAGGGTAAATTCCTTACTGCTTCATCTGCGACAAAATAGTCCGGCACTGGTTCTCATCACCTTCTGATGGCGAAATCAACGCCAGCAAAGCCGCCGCTGGTGTCACCAGTGTAGCCAGCGCTGCCGCGACCGCACCACGAGCAATCAACGGCCCTGCTTTAACCCCGGCTTGCGGATTTTTAAAGCTGCCGCGAACATAGAGCGGCGAACGCAGCGTAACGATGCGGATACCTTTGCTCTCAGGATCAATCGTTAAATCAAGCTGCTCCGAAGCAAGGCTGGCGGTGCCAGTAACATTGATCAGCGCATTCTCGGTATCGAAAGCAAAAATTTTCGGCCGTGCCACACCATTCACCAGATCCAGGTTTGCCGCAGCGCAGTTGACCCGCACCTCATCATCACCAAAGATCTGCCCGACGATATAGTTACCAACATTCAGACCGAGGATCTCCATCAGGTTGCGGCTAATTAACCCGTCATTCATCAGTAATTTCAGATTACCGTTACTGGTGCCTAACAGTGCGGCAACAGAGTTCCCGACACCACGAATTTCCGCATCACCATTCATCTCACCCAGTGTTTTTTGCATTAACTCAACGTCGGGCATCAGCTCTTTCAGTTTCAAACGACGGGCCTGAATATCCGCCCGCCCCTGCATTGGGTTTTTATCGCCTTCGAGATGAATATTGCTGGAGATAATGCCCCCCGCCAGACCGAATTTCAGTGGTTGCAGGCGCAGGTCACCATTTTTCAAAATGACATGGGTAGAGAGATCGCTTATCGGCAGTGAGGAACCATGCTCAATTCGGCGACCTTTAAAGCGGACATCGGCATCCATCACGTCCCACTTATCGGTTTCAAAGCGATCATTTGGCAGCACTTTGTCTGCAGGTTGTTCCGCCTTCTCTCCTTTTTGCTGCTCTGAACGCTTCGACTGCTCAGCACCTTTGCCGGAATCCACGCCAATGAGGGGCCCTAAATCTGCCAGTCGTAACTGGCGTGACTCAACATCGCCTGCCAGTTTTGGCCGTGGTTTGCCGGTGGTGTAGGCCAGCGAGCCGTGAATATCACTGTCCCCAATGCGCCCGTTAAAATTGCGATAATCATAAACTGAGTTTTCCTGGTTATTTATTTTTGCCACCAGGTGACCATCGGTTTCAAAAGGCGGAGTATCTGGCAGCAGTATGCCAGTGAGATCATATAACTCACCCAACGAGTTACCACCGAACTTCAGTTGCAGATCGACACCCCCCATATTCATCGGATCGTTGATCGTGCCGACAAACGCAACGCGGGTATTGCCCGAACGGAAGTCTGCCTGCACCGGGAATGGCGTACCTTCACTGCGCAGGGCCAACATACCGCCAATCTTTCCCTTGCCCGAGAGCGGCTGGTCGTTGTAGCGCCCTTTCGCCGTCAGTCCGAAAACGTAATCCCCCGCTGCGGTTTTGTCTTTGCTGTTGCCAGTCACCTCGCTAAAAGGCAGCGGTTTACCGAGTGGATCAATAAGGATCTCAATATCAGCACGGCTTACGTTATCGTCGATGACTATGCGCCCCTGATCAAAAAGAATATTATCGAGACGGAATGACCAGGCTGAGGGTTGTGCATTAGGATCTTTATCCTCGTCCCCGGCAAGATTAAAAGTCCAGTTATTAAGCTTCTCTGATCGACGGATCAAACGCGCATCCGGTTGTTGAAGTTTGATCCATGGCAAGTAGACGGTTTTGCTCAGCAATGACAGCGGTGCAATCGTGGCTTCAATGCGCGGAAGATGCACCATGGTGATTTCTGCTATCCCCGGAGGATTACCAAGAATGATGTCATTGGCATGAATATGTGGCCAGGGCACCCAGCTGCGCCAGCCGGTTTCCTCTTTTTGTCGCTCCCAAACCACACCTAAATCGCCACGGATCGCGAACGGACGATTGAGTTCCGTGGAAACTTTCTCATTGATGGTAGGCTTTAGTCGATTCCAGTCGAATGTCGCAATGATAATGATGGCAACCACTATAAGCAGCACCAGCGTCGTTATGACGGCAATGATTGCTTTACTCGTTTTCGTCATTAATTGTGCCTTTCCTTTATTACCTTGCATCTCATAAAGATAGTTGAGGTTGTGGGAAAGGGGGAACGATTAGAGTTTCAGCATAACTTGATCGAGTTTGGCTAAAGGGACAGGCCGGGAGAGAAAATAACCCTGCGCGGCGAAGGCAGGAGAACCTTGTACATCGCGCCACTCTTCCAGTGTTTCAACCCCTTCGACAATCACACCCTGACAATAATGGTTCATCAGTTGTAACAGCAAAGTGAAGAGGCTCTGCCCTTCAGGGGTTTTGCGCAGCATGATAAAGAGATCGCGAGCAACTTTAATGTAGTCATAACGCACTTCGCTCAGAGCCGAGAAATTCGCCATGCCAGTGCCGAAATCATCCAGCCAAAGCGGGCCTATTTCACTGATGGAAGCGAAGGTAGAGTCCTGCGGTAGGCGAATATGCTCCACCAATTCAAAGCGAATCCATGGTAATGAATCAATTAACGCCATCAGTTGTGTGTTCTGACGCATTGCCAGCAGAGTTGGGCCATCAACATTCACGGATGCCAGCACGTCGTGACTAACGAAAAAATCCCGGAGTGCAGCCAGCAATGTCACCTGTTCATGGACGATATCCACTCGCTGGCGCACTGGTACTGCTGAAAAGTAGCGGTCAGGCGCAATACGCTTTTCGGGCTGCGAAGGATGCGTGACGACGGTTAACACTTCAATTGCCATCAAACGGCCATCCGTTTTATAGATGGGCTGATAAGTATAAGCACGCTCACATTGCAGCCAATAACGGCGCTCTTGCAAGCTTTCAATGCTCGCGTCACGCATGTTTAGCCGCTGGATGACCTGCCTTAACTTCATTTCTGGTGTCCTGTCGAAGGGGTAACCTGGAGGAACTCGTCATTCAGTTATCGGCTCTGCGCCTGATAACTTTATGTTAGGGTCGTTGGCAAAAACAGCGCACAAAAGAGAGAATTTGCAAGTAATACGGTTTAGCTCAAAAAATTAGTGGAACGTTGTTTTAATATGGTTGACCACAATTACCCCACGACGCAAACTAGCGTTAATTTATCTGATTCAGGTTCACGACTATGTCCAGGAAAATTGCTGTCATTGGCGAATGCATGATCGAACTGTCACAAAAAGGCGCAGAAGTTAATCGCGGCTTTGGTGGCGATACTCTTAACACCGCCGTCTATATCGCGCGCCAGGTCGATCCGGCTTCACTCTCTGTTCATTATGTTACGGCTCTGGGTACCGATAATTTCAGCCAGCAGATGGTGGAATCATGGCAGAGCGAAAATGTCGATACCCGTCTGATCCAGCGGATGGAAAATCGCCTGCCTGGTCTCTATTACATTGAAACCGACGAGACCGGAGAGCGTACCTTCTACTACTGGCGCAACGAGGCGGCGGCTAAGTTCTGGCTGGAGAGCGAACAATCGGCTGCAATCTGCGAAGAACTGGCAACTTTTGATTACCTCTATCTCAGTGGGATTAGCCTGGCTATCTTAAGTCCGGCGAGCCGCAATAAGCTGTTATCGCTATTGCAGGAGTGCCGTGCGAATGGCGGTAAAGTGATTTTTGATAACAATTACCGCCCCCGACTGTGGGCGAGTAAAGAGGAGACACGTCAGGTCTATCAACAGATGTTGGCCTGTACTGACATCGCCTTCCTGACGCTGGATGATGAAGATCTCCTGTGGGGCGCCAGACCTGTGGAAGAAGTGATTGAGCGAACTCAACGCGCTGGCGTCACCGAAGTGGTTATTAAGCGCGGCGCGGACTCTTGCCTGGTAGCAATCAGCGGCGAACCACTCATTGACGTTCCGGCCGTCAAATTACCCAAAGAGAAAGTCATTGATACCACAGCCGCAGGTGACTCTTTCAGCGCGGGCTACCTTGCTGTGCGCCTGACTGGTGGTGATGCTGCGACAGCAGCGAAACGTGGACATCTAACGGCAAGCACAGTCATTCAGTATCGCGGCGCAATCATTGCGCGCGAAGCTATGCCGAATTAATGACGACGGCGGTTTACCCCTGACACAGGGGTAAACCGTAAACCGGCCTGGCTAAAATAACGATAAGGATCGCATTTCTTTCACTATTCGAACTCTATACTGATCATCATAACCACTTGTTATTTATGACAATACAGGGAAGTGTATGATAAGTAATGCGAATAGGAAAAGCATCAGTTGCCATGATGTGAGTGAAAGCTGTTTTACCCAAAATAATAATGAACATTACCAGCAGCACTGGCGGCAATGGGAAAAAAGCGCGCCGCAGGGCAGCGGGGAGTTCAGAGATACGGCTGTCGCCAGGATGATAGAGTGTCTGGAAAATAAAAGCGCCTGCCTCGATTTATCACACCTTCAGCTCAAAACCTTACCCGATGCCCTCCCTCCACATATCACCTCACTGACACTTACCGGCAATTTTTTTACCCATGTGCCAGAAAAACTACTGCCACTGTTAACACAAAACACTCCCCCGGAAACCTCCCCGCTACTGAATAATCAGGAGCCGTGGCAAGTAAGCGGCAAAACATATCGCCTGGCGATAGAAGATGAACTTGAAAAACGGGATCAAGCCACCAGCTGGAGTCAGCCATCAGTCGCGGCAAAAGCAGGTGCAATACTGGCTGGCGCAGGGCTGCTTGCCGGTTTCGGCAGCTGGTTTTTTTACCACCGGACAGCACAGGGCACACCAGCGGCGAGTAACGATAATGATATTGCCGACAGTAAGGATTTTTCATTACCTTCCGCGCAACCACTGCTGCTCACCTCCACCCTACAGCCCCCTATCTCGGATAAGAGAGCCATCGAGCAGGGAGTGGTTAAATTCCTCAGGAAAGAGAAAACAATTACGGGTAAAAAGCTGGATAAAGAAGCCATTATTGCTGCCGCTGCAGATTGGTTATTTCCGAAAAATAGTCCTGGAGAACCGCCGGAACGGGTTATCTCCTTCGCCAGACAGATCCTGCTTGCCGCTGGTCGCTACGGTGGGCAGCAGAAAGAAAAACTTTCACTTCAGCAGGCGAAAGCCGTTAATCGCCAATGGTTTTTCACCACCCTGCTGGGAAGTTCGCTACGTGAATATGTCGCCAGAAAAATTAGCGAACAGAAAAATCCACAAGATTGTAAGCTGGGTGATGTCAGTAACTGGCTTTCCACCCCAGAGCTTAATAGCAGCCTTTTGCTGCGAACCGCCAGAATTCCGTCTTCCCGGTGGACCAGTTTTACCACTATGCTGAAAACCTTTATCCACGCTGAAATCCCTGTGCTCAATAAGCATAAATTTATCGGTGCCAGGGAGCAGTTATTTTCCAGCTATGACTTTCTTTCTCTGTGCACCGGAGTGGATTATCTCACCAGTCTTGGTATCGCGGATAATTTCACTTTTAAGGAAATGACCACCACGGGAGCCGCCATCTGGGGAAAAATGATCAGTAATGATACCAGTCCGGAGCTACTGCCCTATCTGGTCACCCCATCATTATGGTATATCGCGCAAACCACGCCGGATTTAGTAAAAAATACCCCCAAAAAATATGTAAAAGACGCCGTATCCACGGTAATGGAAATCTGGAAAAGCGCGCAGCAACGTGCAAACCAACTGGAAGATAATATTTCTAACTATCGGGCTGCGCTAAATGCCTGGGATAGTAAGGGAAATCTGGCGGAGAAGTTTATTGCCATCTGCCCGCAACAAAAGCTTTTATATATTCTTCCCAGTGGAGAGTCGGGTCTTAGCGAAGAGCAGAAAAATCAAAAAATACGGGAAAATGCAAAAGAGCGCTACCTGCTGGGAACTGAGCCACCCTGTAGACACCCAAGTGTGCCGGAAAAATTGACGTCTGAATATGAGCGAGTGACTCAGAATATTGCCGACGCCTGGAAAAACCTCGACAGTATATTAATTGACAACGCGCTGATTAACGCGGCAAAGGACGTTTATGATTTTATTTTTTCGTCTGAAACTGTTCTACGCCCTGCATTCCTTCATATGCGTACCCATAGAACACCAGCTTCGGGTCTGGGCGGCATGGCACGTGCCGATGATATTTTCATCTCGCTGGAAAATACAGATCTTATCTCCGCGCAGAATAAAAACGATAAACGTATTTATGGGTTAAGGCGTGGAAAAAAAGGCGAATATACCCTGATACGCCTTGACCGGAATGTGGACACGTATATTAAAAACGGGCTGCTGAGTAATCCTCAATTTTGGCGGCAGTACACCATAACAGAGAACAAAACCACAGGTATTAGCAAAGTCCTTGCCGCTGGTTACGAATTCACTTTTGAAGTGAACACTGACCTCGGAACCCGTCTCTGGCTTACACCGGATAGAGGCAATCGCTATCTTGTGGAGTTTTACAGTTCTCAGCACCGTAATCACTTTTACAACGCCCTGTATGATAAAGGAAATACCTATTCCCAGACAGAACAGATATGGAATAGCGCGAAACATATCATCCCTTTTTATGACTGTATTGAAGGTCTGGCAGGCGGTAAGGTCATGCAAGTAGCGGAAGCGCTTCCTTCCTGCATGCTTGATGCGCTGTCATTAATTCCCGTGGTAGGCCAGATCTCGGCTCTGGGCGGGAAGTTTGGGCTAAGTCTAATCCAGAGCATCCGCAGCGGCGTGTTCAAGGCCAGCAAAGGTGCGTTAATGAAGAATATGGCAAAAATGGCAATCCACAATACCGTTTTACCTTCCCATGAAGAGGTGCAATCCGTACTAAAGAACACACTGCGGGCACTCGATCCCGGACTCGAGTGGATCTACCGGACGAACTCGCCAGCGGGCCGGCTAACGGAGGCGATAAGCGATACGCTGCTGGCTGAAAAAATTAAACGCTACACCCCGACACAGCCATCCGAACCGCCCGCCGGGCTGCGGAAAGCTCGATTGCCGAATAACGGGCCGCTGGTGAGTGTAAAAAAAACCGATGGTAACCGCTGGGTAATGGCAAACCCGCAAACCGGAGAGGCGTCAGGCAGGTACTACACATTAAAAAATAAACAGCTCACCGAACTGGATCTACGCCCACACCGATTGGGTACAGCACCGGTTGATGATGGCTCCGTGGCCAAACCTCCTGAACAGGGCACAGGGCTGATGCAAGTACCCGCAGGATACAATCAAATACCTCTGGTAACGGACAGAGGCAATTACTGGTACGACGCCAGAAGTTTGACGAATCGGATCATCAACCTGAAAACCTCACAAAAAACAAATACCGAACTGCAAAAACTTGAAAAGTTTCTTGATGAGCCACCGGTGATAATGGCGCCCGCAGCTCAGGTTGATGAAGTGATAATATCCACGATAAGTACATGGTATGCAGGCCACCACTGGCGCGCCTGGAAAGGTGCAACGCAAAAAGTATCGGGCATTATTCCTGAGTGGCTCATAAATATGCAGGCTAATGTACATGCTAATCTTGAGGACAGCATCAGTTATCTCGAGAAAACAGCAACACTGGTAAGAAATAATATTAATAGTAGTAATTTATTAAAAACATCGTCAGGGGAATATCTTTCAGCCTTGTTGGCGACCACCAATCACGCTGTAATATCAGAGGCATTGAAATGCTTATTATCAACCGTTGAGCGATCAGAAAAATTTATTAAAGCGTCCAGGAAAATGGGTTATGAAAACATCATTATTGTCTCATCTGATCCGATACCCGATCCTGAGCATCCGGGAGAGTATATTTCCACAATAGAGACTGCCCAGCTCAAGGATATACCGATCGCCACAGTCATACAACGTGATCCCCATGCACGTATAATGATTTATGCGGACAGATACCAGTGTAAGGATTTTTCCGGCATAGAAGGGGGAGCGCCGCCAAATACCAATACAAAAGGTTTTCTGACAACAGATATACTTCATGAAACAAGCCACCTGGTCTCTTTTTCGGAAGATAATATCCTGTTCTTTTATCCGCAGGCAGGCACACTTCATAGTGGTGAAGAGATAAAGTATATTTTTGACGCTAATTTTGAAGGCAATATTAAGGAGATTCCCATCGCTTTCACCCAGACGAACCTAATGACCATGTTTGATCGAATTAAATACCAACAGGGTATTACCAATACGCTAGATATCAACTCAATAAAAGATGCGATAAAAAATGATGACATGCTTCGCGCGAATATTATGCTAACTGATGCCCATATATTATCGACAATAATAAGAGATTTTGCCAATGGTATTCCTTTCCGCGCCACCATTCGTGCTAAAAGAGAAACCGCAAATACCCAGCAGAATAATAATATGACAACACGCGGATTTTATAATGAATCCATTGTAGATTGGCTCGCCATTATTAATGCACAATCATTACGTGAACTTGTCGCCATGACATAAGACATGTTCGAAAAAAAACGGCCCGGCGGAACATCAGCACCGCCGGGCCGTTACTTTTCACCGCTGAGGTTTATTGCTGCGGCGGTATATCCGATACCTCGGATCGTGTATCGTCATTTGCTGTCGGCGCAGCAGTTGCTTCGGCTGGAGCCATCACCTCTTGCCAAATTGTCTGCAACTCCTGCATGTTATGCTCTGGTTCACCTTTCGGTTGTAACAACACCAGCGCCATATCCTGCGATAATTGCTGATGAAGATCGCGGTTCAGGATTTCCGGTGTCAGGCTGTTGAGGAAACTTTGCCGTAACTTTTGATACTGCTCCGGAGCGATATCCACCACCTGGTTTTGCAAGGAGCGCATCCGCTGGCTTATCAGGATATCGGTATCAGTACGGGCATAGGTGGCAAATAATTTCTGCAGTTCCAGGTTTTTCTGGGCAATTAATGCCTTAAATTCCTCTTCCGGCAGGCCACTTTCACGCACTTTCGCCAGCTCGCGAGCCACCAGCCCCATATTGGCATTCAGCTTGTCGTTAGGCGAATCGATGGTAATAGCGCACTGCGCCCGCTGGAATAAAACCCGGCAATCAAAACCGAGACCGATCTCTTTCGCATTACTCTTTGTCAGATTCTGTTGGATATGCCAGAACAGCGCTTCACGTGCTATATCTGCGCGCCAGTAGCGCTCCAGTGCCGCTGACTCACGAATCGGCTGCCAGGGCGTATCCCACATAATTGAAAGGCGATCCTGAGTAACCGCTTCGGTCATAATACTTACCGGCTGGCGCGACAGCGGCGATAAGGTCGGCACCGGCGCTGGCGTCTGCCGTTTGCCTTTTAAATCACCAAAGGCTTTATTGATTTGCTCTGCTACAGTGCGGCTATCTACGTTGCCGACAATAATCAGCGTCATCGCATCCGGGGTATACCATTTTTCATAAAATGCGTGGAGCTGCTGTGCATCTATCGGCTCTTTTAATGTTTCCGCCGGATCGTGGCCCAACAAGCTTGAACCTTTCAGGCGGTAGCGCCACCAATTATCTTTTGTATCCCCAGGCCATGTCGCCACCATATCATTGCTGGTAAGCGCATGATTCACCGTTTCAGGAGTAATGGTTAAGTTACCTGCGGCGTCGGCAAGATAGACCAGCGCTTCTTTAAGCAAATCGCTGCGGTTATTCGGCAGGCTAAGATTATAGAGGGTGTACTCATATGAGACTATCGCCGGGGGGAGCGGTCGTTGCGGATCAATCCCCTGCTGCCATAAAGAATGGACCTGGGCTGGCTCAAGGCGACCGCTGTGGGTCAGCGCAATGCGTGGAATGAAATGGCTGTAACCACTCTGCTGGGTACTTTCCGTAAGCGATCCGGTATCAATAGCCAGACGAACCTCAATACGGTCACTTGGGCGCTGCGGCGTCGATAGAACCTGCCACTTTAAACCATTCGCCAGCGTCCCTTGTTGCCACGCCGGGTCTGGCTGGAGCGCCTCTGCCTGCACATAACCGACAGCCGCTAACATCAGCAAACCGCCCGTTAATAATCGAATTTTTGTGCCCTGCATGTGGACCCCTAATCAACATTCCTGGTTAAAAATCAGCCTGCCAGGAGGAGGCCGAACGAAAAGTAGAACACTTCGTTTTTAGACCGCAATAAACGAAAAATGTCACGCCGCGAAGTGAATTATCTCAAAAATTCATCAAGAATTGTGACGGAAATGGAGGGAATTATGCGTAGCTGCCCGCAACCCGACAAGAGGCTACGGGCAGTAGTCACGAAATCAGGAGGAAATTTCGCGTGCGCTGACGTTTTCGCTACGTTTATTTAGCGTCTCTTTCAGCTTTTTCTGGTCCAGCTCTTTTACCCATTTCGCTACCACGATGGTAGCCACACCATTACCCACCAGGTTGGTTAACGCACGGGCTTCTGACATAAAGCGATCAATACCCAGAATCAACGCCAGGCCCGCCACCGGCAAATGTCCAACAGCAGAGAGCGTGGCTGCCAACACAATAAAACCACTACCGGTAACCCCGGCAGCACCTTTTGAAGAGAGCAGCAGAACAACCAGCAACGTTACCTGGTGGATGATATCCATGTGGCTGTTGGTGGCCTGCGCAATAAATACTGCCGCCATCGTCAGGTAGATTGAGGTGCCATCAAGGTTAAAGGAGTAACCGGTTGGAATAACCAGCCCCACCACAGATTTGCGGCAACCCGCACGTTCCATCTTTTCCAGCATACGTGGTAGCACCGACTCAGATGAAGACGTGCCCAATACAATCAACAGCTCTTCACGGATGTAGCGGATAAATTTAAAGATATTGAAACCAGCAACACGAGCGATAGTACCGAGTACAACCACCACAAAAAGAATACAGGTAGCATAGAAGCAGATGATCAACTGACCAAGTTGTACCAGCGAACCAACACCATATTTACCAATGGTGAAGGCCATCGCGCCGAATGCACCAATTGGCGCGAGACGCATAATAAAATTGATGATGCCGAAGATTACCTGCGAGAAGCTTTCGATAACATTGAAAATCAGTTGGCCTTTATGCCCCAACCGATGTAATGCAAAACCAAACAACACAGCAAAGAGCAGCACCTGCAGAATATTGCCACTAGCGAATGCACCCACGACGCTTGCCGGTATAACATCCAGTAAGAAGGCGGTCACTCCCTGTTGCTGCGCCTGATCGGCATAGACCGCCACGGCTTTCGCATCCAGTGTCGCCGGATCGACATTCATCCCGGCACCGGGTTGCACCACGTTAACAATAATCAGGCCAATGATCAGTGCCAGCGTGCTGACAATTTCAAAGTAGAGTAGTGCAACCGCACCGGTGCGCCCTACTGCCTTCATGCTTTCCATGCCGGCGATACCTGTTACAACCGTACAGAAGATCACTGGCGCGATGATCATCTTGATGAGCTTCACGAAGCCATCACCAAGGGGTTTCATTTGTGCGCCTAATTCAGGGTAGTAATGGCCAAGCAGGATACCGATGGCAATTGCTGTCAGAACCTGAAAGTAGAGACTTTTGAACAAAGATGTTTTCATAAGGTGTCCTTGGAATTTAACCACGGGCTTTATATGGTTTTCATTCAACCCGCAATTTAAAATAACACCCGTCAAACACGACAGAAATAAACTTACCGCTAATACGCAACAATAAAGTAAAGAACTTTGACCTGACTCGCACAACCTCGTAACAATTTAGCGATTTTCAGTATTTTCTGAAGAGACTAAATAACGTTGCTCAAACTCATCAATTGTCGTTGCGTGAGCAAATAAAAATCCCTGTGCGACGTCGACGCCAGCTTGCGCCAACCACATGCGTTGCGCCTCGTTTTCCACCCCTTCAGCAATAATCTCCAGACCCAGGCTGCGTGCCAAATGAATAATCGCAGCGACCAAACTGTCGTCCTCTGGCAAGACATTGATAAACAGTTTGTCTATTTTCAGCAGGTCTACGGGCAGTGATTTCATATGTTGTAGCTGCCGCAACCCGGAATAACCCATACCAAAATCATCCAGCGCAATACGAACGCCTGCATCGCGCAACGGACGCAGGATCGTCACCGCAGCTTGAGGATTATCAATGTAGCGACTTTCTGTTATCTCAAGCACCAGCGTATTCGGCGCAATGTGGTAACGATGCAGCAACTCAAGCAGGTCAGGCATCATATTGTGATGCATCAGTTGCTGAGCGGAGAGATTAACAGACAGTGGCATGGTTATGCCGCGTGATTGCCAGGCCGCCAGTAAGCGGCAACTATCTTCCAGCACCCAATAACCGACGTTAACCATCAAACCACAAGACTCAATGCTTTCGATTAAACCTTCCGGTAAATCCCAGCTACCGTCCGGCTGTTTCATACGCAGCAGGGCTTCGGCACTGACTACGTTGCCTGTAACGAGGTTCACCTGAGGCTGTAACCAAATCGCGAACTGATCCTGTTCCAGAGCGGTAAGTATTTCGCTCTCCTGTTTCAGGCGCTGCTTCGCCTCTTCCATCTGCTGCGGGTCAAAGAACAGGATCTGATTTTTCCCTTTCCGGCGGGCGCTAAAGGCTGCTGATACCGCCCGGCGATAGAGTTGCTCGGCGGACAAATTGCCATAAAACATCGCCACGCCAATGCTGGCGGCGGGGCGCAACTGGATACCCTGCAGCGGCACGCGTTCATTAATCACAGTAAGTACTTGCTGACCTAATGTGATGGCATGAGAGGGCTCTTTCACACCAGTGGCAAGAATAACGAACTCGTAGCCGCTAACCTGTGCTAATACCATGCGTGGTGAAAGCACCGACTTAAGTTTCTCTACCAATGTCAGGAGCAACATCTCGCGCTGAGTCTCGTTCAGCACGCCAGCGGTGTCGTGCAGCGTTTCACAGGTCACCGCCATTAGCGCAGTGGTCCTTTGTCGGGCGACCGCTTGCTCCAGCAGCGCCATCAAAAACACTTTATTTGGCAACTCTGATACGGGAAAACGGGTCGACTTCGAATTTAACTCTTCATGCTGACGCAACAGCGCCTGCTGATTACGGTTATAGCTGCGCACCAGGATGCCAATTTCATCATCATGGTGATGCCGGGGCAGAGCCAATTGATGACCGACACTCTCTTGCTGAGGCAGCTCATTCAGCTCGCGAGAGATTTTACGCAGTGGATGCACCACCAGCCGATTGATACACCAGGTTATCGCCACGGTCATCATCAGGGTTAATAGTAAGTAAGCAGTCACTAACGTTGAAAGCGTACTCATGACGAATTTATAGACCCGATAAGAGTCAGCTTGCAGAACAAGGTAGGCAAGCGTCTGCGGGTTCGCCGGACGCTCCAGCGAGTAAATCGGTAATGAAATCTGGATTGGTAACTCAAATATACGGGTGATCGTGACCGGCACCGGTCGTTCCGGGATAAAGCGCATACGCAGCGCCTGAAACTGATTAGGCAAGACCACATCGGCCCGGCTTACCACGCCAGCGGGCTTGATTTGCTGAAGTATGGCTTCAGCTTCGGGGATATCGGCCTTCAATATTGCCGCCGAAAGCGGTTCTCGCACCGAGCGGGCAATACTTTCCAGTTGTGTAGCCGTGTTGTAGCGATTCTGCTGTAAGAAATGAAACAGCAAAATGACACAAAAGACAAAAATAAACACCATAGACACAGCGGTAACCATGGCCATCTGTTTAATCGTTAAAGAACGGCTGACACGCAAAATCACTCTCCAGGGATACGATAAGCGCAGAAAAAATAAACAACGTTTCTGCCGCCAGAGTATACCCCATCGTGACGATTTTGAGCTAAAAGGAGAAACAGATTAATCAGCCGAGCTAATACACGAATTAACCACAGCGACGATATGCTCTACGCTGCGGTTAATCGCCAGGAATTTTCCTTTTTTACCAGTCGGCATAAGGGGTCAACGGCTGCGGCGGCATATTCATATCCCCTTGCCATCCAGCCTGCGAATAGTGCACAAAAACCATCCCCTGGCTTGGGGTATAATCTTTCGCCTGCTGGATATCAATGCCTGCGCCAATCGACCAGTTTGAGTTAATACGACGCTCAATTAATAACCGCGCAGTATAACCAACACCATTGGAGCTGCTGCTTGAACTGATGCTGTCTTTATCCGAATACATTGCATTGCCGTTAGCATCCACCTGGTTATCAGGGATTAAATTCGAAAGCGGGTAACGCCGGATACCTTTGGTATTTGAATGCGACCATGAAACAGAACCCGCCAGCTCCCATGACCAGTTTTCTGTACGTTTACGCCAGATAACCGGTACGGCGAAAGAGAGATACTGCTGCGGGCTATAGTAACCACCTTGCCCCAGCGTGTATTCACTCAAATCTTTGTCGTAATGCCAGACCATATTGCTGAGGCCTACCGTCAGGCGTTCGTTATTTTTATTGATAAGCTTGTAGTAATAGCCTGTCATCCAACGAACACGCCAGTTATCAGCCACATTCTTTCCGGTCAATGTATCGGCATTCAGGCTTGACCAGACGCCGTTGGCTTCCCCTTGATCATAACTGAGACTTACACCGCCGCCTGTTGCACGTACGCCGCCCCAGGTCGTGCCAGTATTGGTATCCTTCTGCCCACCGAATGCCAGCAAAGAGCTGGAGATGGGGCGACGGTGCGCATTGACCGTATATCCAATCGGGCCAAGATCGTTGCTGTAACTCAGGCCGCCCACAACATCTACGACATCAAAGCCCATGGGCGTAGTACCGATATCTGTCGCCCAGGTATCGTTTTGCCAGCCCACCGCCACGCTGGCGCCACTAGATTTCTGGCTGGTATTGCCACGACAAGGCGTGGCGGAGCAGGTGCCCCAGTTAGGATCATATGTACCATCAGTGGTAGCAAAACTCCCGACATCCATATTCACCAGGTCGGTACGAAAAAACATGCGCCCATCCGCCAGCGGCGCATCCACATGCAACATTGTGGTATGCGCTTTGAGATCAGAATAGCCGCCCGTGCCGCTGGAGCCCCAGTAATCATGCTGCAAGGTGACATTGATATCCTGCTGACGGTAGAGATCCGCCGTATCGCTACGCACTCCGCGTTTCAGCCAGTCATCTTTTTCATCATTACGCGTCAGACGCGTAAAAGTGTCGTTATCTGTCGGGCGTGCGGTCGCCACGCCTGAAGCCACCATCGCATCTTTATAGATTTCCAGCGCCTGCTGCGGCTCGCCAACTTGCGTCAGAAAACGCGCCGCATCGCGCAGTATTAACGCACTCTCCATGGAAGGAGGCTGTGACTTCGCCTGTGGCACAATGGCGTTAAAGGTTTGCAGTGCGCCAGCACTATCTCCTAACGAAGCCTGGATCAGTGCCAGACGTCGTTGGGTATTAATAGAACGCGGTTGCTCCGCTGTCGGCGCGGGCAGTTTCGCCAGTTGTGTTCGCGCTGCCATGTTATTGCCACTGGCGACATCGAGTTCCGTAAGCCCGAGAATGGCATCTTCATTCGCGGGCTCGCGCTCAAGCACCTGCTGGTAAGATCGTTGTGCAGAAGCCTGGTCGCCACGCTGCTGCGCCCAGTCAGCAAGCGTTAAATCGATACGTGTAGAGGCAGGCTGCTGTGCCAGAAGCGCCTCGGCCTGCTCCTCATGACCGCTTTCGCGCAAGCGGTTGGCATTATCCAGCACCTGGTTGGTTTGCAACCGATGCGCCAGTTCCTTGATATTGCTGTTCCACTTATCTTTAGGCAGCCCATTCAGATGATTTAACGCCGCCTGTTGTTGGTTACTGCCCGAAAGATATAAGCCATATGCGTACACCTGCCCCGGATCATCAGGCGTCTGTGCCGCCAGGCGGCTCATTACCGCATTGCCTTCGCTCTCTTGCCCAGCCTGCCGCAGATCGCTCGCTAAACGGTATGTTATCCACACGCTATCAGGCTCAAGAGCCAGACGCTGACGCTGCAACTCAACTGCCTGCCCCCATTGCCCCTTGTTTTCCAGCGCCTCAGCTTGCTGCGACAGCCGATCGTTAGTCAGGCTACGCTCAATATCGTCAATGCTGCTCCGCTGGCTGGCACTGAGGGATTGAATAAAGCTTTCAGCTTTTTCTATAGACTGGGCACGGTAAATATTGGCCAGCCCGCGTACAGCGTTACTATTGCCACTATCCATACGCAGCGCCTGACGGTAGAAATTCTCTGCCGCCCCACTATCCTCGCGCGCCATCGCGGCATCGCCCAGGCCTAGCACGGCATAGCTATCGGTATTATCGACACTGCGCGCCTGTTGGTAGTAGCGCTCTGCCTGCTCGGCATTCTTTGCCTTTAATGCCGCATCGCCTTTATCAATTAACAACCAGTAGCGGTTTGTCTGCAACAGACTCTCCCACTTACTGCGACTACCGCTGGTCGGATCCATGGCGAGAGCCTTTTCAAGCTGTGTCACAGCACGGGCACGATCGCCACTCTGAGAATAAGCCTGCCCCAGCGCGCCAACGGCTTCACTATCATTGCTCCTGGCGTTGGCCGCTTGCTCTAGTTCGGCCACTGCCTGCGCCCCTTTTCCGGCATCAACCGCAGCGATGCCACGTGACAATGCGCGAAACGCCGGATCGGCAAGCTGCTTTTGCTGATCAGCAAGCAGAGTGCGGGCACTGTCGACGGTATCGCCGCTGCTGAAGATAGTCAGAAAATGTTGTAATGCCGCCACACTGGCATCGTTTACTGGCATATCCTGAATTTGTTGATACCAGAGACTGGCCGCCGCTTCCCGCCCGCTGTTTGATTTAGCCATCTCCTCCAGTACCGCGTACCCTTCTGCATCGCGGTCTTCGTCAAAGAGCAGTTGCGCCAGCGTGTTTTGTAGCTGGTCATTGCCGGGAGAACGAGCATTTAACGCTTTCAGTTGGTTAATCGCTTCACTGCGCCGCGCCGGGATCTTTGCCACCAGCGACCAGTATTCAACTGAGAGATCCCCTTCCGGGGGGTTGCCTTTAAATAACGCATCGTAAGCGACGAGCGCTTCCTGTGTATGACCCGTTGTCGCCTGTAAACGTGCCTCTTGTAGCGCCTTGCGGCCTTCAGCGGAAGTGAGCGCCATAGCCGTCCGGGAAGATTTATAGGCCGCTGAATCCGGAGCCAGCTTAGCCATACGGTCAAGTTGCTTCTGTGCGCCGGGGTTATCCCCCTGACGCAGTAAATAACGAAAACGTGCAGCGATAACCTCTGGATTATCAGGATCGATCAACTCGAGGCGATACAACGACTGGCGTACCAAATCTTCACGCTTAGTGGCTTCCCCAAGACGCACCTGCTCCAACAGTTGTTGCTGACCTTGCGGTTCCGCCGCACTTGCTTCAGGAGCCAGTGCGAGTGCTAACGAAAAATAGAGTAAGCTTACTGTGAACTTGCGCATTGCGGGTCCCAATCAGGTTGTAGCTCACCGCGAGAGGTGAAACGGAAACGATGCTCATCCCATCCCTGGCCAAAAAGAGTCAAAACATAGCTGTAATAAGCATTATCGCCAGGAAAATGATCGGCCACTTTTTTCCGCTGCACGGCTTGTGCGTCACGATCCTGTAAAAAAGGTAATAGCGCTGCGGAAAAACCAACCGGACCATCACCATGAATTTTCCCTGTTGCTACATCCACTTTTTCTGGCACCACGCCATTTTTCTGCGTCACTACCGCCATCGGCTTCAACTTCGCCAGCAGACGCGCTTTCTGCGTATCGCGGTCATGCATCATGCCAACCCATAGATAGACGCGAATCGCATCGTAGCTTCCCACCAGAGGTTTCTCTGGTTTAAGTTGCCAGCCTTTATCCTTTTGATAACTCACCCAATCGGGTGAAAAACCTTTCGGTGCTGTTTCCAGTAGCAAACGAAGGTTGGTTTCGCGCAGAGTTGACCAGGGCGCACCAAAGCGAGAGAAGTAGCTGGCGACCTGTGGTGGTAAATAGCTGGGGTTAAAACGCCAGGTTGTATTCTCTGCAAAGCCGATTTTACCGGGCAACAGCATGGAACCCAGCCCAGGCACGGTAACAACCTCTTCTTTAGCGATGCGGCTTAACAACGCCTTACCGAGGGTCGTATAACGCTCCTCTTTCCATAAACGCCCCGCCTCCAGCAGTGACCAGGCAATCCAGATATCCGCATCGGAAGCCGAGTTGGTATCTAAAACTGTCCAGCTGCTTTCGTCTTTTTTACCCCAAAGCCAGGCCGGAAGATGCGCAGCCAGATCCCCTTGCGCCAGGTTGTCTTGCGTCCATTGCAGCAGGTTATCAAACGCTGCGCGATCATTGGCCACCAACGAGAAGAACAGCGCGTAGCTCTGTCCTTCCGAGGTGGTGATTTTTCGGGCATCGCTGGGATCGACAACTCGCCCACCCTCGTCGATGTAGGCTTTTTTAAAGTGATCCCAGGCCGGCCAGCCGCAGGCAGCGTGAATATTCGCAGCCATCAGCATCAAGGTGACCATCACAACCCAGAGTAGCTTCTTCATTGCTGCCTATTACTCTTTGTCCGGATTAAGACGACGGCGGCTGATAATACGCAGCAGACGCCACAGTACCCACGCCAGCAATACCACACTCACTGCCGCCAGCACTGCCAGCAGTACCGGATGATTTGCCAGTGCGTACCAGATACGTTCAAACCACGGTAAATGCCCCACAAAATAAACATCCCCGACGCGCAGGCTATTAACGCCGGATTCACGAATCACCGATACCGAACCAAAAATCGCCGCACGTTTGCCGCTATCGTTTAGAGTCTCATTTAGCAGCTCGTTACCACGTTGGCTATCCGATAAGAGTGCTATTACAGTTCGCTGATCATTGTAGGGGGACTGGAAACTGACAATAGCAGCCATCGCCCCATTAGAGGTTATCGCCGTTTGCGCCTCAGCTTTGCGATCGCCGGTATCCGGCATAATTGACGGGAACGCACTCTGGCGCAGTGGTGTTTTTACCCAACTCTGTGCGGCATTCACCAGCAGGTCAATGCGTTCATCGTCCTTCAGCTCCTGCGGAATGGTGCCAATAATCATGATATCGGCGTCTTTGTTCTGGATCTGGCTACCATCATTAGTCAACTGAACATTGATAGCAGGGAAACCCGCCTGGGCACCAATCGTACCCAAGGTATCCAGTAGTGTGGTTAATTGATTAACCGTTGGCGCAGGCGGCAGCACTACAAGGGTTTGTGACAGATCAGCCATACGGCTGAATGGGAAACCCGCGGTAGAAAATGCGCGCAGATCCGGCATAGCAATAAAGTGATAGTAGTTCGAAAAATCGATGGTGGAATCATCATTAATAACCACCCGGTTCTGAATCGGCTGGAATGTCACGCAGTTATCAATAGAACCGCCCGGCATTGGATTCGTATACTGGAAATCAAAGCGTAACTGGTTAACCGCACCCAGCCTCAGAGCCGGAATGGAGACCTCTGTTGAGCCATCCAGCAATCCCTGCAAGACAGGCAAACGCAGCAGCAGTCGGTTAGTTGCCTGGTTGTTGATCAGACTGAAGTATTGCAGGAACTGATTATTCAGACTGATATCCATACGAGAGTTATCTTTGGTCAACGGCGCGGTATAGCGATAATTGAGATTCATATCAATACCGTCGGTGCGCAATAGATAGAGATCTGGCGGCAAATTCAACGACAAGGAGATCGGCGCAGGTTCAAGTCCGGTGGATTGCAACTGCTCTTCATAGGTTTTCAGCTCACCAAAGGTTACCGGGCGATCGGTGCGCACCCAGTTGGGCGCATCATACGGCTGACGCGGTATCAGCGGTTTAACTTCATCTACCGTCACGCTATCGCCACGGAACAATACATTACCCTGGGCAATCCCTTTCGCCGCCTGTACTAGATCCTTATCATCGCGTCCGGCAACCACAAGCAGCTTCACATAGGGATTGTTCGGATGATTAACCATGCTGATGGTCGGCCCTTTCACTGCAGGCATATTACTCAAGAAATTCGGCCGCTTATCATTGGTCGCAAAAATAATGGCATTGCTGTCCGGTAGCTGATCATAGCTGACCGGGAAACTCTGCCCGCGCCAACCGGTGCGAGAACCAAACCATGAAGCGATAATACCGGCAGCCTGTTGCTGAAGAAGCCCCGGCGTACCGGCAAAGACCATCGGCAACGTTAGCGCACGGTCATCACGCGAGTCGAAGAAGGGGATCGGGAAGTGTGAGAGATCGTTTTGTACCTCCAGCGTCTGATAGGTCAAATCGAGAGAGCTGCTGCGGCCAATATCCAGCCACAGCGTATTACTGGCTGGGTTCTCACAGACATCACGATAGTGTCCGACAAACTCCAGTCGCACACGGTTAAAATCAGTAATAAACAGCGGATTAATCGGTATCTGAGCCTGTGTTTTCTTGCCAAGCTGCTCTTTGGTAACCGGCAAGACTCCCATTAATTCATCGTTCAGATAGACCTTTAACTGCGATTGTACCGGCAGCAACGAGGGTGATGGTGTGTAGTCCAAATTAAGCACCGCTTTTGACACCAGCTCATCGCTACGCATGCCAAATCCAATACCGCCGTTCGGGTTGATACCGCGTAGCACCATACTGCCAGGCGGCGGGGCAATCTGGGCGAAGGTGAGCTTCACATCACGGGTAGGGCCAGCGGCCGCTACCGGTGAATTGGCTCCCGGTACGCCAGGCATCACCTGACCAACCACCTCTTCATTTGTCGTACCTAGCGGCAGAGTTTGGTCTTCAGTCGGTGTTGCCGGTGTCAGGTTTTCTGTTTGCGTCGGAGCCGGGGTGACCACAGGCTCAGTTGCAGGCGCGATGACCGGAACAGCGGGCGCTGCCGGGTTCGCTGGTGCTGCTTCTACCATCATCAGGGGAAGCGCGCTTATCCCCACAGCCACTGCATAAATCCAGAACAGTTTTCTTTTCATCGCGTTTTTCATCATGGTTGAGTCCATCACGTCACCGGTTGCTGTACCGCCATACTCCGTGCCGGACGGCGCGGGATGAATGACACCACCCAGGACACCAATACGGTCAGCGAGCGGAAAATCATTTTGACTGATGGCGGAGCGAATTCCGCGAGATGGCGGTAGCCGCGGAAACCCAATTTCAAAATATCCAACAGACTTTCCAGTGGCTTATCTTCCGGGAAGCTGTCCTGCCACAATGCCCATGTATCCGCACGGGCAAATGTACACTGCACAAAATCAATATGTTGTTTAGTTGTCAGCGGCATAAGCTTTAAACCGACCTCATTGCCCGCAACACGCGCCACATGAGTTGGGAATGCATACTCCTGCTGACCGCGTTTAAGCAGCAAATTCACTTTTTGCCCTTCAAGCACCTCTCCCTGACCATTAATCTTGAGTCCTACACCACCGTCGGAAAAATCATGCAGCTTACAGGAAAAGAGATGACCGTCTTCACGTGCAATAGCCGCAGGCATGGAAATTTCCACGCGATGTGAGCGGCGTACCTGTTTACTTTCTACTGAGACTGCTACCGCGCCACCAAGGATTACCAGGTTATAGAATACCCAGACGATACTGACAAAAACGGTAAGGATTTCGTTTTCCGGGCCATAGAAATAACGCCAGATACCCACCAGCACACCGGCGAGATTGAGCAGCACCAGGAAGATATAAGGGCGGGAGATAACCCAGTCCACATACTCCTCTTCCACCAGCCCACCCTTCGCGGTAACGTTAAATTTCCCTTTATGCGGATTAAATAGCGCCACCAGCGTCGGTGGCGCGATATACCAGGCCAACACCGTTTCGTAGATTTCACTCCAGAAGGAGTGCCGGTATTTGCCCTGAATTTTCGAGTTGGTCAAACTGGCGTGGATCATATGCGGCAGCACAAACAACGCGATCATCAACGCTGGTGCATAAATGATATAGGCGTGCAGTAGCAAAAAAGCCAGCGGTGCAGTAAGGAAGATCAATCTCGGCACGCCGGACAGAAAGTGCAGCATCGCATTGAGATAGCACAGACGCTGCGCTGGCTTCAGCCCTTTACCAGACAGAGGGTTATCCATGCGGAATATCTGCACCATACCCCGCGCCCAGCGAATACGCTGCCCGATATGGGCAGATAAGCTTTCGGTTGCCAGCCCTGCCGCCTGTGGGATACGCATATAGGCAGAAGTGTACCCCAGCCGGTGCAAGCGCAGCGAAGTGTGGGCATCTTCAGTCACCGTTTCTACCGCAATCCCACCAATCTGATCCAACGGTTCACGCCGAATCACCGCACAGGAACCGCAGAAAAATGTGGCATCCCACATATCATTCCCGTCCTGCACCAGGCCATAAAAGAGCGTGCCCTCGTTAGGAGTCTTGCGAAAACGCCCAAGGTTACGTTCAAACGGGTCGGGTGAGAAGAAATGGTGCGGGGTCTGCATCATCGCCAGAGATTTATCTTTCAGGAACCAACCCATGGTCATTTGCAGGAAAGAGCGTGTCGGTACGTGGTCACAGTCAAAAATCGCCACAAACTCGCCCTTCGCATACTTGAGCGCATTATTGATGTTGCCCGCTTTCGCATGTTCATGCGTGGTGCGGGTAATATAGTGCACGCCAACATCATGTGCGAACTCCCGGAACTCCTCTCGCTCGCCGTCGTCCAGAATCCAGACAGTGAGTTTGTCTTTTGGCCAGTCGATACCGAGCGAAGCATAAATGGTATTTTTCACCACATTAAGGTCTTCGTTATAGGTCGGCACAAAGATATCTACTGATGGCCATTGGCTCATATCTTTCGGTAGCGGCACCGGTTGGCGATTTAGCGGCCACACCACCTGGAAATAGCCCAACACGAGGACAATCCAGGCATAGGTCTCGGCAAACAGCAACACCAAACCACAGACCAGACTGACCGGGTCATTCCAATTAAGGGTTGAGGTGTAACGCCACCAGATGTAGCGGCAAGAAACAGTTAGCGACAGCACTATCAACATAAGTGCAGAAAATCGTCCGGGGATTCGCCGCACTAATAACGCTACGCCCCACAGAAGCAACAGGAAAATAAACTGTGCAAGCGGGTTAAAGGGCTGGGTAATACAAAGAACGGCCAGTATCAGCGAGAAGAAAATGATGATACCCAAAATAAAGCGCCGCACGCGCGGGCTAATATGCGCCAGCTCTTTTTTATCTTCAAAGTGGCCCGTGCGGTCTGTTACGCGATCCGGTAGTGTGTCCAGCCAATGATACCAGCGCGCTCGCCATTCATGCATGCGAGCAAGCCGCCGCCGTCGAGGCGTTCTCGGTGCTCCCCAGGGTAAGGTGACAAGCAACCACAGGCTTTGCAGAAGATAACGCGCAGGATCGAGCGGCCGTGGTCTGTCGGGATTAATATGCGGAAATAGCTGGCGCCGCTGCGCGCGTAACTGTTGCCAGTGGGGATGCTCCAGCGGAATAAAGAACCATGCCAGAATCGCCCATAAGCAGCCAGAGGCAGCGCTGAGAGGTGATGCCCCGTGTTTACGATAGTTCTGGTAGCGAGCGCTTAACCGCGAACTTACTGGTGGGATCAGTAACCAGCTAGAAAGGCTGCTCATGAGCGGCTCCCTTGCTGGTCCACTTTTTCATGTGGTGGCGCATAATTTAACAAACACCAGTTAGCCAGTGTTAAGATCTCTTCCGCCGCCAGCGCGTCACTGCGATATTCACCGGCAGGCTGTTTGGCGGCCAGGCTTTCTGCCATGGATTCATCACGATGAATTGCAATCGGCACCATGTGCCGCTGGCTTTGTAGCCATATCTGCCAGATATCGTCTTGTAACTGGCTACCAACGCGCAAATCATTAACCAAAATCTGCGCGCCCGCAGGCAACGATTGTTGGTGCAAGCGCACATGGCAGTTGGTATCAGGTCTTACAATCGTCAATATATGGTCACACTGAGCGATAAACTGGTTTGTCAGCGGTGACACACCATGTAGCAGATCAACCAGCACCCATTGATAATGGTGCTGCGTTTTCAGCGTTTGCAACAGAGACGGTAACTGACTTAGCGCTTCGGGAAACCGAGAAGGATGTTCCCATTCGTCGGTACTCAGTCGACCAAAAGGCAAGATATCTAGCTGCGAAGTGTAACGCATACCTGCATCACGCCACTCTTTCCCATCTATTAAGGCGCGCGCCCAACCGGCATCACTGTCAAAATCGATATTGAATGAGAGGCGAAGTAGATTATCGGGGCAGGCATCAATTACCAACACCGATTCACCTAATGATTGCAATGACCAGGCCAACGCCGCAGTGATGGATGTTGTACCCACACCACCGCGAATACCTTGTAATCCCAGGATGGTCATCCACAGCTCCCTTATTGTTAACGAGCTAGTTCTGACAATAGCGGCCAACGTTTTAACGCAGCCGCCAACTGTTCACGTTGGGAAATATCGGTGTAGTCTATTTCAGGCAAAGAAAAAGCTTTACTCAACGCCAAAAAATCGTTTTGAAATGTATAGCCCAGAGCCGGATCTGTTTGCGTACTGGGTTCTTGATTATGCATTTTGGCCCAATCTGTTTAATTTAATTAAAATAATACAAACACAGGCATAGCGATGTGCGTTGTAGGAGAAATGCGTTCACATGTTAAATCTGATGTTTTTTAATTTCAATGTTAGGTTTATTTCTTTGCTTTCGCTAGTAAACTAGCAGATAGATAACTTTTCTTAAGCTTTTAAAGAGGGACGCCGTGAGCCCGATATATTCTATTGGTATCCAGTCGTTATGGGATGAGTTGCGTCACATGCCTACTGGCGGCATCTGGTGGGTAAACACCGATCGTGAACACGATGCCCTGACGTTGATGAATCAGACACTTTTAATGCAGCAAAAAGAAGCGAAAGTCGCGGTCGCTAGTATGGATCAGGATCTACGCAATCTTATTAAATTAGATACCGATCACGGGCCAGACAAAATCCGGCTTTTTTCCATGCCAGCTCATAATAACAGTCTATACTTCTTTACCCGTGACTTGCTCTCTTCGCTTAACCCAGAAAAATATCTGGTTATTCTGCTATGTGCAAATAATGCATGGCAGAATATCCCCACACCCAAATTACATGAATGGCTAGAAAAAGCTCATTCCTGGGTTAAATATTACGACTGTACTCTGCTAGTTATTAATCCCGGCACCAACATTGATAAACAGTTGTCGATTTTGATGAGCGAATACCGCGCATTACTTGGACTGGCAAGTTTACGTTACCAGAGCGATATGCACCTTTACGATGTCGCATGGTGGTGTAATGAAAAAGGGGTAAGTGCCCGGCAACAACTTGCCCTTCATTACCACCAGGACCAATGGCAACTGGCGCAGCAGGAAGAAGCTTCTGTACAGCCGCGTAGTGATGAAAAGCAGATTCTGAGTAATATTGCTGTACTGGAAGGCGCACCACCGCTTTCAGAATACTGGACACTATTCGATACAAATGAAGCCTTATTTGAAGAGGCGCGTGCCAGCCAGGCAGCAACGCTGATCTTTACCCTCGAACAAAACAATCAAATCGAGGGCATTGCGCGTCAGGTGCACACGCTGCGTCGCCAACGCGGTAGCAGCCTGAAAATAGTTGTCCGTGAGACACAGGCTAGCCTGCGCGCCACTGATGAGCGCCTGTTGCTCGGTTGTGGGGCCAATATAGTCGTGCCGTGGAATGCATCACTTTCTCGCTGCCTGACGTTGATAGAAACTATTCAGGGCCAGCAGTTTAATCGACTGGTACCAGAAGATATTGCGACTCTGCTGTCGATGACACAACCGTTAAAACTACGCGGCTACCAGCCATGGGAAAAGTTTTGCGATGCGGTAAGTAATATGATCAATAACCAGCTTTTACCGGCGGACGGAAAAGGGGTGTTGGTCGCTTTACGTCCAGTGCCCGGTATTCGCGTTGAGCAAGCATTAACGTTATGCCGGCCAAACCGGATGGGCGACATTGTGACAATGGGCGATAATCGGCTGGTGCTGTTTTTATCCTTCTGCCGGGTAAATGATCTGGATATTGCATTAAATCATATCTTCCCGCTGCCGATGTCGGACATCTTCTCTAACCGTACAGTCTGGTTCGAAGACAAGCAAATTGCGGCAGAGCTGATACCAATGCGCACGTTACCCCTGGAAAAAAGGGAAAAACCGTTAAAAGTGCACAAAGAAACGAAGAAAACGATTAATGCCACACACGACGGCACCGTATGGCGACGAGTCCCAGAACCCTGCCGGTTATTTAGCGAAACCCCGGAGCGCTCATCATGATGTCAATTAGCGATATTATTCAGCTTATTGTGTTTTGCGCATTGATCTTTTTCCCGCTGGGTTATCTTGCGCGCCATTGGCAGCGCGCTATTCGCACCACTTTTCGTTTACTGTTTACCAAACCTCGTTATGTGAAATCCGCCGGAGTTTTGCGCCGGAATTCCCTCGTCAAGGCAGACAAACATGACTAATTACACTATGAGTACGCCAACGCCCTCGCCTCTGTGGCAATACTGGCGCGGCCTCGCCGGGTGGAACTTCTATTTTCTGGCAAAGTTTGGTCTGTTGTGGGCAGGCTACCTTAACTTCCACCCACTTATGAATCTGGTGTTTATGGCATTCTTGCTAATGCCGCTACCGCGTATGAGATTGCATCGTTTACGTCACTGGATTGCGATTCCCATCGGGTTTGGACTGTTCTGGCATGATACCTGGCTGCCCGGTGTGGACAGTATACTTAGCCAGGGCTCACAAGTGGCTGGATTCAGCGCTGATTATTTGCTTGATTTGGTGCAGCGTTTTATCAACTGGCAGATGATTGGTGCCATCTTCGTGCTATTGGTTGCATGGCTGTTTTTGTCGCAATGGGTGCGTGTTACGGTATTTGTTGTGGCAATAATGATCTGGTTAAACCTGTTAACGTTGGCTGGCCCATCATTTTCTCTCTGGCCCGCTGGTCAACCGACAACAACAGTAACAACAACTGGCGGCACCGCTGCACCCACAGTGACTACTGCGGGTGATAACCCCGTAGTGGGGGATATGCCTGCGCAAACCGCACCACCCACTTCTGAAAACCTGAATGCATGGCTTTCCAGTTTTTATGCTGCCGAAGGGAAGCGCAAAAGCACCTTCCCGGCTCAGTTACCAGCCGATGCCCAGCCATTCGATCTACTGGTTATCAATATTTGCTCTCTCGCCTGGGCGGATCTTGAAGCAGCAGGCCTGATGTCGCACCCGATGTGGTCACGTTTTGATATAGAGTTTAAACACTTTAACTCAGCAACGGCATATAGCGGCCCGGCAGCCATTCGTTTGTTACGCGCAAGCTGTGGCCAGACTTCGCATAAAAATCTCTACCAGCAAGCGGACGCAGACTGTTATCTGTTTGATAATCTGACGAAACTTGGCTTTACCCAACAATTAATAATGGATCATAACGGTCAATTTGGCGGGTTTTTGAAAGAGGTAAGGGATAATGGCGGTATGCAGGTTCCACTTATGGATCAGAGTGGCCTACCTCCGGTTCTGCTTTCTTTTGACGGCTCTCCAATATTTGACGATACCGCGGTACTGAACCGCTGGATGGAATCAAACGCCACGATGCAGGGCAAGCGTACCGCAACCTACTACAACTTGCTTCCGCTGCATGATGGTAACCACTTCCCTGGCGATCATAAAACGGCAGACTACAAACTGCGGGCGCAAAAGCTATTTGATGAGTTGGATGCCTTCTTTGCACAACTGGATAAATCAGGGCGCAAAGTCATGGTCGTGCTGGTGCCTGAACATGGGGCGGCCTTACAGGGCGATAAAATGCAGGTCTCCGGGTTGCGTGATATTCCCAGCCCGTCGATTACAGCCGTACCGGCTGCGATAAAATTCTTTGGTATGAAAGCACCGCATCAGGGCGCTGCGCTGGAAATCAACCAGCCAAGCAGCTTCCTGGCAGTATCAGAGATTGTTACACGCGTGCTGGATGGCAAAATTTTCACTGAGGATAACGTAAACTGGGATCAGTTGATCAGCAACCTTCCGCAGACTGCGCCGGTATCTGAAAATGCGAACGCCATCGTGATTCAATATCAGGATAAACCGTATGTCCGGTTAAATGGTGGGGATTGGGTGCCGTATCCGCAGTGATTACCACACCCTTCACACGAAACCTCTCCCCTTTGGGGAGAGGTTTTTTGCCGATCTACACCTGCGGTTTTTCGCCGTTCTCATCCTGATCAACCGCAAAGCAGGCAACCAGTTGACCAGCGTAATCCTTCAGTTGTGGCTGCAACTGTGTGCATGGGCCAAAACGACGGCGGCAGCGCGCATTAAAGGCACAGCCCGGCGGCGGATTAAGCGGGCTTGGCAGCTCGCCGGTCAACTTAATACGCTCACGACGCTCATCCGGGTTCAGGCGCGGCGTCGCGGAGAGCAGAGCCTGGGTGTATGGATGGCGCGGGTTGGAGAAAATCTGATCTTTCGAACCTTTCTCTACGCATCGTCCGAGATACATCACCATCACTTCATCGGCGATATGTTCAACGACTGAAAGATCGTGAGAAATAAACACATAGGAAAGCCCCAGATCCTGCTGCAAGTCCATCATCAGGTTCAGCACCTGCGCACGAACGGAAACGTCTAGCGCAGAGACCGGTTCATCGGCAATCACCACGTCCGGATCGAGCATCAGGCCACGAGCGATAGCAATACGCTGGCGCTGACCACCCGAAAACATATGTGGGTAGCGATCATAATGCTCCGTTTTCAGCCCCACTTTCGCCATCATCGCCAGCGCTTTTTCCCGACGCTGCGCTTTGTTAAGAGTGGTGTTGATCAGCAGTGGTTCTTCGAGGATCTGCCCCACTTTTTTTCGCGGGTTTAGTGAACCATACGGGTTCTGGAAAACGATCTGGATTTTCTGACGACGCAGCTTTTGTGCCTGCGGATCATGTTTCAGCAGATCCTGCCCTTGATAGTAAAGCTCACCGCCTGTCGGCGTTTCGATCATGGTCAGCAGGCGACCCAGGGTGGATTTTCCGCAGCCGGATTCCCCTACGACTGCCAGCGTTTTACCGCGCTCAAGACTGAATGAAACACCATCCAGTGCCTTAACAAGTCGCTCAGGGGCAAAAATGCCCTTCTTCACCGGGTAGTGTTTTTTCAGGTCGATAGCCTGCAACAGCGGCTGTTGCAAGGTGGCCTCGTGCGTACTCATAATGTGGGCCTCCCGGCGTCATCAAGTGGGTAGTGACATTTAGACTGACGACCACCGTCTACAGTGTTTAATGCAGGCTCTTCTTCACGGCACCGCTCCGTTGCATAGGGGCAACGCGGATTTAGCAAGCAGCCGGTCGGGCGGTCATATTTACCCGGCACGACACCCGGCAGCGAAGCCAGACGCGCCTTATCCTGAGCAAATTCTGGTAGTGCGCGAAGTAGCGCCTGAGTGTAAGGATGGCGCGGCGCGCGGAAGATATCCTTCGCTGCACCGGCTTCCACCACCTGACCTGCATACATGACAATGATTTTATGCGCAGCTTCGGCCACCAGCGCCAGATCATGAGTGATCAGGATCAGCGCCATATTCTCTTTTTGCTGCAACTCCAGCAATAACTCAATAATCTGCGCCTGAATAGTCACATCAAGCGCAGTTGTTGGTTCATCAGCAATCAGCAATTTCGGCTGACAGGCAATGGCCATAGCAATCATTACACGCTGGCTCATACCGCCGGAAAGTTGATGCGGATAGACATCAAGACGTGAGGCTGGATCGGGAATACCCACCTGGTTAAGCAGATCAATCGCCCGCTGACGGCGCGTTCTCTTATTACCGCCCTGATGGACTTTTATCGCCTCCATAATCTGGAATCCGACTGTATAGCACGGATTCAGACTGGTCATGGGATCCTGGAAAATCATCGCGACTTCGGAACCGACCAGGTTACGGCGCTCTTTTTCCGAAATACGTTTCAAATCCTGACCGTTAAACTCCAGCTTGTCCGCCATCACGCGGCCAGGAAAATCAATCAGGCCCATAATTGCCAGGGAACTGACCGACTTACCGGAACCTGATTCACCCACAATACCGACGACTTCGCCCTGGCTCACACTGTAACTGATGCGGTCTACAGCGCGAAACTCGGTGCCCACTTCACCGAAGTGCACCGATAATTTATCTATATTTAATAACGCCATCTCGAGCCTCTTACTGCTTCAATTTGGGGTCGAGCGCGTCACGCAGGCCGTCACCCATCAGGTTAAATGCCAGCACCGTCAGCAGGATCGCCAGACCCGGGAAGGTCACGACCCACCAGGCACTTTGTGCGAACTGCAACACGTCAGAGAGCATAGTGCCCCACTCAGGTGTTGGCGGTTGCGCACCCATGCCGAGGAAGCCAAGGGCGGCCATATCGAGAATGGCGTTAGAAAAGCCAAGCGAAGCCTGGACAATCAGCGGCGCAAGGCAGTTAGGGAAAATATTGACGAACATCTGGCGCATCGCACCCGCTCCCGCGACGCGAGATGCAGTAACATAATCGCGATTAACCTCTACCAACACGGCGGCACGCGTGAGACGGACATAGTGTGGTAAGGCCACGAAGGTCAGCGCCAGCGAAGCGTTGACAATCGAAGGGCCAAAAATGGCCACCAATACCAAAGCCAGCAGTAGACTCGGCAGAGCCAGCATGATATCAACCACACGCATAATGATGTTGTCGATCAGGCCGCCGAAATATCCCGCCACCAGGCCAAGTATGACCCCCATGATCAGTGACAGTACCACGACCAGACAGCCTACCAGCAGCGACAGGCGTGCGCCGAACATCAGACGCGACAGCGTATCGCGACCAACATCATCGGTACCCAGAATATGTGCCCAACTGCCGCCATCCTGCCAGATAGGTGGTGCCAGTAGCGAATCACGGAATTGTTCCGCGGGATTATACGGGGCCAGGAAATTTGCAAACACCGCAATAATCAACATGATGACGACATAGGTCAGCCCAACGACCGCGCCTTTGTTGCGTTTGAAATAGTGCCAGAACTCTTGCAGCGGTGTCATCGGCACTGGTGCCGAGATAACTTTATTTTCAGTAACTTGTGACATGATGGCCTCTTACTTCCTATGCCGAATACGCGGGTTCACCACGCCATACAGCAGGTCGACCAGCAGGTTGACGAGGATGATCATCGTCGCTACCAGCAGCACCCCGCCCTGCACAACCGGGTAATCACGGCGTTGCAGCGCATCTATCAGCCAGCGACCAAGGCCCGGCCAGGAGAAGATCGTTTCCGTCAGGATCGCACCTGCCAGCAGAGTACCCACCTGCAATCCAATCACCGTTACGACTGGCAACATCGCGTTGCGTAGTGCGTGGACGATAATGACACGCATACGGGTTAAGCCCTTAGCACGCGCGGTGCGGATATAGTCTTCCCCGAGAACTTCCAGCATTGAGGAGCGCGTCATACGCACAATAACCGCCAATGGGATCGTACCGAGCACAATAGCCGGCAGAACCATATGCGCGAGGGCGTCAATAAAGTTCCCCTCTTCACCCCAGATAGCAGTATCAATCAGCATAAACCCGGTCAGTGGATTGGTATCGTCAAGGAACACCATATCGCTGACGCGACCGGAAACCGGCGTCAGGTTAAGCTGCACTGAAACCAACATAATCAGCATCATGCCCCACCAGAAGATCGGCATGGAGTAGCCAGTCAACGCGATGCTTACGGCAGTGTGATCAAAAATAGAGCCGCGTTTTACAGCAGCCATTACGCCAACCGGGATACCCACGGCGACGGCGAAAATCATGGCGCAGATCCCCAGTTCAAGCGTCGCTTTAAAACGCGGCACGAACTCGTCCCACACCGGAAGTCGGCTCTTAAGAGAAAGACCTAAATCACCATGCAACACGCCCCAAACATAGTGGACATATTGTTCCCAAAGCGGCTTATTGAGCCCCAGCTCGGCCAGCAACTGGGCGTGACGCTCAGGAGAGATACCACGCTCACCTGCCATGATCATTACCGGGTCGCCGGGGATCATATGGACAAAGGCAAAGGTGAGAAGGGTGATACCGATAAACGTTGGGATAACCAGCCCCAAACGTCGGAGGATGAACTGCAACATAACCCGGATTCTCTGTAATGACGCGGCGTCTGGCGACGACACGTCTGTATTGCTCACAAATGTACGTTCCCTCTCCCGAAACGGGAGAGGGAATAAACGGCGTGCTTATTATTCAACAGATACGTTATTGAAGTTGTGTTTACCTAATGGATCAACGACATAGCCTTTAACACCTTTACGTACAGGTTCGTAAACGGTGGAGTGAGCAACGATCAGTGCCGGAGCCTGTTCGTTCATCACTACCTGAGCCTGTTTGTAAAGTTCGATACGTTTGTTGTGATCATCGGTAGCGCGGGCCGGTTGAATCAAATCTTCAAACGGTTTGTAACACCAGCGAGAGTAGTTAGAACCATCTTTCGCCGCAGCGCAGCTAAACAGGGTTGCGAAGAAGTTATCCGGATCCCCATTGTCACCAGTCCAACCCATCATGACCGCCTGGTGTTCGCCTGATTTAGCACGCTTCAGGTATTCGCCCCACTCATAGGTAACGATTTTGGCCTGTACGCCAATTTTCGCCCAGTCAGACTGAATCATCTCGGCCATACGACGAGCGTTCGGGTTATACGGACGCTGTACCGGCATCGCCCACAGCTCAACGGTAAAGCCGTTCTCATGACCGGATTCTTTCAGCAACTGCTTCGCTTTTTCAACGTCGTAGGTGTAATCCTTAACGTCGTCGTTATAGCCCCACATGGTTGGCGGGATCAGGTTTTTCGCTGCAACGCCTGCGCCCTGGTATACGGCTTTGATGATCGCCTCTTTATTCACCGCATAGGTCAGCGCCTGGCGAACTTTCAGCTCATCAAACGGTTTTTTCTCGGTGTTATAAGAGAGGTAGCCGACATTCAGGCCAGCCTGTTCCATCAGCGTGATATTTTTATCCTGCTTCATACGCGCGATGTCAGCCGGGTTCGGGTACGGCATCACCTGACATTCGTTTTTCTGCAATTTGGCATAACGCACTGACGCATCAGGAGTGATAGAGAAGACCAGGCGATCGATCTGCGGTTTGGTGCCCCAGAAGCCTTCAAATGCTTTGTACAGAATGCGGGAATCTTTCTGGTATTGCAGTAACTGGAACGGACCAGTGCCGATTGGGTTAAGATCGACTTTTTCCGGCGTTCCGGCTTTCAGCATGTTGTCCGCATACTCTTTAGAGAGGATTGATGCGAAGTCCATCGCCAGGTCAGCAAGGAATGGCGCTTCCGGGCGGGTCAACACAAACTGAACGGTATTATCGTCAACTTTTTTCACTTCGCTAATCAAATCAGGCAAACCCATACCTTCGAAGTATTCATAGCTGCCGCCGGACACTTTATGATACGGGTTCTGCTCGTTTTTCTGACGATCGAAGGAAAACACTACGTCGTCTGCGTTAAATTCACGCGTTGGTTTGAACTCTTTATTATCCTGCCACTTCACGCCTTTACGCAGGTGGAAAGTATAGGTTTTACCGTCTTCGCTAACGTCCCATTTCTCCGCCAGACCCGGAATAACTTCGGTAGTACCGACTTTAAATTCCACTAAACGGTTATAAATTGGCACTGAACTGGCATCGTAAGTAGTACCAGAGGTGAAAAGCTGTGGGTTAAAACCTTCAGGCGAGCCTTCAGAACAATAAACCAGGGTTTTTGCCTGCACGCTTGCTGCCACAGTCATTGCCACCAGGCTGAGACCAAGCTTCAGCATCCCTGACTTCTTCAAGGAAATACTCATTGATTCTGCTCCAATGTGATATGTGTTGTTACCCTGCATTGGGTATATCCGACAGGCCTTTTTTTGTTTTTTACCCGGTCTGGTCGGTTGTGCCCGAAGGCGCTATGAGAGATGGGGATTCCTTTCACAAGGTTGACTGAGTTGCAGTGCAGATTCTCCTTGAAATGCCCCTCATGCCCTACAATCTGTCAACAGAATGTCAAAACGTCAATACAGGTAACCGGGATTTACAACGGAGCTGAGAATCAGTAAACAAAGTGAAAAAAAAGTTCAAGCCTTTATTTTCAGCAGGGAAATTTGTGCTATGGCCTCGATGGCAGAATAATCACCTTACTTATTGTCTGTAGATAGTGATTAACATTCATTCAGATTATGAAAAATTTCTTGCGAAATGATGAATATCTGAGCGATTAATTCCGCGAACGTTAAAACGCACAGCTAAAAATGCTACGTCTATCTATAAGCAACGCGAAAAAAGATTGATCTATATATAAATAAATACAATGGAATATCGCAGAAAATCGCTCACTGACAGAGGGAAGCAGGGGTTAAGGGTGCTTTTCATTTGAAGGGTCTTACTTGTACATATGGAATATGTTTGCGCTATCGACATGTTTCGCAGCGATGTCGATAAAAACGGATTTTTTAAACCTATCGACAGGGCCAATGCTTACCGACACACAACTTCTTTGAGAGGTTCTCATCCTTCGTTGGAGGGCAGATAGCAAAAAGCCCAACCGAAGTTGGGCTTTTTTGAATCTGGTCGGTGATAGAGGATTCGAACCTCCGACCCCTTCGTCCCGAACGAAGTGCGCTACCAGGCTGCGCCAATCACCGAATTGCGGGGCGCATCTTACTGCCGTGAAACTGCTCCGTCAATCCCTTAATGTAAAAAAGCATATTGACTGACGAGAAAGCCAGCAGACCACTACTTCTCTGGCTGCGCCGGTATATGACACCAGTTATTCTTCTGGTTAATACCGCCATCCGGCGAGGTATAACCCAGGCAACCCATAACGGTGTCGTACAACTCAACGTGACGGCGCGTGGTATTAGATTCTGCCTGCTGCTTCAGGCGGGCAAACATCTGCGCTTTGTCAGGATTCTGCAAATATTTATCTGACATCCAGACCATCATTGGCACGCGGAATTGCTCTGGCGGCGCCATATTACGCGGCGTACCATGCAGATGCTCTTTTTCATTGATCGATTCACCGTGATCGGCAGCATAAAAGACAATCGCCTTACGGTCGCGTAGCTTATCAATAACGCTATCGATAAAGTGATCAACATAGGTCACTGAATTATCGTAGGAGTTGATCATCTCCTGCTTGCTGCATTGATTGTCGACGCCAATACACTCCGGCGTCCATTGTGCAAAGCTACGTGGATAGCGCTGCGTGTAGTTAAAGTGTGAGCCCTTGGTATGCAAGATAATCAAATGCTTACCCTCTGACTCGTCATCAAAAGCGCGCTGCATTTCATCAATGAGCAGCATATCATCAACGTTTTTACCCCGATTACGCGGCTCTGCGCCAATCTGTTCGCGGTAAGCAATATTGTCAGCCATCGTATTGCTATAGAACCACATCTCGCTCTGCATGGCGTATAGATTGGAGGTAAACCCCAATTGCTTAAGCACAGCAAAAACGTTCTGCTCTTTCAACGTACGTTGGGGATTGTCATCCGCTCCGCCTTCACGCACAAACATGCAGCGCAGGGAGAGCTTAGTCGCGGTATCGCAAGAGTAACCACGGTAAGCGACCAGGTTTTTCTCCTGCGCCAGCTTCGGCGTGGTGTCACGCTCGTAGCCCAGCATACCCATATGATCCCAGCGCGTCGTTTCACCAATAATAAAGACTACCCAGGTATCGTCGATATCTTTTGGCGCGACGTAGGTGAACTTCGTAGCCGGATTGATTAGTGACTGGTTATCCGAGGATTCGTCCACCTGAGCCCAGGCGTATAATCCAAGCGCAGAGAGCCAGTTGGAAGGCAAATAGGAGTTTGCTACCACGCCGCCATAGCTTGGCATATCGACGCCCGTAGTGTGCTCGACCTTTTTTTGCTGGATATCCAGTAAACGTATTGGGGCCCAAACCATCAAACCCGCCAACACCACCACACTAAGGCTGCGCAGGCGTAATTCCGGCGTGCGGAGTTGACGCAACAATGTATACCGGCAGCGGTTGTTCCAGATAAAGATCAGCGGCACCACACTCAGTACCGTTGCCCAGGCGAATAGCTGCCAGCCGACCACCTCTTTCGACAGATCGATATCCGTCGTCATTACCGAAGCAATAATGCCGTAACCAATAACTACATTCATAAAAGTCATGTAGTAGCTGGCACAGGCAGAAAATAGCACCAGCAGAGTCGCAAACACGCGCCAGGCCCGGCGCCCAAAGAGCGACAACACACGCAGCAAAAAGAAGGTCACCAGTACCGTGGCAACTAATTCAACAAGCGCAGAGAATCCTTTCCAGGCTGTAAACGCTTGTGCATAACCATCGAAACGACGATAAAACACAGCGCTATTCATAAATAGACCGATATACAACGCCAGCAGGAAGCTCAGCTTCTGCTGGGTCATCATTTTGATATAACTCATGCAAGCAACCCTGAAAACGGGAGAAAAATCCTGACAATCGTTGTCTAATAACGAAGCAGGCGACTACAACATAAAAAAGAGAAAAATCTCTGAAGTACGTTAGTAGACCATAGCGAGGAGGAAAAGTGTCAGCCAGAAGTGCGCATCGCGCCTATATTTACAAAAATATAGGCGCGATGGCTGGAAAAAATAACCGGGAGCGTCTATCAGGAGGTGATTACATTCAGCTTAACGTCAATATTGCCGCGAGTTGCGTTGGAATATGGGCAGACAATATGCGCTTTTTGCACCAGTTCCTCTGCTTCTTTATGATCCATCCCCGGCAGGTGAATATCGAGCTGGGCTTCAATACCAAAACCTGTCGGCAACGGGCCAATTCCCACCTGACCTTCGATATAAGCCTCTTGCGGCACTTTCTTCTTCTCTTGTGCGGCGACATGCTTCAGCGCCCCCAGGAAACAGGCGGAATAACCTGCGGCAAAGAGTTGCTCCGGATTGGTGACTTCGCCACCCGCACCACCCATCTCTTTCGGCACGCCCAGTTTCACATCCAGCACGCCATCAGAAGAGGTAGCACGGCCATCACGGCCCCCGGTTGCTTTTGCTTTCGCGCGGTAAACCACTTTCTCTAAAGACATTTGTGACTCCTTCTGTTGGAAGAACCTAATGCATAAGGATAGCAGAAAGAGAAAAACCGCTGTGGTGGGCAGCGGTTTTCAGGAGGAATCATCAGGCATGTACTTCTTGATAACTGCGGTGTTGCGGTTGACGAATAGTTGTCGACAGCGCCAGAGAAACAATCAGCAATACGAAGATAACGCAGAAAGTGACATAGAAGCCGCCAAACAGCGAGGCGATAATGGAACCGCAAATACTACCGATGCCAAAACCTAAGTAAATGACGCCGTAGTTTTTCGCCAGGTTATTAAGGCCAAAGAACTCGCTAACCAGTGATGGAAAGACAGTGATGGTGCCGCCGAAATTAAAAGCGACACAGGCGATCGCAGCGAAAAAGGTCATGGCATTCAGCGGAGCGAACAGCAGTGCGGCCATGCCCACCAGCGAAATCACCTGGCCGATAGTAATCACCCGGATACGCGCAATTTTATCTGACAAAATTCCCAGCACCAGGCGGCCGCTCAGGTTAGCAATCGCGATCACCGTTACCGCATTGGCCGCCGTTGCCACATCCAGACGAACCATGCCCTGAGCAATATCTTTTGCCACACCAATAACATACAGGCCGCTCATACAGGCGGTCAGGAACATTACCGCCAACATCCAGTATTGTGGCTTGCGCATGGATTGCGCCAGCGTGAAATCGTTTTCAACTACTCCATTCACGCTCGTCGTTTTCTGTTGCGGAGCATCACTCATCAGGGTTGCGCCAAAGACTATCATCAGCAATGCCATCGCCCCCCAAATCATAAAGGTTTTTTCAAGTCCAACGGTAGCAAGCAGATGACTATCGATAAATTTAAAGCCAAGGCTGCCAAGACCGTAGGAACCAATTGATAAGGCAGAGATCAACCCTTTGCGTTCAGGAAACCATTTCACACAGTTTGAAAGCGTTAGCAGGTATCCTGCGCCATCAGCCAGACCGACCAGCACGCCTGCGCTAAGCCAAAGCATCAACAAATTGTTGGAGTGCGCGGTAAGGAAAAAACCAATACCAAGCAGAATACCAGAGGCCATCGTGACGTGTTTCACACCGAAACGCTCTTGCAGCTTACCGGCAATAGAAGAGGAGAGTGCCAGCCCCAGACTCAATAGGCCGAAAGAGAACGCAACCTGGCTTACCGGTTCATCTAATTTTTCTGCCAGCGAACTATTAAACAGGCTCCAGGTATAAACAGACCCTAACGCAAATTGCGTAATAATTGTGCCTGTCAGCGTCAGCCAGCGCGTACGATTAACATTCGATCTATTCATAGTCGCCATCCTGCAAAAGAAAATAAAGGGATTCACTGCCAGTAACCATAACGAAGTGCATTTCATCGCAGGGTTAAAAAGGTATGAAATGCCGCAGGAAAGGAATGAAATGCCTAATAGCGGGAATGAATGACATGCACGAAAAAACCCACGCGAAGGAAGAAACGTGAGTTAGTACATACTATCGATATAAAGCGCGCGGTTATTGTTTCTTAAGTGTAAAAAATTTGTTTTAAATAAACATCAGAAATGTGCACTGACGCCTAAGGTATAGAGATAATTTTGTCCCGTAGTCTCGTTTTCGGACTGTGACAATGAGGCATAAGCTGCCAGATGCGAATTTAACATTGGCATTTCTGCACCCAGTGACAAATCCAGCCAGTTATCATACGGTCTGGCTGAAGTGAAGTGATAGAGACCGGGCTGGTTCTTCCAGGCATTTTCACCCAGTTGTTGGTTATAGCTTATCTGTGCCCACGGTCGCAGGCCACCAAAACGGCTATCCACACGCCAGCCGAGCGAGCTGACGTTGGCATGCCATAGCGGGTCGCTGGTTGGTCCGACGGTCGCGCTTTCACCAAATTCGTTATACATTGAGGTGGCGGAACCATCGTAGTGCCATGCCGCTACCGGGCCGGTTGTCAGGCTGTTCGCCAGAGGGATATTCCAGCCTATGCTCAGGCTGCTGGTGTTATCCAGCAGGGTGGCGGCAGGAGGATTTAAAACCACCCCGGGCGAGTTTTGAGCAGAGCGGATGCGCTCCTCAAGGATATCGTTATAACTGGGTTGTCGTTCGCTATCCCATGTATAGCGTTCACCAGGACTGTTGGAGTCTGTAACGGTATATTCCTGCTGCCACGCCGCTGCCGACTGACAAATAAGTAGGCAGACAGGGGCGACCGCCAGCCTAAGGCCACTGTTTTTTATTTTCATCAATATGCGACTCCAGAAAAGAGCCGAACCCGGCATGAGATAGTTATCGTTGTTGGTGGATATATAACCCTTAATTAAATATTGTCTTTCTAACGGACACGTCAAGCACAAATTGATGTTTATTTCGCCATTTTTTAGTGGGAGCAATAAAATGCAGCGTTGTGGTTGGGTCACCCAGGACCCGCTCTATCTTGCTTATCATGATAACGAGTGGGGTGTAGCGCAAAAAGAAGGGCAAAAGCTCTTTGAAATGCTCTGCCTTGAAGGACAACAGGCCGGATTATCCTGGATAACCGTGCTGAAAAAGCGTGAAAACTACCGGAACGCTTTTCATCAATTCGATCCGCAACGTGTGGCGGCAATGACAGCGGAAGATGTCGAGGCCCTCTTACAAAATGCCGGTATCATTCGTCATCGCGGTAAAATCGAAGCGATTATTACCAATGCCCGCGCTTATCTGTTGATGGCGCAAAATGGAGAGCCGTTTACCGAATTTGTCTGGGGATTTGTTAATAACCAACCACAGATAAACCAGGCCGCTACCCTGGCTGACGTGCCCGCTTCAACGCCCACTTCAGATGCGCTGTCGAAGGCATTGAAAAAGCGAGGGTTCAAATTTGTCGGCTCAACTATCTGTTACTCATTTATGCAGGCCTGCGGCTTGGTTAACGACCACATTACTGGCTGCTTTTGTCATCCGGAGGGCCAACGTGATCCGCAAATGGCATAGTTCAGATGTTTCTCCACTGCTCAGCCTGTGGATGGAGAGTACCATTTATGCGCACCCGTTTATTAGTGCGCGCTACTGGCAGGAGAGCGAAACGCTGGTGCGCAATGTTTATCTCCCGGCAGCGCAGACATGGGTGTGGGAAGATTCTCGCGCAGTGAAAGGCTTTATTAGCGTCATGGATGAGCAGTTTATCGGCGCACTATTTGTGCGTCCGGCGGCGATAGGCCAGGGGATAGGTAAGGCGCTGATTAACCACGTTAAACAGCGCTTTAACAGGCTTAGCCTTGAGGTATATCAGAAGAACGAACAGGCGGTGAATTTCTACCATGCGCAGGGCTTTCGTATTGAAGCAAGCGCATGGCAGCACGAAACGCAGCACCCAACATGGATTATGAACTGGCAGGCGGATCAAACGCCGTTAGGGTAAGCGCGGGCCCCGTATACTTCTCTACCCACGCCAGCGCAGTATTACCAGCACAGCCATTGCCAAGACGCGAGCTGGGCAGATCTTTGGTTAACACATTCACCGCGCCATTTTTGCAGATGCCCCCAGCCGTTGCATCAAGGTCCGGCCATGCACCTTCATGGATGCAGATAACGCCGGGCTTGATACCATCCGTAACTACCGCTCCCGCCAGCACCTGGCCGCGTCTGTTCCATACCCGAACAACATCGCCAGCTACGATGCCACGTGCTTGCGCGTCCTGCGGATGTAGCGTGATAGGCTCACACCCGGCTACAGCGTACTTCTCGCGTAAGCGCGTGTAATTTAGCTGGCTATGCAGGCGATGGGCCGGATGGGCAGACAAAACCTGCAACTGCTGCGGTTCAGCATTCCCGTACCATTCGTCTGGTTCCAGCCACATGGGGTGTGGTGGGCAATCAGCGTAGCCAAAACTGCCAATTTTTTGCGAGTAGATCTCAATTTTGCCGCTCGGCGTTTTGAGTGGATGCGCCGCAGGATCGCGGCGAAAATCAGCAAAACGAACGAAACGTGTGTTCTGCTCATTCTCTGGCATCTCAATCAGTTCATTCTCCTGCCAGAACGCTTCAAACGGCGGTAGCGTTACCTGCTGCGCGGCTCCACGCTGGCCAGCGATAGTATAAAATGTCTCCAGCCACTGCATATCGCTTTTCCCTTCAGTGAAACGCTCGCGTCCCCCTGCTTCCCAATATTCGCTAAGCTCAGCAAACACGTCGAAATCATCCCGCGCTTCGTATTGCGGTGCGACTACGCGCTTCATCGGTACCAGATGCTGATTGCTATAGTCGCCAGTCATCGTCAAATCATTGCGCTCAAACGAAGTCGTAGCTGGCAATACGATATCAGCGTGTTTTGCTGCCGCAGTCCAGAAACACTCCGAAATGACCACCAGCTCCGGCTTTTGCCAGGCGCGAATCAGTCGGTTAGTATCCTGGTGATGGGTAAAATTCGCTCCGCCCGCCCACCAGACAAAACGAATATCCGGGAAGTGACGATCCATACCATTATGCTGATACGCCGCTCCCGGGTTTTCCAGCGCTTCGACAATGCGCGCAACGGGGATCTTATCGACCGCATCGACGCCCCCTTTGACCGTCCCTTGCATAGAGGCCAGCACCGCCGCACGACGTGTTGGATTGCCGCCATTGGCGAAATGATAAGAGAGACCGAACCCGCCGCCGGGTGTGCCAATTTGGCCAAGCATGGCGGCCAATGTGACCAGCATCCAGTGTTTTTGCTCGCCAAACTGCTGGCGCTGCATCCCCCAGCCAGCCATCAACATAGTGGTATTTTGGTAGAAAAGTTCAGCCAGTTCGCGGATTTTTGTCGCGTCTATACCGCAAATATCGGCTGCCCACTCTGCGCTTTTTGCTATCCCGTCCTGCTCACCCGTCAGGTAAGCCGCAAATTTGTCATAACCCACGGTGCAGCGAGAAAGGAAATCGTTATCCTGCCAGCTATTTTCCACCAGCGTGTGGGCGATACCGAGCATCAGCGCGACATCGGTACCCATATGTGGCGCAATCCACTCCATGCTCCCGCCGAAGAAATCAACGGTTTCAGATCGCATAGGATCGATGCAGATCACTCGCTTACCGCTTTTACGCAACGCATCGAACCAGGGAATGCCCTGCTCATCTGACGCATTCCAGGCAATCTTCAGCGTATTAAGCGGATTAGCGCTCCAGAGCACCACCACATCACTGTGTTCAAGGATTAACGGCCAACTGGTCTGTTGCTGATAGACTTCATTGCTGCCCACCACATGCGGCATAATCGCTTGCGCCGCACCGGTAGAGTAATCCCCCAGATGCCCGGTATAACCACCAGCAAGGCACATATAACGTTGCAGTAGCGTCGCGGCCTTATGCAGCACGCCGTTGGAACGCCAGCCGTAAGATCCGGCAAAAATAGATGACGGTCCATATGTTTCGCGAATGCGTTTGTGCTGGTTATGGATCAGTTCCAGCGCTTCGCCCCAGCTTACGCGAACATATTCGTCCTGACCGCGAACCCCCTGCGGGTTTGATGGCGAAGCAAGAAAACCTTTACGCACCATGGGGTAGCGTACACGTGTCGGGCTATGTACCTGATCCTGCACCACGGTTTGTAAGGAGTTCGGAAAACGTCCCGGCAAAGCACCGCGAGAAGCGAGCACTTTTTCACCGTCGGTGTCGACCAGTATTGGCCCCCAATGGGCCGCAGTAAGAACTGTTTTGATAACAGAGTTTGCCAAAGCGCGCTCCTGAATAGCTTGCAGGTGATGGCGGCGGGGGCCGCTTTCATATTGTCTGTGATTATTTGTGTCCTATCATCCATAGAGAACGCGCGATCGCAAAGAATTAAACGTCATTACGTACATCTTTGCGATGATAAGCGCGTGTTACTGCTTGATTACCCGCCATTTCGCGTTATGGTGTGGCACATCGTTTACCGCGAGGGAAGCAAGTATGGCGAAATCAACGCGACCAACCATCAGCGATGTCGCGAAAGCAGCGAAAACGGGAAAAACCAGTATTTCCCGCTATCTGAACGGCGAAACACACCTGCTTTCGGGCGCATTACTGGCACGTATTGAGCAGGCTATCGCTGAGCTAGACTATCGACCAAGCCAAATGGCTCGAGGTCTGAAGGGTGGCCGCACACGGTTGATTGGGCTGATTATCGCTGATATCACTAACCCTTACTCTGTACACGTATTAAGCGGGATCGAGGCCGCCTGTCGCGAAAAGGGCTTCACTCCGCTGGTCTGTAATACCAATAACGAACTGGATCAGGAGCTGCATTATCTGGACCTGCTGCGCAGCTATCAGGTAGAGGGCATTGTTGTTAATGCCGTTGGTATGCGCGAAGAAGGGTTAAATCGCTTGCAACAATCCGCCCTGCCGATGGTATTAATTGACCGCAAAATACCTGACTTCGCCTGTGATGTTGTCGGTCTGGACAATACCCAGGCGGCAACGACTGCCACTGAACATTTAATTGAACAGGGTTTTGAAGCGTTGCTGTTTCTCAGCGAACCACTGGGCACCGTAAACACTCGCCGCGAGCGACTGAGTGCCTTTCACGCCACCCTCGCTCGCTATCCTGGCATGGTGGCCGAGAGCGCCGAAACGCCGCTGCATGAAGCAACACAGATTGATAATACACTGCGCCAGTTCCATGCCAACCATCGCGGGATGCGTAAAGCGGTGATTTCCGCCAACGGCGCGCTAACGTTACAAGTCGCGCGATCGCTTAAACGCATCGGGCTTAATTGGGGCAGCGATATTGGCTTGCTCGGTTTTGATGAGCTGGAGTGGGCTGAGCTTGCGGGTGTCGGTATTACCACTCTCAAACAGCCGACCTGGCAAATTGGCTACGCAGCTGTAGAACAGGTGGTCCGCCGTATCGAAGGACGCAGCGATACTGTGCGCGAGCAGGTTTTTTCTGGCGAGCTGATCATCCGAGGCTCAACGGCGCGATAGATCTCCTTCGTGATGACGATCATAATTCCATCATAGTGCACTTTCTTTTGGAACCGGTTCCATCTAGCGTTAATGACAGATTCATTGAAATTATCGCTTGAGAGCCAAAAGATGCCCGCAAAAATAATTGTAGTGACTGCTGCCTACGGCCATGACTACATTCAGGCCCAGGGCAGCCAGCTCGCCCTCCTGCCAGTCATTGCCGAAGCCGGTGCGGACGGAGTGGAAATTCGCCGTGAATTGCTGAGTGATAAAGAGCTAACTCATCTGCCATCGCTGGCGCTCGCCATCGAAACCAACAAGCTTGCAGCCTGTTATTCTGCACCGGAGCCTTTGTGCCTGGCGGACGGTACGCTCAATCCACACCTTCCCACCCTGCTGAAAGAGGCCCGCACACTTAACGCGATGTGGCTGAAGGTCTCATTGGGTCACTTTAACGATAGCGCGCAGCTGGAGCCGCTACGCGATTGGTTGACAACAAGCGGTGTCGCGCTGGTCGTCGAAAATGATCAAACCGCATGTGGCCAACTCGCACCACTGGCTCGTTTTAAGGATGCTTGCCACACACTCGCTTTGCCCGTCACCCTGACATTTGATACGGGGAACTGGTTGTGGGTAGGCGAATCACCAGAAGAAGCCGCTCGTCAGCTTGCGCCTGCCGTCAGCTACATCCATGTGAAAGCCGCTGTTGCGCATGGCGACACTTATCATGCCGTTGCGCCGGATAAAGCCGATGCAGACTGGCTTTCTCTTCTGCGGGCTTTACCTGCCAATGTTCCCCGCGGCATCGAGTTCCCGCTTGAAGGGGAAGATTTAATCGCCGTCACCCGTTATTACGTTGATTTATTACGCAAGGAGTAACGTCATGCAAAATATGCTTGATGTCATCACCATCGGAGAAGCAATGGCGATGTTTGTCGCGACCGAATCGGGCGATCTTGCACAAGCCGAACACTTTATTAAACGCGCGGCGGGTGCGGAGTTAAACGTCGCTACCGGCCTGGCACGCCTGGGATTCAAAGTTGGCTGGATAAGCCGTATCGGTGATGACAGTTTCGGTCGTTTTATTCTCAACACCCTGCGTAAAGAGGGTATCGATACTTCATGCGTTACGCTTGATGGGCGTTATGCGACGGGTTTTCAACTTAAATCTAAAGCCAATGATGGAACCGATCCCATCGTGGAATATTTCCGCAAGGGTTCTGCGGCCAGCCATTTATCACCAGAAGATTTTAACAGCGTGGATTGCGGCCAGGTGCGTCATTTGCATTTGAGTGGTGTGGCGGCAGCGCTTTCCCCATCCTCCTATACCCTGCTGGAGCACGCAGCGGCAAGAATGAAAGCACAAGGTAAAACTATCTCTTTCGATCCCAATCTGCGCCCTGTGTTATGGCGTAGCGAAGCGGAAATGGTCGAGAAATTAAACCGTCTCGCTTTTCAGGCTGACTGGGTCCTGCCAGGGTTGAAAGAGGGCGTCATCCTGACGGGAGCAAATACCCCGGAAGGTATCGCAGATTTTTATCTGCGTCGTGGTGTGAAGGCGGTGGTGATCAAGACAGGCGCGGATGGCGCGTGGTTTAAAACCGCAAGCGGTGAACAGGGAGCTATTGCAGCTGTAAAAGTCGATAACGTAGTAGATACGGTGGGTGCCGGGGATGGTTTTGCTGTCGGGGTGATTAGTGCCCTGCTGGAAGGTAAAACGCTACCCGAAGCAGTCAGGCGGGGTAACACCATCGGCGCGCTGGCGATTCAGGTGCCGGGAGACAGTGAAGGATTACCAACCCGGGCACAGCTGGAAGCGCTGTAATTTTACTCTCGCTAATCAGACGTAACATAATCCGCCGCTCTGTACCCTACATGCAGACGGCAAGAAACCTCAAATACCGAGGCAAATCGTATGAGTAACGCAACGAATTCAACCAAACGCTGGCTGTATATTATGCCGATTGTATTTATCACATACAGTCTGGCATATCTTGATCGGGCCAACTTCAGCTTCGCCTCTGCCGCCGGGATTAACGATGATTTAGGCATCACCAAAGGTGTTTCATCGTTGCTTGGCGCCCTTTTCTTTCTTGGCTACTTCTTTTTCCAGATCCCCGGCGCAATGTATGCCGAACGGCGCAGCGTACGTAAACTGATTTTCATCTGCCTGATTTTATGGGGTGCCTGCGCCTCATTAACAGGCATGGTCAGCAATATACCGATGCTGGCCGCTATTCGGTTTATTCTCGGGGTGGTCGAGGCTGCAGTGATGCCGGCGATGCTGATCTATATCAGCAACTGGTTTACTAAGTCAGAACGCTCGCGAGCTAACACCTTCCTCATTCTTGGCAATCCGGTAACGGTGCTGTGGATGTCGGTAGTTTCTGGTTATCTGATCCAGTCTTTCGGCTGGCGTGAAATGTTTATTATCGAAGGGGTGCCAGCCATTATCTGGGCATTTTTCTGGTGGATGCTGGTAAGAGATAAGCCGACCCAGGTGAACTGGCTCTCCAGTAATGAAAAGGCCGCGCTACAGGAGCAACTCGATAAAGAGCAGCAAGGCATTAAAGCCGTACGTAATTACAGCGAAGCCTTCCGCTCACGTAACGTTATTCTGTTGTGTCTGCAATACTTCGCCTGGAGCATTGGTGTATATGGTTTTGTGCTCTGGCTGCCGTCAATTATTCATAGCGGCGGTGAGAACTTAGGTATGGTGGAAGTAGGCTGGCTCTCTTCGGTGCCTTACCTGGCCGCTACGGTCGCGATGATTCTGGCATCGTGGGGTTCTGATAAGCTGCAAAATCGTAAGCTCTTCGTCTGGCCTCTGCTACTGATTGGTGCCTTCGCTTTTATTGGCTCATGGGCCGTTGGCGCTAACCATTTTTGGGTTTCTTATACTCTGCTGGTGATTGCCGGCGCAGCAATGTATGCCCCTTATGGTCCCTTCTTTGCAATTATTCCGGAAATGTTGCCGCGTAATGTTGCGGGCGGCGCCATGGCATTAATCAACAGTATGGGTGCACTTGGCTCATTCTGCGGCTCATGGGTAGTGGGCTATCTGAACGGTGCAACTGGCAGCCCTGCCGCATCGTACATTTTTATGGGGGTAGCTCTTTTTGCTTCCGTATGGCTTACTTTGATTGTTAAGCCCGCTAACAATAAATCGATGCCATCAGTCGCATCATCACGAGGGAGAATTGCATGAAGCCGTCTATCATCTTGTACAAAGAACTACCCGATGATTTGCAACAACGCCTGGAAACGCATTTTTCTGTTACCCGCGTCCCTGATCTGAAACCAGAGACAGTCAATCAACACGCCGATCTATTTGCCAACGCGCAAGGGCTGCTGGGTTCCAATGCAAAGGTAGATGCTGCCTTGCTGGAAAAAATGCCGCAGCTACGGGCAGCCTCGACTGTCTCTGTAGGCTATGACAATTTTGATGTGGATGCGCTAAATGCGCGCAAGATCCTGTTGATGCACACGCCGACGGTACTGACAGAAACGGTAGCCGATACCATGATGGCATTAGTTCTTAGCTCTGCTCGCCGCGTAGTTGAGGTTGCCGAGCGTGTGAAGGCTGGCGAGTGGAAAACCAGCATTGATGCCGACTGGTTTGGGATCGATGTGCATCATAAAACAATGGGCATTATCGGCATGGGGCGTATTGGTCTGGCGCTGGCTCAGCGTGCACACTTCGGTTTTGCTATGCCGATCCTTTATAACGCGCGCCGCCATCACCCAGAAGCGGAAGAACGTTTCCAGGCTCGCTACTGTGATTTGGATACGTTGCTGAAAGAGTCCGATTTTATCTGTCTGGTGCTGCCATTAACGGAAGAAACTCATCATTTGATTGGTGAAAAGCAGTTCGCCATGATGAAGCCATCGGCCATCTTCATTAACGCTGGACGCGGCCCGGTGGTGGATGAAAACGCACTAATCAAGGCATTACAAAGCGGCGAGATCCACGCAGCCGGGCTGGATGTCTTTGAGAAAGAGCCACTGCCCGCTGACTCGCCGTTATTGTCACTACCCAATGTTGTGGCCCTGCCGCATATTGGTTCAGCTACCCATGAAACGCGCTACGACATGGCGGCTTGCGCAGTGGATAACCTGATTGACGCCCTGAACGGCAAGGTAGAAAAGAACTGTGTGAACCCGCAGGTTGTGCGTTAAAACGCGAAGGGGAGCATAACAGCTCCCCATGCATTACTCCGCGCTGCGCAGAGAAATTTCACCACCCATCCATGGTTTAATCACACCCTCTTGTTCAAGCAGCAGCGCTCCCTGCGTATCTATACCACGTGAAATACCGAAGATCTCTTTCTCGCCGATAATCAGCTTCACCGGGCGATTAAGAAAGTTATCCAGTTTTTTCCATCGAGGCAGCCAGGGCGCAAGGCCTTCCTGTTCAAAGCATTGCAACGCTGCGCGTAACTCAGTAATTAAACGCACGGTGAGCATATTGCGATCAATACGAATGCCCGCTTCCTGCAAATTAATCCACCCCTGGTTAATGACTTCTGATTCCACATGACGCATTGCCAGGTTAATGCCCGCCCCAATAACAATCTGTGCAGCATCGCCGGTTTTTCCTGTTAATTCAACAAGAATGCCCGCCAGTTTGCGATCTGCAATATAGAGATCATTTGGCCATTTAACCCGTACCTGATCGGCGCCAAGATCACGTAATACTTCAGCCATTACAATGCCAATAACCAGGCTTAAGCCAATGGCCGCAGCCGGGCCTTGCTCAAGCCGCCAGTACATAGAGAGATAGAGATTGGCACCGAAGGGGGAGAACCATTTACGCCCCCGGCGACCACGTCCGGCTTGCTGGTACTCCGCCACGCAAACGTCACCGGACTGGAGTTCCCCAAGGCGATCCAATAGATATTGATTAGTAGAATCGATAACTGGCAGAACCGCGACATTCCCCTGATTAACCCGCGAACGGATAAACGACTCATCAAGCAATTGAATTGGTTCAGGCAGACTGTAACCTTTTCCAGGTACAGTAAAAACATCGACACCCCAGTCGCGTAGCGTCTGAATATGCTTATTAATGGCCGCGCGACTCATGCCTAAATGCTCGCCAAGCTGCTCTCCTGAATGGAACTCGCCGTCGGCAAGGATCGAAATCAGGGTAAGAGGGATAGTATTGTCTTTCATGCTATCGCCTCCACTGCATTAACTTCGCCGTAACGACCAATAAATCGCACCTCTGGCTCGAGCCAGACAGCAAATTTTGCCGCTACACGCTGACGCACCAGATGTGCAAGCTGCACGACGTCATTACTGGTTGCCGTACCCGTATTCATTAATACCAGTGCCTGTAAGTGATGGATTGCCGCGCCGCCCAATGTCGTTCCTTTAAGCTGGCACTGGTCGATAAGCCAACCAGCAGCCAGCTTCACAGATCCGTCGGCTTGGGGATAGTGTGGAGCATGAGGAAACGCGGCCAGTAAAGTCTCTGCCTGTTCAGCAGTAACAACCGGGTTCTTAAAGAAACTTCCCGCATTACCGTTTACTTTAGGATCAGGGAGTTTACTTTGCCGCATTCGGCAGACAGCGGTGAAAACTTCTTGCGGCGTAACGGTTTGCGGGCAAAGGCGCGTTAAATCACCATAGGTCAGTACGGGTTGCCAATTTTTCTCTAACCGCAATCCTACTGCCGTAATGGCATAATGATCCTGATATTCATGTTTGAAGATGCTATCACGATAACCGAAACGACATGCTTGCGACGATAAACGCTGCGACGTACCACTGCTTAGCTCTACGCAGTCAACGTAATCACAGACGTGTTGTAGTTCAACGCCGTAAGCACCAATATTTTGGATGGGTGAAGAACCCGCGCAACCGGGAATAAGCGCCAGATTTTCCAGGCCAGGCATCCCGTGCTCAAGGGTAAATTGCACAAGTTTATGCCAGTTTTCGCCAGCTCCCACATGAATTAACCATGCATCAGCTTGTTCATGAACTTCAATGCCTGCGATGCGATTGATAATGACCGTTCCGGCAAAATCCTCAAGGAAAAGGACATTACTGCCTTCACCAAGGATTAATACGGGCTGCTGGTCCTGAACGGCCGCCTGCCAGGCAGCGACTAGTTGTTGCGTACTTTCTGCACAGACAATTCGCTGGGCATGACAATCAATACCAAAGGTGTTCCAGGGCTTAAGAGAGTGGTTCATTAGCGCTATCCTGATGCAAAAACACGGCTAGTTTACCGTATCCGCATGAGGAGTGCTTGAGGTGTTTGGTCTGTTCAGAAAGCAAAAAACCCTGACCGTGAGGTCAGGGTTCTTTTATTTGATGCCTGGCAGTTCCCTACTCTCGCATGGGGAGACCCCACACTACCATCGGCGCTACGGCGTTTCACTTCTGAGTTCGGCATGGGGTCAGGTGGGACCACCGCGCTAGTGCCGCCAGGCAAATTCTTTGTGCCCTGTACAGAACCACGGTTCTGTACTTACATATCCGGTAACCAAGCTGAAAATCATCTCTCAAATCGCCAAAACATCTTCGGCGTTGTAAGGTTAAGCCTCACGGTTCATTAGTACCGGTTAGCTCAACGCATCGCTGCGCTTACACACCCGGCCTATCAACGTCGTCGTCTTCAACGTTCCTTCAGGAGACTTATAGTCTCAGGGAGAACTCATCTCGGGGCAAGTTTCGTGCTTAGATGCTTTCAGCACTTATCTCTTCCGCATTTAGCTACCGGGCAGTGCCATTGGCATGACAACCCGAACACCAGTGATGCGTCCACTCCGGTCCTCTCGTACTAGGAGCAGCCCCCCTCAGTTCTCCAGCGCCCACGGCAGATAGGGACCGAACTGTCTCACGACGTTCTAAACCCAGCTCGCGTACCACTTTAAATGGCGAACAGCCATACCCTTGGGACCTACTTCAGCCCCAGGATGTGATGAGCCGACATCGAGGTGCCAAACACCGCCGTCGATATGAACTCTTGGGCGGTATCAGCCTGTTATCCCCGGAGTACCTTTTATCCGTTGAGCGATGGCCCTTCCATTCAGAACCACCGGATCACTATGACCTGCTTTCGCACCTGCTCGCGCCGTCACGCTCGCAGTCAAGCCAGCTTATGCCATTGCACTAACCTCCTGATGTCCGACCAGGATTAGCTGACCTTCGTGCTCCTCCGTTACGCTTTAGGAGGAGACCGCCCCAGTCAAACTACCCACCAGACACTGTCCGCAACCCGGATTACGGGTCCACGTTAGAACACCAGCCATTAAAGGGTGGTATTTCAAGGATGGCTCCACGCAGACTGGCGTCCACGCTTCAAAGCCTCCCACCTATCCTGCACATCAAGGACCAGTGTTCAGTGTCAAGCTATAGTAAAGGTTCACGGGGTCTTTCCGTCTTGCCGCGGGTACACTGCATCTTCACAGCGAGTTCAATTTCACTGAGTCCCGGGTGGAGACAGCCTGGCCATCATTACGCCATTCGTGCAGGTCGGAACTTACCCGACAAGGAATTTCGCTACCTTAGGACCGTTATAGTTACGGCCGCCGTTTACCGGGGCTTCGATCAGGAGCTTCGCTTGCGCTGACCCCATCAATTAACCTTCCGGCACCGGGCAGGCGTCACACCGTATACGTCCACTTTCGTGTTTGCACAGTGCTGTGTTTTTAATAAACAGTTGCAGCCAGCTGGTATCTTCGACTGGTTTCAGCTCCGTGAGCAAGTCACTTCACCTACGCACCAGCGTGCCTTCTCCCGAAGTTACGGCACCATTTTGCCTAGTTCCTTCACCCGGGTTCTCTCAAGCGCCTTGGTATTCTCTACCTGACCACCTGTGTCGGTTTGGGGTACGATTTCGTGTTACCTGATGCTTAGAGGCTTTTCCTGGAAGCAGGGCATTTGTTGCTTCAGCACCGTAGTGCCTCGTCATCACGCCTCAGTGTTCAAGCACTCCGGATTTGCCTGGAGCACACACCTACACGCTTAAACCGGGACAACCGTCGCCCGGCCAACATAGCCTTCTCCGTCCCCCCTTCGCAGTAACACCAAGTACAGGAATATTAACCTGTTTCCCATCGACTACGCCTTTCGGCCTCGCCTTAGGGGTCGACTCACCCTGCCCCGATTAACGTTGGACAGGAACCCTTGGTCTTCCGGCGAGCGGGCTTTTCACCCGCTTTATCGTTACTTATGTCAGCATTCGCACTTCTGATACCTCCAGCATGCCTCACGGCACACCTTCAACGGCTTACAGAACGCTCCCCTACCCAACAACACATAGTGTCGCTGCCGCAGCTTCGGTGCATGGTTTAGCCCCGTTACATCTTCCGCGCAGGCCGACTCGACCAGTGAGCTATTACGCTTTCTTTAAATGATGGCTGCTTCTAAGCCAACATCCTGGCTGTCTGAGCCTTCCCACATCGTTTCCCACTTAACCATGACTTTGGGACCTTAGCTGGCGGTCTGGGTTGTTTCCCTCTTCACGACGGACGTTAGCACCCGCCGTGTGTCTCCCGTGATAACATTCTGTGGTATTCGTAGTTTGCATCGGATCGGTAAGCCGGGATGGCCCCCTGGCCGAAACAGTGCTCTACCCCCACAGATGAATTCACGAGGCGCTACCTAAATAGCTTTCGGGGAGAACCAGCTATCTCCCGGTTTGATTGGCCTTTCACCCCCAGCCACAGGTCATCCGCTAATTTTTCAACATTAGTCGGTTCGGTCCTCCAGTTAGTGTTACCCAACCTTCAACCTGCCCATGGCTAGATCACCGGGTTTCGGGTCTATACCCTGCAACTTAACGCCCAATTAAGACTCGGTTTCCCTGCGGCTCCCCTATGCGGTTAACCTTGCTACAGAATATAAGTCGCTGACCCATTATACAAAAGGTACGCAGTCACCCCATTAAAGAGGCTCCCACTGCTTGTACGTACACGGTTTCAGGTTCTGTTTCACTCCCCTCGCCGGGTTCTTTTCGCCTTTCCCTCACGGTACTGGTTCACTATCGGTCAGTCAGGAGTATTTAGCCTTGGAGGATGGTCCCCCCATATTCAGACAGGATACCACGTGTCCCGCCCTACTCATCGAGCTCACAGCCTGTGCGTTTTTGTGTACGGGGCTGTCACCCTGTATCGCGCGACTTTCCAGACGCTTCCACTAACACACAAACTGATTCAGACTCTGGGCTCCTCCCCGTTCGCTCGCCGCTACTGGGGGAATCTCGGTTGATTTCTTTTCCTCGGGGTACTTAGATGTTTCAGTTCCCCCGGTTCGCCTCATTAACCTATGAATTCAGTTAATGATGATGCACTGAGTGCACCGGGTTTCCCCATTCGGACATCGCCGGCTATAACGGTTCATATCACCTTACCGGCGCTTTTCGCAGATTAGCACGTCCTTCATCGCCTCTGACTGCCAGGGCATCCACCGTGTACGCTTGGTCGCTTAACCTCACAACCCGAAGATGTCTTTTCCTTCCGGCTCGTTGTGCTGCATGAATACGGCGTTGGTACGCCTTGTCTTCATGCTGCTCACGTCGCCTGAGGTGTCACCTTCAGTGTTGCGATAATTTTGAGAGACCCACGAATAACTTCGCAGTTATTCAGTGTTTCAATTTTCAGCTTGTTCCGGATTTTTAAAGAGCAAAACTTCGCAGCACACGCGTTACGTGCACTCTGAAGTTTTTTATGACGAACAGTAAGATGGTGGAGCTATGCGGGATCGAACCGCAGACCTCCTGCGTGCAAAGCAGGCGCTCTCCCAGCTGAGCTATAGCCCCATCGTAGTCAGAACCCCTTCACCAGTAATTCGTTTCCGGGCGCGGCGTGGGGAAGCGAAGCATCCTGAAGTATGCGAGCTTTGCCACAACAAGGCACGGAAGCGGATTTGGTAGGCCTGAGTGGACTTGAACCACCGACCTCACCCTTATCAGGGGTGCGCTCTAACCACCTGAGCTACAAGCCTGTAGAGGTTTACTGTTCGTTTTTCATCAGACAATCTGTGTGGACACTACAAAGGCAGGTTCTTCAGGTAAGGAGGTGATCCAACCGCAGGTTCCCCTACGGTTACCTTGTTACGACTTCACCCCAGTCATGAATCACAAAGTGGTAAGCGCCCTCCCGAAGGTTAAGCTACCTACTTCTTTTGCAACCCACTCCCATGGTGTGACGGGCGGTGTGTACAAGGCCCGGGAACGTATTCACCGTGACATTCTGATTCACGATTACTAGCGATTCCGACTTCGTGGAGTCGAGTTGCAGACTCCAGTCCGGACTACGACGCACTTTATGAGGTCCGCTTGCTCTCGCGAGGTCGCTTCTCTTTGTATGCGCCATTGTAGCACGTGTGTAGCCCTGGTCGTAAGGGCCATGATGACTTGACGTCATCCCCACCTTCCTCCAGTTTATCACTGGCAGTCTCCTTTGAGTTCCCGGCCGGACCGCTGGCAACAAAGGATAAGGGTTGCGCTCGTAGCGGGACTTAACCCAACATTTCACAACACGAGCTGACGACAGCCATGCAGCACCTGTCTCACAGCTCCCGAAGGCACTCCCGCATCTCTGCAGGATTCTGTGGATGTCAAGACCAGGTAAGGTTCTTCGCGTTGCATCGAATTAAACCACATGCTCCACCGCTTGTGCGGGCCCCCGTCAATTCATTTGAGTTTTAACCTTGCGGCCGTACTCCCCAGGCGGTCGACTTAACGCGTTAGCTCCGGAAGCCACGCCTCAAGGGCACAACCTCCAAGTCGACATCGTTTACGGCGTGGACTACCAGGGTATCTAATCCTGTTTGCTCCCCACGCTTTCGCACCTGAGCGTCAGTCTTTGTCCAGGGGGCCGCCTTCGCCACCGGTATTCCTCCAGATCTCTACGCATTTCACCGCTACACCTGGAATTCTACCCCCCTCTACAAGACTCAAGCCTGCCAGTTTCGAATGCAGTTCCCAGGTTGAGCCCGGGGATTTCACATCCGACTTGACAGACCGCCTGCGTGCGCTTTACGCCCAGTAATTCCGATTAACGCTTGCACCCTCCGTATTACCGCGGCTGCTGGCACGGAGTTAGCCGGTGCTTCTTCTGCGGGTAACGTCAATGACAATGGTTATTAACCATCACCCCTTCCTCCCCGCTGAAAGTACTTTACAACCCGAAGGCCTTCTTCATACACGCGGCATGGCTGCATCAGGCTTGCGCCCATTGTGCAATATTCCCCACTGCTGCCTCCCGTAGGAGTCTGGACCGTGTCTCAGTTCCAGTGTGGCTGGTCATCCTCTCAGACCAGCTAGGGATCGTCGCCTTGGTGAGCCGTTACCCCACCAACAAGCTAATCCCATCTGGGCACATCTGATGGCAAGAGGCCCGAAGGTCCCCCTCTTTGGTCTTGCGACGTTATGCGGTATTAGCTACCGTTTCCAGTAGTTATCCCCCTCCATCAGGCAGTTTCCCAGACATTACTCACCCGTCCGCCACTCGTCAGCAAAGAAGCAAGCTTCTTCCTGCTACCGTTCGACTTGCATGTGTTAGGCCTGCCGCCAGCGTTCAATCTGAGCCATGATCAAACTCTTCAATTTAAAAGTCTGATGCTCATTGAATTAAACTTCGTAATGAATTACGTGTTCACTCGTTGAGACTTGGTATTCATTTTTGCCTTTCGGCATTAAGAATCCATGTCCTCTGAGTGCCCACACAGATTGTCTGATAAATTGTTAAAGAGCAGTGCCGCTTCGCTTTTCGTTGCGGCGCGGGGTGTGCATATTACGCTTTCCCGCTGTGAAGTCAACCGTTTATTTTCGTTTGCTTTCACCTGACAGGCCGGTGTGTATGCCGTTGTGCCGTGTCAGTGGAGGCGCATTATAGGGAGTTAATCCGCCCTGACAACCCCTAATTTAAAAAAAGTTTTCAACCGTCTCTTTTTTGCGCAAATGGGCATTAAAGAGCCAGTTTTTCCAGCCTTTGGAAGCCGTATCGCTGTAAAACGGGCAAAAGTTGCGCTGTTTCTGGCGTCAACGCCATGCAAAAGGCAATGTTTGCATCAGAAGATTTTGCTTCTGGCGCTTCATGCTCAAGTAGCCAGGCAGTACGTCGCGCAATGGCCGCACCAGAATCCACCAGCCGAGTCCCTTCCGGCAACACTTGCAATAGTTCATCTTGCAATAAGGGAAAATGGGTACATCCCAGCACTACGGTATCTGGTGGCTCAGGCATTCGTAGCCAGGGGCGAAGAATACGGCGCAGAGTATCCAGCGGCACAGCTTCGCCATGCAGCTTTGCTTCTGCAAGCTCAACCAGCTCGGCCGAGCCCAGCATTTCGATCTGACATTCATTAGCGAAACGTGAAATCAGCTCATGCGTATAAGGACGCTTTACCGTACCGCGTGTCGCCAACAACCCAACAACACCGTTTGCCGTTAAGCGCGCCGCCGGTTTAATTGCCGGTACTACGCCAACGACCGGGAAAGTGAATTTTTCCCGTAGCGCAGGCAGTGAGACGGTGCTGGCCGTATTGCAGGCGATAATAGCAAGTGCAAGCGGGTATCGGGCCTGTACGGCTGTGACAATTTCAACAACGCGTTCAACGATAAACGCCTCGCTTTTTTCACCATAGGGAAAAGCGACATTGTCAAAAACATAGAGGTAATGTAGATCCGGCAGGAGATGCCGGACCTCATCATAAACGGATAACCCACCGACGCCGGAGTCAAATACCAGGACGGTGGGACGTGCATCAGAAGGTGTAGCTGCCAGACAAGGTATATTCCCGTCCTGCAGTTTGGTAGCCATAAACTGTCTCGTACTCTTTATCGAACAGGTTGGCGATTTTACCACGAACAGTCAGTTTTGAGGTCAGTGGATATGCCACAGAAACATCCCACAAACTTACCCCGCCCAATTTGACAGTACGCGAAGGTGTAGTGGAAGAGTCCGTATCATAACGCTCACCCATATATTGGTAAGTGATATCCCAGCCCAGTTGCTCGATATTGCCACTGAGTTCATATTTGGCCTGCTGTTTAGCGCGGCGAGCCAACACCTTATCGGTTTCATCATCACGCGGGTCGATATACTGCAATGTCAGTCGGTGCTCTACAGGCCCGGTGGCAAGACTACCGGTCCATTCCAACCCTTTAATCGTTGCCGACTTCACGTTGAAATATGCGTCGCTATCATAGGTAATTAAGTTCTGGATTTTGTAGTGGTAAGCAGATAAGCGCCAGTCCAGCGGACCTGTCAGACCTTCCAGCCCAAGCTCCCACTGTTTCGACTCTTCCGGTTTGAGGTTTGGATTAGATGCAATACCAAAGCGTTCTGCGCCAAATTGCTGACCCAACGATGGAGCGAGGAAACCGGTGCCGTAAGAGACAATAGCGCGGTAACCATCAACAAATTCCCAGCCCGCCGCCGTCTGCCATGTGCCATGCCAGCCAAACTGCTGATCATGATCCTCACGCCCTGAGGCTTCCAGCGTCACGTTGCTGATCTGCTGCTGTCCCGTCAGATAAAGCCCGGTGGTATCGCGTTTATAGATATCTTTTGCCGGAACACCGAGCCAGGTTTCCCCATAAGATGACAACTTTTCTTGTTTCCAGTCCACGCCAGCACCAATAGCACCATGCCCGACTTGTACATTATTAGCCCACTGGATATAACGCTGTTCCATATCATCCAGCGTTGTACCTGAATGGTAGCGCCCATTCAGGCTGCTGTAGTTGTAATCTTTAATACGTTGATAGTTAGCAACCAACTGAGAAGAGTAGATTCCGGAGTTATAGCGCATACCGGTATCCCAGGATTGGTTGTAGCTTTGGTGCTCATCACCGCCTCCATCATAACCCCAATTACCCTGATCATAATCCGCATTGCTGGTATAACCATAACCACGGAAGAAACCCGCTAACTGCTCGTTAAACTGATGTTCGAGGCCTCCCCAGAACTGCTTACTCCGGTATCCATCGCGATCGCTGTCGCCAGCATAAGTGGAATCGGGTTGGACATTAAAGCCTTTGGTCGTCTGGTAAGCCCCTGCGGCTGTCACCAATGTGTCGCCAAAACGTTGGCGCAGCGCACCTTCATACTCCTGGTAACCTTTTGAACCGATACCAGCTGCAATCTGGGAGCGCTCCTCGCCGCCACGCGTAATGATATTTACCACGCCACCAATTGCGCCTGAACCATACACTGCCGAACGCGGGCCGCGAATATACTCAATGCGTTGTACCAGTGAAACAGGAATTTGGTCGATATCTGAACTATTGCTGATGCCAGGGCGCGCCAGCGGAATACCGTCAATCAGTACCAGCACATGCCGCGCTTCAGTACCACGTACGAATAAAGAGGAGCTCTGCCCCATCCCGCCATATTGCGCAATGTCGACTCCGGGCAGACGGCGCATTACATCCAGCACCGTTTTTGCCTGCCATTTATCTATTTGCTCCCTGGTAACAACATCAGAAGGTGCCAGCACCGTACTAACTGGTTGTTGAAAACGATTTGCCGTCACCACTAAATTGTCTGTATTGCTATCTTGCGCCCAGCCGGAAAATGCCGTGACGGAGAGCGCCGCCAGCAGCGAAGTTTTTTTAATCATTGTAAAAGCATCCACATCATAAAAAGGATGCCGCAGGTTCCATCAATAGCTCGCGATGATGTTTACCTAATGCGACGTATTCCGGCAGGTCTTCGGGCTTGGGGGTATAACGAGACGGCGACTTCCCACCAATGGCAGTGTCTGCTTACGCAACCATCTCACCTGATCCTTACCGCTGCGCGTCAGCCCCAGATTTACACTGGGTTCCCTTTTAACTCACAGGACCGGAACAGGGATGCTACATTCTGCAACATATAGATGTCCAGACAGCTAAGAGAGTATTTCGCAAACATCCTGGGCTGGACATCCGGTGAGCAATCCCTACAATCCCCGCGTTATTCTTAATCTTTCAGGAAGCGACATGACACCCGAACACCTGCCGACAGAACAGTATGAAGCCCAGCTGGCTGAAAAAGTGGTGCGCCTGCAATCCATGATGACGCCCTTTTTCGCGCCCGTTCCGGAGGTGTTCCGCTCGCCGGTCAGTCACTACCGCATGCGTGCCGAGTTCCGTATATGGCATGATGGTGACGACCTCTATCACATCATTTTCGATCAACAGACTAAGTCTCGTATCCGCGTCGATAGCTTCCCTGCCGCCAGCGAACTGATTAACGTATTAATGAAAGAGCTGATCGCAGCCGTACGTGGCAATAAGGTGTTACGCCATAAGCTCTTCCAGATTGATTACCTGACCACGATGAGTAATCAAGCCATTGTGACGCTGCTGTATCACAAAAAACTGGATGACGAGTGGCGCACAGAGGCGGCGCGTTTACGGGATGCACTGCGAGCACAAAACCTGAATGTGCAACTGATTGGTCGTGCAACGAAAACAAAAATCGAGCTCGATCAGGATTTTGTCGATGAACGTTTACCGGTCGGGGGGCGGGAGATGATTTACCGCCAGGTGGAAAACAGCTTCACCCAACCGAACGCCGCAATGAATATCCAGATGCTGGAATGGGCATTGGATGTCACCCGTGATTCAACCGGCGATCTGCTGGAGTTGTACTGTGGAAATGGCAACTTCTCACTGGCACTGGCGCGCAATTTCGACAGGGTACTGGCAACTGAAATCGCCAAACCTTCCGTAGCGGCGGCACAGTACAACATTGCGGCAAATCATATTGATAATGTGCAGATTATCCGCATGTCGGCGGAAGAGTTCACCCAGGCAATGAACGGCGTGCGGGACTTTAACCGCTTACAGGGGATCGACCTTAAAAGCTACCAGTGCGAGACGATTTTTGTCGATCCGCCACGCAGTGGGCTGGATGCGGAGACGGAAAAGATGGTACAGACGTACCCACGCATTCTTTATATCTCCTGCAACCCAGAAACGTTATGTAAGAACCTGGAAACATTAAGCCAGACGCATAATGTCTCCCGTCTGGCGCTGTTTGATCAGTTCCCCTATACGCACCATATGGAGTGCGGCGTGCTGCTCGTTCGCAAATAAAAGTGTTGCCCTCTTCTTATGGGGAGGGCAGCAGCTCACTTTGACGCTTCGTGTTTGCGATTACGCAGACGAAAACCAATCCAGAACACAAGAATGACTGACAGCACTGCTGGCAGGAAATTAGAGCCAATCGCCGGATATTCTGCCCGGACGACCGCGCTATACAGCAGTACACCCAGAATAAAACAGGCTGCGGCCAGGCCCGGCAGACCAACTGGCATGGTGCGATTTTGGTAACGTTGATGCAGGCAGTAAACCGTCAGTACCAGCGCAATAATCGGGAAAATAGAAAAAGGCACGATCGAGCTGAAAACCGCCGCAAACGTACCATTTATGGATAAGCCGGCAATCAGCGCCAGCAGCAACGTACCTTTATCTTGACCTGATTCTTTCATTACTTATCCTTCGCTTTCAATTTGATGCGCAAGTCTCTCTTGTTCACGACGATACCAGTAATACGCGCCCTTTGAGATCATCCGCAACTGTAGTACCAGACGCTCTTCTAATTGCCTGCGTTGCTCGACACTCACATCCAGCGCTTCCGCTCCGGCGCTGAAAACGATTGTCACCATTGCCTCCGCCTGCGCCTCAGTGAAGGCGCGCGGCATATGACTTTCGAGTTCAAGATAGTCGGCAAGTTCCGCAATAAAATGCTGGATCTCACGCGCTACAGCCGCACGAAATGCGGATGATGTTCCGGAGCGCTCCCGCAATAACAGCCGAAACGCATTGGGGTTATTGCCAATAAACTCCATAAATGTAGACACCGAAGTACGAATAACGCTCCCGCCTTTGGCAATACGTTGGCGCGCCTGGCGCATCAACTGGCGTAGCATCAACCCACTTTCATCCACCATTGTCAGGCCGAGTTCATCTACATCGCGAAAATGCCGATAAAAAGATGTCGGCGCGATACCAGCCTCACGGGCGACCTCTCGCAAGCTCAGACTGGCAAAGCTACGCTCAGCGCTGAGTTGGCTGAATGCCGCTTCCACCAGCGAACGCCGGGTCTTCTCTTTTTGTTGCGCTCTTACACCCATCACGATCTCTGAAACCCTCCCAATGCCAGATGGCACTATACCAGAGAACAAATCCGATCGGATTGTACTGGATTGTGACTGATTGTTTACGCCCGGCATCTTTTTTAAGTATGGAAAAAAGCCCAACGATAATTGGGTTATCGGCGCTTTGATGTTACTATTCTGTTGCTTTTATGTATAAGAACAGGTAAGCCTTACCATGCCACATTCCTACGATTATGATGCAATTGTAATAGGCTCCGGTCCCGGCGGTGAAGGTGCCGCAATGGGCCTGGTAAAACAGGGAGCACGGATAGCGGTTATTGAACGCTACCATAGCGTCGGCGGCGGCTGTACGCATTGGGGAACTATCCCATCAAAAGCCTTACGCCATGCTGTCAGCCGTATTATCGAATTCAACCAAAATCCGCTCTATAGCGACCACTCCCGCCTTCTTCGTTCCTCCTTTGCCGATATCCTGAACCATGCGGAAAGCGTTATTAATCAACAAACGCATATGCGGCAGGGTTTTTATGAGCGTAACCGCTGTGAAATTATGCAAGGTGACGCGCATTTTATTGATGACCACACACTAGCGCTGACGCTGCCTGACGGTACTGTCGAAACGCTCACCGCTGAAAAATTTGTTATAGCCTGCGGTTCGCGCCCTTATCATCCGGCTGATGTGGATTTTAATCATTCCCGAATCTACGACAGCGATTCCATCCTCGATATGCACCATGAACCACGCCATGTGATCATTTATGGTGCTGGGGTGATTGGCTGTGAATATGCATCGATCTTCCGCGGAATGAATGTCAAAGTGGATCTGATCAATACGCGCGATCGTCTGCTGGCTTTTCTCGATCAAGAGATGTCAGACTCCCTCTCATATCACTTCTGGAATAGCGGCGTAGTTATTCGCCACAACGAAGAGTATGAGCGTATCGAAGCCGTAGATGACGGTGTGATTATGCACCTGAAATCAGGCAAAAAATTGAAGGCCGATTGTCTGCTCTACGCGAATGGGCGCACCGGTAATACTGATAGCCTGCAATTGAACAATATTGGCCTCGAAGCCGACGGGCGCGGGCAGTTGAAAGTCAACAGCATGTATCAGACCGCCCTGCCGCATGTTTATGCAGTTGGTGATGTGATTGGCTACCCAAGCCTGGCATCTGCGGCTTACGATCAGGGGCGTATCGCAGCACAAGCGATGATTAAAGGCGAAGCCACCGCGCATCTGATTGAGGATATCCCGACCGGTATCTATACCATTCCCGAAATCAGCTCGGTCGGTAAAACCGAACAGCAACTTACCGCGATGAAAGTGCCGTATGAAGTGGGCCGGGCGCAGTTTAAACATCTGGCGCGAGCGCAAATCGTTGGCATGAATGTTGGAACGCTGAAAATTCTGTTCCATCGTGATACCAAAGAGATCCTCGGTATCCACTGCTTTGGTGAACGCGCAGCCGAAATTATTCATATCGGCCAGGCGATTATGGAGCAAAAAGGTGGCGGTAACACTATTGAGTACTTTGTTAACACCACCTTTAACTACCCAACGATGGCGGAAGCCTATCGGGTAGCAGCACTGAATGGCTTAAACCGCCTGTTTTAACGCCTTGTCAAAGTGGCCATCCATCGTACCACGGATGGCCTCTGCTAACTGCTCATAGCGGTTACGCAGCGGTGATCCCGGACGATAGACCAGACCGACGGTTCTTTTGGGTTCCGGTTTAATGCACGGTAGGTAAACGACACCATCGCGCTTACGCTCAGGCGGTACCGCCAGCGCAGGCAACAACGTAATACCGCTTCCTGCCGCCACCATATTACGCAGCGTTTCCAGGCTGGTTGCGCGAAAGTGCGTATCTTCATCCGCACCGGCCTCAAAGCAGAAGCCCATTGCCTGATCGCGTAGACAGTGCCCATCTTCCAGCATCAGCAATTTTTCACCCGCAAGATCGCCCATCGGTACACAATCGCGATCAGCCCAGGGGTGATCTTCATAGATAGCCAGCATCATGGGTTCATCAAACAATGGAACCTCAATAAAAGCTTCACTCTCTTTAACCAGCGCCAGAATCGCGCAATCAAGCTTGCCGCTATCTAGCTGTGCCAGCAGTTGATGCGTTTGCGCTTCATGCAGATACATTTCCAGTTTTGGGAAGGTCTGATGCAGCAAAGGAATAATCTGCGGCAGCAGGTAAGGTCCAACGGTGGGGATTAGCCCGATATGCAGCGGGCCGGACATCGCCTCCCCCTGCTGGCTCGCCATTTCCTTCAGCACCTTGACCTCGCGCAGCACGGTGCGTGCCTGGTCCACCAGCAGCAAACCCGCCTGGGTAAATAACACTTTGCGGCTGGTACGCTCCAGCAGCATAACCCCAAGCTCATCTTCCAGTTTACGAATCTGGCCACTTAGCGTCGGCTGGCTGACATGGCAGGAATCAGCGGCACGGCGAAAATGGCGGTGTTCGGCTAATGCCACCAGGTATTCAAGATCACGAATATTCATTATTCATCCTCCGTCGCCACGATAGTTCATGGCGATAGATAGCATAGCAACGAACGATTATCCCTATCAAGCACTCTGTACAATAATTAGCGGCAGAAACGAAGCGACTCTCATTCACCCTTGATGAGACCGCAACCCTCCGTTTGTTTCTGAATAACTAAAGCCAACGTGAACTTTTGCGGACAGCCATGTCCGCTTTTTTTTTGCACTAAAGAAAAGCGTACGTTGGAATGCGGCCTTCCAGGTATAAATTTTCCACTCAGATTTAATCGAAGCTATCTGCCCGACAGAAACAAAATCAGAATGTATTTACTCCCGCCCTTCTTAAATGCCTGAGATGATTAAGGACTTAAAGGATTTCATTTAAGGAAAGAGGATGGACATACGTTATCCAGTACGGAAAGCCGACGGGCGGGAATATAAAGATTACGACGAGCTGCTGACTGATATGCAAAAAAACGCACACGGTTGGTGGCTGATTGGAGTTAATCGTTACTGGCATGGTGGCATTCATATCAGTGAGGCCTCTTCCCCGGCATCAGTACTCAGCCAGGACGCATCGGAAAAGTCTGTGCCGCTCCAGTTCATGATGGACGGGGAAGGGGTGGGGTGGCGTGGCGAGTTAATAGTGACTATGTGAATGATGCAATTGATTAGCCAACCATTAAATTTATGGCTTGCAGAATTAAAGGGCTTAACAGCCTCGAAAGCCAAGTCTCGTTTTGATTCAACAGACAGTCGCATCGACAGTGATAAAATAACGAAAAAACAACAATATGCAATTTTTGTGATTACCTAAATACTTGGTAGGGTATTGTCGGACAGAACACAATGGCCAAATGTGCCACAGGACAGATTTTTCAGGAGGATCAAGTTTTATGAAAATTAAAAAAACTTTATTTGTTATTCTCACCACATATTCTATGGCAGGTTCAGCGGCATTTTCTGAGGTAGAAAAAAATCAACTTATCGGTATTAATACGAAAAGCAAAAATGAATTAAATCTCGCCATAGAGAATTTGAACAGTTCAGTTAATTCTCAAATAAATAACAACCCAAAATATAAGTATCTAATTATTGAATTGAAAGAATCATGGGGGGAAATGATTGATAAAAAGTGCCAACTAGAATCAGTTGATTCTAAGGGTACAGATGCAGAAACGGCTGAGTTTAATGGTTGCCTCATAAGAAATTATCAGGAAGAAACAAAATATTTTAATGCGATGCTTCCGTAAGATAAAAACAATGCATGCCGCAGTAAAAATAAATACCACTGCGGCGATGCAGATTTCATTTCATCGACTTTAAGGACAGGCCTACCCTTCCCTAGACCAGCCGTGCTTTTGCGTCGGCAATGGCCTGGGCGACCTGAAACGGCGACACACCACCTTTCGCTGCTCGCTTATCAAGGCAGGATTGCAGTGACAGAATCGGGTAAACATCTTCACCAATAACAGCACTAAATTTTTTCAGATCCGCAAGCACCAGCTCTTCCAGCGGTTTCCCCTGACGAATAGCCTCGACCACAGCTTCGCCAACAATATGGTGCGCTTCACGGAACGGCACACCTTTAGCGACCAGATAATCCGCCAGTTCAGTAGCATTGGCATAACCCTGCTGCGCGGCCTCCTGGCAACGCGAGCGCTTCACCTGAATACCATCCAGCACCAACGCAGCCATATGCAGACAATCCAGCCAGGTATCAAGGGCGTCGAATAACCCCTCTTTGTCTTCCTGCATATCTTTATTGTAAGCCAGCGGCAACCCTTTCAGGGTCATCATCATAGCGGTCAATGCGCCCTGCACACGACCACACTTACCACGGATCAACTCCAGGGCATCCGGGTTTTTCTTCTGTGGCATCAAAGAGGAACCTGACGTAACGCGATCAGATAGTTCCACAAACCCGGCTTCACCAGTGTTGAAGAAGATAAGATCTTCAGCGAAACGCGACAAATGCACCATACCAATAGAGGCGTCAGAAAGCAGTTCCAACACATGATCTCTGTCGGAAACGCTGTCGAGGCTGTTGCGCGTAGCCGATGCAAATCCCAGCCAACCGGCCAGTTGTTCACGATCGATTTCATAAGCGGTACCCGCCAACGCGCCGCAGCCCAACGGGCTGACATCAAGGCGCTTTAACGTATCCTGCAAGCGGCTTTCATCACGCGCCAGCATCTCAACGTAGGCTAAGGCCCAATGTGCAAAGGTTACTGGCTGAGCCCGTTGCAAGTGGGTATAGCCCGGCATCACCGCATCCTGGTTATTTTCTGCTGTCACCACCAGCGCATTTTGCAATTGGCGATTTGCCACCAACAGCTCGCTGACCGTCTCTTTGCACCACAGTTTCAGATCAGTAGCGACCTGATCATTACGGCTGCGCCCGGTATGCAGTTTTTTACCCAACGGCCCCACTTTATCGATCAGTTTGCCTTCAACCCAACTATGAATATCTTCGGCATCGCTTTGCAGGATCTGCTGTGGGTCGGCCTGCACCTCTTGCAACAAGACATAGAGCGCTTCTTCTAGCTGCTGCTGCTCCGCAGCCGTTAACACGCCAACGGTGACCAGTGCTTTGGACCAGGCTACAGAGCCAACGATATCCTGCTCCGCCAGGCGATAATCGAAGCGCAAAGAGTCGTTGAACTGTTTGAACCGCTGATCTGCTGCCTGAGTAAAACGCCCGCCCCAAAGTGCCATAATATGCTTCCTTAAATTCGTTTAATGTTGCATCTCTTAATAGAGAGTAGAAATATCACGCCAGAATACGAGTGCCGATCGGCGTGCCATTAAATAGTGCCGGTAATTGCTCGGCATGACGCCAGGAGGCGATATCAACCGGACGCCCCAGCGTACGAGCTGCATCAAGCGCCGCGTTAACTTTAACCACCATACCGTCCGTAATAATACCCTGTGCAATAAGCTGCTCGGCTTTAGCGGCCGTCATTTCGGCAATGCGCTGACCTTTACCATCCAGAATACCGCTAACGTCGGAGAGCAGAATAAGATCCGCACCTAATGTCGCCGCCAGCGCAGTCGCTGCCTGATCGGCATTCACATTCATCAACTTACCTTCGTCGGTAACGCCAATTGAGCTAATTACAGGCAGGAAACCACCTTCCAGCAGAGTATTAATCAGATGCGGCGAGCCTGGCTGCGCCAGACCAACGTGGCCTAACTCTTCATCCAGTTGCGTTACCTTCACGTTATCGCCATCACCCAGGAACAACCCCACAGAGGCGATATGGTGTTTTTTGGCCCAGGCCAGCAGCGTTTTGTTGGCAGTACCGGCCAGCGCACCGGTAATAATGTCGATTTGATCTGCCGGCGTAACGCGCAAGCCGTTTTTCTTCTTCACCGGTAAATTGAGCTGCTTCATCAGTTCATCGACGACACAGCCACCACCATGAACAATCACTAACGGGCGCTGATAAGCTTCACGGTACTGCACCAGCGCGGTAAACAAACGCTCCAGCGCTTCCTCGCTATCCAGCAGAACGCCACCGAGCTTAATAATTAATGGATTCATCATCACGCCTGTTAGTTAAATAAGTGACTGGGTTTCAGCATAGCCGAAACGAATATTGGCACACTGCATTGCCTGTGCCGCTGCACCTTTCAGGAGATTATCTTCTGTCGCTACCACAATAAGATGCTCACCCTGTACAGCAAAACCAATATCACAAAACGGCAGCCCGACGACATTTTTCAGTGCCGGAACGCCTTTGTCATATAGACGTACCAACGGCTTGTCGGCATATGCCTGCTTGAAAACCTCTGCGATTTGCTCCTGCGTCACCCCTGGCTGCAAACGGCAGGTGATGGTTTCCAGAATGCCCCGTGGGAAGCTTGCCAAATGTGGGGTGAAAATTACCTCAGTGCCGAGATGGGTAGCGATCTCCGGATGATGGCGATGGTTAAACACCCCATAAGGCTGCAGGCTGACCTCACAGAAGCTGTTCGAAAGCGCAGCCTTACGCCCGGCCCCGCTCACCCCGCTGGTCGCATTGATCACTGGCCACTGGTTGAGATCAAGTAATTCGGCATCGATCAACGGTTTTAATGAGAGTTGTGCTGCGGTGGGGTAACAGCCAGGAACCGCGATAAGCTGTGCCTCTTTTACCCGCTCATGGTTCCACTCCGCTAACCCGTAGACCGCTTGTGCAAGCAAGTCTGGGTGCTGATGGGTAAAACCGTAATATTTTTCGTAGAACGCCGGGTCATTCACACGGAAAGCCCCGGAAAGATCGAACACAACGCAACCCGCAGCCAGGCAAACCGGCGCAAGATCATGACTAACCTCATGCGCTGTCGCCAGAAAGACGACATCCACACCTTGCAGAAAGTCGCGGATATCGGACATTGGATGTAATGTGAGTTCAACAATGCCTTTCAACTGCGGATGTAAATCGGAGATACATTTTCCTGCATCATTACTTTGCGCAGAAACCGTCAAAGCGGTTATGTTCATATGAGGATGGCGATTTACATAGGTTACTAGCTCTGCGCCGGCGTAACCGCTGGCGCCCACAATTAATGTGTTCAACATTGGGGCGGTTTACCTTCTTACGTCATGTTTGGCTTAGGAGCGATTCAACATCACTCCCGCGTCGTTGAGTATAGACACCAGTTGGGTCTCTTTATACCCAGCATTATTGTATTTTTATTCACAATTTGTGCATGAATATTGATACTATCACGAACTCAGGTATGTCAACAATGAAAATGAATTTGCCGCCATTTATTGAGATTTACCGCGCTCTGATTGCCACACCATCAATCAGCGCAACGGAAGAATCACTGGATCAGAGTAATGCGTCTTTAATCAATCTGCTGGCTGGATGGTTTGGCGATCTCGGTTTCACTGTTGAAGTGCAGCCCGTACCTGGCACGCGCAATAAGTTTAATATGCTGGCCAGCGCAGGTACTGGTGCAGGCGGCCTACTATTAACTGGCCATACCGATACCGTGCCGTTTGATGATGGGCGATGGACACGGGACCCCTTTACCCTAACGGAGCACGACAACAAGCTCTATGGTCTGGGTACCGCTGATATGAAAGGCTTTTTTGCCTTTATTCTTGATGCGTTGCGTGACATTGATGTGACAAAACTGAGTAAACCACTCTATGTGCTCGCCACCGCTGACGAAGAAACCAGCATGGCAGGCGCACGTTATTTTGCCGAAAGCACTCAGTTGCGTCCGGACTGCGCCATTATTGGCGAACCCACCTCGCTGCAACCGGTTCGTGCGCACAAAGGCCATATCTCTAATGCTATTCGCGTGTTAGGTCAATCGGGTCACTCCAGCGATCCTGCGCGCGGCGTCAATGCTATCGAACTCATGCATGACGCTATCGGTCATATACTGCAACTGCGCGATAGTCTGAAAGAGCGCTATCACTATGAAGCGTTTACCGTACCTTATCCGACGCTCAATCTTGGCCATATACACGGTGGTGACGCAGCGAACCGTATCTGCGCCTGCTGTGAGCTGCATATGGATATTCGACCGCTGCCAGGTATGACGTTGAATGATTTAAACGGCCTGCTAAACGAGGCACTGGAGCCAGTCAGCACTCGCTGGCCTGGCCGCCTGAATATTTCCGAGTTCCATCCACCGATCCCGGGTTATGAATGCCCGGCTGACCATCAACTGGTCGAAGTGGTGGAGAAACTCCTCGGCGTTAAAACCGATGTGGTGAACTACTGCACTGAAGCGCCTTTTATTCAGACTCTCTGCCCAACGCTGGTACTTGGTCCTGGCTCAATCAATCAGGCGCATCAGCCAGATGAATACCTCGAAACACGCTTTATCAAACCTACGCGGGAATTAATTACACAAGTTGTGCACCACTTCTGCTGGCACTAACTATTCCTCTTTCTCCCCCTCAAAAGAGGGGGTATTTGCCGGTTGCACTCATGTAAAAAGTCACAACCACATAAGCGAAACTTATCTGACAGAATATCTATTAACTTTCATAAATTATCCGGATTTATTCGTTTGCTGAAGCGATTTCGCCGCAATTGACGTAGGGAATTTTACGTGGCTTTATAAAAGACGGTGTCTTATATCTGCTCAATGTCAGATATAACAAAATAAAATGAGATGGGGTGTCTGGGGTCACATGAACGAACAATATTCCGCTTTGCGTAGTAATGTCAGTATGCTCGGCAAACTGCTGGGAGATACCATCAAGGATGCACTGGGTGAGAACATCCTCGATCGGGTAGAAACAATCCGTAAACTGTCAAAATCCTCTCGAGCCGGTAATGAAGCCAACCGTCAGGAACTACTTACCACACTACAAAATTTGTCCAATGACGAGCTGCTGCCAGTGGCGCGTGCATTCAGCCAGTTTCTGAACCTGACCAATACTGCCGAGCAATACCATAGTATTTCTGCAAAAGGCGAAGCCGCGAACAACCCGGAAGTCATTGCCCGCACCATCAAGAAGCTGAAAGACCAACCCTCTCTCAACGAAGCAACGATTATCAAAGCGATTGAATCCCTGTCGCTGGAGCTGGTGCTGACAGCCCATCCAACCGAGATTACCCGCCGCACGCTGATTCACAAAATGGTGGAAGTTAATGCCTGCCTGAAGCAGCTTGATAACACCGATATTGCTGACTACGAGCGCCACCAGCTTATGCGCCGTCTGCGCCAGCTTATCGCTCAGTCATGGCATACCGATGAGATTCGCAGCCATCGTCCAAGCCCGGTAGACGAAGCCAAATGGGGCTTTGCTGTGGTAGAAAACAGCCTCTGGGAAGGGGTGCCTAGCTATCTGCGCGAGCTGAATGAACAGTTAGAAGAAAACCTAAATTACAAGCTGCCGGTTGATTTTGTACCGGTGCGCTTTACCTCGTGGATGGGGGGAGACCGTGACGGCAACCCGAATGTCACCGCTGACATTACCCGCCATGTGCTGCTACTGAGTCGCTGGAAAGCAACCGACCTGTTCCTGAAAGATATTCAGTTGCTGATCTCCGAACTGTCGATGGTGGAGTGTACCGACGAGCTGCGTGAGCTGGCCGGGGCCGAAGGGGCGCGTGAACCGTACCGCTACCTGATGAAAAAACTGCGTAGCGATCTGATGGCTACCCAGGCCTGGCTGGAAGCACGCCTGAAAGGCCAGAAATTACCGAAACCTGCCGGGTTGCTGACACAAAATGAGCAGCTATGGGAGCCGCTTTACGCCTGCTATAAATCTTTGCACGCCTGCGGAATGAGCATTATCGCTAATGGCGAACTGCTCGATACCCTGCGTCGTGTGAAATCTTTTGGCGTACCGCTGGTGCGCATTGATATCCGCCAGGAGAGCACCCGCCATACCGAAGCGCTGGGTGAGTTAACTCGCTATCTCGGCATTGGTGACTATGAAAGCTGGTCAGAAGCTGACAAGCAAGCCTTCTTGATCCGCGAACTTAACTCAAAACGCCCGCTGCTGCCACGCAAGTGGGAGCCAAGCGACGAAACGCGCGAAGTACTGGATACCTGCCGGGTGATCGCCGAAGCACCGCACGGTTCAATCGCCGCTTATGTTATCTCGATGGCGAAAACGCCCTCCGATGTACTGGCAGTGCACTTACTGCTAAAAGAAGCGGGCATCGGTTTCGCTCTTCCCGTCGCGCCGCTGTTTGAAACGCTGGATGACCTCAACAACGCTAACGATGTCATGACCCAGTTGCTGAATATCGATTGGTATCGCGGGTTTATCCAGGGCAAGCAGATGGTGATGATTGGCTATTCTGACTCGGCGAAAGACGCTGGGGTAATGGCTGCCTCCTGGGCGCAATACCAGGCACAAGACGCACTGATCAAAACCTGTGAGAAAGCGGGTATTGAGCTGACGTTATTCCACGGACGCGGTGGCTCAATTGGCCGCGGCGGTGCGCCGGCCCATGCCGCCCTCCTCTCACAACCGCCTGGCAGCCTGAAAGGTGGCCTGCGCGTTACCGAGCAGGGAGAGATGATCCGCTTTAAATACGGTCTGCCGGAGATAACTATCAGTAGCTTGACGCTCTATACCAGCGCGATTCTGGAAGCCAACCTGCTGCCGCCGCCAGAACCAAAAGCCGAGTGGCGACATATTATGGATGAGCTGTCGGCTATCTCCTGCAAAATGTACCGCGGTTATGTACGTGAAAATAAAGATTTTGTTCCCTATTTCCGTTCCGCGACACCGGAACAGGAACTGGGCAAGCTGCCGCTGGGTTCCCGCCCGGCAAAACGTCGCCCAACCGGTGGCGTCGAGTCGCTACGCGCCATTCCGTGGATCTTCGCCTGGACACAAAATCGCCTGATGCTTCCGGCCTGGTTGGGTGCTGGCGCGGCGCTGCAAAAAGTGGTGGAAGATGGTAAGCAGAGCAAACTGGAAGCGATGTGCCGCGACTGGCCATTCTTCTCTACCCGTCTGGGTATGCTGGAGATGGTCTTTTCAAAAGCAGACCTGTGGCTGGCGGAATACTACGATCAACGATTGGTTAAACCAGAGCTGTGGGGGCTAGGCACAGAGCTGCGTAAGTTGCTGGAAGCCGATATCAAAGTCGTGCTGGATATCGCTAATGACTCCCATTTAATGGCAGATCTGCCGTGGATTGCCGAGTCTATCCAGTTACGCAATATTTATACCGACCCGCTAAACGTATTGCAGGCTGAATTACTGCACCGTTCACGCCAGGCAGAGGAACAAGGCAAAGAACCTGACCAGCGTGTTGAGCAGGCACTAATGGTCACGATTGCCGGTGTTGCTGCAGGTATGCGTAACACTGGCTAACCGGGCTACATCACAAAACGCTCATTTTAAGCATCCATTAAGCAGCATTTTTGAGTTCTGGTTAAAAATGCTGCCACTTTTCTTGTCATACTACTGTCACATTCAATATATTCTGCCCCGAAATTTACTTTTAGCGACAAAAAATCGCCGACTTCCTGTGCTTTATTCAGGTTTGCTTAAGATTTCGTCGCTATGTTTGGCGCAATTAAATAAGACAGGCTGACAGTATGAGTTCCACTTCTACCCACGTTAAACAACCGTTTAACGTGAAATCCTTAGTATGGGTCATTCTCTATTTTTGGTATTTCTCAACAGTTTTACAGATAGCTATTCTGATCCGCGGCTACAGTGGCACCAACGGTTTTCGTGATTCTCTACTGTTTAGCTCCTTATGGCTAATTCCCGTTTTTCTGCTGCCACGCTATACACGCGTACTGGCTGCGGGTATTGGCGTCATATTATGGGCCGCTTCGCTGTCGATGCTGGGATACTACGTTATCTATGGCCAGGAGTTCTCACAAAGCGTTCTGTTTGTGATGTTCGAGACCAACGCCAATGAAGCCAGCGAGTTTTTAGGGCAATACTTCTCCCTGAAACTTATTTTAATTGCGCTGGCATATACTGCCGGGGCCGTTTTCCTCTGGACACGCCTGCGGCCAGTATATATCCCTTCCCCCTGGCGCTGGTTGGTGTCGCTTGCTCTGCTGTACGGGCTGGTAATCCACCCTGTCGCTCGCAATATGGTGATTTATAAACAAGATTTCGTTAAGGCCTCATCTGGCCTGATGTCACGTCTGGAGCCTGCTGCACCGTGGCAAATCATTATGGGTTATACGCAATATCGCCAGCAGCTACGCAGCCTTAACAGATTGCTTGATAAAAACAGTGCCTTACCCCCGCTGGAGAATCTCAAAGATAACTCCGGCGATGCGCCGCGCACGCTCGTGCTGGTGATTGGTGAATCGACACAACGCGGCCATATGAGTCTCTACGGTTACCCAAGAAAAACCACACCGGAGCTGGATGCGTTGCATAAAAACGATCCACGTCTGATCGTCTTTAATGACGTAGTGACATCTCGCCCGTATACCATCGAAATCCTGCAACAAGCGCTGACGTTTGCCGATGAACAACACCCCGATCGTTATCTGACACAACCTTCATTAATGAACATGATGAAACAGGCGGGTTATAAAACTTTCTGGATAACCAATCAGCAAACGATGACCGCACGCAACACCATGCTGACTGTTTTTTCAAGGCAGACCGACGAACAGTTCTATATGAACCAGCAGCGCACACAAAGTGCGCGTGAATATGACACCAATGTCCTGTCTCCTTTTAAAAAGGTGCTGGCCGATCCTGCACCGAAGAAATTTATCATTGTGCACCTGCTGGGTACGCATATTCGCTACGATTTCCGCTATCCGCAAAATTGGGGCACATTCAATGATAAAACTGACCATATACCACCGGGACTAACTCCCGATCAGGTAGCCACCTACAATGCATATGATGACGCTAACCGCTATAACGATCATGTTGTCGCCTCGTTAATAAATGAATACAAAGCGACAGACCCCAATGGCTTTCTGCTCTACTTCTCTGATCATGGGGAAGAGGTGTACGACACGCCGCCGCATAATATTCAGGGGCGCAACGAGGATAATCCCACCCGCCACATGTACACCGTTCCGTTTCTTCTCTGGACATCAGATAAATGGCAGTCCGCACACCCACGCGATCTGGCAAGCGATGTAAATCGGAAATACAGTACGTCTCAGTTGATCCATACCTGGTCTGATTTAGCCGGATTAGAGTACGACGGCTTCGACCCTACCCTCTCCATCGTGAGTCCGCAATTTGTGCAGACGACCCGCTGGATTGGTAATCCATATAAGAAAAATGCGCTCCGGGATTACGACGCCTTACCGTATGGAGGCCAGGTGGGAAATCAATAACAATGGAGGTTAGACATGGATCGTCTTTTTCAGGCACCGGGCAAATATGTTCAAGGTGCAGGGGTTATTAACCATCTTGGCGACTACCTTAAACCACTGGCCGATCGCTGGCTGGTGGTGGGTAGTAAAAGTGCCCTGGGCTGCGTTAAGCAAACAGTACGAAACAGCCTGGTCAACGCCGGGTTGTCTTGCGAAATAGCGGCCTTTTGCGGCGAATGTTCGCAAAGCGAAATCGACAGATTACGCGTTCTGGCGGAAACCATCGGCTGTAATGGCGTGCTGGGTATCGGTGGCGGGAAGGCGCAGGATATCGCGAAAGCAATAGCGCACTTTATCGGTATGCCAACAGCAATTGTACCCACGGTTGTATCTACCAACGCACCGTGTAGCGCGTTATCAGTTATCTACCATGATGATGGCGAGTTTGATCGTTATCTCTTTTTGCATAACAACCCCGAGCTCGTCGTTGTCGATAGCATTATTATCGCCAGCGCGCCGCCTCGCTTATTGGCTGCGGGAATTGGCGATGCGCTGGCAACCTGGTTCGAAGCTCGTGCTTGCTCACGCAGCGGTAAAAACTCCATCGTGGGCGGTAAACGGACTCTGGCTGCAATGGCTCTGGCCGAGCTTTGCTATCACACTCTGGTTGCTGAGGGTAAAAAGGCGATGCTGGCAGCAGAAGAGCATGTAGTAACCCCCGCGCTGGAGCATGTGATTGAAGCGAACACTTTGCTTAGCGGCATTGGTTTTGAGAGCTGTGGGCTGGCGGCGGCTCACGCTATCCATAACGGTTTAACCGCCATTCCTGAAGCACGTCATTTCTATCACGGTGAGAGGGTAGCATTCGGGATTCTGGCGCAGCTGGTGCTGGAAAATGCGCCACAGGGTGAGCTAAAAACTGTAGCCGCACTATGCTATCGCGTTGGTTTGCCAATCACCCTGGAACAACTGGATATTAACAGTGAGGTTAGTGAAAAAATGCGCATTGTCGCGCGCACAGCCTGCATCGAAGGCGAAACGATTCACAATATGCCGGGGGACGTTACACCGGATCAGGTTTATGCCGCACTACTGGTCGCCGATCGGTATGGGCAGCGATGCCTTGAAGAGTGGGAGTAATACTTCAACGCAGGATGACGCTGCGCCATCCTGCATAAAATGGCGTTTAAAGCGAGGGACGAACACCTAACGTATGACAGATCGCATAGCTCATCTCAGCGCGGTTTAGCGTATAGAAGTGAAAGTCTTTCACTCCTTCCCGGCTTAAAATTTTCACCATATCCATGGCGATATTCGCCCCAACCAGCTTGCGGGTTTCCGCATCGTCATCCAGCCCGGCAAACATTTGCGACATCCATGCTGGAATACGCACGTTGGTCATATCTGCGAATTTTTTCGCCTGCTTAAAGTTGGAAACCGGCAAAATCCCCGGAATGATCTCAACGTCAATGCCGGTCGCTGCGCAGCGATCGCGAAAACGCAGATAGCTTTCCACATCGAAGAAAAATTGTGTAATCGCACGGCTGGCACCCGCATCAACTTTACGCTTCAGGTTAAGTAGATCAGCCTGGGCGCTTTTTGCCTCCGGATGAACTTCCGGGTATGCAGCAACGGAAATATCAAAATCCGCCACCTCTCTTAATAACGCCACCAGATCAGCGGCATACATCTCTGGCTTACCCCCACCCGGCGGTAAGTCTCCGCGTAAAGCAACAATATGGCGAATGCCGTTTTCCCAGTAATCCCGGGCGATGGTACGCAACTCGTCGCGAGTTGCATCAATACAGGTTAAATGCGGCGCAGCCTCGAGACCGGTTCGCTCTTTAATGCCTTTAATAATGCTATGTGTGCGATCGCGTTCGCCAGAGTTAGCGCCATAAGTCACCGAAACGAACTTTGGCTTCAGATTGCTTAAACGATCAATGGAGCTCCATAAGGTTTGTTCCATTTCACTGGTGCGCGGCGGGAAAAATTCAAATGAAACATTAATCTGGCCGTGTAGTTCTGCCAGGCTCTGATTCAGGGCTTCCCGCTGGTTGGCGTGAAAAAAGCTCATACCTTACCTCATTAATCGCATGTCATTATCTGGTGGGTTGTGAACTTCTATACGTTTAGACGTCCAGATGTAAAAATGACGGAAAACCACCGAGGCGTCAACCGGAAAATCATTAATCTGTGTGAGGAGTTTTCAGCGAAGATGAAAAAAATTCATCTGTACCGGCCCCTCTCCCCAAAGGGAAGAGGGTATGGGGGAGCGGTAAATTACAGCAGTTGCGCTAAGCGATTGATATCCGACTGGATGGCCCCAGCCGTCACATCGCGGCCCGCCCCAGGGCCGCGGATCACCAGCGGGTTATCTCGATACCAGCGGCTCTCAATGGCAAAGACATTATCGCATGGCAGCAATGCCGCCAGTGGATGTTCCGGGCGCACCGCTTCCACACCGACGCGCGCTTTACCGTTAGCATCAAAACGCGCAACGTAGCGCAGAACTAAGCCCAACTCGCGGGCAGCTTCAAGACGCTGTACCATCTGATCGTTTAACTCGTCGCCATTCTCAAAGAAGTGATCAACTGATCCCTCTTCACAACCCGCGGGCACCAGCGATTCGACACGTACTTGATCCGGCTCGATGTCATAGCCCGCTTCGCGCGCAAGAATTACCAATTTGCGCATCACATCTTTCCCGGAGAGATCCACTCGCGGGTCAGGCTCTGTCAGCCCCTGCTGCCATGCCTGATCGACCAAATCGGTAAAGGGTACGGTGCCGTCAAACTGCAGGAACAACCAGGAGAGCGTACCGGAGAAAATACCGCTGATTGCTAATATCGAATCACCGCTATCTCGCAGATCGCGCACGGTATGGTTGACTGGCAACCCGGCGCCTACCGTCGCGTTATACAGCCAATGACGGCCGGTTTTTTCAAACGCGTCGTGAATTTGGCGATATTTATTGCTGGTGCTTGCCCCGGCCAGTTTATTGGCACTAATGACATGAAAGCCGTGACTGGCGAAATCAAGGTACTGATCGGCAAGCTGTTCACTGGCTGTCACATCCAACACCACTAAATCATCATACGGATGGGCGCGCATCCACAGGAACAGGGATTCTTCATCCTGCTCCACCGCTTCATCATTAAAAAACGCCAGCGCGCGGCTCGCATCCAGACCATCGTAGCTCAGCAGACTGCGGCGGCTATCCACAACCCCGGCCAGCACAAATTCAAAACCGGTACGAGCCGACAATGCACTTTGCTCGCGGGAGAAAAGCTCGAGCCAACGAGAGCCAATATTGCCTTTACCGAACAACACCAGGCCGATACGTTTTTCCGCGCGGAATAGCGACTGATGCAGCCCCTGCACAAGGCTTTCTGTTGGACCAGCGCGCAGCACTGCCACCAGACTGATACCTTCGTCGGATTGCCAGATAAACTCCACTGGCTGGCCTTTCAACTGCTGCCAGAAGCGGTGGCTATGTAACGGATTACGGCAAACACCTGCCCCGACCATTGCTACCAACGCCAGCCCCTGGCGCAAGCGGAGTTCTCCCGGTAAACCGACTTCGTCCAGTAGTTTGAAGACGCTGTCCACGACTTCAGAGGTGTAGCAAAGTTGTAGCAGGTTACGATCGGCATGTGCGCCGACGGCCAGCGGGCGAACCTGCACACGTTTGAGGATAAGTTCGATCTCCTTATGCGCCAGTTTAAAGTCCTGCCCGGCGGGCACGAGGAACTCTATCAGGCAAACATCGTCATGACTGGTAACGATGCGCGCCCCGGTGCCGGAGGCCAGTACGCGCTCAATACGCGTTGAGCCTTGTTCCGGGTTATAGCTACAGCGTAATTGCAGATCGATATTGCTCCCAGAAACGGGCTGTAAAGTGCGGGCATGGAGCACCGGAGCGGCCAGACGTGCCAGTTCGCTGGCTTCATCAAGACGTAGCAGCGGTAAGAGGCAGGCATCTTTAACTTTACGTGGATCGGCGCTGTAAACACCGGCAACATCACTCCAGATAGTGACGCGGGAAACATCCCCCAGAGCGCCAATTTGTGTCGCAGAGTAGTCAGAGCCATTACGGCCAAGCAGAACGGTTTCACCGGCTTCGTTACGGCTAATAAAACCAGTGACAACAAGGCGTTTACCTGGATGCTGCGTCAGCAGTTGCTGCAATAAAGGATAAGATGCGCCTTCGTTCACCTGAGGTTGCGCAGCACGCTCAGCACGCAAAAAATCGCGCGCATCAAGCCAGGCCGCGTCCAGGCCCTGCTGATTCAATAGCGCAGACATCAAACGCGCCGACCAGATCTCGCCATGGCCCACAACTTCCGCATACACCGCGTCAGTAATACCGCTATCAAGCAGCGCAGCCAAACGTTCAAGATCGCCGATAAATTCACTCACCAGCCCATCGGCAACCGCTGCGGGTAACAAACCGCTGATTAAATCGCATTGATAGCGGCGCAACGATTGTTGAACCTGATGCGCAGAGAGACGATCGGTCTGGCTTAACTTCAGCCAGTTGATCAACTGGTTGGTGGTGCTGCCTGCGGCGGAGACAACCATCATATCTCCCGGTTGCGAATATTCCGCCATGATCCCCGCTACGCGCAGGTAACATTTCACATCAGCCAGACTACTACCACCAAATTTATGCAGTTGACGAACCTTCGTCCCTGCCTGCGCAATCACACTCATCTTTATCCCTCAGCAGCGATCCGGAAGCCATTTTCCAGATCGGCAATTAAATCTTCACTGTCTTCAATACCTGTAGAGATACGTAGCAGTGTCTCAGAAATCCCAGCGGCAGCGCGCGCTTCCGGTGACATGCCCGCGTGAGTCATGGTGGCAGCGTGGGAGATCAAACTTTCAACCCCACCTAAGGATTCCGCCAACGTAAACAATGACAATCCACTCAGGAAGCGACGCAGCGTTTGCTCATCGCCATCCAGTTCAAAACTTAACATCGCGCCAAATCCTTTTTGTTGACGCGCGGCAATTTCATGCCCTTGATTATCCGGTAAGGATGGATGATATAGCTTTTTCACTAACGGCTGCTTACGCAGAAAATCAACAATAGCCTGGGCATTGCGCTGCGCAACTTCCATACGCGGCGATAAAGTACGCAGACCACGCAACAGGAGATAGCTGTCGAAAGCACTACCCGTGACACCAATATTATTCGCCCACCATGCCAATTCGGTGACAGTCTCTTCTTCTTTTGCGATCACGACACCGGCCACCACATCAGAATGACCGTTGAGATATTTAGTGCAGGAGTGCAGCACCAGATCGGCCCCCAGCGCTAGCGGGTTTTGCAGCGCCGGGCTGAGAAAGGTGTTATCCACTACGCTAACGGCGCCAGCGTTACGAGCAAGTTGACAGATTTTCGCAATATCCACGACGCGTAACAATGGATTACTTGGACTTTCTACTAACACGAGTTTCGGCTTTTCTGCCAGCGCAGCTTGTAGTGCCTGCTCATCTCCTTGATCGACAAATAAAACGCGATAGCAACCGCGTTTCGCCAGACTATCAAACAGGCGATAGCTACCACCATAACAGTCATGTGGTGCAATCAGCAGATCGCCCGGTTTCAGAAAAACTGTTGTCACAAGGTGAATGGCTGACATACCGGTATTGGTCAACACCGCGCCCGCTCCGCCCTCCAGTTCCGCCAGCGCACGCTGCACAACATCACGTGTCGGGTTGCCGCGGCGCGAGTAATCATGCGCACGCGGCTCATTGAATCCGGTGAAGTTATAAGTGCTGGAGAGATGAATCGGCGGGACAACGCAACCGTACTGCTCGTCATCGTTCAATCCGCTACGCACTGCGATGGTGGCCTGTTTACGCGTCATGGTGAAGGCTTCCTGGCTTAATGGATGAAATATCAGGCCACAGAGTAAACACTGACAGGATAGACGTCAATACATCTGGACATCTAAACTTCTTTGCGTATAGATTGAGCAAAAGCAGAATAGCCGTTAAAATTATATGCTTTAGTGCAACATGTTGGCGCGATACACCGTGTCACTGCGATGACTCTACGGTAAACTACGCGGGATTATAGCCTGGGCGCTGCGCCGGGGCTTTGACTAATGACTGAGAGGATTAAAGGTATCTCATGGCTGAATGGAGCGGCGAATATATCAGCCCATACGCTGAGCACGGCAAGAAGAGTGAGCAAGTAAAGAAAATTACGGTTTCCATTCCTCTTAAGGTGTTAAAAATCCTCACCGATGAACGTACCCGTCGTCAGGTGAATAACCTGCGTCATGCAACGAACAGTGAACTACTGTGTGAAGCATTTTTGCATGCGTTTACCGGCCAGCCTTTGCCGAACGATGAAGATCTGCGTAAAGAACGCAGCGATGAAATCCCGGAAGAGGCAAAAGTGATCATGCGTGAGCTGGGGATTGACCCGGAAACGTGGGAATATTGATCTAACGAATCCTGCTTTGGGTTGATACATTTTCAGATAAAAACGCACTGTTGCAGCGCGCCAGTGCGTTTTTTTATTTTTCGCAACCGGTCATTACGCCGCCTTAAATTACGATAGCGATCCCATTACTTTCTTATCCAACTTTTTATACTTATTCCTGTAATGACATGAATTTATTGGAATAAATATATAAAATGATAAATGTTGAGAATGGAAATATTAATATTCCCATTACTTTCACCAGAGAAAGTGAAGCCACACACAGCAAATGCGACTATCAAACACAGTGGCAGCAATGGGAAAAAAACGCACAGCAAGGTAATGGGGAATTGCGGGATATCGCCGTTGCCAGGCTGACAGAGTGCCTGGAAAACAAAAGTTCTCACCTCGATCTATCACATCTCCAGCTCAGTACGTTGCCTCGTCAGCTTCCCCCGAACATTACTAATCTGCGTATTACCGGCAACTCACTGTCCCATATATCTGATGAACTTCTCCCGTTGCTAACCGACCAGGAGCCATGGCAGACCAGCGGCAGGGCGTTTCGTCTGTCCATTGAGGATGAACTTGACAGGCAAGAGCAGTCAGCCAGCTGGTGCCTGCCCCCTGTGACTGCAAAGGCGGGGGCAATTCTCGCAGGTACAACGCTGCTCGCCGGTTTCGGAACATGGTTTTTTCACCAACAGGCCACGGCTAATACATCTTCGGGGAGCGGTAATGCTATGGCCTGCAGAGATGATCTCCCCTTGCCCGGAGCACTGCCATTGCAGGCCGTTGCCACTCAGCTTGCGACACCCCTTCGGCCTCCTTTGACGGAGAAGAAAGCGATTACACTGGGAGTCGTTAACTTTCTTATGGATAAGGGGGAAATAACGGAAATAAAACCCAGCAAAGAAGTCATTATTGCTGCTGCCGCAAATTGGTTATTCCCCCAAAACAGCCCCGGTGAACCACAGGAGAGAGTTATCGCCTTTGCCCGGTCTATTCTGCAGGCGACCGGGCACTATGGCGGACAGGAAAAAGAAGCGCTTTCATTGCACCAGGCAAAAGCTGTAAATCGCCAATGGTTTTTCACTACCCTACTGGATAGTCCATTACGTGAATATATAGCAAAGAAAATTAGCGAACAGGAAAATACGCAAGGTTGTAAGTTACGTGACGTTAAAGAGTGGCTGACTGCCATGGCGCTGGATAATGACGGCCTTGTAAAAACGGCGCTGTTCCCTATGGCCAGGAGGACCAGTTATACCACCATGCTAAAAACTTTTATCCGCGCGGAGATTCCTCTACTCAATGAAAGTAAATTTATCGGCGCAAATGGGCAGTTATTTTCCAGTTATGATTTTCTTGCTGTATGCGCGGGTGCGGACTACCTGACTAATCTCGGTATTGTAGATAATTTCACATTTAAGGAAATAACATCTATTGGTGCGTCAATCTGGGGGAAAATGAGTAGTGATAATCCCTCACCTGAGCTGTTGCCCTACCTTGTCGCTCCATCATTATGGTTTGTTGCTCAAACAACACCGGAACTTGTCAGAAACGAGCCGAAAAAAACAATGGCGAGCGCCGTAGCAACAGTACTGGAAAAGTGGAAAAGCGCTCAGTCGCGGGCTTCACACTTACAGGAGAATATGGCGGCCTACCAGACAGCATTAAAAGCATGGAATAGCAAAGGAAAGTTGGCAGATAAATTTATCGCCAGATGCCCGATAGAAGATATTTCTTTTCTCTTTCTCAAAGGAGAAGAGACTCTTACTGAAGAACAGAAAAATACAAAAATACGCGAAAACGCAAAAGAGCGCTATCTGGCAGGATATGGCCCTCCCTGCTACAGACCTGATGTGCCTGTAAAGCTGACGCCTGAATATGAGAGGTTAACTAACGATGTCGCAGATGCCTGGAAAAAACTTGATTATGTGCTGATTGGTAATGCACTAACCAGGGTGAGCCAGGAGGATTATGACTTCCTTTTTTCTGCTGACACGACCTTACGGCCTGCCTCACTTCATATGCGCACCAACAAAACGCCTGCTTCAGGTATGGGGGGCATGGCACGTGCTGACGATATTTTTATTTCACTGATTAATACTGACCTTATCGCTGCTCAGAAAAAAAATGATAAGCGAATTTATGGGCTGAAACGCGGGAAAAATAGTCACAGCGGATACCGGCTGATCCGCCTGGATAGAAATATAAATACATATATTAATAACGGGGTGCTGAGTATGCCTCAGTTATGGGGAAAAGATACCGTAATTGAAGGTAAAGAGAAAGAAAAAGGCAAGGTTTTCGCTGCTGGTTACGAGTTTGATTTTGAAATTCTTATTAATAGAGTGAAGCGGCTTTACTTAACAGATAATGAAGACAGCGATAATCTTATCGAGTATTACAGCGAAGAACACCGTAACAATTTTTATAATAGCCTCTACTCTTCCGGGAAGGATCTTTCCCAAATAGAAAAAATATGGGATGCCGTCAAGCATGTTATCCCATTTTATGATTGCATAGAAGGGGTTGCCAGCGGCAAACCATTACAGATAGCAGAAGCGCTGCCATCCTGTTTTCTGGATCTGCTGACAGTTGTTCCTGTTGCGGGCAACGCTGCGGCATTAAGCGGAAAATATGGTCTAAGCCTGGTGCAGGCTATACGTCATGGCGTTTTCAAAGCAAGCAAGGGCGCAACAATTAAAAGCATCATAAAGACTGCTGTTAAAAATACCGTGTTACCTGCGCCTGAAGATGTGCAGTCTGTATTAAAGGGCATATTACGAACGCTGGATCCAGGTCTGGAAACATTATATCGGCTAAACTCACGATCTGGCCGTCTTGCCGAGGGAGTCAGCGACTCACGACTCGCAGAAAAATTAAAAAGGAATATTCCTGACTATGCAAAATCACCCGCTGAGGATCTTAAAACAGCTTACTTGCCGGATAATGGGCCACAAGTGACTATTAAAAAGGCTGAAGGAGATAACTGGGTAATGGCGGATCCACTAACAGGTGAGGCATTCGGTAAATACTATACGTTGGAAAATAATAAACTTAATCCGACGAATGTTCGTTTTAATCGCCCCAGTGAAAAACGGCCTGAAGGGCCATCGCCAAAACGCCCCAAAACAGATATCAACAGTAATACCCTGCCTGTAGCTTATAACAAATTACCTTCCGCTCTGGGAAAAACACAATATTGGGGTAGTATTCGTGGAATAGCCGAACAGCCTCTCGACCTTGCACCTGCCCATGGGACAAATAAAGTTATCCAAAAGATGAACAGCTTTCTACCTGAGCGACCAATGACAGTAGGTGACCCAAAATCTGTACGCAAGGATATATTTGAAAATATAAATAGTGATCTGGACTCAAATTTATGGCGTGCATGGACAGGTGTGACAGAAAAACCTGGAGAAAACGCACCCGAATGGATTACCACACTGCGCGAGAAATTAAGCCGCAACTTGAACAGAAGCATTCGCTACGTTGATCGTGTTAAAACGTTACTAGATGACCTGAAAAATTATGAAGATTTGTCAGAAACAGCAGTGGGGAAATATCTTATCGGTATTCTGGGCACTGAACAGCCAGAGGTACTGAAACAATCATTTATTCAATTAAGGAAAATAGTTGAACGCTCCGACGCCTATTTAAAGGGAGCCAAAAACATTGATTATAAAAATTTTATTATTGTTTCAACTGATCTTGTACCTGACAAGCAAAAACCAGGCAGATTTTTTACCTTACTCAACGAAGAAACACTGAAAGATTTACCTGCGGCATTTGTTGTTACAGATGATCCTGAGGCACGCATTATTTTTTATGCAGATGTTTTTTTAGGCAAATCGCTTAGAGGTAAGTACTATATGAGCGACATTGTAGAAACAATTATTCATGAAACAACGCATATAGCCGCTAATACTGATGACAGATTTGTTCATTTTTTACTGGTCGATGGAGAGGTGGGTAATGGCGCGAAAATGAGGGAGGATTTTCTGCTAAATCTTACAATAGATAAGAATAAAAACGATTCCCCTCGTATTCTCGACGTCGAAGGTTTTGATAATTTCTTAGATGACCTTAGAGCTTATCAGAAGTTATCAATCAATTTAGATGACAAAGAGTTGATTGCCGCTGTGGAAAACGATCCGATGTTGTTTGCCAACGCCATGATGTCAGATGCTCAGGTAAATGCACGAATGATAAAAGACCTGGCGAAGGGACGCCCATTTGATGTACAACCCAGACCAAAACGGGAAACGACGTTAACAGAACAAGACACTCGCTCAGAGGAAAATGAGGATGAGGATTTCTGGCTACCTTTAATTATCGCTCAATGTATGAAACCCTTCGTGAAACAAAAAACATCCGAGAATATCATTGAGAGTAATGCCACCTGAGTGACTGAATAGTCATCATTTGGCGTTTTAATTAAAGCAAAAAAAAGCGCCTCTCGGCGCTTTTTTTCTGGCAACTTATTATTTGCTGCCCGGGATGCTGAAGCGTTTGTTGAAACGCTCAACACGACCACCAGTATCAACAACACGCTGTTTACCAGTGAAGAACGGGTGGCACTTGCCGCACACGTCCAGGTTCAGGTCGTGACCCACGGTAGAGTGGGTTTTGATTACATTACCGCAAGAACAGGTTGCAGTAATGGCAACATAATTCGGGTGAATACCTTTTTTCATGGGAAACCTCAGTTTAAGGCCGCGTCGCTCTTCCAGCCCTAACGCCAGACACCACGCGAGTTAAAGTAGTTAGTGTATCTTCAACGCGTCATTTACGCATCAAAGGCGCCGAATCATACAGAAATTAACCACCACATGCAAACTGATCCGCTCGCCCATGGCAACAATGTGTATACTAACCCGCCAGTTTTCAAGCCAGGAAGATGAGATGCCCGTTGCCCGCATTGCGCTATCTGTACCTTTGCCCCGCACTTTTGACTACCTGTTGCCCGACGGGATGACCGTTAGCGTGGGTTGTCGCGTGCGCGTGCCGTTCGGTAACCAACAGCGAGTAGGCATTGTGGTAGCAACTGGCGAAACAAGCGAGCTACCACTCAATGAGCTGAAACAGGTGGAAGCAGTACTCGACAGCGAACCGTCGTTTTCTCCGCCAGTCTGGCAACTGCTATTGTGGGCGGCGGAGTACTATCATCATCCCATCGGCGATGTCCTTTTTAATGCCCTTCCTGTCCTGCTGCGCCAGGTAAAACCTGCCAGCGCAGAGTTCCAGGGCTACTGGTTTGCTACTGAGCTGGGCCAGGAGACGGATATTAATCGTGTGAAATCGCCCAAGCAGCAGCAAGCTTTATCAGCGCTGCGTAAAGGGAAAGTCTGGCAACATCAACTCGCCGCACTCGATCTAAAAAATGTGACCTTACAGGCGCTACGCGCCAAAGGTCTGGCCGAGTTACATGAAGGAACACCAGAGTTTGTCGACTGGAGCAGCAACTTCACTGTCAGCGGCGATCGCCTGCGGCTCAATACCGAGCAGGCAACAGCGGTAGGGGCAATTCACAGCGCAGCAGATCGTTTTTCCGCCTGGCTGCTGGCGGGCGTAACCGGCTCAGGTAAAACAGAAGTTTATTTAAGTGTGCTGGAAAATGTGCTGTCGCAGGGCAAACAAGCGCTGGTGATGGTGCCGGAAATCGGCCTGACGCCGCAAACCATCGCCCGTTTTCGCGAGCGCTTCAACGCACCTGTAGAAGTGCTGCACTCCGGGTTGAATGATAGCGAGCGCCTCGCAACCTGGCAGAAAGCAAAAAGCGGCGAAGCGGCAATTGTTATCGGGACCCGTTCCTCGCTGTTTACGCCGTTTAAAAACCTCGGCGTGATCGTCATTGACGAAGAGCACGACAGCTCTTACAAGCAGCAGGAAGGCTGGCGCTACCATGCGCGGGATTTGGCCGTTTACCGCGCCCACAGTGAACAAATCCCAATAATTCTTGGCTCGGCTACCCCTGCGCTGGAGACGTTGTACAACGTGCGGGTACGCAAATACCATATGTTGCGCCTGACTCGTCGCGCGGGAAATGCGCGCCAGGCTGTGCAACACGTGCTGGATATGAAAGGCCAGCAACTCCAGGCCGGGCTAGCTCCGGCGCTGATAAACCGCATGCGCCAACATCTGCAGGCAGGTAATCAGGTCATCCTTTTCTTGAACCGCCGTGGTTTCGCGCCCGCGCTGCTATGCCACGACTGTGGCTGGATCGCAGAGTGCCCTCGTTGTGATCACTACTACACCTTCCATCAGGCACAACAGCATTTGCGTTGTCACCATTGCGATAGCCAGCGCCCGGTCCCGCGTCAGTGCCCTTCCTGCGGTTCCACACATTTGCTGCCTGTTGGGCTAGGCACCGAACAGCTGGAGCATGCGCTTGCGCCGCTGTTTCCTGGCGTGCCGGTATCGCGTATCGATCGTGATACCACCAGCCGTAAGGGGGCGCTGGAACAGCATCTTGCTGAAGTGCATCGCGGCGGCGCACGGATCCTTATTGGCACACAAATGCTGGCGAAGGGACACCACTTCCCCGATGTTACTTTGGTAGCGCTGTTGGATGTTGACGGTGCGCTGTTCTCAGCAGATTTCCGCGCTGCAGAACGTTTTGCCCAGCTCTATACCCAGGTTTCGGGCCGGGCCGGGCGCGCCGGGAAACAGGGCGAAGTGGTACTACAAACCCACCACCCGGAGCATCCTTTATTACAGACTCTGCTGTATAAAGGTTATGACACTTTCGCTGAACAGGCGCTGGCGGAGCGGCAAACAATGCAACTTCCGCCCTGGACCAGCCATGTGTTGATTCGTGCCGAAGATCAGAACAATCAGCACGCACCGCTATTTCTGCAACAATTAAGGAATCTATTGCAATCCAGTCCCCTTGCAGATAGCCAACTCTGGGTTCTCGGCCCTGTCCCCGCGCTGGCGGCAAAACGCGCTGGACGCTATCGCTGGCAACTCCTGTTGCAACATCCTTCCCGAATCCGCTTACAGCACATCGTGACGGGTGCTCTGGCTCTAATTAACACCCTGCCGGAAGCCCGTCGGGTAAAATGGGTGCTGGACGTGGATCCAATTGAAAGTTGAGGTTGCGAGACACCGCATATAATTCAACTTTCATCACACTTTTTATGAAAATTCTGTAACAGATGAGCTTAACTATCTGATAAAAATATCATGTGCCCGCGATGTGTTTGCGAGGAGATAAAGGTGAAGCCCAAAAATCAGGTTGCAGCAGCGACCATGAAAGATGTTGCCCTAAAAGCCCAGGTTTCTACGGCAACCGTGTCCCGTGCATTAATGAATCCAGACAAAGTATCGCAGGCAACCCGTAGCCGGGTTGAGCAAGCGGCGATAGAAGTGGGCTATTTACCACAGACGATGGGGCGCAACGTTAAACGCAACGAGTCGAAGACTATCCTGGTGATTGTGCCGGATATCTGCGATCCCTTTTTCAGCGAAATGATCCGCGGCATCGAAGTGGCTGCCGCCGAGCATGGCTATCTGGTGCTGATAGGTGACTGCGCCCATCAAAATCAGCAGGAAAAGACATTTGTTGACCTGATTATTTCGAAGCAAATCGATGGCATGGTACTGCTCGGCTCACGCTTGCCGTTTGACGCCAGCTTAGAAGGGCAGCGCAACTTACCGCCAATGGTAATGGCGAATGAATTCGCGCCGGAGCTTGAACTACCAACGGTGCATATTGATAACCTGACCGCAGCATTTAACGCCGTCAATTATTTGCAGGAACAAGGGCATCAGTTAATTGGTTGTATCGCCGGACCGGAAGAGATGCCGCTGTGCCACTATCGGTTACAGGGCTATGTACAGGCGCTACGTCGCTCTGGCATAACCGTTAACCCACATTATATTACGCGCGGTGATTTCACATTCGCCGCGGGAGCCCAGGCGCTGGAGCAGTTGCTGACGCTGCCAAAACCGCCGACGGCGATATTCTGCCATAGCGATGTCATGGCGCTTGGCGCACTTTCGCAAGCTAAACGCCGCGGCCTGAGAGTACCTGAGGATTTATCTATTATTGGCTTTGATAACATTTCGCTGGCTGAATTTAGCGACCCACCACTCACAACCGTATCCCAACCGCGTTATGAAATTGGTCGTGAATCAATGTTACTTCTGCTGGAACAGTTGCAAGGCCATAGTGTAAGTAGTGGATCGCGCCTGCTGGATTGTGAGTTAATTTTGCGGGGAACAACCCAGCCCCTGAAGTAAAACCGGGGCTTTCAGACGCCATCTGCTGGTCAAAAGCCCGTCGCTTAAGTAACATGGCGGGCTGATAAACGAAATAAATACAGCGAAACGATAGTGGCACAACGAGATTATGTACGCCGCAGCCAGTCGGCTCCTTCGCGGCGCAAAAAAAGCACTACCTCCAGGAAAAAGCAACGTAGCGCATCTGCGATCTCCCCGGTTATGGTCGCTATTGCCGCCGCCGTGCTGGTCGCCTTTATCGGCGGTCTGTACTTTATTACACACCATAAGAAAGAAGAATTAGAAACACTTAAAAACCAAAAGGTTACCGGGAGTGGGCTGCCGCCGAAGCCGGAAGAGCGCTGGCGCTATATCAAAGAGCTGGAAAGCCGCCAGCCTGGCGTGCGTGCGCCAACTGAACCTTCAGCGGGCGGCGAAGTGCAAAAACCAGAGCAGCTTACCGATGAGCAGCGCCAGTTGCTGGAACAGATGCAGGCAGATATGCGCCAGCAGCCTACACCATTAACTGAAGTGCCGTGGAATGAGCAAACGGCTGAGCAGCGTCAGCAAACACTGCAGCGTCAGCGTCAGACCCAACAAGTACAGCAGCAACCTGTACAACAGCCGCGGACACAACCGGTACAGCAACCAGCACGCACTGTGCAACAGCCGCCACGTCAGACGCAGCAGCAGAAACCGGTCTCTACTTCGCAGCCGTATCAGGATCTGCTACAGACACCGCCGCAAACGGCGAAAACCCAGCAGACAGCGCCAGTAACGCGTGAAGCAGAAGCGCCGAAAGCGGCAGCAGAGAAGCCTCCGGCAGAGAAAAAAGATAATCGCCACTGGCTGGTCCAGTGCGGCTCTTTTAAAGGCCAGGATCAGGCGGAATCCGTGCGCGCTCAGCTGGCGTTTGAGGGTTTTGACTCACGCATTACCAGTAATAATGGCTGGAATCGCGTGGTAATAGGCCCTGTTAAAGGCAAAGAAAATGCCGATGCGACCATCAGCCGTTTGAGCTTAGCGGGTCACAGCAACTGTATACGTCTCGCCACCGGGGGTTGAAACCCCCAAAATCCCCCCCATCTATAATTGCATTCTGCCCCGTACATTGTGCGGGGTCTGTATTCTGCATTGGTAACCAAGGGGTCTGCTCGTGACAACAATAGTAAGCGTACGTCGTAACGACCATGTCGTTATCGCTGGTGATGGCCAGGCCACACTCGGCAATACCGTAATGAAAGGCAACGTGAAAAAAGTCCGTCGCCTGTACAACGACAAAGTGATTGCAGGCTTTGCTGGCGGTACGGCAGATGCATTCACCTTATTTGAATTATTCGAACGTAAACTGGAAATGCACCAGGGTCATCTGGTCAAAGCGGCTGTCGAGCTGGCAAAAGACTGGCGTACCGATCGCATGCTGCGCAAACTGGAAGCCTTACTGGCCGTCGCCGATGAAACAGCTTCACTAATCATCACTGGTAACGGCGATGTTATCCAGCCAGAAAACGATTTGATCGCGATTGGTTCTGGTGGGCCATATGCCCAGGCCGCGGCACGAGCGCTGCTGGAAAATACTGATCTTAGCGCACGTGAAATTGCTGAGAAGGCGTTGGGTATTGCAGGCGATATCTGCATTTACACCAACCACTTCCATACTATCGAAGAATTAGCTTATAAAGCGTAAGGATCCCCCATGTCTGAAATGACCCCACGCGAAATTGTCAGCGAACTGAATAAGCACATTATCGGGCAGGATGCGGCAAAGCGTTCTGTCGCGATTGCACTGCGCAACCGCTGGCGCCGTATGCAGCTCAATGAAGAGTTGCGCCATGAAGTTACGCCTAAAAATATTCTGATGATTGGCCCGACCGGCGTGGGTAAAACTGAAATCGCCCGCCGTCTGGCAAAACTGGCCAATGCCCCGTTTATTAAAGTCGAAGCGACTAAATTCACCGAAGTGGGCTATGTCGGGAAAGAGGTGGATTCTATTATCCGCGATCTGACCGATGCAGCCGTAAAAATGGTGCGTAGCCAATCGATTGAGAAAAATCGCCACCGCGCGGAAGAGCTGGCTGAAGAGCGTATTCTTGATGTCCTGATCCCACCGCCCAAAAACAACTGGGGGCAACCGGAGCAAGTGGCAGAACCCTCTGCCGCACGTCAATCCTTCCGTAAAAAACTGCGTGAAGGCGAGCTAGACGATAAAGAGATTGAGATTGATCTCGCCGCTGCGCCAATGGGTGTAGAGATTATGGCTCCTCCAGGCATGGAAGAGATGACCAATCAGCTACAGTCGATGTTCCAGAACCTTGGCGGCCAGAAACAGAAACCGCGCAAGTTGAAGATCAAAGATGCCATGAAGCTGCTGATTGAAGAAGAAGCCGCGAAGCTGGTAAACCCGGAAGAGCTGAAACAGGATGCAATCGAGGCCGTTGAGCAGCACGGGATCGTCTTTATCGACGAAATCGACAAAATCTGTAAACGAGGCAACACTTCTGGCCCGGACGTTTCTCGCGAAGGCGTACAACGCGATCTGCTGCCACTGGTAGAAGGTTGCACCGTTTCGACTAAGCACGGCATGGTGAAAACTGACCATATTCTGTTTATTGCTTCCGGTGCATTCCAGATTGCCAGCCCGTCAGATCTGATTCCTGAACTGCAGGGGCGTCTGCCAATCCGCGTTGAATTACAGGCACTCACTGCGGAAGATTTCGAACGCATCCTGACTGAGCCAAATGCTTCTATCACCGTACAGTACAAGGCATTGATGGCGACCGAAGGTGTGAATATCGAATTCACAGACGAAGGTATTAAGCGTATTGCTCAAGCAGCCTGGCAGGTAAACGAAAGCACTGAAAATATCGGTGCCCGTCGTTTACATACTGTACTGGAACGTTTGATGGAAGATATCTCTTATGACGCCAGCGATATGGGTGATGAGACGATTACGATTGATGCCGATTACGTTAGTAAGCATCTTGATGCTTTAGTGGCAGATGAAGATCTGAGCCGTTTTATCTTATAATCGCGACCACAACGTTTTCATCACACTCGATGGGGGCATATGCCCCCATTTTTGTTGGTTAAACATATGAACGAAACGCACTCCCTGAGCCGTACTCAGGCCTGGCTGGAAAGCCTGCGACCTAAAACTTTGCCTCTGGCCTTTGCCGCTATTGTCGTCGGCACTACGCTTGCCTGGTGGCAGGGCTATTTCGACCCGCTGGTTGCCGTGCTTGCGCTGATCACTGCAGGCCTGTTGCAAATTCTCTCCAACCTCGCCAATGATTATGGCGATGCGGTCAAAGGGAGCGATAAAGCGGATCGCATAGGCCCATTGCGTGGCATGCAGAAAGGTGCGATATCCCTCGCGCAAATGAAGCGTGCTCTGCTGGTCACTATCGTGCTGAGCTGCATCTCCGGGCTGCTGCTCATTAAATCGGCAACGCATACGATGACCGATTTTATCGGTTTTCTGATACTGGGCGGGTTATCGATCATCGCCGCTATTACCTATACCGTCGGCAAGCGCCCTTACGGTTACATCGGGCTGGGTGATGTTTCTGTGCTGATCTTCTTTGGCTGGCTGAGTGTGATGGGTAGCTGGTATTTGCAAGCGCATATCTTAATCCCGGCGGTTATTCTGCCTGCGACTGCTTGCGGCCTGCTGGCAACCGCGGTACTAAATATCAACAACCTGCGCGATATCGAAAGCGACCGGGATAACGGCAAAAATACGCTGGTTGTTCGTTTAGGGCCGATCAATGCGCGACGCTACCACGCGGCCCTGCTGATGGGCGCACTGCTCTGTTTCGCACTTTTTAATCTTATCTCTTTGCAGAGCATTTGGGGCTGGCTGTTCATTCTTTCTGCCCCGCTGCTTATTAAACAGGCACGTTTTGTCTTACGGGAACTCGATCCACGAGCGATGCCGCCAATGCTTGAACGAACGGTAAAAGGAGCGTTACTGACTAATCTTTTGTTTGTGGTAGGGATTGTCCTTAGTTGCGCTCATTTTTAACTGATTAATGTCAATTAACAATTGATGGTTTTGCCAACAGCGCGCGATGCGCGATATACTGACTGTTCTGAGCGGCAACTGAACATTAAACCTATGAAATACGATACTTCTGAGCTATGTGATATCTATCAGGAAGAGATCAACGTCGTGGAACCGCTGTTCTCCAATTTTGGTGGACGGTCCTCTTTTGGCGGGCAAATCATTACGGTGAAATGTTTCGAGGATAACGGGTTGCTGTATGATCTTCTCGAAGAGAATGGCCGTGGTCGTGTCCTGCTGGTAGACGGTGGCGGTTCCGTTCGTCGTGCGTTGATTGACGCCGAGCTTGCGCGCACTGCGGTGCAAAACGAGTGGGAAGGTATTGTGGTCTATGGCGCAGTGCGCCAGGTTGATGACCTTGAAGAGATGGATATCGGCATCCAGGCCATTGCCGCAATCCCGGTAGGAGCCGCAGGCGAAGGCATTGGCGAAAGCGATGTTCGCGTCAATTTTGGCGGTGTCACCTTCTTCTCTGGCGACCATCTCTATGCCGATAACACCGGCATCATTCTCTCCGAAGATCCGTTGGATATCGAATAATAAAAAAGCCGGGTAACAACCCGGCTTGAGAATGATTACACCCCCAAAAAAGAGCGCGAACCGCGCCCTCTCCCCATTCCTGTTCCTGAGAAAACAAGGGCGCTCACCCCAACTATGTTACTGGGGCGAGTGAGCGCAGCCAGAGCCGCTACAGCGCGAAAGATGACGGAAAAATCCCCTAAAGATTTCGCGTTGTGGCAAGGCGGCAAGGGAGCGAATCCCCAGCAACATAGATCGCTATGTGACTGGGGTGAGCGAACGCAGCCAACGCCGCTACGGCGCGAAAGATGACGGGAAAATCCCCTAAAGATTTCGCGTTGTGGCAAGGCGGCAAGGGAGCGAATCCCCGGGAACATAGATCGCTATGTGACTGGGGTGAGCGAACGCAGCCAACGCCGCTACGGCGCGAAAGATGACGGGGATTTAGACTTCTTCCATACGGCCTAACAGCGCCTGCAACCGCTCCTGCCACCCATGCTGCTGTTCTCTTAACTGATTGTTTTCACGCTCCAGCTCTTCACGCCCCTGCTGAGCAGACTGCACTTCCTGAGCCAGGCTGTTGTTTTTCTCTTTCAGCTCTTCGATTTCCATCTGCAACAGCGTGATGGTATCAATCGCCTGCTGAACTTTTGCTTCAAGTTTCTCAAATACTTCTAATGACATTGTCGTACTACTCCTGATCCTGAGTTGCAAGGCGTTGATCGATACTCTCGTCCCAAATACAGGCGACGCCTTAATGAATGTGAGCACATTTTGCTTATTACCGATTGTATGAAGCCCGCCAGTCCGTGTCCAGCGTAGAGCCGCGCTGTTTGTGCTTTGCAACACTTTTCAGTGCAAACCTGGTACAAAAAAATCGCTCGGCTCTCTATTGTTAACTTTAAAGTTACAAAATGGATCCAGAAAAGACCTGGAGATCGTTTTAAAAAATACCTTTTCGCGCGAAAACGCTCATTTTATTGACAGAGTACACACATTTTGATTTCGATATTTCTCGTTTTTGCTCGTTAACGATAAATTAACACTATGTCTACACGACATTACGGCAATCCTCACTCGTCGTATACAAAATAACCTCTCACCTTTTGCAGGATCCGATTATGAATCAAACACCAACCTTAAAAGGCCAGTGCATTGCCGAATTTCTCGGCACAGGGTTGTTGATTTTCTTCGGAGTGGGATGTGTAGCTGCGTTGAAACTGGCTGGCGCCAGCTTTGGCCAGTGGGAAATAAGTATTATCTGGGGACTCGGTGTGGCCATGGCCATTTACCTGACCGCAGGTGTTTCCGGCGCACATCTTAATCCGGCAGTAACAATCGCATTGTGGCTCTTCGCTAGTTTTGATAAACGCAAAGTTATTCCATTTATTGTTTCTCAATTTGCCGGCGCGTTTTGCGCGGCTGCACTTGTTTACGGGCTTTACTACAATCTTTTTTTCGATTTCGAACAATCGCATCAAATGGTGCGTGGTAGCGTTGAAAGCATTGATCTGGCAGGTATCTTCTCGACCTATCCTAATCCACATATTAATTTTTGGCAGGCATTCGCCGTTGAAATGGTCATTACCACCATTCTGATGGGGCTAATTCTGGCTCTCACGGATGATGGAAATGGTATTCCTCGCGGGCCGTTGGCACCTCTGCTGATAGGTCTGCTAATCGCCATTATTGGTGCTTCGATGGGTCCCCTGACCGGTTTCGCAATGAATCCGGCGCGAGATATCGGGCCAAAAGCGTTCGCCTGGCTGGCAGGCTGGGGTAATGTTGCCTTTACGGGTGGTAAAGATATCCCTTATTTTCTTGTGCCGCTGTTCGGGCCAATCGTCGGCGCGATACTGGGTGGATACGGCTACCGCAAACTGATTGGTCGCCATCTGCCTGGTGATACCACTGAAAAGACGGTAGAGAAAGACGCTACCACGACCGCACAACAAAAAGCTTCGCTGTAATGTGACTACGGGACCATAACCATGACTGACAAAAAATATATCGTTGCGCTCGATCAGGGCACTACCAGCTCTCGCGCCGTTGTAATGGACCATGATGCCAACATCATCAGCGTTTCTCAGCGTGAATTTGAACAAATCTATCCTAAGCCCGGCTGGGTTGAACATGACCCGATGGAGATCTGGGCATCGCAAAGCTCTACCCTGGTGGAAGTGTTAGCAAAAGCCGATATCAGCTCTGATCAAATTGCCGCCATTGGCATCACCAACCAGCGAGAAACCGCGATCGTGTGGGAGCGTGAAACCGGCAAACCGATCTATAACGCCATCGTCTGGCAGTGTCGCCGCACCGCGGATATCTGCGAACAACTCAAGCGCGATGGCATGGAAGAGTACGTGCGCAATACTACCGGTCTGGTAATCGACCCCTATTTCTCTGGTACTAAAGTTAAATGGATCCTTGACCACGTTGAAGGGGCGCGTGAGCGCGCTAAACGTGGTGAACTGCTATTCGGTACCGTGGATACCTGGCTCATCTGGAAAATGACTCAGGGTCGCGTGCATGTTACGGATTACACTAACGCTTCGCGCACCATGCTTTTTAACATCCATGATCTGGACTGGGATGACAAGATGTTGGAAGCGCTGGATATCCCACGCGCCATGCTGCCAGAAGTACATAAATCATCCGAGGTTTATGGGCAGACCAATATCGGTGGTAAAGGTGGTACGCGTATTCCTATCGCGGGTATCGCGGGCGATCAGCAAGCCGCCCTATTTGGCCAACTCTGTGTTAAAGAGGGCATGGCGAAAAATACCTATGGTACTGGCTGCTTTATGCTGATGAATACCGGTGAAAAGGCAGTGAAATCAGAGCATGGCCTGCTAACGACCATCGCTTGCGGCCCGAAAGGGGAAGTGAACTACGCCCTGGAAGGCGCAGTGTTTATGGCAGGGGCCTCTATCCAGTGGTTGCGCGATGAAATGAAGCTGATTAGCGATGCCTTCGACTCGGAATACTTCGCCACCAAAGTACAGGACACCAACGGTGTGTATGTGGTTCCGGCATTTACCGGCCTTGGTGCGCCATATTGGGATCCCTATGCGCGTGGCGCCATCTTCGGCCTGACCCGCGGCGTCAATGCCAACCATATTATCCGCGCAACGCTGGAATCGATCGCCTACCAGACACGTGATGTTCTGGAGGCCATGCAGGCGGATTCGGGAATTCGTTTACATGCCCTGCGCGTAGATGGCGGCGCGGTAGCGAACAACTTCCTGATGCAGTTCCAGTCCGACATTCTTGGCACCCGTGTCGAACGCCCGGAAGTACGTGAAGTCACCGCTCTTGGTGCAGCGTATCTTGCAGGTCTGGCTGTCGGCTTCTGGCAGAATCTTGATGAACTCCAGGAAAAAGCCGTCATCGAACGCGAATTCCGCCCAGGCATCGAAACGACTGAGCGTAATTACCGTTACAAAGGCTGGAAAAAAGCGGTTCACCGTGCGCAAGCATGGGAGGAGCACGACGAGTAATCTGTTTTTTTGTTCCCTCTCCCTTTTGGGAGAGGGTTTACATTAGTTTCAAAGCGTTATCGATACTTCTTCACCTGACGGCGTTAGCACTACCCCCAGCTCGCTCCCTGCTTGCGTTGCGCCCTGTATGCCACTCACCTGTACAATATTGCGCAAACAGACCGACCAGCCTCGTCCATCGCCTTTTGCCTGAATATTAATCTTGTTCCCTTCGCGTTTTGCCCGTAGCAAGAAGATCACCGAGCCACTGGCATCAGGAACTTCACACACGGCTTCACACCCATCATCCAGCGAGAAAAGATGGAAAACAGTGCCTTCATGCCAGACATAATCTGGACGTTGATCGTTGTTGCCTAGCGCCAGCAACGTGTTGTCGCGGACATAGACCGGCAGGCTCATAAAATCGTGGCGCTGTTGATGCCAACGGCTACCATCAAGCGTGTCGTTATGCCATAAATGCGTCCAGCGCCCTTTCGGCAGATAAAACTGCACATCCCCCGCTTCGCTAAAGACAGGAGCAACTAACAGAGCATCACCAAGCATATATTGCCGATCCAGGTAGTCGCAGGCAGGATCTTCCGGGAAAGCAAGTACCATCGCGCGCATCATTGGCAAACCAAACTCGCTGGCCAATGCAGCCTGGCGGTAAAGGTATGGCATCAGGCGACACTTCAGTTGCGTGAAATGGCGTACAACATCACACGACTCGTCATCGTAAGCCCAGGGCACCCGGTAAGACTTGCTACCATGTAAACGGCTATGGCTGGAGAACAGGCCGAATGCACACCAGCGCTTATAGACATGAGCCGGTGCCATGTTTTCAAAACCGCCAATATCATGGCTCCAGAAACCAAAACCAGAGAGGCCAATGGATAACCCTCCACGTAAGCTTTCTGCCATTGACTCATAGTTAGCGTAACAATCTCCGCCCCAGTGCACCGGAAATTGCTGCGCACCAACGGAAGCTGAGCGAGCAAACAGTACCGCTTCTTGTTCGCCAACGCTCTCTTTCAGTACATTCCACACCAGTTCGTTATAGACATAAGCATAGTGGTTATGCATTTTCTGCGGACATGCGCCATTGTGCCAAACCACATCTGTGGGTATACGCTCGCCGAAATCCGTTTTAAAACAGTCAACCCCCATCGCCACCAGGTCCTTGAGTTTATTGGCATACCACTGACACGTTTCCGGATTGGTGAAGTCATATATCGCCAACCCAGGCTGCCATTTATCCCACTGCCACAATGAACCATCAGGGCGTTTTAGCAGATATCCCTTTTCTTTTAGCTGCTGAAAGAGTGGTGATTTTTGACCAATATAGGGATTAATCCAGACACAGATTTTCAAGCCGCGCGCTTTCAGGCGCTGAATCATGCCTTGTGGGTCGGGAAAAGTAAGCGGATCCCATTCAAAATCACACCACTGGAATGCTTTCATCCAAAAGCAATCAAAATGGAAGACATGCAGCGGCAACTGACGCTCCGCCATACCGTCAATAAAGCTGTTAACCGTGGCTTCGTCATAGTTGGTTGTGAACGAGGTAGTGAGCCATAGGCCAAATGACCACGCAGGCGGCAGCGCTGGACGGCCTGTAAAGCGGGTATAGCGATTCAGCACTTCTTGCGGGGTTGGGCCATCAATGACGAAATACTCAAGATGTTCACCTTCAACGCTGAACTGAACTTTAGAGACTTTTTCCGAACCGACTTCAAACTCTACCGCCTCTGGGTGATTAACCAGGATACCATAACCACGGTTGGTCAGGTAAAACGGGATGTTTTTATAAGCCTGCTCAGTGCTGGTGCCGCCATCACGGTTCCAGGTCTCCACGACCTGCCCGTTGCGCACCAGCGCGGTAAAGCGCTCGCCAAGGCCATAGACTGTCTCCCCTACGGCCAGATCCAGCCGCTCGAAGAGATAATTGCGCCCACTGTTGCTATTTTGCACATAGCCATTATTTTTCAATTGACTGCCAGTAATACGGACACCATTGCGCAAAAAATCAATCGCCCAATTATCTCCTTTGCCTATCCGTACACTTAATGACCCACTTTGTAGTTCTGCAAAATCTTCTCCGTTGCGGATCTCCACAGGCGTGCTTTGTATAACATTCAGTGGGAAGTGCGGGCCGTTTTCCACCGCGCCCTGAAAGTGCTCAATGCGTACGCCAATAATGCCTTCCTGCGGTGAGAAAAAGCGCAGGGTGAAGAGTGGGGTATCCAATTGCCAGGTACGTTCGCGCACATCACGTGGGGCGGCATACACGACCATCTCATTACCCTGCTGCTCGACATCGAAGACCTGGATTGGTTGGATCAATGTCAAACCAGGTTGAATGAGCCAATTACCGTCACTGATTTTCATGCCTTGCTCCTTATAGTAACTCTTCGCGGGCGGAAACCTTGCCGAAGCCTTGCTGGCCGCGGTGTTCCCCACGCGCCAGTTGTTCCATAATGGTTTTCAGGAAGGGGGTTTTCAGGGCGTAGTAGCGTTTCGCGACAAAAGCGCTGAGCAAATAGCAGGCTGCGGGCACAAGGGTGAACAGGGCGATAATAATGCTGATGGTGGCGCTATTTTGACTCTGCGCTGCGGCATTGTAACCTGCCCCAGCAAGCGCCCAACCAATCAGCGCACCACCGAGTGCAAGGCCCATTTTCAGCACAAATAACGTGCCTGCGAAGCTGATACCGGTCAGCCGCTTGCCGTTACACCATTCACCATAATCAACGGTATCGGACATCATCACCCACTGAATGGGCGTGACCAGTTGATGCAAAACACCGATAACAAAAATGAAAGCAAACATGGTGGCGCTGGCCTGGATAGGTATAAAGAACATAGCGATGCTTAGCACGGTCAGCGCCGCATTCGTCCACCAGAAAATGGTCACCTTACATTTCCAGTCTGTCAGGGGTTTTGCCAGTGCGCTGCCGATTAGGTTGCCGACGCAGTAGGTCGTGAGAAAAGCAGTGAATATCGCGGCATCACCCAAAATCCAGCTAACGTAATACATCATTGCACCGCCGCGTACGCACACGGCGAGGATATTAAGAATGGTCAGTAAGCCAACAATACGCCACTGGTCGTTTTGCCAGATATCGCGCAGGTCTTCACGCATTGGAGTGGTATTTGGTGGAGCCTGAATCCGCTCTTTAGTGGTGAAAAAGCAAAAGGCCAGCATCATAAAGGCCACCACGGAAAGAACAGCAATCCCGCCCTGAAAGCCTGCGATTTTGTCTTCACCGCCAATCAATTTAACCAGCGGCATCATCAACACCGTAGAGAGCATGCCGCCAGCCGTTGCCTGCACAAAGCGCCAGGATTGCAGGGAGATACGCTGTTTTGGATCATTTGTAATGACACCACCGAGCGCGCAATAAGGGATATTGACTACCGTATAAAGAAGGGTGAGAAGCGTATAGGTGATGGCGGCATAGAGCATTTTACCGTTCATCGACAGATCGGGGGTACTGTAAGCGAGCACGCAGACCACACCAAAAGGGAGTGCACCGAAAATGATCCACGGGCGAAATTTTCCCCAACGGCTGCGTGTGCGATCAGCAATCAGACCCATGCAGGGATCGGAAATGGCGTCTAATGCGCGCGCCAGCAAAAACATAGTGCCGACAAACCCGGCGGGAATACCAAAGATATCGGTATAAAAAAACATCATGTACAGCATCACGTTATCAAAAACGATGTGACTGGCGGCGTCGCCCATCCCGTAGCCAATCTTTTCTTTTACAGAAATAATCTGACTGTCCATTTTTGTTTCCTTCACGCGTGAAAAGTATGCTGAGACCGGTTTCAGATGTTGTAAACGATCGCTTTTCAAGCGGATATTGCGTTTTCTGGTAATCAGATTACGTTTCTTCTTTTCTGTGATCAGGGTTCCTCTAATAGGGGGAAAAGAGCTAAGCGATGGAAAAGATAAGGATTTATCTGAAACAGTCATCTATAACAGAAGCAGAATAAGAAAATTTATGGCCGGGGTATGTGGTAAATGATTGAAAGTAGCTATAATGCGCCCGCCTCCATGTAGCAATGCAGGCGCGGAAGATCGTCGCCTCCGGTGAGACGGCTGGACTTCAAATCCAGATGGGGCCGCCAGCGGTCCCGGGCAGGTTCGACTCCTGTGATCTTCCGCCAATTTGCCTCTCCTGAGCTCCATTGTCTCAAGTCAATCGCCTTATAATACCCCGCAATGACTGCCGATTATGTTCTCCCGAGATAAACCGACATTACTAACTGAGTGTTATATATAATTCTGAAGGCAGATCACAGCAGATGTACACGATTCAACACCGCGCATAGTAACATTACCGGGTATTGAATAAAGATGGTTTATATAAGAACCTTTTAACAAAATTTCGGGCTCAGCATATCTTTTTTATTTCAGTGCGCAATAGAAAGTATTTTTGAAATTCCAGTGGCATCCTGAGGACGTGCTTTGGGCCTATTTAATAAAAACTCAGGTAATACATCTGAAAAAGCTTTTATTAAAATACCCTTTCTATGTCCATTACAACGAACAATCTCAATTGGTAAATTTGTCAGTAAAGAGCTAACATTCTGATCTAAGAAATAACTTCTACACTCTACAGGGCCATAATGCATCATTATCTTTGAAGTCCTTAGTAATACGCCCTTGTGCAAATTTTTAATCATTTTTGTTCGAAACTCTATGGAGCCGCTTTTTAAAAAGTCAGCAGTATAGCTTCCCCATGGATCATATGAAGCCAAAGCTTCGTCTGCACCTTCCCCCTCATATGCCACTTTTATACCATCAGCAGCCATAGCTTCAGCAATAAATCTATTGTAAATAGAAGTAACTATATTGAAGTCTCTGTTTCGTATATCCTCTAAATTTTTAGTTGTTTCTTCAATAGACTGTAATATTTGTTCTCCAGACACACTTATAATCCTATGATCTACTTTACTACCAAAATATTCAGCAATTAATTTAGCATGGTAAATGTCAGAATCTTTAGTGATTGGCTCATCAGAACAGTGGAACGTATAGATGGGTAAAGGTCCATTATGGGGCCAGCGGGCTAGAGTAAGAAAAAGAGTAATAGTGCTATCAATTCCACCAGATACCATTACAGCTGATGGACTATGGCACCAAAAGCGTTGATTAGCGGAAGTTTCAAGTGAGGTTCTAACTAATTTAGCTGCATCATTCAATGAAATATTTTGCAATTCATCAGGATATGCATTGTTATTACTGCTTGAAATTTTTTCAATATTTACATTAGCTTTAAGGGTAGATAGATGCACCAGTGTGCCTGGAAGTACTTCAAAAATACTTTTGTCATCTATTCCCAATGCAATTTTGACCGATTCTCGAGTGCTTGCAAAAAGCCATTTACCCGCTGTTATTAGTGCATAATGAAGTGGCATTTCTCCAACCCAGTCACGGAATAATGTTACACGTGATTCGTTTTTTGAATATAGAGCACCTGCAGCCATTAAATTCAAACCTTCAAGTGCTCTTACGCCTTTAGTGCATAATAAGTTAAAAAGGACTTCACTATCAGAAGTCCCACAGCAAAGCTTTAAATTCAAGGAGTCGGCTACATTTTTGAAATTAAAAAGCTCCCCATTAAACACTAACATATAGTTTTCATCCGATAATGGCTGAAGCCCACTATCCCCGCCAACTACAGAATGTCGCATAAAACCAAAAGAAACATCAGCATTTGAAGCAAAGGCGATACCATCATTGCCTCGATTCATTGCTTTCAAACCTTTTTCAATTATTTCCGTTGAAATATTTGTTCCAATAATTCCACACATTACTCACCCCTATTAGTAATAAGCATGAACCCTTTTTTAAATTCTCCAGAATAATTTAATAAATCATTTATAAATAATAGATAAAGAAATGCCAGGTAAACATACCGCTGTAATTAAAACTACTATGCATAGTGTAGTTGAGATACTATAAATATCCAAACTCCCGCCAATCAGCGTATGTGATAATCCGATTATTACGGAGTTCACAAGATTAGCCGTTGATAAGCACAATGCTCTTATTGATGAATTTATATTATCGTGTATATATGTCTTATAAGATATTTCGTATATATACGAGAGTGATATTTTTAATAAGAAAACAACAACTGCGGCTGAAGAAACTGGTGGCCGATCTGAATCTCGACAAGGCGATGCTAAACAGCACCACGCTGAGGCGTCCTTTGCCCCGCGGGCAATGGTTCTGAGTTTGCAGGGGAAATGCTGGACAGGTGGGTGTATAAGCGAAGAGGGATACACATTGACTTTTCCCGGCCGGGAACACCGTCAGATAATGTCATGGTAGAGTCGTTCAATGGCCTTCTGCGACGGGAGGGATGACCCCGTCAGGATCCGGCTGCCGGAGTAACACAATCAACATGAAATCGGTTATTCCTGATTATGGCTGGAGCATATTTGGGTCAGGGTCACTCATATAAGACTTACAATTATGGCTGGATCATTTTCAGGTTCAGGTTCAGCGCTTGCCCCCATCACACCATGAATAATTCAGGTGTATATTAGAGGGCAGCACCGATATGCACTTCTGGTTTTCAGTCATTTACTACCATTAAATCATTTGTTTCCATTAGAGATAAGAACGCTGCAACAGACGTTTCGGAACCATCACAACCACAAAAACATTCATTCCAGTTATTATAAATTTGAATAAGCTCCGCGATACCGTTTAATCCTAACTTACGCAGAATAGTATTCTTATAATTGCTTACTATCTTTCTGTCTAAATGCAATATTTGTGCAATATCATCATTAGAACGACACTCTAACACCTCAACGATAATATTATATTCAAGATTGCTAAGGTGTATCTCGCTTAGGTTGAAGGCATTCTCTCTTCCTTTCAAAAGCTTCAGTACTTTCCTTAATTCATTCTCCAGAAACTGTACTGACATATTTTTCTCAACCTTTATAAACTTAGTACGGATAAACGACAAAAAATCTTTCCGCTCACCCAAAATAAGCAACAAAGCATCAACACTGAAAAAAATTATTTTCCCGTCACCACGATCAAACGCTATTAACGTCTGTGTCGAGTAAGGATTAATACATTGCAATAAATTTTCCATACCCATAATAAAATATCTATCCTGAGAGATTATATACATAACGAACCTCCAGAAAATATTATTTCTGACTGATTAAATTTGCATTATATATTCAGGCAGCCGAATAAATGTGTATTTCTCATTATGCATAAGTTTTATATTAAGATAGTTAAAAATCATTTTCACAAGAGTTACTCCAGTTGCGGGCATGATTTCTCAGTACTCACCACCTGAGCGTTGCAGGAAGAAATTGTTAATGAGTCCTATGCATACGCTACAACTTTATGCTTAGCTCCAGGCACGCTACCGCCCATAGCTAACGCCAAAATGTAGTTTGAGAAAAATTGTAAACGGCACGGCATGTGACATAATTCTATGGAAATTAAAGAAATAGAACTGTAAAAATTAAATAAAACTTAGGCATGAAATTCCATCGAAAATGATGATGCTGTCATTGCATACGATTACAAATCTATGCTGCGCATGGGAAAAGGCGAATTACCTTTTGTGAGAAAAAACATTGCCACTAAAAGGTAAACTGTAGACGTGCAAGAAAGTTAAAAAAGATTAACTAATTGAAAAATATAAAATAACACTGAAATTTCTGTTAATTACAAAACCTACTGAAGCAATAATCAATTAAAAACTAGACTTCAGGTTTTCAAAAGGCAAGTGACCAAAATAGGAATTAGGACTTTTCATGTGCTAATCAAGAAATACGCTGTTACTACTGTAATGTCAAAGAGTTATTTCACCTTAATCAGCATGATTTCTTTATCATTTCGATGAGCCTCTCAAATAAGTGCAACTCATACATATGTATTATTTCATTTATTTTTATTGCATTTTTTGCTTTTCGGTTCGCGTATTTACTCACTTTCAACCCAGACGAGAGAAAACCTGCATGTATCAATAAATAGATGTGAAATAATTCTCTCTTGTAGAGCCACACCTGCAGGGTGTGGCCTATGATTAGCTAACCTGCTGAATATAACTAGAACGGCTTAGCTATGGATTTGGGATCATGTCATTTAACTGGTTAGCGTTAATCGCCCTGTCACTATTTTTTGTGGCGCTGATGGAGCAGATGCACCTGCCCGCAGCACTGCTGCTGGGGCCAATGTTCTCCGGCATACTGCTCGCCATTTACAAACGCCCGGTCATTATCAGTAAAAAATGCTTTAATATCGCCCAGGCAGTCGTTGGTGCGATGATTGCACACGCCATACCCCCCGCAGTATTCAGTAAGATTGCCGCCGACTGGCCGTTGTTTATTAGCTGTATTGTGGCGGTGATATCCGCCAGTGTGATTCTTGGCTGGATACTGACAAAGCTAAAAATTTTCCCCGGTACTACCGCCATCTGGGGGTCATCGCCGGGTGCAGCGGCAGCCATGACATTGATGGCCGGAAGCTTTGGTGCTGATGTTCGGCTGGTCGCCTTTATGCAATATTTGCGGGTTACTGTAGTGGTATTGGTGGCAGTGCTGGTTACCCGCATCTGGCTGGGCAGCTCCAGCACGGAGCAGTCCTCCTCTTCGCTGGCTCTGTTCGGGCCGCTACGCGGGCTACCCTTTATCGGCACACTGCTGATTATCGCTGCAGGTTGCCTAATTGCGCGCTTTGTAAAAGTGTCAGTCGGACCGATGCTGGTCACGTTGGTACTGGCAACCGCGATTGAAGATGTCGGATGGATGACGCTTGAATTACCAGCCTGGCTGCTGGCACTCTCATATGCACTGATTGGCTGGAGTATTGGTCTACGTTTTACGCGTGAAATTGTCTGTTATGCCGCCCGAGCCATGCCGAGAGTCTTAATGGCGGTGCTAGCGCTGGTTGCGGTATGTGCTTTTTTTGCCTTTTTACTGGTAAAGTTTGCTGATATCGATCCGCTTACAGCTTACCTTGCCACCAGCCCTGGCGGTGTTGACTCGGTGGCGATAATCGCTTCGTCAAGCCAGGTCGATATCGCATTTGTGATGGCGATGCAGACTGGTCGCTTTATTCTGGTACTGCTGACGGGCCCAATAATTGCGCGTTTTGTGGCCAAAAGAGTCCCGAACTAAATCGTAAGCACAATGCCCGGATTTGCAGGCATCGTGACAGTACGGTAAATCTGTATTACCAGATTGAATATGACTCTGATCTTTTTCCTATGATGAGAATTTCCAGGCTCTCAGCTAATTTGACAGCGCGTTCACCAATCTTTGCCAATTGAATTTCTTTACGTTTATTATGTATATAAGCAGAATGATCCATCTCTCCATTAGTAGTTAAAATCTTCTCTATTAACTGATTATTCTTCTTCCATATCATACTAAGATTAAGGAAATCTTTAACCTTAGTAAATTGTATCGTCTGTTTTACCAAAAGGTCTAATTCTTCTTTCATCTCTGACAGATCAGCGAAGCGTATTACTTTATTATCAGTCAGTATTTCATTTAGTAGGGGGTGATCTTCAGGCCAGCCGGCATCAACTCTTAGGTTTTTTCTGCCTTCGACAGAAAGTTTGCTGTACGCCAATTTAAATGCATGGTCGATGCCCTCTTTTTTCCTGTTATAAGATGAAGTGCCTTTATGCTTTAAATTTAATTGGATTCCTCCTTTTAAACACTCGATTGCTTTAAAATCATTGTATGATAATACTTCCTGACTATTTGCAACGTTAGCAATAAGGTTATTGATGGTCGCATGTGTAACCTTATCATTCGCCTGTGAAGTCATCAGCGCCGCAGAAAAATAAGCTACCATTGGAATATTTGATTCTTTTATATTATTCATTTTATTTCCCTGATCTATTGAATTTCATGCAATAATTAGAATATTACGTTTATAAGAATATAGCCTTGCGACTTTATGCGCTATAAAATAACGCTCAGTAAAAATAAAATTCTTTATATAATTAGAATATTCCCCACTCAAATAGAGAGTGAGGAACCAGCCAATAATTATTTATGATGTGTTTTTAACGCGTCAACCCAAGTAATTCGATCACATCGGCAACCTGGCGGCGAGCCTCGCCACTCAGCGTGCGTAACGGCGCTGGCAGGCAAGGAGAGGTCACCACACCAAGCAATTCTGCGGCGGTAGCAATACAACGCATGCTGCCACCATTACGCTGGAAAAGATCCCACAGGGGTGTTAACGCTTCAGCATGGGCGCGAGCCTGCGCAATATCTCCGGAAAGGGCACAGCGAGTAATCGCCAGCGCAATCTCAGGAAATAACCCTCCCAGCACTGAATACCAGATGCTGCATCCAGCCGACAGGCCATTAACCGCACTGGCATCTCCGCTGATCCCTAGCGTGATATGTTGCGGAATCGCCGTACGTATTTGCGCCACGCGCTCATAACTATCGCCAACAGAAAGCGGAGATAATTTGATCGAGCCAATATTTGGCAATTGCGCAATGCGGGTAAGAAGATCATCACTAAAGTAAAAGTGAGTCGTACCTGGGTTATCGTAAACACACAACGGCACGGAGAGTTCACGTGTCACCGTCGCATACAGTTCGAAGACTTCATCTTCAGTTAAAGCATGGTAAGAGAGTGGCGCCAACAGTACAGCGCTAACCCCCGCCTTTTGTGCATCTTCCGCCAGCCAGAGCACATCGCGGGTGCGCAGTGCGCCAATACCCGCGATCACGGGTACTGCCCCGGAAAACTCTGTCGCCAGGCGCAAAGCATTAGCGCGCTCTGCACGATTGAAATAGGGGTAGCACCCAGTTGACCCCAACGCGCCAATCGAATCCACGCCTGCAACACGGAGCTTTTCAATCATTCTCACGTATGCCGCTTCGTCCAACTGCTCATCTACAAGAGGCGTCAGAGGGAACGCACTCAACCCGGTAAAATCCATCCTTTGACTCCTGGTAAGAAAGATTCTAGTGCCAACAACAGATAACGTAGCTGGCATCATAGTCTGCATTCCGACTTTTTGCTCACGGACTGAATCACATAATGCCTGTGCCCTTACGGTTAACTCTCTGTAATGGCCAGATAGCGCTTGCGTAAATCCTGATCAAACTGCTCACGTAGCGACTGTGGGGCAAGGATACCAATATCTGGCAACCAATAACGTAACCAGCGGAACAACGTGTGAGGATCGCTGATGGCGGTTGAGAGCGTCAGGCTACCGTCATCATGCAGTTGAACAATGCGTTGTGAAGGAAAAAGAGCCCGCCGGGTGACATATTCAGCGGCATGAGCCGATACCCGCAGTAGTGTTTCTACCCGCGAGCCAAAACGAATACCGACACTGCTTTCCAGTTCATCAACGACCTCTGCCTGCGGTTCAAAGAGGGTATCTCCGCGTTTAAATCGCTCGATTCGCGCAACTTCAAACGCTTTCAGACGCCCTTTTTCCACGGCAGCCAGATACCATAAACCATACTGGTTAATCAGCCGATAGGGCTGTACATGCCGTGCTTTGTCCCGGTAACGATACTCCACTTCACAGCGACCCGTAATCGCTTCATTTAATTGATTTAGCAGATCTTCAATTAACCGATTTTGCCGACTACTGGGTGTGTGAAAAGAGATATTGCCGCGATTCCTCATACTGTTGCGCAACGAATGACCATCACTACGCGGAAACAGATGAGCCACGCCGGTAAAATCGGCGAATTCTGCCAAATGACCCGCATGCAAAGAGGGCAAAAGATGGCTACTGAGCTTATATCGCCCCGGTGAAACCTGATCGAGTATATGCCCAAGTCTCGCCAGATCGCGGTATGCAGTACGCTCGGTAATGCCGAATTTATCGCATAACCACGCTTTATCAATGGTTTTGCCCTGATAAAGCGCAGCGAAAATTTCGCAAAGGCGCTCAATCAGCAGGTCGTGTTTTCTGTCGTGACTTTCCTTCATTGTTCCTTGTTCCGGAATGCAAAGTCTCAGAAGACGTTAAACGGTTACGGCCTGACCATGCGCCACGGCCCTGATTTACAGGTAAAACCTTATTTTTTGTTGATTAGGGTTAACGGCAGCAAACGGGAAAACTAAAATGAAATTTCCGCCATTCGTGGAGGTATTGCGCAATTATCCCCATCAATCCTGCCACGATAAACGATCGCTCTGACAGGGCGTGTCAGTTCGGATTTTCCTGTGCAAACTTCAATCACCGATCAGCTAAAAAAGGGATCTCCCGCACATGTAAGCTCCTTTTTACTCATAAAGTGAAGGCCCAGTCTTTTAACGGACATTTATCTCGTTCTTTTTTAGGTTTATTCTCGAGCAGACCAGCGGAGCGATACCTGTTCCGCCTTTCAACTTTTTGAGCAAGGAAAGATACGATGACTCTTGATGATGCCGTGGTTAACCGCCATACCGTTAAAGCCTTCGAACCCGGGCAAACGCTGCCGCAGGAGCAGATAGAAACGCTGCTGAATGTGCTACAAAATAGCCCCTCTTCCGTTAACTCACAGCCGTGGCATTTTGTCGTCGCTTCCACATCAGAAGGACGTGAACTCATTGCCAAATCTACGACTGGCGCCTTCGCCTATAACGAACCCAAAGTGCTGAATGCCTCGCACGTTATTGCTATGTGCATTCGTAGCGATATTGACGAAAAGCATTTGCAAAAGGTTCTGGCGCAGGAGCAGAAAGATGGACGTTTTGTCGCCGAAGGGGCACAAGCTGGTCAGGATAAGAGCCGTCGCTCTTATGTGGATATGCACCGCTATGAGCTGCGCGATCTGCCGCAATGGATGGAAAAACAGGTATATATTGCCCTTGGCGGTCTCCTGCTGGGCGCAGCAATGCTCGGTATCGATGCTACCCCTATGGAGGGTTTTGACCAGCGTGCGCTTGATCTGTCGCTGGGACTGCGGGAGAAAGGGCTGACCAGTGTGGTGCTGGTATCGCTGGGCGTTCGTAGCGAGAAAGATTTTAACGCAACACTACCGAAATCACGGCTGGCGCGGGAAGAAATTTTTACGTTTATTTAAGCGCCTTCCCGGACATAAAGAATGAGGGAGGCTGAAGCCTCCCATACCGAGGGAAAAACAGTTAAGTCAGCGCATTCATAATATGCTGCCATTTATCGCTTTGCGGTTTCCCTCTTTCGCGTGCACCATAAATTTGCACAATAAGCTGGCCTTCTTTATCGAACACTTCCAGATTGGTTAACCGTTGCCCTTCAGTAAATTTGGTGACCACCCAAGCTTGTTGCAAGGATTCTGGAGAAAGCCTACAGACGGCAGGCATCTGCTCTTTAGTTTTACCGTGAATAACTATTTTAGAAAAGCCCTTATATTTATTGGGCGGGACTATTTTATCGATGTTCCCGGTATATATATGAAACGCTGCGCCGTTACCAATAAAAATGCTGACGTCCTCTTTTTGTGCCAGCATGTAATACAAAACCTGCTGCACACTCTCCTTTTTAACTTGCCGGGCCAGGTCTGGCGGAACATGTTTAAACGCCTCTATTCGGGATATCTTTTTTTGTTCAAGCATAGGAGTAAAATGATGAACATCAGTCAATTCTCGCCATAATGTCTCAATAGATTTTGAGGTATCGAATTGTTTAGTCTTTCCCGCCGGGCTATAGACATTGTAGGTTTTTTTATTTTCTTGTTGTGCCCGGGTGTCAGTTAAAAAGTGATTTTTCAGGACTGTCTCGCCCTGTGAATTTTTAAAAGTGGCGATATGCCAGAACTGATTTTTATCGCTGCCGGTGATTTCTATTTCTGCAGAACTGACCTTGCCGGGCATAAAACGAAGATCCACACCCCTTGGGTTTAGTATCAAGTGCCCATTATACAGTGGCTTATTCAGCTTTCCTGAAACAGCCAGATACCCTCCTTTATTCATCGTTACCGCCTCGACACTCGGGGCTATTTTTTTTATATTGCTCAGTAAATTGCCAAATCTTTGCTCAGTGGGGCCGATATTATTCTCACGCAGACCAAGATCAACACTGGTATGTTTTATAAACGCTTGTGATGCATCAACGGGTATCATTATATTATCCAGAATGTTTCGCAAGGCATTCACCTTGCCAGCATAAAATACATTATGCGTATCATATTTAAATCTTAATGAAAGATTAATTCCTTTGAAATATACTGATACTACTACACTCCTTATTTTGGGAATTTTCTATCAAAAACAGATTCTTTGATTTGTTATTGAATGTGGATATTAAGGTTGGATTCTTGTAAATTTCTTTCTATTTTTGCTAGCTGCAGGAACGGTATTAATATTAAAAAATCCTTCTTCACCGAAAAAAATAAAAAGGGCGATAATTGACACCGCCCTTATAATCAGCGTTTGCTAATATCAGGAATGATCAAATCACCGCGTACACGATATGAACCCAACACACTTTGTGTTTTTTCATTTAGCCAGGCAACGATTTTTGCAGCCATAGCGTCCATCGAATACTCAATCGCCGGTATTTTCGGGATCCCAGGCAAATGCAACGAACCCGCCAGGCTAAATACCATAATGTCGCCTGGTACAGATTTATTGAACGCCTGCAATTGGGGAATGACTCGCTGGGCTTCCTGCTCATCCGCGACAAGTAATGCGTTAAAATTCAAAGTAGTAGCATTGTTTAGCAGTACCTGTAACGCCACCGAAGAGGTAGTATCGTCCATAAATACCAGATTACGATTGAAGGGCAGGAAATTATTTTCCAGCGCATGTTTATAACCCAGCAAGACTTGATCCGCCGCCGCGCTGTTCGGGTGAATCAGGGCAATCTGCCGACGCCCCTGGCTAATCAGATAATTGCAGGCAGTTTCGGCGGCAAAGGCGTGATCGAACTGAATGCTGTTGGGCGTGCCGTTGGATGATTCCACACAATCCACCAGAATCACTTTTTCATCGTCAATATTCAGTGGAAAACGTGCGCCGATAATCAGTACATCGTCGCATAACCCACAGGTGAGTTCGTCTAACGCGCTCATTACCTCAGCTTTGCTATTGGCAAAGCGCAGCAGCAAATGTTTTTGGTTCTGGCTAAGGTGTTTCTCAAGCGCATAGAGATAACCGGTAGTCTGATTGACATTATCCTGAGCACAGATAACACCAATGCAGCCAGTTGACTGGCTGAGTAAGGATTGTGCGATAACATTGGGCCGATAATTCAGTTCTTCGACCGCTTTCAGTACTGCGAGGCGACTGGCTTCTTTGACGCCGCGCGAACCACTCAACACCCGTGAGACTGTGGCTTTTGAAACCCCAGCTAAACGTGATACATCGTTGATTGTAGACATCTTTCTCCCCTGCAGACGCACCGCAAGCGTCTGAATATTCCAGTACAGCAATGGTTCAATATATAACCACATGGAGTATATCGGTTTCTTTTTTTTCTGGAAACCGATTTTCCATTTCTCCTTTTTTTGTTCTCAATTCCCCCGGCAGAGCTGTGACGCAAATCTAATAACTAAACCTTATGATTTACAGACATTGACAGTAATCACACTTCTGTTGAGAACAAATGGAAACCGGTTTCCATATGATATCCAATCGCCCATGCAATAACTTTTTACATTTTGAGGATGGTTAACGATGTTCAGGATTATGTTGTGTTGCTCTGCCGGTATGTCCACTAGTCTGCTAGTGCGAAAAATGCAGGAGGCCGCAGAAGAACGCGCGTTACCGGTTGAAATTGATGCGTATGGTGTTGCTGAATTTGATACCCAATTTCCCCGTTACCAGGTGGTATTACTCGGACCACAGGTGAAGTACATGCTGAAATCGCTGTCAGAAAAGGCCGCCGCTCAGGGCATTCCGGTACAAGCCATCGATCCGATGGATTACGGAATGCAGCGTGGCGATAAGGTGCTGGACTATGCTCTGTCGCTTATTGAAGCGGCGCACTAAAAGGTGTTCTTATGAGTTCCTTATATCAATCGATGGTTACCGCTATTGAGCAGACCATTACCCCGCTGGCTGGCCGTCTTGGACAGCAAAAATATGTGATAGCCATTCGCGATGGTTTTACCGCCGCGCTGCCTTTTATGATCATCGGTTCATTTATGCTGGTGTTTATCTTCCCGCCATTCTCTGCCGATACCACCGTCGCCTTCGCCCGCGCGTGGCTCGATTTCTCGACAGAGTATCGCGAGCAGTTGATGCTGCCATTTAACCTCAGCATGGGGGTGATGACCTTTTTTATCTCTGTAGGTATTGGTGCCAGCCTGGGTCGCCAGTTTAATCTCGACCCGGTGATGACCGGCCTGTTGGCGTTTATGGCATTTCTGCTGGTTGCTGCACCCTATGCCGATGGCAAAATCTCTACTCAGTATCTTTCCGGGCAAGGGATTTTCACCGCGCTGCTGACCGCTATTTACTCTTCACGTGTTTATGCCTGGCTCAAGCAGCACAACATCACTATTCGTCTACCGAAAGAAGTACCAACCGGTGTTGCACGCTCGTTCGAGATCCTGATTCCCGTACTGGTAATCATCGCTACGTTGCATCCGCTAAACCTTTTTATTGAAGCCGAAACTGGCATGATTCTACCGCAGGCGATTATGCACCTGCTGGAGCCACTGGTTTCCGCCTCTGATTCCTTACCCGCAATTTTATTGTCTGTGCTGCTGTGCCAGATTTTTTGGTTCGCCGGTATCCATGGCGCACTGATTGTCACCGGTATCATGAACCCTTTCTGGATGGCAAACCTCTCGGCTAACCAGGCTGCGCTGGCCGCCGGCGCTGCGTTACCGCATGTCTATTTACAGGGTTTCTGGGATCACTATCTGCTGATTGGCGGGGTGGGTTCAACTCTGCCTCTGGCCTTCCTGCTGCTACGTAGCCGCGTCGCTCATCTGCGTACCATTGGCAAAATGGGGGTTGTGCCGAGCTTTTTTAACATCAATGAGCCTATCCTGTTCGGCGCACCAATCATCATGAACCCGATGCTGTTTATTCCGTTTGTCTGCGTGCCGCTAGTGAACGCCGTGCTGGCTTATGCAGCCACCAAAATGGGCCTGATCGCGCAAGTGGTTTCGCTGACACCATGGACAACACCCGCACCAATTGGCGCATCCTGGGCCGCAAACTGGGCCTTTAGCCCGGTGGTGATGTGCGTTATTTGCATGGTGATGTCCGCACTGATGTATCTCCCGTTCCTGCGCGCTTATGAGCGTTCTTTAATGAAAACGGCAGATCAAAAAGTACCAAGCAGTGCGCCTGTAACGGAAACCGTCAGCAGTAACTAAAAGGAGTCTGTAATGAAATACGTATTTCCCAAAAACTTCTGGTGGGGTAGCGCATGTTCCGCGCTGCAAACCGAAGGGGAAAGCCAGCATGCTGGTAAGAGCGCGACAACATGGGATGTCTGGTACGCCAGCCAGCCATGGCGCTTTCATCAGCAGATTGGGCCACAGGAGACGTCGACATTCTACCGCCACTGGCGAGAGGATATCGCATTGCTAAAACAGCTCAATCACAACAGTTTTCGCACCTCGCTGAGTTGGTCACGCCTGATCCCGGATGGAACGGGTGAGGTAAACCCGCAGGCGGTCGCGTTTTACAACGGGGTGATCGACGAATTGCTGGCGCAGGGCATTACGCCGTTTATTACACTTTTTCACTTCGATATGCCGATGGTGATGCAGGAAAAAGGCGGATGGGAAAGTCGTGAAGTGGTGCAAGCCTTTAGCCGCTATGCACAGATCTGTTTTGAGCTGTTCGGCGACCGGGTGCAGCACTGGTTTACCTTCAACGAGCCTATTGTGCCTGTAGAGGGTGGTTATCTTTACGATTTCCATTATCCGAACGTGGTGGATTTTAAACGCGCAGCGACAGTGGCATACCACACGGTTCTGGCCCATGCCAGCGCAGTTCGGGCATTTCGTGCCGGGCACCATTCCGGTGAAATTGGCATTGTGCTGAATCTTACCCCCTCCTATCCGCGCTCGCAGAACCCAGCGGATTTGAAAGCGGCACACTATGCAGATTTGCTGTTTAACCGCAGCTTTCTCGACCCGGTACTGCGTGGTGAATACCCCGCTGACCTGGTGGCGCTGCTGAAGGAATACGATCAGCTTCCTGCCTGCCAGCCGGATGATATTGCACTCATTGCGGAAGGGAAAATCGACCTGCTTGGTATTAACTATTATCAGCCACGACGGGTGAAATGCCGGGACAGCGCCGTCAATCCCGAATCGCCATTTATGCCGGAGTGGTTGTTTGATTATTACGAAATGCCAGGTCGGAAAATGAATCCTTACCGTGGATGGGAAATTTATGAACCCGGTATTTACGATATTCTCACCAATTTGCGGCTGAATTATGGCAACCCACGTTGTTTTATTTCTGAAAACGGAATGGGTGTGGAAAATGAGCAACGCTTTATTGAAAACGGCCAAATAAACGACAGCTACCGCATTGCGTTTGTTCGCGATCACCTTAAATGGTTGCATAAAGGCATAAGCGAAGGTTGCAATTGCCTCGGTTACCATATGTGGACATTTATTGATAACTGGTCATGGTGTAATGCCTATAAAAACCGTTACGGTTTTGTGCAATTAGATCTGGAAACCCAGCAACGCACTATTAAAAAAAGCGGAGAGTGGTTTGCTGCCACTGCTCAGCAAAATGGTTTTACTGAGGATTAACTGATTATGATCGAACTTGAAGAAGCGGTAATGGAGATTATCGTCAATGCAGGACAGTCGCGCAGCCTCTGCTTTGAAGCGCTGCACGCGGCAAGGGAGGGTCATATAGGAGAGGCCCGCAATTTGCTACGGGAAGCTGATGGTTATTCACGCCAGGCGCACCAGATGCAAACCAAATTGATCGAACAGGATGCCGGTGAAGCCCGGCAACCAATGACGTTAATTATGGTACATGCTCAGGATCATTTAATGAACTCGCTACTGGCACGGGAATTAACTGAAGAAATTATTCATCTCTATACCAAAATATAAGTGGAGAATTGATTGCGGTAAATCTTAATTAATCTGTACCCAATTATATAAAACAAAAAACCAGCTTGTTTTGATGATAGCAATATTTTCTGTCCTGTCAGAACGGGAAGGTTATTGTCTGAAAACAACTTACTAAATTGAGATAACCATGAAAATAGATAACAAACTTCCAGTGGCACTGGCGGTTACGGCTGCCCTTTTCTCTGGTTCAGTATTTGCTCAGGAATTCACGCAGGAACAGATCGATGCCATCGTGGCGAAAGCGGTTGATAAGGCGCTGGCGGAACGACAGGCAAAAATGGATGCCGCGATTAATAAAAAGGCCGATGTTATTACCGAGCCGGAGAGTACCGCACAAACGCCAGATATGGCGATTCCCTATGGCGTGAAATTTAGCGGTTACGCACGCTACGGTGCGCATTTTCAAAGTGGCGATCAAAAATATGTGGGCGTCGATGGTTCCTATAACGGCGCGTCAGCAATTGGTCGTTTAGGTAACGAAGGCAACGGTGGTGAATTCCAGCTCTCTAAAGCCTTTAAAGGAGATAACGGGGCGATCTGGGATGTTAACGTCATGTTTGATCACTGGGGCGATGAAGTTAACCTGAAAAAAGCCTATGCCGGAGTAACCAATCTACTGGCATCCAATCCGAACGCATACTTCTGGGCTGGTCGCGATTTCCATCAGCGCCCGCAACAGGGCATCAATGATTATTTCTGGATGACCCACGATGGCCAGGGTGCGGGAGTGAAAAACTTTGACCTCGGCGGTATACAGTTCGACGTGGCCGCCGTGGCGGCAGTGGAGTCCTGTAATCCGGAAGTACTGGAAGACGAGGCTAACCCGTCGCGCATCACCTGTACCGGCAGCTCGAATGTGGGTGATAGAGGCAACTATGCCATTACCTCAAAAGTTCACGGTATGAAAGTTGGGCCACTCGACTTAGAAATTTATGCTAACTACGGTTTCGATTCCAAAGCGGTGGATGAGGATGCTCGTCTGCGGGCCTGGCAAGGCGGCGTAGTCCTGAGCCATACCAACGACCACGGCGTGAATAAAGTCATTGCCCGCTATTCCGATAATTCAGACAACAGTGTGTATAACAAAACGGATGATCTGAAGGCGATTTATGCCAGCTTCGAAGGCAACTACAAATTCACCCCACAGACGCAGGTAGAGTATCTGTTGGCCTTCCATGACTATGACAACAGTGCCGATCAATCTGAGAATCGCCGCAACTACGGCGCAATTATCCGTCCAATGCACTGGTGGAACGATGTGCACTCCACCTGGCTGGAAGCAGGGTATCAACGCGTCGATTATGACAACGGTGGCGACAATCACGGCTGGAAAGTTACCCTTTCGCAGAATATCTCTATCGCGATGGGGCCGGAGTTCCGCCCAATGCTGCGTTTCTACGTAACCGGCGGCGAAGTGGATAACCAACGCACCGCCCGCGTTAATGGTAGCGACGAAACGCAACTCGATTCGCTCAACTTCGGCGCGATGTGGGAAGCCTGGTTCTGATATGCAACAAGAGGCGGCGACATGCCGCCTCCAGATCCATCCTGTGCATATGCTATGATTTGCTCTCTATCAATAAGTAATCGGCATGGCAGGACAATGGCTTCGACAAAAAAAGGGATGCTTTACGTACTGGCTGCAGCGGTTTTATGGGGTAGCTCCGGGGTTTGTGCCCAGTACATCATGGAGAAAAGTCATATCTCGTCTCCCTGGTTAACCATGACGCGGCTGCTATTCACTGGTGTAATATTGCTCACGCTGTCATTTTTTCACGGCGACAAAATTTTCTCGATAGTGAAAAACCGCAAAGACGTCTTCAGCCTGCTGTTCTTTTCGCTGTTCGGTGCGCTAACCGTGCAACTCACTTTCCTGCTGACGATTGAAAAATCCAATGCGGCCACCGCAACCGTACTGCAATTTTTGTCACCTACTATTATCGTGGCGTGGTTTGCCCTGGTGCGCAAAGCGCGACCCACATTGCCCGTAATGTTGGCCATCTTTACCTCGCTGATCGGCACTTTTTTGCTGGTGACGCACGGTAATCTGACTTCACTCTCAATCTCACCACAAGCGCTGCTCTGGGGTATCGCTTCGGCATTTGCTGCCGCTTTTTATACTACCTGGCCCTCCACACTTATTGCCCGCTATGGCACGCTACCCATTGTTGGCTGGAGTATGTTATTGGCAGGATTGATGTTAACGCCCTTTTTTGCCGGGCAGGCAGATGATTTTGTTGTGGATGGTAGCTTAATGCTGGCCTTCTTCTATTTAGTGGTGATCGGCACAGCATTGACGTTTAGTCTTTATCTCAAGGGCGCGCAGATGGTTGGCGGCTCGAAAGCCAGCATTCTTAGCTGTGCCGAGCCGCTGAGCAGCGCACTGCTCTCTGTTGCGCTATTGGGGATTGCCTTTAGCTTACCGGACTGGTTGGGGACGTTAATGATTGTCTCATCGGTGCTGCTTATCTCTTTCGACTCCCGCCGCAAAGGACGGGCAGCCGCCTGAGAAATTACGCGTCTTTGACGCGCACTTTTGTCGCCACCAGCAGCGCAGTAAGCAACATCAGGCTACCAGAGAGCATCAGCGGCGATAGTAAGCCATAGTGGTCGAGAGCAACGCCGCCTATTGCCGCACCGCAGGTATTGGCAAGCTGTATCACCGCCACCTGGATAGAGCCTGCTTTTTCAGCTTGATCAGAGAGTGAACGAGTGATCCAGGTTGACCAGCCCACCGGCACCAGCGCAAAACCAACTCCCCAGATGATGGCGATGCCAGCCGCGACAACTTTATCGCTGCCCCACAGCACCAATACCAGCGCACTGATTGCCAATGTCAGGGGAGCCAGAGTCAGCACCATTTTCACCGATCGCTTCATAAGCACGGATGAGAATGACGTGCCGACAAAACTGGCGATACCAAAACTTAGCAACACCAATGTCAGGCCATCGACATCAAATCCAGCCAGATTCATATACACCGGGCGGATATACGTAAAGAACGAAAACTGCCCGGCGAAAACCATAAAAATGGCGAGCATCCCAGCAAGCACCCCCGGACGTTTTAACAGGCCGAACATGTTTTGATGTTGCTCTGTCTGGCCCGGCAGCGATGGCAACGCAACCCATACCCATATGATGCAGGCGAACCCCATTAGCGCAGCGGCGTTGAATACATTGCGCCAGCCAATAATTCCACCCAGAAAACTCCCCAGCGGCGCAGCGATAACCAACGCAATAGAGACCGCGCCAAAAATCACCGACAGCGCTTTGGGTATGGTTCGTGCTGGCACCAGACGCATAGTCAGGGAGGCGGACATTGCCCAGAACCCGCCCAGCGCTAACCCAAGGCAGGCACGTCCCAATAACAACAGCGTGAAGTTATTTGAAAAAGAGACCAGCAGGCAGGAGAGGGTTAACAATACCGCAAAAGCGATCACCACATAACGTCGATCCGTCGTGCGAATGATGGTGGTGATAAAAAGGCTGGCGAACATAGCGACAAAGGCGGTAACAGTGACCGTTTGCCCAGCAACCCCCTCCGATACTCCCAAATCCAGCGCCATCGGCGTCAGCAGACTGACGGGTAAGAATTCAACCGTAATCAGGCATGCCACGCAAAACGCCACGGCAAAAACAGCAGACCAATTCGGGCGTGTTGCGGTATTGACTGAAGTTTGCGTCATCGAACATTCGCTCATTTATTACCTGCATAGTTGTTATTCGTGAAGGTCGCGAAGTGTAACATTCATAATGTGTGACGCAATTAACAATTTAGCAACTCAAGAGCGTGCCGGGAAACAAACCACAAATGTCATTAGTGCAACCAGTGCACTCCCTCTGCGGGCACAAATAAAACGTTATAGCGCATCTGGAAGTTATTCAATTCTGCCACTTCAGGCTCCAGTTCACGTAAAAAACCAAGCGCCAGACGTACTTGCGCATCGGTGATCGGTGCCGATAAACGTGCTTTTCCCAGCAGTCGATGCCATTGCTGCATGTTTTGCTCACTGCTGTTCACAATGAACACCTGCCAAATTAGCAGCACCTGCGCAGCATTTTGCAAATGAGCTTCATCCGGGCGCGCGAGATAACGCAGGAATTCTGCGCCCGCTGATTTACCCATCTGATCAATCATTGATTCTACAAGAACAGGCTGGATGTTGAGCCGATCGGTAAGTCGACGGATCGCCCGGCGCGAGTCAGAGGTTAACACCCGAAAACCAATCACAAACACCACCGCAAGCGTCGCCAGCATTAACCAAATCATCATCACTCCCGCAGCCAAAAAAGAGGGTCATCATACGGGAAAAGGATATGTGGCTAATAGCCATACGCCAAAGTATTCTCTTTCGCGCCACCTGCCGGCCAGATGGCGCGTAATACTGTTACTCGAAAAACAGGCCAAGCTTATTAAATACGCCAGGATCGGTCTGATGACGGATGATTTTCACTACGTCCTCTAGTTTATCGATTTGGCTGACCATCTGTTCCAGGCGTTGATCGTTCGCCACCTGTAACCAAATACGGCTCTGTGCACCGTTTTGCAAAGGCAGGCAGAGGATCCCTTCTACGTTAAATGCCCGACGAGCAAATAGCCCACAGACATGGGTCATCACACCCGGATGGTTGCGCACGGTGAGTTCAAGAATGACGTTATCAATAGTTTGCATGGCTTATTCCCCCACCATTTCAATATTCGCAGCACCTGGCGGCACCATTGGGTAAACTTTCTCTTGCGGGTCGATACGAACATGGATCAGTGCCGGGCCTGGGCGGGAAATCATCTCCTGTAACGCAGCCTGCGGATCTGCCGCCGTGTTTAAATCACAGGTTTGCAGGCCAAAACCGGCGGCTATCTGTGTAAAGTTTGTCATTCCCGAATAGGTCGCCGCGAAAACACCCTGCTTGTAGAACAGGCTCTGTTGCTGGTGAACCAACCCCAGCGCTTCGTTATTCATCAGAATAATTTTGACATCAAGATGATGTTCCGCAGCAGTAGCCATCTCCTGAATATTCATCATTAAACTGCCATCACCGGAAAAACAGATAACCTTACGATGCGGATTCGCTAATGCCGCACCAATTGCCGCAGGTAAACCAAAACCCATGGTGCCGAGCCCACCGGAGGTCAGCCACTGGCGCGGTCGGTTAAGCGGGTAAGCCTGCGCGGTCCACATCTGATGTTGCCCAACATCAGTGGAAATAATGGCTGTGTCATCAACACAAGCAGCAACAGCGTTGATCAAGCCGTAGTGGCTCAGCGGATCGCCACTTTGTGGGATCGCACCGGGAAATTCCTGTTGTAATTGAGCCACCAGATCGCGCCAGCCTTCGCGGCTACTTGCTTTGATCTGTGGGATCAGCGCATTTAACACTTCACCGACATCACCCTGAATCGCGACATGCGCCTGCTTGATCTTGCCAAGCTCTGCGCGATCTATATCAACATGAATGATTTTGGCGTTCGGGCAGAATGTCTCGGTTTTGCCAATTGCCCGGTCATCAAAACGTGCGCCGAGCACTATCAGCAAGTCCGCTTCCTGCAAAATAAAATTAGTACTACGCGCACCGTGCATTCCCAGCATACCCAACGATAATGGATGTTTTTTCGGCAACATACCCAATGCCATCAACGTCATCGTAGTGGGTAAATCACCTTTCTCAGCAAGCTGGCGAACCTGTGAGTGCGCATTGATCGCACCACCGCCAAGGTAGAGAACCGGGCACTGTGACGCGTTGATCATCGCAGCGGCGTCACACACCTTTTTGGCATTAAATTGAGGGGCCGGAGTAGTAGCACCAGCTTCAGGCAATTCAGTGAGCGTGATTTCAGCAGTCTGCACATCTTTAGGAATATCTATCCACACCGGCCCTGGGCGGCCAGATTGTGCAATGCGAAAAGCATCACAAATCACCTGCGGCAGCTCGGCGATGTCACGCACCAGATAGTTGTGCTTAGTGATGGGGATAGAGATACCGTAAGTGTCTACTTCCTGAAAAGCATCAGTCCCGATCACAGAGGCAGGTACCTGACCGGTGATACAAACCAGCGGGATAGAATCGAGACGGGCGTCGGCAATGGCAGTGACCAGGTTAGTCGCCCCTGGCCCACTACAGGCGATACAAACCGCCGGTTTACCTTGTGTGCGCGCCATTCCCTGGGCGATGAAACCCGCGCCCTGCTCATGGCGAGCCAGCACATGGCGAATCTGCTTACTCTGGCTTAAAGCATCATATAACGGCAGCACCGTCCCGCCTGGAATGCCTGCTACTGTGGTGATCCCCTGACGCTCCAGTAAACGAACAATCAGTTGCGCGCCGGTATAACGCGTAGGTTGTGAGGTTGTGCCCGAACTTGCCATGCTCCAGTCCTTTTCTTCTGGGCCGACTTTCCAGGCTGGTTCAAAACAAAAAACCCCGCCCGGTTTGCGCCGGCGGGGTTTTGGAATCGTGTGTTGTTCCGGACCCTACGGCGCATTGCCGACGACCACCACCACACGCACGACGACCACCGCGGCGTTGCGCGCGGTTTTTAGTAGGTTCATCGACATGGTGGAAGCGTTCATTAGGGGCCTGTCTGTTGTGTTATTAACAGGATTTATACAACCACAGGTTTTCACCAGCGACAACTGCTTTTTTCACGCTAAATGAAATTTGTACAGATGATCACATTTGGAGGTCGAGCCGCTAAAAACAAAAAACCTCGCCGGAGCGAGGTTTTTACAGGAGATTGCGGCTGGTGACCGCAAAGCACACTGCGTTACGTCAACAGAGAAATTATAAGAGGGAACGCCTACAAGCGCAATCTGTAGGCGATTTATCCCGCATTCAGTATGGTGCAAAGCTGAAAATCTTTCCAATAAATACTGTTAATATATACAGTGCTTAATTATACTAAACGCGCTAACCAGTCTGCGGGGCCGCTGTTTAACGGCGAAACAAGTCCTGGCTGAAACGGGTGGTGCCGTCAGCGCCTTAACCCCAAAAGAGCACACTGCGTTACGCCAACAATAAGGCTGATAACAGGCAGCGGAAAGGCAAGTCAGCTGGTGCTCCTTAACCAGAGGAGACGCGTATGGGCGGTATGGAGCTGGTTATTCTGATCCTGAAACTCATTGTTGCTTTACTGCAACTGCTTGATGCTGTCCTGCAATACCTTCGGTAATTCAGGTTCAAGTCGCACTTAAGAGGGGCGGGAAACCGCCCCTCTTTAACACCTGTTGCAAAACTGTTACAGTTTGATGACACTCATCTTACACCTGCCGCCATGACTTTATCTGTGTTCTGCATTCTGCTGTTTGCCGCGCTGCTCCATGCTAGCTGGAATGCGATTGTCAAAGCAGCGAGCGACAAGCTCTACTCGGCCATTGCCGTCAGCGGTCTTGCTTCGCTTATTGCGCTAATTTTATTGCCTTTTTCTCCCCAGCCAACTCTGGAAAGCGCACCTTATCTCGCCGCATCCTGTGCGCTGCAGGTGATTTATACGGTGCTGGTAGCTAAAACCTACCAGGTTTCAGATATGAGCCAGGCCTACCCACTGATGCGAGGTACCGCACCACTGCTGGTGGCTTTAATTAGTGTATTAATTCTCGGTGATGCGCTATCTGGCATAGCGTGGAGCGGGATTGCGGTAATCTGTTTATCCATTCTCGCGATGGCCTGCCACGGTCGTAGCCAGTCGCGCAAGGGAATCTGGCTTGCGCTATGTAATGCCTGCTTTATTGCTGGCTATACCCTGGTGGATGGCACTGGCGTGCGCCTTGCAGGCTCCGCGCTGGGTTATACGCTGTGGACATTTTTCCTTAATGGTTTTTGCTTACTGCTCTGGGCAATGCTAACCAGGCGAAAAGAGGTCTCGCGCTATCTGCTCGCAAACTGGCAAAAAGGCGTACCCGGCGGGATCGCCACTATGGGCTCTTACGGCCTGGCACTCTGGGCAATGACACAAGCCCCACTGGCGGTCGTTGCCGCACTACGAGAAACGTCTATCCTGTTTGGCGCGCTGATTGCGTTTGTTCTTTTGAAAGAGAACGTCGCTGGGTTGAGAATTATCGCCGCTTGCGGTATCGCCATTGGCGCAATATTGCTACGCCTAACATGATTTAACCGTTAAAGTTATCCTGATATTGCTGATAATGAATTTTTTCAAGATTAAGACTCATGTTATAGAGCTTTTGTGAGATCTCCCAGGCGATGCTTAGCTGCTCATTTATCTGGCGGATTTTTGCTAAGGTCATTATTTTTAAAACAGAGGCAGACTCATATCTATCTCTCTTTTTGTTTAGCTCCTCAATTAACGAGAAAAGCTCGCCATCTCTAAATTTCTTTATCGCATTTGCTAATATACACGCCTTACCCGTAGGCATTCTATTATAATTAACCATCTGCTTAATTGACTCTTCAAAAGAGTTAACTTTTTCTAATGTCTCTTCCAGTGGAATTTTATTCAATTTTTCTTTAATGTTTTCCAGTTCAGAACTGACCGCTAAAACGCCAATTTTGGTTTTTCTACGCATCTGAGAAGCTGGCGTTCCCAGTGGTGATAACGTAGTCAAATCATTGTCATGAGCCGAACAGGGAGGAACATTATCAAAATTAGTCAGATTATTATTTTCAGAGGATGCGATTGCGGTATCTCTCCCCCTGATTGATGAGCTTAAAAACACACAAGTACCACCAACAGCGCCTGCAAATAAAGTTATGCCAAGCCATAGACATTTTTTACTGAAAGGTGTTATTTCTCTCGAGCTGGAAATAAACGGAATATTGCCAAATCCCCGTCTTTTATTTACTTCTATAGCGGATTCTATATCACGAGAAAGTAATCTGCCCTCAGCTAATTCTTGTAGTTTCTCAACAGGATATTGCGATCGCCCTTCGGAAAATATTGTTCCCTCTGCGAAAGTGACGCGTTTAACATTATCGAGCAGCGGTTTCTCTGTTGTTTGTTCTTGGGTTCGAGATATATTTAAATAAATTGATGGAGTTAAATGAACCTGCGCTGGCATTAGCAATCCTGATTTATTGTTAAAAATAAATCTTATCAACCCAAAAAATCATAAAATATTAAAAAACGCCGCCATTTTATAATGCAAAATTGCCACTAAAATTCAAGACTCCTTTTATGGTAATTGTAGTGGCAACAAATCTTTCCGAATATTGTTTATAAATCCTGCCTGATTCCCTGCAAGGATTATTAGCACATATCGTCACAATGCAGCCACTTCATGCTAAATTCATCCCGCATTTTCACTATAAAGTAGCGATATATTCTTTATTTGATTTTTTCACCACGTAATCAAAAAAATGAAAAAACAGAGAAACATTAATTTGTTACTGATGCTAGTGCTTTTGGTGGCTGTTGGACAGATGGCGCAAACCATCTATATCCCTGCAATTACCGATATGGCACGGGATCTGAACGTACGTGATGGCGCGATACAGAGCGTAATGGCGGCGTATCTGATGACTTACGGGGTATCGCAGCTCTTTTATGGCCCGCTGGCAGACAATATCGGCAGACGGCCCGTTATTCTTTTCGGCATGACTATTTTTATGCTGGCGACACTTATCGCCACAACAACGCATAGTCTGCTGATATTAATTCTTGCCAGCGCGTTACAGGGCATTGGTACCGGGGTTGGTGGCGTAATGGCGCGCACCCTACCGCGCGATCTTTATGCTGGCTCGGAGTTACGCCATGCCAATAGCCTGCTGAACATGGGTATTCTTGTTAGCCCCCTGCTTGCGCCTCTGATTGGCGGAGTGCTGAATACGCTGCTGGGTTGGCGTGCCTGTTTCGTTTTTCTATTGCTGTTGTGCCTGATAGTCACTTATAGCATGGCGCGCTGGATGCCAGAGACCCGGCCAACGGATGCGCCGCATACATCGCTGCTCGCCAGTTATAAGACCTTATTTGGTAATAGCGCATTTAGCTGTTACCTGCTGATGCTTATCGGTGGGTTAGCAGGGATCGCGGTTTTTGAAGCCTGCTCCGGGGTGTTAATGGCAAGTGTTCTTGGCTTTAATAGCCTGACGGTAAGTATTCTGTTTATCCTGCCGATTCCGGCAGCGTTTTTCGGCGCCTGGTTTGCCGGGCGGCAGAACAAGCGCTTCACTTCGCTTATGTGGCAAGCGGTAATCAGTTGTGTCGCGGCCGGATTAATGATGTGGATACCCGGTATACTCGGCGTAATGAATGTCTGGACACTGCTGGCCCCAGCTGCGTTATTCTTCTTCGGTGCCGGAATGCTTTTCCCGTTGGCCACCAGCGGTGCGATGGAACCTTTCCCGTTTCTGGCAGGGACTGCCGGTGCGCTGATCGGCGGGCTTCAGAACACTGGCTCAGGCGGCCTGGCCTGGCTATCAGCGCAACTACCGCAGAACAGCCAATTTAGTCTTGGTATGCTGATGACACTGGCAGGGCTGCTGATATTGCTGTGCTGGCTGCCACTGGCATCACGGTTCGCTCACCACGAACCGGCAATGTAACCCTTGTGGCCTGATTTCGCTTCGGCCCTAAATAAGCAAGAACAACTGGCGTAGATGAGTTACCGCAAACAGTAACGCAAGAGAAAACACTGCGAGGGCGATCAACAACTTGTCACGTATTGCTCCCGGTAGCGCAAAATCACTGCTATCGACATCCATTAAAATGCGATTGCGGGTGTAACGCCACAAGATAGCAGCCGCCAGCGTGAGTACAGCCATAAAGGTCCAGAATACACTACCCGAATGCTGCCAGCTGTGCCGTAGCGCCAACGCCATCAGCGCACCATAGCCAAGCAACGTACGGAACCATGCCAACGAGGTGCGTTCAGGTTGTAGTCCGGGATCGGTTTCGCGTCTGGCCTTGCGGTTAGTCGGCATAGAACACCAGTGCCATAACGACCAGCACAACGGCTGACAAGCACACACTGATTAGCAATAAGGTACGCGTGTAGGGCAGATCTTGCTTCAGGCGCATCGCTTTTTCATTACGTAACCAGCGCAGATAACCATATAACGCCAGCCCACCGGAAAAGAGGCACAGCAATAACGCCAGTGCTTCGCGAATTAACGGCGTAGCAAAATCCGGTGCGAGTTGATCCAACCCGACTCCCGCAGCCAGGAAGCCTAACGCCGTACGGATCCATGCCAGAAAGGTACGTTCGTTCGCCAGCGAAAAACGATAGTCAGGTGCTTCGCCAACGCGGGAAATTTTCATTAATGCTCCTTACATTGAAGCCTTCTCTCTCCAAAGGGGCGAGAAGGCCGGGCACGATTTTCGACAGGGTAATCGCTTACCACCATTTTTACCAGGAGCCTTGCCGCCAGGCATGGAGTTTCCACCATGGCATCGGTATCAAAATTATCGATTGCTCCATTACGCTACAATTACCCCTTGCGACGTATCCACCCGGCAACCTCGTTACCCCATACCCCAAAACAGCACAGCCAATAATTGTGGCGTAATAATGCGTAAAAACATCACCAGCGGGTAGACCGTAGCATACGACAGCGCCGCAGCGCCGCTGGTTGGATGCAGGCCATTGGCAAAGGCCAGCGCGGGCGGATCTGTCATTGAACCTGCCAGCATCCCGCATAGGGTGAGGTAGTTCATTTTCATCGCTATACGGGCCACCAGACCCACGCTTATCAATGGAATGGCTGTAATAAAAATACCGTAACACATCCACTTCAGCCCATCGCCCTGGGTAAGCGTTGCAATAAAATCACCGCCGGATTTCAGGCCAACCACGGCCAGAAACAGCACAATGCCTAACTCTCGTAACGCCAGGTTCGCACTCGGCGGCATAAACCAATAGAGTTTACCGATACTGCCGATACGTCCAAGAATTAAGGCCATAATCAATGGCCCACCTGCCAGGCCAAGTTTTAACGCGACCGGAAAGCCAGGAACAAACAGCGGCACCGAACCCAATAAAACGCCAAGTCCAATACCAATAAACACTGGCAGCATCTGTACCTGCTGGAGCTTATGCTGTGCATTGCCTAATACATTAGCCACTGCATCAATCGCCGCTGGACGCCCCACCAGATTAAGAATATCGCCGAACTGCAGGCTGACATCACTGCTGGCGACTAATTCCACCCCAGCGCGATTTAGACGCGATATCACGACGTCATAACGCTCTTTTACCTGAAGATCGCGGATTTTTTTCCCCAGCACTTGCTCATTGGTGACGACGACACGCTCTACGCGTAGCTCAGTGCCTTGTGTCGACAGCGATGTTTCCACTTCTTTGCCAATCACCAATTGTGCGTCATGTAAATCTTTCGGTAGTCCGACCAGGTGTAGCAAGTCACCGGCCTGAATCACTGTGCCAGGGGAAGGCACCATCAGTAAATCCTCGCGTTTCAAGCGCGAGCAGATAATTTTATCGCTGTTTAGAATAGGCACATCCTGAATGGCGATCTGGTGAAGATTAGGATTTTCGACACGAATATTGATAGTTCTGATAAGCGAAGTGCCGTTACTCATGGCGACATCATGTTGCCGCGCTTCGTCATCAACATTGATGCGAAAAACCAGCCGCAGCAACCACATCGTCAGCAGGATGCCGCAAATACCAAACGGATAAGCCATCGCGTAGCTCATCCCCATTTGATCAATGGCTGGGCCGGGAAGACCTAAATCATGTAGGATTTGTTGCCCCGCACCTAATGCTGGGGTATTGGTCACCGCACCAGAGAAAATCCCAAGCACCACGGGGAGGGGAATAGCGAAAAGTTTATACAGGATAGCCGTTACCAACCCGCCGATAATCACTATCAGAATGGCGAATAGATTAAGGCGCAGCCCGGACACCCGCAGCGAAGCAAAAAAGCCCGGCCCGACCTGAATACCAATGGTATAGACAAAGAGGATAAGGCCAAACTCCTGCACAAAATGCAGCATCGGGCTACTTAGCTCAACCCCGGCCTGATCAACAAAGTGACCAACAATTAGCCCGCCAAAAAGCACGCCGCCAATACCAAAGCCCACACCACGGATTTTTAGATTGCCAATCCACAGACCAACAACCGCCACCAGCGCCAAAATACTTACCGTTAATGCAATATCACTCATGATTGTTTCTCTGTACATGATGATTACAAAGATTTTGGCAGAGCTTCAATTACTTGTATGGGTAATAGCGCACAAAGTGTATGGTTTTGTTGTTATACCTCACTTCTGATACGGCATTAGTGGTATCCACACCCTTTTGCCATTCCGCCCCGGCCTGGAAATATCCCAAATTCCGCTGCGAATATTCTATATGGTGAGCGTTTTTTGGAAGTTATTTCTTACCCTTCTAAGTAACTTCCCTCAAAAATTTGCTGTATCGCTTTGGCGAACAGCGATTTTTTTTACCCGCAATCCGCAAAATATTACATATATTCTCTAAGGAAGCAGAAAATGCGCTTTAATAAAATCGCTCTTATTCTCGGAATGGGAACAGCGTTGGTATCTGGTTTCACCAACGCTGCAGACCAGGGACACGGTAGCGTAACATTCGTCGGATCAATCATTGACTCACCCTGTTCCATTACCCCCGGCAGTATCGATCAAACGGTTAATCTGGGACAAATTTCTAATAAAGCTCTTGCCAACAGCGGCAAATCCAGCCCCAGCCCTTTTCAAATTAAACTGGAAAACTGCGATGTGACTGGCCTGCAGGATAAAACAGTCACCGTAACGTTTACCGGTACTGAAGCCAGCACAATGCCGGGGTTTCTGGCTATTTCCGGTACGGCAAGCGGAGCGGCGATCGGTATTACTAATAATAACGGTGCCAATATTCCTCTTGGCACCGCCAGTTCAGCCACCAAAATTCAACAAAATAACACACTAATGTTCCAGGCATATTTGCAGGGTAGCGGCGCTTCCGCAGCCATTGTCCCCGGCAGTTTTATGTCTGTTGCTAACTTCACGCTGGCATACCAATAAATTTCTGGCAAATAGCCTGCGTCTTGCGGATCAGGTTGTGGTTTTATTCGTGGAATAATTATGAATTGCAGCACTTCGTTTATTTTTCCTTCCCTGATAATAGGTTGGGCCTTATCAGGAGCTGCGTATGCCGCATCTGTAACGCACGCAACCGATCAGGGGCATGGCCGTGTCAATATGCACGGTTTGATTATTGATACGCCGTGTGCAATTGCAGTCGAAAGCCGCGATCAGACCATTGATCTCTCTACTGTTCCAGTGGGGGAAATTATCCGCGATGGCGCAGGCCCTGCCATTTCTTTCCAGATTCGCCTTGTGAACTGTCTTTTGAAACCCCTCACGCCGAATAAGCCCGATTGGTCACGCTTTCAGGTGACTTTTGATGGCGCAGTTACGGACGGGCAACTCTTTGCTCTGAATGGTGATGCGCGAGGTTTAGGGCTGGTGATTGACGATCCGGCAGGTCACAGAATAGTGCCGGGAGTTCCTACCCGGTTCGCAGCCTTACAAGCTGGCTCAATGAATCTGGGTTATACCCTGCGCCTGGTGAGCAATCATCAAAAATTGCGCGCTGGAGCCTATAGCACCTCGATACGTTTCAAACTGGATTATTACTAATGCGGGGATCATTTTTAATTTCAGGTAATTACCTAAAAGCGCGTCCACTGACGCTATTAGTGTCCCTCGCGTTACAAGGTACAGGTGCAACGTTTGTACAGGCAGCGGACAGTATTCAATTTAACACTGACGTGCTGGATATTAGCGATCGAACACATATCAACCTTAGCCAATTTTCCCGTGCCGGTTACATCATGCCGGGCGACTATCAGATGATAATTCGCCTGAATCAAGAAGAGCTACCAGAGCAAAATATCCGCTTTTTACCACCGGATAATGACCCAGAAGGTAGTCAGGCATGTTTGACCCCTACTATTGTTTCACGGTTTGGATTCAAAGCCGCGATTCTGCGTCAGGTAAAAGGATGGCACAACGACGAATGTCTTGATATCGAGAGCCTGACAGGCGTTAGTGCCCGGGCTGATCTTGGTACGGGTACGCTTTATCTCAATATCCCCCAGGCCTATCTGGAATACACCGCAGAGAACTGGGATCCCCCTTCCCGTTGGGACGACGGTATTGCTGGTTTCTTATTTGATTATAACGTCAACGCTCAGTCATCCCATTATTACATGGGCGCTGATGATAGCGATCGAACGATCAGCGGTTATGGAACCACTGGCTTCAATCTTGACGCCTGGCGTTTTCGGGCTGACTGGCAGGGAATGTATAACAACTCAACCACCATGCAGAAAGAGTGGCGGTGGAATCGATATTACGCTTACCGGGCAATCCCAACGTTAAAGTCAAAACTGATGCTGGGAGAGAATTACCTGGATTCAGGGATGTTTGACAGCTTCCGCTACACCGGTGCAAGTCTGATTTCAGACGATAATATGCTGCCACCTAATCTGCGTGGTTACGCTCCCGAGGTAACGGGTGTTGCCAGAACCAATGCCAAAGTCACTATCAGCCAGCAAGGGCGCATTATCTATGAAACCACGGTCGCTTCAGGTCCGTTCCGTATTCAGGATTTAAATACCGCTCTCACCGGCAAGCTTGATGTAAAAGTTCAGGAACAAGATGGTAGTGAGCAAAATTTCCAGGTCGATACGGCGAATATTCCTTACCTGACCCGTCCGGGCATGGTGCGCTACAAGGTTGCGCTTGGCAAACCCTCCGACTACCGACATCAAAGTCAGGGGCCGGGTTTTGTCACTGGGGAGTTTTCCTGGGGGATAAATAACGGCTGGTCACTTTATGGCGGCAACTTATTCGCTGGCGATTATAACGCCCTGGCTCTGGGGATAGGCCGCGATCTGTTAGCGCTGGGTGCGCTCTCTTTTGATGTCACCGGTTCGCAAGCTGTTTTGCCAGGCCTGGGTACCAGGAAGGGGGGCTCGTATCGACTGAGTTACTCCAAGCGTTTTGAACATTTTGATAGCCAGGTGACCTTCGCGGGTTATCGCTTTTCTCAGCGCAATTTTATGAATATGAACGAATTCCTCGACGCGCGTTATCGCGGCATCGTGGGGAATAATAATAAAGAGCTCTATACCCTCTCGTTTAATAAATATTTTACCGAGTTGGGCCTGAGCAGCTATGTGAATTACAGCCATCAAACTTACTGGAATCGTCCTGACAACAATACCTGGAATATTTCATTTTCGCGTTATTTCGATGCCGGGCATTTCAAAAACCTGAGCCTGAATTTGTCAGGCTACCGTACCAGCTACAACAATACCCGCGATGAAGGCATGTATGTCAGCCTGAATGTGCCGTGGGGAAATAGCGGAACCCTGAGCTATGACAGCCAATTCGGCAGCGCGGGCAACACCAACACCGTGGGTTATTACGATCGTATCGACAACAACAATACCTGGCGCATTAAAACCGGCGTTGGTAATGAGAAAAACAGTGTCGGTAGCGGTTACTTCACCCATCAGGGCGACGTGGCGGAGATAACGGCCAGTGCCAGCTATCAAAGCAGTCGTTACCGCACATTAGGTTTTTCAATGCAGGGGGGAGCGACCGCCACCCGCCAGGGTGTTGCTCTGCATCGGGTCAATGCGCTGGGTGGTACTCGCATGATGGTTGATAGCAACGGCGTTAGCGGTGTGCCAATTCATGGATTTGGCGGTATCACACATACCAACCGGTACGGTAAAGCGGTGATCTCCGATATCAATAGCTATTACCGCAACAATGTCAGTGTCGATATCACCAGGTTGGCAGACAACGTTGAAGCCACCCGCTCCGAAGTACAAGGAACCCTCACCGAAGGTGCGATTGGCTACCGTAAGTTCAATGTCATCGCCGGTGAGAAGGGAATGGTAATGATGCGCCAGTCGGATGGTAGCGCACCGCCATTTGGCGCTGTGGTTATTAATAAGAATGATTATCAAACCGGGATTGTTAACGATGGCGGCCAGGTCTGGCTGACCGGCATGAACGCTGGCGAAACAATGCAGGTGGTGTGGGATGGTAAGACCCAGTGTCAGGTGAACCTGCCTGAATCATTACCATCACAAACCGATAACTTGCAACTCGCCTGTACAACCATTCAGCAATGAATCCACCCACCCTGTGGTGGGAAAATAATTATCGCATCATCTTAGCCGCGTTGAGGTGATGAATGAGGAGAACGATTTTCATGATGAATTATCACCCCCGTTTGGCTGCCTCCGCCGCTGCCTTGATTGCTTGTCTGACGGCTAACACGGCTAATGCAGCGATCGCCCTTGATCGTACGCGCGCTATTTTTAATGGCGAAGATACATCAATCAGCCTTAGCATAAGCAATCAAAATAAATCGTTGCCTTATCTTGCTCAGGCCTGGCTTGAAGATGAGAAAGGCGACAAAATCACCTCGCCATTAACCGCAGTTCCTCCATTACAAAGAGTGGAGCCGAACACAAAAGGCCAGGTTAAAGTGCAAGCAGTTAACGTGGCGGCACTCCCCCAGGATCGTGAATCACTGTTCTATTTCAATTTGCGTGAAATTCCCCCGAAAAGTAGCAAAGAGAACACGCTGCAAATTGCCCTGCAAACACGGATCAAACTCTTTTATCGCCCAAAAGCGCTGATGATGCAGCGTAATGCTGACGAAAGCGCATGGCCCGAGAAACTGACCCTTACCCGTGAAGGAGATAAATATCGTGTCGACAACCCAACGCCTTACTACGTGACGTTGGCGGGAGGATATCAGACTCAGGGAGGCGCACCAGTGGCGGGCTTCACGCCAATAATGGTGGCACCGAAATCAAATGCGCTTCTGAAGGGCAGCGCCTCTGCTTTGGGCAACGCACCAGTGCTGACTTACATCAATGATTACGGCGGCCGCCCAAAGCTGTTGTTCAGTTGCACCGCCAATAAGTGTCACGTCACCAAAAGCAAAGCGGGTTAATACCCGGATGGTGAAAAAAATGAATCATTTTCCACGCCATCGCGTATGGGGGCTGTTGTTAAGCACAACATTGATGAGCACGGCTGCGAATGCCGCACAGGGTAACTGGAGCGTGGAAGGGGCGCACGGTGTATTGAACATTGAGGGCTTCTTTGCTGAAGGTGCCTGCCGGTTGGATATGACGTCGGAAATGCAGCAAATCAGCCTCGGCGCTACTCCTGTCGCCTTGCTAAAACAAGCCGGAGATCAAGCTCAACCAACTGTATTTAAATTGAAACTTCGCGACTGCATTCGCAGCGGAGGTAATCTCATTGCCGCCCGTAGCGGAAATATGACCTGGGATCCTTATGAGCCAGTCGTCGATATCACCTTTATCGCCGCGACAAATAAAGAGAGCCCGGATCTGGTCAAAGTGAGTGGGGTAACGGGTATGGGACTGCGCCTTACGGACAGTTCACATCAGATTTTGCGTTTAGGTGAGAGGGTTTCTCCACGATTTATCACACCACACAGTGATGAGTTGGTCTTTTATGTCCAACCCGTGCGTACTTCGTTACCGCTAACCCCCGGTAGCTGGCAGGCGACTGTACGGTTTCGGCTTAATTATGATTAGCGAGAACACTATGAATCTATTACGACAAAGTCTCCTTATCACTGCGTTTCTTGGGCCGGTGCTCGCATCTTCACCGCTACGGGCAGCGTCGGTTTCGGACAGGGTCTCAATCAACCTCAGCGGCACGGTTATCGCGACAGCTTCGTGTACCTTCAGCGACGCGAATCCTATCCAGGTTGAATTTGGTGATGTCTATGAAAATGAAATTGATCGTGGGATTTATCAACAACCCATGCCCTGGCAAGTGACATGCAAAGGCGACCCGGACGGCAAAATGATCCAGATGCGTGTTTCAGGGACAGTAGCCAGTTTTAACGGTAATAACCTGAAAACAAGTGAAAGCGGCCTTAGCATCAAATTACTGAAAGGCAGCGCACCCTTAATGCTTAACCAGTGGTTTGACTTAGATACCAACAATCCACCGCAGCTCAATGCCGTGCTGGAAAAAGCAAGCGGTGCTCGTTTCCAGGATGGACAGACTTTCAATACCACTGCCACCTTAGAAGTGGCTTATAACTGAGGCAATGGCGATGAAAAAACTGAACATAAACAGTCGCCAGGGCATACTTTTACTCTCTATTGCCGCTTTCGCTTGCCTGTTTTTGCCGTTCAAACCAGCGTTGGCGATTGCGACAGGCGATAACAAAGCTATTACCTTTCACGGTACGCTGAGAGTGCATCAGTGCCATATCAATAACGATCGGGATATCAATGTCCATTTCGACAAAGTTGGCGTGCACAAAGTGGACGGGGTTCGCTACAAACAGCAGATTCCCTGGCAGTTGGTATGTGATGCCAGCGACCCATCATGGCGGCTCACTCTGATTCTCAAAGGCAATGCGACAACTTTTGATAACGCCGCACTCACTACCAGTGCTAGCGGGCTAGGTATACGAATACTACAAAATGGCCAGCCATTTGAAATAAACAAAGCTATCGATATCCAGTCCGGCAACCTACCTACCCTGGAAGTCGTACCGATAAAAAACCCAAATGCTGCGGACTTACAGGCCGGTGCTTTTAACGCTACGGCCACGTTATTGGCTGAGTATTTGTGAGGAGAGCAAGGATGCAGTTACACCACCGCACAATGTTTTTGTTGTCGTTGTTTATGCTACAGCCAGGCCAGGCAATGAGTGCCACCGCAGCAGCGAAGGCTGTGGCCAATAACCTGAAATTCGACGGCACGCTGGTTGACGATCCCTGCCAGTTAGATCCCAATACTACTGACATCACACTCGATTTCGGGACAGTGATTGATAAATATCTCTATCTAAATACCCGCACGCATAGCCAACCCTTTACTCTTCGCTTGCAGGGTTGCGATACAACATTGGGCAATCAGGTTGAGATAACGTTTAAGGGTACGGAGAGTAACGAATTACCGGGGCTGCTAACGCTCAGTCAGTCTTCAGCCAGCGGTATCGCTATTGGCATGGAAATGGCCGACGGCACATCGATCCCCTTTAATAAAACACTGCCCGCTTTCGCCCTGACGAATGGCGTATCCACCATTACGTTACAAAGCTATGTGCAGGGCGAACCCAGTGCTATTACAAATCACAATATTGGGCGTGGAACATTTAAAGCCGTAGCCACCTTCGAACTTAATTACCCTTAATAAGACCCGGTGAAGAGATGAAAATAAAAATTATGTTGCTGGCACTATTAATAGTGAGCGGTGGCGCGCAAGCGTTTACATGTCAAACACCGACCAGCGTCCTTGGTTGGTTAGGAGGGAACGCCAATGTTGACGTTGTGGTGCAAACGGATCGGATCACTGGTAAAAATCAGATTGTCGATCTTAATCAAATTAACTGCAAAAATGATTCAACAATAGGTAACTGGATAGATATTTTATCGATCGAAGATAATGGCCTGGTTTTAAACCCAGCACTCTTTAATGGGCTATCCGCAGGCGTTACAATTTCAGGTAAAGATTATATTTCTCCGGTCCCTAAAACCGAGATTTTCAGACTACTAAATCAGGATAGATCACGCATTCCTGCAATAGTTTTTTTCCAGCTCAGCGCATTAGGGCGCGAGCTCCATATCAATAAAGGCGACTATATCGGGAAAATAACGCTCACCCAGGAAAACAATTCTTCATCTCAAACTGCAAACTATACATGGACGTTTTACGCAGCAAACGAAGTTGATATTAATCCAGCCAACTGTAACATTCAGTCGGGCAATGTGTTAAATATTGATTTTGGGCAGATTGAGCGTGGTGAAATTGTCACTAGCGGCACCTCTCCCCAAACAGTAACGAAAAACTTAACCCTGGTCTGTAATACAAATAATCCCGTTGACTTTGAGATGGGATTTATCACCACACCTGCTTCATGGAACAGTGATGCTATTGCCACAAGCAACCCTAATCTTGGCATCATTACTCAATGGAACGGAGTCACTCTCACTAACGGGGATACTCAACAAATCCAGGTTGTTAACGGCAACCTCTCTATTCCGCTCAGCTTCACCCCCGTGCATAGTAGCTCAGTGTCGACAGATAAAATTACTACTGGCGCATTTAATGCTTCAGCAACGTTAGTCATTACCAAGTACTAGCGCGAGCCATAAAAAAACGGCTCCCTGCGATGGAAGCCGTTTATTCTCTCTGACTCGTTAGCTATTTAATGCCGGTCGTTCGCTAATCGCGATACGTTGTGGCGCGGCAACTTCAGGTACATTACGAATTAAATCGATATGCAGCAGCCCGTTATTAAACGTTGCGCCGGAGACTTCCATAAATTCAGCCAGCGTAAAGCTCAGCGTAAACGGCTGAATTACCAGGCCTTGATGCAACCATTTAGGCTCGTTGGTCGGTTTTTCCGGCGTGCCTTTAATGGTCAGTCGCCCATTTTCTAGTTGAATATCTAACTCTTGCTGGCGAAAGCCTGCGAGCGCGAGAGTAATGCGGTAGTGGTTGTCATCGCCTTTTTCAATGTTATACGGCGGGAATGACTGGTGTTCATTGGCACTTTGCAGTGCGTTTGCCAGTTTATCGAAGCCAATCCACTGACGCAGCAGCGGGGATAAATCATAGTTACGCATAGTGTTTCTCCTTCTAAGAAGCGAGTGATTACCTGCGAGCATGGCGGCTCGCATTATGCTCCCTGACGGCGAGCATCTTTAAACCAGGCCGTGTTGGCGGCCTGACGCAATTAGTTAATTTCGATACGGCGCGCTTTTTTCTCTTCAGGAATTACGCGTTCCAGATCGATATAAAGCAGGCCGTTAACCAGGTTAGCACCCTGGATGTGAATGTTTTCTGCTAACTGGAACTTACGCTCGAAGTTACGCTCAGCGATACCCTGATAAAGGTAGGTACGCTCTTTTTGTTCTGTGGCATGGGAACCTTTCACCACCAGCAGGTTGTCCTGCGCAGTAATTTCCAGTTCGCTTTCAGCGAAACCAGCCACGGCGATAGCAATGCGGTAGTGGTTTTCATCCACTAACTCAACGTTGTACGGAGGGTAACCGCCATTGCTCTGGCTTTGATTGTTTTCCAGCAGGTTAAACAGACGGTCAAAACCAATAGCAGAACGATAAAGCGGAGAAAGATCGAAGTTACGCATAAATAAAGCTCCTGAAATCAGCGAGATTGTTAATTACCTTCCATAATGGACAGGTTATGTTTCATGCCAGGCAGCCCAACACCCTTACGGCGTGTTCTCCGGCTACATCAGTAAAATAGGGACAGGGATACTGTTTTCAAGGGGATGCTGGAGACTTTTTTTGCACTTTCTCCACTAGCGCATAGACTGGAGAAGCAGCACAAAGAGTTAAAGTGCGAATGCCGCCACAGAGCGGAGTCAGAACACTGTTGTTTTCCTCGCCGGGAGGATATAAACGCCAAACAGTGTTCACACTGCAAATAACGGTGATTAACCGATGATGAAAAAAATTGTGTTTATATTTGCGTTGTTCAGTGGGGTGATGTTATCGGGATGCTCAAGCGTAATGTCCCATACGGGTGGAAAAGAGGGGATCTACCCCGGCACACGCGCCAGTTCAGCCATGCTGTCAAATGATGACACCGGCATCGGCATGAAGTCACTGGTGGCGCTGGATATGCCATTCACCGCAATCTTTGATACATTGCTGCTGCCGTGGGATTTTTTCCGCCGCGATAGCTCTATCAAATCACGGGTCGAGAAGAGCGAGCAGGCGAATTTTTCCACTAACTCAGTGATCCCACCCGCTCCCATGCCAGCACATTGAGCTATAAATGGGTCTCCGTCATCCATAACTGGCGGAAACCGTCCACCTCTTCCATCCAGGCTATCTGTTTACCATCTGGAGAGATAACCACAGCATCCGCTGATGGCGGATTTGCGTGATCGGATGTCAAAAAAGTAATGTTACCGTGCCGTGAGTCGCAAAGGGCGATACGATCCTCCAGTACAAACGCTAATGCGTCCCCTGATGGATGCCAGTTGAAAGCCGACTGAATACCACTCGATGTATGCGTTAACTGTCTGGGTTCACCGCCATCCGGGTTAATCAGCCACAATTGCACCACGCCGCTGTCGTCACGCATCAGAAAAGCGATCTCTGTTGCCTGCAGATTGGCACGAACCCAATGACGTGGCGTATTGACCAGGCCTGGGTAGCGGCGCTGGTGAGTGAAAGTAAGGCGTCGCTGCATCACACCCAGTGGGGGCGAGGGCATAGATACCTCGTCACCCGCCAGTGGCGCACTTCCCGCTGTTTTCCACTCCTGTTCATTGCCAGGAAGATCTACCATAAATAGCTCAGGTACCTTTTCACCACTGAGAGAGCGAGTATCTCCAATAAACGCGAGGCGACGGTTGCCAACCCAACCCTCTTCATAAGCACGGTTGATCTCATCACTGCCAGGTTCCGGAGCAGGCGTAGTGCGACTGACCAGCACACACCAGTAGCTGCCTGCGTATTCACGCGGATGCACGCAAGGGGGTATCACCGGACCAAACGGTGCGGCAACCCCGACATTGCGCAAATCCAGCTCAGGCGAGCGTTCATGCAATACATGGTCGTTGTAGGTAAAGCTAACGTATCCACCATTTGGACTAAAGACATGAACATGGGAGCCGCCTCGCAGCGCGCCGGGAGTATAAGGTGCCGTAATATCAAGCGCATCGAGGTTGTTAATCTGACGATTATTGGCAATGACACCACGGCGATGATGAAAATCATATTGCCACTGCGAGTCCGGGTTCTCCGGGCCGTGAATAAACACATACTCTTCTCGTTGCGGGTTGACGGTCACCACGCCTACATGCGCCCCCTGGGTGGCACGATAAATCACCTCAACCTCACCTGTGTGTACATTGACACGTTCAATCGTCTCACCGGTGAATGAGGCCCCTGAAGGGCGTACATCGAATGCCAACCACTGACTATCCGGCGTCCAGGTATTCGTATTGGTGAGTTGATGATTGCGCGAAGCGGAAGTGAGTTGTTTCATGGAGATACCCTGAAGCCATAATTTCGCTTCAGGGTATAGCAATGATCACTGCGGAGGGAAGCTTAGTTCAGTACGAACTTCTCAATGGCAAACGCCACGCCATCTTCAATGTTCGATTTGGTCACAAAGTCGGCGATTTCTTTCACCGAAGGGATGGCATTATCCATCGCGACGCCAATACCTGCGTATTCAATCATCGCAATATCGTTTTCCTGATCGCCAATCGCCATGATCTCGTCCGGTTTGATATTCAGGACCTCTGCCAGCGATTTAACCCCAGTGCCTTTGTTAACTCGTTTATCCAGGATTTCAAGAAAGTAGGGCGCACTTTTCAGCACAGTATATTTTTCGCGGACTTCCTGAGGAATACGGGCTATTGCCTGATCGAGTACAGTCGGCTCATCGATCATCATAACTTTCAGGAACTGAGTGGCAGGGTCCATTCTCTCCGCCTCGCAAAAGACCAGCGGAATGGTAGCCACATAAGATTCATGCACCGTGTAATAGCTGATATCACGGTTAGCGGTATAGAGTGTATTGCGATCCAGTGCGTGAAAATGAGAACCCACTTCACGGGAGAGCTTTTCCAGATAGCGGTAATCATCATAGCTCAATGCCGTTTGCGCTACCGTACTGCCATCACTGGCGTTCTGCACCAGCGCACCATTATAGGTGATGCAATAGTCACCTTCCTGCTCCATATGCAGCTCTTTTATATAGCTCTGTACGCCCGCATAGGGCCGACCGGTAGTCAACACAACGTTGACGCCCCGTTCGCGTGCGGCGGCAATGGCGTTTTTAACAGCAGGAGAGATTGTGTGATCCGGCAGTAACAGCGTGCCGTCCATATCGATTGCAATAAGTTTGATAGCCATGAGATCCCCAGGTGAAATGTTCCTGGTTCATGCTAACGCGATTCCGTTCAAAAAACAGCAACGTAGTGGAGGGAAAAGGGGGATGTAAATGTGAGGGGGTGTGCCTCTTTTCCCCCTCTCCCTTTTCAGGGAGAGGGCAGAGTGAGGCTAAGACCCTTAGATATCGATATTTGCCGCTTTCAACGCGTTCTCTTCGATAAAGGCGCGACGAGGTTCTACAGCATCGCCCATTAACGTTGTGAACAGTTGGTCAGCTGCAATCGCATCTTTCACCGTAACACGCAACATACGACGGCTTTCCGGATCCATGGTGGTTTCCCACAATTGCTCCGGGTTCATTTCGCCCAGACCTTTATACCGCTGAATAGAGAGACCGCGACGGGACTCTTTCACCAGCCAGTCCAGCGCCTGCTCAAAGCTGGTAATTGGCTGACGACGTTCGCCACGTTCAATAAAGGCATCGTCTTCAATCAGGCCGCGCAGCTTCTCGCCAAGGGTACAGATACGACGGTACTCGCCACCGCTAATAAACTCCTGGTCCAGAAAATAATCGGTATCAACACCGTGAGTACGTACACGGATCACTGGCTCGAAATGATTCAGTTCGCTATTCACACGAATATCGTAGTTCCAGGTACTACCGTGAGCTTCGTTCTCATTCAGTACCGTAATGAGTTGCGATACCCAGCGGGTCACGGCTTGTTCATCGCTGAGTTCGGCCTCTGTCAGCGTCGGCTGATAAATCAGCTCCTTCAGCAGCGCACGCGGGAAGCGACGCTCCATGCGGGTGATCATCTTCTGCGTGGCGTTATACTCAGAGACCATTTTTTCCAGCGCTTCACCAGCCAGCGCCGGCGCACCTTCAGTGGTATGCAGAGTAGCGCCATCAAGAGCGATAGAGATTTGGTACTGATCCATCGCTTCATCATCTTTAATGTACTGTTCCTGCTTACCTTTCTTCACTTTGTACAGTGGCGGTTGAGCGATATAAACGTGGCCGCGCTCAACAATCTCTGGCATCTGGCGGTAGAAGAAAGTCAACAGCAGCGTACGGATGTGTGAGCCATCGACGTCCGCATCGGTCATGATGATGATGCTGTGATAACGCAGTTTATCCGGGTTATATTCATCACGGCCAATGCCGCAGCCCAGAGCGGTAATCAGGGTTGCCACCTCTTGTGAGGAGAGCATCTTATCGAAGCGCGCTTTCTCTACGTTAAGGATTTTACCTTTCAGCGGCAGAATCGCCTGGTTCTTACGGTTACGCCCCTGCTTTGCAGAGCCGCCCGCTGAGTCCCCTTCCACCAGGTAGAGTTCTGACAGCGCCGGGTCGCGTTCCTGGCAATCCGCCAGCTTGCCGGGCAGACCGGCCAGATCCAGCGCCCCTTTACGGCGAGTCATTTCGCGTGCTTTACGCGCTGCTTCACGTGCGCGGGCCGCATCAATAATTTTGCCGACCACAATTTTGGCATCACTGGGATTTTCCAGCAGATACTCAGCCAGCAGCTCATTCATCTGCTGTTCTACCGCCGTTTTCACCTCAGACGAAACCAGCTTATCTTTGGTCTGGGAGGAGAATTTCGGGTCCGGCACTTTTACGGAAACTACCGCAATCAGCCCTTCACGCGCATCGTCACCGGTAGCGCTGACTTTCGCTTTTTTGCTGTAGCCCTCTTTATCCATATAGGCATTAAGAGTACGGGTCATTGCCGCACGGAAACCAGCCAGGTGAGTACCGCCGTCGCGCTGCGGAATATTGTTCGTAAAGCAGTAGATGTTCTCCTGGAAACCATCATTCCACTGCAATGCAACTTCAACACCGATACCGTCTTTTTCGGTGGAGAAATAGAAGATATTCGGGTGGATCGGCGTTTTATTTTTGTTGAGATATTCAACAAATGCCCTGATGCCGCCTTCATAATGAAAGTGGTCTTCTTTGCCGTCACGTTTGTCGCGCAGGCGAATAGAGACGCCGGAGTTAAGGAAAGATAGCTCACGCAGACGTTTCGCCAGAATCTCATATTCAAATTCAGTAACGTTGGTGAAGGTCTCCAGGCTTGGCCAGAAACGCACCATAGTACCGGTTTTGTCCGTATCGCCCGTTACAGCCAGCGGTGCCTGCGGCACGCCATGCTGATAAATCTGGCGATGAATTTTACCTTCGCGATGAATGACCAGTTCGAGTTTCTGCGACAGGGCGTTGACCACTGACACGCCTACGCCATGCAGGCCACCAGAGACTTTATAGGAGTTATCGTCGAATTTACCACCCGCGTGCAGTACGGTCATGATCACTTCTGCTGCCGATACACCCTCTTCCGGGTGAATACCCGTTGGAATACCACGGCCATCATCCTGTACTGAAACAGAATTATCGGCATGGATGGTGACGACAATATCTTTACAGTGACCCGCGAGCGCTTCGTCGATAGCGTTATCTACCACCTCGAATACCATATGGTGCAGACCGGTGCCGTCATCCGTATCGCCGATATACATACCCGGGCGCTTACGCACCGCATCCAGCCCTTTCAGGACTTTGATACTGGAGGAGTCATAAGAATTCGACATCAACGTTTCTCGCTCATTTAAACTTGGGTTAATCGCTTATTTTACCCTTTTCCACGGTGAACATCTTCGAATTTTTGTCCGACATGTCCATTACGTGCTCAGCGCTGATCGCGCTGACGAAAACCTGAGACTGTGTTGCTTTCAAGCGACTGGCTAATAGCCCGCGCTTCTCGTCATCAAGCTCTGAGGCAAAATCATCTATAAGATACAGACAGCGCCGTCCGCTCTCCCGGGTCAAAAACTCCCCCTGCGCCAGGCGCAGCGCGCACATCAGGAGCTTTAGCTGTCCACGAGATAACGTATCTTCTACCGGCGCTCCGTCCGCTCGAATGCGGAAATCCGCTTTATGCGGGCCATGGGCGGTATAGGTCAACATGCGGTCACGCTCAAAACTGCGTTCCAGCACTTCACTGTAATCAACCTCCTTTTCCCATCCGCGCTGAAAGGAAAACGTCAGGGAGAACTCAGGCAAGAATTGTCGACAAGTATCTGCCATATCTTCCGCAATCGCGCCGCTATATTCGGCACGCCAGCGGCTGATTTGCTCCGCCAGAGGAACAAGCTCTTTGTCCCACGGACGCAGTTGCGCGTAGTGGCTCACCTGTCGCAACGCGGCGTTACGCTGTTTCAACAACCGCTTAAGATTGCTCCAGGCCGTAAAGAACCCGGATTCGTTGTGAAAGCATCCCCAATCAAGGAATGCTCTTCTGTATTTGGGGCCGCCGTTGAGTAAAGTAAAGCCTTCGGGAGTGATCAATTGCATAGGCATTAGCAGCGCCAGCTCTGCTACTTTATGGCCATCAGTACCATCGATGCGCACCTTACTGTCACCCAGCTTATCTTTCGTCAGCCCGATCGCTGTTTCACGCTCCGCACCCTGCAATCGACCATGTAGAACAAAGGCTTCCTGCTCATGGCGGATAACGCGACCAATTTGCAAACTACGAAAAGCGCGGCCATGCCCAAGTGTATAGATGGCCTCCAGCACGCTGGTTTTACCACTGCCGTTGGCACCGACAAGAAAATTAAAGCCGGGTGATAACGCAAGATCGGCATTCTCGATGTTACGAAAATCTTTGATAAGCAGGCGAGTTAATGACATAAAAAAGCGTTCCGGGCCAGGACGTAATCGGTGCAGCCTGTTGCAACATGGGCTGCACGCAAGATCTGGAACGTACATGAAGCCCAGGTTGAAAATGGCAAGTAAGATAGCCCGATTTTCTACAGCCTCATAGGCATGACAACATAGGCCGCCGACTGGGATGCCGCATCCTCAATCTGCACGCTGGAAACCGAATCGGTCAGCAAAATGCGCACATTTTCGCACTTCAGTGCATTAAGCACATCAAGCACATAGCTCACATTAAAGCCAATCTCCATTTCGCTACCGGCATAGGTCACATCAAGAAACTCTTCCGCCTCTTCCTGTTCAGGGTTATTAGCGGTGATTTTGATCTGATTTTCACTGACATAGAGACGCACGCCGCGGAATTTCTCGTTAGAGAGAATCGCTGCGCGGGCAAATGCCTGTTTAAGCAGATCACAACCCGCTTCCAGGGTTTTATCCGGGTTCTTCGGCAAAACGCGGCGATAATCCGGGAAACGACCATCAACCAGCTTAGAGGTAAAGATAAAGTCACCCACATGCGCACGGATATTGTTGCTACCAATCTGTACGCGCAGCGGTGTATCGCCACCATCAAGCATACGCATCAGCTCAATTACACCCTTACGCGGCACAATCACCGAATGATTCGGCAAAGACTCGCCGACAGGCATTGAGCAAACAGCCAGACGGTGACCATCTGTTGCTACCGTGCGTAGCTCTTCGCCTTCTGTTTCAAACAGCATGCCGTTTAAGTAGTAACGAACATCCTGATGCGCCATAGAAAATTGTGTCGCTTCAATCAAGCGCTTCATAGTGGCCTGCGGAAGGGTAAATTCCACCTCGCTTTGCCAGTCATCCAGATTCGGGAAGTCAGCGGCAGGAAGCGTAGAGAGTGAAAAACGGCTGCGCCCGGAGCGAATCAGCATCCGCTCACCTTCCAGTTGCACGGCGATTTCGGCCCCTTCAGGTAAACCACGGCAGATATCGAAAAACTTACGGGCCGGTACTGTCGTTGCGCCAGCTTCATGCGGCTGAATAAGCGCTACGCGGGCCACCATTTCCATTTCGAGATCGGTACCCGTAAGCGACAGCGCACCTTCGGTCACCTGAAGCAACAAATTACCGAGAATCGGTAACGTCGGGCGTCCACCCAGTGGGCCGCTAACCTGTTGCAGCGGCTTTAATAAATGTTCACGTTCAACGGTAAATTTCATAGCGTCACGAAGATAGAGTTCTGATTAAATTGGAAAAATCTTCTTTGATATCGTGGCTTTCTTCACGCAACTGCTCAATCTTACGGCAGGCATGCAGCACGGTAGTATGGTCGCGGCCACCAAAGGCATCACCGATTTCCGGCAGACTGTGGTTGGTCAACTCCTTCGCCAGCGCCATGGCCATCTGGCGCGGACGCGCTACCGAACGGGATCGACGTTTCGACAGTAGATCCGCCACCTTGATCTTGTAATACTCCGCCACCGTTTTCTGGATGTTATCGATGGTGACCAGCTTTTCCTGCAGCGCCAGCAGATCGCGCAATGCTTCACGAACAAAATCAATGGTGATCGCACGACCGGTAAAGTTCGCGTTGGCAATAACGCGATTCAGCGCCCCTTCCAGCTCACGTACGTTTGAGCGCAGGCGTTTGGCAATAAAGAAAGCCACTTCCCCAGGCAAACGAATATCATTTTCATCCGCTTTTTTCATCAGGATCGCAACGCGCGTTTCCAGTTCTGGCGGTTCGATCGCGACAGTCAGTCCCCAGCCGAAGCGTGATTTCAGACGATCCTCAACCCCGTTGATCTCTTTTGGATAACGATCCGAAGTGAGTATGATCTGCTGATTCCCTTCCAGCAAGGCATTGAAGGTATGAAAGAACTCCTCCTGGGATCGTTCTTTATTGGCAAAGAATTGGATATCATCAATCAACAACGCATCAACAGAACGATAATAGCGTTTAAACTCTTCTATCGCGTTGTTTTGTAATGCTTTTACCATGTCCTGAACAAAGCGCTCGGAGTGCATATACACCACTTTGGCATTAGGCTTACGCGCCATGATGCCGTTACCCACCGCATGTAAAAGGTGGGTCTTACCGAGGCCCGTTCCCCCATATAAAAACAAGGGGTTATACGCTCCGCCTGGGTTATCAGCCACCTGGCGTGCCGCTGCGCGAGCTAGTTGGTTAGATTTACCCTCAACAAAGTTATCAAAGGTATGCTTAACATTGACGTTCGAGCGGTAGGTGGGTTCAGCCGGGGCCGGAAC